>JAPTYK010000001.1:0-4800000 GCA_026913215.1 Streptomyces diastatochromogenes | reverse complement strand
GGCGATGCCGAAGCGCCCCGCGTCCGGCTCCCAGCTCTCGGTGGTGAGGAAGGAGGGTCCGGCGCGGTCGAGGGCCTGCCAGGCCCGGTGCAGCAGGAAGCCGCCGACGAGCAGCATGACCGCCAGGACGAGACCGCCGCCCGTGCGGGCGACGGTGCGGAAGACCCGGTCGGGCAGGCCGGGGTCGGCGTGCAGCCGTCTCGGTGTGTCCGCGGGCCGCTGGTCAAGGGTCTCGGTCGTCACGGGAAGGACGTAAGTCCGGCCCGGTTGCCTCGCGCGCGACGCGATGTGAACGAGGGGAGTGCGCGGGGCAACTTCCGTTCACCGTACGGCGGTTGAGGGACCCGGGCCCGCGGCGCAAGGCGGCCGAGGGCCTCGGGGCCGTTCGCCGCGAGGCGGCCGACGGGCGCCGGGCGCCGGGCCGTTCGCCGCGAGGCGTTCGATGGGCGCCGGGCCTCGGGGCCGTTCACCGCGAGGCGGTCGACGGACGCCGGGCGCCGGGCCCCTCACCGCGAGCCGGGTCCGGACCGCGAGGCGTTCGACGGGCACGGGCGCCGGGCGGCCCTCACCGTAAGGCGGTCGAGACCCACGCGGTGCCCTCCGCGGCGATCAGGGCGCGGAAGCGCTCGTAGGCGGTGCGGCAGGTGGAGTGGCGTTCGTAGGAGCGGCCGGAGAGGGCGGCGGTGCGCCCCTCGGCGTCGCGGAGGAGCCACACCCAGCCGTTGCCCCGGCGGTGTGCTGCACCCGCCGGCCATGGCCGCGTGCCCGCGCAGAGCGCGGCGAAGGCCTCGCGGCAGCCGTCGTGGTCGTCGTAGCAGCCCCCGACCGCGCGACGACCCTTCCGTTCTGGGCGACGAGTCGCCATCCGTACCGTCCGTCGGCCCCATGTCGACCAGACAACGCGTCCCGGACACACCTGTGCCCTTGGTCATCGCCCCACCCCACAGTCTCGGCAGGGGCAATCTATTGAGACGGCCGTGACAGTTGGGCGCTAAACCATTTGCCGGTGGCACACTTCACCGGGCCGTTGCCCCTCGGACATCCGGCCCGGTGACCCGTACGGCTCAGCCGGTGGCGATCAGGATCAGGAGGAGCAGCAGCCCGGCCACGGCGGGGCCGACGATCTCGTACGCCCAGCGCACCTGCGGCTCGCCCTGCGCGCCCGGGGTCCCGGCGCGCAGCTCGGCGAGTTCGCGCAGGTCGGCGACGGTCTTGTCGCCGGCCGCGATGCGGAGGCGCTGTCCCGCACGTCGGCGGTGACGGAGGTGCGGCCGTGCGGATCGTCCTGGGAGGCGCGGGCGGCCTGGCGGGCGGCCTTCTTGCGCTGGCGCAGCGAGACGGGGATCGCCCACAGCTGGTACTTGGCGCCCTCCTGGGTGAAGACCTCGCTGGAGTACCCGGCGCGGACGTCGGCGACCGTCGCCCAGGGCAGCGTGATCGACCGGAAGGGGTTGCGGATCCGGAGCCGGTCGTCGTCGGCGTACACGGCGGGCCGGATCGTGAACGCGACGATCAGCGGGACGGCGAGGACGAGGCCCGCGAGCGCGAACCAGGGCGTGCGGCCCTCGCCGCGGACCATCGCGTCGCCGGCGAACAGGGCCGCGAGGATCAGCAGGAAGACCCCGCTCGCGATGCCGAGGGGCGACCGGAAGACGGTGGCGGCGGACGGCTGCGCGGGGGTCGACTCGCGGCTCGGCTCGTGGCTGGGCTCGGGGTCGGCTCGGGGGTCGTCATGCCGCCGATTGTGCCTCAGCCGCCGGGGGACGGCTCAGGCGGCCCGCGCGGCCACGAGATCCGCGTACACGATGATGTTGTCGGGCCGGTGGCCGTCGACCAGTTCCCCGCCGCAGGTGACGAGGCGCAGCTCGGGGCGCGCGGTGTTCCCGTACACCTTGGCGGTCGGGAAGGCGTCCTTGTCGACCTGCTCCAGTTCCCGGACCCGGAAGACGGCCGTCGTGCCGTCGGCCCGGGTCACGGTGATCTCGTCGCCCACCCCGACCTTCGACACGTTCTTCAGGACCGCCGGGCCGCGCACGGTGTCGAAGTGCCCGATGAGGACGGCCGGACCGGTCTCTCCCGGCGTGACGCCCTTGTCGTACCACCCGATCCGGTCGGCCTCGGCGACCGACGGCACCTCGACGGTTCCGTCGGCGTTCAGCCCCAGGTCCAGGATCGGCCGCGCGTCCACCCCGGCCGCGGGCACCCGGACCCGCACCGGCAGCGAGCGCGCCAGCGGCCGCACGGCCCCTCCGGCGCGGGGCCGTGGCCGTGGCCCGCGCGATGTGCGCGGGCGGGGTCACCTCCGCCCGCTCCCTCCACCGGAACACCCGGTGAGCGCGGCCACCACGGCCACGAGCAGGACGGAAGCGGTACGGGTACGGACGGGACGACGGCTCACGGGAGGGCTCCGGACGGGCTCAAGTAGGAAGCAGGAGTGCGGCCGGCCACCGCGCGGACGCGGCGACCGGCCTGGGGTGGGTGTGCTCCCGGCTCGGGTCAAGGGGCGGGGAGGCGGGGTACGGGGCCGGAGGGCGACCGTACGAGCGTGGCAGGCCGGACACGGGGCCGGAGGGGCGACCGTACGGGCGTGGAGGCCGGGCACGGGGCCGAGGGGCGCCCGCGCACAGGCCCGGAGGCGCGGCGCGGGACCCCGGAGGACCCCGAAGGACGCCGTACGGGCGGCGGCGCGGTGAGGTGCGGACCCGGGGACCGTGCGGACACGGAGGCGGGGTGCGGGGCCCCGGGCCCCACACGAGCCCGGAGGACGCCGTACGGGCGGCGGCGCGGTGGGGTGCGGGCCGGGGACCGTGTGGACACGGAGGCGGGGCGCGGGCCCGGGGTCCCGTACGGACACGGAGGCGCAGTACGGGACCCCGGGCCCGCCGGGGCGTGCGGAGCGATCAGACGCGGCCGGCGGCGGCGCGGCGGCGCAGGACGACGAAGCCGAGGCCCGCGGCGGCGAGGGAGGCCGCGCCCGCGCCGGCGGCGATCAGCGCGGTGGAGTCGCCCTGGGCGGCGAACTCTGCACCGGCCGCGACGCCGCCCTTCGGGATGACGGAGGTCTGCCCGTTGTTGGTGGTGGTGCCGGTGTTGACCGCGGGGGCCGGGGTGGTGGCGGAGGGCGCCGGGGTGGCGGTGGCGTCCTTCTCGCAGCCCTTGGGGAGCTTCGGGAAGGCGGTCCACCGGTACGGCGTGTCGCCGCCCTGGGTGCGCTGGCCGAGCTGCGGGGTGGCGGTGTTCGCGCCCTTGATCGTGAGGCCCTGGCCCAGGTCGGCCGGGTGGGCGCGGTCGACGGTGACGAGCGGCTTGCCGGCCTCGTCCTTGAGGACGGCCTTCGGGCCCTTCTCCAGGTCGTTGGTGAGGGTGACGGTGAGCAGCGCGAAGACCGAGGGGATGTCCTGCTGGACGGTGCACTTGCCGAGGGTGACGACGGGGCCCGGGACGGGCTTGTGGCCGGCGCCCTGGACGAGCTCCGGGGCGGCCTGCTTCGAGGAGCCCGGAATGTAGGCGGCGAAGCCCCCGTCCTGCTCCAGGACGACGACGGCCTTGCCGTACGTCCAGACCTGGCGGGAGCCGCTCAGGTAGGTGAAGCCGCGGCCCTTTCCGTTCTCGATCAGCTGGAGGCCGTAGCGGCCGTCCTTCCTGGCGAGCTCCAGGAGCGTGCCGTCGGCGAGGCGGTAGACGCCCGGCGTGGCCCCGGGGACGTAGTTGCGGTTCCAGTTGTAGGTGGTGCCGTCCGGGTTGAGGACGAAGAACTCGCCGTTGTCGTTGCCGGCGACGGAGCGGGTGACCGCCTCCAGGACGCCGACCGGGTTGCCCTGGTGGAAGAGCTCGGCGCGGTAGTTCTGCTCCTTGACCTTGTAGATCTTGGCGATCGTGCCGCCGATCAGGGTCTCGGTCCGGACCAGGGTGCCCTTCGCGGGATCGGCCTCCGCCGGCTTGTCGGCCTCCGACGGCTTCGTGGACTCCGCCGGCTTCGGCGTGCCCGCCGGCTTCACGGCATCGGCCTGCTTCGCACCGTCACCCGGCTTCACGGCGTCGACCGGCTTGACGGCCACCGGGCCGTCGGCGGCGAACGCGGCGCCGGCGGCGAGGGCCGGAGTGGTGAGGGCGGCGCCCGCGACGAGGGCGGTGGCGATGGCGGTGCGAAGGGCGGTGCGCATAACGACTCCTGTGAAATCAGGCAGGTGGATGGGAGAGTCGCATGCCGCTTTTTCTCGGTCCGACTGTGTCCGGTGAGGTCTGGCTGGCTGCTGAAAAGAATCTATTGATCTTGTATGCGGGAGCCGTCCGCTCCATGTCACGAGCGCGTGACAGGAGTCACCACGCCGTCCGACCCCTGTGACCTCGGGCTCCATGAAGGGCTCCCTGTACAGGTCGCTACGCGCGTAGATATGCTCGACTGGTGACCATGCCCACCACTGCACCCGCAGCTTCCGCTTTCGCCGACGTGACCACGTCCGACAGTGCGCTGCGCCGCTTCCTCCACGGGCTGCCCGGCGTCGACGCCGTCGGCCTGGAGGCGCGCGCCGCGTCCCTCGGTACCCGCTCGATCAAGACCACGGCCAAGGCCTATGCCATCGACCTGGCCATCTCCATGATCGACCTGACGACTCTCGAAGGCGCGGACACCCCGGGCAAGGTCCGGGCGCTCGCCGCCAAGGCCGTCAACCCCGATCCGACCGACCGCACGACCCCGACGACCGCCGCCGTCTGCGTCTACCCCGACATGGTGGCCACCGCCAAGGCCGCCCTGAAGGGCTCCGGCGTCAAGGTCGCCTCCGTCGCCACCGCCTTCCCGGCCGGGCGCGCCGCGCTCCCCGTGAAGCTGGCCGACACCGCCGACGCCATCGCCGCCGGAGCCGACGAGATCGACATGGTCATCGACCGTGGCGCCTTCCTCGCCGGCCGGTACCTGGAGGTCTTCGAGCAGATCGCCGCGATCAAGGCGGAGTGCGGCGACCGCGCCCGCCTCAAGGTGATCTTCGAGACCGGCGAGCTCTCCACGTACGACAACATCCGCCGCGCCTCCTGGCTCGGCATGATGGCCGGCGCGGACTTCATCAAGACCTCGACCGGCAAGGTCGCGGTCAACGCCACCCCGGCGAACACCCTCCTCATGCTGGAGGCCGTGCGCGACTTCCGCGCGCAGACCGGCGTGCAGATCGGCGTGAAGCCGGCCGGCGGCATCCGCAACACCAAGGAAGCGATCAAGTTCCTGGTGCTCGTCAACGAGACCGTGGGCGAGGACTGGCTGGACAACCACTGGTTCCGCTTCGGCGCTTCCAGCCTGCTGAACGACCTGCTGATGCAGCGCCAGAAGCTGGCGACCGGCCGTTACTCCGGCCCCGATTACGTGACGGTGGACTGATCAACATGGCATCTGCATTCGAGTACGCACCGGCGCCGGAGTCGCGCTCGGTCGTCGACATCGCGCCGAACTACGGCCTGTTCATCGACGGCGAGTTCGTGGACGCCGCCGACGGCAAGGTCTTCAAGACGGTCTCCCCGTCCTCCGAGGAGGTCCTCGCCGAGATCGCCCAGGCGGGCGCCGAGGATGTCGACCGCGCGGTGAAGGCGGCCCGCAAGGCCTTCGAGAAGTGGTCGGCGCTGCCCGGTTCCGAGCGCGCCAAGTACCTCTTCCGCATCGCCCGGATCATCCAGGAGCGCAGCCGCGAGCTGGCCGTCCTGGAGACCCTGGACAACGGCAAGCCGATCAAGGAGACCCGCGACGCGGACCTCCCCCTGGTCGCGGCGCACTTCTTCTACTACGCGGGCTGGGCCGACAAGCTCGACCACGCGGGCTACGGCGCGAACCCGCGTCCGCTGGGCGTGGCCGGCCAGGTCATCCCGTGGAACTTCCCGCTGCTGATGCTGGCGTGGAAGATCGCCCCGGCGCTCGCGACCGGCAACACGGTCGTCCTGAAGCCGGCCGAGACGACCCCGCTCTCCGCCCTGTTCTTCGCGGACATCTGCCGCCAGGCGGGGCTGCCGAAGGGCGTCGTCAACATCCTTCCCGGGTACGGGGAGGCGGGCGCGGCCCTCGTCGCGCACCCGGACGTGAACAAGGTCGCCTTCACCGGTTCGACCGCCGTCGGCAAGGCCATCGCGCGTTCGGTCGCCGGCACGGACAAGAAGGTGACCCTGGAGCTGGGCGGCAAGGGCGCCAACATCGTCTTCGACGACGCCCCCATCGACCAGGCCGTCGAGGGCATCGTCAACGGCATCTTCTTCAACCAGGGCCAGGTCTGCTGCGCGGGCTCGCGCCTCCTGGTCCAGGAGTCGATCCAGGACGAGCTGCTCGACTCCCTCAAGCGCCGCCTGAGCACCCTGCGCCTGGGCGATCCGCTCGACAAGAACACCGACATCGGCGCGATCAACTCCTCGGAGCAGCTGGCCCGCATCACCTCGCTCGTGGAGCAGGGCGAGGCGGAGGGCGCCGAGCGCTGGACCGCCGCGTGCGAACTCCCGTCGGCCGGTTACTGGTTCGCCCCGACGCTCTTCACGAACGTCACGCAGGCGCACCGCATCGCCCGCGACGAGATCTTCGGCCCGGTCCTGTCGGTGCTGTCCTTCCGCACGCCCGACGAGGCGGTCGCGAAGGCCAACAACAGCCAGTACGGCCTGTCGGCGGGCATCTGGACGGAGAAGGGCTCCCGCATCCTCGCGGTCGCCAACAAGCTCCGGGCCGGTGTCGTCTGGGCCAACACGTTCAACAAGTTCGACCCGACCTCGCCCTTCGGCGGCTACAAGGAGTCGGGCTTCGGCCGCGAGGGCGGCCGCCACGGTCTGGAGGCCTACCTCGATGTCTGAGTCGGCGACGCGGCTGAGCGTCTTCAAGACCTACAAGCTGTACGTCGGGGGCAAGTTCCCCCGCTCCGAGAGCGGCCGGGTGTACGAGGTGAGCGACTCCAAGGGCAAGTGGCTGGCGAACGCCCCGCTCTCCTCCCGCAAGGACGCCCGTGACGCGGTCGTCGCGGCCCGCAAGGCCTTCGGCGGCTGGGCGGGCGCGACCGCGTACAACCGCGGCCAGATCCTCTACCGCGTCGCCGAGATGCTGGAGGGCCGCCGGGACCAGTTCGTCCGCGAGGTCGGCGAGGCCGAGGGCCTGTCGAAGTCGAAGGCGGCGGCGGTCGTCGACGCGGCGATCGACCGCTGGGTCTGGTACGCGGGCTGGACCGACAAGATCGCCCAGGTCGTGGGCGGCGCGAACCCGGTCGCGGGTCCGTACTTCAACCTCTCCACGCCCGAGCCGACGGGCGTCGTGACGGTCGTGGCCCCGCAGGACTCGTCCTTCCTGGGCCTGGTCTCGGTGATCGCCCCGGTGATCGCGACGGGCAACACGGCCGTCGTCATCGCGAGCGAGAAGGCCCCGCTCCCGCCCTCTCCCTGGGCGAGGTCCTGGCCACCTCCGACCTCCCCGGCGGCGTGGTCAACATCCTCTCCGGCAAGGCCTCCGAGATGGGCCCGCACCTGGCGGCCCACCAGGACGTCAACGCGATCGACCTGACGGGCGCGGACGCCGAGCTGGCCCGTGACCTGGAGATCGCGGCCGCGGACAACCTGAAGCGCGTCCTGCGCCCCCGTACCGAGGACTTCGCCGAGTCCCCGGGCACGGACCGCATGACCGCCTTCCTGGAGACGAAGACGGTCTGGCACCCGACGGGTTCGCTGGGCGCGAGCGGCTCCTCCTACTAGGAGTCCCGTACCAGGAGTGCGGAACCCCTGACGGACGGCCCCGGGCAGCAGCACTGCCCGGGGCCGTTCCGTCATGCCCCGCCCACCCGACCAGCCCGGCCACGCCGTCAAGGCCCGTCGCGAAGAGCCACGCCGCGTCGTCCTTGCGGGCCCGGACGCGCGGGCCGCGCGTCCGCACCCGCGCGTCCGGCCCGCGTGGACGCCGCCGGGGCGCTACGGAAGCAGCCCCGCGTCAGCGGACCGGCCACCGGCAGATCGGAGACCGCTCCGCCCTTCGTGACGTGGTCGGTCACCAGGTTCGTGCCGACCGGCTTGAAGTCGGCGACCTGGGTGCCCAGTCCGTTGTCCAGCGGGTCGACCCCGGTGTTGGCCAGCGGGTCGAGCTGGAGCCGCGTCAGCGGGCCCACGCCGTGCGTGACGCCCTCCAGCGCGCCCGCCCCGGCCGAGCCGGCGTCCGTCCTGGTCAGCGAGTCGACGGGCAGCGGCACCGGGGCGGCGGCCTGCGCCGCGGCACCCGCGCCGAGCATCGCGGCGCCCGCCGCCGTGACGGTGAGACCGGCCTTGAGGAGGGCGCTGCGGCGGGGGTCCGGGGTCTGCGTGACGCGCCATGGAGGTCCTTCCAAGGGGTGAGCGGGCGGGCACCGACAGTAGTCGAGGTGTGATGCTCGATACCAACGGCCTTCCTCGGTGGTCCCCTGGACGGGGAATGCCTCACACTGGTGTTCCGTGAGTTCCCAACCGATCCCGACCCGGGTCGTCCTGCTCGCGGGCCCCTCCGGCTCCGGCAAGTCGTCCCTCGCCGCCGTCACCGGCCTCCCGGTCCTGCGCCTCGACGACTTCTACAAGGAGGCGGGCGACCCGTCGCTCCCCCTCGTCGAAGGCTCCACGGACGTCGACTGGGACTCCCCACGGTCCTGGGACGCGGACGCCGCCGTCTCCGCGATCGTCGAGCTGTGCCGCACGGGCCGGACCGACGTCCCCGTGTACGACATCGCCACCAGCTCCCGCGTGGGCGGTGAGCCGCTCGACATCGCGCGGACCCCGCTCTTCGTGGCGGAGGGCATCTTCGCGGCCGAGATCGTCACCCGCTGCCGCGAGCTCGACGTCCTCGCGGACGCGCTGTGCCTGCGCGGCCGCCCCTCGACGACCTTCCGCCGCCGGCTCCTGCGCGACCTGCGCGAGGGCCGCAAGTCCGTGCCGTTCCTGCTGCGCCGCGGCTGGCGCCTGATGCGCGCCGAGCGCGCCATCGTCGCCCGCCAGACCTCCCTGGGCGCCCACCCCTGCGCCAAGCCGGAGGCCCTGGGCCGCCTGGCGGCAGCGGCGGCGGGCCGCCACCGCACGCCGGTCTAGCCAGGACGCACGAAGCGGGTCGTACGAGACCCCCGGACTCGTACGACCCGCTTCGCGTTTCCCGTACCCCCGTACGGTTCCCCCCGTGTTCCCCCGTCCCGGCGAAGGCCCCCGTTTCCCCCGTGGGCCCTTGCCGGGCACGTCCCCCCGACCTTCAGGCCACCAGCTCGCCGAAGGACTCCTCCTCGTCACGGCCGAAGCTCAGCACCTCGTCCTCGCGCAGTCGCCGCAGCGAGCGCCAGATGCTCGACTTCACCGTGCCGACACTGATGTCCAGGATCTCCGCGATCTCCGGATCGGTCCGGCCCTCGTAGTAGCGCAGCACCAGCATCGTCCGCTGGAGCTCGGGCAGGCGGGCCAGGGCCTGCCACAGGACCGCGCGCAGCTCCGTGCCCCGCATCGCGTCCGTCTCGCCGACCGTCTCCGGCAGCTCCTCGGTCGGGTACTCGTTGAGCTTGCGCCGGCGCCAGGCGCTGATGTGCAGATTGGTCATGGTGCGACGCAGGTAGCCGCCGACGGCCGCCTTGTCGCTGATCCGGTCCCAGGCGCGGTACGTGGAGAACAGCGCGCTCTGGAGCAGGTCCTCGGCCTCGAAACGGTCCCCGGTGAGGTGGTAGGCGGTGGCGTACAGGGAGGCACGACGCTCCTGCACGTAAGCCGTGAACTCGGCTTCCGAGCAGTTCGTGCGCTCCCCCGTGACCTCCCCGTACGCCGCTCCCCCGTCAGCAATGGCCACCATGTACGGCGCCTTGCGCTGACGCCCGACGGTTCGAACGCACCCCCGCCCGTTCACACCGCCGGACTTCTCGTTGCTCCGCACGACGTCGTGGAGACGCGTGACAACTGCGCTTGAGGTGGTGCTGTGCAGTGCGTTCATCTCGCGCCCCCCGTCGGTTGGAGTGTGTTTCGGTCCGTGTGCCAAGAAGCTTGCCGCCCGGACTTCATGGCGTTGTCCGCCGACTGTCACAGGCGTGTCACAGGGGACGGTGACAGAAGCGAGTCCATAGCGAGTCCGTGAGCGGTCGATCTCGGACGGCCGAATGCGCCAGAATGACGACGTGCCTTTTCTGTTGCTGATCGAGGACGACGACGCCATCCGCACGGCCCTCGAACTCTCCCTGTCCCGGCAGGGCCACCGGGTGGCCACCGCCGCGACGGGCGAGGACGGACTCCAGCTGCTGCGCGAGCAGCGGCCGGACCTGGTCGTGCTCGACGTCATGCTGCCCGGCATCGACGGCTTCGAGGTCTGCCGGCGCATCCGCCGGACCGACCAGCTGCCGATCATCCTGCTGACCGCCCGCAGCGACGACATCGACGTGGTCGTCGGCCTGGAGTCCGGCGCCGACGACTACGTCGTGAAGCCGGTGCAGGGGCGGGTGCTCGACGCCCGCATCCGGGCCGTGCTGCGGCGCGGGGAGCGCGAGTCCACGGACTCGGCGACGTACGGCTCGCTGGTGATCGACCGGTCCGCGATGACCGTCACCAAGAACGGCGAGGACCTCCAGCTCACCCCGACCGAGCTGCGGCTGCTCCTGGAGCTGAGCCGGCGGCCCGGACAGGCGCTGTCCCGGCAGCAGTTGCTGCGGCTGGTGTGGGAGCACGACTACCTGGGCGACTCGCGGCTCGTCGACGCCTGTGTGCAGCGGCTGCGCGCCAAGGTGGAGGACGTGCCGTCCTCGCCGACGTTGATCCGCACCGTCCGCGGGGTCGGTTACCGGCTGGACGTCCCTGCGTGAGCAAGGGGATCTACGCACGGCTGCGGCTCTCCAGTCTGCGGCTCCGGCTCGTCGTCGTCTTCGCCCTGGTCGCGCTCACCGCGGCCGTCGCCGCCTCCGGCATCGCGTACTGGCTGAACCGCGAGGCGGTGCTGACCCGCACCCAGGACTCGGCGCTCAACGACTTCCGGCAGGCGATGCAGAACCGGGCGGCGACGCTGCCGCTCCGGCCCACCCAGGACGACCTGCGGCGGACCGCCGAGCAGATGGCGAGCGGCAGCGCCGCCCAGTACCAGGTGCTGCTGCTCGGCGAGCGGGACGCGGGCAAGCCGATCGTGGGCGCCTCGGACCCGGACGACTTCACGCTGGCCGACGTGCCGCGCCCGCTGCGGGAGGCCGTGGACACGAGGCGGCCGGTGACGGACGCCAACGCGTACCCGTACCACCTGTTCTGGCAGCGCACGGAGCGGAACGGGACGCCGTACCTGGTCGGCGGGACGCGGATCGACGGCGGCGGGCCCGCCGGGTACATGTTCAAGTCGCTGGCGGCCGAGAAGGCCGATCTGAACTCGCTCGGCTGGTCGTTGGGGATCGCCACCGCCCTCGCGGTGGCCGGTTCGGTGCTGCTCGCGCAGGTGGCGGCGACGACCGTGCTGCGCCCGGTGCACCGGCTCGGCGAGGCGGCCCGGCAGCTCGGCGAGGGAAGCTCGACACCCGGCTGCGGGTCACCGGCGCCGACGAACTGGCCGATCTGTCCCGGACGTTCAACAGCGCGGCCGAGTCGCTGCAGAAGAAGGTCGCGGACATGAGCGCGCGGGAGGAGTCCTCCCGGCGGTTCGTCGCCGACATGTCGCACGAGCTGCGGACCCCGCTGACCGCCCTGACGGCCGTCACCGAGGTCCTGGAGGACGAGCAGGACTCCCTGGACCCGATGATCGCCCCGGCGGTGGCGCTCGTGGTGAGCGAGACCCGGCGCCTCAACGACCTGGTGGAGAACCTGATGGAGGTGACCCGCTTCGACGCGGGCACCGCGCGGCTCGTCCTCGACGACGTGGACATCGCGGACCAGATCACCGCGTGCATCGACGCGCGGGCCTGGCTCGACGCGGTCGACCTCGACGCGGAGCGCGGGATCGTCGCGCCGCTCGACCCGCGCCGCCTCGACGTGATCCTCGCGAACCTGATCGGGAACGCGCTCAAGCACGGCGGCTCCCCGGTGCGGGTCTCGGTCCGCACCGAGGAGGAGGAGCTGGTCATCGCGGTACGGGACCACGGGCCCGGCATCCCCGAGGAAGTGCTGCCGCACGTCTTCGACCGCTTCTACAAGGCGAGCGCGTCCCGGCCCCGGTCCGACGGCAGCGGGCTCGGCCTGTCGATCGCCATGGAGAACGCGCTGATCCACGGCGGCTCGATCACGGCCTCGAACTCGGTCGGCGAGGACGGGGCGGTCGACGGCGCGGTGTTCGTGCTGCGGCTGCCGCTGGACGCCTCGGGGATCACCCGCGAGGTGCAGACCCGCAGCAGCCAGGGCGAGGTGGAGGAAGCGTGAGGCGTCGTGCCCTTGTCCCGGCGGTCGCGCTGACCGCCCTGCTCGCCGGCTGCGGCATCCGGACCACCTCGGTCCCGGTCGACGCGGGCGCGGCCCCGTCCCGGGTCCCGTGCAGCGTGACCGACGACGGCGCCGCGGAGACGGCGGCGCAGGGCGTGCCGGTGCGGGTGTTCCTGGTCTGCGGCTCGCAGCTGGAGGCGGTGGACCGCCGCTCGCCGCTGCCGGAGGAGAAGGCGGGCGGCGATCCGGTGCGCACGGCCGGGGCTGCTCGCGCAGCTGCTCGACGAGCCCTCGGACGCCGAGCGGCAGGCCGGTTTCACGACCGAGGTCCGCGGGCCGCTGGCGGTCGGCGGCGGGCACGCCGGCGACCCCGGGGACCCTGCGGCTGAGCCGTCAGCCGGAGGACCTGGCGCCGACGGCGCTGGCCCAGCTCGTCTGCACCTTCGCGGAGAGCTCGGCGGGCGCGGGCGGCCACACGGTCCTCCTCGGCGGCCCCGGCAAGTACCCCCGAAGCGCTACCGCTGCACCCCGGACCTCCGCGAGCGCCCGGACTCCGCCCCGCCGACGACCGCGCCGACGTCCCTTCCGGCCACCTCGCCGACGGCCCTTCCGACAGCCCTTCCGACGACCCCGCCGGCCACCACGGGCTGAGTCCCGCGGCGCCCCGGCCGGCGGGGTGCGGAACCGATTCCGCCGTGCGGTGCGTCTTGGGGGCGTGCAGCGTCAAGGTTCGGGCGGCCAGGCCGCCGTGGTCGTCCGTGTGGCGGGTTCGTCCTCCTCGTCGCACATCTGCTGCTCGTCGCCTGGATCACCCTGCGCCCACGGGACGTGGCCTGGGTGACGCCGCCGAACACGATCCCCTGCGGGGCCTGCGGGCCGATCTCGCGCTCGGCGGCGCCGAGGCCGCCCGGCTGATCGGCGAGGGCCTGCTGCTCCTGGCCCCGCTCGGGTGCTGCTGCCGATGGCCGACGGACGGCTCCGCGTCTCCGGGTGGGCCTCCTGACCCGTACGACCGCCGCCGGCGCGCTCGTGTCGCTGGCCGTGGAGCTGCTCCAGACCGCGGTGCCGGGGCAGGTCGTGGACGTGGACTCCGTCCTCCTCAACACGGCGGGCGTCGCGCTCGCGCATCTCCTGGTGGTCCCGGCCTGCCGGACCCGGCTGCGCCGCAGGGGGGAGACGGGGCGTACGGCCCCCGGTTCTCAGGGTGCGACCCCGAAGATTTCCAGGGTCCCGATCGCCCCGTAGTCGGACGCTTCGTCCCCCTTCGCGACGGCAGTATGGAGTCATCGGGAGCCCGGAGGAGCGGCTCCCGGACCGACTCCGAAGGAGCCCACCATGGCCGCACTGACCCGCCCCCGTGACGGACGCGTGCTCGGCGGAGTGTGCGCGGCGCTGGCCCGGCGCTTCGGCACCACCCCGTGGACGATGCGTCTGATCTTCCTGGTCTCGTGCCTGCTGCCGGGACCGCAGTTCCTGATCTACCTGGGCCTGTGGGTCTTCCTGCCCTCGGAGAAGACCGCGACCTCGGCCTGGTAGCGGCAGGCCCGTGCGGACGCCGAAGGGGCGCGCACCCGGAGTTCCGGGTGGGCGCCCCTTCGGCGTGTGCGGCGGGTCAGCCGAGCGGCAGGCCGTTCAGCGGCAGGCCGCCGAGGAGGCCGCCGAGCGGGGTGGAGCCGAGAGCGCCGGTCGCGGCACCGAGCGGAGCGTTCTGGGTGGCCTGGCGGCGGCGGCCGGGAGGTCTTCACGCCCTGGTCGAGGCCCTGGCCGAGGGCGCCCTGACCGGCCCCGAGGGCCTCGGTGGCGCCGTCGGGGAGCGTGGTGAGGCCGTCACCCAGCGGGGTGGCCGAGGTCACCGTGCCCAGCGCGTCGGCGTCGAGCGGCAGGGAGGACGCCGCGGAGGCCGTGCCGGCGGCGGTGACGGCGAACGCGGCACCGAGGGCGGCGACACCGAGCTTCTTGGCGGCAGACTGCTTCATCTGAAAATCTTCCTTGGGGCTTGGGGAATCCGGGGCTTCGGGAAAGCCAGGAGGGAAAATCCTGTGGAACCAGGCAACCTGGGAATGCAGAGCGGCTCTGCAAGCTAACCAGTGAACGTCTTCTCCGCAAACACCGGAAAGCGGCCGGGTGTCGCCTCCGACCCGGCCGCTCCCGCCCCCTCACCGGGGTGCCCCTCAGCCCTCCGTACGGGAAGACTCGCTGGTCGCGGCCGTCTGCTGGAACAGCCATTCGGACTTCAGCTCGGCATATCCGGGCTTGATGACCTCGTTGATCATGGCGAGTCGTTCATCGAAAGGAATGAACGCTGATTTCATCGCATTGACCGTGAACCACTGCATGTCGTCGAGCGTGTAATCGAATGCCTCGGTCAGCAGCTCGAATTCCCGGCTCATGCTCGTCCCGCTCATGAGGCGGTTGTCGGTGTTGACCGTGGCCCGGAAGTGGAGCCGGCGGAGCAGCCCGATGGGGTGCTCGGCGAACGAGGCGGCGGCACCGGTCTGGAGGTTGGAGGAGGGGCACATCTCCAGCGGGATCCGCTTGTCGCGGACGTAGGCCGCGAGGCGGCCGAGGCGGACCGAGCCGTCGTCGGCGACCTCGATGTCGTCGATGATCCGGACGCCGTGGCCGAGCCGGTCGGCGCCGCACCACTGGAGCGCCTGCCAGATCGAGGGCAGCCCGAAGGCCTCGCCCGCGTGGATCGTGAAGTGGTTGTTCTCCCGCTTGAGGTACTCGAAGGCGTCGAGGTGGCGGGTGGGCGGGTAGCCGGCCTCGGCGCCCGCGATGTCGAAGCCGACGACGCCGGAGTCGCGGTAGCGGTTGGCGAGTTCGGCGATCTCCAGGGCGCGGGCGGCGTGCCGCATGGCGGTGAGCAGGGCGCCGACCCGGATGCGGTGGCCGTTGGCCCTGGCCTGCCGCTCGCCCTCGCGGAAGCCCTCGTTGACGGCCTCGACGACCTCTTCGAGGCTGAGGCCGCCCTCCAGGTGCTGTTCGGGGGCGTAGCGCACCTCGGCGTAGACGACGCCGTCCTCGGCGAGGTCGACGGCGCACTCGGCGGCGACGCGGAAGAGGGCGTCCCGGGTCTGCATGACGGCGCAGGTGTGCGCGAAGGTCTCCAGGTAGCGCTCCAGGGAGCCGGAGTCGGCGGCTTCGCGGAACCAGATGCCGAGCTTGTCGGGCTCCGTCTCGGGCAGCTGCCCGTAGCCCTGTTCCCGGGCGAGTTCGATGATCGTGCCGGGGCGCAGTCCGCCGTCGAGGTGGTCGTGGAGCAGCACCTTCGGGGCACGGCGGATCTGGTCCGCGGTGGGGGCGTTGGGGGTCTGGCTCGTCATTTCCGCACTCTAGCCCCTACGCGCGTAGAACGGCGGTCGTGGCACGGTTTTTCTCGTGGCGGCGCGGGGACCGGCCCGCCTAGCCTGCCCGTATGACCTCTGCCACGCCCGCGGCCGAACTCCCGCGCGTCCACCGCTTCCTGACCGACTTCCACCGCCGACAGGCGGCCCGTACGGTCGAGTTCCCCGGCGCCGTCGCGGTGCTCGACGACGCCTACCGGCACTCCCGGGGCAACAACCACGTGCTCGCCCACGGGGCCGTGGACCCGGAGGCGCTGGCCGGGTACGCGGACGAGGCGCAGGGCCACCTCCCGTACCGCTTCGCGTACGTCCTCGACGAGGAGGTCGCCGCCGCGTGCCTGGCGCCGATGGAGCGGGCCGGGTTCCGGCACGCCACCACGATGATCATGGTGCACACCGGTCCGGTGCCGGAGCACGGCGGGGCGCGCGAGGTGGACTTCGACGAGCTGCGCGGCCCGGTCGCCGCGTCCTGGCCGCGCTTCGCCCCCGAGGCGACGGAGGAGCACGTCCACCACCTGGTGGAGCGGCGGGTGGCGCGCAAGCGCGGCGCCGAGGTCGTGCGGTTCTTCGCCGCGCACACCCCGGAGGGCGAGGTGGCCGCCTGGGCCGATCTGTACATGGACCCGGCCACGGGGGTGGCGCAGGTCGAGGACCTGGTCACTGCGGAGGCCCACCTCGGCCGGGGCTACGCCGGGAAGGTGCTGGACACGGCCCTGCACGAGGCCGCCTCCGCGGGCTGCGCGACCCGCTTCCTCACCGCGGACCCGACGAACTGGCCGCACCACTGGTACCGCCGCAAGGGCTTCGTCCCCGTGGGCTCGGTCTCCGCTTCCACCGCCCGTCCTGAGCACGGCCGTTCGAGCCGTGCCCCGACGATACGTAACAGAGACCGCGCGTACGGCTGTCGTACACCTCCGCTTCTGAGACTGTTCTGCTATGGCGCACTACGCACTCGTAGGACCGTCCGAAACCCGGCGACCCCGGCTCGGACGCCCCGTTGGAGTTTCCCGGACGTCGGTGGAGGTGGGCGGCGTGGCGCTGCTGCTGCCGGACGGCGAGCCGGAGTCGGCTCGGCGGGCGTCCCCGCGGGCCCACGCGGCGATGCTCCCGCTGGGACGGGAACTGGCGCGCGCGGGCGGCCCGAGGGGCTCGCCGTGCACGTGGTGCACTACCGGGCCCGCGGCTGGAACGGGACGGACGCGGCCCTCATGAGGGACACCACCTGGGCCGTCGCGGAGGCGGTACGGCTCTACGGCGACGTCCCCTCTGCCTCGTCGGGCACGGGATGGGCGCGCGGGCGGCGCTGCGGGCGGCCGGGCACCAGGCGGTCGGCGCGGTGCTCGCGCTCGCGCCGTGGCTGCCGGAGGACGACATGGCGGCCGAGCCCGAGCCGGTGCGGCAGCTGGTGGGGCGCAAGGTGCTCCTCGTGCACGGCACGAACGACGCGCGGACGGACCCGGAGCTGTCGTTCCGCTTCGCCGAGCGGGCGAAGAAGGCCAACCGGGACACCTGTCGCTTCGAGGTCCACTCCGACGGCCACGCGCTGCGCCAGTACGCCTCCGAGGTCCGCGCCCTCGCCGCCGACTTCGTGCTCGGCACCCTCTTCGCCCGGCCGGTCGCCCGCCCGGTGACCGACGCGATGGCCGCTCCCCGCCGCTCGGCCTGCGGATGCCGCTGGCGGCGGGGTTCGGGGAGTCCAGGAAGGGCTCACGCGGGCGGTGACGGCTCCTTCGGGAGCAGATGGCCCCGGCGGCTCAGCAGGAACTTCTTGAAGGCGGCCACCGGGGCCGTGTCCGGATGGCCGTCCAGCCAGGCGACGCCGATCTCGCGGACCGCGCGCGGCGCGGTGACGGTGAGCTCGACGACGCCGGGGCGGGGACGGCGGGCGGGGAAGCAGGGCGACGCCGAGCCCGGCGGCGACCAGGCCGCGCAGGGTCTCGGCCTCCTCGCCCTCGAAGGCGACCCGGGGCTTGAAGCCGGCCTCCGCGCACAGGTCGTCGGTGATGCGGCGGAGCCCGTACCCCGGCTCCAGGGTCACGAAGGTCTCCTCCGCGGCCTCGGCGAGCCGGACCCGCTTGCGGCCCGCGAGCCGGTGGTCGTCCGGGACGACGAGCCGCAGCCGCTGTTCGTCCAGGCGCCGGGCCACCAGGTCGGGGGCGTCCGGGACCGGCGAGGTCAGGCAGAGGTCCAGGTCCCCGGCGCGCAGCCGCTCGATCATGGCCTCGCCGTAGTTCTGGACGAGGGTGAAGCGGATCCGGGGGTGGTCGACCCGGAAGGCGCGGATGAGCCCGGGGACGGTCTCGGAGCCCATCGTGTGGAGGAAGCCGAAGGCGACCCGCCCGGCCGTCGGGTCGGCGTCGGCCCGTACGGTGTCGGCGGCCCGCTCCACCTCGGCGAGGGCCCGCTCGGCGGCGGTGAGGAAGCGCCGGCCGGCCGGGGTGAGGGAGACCGTGCGGCCGCGCCGGGCGAAGAGGGTCACGCCGAGGTCCTGTTCGAGCCGGACCATCGCCCGCGAGAGCGTCGACTGCGGGACGCCCATCTCGGCGGCGGCCCGGGTCACGTGCTCGTGCCGGGCGACGGCGGCGAAGTACGCGAGCCGCGGCGCCAGCAGCGGTCCCATGTCTTCTTCGTTACTGTTCGGTGACAGGCGAGGCTGTGACCTGTACTCATGCACCATGGGAACGATTACAGCAGTTCCGTGCATTGGACGCATGAACCGGACCGTCCTACGTTCGTGACATGCCTTCCGCCAGTACCAAGGCGGCCGCCACCACCGCGGCCGCCGACACCCGCCTCTCCCCCGGCACCCCCGGCCACCGCCGGATGAGCCTCGCGCTCTTCGCCGCCGGACTGGCCGCCTTCGCCCTCCTCTACTCCACGCAGGCCCTCCTCCCGGCCATCTCGGCCGAGTTCGGCGCCACCGCCTCCGCCGCCTCCTGGACGGTCTCCGCCGCGACCGGCGCCCTCGCCCTCTGCGTCCTGCCGTTCAGCGCCCTCTCGGAGCGCTTCGGACGGCGCGCGATGATGACGGCCTCCCTCTCGGTCGCGGTCGCCGTGGCGCTCCTGGTGCCGCTCGCCCCGAACCTGGAGTCCCTGATCGCGCTGCGCGCGGTCCAGGGCGCCGCGCTCGCCGGCCTCCCCGCCTCGGCGATGGCCTACCTCGCGGAGGAGGTGCGGCCCCGGGCGCTGATCGGCGCGATCGGCCTGTTCGTCGCGGGCAACTCGATCGGCGGCATGAGCGGCCGCATCGTGACCGGCTGGGTGGCGCAGATGTGGGGATGGCGCGCGGGTCTGGCCGCCGTCGGCCTGACCTCCCTGGTGTGCGCGCTCGCCTTCCGGGCGCTGCTCCCGAAGGCCCGGCACTTCACGCCCGGCACGCTGAACCCGAAGGCGCTCGCCCGGACGGTCCGCGGCCACCTCGCGGACCCGCTCCTGATGCGGCTGTACGTGATCGGCGCGCTGTTCATGACGGTCTTCGGCGCCGTGTACACGGTGATCGGCTACCGCCTGGTGGAGGCCCCGTTCTCGCTGCCGCAGGGCGTGATCGGCTCGATCTTCCTGGTCTACCTGGTCGGCACGGTCTCCTCGGCGGCGGCCGGCAAGCTCGTCGGACGCCTCGGCCGGCGCGGCGCGCTCTACCTCGCGGTCTCCACGACGGCGGCGGGCCTGCTGCTCTCCCTCTCCGACTCCCTCGCCCTCGTCCTCGCGGGCCTGGTCCTGATCACCGCCGGTTTCTTCGCCGGCCACGCGGTCGCCTCCTCCTCGGTGAGCCGCACGGCCAAGACGGGCCGCGCGCAGGCCTCCGCGCTCTACCAGTCGGCGTACTACCTGGGCAGCAGCGCGGGCGGCACGCTCGGCGCCCTCGCCTTCCACGCGGGCGGCTGGGCGGGCACCGTCCTGATCGGCCTGGTCGCGGTCCTCGGGGTCGTCTCGGTCACCCTCTACGGCTCGCACAGCGCCCGCGCGGCGGCGCGGCGCCTGCACCCCGCGACGGCGTAGGCGGTCTCCCGCTCCCGCCCCGCAACCGTCAGACTCCCCCGTACGTCCTCAAACACAGGGACTCTAGGGGGAGTTGACGATCATGAAGCGAATCACGCAACGCATCGGCAGGAGGGCGGGCATCGCCGCCGGGATCACGTCACTCGTGGTGCCGATGACGATCGCGCTCGGTACGGCCCCGGCGCAGGCGGCGTCCTGCAACGTGACGACCGGCCCGTACCAGAAGCAGGTGGAGAAGTTCCTCGGACGGCCGGTCGACGGACGCCAGTCGCTCGCCGACTGTCAGGCCATCCAGGCCTTCCAGCGCAAGCACGGCATCACGCCGACCATGGGGTACGCCGGGACGGTCACCTGGCGCACCATGAACACGATGATCCAGCAGAAGGCCGCCGGCACCAACCCCAACCGCGCCGGCACCTGCCCCACCAACCGCGGCCGCATAGCCTGCGTCGACCTGACCCGCCAGCTCAGCTGGATCCAGGACGGCGCCCGCCTGAAGTACGGTCCCGTCCCCGTCCGCACCGGCAAGGACGGCACCGAGACCCGCACCGGCTCCAAGAAGATCTACTGGCGCAACATCAACCACTGGTCCACCCTCTACCACGTCTCCATGCCGTACTCCCAGTTCTTCGACGGCGGCCAGGCCTTCCACTCCACCACCAAGTCCATGTGGAACCCCCCGGGCTCCGGCGGCTGCGTCAACATGCGCCCCGCCGACGCGAAGGCCTACTGGAACCTGCTCAGGAACGGGGACGACGTCTTCGTCTACGGGCGCAAGCCGGGAACCTGACCCCCACTGTCAGTGCGCTGCGGTAGCTTCCCTCTCACCGGTACCGGACGGGCCGGTGAGGGGCGAGTGGGGTGTGGACCCGATGAGTGATACCGCGACCGCGACGACCGAAGAACTCGACAAGTACCGCAGGGAGCTGACCGGTTACTGCTACCGGATGCTCGGATCCTCCTTCGAGGCGGAGGACGCGGTGCAGGACACGATGGTCCGCGCCTGGAAGGCCATCGGCTCCTTCGAGGGCCGCTCCTCGCTGCGGTCCTGGCTGTACCGGATCGCCACGAACGTCTGCCTGGACGCGCTGAACGCGGGGAACAGGAGGGCGCGGCCCATGGACCTGAGCGGGCCGACGCCCGTCGCGCAGGCGCAGCTCGTGAAGCAGCCGGAGATCACCTGGCTGGAGCCGATCCCGGACGGGCGGGTCATGCCCTCGGCGGGCGACCCGGCGGAGGCGGCGCTGTCCCGGGAGTCCGTGCGGCTCGCGTTCGTGGCCGCGCTCCAGCACCTGCCGCCCAAGCAGCGGGCGGTGCTCATCCTGCGCGAGGTGCTCGCCTGGAAGGCGGGCGAGGTCGCCGAGCTCCTCGACACCTCCGTCGCCTCGGTCAACAGCGCCCTCCAGCGGGCCCGCGCGACCATCGCCGAGCAGGCACCGGCCGCCTCCGACGCGGCGGACCCGCTGGACGAGGAGCAGCAGGCGCTCCTGGAGCGGTACGTCGCCGCCTTCGAGGGCTACGACATGCGGGCGCTGACCGCGCTCCTCCACGAGGACGCGACGATGTCCATGCCGCCGTACGACCTGTGGCTGCGGGGCCACGAGGACATCGTCGGCTGGATGCTGGGCGTCGGCGACGTGTGCCGGGGCTCGAAGCTCGTCCCCACCGTGGCGAACGGCTCCCCCGCCTTCGCGCACTACCACCCGGACCCGGCGGGCGGCTTCAGCCCGTGGGCGCTGATCGTCCTGGAGCTGCGGGACGGCAAGGTCGGCGGGATGGACTTCTTCCTGGACACCGAGCGCTGGTTCCCGCTCTTCGACCTGCCGGTCCGGCTAGAGGCCTAGCGTCTCGGAGAGGCCGCTGAGGACGAGCAGGGCCCGCAGCCGGGGTCTCGCTCCCTCGAAGCGGATCCGGTGCCCGCGCCGCCCGCAGCGAGCTTCAGCCGGGCGAGGGCGTCGACGGCGGCGAGGTCGGCGCTCGCGAGGGCGCCGATCTCGCAGACGACCTGGCGCGGCGGGGCGGCGGCGAGCTCGTCGCAGAGCCGGGTCAGGTCCTCCCGGGTCGGGTGGGCGGGCAGGGTCATGACGAGGGGCTGACTGGTGTCCACACCCTCTGACGGTCGGCGTGCCCGGAACTCATCGCCAGGGGCGCGACCGGGCACCGCTGTTCACGTGACGGGGAACTCGGCGGTATCGAGGGTGAGGCCGAAGGGGGCGGGGAGGTGGATCTCCTCGCCGAACGGGACGGCGCGGAGTACGCGGTAGACGCCCGCCTTCGGCTCACCGTAGAGGGTGACGGTGGGGCCGCCAGGCGCGTGACGGTCGATGAGGAGGTAGAGCGGCACACCCGCCTCGGCGTACCCGGCGGCCTTGGTGATGCGGTCCGTGCTCGCGTTGGACGGCGAGGTGACCTCGACGACGAGTTCTCCCACTGCGGCCGGGATGAGGTGGCTGGGCCCGTCCACGTCGGACAGGGGGGCCACGAGGAGGTCCGGGATGAAGGCGCTCATGCGGGCCGGGACCGCGATGGACTGCGTTTGATAGACGCCCCACTCCTCCGGGATCGCAGCCGCGAGCCGCCTCAGAACCCTGTAGGCGATGTTGTTGTGCCGGGCGGATGGCGTGGGTGCCACGGTGATGATCCCCTCGATGATCTCCACCTTGCAGCCCTCCGGCCGGTCCATCGACTCCCAGCGACGGACCAGATCGTCCCAGCCGTTGCCCTGGTCGGGCTGGGGCTCGGCAGCGAGTGCGCTCATGGTGTGCTCCTCAATCGGTCGTCACCGATCCCAGCATGCCGAACGGGGCCGATGGACGTCCATCGACCCCGTTCACCCGAAGGTGTCGCAGGCATATGCCTACGCGATGCGGTCCAGGACGATCGGGTTCGGGGTGAACGCCGCGCCCGGGGCCTCGATGTCCCAGGCGCCCTCCAGGGAGCCGAGGGCGTAGTCGAACTTCTCCGGGGTGTCCGTGTGGAGGGTCAGCAGGGGCTGTCCCGCCGTGACCGTGTCGCCCGGCTTGGCGTGGAGCTCGACGCCGGCGCCGGCCTGCACCGGGTCCTCCTTTCGGGCGCGGCCCGCGCCGAGGCGCCAGGCGGCGATGCCGATGTCGTAGGCGTCGAGGCGGGTGAGGACGCCCGTGGACGGGGCGGTGACGACGTGCTGCTCGCGGGCGACGGGGAGGGTCGCGTCCGGGTCGCCGCCCTGGGCCGCGATCATCCGGCGCCAGACGTCCATCGCGGAGCCGTCGGCGAGGGCCTTCGCCGGGTCGGCGTCCTTGATGCCGGCCGCGTCGAGCATCTCGGCCGCGAGGGCGATCGTCAGGCCGACGACGTCCTTCGGGCCGCCGCCGGCGAGGACCTCGACGGACTCGCGGACCTCCAGGGCGTTGCCCGCGGTGAGGCCGAGCGGGGTGGACATGTCGGTGAGGAGCGCGACGGTCCTGACGCCGCTGTCGGTGCCGAGGCCGACCATCGTGCGCGCCAGCTCGCGCGCGTCCTCGATGTTCTTCATGAAGGCGCCGGTGCCGACCTTGACGTCCAGGACCAGGGAGCCGGTGCCCTCGGCGATCTTCTTCGACATGATCGAGGAGGCGATGAGCGGGATGGCCTCGACCGTGCCGGTGACGTCGCGGAGCGCGTACAGCTTCTTGTCCGCCGGGGCCAGGCCGTCGCCCGCCGCGCAGATGACCGCGCCGGTGGTGTCGAGGACGTGCAGCATCTCCTCGTTGGAGAGCAGCGCGCGCCAGCCGGGGATGGACTCCAGCTTGTCGAGCGTGCCGCCCGTGTGGCCGAGGCCGCGGCCGGAGAGCTGCGGCACGGCCGCGCCGCAGGCGGCGACGAGCGGGGCGAGCGGGAGGGTGATCTTGTCGCCGACGCCGCCGGTGGAGTGCTTGTCGGCGGTCGGGCGGGAGAGGGAGTCGAAGTTCATGCGCTCGCCGCTCGCGATCATCGCGGCGGTCCAGCGGGCGATCTCCGCGCGGTTCATGCCGTTCAGCAGGATCGCCATGGCCAGGGCCGACATCTGCTCGTCGGCGACCACGCCCCGGGTGTACGCGTCGATGACCCAGTCGATCTGCTCGGGGCTCAGCTCGCCCTTGTCCCGCTTGGTGCGGATGACGGAGATGACGTCCATGGTGTGCCTCTTTCTACGCGCATAGAGGGGAAGGGAGCGACCCTCCCATCGTGCCGGAAGGGTCGCCCGAGGTGCTACCGGGCGAGGTGGTCGGGCCCGAAGGCCTGCGGAAGCATGTCCGCGAGGGTGACGAACCCGGCGGGCGTCTCCAGGACCAGTTCGGGGCCCCCGAACTCGTACAGGAGCTGCCGGCAGCGCCCGCACGGGACCAGGGACTCGCCCCGGCCGTCCACGCACACGAAGTGCGTGAGTCGGCCGCCGCCGGTCGCCTGGAGCTGCGAGACGAGCCCGCACTCGGCGCACAGGCTCAGCCCGTACGAGGCGTTCTCCACGTTGCAGCCGGAGACCGTCCGCCCGTCGTCCACGAGGGCCGCCGCGCCGACCGGGAAGCCCGAGTACGGGGCGTACGCGCGGGACATCGCCTCGCGGGCCGCGACCCGCAGGGCCTCCCAGTCGGGCGCCGTCGTCACTTGCCCTGGCCCTTCCGGTACGGCAGGCCGTCCGCCTTGGGCATCCGCAGGCGCTGCGCCGAGAGGGCGAGCACGAGCAGGGTCGTGATGTACGGGGCGGCGTCGACGAACTGGCTCGGGACCTGGTCGGTCAGCGCGTACCAGAGGAAGAAGCCGACGGCGAAGACCGCCGCGATGGCCGCGGGGACGTACTTCTTCTTGTACAGCTGCCACACGGCGGCGATCACCAGGAGCAGTGCGACGAGCAGCAGCAGCGCGTGGACGTTCTCGGCGCCGCCGCGCAGCTTGAGGCTGTCGGTGAAGCCGAAGAGGCCGGCGCCCATGGCCATGCCGCCGGGCATCCAGTTGCCGAAGATCATCGCGGCGAGACCGATGTAGCCGCGGCCGCCGGTCTGGCCCTCCTGGTAGATGCCGGTGGAGACGATCGCCAGGAACGCGCCGCCGAGACCGGCGAGACCGCCGGAGACGACGACGGCGATGTACTTGTACTTGTAGACGTTGACGCCGAGGGACTCGGCCGCGACCGGGTTCTCGCCGCAGGAGCGCAGCCGCAGGCCGAAGGCCGTGCGCCACAGCACCCACCAGGTGGCCGGGATGAGCAGGGCGGCCACGATCGTGAGCAGCGACAGGTTGGTGACCAGGCCGCCGACGATGCCGGCGATGTCCGAGATCAGGAACCAGTGCTTGCCGTGGAGGTCCGACAGCCAGTCCGAGAGCCCCGGGATGGTGATGTCGGTGATCGGGTCGATGCGCGGGGACTGCTTGGAGGAGCCGCCCTCGGCCTTGTCGAAGGTGAAGTTCGACAGGTACTGGGTGAAGCCGACCGCGAGGATGTTGATGGCCACACCGGAGACGATGTGGTTCACGTTGAACGTGACGGTGATGATCGCGTGCAGCAGGCCGCCGAGCGCGCCGCCGAGGATGCCGACGACGACGCCCGTCCACGGGCCCCACTGGTAGCCGGCCCAGGCGCCGAACCAGGTGCCGAGGACCATCATGCCTTCGAGGCCGATGTTGACGACGCCCGCGCGCTCGGCCCACAGACCGCCGAGACCGGCCATGGCGATCGGCACGGCGAGCTGGAGCGCGCCGGAGACCTGGCCGACGGAGGTGAGGTCGTCGGCCCCGGAGACGACCCGGACCAGCGAGAAGAGCACGATGCCGGCCGCGACGATCAGCAGGATCCAGGGCCAGGTCAGCTTGCGGCGTCCGGCCTTCTTGGGCGCGGCGCTCGGCTTGGCAACGGTGCCGGTGCTCATGCCGCCACCTCCTTGTCGGTCTTGATGGCACCGCCGGCGGCGAGCTCCTCGCCGACCTTCTGCTGCTGGCGGCGGAGGCCGTAACGGCGGACGAGCTCGTAGGAGACGACCACGGCGATCACGATGATGCCCTGCATGATCTGGGTGATCTCCTTCGGGTACCCCGAGACGTCCAGGTTGGAGGACGCCTTGTCGAGGAACGCGAAGAGGAGGGCCGAGAAGAGGATGCCGACCGGGTGGTTGCGGCCGAGCAGGGCGACGGTGATGGCGGTGAAGCCGACGCCGACCGGGAAGGCGAGGCTGTACGTGTGCGACTCGCCGAGCAGGATCGGCATGCCGGACAGACCGGCGAGGGCGCCCGAGATCAGCATCGCGGTGAGGATCATCTTCTTGGCGTCGACGCCGCTGGCCTGGGCCGCGGACTCGCTCTCACCGGTGGCGCGCAGGTCGAAGCCGAAGCGGGTGCGGTTGATGACGAACCAGTAGACGACGCCGAGCGCGAGCGCGACGAAGGTGAAGCCGTAGATCTGGCCGCCCTCGCCCATGTCGATGCCGGGGAACCAGCCGGACTCGGCGATCTGACCGGTGGTGAGGTCGTTGGAGCCGGGGGGCTGGACGCCGAAGTTCTTCGGCAGGATCAGCCAGGCCACCAGGGAGGTGGTGATGGCGTTGAGCATGATCGTGGAGACGACCTCGGAGACGCCCCGGGTGGTCTTCAGGATGCCCGCGATGCCGGACCAGAAGGCACCGGTCGCCATGGCGACGAGCACGATCAGCAGGATGTGCAGCGGGCCGGGCAGCTCGACGGCCGCGCCGACGAGCGCCGAGACCATCGCGGCGAGGCGGTACTGGCCGTCGACGCCGATGTTGAAGAGGTTCATCCGGAAGCCGATGGCCACGGCCAGGGCCGCCAGGTAGTAGATCCCCGTCTGGTTGACGATGAGGACCTGGACGTCGGAGTACCCGGCGTTCTCGATCATCAGGCGGATCGGCTCGATCGGGTCCAGTCCCGACGCGGCCAGCACCAGCACGGTGAGCACGAAGGAGGTGACCAGGGCGAGCACCGGGCCGGCGGCCCCGATGATCAGCTTGTCCTTGTCGATTTTCATCATCGGGCGTCACCGTCTTCGGACTGCTCGGTGCCTTCGAGGTGGCCGGTGGCCGCGCCGGTCATGGCGGAGCCCAGCTGCTCGGGCGTGATGGTGGCGGGGTCGGCGTCGGCGACGAGCTTGCCGCGGTACATGACCCGGAGGGTGTCGGAGAGGCCGATCAGCTCGTCGAGGTCGGCGGAGATCAGCAGCACCGCGAGGCCCTCGCGGCGGGCGTCCCGGATCGCGTCCCAGATCTGCGCCTGCGCGCCGACGTCCACACCGCGGGTGGGGTGGGCGGCGATCAGGAACTTGGGGTCGTGGCTCATCTCGCGGCCGACGATCAGCTTCTGCTGGTTGCCGCCGGAGAGGGAGGCCGCGGTGACGTCGATGCCGGGGGTGCGGACGTCGTACTCGCGCACGATCCGCTCGGTGTCCTTGCGGGCGGCCTTCGGGTCGAGGATGCCGCGCTTGGAGTTGGGGGCCTCGGTGACGTGGCCGAGGATCCGGTTCTCCCAGAGGGGGGCCTCCAGGAGCAGGCCGTGGCGGTGGCGGTCCTCGGGGATGTAGCCGATGCCGCCCTCGCGGCGCTTGCGCACGGGGAGCTTGGAGATGTCCTCGCCGTCGAGGCTGATGACGCCCGCGTCGGGGGTCGCCATGCCCATGAGGGCCTCGATGAGCTCGGTCTGGCCGTTGCCCTCGACGCCGGCGATGCCGAGGATCTCGCCCTTGTGGATGGTGAGCGAGACGTCGTCGAGGAGCTTGCGGCCTGCCGCGACCTCCTCGTGGACGGCGACGGCGGCGGCCGGGTCGGCCGGGGCGGCGGTGGTCAGCGGGCGCCGCCGGTGCCGCTCTCCAGCAGCGTCAGGTTCTCGACCTTGAGCATCGGGACGTCCGTGACCGTCGACTCGCGGGTCTCCGGCGAGGGCAGCTCGCTGCCGACCATCAGCTCGGCGAGCTGCTTGGTGGTGGCGGTCTTCGGGTCGGCGGTGCCGACCGTGGTGCCCCGGCGGATGACGGTGATGTCGTCGGCGACCTTCAGGACCTCGCCCAGCTTGTGGGAGATGAAGATGACGGTCAGGCCCTCGGACTTGAGCTCGCGCAGGTTGTCGAAGAGCGCGTCGACCTCCTGCGGGACGAGGACGGCGGTCGGCTCGTCGAGGATGAGGATCTTGGCGCCGCGGTAGAGGACCTTGAGGATCTCCACGCGCTGGCGGTCGGCGACGCCGAGGTCCTCGACGAGGGCGTCGGGGCGGACCCCGAGGCCGTACGCGTCGGAGATCTCCTGGATCTTCTTCCGCGCCTTGGCGCCGATGCCGTAGAGCTTCTCGCCGCCGAGGACGACGTTCTCCAGGACGGTGAGGTTGTCGGCGAGCATGAAGTGCTGGTGCACCATGCCGATGCCGCGCGCGATGGCGTCACCGGGGCTGGAGAAGGTGACCTGCTCGCCGTCGACGGCGATCGTGCCCTCGTCCGGCTTCTGCATGCCGTAGAGGATCTTCATGAGGGTCGACTTGCCGGCGCCGTTCTCGCCGATGAGGGCGTGCACGGTGCCCTTGCGGACCGTGATGGCGATGTCCTTGTTGGCGACGACGCCGGGGAATCGCTTGGTGATGCCGTGCAGTTCTACGGCAGGGGGGCTGGACGCGTTGATGACGCACTCTCCTTGGCCGGAAGGAGTGGGAGCGGGAGGGCAGGGCGGGGTGAAGTTATCGTGCCAGGGAGACATCTACACGCGTAGCGCTGCCGAAAAGTGAAAACCCGTACGGGAATGGGGCCGAGGCCCGGGTCCGGTGGGGGTGCCACCGGACGCCGGGCCCGGGCTCAGGTCGTGACCTGCGGTCCTTACGGAGCGGTCTTGACCGTGATCTTGCCGTCGACGATGTTCTTCTTCGCGGCGTCCACGGCGGCGATGACGTCGGTCATCTTCTTGTACGCCGGGTTGGAGTCGGCCAGGCCGACGCCGTCCGTGGCGAGGCCGTAGCGGATCTCACCGGACTCCGGCTTGCCGTCCTTGACCGACTTGATCAGGTTGAAGACGGAGCCCGAGACGTTCTTGGTGACCGAGGTCAGGATGTAGTCCTTGTAGGAGGACAGACCCGCCTGGTTGTACTGGTCCGAGTCGACGCCGATCGCCCACTTCTTGGCGGTCGCGGCGGCCTCGATCGAGCCGGAACCGGCGAGACCGGCGGCGGCGTAGATCACGTCGGCGCCCTTGTCGATCTGGCCCTGCGCGGCGGCCTTGCCCAGGTCGGGCTTGGAGAAGCCGTCGAAGTTCGGCGGCTGGGTCAGGTACTGGGTGAGCACCTTCGCCTTGGGGTTGGTGTCCTTGACGCCCTGCGTGAAGCCCGCCTCGAACTTCTTGATCAGCGGGACCTCGACGCCGCCGATGAAGCCGACGGTGCCGCTCTTCGAGGTCTTGGCGGCGGCGACGCCGGCCAGGTAGGAGCCCTGCTCCTCGTTGAAGACCAGGTTGGCGATGTTCGGGGCGGTCACCGAGGTGTCGTCGATGAGGCCGAACGTGGTCTTCGGGAAGGACTTGGCGACCTTCGCGATGGCCGGGGCGTAGGAGAAGCCGACGCCGATGACCGGGTTGTTGCCGGCGCGGGCCAGGGAGGTGAGGCGCGCGACCTTGTCGGCGTCGCTCTCGCCCTGCGACGGCTCGGCCTCGGAGCCCTTGACGCCGAGCTCGTCCTCGGCCTTCTTCAGGCCCGCGTAGGCGGCGTCGTTGAAGGACTGGTCGCCGCGGCCGCCGATGTCGTACGCGATGGCGACCTTGGTGGCCTTGGAGCCGGAGGTCGAGCTGGAGCCCGTGTCGTTCGAAGACTTGCCGCAGGCGGTGGCGGAGAGCGCGAGCGCCGCGGTGGCGATGCCCACGGTCGTGATCCTGGTGATCCGGCGCAAGAGGAGGGTCCCTTCGAGACTGACCGAAAGCGCCTCTTCCGGCGCTGGTTTCGCCGCGATCGTAACGCGCGTAGATGTCAGTTAAAGACCCGTTCATGAGTCGTTATCGGATCGTCGCGAACCGGCCAGGCGAGGCGACCGGGGCGTTCGGCCCGGTACCGCCGGTTATACAGGCCGGTGCGGGCGCCGGGGAGGCCCCGGACAAAGACACGCCGGGCTCTGGGCCGGACGGCTGAGTGTGCGGTCCGGCCGGATTTCAACGGTTTCGGCGTGGCGTTGATCACCGCCGGGAGGTGGCGATGATCACTGCCCGTACGGCCCCGGCGCGGTGGCCGTCAGCGCTCCGGCGCGGTGTCCGTCAGCGCTCCGGCGCGGCGTCGAGGAGGGCCGCGGCCGTGAAGAGTTCCACGCCGGTCTCGATGCACCGCTCGTCGACGTCGAAGTCGCCGGCGTGCAGGTCCCTCACCCGGGTGTCGCCGGGGACGCGGACGCCGAGGCGGGCCATGGCGCCGGGGACGTGCTCCAGGTACCAGGAGAAGTCCTCGCCGCCGAGGCTCTGCTCGGTGTCCTCGATGGCGATGCGCCCGCGGCGGGCGGTCATGGCGTCGTGGAGCAGTTCGGCGATCACCGGGTCGTTGACGACCGGGGGGACGCCGCGGACGTAGGTGACGGTCGACTTGGCCCGGTGCAGGGTCGCGATCTCGTCGATCGCCGCGTGGACCAGGTCGGGCGCGTCCCGCCAGGCCGGCAGGTCGAGGCAGCGGACGGTGCCGGAGAGCTCGGCGTGCTGCGGGATGACGTTCGGCGCGTGGCCGGACTCGATGCGGCCCCAGGTGAGCGAGAGGCCCGAGCGGGCGTCGACGCGGCGGGCGAGGACGGCGGGGACGTCGGTGGCGACCCGGGCGACGGCGGTGACGAGGTCGGTGGTGAGGTGCGGGCGGGCGGTGTGGCCGCCGGGGCCGTCGAGGGTGACCTCCAGGCGGTCGCAGGCGGAGGTGATGGGGCCCACCCGGAGCCCGATCTTCCCGGCGTCGACCCGGGGGTCGCAGTGGACGGCGATGATCCGGCCGACGCCGTCCAGGACCCCGGCCTCGACGAGCTCGGCGGCGCCGCCGGGCAGGACCTCCTCGGCGGGCTGGAAGATCAGCCGCACGGCGTTCGGCAGGAGGCCGCGGCGGTCGAGCTCGGCGAGGACGAGCCCGGCGCCGAGGACGGTGGTGGTGTGGACGTCGTGTCCGCAGGCGTGGGCGCGGTTGGCCACGGTGGAGCGGTACGCGACGGTCTTGACGTCGGGGATGGGCAGCGCGTCGATGTCGGCGCGGATCGCCAGCATGCCCCGGTCGGGTACCCGGGTGCCGATGTCACAGATGAGCCCCGTGCCGGCCGGGAGGACCTTCGGCGCGAGGCCGGCCGCCTCCAGGCGGGCCTTGAGCGCGGCGGTCGTACGGAACTCCTGGTTCCCCAGCTCGGGGTGCATGTGCAAGTCCCTGCGGAACGCGACGAGTTCGGCGCGCAGGGAGTCGGACAGCGTTCCGGGCAGGGTGACGGAGCCTGGCTCACGGGACTTCAACTGGTTCACCCTTTGAAGGGTAGGCCCGTCGAAGGGTCAACTGCCCGTTGATCACGAGAATTTCAGCCCCTTAGGGGAAAGAATCTCGGTTTCGCACGCATGAACCTCACTCCCTGTGGGTACGCTCAGCCGAATTCCAGCCGGTCGGCCGGATGGGACGCGCGGGTGGTGAGCCGGTCGACCTCGTGCGCCGCGGTGCCCGTGATCCCGGACAGGAAGCCCTGGGCGCGCGGCGAGGCGGTCGCCCGCAGCCACTCGGGCGCTATGTCGATGACGGCGACCTTCACCCCGGTGCCGGCGAGGGCCAGCGGCAGGGTGTGCACGACCGTGGACGGGAAGCTGACGACCGTGCGCCCGATGGGGCCGCGCCGGGCGATCAGCTCCAGGGGCAGCTCGGGCCGGACCACCTGGAGGCCCGTGTCGACCGCGATCCGGTGCAGCTTCTCGGCGCTCTCCCGGCGGTGCGCGAAGTAGCGGGTGGCGCCGTGGGCGCGGGCCAGCTCGCTCACCACGCGCGCGTAGTGGTCGGCGTCGACGACGCCCGTCTCGACGAGCGAGGTGCCGACCAGGTCCGCGCCGCCGGTGAGCAGCGGCGGACCGAAGGTGTCCCGGGTCCAGGCGTACGCGTTCTCGGTGACCGTGACGCCCGGCGGGGCCTCCACGGGCAGCGAGGTGAAGATCTCGACGGTACGGCCCCGGGCGGGGCGAGCTTGCGGCGGGCCAGCGTGGTCACCGGGGCGAGGACCAGCTCGCGCGGGCCCCGGCTGCCCTTGCGGTGCCAGCGGACCAGGCGCTCGCCGCGGCCGAGCTGGGCGGCGAACTCCATGGTCGCGGTGCCGTCGTCGACGACCGTCAGGTGCCGGGGCGCGAAGAGGGTCAGGAGGAGCTGGACGTACCGGGAGAACGGGTCCCCGATGATCACCCGCTCCGCCGAGCGCAGCGGCCGGGCGAGCTCCCGCAGGGTGCGGACGAGCGCGCCCCGGCCGCCGCGGGCCTCCTGCCAGCGGACGGTGAGGCCCTGGTCGCGGGCCAGCTGGGCCATCCGGCGCAGCTGGCCCCGCGACATGGGGTCGGTCGGGGAGAGGACCACGACCGTGAGGGGGGTGGCGTCCGCCTCCGTCGCGGAGACGGCCTCCGTCGCGGAGACGGCGGAGACACCGGGGTTCTGCGTGTGCGCCCACTCCAGGACATTGAGCAGCTGGACCGGGCTCTCGACGAACGCCAGCTGCCCGGTCATGCGGCGACGGTGTCCTGGACCCGGCGGAGCTTCTTCATCGGGCCGAGCTCCGACTCGTAGACCTTCTTGACGCCGTCGCCGAGCGCGGTCTCGATGGTGCGGATGTCGCGGACCAGGCGCTGGAGGCCCTGCGGCTCGACGGAGGCGGCCTGGTCGGAGCCCCACATGGCGCGGTCGAGGGTGATGTGGCGCTCGACGAAGGTGGCGCCGAGGGCGACGGCGGCCAGGGTGGTCTGGAGGCCGGTCTCGTGGCCGGAGTAGCCGATCGGGACGTTCGGGTACTCCTCCTGGAGCGTCTGGATGACGCGCAGGTTGAGCTCCTCGGCCTTGGCCGGGTAGGTGGAGGTGGCGTGGCAGAGCAGGATGTTGTCGCTGCCCAGGACCTCGACCGCGTGACGGATCTGCTTCGGCGTCGACATGCCGGTGGAGAGGATGACCGTGCGGCCCGTGGCGCGCAGCTCGCGGAGCAGCTCGTCGTCGGTCAGGGAGGCGGAGGCGACCTTGTGGGCGGGGACGTCGAACTTCTCCAGGAAGGCGACGGCCTCGGTGTCCCACGGGGAGGCGAACCAGTCGATGCCGCGCTTCTCGCAGTGCTCGTCGATGGCGCGGTACTCGTCCTCGCCGAACTCCACGCGGTGGCGGTAGTCGATGTACGTCATCCGGCCCCAGGGGGTGTCGCGCTCGATGTCCCACTGGTCGCGCGGGGTGCAGATCTCCGGGGTGCGCTTCTGGAACTTGACGGCGTCGCAGCCGGCCTCGGCGGCGATGTCGATGAGCGCGAAGGCGTTCTCCAGCTCGCCGTTGTGGTTGATGCCGATCTCGCCGGTGATGTACACGGGCCGACCCGGGCCGGCGGTCTTGGTGCCGAGGGTGCGCAGACGGGTGCTCATGGTGCTGTTCCTCACGGGTTGGGGGTGTTCAGCTCGGGTCCGAGGAGCCAGGCGGCGATCTCGCGGATCGCTCCGGAGCCGCCCGGGTGACGGTGACCGCGCGGGCGGCGGCCCGTACGGAGTCGTGGGCGCTGCTCACCGCGACGGGCCAGCCGACGAGGTGGAAGCAGGGCAGGTCGTTGACGTCGTTGCCGGCGTAGAGGACGCGCTGCGGGTCGATGCCCTCGGCCTCGCACCACTCCTTGAGGGCGCGGTCCTTGCGGTCGATGCCGTGCAGGACGGGGATCTTGAGCTTGCGGGCGCGGGCGGCGACGACGGCGTTCTGTTCGGTGGAGAGGATGAGGACGGGCAGTCCGGCGCGGCGCAGGGCCGCGATGCCGAGGCCGTCGCCGCGGTGCGCGGAGACGAACTCGCGGCCCTCGGCGTCGAGGTGGACCCGGTCGTCGGTCTGGGTGCCGTCGAAGTCGAGGACGACGGCGTCGACGTCGGCGAAGCCGGGCGTGACGGGCGCGTCGAGGAGCGGCGCGAGGGCCTTGGCGCGGGCGAGGTCGTGCGGGTCGTCGATCTCCAGGACCCGGGCGGGGTCGGTGGCGACGAGCGCGGTGCGGCCGAAGAAGCGGTGCCCGTGGGTGCGGAAGCCGGTCGCGTCCATCGCGTAGACGGCGCCGGTCTCCAGGTACTCGGGCTCCCGGTCCTGGCGGCGCGGCCGGAACGCCTTGTCGTGGTTGACGCCGGTGGCCCTTCCGGGGTCTCGCGCCAGAGGAAGCCGTGGGTCGGGGCTGCCGTGAAGGCGGTGTCCGCGGCGCCCGAGGTGATCCGCCCGGCGGTCTCCCTGATCTCGGCGGAGGTCAGGAAGGGGCTCGTGCACTGGACGAGGAGGACCACGTCGGCCGGGCGGCCGTGGACGGCCTCGAAGGCGTCCATCGCGTGCAGGACCGCCGCCTCGCTGGTGGCCGTGTCGCCCGCGATCCCGGCGGGCCGCCGGACGGCCTGGCACCGGCGCCGCGGCCGCGGCGGCGATGGCCTCGTCGTCGGTGGAGACCACGACGTGGGTGACGTGCCGGGCCCCGAGGCAGGCGCGCACGGCCCGGGAGACGAGCGGGACACCGGCCACCGGGGCGAGGTTCTTCGCGGGCACCCCTTGGAGCCTCCCCGGGCGGGGATGACGGCGAGGACGACGGGCGCGGGGCCCTCGGCCGGGGTCGCGGCGGGCGCGGCGGGCGAGGTTCCGGTGGCCGGGGTTCCGGTGGCCGGGGTCGCGGCGGGCGCGGCGGCCGGGGCCGCGGCGGGCGTGGTGGTGGCGGGCTCGACGGCCGGGGGCTCGGCGGTCGGGGACGCGGTGGGCTCGGTGGGCTCGGCGGTGGCGCTCATCAGAGTTCTCCCAGGCGGCGGATGACGGGGCGACGCGCTGGACGCCGTGGCGGTACGCGCCGCGCGCGGCCTCCCGGACGACCCGGCGCATCCCGCCTCGGGGGCTCGGGCGCGGTGACGTCCAGGCGGTGGCGGGCGAGGATCCCGGGCAGGTAGCCGGGGCCGTCTCCGCCGTGTAGTAGGGGCTGATCGGGGCAGCGCGGGCAGCGCGAGGAGTTCGGCGACCCGGTCGCGGGCGGCGTCGAAGGCCTCCCCGTACGAGCCGTCGGACGCCACGCCCTGCCGGGCGAGCCAGCGCTCGTCGGGCTCCGGCGCGTCCCCCTTGTCGAGCCGGTCGAAGGAGGTCAGCAGGCCGGAGCCGACGAAGTGGTGGTTGCCGAGCGCCTCGCGGACCCCGAGGTCGGTGAGGATCGCGGTGGGGATCCGGCGGTGCAGCGCTTCGAGGGCGGCGGTGGAGGAGACCGTGACGAGGAGGTCGGTGCGGTCGAGGACCTCGCCCATGTGCCCGTACACGAGGCGGAAGTTGGACGGCGGGTCGAGCTCGCGGACCAGCTTCTGGAAGGGGTACTCCTCCAGGTGCGTGGTGTGCTCGCCCGGCTTGGAGCGGAGCTTGAGGAGCACCTCGCGGTCCGGGCGGAGGCGGGCGTGCTCGACCAACCGCCGCAGTACGTAGGCCCGTTCGGCCCGGGTGGCGGGCACGGAGGGCTGCGCGGCGAAGACCAGGGTGTCGCGGCCGGCCTCGGGGCGTGCGGGGCGCCGCCGAGGAAGGGCAGCGCGGCCTCGACGACCGGGTCGGCGCCGGCGCCCACGCCCTCGTAGACGGCGCGGAAACGCTCCGCGTCGTGACGGGAGTTGGCGAGGACGACGTCGGCGCCGTGGCGCAGCAGGAGGCCGTCGGTCAGCTTCTCGTACACGACGCCGACGTAGCCGGTGACGATCACCGGGCGGCGGTCGAGGGAGAGGTCGGCCAGCCCCTGGAGGACGGCGCGCACGGTGCCGCCGACCAGGGCGAGCACGAGGACGTCGTATCCCTCGCCGCGCGCCTCCGCGTCCCGTATCTCGCGCAGGAACTCCGCGCCCGTCACCTCGCGCGGGGCGACCCGGGAGACCCCGGTCTCGGCGAGCTGGCGTGCGGTGGGAGTGGCCCGTCCGCGCAGGACGAAACCGGTGGGTTCGGCGTTCGCCGTGGTGATGCGGCGCGCGGTGAGGGCGCCCCATTTCCACCGGGTGTCGGAGTCGGCGAGTACGGCGATCCGTACTGCTTCTCTGGTACTTGCTGGCACGTCGAGGACGCTAGAAGGGCATTCCCCTTTCCGGCCCAACTGGGCCACAACAAACGGTGAACAGAGCCTCTCCGCCCGCTGAAGCGGGTCGTTTACCGGACAGGCGGCGGCTGATTCTCCCCAGGGGTAAAGGCGGTTAAGCGGCCCGCCGCTTGGTGTTCACCGAAAGGCTGCCCGGCGGTCGGTGGGAATGCCGGGGACGGCGCCTAGCGTCGGCCGCGTGGTCAAGCTCTCCGTCGTCGTGCCGTTCTTCAACGTGCAGACATACGCCCCCGACACCCTCACGAGCCTGCGGGCCAACGCCCGCGAGGACTTCGAGTTCCTCCTTGTCGACGACTGCTCGTCGGACGGGACTCCGGAGCTCCTCGAACGGGCCGCGCGCGAGATCCCGGGTGCCGTCCTGATCCGGCACGAGCGCAACGAGGGCCTCGCCACGGCCCGGAACACCGGCCTCGACGCGGCCCGCGGCGAGTACCTCGCCTTCCTCGACGGGGACGACTGGCTCGCCCCCGGCTACTACGGGCGCCTCGTCGCCGCCGCCGAGGAGCTGCGCTGCGACTTCCTGCGCACCGACCACGTCACGGTCACCGGCCGCAACCGCGCGGTGCGCCGGGCGCCCGTGCCCCGGCGCGGCGAGGTGCTGCGCCCGCGGGACGCGATCCTGCCGGCGCACCGGACGACCTCGGTCGACTATCCGTACGCCTGGGCGGGGATCTACCACCGGCGGCTCCTGGACCGGGGTCTGCTGCACTTCCCGCACGGCCTCCGGACGGCCGAGGACCGCCCCTGGATCTGGAAACTCCACCGCGAGGCGGAATCGTTCGCCGCGATCGGGGAACTCGGCGTGTTCTACCGGCGCGGGGTGTCCACTTCCCTCACGCAGATCGGCGATGTCCGGCAATTGGATTTCATCCGCGCCTTCGATCAGGTGATCGAGGAAACGGCGAAGGACAAGGACGCCGCTCTTCTCCTGCCGAAAGCCGTCCGTACGTATTGCGCGGTGATTTCCCATCACATCGGTTCGATCGAACGGTTCGAGCCGGAGGTGGCGCGCCAGCTGAAGGCGATGAGCGCGGGGGCGCTGCGGCGGATGCCGCAGGACGTCCTCGACGAGGTCCTGCCCGCGATGGGCGGGGACCGCGCGACGATGCTGCGCAGGCTGCGCAGGCGCCGCCCCGCTCCCCGCCGACGGCACCGGCCGCGGGCTCGGACCCGAAGCCGGCGGAGGTGGCCGCGTGAGCGCCCGCCGGACCACCCAGATCTTCTGCGCCTCCACCCTCTACGGCGCCGTGACCCTCGCCGCCGCCCTCGACAGCGGCTGCTTCGGCCCCGCCGACCGCCGGATCCTCCTCGTCACCAACAACGCGGCCGTGCCGGAGACGACGCCCGCCCTGGACGAGGCCGAGGGCTTCGCGCGGCTGCGCGGCCGCTTCGACTCCGTCCTGTCCTGGAACGAGACGATCTCCCCGCTCCACCCGGGGGGCTGGACCCCCCGCGCCGGCGACCTCCCGATGCTCCAGCGCCATCTGCGCAAGCTCTGGGACCTCGGCGACGACCGCGTCGAACTCGTCCTGGAGTCGATCCAGGTGACGCCCGCCCTCGCCATCGCCCAGCTGCTCCCCGAGGCGCCGATCACGGTGTACGCGGACGGTCTGATGAGCTACGGGCCGACCCGCAACAAGATCGACCCGCTGATCGGCGGGCGCGTGGGCCGGCTGCTCCACCTGGACCTCGTCCCGGGGCTCACCCGCTGCTGCTCGCCGAGTTCGGCGCGGTGCCGGAGCCGGTGCCGACGGAGGCGTTCACGAAGGTCGTCGCGGAGCTGGCGGGAGCGGCCCGGGATTCCGGCTCAGGGTCCGGCTCCGGCTCCGGCTCCGGCTCCGGCTCCGGCTCCGGCTCCGGCTCCGGCTCCGGCTCCGGGAGGGTCCGCGCTGCTCCTCGGCCAGTACCTGGCCGCGCTGGACCTGCTGACGGCCGCCGAGGAGGAGGAGCTGCACCTGCGGATGGTCCGGGGCGCGGTCGCCCGCGGCCACCGGCGGCTGGTCTTCAAGCCGCACCCGATGGCCCCGGACGCCTGGTCGCACTCGCTCGTGGGGGCGGCGCGGGAGCTCGGCGCCGAGCTGACCGTCGAGGGCCGGCCGGTCCTCGCCGAGGTGCTCTTCCGCGAGCTGCGGCCGGCGCTCGTCGTCGGCTGCTTCTCGACGGCGCTGCTCACCGCGTCGACCTTCTACGGGGTGCCGGTCGCCCGGGTCGGCACGCGCGCCCTCCTGGAGCGGCTCACCCCGTTCCAGAACAGCAACCGGATCCCGCTCACGGTCGTCGACGCGGTCGTCCCGCCGCTGGAGCCCCCGGCGGAGGGCGGCGCCGACGGGATCGGTACGGAGGAGCTGAACGACCTGGTCGCGGCGGTCGGCTTCGCGATGCAGCCGAAGATACGCCCGGAGCTGCGGGAACCGGCGGTACGGCACCTCTCGGGCCCGCTCGCCGAGCGCACCCGGCACCACTTCACCCGGCGCCGCCTCACCGTCCTGAACCTGCCGGGCGGCCTGCCGATCCCCCGCCATCCGAGGGTCCGCCGCCTCGCGCGGCGCGCCCTGCGGATCCGCAAGGCGCTCAAGAAGTGACGGACCCCGCCGAAACGGCGGGCCCGGGAACCCGTGCGGGGTCCCGGGCCCGCAGCGCCCACGGGATCAGGCGCGGACGATCGGCTCCTGGATCTCCGAGACCCAGCCGGCCGGGTCCTCCGGGCACTCCAGGTACAGCTCACGGGCGTAGCCGCCCGACCGGTAGCCGTTGGTGTCGATCCAGGCGGCGAGCGTCTGCACGGTCGGCAGGATCTCGTCCATCGAACCGCGGTGGACGATGGTGGCCGCCTCCTCGATGCCGGGCAGGACGTGCACCTCCACGCCCTCCGCGACCGTGCCCTCGGGCACGGTCGTCGCCGCGTGCACGCGGACCGAACCGTCCCCCCTGCCCGCGTCCTCGTAGTACGCGACGGCCGGCCCGAAACCGGTGACCCCCGCCCGCTCCAGGCGGCCGCACAGCTCCTCGTACAGCGGCCCGATGACCGGCGTGATGTCCTCCGGCCCGAAGCTCGCGGCGAGCCCGCTCAGCTCGGCGACCCGGACGGCGGGAACCTTCTTGACGACGACGTCCTGCGTGGACATGCGTCCCTCACTCTCGATCGCACGGAGCCTCGCACCGACCTGCGCGAGCCGCGCCCGCGCCGCCTCCAACGCCGCCTCCAGCTCGGCCTGGCGCAACCTCAGCATCCCCCGCAGCTCCTCCGCGCCGATCTCCTCCCGCAGGATCGCCCCCACCTGTTCGAGCGTGAAGCCGAGGTCCTTGAGCGCGATGACACGGTTGAGCAGCGCCAGCTGGTCCGCCGAGTAGAACCGGTACCCGCTGCACGGGTCGACGTGGGCCGGGCGCAGCAGTCCGATCGCGTCGTAATGACGCAGCATCCGGACCGACACCCGCCCGTGCCGTGCGAAGTCTCCGATGGCAAACATGACGCCCCCTACGGAACCGCCTCACACCGTGTGAGGGTCAAGCACCGGCCAGAGAGAGCTTCACGGCGAAGCCGAGGAACAGGGCGCCTGCGGCGGTGGTGGCTCCGGCGGAGAGCCGCTTGCGACGGCGGAAGGCGGCCGCGAGGCGGGTTCCGCTGAATATCAGGGTCGTCAGGTAGAGGAAGCTGCCGAGCTGAAGGAGGGTGCCGAGGACCAGGAAGGACAGGGCCGGGTAGGCGTAGGACGGGTCCACGAACTGCACGAAGAAGGAGATCAGGAAGAGGATCGCCTTCGGGTTGAAGAGGCTGATGATCAGCGCGCGGCGGTACGGGTGCTCAGAGGCTCCCGCGTCCGGCGCGACGGCGGGATCGGGCTCCTCGGCGGCCTGGTGACGGGCGCGCCACATCGCCAGGGCGGAGCGCAGCATCCCGTACGCCATCCAGGCCAGGTATCCCGCGCCCGCGTACTTCACGATCATGAAGAGCACCGGCGTGGTCTGGAGCAGCGAGGCCGCGCCGAGCGCGGCCAGCGTCATGAGGATCGCGTCGCCGGTGAAGACCCCGGCGGCGGCCTTGTATCCGGTCCGAGTGCCCTTACGGGCGGCGACGGACAGCACGTACAGCGAGTTCGGCCCCGGGAGGAGGATGATGAGGACGAGCCCGGCGAGATAGGTCGGCAGATCGATGACACCCAGCATGAAGCGGAGTGTCGCACACCCGTACGGGTAAAACACGTATGGGGTTGATCACCCCGTAATGACCCCGCTACCCGCGGGCTCAAGAGCAGCCCACGGGTCGGGCTCCCGCACGGGGTGCGCAGTCACCTCGGCCAGACCGGGCCCGGCCCGGGTCAGGACGACTCGGTGTACGAGCTGGCACGGCGGGGGCTGACGTCCGTGGACGGCGCATCGTCGATGCCGCCGGCGGCCCGTTCCTTCAGCCACTTGGTCACCTCCTTTTCGACGAGGGCACGCGGGACGAGTACGTCCTCGAACGCGCCCGCCGGCCGCTGTCCTCGATCGCTGCCGTTGTCGGCGCCGGCGGCCTCGTTCTGTCCGTGTGGCGGCTTGCATCCTGCTGAAGCACAACGCCCCCTCTGCCTTCGGTCGGAGGAGGCGGGTTTGCCGTGCCCGGGGTCAGTCGAGCGGGAGTGTCTGGTGCGCGGCCACGATCGCGTCGATGCGGTGCGCGAGGTCGAAGTCCGCCTCGGTCAGACGGTAGTTCGCGTCGTGCGTGGTGATGGCCGCCCGCAGGTGGTCCATGCGCAGGTCGAGGTCTGCGTGGTGCTGGACCCGGCGGGACCGGTCAGCGATCGTCACGATCGCCGCAACCGCCGCGTGGTAGCGAATGGGATAGGTACGGGTGATCTCGTCGCCCTTGCGCTCCCACCCTGGCAGTCCGGCGAGGCGCTCCGTGATCTCCTCGTCAGACAGCGGCGCAGGTGTACCCATGGTCAGCTCCCCTCGGTCACGGGGGCGAGGGCCTCGGTGAGGTCCCGCCCGACCGGGGCATCCTGCCACGGCCTCATGGCCCGCTCCAGGGTGGCCAGTTCGCGACGCATCCGCGCGGAGCCAGTCTCCACGGCGATCACGGCGACGTCCCGGGCGATCTCTACCGCCTGCTCCGGCTCCCGCGCAGTCGCGGCTGCGGTCGCGTGCCGTGCCATGTAGACGCCCCGGTCACGTCGCGCGGTGGTCGGGACGACGGCGAGCACCTGCGACCACAGGTCACTCGCCTCGGCGCCGAGCCCGAGCCGGCCGTAGCAGGTGGCCCGCTGCACCTCCAGGTACCCGGGCGTCCGGCGGCAGGCGTTGCCCCAGGGCAGGTCGTCATCGACTCGGGGCAGGAGCCGCTCGGCCTCGCCGATCAGCCGGTCGACCTCGGCCCGATCGTGCAGCAGGCTCGCCCCGTGGGCCTGCTGCTGCATGGCCATGACGTGGATCTTCGGCACGACGGCGGACGGCTCGTCGAGAGCGGCCTCGCACAGGTCGACGACGCCGGCCCCGTCGCCGAGGTCGGTACGGACCTGCGCACTGTTGACCATGGCGTAGCCGATGAGGTGCGGGTCGCGGGCCCTGAGGGCTGCCTCCTGGGTGATGCCCCGCCAGAACGCGGCAGCGCTGAGGTCGCCGGCGTCTTGGTAGAGCCAGCCGACGAGCGCCGCGTAGGCGGCGCCGACGCGGAGCAGGCCGCGCCGAGTCTCGCCTGTCGCGCTGCGGGTGAGCTTGTCGATGAGCTGGTACTGCGGCCCGAGGGTGCCGATGAGGTCGTGGGGCCGAGGAGCATGTCGGCCCGGTAGTGCCCATCCAGTTGGTCCTGGAAGTACTGGACGAGGGCCGGGTCGACCTGCTGTGGTGCGAGCGGTCCGGGGACGAGGGCGGCTGCGGTGACGTGGAGAAAGGACTGCTGCTGCACGGTGGTCTCTTCGCGGTGCTCGGGCCGGATCCAGCCCGGCGGGGTCGTGAAGCCGAGGTCCTCCGGCCACCGCCCGAACACGTCGTGAAGGACGAGCGCGGTCTCCTCCGGCGGCCATCCGGGCTCGGCGCCCTCCCAGCGGCGCCAAGTCCTCGGCGACACCGTGAAATGCGTGCTGTCGAGCAGACGCTGCCCGTGGGCCTGGAGTGCGCGGGCAGCGGCCTCGGCCGACCTCCAGCCGACCCGCGAGCGGGCGGCACGCAAGGCGTCGTTGCGGCTCATGCCGCCAGTGTGGGGTGTCATCGCGGTCCCTTGGGGCCATGGCCGCAACGTGGCCATGCGTGGCCGCTCGATGGCCTGTCCGCTCAGTGCGGTGCTCACACATCATCGACCTCAGGCCGCAGGGGCGTGCAGAGAACGAGCAGATGCCCCTCAAACGGACGGAGCACCTGATGCGCGAGCAGATCGAGCACACCGGACCGGCCGACCCGACGGTCGAGGTGCACCTCGGAGCGCTCCTCCTCCAGGCCGCCGACCCCGTCGAGGAAGCAGGCCGAGGATGTGGCGCTCCGCCTCATCAACAGGGCCTTGGCCACGTACGGAAAACCCGTAGATGTGGAGCTCGCCAAGATGACGGACGAGCTGTTGACGCACTGCGCCAACCTGGCCGTTGGCATGAAAGCCCTCCCTGAGGGCCGGCGCCCGCAGCGGGGGCAGGGAGCCCTCAAGGACTGGGCCCGGCTCCAGTGACGGGCTCCTCGGGCCGTGGTCGCACACCCGGCGGCTCGCGCTCGTCGCGCTCGCCTTCGGCATCACCCCGTGACGGCCCTCGGCACCCGCGCCGGGTCCATAGGATGGGCGGGCCGCCACGAGAGGAAATGATCACAAATGCGCCCCCAGCGATTCACCGACTACGTCCTCGACCTCGCCAAGAACGCCCCGGGCATCGTCCGGGTGCAGACCCTCGCCGAGGCCGGCGACACCAAGCGGCCGTTCGGCCTGGCCATCACGACGGCGAGCGGCGAAAGCCAGTGGCAGTTCATGGGGCAGCTCCCCGACGGGGCGAAGCACGAAGGATTCACCGACGAGCCGGTGACGGGCACTCCGGCGCCGGCCATGGGCGACCCGGCCACCGCCGATTCGCCCGAGGCGTGGCTCGCAGCCGTTCTCGCTGGGGCCGAGTGCCCGGAGATTCGCGCCATCGCCCGGTGGTCCCTCACCCCCGAGGCAGGCGCACAGCGCGGCATGACCATCGACTTCCACGATGGCTCGCGAATCTTCGCGCGCCACCTCTAGACCCTCCCCGGTCACACGGCCGGGGAGCGCACATCGCACCACCGTCAGCACCACCTACACACAGGAGGAACTGATCATGCGATTCGACCCCGGCATGTGCGAGGGAAGCTGCCCTGTCTGCGGCGCCGGCGTGGGTGCCGAGCCCGGCCAGCCGACGGCCATGCACCAGCGCGCCGGCACGGGTACCGAGACATGCCCGGGTAGCGGCCAGCCTGCCCTGTAGCCGCGTCATCGCGCCTGGCCGGACCCCCGACCGGGGCCGCGCCATGATCTCAAAGCGTGCCACGGCCCCGCGTCCCTGGTCGGGAGCGGGGCCGTGGCCTTGCCGTTGGTCAGAAGCGGAGTGTTTTACCGGTACGGCCGCACACCGGTACGACATTCCGCTTTAGGTTTCAACAGCTGGAATCGGTCAGAACGCGTCGGTCGGGACGTAGGTGCCCCAGACCGAGCGCAGGGCGTCGCAGACCTCGCCGACGGTGGCGCGGGCCTTGAGGGCGGCCTTCATCGGGGGGAGGACGTTGTCGGTGCCCTCGGCGGCCTTCTTCAGGGCGGCGAGGGCCGTGTCCACGGCAGCCTTGTCGCGTTCGGCGCGGAGGCGGGCGAGGCGGGCGGCCTGTTGGGCCTCGATGGCGGGGTCGACGCGGAGCGGCTCGTAGGGCTCCTCGACGTCGATGGTGTAGCGGTTGACGCCGACGACGACCCGCTCGCCGCTGTCGGTCTCCTGCGCGATCCGGTACGCCGAGCGCTCGATCTCGTTCTTCTGGAAGCCGCGCTCGATCGCGGCGACCGCGCCGCCCATCTCCTCGACCCGGCCCATCAGCTCCAGGGCCGCGGCCTCGACGTCGTCCGTCATCTTCTCGACGACGTAGGAGCCGGCGAAGGGGTCGACGGTGGCGGTCACGTCCGTCTCGTACGCCAGGACCTGCTGGGTGCGCAGGGCGAGGCGGGCGGACTTGTCCGTCGGCAGGGCGATGGCCTCGTCGAAGGAGTTGGTGTGCAGGGACTGCGTGCCGCCGAGGACGGCGGCGAGGCCCTGGACGGCGACCCGGACGAGGTTGACCTCGGGCTGCTGGGCGGTGAGCTGCACGCCGGCGGTCTGGGTGTGGAAGCGGAGCATCTGCGACTTGGGGTTCTCCGCGCCGAACTCCTCCTTCATCACCCGCGCCCAGATCCGGCGGGCCGCCCGGAACTTCGCGACCTCCTCCAGGATCGTCGTGCGGGCCACGAAGAAGAAGGAGAGCCGGGGCGCGAAGTCGTCGACGTCCATGCCGGCGGCGACGGCCGTGCGGACGTACTCGATGCCGTCGGCCAGGGTGAACGCGATCTCCTGCGCGGGCGAGGCCCCGGCCTCGGCCATGTGGTAGCCGGAGATCGAGATGGTGTTCCACTTGGGGATCTCGGCCCGGCAGTACTTGAAGACGTCCGCGATCAGCCGCAGCGAGGGCTTCGGCGGGAAGATGTACGTGCCCCGCGCGATGTACTCCTTGAGCACGTCGTTCTGGATCGTGCCGGTCAACTGCTCCGCCGGGACGCCCTGCTCCTCGCCGACCAGCTGGTACAGGAGCAGGAGGAGCGCGCCGGGGGCGTTGATCGTCATCGACGTGGAGACCTTGTCCAGCGGGATCCCGTCGAACAGCACCCGCATGTCGTCGATCGAGTCGATGGCGACGCCGACCTTGCCGACCTCGCCGTGCGCGATCGGGGCGTCGGAGTCGTGGCCCATCTGGGTCGGCAGGTCGAAGGCGACCGAGAGGCCCGTGGTGCCGTTGGCGATGAGCTGCTTGTAGCGGGCGTTGGACTCGACGGCGGTGCCGAAGCCGGCGTACTGCCGCATGGTCCACGGCCGCCCGGTGTACATGGAGGGGTACACGCCGCGCGTGAAGGGGTACGCGCCCGGCTCGCCCAGCCTCTCGGCGGGATCCCAGCCGTCCAGGGCCTGCGGCCCGTACACCGGCTCGATGGGCAGCCCCGACTCCGACTCGCGCGCCATGCGTGGTGCCTCCCTCTGGACAGGTGGGACAGGTCGCTCAGAACAGGATGCGCGGTCCGCGCCCCAGGTGCGCAACCGTACGCGCGCGGGAAGCATCCCTAGGTACACACGACACACCCGGGGAAACGATGAAGCGGTCTTCGTCCGTCATACACAGAGTGGTGCTGGCAGCGGTGGCGGTGGCACTCGCCGCCGGCTGTACGCCGGACGCGTCCGGCACCGGTCCTTCGGGCACGGGTACGGGCACGGCCCCGCGCCGAGTTCGGCCGCGCCCAGCGCCTCGCCCACCACGGACGCCAAGCCGCCGTCGCCGTCCTCCACCGCCCCCACCGCCACCGCCACTCCTTCGGGGACGGCCGCGCCGAAGCCCCTCCTGGGTGACGGGGACGAGAACGAGCAGGTCCGCGAGCTCCAGGCGCGGCTGCGGCAGCTCGACTTCTTCGACCGGGCCCCCACCGGTTTCTACGGGACGATGACGGCGGGCGCCGTCAGGAAGTTCCAGGCGCGCCGGGGGCTGCCGGAGACGGGCTCGGTCGACGGGAAGACCTGGCAGACGCTGCTCTCCGTGACCCGGAAGCCGACCGCCGACGAGCTGAAGCCCGCGACGACGAACAAGCTGGACACCCCGGACCCGCGGTGCATGACCGGCCGGGTGCTGTGCATCAGCAAGGAGAGCCGGACGCTCGCCTGGATGATCGACGGCAAGGTCGTCTCGTCGATGGACGTCCGCTTCGGCTCGGAGAACACGCCGACCCGCGAGGGCCTCTTCAAGGTCGAGTGGAAGGCGAAGGACTGGACGTCGACGATCTACCACACGCCCATGCCGTACGCGATGTTCTTCAGCCGCGGCCAGGCCGTGCACTACTCGGCGGACTTCGCGGCCCGCGGCTACGCCGGCGCCTCACACGGCTGCGTCAACGTCCGGGACCGGGCCAAGCTCTCCGCCCTCTTCGACGAGGTGAAGGTCGGCGACAAGGTCGTCGTCCACTGGTAGGAGAGGAAGGGGCGCGGGTGGGACCGGGGGAACGTGTCCCACCCGCGCCGGGTGCGCGGAGCCGTAGGTACGGGGGGAACCCCGGCTCTCTGCGCGGCCGATGACCAGTCGGCACTTCTTACTGCGCCGACGGTCCGAAAAGTGTTACACCCCGAGCGGAAGGCGTGCTTCGGCGGTGATTCCGGCGGGCAGCGCGAGGGTGATCCCGGCCGGGAAGCCGGGCTCGGGAGTGCTGCTCGCGGCCCGGTTCCCGGTGTCGCCGTTCTGGCCGCCGCGTCCGGAGGCGCCGTTCGACGTGCCGTTGGAGGTGCCGTTGGACGTGCTGTTCGAGCCGCCCTTGTGGCCGCCGTCGGAGGTGTCCCCGAGTCGCCCTGGCCTCCCTTGCCTCCCTTGCCGCCCTTGCCGCCGGCCGGGAGTCGTCCTGGTCGTTCTCCGTGGGCGTGCCGGTGCCGCCGGAGAGGATCCGGTCGCAGTAGCCGCGCAGGGTCTCGCCGTCGCGCAGGGCGTTCGTGATCTGCTGCCGGCCGGTGGCGTCGAGCCGGCCGGTGCGGTAGGAGCGGCAGGCCTGGAGGGCCTCTCGCGGGCCTCCGACGAGCCGCCGCCGTGCGTGTCGCCCCGGCCGTCGGGGCTCCTGTCCGGCTTCGGGGTGTCCGGGCCGGTGGTGAGCGTGCCGTGTCCGTCCGGGGTCTGCGGGGTCGGGGCCGTGGACCAGGAGTCGGCCGAGGGGACGAGCCGGGCGTGGGGTCGCCGCCGCTCGGGTCCGTCGTGGGCGTCCCGGGGTCCCGGCGTATGCCGGGGTCCTCGGAGAGCTGCGGGTCCGCCGTCCGCGCGGCCGTGACGGAGCTGGCGGGCGCCGGGCCGACCAGCGGCAGCACGCCCGTACCGGCGGCGACGGCGACGCCGCCGACCGTGACGGCGGCGACCGCGGCGGCCAGCCCGTACCGCACGGAACGTCCCCAGCGGCGCGCCGGGTCGGTGACGGCGCGAGCCGCACCCGCCCCAGCTCGGCGGCGCCGGTACGGCCGGCGGACGCGGAGGCGGAGGCGGAGGCGGCATCGGAGGCGGAATCGGGCGCGACGGCGGACGCCGACGCGGCGGTGACGGCGACGGCGGCGGTCCGCTCGGCGGTGGCCGCGCGGAAGGCGGCGAGCGCCGCGGCCTCGCCGGGAAGTTCCGTGCGGGCGGACGGCGGGACGGCCGGGACGCGGGCCGTGCCGAGGGCCTCGGCGAGGCGTTCGGCCTGGACGCGGGCGTGATCGTCGACGGCCTCGACCGGTTCGCCGCGGAGCAGCCGCTCCGCGGCCTCCTGATCGAGCCACTGGTACCGCTCGTCGGCCATCACATGTCCTTCTGCGTACGCGGACGTGATTGCGTCACACCGCCGGGGCCACGGGCCCCGGCACGCGACCGCGTTGCGGAGGAACTCCGTCCAGCGGGACGACGGCCGTGCCGATGCCGTCCTGCCCGTCCGGTCCGCCGTCGACCCCGAGGAGCTCGGCGAGCTTCTTGAGGCCCCGGTGCGCGGCGGTGCGCACGGCGCCGGGGCGTTTGCCGAGGGTGTCGGCGGCGCTCTTGGCGTCGAGGCCGACGACGACGCGCAGGACGACGGCCTCGGCCTGGTCCTGCGGGAGCTGGGCGATCAGGTGCATGGTGTCGCCGGTGGCGAGGGCCTCCAGGGCTTCGCCGGCCGTGTCGGAGTCGGCGGGCTTGTCGGCGAGCTCGGTCTCGTCGCCGCCCGTGGCGGGGCGGCGACCGCGCATCCGGACGTGGTCGAGGGCGCGGTTGCGGGCGATGCGGGCCGCCCAGCCGCGGAACCGGTCCGCGTCGCCGTCGAAGCGGTCGAGGTCTCGGGCTATCTGGAGCCAGGCCTCGGAGGCGACGTCCTCGGCGTCCCCGTCGCCGACCAGCGTGCGTATGTAGCCGAGCAGCCGGGGTGCACGGCGCGATACACAGTACGGAAGGCGTCTTCGTCCCCGTCCTGCGCAGCGAGCACCGCGGCCGTCAGCTCCGCGTCGTCCCCCAGCACTCCCCTAAACCCTGTTCGTCGGTGACGTGGTCGCGCCCCGTGTCATCGCGGCTGGTCACGACCGCCACGCAGCCTCGCGCACCTGCACGCTACGTGGTGTCGCGGCGTCGCGTCCACGCGGTCCGGGGTCTTTGTGCAACTTGCAACCTTCGTGCGGCCGGGGCGACGCGCGGAGGAGCGGGCGGAAGAAGCGCGCGGAAAGGTGTGACAGAAACCGCACCCCTGGCGCTGTTAGGAGTACGGAGTCGTGCTGCGGCTCCGCGGACGACGACCGGGGCCTCTCCTGTGGGGGGTGGCGGCCCCGGTCGTCTCCCATTTCCCCTCATTTTCGCGCCTCGCGCCCCTCCCTCCCTCGCGCTTCCTCGCCTTCCCTCGCTCCTTCCTCGCTCTCCCTCGCTCTTTCTCACTCTTTCTCGCGACCTCTCGTCCGCCGGGGAGAAGTACGCCCTTTGGGTGTCAACCGACCGTTGACAGTGGAGAGGTGTCAACCTAAGGTTGCCTCATGACGAATCCAGTCGGCCCGAACATCCCCGTCCGTCTCGACGAACTCATCGAAGCGATCAAGAAGGTCCACCCGGACGCACTCGAACAGCTCTCCGGAGCCGTCATCGCGGCGGACCACCTCGGCGACGTCGCCGACCACCTCATCGGCCACTTCGTGGACCAGGCCCGGCGCTCCGGCGCCTCCTGGACCGACATCGGACGCAGCATGGGGGTCACCCGCCAGGCGGCCCAGAAGCGCTTCGTCCCCAAGGAGCCGGACGCGGAGAAGATGGACCCGAACGCCGGGTTCAGCCGCTTCACCCCCCGCGCCCGGAAGGTGGTCGTGGCCTCGCAGGAGGAGGCCCGGACCGCCTCGCACGACCAGGTCCTGACCGGTCACCTCACCCTCGGCCTGCTCGCCGAGCCCGAGGGCCTCGCCATGCGCTGGCTGACCGGGCACGGCGTGACGGAGGAGGCGGTGCGCGACGCCGTGACCCCGACCCTGCCGGCGCGGGCCGAGAAGATCCCGGCCCTGATCCCGTTCGACGCGCACACGAAGAAGGTCCTGGAGCTGACGTTCCGCGAGGCCCTGCGCCTCGACCACAACTACGTCGGCACCGAGCACATCCTCCTCGCCCTCCTGGAGCACGAGGACGGCAAGGGCGTGCTGAGCGGACTCGGCCTGGACAAGGCCACGGCGGAACGGGAGATCGCGGAAGCGGTCGCCTCGGTCGTCATCGCGGCCCCGGAGGCCTGACGGCCTGACGGCCGGGCGGCACCTCAGGCGGTGCGGGCCCGGCGGGAGACGACCGCGCGCAGCACCCGGCCGCCCTCGACGGAGAGCTCACGCGCCCGGCGCAGTCCGGTCGGGCCGTGGGCGGCCGTTTCGAGGACGGCCTGCTGACGGCGGAGCTCTCCCGCGAGCAGCGGGCCCGCGCCGTCCGCGTCCCCGGCCCGGCAGCGCTCGACGAGACCGTCGGGCGCTCCGGCCGCGTCGTACCGCCCGTGCAGGGCGAGGGCCGTGACGGAGCAGTCGGCGGCCCAGGCGCGCAGGGCCTCGGCGGTCCAGTCCGCCGGGGCCCGCACGAGCATCCCGCGTACGGCCCCGGCGTCCTCCGTGGCGTCGGCGTCGAGCTCGACGCGGGCCTTGGCGACGGCCTCGCCCCAGGCGGCCCCGTCGCCGCGCGCGACGGCGGCCCACACGGGGCGCAGGGCGTCGGCCCGGTCGGGGGCGAGCAGCGGCAGACAGCGGTCGAGGCAGGCGAGTCCGGCCGCGGCCAGCCCTCGTTCGTCGGCCCCGCCGATCAGTTCCAGCAGGCTCCGGCCGTTCATCGACGTCATCGACGCCTCCTCGCCACCCGATGCGGACGCAGTACTTCCACTACTGCGCCGGGGGGCGCTTTTTCGTCACTGCGCGGCCGGAATCATGCCAGTGGCCTTGGCGTGCTGCATAGAGGTCAGACGGCGGACGAAGAGGATCGCGAGGACGGCGGCGGCGATGTCGAGGGCGTCGCTCGCGAGGAGCCAGTTCACGGCGGTCTCGTACTCCTCGAACGTCTCGGCGTACTGGTAGACCTTGCCCGCGATCCGCGACAGGACCGCGTTGGCCACGAACAGGATCCACCAGCCGTTGAGCAGCAGGAACTCGCCCGAGCGGTCCGCCGCCGAGGGCTCGGCGCGGCTCGCCCGCCAGATGTCCACGGCGGTCGTACGCGGGATCCAGAGGTTGCCGAAGGGGATGAACCAGCCGCCGATGGCCCAGCCGGGCTTCCGGCGCTGGAAGTCACCGGCCCACACCTCGGCGTTCAGGCGCACCCGGTAGAACCAGATGATGAAGAGGGTCGCGGTCGCGATCAGCGCCACGACCTGGAGCAGGCCCGGCACGGCCATGGACGCCATCGCGAGGTCCCGCTCGGACACGTCGCCCCCGGCGTGGTGGATGACGGCGGTCCGGAGCCAGAAGGTGGCGAGCAGGCTGAGGACGTCGGCGAGGATCGTCCCGCCGAGCAGGGCGATGACGGCGTAGGAGAGGCCGTTCGGATTGCGGAGCATGTGCGGTGTTCCCCCCAGGAACGAAGCGGCGCCCTCCCCAGGGCGCCGGGCGGCCACTCGGCCGCCCGGGGAACGTACGCGACCCGGACTGGTCGCGTCCACGACAGAAGTCAGGTCGCCTTCGCCGCCAGGGTCCGGAAATCGGCCCAGGTCAGCGCCGGTGGCGTCGGGTCCCAGACCTTCTGGGCGAGGGCCGCGAGGGGCAGGTGGATGCCGGCCGCGACCTGGGCCTGGGTCTGGGCGCGGGAGAGGTCGCACCAGACGGCGAGGCGGCCGCCGAGGATCTGGGGGTCGTAGCGCTCCGGGACGGGGGTGGAGCCGCGCAGGACGCGCGGGGTCCACTGCTCGTAGATGCGGCGGCCGGTGGGGTACGGGAAGCGGTTGGGCTCGCCCAGGATGTAGTAGAGGTAGTCGTCGTTGAGGTTGACCACCTTCCGGCCCTCGCTCAGGTACGAGACGGGCAGGCGCGCGCCGATCTCGCGGCCCGTCCAGTACTCGACCTCGATGTCCCCGGCCGGGCGGGCCACCCCGCCCGTGAAGAAGCCGTCGTTCCAGGCCTTGAGGGTCTTGCCGGTGGGCCGGACGACGGCCGCGCGGTCGTTCAGCCAGCCGGTGGCGAGGTCCTGGACGCGGCCGGAGGGCCCGTACTTCGCGACGGCGGCCCGCGCCAGCTTCGGGTAGCTCGCCTCGGGGTTCTTGGACATCAGCGCGACGTATTCGTCGCCGCCGAGGTGCCAGTACGCCCCGGGGAAGAGGCCGGTGTACTCGCGCAGCAGCTCGTCGACGATCTTCGCCGCGTCGGGGTTCGCGATGTCGACGGTCCCGCGCGGGGTCCGGCCGCTCGCGCTGACGAGCTGGAGGTCGGGGTGGGCGGCGATGACGGCGCCGAGGTGGCCCGGGGAGTCGATCTCGGGGATCACCGTGATGTGGCGGCTCGCCGCGAGGGCGAGGATCCGGCGGACCTCCGCCTTGGTGAGGTGCGCCTGCGACACCACCTCGGGGTGGCTCTCGGACTCGATCCGGAAGCCCTGGTCGTCGGAGAAGTGCAGCCCGAGCTGGTTGAGCTTCAGGTCGCCCATCTCCCGGACGCGGTCCTCCAGCCACGCGGCGGTGAAGTACTTGCGGGCGATGTCGACCATCAGGCCGCGCTGCGGCTTCGCGGGCCGGTCGGTGACGGTCCCCTCGGGCATCGCCCCGGTGGCCTTCACCGACTGCTTGAGGGTGCGGGTGCCGTAGAAGACCCCGGCCTCGTCGGGCCCGGCGATCCGGACGCGGCCCCCGGTGACCGTCAGGGTGTACGACTCGGGGCGCCCGTCCCGCCCAGGGCCAGTTCGACGTCCCCGGGTCCGGCCGCGACCGCGCCGCGGTACGGGATGCCGAGCTCCCCGGCGAGCAGCCGCCCTCGTCGGCGAGGCCCTCGCTGTCCGCGGCGAGGACGACCCCGCCGGTGGGCGCGGGCTTCCAGCCGGGGCCCCGGGCGGCTCGTGGGCACGGACGGAGGGATCGTGCGCGGCGCGGAGGAGAGGGGTAGTCCTTCGTGGGCGTCGGGGTCGGTGTCGGGGTCGTCGTCGGGCCGGGGGCACCGCGCTCGTGGGCGTGGCGCTCGCGGACGCGCCCGTGGAGGGCGGACCTGACGGAGAACCGTTCGAGCAGGCCGCCACGGTGGCCAGGGCCACCGCGGTCGCCAGGGCGTAGCGCGTGGTGTGCCGGAGGGAGTGCCGGGGGAAGTGCCGCATCATTCGGAATCCTCCCGTACGGATGATCGTCCGGCCAATCGGGGGACCTCGGGGGCCTCCACGGGGACCTCTGCGGGGGCCTCTGCGGGGGCCTCTGCGAGGGTCTCCGCGCGGACCTCCACGGGGACCTCTGCGGGGGCCTCCACGCGGACCTCTGCGGGGGTCTCCGCGCGGGCCTCCTCCCGGGCCGGAACCCGATCGTCCATCATCTGTTCCGAAACTCTCCCTTCCGGGTGAAATTCGCGCATCCGTCGGACACTTCCCTCATCCCGTCGATAACGTTGCGTCACGCCCACCCCACCCGTCCCGGAGTACCGGAGCCCACGCTGAGCAGCGACACCCACGCCCCTGCCGGAACCCGGGCTCCACGGACACCCCTGCCATACCTGCCCAGCAGGGCGCCGCCCGGCACCTCTCCGGGCTCGTGCGGTTCAACGCCGCGCCGCCCGGGGCCGCCGAGGCGCTCCTCCTGGAGTGCTGCGCCAGCGGCCGCTGGGCCGAACGGGTGAGCGCGCACCGGCCGTACCCGACGCTCGACGCGCTGCTCGCCGCCGCCGACGAGGCCTCCTACGACCTGTCGCGGGCCGAGCTGGACGAGGCGCTCGCCGCCGAGTCCGCCGCCGTCCCGCACCCCGACGCCCCGCCGGCGGCCCTCATGGCGCTGGGCGCCGCCCACGCCGCGTACGAGAGCCGCTTCGGGCACGCCTTCGTGATCAGCCTGGACGGAGTCCGGCAGGACGAGCGTCTCGACCGGTTACTGGCCGGTATCCGGTCACGTCTCGGCAACGAACCGGAGGAGGAACGCGTCGTGGCCGCCGACGAACTGCGCCGGCTCGCCCGCTCCCGGCTCGCTTTCGGCCTCACCACGGCCTGAATTAGTCCGTAATGCGGCGTTTCGCTCCCGTGCGATAGCCCGTCCGTGCCTGTTTGATCACACTGACGGACCCCGCGCGAGCGAACCGACGAGTCGTCGCTACGATGACCGGGGCCGGTGGACCGTACCCGGCCGGGCCAGACCGACAGAGAAGCCGGCCGGCCCCGATCCCCGCTCCCGGAGGGTTTTTCCGTGCCGGCTGGAACGCTGTACCGCGGCCGGGAAGGAATGTGGTCCTGGGTGGCTCATCGAGTCACCGGCGTCCTCATCTTCTTCTTCCTGTTCGTACACGTGCTGGACACCGCTCTCGTCCGCGTCTCCCCCGAGGCGTACGACGAGGTCGTCGCGACCTACAAGACGCCGATCGTCGCTCTTCTGGAGTACGGCCTCGTCGCTGCCATCCTCTTCCACGCGCTGAACGGCCTCCGGGTCATCGCCGTGGACTTCTGGTCCAAGGGCCCGCGCTACCAGAAGCAGATGCTCTGGACCGTCGTGGGCATCTGGGTCGTGCTGATGGCCTTCTCGCTGTACCCGGTGCTCGGGCACGCCGCACGTGAACTGTTCGGGAGCTGACGCCACTCATGTCTGCTGACACGACCTCCGCAGCGATCGGCCCCGTCGAGGGCGGCGCGCACTACGACGTGGACAACCCCGCGCCGTACATCGAGGCCCCCGCAAGCGCACGGGCAAGACCCCGCGCGCGACCCGCGGCAACTTCGAGATGGCCGCATGGCTCTTCATGCGCCTCTCGGGCGTGGTCCTCGTCGTCCTGGTCCTCGGCCACCTGCTGATCCAGCTCTTCCTGGACGGCGGCGTCACCAAGGTCGGCTTCGCCTTCGTGGCCGGCCGCTGGGCGTCCCCGTTCTGGCAGGTCTGGGACCTGCTGATGCTCTGGCTCGCCATGCTGCACGGCGCCAACGGTCTCCGTACGGTCATCAACGACTACGCGGAGCGGGCCAACACGCGCCTGTGGCTCAAGGGCCTGCTGTACACCGCCACGGTGTTCACCATCCTTCTGGGCACGCTGGTGATCTTCACCTTCGACCCGAACATCCGCTAGGCACGGGGCTGAGGTAATCCACGTCATGAAGATCCACAAGTACGACACCGTCATCGTCGGCGCCGGCGGCGCCGCATGCGCGCCGCCATCGAGGCGACGAAGCGCAGCCGCACCGCCGTGCTGACGAAGCTGTACCCGACCCGCTCCCACACGGGCGCCGCGCAGGGCGGCATGGCCGCCGCGCTGGCGAACGTGGAGGAGGACAACTGGGAGTGGCACACCTTCGACACGGTCAAGGGCGGTGACTACCTGGTCGACCAGGACGCCGCCGAGATCCTGGCGAAGGAGGCCATCGACGCCGTCCTCGACCTGGAGAAGATGGGCCTGCCGTTCAACCGCACCCCGAACGGCACCATCGACCAGCGCCGCTTCGGCGGTCACTCCCGCAACCACGGCGAGGCCCCGGTCCGCCGGTCCTGCTACGCCGCGGACCGCACCGGCCACATGATCCTCCAGACGCTGTACCAGAACTGCGTCAAGGAGGGTGTGGAGTTCTTCAACGAGTTCTACGTCCTCGACCAGCTCATCACCGAGGTCGACGGCGTCAAGCACTCCGCGGGCGTCGTCGCCTACGAGCTGGCCACCGGCGAGATCCACATCTTCCAGGCCAAGGCCGTCATCTACGCCTCCGGCGGCACCGGCAAGTTCTTCAAGGTGACCTCCAACGCCCACACCCTGACCGGTGACGGCCAGGCCGCGTGCTACCGCCGCGGTCTGCCCCTGGAGGACATGGAGTTCTTCCAGTTCCACCCGACGGGCATCTGGCGCATGGGCATCCTGCTCACGGAGGGCGCCCGCGGTGAGGGCGGCATCCTCCGCAACAAGGACGGCGAGCGCTTCATGGAGAAGTACGCGCCGGTCATGAAGGACCTCGCGTCCCGTGACGTCGTCTCCCGCTCCATCTACACGGAGATCCGCGAGGGCCGCGGCTGCGGTCCCGAGGGCGACCACGTCTACCTGGACCTGACGCACCTCCCGCCGGAGCAGCTCGACGCCAAGCTCCCGGACATCACGGAGTTCGCGCGCACCTACCTCGGCATCGAGCCCTACACGGACCCGATCCCGATCCAGCCCACCGCGCACTACGCCATGGGCGGCATCCCGACGAACGTCGAGGGTGAGGTCCTCTCGGACAACACCACCGTCGTCCCGGGCCTGTACGCGGCCGGCGAGGTCGCCTGCGTCTCCGTGCACGGCGCCAACCGCCTCGGCACGAACTCGCTGCTCGACATCAACGTCTTCGGCAAGCGCTCCGGCATCGCCGCCGCCGAGTACTCCGCCAAGCACGACTTCGTCGAGCTGCCGGAGAACCCGGAGTCCATGGTCGTCGCGCAGATCGAGAAGCTGCGCAACTCCACGGGCAGCGAGCGGGTCGCCGACCTGCGCCGCGAGCTCCAGGAGACGATGGACGCCAACGTGATGGTGTTCCGCACGGAGCAGACCATCAAGACGGCCGTCGAGAAGATCGCCGAGCTGCGCGAGCGCTACGAGAACGTGTCCATCCAGGACAAGGGCAAGCGCTTCAACACCGACCTCCTGGAGGCCATCGAGCTGGGCAACCTGCTCGAACTGGCCGAGGTCATGGCCGTCTCGGCCCTGGCGCGCAAGGAGTCCCGCGGCGGTCACTACCGCGAGGACTACCCGAACCGCGACGACGTCAACTTCATGCGTCACACCATGGCGTACCGCGAGGTCGGCGAGGACGGCTCCGAGACCGTCCGTCTCGACTACAAGCCGGTCGTGACGACCCGCTACCAGCCGATGGAGCGTAAGTACTGATGGCTACCCCCGTACTGGACAAGGTCGAGGCGGAGTCCGCCGCCTCCCCGTACATCACGGTCACGATGCGGATCCGCCGCTTCAACCCCGAGGTGTCGGACGCGTCGGTCTGGGAGGACTTCCAGATCGAGATCGACCCGAAGGAGCGTGTCCTCGACGCCCTTCACAAGATCAAGTGGGACGTCGACGGCACGCTGACCTTCCGTCGCTCCTGCGCGCACGGCATCTGCGGCTCCGACGCGATGCGGATCAACGGCAAGAACAGGCTCGCCTGCAAGACGCTGATCAAGGACATCAACCCGGAGAAGCCGATCACGGTCGAGGCCATCAAGGGCCTCACGGTCCTCAAGGACCTCGTGGTCGACATGGAGCCGTTCTTCCAGGCGTACCGGGACGTCATGCCGTTCCTGGTCACCAAGGGCAACGAGCCGACGCGCGAGCGCCTGCAGTCCGCCGAGGACCGCGAGCGCTTCGACGACACCACCAAGTGCATCCTGTGCGCCGCGTGCACGTCGTCCTGCCCGGTCTTCTGGAACGACGGCCAGTACTTCGGTCCGGCCGCGATCGTCAACGCGCACCGCTTCATCTTCGACTCGCGTGACGAGGCGGGCGAGCAGCGCCTGGAGATCCTGAACGACAAGGACGGCGTGTGGCGCTGCCGCACGACGTTCAACTGCACCGACGCGTGCCCGCGTGGCATCGAGGTCACCAAGGCCATCCAGGAAGTGAAGCGCGCGCTGATCACGCGCCGCTTCTGACCGTTCGACAGGCCGGGGAGCCCGCTTCTGTACGCTGCGGCGTGCAGGAGCGGGCTTTTCCATGGCCCGGGGTTTTCCCACGGCACAGAGAGACGGGGACCGATGAGCGAGCCGAACCCTTACGCGGACGGTGAGTACAAGTGGGGGCCGGGGCAGCAGGGCGGGATGCCGGGGCCGGGGCGCCGGGGCTCCGGGGTACGGCTATCCGCAGGCGCCGCAGCACGCGGCGGCGTTCGGCGCGGTGCCGGTGCTGAGCCTCGGGGACATCACCGTGGTCGGTGACCAGATCCTGACGCCGGCCGGTCCGATGCCCCTGAAGGGCGCGGTGTGGAACGCGATGGACATGTCGCGGGTCGAGGAGGTCATCCCGACCGTGGCGATCGTCCTCGCGGTCGTCTTCGCGCTGTTCTGCCTGCTCGGTCTGCTGTTCCTGCTGATGAAGGAGAAGCGGACCACGGGCTATGTCCAGGTCACGGTGAGCAGCGGTGGCCGGCACCATTCCACGTTCGTCCCGGCCACCACGCCCGACACCTTCTTCTGGGTGATGGGTCAGCTCAACTACGCCCGGACCCTCAGCGCCTGAGGCCCGTCAGCCGAGCTGGCTGAGGATCGTCGGGTCGGTGACGGCCGTGTCGTCGGCGAGGAGCATCGCCTTGCTGAGGATGATCGCGAGCATGCCGTCGCCCTCGTACGGGAGCGGGCCGGCCGCGTCCGCCGCCGTGGAGGCCCGCTTCGGGACGATGCACAGGTAGCGGTCGTAGGGCGCGATCAGCACGTTCCCCGAGCCGAGGTGGATGCGGTACGTGTGGAGGTCGCCCCGCACCTGGAGGAACCGGCCGTCGACCGCGCAGCGTTCGGCGATGGCGAGCCGGGGCACCAGGCGGGCGAGCAGGTCGCGGCGGGTCTCGGCGCTGCGCGAGAGCTCGCCGAAGCCGTACCGCTCCCAGTAGGCGCGGTGCCGGCCGCCGGGCCCGCCGTCCTGCCACGTCGGGTCGTTGCCGACGCTGGCGACGCCGACGAACAGGTCGACGTCCCGGAGGACTTCGGAGAGGACCTGTTCGGGGATCTCGTGCAGGGGTATCGGCTCGGACCGGACGGTGTACGCGCCGCCGCCCGCGTGGGCCCAGTGGTGCGCGGAGTCGATCCGGTGGAAGCGGACCTGGTCGGTGGTGACCTGGGCGTAGGCGTAGGAGCCGGTGAGGTCGCCTTCCTGGTCGCCGCCGGCGCCCTCGACCCAGTACTCGGCGCGCAGTCCCCACGCGGGGAGTTCGCGGTGGAGCGGCGGGTACGAGTCGTCCACGGCCAGCCGCAGCCGGGCCGTCCAGCCGCGCTGCGCGGCGAGGGCGTTGAGCTGGTGCTGGCGCAGGACGTGCCCGGCGAAGCGGTTGGAGTAGGTGGCGGTGGTCCGCTCGGCGTCGGTGAGCGGGTACGTCTCGCGGTGGGCCTGTTTGAACGGCTGGGTGACGCCGAGCCGTTCGAGCCGCTCGCGGACGGCCAGGACCTCGGCGGCGGGGCGGCCGACGGGGTGCCAGAGGGTGACGGTCGCGGTGGGCGGGACGCAGGCCGGGTCGCCTTCGAGGGTGCGCGGGTCGGTGCCGTCGAAGAGGAGCGGGTCTCGCCGTCGAGGGCCCAGACCAGCCGGCGGGCGAGGGTGCCGACCAGGGGGTGGTCGAGGATCCGCTCGCGCCAGGTCCGGACGTTCCAGCTGCGGCGGGCGAGGAACTGGCGGTCCAGGCGGTCGCTCTGGGCGCCGAGCATCTTCTCGATGTCCTTGGCGGAGGCCTTGAGTTCCTTGAGGGCCTCGGCGTGGTCGCGGCGGACCGCGGCGGGGACGGTCGCGACCCGTCTGCCCTTGGCGTTGGTCCAGGTGAGCTTCGTCCTGGCGCCGTGCACCTCCAGGAGGCCGTGGGAGTCGCCGAGCCGGATCTCGCGGCGGCCGACCTCGGTGAGCCCGTACGCGGGGACGGCCAGCTCCTCGATCTCCTCACGGCCGACGCCGAGGGCGGCCGCCCTGGCGTCGAGGGCGGCGGTGAGCTGTTTGAGGGTGCCCTTGTAGGTGATCTTCGCGGAGAGCCGGGCGAGTTCGCCGAGGGCGGCCTCGTGGTCGGTGCGGGCGAGGGCGAGCACGCCCGCGTTGGCGACCTTGGGGCTGTGCGGGCCGATGCCGGGGACCTTGCGCAGGGAGGTCTCGACGAGGCGGCCGAGGGCCCGTACGGCGGCCGGGTCGGGCGGCAGCAGGGACACCAGCCAGGCGAGGCCCTTGAGCGCGTCGGCGTTGTACGGGTCGTAGGTCTTGTTGTGGTCGGCCCAGCCCCGGGCACCTCCAGCGCGATGGTACGGGGCGCGCCGACGAGCCCGAGCCAGCGGACGGCCGCCGCGCGCAGGGCCTCGGGGCTCTGCGCACGGGCGGCGAGCGCGCGGGCCTCCTTGTCCCAGGCGGCGGTGGGCCGGGCGCCGGTGGCGGTGAGCAGGTGGGCGAGCAGTCCGGGCGGCGCCTCGGTCACGGCCCGTTCGGCCCAGGGCTCGCCGGGGTTGAGGACGGGGGCGTCGACGCGGCCGAGGATCGCGGCGAGCGCCTTGTCCGCGAGGTACGCGGTCTTCTGGCAGCGGCGCAGCAGGGCGACGAAGCCGCCGGGCAGGGAGCGGCCGGCGTCGAGCTCGCCGCGGGCGAGGGTGACCAGTTCGTGGGTGGCGTAGTGGTCGTACGCGGCGGAGAGCTGCTCCACCCGCTCGGTCGCGCGCATGCCGTCAGCCCCCCACCAGCGGAACGAGCTTGAGGAACGTGACCTCGACGCCCGGACCCAGCTCGACCTCGTCGTCGAGCTCCTCGATCTGACGGTCCCCCACCAGGACCAGGAAGCCGTTGCGTCCGAAGGCCTCGACCGCGCGGGCGAACTCCCGCCCGGCCGTCTCCGGGGTGGTCTCCCGCTCGACCCTGCGGCGGATCAGCTCGCGCAGCGCGAGGCGTTCCTCGGCGACGGAGAGGCCGCCGGCCTCGGTCCGCGCTCCTGACGTCGTCTCGTCGACGAAGGTCACCATTGCCATGCGGAGCAGCGTAGGAGGGGGCTCTGACAACGGGCCGTCGCGAGGGCGTCAGCCGTGCCAGTGCTGGGAGACGCCCTCCTCGGCGAGGAGCATGACGCGCCGGAGCATGTCGTTGAGCCGGGTCAGTTCGTCCTTGTCGAGGATGCCGAGCAGCCGCTCCTCCTCGTGGCCGAGGACGTCCATCGCGCCGCGCCAGGTCTCGCGGCCGGAGGCGGTGAGTTCGACGACGACCCGGCGCCGGTCGGTCGTGGACGGGGTGCGGCGGACGAAGCCGCGCTTCTCCAGGGCGTCGAGGCGGCCGGAGACGGAGGCGGGGGCCAGGTCGAGGTCCTGGGCGAGTTCGGAGGGGGCGGCGCTGCCGCCGCGGCCGGCGAGCTTGTGGAGGGTGTCGAACTCGTGGCGTTCCAGGTCGAAGTCGACGAGGGACTGCTCCCTGACCCGGCGCAGATGGACCGAGAGCTTCTTCATCCGGGTGACGGCGCCCTCGACGACGGGGTCGAGGCGGGGCAGGACGGGCTGCCACCGGGCGACGTGCTCGTCGGTCCAGTCGCGCGGTTCCTGCTGCTCCTCGGGGTGCCCCATGGGGAGATCGTACGTCGGGGGGCCGTTCTTCTCACCCGAAGTATTTCGTTGACGAATTATTCGGTACCGAAATACTCTGCGTCCCATGCCCACCGCCCCGCGCGCGCCGCCGCGCCCCGGCCGTCCCCACCCCTCCGCACCCGCCCCTTCCGCCTCCTGTTCACCGGCCGCGCCCTCTCCTCCTCGGCGACGCCGCCATCCCCGCCGCCCTCGCCCTCGCCGTCCTGGAGGCCACCGGCTCCACCTCGGCGCTCGCCCTGGTCCTCGGCTGCGCGATGGTCCCCAGCTGCTCCTGCTGCCCGTGGGCGGCGTCGTCGGCGACCGCTTCGACGCCCGCACGGTGGCGCTCGCCACGGACCTCGTGCGCTGCGCCACCCAGCTCCTCGTCGGCGTCCAGCTCCTCGGCGGCTCCCCAGCCTCGCCGTCCTCGCGGTCTCCGAGGCCCTCGGCGGCGCGGCCGGGGCCTTCGCCATGCCGACCGCCTCGCCCCTGATCAAGGGCACGGTGGAGCCGGAGGCCCTGTACCGGGCCAACGCGGCGATGGGCGTCGCCCAGAGCGCCACCCGCCTCGCCGGACCCGCGCTCGCCGGCACCCTCGTCCTGACCATCGGCGCCGGCTGGGCGTTCGTCCTGGACGCGGCCACCTTCGCCGTCAGCGCCCTGCTCCTGACCGCCGTACGGGTGGAGCGGGTCCCGATCCCGCGCCGTTCGCTCCGCGCCGACCTCGCCGAGGGCTGGCAGGAGGTCCGCTCCCGGACTGGTACTGGACCAGCCTCATCGGCCACAGCGCCTGGAACGGCGCCGCCGCCGTCCTCATGACCCTCGGCCCCGCCATCGCCGTGCGGCACCTCGGCGGCGGCACCACCTGGGTCCTCCTCCTCCAGGTCGGCGCCGTCGGCTTCCTCCTCGGCGCGCTGCTCGCCGACCGGGCCCGCCCCGGCGCCCGGTCCTCACCGCCAACCTCGGCCTCGCCACGTACGCGCTGCCGCTGGTCCTGCTCGCCCTCCCGCGCCCGCGTGGCTGACGATCGCGGCGTACGGACTGGCGCAGGCGGGCCTCGGCTTCCTCTCCCCGTCTGGGGACCGCCGTCCAGCGCGCGATCCCCGCCCACGCGCTCGCCCGCGTCACCTCGTACGACTGGCTGCTCTCCTCGCCGCCATGCCCCTCGGCTACGCCCTCGCCCCGCTCGCCGCCTCGGCCTGGGGCCCCGGGTGCCGCTGCTCGCCGCCGCGGTGGTGGTGGGCGGCTGCTGCCTGGGGACGGCGCTCGTACCGGGGGTGAGGCGGTTCAGGTAGGACTGTCAGTGGGGCCCTCTACCGTCGGGAGCATGGTGGGGATCACGGGCAGGGAAGTGAACGAGGCGCCGGCGGAAGGCCCGGAGGCGGTGCGCGAGTCGATCGGCTCCCCGGGGGCGGAGGGGCGCCGGGAGCGGGCGCTCGCGCTGCACCTGCGGGCCTGCGGAGGAAAGCCGGACCAGGCGTCGGAGCTCCTCGACGACCTGTCCCGGCAGGAGTTGGGCTGGAGCACCGAGGAATCCGACAGACTCCTGGCGCGGCTCGTCGGCCAGGACGCGGCGGTCTCCCCTACGAGCTGCGGGACTCCTTCACGACCCTGGTGCCGATCGCCCTGTCGGCGGCCGAGCAGGCCCCGAGTTCGACCGGGCCCGGGTCCGGGCACTGCGCCGGACGGCCGAGTCGCTGCGCGCGTACCGGAGCGGCGAGTACGCCGGGTTCGCCGCGATACGGGACCGGATGGACGTCCTGCTGCGCCGCGAGGCGACGGCACCGCCGGGCCTGCTCCCCGCCACGTCCTCGACGACCTCGACGAGTACGGCCCGGCGATGCGCGCGGCGCACGGGGAGCTGCTCGCGGGGCGGGCGTGGCGGACTTCCTCGGGCACTGCGCCCTCCTGGACAGGCCCAGGGCGACGCGGGTGTGGCGCCGGCGGGCGGCGGCCCTGCTCGCGGCGACCGACCGGGGGACGGACGTCGTACGCCTCCTCCTGGAGGGGATCGCCGCACAGGCCGAGCACCGGACCGACGGCCTCGGCCAGTACGCCGTGCACCCGTGGGGTCTCGCCGGCGAGCCCAACACCTGCCTCGTCCGGGGCCTGTTGTGGGCCGCGCTCGACGTCGACGCCGACTGGACCGTGCCGCTCGTCGGGGCCGTCGCGCTGAACGCGGGGACGGGGCTCGGGGGTTCCGGCGGGTTCTGCCGCAGCCAGCCGCTGGCCACCACCGCCGTCGCCGTGCTCGGGAGTGCGGGGCGCCCGGGGCGAGGAGGCCGTGCAGTGGCTCGGACGGCTGCCGAAGAAGATCAGGAACCGGACCGTGAACAAGAGCGTCGCGAAGGCCCTGGAGGCGGTCGCCGCCCGCGCCGGGCTCACGCCGTCGATGCTCAGGGAGCGCGGGGTCCCGACGCTCGGTCTGGACGGGCGCGGGATCCGGGAGATCGCGCTCGGGGCGCACACGGCGGAGCTGTCGGTACGGGAGCCGGGCACGGCCGCGCTGTCGTTCCGGGGCCCGGAGGGCAGGCTCCTGAAGTCGGCGCCGAAGGAGGTCCGGGAGGCGCGCGCGGAGGAGCTGAAGGAGGTCAGGGCCGGGCTCAGGGAGCTGAAGGCGCTGGTCGCCGCCGAGCGGTCCCGGCTTGAGGAGCACCTCGCAGCGGGGACGGTCTGGCCGGCGGAGGACTGGCAGCGGTACTACGCCGACCACCCGGTGACCGGGACGGTCGCCCGTGCGCTGCTGTGGGAGCTCGCGGAGGGCGAGGGGTGGACGGCCGGCGTTCCGGAGCGGGCGGGTGGCGGCTGGGCCCTCGCCGGGCACGACGGGACGGCGCGGCCGGTCGGTCCGGGCGCCCGGCTGCGGCTGTGGCATCCGCTGCGGGCCGGTGGCGAGGAGGTCGCCGAGTGGCGGGCGGCGATGGCGGAGCGGGAGGAGCGCCAGCCGTTCAAGCAGGTCTTCCGCGAGGTGTACCCGCTGACTCCGGCGGAGCTCGCGACCGGCTCGTACTCCAACCGCTTCGCGGGGCACGTCCTGCGGTACGGGCAGGCGCGGGCGCTGATGACCGAGCGCGGCTGGGCGGGGAACCACCTGGGGTACTTCTCGGACGGCCAGTCGTCGGAGCTGGTGAAGGAGCTGCCCGCGCCGGGCGAGCTGCCGGCGGCGAGGGGTCGCGCTGGCGGGCCCGGTTCTTCGTGGAGCTGGCCGACGGGGAGGCGGGCTCGGACGGGGTGGCGCGGCTCTGCTCCACGGACCAGGTCCGGTTCGAGAGGAGAGCGGGCGCGGCGGGCGCGCGGGGCGCCTGGGAGGCCGTCACGCTGGCCGACGTACCGGCCCTCGTGCTCTCGGAGGCGCTGCGGGACGTCGACCTGTTCGTGGGGGTGGCGTCGATCGGGGCGGACCCGCACTGGCGGGACCGCGGGGAGCACCGGGCGTACGACGGCTACTGGGAGAGCTGGTCGTTCGGCGCGCTGACGGAGTCGGCGGTGATCCGGCGCGAGACGCTGGCCCGGCTGCTGCCCCGGACGCGGATCGCGGACCGGGTGGAGCTGACGGACCGCTTCCTGCGGGTGCGGGGCGAGCTGCGGGCGCACCGGATCCACCTGGGCTCGGGGAACGTGCTGATGGAGCCGGACGACTCGTACCTGTGCGTCGTGACCGACCGCGCGCGGGACCGGGGGAAGGTGTTCCTGCCGTTCGAGGAGGACGGCGGGCTGCTGTCGGTGATCCTGTCGAAGGCGCTGCTGCTCGCCGCCGACGACCGGATCACCGACCCGACGATCACCGCGCAGATACGCCGGGGCTGAGCGCGGAGGGCCGGGCCTCCGCCAGGAACTCGACGAGCAGGCGGGCGGTCTCCTCCGGGCGTTCCAGGGCGGGGAGGTGGCCGGCCCAGTCGAGGTCGATCCGGCGGGCGGCGGGCAGGAGGCCGCCGAGCTCGTCGGCGACGGCCCGGAAGTCCGTCAGGTCGTGGGCGCCGGAGGCGACGAGGGCGGGGACCCGGATCCCGGCGAGGTCCTCGCGGGTGACCTCGGGGGCGACGGGGTGGTTCTCCTCGGGGCGGCGAGCTGGAGGTCGAAGGCTCGCCGCTGTCCGTCCCGTACGAGGGCGCGGGCGGCCTCGCCCGCCTCCAGGCCGAGCCAGGTGTCGACGTTGAGCTCGACGGCCGCGTCGAGGTCGCCCGCTTCGAGGAGCGCGTCCTCGCGGGCGCCCCAGGCGCGCAGTTCCGCACCGGGCGCCATGCCGGGAGGCCGGGGGCGAGCAGGGCGAGGGCGGAGACCCGTCCGGGGTGGAGGGCGGCGAGTTCGAGGGCGACGCGGCCGCCGAAGGAGGAGCCGACGACGGCGGCGCGTTCGGCCCCGAGGTGGTCGAGGAGCGCGCGGACGTCCTCGGCGTGGGTGTGCGGGGCGTCGATCGGGCTGTCGCCGAAGCCGCGGAGGTCGCAGCGGGCGACCCGGTGTCCCGCCGCGGCCAGCGCGTGGAACTGCCCGTCCCACATCCGGCGGTCGCAGACCCCGGAGTGCAGCAGGACGACGGTCGAGGGGCCGGTGCCGGCCAGGTCATGAGAGAGCGTCACGCGTCCGACCCTAGACGCGGGTGCGGAGTCCGCCCCCTCGTCGCGGGTACCGCACACCCAAGACTTGAACACGTTCAAGAGGAGGTCTACAGTCATGAGCACCAGCTTTTGAACGCGTTCAAGGGAGGGTGGGGCATGGACCTCACTGTCGTCGCGTACATCGTCTACCTGCTGATCAGCGTGGCCCTCACCATCTGGGTCGCCCGCACGCTCAGCCGCAACGGAAGGATCTTCCTCTCCGACGTCCTGCACGGGAACGAGAAGCTCGCGGACGCCGTCAACCACCTCCTGGTGGTCGGCTTCTACCTCGTCAACTTCGGCTTCGTCGCCCTCTACCTGAGCCGGGACGCCGCCGTCCTCGACGCCCGGGCGCTCTTCGAGGCCCTCTCCGTCAAGCTCGGCGTGGTCCTCCTCGTCCTCGGCGTGATGCACCTCGGCAACGTCTACGTGCTCAACAAGATCCGCCGCCGCGGGGTCATGGAGCGCGAGCAGGTGCCGCCGGTCGGCCCGCAGGGCTGGACCAAGACGCCCCAGGGCCCGTGGGCCCCGCCCGCGCCGCAGGCCTGACCACCGTGTCGACCCCGGCGCGCCCCACGACCCCCGTGGGACACCTGACCGTGCTGTACGACGCCGACTGCCCGCTCTGCGTGCACCTCAGGCACTGGCTGCTGAGCCAGCGGCAGCTCGTCCGGCTCGACCTCGTACCGGCCGGCTCGCAGCAGGCCCGGCAGCTCTTCCCGGCCCTCGACCACGCCTCCACCCTGCGGGAGATCACCGTGATCGGGGACCGGGGCCAGGTCTACCGCGCGGCCTCCGCCTGGATCGTCTGCCTCTGGGCCCTGGCCGACCACCGGGCCAAGGCCCACTGGCTGGCCACCCCCGCCGGACAGCCCTTCGCCCGGATCACCGTCCTCGCGGCCGCGAAGTGGCGCGAGGCCCTCAAGGGACCGGGTCCCGACGACCGGTCCTGCGCGGGCGGGCACTGCGAAGTGCCCGGTCCGCCCGGTTAGGCTCGACTCCGTGACGGAAGAGAAGACCGAAGAGAAGAAGGCCCCCAAGAGCGAGCAGACCCGCACGCTCATCCTCGAAACCGCGCTCCGGCTGTTCAAGGAGCGCGGTTACGACAAGACGACGATGCGGGCCATCGCCCAGGAGGCCGGGGTCTCCGTCGGCAACGCGTACTACTACTTCTCCTCCAAGGAGCACCTGGTCCAGGGCTTCTACGACCGGATCGCCGAGGAGCACCAGGCGGCCGTCGAGCCCATCCTGACCGGCGACGAGAAGGACCTGACCGCCCGGATCCGGGGCGTCTACCTCGGCTGGCTCGACATCGCCGAGCCGTACCACGAGTTCGCGGCCCAGTTCTTCAAGAACGCCGCCGACCCGGACAGCCCGCTCAGCCCCTTCTCCCCCGAGTCGGAGGGCCCGCGCGAGGCCGCGATCGAGGTCCACCGGCGGGTCATCTCCGGCGCCTCGGTCAAGGTCGACCCGGAACTGAAGGAAGCCCTCCCGCAGTTGCTGTGGCTCCAGCAGATGGGCCTCGTGCTGTTCTGGGTGTACGACCGCTCGGAGGGCGCGGCGAACAGCCGCCGCCTCGTCGACCGCCTCGCGCCGGTCACCGCCCGCGCGATCTCGCTCTCCCGCTTCCGGATCCTGCGCCCGCTGGTCAAGGAGACCCACGAGCTCCTCTCCGACTTCATGCCGACGGCGGCCGGAATGGCGGCCTCGGGCAAGCCCAAGAAGAAGGCGGGCCCGAAGCCGTAGGGGCCCTTAGATCCAGCTGAGCTCCCACAGGCGCCAGATCCCGGTGCCGTCCGTCAGGTACTGGGAGCCGGTGACCGCGTCCGTGGAGAGGACGTAGTCCTTCTTCTGCCACAGCGGGACCAGTGGGACGTCGGCGGCGACCTCGTCCTGGATCTCCGTGAAGTCCTTCGTCGCCCGGCCCCGGTCGCCGTACTGCTGCGTCGAGGCGATCAGGCTGTCGATCCGCTTGCTGGAGAAGCCGTTGTGCAGGGTGTTCTTGGTGCCGACGAGCGGCGCGGTGAAGCTGTCCGAGTCGGGGAAGTCGGGGAGCCAGCCGACGGGGTAGGCGTCGTAGTCGCCCCTCGCGTACCCCTTCTGGAAGGTCTGCCAGTCGGCCTCGACGAGCTTGACCTCGAAGAGGCCGGTCTCCTCCAGCTGCCGCTTGATCTCGGCGGCCTCCGCGGCGTACGTGGCGTCCTTGCGGAAGCCGTACGTGAACTTCACCGGCGTCTGGATCCCGGCGCCCCTCAGGAGGGCCTTGGCCTTCTTCGCGCTGGGCTCCGGGTAGAGGTCGTAGAAGGCGGTGCTGTGGCCGACGAAGCCCTGCGGGATGAGGGAGTAGAGCGGCTCGACCGTGCTCTTGTAGGCGCCCTCGGTGATCGCCGGGCGGTCGACGACGGCGGCGACGGCCTGCCGCACGGCCTTGTCCGCCATGGGCGAGCCGGGCCGGACGTTGAAGTTCAGGTTGCGGATCTCGGCGCTCTCCGCCTCGGTGATCCGGGTCCCGTCCCTGGTCTCCAGCGAGGAGAGGAAGTTCGGCGGGAGCTGCCGGTGCGTGACCTGGACCTCCTTCGCCTTCCAGGCGGTGGCGAGCTCCTCGGACTGGCCGTAGTACTTCACGAGGACCGTGTGACCGGCCTTGGTGATGGCGCCCTTGTACCTCGGGTTGGGCTCCAGGAGCGCGGACTCGCCCTCCTTGTACTCCTTGAGGACGTACGGCCCCGAGCCGTCGACCGCGGAACCGGTCCGCAGCTTGTTGGCCGGGTACTGCTCCTTGTCCACGATCGAACCGGCGCCCGTGGCCACCTTCAGCGGGAACGTGGCGTCACGGCCGCTCAGGTGGAAGGTGACGGTGCGGCCCTCGGCCGACACGTTCCTCAGCGTCGGGAAGAGCGGCTGCGGGCCGACCTCCGACTTGATGCGCAGCATCCGCTCGAAGGAGTACTTGACGTCCTCTGCGGTGATCTTGCGCCCGTTGGCGAAGGTCAGGTCGTCGCGGAGCGTGCACTGGTACGCGGTGAGCCCGGAGCCCAGGAACTTGCAGCTCTCGGCGGCGTCCGGCACCGGCTGCGTGAGGCCCGGCTTGAACGTCAGCAGCGACTGGAAGACGTTGCTGTACATCGCCCAGGAACCGGCGTCGTACGCGCCGGCCGGGTCGAGCGAGGTCACCTCGTCGGTCGTGCCGATGGTGATCGGATCCGTCCGGGCCGCGTCGGAGGGCAGCAGTTGCCAGCCTCCGACTCCGGCGGCCACCAGTACTCCACAAGTGATGAGGATCCGCAGACGGACCGTCGACCGCATTGCCGTGCTTCCTTTTTTCGATACCACCCCAGGCGCGACGGCCCCCGGAAACGCCGCGATGACCGCATCCCATCACACGGGTTTCACAAGGGAAAGGAAAAACTTTCACATGACAGGTATATGTCCGGGATATGAGACTTTAAGTCGATGAGCAGCACGTATCGACCTCGGCGCAGCGAGTGACATCGCCCGATCAGGCCTGCTTCGAGGCGAGTTGGACGATCGTGATGTCGGACGGCGCCCCGACCCGGACCGGGGGTCCCCAGGCGCCCGCGCCCCGCGAGACGTACAGCTGCGTGTCCCCGTACCGCTCCAGGCCGGCGACGGTCGGATTGGCCAGCTCGGCGAGGTAGTTCCCCGGCCAGAGCTGCCCGCCGTGGGTGTGCCCGGACAACTGCAGGTCCACGCCGTGCCGCACGGCGTCGTGGATCACGATCGGCTGGTGCGCGAGGAGCACCGCGGCGCGCGCCGGTCCCGGTCCCCGAGCGCCCGCCCGAAGTCGGGCCCCTGCCCCTCGCTCTCCCCCGCCACGTCGTCGACGCCGGCGAGGTCGAACCCGGCCGGGACCTCCACCCGCGCGTTGCGCAGCGGACGCAGCCCCAGCTCGCGCACGTGATCGACCCAGGCGTCCGCCCCCGAGAAGTACTCGTGGTTCCCCGTCACGAAGAAGGAACCGTGCCGGGCCCGGAGCCCCGCGAGCGGCTCCGCCGCCGGACCGAGGTCCTCCACGGTCCCGTCCACCAGGTCCCCCACGACCGCGATCAGGTCCGGCTGCGCCGCGTTGATGCCGTCCACGATCCGCTGCGTGTGGGCCCGGCCCAGGATCGGCCCCAGATGGATGTCCGACACGACCGCGATCCGGTACCCGTGCGCCGCCCTCGGAAGCTTCGCCAGCGGAACGGTGACCTCTTCGTCCGGGGCCCCCGCAGCACCCCGTACGTCCCGTACCCGACGGTCCCCACCGCGACGGCCGCCGCGGAACCCCCGACGACCCGCGAGACGAACAGCCGCCGGGAGACCTCGGCGGGGACGGCCTCCACGACCTCGGCCCGCTCTTCGCCCCGGTCTTCCGCGACCGTCTCTTCCTCGACCTGGTCTTCTGCGGCCCGCTCTTCTTCTGCCCGCTCTTCCTCGGCCCGCTCTTCTTCGGCCGCGGGCACGGTCACAGGTACGGGCGCGGGCGCGGATACGACCGCGCGCCGCGCCATCCACCCCCGCAGCAACGGCCGGACGGCCTCCCCGACCAGCAGCGCCAGCACCAGGTACAGGAGCACGGCCAGCCAGAGGAACCCCGGCCACGCGATCGCCTGCTGCACCACGAAGGGCGCCCCCGCCCGCGAGGACACCAGCGCCCCGACCGACAGCACCGGCAGCGCCACGACCACCGCCGTACCGATCCGCCTCCCCCGGCTCCGCGCCTCCGTGACGTCCCTCACCAGACGCCGCCACACGTACCAGTGCACGCCCCCGAGCAGCACCACCACAACCAGCAGAAAGACGACCACCACGCCCCCGCACCCCCTCACTCCAGCGGTAGCGTACAGAGGCCCGCCTGCGGGGTCCGGCAAGGAAAGTTCGATACTGGCTGAAAGAACTCACCCACCCCGAAGGACCCCCCATGAAGCTCAGCCGCCGCGCCTCCTGGTTCCTGCTCGCCTTCGGCGCCTGGTCCTGGGTGATCTGGGTGACCTTCGCCAAGAACTTGTGGAAGGACGGCAGCGGCCTCGCCTTCGACGACGCGGGAAACCCGACCGCGTACTTCTGGGTCCACCTCGCCCTCGCCGTCACCTCCTTCTTCCTGGGGACGGCCGTCGGCGTGATCGGCTTCCGAGGCGTCCGCGCGGGCAGGAAGTAAGCCCCCGCCCGTGCGCCACGGGGAGGCGCACAGACGGGGCGGTTCTGCGGGTCAGCCGGTGAGGGGAACAGGCTGACCGGGATCGTCCGGCCACGGAGTCTCACCCGTGGCGGTCACCGTCAGGCCGAACCGCTCGGGTCCGGGACGGCCGTGCAGCAGCCACCAGGCGTGTGCGGCTTCCGTTTCGGTCCAGAGCCGACGCGGGCCGTACGGCCACACCGTGCATCACACCCAACGCCTGCGACTGACGCATTACCTGGAGAACCGCGATAAGCCTCACCTCGGCTGAGGTTGAATCCACCCATGACCTGGGCGACAGCCGGAGCTCGGCTCGGGCGTCAGAGGGCAGCGGGCATCTCCTCGGCGACTTCGTGGGCCTGGTCCGACTCAAGGCGTCGCCAGTGGAGCGTCACCCGGTCCTCGACGGCGATGTACTTCCGAGTCTCCGGGTCCCTGCCGGGGCCGACGGAGACGCCCTCAAGGAAAAGGCCGAGGAATTCGCGGCGCTGGAACACGTCCCATGCCGCCCACGGGGAACCGGAGCCCAACGGGTCCTCTCCCGGTTCGCGCCATTCCGAGGGGACCTGGACAGCTGCGGCGGTCTGCTCGTTCAGATCGTCCAGCTTGGCCGAACACTGGATCTCGAAGCTCCGGTACTGCGCCATCGTCGCGCGCCACATGGTCAGTTCGTCGCTTCCTCGGTAGAGGCCGGCCTTTCGGTCGGCCTGGAGCTCGGCGATGGAGTCGCGGACGTGCTCCAGGCGGACTTCCATCTCGCGCCGCTCCTCTTGGACTCCGGACAGGTCACGCCGAAGCGCGAACCGGAGTGCCGCCTGCGCGAGCCACTCCCTGTCCTTGCCGTCATCGGGATCCGCGCCGGTCAGTCGTGCCCAGACCCGGCGGGCCACATGGTCGTCGACGTCCTTGCGCTTGATGCCCAGTCCGCCATGGCCCTTGGGGTTGGCGCACATGTAGTAGTCCTGTCCGCCGTTGTTCTTGGTCTGTCCCATGGAGCCCGCGCACATTCCGCAGGTGGTGAAGCGCCATCCGCTCAGGAGGGTGGGCGTGGCCTCTCCGCCAGGCTGCCTGTTGGTCTTGTTGCGCTTGCTTCGCCGCTCCTGGAGCTCCAGCCACTTGGCCCCCGCGACGACGCCCCGGTGGGGAGTCAGGGCGCCCCGCCCTCATCCCGGGCGATCACGTTCACGTACGCCTTGCCCCGCTTCACGCGTTCGCTCGCGAAGCCTCCGACGGCCGGGTGGGAGAGGATCCAGCGCACTGTCTGCGCGCGCCAGCGGATGGGACTGTCCTCCTTCGACACGCGCCGCTTCTTGATGGACTGCATCCTCTTCTCGGTGGCGCGTCGTTCGGCCTCTCCGGGCGCCGGCACGTCTTCCGACTCCAGCGTCGTCGCGATCTTGTTGTCGGAGATTCCGGCGAACGACATCTCCACCATGCGCTCGACGATCTCGACGTGCTCCGGATTGTCCGCATCCGGCTCAAGGACGGACACGACGAGGTTGCCGATCCTCTCGCGCACGGCCCTCATGCCGTACGGGGCGGAGCTGGAGTGCCGGCCGCCGACCGTCCTGATCTCGTCCTTGGCTCCTCGGAGGCGTTCCGCCTTGATGTCGCTGTCCTGCTTCGCGAGTGCCGCGATCAGCGCGAAGATCGCGACGCCGATCGGATTCGACGTGTCGAGGAAGGGTTCGAGTGCGGAGACGAAGCGCACGCCGTACTTCTTGAACTCCTCGTCGATCTCCAGTGCGTCCTGCGCGCCCCTGCGGGTCAGACGGGACAGCTCGTTGGCCACCACGACGTCGACCTCACCCGCACGTACGGCGGTCAGGAGGTCTTCGAACCCCGGCCGGACAGCGTTCGGATCCCACCCAGACCTGGCGACGTCCTTGAAGGTGCGAACGACCTCCCACCCTCGACGCGCTGCCAGCGCTTCACAGGCCGCCAGCTGAGCGTCCGGGGAGGCCTCGGACGCGTCCGGGCGCGCCTTGGACTGTCGGGCGTACACAGCAACCCGCACGGTGTCCATCTGTCCGGATCCGACGGCTGAAACGAAGGGCGCCAAGGTCTCTCACCTGCTCTTATGTATCAGCATGGCGCTACCGGTCAATCCACTGTGGAAGCTAGTACAGAGGAACCATCCCTGTGTCCCGAACGCGAGAGGAACTCAGCGGAGCCCCCGCTTCCGGGTGGACGGGGGTCGGTGAACAGCCTGCCGGGGTTCGGATCGGTTGGGCGTGCCTGTACGTTCTCGATCGTGTCTGCTTCGAAGAAGACCGCTTGGGCGGTCGCTGCTGCCGTGTTTCTGCCGCTTGTCGTCGCCGCGCCCGCGGCGCACGCGGAGGGGGAGGACAAGCAGCCCAAGCCTCCCGCGGTGATGTCGACGGTGGGCGGGACGCTGCTCAGCAAGCCGGGGACGCAGGTGCGGCTGGGGGCGGGGGCGCCGGTGCTGCCGAAGGAGCTGTCCGGGCGGTCGTGGATCGTGGCGGACGCGGAGAGCGGGCAGGTGCTGGCGGCGCACAACGCGCACTGGAGGCTGGCGCCGGCGTCGACCCTGAAGATGCTGTTCGCGGACACGCTGCTGCCGAAGTTCTCCAGGACGCAGAACCATCTGGTGACCGGTGGGGACCTGGCGGGGATGGGGGTCGGGTCGAGTCTGGTCGGGATCAGGAGAAGCAGACCTACAGCGTCCACGACCTGTGGCTCGGGGTGTTCCTCCGGTCCGGGAACGATGCCGTGCACGTGCTGACCAGCATGAACAACGGGCTCCGGCAGACCGTGAAGGACATGAACGACCACGCGGCCGACCTGCAGGCGCTGGACACCAACGTCGTCTCGCCGGACGGTTACGACGCCCGGGGCAGGTCTCCTCGGCGTACGACCTGACGCTCATCGCCCGCAACGGCATGCGGAAGCCGGACTTCCGGGAGTACGCCGCCACGCCCCGCGCCGCCTTCCCGGGCGAGGCGAAGCCGGGCAAGAAGCGCGAGACCTTCGAGATCCAGAACACCAACCGGCTGCTCACCGGTGACATCGGCGTCGCCCCGTACCAGGGCATCGCCGGGGTCAAGAACGGCAACACCACGCACGCGGGTGCCACCTTCACGGGAGTCGCCGAGCGCAACGGCAGGGTCCTGCTCGTCACCGTGATGAACCCCTCCTCGAAGGAGCAGCACGCGGTCTACAAGGAGGCCGCCCGGCTGCTCGACTGGGGCTTCGCGGCCTCGGGAAGGTGACGCCGGTGGGCGAGCTGGTGCCGCCCCGCTCGGAGCGCACGGCGACCACCGCCCCGGACGACGGCACGGCCCCGGCGCCCGGCAAGGACGCCCCAAGGAGCCGGTCCACGCGGCGGCGCGCCGAGCGGTCCGGCGGAGTCGGGATCGCGCTGGCCATCGCGGGCGGTGTCCTCGTCCTCCTGGCCGCGGGCGTCTTCCTGGTCAACCGGCGCTGGCCGCTGGCCGGGACGGCGGCGGCGGCTCGGGGTCGCCGTTCGGGGAGCGGGGACCTTCCGGACTCGGGGTCGGAGTCGAGCTCGGGGTCGGGCTCGGGTTCGGGTTCGGGTTCGGACTCGGGCTCGGGCTCGAAGTCGGAGTCTTCTTCCGGCGGGACTCCGTAGCCGTCCAGGCCGCGCAGAACAGCAGCAGTTTCGCGGTGAAGTTGATCCAGAGGAGCAGGGCGACGGGGACGCCGAACGCCCCGTACATCGACTTCGCCGCGACCCCTTCATGTAGCCGCCGAGGAGCAGCTTCAGCAGTTCGAAGCCGACGGCGCCCATCAGAGCCGCGACCACGAGGTCCCGGCGGCGGGGTTCGACGCCCGGCAGCAGGGTCAGTACGTACAGCAGGATGAGGAAGTCGGCGACGACGGCGACGAGGACGGCGGCGGCCTGGAGCAGGTAGCCGCCCGCGCCCGCGCCGGAGATGCCGAGGCGGTCGGCGCTCCAGCCGACGGCGGTGGAGCCGAGCCAGGACGCGGCGAGCGAGGCGAGGGCGACGCCGCCGAGGCCGAGGAGGATCAGCGCGTCCTTGCCCTTCAGGAGGAACGGGTTGCCCTCGACGGCGTCGAGGCCCCAGACCGCGCGCAGGCACTCCCGCATCGAGCCGATCCAGCTGATGCCGGTGACGAGCAGGACGGCGCCGGCGACGAGTCCGACGGTGCCGGCGTTCGCGACGAGTCCGCCGATGTCGAGCTGGTCGGAGATGCCGGGCACCTGGTCGGCGAGCTTCTTCTCGATCTTGTCGAGCTGGTCGTGGCTGAGGAGCGCGGCGCCGACCGCGGCGGCGACCGTGATCAGCGGGAAGAGCGCGAGGAACGAGACGAAGGTGATCGCGGCGGCGAGCCGGGTCCAGTGCGCCTCGTCGAGGGTCTCGTACGCGTGCCAGCCGTGGGTCCGCATCAGGCGGACGACCCACGGGCCGATGACGGGGAGTTTGGTCAGCCAGTCCATGTCGTGCCTTCCGTCCATTCCTCGCGCCGTCGGATCGCCCGGTACGAGAATCCCCCGGCGGAGCTCACAGACCCGCGACCGACATCCCGTACAGCGTGGCCCATGCCAGACCGATGACGGCGAGGGGGCGGTCGCGCAGGACGACGTCCTCGGGGGCGCCCGCCGTGCCGCGGTCGGCGAAGACCGCGTAGCGCAGGACCCCGAGGACGAAGGCGGCCACGGAGAGCTGACGCCACGGCAGCGAGGTCTCGGCCGGGCCCGCCTCCAGGGCCCACAGGCAGTAGCCGAGGACGGCGGCGCCGGCCGCGAGCTGCCAGACGAAGCGCAGGTAGCCCGTCGTGTACTGGGTGAGCAGGGCGCGCGTGGCGCCCTCGGCGCCCTCCATCTGGACGGCCTCGGAGTACCGCTTGGCGGCGACCATGAACAGCGCGCCGAAGCCGGTCGTGATGAGGAACCAGCGGGACAGCGGGATGCCGAGCGCCACCCCGCCGATCATCGCCCGCATCAGGAAGCCGGTGGCGACGACGGCGAGGTCGGCGACGAGGACGTGTTTGAGGCGGAGGCAGTACGCGACCTGTATGGCGAGGTAGGCGACGAGCAGGGCGGCGGTGAGGGGGCCGCACAGGAGCGCGGCGGCGCCGGCGGAGCCGAGGGCGAGGAGGACGCCGGTGGCGGTGGCGAGGGCGGCGGGGACCTGTCCGGAGGCCACGGGGCGGCGGCGTTTGACCGGGTGGGCGCGGTCGGCCTCGGCGTCGCGGGCGTCGTTGAGGAGGTAGACGGCGGAGGCGGCGGCCGTGAACAGGGCGAAGACGAGGGCGAGTCGGGCGCCGGTCCCCAGGAGCCGAGCCGTCCGGCGGCGGCGGGCGCGGCGAGGACGAGGACGTTCTTGACCCACTGCCGGGGCCGGGCGGTCCTCAGCAGTCCGAGGGCCCGTCCGCGGTGCGCACGCGCGCGCGTGTCCCGTACGGCGACGGGCGCGTCGAGGACGGCGGTCCCGGTGCGCTCGCTCACGAGGGGCCGTCCCCGCCGGTCAGGAGGCGGCGGCCCGCGACGGCGGTGGCGGCGCCGAGGAGGGCGCCGGCGGCGACGTCGCTCGGGTGGTGGACGCCCGCGACCAGGCGGGAGAGGCACATCGCGGCGGCCAGCGGGGCGGCGAGCCGGCCGGCGGCCGGGTGCAGCGCGCCGAAGGCGACGGTCGCGGCGGCCGCCGAGGTGGCGTGGGAGCTGGGGAAGGAGTGCCGTCCGGCCGTGCGGACGAGGGGGCGTACGTGTCCGGGGCCGGGCGGGGCCGCCGTACGAGCCGTTTGACGCCCATGCTCGTCAGGTGCGCGCCCGCGATCAGGGCGGTGCCCCGCAGCCAGCCGCTCCGGCGCGGGCGGTCGAGGGCGGCGGCGGTGAGTCCGGCCGCCAGCCAGAGGGCGCCGTGCTCGCCGCCGAGGGAGAGTCCCCGGGCGGCGACGGCCACGCCGGGCCGGTGTCCGCAGGCCCGCAGGGACCCGAGCAGCCGCCGCTCGGCCTGGACCCAGCGGGGCTCGGGGCCCCGGCCCAGGTCGCCGGGGTGCTCGACCGGGCCTTGGTCGGGCCGTTCGTCCGCGCCCCGCCGGGCCGTTCGGGTGCGGATGGTTCTGGGGTGGGCATCCGTGGTGCTCCCTGTCGGGGCTGGGTGGTGCGGGCGGTCGGCACGACTCTGGCGCGGGCGGGGCCGAGGGAGCCGAGCCTCTTTCATGACACTCCTTTAATCACCCATTTCGACGAACCGCTCTTCAATACCGACATACAGGACATGAGCGGCTATACGGTCGGCCTCATGGCTGTCGAGACCCGCGTCCTGGACGACGACTGCGAAGCGATCACCGGCTGGGGCCGCACCGCCCCACCCTCGCGCGCGTGCACCGGCCCCGCGGGTACGCCGAGCTCGTCGAGGCGGTCCGGGGCTGCGGGCCCTGGGGCCGTCGCCCGGGGGCTCGGGCGGGCGTACGGGGACGCCGCGCAGAACGCCGGCGGCGACGTCCTCGACATGACCGGCTTCGACCGGATCCTGGCCGTCGACACCGACGCCGGGCTCGTCGTGTGCGAGGCGGGCGTCAGCCTGCACCGGCTGATGGAGGTGCTGCTGCCGCTGGGCTGGTTCGTCCCGGTCAGCCCCGGCACCCGGTACGTGACCGTCGGCGGCGCGATCGGCGCCGACATCCACGGCAAGAACCACCACGTGGCGGGCTCCTTCGGCCGGCACGTGACCGCGCTCGAACTCCTCACCGCCGACGGGGAGATCAGGACCGTGCGGCCCGGGACCCCGCTCTTCGACGCGACCACCGGCGGCATGGGCCTGACCGGGGTGATCCTCTCCGCCACCCTGCGGCTGCTGCCGGTCGAGACCTCCCTGCTCTCCGTGGACACCGAGCGCGTGCCCGGTCTCGACGCGCTGATGGACCGGCTGACCGACGGCGACCACCGCTACCGCTACTCCGTCGCCTGGATCGACCTGCTCGCCCGGGGCGCCGCCACCGGCCGGGCCGTCCTGACGCGCGGCGACCACGTCCCGTACGACGCGCTGCCCCGCCGCCACCCGGCCCGCCGCGATCCGCTCGCCTTCCGGCCGGGCCGGCTGCCCGCCCTGCCGCCGTACGTCCCCGGCGGGCTGCTCGGCCGCGCCTCCGTCGGCCTCTTCAACGAGCTCTGGTACCGCAGGGCCCCGCGCTCCGCGACCCGCCGGCTCCAGTCGCTGCCGTCCTTCTTCCACCCCCTCGACGGGGTGCCGCACTGGAACCGGATCTACGGACCCGGCGGCTTCGTCCAGTACCAGTTCGTCGTCCCGTACGGGCGGGAGGACACCCTCCGGCGGATCGTGCGGCGGATCGCGGACCGGGGCTGCCCGTCCTTCCTCGCCGTCCTGAAACGGTTCGGCGCGGGCGACCCCGGCTGGCTGTCCTTCCCGCTCCCCGGCTGGACCCTCGCCCTCGACCTGCCCACCGGCCTCCCCGGGCTCGGCCGCTTCCTCGACGCGCTCGACGAGGAGGTCGCGGGCGCCGGGGGCCGGGTCTACCTCGCCAAGGACTCCCGGGTCCGGCCGGAGGTCCTGGCCGCGATGTACCCGCGGCTCGACGAGTTCCGGGCGCTGCGCGCGGCGCTCGACCCCGGGTCCGTCCTCACCTCGGACCTCGCCCGCCGTCTCGCCCTCTGAGGAGGACCCCCATGAAGGACGCCTTCGGTGCCCCGCAATCCCTGCTCGTCCTCGGCGGCACCTCCGAGATCGGGCTCGCCACCGCCCGCCGCCTGATCGCCCGCCGCACCCGCACGGTCCGGCTGGCCGCCGCCCTCCCCGCGCTCACGGCCGCCGCCGACTCGCTGCGGGCGCTCGGGGCGGACGTGCGCACCGTGCCCTTCGACGCGCTCGACACCGCCTCGCACGAGGAGCGGCTCGGGAAGGTCTTCGCGGAGGGCGACGTCGACATGGTGCTGCTGGCCTTCGGGGTCCTCGGCGACCAGGCGCGCGACGAGTCCGATCCGGTCGCCGCCGTCCGGGTCGCGCAGACCAACTACACGGGCGCCGTCTCGGCCGGTCTGGTGTGCGCGGGCGCGCTCCAGGCGCAGGGGCACGGTTCGCTGGTGGTGCTGTCCTCGGTGGCGGGCGAGCGGGCCCGCCGCGCCAACTTCATCTACGGCTCGTCGAAGGCGGGCCTCGACGCCTTCGCGCAGGGCCTGGGGACGCGCTGCACGGCACGGGCGTGCACGTCATGGTCGTACGGCCCGGGTTCGTGCGCTCGAAGATGACGGCCGGGCTCGCGGAGGCGCCGCTCGCGACGACCCCGGAGGCGGTCGCGGGCGCGATCGAGCTGGGGCTGCGGCGGCGCTCGGAGACGGTGTGGGTGCCGGGGGCGCTGCGGGTGGTGATGTCGGCCGTGCGGCACGTGCCGAGGCCGCTGTTCCGGCGGCTTCCCGTGTGACTAAGCGGTGGGCGCCGGGGTGTCGACCGGGCTGCCGCCCTGGGCCGGGACGGCCGAGACGGGGCGGCCGCTGCCGAACTCGTAGTCGTACAGCTTGCGCCAGACCCCGTCGGGGCCCTGCTCGTAGAGCGCGAAGGAGCGGCAGGTCCAGGCCGCCTCGTACCCGGCGAGCTCCTCGAAGGCCCGGTCCATCCCCTCCTCGGAGATGCCGTGCGCCACGGTGACGTGCGGGTGGTACGGGAAGGCCAGCTCGCGGGCGAGCGGGCCGTCCTCGTCGCGGATGCGCTGCTGGAGGTCGTTGCAGCAGGGCACGCCCTCCGCGAGCTTCACGAAGACGACCGGGGAGAGCGGGCGGAAGGTCCCGGTGCCTTCGAGGCGCACGGGGAACGGCTGGTGGTCGGCGGCGACGGTCGCGAGGTGCGCCTCGATCTCCGGCAGCCGCTCCTGGGGGACCTCGGTCGGCGGGACCAGGGTGACGTGCGTGGGGATGCCGTACGCGGCCGGGTCCCCGAAGCCGGCGCGCCGCTCCTGGAGCAGGCTGCCGTAGGGCTCCGGGACCGCGATCGAAACGCCGAGCGTTACGGTCCCCACGTCGTTCTCCTCCGTCGTCCGTCGAGATGTGTACGGGTGGTGCAGCGCCAGTGTGCGGCCTGCACCACCCTTTGGGCCAGGGTCCGAGGACTCAGTGCTTGGCGGGCAGGAAGCCGATCTTCTCGTACGTCTGCGCCAGCGTCTCGGCGGCGACGGCGCGGGCCTTCTCCGCCCCCTTGGCCAGGACCGAGTCCAGCGTCTCCGGGTCGTCCAGGTATTCCTGGGTGCGGGTCCGGAACGGCGTGACGAAGTCCACCATGACCTCGGCGAGATCCGTCTTCAGCGCGCCGTACATCTTGCCCTCGTAGCTCTTCTCCAGGTCCTCGACGGAGGTGGAGGTGAGCGTGGACATGATGCCGAGGAGGTTGGAGACGCCGGCCTTGTTCTCCGGGTCGAAGCGGATCACCGTGTCGGTGTCGGTGACGGCGCTCTTGACCTTCTTGGCGGTGACCTTCGGGTCGTCCAGGAGGTTGATGAGGCCCTTCGGCGTGGACGCCGACTTGCTCATCTTGATCGTCGGGTCCTGGAGGTCGTAGATCTTCCCCGTCTCCTTGAGGATGTACGGGGCCGGGATCGTGAAGGTCTCGCCGAAGCGGCCGTTGAAGCGCTCCGCGAGGTCGCGGGTCAGCTCGATGTGCTGGCGCTGGTCCTCGCCGACCGGGACCTGGTCGGCCTGGTAGAGCAGGATGTCCGCGACCTGGAGGACCGGGTACGTGAAGAGGCCGACGGTGGCGCGGTCGGCGCCCTGCTTGGCGGACTTGTCCTGAACTGGGTCATGCGGGAGGCCTCGCCGAAGCCGGTGAGGCAGTTCATGACCCAGCCGAGCTGGGCGTGCTCGGGGACGTGGCTCTGGATGAAGAGGGTGCAGCGCTCGGGGTCGAGCCCGGCGGCGAGCAGCTGGGCGGCGGCGAGCCGGGTGTTGGCGCGCAGCTCGGCGGGGTCCTGCGGGACCGTGATCGCGTGCAGGTCGACGACCATGTAGAAGGCGTCGTGGGTCTCCTGCAGAGCGACCCACTGGCGGACGGCGCCGAGGTAGTTGCCGAGGTGGAACGAGCCTGCGGTGGGCTGGATTCCGGAGAGCACACGGGGACTGTCAGAGGCCATGCGCCCCATTCTCTCAGGTGCCGGACCCCAACCCATCGCAGGCTGTGAGACGAGGGCCACACTCAGAGCGGCAGGCCCGGGGCGGGGAACGCGGCCATGAGGGCGGCGACCTCGGCGCGGACGGCGGCGAGGGCGTCCTCGTCGCCGGTGCCGGCGGCGGTGACGGCCCGGTCGATCCACGCGGCGACCTGGTCCATGTGCTCCGTGGTGAGGCCGCGGGAGGTGAGGGAGGGGGTGCCGATGCGGATGCCGGAGGGGTCGAAGGGCTTCCGGGGGTCGTAGGGGACGGTGTTGTAGTTCACGACGATCCCGGCCCGGTCGAGGGCCTTCGCGGCGGTCTTGCCCGGGACCTGCTTGGGGGTGAGGTCGATCAGGATCAGGTGGTTGTCGGTGCCGCCGGAGACCAGGTCGAAGCCGCGGGCGAGGAGGGCCTCGGCGAGGGCCTTGGCGTTGGCGACGACGGCGTGGGCGTAGTCGCGGAAGGAGGGCTGGGAGGCCTCGCGGAGGGCGACGGCGATGGCGGCGGTGGTCTGGTTGTGCGGGCCGCCCTGGAGGCCGGGGAAGACGGCCTTGTCGAGGGCCCTGGCGTGCTCCTCGGTGGACATGAGCATGGCGCCGCGCGGGCCGCGGAGGGTCTTGTGGGTGGTGGTGGAGACGACGTCGACGTGTCCGACCGGGGAGGGGTGGGCGCCGCCCGCGACGAGGCCGGCGATGTGGGCGACGTCGGCGACGAGGACGGCGCCGGACTCGCGGGCGATCTCGCCGAAGGCGGCGAAGTCGATGGTGCGGGGGAGCGCGGTGCCGCCGCAGAAGATGACCTTCGGGCGTTCCTTGAGGGCGAGCTCGCGGACCTGGTCGAAGTCGATGAGCCCGGTGTCCTGGCGGACGCCGTACTGGACGCCGCGGAACCAGGTGCCGGTGGCGGAGACGCCCCAGCCGTGGGTGAGGTGGCCGCCCATGGGCAGGGCCATGCCCATGACGGTGTCGCCGGGCTTCGCGAAGGCCAGGTAGACGGCGAGGTTGGCCGGGGAGCCGGAGTACGGCTGGACGTTGGCGTGGTCGACGCCGAAGAGGGCCTTGGCGCGCTCGACGGCGAGGGTCTCGACCCGGTCGATGTTCTGCTGGCCCTCGTAGTAGCGGCGGCCGGGGTAGCCCTCGCTGTACTTGTTCTGGAGGACGGTGCCGGAGGCTTCGAGGACGGCGGCGGAGACGTAGTTCTCGCTGGGGATGAGGCGGAGGGTCTCGGCCTGGAGCCGTTCCTCGGCGCCGACGAGGGCGGCGAGCTCGGGGTCGGTCGCGGTGAGCGCGGGGTGCTGCGGGGACGTGGTCATGTCGTTCCTCCGGGCGTGCGGCGGACGGTCCCGGGACTGAGGTGTGCACGGGACCAGGGGCCCGTGATGCCCAGGCGAGCGGCACCTCGTGTGGTGGAGCGCGCGCGGCTCCCCCGGGGTCGGTTCCCCGTACGCCAGTCGCCGTGCGTGTCCTCAGACTAGCGGGCGCGCCGTCGCCGAGGTTTCCCCGTCCGGCATGCGAGCGACGATAAGAAAGGGGCCACAGCCCCTGGGTCACCCCTGAGCCGCAGGACGAACGGAGATCCCGTGTCGAGGACAGCAGACGCGATCGCTTCCGCGGACGCGCACAGCGCGCACAACTACCACCCCCTTCCGGTCGTCGTCGCCTCGGCGGACGGCGCGTGGATGACCGATGTCGAGGGCCGTCGCTACCTCGACATGCTCGCCGGGTACTCGGCGCTCAACTTCGGGCACGGCAACCGGCGTCTGATCGACGCGGCGAAGGCGCAGCTGGAGCGGGTGACGCTGACCTCGCGCGCCTTCCACCACGACCGCTTCGCCGAGTTCTGTACGCGGCTGGCGGAGCTGTGCGGGAAGGAGGCGGTGCTCCCGATGAACACGGGGGCGGAGGCGGTCGAGACGGCCGTGAAGACCGCCCGGAAGTGGGGGTACGAGGTGAAGGGCGTGCCGGACGGGCACGCGAAGATCGTGGTGGCGGGGAACAACTTCCACGGCCGGACGACGACGATCGTGAGCTTCTCGACGGACCACGAGGCGCGGGACCACTTCGGGCCGTACACGCCGGGGTTCGAGATCGTGCCGTACGGGGACCTGACGGCGCTGGAGGCGGCGGTCACCGAGAACACGGTGGCGGTGCTGCTGGAGCCGATCCAGGGCGAGGCGGGGGTCCTCGTCCCGCCGGCCGGCTATCTGGCGGGGGTGCGGGAGCTGACCCGCCGGCGGAACGTGCTGTTCATGGCGGACGAGATCCAGTCGGGGCTGGGCCGGACGGGCCGGACGTTCGCGTGCGAGCACGAGGGCGTCGTGCCGGACGTGTACGTCCTGGGGAAGGCGCTGGGCGGCGGGGTGGTGCCGGTGTCGGCGGTGGTGGCCGACCGTGACGTGCTCGGGGTGTTCCGGCCGGGCGAGCACGGGTCGACGTTCGGCGGGAACCCGCTGGCCTGCGCGGTGGCCCTGGAGGTGATCGCGATGCTGCGGACGGGAGAGTTCCAGGAGCGGGCGGCGGAGCTGGGCGAGCACCTGCACGCGGAGCTGGGGCTGCTCGTGGGCGGCGGAGCGGTGGAGGCGGTGCGCGGGCGCGGGCTGTGGGCGGGCGTGGACATCGCGCCGTCGAAGGGACGGGCCGGCGGATCTCGGAGAAGCTGATGGAGCGCGGGGTCCTGGTGAAGGACACGCACGGGTCGACGATCCGGATCGCTCCGCCGCTGGTGATCAGCAAGGAGGATCTGGACTGGGGTCTTGAGCAGTTGAGGGGGTGCTGTCGGACTGACGAAGTCCGCTTGAGGGGGGGCGGCGGGCGGTCAACTCGGCTCATTGACACCGGACTTGGTCTAGGCCAATGATGCCGCCATGCCGAGACTCCGTCTGCGTCACGCCCTGCGTGCCGCGCTCGCCGCCCTCGTCCCGCTCGCGCTCCTCGGCGCGGTCGCCGGACCCGCGCACGCCGCCCCGGAGGCGGCCTGGCCTGAGCCCGTCCCGGTGGTCTCCCACGTGGAGACCACCGACCCGGTCGTCTTCATCACCCTCGACGACGGCTGGTACCACGACCCGGCCGCCGCGAAGCTGCTGCTCGACCGCCGGGTGCCCGCCTCACTCTTCCTGCTCCCCGGCTCCTACGCGTACGACTCCGGCTACTTCCACACCCTGCTCGACCAGGGCCGCTCCCGCGTCGAGAACCACACCGTGAACCACCCGGACCTGACCACGCTCGACGCCGCCGGACAGAAGGCCGAGGTGTGCGGGGCCCGCGACCAGCACCTCGCGCGGTTCGGCGACGGGCGCGGCTGCTGCGCCCGCCGTACGGCGCGTACGACGCGACCACCAGGACCACCGCCCGCGCCTGCGGGGCGAAGGCCCTGGTGACCTGGACGTACGACATGACCACCTGGGGCCAGTGGACCCCGCCGACCCCCTCGCTGAAGGCCGGGGACATCGTCCTGCTGCACTTCAACGAGACCGTGACGCAGGATCTGGAGCGGGCCCTGGACGCGGCGGAGGCCGCCGGGCTGACGCCCGCGCCGCTGCGGGACTACGTCCCCGAGTAGCCGCTACAGGATGACGTGCGGGAGGAAGCGGGCGTACTCGTCGGTGACGAGCCCCGCCGACTCCCGGATCCCGAGCCCCGCCGCCTCGCCCTCGACGACCCACGCGCCGAGCACCGTCCGGTTGCCGTCGAAGTCGGGCAGCGGGGCCAGCTCCTGGTAGCAGCAGGCCTCCCCGTCCCGCACGAAGGGCTCCGTACCGGCCTCGTGCAGGGTGACGCCCGCGCCCTCGCGGCCGAGCAGCGGCTTGGCGACCCAGCCCGTGGTGGCGGCGAGTTCGCGCGGGCCGTCGAGGTAGGCGGGCAGCAGGTTGGGGTGGCCGGGGTTCAGCTCCCACAGGACCGCCAGGAGCGCCTTGTTGGAGAGCAGCATCTTCCAGGCGGGCTCGATCCAGCAGGTGGTGCCGGTGCCGCCGCCGTTGTCGAGGGTGTCCAGGACGTGCCGGCCGAAGCGGTCGGTGGTCAGCCACTCCCACGGGTAGAGCTTGAAGCAGCTGCGGAGGAAGCGGAGCCGGTCGTCCACGAAGCGGCGCGAGAGCCGGTCCCAGCCGATCCGCTCGACGGAGAGCATCTCGGTGTCGAGCCCGGCCTGCTGGGCGGTCTCGCGCAGGTACGCGACCGTCATCAGGTCCTCGCCGAGCTCGTCGCCGTCCGAGTGGGCGAAGTGGACGGGACCGGGCGGCAGCAGGTGGGCCTGCCTCTTCCAGGCGTCGACGAGCCGCTCGTGCAGGGAGTTCCACTGGTCGGCGCCGGGAAACGGTCCTCCATCCAGAACCACTGCGGGCTCGCGGCCTCCACGAGGGAGGTCGGGGTGTCGGCGTTGTACTCCAGCATCCTGGCCGGGCCCGTGCCGTCGTAGCGCAGGTCGAAGCGGCCGTACAGGGTGGGGAGTTCGGCGCGCCGCCGCCAGGACTCGGCGACCAGGCCCGCCAGCTTCGGGTCGGTGATCCCGAGCTCGGCGAAACGGTCCTGCTCGACGATGTGCGCGGCCGCCGCCAGGCACATCGCGTGCAGCTCCTCGACGACCTCCTCCAGGGCCTCGACCTCGGCCAGCGAGAAGGAGTAGTACGCGCTCTCGTCCCAGTACGGGCGCAGCGAGCCGTCGGGGTGGCGGGTGAGCGGGTAGACGAGCCCCTGCTCCTCGACGGTCCGCTGCCAGCCGGGCCGGGGGTCGATGGTGTGCCGTTCCACGGTGTGCGCCCGCCCGCCTCAGCCGCCGCCGGAACCGGAGCGGGAGCAGCCGAAGCCGCCGGTGTCGACGGCGGCCCTGTCGAAGCTGCCGCCGCTGACGCGCTTGTCGCGGACGGTGCCGCCGTAGTAGTACGAGCCGCGGGTGCCGCTGCCGCCGTTGTCGTCGTCGCTGCCGCCGCCGCTCTCGCAGCGGTAGCTGGGCAGCTCCTCCCGGGTCAGCGGGTCCACGCAGCGCTTGTCCGGCTCCGCGCCGCACGCGGTGATCGTCGCCGCGAGGACGCCCATCCCGCCGAGCACCACCGTGCTCGACCTCAGTCTGCGCATCTCCGTCGCCTCCCCTTCGCCGTCACGACCGCCGTCACCGCCACCGTCGCGACCGCACAGTGTAGGCCTGTGATTCCGGGCCCCACCGCCTAGAGTCTCTTCGTGCTCCTTGGGATGATTTGCGCGCTGGCCTCGTCCGTCTGCTTCGGCGCCGCCTCGGTGCTCCAGGCGATGGCGGCGCGGGCCGCCGAGCCGGGGACGGGCGGTGGCGTGGACCTCGCGCTGATGTGGCGGGCCCTGCGGCAGTGGAGGTACCTCGCCGGGCTGGGGCGGACGGGCTGGGGTTCGTCCTGCAGATCGTGGCGCTGCGGACGCTCCCCATCTACGTGGTGGGCGCGGCCCTCGCCGCGAGCCTGGCGGTCACGGCGGTCATCGCCTCCCGGGTGCTGCGGGTGCGGCTGAGCCGGGTGGAGTGGGGGGCCGTGGGCGTGGTCTGCGCGGGGCTCGTGATGCTGGCGCTCGCCTCCGGCAAGGAGGGCCACCGGGAGGCCTCCGAGGCGCTGGACTGGGCGCTCCTCGGGATCTCCTTCGGGGTCCTGCTGCTCGGCTTCGCGGGGGGCGGGCTGCCGGAGCGGTCCCGGGCGCTCGTCCTCGGCCTCGGGGCGGGCATCGGCTTCGGGGTGGTGGAGGTCGCGGTCCGGCTGCTCGACGGCATCTCCTTCACCGACCCCGCCCTCTACGCGCTCCTCGTCGGCGGCGGGGCCGCGTTCACCCTGCTGACCTCGGCCCTCCAGCGCGGCTCGGTGACCACGGCGACGGCGGGCGCGGTGCTCGGCGAGACGATCGGCCCGGCGATCGTCGGGGTGGCCTGGCTCGGCGACCGCACGCGGGACGGACTGGGCTGGCTGGCGATCGCCGGCTTCGCCGTGGCGGTGGCCGGCTCCTGACCCTGGCCCGCTTCGGCGAGGCCCCGGCACCGGAGCCGGCGGCCCCTGACTCCCCTCACGGCAGGATCCCGCACAGCGCCTGGAGGGCGCCCTGCCAGCCGCTGTCCGGGGGCGTGGCGTAGCCGACGACGAGGCCGTCGAGGGTCGGGGGCACCCCGGGCGGCGGAACCGGTTGACGCCGTGGACGTCGAGGCCCCGCCAGGCGGCGGCCCGCAGGGTGGCCTGTTCGGTGCCGGGCGGCAGCGCGAGGACGGCGTGCAGACCGGCCGCGATCCCGCTGACCCGGGTCTCCGGCGAGTGCGCGGCGACGGCGGCGACCAGCTGGTCGCGGCGGCGCCGGTAGCGCAGCCGCATCGCCCGTACGTGCCGGTCGTACGCCCCCGAGCGCAGGAACTCCGCGAACGCCAGCTGGTCCGGCGCGCTCGACGACCAGTCCACCGCGCCCTTCGCCGCCGCGACCTCCTCCGCCAGCTCCGCGGCAGGACCATCCAGGCGAGGCGGAGGCCGGGCGCGAGGGACTTGCTCGCGGTGCCGAGGTAGACGACCCGCTCGGGGTCGAGGCCCTGGAGCGCGCCCACGGGCTGCCGGTCGTACCGGAACTCCCCGTCGTAGTCGTCCTCCAGGACGAAACCGCCGGAGGCCCGCGCCCAGTCGACGACCGCCGCCCGCCGGTCCGGGGGCAGGGCGCCGCCCAGCGGGTACTGGTGGGCGGCCGTCATCAGGACCGCCCCGCACCCGTCGAGCCCGGCCAACTCCTCGGTCCTGGTGCCGCGTTCGTCGAAGGGCAGGACGGGCGTGCCGAGCCCGGCCCTGCGGAGCAGGCCGTCGTGGAGCCCCAGCCCGTACGACTCGACGGCCACGTCCCGTACGCCCCGGGCCCGCAGCACCTGGCCGATCAGCATCAGTCCGTGCACGAAGCCCGCGCAGACCACGATCCGCTCGGGCCGGGCGTGCACGCCCCGGGCGCGGGCGAGGTACTCGGCGAGCGCGGTGCGCAGTTCGGGCCTGCCGTGCGGACCGCCGTAGCCGAAGGCCTCGTTGGGGGCGTCGGTGAGCGCCCGGCGGTAGGCCTTGAGCCAGTCGGCGCGGGGAAGGCGGCGAGGTCGGGGTGCCGGACTTCAGGTCGTGCGCGGGCGGGGCGGGCCGCCGCCGCCCGGGGCCGCCGGAGGGTCTGCCGGACCGGCGGCGTCGCGGGGCGGGGCGCGGCGCGGCGGGCGACGCGGGTCCCGGAGCCCTGCCGGGCGGTGAGCCAGCCCTCGGCGACCAGCTCGGCGTACGCGTCGGCGACGGTGTTGCGGGCCATGCCGAGGTCGGCGGCGAGCTGGCGGGAGGACGGCAGCCGGGTGCCCGCCTCCAGGCGCCCGCTGCGGACCGCCTCCCGCAGGGCGTCCATGAGGCCCGCGCGGAGCCAGGGGCCGTGGAGTTCCAGATGGAGGTCGGAGCCAAGAGTGGCCCACTCGTTTGCCATGAAAATGGACCATACTCCTGAGCCATCGGCTTCGTACGGTGGACTCATGACGACGACGGAACCGATCGAGCAGACCGTGTACGCGCACGAGCACGCGCCCCGCCTCCCCTTCGCCGAGCACGTCCCCGAGTTCCACCGGGCCATGCTCCGCCTGGAGGCGGCGGCCGCGAAGGACATCGACCCGACCCTGTACCACCTGATCAAGCTCCGGGCCTCGCAGATCAACCGCTGCGCGTTCTGCGTCGACATGCACAGCAAGGACCTCCTGGCGGAGGGCGAGAGCGTCGAGCGGATCGTGCAGCTGTCCGCCTGGGAGGAGTCCCGGCACTTCTACACCGAGCGGGAGCTCGCGGCGTTCGCGCTGACCGAGGCCGTCACCGTCCTCACCGACGGCTTCGTCCCCGACGAGGTGTACGCGCGGGCCGCCGCGCACTTCGACGAGACCGAGCTCGCCCGGGTCATCGCCGCGATCGTCACGATCAACGCCTGGAACCGGATCGGCGTCACCACCCGGATGACGCCCGGCCACTACACCCCCGCCCCGCGTGAGCGCCGCCACGGCCCTGCGGGCCCTCCACCACGACCTGCCGGCGGACGCCCCGCTGGTGCTCCCCGGCCCGTGGGACGCGGCGAGCGCCCGCGCCTTCGAGGCGGCCGGGTTCCCCGCGCTCGCCACGCCGAGCGCCGGGATCGCCGCCTCCCTCGGATACGAGGACGGGGCCACCCCCGCGGCCGAGATGTTCGCCGCGGTCGCACGGATCGTCCGCTCCGTCTCCGTCCCCGTCACGGCCGACCTCGAAGGCGGCTACGGCCTCCCGCCCGCCGAACTCGTCGAGCGCGTACGGGAGTCCGGCGCCGTCGGCGTCAACCTGGAGGACAGCGGACCCGGCCACTCCCTCAAGGACCCCCGGGCCCACGCGGACTGGCTGGCGGAGGTGCGGGCCGCGGCGGGCCCCTCCCTCTTCATCAACGCGCGCGTCGACGTGTACCTCTGCCACGACCCCGACCCGCTCGCGTCGGCGATCGCCCGCTCCCGGCTCTACGCCTCCGCCGGCGCGGACTGCGTCTACCCCATCCTCGCCCCTCCCGCCGACCTCCCCTCCCTCCGCTCCGCCCTCGGCCCCCTCCCCCTCAACGCCCTCGCCCTCCCCGACGGCCCCTCCTTCCCCGACCTCCGCCGCCTCGGCGCGACCCGCGTCACCTTCGGAGGCGGCCTCCAGGCCCGCGCCCTCCACGACGTGACCACCCTGGCGACGACCCTCCGGGGGGCCACCGGGCTCTGAGCCTCGGGCCCCTGAGGCCCCAGGGGTCTCAAGGGACCTCAGGGGTCTCAAGGGGCGTCAGGGGCCTCAAGGTCCGTGAGCGTCAGGGTGTGCCCGGGGTGAAGTAGTCCAGGGCGACCCGGAGGATGTCGCGTTGTTGGGGCCAGGACGTCTCGGGGCCCGCCGCGAGGATCGCGTAGTGGGTGCCGTCCGGGGCGGTGAAGGCGCGGTCGACGACCTTGCGGCGGCCGCCGGCGCGGTCGTAGGAGTAGACGAGCTCGGCGGAGTCGGCGGGGGCGCCGGGCTCGCCGGTGACGCGTTCGAGGCTCAGCTCCTCGTAGCCGGGCTTGTTGGTGCGGCCGTCCTCGGAGGCGCCGCGCAGGGCCTCGTACGGGGTCAGGCCCGCCTCCTTGACGACGAAGACCTGGACGAGGCTCAGGCCGTCCGGCGCGTTGTAGAAGACGCCCTGGTCGGACTCGGTGCGGTTCCAGCCCTCGGGGACGGCGATGGTGAAGCCCTCGGGGTCCTCGACCCCGTGGTAGCCGGGCGGGGGACGTCGTCCATGGGAGCCGACGTGTCGGAGGGCGACGCCGAGGGGGCTTCGGAGGACGGGGACGGGGACGCGGACGTCGGGGCGGCCGAGACCGAGACCGGCGGGCCCGCCACCGGGCCCTTCTCGTCCTTCCCGCCGCCCCAGACCGCCCAGGCGCCCACGGATCCGGCCGCGATGACGGCCACCGCCACCCCGGCCGCCAGCGCGGCCCGCGAGCGGGGCCGGGGCGCCGGGGCGGGCGGCGCGGGGTACTGCCAGTCGCCCGTCTCGGGGACGTACACCGGGCTGTACCCGGGAGGGGAGGGACCACGGCGGGCCCACCGCCCGTCCAGGGCCATGCCCGGGGAGGAGGGGCCACGGCGGGCCCACCGCCCGTCCCGGGACCGTGCACCGGGCCGTACTCCGGGGAGCCGGCGGCGGAGGGGCCACGGGGCCGCCGCCCGTCGCCGGGGCGCCGCCCGGGAAGGGAACGGGCCCCGCTCCCCCCGCCTCCCAGCTCTGTGTCTCGTCGTTCCAGCGGGGCCCGCTCATCTCATCCTCCGAGGAGGGCGCCGACGGCCTGCCCCACGGCCACGCCGGAGGCGAGCATCCCGGTCACCGCGCCCGCGTCCGCGAGGGCGCGGCGCAGGGCGGCGAGGCGGCCGCCGCCCGCGCGGCCGGTGCCCTCGATCTCGTCCTCGGCGTCGGAGAGTTCGGCGTCGAGGGCGGCCGTCTGCTCGGAGGGGACGAAGGCGGCCAGGTCGGCGCGGAGCCGGACGATGGCCTGGAGCAGCTCCTCGTGCTGGGGGTCGCGGGCGGGCTGGGCGCCGTGGACGGTGCTGGTGACGGTGTTGTGGTCGCCGATGGTGACGTTCCCACCGGTGTTGGTGACGTGAATGCCGTTCGGCTGGTCAGCCACGGTCGCCTCCGGTCGTCGAAGTGGTGAAGGACTTGCTGGTCACCGTGTTGTGGTTCCCCACGGTGACGTTCCCCTTGGTGTTCTCGATGAACGTGCCGCCCTCGGCGACGTGGATGATCTTCTGCTCGAACTCGGCGGTCTCGTAGCCGGCTTCGCGCAGCGCCACCGTCACGCCGTTGGCGACCCGGTCCTGCACGCTCTTCAGGTAGCGGCTGACGTCCATCTCCTGGAAGAGGGAGGCCTCGTCGTCGGAGCCGAGCGCGCGGACGGAGGTCCACGGCCCCTCGGGCAGCGCCTGGGCGTGGCCGCCGGTGAGCACCCGCCACAGGTGGCCGAGCGCGCGCCAGAGCGTGGCGAGGGAGTCGCCGGCCGAGCGCGGGATCCGGCCGAGCGCCCAGGCCGCCTTGCCGAAGTGGTGGTTGCGCAGGTAGCGGTGGGCGACCCGGTCGGCGTACCGGTAGAGCGGCTTCACGGGCCGCAGGACGTGCGGGGCGACCTCCAGCATCAGCATGCCGCCCTGGGTGTGGACGCGGACGAAGACGGTGGTGACGATCTCCTCGCCCCAGCCGCCGACCCGGACGCGGAGGAAGTGGCGGCGGGTCTCGCCGCCCTCCTCGATGGAGCCCGAGCGGTGCGCCTCGAAGGCCTCGGGGTGTACGGGGCGGTCGCGCGGTCCGGCAGTCCGTCGACGGGCAGGAAGACGACCTCGTCGATCTCCAGCTCGCGCAGCCGGTCCCGTACGGCGGCCTGGAGCTGCGGCGAGCCGTGCGGGGAGGGCACGCGGAGCGCCTCCAGGAGCGGGACGACGTGCCGCAGGACGGCGCTGTTGTCGAGCGGTTCGGGGGCCTTGCCGTCGAGGTTCTTGCGGGGGCGCAGCTCGATGGAGAGCGACCAGGGCTCGTACGGGTGCCGGCGCCGCAGAACGGGTCCTCGGCGCCGTACATGATCAGCCGGGAGTGCTGCTCGACGCGGATCCGGTCGCGCAGCCGGCGGAAGCGGGGGCCTTCGGCCTGCTCGGCCGGGTCGGAGCGCTGGTCGGGGAAGCGCTCGCGGGACAGCTCCTGGGTGAGCGCGCGGGCGAACTGGCCGCGCTGGACGGCCACCGCCCAGGCCACGAGGAGCGGTACGGCGAGGGTGATCCAGACTTCCAGCTTGCCGACGCCCAGGGCCTCCTGGGCGAGGAAGCCGATGGCGGAGAAGGCGTCGCCCGCCGTGGAAACGCCGCCGAGGAAGCCGCCGAACCCGGACCCGGAATCGTCGTAGCCGTCGTATCCGTAGCCGTACCCGCCGGAGCCGCCGGAGCCGCCGGACTCGTCGGAGCCGATCACGAGGAGGAAGAGGAACAGCGTGGACTGGACGAGCGAGATCCGCCCGTACCAGCGCAGCAGGAAGCCGGGGACCAGGCGGTAGACCGGGGTGGCGGCGGTGGTGGCCGTGCCGCGCACCCAGCGGGCGAAGGCGAGCAGCAGGAAGGGCCCGAGGAGGAGGACGATCAGGCCCTTGGTGAGGGGGATCGCGACGATCCAGAGGGCCAGGACGCCCGCGGCCCAGGCGAGTTCGACGCGGCGGGCGCGCAGCGCGTGGGCGAGGACGCGGCTCGCGTCGAAGCCGAGGGAGGGGGCGGCGAAGCGCTCCTCGTGGACGTACAGCTCGTCGATGACCGCGTCACGGAATCCGTCGTCGAGGTACGTGCCGGCGCAGAGCAGCCGGGTCGCCTCGCTGGAGGCCGGTAAACGGCGCGGGTCGGCGGCGGGCTGCCCGCCGGGCGGTGTGCTCGGTGGGTGACCGGGCTGTTGGGGTACGAACGACTGGGCCAAAACTCCCCCGATGGTGTGGAACTGTCCGAGTTTTCGGCTCACTTGGCCGGGAACCGGTGGGACAGCATAGGGAGGTCGGGGTTCCGTGTCGGCACGGAAAAACGGCGCCCCCGGGCCGTACGGTCGGTCGTACGGCCCGGGGACGCCGGGATCATGAAGCCGGGATCGGCGTGGGCCGATCGGCCTCAGATGAGGCCGAGCTCGCGAACGGCGTCGCGCTCCTCGGAGAGCTCCTTCACGGAGGCGTCGATGCGGGCGCGGGAGAACTCGTTGATCTCCAGGCCCTGGACGATCTCGTACGCGCCGTCCTTGCAGGTGACGGGGAAGGAGGAGATGAGGCCCTCGGGGACGCCGTAGGAGCCGTCGGACGGGACGCCCATGGAGGTCCAGTCGCCCTCGGCGGTGCCGTTGACCCAGGTGTGGACGTGGTCGATGGCGGCGTTGGCGGCGGAGGCCGCGGAGGAGGCGCCACGGGCGTCGATGATCGCGGCGCCGCGCTTGGCGACGGTCGGGATGAAGGTGTCGGCGAGCCAGGCCTCGTCGTTGACGACCTCGGCGGCGTTCTTGCCGGCGATCTCCGCGTGGAAGATGTCCGGGTACTGGGTCGCGGAGTGGTTGCCCCAGATGGTGAGGCGCTTGATGTCCGTGACCGAGGAGCCGGTCTTCTGGGCCAGCTGCGTCAGGGCGCGGTTGTGGTCCAGGCGGGTCATCGCGGTGAAGCGCTCGGCCGGGACGCCCGTGGCGGCGGCCTGGGCGATCAGGGCGTTGGTGTTGGCCGGGTTGCCGACGACGAGGACCTTGATGTCGTCCGCGGCATGGGCGGCGATGGCCTGGCCCTGCGGCTTGAAGATGCCGCCGTTGGCGGCGAGCAGGTCGCCGCGCTCCATGCCCGGACCGCGCGGGCGGGCGCCGACGAGCAGACCGATGTTCGCGCCCTCGAAGCCCTTGTTCGGGTCGTCGAAGATGTCGATGCCCTTGAGCAGCGGGAACGCGCAGTCGTCGAGCTCCATGGCGGTGCCCTCGGCGGCCTTCACGCCCTGCGGGATCTCGAGGAGGCGCAGCTTGACCGGCACGTCCGCGCCGAGCAGGTGGCCCGAGGCGATCCGGAAGAGCAGCGCGTAGCCGATCTGGCCGGCCGCGCCGGTCACGGTGACATTCACGGGAGTGCGGGTCATGGCGATCTCCGTAAGACAGCTGGCGGTGGGGGTCCCTGCCCCTGGTGCGGGATAGCTCTCTTGATCGATCGGTGTCTCGACATGAAGAGATATCCAGCGGTCAGGCTATCCGACCCGGGCCCCCGCGAATCGCCACCCCCTTGTGGTCCGGCTCACTGCCACCCGTCCGGGGAGGCTGCCGGGGCCGCCGGGACGAGGTACCGGAATGGTCACTTCCGTGCCACAGCGCGCCGACGGGGCTTGAACCGGCCTTGGCGCGTCCATGACCCTTGATCACGACGGCGCCCGCCCTCCCACGGGGAGAGGGCGGGCGCCGCACCACGAAGAGCCGGAGGAGCTACGTCACCGTGAGGTGGAGCACGTCCTCCAGGAACGGGATCCGCAGCCAGGGCTCCGGCTGCACCATGAGCGCGAGCAGCACGATCAGGCCGCCCATCACCCCGTACGTGATCACGTCCGTGAAGCGGGAGCGGACGGCCAGCATGCCGACGGACGGCACCACCCGGCGCATCACCGCGCCCGCGAGGAGCGCGGCCCCGACCAGGATCGCCCCCACGCGGAAGGACTCCTGGAACGGGTCCGTGCCCACCACGAGCAGGCCGATCCCGGCGAGCACGAGGACGGTGAGCAGCGGCCACTGGCGGGCGGGGGCCGGCGCGTCGCCGGGGCCGCCCGGCGGCCGCCCTCGGGGGCGCGGTGTCGGTGGTGAGCCGCTTGCGCGGACTGACCGCCGGCTCGTCCGGGTCCGGTGCCCCGGCGTCCCGGAGGTCACGTCAGAGCGCCGCGCCGCGCGCTCGGCGGCCTCGACGACGTTGACGAGGAGCTGCGCGCGGGTCATCGGGCCCACGCCGCCGGGGTTCGGGGAGATCCAGCCGGCCACCTCGGTGACGCCCGGGTGGACGTCTCCGACGATCTTGCCCTCGCCGTTGCGCGAGACGCCGACGTCGAGGACGGCCGCGCCCGGCTTCACGTCCTCGGGCTTGATGAGGTGGGGCACGCCGGCGGCCGCGACGATGATGTCGGCGTTGCGCAGGTGGGCGGCGAGGTCCCGGGTGCCGGTGTGGCACTGGGTCACGGTGGCGTTCTCGGAGCGGCGGGTGAGCAGCAGCGGCATCGGGCGCCCGATGGTGACGCCGCGTCCGACGACCACGACCTCGGCGCCGTTGATCTCCACGCCGTGCGCGCGCAGCAGCGTGATGACGCCGTTGGGCGTGCAGGGCAGCGGGGCGGGCTCGTTGAGGACGAGCCGGCCGAGGTTGGTCGGGTGCAGGCCGTCCGCGTCCTTGGCCGGGTCCATCAGCTCCAGGATGCGGTTCTCGTCGATGCCCTTGGGCAGCGGCAGCTGGACGATGTAACCGGTGCACGCCGGGTCCTCGTTGAGCTCCCGGACGACCGCCTCGATCTCCTCCTGGGTGGCGGTGCCCGGCAGGGTGCGCTGGATCGAGGCGAGGCCGACCTCCGCGCAGTCCCGGTGCTTTCCGGCCACGTACTTCTGGCTGGCCGGGTCGTCGCCGACCAGGACCGTGCCGAGGCCGGGCGTGATGCCCTTCTCCTGAGGGCCGCCACACGGACGGTCAGATCGGACTTGATCGCGGCTGCGGTGGCCTTGCCATCGAGAATCTGGGCGCTCATGCGGCCATCCTCCCGGATGACCCCGCCCATGTTCCAATCCGGTCCGGTCCGGTGGCCCCGGGGACCGCGGCGCGTTGCCGTCCTGCAACACATCTGCATTCCGGCTGGACAAACTTATGAGCCACTTATGACGATGGGGGCCGAACAGTGCCGCGGGCACTGCCGGGGGCGCACCGCAGAACAACCATGTTTCCTCCGCGTGACCGCGTCGTCCCCGCAACGGAGGAAAGCCCCACATGAGCTTCGGTGACCCGAACAACCCGTACGGCCAGCAGCCCCAGCAGCCCCCGCAGGGCCAGCCCGGTTACGGCTACCCGCAGCAGAACCCCCAGGGCGTCCCGCCGCAGCAGGGCTACGGCTACCCGCAGCAGCAGCCGGGCGCGTACCCCAGGCCCCGGGCACCCTCCAGGCGAACAACGGCTACATCAGCGTGCACGGCCTCGGCACCGTGCAGGTCGCCTCGATGGGTCTGCGCTTCGGCGCCCGCCTGATCGACGGCGTCGCCATCGGCATCGTGTACTGGATCCTGTCGGCCATCGGCCTGGCCGGTGTGGTGGGCGCCTCCCAGTCCATCGACGACTGCACGAGCCTGGAGCCGGGCACGTCGGCGTACAGCAACTGCATCAACGACCAGGCCGCCGCGGCCGGTGGCATCCTCGCCGCCTTCTTCGGCGTGCTCTTCCTGCTGTTCCTCGCCACCATGCTCTACGAGTGGCTGATGGTCGCCTTCGTCGGCGCCACGCTCGGCAAGATGGCCCTGGGCCTGCGCGTCGTCAAGGAGAACACGGGCGGCAAGCCGGGTCTCGGCGGCGGCTTCATCCGCTGGATCATCCCGATGGTCGGCGCGATCGTCTGCGGCATCGGCCAGCTCCTGGTCTACCTGTCGCCGTTCTTCGACAGCACCGGCAAGACGCAGGGCTGGCACGACCGTGCCGCCGGCACGATCGTCATCAAGAAGTAAGCACCCGGAAGTGGACGTCGAGAAGTAACGCTCCGGCAGACGTCCTGCCGTTCCGAGGGCCGCCCGGTTCCCCACCGGGCGGCCCTCGGCCGTTCCCGGGGAGGCTCCCGGGTCACTGCCTCTTCAGGACCGCGAAGCCGTCCGAGCGGTACGTGATCGCGTACCGCGCCTCGGGTGCAACTGCGCGGCCAGCTGCCCCGGATCCGACACCTGCTGCCCCCAGCCGCGCAGGTCGAAGGCGAGGTAGTCCGGGGTGGCGCCCTTGGACGTGCCCACCCAGTAGACCCGGTGGTCCGCCGTGAGGTGGGCGAGGAGCGGGACGTCCGCCTCGACGCTCGCCCCCGCCGGCACCGCGGCCACCGCCGCCCGCGCCTCCGTGGTCCGGGCGTCCGTCCGGTACGTCTCCGACTTCAGCAGCTCCCGCAGCGGCAGGTTCGCGGCGAGGGTCAGGAGACGGCCACCGCGACCGGGATCACGACCTTCCCGTACGAGACGAGCCAGGCGCGCGGCGAGGTGCCGGCCGAGCGGACGCCGTCCACGAGCGCCAGGAAGACCACCGGCATCAGGATCGCGCTGTAGTGCCAGTGCATGCCCCAGTGGTTGGGGTCCTGGGAGAGGAAGCGCCAGCCCAGGGTCGGCAGGACCAGCAGGACCAGCGGGGAGCGCAGGGCGAGGAAGCCGACGATCGCGAACAGGTAGAAGACCATCTCCCACCGCTCGCCCGAGCCGAGGGCGCCGGCGACGACCTGCCCGAAGGAGGTGTCGGCGCCCGTGCCGGTCTTCTCGATCTTCGACCAGTAGTCGTACTGGCCGAGCTTGCTCGCCGCCGGGATCAGGACGAGGACCGTCAGCGCGAAGGCCGCCACTCCGAAGCCGGCCAGGGCCGCGCCCAGCCTCCTGCGCCCCTTGAGGAAGAGGACCGCGCCGACCATGGCGACGGTCAGCCCCATGTCCTCCTTGACCAGGACGAGCGGGACGGACCAGGCGGCGGCCGCGGTCCAGCGCCCGAGGAGCAGCGCCCGGCAGGTCAGGGCGAGCAGCGGGACGGCGAAGGCGATCTCGTGGAAGTCGGACTTGACGGCCTCCTGGAGCCCCCAGGACAGGCCGTACGCGATCGTCAGGCCGATGCCGGCGGCGCGGCTGCCGAGGATCTGCTGGGTGGTGCGGCCGACGACCACGGCGGAGGCGGCGAAGAGCGCGGCCTGCCCGAGGAGCAGGGAGGCCGGGGAGGGCCAGATCCAGTAGAGCGGCGCGAGGAGCGCGGTGACGGGGCTGAAGTGGTCGCCGAGTATGGGGAAGCCGGGGCCCTTGATGTCGACGACGGGCGCCCGGAACTCGGCGTACGCCCGGACCGACTGCCCGAAGATCCCGAGGTCCCAGGAGGGCGTGCGGAAGTGCGCGTACTGCACCCAGGAGTACAGGAAGTACAGGCCGCAGAGGACGCCCGCGAGGATCAGGTACGGGCGGAGGGGGGCCGGGGACAGCGCGTCGGACGGCTCCGCTTCGGTGCTCTGCGCAGCGGGTCTGTTCAGTACGTCCAACACCACGTCCCCACTACCGGCGGCCGACAAAAGAGCAACCCATTAGACCAGAGTCCACCCGTTCGGTGGATGGGTCGCCGGACGGTCACGGAGGGGTACGGAACCGGTCCGCACCCGGAGGGTGACGTTCTGCATTCGTTTATCGGAGCTTCCTAGCCTGACCGCGCGGACCTCGGGGAAAGGAAGCGTCATGTACACCATCATCGTGGTGCCCGCGCACGCCGCGGACCCCGGCGACCAGGTCAGGCTGGCGCCCGGCGAGACTCCACTTCGGCCGCGCCGCGCCGCCCCCGGCCGGCGGACGGCGCCACCTGGACATCCCCACCCGGGGTGTCCCGGACCGCCGGGGAGATCGGCGCGACGGCCGGCCACTGGACGCTCAGCAACTTCAGCGCGGCCTCGACCTACGTCGTCGAGAACCCGGAGGGCGCCGGAGAACACATCAAGATCGCGCCGGGGCGGGTCGACGCCCCGTGCCCTTCGAGTTCTCCCGGGTCGTCCTGCCCGCCGGCGGCGACCTGCTCGACTTCGCCGTCTGGGCGCCCCGCCACGACTACGTGGAGCGGGCGCACACCGCCGGGGACGGCGAGCCGACGGCGGCCGCCTTCCCCTCGACCGCAGCAAGCGCTACTTCCTCGTCCTCGCCGCGCTCTGCGAGTCCCGGCTGCGCGGCGCCCCGCACGCGCCGCCGCCGACGGCCGAGCAGCTCGTGGAGCGGCTGCGCCCGCTGTGGCCGGAGGTGAACCGGGCCTCCGTGCAGTGGAACATCGACTACCTGGCGGTGAAGTTACGCCTCAAGCCGGGCCCCGAGACCGACGGGACGGGCGCCCGGCTCCACGGCAAGAAGGAGTCGCTGGTCTCCCTGGCCCTCCGCTTCGACCTGGTCCGCGAGGACGACCTGACGGCCCTGGCGGAGGCACGGTGAACGGCTTCCCCCTGACGGTGCCGGCCGGCTACGCGATCGGCGGCTGGGTCGTGGAACGCCCGCTGGGCGCGGGCGCGTTCGGCAGCGTGTACGCGGCGCGGCGGGACGACGGCTCCCGCGCGGCCCTCAAGTTCCTCCCCACCGGCACCCGCACCCCGCGCCAGCTCAGCCACCTCCGCGAGCTCGCCGCCCGCGAGGTCGACCTCCTGAGCCGGCTCCGCTCACCGCGCCTGATCCGGCTGTACGAGACCCTCACCGTCGACGACCCGGCCCACCCGGACCTCGACGGCGCCACCGTCCTCGTCCTGGAGGAGGCGGCGGACTCGCTGCACGCGGCGCTGCCCAGGCTCTCGCCCAAGGAGCGGGCGCGGGTCCTGGCGCAGGTCTGCGAGGGCCTCGCGCAGCTGCACGCGGCGGGCTGGGTGCACGGCGACCTGAAGCCGGGGAACGTGCTGCTGATGGCGGACGGTTCGGCCCGGCTCGGGGACTTCAGCACGGCGAGCGAACTGGACGGCACGCACGCCTACTCCCCCGCCTTCACGACGGCCGACTACACCCCGCCCGAGCTGCTCTGGTCCGAGATCGGCGAGCGCGGCACGCGGATCCGCCCCACGGCGGACCTGTGGGCCTCGGCGTCCTGGCCCACACGGTCCTCACCGGCGCCTTCCCGCTCCCCGGCAGCACGCCGCCGGCCCGCCGCGACGCGGCCGTCCGCTACGCGCGCGGCGACGAGGAGCTCCGCCTCTCCCCGAACTCCCCGAGCCCTGGCGCGAGATCGTCACCGCCTGCCTGAGCCGCACCCACGAGACCCGCGCCGCGCGGGCGGGCCGCACCGCCGGGGCCTCCTCCCCGGGTCCGCAAAGCAGCCCAGGGCCGCGTCCCGCGCCCGGGGCGCCACCGCGTCCGCCTCGCCGTCGCCCTCGCCACCGGGGCGGCCCTCCTGACGGCCGCGGGCTTCGGCCTGGACGCCCTGCGGGACCGGGCCGACCGGGCGGACCGGGTGATGACGTGCGTACCGCCACGGCCGCCGGGTTCGAGCGGTGCCGCTCGGGTTACGTGTGCTTCTTCGAGGAGCCGGCCGGCAAGGGCCTCATGTGCGACTGGGAGGGCGACGATCCGGAGTGGTTCGACGGCGACACCGGGTGCGCGTGGGCCCGGAAGTCACCGCCGAAGTCGGTCTACAACAACGGCGCCGCCGACCCGAAGGGCTTCGTCCACGTGGCCCTGTTCGCCGAGGACGGGCTCCGGGAGCCGCTGGGCTGCGTACGGCAGGGCGAGCGCCGCACCCTCGCGCTCGACCGCCCGATCTCCTCGCACACCTGGGCCAAGCAGTGCTGACCGGCCGCCCGTGCCCCTTCCGGTTCCGGAAGGGGCACGGGCGGCGGACGTCAGCTCCAGACCCGGTGGCCGATCTTGATGGACGGCTCGTCGCTGCGGCACTCCCCGCCCCAGGTCGCCTTGTAGAGGATCGTGTCGTAGGGCAGGTTGGCCCAGGTGCCGCCCTGGCCGGGCTGCGGGACGTGCAGACAGCCGGTCACCGGGGTCACGCTGCCGTCGTGGTAGTCGACGTAGGCCTGGTAGCGGATGTGGTCGAAGCCCGCCTGTACGGAGCCGTTGTTGCTGATGGACAGCGCCTTGACGGATCCGCTCCAGTCTCCGCTCTCGTCCATCACGATGCTGCCTCCGCGGTCCCTGGCGGAGTAGGCGCAGACCTCGCCCCGGTCGCAGCTCGCCGCCTGCGCCGCGCCCGGCATCGCGAGCACCGCTCCCAGCGCGAGGCCGGCCGTCAGCGCGGCCGTCGTGCGACGACGTGTCGTCTTCTTCATGGTTCCCCTCGGGTTCGCCTGTTCGGACAGGAACGACCGTAGGACGGAAGGGCCCGGGGCGTCACTCGCAGGTGCGAGGGTGCCCCGGGCCCCGGGCCGGCGGACCGGCCGACCGTCGGTGCCGGCGGACCGGCCGACCGTCAGTGGAAGAAGTGGCGCGTGCCCGTGAAGTACATCGTCACGCCGGCCTTCTTCGCCGCCTCGACGACCAGCTCGTCACGGACCGAGCCGCCGGGCTGCACGACCGCCTTCACGCCGGCCGCGGTGAGGATCTCCAGGCCGTCGGGGAAGGGGAAGAAGGCGTCGGAGGCCGCGTACGAACCGCGCGCCCGCTCCTCGCCCGCGCGCTCGACCGCGAGCTTCGCGGAGTCGACGCGGTTGACCTGGCCCATGCCGACGCCGACCGAGGCGCCGTCCTTGGCGAGCAGGATCGCGTTGGACTTGACCGCGCGGCAGGCCTTCCAGGCGAAGGCGAGCTCGGCGAGCTCCTCGGCGGAGAGCGCCTCGCCGGTCGCGAGGGTCCAGTTGGCCGGGTCGTCGCCCTCGGCCTGGAGGCGGTCGGTGACCTGGAGGAGGGCACCGCCGTCGATCGGCTTGACCTCGACCGGGTTGGCCGGGGCGCCCTCGGCCTTCAGGACGCGGATGTTCTTCTTCTTGGCGAGGATCTCGACCGCGCCGTCCTCGTAGCCGGGGGCGACGATGACCTCGGTGAAGATCTCCGCGACCTGCTCGGCCATCTCGACCGAGACCGGGCGGTTGACGGCGATGACGCCGCCGAACGCGGACAGCGGGTCGCAGGCGTGCGCCTTGCGGTGGGCCTCGGCGACGTCGGCGCCGACCGCGATGCCGCACGGGTTGGCGTGCTTGATGATCGCCACGCAGGGCTCGGTGTGGTCGTACGCGGCCCGGCGCGCGGCGTCGGTGTCCGTGAAGTTGTTGTACGACATCTCCTTGCCGTGCAGCTGCTCCGCCTCGGCCAGGCCGCCCGTGCCGTCGACGTAGAGCGCGGCGCCCTGGTGCGGGTTCTCGCCGTAGCGCAGGACGTTCTGGCGCGCGTACGTGGCGCCCAGGAAGTCCGGGAAGCCGGAGTCGTCGGCGGCGGCGTAGTCGTCGGCGAACCAGGAGGCCACGGCCACGTCGTACGCGGCGGTGTGCTGGAAGGCCTCGGCGGCGAGCCGCTTGCGGGCGGTCAGGTCGAAGCCGCCGGCCTGGACGGCGGCGAGCACGTCGGCGTACCGCTCCGGGCTGGTGACGATCGCGACCGACGGGTGGTTCTTGGCGGCGGCGCGGACCATCGACGGGCCGCCGATGTCGATCTGCTCGACGCACTCGTCCGGGGTGGCGCCGGAGGCGACCGTCTCGCGGAACGGGTACAGGTTCACGACGACCAGGTCGAAGGGCTCCACGCCCAGCTCGGCGAGCTGCGCGCGGTGCGACTCCAGGCGCAGGTCGGCGAGGATGCCGGCGTGCACGCGCGGGTGCAGGGTCTTGACGCGCCCGTCCAGGCACTCGGGAAGCCGGTCAGCTCCTCGACCTTGGTGACGGGCACCCCGGCGGCGGCGATCTTCCCGGCGGTGGAGCCGGTGGAGACGAGCTCGACACCGGCCTCGTGCAGACCGCGGGCCAGCTCCTCGAGCCCCGTCTTGTCGTAGACGCTGACCAGCGCGCGGCGGATGGGCTTAACGGTGTCCGTGTTCACCGACATGAACCTTTCGTCCCTCAATGCGGTAGCCGTGCCGGGCGAGACGCCCCACGACGTCGACGAGCAGCGAGCGCTCGACTTCCTTGATGCGCTCGTGCAGAGCGGCTTCATCGTCCTCGTCCCGCACCTCGACCACGCCCTGGGCGATGATCGGGCCGGTGTCGACACCGTCGTCGACGAAGTGGACGGTGCACCCGGTGACCTTCGCGCCGTAGGCGAGGGCGTCACGCACCCCGTGGGCACCGGGAAAACTGGGGAGGAGCGCCGGGTGGGTGTTGACGACCCGGCCGCCGAAGCGGGCGAGGAACTCCTTGCCGACGATCTTCATGAAACCGGCCGAGACGACGAGGTCCGGCTCGTACGCCGCGGTGGCCTCGGTCAGCGCGCGGTCCCACTCCTCGCGGGTCGCGTGGTCCTTCACCTGCACACGAAGGTCGGCAGGCCGGCGCGCTCGGCGCGCTCCAGGCCCACGATGGACTCGCGGTCGGCGCCGACGGCGACGACCTCGGCGCCGTACCCCTCGGGGTCGGCGGCGATGGCGTCGAGGAGGGCCTGCAGATTGGTACCGGACCCGGAGACCAGGACGACGAGGCGGGCGGCAGCCACTGGGGTCACTCTTTCCGTGGTGTTTGTGCGGTCGTACGAACGAATCGTGCCCCTCGATACGGGGAACCCTACGAATGGCTCGACCGTCAGCAACGATACCGGCACACGGGACGGCCCCCACGGGACGGGGGCGGGGCGGACGGTAGCGTCAGGGTCCGACGCCAGCAGGGGCCGTGGATGCGGCCGCGGTCACGACGACAGAGGGAAGACGTTCAGCAGATGCCGGAACGCCAGTCCACGGACGACAACAACCCGTTCGCGCCGCCGCCCGAGGGTCGGCCGGATCAGCCGTGGCAGCCGCGGCGGCCGGAGGGCTCGGACGACGACGCGTCCGGCTCCCCGGGGCCGTCCGACGGCCGCTGGAGCCCCGCCAGCCGGGCCCCTCCCGGACGGCTTCGGCCGGGGACCGGAGCGCCAGGGAGGCGGCCAGGGCGGACCCGAGGGCGGTCCGGGACAGGGCGGGCGCGGGCCGGGCATCCGCTGGGACCCGACGGACCCCGCGCAGCGGCGCGCGCGGTACGCGATCCTCTCGGGCATGTGGGGCTTCTTCTTCGCGATCTTCGAGATCCCGGAGCTGGCGCTGCTGCTGGGCGCCCTGGGCCTCTACTGGGCGATCAGCTCGCTGCGCGCCAAGCCGAAGGCGGCGGGGGAAGTGTCGCCGACATCACAGCCCCAGAGCTCCTCGGCCTCTCCCTCGGCCTCTCCCTCGGCCTCCTCTTCGGCTTCCCCTGCGGCTTCTTCTTCGGCTTCCTCCTCGGCTTCCTCCTCGGCTTCCTCCGAGGGGCAGTCGGCGGGGCAGCCGGTGGGGGCGTCCGCCGCGATCGCCCCGCTCCGGTCGATGCGGACGGCGGCGATCAGCGGTCTCGTCGCCGCGAGCCTGGCCCTGATGATCGTCGCGGTCGGCTTCACCATGCAGGTCGTCTACCGCGACTTCTACGAGTGCCGCGACGACGCCCTGACCCACGCGGGCGAGCTGGCCTGCAACGACCTCCTGCCGAAGCCGCTGCGCGCGGGCTTCGGGGTACGGGAGTAGCCGGGGCACGGGAGTAGCCGGGGTACGGGAGTGACCGGGCCGCCTCAGTCGACGGGGGGTGGTGGTGACGGCGGCAGTGGCGGTGGCGGTGGCGGCTGGGTGGGTTCCCAAGCCGCCGGGAGGTAGTCGTACGGCTCGTACCCGGGGTCGCCGAAGGGGTCGGCGAACGGGGCGGCGTACGGATCGGCGTGCGGGCCTGTGTATGGGGGCCGTCGGGCTCTGACCGGCGGCGCCTCCGGGGCCGCCGGGGTTGCCGGGACCGTCGGGGCCGTCGGGGCCTGTGCGGCCTCGGGTGCGGCGGCCGTCCGCCCGTCGCTCTCCTCCGTGCCGCCCGAAGGGGCCGCGGAGGGCACTCCGATCACCGCACCGACGGCCCCGACCGCCGCGCTCACGGCCGCGCCGACCGCCGCCAGGGGGCCCTGGACGGGGACCGGAGCGGGCCGGGGCCTCTCGGAGCGCGGGACCCGGCGGCCCCAGGCCCGTACTCCCAGCGCCATCGGCACCCCACGCAGGTCCCCACAGCGCGGCCGCCGCGCCCGCCTGCCACCACACCGGGCCGAACGCCGAGAGCCGGCCGGTGCCGAGCGGGCCGCCCGCCGCGCCCGCGAGGACGGCGACGGCCGCCCTGTACCCCCAGGCGGAGCCGAGCGCCGTCAGGGCCGCCTCCCGGGCCGCCCAGGTCCGCGCCGCGCGGCCCACGCGGCGGCCCTGGACCAGGGCGGCGGCCAGCGGGACCGCGGCGGTCGCCCAGTGGATCCAGGTGCCGCGCCCCTCGGCGGGGAGCGCGGCGAGCAGCGGGAAGGGCGGCACGACCGGGTCGCCGACGAGGCCCAGCGGGTCGCGAGCGCCCCGTGCCGAGGGCGAAGCCGGGCCCGAGGCCGTACGCCGCTCCCCAGACGGCCGCGTTCGGCAGCAGCGCCAGGACGAGGAGCAGCACCGTCACCCGACCGGACCACTCCCCGCGAGACCCGTGAAGGAGGCCTGCGCCCGGCCCGCGTGCCAGGCGAGGGAGACCGCCGCGGTCACCGCGCCGCCGCCGAGCAGCGTGAGGAGCCCGAGGCCCGCCGCGCGCAGGGCGGTGGCGGCCTGCCGCCGTCCGGGGAGCGGGCGGCCGAGCGCCGTCCAGGCGCCCGCGCCCGCCGCGCCGGTCACGACGGCGGGCAGCCACAGTCCGGCCGTGATCAGGTCGGCGGGCAGCGTGCCGCTCTGCTGTAGATCACGACGGCGGCCGCGACCAGCAGGTATCCCCCGGCGACGGCGGCGACGGCGGCGCCCGGGAGGGTGCGGCCGCCCCCGTCGTCCCCGGGTCGAGGGTGTCGCGGGCGGCCCGGTGGACGAGCCAGACGGGCAGGGCGACGAGGAGCATCGGGACGATGCCGAGGGGCGCGGGCAGGCCGGACAGGGTGTCCGTGCGGACCAGGTCCACGCCGTGCGCGAGCAGCCAGATCCCGGCGGCGACGTGCAGGGCGCCGACGGGACCGCCGTCGGAGTACGGGGAGCTGATCCAGGCCGCGACCACCAGGACCGCGAGGGCGCCGAGACCGAGTCCGGCGGCGACCCCGCCCCGGACGCAGGCGGTGGCGAGCGCGGCGGAACGGCCGCCCTGGACCAGGGGGTGCTCGGTCACATGGGTCACGGGGCCATGCTCCCAACGACACGCGCTTCCCCGCGTAACAGGCAAACCTCCGTTGTGTCGCTCAATATACGTTTATGTACTTTTCCGCCCAGAGCAGCTCTGCGGGAGGTCGACGCCGATGAGCCGGAGCACCGCGGATTCCGCCCCCTCCGCCACCCTGCCGACCCCGAAGGAGCGGCGCAGGTTGCGTGAGGCCCTCGCCCTCAGCGAGGAGCAGGTCGCCGAGGCCCTGGGCGTCACGAGGGCCACGGTCAGGTCCTGGGAGACCGGCCGCTCGTCCCCGCGCGGCCGCAAGCGCGAGGCGTACGCGCGCCTGCTCGGCGCGGACGGCGCCGAGACCCTGCTCCCGCCGGAGCCCACCGCCCCGCCCTGGCCGGAACCCCGGCCCCAGGGACCGGAGGCGCGACCCCAGCCGGAAGCACCGGCGGCGGCGCAAGCCCGGCCGGCGGCGGCACCGGCCCGTCCCCGCGGCCTCCGCCGCGGGCAGCGTGCGGCCCAAGGCCGCCGTGAAGCGGGCCGCGAAGCCGCCCCGGGCCCCGGCCCTGGTGCCGGTCATCGCGCACGGGCCCGCGCGCAAAGGCCGCGAAGCCGCCGGAGCGGCTGAAACCGGTGGCGGCCGAGGCCCCCGCGGAACCGGCCCCGGCCGGACCGGGCCTCACCCCCGAGGAGGCCTTCGACGCGCTGTACGCGTACGCGGCGCCCGCCCTCGTCCACCAGACGTACCTGCTCACCGGCCGCCGCGGGCTGTCCCGGGAGGCCGTCGAGCACGCCTTCCACCACGCCTGGCAGCGCTGGCCCGAGGTGGCCGTGGACGCGGACCCGGTGGGCTGGGTGCGGGCGGCGGCGTACGAGTACGCCCTCTCCCCTGGCACCGGCTGCGGCGCGCCCACAAGCACCCCTGACGCCCCGCCGACGGAGGCGAACCGGCGGGCGCTGCTCGACGCGCTGCTCGACCTTCCGCCGTCGTACCGCCGGACCGTCCTGCTGTACGACGGGCTCGGCCTGGACCTGCCGGAGACGGCGGCCGAGACCGAGGCGAGCACTCCTGCCGCCGCGAACCGGCTGCTGCACGCCCGTACGGCCATCGGCGAGCGGGTCCCGGAGCTCGCCGAGCCGGAGGCCCTGCACCGGCGGCTGAGCGCGCTGGTCGCGGAGGCGCCGACGGCGACGCTGCCGCCGCCCGCGCGGTCCGGACGGGCAGCGAGCACCGGGTGCGGACGTGGACGCGGGCGGTCCTCGGGTGACGGCGATCCTCATCGCGGTCACCGGCTTCACGGTGGCGACCGCGCCGACCCGCTACATCCCGGTGAACGCCCCCGGCGAGACCGTCAACGGGGTGCCCGTGCGCGGCGGCCCCCAGAAGCTCCGCCCGGAGGACCTGCGGCTCCGCGACCAGCTGCGCTCGGAGCCCAACCCGGGCCCGGAACGGCTGGTCCCGGCGGTCGAGTGAGGCGTACGGACACGCGAACGCGTACGGACGCACGGACGGCACGGACGGTACGGACACGAGTGGGCCCCGCCCCCGCCCGGTCTCCCGGGAGGGGCGGGGCCCACTCGTGTACCACCGCTGGTCAGGCTGCTGTGCGCACAGCCCGTTCAGCCTTGTCAGGCCTCCAGCCTTGTCGGCCTTGTCGGCCTTGTCAGCCGGCGAGGATCGCGCGGGCGAGCTTGGCGGTCTCGGTCGGCGTCTTGCCGACCTTGACGCCGGCGGCCTCCAGGGCCTCCTTCTTCGCCTGGGCGGTGCCGGAGGAGCCGGAGACGATGGCGCCGGCGTGGCCCATGGTCTTGCCCTCGGGCGCGGTGAAGCCCGCGACGTAGCCGACGACCGGCTTGGTGACGTTGGCCTTGATGAAGTCGGCCGCGCGCTCCTCGGCGTCGCCGCCGATCTCGCCGATCATGACGATCAGCTCGGTGTCGGGGTCGGCCTCGAACGCCGCGAGGGCGTCGATGTGCGTGGTGCCGATGACCGGGTCGCCACCGATGCCGACGGCGGACGTGAAGCCGATGTCACGGAGCTCGTACATCATCTGGTACGTCAGCGTGCCGGACTTCGAGACCAGGCCGATGCGGCCCGGCTTCGTGATGTCGCCCGGGATGATGCCGGCGTTGGACTGGCCCGGGGTGATGAGACCGGGGCAGTTCGGGCCGATGATGCGGGTCTTGTTGCCCTTGGCCTGCGCGTACGCCCAGAAGGCGGCGGAGTCGTGGACCGCGATGCCCTCGGTGATGACGACGGCCAGCGGGATCTCGGCGTCGATCGCCTCGATCACGGCGGCCTTCGCGAAGGCCGGCGGGACGAAGAGGACCGAGACGTCGGCGCCGGTCTCCTTCATCGCCTCGGCGACGGAGCCGAAGACCGGGACCTCGGTGCCGTCGAAGTCGACGGTCGTGCCGGCCTTGCGCGGGTTCACGCCGCCGACGATGTTGGTGCCGTCACCCAGCATGAGCTTGGTGTGCTTCATGCCCGTGGCACCGGTCATGCCCTGGACGATGACCTTGCTGTCCTTGGTGAGGAAGATAGCCATGGTGTGCTTGACCTCGTCCCTTACTTCGCAGCCGCGAGCTCGGCGGCCTTGTCGGCCGCGCCGTCCATGGTGTCCACGCGCTGCACGAGCGGGTGGTTCGCGTCCGACAGGATCTTGCGACCCAGCTCCGCGTTGTTGCCGTCGAGGCGCACGACCAGCGGCTTGGTGACCTCTTCGCCCTTGGAGGCGAGGAGCTCCAGGGCCTGGACGATGCCGTTGGCGACCTCGTCACAGGCGGTGATGCCACCGAAGACGTTGACGAACACGGACTTGACGTCCGGGTCGCCCAGGATGATCTCCAGGCCGTTCGCCATGACCTCGGCGGAGGCGCCGCCGCCGATGTCGAGGAAGTTGGCCGGCTTCACGCCGCCGTGGTTCTCACCGGCGTACGCGACGACGTCCAGGGTCGACATGACCAGGCCGGCGCCGTTGCCGATGATGCCGACCTCGCCGTCGAGCTTGACGTAGTTGAGGTTCTTGGCCTTGGCGGCAGCCTCGAGCGGGTTGGCTGCGGCCTTGTCCTCGAGCGCCTCGTGGTCGGGCTGACGGAAGTCGGCGTTCTCGTCGAGAGACACCTTGCCGTCCAGGGCCAGGATGCGGCCGTCCTTGGTCTTCACCAGCGGGTTGACCTCGACGAGGAGCGCGTCCTCGGCGACGAAGGTCTTCCACAGGGTGACCAGGGCCTCGGCGACGCCCTCGGCCACGTCGGCCGGGAACTTCGCCAGGGCCACGATCTCGCGGGCCTTCTCGATGTCGACGCCGTCGACGGCGTTGACCGGGACCTTCGCGAGGGCCTCGGGGTCTTCTCCGCGACCTCCTCGATGTCCATGCCGCCCTGCACCGACGCCATGGCGAGGAAGGTGCGGTTGGTCCGGTCGAGGAGGTACGAGACGTAGTACTCCGCCTCGATCTCCGGGGACAGCTCGGCGATCATCACCTTGTGGACCGTGTGGCCCTTGATGTCCATCCCGAGGATGTCCGTCGCACGGGCGACGGCCTCGTCCGGGTTCGCCGCCAGCTTCACGCCGCCGGCCTTGCCGCGGCCGCCGACCTTCACCTGCGCCTTGACGACCGACTTGCCGCCAAGACGCTCGGTGGCCTCGCGCGCCGCCTCAGGCGTGTCGATGACTTCACCGGCCAGCACCGGTACACCGTGCTTGGCGAAGAGGTCCCTCGCCTGGTACTCGAACAGGTCCACGCGCGTCCGTCCCTTTTCTGATGATCGCGGTTCGTTGTCTGCGTGGGCGTGCCGCGGAGGGCAACGTGACTGCGCTGTCACAAGGGAGGCGTGCACGGAGTCCGTGGACGCGGCATGTCCGTCTCGCAGGTTATCCCCGAGGGCCGTGGGTCCCTAAATCGCAGCTCACAACGGAGCGGTGATACGGGTCACAGATCGTAGGGACCGGAGGGCGGTCCGTAGGGGTCGGGAGGTGGGGGCGTCCGGCCTTCGCGGCAGGCGGGGCCTGGCCTCCCGGCCCCTCACGACGCGCCCGGAGCACGGATGAGGGCCTCCCGGGCGCGTATGTGATATGGGACTCAGTCGGACTCCTGGCACCCGTGCGGGTGGTCCGGGGACGACGGATTCCGCACCGGGCCGCCCCACCCCTCCGGCAGCCGCCGCACCGGCCCGACTCGCTCCTCCGGCAGCCGCCTCACCCTCCGGTAGCCGCCGCACCGGCCCGGCTCGCCCCTCCGGCAGCCGCCTCACCCCTCCGGTATCGGCAGGGGACGCTTCTCCAGGGCGGCCGCCATGACCTCCGGGAAGAGGTCGGGGGTGCAGGCGAAGGCGGGGACGCCGAGCGCGGCGAGCGCGGCGGCGTGCTCCCGGTCGTAGGCGGGGGCGCCCTCGTCGGAGAGCGCGAGCAGGCTCACGAACTGCGCCCCGGACGCCTTCATCGCCGCGACCCGCTTCAGCATCCCGTCGCGGATCCCTCCCTCGTACAGGTCGCTGATGAGCACGACGACGGTGTCGGCGGGCCGGGTGATCCTCGACTGGCAGTAGGCGAGGGCGCGGTTGATGTCGGTGCCGCCGCCGAGCCGGGTGCCGAAGAGGACGTCGACCGGGTCGTCGAGCCGCTCGGTGAGGTCGGCGACGGCGGTGTCGAAGACGACGAGGCGGGTGGAGAGCGAGCGGAGGGAGGCGAGCACCGCACCGAAGACGGCGGCGTGGACCACGGAGGCCGCCATGGAACCGGACTGGTCGACGCAGAGCACCACCTCCTTCCCGACCGCCCGGGAGGCGCGCCCGTGGCCGACGAGCCGCTCGGGAACGACCGTGCGGTGCTCGGGCAGGTAGTTCCCGAGGTTGGCGCGGATCGTGCGGTCCCAGTCGATGTCGCGGTGGCGGGGCGGCTGATCCGGGCGGAGCGGTCGAGCGCGCCGGTCAGGGTGGCGCGGGTGCGGGCCGCGAGGCGCCTCTCCAGCTCGTCCGTGACCTTGCGCACCACCAGGCGCGCCGTCTCCCGGGTCGTCTCGGGCATGGCCCGGCCCAGCGAGAGCAGCGTGCCGACGAGGTGGACGTCGGCCTCGACCGCCTCCAGCATCTCCGGCTCCGCGAGGAGGGTGGCGAGCCCGAGCCGGTCGATCGCGTCGCGCTGCATGACCTGGACGACGGAGCTCGGGAAGTACGTGCGGATGTCGCCGAGCCAGCGGGCCACGGAGGGCGCGGAGGCCCCGAGCCCGGCACCCCTGCCCCTGCCGTCGGGAGGCGCGGTGTCGTAGAGCGCGGTGAGGGCACCGTCCATGGCGGCGTCGGCACCGGTGAGCACCCGGCCGGTGCCTTCGGCGTCCCCGCCGCCCAACACCAGCCGCCAGCGCCGCAGCCGCTCGTCGCCGCCGGGTGGCGTGCTCGTCTGGTCGCCGGGAGCCGTGCTCGTCTCGCCGCCGGGGGTCGTGCTCATACGGAGGCCTCCTTTCCGAGGGCGGGCTTTCCGAGGGCGGGCTTTCCGAGGGCGGGCTTTGCGAGGACGGACTTTCCGGAGACGGACTTTCCGGAGACGGACTTTCCGGGAACGGGCTTTCCGAGGATGAGATGGAGCAGGGGCAGGACGGCGTCCGCCCGCGCGAGGTCGGGCTCGGCCGCGAAGCCGGGCACGGCGGGCACGGAGGCCCCGGTCCACGGGAGCGCGGCCCCGGGCGACCAGCTCCCCGAGACTGCGGCGCACGCCCGTCTCGTACGAGGAGAAGGTGCGGCGCAGCAGCGGCAGCACATCCGCGAAGGCCCCGTCCGGCACCCCGGTCAGCCAGCCGTCGACCAGCCCGAGCAGCCGCTCGTCGTGCACGAGCAGCAGCCCTCCCGGAGGCCCCACCCACGAAGCCGTCGATCCACCCGGCGGCGTCCGCCGGCGGGGTCCCGGGCGACAGCGCCCGGCTCATGAACACGGCGACCTCCCGTCCCCGGCCCTCCCCTCGTCGAGCAGCAGCCGGACGGCCCGCCCCGCAGCACCCCGTGCACCCGCTCCCGCCCGGCGAGCCCCGCAGCACCCCGGCCCAGCGAGCCGCCAGACCGGAGCGGGAAGCGGGTGGGCCGTCGGCGGGCGAGCCATCGGCAGCCGGGCCCCGGTCGGCAAGCCCCGGTCGGCGGGAGCCCGGCAGGCGGGCCCCGGCAGGCGAGCCCCGGCAGGCGGGCCGGGGCGCCGGGCGCCGCCCGGGCTCGGCGCCTGCGGCGGCGCCCGTCCAGGGCGGTCCTGGAGGAGGCCGATCGCGGTGTGGACGGCGTCGAGGCGGTCCCGCATGAGGGTGGCGGCTTCGGTGTCGAGTCCGGCGCAGGCGGGCGGCAGGCCGACGCAGATCCGCTCGGCGAGCCCGGCGGCGACCTCGCCGAGGGCGGCCGTGCCGGTGCCCCGGACGTCGCCGTAGCGCAGGGAGCGGGCCAGGGCCGGGAGGGCCTGGGCGAGGTGTGCGACGTCGGTGTCGAGGGCGGCCCGGTCGGCGAGCGCCCGCATGACGACGGGCAGCGCGTCGGTGAGTCCGGCGAGGAGGCACTGCTCGGCGAGGGCGGTGATGTCGGCGAGGGCCGTCGCGGCGAGGGCCAGGGACTCCGCCTTGGCGGTGGCGGCGGCCTCGACGGTGGTGCCCCAGACGCCGGCCTCGGCGACCCGGACGTGCAGCTCGGGCTCCCAGCGCAGCCGCCAGGCCTCGCGGAACGTCCCGGTGCCGGCGCGCCCGGCGGCCGGTTCGCCCCAGCGGACGCCGAGGAGGCGCAGCCGGTGCAGCAGGCGGCTGCGCTCGCCGTCGGTGTCCTTGCGGAGGTCGAGGTCGAGCTCGCGCTCCTGGGCCTCGGGCTTGAGGCGCAGGGTGCGCTGGCGGCGGGTCAGGTCGCGCTGGAGGGGACGGCGGGGCGGCGGCCGGGACCTCGCCGAGGACGTCGCCGACGACGAGGCGGTCGCGGACGAGGTCGAGCGGCATGTCGGAGCCCTCGCAGAGGACGGCGCGGACGGCGTCGGTCGTCTCGTCGAGGCCGGGGAGCGGGCGGCCGCGCAGGGCGGCGAGGGTCTCGGCGAGCCGGACGGCCTCGATGACGTGGGCGGAGGAGACGGGGTGGTCCTCGTCCCTGAGGAGCCCGGCGACCTTGGTCATCCAGCGCTCGACGGGCCGGTCGGGGGCGGCGAAGAGGTGCGCGTACCAGCCGGGCGCCTCGATCCCGGCGCCGTAGCCGGAGCGGCGGGCGAGCCTGCGGTGGGTCCAGGGCACCCAGGTCAGCTCGGTCTTCACCTTGGGCAGGCCCTTGAGGAGGGCCCGGTCGGCGGTGACGGTGGTGCGGCGGGTGAGCGCGGGCACGTGCCAGGCCCCGCAGACGACGGCGACGGAGTCCCCGAACTCCTTGCGGGCGGCGCGCAGCTGGAGCCGCATGTACGCCTCGCGGACCAGGTCGCGGGGTGGCCGCCGTGCCCGTACGTCTCGCGCAGGGCGGCCATGGCCTCGGCGAGGGCCTCGAAGGCGGCGGTGGGGTCGCCGTGGCCGGGGAGCTCGACGACGTCCTCCCACCAGCGCTCGGGGTCCTCGTACCCGGCGGCCCCGGCGAGTTCGGCGACGGGGTCGATCCGGGGCCGCTCCCGGCGGCTTCGTCGTCCCCGTCGCGCCAGGTGGGGTCGGCGGCGGCGAGGGTGTGGGCGGCGGGCAGGTCGATGAAGCGGACGGCCGCTCCCCGGTCGAGGGCCCAGCGGATCGCGACCCACTCGGGCGAGAACGCGGCCATCGGCCAGAACGCCGCCCGCCCGGGGTCGTCCACGGCATGGGCGAGCAGCGCGACCGGCGGCCGCATGCCGGGCTCCCGGCGAGCTCCACGAGCGCGTCGGCCTCGGCGGGCCCCTCGACGAGCACGACGGCGGGCCGCTCCGCCTCCAGCGCCGCCCGCACCCCCGCGCGGACCCGGGCCCGTGGTGCCGCACCCGAGCATCAACGGCCCCCGACGGGACGCACCGGACCCGACTGCGACGGACGCACCGACGGGCCCGACTCCCGATGCCGCCGCCGCGTCCGTCGCCGCGTCCGTCACCTCGCCCGCCGCCTCGCCCGCCGGGGCGACCGTCGAGGTGTCCGACGGGTGTCCGACGCCTCGCCCGTCGCCGCGTCCGCCGCCTCGCTCGCCGCCTCGCTCGCCGGGGTGTCCGTAGGGGTGTCCGTAGGGGTGTCCGACGGGGTATCCGTCGCCTCGTCCGTCAGGACGGCCGGTACGGAAGCCATCGGGGCCGCCGATGCGGAAACCGTCGAGGCCACCGATGCGGAAGCCGTAGGGGCGGCCGTCGCGGGAGCCGTCAGGGCGGCCGTCGCGGGGACCGCGCCCGGGGCCGTCATGCGCTCACCTCGCGGCAGGCGCGGTAGAAGTCCTTCCAGCCGTCCCTCTCCCGTACGACCGTCTCCAGGTACTCCTGCCAGACGACCCGGTCGGCCGCCGGGTCGCGGACGACCGCGCCGAGGATGCCGGCGGCGATGTCGGCGGGGCGCAGGACGCCGTCGCCGAAGTGGGCGGCGAGGGCGAGGCCGCCGGTGACGACGGAGATGGCCTCGGCGGTGGAGAGCGTCCCGGAGGGGACTTGATCCTCGTCCGGCCGTCGGCGGTGACGCCGTCCCGCAGTTCGCGGAAGACGGTGACGACCCGGCGGATCTCGTCGGCGCCGTCGGGCGGGACGGGCAGCCGCAGGGAGCGTCCGAGCTGCTCGACGCGGCGGGCGACGATGTCGACCTCGTCCTCGGGGGTCGCGGGCAGCGGGAGCACGACGGTGTTGAACCGGCGGCGCAGGGCGCTGGAGAGCTCGTTGACGCCCCGGTCGCGGTCGTTGGCGGTGGCGATCAGGTTGAAGCCGGGGACGGCCTGCACCTCTTCGCCCAGTTCGGGGACGGGCAGGGTCTTCTCGGACAGGATCGTGATGAGCGTGTCCTGCACGTCGGCGGGGATGCGGGTGAGTTCCTCGACGCGGGCGGTCATGCCCCGGGACATCGCCCGCATCACGGGGCTGGGGACGAGGGCGTCCCGGCTGGGGCCGTGGGCGAGGAGCCGGGCGTAGTTCCAGCCGTACCTGATGGCTTCCTCGGGGTGCCGGCGGTGCCCTGGACGAGGAGGGTGGAGTCGCCGCTGACGGCGGCGGCGAGGTGCTCGGAGACCCAGGTCTTGGCGGTGCCGGGGACGCCGAGCAGGAGCAGTGCCCGGTCGGTGGCGAGCGTGGTGACGGCGACTTCGACGATGCGGCGCGGTCCGACGTACTTGGGCGTGATGACGGTCCCGTCGGGGAGCGTGCCGCCGAGGAGGTAGGTGGCGACGGCCCAGGGCGAGAGGCGCCAGCGGGCGGGCCGGGGCCGGTCGTCGGCGGCGGCGAGGGCCGCGAGTTCATGGGCGAAGGCGTGCTCGGCGTGCGGTCGCAGGGCCTCGGCGGCGGTCTGCGGCCCGCCCGTTCCGGTGTCCGTCTCGGCACCGGAACGGGGCTTCGCGATGGTTTCGGGCACGGGCATGGATCCCCTCCAGATCGTTCGACCTGCTGTGCGATCCACCGTGCACCACGGCACTGACAATCGGATGTCTCCGCTGGTCAGGGCCTGTTGGGGAGGGGTGAGGGGGCGTCAGCCCGCGATCGGGGAGACGGCGACGCAGCCGCCCGCCATCGCCTGCTCGCCCTTGGCCTCCTTGATGACCTTGCCCTGGTGGACGACCTTGCAGGTGAGGTCGGCGGGGTCGAGGGAGATCGGCATGACGGCCGGCGGCATGATGCCCTTCAGCGTCACCGTCTTCTTCCACGGCGTGGCCGGCTTCTTCTCCGACTCGATCTTCGGCTCCATCGCGCTGCCGCCGCCGGCGTGGAAGTCGATCGACTCGATGTTCTTGCCGGTGACCTCGTACGTGACCTCGTAGGTCTCGTTCACGGACTTGTCGACCTGGTCGACGGCCTTCTCGGCGGCCTCGGTGCAGGCGCCGAGGCCGAGGGCGAGGCCGGTGACGGCGAGGGCCGGGACGGCGGTGCGGAAGGTGCGCTTCATGGGGTCCCCTGGGCGGCGTGGTGCGGTTCTTCGGTCGCCGCAGAGAATCGTAAAGAACGAGTAAAGTCAAGTTGTCCGCCGCCCGCCGCCGCCCTCCCCCTCACGGCGCTCCCCTCACGGAACCCCCAGGCCAGGGGCGTTGTCAGTGGCGCCCCCTACCGTCGGGGACATGAATGCCATGGGGGTGCGCTGGACGGCTGAACAGGTGCTGGCACTGGCTCCTGACGAAGCGTCGCGCAGAGCGGGGAGCGAGCTCGGCACGGCCGGGCCGTGGTCGGAGACGGGGTGCGGCGACGGCGCGGTGTGGGGGCTGTGCAAGGGCGGCGGCAGCGCGCCGTACCGGACGGTCGTCGACACCACGGCCCCGGCGTACTCCTGCGGCTGCCCCGGCCGGAAGCTCCCCTGCAAGCACGCGCTGGGCCTGCTGCTGCTCCGCGCGGCGGACGGGATCGCCGCCGAGGACTCCCCGCGCCCGACTGGGCCGCGCGGTGGCTCACCGCCCGGCGCGGCCAGGTCACGGACACCGGCGGAGGAGCCGGGGACCCCGGCACGGTGGCGGACCCGGAGGCGGCGCGCCGCAGGGCCGAGCGCAGGGCGGCCCGGATCACCTCGGGCGCCGAGGAGTTGGAGCAGCGGCTCGCGGACCTGCTGCGCGGCGGCCTGGCGGCGGCCGGACAGGCGGGGTACGGGCTGTGGGAGGACGGCGGCCCGCATGGTCGACGCCCAGGCGCCGGGGCTCGCCGGGCGGGTCCGGGAGCTGGGGCGATACCGGCCTCGGGGCCGGGCTGGCCCGTGCGGCTCCTGGAGGAGTGCGCGCTGACCCACCTCCTGGACCGGGCGTGGCTGGCGGCGGACCGGCTGCCCGCCCGTTCGCGACGACGGTACGGACCCGGGTGGGCCTCACCGCCCCGGCCGACGGCGTCCCGGTGCGCGACCACTGGCTGGTCCTCGCCCAGTACGACGCCGCCGACGCCCGGCTGACCACCCGTCGGATCTGGCTGCACGGCACGACGACCGGCCGCACCGCGCTCCTGCTCTCCTACGGCGCGGCGGGCAGGGCGCCCCGGCTCGCGCTGCCCGTGGGCGCGCTGCTCGACGGCGAACTGACCCCGCACACCGGCGCCGGCCAGGTGCGGGCGGAACCCGGCGAGCGGTTCGTCCCGGTCGCGGGCCCCGTCGCACCACCGGCGGGCGGCCCGGTCGGCGCGGCGCTCGACGCGTACGGCCGCGCGCTGTGCGAGGACCCGTGGCTGGACTCCTGGCCGGTGACGCTGAGCGGGGTCGTACCGGCGCGCGGGGAGTACGGCTGGCAGCTCGCCGACGCCGACGGCCGCGAGGCGGTGCCCCTGACGCCCGCCGCGCAGTCCCGGTCCGGCCTCTGGCGGCTGCTCGCCGTGTCCGGCGGCACCCCGGTGACCGTGTTCGGCGAGTGCGGGCACCGGGGTTCAGCCCGCTCGCCGCCTGGTCGCCGGAGACCCCGGGCGAGACGGTCCCCTCATATGACGACCGGTCACCGCGCACCGACCCACCGGAGGAGCCCGATGGACCCGACCACCGCGCCCGCCCCGACGGCGGAGACCACGACCGCGCCTGCGACCACCCCGGCGGCGGGGCCCGGTGACGACGGCTCCGCCCGTGCCTGGGAGGAGCTCGTCAGCGCGGCGCTGCTCGGGACGGACCGGCGGCCCCCGCCGGGCTCGCGGGCGCGGTGGCGGCCCAGGACGTCCCGGGCGCGCTGCTCGACGCCGCCGCGCTGCACACCGTACGGCGCAGGGCGGGGCTGCGGCCCGGACCCGCCGCGCCCTGCCGGAGCCCGCTCCGGAGGACCCGCGCGCCCCGCTGCCCGAGGCCGCCCGGCTCCGCCTCGACCAGCTGCTCGCCCGGCCGGGCCGCGCCCTCGCCCGCCGGGCGGCGCGGGGCCGCCCCGACCTGGCCGAGCTGCTCCCCAGTGGCTGGCCCTCGCCAACCAGCACGGCTACAAGGCCGCGCCGGCCACCCTGCCGGCGCTGCTCGACGCGGCCAGGGCCCGCACCGACCTGCGGCCCCAGGCGCTCCGCCTGGCCGGTCCGCGCGGTCTGTGGCTGGCCCGGCTCAACCCCGAGTGGAGGTTCGCCCTCCGGGGCACGGGCGCGGTCGGAAGGCTCCCGTCCCCGGGGACGCGGAGGGTCCGCGTCCTGTGGGACGAGGGCCTGTTCGCCGAGCGGGTCGCCCTGCTCGCCGCCGTACGGGCCGAGGACCCGGCCGCCGGTCTCGCGCTGCTCGCGTCGACCTGGCCCGCAGAGCGGGCCGAGGACCGGCTGATGTTCCTGGACTCGCTGCGGACCGGACTCTCCGACGCCGACGAGGAGTTCCTCGAAGAGGCCCTGGGCGACCGCAGCCGCAACGTCCGGGCGACCGCCGCCGAGCTGCTCTCCGCCCTGCCGGCCTCCGCCCTCGCGGGCCGGATGGCGGGCCGGGCCGCCACCTGCGTCGGCCTGGACCGTACGGCCCCGTCGCCGACGATCGCCGTCGAGGCCCCGCACGAGTGCGACGTGGCGATGCGGCGGGACGGCCTGGTGGCGACGCCTCCGGCGGGCCGGGGCGAGCGGTCCTGGTGGCTGGGGCAGCTGGTCGAGGCGGCGCCGCTGCCCGCGTGGCCGGCGAGGTTCGGGGGCGCACTCCGGAGGAGATCGTGGCGCTGCCGGTGGCCGACGACTGGCAGGCCGAGCTGCACGCGGCCTGGTGCCGGGCCGCCGTGCGGCAGCGGGATCCGGACTGGTCGCGCGCGCTGCTCGGTTCGCCGGCGGTCCCGCCCGCGACGGGCCCGGGCACCTCGTCCCTGGCCGAGCGGGCCCAGCTCCTCTCGACGCTGTCCGTGGAGGAACGGGCTTGCTGGGTGGCCTCGTTCGTCGCGGCCCACGGGCTCTCGGAGGCGTTCCAGCTGCTCGGCGTCTGTGCCGTGCCGTGGGCGGAGCCGCTCGGCGCCGCGGTGATCGACGCCCTCGACATCGCGCGGGAGGCGGGCAGTTACCCGTGGAGCTTCAGCGGGGTGATGGGCCTGGCGGAGCGCTGTCTCGCCCCGAGGCGGCGGGGCGGCTGGAGGCCCTGACGGCCCGTCCCGACGAGGCGGAGGACAGCGCGCCGGGCGCGGGCGACTACTGGGCAGAGGCCTTCCAGCGCCTGGTCTCCACGCTCCGGCTCCGCGCGGCGATGCGCGCGGAACTCACCCCGCCGCCCGACCCCGCGAGACCGCCCCGTGAGATCGCCTCGTGAGATCGCCTCGTGAGATCGCCTCGTAGGAACTGCCCTCTTCGGACGCGGAAGGGCCTTCCCGTACGGGAAGGCCCTGACAGCGAGGTGCGTACCGCGCCGGGGACGGACTAGGCCGCGACGCGGATGTTCGCGTTCACCCAGTCGACGATGGACGCGGTCGTCGCGCCCGGCGTGAAGATCTCCGCGACGCCCTTCTCCTTCAGCGGGGCGATGTCCGCTTCGGGGATGATGCCGCCGCCGAAGACCTTGATGTCCTCCGCGTCGCGGTCCTTGAGGAGCTCCAGGACCTTCGCGAACAGCGTGTTGTGCGCTCCGGAGAGGATCGAGAGGCCGATGGCGTCGGCGTCCTCCTGGATCGCGGTGTCGACGATCTGTTCGGGCGTCTGGTGGAGCCCGGTGTAGATGACCTCCATGCCGGCGTCGCGGAGCGCTCGCGCGATCACCTTGGCCCCGCGATCGTGACCGTCGAGACCCGGCTTGGCGACGACCACCCGGATCGGACCGCTCACACCCATCACTGCCTCCACATGCGACCCCGCGCTTCCTTGCCGGGGAGGTGAACGAACGTTATCTCCAGCATCCCGCACCCGGCCGTTTCGCGGTGGCGACCGAGGGGGAAATCACACGTGGGACATGTTCGCTCTGCGCCGTCCCCGCTTTCGGGCCCTCCTCCTGGGCCCACCAGCCGCGAGCAGGGCCGGTCGCGAAGGGAGCCGCGACGAGGTCGCCGCGTCCCGTGCCGTCGTCCGTGCGGCGCGGGGCGCGGCGGACCGGCGTACCGTTCGGCCCCGCGTGCCGTTCGGGAGGCCGGCCATGGAGCTCGCCAAGGTCACCGCCCTGATGAAGGCCACCGCGCTGGAAGTCGCGATCCTCACCGGCCATCTCGTCCTCTACCCGTCCGGGATGGTCGCCGAGCGGCTCTCCACCGCCGCGAAACCCGCCGCGAAGCCCGCCGCGCAACCCTCCAGGACGCCCGCCGAGCCCCCACCGACACCCCCGACGGCCTCGACGCCCCCGCCACGATCGCCACGGGCAGCCGTCCGGTCGTCCTCCTGCACGGCTTCGTCGACAACCGTTCGGTCTTCGTCCTGCTGCGCCGTTCCCTGCTCCGGCACGGCCGTGACCACGTCGAGTCGCTCAACTACTCTCCGCTCACCTGCGACCTGCGGGCCGCCGCCGAACTGCTCGGCCGCCGGGTGGACGAGATCCGCGCCCGCACCGGGCACGCCGAGGTCGACGTCGTCGGGCACAGCCTGGGCGGCCTCATCGCCCGCTACTACGTGCAGCGGCTGGGCGGCGACACCCGGGTGCGCACCCTCGTGACGCTGGGCACCCCGCACGCGGGCACCACGGTGGCCCCGCTCGCCGACGCGCATCCGCTGGTGCGGCAGATGCGGCCCGGTTCGGAGGTCCTGCGGGAGCTCGCCGGGCCCGCGCCCGGCTGCCGGACCCGGTTCGTGAGCTTCTGGAGCGATCTGGACCAGGTGATGGTGCCGGTGGAGACCGCCCGTCTCGACCACCCCGACCTGCTCGTGCACAACGTGCGGGTGAGCGGCATCGGCCATCTCGCGCTGCCCGTGCACCCGACGGTGGCCGCCGGGTCCGGAGGCCCTCGACGCCGGCGGGCCGGCCGTCTCCGGGGGGCGGGACGGGGCACCCGGCGCCACCTCCGTCGCCTGAGCGCACGACACCGTTCTTCGAACGTTCATCGAACACAAGGCCAAAGCTCTCCACCCGACCTGGCGAAACACGGTCGATTGCCCTTTTCCTACGGGCCCAAACCCCTCCGAAGATTGTCCGCCCCGCGTACCGCCGGGTACAGTCGCGCCACTGCTTACCCCCGGGACACCCCTCACGGGCCCGCCCCGGACTGGTCCTGCTGCCGAGGCGAGAGAGACGTTGGTGAACGACCAGCACCCCCACGCCGGGTACGTCGGAGACGGCGCCCACACCACTGGCAGTTTCGCCATCGACCCGCTGTTCGGCGCCTACGCCGACGGCCAGGCCGACCACAGCGGCCAGTGGGACCTCGGCCAGTACGCCGCCACCGGCACGTACCCGACGACGGGGCAGTACGACACCACCGGGCAGTACGACACGACCGGCCAGTGGGACACCACGGGCCAGTGGAACACCGCCGCCGCCGCCTCCTACGAGGCCACCGGCGCCTACGGGACCGTCGCGGCGCAGTACGACACCACCGGCCAGTGGGACGCCTCCGCCTGGACCGAGGCCCAGCACACCGGCCAGTACGAGACCCTCCACGCCGGCGCCTACGCCGCCCAGGGCACGTACGGCTATGAGGCCTACGACGCCACCGGACAGTGGGCCGCCCCGCCTTCGCGACCGAGACCGGCGCCTTCGACGCGACCGCGTGGAACCACGCGGCTCCGGAGCCCGAACCGGTCGTCCCCAGCAGTACACCCCGCACGCCGCACAGGCCGAGCACACCGCCGAGTTCTCCTTCGCGTACGTCCCCGGGGAGCACGAGGGGCACGAAGGCCACGAGGGACACGCGTCCGACGAGGTCCACGAGGCCTACGACGACGGCGCCGAGGTCTACGAAGCCTCCGACGAGGCCTACGACCCGGCGGAGGACGGAACGCCGGAAGCCTTCGCCGAGGACGGCGCGGACGACGAGGACGGTGCGCACGACCGGCCGGCCGTCGAGCTCCGTACCGAGCCGCCCCTCGCCGGCCACCCCGTGCGCCGCTCCTCCGGCGGCAACCGCGGCCGTCGCCGTACCCCGCCAAGCGGTCCGCGCTGCTGACCGTCGCCGTTCCCTCCGCCTGTGTCATGGGTGTCGCCGGCATCGCCGCCGCCTCCGTCGGCGGACTGACCGGCACCGCCACGGGCGACTCGCAGAAGAGCAACACGACCGCGCTCGCGGCCGCCGACCCGGCCTCGGTGAAGCAGGTCGCCGCCAACAGCGCGCTCGACACCCAGCTCGCCGCGCTCAGCGCCGACGCCCGCGACTTCGGCGACCGCGCCAGCCGCACCCAGGAGCGCATCGACCTCCGGGCCCGCCAGGCGGCCGACAAGAAGAAGCGCGAGGAGGAAGCGGCCCGCAAGGAGGCCATGCGTCCCAAGTTCGCGCTGCCCGTGACGCTGCACCGGCTCAGCGCGCGCTTCGGCCAGTCGGGCGTCAACTGGATGTCCGTGCACACCGGGATCGACTTCCCCGTGTTCACCGGCACACCCGTGATGGCCGCGACGGACGGCACCGTCCGCACCCAGCTGAACAGCGCCTACGGCAACATGGTGATCGTGACCGCCCCGGACGGCACCGAGACCTGGTACTGCCACCTCAGCAGCGCCAAGATCCGCTCGGGTCACGTGAAGGCCGGTGACGTCATCGCGTACTCCGGCGACTCCGGCAACTCCACCGGCCCGCACCTCCACTTCGAGGTCCGGCCGAACGGCACCGCCGCGATCGACCCGCTGCCCTGGCTGCGCAGCCACGGGCTCGACCCGACGAGCTGAGCTTCCCCCTACGCGAAGAAGGGCCCCGGCATCGAGCCGGGGCCCTTCCCTTCTCCGCTACAGCTTCTCGACCGGCGCGTACCGCAGCAGCAGCCGCTTCGGCTTGTCGTCGCCGAAGTCGATGGTCGCCTGCGCGTCCGAGCCCGCCCCGGTCACCGACACGACCGTGCCGAGGCCGAACTGGTCGTGCGTGACCCGGTCGCCGACCTGGAGGGAGATCACCGGCTTGTCGCCGGCGCGCCGGGTGGCGAAGCCGGAGGGGCCGGAGCGCGCGCGGGAGGAGGAGAGCGAGGAGGTGATCCCCGAGGTCGGCCCGGCGGGCTTCGCCATCGGACCGGTCCGCTTCCACTCCAGGTACGCGGGCGGGATCTCCTCCAGGAAGCGCGAGGCCGGGTTGTACGAGGGCTGGCCCCAGGCGCTGCGCATCGACGAGCGGGTGAGGTAGAGCCGCTCACGCGCGCGCGTGATGCCGACGTACGCGAGGCGCCGCTCCTCCTCCAGCTCCTTCGTCTGCCCGAGGGCGCGCATGTGCGGGAAGACGCCGTCCTCCATGCCGGTGAGGAACACCACCGGGAACTCCAGGCCCTTGGCGGTGTGCAGGGTCATCAGGGTGATGACGCCCCGGCCCTCCTCGTCCTCGTCCGGGATCTGGTCGGAGTCGGCGACGAGCGCGACCTTCTCCAGGAACTCGGCGAGGGTCGCGGGCTCTTCGCCGCGCTCCTGCTCGAACTCCAGGGCGACGGCGGCGAGTTCCTGGAGGTTCTCGATCCGGGTCTCGTCCTGCGGGTCCGTCGAGGCCTGGAGCTCGGCCAGGTAGCCGGTCCGCTCCAGGACCGCTTCCAGGACGACGGCGGGGCCGGCGCCGGACTCGACGACGGTGCGCAGCTCGTCCATGAGCGCGTTGAACCGCTTCACCGCGTTCGCCGAGCGCGCGGCCATGCCGTACGCCTCGTCGACCCGCTTGAGGGCCTGCGGGAAGGTGATCCGCTCGCGCAGGGAGAGGGCGTCGATCATCGCCTCGGCGCGCTCGCCGATGCCCCGCTTGGGGACGTTGAGGATGCGGCGCAGCGGGACGTTGTCCTCGGGGTTGGCGAGGACGCGGAGGTACGCGAGGACGTCCCGGACCTCCTTGCGCTCGTAGAAGCGCACGCCGCCGACGACCTTGTAGGGCAGGCCGACGCGGATGAAGACCTCTTCGAAGACACGGGACTGGGCGTTGGTCCGGTAGAAGACGGCGACGTCCCCCGCCTTGGCGTCGCCCGTGTCGGTGAGCCGGTCGATCTCGTCGGCGACGAACTGGGCCTCGTCGTGCTCGGTGTCGGCGACGTAGCCGGTGATCTGCGCTCCCGCGCCCGCGTTCGTCCACAGGTTCTTGGGGCGGCGGGACTCGTTGCGCTCGATGACGGCGTTGGCGGCGGAGAGGATCGTCTGGGTGGAGCGGTAGTTCTGCTCCAGGAGGATCGTCGTCGCGTCCGGGTAGTCCTCCTCGAACTGGAGGATGTTGCGGATGGTCGCGCCCCGGAAGGCGTAGATCGACTGGTCGGCGTCGCCGACGACGCACAGCTCGGCCGGGCCGAGGTCCTCGTAGCCGGTGCCGACGAGCTCCCGCACGAGGGTGTACTGCGCGTGGTTGGTGTCCTGGTACTCGTCGACGAGGACGTGCCGGAAGCGGCGGCGGTAGTGCTCGGCGACGTCCGGGAACGCCTGGAGCAGGTGGACCGTCGTCATGATGATGTCGTCGAAGTCCAGGGCGTTGGCCTCGCGCAGCCGCGCCTGGTACATCCGGTACGCCTCGGCGAGCGTCTTCTCGAAGCCGTCGGCGGCCTGGTCGGCGAAGGCCTCCTCGTCGATCAGCTCGTTCTTGAGGTTCGAGATCTTGGCGCTGAACGCCTTCGGCGGGAACTTCTTCGGGTCGAGGTCCAGGTCACGGCAGACCAGGGACATCAGCCGCTTGGAGTCGGCGGCGTCGTAGATCGAGAAGGAGGAGGTGAAGCCGAGCCGCTTCGACTCGCGGCGCAGGATGCGGACGCAGGCGCTGTGGAAGGTCATGACCCACATCGCGCTCGCGCGCGGTCCGACGAGCTGCTCGACGCGCTCCTTCATCTCGCCGGCGGCCTTGTTGGTGAAGGTGATCGCCAGTATCTGGCCGGGGTGGACGTGCCGCGTGCCCAGGAGGTGGGCGATGCGGTGGGTGAGCACCCGGGTCTTGCCGGAGCCGGCGCCGGCGACGATGAGCAGCGGGGTGCCGGTGTGGACGACGGCGGCGCGCTGCTGTTCGTTCAGCCCTTCCAGGAGCGCGGCGGGGTCCACGACGGGCCGGGGGTGGCCGTCGCGGTAGTGCGTCTCCCGGTCGGACGGGGGCGCGTCGAAGTGCTCCCCGAAGAGGTCGTGCGGGACCTCCTCCGTGGCCGGGGAGCCGTACTCCTCGCCCTCGGGGTCCTCGGGCGGGGGCGGGGGCTCCTCGGCGTGGTTCTGGAGGCCGGCCAGGAAGCTGTCGTCAAAGAGGCTGCTCATCGCCTCACGAGTCTAGGACGCCCCACCGACATCCGGGTCCGCCTTCGGGACGGTCTCTGTGGAAGGGCTCACACCCGGGTCGCGCAGGAGGCGCGCAGAGGCCGCGCGGAGGCCGCGCGGGGGTCACACCCAGAGGGTCGCGATGAAGATGTTCGCCATGGTCAGGCCGCCGACGGCGCCGAAGAGGCCCTTGTCGACCTTCTCCTCGTCCCGCTTCACGTAGACCAGGCCCAGGATCACGACGAGGATCGCCAGCTTGATGCCGACCTTGAGGTTGTTCACGGTGTGGTCGTCGGCCTGGTTGAGCCCGACCAGCGCGACGCCCGTGACCAGCATGGTCAGCGCGCCGTGCAGCATCGCGGGGACGAAGCGGGCCGTACCGGCGCCCATCGCCTTCATCTGGGTCAGGAAGCCGCCGAGGAGGGAGGCGATACCGATGATGTGCAGGGCGACGAAGACATTGATGAGTACGTCCATGGGGCGGAGCCTAACCGGGGCCCTACCACCGCTTTCCGGCCGGGTCCACTCCCTCCGGCGGTTCGGTCGGCCCATCGACGGAATGTCCCCGACCCCTCACTCCGGGCGAACGAATTCGGTCCCCGACACGTCAACTCATGCCAATAGCGGTCAACTCCCCGTCCAGCCGTGACCCCAGGTTTAGCGTCCTCCACCAGGTGACCGGCTCCCCACCTCCGCCGGAGATCCGGCGGCTGTCGGTCACCCCCGCCGAGAAAACCGGCGGCGGTCCGTCTCCCCTGTGCGGCCCGCCGCCGGCCCGGCGGTCCCCGTCCCCCAGGGAAGAGGATGTGACCCGCCCTCGTGGCAGCACACCGGAAGTCCAAACAGTCCCCCCTCGGCACCTCCGCGGTCCGCACCGCCGCCACCCTCGCCCTCGCCTCCGCGGCCACGGCCACGCTCTTCGAAGGCTCCGGACACGCGGACCCCCGGCCCACCACCGCCCAGGTCAAGGCGAAGGTCGACCGGCTCTACGAGGAGGCCGAGGTCGCGACCGAGCGGTACAACGGGGCGAAGGAGAAGGCCGACGAGGCACGCGCCGCCTTCGACCGGCTGCGCGACGAGGCCGCCCGCAGGACCGAGCGGCTCAACACCGCCCGCGACGGCCTCGGGGCCATGGCCGCCGCCCAGTACCGCTCCGGAGGACTCGACCCCGCCGTGCAGCTCGTCCTCACCTCCGACCCCGACCAGTACCTGGAGCGGGCCGCCCTCGCCGAGAAGGCCGGGAGCGCCAGGCCACCGCCCTCACGGCCGTCCGGCGCGAACTCGCCGCGATCCGGCAGCTGCGCGGCGAGTCGGCGGGGACCCTCACCGCACTGCGCGGACACGAGGCAGAGCTGCGCAGGCAGAAGGCCACCGTGGTCGCCAAACTGGCGGAGGCCAGGACCCTGCTCGCCCGGCTGACCGCGGAGGAACGCGCCCGCTACGAGGCGGCCGACACGACCCGGGACACCTCCGCCCCTCCCCACGGACCGACGCGCCGAGCACCCCGACACGGCCGGGAGCTCCACCCCGTACGGGCCGACCGCTCCTCGGGCGGCGAGCGCGAACCGGTCACCGCCCCGGCCGGCCGCGCCGCCGAGGCCATCGCCTTCGCCCGCGCCCAGCTCGGCAAGCCCTACGTCTGGGGAGCGACGGGCCCTCCGCCTACGACTGCTCCGGCCTCACCCAGGCGGCCTGGCGCGCCGCCGGCGTCTCCCTGCCCCGCACCACGTACACCCAGATCAACGCCGGCCGACGCATCCCCCTCTCCCAGCTCGCCCCCGGCGACCTCGTCTTCTTCTACTCCGGCATCAGCCACGTCGGGCTCTACATCGGCGGCGGCCAGATGATCCACGCCCCCCGCCCCGGCGCCCCGGTCCGCATCGCCCCCATCGACGAAATGCCCTTCGCGGGCGCGACCCGCGTCGACTGAGCGACACACGATCCGACTCAGGGCCGACACAGGCCTGGTTCCGGCCCGGTTCCGATGAGTCCCGCGCGACCCGGCTCAGGCCCGGCTCAGGCCAGTTTCCGGTGGGCCTCGCGCGACCCGGCTCAGGCCCGGTTCCGGTGAGCTTCGCGCGACCCGGCTCAGGCCCGGCTGCTCCGGACACCGGCCCCGTCATGCCTGCTCAGTCAGGTCCGGCTCGGGACACCGGCCCTGTCAGGCCAGCCCAGGCCCGCCTCAGGTCCGGCTCCGGCCCGGTTCCGGCCCCGCCCAGGCCCGCTCGGCTCCGCTCAGACCAGGCGGCGGGCGGTGGCCCAGCGCGTCAGTTCGTGGCGGTTGGAGAGCTGGAGCTTCCGGAGCACTGCCGAGACGTGCGACTCGACCGTCTTCACGGAGATGTAGAGCTGCTTGGCGATCTCCTTGTACGCGTACCCCCGGGCGATCAGCCGCAGCACCTCCCGCTCCCGCTGGGTGAGCCGGTCGAGGTCCTCGTCCACCGGCGGCGCGTCCGTCGAGGCGAAGGCGTCCAGGACGAAACCGGCGAGGCGCGGCGAGAAGACGGCGTCGCCCTCCTGGACCCGGAAGATCGAGTCGACCAGGTCCGTGCCGGTGATCGTCTTGGTGACATAGCCGCGGGCACCGCCCCGGATCACCCCGATGACGTCCTCGGCCGCGTCCGAGACCGACAGGGCCAGGAAACGCACCGGGTTCTCGGACGCGCCCATCAGGCTCGCGCAGCGCCGCAGCACCTCGACCCCACCGCCGCCCGGCAGGTGCACGTCGAGGAGGACGACCTCGGGGCGGGTCGCGGTGATGACCGTGACCGCCTGGTCGACGTCGGCGGCCTCGCCGACCACCTCGACACCGGTGACCTCGGTCCGGCCGATCTCGGCCTGGACCCCCGTGCGGAACATCCGGTGGTCGTCGACGAGCACCACCCGCACCCGGCGCTCCGTGCCCGGCGCCCCCGCATCGGCTCCGGTCGCCGCTCCGGTCTCGTCGCTCATCCGTCCGCCCTCTCCATCTCGAGCTCCACTTCGGTGCCCCCACCCTGCGGTGACCGCAACCGGGCCGTGCCGCCGTTCCGCTGCATACGGCCGATGATCGATTCTCGTACGCCCATCCGGTCCTCGGGCACCGCGTCCAGGTCGAAGCCCGGCCCCGGTCCCGCACCGAGACGAACACCGTGCGGCCCTCCACCTCGGCGTACACCTGCACGGCCCCGCCCTCGCCACCGTACTTGGCGGCGTTGACCATCGCCTCGCGCGCGGCCTGCATCTGCGCGCTCAGCTTCTCGTCGAGGGGCAGTCACCGACGACGACCACCTCCAACGGGACGCCGTGCTTGTCCTCCACCTCGGCCGCCGCCCGCTTCACCGCCTCCGCGAGCGTCTCGGGCTCCTCGTCCCGGCCGGTGCCCTCGGGCTTGTAGAGCCAGTTCCGCAGCTCGCGCTCCTGCGCTCGGGCCAGGCGGCGCACCTCGCCGGCGTCGTCGGCGTTGCGCTGGATCAGCGTGAGGGTGTGGAGCACGGAGTCGTGGACGTGGGCCGCGACCTCGGCGCGCTCCTGTGCGCGGATGCGCATGGTCCGCTCCTCCGTGAGGTCCTGGGACATCCGGACCAGCCACGGACCCGCGAGCAGGGCTATGCCGGTGAGGACCGCGACGGCGGCGGTGAGCGCCGTGCCGAGCTGGGCGACGGAGCCGCGGACCACCACGAAGACCGCGAGACCGGTGCCGACGAGCCCGACTCCGACGAGCCCTCGGACGACCTGGAACGCCCGTCTGTGCCGGCCGGGGTCGGTCCAGCTGGCCCGGCGGGCGTTGTCCACCTGTCTCCAGACGAGGACGACGCCGACGGCTATGAGGAGCAGGGGCCATATGTAGCGCCCCGTCTCGTTGTCGACGCTGATGTTCCCGACGAGGGCCGCGATGCCGATGCCGAGCGCGATCAGGGCGACGACCTGGCCGCTGTCGGGCTTGCGCAGTCTGCGCCGCCCGTCCGGAGTCTCCTCGAAGAGGGAACGCGGGGCGGACCGGCCGCCGACACCGAGCGGGACGACGATCCAGAAGACCGCGTAGAGCACGATGCCCAGACCGTTCGAGAACGACAGCACCACGAAGAGCGCGCGCACCCAGACGACCGGCAGGCCCAGATGGCCCGCGAGGCCGCGTGCGACACCGCCGAGCCACCGCCCGTCGGCGCTCCGGTAGAGCCTGCGCACGGGTGGTTCGTCGGTCTCGGTGACACGAGCGGTTGCGGACATGCACCGATCGTCACACGTCCGGCCCGCCCCGGACATCAGGGGCGGCCCTGAGATCGTCCCTGGTACGGACTCGGGGACGGCGGCCCCGCGAATATCAGGGTCGGGCCAGGGTCGGTCCCGGTGCCGTGGGGCGTCACGGGCCGTCACCATGGAGACATGACGAGTTCGATGCCTTCGCAGCACGAGGCCCCGCCGCCGGCGGAGGCCGATACCGCCCCGCCGCTCCGGCGCTCGCGCGGAAGCAACGTCGTGGGTGGCGTCTGTGGAGGTCTCGGGCGGCACTTCGACCTCGACCCGGTGATATTCCGGGTGGTGATCGGCGTGCTGGCGGTGACGGGCGGCCTGGGGCTGCTGTTCTACGGCTTCGCGTGGCTGCTGATCCCACTCGTGGGCGAGGAGGAGAGCGAGGGCCGCAGACTGCTGACGGGCCGGGTGTCCGGGGCCTCCCTGGCGGCCCTGCTGATGGCGCTGATCGGCTGCGGGATCTTCCTGTCGACGATGCACAGCGGGCAGCTGCTCGGATTCACGCTGACGCTGACGCTCGCGGTGGCCGGTGCGGCCGTGTGGTCGCAGCGGCGGCGGGTCGGCGGTGAGACCGAGGGGAGGTCGGACGCCTCGCCGACCCTCACGGTCGCCGAGGCTCCGCCCGAGACCAAGGCCCCGCCGATCTTCGAGTCCCCCTCCTGGTGGCGGGACCCGATCGTCAAGGACGGCTCGACGGGCAAGCTGGCCATCGGCTACATGTGGGGACCGCACGGAATCCTCGACGAGGACGGCAAGGTCAACGGCGAGGTGCCGAAGCCGGGCAGTCAGTGGGGTCCCGGACCGGAGGCGCCCGGGCGGCCGACGCCCTCCGTCCGCCGGAGCCCGTACTCCATAGGCGGGCTCGTGTTCCTGCTCGCCCTGCTCGCGGGCGGTCTCGGCACGGGCCTGACGTGGGACACCCACCCGCTGGGCACCAGCCTGCAGATCGGTCTGGCCGCCGCGCTCGCGGTGTTCGGCGTGGGCCTCGTCGTCAGCAGCTTCCTCGGACGGACCGGGTTCGGCACGGTCTTCCTGACCGTGGTCACGGCGGGCCTGCTCGCCCTGGCCTCGGCGCTGCCCGACCGGATCAGCACGGAATGGATCCGCGAGACATGGCGGCCCGCCTCGGTCGCCGCCGTCCAGCCGGACTACGAACTGGACACCGGGGTCGGCACCCTCGACCTGTCCGGGCTCCCGCTCCCGGCCGGCACGACGGTGACCACCCGTGCCGGAGTGGGCGCCGGACAGCTCAAGGTCGTCGTGCCGAAGAGCGCGGTGGTGAAGCTGCACGCCCAGGTGGGTCTGGGCGATCTGCAACTGCCGGGCGCGCCCTCCGGCGACATCGACATCGCGCCGGACCGCGACGTGACCGAGACGCTCACCCCGCCCGCCGGGATCACCCCGGCGGGCACCCTGGACCTCTCGCTGGAGGTCGGACTCGGACAGGTGGAGGTCATCCGTGCTGCTTCATGAGTTCCGCCCCGGCCGACTGCTCGTCGGCCTGACCGCCTCGTCCTGGCCGGCGCCTACGCGGGCGACGCCGCCGGGGCCTGGACGACCCCGTGGTACGCGGTGATCCCCGTGCTCTCCGGTGGCCTGGGCGCCGCCGCCCTCGCGACCTGGACCGCCTATCGAATACGGCGCCGTTCGGCGAGGAACCGGTCCAGCGAGAGCACCGGTGCCCCGGCCAGCAGCAGCGGGAGCCAGGACATCAGATAGGGCAGATCGTTGCCGAGGTAGTACGGCTGCGCCTGCCAGCTCACGGTCAGCCAGAGGCTCAGCGAGATCAGCACGCCGCCGAGCGCCGCCGGCCGGGCGAGGAGACCGAAGAGGGTCCCGAGCCCGACGGCGAGCTCGCCGAAGGCGATGGCGTAGCCGAAGCCCGTCGGGTTGTGGAGGGCGAGGTCGACGAGGCCGGGGATCGCGGAGCTGTCGCGGACGCCGCGCATCATCTCGCCGATCGAGCCGGTACCCGTGTCGGCGAGGAACGCGGAGTCGGTGAGCTTGTCGAGTCCTGCGTAGACGAAGGTGACCCCGAGGAAGATCCGCAGCGGAAGGAGGGCATAACGGGAGGCGGTGGCCCTCCACCGGTCGAAGGCCCCCTTCCGCTCACCGGAACGCCCGGAGCCACCCGAGCCACCCGAGCCGCCAGAGCTGCCTGGGCCGCCAGAGCCGCCCGAGCCGCCCGACTCACCGAACTCGCCGGAACCACCGGTCCCGCCCGAGCCCCGCAGACCTTCGGCGTCACCCGAGCCCGAGCCACCGGTCCCGCCCCGGTTACCGATCCCGCCCGCGCTACCGATCCCGCCCGAGCCACCGGTCCCGCCCGAGCCGCCCAGGCCTCCCGGGTCGTTCGTGTCGTGCGGTCGGTCCGTCTGTCCCGTCATCGTCGGTCACCTCTCCACGCCCCGTACGGCTGTTCGCGGAACGATTCTCCTCGTAGCCGGTGGGCGGGAGGGGGGAAGGGGGGATGGACGTTCAGTCCACGACGTCGATGACGACCCGGTTGGTCTCCACGCCGGCCGCGGTGACGACCGAGACCTCCACACGGCCCGGTTCGACGTCCGCGGGGAGGGGGACGGTGAGGGCCGTGTCGGTGGGGTTGGCGAAGCCGCCCGGGACGGGGACCAGCGGGACGTGGGCGTGGACGGGGCCGATGCGGACGACCAGGCGGGTCAGCGGGTCGGGGGCGCCCGCGCCGGGCGGGACGAAGCCGCGGCCACGGATCTCGATGTCGTCTCCCGTGCGGATCGGGGCGTCGAGGTCGCCGGCCTCCCGGGACCGGACCACCGAGTGGATCGCGGGGCGGACGCCCTCGGTGCACTTGGCGGCGAGGTGCCAGGCGGCCGAGACGCCGACGAGGAGCACGAGGGACCAGGGCACCTCGGGGAGGCGTCCGGGGTCGCGGGCCAGACCGACGGCGGCCAGGGCCAGGACGGCGCCGGAGACGAGGAGGTACTGGACGTCGACGAGGGCGGCCCGGCCGCTGTCGTCGCAGACCAGGTCGGCGGCGCGCGGGCGGTCGGCGCGCACCTTCTGGAGGCGGCCGGCCGCGATCCCGAGGGCGACGACGAGACGGGCGGTGACGGTGACGGAGGCGACGAGGGCGAGGACGGTGAGGAGGCCCGCGCCGCTGGACAGGGCGAAGGCGGTCGCGTCCGGTGACCGGAAGGCGAGGAAGAGGAGGGTGTAGCCGAGGAGGAGCAGCCAGCCGGCGGCGACGGCGCGGGTGGTGGAGAGCCGGTTGTCCTCACCGATCAGCGGGGCGAGGAGACCGCCGCGGGCCCGGTGGGCGTGGGCGGCGGCGCTGAGCAGGACGGCGAGGAGCAGGGCGGTGCAGAGGCCGGCCGTACGGGTGCCGGTCCAGCCGCCGTCGACGGCGGTGAGGGCCTGGCCGAGGAGGAGGGCGAGGACGGCGCCCCAGACCGCGCCGAGGCCTCCGCGCCGTACCCGGTCGAGCCAGGCGAGCCCGGCCTCCCGGCCGCGCGCGGACACCGCGCGGGCGGACTGGGCGAGCTCGTCGGAGACCCACTGGCGGGCGGCGACCGGCGAGTGGGCGACGGCGCGGGACGCCGTGTCCGGCGGCGAGTTCGTCGCGCCGGGCGAGGAAGGCGGCGACGGCCCGTCGATGTCCGGCCTGCCCGCAGTGGGCGCAGCCGGCGCAGGCCGTCGCGTGCTCGCCGTACTGTCTCGCCTCTTGAACCGCCACGGTGCTCACTCCCGAGCTCACGAGCTCGCTTCACGGCCCAGTGGATGCGTCCGGGTGCGCCGCGAAGGGTCAACCACCCGTGTATTGCACGGAATTGTGCCGTACCGGCGGCTCCCGCGCCTGCCGCGTGCGCCCCGCCGGAGAGTGATTGCCGAGCCATCTCATTGACGTACAGAAGGGTGAAGCGATGGTGTTACGACAGGAGTTCGGGGTCCGTTCGGCTGATCCTGCGCCACAGGGGCTGGTAGTTGATCCAGGCGACGAGGTCGCTGCCGAGCTGTTCCCGGGTGGCGACCGCGTCGCGGTGGTCGATGAGCACGGGCTTGCCGGCGGCGCGCGCGGCCAGTTGCACCCGGGCGGAGCGTTCCAGGGCGATGAACCACCAGGCGGCCGCGTCGACGGAGGTGCCGACGGTGAGCAGTCCGTGGTTGCGGAGCACGATGGCCTTGAAGGAGCCGAGGGCGACGGCGATCCGGCGGCCTTCCTCGGCGTCCACGGTGACGCCGGTGTAGGCGTCGTACAGGGCGTGGTCCTGGTAGAAGGCGCAGGCCTCCTGGGTGATCGGGTCGAGGAGTTCGCCGAGCGCGGCGAGGGCCCGCCCGTGGACGGAGTGGGTGTGGGCGACGGCGACGGCGTCGGGCCGGGCCCGGTGGATCTGGGCGTGGACGGTGAAGGCGGCCTGGTTGACGTGGTGGCCGCCCCGGACGACCTGTCCCTCGCCGTTGACCAGGATGAGGTCGCTCGCGGTGAGTTCCTCGAACGGCGCCCCGAAGGGGTTCACCCAGAAGCAGTCGGGGTACTCGGGGTCGCGGGCGGTGATGTGGCCCGAGACGCCCTCCTCGTACCCGAGCCGTCCGAAGATCCGGAGCGCGCCGGCGAGCCGCTGCTTGCGGTGGACGCGTTCCTCCTCGGCCGTCGCGTGGACGGGCGGCAGGGCGAAGTGGAGCCGTTCGACGGGGACGGGGTCCGGTATCACGCTCATGCGCCGGAAGGTAACGCCCGGCCGGTCAAGTCACCAGAGTCCCGACGTGAACACGACGAAGCCGCCGCCCCGGAGGTCCGGGACGACGGCTTCACGCGCACGCGGGAGCGATTACTCCCACTCGATGGTGCCCGGCGGCTTGCTGGTGACATCGAGGACGACACGGTTGACGTCGGCGACCTCGTTGGTGATGCGGGTCGAGATCTTGGCGAGCACCTCGTAGGGCAGGCGCGACCAGTCCGCCGTCATGGCGTCCTCGGAGGAGACGGGGCGCAGCACGATCGGGTGACCGTAGGTGCGGCCGTCGCCCTGGACGCCCACCGAGCGGACGTCGGCGAGCAGGACGACCGGGCACTGCCAGATCTCGCGGTCGAGACCGGCCGCGGTGAGCTCCTCGCGGGCGATGGCGTCGGCCTCGCGCAGCAGGTCCAGGCGCTCCTTGGTGACCTCGCCGACGATGCGGATGCCGAGGCCGGGGCCGGGGAACGGCTGGCGCTGGACGATCTCCTCGGGCAGGCCGAGCTCCTGGCCGACCATCCGGACCTCGTCCTTGAACAGCTGGCGCAGCGGCTCGACGAGCTCGAACTCGATGTCGTCGGGGAGGCCGCCCACGTTGTGGTGGGACTTGATGTTGGCCGTGCCGGTGCCGCCGCCGGACTCGACGATGTCCGGGTAGAGCGTGCCCTGGACCAGGAAGGCGACCTCGGGGCCCTCCTCCTGGAGGATCTCCAGCTGCGCCTGCTCGAAGACGCGGATGAACTCCCGGCCGATGATCTTGCGCTTGGTCTCCGGGTCGGAGACGCCGGCGAGGGCGTCGAGGAAGCGCTTCTCCGCGTCGACGACGACCAGGCGGGCGCCGGTCGCGGCGACGAAGTCCTTCTCGACCTGCTGGGTCTCGCCCTTGCGCATCAGGCCGTGGTCGACGTAGACGCAGGTGAGCTGGTCGCCGATGGCCTTCTGGACGAGGGCCGCCGCCACGGCGGAGTCGACGCCACCGGACAGGCCGCAGATGGCGCGCTTGTCGCCGACCTGGGCGCGGATCGCGGCGACCTGCTCCTCGATCACGTTGCCCGTGGTCCAGCTCGGCTCGATGCCGGCGCCGCGGTAGAGGAAGTGCTCCAGGATCTGCTGGCCGTGCGTGGAGTGCAGCACCTCGGGGTGGTACTGGACGCCGTACAGCTTCTTCTCGTCGTTCTCGAAGGCGGCGACCGGCACGACGTCCGTGGAGGCGGTGACGGTGAAGCCCTCGGGGGCGGCGGAGCAGGCGTCGCCGTGCGACATCCACACCGACTGCTCGACCGGGGTGCCCTCGAAGAGGGTGGAGCCGGCCTTGGAGACGTGCAGCGGGGTCCGGCCGTACTCGCGGGCGCCCGTGTTGTCGACGGTGCCGCCGAGGGTCGTCGCCATCAGCTGGAAGCCGTAGCACATGCCGAAGACGGGGACGCCGGCCTCGAAGATCTCGCGGTCGAGGCGCGGGGCGCCCTCGGCGTACACGGAGGACGGGCCGCCGGAGAGGATGATCGCCTTGGGGTTCTTGGCCAGCATCTCGGCCACCGGCATGGTGGACGGGACGATCTCGCTGTAGACCCGCGCCTCACGGACGCGACGGGCGATGAGCTGGGCGTACTGGGCGCCGAAGTCGACAACGAGGACTACGTCCGGGTTGGAGACGTCGGGCGCGGCAGCGGGAGTCGCTGATGACACTACGGCGGCCTTCCGGCGGTAGGAGAGGTTCCCTCGGGGTTCCCCGGGGGCTCCGCGGGGGTTCCCTGGGGTCCCTCGAAAGGGGGGCTATTTGTCGATTCTACCGGCGCGGCGGTGTCGCTTTTCGTCTCACCATCCGAACCCGGGTTGTTCCGGGGTGCGCGAAGGGGTCCATACTGTCGCCATGCGCAAGTACTCGACCTTCGTCTTTACCTATGGCAACCGGCCCACCGGCTGCCATGGTCGTGCTGCTTGAGCAACTGACAAGCGACTTCCCAGGCGCCCCGGGCCGACAAGGCCCGGGGCGTTCTGCTTGTCTCCGGGCGATGTCGCCCCGGGGCTCCAGGACCCGACACCACGAGGAGCCCCCGACATGACCACCCAGACCATCACCGAGCAGACCGGCGCCCGCACCGACGAGGCGGCGACGCTGATCGGCGGCGCCCGTGAGCGCATCGACGCCCTCGACGACCGGATCATCGGCCTCATCCAGGAACGGATGGCCGTCTCCGCCGTCATCCAGGAGGCCCGGATCTCCTCCGGCGGCCGCCGGGTGAACCTGGCCCGCGAGATGGAGGTCCTCGGCCACTACCGGGACGCGCTGGGCAAGCCGGGCACCGCGCTCGCGATGACGATGCTGGAGCTGTGCCGGGGCCGCGTCTGAGGGACCCCTCCCGGGGCCCGCCCGAGGAGGCACGACCAAGGACGCCCGTCCGAGGAGGCACGGCCAAGGACGCCCCTCCGAGGAAGCACGGCCAAGGACGCCCGTCCGAGGAGGCCCGTCTCAGGGGCCTCGCCCCAAGAAGCCCGTCCGGTGGACGCATCCGGGTGTGCTCCCGTACCCGAGTTCGGGAGTGCTCTCACCCGTACGGCGCGTGACCGGCTCCGGCCGGGGTTCGTTGGTCCGGGTGTCCGTGCCAGCCAGGGGCGGGCCCGATAGAAACCACGCGTGGCTTCGCTGGGGCGTGTGGCGCACCTCTCCGGTGCGTCGTGGGACCTCGCACCAGCGCGTGTGACCGGACAGCAGGGGACAGCAGCCCGGTCACCCAGAAAGGGCGGTCGGTCCCGGGGACGCCCGGGGCCGGCCGCAACCGGCCGACCTCCCGATCTTCCCGATCCCCTCTCCTCCCGTCCCCCTGCTCTCCTCCCTCCCCGCGGCGCGACCCCCGGCGCCGCCCCGCTCGGCACCGCCGCTGCCCTGACACCGGTGCCGACCCCGAGGGCCCCGCGCCGCGACCGGAATCGCGAGCGCGGGGCCCTCTCGCGTCCACGCACATCCCTCCACAGGACGTGACGCGCGTCACATGAAGATCCTGCGCAACCGCTACAACCAATCGCGCGGACCGGAGGTCATCTATGCAGCAACACCAAAGCTGGAAGGGCGCTGCACTCGGAGGGGGGTGCAGCGCCCTTTCTGCTGAGCACTCTTTCCGCCGAGCGCTCTTCCTGCCGGGCGCTCTTCCTGCCGGGCGCTCTTCCTGCCGGGCAGGCGGGGGTCAGTCCCTCTTCGGCGGGACCGCCGGGATCCCCAGGAACGGCAGCCGCAGGGCGCCGAAGGCCTCGGACGGGACGGCGGGGGACTTCGGCTCGATCGCCGAGAGCCGTACGTATGCCTCCCCCTGCCGCGGGCGGGGGTCCTCCTCGCCCTTGTTCGGCCAGAAGGACATGGCGCGCTCCGCCTGGGCCGTGATCGTCAGGGACGGGTTGACGCCGAGGTTGGCGGAGACGGCCGCGCCGTCGACGACGGAGATCCAGGGTGGCCGAAGAGCCGGTGGTACGGGTCGATGACGCCGGTCTCGCCGTCGGTGCCGATCGGGCAGCCGCCCAGGAAGTGCGCGGTGAGCGGGGTGCCCATGAGCTCGCCGACGTTGGAGCCGGCGAAGCCGTTGATCTCCTCGGCGAGGAGGGTGGCGGCCCGGGTGGCCTCCGGGATCTGGACCGGGTTCGGCGCGCCGTGTCCCTGGCGGGCGGTGAGCAGGCCCTTTCCGAGGCCGCCGGGCTTGCGGTAGGTCGTCAGGGAGTTGTCGAGGGACTGCATGACCAGGCCGATGATGGTCCGCTCGGACCAGTGCCAGTTGGAGAGCGAGCGGACGGCGAGGGCGGGGTGCTTGAGCAGGCCGAGGAACCAGTTGCGCACCCGGTGGGCCCCGTAGGGCACCTGGAGGACGGTGAGGCTGCCCATCGAGTTGGAGCCCTTGCCGTAGCGGACCGGCTCGATGTGGGTGTTCTCGTCCGGGTGGACGGACGAGGTGATGGCGACGCCCCTGGTGAAGTCGGCCTTCTCCTTGCCGTGCCGCTTGCGGTAGCGGCGGTCGGTGGTCTGGGCGCCGACGAGGCCCTCGGAGTTGGTGCGGGTGAGTTCGCCGAGCCGGTTCGAGATCCGGGGCAGCAGTCCGCTGTCCTTCATCCGGTGCAGCAGGGTCTGCGTGCCGTACGTGCCGGCCGCGATCACCACGCGGCGGGCCGTGAAGGTCCGGCCCCTGCCCTTCCTGCGGTTGTCGGTGGGCAGGGTCTTCACCGCGAAGCCGCCCCGCGAGTCCTCGGTGACGGTGACGACGGTGGTCATGGGGTGGACGGTGGCGCCCGCCTTCTCGGCGAGGTAGAGGTAGTTCTCGTTGAGGGTGTTCTTGGCGCCGTGGCGGCAGCCGGTCATGCACTCGCCGCACTCGGTGCAGGCGCGCCGGGCCGGGCCCGCGCCGCCGAAGTACGGGTCGGCGACCTCGCCGCCGGGCTTCGTCCTCGTCGTGCCGTCGGCGTCCTCGCCGTCTCCGAAGAAGACGCCGACGGGGGCCATGTGGAAGGTGTCGCCGATGCCCATGGCCTGCGCGGCGGACTTCAGGTGCACGTCGGAGGGGGTCATCGTCGGGTTGAGGCGGACGCCCAGCATCCGCTTCGCCTGGTCGTAGTACGGCCCCAGCTCCTCCTGCCAGTCCGTGATGTCCTTCCACTGCGGGTCGTCGAAGAAGGGCTTGGGCGGTACGTAGAGGGTGTTGGCGTAGTTGAGGGAGCCGCCGCCCACGCCGGCGCCGGCGAGCACCATGACGTTGCCGAGCAGGTGGATGCGCTGGAGGCCGTACAGGCCGAGGGCGGGGGCCCACAGGAAGTTCTTCACGTCCCAGGAGTTCTTCGGCAGGGTCGCGCGGGTGAAGCGGCGCCCGGCCTCCAGGACGCCGACCCGGTAGCCCTTCTCGGTGAGGCGGAGCGCGGTGACCGAACCGCCGAAGCCCGAACCGACGACGAGGACGTCGTAGTCGTACGCGGCGTCGTCCGCCTGCTCCTGGTTTTGGGTAGGGGGTACCGCGGTCATGGCTCTCCTCGTACGAAAAGGGGCGGGTGGGGCGGAGCGTCAGCGCAGGCGCAGGGCCTTCATCGCCTTCAGGGACGCGCTCATGAACGCGGCGTACTTCTCGTCGTCCATTCCGAAGGAGGGCGCGAGCGGGATCAGCCGCTGCTGGGCGACGGTCTGGGCCTCGGTGTACTTGAGGATGCCCTCGGAGCCGTGGCGGCGGCCGAGTCCGGAGTCCTTCATGCCGCCCATCGGGGACTGCACGCTGCCGTACGCGGGCGCGTACCCCTCGTTGATGTTGACGGTGCCGGTGCGCAGCCGGGCCGCGACGGCGTGGCCGCGGCGCGAGTCCTTCGTCCAGACGGAGGAGTTGAGGCCGTACGGGGTGGCGTTGGCGAGCTCGACGACCTCGTCCTCGTCCCTGAAGCGGTAGACGGAGACGACCGGGCCGAAGGTCTCCTCGGCGCAGACGGCCATCGGTGCCTCGACGCCGTCGAGGATGGTCGGCTCGTAGAAGAGGGGGCCGATGTCGGGGCGGGCGACGCCGCCGGCGAGGAGCGTGGCGCCCTTGGCGACGGCCTCCTCGACGTGCCGGGTGACGGCCTCCAGCTGCCGTTCGCCGACGAGGGAGCCCATGTCCGCCCCGTACGCGAGGGACTTGCCGAGCCGCATGGCCTTGGTGCGGGCGGTGAAGCGCTCCAGGAAGGCGTCGGCGATCGACTCGTGGACGTAGAGCCGCTCGATGGAGATGCAGAGCTGGCCGGCGGAGGAGAAGCAGGCGCGGACGGCTCCGGCGGCGGCCTTCTCGACGTCGGCGTCCTGGAGGACGAGCATCGCGTTCTTGCCGCCGAGTTCGAGGGTGACGCCGACGAGCCGGTCGGCGGCGCCCCGGGCGACCTGGCGGCCGGTGTTGGTGGAGCCGGTGAAGGAGATGTAGTCGCCGTGCTTGACGACCTCGGGGCCGACGACCGGGCCCTCGCCGAGGACGACCTGGAAGACCTCGGCGGGCAGTCCGGCCTCGACGAGCAGGTCACGGGCCCAGAGCGCGGTGAGCGCGGTCTCCGTGTCGGGCTTCATGACGACGGCGTTGCCCGAGACGAAGGCGGGGAGCGCGTCGCCGACGGACAGCTCCAGCGGGTAGTTCCAGGGGGCGATCTGGCCGATGACCCCGCGCGGCTGGCGCAGCTCGGTGACCTTGGTGAGGGTCGGCACGACGCCGGTGTGGCGCTTGGCGCGCAGGTAGGCGGGGGCCTTGCGGCCGTAGTGGCGGGCGGCGACGGCCACCGCCTGGACCTCCTCGTGCGCGTGCAGGCGGGCCTTGCCCGTCTCCAGCTGGATGAGGTCGAGGACCTCGGCCTGCCGCTGGAGGATGAGGTCGTGGAAGCGCAGGAGGACGGCGGCGCGGACCTTGACCGGGGTGGCGGCCCAGGCGGACTGGGCGGCACGCGCGCGCGTGAAGGCCTCGGCGACGTCCTCGGGGGTGGACTCGGGCAGGTCCGTCAGCTTCTCCCCGGTGAAGGGGTGTGGTTGGCGGTACGGCCGGAGCCGACGACGCCCCGCGTGAGCCGGGCCACCAGCTCGGGCGTCACGACGTCGGCGGCGGTCCGCGCGCCGGCCGGCGCGGGCGCGACCGGGTTGGTCGCGCCGGCGGGGCGGCCGGTCGGGCCGTCCGGCGGCGGTGTCGGCGTCGGCGGGAACCGTGGGGCTGCGGGGGCCTGCGAGTCCGTCATGACGCCGAGCGTAGGCCGCGTTCCGACCTTTGGGTACCCGTCGGTAACGCGTTTCACCCTCTACACACATCACGCCAGCGATCACTGGCACATAAGCCCTGATCAGGGGCTTACGGTCGCCGGAGGCCGAGCGCGGAGATTTCTCCGGCCCTCGGGGCTCCGGCGACGAGGTCCTCCGGATCAGACGCCCGAGGCACTCGGGACTCCTGCGGCCGAGGCCCTCGGGCATCCGGCGCCCGAGGCGCTCAGGACTCCGGTGCCCGCGGCCCTCGGGACTCCGGTGCCCGAGGCCTTCAGGACTCCGGTGCCCGCCAGTGCTGGAGGACGATGTCGAACTGCTCCCGGGTCTTCTCCCAGCTGGACTCCGGCGAGGACATGTAGAGGGCGTACTCGGTGCCGTCGTCCTCGTAGTACATCTGGTCGATCGCGTGCCGAGGCCCGGGAAGGTCTTCTTCTCCGTCCAGGTGAACTCCCACAGACAGGAGCGGACCTGGTCGCGGTAGGTGGTCTGGTCGAGCTTGACCCGGTTGTAGTCCATGCGCTTGCCCAACTGGCGTTCCAGGTCGATGGCGTGCATGTACGGGTTCTCGAAGTCGGGGCTCTTGTCGATGCTGATCCGGATGCGGTGGCGGCCGTTGTCCGGGGTGTAGTCGATCTGGTCGCCCTCGGTCTGCCGCTTCCAGCCGTCCGGTACGAGCAGGCTGAAGCCCTCCGGGTCCTCGACGCGGTGCCAGCCGGCCGGGATGCCGTCCCCGGCGCCCTTCTTGGTGACGGGGGCGGTCGGCGCCGTGGTCCGTCCGCCGTCGCCACGGGGGTCGCGGTCGCCCCCGCGTAGTTCATGGCGGCGAAGACGGCGCCGCCCGCGACGACCCCGGCGAGCAGCGCGGCGAGCACGGCGGAGCGCCAGCGGCCACGGGGGACGGGGCCGGAGCGGAGGGACGAGGGTGGGGTGCGGCGAGGAAGGCCCCTGGGGTACGGGGACGGCTGGGGCTGCTGGGCGGCTGGGGCCACTGCGCCGTGGTCTTCGGCGGGCCGCCCGCCAGGACCTCCGTCCCCGTACCGTCCGCCGCGCGGGGCTCGTCGGGCGCCGCGTCCAGCTCCTCCCGGGCCACGCGCTGGGTCGGCACGTACGCCTGGGCCGCCGTCGGCGTGCGCCCTCCATCGCGTCGAGCAGCATCCGCTCGGCCTCGTCCGCGCGCGGCCGCTGCGCCGGGTCCTTGCGCAGCAGGGCCACGATGACGGGCGCCAGCGGCCCCGCCTTCTCCGGGGCGGGGCTCCTCGGTCACCACGGCCTGCATGGTGCTGATCGGGAGGTGCGGCGGAACGGCGAGGTGCCCTCCACCGCCGTGTACAGCGTCGCGCCGAGGGACCAGAGGTCGGAGGCGGGCCCCGGATCGCCGCCCTGCACCCGCTCGGGCGCCAGGTAGTCGATGGAGCCGACGATCTCGCCCGTCCGGGTGATCGTCGAGTCCCCCTCGATCGCCGCGATCCCGAAGTCGGTGATGAGGACGCGCCCGTCCCGCGCGAGCAGCACGTTGCCCGGCTTGACGTCCCGGTGCAGCACCCCGGCCGCGTGCGCGGCGCGCAGCGCGCCGACGACGTGCAGCCCGATCCTGGCCGCCTCGCGGGGCTCGATCGTGCCGGCCTCCTTGGCGGCGTCGGCGAGCGAGGGCCCGTCGACGTACTGCATGACGATCCACGGCCGGTTGTCGTGCTCCAGGACGTCGTGGACGGTCACCACGCCCGGGTGCGTGATCCGGGCGGCGGCCCGCGCCTCCTTCTGCGTACGGGCGTGCAGCACGAGGCGGTCGGCCTCCGCCACGAACCGGCCCGCCGTCAGCTCCTTCACCGCCACCACGCGGTGCAGCACCTCGTCGTGCGCGCGCCAGACCTTGCCCATGCCGCCGCGTCCGATGGACTCGCCCAGCCGGTAGCGACCGGCGAGCAGCAGCCCTGCCCCTGTGCCCTGTGAATGTTCCACTTGCCCCCGCCCGTTCCTTCTGAGGCCAGGTTACGGAGGGGGTACGGAGGGCGGAACCTCGGGGCGGTCATAGGAACAGCACTGTGACCGGGGGCCGGTGGGACATTCGTATCAGCGTCCCGGATCTCGCCGTCCCGGGCGGAAGGCCTTCGTGGCCTGCTCGTAGATCTCCGACACCTTGTCCCGCTCGCCCTCCGGGCCGATGACCTGGACGACGTGGTACCGGCCGCCGTCGATCAGTGCGAGGTTGCGCACGAAGACCTCGCGGCCCGTGCTGTCCAGCCAGGTGTACGACCCCTCGGCCGTCGGCGTCCGGCCGATGTCCACCCGGCGCGCCCGCTCCGCCACCGACCAGCTGGACGACCGGTACGGCTCCAACTCGCGCTCCTTGGCGTTCTGGTACTCCAGCGGGTCGGAGCCGTTGTCCTGGACTGCGTCCCGGCCGGGGACGACGATCATGGTGAAGCCGCCGCCGGTGTAGCGGACTTGGCCCGCGTCGTTGATCGGGCTGCGCCGCCATCCCTCCGGGACGCCGATCCGGAAGCCCTCGGGGTCCTGCCGCAGGACGTACCCGGCGGCGAGCGCGGGAGCCGAAGGGTCCGCCGGGGCGGGGTGGTGGCCGGCTTCCCGGTCGGTTCCCCGCTGGGCTTCGGGGTCGGTGCGGTGGTCGGCCGGGCGGTCGGTTCGGCGGACGGCCCTGCGGACGACCCCGTGGTCGGCTTCCCGCTCGCGGCCGGGCCGGTCGCGGCCGGCGTACGGGGCTGCTCGCCGTCGCGGGGCAGGAACAGGACGGCGTACGCGACGGCTCCCGAGAGCAGCAGGAGGACGAGGACCAGGAGTTTGCGGCCCAGGGAGGAGGGCGTGCGGGCGGAGGAACGGGGGGCGCGGGGCGCGCGCGGGGCGCGCTGCGGGATCTCCTCGTCGAAGTCCTCGTGGAACGCCTCCCGGAAGCCGTCCCGGGCCCCTTCCCGCGCCCCCTCGTGGAACTCCTCCCGGAACTCCTCGTGGAACTCCTCCCGGAACTCTTCGCGGTAATCGGGCTGTACGCGCGCGTGGCCGTACCCGTCGTCGTGACCGGGGCCGGGAGCGAGGCCGGGGCCGGGGCCGTCGTCCTGTGCGGGCCGTGGTCGAAGCCCCGCAGGTCCTCGTACGGGGCCGTCTGGCGCACGTCCTGGCGCGCTTGGTGCGGTGGCGGCCCGCCCCGCGCGCCCGCGCCACCGGCGCACCAGCTCGCCGCGCCGGCGCACGATCGGCAGCCGCGCCTCGTCGGAGGGCGGCGGCGGTACGGCTCCGAACCCGGCCTCCGGCTCCGGCGCCGAGCGGACGAGGGAGCGCAGCCAGCCGCGCAGCTCCTCGAAGTCGGGACGCTCGGTCGGGTCCTGACGCAGCAGCGACTCCACGACCGGGCGCAGGGCCCGCACTCCTCGGCGAAGGCGGGCGGCTCGGCGCAGACCAGCTGGACGAGCTCGGCCGCGTTGTCCTCGGGGTACGGGGCATGGCCCTGGACGGCCCGGTAGAGGAGCGCGCCGAGCGCCCACAGGTCGGTCGCGGGGCCGATGGGCGGGGCGAGGCGCCAGTTCTCGTGCACGGGACCGGCCTGCTCGGGCGCCCAGCGCTCGGTCACGGCGCCGACGACCGCGATCCGGGTCTGGCGGGCCCGCTCGGCGGCCAGCCGCGTGGTCGGGCCGCGGTGCGCCTGGGCCGGGATCGGGACCGGCTCCTCCTCGCGGGGGCGGAGGGCGCGGGTTCGGGGTCGCCGCCGTGTAACCGGCGGGCAGCGCCGGGCGGCCCGAACCCGGCAGCACGGAGCCGCCACCGGCCGGAATCGGCCCGGAGCCGTCCCGCGAGGCGTGCGGTCCGTCGCTCCAGCTGCCGGCCAGCATCACGCGCGGCGGCGGTCCTGCCTGCGGGCCCCGCCGTACGGCTCGTCGCCGTCGTTCTCGTCGTCCTCGTCCTCCGCCACCTGCGCCCACCACTGCGGCTCGGGCGCACCGGACGCCGGCGTCGTCGGCGGGGGCGGGGCGGCCCGGTGTCTCCGGTGGCGCGGGGCGCTGTACGGGCAGCTGCCCCGTCTCACTGAGCCGGGCGGCGGCTCGCGCACCGGCCCGGTACGCGGCGATGGCCCCGGCCCGCGCGGCCCGTACGTCGGCGGTGGGCGGCACGGCCGGTGGCCGCGTCCCGGCGGGCCGCGCAGAGGTGTCGGCGCCGCCGTAGGGGCCGCTGCCGTGGGGACCGAGGGCGCCGGACCCCGCCCCGGCCGTCCCGTCCTCGTCCGGCTCCTCGTAGACCTCCGCCCCGAAGCCCTCGGGACCTGCGAAGTCCTCGGGGCCGTACTCCTCGCTGGGCCCGTACTTCTCGGTGGGCCCGTACTCCTCGCGGGAGCCGTACTCCTCGGGCGGCGTGTGCCATGCGGATGCCGGCTCGGGGGCGTACGGCGCGGGCACGTACGGCTCGGGCGTGTACACCTCGCCGCCCTCACGTGCCCCGGCCCCGTACTCGTACGCCTCGGCCCCGTACGCCTCGGTCTCGTACACCTCGGGTTCGTGGGTCCCCGACTCGTACGCCCCCGACTCGTACGTCCCTGCCTCGTACGTCTCGATCTCGTACGCGCCCGCCCCGTGCGTCTCGGCTCCGTGCGTCTCGGCCCCGTACGGCTCCGACTCGTACGCCTCCGCCTCGTACGTCTCGGCCTCGTACTCCTCCGGCTCCCCGGCCGGGGGCGCGAACGCGTCGGGCGGTTCCGGGACCGGGGCGTAGCCGCAGAGGGCCTCCTCGGCGGCGCCGACCGCGAGGCCGGTGAGGACGACGCGGCCGTCGTCGCAGACGAGCACGGTCCGGGAGGTGATGTTCCGGTGGACCCAGCCGTGGGCGTGGAGCGCGCGCAGGGCGGTGAGGACGTCGGCGCCTATCTCGGCCGCGCGGTACGGGTTGAGGGGCCGGTCGGCGAGGAGCGCGGCCAGCGGTCTGGCCGCCACGCGCTCGCTCACTATCCACAGCGAACCGGCCTCCGCGAAGACGTCGAAGACCTGGTCGAGTAAGGGGTGGTCGGGGATCTGCGCGGCGGCCTGGGCCGCCTCGATCGCCCGGCGCACGACGGGTTCGGCCGGCCGGCGGGTGGCCGGGCCCGCGGCGCCGTGGGGCCGGTGGGGCCGCCTCGTCCGTCCAGCACCTCGGCGTCGACGAACTCGGGCAGCGGCACCTGGCGGATTAGGACCTCCTGCCCGCTGTACGTGTCGAACGCGCGTCTCCACCGGTTCGTACGCGTCGGCGTCCGCCGGTGGCAGCGGCAGGCGGTAGCGGTCGGCGAGCACCCTTCCCGCGTAGTCGTCCACGACGCCTCCCCGCGCACGCGATCACGTCAGTTCCGGTCCGGCACCGTGCAGTTGACGGTTCTTTTCGGCTGCGTTCGGTCCGCGGTCCTCACGATACGTGGCGCGGGTCAGTCCTGGGGCTGAACGTGGCGAACGCCGTCTCCCGCAGCGTCCTGCACTCCGCGTCGTTCCACTCGTCCGCCGCGCAGCTGACCATGATGGAGTAGCCGTGGGTGGCGTCCACCTTGAAGCCGCGGTTGAGCACGTGGACGCGGATGCCCTTCTGGGTGCGCTCGAACTCCCAGTCGGCGACGGTCGGGTAGCCCTTGTACGCGACGGACCGTATGCCGATGTGCTTGTAGTCCTGGCTGGTGGCGGCCACGCCGTACCGGGCCAGTTCCCAGGCGCTCGCCGCGTCGTCCTTCGGGCTGCCGTTGTAGTCGACCTGGACGCGCGGGAAGCCGCCGCTCTCGCTGAAGATCGCGCCGAGCGAGTATCCCGGGATGGAGCGCTGCTTGAAGGAGGCGGGCATCGCCATCGAGAAGTGGAGCGGGCCGTTGGTGACGAGGGCGTAGCCGGCGGGCAGCTGCTGCCCGGCGTCGCCGCCGGGCTTCCCGGAGGGCGTGGTGGTGCCGTTCTGCCCGTTCGTGGACCCGGTCGTGCCGTTGGCGCCCGTCGACCCCGTGCTGCCGTTGTCGCCGTTTTCACCGCCGGGCTGCACGCCGCCCTGCTGGCCGGGGCCGCCCGAGGCCTGGCCCTGGGACCCGCCGGAACCGGAGCCGCCGGAGCCGTCCGCGCCGCCGGACGAGGCGCCGGCCGAGGCCGTGGTGCCCCGCCGCCCTTGCCCTGGTTGTCCTCGTCGCCCCGCCGCCGAGGGAGACCGCGAGGATCGTCCCGAGCACGGCGAGGACCGCGACCGCGGCGATGATCACCAGGGTGCGGCGCGGCACGACGTCGGTCAGCGGCGCGCGGGCCGGGTCGGCTTGCCGCCGCCCCGCAGCGGCTCGGTGGCCAGCCTCGGCGCGGGCTTCGGCGTCGGCTCGGCCTTCGCGGACGCCGCCGCGTTCCGTACGGAGTTCAGCGCGCCCCGCATCCGCTCGGCGGCCGCGTCGACCCCTTGTCGCCCGCGGGGCGACGGGGTCCGCTCGGGTCGCGGCGGCAGCGGTATGACGGCGGTGGCCTCGGGCGAGACGGCGGGCGGCGGCTCGGGCGCGTCGAGCACGGCCCGCAGCAGCACCCGGGCGCCGGCGTCGTCGAGCCGCTGCGCCGGGTCCTGGCGAGGAGGCCGTAGATGACCTTCTCCAGCTCGGGGCCGGCGTTCTTCGGCGGGTCGACCGGCTCGGTCATCACGGCCGTGAGGGTGGCGATGGCGGAGCCCTTGTCGTACGGCGGGCTGCCCTCGACCGCCGCGTAGATGAGGCCGCCGAGCGACCACATGTCGGCGGCGGGGCCGGGCTTGTGGCCGCGGGCGCGCTCCGGGGAGATGTACGAGGGGGCGCCGACGAGCATGCCGGTGGAGGTGATCGAGGGGTCGCCCTCCACCTGGGCGATGCCGAAGTCGGTGAGGACGACCCGGCCGTCGTCGGCGATCAGCACGTTGGACGGCTTCACGTCGCGGTGCAGGATGCCCTCGCGGTGCGCCGAACGCAGCACGTCGAGGATGGCGAGGCCGACCTCGGCGGCGCGCCGGGGCGTGAGCGTGCCGTCCTCGCGCACGGCGTCCGCGAGGGACTTGCCCTCGATGAGCTCCATGACGATCCACGGGCGGTCGTCCTCGTCGACGACGTCGTAGACGGTCACGGCGCCGTTGTTGCGGATCCGGGCGATGGCCTTCGCCTCGCGCAGGGTCCGGGTGATGAGGCGTCGCTTCTCGTCCTCGTCGATGCTGCTGGGGAAGCGGAGCTCCTTGACGGCGACGGTACGGCCGAGGGTCTCGTCGACGGCGCGCCACACGGTGCCCATGCCGCCGCGCCCGAGGACCACGCCGAGCCGGTAGCGGCCCGCGAGCAGCCGTCCTTCGCCGACCGGCTCCTTGCGGAACCTGTCGGCGCCGCGCGCGGTTCCGGTGCCCGTCCGGCGGTCGCTCTCGCCGTCGCCGTCCCCGGCGCCGAAACCGGCCCGCCCGGTCGACGGCTCGGTCCCGCGCAGCCGCCCGGCCGCGGCGGACCCGCCGCCCTCGGCCCCGACCCCGCTCGCACCCGTCGCCCGCCCGGCCACCGCGTCCTGAGGGTCCTTCACTCCCGGAGCGCCCTCCGGGTCCACCGCGCCCTCCGGGTCCACCGCGCCCACCGGGTCGCCCGGATCCACGGCGCCCGCCACGTCCACGACGTCAGCCGAGGTCTTCGCGCCCTCCGGGGACTTCGCGGTCTCCGAGGACTTCGCGGCCTCCGAGGACTTCGCTGCCTCCGAGACCTCCACGGCCTCTGCGGGCTTCGCGGTCTCCTCGGCCGTCACGTCCTCCGCGGGCTTCGCCTCCTCGGCGTCCCGCTCCGGCTCGCGCCCGCCCTCCGGGCCCTGCGCACCCTGGCTGACCTGCGCGTCCTGGGTGTCTCGCGCTGCCTCACGCGCGGCCGGAACCGCCCTCGGTCGCCGTCGGTCGCGGCCCCCGCGGCGGCGTCCCGCCTGGGGTCCCTCGCCTTGTCCCGCGACTGCTCCGCCTCCGACATGCGTCCCCTCTGCGATCCCTGATCTTCGCCGCGTCTGCCGCTTCCCGCGCGATGCGGTAACCCGCCCTGGAAGAGAGGCCATTGTCCCTCACCTCGGGACGGGTGCCGCCCCCGGGTCCGCACTCCGGGATACGACGCCTCCGCACGGCCCCGAGGTTCCCACCCGGGGCGGACCCCCGTACACCCCTCCTCGCCCCTCCGGACCGTCCGTCAGACGGGCGGGATCAGAGGGGCATGGTCAGGCGGACGCGGTCGGACGCACGCGGTCAGAAGCACGCGGTCAGGCGGGCACCGTCAGGCGGGCACCGTCAGGCGGGCACCGTCAGTCGGGCACCGTCAGTCGGGCGCGGTCAGATGGGCACGATGTCCGGCGCCCCCAGGCGTGCGGCGTCCGCCGTCAGGTCGTCGGGCTGGAGCTGCGACTCGCGCTCGGCCTCCACCCGCTTCTCGTAGTGCGCGACCTCCTTCTCGATCTGGTGGTCGTCCCAGCCGAGGACCGGCGCCATCAGTTCCGCGCACTCGCGGGCGCTGAGCGTGCCCCGGTCGAAGGTCTCGATGGAGATCCTGGTCCGTCTGGTGAGGACGTCGTCGAGGTGGCGCGCGCCCTCGTGGGAGGCGGCGTAGACGATCTCGGCGCGCAGGTAGTCGTCGGCCGCCGCGAGCGGTTCGCCGAGGCCGGGGTCGGCCGCGACGAGGTCGAGGATCTGCTCCGTCAGGGAGCCGTAGCGGTTGAGGAGATGCTCGACCCTGACGACGTGCAGGCCGGTTCTCGCGGCGATCCTGGCCCGCGCGTTCCACAGGGCGCGGTAGCCCTCGGCGCCGAGGAGCGGGGTGTCCTCGGTGACGCAGGGGGCGACGCGCTGGTCGAGTCCGTGCACCGCCTCGTCGACGGCGTCCTTCGCCATGACGCGGTACGTCGTGTACTTGCCGCCGGCGACGACCACGAGGCCGGGGACCGGGTGGGCGACGGTGTGCTCCCGGGAGAGCTTGCTGGTGGCGTCCGACTCGCCGGCGAGGAGGGGGCGCAGGCCCGCGTAGACGCCCTGGACGTCGTCGCGGGTGAGCGGGGTGGCGAGCACGGTGTTCACGTGCTCCAGGAGGTAGTCGATGTCGGCGCTGGAGGCGGCGGGTGGGCCTTGTCGAGGTCCCAGTCGGTGTCGGTGGTGCCGACGATCCAGTGGCGTCCCCAGGGGATGACGAACAGGACGGACTTCTCGGTGCGCAGGATGAGGCCGGTGGTCGAGTGGATGCGGTCCTTGGGCACGACGAGGTGGATGCCCTTGGAGGCGCGGACGTGGAACTGGCCGCGCTCCCCGATGAGGGCCTGGGTGTCGTCCGTCCACACGCCGGTGGCGTTGACGATCTGCTTGGCCCTGATCTCGTAGGCGGCTCCGGCCTCGACGTCCTGGACGCGCGCGCCGACGACCCGCTCGCCCTCGCGGAGGAAGCCGGTGACGCGGGCGCGGCTGGCGGCCTTGGCGCCGTAGGAGGCGGCGGTGCGCACGAGGGTGGTGACGAAGCGGGCGTCGTCCATCTGGGCGTCGTAGTACTGGAGGGCGCCGACGAGGGCGTCCTTCCTCAGGCAGGGCGCGACGCGCAGGGCGCCCTTGCGGGAGAGGTGCCGGTGGACGGGGAGTCCGCGGCCGTGGCCCGAGGAGAGGGACATCGCGTCGTACAGCGCGACTCCGGAGCCGGCGTAGAACCGCTCCCAGCCCTTGTGCTGGAGGGGGTAGAGGAAGGGGACCGGCTTCACCAGGTGGGGGGCGAGCCGCTCCAGGAGGAGTCCGCGCTCCTTGAGTGCCTCCCGCACGAGGGCGAAGTCCAGCATCTCCAGGTAGCGCAGGCCGCCGTGGATGAGCTTGCTGGACCTGCTGGAGGTGCCCGAGGCCCAGTCGCGGGCCTCCACGATGCCGGTGGAGAGCCCTCTCGTGACGGCGTCGAGGGCGGTTCCGGCGCCGACGACTCCGGCGCCGACGACCAGCACGTCCAGCTCTCGTTCGGCCATGGCCGCGAGCGCCTCGGCGCGCTCGGCGGGTCCCAGTGTCGCTGTCCTCACGCTGCTGCCTCCCGTCGTCCCCGTCGGTGCCGCACGCGCACGCCACCGGTCCGGCCGTGCACGGGCCGCGAACCGGGCCCGTGTGGTCCGGCTCACAGCTCGATTCTGGCCCGGCCCCGCGAGTTCAGCCACCGCCTCGCGGCCGACCTGTGGATAACACTCGGCGACCTTCGGCTACGCAATGCCGCATATCGGTCATATTTACGCCTAGTCTGACATTGCGCGCGACCCGTTCTGTCCACCGGGCTCGCGCGTCGCGTTCCCCTCGGCTACCGGGAAGGACGGCCCACCCCCCATGCCCGCTGACCTCGCCGTCATCGGCCTCGGCCACCACGGACTCCCCTGGCCCGGGCCGCCACCGCCGCCGGCATCGACACCATCGGCTACGACACCGACCCCGCCCCGTCGCCGAACTCGCCGCCGGGCGCTCCCCGTCGACGGCTCCCTCACCACCCCGAGATCCGCCGGATGCTCGCGGGGGCTTCCGGCCGACCACCGACCCCGCCGAGCTCGGCCGGGTCCGCACCGCCGTCCTCTGCGCCACGGCCCCCTCGGCCCCGACCGGACCCTCGACCTCACCGCCGTCACCGACGCCGCCCGCGCGCTCGCCGCCCGGCTGCGCCCCCACACCACCGTCGTCCTGGAGACCCCGTCCCGCCGGGCACCACCGAGGGCCTGCTCCGCGAGGTCCTGGAGGCGGGCTCCGGCCTGCGCGCCGGGCGCGACTTCCACCTCGCGTACTCCCCGGGCGCCTCGACCCCGGCAGCCGCACCCACGGCTACACCGGCACCCCAAGGTCATCGGCGGCCTCACCCCGGCCTGCACCGAATCCGCCGCCGCCTTCTACGGCCGGCTCACCGACAAGGTGGTACGCGCGCGTGGCCCCCGCGAGGCGGAGACGGTCAAGCTCCTGGAGACCAACTTCCGGCACGTCAACATCGCCCTCGTCAACGAGATGGCGGTCCTCTGCCACGAACTCGGCGTCGACCTGTGGGACGTCATCCGCTGCGCCGAGACCAAGCCCTTCGGCTTCCAGGCCTTCCGCCCCGGCCCCGGCGTCGGCGGCCACGGCGTCCCCGTCGACACCGTCGGCGCCCACCGGCCGCTCCGCCTCGTCGAGCTCGCGGGCCAGGTCAACGAACGGATGCCGCAGTACGTCGTGCAGCGCGCCGCCACCCTCCTCAACGAGCACGGCAAGTCGGCCCGCGGCGCCCGCGTCCTCCTCCTCGGCATCACGTACAAGCCCGACCTCCCCGACCGCCAGGGCTCCCCCGCCGACGAGATCGCCCGCCGCCTCATGGACCTCGGCGCGGCCGTCAGCTACCACGACCCCCACGTCCCCGACTGGCGCGTCCGCGACCTCCCGTCCCCCGCGCCGACTCCCTCTACGAGGCCGCCGCCCACGCCGACCTGACGGTCCTCCTCCAGCACCACCGCACCTACGACCTCCAGGGCCTGTCGGTGAAGGCCCAGCTCCTCCTGGACACCCGGGGTGCGACGCCTGCGGGGGCGGCGCACCGGTTGTGACGAGGGGGCGCACACGAGCGCCCGCACCTCGCGGAGCCGTGCCGGGCGAGGTCGTGTCCGGTACCGTACGAAGCAGGCGGAGCCCGCCGCAGCAGGCACTGCGACAGGCTCCTGGATGGATCACGGGGTGTCCGCCCCTAGTTGTGGCAGGGGCGGCCGCTCACCATCCGAAAAGCCGCAAGATCCACCTCCTCGCGCGCACCGCATCGAAAGACCGTCGTACGCGAAGGGGCCCCGCACCACCCGGTGCGGGGCCCCTCGGCGTGCGTGCGGGAGGTCAGCGCTTGTGCTGGGCGTCCGCGACCGTGACCTCGACGCGCTGGAACTCCTTGAGCTCGCTGTAGCCGGTGGTGGCCATGGCGCGGCGCAGGGCGCCGAAGAAGTTCATGGAGCCGTCGGGGATGTGGGACGGGCCGGCGAGGATCTCCTCGGTGGTGCCGACGATGCCCAGGTCGACCAGCTTGCCGCGCGGGACGTCCTCGTGGACGGCCTCCATGCCCCAGTGGTGGCCCTTGCCGGGCGCGTCGGTGGCGCGGGCCAGCGGGGAGCCCATCATGACGGCGTCGGCGCCGCAGGCGATGGCCTTGGGGAGGTCGCCGGACCAGCCCACGCCGCCGTCGGCGATGACGTGCACGTACCGGCCGCCGGACTCGTCCATGTAGTCGCGGCGGGCCGCGGCCACGTCGGCGACCGCGGTCGCCATCGGGACCTGGATGCCGAGGACGTTGCGGGTGGTGTGCGCGGCGCCGCCGCCGAAGCCGACGAGGACGCCCGCCGCGCCGGTGCGCATCAGGTGCAGGGCCGCGGTGTACGTGGCGCAGCCGCCGACGATGACCGGGACGTCCAGCTCGTAGATGAACTGCTTCAGGTTCAGCGGCTCGGCCGCGCCGGAGACGTGCTCGGCGGAGACCGTCGTGCCGCGGATGACGAAGATGTCCACGCCGGCGTCGACGACGGCCTTGGAGAACTGCGCGGTGCGCTGCGGGGAGAGCGCGGCGGCGGTGACGACACCGGAGTCGCGCACCTCCTTGATGCGCTGCCCGATCAGCTCCTCCTTGATCGGGGCGGCGTAGATCTCCTGCAGACGGCGGGTCGCGGTCGCCTCGTCCAGCTCGGCGATCTCGTCGAGGAGCGGCTGCGGGTCCTCGTACCGGGTCCACAGGCCCTCAAGGTTCAGGACGCCGAGGCCGCCCAGCTCGCCGATGCGGATGGCGGTCTGCGGCGAGACGACCGAGTCCATCGGGGCGGCCAGGAACGGCAGCTCGAAGCGGTAGGCGTCGATCTGCCAGGCGATCGAGACCTCCTTCGGGTCCCGGGTGCGCCGGCTCGGGACGACGGCGATGTCGTCGAACGCGTACGCCCTGCGGCCGCGCTTGCCGCGCCCGATCTCGATCTCAGTCACGATGTGTGGCCTTTCCCTCTATGTCTGCGCCTACCAGTATCCCCGACACAGGCCGAAGGGGCGGCTCCGGCCACATGCCGGAACCGCCCCTTCCGTCGCGCGCTGTTACTTCCTGCTGTAGTTCGGCGCCTCGACCGTCATCTGGATGTCGTGCGGGTGGCTCTCCTTGAGGCCCGCCGAGGTGATCCGGACGAAGCGGCCGTTCGCCTGGAGCTCCGGCACCGTGCGCCCGCCGACGTAGAACATCGACTGGCGCAGACCGCCCACCAGCTGGTGGACGACGGCCGAGAGCGGGCCGCGGTAGGGCACCTGGCCCTCGATGCCCTCGGGGACGAGCTTCTCGTCGGAGGCGACGCCCTCCTGGAAGTAGCGGTCCTTGGAGAAGGAGCGCTGCTCGCCGCGGGACTGCATGGCGCCGAGCGAGCCCATGCCGCGGTACGACTTGAACTGCTTGCCGTTGATGAAGAGCAGCTCGCCCGGGGACTCCTCGCAGCCCGCGAGCAGCGAGCCGAGCATCACCGTGTCGGCGCCGGCGACGAGGGCCTTCGCGATGTCGCCGGAGTACTGCAGACCGCCGTCGCCGATGACCGGGACGCCGGCCGCCTTGGCGGCGAGGGAGGCCTCGTAGATCGCGGTGACCTGCGGGACGCCGATGCCGGCGACCACGCGGGTGGTGCAGATGGAGCCGGGGCCGACGCCGACCTTGATGCCGTCGACACCGGCGTCGATGAGCGCCTGGGCGCCGTCGCGGGTGGCGACGTTTCCGCCGATGACGTCGACCGAGGAGTTCGACTTGATCTTGGCGACCATGTCGCCGACCAGGCGGGAGTGACCGTGCGCGGTGTCGACGACGATGAAGTCGACGCCCGCCTCGATCAGGGCCTGGGCGCGCTCGAAGGCGTCACCGGCGACGCCGACGGCGGCGCCGACGAGGAGCCGGCCTTCCTTGTCCTTGGCGGCGTTCGGGTACTTCTCGGCCTTGACGAAGTCCTTGACCGTGATGAGGCCCTTGAGGAGGCCCGCCTCGTCGACCAGCGGCAGCTTCTCGATCTTGTGGCGGCGCAGCAGCTCCATGGCGTCCACGCCGGAGATGCCGACCTTGCCGGTGACGAGCGGCATCGGGGTCATGACCTCGCGCACCTGGCGGCTGCGGTCCGACTCGAAGGCCATGTCGCGGTTGGTGACGATGCCGAGCAGCTTGCCGGCGGGGTCGGTGACCGGGACGCCGCTGATGCGGAACTTGGCGCAGATCGCGTCGGCCTCGGCGAGCGTCGCGTCCGGGTGGACCGTGATCGGGTCCGAGACCATGCCGGACTCGGAGCGCTTCACGAGGTCGACCTGGTTCGCCTGGTCGGCGATCGAGAGGTTGCGGTGCAGCACACCGACGCCACCCTGTCGCGCCATGGCGATCGCCATGCGGGACTCGGTGACCTTGTCCATCGCGGCGGAGAGCAGCGGGATGTTCACCCGCACGTTCTTCGAGATGTACGAGGCGGTGTCGATCTGGTCGGGCGCCATGTCGGACGCGCCCGGCAGCAGCAGCACGTCGTCGTAGGTCAGCCCGAGTGTCGCGAATTTTTCGGGCACTCCGTCGACGTTGGCAGTCATGACACCTTCCCAAATGGCCTTGATCGGTGCGGGATGTCCATGCTAACGGGCTGAAGCCGTGTCTCATTCCACGATCAAGATCAGCGGGCAGCTTTGGACGTTCGCACGTGTACGAAAGGGATGACCGAGCCCGGCAAGGCTTACTGCTCGGCCAGTGCGCGGAGCCGGCTGAGGGCGCGGTGCTGCGCGACCCGGACGGCGCCCGGGGACATGCCGAGCATCTGGCCGGTCTCCTCGGCGGTCAGTCCGACCGCGACCCGCAGCACCAGCAGTTCGCGCTGGTTCTCCGGGAGGTTGGCGAGCAGCTTCTTGGCCCACTCGGCGTCGTCGCTGAGCAGGGCCCGCTCCTCGGGGCCGAGGGAGTCGTCGGGCCGCTCGGGCATCTCGTCGGAGGGCACGGCGGTGGACCCCGGGTGCCGCATGGCGGCCCGCTGGAGGTCGGCGACCTTGTGCCCGGCGATGGCGAAGACGAAGGCCTCGAAGGGCCTGCCGGTGTCCTTGTAGCGCGGCAGCGCCATCAGGACGGCGACGCAGACCTCCTGGGCGAGGTCCTCGACGAAGTGCCGGGCGTCGCCGGGCAGCCGGTTGAGGCGGGTGCGGCAGTACCGCAGGGCGAGCGGGTGGACGCGCGCGAGCAGGTCATGGGTGGCCTGCGCGTCGCCGTCGACCGCGCGGTGCACGAGCGCGCCGATCTCCCCTGCCCGGCAGGCATGGGGGAACCCACGGTCTCGTCGTCGCGCATCGCTCCATGGTGCCCCGTCGCCTCTCGGTTCGCGGCACCGCGTCCGTAGTTGTGCACCGAAGCGTTATGAGCAGGTGCGCCGGCACTCATCTCCCGCGCCCTCCCCTCCCGCTCGATCGACTCGTCCCCGAGGAACTCCACATCTCAAGGATGCGGCATTCCGCGGGGAAGTGACACAAGCCCACCCCGTCCACCCCACGACGGACGCGGGCGAGGACGGGGAGACAGCCGGTGACCTGCGATTCAGCGGACCAGGCCCCAGCGGAATCCGAGCGCGACGGCGTGCGCCCGGTCGGAGGCGCCCAGCTTCTTGAAGAGGCGCCGGGCGTGGGTCTTGACCGTGTCCTCGGAGAGGAAGAGCTCACGCCCGATCTCCGCGTTGGACCGGCCGTGGCTCATGCCTTCGAGGACCTGGATCTCGCGCGCGGTGAGGGTGGGCGCGGCGCCCATCTCGGCCGAACGGAGGCGGCGGGGGCGAGCCGCCAGGTCGGGTCGGCGAGCGCCTGCGTGACCGTGGCCCGCAGCTCGGCGCGCGAGGCGTCCTTGTGCAGGTAGCCGCGGGCGCCCGCGGCGACCGCGAGGGCGACGCCGTCGAGGTCCTCGGCGACCGTGAGCATGATGATGCGGGCGCCGGGGTCCGCGGAGAGCAGCCGGCGGACGGTCTCCACGCCGCCCAGGCCGGGCATGCGCACGTCCATCAGAATCAGGTCCGAGCGGTCCGCGCCCCAGCGGCGGAGGACTTCCTCGCCGTTGGCCGCGGTGGTCACGCGCTCGACGCCGGGCACGGTCGCGACCGCGCGGCGGAGCGCCTCTCGGGCAAGCGGGGAGTCGTCGCAGACGAGGACGGATGTCATGCCTGACCTCCGCGGCTCTCGCAGCTGTTGCGCGTCACCTTGAGCCTCCAGGGCTGTACGTATCGTCACCTGTGCGGTTGACGCTCTCGGACATGTGCCCGATCGCTTGTTCCTTCAACCGCCTCTGCACTCTCAACGACGGTCACTCGAAAGAGTTACGGGTCGGACGGCGTCTTCGGCACTCTACGTGAGGAGTCGTGCGCGGAGGAGAGTGGCGCGGGTCGTTCGCCCCAACATCAAAAGCTATGCCCCATTTAGCGGGATTTCTTCCCTTTTCGCAGTGTCTGTGGCTAGATTCGCAATGAGTCATATTTACATCTACTTCGACAGTAGGTGTATCGCCCGGACCTGTCGGGACCCGAGGAGCCCGGCCATCAGCCATCCACCCGCCCACCTATCCGTTCGACACGGTTTCAAGGGGACAAGCGCAATGGCAGATTTCTCCCGCCTTCCCGGACCCAACGCCGATCTGTGGGACTGGCAACTCCTCGCGGCCTGCCGCGGAGTCGACAGCTCCCTGTTCTTCCACCCCGAGGGAGAGCGCGGCGCGGCACGGAGTGCGCGCGAGAACTCGGCGAAAGAGGTCTGCATGCGGTGCCCGGTGCGCGCGGAGTGCGCGGCACACGCACTCGCCGTGCGGGAGCCCTACGGTGTTTGGGGCGGCCTCACCGAGGACGAACGCGAAGAGCTCATGGGACGCGCGCGCAATCGCCTGATCACGACGACGCCGGCCGCCGCGCCGGTGGCGTCCGCCGCGTCCACGACATCCATGACGTCGATGACATCCATGACGGCCCTCGGGGAACGTATGTGAAGGAACGTTTCTTCGGTGCGGTGAGCACCGTCTGACCGCACCTCGTCCCTACGGCCCCGCGCCGCGCGCGCCGTCTCTCCGCGCGCGCGTGGCGGCGCCGTTCAGCTCGCGCGGCGGCCCGGATCAGTTCGTCGAGCGTGGCGGCGACGGCCGGGACCTGGGCGAGGTCCGGCAGCGTCAGGGCCACGATCTCCCGCTCCACGGCCGGCTCCACGGCCACGGTCCGCGCGCCCTTGGGCCGTACGGACTCGATGGCCAGCTCCGGCAGGACGGCGACGCCCAGACCGGCGCCGACCAGGCCCACCACGGCCGGGTAGTCGTCGGTGGCGAAGTCGATGCGGGGGTGAAGCCGGCCTCCTCGCAGACGTCCACGAGCTGGCGGCGGCAGCGCGGGCAGCCCGCGATCCAGGACTCGTCCGCGAGTTCCGCGATGCCGACCGACCCGGCGCCGGCGAGCCGGTGCCCCTCCGGCACCAGGCCGACGAGCCGGTCGGCGAGCAGCGGGCGGACCACCAGGTCGTCCCATTCGGCCTGCCCGGCCCCGTACCGGAAGGCGAGCGCGATGTCGCAGTCGCCCTCGCGGAGCATCTCGATCGAGCGCGGCGGTTCGGCCTCGACGAGGGAGACGCGGGTGCCGGGGTGCGCGGCCCGCAGCGCGGCGAGCGCGGTGGGCACGAGCGTGGAGCTGCCGCTCGGGAAGGAGACCAGGCGGACGCGGCCCGCCCGGAGTCCGGCGATGGCGGCGACCTCCTCCTCGGCGGCGGTGAGCCCGGCGAGGATGCCGGAGGCGTGGCGCACCAGCACCTCGCCGGCCTGGGTGAGGCGCATCTCGCGTCCGGTGCGGATCAGCAGCGGCGTGCCGGCGGAGGCTTCGAGCGCCTTCATCTGCTGGCTGACGGCGGGCTGGGTGCAGCCGAGTTCGCGCGCGGCGGCCGAGAACGAGCCGGTGGCGGCGACGGCGCGCAGGACGCGGAGGTGGCGGGCCTCGATCATGCGTCCAGCATAAGCGACTCTTGGGTGAAGCTTCCTATTCTCGCGAGCGCCTTTGAGATGGTCACCCGTACAGTGCCCGCATGAGCTTGCTGAGCGTGAATGTGGGCCGCGCCAGGCCCGTGGAGTACACGGACGCCGCCTCGGGGATGACGGGCATCGACAAGCGTCCGGTGGAGGGGCCCGTACGGATCGAGGCGCCGGGGGCGCCCGGCGTCGGGTCGAGCGGGGTCGCCGGGGACACGGTCTGCGACCTGCGCTTCCACGGCGGCGACGACCGGGCGGCGTACGCCTTCGCCCGGGAGGACATGGACCTGTGGGAGCGGGAGCTCGGCCGCGAGCTGGCCAACGGCTCCTTCGGCGAGAACCTCACCACCCGGGGCCTCGACGTGAACGGGGCCCTGATCGGCGAGCGGTGGCGGATCGGCGGGGAGGTGGTCCTGGAGGTGACCGGCGGCCGCATCCCGTGCCGCACCTTCGCGGGCTTCGTCGAGGAGAAGGGCTGGGTGAAGCGGTTCACGCAGTCGGAGGCCGGCCCCGGGGCGCTGCTGCGGGTGATCGTGCCGGGCGAGGTGCGGGCCGGCGACCCGATCACCGTGGTGCACCGGCCGGACCACGACATCACCGTGGCGCGCCTGCACCGCGCCGCGACCACCGAACGCGACCAGCTGCCCGCCATGTTGGCCGCCGCCGAGTGGATGGAGTCCGGACTCCTCGCGCTCGCCCGCCGGTACCAGGAGAAGTACGCCCAGGCGTAGCCACCGGACGGGGCACTAGGTTGCCCGTATGACGACTGCACTGATTACGGGCGCCACCGCGGGCATCGGGGCCGCCTTCGCACGGAGACTGGCGGCGGACGGCCATGACGTCGTGCTCGTGGCCAGGGACGTGAAGCGGCTGCGGGAGCAGGCGACCGAGCTGCACGACCGGCACGGGGTCGAGGCCGAGGTCCTCGCGGCGGACCTCTCCGAGGAGGAGGGCATCGCCGCCGTCGAGGCCCGGCTCTCGGACCCGAAGCGGCCGGTGGACATACTCGTGAACAACGCGGGCTTCGCCAACAAGGGCCGTTTCCTCGACGTCTCCATGGCCGACGAGCTGAAGATGCTGACGGTGCACTGCGAGGCGGTGCTGCGGCTGACCTCGGCGGCCGCCGCCGCGATGAAGGGCCGTCACCGGGGCGCCGTGGTGAACGTCGCCTCGGTCGCGGCCTTCGTGCCCCGCGGCACGTACGGCGCCTCGAAGGCCTGGGTCGTGCAGTTCACCCAGGGCGCGGCGCGGGACCTCGCGGGCAGCGGGTGCGTCTGATGGCGCTCTGCCCCGGCTTCGTGCGGACCGAGTTCCACGAGCGGGCCGGGATGGGCACGGACAACATCCCGGGCTGGATGTGGCTCGACGCGGACAAGCTGGTGTCGGCGGCGCTCGTCGACCTGAAGCGGGGAAGACCCTGTCGATCCCGGACCCCGCTACAAGGCCCTCATGGGGTGGTGAAGCTGGCGCCGCGCGGCCTGCTCGGCGGGGTCTCCTCCAAGGCGGGCCGCAAGTACGGGCCGGAGTAGGACCTATTCGGAGCCGGTCAGCTCCTCGGGGCCGCGCAGGCCTCCGGGGCCGCGCAGGTCTCCCGGGCCGCTCGGGTCTCCGGGCCGCGCAGGTCTCCCGGGCCGCGCAGGTCTCCCGGGCCGCGCAGGTCTCCCGGGCCGCGCAGGTCTCCGGGGCTCCTCAGGTCCAGCTCCGCGGTGGTGCCGTCCCGCCAGGTCACCGTCAGCAGGAGCCCGTCGACGCGGACGTGCGCGAGCGTCGGGACGGGGGCGGGGTCGGGCTCGGCCGTGAGGGACGCGAGGGCCACGAAGAGCGCGGCGGGGCCGTGCGTGGTGCCGTGCAGGGCCAGGGTGCGGCTGCCGGGGCCCTGAAGGGTCTCCCCGGTGGGGAGTTCCTCGGGGCCGGGGCGGTAGCCGTGGACCGGGTGGAGCTGGGCGTGCGGTCCTTCGGGGTGACGGCCCAGCCCGTCTGCCGTACGGGGTCCCTCGGGGGCGTCGAGGACGAGGTGGGCGCGGAGTTCGGCGCGGCCGTGGACGAGGGTCGTGAGAGGACCCGGACGCCGGGCAGCGGGTGGTGGACGGAGGCGGCCCGGTCGGGTCCGGTGCCGGCCGGGACGGCGGGGCCCTGGGAGTCGCCCGGCCGTCGACGACCAGGGAGAAGTGGTTGTCGGCCGCCGCCGTCCCCGTACTGGGTCCCGTACGGGTGGAGTAGGCGTGGCGGGCGTAGCCGGGGTCGTCCTCCTCGCCGGGCGCGCTGTGGACGTGGTTGCTGCCGTGGTTGTGGAGGCGTACGAGCCCGTCGGCGGCGGTGGTCTGGACGAGCAGCCCGGCGGGGGCGAGGGGGAGGACCGTGTCGGCGCGTTCGGCGGGCAGGGGTTCCTCGGGGTCGGTCCAGGCGGGGTGGCCGGCGGGCAGGAGGAGGCCGAGGAAGCCCTTGGACGCCCAGTAGGGGGAGCCGGGGCCCGAGTACTCCTGGACGAGCGGCGGGTACGGGCCGTGCCAGCCGAGGCCGAGGAGTCCGCGCTCGTCGGTGGCGCCGCGGTCGAGGAAGTACCGCAGGGTGCCGGAGGCGAGGCGGCGGGTGGCTCCGGGGGTGAGCGGGGTGTGGCCGGTGAGGGTGCCGAGCCAGGGGCGGCGGCCGCGGCGAAGCGGTAGATCAGGGAGCGTCCGTACGGGACGGGGGCGCCGTTCGCGTCGAAGAGGTGGACGTACGCGTCGAGGTGGGCGCGGAGCCGGGGGCCGTACCGGTCGAGGAGGGCCCCGTCGCCGGCGAGGTGGGCGTGGAGGACGGGGTAGAAGTGCAGGGCCCAGGCGTTGTAGTGGTCGAAGGCCCGGTTGTCGCCGTCGCTGTACCAGCCGTCGCCGAGGTACCAGTCCTCGATCCGGGCGAGGGAGCGGTCGATCGTGGCGGCGGCGCGGTCGGTCTCGACGCCGGCGTCCTGGAGGAAGCCGGCGACGGTGAGGCCGAAGAGCCACCAGTTGTTGTCGACCGGTGAGGGCGCGAGGGCGGGCAGGAGCCAGTCGGCGGCCCGCTGTCGGGTGCGGTCGTCGAGGCGGTCCCAGAGCCAGGGGCGGGTGAGGCGGAGGCCGAGGGCGATCGAGGCGGATTCGACGATCGCCTGGCGGGTGTCGGCCATCAGGGGCCAGGAGTCGGGGTCGTCCCGGCCCGGCTTCCCGGTCCCGGCCGCGAGCCCTTCCGCGTACCGGTCGAGGTGGCCGCCCGGGTCCTCGCCGTGGGCGCCCGGCGACGCGGAGGGCGGCGAGGAGGAAGGTGCGGGCCCAGCCCTCCAGGCCGTCGGAGCGGGGCCGGACCAGCTGGGGCGGGGCCCGGGAGGTCGATGAGGCCGCCGCCGGGCGAGGCGAAGGGCGGACGTCCAGGAGGAGCCGGTCGGCCGCGGCCTCCCAGTGGGCACGGGTCCAGCCGGTGTACGGGCTGAGCTCACGGTTCTCGGGGTGCTCGGGCGGCGTGGGCATCATGCTCCCTGGGGCCTGGCCTGGGGCCTGTCACGGCGGCTGCGTCGCCGGGAGTCCCGGATCGCGGTCGTCACGGGTCGTGGGAATCCTGGGTCGCCGGGAATCCTGAACAGACTTCGACCGGACGTCAAGAGAACCGGATCGAATGATCGAAACTTCTGTCATTCGATCATCCCTGGGGCTAGGCTCGGGGAACCACCACCACCGCGAGGGAACCGCGCCGTGCGCGGAGTGCTGCCGAACGACACGACCGACTGCTGGCCCTGGTGCGCGAGCGCGGCACCGCCCGCGTCTCCGAACTGGCCGAACGCCTCGGGGTCTCCCCGTCACCGCCCGCCGGGACGTCGAGGCCCTGGCCGCCCAGGGCCTGCTGGACCGGGTGCACGGCCAGGTCTCCTGGCCCCGGCGCGGGCCGGCGGGCACTCCGGCGAGGGCCTGGTCCTCGGCCTGCTCGCGCCCTCCGCCACGTACTACTTCGCCGAGGTCATCCGGGGGCGCACGAGGCGGCGGCCCGCGCCGGGGCGCGGCTCGTGCTGCGGATCTCCGACTACCGGCCGGAGGAGGACCGGGCCCGCGTCGAGGGCCTCCTCGCGGCGGGCGCCGAGGGCGTCCTCGTCGCGCCCGGCTGGCGCGGACTGCCCGAGGACCGGCTCGCGTACGGCGACTGGCTGGCCGAACTGCCCGTGCCGGCCGTCCTCCTGGAGCGGCGCGCCGAGCCCGGCAGCCCGCTCGACGGCCTGGACCGGGTCGCCTCCGACCACGCCCACGGCGTGCTGCTCGCCCTGCGCCACCTGCTCTCGCTCGGCCACGCGACGCCGCTGCTCGTGGCCCGCCGGGACTCCCCGACCGCCTTCGCGGTGCGCGCGGGCTACGCCGAGGCGCTGGGGACGCTGGGCCTGAAGGAGCCGCGCCCGGTCATCGACTCCGTACCGGCCGAGGCGGATCCGGAGGGCTTCGAGCGGGCGGTGCGGGCGCTGCACGAGGCCGTCGGTTCGGGCCTGGCGAGCGCGGCCCTGGTCCACAACGACGTGGACGCGATCGAGATCGTGCAGCACCTGGCCGAGCTGGGCGTACGGGTGCCGCAGGACCTGGCCGTGATCGCGTACGACGACGAGGTCGCCGCCCTCGCCGACACCCCGCTGACGGCGGTCGCCCCGCCGAAGCGCCAGGTGGGCCGGCACGCCACGGAACTGCTGGTGGAGCGGCTCACGGAGGCCTCCGACGAGGAGGCGGCGCGGCGTCATCTGAGCCTGCTGCCGTGGCTGCGGGTGCGGGACTCCTGCGGGGCCCGCCCCGCACCTTCGATCTGATCTTTTTTCGATCAATCAATCTTTCGCTCTTGACTTCGGTCATGAACGGTCACAGGATCACGGCCACAACCCCAGCCGCCCCGCCCTCAGGAGCCGTGCCGTGACCCGTACCTGGAGCAGAACGTCCCGCGTCATAGCCGGCACCGCCACCGCCCTGGCCGTCCTCACGGCCTGCGGCGGCGGCGGTGACGACACCGCGAACAAGCCGTCCGGGCCCGTGACCATCACCTTCTGGGGCTGGGCCAAGGGCTCCAAGGACGTCGTGGACGCCTTCAACTCCTCACACCGGGACATCCAGGTGAAGTTCGAGGAGATCCCCTCCGGCACCGCCGGCGGCTACGCCAAGATCTCCAACGCCGTGAAGGCGGGCAACGCCCCCGACCTGGTCTCCATCGAGTACGCCTCGCTCCCCGAGTTCGTGAGCTCCGGCGCCCTCCAGGACATCGGCGACCAGTTCACCGAGGCCGACCGCGCCAAGCTCCTCCCGCAGTCCGTCGAACTCACCACCCTCGGCGGGAAGTCCTGGGCCGTCCCCTTCGACGCCGCCCCGCAGGCCTTCTTCTACCGCAAGGACCTCTTCGCTAAGTACGGGGTCCAGCCCCCCACCACCTGGGACGACTTCAAGAAGGCCGCCGAGCAGATCAAGAAGGCCGACGCCAAGGCCCGCATCGCCACCTTCTTCCCCGACGACCCGACCACCTTCGAGGCCATGGCCTGGCAGGCCGGCGCCCAGTGGTTCAAGGCCGAGAACGACACCTGGAAGGTGAACACCACCGACCCGGCCACCACCAAGGTCGCCTCCTACTGGCAGGGCCTCCTCGACGCCGACCTCGTCCACAAGGACGCCTCCTTCAGCCCCGAATGGGTCGGCTCCCTCAAGAACGGCACCACCGTCGGCTACCTCGGCGCCTCCTGGGGCGCGGGCGTCCTCAAGGGCAACTCCCCCGAACTGGCCGGCAAGTGGGCCGTCGCGCCCATCCCCACCTGGGACGGCAAGCCCGCCAGCGGCATGCTCGGCGGCACCTCCTTCGCCGTGACCAAGGACAGCGAGCAGAAGGCCGCCGCCGTCACCTTCGCCAAGTGGATGTCCACCACCGAGGCCGGCATCAAGTCCCGGATCGCCTCCGGCACCTCCAGCGCCTTCCCGGCCGACGCCGGACTGCGCCCCGTCGCCAAGAAGGCCTTCGACGCGAGCTACTACGGCGGCCAGGACATCTACGCCCTCTTCGAGGCCGCCGGCGCCTCCATCAACCCCCACTGGGCCTGGGGCCCGACCACCGGCACCACCAACACCGCGATCAAGGACCAGTTCGGCAAGCTCGCCAAGGGCGGCCCGTCGATCGCCGACGCCGTCAGGACCGGCCACGACGCCACCGTCGCCGAACTCACCAAGCGCGGCCTGAAGGTCGAGGGCTGACCCGGTGAAGGCCCGCACCCGCGCCGCGGCGCTCCTGCTGACCCCTTCTTCGTCCTGTTCACCGCGGTGATGGTGGTGCCGATCGGATACGCGATCTGGCTCAGCCTCTTCACCGAGAAGCAGTCGGGACTGGGCTTCGGCGGCACCGAGACCGTCTTCACCGGCCTCGCCAACTACACCGCGGCGCTGGGTGACCGGGCCTTCCTGGAGGGCTTCGGCGTCCTGCTCGGATACTGCCTGCTCTACATCCCGCTGCTGCTCGCCGGGGCCCTCGGCCTCGCCCTCCTGCTCGACTCGGCGCTCGCCCGCGCCCGCCGCTTCTTCCAGCTCGCGCTGTTCCTGCCGCACGCCGTCCCCGGCATCATCGCCGCCCTGATCTGGGTCTACCTCTACACGCCCCAGCTCAGCCCGGTCGTGCGGGCCATGGACGCCGGCGGCATCGGCTTCGACTTCTTCTCCCCCGAGGGCACCCTGCCGTCCGTCGTCAACATCGCCCTGTGGGAGTGGCTCGGCTACAACATGGTCATCTTCTACGCCGCCCTCCAGGCCATCGACCGCTCCGTCCTCGAAGCGGCCACCGTCGACGGCGCCGGCGCCTGGCGCATCGCCTTCGCCATCAAGGTCCCGCTCGTCAAGGCCTCCCTCGCGATGGTCGGCCTCTTCACGATCATCGGCTCCCTCCAGCTCTTCACCGAGCCGCTCATCCTCAACAAGGGCACCGGCTCCGCCGTCACCTCCACCTGGACGCCGAACATGTACGCCTACACCGCGGCCTTCGACCGCAACGACTACGGACTCGCCGCCGCGGCCTCCGTCCTCCTCGCCCTGACGGCGGCGCTGCTCTCCTTCGCGGTGACCAGGCTGACCGGCCGCCGGAAGTCCGGCGGGGCACGGAAGGAGAAGACCGCGTGAACCGTCCCCGCACCCCCGGCCGATGGCTCTCGAAGACGGCCGTCAACGGCGCCCTCGTCCTCGCCGTCGTCTACATGCTCTTCCCCCTGGTCTGGCTGCTCACCGCCGCCACCAAGGACGCCGGCGGCCTCCTCGCCGGAGACGCCTTCTCCTTCGAGGGCTTCGACCTCGGCGGCAACCTCTCCCGGCTCGCCTCGTACAACGACGGCGTCTACTTCCACTGGTACGCCAACAGCCTCCTCTACGCGGGAATCGGCGCCCTCGCCTGCTCCCTCATCAGCGTCGCCGCCGGATACGCCTTCCACGTCTACGACTTCCGCGGCAAGGAGAAGCTCTTCGGCCTCGTCCTGCTGGGCGTGCTCGTCCCCACCACCGCGCTCGCCCTGCCGATGTACCTCCTGGCCAGCGAGATCGGGATCGTCAACACCTACTGGGCCGTCCTGATCCCCGTCCTCGTCAACCCCTTCGGCGTCTACCTCTCCCGGGTCTTCTGCGCCGGCTACATCCCCGACGAGGCCCTGGAGGCCGCCCGTATCGACGGGGCGGGCGAGATGCGCGTCTTCTGGTCCATCGGCCTGCGCATGGTCATGCCCGGCTTCGTGACCGTCTTCCTCTTCCAGTTCACCGCCGTCTGGAACAACTTCTTCCTCCCCCTGGTGATGCTCTCGGACCAGAAGCTCTACCCGCTGAGCCTCGGCCTGTACGCGTGGAACAGCAACGCCCACGCCGAACCCGACTTCTACCCCCTCGTCGTCACCGGATCCCTGCTCGCCGTCGTCCCCCTCGTCGTCGCCTTCGTCTCCCTCCAGCGCCACTGGAAGGCCGGTCTGACGGCCGGCAGCGTCAAGTGAGGAAGGCCGGTACCCACGATGCACCCGACCACTGACAACCGCCCCTCCCTCCTCCTCGCCATGGGCCCGGGAGTCGACGACCGGCTCCTCACGGACGCCCACCGCACCCGCCTCGCCGCACTCACCCGCACCGACCCCCGCCTGGTCGCCCACGACCTGACGGCCCCCGGTCCCCGGGTCGCCGCCGCGCTCGCCGAGGCCGAGATCCTCCTGACCTGCTGGGGAGCGACCCCGCTGACGGCCGAGGTCCTGGCCCGCGCCCCCGCCTCCGCGCCGTCGTCCACGCGGCCGGCTCCGTCAAGCACCACGTCACCGACGCCTGCTGGGAACGCGGCCTGCGCGTCACCTCGGCCGCCGGGGCCAACGCGCTGCCCGTCGCCGAGTACACCCTCGCCGCGATCCTCTTCGCCGGGAAGCGGGTCCTGCGCTCGGCCCAGCGGTACGCGGACACCCGCACCGACGACGCCTGGCTCACGGAGTCCGCCCCCTGGGGCAACTACCGCCGCACCCTCGGCATCGTCGGCGCCTCCCGCATCGGCCGCCGGGTCGTCGAACTCCTCCGCCCCTTCGACTTCGAGGTCCTGCTGTACGACCCGTACGTGACGACCCCGCCGCCCGGCGCGGAACTGACCGGCCTCGACGAACTCTGCGCCCGCAGCACGGTCGTCTCGATCCACGCGCCCCAACTCCCCGCCACGCGCCACATGATCGGCCCGGCGCAACTCGCCGCGATGCGCGCCGGCACCACCCTGATCAACACGGCCCGGGGCTCCCTGGTCGACGAGGAGGCCCTCCTCCCCCACCTCGTCACGGGCCGCCTCCACGCGATCCTCGACGTCACGGACCCGGAACTCCCCGCCCCGGACTCCCCTGTGGACCCTCCCCAACGTCCTCCTCACCCCCACGTCGCCGGCTCCCTCGGCAACGAACTCCACCGCATGGCGGACCAGGCGATCGAGGAGGTGGCGCGCTGCACCCGTGGAGAACCCTTCGCGGAGGAGGTCCGGGCCTCAGACCTCCAGCGCTCGGCGTAGCCGCTCGGCCTCTTCGAGGACGAGGGGAACGGCCTCGGGGACGCGGGGAAGGACCGTGGGCAGCACCTCGGGCCAGGAGCCGAGGTGCAGGGCGAGGGCGGCGCACTCCCGGGCCCGGACCGGGTCGGGGTGGTCACGGGCCAGGTCGGCGTAGACGGCGGCGCACCGGAGTCCGGCGAAGTGCAGTCCGGCGAGGATCCGCTCCGCCTCCTCGTACGCGCCTTCCCGGACGAGGTCCGCGGCCACGGACAGCAGCAGCTGTACGACGTTCCGGGGATCCGCCTCCCGGGCGTGGCGGCACGCCTCCTCGTGGGCGCCGAGGACGACGAGGGCCCGGACGACGTACCGCGCGTGGGCGGCCGGGGACAACCGTGAGGTTTCCGCCCGCACCGGCCTCGCCAGGCGTTCCGCCTCCTCGCGTCTCCCCAGGGCGAGCAGCGCGCGCACCCGCTCCGGCAGGAGGGTGACGCCGAGATCGCCGGTCGGGGCCGTCCCCACCCCCGCGAGCCGGTGGGCCGCCTCGTGCACCCGTCCGGCCCGTGCCATCCCCGCCACCGTGATCAAGGACATCCGGTCCTGGTCGAACGAGCTGCCCTCCCGCCCCAGGAGCACGGCCCGGTCCCACGCCCCCGCCTCCGTCAGGCCGCGGACGGCCATCGCCAGGGTCCGCCCGGAGGGCAGTCCGCCGTTCCGCGCCAGGCGGACCACCGCGTCGAAGTCGCCTTCCGCGAGGCGGGCCCCGATCACCGGCTCCACCCAGAGGCCTCCGCCCGTGGCCAGCTCCTCCGCACGGTCCACCTCGCCCACCGCCACCAGCGCGGACACGAACCCGAGGCCTTCGTCCGCCCCGTTGCGTTCGGCCACGGCGAGCAGGGACCGCGCCTCCTCCGTCCTGCCCGCGCCCGCCAGCGCCCGCACCGCCCCAGGAGCACCTCGGCGGTCGCCTCGGGGCCGGGGCCCGCAGCGTCCGTTCCGCCGCGACGAGCAGTTCCTTCGCCGCCTCCGGGTCGCCCGCGTCGAGGAGCGCGTCCGCGATCCCCACCTGCGCCACGGCCCCCTTCCGGCCGCCGTCCAGCAAGGCCCGCGCCCGCTCCCTGAGGCCCGCGCGGCAGAGCGCCCGCGCGTACGCGGCCAGCAGATCCGCGTGCCACTCCCCGGCGAGGCGGTCGACGGCCCTGCCCGCCCCGTCGAGATCGCCCGCGCGCAGCCTGGCCTTGCCGAGCTCGACCCGCAGCCGCGCCGTGGCCAGGGACTCCGACTGCTCCATCACCGCCTCCGCCTCGTCGAGGCGCCCGGCCGCGACGAGCCCGTCGGCGACCCGGCAGAGGATCCGCTCACCGGTCTCCCCGGGCGCCTCGGCGGCGGCCTTCCGGGCCCGGTCCCAGGCACCGGCCTCGGCGAACTCCACCCCCCACCGGCCGAACGACGGCCCCGGGAACTCCTCCCGGGACCAGCGGTCGAGGTGCTCGAACTCGCCCGCGGCGGCCAGCGCCCGCGCCGTTTCGAACAGGTAGTGGTCACCCGCGCCCTGCCCACTCCCGCCAGCGCCTCGGAGCGGAGGGTGTCCGCCCGCTCCTCGTGCCCGGCCGCCCGCAGGGCCCGCGAGCCGTCGAGGAACAGCGCGACCCGGACGTGCGGGTCACGGGCGGCCGCCTCGCGCACCAGATGCTCGGCCTCCGCGGCGCGGTCCGCAGCGGCCAGCGCCCCGCCACCTGTGCCACGGCCGCGACCCGAACCAGGAAGTTCGGCCCCGGGTGAGCGCGGCGGCCCGCTCGTACTGCCCGGCGGCGCAGAGCGCGTCGAGGAGGGATGGCAGCAGCAGCCCCGTTCCATGTCGCTCTCGACGGCGCGCACATGCCGCTCGGCACGGTCGAGTTCGTCGGTCGCGAGGAGGGCGGGCACCAGGTAGCGCGTCAGCAGGTCCCGGTCGGAGCGGTTCCCTCGGTCAGGACGAGCACATCGGCCTCCATCACCAGCTCGTCGGCGGTCGGCCGGTCCCCGTCTCCACGAGCCGGTGCGCGATCGCGCACAGCCCGTGCACCGTCTCCAGGAGGCCCTCGCTCCGGACGAGGGCCGTCGCCCGGTCGATCCGCCCCGCCGCCGCCCACGCCGCCGCCAGCTCGACGGGTGTGTCACCGGCGCGCCGCGTCAGCTCGCCGCGCCGGAACCCGAGCCGCAGCATCGTCGCCACGAGCCCCGCCCGGTCGCCGCGTTCGAGGACCTCCTCGCCCGTCGCCCGGAGCTCCACCAGCGCCTCGCTCACCCCGCCGGTCTCCTCCTGGAGCCGGTCGTGCCGCACCTCGTCGAGCGCGCAGGCGAGCATCCGGTCCAGGTCTCCGGCCGCCCGCAGCATCGGGAAGTAGCCGTGCAGGAGGTAGGCCGGGGTCCCGTCCGGCCATCCCCGTCCGCGCCACTCCTCCGCCCAGCCGTGCAGCACCGCCCGCCACCGGTCCAGCTCCCGGCGGCCCAGCATCTCCCGGGCGCCGGCCGCGAGTTCCTCGTGGGCGAGGAGGTAGGCGTCGCCGCGTACCGCGAACGTCCGCCCCGGGCCCGTACGGAGGACGTCCCTGACCCGGTAGGGGACGGCGTCGGTCAGTTCGACGAGGTCGTCCGCCGTCAGGCCGCCGCCGGAGGCGGTGACGAGGGCGAGCAGGTCGTAGGGGAGGCCGCCGCCGGTCAGGAGGTGTTTCAGTTCGCGTTCGGCCTCGACGCGGATCGCGCGGGCCTTCGGCGAGGGGCCAGGATCCGGACGACGGAGGGGTCCCGGAGGGGGTGGTCCTCGGGGACGTCGGCGGGGAGGGGCGGGTTGAGGCGGCCGGAGACGACGACGGGCAGGCCGGTGGGGAGGAGGGCGGCGATCGAGTGGGCTTCGGGGCCGGTCGTCACGCCCCGGTCCTCGTCGAGGCCGTCGACGAGGAGGACGAGCCGTTCGCCCCGGGCGGCGCAGGCGCGGGCGGCCGTGCGGTAGAGGCGCAGCAGGTGGGCCTCCCTGGTCGCGGCGGTGAGCAGGGCGGGCAGTCCCTCGCCGGCCAACTCCGCGAGCTGTTCGAGGACGACGTCCACGTACGCGGCGGCGTCGTTCTGCGCGCCGAGGCGGGCGGTGATGAAGAAGGGACGATCCGTACGCCCGGGGGCGGGGCGAGGGCGAGCGAGGCCATCAGCGCCGATTTGCCCGCCCAGGCGTCCGCCCGCCACCACGCGTACCCGGTCCCGGTGCGGCAGAAGTCGGCGAGCTCCGCCAATTCCTCCTCCCGGCCGACGAGTTCGTCGGGGGCGATGCGGCGCACCTGCTCCCAGTAGGCCGAGCGGACCTCCGGCGGGGCCCCGGTCGTCACGTGGTTGTGGTTGCCGACCACGACGGTTCCCGTGCCGTTGTGGACGGTGACCGGCCACTTCTCCCCTGCCCACTCCATGCACTCAACCTAGACTGGAAAGGTCCTACCTGGGCCGGGAGGCGTCATGACCTTCGTACAAATCATCGACTGCAAGACGAGCCGGGTCGAGGACCTGAACCGGCTCATGGACCGGTGGGTCGAGCAGACCAAGGGCAAGCGGACCGCGACGCACAGCATCGTCGGGAAGGACCGGTCCGACGCCTCTCATGTCGTGGAGATCGTCGAGTTCCCCTCGTACGACGTGGCCATGACGAACTCGCAGCTCCCCGAGACGGACCGGATCTTCCGGGAGATGGTCGCGCTCTGTGACGAGATGCCGACCTTCACCGATCTGGACGTCCTCCGGGACGAGCAGATGTACAAGGCGACCTCCCGTCGGTTCTTCGAGCTGGTCTCGGCTCCGGGGGAGCTTCCGCCGCTCGACGAGGTGTTCGCCGAGGGGTACCACGACCACGATCCGAGCAATCCGACGGACACGGTGGGGATGGACGCGCTGCGGCGCGAGTCCGAGATGTGGCGGTCGGCCTTCGACTTCGCGTTCACGGTCGACGACCAGATCGCGGACGGGGACCGGGTCTGCACGCGCTGGACGTGGAAGGGGACGCAGGTCGGCGACTTCATGGGGCTCCAGCCGACCGGGATGGAGGTGAGCATGACCGGGATGGTCGTCCACCGCTTCCGGGAGGACGGGAAGGTCGTCGAGGGGTGGTGGCAGTACGACATGCTCGGGCTGATGGGACAGCTCGGGGCCGTGGAGCCGTAGGAAAGCGGTGAGGCCCGGTGCTCCCGCGACGGGAGCACCGGGCCTCAGCTGTCGGCTACGTGCCTCAGTGGGAGTGGCCGTGACCGTGGCCGTGGCCGTGGTCCGCCGGCTCTCTTCCTTCTTCTCCACCACGAGGGTCTCGGTGGTGAGGAGGAGGAGGCGATCGAGGCGGCGTTCTCCAGGGCGGAGCGCGTCACCTTCACCGGGTCGATGACGCCGGCCTTGACCAGGTCGCCGTACTCGCCGGTCGCGGCGTTGAAGCCCTGGCCCTTGTCGAGCTCCGCCACCTTGGAGGTGATGACGTAGCCCTCCAGGCCGGCGTTCTCGGCGATCCAGCGCAGCGGCTCGACGGCGGCGCGGCGGACGACCGCGACACCCGTGGCCTCGTCGCCGGTCTTGTCGAGGTTGCCCTCGAGGACCTTGACGGCGTGGACGAGCGCGGAGCCACCACCGGAGACGATGCCCTCCTCGACCGCGGCGCGGGTCGCGGAGATGGCGTCCTCCAGACGGTGCTTCTTCTCCTTGAGCTCGACCTCGGTCGCGGCGCCGACCTTGATGACGCACACGCCGCCGGCGAGCTTCGCGAGGCGCTCCTGGAGCTTCTCGCGGTCCCAGTCGGAGTCCGTGGACTCGATCTCGGCCTTGATCTGGTTGACGCGGCCCTGCACGTCCTCCGAGTTGCCGCCACCGTCGACGATCGTCGTGTCGTCCTTGGTGATGGTGACGCGGCGGGCGGTGCCGAGCACGTCCAGACCGGCCTGGTCGAGCTTGAGGCCGACCTCCTCGGCGATGACGGTGGCACCGGTGAGGGTGGCCATGTCGCCGAGCATCGCCTTGCGGCGGTCACCGAAGCCGGGGGCCTTGACGGCGACGGCGTTGAAGGTGCCACGGATCTTGTTGACGACGAGGGTGGAGAGGGCCTCGCCCTCGACGTCCTCGGCGATGATCAGGAGCGGCTTGCTGGCGCCGGCCTGGATGACCTTCTCCAGGATGGGCAGCAGGTCCTGGATCGAGGAGATCTTGCCCTGGTTGATCAGGATGTACGGGTCGTCGAGGACGGCCTCCATGCGCTCCTGGTCGGTCACCATGTACGGGGACAGGTAGCCCTTGTCGAAGGCCATGCCCTCGGTGAAGTCGAGCTCCAGGCCGAAGGTGTTGGACTCCTCGACGGTGATGACACCGTCCTTGCCGACCTTGTCCATCGCCTCGGCGATGAGCTCGCCGACCTGCTGGTCCTGCGCGGAGAGCGCGGCGACGGCGGCGATGTCGGACTTGTCCTCGATCGGGCGCGCGGTGGCGAGCAGCTCGTCGGAGACGGCCTTGACGGCGGCGTCGATGCCCTTCTTCAGGGCGGCCGGGGAGGCGCCGGCGGCGACGTTGCGCAGACCCTCGCGGACCAGGGCCTGGGCGAGCACGGTGGCGGTGGTGGTGCCGTCACCCGCGATGTCGTTGGTCTTGGTCGCCACCTCCTTCACGAGCTGGGCGCCGAGGTTCTCGTACGGGTCCTCGATCTCGACCTCGCGGGCGATCGTGACACCGTCGTTGGTGATGGTGGGGGCGCCGAACTTCTTGTCGATGACGACGTTGCGGCCCTTGGGGCCGATCGTCACCTTCACCGTGTCGGCAAGCTTGTTGACGCCGCGCTCAAGGGCGCGACGGGCGTCCTCGTCGAACTTCAGGATCTTCGCCATGGGAGCGGTTCAGCCCTCTCGGAATGGGGTGGAACGAACCGCGCCCCGGGGCGCCTGGGAAAGGGGCCTCGGGGCGCAGCTCAAAGCATCTGCTTCAGGTACTTCGGTGAATTACTTCTCGACGATCGCGAGCACGTCGCGAGCCGAGAGGACGAGGTACTCCTCGCCGTTGTACTTCACCTCGGTGCCGCCGTACTTGCTGTACAGCACGATGTCGCCGGTCTTGACGTCGAGCGGCAGACGCTCGCCGTTCTCGAAGCGGCCCGGGCCCACGGCCAGGACGACGCCCTCCTGGGGCTTCTCCTTGGCGGTGTCCGGAATGACCAGGCCAGAGGCGGTGGTCTGCTCGGCGTCGAGCGGCTGGACCACGATGCGGTCCTCGAGCGGCTTGATGGCAACCTTGGAGCTGGTGGTCGTCACGATCCGACCTCCCCCTTCGGAGATCTCACGGGGTTAACTGTCTGAGGTGGCGACCAGGTGGATCCGTCGTCGCGGGTGCCGGACCTGCCCGTCGCTGTGTTGGCACTCTCCGGTGGGGAGTGCCAGAGCCGAGACTATGACCGCGATTAGCACTCGGTCAAGCGGAGTGCCAATTCCTCGCTCCGTGGCGTGCCGGTGCGCGCAGCTGTGCGCATCTCCGTACGCGTGACCTCCGGCCGCGCGGGACCCCCTTCGCAGCGTTTCGCGTCCACCGCCGCCCGTACGGTCCGGACGGTCGCGGCCGGGTGAGCCGGGGTCCCACCCGTTCCGCCGCCTTCCGGCCGAGCCGCTCGATCGGGTCGATCGGGTCGGCCGGGTCCACCGGGAGGTACAGGCGGGAGGGCGAGGAGCGCGCCGGTCACCACGAGCACGGCGGCCCAGCGCCGCCCCCGCGTCCTCACACGTAGTCCTCGAGCTTCGCCACCGCGTACCCCTTCGACGTGATCACGTTCATCACCCGTCGGATCATGTCCGGCATCGTGCCCTTCCAGTCCTCCTTGCCCCGGAAGTGGGTGAGCACGATGTCGCCGGGGTGCAGGTCCCGGTCCCACTCGCGCCACTCCATGTGGTCGGGGAAGGCCTCGGCGGCCCAGAGCGGGACCGCCTTGACGCCGCAGGACTTGGCCGCGACCAGGGTGTCCTCGTTGTAGTTGCCGTACGGCGGGCGGAAGAGCGGGGGCCGCTTGCCGAAGCGCTTCTCGATGACGTCCTGCATCCCGCAGATCTCGCGCTTCTGCTCGCCGTACGACAGGCCGGGCAGGTAGCGGTGGTGGAGGGTGTGGTTCTGCAGGGAGATCCCGGACGCCTCGGACTTCTGCATCCTGGCGAAGTAGTCGTAGTCGTCCTTGACGAGGTAGTCGCTGAGGAAGGCGCTGTAGGGGATGCGGAGCTCGTTCATCATCTTCAGCAGCTGGGGGTCCTTCTCCGCGCCGTCGTCGATCGTCAGGAAGACGACCTTCTGCTTGGTCGGCACGGTGGTGAAGACGGGCGGCAGGTCCTCGCCGTCCGTCTCGAAGCCCTTGCGGGTGGTGATCTTCGGCTTGACGGCGGGCGGGGCGGGCGCTTCGAGCGGGGGCTCGGCGAGGCCCCACTTCTTGGCGGCGAGCACGCGGGCGGCCCGCTGCGCGCGGACCTTCTCGACGTACGCGCTGAGGGCGCCGGCCGCACCCTGGGCCTGCTGGCCGGCGGCGGGGCGGGCGCGGCGCGCTCCGGTGCGGCGGCCCCGGAGCAGGCCGTGGCGGCGGAGGCGAGGGCGGCCACGGCGAGCGCCGCCCCGAGCGTCCGACAGGAGCGATGCGCGCCTTGTGTCATCATCTGGTCCTTTTGTCGTACGAGCTGCATGGCGCCGCATCCTGTCAGCGCGAGAGCCCCGTCCGGGGCGCGACACCGCCGTACCGCCCCACCGTCCCCCGGCCGCCCACAGCCCTCCAGGGACCAGAATGGGACGGTGACCGACCTCGACTCCTTCGCCGCCCTGCTCAGCCCCGAGGGCAGACGCTCCTCGCCGACCTGCGCGACTACGACCCCGCCCAGGAGCTGGCGGTCGCCTCCCGGCTGCGCCGCGACCATCCCGCCGAGCTCGTCAGCGCGGCCCTCGGACAGGCGCGGCTGCGGCAGCGGGCGGTGGCGAAGTTCGGCGCGGAGGACGCGTACCGGATGTACTTCACGCCCCACGGCGTCGAGCAGTCGACCCGCGCCTCGGTCGGCGCCCACCGGGCGGCCCGGCTGAAGGCGCTGGGCGTCCGCAGCGTCGCGGACCTCTGCTCCGGGATCGGCGGCGACGCGCTCGCGCTGGCCCGCGCCGGGATCTCCGTCCTCGCCGTCGACCGCGACCCGCTGACCGCCGAGGCGGTCCGGGCCAACGCGGCGGCGCTGGGCCTCGCCGACCTGATCGAGGTCCGGTGCGCCGACGTCACCGAGATCGACACCGCCCCTACGACGCGGTCTTCGTCGACCCGGCCCGGCGCGGCGGCCGGGGCAGGATCTTCGACCCCGAGGCGTACTCCCCGCCGCTCTCCTGGGCGGTCGGGGCCGCCCGCAGGGCCCCGCACGCCGCGCTCAAGATCGCCCCGGGCATCCCCCACGAGGCGGTGCCCGAGGAGGCCGAGGCCGAGTGGATCTCGGACGGCGGGGACGTCAAGGAGGCCATCCTGTGGTTCGGCACGGAGCCGGGCGCCCGCCGCGCCACCCTCCTGCCCTCCGGGACCACCCTGACGGGCCGGGGCCTGCCGGACCCGGCGGTCCGCCCGGTCGGCCGCTACCTCTACGAACCGGACGGCGCCGTCATCCGCGCCCACCTCGTCGCCGAGCTCGCGGAGGAGCTGGACGGCGGCCTGATCGACGAGACGATCGCGTACGTCACGGCGGACGAGCTACGGGAGACCCCGTACGCCTCCGCCTACGAGATCACCGACCAACTCCCCTTCAACCTCAAGAAGCTGAAGGCCCTCCTGCGGGAGCGCGAGGTCGGCGTCCTCACCGTGAAGAAGCGCGGCTCTGCGGTCGAACCCGAGGAGATCCGCCGCAGGGTGAAGCCGAAGGGCCCCAACTCCGCGACGGTCCTGCTCACTCGGGTCGCGGACGCCCCGACGATGCTGATCGGCCGGCCGGCCGGCGGGGGCCGGTGAGCCGCACCGCGAAGCGGTAGTGGCCGACGGCCTTCGCCAGGCCGGTGAGGCCCGTGATCCAGAGGATCAGGGCGGCGCCCATGCCGTACGCGACCAGCCCGTAACCGTCGTCGCGGCTGACGCCCGCCGGAACCGCGAAGCCCGTCCAGAGGCCGACCGCGCACATCGCGAAGGACAGCAGCAGCCAGGCGACGCTGAGGCCGGGGGCGATCAGCCGGGCGTCGGTCGGACCGTGCCGGTCGAGGCCCGCCCACTGGACGAGGCGGTCGCGGACGGTCCGGTCGCGCCGCAGACTGCGGACCGTCAGCCACACGGCCGGGACGAAGACCCCGAGGCCGAGGACCGCCGGGACGACCGCGAGCAGCGTCGTCATCGGGTCGGAGTACGGCGCGCCGAGCGCGATGAGCAGCACGCCGATGAGCCCCAGCCCAGCTGGAGCAGGAGGAACCAGACCAGGAACAGCGTGAGCCGCCCGACGCCGAGCAGCCTCCTGCCGAGCTCGCCGAGCGCCAGCGCGCGGTCGGCGAGCAGCGCCTCCGGTCGGGCCAGCTCCGGAGTTCGGCGGGCGGGGGCGGCGGCGGGAGCAGGGTGCGCGGGGACATGCCGAAACCCTAAGTCCCCGCCTCCGGCCCGAGTTCGCGGGCCCGTTCGAGCAGCAGCTCCCGCTCGCTCTCGTTCCTCGTGAGCGCGGCCGCGCGCTCGAACTCGGCGCGGGCCTCCGCCGTCCGGCCGAGGCGGCCGAGGAGGTCGCCGCGGACGCTGGGGAGCAAGTGGTAGCGGGCCAGGGCCGGTTCGGCGGCGAGGCCGTCGACGATGCGGAGGGCGGCCTCGGGCCCCTGGGTCATCGACACGGCGACCGCGCGGTTGAGTTCGACCACGGGGACGGGGCGAGGGTGCCGAGCCGGGCGTACAGGGCGGCGATGGTCGGCCAGTCGGTGGCCTCGTAGGAGGCGGCCCGCGCGTGGCAGGCGGCGATCGCGGCCTGGAGGGCGTAGGGGCCGTAGGAGCGGCCGTCCCCGGCGCGCTCCAGGGCGGCGAAGCCGCGGCGGATCAGCAGCCGGTTCCAGCGGCTCCTGTTCTGGTCGGCGAGGGCACCGGCCGCCCGTCGGGGCCGGTGCGGACGGGGACGCGGGAGGCCTGGAGCTCCAGCAGGGCGGCGAGGCCGTGCGCCTCGCTCTCCTCCGGCATGAGGGCGGCCAGGCCCCGGGCGAGCCGCAGCGCGTCCTCGCACAGGCCGGGCCGCAGCAGGTCGTCTCCGGCGGTGGCCGCGTACCCCTCGTTGAAGATCAGGTAGACGACCTCCAGGACGGAGCCGAGCCGGGCGGCCCGGTCCTCCCCGTACGGCACCTCGAACTCCACGCCCGCCTTCGCGAGCGTCCGCTTGGCGCGGGTGATCCGCGCCGCGACCGTCGCCTCCGGCACGAGGAAGGCGCGGGCGATCTCGTCCGTCCGCAGCCCGCCGACGAGCCGCAGCGTGAGCGCCGCGCGCGCCTCGGCGGAGAGCACCGGGTGGCAGGTGGTGAAGACGAGCCGGAGGACGTCGTCGTCGATGTCGCCGGGGCCGGAGGGCTCGGGGTCGTACGACTCCTCCGTGAGCGTCCTGCCGACCTCGGCGAGCTTCCGCGCGTACGTCTCACGCCGCCGGACGAGGTCGACGGCGCGGTGCTTCGCGGCGGCCGTCAGCCAGGCCCCGGGCTGTCCGGGACGCCCGACCGCGGCCACTGCTCCAGGGCCGCGACCAGCGCGTCCTGGGCGAGCTCCTCGGCGATGCCGACGTCCCGGACGATCCGCGCCACCGTGGCGATGATCCGCGCCGACTCCATCCGGAAGACCGTCTCGAGCGTGTTCTCCACCGACACCGTCACAGCTCGTATGAGAGCACGGCGGACCGACGGGCGCGGGTCAGCCCTCCGGCATCTCCTCGACCTCGCGGACCTCCAGGCCGACCTTCCAGTGCGGCGGGTGCACGGCCAGGAACCGCTTCCCCCACTCGACGGCCTCGGCCATGTCCTTGCACTGGAGCATCGCGTAGCCGCCGACGACCTCCTTGGTCTCGGTGAACGGGCCGTCGGTGAAGGACAGCCTCCCGTCCGACCAGGTGATCCGGGTGGCCTCGGCGGTCGGCTTGAGCCCGGCGGTGTCCACCATGGCGCCGGCCTTGGTGATCTCCTCGAAGAGCGCGCCCATCCGCTGCTCGAAGCCGGGGTCGGCGCTCTCCATGTCGATGGTGTTCTCCTCGATGCGCACGAGGGACAGGTAGCGGGGCATGACGACTCCTCGGTGGTGCGGTGGGCGGGGCCGTTCCCCGCCGTCCACACATACGTCGAACGGGACGGACCCGCATCGACACCGCGCCCGGAGAACTTCTAGACGTAGTCCTCCAGGCGGGCCACCGTGAAGCCCTGCTCCTGGATCTTCCGCAGCATCGTCGCCGTCATCTCGGTCATCGTCCGGCCCTTGAGCTCGGACGGGCCCCGGAAGTGGGCGAGGACGATGTCGCCGGGGTGCAGCTTCTTGTCGCCGCGCTGGTACTGCATGTTCTTGATCTGCATGGACTCGCGCCACAGGACGATCGCGTCGAGTCCGCACTCCCCCGCCGCCGCGCGCGTGGCCTCGTTCCAGTTGCCGTAGGGCGGGCGGAAGAGGCGCGGGGTGGTGCCGTACCGCTGCTTCAGCTTCGTCTGCTGGCCGCAGATCTCGCGGCGCTGGGCGTCGGGGCCGAGGGTGCGGAGGTTGGGGTGGGTGAGGGTGTGGTTGGCGAGGCCGTTGCCCTGGGCGATCAGGGGCTGGAAGTACGGGTAGTCGGCGCGGATGGCCGCGTCCGTGAGGAACATCGTGAAGGGGACCTTGAGGTCCTTCATCATCCGGACGAACTCGGGGTCCTTCTCGGCGCCGTCGTCGAACGTGAGGAAGACGATCTTCTCGTGGGTGGGGATCTCGCTGATGACGGGCACCGGTGCGCCGGGCCGGCGGACCACCGGCTTGGCCGCGGGCGGGGCCGGCGGGGCGGGGAAGGGCTTCAGGCCCCACTTCCGGTACGTGGCGGCCTCACGGGTCGCGGGCGTCTCGTGCCCGGCCGTGGGCGTGCCGGTCGGGGAAGCCGCCGGGGCGGGGGCTGGGCGGCGGCGGGCTCGTCCACCGTGCAGCCGGTCACCAGGAGGGCGACGGTGGTCAGGGCCGCCCACAGCGCGATCGTCTTCTTCACGCGCTGTGGGATGCCCGAACGGGTCGAAAGGTTGCTCTATTTACCGCACAAAATCGCCCATGAGACCGATTACTCCCTCGGTCGCTCCGCCGATCACTCGACCGATTCGAAGCGCCAGCGGTGGACCGGACGGGTGATCAGCTCCGCGTCCGGCTCCGGCAGCTCGGGCAGCTCGGCGTCGAAGGACTCCGCCTCCCACCAGGTGAGGACGAGAACCCGGTCCTGCGGGGCCCGGAAGAGCTCCCGGCGCAGCGGCTCGCGGGCGAGGACCCGCGCCCTCGCCCACTCCAGGAGCTCGGCGCCCCGGCCCCGGGCGGCCCTGGCCTCCCACATGAGCGTGAGCCTCACGGGTACAGGTTCTCCTTGCTGACCTCGTGCACGTGGTCGTGGTCGTGGCCGTGGGCGTGCGACGCGCCGGGCACGTGCGGGTCCGTCACCGGCAGCGAGGAGTCCGCCGACAGCTCCAGGTCCGAGGCCGGCCGGTTGCGGGCGACCATCTCGGAGCCGAGGGCCGCGACCATCGCGCCGTTGTCCGTGCACAGGCCCGGACGCGGCACCCGCAGCCGGATGCCGGCGCGCTCGCAGCGCTCCTGGGCGAGGGCGCGGAGCCGCGAGTTCGCGGCGACGCCGCCGCCGATCATCAGGTGGTCGACGCCCTCGTCCTTGCAGGCGCGTACGGCCTTCCGGGTGAGGACATCCACGACGGCCTCCTGGAAGGACGCGGCCACGTCCCGTACCGGCACGTCCTCGCCGGCCGCCCGCTTGGCCTCGATCCAGCGGGCCACGGCGGTCTTGAGGCCGGAGAAGGAGAAGTCGTACGCGGGGTCCCGGGAGCCGCTGAGGCCGCGCGGGAAGGCGATGGCCGCCGGGTCGCCCTCCTTGGCGAGCCGGTCGATGACCGGTCCGCCGGGGAAGCCGAGGTCGAGGACGCGGGCGATCTTGTCGAAGGCCTCGCCGGCCGCGTCGTCGATGGTGGCGCCCATCGGGCGCACGTCGGAGGTGATGTCGGTGGAGAGCAGCAGCGAGGAGTGCCCGCCGGAGACGAGGAGGGCCATCGTCGGCTCGGGCAGCTTGCCGTGCTCCAGCTGGTCGACGCAGATGTGCGAGGCCAGGTGGTTGACGCCGTAGAGCGGCTTGCCGAGGGCGTAGGCGTACGCCTTGGCGGCGGAGACGCCGACGAGCAGGGCGCCCGCGAGGCCGGGTCCGGCGGTGACGGCGATGCCGTCCAGGTCCTTCGGGGAGACCCCGGCCGTCTTCAGGGCGCGCTCGATCGTCGGGACCATGGCCTCCAGGTGGGCGCGGGAGGCGATCTCGGGGACGACGCCGCCGAAGCGGGCGTGGGTGTCGACGCTGGAGGCGACGGCGTCGGCGAGGAGGGTGGTTCCGTGGACGATGCCGACGCCGGTCTCGTCGCAGGAGGTCTCGATGCCGAGTACCAGCGGTTCGTCAGCAGCCATCAGATCTCAGTCCCAGTTCCTTGAACGGTCAGTCGCATCACGAGCGCGTCGACATTGCCCGGCTGGTAGTAGCCGCGGCGGAAACCGATGGGCTCGAAGCCGAAGCGCTCGTAGAGCTTCTGGGCCCGGGTGTTGTCCACGCGCACTTCGAGGAGGACCTCCTCGCACTCGAAGGCGGTGGCCTCCTTCAGCAGGTCGGTGAGGAGCCGGGCGCCGAGGCCCGTGCCCCACTGGTCGCGGGAGACGGCGATCGTCTGCACGTCGCCGAGTCCGCCGGCGGCGGCCAGGCCCGCGTAGCCGACGAGACGGCCGTCGGCCGGGTCCTCCGCGACGACGTAGTGGCGGGTGGCCTCCGGTCCCCTGGCGTGTGCCAGCTCCGACCAGAACATCCCCGCCGACCAGGCGTCCTCGGGGAACAGCTCGGCTTCGAGCGCGAGCACCGGCTCGATGTCCCACCAGCGCATCTCGCGCAGTTCCACGCCGCTCACTGGGGCGTGACCACCTTGTAGTTCTTCGGCACCTGCGCGTCGGGGCGGCGCAGGTACATCGGCAGCGGGTCGAGGAAGCCCTCCCGCCGGCCCGGAGCCTCTCCGCGGCCAGGGCGGCGAGCGCGGCGGCCGACTGGTGCTCAGGCCCGCGGGCGTCGGGAAGGCCTCGGGTAGAGGGCGCGCCCGCGCCGACCACGGGGAGGCCGGCGAGGGACCCGGCGATGTCGGCGGGCCGGTCGACGGCCGCGTCGGTCACGCGGGTGCGGGAGTCCTCGTACCGCGCCCAGTAGACCTCCTTGCGGCGGGCGTCCGTGGCGACGGCGAAGGGCTCGTCGATCCCGGAGGCGTACGCGAGTCCGTCGAGGGTGCACAGGCCGTGCACCGGCACGCCGCCGAGCGCGGACGCGAAGGCCGCGGCCGTGACGAGGCCGACCCGGAGGCCGGTGTACGGGCCGGGGCCGACGCCGACGACGATCCCGGTGACCGCGTCGAGCTTCAGACCGGCCTCGGCGAGGACCCGGTCGACGGCGGGCAGCAGCAGCTCCCCGTGGCGGCGGGCGTCGACCTGACTCGACGAGGCGACGACGGCCTCGCCGTCGTGGAGGGCGACGGTGACGGCGGGGGTGGCGGTATCCATGGCGAGCAACAGCACGCGAACAGCCTACGGCTCCCGGGCACGCTGCCCCGAACCTCGGGCGGGCTGCTGCTACCGTCACCCTTCGATACGTTCGTACGAAAGGTGGGCACGGTGGCACGGAGCAGCTCGGGATTCGTGGCCGGGCTCACGGCGGCGGCCGTCGCCGCGGTCTGCTTCCTCGCCTACCAGGCCTCGGCGAACGCGCCCGCCGATCTGTCGGTGAAGCCGCGGGCGACGGGCACGGCCGCCCCACGGTCTCGCCGAGCGGCGGCCCGAGGAAGCCGCCGCGGACCCCTGGCCGTCCCCGCGAACTCGGGCACCGGCGAGCGCGTGGTGTACGCGCTGGGCGACCGCCGGGTGTGGATCGTGGACGGCAAGGGCAGGGCGACCCGCACGTTCAAGGTGTGGGCGTCCACGGTCGACCCGCTGCCGGGCGCGTACGCGGTGACCTCGCGCTCGGGCTCGGTGCGCGGTTCGGACGGCGTGCAGATCGAGCACGTGGTCCGGTTCGCGACGGCCCAGGACGTGGCGGTCGGCTTCAGCGCGGCGGTCGACGGCTCGACGCCGTCCCCCGACCCGGCGCGGAAGACCGGCGGCATCCGGATGAAGCGGGCCGACGGCGACGCGCTGTGGACGTTCGCGGTGATCGGCGCGAAGGTCGTCGTCGTCGCCTAGGCGGCTTCGTCCCGTACGGGTTCCGCGTCTTCCCCGGGTTCCGGTGGCGGGGTCGAGAGGGCGCGGGCGGCCGCGCAGGACGCGAGCAGCTCGCTCATCGAGACGTGGTCCCGGGTGGGTTCCGCGCGTTCCGGCGTCGCCATGTCTGCCTCCCGTAGGTTAGGTGCACCTAACCAGCTCGTGCATCCATGTGACCACGGCTCGTACGGCCCCCGCAACACCTTCCCGACACGTTGTCGGAACGTACGGGCGTTCAGACCAGCGCGAGGTCCTCGTCGGCCCAGCGCGCGCCGATCCCGCGCAGCACGACCGTCCGCCGGTCGTCGTCGGTGTCGCCGGTCACCCGGTGGATGAGCAGGTGCAGCCGGTCGTCCGTCAGCTCCTCGACCTTGCCGTCACCCCATTCGACGACGACCACGGACTCCGGCAGCGAGACGTCCAGGTCGAGGTCCTCCATCTCGTCGAGCCCGCCGCCGAGGCGGTACGCGTCGACGTGGACCAGGGCCGGACCGCCGACCAGGGACGGGTGGACGCGGGCGATCACGAAGGTCGGGGAGGTGACGGCGCCCCGCACGCCGAGCCCCTCGCCGAGGCCGCGGGTCAGGGTCGTCTTCCCGGCGCCGAGTTCGCCCGTGAGCATGACGAGGTCACCGGGACGGAGGATCTTCGCGAGCCGGCGGCCGAGCTCCTGCATCTGCTGCGGGGAGTCGACGGAGAGGGTGGCGCCGGAGACGTGCGGGTGCGGGTGCGCTGCTTCCATACCGGCAAACCTAGCGCGTGCGGAAGGTCTCCCCGGCCGGGACGGCGCCCGCCCGCACCAGCAGGTCGGCCAGCCGGTCGGTGACCGCCTCCGGGTGCTCCAGCATCACCAGGTGGCCTGCGTCCGGGACGATGACCAGCTCCGCGTCCGGCAGCAGGGCGGCGATGGCCTCGGTGTGCGAGCTGGGGGTGACCAGGTCGTTGTCCCCGGCGAGCGCGAGCACCGGCAGCTCGCGGAAGGCGGCGAGGGCGGCTTCCTTGTCGTGCTCGGCGAAGGCCGGGTAGAAGGCGGCGACCACGTCGATCGGGGTCGACTCGATCATCCGCTCCGCGAAGCGGGCGACGGCCGGGTCCACGTCCTTCGACGCGAAGGAGTACTTCTTGATCAGCCCGGCGAACAGGTCGGCGGTCGCCCGGCGGCCCCGCTCGACCAGCTCCGCCTGGGAGCCGAGGGCCCGCAGGACGCCCGGCAGGACCCGCCGGACGGCGTTGACCCCGGCGAGCGGCAGCCCGTACGTGACCTCCCCGAGCTTCCCCGCCGAGGTGCCGACGAGGGCGATGCCGACGACCCGGTCGCGGATCAGCTCCGGGTACCGCTCGGCGAGCGCCATCACGGTCATGCCGCCCATGGAGTGGCCCACGAGCACGAGCGGTCCCTCGGGCGCGGCCGCGTCGAGGACGGCCTTGAGGTCGCGGCCGAGGAGGTCGATGGAGACGGGCGTCCCGTCGGGCCCGGCCTGGGAGGCCCCGCCGCCGGAGCGGCCGTGGCTGCGCTGGTCCCAGTGGACGGTGCGGACGAGCCCGCGCAGGGCGGCCCGCTGGAAGTGCCAGGAGTCCTGGTTGAGGCAGTAGCCGTGGCTGAAGACGACGGTGACGGGGGCGGGCTGCTTGCGCCCGAAGAGCCGCCGGCGGCGCCCGGCGGAGGAGGCGTCCGCCTCGACCTCGTCCACCTCGTAGTACAGGACGGTCCCGTCGTCGGCGAGGACCCGTCCGGGGGTCCCCCGCAGACCGCCGTACGGACCGGCCGCGTCGAGGGCGAGCCGTGCCTTCTGCCGTACGGAACGGCCCACGGTGAGCCGCTCGACGGCGACCCCGGCGGCCGCTCCGGCGGCCAGGACGCCTATCGCGGCACCGGCGAACCCGGCCCGCCTCCAGCTGCCGCCACCCGTCTCCGCCATCGTGGGCTACTCCCCAGGTAGACCCGCGGGACGCGCGCCCGATCCGGGTGACGATCTCGTACGCGATGGTGTCGGCGGCCACCGCCCAGTCCTCGGCGGTCGGCTCGCCCCGGTCGCCGGGGCCGAAGAGCACGGCCTCGGTGCCGGGCTCGGGGTGTCCCCGCCGAGGTCGACCACGAACTGGTCCATGGCGACGCGCCCGGCGACCGTGCGGACCCGGTCGCCGACGAGGACGGGCCCGCGCCCGGAGGCGTGCCGGGGGATGCCGTCGGCGTATCCGAGCGGGACGAGCCCGAGGGTGGTGTCCCCCTCGGTGACGTAGTGGTGCCCGTAGCTCACGCCGTGCCCGCCGGGGACGTGCTTGACGAGCGCGACGCTCGCCTTGAGCGACATGACGGGCCGCAGGCCGAGCTCGGCGGAGGTGCCGAGCTCGGGGCTGGGCGAGACGCCGTACATCGCGATGCCGGGCCGGACCAGGTCGAAGTGGGTCTCGGGCAGGGTGAGGGTGGCCGGGGAGTTGGCGATGTGCCGGACCTCGGGCCGGACGCCCGCCCGCTCGGCGTGGTCCAGCATCGAGCGGAAGACGTCGAGCTGGGCGGCGATGGACGGGTGGTGCGGCTCGTCGGCGCAGGCGAAGTGCGACCAGAGGCCGGTCACCTTGACGAGCCCGTCGACCTCGGCCTTGAGGGCGGCCCCGACGAGCTCGGGCCAGTCGGCGGGCTGGCAGCCGTTGCGCCCGAGCCCGGTGTCGGCCTTGAGCTGGATACGGGCGGTCCTCCCGACGGCCTTCGCGGCCCCGACGACCTCGTCCAGGGCCCACATCCCGCCCACGGACATGTCGAGACCGGCCTCGATGCCCCGGTCCCAGGGGTCGCCGGGGGTCCAGAGCCAGCACATGACGGGCACGTCCGTGATCCCGGCGGCGCGCAGCGCCAGCGCCTCGTGCGGGGTGGCCGTGCCGAGCCAGTCCGCGCCCGCGTCCAGGGCGGCGCGGGCACAGCGCAGGGCGCCGTGTCCGTACGCGTCGGCCTTGACCACGGCCATGATCCGGACGTGGGGGCGACACGGGCGCGCAGCGTGCGGACGTTCGCACGCAGCGCGCCGAGGTCGATCTCGGCGCGGGCTCTGCGGGGCGGAGGTGTCTCAGTCATCGCGCCCAGTCTCTCAGGTGTCAGCTGCCGGGCCGCTTTCCCCAGATGTAGACCCGGTCACCCTTGCGGAGGACGTTCCAGAGTTTCCCGGCGTCGCCGTAGCTGAGATTGACGCAGCCGCGGCTTCCGCCGGGCGTGGCGAGCTGCCCGTAGACGGCGTGGAAGGCCTGGCCGCCGCTGAAGAACTGGGCGTACGGCATGGGGTGTCGTAGATGGTCGACCAGTGGTCCTTGTGCCGCCAGTAGACGGTGTGCCAGCCGGTGCGGGTGGCGTAACCGGGCCGCCCGGTCCGCACGTTGACGACCTGATACGTCACCTTCGTCCTTTTACGTACCCACATGAGCTGACGGTCGAGGTCCACGCAGGCGACGGCGTACTTCTTCACGGGGCAGCGCCGGCCGGGGTCGAGGTCCTTCCGGGCGGCGAGGAGTTCGGCGCGGGCCCAGGTGACGGGTCCGGCGTAGCCGACGGCCGGCTTGATCTTCTCCTTCACCTGGAAGGCCCGGATGGCCCGGCAGTCGGCGGCGGACTGCTTCCCGTCGACGCGCAGCCCGAGCAGCTTCTCCACCCGCCGCTGGTGGATGCTCGCCTTGGCGGTGCAGGCGGCCCCGACGGCGCTCCTCGGCAGGTACTCGACGAGCTCGTCGACCTCCTCCTCGGGCTCGGGCACGGGCACGCCGCCCACGTCCTCCCGCAGCGGCGGCAGCACCTGGTCGGGCGTGTCCATCGGGTACTCGGCCCGGCCGCCGCCGTCGACCCCGGGCACGAGCGGGTCCTCGGCGGACGGCGCCTCGGCGGACGGTGCTTCGGCTGACGGCGCCTCGGCGGACGGTGTGTCGGGGCGGCGGCGGGCCGGGCGGCCTCCGGGGCGGCCGGGGCGGCGGCGAGGGCGGCGGGTCCGAGCGCGAGCGAGGCGGCGAGGACGAACAACAGCGGCGCGGTACGGCTTCTCCAACGGGTCACCCACCCACCAATCCGCCCCCGCGCCACGGGCGCGCGGGAACCACGGCTGGGCGAACGGGGTTCGCCCGTCCGTGTGGCGCGCGCGGGCTACGCGCCCGCCGTCACGTCCCGCCACGCCCCCGCAGGAGTCCGCCACCTCCGTCGCCGTCACCGGCGCGCCGCCCTCCGACGCCCGCCGCGCGGCGAGGCCGTGGAGGTAGGCCGCGCAGGAGGCCGCGTCGAGGGCCGGGAGGCCGGCCGCGAGGAGGAGCCGGCGAGACCGGAGAGGACGTCGCCGCTGCCGGCCGTGGCGAGCCAGGAGGTGCCGGTCGGGTTGACCCGTACGGGACCGCCCCGCCCGCCCCGCACACGAGCGTCGTCGAACCCTTCAGCAGGACGGTCGCCCCGAAGCGGCCCGCCAGTTCGCGGACGGCCGCGAGCCGCCCGGCCTCGACCTCCTCCCGGGCGACGCCGAGCAGCGCCGCCGCCTCGCCGGCGTGCGGGGTCAGCAGGGTGGGGGCGCCGCGCCCCGTACGGCCGCGGCGTCCAGGCCCCGGAGCCCGTCGGCGTCGACGAGGACGGGGACGTCGGTGCCGAGGACCTCGGAGACCGCGACCCCCGCCCCGGGCCCTTCGCCGAGGCCCGGCCCGACGACCCAGGCCTGGACCCGCCCGGCCTTCTCGGGCCGGCCGGAGTGGACCAGGGTCTCGGGGTGCGCGGCGAGCACCGCGTCCCCGGCGGGCCCGACGTACCGCACGGCCCCGCGCCGCCGCGCAGCGCGCCCGCCACGGCGAGGACGGCGGCGCCCGGGTAGCGGGCGGACCCGGCGACGAGTCCGACGACCCCGCGCCGGTACTTGTCGCTCCCGGCACCCGGCACGGGCAGCAGCCACGCCAGGTCCTCGTGCTGGAGGGCTTCGAGCTCCGGCACCCCGGGGAGCAGGGGCCCGAGGCCGATGTCGACGAGCCGCAGCGCCCCGGCGTACTCCCGGGCCGGGTCGACGAGCAGCCCCGGCTTGTACGCGCCGAAGGTGATCGTCGCGTCGGCGGGCAGCGCCTCCCGCGCACCTCCCGGTGTCGGCGTCGACCCCGCTCGGCAGGTCGACGGCGACGACGACGGCCCGGAGCCGCGCGCGGCCCGCGCGACGGGAACGGCGCCGGGCCGCAGCCCCGCGCCCCCGATCCCGGTGATGCCGTCGAGGACGAGGTCGGCGGCGGCGAGCGGCTCGAACGGCTCCTCCGCGACCCGCCCGCCGGCGGCCCGGAACGCGGCGAGCCCGTCCTCGTGCGCCCGCTCCCCGAGCAGCACCGCCGTGACCCTGGCCCCCTCCGGGCGAGCCTCGCCCCGGCGTACAGGGCGTCCCCGCCGTTGTCCCCGCTCCCGACCAGCAGGACCACCCTGGCCCCGTACACCCGCCCCTTCCCCAGCAGCGAGCAGCAGGCCGCCGCGAGCCCGGCCGCCGCCCTCCGCATCAGGGCCCCCTCGGGAAGGCGCTCCATGAGGGCCGCCTCGGCGGCCCGTACGGTCTCCACGCGATAAGCGCTACGCATGCCCGCCAGTCTGCCCCGCCTGCGCGCCGCCCGCCCGCGTACGCCCGGCGGCGCGCCTCAGCCCTCCGCGATCACCACCGCCGACGCCACCCCCGCGTCGTGGCTCAGGGACACGTGCCAGTGCTTGACGCCGAGTTCGGCGGCGCGGGCGGCCACCGTGCCGCGGACGCGGAGGCGGGGCTGGCCGGTGCCTTCGACGTAGACCTCGGCGTCGGTCCAGTGGAGGCCGCCGGGGGCGCCGAGGGCCTTGGCCACCGCCTCCTTCGCGGCGAAGCGGACGGCGAGCGAGGCGGGCCCGCGGCGTTCGCCGCTCGGGAGGAGCAGCTCGCGTTCGACGAAGAGGCGCTGGAGCAGCCCCGGTGTGCGTTCGATCGACGCGGCGAACCGGTCGATCTCGGCCACGTCGATCCCCACCCCAATGATCATTTCCCACTCACTCCACGGTCACGGATTTGGCCAGGTTGCGCGGCTGGTCGACCTCGTTGCCCCGCGCGGTGGCGAGCTCGCAGGCGAAGACCTGGAGCGGCACCGTGGCGACCAGCGGCTGGAGCAGCGTAGGCGTCGCGGGGATGCGGACGAGGTGGTCGGCGTACGGGACGACGGCCTCGTCGCCCTCCTCGGCGATCACGATCGTCCTGGCGCCCCGCGCCCGGATCTCCTGGATGTTGGAGACGATCTTGTCGTGGAGGACGGACCGCCCGCGCGGCGAGGGCACGAGCACGACGACCGGCAGGCCCTCCTCGACGAGCGCGATCGGCCCGTGCTTGAGCTCGCCCGCCGCGAAGCCCTCGGCGTGCATGTACGCGAGTTCCTTGAGCTTGAGCGCGCCCTCCAGGGCCACCGGGTAGCCGACGTGCCGCCCGAGGAAGAGGACGGTGTCCTGGTCGGCGAGGGAGCGGGCGAGGGCCCGCACGGGCTCCATCGTCTCCAGGACCCGTTCGACGTCGTCGCCGATCCGGGCGAGGTCGCGGACGACGGAGCGGACCTCGTCGCCCCACTGGGTGCCGCGCACCTGGCCGAGGTAGAGGGCCAGCAGGTAGCAGGCGACGAGCTGCGTGAGGAAGGCCTTGGTGGAGGCGACGGCGACCTCCGGCCCGGCGTGCGTGTAGAGGACCGCGTCCGACTCCCTCGGGATCGTCGAGCCGTTCGTGTTGCACACCGCGAGCACCTTCGCGCCCTGCTCCCGCGCGTGCCGCAGCGCCATCAGCGTGTCCATGGTCTCGCCGGACTGGGAGATCGCGATGACCAGGGTGCGCCGGTCGAGGATCGGGTCGCGGTAGCGGAACTCGCTGGCGAGCTCGACCTCGCAGGGGATGCGGGTCCAGTGCTCGATGGCGTACTTGGCGATGAGCCCGGCGTGGAAGGCCGTGCCGCAGGCCACGACGACGACCTTGTCGGCCTCGCGGAGCACGGCGTCGGGGATGCGCACCTCGTCGAGGGTGAGCCGGCCGGACCCGTCGATCCGCCCGAGGAGGGTGTCGGCGACGGCCTTGGGCTGCTCGGCGATCTCCTTGAGCATGAAGGAGGCGTAGCCGCCCTTCTCGGCGGCGGAGGCGTCCCAGTCGACGTGGTAGGCCCGTACGTCCGCGGGCGCCCCGTCGAAGTCGGTGACGGTGACGCCGTCCCGGGTCAGCTCGACGACCTGGTCCTGGCCGAGCTCGATCGCGGACCGCGTGTGCGCGATGAACGCGGACACGTCGGAGGCGAGGAAGTTCTCCCCCTCCCCCACGCCCACGACGAGCGGCGAGTTCCGGCGGGCGCCGACGACGACGTCGGGCTGGTCGGCGTGGACGGCGACGAGGGTGAACGCCCCGTCGAGCCGCCCGCACACCAGCCGCATGGCCTCGGCGAGGTCGCCGACGGAGGAGAACTCCTCGGCGAGGAGGTGGGCGACGACCTCGGTGTCCGTCTCGGAGAGCAGCGCGTGGCCGCGCTCGGCGAGCTCCTCCCGGAGGGCGGCGAAGTTCTCGATGATGCCGTTGTGCACGACGGCGACGCGCCCGGCGTTGTCCAGGTGCGGGTGCGCGTTGGCGTCCGTCGGACCCCCGTGGGTGGCCCAGCGGGTGTGCCCGATGCCGACGGAGCCGCCCGGCAGCGGCCGGTCGACGAGCTCCTTCTCCAGGTTGACGAGCTTGCCCGCCCTCTTGGCCGCGGCGAGCCCCCCGTCGGCGAGCACCGCGACACCGGCCGAGTCGTAGCCCCGGTATTCGAGCCGCTTGAGGCCCGCGACCACCACATCAAGCGCCGACTGACCGCCGACGTATCCCACGATTCCGCACATGACGGCAGGCTACGCCGGAACCTGGCGGAAGCACCGGAGCGCGCGCGAAGGGCCGCATCCACGGCTGGGATGCGGCCCTCGCCTTACTTCAGTGCGTCACCGCATCACCAGGTACCGGCGGCGGCGTACCAGTCGCGCGTCGGCGCGTCGACGGTTCCCGCCGCGTTGCCGTAGAAGGTGAACACCCGCGTCGAACCGTTCGCATAGTTGTACGACACGGCGATGTCGGGGCGTCCGTCGCCGTTGGCGTCGCCGGAGACCAGGTTGCCGGTGCTCGTGGCGTACCAGTCGCCCGGCTTGGTGGAGTACGGGGTGACGAAGCCGTCGAAGCCTCCGTCGGCACGGGCGTGGAAGATCCGGATGTCGGTCCGGCCGTCGTCGTACCCGTACATCACCGCGAGGTCCTCGCGGCCGTCCTTGTTGTAGTCGCCCGTGGTCAACTTGACCCGCTCGCGCTCCCAGGTGCCGGCCGGCACGTACCAGGACGGCATGCTGCGGCCGAGGGTGCCGTCGGCCTGCGCCGTGTAGGTGAAGAGCCGGGCCTCTCCGGATGCGTAACCGTAGAAACCGATGAGGTCGTCACGGCCGTCGCCGTTCGTGTCCCCGACGGCGTAGCGGGCGCTCGACGTCCACCAGTTGCCCGCGCCCGACCTGTGCGACAGGACCGGGTTGTCGAAGGTTCCGTCGGTCCGCGCGAGAGCCTTGAAGAAGCCCGTGTCGCCGTTGCCGTAGTCGTACACGAAGACGAGGTCGTCGCGGCCGTCGCCGTTGAGGTCACCCGCCATCGGCGTGCTCCGGCTCCAGTCCCAGCCCGTGGTGAGCTTGATACTGCTGCGCTGGACGGGCCGCCCCGCCGCCTGGGTCAGGAACGAGAACGCGGTGACGCTGCCGTCGGAGTAGCCGTGGAACCCCATGAGGTCGTCACGCCCGTCGCCGTCGAAGTCGCCGGCCGTCCACTTGGCGTGGCCGTTGTTCCAGTCGCCCGCGTCCTCGGAGTGGTACTCCTGCGGCGGGTTGTGCCCGCCTTCGGCGTTGGCCTTGGCCGCGTACAGGCTGATGCTGTCGTTCCAGTTGTCGTAGACGGTGAAGATGTCGGTCCTGCCGTCGCCGTCGTAGTCACCCGCCAGGTCCGTCCGCACGCTCGCGGTCCGGTCCGTCCAGGCGTGCGAGGCGGCCACACCGCTTTCCCGGTTCCAGCGGATGTACCCGTTCTGGAAGTCCGAACGCTGACCTCCGAAGACGGTCTTCTCATCCGACTTCGGGAACCCGAGGGTTCCCGTGGGCCCGCCCAGACTCAGCCAGTGCGTGCGAATGGCTCCGGAAACGGGCCAGGCATCTTCTCCGCCGCTCCAGTAGAGGGAGACGTTGTCCGTGCTGGACGTCTCTTGACGGAACTGCTGGACCAGCCCTACCGGGTTCAACGTTCCTGTTCCCGTCATGTCACCCGTCGGATAACCGAACCTGGCAACGCCCCCCAGCTTCAGATAGCTGTTGTAGATCTTGCCTCGGATCATCTGCGATCCGATGCCGCTCCGCCAGTAAATGGCTCCCTTCTGAACCGAGTTGCTGAAGGTGATGTACTTGCCGTCCCCGACATGCGTCGGCCGCTCGTCGGAAGTCGGGTAGCCGAGGACACCGGTCTCGCGCCCGGTGCTGTTCCACTTGCTGAAGACTCCGTTGGAGACGGCCCAGGCGCCGGTCGACTTGCTCCAGGAGATGGTGCGGTTGGTCGTCGTCGTGCCGGCCGCGGCGAAGTTGACGAACCGGCCGCCGTCGCTGACGTTGGTGACGCCGGACGTCGGCTTGCCGTAGCCGGTCGGGCCGCCGAGCGCCAGGTACTTGCCGAGGATCGGTCCGCAGACGGAGAAGGTCCCGGTCCCCGACGCGGCCGGGAAGCTCTTGCAGTCCGCCCAGTCGTAGCCCGTGGTGGCGAGGTACCGCTCCGGCCCGAAGGAGGAGCCGCCGGAGAGCGCGCGGCCCGGGAACTCGACCGTGCGGCCGGCGCCGTCGCGCGACCACAGGTCGGCGTAGCCGTCGTTCTCGAAGTCACCGGTCGTCGTCAGGTGCGGGAAGGCGGTGCCGGTGAAGCCCGAGCCGATGGAAGTGGTCCGTACCGCCCCGTCCTCGTCGAGGAACACGCGGAGGTCGAGGGTGACACCGCTCGGGTCGGGCGTCGCCAACTTCTTGCTCTGGTACTCGTGGATAGTGCCCTTGACCTTGTCCCGGGCCCAGATCTCCGGCAGACCGTCCTTGTTGAGGTCACCGGGGGTCATGAGGGTCATGTCCTGCCAGTCGGCGTTGCCGAGGGCGATCGGGGCGAAGAGGATGCCACCGCTCCGTATGCCCAGGTAGAGCCAGAGCGAGGAGCCTTCCTTGACCAGCAGGTCGGGGTTGTCCAGATCGCTGATCAGACCGTCCTCGTTGTCGTCGTTGACGCTGGGGATGGAGAGGATCTCCGCTCCGTTCCGCCAGTGCGCGTTCTCCGACAGCGAGGTGCCGGCATTGTCGACGTCGTCCTCGTCGATGGTCTGCAGACGTCGGCTCGCGTCGTCGGTGGTCAGCAGCCGGCCGTTGCCGTCGCCCCGGTAGGCGTTCAGCTCGTACACTCCGGCCTTGTCGGCGGCGGGCTGCAGGGCCAGGACGTCCTCGTAGTAGTCGGCGTCGTCCCAGCTGCCGCCGTTCGTCACCGGTCCTGCCGCGAACGAACCGTCGTCGGCGACCTGCCCCGTGCCGAAGGTGCCGTCACCGCGCCCCGGGTACGTCCAGAGCGCTCCCGTTCCGGGGTCCACGGAGACCAGGTCGACGAGAGTGTCGCCGTTCAGGTCGCCCAGCCGGTCACGCGTGGCGGAGCGCGTGGGAAGGAAAAGGTAAGACTTCACCAGGGAACGGTTGTTGGCCGCGTCCTCACCGCGTACGTACAGGTACTGGGGACCGGCGTTCAGCGGCCGGATCTTGAGGGTGACCGGTCCGCCGGCCGTGGCGGGCTTCGCCGACTTCTCCATCGTGTCGAAGTCGGTCCACCAGACGTACTCGACGATGTCCTTGACGGGCTCGCGGGGGTCCATCGAGAAGACGAAGTTGCCGTCCGTCCGGGCGGGCATGTCGCACTTGCCGGTGGCCACGCCGTCCGAGCACGCCCGGGAGTGACCGTCGGGGTGTGCTCGGGGAACTCGTACGAGCTGACCTTCGGCTCGTACTTCGGCGGCTTCCAGTCGTAGGTGAAGTTGCAGCGGCCCGCCCAGAGGCTGCTGCCCACACCGTCCTTGACGACGGCGTCGTACCAGTACGTCCCGGACGGCAGGGTCGTGCCCGCCGGGATGCGCAGCATGGCGGTCCCGCCTCTGCTGGCGGAGACGGTCCTGACCGTCGCGTTCTTGGCCGTCGTCAGCGCGTACCGGAACTCGACCGTGAGGTTGACGTCTTCTTCGTCCTTGAGGTTGGTGGCCTTCAGCACGATCTCGTCGGTCGTGCCGATGACGCCGCCCGCGCACGGGAGGGACGGGTCGATGGACGTCTTCGGCTTGCCCGGGAGGGTGTTGTACCAGGTGGAGACCCGCATCGAGTTGGGGTCGAACTTGCGCCACGAGGTGTCGATGGCGTTGGACTTCGAGGTCAGGACGAACGCCCAGTTGCCCCAGTCTGCGGCGGTGGCGTCGGCGATCGCGTCCGTGACGTCGAACTCCACGAGGCTCGCGGTGTCCGTCGGGCAGTTGCGCCCGCCGAAGGACTCGCCGGAGGAGTCCACGACCGCGCCCCACGCAGGCTGGCGGTTGTAGGTGATGTTCTTCGGGAGGGTCCTGCCGATCGTCCGCACCTGGACGTCACCGGAGTTGCAGGACCAGGAGCCGGCCCACGCCTGCTTGATGCGCAGCGTCGACTTGATGATCTGCTTGTCCCAGAGGCTGGAGACGGGGATGTTGAAGTACGTGTTGGCGCGGACGGTGCCGCCGATGGTGGTGTCGTTGGCGTAGCCCACGCGGGCGTAGTCCGAGATGGTGCCGCCGTTGTAGTAGACGGTGTCCTCGGAGCCGGAGACGGCGGTGTGCTTGTACGCGATCGACCAGGCGTTCTTCCAGGCGTCGGGCGCCCACCTCGGGTCGATGACCACCGGGTACACGGTCTTGGGGTCGTCGAGGAGCGCGGCGTCGGGGGTGAGGGTGAGCTTGCCCGCGCCGAGCTTCACGCCGAGCTTCGCCTGTCGGCTGCCTTCGGTGGCACCGTCGAGGGTGTCCTGGAGGGAACGCGCGGCCGGCCGGGCCGCGGCCTTCGGCGTCTTCGTGTCGACCGGGGTCGCCGCCTCGGAGCCCGCGGAGTCCCACATCCGCGGCTGCGGGGCGACGAAGAGGGAGTTGCGCGAGGGGGTCTTGGCGAGAACCTCGCCGGCCGCGCCCGTCGCGAGCTGGAGTCCGCGCGTCTTCACGCCGAACTCGACGGACCTGACGGCCCGGTTCTTCGCGGCCGCGGGCGTCTTGACGACCAGGGCGTGCGAGAAGGAGACGTCGTCCGCGGTCGCGGTGAGGTCGACGCCGGGCAACACGTTCGCGTACGTGGCGGTGCGGCCACTCACCGTCGGCTTGGGCAGCTTCCCGTACGGCCAGGTCAGGGTGACGGTCCGGCCCTCGCGGAGCATGGTCGCGAAGACGTCGTCGCCGCCGCCGGAGAAGGTGACGGACATCGCCGAGGCCTTGGGGGCGATGCGGCCGTCGGAGCGCTCCGCCAGGTCGGGGTCAATGGCGACGAGCTTGCCGCCCTGTCGGACGCGGACCGGGAGGAGCGCTCGGTCGACGCGGGCCGTGCCGTCGGGGTTGACGTACACCTCGTCGGTCTCGGTGCGCCGGGACACGATCTCGACGGGCTTGCCGGTGCGCTTGGCCTCCTTGAGGGCCTGCGCCGTCACCCGGGCCTCCTGCTCCGCCTGGGTGGCGGCGGGAGCGTCGCCCTCCGACGGCGTCTCCACGCTGGCATACCCGGGCGGCGCCATGGAGAGGAGCCCTGCGGACATCGTCGCGACGACGAGTGCCGAGAGCCCTCTCCTCATGACCCCCCCGGGGTCGGACGTTCTCGATCTGAACAATGTCATGGAGTGGGTTCCGTCCCCATTCTTGATGGTGAATTCCGCCCGTCCGAGATCGTGCGGCATTCCCCCGCATTGCGGCGGAAGCATCCCCCTTGCACGACCTCCGGGAGCTGAACGGAATCGTTCAGGCTGCTTTGTAGCAGGCAACTCGGACACCGGGCGATGAAAGCCCTACCGACTTGACACACTCCGGGAGACGTCGTCGGCAACATGTACAGGAATGGTCGTGACGTGCCCTTTTTGCGCACAGCCGGCACATAGGCTGCTCACAGACGCTCCTTGTTAGCCGTTCTCTGAGCTGCATACCCTGCGCCCCAATCGTTCGATCAACGAATTAGGGGTGGGGATCAACGTGCCATTTCGGCATGCCAGAAAACACTTCAGACATCCATCACGGACATGGCGCTCCGGAATTTCCGCGCTCGCCCTGGCCCTGCTGGCTTCCGGGGCCTCCCTCTCGCCCGTGGCCGCGCAGACCGCGGGAGGAAAGGGCCTTCCCGAACTCCAGAAGGTCACAGACGTCCCGGCGGCGCCCGCGACCTCCAGGCCGCCCGCCGCACCGCAGGACCAGAGCAGCCGCGCGGCCCTCAAGGCGGCCCCGGGTGTGAAGTGGCCTGCTGCGGCGACCGCCGAGGCCACCGTGCCCGCGAGCGACCGGACCGCCCGGTCCGCGCTGCGCGTCGCCACCGGCCAACAGGACAAGGCCGCGCCTGTCGGCCCCTCGGCCCGTGCGGGATCCCTGCCGGTCCGACTCGCGACCGGCAACGCGGCCGTCGCCAGGGCGCCACCGCCCCCGCCGCCGACGCGCCCGCCGTCACGGCGAAGGTCTCCGTCCACAGCGAGGAAGCCGCCCGCAAGGCCGGAGTCCGCGGCCTGCTCCTCTCCGTCCGGCGCACCGACGAGGGCAAGGGCACCAACCCGCTCTCCGTCGAACTGGACTACCGCTCCTTCGCCCACGCCTACGGCGGTGACTGGGGCTCCCGCCTGCACTTCAGTGCGATGCCCGCCTGCGCACTGACGACGCCGCAGAAGCCCGAGTGCCAGGCGTCCGTCCCCGTGCCGAGCGTCAACGACACCGAGTCGGGCACGCTGACCGGCACCTACGCGGCGCGTTCCGCCTCGGCCGGCTCCGGGGCCATGGTGCTCGCCGCCACCGCGGGCGCGTCCGGCTCCAAGGGCACCTACAAGGCGACCTCGCTGAGCCCCACCGGCTCCTGGTCGGCCGGCGGCTCCACCGGTGACTTCTCCTGGACCTATCCGATGGAGATCCCGTCGTCCCTCGGCGGCCCGGGCCCTTCCCTCTCCATCGGCTACAACTCCGGCAGCGTGGACGGCCGCACCCTCGCGACCTCCCAGCAGCCCTCCTGGGTCGGTGACGGCTGGGACACCGGATCCAGCTTCATCGAGCGCACCTACGTGGCCTGCGCCGAGGACCGCGCGAAGGACAGCGGGTTCAACAACCCCACGACCCACCCGACGGGCGACCTCTGTCACGGCCCTCCGATGGTCACCCTCTCCCTGAACGGGTCCTCGACGGCGCTCGTCCTCAACGACGCCGACAAGAAGTGGTACACGGCCAACCAGGACGGCTCGAACGTCACACTGGAGACGGGCGCCGAGAACGGGGACAAGGAGGGCGAGTACTGGGTCGTCACCAACTCCGAGGGCGTCAAGTATTACTTCGGCCTCAACCACCTGCCCGGCTGGGCGGCCGGCAAGCCCGAGACCAACTCGACGCTCAACGTGCCCGTCTACGGCAACCACGAGGGCGAGCCCTGCCACGCCGCCACCTACGCCGCCTCGGTCTGTGACCAGGCCTACCGCTGGAACCTCGACTACGTCGTCGACCCGCGCGGCAACGCCCTCACCTACTGGTACGGCAAGGAGCGCAACTACTACGGCTCCAACGTCACCGACACGGGCACTTCGACCGCCCGCGGCTACGACCGCGGCGGCTGGCTGCAGCGCGCCGCGTACGGCCTGCGCTCCGACGCCCTCTTCGCCCCCGCACCCGCCGAGGTGACGTACGACGTCCGCGAGCGCTGCATCGTCACGGCGTCCTTCGACTGCGCCGAGGACAAACTCACCTCCAAGTCCTCGTACGACGTCGCCAAGAACTGGCCGGACGTACCCTCCGACCAGCTCTGCGCCTCCGGCGAGACCTGCACGGACCGGTACTCGCCCGCCTTCTTCACCCGCAAGCTCCTGAGGAGCATCACCACTAAGGTCCTCAAGAACGGTGTGCCGACCCCGGTCGACACCTGGACCCTGGACCAGGACTTCCAGTCCACCGGTGACGGCGCCGTCAACGGCGAGTACCCGCTCTGGCTCAAGAGCATCCAGCGCACCGGCCAGAACGGTTCACCGCTCACCCTGCCCGCCGTGACCTTCACGGGCATCCAGCTGCCCAACCGCGTCGACAACGACACCGACGGCAACCCGCCGTACCTGCGCTGGCGGGTCCAGCAGATCCAGACCGAGACCGGCGCGCGCACGGTCGTCAAGTACGCGCCCACGGAGTGCTCCACCGTCCCGGGCGCCGTCAAGCTGCCCTCCGCACCGGACAACAACACCCTGCGCTGCTATCCCGTCGTCGTCGAGACCAACGATCCGACCGATCCGACGGGGTTGAAGAAGAACTACTCCACCGACTGGTTCCACAAGCACCGCGTCGACCAGGTCCGCGAGGAGGACAAGAACGGCACCTCGCCGACCCGAGAGGCCAACTACGAGTACCTCGGCACGCCCGCCTGGGCGTACGACGACGCGAGCGAGCTGACCAACAAGCCCGCCCGCACGTGGTCGGTGTACCGCGGATACTCCAAGGTCCGCGTCGTCAACGGCGTCGAGCCCGATGTGCGCACCCGCACGGAGACCCTCTTCTACCGGGGCCTCGACGGCGACCTCAAGTCAGACGGCACCCGCCGCTCGGTCCAGGTGAAGGACTCCGAGAACACGTCCGTCGACGACCACCCGATGCTCGCCGGCCAGGTCAGGGAGACCCAGTACTTCGACGGCGTATCGGGTTCGCTGCACTCGGCGACGATCAACACCCCGTATCTGCACGGCCCGGTCGCCTCGAGGAATCGCTCCGCCACCGGGGCGGCACCTCTCGAGGCCTGGGTCCAGGGTCTGAAGTCCACCTCTTCGCGCACGATCCTGTCGGGTGGCCGCGGCGAGCGCCGCACCGCCGTCGAGCACGGCTACGACAACAGCGGCCGCACGGTCTGGACCTGGACCAAGGGCGACACCTCCGACGCCGACGACGACCAGTGCACGCGGTTCGAGTACCTCGACGACGAAGCCAAGTGGTTCAAGTCCCAGCAGACCAGGACCGTAACCGTCACCATGCCGTGTGACATCCCCACGGTCTACGGCCCCGGCACCGTCGTCTCCGACGTCAAGGTCCAGTACGACGCCGTGGGCAACGTCGTGAAGACGGAGTCGCTCTCCGGCTTCGAGAACAAGGTCCCGCAGTACACCACCCAGGGCACCGCGGCCTTCGACGAGTACGGCCGCATCACCTCCGCGACCGACGTCTACGGCAAGACCACGTCGACGGCCTACACGCCGGCCTCCGGCTCGGTCGTGACCAAGACCGTCACGACGAACGCCCTCGGTCACACGGCCACCACCGAGGTCGATCCCGGACGCGGGCTCCCCTCATCCAGACGGACACCAACGGCCGCAAGACCGTCATGGAGTACGACGCCCTCGGACGGACGAAGAAGGTCTGGTCACCCGACCGCAACTCGGCCACGACCACCCCGGACGCGGAGTTCGACTACACCGTGGGCCAGAACGGTCCGGTCGTCATCACCAACAAGCACCTCCTGGAGAACGGCACCTACCGGGTCAGCTACGACTTCTACGACGGCGCGCTGCGCCTGCGGCAGACCCAGAACCCGGCGATGAACGGCGGCCGGGTCGTCACGGACACCTTCTACGACAGCCTCGGCCGGGTGTGGAAGGAGAACGGCGGCTACTACAACAGCGACAGCGGTCCGACCGCGACGATGTTCCCGCCGACCGACAACTCCGTCCCCTCGTCCACGGTGACGAAGTACGACGGCGTCGGGCGTCCCACCGACACCATCGCCCGGTCCAAGGGCCTGGAGACCTGGCGGACGACCACCACGTACGGCGGTGACTGGACGGCGGTCGCCCCCCCGGCCGGCGAGACGCCGACGATGGCGATCCTCGACGCCTTCGGCCGGAAGACCGAGCTGCGCCAGTACAAGGGCGACGGTCCCTCCGGCGCGTACGACAAGATCAGCTACACGTACACCCGCAAGGGTCAGCTGGACACGGTCACCGACCAGGCCGGCAACAAGTGGTCGCAGACGTACGACATCCGCGGCCGCGTCAAGACGACCTCCGACCCCGACAAGGGCACGACCACCCTCGAGTACGACAAGGGCGACCGCGTCGTCTCCATGACGGACGGCCGGACGCCCGGCCGGACCATCGCGATGGCCTACGACGCGCTGGGCCGCGTCACCGCCACGCACGACGGCTCACTCACCGGGCCGAAGCTGACGTCGCAGACGTACGACACGGTCCCGGGCGCCCTGGGCCTCCCGGCCTCCTCGACCCGCTACGTCACCACGGACGCCGGCACGAACGCGTACACGCAGGCCGTCACCGCGTACGACACCGAGTACCGGCCCAAGACGACCACGGTGACGATCCCGCCCAGCGAGGGCAAGCTCGCCGGCACGTACACGTACACCAGCACGTACACCTCGCGCACCGGCCTGCCGCAGACCACGACCCATCCGGCGGTCGGCGGCCTCCCCGCGGAGACGGTGTCGATCGGGTACAACGCGCTCGACGCCATCAACACCATGGCGGTGGGAACCAGCACCTTCGTCGCGGCGACCGAGTACACCTCGCTCGGCGACGTGGTGCGCACCCGGGTCGACTCGGCGGGCAAGGCGCTGATCACCAGCAACCTGTTCGACGAGCAGACCCGTCGGGTGACCCGCACGACGAACCACCAGGAAGTCGGCTCCGTCGACACCGTCACGCTCAACGACGTCGTGACCGACTACGACGCCGTCGGCAACGTGAAGCGGATCACGGAGACGACCGGCGACAACCCGACGCCGGCCACCACCGACGTCCAGTGCTTCGCCTACGACCACCTGCGCCGCATGACGGACGCCTGGACGGCGAGCGACGCCTGTGCGCTCAAGCCCGGCGCGTCCGGCCCCGGCTCGGCCCCGAAGGTGGGAGGCCCGGACGCGTACTGGCACTCGTACACCTTCGACGCCGTCGGCAACCGTCTCGGCGAGACGAAGCACGACCCGCTCGGCGACACGACGAAGGACGTCAAGCGCACCTACACCTACGCGACCGGCCTGCCCACGACGAGCAGGCTGGCGAAGGTCGACACGACGGGCCCGCAGGGCCAGCGTGAGGAGCTCTTCGGCTACGACGACGCGGGCAACACCACTTCCCGGACCGTCCAGGGCGACACGCAGAACCTCCTGTGGGACCTGGAGGGCCACCTGCAGAAGGTGACCGCCGGCACCAAGGAGACCTCTTTCGTCTACGACGCGGGCGGCAGCCGCCTCATCAAGCGGGACCCCAGCGGCACGACCCTGTACCTGCCCGGCACCGAGCTCCAGCTCGACACCGCCGGCAACGTCGCCAAGACGACCCGGTACTACGGCCACCCCGCCGGCCCCGCCATGGTCAAGGTCGCCCAGGGCGGCACGATCAAGAAGTCGTACCTGCTCTCCGACCGGAACGGCTCCTCGACGACCTCGGTCGACGCGGCGACCAAGACGGTCACCCGCCGCAAGTTCACCCCGTACGGCGAGGAACGCGGCACGGCCCCGTCGGTCTGGCCCGACGACAAGGGCTACCTCGGCGGCACGAAGGACACCTCGACGGGCCTGACCCACCTGGGCGCCCGCGAGTACGACCCGACCCTGGGCCGGTTCATCTCGGTCGACCCGAAGATGAACATCGCCGAGTCGCAGTCGATGAACCCGTACGCGTACGGGAACAACAGCCCGATCACGTTCGCGGACCCCTCGGGCCAGGCGTTCTGCGAGGGCGCCGGAGACAGCTGCGGCAGGAAGATCCAGACGGAGGGCAAGACCACCAACCAGGTCTACGAAGACGCCGGGGTCAAGGACGTCTACACCCCCCCGCCGCCGACGAAGCCGACGACGACCCTCAGCGAGGACGACGTCAAGAAGGCGTCGAACATCCGGAAGAAGTCCAAGGCCGACGTGATCCTCGAGATCGCGTGGGAGGTCGCCAAGGGCATCAGCGGATTCGACGACATCCAGGCCTGCCTCGGCGGCGACGTCTGGGCATGCGGCGCGCTCGCGCTCGAAGCGGCCATGCCGTTCGCCGCCAAGTCCAAGAGAGTCGTCAAGGCCCTCGAAAAGGCCTGGAAGATGTACGACCGCTGGAGCGACGAGGTCAGCTGGGCCACGGGACTCCTGAAGCGGGCGGACGACGAAGCCGCGGCCATGGCGAAATACGCCGAGGACATGGCGAACTGGAAGAAGGAGGCGAACGCCGCCAAGGCAGCGGCGAGAAAAGCCGACGACGCGGCGGCGGACGCGGCGAGAAAAGCCGACGGGGGCGACGCGGGCTCCAGCGGATCCTGCCCCATCAGAAACAGCTTCACCCCTGAAACAAAGGTTCTGCTCGCCGACGGCTCCACGAAGCCGATCAAGGACCTGAAGCCGGGCGACAAGGTCCTCGCCACGGACGAGAAGACCGGCGAGACGGCCGCCAAGGACGTCGCCGCGACGATCATCGGCAACGGCGAGAAGCACCTCGTCCGCATAACAATCGACACGGACGGCGCCAAGGGCACCAAGACCGCCCCGATCACGGCCACGGACGGCCACCCCTTCTGGGTCCCGTCCCTCCGCAAGTGGGTCGACGCCAAGAACCTGAAGCCCGGCCAGTGGCTCCGCACGAGCGCCGGCACCCACGTCCAGATCACCGCGGTCCAGGCCTGGACCCAGCCGGCCAGCGTCCGCAACCTGACGGTCGCCGACTTCCATACGTACTATGTGCTGGCGGGCCCAGCCCCCGTCCTTGTTCACAACTGCGGGCTCAACACCGACGGCTACCTCTACCGCGGCCTAGCCAAGGGCCACCGTAGTTACAAGACCGCTTCAGAAGGCCGCGCAGTTCCCCTTGGAGGGAACTCCAGCATCAAGGCTCACGTGGGCGCCAATGACACGGATTCTCACTTCACCTCTTGGTCGGATGACCCTGAAGTCGCCGAGTTCGGCGCCAATAACCTCGGGGATGAATACGTCGGAGAAGGCGTGATGCTGCGCATCAAGATAGACAACATAGACCCCACCATCGGACCGTCGAGAAACATTCAGATTCACGGAACCGATTACGAAATGGGAGGCTTCCAAGAGGACGAACATCTCATCGTCGGAGAAATCCTGGCAGACGAGATCAGCTTCGACATGGGAGTGACATGGGCGAAGGTCGCCGGAGGGTGAGATGGAGGAAGTATCCACGAGCGAGCTGCTGGCGGCATTCGGCGGCGACTCCGAAGCAAGCATTCTGGCCAGAGCTTCGCTGGCCTCCGGTGCAGAGTTTTACATCGGACCGAAGCCCATTCCTGCATCGACACTCCGGGGCATCCTCCGTGGCCGGGTAGGACATATGCGGCGGCGCGGGCGGGAAACCATAGGAGCCGCGAAATGCCTTGCGGATCTCGAGAAGATGGGTGAGCAAGGCCTCCATGCGGGCTGGGTGGACGATCAGAAAGGAACGGGGTACTTCTTTCAGATCTACCTTGCCCCGCGCCCTCTGCACGTCATCGGATGCGTAGGCGTCAGCAACTCCGCAGGAGATGTCCAGGTCTCCACCCCTGCACCACGCAGGTGAACGAAGGCGACGGTCCCACCGGATCCCTTTCCGGTGGGACCGTCGGCTGTTCGGCGGCAGACCCTGACCTCGGCAGAGGCGACGCCCCACGTGACCCACCCCACCCCCGCACCCCGCCCGACCCGGGACAATGGCCAGGTGATCACTTCGCCGCCACGAAGCCCCAACGGGGACGGCCCCGACGGACCCCCGGCGACGGCGCCGGAACCGGAGAGGGCGCCGGACGGGGCACCCCCCGGAACGGGACCGGCCCCCGCCGCCCCTCCGAGGCGACCCCGTACGTCGACCTCACCCGGGCCGAGTGGAGCGCCCTGCGCGACAAGACCCCCCTCCCCCTCACCGCCGACGAGGTCGAGCGGCTCCGCGGCCTCGGGGACGTCATCGACCTCGACGAGGTCCGGGACATCTACCTCCCCCTCTCCCGGCTGCTCAACCTGTACGTGCAGGCCACCAGCGGCCTCCGCGGCGCCCTGAACACCTTCCTCGGCGAGAGCGCCGAGCAGCGCGGCACCCCCTTCGTCATAGGGGTGGCCGGTTCGGTGGCCGTCGGCAAGTCGACGGTCTCCCGCCTCCTCCAGGCCCTCCTGGCCCGCTGGCCGGAGCACCCGCGCGTGGAGCTGGTGACGACGGACGCCTTCCTCTACCCGATGGAGGAGCTGAAGGCGCGCGGCCTGATGTCCCGGAAGGGTTTCCCCGAGTCGTACGACCGCCGGGCCCTGACCCGCTTCGTCGCGGACGTCAAGGCGGGCAAGGACGAGGTCACGGCCCCGGTCTACTCGCACCTGATCTACGACCGGGTGCCCGGCGAGCGGCTCGTGGTGCGCCGCCCGGACATCCTCATCGTGGAGGGGCTGAACGTCCTCCAGCCGGCGCTGCCCGGCAAGGACGGCCGCACCCGCGTCGGCCTCGCCGACTACTTCGACTTCTCGGTGTACGTGGACGCGCGCCCCGAGGACATCGAGCGCTGGTACCTCAACCGCTTCCGCAAGCTGCGCGACACCGCCTTCCAGGACCCGTCCTCGTACTTCCGGCGCTGGACGCAGGTCTCCGAGGAGGAGGCCTTCGACTATGCCCGCACGATGTGGCGGACCATCAACAAGGTGAACCTCCTGGAGAACGTGGCCCCGACCCGCGGCCGGGCGACCCTCGTCGTCCGCAAGGGCCCCGACCACAAGGTGCAGCGCCTGAGCCTGCGGAAGCTCTGACCTCCGTACGCTCTCCCCATGCTGCATCTCCGCCTGATCGTGCCGCCCGACCGCACCCTCGAAGCGGTCCGGCTGATCGAGTCGACCGTCGGCACCACCCATCTGGTGGTGCTGCCGGGCGCGGCCCGAGACCCCGCGGGCGACCTGGTGCTGTGCGACGTGGCCCGCGAGGCGGGCGACGAACTGCTGCAGGAGCTGCGGGCGCTGAGGATCGATCAGGACGGCTCGATCGCCGTCGAGAACATCGACCTCTCGCTCTCCGCCCGCGCGGAAGCGGCCGAGCGGGAGGCCCCCGGCGAGCCCGCGGACGCGGTGATCTGGGAACAGCTGGCGGGGGCGACGCACGAGGAGTCGACGCTCTCCCTCACGTACGGCGCGTTCATGATCCTGGCGACGATGATCGCGGCCTGCGGTGTCGTCCTGGACAACGCGATCCTGATCGTGGGCGCGATGGCGGTCGGCCCGGAGTTCGGCCCGCTGGCCGGCATCTGCACGGCGATCGTGCAGCGCGCCCCGAAGCTGGCGGCGCGCTCGCTGATCGCGCTGGTCGTCGGCTTCGCGGCGGCGATCGCGGCGACGACGGTGTTCAGCCTGGGGATGGACGCGCTCGACCTGTTCAGCAAGGCGCAGCTGGACGCGGACCGGCCCAACACCCGGTTCATCTGGCAGCCGGACCCGTTCTCCTTCGTCGTGGCGCTGCTCGCGGGCGCGGCCGGCACCCTCTCCTGACCTCCGCCAAGTCGGGGGCGCTGGTGGGCGTGGCCATCTCGGTGACGACGGTCCCGGCGGGCGCGAACGCGGCGGTGGCGCTCAGCTACGGCGAGGTGGGCCAGATGTGGGGCTCGGTCGAGCAGCTGATGCTGAACCTCTTCGGCATCGTCCTGGCCGGGACGCTCACCCTGTACGGACAGAAGGCCCTGTGGCGCACCCAGCGCGGCCGCTGGCGCCGCGCGCCGAAGCTCTGACCCCGGAAAGCCCGGGGATCGAAGGGCCCCCGCCGGTACGGCGGGGGCCCTTCCCTGCATGACGGTGCCTCAGAAAGGCTAGCCGAGCGCGGACTTCACGACGTCCGCGAGGCGCTGCGCGACCGCGCGGGCCTGCTCGATGTCGGCGGCCTCGACCATGACGCGGACCAGCGGCTCGGTGCCGGAGGGGCGGAGCAGGACGCGGCCGGTGGAGCCGAGCTCGCGCTCGGCCTCGGTGACGGCGGCGGCGAGTTCGCCCGAGGTGGTGACCCGGGACTTGTCGACGTCCTTGACGTTGATGAGGATCTGCGGCAGCCGCTCCATGACGCCGGCGAGGTCCGCGAGCGACTTGCCGGTGGCGGCGACGCGGGCGGCCAGCATGAGGCCGGTGAGGGTGCCGTCGCCGGTGGTGGCGTGGTCGAGCACGATGACGTGCCCGGACTGCTCGCCGCCGAGGGCGTAGCCGTTCTCCTTCATGGACTCCAGGACGTAGCGGTCGCCGACCGCGGTCTGGACGAGGTTCAGGCCCTCGCGCTCCATGGCGAGCTTGAAGCCCAGGTTGGACATGACGGTCGCGACGACGGTGTCGCCGCGCAGGGCGCCGACCTCGCGCATGGCGAGGGCGAGCACGGCGAGGATCTGGTCGCCGTCGACCTCGGCGCCGGAGGCGTCCACGGCGAGGCAGCGGTCGGCGTCGCCGTCGTGGGCGATGCCCAGGTCGGCGCCGTGCTCGACGACGGCGGCCTTGAGCAGGTCCAGGTGGGTGGAGCCGCAGCCGTCGTTGATGTTGAGGCCGTCGGGCTCGGCGCCGATGGTGACGACCTGGGCGCCGGCGCGGGTGAAGGCCTCGGGCGAGACGCGGGCGGCGGCGCCGTGGGCCTCGTCGAGGACGATCTTCAGCCCGTCGAGGCGGTTGGGGAGGACGGACAGCAGGTGGGAGACGTACGTCTCGAAGCCCTCGTCGTAGTCGCGGACGCGGCCGACGCCGGCACCGGTCGGGCGCTCCCAGGGGGCGCCGGTGCGGTGCTCCTCGTACACGGCCTCGATCTTGTCCTCCAGCTCGTCGGCGAGCTTGTGGCCGCCGCGGGCGAAGAACTTGATGCCGTTGTCGGGCATGGCGTTGTGGCTGGCGGAGAGCATCACGCCGAGGTCGGCGCCGAGGACGCCGGTGAGGTGGGCGACGGCCGGGGTGGGCAGGACGCCGACGCGCAGCACGTCCACGCCGGCGCTGGCGAGGCCCGCGACGACGGCCGCTTCGAGGAACTCTCCGAGGCGCGCGGGTCACGTCCGACCACGGCGGTCGGCCGGTGGCCCTCGAAGGTGCCCGCCTCGGCGAGCACGTGCGCGGCCGCGACGGACAGACCGAGCGCCAGCTCCGCCGTCAGGTCCGCGTTGGCGACGCCTCGTACGCCGTCGGTGCCGAAGAGTCGTCCCACAGTTGTCCTCCGAAAATACGTGCCCAAGCGAAAGAGAAAGAGGTTATGAAAAACGTACGCCCCGACGGCACGGGCAGTGCCGCCGGGGCGTACGAAAGCAGACCGAGCAGGCGTGATTAGCGCTTGCTGTACTGCGGGGCCTTGCGGGCCTTCTTGAGACCGGCCTTCTTCCGCTCGACCGCACGGTCGTCACGGGAGAGGAAGCCGGCCTTCTTCAGCGCCGGGCGGTTGTTCTCGACGTCCGCCTCGTTCAGCGCACGGGCCACGCCGAGGCGCAGGGCGCCGGCCTGGCCGGAGACACCGCCACCCGCGATGCGGGCGATGACGTCGTAGCGGTTGTCGAGCTCGAGCACCTTGAAGGGCTCGTTGACTTCCTGCTGGTGCACCTTGTTGGGGAAGTAGTCCTCAAGGGTGCGACCGTTGATCTTCCACTTGCCGGTGCCCGGAACGATCCGGACGCGGGCGATGGCGTTCTTGCGACGGCCCAGGCCGGCGGCCGGCTGCGGGTCGCCGAAGCGGGACGCGAGGGACTCGGAGGTGTAGTCACCCTCGACGAGCTCGGTCTCGGTGGTGTACTCCTCGACGCCCTCGAACTCGTCGACGGGGGTCTCGGGGGTGGTCTCGGCCACGATGCTCCTCAGATTTCTTTCGTTCTTAGGGGGTGTGGCCGGAATTACTGCGCGACCTGGGTGATCTCGAACGGAACCGGCTGCTGGGCAGCGTGCGGGTGGTTCTCGCCCGCGTAGACCTTCAGCTTCGAGAGCATCTGACGGCCCAGGGAGTTCTTGGGGATCATGCCCTTGATGGCCTTCTCGACGGCCTTCTCGGGGTTCTTGTCGAGCAGCTCGTCGTAGCGGACGGAGCGCAGACCACCCGGGAAGCCAGAGTGGCGGTAGGCCATCTTCTGGGTCTTCTTGTTGCCGGACAGGTGGACCTTGTCAGCGTTGATGATGATGACGAAGTCGCCCATGTCCATGTGCGGGGCGTAGACCGGCTTGTGCTTGCCTCGCAGGAGGTTCGCGGCCGTCGTCGCCAGGCGGCCCAGGACGATGTCCTGCGCGTCGATGATGTGCCACTGGCGAGTCACGTCGCCGGGCTTGGGGCTGTACGTACGCACTTCGTAGCCTTCGCTTCTTCAGTGGATGGAGTCCAGACACACCTGAAGCGATCATGCAGCTGGGGCCTGCACTGCCGGGACACCGCCCGTATGCGAGCCACTGGTAACTGCTCCAGGGAACCTGCGCAGGCTCCTTCGTACGAGAACGACGAAGCCAATACGCATAACAAACCGCAACAGTACCCGCGGCACCCCGGACGGGTCAAAACGCCGGGGCACCGCCCGAGGTCACCGCGCCCGCTCGACCCGTCGCTCGTCCCACACGGGCTCCGTGGTCTCCCGTACGACCCCGTCCGACCCGAAGACCAGGTAGCGGTCGAAGCTCTTCGCGAACCAGCGGTCGTGGGTGACGGCCATCACGGTGCCCTCGTAGGACTCCAGGCCCTCCTGGAGCGCCTCGGCGGACTCCAGGTCCAGGTTGTCCGTGGGCTCGTCGAGGAGCAGCGCCGTCGTGCCGGCCAGTTCGAGCAGCAGGATCTGGAAGCGGGCCTGCTGTCCGCCCGAGAGCTTGTCGAAGGGCTGGTCGCCCTGCCGCTCCAGCTCGTAGCGCCGCAGCACCGACATCGCCCCGCCCCGGTCCTTGGCGTGCTCGGTCCACAGGATGTCGACGAGCGGCCGCCCGGCCAGCTCCGGGTGGGCGTGGGTCTGCGCGAAGTGCCCCGGCACGACCCGGGCGCCCAGCTTCCACGTGCCCGTGTGGGCGACCGAGGGGTCCCCCGCGAGCAGCCGCAGGAAGTGCGACTTCCCCGAGCCGTTCGAACCGAGGACGGCGACCCGCTCCCCGTAGAAGATCTCCAGCGAGAACGGCTTCATCAGACCGGTCAGCTCAAGGTTCTCGCAGGTCACGGCCCGCACCCCGGTCCGTCCGCCGCGCAGCCGCATGCGGATGTCCTGCTCGCGCGGCGGCTCCGGCGGCGGACCGGCCTCCTCGAACTTCTTCAGCCGGGTCTGCGCCGCCGCGTACCGGGAGGCCATCTCGTGGCTGACCGCGGCCGCCTGCCGCAGGTTGACCACGAGCTTCTTCAGCTGCGCGTGCTTCTCGTCCCAGCGCCGCTTCAGCTCCTCGAAGCGGGCGAACCGCTCCCGCCGCGCCTCGTGGAAGGTGTCGAAGCCGCCGCCGTGCACCCAGACGTCCGAGCCGGCCGGGCCGGGCTCGACCGCGATGATCTTCTGCGCGCCCCGGGAGAGCAGCTCCCGGTCGTGGGAGATGAAGAGCACGGTCTTGCGGGTCTCCCGCAGCCGCTCCTCCAGCCACCGCTTGCCGGGCACGTCGAGGTAGTTGTCCGGCTCGTCGAGGAGCAGCACCTCGTCGGGGCCGCGCAGCAGCGACTCCAGCACCAGCCGCTTCTGCTCGCCGCCGGACAGCGTCCTGACCTGACGGAACTGCGCCTTGTCGTACGGGACGCCCAGCGCGGCCATCGTGCAGATGTCCCAGAGGGTCTCCGCCTCGTACCCCTGCACCTCGGCCCAGTCGCTGAGGGCCTGCGCGTACTTCATCTGCGCGGCCTCGTCGTCGACCGTCATGATCAGGTGCTCGGCCTCGTCCACGGCCTTCGCGGCCTCCCGGATCCGGGGCTGGGCGACCGAGACCAGCAGGTCACGGACGGTGGACTCGTCCCGTACGGAGCCGACGAACTGCGGCATCACACCGAGCCCGCCGCTGACCGTGACGCTGCCGCCGTGCGGCTGGAGCTCTCCGGCGATCATCCGGAGCAGTGTGGTCTTGCCGGCGCCGTTGGCGCCGACGAGGGCGACGACGGCCCCCTCCCCGACCCGGAAGGAGGCGTCCCCGAGGAGGACCCTCCCGTCGGGAAGGTAGTACTCCAGATGCGCGGCCTCGACATGTCCCATGGGATGCATTGTCACCGCCCGCTCGGCCCCGGCCCAACCGGTTTAGGATGCGCGGCATGAGCTTTGGGGGACCGCAGTGGCCGCAGGAGCCGCAGCGACAGGGGCAGCAGGGTCAGGGGCAGCCGGGCTACGGATACCCGCCGCCGCAGGGTCAGGGACAGCAGCCCGGGTACGGATACCCGCCGCAGCAGGAGTACGGGCAGCAGCCGGGCCACGGCTACCCACAGCCCCAGCAGCAGCCGCAGCCGAACCCCTTCCCCGGCGCCCAGGGCAGCACCGGCACCCCTGACTGGGGCGCCCTGGCCGACGCCTCGGCCTCCCGGGCCGCCGCAAGCGCCTCCTGCTGATCGGCGGCGGCGTCCTGGCGACGGCGGCCGTCGGCGCGATCGTCGCGACCGCCGTCGTGAGCACCAACAAGAAGAACGACGAGGCCAACAAGCACCCCGTCACCACCGACTCGATCTCCCCACCGGCACGCCGACCCCGAGCCGACCTTCTCCTCGGTGGCCCCGCCGCCCCCGCCGAACCCGAGGGACTACATCTCGGACCCGAAGAAGGACAAGGCCCCGCTCAGCGCCGAGGGCCTCTTCCCGGGCAAGAAGCTGAGCATGAACGGCCGCCCGTACAAGAAGGGCACGACCTCCGCGACCACGAACTGCGCGGCCGTCACCCAGGGCGGCCTGGGCACGGTCCTGCGGCGGAACGGCTGCGAGCGGGTGCTCCGCGCCACCTACGTGAAGGACGGCGTGGCGATCACCGTCGGCGTCGCCGTCTTCCCCTCCGAGGCCGCCGCCCAGAAGGCCAAGGAACAGGCCACCGGCGGCATCGCGCCCCTGGTGGGCGGGGGCGTGGGCGACTTCTGCCACGCCACGGTCTGCCTGCGCCGCTCGAACGCGATCGGCCGGTACGCGTACTTCACCCAGGCCGGCTTCGCCAACGGCAAGAAGGTCACCAAGGCCGACAAGCCCGTCTTCCAGGCCAGCGACGACCTCGGCACCTTCGCCTTCAACCAGATCTACGCCCGGGGCCGCTCCCAGGCCTCAGCAGCAGCCGCCGCCGGGGAGTGACCGCTTGTTGCGGGCCTCCTTGCTGCGGGCGGCCAGCAGCGCGTCCTCCGGGTAGCCGACCTCTTCGAGGGTGAGGCCGTGCGGCCGCACCACGTGCACGGCCGAGTCCCGCACCCCGGCGGCGAGGACCTTGCCGGGCCAGTCGACCGGCCGGTGGCCGTCGCCGACGAAGAGCAGGGCGCCGACGAGCGAGCGGACCATGTTGTGGCAGAAGGCGTCCGCCTTCACCGTCGCTTCGAGGATCCCGTCCTCGCGCCGCTCCCAGCGGAGCACCTGGAGCGTGCGGATGGTGGTGGCGCCCTCGCGCTTCTTGCAGTACGCGGCGAAGTCGTGCTCGCCGACGAGCGCGGTGGCGGCCTCGTTCATGGCGTCCATGTCGAGGGCCCAGTCGTGCCACAGCACGTGTCCGCGCAGCAGCGGGTCGACACCGCCGGGGTTGTCGGTGACGCGGTAGGCGTAGCGGCGCCAGACGGCCGAGAACCGCGCGTTGAACCCCGCGGGGGCCTCCTCCACCTTCCACACCCGCACGTCGTGCGAGAGCCGCCCCGCGAGCCGCCTGAGCAGCTTGTCCCGGTGCTCGGCCCACAGCTCCACGGGCAGGTCGACATGGGCGACCTGGCCCCGCGCGTGCACCCCGGCGTCGGTCCGGCCGGCGACGGTCAGCTCGTACGTCTCCTTCGACCGGGTCACGGTCCGCAGGGCGTCCTCGATCTCGCCCTGCACGGTCCGCTGCCCCTGGGCCTGCTTGGCCCAGCCGGAGAAGTCCTTGCCGTCGTACGAAAGGTCAAGGCGTACCCGTACGAACCCGTCCTGCACGTCATCGCTCACGCGAAGATCCTCTCAAAGACACGGGAACGGGCCCGCACCCCAGGGGGTACGGGCCCGCTCACGAGAAACGTACGAAAAACGCTTACGCGTCCTTCGCCTCGTCCTCGGTCGCCTCGACGGCGGCGGCCTCGTCGGCCTCCTTGACGGCGCGCTTGGTGGCGGCCTCGGCCTCGGCGACGGTCGCCTTCTTGGCGATCTCGCCCTCGACCAGCTCGATCACGGCCATCGGGGCGTTGTCGCCACGACGGTTGCCGATCTTCGTGATGCGGGTGTAGCCACCCGGACGCTCCGAGTAACGCGGGGCGATCTCGGTGAAGAGGGTGTGGACGACGCCCTTGTCGGTGATCGTCTGCAGCACCAGGCGACGGTTGTGGATGTCGCCCTTCTTCGCCTTGGTGATCAGGCGCTCGGCGACCGGACGCAGGCGACGGGCCTTGGCCTCGGTCGTGGTGATGCGGCCGTGCTCGAACAGCGACTTCGCCAGGTTGGCGAGCAGCAGCTTCTCGTGCGCGGCGGAACCGCCGAGGCGGGCACCCTTCGCGGGACGCGGCATGATGTTTCTCCTTGTGATCTGCACCGGCCGTATGAGGTACCGATGTCAGTGTCCGAGCGGGCGGTCACCCGTCGGAGACCCCGCGCCCCATAGGGGCGCGGGGAACTGCGCGACCAGCCGAAACCGGTCCGCAGCAAGAACTGAGACCTTAGTACTGCTCGGTCTCGACGAAGCCCGCGTCCGCGTCGTCGTCGGCGCCGAAGGCGTCCGCGGCGGCGGTCGGGTCGAATCCGGGCGGGCTGTCCTTGAGCGCGAGGCCCATGCCGGCCAGCTTCGCCTTGACCTCGTCGATCGACTTCGCACCGAAGTTGCGGATGTCGAGCAGGTCGGCCTCGGAGCGGGCGACGAGCTCACCCACGGAGTGGATGCCCTCGCGCTTGAGGCAGTTGTAGGAGCGGACCGTGAGCTCCAGCTCCTCGATCGGCAGCGCGAGGTCGGCGGCGAGGGCGGCGTCCGTCGGGGACGGGCCCATGTCGATGCCCTCGGCGTCGATGTTCAGCTCGCGGGCGAGACCGAACAGCTCGACCAGGGTCTTGCCGGCGGACGCCATGGCGTCACGCGGGCGCATGGCCTGCTTGGTCTCGACGTCGACGATGAGCTTGTCGAAGTCGGTGCGCTGCTCGACTCGGGTCGCCTCGACCTTGTAGGTGACCTTCAGCACGGGGCTGTAGATGGAGTCGACCGGGATGCGGCCGATCTCCTGGCCGGCCTGCTTGTTCTGGACGGCGGAGACGTAGCCGCGACCGCGCTCGACGGTCAGCTCCATCTCCAGCTTGCCCTTGCCGTTGAGCGTGGCGAGAACGAGGTCGGGGTTGTGCACCTCGACACCGGCCGGGGGCGCGATGTCGGCGGCGGTGACCAGACCCGGGCCCTGCTTGCGCAGGTACATCACGACCGGCTCGTCGTGCTCCGAGGAGACGACCAGCTGCTTGATGTTGAGGATGAGGTCGGTGACGTCCTCCTTGACGCCCGGCACGGTGGTGAACTCGTGCAGGACACCGTCGATGCGGATGCTGGTGACAGCGGCACCCGGGATCGAGGAGAGGAGGGTACGGCGGAGGGAGTTGCCGAGGGTGTAGCCGAAGCCCGGCTCGAGCGGCTCGATCACGAACCGCGAGCGGAACTCGTCGACGACCTCTTCGGTCAGCGACGGACGCTGAGCGATAAGCATGTCTGTGATTCCTTCAGTCGTGGACGCCCACTATTTGACGTCCGACAGGTACTGCGTACTGCAAGGGTACGGGCGGTACGCCCCCGAAAGGGGACGCACCGCCCGAAAGTCCAGGTCAAGCAGCCTGTGCGTCAGACGCGGCGGCGCTTGGGGGGACGGCAGCCGTTGTGCGGCGTGGGGGTGACGTCCTGGATCGAACCGACCTCGAGGCCCGTGGCCTGGAGGGAGCGGATCGCGGTCTCGCGGCCGGAGCCCGGACCCTTGACGAAGACGTCGACCTTGCGCATGCCGTGCTCCTGCGCGCGGCGAGCGGCCGACTCGGCGGCCATCTGCGCGGCGAACGGGGTGGACTTGCGCGAGCCCTTGAAGCCGACGTGGCCGGCGGAGGCCCAGGAGATCACGTTGCCGGACGGGTCCGTGATCGAGACGATCGTGTTGTTGAACGTGCTCTTGATGTGCGCGTGGCCGTGAGCGACGTTCTTCTTTTCCTTGCGGCGCACCTTCTTGGCAGCGCCCTGACGACCCTTGGGGGGCATGTCGTTCTCCTACGGGAGGTGGTCGGTCCTACAGCGAAGACCGCTTGGTCAAGCGTCCGCTGAGGACTACTTCTTGCCCGGCTTCTTCTTGCCGGCGATGGCGCGACGCGGGCCCTTGCGGGTACGAGCGTTCGTGCTGGTGCGCTGACCGCGGACGGGCAGGCCACGACGGTGGCGGAGGCCCTGGTAGCAGCCGATCTCGACCTTGCGGCGGATGTCGGCGGCGATCTCGCGGCGGAGGTCACCCTCGGTCTGGAGGTTGGCGTCCACGTACTCGCGGATCTTGACGAGGTCTTCCTCGGCAAGGTCGCGGACACGGGTGGACTCGTTCACGCCAGTGGCGGCGAGGATCTCCTCGGACCGGGTGCGCCCGATACCGAAGACGTAGGTGAGTGCGACCACCACACGCTTGTCACGCGGGATGTCAACACCGGAAACGCGTGCCATTCAATGGCTCCTGTGTTCTCGGGGGTCTGCTGCAGAGCCGGCCCCGGCTGCCGTATGAGGTACAGGTCGGGTCCCCGGCCCCCGCCGGAGGTGCCGTCAGCCGTGGGACACGGCCGGACGGGCTCTGCGTATGTACGTATTGCTATGCGTCGCGCGAAGAACTGCGAGATGCAGGTCGGTCGGCGTGCGTCAGCCCTGGCGCTGCTTGTGGCGCAGGTTGTCGCAGATGACCATGACCCGGCCGTGACGGCGGATCACCTTGCACTTGTCGCAGATCTTCTTGACGCTCGGCTTGACCTTCATGGGATGTGAGGTTCTCCGGGTCAGTGCCACCACCCGCGCGCGGAGGCGGGGTGCGGGCAAGATCTACTTGTACCGGTAGACGATCCGGCCACGCGTCAGGTCGTACGGAGAGAGCTCCACGACGACCCGGTCGTCCGGGAGGATTCGGATGTAGTGCATCCGCATCTTGCCGGAGATGTGCGCGAGGACCTTGTGACCGTTCTGGAGTTCCACCTTGAACATGGCGTTCGGGAGGGACTCGATCACGGTGCCCTCGATCTCGATGGCACCTTGCTTCTGGCCACGCTTCGCCTTTCGAATCGGCTACCTTGATCGACTCTCGCCGCCGCGTGCAGGCACACGGGTACACGAGAGCCGACGCATCAGTCTACGTCAGGCCCCACGAAAAGACGAATCGGGAAGTCTGCCCACCGTAGAAGATCATTACTCAAAGGACGAAACGTCCTACGCCAGCGGGTCCGGCGCCGCCGTCACGCCCAGCTCGGCCGGCTTCGCCTTGCCGCCGACCCATTCCCCGACGCAGCCCTCGCGGGCTCGGCGCCCAGGGCGCCTCACAGGCTTCGGGCCGCTGCGGCGGCCTCCGACCGCCGGACGGGTGCCCAGCACGGCGGCTTACGCGCGGCCGACCCCAGACTCCGCACTACGCCAGCGGGTCCGGCGCCGCCGTGACGCCCAGCTCGGCCAGCTTCGCCTTGCCGCCGTCGACGGCGGTGAGGACGAGGGGCCCTCCTCGGTGAGGGCGACGCTGTGCTCCCAGTGGGAGGACCAGGTGCCGTCGGTGGTGATGACGGTCCAGTCGTCCTTGAGGACCTCCGTGTGGGGGGTGCCCAGGGAGACCATCGGCTCGATGGCGAGGCAGAGGCCGGGGACGAGCTTCGGCCCCTTGCCGCGCTTGCGGGAGACGTAGTTCAGGAGGTGGGGGTCCATGTGCATCTCGGTGCCGATGCCGTGGCCGCCGTAGTCCTCGATGATGCCGTAGCGGCCGAGGCTGTGGTCGCCGACGGCCGGGCGCGGCTGGCGCTTGATGTACGTCTCGATCGCCTTCGAGATGTCCACCAGGCGGTTGCCGAGCTTCATGGCCGCGATGCCGGCCCACATCGACTCCTCCGTCACCCGGGAGAGCTCGATCAGCTCCGGGGCGTGACCGGTGCCGACGAAGGCGGTGTACGCCGCGTCGCCGTGCCAGCCGTCCACGATCGCGCCGCAGTCGATCGAGATGACGTCGCCGTCCTTGAGGACGGTCTTGTCGTCGGGGATGCCGTGGACGACGACCTCGTTCACCGAGGTGCAGATCGTCGCGGGGAAGCCGCCGTACCCGAGGAAGTTCGACTTCGCCCCGTGGTCGGCGATGACCTTCCGCGCGACCTCGTCCAGGTCCTTCGTCGTGGCGCCCGGCACGGCCGCCTCGCGCGTCGCCGCGTGGATGGCGGCGACGACCAGCCCCGCCTCGCGCATCTTCGCGATCTGCTCGGGGGTCTTGATCTGCACCATCGTGGCCGCGGCCTTTCCATCGATTACGGGGAACAGAACAACGATACGGCCGCGACGCCCCCGAGGGGCACCGCGGCCGTATCGAACGAACCGGGGTTACTTCTTGAGCGCGTCCATCGCCTTGGCGGTGACCTCGTCCACCTTGCCGAGCGCCGAGATCGTCGCGACCAGGTCCTGCGACCGGTAGTAGTCGATGATCGGCTCGGTCTCCGTGTGGTAGACCGCCAGGCGCTTGCGGACGGTCTCCTCGTTGTCGTCGTCGCGCTGGTACAGCTCGCCGCCGCAGACGTCGCAGACGCCCTCGGCCGCCGGAGCGTTGTACGAGACGTGGAAGACGTGCGAGGAGTCGTTGCGGCAGATGCGGCGACCCGCGATCCGCTTCACGACCTCGTCCTCGGGGACCTCCAGGTCCAGGACCGCGTCCAGCTCGATGCCACTGGCCTTGAGGAAGGCGTCCAGGGCCTCGGCCTGGGCCACGTTCCGCGGGAAGCCGTCGAGCAGGAAGCCGCCCTCGGCGTCCGCCTGGCGCATGCGGTCCTCGGCCATCCCGATCGTCACGGAGTCCGGCACCAGCTGGCCGGCCTTCATGTACGACTGCGCCTCTACGCCCAGCGGCGTGCCCTGCGAGATGTTGGCACGGAACAGGTCGCCCGTAGAGATGTGCGGGATGCCCAGGTTCTTGGCGAGGTACGCGGCCTGCGTGCCCTTGCCCGCACCGGGCGGTCCGACGAGGACGATTCGCATCAGCGGAGGAACCCTTCGTAATTGCGCTGCTGGAGCTGGCTCTCGATCTGCTTCACGGTCTCCAGCCCCACACCCACGATGATGAGGATGCTCGTCCCACCGAAGGGGAAGTTGGCATTGGCGCCACCGAAGCCTGCCAACGCCATCGTCGGCACAAGAGCGATCAGACCCAAGTACAGCGAGCCCGGCCAAGTGATCCGGTTGAGCACGTAGCTCAGGTACTCGGCAGTAGGTCGACCAGCCCGGATACCCGGGATGAAGCCACCATACTTCTTCATGTTGTCCGCGACTTCCTCGGGGTTGAACGAGATCGCCACGTAGAAGAAGGCGAAGAACACGATCAGGAGGAAGTACGCGGCGATGTAGTAGGGGTGGTCACCCTTGACGAAGTGGGCTTCGATCCAGGTCTTCCACCCCGCGGTGGAGTTCGAGAACTGGGCGATCAAGGCCGGGATGTAGAGCAGCGACGACGCGAAGATGACAGGAATCACACCCGCCTGGTTCACCTTCAGCGGGATGTAAGTGGACGTACCGCCGTAGGAGCGCCGGCCGATCATGCGCTTCGCGTACTGCACGGGGATCCGGCGCTGGGCCTGCTCGACGAAGACCACGAGGGCCACCATCACGAAGCCGATGAGGATGACGGTGCCGAACTCGATCCAGCCCTTGGCGAGCTTGCCGCTCTGCTTGATGGCCCACAGGGCGCCGGGGAAGCCGGCGGCGATCGAGATGAACATCAGGATCGACATGCCGTTGCCGATGCCGCGGTCGGTGATGAGCTCACCGAGCCACATGACGACACAGGTGCCGGCGGTCATGGTGATGACCATGGTGGCGATGGTGAAGATCGACTGGTCGGGCACGACCTGGTCGGCGACGATGCAGCCGCTGAAGAGCGCACCGCTCTTGGCGGTGGCGACGAGGCCGGTGCCCTGGAGGATGGCGAGCGCCACGGTCAGGTACCGGGTGTACTGCGTGATCTTGGCAGTACCGGCCTGACCCTCCTTCTTGAGGGCTTCGAGGCGGGGATCACGACGGTCAGCAGCTGCAGGATGATGCTCGCCGTGATGTACGGCATGATGCCGAGCGCGAAGATGGTGATCTGCAGCAGCGCCCCGCCACTGAACATGTTGACCAGGCCGAACAGGCTGTTGTTGCCCTCGCTGGCCTGCTTGACACACTGCTGGACGGCCTCGTAGCTGACGCCGGGCACCGGGATGTGGGCCCCGAGGCGGTACAGCACGATGATGGCAAGCGTGAAGAGCAGCTTCTTGCGCAGGTCGGGCGTCTTGAACGCCCGGGCGAACGCGGTGAGCACGGTGCCTCCTGCGACCCCCGCGCTATGCGTCAAGGGTGACGGTCTTGAGGTTCGACGATTGGGATATCGGTCATGAATCGCGTGCGGGCATACCGCACGGAGCCTAGACAGTGCACGCCACCTTACCGGCGACCATGCCCCCCTAGGAACGACCAATCGGGGATGCCCCTTTTGGGAGGCATCCCCGATCGGATGTTCAGGCCATCGAGTCGTCTCAGACGAGCTCGGTGACGGTGCCGCCGGCGGCGGCGATCTTCTCCTTGGCGGAGCCGGAGACGGCGTCAACCGAAACCTGCAGCGCCACGGAGACCTCGCCCTGGCCCAGGACCTTGACGAGCTGGTTCTTGCGAACGGCACCCTTGGCGACCAGGTCGGCCACCGTGACCTCGCCACCCTGCGGGTAGAGCGCGGCCAGCTTGTCCAGGTTCACGACCTGGTACTCGGTGCGGAAGGGGTTCTTGAAGCCCTTCAGCTTCGGGAGACGCATGTGGAGGGGCATCTGGCCACCCTCGAAGCGCTCCGGAACCTGGTAGCGGGCCTTCGTACCCTTCGTACCACGACCGGCCGTCTTACCCTTCGAGCCCTCACCGCGACCGACACGGGTCTTCGCGGTCTTGGCGCCCGGGGCGGGACGGAGGTTGTGGGCCTTCAGCGGGTTGTTCTCCGCCATGTCAGTCAACCTCCTCGACCGTCACGAGGTGGCGGACGGTGTGCACCATGCCGCGGAACTCGGGGCGGTCCTCCTGACAACCACGTCACCCAGGCGCTTGAGGCCCAGGGAACGGAGGGTGTCGCGGTGGTTCTGCTTGCTGCCGATGTACGACTTCGTCTGCGTGACCTTGAGGCGAGCCATTACGCACCCGCCCCAGCACGCGCACGGAGCAGAGCCGCGGGAGCGACGTCCTCGAGGGGCAGACCACGGCGAGCCGCGATCTCCTCGGGACGCTGCAGGCCCTTGAGGGCCTCCACGGTCGCGTGCACGATGTTGATCGCGTTGTCGGAGCCGAGCGACTTCGACAGGATGTCGTGAACGCCGGCGCACTCGAGCACGGCGCGCACCGGGCCACCGGCGATAACACCGGTACCGGGGGAAGCCGGCTTGAGCAGGACGACGCCCGCGGCCTTCTCGCCCTGGATCGGGTGAGGGATGGTGCCCTGGATGCGGGGAACCTTGAAGAAGTTCTTCTTGGCTTCCTCGACGCCCTTGGCGATGGCCGCGGGAACTTCCTTGGCCTTGCCGTAACCGACACCTACGGTGCCGTCACCGTCACCCACCACGACGAGCGCGGTGAAGCTGAAGCGACGACCACCCTTGACAACCTTGGCGACGCGGTTGATCGCGACAACGCGCTCAACGTACGCGGTCTTCTCGGCGGCAGCGCCACCGTCGCGGCCCTTCCGGTCCCGCCGCTCGCCGCCACCGGCACCGCTGCCGCGGCGCTGGGGTCCAGCCATTGGATTACCTCTCTCTGTTACGTCCGTTAGTCCCGGAACCGGGGCTTAGAACTTCAGCCCGGCTTCGCGGGCGGCGTCAGCCAGAGCGGCAATGCGCCCGGCGTACCTGTTGCCACCACGGTCGAACACGACGGCCTCGACACCGGCAGCCTTGGCGCGCTCGGCGACAAGGGCGCCGACCTGCTTGGCCTGCGCGGACTTGTCACCCTCGCCACCGCGGATCGACGCGTCCAGGTTCGACGCCGACGCAAGGGTGTGGCCCTTGAGGTCGTCGATGACCTGAGCGGTGATGCCGCGGTTCGAACGCGTCACGACGAGGCGCGGACGCTCCGCCGTACCCGACACGTTCTTGCGGATGCGGATGTGGCGGCGAGCCTTGGCCGCACGCTTGTAAGCGTCGCCCTTGGCGATCTTCACACCGTATGCCATGGCTTACTTACCAGCCTTTCCGACCTTGCGGCGGATGACCTCGCCGGCGTACTTGACGCCCTTGGCCTTGTACGGGTCGGGCTTCCGCAGCTTGCGGATGTTCGCCGCGACCTCGCCGACCTTCTGCTTGTCGATGCCCTCGACCGAGAACTTGGTCGGCGACTCGACCTTGAACGAGATGCCCTCGGGCGCCTCGACCAGGATCGGGTGGCTGTAGCCGAGCTGGAACTCCAGAGCGGAGCCCTTCGCGGCCACGCGGTAACCGACACCGCTGATCTCGAGCGCCTTCACGTAACCCTGGGTCACACCGGTGATCATGTTGGCCACCAGCGTGCGGGACAGGCCGTGGAGGGCCTTGTTCTGACGCTCGTCGTTCGGACGGTTGACGTTGAGCACGCCATCCTCGCCCTTAACGATCTCGATCGGCGCGGCGACGGTGTGGGTCAGGGTGCCCTTGGAACCCTTGACCGTGACCGTGCGGCCATCGATGGTGACGTCCACGCCGGCGGGAACCTGGATAGGCAGCTTGCCAATACGCGACATTAGCTATTCCTCCGTTCCCGACTACCAGACGTAGGCGAGGACTTCCCCACCTACGCCCTTCTTGCCTGCCTGCTGGCCGGTCAGGAGACCGTGGGACGTGGAGATGATCGCCACGCCCAGGCCGCCGAGGACCTTCGGCAGGTTGGTGGACTTCGCGTAAACCCGGAGACCGGGCTTCGAGATCCGCTTGATGCCCGCGATGGAGCGCTCACGGTTCGGACCGAACTTGAGCTCGAGGACGAGGTTCTTGCCGACCTCGGCGTCCTCGACCTTCCAGCCCGTGATGAAGCCCTCCTGCTGGAGGATTTCCGCGATGTGAGACTTGATCTTGCTGTGCGGCATCGTCACGGAGTCGTGGTATGCCGAGTTCGCGTTACGCAGACGAGTCAGCATGTCCGCGATCGGATCAGTCATGGTCATGAATTGGCCTTCGGCCTCTCTCGCCGGGGTTTCCTGTATGCGCCATCCCTCTCCCACACAGGGGCGGGACGGGTGCGGCGCGGGGACCTACGGCGTAGTAAGTCGTACGGGCGGCGGACGCCCAACCCCACAAGCCTAAGGCATACGGGGGTGGGCCTCCGCCGACCCAATGCTTACCGAGAGACTCCGGTCATCCCAACTGGGGGATTACCAGGAGCTCTTGGTCACGCCCGGCAGCTCGCCACGGTGAGCCATCTCACGGAGGCACACGCGGCACAGGCCGAACTTGCGGTACACGGAGTGGGGACGACCACAGCGCTGGCAGCGCGTGTAGCCACGCACGCCGAACTTGGGCTTGCGGGCAGCCTTCGCGATGAGAGCCTTCTTCGCCATCTCGCTTACGCCTCCTTGAACGGGAAGCCGAGGTGACGCAGAAGGGCACGGCCCTCGTCGTCGTTGGTCGCCGTGGTCACCACGGTGATGTCCATACCCCGGACACGGTCGATCTTGTCCTGGTCGATCTCGTGGAACATGACCTGCTCCGTGAGACCGAAGGTGTAGTTGCCACGGCCGTCGAACTGCTTGGGGGACAGACCACGGAAGTCGCGGATGCGCGGGAGCGCGAGCGACAGGGTGCGGTCCAGGAACTCCCACATGCGGTCGCCACGGAGCGTGACGTGCGCACCGATCGGCTGGCCCTCGCGCAGCTTGAACTGCGCGATGGACTTGCGGGCCTTGGTGATGGCCGGCTTCTGACCGGTGATCGTGGTGAGGTCACGGACGGCACCGTCCATGAGCTTCGAGTCACGGGCGGCGTCGCCGACACCCATGTTGACCACGATCTTCACGAGGCCGGGGATCTGCATGACGTTCTCGTACTTGAACTCGTCACGCAGCTTGCCCGCGATCTCCTCGCGGTACTTCGTCTTGAGACGCGGAGTGGTGGTAGCCATCAGATGTCCTCACCCGTCCGCTTGGCAACGCGGATCTTGTTGCCCTCGTCGTCGAAGCGGTAACCGACACGCGTGACGACCTTCTTGCCGTCCTTCTCCACGACCAGCTGGACGTTGGAGACGTGGACCGGAGCCTCGGTCGTGACGATGCCACCGGCCTGCGAGGGGCCGGCCTTGGTGTGCTTCTTGACCCGGTTGACACCCTCGACCAGGACGCGGTTCTCGGCGGGGAAGGCCGTGATGACCTTGCCCTGCTTGCCCTTGTCCTTACCGGTGATGACCTGGACCAGGTCGCCCTTCTTGATCTTCATGCTTACAGCACCTCCGGCGCGAGCGAGATGATCTTCATGAACTTCTTCTCGCGCAGCTCACGGCCGACCGGGCCGAAGATACGGGTGCCACGAGGGTCGCCGTCGTTCTTGAGAATGACAGCGGCGTTCTCGTCGAAGCGGATGTACGAGCCGTCCTGGCGGCGGCGCTCCTTGACGGTGCGAACGATGACCGCCTTGACGACGTCACCCTTCTTCACGTTGCCACCGGGGATCGCGTCCTTGACGGTGGCGACGATGACGTCACCGATGCCCGCGTAGCGGCGACCCGAGCCACCGAGAACACGGATGCAAAGGATCTCCTTGGCACCAGTGTTGTCGGCGACACGCAGTCGCGACTCCTGCTGGATCACGTCTATCTCCTGATTTGTCTGCCGGTTCCCGGCCGGGGCTTCACGAGGAAGCCCCGACCGAGCCTGGCGGAACTGACCTGAGGGATACCCCTCAGGTAATTACTTGGCCTTCTCGAGGATCTCGACGACGCGCCAGTGCTTCGTGGCGGACAGCTTCCGGGTCTCCATCAGGAGGACGCGGTCGCCGATGCCGGCAGCGTTCTGCTCGTCGTGAGCCTTGAGCTTGTTCGTACGGCGGATGACCTTGCCGTACAGCGCGTGCTTGACGCGGTCCTCGACAGCGACGACGACGGTCTTGTCCATCTTGTCGCTGACGACCAGGCCCTCGCGGACCTTGCGAGCGTTGCGCTCGGTCTTCTCAGTCACGTTGCTCTCGCTCATCAGGCGTTCTCCACCGTCTCGATGCCCAGCTCACGCTCACGCATCAGGGTGTAGATCCGGGCGATGTCCTTACGGACGGACTTGAGCCGACCGTGGTTCTCGAGCTGACCCGTCGCCGCCTGGAAGCGGAGGTTGAACAGCTCTTCCTTGGCCTCGCGGAGCTTGTTGAGAAGCTCCTCGTTGCCCAGCTCGCGCAGCTCGGACGCCTTGGTACCGGCCGACATCACAGCTCACCTGCTTCGCGCTTCACGATCTTGCACTTCATCGGCAGCTTGTGGGCCGCACGGGTCAGGGCCTCGCGCGCGATCTTCTCGTTCGGGTAGGACAGTTCGAACATCACCCGACCCGGCTTGACGTTCGCGATCCACCACTCCGGAGAACCCTTACCGGAACCCATGCGGGTCTCGGCGGGCTTCTTCGTCAGCGGGCGGTCCGGGTAGATGTTGATCCAGACCTTGCCGCCACGCTTGATGTGGCGGGTCATCGCGATACGAGCCGCCTCGATCTGGCGGTTGGTCACGTAAGCCGGCGTGAGGGCCTGAATGCCGTACTCGCCGAACGCAACCTGCGTACCACCCTTGCTGGCGCCGGAGCGCTTCGGGTGGTGCTGCTTGCGGTGCTTGACCCTACGGGGATCAGCATGTCGGTCAGGCCTCCGTTCCGGTGCTCTCAGCCGGAGCAGCGGCGGCAGCCTCGGCCTTGGGGCCTCGGCGGCCGGAGCCGACTGCTGCGGCTTGCGGCGCGGCCGCCACGCTCGCCACCGCGGCCACCACGGCCGGCCGGGCGGTCGCCAGCGCCGGCGCCACGGGCCGGGCGGTTACCCGCACGGGCAGCGGCGTTCTCGGCGCGGACCTCGGCGATGTTCTTGACGTCGCCCTTGTAGATCCAGACCTTGACGCCAATGCGACCGAAGGTCGTCTTGGCCTCGAAGAAGCCGTAGTCCACGTTCGCGCGGAGCGTGTGCAGCGGCACACGACCCTCGCGGTAGAACTCCGAGCGGGACATCTCGGCGCCGCCGAGACGGCCACCGCACTGGATCTTGATGCCCTTGGCGCCGGCCTTCATCGTGCCCTGCATGCTCTTGCGCATGGCACGACGGAAGGAGACGCGGGAGGAGAGCTGCTCGGCAACGGCCTGGGCGACCAGCTGGGCGTCCATCTCGGGGTTCTTGACCTCGAGGATGTTCAGCTGGACCTGCTTGCCCGTGAGCTTCTCGAGGTCGCCGCGGATGCGGTCGGCCTCGGCGCCACGGCGGCCGATGACGATGCCCGGACGAGCGGTGTGGATGTCCACACGCACGCGGTCACGGGTGCGCTCGATCTCAACCTTCGAGATGCCGGCGCGCTCCATGCCGGACGTCATCATCCGACGGATGGCGACGTCTTCCTTGACGTAGTCCTTGTACAGCTTGTCGGCGTACCAGCGGGACTTGAAGTCCGTGGTGATGCCGAGCCGGAACCCATGCGGGTTAACCTTCTGGCCCATTACCGGGTTCCTTCCTTGCTGCTGACGACCACGGTGATGTGGCTGGTCCGCTTACGGATCCGGTAGGCACGGCCCTGGGCACGCGGACGGAACCGCTTCAGGGTCGGGCCCTCATCGACGAACGCCTCGCTGATGTACAGCGAAGAGGCGTCCGTGTGGTCGTAGTTGTGCGCGGCGTTGGCGATGGCGCTGTCCAGCACCTTGCCAACCGGCACGCTCGCGGCCTGCGGGGCGAAACGCAGGACCGCCTGAGCCTCCGTGGCGTCCATGCCACGGATAAGGTCCACCACGCGGCGGGCCTTCATGGGCGTGACGCGGATGTACCGCGCCTGGGCCCTGGCTTCCATGGTTGTCCTTCCAGTGTCTGTCATGGTCATTCCACCCCGCTACTAGCGGCGCTTCGACTTCCGGTCGTCCTTCACGTGACCCCGGAAGGTGCGCGTCGGCGAGAACTCGCCGAGCTTGTGGCCGACCATCGACTCGGTGACAAACACCGGAATGTGGGTCTTGCCGTTGTGCACCGCGATCGTGTGGCCGAGCATGGCCGGGATGATCATCGAGCGACGGGACCAGGTCTTGATGACGTTCTTGGTACCGGCTTCGTTCTGGGCGTCCACCTTCTTGACGAGGTGGCCGTCGACGAAGGGTCCCTTCTTGAGACTGCGCGGCATCTAAACCCGCTCCTAGCGCTTCTTGTTCGTCTTGCGGCGGCGGACGATGTACTTGTTCGAAGCCTTCTTCGGCGAACGAGTACGACCCTCCTTCTGACCCCACGGGGAGACCGGGTGGCGACCACCGGAGGTCTGCCCTCACCACCACCGTGCGGGTGGTCGACCGGGTTCATCGCCACACCGCGAACGGTCGGGCGAACGCCCAGCCAGCGCTTGCGGCCGGCCTTGCCCCAGTTGATGTTCGACTGCTCGGCGTTGCCGACCTCGCCGATCGTGGCGCGGCAGCGGGCGTCGACGAGACGGATCTCACCGGACGGCATGCGGAGGTGGGCCATCGTGCCCTCCTTCGCCAGCAGCTGCACGGAGGCACCGGCCGAGCGGGCGAACTTGGCGCCGCCACCGGGACGGAGCTCGATCGCGTGGATCGTGGTACCGACCGGGATGTTGCGGAGCGCCAGGTTGTTGCCGGGCTTGATGTCCGCGCCCGGGCCGTTCTCGACGCGGTCGCCCTGGGTCAGACCCTTGGGGGCGATGATGTAGCGCTTCTCGCCGTCCACGTAGTGGAGGAGAGCGATGCGCGCGGTGCGGTTGGGGTCGTACTCGATGTGAGCGACCTTGGCCGGCACGCCGTCCTTGTCGTGACGACGGAAGTCGATCACGCGGTAGGCACGCTTGTGGCCACCGCCCTGGTGACGGACGGTCACACGACCGGTGTTGTTACGGCCGCCCTTGCTGTGCAGGGGGCGGACCAGCGACTTCTCCGGCGTGGACCGCGTGATCTCGACGAAGTCGGCAACGCTGGAGCCGCGACGGCCCGGCGTAGTCGGCTTGTACTTGCGGATTCCCATTTCTCAGTCCTCGTCCGATTCCGGACGATCCAGACCGCCGTTAGGCGGTCGGACCGCCGAAGATGTCGATACGGTTGCCCTCAGCAAGGGTCACGATGGCGCGCTTGGTGTTGGCGCGCTTGCCGAAACCGGTGCGGGTGCGCTTGCGCTTGCCCTGACGGTTGATCGTGTTGACCCCGGTGACCTTGACCGAGAAGACCGCCTCGACGGCCTGCTTGATCTGGGTCTTGTTGGAGCCAGGCGCGACGATGAACGTGTACTTGTTCTCGTCCAGCAGGGCGTAGCTCTTCTCCGAGACGACCGGCTTGACGAGAATGTCGCGCGGGTCCGAGAAGGTCTTGCTGGTGACGACGGCCTCAGTCATCAGGCGTCGCTCCCTTCGGTCTCAGCGGTCTGGGGGCCAGACACGAAGGACTCGAGGGCGGCCTGGGTGAAGACCACGTCGTCGGAGACGATCACGTCGTACGTGTTGAGCTGGCCCGGCTCCAGGATGTGCACCTGGGGCAGGTTGCGGGCGGACAGCCACGCGGCCTCGTCGGAGCGCTCGGCGACCAGGAGCAGGTTCTTGCGCTCCGAGATCTTGCCGAACAGCGTCTTGGCGGCCTTGGTGGAGATGCCACCCTCGACCACGCCGGTGACGACGTGGATGCGGGAGTGGTTCGCCCGGTCCGACAGGGCACCGCGGAGGGCGGCGGCCTTCATCTTCTTCGGGGTCCGCTGCGAGTAGTCACGCGGCACGGGACCGTGCACGACGCCACCACCGGCGAACTGCGGGGCGCGGGTCGAACCCTGACGGGCGCGGCCGGTGCCCTTCTGGCGGTAAGGCTTCTTGCCACCACCGCGGACTTCGCCACGGGTCTTGGTCTTGTGCGTGCCCTGACGGGCCGCGGCCAGCTGCGCGACGACGACCTGGTGGATCAGCGGGACGCTGACCTTGGCGCCGAAGATCTCCTCGGGGAGCTCGACGGTCCCGGCCTTGTCGCCAGACGGCGAAAGGATGTCAATGGTGCTCATCGGTTCCTCAAACCCCCTTGGCCGCGGTGCGGACCAGGACGAGGCCACCGTTGGGGCCGGGGACGGCGCCCTTGATGAGCAGCAGACCCTTCTCGGCGTCAACGGCGTGGACGGTCAGGTTCTGGGTGGTCACACGCTCGTTGCCCATGCGACCGGCCATGCGCATGCCCTTGAAGACACGGCCCGGGGTGGCGCAGCCACCGATCGAACCGGGCTTGCGGTGCACGCGGTGGGCACCGTGCGAGGCCTTGCCACCACGGAAGTTGTGGCGCTTCATCGCACCGGCGAAGCCCTTGCCCTTGCTCTTGCCGGTGACGTCGACCTTCACGCCGGCCTCGAAGACCTCGGCGGTGATCTCCTGGCCGAGCGTGTACTCGGAGGCGTCAGCGGTGCGGAGCTCCACCAGGTGGCGGCGCGGGGTGACGTCGGCCTTGGCGAAGTGACCCTTGAGGGGCTTGTTCACCTTGCGCGGGTCGATCTCGCCGAAGGCGATCTGGACCGACTCGTAGCCGTCGACGTCGTTCGTACGGACCTGGGTCACGACATTCGGGCCGGCCTTGACGACGGTCACCGGGACGACCCGGTTGTTCTCGTCCCAGACCTGCGTCATGCCGAGCTTCTCGCCCAGGATGCCCTTGATGTTCTTAGCCATCTCGCGCGTCACCTCAGAGCTTGATCTCGATGTCGACGCCCGCCGGCAGGTCGAGACGCATGAGCGAGTCAACCGTCTTCGGCGTGGGGTCGAGGATGTCGATGAGGCGCTTGTGCGTGCGCATCTCGAAGTGCTCGCGCGAGTCCTTGTACTTGTGCGGCGACTTGATGACGCAGTACACGTTCTTCTCAGTGGGCAGCGGCACCGGGCCCGCGACCGACGCACCAGTGCGGGTCACCGTCTCGACGATCTTCTTCGCCGAGGAGTCGATGACCTCGTGGTCGTAGGCCTTGAGCCGGATGCGGATCTTCTGTCCCGCCATGGCTACTAGTAGTCCTTTGTCTCGTTAACGCTCTGGAACCCGGTGCGTTTGCGTCTGTCTCCGACCCACGCGGTCGGGCGTGTCGCGTTCCCTCTACGCAGAAATCCCTAGGGATCTCCCAACCAAGGGGACGCGGTCCCATGACCGCGGGCCGGGGGCGAAACACCCACCGGGTGCCTGGTCGGCGCCCCGCTGACGCTTCCCAGAAGATTCCCGTACGTCCGACCCGAGGGGTCGACGAGTACTGTGGGACTCGCTTCCGGTCCTCCCGACGGGAGGCGCGCAGCATCGGCACTCAACCGAGCAACTTGGACAGTCTGCCATACGGGGCCTTCCGGCCGCCAATCGGGGGCGAAGACTGTACCCCACGTCACGTACGCCCATGCGCCGGGGCGCATGGGCGTGCCGCGCGCGCCCTCAGCCCAGGCGCCGGGCCCGCTCCGTCAGATGGCGCCGCTCGGGCGCGCTGGTCGTGCGGCGGGCCGCCTCCCGGTAGGCGGCGGCCGCCCCTCCCGGTCGCCGAGGAGGTCGAGCAGGTGCGCGCGGGTCGCGAGGAGGCGGTGGTTCCGGGCGAGCCGCCGGTCCTCCGCGAGTCCGTCCAGGAGCTCCAGGCCGGCCTTCGGGCCGTGGACCATGGCGACGGCGACCGCCCGGTTGAGGGTCACCATCGGGTTGTCCGGCCCGGTGCGCTCCAGGAGCTCGTACAGGGCGAGGATCTGCGGCCAGTCCGTGTCCCCGGCGGACGCGGCCTCGTCGTGCACGGCCGCGATCGCCGCCTGGAGCTGGTACGGGCCGACCCGGCCCGCCGGCAGGGTGCGGCTGATCAGCTCCACGCCCTCGGCGATCAGCGCCCCGTCCCAGCTCCCCGGTCCTGCTCCGCGAGCGGCACGAGTTCCCCGTCCGGGCCCGTGCGGGCCGGGCGGCGGGCGTCGGTGAGCAGCATCAGCGCGAGCAGTCCGGCCGTCTCGGTGTCCTCGGGGACCAGCCGGTGCAGCATCCGGGCCAGCCGGATCGCCTCCGTGGACAGCTCGGGCGCGGTGAGCGCGTCGCCGCCGCTGGCCGTGTAGCCCTCGTTGAAGACGAGGTAGAGCACGTGCCGCACCTCGGCGAGGCGGGCGGTGCGCTCCTGCCCCGCGGCGGCGCGAGGGACAGCCCGCCGGCCCTGATCGTCTGCTTGGCCCGGCTGATCCGCTGCGCCATGGTCGCCTCCGGCACGAGGAAGGCGGCGGCGATCTGCGCGGTGGTGAGGCCGCCGACGGCCCGCAGGGTCAGCGCGATCCGGCTGGGCGGCGACAGGTCCGGATGGCAGCAGAGGAAGAGCAGGGACAGGAGTCGTCCCGGTCGGCGTCCAGGTCGTCGGCGGCGCGCGCGAGGAGCGCGGAGTCGGGCGTGGCGAGCGCGACGGCGTCCTCCCGGCGCCGGCGGGCGGACTCGCTGCGCACCAGGTCCACGTACCGGCGGGTGGCGACGGTGAGCAGCCACCCGCGCGGATGCTCCGGCACGCCCTCCTCGGGCCACTGCCGGGCCGCCGCGATCAGCGCCTCCTGGACGGCGTCCTCGCAGAGGTCGAAGTCCCCGTACCGGCGCACGAGCGCGCCGAGGACCTGCGGCGCGCAGGCGCGCAGCAGGTCCTCGGTCGCGGGGGTCCCGCTCGCCGCGTCCGTCACACGTCCGCCGCGGACTCGTGGAGGACCGGCCAGAGTTCGACGGGCTCGACGTCCGCGAAGGGCATGTCGGCGGCGATCTGCCGGGCGCGCTCCGGGCTCTCGCAGTCGAGCAGGTAGAAGCTGGCCAGGTACTCCTTGGTCTCCAGGTACGGGCCGTCGGTGACGGCGGGGCGCCGTCCACGCGGCGGACGAGCTGGGCGGCGGCCGCGTCGGCGAGGCCGTACGCGCCGAGCAGCTCGCCGCTCTCGCGGTACCTGGCGTTGAAGGCCTCCTGGCGGGCGATCGCCTCGGGCCAGGCCTCGGCCGGGAAGGAGTCCCACTTGGCCTGGTTGCCGTAGATCATCGCGACGTACTTCATCCCGGGTGTCCTCCCCGTCCCGCCCGCCCCTGTGGCGCGCCGTCACCCTCCGGTCGGAACCAGGATCGCCCGCTCGACATCCGCCCGCACGTTCCGGGGATCTTTCTCCGGTGATCTTTTCCGGTGATCTTCCCGGACGGCTCCGCCCCGCACACAACCGCCTCGCTCGTACACCCGTCTTCCAGGGGAGCACTTGAGCGAAAGGGCCTGTCGTGCACACTCCACCCCGCCGGCGGACGGTTCTCGCCGCCTCCCTCGCGGTCCTCTCGGCCGCCGCCGGGTGTTCCGTACCGGAGCCCCGCCGGACCGCGCCCACCGCCGACCCGGCGCCGGGCAGGCCGATCGCCTCCGGGCGGGCCGGGCGGGCGCTGCTCATGCAGTTCTCCGCGCACCCGGACGACGACCTGTACTTCATGAACCCGGACACGCAGCGGCTGCTCGACGCGGGCGTCCCGCTCGTCTCCGTGTACGTGACGGCCGGCGAGCACAACGGCCGGAACCGGATCGCGGGGATGCCCGACGCTCCCCCGGACCGGGCGGCCTACTCCGCCGCCCGCCGCCAGGGCCTGCGCCAGTCCTACGCGGCGGCGCTCGGCCTCCCGATGTTCACGCCGTGGCGGCGGGAGGCCCTGACGCTCCCCGGCGGCCACCGCGCCGAGTCCGACACCCTCGCCCACGGCGCCCGCAGCGTCGAGCTGGTCTTCCTCGACCTGCCGATGCACGCCGGCCGCCGCTACATGGCCCTGCCCGCCCTCTGGCAGGACCGGGCCCTGGAGCTGCGGACCCATCTGTCGGCCGGCTCCCCGTCACCCGCGCCGGCACCTACGACTACGACGGGCTGGTCGACGTCCTCACCGAGCTGCTCCGCCGCCACCGGCCCACCGTCGTGCACACCCTGGACCCCGACCCCGACATCCAGACGGGCGACGAGGCCACCCGGAAGCGGAACTCCGAACAGCCCGGCTACTCCGACCACGGGGACCACACCGCGGTCGCCTCCTTCACCTGGGCCGCGCTGTGCCGCTGGGTCGCCGACGCGGTCCGGGACGGCGCGCCGGTCCCGGCCTTCACCACCACCGCCTTCCGCGGCTACTACAACCGCCACTGGCCCAAGAACCTCCCGCCCGAGGTCCTGGAGGAGAAGGCGGCCCGGCTCGTCCTGTACGGCGGCAGCCCCTCCTGGGCCTGCGGGAACCCCTCGGGCTGCGGCGACTACGGCGTCGGCGGCGACCGGCCGCTGACCAACCGCAAGGGCTGGGTGCGCTCCACCCACCACCGCTGGCCGGGCCCCGGCCCGGCGCTCGCCGGGGAGCCGGACGGCGGGCTCGCCGCGTACGGGGTGCTCGGGCTGCGCGCGGTCCGCTGGCGGGAGTCCGCGCCGGGGGTCTGGGGCGAGCCGGTGGACCTGGGCGGCGGCCCGCTCGCCCCGGCGCTCGGCTCGGCGGTGCTCGGCGACGGCCGGGTGCTGCTCCTCGGGTGCGGTTCGCCGCGCTCGACGGGCACGGCGCCGCCAACCGCCGCGAGGTGGTGCTCCTGGAGCAGCGCTCCCGGCGGGCCCTTCCTGACCTGGCGGGGCCTGGGGAACCCGGAGCGCGGGGACGACCGGGGCCGCCGGATCGGCGCCCCGGTGGCGGTGGCGGCCCCGGACGGCCGGGTCCACCTCTTCGTGCGGAACGCGGACAAGGGCGTCTCGACGCGGGTGCGGGCGGCGGACGGCACCTGGTCCCCGTGGCGGCCGCTGCCCGGCGGCGGAGAGGTCCAGGACGGCCTGGCGGTCTCGCTCGACGCGTCCGGCCGGGTGCACCTGTACGCGGCCGGGCGGGAGCGCGTACGGCACTGGGCGGACGGGGTCCCGCAGCGGGCCCCGCTGCCGCTCTCCGGCTCCACGGTGGCGAGCGCGGACGGCGCGCTCTACCTGCGGGCTCCGGCAGCCGCGCGGCTGACCGGCCCGGACGGCGACGCGGGTCTCGACGGCTACGGGGCGTGGTCGCCGCCCGCTCCCGGGCGCTCGGGACCGTCCTGCTCGGCACGGACGAGGAGGGCCGTGTCGCCCTCAGGCCGGCGGCCGGCTCCGTACGCGGAAGGGACCGGCCGTCTCGACCGCGCTCCACCTGGCGGCCCGGGGCCCGGTCGTGGTCGGCCTGGGCGCGGACGGCCGCCCGTGGAGCTGGCGGCCGTAGAGAAGCGTCCGGGAACGCGAGAAGGCCCCGCACCTTTCGGTGCGGGGCCTTCCCTCACTGCTAGCAGCTCCTGCGAGCTACCAGGTCAGTTCAAGATCAGGCAGTGATCTTGACGACCTGGCCGGCGCCGACGGTCCGGCCACCCTCACGGATGGCGAACTTGAGGCCCTCCTCCATGGCGACGGGCTGGATCAGCTCGACGGACATGGCGGTGTTGTCGCCCGGCATGACCATCTCGGTGCCCTCGGGGAGGGTCACGACGCCGGTCACGTCCGTGGTACGGAAGTAGAACTGCGGGCGGTAGTTGTTGAAGAACGGGGTGTGACGGCCACCCTCGTCCTTCGACAGGATGTAGGCCTGGGCCTCGAACTGGGTGTGCGGCGTGACCGAACCCGGCTTGATGATGACCTGGCCGCGCTCGACGTCCTCGCGCTTGATGCCACGGAGGAGCAGACCGACGTTCTCACCGGCCTGGCCCTCGTCGAGCAGCTTGCGGAACATCTCGATGCCGGTGACCGTGGTGGTGGTCTTCTCGGTCTTGATGCCGATGATGTCGACGGTCTCGTTGACCTTGAGGACACCACGCTCGATACGACCGGTGACGACGGTGCCACGACCGGTGATCGTGAAGACGTCCTCGATCGGCATCAGGAACGGCTTGTCGACGTCACGCTCGGGCTGCGGGATGGACTCGTCCACGGCCTTCATGAGGTCGAGGAGCTTCTCGCCCCACTCCTTGTCGCCCTCGAGCGCCTTGAGCGCCGAGACGCGGACGACCGGCAGGTCGTCGCCCGGGAACTCGTACTCGGAGAGGAGCTCACGGACCTCGAGCTCGACGAGCTCCAGGATCTCCTCGTCGTCCACCATGTCGGCCTTGTTCAGGGCGACGACGATGTACGGAACGCCGACCTGGCGAGCAAGGAGGACGTGCTCCTTGGTCTGCGGCATCGGGCCGTCGGTGGCGGCGACCACGAGGATGGCGCCGTCCATCTGCGCGGCACCCGTGATCATGTTCTTGATGTAGTCGGCGTGACCGGGGCAGTCGACGTGCGCGTAGTGACGCGACTCCGTCTGGTACTCGACGTGCGCGATCGAGATGGTGATACCGCGCTGGCGCTCCTCGGGAGCCTTGTCGATCTGGTCGAAGGCCGAGGCCTCGTTCAGGTCCGGGTACGCGTCGTGCAGCACCTTGGTAATGGCGGCCGTGAGGGTCGTCTTACCGTGGTCGATGTGACCGATGGTGCCGATGTTGACGTGCGGCTTAGTCCGCTCGAACTTCGCCTTCGCCACTGGGGTCCTCCTGGAGTGGTTCTGAACGCCTTGCTTCATCGGCGCCAGGTGATCTTTGCTGGGATGCCAGTAACCGGGGCCCGATCCCTCGGGTTTCGGGGGCTGAGCCCCGGCGACTGGTGTCAAGCCTAAAGCGTGAACTCGGGAGAGTTACTCGCCCTTGGCCTTCGCGATGATCTCCTCGGCGACGTTCCGCGGAACCTCGGCGTAGGAGTCGAACTGCATCGAGTAGCTTGCGCGACCCGAGGTCTTGCTGCGGAGGTCTCCGACGTAGCCGAACATCTCCGAGAGCGGCACGAGGCCCTTCACGACGCGGGCGCCGCTGCGCTCCTCCATGGCCTGGATCTGGCCACGGCGGGAGTTGATGTCACCGATGACTTCACCCATGTAGTCCTCGGGCGTGACGACCTCAACGGCCATCATCGGCTCAAGGATGACGGGGGAAGCCTTGCGCGCGGCCTCCTTGAAGGCCTGCGAACCGGCGATCTTGAACGCGAGCTCGGAGGAGTCGACCTCGTGGTAGGCACCGTCGAGAAGGATGACGCGGACGCCAGTCATCTCGTAGCCGGCCAGGATGCCGAACTGCATGGCCTCCTGCGCACCCGCGTCGACCGAAGGGATGTACTCCTTCGGGATGCGGCCACCGGTGACCTTGTTCACGAACTCGTAGGAGGCGTCGCCACCCTCGATGGGCTCGATCGCGATCTGCACCTTGGCGAACTGACCGGTACCACCGGTCTGCTTCTTGTGGGTGAAGTCCACGCGCTCGACGGCCTTGCGGATCGTCTCGCGGTACGCGACCTGCGGCTTGCCGACGTTCGCCTCGACCTTGAACTCGCGACGCATGCGGTCGACGAGGATGTCGAGGTGAAGCTCGCCCATGCCACCGATGATGGTCTGGCCGGTCTCCTCGTCCGAGTGGACCTGGAAGGAGGGGTCCTCCTCCGCGAGACGCTGGATGGCGACACCCAGCTTCTCCTGGTCACCCTTGGACTTGGGCTCGATGGCGACCTGGATGACCGGGGCCGGGAAGTCCATGGACTCCAGGATGACCAGGGCCTTCTCGTCGCACAGCGTCTCACCGGTGGTGGTCTGCTTGAGACCCATCACGGCGATGATGTCGCCGGCGCCCACCGAGTCGATCTCCTCACGCTTGTTCGCGTGCATGCGGTAGATCTTGCCGATGCGCTCCTTCTTGCCCTTGACGGAGTTCAGCACCGCGGTGCCGGCCTCCAGGCGACCGGAGTAGATCCGGACGAAGGTGAGCTTGCCGAGGTGCGGGTCGCTCGCGATCTTGAACGCGAGGGCGGCCAGCGGCTCGTCGTCGGACGGCTTGCGCTTGACGACGACCTCGGCGTCCTTGACGTCGTGGCCCTCGATGGCCTCGACGTCCAGGGGGGACGGCAGGTAGCGGACGACAGCGTCGAGCAGGGGCTGAACGCCCTTGTTCTTGAACGCGGTGCCACAGAACACGGGGGTGACCGTGGTCTCGCCGCCCTTGCCGGAGGCGATGGTGATACGACGGATCGCCGCGTAGAGCTGCTCCTCGGTGGGCTCGGTGCCCTCGAGGAAGAGCTCCATGAGCTCCTCGTCGTTCTCGGAGACGGACTCGACGAGCTTGCCGCGGTACTCCTCGGCCAGCTCGGCCAGGTTCTCCGGGATGTCGACGACGTCGTACATCTCGCCCTTGGTGGCCTCGGCGGACCAGACAAGAGCCTTCATGCGGACGAGGTCGACAACGCCCTCGAAGTCGGCCTCGGCGCCGATCGGGAGCTGCATGACGATCGGGGTCGCGCCGAGGCGGTCCACGATCATGTCGACGCAGCGGAAGAAGTCGGCACCGGTCCGGTCGAGCTTGTTGACGAAGCAGATGCGCGGAACGCCGTAGCGGTCCGCCTGACGCCAGACGGTCTCGGACTGGGGCTCGACGCCGGCCACGCCGTCGAACACGGTGACAGCACCGTCGAGCACGCGCAGCGAACGCTCCACCTCGACGGTGAAGTCGACGTGACCCGGCGTGTCGATGATGTTGATCGTGTGATCGACGTTCTCGAGCGGCCAGTGGCAGGTCGTCGCGGCGGACGTGATCGTGATGCCGCGCTCCTGCTCCTGCTCCATCCAGTCCATCGTGGCAGCGCCGTCGTGGACTTCACCGATCTTGTACGAGACACCGGTGTAGAACAGGATCCGCTCGGTGGTGGTCGTCTTGCCCGCGTCGATGTGCGCCATGATGCCGATGTTGCGCACCTTGGCAAGGTCAAGCGAAGTGGTAGCCATATCGGCTCAGTCTTCTCTCGGTCTCGATGTGGGTTGCGACTACCAGCGGTAGTGCGCGAAGGCCTTGTTGGACTCGGCCATCTTGTGCGTGTCCTCACGCTTCTTGACGGCAGCACCGAGGCCGTTGGAGGCGTCGAGGAGCTCGTTCATGAGGCGCTCGGTCATGGTCTTCTCGCGACGGGCGCGGGAGTAACCGACGAGCCAGCGGAGGGCCAGCGTGGACGCGCGGCCCGGCTTGACCTCGATCGGCACCTGGTAGGTGGCGCCACCGACACGGCGGGACTTGACCTCGAGGGCCGGCTTGACGTTCTCGAGAGCGCGCTTCAGCGTGATGACCGGGTCCTGGCCGGTCTTCTCGCGAAGACCCTCCATGGCGCCGTACACGATGCGCTCGGCGGTGGAACGCTTGCCGTCCAGCAGGATCTTGTTGATCAGCGAGGTGACAAGAGGAGAGCTGTAGACCGGGTCGATGATGACCGGGCGCTTCGGGGCGGGGCCCTTACGAGGCATTCTTACTTCTCCTTCTTGGCGCCGTAGCGGCTGCGAGCCTGCTTACGGTTCTTGACGCCCTGCGTGTCGAGGGAACCACGGATGATCTTGTAACGAACACCCGGCAGGTCCTTCACACGGCCACCGCGCACGAGCACGATGGAGTGCTCCTGCAGGTTGTGACCCTCACCCGGGATGTAGGCCGTGACCTCGATGCCGGAGGTCAGACGCACACGCGCGACCTTACGGAGGGCCGAGTTCGGCTTCTTCGGGGTGGTCGTGAACACGCGTGCAGACGCCGCGACGCTGAGGGGAACCCTCGAGTGCGGGCGTCTTGTTCTTCTCGACCTTGTCCTGCCGGCCCTTCCGGACCAGCTGCTGGATCGTAGGCACTACTTCTCCGGTTTCTGTGTGCCGTCGTAAAACTAACCCGGAACATTCACCGACCCACGCGGTCGGGCGTGTCGAATCTCGCGGACCCCCGCACGAGGCGGAGAAGGCGCGGATCACGGTGGCCGGTATATGACTCGCCGTGCGGTTGAGGACACGCACGGGAGCCCAGGCACACCCCAGGCACAAGGCATGAGCGTACCTATCGCATGGACTCCGGTCAAAACAAATGCCCACGCGCACGGGGTCCCGGCCGGAGCGGGCCGGGACCTGGGCGGATCGTTCCGGCGGACGGGCCGGGACCGGGCGGGACACCGGCCGGTCCCGGCGCTCCGGATCAGTCGCGGGCGCTGCGGCGGGGCTCGGGGCCTCGGCGGGGGCGCCGAGCCGTCATCGGGCTCCAGGAACTGGTTCACGACCTTGACGAAGACGCCCATGCGCTCGTCGGGCACCCCCAGCCAGCGGGCGAAGTCCTCCATGGAGGGCTGCCAGTCGCTCGGCGGCAGCAGGTCCGCCGCCATCGGGAGCTCCTCGGGGGTCACGCGCCCGGACCGGATGAGCATGTCGCGGACGGAGACGCCGAGCAGCGGGGCGATCCGGCGCATGGTCTCCAGGTCGGGCATGCTCTGGCGCTGCAACAGGCGCGTGACGGCGGCGCGGTGGACGCCGGCCTCGTCCGCGATGCGGGACTTCCCGCCGCCGCGCGGGCTGTCGATGTCGTAGCCGCGCTGTCTCATCAGGCCTTCGACCCAGCCTGCGAACTCGTCGAGCCCTTGAGTGCTCATGCTTCCGCTCCTCTTTCCCCACCCTCCGGATCCCATACCTTAGCGTGCTTGCGCGCACGGAATTACGTGCTTTCGGGCACGCAATCGTGTCGAATCGGTGAAGGGAAGGTCGAGGCGGGTCCTATTTTCGTTGCGCGCTCGCACGCAACGTGTAAGTCTGGCTCGCCGCCGCACTCGTCGGCCCCTGAGCCCCAGGCGCCCCACCGGCCCCATGGACGGCCCGGCGGGCCCCGGACCGTGGAGAACCCCTTGTTCCATCCCGACCCGTCCCCTGGCAGGCCTCCGCCGCGTGCGCCGGCCTCTCCCGTCCGTCGTCTTCGCCCGCCGCGCCAAGGAGGCCGCCCCGCCCTGCGGGCCTGCGCCGACTGCCCCGTCCGGAACGAGTGCGAGGCGGCCGTGGCCCCGCCGAGAGCTACTTCGACGGCGTCTGCGCCGCCGTCTCTGGCGCAACGGCCGCCCCACGGACGCCCGTCGCGTCGCGAAGGCCCTCGCCACCACGGGGAGCGGCCGCCGTGGCTGACCCCGCCGACACCACCCCGTCCTGCGGGACATCGCGCTCTGGACCGCCTCCCTCGCCCGGCAGTTCCCGGAGCTCGCCGAGGAGCTCGCCCCGGCCGGCGCGGGCCCGCGGCGGGCACCGGAACCGCCCCGCCGTGCGCGACGAACTGATCCGCGAGGAGCGCCGGGAGGCGCTGCTGCTCCAGCAGCGGCACGGGCTCGCCGTGCCCGGCCAGGGCGCCGCCCCGATCCGGCTGCACGTCTCCGACGCCATCCGGGACATCACCGACGGGGTGGTGGAGCTGGAGGAGGCGGTGTGCGCCCGGCTCGCGCTGCCCCGCCCGCCCCGCGCCGGGGTGATCGACCGGCTCCGGCGCCTCGTGGGGCTGCTCGACCCGATCGCGGCCCACCCCGACCTGGCCCGGCACGTGCGGGACGAGATCCGCCGGATGGCCCGGCGGTGCGCCCGGACGCTGGGCGACACGGAGACGATCGTGCGGGTCTCGGGCCGCTGCCCCTGGTGCGACTCGGTGTCGCTGCGGGCGTTCCCGGACCGGCGCGCGGTGCTGTGCGTGAACCCGGCCTGCGTCTGCACGGACGAGGTGTGCGGCTGCCAGGACGACCCCGCCTACCGGCACCTGTGGCCGGAGGACCGGTGGGAGGAGCTGTCGGAGGCCTCGGGGACCCGTACCGGGGAGATCGAAGCGGCGATGGACGCCACGGAGGAGACCCCATGCTGAGCTCGCCCGCCCTGCCCACGATGGTGCCCGGCCCGCTGGCCGCCGAGGAGGCGGGCGTGGCGCCCGCGACGATCCGCAAGTGGGTCCAGCTGGGCCATCTGCGGGCCGCGGGCCGGGCGGGCCGGGCCCAGCTCTTCCGCCTGGAGGACGTCTTCGCGGCGGAACGACTGGCCCGCCGCCGCCCGCGCACCGCCTGACCGCTCCCCGCAGAAGAGAAGCGCCCCCGGAGAAGCGCCCCGCGGAGAAGCGCCCCGCGGAGAAGCGCCCCGCAAGAGATGTACCCGCAAGAGAAGCGCCCCGCGTCCCTCCCGGACGCGGGGCGCTTCGTCATGCCTCCAGGAAGCGGTGGAGGGAGTCGGTCAGGACGGCGGCGAAGCGCTCGCGCACCGGCTCCGGCACCCGGTCGAGGGAGAGGTACGGGTTGAGGTCCTCCAGCTCGACGAGGAGGAGGCCGCCGTCGGGGGCGCGGCAGGCGTCGACCCGCTGGATGCCGTGGTCGAGGGTGTTCCAGTCGACGAAGCGGCGGGCGAAGTCCAGGTCGTCGGCGGTGGGTTCGTACGGCTCCAGGACCCAGCGGCGCTCGGGGTCGGGGGCGTACAGGGCGTACTGGAAGAGGTCGTCGACGAAGTAGAAGGAGACCTCGTACCGGAAGTCGACGCGGGGCTGGACGAGGACCTCTCCGTACGCGAGGCCGGCGAGCTGCTCGTACGGGACGAACCGCAGGCCTATGGAGTCGGCGCCGGCCTTGGGCTTGACCGCGTAGGCGGCGGCGTCCGGCAGGAGGGGGAGGTCCTCGGGCCGGTCGACGGTGGGGATGACGGGGTGTCCGGCGGCGGTCAGGTCGAGGAGGTACCGCTTGCCGGCCATGTCGCCGCGGCCGTCGAGCGGGTTGTAGACGCGGGTGCCGTGGGCGCGGGCCCGCTCCCGGAAGGCCTCGTACTCCCGCTGGTAGCCGAGGACGGGCCCGCTGTTGCGGACGACGACGGCGTCGAAGCCGTCCATGAGCGCGGCGGCGTCGAGCGGGTGACAGAGCGCCAGGTCGAAGGAGGCGCGCAGCCGGGCGGTGAGGTCGACGTCCTCGTCCCCGTAGCGGCGTCCCCGGGCCGGGTAGGCGAGGTCGGTCACGTAGAGCAGGCGGGGGCGGGGGGACACGGGGCGGCTCCTGGTTCGGGGCGATCAACCTATCGGGCGTCCGTGCGGGGCCCGCGGCACGGGCGGCCCCTCCGGCGGGCCGCGATCGGGGCCGTACGGGGATCGGGTCCAGAACTAGTTGCGTGCGCGCACGCTCCCTGTCACAGTTGGTGCAGCGGCGGAGCTGTGCCCGCGAGACGGGCCGCAGTCTCCGCCGTCCGTCGTCCGGGAGCGCTCCGCGCCCCTCCCCTCCCCGCGTCGAGCGCCCCGGGCGGACGGCCCTCCCGCCCCTCTTCCTCTTGAGGAGAACCGTCATGACCACTCCCCCGAGTGCGTTCCCGGACGTCGAGAAGCTGGTCGTCGACGTCCTCAAGGCCGACCCGGCGCTGGCCGGCGCCACGGTCGCCGCCCAGGCCCCGGCCGGCTTCGACGGCACGCAGACCGCGGTGCTCGTCAACCGCCGCGGCGGCGCCTGGATCGGCGACCTGCACCTGGACAAGCCGCTGATCGAGTTCGAGGTCTACGCGCCGAACAAGCCCGCGGCCCACGTCCTCGCCAACGCCGCCCGCAAGTCCCTGCTCATGACGCTCGGCAGGCAGATCGGCAACAGCCTCGTCCAGGACGTGGAGGAGATGGACGGGCCGCGCTGGACGCCCGACTACCTCTACCGGGGCGCCAACCGCTACCTCTGCCTCATCCGGCTCTCCCTGACCGTCGCCCCGTAACGGTCCCGCCGCCCCCTGACGGGGGCGCGCCCCACAGACCAGGCCCTGCCGTCCGGCGGGGCCTTTGCCGTACCCGGGTCCTGATGGCCCGGGGCGGTGCCCTCACCCCCTCTCAACAAGGAGAAACACCACCATGGCTGGAAACAACGCCGCCGAGATCCGCGTCGCCGGTGCAGGCAAGCTCTACGTCGCCACCGCCGGCAACGCCGCCCCGGCCTCCTTCGGTGCCGACTCCGCCGCCGACTGGACCAGCGCGGGCTGGAAGGACCTCGGCTTCACCTCCGGCGACGGCGTCACGTTCTCGAAGAAGGACAAGCTGGAGGCCATCGACTCGTGGCAGTCGGTCTCCCCGGTCCACTACATCTACTCGGCCCGTGACCTGTCGCTGAAGTTCTCCTGCTGCAGTTCAACGAGGACACGCTGCCGTTCTTCATGGGCGGCGACGCCGTCAAGCAGGACGCGGCCCCGGCGGTCGACACCTACCGCTACGAGATCGCCGAGCGTCCGTTCGTGGACGTGCGCGCCCTCGGCCTCGAGTTCACCGACGTCAAGGCCGGTGGCACGACCGTGGTCAAGTACCGCTTCATCATCCCCAACGGTCAGGTCACCGCGACCGACGACATCAAGCTGGGCCGCAAGGCCGCGTCCCAGCTGGGCATCACCTTCTCCGCCATGTCGAAGGGCGACGGCAAGCCGCTGGCCACCTTCATCATGAAGGACAGCCAGTACTCCGCGACCGTCTGATCCTTCTCCACCCGGGGCGGGACGGCGCAGCGCCGTCCCGCCCCACCCCTCCTCCTCACTCGCGCGAACCCCGCGAACCACGCGAACCCCGCGAACCACTCGAACAAGGAGTACGCATCACCATGGCCCGTTTCGACGTCAACGCCGCACGCGCCCAGCGACTGGAGGCCCATGGCCGCACCTGGTCCTTCGAGCTGGACGGCGAGTCCTTCACGCTTCCCACCGAGCTGTCGCGCAAGACCGCGAAGGCGCTGCGCACGCTCGACGACAACGACGTGGACGGCCTGCTCGCGCTCCTGATGGGCGAGGAGCAGTTCGCGCGCTTCGAGGAGCACGAGCTCACGATGCAGGACATCGCCGCGGTCCTGGAGGCCTACGGCAAGGAGACCGGGCTCGGCCTGGGGGAAGACTGAGCCTCGTCGAGTTCGTCGACGAACACGCCGAGGCCCTCGAAGCGGACCTGCTCCGCTACTACGCCGCCGATCTCCTCGACTGGTACCGGGGCGAGCTGTCCAGCCGGCGCCTGATGGTCATGATCAAGCACCTTCCGGCGGACGGCGCCCTGCAGCGCGAGATCCACGGGGAGGCGGCGGAGTGGTCGCTGAGCGACCACCTGCTCGCGGCCGCGGTGGACCACCTGGCCGCCGCGAACTGGATGTTCCAGTGCGTCAACACCGCCGAGGACGACGAGACCCCCGATCCGCCGCAGCCCGTTCCCCGTCCGGGCGTCACGGACGAGGAGTCCGAGCCGGAGGACGCGGACGAGGCGGTCTCCCCCGCCGCCCTCGCCCGCTTCTTCGGCTGACAGTCGCCCGTGCCCCCGGCGCCCGCTCCCCTCAGGAAGCGGGCTCCGGGGCGCTTCCGTGCTCGCTCGGCGGCCAGCTCCTCCTCCAGGGTCCTGGCCCGTTCGGAGAGCCGGCGGCCGCGCCGCTCGGAGCTCCCGCCGGCCTGGCCGGGCACGCCGTCGAGCGGCGGCACGATCGGGCGGCCGCCCTTGCCGCGCACGACCTTCCGCACCGGCTGGGCGTTCCTGCGGGGCGGCCCTCCTGGGCGGTCCCCGGGCGTCCGGGTCGGGCTCCGGTTCGGGCCCGTGCTCCGGCTCGGGTTCGAACAGGGCCGTGGGCTGGGGCGCGGGCGGGCGCGTCGGCGCGGGCTCGGGCGCGCGCGCCGGTTCGGGTGCGGGTGCGCGCGCCGGTTCGGATGCGGGCTCCGGCGCGTACTCGGGGCCGGGGCGCTGTTCGAACAGCTCCCGTTCCCGGCGTACGCGCTCCTCGGCCTCGACCACCGCGGCCGGGGGCTCCAGGAGCCGGGCGAACGGCAGCGGGATCACGCGGGCGCCGTCCTGGGGCGGTGTCCGCGCGCCGCTGCGGGCGCCGTACGCCGCGCGCGTCGCCCTGGCCCTGCCCGTAGGCGTCGGCCACGCGCCGCTCGTACTCCCTGCGGATGCGCGGGAGTTCGTCGGACACGGCTTCGGCCCAGCCCGCGGTGAACGCGGCGGTCTCCCGGCGGTCCACCTCGGCGCGGGGCAGCACGACGAGGTCCTCCGGGGCGTACCCGGCGACGTGGACGAGCTCGGCGAGCCGCGCGAAGAGATGCGGCAGATCGGTATGGGATTCGAGCCAGTCGACGAGCTGTTCGCGCCGGTTACCGCCCGGCTCCGTGTCCATGCGTCAGCACTGCCTTCCACCCCCCAGAGGGTCCCCACGCGCCCCTCGCGCCCCCGGCTCCCCGAATGTGTCAGGTCCGGGGAACGCGCCATCCAGAGTACCCCGGTCGAACAGAAGCTCTGTTCGAGGACCAATACCCCCGGGTACGGGGCCGGGAGACGCGCCGTCAGACGTTTCGAGCTCGACAAAGTCCGAACTTTGGTTCGACAATGCCTCGCACGTACGTTCGATAGCGGGAAGGCAGGCACCATGACGTCTCAGACCGGGGGAAGCCGCCCAGGGAACACGCTCCACGACCGCCTCGACGTGTTGCTCCGCGGCCCCGGTCCCTCGACAAGCGCGCACTGCTCGCCACCCTCGACGCAGAGGTCGCGGCTCGCGAGATCCGCGCGTACACCGCCGGCTGGAACGACGCCCTGGCCGAACTCCGCGGCCACTAGGGCCCGGTCCGCCGGCACCGCAGATCTCCACGAAGTCCCCGTCGCACCCCTCCACCCGGAGGGGAGCGGCGGGGACTTCGGCTTCCCCGAAGCCGCCATCAGGAGGAACACATGGGCGACACCGACAAGCCCCAGACCCTCGAAGAGAGGGTCGCGAAGCTCGAAGCGGACGGCGAGAAACCCAAGGTCCTCGAACACGAGGTCACCACGCTCAAGCGGGAATACGCCCAGATGGTCAGCGACCACGCGGGCCTCAAGGGCGAGGTGACCGGACTCAAGGCCGCCTGGGACATCTTCCTCCTGGGCGTTCCGGCGCTCTTCAGCCTGGAACCCGTGATCGAGCGCGTCCTGGAGAAGAAGTTCCACATCACCCGGGCCCGGTCCGGCTTCCTCTCCTACACCCGCAAGGCGAAGCGGGACGCGCGCGCCCTGGCCGAGCGCCTGGAGTCCGCCGACTACAAGATCGGCAAGCTCAAGGAGGACATGCTGGAGAGGTTCCGGCGGTCCAACCAGCGCGTCCAGAACGCCGAGCGGCGCATCACCAACTCCAACAACCGCATCAACGCCCTCGAACGCCGCCTCGGAAACTCCAACCGGCGCATCGGCGATGTCGAGCGGAAGGTCGCCCGGCTCGGCCGCTGGGCCGACGGAGTCCGGGCCGGAGCCCGCAGCGCCTCCAGCGACCCCCAGGTGCAGGCCACCACCAACCGCGTCACGGCGCTGCGCCGGCAGGTCGACCTGCTGAGCGCGGCCCTGTCCTGACGCCCCGCCCCCACCCCCTTCCAACCACCATCAGCGGAGGTGGACAGGCATGTCCCTCGTACGTTCACTGAACAACTCGTCCGGTTCCTCAAGCAGTTCAAGTCCGCGTCGGACGCCGCCGACCGCGCCGCGTCGAGCCTCGGCCAGCGCGCGTCCTCGGCCGGACGCGGCATCACCACCGTGAAGAGCGCCGCCCAGGGCTCCGCCAAGGAGCTCAAGGGCCTCAAGACCGCCTCGGACCAGGCCGAGCAGGCCATGACGAAGGCCGGCCGGACCGGCGAGACCGCAGGCGGCAAGCTCGGCAAGTACGAATCGGGCGCCGGCAAGGCCGCCAAGGGCCAGGACAAGCTCAACAAGTCCATGAAGGGCAACTTCCTGGCCCGGCTGCTCGAACTCTTCATGCCGCTCATCGAGAAGGTCGTCGAGATGGCGACCCGCTCGAAGACGATGCAGACGATCATGAAGAAGGCCTTCGACGCCATCAAGACGGTCATCAGCTCCGTCATGAAGGCCATCGGGCCGATCATGAAGCAGGCCGGACAGCTGATCAAGACGGTGTGGAACGGCATCAAGTCGGCGGTCTCGACCGTCGTCAAGGCCGTCGCCACCGTCATCAAGACCTACGTCAACATCTGGAAGACGGTCATCACCACGGTGATGAACGCGATCAAGTCGGTCGTCGGCTCCGTCTGGAACGGCATCAAGTCCGTCATCACTCCGGTGGTGAACTGGATCAAGACCGCCATCCCGAGCGCCTTCACCGCCGTCAAGGACAAGATGTCCTCCATCTGGAACGGCCTCAGGGACATCGCGTCCCGGGCGTTCGAGGGCATCAAGAGCGGCGTGTCCGGCCCGGTCAACGCCGTCATCGGCCTGATCAACCGGATGATCAGGGCCGTCAACGGCGTCAAGGTCAGCGTCCCCGGCTGGGTCCCCCTCGTCGGCGGCAAGACCTTCGGCGTCTCCATCCCGACCATCCCCATGCTCGCCACCGGCGGTGTCGTCATGCCCCGCAGCGGCGGCGTCCCGGCGATCCTCGCCGAGGCCGGCGAGGCCGAGGCCGTCCTACCGCTGTCCAAGCTGGACCGGCTGCTCGCCATGACCGCCCGGCGCGCCCGCATGACGGCGCAGCTGCAGACGGGCACCGGCGGCGGCGGTGCCGGGCTGCACATCGAGCACTACCACGCGGCCCGCAACAGCGACCCGCAGTCGACGGCGGACGCGCTGATGTACCTGGCGAAGGCGCGCGGATGAGTGCCGCGGCCATCGGGCTCGACCCGTTCGCGCCGTTCAAGGGCAGCGCCGGGGCGTTCTCCGCCTTCGCGGGAGCCGCCGGCCAGGCCACCGCCGCCGCACAGCGCCTCCGGCAGGCCGTGCAGCGCGCCTCCTCGGGCGCCGACCGGCTCCGCGACGGGGCACGGACGGCGACCGCCTCGGTGCGCGCCTTCGGCCAGGACGCCGGGGCGCCGCCGGCGCGGCGGGCAAGCTCGGGCAGTCGCGGGCCGCCAAGGGCGTCAAGTCCTTCGGCGACAGGGCCGGAAAGGCGAAGTCCGGCTTCGGCAAGCTCACCAAGGGCATCGGAGGCGTCCTCACCCTCCTGCTGCCGCTGCTGCCCGTCACCGACGTCGTCACCAAGCTGATGGACACCTTCGGCACGGTCATGACCGTCGCCTCGATCGCCATGATCGGCGTCAACCTCGCCATGCGGGCCAACCCGATCGGCTTCCTCGTCGGCATCCTCCTGCCGGTCGCCGCCTGGCTCATCGACTACGCGATGACCAGCGAGACCGGCCAGAAGATCATGCGGCAGGTGTTCCAGGCGGCCCTGAAGGGCTTCCAGTCGGTCTGGACGTTCCTCCAGCCGGTCCTGAAGCTGATCGGCCAGGTGGTCGCGACGTACTTCAAGGGCTATCTGACCGTCTTCACGACCTTCCTGAAGATCATCGGGGACGCCGTCAACGGCTTCTCCCACGTCCGGTCCTCCGTCTCCTCCGCCACCAACGCCCTGCGCGGCATCGCTTCGAGCACCATCGGCGGCATCAAGAACGCGATCCACCCGTTCCTGTCCTTCTTCACCGACAAGATCCCCGGCTTCTTCCGGCACGCCAAGGACGCGGTCGGCAAGGCCCTGCACGGCATGGGCGAGCTGATCAAGGGCGCCCTGACCGCCGTGCTGGGGGTCGTCAAGGGACCGATCAACGGGCTCATCGCCTTCGCCAACTGGATCATCGACGGGCTCAACAAGCTGAGCTTCGACTTCCTCGGCAAGCACTTCGGCGTCGACATCGACAAGATCCCGATGCTCGCCGAGGGCGGTCTCGTCTTCCCCGGCGCCGACAGCGCGCCGCGCATCGACCCGCTCACCGCGCTCGACAACCGGCGCGTCCCGGCCCTCACCGAGGCTCCCCGGCAGCCGCACCGCATCACGGAGTTCCACGAGGACCCGGGCGCCGGCCCCCGGTCGACCGCGGAGGACCTGCTCTTCCTCCTCGCCGCCCACGGCTGAGCCCTTCCCGCCCGACACCAGCCCCCTCAGAAGTGAGGTGACGGCCCCATGGCCGAGACCACGACCCCCTACGCCGGAAACGACCTCACCGCCGACCTCGCGCCCGGCTCGCTGATCACCCAGGACGGGCAGATCCAGTGGGCCGGGCTCCTCATCGGCCCCGGCACGCCCTTCAACGTCGACCGGACCGGCCTCCAGGGCTGGGAGGACCTCCCCGAGTACGACTCCTCCGACGCCGACCGGCCCACCTCGCACGGCGCCTGGCCCGGCTCCCGGTACGCCAAGCCGCGCAAGATCAGCGGCACGGTCGTGCTGATGCCGGACCAGGACGCCGCCACCGGCGCCGTCCGCGCCCTGCGCCAGGCGCTCGCCCTCCTCGACGAGGAGCGCTGGCTCACCGTCCGGCTGCACGGCGAACTCCTCGCCGTGCGCGCCCGGATCGCCCAGCGCGTGGTCCCCGCCGACCAGGGCTTCGCCACCCAGGGCAGCTCGAAGATGTCGATCCAGTGGCTGGCCTCCGACCCGCGCCGCTACGGCGTCAACGAGCAGTCCGCCTCCACCACTCCCCGCAGCCCGAGTCCGGCCTCACCTGGCCGCTGACCTGGCCGCTCAACTGGGGCCAGGCCAAGTCCACGGGTGACGCCGTCGCCGAGAACACCGGCTCCGCCGCCACCCACCCGGTGATCGTCTTCCGCGGCCCCTGCTCCATGCCGACCGTCACCGAGCGGGTCTCCAAGCGCCGGCTGCGGTACGCGATCGACCTGGCCGCCGGCGACGAGCTCGTCGTCGACACCGCCAACGGCACGGTGATGCTCAACAACACCGCCTCCCGCCGGCACACCGCGATGGCCGATTCCAGCCCCGAGGAGCTGTTCCTCCTCGAACCGGGCCGCACCGAGCTGTCGTTCCGGCCCGACGCGGCCACCCCCGACGCCCTGATGACGGTCCGCTGGCGCAGCGCCGAATGGTGACCGGCGTCCCCCTCCGCCCCGTGAACCCCGAAGGAGTGAACCCATGACGGTACGGGCCGCCTGGCTCCAGTCCACCGGACAGACCCGCGAGGACACCCGGATCGCCCTGTCCGCGCTGCTCACCCCAGCGGCGCGAGCACCACCTGCCGCCGCTGCGCTCGCGGCCCGGCATCGTGCCGGGCGGCTTCGCCTGACCGGCGCCTCCGCGATGCAGTGCACCATCGGCACCGGCCGGGCCGTGATCCAGGGCTACGACACCCCCAGGGCGCGTACATGATCGCGGTGACCGCCCCGAGACCCTCACCCTCGCCGACGGCGACCCGCAGTACGGCCGGATCGACGTCATCGAACTGGCCGTCCTCGACGACGCCTACGACAAGAGCGGCGCCACCGACGCCGTGATCCGGCTGATCAAGGGCACGCCCTCGGCCACCCCCCAGATCCCCGCCTCGGGCCCCGGCAGCTCCTTCCCGCTCTACACCGTCTCGGTGCCTGCCGGCACCTCCGCCGGCACCGGCGGCGTCCAGTGGACCGCCCCGGGCGTCGTCACCACCAAGCACTACCCGATGACGGCGCTCGGCGGCATCATGCCGACCAGCGGTTTCAACGGCGTGTACGCCGGCCAGTACCGCGACGTGTCGGGCCAGTTGCAGCGCTGGGACGGCACGGCCTGGGTCGCCTACCCCAAGGCGCTCGGCGGCATCGCCCCGAACGGCACGGCGACCACCGGGAGTTACGCCGGCCAGTACCGCGACAACGCGGGCATCCTGCAGCGCTGGGACGGCTCCGCCTGGCAGTACGCCGAGGGCAAGGCGACCGTCCTCTTCAGCGCCTCGCAGACCACGATGCAGAGCGTCCCGCAGAACGCGTGGACGCCGATCACCCTGAACTACGTCGACATCGACGACTTCAACGGCTGGAACGGCACCGACAGCTTCGTCGTCCCGCGCACCGGCTGGTGGCGGGTCGGCGCCAACATCAACTGGTACGGCGACTCCACCACCGGCATCCGCGGCGCCCGTCTCCTCGTCGGCGGCGTCGGCTACTCCCGGCTGACCTGGATGGCCGCGGCGTCCATGGGCACCACGAGCGTCGGCGGCGACGGCCTGGTCAAGCTCACCGCGGGCAACGTGCTCCAGCTCGCGGGCTACCACAACGCCACCGCGCCCGTCCGCACCCTCGGCGGCTCCGGCTACTACACCACCCTCACCGCCCAGTGGATCAGGTCCTGACCCCCTCCTCCCACCTCCCCGATTGGAGAACCCCGTGAACCTGCGCAGCAGCTGGGTCGCCGAGACCGGCCAGACCCGCGAGGACACCCGCCTCAACCAGGTCGGCGCGACCACCATGGTCAACCCCGTCCAGGTCCGCTCCGGCATCCTGCCGGGCTCCTACAGCGGCAAGTTCCGGCTGTCCGGCTTCTGGATGGACAAGGCCTCCGCCATGACGGCCACCGTCGCCGAGGGCCGGGCCGTCATCCAGGGCGACATCTCCCAGGGCGTCTACCCGGTGGCCCTGCCGGCCGCCGAGCAGATCACCTTCGCCGCGGGCGACGCCCAGTACGGCCGGGTCGACCTGGTCGTCCTGAAGGTCTACGACAACCTCTACGACGGCAGCACCCGCAACGAGGCCAGGATCGAGATCGTCCAGGGCGTGCCCGGCCAGGCCCCCAAGGCGCCGGCGGCCCCGCCGCGCAGCCTCCCGCTGTACGAGGTGACGGTCCCGGCCGGCGCCAGCGCGGGCAACGGCGGCATCCCGTGGGGCACCGCCCTGAAGGACCTGCGCACGCCGGTCGTCTCCCTCGGCGGCATCCTCCCGGTCGAGAACCAGGTCCTGCCGGGCGCCCACCCGGGCCAGTACCAGGACACCCCGAACAACCAGTTCCAGCGCTGGGACGGCGGCAAGTGGGTCGCCTACCCGGAGGCGGTCGGCGGCATCGTCCCGGCCTCCGCGTCCACCCTCCAGGCGAGCTACACCGGCCAGTACCGGGACGGCGCCTACGGCGAGCTCCAGCGCTTCGACGGCACCGACTGGAAGGCGGCCCGCCCCGGCCCGTACTACACGGACCTCACGGACGCGGGCTACACCACGTCGACCACGTACACGAGCACCCTGCTCGACACGGTCCAGAACCCGGTCACGCTCTCCTTCGTCGCCCCGTCGTCGAAGTCCGTGCTCGTCCACTACGGCGCCCGGCTGCGGTCCCACAAGGACTACTACGGCTACCTCGCGCTCCGGCTCACGCAGGGCAGCAACGTCATCCAGGAGCCGGACGACGAGTACGCCGTGATCGGCGCCAGCGAGAACTTCACCACGCTGTCGATGAACCGGCGCCTGTCGGGCCTCACCCCGGGCCTCACCTACACCTTCACCTTCCAGTACCGGATCTACCCCAACAGCGTGGGCGCGCAGGCCTGGTACGACAACGCGTTCATCCGCGTCGACCCGCAGTACTGACCGGCCGTCACCCGCCCCCCGCCCGCCGCCCCACGACAGGAGTCCACCCATGCCCGTACGTTCCGGATGGCTGATGCCCACCGGGCAGACCCGCCAGAACACCCGCATCACCAACCTCGGCACCACCACCCCCGTCAACCCGCTCGGTGTCCGCTCCGGCATCCTGCCCGGAACCTACGACGGCAAGTACCGGGTCGGCGGCCTGTGGATGAACTCCACCGGCCCGATGACGGCCACCGTCTACCACGGCAAGGCAGTCGTCCAGGGCGGCAACACCGACGGCGCCTACCCCGTCGCCCTCGACGAGGACATCACCATCACCTTCGCCGACGGCGACCCGCTCAACGACCGCATCGACCTCGTCGTCGTCCGCGTCTACGACAACGACGCGGACGCCCTCGGCAAGTACGAGGCCGGCATCGAGATCGTCAAGGGCACCCCGGCGGCCGTCCCGGCCGCCCCGGCCGCCCCCGCCCGCTCCCTGACGCTGTTCACGGTGAAGGTGAAGAAGGGCGCCTCCGCCGGCACCGGCGGCATCGACTGGGCGGGCGGCGCCGCCACCGACCTGCGCGTCACCACCGTCTCCTCCGGCGGCATCCTGCCCGTCTACAACAACGCCGGCGTGCCCGGCTCCTACCCGGGCCAGTACCAGGACAACGACAACGCCCACTTCCTCCAGCGCTGGGACGGCACCGCCTGGGTCGCCTACCCCAAGGAGATCGGCGGCATCGCGCCCAGCGGCACGATCACCACCGGCAGCTACACCGGCCAGTACCGGGACTACAACGGCGGCCAGCTCCAGCGCTGGAACGGCAGCGCCTGGGTCGCCTACCAGCCGCCGGTCGAGGTGGAGGCCATCACCAGCGGGGCCACCGCGCAGGCCGGCTGGACCCTGGGGTTCTTCAACGCCCGCAGGACCCGCGGGTCGTCTCCTTCAACGTCAACGTCACCCGTGCCGGCGCCGACATCACCGCCACCTCGGCCGGCAACATCACCGACGAGCTGGTGTGCGTCCTGCCCGTCGGCTGGCGCCCGGAGTTCAACATCGAGGCCACCGCCTCCGACGGCTACGGCCACGGCAGCGCCTCGGTCCTGACCACCGGCGAGATCAACCTGCGCACCTGGTCCGCCAACGGCCTCCTGACCGCGGGCCGCGCCCTCCGCATCACCGCCACCTACGTCCAGTGAGGCGCGACCGATGAGTATCGACACGCCCTACCGGGCCATCTTCTGCGACCTGCTCACCGACCAGACGCTGGACATCCTCCCCCTGCGGGACGTCTCGTTCGACGACTACATCGGCAAGGCCGGCTCGCTCTCCGGCACCATCCCCATCCCCGACAAGGCCATCGCCGAGCGCGTCAAGAAGGTCCGGGAGGGCCGCACCGCGGTCTACCTGGAGCGCGGCGGCGACCTGTGGTGGGGCGGCATCGTCTGGACCAGCACCCTGCAGTCCAGCGGCCGCGGGGTGCTGACCCTCGGCATCCAGGCCGCCACCTTCGACTCGTACGCCGGACGCCGCCGCATCCGTACGGACATCACGTACAGCACCCCCACCGACCAGGTGGAGATCGCCCGCCGGCTCTGGCGCGAACTCGACGTCCAGGCCTACCCCGACGCCCCCGAGGGCCAGGAACCCCGCCGCATCGGCATCACCTACGGCGACGAGGCCCCCAAGTTCCAGAAGACGGCCTCCTGGCGCAAGGGCGACGAGACCGTCTACCTGGAGGCCCTCGACCAGCTCGCCGCCACCGAGAACGGCTTCGAGTACCAGATCCTGGTCTACCGCGACCCGGTCACCGGGCGGCGGATCCGGCAGCTCCGCCTCGGCGAACCCAAGATCGTCACCGGCGCGACCGACCTGGTCTTCGACCGGCCCGGCGTCATCCTGTCGTACTCCTTCCCGTACGACGCCACCCGCGGCGGCACCACCGCCCTGGCCCGCGGCGCCTCCACCAACTCCAACGCCGCCGCCGAGTCCCGGCCGATCTTCTCCCGCCAGCAGTACGCCAGCGACCTGCTCGTGGACGGCTGGCCGCTGATCGACCTGTCCTCGGACCACAACGAGATCACCGACCCGCTCGCGCTCGACTCGCTGGCCGCCACCGAGCTCAAGCAGGCCCGCGGCGCCGTCGTGATCCCCTCGGTCTCCATCCACCTCGGCGGGATCGTCCCGCCGCAGCTCCTCGGCCGCGTCGCCCGCATCCGCATCACCGACGAGTGGTACTCCCAGGGCCTCGACGCCCGCTACCGCATCATCGGCGCCAAGGTCACGCCCCCCGAGCGCGGCCGCCCCGACACCGCCGAGCTCTACCTAGAGGAGGCCTGATGCCCCAGCTGCCCGAGGACATCATCGACCGGCTCAACCAGATGGAACGCCGGATCAAGGCCCTGTCCACGGCCGTGAACACCCGCCCCGCCGTCAACGAGTTCCGCCCCACGCCGTCCGAGAGCGTCACCATCACCCGGCCGCTGTTCCGGATCTTCGACGGCTACAACCACGAGATCTTCGCCGACGACATCATGACCGGCGGCCTCGCCCGGCCCTGGCTCCAGCTCATGCCGCCGCTGGCCACCGACCCGGCCAAGTGGCCCTCCACCACCGCCGCCGCCTTCACCACCGTCGCCCGCTGCTCCAACCCCATCTGGCAGCCCAAGATGCGGCTCGCGATCAACACCGCGGTGTCCGGCGGCGGCACCGGCCAGGTGCGGGTCCTCGTCGACAGCGTCCCCTTCGGCCCCACGGTCACCGCCGGCACCACCTACGACTACCTCGGCCTGCTGCCCGGCGACATGAAGGCCCGGTTCGGCCAGACCATGAACATCGAGATCCAGGCCCTCGCCACCAGCGGCACGGTCTACGCCCAGCCCGTCCTCATCCACGGCGCCCAGACCTGAGCAGGAGCACTCCATGAACATCGACCCCACCCAGCCCTGGGGCGTGGCCATCGACTACGCGGGCCGCGCCACCGTCACCGAGAACGGCCACACCCTCTCCGTACGCGTCTACGACACCAGCCTGGGCAACACCGTCCAGCGCGACCCCGTCACCGGGCAGTACCCGGCGGTGTACGTCACCGCCGAGGTCACCGAGAAGGGCACCGGCGACGCCCTCCTGCGCGGCTCCGGCCTGGTCATCGTGGACGCCAGGGACGGCGCCCCGGCCGTCCCCGACCAGACCGCCGCCCAGCGGGCCGTGACCGCGGCGCTCGCCGACTTCGAGGCGCGCCGCACCGCGTACGCCGCCCTGTGCGCCGCCTGGGCCCCGGCACCGCCCACCCCGTAAAGCACCGCGAAACCCCGCGAAGCCCGTAAAGCCCGTACGGAACAACCGCACACGCCCGGCCGGCTCCCCGGCGCGGGCCTTTCCATGTCCGGAGGACACCAGATGGCCACTCCCCTCACCGCGGACCGGTTCGTCGCCGCGCTCCGCGCCGAAGGCGTCACCGTCGTCGAGCACCCCGGCTGGCGCACCCACAACCGCAACGGCCACGGCGCCTGGGGCCCCGTGACCGGCGTGATCATCCACCACACCGTCTCCGCCGGCACCGCCAACACCGTCGAGATGTGCTTCAACGGATACGAGGGACTGCCGGGCCCCCTCTGCCACGGAGTCATCGCCAAGGACGGCAGCGTCCACCTCGTCGCCAACGGCCGCGCCAACCACGCCGGCGGCGGCGACCCGTCCGTCCTCCAGGCCGTGATCACCGAGACGTACGGCGAGCGGCCCCCCGGCCCGCGCGAGCACCAGGGCAGCTCCGGCGCCGTCGACGGCAACTCCCGCTTCTACGGCTTCGAATGCGTCAACCTCGGCGACGGCACCGACCCCTGGCCGCCCGCCCAGCTCGACGCCATCGAACGGGTCTCCGCCGCCCTGTGCCGGGCCCACGGCTGGGGCGCCCGCTCCGTCATCGGCCACAAGGAGTGGTCGGACTGGAAGGACGACCCCCGCGGCTTCGCCATGCCGACGATGCGCGACCGGGTGCGAAAACGCCTCGGCGCGGCCCCCGCGAAGAACCCGCCGGCCAAGCCGGCCGCCCCCCGCCTCCAGCCCTTCCCGGGCACCTCGTTCTTCCGCGCGGAGACGAGCTCCCCGGTCATCACGGCCATGGGCCGCCGCCTCGTCGCCGAGGGCTGCTCCGCGTACACCGTCGGCCCGAGCCCCCGCTGGGGCGAGGCCGACCGGCTCAGCTACGCCAAGTGGCAGCACAAGCTCGGCTTCCGCGGCTCCGACGCCGACGGCATCCCCGGCGCCGCCTCCTGGAACGCCCTCAAGGTCCCGTACACGAAGTAACCGCAAGGAGCACAGTGATGTCCGATGCCGCCAAACGCACGGCCCGTACCGTCCTCCAGTCCGCCGTCGGCATCGCCGTCGTCCTCCCCGCGATCGTCGACGCCTCCGGCATCCCCGCGACCCTCCCCTGGGTCGCCGGGGCCCTGGCCGTCGCCGGCGGACTGGCCCGGGTGATGGCCCTCGGCCCGGTGCAGAACCTGCTGCCGTCCTGGCTGCGCCCCGCCCAGGGCGGTACCGATGACCGAGCCTGACCCGAACGACCCCGTCGCCGTCGCCCTCGAACTGGAGCGGCTCCGCGGCACCCTGGAGGCCGGCTTCGCCCGCGTCGACGGCTCGCTCGCCCTGCTCGTGCAGCGCAGCGACCAGACCGACAAGCAGCTCGCCGACCACGAGGCCCGCCTCGACGCCCTGGAGCGCGCCCGCTGGCCCCTGGCCAGCATCGGCGCCCTCGCCGCGGTGGCGACGGTCGCCGTCACGGCCTGGGAGCTCGCCGCCCGATGACACCTCTTTTTGAACGCACGCCGAAGGGCGGTCACCCGTGTGCAACGGGGTGACCGCCCTTCGGTCAAGCGACTCGCTTACTGGTTGTACGGACCGTAGTCGTAGTCCTCCAGCGGAACGGCCTGGCCGGAGCCCGAGCCGAACGGCGAGTAGTCGATGTCGTCGTAGCCGACGGCCGAGTACATCGCGGCCTTGGCCTCCTCGGTCGGCTCCACCCGGATGTTGCGGTAGCGGGACAGACCCGTACCGGCCGGGATGAGCTTACCGATGATGACGTTCTCCTTGAGGCCGATGAGGCTGTCGGACTTGGCGTTGATCGCCGCATCCGTCAGGACTCGGGTCGTCTCCTGGAAGGAGGCGGCCGACAGCCAGGACTCCGTCGCCAGCGAGGCCTTGGTGATACCCATCAGCTGCGGACGGCCGGAGGCGGGGTGACCGCCCTCGGTGACCACACGACGGTTCTCGGTCTCGAACTTCGACCGCTCGACCAGCTCGCCCGGCAGGAGCTCCGCGTCGCCGGACTCGATGATCGTCACGCGGCGCAGCATCTGCCGGATGATGATCTCGATGTGCTTGTCGTGGATCGACACGCCCTGCGAGTTGTAGACCTTCTGGACTTCGCCGACCAGGTGGACCTGGACCGCGCGCTGACCGAGGATCCGGAGCACGTCGTGCGGGTTGGTGGCACCCACGGTGAGCTTCTGGCCCACCTCGACGTGGTCGCCCTCGCCCACGAGCAGACGGGCACGCTTCGAGATCGGGTAGGCCGTCTCGTCGGTGCCGTCGTCCGGGGTGACGACGATCTTCTTGGTCTTCTCGGTCTCCTCGATGCGGACGCGACCGGCCGCCTCGGAGATCGGGGCGACACCCTTCGGCTGCCGCGCCTCGAAGAGCTCGACGACACGGGGCAGACCCTGGGTGATGTCGTCACCGGCCACACCACCGGTGTGGAAGGTACGCATCGTCAGCTGGGTACCGGGCTCACCGATGGACTGGGCGGCGATGATGCCGACCGCCTCACCGATGTCGACCAGCTTGCCGGTGGCGAGCGAACGGCCGTAGCAGAAGGCACAGGTGCCGACGGCGGACTCACAGGTCAGGACCGAGCGGGTCTTGACCTCCTCGACGCCCGCGTTGACCAGGGCGTCGATGAGCACGTCACCCAGGTCGACGTTGGCCGGCGCGATGACCTTGCCGTCCACGACGACGTCCTCGGCGAGCATCCGCGCGTACACGGAGGTCTCGACGTCGTCCGTCTTCCGCAGGACACCGGCCTCGTCCTTGGCCGCGATCCGCAGCTTCAGACCGCGCTCGGTGCCACAGTCCTCCTCGCGGATGATGACGTCCTGCGAGACGTCCACCAGACGACGGGTCAGGTAACCCGAGTCGGCGGTACGCAGGGCGGTGTCGGCGAGACCCTTACGGGCACCGTGCGTCGAGATGAAGTACTCGAGGACGGACAGGCCCTCACGGAACGAGGCCTTGATCGGACGCGGGATGGTCTCGTTCTTCGCGTTCGACACCAGACCACGCATACCGGCGATCTGCCGCATCTGCATCATGTTTCCTCGGGCACCCGAGTCAACCATCATGAAGATGGGGTTCGTCTTGGGGAAGTTCGCGTTCATCGCCTCGGCGACCTCGTTGGTCGCCTTGGTCCAGATCGCGATGAGCTCCTGCGTGCGCTCTTCCTTGGTGATCAGACCGCGCTCGTACTGCTTCTGGACCTTCTCGTCCTGCGCCTCGTAGCCCTTGACGATCTCCTTCTTCGCCTCGGGAACGACGACGTCGGAGATGGCCACGGTGACGCCGGAACGGGTCGCCCAGTAGAAGCCCGCCGCCTTCAGGTTGTCGAGCGTCGCCGCCACGATGACCTTGGGGTAGCGCTCGGCGAGGTCGTTGACGATCTCGGAGAGCTGCTTCTTGCCGACGGAGTAGTCGACGAACGGGTAGTCCTCGGGCAGCAGCTCGTTGAAGAGCGCGCGGCCCAGGGTCGTCCGCAGACGGAACGAGTCACCCTGCTGCCACTCCGGCTCGCCCTCTTCGGCGACCGGGGGAACCCAGCCGCGCGGAGCGACGGTGCCGACGGGGAAGCGGATCTCGACCTGCGACTGCAGCGCGAGCTCGCCGGCGTCGAACGCCATGATCGCCTCGGCCGTGGAGCCGAACGCGCGGCCCTCGCCCTTGGTGTCACGGAGCTCGCCGTCGGTGGTCAGGAAGAACAGACCGAGGACCATGTCCTGGGTCGGCATCGTGACCGGACGGCCGTCGGCCGGCTTGAGGATGTTGTTCGAGGACAGCATCAGGATGCGGGCCTCGGCCTGCGCCTCCGCGGAGAGCGGCAGGTGGACGGCCATCTGGTCACCGTCGAAGTCCGCGTTGAACGCGGTGCAGACGAGCGGGTGGATCTGGATGGCCTTGCCCTCGACCAGCTGCGGCTCGAAGGCCTGGATGCCGAGGCGGTGCAGCGTGGGCGCACGGTTCAGCAGGACCGGGTGCTCGGCGATGACCTCTTCGAGGACGTCGTACACGACCGTGCGGCCGCGCTCGACCATCCGCTTGGCGCTCTTGATGTTCTGCGCGTGGTTCAGGTCGACCAGGCGCTTCATCACGAACGGCTTGAAGAGCTCCAGCGCCATGGCCTTCGGCAGACCGCACTGGTGCAGCTTCAGCTGCGGACCGACGACGATCACGGAACGCGCGGAGTAGTCCACACGCTTGCCGAGGAGGTTCTGACGGAATCGACCCTGCTTGCCCTTCAGCATGTCGCTGAGGGACTTCAGCGGACGGTTGCCGGGGCCCGTGACCGGGCGACCGCGACGGCCGTTGTCGAAGAGGGCGTCGACCGCCTCCTGGAGCATCCGCTTCTCGTTGTTCACGATGATCTCGGGGGCACCGAGGTCGAGCAGACGCTTCAGACGGTTGTTGCGGTTGATCACGCGGCGGTACAGGTCGTTCAGGTCGGAGGTCGCGAAGCGGCCACCGTCCAGCTGCACCATCGGACGCAGGTCCGGCGGGATGACCGGGACGCAGTCGAGAACCATGCCCTTGGGGCTGTTCGCGGTCTGCAGGAACGCGGAGACGACCTTGAGGCGCTTGAGCGCACGGGTCTTCTTCTGGCCCTTGCCGGTGCGGATGATCTCGCGGAGGCGCTCGGCCTCCTCCTCCAGGTCGAAGGACTCCAGGCGCTTCTGCAGCGCCGCGGCACCCATCGAACCGTCGAAGTACGTGCCGAAGCGGTCACGCAGCTCGCGGTAGAGGAGCTCGTCGCCCTCCAGGTCCTGGACCTTGAGGTTCTTGAAGCGGGACCAGACCTCGTCCAGACGGTCGATCTCGCGCTGCGCGCGGTCGCGCAGCTGCTTCATCTCGCGCTCGGCACCCTCGCGCACCTTGCGGCGCACGTCGGCCTTGGCGCCCTCGGCCTCCAGCTCGGCGAGGTCGTTCTCGAGCTTCTTGGCGCGGGCCTCCAGGTCGGAGTCGCGACGGTTCTCGATCTGCTGGCGCTCGACGGAGACGTGCGCCTCCAGGGAGGGCAGGTCACGCGTACGACGCTCGTCGTCGACGTACGTGATCATGTACGCCGCGAAGTAGATGACCTTCTCCAGGTCCTTCGGGGCGAGGTCGAGCAGGTAGCCCAGGCGCGACGGAACGCCCTTGAAGTACCAGATGTGGGTGACGGGAGCGGCGAGCTCGATGTGGCCCATCCGCTCGCGGCGCACCTTGGCGCGGGTGACCTCGACGCCACACCGCTCACAGATGATGCCCTTGAAGCGGACGCGCTTGTACTTGCCGCAGTAGCACTCCCAGTCCCGGGTCGGACCGAAGATCTTCTCGCAGAAGAGTCCGTCCTTTTCGGGCTTCAGGGTGCGGTAGTTGATGGTCTCCGGCTTCTTGACCTCGCCGTGGCTCCACTGACGGATGTCGTCAGCGGTGGCCAGACCGATCCGGAGCTCGTCGAAGAAGTTGACGTCGAGCACTATGCGTCAATCCCTCTCAGGGTTGTAAGGCTGTGGGGTCTGATACGGGGGTCCTGGGGCCGGCGGGGGCTCATCGCTGAGCCCCCGCCGGACTCCCGTCAGACCTCTTCGACGCTGCTCGGCTCGCGCCGGGACAGGTCGATGCCGAGCTCCTCCGCTGCGCGGAAGACGTCCTCGTCGGTGTCGCGCATCTCGATGGACATGCCGTCCGAGGACAGCACCTCCACGTTGAGGCACAGGGACTGCATCTCCTTGATGAGGACCTTGAAGGACTCGGGGATGCCGGGCTCAGGGATGTTCTCGCCCTTGACGATGGCCTCGTAGACCTTCACGCGGCCGGTCACGTCGTCGGACTTGATCGTCAGCAGCTCCTGGAGGGCGTAGGCGGCGCCGTATGCCTCCAGCGCCCACACCTCCATCTCACCGAAGCGCTGGCCACCGAACTGGGCCTTACCACCCAGCGGCTGCTGGGTGATCATCGAGTACGGACCGGTCGAACGCGCGTGCAGCTTGTCGTCGACCAGGTGGTGCAGCTTGAGGATGTACATGTACCCGACGGAGATCGGGTCCGGGAACGGCTCGCCGGAGCGGCCGTCGAACAGGCGCGCCTTGCCGGACGGGAGCACCATGCGCTCGCCGTCGCGGTTCGGGATGGTGTGCTGGAGCAGACCCGCGAGCTCGTCCTCACGCGCACCGTCGAAGACCGGGGTGGCGACGTTGGTGCCGGGGGCGACCTGGTCGGCGCCGATCGCCTGGAGGCGCTGCGCCCACTCGTCCGCGAGGCCGGAGACGTCCCAGCCGCGGCTGGCGAGCCAGCCGAGGTGGATCTCCAGGACCTGTCCCGGGTTCATTCGGGACGGGACACCCAGCGGGTTGAGGATGATGTCGACCGGGGTGCCGTCCTCGAGGAAGGGCATGTCCTCGATCGGGAGGATCTTGGAGATGACACCCTTGTTGCCGTGACGGCCGGCGAGCTTGTCACCGTCGGTGATCTTGCGCTTCTGGGCGACGTAGACGCGGACCAGCTGGTTCACGCCCGGGGGAAGCTCGTCGCCCTCCTCGCGGTCGAAGACGCGGACGCCGATGATCTTGCCGATCTCGCCGTGCGGCACCTTCAGCGAGGTGTCACGGACCTCACGGGCCTTCTCACCGAAGATCGCGCGGAGCAGGCGCTCCTCCGGGGTCAGCTCGGTCTCGCCCTTCGGGGTGACCTTGCCGACCAGGATGTCGCCGGCGACGACCTCGGCACCGATGCGGATGATGCCGCGCTCGTCGAGGTCCGCGAGGACCTCCTCGGAGACGTTCGGGATGTCCCGGGTGATCTCCTCGGGGCCGAGCTTGGTGTCACGGGCGTCGACCTCGTGCTCCTCGATGTGGATCGAGGAGAGGACGTCGTCCTGCACGAGGCGCTGCGACAGGATGATCGCGTCCTCGTAGTTGTGGCCCTCCCACGGCATGAACGCCACGAGGAGGTTCTTGCCGAGGGCCATCTCGCCCTCTTCGGTGGCGGGACCGTCGGCGAGGACCTGGCCCTCGATGACGCGCTGCCCCTCGTCCACGACGACCTTCTGGTTGACAGAGGTGCCCTGGTTGGAGCGGGAGAACTTGTGCAGGCGGTACGTGATGTACGTGCCGTCGTCGTTGGCGACCGTGATGTAGTCGGCCGACAGCTCCTGGACGACACCGTCCTTCTCGGCCTTGAGCACGTCGCCGGCGTCGGTGGCGCAGCGGTACTCCATGCCGGTGCCGACGAGCGGGGCCTCCGACTTAATCAGCGGGACGGCCTGACGCATCATGTTCGCGCCCATGAGGGCACGGTTGGCGTCGTCGTGCTCCAGGAAGGGGATCATGGCGGTCGCGACCGACACCATCTGGCGCGGCGAGACGTCCATGTAGTCCACGTCCGACGGCTCGACGTAGTCGACCTCGCCGCCACGCTTGCGGACCAGGACGCGCGGCTCGGAGAAGCGGAGCTCGTCGTTGAGCGCGGCGTTGGCCTGCGCGATGACGAACCGGTCCTCCTCGTCGGCGGTGACGTAGTCGACCTCGTCGGTGACCTGGCCGTCGACGACCTTGCGGTACGGCGTCTCGATGAAGCCGAACGCGTTGACGCGGCCGTACGAGGCGAGCGAACCGATCAGACCGATGTTCGGGCCTTCGGGGGTCTCGATCGGGCACATGCGTCCGTAGTGGGACGGGTGCACGTCTCGGACCTCGAAGCCGGCCCGCTCACGGGAGAGACCACCCGGACCGAGCGCCGACAGACGGCGCTTGTGGGTGAGACCCGACAGCGGGTTGTTCTGGTCCATGAACTGCGACAGCTGCGAGGTGCCGAAGAACTCCTTGATCGACGCCACGACCGGGCGGATGTTGATCAGGGTCTGCGGGGTGATCGCCTCGACGTCCTGCGTGGTCATCCGCTCGCGGACGACGCGCTCCATACGAGCCAGACCCGTGCGGACCTGGTTCTGGATGAGCTCGCCGACGTTGCGCAGACGACGGTTGCCGAAGTGGTCGATGTCGTCGGTCTCGACGACGATCTCGTTGCCGTTCTCGCCGACCGTCTCGGTCTCGCCCGCGTGGAGCTTCACGAGGTACTTGATGGTGGCGATGATGTCGTCGGTGGTGAGGACACCGGCGTCCAGCGGCTCGTCGGCGCCGAGCTTCTTGTTCACCTTGTAGCGGCCGACCTTCGCGAGGTCGTAGCGCTTCGGGTTGAAGTAGAGGTTCTCGAGCAGCGTCTGAGCGGCCTCACGGGTCGGCGGCTCGCCCGGACGCAGCTTGCGGTAGATGTCGAGCAGCGCGTCGTCCTGGCCCTGGGTGTGGTCCTTCTCCAGGGTGGCGCGCATGGACTCGTACTCGCCGAACTCCTGGAGGATCTGCTCGGTGGTCCAGCCGAGGGCCTTCAGGAGGACGGTGACGGACTGCTTGCGCTTGCGGTCGATGCGGACACCGACCAGGTCGCGCTTGTCGATCTCCATCTCCAGCCAGGCACCCCGGGACGGGATGATCTTGGCGGAGAAGATGTCCTTGTCGGACGTCTTGTCGATGGAGGAGTCGAAGTAGACACCCGGCGAGCGGACGAGCTGCGACACGACGACACGCTCGGTGCCGTTGATGACGAAGGTGCCCTTGTTGGTCATGAGCGGGAAGTCGCCCATGAAGACCGTCTGGGACTTGATCTCGCCGGTCTCGTTGTTGGTGAACTCGGCGGTGACGAAGAGCGGGGCGCCGTACGTGAAGTCACGGTCCTTGCACTCGTCGATCGAGTTCTTCGGCGGCTCGAAGCGGTGGTCGCGGAAGGTCAGCGACATCGACCCGGAGAAGTCCTCGATCGGGAGATCTCCTCGAAGATCTCCTCCAGACCGGACTTCGTGGGGACGTCCTGTCCCGACTCAAGGGCAGCCTCGACGCGAGCCTTCCAGGCGGCGTTGCCGAGCAGCCAGTCAAAGCTCTCGGTCTGCAGCGCGAGGAGGTTCGGAACCTCGAGGGGCTCCTTGATCTTTGCAAAGGAGATGCGCAGCGGGGCGGTGCTTGCGCCGTTGTTCGTATTGGTCGAGGCGTTGCGCGAGGCGGCCAAGAGGGGGTCCTTCCGAGGGCTCGGACTCACTACGCGCGTACCGGTCCCCAGCAACGCTTCACGGCAGACTTTTCCTGAGATGACCAAAAGGCCAGGTCAGACGGGGTCGGTCCACGAAGCTGATGCGAAGGTATGCCCCTGGTGACGGGCAGGGGGCAGCTAACAGGCAGCGCAAAGGGTCAGTGTAGCCACTTGGCTCACTGATGTCCAGGGCGACTTCTTCGCGACCCTCGTTGCTCTCAACTCCGCGGTACCTCGCGCCGTGCGGCGCACCTCGATACTGCCCGTTCAGTCGTCGATCCATGCCTCGGAAACGGATCGTTGTGACGACGCGTCCTGAGAATTGCGCGCTGCGTGCGGTTCGTCAAGGCCCCCCGGTCAGCGGGGCGCACGGCGAAGATCACCATACTCCGCTCGCGGCGGCCTTGAGGCCCCCCGCCACGCCCGCTTCCCGGGAACGCCGAAAGGCGACCACCCAGAAGGGTGATCGCCTTTCGCTGCCTCCGCGTTACACGGGGGCAGAAGTCAGCTCAGTGAGCCGAAACGGTCTTACTTGACCGTGACGGAGGCACCGGCGGCCTTGAGGGACTCGGCAGCCTTCTCGGCGGCCTCCTTCGCGACCTTCTCGAGGACCGGCTTCGGGGTGCCGTCGACGAGGTCCTTGGCCTCCTTGAGGCCCAGGGAGGTGAGCTCGCGCACGACCTTGATGACCTGGATCTTCTTGTCGCCGGCACCCTCGAGGATGACGTCGAACTCGTCCTGCTCCTCGGCGGCGGCGGCGTCGCCACCACCCGCGACCGGGCCGGCGGCAACGGCGACGGCCGCGGCAGCCTTGACGTCGAACTTCTCCTCGAAGGCCGAGACGAACTCGGACAGCTCGATGAGGGTCATCTCCTCGAACTGAGCGAGCAGGTCTTCCTGAGAGAGCTTCGCCATGATGGGCGATCCTTCCACTAATCTCGGCAGGTGCCGATGTGTCTTGAGAGGCGGGCGTAACGGCCCGCTACGACCCACGCACTAGGCGGCGTGGATCAATGCGCGAGCCGAATTACTCGGCACCGCCCTGCTCGGCCTGCTTGGCGCGAAGCGCGTCCACGGTGCGGACGAGCTTCGTCGGCAGCGCCTGGAAGAGCTGAGCAGCCTGAGTCTGCTTGCCCTTGAAGGCACCGGCCAGCTTGCTGAGCAGAACCTCGCGGGACTCGAGGTCCGCAAGCTTCTTGATGTCGTCGGCGGAGAGAGCCTTACCGTCAAGGACACCGGCCTTGATGATGAGGTTCGGGTTCTCCTTGGCGAAGTCACGCAGGGCCTTCGCCGACTCCACCGGGTCACCGGTGACGAAGGCGACCGCGGTCGGACCAGCGAAGTGCTCGTCCAGTGCGGTGATCCCGGCCTCGTTGGCCGCAATCTTGGTCAGCGTGTTCTTCACCACGGCGTACTGGGCGTTCTCACCGAGAGAGCGACGCAGCGTCTTGAGCTGCGCGACGGTGAGACCCCGGTACTCGGTCAGCACGGCGGCGTTGGAGCTCTGGAACGCGTCCTTGAGCTCGGCCACCGATGCAGCCTTGTTGGGCGTCGGCATAGTGCGTCGGCCTCCTTCCGGGTGATGAGGACCGCTCAGAAGGGGGCTGGACAAAACAAAACGCCCCGGGCGCAGGCGCACGGGGCTGAGCTCGACCGAACGATGAAGTCCGGGAACACTTCCACAGTCACCTGCGCGGGTCGTCCGTTGTCAGCGGATCCTTCGGCCACCGCACCCGGTAAGGGCACAGCAACGACCAGCGGTCTTTGGCTTCTGTGGAAGCGTACGCGACCGGGGCGCCCGGGGGCAAATCAGGCCTTGCCCATGCCCTTGAGCATCTCGAAGAGGTCCAGGGTCTCCTTGGCCGGCGGGGCCTTCACGGCGATCTGGGTGCCGTAGTCGGTGTAGTCGGCCCGGATCCGCATCTTGCCCTCGGCCAGGGTCATGCCGATGTCCATGCGGGCCGGGTAGCCGTCCTCGGTGACCCAGAGCTCGGTGTCGTAGCCCTTGAGGCCGGCCTTCTTCATGTTGGCGACGAGCGTGTCGTAGTCCTGCTTGGAGAGGAGCTTCGACGAGTTGTTGGCCTTGAGCATCTGCTCGAAGGTGAGCGTGCCCTTGTAGTGCTGGGTCTCCAGGCCGTCGATCTTCTCGGCGCCGACGTGCTTGAGGTCCGGGGAGTCCAGGAGCAGGGCGAGCTGCTGGGCCGGGTCCTGGTTCATGTTGTCCAGGCCGCCGGTCAGCTGCTTCTGCATCGTCTTGTCGCCGGAGGCCTCGGCCGCGGCCTTCAGGTCCAGCTTCATCCAGCGCTTGCCGTCCATCTCGGCGGCCTGCTGGGCGCCCGCGTCCATGTACATGACGTTGTCGAGCATGATCATGCGCATCTGCTCGGGCGCGTCCGGGTTCCCGCGGACAGCATGGAGCCCTTCATGGTGATGTCCATGGCGGCCGGGGCCCAGCCCTGGATGCCGGTCATCTCGACGGTGCCCGACTCGGCGCCGACGCCCTCCATGGTCATGGTCATCTTGACCTTGGCGGCCTTGGCGGCCGAGGTCTTCTCGTACGCGGCCTGGATGACCTTCGCGGCGTCCCCGTGGCCCTGCGCCCCGGCGGAGGCCTGGGGGGCCTCCTTCGGCGCCGCCTTGGAGTCCCCGTCCTGACAGCCCGCGACGCCCGTCACGACGGCCACGGCCGTCAGGGCGATGCCGGCGCGCTTCCACGTGGACCTGCTCATGAGTTCCCCACCCCTTGATCGACTTCTTTACCGTTCTTTGAACCGTAACAAAGAGCCGGCCCCGCACCTCCGGAGAGGTGCGGGGCGGCTGACCACTCAGCGAACCGGTGAGGTTCAGACCGCGGCCGGGTCCTCCTCGACGAGGAGGTTGCGGGTGCGGTTGGAGTCCAGCGGGATGCCGGGGCCCATCGTCGTCGTGATGGCCGCCTTCTTGATGTAGCGACCCTTCGCGGCGGACGGCTTCAGACGGAGGATCTCCTCCAGGGCCGCGGCGTAGTTCTCGACCAGCTTCGTCTCGTCGAAGGAGACCTTGCCGATGATGAAGTGCAGGTTCGAGTGCTTGTCGACGCGGAACTCGATCTTGCCGCCCTTGATGTCGTTGACAGCCTTCGCGACATCGGGGGTGACGGTGCCGACCTTGGGGTTCGGCATGAGACCACGCGGGCCGAGGACGCGGCCGAGGCGGCCGACCTTGCCCATGAGGTCCGGGGTGGCCACAACGGCGTCGAACTCGTTCAGGCGGTTGCCCTTGGAGATCTCGTCGATGAGCTCGTCGGAGCCGACGATGTCGGCGCCCGCGGCGATCGCGGCCTCGGCACGCTCACCGGTCGCGAAGACCAGGACCCGGGCGGTCTTGCCGGTGCCGTGCGGGAGGTTCACGGTGCCACGGACCATCTGGTCGGCCTTGCGCGGGTCGACACCCAGGCGGAAGGCGACCTCGACGGTGCCGTCGAACTTCGTGGTGGCGGTCTCCTTGGCGAGACGGACGGCCTCGAGGGGGGCGTAGAGCCGCTCGCGGTCGACCTTGGCGTCCGCGGAGCGGAGAGCCTTGCTGCGCTTCACTGCTTCTCCTGTTTGGTTCAGGTATGGAGTCGTGGTGCGGGCCGCGCCGCCCTACCACTGGGGTCACGAGGGGGTGATCAGCCCTCGACCGTGATGCCCATGGAACGGGCGGTGCCAGCGATGATCTTGGACGCGGCGTCCAGGTCGTTGGCGTTCAGGTCGGGGAGCTTGACCGTGGCGATCTCGCGGACCTGGGCAGCCGTGAGCTTGGCGACCTTGGTCTTGTGCGGCTCGCCGGAGCCCTTCTCCACGCCCGCGGCCTTGAGGATCAGCTTGGCGGCCGGCGGAGTCTTGGTGATGAAGGTGAAGGTGCGGTCTTCGTAGACCGTGATCTCCACCGGCACGACCATGCCACGCTGCGACTCGGTCGCGGCGTTGTAGGCCTTGCAGAACTCCATGATGTTGACGCCGTGCTGACCGAGCGCGGGGCCGACCGGCGGGGCCGGGTTGGCCGCACCGGCGTTGATCTGGAGCTTGATAAGCCCCGTGACCTTCTTCTTCTTGGGAGGCATTGCTCTCTCCGGGTCCTAGTGAGAGTGTTCAGCCCGCCATCCGGTCATCCGGATGCAGGCATACCGCACAACGATAACGGGTATAGACGTGCGGCTAAAAACCGAGCAGGTCAGAGCGGCTGCGAGAGCCACTCTGACCTGGTCGGAAGATGCGGAAGACGCTGGGGTCAGTTCTTCTGGATCTGGTCGAAGCTGAGCTCGACCGGGGTCTCGCGACCGAAGATCTCGACGAGGCCCTTGACCTTCTTCGAGTCCGGGTTGATCTCGTTGATCGTGGCCTGGAGGGTCGCGAACGGGCCGTCGGTGACGGTGACCGAGTCGCCGACCTCGAAGTCCAGGACCTGGACCTCCAGCTTGCGGGCCGGAGCCGGCTTGCCCTCGGCCTCGGCGGCCTCGCGGGCGGCCTTCTCCTCGGCCTCCGGGGCGAGCATCTTGACGATCTCGTCCAGGGTCAGCGGGTACGGGTCGTAGGCGTTGCCCACGAAGCCGGTGACGCCGGGGTGTTGCGGACGACGCCCCAGGACTCGTTCGTCAGGTCCATGCGGACGAGGACGTAGCCGGGGAGCTTGTTCTGCTTGACGTTCTTCCGCTCGCCGCCCTTGATCTGGACGATCTCTTCCTCGGGGACCTCGGCCTGGTAGATGAAGTCCTCGACGTTGAGCGAGACGGCGCGCTGTTCGAGGTTGGCCTTCACGCGCTTCTCGTAGCCCGCGTAGGTGTGGATGACGTACCACTCGCCGGGGAGGGTGCGGAGCTCCTCGCGGAGCGCGGCGATCGGGTCGACCGGGGCGGCCGGCTCGGCCTCCTCCTCGGCGTCCTCGTCCTCGTCCTCGACGTCCTCGTCGGTCTCGACGGCGTCGTCCTCGTCGGCCTCGACGTCCTCGTCGGCCTCGACCTCGACGTCCTCGTCCGCAGCGTCCTCAGCAGCGTCGACCTCGACGTCCTCGACGTCCTCGTCGGCGGCCTCGACGATGTCCAGCTCGTCCTCGACGGACTCGGACTCGAAGGCGTCGTTCAGGTTCGCGTCAGACACGGTGGCTGCTTCTTCCTGCGATACAGATGGGGTGGAACAAAAAGTCAGCCGAAGACGTACTTGACTGCTTCCTGGAAGCCATAGTCAATCACGGTGACAAGGCCGATCATGATGACGACGAAGACAATCACCACGGTGGTGTACGACGTCAGCTGGTTCCGCGTGGGCCAGACGACCTTGCGGAGCTCCGCGATGATCTGGCGGTAGAAGAGCGCGAGACGGCCCAGGGGGCCCTTCTTTCCGCGCTTGCCGCCCTTGCGGGACTTCTTCTTCGACTCGGCGGTCTCGTCGTCGGCATCAGGCGTGTCGATGGAGCCTACGGCGTCCGTCACGATGTCTCACCTGATTCCGGGTCGGCCGTGCCGCGCCCGGGTGGAGCCGCACGGCGGTGCAATGAAGTACGTACACATGCGCACAACACCTGGCGGTGTGTGTAGCAGGGCCGGAGGGACTTGAACCCCCAACCGCCGGTTTTGGAGACCGGTGCTCTACCAATTGAGCTACGACCCTTTGTCGGTGCCCCCAACGTACCGCATCGTGAGATGTGGTCGGTGCGGGCCAACGAGGAGTGAGCATACGTGGTCATGGGCCCCTACGTCGAACAGAAACCGCGCCGACCTGCTCCCGGACGCGCGTACGACCGGTAATGACCGGTCCTGTCCGGTCCGTGAAACCTGCGTGCCGGGCCTCGGCGCGGTCTGGGACGATGGCCCGTATGAGCGCTGCTACCCCTCCCACCGAGCGTCGGGTCTCCGCCCGGATCGGTGCGATCTCCGAGTCCGCCACCCTCGCCGTCGACGCCAAGGCCAAGGCCCTCAAGGCCGCCGGCCGCCCGGTGATCGGTTTCGGCGCCGGTGAGCCCGACTTCCCGACGCCGGACTACATCGTCGAAGCGGCCGTCGAGGCCTGCAAGAACCCGAAGTACCACCGCTACACGCCGGCCGGCGGCCTGCCGGAGCTGAAGGCCGCGATCGCCGCCAAGACGCTGCGCGACTCGGGTTACGAGGTCGACGCCTCCCAGGTGCTGGTGACCAACGGCGGCAAGCAGGCGATCTACGAGGCCTTCGCCGCGATCCTCGACCCGGGCGACGAGGTCATCGTCCCGGCGCCGTACTGGACGACGTACCCCGAGTCGATCCGCCTCGCGGGCGGTGTCCCGGTGGAGGTCGTCGCCGACGAGACCACCGGCTACCGGGTCTCGGTGGAGCAGCTGGAGGCGGCGCGCACGGAGCGGACCAAGGTCGTCCTCTTCGTCTCCCCTCGAACCCGACCGGCGCGGTCTACAGCGAGGCGGACGCCGAGGCGATCGGCCGCTGGGCCGTCGAGCACGGCCTGTGGGTCCTGACGGACGAGATCTACGAGCACCTGGTCTACGGCGACGCGAAGTTCACCTCGCTGCCGGCGATCGTGCCCGAGCTGCGCGACAAGTGCATCGTGGTCAACGGCGTCGCGAAGACGTACGCGATGACGGGCTGGCGCGTCGGGTGGATCGTCGGCCCGAAGGACGTCGTGAAGGCCGCGACGAACCTCCAGTCGCACGCCACGTCCAACGTGAGCAACGTCGCCCAGGTCGCCGCGCTCGCCGCCGTCTCCGGCAACCTGGACGCGGTCGCGGAGATGCGCACCGCCTTCGACCGCCGCCGTCAGACGATCGTGCGGATGCTGAACGACATCGACGGCGTGTACTGCCCGACCCCCGAGGGCGCGTTCTACGCGTACCCGTCGGTGAAGGGCCTGCTCGGCAAGGAGATCCGCGGCAAGCGCCCGCAGACCTCGGTCGAGCTGGCCGCCCTGATCCTGGACGAGGCCGAGGTCGCGGTCGTCCCCGGCGAGGCCTTCGGCACCCCGGGCTACCTGCGCCTCTCGTACGCGCTCGGCGACGAGGACCTGGTGGAGGGCGTGTCCCGGATCCAGAAGCTCCTGGCCGAGGCGACGGACTGATCCTCTGATCGCTGCGGGCCCCCGGTTCTCCGGAACCGGGGGCCCGTTTTTGCGTTCTAGCAAGGTCCCGATCGGGGAAATGGACTTCATTCGTCCATTCGGGTGCGGCAGTATCGGTCGATGGAGCACGTACGCGATCTCACCCTGTTGCCCAAGGCCCATCTGCACCTGCACTTCACCGGTTCGATGCGGCCCACGACCCTCATCGAGCTGGCCGACAAGTACGGCGTGCACCTCCCGGAGGCGCTCAAGAGCGGCACGCCCCCCAAACTGCGGGCCACCGACGAGCGCGGCTGGTTCCGCTTCCAGCGGCTGTACGACATCGCCCGCTCCTGCCTGCGGGCGCCCGAGGACATCCAGCGCCTCGTCCGCGAGGCGGCCCAGGAGGACGTCAGGGACGGCTCGGGGTGGCTGGAGATCCAGGTCGACCCCACCTCGTACGCCCCGCACCTGGGCGGTCTGATCCCGGCCCTGGAGATCATCCTCGACGCGGTCGACGCGGCCTCGCGGGAGACCGGGCTCGGGATGCGGGTCCTGGTCGCGGCGAACCGGATGAAGCACCCCCTGGAGGCCCGGACCCTGGCCCGGCTGGCGGTGCGGTTCGCGGACCGGGGCGTGGTCGGTTTCGGCCTCTCCAACGACGAACGGCGGGGCATGGCCCGGGACTTCGACCGGGCCTTCGCCATCGCGCGGGAGGGCGGCCTGCTCGCGGCCCCGCACGGCGGCGAGCTGACGGGGCCCTCGTCCGTACGGGACTGCCTGGACGACCTGCGGGCGGCGCGGGTCGGTCACGGGGTGCGGTCGGCGGAGGACCCGCGGCTGCTGCGGAAGCTCGCCGAGCGGGGCGTGACCTGCGAGGTCTGCCCGGCGTCGAACGTGGCCCTCGGGGTGTACGAGAAGCACGAGGACGTCCCGCTGCGCACCCTCTTCGAGGCGGGCGTCCCGATGGCGCTCGGCGCCGACGACCCCCTCCTCTTCGGCTCGCGGCTGGCCGCCCAGTACGAGATCGCCCGCCGGCACCACGGGTTCACCGACGCGGAGCTGGCGGAGCTGGCCCGTCAGTCGGTGCGGGGTTCGGCGGCACCGGAGGACGTCAGGGCGAAGCTCCTGGCGGGGATCGACGACTGGATCGCCTAGCCGATGCCCTGGAGCAGGGTGCGGACGAGCGTGCGGGCGAAGTCGTCGAGGGAGTCCGGCGGCCTGCGGTCCGGGGTCATCTCCCAGGCGAAGGAGCGCTGCACGCAGGCCCCGAGGAGCAGGGACGCGGCGGCCACCGGGTCGGCGTCGGGGCTCAGGCGGCCGGCCTGCTGCTCGGCGCGGAGGTAGGCGGCGAGGCCTTCGATGGGCTTGTGGGGGCCCACGCCGTAGGTGCGCATGGCCTCCTCGTGGCGCCGCTTGAGCTGCGGTTCCGCGTAGAGGGAGGCGACGACCGGGAAGGTCTGCTCGTAGAAGCGCACGGCCTGCCGGGCGACCTCCGTGAGGTTCTCCTCGACGGTGCGGCCGCCGGGGTCGGCGGCGAGTATGCCGAGGAGCTCGCCGAGCTGGGGCAGGCGTTCGTTCAGGACGGTCAGGAAGAGCTCTTCCTTGCTGCTGAAGTACTTGTAGAGCGCGGCTTCCGAGCAGCCGGCCGCCTTGGCGATCTCCTTGGTGGTGGTCCGGGCGAGCCCCGCCGTCCGCATGAGGTCGCGGGCGGCGTCGATGATCCGGGTCCGGGTCGGTCTCTGGTCCACGCATCCTCCAGTGCACGCTTGACGTTTGAGTGAGTATCCACTCACCCTAGGGGTGAGTGAATACTTACCCACCCTGGGAGGGTGCGACATGAAGCTCACAGTCTTCGGCGCGACCGGTGGCATCGGCCAGGAGATCGTCCGGCAGGCACTGGCCTCGGGCCACGAGGTGACGGCGGTGGTGCGGGACCCGGCGCGGCTCGCCGTGACCGGCGAGGGCCTCACGGTCCACCGGGCCGACCTGACCGACCCCGAGGCCCTGCGCGGGGCCGTCGCGGGCCGGGACGCGGTGCTCTCGGGCCTCGGCGCCCGGACCCGGGCGGACGCGGGCGTGGCGGCCCGGCTGACCCGCTCGGTGCTCACGGCGATGGAGGCCGAGATGACGCGCCGGCTCCTGGTGGTCAGCGCGGCCCCGCTGGGCCCGGTCCCGGAGGGCAGCCCTCGTCGACAGGGCGATGCTCGCGATCATCAACGCGGTCCTGAAGGACATCTACGCCGACCTGCGGGTCATGGAGTCCGAGCTCGCCGCGAGCGGCACCGACTGGACCGCCGTGCGCCCGCCCCGGCTGACGGACAAGCCGGGCACCGGCCGCTACCGCACGGTCGTCGGCGGCACCCGCTCCGGGGCCGCTTCCTGGCCCGCGCGGACGTGGCCCACGCGATGCTGGCGATGATCGACGACCCCGCGACGCTCAAGCAGGGCGTGGGCGTCGCGTACTAGAGCTCGACGCCCACGGTGACGGGCTCGTTGACGAGCGTGATCCCGAAGGCCTCCCGCACCCCGGCGACGACCTCGCGGGCGAGGGCGAGGAGGTCCTCGGTGGTCGCCTCGCCCCGGTTGGTGAGGGCGAGCGTGTGCTTGGTGGAGATCCGGGCGGGCCCGGAGCCGTACCCTGGTGAACCCGGCCCTGTCGATGAGCCAGGCCGCCGAGGTCTTCACGGCTCCCTCCTCGCCCGCCGGGAAGGCGGGCGGGGTGACGTCCGGGCCGAGCCGCTCCGCCACGCGCGCGAGGAAGGCCTCGTACTCCCCGCCGTGAGGATCGGGTTGGTGAAGAAGGAGCCGGCGGACCAGGTGTCGTGGTCGGCCGGATCCAGGACCATGCCCTTGCTCGCGCGGAGCTTCAGGACGGTCTCGCGGGCGGTGGCGAGGGGTACCCGGTCCCCGGCCTCCACGCCGAGGGCGCGGGCGGTCTCGGGGTACTTGATCGGCGCCGACATCCCGTCGGCGTCCTCGAGTTCGAAGCGGACCCGCAGCACGACGTACCGGTCGGGCTGGTCCTTGAAGAGGCTGTGCCGGTACGAGAAGGCGCACGCGGCGTTCGTGAGGGTGACGGTCTCCTCGGCGCGCCGGTCGTAGGCGACGACCTCGGTGACGGTGGCGGAGACGTCCTGCCCGTACGCGCCGACGTTCTGGATGGGGGTCGCGCCGGCGGAGCCGGGGATCCCGGCCAGGCACTCGATCCCGGCGAGCCCGGCCTCGACGGTCCGCGCCACGGCGTCCGTCCAGACCTCGCCCGCGGCGAGCTCCAGGCGGGTCCCGTCCAGGTGGAAGCCGGTGGTGGCAATCCGCAGCGCCGTGCCGTCGAAGCCCTTGTCCCCGATGACCAGGTTGGATCCGCCGCCGATCACCAGCAGCGGGGTCCCTGCGGCGTCGGCCTCCCGGACCGCCGCGATCACCTCGTCGTCGCTGGTGGCGGTGACGAGCCGGGCGGCGGGTCCGCCGAGCCGAAAGGTGGTCAGGGGCGCGAGGGAGCGTCTGCGATCTGCTGCACGGGCTCAAGGGTACGGGCCGCGCTCACGACACACGGAAGACGACGACCCCGCCGGAAGGGGCGATGCCGTGCGCCTCGGGGTGCCGCCGCCCCTCCGACACGGCCCCGGACCGCAGCCGCGACGGCCGGAAAGACGACGACCCCGCCGAAAGGAGCGGGGCCGTGCGCCTCGGCGTGCCACCGCCCCTCCGACACGGCCCCGGACCGCAGCCGCCGCGAACGGAAGGCGACGGCCCCGCCGAAAGGAGCGGGGCCGTGCGCCTCGGGGTGCCGCCGCTTCTCCTGTGCGGCACCGGACCGCCGTCACGCGACGATCAGCCCCGACTTCCCGCACCGGTCCCGGGTCGGACTCGCCCCGGCCCCGGCTCCAGCCCCGGCCGGCGCCTCCGCTCCGGAATCCGCCCCGGCCTCCGTCTCCGCCGCCTCGCGGGCCCGCCGCGACGGGGCGAAGAGGACCGCCACCGCGCCGAGGGCCACCGCTCCGGCGCCGACCCACAGCGCGGGGATCAGGCCGTCGACGAAGCTCTGGCCGGACTCGTAGCCGCCCTGCGCGGCGAAGATCGAGGCCATAATCGCGACGCCGAGCGCGCCGCCGACCTCGCGCAGCGCGTTGTTGGCGCCGGAGGCGATGCCCTGTTCGGAGGGGCGGACGCTGGACATCACGAGGTTGGCGGCGGGGCGAAGTACAGCGCCATGCCGATGCCGCTCACGACGAGGGCGGGGAGCTGGACCGCGTACGAGACGTCGGGCGTCACGACGAGGGCGAACCAGGCGAGGCCGATCGCCTGGAGGGCGAGGCCCGCGGCGACGACCGGGCGGCCGCCGATCCGGTCGGAGAGGGCGCCCGCGATCGGCGCGACGAGCATCGGCATGCCGGTCCAGGGCAGCATCCGCAGGCCCGCCTGGGTGGGCGAGTAGCCCAGGACGCCCTGGAGGTACTGGCTGAGCAGGAAGATCGAGCCGAACATGCCGAGGAACATCAGCAGGCTGGCCGCGTTGATGCCGGAGAAGGCGCGGCTGCGGAAGAGCCGCATGGGCAGCATCGGCGCCTTGTTGTGGATGCCGTGGTGGACGAATCCGCCGATGAGCGCGGCGCCGGCGATCAGCGCGGTGAGGACGGTGACGGAGGTCCAGCCGTCGAGGGGGCCGCGGATCAGCCCGTACACGATGCCGAACAGGCCGCCGCTGGCGAGGAGCGTGCCGGCGATGTCGAGGCGGGCGCCGGTGCCGTACGACTCGGCGAGCCGCAGCCGGGCGAGCGGCAGCAGGGCGAGGCCGAGCGGGACGTTCAGCCAGAAGATCCACGGCCAGGAGATGTGCTCGGTGAGGCTGCCGCCGATGAGCGGTCCCGCGGCGACGGCGAGGCCGTTGACGGCGCCCCAGATGCCGAAGGCCATGCCGCGTTTGGCGGGCGGGACGGCCGCGGTGAGGAGGGTGAGGGTGAGCGGCATCATGATCGCGGCGCCGACGCCCTGGACGGCGCGGGCGGCGATCAGCGCGTCGATGCCGGGGGCGAGCGCGGCGCCGGCGGAGGCCGCGGTGAAGACGGCGAGGCCGGTGAGGAAGAGTCTGCGGCGCCCGAAGCGGTCGCCGAGTGCGGCGCCGAACATGAGCAGGACGGCGAAGGTGAGGGTGTAGGCGCTCACCGTCCATTCGAGGTCGTGCAGCGCTCCGCCGAGGTCCTCCCGGATGGAGGGCAGGGCGGTGGTGACGACGAGGTTGTCGAGGGCCGCCATGAAGCCGGCGACGCTGGTGATGACGAGGGCCCAGGCGGCGGAACCGCGGCGGGCTTCGGGCTGGTTCATCGCTGCTCACCTTTCAGGTTAGTTATTGATGACTAACTTCTACGGGCAGAGCTCGGTCGGCACGCGGAGCGACCGACCCCCGGGCCGGAACCCGGGCGTGCGCTTACTTCTCCAGTCGCCCGAGGAGGCGGGCGGAGGGGTAGAACCCCTCCCAGACCCGGTGCTCGGGCGGGAATCCCATGGCGACGAGGGTGTTGACGAGCATTCCGTACGCCAGGAAGGTCGTGGTCTCGCCGACGTCGGCGCCGAGCGGCAGGTGGACGGACTCCCACAGCTCCATCCAGCCGGCCCTGACGGCCTCGCCGAACTCGTGGTCGCCGGCCTCCTCCGCGGCGGCCACCGCCACGTAGACCTGCATCTGCATCAGGAGCCGGTCCGGCTGCTCGGTGATGAGCCGGGTGTAGGCGTTGGCCATGGCATGCAGGGCCTCCTCCCCCTCCAGCCCCTCGGCGGCCTCCTCGAAGACCCGCCGGGTGTCCGCCAGGCAGCGTTCGGACGCCGCCAGGAAGATCGCCTTCTTTCCGGGGAAGAGCCGGAAGAGGTACGGCTGCGAGACGCCGACGCGGCGGGCGATCGCCTCCGTGGAGGTGCCGTGGTAGCCGCCCCGCGCGAACTCCTTCATCGCCGCGCGGATCACGCTCTCGCGCCGCTCCTCTGCACTCATCCTGGCCATGGATAGAAAGTTAGTACTCAATCACTAACTCCGTCAAGCCGGGAAAGGGGGCGGCCCCGTCAGGACGGCCGCCCCCTTCCGAAAGCCCGGGTCAGGCCAGTCGCACGACGGCCCGGCTCATGCCCAGCACCTTCTGCCCGGCGCTCATGGCCGTGATGTCGACCCGCACCCGCTGGTCGTCCAGCTTGGCGGCGACCTTGGCGGAGACCTCGATCTCGGCGCCCTCGTCGTCGTTGGGGACGACGACCGGCTTGGTGAAGCGGACGCCGTACTCGACGACGGCGGCCGGGTCGCCCGCCCAGTCGGTGACGACGCGGATCGCCTCGGCCATGGTGAACATGCCGTGGGCGATGACGTCCGGGAGGCCGACCTCGACCGCGAACTTCTCGTTCCAGTGGATCGGGTTGAAGTCCCCGGAGGCGCCGGCGTACTGCACGAGCGTGGCGCGGGTCACGGGGAAGGTCCGCGCCGGCAGCTCGGTGCCGACCTCGACCTCGTCGTAGGCGATCTTCGCGGTCATGGTCAGGCCCCCTCGGGTGCGCGGGAGACGAGCTTGGTCCAGGCGGTGACGACGTGCTCGCCGGAGGCGTCGTGGACCTCGCCGCGGATGTCGAGGATGTCGTTGCCCGCGAGGGACTTGATCGCCTCGATGGTGGAGGTGACCGAGAGCCGGTCCCCGGCCCGCACGGGCCGGGTGTAGGCGAACTTCTGGTCGCCGTGGACGACGCGGCTGTAGTCGAGGCCCAGCTGCGGGTCCTCGATGACGGCGCCGGCCGCCTTGAACGTGATGGCGAACACAAAAGTCGGCGGGGCGATCACATCGGAATGTCCGAGCGCCTTGGCCGCCTCGGTGTCGGTGTACGCGGGATTCGCGTCACCGACCGCCTCGGCGAACTCGCGGATCTTCTCGCGGCCGACCTCGTAGGGCGCGGTGGGCGGATAGGTCCGGCCCACGAAGGACTGGTCGAGCGCCATGGAACTCGATACCTCCAGGATGTGTTTCCGATGTCGTCGGGGGGAGCCGACAAACGACACGAGGCCGCCCCCGAGTGGGGACGGCCTCGTGTACGAGCCTGATTAGCGCGTCTCGCGGTGCGCGGTGTGCGAGTTGCAGCGGGGCAGTGCTTCTTCATCTCAAGACGGTCCGGGTTGTTACGCCGGTTCTTCTTGGTGATGTAGTTCCGCTCCTTGCACTCCACGCAGGCCAGCGTGATCTTCGGGCGGACGTCGGTGGCAGCCACGTGAGTGCTCCTTGACGGACGGATGGACGGATGAACGCATAGAAGAGTAGCCGATCGCAGGACCGACCCCACAATCGGCTACTGTCTGTAGCGGTGACCGGACTTGAACCGGTGACACAGCGATTATGAGCCGCTTGCTCTACCGACTGAGCTACACCGCTTTGATGATCCGGATCCCGCCCGAAGGCGGGATCCCTCTCACCAGAGCCCCAATACGGAATCGAACCGTAGACCTTCTCCTTACCATGGAGACGCTCTACCGACTGAGCTATTGGGGCGAGCGAGGAAGACATTACACGGTCTCCGGCCCATCACCCAAATCCGTTTCCCCGGGGCCCCGCGACGGCTCCCACCAGGCGTCCCGTACGCCACTCGTGGCCTCATCAGTACGACTATTGCGCTCCTCCTCGAAGGTCGCTCCGAGCGCCCCTAGGCTCGGCCCCACGCTGCGTGATCTTGATCTTGAGGAGCCTTGAGGAGCCCGATGTCAGCCGACAGCAAGCAGCCCCAGCCGCCCGAGGACGGGGCCGCCACCACCGCCGACTCGACCTCGCTCCTGCTCTCCCACGCACGGCTCACCGACGGCCGCACCGTGGACGTACGGCTCGTCGGCGGCCGCATCGAGGCCGTCGGCACCGCCGGCAGCCTCACCGCCACGGGCGCCCGCGTCGACCTCGCCGGCTATCTGCTGCTGCCCGCCGCCGCCGAACCCCACGCCCACGCCGACACCGCGCTCTCCGCCGACACCCCGGGCCCCGTCTCGTACGCCCCCGAGGAGGTGCAGCGGCGGGCCACCGAGGCCACCCTGCTCCAGCTCGGCCACGGGGCGACGGCGCTCCGCGCGCACGTGGGGATCGGCGACGTCCGGGGCTCGGCCCGCTCGAAGCGGTGCTCCAGGCCCGGCGCTCGCTGCGCGGCCTCGCCGACCTGACGGCCGTCGCCGTGCCCCGGCTGCTCACGGGCGCGGCGGGCGCGGACGGGCTCGCGATGCTGCGGGACGCGGTGAAGATGGGCGCCGGCGTGGTCGGCGGGCGCCCGGACCTCGACCCGGACCCGGCCGGATACGTGGAGGCGCTGCTCGGCGTCGCGGCCGAGCACGGCGTCCCGGTCGACCTGCACACCGACGGGGACGACCCGGCACGCCTGGCCCGGCTCGCGGCGATGGCGGGCGGGCTGCGGCCGGGCGTGACGATCGGGCCGTGCGCGGGCTCTCCGGCTCCCCTCCGAGGCGGCGCACCGGGCGGCGGACCGGCTGGCGGCGGCCGGGGTGACGGTGGTGTGCCTGCCGCAGGGCGGCTGCGGGGCACGGAGCTGCGCGGGGCGGCGCCGGTGCGGCTGCTGCGGGCGGCCGGGGTGCGGGTCGCGGCGGGGAGCGGGGCACTGCGGGACGTGGCCAATCCGGTGGGCCGCGGGGACCCGCTGGAGGCGGCGTACCTGCTCGCCTCGCTCGGCGGGCTCGCGCCCCGGGAGGCGTACGGGGCGGTGAGCGCGGAGGCGCGGGCGGTGATGGGCCTCCCGGAGGTGCGGGTGGAGGCCGGTTTCCCGGCGGAGCTGCTCGCGGTGCGCGGCGAGCGCCTGGCGGGCGTGCTGTCCCTGGCGTACAGCCGGATCGTGGTGCACCGGGGGCGGGTGGTGGCCCGGACGAGCGCGGTGCGGGAGTACTGCGACTCGGCGGCGGCCCTGGACCTGCCGCGGCAGGCGCGTCCGAGCGGCCGCCCGAGCCGGGAAGCCCTCCGGCCGGACCCGTCGTACGGTCGTGAGTATGCGCATCGTCATCGCTGGAGGACACGGACAGATCGCCCTGCGCCTGGAGAGGCTGCTCTCGGCGGCGGGGCACGAGGTCGCGGGGATCATCCGCGATCCCGCACAGGACGACGACCTGCGGGAGGCGGGCGCCGAGCCCGTCGTCCTGGACCTGGAGTCGGCGTCGGTCGAGATGGTCGCCGCGGTGCTCCAGGGCGCCGACGCGGCCGTCTTCGCGGCGGGCGCGGGCCCGGACAGCGGGGCCGCCCGCAAGGACACGGTGGACCGCGGGCGGCCGTCCTGTTCGCCGACGCGGCGGAACGGGCGGGCGTGCGCCGCTACCTCGTCGTCTCCTCGATGGGCGCGGACGCGTCCCATCCGGGCGACAGGGTCTTCGACGCGTACCTCCGCGCCAAGGGCTCCGCCGACGACGACATCCGCCGCCGTACGGGCCTGGACTGGACGATCCTGCGGCCCGGCTCCCTGACGAACGACGCGGGCACCGGCATGGTCCGCCTGGAGGCCCGTACGGGCCGCGGTCCGGTCCCCCGGGACGACGTGGCCGCGGTCCTCGCCGAACTCGTCGACACCCCGGCGACCGCGGGCCTCACCCTGGAACTGACCGCCGGTTCGGTCCCGCTCTCGGTCGCGGTGAAGGACGTGGCCGGCAACTGACCCGCCCCCGGAAGGCTTTTCCGGAAAACGAGTGAAGGTCCCCGGTGCAAGCACCGGGGACCTTCTTCACGTGGCGACGCCAGGATTCGAACCTGGGTAGGCTAAGCCGACGGATTTACAGTCCGCTCCCATTGGCCACTCGGGCACATCGCCATGGGTTGTCGCCTTGGTCCTCCGCGTTTCTGCGGTGTTCCCCGGCAACGACGTAAACAATACCTGATCCCGGGGGGTGCTTCGCCACCGGATTGATCAGCGGTTCGGCCGGTGGCTCACCCCTAGGCTTTGGGGGTACCCCACAGCATCCGAGCAAGGAGCCACGAGTCATGGCCGACTCCAGTTTCGACATCGTGTCCAAGGTCGAGCGGCAGGAGGTCGACAACGCCCTCAACCAGGCCGTGAAGGAGATCTCCCAGCGCTACGACTTCAAGGGAACCAACGCCTCGATCTCCTGGTCGGGCGAGAAGATCCTGATGCAGGCGAACGGCGAGGAGCGCGTCATGGCGATCCTCGACATCTTCCAGTCCAAGCTGATCAAGCGCGGCATCTCGCTGAAGTCCCTGGACGTCGAGGGCGAGCCGCAGCTGTCCGGCAAGGAGTACAAGCTCTTCGCCTCCGTCCAGGAGGGCATCTCCCAGGAGAACGCCAAGAAGGTCGCCAAGGCCATCCGCGACGAGGGCCCCAAGGGCGTCAAGGCGCAGGTGCAGGGCGACGAGCTGCGCGTCAGCTCCAAGAGCCGGGACGACCTGCAGGCCGTGCAGGCGCTGCTCAAGGGCAAGGACTTCGACTTCGCGATCCAGTTCGTGAACTACCGCTGACCTTGCCCCGAGGTCATGAGGGTCGTGTCCGAATGCCGCCAGCCCCGGGTTCGGCGGTCCCCGCACACTGGGTCCGAGGAAGACCCGTACGGGGAGAGGAACCAGCCATGACCGTGTACGCGTACGTCGACGGCCCCCTGGGCGAGATGCTCCTCGTCGGGCAGCTCGCCGAAGGGGCCGGGCCGTGCTGCGCTCGCTGTCCCTGCCGGGGCAGAAGGGCGCCGTCGAGGTCGGGGACGGGTGGACGTCCGACCCCGGGGCGTTCGCCGAGGCCGCCCGGCAGCTGGGCGAGTACTTCGCCGGGCGCCGCGACCGCTTCGACCTGCCGCTCGCCGGCGACGCCGGGACCCCGTTCCAGCGGCGCGTCTGGCGGGCCCTGGAGGAGATCCCGTACGGGACGACCGTCTCGTACGGGGAGATCGCCCGGCGCGTCGGCTCCTCCGGCGCCGGGGTGCGGGCCGTGGGCACCGCGATCGGGCGCAACCCGCTGCTCGTGGTGCGGCCCTGCCACCGGGTGATCGGGGCCGACGGGAACCTGCGCGGCTACGCCGCCGGGCTGGAGCGCAAGGAACGGCTCCTGGGGCTCGAAGGGGCCCTGGAGGAGCTGCGGGGACCCCAGGGTCCCCGAGGCCTCCGGGACGCCCGTGTGACCGATGACGGGCTCTTCCCCCGCGAGCGGGCCGTGGTGGCGCCCGGGGCGGTGCACGTGCCCGCGTGGCTGCCGTTCGCGCGGCAGCGGGAGCTGGTGGAGGTCTGCCGGGAATGGGGGCGGGGCCCTTCCCTACCGGCGGACGGTGCTGCCGGGCGGCGGCGTGATGTCCGTCCGGTCGCTCTGCCTGGGCCGGCAGTGGGTGCCGTACCGCTACCTCGACACGGTCGGGACCGAACTCCCGGACTGGCTGGTCGCCCTGGGCCGGGAGGCGCTCGTCGAGGCGTACGGGGACCACGGCGGCTTCACGCCCGACACCGCGCTGGTGAACTTCTACGCGCCGGGGGCGCACATGGGGATGCACCAGGACCGCGAGGAGCGGTCCGGGGCGCCGGTGGTGTCGCTGAGCCTCGGGGACCGGTGCGTGTTCCGCTTCGGGAACGAGGAGAACCGGGGACGGCCCTATCAGGACGTCGACCTGGCCTCCGGGGACCTCTTCGTCTTCGGCGGGGCTTCACGGTGGGTCCACCACGGGGTTCCCCGGGTGTTCCCGGGGACGGCCGCGCCCGCGCTCGGCCTGGCCGGGCGCCTGAACATCACGCTCAGGGAGACCGGTCTCGGCGTCTAATGTGCGGAGCATGACACCGGAACTGCGCCGCTCCTCGGCCTCTTCGACGCGGTCGTGATCGGCCTCGGCTCGATGGTCGGGGCGGGGATCTTCGTCGCGCTCGGCCCGCGGCGGCGCCGCCGGCTCCAGGGCGGGACTGCTCTGGGCGCTCGGGCTCGCCGCCGTCGTCGCGTACTGCAACGCCATGTCCTCCGCCCGGCTCGCCGCCCGCTACCCGCCTCCGGCGGCACGTACGTGTACGGTCGCGAACGCCTCGGCTCCTTCTGGGGGTACCTGGCAGGCTGGGCGTTCGTCGTCGGCAAGACGGCCTCCTGCGCGGCGATGGCGCTGACCGTCGGGGCGTACGTGTGGCCGGAGCGGGCGCACGCGGTGGCGGTCGCCGCCGTGGTGGCCCTGACTGCCGTCAACTACCGGGAGTTCAGAAGTCGGCGCTGCTCACCCGGGTGATCGTGGCGGCGGTCCTGGCGCTCCTCGCGTGCGTGGTCACGGTCTCCTTCGGGGCGGACGGGGCGGGGCTCCGGGCGCTCGGCGGGGAGTTCGTGACGGGCGGGGTGCTCCAGGCCGCCGGTTTGCTCTTCTTCGCGTTCGCGGGGTACGCGCGGATCGCCACGCTCGGCGAGGAGGTCCGGGATCCGGCCCGCACCATCCCCGCGCGGTGCCGCTCGCGCTCGGCCTCACGCTCGCCGTCTACGCGCTCGTCACGGTGAGCGTGCTGACGGTCCTCGGCCCCTCGGCCCTCGCCGCCTCCCCGCGCCGCTCGCCGACGCGGCCCGCGCCGCCGACGCCGGCTGGCTGGTGCCGCTGGTCACGGTCGGCGCCGCCGTCGCGGCCCTGGGCTCGCTGCTCTCGCTGATCCTCGGGGTCTCCGCACGACCCTCGCGATGGCCCGTGACGCGCATCTGCCGACGGCCCTCGCGGCCGTCCACCCGCGCTTCCGGGTGCCGCACCGGGCCGAGCTCGCGGTGGGCGCGGTGGTGGCCGTGGTCGCGGCCGTCGTGGACGTGCGGGGCGCGATCGGCTTCTCCTCCTTCGGCGTCCTCGCCTACTACGGCATCGCGAACGCCTCCGCCTGGACCCTGGGCGGCCGCGCCCGCCATCTGTCCGCCCTCGGTCTGGCCGGCTGCCTCGCCCTCGCCTTCGCCCTCCCCACGAGCTCCGTCCTGGCGGGCTCAGGGGTGCTGGCGGCGGGCGTGGTGTCGTGGTCGGTGAGCCGGGGGCGGGGGTGCCCCGCGCGCGTAGCGCCGGTGCGGGGCGCGGTCCGCGGGCGCGTCAGCGGGCCCCGTACGCCTGGTCCGTGGGGACGATCTCCTTGCCCAGGGGGAGCAGCGAGACCGGGATCATCTTGAAGTTGGCGATGCCCAGCGGGATGCCGATGATCGTGATGCACAGGGCGATGCCCGTGGTGATGTGGCCGAGGGCGAGCCACCAGCCCGCCAGGATCAGCCAGAGGACGTTGCCGACGCAGGACGGGGCGCCCGCGTCGCGGCGGTCGACGACCGTGTGGCCGAAGGGCCAGAGGGCGTAGAGGCCGATGCGGAAGGCCGCGATGCCGAAGGGGATGCCGATGATCGTGACGCAGAGCAGGAGGCCCGCGAGCATGTAGCCCAGGAACATCCAGAATCCGCACAGGACCAGCCATATGACGTTGAGGATCGTCTTCACGGGCGTCGACCTGCCATCTGTTCGAGCCGGGCGATCCGCTCGGCCATCGGCGGGTGGGTGGAGAACATCTTGGAGAGGCCCTGGCCGGGCCGGAACGGGTTCGCGATCATCATGTGGCTCGCGGTCTCGATCTTCGGCTCGGGCGGCAGCGGCAGCTGCTTGGTGCCGGCCTCCAGCTTCCGCAGGGCGCCGGCGAGGGCGAGCGGGTCTCCGGTGAGCTGGGCTCCGGAGGCGTCGGCCTCGTACTCGCGGGAGCGGGAGATGGCGAGCTGGATGATCGAGGCGGCGATCGGGCCGAGGATCACGATCAGCAGGTAGCCGAGGATGCCGGGGCCGTCGTCGTCGTTGGAGCGGCCGACCGGGATCAGCCAGGCGAAGTTCACCAGGAACATCACGACGGAGGCGAGCGCTCCGGCGACCGAGGAGATGAGGATGTCCCGGTTGTAGACGTGGCTCAGCTCGTGGCCGATGACCCCGCGCAGTTCGCGCTCGTCGAGGATCGCGAGGATGCCCTCGGTGCAGCAGACGGCGGCGTTGCGCGGGTTGCGGCCGGTCGCGAAGGCGTTGGGCGCCTGCGTCGGCGAGATGTAGAGCCGGGGCATGGGCTGCCGCGCCTGGGTGGAGAGCTCGCGCACCATCCGGTAGAGCGCGGGCGCCTCGAACTCGCTGACGGGGCGGGCCCGCATGGCCCGCAGCGCGAGCTTGTCGCTGTTCCAGTAGGCGTACGCGTTGGTGCCGATCGCGACGACGAGTCCGACGATCAGCCCCGTACGCCCGAAGAAGCTGCCGATGACGATGATGAGGGCCGAGAGCCCTCCGAGGAGTACGGCGGTCCTCAGCCCGTTGTGCCGGCGGTGCACGGTACGCCCTCCAAGTGGTGCGGCAGGGGAACCCTTCGCTTCGTGGTGGTCCACTCACTCAGTGGACCCTCCCGTTCTGGTCAACGCCAGGCGGGATGCTCGGGTTCCCCGGCTCGCACGGGGCGCCGTGTGGGCCGTACGGGTGATCGGCGGGCGGTCAGCGCGCGGCGGGGATCTTCTCCAGGCCGGTGGGGACGGTGGGCTCGACCTCGCTGGTGCAGTGGGCGCAGCGGGAGGCGATGGCCGGGATCTCGGTGAAGCAGCGGGGGCAGTCGCGCTTCTCCGACTTCGGGTCCTTCGCCTCCTCCTTGGCGAACTTCTCCTGGATCTTCGTCATCGGGACGACGATGAGGAAGTAGAGGACCGCGGCGGTGATGACGAACGCTATGGCGGCGGCGATCGCGAGGCCGTACGGGAAGACGGTCTTGCCGACGGTGAAGCTGGCCTCGCTGAAGTCGCCGACCGAGCCCGTCGCCAGGCCGATGAGGGGGGTGATGAACGCCTTGCTGAAGCCGGTGACGACGGCCGTGAACGCCGAGCCGACGGCCAGACCGATGGCCATCGAGATGACGTTCCCGCGAAGTATGAAGTCCTTGAATCCGTTCAGCACGGGGTGTCGCTCCTCGGTGTTTTCCTGTGGGGGATCAGAAGAGGCCGGCCGCCGCGAAGTGGAGGGCGAACTGCGGGTAGCCCGACAGGACGGCTCCGGCGGCGGCGGTCAGCACGATCGCCAGGGTGACCGGCGCGGAGGCCTTGTGGGCCTTCTCGACGGAGCCCTCCGGCGTGCGGAAGAGCAGGGCCGTCCAGCGCAGGTAGTAGGAGAGCGCGATCACGACGTTGACGCCCATGATCACGGCCAGCCACCCGAGGCCCGCGTCGACGGCCGCCGAGAAGACGGTCACCTTGGCGAAGAGGCCGATGATACCCGGGGGCAAACCGGCCAGATTCAGGAGGAAGAAGGCGAGCGCGAGGGCGGCGGCGGGGCTGGCCGCGTACAGGCCCTTGAAGTCCGAGATACGGCCCTCAGGGCGGCTGCGGGCGAGGAGCGCGACGACCGCGAAGGCGCCGAGGTTCACGACGGCGTACATCAGGGCGTACGCGACGGTGGCGCCGATCTGGTCGTCGCTGGAGTACGCGGCGGCCGCGATCGGCACCAGGAGGTAGCCGGCCTGGCCGACGGAGGACCAGGCGAGGAGGCGCACCGCGCTCCGCGCGCGCGTGGAGACCTGGCGGAGGGCGGCGACGTTCCCGACGGTCATGGTGAGCGCGGCGAGGGCGGCGAGCGCCGGGCCCCACACGTCCGCGTACGAGGGGAAGGCGACGACCGTCACCAGGATCAGGCCGGTGAAGCCGACGGCCTTGCCGACGACGGAGAGGTAGGCGGCGACGGGCAGCGGGGCGCCGACGTAGGTGTCGGGGACCCAGAAGTGGAAGGGGACGGCGGCCGTCTTGAAGGCGAAGCCGACGAGGGTGAGGGCGACGCCCGCCTCGGCGAGGGTCTGGAGCTGCCCGGGGACGTCGTCGAGGCGCTGGGCGATCTCCGTGAGGTGGAGGGTGCCGGTCGCCGCGTACACGAAGCTGACGCCGAGCAGGGTGACGGCGGTCGCGGTGACGGAGGAGAGGAAGAACTTGAGCGCGGCCTCGCCGGACATGCGGTCGCCGCGCTTGAGGCCGACGAGCGCGAAGGCCGGCAGCGAGGCCACCTCCAGGGCGACCACCAGGGTCGCCAGGTCCCGCGAGGCGGGCAGCAGGGCGGCGCCGGCGGCCGAGGACAGCAGCAGGAACCAGAACTCGCCGGCCGGGAGCCGCTTGCGGGTCTCGTCCAGGGACAGGAGCGCGGTGAGCAGCGCTCCGGCGAGGACGAGGAGCTGGATGACCAGGGTGAAGTGGTCGGCGGTGTAGCTGCACGCGGGCGCGTGGCCCGCGGCCTGGGCCTTGGCGGTCAGGCAGAAGGTGGCGCGGTCGCCGGCCCGCAGCGGCAGGAGGAGGGCGAGGGCGGCGGTGAGGCCGCCGATCGCGGTCCAGCCGAGGAGCCGCTTGCGCTCCGGCGGCACGAAGAGGTCGGCGACGAGGACGACGAGGGCGACCAGGGCCGTGAGGGTGGGGGGCGCGATCGTGAGCCAGTCGACGGACTGGACGAGGGACGACGTCATCGGGGGCCTCCCGCGAGGAGCTGCTGGACGGCCGGGTCGGTGAGGCCGAGGAGGACCGCGGGCCAGAGTCCGGCGAGGACGGTGAGGGCGACGAGCGGGGTCCAGGCGGCGAACTCGTACCCCTGGACGTCCGCGATGGCCGTCTCCCCCGCCGGTCGCGGGCCGCCCATGCAGACGCGGCGGACGACGAGGAGGAGGTAGGCGGCGGTGAGGAGGGTGCCGAAGGCGCCGATCGCCATGAAGGTGAGGAAGGCGGGGCGGCTGAGGCCCTCGGCCGGGTCGAAGGCGCCGAAGAGGGCGAGCATCTCGCCCCAGAAGCCGGCGAGGCCGGGCAGTCCGAGGAGGCGACGGCGGCGAAGGCGAGGAGGGCGCCGAGGCGGGGGGCGCGGCCGTAGAGGGCGGCGCCGGTGGCTCCGGCGAGGGTGTCGAGGTCGGCGGTGCCGTAGCGGTCCTTGACGGCGCCGACCAGGAAGAACAGCAGGCCGGTGACGAGGCCGTGGGCGATGTTCGCGAAGAGGGCGCCGTTGACCCCGGTGGGGGTCATGGTGGCGATGCCGAGGAGCACGAAGCCCATGTGGCCGACGGAGGAGTACGCGATGAGGCGCTTGAGGTCGCCCTTGTTGCCCGGCTTCACGAGGGCGAGGCAGGCGAGCGATCCGTAGATGATCCCGGCGACGGCGAAGGCCGCGAGGTACGGGGCGAAGGTCGCCATGCCGTCGGGGGCGATCGGCAGGACGATCCGGACGAAGCCGTACGTGCCCATCTTGAGCAGGACGCCGGCGAGGAGGACGGAGCCGACGGTCGGGGCGGCGGTGTGGGCGTCCGGGAGCCAGCTGTGCAGCGGCCACATCGGGGTCTTCACGGCGAGCCCGAGACCGATCGCGAGAACGGCGATGACCTGCACGGACGTGGTCAGTCCCCGGCCGTTGTCAGTGGCCAGTGCCACCATGTCGAACGTGCCCGCCTTCACGCCGATGAGGAGCAGGCCGAGCAGCATGACGACGGAGCCGAGCAGCGTGTAGAGGATGAACTTCCAGGCGGCGGCCCGCCTGCCCTCGCCGCCCCAGCGGGCGATGAGGAAGTACATCGGGATGAGGACCGTCTCGAAGGCCAGGAAGAACAGGACGAGGTCGAGGACGGCGAAGGTGGCGAGGGTGCCGGACTCCAGGACGAGCAGGAGCGCGACGAAGGCCTTGGGCGACCCGCCCGAGGGCATCTTGAAGTAGCTGTACAGCGCGCAGAGGAAGGTCAGCAGCGCGGTCAGGACCAGGAGGGGGAGGGAAATGCCGTCGACACCGAGGTGGATGCGCACGCCGAGTGCCCTGATCCAGCTGATGTCCGTCGTGGCCTGCATCCTCGACGGGTGGTCGTGGTCGAAGCCGAGCGCGAGGACGAGCGCGGCCAGCAGGATGACGCCGGTGACGGTGACGCCGTGGCGGAGCACGGCCTGGTCGGGCGACTTCCCCTTCAGTCCGGGCGGGGCCGGGAGGAGAGCGGCGGCGGCGCCGAGGAGCGGGCCGGCGACGATCAACGCCAGAAGGAACTGCATCACGGATTCGCTGATATCGATCACGGGTCACGCTCCGGCGGCGTTGGCGAGGGCGACGGCGACGATCGCCAGGACGACGGAGCCGGCGAGCAGGGCGCTCAGATAGGTCTGCACGTTGCCGGTCTGGGCGCGGCGGACGAGCCGGCCGAGCCCCTTGGCGGAGTTCCCGCGGCGCTCACGTAGGTGTCGACGACCTCGCGGTCCAGGAAGCGGACCAGGAGGCGGCGGCGAGTACAGGGCGGACGAAGGCGGTCCGGTAGACGGCGTCCAGGCGGAAGCCGTCGGCGGCGGCGCCGTGCAGCGGCCCCAGGAGGGCGCGGCCGGGGTCGGCCGGGTCCTCGGCGGGTGCGGCAGGCGCAGGGCCTCGGCCTCGACCCGGCCCGCCTCGGCGTCCGGGTGGGCGACGTGCGGGGCGGGCGCCGTGACCGGGGTGCGGGCGGCGAGGTCCGCCAGACCGCGTAGGTGATGACGGCTCCGCGGCGGCGAGACCGGTGCCGAGGACGGCCGTGGTCAGCGTCGGGGTCAGCGGGTGCCCGTCGAACCAGTCGTCGAGGTACGTGACGGTCAGGCCGAAGCCGAGGGAGGGATCGCGAGGACCCACAGGACGCTCGTCATGGCGATCGGCTGGCGGCCGTGGTCCGGGGCCTCGGCGCCGCGGCCCGGAAGGTCCGCAGCCAGAGGCGGAGCGCGTACGCGGCGGTGAGGAGGGCCGTGAGCAGTCCGGCGACGAGGACGATCCAGCCCGCGCCCGCGGGGGCGACGTCCCGCTCGCCGAGGGCGGTGTGCTCGGCGGCCACGAGGACGGCTTCCTTGGAGAAGAAGCCGGCGAAGGGCGGGATCGCGGCGAGCGCGAGGAGGGCGACGGTCATCGTCCAGTACGCGTCGGGGATGCGCTTCGCGAGGCCGCTCATGCGGGACATGGCGGTGAGGGAGTTCGTGCTGGCGGCGTGGATGACCGCGCCGGCGGCGAGGAAGAGCAGCGCCTTGAAGGCGGCGTGCGAGAGGAGGTGGAAGACGGCGGCGCCCCGGTCGCCGACGGCGAGGGCTCCGGCCATGTAGCCGAGCTGGCCGATCGTCGAGTAGGCGAGGACCCGCTTGATGTCGTCCTGGGCGAGGGCGGCGAGCGCCGAGCCGACCATCGTGATCGCGGCCATCACGGCGAGCACGGTCATCGCGGCGGCGGAGGCGGCGAAGACCGGCAGGAGCCGGGCCGTGAAGTAGATGCCGGCGGCGACCATCGTCGCCGCGTGGATGAGCGCGGAGACGGGGGTGGGGCCGGCCATGGCGTCGGGGAGCCAGGTGTGGAGCGGGAACTGCGCCGACTTGCCGGCGACGCCGGCGAGCAGCAGCAGCGCGATCAGGGTGGGGTGGTCGAGGCCGCCGCTCGCGACGGCGCCGAGGACGCCCGTGATCCGGAAGGTGCCCGCGTCGGCGGCGAGCGCGAAGAGACCGATGAGGAAGGGGACGTCACCGAGCTTGGTGACGAGGAAGGCCTTCAGGGAGGCGGAGCGCGCCTCGGGGGTCTCCCAGTAGTGGCCGACGAGGAAGTACGAGCAGATGCCCATGACCTCCCAGCCGACCAGGAGCACCATCAGGTCGCCGGAGTAGACGACGAGCAGCATCGCGGAGGTGAAGAGGGAGACGAGCGCGGCGTACGAGGGGTAGCGCGGGTCCTCGCGGAGGTAGCCGGTCGAGTAGATCTGCACGCAGGTCGCGACCACGCCGACGAGGACGGCGACGAGGGCGGCGAAGCCGTCGATGTGGAGGCTGAGGTCGATCGGGACGGACCCGGTCGGGGTGAGCTGGGTGGCGGCGTCGATCGCCTTCCCGCCGCCCTGCCGGGCGGCGACGAGGACGGCGAGGACCGCGGCGGCCAGCGTCGGGAGCACGGCCAGGGGCGGACGAAGCCGGGCGCGGTGCGGCCGAGGAGGAGTCCGGCGGCGGAGCCGAGGAAGGGAGGAGGGGACGAGGACGGCGAGGGTGGTCGTGGTCACGCGGCGGCCTCGGCCTTCTCCTCGGCGGACGGCTGTTCCTGGGTGTCGCGGAGGCGGTCGACGTCCGAGGTGCCGCAGTTGCGGTGGACCATCAGGACGATCGCGAGACCGATGCCGATCTCGGCGGCGGCGACGGCGATGGTGAAGAGGGTGAGGGCCTGGCCGGCGTGGAGGGTGTCGCGGAGCCAGACGTCGAAGGCGACCAGGTTGAGGTTGACGGCGTTGAGCATCAGCTCGACGGACATCAGGACCAGGATCGCGTTGCGGCGGGCGAGGACGCCGTAGAGGCCGACGGCGAAGAGGAGGACGGCGAGGACGGCCGGGTAGGCGAGGTGCATCAGCTCTCGTCCTCCTTCTTCTTCCGGGAGAGGACGATCGCGCCGACCAGGGCGGCGAGCAGCAGCACCGACAGCGCCTCGAAGGGCAGCACCCAGTGCTGGAAGAGGATCTCGCCGGTCACGCCCGTGGAGCCCTGGGCGGGCCCGTCCAGGTCGATCCAGGTCGTGCGGAACGCGTCGACGACGACCCAGACGAGGGCGGCCGCGGCGGCGAGCGCGACGGCGAGGGCGACCGGCCGGTTGCCGGAGTCGGCGTCCGGGGAGCGGCCGATGGGGGCCTTGGTGAGCATGAGACCGAAGAGGAGGAGGACGACGACCGAGCCGACGTAGATCAGGACCTGGACCCAGGCGATGAACTCGGCGGTGAGGAGCAGGTACTCGACGGCGAGTCCGCCGAGCGCCACGACCAGCCAGAGGGCGGCGTGCACCAGCTGGCGGGTGGTGACGGTGACGAGGGCCGCGCCGAGGGTGGCGAGGCCGACGAGGACGAAGGCGATCTCGACGCCGGTGGGCGAGAGGAAGCCGTGCGTGGCCGCGTGGGCTGCTGCGAGGGTCACTGCTGGTCCTCCGTGGCCGCCGCCTGCGCGGCGGCGGCCTTCTCCGCCGCCTTGCGGGCGCGGCGATCTCCTTCGGCTCCTCCGCGCGCGGGTCGAGCGCGGGCGGCTCGGGGACCGTCCACATCCACTCGCGGAGCTTGTCGCGCTCGTGGGTCAGCTCGTGGATGTCGGTCTCCGCGTACTCGAACTCGGGCGACCAGAACAGCGCGTCGAAGGGCAGACCTCGATGCAGATCCCGCAGTACATGCAGAGCGAGAAGTCGATGGCGAAGCGGTCGAGGACGTTCCGGCTGCGCTCGCGGCCGCCGGGTGCGGCGGGCGGCACCGTCTCCTTGTGGGAGTCGATGTAGATGCACCAGTCGGGGCACTCGCGGGCGCAGAGCATGCAGACCGTGCAGTTCTCCTCGAACAGGCCGATGACCCCGCGGGTGCGGGGCGGCAGCTCGGGCTGCACGTCCGGGTACTGCGCGGTGACGGTCTTCTTCGTCATCGTGCGCAAGGTGACGGCGAGCCCCTTGGCGAGGCCGGAACCGGGGAACGGACGGGGCCGCCCGGAGGGCGTCGAGGAGGGGCGGTGGTCGGGAGACGCGGTGGGCATTACTGGATCGCCACCTTCACGATGCCGGTGAGCGCGATCTGCGCGAGGGCGAGCGGGACGAGGACCGTCCAGGCGAGCTTCTGGAGCTGGTCCTCGCGCAGGCGCGGGTAGCTCACCCGCAGCCAGATCACGACGAAGGCGAGGACGGCCGTCTTGAGGAGGGTCCAGACCCAGCCGAGGCCGTCGGCGCCCAGGGGGCCGTGCCAGCCGCCGAGGAAGAGGACGGTGGTGAGGCCGCTGAGGACGACGATGCCCGCGTACTCGGCGAGCAGGAAGAGCGCGAAGCGGAGGCCCGTGTACTCGGTGTACGCGCCGAAGATGATCTCCGAGTCGGCGACCGGCATGTCGAACGGGGGCCGCTGGAGTTCGGCGAGCCCCGCGACGAAGAACACCAGCGCGCCGATGATCTGCCAGGGCACCCACCACCACTCGAAGGCGTTCAGGATGCCGGGCAGCGAGACCGTGCCAGCGGCCATCGCGACGGACGCGGCGGCGAGCAGCATCGGCAGCTCGTAGGCGAGCAGCTGGGCTGCCGTCCGCAGACCGCCCAGCAGCGAGAACTTGTTCGCGGACGCCCAGCCGGCCATGAGCGAGCCGAGCACCCCGACGCCCATCACCGCCAGCACGAAGAAGATCCCGGCGTCGACGACCTGCCCGACGGCCCCTTCGCCCGGCCCGATCGGGATCGCGACGAGCACCAGCAGATACGGCAGCAGCGCCACGGCCGGCGCGAGCTGGAAGATCCTCCGGTCCGCGTCCTTCGGGACCACGTCCTCCTTCTGCGCGAACTTCACGCCATCGGCGACGAGCTGCGCCCACCCGTGGAACCCGCCCGCGTACATGGGCCCGAGCCGGCCCTGCATGTGCGCCATGACCTTGTGCTCCGTCTGCCCGACGACGAGCGGCAGCACCAGGAACACGGCGAAGACGACGAGCAACCGGAGGGCGACGTCGAGTACGTCGTTCACGCGGGATCGCCTCCGGCGGGGTCGGTGGGGTCGTTGTCGGTGCGCTCGCCCGCGGGCGGGGCCGTCTTCGGTGCTCTTGCCTCCGGCGGCGTCGGGGCCGCCTCTGCCGGGACCTCGGCCTCGGGCATGCCGCCCGGGGCCGGACCGGCGGGCGGGTGCCTTCGGGGTCAGCGGCTTCCCTGTCGGCGCTTCGGCCGCGTCGTCCTCCGGGCCTCCGGCCCGGCCCCGCAGCCGGCGGCTCCTCGTCGAAGGCCGGCCGAGCGTGGTGCCAGGGGCGTCCGAGCTGCGGGTACGCGGGTGGCACCCGCCGCGCGGGGCGCGGCGCCCGCCGTGTCCGACGTCCCCGAGGCCGCCTGGCTCGCCGAGCCGTCGGCCGCCGAACAGGAGCGGCGCGGGGGCCGGGCCGGGGCGGTCGGGGTCTCCGTGGATGCCCTGGGCTCCGGGGCCCCTGGCCACCGGCCTCCGTGGCTGACGACTCCGGGGCCACCTGGCTCGCCGAGCCGTCCGCAGCCGAACAGGAGCGGCGCGGCGGGCGGGCCGGGGCGGTCGGAGCCTCGGGGCCGCACCGGGCTCCGGGCTCACCGGGCCACCGGGCTCCGGGGCGTCTGGCTCGCCGAGCCGTCAGCGGCCGAACAGGAGCGGCGCGGCGGGCGGGCCGGGAAGCCTGGGTTTCCGTGGTCGGGTCCAGGTCCGGGGCCACCTGGCTCGCCGAGCCGTCCGCAGCCGAGCGGGAGCGGCGCGGCGGGCGGGCCGGGAAGCCGGGGGTTCCGTGGTCGGGGCCGGGTCCGGGGCCACCTGGCTCGCCGAGCCGTCCGCGGCCGAGCGGGAGCGGCGGACCGGGCGGGCCGGGGCGGTCAGGGCCTCCGGGGCCGCACCGGGCTCCGGGCTCGCCGGGCCTCCGGCCTCCGGGGCGTCTGGCTCGCCGAGCCCTCCGTGACCGAGCGGGAGCGGCGGGCCGGGGTGCCCGGCTCCGGGGCGGGCGGGGTGCCTGGGTGGCCGAGCCCTCGGTGACCGAGCGGGCGCGGCGGACCGGGCGGTCGCCGGCGGCTGCGCGGGTGGGGCGGGTGGGGGCGGGGGAGCTGGCCCTGAGGGGCCCCATTCGTTGGGGTCGGGGACGCCGGGGGAGCATCTGGCGGCGCTTGGGGGCGTTGCCGTCGTGGGACTCGCCGGGTTCCTTGGCGCCGGGCCAGGCCTTGGCGACGCGGGCGGCGAGGACGAAGTCCTTGCGGAGGGGTGGCCCTCGAAGTTCTCGGGGAGGAGGAGGGGACGAGGTGGGGTGGCCCTCGAAGGACACGCCGAACATCTCGTGGGTCTCGCGCTCGTGCCAGCCCGCGCCCGCGTACACGCCGATGGCGGTGGGGAGGGCGGGGGCGTCGTGCGGGACGGTCGTGCGGAGGAGGAGGCGCTTCGGGGCGCCCTCGCCGAGCGCGACGACGTGCGCGCAGACGCGGAAGCCCGTGCCGGGTTCGTCGACCGCGCTCAGCCAGTCGAAGAAGGTGCAGCCGAGCTCGTCGCGGGCGGTCTCCAGGGCCGTGATCCAGGAGGCCGGCGGGACGTCGACCGTCAGCAGGTCGTACGCCCGCTCCGCCGTCGCCTCCGGGCCGAAGACCTCCGTCACGGAGTCGGGGAGGGAGTCGTACGCGCTCATGCCCGGCCTCCCGGCGGCGGCGTCAGCGGGCTCGTCAGCTGGGAGACCGTGGCGGCGGTCGCGTACCGCTCCGCCAGGCTCTCGCGGGCGATCTTCTCCTGGAGCTTGAGGATGCCCTGGAGGAGCGCTTCGGGGCGCGGCGGGCAGCCGGGGACGTACACGTCGACCGGGATGATCTGGTCGACGCCCTTCGTCACCGAGTACGAGTCCCAGTACGGGCCGCCGCAGTTCGAGCAGGCGCCGAAGGAGATGACGTACTTCGGCTCGGGCATCTGCTCGTACAGACGCTTCACGGCCGGGGCCATCTTGTCCGTCACCGTGCCCGAGACGATCATCAGGTCGGCCTGGCGCGGGCCCGGCGCGAAGGGGATCACGCCGAGCCGGATGAAGTCGTGCCGGGCCATCGACGCGGCGATGAACTCGATCGCGCAGCAGGCGAGGCCGAAGTTGAAGACCCACAGGCTGTAGCGGCGGCCCCAGTTCAGGACCACCTTCATCGGCTCGGGGCGAGCCGGGCGAGCGTCCCCAGCTTCGGGGCGGGGAGCGGGTCACGTCCATGTCAGGACGCCCTTCTTGTATGCGTAGAGCAGCCCCACGGCGAGGAAGCCCAGGAAGACGAACATCTCGACCAGGGTCGTCGCGCCGTAGCCGGGCGCCGCGAAGACCGTCGCCCAGGGGAAGAGGAAGATCGAGTCGACGGCGAAGATGACGTAGAGGAAGGCGTACACGTAGTACCGGACCTGGGTGTGGGCCCAGCCCTCCCCCACGGGGTCGACGCCGCACTCGTAGGTGAGGAGCTTCTCGGGCGTCGGCACGACGGGCCTGAGCAGCCGGCCGGCGCCGAACGCCACGGCGACGAAGAGCACGCCGACGACGGCGAGCAGGCCGACGACGGAGTACGTCTGGAAGTAGTCCGCCGCGTCGGCCGCGACAACGGTCGGTTCCCGCACGTCCGCCCCTCGGTCTCGGTGTCTCATGAGTCAGTCTGTACGGACGCGAGTCTAGGCCCTGCTAAAGGCACCGTAAGCAGGCGCGGGTGGGCATGCCCGGAGCCCCCTCCGGTGGGGATAGCCCCCCTTGGACTCACCCACCTCCCCCATGGCGTCGCGCCCTCCCCGACCGGCAGTCTGGGGACCATGAGCGCCGATCTTGATCCCGTCGAGTCCCCCGGGTCCCCCGGCTCCGCCGAGAGCCCCCGTCCGCCGCTGCGGTTCGCCTACGGGAAGGAGACCTGGAAGGAGATCGCCTTCCTCCTCTCCAACCTGTTCACGACGCTGACCGGTTTCGTGTACGCGGTCGTCAGCGTCTCGCTCGGCGTGGGCCTCGCCGTCACCGTCGTCGGGCTGCCGCTGCTCGCCCTCGGACTCCAGGGCGCCCGGCTCATCGGCCGGTCGGAGCGGGCGCGGGCGCGGGCGCTGCTCGGGGTGCGGATCGCCGAGCCGTCCCCGCTGCCCTCGCGCGGCGGGTTCTTCGGCTGGCTGTGGTCCACGCTGAAGGACCCGGTGGCCTGGCGGACCCAGCTGTACGGGCTGATCCGGCTGCCCTGGGGATTCTGACGTTCACCGTCGCCCTGGTCTCGCTCTTCGTCCTCTGGCCCGTGCTGCCGTTCCTGTCCCGCGGCCTGTCCCACGGCGACCGGGGCATGGTCCGGGGCTGCTCTGCCCTCCGACGAGCTGGAGCGGCGGATCGCCGAACTGGAGTCGGACCGGGGGGTGGTCGTCGACACGGCCGCCGCCGACCTGCGGCGCATCGAGCGCGACCTGCACGACGGGGCGCAGGCCCGGCTCGTCGCCCTCGCGATGGGCCTCGGCCTGGCGAAGGAGAAGCTGCTCGACGACCCGGAGGCCGCCGCGGCGATGGTCGACGAGGCGCACGGCGAGGTGAAGCTCGCCCTCCAGGAGCTGCGCGACCTCGCCCGGGGCATCCACCCGGCGGTCCTCACCGACCGGGGCCTGAGCGCGGCCCTGTCCTCCGTCGCCGCGCGCTGCACCGTGCCCGTGAAGGTCGACGTCGATCTGACGGAGCGGCCCGCGGAGGCCATCGAGGGCATCGCGTACTTCACGGTCTCGGAGCTCCTCCAGAACGTCTCCAAGCACGCGCGCGCCGGTCCGCCTCCGTGGAGGTGTGGCGGGCCGGCGACCGGCTGATGCTCCAGGTGGGGGACGACGGGGCCGGCGGGGCGCGCTTCGACGGCGGTACGGGACTCGCGGGGCTCGCGGAGCGGCTCGGCGCGGTCGACGGGCTGCTCGTCCTGGACTCCCCGAGGGCGGCCCGACGACGGTCACGGCGGAGCTGCCGTGGCGGTCCCGGCCCGTCCGGTGAGCGGGGGTGGGGAAAACCCCCGCCCGTAGACGCCGACCTCCCTCATGGTCCGGCGGGCCGCGAAACGGAACCCTGGAACACGTACCGCCCGCCCCCCGTACGAGGAGAGAAGGAACCCCGCGATGGCCGCCTCCCACCGACTTCCCGCCGCGATCCGCGCGCCGTTCGAGGCCCGCACCTGGCGCGCCTTCCTGTACGTGCTGATCGGGCTGCCGCTGAGCGTCCTCTGGTTCGCGCTCTCCGTCTCCTTCGTCTCGGCCGGCGCCGGGCTGCTCATCACCTTCCTCGGCGTGCCGATCCTCGCCGGGGCGCTCGGGATGTGCCGGGGCTTCGGCGTGGTGGAGCGGGCACGGGCACGCGGGCTGCTCGGCCTCGACGTGGCGGCGCCGGAGCCGGTGCGCGGGCGGACCGGCGGGGCGTTCTCCTGGATGGGGGCCATGCTGAAGAGCGGCGCGTCGTGGCGGCACCTGCTGTACGCGCTCCTCCACATGCCGTGGGCCGTCTTCTCCTTCTCGGTGACCGTGGCGCTGTGGACGTGGGGCTGGAGCCTCTTCACGTACCCCCTGTGGCAGTGGGTCTTCCCCCTGTGGGTCGGGCAGGACGGCCTCCAGCTGTACGGCGACGCGCACCACGCCTTCTACCTCGACGCGCCCTTCGAGATCGCCGTGACCAGCGTCATCGGGCTCGTGTTCGTCCTCGTCGGCCCCTGGGTGCTGCGCGGGCTCGTCTCCGTCGACCGGCTCCTCGTCTCCGGGCTCCTCGGCCCCTCCCGCCTCGCCTCCCGCGTCACCGAGCTGGAGTCCGACCGCGGCGTCGTCGTCGACACCGCCGCCGCCGACCTGCGGCGCATCGAGCGGGACCTGCACGACGGGGCGCAGGCCCGGCTCGCCGCGCTCGCCATGGACCTGGGGCTCGCGAAGGAGAAGCTCGCCCAGGACCCGCGGGCGGCCGCCGTCCTCGTCGACGAGGCCCACGGCGAGGTGAAGCTCGCCCTCCAGGAACTGCGCGACCTCGCCCGGGGCATCCACCCCGCCGTCCTCACCGACCGCGGCCTCGACGCGGCCCTGTCCGCCGTGGCCTCCCGCTGCTCCGTCCCCGTCTCCGTCTCCGTGGACCTGCCCTCCCGCCCCGCCCCCGCCATCGAGGGCCTCGCCTACTTCACCGTCTCCGAGCTCCTCCGCAACATCACCCTCCACTCCCACGCCCGCCGCGCCTCGGTCGACGTCTGGCGCACCGACGACCGTCTCCTCCTCCAGGTCCGCGACGACGGCACCGGCGGCGCCCGCCTCACCCCGGCGCCGGCCTCTCCGACCTCTCCCACCGCGTCGGCGCCGTCGACGGCGTCCTCGCCCTCTCCTCCCCCTCCGGCGGCCCCACGACGGTGACGGTGGAACTGCCCTGGCGGGCGTAGCGCGGCGCACCGCGCAGGTGGGGCCGTCCGACGGGCAAGGCGCGGAAGATCCACCCCGGCGGAGGCGCGCGGGTGCCATGCTGGGGGGCGAACGGATCACCGGAGCATGGGGGCGGGCAGGACGTGGGAGTGCAGGGCGTGGCGGGACGGGTACGGGTGGTCATCGCCGAGGATTCCGTGCTGCTCAGGGAGGGGCTGACCCGGCTCCTGACCGATCTGGGGCACGAGGTCGTCGCCGGGGTCGGGGACGGCGAGGCGCTGGTGGAGACGGTGGCGGGGCTGGCGGGAGAGGGCGCGCTGCCGGACGTGGTCGTGGCCGACGTGCGGATGCCGCCGACGCACACCGACGAGGGCGTCCGGGCGGCGGTGCGGCTGCGGAAGGAGTACCCGGGACTCGGGGTGCTCGTGTTGTCGCAGTACGTGGAGGAGCAGTACGCCACCGAACTCCTGGCCGGTTCCACCCGGGGCGTGGGGTACCTCCTGAAGGACCGCGTCGCGGAGGTCCGCGAGTTCGTGGACGCCGTCGTACGGGTGGCCGGGGGCGGCACGGCCCTGGACCCGGAGGTCGTGCAGCAGCTGCTCGGCCGCAGCCGTCAGCAGGACGTGCTGGCGAACCTGACCCCGCGCGAGCGGGAGGTCCTCGGTCTGATGGCCGAGGGGCGGACGAACTCCGCCATCGCGAAAGCGCTGGTCGTGAGCGATGGCGCGGTGGAGAAGCACATCAGCAACATCTTCCTGAAGCTGGGCCTCTCCCCGAGCGACGGCGATCACCGCCGGGTCCTCGCGGTGTTGACGTACCTGAAGTCCTGATCATCTGACACTCTGTCAGATAAACTGGTCCTAGAACCAAAGGACGAGGCGGAACCAGACTTTCCGGAACACTCCGGGTGGCGACAGAACGTGACGATTCAGGGCAAGAGGGCGTCTCAAAAAGAGGTCCAGGATGCGAGAAGTCCCGGGAAGGCCCCCCTTACCGTCGTAGGGTGGGCCTCGGGACGGTAGGTGATCTCCGTACGGGGCCGCCTGCCGCACCCCGAGCCTTCTCCCCGCCTCCGGCGGAGAGTCCCCTTGCCGCGAGGGAGGTCCAGTTCAGTGACCAGCCAGGTCAGTAGCGAGGCCGGTGAGGCCCTGGTCGGGGAGCAGCGCAGCGCTCCCGCGACGCCCCACCACGGCACCGAGAAGGAAGTGCGCCGGCTCGACCGGGTGATCATCCGCTTCGCGGGTGACTCCGGTGACGGCATGCAGCTCACGGGTGACCGCTTCACCTCGGAGACGGCGTCCTTCGGGAACGACCTCTCCACGCTGCCCAACTTCCCCGCCGAGATCCGCGCCCCCGCCGGAACCCTCCCGGGCGTCTCCTCCTTCCAGCTCCACTTCGCCGACCACGACATCCTGACCCCCGGCGACGCCCCCAACGTCCTCGTCGCGATGAACCCCGCCGCCCTCAAGGCCAACATCGCCGACGTACCCCGCGGCGGCGAGATCATCGTCAACACCGACGAGTTCGCCAAACGCGCCATGGCCAAGGTCGGCTACACCACCTCCCCTGGAAGACGGGTCCCTCGACGGCTACCGGGTCCACCCGTACCGCTGACCACCCTCACCCTGGAAGCACTGAAGGACTTCGGGCTCTCCCGCAAGGAAGCCGAACGCTCCAAGAACATGTTCGCGCTCGGCCTGCTGTCCTGGATGTACCACCGGCCCACCGAGGCCACCGAGACCTTCCTGCGCACCAAGTTCGCCAAGAAGCCCCAGATCGCCGAAGCCAACATCGTCGCCTTCCGCGCCGGCTGGAACTTCGGCGAAACCACCGAGGACTTCGCCGTCTCCTACGAGGTCGCCCCCGCCACCCGCGCCTTCCCCACCGGCACCTACCGCAACATCTCCGGCAACCTCGCCCTCTCCTACGGGCTGATCGCCGCCTCCCGGCAGGCCGACCTGCCCCTCTACCTCGGCTCGTACCCGATCACACCGGCCTCGGACATCCTGCACGAACTGTCCAAGCACAAGAACTTCGGCGTACGCACCTTCCAGGCCGAGGACGAGATCGCCGGCATCGGCGCCGCCCTCGGCGCCGCCTTCGGCGGCTCCCTCGCCGTCACCACCACGTCGGGGCCGGGTGTGGCACTGAAGTCGGAGACCATCGGGCTCGCGGTGTCGCTGGAGCTGCCGCTCCTCATTGTCGACATCCAGCGCGGCGGCCCGTCGACGGGTCTTCCGACGAAGACCGAGCAGGCCGACCTCCTCCAGGCGATGTACGGGCGCAACGGTGAGGCCCCCGTCCCCGTCGTCGCCCCCAAGACCCCGGCCGACTGCTTCGACGCCGCCCTGGAAGCCGCCCGCATCGCCCTGACCTACCGCACCCCCGTCTTCCTGCTCTCCGACGGGTATCTGGCGAACGGCTCCGAACCCTGGCGGATCCCCGAGACCGAGTCCCTCCCCGACCTGACCACGCCGTTCGCGACCGGCCCGAACCACACCCTCGCCGACGGCACCGACGTCTTCTGGCCCTACAAGCGCGACCCCGAAACCCTCGCCCGGCCCTGGGCCGTGCCCGGCACCCCCGGCCTCGAACACCGCATCGGCGGCATCGAGAAACAGGACGGCACCGGCAACATCAGCTACGACCCGGCCAACCACGAGTTCATGGTCCGCACCCGCCAGGCCAAAATCGACAACATCACCGTCCCCGACCTCGAAGTCGACGACCCCGACGGCGCCACCACCCTCGTCCTCGGCTGGGGCTCCACCTACGGACCCATCACCGCCGCCGTGCGCCGCATCCGCCGCGAAGGCGGCCACATCGCCCAGACCCACCTGCGCCACCTCAACCCCTTCCCGAACAACCTCGGCGAGATCCTGGGACGCTACGACAAGGTCGTCATCCCCGAGATGAACCTCGGCCAGCTCGCCACCCTCATCCGCGCCCGCTACCTCGTCGACGCCCACAGCCACACCCAGATCAACGGCATGCCCTTCAAGGCCGAACAGCTCGCGGCCGTTCTCAAGGAGGCCATCGATGCCTGAGCCCACCGAGTCGCTCCTGCAACTGGTCCCCAAGGCCGAAGCCGCCCAGTCCATGAAGGACTTCAAGTCCGACCAGGAAGTCCGCTGGTGTCCCGGCTGCGGCGACTACGCCGTCCTCGCCGCCGTGCAGGGCTTCATGCCCGAACTCGGCCTGGCGAAGGAGAACATCGTCTTCGTCTCGGGCATCGGGTGTTCCTCCCGTTTCCCGTACTACATGAACACCTACGGGATGCACTCCATCCACGGCCGCGCCCCCGCCATCGCCACCGGCCTGGCCACCTCCCGCCGCGACCTGTCCGTCTGGGTCGTCACCGGCGACGGCGACGCCCTGTCCATCGGCGGCAACCACCTCATCCACGCCCTGCGCCGCAACGTCAACCTCAAGATCCTGCTCTTCAACAACCGGATCTACGGCCTCACCAAAGGCCAGTACTCCCCCACCAGCGAACTCGGCAAGATCACCAAGTCGACGCCGATGGGCTCCCTCGACGCCCCCTTCAACCCCGTCTCCCTCGCCCTGGGCGCCGAGGCGTCCTTCGTGGCCCGCACGGTCGACTCCGACCGCAAACACCTCACCGAAGTCCTGCGCCAGGCCTCCCAGCACAACGGCACCGCACTCGTCGAGATCTACCAGAACTGCAACATCTTCAACGACGGCGCCTTCGAAGTCCTCAAGGACAAGGACCAGGCCCAGGAAGCCGTCATCCGCCTCGAACACGGCCGGCCCATCCGCTTCGGCACCGACAACAACAAGGGCGTCATCCGCGACCCCGCCACCGGCGACCTCCAGGTCGTCACCGTCACCAACGACAACGAGTCCCGCATCCTCGTCCACGACGCCCACGCCGCCACCCCCACCACCGCCTTCGCGCTCTCCCGCCTCGCCGACCCCGACACCCTCCACCAGACCCCCATCGGCGTCTTCCGCTCCATCGACCGCCCCGTCTACGACACCCTCATGGCCGAGCAGCTCGACAAGGCCGTCGAGCAGCGGGGCAAGGGCGATCTGGGGCAGCTGTTGACGGGCAACGACACCTGGACAGTGGTCGGCTGAGCCCTGGCCCGCGTGGTCAGTCGGCTTCGCTGCCTCGGCGAACGGGCCGAGGCAGCGGGGTTTTCCGGACTGGATCTGCCAGAGGGTCAGGCCTATGAGCTGGGATTCCGAGCGGTCGTTGGAGCGGGCGTTGTAGGACCGGGCGACGCCTCGGTAGGAGAGGTTGTCCTTCACGAAGGCGTTGGCCACCGCCGGGCCGGGGTGGTCGGCGTTCCTCCTGAGGGCGGTGCGGAGGGCTTGGGCCGTCCAGAACAGGGCGTCGTAGGACTCCACCGCGAAGCGGTCGACGGGGGTCGTGGCCGCGAGGTGCCAGCGTTTGCGGTAGGCGGCGGTGAAGGGCTTCGCGGTGGGGACCGTGTCGGGGTCGGTGTAGCCCGTCCCGAAGTACCAGCCCTCGGCGGCCGGGCGGCCACGGTGAGGAACTCCGGTGCGAGGGCGGACTCGACGCTGCCGCGGGGCCCCGGTAGCCCTGCTGGTGGAGGGCCTTGGCGCACAGGGCGGCCCGGCGGGGCGAGGACCCCAGGTACATCACGCCCGTGGGGGAGGTGGCGAGTGCTTCCCTGACCGCCGGGCCGAAGTCCTCGCTGTCGGCGGCGACCCGGTGCACGGTGACCGTGCCGCCGGCGGGGGGAGAGTTCTGCGCGCTCCGGGCGGCGCTCCAGCTGTAGGTGCCGGCGGCCCGGTCCTCGATGACCGCGGTGCGGCCCAGGTGGTGTTCGCTGAGGTAGCGGCCGAAGGGCACGATCATCGCTTCGATGTAGGGCCGCATCTCGAAGTAGGTGCGCATCTCCGTCGTCTGGCCCCGGATCTGCCCGTCCGGGACCGTCGGCACCAGGCTGAGCATCGGCACCTTCAGGTCCACCAGCACGTCCGCCGCCGCCATGGCCGTCTCGGGGTCGTGGGGCCGAGGACGGCGACGAGGGCAGGTTCTTCGAGGAGGGCGCGGGCCCCGGCGGCGGACCGTTTGGGGTCGCCGCCGTCGTCCGTCACCTTGAGCACCAGGTCGAAGGGCCGGTCGGCGCGGGCGTTGAAGGTCTCCGCGGCGAGGCGGAGGCCGCGTTCCTGGGCGCGCCCGTCCGCCTTGGCCGGGCCGCTGAGGTCGGTGAGGACACCGAGCGTGTACGCCGTCCGCGCGGTTCCGCCGCCGGCTCCGCCCCCGTTCCCCGCCCGTCCCGCCGCCCGGGTCCCGGCCGAGCAGCCACGCCGTGAGGCCCCGGTGCTCGCGACGGCCCCTGCGGCGCCGAGGACGAGGAAGCGGCGCCGTGAAGTGCCCTTCGTTTCCTCGGGGTTGAGCAGGGTGGGATCGGCGACGGGCAGGTCGAGGACGCGGGAGGAGCGCTGGGCGATCAGGGCGGGCAGGCCGGGCGGCAGCCAGTTCCCCTCCGCCGGGCCCTCGTACGGGCCGAGGGCGTCCCGTACCTCGGCGGCGGTCGGCCGGTCGGCGGCGTCCTTGGCGAGGCAGGCGGTGACGAGGGGAGCAGGGCGGCCGGTACGCCGTCGAGGGCGGGCTCCTCGTGGACGGTGCGGTAGACGACGGCGGGCATCGCGCCCGTGCCGAAGGGGCGTTCGCCGGTGAGGGCGTACGCGAGGACGCAGCCGAGGGAGAAGACGTCGGCGGCCGGGCCGACCTCGCCGGCGCCCGCGCCCGAGCCTGTTCGGGGCGAGGAAGCCGGGGGTGCCGATCATGGCGTCGGTGGCGGTGAGGGCGGTGGCGCCGCTGACCCGGGCGATGCCGAAGTCGATGAGCCGGGGGCCGTCGAGGGCGAGGAGGACGTTCCCCGGTTTGACGTCGCGGTGGACGAGTCCGGCCGTGTGCATGTCGGTGAGGGCGTCGGCGAGGCGGGCGCCGAGGGCGCGGACGGTGGGTTCGGGCAGGGCGCCGTGCAGGGCGACGGCCTCGGCGAGGAGGGCCGGGGACGTATTCGGTGGCCAGCCAGGGTTCGCGGGCCTCCGGGTCGGCGCCGAGGACGCGGACGACCCAGCGGCCGGTGATGCGTTCGGCGGCGGTCGCCTCGCGGCGGAAGCGGGCGCGGAAGCCGGGGTCGGCGGCGTGCTCGGCGCGGATCAGCTTGAGCGCGGCGAGCGCGCCGCCGGTGGAGCGGGCGAGGTAGACGACGCCCATGCCGCCGGTGCCGAGCCTCCCGAGCAGCCGGTAGCCCGCGAGGGAGGAGGGTCGGCCTTCTTGAGGGGCTGCACGCTCACGCCTTCTTGGGTTTGGCGGGCTCGGCGGGCGCGGGGCCGAGGTACTTGTAGGCCCCTTCTGCACGCCGTAGAGGAAGGTGCCGACACCGGTGAGCTCGCCGTTGTCGCCGAACCGGTAGCCGCCCATGGCGCCGGTGTACTTCTGCTCGCGGAGGGCCGCCCACAGGCCCTTGCGGGTGAGCGGGCCCTTGCCGGCGCTGGTGGCGAGCCAGCTCAGGGCCAGGTTGACCACGTCGAAGGATTCGCCGGTGTAGTAGGCCGGGGCGGTGCCGTAGCGCTTGCGGTGGGCGTCCAGGAAGTCCTGGGTGAGCTTGCGGTCGGGCGCCTTCTGCTTCGGGTCGGCGGCCCGTTGGACGGGGTCCATGACGGGCGCGCAGACGAACCAGTTCTCGGCGGCGCTCCCGGCCTCCTTCAGGAACTCGGTCCCGAAGACGTGCTGGCCGGTGAACCGGGGCCCGGTGAAGCCGAGTTCGTTCAGGGCGCGGGCGGCGAGCACGGCCGTGGAGCGGACGCCGTTGTGGACGTACGCGTCGATGCCGGCGTCGATCATCTCGCCGATGATCGAGCGGTAGTCGGTGGCCCGGCCCGGGACGACCCGGAAGTGCGGGGTGAGACCGGCCTGTTTGAAGCCGAAGCGGGCGCCGCTGGTGTACTGCCAGCTGTACTGGTCGTCGGTGCGTTCCTCGAGGACTCCGGGGCGGCGGATCTGCGGCAGCAGCGTGACGGTCCAGGAGAGGTAGGCGCCCGCCATGAAGTGGTTCGGGATGGCGCGGAGCACGGTCGTGTTGGGCGGGCTGCCCGCGTCGCCGCGCAGGGTGAAGAGGTTGTAGCCCGCCGAGGTGGTGAGGAGGGGCACGCCGGCCTCCTCGAAGGCGGGGAGCGCGGCGATGCCGGTGTCGTCGGAGGTGGGGCCGAGGACGGCGAGCACGGAGGGGTCGGAGGTGAGCCTGCGGGCGGCGGCGAGGGCGCCGGTGCGGTCGCCCCGGTCGTCGGAGACCTTGAGTTCGAGGGTGAAGGGCTTGCCCTTGTGCACGGCGTTGAACCGCTCGACGGCGAGGCGGGCGCCGCGTTCCTGGGCCCGGCCGATCTCCGGGCGGGGCCGGTGAGGTCGGCGAAGACGCCGACGGACCAGGTGGTGCGGGGCTTCGGTGCGGGTGCTTCCCGTCGGTGCCGGTGTCGTCGCGCCGGTCGAACAGCGCGAGGCGCCGCCGCCCGCCGCGAGGACGGCGGCACCGGTGCCGAGCAGCAGGAAGCCGCGCCTGCTGGGCTTCGCCGGGGCGTCCGGGCCGTGCCGGGGCGGTCGGGTCGATCTCGGGAGGGCGAGCATCCGGGCGGAGCGTTCGGCGATGGTCCGGACGACGGGGCGGGCAGCCATGCGGCGCCGTCGCGCGGGGTGTCCTCGACGAGCCGTACGCCGATCCCGGCGGCCGTGGGCCGGGCGGCCGGGTCCTTGGCGAGGCAGTCCCGGACGAGGTCGAGCAGCCCTTCGGGGACGCCGGTGAGGTCGGGTTCGTCGTGGACGGTCCGGTACATGAGGGCGTCCACGGCGCCGGTGCCGAAGGGCGGGCGTCCGGTCGCCGCGTACACGAGGAGGCAGCCGAGGGCGAAGACGTCGGCGGGCGGTCCGATGAGGTCGGTGCGGGCCTCGGCCTGTTCGGGGGCGAGGAAGCCGGGGGTGCCGACGACCATGTCGGTGGCGGTGAGCGCGGTCTCCCCGGTGGAGCGGGCGATGCCGAAGTCGATGAGCCGGGGGCCGTCGACGGCGAGGAGGACGTTGCCCGGCTTGACGTCCCGGTGGACGAGCCCGGCCGCGTGGACGGCGGCGAGGGCGCGGGCGACGGACCAGCCGAGGAGGCGGACGGACCGCTCGGGCAGCGGGCCGTGCGGCGACGGCCTCGCCGAGGAGGGTCCCGCGACGAAGGCGGTGGCCATCCACGGTTCGGGGGCGTCGGGGTCGGCGCCGGTGACGGGCACGGCCCAGGGGCTGGAGACCCTGCGGGCGGCCTCCACCTCCCGGCGGAACCGGGCCCGGAAGTCGGGCTGGTCCGCCTGGTCGGCATGGGTGACCTTCACGGCGGCGAGCTCGCCGCTGTCGGTGCGGCCGAGGTAGACGACGCCCATGCCGCCGGCGCCGAGGCGGCCGAGGAGGCGGTAGCCGGCGATGACGGAGGGGTCGGCGGGGAGGAGCGGCTGGAGCGCGCCGGGCTCGGGGGCGGGCCGGGGCCGGGCTGTGCTCCGGGCCCGTCGTTCGGCTGCGCGCCGGGCTCGGGGGTGGGGTCGGCCATCGGGCTCACGACTGGGCTCCCAACTGCTTCTTGGCGCGGTCCTGCATGGTGGCGCTGGCCCGGACCTGGGAGAGGTTGGTCTCCGTCTCGGTGTGGCCGGGGCTCCCTTGACGACGGCGGCGACGGTGACCTGGCCGATGCGGAGCTGGTACCAGCTGTAGGCCTGGGGGCCCTTGAGGGCGTCGGAGTGGTACGAGCCGCGTTCGATGAGGGAGTCGGTGTTCTCGTCGGCGCCGTAGGGCATGCCGAGGGACTGGAGGCCGGTGATGCTTTCGCTCTGGCGGAGCTGCTGGTCGGGGCAGCGGAGGGTTCCTCCAGGGTCTCGGCCATCTCCCAGTCGGCGTCCGTCGGGGTGCGGTGGACGGTGACGGTGGCGGCGACGCGGAGGGGCCCTGCCGCCGGCGGCAGGGATCTCGCTGTAGGCGGTGACGCTGTAGAGGACGGAGCGGGGCAGGGTGCCGGCCTCCCACTCGCAGCTCTCGTCGAGGACCGGCCAGTAGCCGGGTTCGCTGAGGGCCGGGGTCCGTTCGACGTAGTCGGGTCCCCAGTCGTTCGGCCCGGCCACGATCGCGAGGGCGAGCCGCCGCGCGTCGGCCTCGGTGCGCGGTGCCTTCTTCGGGTCCGGGACGAAGGGCCGGACGCTCGGGGTCGGGGACGGGGTCGGGGTGGGCGTCGCGGACGCGCTCGTGCCCGGGGTGTGCTCCGGGCGGCTTCGCGTCGCTCCCGCCGCCTCCCGACGAGCAGCCCGCCAGGAGTGACGCCCCGGCCGCCAGCACGGCACCGGCGCGCAGCACTCTTCCGTACGCGTCCCTCACTGTTCCCCCCACGGTCGCTCGCACGGTCCCCCGGTCGGTGAGGGAGATCGTACGGGCTCCGTGGATCAACTCGCGCGGGCTACAACGTCATTGGGACGCTTCCCGCACGGTGTCGTAACGCGCGCGTGCCGCCTCGACCGCGCCCACCTGCTGTTCGGTCCAGCGGGCGAGCTCCCAGACCTGGCGGGCGGCTCCCTCGCCGAGGGGGGTGAGGCTGTAGTCGACGCGGGGCGGGATGACGGGCTTGGCGTCGCGGTGGACGAAGCCGTCGCGCTCCAGGGTCTGGAGGGTCTGGGCCAGCATCTTCTCGCTGACGCCCCCGATCTCGCGGCGCAGTTCGCTGAAGCGGTACGAGCGCTCCAGGAGGGCCGCGAGGACGAGGACGCCCCAGCGGCTGGTGACGTGCTCCAGGACGAGGCGCGAGGGGCACATCGGCTCGTTCACGTTCGGCGGCTTACTTACTCCCATGCCAGTACCTTACTTCAAAGTGGGTACTTTCGAATGGTTAGCGCATGTCGTACGGTGAGTGCATCGCCCAGCGAGCCCACGCCCCCCACGGGAAGAAGGAAGCACCATGAGCATCGTCGTCACCGGAGCCACCGGACAGCTCGGCCGTCTCGTCGTCGACGCCCTCCTCGACACCGTCCCGGCGGAGTCCGTCGTGGCCGTCGTCCGCGACAAGGCCAAGGCCGCCGACCTCGCGGAGCGCGGCGTGGAGCTGCGGATCGCGGACTACGACCGGCCGGAGACCCTGGCGGAGGCCTTCGGGGCCGGTGACCGGGTGCTGCTGATCTCGGGCAGCGAGGTCGGGCAGCGCGTCCCCCAGCACCGCGCGGTGATCGACGCGGCGAAGGCGGCGGGCGTGGCCCAGCTCGCGTACACCGGCATCCTCGGCGGCCCGGAGGCCGACTTCACGCTCGCCGAGGAGCACAAGGCGACCGAGGAGCTGATCCTCGCGTCGGGCCTGCCGTACACCTTCCTGCGCAACGGCTGGTACTCCGAGAACTACACCGCCAACCTCGCCCCGGTCCTGGCCCACGGCGCCGTCGTCGCCAGTGCCGGCGAGGGCCGCGTCGCCTCCGCCTCCCGCGCCGACTACGCCGCCGCCGCGCTGCCGTGCTGACCGGCCCGGCCGAGGAGCACCTGAACAAGACGTACGAGCTGAGCGGCGACACCGCCTGGTCCTTCGCCGAGTACGCGGCCGAGGTCGGCGCCCAGACCGGCCGGGAGATCGCGTACAGCGCCGTCCCCGGCGCGGCCCACCTGGAGATCCTCACCGGTGCCGGGGTCCCGGCGCCCTTCGCCGAGATCCTCGTCGACGTCGACCGGGCCGTCGCGCTCGGCGCGCTCGCCCGGCGGACCGGTGACCTGGCGCGGCTGATCGGCCGCCCGACCACCCCGTCGCCGAGTCGATCAAGGCCGCGCTCGCCGCCTCCTGACGGCACCCCGTGACCGTACCGGCAACGTCATGACCGTATGCCGGTACGGGCATGACAACCCGCCCCGTGCGGCGCTACCTTCGACAGGACAGCGCGGCACAGGGCGGGAGGTCCAGTGAAGACGGAGCAGAACGAAGGACGAGCAGGATTGCTCTACGGGATCGGCGCCTACGGCATGTGGGGACTGGTCCCGCTCTTCTGGCCCTCCTCAAGCCCGCCGGAGCGGTCGAGATCCTCGCCCACCGGATGGTGTGGTCGCTGGTCGTCGTCGGCGTCGCGCTGCTCGCGCTGCGCCGCTGGAGCTGGATACCCGAGCTGCTCCGCAGCCCGCGCAAGCTCGGCCTGATCACCCTCGCCGCCGCCGTCATCACCGTGAACTGGGGCCTCTACATCTGGTCCGTGAACACGGGCCACGTCGTCGAGGCCTCCCTCGGGTACTTCATCAACCCGCTCGTCACCATCGCCCTCGGCGTCCTCGTCCTGAAGGAGCGGCTGCGTCCCGCGCAGTGGGCGGCGGTCGGCATCGGCTTCTCCGCCGTCGTCGTCCTGGCGGTCGGCGCCGGGCGGCCGCCGTGGATCTCGCTCACCCTCGCCTTCTCCTTCGCGCTCTACGGCCTGGTGAAGAAGAAGGTCAACCTCGGCGGCCTGGAGTCCCTCGCCGCCGAGACCGCCGTCCAGTTCCTGCCCGCCCTCGTCTACCTCGTCTGGCTCGGCACCCGGGGCACCCTGGCCTTCGGCCACCACGGCGCCGGGCACACGGCCCTGCTCGCCGCCACCGGCATCGTCACGGCGGCGCCCCTGGTCTGCTTCGGGGCGGCGGCGATCCGCGTCCCGCTGTCGACGCTCGGACTCCTCCAGTACCTCGCGCCGACCTTCCAGTTCGCCCTGGGCGTCGTCTACTTCCACGAGGAGATGCCGGCGGAGCGCTGGGCGGGCTTCTCCCTCGTCTGGCTGGCCCTGACGATCCTCACCTGGGACGCGCTCAGGACGGCCCGCAGGAGCCGCGCCGCGGTCGAGGCGGCCGCCGCCGCGCCCGTACGGAGACCACGGCCCCTCCGGCACCGCCGACCGCACGCAGACCGCTCCCGCAAGCGGACACACCGGCGGGGAGAGCGGGAACACGCCGGTTTCCACCCCATCGGCCCAGCCCGGCCGCTGACCGGAGGCGGGGGGCACGGGCGCGTAGTTGTGTCGGGAGTCCGGGCCCCGGACCCACGGGGCCTCTCCTGAGCGGAGTGATGGCTCCATGTCGCAGCCCCTCGCCCTCTCGGTCGACTTCGGCAAGGGATTCACGGACGCCTGGTCCGCCGTCGCCGCGTTCGTGCCGAAGTTCATCGGCTTCCTGGTGATCCTGCTCATCGGCTGGTTCGTGGCCAAGATGATCGCCAGGATCGCCGACCGCGTCCTGCGCCGCGTCGGCTTCGAGCGGATGGCCGAGCGCAGCGGCGTCGCGAACACCCTCAGCGGGTCGAAGTACGACGCCACCGGCATCATCTGCAAGATCCTCTACTACGCGATCCTGCTGATCGCCCTCCAGCTGGCCTTCGGGGTCTTCGGCCCCAACCCGGTCAGCGTCATGATCAACGGCATCGTCGCCTGGCTGCCGAAGGCGATCGTCGCCTGCGTCATCGTCGTCGTCGCGATGGCCATCGCCCGCGCCGTACGGGACATCGTCCAGGGCGCGCTGGGGCAGGCCTCGTACGGCAGGGTCCTCGCCACGGCGGCCTGGGCGTTCATCGTCGGCCTCGGCGTCATCGCCGCGCTGGGCCAGGCGGGCATCGCGACCTCGGTGACCGGCCCGGTGCTCACGGCCGTGCTCGCCACGATCGCCGGTGTCGTGATCGTCGGCGTCGGCGGCGGCCTCATCACCCCGATGCGCGGGCGCTGGGAGCGCTGGCTGTCGGCCGCCGAGACGGAGACGAGCCGCGCGAAGGAGCAGATCACGGCCTACCAGAAGGGCCGCGAGGACGCCCGGCGCGGGCTGCCGGCGGCGCAGGAGCGGATGGAGCGGGGCGACCGCCGCGAGCCCCCGATGGACCCGATGTAAGCGGACCCGTTGCAGGCGGACTCGTTGTAAGCGGACCCGACGCAGGCGGACTCGATGCAGGCGGACCCGATGCAGGCGTGACCGTCACGCGTCCAGCAGGTCGTGTTCCCGGATCAGCCAGCAGACCGCCGTCAGGCGCAGGGTCGCGAAGTCGTGGCCGACGGGTTCGGTCCAGTCGACCTCGGAGAGCCAGTCGGTGAACCCGAGGACGTAGTCGGCGAGGTCCTCCCGGCGGACGGTCCGGACCTCCGGGCCCCGCTGGGCGGGGATCAGCGCGTCGCACACGGCCGCCGCGTGCTGGTCGACGGCGGCCACGAGCCCCGGCTCGAAGGAGAACTCCGAGAGCCGGGGCATGTACGTGGCGGCCACGTCGATCAGCGGACTGCCGGGCGAATCGTTCATCCCTCCACATTAGGTGCGTACCGGTGCGTTCAGACCGTGACTTCGGTCGCACCTTCCGGGACCTCGGTCCGCCGTCCGCCCCGGACCCCCGTCGCCGTGATCACGGCCCCCAGCGCGACCATCGCCACGGGTACGACGAGCGCCGTCCGGAAGCCGTCGAGGCCGCCGCCGGCGAGGCCGTACGCCGCCGTCACCGCCGCGATGCCGACCGCCGAGCCGAACTGGGTGGCCGTGGTGAGCAGCCCGCTCGCGAGCCCCTGCTCCTCCTCCGCGACCCCCTCCGTGCCGGCGATCGTGAGCGGTCCGTACGCGAGGGCGAAGGCGATCCCGGTGAGCAGCAGGGTCGGGAACATCGCCGCGTACGACCAGTCCGGGCCGACCGGCAGGAAGAGCGCGTACGAGACGACGGCGAGGACGAAGCCGCCGAGGATGACCCGGGCGTTGCCGAAGCGGGCCACGAGGCGCGGGGTGAGCGTCGGGGCGAGGACCGCGTCGCAGCCCATGACGAGCAGGGCGAGCGCCGTCTCCAGGGAGGACCAGCCGCGCAGCTCCTGGAGGTAGAGCGTGGCGACGAACTGGAAGCCGAAGAAGGAGCCGACGAAGAGCAGGGCGCCCAGGTCGGCGCGGAGCAGCGGGGCGCCGCGGAGGATGCCGAGGCGGACGAGCGGGTGGCGGCCCGCCGCTCGACGGCGACGAAGGCCCCGGCGAGGAGGAGCCCGGCGGCGAGCGCGGCGGCCGTGACCGTCCAGCCGTCGAGTCCGTGCTCCAGGCGGACGACGCCGTACGCGAGGAGCAGCATCGCCCCGGCGGCGGCGAGCGCCCGCCGAGGTCGAAGCCGCCCTTCGCGCGGGCCGGGCGCGGCTCCTTCGGGACCAGCCGCAGCGCCGCGAGGAAGATCGCGGCGGCGAGGAGGACGGGCGCGAAGAAGACCCAGCGCCAGCCGATCTGGGTGAGCAGCCCGCCGCTGACGAGGCCGAGGGAGAAGCCTCCGGCGGCGGTCCCGGCGAAGACCAGGAGCGCCTGGTTGCGCTGCGGTCCCTCCTCGTACGAGGTGGTGATGATCGACAGGGCGGCGGGGGTCATGAAGGCGGCGGCGACCCCGGTGACGAAGCGCGCCAGGATCAGGGTCCAGCCCTCCTGGGCGAAGCCGCCGAGGCCCGAGAAGACCAGGAAGACGACGAGCCAGCCGAGGAACATCCGGCGCCGTCCGAGCAGGTCGGCCGCGCGCCCGCCGAGCAGGGTGAAGCCGGCGTAGCCGAGGACGTAGGCGGACATGACCCAGGCGGCGGTGCCGGTGGTGAGGCCGAGGTCGGCGCGGACGGTGGGGACGGCGACGGCGAGCATGGCGACGTCGATGCCTTCGAGGAAGATCGTCCCGCAGAGGACGAGGAGCAGGCTCCGGGCGCGGAGGGACACAACTGTCTCCAGGGCAGGGTGGTTGGGGGTGGCCGGTTACGGAGGTGAGGGTCGGTTCCCTCTTGTAACCACCTGCATCCTGCTGGGAGCATCAGGTGTCATGGAAGAAGGCACTTCGAAGTACCCGAGTCACTGCGAGGGAACCTACGCGGGCGCGGGGACCCCGACCCCTTCCAGTGGGACACCCGCGAGGACTGCGAGGTGCGCCAGATCCTCGACCGCGTCGCCGACAAGTGGTCGCTCCTCGTCATCGCCCTCCTCGACCGCCGCGTCCTGCGGTTCACCGAGCTCAAGCGCGAGATCGACGGCGTCAGCCAGCGCATGCTGACCGTGACGCTCCGCCAGCTGGAGCGCGACGGCCTGGTGCGCCGCACGGTCCACCCCGTGGTCCCGCCCCGCGTCGAGTACGAACTGACGCCCCTGGGCGCGACCTTGCACACCACGATCCGCTCCCTGGTGACCTGGACCGAGCAGCACCAGAACGAGATCGCGGCGGCCCGTGAGGCCTATGACGCGCGGGAGGCGGCGGGCGCGTCCTGAGGAAAAACCGGTGGCCGCGCCGAGGGCGGCCACCGCACCCTGAGGCGCATGGAAGAACCGATGTACCGGATCCGCGCGCTCCACTCCGAGGACACCGTCACCGTCTACCAGGCCTACCGGCCCGGGATCGGCCTCCCCGCCGCCCGCGACGGCCGCTTCCCGCCCTCCTGGAAGCGGGACCGGATGACATGGATCAAGCCGTCGTTCCTGTGGATGATGTACCGCTGCGGCTGGGGCGAGAAGGAGGGCCAGGAGACCGTCCTCGCCGTGGAGATCACCCGCGAGGGCTTCGAATGGGCCCTGCGGAACGCCTGCCTCTCCCACTACGCGCCCGGCTTCCACCCCGACCAGGCCTCCTGGAAGCGGCAGTTGCGCCGGGCCCCCGCCCGGGTCCAGTGGGACCCGGAGCGCGACCTGCGCCTCCGCCCCCTCCCGCACCGCTCGCTCCAGCTCGGCCTGTCGGGCGAGGCCTCCCGCCGTTACGCGGACGAGTGGACGGTCTCCATCACCGACGTGACGTCACTCGCCCACGAGGTCCACGGCCTGGTCCGGGCCGGCGACCTGGAGGCCGCCGCCCGGCTCCTTCCGGCGGAAAGTCCCTACCCGGAGCCGGAAGGCCTCCTGGACCACCTGCGGGCTCAGGCCCCCACGACGCCGAAGTTGAAGTCCCCGGTCCCGAGCAGCCCGTAGAGCCGCAGCCACAGCGGCATCAGCTGCTCGGTGGCGCGGGCGCTCGCCAGCTCCCCGAGGTCGACGATCCGGTCGGCCGCCCACCCGAAGGAGGCCAGCAGCTCCGCCACCACGGCCTTCGCGTCCGCGTCGTCCCCGCTCAGGAAGACGTTGTGGTGCCCCGGGACCCGGCCCGGCTCCACCATGACCGCATTGGTCATGGTGTTCAGCGTCTTGACGACGCGCGCCTCCGGGAAGGCCTCCTGGATGTGCTCGGCGACGCTCCTGCCGTCGGGCAGACCGACCTTGGGCGGAAAGCCCCCCGAGAAGTCCAGCGCGTTCGACACGTCGATCAGCACCTTGCCCCGCAGGTTCGCCGCGCCCGCCGCCTCCAGCGCGGCGAGGGACACGAGCCCACCGGTCGCGTTGACGACCAGCTCGGCCGACCCCGCCGCGTCGGCGAAGGTCCCGTGCGTCCCTCCGCTCTCCCCCGCCCACTTCGCCGCGTCGGCGTTGTCCGCCGTACGGGACCCCAAGGCCACCTCGTGCCCCAGCGACACCAGCTTCGTGGCGAGCCGCCGCCCGACCTCACCCGTTCCCAGTACGGCGATCTTCATGTGCGTGCGCTCCTTCAGAAAGGGGAGGACTGCCAGGGAGGCCGACCCTATGCGCCCGACACATCCCGTGCCCGCACATAACGAACTACGCCCCGCACGCGCCGAATTCCCGTGCCCCCGCCCAGGACGGGGACACGGTCACACCACAGGACCTACTCGCCGGAGGCGTACGCGACGAAACCGAGCCAGGCGCTCGGGCCGAAGGCCAGGCGGGCACCCTCGGCATCCTTGGAGTCACGGACGTGGACAGTGCCGGGAATGGTGGCGACCTCGACGCACTCGTTGCCGTTACCGCTGTCGCTGTAGCTGCTCTTGAACCAGTTCAGCTCGGGGTTGCCGATCATGTCTCTCCCAGCAGTTGTTCGATGAAGTCCCGGGACTCCGCAGGAGTGAGGGCCTTGGATCGGATGATGCCATAGCGCAGCTCCAGCAGCCGGAGTCGCTTGAGGTCAGAGACCGGCCGCCCGCCGAAGTCTTCATCCATGCGTCCCACCGCCGTACCGTCCCCGAACTTCAGGAGCGTGAGACGCCCTCCTGTCACGGGGTGATCGGCACGCTCAGTCGGCATCACCTGAATCTCGACGTTGGGCAACTCGCCCACCTCCAGCAGACGCTCAAGCTGACGACGCAACACCATTCTTCCCCCGACAGGCCTCCGCAGCGATACCTCTTCCTGAACGAAGCTGAACTCAGGTGCCGGGGTCTTCTCCAGCACGGAGCGGCGTGCCGCCCGCGCCGCCACGAACCGCTCCAGCTCCTCCTGCCCGTACGCCGGACGCCAAGTCCGCAGGATCGCCCGCGAGAACTCCTCGGTCTGCAACAGGCCGTGGATGTCGAAGTTGGTGTACATGCAGAACTCGACCGCGCGCGCCTCCAACTTCGCCAGGTCACGCACCTTCTTCGGGTAGCGGACCTCCTCCACATCCCTCTTCATCGCCGAGATGAGCCCGCCCGCCCCCACCGCCCTGTCCGCCTTGTCCAAGTACTCCGGGCGCGGAATACGAACCCCCGTTCGATCTTGCGGATCAGGTCCTCGCCGTAACCGATCGCCGCGCCGAACTCGACCGCGCTCATCCCCTTAGACTCCCGCCACAGTTTCATCTGGCGCCCGACGGCCGCGACGACCGCCGCACCCGACTCATCCCCCGGCTCCACCTCCCAGCCCGCGTCCTCTGTCCCCGTGCCGTCCACCTCGTCCACGCTCATGCGTGCCCACCTGCTTCCCATTCCTTGAGCATTGCTACTCGGATCGGATAGTTCGCTCTCCGCCCTGTGGGGCTGGAGTCCTGGACCGGCAGTCTGGTCCGGCGGCGATCGGCCCGTTCCTGAATGAGCTGCTTGACCCGCGTGTGCGGGGTGTACAGGGAGATGTCGGGGTCTTCGTCTCGTTCCAGGATGTTGATCGCTCCCGCGTGGTCTGCTTGCCACACGTCCCCGCACCGGGTGCAGTGAAGCCGGTCCCCGGAGCGCTTGCCGAGGATCCGGCAGCAGGGGACGACTTGTGACGTGTAGGCCGCGTTGACCAGCGTCAGCGCAGAACCTCTGCGCTCCGACACGCTTGTCAGTGCCTCAGCCGTGACGCCCTTGGTCCAGGCGGCGAGGCGGCGGTTGGTGTTCTTGCCCAGCTTGCGCCGGGAGGGGAAAGACCGGGTGAGGTCCTCGGCGACGACGTGGTTCGCCTTGTCGATGACTGCGTGGACGGCGGTGAAGGTGACGGTGCGCACGCGGGACTCGAAGCGGGAACGGCGCCGGCAGCGCTTGACCGTGCCGAGGTTGTTCCGCTCGATCCGGTCGGCCTTTGCCTGGTCGCCTTGCTCGCGGGATTTCTCCGCAAGAGACCGGATCTTGGCCCGGCGGGCGTTCTTGATCTTGAGGTAGTCGGACTCGCAGCGCAGCAGGACGCCGAGTTCTTCGCCGTGATGGTTGCCGTCGGAGTCGGTGAGGACTTCGGTGTAGCCCTTGTCCACGCCGGACTTGCCGGTGCCGCAGGGGCGACTCTCGCGCAGGTCGGGCGCGTCGATGGCGTAGTGGACCTCGACGCGCCCGCTGCGCAGGATCAGCCGCAGCGTCCCGGTGGGGGCGACCGTGGTATTCAGCGGGATGGCGATCTTCTGCCTGCGTTCGAGTCCGGGGATGTCGATCCACACGTTGCCGTCGGCCATGGTCCAGGTGCTGTACTGGTCGGAGCGGACCACGATCTGATTCGCCATCCGGCTCACACCGTGCTGGAGGTACTGGCGCATCTTCCGTGCCAGGAACGCGTCGTCCTGCCAACGCCCGTACTTGAGGTCGGTGTACGCCTTCTTGCGCCGCGTCTCGTCCTTGTAGCGGCGGTGGACGGTCTTGCGTACCTTGACCTTTCCCGCCTCGCGGTGCGCGGTGATGTCGGCGACCGCGTCGCGGACGGTCTCCTTCCAGGCGTTGGCCAGTACTCCGAAGGCGTCGGCGGTGCCGTCGGCCATCCACTGGTCGCGGATGGCGCGGTCCTTGACGCCGTCCCGGACGGGTGAGCCGTACCGGGCCCACACCATGGCGCGGACACGGCCGAGGCGGCGGGCCTGCTCGGCAAGCTGGGCGTACTTCCCGGTGTTGAGGCGGTGGCTGAAGGCGATGCGGGTGACCTTCACCGGCCGCCGCCGGTGAGTTCGTCCTTGAGGGCCTTCTCGTAGCGGCGCAGGCCATACAGGCTGCATGAGAAGGTGTGCACGATCGCGAGGAGGTCCTGAAGCATCTCTTCCTGCGGGGACAGGGATTCTTGGTTCGCGACGATGATCTGGCAGCCGTTCTTCCCCGCGACGTGTTCCAGGTACTCGAAGCCGAACCGTGCCAGCCGGTCCTCGTGCGCGACGACCAGCGTGCCGACTTCCCCCTGCTCGATGGCGTCCACCAGCGCGAGCAGCTTCTTCCGCTTGAGGTTCATGCCACCGCCGACCTCGCGGACCCGCTCGTCCACGGCCAGGCCACGGCCCCGGCAGAACTCCTCCATCGCCTCCACCTCCTTCGGCAGAGCCCTTCCCGGAGCGCCGCGCGGGACAGTCGGGACAGGGCCGGACAGACGCGGGACAGTAACCGTACGTAAGGGCGTGTTCGATGGGCAGCGTAGGCACGTGCCACCACCCTGGGTGACATGAATGAAGAGAAAGACCAACTCGTGGCGTCCGTACGCCAATTCGGAATCCAGCTCTCCGCAACGCCTCGTGGGGCGCGGCTCGCCCGGTTGCGCGCCGTCGAGCAGTTGCGGTCGTGGGAACTGGAGTACGTGACCCGGCCGGCCGCCCACATCGTCGCCGAGCTCGCGACGAACGCGGTGACGCACGGTCGCGTGCCGGGGAGGGACTTCCGGCTCGCACTGTCCGCCGCAGACGGCACCCTCCGTATCGAGGTGACCGATACGCGGGGTGACCGGCTGCCCGTCGCGACCGGGCGCGGGCTGCTGATCGTGGAGGGGCTCGCGGAGCGGTGGGGTGTGCGGTCCGGGCCCGTGCCGGGCAAGACGGTGTGGGCCGAACTGGCCCTGTCGCAGTCGGCCGTGTCGCGGATTCCCACATCGTGGTTTCCCACGTCGCAGTTCCCCACGACGCGGTACCCCACGACGCGATGGGGCACGACGTAAAAGGCTTTAAAGCCCGGGGTTAATCCCCTCCCAAACCCCACCAGTCCTCCCGCCGATCTCCTCGGCGACCGCCCGTCACTCACACAGGTGAATTGGGCCAACTGGGCTGGATTTGGGACTGGTTGCCTGGCATATGCTCACGGCGACAACCCCAGACACACGTCGGCCCCCGATCGGAACGCCAATCCTGATCGAGGGCCTGACCACCGAGGAAGTAAGCCCTTCCTGATGGCTTCCAAGCAGCCTAGCGCGCTCCCGTGCGCCTCCGGGCTCGTTCACGTCAATGCCCGGCACGACACCCACTACGTCGTCACCGGCAACCACCTCGCCCAGCACCGCGAGCTCACGCTCCAGGCGAAGGGGCTCGCCCTGTACCTCCAGTCGCTGCCCGCCGGCGCCCCGGTCGGGATCAAGGCGATCGCGGCCAGGCACCGCAACAGCGAGCTGGTCGTCGCGCGGGCCATGCGGGAGCTGGAGGCCTGCGGGTATCTGAAGCGGGTCAGGGAGCGGCTGCCGGACGGCCGGTTCGTGCACCGTACGGTCTCGTACAACCGACCGGGGGCTGAGCCGAAGCCCGTACGCGAGACGACACCCGCGAAGCCACCGGCGGCATCGAAGCCGCCGACGCCACGGACACCCCCGACGCCGCCGACACAACCCACGCCCCCGGCCCCACCGGCACCTCCGACACCGCCCGCATCCCCGACGTCACCGCCAGCTCCGGCGCCGCCCACGCCCCAACACCTCCGGCACCCCCGGCGCCGCCCACACCCCGGCGCCGCCCGTCCAGAAGGCCCCGCCGCCCCTCCCGCGCCGCTCTCCGAGCAGCACCGTGCCGCCGCCGAGCTGCTGGCCGGGCTGCGCGTCCACGACCCCGGTTGCTGCTGTCGGAGCGGGACGTGTGCCGCCTGGCCCCGGAGGTCGCCGCCTGGCTCGACCGGGGAAGCGACCCGGACGCCGTCCGCCGCACCCTCTGCGCGAACCTCCCGGAGGGCCTCGCCCACCCGGCCGGCCTCCTCGCGCACCGTCTGAGGGCCCTGCTGCCGCCGCCGCTGCCCGCCGCACCGCCACCGGCGCCCGCGCGGGGACCCCGCTTCCTCGAATGCGACGAATGCGGCTACCCTTCCCGCCGCCGACCCCCGACGGCCTGTGCGTCAAATGCCGTGAGGCCGCGAAGGCCGCGAAGGCTGCGAAGGCCGCGAAGGCCGCCGCCTAGGACCAACCGGTCCTCAGGGGGCTTCAGAGGCGCGAGTTCCACGCCATTCGCAGGAATGTTCGCTGAGCGAACACTCCTGACCGGTTTCCGCTCTTGACGCGGCGTCGAACTCTCGCTGAACATTCAGCACGCACAGCAGAACAACTGCACAGCACTGCACACCAGTTCAGCTCCAGCGCCTCGTGGCACCGCCGCCCGAGGCGTCTCGCACGTTCCGTCCCATCCCCGTTCGGAATCCGGAGCCCCCACATGAACATCTCCGTGCCCAGACGCGTCACCGCGGTCGCCGCTCTCGCGGCGCTCGCGCTCGCCGGACTCACCGGCACCGGTGCCTCCGCCGCCCCGGCGGCGGTCACGCCGCCCGACATCCCGCTGGCCAACGTCAAGCAGCACTTGGCGGACCTTCAGTCGATCGCCACGGCGAACGGCGGAAACCGGGCCCACGGGCGTACCGGCTACAAGGCGTCGATCGACTTCGTGAAGGCGAAGCTGGACGCCGCCGGTTACACCACCACCCTGCAGACGTTCACCTCCAGCGGCGCGACCGGCTACAACCTGATAGCCGACTGGCCGGGTGGTGACCCGAACCAGGTCCTGATGACCGGGGCGCACCTCGACTCGGTCACCGCGGGTCCCGGCATCAACGACAACGGGTCCGGGTCCGCCGCGATCCTGGAGAACGCGCTCGCCGTCTCCCGTGCCCAGCTCCAGCCGACGAAGCACCTGCGGTTCGCCTGGTGGGGTGCCGAGGAGCTCGGGCTCGTCGGCTCGAAGTACTACGTCAACAACCTGCCGGCCACCGAGCGTTCGAAGATCAGCGGCTATCTGAACTTCGACATGATCGGCTCGCCGAACCCGGGCTACTTCGTCTACGACGACGACCCGACGCTCGAACAGACCTTCAAGGACTACTACGCCGGGCTCGGCATCCCCACCGAGATCGAGACCGAGGGCGACGGCCGCTCCGACCACGCGCCCTTCAAGAACGTGGGCATCCCGGTCGGCGGGCTGTTCTCGGGCGCCGACTACATCAAGACGGCGGCCCAGGCGCAGAAGTGGGGCGGCACGTCCGGCCAGGCCTTCGACCGCTGCTACCACGCGTCCTGCGACACCTCGGCGAACATCAACGACACGGCCCTGGACCGGAACGCGGACGCCATCGCGTACGCGATCTGGAACCTGTCCAGCGGGACGACGACCCCGCCGGCGGGCACGGTCTTCAGCAACGACACGGACGTCGCCATCCCGGACTCCCCGGGAGCCGCGGTGACCTCCTCGGTGACCGTCTCCGGCATCGCCGGGAACGCGCCCGCGACGCTGAAGGTCGGCGTGGACATCGTCCACACCTACATCGGTGACCTCGTGGTCGACCTGATCGCCCCCGACGGCTCGGTCTACAACCTGTCCAACCGGGCGGGCGGCAGCACCGACAACATCAACCAGACGTACACCGTGAACGCCTCCTCCGAGGTCGCCAACGGCGTCTGGAAGCTCCGGGTCCAGGACAAGGCCGCGGCCGACACCGGCTACATCAACGGCTTCAAGCTGACGTTCCCGTAAAGCCGAGAAGCTCCCGGGCGGGTCGGTGAATTTCGCCCCCGACCCGCCCGGGGTCCCAACTCGGGTCTTACTTGCCGCTGTTCGCCGCGGCGACCAGCGCGTCCTTCGTCACGGCGCCGACGTAGACCTTGCCGTCGTCGGTCATGAGCGCGTTCACCAGCTTCGTCTTGAAGACGGTGCCCGAGCCGAACTTGCCGGTGACCTTGTCGCCGAAGGAGTCCAGGAAGCCCTGGAACTCCTTCGGCGCCTCGTCGGTCTTGGGGGCCGGTCCGCCCATGTCGAGCCTGGCGATCGTCGTCCAGCCCTCGCCGATGACGTTCATGCCCTCGCCGGAGCCCCCGAAGTCCTTGCCGAAGTCCTTCCCGAAGTCCTTGCCGAGGCCCGGGAAGCCGCCCTCGAAGCCCTCCGGCAGGTCCTCGCCCGACTCCTTCGCCTTCTCCGCGGCGCCCTCCGTCACCTTCGCGCCCTTCGGCGCCTCGAAGGTGAACTCCGAGGCGGCCGGCTTGCCGAAGTCGACCTTCGTGAAGCCCGCGTCGACGACCGGCTTGCCGCCCTCGACGGAGGAGAGCGTGAACTTCAGCGGGGTGCCGTTGCCCGCGTCCACCGCGATCTTCACGGACTCGACGGTCGAGCCGGACTGCTTGGGCTTGATCACCAGCTGGTAGGCGTCCCGGCCGGCCACCTTCGCCGTCCCGTCGACCGTAATGGACGTGGTGTCGCCCGCGGCCTTGAGGACCTCGTCGGCGAGCTGCTTGGGCGTGCCGGGGAACTTCTCGTCCTTCTCGGGGGCGCCGCCGGACGCGCCCTTCTCGTGGAAGGCCTCGTTCGACTTGCTGTCGTAGCCCCAGACGTCGTCGCCGTTGTGGATCAGGCTGTACTCGTCGGAGCCGTCGAGCAGGGTGAGCCGCTGGCGCTCCGGGCCGTCCGCCGCGATGCGCAGGGTGTGGCTGCCCGAGAAGAGCGCCGTGAGCTTCTCGGTCGGGTCGGCCGACGCGGAGCCGCCGTCGCCGCCGCCCAGGCCCCCGAGGCCGGACGCCAGCCCGTCGAGGGCCGGCAGGCCCAGGTCGGTGGAGATCTTGAAGGTGCCGGACAGCGTCTGGGTGTCCGACGCCGCGATCTTCTCGATGAGCTGCTGGGCCGTGATCTCCGGCAGGTCGGGGTCGCCGGACGCCGCGAGCGCCGGGACGAGCCCGATGGTCGCCGCGGCAACTCCTGCCACCGCGACCGGGACGATGAACCGGCTGGCCTTACGGGTCTGTGCCATGGTCTCCGCTACCTCCGTACCGTGCTGCCCCTGTGGTTGATGACTCCATCTCACCAAGAAGGCGGAGCGGAAGCGTCAGACCCCGGATCAACCTCACGTACTGCTTCGGGATGACCCGACCCCTAGATGCCCTAGGCCGCTGGGCCGACTTACCCGGCGCGGTGGACCACGGCGTCGCACATCTCCGCGAGGGCCGCCTTCGCGTACCCGTCGGGCAGCGGCGCCAGCATCGCGCGCGCCTCCTCCGCGTAGCGCACGGTGTCCCGGCGGGCCTGCTCCAGGGCGGGGTGGGCGCGCAGCGGCGCAGGGCCTCCGCGTGCCGCTCGTCGTCGGCGAGGCCGCCGTCGATGAGGGCGACGAGCTCCAGGTCCTCCGGGCGTCCGTGGGCGGCCGCGGCGGCCCGCAGACGGAGGACGGGGAGGGTGGGGATGCCCTCGCGGAGGTCGGTGCCGGGGGTCTTGCCGGACTCGTGGGAGTCGGAGGCGATGTCGAGGACGTCGTCGGCGAGCTGGAAGGCGACGCCGAGCCGCTCGCCGTACTGGGTGAGGATGTCGACGACGCTCTCGTCGGCGCCGGACATCATGGCGCCGAAGCGGCAGGAGACGGCGACGAGGGAGCCGGTCTTGCCGCCGAGGACGTCGAGGTAGTGCTCGACGGGGTCGCGGCCGTCCGTGGGCCCGGCGGTCTCCAGGATCTGGCCGGTCACGAGCCGCTCGAACGCCTCGGACTGGATGCGCACGGCGTCGGGGCCGAGGTCCGCGAGCGTGTGCGAGGCGCGGGCGAAGAGGAAGTCACCCGTGAGGACGGCGATCGAGTTGCCCCAGCGGGTGTTGGCGCTGTCGACGCCGCGCCGGACGTCGGCCTCGTCCATGACGTCGTCGTGGTAGAGCGTGGCCAGGTGGGTGAGCTCGACGACCACGGCGGAGGGCACGACGCCCGGCGCGTAGGGGTCGCCGAACTGGGCGGCGAGCATCACGAGCAGGGGGCGGAACCGCTTCCCCCCGGCCAGGACGAGGTGCTGCGCTGCCTCCGTGATGAAGGGGACGTCACTCTTGGTGGCGTCCAGGAGGCCCGCCTCCACAGCCGCCAGACCGGTCTGGACATCGGCCTCAAGAGCCTGGTCCCGCACGCTGAGGCCGAACGGCCCGACGACGGTCACGAGGGGGTCTCCTGTCTGCTGACGCCTGCTGACGATCACATGGATTGTCGATGTGTCGCTCGATTCACTCAAGCCAGCGTATCCGGTCACCTTTCGATCACCGTGGGCGCCTTCCCGTCACCCCCGGTATGTTCGTGATCGGCTCTTATGAACACGACTGGGCGGTTCGTCCCGAACGGCGATCGGCGAGGAGGGTCCCGATGAAGATCCGTACCGACTTCCCGTACGAGACCCGCCACGAGGACCTCCGCATCCCGCTGCCGGACGGCACCGAACTGTACGCGCGCGCGTGGCGCCCGCTCACCGACGAGCCCGTCCGGCCCTCCTGGAGTACGAGCCGTTCCGCCTCACCGACGGCACGGCCGCGCGCGACGGGCAGCGCCACCCCTGGTACGCGGGCCACGGCTACGCCTCCGTACGGGTCGACGTCCGGGGCCACGGCAACAGCGGGGGCCTCCCCGGGGACGCGTACGACCCCGTCGAGCTCGCCGACGGGGTCGCCGTCGTCACTGGCTCGCCGGGCAGGAGTGGTGCACCGGGAAGGTCGGCATGTTCGGCATCGGCCGGGGCGGCACGAGCGCCCTCCAGGCCGCCGCCCTCGCCCCCGGGCCGCTGGAGGCGGTCGTCGCCGTCTGCGCCACCGACGACCGCTACGACAACGACGTCCCCACATGGGCGGCTCGGTCCTCGGCGCCGGCCTGCCCGCCGGGTCCGCCGCCCTGCTCGCCTCCACCGCCCGGCCCCGGACCCCCGCCACGCGGGCGAGGAGTGGCGCGAACTGTGGCTGAGGCGCCTGGAGGCCGTCGAGCCGCCCGCCCACACCTGGCTCGCCCACCAGACCCGGGACGCGTACTGGAGGCACGGCAGCCTCCGCGAGGACTACGGGGCGGTCCGGGCCGCCGTCCTCGCCGTCGGCGGCTGGCACGACCCCTACCGCGACACCGTCCTGCGGCTCGCCCGGCACCTCCCCCAGGACCGGGTGCGCGGCATCATCGGCCCCTGGTCCCACCAGTACCCCGACAGCGGCCTGCCGCCCGGCCCGGCGATCGGCTTCCTCCAGGAGACCCTGCGCTGGTGGGACCACCACCTCAAGGGCGTCGAGAACGACGTGATGGCCGAGCCGCTGCTGCGCTCCTGGATCAGCGACTCGCACCCCCGGCCACCGTGTACGGGGAACTGCCCGGCCGCTGGGTCGCCGACCCCTCCTGGCCCTCGCCGCACGTCACCCCCGTCACGTACGCCTTCCGGGGCGCGCCCGTCGTGGTCAGCTCGCCCCGCGGACCGGCCTCGACGCCGGCCGCTTCCTCCCCGTCGGCGACGACGCCGACCTGCCGCCCGACCAGCGCGACGAGGACGCCCGCTCGGCCTGCTTCGACTTCCCCGTCCCGGAGGACGGCGGCCCCGTCGAGATCCTGGGCCGCCCCTCCGTGAGCCTCGCCCTGCGCACCACCGCCCCCACCGGGCAGGTGATCGCCCGGCTCTGCGACGTCGCCCCGGACGGCTCCTCCACCCTCGTCACCCGGGGCGCCCTGAACCTCTCCGCCCGCTACGGCCGCGACCGGGCCGTGGAGGCGCAGATCGGCGAGACCGAGACCCTCGTCTTCGAGCTGAACGGCATCGGGCACGGCTTCGCGCCCGGCCACCGGGTGCGGCTCGCGGTCTCCTCCTCGTACTGGCCGTGGATCTGGCCCCAGCCGGACGCGGCCGGCTTCACCCTCGACCCGGCGGGCTCGAACCTCACCCTGCCCGTCCGCGCGCCCGCCGAGGACGCCGTCGGGTGGGAGGAGCCGGAGCAGTCCGCGCCCCTCGGCGTCGCCCACCCGGCCACCCTGGAGGAGCCGCGCCCGGAGCGGCTGGTGGTCCGGGACGTCGCCAGGGGCGCGTGGACCCTGGAGGCCGCCCCGGCGGCGCACGGCGGCACGCGCGTGTACCCGGACGGCCTGGAGTACACCGAGGACGCCGTGGAGACCTGCGTCATCGAGGAGAGCGGCCCGCTGTCCGCCCGGACCCGCTCGGAGTGGTCGATCCGGCTGCACCGGCCCGAGCTCGCCTGGGACGTCACCGTCGACACCCGTTCGGAGCTCTCCTGCGACGCGGACGCCTTCCTCGCCGAGGACGAGGTGGTGTGCAGGGAGGGCGGCGAGGTCGTCTTCCACCGGACCTGGGAAAAGAGGATCCCCCGTACGGCGGGCTGAACTCACGCCGTACGGGGGACCGGTCAGGGTCAGGCCTGCGCGTCCGCCTTGCGGCGGCGGGCGACGACCAGCGCGCCGGCGCCCAGGGCGACGGCCCCGGCGGCGGCGTAGCCGAGCGGCAGGGTGTCGTTCGCACCGGTGGCGGCGAGGGTGCCGTTCACGGGGTGTTCGACGAGCCGCCCTGCTGGGTGGTGTTGTTGTTGCCGCCGGTGGTGACGGTCGGCGCCGGGGTGGGCGTCGCGGTCTCCGTCGGCTTCGGCTTGTCGCCCTTGCCGGCGGCGAGGATGTCGAAGTTGACGTCCTTGAAGTCGCTGGCGTAGCCGCAGGAACCGTCGTTGTTCTCGTACCCCGCGTAGCCGAAGAGGGCGCCCTTGCCGGCGGTGGCCTTGGCGTCGACCGTGAGCCGCAGCTTCACGTCGTACGAGGCGCCCTTGTCGAGCGCGCCGACCTCGATGGAGTCGTTCTTCTCGGTGATTGGCGCCCACTTCGGGGCGTCGGCGGAGGACCACTCGACGGGGATGGCGAGCTTCGAGAAGTCCGTGTCCTCGTCGATCTCGTCACCGGGCGCGGGGAGCCGGATGGCGTTCGCGAAGGCGTTGACGAGGTCCAGCTTGTGGTCGGAGGTGTTCGTGATGTGCATCGAGAAGATCGCGGGCTCACCGGCGGTGACCTTCTTCGGGCCGCTCACCGCGACCTTGAGGGAGGAGTCCTCCTCCTCGCACTCGTCGCCCATGTCCTCGTAGAAGGAGAGCTCTTCCTTGGCGTCGTCGAGCTCCTTCTTGGCGGCCTTCTCGACCTTCTGGGCGAGGTTGAGCACCCGGAAGGCCGCGACACCGGCATCGGCCAGGGCCTTGGAGGCCGCCTTGAGCTTCGTGTCGGCGGCGTCCTTCGTGGCGGTGGCCTCGTCGGCGGTCTTCTTCGCCTCGGTGACGGCAGCGGCGGCGGCCGCCTTCTGCTCCTCGGTCGCGTCGACGGGCAGGTCCTTCACGGCCTGCTCGGCCCGGGCGAGCGCCTCGTCGGCGGCGGTCTTCGCGGCGGCGGCCTCGTCGACGGCCTTCTGCGCGTCGGTGACCGCGACCTTCAGCGGGTTGTCGGCCTTGTCGAGGGCGTCGATGTCCGCCTGGGCCTTGGCGACGTCGGCGACGGCCTCGTCGTACGCCTTCTGGGCCGCCGCGACGGCGGCCTTCAGCTCCTCCAGGGACGGCATGTCGTCCTCGGGGTCGTCCTCGTGGGTCGCGGGCTTCTGCGACGGCGCGGACGAGGGCTTGGTGTCGGCGAACGCGGGCGCGGCCGAGAGGAAGACGACCGGGGTGGTCACGGCGGCGGCCACGGCGGTCGCCAGAATGCGGCGGATCTTCACGTTGCGGACCTTTTCCTGGTCAGAGAAAGACTGCGAAGAAAGGGGTGGGCGCGCGCCCGCGGCTACGTCACGCGGCGCGACACCGCGATGATCGTATGGCCGGGAAGGCCCCCGGGGGAGTCCTGTTTCCGCAGCTCGCGGGGGTGTTCCGGGGCCGCCCTGGGCACAAACCGCGCGTAGGGGGGCAGTTGCCCACGGAGGCCGCGGTTTCTGTGTGATCCATGTCATCCGCGCCCGGCGGCCCGACCCGTAACGTGTCCCCCACACACGTGGAAAGCGAGGCACGCACCGATGTCCGAGCACAGCCCGCTCGACCTGGCCGAGGGCGATCCCTTCGGCCCGCACAACCTCCCGTACGGCGTCTTCTCGACCGCCGACGAGTCCGGGCGGCGCCGGCTCGGCGTCCGGATCGGCGGGCACGTCCTGGACGCGGGTGCGCGGCGCACGCCCTCGGCTCCCCGTACGCGGCGCTGCTCGCGCAGCCGAGCCTCAACCCGCTGCTCGCGGCCGGGCGGACCGCCTGGCGCGACGTCCGCCGGGCGCTGACGGCCTGGGTGACGGTGCCCGCGCACCGGGCGGACATCGAGCCGCTGCTGCACCCGCTGGACGCGGTGACGCTGCACCTGCCGTACGAGGTCGCGGACTACGTCGACTTCTACGCGAGCGAGCACCACGCGACGAACGTCGGCAAGATCTTCCGCCCGGACGGCGACGCGCTCACCCCCAACTGGAAGCACCTGCCGATCGGTTACCACGGCCGCGCGGGCACGGTCGTCGTCTCCGGCACCGATGTCGTGCGCCCCTCCGGGCAGCGCAAGGCCCCCTCGGACCCGGCGCCGGTCTTCGGCCCCTCGGTGAAGCTGGACATCGAGGCGGAGGTCGGCTTCCTCGTCGGCACCCCGTCCGAGCTCGGCAGGCCGGTCCCGCTGGCCGACTTCCGGGAGCACGTCTTCGGTCTGACGCTGCTCAACGACTGGTCGGCGCGGGACGTGCAGGCCTGGGAGTACGTGCCGCTCGGCCCGTTCCTCGGCAAGTCGTTCCAGACCTCCGTGTCGGCGTGGGTGACGCCCCTGGAGGCCCTGGACGCGGCCCGTACGGCCCCGCCCGCGCGGGACCTCCCCGTCCTCCCCTACCTGGACGACGCGGCGGAGGAGGAGCCGGGCGGCTTCGACCTGCGGATCTCGGTGGAGATCAACGGCGAGGTGGTGGCCGAGCCGCCGTTCTCCACCATGTACTGGACGGCGGCCCAGCAGCTCGCCCACATGACGGTGAACGGCGCCTCGCTCCGCACGGGCGACCTGTACGGCTCCGGCACGGTCTCCGGCCCCGAGGTGAACCAGCGCGGCTCGCTCCTGGAGCTCACCTGGAACGGCCGCGACGCCCTCGAACTGCCGGGCGGGAAGCGGACGTTCCTGGAGGACGGCGACGAGGTCGTCCTCACGGCCTGGGCGCCGGGCCCGGACGGCACCCGGGTGGCGCTCGGCGAGGTCCGCGGCCGGATCGTCCCCGCCGCCTGATCACGCGCACGGACGAGGGCGCCCCGCACGCCGGGGGCGCCCCTCCTCTTTCTTGGGCAGACGCACACCGACTCTTGTCGGAGACTTGGCCGCCGCTTTGGAGCGCCCTCCCCGGGCCCGAACTAGCGTTCCCGGCATGTCTCCGAACCCCCACATCACCCCCTCCGTCCCCCTCCCCGGCGCCGGGCTGCCCGTCCTCCCGTACCGGAAGCCGACGAAGGGCCGCGACTACTGGGTCATCGACGACGTCCTGCCGAACATCGACGAGGTGCGGGCCCGCTGCCTCGCCAAGGGCGACTGGGTCCAGGGCGCCCCGGTCAACCCCGAGCCGTGGCCCGGCCAGCGGGCCATGCCGGGCCTGGAGCCGGACGAACTCGCCCGCGTGGAGCGGCTGGTGCGCAAGGCCACCGGCGCCCCGAAGATCTGGGCCGAGAACCCGGAGGGCGCCGGCACCTTCAACCACAACTGCGTCCAGGCCGTCGGCAAGGACGAGTGCGAGCCCCGCCCGCACACCGACTCCCGCAGCCTGTGCCGCTACGCCGCCGTGCTCTACCTCAGCCCGGACACCCCCAAGGACTGCGGCACCAGCTTCTACCGCCAGAACCTCCCCGGCGGACGGCTCGGCGGCAACCAGGTCCTGGCCCCGCACAACAACCTGGTCGACGCCCTGGGCACCCGCTTCGTCCCCCCGGACTCCTTCACCGAGGACATCCGCGTCCCCCACCGCTACAACCGCCTGCTGCTCTACTCCGCCAACCTGATGCACAGCGCCACCGGCTACTGGGGCACCACCCTGGAGGACAAGCGGATGACCGCCGTCTTCTTCTGGATGGCCTGACCCGCGGACGCGTGAAGGGCCCGGCTCGCCCCCGAGCCGGGCCCTTCACGCGTGCCTCCCGCGCTACCGGACGAACACGCTCGCCTGGTTCGCGAGGTCCAGGAAGTACTGCGGGGCGACGCCGAGGACCAGGGTGACGACCACGCCCGCGGTGATCGTGAGGCTCGTCAGGACCGAGGGCACGGCGACCGTGGGGCCGTCCGCCTTCGGCTCGCTGAAGAACATGAGCACGATGACCCGGACGTAGAAGAACGCGGCGATCGCCGAGGAGATCACACCGACCACGACGAGCGCGCCCGCTCCGCCGTCCGCCGCCGCCTTGAAGACCGCGAACTTCCCCGAGAAGCCGGAGGTCAGCGGGATGCCGGCGAAGGCGAGCAGGAAGACCGCGAAGACCGCCGCGACGAGCGGCGAACGGCGCCCGAGCCCGGCCCACTTGGACAGGTGGGTGGCCTCGCCGCCCGCGTCCCGGACCAGGGTGACGACGGCGAACGCGCCGATCGTCACGAAGGAGTACGCCCCCAGGTAGAAGAGGACGGACGAGATCCCGCTCGGGGTGGCCGCGATGACGCCCGCGAGCAGGAAGCCCGCGTGCGCGATCGACGAGTACGCCAGGAGCCGCTTGATGTCGGTCTGGGTGATGGCGACGACCGCACCGCCCAGCATGGTGACGATGGCGACGCCCCACATGACCGGCCGCCAGTCCCAGGTGAGGCCCGGGAGCACCACGTAGAGCAGGCGGAGCAGCGCGCCGAACGCGGCGACCTTGGTGGCGGCGGCCATGAAGCCGGTGACCGGGGTCGGGGCGCCCTGGTAGACGTCCGGGGTCCACATGTGGAACGGCACGGCGCCGACCTTGAACAGGAGCCCCATGAGGACCATCGCGAAGCCGATGAGCAGCAGCGCGTCGTTGCCCATGGTGTCGGCGAGCGCCGGGTCGACGGAGCCGATCGAGCCGTCGACGACGCGGGCGATGGTGGCGTACGAGACGGAGCCCGCGTAGCCGTAGAGCAGGGCGATCCCGAAGAGCAGGAAGGCCGAGGAGAAGGCGCCGAGCAGGAAGTACTTGACGGCCGCCTCCTGCGACATCAGCCGCTTGCGGCGGGCGACGGCGCAGAGCAGGTACAGCGGGAGGGAGAAGACCTCCAGGGCGACGAAGAGCGTCAGGAGGTCGTTGGCGGCCGGGAAGACCAGCATGCCGGCGATCGCGAAGAGCGCGAGCGGGAAGACCTCGGTGGTGGTGAACCCGGCCTTGACGGCGGCCTTCTCCTGGTCGCTGCCGGGGACGGCGGCGGCCTCGGCGGCGAAGGAGTCGACCTTGTGGCCGTGGTCGGCCGGGTCGAGCCTGCGCTCGGCGAAGGTGAAGACGGCCACGATGGAGGCGAGGACGATGGTGCCCTGGAGGAAGAGGGCGGGTCCGTCGACGGCGATGGCGCCCATGGCCGCGATGTGGGCCTTGGTGGAGCCGTAGCCGCCCGCCGCCAGGCCGACGACGGCCGCGAAGGCGGCGGCGAGCGCCGCGACGGAGAGGAAGACCTGGCTGTGGTAGCGGCCCTTGCGGGGCACGAAGGCCTCGACGAGGACGCTGACGATCGCGGCGCCGAGCACGATGAGCACGGGCGAGAGCTGGGTGTACTCGATGTGCGGCGCCGGGATCTTGGCGATCGGCTCGGCAGCCGTCGTCCACATGCTGTGGACAGCCATGGAACTCACTTGGCCGCCTCCACGTTCTGGGGCTGGGGGTCCTTCTGCTGGACGTCGGACATGGTGTGCCGGACGGCCGGGTCGACGACGTCCGTCAGCGGCTTCGGGAAGACCCCGAGGAAGATCAGGACGGCGATCAGCGGCGCGACCACGAGCAGCTCGCGCGCCCGCAGGTCGGGCAGCGCCCGCACTTCCTCCTTCACCGGCCCGGTCATCGTCCGCTGGTACAGGACGAGGGTGTAGAGCGCGGCGAGGACGATGCCGGTGGTGGCGACGATCCCGGCCACCGGGTAGCGGGCGAAGGTGCCGACCAGCACCAGGAACTCGCTGACGAACGGGGCGAGTCCGGGCAGCGACAGGGTCGCGAGGCCGCCGATCAGGAAGGTGCCGGCGAGCACCGGGGCGACCTTCTGCACGCCGCCGTAGTCGGCGATGAGCCGCGAGCCGCGCCGGGAGATCAGGAAGCCGGCGACGAGCATCAGCGCGGCCGTCGAGACGCCGTGGTTGACCATGTAGAGCGTGGCGCCGGACTGGCCCTGGGTGGTCATCGCGAAGATGCCCAGGATGATGAAGCCGAAGTGCGAGATCGACGCGTAGGCCACCAGGCGCTTGATGTCCCGCTGGCCGACGGCGACCAGCGCGCCGTAGACGATGCTGATGAGGGCGAGGACGACGATCGCGGGGGTGGCCCACTTGCTGGCCTCGGGGAAGAGGCCGAGGCAGAAGCGGAGCATCGCGAAGGTGCCGACCTTGTCGACGACGGCGGTGATGAGGACGGCGACCGGGGTGGTGGCCTCCCCCATCGCGTTCGGCAGCCAGGTGTGCAGCGGCCAGAGCGGCGCCTTCACCGCGAAGGCGAAGAAGAAGCCGAGGAACAGCCACCGCTCGGTGCTGGTGGCCATCTCCAGCGAGCCGTTGGCGCGGGCCTCGACGATCTCGGTGAGGGAGAAGTTCCCCGCGACCACGTAGAGCCCGATGACGGCGGCCAGCATGATCAGGCCGCCGACGAGGTTGTAGAGCAGGAACTTGACGGCCGCGTACGAGCGCTGGGCCGCCGCGTTCTCGTCGGAGCCGCTGTGGGCGCGGTCGCCGAAGCCGCCGATGAGGAAGTACATCGGGATGAGCATGGCTTCGAACAGGATGTAGAAGAGGAAGACGTCGGTGGCCTCGAAGGAGAGGATCACCATCGCCTCGACCATGAGGATCAGGGCGAAGAAGCCCTGCGTCGGCCGCCACCTCTTCGAGGCGGTCTCCAGCGGGTCGGCGTCGTGCCAGCCGGCCAGCACGATGAACGGGATCAGCAGGGCGGTGAGGCCGATGAGCGCCACCCCGATGCCGTCGACCCCGAGCTCGTACCGGACGCCGAAGTCCTTGATCCAGGCGTGGTTCTCGACGAGCTGGTAGCGGTCGCCGCCCGGTTCGAAGCGGGCGAAGACCACCCGGCGAGGACGAGCGTGGCGAGCGAGACGAGCAGCGCCAGCCACTTGGCGGCGGTGCGGCGGGCGGCGGGGACGGCGGCGGTGAGGATCGCACCGACCGCCGGCACCGCTGCCGTCGCCGTAAGGAGCGGGAAGGACATGGGAGTTACACCGCCCTCATCAGCAGGGTCGCGGCGATCAGCACCGCCGTACCTCCGAACATGGAGACCGCGTACGTGCGGGCGTAGCCGTTCTGGAGCTTGCGCAGCCGGCCGGAGAGTCCGCCGACGGCGGCCGCCGTGCCGTTGACCACGCCGTCGACCAGGCTGTGGTCGACGTACACGAGGGAGCGCGTCAGGTGCGTGCCGCCGGTGACGAAGACCGCGTGGTTGAAGTCGTCCTGGAGCAGGTCGCGGCGGGCGGCCCGGGTGAGGAGCGAGCCGCGCGGGGCGACCACCGGGACGGGCCCGCGGCCGTACTGGAGGTAGGCGAGGCCGACGCCGATCACCATGACGGCGACGGTGGCGGCGGTGACGGCGGCGGCGCTGATCGGCGCGTGGCCGTGCTCGAAGCCGGTGACCGGCTCCAGCCACTCGACGAACCCGGAGAACTCGAAGACCGCGCCTCCGCCGACCGAGCCGACGGCGAGCAGGATCATCGGGATGACCATGGACTTGGGCGACTCGTGCGGGTGCGGCTCGTGGCCCTCCGCGTCGGGCTGCCAGCGCTTCTCGCCGAAGAAGGTCATCAGCATCACGCGGGTCATGTAGTACGCGGTGATGGCCGCGCCGAGCAGGGTGACCGCGCCGAGGATCCAGCCCTCGGTGCCGCCCTTGGCGAAGGCCGCCTCGATGATCTTGTCCTTGGAGAAGAAGCCGGACAGGCCGGGGAAGCCGATGATCGCGAGGTAGCCGAGGCCGAAGGTGACGAAGGTGACCGGCATGTACTTCCGCAGGCCGCCGTACTTCCGCATGTCGACCTCGTCGTTCATGCCGTGCATGACGGAACCGGCACCGAGGAACAGCCCGGCCTTGAAGAAGCCGTGCGTCACCAGGTGCATGATCGCGAAGACGTAGCCGATGGGGCCGAGGCCGGCCGCCAGGATCATGTAGCCGATCTGCGACATCGTCGAACCGGCGAGCGCCTTCTTGATGTCGTCCTTCGCGCAACCGACGATCGCACCGAACAGGAGCGTGACCGCGCCGACGACGGTGACGACGAGCTGGGCGTCCGGCGCCGCGTTGAAGATGTCGGCGGAGCGGACGATCAGGTACACGCCGGCGGTCACCATCGTGGCCGCGTGGATGAGGGCCGAGACCGGGGTCGGGCCCTCCATCGCGTCCCCGAGCCAGGACTGCAGCGGCACCTGGGCCGACTTGCCGCAGGCGGCGAGGAGCAGCATCAGGCCGATCGCGGTCAGCTTGCCCTCGGAGGCCTGGTCGCTCGCTTCGAGGACCCGCCCGAAGGCGAAGGTGCCGAAGGTGGTGAACATCAGCATGATGGCGATCGACAGGCCCATGTCGCCGACGCGGTTGACGATGAAGGCCTTCTTCGCGGCGGTGGCCGCGCTGGGCTTGTGCTGCCAGAAGCCGATCAGGAGGTACGAGGCGAGGCCGACGCCCTCCCAGCCGAAGTACAGCAGCAGGTAGTTGTCGGCGAGGACGAGCAGGAGCATCGCCGCGACGAACAGGTTCAGGTAGCCGAAGAAGCGGCGGCGGCGCTCGTCGTGCTCCATGTAGCCGATGGAGTAGACGTGGATGAGCGTGCCGACCCCGGTGATCAGCAGGACGAAGGTCATCGACAGCTGGTCAAGCTGGAAGGCCATGTCCGCCTGGAAGGTCCCGACGGGGATCCAGGTGAAGAGCGTCTGGTGCAGGGCCCGGTCCTCGGCGCCCTTGCCGAGCATGTCGACGAAGAGCACCAGGGCGATCACGAAGGAGGCGGCCGCGAGGAGCGTGCCGAGCCAGTGCCCGGTCCTGTCGAGCCGCCGGCCGCCGAGCAGCAGGACGGCCGCTCCGAGCAGGGGCGCCCCGATGAGCAGCGCAATGAGATTTTCCACGGTCAGCCCCTCACAGCTTCATCAGGCTGGCGTCGTCGACCGAGGCCGAGTGGCGGGCACGGAAGACGGACACGATGATCGCGAGCCCGACGACGACCTCCGCGGCGGCGACGACCATCGTGAAGAAGGCGATGATCTGGCCGTCGAGGTTGCCGTGCATGCGGGAGAAGGTGACGAACGCGAGGTTGCAGGCGTTGAGCATGAGCTCGACGCACATGAAGACGACGATCGCGTTGCGCCGGATCAGCACCCCGGCCGCGCCGATGGTGAACAACAGGGCGGCGAGGTACAGGTAGTTGACGGGATTCACCGGGAAGCCTCCTCTTCACGGCCCAGGCGCTCGGCCGAGCGCTGCTCCAGCGCCTTGAGGTCCGAGAGGGCCTCGCGGGACACGTCCCGGATCTGACCGCGCTTGCGCAGGGTCCCCATGACGGTGAGCTCCGCCGGGGTGCCGTCGGGCAGCAGACCGGCGACGTCGACCGCGTTGTGCCGGGCGTACACGCCGGGGGCGGGCAGCGGCGGCACGTGCGTGCCCTCGCGGACGCGCTGCTCGGACAGCTCGCGCTGGGTGCGGGCCCGCTCGGTGCGCTCGCGGTGGGTGAGCACCATCGCGCCGACGGCCGCCGTGATCAGCAGCGCGCCGGTGATCTCGAAGGCGAAGACGTACTTGGTGAAGATGAGGGCGGCGAGGCCCTCGACGTTCCCGCCGTTCGCGCTGTTGGCGGCGCCGAGGCCGGCGAACTCCGTCAGCGAGGCGTTGCCGATGCCGGCCGCCAGCAGGATGCCGAAGCCGAGGCCGCAGGCGGCGGCCCACCAGCGCTGGCCCTTGATGGTCTCCTTCAGCGAGTCCGCGGCCGTGACGCCGACCAGCATGACGACGAAGAGGAAGAGCATCATGATCGCGCCGGTGTAGACGACGATCTGGACGATGCCGAGGAAGTACGCGCCGTTGGCGAGGTAGAAGACCGCCAGGACGATCATGGTGCCGGCGAGGGAGAGCGCCGAGTGCACGGCCTTCCTCATCAGGATCGTGGACAGCGCGCCGACGACGGCGACGGTGCCGAGGACCCAGAACTGGAAGGCCTCACCCGTGGAGGTCGTGTACGCCGCGAGGTTCGCGCTCATGCGTCCGCCCCCTCCGGCTCGCCCTTCTCCCCCTTGGACACGGCGACCTGACGGACCGTGCCGGGCGCGGCCTCGGTGACCAGGCCCCGGTAGTAGTCCTGCTCGGTCATGCCCGGGAAGATCGCGTGCGGGGTGTCGACCATCTCCTCGCTCAGACCCGCGAGGAGCTGCTCCTTGGTGTAGATCAGGTTCTCGCGGGAGGAGTCGGCCAGTTCGAACTCGTTGGTCATCGTCAGCGCGCGCGTGGGGCACGCCTCGATGCACAGCCCGCAGAGGATGCAGCGGGCGTAGTTGATCTGGTAGACCCGGCCGTACCGCTCGCCCGGCGAGTAGCGCTCCTCGTCGGTGTTGTCCGCGCCCTCCACGTAGATGGCGTCGGCGGGACAGGCCCAGGCGCACAGCTCGCAGCCGACGCACTTCTCCAGGCCGTCGGGGTGACGGTTGAGCTGGTGCCGGCCGTGGAAGCGGGGCGCCGTCGTCTTCTGCTGCTCCGGGTACTGCTCGGTCAGCCGCTTCTTGAACATGGCCTTGAAGGTCACGCCGAAGCCGGCCACCGGATTCTGGAAATCAGACACCGTCCGTCCCCCTTTCGTCACTCTCAGTAGCAGTATCGGGGCCACCACTGACAACGAGGTCCCGGTCGTGCCGGGGCCTGCGCCGCGGCACGGGCGGCAGGGACTGTCCGGGCTTGGGCGGTACGGGGAAGCCGCCGGCCATCGGGTCGAAGGAGCGCTCGTCGGCGGGCGCGGTCGCGGCCGCCTTCGCCTTCCGGTCGCGGAACATGTCGACCAGGAAGGAGAGCAGCAGCAGGGCGAGGACGGCGCCGGCCACGTACAGCACGATGTTGGAGAAGGCGATGTTCTCGTTCCGCAGCGCGCGGACGGTGGCGACCAGCATCAGCCAGACCACGGCGACCGGGATGAGGACCTTCCAGCCGAGCTTCATCAGCTGGTCGTAGCGGACGCGGGGCAGGGTGCCGCGGAGCCAGATGAAGAAGAACAGCAGCAGCTGCACCTTGATGACGAACCAGAGCATCGGCCACCAGCCGTGGTTCGCGCCCTCCCAGAACGTGGAGATCGGGTACGGGGCCCGCCAGCCGCCCAGGAAGAGCGTCACCGACACGGCCGAGACCGTCACCATGTTCACGTACTCGGCGAGCATGAACATCGCGAACTTGATGGAGGAGTACTCGGTGTTGAAGCCGCCGACGAGGTCGCCCTCGGACTCCGGCATGTCGAAGGGGGCGCGGTTCGTCTCGCCGACCATCGTGACGATGTAGATGATGAACGAGACCGGCAGCAGGATCACGAACCAGCGGTCCGCCTGCGCCTCGACGATCTTCGAGGTCGACATCGACCCGGAGTAGAGGAAGACCGAGGCGAAGGCCGCGCCCATCGCGATCTCGTACGAGATCATCTGCGCGCAGGACCGCAGACCGCCGAGCAGCGGGTACGTGGAGCCCGAGGACCAGCCGGCGAGGACGATGCCGTAGATGCCGACGGAGGCGACCGCGAGGACGTACAGCATCGCGATCGGCAGGTCGGTGAGCTGCATCGCGGTCCGGTGGCCGAAGATCGAGACCTCGTTGCCGGCCGGACCGAAGGGGATCACGGCGATCGCCATGAACGCGGGGATCGCGGCGATGATCGGGGCGAGGACGTAGACGACCTTGTCGGCCTTCCGGACGATCACGTCCTCCTTGAGCATCAGCTTGATGCCGTCCGCGAGGGACTGGAGCATGCCCCAGGGGCCGTGCCGGTTGGGGCCGATGCGCAGCTGCATCCAGGCGACGACCTTGCGCTCCCACACGATGGAGAAGAGCACGGTCACCATCAGGAAGGCGAAGCAGAAGACGGCCTTGATCAGCACGAGCCACCAGGGGTCCGTGCCGAACATGGACAGGTCTTCGGCGGCGAGCGGCGTGGTCATGCCTGCACCTCCTGCGGGGTCGCCGGGCCGATGCGGACCAGGTCGCCGGGGTGGGCGCCGGTGTCGGAGAGGACGCCGCGCCCGGCCGAGTTGAGCGGGAGCCACACGACCCGGTCGGGCATCTCGGTGACCTGGAGCGGGAAGGCGACGGAGCCCGCGGGGCCGGTCACCTCCAGGACGTCGCCGTCCTTGACGCCGGTGTCGGCGGCGGTGGCGGCGGAGAGCCGGGCGACGGCGGCGTGCCGGGTGCCGGCCAGGGCGGTGTCGCCCTCCTGGAGCCTGCCGAGGTCGAGGAGGAGCCGGTGTCCGGCGAGGACGGCCTCGCCGTCCCCGGGCCGGGGCGCGGGCACCGCGTGCGCGGTGGGCTCCAGGGCCCTCTCCTCGGCCCAGCCGCCGAGCCGGTCCATCTCCCCGCGGATGCTCCGCAGGTCGGGCAGTCCCAGGTGGGCGTCGAGGGCGTCGGCGAGCATGTGCAGGACGCGGGCGTCGGTCGGGGCGAGCGGCCTCGTCATCTGCTCGGGCTTGAGCGCGGCCTCGAAGAGCCGGGCCCTGCCCTCCCAGTTGAGGAAGGTGCCGGGCTTCTCGGCGACGGCCGCGACCGGCAGGACCACGTCGGCGCGCTCGGTGACCTCGCTCGGCCGCAGCTCCAGGGAGACCACGAAGGCCGAGTCGAGGGCCTCGCGCGCGCGTGCCGGGTCCGGCAGGTCGGCGACCTCGACGCCGGCGACGAGCAGCGCCGCGAGTTCGCCGCCGGCGGCGGCCTCCACGATCTGGGTGGTGTCGCGGCCGTAGCGGTGCGGGAGCTCGCGGACGCCCCAGGCGGCGGCGACCTCCTCGCGCGCGCGGGGATCGGTCGCGGGCCGGCCGCCGGGCAGCAGCGCGGGAGCGCCCCGGCCTCGACGGCACCGCGCTCGCCGGAGCGGCGCGGGATCCACACGAGGCGGGCGCCGGTGGCGACGGAGGCGCGCAGGGCGGCGGTGAGCGCGCCGGGCACGCCCGCGAGCCGCTCGCCGACGGCGAGGACGGCGCCCTCCTGGCGGAGGGCCTCGGCCGCGTCGGCGCCGTCCTCGGAGAGGCCGACCCGGGAGGTGAGGGCGTCGAGCCACTCGGTCTCGGTGCCGGGCGCGGCGGGCAGCAGGGTGCCGCCCGTCTTCTCCAGGCCGCGGGTCGCGAACGGGGCGACGGCGTACGTCTTCTGGCCGTGCTTGCGCCAGGCCTTGCGGAGCCGCAGGAAGACGCCGGGGGCCTCCTCCTCGGACTCCAGGCCGACGAGGAGCACCGCCGGGGCGGCTTCGAGCGAGGTGTACGTGACGCCGCTGCCGTCCAGGTCGCGGCCGCGTCCGGCGACGGCGGAGGCCAGGAAGTCGGCCTCCTCGCCGGAGTGGATCCGGGCCCGGAAGTCGATGTCGTTGGTGTCGAGGGCGACCCGGGCGAACTTGGCGTACGCGTAGGAGTCCTCGACGGTCAGCCGGCCGCCGGTCAGGACGCCGGTCCGGCCGCGGACGAGTCCGCGGGCGGCGGCCTCCAGGGCCTCGGGCCAGGACGCGGCCTCCAGCTCACCGGTGTCGGGGTTCCGGACGAGCGGGGTGGTGAGCCGGTCGCGCTGCTGGGCGTACCGGAAGCCGAAGCGGCCCTTGTCGCAGATCCACTCCTCGTTGACCTCCGGGTCCTCGGCGGCGAGCCGCCGCATGACCTTGCCGCGCCGGTGGTCGGTGCGGGTGGCGCAGCCGCCGGCGCACTGCTCGCAGACGGACGGCGAGGAGACCAGGTCGAAGGGGCGGGAGCGGAAGCGGTAGGCGGCCGAGGTGAGGGCGCCGACGGGGCAGATCTGGATGGTGTTGCCGGAGAAGTACGACTCGAAGGGGTCGCCCTCGCCGGTGCCGACCTGCTGGAGCGCGCCGCGCTCGATGAGCTCGATCATCGGGTCGCCCGCGACCTGGTTGGAGAAGCGGGTGCAGCGGGCGCAGAGCACGCACCGCTCGCGGTCGAGGAGCACCTGCGTGGAGATCGGGACGGGCTTCTCGTAGGTCCGCTTGACACCCTCGAAGCGGGACTCTGCCTGGCCGTGGGACATGGCCTGGTTCTGCAGGGGGCACTCGCCGCCCTTGTCGCAGACCGGGCAGTCCAGCGGGTGGTTGACGAGCAGCAGCTCCATCACGCCGTGCTGGGCCTTCTCGGCGACGGGCGAGGTGAGCTGCGTCTTCACCACCATGCCGTCGGTGCAGGTGATGGTGCAGGAGGCCATGGGCTTGCGCTGGCCCTCGACCTCGACGATGCACTGGCGGCAGGCGCCGGCGGGGTCGAGGAGCGGGTGGTCGCAGAAGCGCGGGATCTCGATGCCGAGCTGTTCGGCGGCGCGGATGACCAGCGTCCCCTTGGGGACGGAGATCTCGGCGCCGTCGATGGTCAGCGTGACGAGGTCCTCGGGGGGTACGGCCGGGCTGCCGCCGCCCGCGGGATGGGACGTGGTGACGGTCATGCGGTCACCTCCTTGTGGTTGTCCGCCCAGGCGGTCGACTTGGCCGGGTCGAAGGGGCAGCCCTTGCCCGTGATGTGCTGCTCGTACTCCTCGCGGAAGTACTTCAGCGAGGAGAAGATCGGCGAGGCGGCGCCGTCGCCGAGGGCGCAGAACGACTTGCCGTTGATGTTGTCGGCGATGTCGTTCAGCTTGTCGAGGTCGGACATCTGGCCCTGGCCGGCCTCGATGTCGCGGAGCAGCTGGACGAGCCAGTACGTGCCCTCGCGGCAGGGGGTGCACTTGCCGCAGGACTCGTGGGCGTAGAACTCGGTCCAGCGGGTGACGGCCCGGACGACGCAGGTGGTCTCGTCGAAGCACTGGAGCGCCTTGGTGCCGAGCATCGATCCGGCGGCGCCGACGCCCTCGTAGTCGAGGGGCACGTCGAGGTGCTCGTCGGTGAACATCGGGGTGGAGGAGCCGCCCGGGGTCCAGAACTTGAGCCGGTGGCCGGGGCGCATCCCGCCGCTCATGTCGAGGAGCTGGCGCAGGGTGATGCCGAGGGGGGCCTCGTACTGGCCGGGCGAGGCGACGTGCCCGCTGAGCGAGTACAGCGTGAAGCCGGGGGACTTCTCGGTCCCCATCGACGTGAACCAGTCCTTGCCCTTGTTGAGGATCGCGGGAACCGAGGCGATGGATTCGACGTTGTTCACCACAGTGGGGCAGGCGTACAGACCGGCGACCGCGGGGAAGGGGGGGCGCAGCCGGGGCTGGCCGCGGCGCCCTTCGAGCGAGTCGAGCAGCGCGGTCTCCTCACCGCAGATGTACGCGCCGGCGCCGGCGTGCACGGTGAGTTCGAGGTCGAGTCCGCTGCCGAGGACGTTCGTGCCGAGGTAGCCGGCGGCGTAGGCCTCGCGGACGGCCTCGTGGAGGCGGCGCAGGACGGGGACGACCTCGCCGCGCAGATAGATGAAGGCGTGGTGGGAGCGGATCGCGTAGCAGGCGATCACGATGCCCTCGATGAGGGAGTGCGGGTTGGCGAAGAGGAGGGGGATGTCCTTGCAGGTGCCGGGTTCGGACTCGTCGGCGTTGACGACGAGGTAGTGCGGCTTGCCGTCGCCCTGCGGGATGAACTGCCACTTCATGCCGGTGGGGAAGCCGGCGCCGCCGCGTCCGCGGAGGCCGGATTCCTTGACGTAGGCGATGAGGTCGTCGGGGCTCATCGCGAGGGCCTTGCGGAGGCCCCGGTAGCCCTCGTGGGCTTCGTAGGTCTCCAGGGTCCAGGAGTCGGGCTGGTCCCAGAAGGCCGACAGGACGGGTGCGAGCAGCTTCTCGGGGCTGCTGTTGTTGATCTCGGCGGCCAAGGTCATCACTCCCCCTCCTGACTGGCTGCCTCACCACGAGGGTGGACGATTCGGTGCTGCGGGATCTCGCCCTTGGCCAGGCGCAGGCCGACGAGGGAGGCGGGTCCGGCCCCGCCGGTGGCCTCGACGGCGCCGGGGCGCTCGTCGGGGAAGCCGGCGAGGATGCGGGCGGTCTCCTTGAAGGTGCAGAGCGGGGCGCCGCGGGTGGGTTCGACGGTGCGTCCGGCCCGGAGGTCGTCGACCATCTTCTTGGCGGACTCGGGCGTCTGGTTGTCGAAGAACTCCCAGTTGACCATCACGACGGGCGCGAAGTCGCAGGCCGCGTTGCACTCGATGTGTTCGAGCGTGATCTTGCCGTCGTCCGTCGTCTCGTCGTTGCCGACGCCCAGGTGCTGCTTGAGCTCCTCGAAGATGGCGTCGCCGCCCATGACGGCGCAGAGCGTGTTGGTGCAGACGCCGACCTGGTAGTCGCCGGAGGGCTTGCGCCGGTACATCGTGTAGAAGGTGGCGACGGCGGTGACCTCGGCGGTGGTCAGGCCGAGGACCTCGGCGCAGAACCGCATGCCGGTACGGGTCACGTGGCCCTCCTCCGACTGCACGAGGTGCAGCATCGGCAGGAGCGCGGAGCGGGAGTCCGGGTAGCGGTCGACGATCGCCCGCGCGTCCGCCTCCAGGCGGGCGTGGACGTCCGCCGGGTACGCGGGCGCCGGGAGCTGGGGCATCCCCAGGCTGACGTTCTCGGTCATCGGTCGACGCCTCCCATCACGGGGTCGATGGAGGCGACGGCGACGATGACGTCGGCGACCTGGCCGCCCTCGCACATCGCGGCCATGGCCTGGAGGTTGGTGAAGGACGGGTCGCGGAAGTGGACCCGGTAGGGGCGGGTGCCGCCGTCGGAGACGACGTGCACGCCGAGCTCGCCCTTGGGCGACTCGACGGCCGCGTAGGCCTGCCCGGCGGGGACCCGGAAGCCCTCGGTGACCAGCTTGAAGTGGTGGATCAGGGACTCCATGGAGGTGCCCATGATCTTCCTGATGTGGTCGAGCGAGTTGCCGAGGCCGTCCGGGCCGAGGGCGAGCTGCGCCGGCCAGGCGATCTTCTTGTCGCCGACCATGACGGGGCCGGGCTCCAGGCGGTCGAGGCACTGCTCGACGATCCGGAGGGACTGGCGCATCTCCTCCAGGCGGACGAGGAAGCGTCCGTAGGAGTCGCAGGTGTCGGCGGTCGGGATGTCGAACTCGTAGTTCTCGTAGCCGCAGTACGGGTCGGTCTTCCGCAGGTCGTGCGGGAGGCCCGCCGACCGGAGGATCGGTCCGGTGGCGCCGAGGGCCATGCAGCCGGTGAGGTCGAGGTAGCCGACGTCCTGCATGCGGGCCTTGAAGATGGGGTTGCCGGTGGCGAGCTTGTCGTACTCCGGCAGGTTCTTCTTCATGGTCTTCACGAACTCGCGCACGGCGTCGACGGCGCCGGGCGGGAGGTCCTGGGCGAGGCCGCCGGGGCGGATGAACGCGTGGTTCATGCGCAGGCCGGTGATCAGCTCGTACAGGTCCAGGATCATCTCGCGGTCCCGGAAGCCGTAGATCATGATCGTGGTGGCGCCGAGCTCCATGCCGCCGGTGGCGATGCACACCAGGTGCGAGGAGAGCCGGTTGAGCTCCATGAGCAGGACGCGGATGACGCTGGCGCGGTCCGGGATCTGCTCGGTGATGCCGAGGAGCTTCTCCACGCCGAGGCAGTACGCCGTCTCGTTGTAGAACGAGGTGAGGTAGTCCATGCGCGTGACGAAGGTGGTGCCCTGCGTCCAGGTCCGGTATTCGAGGTTCTTCTCGATGCCGGTGTGGAGGTAGCCGATGCCGCAGCGGGCCTCGGTGACGGTCTCGCCGTCGATCTCCAGGATCAGGCGGAGCACGCCGTGGGTGGACGGGTGCTGGGGCCCCATGTTGACGATGATGCGCTCGTCGTCGGCCTTCGCGGCGGACTGGACGACCTCTTCCCAGTCGCCGCCGGTCACCGTGTAGACGGCGCCTTCGGTGGTCTCGCGGGGAGACGCGTGTTCGGTGGACATCAGCTGTACGACCTCCGCTGGTCCGGAGCCGGGATCTGGGCGCCCTTGTACTCGACGGCGATGCCGCCGAGGGGGTAGTCCTTGCGCTGCGGGTGGCCCTGCCAGTCGTCCGGCATCATGATCCGGGTGAGGGCGGGGTGGCCGTCGAAGACGATGCCGAAGAAGTCGTACGTCTCGCGCTCGTGCCAGTCGTTCGTCGGGTAGACGGCGGTGAGCGAGGGGATCCTCGGGTCGGCGTCGGGGGCCGAGACCTCCAGGCGGATCAGCCGGCCGTGGGTCAGCGAGCGCAGGTGGTAGACGGCGTGCAGCTCGCGGCCCTTGTCGCCGGGGTAGTGGACGCCGGAGACGCCGGTGCAGAGCTCGAAGCGGAGCGCGGGGTCGTCGCGCAGGGTGCGGGCCACGCGGACCAGGTGCTCGCGCTCGATGTGGAAGGTGAGCTCGCCGCGGTCGACGACCGTCTTCTCGATGGCGTTGTCCGGGAGGAGTCCCTGCTCCTCCAGGGCGCCTTCGAGCTCGTCGGCGACCTCGTCGAACCAGCCGCCGTAGGGGCGGGCGGCCGGGCCGGGGAGCCGGACGGAGCGGACGAGGCCGCCGTAGCCGGAGGTGTCGCCGCCGTTGTTGGCGCCGAACATGCCGCGCTGGACGCGGACCTCCTCGCCGTGGTCCCCGCGCTGGCCCGGCAGGTTCTGCCCGCTGAGCTCCTTCTCGGGGTTCGGGGTTTCGTCACTCACCGGAGCAGACCCTTCAACTCGATGGTCGGCAGTGCCTTGAGCGCCGCCTCCTCCGCCTCGCGGGCCGCCTCCTCGGCGTTCACGCCGAGCTTGGAGCTCTGGATCTTCTGGTGGAGCTTGAGGATCGCGTCCAGGAGCATCTCCGGCCGCGGCGGGCAGCCGGGCAGGTAGATGTCGACCGGCACGATGTGGTCGACGCCCTGCACGATCGCGTAGTTGTTGAACATGCCGCCCGAGGAGGCGCAGACGCCCATCGAGATGACCCACTTGGGGTTGGGCATCTGGTCGTAGACCTGCCTCAGGACGGGCGCCATCTTCTGGCTGACCCGGCCGGCCACGATCATCAGGTCGGCCTGGCGCGGCGAGCCGCGGAAGACCTCCATGCCGAAGCGGGCCAGGTCGTACCGGCCGGCTCCGGTGGTCATCATCTCGATGGCGCAGCAGGCGAGGCCGAAGGTCGCGGGGAACACGGACGCCTTGCGCACCCAGCCCGCGGCCTGTTCGACGGTCGTCAGCAGAAAGCCGCTCGGGAGTTTCTCTTCGAGTCCCATAGGTGTCCCTCAGCCCCTCAGTCCCATTCCAGGCCGCCGCGCCGCCACACGTACGCGTAGGCGACGAAGACGGTGAGCACGAAGAGCAGCATCTCCACGAGCCCGAAAAGCCCCAGGGCGTCGAAGGTGACGGCCCAGGGGTAGAGGAAGACGATCTCGATGTCGAAGACGATGAAGAGCATCGCCGTCAGGTAGTACTTGATCGGGAAGCGACCGCCTCCGGCGGGAGTGGGCGTCGGTTCGATGCCGCACTCGTACGCCTCAAGCTTTGCCCTGTTGTACCGCTTTGGCCCGATAAGCGTGGCCATGACCACGGAGAAGATCGCAAACCCCGCACCCAGGGCACCGAGCACGAGGACGGGCGCGTACGCATTCACGCTCCTCGCTCCTTCCAGTCGTCCTTGACCGTTGGACCGCACCGCCGGACCCCGAAAGATCGCCCCCATGTGAGGCAGTTCACAAGCCCGGCTGCCCCGCATCTTATGCCTGCCCCTCTGTGATCTGCGACACGGGGTACAGCGCGGACTTTGTGATCTCCACCACCTGACGAAGGATCATGAAGTCGGATGAGCGGTGATCTTGTTGCGCGAAGCACCCAGGTGATCACCAGATGTGACATCCGTACCGGAAATCGCTGCTCGGAGGGGGTGTTGCACTATCAAGCGTTGGCCAGTACAGGCAAATTGGCGGTGGATGCGTCCGGGTGATAAAGGAACCGCCGTCGCCCGGTAGGGGGGTTGGGCGTACGGAGGTGGACGCGTGCGCGCGTTCACGTGCGGAAGTGTGACCTGCGTCACCTCGAAAGACGGCCGAAAGAAGAGGGCTTGGCCACGGGCGTCAAGAGGTGGTAGGCGTCGGGCAATTCGGGCGTTTCAATGAAAAGCCGTGATCAAGGCCCGGATGAGCCGTGCCCGATATGCCCGTTACGGCGTCAATAAGGGCGTGACGGTGGCGGATTCACGGGTTCCGGAGGCAACTGTGGCGCACTCCACGTTTCTTGAAGGGAACCGTGAAGCCCTGATAGCGGTTGTTCCCATGTCCCACACCGCTCACATACCCAGCCACCGGAAGCCCCGCCGCAGCGCCTCGAAGATGGCGCTCCGCGCCGGAGTTGCCGGTGGCGTCCTCGGCACCATCGCGGTGGCCGGTGCTGCCGGGCCGGCGAACGCCGAGCCGGTGACCGAGACCATCGAGATGCCCACCCTGGGCTCGCTCGCCGACGGCACCGGCCTCGCCAGCGCCGTCGCCGCCTCCGCCGAGGCCTCCCAGCAGGAGGCCCTCGACCAGAGCCTCCAGACGCAGGAGGACGCGGCGCTGCAGAAGGCCGCCAAGGAGGCCAAGCAGGCCAAGGCCGAAGCCGAGCGCAAGGCCGCGGCCGAGCGCGCCGAGAAGGCCCGCCTCAAGGCCGAGCAGGAGCGCCGGGACGCCGCGGAGCGCGCCTCGCGCGACACCGCCCGCACCCAGCTCTCCACCACGAGCTCGTCCAGCGACAGCGGCTCGTCCTCCTCCGACAGCGGCTCCGCCGCCTCGCAGAACGAGACCCGGACGCAGGCCCCCTCCGGCGCCGCCGCCACCATCGTGGCCTTCGCCCGCGCCCAGATCGGCGACGCCTACGTCTCCGGCGGCACCGGCCCCAACTCCTGGGACTGCTCCGGCCTCGTCCAGGCCGCCTACCGCGCGGCCGGCATCGACCTGCCCCGCATCTCGTACCAGCAGTCGAGCATGGGCACCGAGGTCTCCCTGAGCAACCTCCAGCCGGGCGACGTCCTGTACTGGGGCAGCCGCAGCGGCTCGTACCACGTGGCCATCTACGTGGGCGGCGGCAAGTACGTCGGCGCGCAGAACCCCTCCAGCGGCGTGGTCGAGCACACCATGGACTGGGACACCCCCTCGGGCGCGGTCCGCATCCTCTGATCCGTCCCGCTCGTACGACGAAGGGCCGTCACTCCTCGGGGGAGCGACGGCCCTTCGGCTTCTCCACCGGCGCCTCGGCGGCGTCTCAGCGGCGGAGCGCCTCGGCCGGCTGGATGCGGGAGGCGCGCCAGGCCGGGTACAGCCCGGCGACGACGCCCGTGAGCAGGCCGACGGCCGGGGCCGCGACCACCGTCCCCGTGTGCATCACCGGCGTCCAGTCCCGCACGAGCGCCACCCCGATCACCGTCGACACCCCGAGCGCCGTGCCGACGAGCCCGCCCACCGCGCCCAAAGCACCTGATTCCGTGAGGAACTGGACGGTGATGTGGCGTCCCCGGGCGCCGAGGGCCCGCCGCAGGCCGATCTCGCCGGTCCGCTCCAGGACGGCGACCAGGGTCGTGTTGGCGATGCCGACCGCGCCGATCACCAGACAGATCGCCGCGAGGAGCAGGAACAGCTGGTCGAGGTCGTCGGTCACGCCCGCGCGCAGGGTCCTGGGGTCCGGCGGCGGTATCGCCCTCAGGTACTCCGGGTGGTCCGGGCGCAGCGCGACCGGCGCCTCCCGGGCGATCTGGCGGGCCGCGCCCGTCGCCGTCGTGATCAGCATCTTCGCGTCGCCCTGCTGGGGCGGGCCCCAGAGCTTCTCGGCGGTCGTGCGGGGCACGGTGACCGACATCAGGACGTCGGGCCTGCGCCGCACGTCGTCGATGATCCCGGCGACGGTGAAGGGCTCGTCGCCGATGAAGACCGCCGGGCGGGTCTCCAGGGTGGTGATGCCGAGCCGGGCCGCCACGGACCGGCCGAGCACCGCGACCGGCTGCCCTGACCCGGACGTGAACTCGTCGTACAGACGGCCCTGGGCGAGGGTCGGCGCCGCCGCCCGCAGCGCGCCGGGGACGCCGCGACGACCTCGGTCCGCTCGCCGCCCGCGCCGTCGCCGACCGGCGCGGAGCGGACGGCCGTGCCGGGCGACAGGCGGACGGTCCAGTAGACGCCGGCGTGCTCGACCCCGCCGAGCCGTTCGACGCGGGCGTCCGCGTCGGCCGGGAAGGCCGGGTCGGCGAACTCGTCCTGGTCGCGGGCGACGTCCTCGACGGTCACCTCGGTGGCCGTGAGCAGGTTGAACCGCGCGTCGATCTGCGAGGAGGTCGTCGCGGTCAGCCCGAGGACCGCCACGAAGGTGCCGACGCCGAGGACGGTGCCGAGCGCGGTGAGGACCGAGCGGCCGGGGCGCTGGAGCATGCCCGCGACGGCCTCGGCGAGGACGTCGCGGGCCGCGAGCCGGGAGGGTTCGACCCGCCGCCTCCCGGGCCCTCCGTCCTTCGGGGAGCCCCTCACGTCGGCTCGCTCAGCACGCCGTCGCGGATCGTCACCGTGCGCCCGCCGCGCGCCGCGACCTCCGCGTCATGGGTGATCACGAGGATCGTCATGCCGGAGGCGTGCAGTTCGCCGAGGAGGTCGAGGACGGATCCGGCGTTGTCCGAGTCCAGGTTCCCGGTCGGTTCGTCGCACAGGAGCAGCGAGGGACGTCCCGCCAGGGCGCGGGCGATGGCCACCCGCTGGCGTTCCCCGCCGGAGAGCCGGCCGGGCAGCGCCTCCGCCCGGTGGCCGAGTCCCACCCGTTCGAGGGCGGTACGGGCCCGGGCGCGGCGCTCGGCGCGGGCACCGCCGCGTACACCATCGAGAGCATGACGTTCTCCGTGGCGCTGCGGTGCGGCAGCAGGTGGAAGGCCTGGAAGACGAAGCCGATCCGCCGCCCGCGCAGGGCCGTGCGTTCCGCGTCGCGCAGCGCCGCCGTGTCGATGCCGTCCAGGAGGTACGTGCCGCCGGTGGGGGTGTCGAGCAGTCCCGCGACGTTCAGGAAGGTCGACTTGCCCGACCCCGAGGGGCCGACGACGGTGATGAACTCGCCTTTGCGCACGGTGAGTTCACAGGGCTTCAGGGCGGCGACGGGGGGCGGGCCCGGGTAGGTGAGGGCCACCGCGCGGAACTCGATGACGGGGATGTCCGGACCGCTCGCCCCTCGCAGGCCCGTCTCGCTCACGTCCGCCCCTCGTAGGCCCGTCTCGCTCACGTCCGCGTCGCTCACGTCCGCGTGGTTCACGTCGGCCTCGTTCACCGCGCCCCCTCGGGGCCGTCCGGGGCCGCGCCCGGGTTCACTCCGGTGACGACCTCGTCGCCCTCCTTCAGCGCGCCGGGGGCGGCGGGTACGACCTCGACGAAGCCGTCGCCGGTCGTGCCGGTCCGCACCTCGATCCGCCGCTGCCGGCCGGTGCCGTCGACGGTCGTGACGACGGTCCTGCCGTCGACGCCCGCGGAGACGGCGGTGACCGGGACGACGAGGGCCTTGCCGTCGGTGGAGGCGGCCTCGATGGTGAGGCGCACCTCCTGGCCCGCGAGGCCCGGGGGCAGTTCGCGGGAGGGGTCGACGGTGAAGAGGTAGCCGGTGGCGCCGTTGCCCCGGGCGCCGCCCCCTCCCCCGCCGGTGCCGCCGTTCCCGTCGGGTCCGGAGCCCTGCGCGTCCGGCTCCTGATCCTGCTGCCGCGAGGGGGTGTCGGCCACCGAGACCACGCGGCCGGTGGCCTCCTGTCCGGTCGTCTCGGCGAGGATCCGCACCTTCTGTCCGGCGCGGACCATCCCCTTCTGGTGGTCCTGGAGGTAGCCCTGGGCCATGAGCCTGCCGGAGGAGAGGGTCAGCGCGGTGCCGGAGACCTGGGCTCCCGGGCGGGCCGTCACGGTGGCGACGCGCGCCGGGAAGGCCCGTACGAAGACGACCTCGGCGGCCGGGACCATCGGCCCGGCGGCCGCCTGCGCCTTCGCGAGCGCCCGCGGGCGGTGTCCAGGTCCTCGGCGGCCCGGTCGCGGGCCTTCCTGAGCGTCTTCTTCTGCGCGTCGTCCTCGTTGGCCGCGAGCGCGTCGCGGGCGTCCACGAGGGCCCGCTCGGCGCCGGTGACGGAGGCCTTCGCGCCGTCCACGGCGGCGCCGTCGTCGTCGACGGCGGGCCTGGGGTCGTAGCCGACGGAGGTAGAACTCCTCGACGGCGTCCTTCGTGCCGGGCCCGAAGGTGCCCCTGGCGTCGCCGCCGCGGCCGTGGCCGAGCGCGGCGAGCGCGCCCTGCAACTGCTTCACGTCGTCGCCGGTGGCGCCGGGCTTGAGGTCCCGGTAGACGGGCAGGTCGCCGCGCAGGACGAAGACGGGCCGCCCGGAGACCTCCAGGAGCACCTGGCCGGGGCGCACGGCGTCCCCGTTCTTCACGGACACCTTGGTGACCACGGGGGCGACGGCGCCCTCCCCGCCGGCCGAGACGGGCGCGACCTGGACCGTCTGGCCCGCCACGACCGTGCCGCGCAGGACGACGGTCTCCGCGAGGACCCGGTTCTCGACCCGGGCCACCAGCACGTCCGGCGGCGGCGGCTTCGCGTCGGCCGCGACCTGCGCGGGCGAGCGGATCAGCGCGGTGGCCGCGACGCCGGCGCCGGTCAGGGCGACCGCCCCGCCACGAGGGCGGCGACCCAGAAGCGGCGGCGGTTCATCCGGGCGGCCCCGGCGCTCCCGGCGGCGACGGCGGGGCGCCGGGGCCGCCGGAGGTCCAGGCGTCCTCCTCCGGAGCGGAGTCAGCCACCTTCGACCGTCCCGCCGTCGGCGGCGGGGGCCGCCGGGTGGCACTCCCGCAGGGCCGCGATCACCTTCGGGTCGCTCTTCAGCCGCGCGCCGAGCTCGCCCTCGACGGGTATGTCGCCGGTCGCCGGATCGGGTTCCGGGTAGTCGACGATGCCCTTCTCGCGCATGCAGGCGGTGAACTTCCTGGCCTCCGCGAGCCGCGCCGGGTCGATCGGCTCCTTCCCGGGGAGGAGCGGCCTGCACGCCTTCTCCGCCGCGCCGATCGCCTCGTTCGTGTTGGCGTCCTTGTCGACGCGCTTCCCGTCGCCGTTGTCCTGGAGCTTGAGCCCCTGGGCGCCCAGGCAGTCGTAGTAGGCGGACCAGCCGGCGGCCACCGAGGAGGCTCGTGGGGAGGGAGTCGCCGAGGCGGAGGGGTTGCGGTGCTCGGTTCCGGCCGGGTCGCGCCGTCCCCGCCGCTCGAACACCCCCGACCGCGAGGGCGACGATCAGTACGGGAGCAGCCATGAGGCGTCTCATCAGAAACGGTCCTTCCGACGGGGAGTGCCCGTCCAGGGGGCGTCGGGGAACGCGCGGGAGGGGGCCGACGCGGCGGTGCGCTCCGCCACGTGCAAGGCCCCCGCGCGAGAGGTCTCCGGCACCCTGCGGTGCCTCGACAAGGCCGAGCATAGCCAGCGGCGGCCCGGCCGGTAACTGTCTCAACGGACAGTGGACGCCCAGGAGTTGGCGGTGTTCGTATGGGGCACCGGCCCCTCCGGGCCGCACCGACCACCTCCGCAACAGCTACGGGAAAGGCAACGACATGCAGCGCACTGCACTCCGTCGCGTCGCCACCACGGCTATCGCGCTCGCCGCCCTCGGCCTGGGCACGCTCGCCACGGCGGGCCCGGCCTCGGCCGCCGAGAAGAACGGCTACCTGGAGAGCGGCGAGTTCGGACTGTTCTTCAACACCGGTCCGGCCGGCGCCGTCTGGGACCTCTACTACCAGGACGTGGACTTCTGGGGTGAGAAGTTCCCCGGCCCGGGCAACGGCACGGACGACTTCGTGAACGACAACACCGCCGGTTACAACAACCGCGACTCCGTCCGCTGGTGGGTCTACACCGACGCCAACGCGGGCGGATACGAGGGCAGCCTGCCGGCGGGCTACATCGGCAACGCGACCGCGACCTTCAAGAACAAGATCTCCTCCGCGTACTTCTACGAGGCCAGCTGACCCGCCTGAGCGGCCCCGGCCCACGCACTGAGACACGGCAGCCGTTGCTCCGCCCGAATGAGGCGGGCAGAGCAACGGCTGCTCCCATGCTAGACACGCCCCCGTCCCTGGAGCAGCCCCATGCGTCCCCTCGCCGCCCGCGCGACCGTCCTCCTGCTGAGTGCCGCGCTGCTCACCGCCTGCTCCTCCGGGTCCGACGGCGGTGGTGACGGTTCCGCGCGCGAGCCCGGGATCGGGACGGTCCCCCGGCTGCTGTCGACGACCGGCCTCGCGTACCCGCTGGACGGCTACGAGACCACCGCCGACCAGCGCCGCGAGCTGGAGCGGGCCCAGGCGCGGGTGACCGGCGACTGCATGAAGCGCTTCGGGTTCGCGTACGAGATGCCGCTGTCGCCCGCCACCGGCGGCCGGGCGGCGCGTCCCGCTACGGCCTCACCGACCCCACGGTCGCGGCCCGCTACGGCTACGCCCCGAACCACGGCGCCCCGCAGCCGCCGAAGCCCGCCACCCCGCGCCTCGGCGCGAGCGGGAGCTCGCGCTCAACGGTCCCGACGGGTACGGGGACCTCAGCCGATGAGCCTGGAAGAGGCCAGGGCCAAGGACAGCGGCAAGACCCTGAACGGGCTGAAGGTGCCCGTCGGGGGCTGCATCCGGGAGGGCTTCCTCACGGTCTACGCGCCGAAGAAGGGCGCGGTGGACGCCATGTTCGTCACCAACGTGGGCATGGACGCGTACTCCCGCTCCCGCGAGGACTCCCGGGTCGTCGCCGCGACGAAGGCCTGGTCCGCCTGCATGGCCGAGAAGGGCTACGAGGCGAACAATCCCGTCAGCCCGCAGGGCGATCTGGGCCTCGACCCGAACGCGTTCGGCAGCCCCGGGCGGTCGTCGCGGCGAAGCAGGACGTCGCCTGTAAGGAAAAGGCCAACCTCGTCGGCATCTGGTACACCGTCGAGAGCGCCTACCAGAAGCGGAACATCGAGCAGAACGCGGAGACCCTGAACCAGGCGAAGACCGAGCTCAACGAGCGGTTGAGGCTGGCCGCCAGGCTCGCCGGCTGAGCCGCCGGGACACGGGCCGCGGGTGGGCGGACCCGGTGTTTTCCGGCCGCCGGGGCGTCCCCGGTGCGTTCCGGTCCGGCCGTGGGCGTGGTTTGGTGTTGCGTCCGCTCACCGTTCCCATCGGAAACCAGGTGCTGCGGTTCAGCGAACGCATTCTCTGGGGGGAGACTCGTGCTTCGTCAGTGCCCGCACTGCAGACCCGAACCGGCCGGGGCCGACGGGACCCGCGCCGCCCGGATCAACCCGGTCACCACGGCCCTGCGCCACCTGGACGCCCTGACGGACCGCGAGATCGAGGTCCTGTCGGCGATGCCCGGCGGCGAGTCGAACACGGACCTCGCCGAGTGCCTCGGCATCACCGAACGCACCGTCAAGTTCCACGTCACCAACATGCGGGAGAAGCTGGGCGGCCTGTCGCGCGCCCAGCTCCATCTGCTCGCCCTGCTCACCGTGTACGAGCGCTGCGCCTGAGGAGGCCGGGCGCGGGCGCCGGGCGCGGGCGTCAGGCCTTCGGGGCCACCTTCGACAGGCCGTTGATGATGCGGTCCATCGCGTCGCCGCCCGTCGGGTCCGTGAGGTTCGCCAGCATCTTCAGCGTGAACTTCATCAGCAGCGGGTGGGTCAGACCGCGCTGGGTCGCGATCTTCATGACCTTCGGGTTGCCGATGAGCTTCACGAAGGCGCGGCCCAGCGTGTAGTAGCCGCCGTAGGTGTCCTTGAGGATCTGCGGGTAGTTCCGCAGGGCCAGCTCGCGCTGGGCCGGGGTGGTGCGGGCGTGCGCCTGGACGATGACGTCGGCCGCGATCTGGCCGGACTCCATGGCGTACGCGATGCCCTCGCCGTTGAAGGGGTTGACGAGGCCGCCCGCGTCGCCGACGAGCAGCAGGCCCTTGGTGTAGTGCGGCTGGCGGTTGAAGGCCATCGGGAGGGCGGCGCCGCGGATCGGCGTCGTCATGTTCTCCGGGGTGTAGCCCCAGTCCTCCGGCATCGACGCGCACCAGGCCTTGAGGACCTCGCGCCAGTCCAGCTCCCGGAAGGCGGAGGAGGAGTTGAGGATGCCGAGGCCGACGTTGGACGTGCCGTCGCCCATGCCGAAGATCCAGCCGTAGCCGGGGAGCAGCCGGTCCTGCGGCCCGCGCCGGTCCCACAGCTCCAGCCAGGACTCCAGGTAGTCGTCGTCGTGGCGGGGCGAGGTGAAGTACGTGCGGACGGCGACGCCCATCGGCCGGTCCTCGCGCCGGTGCAGGCCCATGGCGAGGGAGAGGCGGGTCGAGTTGCCGTCGGCGGCGACGACGAGCGGCGCGTGGAAGGTGACCTCGCGCTTCTCCTCGCCGAGCTTGGCGTGGACGCCGGTGATCCGGCCCGTGCGGTCGTCGATGATCGGGGCGCCGACGTTGCAGCGCTCGTACAGCCGGGCGCCGGCCTTCTGCGCCTGCCGGGCGAGCTGCTCGTCGAAGTCGTCGCGCTTGCGGACGAGCCCGTAGTCCGGGTACGAGGCGAGCTCCGGCCAGTCGAGTTCGAGCCGGACGCCGCCGCCGATGATCCGCAGGCCCTTGTTCCGCAGCCAGCCGGCCTCTTCGGAGATGTCGATGCCCATGGCGACGAGCTGCTTGGTGGCGCGGGGGTGAGGCCGTCGCCGCAGACCTTCTCGCGGGGAACGCGGTCTTCTCCAGGAGCAGGACGTCGAGTCCGGCCTTCGCCAGGTAGTAGGCGGTGGTGGAGCCGGCCGGGCCCGCCCCGACGACGATCACATCGGCGCTGTGCTCGGAGAGGGGCTGCTCGGTCACGGCGGATCTCCCGAAGGGGTCGAGGAAAGGAGGGAAAGGGGAAAACGGGGAAAGTCTAGGAGCGCGGGGCTCAGGCCTTGAAGCCGCGGTGCAGGGCGACGATGCCGCCCGTCAGGTTCCGGTGGGCCACCCGCGACCAGCCGGCCTTCCGCAGCATGCCCGCCAGGGTCGGCTGGTCCGGCCAGGACTGGATGGACTCGGCGAGGTACACGTACGCGTCGGGGTTGGAGGAGACGGCACGGGCCACCGGCGGCAGCGCGCGCATCAGGTACTCCTCGTACACCGTGCGGAACGGCGCCCAGGTGGGGTGCGAGAACTCGCAGATCACGACGCGGCCGCCGGGCTTCGTCACCCGGTACAGCTCGCGGAGCGCCTGCTCGGTGTCCTGGATGTTGCGCAGCCCGAAGGAGATCGTGACGGCGTCGAAGACGTCGTCGCGGAACGGCAGCTTCGTGCCGTCGCCCGCGGTGAACGGCATCCACGGGTGGTTCTTCTTCCCGACCCGCAGCATCCCGAGGGAGAAGTCGCACGGGACGACGTACGCCCCCGCCTTCACGAAGGGCTGCGAGGAGGTCGCGGTCCCGGCGGCCAGGTCGAGGACCTTCTGCGCGGGCCGCGCGTCGACCGCCTTCGCGACCTCCTTGCGCCAGCGCCTGTCCTGCCCGAGGGAGAGCACGTCATTGGTCAGGTCGTAGTTCGCCGCCACGTCGTCGAACATCGAGGCGACTTCGTGCGGCTGCTTGTCCAGGGATGCTCGGCTCACCCGGCCATTGTGGCAGCCACCCCCCTGCCGGGCGGGGACCGGCCCCGGCCCCCCGGCGGATTCCCCGGAATCTCCCTTCAACCTTTCTCCGGCGAGCGCGCTCAAGGAAGGGTGACAGTGCAGACGAAGGGAGCGAGATGCCGTCACCGCTGGGCTCGGACATCGGGTTCGAGGAGTTCGCCCGTTCCGCGCAGACGCGGCTGTACCGCACCGCGTACCTGCTGTGCGGAGACGCGGAGACCGCCCGCGACCTCACGCAGACCACCCTCGCCAAACTCTTCCAGCACTGGCGGCGGGCCGGGGCGGCGGAACATCCGCACGCCTACGCCAAGACCGTGCTCACCCGCACGTTCCTCGCCGAACGGCGACGCGGGCTGCGCGATCTGCTCGCCTTCACCCGGACCGGCGGGCTCGGCCCGGCGCGGAGCACCGAGCAGCCCGACCTGAGGGTCACGCTGCTCGCCGCGCTGGCCGAGCTCCCGCCCAGGGCCCGCGCCATGGTCGTCCTGCGGTACTGGGAGGACCTGAGCGTGGAGACCGTCGCCTCGCTCCTGCGCTGCAGCGAGGCGACGGTCAAAGCCAGTGTTCGCGTTCCCTGGCCCGGCTCCGGGACCACCTCGGCGAGGCACACCTCTACGCCGCCGATCCCCACCTCCACCACCACGCCATCGGAAGCTGAGGCCCCGCCAGTGGACGACGCAACGATGCTCCGCCGTGCCATGGACCGGACGACGCAGGAGCTGCCCCCTTCCCGACCTCGCGCCCGTCGCCGTGCGCCTGGGCCGCAGGCGCCGCGCGCGGGCCCGGCTCGCCGTCGCCGGCGGCGTCTTCGGCACCGTGACCGCGGCCGCCCTCGGACTCACCCTGCTGCCCGGGACCGGCCCCGGCCCCGCCGGGCCCGCCGCGCCCCGGCCGCCTTCCCTCGGCGTACCGCACGCCGGTGGCGGCCCGGCCGACCCCGGACAGACACCGCCCGAGAAGGTCTCCACCGCCGAGGGCGCCCGCCGCGCCCAGTTCCAGCAGCAGGTGTCGGCACTCCTCGACGAGCTGCTCCCGGCGTCCGTCACGGACGTCCGGCCGGTCGCGGACGTGGTCTCCGACTACCGGATCACCGTCGGCGGCCGGAACTTCCCCGTGAAGCTGTCCGTCCGGCCCGCGGAGGGCGAGCCCCTCCAGGAGTGCCGGAACATCCCGGCGAAGAAGACGACCTGCGAGAAGGCCGGGCTGGGCGGGGGCCGGACCGCGCAGCTGTACGCGATGGCCGTGAACCGTCAGGACACCCTGGGGTCCATGGTCGTCACCCGCTACGGCAGGAGCAGCGTGCTGCTCTCCGTCAGCCCCTCGGACACCGCCTCGGCGCCCGTGACCCCGGACCAGCTGCTGACCGTCGTGCGCGACGCGCGCTTCACCGAGCTGCTGAAGTACGCGGACGCCTACCCGGTGCAGGAGAAGGACGCCACGGTCCGGGGCGGCTGAGCCCCGGGCCTCAGCGGCGCCGGAAGACCATCCGGCCGTCGACGACCGTGGCGACGCAGGTCGACGCGCCGAGGCGGACGAGGGCCGCCCGGTCGGGGACGTCGAAGACGGCGAAGCGGGCGGGGCCGCCCAGCACGAGGGCGGGCAGCAGCACCAGCGGCACCGGGGAGAGCGACGGGGGCCGGGGAGCCGCTCCGGGCGGCGGCCGACGGCGAGGCCCGCCCGGCGCACGGCGTCCACGGCGGGCCGGCCGCGCAGCTCGCCGGCGATGGCGACCGTCCCGTGCGCCAGCATCCGCTGGACCCCGCGCCGGGCGCTCGCGCCGAGCCGGGCGGGGTCGGCGCGGAAGATCTCCGCCGCCCGCTCCCCGTGATCGGCGCGGTGCCGTAGGTGTCGGCCTCGCGCGGGTCCGGGTGGTAGGTCCGCTCCAGGAGCTCCGGCCCGTACGGGTTGAGGAGCCCGGGGTGAGGATGCCGGGCCAGCGGCGCAGCCGGGCGTCCTGGTGCTTCTCCGCGAGTTCCTCGTACGGGCCGACGGCCGCGACGAGGGCGCCGTCCACCAGGACGGCGCTCTCGGGGGTCGCCTCGGCGACGTGGAGGGTGAGCATCGGGGGGCGTCGGTCCGTGTCGGTTCGCGTCGGTTCGCGTCAGTTCGCGTCGAGGAGCTTCAGCTCGGGGTGGGCCGTGCCGCCCTCGATCGCGACGGAGGAGATGTGCGAGGCGACGCGCTCGTCGACCGGGTCGTTCGCCGGGTCGTCGTGGACCACGAGGTGCTCGTACGTGGTGGCGCGCTGGGCCGGGACGCGGCCCGCCTTGCGGATGAGGTCGATGATCTCCAGGCGGTTGGAGCGGTGCCTGGCACCGGCGGAGGAGACGACGTTCTCCTCCAGCATGATCGAGCCGAGGTCGTCGGCGCCGTAGTGCAGGGAGAGCTGGCCGACCTCCTTGCCGGTGGTCAGCCACGAGCCCTGGATGTGGGCGACGTTGTCGAGGAAGATCCGGGCGATCGCGATCATCCGCAGGTACTCGAAGAGCGTGGCCTGCGTGCGGCCCTTGAGGTGGTTGTTCTCGGGCTGGTACGTGTACGGGATGAAGGCCCGGAAGCCGCCCGTCCGGTCCTGCACGTCACGGATCATCCGCAGGTGCTCGATCCGCTCGGCGTTGGTCTCGCCGGTGCCCATGAGCATGGTGGAGGTGGACTCGACGCCCAGCTTGTGGGCGATCTCCATGATCTCCAGCCAGCGCTCGCCGCTCTCCTTGAGCGGGGCGATGGCCTTGCGCGGCCGCTCGGGGAGCAGCTCGGCGCCGGCGCCCGCGAAGGAGTCGAGACCGGCGGCGTGGATGCGGGTGATCGCCTCCTCGACGGAGACGCCGGAGATGCGGGCCATGTGCTCGACCTCGGAGGCGCCGAGGGAATGGATGACCAGCTGCGGGAACTCGGCCTTGATGGCGGCGAAGTGCTTCTCGTAGTACTCGACGCCGTAGTCCGGGTGGTGGCCGCCCTGGAACATGATCTGGGTGCCGCCGAGCTCCACGGTCTCCGCGCAGCGGCGCAGGATGTCGTCGAGGTCGCGGGTCCAGCCCTTCTTGGTGTCCTTCGGGGCGGCGTAGAAGGCGCAGAACTTGCACGCCGTCACACAGACGTTCGTGTAGTTGATGTTCCGCTCGATGATGTACGTCGCGATGTGCTCGGTCCCCGCGTACCGGCGGCGGCGCACCGCGTCGGCGGCGGCGCCCAGCGCGTGCAGGGGCGCCGAGCGGTAGAGGTCGAGCGCCTCCTCGGGGTGATCCGGCCACCCGCGGCGGCGCGGTCGAGAACAGACTGGAGTTCGGCCTTCTCGGTCACCGGGTGCGTCCCTTTCGGAGGGGTTCTGATCGACCGAACCAGCGTACGCCAGGGCTCCGCGCCGCTTCCGCAGGGTGCGGTTCGGCGGCCGCCGGAGTCCGGGAAGGGCGCGCGGTGGGCGGGAGAACGGCGAGAGGCGGGCACGGGTCCGGCGAATATCCGGTGAATTCCGGGTGTCGCCCCCCTACCGGTCCGCCGGTGCGGGGCCGCGCTATTGCCGGAGGCTCCCGGAAAGGCCCGCCCTGCGCGCGGAGGGCTTCACCGGTATTTCTTTCCCGCGCCTTCCCGCGCCTTTCCTCCGGAGCTCCGCGGCTCCGGCCGCTTATCGTGCCGGAGGCGGCAGGAGTTCCACCGCGACGTCCGCCGGGAAGCCGGTCGTGGGGCCGGTGCGGCGGGCGAACTCCCGGACGCCGGCGAGCTGCTCGGGGCCGAAACGGAAGTCGAGCGTGCGGAAGTAGCGCTCCAGGAGTTCGGCGTCGAAGGTCTCCCAGCGGGCGGCCTGCTCGGCGACCTTGGCGACCTCTTCGAGGGAGAGGTCGCGGGAGGCCAGGAACGCCTGGTGCACCTCGTGGACGGTCTCCGGCTCGCGCGCCAGGTAGTCCTTGCGCGCCGCCCACACGGCGAAGACGAACGGCAGGCCCGTCCACTCCTTCCACATGAGCCCGAGGTCGTGGACCTGGAGCCCGAGCCGGGGCGCGTCGTGCAGGGAGGCCCTCAGGGCGGCGTCGCCGATGAGGACGGCGGCCTCCGCCTCCTGCATCATCAGGCCGAGGTCGGGCGGGCAGCTGTAGTAGTCCGGCTCGACCCCGTACTGCTCGGAAAGCAGCAGCTGGGCGAGGCGCACGGAGGTGCGGGAGGTGGAGCCGAGGGCCACGCGCGCGTGGTGGAGCTCCTCCAGGGGCCGCTGGGAGACGATCACGCAGGACATGACGGGGCCGTCGCAGCCGACGGCGATGTCCGGGAGCGCCACCAGGTCGTCCGCGTTGCGGAGGTATTCGACGAGGGTGATGGGGCCGATGTCCAGGTCGCCCCGGACGAGCCGCTCGCTGAGCTTCTCCGGGGTGTCCTTGGTGAGTTCGAGATCGAGGAGCGTCCCGGTCCTGGCGAGGCCCCAGTAGAGGGGAGACAGTTCAGGAACTGGATGTGCCCGACGCGGGGCCGGCTGCGCTGGTCGTCGGTTGCTTTGTCCACATCGCGAGGCTAGACCCGTCTCGCAGTGTGGGCATCGCCGGGGCACGCGCGTCAGCACACGGAACGGAATCAAACATGCGAGTGACGTGATCTTTCCCTCTACCGCCCCGAGCGCCCTGCGTGCTACGCTCAACGCAAGTTGCAGTTTGGTTTCCCTTGCAGTACAGAGCCTGCGGAGCATGTGACCCGCAGGCTTTTGTAGTTTTCAGACTTGTTTGCAGGTTCTGGAGCAGGGCGACCCTTTGGCCCATAGGAGGGCTCATGGCTACCGGAACCGTGAAGTGGTTCAACGCTGAAAAGGGCTTCGGCTTCATCGCCCAGGACGGCGGCGGCCCGGATGTCTTCGTCCACTACTCCGCGATCAACGCGAACGGCTTCCGCTCGCTCGAGGAGAACCAGCTCGTGACCTTCGACGTCACGCAGGGCCCGAAGGGCCCGCAGGCGGAGAACGTCACCCCGGCCTAAGTTGCCCGGGTCGGCTGACACGCTGATCTAGCGCAGTACTCAGGAGCCCTGCTCCGTGCCTCACGGCACGAGCGGGGCTCCTGCCCTTTTCCGGGAGGGTCGCCGGGACGGTCAGCAGGTGGGGATCACGGTCCCGCTGTTGTCCCGGGCCTCGTCGTTGCCCCAGCGGGACAGGTAGTACGCGGAGACGTACGCCCCGTAGCCGTTCTTCCCGGCGTAGACGGTGTCGAGGTCGGTCCGCAGCCACCAGTGGTTGTAGTTCCCGGAGCCGTCGCGGACCTCGGCGCCCCAGACCTTGCAGTACACGTAGTTCGTGCCCGCGTTCAGGACGCCCTGCGGGTCGTTCGTGTTCGCCTGGGCGTAGCCGGTGGCTTGGGCGAAGGTGTCGACCCAGTATGTGCCGCCTCCCCCGCCCGAGCAGCCGTTGTCGCTGGTCAGGGACTTGGAGCCGTAGGAGGAGGGGTAGGGGGCGAGGGAGACGCCGTTGATCGCGATGGTCTGGCCGACGCCGTTGTAGAGCTGCTCGTAGTGGATGTGGGCGCCGGTGCTGTTGCCCGTGCTGCCGGTGGTGCCGATCCGCTGCCCCTGGGAGACCTGGGCGCCGTCGGCGACGGAGTAGGCGCTGAGGTGGAAGTAGTACGTCTTCCAGCCGCCGCCGTGGTCGATCACGATGTAGTTCCCGGCGCCGGCCGGCTCGGAGTAGCGGCGCGCGGTGCCGGACGCCGAGGCGAGGACCGGGGTGCCGGCGGTGGTGCCGCCGTCCGAGCGGACGAAGTCGAGCGCCTGGCGGACCTCGGCCGAGTGGTGGCTGTAGGTCCAGGTCTGCCCGCAGGGAAGGGCGCCTTGAAGAGCGGCGCGGCCTGGGCGGGGCCGGCGGTGACGAGGGCGGTGAGCAGGCCCGCGACGAGCGCGAGGAGGGTGCCGAGAGGGTGATCCGTGCACGCATGCGTCCTCCGGTGAGGGGGATGGGACAGGGGTAGACGTGCGTGGGACGGACCACAGAGTGCCGGAAGATCGCGGGTCGCAGTAGTCCGCGAGAACCACACCCGCACCGCGGCGGTTACGTAGTCTGGACACATGACCGAACGCAAGCCGCCCGGAGTCAGCTTCGAGTCGTTCGTCGACAAACAGATCCGCGAGGCCGCGGAGCGCGGCGAGTTCCGGAGCCTGCCCGGCTTCGGCAAGCCCCTCCCGGACGACTCGGCCCCGTACGACGAGCTGTGGTGGATCAAGGGGAAGATGCACCGCGAGGGCGCGTCCGTCCTGCCGCCCGCCCTGGCCCTGCGCAAGGCGGCCGAGGACGCGGAGGCGGCGGTCGCCGCGGCCGTCTCGGAGCACCAGGTGCGCCGCGTCCTCGGGGAGATCAACACCCGGATCGCCGAAGCCCTCGCCCGCCCGCCGGCCGGTCCCCGCTGAACCTGAGGCCCTTCGACGTGGAGGCCGTGGTGGAGCGGTGGAAGGCGGAGCGCCCCTGACCGGCCCGGCGTCCCCGGCCCGGCGTTCTCGACCCGGCGTTCTCGATCCGGCGTCCCCGACCCGGCGTTCTCGATCCGGCGCTCCCGGCTCGACGCTCCCGACTTGACGTTCTCGACCCGACCCCGAGGAGCCCCCATGAACAGCGCCGCCCTGTTGCTCGACTCGTTCGGCCGGATCCGCGAGGTCGTCCACGAGACCGTGGAGGGCCTCACCGAGGAAGGGCTCACCGCCCGCGTCGACCCCGACGCCAACACCGTCGCCTGGCTCGTCTGGCACCTCACCCGCGTCCAGGACGACCACCTCGCGGACGCCTTCGACACGGACCAGCTGTGGACCTCCGACGGCTGGGCCGACCGCTTCGCCCTGCCCTTCCCGAAGCACGCCACCGGCTACGGAATGACGAGCGCCCAGGTCGGCTCCGTCCGCGCCCCCGCGGAGCTGCTCCTCGGCTACCACGACGCCGTCCACGCCCGTACGGAGGAGCTGGTCCGCGCGGTCACGAACACCGACCTGGACCGCGTCGTCGACACCCGCTGGGACCCGCCGGTCACCCTCGGCGTCCGGCTGGTGTCGGTGATCGCGGACGACCTCCAGCACGCGGGGCAGGCGGCGTACGTCCGGGGCGTGCTGGAGCGGCGCGGCTGACCGCGCCAACTTCGCGAAAATTTCTTCGAGTTGCGTACAACCCCTAATCGATCAAGGGTCTGAAAACGGGTACGGCATGCGCCGTGCCCGTTTCACAGGGGTTTCCTTGCAGCACCGTATGTCCGGGCGCCGACTGGCCGCCGCGCTGCTCACGCTGTCCACGGTCACCGCCGTGACCGGCACGCTCGTCACCGTCCCGGCCGTCGCGGCCGCCCGGCCGCCGTCGCCGGGACGCAGGCGCTCAGCGGGGCGCTCCTGGCACAGGACGCCGAGGTGACCAGCGCCGGCACCACCGGCTTCCTCACGGCCTACACGGACGACGCCGGGAACCCGTCCCAGGCGTGGCGGACGTTCGCCGACAACTCCATGCTGCCGATCTACACGGGCTCCATGGGCCACGACAGCCACTCCGACATGGTCGTGACGAGCAACGGCGGCAGCTCGGTCCAGATCCGGGACATGAAGGCCGGCTCCGGCTGGTTCACCTCGTTCGAGATCGCCTCCGAGTTCAAGCCCGGTTCGCAGCTGGTCGGCGTCGTCGGCGACATCCTCTACGTGAGCGTCCCGAGCGGCACCGAGAACTACCGCGAGCTGTGGAAGCTCCAGAAGGTCAACGGCGTCAGCCAGAAGTCGAAGCTGTCGTCCCGCACCCGCAACGTGGACTACAAGGTCGTCGCCTCCGACGGGTCGAGGGCGATCGTCCTGGGCACCGAGATGGTGCGGGCCGCGACGGGCGGCTACGAGCCCGCGTGGTGGACCGCGACCACGAGCGCCCTCAGCAACTCGGTCCTCGACTGGGAGGGCTCCTCGGGCACCCGCGAGTGGTACCCGACGTCCACCGGCGCCCTCACGGCCACCCACCGGGCGGTCGTCATCAAGGCGCAGTCCGAGGGCACCCCGAGATCTCCGTGGACACCGGCGCCCTGCGCATCCCGCTGACCGGCGCGCTGAGCGGCGGCGTCGTCGCCGGCATCGTCGGCGACGTGGTCCTGTACGGCGTCCCGGGCAAGGCCGGGAGCGACGCGCTGAGCCCGCTGTACGCGCGGAACGTCAAGGACCCCGCCGCCGCCCCGTACAAGTTCCTGGAGACCTTCTCCAGCGCGGCCCAGGCCCCCGACGGCTCGCTGGTCGTGCGCGGTGCCACGACCGCTTCCGACGGCGTCTTCCGGATCTCGGGCGGCGTCGGCGGCGCCCGCCCGGAGGCCGAGCTCAAGGCGGACACGGGCCGCTCCTCGGCCTCCAGGTCGTCGAGTCGAGGGTCCCCGCCACCGCGGACCTGGAGAAGCCGGGCTCGACGGTCCCGATGCGGTGGTCCCTGTCCCGTGACAGCGCCTACGTGCAGCTGACCCTCACGCACACGGCCACCGGCAAGAAGTTCACGTACAAGCCGTCGCAGCCGCTCACCGGCAGTGTCTTCGACTACTCCTGGAACGGCGTCCTGGAGGGCATCAGCGCCCCGAACGGCGCCTACACCTGGCAGCTCACTGCCACCCCGACCGACGGCGTCGGCGCCCCGGCGACCGCGTCGGGCTCCTTCCAGGTCAAGCGCCTGACCAACCCGCACGACTACAACGACAACGGCTCCACCGACGTCCTCGCGCGGAACGCCGCGGGCGAGCTGTGGCGGGACGACTTCTTCGACGCGCCCGTCGGCGGCCAGTCCAAGGTCGCGAAGCGGACGAAGATCGGCACCGGCTGGGGCATCTACAAGCAGGTCGAGGCCGTCGGCAACGTCGGCGGCAACGCCAACGGCGACGTGATCGGCATCGACGCCTCCGGCGTGCAGTGGCTCTACCTCGGCAAGGGCGACGGCACCTTCGCCACCCGCGTGAAGGTCGGCACCGGCTGGCAGATCTACAACAAGATCACCGGCGGTTCGGACCTCGACGGCGACGGCAAGGCCGACCTGGTGGCCACCGACGGCGCCGGCTACCTGTGGTTCTACAAGGGCACCGGCAGCTACACGAAGCCGTTCGCGCCCCGGCTCCGGGTCAGCTCGGGCTGGAACGCGTACAACCAGATCACCATGGTCGGCAACATCGCGAACTCGCCCGTCACCGACCTCGGCGCCGGCGACATGGTCGCCCGCGACACCGCCGGCGTCCTGTGGCTCTTCCGGGGCACGGGCGGCGCCGGCTTCGAGAGCCGGATCAGGATCGGCGCGGGCTGGGGCGCGTTCTCCCAGCTCGTCGGCGGCGGTGACGTCACCGGCGACGGCCGTCCCGACCTGATCGCGTACGGCTCCGGCGGCACGTACGTCTACGCCTCGACGGGTTCCTCCACGGCCCCGTTCACCCGCCAGGCGACCAATCTGTACGCGGGCGAGGGCACCAAGTTCAACGCGGTCTTCTAATCGCCCGTACAACCATTCGACCCCCTCGGGAGTCCTGCGGGCGTGGCGATCAACCGCCACGCCCGCATCCCTGGGGGAGAGACACACCTTGATGCACACGCGCACCGCCCGCGTGCGGCTCGGCACCGCCGTGGCCGCCGTGCTCGCCGTCACCGCGGGCGGCCTCGCCGCCGCCGTTCCCGCCACGGCGGCCCCGCCCCGGCCGCCGTCGCCGGGACCGCCGCGTCGACGGTCCTGCCGTACCCGCAGGGCCGGACGGACCTCGCCGGCGCCGGGACGACCGGATTCCTGACCTGGTCCTGGGACAAGCAGCGCACCGTCTGGACCCGGTACGCCGACGGCGCCACGAAGGAGCCGTGGCCGGGCAGCACCGACCTGATCACCGCCTCGCGCGCCTCCGACGTGGTCGCCCGCGTCCAGCCCGACGGCTTCATCACCCTCCGCGACATGACGACGGACGAGGACGTCCTGTCCGTCTCGGCCCGTATCGCCGGCCCCGACGGGCAGTACATCGGGGCCGTCGGCCGGACCGCGCTCGTCAGGGCGTCCAACGCGCAGGGCGGACAGGACGTGCGCCTGATCGCCCGGGGCGCCGACGGTCTGCCGGCCGGGCGGCTCGTGACCAAGCTGCCGGGCGACGCCAAGGACCCGGTGCTCCGGGCCGCCACCGCCGACACCGCCCTGCTCACGTACACCGCCGCCACCGGCACGCACTGGGCCACCGTGGACCTCGCCACCGCCGCCGTCACGCGGAGCGCGACCATCGCGGGCGGCACGCAGCAGCAGCCCGCGGTCGCGCTCACGGGCAAGCACGTCGCCTGGCTGGAGCGCGGCACCTCCGCCGGGTCGACCGTGGTCGTCACCGAGCGGACCCCCGCCCCCGGCACCCAGCGGATCTCGGTGCCCGGCGCGACCACCTCCATCGGCCTGGTCGGCAGCTGGCTGACGTACGCGCAGGCCGGCGGGTACGAGGAGCGGAACCCGTCCCCGGCGTACGCCGTCACCGCGCGCTACCTGGGGAACGGCACGACCCGGAAGCTCATGGACGACATGGGCGGCTCGTCCGTGGCTCCCGACGGGAGCCTGTACGTCCAGGGCGGCACCGTCGCGGGCGGCGAGGGCCTGTACCGGATCGCCCCGGCGCGGACGGCGTCCCCGCCGCCGCCCAGGTCGCCTCCTCCGGCCTCTCCACCAAGGTCACGCTGCTCTCGCACAACATCCCGGCGGTCCTGGACCTGGACAAGACCCCTCCCTTCCGGATGGTCTGGCAGCTCAGCCGGAACGAGGTGGAGATGACGGTCAAGATCCGCAACACCCGGACGGGCGAATCCCTGACCGACGGGGTCTACCCGCTCAACGTCTACGAACCTGACCCGCACAGGGCGCCGTACGGCTGGAACGGCCAGCTCCGCTGGAACAACACCCCGGACCTGTGGACCGGCGCGCAGAGCGGGCCGTACACCTGGGAGATCACGGCCAAGCCGATGAACGGCATCGGACCGGAGCTGAAGACCTCCGGCTCGTTCACCGTCACCCGGAAGCCCGGCGCGCACGACTACGACGCCGACGGCTCGCCGGACGTGCTCATGCGGGACACCTCGGGTCGGCTGTGGATCAGCAAGACCTTCCCGTACCCCGGGCTCGACCCACTGACGCAGAAGCCCTACCTCGACCAGCTGGACCAGCACCCCGGGGTTCTCGTGGGATCGGGCTGGGGGATCTACGACCGGATCGAGGCAGCCGGGAACATCGCCGGCTCGGCCGTGAGCGACGTCGTCGCCCGGGACAGGTCCGGCGTGCTCTGGCTCTACCAGGGCACCGGCCTCGCCAAGACCCCGCTGGCCGCCCGGGTCCGGATCGGCTCCGGCTGGAACGCGTACACCCAGCTCACCGGCGGCTCCGACCTGACCGGCGACGGCCGCCCGGACCTGGTCGCCACCGACAAGGCCGGCGACCTGTGGCTCTACAAGGGCACGGGCAGCGCCACCGCCCCCTTCGCGGCCCGCAAGAAGATCGGCACCGGCTGGGGCATCTACAACCAGCTCACCGCCACCGGCAACCTCGCCGGAGGCCCCGCCGGAGACCTCGTCGCCCGCGACAAGGCCGGCGTCCTCTGGCTGTACCTCGGCAACGGCGACGGCACCTTCGCCGCCCGTACGAAGATCGGCGCGGGCTGGGGCGCGTACGACCAGCTGCTCGGCATCGGCGACGCGAACCGCGACGGCCGTCCCGACCTGTACGCCAGGGTGAACGACCGCACCGAGGCCGTGCTCTACAAGGGCACGGGCTCCTGGAAGGCGCCGTTCAAGCCGGGGCCCCGGTCAACTGGACCTTCATGTCCTCCGACCTCAAGTACGACCTCCTCTCCTGAGGAACCGGCTCAAGGTCGCGTACAACCATCCGCGCCGATCTTGAGTCGAACCGGATGCGGCGCCACGACCGCGCCGCATCCGGTCTCTGGGGGGAGAACCCAACGTGAAGCACCACCCTTCGGCCCGTCGTCTCGCCGCCGCCGTCACCACCGTCCTCGCCGTCACGGCGGGCACTGCAGTGGCGGCGCCGCCGTCGCCGCCGCACCACGGACCACCGCCACCGCTGCCGCCGCCGCGCAGGAGGCGGAGACCCGATCGTCGTCGCGCCGGACACCCAGGTGCGGCAGCTGGGCTCCAGCGGGTATCTGGCGGCCACCACGCGGCACACGGCGGGGGAGGACGGAGACGTCACGTCGGAGGACATGCGCTGGCACCGGTACGCGGACGGCACCTCGGTCCTCCTCGCGAAGGCCTGGAGCGTCGACCCCGTGCTCGACACGGCCGCGCCGTCCGACATCGTCCCGACCCGCGACGGGTACGACAGCAAGGTCCTGCTGCACGACATGGCGGCGCCCGCCGGCACTCCCCCGGTCGTGATCGACCTGGCGGCCGGGCAGCCCACCCCCCTCGCCTACGTGGCCGCCGTCGGCTCCACCGTCGTCGCCCAGCGCTACGAGGACGGGAAGTACGCCCCTCTCCTCCTGAGCAGGACCAACGGCACACAGACCGCCAGGGCGATCACCGGCCTGCCGCCGGGGCTGACCTCCTTCCGCGTGGAGACGGCCGACAAGGACGGCGTGGCCCTCGTCTCCTACACGTCCGCCACCGCCGGCGGGCTCGCGCTGGTGGACACCCGCACCGCGGCCGTGACCGAGACGTACGCCCGGCCGGCCGGACAGAACGCCTGGGACAGGCCCTCCTTCTCCGCCACGCACGTCTCGTGGTGGGAGCACACCGCCACGACCTCGGCCCTCGTCGTCGCCGACCGCGCGACGAAGGAATCCCGGCGCTTCGACTTCCCCGACCAGGCGCGGAGGACCACGCTCTCGGCGCCCCTCGGGGACTGGGCCCTCTACGGCACCTACAACACCCCGGGGTCGAGCTCTCCCTCCGACCGGCTCGTACCGCTCACCGCCCGGTCCTTGAAGAGCGGGGAGACGGTCAAGCTCCTCGACCGCGTGAGCAGCGCCCGCGTGACCGGGCCCGACGGCACGCTGTACGTGCAGGGCGGGACCGTGGAGCACGGCGAGGGGCTGTACCGGATCACGGTCGGGCCGGACGGCGTCCCCTCGGCCCGACCGGCCTACAGCGACGGCACGCCGACCGCCCTCACCCTCACCGGAACCGGGTTCGGCCCGTCCGTCGTGCTGGACCCGCTGAAGGGCGGCCCCCAGTTCAGCTGGACCCTCTCGCACCCGGGCTTCGCCTACGACGTGACGCTCACGAACAAGGCGAGCGGACAGAAGAAAACCTTCCGGGGCACCGCGGGACGGTCCCGCACCGTCGACCTCACCTGGTACGGCGGCTTCGACCCCGCCGAGGGCGGACTGACCGGCCCCTGGACCCCCGGCGCGTACACCTGGAAGCTCGACGCCGTCCCCTCGGACGGTCTCGGCCCGGACCTGCACGCCTCCGGCGACTTCACCCTCGGCTACGTCCACCGGGCGCACGACTACAACGGGAACGGCACGACGGACCTGTTCGCGCGGGACGCCGCGGGCAAGCTGTGGCGCGCCGACAGCCGGCACGCGTACACCACGTGGGGTACGAGCCCCTGCCGCAGGGCTCCCCGCGGCCGTGGGCACGGGCTGGGACGTCTACGACCGGATCGAGTCCGTCGGCGATGTCGCGGGCACGGGCGTGGCCGATGCCGTCGCCCGCGACAGGACCGGCGTCCTCTGGCTGCACCAGGGCACCGGCGCCGGATCGAAACCGTTCCTCGGGCGGGTGAAGGTCGGCGGGGGCTGGCAGATCTACGACCAGCTCGCGGGCGGCTTCGACCTGACGAACGACGGCCGCGCGGATCTGGTCGCCACCGACAAGGCCGGCGACCTGTACCTCTACAAGGGCACGGGCAGCGCCACCGCTCCCTTCGCGCCCCGCAAGAAGATCGGTTCCGGCTGGGGCGTCTACAACCAGCTCACCGCCGTCGGGAACCTCGCCGGCGGCAAGGCCGGGACCTGCTCGCCCGCGACAGGGCCGGCGTCCTCTGGCTCTACCTCGGCAAGGGCGACGGCACCTTCACCACCCGCACGAAGATCGGCGCCGGCTGGAACCAGTACAGCCAGATCGTCGGCATCGACGACAACAGCAACGACGGCTTCTCCGACGTGTACGTCTACGGCCCGGACAAGACCGCCTACTTCTACGCGAGCAGCGGCGGCGCCTGGCGCATGCCCCTCCAGGCCCGCCGGGCGTCCACCCTTCTCCTGAACTCCGGCACCACCACGTACGACCACGTGTCCTGACGGACACCCCTGGGTGAACCGGAGGTAGTGCAACCCTTTGGCTCGCTCGCGTGTCTCATCGAACGGTACGCACGCATGTGCGTGCCGTTCGATGCTTAGGAGAAACAAACGTGACTTCACGCACGGCCCGGCGCCGCTCTCCACCGCGATCACCGCAGTCCTCGCCGTCACGGCGGGTACGGCGCTCGTGTCCGCCCTTCGGCGGGCGCCGCCACGGCGGTCGCTCCGGCCGCCGTCAGAGCGGCCGGGGACACGGCGAACGCGCAGGACGTGGCCGAGCTGCCGGTCGGGTCGGAGGTCACGAGCGCGGGACCGGGCGGCTACCTCACGTCCACCGAGCACTACGACTCGGAGGGCATGTACTCGTACGACTACCACTGGCGCCGTCCGGACGGCACCTCCACGCTCGTGGTGGCCGCCTCGGAGAACCGGGCCGCACTGCCCAACGCCGCCGTGTCCGACGTCGTGCCGGTCCCCCAGGACTACGACAACCGCATCATCCGGCTCCGCGACATGTCCGCCCCGGCCGGGACCGCGCCCGTCGTCTTCGACCTGAACGCGCTGAGCACGCCGACCGCCAGGTACACGTACGTCGCCACGATCGGCTCCACGCTGCTCGTCCAGGTGACGCCCACGAGCGGCCCGAAGGAGTTCCGCCTGCTCGCCAAGCCCGGCGACAAGGGCACGAAGATCAGCGGCCTGCCCGCCGCGATCGACGTCGTCGGGGGCGTGCGCGGCACGGCGGACACCGCCGTCCTCACGTACCGGACGAACGCCGCCGACGGCGACAAGGCCGGTGTCGTCACCGTCGACCTGGCCACGGCCGCGGCCACGGTCGTCCCCTCCACGTTCCGGCCGAGCGTCTGGTACGGCGACGCGGCCTTCGACGCGATCGACGGCGACCACGTGGCCTCCTGGCAGAGCAACGGGACCCTCCTCGTCACCGACCGGGCCACCGGCACCAAGCAGGAGCTGGCGACCGGCGTTTCCGCCACGGAGTCTCCGGCCGTCGGTCTGCTCAAGGGCTGGGTCGTCTACTCCCAGACGACCGCTGTCGGCGGCGGCACGGCCGGCGACCCGCTGCTGCCGCTCACGGCGCGCCCGCTGGCCGGCGGCGACCCGGTGAAGCTCCTCGACCGCATGTCGAGCCTCGTCGCGGGCCCGAACGGCACCCTGCTCGTCCGCGGCGGCACCGTCGAGCACGGCGAGGGCGTCTACAAGATCGCCCTGGGCGCCGACGGCAGGCCGACCGCCACGCTCGTCTCCTCCACCGGCGAGGACACCGCGCTCACGTTCAAGAAGACCAACATCGGCCCGGTCGTCGACCTCGACCCGATGAACAACCGGGTCCGGCTGTCCTGGGAGCTGTCGCACAAGGGCTTCACCTACGAGGTGAGCCTGGTCCACAAGGCGACCGGCCAGCGGTACCGCTACAGCATGAATTCGAGCTACTCGGCGGACTTCAACTTCCTCTGGCGGGGGAACTTCGCCTCCTCGGAGGCCGACCCCGGCGTGAACGCCTACAACGGCGAGTACCGCTGGGAGCTCACCGCCAAGCCGTCCAACGGCATCGGCGGCGACCTCCACGAGACCGGCGACTTCACCCTCACCCGCTCCCCCAAGATCCACGACTACACGGACAACGGCTCGCCCGACCTCCTCGGCCGCGGCTCCAACGGCGTCCTGTTCCGGATCGACACCGCCTACGACGCGTGGAAGGCCAAGGTCACCCCGGCCGAGGACCCGACGTACATCGGCTCCGGCTGGAACTACCCGCAGATGGAGTCCGTCGGCGACGTCGCGGGCACCACCGCCCCCGACGTCATCGGCGTCGACTCGGCCGGTGTCCTCTGGCTGCACCCGGGCACGGGCGAGTGGCGCAACCCCCTCGGCGCCCGCGTGAAGGTCGGCGGCGGCTGGGGCGTCTACAACAAGCTCGCCGGAGGCTCCGACCTCACCGGCGACGGCCGCGCGGACCTCGTCGCCACCGACAAGTCCGGCGTCCTGTGGCTCTACAAGGGCACCGGCAACACCGCCGCCCCTTCGCCCCGCGCAAGCAGATCGGCACCGGCTGGGGCATCTACAACCAGCTCACCGCCACCGGCAACCTCGCCGGAGGCCCCGCCGGCGACCTCGTCGCCCGCGACAGCGCCGGCGTCCTGTGGCTCTACCTCGGCAAGGGCGACGGCACCTTCGCCAGCCGCGTCAAGATCGGCGCCGGCTGGAACCAGTACTCCCAGATCGTCGGCGTCGGCGACGCCAACATGGACGGCCGCAACGACCTGTACGTCTTCGGCCCGAACAACACCTCGTACGTCTACAACGGCACCGGCAACTGGAGCGCGCCCTTCGCCACCCGCGTCCCCACCGACGCCCTGACCAACACGAGCATCAAGTACACCAACGTCCTCTGACGCTCCGTACAACCATTCGGGCCCCCACGGGTCGAGTACGGGCACGGATGATCATCCGCCGTGCCCGTACTCCGAGGGGACCACGCCTTGAGCTCCGCCCGTACACCCCGTCCGCGCCTCGCCGCGCCGTCGCCGCCGTGCTCGCCGTCACCGCCGCCGGACTGGCCGCTCCGGCCGTCGCGGCCCCGGCGAACATCCACGCCACCGCCACGACCGCAGCCGCGGGCGACGGGCAGCAGGACGTGCCGACGGTGCCGGACAGCACGGCGATCTTCAGCAGCGGCCCCACGGGCTACCTGACGGCCCACTTCGAGAACGGAATGCAGCGCGTCTTCACCTGGACGCGGTACGCGGACGGCGTCCGGACCACGCTGCCCCGGAACTCGTACGCGGGAAGCCCCGGGACGGACGTCGTCGTCCGGATCTCCGGGACCACCTACACCTACCTCGACATGTCCACGGGCGCCGAGGTCGGCTCCTTCGACACCGGCGCGCTCCTGGGCGACACCTACCGCCAGATCACCTTCGTGGGCACCACGTTCGCCGCGACGACCTCTGTGAACGGCGTCCGCGAACTGCACCTGTTCCGCGAGGAGCAGGGGCCACGGTCGACCGCACGGTCTCCGGCATCCCTCCGACGCCGTCTACACGCGGCTGGAGAGCGCCGGCCCGGACACCCTCGTCGCCCACTACCGCGTCAAGGTGGACGGCGTGTACGTCAGCCGTGTCGCGCTCGTGGACGTCGCCACGGCCACGGCCACCGAGACGTACGACACGCGGCTGACGGACTCCCGGTCCGTCTACGCGGTGTCGGCGACCCACGCGGCCTGGATCGAATGGCCCTCCGCCGGACAGGCGGCCCTGGCGGTGGTCCGCCGGGGCACCACGGACGTCACCCGCACCCCGCTGGGGACGGCGAACTCCCCGACGGTCAAGCTCGTCGGCGACTGGGTCACCTACGCCCAGCCCGGCGGCGGAACGGCCGCCTACCCCGACCCGCTCTGGCCCCTCACGGCCCGCTCCCTCAGCGACCCGCAGCGCACGGTCAAGCTCCTCGACCACGTCTCGAACACCACCGTGGGCGCCGACGGCAGCCTGTACGCCACCGGCGGCACGGTCGAGCAGGGCGAGGGCATCTACCGGATCTCCGTCGGCGCGGACGGCGATCCGGTCGTCACGAAGACGGCCGACAAGGACAGGAGCACCGCGCTCCTCGTCAAGGACAGCGCGACCAGCCCGCTCCCCACCGTCGTCGACTTCGCGCGCGGCCAGGACGCGACCCTGCTCTGGGAGTTCAGCAAGGCCGCGGACTTCAGCGTGGTCCTCACCCACAACGCCTCCGGGCGCCGCTGGACCTCCGAGCGCGTCCACCTGGACCGCCCCTACCTCGGCGGAACGACCTGGACCGGCCTGCTCGACGACAAGACCTCCGCCCCGCTCGGCGACTACACGTGGAAGCTGACCGCCGCTCCCGCCAACGGCATCGGGCCCTCGGTGGAGCGGACCGGCACGCTCAAGGTCACGGCGAAGCCCGCCCCGCACGACTTCACGGACAGCGGCACCCCCGACCTGCTCGTCCGGGACAGCGCGGGCCGGATCATCAACTACGACGCCCGCCAGACCCTCTACGAGACCGGGCACTGGGCCAATCCGGCGCAGCCCACGCAGGTCGTCATGGGCACCGGCTGGCAGATCTACGACCGCGTCGTGGCCCCCGGCAACGTGGACGCGTCCCCGCAGGCCGACGTCATCGCCCGGGACCGCGCCGGCCTCCTGTGGCTGTACTCCGGCACCGGCAAGGGCCTGGCCCCCCGCAAGCAGATCGGCACCGGCTGGGGCATCTACCGCCACATCACCGGCGGCAGCGACCTCACCGGCGACGGCCGCGCCGACCTCCTCGCCACCGACCAGGCCGGCGCCCTGTGGCTCTACAGGGCACCGGCAACACCAACGCCCCTTCGCCACCCGCAAGAAGATCGGCACCGGCTGGGGCATCTACAACCGGATCGCGGGAACCGGCAACATCGCGGGCGGTCCCGCCGGGGACCTCGTCGCCCGCGACTCCGCCGGAGTCCTCTGGCTCTACCTCGGCAAGGGCGACAGCACCTTCGCACCCCGCGTCAAGATCGGCTCCGGCTGGAACCGCTACACCGACATCGTCGGCGTCGGCGACACCGACCGCGACGGCCGCCCCGACCTCGTCGTCCAGGGCGTCATGGGCGGCACGTACGAGACCCTCGCCCTCTACAAGGGCACCGGCGACTGGAAGGCCCCCTTCGGGTCCCGGACCCAGGTCTACAGCCCGGAGCCGCTCGGCACGGGCTCCGTGACCCTCTTCTGACCGGGCCCCACGGCCCGTCTCCGGTCCGTCGGCACGGTCGCCCAGACCGTCTTGCCGACGGACCGGTCCTTCACCCCCCACGCCGTCGCGAGGGCGGCGACGAGCAGCAGCCCGTACCCGCCCTCGTCCGGCTCCCGCGCCGGTACGGGCCTCCGCTCGCCCCGCGCGTCGGACAGCTCGACCCGCACGTGGTCCCCGTCCAGCCCCATCCGCACCTCGAAGTCCCGCCCCGGCACCCAGCCGTGCTGCACCGCGTTGTTCGCCAGCTCGGCGACGACCAGCTCCACCGCCTCCGCCGAACTCCCGTCACGCCCCACTCCCGGAGCTGCTGCACAGCCAGTAACCGCGCCAGGCGTGCGCCCCGGCGCGTTGCCGAGAGCCGGAGCGTGAACTCACCGGTTGGAGTGGCAGTTTCAGATTTCATGCCCCCGAGCCTGGGGCCCCGGCCGTACGCTGACCAGCAGCGACGCGACGACGCTGGGTAACTGTACGAGTGCGCCACGAGGGCGGTACGGATGTCGGGAAACGACAAGGAGGAGCGGCCGGAGCGGCCCTCCGAGGTGGACGGCACGGCGCACCTGTTCCGTGCGCTCGGGAAGATCATCAAGGTGCTGCGGAGGAACGCGGGCCTGAGCCAGGCGGAGCTGGCGGATATCGCGCATTGCAGCGAGGACCTGATCTCGGCGATCGAGAGGGGGGTACGCGTCCCCCAGCCGGACTTTCTGGTGCAGCTGGACCCGGTACTGGGGGCGGAGGGCGTACTGATTGCCGCGGCGGACGATCTACGGGATGCCGTCTCCCGGGCGCGAGTGCGGCACCCGGACTGGTTCCGGAGCTTCGCGAAGGCGGAGGCGGAGGCCGTGGCTCTGCACTACTACGAGGTGCAGGCCGTGCCGGGCCTGCTGCAGACGCCCGCGTACGCGGAGGCCGTCTTCCGTCACCGCCGTCCCTCTATGACGAGGAGACGATCAGCAAGCGGTTGGCGGACCGGTTGGCCCGTCAGGTGATCTTCGAGAAGTGGCCAGGGCCGACGATGAGCTTCGTCATCGAGGAGTCCGTACTGCGCCGACAACTGGTCGGCCCGGAGGCCTTCCGGGAGCAACTGCAGCGCATCGCCGAAGTTGCCCGGCTGAGGAACGTCCACCTCCAGATCATGCCGGACGATCCCGATGAACACCCGGGCTTGGAAGGCGCATTCACCCTGCTCACACCCAAGGGGCGACGGGAGGTCGCGTACACGGAGATCTATGGACACGCCCGGCTGATCACCGACCCGGAGGAGGTGCGCATCTACACCGAGCGCTATGGGATCATCCGGGCGCAGGCACTCACGCCCCGCGAGTCCCTGGAGTTGATCGAGAAGATGCTGGGAGAGCTATGAGCACCACCGGTCTGGCCTGGTTCAAGAGCAGCTACAGCGGCGGCGAGGGCGGCAACTGCATCGAAGTCGCCTACGACTGGCGCAAGTCCAGCTATAGCGGCCCCGAAGGCGGCAACTGCGTAGAAGTCGCCGCCCACCCCACCCTCATCCACATCCGCGACTCCAAGAACCCCACGGCCCCCAGCTCGCCGTCTCCCCGCCTCCTGGGCCGCGTTCCTGGACGTAGCATCCGGGGCGTGACCTCCATGAAGTTCGTTCTCTTCGACGTCGACGGCACCTTGATGGACGCCGTCGAGAACCAGCGCCGCGTCTGGCACGAGTGGGCCGCGCGGTACGGGCTCGACGGCGCCGAGGTGTACGCGACGGCGTTGCGGACGCGGCCGGTGGAGACGTTCGCGGAGGTCGTGCCGGGCGAGGATCCGGACGAGTGCCTCGCCCTGCTGCACGCACTGGAGGACGAGGACGTCCGTACGGGCTCGTACGAGGCGTTCGAGGGGGCGGCCGAGCTGCTGCACGCGCTCCCGGCGGACCGGTGGGCGCTGGTCACGTCGAACTACGAGCACCGGGTGCGGGGGCGGTTCGAGCGGACCGGGCTGCCGTTCCCGGGGCTGATCGTCGACGCGGCATCGGTCGCGGAGGGGAAGCCGTCGCCCGTTCCGTACCTGACCGCCGCCGGGAAGCTGGGCGCGGACCCGGCGGAGTGTCTGGTGATCGAGGACGCGCCGTCGGGGGTGCGGTCGGGGCTGGACGCCGGGATGACGGTGTGGACGGTCAACACGCCCGGCCCGCACCCGGATGCCCACCGGCACTTCGCGACGCTCGCGGAGGCGGCCGGGGAGATCCTCGCGTTCACCCGAGGTTGATTCCCGTACAACCTCCCCCTCCCTTCGTGGGTCCCACGGGGTGCGGTGCGCGTACCCGGCGCGCTCCGCACCAGGGGAGGAAACCCGCTGTGGCCCGTGCCCGTAACGCCCTGTCCGCCGCCGTCGCGACCGTTCTGGCGCTGACTGCGGGGGCCGCGCTGACCGCCGTACCGGCGCAGGCCGCCGGCCCGTCCGTGAGCGCGGGGTGACGGCCGGGCAGGAGGTCCCGGTCTCCTTCCCCGCCGAGAGCGAGATCGTGAGCGCCGGGAAGACCGGTTTCCTGACGCAGGGCGAGAAGCTGCTCTGGACGCGGTACGCGGACGGGTCGACGGTCGAACTGCCGGGGAAGCCGGTGGGGAACAGCCGGTCGGACGTCGTCGCCGTGACCACCGCGCGGAACGTCTTCAAGCTGTACGACATGGCCACGGGCGGCGAGCCGGTGACCATCGACCTGTCCGCCGACTCCTCCACGTACACGCCGGCCGCCGTCGACGGCTCGACGCTGGCCCTGTGGTATCTCGGCGAGCTGCGGCTGGTCCGCAAGGAGGGGGACCGGGTCGTCCACACGACGGTGGCCCGGCAGTACAACGGAATGCGTTCGGTCAAGTACGTGATCGATGGCGAGCTCGCCGTGGCCTCCACCCAGCCCGGCGACGCGCGGGACAGCCAGCAGATGGACATCGTGGACACCTCCACGGGAAGCATCACCCAGTCGTTCGCGGTCCCGTTCTACCTGGACCGCGTCGCCGCCACCGACAAGACCATGGCCTGGTTCGAAGACGGCACCCTCACCGTCCGCGACCGGGCCACCGGGGCGACCACGAAGAAGCAGCTCATCACGACCACCGAGTGGATGCGGGTCGAGCTGCTCGGGGGCTGGGCGCTCACCGGGCAGCGGCGCGGCCTCGACGAGGCGGTTTCGCCGGAGACGGCCCCGCTGGTCGCACGCTCCCTGAAGGACGGCGGCGCCACCGTCCTCCCGGTCCTCACCCACCGCGCCTCCTCGGTCGTCGAGTCCGACGGGGCGCTGCTCGTGCGGGGCGGCACGAAGGAGCACGGGGAAGGGCTGTACCGGATCGCGCTGAACGCGGACGGCGTTCCCGCCGCCACGCTCGTCGCGGCCAGCGACGACGAGACCGGCATCGGAACGCCCCGGTACACGGGGCCCGACCCCGTCAGGATATTCGGCAACATCCCGTTCGTGATTCCCCGGTGGACGTTCAACCGGACCAACATGACGGCGGAGTTCACCCTGCGTCACAACGCGACCGGCAAGAAGATCACGTTCCCGTACTCCGGTGGGTACCGCCACCACACGGAGGTCAACTTCGGCTGGGACGGCTACATCGACGGCACGCCCGCGCCCGGCGGCGCCTACACGTGGGAGGTCACCGCCACCCCCCTCAACGGGATCGGCGAGCCCGTGCACGGCACGGGGACCTTCACCCTGGCCCACAACCCGGAGCTCCACGACTACACCTCGAACGGCTCGCCGGACGTCCTCGCCCGCGACTCCGCCGGTCGGCTCTGGCGCGACGACACGTCCTACCCCGTGGTGAAGCTCAACCCGGCAGGGCGTTCCCTGGTGGGCGGAGGCTGGGAGGCGTACGACCGGATCGAGGCGGCCGGGAACCTCGGCGGGGGCAAGGCGCCCGACCTGGTGACCCGGGACAAGGCCGGTGTGCTCTGGCTCCACGAGGGCAAGGGGGACGGCACGTTCGCGCCGCGCCTCAAGGTCGGCGGGGGCTGGGGCGTCTACAACAAGATCGCCGGAGGCAGCGACCTCACCGGCGACGGAAGGCCCGACCTCCTCGCCACGGACAGGGCGGGAGACCTCTGGCTCTTCCCCGGCACCGGGAACCTCAACGCTCCCTTCTCCGCGCGCAAGAAGATCGGCTGGGGCTGGGGCGTCTACAACCAGATCGTCGCCACGGGGAACATCGTGGGAGACACGCCCGGCGACCTCGTCGCCCGCGACGCCTCCGGCGTCCTGTGGCTGTACCTCGGCAACGGCAACGGGACCCTCACGCGGAGGGTCAAGATCGGCGCGGGCTGGAACGAGTACACCCACCTGGTCCCGATCGGAGACGCCAACAAGCGGGGCCGCCAGGACCTCCTGGCGATCGGCCCGAACGGCTCCTACCTCTACGAGAGCAACGGCACCTGGGACCGGCCCTTCCTGCCCCGCTCCACCACCTCGCTCTACGCGGGCGAGACCGCCAAGTTCAACGAGTTCTCCTGACCGGAATACGCCTGTCCGGGGGCCTGTTGGACCGGGAATGCGACATGGTCCAGAGTCGTCCGGCGGCATACATCCCCTGCTGGCCGGACGGTTCAGCCCCTACCGGTTCGACCCGTCGGGGGTCGTCGACGACGGCCCTCGGCCTGCTCCTGGAGGCCGCGCGGTGGGCGCCGTCCGCCGGGAACTCCCAGCCGTGGGGTTCTTCGTGGCACGGCCGGGCGAGGCGGGGCACGAGCGGGTGGTGCCGTACGTCGCGCCCAGCGCGGGCCGGTGGGCGAAGGACGCGGGGCTGCTGGTCGTGACGTTGACGCGTCGGCACGTGGACGACACGGAGCTGCAGTACTCGGAGTTCTCCGACTACGACCTCGGCCAGGCCGTCGCCCACCTGACCGTGCAGGCGGAGGCGCTGGGGCTGGCCGTGCACCAGTTCCGGGCCTTCGACATGGAGGGCCTGACGAAGGAGCTGGACCCGAACCCGGGGTGGGCGATCGTCTCCATGGTCGCGGTGGGGAGGGCGGGCGAGGAGGCCTCGGAGGGGCGGGGCGGCGGAGCGTCGCCGATCTGCTGGCGGCGCCCTGGGAGCGTGACCCGCCCCGGCCGGCGGTGGTGCCGGCCGGGGCGGGGCGTGTCGCTACTCCGGTCCGAGGTCCGGCCTCACCGCTTCAGGTGCCGGGCGAAGAACCGGGCTCCGGAGTGGAGCTCGAACTGCGGGACGCCCGCGTGGCCGCCCGTGTTCGCGTGGAGCGTCTTCTCCTTCGAGGCGAAGGCGTCGAAGAGGTCCAGGGACGCCTGCCGGTCGTTGACCTCGTCGTCCCACTGGAGCAGGACGTGCAGCGGGACGGTGACCTGGCGGGCCTCCTCGAACATGACGCGCGGGATGAAGCTCCCGGCGTAGAGGCCGGCGGCCTCGATGCGGGGCTCGACCCGCGCGAGGCGGACGCCGAGGGAGATGATCCCGCCCTCGTAGCCGACCGGGCCGTCGATCTCGGGCAGGGAGAGGAAGGCGTCCAGGGCGGCCTGCCATTCCGGGACCGCCCTCTCGACCAGCGGGAGGACGACGCCGTCGATGATCTCGTCGGTGACCGGCTCCCCGGCCCCGATCACCCGGCGCATCTCCGCGCGGGCCTGTTCGGCCTCCTCCCAGCGGGGGCGTTCGCCGCTCCCGGAGAGTTCGATGGTGGCCGAGGCGAAGCCGTACTCCGCCGCGTAGGAGCGGGCCCGTCCCGCGATCCGGGAGTACACCTTGTCCAGGCCGAGCGGAGGGGGGCTGATCAGGATCAGCGGCACCGGGGAGGTCGCGGACGCGGAGGCGGGCGTCCACAGGATGCCGGGGATGCCGGGGGCGTCGGGGGTGCCACCGAAGGTGAACGCGCGCTCGATGACGTCGCCGTCGAGACGCTGCTCAGAGGTGAAGTGCATGGTCGTGCCTTTCGGGAGTGCTCGAAAAACGGCGCTCCCGGGCGGCGACCTACCGCCCGACCGTGACCTCGGAGAGGAGCACCCATGTCGTCGATGTGTTCACGGGTACCACCTCCAGGTTCTCTTGCACGGCTGTCCGAAAAGTAGCAGCAGCCGTCGCGGCCCTCCAAACGGTTTTTTCCCTCGTGGTCCGCAGGGGCTCAACCACAGCTTCGCAACGGCCACTTGACCTCCATTCAGATCGCAAACCCGCTCGGCTACTGTGTGGCCCATGCAGGGGAACCGGAAGACCGATCCACTTCGGACAGTTTGAGCGGGAGCGGGGCAATGCCCTTGAGGCGGGCGACCCCGGCAGATCGGGGCGTTCCGGCTCCTGGGGGTGCTCGGGTCCGGCGGGATGGGCCGGGTGTACCTGGGGGCCGTGCCCGGGAAGTTCGCGGCGGTGAAGCGGGTGCTGCCCGTGCTCGCCGAGGACGCCGACTTCCTCAGCCACTTCGGGCACGAGCTCGACAACCTGGCCCGGCTGCCCGCCGGGGCCAACACCAAGCTCCTCGCGAGCGACCGCACGGCGAAGCCGCCGTGGTTCGCGACCGAGTTCATCCCCGGGATCACCCTCAACGAGGCCATCCGGCTCAACGGCGGCCCGCTGGCCGGCGGCGCCCTGTGGCGGCTGCTCCGGGAGGCGGCGGCCGGGCTGCGGGTGGTGCATGGCGCCGACATGGTGCACCGCGACCTGAAGCCGTCGAACGTGATGCTGACCGGCGGCGGCCTCTCCTCATCGACTTCGGCGTGGCCCGCGCGGCCGACCAGAGCCGGCTGACCAAGACCGGCATGGTCATCGGCACCCCGCCTACATGGCGCCCGAGCAGGCCGTCGCCGACCGGCGGCTGACCGGCGCCGCCGACGTGTTCGCCCTGGGCAGCCTGCTGCTGTACGCGGCGAACGGGCGGCCTCCGTTCGGGGACGGTTCCGGGCCCGACCTGCTGTACCGGGTCGTCCACGGCGAGCCCGACTTCGGGCGGCTCACGGACGGCGACCCGGCGCTCGCGGAGCTCGTACGGAAGTGTCTCGCCAAGGATCCGGCGGACCGGCCGACGGCCGAGGAGCTGGTCGCGCTCACCGAGGAGGGGCGGCGGGCGCCGTCTGGCCCGAGGCCGTGGCCGGGCGGATCGCCGAGCGGGCCGCCTTCGCGGCCGGGGCGCCCACCGCCGAGCAGCTCGCGGAGCTGGAGCGGACGGACCCGGCGCAGGACGTGGCGACGGCCCCGCTGACCCCGCAGGCCCCGAAGGAGCCCGCGACCGGCTCCCCCGACCCGCTGGCCGTCACCGGTCAGGCCGTCCCCGAGAAGCCCCGGTGGCGACGGAACAAGTTCGTGATGCTCGCCGTGCCCGTCGTCGTGGCGACCGGCACCACGCTGACCGTCGCCCTCAGTCCGTACGTCGGCCGTCTCGGCGCGTCCCCGGAGACCTCGTCGCCGCCGGAAACGGCGGCCTCGCAGCCCGCCTCCGTACCGCCGGCGACCGGGACGACGGGGACGCCGTCGGCGAAGCCCTCGGTGAAGCCCTCCGCCAAGCCGTCGGGAAGCCGTCGAACGGCGCCCGCCCCCGGCCACCACGGGGGCGGCGGGTCCGTCGCCGGCGGGGCTCCTCCACGGGCGGCGGCCCCGTCTCCGGCGGAAGCGGTTCGAGCACGACGTCCGGCGGCGGGTCCTCCACCTCCGGCTCCTCCGGCGGGTCGGGGTCCTCCAGCGGATCGGGCTCCTCCGGCGGGTCCGGCTCCTCCGGCGGGTCCAGCTCCTCCGGCGGGTCCGGAACCCAGCAGCCCGCTCCCCCGCCGCCCGCGACGACCAGGCCCGCGCCCCCGCCGACCTCCGGCGGTGGCGGCTCGGCGCCCTCGGGCACGTACTCCATCGAGAGCGTCTCCAACGGCCAGTGCATGGCCGAGAGCAATCCGGGCTACGGGGTCTTCGCCAACACCGCCGACTGCGGCTCCCCGCCCGACAGCGGCACCATCTCGTACTCCTGGACGTACAAGCCCGGCGCGAACGGCACCTTCCGGCTCGTCAACAAGAAGACCGGCCACTGCCTCGACCCGAACGGGACCGTCGGCTACACCGCCGCCACCTGCAATGGATCCAGTCTCCAGTTGTGGAAGATCGGATCCAAGACGTCCTCCGGCTTCACCGTCAAGAACATGAGCACCGGCCAGTGCATGGTCGCCGGGCCGCCGTTCACGATGTCGTACGACTGCGACCCCGGCAGCGCCAACCAGCTCTGGCGGAACATCTCAGCGATCTGACGGCGGTCCGAAGACGGGGACGGCGACGTCCCCGTCCCGCCGGAAGGCGACCGTCAGCTCCATCCCGATCCGCAGGTCCTCCTCCGGGACGCCCACGACCTCCGTCATCATGCGCGGCCCCTCGGCGAGGTCGACGACGGCCGCGACGTACGGGACGCGCCCGCCGAAGGGCGGGAGGTCGTTCCGGTGGACGACCGACCAGGTGTAGAGGGTCGCGCGGCCGCTCGCCCGCCGCCACTCGACGTCCTCGCCCCAGCAGTACGGGCAGAACTCGCGCGGGTAGTGGTGGGCGCGGTCGCAGGCGGCGCAGTGGCGGAGCAGCAGCCGCCCGTCGGCGGCGGCGTCCCAGTAGGGGCGGGTGAACGCGTCGATGTCCGGTGTGGCCGTCATCAGAAGAGTCCGATCGCGGAGTCGAGGGACCAGGTCTGCCAGGACACGGCGAGGAGCGCGACGAGGGAGATGAGCGCCATCATCGCGTTCTGCCCCTGCTCGGCCCAGTCGTGGATCATCAGGACGAGGTAGAGGAGGTTGAGGAGGAGGCCGCCGACGAGGGCGACGGGGGTGAGGAGGCCGGTGACCAGGCCGAGGCCGAGGGCGAGTTCGGCGTAGACGACGACGTACGCCATGAGCTTGGGGCGCGGGGCGACGACGGTGTCGAAGCCGCTCTTCACGGCCGCCCACCGGTGCTTGCCGGCCACGTCCGCGGCCCAGGCGATGCCGGTGCCGCGCTCGAACCAGCCCTTCTTGTCCTTGTGGCGCCAGCTCTCCAGCCACCACAGGCCGAGGCCGATGCGGAGGACGGCGAGCCATTCGGCGCCGGTGAGCCAGACGGTCTGCATGCGGGCCCTCCCGGTGAAGCGGATCTGACGGTACGTCAGTTCAGCGCAGACCCGCACCCGACCGCAAGGGGTGGGCGCGGAGCGCGGCGGACGGATCCACGTGACCGATTCGCAACCGAAATCCCTTCATGACCGAGACCCACTGCGTGTACACGTCATTACGCTCAGCGTTCATGGTCACCACCCCTCCCGCACCTCCCGTCCACCCCGTGTACGTCATCGGTGGCGGACCCGGCGGACTCGCCGTCGCCGCCGCCCTGCGCGCGCGGGGCGTCCGGGCCGTCGTCCTGGAGAAGTCCGAGGCCGTCGGCGCCTCCTGGCGCGCGCACTACGACCGGCTGCGGCTGCACACCACCCGGCGGCTCTCCGCCCTCCCCGGGCTGAAGATGCCCCGCTCCTTCGGCCGCTGGGTCGCCCGCGCCGACGTCGTCCGCTACCTGGAGACGTACGCGGAGAAGCACGAGCTGGAGGTCGTGACCGGGGTCGAGGTCCACCGGATCGAGCGGTCCGGCGCGGACTGGGTCCTGCACGCCACCGGCGGGCGCCGGCTCACCGGCCGCGCGGTCGTCGTGGCCACCGGCTACAACCACACCCCGCACCTGCCCGACTGGCCCGGCCGCGACGCGTACGGCGACCGGCTCGTCCACGCGCGCGCGTACCGCTCCCCGCGCCCTACGAGGGCAAGGACGTCCTCGTCGTCGGCATCGGCAACACCGGCGCCGAGATCGCCGCCGACCTCGCCGACGGCGGCGCCTCCCGCGTCCGGCTCGCGGTCCGCACCGTCCCCCACATCGTCCGCCGCACCACCCTCGGCTGGCCCGCCCAGCGCTCCGGCATCCTCGTCCGGCGCCTCCCGTCGCGGTGGTCGACCGCCTGGGCGCCCTCCTCGCCCGCTTCGCCGCCCCGACCTCACCCCTACGGCCTCCCCGCCCCGACAAGGGCCTCGCCACCCGCCAGCGCGAGGGCGCCGTCCCCGTCCAGGACGTCGGCCTGATCGCCGCCCTCCGCGCCGGCAAGGTCGAGATCGTCCCCGCCGTCGAGGCCTTCGAGGACGGCGAGGTGGTCCTCACGGACGGCACCCGCGTCACCCCGGACACGGTCATCGCCGCCACCGGCTACCGCCGCGCCCTCGAACCCCTCCTCGGCGACCTGGACGTGCTCGACGGGCGCGGCCTGCCGGTGGCGCACGGCGCCCGGAGCCCGCGCGAGGCACCCGGGCTGTACTTCACGGGCTTCCGGAACCCCATCAGCGGGATGTTCCGCGAGATGGCGAAGGACGCCGAGAGGATCGCGCGGCGGATCGCGCGGGCGGACCACCGGGCGCCCCGGAGGAGCTGACCGATCCGATCCGCGCCCACCCATTCCTGACTGAGCGTCAGTTCTGTAATCTGACTACGCGTCAGTAAATGGTCATGGGCGGAAAGGGCGGAGCGGAACGATGCTCGGATCGACTCACGGCACCTTCACCACCGATCTCCGCGCCCGCGTGGTCGCCTGCGGAGAGGAACCCAGGGACGCCGTGCACGGCGTCACCGCCGTCGCGGGAGACCGGGACGTCAGCGGGCGGCCGCTGCACCTGCCCGTGCCCGACCTGGACCGGTTCTTCAGGCCCGAGTCCGTCGCGGTCATCGGGGCCTCCGACACCGAGGGCGGCCCAACACCGGCATCACCCGGCAGCTGCTCGCCTGGGCGGAGCGGGTCGGGGCGCGGCTCGTGCCCGTGCACCCGACCCGTACGAGCGTCTTCGGGATCGACTGCGTGCCGTCCGTCCGGGCGCTCGCCGAACCCGTCGACCTCGCCGTCCTCCTCGTCGCCGACCCGCTGCCGGTGATCGAGGAGCTCGCCGAGACCAAGGTGAGGTTCGCCGTCGCCTTCGCCTCCGGCTTCGCCGAGACCGGGGAGAGCGGCGCCGCCGCGCAGGAACGGCTCGCCGCCGCCGTCCGCCGCTCCGGGCTCCGCCTCCTCGGCCCCAACACCAACCTCAACGCCTTCGAGCGCTTCCGCGAGGACCTCGAAGGCCCCGCCATCGCCCTCATCACCCAGTCCGGCCACCAGGGGCGGCCCGTCTTCACCCTCCAGGAGCTCGGCGTCCGCCTCTCCCACTGGGCGCCCACCGGCAACGAGGCCGACCTGGAGACCGCCGACTTCCTCTCGTACTTCGCCGGACGGCCCGAGGTCGGGGCCATCGCCTGCTACGTGGAGGGCCTCAAGGACGGCCGCTCCTTCCTCCTCGCCGCCGACCGGGCCGCGCGCCAGGGCGTGCCCGTGGTCGCCGTGAAGGTGGGGCGGACCGAGACCGGGGCCCGTACCGCCGCCTCCCACACCGGCAAGCTCACCGGCGCCGACCGGGTCGTCGACGCGGCCATGCGGCAGTACGGGGTGATCCGGGTCGACGGGCTCGACCAGCTCCAGGACACCTCCGCCCTCCTCGCCCGCGCGCGCAAGCCGCTCGCCGACGGCGTCGTCGTGTACTCCATCTCCGGCGGCACGGGAGCCCACTTCGCCGACCTGGCGACGGCGGCGGGGCTCTCCCTGCCGGAGCTCCCGCAGGCCAAGCAGGACGAGCTCCACCAGTGGATACCGGAGTACCTGAACGTCGCCAACCCCGTCGACAACGGCGGGCACCCGGTGGGCGACTGGCGCGGCCGGAAGATCATCGACGCGATCCTCGCCGACCCCTCGGTCGGCGTCCTGATCTGTCCCATCACCGGCCCCTTCCCCCGATGAGCGACAAGCTCGCCCAGGACCTCGTCGACGCCGCCGAGGCCACCGACAAGCTGGTGTGCGTCGTCTGGGGCTCCCCGGTCGGCACCGAGGAGGCGTACCGCACGACCCTCCTCGGCTCCTCCCGCGTCGCCACCTTCCGCACCTTCGGCAACTGCATCGGCGCCGTGAAGGCCTACCTCGACCACCACCGCTTCACCGCCTCCTACCGCTCCCCCCTCGACGAGGCCCCCCGCACCCCCTCCCCCTCCCTCCGCAAGGCCCAGGCCCTCATGCGGCCCGGCCGGCGGCTCAGCGAGCACGCGGCGAAGCAGCTGCTGCGGGCGTACGGGATACGGGTGCCCCGCGAGCAGCTCGTGACGAGCGCGGCGGCCGCCGTCCGGGCCGCCGGGCTCGTCGGCTACCCGGTGGTGATGAAGGCCTCGGGCGCCCAGCTCGCCCACAAGACCGAACTGGGCCTGGTGAAGGTCGGCCTGACCTCGGCCAGCCAGGTCCGCGACACCTACCGCGAGCTGACGGACATCGCCCGGTACGAATCGGTCGACCTCGACGGCATCCTCGTCTGCCAGATGGTCGGACGCGGCGTCGAGATGGTCGTGGGCGTGACCCACGACGAACTCTTCGGCCCCACGGTCACGGTGGGCCTGGGCGGCGTCCTCGTCGAAGTCCTCAACGACACCGCCGTCCGCGTCCCGCCCTTCGGCGAGCGCGAGGCCCGCTCCATGCTCGGCGAACTCCGCGGCCGGGCCCTCCTCGACGGCGTCCGGGCGCCCCTCCCGCCGACGTCGACGCCCTCGTCGAGGTCGTCCTCCGGGTCCAGCGGATGGCCCTCGAACTCGACGGCGACCTCTCCGAACTCGACATCAACCCCCTGATGGTGCTGCCGCGCGGGCAGGGCGCCGTGGCCCTCGACGCCCTGGCCGTCTGCCGATAGGAGCCCCTCCCGTGCCCGACGTCCTGCACTCCCTCGACAACGGCGTCTCCTGGATCACCCTCAACCGCCCCGAGGCCATGAACGCGGTCACCTGGGACCAGCGCGAACAGATCATCCGCCTCCTCGACGAGGCCTCCGCCGACCCGGCCGTCCGCTGCGTCGTGGTGACGGCCACCGGCCGCGGCTTCTGCGCCGGCGCCGACCTCCGGGCGCCCCTCCACCGACGACCGCGTCGCCGGCGACGTCTCCCGCATGATCCGCCTCGGCGCCCAGCGCCTCATCTCCGCCGTCCTCGACTGCGAGAAGCCCGTCATCGCCGCCGTCAACGGCACCGCCGCCGGCATCGGCGCCCACCTCGCCTTCGCCTGCGACCTCGTCCTCGCCGCCGACTCCGCCCGCTTCATCGAGGTCTTCGTCCGCCGCGGCCTCGTCCCCGACGGCGGCGGCGCCTACCTCCTCCCCCGCCTGATCGGCCCCCAGCGCGCCAAGGAGCTGATGTTCTTCGGCGACGCCCTCCCCGCGACGGAAGCGCTCGCGATGGGCCTCGTGAACCGCGTCGTCCCCCCCGACGCCCTGGAGAAGACCGCCCGCACCTGGGCCGACCGCCTCGCCCAAGGCCCCACCCGCGCCCTCGCCCTCACCAAACACCTGGTCAACACCTCCCTCGACGCCGACCGCTCCACCGCCTTCGCCGCCGAGGCGACGGCCCAGGAGATCAACATGACGACGAGGGACGCCCAGGAGGGCGTGGCGAGCTTCGTGGAGCGGCGGGAGGCGCGGTACGAGGGGCGGTGACGGGCCGGTGTCCGCCGCTCCCGAAGCCTTCCTATCTGACGGGCCGTCAGGTTCAATGGAGGTGTGATGGGACACGCGGGGATGGCGGCCACCGCCGTCCGACACCTGAGAGCGGCCGGTGCACCGACGGCCGTCGAACCACTGCCCCGGCCGGCGCTGCGCGCGGTCGGGGACGACGAGCGGGCGCCCGTGGACCCCGGCGAGTTCCGCCGGGTGCTCGGGCACTTCGCCAGCGGCGTCACGATCATGACGGCGCTCGACGCGGACGGACCGACCGGCTTCGCCTGTCAGTCCTTCGCCTCCCTCTCCCTCGACCCGCCCCTGGTCACCTTCATGGTCGCCCGGACGTCGACGACCTGGCCCCGCATCGCGGCCGCCGGAACCTTCTGCGTCAACATCCTCGGCGCCGACCAGGGCGGCCTCTGCCGCTCCTTCGCCGTGAGCGGCGCCGACAAGTTCGCGGGCGTGGACTGGACCCCCTCCCCCGTCACCGCCTCCCCACGCCTGACCGGCGCCCCCGCCTGGATCGACTGCGTGATCACCGCCGTCCACACGGGCGGCGACCACCTGATCGTGGTGGGCCGGGTGGAGTCCCTGGGCGCGGAGCAGGAGGCCGACCCGCTGCTGTTCCACCGGGGGCGGTTCGGGCGGTTCAGCGGGTAGCGGGCGCGCTCCGCCGCGGGCCGCGCCCGGGGCGGGTCAGGTCTCGATGACGCCCGTGTACACGCCCGCGCCGCCCGCCAGGAACACCGTGAGGACGGCGGCCGTGCCCCACAGGAGCACGGTGACGAAGTGGCCCCGGCGCGCGCGGCGGGTGATCAGGGCCGCCGCCGCCATCGCGCCCCAGACCGCCGGCCACCACGGCCAGATCCCCTCGTACGCCACGAGGAGGGTCGCGGCGACGCCCGCGAGGAGCAGCTGCCAGCCGCCCGGACGGCCGCCGATCCGGCGCCCCAGGCCCTCTCCCAGCCACACCGAGGGCAGGACGAACACCAGGGACACCACCACCGCGGCGACCAGTGCGAACAACACGAGGAACGGCAGCGCCAGGAAGGTCAGCGCGCTCAGGTACTCCCCCTCCGGGCCGGACTGCCCGGTGTCGCCGAGCACCATGCCCACCACCAGCGCCGCGGCCGCCTCCAGCAGCAGCACCAGGGCCGAGACCCTCAGCATCCGGGCAAGGCTCCGCCCGTCGTCAGGACCGCTCATCGCGATCACCCCCTGCTGATCATCATGCTCCTGCCGGGGACGGCGTCTCCGGCCGGGGTCGGCTGATGACCAGGGCCATCAGGGCGGCGGCGGCGCAGAGGGCGCCCGAGGCGTACCAGACGACGTCGTAGGTGCCGAAGAGGTCGCGGGCGAGGCCGCCGGCGAAGGCGACGGCGGCGGCGCCGACCTGGTGGGAGGCGAGGACCCAGCCGAAGACGATGGCGGAGTCGGGGCCGTAGTGCTCGCGGCAGAGGGCGATGGTCGGGGGGACGGTGGCGACCCAGTCGAGGCCGTAGAAGACGATGAAGAAGAGCATCGGGGGGTGGACGGAGGGGGCGAGGAGCATGGGGAGGAAGAGGAGCGAGATGCCGCGCAGGGCGTAGTAGACCGCCAGCAGGCGGCGCGGGGAGAAGCGGTCGGTGAACCAGCCCGAGGCGATCGTGCCGACGACGTCGAAGACGCCGATGACGGCGAGGAGGCCCGCCGCGGCGGTCACCGGCATGCCGTGGTCGTGGGCGGCGGGGACGAAGTGGGTCTTGACCAGGCCGTTCGTGGAGGCGCCGCAGATCGCGAAGGAGCCGGCGAGGAGCCAGAAGGGGCCCGTGCGGGCGGCCTTGAGGAGGACCGTCACCGCGCGGCGGGCGGCGCCCTGGACCGGGGCCGGCTTCTCGGCGTAGTCGCCGCCGTACGGGGCGAGCCGGACGTCCGCCGGGTGGTCGCGGAGGAGGAGCCAGACGAAGGGGACGACGGTGAGGGCGGCGAGGGAGACCGTCACGGCGGCGGGGCGCCAGCCGTGGTGTTCGACCAGCCAGGAGAGCAGGGGGAGGAAGATCAGCTGGCCCGAGGCGCCCGCCGCCGTGAGGATGCCCGTGACCAGGCCGCGGCGGGCGACGAACCAGCGGTTGGTGACCGTCGCGGCGAAGGCCAGCGCCATGGAGCCGCTGCCGAGGCCGACGAGGACGCCCCAGTAGAGGACGAGCTGCCAGGCGGCCGTCATCCAGACGGTCAGGACCGAGCCCGCCGAGATGACCGTCAGGGCCACCGCCACCACCCTGCGGATGCCGAAGCGGTCCATGAGGGCGGCGGCGAACGGCGCCGTCAGGCCGTACAGGGCGAGGTTCACCGAGACGGCGAAGCCGATCGTCCCCCGCGACCAGTGGAACTCCCCGTGCAGCGGCTCGATGAGCAGGCCCGGCAGGGAGGCGAAGGCCGCCGCGCCGATGATCGTGACGAAGGTGACCGCCGCGACGAACCAGGCACGGTGGACGCGGGGGGTGCGGGGGGTGCGGGACTGTCCTGCGGGTGTACGCGTACCCGCCTCGGTTGTCTGGGCCATGCCACCGAGCATCCCGGCACCGCCCCCGCCCCACCATTGGCCCGGACGACAGCTTTCCAACAGATCGGGCCACGCCCCCGCCCTCTACCCGGGCCATACCCCCGCCCCCCCGCCCGGCCCACGCCCCGCTCCCTACCCGGCCCGGGGCAGCGTCCTGATCGGTCGCGCCAGCAGCAGCGCCGTCACCACCAGCACCGCGATCCCCGCCCCGTGAGCAGCACCGTCTCCGTGCCGACGGCCGCCGCCACCGGGCCCGACAGGGTGCGGCCGACGCCCATCATCAGGAGCGAGCCGGCCACGTCGTACGCGTGCATCCGGTTGAGGGCCTCCTGCGGCACGTGCGTCTGGACCGAGGTGGACCACATCACCAGCCAGAAGGCGAAGGCCGCCCCGCCGATGAACTGGCCCGCGCCGAGGACCGCCACCAGGGCGCCCAGGCCGAGCAGGGCCAGGTTCACGGGGAGGCCGGTCAGCGCGACCGCGCCCGCCGCGAGGGGCGGCGCGGGCGCAGCCGGATCGCGAGGAGGCCGCCGACGGCGCTGCCGGCGCCGTTGACGGCCATGAGCACGCCGTACGCGGCCGAGCCGTGGTCCTCGGTGACCAGGCTCGCCGTGAGCGGCACCATGGGCCCGGCGACGGTCAGTCCGTACACCGTCCAGATGGAGATGACCCCCACAGCCAGCTCCGGGACCTGAACTCCCGCCACCCTCCGGCGAGTTCGACGACGAGGGAGTCGCGCCGGGCGGTGTCGGAGGGATCGGGGCGAGGCGTATGAGCAGGAAGCAGACGGCGCTGACCGCGAAGGTGGCGCCGTTCACGGCGAAGGCCGCGCCCGCGCTCCACACGGCGACGAGCAGGCCGGCGGCGGCCGGGCCCGCCATGGTCATGAGGGCCTCGACGACCCGCAGGACGGCGTTGGCGCGCTGCACGTCGGGGGCGATGCGGGGGATGGTGGAGGCGACGCCCGGCTGGAAGAGGGCGGCGCCGACGCCGCTGAGCACGGAGAGGGAGTAGACCGCCCAGAGCGGCGGGCTGCCGAGGGTGAAGGAGACGGCGAGGACGGCGGCGCCGGGCAGCCGCAGGAGGTCGGCGAGGATCATCATCCGGCGCGCGGTGAACCGGTCGGCGAGGACGCCGCCGAAGAGCACGAAGCACGCGAAGGCGGCGGTCCAGCCGCCGAGCGCGTAACCGACGGTGGAACCGGAGTGGCCGGCGCCGAGGAGTCCGGCGGCGAAGGCGACCGGGACCATCCCCTCGCCGAAGACGGCGACGCCCCGGGCGACGAAGAAGAGCCGGAAGTTGCGGTTCCACAGTGTGGGAGGGGCGGCCGGGGCGGGAATCCGCTCCGTGGCCTCAGACTTGTACGTGTTGTCCGTCACGGACACGTACTCGTACCAGCCATGTGGTCTGGACCACCACTCATTTACGGAGGGAGCACCGCCCGTGCCGCCGCCGCACCGCGTCGCCGTCCTCGCCCTGCCCGGCCTCCTCCCCTTCGAGCTGGGCATCCCGCACCGCATCTTCGGCCGCGCGAAGGACGCCGGAGGGCGGCCGCTGTACGAGATCGTGACCTGCGCCCCGGCCGCCGGCCCGGTGCGGACGGACGCCGACTTCGCGATCCACGTCGAGCACGGCCCGGAGGCGCTCGCGACCGCCGACACGGTCGTCGTGCCCGCCTCGTACGAGCTCGGGCCGGTCTACGACGAGGCAGGCTCCCGAGGAGCTGGCCGCCGCGCTCGCGCACATCCGGCCCGGCACCCGCCTGGTCTCCATCTGCACCGGCGGGTACGTGCTCGCCGCCGCCGGTCTCCTGGACGGGCGCCCGGCCACCACGCACTGGGCCTCCGCCGAGCACTTCCAGCGCCTCTTCCCGCGCGTGCGGGTCGACGCGGACGTCCTCTTCATCGACGACGGCGACGTCCTCACCTCCGCCGGGGTCGCCGCCGGGATCGACCTGTGCCTGCACATCGTGCGCCGCGACCACGGCACGGCCGTCGCCAACGAGGTCGCCCGCAGGACCGTCGTACCGCCCCACCGCGACGGCGGCCAGGCCCAGTACATCGAGCGCCCCCTGCCCGAGACCGGCACCCACACCACGACCGCCGCCCGCGCCTGGGCCCTCGCCCACCTCCACGAGCCCATCCAGCTCCGGGACCTCGCCGAACAGGAGGCCATGAGCGTCCGGACCTTCACCCGCCGCTTCCGCGACGAGGTCGGCATCAGCCCCGGCCAGTGGCTCACCCAGCAGCGCGTCGAGCGCGCCCGCCACCTCCTGGAGTCCACCGCCCTCCCCGTCGACCGCGTCGCCCAGGACGCCGGCTTCGGCACGGCCCAGTCCCTCCGGGTCCACCTGATGTCCGCGATCGGCGTCACCCCGACGTCCTACCGCCGGACCTTCCGCACGTCGACGGGGGCGGACTCCGCCTGAGCGGACCCGCCCCCCTGACGCTCAGAACGTGAGCACCCCCCGCGCCACCTTCCCCGCCTCCGCGTCCTCCGCCGCCCGCGCGAACTCCTCCACGGGGTACGTGGCGGTCACCAGCTCGTCGAGGAGGAGGGCGCCGGGCGGTACAGCTCCGCGTACAGGGCGATGTCCTTCTGGGGGCGGGAGGAGCCGTAGCGGCAGCCCAGGACGGACTTGTCGAGGAACATCGCGGCGGGGAGGAAGCTCGCCTCCGCCTCGGGGGCGGTCATGCCGAGGAGGACGGCCTGGCCGTGCCGGTCGAGGAGGTCGATGGCGGTGCGGACGAGGCCGGTGCGGCCGACGCATTCGAAGACGTGGTCGGCGCCGGTGGGGAGGATCTCCGCACCCCGTCCGTGGAGGTCAGGAAGTGGCTCGCCCCGAACTGCCGGGCCACCGCCTCCTTGTCGGGGTTGGTGTCGACGGCGACGATCGTGAGGGCGCCGGCGATGCGGGCGCCCTGGAGGACGTTGAGGCCGATGCCGCCGGTGCCGATGACGACGACGGTCTCGCCGCGGCCGACCTTCGCCCGGTTGAGGACGGCGCCGACGCCGGTGAGGACGCCGCAGCCCATGAGGGCGGCGGAGGTCAGCGGGATGTCCTCGGGGATCTTCACGGCCTGGACGGCCTTGACGACGGTCCGCTCGGCGAAGGACGAGTTCGAGGCGAACTGGAAGAGCGGCTGCCCGCCCCGGGAGAAGGGCCGGCCCGGCATCCCGATGGCCTTGCGGCACATGGTGGGCCGGCCCCGGTCGCAGTCGGCGCAGGCCCCGCAGTTCGCGAGGGTGGACAGGGCGACGTGGTCGCCGGGGGCGACGTGCACGACCCCCGGACCCACGGCCTCGACGACGCCCGCGCCCTCGTGGCCGAGGACGACGGGCGACGGGAAGGGGATGGTCCCGTCGATGACGGACAGGTCGCTGTGGCAGAGCCCGGCGGCGGCGATCCCGACGAGCACCTCGCCGGGGCCCGGGTCCCGCACCTCCAGGTCGTCGACGACCCGGACCCGCTTCCCGTCGAAGACGACGCCCCTCATGATCCGCTCCCCCGCCCGGTGTTGGGACGGTCGCCGGCGGCCGCCGCCCGTGCCATCTCCTCCAGCATCGCCAGCATCGGCATCGGATCCGTCCCGACCGTCCCGGGCAGGAAGTCCGCGATGCGCTCGGGGGTCCAGGCGCCGCCCTCCGCGTATCCGGCGCGCAGCTCCCTCGGCTGCGCCCAGACGGCGATCTTGGGCCCGGCGATCGTGTACACCTGGCCGGTGATCTTCTCCGCGCGGGCCCGGTCGGACAGCAGGTAGACGACGAGCGCCGCCACGTCCTCCGGCTCGCCGATCTCCTTGAGCTCCATGGGGACGTTCGCGGACATCCGGGTACGGGCCACGGGCGCGACCGCGTTGGCGGTGACGCCGTACTTGTGGAGGCCGAGGGCCGCCGACCGCACGAGCGAGATGATCCCGCCCTTCGCCGCCGAGTAGTTGGCCTGGGCCACGGACCCCTGGTGGTTGCCGCTCGTGAAGCCGATGAGCGTCCCGGTGCCCTGCTTGCGCATGACGGCCGAGGCCGCCCGGAAGACGGTGAAGGTGCCCTTCAGGTGGGTGGCGACGACCGGGTCCCACTCCTCCTCGGACATGTTGAAGAGCATCCGCTCGCGCAGGATGCCGGCGACGCAGACGACCCCGTCGATCCGCCCGTACGCGCCGAGGGCGGTCTCGACGACCCGCGCCCCGCCCGCCATGGTGGAGATGTCGTCCGCGACGGCGACCGCCGTCCCGCCCGCCGCCTCGATCTCCTTCACGACCGAGGCGGCGACCTCCGAGGTCGGCTCGCCGCCCTCGATCGACACCCGTAGTCGTTGACGACGACCTTCGCGCCCTCCGCCGCGCACGCCAGGGCGACGGCGCGGCCGATGCCGCGCCCCGCCCCCGTCACGGCGACGACCTTGCCAGCCAAGAAGTTCCCCACGCCCGGCCCCTTCCCGCACTTTCTGACGGTCCGTTAGATTCGTTCGTCGTCAGGATTCTACGGTCCGTCAGATACCGGAAAACAAGACCCCGGAGGCCCCGATGTCTCTCCCTCCCGCCTTTCACGAGATCGCCAAGCGCGTCAACAACTGGGGCCGTTGGGGCCGGGACGACGAGATCGGCACCCTCAACCTCGTCACCGACGAGGTCGTGCGGGAGGCCGTCGCCACCGTCCGCACCGGCCACCGCGTCCCCCTCGCCGTCGACCTCAAGCAGGACGGCGTGCAGACGGGCATGATCCCCGGGCGGGTCAACCCGCTCCACACCATGGTCCAGATCAACCAGGAGCTCTTCGGCCCCGGCACGGTCGCCACCAGCGACGACGCCGTGACCCTCGGCCTCCAGGCCGGCACCCACTGGGACGCCCTGACCCACGTCTCCCACTCGGGCCGCATCTACAACGGCCGCCCCGCCGCCACCATCACCCCGCACGGCCGCTCCGAGTTCAGCGGCATCCACACGGCCCGCCACCTCGTCAGCCGCGGGTCCTGCTCGACGTGGCCGCCGCGAAGGGCGTGGACCGCCTGCCCGGCGACCACGCGGTCACCCCGAGGACCTCGACGAGGCGGCGGAGTTCGGCGGGGTGGCCGTACGGTCCGGGGACGTCGTCCTCGTACGGACCGGGCAGATCCAGGTCTACCTGGCCGGGGACAAGCACGGGTACGCGTTCCCGTCGCCGGGCCTCTCGGTCCGCACGCCGGAGTGGTTCCACGCGCACGACGTCGCGGCCGTCGCCAACGACACGCTCACCTTCGAGATCTTCCCGCCCGAGATCGAGGACCTCTGGCTGCCCGTCCACGCCCTCGACCTGGTCGAGATGGGCATGCTCCAGGGACAGAACTGGAATCTGGAGGGCCTGTCCACAGCCTGTGCGCAGGAAGGGCGCTACGCCTTCCTGCTCTCCGCGATGCCCGAACCCTTCGTCGGCGGCACGGGCACGCCGGTGGCACCGGTCGCGATCCTCTAGTCACCGCGGGCGGCGGCGCGCGGTCCCGCGGGCGGCGGCGCTCGCGCGCGCCCGAGCACGGCACGGCCCGCCGCCACCCGGCCGCGACCCGCACATGCCGAGGACGCACGGCCCTCGGCTCCCCTCGCTCGCCACGAATCGCTCACCCCAGGGTGGGCAAAACGGAACGAATCGTCAACAGCGCACCCGACCGGGCGACAAGGACGGCACGGCGGCCACGGGCATGACCGGGTCCACCTCGCACCAGATGCTCTTGCCGACGCCCTCCGGCTGCCAGCCCCACCGGTCCGCGAGGCCGTCCACCAGCTCCAGGCCGCGCCCGTTGGTGTCGTCGCCCTCCGCGTGCCGGGGGCGCGGCGGGCAGTCGCTCGCGTCGGCCACCTCGACCCGCACCCCGCCCCCGCGGCGAACAGCATCCGCAGCACGGCCGGGCAGCCCGTGTGCACCACGGCGTTGGTCACGAGCTCGGAGATGAGGAGCACCAGCGTCTCGGCGAGCGGCTCGTCATCCCCTATGCCCGAACCGGCGAGCCGCGACCGGGCCCACCTCCGGGCTCGTCCCACCTCAGCCGGGTCGGGCCCGACCTCCAACTGCACCTGAAGCACCTGCACCGCTCACACCATCCGAACCGGCGGACACACCTTTACGGAACGTGATTCCCTTATGGGACAGCATGGTTGACGTACAGTCACCGCAACAAGCGCTTCGGGCATATTCCAGCGCGAAGGAGTACGCGTGGTCCATACTGTGCGACGCACTCTGCGGGTAGTCGAACGCCGGGCGCGAGCGGCGGGCACCCCCGCCGCGGGCCGCCCCAGGGGCGACACCGGGACGATCCGGGCCAATCAGCACGCGCATCCCACGGAGCGTACCGGAGGCGGGGGCCGACTCCGGGCCGTGACGGCCCCGCCGAAGGACACAACCCGGTATCAACATTCCGTGACCCGCCGCACGCGCTGCGCTACAGGCCCGCGGCCACGGCCTCCTCGGCCTGACAGACAGTCATCCCCAGCTCGGCCCGCACCCACGCCCGCTTCAGGTGCAGGTGCACGTCCGCCTCCCAGGTGAACCCCATCCCGCCGTGCACCTGCAGGCAGTCCCGCGCGTTGCGCGTCGCCGCCTCGTCCGCCAGCAGCTTCGCCCCCGCGATCTCGACGGCGTCCCCGGTCACGGCCGCCGCCCACACGGCGGCCCGCGCGAGCTCGACCCGCACCAGCATCCCGGCACACAGGTGCTTGACCGCCTGGAACCCTCCGATGACCTGCCCGAACTGCGCGCGCGTACGGGCGTGGGCCACGGCCGTGCCGGTGGTGGCGGCAGCGCTGCCGAGCTGCTCGGCGGCGGTGAGGAGGACGGCCTCCGGCGCCGCCGCGCCCCGGCGCCGGGAACCCGGTGGAGCGGCGTGAGCGGGTCGACCGACCGCATCGGGACGGCGCCCTCCACCTCCCCAGCACCACATCGGCCGCGTCCAGCCAGGGGACGAGCCCTGGTCCGCCGAGGTCACCACGACGGCCCCTCCGCCGCCCCCGGCACGGCCCCCGCCGCCAGGTGCGTGGAGACCAGCGGCCCCGGCAGCAGCGCCCTCCCGCCTCCTCGAAGAGGAGCACCGCCTCGGGCAGCCCGAGCCCGACGCCGCCCTCCGCCTCGGGGAGCCGCAGCGCGAAGAACCCGGCGGCGCCGAGCTCCCGCCACAGGCGCCTGTCCAGGGAGGGGGCGTCGACCGCGGCCCGCAGCGCCTCCCGGTCGAAGAGCCGCGCGAGCAGCTCCCGTACGCCGCGCCGTAGCGCGCGCTGGTCCTCCGTGAGCCGGAAGTCCATGACAGAGCTCACCGCCCCTTCGGCAGGCCGAGGATGCGCTCGGCGACGATGTTGCGCTGGATCTGGGAGGTGCCGGCCGCGATCGTGTACGAGAGCGAGGACAGCCGGTCGAGGGTCCAGTCGCGCCCGAGGTCGAGCGCGTCGGGCCCGAGGACGGCGGCGGCCGCGTCGTACAGCTCCTGGCGGGCGTGCGAGTAGTGGAGCTTGAAGACGGAACCGCCCGTCCCCGGCACTCCCCCCGTCGCCTGGGCCTCGCTGACGTTGGCCTGGGTGAGCCGCCACAGCGCCTGGAACTCGGCGGAGAGCCTGCCGAGGCGCCTGCGGAGGACGGGATCGTCCCAGGTGCCGTTCTTCCGGGCCGTACGGGCGAGTTCGCCGAGCAGCCGACGGCACGCGACGACCTCGCCGACGAACGCGGTGCCGCGCTCGAAGGACAGGGTCACCATGGTGACGCGCCAGCCGTCGTTCTCCTCGCCGACCCGGTTGGCGACCGGCACCCGCACCTCGTCGAGGAAGACCTCGGCGAACTCGGTGGACCCGGCGAGGGTGCGCAGCGGCCGGACGGTGACGCCGGGGGCGTCCATGGGCAGGGCGAGCCAGGTGATGCCCCTGTGCTTCGAGACGGCGTCCGGGTCGGTCCGCACGAGCAGTTCGCACCAGTCGGCGACCTCGGCGTGCGAGGTCCAGATCTTCTGGCCGGTGACGACGTACGCGTCCCCGTCCCGCACGGCCCTCGTCCGCAGGGAGGCGAGGTCCGACCCGGCGTCGGGCTCGCTGAAGCCCTGGCACCAGACCTCGTCGCCGCGCAGGATCGGCGGCAGCCACCGCGCGCGCTGCTCCCGCGTGCCCTCGGCGGCGACGGTGGGTCCGGCGTGGAGGAGGCCGACGAAGTTGGCGCCGACGTAGGGGGCGCCGGCGCGTTCGGTCTCCTCCAGGAAGATCAGGCGCTGGGTCGGGGAGGCGTCCCAGTGGGTGTCGGCGTATCCGGCGTCGTACAGCCGGCGCTGCCAGCCGCAGTCGTAGGCGCGGCGCGCGGGCCAGTCGAGCGGGTCGGGCCGCTCGGGGAGGCCCGGCAGGGTGGCGGCGAGCCATTCCCGCAGCCGGGCGCGGTAGTCCTCCTCCTCGGCGGTGCAGGAGAGGTCCATCAGACGATGTCCAGTCCGAGCATGCGGATGGCGTTGCCGCGCATGAGTTTGTAGACCGTCTCGTCGTCGAGGCCCCGGACGTGGTCGAGGGCGACCTCCTTGGTGTGCGGGAAGGTCGAGTCGACGTGCGGGTAGTCGGTCTCGAAGGTGGCGTTGTCCCGGCCGACCACGTCGAGCGAGGCGATGCCGTGCTTGTCGCGGAAGAAGCAGCAGTAGATCTGCCGGTAGTAGTACGTGGACGGCGGCTCGGGGATCAGGTCGCGCACCCCGCCCCAGGCGCGGTGCTCCTCCCAGACGTCGTCGGCGCGTTCGAGGGCGTACGGGATCCAGCCCATCTGGCCCTCGCTGTAGGCGAGCGTGAGCCGGGGGAACTTCACCAGCACCCCGCTGAAGAGGAAGTCCATCATCGAGGCCATGGCGTTGTTGAAGCTCAGCGAGGCCTGGACGGCGGGCGGGGCGTCGGGGGAGGCGGCGGGCATCTGGCTGCTGGAGCCGATGTGCATGTTCACCACCGTGCCGGTCTCCTGGCAGACGGCGAAGAACGGGGCCCAGTGGCCGGAGTGGATCGACGGCAGGCCGAGGTGGGTGGGGATCTCGGAGAAGGTCACGGCCCGCACCCCGCGCGCGGCGTTGCGCCGGATCTCGGCGACGGCGAGGTCGACGTCCCAGAGCGGGATGATGCACAGCGGGATCAGCCGGCCGCCGCTGTCGCCGCACCACTCCTCGACCATCCAGTCGTTGTAGGCGCGGACGCAGGCGAGGGCGACCTCCTTGTCGTGGGCCTCGGCGAAGGTCTGGCCGCAGAAGCGGGGGAAGGTGGGGAAGCAGAGGGAGGCCTCGACGTGGTTGAGGTCCATGTCGGCGAGGCGGGCCTTCGGGTCCCAGCAGCCGCGCCGCATCTCCTCCCTGGTGATCCCCTCCAGGGTCATGTCGTCGCGGTCGAAGCCGACGGCGGCGATGTTGCGCTTGTACGGGAACTTGAGGTCCTCGTAGATCCACCAGTCGGTGGGCGGTCCCTCGGGGTCCATCGTGATCTGGTACTTGCCGCCGACGTAGGCGAGCTCCCCGATGCCGGCCGTGAGGGCCCGGGGCCCGCGGTCCCGGTACTTCTTCGGGAGCCAGGTCTCGAAGAGGTGCGCGGGCTCGATCACGTGGTCGTCGACGCTGATGATGCGGGGCAGTTCCGTCATGGAGCCTTCTCCATTTTCTGATGACCCGTCAGATCTGACGGGATCAGGCTAGCCCCGCACCCCTGGACCGACAAGCGCCGGACCTCTACGCTCACCGCACGATCTGACGGAACGTCAGCCATGAGGAGTACGGGATGACCGAGACCGCACGCACTCCCGGCGAGACCGCACGCGCCCTGGGCGGGTCCCGCACGCTCTGGGAGCTCGTCGAGCGCCGCGCCGACCTCACCCCGACCGGCCCGTCCTCCTCCAGGGCGACCGCGTCCTCACCTTCGGGGGCCTGCGCGAGCGCGCCGAGCGCTGCGCCGCCGGGCTGTACGGGAGGGGCGTGCGGCCCGGGACGGTCGTGGCCTGGCAGCTGCCGACCCGCATCGAGACCGCCGTGCTCACCTTCGCGCTGGCCCGCATCGGCGCCGTGCAGTCACCGGTGATCCCCTTCTACCGCGCCAGGGAAGTCGGCTTCGCGCTGCGCGAGTCGAAGGCCGAGTACTTCGCGATACCCGGAACCTGGCGTGGATTCGACCACGCGGAGATGGCCCGGACGCTCGGCGCGCGCGGGGTGTTCGAGGCGTACTCCCCGGAGAGCCTGCCCGACGGCGACCCGGCCGTCCTGCCCCCGCCGCCCGCCTCCGGCACGGACGTCCGCTGGATCTACTGGACCTCGGGGACCACCTCCGACCCCAAGGGCGTCCTGCACACCGACCGCTCGCTCCTCGCCGGCGGCGCCTGCCTCGCCCACGCCCTCCACCTCACGGCCGAGGACGTCGGCTCGATGGCCTTCCCGTACGCGCACATCGCCGGGCCCGACTACACGGTGATGCTCCTGCTGTACGGCTTCCCGGCCGTGATGTTCGAGCAGTTCTCGCTGCCGGAGGCCCTCGACGAGTACAACCGGCACGGCGTGACCGTCGCCGGCGGCTCCACCGCCTTCTACTCGATGTTCCTCGCCGAGCAGCGCAAACGGCCGGGGAAGCCCGTCATCCCCACCCTCCGCCTGCTCGCGGGCGGCGGGGCGCCCAAGCCGCCGGAGGTCTACCACGCGGTGCGCAAGGAGCTCGGCTGCCAGCTCACCCACGGGTACGGCATGACCGAGGTCCCCATGATCACGATGGGCGCCCCGGACGACACCGAGGAGAACCTCGCCACGACCGAGGGCCGCCCGCCCGCCGGCATGGAGATCCGCATCACCGGCGACGGCGAGGTCCGGCTCCGCGGCGAGGCCGTCTGCCGGGGCTATCTCGACCCGGCGCAGACGGCCGCCGCCTTCGACGAGGACGGCTTCCTCATCACCGGTGACCTGGGCCGGCTCACGCCGAGCGGCCACCTCGTCCTCACCGGCCGCGTCAAGGACATCATCATCCGCAAGGGAGAGAACATCTCGGCCAAGGAGATCGAGGACCTCCTCCACACGCACCCGGACGTGGGCGACGCCGCCGTCATCGGCCTCCCGGACGCCGAGCGCGGCGAACGCGTCTGCGCCGTCGTCGAACAGCCCCCGGGCGCCGCCCCGCTGGACCTCCCGCGGATCGCGGCCTTCCTGCGGGAGGCCGGGCTCTCCGTCCACAAGCTGCCGGAGCAGCTGGAGGTGGTGGAGGCCCTGCCCCGCAACGAGACCCTGCGGAAGGTCCTCAAGTACAAACTCAGGGAGCGTCTCGGTACGACGGCTCCGTGAGGGGGCCGGACGGCTCCGCCCGGGGCCCCGGCAGCTCCGCGAGCGCCCCCGGCACGTCCTCGTACACGTCGAAGAGGCGCCGGACGCCGAGCGCGGAGAGCACCCGCCCGACGTGGGCGTCCCGGCTTCCGGAGTCCTCGGGGAGGATCAGGCGGAGCCGGCCGCCGCAGGAGCGGAGCAGCCGGCGGGAGGCGATCAGCACGCCGACCCCGCTGGAATCGCAGAACCGCACGGCGGACAGGTCGATCACCAGGTCGTGACGGCCGCCCGCCACGGCCTCGTGGACGCGGCGGCGTATCCCGGGGGAGGTGACCAGGTCCAGTTCCCCCCGGACGTGGAACACCGTCCAGGAGCCGTACGCGTCCTCGTCGACCTCGATCGTCGTCACGGACGGGCGCCTGCCCCGCCACGCCCGCCCGAAACCCCCCGGCCCGAGGGCGACGTTTTCCTTACCATCCACATCCGCGTCAAGGTCGCACTTGCGGCAAACAGGCGCGTGTTGTCGGAGCGGCGCACTACTTTGGAGGAGAACCGGTATGCCGGGACCGGGAATCCGGTCTCCGGGAAGGGGCGGAGAGCCGCATGGCGATGGAGACACCACGGCGCTGGGACCGCAGGATGCAGCAGCGGCTGGCGCGCGGGGAGGCCGCTGCCCTCGGCGAGTTCTACGACCGGTTCGCCTCCCTCGTGCACAGCCTCGCCCACCGGGTCCTCGACGACGACGCGGCGGCCGACCAGGTCACCCGTGAGGTCTTCGGCCACATCTGGGAGAACCCCGACTCCTACGACCCGAAGCAGGGCAGCATGCGCGCGTGGGTCGCCCGGCTGACCCAGCGGCAGGCCGTGCAGCGGCTGCGGCAGACCGAGGCCACGGCGTACGAGGAGACCGGGATCGGCTCCGCCGAGGAGCTGGAGCAGAAGGTCCGCCGGGCCTGGGTCGCCGCCCGCGCCGACTACATCGTGACCTCCATGCCCGCACCCCTGCGGGCCGCGCTCGAACTGGCGTACTTCCAGCGGCGCGACTACCGCCAGACCGCCGCCGACCTCGGCGTCACCGAGGACGAGGCCCGCCGGCGCCTCCGGCTCGGACTCCAGCTGCTCTCCTCGCGCACGGCTACGGACGGACCCCGTGAGCGAGGCGAGCGGCGAGCCGGACGACGTCGCCCGCGCGCCCGGATACCGGGGCCGCGCCGGGCGGCCGACGACCACGCGGACCTGACGGCACCACCTGCGGAACGACCTGCGGAACCACCGGAGGAGGAGAGGAAGCGGAGGCGGAGGAACCAGAGGTACCGGTCCTCACCCACAACGTGCTCAAGTCCCTGCTCGGGGCCTGGGCACTTTCGGCGTGCTCCACCGGCGAGAGCGCGGCCGTCGAGGACCACCTCACCACCTGCGCCCCCTGCGCCGACGAGGCCCTCCGGCTCCGCGACGCCGTCACCCTCCTCCACGAGGACCGCGACCTGGACCTCGACCCGATGCTCCGCTCCCGGGTCCTGGAGACCTGCCTCGGCCGCCGCCCCGCCCGCATCCCCGTCCCCGACTGGGTCACGCCGTACGACGCGGAGACCGCCCGGCTCGACGCGCTGCTCCGGGACATCGGCGAGTCCGAGTGGCACGCCCCGGTCCGGCTCAAGTGGTACGAGGAGGACCGCACGGTGCGCCGCAAGGCCACCGTCGCCTCGGTCATCGGCCACCTCATGGCGGTGGACGGCCTGGTGTCCTCGGCCCTCGGCCTGGACGACCCGCTCGGCGCGGACGTGCCGGAACTGTCCCCGACGGAACGGACCCAAGCGTTCTGGGCGGCCCAGGACCGGCCGCCGAACCGCGCCATCAGGGAGCCCTGGCGGAACCAGTCGCACACGCTGATCCGGACGGTCGCGTTCGCGGGCCGGAACGTGGCCGACCTGACGGTCACCTACAGTGCTTCTCCTCCCGCTCCGGGACTCCTCCTGGAGCGGGCCTTCGAGTGCTGGCTGCACGCGGACGACATCGCGACGGCGGTGGCCTATCCGTACGCGCCGCCCAGCGGCGCGCACCTCCACGACATGATCGACCTCGCGGCCCGGCTGCTGCCGGGCGCCCTCGCCAACCGCCGCCGCGCGGCCTGGCCGGCCCGCCCGGAGCTCGTCACGGCGGGCGCGCCGGGCCGCTCGCTCCACCTGGAGGTCGAGGGCGCGGGCGGCGGCCACTGGTACATCGCCCTGGACTCCCCGGCGGCGGTCGGCTCACCGGACCGGGCGGTCGCCCAGGTGGCCATGGACGGGGTGGAGTTCTGCCAGCTGGTGGCGGGCCACATCACCCCGGAGGAGGCCGCCGCCGGTCAGGACGGCGACCGGGAGGCCATCAGGGACGTCCTGTCGGCGGCGGCGTCCCTGAGCCGGCTGTAGGCCCCACCAGACCTATGCGAAGACGACCGTGCGGCGGCCGTTCAGGAGGATGCGGCGCTCCGCGTGCCACTTGACGGCGCGCGCGAGCGCCTGGCACTCGACGTCGCGGCCGGTCGCCACCAGCTGGTCCGGGGTCACCTCGTGGCCCACCCGCTCGACCTCCTGCTCGATGATCGGGCCCTCGTCGAGGTCGGCGGTCACGTAGTGCGCGGTCGCGCCGATGAGCTTCACCCGCGCGCGTGCGCCTGGTGGTAGGGCTTGGCGCCCTTGAAGCTCGGCAGGAAGGAGTGGTGGATGTTGATGATCCGCCCGGACAGGGCCTTGCACAGGTCGTCCGACAGCACCTGCATGTAGCGGGCGAGGACGACCAGCTCGACGTCCTGCTCCCGCACCAGCTCCAGGAGCTCCGCCTCGGCCTCCGGCTTGTTCTCCTTGGTGACCGGGATGTGCCGGAACGGGATCCCGTACGAGCCCACCAGCTCCTCGAAGTCCGTGTGGTTGGACACGACCGCGACGATCTCCACCGGCAGCGCCCCGATCCGCGACCGGAACAGCAGGTCGTTCAGGCAGTGCCCGAACTTGGAGACCATCAGGACAACCCGCATGGGCTGGTCGGCCCTGTTGATCTGCCAGTCCATCCCGAAGGAGTCCCCGACCGCCGCGAAGCTCGCCCGCAGCTTCTCGACCGTCACCGGCGCCTCGGCCGAGAAGTGGACCCGCATGAAGAAGAGACCGGTGTCACGGTCTCCGAACTGCTGGCTGTCCTCGATGTTGCATCCCGTGATGAAGAGGTAGCTCGACACGGCGTGCACGATGCCCTGCTTGTCCGGGCACGAGATGGTGAGGACGTACTGGTCGGTCATCCCGTCAGCCTGCCACAAGCGCTCCGCCGGGCGGTCCACCGTCCGGCAGGCGGAACGGCTCAGGACCGCGTCATGATACGGAGCACGTCGAGGGAGTGCGGGGGCGTGTCGGGGTCCTCGCCGTCGGCCCGGGCGAGGCGTACGTGGGCCTCGCGGGCGGCGCGGACGGCCTCGGGCCAGCCCGGGTGTCCCATGTAGACGGAGACGGGAGCGTCGGGTCCGACCTGGTGCATGATGCGGAGCACGCGGAGGACGGCGACGTCGACGAGGGCGGCCTCGGTGGTGTCGCGGAAGATCGAGCCGACGTACTTCTCGGCGGACCAGTTGTCGAGCCAGGTGTCCTCGACGAGGCGGTAGACGGCGTCGGTGACGTCGCCGTATCCCTCCTGGCCGGTCAGCCAGGCGGTCTCGTGGAATCCGGGGTCGGAGAGCATGTGCAGCGCCGAGCGCACGTTGCTGCGCCAGCGCCACCACGGCATGTCGTTGAGCGGCATGCCGCCCATGGTGGAGGAGCGACGGCCGCGACGGGAAGAGTTCACCGAACCGGGGACGGGACTGGGGGCGGGACTGGACACGTTTCGATCGTACGTTCCTTGTCCGGTAAGCGGACCCACCCCCTCCCCATTCGGGCGCCGGCCCCCGCAATTCACCTTCGCGTCACCCACCGTTGAGGCTCGCTCACTCCCGCGTTACCCATGAGGCGGAAATGTGCATGCCCATGACCGGTAGGCGACTGACCCCACTCCTCGCGTACATGACCACCGCGGCGGCCGGAGCGTCCCTGCTCACCGGCTGTGGCGTGCTCCCTGGTGCCACGGGGCTCCAGGGAGCCCGTCACGGTGATGACCTGGGCTCCCGACCAGACCCGGGCGACCAACATGCCCGGAATGCCCGCCATGGCGCAGACGTACGCCCGGTGGGTGAACGCCCAGGGCGGCATCGACGGGCACGAGCTGCGCGTCCTCACCTGCAACGAACAGAACACCAGCGCCGGCGCCGCCGCCTGCGCCCGCCGGGCGGTGCGCGAGAAGGCCGTGGCCGTCGTCGGCTCGTACAGCCAGAACGGCCGCGCCTTCATGGCCCCGCTGGAGGCCGCGGGCATCCCGTACATCGGCGGCTACGGCATCGCGGAGGACGAGTTCACCAGCCCGCTGTCCTACCCCGTCAACGGCGGGGTGGCCTCGCTCGTCGCCGGACACGGCATGCAGCTGGCCGACTCCTGCGAGCGGGTCTCCCTCGTCCGCCCCGACACCACCGCCGGGGACCGGCTCCCCGAGCTCCTCAACTCCGGCCTGCGCAGGGCAAGTCACCGCAGCGCCATCGACATCCCGGCCCTGGAGGACGCCGCCGAGTACACCCAGCAGGCCGGGCGCGCCCGCAAGCGGGCCGGCGGCGAGAAGGGCTGCGTGACCGCCGTCCTCGGCGAGCGCACCCAGACCTTCTTCGACTCCTTCCGGCGCCTCCCGGAGGAGCAGGAGCGCGCCAAGGGCTCCGTCCGGATCTCCTCGGTCCTCGGCAGCGTCGACCAGCCCGTCATCGACCGCACCGGCGGCGCCCACAGCCCCTTCGAGGGCGCGTACGTCACCGGCTGGTACCCGGAGGCGACCGACAAGAGCTGGGCGCCGATGCGCAAGGTGATCCAGGAGTACGCCTTCGCCGACAACCGGGTCGACCCGGCCGACACCGGCGTCCAGACCACCTGGATCGCGTACACGGTCCTCAAGGCCGTCGTCGAGGGACTCCACCGGGACGAGATCACCGCCGACCAAATCAGCCACGCCCTCGACCAGGGCGAGCGGGTCGACACCGGCGGCCTCACCCCCAGCCTGCGCTGGAAGTACGACGACCTGCTCGGCGCCCCCGGCTTCACCCGGATCGTCAACCACGAGGTGACGTTCCAGGTGGTCCGCCAGGGACGCCTTGTGGCGCAGAAGCCCGGCTTCGTCGACGTCGGGCAGACCGTCCTCAGCGCCCCGTAGGCCCGCTCAGAGCTGGGTCCACTCCCGCCTCTCCAGGCCGTACTTCGCGGCGGTCGGGTTCCACAGCCCGGCCGCCGTCTTCTTGGCGGCGGTGGCCTCGCCGCTCTTCTCGTTCGCCGCGGCCTTCTGGCTGGTCGGGCGGGCGTGGCCGCCCTTGCAGGCCTTCTTGGCCTTCATCTGGTCGGCCCAGGCCGCGTAGTGGTCGTCGGCGGCGGCCGAGGCCTGCCAGGCCTTGGTGAGCGCCGCCGACAGCGCCGCGTTGTTCGGGATCTTGTCGACCGACAGCGCCTGGAGCTTGGTGATCAGGCCCCGGCGCTCCTCGGCGGCGCCCGCAGGTCGCTCGCGGCCTGGTCGAGGTTCTTGCAGCGGTCGATGGACGCGACCGAGTCGATCACCGTCTGCCGGCTGTTGCTGCTGGTCGCGAGCAGCTTGCTGAGCTCCTGCGCCTGCGGCTCCGCCGGGTCGGCGGGCTTCTCCGAGGGCTGCTCCGCGGAGGCGGACGGCGCGGCGGAGCTCGCCGCGACGTTCTGGCCTCCGGCCTTGGGGTCCTTCTTCTCGTCCCCGCCGCTGAGCAGCGCCCCGGCGCCGAGGCCGACGACCGCGCAACCGACGACGACGGCGGCGATCAGCGCGACCGGCGACTTGCGGCGCGGCGCGGGCTCGTCGTCCTCGTAGTAGGCGTCCTGGAAGCCGCCGTACTGCTGCTGCGGGGCTGCGGGGCTGGTGCTGCTGCGGGTACGGGGCCGGGCCCGGCTGCTGGTAGCCCTGCGGCGCGTGCGGCTGCTGGGGCTGGGGCGCCCGCGGGCCTCCGTACGGAAGAGGCTGTCGAACTCGGCGGGCGGCTGCCGCTCGCCGGGCTCCTGCGCCGGTACGGGGCGATGTACTGGGTCGCGTCCGAGGCTCCGGCCGGGGCGGGCCCCTGGTGGGCGAGCGGGCCCGTGCCGAGGAACTGGGTGTCGGAGCCCCGCCCTGCTGCGGCGGCACCGGGGCCATGTGCTGCGTGGCCTGCATGTCGGCGGCGGCCGGGGCGGCGGGGCCCGGGTAGCCGTAGCCGGGCTGCGGGGCGGCCGGGGCGCCGGGCTGCGGGTAGCCGTACCCCGGCTGCGGGGCGGCGGCCTGCGCCGACGGCATCCCCGGCTGCTGCGGGGCATTCCCGGCTGCTGCGGGGCATTCCGGGCTGCTGCGGGGCATGCCCGGCTGCTGCGGGGCATGCCCGGCTGCTGGGGCATGCCCTGCGCCGGCGGCATCCCGCCCGGGACCGGCGCGATGTGCTGGGTGGCCTGCAGGTCGGCCGCACCGGGGCCCGGGTAGCCGTAGCCGGGCTGCGGCGGGGCCTGCTGCGGGGTATCGGCGGCAGGTACTGGGTGGACTGCAGGTCGGCGGCGCCCTGCGGCGCCTCCGGCGGCAGGGGCTGCGCGGGCGGCAGCGGCTGCCCTCCCGGCTGACCACCCGCGGGACCCCAGGGGCCGCCCACGGCTGACCGCCGCCCTGCTCCGGACCGTGTCCGTTCTGCGTCACCGGGACTCCCACTGATGGACCAACCTACGGAATCGTCGGCTCACGCTACCGGGTGCGCCCGGGGCTCCGCACACGTGTGAGACCCATTACACGGTTGACACGGTCAGGCCACGTACAGCTCCATCCGCGCGCCGAACTCCCGCACCACCGCCTCCCCGCGTACGGCTCCAGGCGCTCCCGCAGGTCGTCCAGGTACTCCGCGCCCCGCGACGACCGCAGCGTGCCGAGGAGTTCGAGCGCCCGCGTGCCCGTGCGGCAGGCCTGCTCCACCTCCCGCTGCTGGACCTGCGCCGAGGCGAGCAGCGCGAGGCCGATCGCGCGCCGCCGCGCCCGTGACTCCGGGTGACCGGCGATCGACTCCTCGGCGGCCCGCGCCGCCGCCTCCGCCTGCCCCAGGTCCCGGTAGCAGTGCGCCAGTTCGTCCGCGAGGTAGGCCGCGTCGAAGTGGGCGATCCACGCCGGGTCGTCGCCCGCCTCCGGATCGGCCCGGTCCAGGGCCCGCACGGCACGGCCCGCCGCCGACTCGAAGGCGGGCACGTCGCCCATCAGCGCGTGCCCGCGCGCCTCCGCCGCGAGGAACATCGCCTCCGCGCGCGGCGGCACCTTCCCCGCGCCCCTCCTGCGCCGCCCGCGCCAACTGGGCGATCTCCCGCGGGTTGCCGAGCTGCGCGGCGAGGTGGCTCATCGACGCGGCGAGGACGTAGCCGCCGTAGCCCCGGTCCCCCGCCGCCTGCGCGAGCCGCAGCGCCTGGATGTAGTACCGCTGGGCGAGCCCCGGTTCACCGGTGTCCACCGCCATGTACCCGGCGAGCTCGGTCAGCCGGGCGACCGCCGCGAACAACTGGCGGCCGATCGCCTCCCGGTAGGAGCCGGACAGCATCCCCGACACCACGCTGTTGAGGTAGTGCACGACCACCGGCCGGACGTGCCCGCTGCCGAAGCGCCGGTCGAGGTCGACCAGCGCGGCCGTCATCTCCCGTACCGCCGCCACGTCCGCGACCCCGACGCGCGCCCCGCCATCCGCGCCACGTGCGCGTCGGGCCCCGTGATCAGCCAGTCCCGGCTGGGCTCGACGAGGGCCGAGGCCGCGACCGTCGAGCCGCCCAGGAAGTCCCGGCGCCCCACGTCGCTGCGCCACAGCTCGCAGACCTGCTCGATCGCCCCGGGCACGGTCGGCGCGAACTGGAGCCCCACCCCGGCGGCGAGGTTACGGCCGTTGGCCATGCCGACCTCGTCGATCGTGACCGTGCGGCCCAGCTTGCGGCCCAGCGCCTCCGCGATGATCCCGGGCGCCCGGCCGCGCGGCTGCTGCCCGCGCAGCCAGCGCGCCACCGAGGTCTTGTCGTAGCGCAGGTCGAGGCCGCGCTCCGCGCCGACCATGTTGACCCTGCGGGCGAGGCCGGCGTTGGAGCAGCCGGCCTCCTGGATGAGCGCCTGGAGCCGTTCGTTGAGCTGACGCGGAACGAGTGGCCTGGCTGCCATGAGTACCCCCTGAGGCCGTGCGGTGATCACGAGAGAACTGATCAATGCCCGGCTGATATCCGGTCAATGCAGATGTGAACACGCGAAACCGGACACGTCAGCGGCGGGATGAGCCCTCCCCGCCACCGGCGCCCCCACCTCTCCGTACCCGCCCCCGCTCCCCTGCCCGCCGCGCGCCCCCGCGAGTGCATCCATGCGCCCCGCGTGCAGGATCGATGCGTCAACACGGCCACCGCCGCGCCCGTAACCCCAGGTGACGGGGGGAGTTGTGTTCTCCGTGGAAGAGACCATGGGAGTCACGGAAGCCGCACAGATCCCCAAGCAGCGGGGCGAGCAGCTGCTCGACAGCGCCGTGCGGTACGCGGAAGAGCGGCACTGGGACGTGTTTCCCGGGACCTGGCTGGAAGTCGTCGAGGGCAGGGAGCACTGCTCCTGCGGCGCGGACGCGTGCGCCCTGCCCGGCGCCCACGCGGTCAGGCCCGACTGGTCGACCCAGGCGACCGGCAGCGGCGTCGGGGCGCGCCGGATGTGGTCCAAGACCCCGAAGGCCTCGATCCTGCTGCCGACCGGCCGCACCTTCGACGCGATCGAGGTGCCGGAGACCGCCGGCTTCCTGGCGCTCGCCCGCATGGAGCGCATGGAGCTGACGCTCGGCCCGGTGACCTGCACCCGGACCGCCGCATGTACTTCTTCGTGCTGCCCGGCGCCGCGGCCAAGGTGCCCGACCTCGTCCGCAAGCTCGGCTGGGCCCCGGCCTCCATCGACCTCGTCACGCGCGGCGAGGGCCACTACGTGGCCGCCCCGCCCACCCGGATCGGCGGCTTCGGCGCGGTGCAGTGGGCCCGGCGTCCCACCCCGGCGAACCGCTGGCTGCCGGACGCCGAGGAGCTGATCAGCGCCCTCGCGTACGCGTGTGGCCGGGAAGCGGCGGAGGCCAGGAGCCGTACGCAGTGACCTGGAGGCCCGGTCGGTCGCGCCCGTAGGGTGGCCCCGTAAGGATTACGGGGACCATCGAAGGGTTGACGGACCATGCCTGACCAGGCATTTGACGGGGCATTCGACGCGGCGGGCGCCGCACCGGGGGACGGTGCGGTGCCCGCCGTGCGCGTCGAGGGACTGTGGAAGCGTTTCGGCCAGCAGATCGCGGTGAACGGGATCGACCTCGTCCTGCCCGCGGGGAAGTTCATCGGGCTCGTCGGGCCCAACGGCGCCGGCAAGACCACCACGCTCTCCATGATCACCGGTCTGCTCCGGCCCGACCAGGGGCGGATCCTCGTCGCCGGGCACGACGTGTGGGCCGACCCGGAGTCCGTCGCCCAGGTCAAGGCCCGCATCGGCATCCTGCCGGAGGGCCTGCGGCTCTTCGAGCGCCTCTCGGGCCGCGAGCTCCTCGCCTACAGCGGCCGGCTGCGCGGTCTGCCCGGCGCCGAGGTCGACAAGCGGGCCGCGCAGCTCCTCGACGTGCTCGACCTGGCCGGCTCGCAGAACAAGCTGGTCGTCGACTACTCCACCGGCATGCGGAAGAAGATCGGCCTCGCCGCCGCGCTCCTCCACAACCCCGAGGTCCTCTTCCTCGACGAGCCCTTCGAGGGCGTCGACCCGGTCTCCGCGCAGACCATCCGGGGCGTCCTGGAGCGCTACACCTCCTCCGGCGCGACCGTCGTCTTCTCCAGCCACGTCATGGAGCTCGTCGAGTCGCTCTGCGACTGGGTCGCCGTCATGGCCGCCGGCCGGATCCGCGCCCAGGGCCCGCTGGCCGAGGTCCGGGGCTCGGCGTCCTCGCTCCAGGAGGCGTTCCTGGAGCTCGTCGGCGCGAACGGCCGCGCGGCGGCCGGGGACTCGCTGGACTGGCTGGGCGGCGGGGCCACCGGTCCGGGCGGCACGGGCGCCACGGGTACGGGCGGTACGCAGCGATGAGCGCCGCCACCGCCCCGTACCGTCCTCCCTCACGTCCGTCTTCGTCCGGCTCAAGCTGTCGCTCCTGAAGAACGGGCTGCGGCAGTCCGGCGGACGGACCGCCGCGTTCCTCGCGTCGATCTTCTTCGGCGCGGTCTTCGCCGCCGGCCTCGTGCTGGCCCTCGTCCTCCTGCGGGGCCACGCGGACGCCGACACCGTCGCGATCCTCCTCACCGGGGCGCTCGCCCTGGCCTGGGCGGTCATGCCGCTGTTCATCCCGAGCGGCGACGAGACCCTCGACCCCTCGCGGCTCGTGATGCTGCCGCTCCAGCCCCGGCCGCTGATCCGGGCGCTGCTCGTGGCCTCCCTCGTGGGCGTCGGCCCCGTCCTCACCTCCGTCCTGCTCGTCGGCGCCGTCCTGGCCGTCGCGCACGGCGCCGCCGGCACCGTCCTCGCCGTCCTCGCCGTCCCGCTCACGGCGGTGACGTGCGTGGCGCTGTCCCGGGCCGTGGCCGCCGCGAACATCCGGCTGCTGACCTCCCGCAAGGGCCGGGACCTGGCCCTGCTGAGCGGCCTGATCATCGCGGTCGGCATGCAGTTCGTGAACTTCGCCGCCCAGCGCCTCGGCCAGGCCGGCGGCCTCGGCTCCCTCGAACCGGCCACGGCCGTCGTCGGCTGGCTGCCGCCGCCGCCGCGATCGGCGCGGTCGACGCCGCGAGCCGCGGCGACTACGCGGTGGCGGCGGCCCGGCTGCTGCTCACGGCGGCGGCCCTCGTGGCGCTCCTGTACTGGTGGCAGCGGAGCCTGGTCCGGCTGATGGTCGAGCCGGACGGCTCCACGATCGGCGCGGCCCCGGACGCGGGCACCTCCGACAAGGCGGGCCCGGGGCTGCTCGCCCGGATCCTGCCGGGCGGCCGGACCGGCGCCGTCATGGAGCGCAGCCTCCGCTACATCTGGCGCGACCCGAAGACGAAGGCGTCCTGGGTGACCTCGCTCGCCGTCGGCCTGATCGTCCCCTCTTCAACGCCATCCAGGGCGGGGCTCGGTCTACTTCGCGGTCTTCGCCTCCGGCATGCTCGGCATGCTGATGTACAACCAGTTCGGACAGGACGGCTCGGCGTTCTGGATGGTCGCCCAGACCCTCTCGACGACCGCCGACGCCTACGCCGAACTCCGGTCGCGGACCCTGGCCCTGCTCATGGTCACGCTGCCGTTCACGGTGCTCGTGACGGCCGTGACCGCCGGCGTGCTCGACGCCTGGTCCCAGCTGCCCGAGGCCCTCGGCCTGGCGCTCGGCCTGCTCGGCGCGATGGTCGGCACGGGCGCGGTGACCTCGGCGAGCTTCCCGTACTCGATCCCCCAGGACAGCGGCTACAAGAACGTCGCCCCGGGGCAGGGCGGCCTGGCCTGGATCTCGATCATGGGCGGCATGCTCACGGCCGGTCTCCTCTGCTCCCCGCTGATCGCCGCGACGGTCTACCTCCACCTCGCGGACCAGCGGTCCCTGCTGTGGCTCCTCCTCCCCGCCGGGGCCCTCTACGGCGCGCTCCTGACCCTCGCGGGCCTCAAGCTGGCGGCCCCGCGCGCGGCGGGCGCCTGCCGGAGATCCTGGCGGCGGTCAGCAGGGCTAGGCGCCCCCAGGACGCGGGCGAGGGCGGCCCGTCCGGCCGGGCCCCAGGCCGGCTTGCCGCCCGGGAGGCCCCGGTCTCCCGCGCGGCCGATGGCGATCAGCCCGGCCGCGCGGAGCAGGGCCCAGCCGCGGGCGCGGCGGACGGTGGCGGGTCCACGCGCGTACGTACGGAAGAACCGCCCGGCCCCGCCCTCCGGCAGCAGCAGCCAGGCCGCCGACAGGTCCGTCGCCGGGTCGCCCGCGCAGACCTCGCCGAAGTCCACCACTCCGGCGAGGGTGCCGTCCGCGACGACGACGTTCGCCGGGTGCAGGTCCCCGTGCAGCCACAGCGGCGGGCCCTGCCGGGCGGGGGCCGCGAGGGCCTCCTCCACACCCTTCGTACGGCCCCGGGGTCGGCGTGCTCGGCCAGGAGCGCGAACCCTCCTCGACCCCCGCCCTCGCCGCGAACTCCCCGAGCGGCACGCCCCGGTCCGGGTTGACGGGCGCCTCCGGGGCGCCTGTCGGTGGAGCGCCCGCAGGAAGCCCGCCAGGACGTCGGCCGCGTGCTCGCCGCGCGTGACGGGCACCGCGTCGCCCGGCTCGCCCCCGACCCAGCGGACGACCGCCCAGGTCCGCGGGAACCGCGCGGACGGCTCCCCAGTGCGTACGGGAACGGGCACGGGCAGCGGCAGCGACGGCGCCAGGACCGGCAGCCACCGGCCCTCCTTGCGGAGCAGCTCCGGCGCCCGCTCGGTGCGGGGCATCCGCACCGCCAGCTCCTCGCCGAGCCGCCACATCCGGTTGTCCCAGCCCCCCGGCACCTCCCGGATCGGCAGCTCCGCCAGGTCCGGGTGCTGCTCCCGGAGCAGGTCCCGTACGAGACCCTCACCGATCTCCATGGCGCCCCCACGCATCGTCATCGTCATCGTCAGCCGGCTCGGCCCGCAGCGTACGCGCGGAGGCGAACGCTCCCCCGGAATTCCCTTGCCCGCCCCGCCCGTCGGGGACGATCCTCCCCGCATGGACCCTTCCCAGACCCCGCCCGCGCCCGCCCCCGATGCCCGGATCGAGCTCGACGGCGGGCTGACGCTGCGCGCGTTCGAGGGCGAGGCGGACCTCCCGGAGTTCTTCCGCACCGTGGACGAGTCGGTGGAGCACCTGCGCCCCTGGATGCCGTGGATCGCCGACCACAGCCGTGAGAGCGCCGCCGCCTTCCTCGCCGGCCGGGCGGACCTGTGGGCGACCGGCCGCTCCTACAGCTACGCCATCGTCCTCGACGGCGCCCTCGTCGGCTCCTGCGGGCTCCACCGCCACGACGACACCCCGGACGGCACCCTGGAAATCGGCTACTGGCTCCACCCCTGCGCCACCGGCCGGGGCCTCGCCACCCGCGCCGCCCGCGCCCTCGTCTCCCAGGCCTTCCGCCTCCCCGACGTCACCGCCGTCGAGATCGTCCACGACGCCGCCAACCACCCCAGCGGCGCCGTCCCCTCCCGCCTCGGCTTCACCCCCCACCTCCGCCGCCCCCACGAACCCACCGCACCGGCGGAGACGGGCGAGGACCAGGTGTGGCGTCTGAGCCGGTGACCGCTGTCGGGCCGGGCCGACACCAGGCGTTCGGCGAGGCGTCCGGAGGGCCGGGGTTCCGGCCGGTGTGGAGGCGGCGGTCGACGACGGGGGCCGGAGGGGCCGGCGGGCCCGTCGCCCGCCCCGTGGGGCACGGGCTCAGACGAGGGCGGCGACCAGGAGGGTGAAGGCGCCGACGATGACGGCCACGCGGGCGTAGTGGAAACGGTCCCAGCGCTTCACCTGCCGCTTCCAGTCGGCGGGCCGGTTCTCGGGGTCCACGTCTTGTTCCGGTTGTTGATCGGGACGAGCAGCAGGAGCGACATGACCACGCTGAGGACCAGCAGGGCGCCCGCGGTGACGACGAGGCCGGTGCCCTGGTCCTGCCGTGCGGTGACGGCCCAGATCGCGACGAGGACGAGCGAGGAGACGTACCAGACCGGCATCACGGCGCCCAGCATCCGGCCCCCGTGGGCGCGGCCGAGCTGGCCGCTGTCGCCGGGGAGGGCGTCGAGGATCGGGTTGACGACGAAGGAGACGGAGAACTCCACCCCCACCATCAGGCCGACCGCCACGGTGGTGAGGACCTGGAGTGCGTTGAGCATGATGACCCCTCGGGAATCTAGCGCCGCTAGCCAATGATGCAAAGCTAGCACTGCTATCGCTCGATTGTCTAGCAGTGCTAGCATCCAGTCATGCCGGTACAGGAACGCAAGCAGCGCGAACGGGTGGAGCGCGAGCGACTCATCGTGGCGACAGCCCGCGAACTCGCCGAGCAGCAGGGCTGGGACGCGGTCACCACCCGCCGGCTCGCCGAGCGCATCGAATACAGCCAGCCCGTCCTCTACAGCCACTTCCGCGGCAAGCGCGAGATCATCGGCGCCGTCGCCCTCGAAGGCGCCGCCGAGATGGCCGCGGCCCTGCGGGCCACGGCCTCCGCCACGGACGGACCGCACGCCCGCGTCACCGCCCTCGCCCGCGCCTACCTCGGCTTCGCCGAGCGCAATCCGGCGGTCTACGACGCCATGTTCCAGCTCGACGGCGGCCTGGCCTTCGCGGACGAGGACACCCCGGAGCCGCTGAAGGACGCCTTCGCCGCCCTCCTGGAGACCCTCGGCGAGGTCGCCGGGGACGGCGTCCAGCCGGGACTCTTCACCGAGGTGTTCTGGGCGGCCCTGCACGGCCTCACCACCCTGACCCGGGCGGGACGGCTGCCCAGGGAGGACACCGAGCGGGGGGTGGAACTGCTGGTGGACCGGCTCGCGGTGGCCTGACCCGCCGCCGGCCCCCTTCCGGCCCCGCCGTCAGGGGGTCAGCACCCCGTTCAGGAAGGGCTCCACGGCTTCGCTCCAGGCCTCCGGGTGGGTGTAGTGAGGAGGTGGCCCGCGTCGGGGATCTCCGCGTACGCCCCGTGGGGCAGGACCCGGACCATCTCCTGGGCCTCCGCGCGGCCCAGCTCGCCGTCGAGGCCGCGGATCACGAGGGTGGGGCAGCGGACCTGGGCGAGGGAGTCCCAGTGGGCGTCGTGGACCCAGGTCTCGCGGGAGGTCAGCATCTGTTCCGGGTCGAACACCGGGCGCCAGCCGTCGGGGTGCTCGGCCATCACCTCGGCGAAGAACGCGCCCCGCGCCGGGTTCGGCGTCTCCACCCAGGGGTCCTCGTCGCCGAACCAGCGGTGGACGGCCTCCAGGGACGGGAAGGGCGCGGGCCAGCCCCGGAACCAGTCCTGCCAGGCGCGCTGCGAGGCCGCGCCCAGGGCCGAGGCCCGCATGTCGCAGATGACGAGGGCCCGGACGAGGTCCGGACGCTCGGCGGCCAGCTGCCAGGCGGTCAGGGCGCCCATGGAGTGCCCGACGAGGGTCACCGGGCCGAGACCGAGCTGCTCGACGACGGCGGCGGCGTCCGCCACGTACGCCTCGCGGGTGAAGGGACCGGCGGCGGGCTTCTCGCTCGCGCCGTGCCCGCGCTGGTCGAGGGCGACGATCCGGTGACCGCCGGCGAGCCGCCGGACGGCGGGCGCCCAGTGGCGGCGTGGCCCATCAGGCCGTGGAGGAGTAAGACCCCGAACCCGGAGGCGTCCGCGGAGGCGGGGCGGCTGCAGGGCCCGTACGGGCCGGGGACGGCCGGGCCGCCGGGACGCGCGGTGGCACCGGGGCCGGCGCCAGAGCCGGGGCCGGGACGCGCGGTGGCGCCGGGGCCGGACTGCGGGACGATGCCGGGCCCGGCGGTGTGGTCCCTGGCCGTGCGGTCCGGAGCCGTGTGGTCCCAGGCCGCCAGCCGGACGCCGTCGGCCCCGGTGACGTCGAGTCGTCGCGCCATGGATCCGGCACCCCCTCTCTTCCGTCGAACCTCGCCAGACTATCGAACTCGCATTCGAAAATGCGCTCCTGCCACGCAACACCCCTCGTTCGAGTGACAGGGCTCAAGGATTGACGCACGCTGCCGAGGGGAGATCTTGAGCGGGAGGCGGACCGCTCGGGGAAAAACGGTCCGAGGGGAATGACCTTGAGAGCTCAGGGCTCCAGGTCAGCACAGGGAGGACAGGCCCCGGCGCCGGAAGGCGCCGGGGCCCTCTGTCGCCCGCAGCCCTCATGGCCCCACCCCCGCAGCCGCTCATCGCCCCGCTCCCACCAGCGTGGCACGGCAAGGGCGCGTGCGTGGCGATTCCGGCGTAAAACGGTGCGCCCCGTCGGTCGCCGCGACGACCGACGGGGCGCACCCGTCACCTCCGTACGGGCGGAGGTCAGCGCTTCGCGACGAACACGTGCGCCGCGACCTCCGCGTCCAGCTCCGCGGCCTCGCCGCTGCTGCCCACCAGGACGCCGCCCGGCGACTCCGACACCGACACCACCGAGCCGGGCTGCACGCCCGCCCTCCGCAGCGTGTACATCAGCTGGGCGTCCGTCTGGATCGGCTCGCCGATCCGGCGCACGATCACCGTCTTGCCGCCGCTCGCGTCCAGGTCGGCGAGGGACACCATCGAGTCGTCGAGGAAGGCCTCCGGCTCCGCCTTCTCGCCCAGCTCGTCCAGGCCCGGGATCGGGTTCCCGTACGGCGACTCCGTCGGGTGGCGCAGCAGCTCAAGGACCCGCCGCTCCACGGCCTCGCTCATCACGTGCTCCCAGCGGCACGCCTCGGCGTGGACCTGCTCCCACTCCAGGCCGATCACGTCGACGAGCAGGCACTCCGCGAGGCGGTGCTTGCGCATCACCCGGGTGGCGAGGCGGCGGCCCTCCTCCGTGAGCTCCAGATGGCGGTCGCTCGCCACGGCCACCAGACCGTCGCGCTCCATCCGCGCGACCGTCTGGCTCACCGTCGGCCCGCTCTGGTCGAGCCGCTCGGCGATCCGGGCACGCATGGGGACCACACCTTCTTCCTCAAGCTCGAGGATGGTGCGGAGATACATCTCCGTAGTGTCGATCAGTCCGGACATCCGTGCCCCTCGATGAGTCGTGCGCTGGCCCTGCCCCAATTCTGACGCATCGGACCGACAACCGGGCCGCGCCCGGTGAGACCCTATTGACAGAGCAATGGTCCAGACCGCACCGTGATCGGCGACCACGAGGACGAGAAGGAGCCGCCGCGATGGGCGAAGCAAGCTGGCCGGACAGTTCTTCGACGCCGCGATCGAACTCCTCAAGGAGGTCCGCGACGGGGACGCCACCGAGATCGCGGCCGCGGGCAGGGCCATCGCCGAGGCCGTCGCGCACGGCAACCGGCTCTTCGCCTTCGGCGCCGGACACTCCTCGCTCGCCGCGCAGGACGTCGTCTACCGGGCCGGCGGCCTCGCCCTGATGAACCTGCTCGCCGTCCCCGGCGTCGTCGGCGTCGACGTCATGCCCGCCACCCTCGGCTCCGCCCTGGAGCGCGTCGACGGCCTCGCCGGAGCGGTCCTGACTCCTCCCCGCCAAGGCCGGCGACGTCCTGATCGTCATCTCCCTCTCCGGGCGCAACGCCCTGCCCGTCGAGATGGCCATGAACGCCCGCGCCCTCGGCCTCACCGTCATCGGCGTCACCTCCGTGGCCTACGCCACCGAGACCAAGTCGCGGCACGTCTCGGGGACGTACCTCAAGGACCACTGCGACATCGTCCTCGACTCGAAGATCGCCATCGGCGACGCCGAGCTCACCCACGAGGGCATCGAAGCCCCCTTCGCCCCGCCTCCACCGTCGTCACCAGCGCCCTCATGCAGGCCACCATGGCCGCCGCCGCCGAGGAGCTCGTCCGCCTCGGCATCGAACCGCCGCTGCTGCGCTCCGGCAACGTCGACGGCGGACACGAGTGGAACGGGCGCGTGATGACCGAGTACGGCGACCGGATCTTCTACCGCAGCTAGGGCCCGTCCGACCCTTCGCGGCGGACCAGGCGGGCCCTAGGCCGTCGGGCGCGGGGCGTTCCCGCGACGCGGGTGCAGGTAGCTCGCCGCGACGAAGGCGATGCCCACGAGGAGCACGCCGTTCCCGGCGAGGGCGCCCCAGGGCGGGTTCGGCAGGAGGCCGTCCCGGACGCCGAGCCAGACGGCGTCCGAGACGAGGAGGCCCACGCCCGTCAGCGCGACCCCGGCGCCGTACACCCGGGGCCGCCGGACGCGCCGGCGCGCCGGCGGGATCATCCAGCCCTTGCGGAACGCGACCAGTCCCAGCACGACCCCAGCACTCCCAGCGGGAGCACCACTCCAGCATCCACTCCACCACGACGGCCCCCCAGAGCTCTCGGACGTGAGCACATCGTCGTTCCGCGCGCCCGGGGCCGTCCATGCCGGATCCCGGCACTGTCGGCCCCCTCTTCGTTGCCCGTCAGCCGCGCTCCATCACCTGCGTCACCCGCGTGAAGCCGTCCGCCCCGTACCCCTGGTCCACCGCGCGGCGCGCCAGGGCCTCCGCCGCGCGCATCACGCTCGCGTCGATGCCGTGCGCCTCGGCGGCGTGGACGACGTGGGTCATCGTCGACAGGCCCGAGGTGAGCGGATTGCCCTCGCCCGAGTACGAGCCGCCGTCGACGTCCTCGGCCCACTCCTGGAACAGCGGCGGCAGGATCGCCCCGATGCCCTGGGCGAACGGGGCGAGCTCCGCGCCGGGATCCCTCCGCGCGGGCCAGCGCGAGGGCGTGCACGTATCCCGTCATCGAGGTCCAGAAGACGTCGAGCAGCGCGACGTCGTACGCGGCGGCCCGGCCGATGTCCTCGCCGAGGTGCGTGTGGGAGCCGCCGAGGGCGTCGAGCACCGGCCGGTGCCCGGCGTACAGCGGTTCGGGGCCGCTGTGCAGGAACACCCCGGCGGGCGTGCCGATCGTCGGCGTCGGGGTCATGATCGCGCCGTCCAGGTAGCCGATGCCGTGCTCGGCCGCCCAGCGGCCGGTGTCGCGGGCGCGCTCCGGGACGTCGGCGCTCAGGTTGACCACGGTCCGGCCCTTGAGCGCGTCCGTGACGGCGGGGTCCCTGAGCACGGAATCGGTGGCGTCGTAGTTGACCAGGCAGATCACCGTGAGCGGGCTCGCGGCGACCGCCTCCTCGGCGCTCGCGGCCAGGACCGCGCCCCGCGCCGCGAGGTCGCCCTCCCGGCCCGGGGTGCGGTTCCACACGGTGGTCCGGACGCCGGCGTCGAGGAACGCGCCGGCCAGCGCGCGCCCCATGGGACCGAGGCCGAGGACGGTGACGCGGGAAGAAGACATGAAGGAACTCCCTTGCACATGTGCGGGTTGGAAAAAGGGATGACGGACCGAAGGACGACGGAGAGGGACGCGCATGACACGCCTCCGGGCCCAGGACACGAACCTCTGCGGGGTGTCCGCCGCGATCGCCGTGATCGACGGCAAGTGGAAGACGTGGCTGCTGTGGCTGCTGGAGTCGGGCCCTCACCGGCCCGGCGAACTGCGCCGCAAGATCCCCGGGATCAGCGAGAAGATGCTGACCCAGGCGCTGCGGGAGATGGAGACGGACGGCCTCGTCCACCGCGAGGTGCACGACGTGGTGCCGCCGAAGACCGTCTACTCCCTGACGGAGTACGGGCGCGAACTCTCCGAACTCCTCGGCCCCTTGTCGGACTGGGGCCACCGCCGGCTCGACCGGCTGACGGAGGCGCGCACCGCCTCCTGAGGCCCGCCGTTCCTCTCTCCCCGCGGGCCCGCCACCAGGTTCTCCCGGGGCCGGGAGGGCGGACAAGTACCCACTAAAAAGTGGGTGTACGGGGGTGCTGGAGGGCGTACGCGTCGGCGAGGTCCAGCTCCGCCGCCACCCGGGACGCCACGGCCTCCGCGTACACCACGTCCTCCCGCTCGAAGGGCTTGCGGCAGGCGGCCCGCAGGAACGTCAGGACGCCGAGGGTCCGGCCCCGGAGCGCAGGACCACGCACAGGGCGTGCGCCGCGTCCCGGGCCACTGGTGGGCCTCCGCCCACCTCGGCGGTCCGGCCCGCGCTCGCCCGGACCGTGCCGACCCGGTCCCAGGCCTGGAGCGCCGGGTGCCGGGGCCCGTACCGCAGCGGGATGCCGCCGCCCACGACGGGCGAGGACGGGCCGGGGACGGTGGCCGCCGGGGTGGCCAGGGTCCGCGTGAGGCGCCGCTCCCCGCCGGGCGGTCCACCAGGGCGTGGTCGGCGAACCCGGCCAGGGAGAAGTCGAGCAGGACCGCCGCGGCCTCCGCCGGGTCCTCGCACTCCGCGACCGCCGCGCCCGCCCGGTGCAGCTGGCTCCACCGGAACCGCAGCCGGTCCGCCTCGCGCGCCGCGAGCCGCTCCTCGGTGACGTCCTGGAACAGCCAGGCCACGCCCAGCGGCACCGGCTCCTCCGCCATCGGCGACGACAGCCGCAGGAAGCCGCTGCGCCAGCACCGGCGGCGCTCCCCCGTGGCCGTCCGCAGCGTCACCCACACCTCGGCGGGCGAGGCCGGAGACCCCTCGGCGAGGACGTGCTGGAGGGCGGCCTCCAGCTCCTCCACCCCTGCACGACGACGTCCCCGAGGGCCGCCCGAGCAGGGCCGTGCGTCCGGCGCCGAGGGCGCGGGCGGCGTGGGCGTTGACCATCGCGGGCCGCAGGTCGGCGTCGACGAGCACGACCCCCCACGACGCGTCCTCGAACAGCGCCTCGCTCAGGGCGACCGACCGCTCCAGATCGAGCTGCACGTGCACCTCGGTGAACGCGCAGTACACCCGGCCGGGCTCCCGTCCGCGCCCCGCACCCCGGCGGCCTGGCTCCGCACCAGGACCCGCCCGCCGTCCTTCCGGAGCAGCACGAACTCGTGCACCTGCCGTCCGGGCCCCTTCATCGCCCCCATCAGCCGCCCGAGCGTCTCCTCGGCGTCCGCGCTCCGCGCCGCCCACCCCTCGAACCCCCGCCGGCCGACGGCCTCCGCGGCGGACCAGCCGAGGATCCGCTCGGCCTCCCGGTTCCAGTGCGTGACCGTCCCGCCGGCGTCGAACGCGCACAGCGCCGCGTCCATCCCGTCGAGCAGCGCGGCCAGCAGATCGGCCCCCGCCCCCGGGACGGAGACGTCGTCGCTCGTGGCCCCCGTGAATGCGCTCATCCAGGCACCCCCCATTACTGCGCCCATTCAACTGGAACGTGACGTGGAGCACATCCCCGTTCCGCGATTTGAATAAATGGGTTGAGGCGCGCGCGAGGCCTTCCTAGGCTGTGGGTACACGCGAAAGGAGGTGATCCGAAAAAATGGTTTCTTTTCGGACTCGTGAGGTGACTGCGGGCTAAGGCCTGCCAGTCGCACTCTGTGCACCTCGGCAGGCCTTCTGCCGAACACCAACGCAGTCACCCGACCCGTGAGTCGCCGGCAGTCCGGCCGGCAGGCATCCGCCCGAACCTAGGCGGACGGTTGCCAAGACTCACGGGTCGTCTGCGTTTTCCCGCGTCCGCTCCCCCTCCGGGCCCGTCAGGGCGCCAGCCGCTCCACCCGCCACGCGCCGTCGGGTTCGCGGACGTAGCGGAGGCGGTCGTGGAGGCGGTTCTCGTGGCCCTGCCAGAACTCGACGGTGTCGGGGAGGACGCGGATGCCGCCCCATTCCGGGGGGACGGGGACCTGTCCGGGTTCGGGGTAGCGGGCGGAGAGTTCCTCGTAGCGGGCGAGGAGTTCGGCGCGGGAGCCGATGACGCGGGACTGGGGGCTGGCCCAGGCGCCGAGCTGGGAGCCGTGGGGGCGGGTGCGGAAGTAGGCGACCGTCTCGTCGCGGGGGACGCGGACGGCGCGGCCGGTGACGATGACCTGGCGGGCCAGGGGGTGCCAGGGGAAGAGGAGCGAGGCGTACGGGTTGGCCGCGAGCTCCTCGCCCTTGCGGGAGGCGTAGTTGGTGAAGAAGACGAAGCCGGCCTCGTCGTAGTGCTTCAGGAGGACCGTGCGGGAGGACGGGCGGCCCTCGGGGTGGCCGTGGAGACGATCATCGCGTTCGGTTCGTGGATCGCCGGATTGGCGGCGGTCTCCTTGAACCAGCGGGCGAACTGGCCGATCGGTTCGGGCGCGAGGTCGGTCGCGGACAGCTCCAGGGTGCGGTACTGCTCGCGCATGTCTGCGGGATCCAGGGCGTCGGTCACAGGGTCATCCTGCCGCAGCACCCCAGTCTGCCCGGCACCCCGGGGCGGTAATCCTCTCTCGCCGAATCGGCGCAGTGTGCCGGATGTCACCTTTCCCCGCATCATCGGAACCGTACAGACTCGTCCCCTGGATGACTGTTGATTCCCCACCACGATCAACGCGTTTGATCGATCATCGATAGAGGAGCCGCCTGATGTCCGACTTCGTACCCGGGCTCGAGGGAGTCGTCGCGTTCGAGACGGAGATCGCCGAACCCGACAAGGAGGGCGGCGCCCTCCGCTACCGCGGGGTCGACATCGAGGACCTCGTCGGTCACGTCTCCTTCGGGAACGTCTGGGGCCTGCTCGTCGACGGCGCCTTCAACCCCGGCCTGCCGCCCGCCGAGCCCTTCCCATCCCCGTGCACTCCGGCGACATCCGCGTCGACGTGCAGTCCGCGCTCGCGATGCTCGCGCCCGTGTGGGGCCTCAAACCGCTCCTCGACATCTCCGCCGAGCAGGCCCGCGACGACCTCGCCCGCGCCGCCGTCATGGCCCTCTCGTACGTCGCGCAGTCCGCGCGCGGCCAGGGCCTGCCGATGGTCCCGCAGGGCGAGATCGACAAGGCCGAGTCGGTCGTCGAGCGGTTCATGGTCCGCTGGCGCGGCGAGCCCGACCCGAAGCACGTCAAGGCCGTCGACGCCTACTGGACCTCCGCCGCCGAGCACGGCATGAACGCGTCCACCTTCACCGCGCGCGTCATCGCCTCCACGGGCGCCGACGTGGCCGCCTCCCTCTCCGGAGCCGTCGGCGCCATGTCCGGCCCGCTGCACGGCGGCGCGCCCTCCCGCGTCCTCGGCATGATCGAGGAGATCGAGCGGACCGGCGACGCCACCGCGTACGTGAAGCAGGCCCTCGACAAGGGCGAGCGCCTCATGGGCTTCGGCCACCGCGTCTACCGCGCCGAGGACCCCCGCGCGCGCGTGCTGCGCCGTACGGCCAAGGAACTCGCCGCCCCGCGCTTCGAGGTCGCCGAGGCCCTGGAGAAGGCCGCCCTGGAGGAGCTGCACAACCGCCGCCCCGACCGCGTCCTCGCGACGAACGTCGAGTTCTGGGCGGCGATCGTCCTGGACTTCGCCGAGGTCCCGGCGCACATGTTCACGTCGATGTTCACGTGCGCGCGCACGGCGGCTGGTCCGCGCACATCCTGGAGCAGAAGCGCACCGGGCGCCTCGTCCGCCCGTCCGCGCGGTACGTGGGCCCCGGCCAGCGGGACCCGCGCGAGATCGAGGATACGCGGACATCGCCGGCCGGTGACGCCCGCGGGAAGACGGTGGGGCCCGGCGGGTCCGCACAGCCCGCCGGGCCTCACCGTCTCCCGGTCCGGCCGCTAGACCAGCTGCGCCGCCTGCTCCTGCGGGTGCAGCAGCAGGTCCGCGTGGTGGCGGGCCGTCGTCAGGGGGTGGGCCCGGAGCTTGCCCTTGAGTTCGTTGCGGCCGTACTCGGCGAACAGCGGGTTCGCCGGGTCGACCGTGACGCCGGGGGCCCGGTCCGCGTACGGGAACTGGAGCGGGGCGATCCGGGCGTCGAGGCGCGGGTTGTAGAAGAACGGCACGGAGAATCGTTCCGTCGCCCCGGGCGGCGAGACCACCCGGTGGTTCGTCGCGATCAGGTAGCCGTTCGTGGCGACCTCCAGGAGCTCGCCCAGGTTGACGACGAAGGCGCCCGGCAGCGGCGGCACGTCGTGGAAGTTCCCGTCCTCGCGCTGCACCTGGAGCCCGCCGACCTGGTCCTGGAGCAGCAGGGTGAGGAAGCCGTAGTCCTTGTGCGCGCCGACGCCCTGGTCGTCGCCCTCGCCGCTGCTGCCCGGGTAGCGCACCAGCTTGAGGTGCGGGTGGGCGTGCGGGCCGAAGATGTCGTCGTAGAAGTCCGCGGGCGCGCCGATGGAGGCGAGCAGCTCGCGCAGGAGGCGCTCGGCGACGCCGCTGAGGCGGTCGATCCAGTGCAGGGCGGCCGTGCGGAGCTCGGGGAGGGCGGCGGGCCACTGGTTGGGGCCTTCGAGCCACCAGTACGGGGCTTCCCAGGGGCCGGGGTCGCGGGCGGGCCGCTCGGCGCCGATGTCGAGCTGGTCGCGCCAGTCGCGGGCGCCGGCGGTGCGCTCGTCGCCGATGCGCGTGTAGCCGCGGAAGTGCGGCGAGTTGATGTTGTCGAGGGCGAGCCGGTCGGCCTCGGGCAGCGCGAAGAAGGCCCGCATGGCCGAGGTCAGGGCCTGGGTCTCGGCCTCGGTGATGCCGTGCCCGATGAGCTGGAAGAAGCCCACGTCGTGGGCGGCCGAGTGGAGCTGCGCGTGGAGCAGCCTCCGGGCCTGGGGGCCCCGGTCGGCGGCCGAGAGGTCGACGATGGGGAGCTGCGAGGCGTACGAGCTGTGCGTCATGTGTGCATCCGCGGGGTATACGGGTGCCCGGGCGGCCGCCAAGGGTGGGGCGGGGGCCACGGGTGCCGGTCGGCTGGGGCTCTGGGCGAGGGACCGCGGGGGTGTGGAGTGGTACCCCGGAAGGTCAGGCGGAGCGGCGACAGCCCATGCTCGTGACGCGGACGAAGTCCACGTGGCGGCGGCGTACGAGCAGAGGCATGCAGTCAGCGTACTGCGGCGGGGGCGGGGCCACTGTGGTCCGCGTCACGTCGGGCGGCCCGATGGCGCAAAGTCTGTTCAAAGCGGCCGGGAGTGAGCGAAGATCGCCGCCACGCGTGTTGCGTACACGCCATACTTCCCGCCCCCTCCGGTCTTCTCCCGTCTCCTTCCCGTCGCAGATCCCCATCGCAGGAGGATGTCCATGACCCGCCGCACCTCTCGTGCCCTGGTCGCCGCGGCCGCCGTCACCGTGGCCTCCGCCACCGCGGCGCTGCTCCCGTCCGCGGGAGCCTCCGCCGCCGCCGCTCCGCAGGCCCGTGTCTTCATGGTCAACCCGGTGCAGTCCTCGGGCGACCAGTCCCTCGCCGACCACAAGGACGCGGCGAGCGACGTCCCCGCCTCCGCGTACGCCACCGTCGCCCTGCGCAACCTCGACGCGAGCGGCGCCCTGTCGGGCCGGTGGGCCGCCGTCCGCTCCGAGACCGGCAAGCCGGCGAAGGTCGCCGACGCCACCTCGTACGACCGCCACGACGACGAGTTCGAGCAGGTCATGGCGTACTTCTGGGTCAACGAGGCGCAGGAGTACCTCCAGGGCCTCGGCTTCGGCACCGAGCTGCGCGGGGCGAACGACCGGGTGCAGCCGGTCCGCCTCAACCAGTGGGGCTCCGACAACTCCTTCTTCACCGACAAGAAGGACGAGATCCGCTTCGGCAAGGGCGGCGTGGACGACGCCGAGGACGCCGAGGTCATCGTCCACGAGTACGGCCACGCCGTGCACGAGGCCCAGGTCCCCGGCTTCGGCGGCTCCGCGGAGGCCGGCGCGATCGGCGAGGCCTTCGGCGACTACCTGGGCATGGAGGTCGGCGCCGCCGCGGACGCCAAGTACGGCTGGCCCATGAAGACCGAGCTCGCCTGCGTCGGCGACTGGGACTCCACCGGCTACACGGCGACCGCCCCGCACTGCCTGCGCCGCCTCGACGGCACCAAGACCTACGCGGACCGGGTGGGCGAGGTCCACGCCGACGGCGAGATCTGGTCCCGCGCGCTCTTCGACATCCGGAACGAGCTCGGCGCCCGCACCGCCGACCGGATCATCGTGAACGCCCAGTTCGGCTTCGCCCCCGACACCAGCTTCAAGGACGCGGCCCTCACGACGGTCGCGACGGCGCAGAAGATGTACGGGACGCAGGCCGCGGCGGCGGTCCGGGACGCCTTCCGGGCGCGGGCGATCCCCGGCGTCTGACCCTGTCCGGCACGGTGGGGCGTACGGCACAGTGGAGGACGTGATGATCACCGTCGCGGACGTCGAAGCCGCAGCCGAACGCCTCACCGGACACGTCGTACGGACCCCGACCCTGCCCAGCCCCGGACTGACCGCGCTGCTCGGCGCGGACGTCACCGTCAAGCTGGAACTCCTCCAGCGCACCGGCTCGTTCAAGGCGCGCGGGGCGGTCGCCAAGCTCCTCTCGCTCACCCCGACGAGCGCGCGGCCGGGGTCGTCGCCGTCAGCGGCGGCAACCACGGCATCGCGCTCGCGGTCATGGCCGGGGTCCTCGGCGTCCGGGCGACCGTCGTCATGCCCCGGACCGCCCCGGCCCGCGCCGTGGACACGGCCGGGGCCGCCGGGGCGAAGGTCCTCCTCACCGACACCGCGCCCGAGGCGTTCGCCCTCATGGAGGAGCTGCGCGCCGGGGCCTCACCCCGTCCACCCCTTCGACGACCCGCTGGTCGTCGCCGCGCAGGGCACCGTCGGCCTGGAGTTCGCCGAGGACGCGGGCGAACTGACCGACGTCCTCGTCAGCATCGGCGGCGGAGGTCTGATCGCCGGCGTCGCCACCGCCCTGCGCGCCCGCCGCCCGGGGATACGGATCTGGGGCGTCGAGACCGAGGGCGCCCAGGCCATGACGGCGGCCCTCGCCACGGGCAGCCCGGTGCCGATCGAGCTCTCCTCGGTGGTGTCCACGCTGGCCGCCCCCAGCGTCTCGGCGCTCACGTACGCGCACACCGAGGCCCTGGTCGAGGACGTGCTCACGGTGACCGACGCGGAGGCCGTGCGCGGCACCCTCGACCTGGCCGAACACGCCAAGGTCTGGGCGGAGCCCGCCGCCGGCTGTCTCCTCCCCGCCGCCCGCCGCGTCCTGGAACAGGTCGGTCCCGACGCCCGTCTGGGCCTGGTCGTCTGCGGCGGCAACGCCACGACCGCCGACGTGGCCGCCTGGGCGGAACGCTTCGGAGCGATCTGACCGGCCGGTCAGTGGTCCGAGAGCGCCTCGCTCACCAGCCGCGCCCACTGGGACACCACCCGTTCCCGGCGGGCGCGGTCGTCCGTCAGGAGGGTGGCCAGGCCCAGGCCCCGGGCCATGTCCAGGAGGCCCTGGACGGTCTCGCGGACGCCGGGCCGCGCCTCGTCGGCGCCCAGGACCTCGACGGCGATCCGGTGGGACTCGCGGCCGACTCGGGCCTCCAGCTCCGTGACCCGCTCACGGAGCTGCTCCTCGCCGGAGGCGGCGACCCACAGGTGGAGCGCGGCCCGGAAGAGGGGCCCGGTGTAGAGGCCGACGAGGGCGGCGACAGCCTGCTCGCGGTCGTCCGTGGGAACCGCCCGCAGGGCCTGGGAGCGTTCCTCCGCGACGTACTCGACGGCGGCCGTGAACAGGTCCTCGCGGGTGGGGAAGTGGTGCTGGGCCGCCCCGGGACACTCCGGCCCGTTCGGCGACGGCGGCGACCGTGGAGCCCGCCCAGCCGTGCTCGGCGAGGCAGGCCACCGCGGCCTCCAGGAGCCGCTGCCGGGTGGCACGGCTCCGGTCCTGCTTGGGGTTCCGGTCGGGCTTGGGGCCCGGTCGGGCTTGGGGCCCGGTCGGACCTGGCGGTCCGGTCGGGCTTGGCGGTCCCGCCCGGCTCGGCGGTCCGATCGGGCTCGGCGGTCCCGCCCGGCTCGGCGGTCCGGTCTGGCCTGGCGGTCCGGTCTGGCTTGGTGGTCCCGCCCGGCTCGGCGGTCCGGTCGGGCTCGGCGGCCCGGTCGGGCTTGGCGGCCCGGTCGGGCCCGGCGGTCCCGCCCCGCTTGGCGGTCCCGCCCGGCTCGGCGGTCCCGCCCGGCTCGGCGGTCCGGTCGGGCCGGGAGGCGCCGTCCGACCCGGCGACCCGGCCGGGCCTGGAGGTCCCGTCCGGCTTCGGCTGGTTCGGCGTGGTCAGAGCCGCCATGCGGGGTCCCGTCGTTCGAGGAAGGCCGTCATCCCCTCGCGCGCCTCGGCGGAGGCGAAGAGCGTGGCCGACCTCTGCACGAGGTCCTCCGCGTCGCGTTCGAAGGTTTCCAGGACTCTAGCGGTGACCAGTCGTTTCGCCTCCCTCAGGCCCTGCGGGAGGCGGCGCGCAGGAGTCGAGGACGGTGTCGAGCTCCTCGTCGGACGCGGTCACGAGGCCCATCGCGACGGCTTCCCGCACCCCGAACCGCTCGCCCGTCAGATAGTGCCGGGCGGCCGCGCGCGGCTCCAGGCGCGGCAGCAGCGTGAGGGAGACGACGGCGGGCGCCACCCCGATCCGCACCTCCGTGAGCGCGAAGTCCGCCCCCTCCCCCGCGAGCACGATGTCGGCCGCGCCGAGCAGCCCGAGGCCCCCCGCCCGGGTGTGGCTGCCGGCGGTGACGTGGGCGACGACCGGCTTCGGCAGCTCGACGACCTGCCGGAGCAGGTCCACGAAGGCGTACGGGCTGGGCGGGGCCTTCAGGTCGGCGCCCGCGCTGAACGTGGAGCCGGTGTGGGTGAGGACCACGGCCCGCACGGACGGGTCCTTGCCTGCGGCGCTGAGCGCGTCGGCGAGCTCGGTGACGAGCGGCGCGGAGAGCGCGTTGCGGGTGGCCGGGGAGTCCAGGGCGAGGGTGGTGATGCCCCGCTCCTCGGAGACGTTCACAAGGGTCATGCGCGGTCCCTCAACTCTCTGCGGAGGATCTTCCCGGACGCTGCCCGGGGACGGTCTCGATGAACTCCACCGCGCGGACCTTCTTGTACGGGAGACCCGCGCGGCGACGTGCGCGACGACCTCCTCGGCGGTGAGGCCGGGCGCGGCGGGCTGACGGACGACGTAGGCCTTGGGCATCTCGGTGCCGTCCGCGTCGGTGACCCCGATGACGGCGGCGTCGGCGATCCCTCGTGCGTGAGGAGAACCGCTTCGAGCTCGGCGGGAGCGACCTGGAACCCCTTGTACTTGATGAGCTCCTTGACCCGGTCGACGACGAACAGCCACCCGTCCTCGTCGACCCGCCCGATGTCCCCGGTGTGCACCCACCCCTCGGCGTCGATCATCGCGGCGGTGGCCTCCGGCCGCCCGAGGTACCCCTTCATCACCTGCGGCCCCCGGATCGCGATCTCCCTCCTCCCCGGCCCCACGTCCTTCCCGGGGTCGTCGAGCGACAGGATCCGCATCTCGGTGGACGGCAGCAGCCTCCCGACGGTCCCGGGCGGCGGCTCCGGGGCGTCCAGCGGCACGACATGGGTCCCCGGGGACAGCTCCGTCATCCCGTACGCCTGCCCGACCGGCGGCAGCCCGAGCCGCGCCGAACAGGCCGCGGCGAGCGCGGCGTCGAGCGGGGCGGCGGCGCTGACGATGTACTCCAGCGAGGACAGGTCGTACGCGGCGACGGCCGGGTGCTTGGCGAGCGCGAGGACGATCGGCGGGGCCACGTACAGCCCGTTGATGCGGTGCTCCTGGATGGCGCCGAGAAAGGTGTCCAGCTCGAAGCGGGGCAGGACGACGACGGTGGCACCGGAGCGGAGCGGGGCGTTCATCAGAGCCGTGAGCCCGTAAATGTGAAAAAACGGAAGTACCGCAAGAATCCGGCCACCGGGCCCCATCGGAATGACGGGCTCCAGCTGCGCCAGGTTGGTGGCGATGGACGCGTGGGTGAGCATCACGCCCTTGGGGACACCGGTCGTGCCCGAGGAGTACGGGAGGGCCGCCACGTCCCGCTCCGGATCGACCTCGACCTCGGGCACGGGCCCGTCGCCCCGAGGAAGTCCTGCAACGACCGCACGCCCTCCGCCTCGGGGCACGGTCGCAGACGAACACCTCCTCCACCCCGCCGGCGAGTTCGGCGGCGGCGCGGGCCGAGGCCAGCAGCGGCGACACGGTCACGATCCACCGCGCCCCCGAGTCCCGCAGCTGCTTCGCGAACTCCCCGGGCGTCGCGAGCGGATGCACGGTCGTGACGGCGGCACCCGCGCGCGTGGCGGCGTAGAACGCGACCGGGAACAGGACGGTGTTGGGACTGTGCAGGGCCACCACGTCCCCCTTCCGCACCCCGGCCTCCGCGAGCCCGGCCGCGATGCGCCGGTGGAAGGCGTCCACCTGCCCGTACGTGAGACTGAGCCCCCCGGCCCCGTCGATCAGCGCGGGCACGTCGGCCCACTCGGCGGCGCGCCCGAGGACGGCGTCGTGGATGGGCAGGGAGACGGTGGGGACGGGCTCGTACGCGCTGTGGAACACCATGCGTTGCTCCCTGAGGAGATGGAAGGTGGTCGCCAGGATCGCTGCCGGGAGCGGGACTCGGGGAGCCCCCGCCCGGCCCTTGTCCAGACCCTGTCAGTACCCCGAAGAACAATCAAGCACGCATGCATGATTTCTGGGGTGGCGCGCACAGGGCAGGCAGGAACGGGCCGACGCTGCCGGACCCGGGCAGTGCGCGACCTGCAGTGGCCGGCCTTCCGGTGTCTGCCGGGGCGGGTCCAGGTGGCCGTCGGCGTTCTGGTCGTCGTGGCGGCCGTGACCGTCTTCGCCGACGCGGTCACCGGCAGCAGCCGGCAGGGTTCCGACGTCCGGGAGGGCCGGTACTACGCCTTCGAGTCCTCCCCGGGGCGCCGGGGCACGGTCGAGGTCGGGCGGCAGGAGTACGAGGAGCTGGAGGAGAGCGGCCGGCGGGGGTCGCTGGCGATCCCCGGGGCGATGCTGGCCGTCATGACGGCGCTGACCCTCGTCAACGGGGAGCTGCGGCGGGGCCGGGCGTACCGGAGTCCGCCGGGCGCCCGTGAGCCGCCGGTTCAGCGCCTGCTGGCCCCGGGCCAGCCAGCGGGCCGGCCAGTGGAGGAGGACCGCGAGGCAGAGGAGCCAGCCGAGGGAGTGGACGGCCCAGACGCCCGGCGAGGGTGGGGCCGCCCCAGGCCTGGTGGTAGTCGGTGTTCCCGTACCAGAGGGGGTAGGCGAGGTTGCGGACCGAGTTGAAGAGGGAGTAGCCGAGGAGGACGAAGGCGGCCGTGTCCAGGGGGAGGCCGAGGAGGGCGCGGGTGAGGACGCGGCCGCCCGTCCACCCCTCGCCGCCCGTGAACCGGGCCTGGAGGCGGGCGGCCCGGCCCGGTCGGCCGGTCAGGGTCAGGGCGGCCGCCGCGAGGCCGACCGGCAGCGCCAGGAAGGCGCGGGCGGCAGTGGAGAGGGTGCGGCGGATCGGGGACATCGCGGGCTCCTCGGGTCGTTCTGCGGATGCCCGTACTCTCACGCCCCCTCACCGCCGCCGTCGTCACACCCCGGAGCCAAGTGGCGGCTCATACCGGGGTGCTACCCGGCCCGCTCAGTACGACTTGGGCAGGCCCAGGGTCTGGTGGGAGACGAAGTTCAGGATCATCTCGCGGCTGACGGGGGCGATCCGGGCCACGCGGGCCGCCGTGATGAGGCGGGCGAGGCCGAACTCCTTGGTGAGGCCGTTGCCGCCGAGGGTGTGGACGGAGGTGTCGACGGCCTTGACGCAGGCCTCGGCGGCCGCGTACTTCGCCATGTTCGCGGCCTCGCCCGCGCCCATGTCGTCGCCCGCGTCGTAGAGGGCGGCGGCCTTGGCCATCATCAGGCGGGCCAGTTCGAGTTCGATGTGGGCCTGGGCGAGGGGGTGGGCGATGGCCTGGTGGGCGCCGATCGGGGACTTCCAGACCTGGCGGTCCTTCGCGTACGTGACGGCTCGGGCGAGGGCGTAGCGGCCCATGCCGATCGCGAAGGCGGCGGTCATGATCCGCTCGGGGTTGAGGCCCGCGAAGAGCTGGAGGAGGCCCGCGTCCTCGTCGCCGACCAGCGCCTCGGCGGGGAGGTGGACGTCGTCGAGGGTCAGCTCGAACTGCTTCTCGTTCGCGGCGAGTTCCATCTCGATGTGACGGCGGCCGAAGCCGGGGGCGTCGCGCGGGACGATGAAGAGGCAGGGCTTGAGCGAACCCGTGCGGGCGTCCGACGTGCGGCCCACGATCAGGGTGGCGTCCGCGATGTCGACGCCCGAGACGAAGACCTTCCGGCCGTTGAGGACCCAGCCCTCCTCGGTGCGGGTGGCCGTCGTCGTGATGCGGTGCGAGTTGGAGCCCGCGTCGGGCTCCGTGATGCCGAACGCCATCGTCTTCGAGCCGTCCGCGAGGCCCGGCAGCCAGGCCCGCTTCTGCTCCTCGGTGCCGAAGCGGGCGATGACCGTGCCGCAGATCGCGGGCGAGACGACCATCATCAGGAGCGGCGCGCCGGCCGCGCCCGCCTCCTCCAGGACGATCGACAGCTCGGCCATGCCGCCGCCCCGCCCCGTACTCCTCGGGGAGGTTCACGCCCAGGTAGCCGAGCTTGCCCGCCTCCGCCCACAGCTCGGCCCGGTCGAAGCCGGGGCCGTGGCGGTGGCCGAGCGCGGAGACGGCGGCGCGGAGGGCGGTGTGCTCGGGGGAATCGATGAGGGTGCTCATGCGGGGTTTTCCTCCTGTGCTTCGGTCTGTACGACGGCGAGCAGGGCTCCGACCTCGACCTGGCGGCCGGGGGCGGCGTGGAGCGCGGTGAGCGTGCCGGAGGCGGGGGCGGTGACGCGGTGCTCCATCTTCATGGCCTCCAGCCAGAGGAGCGGCTGTCCGGCGGTGACCCGGTCGCCGACGGCGAGGCCGTCCGCGACCCGGACGACGGTGCCGGGCATCGGGGCGAGCAGGGAGCCGGGCTCCTGGAGGTCGGCGGGGTCGGTGAAGCGGGGGCGGACGGTGAAGCGGTGGCCTCCGGAGTGGACCGTGTCGCCGTACGCGGCCACGGTGAAGCTCCTTACGACTCCGGCCACTTCGAGGCGTACGGCCTCCGGGGTCGCCTCCACCACCCGGACGCCCTCCGGAGACGTGACCTCGTAGCCGCCGTCCCGCGTCGGCCGGTAGCGGACCTCGTGGTCCCCGTACGTCCGCGTCTCGTCCTGCGAACGGAGGTTGCGCCAGCCGCCGCCGAAGCGGCCCCGGCCGGCGGACGCCGAGGCGAGGGCCGCCGCGACCGCCGCGTACTCCCCGCCCGTCGCCGAGGCCGTCAGTTCGGTCAGGTTCCGGTCGTAGAAGCCCGTGTCGAGGGCTTCCTCCCGGGCGTAGTCGGGGTGTCCGAGCGAGGCGAGCAGGAGCTCCCTGTTGGTGACGGGGCCGTGGACCACCGCCCGGTCCAGGGCGTGCGCGAGCTTGCGGAGGGCCGCCTCGCGGGTGTCGGCGTGGACGATCACCTTCGCGAGCATCGGGTCGTAGTGGACGCCGATCGTGTCCCCGGAGGCGTATCCGGTGTCGACGCGCGCGCTCCCCGGGACCTCGAAGCGGTGCAGGACCCCGGTCTGCGGGGCCCAGCCCCGGGCCGGGTCCTCGGCGTAGAGCCGGGCCTCGATCGCGTGGCCGCGCGGGGCCGGGGGCTCGGGGGCAGGGCCCGGCCCTCGGCGACGGCGAGCTGGAGGGCGACGAGGTCGACGCCGTGCACCTCCTCGGTGACCGGGTGCTCGACCTGGAGGCGGGTGTTCATCTCCAGGAAGTGCGCGCGACCGTCGGCGACGAGGAACTCGACCGTGCCCGCGCCGACGTAGCCGACGGACTTCGCCGCCCGGACGGCCGTGTCGAGGAGCTGCGCTTCGAGCGCGGCGGGCAGGCCGGGCGCCGGGGCCTCCTCGATGACCTTCTGGTGCCGGCGCTGGAGGGAGCAGTCGCGGGTGCCGAGCGCCCACACCGTGCCGTGGGCGTCGCAGAGGAGCTGTACTTCGACGTGGCGGCCGTTCTCCACGTACGGCTCGACGAACACCTCCCGTCGCCGAACGCGCTCGCCGCCTCGGCCGACGCCGCCTCCCATTCCCCGGGAAGGGAGGCCAGTTCGCGCACGATCCGCATGCCCCGGCCGCCGCCGCCCGCCGCCGCCTTCACCAGGACGGGCAGGTCGGCCTCCGTCACCTCCGCCAGGGGCTCGATCCCCAGGAGCTCCTTCGCCCGCGTCTTCGACGCCATCGCCTCGATGGCCGCCGGCGGCGGGCCGATCCAGGTCAGGCCCGCGTCGGTCACGGCGCGCGCGAAGCCGGCGTTCTCGGAGAGGAAGCCGTAGCCGGGGTGGACGGCGTCGGCGCCCGCCGCGAGCGCCGCCTCCACGACGAGGTCGCCGCGCAGGTACGTCTCCGAGGGCGCGGCCCCGGCAGGCGTACCGCCGCGTCGGCCTCCCGGACGTGCAGCGCGCCGGCGTCGGCGTCGGAGTACACGGCGACGGTGGAGATGCCCAGCTCACGGCAGGTGCGGAAGACCCGGCAGGCGATCTCGCCCCGGTTCGCGACCAGTACGGTCTTGATCATCAGTGCCTCACATTCGGAAGACGCCGAAGCCGCCGCGCGCGCCCTCGACCGGTGCCGTGTGGATCGCGGAGAGGCACAGCCCGAGGACCGTGCGGGTGTCGCGGGGGTCGATGACCCCGTCGTCGTAGAGCCGGCCGGAGAGGAACATCGGCAGCGACTCGGACTCGATCTGCGCCTCCACCAGGGCGCGCAGCCCGGCGTCGGCCTCGTCGTCGTACGGCTGTCCCTTCGCCGCCGCCGAAGCGCGCGCCACGATCGACAGGACCCCGGCGAGCTGCTGCGGGCCCATGACGGCGGACTTCGCGCTCGGCCAGGCGAAGAGGAAGCGCGGGTCGTACGCGCGGCCGCACATGCCGTAGTGCCCGGCGCCGTACGAGGCCCCCATGAGGACGGAGAGGTGGGGGACCTTCGAGTTCGACACCGCGTTGATCATCATCGCGCCGTGCTTGATGATGCCGCCCTGCTCGTACTCCTTGCCGACCATGTAGCCGGTGGTGTTGTGGAGGAAGACGAGCGGGATGTCGCGCTGGTTGGCGAGCTGGATGAACTGCGCGGCCTTCTGCGACTCGGCGGAGAAGAGCACGCCCTGCGCGTTGGCGAGGATGCCGACCGGGTAGCCGTGCAGCCGCGCCCAGCCCGTGGTCAGCGAGGTCCCGTACAGCGGCTTGAACTCGTCGAAGTCCGAGCCGTCGACGATCCGGGCGATCACCTCGCGCGGGTCGAAGGGGGTCTTGAGGTCGCCGGGGACGATCCCGAGGAGTTCCTCCGGGTCGTACGTGGGGGGTTCGGCCTGAGCCGGGTCGGGATGGGCCTTGCGGTGGTTGAGGCGGGCGACGATCCGGCGGGCCTGGCGGATCGCGTCGGCCTCGTCGACGGCGTAGTGGTCGGCGAGACCGGAGGTCCGGGCGTGCATCTCGGCGCCGCCGAGGGACTCGTCGTCGCTCTCCTCCCCCGTCGCCATCTTCACCAGCGGCGGCCCGCCGAGGAAGACCTTCGACCGCTCCCTGATCATCACGGCGTGGTCGGACATCCCGGGGACGTACGCGCCGCCCGCCGTCGAGTTCCCGAAGACGACCGCGACGGTCGGGATGCCGGCGGCGGAGAGACGGGTGAGGTCGCGGAAGAGCGCCCCGCCCGGGATGAAGATCTCCTTCTGGGAGGGCAGGTCGGCGCCGCCGGACTCGACGAGCGAGATGACGGGCAGCCGGTTGGCGTACGCGATCTCGTTGGCCCGCAGCGCCTTCTTCAGCGTCCACGGGTTGGAGGCGCCGCCGCGCACGGTCGGGTCGTTGGCCGTGATCAGGCACTCCACGCCCTCGACGACCCCGATGCCGGTCACCAGGGAGGCCCCTACGGTGTAGTCGCTGCCCCAGGCGGCGAGCGGCGACAGTTCGAGGAAGGGGCTGTCGGGGTCGACGAGCAGCTCGATGCGCTCGCGCGCGAGGAGCTTGCCGCGCTTCCTGTGGCGTGCGGTGTACTTCTCGCCGCCGCCGGCGAGCGCCTTGGCGTGCTCGGCGTCGAGTGCGGCGAGCTTGTCCAGCATGGCGGCGCGGTGGGCGGTGTAGTCGGGTCCGCCGGTGTCGAGGGCGGAGGCGAGGACGGTCACTGGAGTACCTCCGGGACGTCGGACGGGAGGACGGCGGCCGGGGCCCCGGGCAGGAGGGCCTCCGGGACGTCGAGCGAGGAGACGGCGGCCGGAGCCCCTGGCAGGAGGGCCTCCGGGACGTCGACGTGGCGGGAGCGGAGCCATTCGCCGAGGGCCTTGGCCTGGGGGTCGAAGCGGGCCTGGGAGGCGACGCCTTCGCCGAGGATCCCGGCGATCGTGAAGTTGATCGCGCGGAGGCGGGGGAGGAGGTGCCGGGTGACGGTCAAGTCGGCTGTCTCCGGGAGGAGTTCCTTGACCTTCTCCACGGTCAGGGCGTGGGCGAGCCAGCGCCACTCCTCCTCCGTCCGCACCCACACCCCGACGTTCGCGTCGCCGCCCTTGTCGCCGCTGCGGGCCCCGGCGATCCGGCCGAGGGGCGCCCTCCGGGTGGGCCCTCGGGGAGCGGCGGCGGAAGGTCCGGGTCGGGTACGGGTGCGAGCGCGCGGGTCCTCGGGGCGCGGGAGCTCCGGCGGGTCCCGTCGGGGAGGACGGCCGTGTGCGGGACCCGGGCCGCCGGGACGTACTCCGCCTCGAAGACCCCGTAGGGCGCCCTTGCCGGGCGGGGCGGTGACGTGGAAGCCGGGGTAGCTCGCGAGGGCCAGTTCGACGGCGGCGCCGGTGACGGCGCGGCCGACCTTCTCGGGGTCCCGGTCGCGGACGACGAGGCGGAGCAGGGCGCTCGCGGTCTCCTCGGTGCCGGCGTCGGGGCGGTCGGTGCGGGAGAGTTCCCAGCGGACCTCGGAGGGAGTCGACTTGGCGAGGGCGTCGTCGATCTGGCCCCGGAGGAGGGCCGCCTTGGCGTCGATGTCGAGGCCGGTGAGGACGAAGACGACCTCGTTGCGGAAGCCGCCGAGCCTGCTGAGGCCGACCTTGAGGTCGGGGGGCGGGGCCTCTCCGCGGACGCCTTCGACGCGGACCCGGTCGGGGCCCTCCTGGGTGAGGCGCACGGAGTCGAGGCGGGCGGTCACGTCGGGGCCGGGGTAGCGGGCGCCGGCCGTCTCGTAGAGGAGCTGGGCGGTGACCGTGCCGACGTCGACGAGGCCGCCCGTGCCCGGGTGCTTGGTGAGGACGGAGGAGCCGTCGGCGTGGAGTTCGGCGACCGGGAAGCCGGGGCGGCGGAACGTCAGCGGGTCGTGTGCGGCGAAGAAGGCGTAGTTGCCGCCGGTGGCCTGGGTGCCGCACTCCAGGACGTGCCCGGCGACGACCGCGCCCGCCAGTTCGTCGTACGCCTCCGGGCCCCAGCCGAAGTGCCACTGCGCGGGCCCGGTGACGAGGGCGGCGTCGGTGACCCGGCCGGTGACGACGACGTCGGCGCCCTCCGCGAGGCAGGCGGCGATGCCGGCGCCGCCGAGGTAGGCGTTGGCCGTCAGCGCGCCGTGGCGCGGCGGCAGCCGGTCGCCCTCGACGTGGGCGATCCGGGTCGGCAGGCCGAGCTTCGCGGCGAGGGCGCGGAGGGCGTCGGCGAGACCGGCGGGGTTGAGGCCGCCCGCGTTGGCGACGATCCGGACGCCGCGCTCGTGGGCGAGGCCGAGGCCCTCCTCCATCTGGCGCAGGAAGGTCTTCGCGTACCCGGCCGCCGGGTCCTTGAGCTGGTCGCGGCCGAGGATCAGCATGGTGAGTTCGGCGAGGTAGTCGCCGGTGAGGACGTCGAGTTCGCCGCCGGTGAGCATCTCGCGGACGGCGTCGAAGCGGTCGCCGTAGAAGCCGGAGGCGTTGCCGACGCGCAGGACGTTGTTCACGCGGCCCCCTTGGCGGTGCGGCCGCCGCCCGCCGGGCCCGCGAAGGCCTGGGCGAGGGAGAGCCAGCGCTCGGCGTCCTCGCCCTCGGCGGTCAGGGCGGTGTCGTCGCGGTGGACGCGCTGGGTGACGAGGAGACAGAAGTCGAGGGCCGGTCCGGTGACGCGCTGGGCGGCGCCCTCGGGGCCGTACGTCCACAACGTGCCGTCGGGCGCCCGCAGTTCGATGCGGAAGGGCTCGGCGGGCGCGGGGATTCCCCGTACGAGGAAGGCGTAGTCGCGGGCCCGGTGGCCGATCCAGGCCACGTGCCGCAGGCGGGCGGTGGGCGTCCGGACGACCCCAGCGCGTCGGCCACGTCCTGGCCGTGCGCCCAGGTCTCCATCAGCCGGGCGGTCGCCATGGCGGGGCGCTCATCGGCGGCCCGTACCAGGGGAACCGCGCCCGGGCGGGGCCGCGCGCAGGACCTCCTGGAGCCGCTCGCGACCGTCGCGCCAGTGGGCGAGGAGGGCGGCGGGCGGGAGTCTCACCCTCCTCCGCGCCCTCGTCGACGAAGAGGTCCGGCGCGGTCAGCGCCTTCTCCGTCTCGGCGGCGAAGGCCTCCGCGTCGGTGGCGGCGAGCAGGGCGGCGCGGTCCGTCCAGGCGAGGTGGGCGATCTGGTGGGCGAGGGTCCAGCCGGGGGCGGGGGTGTCCGCCCTCCACTGCTCCTCGCTCAACTCCGCGACGATGCTGTCGAGTTCCTCGCTCTCCTCGCGCAGGTCGTCGAGGACGTCGACGGGGTCGGACACGATGCGCTCCCCTCGGGGGACGGGCGGTCACGGGCCTTCGCGGAGGAGCATGCCAGCGGGATCAGAAACAATCAAGCGTGCTTGCTTTAGTTTTTCGCGGGCCACGGGCGCCGGGGGCCGGCTCGGCAGGCGTCATCCCGTAGAGGTACGCGCCCGCCCGCCCGTACCGCCTCCGGTATGACCCCGAATCCGTCCTGGTGGGGCCGTGTTCGGCCGTGTCCCGCTCCTAGCGTGGAGGGCATGTCGTCGTCACTTCTCTCCTTCACCTTCAAGGACTTCCGGGCCCAGTTGCGCAGGCTGGTGCTGACCGGTTCGGCCGTCGCCGTCGGGGTGGCGTTCCTCGTGCTGTCCGTCGGCGGGGCGGGCGCGCTCGTCCAGTCGTACGAGCAGTCGGCCGCCGCCGACGTCGGCGGGGCCGCCGTCCAGGTGGTCCCGGACGGCACCGAGGGGCGCTCCCGCGGACGCGGCGGCACGGGCCGCGCGGGTGCCCCTGGTGACGGTGGTGGCGGAGCGGCTGGCGGGGCACGCGAACGTGATCGCGCCCTCCGGCCGCCCCTCGACGACCGGGCCCTCGTCACCTCGATCGCCGCCGATCCGGCCCTGCGCTGGCAGCGGCTCGACGCGGGGCGCTGGCCCGAAGGGGCCGGCGAGGTGGTGCTGGACCGGGAGAGCGCGGAGCGGGTGGGGGCGGCGCCCGGCGGGACCGTACGGGTGACCAAGGCGGACGGGGGCACGGCGGAGGTACGGCTCACCGGACTGCTCGACACCTCGGCGTCGCAGACACTCGGCTCGCAGCCCGCGATCGGAGTGCCGTACGCACAGGTCAGGACGTACGCGACAGGGGTACGGGCCACCCACCTCGACCTCGGCCTCGCCCCCGGCGCCGACGCGCTCACCGTCGCGAAGGCGACCAAGAAGGCCCTGGGCGGGCAGGTGTCCGCGTACACGCACGCCGGAGCCGTGGACAACGCCCTCCAGAGCGGCAGGACCATGTACGCGGTGGTCCTGACCGCCGCCCTGTCCTTCGTCCTCATCGCGATGGCCGTGGCCCGCATGGTCGTCACGAACACCTTCTCCGTCGTCCTCGCCCAGCGCGCCCGCCAGCTCGCCCTGCTGCGCTGCGTCGGCACCGACCGCGACCAGCTCCTCCGGATCATCCGCCGCCAGGGCCTCATGCTCGGCGCGCTGGCCTCGGCCGCCGGACTCGCGGCGGGCGCGGCGGCCTGCGCGCTCGGCACGGCGGCCGTCAACGGGCTCGCCGACCTCGGCCCCGTCGAGGTCTCCCTCCTGCCGGGGCCCTGGACCTTCGGCCTCGCCGGGCTCTTCGGCGTCCTGCTCACCCTGTGGGCCGTCCGCAAGCCCGCGCGGGCCGCCGCGGCGGTGCCACCGGTCGCCGCGCTCGCCGCGAGCGGCTCGGCGAAGCTGCCGGAACCGGGCAGCCGGGCCGTCCGCGAGGCGGTGTCGGTCCTGATGCTCGTCGCCGGCGCGGGACTCCTCGTCCTCGGGGCGTTCGGCGGCTCGGCGCTCTCGCTGCTCGCCGTCACGGCCGGCGCGATCCTCACGTTCTTCGCCGTACTCCGGTACGCCCAGTACCTGTTGCCGCCGCTCGTCGGACTGCTCGGACTCGCCCTGCGCCGCCCGCTCGGGACGGTCGGCAGGCTCTCCGTGCAGCAGCTGCGGGCCAACTCCCGCCGCACCGCCGCCGCTTCCTCCGCGATGCTCGTCGGCGTCACCGTCGCCGTCTCCGCCGTGACCGCGATCGGCGCGGCGCAGGGCGGCCTGGACAGCATGCTCGCCAACCGCATGCCGGCCGTCTTCGCGCTCGACACGGACGCCGCCCGGGTCCCCGCCGACGCGATCACCGCCCTGCGCGCCGAACACGGGCTGACCGTCACCCCCGTCCGCACCGCGACCCTCACCGTCGACGGCCGCAAGACCGTCTTCGCCGCCGCCGACCCGGCCGGGCTCAACCCGGACGCCGAGGGCGTCGGCGCGGCCCGGGACCTGAAGGACGACGAGGCGATCACCCTCACCCAGCGGGCGGGGCTGACCGTCGGCGGCGTCCGGCTCACGGGCGTGAGCGGCGCGCCGATGCTCCCCGTCTCCCTCTACCCGGAGGCCACGGTGTACGTCACCGGGGCCACCCTCGACCGGCTCGCGCCCGGTGCCGCCGCCGTCTCCACCGTACTGATCAACCCGGCGGGCGACACCGGCCACGACGAGGCCCGCGCGGCGGTGGACCGGGCGCTCGCCGCGCACCCGGAGATCCGGCTCGCGGACACCGGCTCCGACGCCGACCTCATCCGCTCCATGCTCGACCGGATGATGCTGGTCGTCACCGTCCTCCTCGGCTTCTCGATCGCCATCGCCGCCCTCGGCGTCGCCGCCACCCTGATGCTGACCGTGGAGGAACGCACCCGCGAGTTCGGGATGCTCCGCGCGATCGGCCTCGCGGGCGAGCAGCTGCGCCGCATGCTGACCCTGGAATCGGTGCTGCTCGCCCTCACCGGCGCGGTCGCCGGAACACTCCTCGGCCTGCTGTACGGCACCCTGGCCGCCCGCGCCGTCCTCGCCGGCCACGTCTCCCCCCTGGAGGCCCTCGCCTCCTCCGGCGGCACGGCCCTGACCGTCCTCGGCATCCTCGCGGCCACCGTCCTCACGGGCGTCGCGGCCTCGGTCCTGCCCGCCCGCCGGGTCCGCCGCATGGTGGTCGTGGACGCGCTCCACGCGGCCTAGCCCTCCTTCTTCCCCCTCCGGACGAGCGAGGCCAGGGCGGTGACGCCGACGACGAGGGCGAGGGAGCGCAGCGGGAGGAGCGTGTCGGGAGCGTCGTCGATCACATCGATGCCGTTCCCGACGGCCGTGACCCAGGCGACCACCCCCACCAGCACCATCGGCCCCACCCGCCGCTCCCCCGCGATCCTCATCCCGATCCACAGCACCAGCGGCATCACCAGAAAGGTGTTGATGAGCGCCGTGGTGAACGCCTGGTCGGCGGAGTACCCCGGCCCCGCCCCGAGCGCCGTGGCCGCCTGACCGGCGAACGACAGGTAGAGCGTGTCGGACAGGACCAGGTGCGAGGCGGCGACTCCGAGGGTGGAGACGAACAGCGCCTTGAGGAAGCGGGGGCGAGGGGGTGGGTGCGGTCGGTGCCATGGTGCCGACTATACGCAAGGTGTATACACCTTGCGTATAGCCCACCAGTTCAGCCCACCGCCTGCGCCGGGGTGCGATTCAGAGGCCGGTCGCCGCGACGGCGGAGAGGAGGTCCTCCAGAACGGCGACGGGAACGAGGAGGCCCCGCCCTTCCCGTCCGTAGCCCAGAAGCAGTCCCACCAGCGCCCCCGCCTGGGAGAACGCCGGCGCGCCGGCCAGGCCTTCCGTGAATTCACCGGCCACACGCAGCAGGTTGCCCGAGCGGCCCTTCACTTCGAGAAGGCAGGAGTACGGCTCCCGGTCCGCGTACGCGCTCACCAGGAGGCGGGCGCCCGGCATGGGGCGGCGGTCGAACACCAGCGGGTCCCGGGGGACCGGAACCGGTTCGAGCAGACGCAGGACCGCGACCACGGGCGTCACGCCGAGGTCGTCTTCCACGTCCCGGACAGGCCTCACCGCACGCACCTCGACCGGCACCGTTCGCCCTCCGACGGTGACGGTCCGCTCGGCCTTCGAGAATTCCGCCAGATCGGTACTGTGCGCGCCCCCGCGATGACGACCGTCTCGGCGTCGACAAGGAGCCCGTTGGACGATGTTCCCCTGCTGCGGGACACCCGCACACTCACCGCCGCGACGAAGTCCTCGTCGACCTGCCAGCCGTCCGTGACGATGGTGACGTCACCGCTGACATGGTCGAACCGATATCCCGCGTTCACTGCGGCCGGCGCCTCGACGGCCGCGAACGCCCTACGTCGAGGCCCCTTCGGCCTCTCCCCGGCCGCTGCCTCCGCCTCCGCCTCCGCCTCCGCCAGCCGCCGCTCCAGCCGCTCGCAGCGCTCTTCCGCCTGGCGGTGGAGGTCCCGGACGCGGCCCAGTTCGACCGTGAGGTCCTCGATCTCCTCGCGCAGCCGGGCGTACTCGTCGGGGACGGCCCCCGCCCGCCGCACCGAACGGGGCCGCGCCCGCCCGTAGCTCGCGCTCGCGCAGCTGAAGGTCGCGAATGCGGTGCTCGCGGTCCTGGAGGGCCTCCTCCAGGGCCCTTTCGCGGGTGGCCGCCCCGCGCGCCGCCCGGTCGGCCTCGGCCAGCCGGCGTTCCAGCAACAGCACTTTGTGGGTGGCCCCGTTGCCGGAGTTGACGGCCGCCGTGTGCAGCGCCCGGAGCATGGCGACCGTCTCCTCGGTCGGCAGCGTGCCTCGTTCCTCGGCCACGTCGTGGAGCAGGTCGAGGACGAACTTCCAGGGCGGCAGCCGACGCCCGCCGAGGTAGCGGGAGACGGTGCCCGAGTCGTACGAGCGCCGGATCGCGTACCGGCGGGTCGAGACCCCCAGCCCCTGGAAGAGGTCGCGCAACGCCTGTGCGAGAGCCCGGACTTCGAGAGTCCCCTCGTCCTCGATCGGCTTCAGCCCGGTCATCCCACCGCCCCGTTCCCGCGTCCGCGCGTGCTGCCATTCGTACCGCAGCACCCGCTGCACCTGCCGCAGCACCCCACCCCTCGGAGAGGGTGGTCCCCCATCATCCACCGAGAGCCGGGAGCCCACCCATGCCCAAGGGAAACAGGCGAGTTCAGGACCTCGTCGCCTTCCTCGCCGTACTCGTCACCGGCGCCGTCCTCGTCCTGCGGGGAGTCGCCCCGGAATCACTCGCGACCATCGCCGTCGCCGTGTCCGGCATCTACGCCGCCTGGCGCGGGAACGGCGGCCCCCACAGCCGCCCGCCACCGGGGAGGCGCTCAGGAGGCCGACGGAAGACCGTCGCCGCGTAGGCCGCGGCCGCCGGAGCCGGCTGGAGGGCGGCGTGCGCGGCGATGGCGTGGATGTCGCGCCAGGCGCGCTCCAGGCCGCCGCCCGGACGAGGCCGCGGGCGCCGGCGGTGCGCATGAGGCGTTCGACCGCGCCGACGAGGAGGTCGACGGCGACGGTCGCGTCCCGCTGGTTGAGGGCGGCGGCGGAGACCACGTCGCGCTGTTCGGGGCGGTGCCGGCGGGGCCGTCGGCGCGGTGGGCGGCGGACTCCAGGAGCAGGCGGGCCGCGTCGATCTCGGCGGAGCAGCGGGCCAGGGTCTGCTGGACCGCCGGGTCGTCGGTGTGCGGACGGCCGTCGGGGAGGCGGCGCAGGCCGGCGAGGAGGGTCCAGGCGTCCAGGGCCGCGCGCGCCGCGCCGAGCGCGGGGCGGCGAAGAGGAGGGCGGCGATCAGCTGGTACGGCACCCGGTGGCAGGGGCCGCGTCGGCGTCGGCGACGCCGGTCACCAGGGCCTCGCGGAGGAAGGTGCGGTGCTCGGGCACGAAGACCGCCTCGGCGATGACGCTGTGGCTGCCGGTGGCGCGGAGCCCGACCGCGTCCCAGGTCTCGCGGACCCGGACCTGCTCGCGCGGGACCGCCAGGACCCTGTATCCCGGGGCGCCGTCGCCCGAGTGGTCGAGGGAGGCGAGGAGGACCCAGTCGGCGTCCTCGACGCCGCTGGCGAAGGCCCACTCCCCGAGAGGGTCCAGCCGCCGGGCGCCGGGGCGAGCCAGCCCGCCGGGGGCACGATCGCCGCCGCGATCCGCACGTCGGGCGAGCCGCCCCACAGTTCGCGCTGTCCCTCGGCCGGCAGGTGCGCGGCGAGGCGGCCGTGGGCGGCGTACAGCATCGCGCACCAGCCGGTGGAGGCGCAGGCCGAGCCGACTCCCGCGACCGTGCCGAGCAGTTCGGTGAAGGTCCCGGCCGTGCCGCCCCAGCGGCGGGGCACGAAGTGGCGGGGAGGCCGGCGGCGGTCAGCGCCCCGACGACCTCGGCGTGGAGCCGTCCGGTCCGCTCGGCCTCCTCGGCGCGGCGGGCGGCGATGGCCTGGAGGGGGCCGCTGCCGAGGGAGGCGAGGACGGGGGCGGGGGCGGTGGCGGCGGTCATGACGCGTACTCCTTCAGGTGGAGGTTCAGTGGTGGTGCTGATGCGAGTAGCAAAAAATTCAGTCCGGAAGGTATTTTCTGAGAGGCCGTCATGAAAGACATGGACGGCCGCTACAGCGGAAGGGAGGCGAACGCTCGATGAAGCAACAGGACAGGGCCCGCATGACCTATGACCTGGTCATCGGCGCGGCAGCGGCCGAGTTCGCCCTGCACGGATTCGCGGGGACGAACCTGGCCGACATCACGGCCCGTACCGGACTGACGAAAGGAGCCCTCTACGGACACTTCTCCTCGAAGGCCGAACTCGCCGGCGAACTGACCCGTTCCTTCGAGGCGGTCTGGGACGGCTCCCTCGCCGCCGCCGTCGGTGCGGCGGAGGAGAGCGGTGCGGCGCTGCCCGCCCTCCGGGGACTGCTCCTCGACCTCGCCCGCCGGGTGAACGGGGACCTGCCCTTCGCCGCCGGACTGCGTCTGGTCATGGACGCCGCCCGCGCCGAGGGAACCGTCCCCGTCCACCTCGACAGGCTCTGCGAGGTCGTGGCGCTCCTCGTCCGCAGGTGCCAGGACGAGGGTTCCGTACGCACCGCCCACCCGGCCGACGTACTGGCCCGGCTGGCCGTGGCCCTCCTGGTCGGCGCCCCTGCCGTGGTGACGGCGTCGGACGCGGCCGGTCCCGCAGAGCTGGTGAGCGAACTGTGGGACGTCCTCGAGCCCGCGTTGTCGGGCTCAAGCGGCGCTTGAGCAGGAGGAGCCACGATGGGGTCCGCATGCGGGAGGGCGCATGCGGACCTCACGCGATGAGGCACTCGCACGGATGGAGCCTCGCGCGAGGTGGGGCTCACACGAGTGGAACTCCGCGCACCGTGGGGCTTGCGCGGGCGGGACTTCACGCGAGGTGGGGCTCACGCTCACGCGAGGGAACTCCGCGCGAGGTGGTGCTCACGCGGGCGGGACTCCGCGCGAGGTGGTGCTCACGCGGCTGGGACTCCGCACACCGTGGGGCTTGCGCGGGTGGGACTCCGCGCACCGTGGGGCTTGCGCGGGTGGGGCTTCGCGTGACGTGGGGCTCACGCGAGTGGGGCTCCGCGGGAGGTGGCGCTCACGCGGGTGGAGCCGTGCGCAACGTGGGGGCTTGCGCGGATGGGGGCTCACGCGAGGCGGGCTCGCGCGTGGGGGGCCTTGCGCACGTGGGGTTGCGCGAGGACGGATGAAGCCTTACGGGGCACACCGGCGTGACGGGGAGGCGCTGGGGTCACGGAGGAGTGGTCGTGCCGGGTTCTGGGAGCCGCCGTGGCGGCGGGCTCTCGAACGGGCGGGGCTGCCATGACGGGCGCGGCGGCGGAGAGGTCCGCGCCCGGGTCCGGAGCCTCAAGCCGCCTGTGGAGCCGGGCTCTGCGCGGGCCGCGCGGCCGCCGGGGCGGCGGGGGTCACCGGCGCGGGACCCGGCAGCCAGGACCAGGCCGCCCGTTCCGAAGCCGGGGCGGAGATCGACGCGTCGCCCACGAAGACGGGTGGCCGACGGAGCGCAGCAGCGGCAGATCGCTCTCGTCGTCGGCGTAGGCGAAACACTCCTCGGCGGCGATGCCGAAGGCCGTGAGGATCCGGCGGACGGCGTCGGCCTTGGCCTCGCCGATCATCGGCGGGCGGCCAGCTCGCCGGTGAGCACGCCCTGAGAGGTCACCTCGGGCAGGGTGCACACGACGAGATCGGCGCCGACCTCCCGCGCCAGCGGGTCCAGGCAGGCGGAGAAGGCGCCGGAGACGAGGACGACCAGGTCGCCGGCGTCGCGGTGGCGGCGGAGCGCCTCGTACACGGGGTGTGGAGCAGTCCGCCGGCGCGGGCCTTCTCGTACCACTCCCGGCCGCAGGCCTCCAGGTCGTCCAGGTGGCTGCCGGTGAGGAAGCGGAAGAAGGAGCGGTTCACCTGCTCGCGGGGCACGCCCTCGCGGATCTGGCGCTGGAGCGAGCCGCGCACGGCGGCGAGCCGGCGGGCGGCCACCTCTCCGTGCCCCCAGTAGCGGGCGATGAGGCAGGCCATGCTCTTGCAGGTGATCAGGGTCTCGTCCACGTCGAAGAACGCGGCACGGGCGGGGGCGATGCTCATGCTCTTCCCCCTCTGCCCGTCAGGCCGTTGCCGCTGAGGCGGGCGTCGGCGAAGCGGCCGTTCGCGCCGGCCGGCAGGGCCATCCGGCGGTCCGTCGTCCCGTGGTTCTTCGCCGGGGCGGGGGCGGGGTCGGCGATCTCGTACTGCGCCGTCTCGACCAGTTCGAGGATCTGCTCCGCCAGCGGGCGCAGGCGGGCGCCGGCCGGGGTGAGTTCCACGGAGCGGTTGCCGCGCCGCTGGAAGAGCGAGGCTCCCATGTCCTCTTCCAGGCCCTTGATCTGCGCGGTCACCGCGGGCTGGGAGTAGTGCAGGTTGTGGGCCGCGCGGGTGAAGCTGAGTTCCCGGGCCACTTCACGGAAGGCCCGTAAGTGCTGGAGTTCCATCGTTCTGCCTTTCTACGCTCGTCCGTTCTTCCCCTGAACGTGCAGTTGAACGTCGCGGCGGACCGTCATCCGCAGCGGGCCACGGCCGTGGCGAGGACGCGGGCGCCCTGGGTGGCGGAGAGGCGCACCCGGCCGTCCCCCGTGGGTGTGGCCTCGACGGCCACGGCCTCGGCCAGTTCGCCGAAGACGGCGAAGTCGGCGTCCAGCGAGGTCAGTGCCGCGCCTCCCGCCGTCTGCCGGGCGGCCTGCCGGAAGGCCTCCAGGAGCAGCATCCCGGGCACGTGGTCCGAGGGGTGCTCGAAGTAGCCGGGGTGCGCGGGGTCGACGTGCAGCCGCCATTCCCCGCAGCCGGGGGGCAGGGGCTGGGCCTCCGCCGCGGGGACGGGGCGCAGGACGCCCCGGTCGTCCTCGGTGCCCGGGGCGGCCCGTACGGGGAGGCCTCGCGGCCTGCCGGGCGGGCGGTCCCGTCGATCCGGCCGCGCTGGCGCAGCCGCCCGTACCGGACGTCGTCGATCACGATGACCCCGGCGGAGGCGCGGGCGCACTCCCGGCCGCCGACCTCGATCACCATGTCGAAGCGGGCGTCGAAGCGGCGCGGGTTGCGGGCTCCGGCGGGCGTCACGACCTTCACGTCCAGGACCGCGCCGAGCGGGCCGCAGCCGACCCGGAGGGCGGCCGGGTCGCTGATGTGGAGCGACAGCGCCTTGAAGATGAAGTGGTGGCCGAGCGGTACGTCGTGGAAACGGTGGCTCAGGAAGATTCCGGCCTGCCGTACGGTTTCGACGAGGAGCATGAAGTCGCACTGCCCGGTCCTCTCCGGGCGGTACAGCGCGTGGTTCCGGGGCAGTTGGGCGCCGACCAGGAAGCGGTCGGGCCCGGCCACGGTCGCGTCGGTGAGGAAGACCTCCGTCACCGAGGCACGGTGCACGAACCGGCGCGAGATCGTGCGGTCGAAGCTCAGGGCCGCCTTGGCGTCCCGTATCAGGGACTCCAGGGACTCGACGGACGCGAGCGGTTCGGCCGGTAACACGGTCTGCAGCACACCGATGGACATCCTTATCCCCCTACAAGGTGAAGCATCGCGGCGACGAGAGGCCTCCGTGGCCCCTCGACAGCAAGAAATATACCTTCGAGAATGTATATTGCAAGGCGTAGGCACAAGAGAGGCGGACAGGCATGGCGACACCACGAAGCGAACCGAAGCAGGAACGGGCCCGGCGCACGAAGAGCCACATCCTGCAGTCGGCGGCCGAGCTCTTCGCCGAGCGCGGCTACGCGACCGTGACCTTGCAGGACGTGGCCGAACGGGCGGAAATGACCAAGGGAGCGGTGTACTTCCACTACACGAACAAGGAGGCCCTGGCCGTCGCCGTCGTGCAGGAGCACTACGCGCGCTGGCCCGAGATCCTCAAGGGCGCCGAGGGCAGCCACGCGAAGCCGTTCGACGCGCTCGCCGCCGTCCTCGACACGGTCACCCAGGCCTTCGCGCGGGACATCGTCGTCCAGGCCGGCGCGCGGCTCCAGATCGAGCGGGCCCTCATCGACGCCGAGCTCCCCGAGCCGTACGTGGGCTGGGAGGACTACCTCACCCGGCTCATCGCGGAAGCCCGCGACGCGGGCGAACTGAGGGAGGAGTGGAACCCCGCGCGGCGGCCCGCGTCCTGGTCTCCGCCTTCTTCGGCATGCAGCACATCTCGGACGTCCTCAGCCGGCGCAAGGACCTCACCGAGCGGCACGAGGAACTGCGGAGCGTCCTCCTCGACGGGATCCGCGGCTGATCGGCCGCGTGTGCCCGCCGTGAGAGACCGGAAAACGGCGTGGCCCCCCACGGATGTGGGAGGCCACGCCGTACGCGTTCAGCGGGTCCGGACGGTCAGGACCTGCTGCCCGAGGTGACGGGCGCCTGGGTGGAAGCGGAGCCCGTGGCGGAGGACGAACCGGAACCCGAACCGGAGGCCACGACCGGGGTCGGCGCGGCCGCGGCGGCCTTGGCGGCCACCTTGCGCAGGTACAGGTTGTTGAAGACCAGCGCCGCCGCCGTGAGCGAGGCACCGACGATCTGCATGCCGGCCGGGACGACACCGGTCAGGGCGGAGATCACGAAGGCCGTGATCGGCACGACGTCCATGAAGAGGACGCCGTTGAGCGGGCCGAGGTAGCGGTTGCCGAAGTTCCAGCCGAGGACGCCGACGAAGCCGGCGATGATGCTCATGTAGGCGAGCTGCGGAAGGATCGAGCCCACGGCACCGGCCGTCGGGACCGGGACGCCGCCGGAGATCAGGATGATCACCGTGATCACGGCGGCGGAGGCGAGGCCGAGGACCGTGGTGATGGCCGTGTACTTGATCGGGGACCAGGTCGGGAAGTAGCTGGCGCCCGAGGTGTAGACGACCCAGCACAGCGCGGCGAAGAGCAGCAGGGCGTCGGCGCCGGCGGTCTTCGGGTCGGCGATCAGCGAGCCGATGTCGCCGTCGGAGACGACGAGGATGGTGCCGACGAAGGACATCGCGATGAAGACCAGCGAGAACTTCGGCGGAACGACCTTCTTCAGCACCCAGTTCACCAGGAAGCCCATCATGGGCATGGTCGCCATCATGATCGAGGCGTTCAGCGCGCCGCGCTCACCGATCAGGTCCTGGCCGAAGAAGACCAGGAACTGGAAGCCCGCGAAGCCGGCCGTGCCGAACAGCCAGGCCAGACCGATGCGTTCGCCCTTGAGGCGCAGTCCCGCCCTCCCCTCCCGGATGCGGAGGAAGACCAGGAACATCGCACCGGCGATGGTGTAGCGCATCACCGTGAAGGTGAAGGGGTCGATGTGCTTGAGGGTGGAGTCCATCAGGGGGAACATCGCGCCCCAGGACACCGTGGCCAGGAGGCAGAGGAGAACGCCCCGCGTGTACGTGTTCTGACTGTTCATGAGTCTTCCTGTCGGGCCTGAGGCGGCCTGGAGTCGGGAGGTCGGGGAGGAGGCGGGGCCGGGTCCTGCGGAGGGGTGAGGAACCCGGCCCCGGACGGGACGGAAGGGGAGGGGAGGGACGGGCGGGGAGGACGGGCGGGTCAGACCCCGGCCGGCTCCGTCGCGCGGGATTCCGCGGGCTGGATGTCGAGCAGCGGCAGGACCGACTCCAGGAGCTGGGCGGCCCGGACCTTGCCGGTCGGGCTGTACGGGATGGACTCGACCGGCACCACGTACGCCGGGAGGCAGGGCACCCGGCGGGCGCAGGCGGCGCTGACCGCCCGGTAGCCGCTCTCCTGCCGCTCGGGCGCGACCGGGGTGAAGGGCACGACCAGCACCTCGCCGGCGCCGTCGAGGCGCGTCCGCAGGACGGCGGTCTCCCGCACGCAGGGCAGGTCCATCAGATCGGCTTCGAGACCGAAGATGTTGACGTCGAGCGGCTTGCCCGCCTCGGCCTTGGCGACGCCGTCGTTGCGGCCGGTGAGCTCCAGCCGGCCCGCCTCGTCGACGAGCCCGCTGTCACCGGTGAGCAGGAAGCGCTGCGTACGGCCGCCGTAGTCGAGCGTCATGAAGTCGGGCTCGCTCGTCGCGTAACTGTCCATCAGCTGGTAGCTGGCGATGGCGACCCGGCCCCGGCTGCCCTTCGGCAGCGGCTTGTTCTCGGCGTCGAGGACGACGACCGTGTTGCCGGGCATCGGGCGGCCCGAGCGGCAGGGCGCCACGTGCAGCTCCTCGGGACCGATCATGACGTTCACGCCGGTCTCGGTCGTCCCGTAGTAGAGGTGCAGCACCGGACCGAGCCGGTCCCAGGCGTTGTTGATGACCCATCGGTTGAGGTGCCGGCCGCCGGAGAGGACGAAGTGCAGCCGGGAGGTCTTGTGCAGGTGCTCCGACTTCGGGTGGGCGACGACCCGGGCCAGGACCGGCGGCACCATGAGCGTGGTGGAGACGCCCTCGTCCTGGATGATGCGGATGAGCTCCTCGGCGTCGTCGTACGGGCCGAGGACGACCGTGCCGCCCAGGGTGAGGAAGATCCGCGCCCAGCCCGGCCCGGAGGCGTGGTAGAGCGGCACGGTGACGAGGTGGACGTCCTCTTCGTCGAAGGCGTACTGGTCGACGAGATCGGCGAAGCGACGGGCCTCGAAGGAGGTGCGCCGCACCACCATCTTGGGGACGCCGCTGGTGCCGGAGGTGAAGGAGAAGGCCTCGAAGGGCTGCTCCACCGGCTCCGGTTCGCCCGGCGCCGACACGAGGAGGTCGGCGAAGCTGACCGAGACGGTCTGCCCGTCGGGCAGGCCCACCGGCTCGCTGTCGATGAATATGTCGAGTATGTCTCTGCCGCCCGGCCAGCCGCATTCCTCGACGAGCGCCCGGTGGGCCTGCGAGGTGATGACGACGGTCGGCTCCAGCTGGTCGAGCGCGGCCGCGGTGGCGACGGGGCCGGCCGTGTAGTCGAGTCCGACGCAGGGGATGCCGAGGGAGCTGACGGCGGCCATGGAGACCACGAGCTCCCAGCTGTTCTCGGCGAGGAAGACCGCGCGGGCCGGCCGGGTCTCCGGCAGCAGGTCCTGGATGGCGCAGGCCACGCGGCTGACCTTGTCGGCGAAGCTCGCCCAGGTCATCCGGGTCTCGCCGTCGACGACGGCGACGCGCTGGGGCCAGCGGGCGGCGTGCTTGCGGATGTCCGCGATCTTGATCATGGAGGTGTTCTCCTCGAAGTCGGTGTGGCGGATCAGCTGGTGGCGACGGCGGTCGCCGCGACGGCGCTGACGGTGGCGCGGTGGTCCCGGCGGCACCGATGGCTGCGGCCGCCCCGGCGAGCTGCTGGGTGGTGCGCTTCTCGACGGTCAGGTGGTCGGCGGTGGCGGCACGGAGCCGGTGGCGGCGGCCTGGACGGCGAGCTCCCGGGGGGAGACCGTCGGGTTCCGCAGCGTGTAGATCTCGCAGCCGCTGGAGCGCAGCTCGTCGATCTGACTGAGCGTCCGCTCGCAGAGCTTCTCGCCGGGCACCGTGATGGGGATGCCGGGCGGGTAGGCGATGATGAAGTGCTCGGAGGTGCCCGTGGACAGGGCCGCGGAGGCGCTCCGGTAGGTGCGCTGGATGGTCCGCAGGGCGTCGAGCAGGCGCAGCAGGGTGCCCTCGTCCACACCGATGTGGATGTGGAAGAGGACCGCGTCGCCGCTCTCCCGCGCCACGTACAGCGCGTACTCGTCGAAGAGCATCCGGCGGAAGTCGGCGGCCGTGATGCCGAGGGCGCTGATGTCGACGAGGACCCGGGTGGGGTCGTCGCTGACGAGCTGCGCGGCGTCGGTGAGGTGGCCGTCGGGCCCGAGCGGGCGGTACGCGGAGAGCCGCGGGTCGGTGGCGAGCTCGACGCGCAGGGTGCTGGCGAGCTTGAGGGAGCGGCCGAGGAGCGCCTCGCCCTCGGTCTCGGCCTGGAGCCGGGCCAGGTCCAGGCTGGCGAGCACGGGCCAGCTGGGCGAGGTGGTGTGGTGCTGGAAGAGGGCCTGCGCGGTGCGCTCCTGGGCCTCGCCGTCGCCGATCAGGTGCAGATAGGAACCCTGGCGGAGCGCGGACATCGACTTGTGCGCGGAGTGGGTGACGGCCACGTTCAGGGCGAGCCGGGGGTCGGCGGCGCGCAGCGTCTCGACGGCGTGCAGCGCGGTGAGCGGGCGCAGCCGGGGGTGGAAGCGGTGCGCGGCGCCCCAGGCCTCGTCGACCAGGACCGAGACGGTCGGGTGGACGGCGGCGAGCTCGGCGAGGACGGTCGGCAGGTCGTACCGGACGCCGTCGTAGGACACGGCGGAGAGGACGACGGTGTCGAAGGGCCGCCCCTCGGCCGCCGCGACGCGGAACATCTCAAGCAGCCGGGGCAGGTCCGCGTACGTCCGGGGGCAGCCGTCGCAGCAGCGCTGCATCGGTGCGTACGCGACCTGGACGCCGAGCGAGTTCAGCGCGAAGTGCACCGACTGGTGGCAGGAGCGGTCCGCGAGGACCCGGGAGCCGGGCTGGGTCAGCGCGGTCAGGGCGACCCGGTTCGCGGTGCTCGTACCGGCCGAGAGGAAGTAGGTGGCGTCGGCCCCGAAGCTGCGCGCCGCGAGGCGCTGCGCCTCCCGGAGCGGGCCCCGGGGCCGGAAGAAGGAATCGAGCATCGTGCCGCTGTACGACACGTCGGCCGCGAGCTGCGCGACGCCGAAGAGCGCCTCGTAGGTCTCCCTCATGTGGGAGTCGCGGATAGACCGGCCGTGCGAGAGCGGCAGCGCGTGGAACGTGGCGATGTCACGTCGGGCGACTGCGAGCACGGCGTCAGCGAGGGGGGTCCTGCCGTCCGGGTAGGCCCCGGGACGAGCCGGCAGTGCTGCCGGCTCCGGAGTGGAGCTGGTGGATGCGGTCATGGACCCATGAAATAAAAACCTTCGCGAAGGTATCAACTATCATCAGCGACACTGATGGACGGCCGGGCCGCACCCCCGGCCGACCTGCGGCGATACCCGAAGCCCCTAAGGACCCCCGCACATACGGATCCCGGCCCTCCGGCGAGCGCACCCGCGCCCTGGCGGGCGCGCCTACTTCATGAGGCCCTCGAAACCGGCCCGGTCACAGGAGGACACGACACGCCCCTCGGCCACCGGATCCGCATCCGTGACCGCGGCGGCCGTGTCGTCGAGGACGCGGGCGGCATCCTCACCCCGCCCCTCCCGGTCGAGCACCTCGGCGGCAGAGATCACCGCCGGGGCGAGCCCCCCGGCGCCACCCGCCTCCCCCAGCAGGAGGTCCCCGGAGTTCCTCGCCTCCTGCCAGGCCCCCAGTCGGGTGCAGTAGTCCTGCCAGTACGCCTCCGTCTCCCCGGCGCCGGACGACGAGCAACCGCCCAGCACGACGGCCGCGAACACCACGCCCAGCGCACGACTCCCCTCCGCACGGCGCCCCTAACCCCGGACGCGCCTCGGACGGGCAACGAGCTCCCCGCCGCAGTTGGGACAGACGTCCTCCATCGCCTCCGCACAGGGCACGCAGTAACTGCACTCGTACGAGCAGATCCGCGCTGGCCCCTCCGCCGCCAGAACCGCCGTCTCGCAGCGCTCACACCGGTCACGCATCTCCAGGGCCACGGTCGGCTCCCCCTCTTCGTACGACTGAGAACCCCTCCATGATCGACTTCCCCGCCCCACCCCTCAACAGCCCGAGGGCCACGGATCGACAGGATCGGGTCAGGCGCGGGGCCCGGGGGACGCCCCTGGTCCGGCGGTCGGGGACGGAGTCCGGGGCGCCCTCGGCCTGGCGGTCGGGCATGGAGTCAGGGGCCCCTCAGCCTGGCGGTCAGGCATGGAGTCGGGGGAGCCCCTCAGTCCGGCGATCCGGCATGGAGTCAGGGGCGCCCCTCGGCCCGGCGGTCGGGCGCGGAACTCGAAGGACGCCTCCCGGCCCGGCGATCCGGCGCGGAACTCGAAGGGCGCCCCCGGCCCGGCGATCCGGCGCGGAACCCAAAGGGCGCCCCGGTCCGGCGGTCAGGCACGGAGTCCAGGGGCGCCCTCGGTTCGACGATCGGGCGCGGAAGGGGTTAGACCTTCTCGTCCCGGCGGCGCGCCTGGGTGCGGACCGCGCCCATGCTCGCGCCGATGACGAGGGCGATGGCGAGGGCGTCGGTCGGGGAGAGGGCCTGGCTGAGGACGAGGAAGCCGGCGGTCGCGGCGATGGCCGGTTCCAGGCTCATCAGGATGGCGAAGGTGGGGGCGGGGAGGCGGCGGAGGGCGAGGAGTTCCAGGGTGTACGGGAGGACCGAGGACATCAGGGCGACGACGAGGCCCAGGCCGATCGTCGACGGCACGAGGAGCCTGTCGCCCGCCTCCACGATGCCGAACGGCAGGCTGAGGACGGCCCCGAAGGCCATCGCGAGCGCGAGCCCGTCGGCCTGCGGGAAGCGGCGGCCCGTGCGCGCGCTGAAGACGATGTACGCCGCCCACATCGCGCCCGCCGCGAGCGCGAAGCCCGCGCCGAGCGGGTCGAGCCGCCGAAGCCGCCGCCCCGAGGAGGACGACGCCGCCGAGGGCGAGCCCGGCCCACAGGAGGTTGACGAGGCGGCGGGAGGCGACGACCGAGAGGATCAGCGGGCCGAGGACCTCCAGGGTCACGGCGACGCCCAGCGGGATCCGGTCGACCGACAGGTAGAAGAGGATGTTCATGCCCGACATGGCCGCGCCGAAGGCGGCGATCGTCCCCCAGTCGGCGCGGCCGTAGCCGCGGACCTTGGGCGGCAGACGATCAGCAGGACGGCGGCGGCGAGCACGAGCCGCAGGGTGACGACCCCGAGCGCGCCCGCGCGGGCATCAGGAGCACGGCAACGGCGGACCCGAACTGCACGGACAGCCCACCGGCGACGACGAGCGCGACGGGCGCGAACCGATGCCCGGACACGGACCGGACCAGGGATCCGGCCGACCGGGATCCGGTCGCCTGGGACCCAGCCACCTGCGATCCGGCCGACTGGGACCCGGCCGACTGGGATCCAGTCATCTGCGATCCGGCCGACTGGGACCCGGTCGACTGCGATCCAGTCATCTGCGATCCGGTCGACTGCGATCCGGCCCCTCCGGCCGCGCCGGGGCGGCCGCCCGAGGCCCGGCGGCGGGCGCCGCGCCGGAGCCGCCTCCTTGACCTGACTGTCCACCGACGGCTCCTCACTCACCCACATCAGTCCACTGAAGTGGACTCACAGTCCAGAATAATGCACCCCCGTCCGGCCCGCAGCCGGGATTCCCTCCCCACCACACCTCACGCTACGAGCCCCCGCGCGGCACCGGAAATGCCGATTGCCCTGCGGTTATGCTCCGGACGCATGAGCATCGAGCTGCGCCACCTCCGCTGCTTCCTCGCCATCGCCGAGGAAACCAGCCTCACCAGGGCGGCCGCCCGGCTCCACCTCACCCAGCCCGCCGTCTCCCGCACCCTCGCCGCCCTGGAGCAGCACCTCGGCGCCCGCCTCGTCGACCGCTCCACCCACCACCTCGCCCTCACCGCCGAAGGCCGCGCCTTCCAGGACCGGGCGGCCGCCGCACTCGCCGCCTTCGACGCCGCCGTCGACCCGGCCCGGCTGCGCCACCGCCCCTGCGCCTCGGGCACGCCTGGTCGGCCTTCGGCCGGTACACCACTCCCTGCTCCGCCGCTGGCAGCGCGCCCATCCGGACACCCCGCTCGAACTGCTCCGCATCGACGACCGCACCGCCGGCCTCGCCCGCGGCGAGGTCGACGCGGCGCTGCTGCGCGGGGCGGTCGAAGCGCCCGGCCTGGTCACGGCGGAACTCACCACCGAGGAACGCGTGGCCGCCCTCCCCGCCGACAGCCCGCTCGCGGACCGCCCGCACCTCACCCTCGGCGCCCTCGCCACCGAGACGGTCGTCCTCAACACCGTCTCCGGCACCACCACCCTCGCCCTCTGGCCCCCACCGCCCGCCCCGCCGCCACCCTCACCGTCGCCAACACCGACGACTGGCTCACCGCCATCGCCGCCGGCCGCGGCATCGGCGTCTCCTCCGCCTCCACCGCCGCCCTCCACCCCCACCCGGGCGTCACCTACCGCCCCTCCCCGACGCACCCCGCTCCCGGTCGTCCTTGCCTGGCGCGACGCCTTCCCCACCCGGCGACATCCGCCCTGGTCGCAATGGCCCGCGAGATCGTCAACGAGCCATGACGCCCCTCCGCGGCGACCGGGCAAGCCAGAACGGGCCAACACCCAAAGGCCACCCCTCAGCCGACAGCGAGGCACTCCGCCGACGGCTCGACCAACTCGGGCCGTCCGACCGGGTACCGGTCGCCGTTCAGACACCCCACTAGAAGATCGGCGCCGCCGACTGGATCTCGCCGAGACCTTCCTCCAGCGGCAACGAGGGGATCACATCAGCGACGTTGAACTGATCGAAGTGCGACTCGCGCAGGAAGCGGTCGACACTCTCGGCCTCGTCGGCGCGCACCACCACGACGATCATGTGCCGCCGGTTCACGAAGGGCCCGGCCACGAGCTCGACGCCCGTGCTCTGCGCGAGGTCCGAAAGCTCGGGAGCGGCCTTGGAGAACGAAGATCATGCCCGGCTCCCCTCCGGTGCCCCCCTGAACTCCACGCCAGGAGCCTCTTCGACGCTCCGCGACCGACCGGAACAGCAGCCGCCGATCGAGTACGCGGACGCCCTCACAGCCAAGCTCCCCGACGGTGCCCGCGCCCCCCACCGGGAATGACCAGCGGGGCCTGAGCCCCGGCCAACCGGCGGCCGCAATCCGCTGAGCCGACCCGGACCGCCCCCTTCAACGACCGCCCGCCCCCACCCACAGAACCGGCCCCACCCACCCCCGCCACGAACCAAGCCCCCACCCACCGGCCCGCACGGCCGCCCCCGCCCGGCCGATGCCCGGCCTCGCCGCCCAACCTCGCCGCACGGCCTCCCGCCCGACCTCGCCCGGCCGACCTCGCCCGGCCGATGCCCGACCTCCCCACCCGACCTTGCCGCACGGCCTCCCACCCGACCTCGCCGCCCGGCCTCCCCGCACGACCTCCCCGCCCGGCCTCGCAGCCCCACCCCGAGACCCGAGACCCCAGACCCGAGACCCGAGACCGTTCACCCGCCCACGGCGGGACGCGGATCGGCGCCCCCGCGTGGACCCGTCCCCCCGGGCCGCCCTCCGAGAGGTCTTTCGCGCCTGGAGGTGTCGGGTCAAGGGTGGAGCGGAGCGGAATCGGCGTAGCCGACGCGACGGAGGAGCGCCCTTGACGCGGCGCCGGAAGGTGCGACTCTCGGAAAGAGGGCGGCCGCACCAGAAGCCCGCGAAGCGGGGTCACCCGGTGTGGCCCGGCCCGGCCCGCGTTTCACGCGCCCGCCGCGCGAGGAGACTCACCCGCCCGCCGGCCCCGTGGCGTACGCCAGCGGCGGCGCGATCGTCTGGACATCGGTCTGTTCGCCCACCCAGAGCCCGATGTACAGCGCGGCGGTGGCCTCAAGGAGCCCGGCGCGTTCGAGGCCGCCCCGGAGACCGGCTCGCAGCCGGCGTCCCGTACCAGTTCCCGTACGCGTACGAGGGCCGTGTCGTCGTCGCCGCAGACCGGGACGGCCAGGGGGCGGCCGTCGAAGACGGGCGGGGCCATGCGCCACACGTCCTCGTGGCAGAGGTTGAAGGCCTTGACGACGTGGGCGCCCGGGGCGGCCCCGGCGAGGCGCCGGGCGGCCGAGGGCCCGCCTTCCGTGAGGAGCAGGAAGCCGGGTCCGACGGGGTTGGAGCAGTCGAGCAGGACCTTCCCGTCCAGCTCCGCCCGCAGCGCCCCGACGACGTCCGCGCCCGCGCCGTACGGCAGCGCGACGAGCACCACCTCACCGAAGCGGGCCGCCGCCTCCAGACTCCCGTACCCGACCACTGCCCCGCCCCCGACACCGACCCCGGCCCCGTCCCTGCCACCGACCCCGACCCCGACCCCGGCCCCGGCCCTGCCACCGGCACCGCCACCGACCCCAGCCCCGACCCCAGCCTCGGCACCGCCCCCGCCCCGCCCCCGATCCGCTTCGCGAGCTCCCCGGCCTTCCCTCGTCCCGGCCCCCGACGAACACCTCGTGTCCGGCCCGCACCCAGTGCGTGCCCAGGGCGTCCGCCATGTTTCCCGTGCCCAGTACGCCGATCTTCATCGTTCCGTCCCGCCCCTCCCGAAGCCTCCGCTGTTCGCGGCTTTCGGAACGACAGTAGGAAGCCCATCAGGCACCATTCGGTACGTGACGACCGACGCCTATCTCGCCGACTGCCGCGCCCGGCTCGCCTTCGACCTCCTCTCCAACACCTGGAACGCCGTGCTGATCTGGGCCCTGCGCGACGGCCCCGCCCGCCCCGGCGAACTCCGCACCCGCATCGGCGGAATCCGCCCCAAGGTCCTGACCGAGACCCTGCGGCGACTGGAGTTCAACGGCCTGGTGACCCGACGCGCCTACGCCGAGGCCCCACCCCGCGTCGAGTACGAACTCACCGTCCTGGGAAGGACGTTGCTCGACCCGATCGACGCGTTCGGTGCCTGGGCCTTCGAGCACGGCGACGAGGTCATGGCCGCACAGGAACGACAGGAGAGGCAGGAACGACAGGAGCGACAGGAGGGACAGGCGAGGCAGGCGCAACAGGAGCGACAGGAACAGCAGGGGCAACAGGACCAGCAGGGGCGGCGAGAACAACAGGCCGGGTGAAGCGCGGAGCCTCCCCCACCCCCGTCAGAACAGCCGGTCGTACGCGCTCCACCCGCCGCCGACCTTCGTCCGCGTCGCGAACGGCGCGCCCGCGTTGCCCGTACCCCGGTACAGCCACAGGATCCCGGCCCGGTCGCGGGCCACCGCGTCCGCCTTGCCGTCGTCGGTGAGGTCTCCGGCGACGACGAGCTGGTCGTACGCGCCCCAGCCGCCCCCGACCTTCGTGCGCGTGGCGTACGGAGTCGTGCCGCTGCCCGTGCCCCGGTACAGCCACAGGACCCCGGCCTTGTCCCGCGCCAGCAGGTCGGCCCGCCCGTCACCGGTGAGATCGGCGCCGCCGGCGAGCCGGTCGTACGCGCCCCAGCCGGCGCCGGCCTTCACCCGGGTCTTGAACCGCGCGCCGGTGAAGCTGCCGGTGCCCTTGTAGAGCCACAGCACGCCGGTCTTGTCGCGGGCGAGCAGGTCCATGTACCCGTCGCGGTCGAGGTCTCCGGCGCCGTCGATCCGGTCGTAGACGTTCCAGCCGCCGCCGACCTTGACGCGGGGCGCGAAGGACTTCTGGTCGACGAGCTGCCGGTCGTAGTACCAGAGGGTGCCGGACGCGTCGCGGGCGACGACGTCACCGAGGCCACGGGTGGTGGCGGACGGTGTCACGTCGGCCCTGTAGTAAAGGCCCTGCTGGTACGGGGAGAGGGAGGTGGCCGTGTTGTAGACCTGCCATCCGAAGCCGATCTGGGCCCGGCTGTAGAAGGGGACGGAGGCGCTGCCGGTGCCGTAGTACTGCCACAGCTTGCCGGAGGCGTCGCGGGCCAGGAGGCCGTGACGAGGCAGAGCCGTGCGGCCGAGCAGCGTGAACGGCGTGCTCGACTGGATGACGTCACTGGAGTAGGTCGGGTAGTCGTAGATGTCGTAGCGCGACTGGGCCTGCAGGCGCAGGGCCTGCTGGTTCACGGATCCCGTCAGCTCGTAGCCGATGGTGTGCTCACCGGCTTCGACACGGCAGTCCAGGTTCATCGCGTCGAGGAAGAGCTGATCCGCGCGGTACGAACAGGAAGCCCCGGGGTCGGTGGTGACGTTGCCGAGGGGATCTTCCGGGCAATCGCCAGAGCTGGCCTTCGGCGACCCTGAACGAAAGGTCACCCTCCCGGCATCCACTGCGTGGACACGGAGCTGCTGGCGGGCCGTCCCCCCGGCCGGGACGTCCGGGACGTCGAAGGCCACGGTGTTCAGGGCAGCGGACGCGGCGCTCTTGACGATGACCCTGCCGGTGCCGTGCGTCGCGTCGGCGGGCCGCGCTCCGGCCGTACGGGCCGCCTCGATCGCGGCCGTGAGGTCACCGCCCCTGGGCACGTACGCGAAGCCCCAGTACAGCGTCGCGTCCTTGGCGTCCTTGGGCACCACGACATCGGGGAAGCCGGGGCCGGGTTGCTGGTCGCACACGTAGACGCCCACGAGTCCGGCGGGCTGCTCACAGCCGTAACCCTGGAACCGGTACCCCTGGGGCGCACCGGCCCCGTCACCGGCCGGTCCGGTCAGTGGTTTCGTCCCCACGGCGACGACGACCTTCCCGCCGTACATCGTGCCCGACTCGACCTTCGGGTAGAAGCGCGGCACCGAGCCCGGAGCCGCGACCATGTCGTACCCCGACAGCCGCAGGTCCTCCGCCGCAGCCACCCCCGCCCCCGCCGTCACACCGGCCACGGCCAGCAGGCCCGTCACACCGGTCATCGCCGCCGCGCGGCGCATGCGCTTGCTCAAGAGACGTTCCCCCCAAGGAACAGAAGCGGGGGCCCACGCCCCCGTACGCAAGGAGTCGGCGCCGCTCTCACCCGCACTCGGCAGGGGCGCGCCCGACAGTGCGTGCATCTTCAACGTTTCGGAAGGCCCACGTCAAGGCGCCGGAGACCCTCGCCGGACCTCCATTTATTTATACTTTTCCAGTCGGGTGTTAAATTCGTAAACATGCCGAAGGTTCCCTCCTCCCAGCTCGTCCTCGACGCCGCCTACCGCTGCTTCTGCCGCAACGGCTACCGCCGCACCACGATCTCCGACATCGTCGAAGAGGCGCGGATGTCGCGACCGACGGTCTACAAGTACGTCGGGAGCAAGGAAGAGGCGATAGTCAAGGTCGTCCGGGCCCGCCTGGAACAGGCCGCCGAGGCGGCGGAGGCGGCGGCCCGGGACGCGGGTACGGCGGAGGAGAAGGTCCTCGCCGTGCTGGCGGTGAAGCTGGAGGTCGCCATCCGGCTCTGGCGGGACAGCCACGCGCATGCGCAGGAACTGCTGCTCGCGGCCACCGCCCAGGCGCCCGACCTGGTCACCGCCTACACCGACCGCCTGGCCGAACTCCTGCTCTCGGCCCTGACGGAGAACGCCTCGCAGGTCGCCCCGGAGGACACCCCGGAGGTCGCCTCGGAGGACACCTCGCAGGTCGCCTCGGACACCCCGGAGGTCGCCCCGAAGAACACCCCCGAAGGCACCCCGGAGGCCACCCCGAAACACGCCCCGGAGGACACCCCCGCGGTCACCCCCGAAGCCGCCCCCGAAGCCGCCCCCGACAACGCGCGGCAAGCCGCCACCGTCCTGTTGACCTTCACCCGGGGCCTGGAGGACGACCTGCGCGATGCCGACGCCGTGCGCCGCGAACTCGCGGCGGGCGTGCGGATGATCACCCGTGGGGCGCTCGGCCGCCCCGCGCCCACCCTCGCCTGACCCCACGGGCCGGGCCCTGCCGGAAGGCACCCCTCATGAACAGCACCACCAACCCCACGCCCATACCACGCCCGCCCCCACCCCACGCCCACGCCCACCTACTACCGCGACCAGCAGGCCTGGCGCGAGCTCCAGCGGTTCCTGCCCGAGCGGCTGCGGCTGACCGACGCGAGCGCGCCGGAGGAGGAGTTCTGGGACTGGCGCGGTCACCGCGTGCACCTCGACCGGTACCGCGACCCGGACGCGAAGGCCAAGGTCGTCCTCCACCACGGGGTCGGCACCAACGGCCGGCAGATGTCGCTCATCCTCGGCGCCCGCGGGACCCTGCGCGGCATCGTCGGCATGACCTTCCTCGACCAGCGCGACCAGCGGGTCCGCGACGAGACCTCCCACGACAGGCTCACCGCCCGCGCGGGCGTCCCCCTCATGGGTCTGCTCGCGAAGACGCCGGCCGCCTCCGCGAAGTACCCGATGAGCCTCGCGTCCAAGATGTCGGCGCTCGCGAACGACCCGGCGGCCATGAAGGTCCTGATGAAGGACCGCACTTCGGCCGCCAACTGGGTCAGCGTCCGCTTCCTCGACAGCTACGCGAACTACGCCCCGGCCGTCGAACCGCCGGACTTCGACGCCTGCCCCGTGCTGCTCACCCAGCCCGCCGAGGACCGCTGGACCCCGCACCACCTCAGCGTGCCCGTCCTCTCCCGGATCACGAAGGTCCCCGTCGACACCGTCATGCTCGACAACGCCGGCCACTACCCGCTCGAAGAACCCGGCCTCCAGCAGATGCAGGACGCCATCGCGGACTTCGTCACCAAGAACACCGCCTGAGCCGTCGGGCGAGCAGCCCTACAGCCCCTCCTCCACCCCCTCCGCCAGCAGTTCCGCCAGGTGACGGGCCCGGAGCTCCGTCAGGTCCCCGACCTGCGTCCGGCACGAGAAGCCGTCCGCCAGGACGGTCGCGTCCCCCGCCCCTCGGAGGGCCGGCAGGAGTTGGTCCTCCGCACAGGCCACCGACACCTCGTAGTGGCCCGGTTCGAAGCCGAAGTTGCCCGCCAGGCCGCAGCAGCCGCCCGCCAACTCGCCCACCAGACCCGCCCGTTCCCGCAGGCGCCGGTCCGCCGCGTCGCCCAGGACGGCGTGCTGGTGGCAGTGGGTCTGGCCGGTGACCGGGCGGTCGAGGCGGGCGGGGTCCAGTCGGGGGCCAGGGCCTCCAGGGCCTCCGCGAAGGTGAGGACCGATTCCGCGAGGCGCGCGGCGCGCGGGTCGTCCGGCAGCAGCTCCGGCAGGTCGGTGCGGAGGGTCGCCGCACAGGAGGGCTCCAGAACGACCACCGGCCTCTCCCTCTTCCCCTGTCCCTGCCCCTGCCCCTGCCCCTGTCCCTGTCCTTCCCCCGCTCCCTCCCCCATCACGTCCAGCATCCGCCGCATCACCTTCCGGGCCGCGCCCAGCTGGCCCGTCGAGACGTACGTGAGTCCGCAGCAGACCCGGCCCGGGGGCAGGTCCACGCCCAGCCCCGCGTCCTCCAGGACGCGGACGGCCGCCTCGCCGACCTGCGGCGCCAGGTGGTTGGTGAAGGTGTCCGGCCACAGGGTGAGCGACGGCGGGCGGTTCGAGGCGCGGTCGGCGAACCACGCCACGAAGGACACGTCCGCGACCCTCGGCATCGTCCGCTCCGGCGTCACCCCGCGAGCCGCGCCGCGAACGGCAGCGCCATCGCCGCGTTGAGGCCCCGCCCGAAGTGCGCCAGCCAGCCCGGAGGCGGCCCATCGTCCAGTGCGAGCGCGGCCGCGCGAGGGGCCGCCGCGCGTAGTGCCGGTCGAGGAACTCCGCCTTGTACGCCGCCATGTCGACGCCCACCGGGCAGTCGCTCCGGCAGCCCTTGCAGGACAGGCACAGGTCGAGGGCCTCCCGCACCTCCTCCGAACGCCAGCCGTCGGTGATCACCTCGCCGATCGCCATCTCGTGCAGCAGCCGCGCCCGGCCCCGGGTGGAGTGCTTCTCCTCCCCCGTCGCCCGGTACGAGGGACACATCACCCCGGGCCCGGCGCTCGGCCCCTCCACCCGGCACTTCGCCACGCCCACGCACCGGGCGGCGGCCCTCCCACGTCCGCACCCACACCCGCGCCCGCACCCGCACCCGTACCCGCGTCCACGTCCGCACCCGCACCCACACCCCCACCCGCGCCCACCAGCGGCAGGAGGCCCTCGAAGCGCAGCCCCTCGTCCAGCCGCCTCGGCCGCACCAGCATCCCCGGGTTCAGGCCCCCGTCCGGGTCCCACACGTCCTTGACCGCGCCGAAGAGGCCGACGAGCTCCTCCCCGTACATCCTCGGGAGCAGCTCGGCCCGCGCCTGCCCGTCGCCGTGCTCGCCGGAGAGAGAGCCGCCGTGGGCGACCACGAGGTCGGCGACGGCCTCGGAGAAGCGGCGGAAGTCCCGTACGCCCTTCCCCGTCCACAGGTCGAAGTCGATGCGGACGTGCACGCAGCCGTCGCCGAAGTGCCCGTACGGGACTCCCCTGAGGCCGAAGTCCGCGAGGAGCGACCGGAAGTCACGCAGGTACGCGCCCAGGCGGGCCGGCGGCACCGCGCAGTCCTCCCAGCCCGGCCAGGCGTCCCCGCCGCCCGGCATCCGGGTCGCCGCCCCGCCGCGTCCTCCCGGATCCGCCACAGCGCCCGCTGCCCGGCCGCGTCCCGGACCACGGCCGCGTCCAGCGCGTCGGCCGCCCGGACCAGCGCCCGCGCCGCCGCCTCCCGTCCACCTCGCAGAACAGCCACGCCGCACCCTTCGGGAGCATGGAAGCCCCTGGCCCGGCGGCACCCCGCCCGGAGGCACCACCCACCCGAGGCACCCGACCCCGAGGCACTCCACCCCGAAGCACCCCACCCCGAGGCACCCGACCCCGAGGCACTCCACCCCGAAGCACCGCGCCCCGAAGCACCCGACCCCGAAGCACCCCGCCCCGAAGCACAGCGCCCTGAAGCACCCGACCCCGAGGCGCCCCACCCCGAAGCACCGCGCCCTGAAGCACCCGCCCCCGAGGCCCCCCACCCCGAGACGTCCGCCCCCGAGGCACCCACCCCCCGGCCACCCGCCCCCGAAGCTCCCCGTACAAGATCCGCCGCCATCCCCTCCACCGTCAGCGGCCCGTACGGGAGCAGTCCCGCCGCCGCGTCCGCCGCCGCGGTCTCGTCCGCGTAGCCGAGGACGACGAGGACCGGTTCGGCGGGCAGGGGGACGAGGGTGACGGTCGCCTCCGTCACGACCCCCAGGGTTCCCTCGCTGCCGACGAAGGAGCGGACGACGTCGCGGCCCCGCTCGGGGAGCAGGGCGTCGAGGGCGTACCCCGAGATGCGGCGCGGGAGTCCTTCCGGGTAGCCGGTCCGCAGGAGGGCGAGGTTGCGGTCGACGAGGTCGAGGAGTCCGGCGGGGGCGCCCCGGCCGTCCCGGCCCAACGTCAACCTCTCGCCCCGGTAGGTCACCACTTCCAGGGAGCGCACGTTGTCCGCCGTGGTCCCCCAGGCGACCGAGTGCGCCCCGCAGGCGTTGTTGCCGATCATGCCGCCGAGGGTGCAGCGGCTGTGGGTGGACGGGTCGGGGCCGAAGGTCAGCCCGTGGGGCGGGCCGCGTCGCGCAGCCGGTCGAGGACGAGGCCGGGCCGGACGACGGCCGTCCGCGCCTCGGGGTCGAGGGAGACGATCCCGCCCATGTGCCGTGTGAGGTCGAGCACGACGCCGGTGCCGGTGGCCTGGCCTCCGATGGAGGTGCCGGCGCCCCGTGCGACGACCGGGGTGGTGCCGTGCGCCCGGCAGACCTCCAGGACGGCGGCGACGTCGTCGGCGTCGCGCGGGGCGACCGTACCGGCAGGCACGCGGCGGTAGTTGGAGGCGTCCATCGTCGCGAGCGCCCTGGCGGTGGCGGAGAAATCGACGTCTCCGCGCACTGCGGCGCGCAGCGCGGAGGCGAGTCCGGGCAGGTCTTCCTCGTGTGTTCCCACAAGCCCAGGATGTCTCAGTCCTCGTCTCATCGGGCGGACATCCGGCGACCGGCCCCTCCCCGACCCGATACTCTCCGCCTCGTGGCTGAGATCCAGATTCCCGCTGACATCAAGCCCGCCGACGGCCGTTTCGGCGCGGGCCCCTCCAAGGTGCGTACGGAGGCGCTGGACGCCCTGGCCGCCACCGGCACCTCCCTCCTCGGCACGTCCCACCGCCAGGCTCCGGTCAAGAACCTGGTCGGCGAGGTACGTGCCGGCATCTCCGACCTCTTCTCGCTGCCCGAGGGCTACGAGGTGGTCCTGGGCAACGGCGGCTCCACCGCCTTCTGGGACGTCGCGACCCACGGACTCATCGAGAACAAGTCGCAGCACCTCACCTTCGGCGAGTTCTCCTCCAAGTTCGCGAAGGCCGCCAAGCTGGCTCCCTGGCTCGCCGAGCCGACCGTGGTCTCCTCCGACCCGGGCACCCACCCGGAGCCGGTGGCCGAGGCGGGCGTCGACGTCTACGCGTACACCCACAACGAGACCTCCACCGGTGTCGCCGCCCCGATCAAGCGGGTCGCGGGCGCCGACGAGGGCGCGCTCGTCCTGGTCGACGCGACCTCCGGCGCGGGCGGCCTCCCGGTCGACATCGCCGAGACGGACGTCTACTACTTCGCCCCGCAGAAGTCCTTCGCCGCCGAGGGCGGCCTGTGGCTCGCGGCCTTCTCCCCGGCCGCCCTGGAGCGGGCGCAGAAGATCCACGGCTCGGGCCGTCACATCCCCGAGTTCTTCTCGCTCCCGACGGCGATCGACAACTCCCTCAAGAACCAGACGTACAACACCCCGGCCCTCTCGACCCTCTTCCTGCTCAACGAGCAGCTGAAGTGGATCAACGGCCAGGGCGGTCTGGACTGGGCCGTGGCCCGGACGAAGGAGTCCTCGGACGCCCTCTACACGTGGGCCGAGGAGTCCAAGTACGCCTCGCCGTTCGTGACGGACCCGGCCAAGCGCTCCCAGGTCATCGGCACGATCGACTTCACCGACGACGTCGACGCCGCCGCCGTCGCCAAGGTCCTGCGCGCCAACGGCATCGTCGACACCGAGCCCTACCGCAAGCTGGGCCGCAACCAGCTCCGCATCGCGATGTTCCCGGCCATCGACCCGGCCGACGTGCGGGCGCTGACGGCCTGCATCGACTACGTCATCGGCCAGCTCTGACGCTCACGGTCGGGCAGCTCTGACCCTCACGATCAGGCAGCTCCGACCTTCACGGTCGTACGAAGGGCCCGGCGCCGGACACCGTCCGCGCCGGGCCCTTCGGCGTGCGCGGCGGGGTCGGTGACCTCTCCTGCCGGAAGTCGCTCGGTGCCATGCCGTACGCGCGGCGGAAGGCCCGGCTGAAGTCGGCCTGGTGCCGGAAGCCCCACCGGCTCGCGATCTCGCCGATCGCGCGGTGGCCGAGGCGCGGGTCGGCGAGGTCGGCGCGGCTGCGTTCGAGGCGGAGCCGCCGGATCGTGGCGCCGATCGTCTCCGGTTCCTCGCGGAAGAGCAGGTGGAGCAGGCGTACGGAGATGTGGTGGTGGGCCGCGACGACGGCGGGGCTGAGCCCGGGGTCGGGCAGGTTGTGGTCGACGAAGGCGCGGATGCGGGCCCGCAGGACCTGCTGCCGGGTCTCTGCCGACAGGGGTACGGGGCTGTCGCCGGCGGTGGAGAGGAAGGCGGCGACGAGGTCGCTCGCGATGCCGCCGAGGCGGCGCAGCTCGGCGGCGTCGCAGCCGGCGACCTGGGTGCGGAGCCCGTTCAGGTAGGAGGCGAGCAGCGCCCCGAGCCGGTCCGGGAGGGCAGTGCGGTGCTGAGCAGGCGGTCCATCCGGTCCTGGGGCAGCGGGAGGCGGGCCCGGGGCAGTCGCAGCAGACTGACCTCGGGGAGCCGCCCCTCGTCGCGGAACTCGCTGATCAGGGGGTGCGAGGAGTCGAAGACCGCCAGGTCCCCCACGCGGAGGAGGGAGTTGTTGCGGCGCTGTTCCATGCCGATGGAGCTGCCGTGGACGAGGAAGAGGAAGTAGTCCTCGGGGTCCCCGCGCCGGATCTGGCCGGCGTCCCGCCGGGCGGACAGCGGGGAGAAGGCGAAGGTGGCGAGGTCGGTGTCGCCCAGCTGGATCGCCGTGGTGGTCGCCTGGAAGCGGTCGACGTACGGGCTGGTGATCGACACCCGCATGACCGCTTCGTCGATCATCTGCGCCCACCACTCGAAGCCCTCGCGTGCGCTGAAGTCCATGGTGGAGACGGATGCGCTCACCCTCACCCTCCTAGTGACGTGTGCACGCCCATCGTGGGTGGCGGGCGGGGGCCGCGACAGCGGGATGTCGGTCAACTCGCTTGAAAACAGCGGCCTTTTGCGTTCGATGCCAAGCGACTCTGCGCTCGTCGCCAACGACGCGCCCGGACCGCGCACCGCACAGTGGTGACCGGCCCGGCACCGCGCCGGGGACAAGAGAAGCAGAGGTGATCCAGTGGCAGAGCAGAAGAGCTTACGGACGCGCGGGGGAAGGCCGTCGCCGCCCTGGCGATGACGCTCGCGGCGTTCGCGGCCGCACCCGGCACGGCCGGTGCGGCGACGGGCGGCGACGCGTTCGCGGCGCAGGCCAGATCCGCCGGGCTGACCGGCGCGCAGGCGAAGAGCCTGCAGAACCGAGTCGACGGCTACCTCGCCAAGACCGGGGGAACCCAGGTCGGCGCGAACAAGATCGCTCTGCCGGGCGGCGAACTGCTGCTCACACTGCCCGGGGAGAAGCGCGCCCGGGACCTCGACACGAAGGACGCGGGCGCCGGCCTGCTGGCGGGCTGCCCCTACACGTACGTGTGCGCCTACAAGTACGAGAACTTCACGGGCGATCAGATGAACTTCTTCGACTGCAACACCCTGAACCCCATCGGCTGGTCCACGACCGGTTCGTGGATCAACAACCAGAAGTCGACCCTGTACGCGAAGTTCTACGACAAGGCGAAGGTCCTCCGCTGGACCTCGCCCGGCGGCCCCAGCTCCGACGCCCACGCGGACTGGAGTTGGGTGTACTACCTGAGCCCCTGCTGATCCGCCGTCCCCGGTGGGTCAGTCCCGGCGCAGCAGGCGTTTGACGCCGACGACGAGGACGGTGGCGCCGGCGAGGACGAGGAAGCCGGTGGTCGCGCTCCCGCTCCCTTCTCGCCCTCGGCGGCGCCCGCCGTCGGGGGCTTCGGCGCCTCGCCCGGTGTGTGCGTCGGCTCCTCCGAGGGCCGTCCGGTCGTGCGGTCCACGCGCACCACCCGGCTGTTCTTGCCCTCCGAGCCGAACATGAGGGCCGAGCCGTCGGTCGTGTACGTCACCGATTCGGCCTGGCCCTGGAAGGGGGCGGGGACAGGGGTGCCCTGGTCGGCGAGGCGGCCGTTCCGCCAGGTGTATTCGGCGGCGCTGAAGTAGCCGCGGAGGACGAGGCGGTCGCCGTCCGGGGAGAAGGCGCCGTCGGTGACCCAGGGGACGTCGTCGATGCGCCGGAAGACGTTCGTGCCGGTCGGGGAGAGGTGTTCGGGGCCGGCGTAGAGGCCGCCGCCCTTCTGGTTCTTGCTGGCGATGTAGACGCGGCCGGTCTTGGGGTGGACCATCAGGGCCTCGGCGTTGCGGGCGCCGTCGGCGTACTTCACGACGTACTGCCGCGCCCGGACGGTCTGGTCCTTGAGGGTCTTGGGCTCGGGGAAGCGGTAGATCCAGACGTGGTCCCAGGTGCCGTCGCGGTTGTCGCCGATGTCGCCGACGTAGATGTCGCCGTCCGGGCCGATGGAGATGGCTTCCATGTCGCGGGGGGTGCCGACGCCGGCCATGGTCAGGGTCGCGACGGTCTTTCCCGTACGGGAGTCGACGCCGTAGATCAGGGGGGCGTCCTGGTCGTTGTGCGTCCAGTAGATCCCGGGGTGGGCCCGGCTCGCGGCGAGGCCGCTGGATTCGGTGATGCGGGGGTCCTCGATCGTGAAGTCCCGGTCGGGGTCCTGCCCTTCGGCACGGGCGTGGGCGGCCGGGAGCAGCACCAGGGCGGCGGCCGCGCCGAGGGCGCAGAGAGCGGATCGCATGGATCAAGCCTGCCATGGCGCCCGGGAAACCCGGGGAAACCCGTTTGACCTGCGTCGGAGTCGCTGTCATGGTCGCGCCCATGCCTACCTTCTCCGCTCCCGACGGCACCCTGCTCGCGTACCACGCGTCCGGTTCCGGCGAGCCGCTGATCTGTCTGCCCGGCGGCCCCATGCAGGACTCCGCCTATCTGGGCGACCTCGGCGGTCTCGGCGCCCACCGCACGGTGATCCGCCTCGACCTGCGGGGCACCGGCGCCTCGGCGGTGCCGGAGGACCCGGCCTCGTACCGCTGCGACCGGCTCGTGGAGGACGTGGAGGCGCTGCGGACGCACCTCGGACTGGAGACGGTCGACCTGCTCGGGCACTCGGCGGGCGCGAACCTGGCCGCGCTGTACGTGACCCGGCGTCCGGAGCGGGTGGCCCGGCTCGTGCTCGTCACGCCCGGCGCGGCGGCCCGGGGCTCGAAACGTCCGGGGAGGAGCGGCTCGCGGCGGCCCGGCAGGCGTGGCGCGAGGGGAGCCGTGGTTCGCGGAGGCGTACGCGGCGCTGGAGGAGCTGGCGGCGGGCCGGGGACGGTGGAGACGTTCCGGGCCGTGGCGCCGTTCTTCCACGGGACCTGGGACGAGGCCGCGCGGCAGCGGAACACGGACATGGTGAAGCAGCGGAACGGGAGGCCGCCGGCGTCTACGCGAGCGAGGGCGCCTTCGAACCGGCCGCCACGCGCGCCGCGTTCGCGGAGTTCGGCCGCCCGGTCCTGGTCGTCGCCGGCGAGGGCGACGCGAACACACCGGTGCCGACGGCCACGGCGTACGCGGAGCTGTTCCCGGAGGCCGAGCTCGCGGTCCTGGCGGGGCGGGTCACTTCCCGTGGCACGACGACGCGGAGTGGTTCACGACGACGGTCGGCTCCTTCCTGAAGTAGGTCCCCGAAGCGGGCCCGTGTCCCGGATCACGTCGAGGGCCGGGCGCGGGTCCGGGAAGATGTGGGCATGCGTTTTCTGTTCGTCGGCGACAGCATGACCATCGGACGCGCCGGCGACTGGACCTGGCGTTACCGCATGTGGGAGCACCTGGAGGCGACGCTCCCCGGCGGGTACGAGATCGTGGGCCCGCGCTCCGGGCTGTACGACCCCGCCGTCGACGCCCCGGCCTCGGAGGCGTACCCCGATCCGGCGTTCCCGGCCGGGGCCCGGCGCCATCTGGCGGGCTGGGGCGAGGGCTGGCTGCACATGGCGCCGGTGATCGGGGAGGCGGTCGGGGCGACCGGGGCGGACGTGCTGCTGGTCTCCCTCGGTCTGATCGACCTGGGTTTCTACACGAACAGCGACCAGACGGAGGAGAACGTCCGGGCGTTCGTGGAGGGGCGCGGGCCGCGAACCCGCGCGTCCGGGCGGTCCTCCTGCCGGTCATCCCGAACGTCCGCGCCGGTTACGACGCCGCCTTCGCCGCCGAGTGCGCCCGCTTCAACGAGCTCCTCGCGAAGGCGGTCGCCGACCTGGACACGGCGGCCTCGCCGCTGCTCCTGGCGACGATCCCGGAGTCGTACGACCTCCGGACGGACACCTACGACGGCACGCACCCCGGCCCGAGCGGCGAGCACAAGCTCGCGGCCGCGTTCGCCGGCGCGATGCACCAGGCGTGGGGCGTGGGCGGCCCGTACGCCGCTTGACGGTTCACCGGTTCAGGCGGCGCGGACCAGGCGGTTCGCGAAGGTCGACACCGTGTACGTACCGATGCCGAGGACGACCTCCAGGGCGTTGCGCCGGGTGTAGCCGGCCTTCTCGAAGTCGGCGAGGTCCTCGTCGCCGACCGCGCCGGAGGAGGCGAGGACCCGGAGGGTGAACGTCCGGACGGCGGCGAGGCGTTCGGCGTCGGGGGCCGGGCCGAGGGAGGCCATCTTGGCCTCGTGCATGTCGACGCAGAGGTGGCACTGGTGGCGTTCGGCGACGGTCAGGATGACGGTCTCGCGGGAGTGCGGGTCGAGGGTGGTGGACTCGAAGGCCGCGCTGAGCTTGAGGAAGCCGTCGAGGGTCTCCGGGGAGGTCTCCTTGAGGAGGGCGACGGTGGCGGCGGTACGGGCGGACAGATCGGTGGTGACGGACAAGGCTGGTTCCCCCTGGACATCGGACTAGAATGGACAACATGGTTGACCATGTCGCTGGAGAGAACGTAAACCAGGTTGTCGATAAGGGCAAGGGGGTGCCCGGGAACGACCGCACCCCCGGGTACGAACTGCCCCTGCTCCTCTTCGGCGGCTTCCGCACCCTCATCGACCGGCTGCACGCCCGCCTCGCCGCCGAGGGCCACCCCGACATGCGCCCGGCCCACGGCTTCGCCATGCAGGCCATCGGCGTCCACGGCGCCACCGCCAGCGACATCGGGCGGCGCCTCGGCGTCTCCAAGCAGGCCGCCGGCAAGACCGTCGACCGGCTGCTCGCCGTCGGCTACGCCGAGCGCACCGACGACCCCGCCGACGCCCGCCGCAAACTCGTCCGGCTCACCCCGCGCGGATACGACGCCCTCGCCCGCTCCGCCGCGATCTTCGACGAACTGCGGGCCGAGTGGATGACGGCCCTCGGCGCGGACCGCGTCCGCGACCTGGAGGCGGCCCTGCGGAACGTCGTCCCCTCCGAGACGGCGTTCCGCCTGGACGCCACGAGCTGGCTGGGAACCCCTTAGGAAGGGGTCACCAGGCAAAGGCCTCCGGAGACGCCCCCGGCCCCGGGAAGACCTCGTCGAGACCCGCCAGAAGCTCCTCGCTCAGCTCCAGCTCCAGCGCGCGCAGCGCGCCCGCCAGCTGCTCCGGGGTGCGGGGCCCGACGATCGGACCGGTGACACCGGGGCGGGTGAGCAGCCAGGCGAGGGCCGTCTCGCCCGGCTGGAGGCCGTGCTTGTCGAGCAGGTCCTCGTAGGCCTGGAGCTTCGCCCGCGACTCCGGGTCCGCGAGCGTGGCCGCCGCGCGCCCCTCGGTGCGCCGCTTGCCCTCGGCCTCCTTCTTCAGGACGCCGCCGAGCAGACCGCCGTGCAGCGGCGACCAGGGGATGACCCCGAGGCCGTACTCCTGGGCGGCCGGGATCACCTCCATCTCGGCGCGCCGCTCGAACAGGTTGTAGAGGCACTGCTCGCTGACGAGCCCGACCGAGCCGCGCCGGGCGGCGACCTCGTTGGCCTGGGCGATCTTGTACCCGGGGAAGTTGGACGAGCCCGCGTACAGCACCTTGCCCTGCTGGATGAGCACGTCGACGGCCTGCCAGATCTCCTCGAAGGGAGTGGCGCGGTCGATGTGGTGGAACTGGTAGACGTCGATGTAGTCGGTGCCGAGCCGCTTCAGGCTGGCCTCGACGGCCCGCCGGATGTTCAGGGCGGACAGCTTGTCGTGGTTGGGCCAGGCCTCGCCGTCGGGGCCCATGTTCCCGTAGACCTTGGTGGCGAGGACCGTACGGTCACGGCGGCCGTCGCCCTGGGCGAACCAGGAGCCGACGATCTCCTCCGTCCGCCCCTTGTTCTCGCCCCAGCCGTACACATTGGCCGTGTCGAAGAAGTTGAGCCCCGCGTCGAGGGCGGTGTCCATGATGGCGTGACTGGTGGCTTCGTCCGTCTGCGGTCCGAAGTTCATCGTCCCGAGGACGAGTCGGCTGACCTTGAGTCCGGTGCGTCCGAGCTGCGTGTACTCCATGGGCGCCAAGCCAACTGCTTCGAGCGCACTCGAAGCAAGGGACTTCCCACAGCGTGGGTACGGGGTGGGTACGCAGCCGGTACGGAGGGCTACTGACCGACCACCGAGGCCACCGCGACGATCGCGAACATCAGTACGAGCACACCGGCCATGATCCGGTTCCTGGTCTTCGGGTCCACCAGACGAGGTTAACCCGCCCGCCCCTCCGCCCCCTCAAGGGGCCAGGCCCCGACCGCCTCGTACCGGGGCCGCGCACCCGGCACCCGCCCCCGGCAGGTTCGACCGCACGAGCACCAGCTCCCCGACCCGCCACCTCGTCCCCTCGAACCCCCCGAGCTCCTCCACGAACGAACCGAGCCCCACCCCGTCCCCCCGCGCCCGGCCGACGGTCAGATGCGCCTGGTAGCGGCGGTGCTCCTCCATCGACACCCCCGACCGCCGCGCCGCCGCGTCCGACCGCTCCGCGAGCAGCCGCAGCGTCTCCAGATCCCCGGCCACCCCGCCCACAGCGCCCGCCGCCCGAAGTGCCCGCCCCGTGCAGCCGCAGGAGAAGGGCGGCGTCCGTGCGCCGCCCTCTCCATCCGCACCCGCAGCTCTGGCAGCAGCTCCTCCCCGACCTCCCCATGAACGCGAGCGTCAGGTGCCACCCGGGCCGCGAGGTCCAGCGGAGCCGGTCCGCACCGGGCAGTCGGCGCAGCCGGTCGACGACGTGGCCGAGCTCGTCCAGCTGCCCCGGCGGGGGCACGACGGCGGCGAAGAGCCTCATGGGGAAAGTCTGGCAGGCTCGGCCCCCGGCGTCAGAACACCCGGTCGCCTCAGAAGACCTGGTGGTACGTCGTCCCGGTCGGCGCGACCCCGACCTGGGTGGCCGAACGAGGCGCGAAGGGCGCCCGCCAGCTGCCCGTACCGGCGTAGAAGTACGCCTGGTTCGTCGCGGTCCGCACGTACAGGTCGGGCCGGCCGTCCTTGTTGCCGTCGCCGATGCCGACGATGTCCCGGTACTCGTTCCAGCCGCCGCCGATCTTGACCCGCTGGGCGTACGAGCCGTCGCCCTTGCCCAGGTACAGCCACAGCACACCCGCCTTGTCGCGCGCGACGAGGTCGCCGGCCGGCCCGCCCGCGACGTTCCCGACGGCGACCAGGTCGTTGTAGATCCCCCAGCCGAAGCCGATCTTCTTGCGGGGCGCGTACGGAGCGGACGCGTAGCCCGTGCCCTCGTACAAGTAGAGGTCTCCGGCCTTGTCGACGGCGACCAGGTCCGCCCGGCCGTCGCCGGTCAGCTCGCTGCCGCCCGCGAGCAGGTTGTAGGCGCCCCAGCCACCGCCGACCTTCCGGGCGGGCTCCTCGACGAAGCCGCTCTTGTTCCCCAGGTGCAGCCACAGCACACCGCTCTTGTCGCGGCTGATGACGTCGGGCGCCGTGGAGCCCGCGAGGTCACCGGCGGACTCGATGCGGTCGTACGCGTTCCAGTTCAGCCTGGACACCGTGGACGCCCAGCCGGGACGGGCCGGGACGAGCCGCCCGGAGGCGTCGTCCCAGAGGGTGTCGACCCGGTCGAGATAGCCGCTCGCCGGACGCACGAACAGGTCGGGCGAGCCGTTGTCGGTGTAGTCGTGCGCCTTCGGCGTACGGGTGACGGTGAACTCGCCGGTGGCGGTGACGGCCGGCATGCCGTTCCAGGGCTTGGCCGTCACCTTCCAGGTGTACGCGCCGTTGAGAGCGCCCTCCTGGATCCCGTCGGGAGCGTCGCCCACCACACCGGCCCAGTCGATGCCCAGGGAACCGTCCGGGAAGACCCCGGTGCCCGTGGTGCCGGGGCGGACGGTCTGCGTGAAGCGCCGCGACGAGGCCTTGTGCGTGAGCTCGACGACCAGGTCGGCCTTGGTGCTGGAGAACTTCCAGGCCAGGCGGGTCGTGGCGACGCCGTCGAGGTCGATGACGGCCGGGACGGAGTTTCCGGCGTACTCCAGGGGGGCGGTGCCCCCGTCGGTCTCGCCGGTGGAGGCGATCAGCTCGGCGGCCGGCTTCCCGTCCGCGCCGACCGCGATCCGGTAGACGCCTTCGCCGTGCTCGGCGGTGACGCCGAGGGCGATCAGGGTGTTGCCGGGCCCCTTCGTCACGCTCTCCGCGTGGGCGAGCACCGGAACGGTCGTCCCGTCGGTCAGCGACCGGGCCGTGAACGCCCGCCGGGGCGCCCCCGGCGTGGCCGCGCCGCTGTCGTCGGACATGAACCAGTCGCCGAGGAGACCACCGGTGAGCTCGGCGTCACCGGCGTAGTCGAGCGGAACGCGGGTGACCTCGGCCGAACCGCGCTTCGCCGACGCGAGGACGACCTTCCCGTCGGCGCGCTCCGTCCACGCGACATGGCTCGGCGAGATGCTGCGAAGGTCCCGCCACCAGTACGTCTTGTCCCCCTGGGGCGCGTACCGCTCGGTGACACGGCCGGTCGCGAGGTCGACGACCGCCATGTCCTCGCTCTCACCCGTGCTGGGCCAATAGGAGCTGTAACGGCCGAAGACGACGCCGGGCAGGCTGTCGCCGGCGGAGAAGGAGCGGTAGAGGCTGTTCTCGTGCAGGGCCTCCACCTGCCGGACGGTGACCGTGCCCCCGCTCGCGCTGACGATCTTCGGGTAGGCCTCGGCCTCGTTCACGACGAGGACCGACCCCACCGCCTTCACGACCTGCCCTCTGGCGGCTCCGCCCAGTTCGACGGTGACGGGCGCGGCGCCGGTGGCCATGTCGTACAGCTTCACCCGCTCGTCCGCCGGACGGTGGTACACGGGCGTGACGACCGCCACGACGTCCGAGGCGGAGCCGACGGCGCCGTCGGTCTCGCCCTTCGGGACCACGGTCGAGACCCCGTCCGCGTACCGGGTCCAGCGGTTCGTGCCCTCCCGTCCGTGGACAGGAACCCGGTGGCCCCCGCCCCTGTCACCCACCCGCCCGACGCGAGGAACGGCACCTTGATCGGCGCGGTGGCCGCCGAGGCCGGGGCGGCGGCCGCCACGGGAGCGGCGATGGCGGCGGGCGCGAGGACGGAGTGGCCGCGGCCACGGACAGGACGACGGCCACGGACACCGAGACACGACGAGACAAAGCAGTACGCAAGACGTATTCCCCCCAAGTCAATGGATACGTCACTTACGACTCACCACTCCGTCGAAGGGTTGTACGGCTAACCTCTCCGGAATGAAGATCAGGAAGGGCGGGGCCGAGGACCTCCCCGCGATACTCGCGATACTCGACAGCGCCGTGGTGTGGCTGAACGGCAAGGGGATCACCGCCCAGTGGGGCACGGAGTCGTTCTCCGGACGGCCCAAGGCGGTGGAGCAGGTCGCGCGGACGATGGCCGAGGGTGATCCGTGGATCGTGGAGATCGACGGGGTGCCGGCGGGCACGATGACGCTGACGCCGCACCCGGGCCAGTACATCGAGCCGGCCGACGAGCCGGAGGTGTACGTGCGGCTGCTGGCGACGGACGCGCGTTTCCACGGGCACAGGGTGGGCGCGGCGCTCCTGGCCCACGCCGAGGCCGAGACCCGGCGCCGGGGGTGTCGCTGCTCCGCGTGGACTGCTTCGCGGGCAGCGAGGGGCGGCTGGTCGCGTACTACGAGGGGCAGGGGTTCACCCGTACGGAGACGTTCGAGGTGAACGACTGGCCGGGGCAGGTGCTGGAGCGGCGGGTGTGAGGAGGCCCGGAAAGGGCCGTTGTCCCGGCCCGCCGCCCGGTCGGTTCGGTCAGCTGGTGAAGTAGCCGGCGTCCAGTGCGATCCAGCCGGCGAAACCGCGCTCGTCGTAGACGCGCAGCTGACCGTCGGGGGTGACCTCCCAGCGGACGGCGAGGGGGCCGGTGATCGTGCCGGCGCCGGTCGCCGTGCCCACCATGCCCTGGGTGCGGCCGGGGCGGAGGTGCTGCGGGAGCGTGAGGATCGTCGTACCGCTGGCCCACGGCTTCCCGTCGACGCGGGTCACCCGGAGGCGGAGGTCGACGCGGTCGCCCGACAGGCGGTACTGCGGGCGGTAGCTGTCGGTGGCGGTGAAGGCGGGGTCGTAGGCCAGGTCGGTCCACGGGACGGTGGTGCCGGAGATGCCGTAAAGGGCCATGTGTCGTGTCTCCTGGGTGGCGAAGCCGAAGACGAGCTGCGGCCCCACGGGCGTTCGGCGGACGGTGATCGCTTCGGTCTCGCGGTGGGTCAGGTCGAGCGCGGTGGCGTTGAAGGTCCGCTCGACCACCGCGCCGGTGAGGACGTCGTAGACGGTCCACCAGGAGTTGCCGGGACTCGGGTTGGTGGCGCTGTAGGCGCTGCCCTGGTTCTGGTAGAGGAGGTTCCCGTACAGGCACCAGGACTGGGTGGTGTACTGCGCCGGGAAGCTGCGGTCCGGGGTGAAGACGCGGTTCTTGAAGGCGTCGAGCCCGTAGACGCGGTACTCCGCGGCGCCGCTCGACGACACGTGGCGGACCGCGATGCGGCCGTGGTCGAGGTCCAGGGCCGGGGTGACGGACGAGGCGCCGGGGACGGGGTCGAAGACCTCGACGAGGCTGCTCCCCGCGTCGACGACGGCACCGGGCGTGAACGCGATCCGGCCGATGTGCCTGCCGTAGGCGAAGCCCTCGGCGACGCGGTCCGCGTCGGTCTCCAGCCAGAGCCAGGGCGTGCCGTCGACGTGCTCGACGCCGAGTCCGCCGCCGTGGCCGAAGCCCCGCAGGTGCATGACGGCGAGGACCGTGCCGTCGGGCGCGAGCTGGTTGACGCAGAGGTCGCCCCGCTGGTTGCGGTCCGTCGTGGACAGCGCGGGAGCGTTCGGGTCCTCGTCCGGGAGGCGGCGGCCGCCGCTCATGAGCTGTACGGCATAGGCCAGGCCGGTCACCGGGTCGAAGGCGACCTGCTGGTGCACCCTGGTGTGTTCGAGGAGGATCTCCTGCCGAGCAGATCGGCGGGCTGGGACTTCAGGTCGAACCTGTGCCCCTCGGGCAGGGTGACGGCGGCGGGCCAGACCGCGGGCTCGGCCGTCGGGAGGGCCGTCTGCGGGACGGCCGCCTGCGCGGCTCCGGCGGGAGCGAGGGCGGGCGCGAGGACCGGAGCGGCGGCCATCGCGGTCAGGACGTTGCGGCGGGTCAGCGGCATGGGCGTGCAAGCCCCCTTTCCTGATCATCACCTGCACGGCCCGGCGATCTTCGCACGCGCGAGCGAGAGGTCAGGGGGCCCGGCACCTTCAGGCCGGCCGGACGCCCGCGCCTACGCGGCCGTCGCCAGCCGCTCGCGCGCCACGAACCGGACCCGCGGGTGCCCGTGGTGCCAGCCCATCGCGACCTTGAGGTCGCCGACGCGGGCGAGGACGAGGCCGATGGCGACCGCTGCGGCGAGGGAGATCACGCCGCCCGTGGCGAAGCCGACGCGGGCGCCGTAGGTGTCGGTGACCCAGCCGAGGAGCGGGGCGCCGATCGGGGTGCCGCCGGCGAAGACCATCATGTAGAGGCTCATGACCCGGCCGCGCATGGCGGGGTCGGTGGCCATCTGGACGGCCGAGTTCGCGGTGATGTTGACCGTGAGGCCGATCATGCCGATGGGCACGAGCAGCAGCGCGAACAGCCAGAACGTCGGCGACAGGGCCGCCGCGATCTCCAGGACGCCGAAGACGGCGGCGGCGATCACCAGCATCCGCAGCCGGGTCGAGCCGCGGCGGGCGGCGGCGAGGGCGCCCACGAGGGAGCCGGCCGCCATGAGGGTGTTGAGGAGGCCGTACGAGCCGGCGCCGACGTGGAAGACCTCGCCGGAGAAGGCGGTGAGCCAGATCGGGAAGTTGAACCCGAAGGTGCCGATGAAGCCGACGAGGACGATCGGCCAGATCAGGTCGGGCCGCCCGGCCACGTACCGCAGCCCCTCCCGCAGCTGGCCCTTGCCCCGGGCGACGCGCTCCACCTTGTGGAGCTCGCCCGTCCGCATGAGCAGCAGGCTCACGAGGGGCGCGAGGAAGGAGAGGCCGTTGAGCAGGAAGGCCCAGCCGCTGCCGACCCCGGCGATGAGGACACCGGCGACGGCGGGTCCGACGAGCCGCGCGGACTGGAAGTTCGCGGAGTTCAGGGAGACGGCGTTGCGGAGCTGCTGGGGGCCGACCATCTCGGAGACGAAGGTCTGCCGGGCCGGGTTGTCGACGACGGTCACCATGCCGAGCAGGAACGCGATGACGTACACGTGCCAGACCTGGATGGATCCCGAGAGGGTGAGCGCGGCGAGCGCCAGCCCGCACAGGCCGAGGGCGGCCTGGCTGACGAGCAGCAGGCGCCGCTTGGGGTAGCGGTCGGCGATGACGCCGCCGTACAGCCCGAAGAGCAGCATCGGCAGGAACTGCAGGGCCGTCGTGATGCCGACGGCGGCGGCCGAGCCGGTGAGGCTCAGGACCAGCCAGTCCTGGGTGATCCGGGCCATCCACGTACCGGTGTTGGAGACGATCGCTCCGGTGAAGAACAGCCGGTAGTTCCGGATCCCGAGCGAGGAGAAGGTACCCCCGAAGAGGGTTCCTCCCCGCCCGCGGGTGTCGGGGGTGGGTTGATGGACGGGTGCGGAGTCTGCTCCGTGTCCCGTACTCAAAGTGCGTCGCCTCCTTGGCGCATCGGTTCAGAGATGGGCGAGCTTCTCCAGGACCGGGGCGGCCGCGCGCAGCTTCGCCCATTCGTCCTCGTCCAGTCCTTCGGCGAGGGCGGCCAGCCAGGCGTTCCGCTTGCGGCGGGACTCTTCGAGCATGGCTTCGGCCTGCTCGGTCTGGCTGACGACCTTCTGCCTGCGGTCGTCGGGGTGCGGCTCCAGCCGGACCAGTCCCTTGGCTTCGAGCAGCGCGACGATGCGGGTCATCGAGGGCGGCTGGACGTGCTCCTTGCGGGCCAGCTCACCGGGGGTGGCGGAGCCGCAGAGCGACAGGGTGCCGAGCACCGACATCTCGGTGGGGCTCAGCGACTCGTCGACGCGCTGGTGCTTGAGGCGTCGGCCCAGTCGCATGACGGAGGAGCGGAGCGCGTTCACGGCCGCGTCGTCGTCGGCGGTGCCGTGGGACAGGTCTGGCATGTTCGTTAGCCTAACTCATTACTCTGTCTAAATACCAACGGGAAGCGACGGAGGTAGCACGCATCACACCCGCCCCACCCCTACCGGGGTGGCAGCACAGGGCCCCGCAGGTCACGCTTCGGCATCCATGTATCACCCAAATGAGTGAGTCGGATCCGGAAAGTGACGCAAAGAGCCCCCGCCTGCCCCGACCCTGAACGGCATGGGATCGACAGTGCTCAGCCTGCGCATCGACAGTGAGCTGCTCGACCGGCTCAGGAGTCACGCCGCGAAAGAGGAATGAGCGTCCAGGACTACGTGGCCCGGACGCTCATTCGAGAGGACTTCGACGAGCGGTTCAAGACCGCCGTCGACGAGACGGAGAAGTTCTACGGGGCGGTCGACCCGCCCCGCGATCACGTGAGGCCGAGTGCCGGCATCGCGTAGTAGAAGACGAAGACCGCCGACACGATGTACATGGCCACCGGGACCTCACGGCCCCGGCCGGCCGCGAGCCGCAGCACGCTGAAGGCGATGAAGCCGATGCCGATGCCGTTCGTGATCGAGTACGTGAACGGCATCATCACCATGGCCAGGAACGCCGGCACCGCGATGGTGAAGTCGCTCCAGTCGATCTCCTTGATCGACCCGGCCAGGATCAGGAAGCCCACCGCGAGCAGCGCGGGGGTCGCCGCCTGCGACGGCACCATGGTCGCGAGCGGCGTGAGGAACAGCGCCACCGAGAACAGACCGCCGGTCACGACCGAGGCGAGGCCCGTGCGGGCCCCCTCGCCGACGCCCGCCGTGGACTCCACGAAGCAGGTGGTGGCCGAGGAGGAGGTCGCGCCGCCGGAGGCGACGGCCAGGCCGTCGACGAGCAGGACCTTGTTGATGCCGGGGAAGTTGCCGTCCCGGTCGATCAGCTTGGCCTCGTCGCCGACGCCGAGGATCGTGCCCATCGCGTCGAAGAAGCAGGACAGCAGGACGGTGAAGACGAACAGGACGCCGGTGAGGACGCCGACCTTGTCGAAGCCGCCGAAGAGGCTGACCTTGCCCACCAGGCCGAAGTCGGGCGAGGCCACCGGGTTGCCCGGCCACTCCGGGGTGGTGAGGCCCCAGGACGGGACCTTCGCGACCGCGTTGATCACCATGGCCACGATCGTCATGACGACGATCGAGATGAGGATCGCGCCCGGCACCTTGCGGATGATCAGCGCGAGGGTGAGCAGCGCGCCCAGGATGAAGACGAGGACCGGCCAGCCGGTGAGGTGACCCGAGCCGCCGAGCTGGAGCGGGACGGTGGTGTGCGCGGCGTCGGGGATGCGGGAGACGAAGCCCGAGTCGACGAGGCCGATGAGCATGATGAAGAGGCCGATGCCGATCGCGATGCCCTTGCGCAGGCCGACCGGGACGGCGTTCATGACGCGCTCGCGCAGACCGGTCGCGACGAGCAGCATCACCACGATGCCGGCGAGGACGACCATGCCCATGGCGTCCGGCCAGGACATCTTCGGCGCGAGCTGGAGCGCGACGACCGTGTTGACGCCGAGGCCGGCGGCCAGGGCGATCGGGACGTTGCCGATGACGCCCATGAGGAGGGTCGAGAAGGCCGCCGTGAGGACGGTCGCGGTGACGAGCTGGCCGCCGTCGAGCTGGTGCCCGTACATGTCCTTGGCGCTGCCGAGGATGATCGGGTTCAGCACGATGATGTAGGCCATCGCGAAGAAGGTGGCGAAGCCGCCGCGGATCTCACGGGCCACGGTGGAGCCGCGCTCGGTGATCTTGAAGTAGCGGTCGAGGCCGGAGACGGGGGTTTCAGGGGTCTCCGGGGGCGTGGCCTTGGCGGTGGCCGTCGAGCTCATGGGGTTCCTCTTCAGAGGTTCAGAAGTCCTTTTGGCGGTTCATACGAAGGGAACCCGCCAGAGGCAAACCGTTTCAGTATGAACACATGAACGAGCGGGCGTCCATCTCCGCGCGTAGACACGAAAACGGGCCACCTAGACTGAGCCCCATGGCGAAGTGGACACCGAAGCACGAGGCACCCGAGCCCCTCGAAGGGCCGGTCGTCGCCACCATCACCGGCGGAACGATCCTCTGGTTCGTCCTCTTCCTCGTCCAGCTCCCCTTCTACGGCTGGTTCGACGACCGGGACCTCACCTGGTGGGTCTGGACCTGCCTGGCCGGAGCGGGCCTCGGCCTGATCGGCATCTGGTACGTACGGAAGCGGGACGCGGCGATCAAGCGGCACGAGGCGGCGCGGGCGGCGCAGGCGGGACAGCGGGCCTCCGGCGGGGACCACGCGTAATCCGGGGGCTACGCGTAACCCGGGGGGCCACGCATAATCCCGGGGCCACGCGTAACCCCGGGGCACTCCTCCGTCCGCCCTCCGCCCGCCTCGGCAGGTGAACGACCGGAACCGGCCGTACCGTCGAGAACATGACGCAGCGGGCGAAGATCGACACGACCGGCGACGGGACGGCGACGACCGGGCCGCCCGTCGTGCACCGCCCCGCCGGGCTGACCTCCGCCGAGGTCGCCGAACGCCTCGCGCGCGGCGAGGTCAACGACGTCCCCGTACGGAGCTCCCGCTCGACCGCGGAGATCGTCCGCGCGAACGTCTTCACCCGCTTCAACGCGATCATCGGCGTGCTGTGGGTGATCATGCTCTTCGTCGCGCCGATCCAGGACAGCCTCTTCGGCTTCGTGATCATCGCGAACACCGGCATCGGCATCATCCAGGAGCTCCGCGCCAAGAAGACCCTCGACGGGCTCGCCGTCATCGGCGAGGCGAAACCCACCGTCCGGCGCGACGGCAAGGCCGCCGAGATCTCCACCTCCGAGATCGTCCTCGGCGACCTCATCGAACTCGGACCGGGCGACAAGGTCGTCGTCGACGGCGAGGTCGCGGAGGCCGACAGCCTGGAGGTCGACGAGTCGCTCCTCACCGGCGAGGCGGACCCGGTCGTGAAGAAACCGGGCGACCGCATGATGTCCGGCTCCTTCGTGGTCGCCGGCGGCGGCGCCTTCACCGCCACCAAGGTCGGCCGCGAGGCGTACGCCGCCCAGCTCGCCGAGGAGGCCTCCCGCTTCACCCTCGTCCACTCCGAGCTGCGGACGGGCATCTCCACGATCCTCAAGTACGTGACGTGGATGATGATCCCCACCGCCATCGGCCTCGTCATCAGCCAGCTCGTCGTCAAGGACAACAACGTCAAGGACGCCGTCGCCCGCACCGTCGGCGGCATCGTCCCGATGATCCCCGAGGGCCTCGTCCTCCTCACCTCCGTCGCCTTCGCGATCGGCGTGATCCGCCTCGGCCGCAAGCAGTGCCTCGTCCAGGAACTCCCCGCGATCGAGGGCCTGGCCCGCGTCGACGTGGTCTGCCTGGACAAGACCGGCACCCTCACCGAGGGCGGCATGGACGTCACGGAACTGCGCACCCTGAACGGCGCCGACGAGACGTACGTACGCAAGGTCCTCGGCGCCCTGGGCGAGTCGGATCCCCGCCCGAACGCCTCCCTCCAGGCCATCATCGACGCCTACCCCGACGCGGTGGAGTGGCGCTGCACCGAATCGCTGCCCTTCTCCTCGGCCCGCAAGTACAGCGGCGCGTCGTTCAGCGAGGGCGACGGCGAGAACTCCACCTGGCTCCTGGGCGCCCCCGACGTCCTCCTGAAACCGGACGACCCGGCCCTCCAGGAGATCGACCACCTCAACGAACAGGGCCTGCGGGTCCTCCTCCTCGCCCGCGCGGCCCAGGAACTCGACTCCCCGGAGGTCGCCGCCGGCACCCGCCCCACGGCCCTCGTCGTCCTGGAACAGCGCCTGCGCCCCGACGCCTCCGACACCCTCGCCTACTTCGCCGACCAGAACGTCGCCACCAAGGTCATCTCCGGCGACAACGCGGTCTCCGTCGGAGCCGTCGCCGGAAAGCTGAACATGCCGGGCGCGGAGAACACCGTCGACGCCCGGCACCTGCCCGCCGAGCAGGAGGCCATGGCGAAGGTCCTCGACGAGAACGCCGTCTTCGGCCGCGTCACCCCGCAGCAGAAACGGGACATGGTGGCGGCGCTCCAGTCCCACGGCCACACCGTCGCCATGACCGGCGACGGCGTCAACGACGTCCTCGCCCTCAAGGACGCCGACATCGGCGTCTCCATGGGCTCGGGCTCCGAAGCCACACGGGCCGTCGCCCAGATCGTCCTCCTGAACAACAGCTTCGCCACCCTCCCCTCCGTGGTGGCGGAGGGCCGCCGGGTCATCGGCAACATCACCCGCGTGGCCACCCTCTTCCTCACCAAGACGGTCTACTCGGTCCTCCTGGCGATCCTCGTGGTCGTCTCCCAGGTCGAGTACCCCTTCCTCCCCCGCCACCTCACGCTGCTCTCCACCCTCACCATCGGCGTCCCGGCCTTCTTCCTCGCCCTCGCCCCCAACAAGGAACGCGCCCAACCGAACTTCGTTCGCCGGGTGATGCGGTACGCGATCCCCGGCGGCGTCATCGCGGCCGCCGCCACCTTCACCACGTACCTCCTGGCCCGCCACCACTACACCGGCACCGACTCCCTCGGCGCCGAGACCAGCGCGGCCACCCTCACCCTCTTCCTCGTCTCCATGTGGGTCCTCGCGATCATCGCCCGCCCCTACACCTGGTGGCGCGTCACCCTCGTCGCCGCCATGGCCGCCGCCTTCCTCCTCGTCCTCGCCGTCCCCTGGCTCCAGAACTTCTTCGCCCTCAAACTCGTCGGCGTCACGATGCCCTGGACCGCCGTCGCCATCGCCGCCGCGGCCTCGGCACTGCTGGAACTGGCGTGGCGCTGGGTGGGCCGCCGGTTCCCGACCTGACCCGCGGCACCCGGCTGCCCGGCGGGCGCGGCGCGGACGGCCGCCCTCAGCCTGCTCATCGACCGGCGCGGCGGGATCTGGTTCGCCGGGTCGTTTCGAGACCGGGCGGCCGGCTCCCGTCAGTCGAACCACCTGTCCCTCGCGAGCTCCGCCGTCCTCGTCGGGTCTTCCAGGAGGGCGGCGACTTCGAAGCGGCGGGGCCATTGGCCGGTGGACCAGGCGAGGCCGGCGGCGACGCCTTCGAGGGTGGAGGCGTGGACGACGCCGTCGGGGGTGTGGCGCCAGTCGAGTTCGGTGTCGCCGGCGCGGAGTTCCTCGTGCTCGATGTAGGAGGAGGGGTGGAGGGGCCGAGGAGGGCGTGGACGGAGGGGGGGACCTCGTGTTCCTCGCCGACCGTGGTGACCTCGGCTTCCACGGACTCGCTGAGGCGGCGGATCTGGAAGAGCTCGGCCAGGTCGTCCGCGCGGGACGGGGAGACCGGGAGGAGGGGGAGGCCGGCGGCCAGCGGCAGGAGGTCGGGGGCGTCCGCCACCAGGGCCTCGGAGGCCTCGACGACGACCAGGGCGCCGTCCACGACGGCGCGGAGGTCGTCGGGGAGCGTCACCTGCTCGGGGTCGAGGTCCGCCAGGGCCGTGTAGAGGGCGTGCAGCTGGGGGCCGTCACCTCCCGCGCCGGGTCCGCGAGACGGGCCAGGAGCTCCGCCGCGCCGCCGGGCTCGTCGAGGAGGGACGCGACCGAGGTGCGGACGCCCAGGGCCCGCAGGACCTGCTCGTCCTCGAAGCCGGTCGCGTCGGCGGAGTCGTACAGGCCGGAGAGCAGCGGGTCCGAGCCCTCGGCGCGCAGGCCCGCCGGGCGGCGGCCGTCCAGGACGGGGTGGTCGCGCAGCCACCAGGCCGTGTACGGGCGGACGGTCTCCGTCCTGCCGTCCGGGAGGAGGACCCGTACGGACTGGGTCAGGGCGTCCCGCAGCGGCGGCCGCGCGAGCAGCGCGAGGGCCTGCGGCCAGGCGTCGTCGTCGACGAGGTCCAGGTCCCGTACGGCCACGATCTCCGTCGCCACCGGCGGCACGTGCGTCGGGGGCAGCCGGTCGAGGACGTCCTCGCACCACACGTCGACCGCGTCGAGGAGCCCGGCGTCGTCCGGCTCCGGGTAGTCGCCCTCGCGGGGCTCGACCTCGTCCGGGTCGAGGACCAGGTCGGTCGCGCGGACCAGGGTGAAGTTGGCGAGGACCCCGCACGCGGCGAGCGGCTGCTCGCCCCAGCGGGCGGCCAGTTCGGCGTCGACGAAGGCGAGTTCGTCCTCGCGCATGACGGACGCGAACGCCGAGCCGGGAAGGACCAGTTCGCTCGCCGGGGACAGCTCGCCGTCCTCGTCGGGCAGGGCGAGCGCCCCGAGCCACGGCTCCTCACCGGGGTCGAGCTCCGCGTCCCGGACGAGCGCGAGGACGGTCTCGGCCAGTTCCTCCGCGTCGAGGGCGTCGGCCTCCTCGTCCCAGACCTCCCCCTCTTCGAGGGAGGCCGCGACCGCCGCCCGCACCTGCGGGGTCGTCAGGACCGCGCGGGGCGTCGCCGGCAGGGCGCCCAGCTTCTCCAGGAGCGGATGGGCCGCCTCCGGGTGCGCCACCTTCAGGCCGAGCCGGGTCAGCTCGGCGGGCGTCCGGTCCTGCGGCAGGAGGACCTGGCGGGGGCCGATCGTCGTCCGGACCCGCGCCCCCTCCTCGGTCTCCGCGAGCGGCACCGGAAGACCCGTCAGACGGTCCGGATCGACGCCCGCGAGCGAGTCGTACAGCCGCCACCACCACGCCGCCGGCCGGTCCACCCCGGCCAGCCGGTCGATCGCCTCGGTGAGGGGCACCCGGCCGACGCCGAGGGTACGGAGCTCGGGGCGGCGCTCGAAACCGGCGGGCAGCAGCGTCGGGAACACCTCGGCGAGGACCTCGACCGTCCCCGCGCCCGCGCCCTCCACGACCTCCGCCTCGATCGGGCGCAGCGCCGGCAGCTCCTCGGACGGCGCGGCCGGCGCCAGGAACGCCACCCTCGGCAGCCGGTCCAGGATCGCCCCGCGCAGCGCCCCGTCGACGTGCCCCTTGCCCAGCGGGCCGGGCACCAGGTCGAGGGTCGCGGTCGTCACCGGCTGCCAGCCGGCGAGGAGTTCGGCGTACGCGTCGGCCGCCCGCTGCACCAGGAACTCCGTGAGCGGCCCCGGCGCCGGATGCCGCCGGGCCGTGTCCAGCGGCAGCGACGCGATGAGCAGGGCGGGGATGCCGAGGGGCTCGTCGGTGGGGTCGGCGCGTGCACGACGGGGGTCGTACGGGGGTACTTCGGGGCCCCTCCGCGTCCACCGGTACGGCCCAGGTCACCGACCAGTGCGGGCGGAGCCGCTCCTCGACCGGGCGGTCCTTCAGGAGCTCCGGGTCGAGGGGGCCGCCGTGGGTGACGGTCCGCCAGCGGTTGCCGCCGGTCGCGGAGTCGTCGACGCGGACGTACCCGTCCTCCTCGGAGCGGCGGAGCGTCCGCACGCCCCCCGGCGTCTCCACGACGACCTCGGAGACACCCGGAAGAGTGAGCAGCAGAGCGTCGTCGACGGCCGCGAGCAGCCGCTCCACCAGGTCCTCGGCGGCGGTGTCCCGCAGCGGGAGGACGACGACCGTGTCGTAGCCGTCGGGCGCGGTGCCCTCGGCGGGCAGCGGGAGGCGGAGGAGGGGTACGTGGCCGTCGCGGCGCCGCAGTTCGTCCCCGAGGCCCGGACTGTACCGGGCCGCCTCGGCGGCCAGCTCCCGCGCCTCGGCCAGGGACCAGCGGACGCCGCCGTGCCGGCCGAGCACGGCGGGCTCGTCGCTGACGGCCAGGACGGCGGCGAACCCGACGCCGAACCGTCCGACCGCCCCGTGCGTCTGCTCGCGCTTCGCCGACGCCCTGAGCGTCGACAGCGACTCGGCGCCCGCGGCGTCCAGGGGCGCCCCGTGTTCGCCGCGGCGAGGACCGCCGGGCCCTCGTGGTCCGCCGGATGCAGCGTCAGTCGCAGCCGGCCGGTGACTCCGGCGCGGTGGGCGGCGTCGGCGGCGTTCTGCGCCAGCTCCACGACCAGGCGGTCCCGGTAGCCGCCCAGCGCCAAGTCCTCCTCGGCGTTCGCGTCCTCCCTGAACCGCGCCGGACTCGCGCCCCACGCGTCCAGCACCCCCGCCGCAGCCGTGCGGTGCCGAAGGGATCGGTTCCGTCGGCCGTCGTCCGCACGCTGACACTCACGTCTGGCTCCTCTGCGCGGCTGTCCTCCCCGGACCACTCAGCCCGGGGCCCGAAGGTACCGCGCCCCACCCCACGGGAACGCCCGGGGCACGTCGGGGGCGGGGCGCGCGGAGTCGTTCACAATTTCAGCGCCCTGACCTGGGGTTTCTTGGCTGGGGCGGGGCGCTGGGGTGGCCGGGCGGGGGTGGTGGCGGGGACGCGGCGACCGGGCGCGGGGCCGCCCGGTGCCCGCGGGCCGGGGCCCGTTTCGTGAGGAGGACGGGCCCCGCGCAGGGGCTACGAGTGGCCCAGGTCTTCCGATGCCGCGTCGGGTTCGGTGGTGGAGCCGGAGTCCTTGGCGGGGCGGAGGGGAAGGCGTCGGTGGCCATGGAGTCGAGGACGGGGGGCGGGGCGGGGGGCTTGGGCATGACGGCGGCTTCGGAGTGGCCGCCGCAGCCGTAGGCGAGGGAGACGACGCGGCCGTCGGCGGGGGAGAACTCGTTGGCGCAGAGGCCGAAGGCCTGCTTGAGGGAGCCGGCCAGAGGGACCAGGAAGGCGCAGGACTCGCAGGAGGCGGGGGCCGCCTGGGCCATGGGGGTCCTGGCGCCGAAGGCCTCGTCCCAGCGGTCGGCGGCGATGTGGAGGCCGTAGCGGAGAGGACCCGGGCCCGGCGCATGCCGAGTTCGTCGGCGACGGCGGCGATGGCGCCGCGCGACGGGTGCGGGAGGTGAGCTCGGCGTCCTCCTCGTCGAGGTGGTCCGCCATCTCCTCCGAGACGGCGGAGTTCGGCGGGGGCGCGTCCTCGCCGGAGTAGCCGGGCTCCAGGCGCAGGTCGTCCTGCTCGGTGGGAGGAGGTCGCCGGGGCCCATGTCGCCGGGGCGCAGGCGCTCGCTCCACGGGACCCACTCGGGGGCGAGGAGGGCGTCCGTGCCGGGCAGCAGGACGGTTTCGTCAAGCGTGACGTTCTTGGCGCGGGAGGCGCGGGTGACGGTCACCGCCCAGCGCCAGCCCCGGTAGCCGGGCTCCTTGGACTCGAAGTAGTGCGTGACGACGCGGTCGCCCTCCGCGACCACCTCGACGTGTGCGCCGACGATGCCGGGCGCGGCCGCCTCCTCGGCGGCCTCCCGCGCGAGGTCTACGGCCTCGGCGCACAGGCGGTCGGGGGTACGCGTGGCTCGCGGGGTACGCGGGGTACCGCTTCGCGTCGTCGCAGCACTCACAGGTCTCGCTTCTCTCCTACGCCGTCTCACGGGTGCGCCGGCCGAGGGGCGGGAGCGAAGCCACGGGCGGCGGGCGGAGCGGACCAGGGGGCCGCATCGACGTCCGCACCCGACTTGTCTCGCGCGTCTCGGGCACACCTAACGCCATCCATTCTGCGGGATGCCGAAGAGGCGCGCGGCCGAGAGATTCCGCCGGTGACGCGCTACGCACGCTACCCCGTTCGCGGGCCTCAGCCCACCTGCCCGTCCCAAGTGACCCGGATCGCGGACACCCCGCACCCCACGAAGCGGCTCCTTTCCCGGAGCCACCCCGGCCTTCCCCGGACCTTTCCCGGACCTTTCCCGGAGCCACCCCGACCTTCCCCGGACCTTCCCCCGGCGGCCTTCCCCCGCCTTCCCCGGACCTTCCCCCGGCGGCCTTCCCCCACCTTCCCCGGTCGTGCCACGGTTCGTCCGGCGCGCGGGTGGGGCACTATGACGGAGTGGCAGCCGCACGGTCCCCCGTACGATCACACGATCCCGCCGGGCCGCTCCGCCGAGCGGGCCGGAAGGTGGGGCGCGCCCTGCACCTGCCGTTCACCGGGACCGCGAAGGGGATCCGGAAGGCGACGCACGCGCACGGGGCGGGCGAGTCGGGGCTCGGGAAGCTGATCGAGCTGCACGCCGTGAACGGCGCCGGGGACGTCATGATCACCGTCGCCCTCGCCTCCACCGTCTTCTTCTCGGTGCCGACCGACGAGGCCCGTGGCCGCGTCGCGCTCTACCTGGCCGTCACGATGGCGCCCTTCACCCTCCTCGCCCCCGTGATCGGTCCGCTCCTGGACCGCATCCCGCACGGGCGGCGGGCGGCGATGGCGGGCGCGATGCTGACCCGGGCCGTCCTCGCGATCATGATGTCGGGGGCGGTGGCGACGGGCGGTCTGGAGCTGTATCCGGCCGCGCTCGGGGTGCTCGTGGCCTCGAAGGCGTACGGGGTGGTCCGCAGCGCCGTCGTGCCCCGGCTCCTCCCGCCGAACTTCTCCCTCGTGAAGGCGAACTCCCGCGTGACCCTGGCCGGGCTCCTCGCCACCGGCATCGCCGCGCCCGCCGGGGCGGGGCTCCAGCTGCTCGGGCCGCGCTACCCGTTGTACGGGGCGTGCGCACTGTTCCTGCTCGGCACGTTCTGGGCGCTGCGGATGCCGCACAAGGTGGACTCCGCGAAGGGCGAGCGGCGGGCGCACCTGCTGACGCACGGCGAGAAGAAGCCGAGTCTGCGGACGGTGGGCCCGTCGGTGCTGCACGGGCTCGAAGCGAACGCGGCGCAGCGGATGCTGTCGGGTTTCCTGATCTTCTTCCTGGCGTTCCTGCTGCGCGAGCACCCGCTGTCCGGGCAGAGCGCCGCCGTCTCCCTCGGCATCGTGGGCGTGGCGGCGGGCACGGGCAACGCCTGCGGTACGGCGGTCGGCTCCCTGCTCCGGGACCGGGGCCACAAACCCGAGGTGATCATCGCCACGATGATCAGCGTGGTCTGCGGTACGGCGGTCCTCGCCGCGGTCTTCTTCGGCGGGCTCATGGTCGCCGTCCTCGGCGCGGTCGCGGGCCTCACCCAGGCCCTGTCGAAGCTGTCCCTGGACGCGCTGATCCAGCGGGACGTGCCGGAGCTGGTGCGGACCTCGGCCTTCGCCCGCTCCGAGACGGCGCTGCAGATGGCGTGGGTGGTGGGCGGCGGGATCGGCATCGCCCTGCCCCTGAACGGCACCCTCGGCCTGTCCGTGGCCGCCGGGTTCCTCGCCCTCGGCGCCTTCCTCTCGGTCCGCGGCCTGCTGTCGGCGGCCCGCAGCCGCCCGGGCCCCAAGGGCGGCCGCCCGAAGGCGAAAGTGGCCTAGGCGCCCCTGCCCCAGCCCGGGGACCCCGTCCCAGGCCGGGGCACCCCTGCCCCAAGCCGGGGCACCCCGTCCCCACCCTGGCCCCCGTCCTAGCCCTGGACGCCCCTGCCCCAAGCCAGGACACCCCCGTCCCGCCCCCAGGCGCCTCCTACCCCAAGCCAGGACACCCCCGCCCCGCCCCCGGACACCCCCGTCCCAGGCCGGGGCACTCCGTCACGAAGCGGTACGCCGTGGGCGGCACGCCGTACCCCCGCGTGGCGCGGACGCGGCGGCCCGATAGCCTTCGGCTCATGACCGTTGCGTTCTTCTCCGGCTCGCGCCGCCGGGCCGCCGTCGCCCTCGGGGCCGTCTCCGCCGGGCTCCTCGTACTCTCCGCCTGCGACAAGCCGACTCCGCTCGCGACCCTGACGGTCGGGACCGACTCGGTGCACTCCGAGGCCGCCTGCTACAACAACGGCGACGCCATCAAGGAGTCGCAGATCCAGCAGTGCCTGAACAAGAAGGCCGAGAAGACCATCACGGTCTCCACGGACGACAAGATCCGCTTCGGCGTGGACCCGGAGATCGCGGACCACGGCTGGACGATCTTCCTCGGCGGCCAGCAGGCCGAGCCCGAGCCGTACAAGAAGACGTACCGGACCATTCCGGCCAGCGCCTTCTTCTCCCAGTCCCCGACCGGTGGGTCCACCGACAAGACCCAGGTGACCATCGTCGAGAACACCGGCAAGAAGCTGACCGGCATCTGGCACTTCCAGCTGAAGAAGGACTCCTGATCCGCCGGTGGTCCACCGGATCCTGATCGTGACGGCCGTGGCGGCGGAGGCGGACTCCGTCTCCGCCGGCCTCGGCGGCCTCGGCGGCCCCGAGCTCGTTCCGCTGCCGGGGGCCTCGTCCTGCGCCGTCACGGCGACCGCGTCGACGTCCTCGTCGGCGGGGTCGGCCCGCGGCCGCCGCCGCCTCGACCGGGACGGCGCTCGCGTGCGCCGCGCTGAGGGCCGAGGAGTACGGGCTCGTCGTCTCCGCGGGCATCGCGGGCGGGTTCCAGCCGGCCGCGCCGGTCGGGTCCGTCGTCGTGTCCTCGGCGATCGTCGCCGCCGACCTCGGCGCCGAGACCCCAGACGGCTACCTCTCCGTCGAGGAGCTCGGCTTCGGCCGCTCCGTCCACCCCGTGCCCGAGGCCCTGACGGGCCGGATCACCGCCGCGCTCGCGACGGGACGCGCTCCCGCGCCCGCCCTCGCCCCCGTCCTCACCGTCTCCACCGTGACCGGCACCGCCCACCGCGCCGCCGCGCTCGCGGAGCGGTATCCGGCGGCCGCCGCCGAGGCGATGGAGGGCTTCGGCGTCGCCGAGGCCGCCGTCGCGCACGGCGTGCCCGTCGTCGAGATCCGGGCCGTGTCGAACGCCGTCGGGCCCCGCGACCGCGCCGCCTGGCGCATCGGCGAGGCCCTGGGCGCCCTCCGGGACGCCTTCGAGCCGCTCAGCCGTACCGTCCTCGTGGAGGCGCACCCGTGAAGCTCAAGATCGCCTACTCGCCCTGCCCGAACGACACCTTCGTCTTCGACGCCTGGGCGCACGGCCGGGTCCCAGGCGCGCCCCGGCTCGACGTGACGTTCGCGGACATCGACGTCACCAACGGCTGGGCGGAGGGCGGCACCGACGCGCACGACGTCCTGAAGGTGTCGTACGCCGTGCTGCCGTGGATCCTCGACGAGTACGCCCTGCTGCCCTGCGGCGGCGCCCTGGGCCGGGGCTGCGGCCCGCTCGTCCTCACGCGCGACGCGGGGACGGGTGCCGGCCTGGCCGGGAAGACGGTCGCGGTGCCGAGCGAGCGCTCGACCGCGTACCTGCTGTTCCGGCTGTGGGCGGCCGAGAAGGTGCCCGGGGGCGTCGGGGACGTCGTGGTGATGCCGTTCCACGAGATCATGCCCGCCGTCCGGGACGGGAAGGTCGACGCGGGGCTCGTCATCCACGAGGCCCGCTTCACGTACCAGGACTACGGGCTGCACTGCCTCGCCGACATGGGCGAGCACTGGGAGTCCACGACCGGCCTCCCGATCCCGCTCGGCGCGATCGTCGCCCGCCGCTCGCTGGGCGCGGAGACCCTCGAACTGCTCGCCGCGTCGGCCCGCGCCTCGGTGCGGATGGCCTGGGACGACCCCGAGGCCTCCCGGCCGTACGTCCTGGAGCACGCCCAGGAGATGGACCCGAAGGTGGCCGACCAGCACATCGGCCTCTACGTCAACGAGTTCACCGCCGACCTCGGCGAGCACGGCTACGCGGCGGTCCGCGGCCTGCTCACGCGCGCCGCGGCCGAGGGACTCGTACCGCCCCTCGGCCCGGACGCGCTGCGGTTCCCCTGACGGGGAGGACTCAGACGTCGAGCTGGTCGGCGACCGCGCGCAGCAGGCCCGCGATCTTCTTGCCGGCCGCCTTCTCCGGGTAGCGGCCGCGCTCCAGCATCGGCGTGATGTTCTCCAGGAGCGTGGTCAGGTCCTGGACGATGGACGCCAGTTCGTCGGGCTTACGGCGCTGCGCCGCGGCGACGGACGGGGTCGGTTCGAGGATCGTGACGGACAGCGCCTGGTCGCCGCGCTGACCGGCGACGACACCGAACTCCACCCGCTGGCCGGGCTTGAGGGCGTCGACCCCGGCGGGGAGCACCGACGAGTGGACGAAGACGTCGCCGCCGTCGTCGCGGGAGAGGAAGCCGAAGCCCTTCTCGCTGTTGAACCACTTGACCTTGCCGGTAGGCAAAGCACGCACCCCATTCCACCAGTCAGCCGAACCACTGTCGTCGCAGGTCAGGCTATCTAGCGCTTGCTCGTGCCTGCCGTGTCGTCTGGAAGCCTCCCCAGCTCTGTACCCCCGTCAAGCCGCTCCATCCATACCGCCGGCTCTCATGGCCGACATCGGTCGCGGCTCGCCCGGGACGGCGAGAAGGCACGCACATCACAGCACATGTCGGTGGCGCCGGGGCAGCGAATACGCGCGGGGCGTCCGACAAACCCCCCACTTGTGCCGCATACGGGAGGGGGTTTGTCAGGTCAGGGCCGGAGTGCCGGGGAGCCGCGGGAACTACCCTGGCGGAATGCGCAACGAAAACCCCGCCGTGCCGGTCGACGACAGCGCCCCGGGTGACGGACTCGTCAAGGCCGGTGTGATCGTGTTCGCGGTCGGCGCGGTCGCGACGCTGGTCACCGTGGCCCCGCTGCTCCTGGGGACGAAGCCGTTCCCCACCGTGGCGTACCTCGTGTCGATGCTGATGGGGTCGGCTTCCTCGTCGCCGCCGCCGGCCTGCTGCGGTCGGTCGCGTCCCAGCGGCGGCAGGCCCGCACCGGCGGAACCGTCTGACCTCCTGAGGTCTCAGGCCAGGTAGGACTCCCACCAGGGGCGGAAGCCCGTCAGGTCCGGCAGGACCACGTCCGCGCCGGCCGCGCGCAGTTCCTCGGCGGGGCAGGGGCCGGTGGCGACGGCCACGGAGAGGGCGCCGGCGGTGGCGGCGCCCGGACGTCGCCGACGTGGTCCCCGACGTACACCTGGGCGTGGTGCGCGCGCAGGGCCTCCGCCTTGCCCTCGGCCCACAGGCCGCCCGCGACCGCGTGGGGTTCGATGCCGAGGTGGGCGAGGTGCAGCTCGACGTGCGGGCCGTTCTTCGCGCTGACGACGATCGTGCGGCCGCCCGCCTCGCGCACGGCCTCGATCGCATCCCGGGCGCCCGGCATCGGGACGGTCGGCTCGATCGCGTACACGGGGTAGAGGGCCCGGTAGCGGGCGGTCATCTCGGTGACGTGCTCCGCCGGGAACCAGTGCGCCATCTCCTGCTCCAGGGGCGGCCCGAGGCGGCTCACGACGAGGTCGGCGTCGATGGGGACGCCCGTCTCGGCGGAGAAGGCGAGGAAGGCCGCCTTGATGCCCGGACGGGTGTCGAGCAGGGTCAGGTCGAGGTCGAAGCCGACGGTGGGCGGGTGCGCGGGCACGGTTGTCATGGGGTCATTGTCCGGGCCGTGCCGCGGACCCCCGGCCCGGGTGGCCGCCGACGGGTGCCCCATACACTGAGGCAAGCCTTACCAAACTTGCACTCTGCTGATGGGTTCCGATGCCGGCCGCATTCCGCACCAGACGGGTCCTCGCGACCTCGGCGGCTCTCGTCGCCCTGCTCCTCGCCGTCCTCCTCAGCCTCGCCGTCGGCGCCCGCCCCGTCGCGCCCTCCACCGTCCTCGACGCCCTGCTGCACGGCGCGACCGGCGACGACGCCGAGGTCGTCCGGCAGCTCCGCGTCCCCGGACCCTCATCGGGCTGATGGTCGGCGCCGCCCTCGCGCTCGCCGGCACCGCCCTCCAGGGCATCACCCGCAACCCGATCGCCGACCCCGGCATCCTCGGCATCAGCCAGGGCTCCTCGGTCGCCGTCGTCCTCGCCATCGCCTTCCTCGGCGTGCACGAGCTGAGCGGCTACGTGTGGTTCGCCTTCGCCGGCGCCGCCCTCGCCTCCGTCGCCGTGTACGCGATCGCCGCCGGCGGGCGCGGCGGCGCCACGCCCGTGAAGCTGGCGCTCGGCGGGGCCGCGATCAACGCGCTGCTGCTCGGTCACCACCGGCGTCCTCACCACCAGGGCCTCGGCGCTCGACGAGTTCCGGTTCTGGCAGATCGGCTCCCTCGACGGCCGCGACACCGGGATCGTCGGCCAGATCTGGCCCTTCCTGCTGCTCGGGACGGTCCTCGTCGTCTCCGTGGCGCGCGGGCTCGACGCGCTCGCGCTCGGCGAGGACGTCGCCAAGGGCCTCGGGCAGCGCGTCGCGACCGTACGGATCGTCGGTGGGCTCGGCGCGACCGTCCTCACCGGCGTCGCCGTCGCCGCCGCCGGTCCCGTCGCCTTCGTCGGCCTCGCCGTCCCCCACATCGCCCGCGCCCTCGTCGGCTCCGACCACCGCTGGGTCCTGCCGATGGCCGCGCTCCTCGGCCCGGTGATGCTGCTCGTCGCCGACGTCGCCGGACGGATCGTCTTCCCGCCGGGCGAGATCCCCGCCGGGGTGATGACCGCCCTGATCGGCGTGCCCTTCCTCGTGACGCTGGTCCGGCGGAAGGCGGTGCCGGCGTGACCGCCCTCCACACGCGCACCCGCCCCGCCGGGTACGGGCTGCTGCGCGCCGGACGGGCGTCCTTCCTCGTCCACCGGCGCTCGGCCCTCGTCGCCGCGGGCCTCCTGCTGCTCCTGGCCGCGGCCTGCGTCGCGTACCTCTGCGTCGGCGAGAAGACCGTCGCGCCCGGTGAGGTCGTACGGATCCTCCTCGGGCGGCCGTCGCCGTCCGCGTTCGTCGTCGAGGAGCTGCGCGAGCCCCGGCTCGTCGTCGCCCTCGCCGTCGGCGCCGCCTTCGGCATCGCGGGCGGCCTCATCCAGACCGTCGCCCGCAACCCGCTGGCCTCCCCCGACATCATCGGCATCAGCCAGGGCGCCGGGGCCGTCACCGTCGCCGCGATGACCTTCGGCCTCACCTCGTACACCGTCCTGCCGTACGTCTCCATCGCGGGCGGCATTCTCGCCGCCGCCCTCGTGTACGCCTTCGCCTGGCGCGGCGGGCTGCACGCGACCCGGTTCGTCCTCATCGGCATCGGCATCGCGATCGCGCTGCGGTCCCTCATCACGCTCTTCATGACGAAGGGCGACTACCTCGTCGCCCAGCAGGCCCAGATCTGGATGACCGGCTCCCTCAACGGACGCGGCTGGGACGAGTCCGCGCCGGTCCGCTGGACGCTGCTCCTGCTGCTGCCCGCCATGCTGTGGGCGGCCCGCGCCCAGCGGACCGTCTCCCTCGACGACGACACCGCGACCGCGCTCGGCGCCCGGCTCGGCGGGGTCCGGCTCGGGCTCGTCGCCGTCGGCGTCGTCCTCGCGTCGGTGGCGACGGGCGTCGCCGGACCGGTCGACTTCGTCGCGCTCCTCGCCCCGCAGATCGCCCGCCGCACGACCCGCACGGCGCAGATCCCGCTGCTGTGCTCCGCGCTCACCGGCGCGGTGATCGTGGTCGTCGCCGACCTCCTCGGCCGGCGGCTCCTCTCCCCGTCGAACTGCCGGTGGGCGTCCTGACGGCGGCGGTCGGCGCCCCGTACCTGATCTGGCTCATCGTCCGGAGCCGAGCCGTTGGAGGAACGTCGTGAGCAGACTGCAGGCCCGCGAGCTCTCGCTCGCCTACGAGGACCGGACCGTCGTCGAGGAGCTCGACCTCGCGGTCCCCGACGGCAAGGTGACGGTGATCGTCGGCCCCAACGCCTGCGGCAAGTCCACGACGCTGCGGGCGCTCGGACGGCTCCTGAAGCCGGCGGGCGGCGCGGTCCTCCTCGACGGCGAGTCGCTCGCGAAGCTCCCGACGAAGCGGATCGCCCGCTCGATCGGCCTGCTCCCGCAGACCCCCGTCGCCCCCGAGGCCATCACCGTCGCCGACCTCGTCTCCCGGGGCCGCCAGCCCCACCAGGCCTGGTGGAAGCAGTGGTCGGAGGAGGACGAGCGGGCCGTCGCCGACGCCATGGCCCGCACGGACGTCACCGCCCTCGCCGACCGGCCCGTCGACGCGCTCTCCGGCGGGCAGCGGCAGCGGGTCTGGATCGCCATGGCCCTCGCCCAGGAGACCGACCTGCTCCTCCTCGACGAGCCCACCACCTACCTGGACATCTCCCACCAGGTCGAGGTCCTCGACCTCGTCCGCCGCCTCAACCGCCTCCGCGGCCGCACCGTCGTCCTCGTCCTCCACGACCTCAACCAGGCCGCCCGGTACGCCGACCACCTCGTCGCCATGAAGGCGGGCCGCGTCGTCGCCGAGGGCTCCCCGTCCGACATCGTCACCGCCGACCTCGTACGCGACGTCTTCGGCCTCTCCTCGGTCGTGGTCCCGGACCCGGTGACGGGCTCCCCCCTGGTGGTGCCGGGGGCGCCGTGGCACGCGGAGACCCAGATCACGGACTGACGGCCCTGCACAAACCCGCGCCCGCGCAGGGGTGGCGGGGTCAGTGCCTGCGCGAGCGCCACAGCAGGAACAGGGCCGAGGCGGTCGCGGCGGCGCGGAGGGTCCAGGGCCAGGTCTCGGAGATCGCGGTGCCCATCGCCTCGCCGCCCGGGGCGATGGCCTCGCCCCAGCGGCCCTGGGCGCGGCCCCAGAGCCAGGCGATGCCGGCGGCGGCGCTGAGGCCGGGGATGACGAGGACGGCGCCCTTGATCTCGCCCGGGGTCAGGCGGCGGGAGGCGTACGCGAGGAGCCAGCCCGCCGCGAGGGCGATCAGTGAGCTGAAGACGGCGCCGCCGAGCAGGAGCAGTGCGGCGAGCAGTACGAAGGGGTTGGCGAGGCGGGGGCGGGCCGGGGCCGCCTCCGGTTCCGCCACGGCCCCGGGCTCCGCCGCCGGGGCTTGCGGCGCCGGAGGATCCGCGCCAGGCGGCGGGCCTTCCCGGCGGGGCTGCTCCTCGGCCGTCTCCTCCTCGGCCTCCTCCGGGGCGGGCGGCGTGAACAGGTCGGGGCGTTCGATGCCGCCGACGAAGCCGAAGAAGCCGTCCTCGTCGGAGGGGTCCTCGGGGTCCGTGCGCCACCAGTCGGCCGCGCGGCCGGTGGCGGGGCGGCGGCACCCGCGCTGCTGGGGCGGGGCCGACCGGGGCCCGGCCGCCCCGGGCAGGACCGTCAGGGCCCCGGCCGCCCCGGGCAGGACCGTCAGGGCCCCGGTCGTCCTGGGCGGGGACGGCGGGGCGCGCCGCGCCGGGACCCGCGCCCCTCCGCCCGGCCCTCCTCCGCCCGGCCCCCGGCACCCGGCCCCAGGGCCCGACGCGCCGGAAGTCGCGCGCGGTTTTCCGGGGGCGTCGGGGGCGTCTCGCGGGTGCGGCGGAGGCCGCGGAGAGGCCGGTGCGGCGGGGCTCCGGTACGGGGAGGGTGCTCGGGCCGCGCGGGGGCTCCGCGCGGTCCACGACCTCGTCGGGGGTGCCCAGGGAGCCGAGGATGCCGCGTACGGCGGCCGGGGTCTCCTCGCCGTGGGTGGCGCGGCGGCGGTCGATCTCGTTGCGGAGGCCGGAGACCAGTTTCATGCGGTCGGCGGCCGGCAGCTGGCGCTGCTGGGCCAGATCGCCGACGCGGCTCAGATAGTCGTAGACCAGACGGTCGCTCTCGATCCCCACGGTGCCCCTCCACGGCCGGTTCGCCCGGTACGGCCCGACGTTAGCGCCTGGACAGCGGCTAACGTGGTCCGGATGGGGATCGGTGAGCTCGACCGGGAGGCGCACGTGCCCGAGGGAACTGGCGCCGGGGCGGCGCCGCGCACGCTCGCGGAGGCGCTGCGCGCGCGGGGCGACGAGGGGCTCGCCGGGCTGCTGCGCGCCCGCCCGGACCTGCTGAGCCCCGTACCGAACGACCTGACGCAGCTGGCGACGCGGGCCGGCACGCGGGGTTCGGTGGTGCGGGCCCTGGAGCGGCTCGACCGGTTCGCCCTCCAGACGGCCGAAGCGCTGGCCGTGGCCCCCGACCCCGCCCCGTACCCCGTCCTGCTCGCGCTGCTCACCGGCGACGAGGGCGAGCCGGAGATCGAGGCGGCGCTGCCGGGCGCGGTGGCGCTGCTGCGCGAACAGGCCCTGGTGTGGGGCGAGGACGACCGGCTGCGGCTCGTACGGACCGCGCGGGAGCTCCTCGCGCCCTCGGCGCAGCACCCGTCGCCGACCGGCCTCGGGCCGACGGTCGCGGAGGCGACGGCGGGGATGTCGCCGGGCCGGGTGCAGGAGATCATCGCGGCGGCCGGTCTGCCCGCGACGCACGACCCGGTGTCGGCGGTCGCGGCGCTCACGGAGCTGTTCACGGACCGGGCGCGGATGGGCGCGCTCCTCGACGAGGCGCCGCCGGAGGCGCTGTCCGTCCTGGACCGGCTGGTGTGGGGTCCGCCGTACGGGAGGTGACGGCGAACCCGGCGCCGCCGGTGCGGTGGCTGCGCGACCGGGGGCTGCTGCTTCCGGTGTCGGCGCGGACGATGGTGCTGCCCCGCGAGGTGGCGCTGCACCTGCGCGGCGGGCGGGCGCACCGGGCGCCGGAGCCGGTGGCGCCGGTGGTGGCGCCGGCGCGCGACTACCGTCCCCAGGTGGTGGACAGCGCGGCGGCCGGGCAGGCGTACGCGGCGCTCGCGACGGTCGAGGAGCTCCTGAAGTCCTGGGACCAGGGCGGGCCGCAGGTCCTGCGGGCGGGCGGGATGTCCGTACGGGACCTCAAGCGGACCGCGACGGCCCTGGACGTGACGGAGCAGCTCGCCGCGTTCTGGCTGGAGCTGTGCTTCGGGGCGGGGCTGCTCGCCTCGGACGGGGAGGCGGACGAGCGGTACGCGCCGACGCCCGCGTACGACGACTGGCTCGACCTGCCGCCCGCCGAGCGCTGGGCCCGGCTCGTCGCGCCCTGGCTCGTGGCGACCCGGGTGCCGGGCCTGGTGGGCGGCGCGGACGCGAAGGGCCGTACGCTCGCCGCGCTCGGCCCCGACCTGGACCGGGCGCCCGCGCCGGAGGTCCGCCACCGGGTCCTCGAACTCCTCGCGACCCTCCTGCCGGGCGCGGCGGCGGACCCGGAGACGGTGTACGCCCGGCTGCGCTGGGAGCGGCCGCTGCGGGGCGCGGGGCAGGGGGACCGCCGCGGCCCCGGCCGGCACGGAGGAGACCGCCGCCCCGTCCCCGACCCGCACACCGACCTGCGGTCCCGCCTGGCCCGCTGGACGCTCGCCGAGGCCGAGCTCCTCGGGCTCACCGGCCGGGCGCGCTCGCGGGCCCCGCGCGGGCCCTGCTCAACCTGCCGCTCGCGGAGGCGGCGACCGCCTCCGACCACGGCGGGCGGGTCGAGCTGTCGGTGGCCGCCGGGCGGGCGGCGACGCTGCTCGCGCCGCTGCTGCCCGAGGCCGTCGACCACGTCCTGCTCCAGGCCGACCTGACGGCCGTCGCGCCCGGCCCGCTGCGGCGGCCGCTCGCCGACGCGCTGTCCGTGCTCGCGGACGTGGAATCGAAGGGTGGTGCGACGGTCTACCGGTTCACGCCCGGTTCCGTGCGGCGCGCGCTCGACTCCGGGCGGTCCGCGTCCGACCTGCACGACTTCCTGACCGCGCACTCCCGCACGCCGGTGCCGCAGCCGCTCGCGTACCTGATCGACGACGTGGCCAGGAAGCACGGCCACCTGCGGATCGGGGCGGCCTCCGCGTACGTGCGCTGCGACGACGACACCGTCCTCGGCGAGATCCTCGCCGACCGCCGCTCCGCCGCCCTGGGCCTGCGGCGCCTCGCGCCGACGGTCCTGGCCGCGCAGGCGGACCCGGCGTCGCTCCTCGACGGGCTGCGGGCCATGGGGTACGCCCCGCCGCCGAGTCCGCCGAGGGCGACGTCCTGATCACCCGCGCCGACGCCTACCGCACGCCGTCCCGCACCGCCCCCGTGCCCGTCCCCGACGGCCCCCGGCCCCGACGCCACCCTCCTCGGAGCGGCGGTGAAGGCGATCCGGGCGGGCGACCGGGCGGCGACGGCCGTCCGCAAGGAACCGGCCGCCCCGAGACCACCGGCGGTCTTCCCGCACCTCCGCCGCCGAGACCCTCGCCACCGTCCAGGCCGCCGCCCTGACCGGCTCCGCCGTCTGGATCGGCTACGTCAACGCCGAGGGCGCCGCGAGCCAGCGCGTCATCGCCCCGGTCCGCGTCGAGGGCGGCTTCGTCACGGGCTACGACCACACCGCCGACGAGGTCCGCACGTACCCCTGCACCGCATCACGGGCGTGGCGGAACTGGCGGACGACCAGGTGTAGCACCTCGGGTCCACCAGGGCCCCGGATCAGGCAGACTGGAGGATTGGCCGTCACCGGAGCGGCCCGGGAAGGACTGATCGCAGGTGAATGGGCCACTCATCGTCCAGAGCGACAAGACGCTGCTCCTGGAGGTCGACCACGAGCTCGCCGAGGCCTGCCGGCGGGCCATCGCGCCGTTCGCGGAGCTGGAGCGGGCGCCGGAGCACATCCACACGTACCGGGTGACGCCGCTGGGGCTGTGGAACGCGCGGGCCGCCGGGCACGACGCCGAGCAGGTCGTCGACGCGCTCGTCGAGTACTCGCGGTATCCCGTGCCGCACGCGCTGCTCGTCGACATCGCCGAGACGATGTCCCGGTACGGGCGGCTGACGCTCTCCAAGCACCCCACGCACGGGCTCGTGCTGACCACGACCGACCGGCCCGTGCTGGAGGAGATCCTCCGGTCGAAGAAGGTGCAGCCGCTGGTCGGGGCGCGGATCGACGCGGACACCGTCGCCGTGCACCCCTCCGAGCGCGGGCAGATCAAGCAGACGCTGCTGAAGCTGGGCTGGCCGGCCGAGGACCTCGCCGGGTACGTGGACGGGGAGGCGCACCGGATCGACCTCGCCGAGGACGGCTGGTCGCTGCGCCCGTACCAGAAGCAGGCCGTCGACGGCTTCTGGCACGGCGGCTCCGGTGTCGTGGTGCTGCCGTGCGGCGCGGGCAAGACGCTGGTGGGGGCCGGGGCGATGGCGCAGGCGAAGGCGACGACGCTGATCCTCGTCACGAACACCGTCTCCGCGCGGCAGTGGAAGCACGAGCTGGTGAAGCGGACCTCGCTGACCGAGGACGAGATCGGCGAGTACTCCGGCACCCGCAAGGAGATCCGGCCGGTCACCATCGCCACGTACCAGGTCCTCACGACCAAGCGGAAGGGCGTCTACCCCCACCTGGAGCTCTTCGACTCCCGCGACTGGGGCCTCATCGTCTACGACGAGGTGCACCTGCTGCCCGCGCCCGTCTTCAAGTTCACCGCCGACCTCCAGGCCCGCCGGCGCCTCGGGCTGACGGCGACGCTGGTCCGTGAGGACGGCAAGGAGGCGGACGTCTTCTCGCTGATCGGGCCCAAGCGGTTCGACGCGCCGTGGAAGGAGATCGAGGCGCAGGGGTACATCGCGCCCGCCGACTGCGTCGAGGTCCGCGTGAACCTGACCGACTCGGAGCGGCTCGCGTACGCGACGGCCGAGGCGGAGGAGAAGTACCGCTTCTGCGCGACGACGGCGACGAAGCGGAAGGTCACCGAGGCCCTGGTCAAGAAGTTCGAGGGCCAGCAGATCCTCGTCATCGGGCAGTACATCGACCAGCTGGACGAGCTCGGCGCACACCTCGACGCGCCGGTCATCAAGGGCGAGACCTCGAACGCCCAGCGGGAGAAGCTCTTCGACGCCTTCCGCAACGGCGAGATCAACGTCCTCGTCGTCTCCAAGGTCGCGAACTTCTCCATCGACCTCCCGGAGGCGACCGTCGCCATCCAGGTCTCCGGCACCTTCGGCTCCCGCCAGGAGGAGGCCCAGCGTCTCGGCCGCGTCCTCCGCCCCAAGGCCGACGGCCACCAGGCCCACTTCTACTCCGTCGTCGCCCGCGACACCATCGACCAGGACTTCGCCGCCCACCGCCAGCGCTTCCTGGCCGAGCAGGGCTACGCGTACCGGATCGTGGACGCGGACGAGCTGCTGGCGCCCTAGCCGGCGCGGACCGGGCGGGGGCGGGGGTCCTTGATCCCCGCCTCGGCCGGCCCGTAGTCGCCCAGAAGGGCTATCGAGACCGCGGCGCCGCCGAAGGCGCGGAGGGCGCGGAGGGTGGTGGTGAGGAGGTGGGGCCGGGGGGCGGTGGTCACGAGGGTGAAGGTCGTCGCTGCCATGCCTCCATCATGGAATCCGGACATTGCGGATACATCGGTCTGGGGGTGGAACCGGGGTCCGTCTCGCGTCGGATGCCGACCCCTAGGGGCGAAAGCGGTTCGCCCGCCGGGTCGCCCGGAGTTAGACTTGCCGGCTTCCCCCGCCTCCCGTTCGTGGAGCGCCGCCGTCCGGTCGGAAACCGGCGGTCGCCTTGTCGTGTCCGCGTATCCACCTGCCCGGAGGCTTCACCGTGTCCGTACCCGCATCCGATCCGCTCGCGCGCGAGCGCGCCCATCTGACCTCGTCCCGTGCGGCGCTGCGCGCGATGCGCGAGGACGTCGAGGCGCTCGACATCAAGGACGTCACGGCGAACTGGGTGAACTCGCTGGTGCTCGGGCGGCAGATCGAGGACCGGATCAAGGCGCTCGCCGACCTGGCGGACACGCCGCTGTTCTTCGGGCGGCTGGACTACCTGCACACCACGCAGGAGGGGCAGCGCTTCTACATCGGGCGGCGGCACGTGCACGACGCCGACGGCGACCCCATGGTGATCGACTGGCGTGCGCCGGTCTCGCAGCCGTACTACCAGGCGTCGAAGAAGGACCCGCAGGACGTCGGACTGCGGCGCCGCTTCGGATACACGGGCGGCGACCTCACCGCGTACGAGGACGAGCACCTCTCCGACCCGGAGGAGCTGGAGCACACCAGCCGGCTGCTCCAGGCGGAGATCGAGCGGCCGCGCGTCGGTCCGATGCGGGACATCGTCGCGACGATCCAGCCGGAGCAGGACGGGATCGTCCGCTCCGACCTGTCGGGGACGGTGTGCGTGCAGGGAGGGCCCGGGACCGGCAAGACCGCCGTCGGTCTGCACCGTGTCGCCTACCTGCTGTACGCGCACCGGGAGCGGCTGGCCCGCACCGGCACCCTGGTCATCGGGCCGAACCGTTCCTTCCTCCACTACATCGAGCAGGTCCTGCCCGCGCTCGGCGAGCTGGAGGTGCAGCAGGCGACGGTCGACGACCTCGTCGCGCACGTCGAGGTGCGGGGCACGGACGAGGCGGCGACGGCGGTCGTGAAGGGCGACGCCCGGATGGCGGAGGTGCTGCGGCGCGCGGTCCGCTCGCACGTGACGCTCCCGACGGAGTCCCTGATGGTCGTGCGCGGTTCGCGACGCTGGCGGGTCCCCGCGTACGAGATCGAGGAGATGGTGCGGGAGCTGCTCGACCGCGACATCCGCTACGGCGCCGCCCACGAGGCCCTCCCGCAGCGCATCGCGCACGCCGTGCTCGTCCGCATGGAGGAGGCCGGCGAGGCGCCCGACGACCGGGTGCAGAACGCCGTCGCGCGGAACGCGGCCGTGAAGGCCGTCGTGAAGGAGTGCTGGCCGCCCGTCGACCCCGCGAAGCTGGTCCTGCGGCTGCTGAGCGACGCCGAGTTCCTCGCCGAGCACGCCGAGGGCCTGCTCACCGAGGACGAGCAGAAGCTGCTGCTCTGGGCGAAGCCCGCGCGGAGCGTGCGGACGGCGAAGTGGTCGGCCGCCGACGCCGTCCTCGTCGACGAGGCGAAGGACCTGGTCGAGCGGACGCACTCGCTCGGCCACGTGGTCCTCGACGAGGCCCAGGACCTGTCCCCATGCAGTACCGGGCGGTGGGCCGCCGCTGCACGACCGGCTCGGCGACGGTCCTCGGCGACCTGGCGCAGGGCACCACGCCCTGGGCGACGGAGAGCTGGGCGCAGGCGCTCGCGCACCTGGGGAAGCCGGAGGCGGTGGTGGAGGAGCTGACCGCCGGTTTCCGCGTGCCGCGCGAGGTCATCGCGTACGCCTCGCGGCTCCTTCCGCACATGTCGCCGGGGCTCGCGGCGGTGGAGTCCGTCCGGGAGAACCCGGGGTCCCTGGAGGTCCGCCCGAGCGACGCCCTCGACGAGGACGTCGTCGCGGCCTGCGTCGAGGCCCTCGCCCACGAGGGCTCCATCGGCCTCATCGCCGCCGACGCGCGGATCGCGCCGCTCGCGGAGGCGCTGACGGCGGCCGGTCTCGCGTACCTCTCCCCCGGCGAGGAGACGACGGCCGAGTCCCGGCTGACCCTCGTCCCGGCCTCGCTCGCGAAGGGCCTGGAGTACGACTACGTGGTCCTGGACGAGCCGGCGGCCGTCGTCGACGGCGAACCGGACGAGCGGACCGGCCTGCGGCGGCTGTACGTGGCGCTGACCCGTGCCGTGTCGGGCCTGACGGTCGTTCACTCGGCGCCGGTTCCGGAGCAGTTGGGGTCGCTGTCGTGAAGGGGATGCTGCACCACGTCGAACTCTGGGTCGGCGACCTGGCGCGGGCCGAGCGCAGCCTCGGCTGGCTGCTCGGCGCGCTCGGCCACGCGCCCTTCCAGTCCTGGGAGGGCGGCCGCAGCTGGTCGCTCGGCTCCTGCTACCTGGTCGTCGAGCAGTCCCCGGCCCGTACGTCGGACGCCCACGACCGCCTCCGTCCGGGCCTCAACCACCTGGCCTTCCACGCCGGCGACCGCTCGGACGTCGACGCCCTCGCCGCCGAGGCCCCGGAGCACGGCTGGCGGCTGATGTTCGCCGACCGGCACCCGTACGCGGGCGGGGACGGCCACTACGCGGCGTACCTGGAGAACGAGGACGGGTTCGAGGTGGAGCTGGTGGCCGCCCCGGAGGAGTCGGCGGGCCCCTGACCAGCGCCGACACCCGGCGGCGTACCCGCCCCCTCGGGACTGCCCAACTCGCTTGAAATCGTCCGCATTTGGGACTGCCCGAGTGACGGTCCATCACCTACCATCGCGGTGTTCACCATGCTTTCAGTGCGCCACCTGAACCACTGGAGGACCCCGTGTCAGAACTGCTCACCGCCGCCGCCGGCGTCGCTCCGTCTTCGCCACCGCCGCCGCGACCCTGGGGTCGGCGGTGGCGGGGCCGCCGTGCAGCGGGTCGCGGACGGCACCGTGGCCACGGGCGAGGGATTCCTCCGCCGGCTCTTCCGGCGCGACGACGGAACCGATCCCGCGCTCGGCCTGGCGGAGGGCGGCCCGGACGAGCGGCGGGCGGACGAGCTGCTGTCCCGCCTCGACCTGGCCGAACGGCGGCTCCTGGCCCAGGCGTTGACCACCTGGCTGGGCGAGGCCGGTGCCGGGGCGGGCGCCCTCGACCCCGAGCGGCTGAAGGAGCTCGTACGGGCGGCCGACGCGCCGTCCACGACCCACGTCGCCACCTACGGCCCCGACTCGATGGCCGTCGGCCGGATCGGCGACCACGCCACCTTCCACCTGGGTGGCGGCGACCGGTCGAGACGCCGGTCCTGAGCATGGGCGAGGAGAAGCGGAACGGCAGCGCGAAGACGTACGGGAACGGTTCGTTCGCGGCGGGCAGCATCGGCGACTGGGCCACGTTCATCATCAAGTCCCTGCGACTCCTTGAAACCCTGCCGCTCCTCGTCGCCGTGGCCGTCGGGGTCTACTCGGTCCTGACCTGGCCCGGCGGTCCGCAGAGCCAGTACGTCCTGTTCTACGCGCTTCTCGGCGCGGGCTTCGTCCTCTCCGTCGTGTACGCCGCCCGGGGGAAGAACTGGACGCTGCTCGCCCTGGCGCTGGGCTGCAGCCTCCTCGGCCTCGGCTCGCTCGGGTACACGGCCCACAACGGCGAGGTGCCCGTCGAGATCGCCGTCCAGGGCGCGCAGCCGCTGAACGGCTCCCAGGCCGACGCCCTGACGCTCGTGATGTCCGCGCCGGCGGCCGAGGACGTGCGCGACCGGCTGCGGATCGCGCTGAAGATCTCCGACGACGACCCGAACACGGCCACCTGCCTCCACAAGACGACCGCGACGCTGAAGGCGATCACGCCGGGGGTCGCCCCGGGCGAGATCCGGATCGCCGCCGACTCCGTCGTCGACTTCGACCTCGGCGGACAGCGCGGCGCGGTCTCCGTCGCCTTCGTCCTGCACACCGAGCCGAACTGCGTGATGCGCCTCTCGCAGGTGAAGGGCACGCTCCACAACAGCTGACGGGCGACAAGGACCACAAGACCGGGGGAACGTACGTGTCACGAGGAATTCGACGCCGCGCCGGAAGGCCGGGCGGACCGTGGTTCGGGATGTTCGGCGCGGTCGCCGCGCTGGCGGTGCTCGCCGCGGGCTGCACCAGTCCCGAGCCGACGATGTTCGACGCGGGGAAGAAGGTCCGGGTCGGCGCGAAGGGCGATCAGCCCGGGACGAGCAACGAACCGCACGACGGGGAGTTCGACGGCTTCGACATCACGGTGGCACGGGAGGTCCTCGCCCGCGTCGGCGTCGAGAACCCGCTGTTCAGCGGCGTCCTCTCCAAGAACCGGGCCGCCGCCCTGCGGAAGGGCGACATCGACCTGGTGGCCGCGACGTTCTCGATCACCGAACAGCGGATGCGGCCGGTCGAGAAGGGCGGCGAGGGACTCGACTTCGTGGGCCCGTACGCCTCCACCCCCCAGGGCATCCTGGTCCGGGCCGCGGACAAGGACCGCTACCGCAACCTCTCCGACCTCGACGGCCGGCTCGTCTGCGTCTGGAAGGGCACGACCTCGGAGAAGGAGCTGAGCAAACCCGCGTACAAGCAGATCAGGCTGCACGAGGAGGAGGACGCGGCGTACTGCGTGAAGGCCCTGCAGGCCGGAGACGTCGACGCCGTCTCGACCGACCAGCTGATCCTCTACGGGTTCATGGAGGCGGAGAAGCCCGCGCTCGCCGTCGTACCGGGAATCGCGTTCGGGGCGACCAACGACTACGGCATCGCCATGGCCCGGACCCCGGAGCACCGGAAGGACTGCGAGAAGCTGCGGGACGCGCTGAAGAAGTACGTGTCCGGGAACGAATGGGACCGCGACTTCCAGAACAACCTGCCCCGGGTGCCGCTGGCCGCGCGCAACGAGGCGCGGCCCACCACGGCCGAGATCGACGCCGTGTCCTGCCGGGACCACCCCGCCAACGCGAGCCTGGACTGAGCTCAGCGGTCCGCGAGGGCCTCGGACCACGTGCGGTGGGCGACGGCCGCCAGGACCGGGTTCTTCTCCCGGTAGTAGTGCTCGGTCACGATGCCCCAGCACAGCGCCCACCCCCGGCCGCGCGCCCAGGTGGCGTCGTCGACCCGGGACTCCTCACGGAAGGCCGGACGGGTCCCGGCGGTGAGGAGGGACCAGGCGGGCATCGTGTCGACGGCCGGGTCTCCGACGCCGAGGCAGCCGAAGTCGATGACGGCGCCGAGACGGCCGTCGCGGGTGAGGAGGTTGCCCGGCAGCAGGTCGCCGTGGGTCCAGACGGGCGGACCGTCCCACTGCGGAAGCCGCAGCACGGACTCCCAGGCCTCCGTGGCGAGTTCGGCGTCGACCGTCCCGTCGGCCCCCAGCTCCCGGATCGCGCCCGCCATGGCCCCCTCCTCCCAGTCGGTGACCGGGCCGCCCCGGGAGGACGCGGGCCCACCCGTGGCGTCGACGGCACGGAGGGCCGCACCGAAGCGGCCCAACTCCACTGCGGCGTGGGCGAGATCACCGAAGGGCGCGCCGTAGGCATCGGCACCGTCCAGCCACGCGAACACCGACCAGGCCCGGCCGTACCCCTCCCCCGGCACCCCCCGCCCGACCGGCACGGGGACGGGCAGCGGCAGATGCGGCGCCAGGTGCGGCAGCCAGCGCTGCTCCTTCTCCGCCTGCCCTCCGCCCATTCCGCCTTCGGCAGCCGTACGGCGAACTCCTCGCCCAGCCGGAACATCGCGTTGTCGGTACCGGCCGAATCCACCTCCCGTACGGGAAGCCCGGCCCACTCCGGGAACTGAGCGGCGATCAGCCGCTCGACGAGCGCGGTGTCGATACGGGAGAGACCATGCGCGCGAGGCTAGCGATCAAGTTCCGCTCGGGCCACGGGATTTCGGCCGGGGCCGTCGACGGTCGGCGGCGTCGGCGGTCGGTGCCGTCGGCGGTCGGCAGCCGCCGGCGTCGGCGGCCACCGCCGTCAGGGCCTACGCGTCGATCGCCTCGCGCCAGGTGCGGACCGCGTCCGGGGAGACCGGGTGGGTCCAGCCCTGGGGCGGGCGGCGCCGCCGATGTGGAAGGCGGTGAGGCCGGCGGCGCGGAGGGAGGGGAGGTGGTCGAGGCGGAGGCCGCCGCCGACGAGGATCTGGGGTTCGTAGCCGGGTTCGCCGGTGAGGGCGGCTTCGGCGCGGAGGGTGGCAAGGCCGTCGTCGACGCCGGTGGCGGCGCCGGCCGTGAGGTAGGTGTCGAGGCCGGGGAGGTCGGCGAGGAGCTTGCGGAGGCCGTCGCGGTCGGCGGCGCGGTCGATCGCCCGGTGGAAGGTCCAGCGGGAGCCGTCGAGGACGGCGATGAGGCGCTCGACGGCGACCAGGTCGGGTTCGCCGTCGGGGTGAGGAAGCCGAGGACGAATTCGTCCGCGCCGGCCGCGCGGAGCTCCCGCGCCCGGCCGACCAGGGCGTCGACGTCGCCCGCGGCGAAGCCGTCCGCCAGGCGGAGCATCACGCGGAGCGGGATGTCGACCGCGCGGCGGATGGCGGTGAAGGTGGCCGTCGACGGGGTGAGCCCGTCCGCCGCCATGTCGGTGACGAGTTCGAGCCGGTCGGCCCCACCGGTCTGGGCAGCGACCGCGTCTTCCTCGTCGAGGGCGATCACCTCAAGGACAGCACGGTTGCTCATCTCGCCCATTCCTCCATGAATGACGACTACAGGTCTAGTCCAATGTCCAGACTAGCCGTGCGCGTGACCTCCCGCATCGTGCCCCGCCTCACCCGCGTCCTTCGTCCCGGTCGCGGCCGGGGCCGGGGCCGTGCCGTTCGCGCCCGCCGTGACGGTGAAGGAGGCGGTGCGGACCTTGCCCTCGTGCTGGAAGTCGAGGAACAGGCGGTAGGTGCCCGCGCTGGGCGCCGTGGCGGTGAAGGAGACGTCCGGGCCGGGGCCGCCCTCGTTGGGGTGGACGTGGAGGTAGGCGAGGTCGCCGTCGCGGAGGGCGACGAGGTGGCCGTAGGCGCCGAGGTAGGGCTCCAGGTCGGTGACCGGCTTTCCGGCCTTGGTGACGGTGAGCTTCAGCTCGCCGGGCTTGCCCGGGTCGAGGACGCCGCCCAGGCGGACCTGGTAGCCGTCGACCGTCGCGGTCGGGGCGACGGCGGGGAGCGGCTTCGGGGCGTACGCGCCGGGGACGGAGAGGTCGGCGCCGAGCGTGATGCCCCGGGCGCCGGGGGCGGCGGGCTTGAAGTCGGCGAAGGCCTTGTAGCCGCCGGCCGCCGGGAGGTCCGCGTCCACCGACCAGGTGCCGTCGGCGGCCCGTACCGGGTGCAGGTGGCGGAAGGTGTTGAGGTCGCGCGAGGCGACGATGAAGTGGAGTTCCTTGCCGTGCTCGGTGGTGAAGGCGGTGACCTTCTTGCCGGCCGCGTCCTTGATGGAGAACTTGAGGGTGCTCTTCCCCGGGCGGGGTCGGGGTCTCCAGGGCGAGGTGTAGCCGTCCTGGGAGATCTGGAGGCCGCCCGGGAGAGATGAGGCCGCCGTCGGCGACTCCTCACCGTGACCCTCGTGACCCGCCTTCTTCTGCGGCTCCTGCGCCGCGTGGCCCGCGTGCTCCGTCTTCTTCGGCTCCTCGACGGGGCCGATCCCCTTGCCGACCCCGTACGCGGTCCCGAAGGTCGCGGCGAGCGCGGCGGCAAAGGCAGTGATCTTCACTCCGGTGTTCATGACTGCTCTCCCGTACGTGGGTGGGGTGGGCGAGGGGCGGTTCGGGGCCGCCCGATGCACTTCACCATACCCCTGGGGGGTATCAAGTCAAGTCGGTCCGACACTTGCGCCGGATACCACCGGGGGGTATACATGGACTCACGGCCGGATACCCCCCGAGGGTATCGGCGAAGAGATCCGACCAGAGATCCGATCCAGAGTTCCGACCGAGGAGAGAAGCCATGGGCTCCTGCTGCACCCCCGACAACAGCTGCTCGACCACGGAGACCGGCGCCGTCGCGGTCGCCGACGGCACCACCACCGTCTACGCCGTCTCCGGCATGACCTGCGGCCACTGCCGGACCGCGATCACCAAGTCCGTCAGCGCCCTCGACGGCGTCATCTCCGTCGACGTCGACGTCGCCGGCGGCCTGGTGACCGTGACCACCGGCGGCGAGCCCGACGACGCCGCGATCGCCGCGGCCGTCGACGACGCGGGCTACGAGCTGACCGGCCGGGCCTGATCCGCCGCCGGGCAGACCGACACCCGCCGGCGTCCCCGTCCCGGTACCCGACGGTCCGCCCGGCAGGCGGACACCGCCCGCACCACCCGGCCGCCGGGGCCCGACCTCCACGCCCGGGCCCCGGCCCCGAACCGCTACACCGAGGAGCAGGAAATGACCACGACCACTCCGGGCACCGCCCAGGTCGAGCTCGCCATCGGCGGCATGACCTGCGCCTCGTGCGCGGCCCGCATCGAGAAGAAGCTGAACCGGATGGACGGGGTCGAGGCCACCGTCAACTACGCCACCGAGAAGGCGAAGGTCACCTTCGACGCCGACATCGCCGTCGCCGACCTCATCGCCACCGTCGAGGCCACCGGCTACACCGCCCAGGAGCCCACGCCCCCGAAGGCCGCCGAGAGCGGCGACGGCCCCTCCGACGAGGAGAAGGCCGACGAGGAGCTGCGGCCCCTGAAGCAGCGGCTGATCACCGCCGTCGCGCTCGCCGTGCCGACCATCCTGATGGCGATGGTCCCGGCGCTCCAGTTCGCGTACTGGCAGTGGCTGAGCCTCACGCTCGCCGCCCCGGTCGTCGTCTACGCCGCCTGGCCCTTCCACAAGGCCGCCTGGACCAACGCCAAGCACGGCGCGGCCACCATGGACACCCTGATCTCGGTCGGCACGATCGCCGCGTTCCTGTGGTCGCTGTGGGCGCTGTTCTTCGGGACCGCCGGCACGCCGGGGATGACGCACCCCTTCGAGTTCACGATCGCCCGCACCGACGGCGCCGGGAACATCTACCTGGAGGCCGCGGCCGGCGTCACCGCCTTCATCCTCGCCGGGCGGTACTTCGAGGCCCGCTCGAAGCGCAAGGCGGGCGCCGCGCTCAAGGCGCTGATGCAGCTGGGCGCCAAGGAGGTGACCGTCCTCAAGGGCGGCCGCGAGGTCACCGTACCGACCGCCGAACTCCAGGTCGGGGACCGCTTCCTGGTCCGGCCCGGCGAGAAGATCGCCACGGACGGCACCGTCGTCGAGGGCTCCTCGGCCGTCGACGCCTCCATGCTCACCGGCGAGTCCGTGCCCGTCGAGGTCTCCGTCGGCGACTCCGTCACCGGCGCCACCCTGAACGCCGGCGGCCGCCTGGTCGTCGAGGCCACCCGCGTCGGCTCCGACACCCAGCTCGCCCGCATGGCCAAGCTCGTCGAGGACGCGCAGAACGGCAAGGCCGCCGCCCAGCGGCTCGCCGACAAGATCTCCGCCGTCTTCGTGCCGGTCGTCATCGCCCTCGCGCTCGGCACCCTCGGCTTCTGGCTCGGCACCGGCCAGGGCCTGACCGCCGCCTTCACCGCCGCCGTCGCCGTCCTGATCATCGCCTGCCCCTGCGCCCTCGGCCTGGCCACCCCGACCGCCCTCATGGTCGGCACCGGCCGCGGCGCCCAGCTCGGCATCCTCATCAAGGGCCCCGAGGTCCTGGAGACCACCCGCAAGGTCGACACGATCGTCCTGGACAAGACCGGCACCGTCACCACCGGCCGCATGACCCTCATCAAGGTCCACACCGCCGCCGGTACGGACGAGACCGACGTCCTGCGCCTGGCCGGCGCCCTGGAGCACTCCTCCGAGCACCCCATCGCCCAGGCCGTCGCCACCGGCGCCGCCGCCAGGGTCGGCGCCCTGCCCACCCCCGAGGACTTCGCCAACATCCCCGGACTCGGCGTCCAGGGCGTCGTCGACGGCCACGCCGTCCTCGTCGGCCGCGAGAAGCTGCTCCAGGAGTGGGCGATGGAGCTCACCCCGTCGCTCAAGGCCGCGAAGGACGCCGCCGAGACCGCCGGCAAGACCGCCATCGCGGTCGCCTGGGACGGCGAGGCCCGCGCGGTCCTGGAGGTCGCCGACGCCGTCAAGGAGACCAGCGCCGAGGCCATCCGGCGGCTGCGCGCCCTCGGCCTCACCCCGATCCTGCTCACCGGTGACAACAAGGCGGTCGCCGAGGCCGTCGCCGCCGAGGTCGGCATCGACGAGGTCATCGCCGAGGTCATGCCGCAGGACAAGGTCGACGTCGTCAAGCGCCTCCAGGGCGAGGGCCGTTCGGTCGCCATGGTCGGCGACGGCGTCAACGACGCCGCCGCGCTCGCCCAGGCCGACCTGGGCCTGGCGATGGGGACCGGCACGGACGCGGCCATCGAGGCCGGCGACCTGACCCTCGTACGGGGCGACCTGCGGGCCGCGGCCGACGCCATCCGGCTCTCCCGCAAGACCCTCGGCACCATCCGCTCGAACCTCTTCTGGGCCTTCGCCTACAACGTGGCCGCCCTGCCGCTCGCCGCGGCCGGACTGCTCAACCCGATGATCGCGGGCGCGGCCATGGCCTTCTCCTCGGTCTTCGTGGTCGGCAACAGCCTCCGCCTGCGGGGCTTCCAGGCCGCCGACAAGTGACCGACCCGACCTGACCTGACGAGGAGCCCGCCGTGGCCGGTTACGGACAGCACAAGGAAGACATCATCAGACGCCTGAGGCGGATCGAGGGCCAGGTCCGGGGCGTGCAGCGGATGGTCGACGAGGACGTCTACTGCATCGACGTCCTCACCCAGGTCTCCGCCATCAACGCGGCCCTCCAGTCCTGCGCGGTGGCCCTCCTGGACGAGCACCTGAGCTGCTGCGTCACGGAGGCCATCGCCCAGGGCGGGGACCAGGCGAAGGCGAAGGTGGGTGAGGCGTCCAAGGCCATCGCCCGGCTGATCCGGACGTGACGTAGCAGGACCCGAAAGTGTCAGCCGCCCTTGCGTGAAGGGCAGTCGGCGGACAGCGTGAGACTCAGCCGGAGACAGAGGCCGAGCAGCTGGCGGAGGAGCACCAGCTCTACCGATCCGGGCAGACCGGAGTCGCAGGCCTTCGCGCAAGGGCGGTTCTTCATGAGGCCGTTCATGAGGTTGCTCCTGAGGGTCGACATCCTGCCAGCGTACCCCTGGGGGGTATACCTGAGGCGGGGAGGCGGCCCGTACGATGACAGGCCCTACGGGGAGGGGATGCACGTGCGCCGGCTGGGAGAGCTGGAGGCCGAGATCATGGACCGGCTGTGGGCCTGGCAGCGGCCCGCCACGGTCCGCGAGATCGTCGACGACATCAATCGGGGACGGCGGGTCGCCTACACGACGGTGATGACGGTCGCGGACATCCTGTACCGCAAGGGCTGGCTCCGCCGCGAGAAGTCCGGCCGCGCCTGGCTGTACGAGCCCGTCCGCAGCCGCGAGGAGTACACGGCCGGCCTCATGCGCGACGCCCTCGGCGACAGCCAGGACCGCCCCGCCGCCCTCCTCCGCTTCGTCGAGGCCATCTCCGACGAGGACATGGCCGCCCTCGACGCGGCCCTCCGCGCCACACGGGCGGACCACGGCCCGCAGCCGGGCGGCGAAACGACGGCTCCCGGGAGCGAGGCGCGGCCCGGGACCGGGGACCGGCCGGGACCGGGGACCGGCCCGCCGACGGGTGCGCCCCTGGTACGGGGCACATCCCGGAAGTGGGGCGCGGCCTGGGAGCGGGGCGCGGCCCGGAAGTGGGGCTCGGCCCGGAAGTGGGGCGCGGCCCGGGAGTGGGGGTGGCGCGTGAATCATCACATCCTGCTGCCGCTGGGGCTGGCGGTGCTGACCGGGTTTCTCGTGCCGTGGCTGGTGGTGCGGGCGCGCTGGGCGCAGCAGGTGCCGCGGCTGGCGCTGGGGTGTGGGCCGCGTGCGGGGCGGGGTTCGCGGCGGCGTCGGCGCTGGTGCCCGCGCAGTTGGTGCTGTCGGCCGACAGCAGCCACCGTCTCGCGGACATGCTGTTCGCCCTCCGGCTGCCCGCGCCGGGGCGGCTCCTGGACCTCGACGGGCGCGAGCTCCTCGCCTTCTCCCTCTCGCTGTTCGCCCTCTCCGTGCCCGCGGTCGCGTTCGCGCGCCGGCTCGTCCGGGCGCGGCGGCTGCGGAGCCGGCACGCGGGCGTGCTGCGGCTCGTCGGCCGGTACGACCCGGCGCTGCGGGCCACCGTCCTGGACGACGACCGGCCCGCCGTCTACTGCCTGCCGGGCCGCTCGCGCCGGGTCGTCGTCTCCTCGGGCGCGGTGCACACCCTGACCCCCGCCCAGCTCGCGGCGGCCCTCGCGCACGAGCGGGCGCACATCGCGGGCCGGCACCACCTGCTCGTCGCGGCGGCGGAGGCCTTCGCGGCCGTCTTCCCGCACCTGCCGCTCGCGCGCCACGGCGGCAGCGCCGTACCGCTGCTGCTCGAAATGGCCGCGGACGACCGGGCGTTGCGCCGGTGCACGCGGGACGCGCTCGCGACCGCGCTGTACGCGCTGGCCTCGGGGCGGGCGCCGAGGTCCGCGTTCGCGGCGGGCGGGCCCTCCGCCGCGCTGCGGATGCGGCGCATCCTCACCCGTACAGCGCCGGACATCCGGCACTGCGCGGGCTGTTGACGATCGGGGCGGCGGCCCTCGCCCTGGCCCCCTGGTCATCGCCTGCTGCTCGTTCCCCTGTAATCGCCAACACCATTATTTACTAAGCGAATTCGTAGATTTCGCATCGGTCATGGACCGGGAATGCGCCGCTATCGTGGGTACGTTGGGGCTCGGACTCGGCACGTCGAAGGGTGCACAACCAATGCAGCTCGCTGACGTTCGTACGGCAGCGGCCGGCGACGCGACGACGATATCCAGACTGCTTGCCGACATCATCCGGAGCAGTTACGCCGGAATACTGGACGAAATCCCGATGCGCCGGCTGATCTCGGCCCAATGCGCGCTCCCCCGCATACGCGCGGAAATTGAAATTCCGGGGGGCGCGCCGGGATGGCTCGGCTGGCTGGTCGCCACGGACGCGGAGGGCACGGTCGTCGGCGTCGCCGCCGGCGGCGTCCCGGTGCCGGGCGAGGGCGAGGTGTACGCGCTCGCGGTGGAGCCCGGCTCCCGGCGCGCCGGGGTCGGCACGGCCCTGCTCGCCGCCGCGACCGAGCGGATGCGCGGCTACGGCGCCCGGGAGCAGCGCGTGGAGCTCCCGGCGGAGGCCGATCCGGCGCTCCCTTCTACTCGCGCCTGGGCTTCGCGGCGCTCTCCCGCGACGGTGGAGCAGACAGCTCGCCTGAGACGGGCCGTGGCAGATCCACGCCATCGCGTGTTCACGCAGCCCGATCCGGTGGATCGGGGTTCGTCCCCAGGTCAGGATGGGCTCAGCGGCGCGGGCCCGGCGGCACGGGTCCCCCGCCCGGACGGCATGGACCGAGCGAGCCCCTGGAGGAGCGATGCACACACCGAGCGGCGTCTCCCTGCCCGTCGTGCCCGCAGCGCTCGCTCCGGTCCTGCCGTCCCGATACGGGCCCGGCCCGGAGCCCGCCCCCGGTTCCGGGGTGCGGGTCGCGGCCGACACCCTCCCCGGGCTCGAATCGGTCTCCCCCGCCGACGAGAACTCCGTCTGGCTGCACGACGCCCTGCTCGGCCCGCACAGCGCGGACATCGTCCGCTACCTCGGCCTCGCCCGCTCCACCGGCGGACCCGTCCTCGACCTCGGCTCCGGCGCGGGACGGCTCGCCGTCCCCTTCGCCCGGCACGGCTTCGCCGTGGAAGCCGTGGACCGGGACGCCTCGGCACTGGAGCGCCTCGAACGCTGGGCGCGGCGGATCGGCCCGCAGGTGGCCGGGCTCGTCGTCACGCACCGCGCGGAGCTCACCGGGCTCCGTCTCGAAGGCAGCTACCGGCTCGCGCTCCTCGCGGGCGCCATGGTCGCCGCCGTCCCGCCGGCCCGGCGGCCGGAGCTCCTGCGGGAGGTCGCCGGGCACCTGGAGGCGGGCGGGGCGCTGGCCCTCGACTACACCGCGCACCGGCTGCCGGGGCTGATCGCGGAGCCGCAGCGGACCTGGGCGTTCCAGGTGCCCCGCTTCGACGGGATCGACGAGTGGGTGGTGGCCCGGCAGGTCTTCGACCTGCCGTCGATGAGCGAGCGGATCACGTACTACGCGGCCAGGACCGGCAAGCTCTCCTCGGAGCGGGTCGTCCTGACCACCGACAAGTGGATCGTGGAACCCGAGCGGCTCGCGGCCGAACTGCACGCGGCGGGGCTGCACATCGAGGGCGGCGGCGGCACCGGATCGACGAGCGGACCGAGTCCGTCCTCCTCGTGTGCAGGGCGGACGACTGACCGATACGGATCTGCCGGGGTGGATGAGCAAGAGGTACGATGCCCACAAACGTTTGAGCCGACCAGGTGCGGGCGGAGAAGAGGGCAGTCGTGGAAGAGCTGACGGGCCGCGAGGCGGTGATCCAGCGCCTGCGCGATGTCGGCCTGCGGGTCACGGGCCCGCGCCTGGAGGTGCTCACGGTGCTCGCCGCCGGCGGCCATCTCGACGTCGAGGCGATCACCACGACGGCCCGCGAGCGGCTCGGCACGCTGACCAGCCAGGCCGTGTACGAGATGCTGCGGCACTTCCAGGAGACGGGCCTGGTCGCCAAGTTCGACCGGCCCGGTCTGCCCGCGGTCTTCGAGGTCTCCGGTCCGGCCCACCAGCACGCCCTGTGCACCTCCTGCGGCCGGGTGGAGAACGTCTCCGCGACCGCGCCCGCGCCGCCCCGGGGCGCCCTGCCCGAGTGGCGGGTGGAGGACGCGGAGGTCGTCTTCAGGGGCTGTGCCCCGACTGCCGGGCGGGCGGCCCGCCGCCTGACCGGCGCCGTCCTCCCGCGTCGCCCCCGCTCCGTGCGCACGGGCAACTCCGTGCGTGTCGTTCGAATTTGTGGCAGGGTCTAGCGGGGCGATTTCAACGGGGTCCGGGTGGATCCGAGGGGAGTCAGCTGCGCCGTGTCCAGGAACGCCGCCGTGACCCGCGCGGGGAGCGAACAGGCCCTCGCCGTCTACCAGGAACTGCGCGCCCGCCCCGGGACCTCCTTCGACGAGGCCGCGGACCGCTTAGGGCTCTCCGCCGACGAGCGGGACCGATGTCGGAGCGAACTCGCCTCCTTAGGCCTCACCGCCCCGGCAGACCCCGAGAGCACCGAGACCCCGAGAACACCGCCGGGCCGCGGCGCCCGGCTCCCCGTCGTCGTCGACCCCGACGTCGCCCTCCTGCGGCTGCTGCGCCGGGAGCGCGACCGGCTCCAGGACCGCCTGGCCGCGACCAGCCGCGCGCACACCGCCCTCGAAGCCCTCGCCGGGCCGTTCCTGCACGCCGGGGCCGCGCCCCGCCCGAGGTCGAGGTGGAGATCGTCGGCGACCCGCAGCGGGTGCTGCGCGAGCTGACGGACCTGACCGGCTCCGTGCGCACCGCCGTCCACGTCATGCACACCGGGTCCGTCCGGCGCGAGGACATGGCCGCCGAGCTGGAGCGGGACCGCTCCCGGGCCGCCCGCGGGGTGCGGGTGCGCGCCATGTACAGCCGCCGGGTCGGGACCGTGCCCGAGATGACCCAGCACCTGGAGGACCGGGCGGCGCTCGGCGTGGAGCTGCGCCTCTCCCCCGTCGTCCCGATGAACATGGTCCTCGCCGACGAGAACTTCGCCCTGCTGCCGACGGACCCGCACGACCCGGACTCGCCGACGATCCTCGCCCGGGGCCCGGCCTGGTCCGCTCCTACCTCGCGCTGTACGAGTACTGCTGGCAGGCGGCCTCCCCGTACGGCGAGGAGCCCGGGGAGTCCGGCGGCGACGGCCTCTCGGACCAGCAGCGGGCCGCGCTGCGCATGCTGGCGTCCGGGATCAAGGACGAGCAGATCGCGCGCAGTCTCGGGGTCTCGCTGCGGACGGTCAGCCGGCTGCTCTCCGAGGTCATGCAGGAGCTGGGGGCGGCCAGCCGCTTCGAGGCCGGCGTGAAGGCGGCCCGGCTCGGACTGCTCGACGGCGAGGGGCCGGAACCCGTGGCCTAGGACGAGGAGTTCGGATGTCATGGAGGAAGCGCACGGGCCCCGGGGTCCGTGCGGGGCGCAGGAAACGCACGTCGGACTCCCGCCGAGCCGGATGACAGGTGAGGGCGGGGCGACTCGGAGAACAAGGGGGTCACTTCGCCATGGTCACCGCGGGCGACGGCATCGGGGGCGGCAAGGCCGGCGTTCTGCACGCCGTGTACCAGGAGCTGCGCCGCCGGGGCATCTCGGACTTCGAGGAGGTCCGCAGGGAACTCGGGCTCGCGCCCGAGGAGTACGAGCGATGTCGCCGCGAGCTGCTCGACCTGGGCCTCATCGTGCCCACGGACCACGTGCACGCCACCATCACCGCGCTGCGGGACGGCAGTTGGCGGTCCGAGACGGACACGGTGGCGGCGATCGATCCGGAGATCGCGCTGCTGCGGCTCCTGGAGCGGGAGCGGGAGCGGCTGCGGGAGCACCTGGCCGAGGCGGACGAGGCGTACAGCACGCTGGAGATCCTGGCGGGTTCCTATCTGCGGGCGGAGGCGCTGACCCGGGCGGAGGCGCAGGTCGAGGCGCTGACCGACTACCGCAGGATCCAGCAGGCCATCGAGGACATCACCGATGTGATCCAGGAGAGTTCGGCGGCGCTGCACCCGGGGACGCCGGGGCGGCAGAGCCCGGACCGGATGCTCGACCGGGACCGGCGGCAGATCGCCAACGGGGTGCGGGTGCGGGCCATCTACGGCCGGCAGGAGGCGACCGATCCGTACATGGAGAAGTTCCTCGGGCAGCGGGCGGAGCTGGGGGTGGAGATCCGGCTCGCCCCGGTGGTGCCGATGAACATGATCATCGCCGACCAGCAGTTCGCGCTGGTGCCGATCCGGCCCGAGGAGCCGGGCGAGGGCGCGATCCTGGCGCGGGGCAGCGCGCTGGTGCGGCCGTACCTGAGCCTGTACGAGCACTGCTGGCACACGGCGACGCCGTACGGGAACGAGGCGGCGGCGGAGGCGGGCGGCGACGGGCTCTCGGAGCAGCAGCGGGCGGCGCTGCACATGCTGGCCTCGGGGATGAAGGACGAGCGGATCGCGCGGACGCTCGGGGTGTCGCTGCGGACGGTCAGCCGGATGATCTCGGAGCTGATGCAGGAGCTGGGGGCGACGAGCCGTTTCGAGGCGGGCGCGCGGGCGGTGCGGCTCGGCTGGCTGGACTGAATTCCCCGCGGGAAAGGGCCGGGCCCGTGATCGTGGCAGCGATCACGGGGCCCGGCGAAGTGTTTCCGGAATTCCTGGGGAATTACCCGGTGGATGCGGTCAGTTGGTGGGGGTCGGCTTCGGCGGGACGATCGGCCAGCCGTTGTCGTCCGCGACGCCGGCGACGGTGTGGGGGGTGACCGGGGCGGCGCTGTCGGGGGAGACGGCGAAGGCGGCACCGGCCGCGACCGCCGTACACGCCACCATGGCGACCATGAACTGACGGACGGCCTTGCGGATGCCGGCGCTCTGCTGAACGGACATGATTCCTCCAGGACTTGGTTTCCGAGTTCCGCCTTCCGGGGGCCCGTGCCGCCGGGCCCTCCCTGAAGACATCTCCATTCTGTCGGGGCCCCCGAATCGAATCCAGGGATTCCCCCCTGCGTGGACCCGCCATGGCGTGGATGCGTCAACACGCCATCACGGCAACGGAATTGACCGATCCGGGACTCGCCATTCCTTTGGTCGAACCAAAAGAGATGCTAGACTTGTGCTACGGCCTTCTCGTTCCTCCAGGAGAGAGGGGCCGCCGGGGCAGGGGCGTGCCGCCGCCCTGCCCCACCCCGCCCAGGGCCCCCGGTACACCTCGACGGTCCGCCCGGCCGACGCCCGCCAGCTCATCCCCGCGCATGGCGCACCGCCGCCGCCCCATCGTCTCCACCGCCTCCGGATGCTCCGCCAGCCACCGCAGCCGGCGCGCGTACTCCACCGGGTCGTGCCCCGCACGAGCAGCCCCGTCACCCGTCCCACACCGCCGTCGGCAGCCCGCCCACCGCCGCCGCGAGCACCGGCGTCCCGCACGCCTGCGCCTCCAGGGCCACCAGACCGAAGGACTCGCTGCGCGAGGGCACCACCAGCACGTCCGCCGCCCGGTACCAGTCCGCGAGCCGCTCCTGCGGTACGGGAGGACAGGGCCGCAGCACCTCGGTCACCCCCAGCTCCTCCGCGAGCCGCCGGGCCGAGCCGCGCTCCGTCGCGCCCGAATGACCGCCCACCACCGGCACGAGGAGCCTGCGGCGCAGCCCCGGCGCCTCCGCAGCAGCTCCGCCACCGCCCGCACGAGCACGTCCGGACCCTTCAGGGGCTGGATGCGGCCCGCGTACAGCGGCACGAACGCGTCGGCCGGAAGCCCCAGCCGGGCCCGCGCCGCCGCCCTCCCCTCACCGGGGTGGAAGGTCCGCAGATCGACCCCGGGCCGTACCACCTCGGTCCGCGCCCCCTCCGCCCCGTACAGCGAGCGCAGCGCCTCCGCCTCCTCCGCCGTGTTGGCGATCAGCCGGTCCGCGCTGCCCACCACCTGGTGCTCGCCCCGCACCCGCAGCTCCGGCTCGGGGCGTCGCCCTCGGCGAGCGCGGCGTTCTTCACCCGGGCCAGCGTGTGCGCGGTGTGCACCAGCGGGATCCGCCAGCCCACCGAGGCGATCCGGCCCGCCTGCCCGGAGAGCCAGTAGTGCGAGTGCACCAGGTCGTAGCGCCGCTCCTCCTTGAGCAGGGCCAGCGCGAACGGCACCACCAGACCGGGCATCGCCTCCTTGGGCAGCGCCCGGCGCGGCCCGGCGTGCAGATGGCGGACCCGCACGCCCGGGGCGAGCTCGACGAGCGGGGCGCGCCCTCGCCCCGGCAGCGGGTGAACAGGTCGACCTCCGCGCCCTGTTCGGCGAGGGCGCGGGACAGCTCGACCATGTAGACGTTCATGCCGCCGGCGTCCCCCGTCCCGGGCTGGTGGAGCGGGGAGGTGTGGACGCTGAGCATGGCGACGCGCAGGGACACGTGGGGCTCCTGAGGAGTGGGGCCACGTGTCCCCGCGCGTCGCTCGCGCGCGCAGGGGCACGCGGCAGGGGACATTCCTACGGAAGTACTTAGTTGCTTAGTAGTACGGATCGTGGTGAGGGTCAGAACCCGAAGACCGGGCCCGACGGCGGCGCCAGCCTCGTCCCCGGCAGCGGCCCCGTCAGGGCCTGCCAGTCGACCGGGCGCCCCGGCGCCACCCGCAGCGCCGCCGCGAGCCGGTCGGCGCCCTCCGGCATCACCGGCCGCGCCCAGGCCGACAGCGCCGACGCCACCGCCAACTGGGTCGCGAGGGCCGGGAGATGACGGCAGGAGGTGCTGGGCGGCACCGCTCGTGGGCGTTGACGTGACCGAAGTCGGCCACCAGGCGGACCATCTCGTCCAGGACGGCGACCGCCCGGCGCGGGTCGAAGGCGTCGGGACCGTACGCCTCCCGCAGGTCGTCCACGGCCCGGTGCAGCCGCCGGTCCAGGACCTCCATGCCGGTGCCGCCGGGCAGCGCCTGCGGGGCGAGGCCGCCGCACTCCTCCCGCACGGCCGCGAACAGCCGGGCCAGCCAGCTGTTCCAGTTCTCGTCCAGCTCCCGCCGGGCGGCCGCGAGCCGCTCCCGCTGGAAGACCGTGCGGCGGCCCACCGGGCGGGCCTGGAGGACGTGGCGGCGCAGGGTGTCGGAGCCGTACTCGGTGAGCAGGTCGAGCGCCCAGACGTTGCCCTCCCGGACGCCCTCCTCGATGACGTACGACTCGTTGACGTTGAAGTCCTGCGGCAGCTTGACGTCCTGCGCGAGGAGCAGCACCGGCAGCAGCACGGCGTGGCAGAAGGCGTGCCCGAAACCGCAGAAGTGGATCGCGCGGCGGGGCAGCGGCCCCGCCGCGTCGTGGCCGAACAGGTGCATCGCGGCCGCCTCGAAGCAGCCGTCGATCCGGTGCTCGGGAAGCCCTCGACCGGCACCGGCAGCCCCACTCGCCGGGGTGGCCGACCGCGATGTCCGGCAGCCCGTCCTCGACGAGCGACTCGCACAGCGCGGCGAGGCGGGGCGGGAGACCGGCCTGCGCCCAGTAGTCGGCGAGGGTGTCGCGGAAGGGTTCCAGGGGCACGTACAGGCGGCGGCAGCGGCGCGCGACCGCCGGGGTGTCGCAGAGCGCGCAGCGCGCCGAGATCAGGTCCCCGCCGTCGTTCGGCCGGGCGCACTCGTGGCACATCCCGCCGTCGCTGGCCGCGCCGCAGTGCGGGCAGGTGCCGGTGGCGTGCGCCCCGTACAGCCAGCGGTCGCACGGCTCGCAGTACGGGAGCAGCCGGGTCCGGGGCGCGATCACCCCCTGCGCGTACAGCCGCGCGAAGAGGTCCCGCACCCAGCGGCCGTACCCCTTGTCCCGGCGCGGGCGCACGATGTGGTCGAACTCCACGCCCGAGCGCAGCCAGTCGGCGGTGATCGCGGCCCGGTAGCCCTCCGCGACCTCCTCGGGCTTGCGGTGGTGCCGCAGCGCCCGGACCTCGACGGAACTGGCGTGGTCGGCGGTGCCGGTGGTGAACCGGACGGCCTCGCCGTCGGCGCGGAGGTAGCGGGTGAGGACGTCGGCGGCGACGTACGGCCCGGCGAGGTGGCCGATGTGGAGTTCGCCGTGGGTGGCGGGAGGGGTCGCGGTGATCCAGACGGGGGTGCTCATGGGACCTCCTTGACGTTCTGCAAAGGTCGGCGGGGCGGTCAGCGGGGCTCGAAATGGAAGGACCGGATGAAGCAGTCGCGGGGCTGCTCGACGGCGTAGACGACGCACTCGAAAAGGGCCTGCGTGGTGAGTTTCTCGTCGGGCGCCGTTCCGTCGGGATTCGTTCCGTCCCATTCCGCGAAACGCGGGTCCGAGGTCGAGAGTCCGGCGGGAAGAGGAGAACACCCGGACCCCGGAGGGCCGCAGCCGGCGCGACAGGATGTCGGCGAAACCGGCCTGCGCGCTCTTCGCCGCCCAGAAGGCCTCGTGGGCGGCGCCGGCGGTCGCGGCGGACGCGCCCTCGGCGTCGCGGACGGCCACCATGTTCACGATGTCCGGCCGCAGCGAGCCGCGGAGCAGCGGCAGGAAGTGCTTCACCATCAGGACCGTGCCGCCCGCCGTCGACTCGATCGTCTCCACGATCTCGGCGTCGCTGGCCGCCTCCAGGTCCATCCCGTCGAGCCAGCGGGCGCCGTTGTTGACCAGCAGGTCCACCCGGTCCGTCCGCTCCCCGACCCGGGCCGCGAACTCCCTGATCTCGGCGGGCCTGCTCAGGTCGCAGCCGAAGGCGTGGATGCGGTCGCGGGCCGAGCCCATGACCTCCGTACGGGTCCGCTCGGCGGCCTCCACGGTCCGCGCCGACACATAGACCTCGGCGCCGAGATGGGCGAAACCGACGGCGAGCGCGCGGCCGAAATAACGGGACGCGCCGGTCACGACGACACGCAGATTCTCGAATTTCATGTGTGTCTGCTCTCCCCATGTCCCCACGGATGCCGGTCCATTTCAGCGTGGCAGAGGAATGCGGGCGCGGGCCTTCCCGCGGGGTGCGCATTCACGCCGTTGCGTGGACACGCCACGGCAGCTCCAGGCTTTCCAGCACGGCGGCGCGCTTGTGGTGGACGCGGACGCGGTCGTGCGCGGTGGAGACCGTGACGGTGCCGGAGGGCGTACGGACCGGCCCCGCACGGCGGGCACCACGGTCCCGTCGCTCGCCCCGGCCGCGGCGAGCGCGGCGGCTCCGGTGAGCGCGAGCCGGGGTGCCAGCCGCCGACGGTGAGGGCCCGGACGAAGAGCCCGTCGGGGGTGTCCGTGAAGGCGGCGACCTTGGGGAGCGCGGAGCCCGGCGGATACCCGAGCCGCCGGGCGGCCTCGGCCCGCAGCGCGAGCAACCGCCCTTCGAGGCCGCTCCCGTCCAGTCGCCGGCTGTCGACGAAGACGTACGGGTTGCCGTACCGCACGAGGGACACGGGCACCCCGAGGAGCACGTCGACGGGCCGTCCGGTGGGGAGCGTCCCGGGGGCGGTGGGGGCCTTCAGGAAGCTGAGCGTGTACGCGTCGCCCTCCGGCTCGCACAGGACGCGGTCGCCGGTGGTCACCGCCCGGACGGTGACGGGTCCGGGCCGCCCGTCGGCGACGACGCAGGCGAGCAGCGAGTGCCCGCAGCCGGCCCGGAAGTCGAAGGAGCCGTCGGGGAGGGCCTGGACGAAGCGGTAGCGGAGGGAGGCGGAGTCGTAGAGGGCGATCTTGGCGATGCGGGCGTAGGGGGTCCGGGCGAGCGCCCGGAGCAGGCCGCCCAGCTCGGCGCCCGCGGCGAGCGCGCCGTGCGGCAGCCGGTCGGCCCGTACGACGAGCGTGGGTCCGGGGCGTCCTCGGCGCGGACGACGGCGACCAGGACCGTGGGTTCCGGGACGTCAGGCCGCACAGCCCACCGGGATCCGCATGCCCTGGACGACCTCCGTCCACAGCTCGTGGACGGCGAGGGCCCAGAGGGTCAGGGCGGCCTGGGGGTGGGGTGGGTCAGGTGGCCGGCCAGGAGCTTCGCCGCGCGGTCCGCGCGGACCTTGCCGCCGAGGACCAGCCGCGCCGGGGACAGGAGTTCGCGGACCAGGTCGAGCAGCGGGCCCCGGGCGCCAGCATCGCCGCGATGGGCAGGGTGAAGGGCTGCTTGGGGCGGCGGAGCACCGACGGGGCAGGAGCCCGGCCCCGGCTTCGTACAGCGCCCGCTTGCCGGTCCGCGCCGCCGGCGGCAGGGACCGCGCGTGGGCGACGACCGAGGGCTGGAGGAACGGCAGCCGCGCCTCCACGGCCCACGCCATGGAGAGGTGGTCGAGGCGCCGCAGGTGGTACGCGGGCAGCCGCCACCGCGTCTCGAAGGCGGTCATCGCCGTGATCCGGTCCGCTCCGGCGGCCTCGGCCGAGCGCAGCTCCTGCTCGACGCGGTCGGCGGCGGAGCCCGTGTCGGCGAGGTGGGCGCGGTAGTCGGCGGTGTAGAGGTGCTCGCGCAGCAGGCGGGGGGCGGCGGACAGGGCGTCCGTGTAGGCGGCGGCCCAGGCGGGGCCCGCCGTGAGGGCGGCCCGCATCCGGTCGTATCCGCCGAAGAGTTCGTCGGCGCCGTCGCCGGTGATGGCGACGGTGAAGCCGTTCTCGCGGACGGCCCGGAAGAGGGCGTAGGTGGAGAGGGTGATGGGGTCGGCGTTCGGCTGGCCGAGGTGACGGACGGTCCGGGTGAGGAGGGAGCCGAGCTCGTCGGGGTCGACGGCGACCTCGTGGTGGACGGTCCGGGCGCGGCGGGCGACGGCGCGGGCGTAGGAGGTCTCGGAGTCGGGCCAGCGGCCCCGGTAGGTGAGGTGGAAGGTGTGCAGCGGCGGCGCGTCGGTCTCGCGGGCCTGTTCGGCGGCGAGGGCGGTGACGAGCCCGGAGTCGAGTCCGCCGCTGGTGACGGCGCAGACGGGCACCTCGGCGCGGGCGAGCCGGCGCACCTCGTGGCGCAGGACCTCCTGGTGTCGGTCCCGCCGGGGCGGTCGCGCGGTGCGGCCCCTCCTGCGCACCACGGGCGTGGCCCCCGGCCGCACCAGCGCGGTGGCGCCGGGCGGCAGGACGTCGATGCCGTCGAGGGCGGTGTGGGCGGAGAAGGAGGCGCGGGTGGCGAGGAGGGTGTCGAGGGCGTCCTCGCGCGGGGAGATCCGTACGCCCTCGAAGGCCAGCAGGGCGGGGATCTCGGAGGCGAAGCGGGTGGAGCCGTCGTGCGGGTCGTGGTGCAGGTGGAGCGGCTTCATGCCCATGTCGTCGACGGCCAGCACGAGTTGGCGCGAGCCGGGCCGCAGGTCCAGGACGGCGACGGCGAACATGCCGTCGAGGTGTTCGGCGAAGGCGGGCCCGTACTCGGCGTAGAGCGCGGGGAGCACGGTGCCGTCGCAGCGGTCGGGGAAGCGGTGGCCCCGGGCGGCGAGGGCGCGGCGGAGCTCGGCGTGGTTGTAGATCTCGCCGTTGAGCACGGCCAGGACGCCGGGCAGATGGGGCAGCCGGTAGGGCTGCCGCCCTCCGCAGGGGTCGGTGACGGCGAGCCGGTCGCAGCCCAGCGACCAGCCGGGGCCGCCGAGGACCTGGTGCTCGTCGGGGCCTCCGTGGCGCTGGCGGGCGGAGACCGCCGCGAGCTGGGCGGCTCGGGCGGTCCGCCCCGGCGGCGAAGGAACCGAGGATCCTGCACATACCGGTCACCCTCCAAACACGTCACACATCACCCGGCACACCCAATGATTTGAATCTACCAAGTTTTTGAATGGCGCGTAAGTGCCATGTCCTGTTCACGCCACCGCCCGGCCTTGCGACGCCCCCGCCACCCCAACAGGCTTGCCCCATGGAGGACTTCAACCGGACCACCCCCGAGTCCCTGCTCGTCGTCGCCGCGCACCCGGACGACATCGAGTTCTGCGTCAGCGGCACGGTCATGCAGTGGGTCGAGCGCGGCACCCGCGTCACCTACTGCATCGTCACGGACGGCGGCGCGGGCGGCTACGACCCCGCGCTCCCCCGCCAGGCCATGGCCGACCTGCGCCGCGCCGAACAGGTCCACTCCGCGAAGCTCAGCGGCGTCGCCGACGTCCGCTTCCTCGGCTACCCCGACAGCTTCGTCGAACCCTCCGTCGAACTCCGCCGCGACCTCTGCCGGATCATCCGCCAAGTCCGCCCCCAGCGGGCCGTCATCCCCTCCCCCGAGATCAACTGGTCCCGCGCCGCCGACCTCCACCCCGACCACCGCGCCGTCGGCGACGCCTCCCTCCGCGCCGTCTACCCCGAGGCCCGCAACCCTTCGCCCACCCCTCCCTCCTCAAGGAAGAAGGCCTGGAGCCCTGGACCGTCCACGAACTCTGGCTCATGACCGGCCCCACCCCAACCAGTACGTCGACGTCACCCCGTCTTCGACCGCAAAGTCCAAGCCCTCCGCCTCCACACCTCCCAAACCGCCCACTTCGACGACCTGTCAGGCCTCCTGCGCGACTGGCTGGGCGAACACGCGCGGGCCGGGGGGCTGCCGGCGGGGCGGATGGCGGAGGCGTTCCAGATCGTGCACATCGACTGAGCCTTGTAGCCCCTCGGAGCGCATGAGACCGTGAGCGCTCAACGTTCCTGAACCCGGGGGGAGTTCACGCCATGGCGGTCGAGAGGTCGGACGCGGACAAGAGCCTGATGGACCGGTACGCCCTGCCCTGGGTGGAGGCGGACGAGGACGACGCCCATGGGGGCGCCGAGAGCCTCCGGCCCTTCGGGTCGAAGTTCGCGGAGGACCGGGCGGACGCCGCCAAGGCCGTCGATCCGCTCACCTCCGGCGGGCGGGGCGAAGCGGCCAAAGCCCTGGCGGAACACTGGGCGGGCGTGGAGACCCAGTTCAAGCACGTGTCCGAGGCGGCCACGGCGATCGTCGACGGCATGCACGAGTGCGGCAAGATCGTCGCGGACGCGAAGAACGCCGTCCTCGACCGCGTCGACAACCTCCGGTCGTCGCTCTCGCACCTGAGCTACGGCGACCTGCCGCGGCGCATCCCTTACGAGGACCTGGAGGCGGATGAGGCGGAAAAGGCCAGGCCCGGGATGCAGGCCGAGGTGGACTCGGCGACCACCCGCAGCGACGAGCACCTGAAGAGCGTACGGAACAACGAACACGTCGGGTCCCTCAAGTCCATCGCGGGAACACCCCAGGGAACGGGCGGCAGCACCGGCAAGCGGGCCGGCGACAGCATGCACCTGGCCTCCGCCGGTGGCTCCCCGTGGGGCGACCTGTTCCACGACCACGACGAGCACAAGCGCGCGGTGAAGAAGCTCGGCGAGATCGCCACCCACATCCGGGACACCACTTCGCAGCCTCTTGCCCAGGCCGTCCTCGACATCACCGAACTCGCCGCGAGCGGCGCCGTCGGCGCCTCCCTGGCCGCGGGCATCCGCCCGCTCCTCGACGACCTCGTCCTCGCGTCCCGCGCCCTCGCCGACCACCTGACCGGCCCGCTCTCCGACGCGATCAAGGCTGCGGCCAAGGACCAGAAGGACCGGGAGGACGGCATCAAGGGCGGCTTCGGCTGGATGCGCTAGGAAGAGGGGCCCGCCGCATCCGACGGGCCCCTCTTTCGTACGGTCTCGCATGCGGCAGGGGTCAGCAGGCCCCGAGGTCCTGCCACACCCCCCACTCGCCGGTGGTGCCGGGCTCCTCGCCGAGGGTCCACCACTTGGCCTTCCAGGTGTGGCCCTTGTGGGAGACCTGCTGGCCGCCGGTGTAGACGGTGGAGGAGGACCAGGGGGCGGCCGTGCACTGGGTGGCGCCGCCGGTGACGGTCAGGGTGAGGACGGCGGCGTGGCCGGCGGAGGGGGCGGAGCCGTTGACGGCGATCTGGTAGGTGCCGGAGACGGTGGTGGGGGAGGTGGTGAGGGTGAGGGTCGAGGAGCCGCCGGCGGTGACAGAGGTGGGGCTGAGGGTGGCGGTGACCCCGGCGGGCAGGCCGCTGACGGTGAGGTTGACCGTCTGGGCCGCACCGGCGGTGACGGCGGTCTGCACCGTGGCGGAGGTGGACGCGCCGGCGGTGACGGTGGCGGCGGCCGGGGTGGTGGTCACCGAGAAGTCGTCGGCCGGGGCGGTCGTCCCGCTGGTGAAGGGGGCGAAGATGTGCGAGAAGTCCCAGGTGTTCTGCTGGATGCCGGAGCAGCCGTCGGCGGCCGCGCCGCCCGCACAGCTGCCGTTGTCGCGCTGGAGCGCCCAGAAGGACAGGGTGCTGATGCCCTGGAGACCGCCCAGTCGTAGACCGTGCGGGCGTTGGCGAGGCTGAAGGTCTCGGCCGGGCCGAAGTCGTCGACGCCGATCATCTCGATGATGCCGACCATGCTCCAGAGCTGGGCGGACGTCTTCGTCGGGTAGAGCTTGGCGAGCTGGTCGTACAGGCCCTGCGCGGCGGTCTTGGTGTCCGCGGCCATGTCGTGGGCGGCGTTGTCGTAGTAGTCGAAGGTCATGATGTTGACGACGTCGACCTTCGCGCCGTTCGTCACGGCGTTCTTGAGCACGGCGAGACCGCTGGCCGCGAGGCCGTGGGTGGTCGTCGGGAGGGTGTACGAGATCTGGATCTGGCGGCCGTTGGCGGCGGCCCAGTCCTGGACGAGCTTGATCGCCTTGTTGCGGCGGTCGATCCCGGCGCTGTTGTCGAGGGAGTCGACCTCGATGTCCATGTCGAGCCGCGTGATGTCGTAGGTCGTGATGACCTTCTCGTACACGGCGGCGATCTGGTTGACGTCGGTGCAGCTGTCGGCGATCTCGGTGCCGGTGGTGTCGGCCGTGTAGCCGCCGAAGGACGGGATGACGTCGCCGCCGCGGGACTGCATGGTCTTGATGTCGGCGCCGAACGAGGACGCGGCGATCGGCAGCCCGGTGTCGCCGTTCCAGTAGGCCGTGCAGGAGCCCTTGGTCGCGGTCTGGAGGAACGCCATCGTCAGGTGCTTGGCACCCGACTGCGCGCTGAGGGCGGCCGGGCTCTCCCGGTCCAGGACTCGAAGTAGGGGCGAAGACCCGGGCGGGGAGCGGGGTCGCGGCCTGGGCGGGGCGGCGGCGACGGAGGCGAGGCCGAGGGCGGCCACGGCGGTCACGGCGGCGGTGAGGGCCGAGCGGAGCGAACGTACGCGTCGTCTCATGGCAATCCAATGACTGTGGGGAGGTGCGGGGATACCGGAGCGTGCTTCAACGTCCTTGTCGCGCACGACGGTTGCGATGATGTCGAAGACGAAGTAACCCCTGCGGCCATGGGCACGTCAATGGCCTGGACCAAACTTGGACTAGACCAATTGGGCGGTCCGGTGCGTGGTGCACGCAGCCGGTACGGGCCGGTCCTGGAACGATGCGCGCGGGCGGCCCGATTGGTCCAGCGAGCCAGGGCCGGCACCCTTCGCGCACCCCACGCGCCCCCCGCGCCCGGAAGCGGTTCCTCCGCGGACCGGCCGGGTAACTGCCGTACATGTCGAAGGGTTGGCGCTGGTTGCTCCTGGCCGTGTTCGTCGTCTGGACCGTTCTCGCGCTCCAGTGGACGGACTTCGGCTGCGACTATCCCGAGGCCTACCTCGCGGTGCTCCGCTTCGGCACCCCGGAGGGCCTGGAGTTCCTGCCGGCCTGTGCGGGTTAGGGCGCGCCGCTGCCTAGGATCGCGCCATGACCCGTCACTCGTACTCGGCTCACTCGCACTCGGCCCTGTCGCTCTGGTCGCGGGACTCGTTCCTGTCCATCGGCTCGGTCGGCTCGTTCCTCTCCATCGGCTCGGTCGGCTCCGCCTTCTCGATCGGCTCCGTCGGCTCCTGGGCGAGCTTCGGCTCCGTCGGCTCCGCCCTCTCGGTCGCCTCCATCGGCTCCTGGCAGAGCCTCGGCTCCTTCCTGTCCGCCCAGTCCAGCTGGTCGGTCCTCTCCTGGCGCTCCCACCGGGGGTCCTGGCGGCGGGGCGGTCGTGGCGGTGGCGGGGACGGTCGCGGGGACGGTGGCCCTCACGGCGCGCCGGTCCGGCCGCTGACGCACGCCCGCAGCCTCCGACACGCCCCGCACGAGAGCGGAAGCCGGTCCGTACGAGAGCGGAAGCCGGTCAGAGCGTTTCCGGCACCCCGGACGGAGCCGTCGCAGACGGCCCTTCAGGTCCGGGGTCCCGAAGGCCTCGGTGATGCGGGCCGGGTCCTCGGACAGGTGGTCCCAGGAGTCGAAGTGGAGCGGGACCACCGTGCGGGCGCCGAGGAGGCGGGCCAGGGCGGCGCCGTCCCGGGCGCTCATCGAGAAGGCGCGGTCGCCGGTGGAGGGAAGTGCGCGTCGCCGAGGTGGAGGAAGGCCGTGTCGACGCGGAAGCGGGCGCCGATCTCCGCCAGGGCGTCGTGCCGGACGGTGTCCCCGGAGACGTACAGCACCCCGCCCCCGTACGCGACGACGAAGCCGGTGACGGGCCCCGTGACGTGCTCGGTGCCCTCCGGGCCGTGCCGGGCGGGGTCGCCGTGACGGTGACGGCCGTGGACCCGGCGGTGACCGTCCGGCTCTCCCAGGGCGCGAGCCCTGCGCCCGGCCCCCGAGGCGCCCGGCGGCCTCGGGGTGGTGAGGACGGCCCCGGCCCGGCCGAGCACCTCCCGGCCGGTCACGTCGAGGTTGTCGGCGTGCTGGTCGTGCGAGAGCAGCACCAGGTCGACGGGCGGGAGTTCGGCGGCGGTCAGCGCGGGGCCCGCCGTGCGGCGCAGCGGGCGGGCGCCCGGATAGTCGGCGGGGGCCGGGTCCAGCGCGGGGTCCGTGAGGACGGTGAGGTCCCCGATGCGGAGGAGGACGGTCGCCGTGCCGACGTAGGTGGCGGTGACGGACACCCGCGCGGAGGTCACGCCGCGGCCTTCGAGGCGTCGATCTTGGCCTGGAGGGAGGCCAGGAGGCCCTGGAGGAGCTCGATGGTGACCTCGTCCGTGAGGTTGCCCTCCTCGTCGAAGCGCTCGTACGAGCGGAAGACGTGCACCTCGGGCTTCACGACGACGTCGCTGTCGGTCCAGACGAAGACCTGGCGGAGGGCGAGCTGCGCCCGGACGGTGCCGAAGTTGGTGGGCGCGGCGCCGAGGATCGCGATCGGCTTGCGGTGCAGCGGGAGGCCCTCGGTCTTGGTCCAGTCGGTCGACAGCCAGTCGATCGCGTTCTTGAGGACGCCGGGGATGGAGTAGTTGAACTCCGGTGTGGCGATGAGCAGTCCGTCCGCCTCCGCGACCCGGCGGCGCAGCTCCTCGACGATCGCCGGCCGCAGCTCGGGGGTGTCGAGGTCCAGGTCGTACGGCGGGATCTCGCGCAGGTCCTCGTAGATCTCGATCTCCTGGCCGCCGGGGTTGAACTTCTGTGCGGCGCGGAGCAGTTGCGTGTTGTGCGAGGTGGCGCGGAGCGAGCCGGAGATGGCGAGGATCGTGGACGCGGACATGGGAATCCCCCGTTTCGTCGGTTCGTCGGGCGGTCCGGCGGGTGCCGGATCCGACAACCCAGAAGCTAAACCAGTCAGTTCAGTCTGTCAACGAAACAGTTCAGTCTTGACAATGAACTGAATGGTGTAGTTCATTCGAGGCATGACCACTCCCGCACTCGCCGCGCCCGCCACGGCCGACACGGCCGACACGGCCGACACGGCCGACACACTCACCGCGCCCGCCACGGGGCGGACCGTCGCCCGCGTCGCCCAGCCCTTCCACACCTACGAGGGCGCCGGATTCCCCGTGCGCCGCCCCTTCCCCACCGAGGAACTCCCCTTCGTCGACCCCTTCCTGATGATTGATCAGGTCGGTCCGGTCGAGCTCGCCCCCGGCGAGGCGAAGGGCGCGCCCCCGCACCCGCACCGGGGCTTCGAGACCATCCAGTACGTCCTCGACGGCGACATCGCGAACGCCGACTCGCGCGGTCACCGCGCCGTCGTCCGCGGCGGCGGCGTCCAGTGGCTCACCGCCGGTTCCGGCATCGTCCACGAGGCCCTGCCCACCCCGGAGTTCCTCGCCTCCGGCGGCCGGCAGCACATGCTCCAGATCTGGCTGAACCTCCCCGCCCACCTCAAGAACGTCCCGCCGCACAGCCAGAACGCCGAGCCCTCCGACCTGCCCGTCGTCCGCACCCCCGAGGGCGCCGAACTGACCGTCCTCGCCGGCACCACCCACGGCACGACCGGCCCCTTCGCGACCCGCACCCCCGTCCTCGTCGCCCACGGCCGCCTCGCGCCCGGCACCCGCGCCGAGTTCACCGTCCCCACCGGGCACAACGCCATGGTGTACGTCATGCGGGGCGAGGCCACCGTCTCCGGCACCCCCCTCCCCGACGGCCACCTCGCGGTCCTCGCCCAGGACGGCGACCGCTTCACCGTCGACGCCCCCGCCACCGCCGCCGAGGTCCTCGTCCTCACCGGCGAACCGATCAGCGAACCCGTCGCCCGCAGCGGCCCCTTCGTGATGAACACCCCCGCCGAACTCCGCCAGGCGGAAAGGGACTACCGCCAGGGGCTCATGGGCCGGATGCCGGCATGAGCGCCCCATCTGTGGACCGGCGTTCGACGGAGGGGGTCCCCCCTGGAGGAAGTACTCGGGGGGAGAAGGAGTGGACGCAGACCGACCGCCGACCCGCGGACGCGAGCGCGCGGCAGGGCGCGGGTGCGGGTGGGGGTACGGGTGCGGGTACGGCCCTAGGCGCGGACACGGCCCCGGGCGCGGGCACGGGTACAGCCCCGGGCACGGGCGCGGCCCTGGGCGCGGCCACGGCCCCAGGCACAGCCACGGCCCCGCGCACAGCAAAGGCCACGGGCGCGGCCCCGGCCGCAGCCCCGGGCGCGGAGGAACGTCGGTGGGGCGCCGCCCGAACCGGGCTCCTCCTCGCCGCTCTGGCGGCCCCCGCCGCCATGGGGGTCTCGGGGCCCAGCCTCGCCCTTCCCGAGGCCGCCCGCGCCCTCGCCGTCACCCCGGCGGCAGCCGCCTGGCTGATGACCGCGTTCGGGATCGGCATGGCGATCGGCACCCCGCTCCTCTCGGCCACCGCCGGACGCCGGCACGGGCCCGCCGGGGTCATCAGGGCCGCCGCCGCCCTCGTCTCCCTCAGCGCGCTCCTCGTCCTCCTCGCCCCGAACCTGCCCTCACGGTCGCCGGGCGCGCCCTGGAGGCGGCCGGTGCGGCGGGCCTGAACGTCGCCGCCTTCCAGCTCGCCGGCCGGGACCGCTCGGGCCGGATCCCGGGCCTGGTCGCGATCGGCAGCGCGGCGGGCGGCACCATCGGCCTGTTCGCGGGCGCGGCGGTCGCCGGGGCACTCGGCTGGCGCGGAGCCCTGGTCCTCCCCTCCTGAGCCTGCTCTCCTGCGCCCGGTGCTCCGCCTGACGGGCGGCGCGGAGCCTACGGAAACGGGGTCTGCGAGCACGGAGCCCGGGAGCACGGAGCCCGGGAGCGCGGAGCCCACGGGCGGGGAGCCCACGGGCGCGGAGCCTGCGGGCGCGGAGCCTGCGGAGGCCGTCAACACCCCCGTACCCCCACCTCCACCTCCACGCCCACCTCCGCCTCCACACCCACACCCACACCCGCCCTCCCCCTCGACATCCTCCGCAACCGCCGTTTCCTCGCCGCCTCCGCGCTGATGCTGGCGCTCTCGACGGTCAACTTCGGCCTGCTGTACGCCGCTCCGCGCCGCGTCGCCGTGCTCACCGGCTGGGGGCGGTGGAGACGGGGCGGTCGCGTCCGTCGCCGCGCTCGCGGGGCGCTGTTGTCCTGGCTGCTGGTCCGCGCGGCTCCGGGGCTGGGTCCCGTACGGCTCAAGGGCGCACTGGCGCTCGGTTCGGCCGTGGGGCTGGTGCTCGCGGTGGCAGCGCCGTGGCCGGTGGCGGTCCTGATCGGGTCGGGGACCAGTGCGCTGGTCACGGCCGGTGGTCAGGGCCTGCTGACGGGGGCGGCGACCGGGGCTGCCGGCGGCACGGCACGGCCTCGCGATCGGGCTGGTTCAACCTGGCGTTCCTGATCGGCGTGGCGGCGGGCCCGGCGCTGACGGCCTTTGCAGACCAAACCGTTCAGTTCATATAGTGAGAGCCCCGTAAGGGGACCCCGGCCACTCCACCGCACACCGAAGGAACCGCCCATGGGAGCCGACGCACAGCACGGCGAAGCGATCGACGAGTACGGCATCCCGATCATCCCGGACCCCGCCGACGCCGCCTCGCGCAAGCGCCAGGCGATCATCGACGCGGCGCTCGCGGAGTTCCTCGCGGAGGGGTACTCGGCGGCCTCCATGGACGCGATCACGCGCGGTTCCGGCGTCTCGAAGGCGACGATCTACAAGCACTTCGGCAGCAAGGAGCGTCTGTTCCTCGCCGTCATCGGCGGCGTCCTGCCGAAGACGTACGCCGATCTGGAGCCGTCCAACTCGACGATCGCCGACGCCCCCGACCTGCGGGCCGCGCTCGTCCGGCTCACCACCGACTGGGCCCGGATCCTGCTGCGCCCCGACATCATGTCGCTGCGCCGCCTGGTCATCGGCGAGATCGACCGCTTCCCGCAGCTGGGGCAGCTCTGGTACCGGGTCAGCTACGACATGAACAACGGCCCGCTGATCGAGGCCTTCACCGAGCTGAACGCGCGCGGCGCCCTCGACGCGCCCGATCCGGCGCTCGCCGTGCAGCAGCTGGTGGCGGCCACGCTGGGCGTGCCGCAGCTGGTCCGTACGTTCTCCCCGGACGCGGAGATCGACGACGCGGAGCTGACGCGGGTGATCAGCTCGGGAGTGGATCTGTTCCTGGCCCGGTACGCGCGTTCCTGAGGCGCCGCACCCCGGCGAGGACCAGCAGGAGCACGGCCCAGCCGCCGGTGGTGAGCAGCTGCGTACGGCTCGCGGCGTCCCCGAGCATGAACACCAGCACCCCGCCGATCCCCGCGAGCGCGGCGACGGCCCGTACGGAGAGTCCGTGCAGCCGCAGGTGGGAGGCGGCGATCAGGCCCCAGACGAGCAGGATCGCGGCGCCGATCGAGTTGAGCAGGAACGGGAAGACCGTGCGGGGCCAGAGGAGGCTGAGCACGACGGAGACGAACCCGAACGCGGCGGAGGCGAGGACGGCGGCGTACGGGACGCCCGACCGTCCCGCGAGCCGGCCGAGGGGGCGGGGCGCGTCGCCGCGTCCGACGAGGGCGTACAGCATGCGGGAGGAGCCGTAGACGTTGGCGTTCATGGCGGACAGGAGGGCCACGAGGACCACGGCCTTCATCAGCTCGCCGGCGCCGGGGACGCCGATGCGGCCCATCACGGCGGCGTACGGCCCGTCGGCGACGCCCGGGGCGTCCCAGGGCACGAGGGTCACGATGACGGCCATCGAGCCGAGGTAGCAGACGGCGACCCGCCACATCACGGCCCGGACGCCCGCCCGCACGGCGCGGACCGGGTCCTCGCACTCGGCGGCGGCGATCGTCACGGTCTCCAGACCGCCGAAGGCGAAGACGGCGGCGACGACCCCGACGGCGACGCCGTGCCAGCCGTGCGGCAGGAAGCCCCCGTCGTGCAGGAGGTGCCCGTCGCCGGGCGAGGCGACCCCGGGCATGAACCCGAGGAGCACCACGCACCCCAGCAGCAGGAACACCCCGATCGCGGCGATCTTCACCCCGGCGAACCAGAACTCCAGCTCGCCGAAGTTCCGCACCCCGGCGAGGTTGCTCACGGTGAACACGCTCATGAAGACCGCCACCCACGCCCAGCCGGGCACGGCGGGCAGCCAGCCGCCGGCGATGTGCGCCGCCGCGACGGCCTCGGCGGCGACGCTCACGACGAGCAGCGCCCAGTACATCCACCCCGCGAGCAGCCCCGCCCACGGCCCGAACGCCCGCCGCGCGTGCTCCGCGAACGAGCCCGTCACGGGCCGGGCCGCGGACATCTCCCCGAGCATCCGCATCACCAGCACCGTCAGCACCGCGGCCAGCGCGTACGCCACCAGAATCCCCGGCCCCGCCGCCGCGATCCCCACCCCCGACCCCACGAACAGCCCCGCCCCGATCGCCCCACCCAACGCGATCATGGCCAAATGCCGCTGCCGCAGCCCCGCCCCCAGTCCCCGCCCCACCACGATTCCCCCCGAAATTCAGCCACCCGGCGCGCAGGATCCTGACGCCCGCCTCCCCGCAACGGCAAGCCGGTCCCGGCCGCTGAGACGTCCCGAGAAGGGGCGAGGAGGGAGACGGGACGGCGAAGCGCAGGGAACGGGGTCGTTCAAGGGCCGACCGGGAACCTCGGCCGGACCCCAGGCAGAGGACGGCCGCCACCGCCGACGGCAGACCGGCCAGGGCGAAGGTGGGCACGAGGTCGTCGCCCGGGTAAGTGCGCGACCCCGCCTCACCCCTGCACGACCAGCCTCACCGCGAGGGCGACGATCAACGTGCTCGACGCGAGGGCCGTAGCGAGCCGCCCGCGGGGGCTCGTCAGGGTCCGGCCGAGGAGTGTTCCGCCCAGGGCGAGGAGCAGCTGCCAGCTGGCGGAGGCGCCGAGGGCGCCGAGGACGAAGACCGTACGGTCGAGGGGGTGGCGGGGGCGGAGGGTCCCGTGGCGAGGACGAGGGCGGCGAAGTAGACCACCGTCATGGGGTTGAGGACCGTGATCCCCAGGAAGGTGAGGTACGCACGGCCGGGCGTCAGGGCACCCCCGTCGTCCCGCGAGGCGAGCCCGCCCTTCCGGTACGCGGCGAACGCCCCCAGCCGCCCCGGACGCCGAGCACCACCAGCACCACCGCCGAGACCCACCGCAGCGGGGCCGTCACCGGCGCCAGCAGCGGCACGAGCGCGGAACCGCCGGCCACCGCGACCAGGGCGTACGCCCCGTCGGCCGTGGCCACCCCGAGCGCCGCACCGGCCCCGTACGCCACCCCGTACGGGCCGTCACCGACACCAGATAGGCGCCGACCGCCCCCACCGGAACCGCGATGCCGTACCCGGCCAACAGGCCGGCCACCGCTGCCCCGCCCCTCACGCGACGGCGGGAATCGCGCCTCCGGGAACGCCGGGCCGCTGCTGTCGGCGGTAGTCCGCGCCGTCCTTCGTACGGGTCAGGAACCCGCCCACCACCAGATACCGGCGCAACGCCGAGAAGTCCTCGTGCACGGTGAGCAGCGCCTCGTTCACCTCCCGCTCCCCATAGCTCCGATCGGCCTCGAACAGCGTCTCGGCCAGATGCGCGAGCAGCGCCTCACGGCGGGCGGGCTTCCGCGGGATCGCCTTGAGGCGCCCCTCGGCGGAGAACAGGTCCGCGACGGGGCGGACAGCGGAATGACTGGTCATGCCCGAGAGGGTGACCCGCCCCTCCCCCGCCCCGCAAAGCATTTTCAGCGACGCGTCATCACGTTCACCGCCTGCTGCACGCTCGGCAGGATCGGCGGCGTCCCCGTCCGCTCGAAGATCGGCCGCGCCTTCTCCGCGAACGCCAGAAAGTGCTCCTCCGACTCGAAGAAGTCCACGATCCTCCACCCCCCGCTCCCGTCCGGCCCCGACGCGTGCGCGATGAACCCCTCCGGCGGAAACCACTCCGCCTCCTGGATCAGCCGCGTCGTCTCCTCGTACTGCTCCTGCGTCCCCCCAGGAATCTCAACGGTGACGATGACGCCCTTCTCCATGGCCTCGCTCCTGTACGTCGGGGAAAGGATCCCGACCAGCAGACCAGCCGGGCCCCGCCCCGCACGGCGACGGGACCCGTTCGAGCGAGCGGGGCCGCAGGCCGCGCCCCCGACGCGATCACCCGACCGCGCGGCATCAGCGCCCGGTGCGGTTCCAGACGCGTGGCGAGGCGAGGCAGCACGTCGGCGTCGCCCGCGCGCCCCGCCCGGGGACGCGTTACGCGTGCCCGGACGGGGTCAGGCCCTTGAGGGCCGCCACCGTCAGGCGTACCGCGCGGCCGACGACGGCCTCGTAGTCGCCGCCGGCCTCCAGGGCGGTGGTGGCGGCGTTCACGAAGCCCTGGAGGAAGCGCGCGGTCAGCGGCGGGTCGTCGTCGCCGAGGTCCCGGAGCGCGTCGACGAGCGGGGCGAGGAGCTCCCGGTGGGCGGTGTCGGCGCCCGCGCGCAGGGCGGCGGCGTCCTGCTCGTCGGCGACGGCGCGGGCGATGCGGTGCTCGCCGTCGCGGACCATCTCCAGCTGGGCGGTGACGTAGGCGGCGACGCGCTCCTCGGGGAGTCGCCGGCGGCGGCGAGGGCGGCGTGGATGCGGTCCGTCCAGCGGGGCGCGGCTTCGCGGACGACGGCGGTCAGCAGGTGGTGCCGGTCGGGGAAGTACTTGTAGACGCTGTTGCGGGCGAGGCCGGTGCGGCGGGCCACCTCGGCGAAGGTCACCTGGGAGGCGTCGCCCTCCGCCAGCACCTCGCGGGCCGCGTCGAGCAGGGCGGCGCGCTGTCGGGAGCGGTGGTCGGCGACCGTGGCGGCTTGGATCCTGGGCACGGGCCAAGTCTATGAGTCCGCCTCCTCATGACCCTCCTCACGCCCCTCCTCACGACCCTCCCCCGGACCTCCCCCGACCCCTCTTAGGGACGCTACGTCGCCATCTTCTATCTTGGGACGTACCGTCCCTAACTCTGGAGGGAACACCGTGTTCCTCGCCCTGCTGGAACTGAAAGCGGCCCGCGGCCGCTTCCTGCTGATGGGCAGCGTCGTCGTCCTCGTCTCGGCGCTCGTCGGCATCGTGTCCGGCTTCACCACCGGCCTCGGTGACGACACCGTCTCCGCCCTGCGCAGACTGCCCGCGACCCACGTCGCCTTCGCCTCGGGCTCGAAGTCGGACCAGTTCGCCCGCAGCCTCATCGACGTCCGTACCGCCGACGGCTGGAGCCGGGAGAACGGCGCCGAGGCCACCCCGCTCGGCGTGACCATCACGCGCGGCACCACCGGCCGCGGCACCGAGGTCGACCTCGCCGCGTTCGGGATCGTGCCCGGCGCCTTCACCGACCCCGGCGCCGACGACGGGAAGCCGCTCGACCCCGCCCGCCCCCACGGCATCGTCGTCTCCCGCCAGCTGCTCAGCGAAGGCGTCCACGTCGGCGACACCCTGCTCATCGACCGCCTCGGCATCCGCCTGAACGTCGTCGGCAGCACCGGCCGCTCCTCGTACGGGCACGTGCCCGCCGCGTACGTGACGGCCGACACCTGGCGGCAGATCCGCTTCACCACCCCCGGAGCGCACGGGGCCGTCGCGGCCGACCTGCCCCTCCAGTACAGCGCCGTGGCCCTCCGGCTCCCCGACGGGACCGACGACACGGCCATCGCCGTCGCCGACCGCCGCCACGACACCACCACCGTCCCCCTGGAGACCGCCTTCACCGCGGCCCCCGGCTACGACGGCGAACGTCTCACCATGACCTCGATCCAGACGTTCCTCTTCCTCATCGCACCACTCGTCGTCGGCGCCTTCTTCGCCGTGTGGACCGTCCAGCGGACCCCCGAACTCGCCCTCCTGCGCGCGATGGGCGCCTCCCGGCGCAGGCTCCTCGGCCACACCCTCACGCAGGCCGCAGTGGTCGTCGCCACCGGCACCGCCGTCGGCGCGGCCCTCGCCGCCGCGCTCGGCCTGCTCGTCGGCGAGAAGGTGCCCTTCAGCCTCCCCGCCGGCACGCTCGCGACCACCATGATCGCGGTGGCCCTCGTCGGCCTCGCCGGCTCCGCCCTCACCCTGCGACGGGTCACCACCGTCGACCCGATGACCATGCTGGGAGCCGGCCGATGAGCCTCCACCTCCACGACGTCACCGTCACCCTGGGCAAGGGCGAGTCCCGCACCACCGCCCTCCGGAAGCTCGACGTGACGTTCCGGCCAGGCGTCCTCACCGCGCTCGTCGGCCCCTCCGGCTCGGGCAAGTCGACGCTCCTCGCCGTCGCCGGGGCGCTCCTCCGCCCGGACGAGGGGCAGGTACTCCTGAACGGCGCCGACCTGGCCGCGCTCACCGACCGGGAACGCGCCCGCGCCCGCCGCGAACGCATCGGCTACATGTTCCAGAGCGGCAACCTCCTCACCGGGCTCACCGCCGAAGAGCAGCTCCTCGCCGCCGCCTCCCTCGCGGGCCGACGCCCGCGCGCCCTGCGTCCGAAGGTCCGCGCACTCCTGGACGAGGTCGGCCTCGGACACCGCCTGGCCCACCGCCCCGACCAGCTCTCCGGCGGCGAACGTCAGCGCGTCGCCCTGGCCCGCGCGCTCCTCGTCGAGCCCGAACTCCTGCTCGTCGACGAGCCGACGGCCGCCGTCGACCGGGCCCGCGCGGACGACCTGACCGCCCTGATCGCCCGTACGACGCACGAGCACCGCTGCGTGACGGTCGTGGCGACGCACGACCCGGTCGTCACGAACGCGGCCGACACGACGGTGGACATGCAGACCCACGCCCCTGCCGCCACCGCCTGAACGGCGACGGGACCCCCACCATTGCCTTGCACCCCCTCGACGAGGGCGGCACGCGGTCGTTGAACGGAGCGGCCCGGCAGCACCGAGCGACCGAGGTCACCCACACGGGCGATCTTCCATCACCGCGCCCGCTCAGGCGCGTTCGGTGCGTTACGTTCACGCAAAACGGCCCCCGTCGATGGTTCGCAGCCATCGGCGGGGCCTCAACCACCCGTGGAAGGCACTAGTTCCACTGTGATCTACCGGCACTTTAACGCGCCCTCGCGCGCCTTCACCCAGTTCTCGCACGAGATCATCCGGCATCCTCGGCTCTCCTCCGACGCCGTCCGGCTCCTGACCTGGCAGCTCTCCCTCCCCCAAGGCGCCCGCGAGTGCCTCTCCCGTACAGCCGAACGTGCCCGGATCGGGGCAACCGCCTTCGTACGCGCCAAACGGCAGCTCAAGGAGGAAGGGTTCGTGCACGAGCGGCGGGTGCAGGGTGCCGGGGGTCAATGGGCCACCCGACAACTCGTGTCCAGCGTGCCGTTGACCGCCGGGCAGGCCGCCAAGCTCCTCGCGCGGGAGCCCGTACCAGCGTCACCGGCAGCGTCCTCGCAGGTCGCGCCGAGTCATCCGAAACCGGTCGTCGGCCGGCCGACGACCCCGTCGACCGACGGTCATCCAAAGAAAGACCCCGAAGGGGACACCTCCCACCGTCCCCCCGGGGCCGTGGAGGAGGCGTCGCCCCGGCTCGAAGACGCTCGCGCCCTCATCGCCGCCCTGCCGGTCCTCGCCCCCGCCCTCCGCCACATCCCACCCGGCATGCGCGACGAACTCGCCCACCTCGCCACCCGCTGGCTCGACGCCGGCCACACCCCCACCGACGTCCACCAACACGTCCTGCGCGGACTGCCCGGCACCGGAACCCCCGTACACCGGCCCGGCGGCCTCGTCCGGTACCTCCTGCGTGACGTACCGGCCCGGGAACTGCCGCCCCAGCCCGCACCCGCACCCGAACCCGCGCCCAAGGTCTCTTCGCGGCTCTCGGGGACACGTGAGTGTTCCGGCGACCACGCGCAGACGACCCTCTTCCGGCCCGTCGGGGACGAGACGCTCTGCCCCAGGTGCGTGACAGGCCGAAGGCCCGCCGCCGTCACCCTGGCGGGTGGTGGCGACGGGCCTTCCCGAGTGGCGCACCTGGTGGGCTACTTGGGGTCGCGGTTGAAGGTGGACTTGGACCAGAGGTAGCCGAGGGTGGTCAGGGCGAGGGTCCAGGCGAGGGTGAGCCAGCCGTTGTGGCCGATGGGGTGTCCAGGAGGAGGCCGCGGAGGGTTTCGACGGCGGGGGTGAAGGGCTGGTACTGGGCGATGGGCTGGAACCAGCCGGGCATCTGGTCGACGGGGACGAAGGTGCTGGAGATCAGGGGGAGGAAGATCAGCGGCATGGCGTTGTTACTGGCGGCCTCGGCGTTCGGGCTGACCAGGCCCATGCCGACGGCGATCCAGGTCAGGGCGGTGGCGAACAGGACGAGCAGGCCGAGGGCGGCGAGCCATTCCAGGGGGGTGGCGTGGGTGGTGCGGAAGCCGGTCGCGACGCCGACGGCGGCGACCAGCAGGACACTGGCGACGCACTGGACGACGCTGCCGATGACGTGGCCGGTGATGACCGAGCCGCGGTGGATGGCCAGGGTCCGGAAGCGGGCGATGATGCCCTCGGACATGTCGGTGGACACCGACACGGCGGTACCGATGGTGGTGGAGCCGATGGTCATCAGCAGCAGCCCGGGAAGCAGGTAGGCGATGTAGTCCGCGCGGCCCGCGCCGCCCATGCCGGCGCTCATGGTGTCGCCGAAGACGTAGACGAACAGCAGCAGGAGCATGACCGGGGTGAGCAGCAGGTTCAGGGTCAGCGAGGGGTAGCGGCGGGCGTGCAGCAGGTTGCGGCGCAGCATGGTGGTGGTGTCGCGGGCGGCCAGGGCCAGGGTGCTCATCGGACGGACTCCTTCGGGTGGTTGGTGGCGGTGAGGGCGAAGAAGACGTCGTCCAGGTCGGGGTGTGCACGGTGAGTTCGTCGGCCTCGATCCCTCGGAGTCCAGCCAGTCGAGGAGGGAACGCAGTTCGCGCTGGCTGCCGTCGCTGGGGATCTGCAGGGTGAGAGCCTCGTCGTCGCATGCCGCGCCGGTGAGAGTGGCCAGGGCGGTGCGGTAGGCGGCCGGGTCGGTGAAGCGGAGCCGGACGTGGCCGCCGGGGATCAGCCGCTTGAGCTCCTCCGCGGTGCCCTCGGCGGCGATCTTGCCGCCGTTGAGGACCGCGATGCGGTCGGCGAGCTGGTCGGCCTCCTCCAGGTACTGGGTGGTGAGGAAGACTGTCACCCCGCCGCCGACCAGCTCACGGATGATCTGCCACATGTTGTGCCGGGAACGCGGGTCCAGGCCGGTGGTCGGCTCGTCCAGGAAGATCACCCGCGGGGAGCCGACCAGGGTCATCGCGATGTCCAGGCGGCGCTTCATGCCGCCGGAGTAGGTGGAGGCGGGCTTCTGCGCCGCTTCCGTGAGGTCGAACCGCTCCAGGAGTTCGGCGGTGATCCGGCGGCCCTCCTTCTTCGAGAGGTGGTTGAGGTCGGCCATCAGCAGCATGTTCTCCTCGCCGGTGATCAGGCCGTCGACGGCGGAGAACTGGCCTGTCACCCCGATCGCGGCCCGCACCGACTGGGCGTGGGCGGCCAGGTCGTGGCCGGCCACCGTCGCCCGGCCGGCGTCGGCGCCGATGAGGGTGGAGAGGATCTTCACGGCGGTGGTCTTGCCCGCGCCGTTCGGGCCGAGGAGGGCGAAGACCGAGCCCTCGGGGACGGTCAGATCGATGCCGTCCAGGACGCTCTGCTCGCCGTAGGACTTGCGCAGCCCGGTGACTGCGATGGCCGGAGTGGTCATGGTGCGTGCTCCTGAGGGCTGCGGGTCGGGGGTGGGGGCGGGGATGGGGGCAGGGACGGGGGCAGGGACGGGGGTCAGAGGCTGCGGGCGGTGATGTCGCCGTACGCCGTGGTGGCCTGGATGGTCAGGGCGGGAGTGCCGTTGTTCTGGAGGGAGTTGCCGACGCGGCCGTAGGCGGTGGAGGCGTCGAGGGAGGCGGAGACTCCGGTGGCGGCGGCGATCGAGATGTCGCCCTTCTGGGTGGTCAGGGCGACCGTGCCGGTCAGGGCTTCGACGATGCGGATGTCGCCCCGGGCGGTGGTGATCCGGGCGGGGCCGGTGAGCCGGGAGACCTCGATGTCGCCGTCGGTGGCGGTGAGGTGGAGGCGGGCGGCCTCGTCGATCTTGATCTCGCGGTACGCGCCCTGGAAGTCGATGTCGCCGAACCGGCCGACGGCGGTCAGTTCGGCGGCGGCGGCCTGCGCCTGGACGCGGGAGCCGGTGGGCAGCTGGACGGTGACCTGGATGGAGCCGGCACCGCCGAGGACACTGCCCTTCGACTTCGGGACCTCGATGCTCAGGACCCCGTCGGTGTAGGTGACTTCGGTGTGCTCGGCCGTCTTCTTGTCGCGGCTGCTGGAGGGGTCGGCGGGCAGGACCTCGACGGTGGTGTCGGTGCGGTCGGTGGCGATGAGGCGGATGCGGCCGGCGGGGACGGAGAGGGTGGCGACGATGGCGGCGGGGGTGGCGAAGTTCTGCATGGTGCTTCTCCTTCGTGGGGGCGGGGCGGTTGTTCGCCTCGCTGTTTCCGATGAAGGAAAAGCTACGTTGCGTTTGAGGGTTCAGCAAGCAATGCGTTGCGCGATATCGCTATTTTTGCAGGTCAGTTGAGGGATTTCATTGCAATGGTTCTGGATGTAATGCAACGACCGCGGGAGCATTCGTTGCAATGGAATGTGAGTGAACGCTATGCTCTGCTCACCACGCGCCTACGAAGGAGACCGCGATGCCGGGAGGCAGACTCACCCAGCCGGAACGTCAGCAGATCGCGCTGGGACTGGCCGACGGTCTCGCGTACGCGGAGATCGCCCGGCGCCTCGACCGCCCGACCTCCACCATCACGCGCGAGGTCATGCGCAACGGGGCCCCACCAGTTACCGCGCCGACCTCGCCCACCGCGCCACCGAACACCGCGCCCACCGCCGCAAGCCGGCCGCGCCACGGGGAACGGCCGCCGCCCCGCCGGTCGACGGGCGCGACGCCGGAGCCGTCGCGGCGTTCGAGGAGACCCTCACCACCGTCATGATGGGCTCGGGCATGCCCAAGATGATGGCCCGCGTCATGGCCAGCCTCACCCTCGCCGACACCGGCAGCCTCACCGCGTCCGAACTCTCCGCCCGCCTCCAGGTCAGCCCCGCCTCCGTCTCCAAAGCCGTCGCCTTCCTCGACAGCCAGGGACTCATCCGGCGGGAACGCGACGACCGCCGCCGCGAGCGGTACACCGTCGACGACGACGTCTGGTACCAGGCGATGATGGCCTCCGCCCGCTCGATCGCCCAGATCGTCGAGACGGCGCGGGAGGGCGTCACCGTCCTCGGCTCCTCCACTCCGGCCGGCAACCGCCTGGAGAACGTCGCCCGCTTCCTCGACTTCGTCTCCGAAAGCACGGCACGAGCCGCCGAGCAGGCCCGCGCCATCCTCCACACCAAACCGCCCACCACAGACACCCCCGCCTGACCCTTACGCGCCGCGCCTCGCGGGTGCGGGCCACGCCCGCCGGGGCGTTGCCCCCGCCCCGTTGTGCGCCGCGCTCGCCGGGGCGGCGCCCTCGCGCCCGTTGTTGGGCCGCGCGCGCCTGGGCGGTGCCCATCGCCACCCGTTGTGGGCCGCGCCCCGCTGGGCCTGCGCCCTCGCCGCCCTCGTTGTGGGCAATCGTTCCGCTGGGGCAAGGGGTCCCCTGCTCGAGCGAAGCCGAGAGCTTGGGGAGGGTGGGCACACGGACCCGCGCCCTGCCGGCGCCAGAGGCTTACGCGCCTGAACCCGCACCCCGTGCGAGCTGTGCACGTGGTGCGGGTCCAGGCTTCGGAACGCGGAGGCGCCGCTAGAGGGCGCCGTCCGTGTGCTCACCCGTCCCGCCCAGCGGGACGATTGCCCACACGGAGGTGAGCGGAAGGGCACCGCCCCACCAGGCACCGCCCCGCCAAGCATCACCCCCCCCCCAAAAAAAAAGCTCACCGATAAATAAGCAGTTCCCTCTCCGTCGCACCCGTCAGTTCATAGCGCGTGCGGACCAGCGGCCGCCCGAGTAGATCCGGATCAGGGTCGCTGCGTCGCCGTGGAAGCGGGCGGCGGGGCGGCCGGCGATCTCGTTACCGAGGGAGACGGGGGGGTGCTGCCGGTCCGCGAGGACGCCGACGAGGCGGGGGGTGTCGCGGTGGCGGCTGGTTGCGGAGAGGAGGGAGGGCGAGGTCGAGGGAGGCGCCGCAGTAGGCGCCGGGTTCGCCGAAGGCTTCGCGGACGTCGCCGGCGTGGACCCATTCGCCGAGGGCGACGGCGTCGAGGCGGCCGTCGTCGCGGGAGGCGATGACCGGGCCCGCCTCCGTCAGGCCGCGCTCCAGTTCGTCGAGGACGCGGGCGACGGGCCAGTGCTCGCGTTCGGCCACGTCGCAGGCGTTGGCCTCCGGGAGGAAGACGCCTTCTTCCAGGCGGTCCTCGACGATGCGGACGAGCGCCGCACCGCAGTGGGCGAGGACCTGCCGGGCGGTCCAGCCGGGGCAGGCGGTGCGGAGCTCGTACGCCTCCTCGGGCATGCGGCGGAGGAGCGGCATCAGCAGGTCCCGTTCCGTACGGAGGAGGCGGTCCGGGAGCCAGGGGTCGCGGGTGTCCATCAGTAGCGGTAGTGGTCGGGCTTGTACGGGCCCTCCACCGGGACCCCGATGTACGCCGCCTGCTCGGGCCGGAGCGTCGTGAGCCTGACGCCCAGCGCGTCGAGGTGGAGGCGCGCGACCTTCTCGTCCAGGTGCTTGGGGAGGTGTGGACGCCCAGCGGGTAGTCGGAGGCCCTCGTGAACAGTTCGATCTGGGCCAGGGTCTGGTCCGCGAAGGAGTTCGACATCACGAAGGAGGGGTGGCCGGTCGCGTTGCCGAGGTTCAGCAGGCGGCCCTCGGAGAGGACGATGACGACCTTGCCGTCCTCGAACGTCCACGTGTGGACCTGCGGCTTGACCTCGTCCTTCACGATTCCCGGGATCCGCGCGAGACCGGCCATGTCGATCTCGTTGTCGAAGTGGCCGATGTTCCCGACGATCGCCTGGTGCTTCATGCGCGCGATGTCGGAGGCCATGATGATGTCCTTGTTGCCGGTGGTCGTGATGAAGATGTCGGCCGTCTCCACCACGTCCTCCAGGGTGGCTACCTGGTAGCCGTCCATCGCCGCCTGGAGCGCGCAGATCGGGTCGATCTCGGTGACGATCACCCGCGCTCCCTGGCCGCGCAGCGACTCCGCCGAGCCCTTGCCGACGTCCCCGTAGCCGCAGACCACGGCCGTCTTGCCGCCGATGAGGACGTCCGTGGCGCGGTTGATGCCGTCGACGAGCGAGTGCCGGCAGCCGTACTTGTTGTCGAACTTCGACTTCGTCACGGCGTCGTTCACGTTGATCGCCGGGAAGAGCAGCTCGCCCTCGCGGTGCATCTCGTACAGGCGGTGGACGCCCGTCGTCGTCTCCTCCGTGACGCCCCGGATGCCGGCCGCGATGGTCGGCCAGTCCAGACCGGTGGACTCCAACAGGGCTCGTACAACCGCCAGTTCCTCATTCGACGCCTCCGGAAGCACCCCCGTCTTCCGGTACTCCACACCCTTGTGGACGAGCAGCGTCGCGTCACCGCCGTCGTCCAGGATCATGTTGGGGCCGTCGGCGTCCGGCCAGGTCAGCGCCTGTTCGGTACACCACCAGTACTCCTCCAGGGTCTCGCCCTTCCAGGCGAAGACCGGGATGCCGGCGGCGGCGATCGCGGCGGCCGCGTGGTCCTGGGTCGAGTAGATGTTGCAGGACACCCAGCGGACCCGGGCGCCCAGCGCGACGAGGGTCTCGATGAGGACGGCCGTCTGCACCGTCATGTGGAGCGAGCCGGTGATACGGGCTCCCGCCAGCGGCTGCGCCTCCGCGTACTCGCGGCGGATCGCCATCAGGCCCGGCATCTCGTGCTCGGCGAGGGTGATCTCCTTGCGGCCGAAGGCGGCGAGCGAGATGTCGGCGACCTTGAAGTCGGTGAAGTCGGTGAAGTCGGTGAGGTCGGTGAGGTCAGACATTTGCCGCAACTCTCCTTGCGTTCACGATGGTTCGGTGGATTTCCAGGGCCGCCGTCGACTTGTTGAGCGTGATGTGGTGCAGGCCCGGCGCGCCCTCGTCGAGCAGTCGCAGGCCCATCCGCGTCGCGTGCTCGACCCCGATGCGGTGCGAGGCCGCCGAGTCGTCCTTCGCCGCCTCCAGGCGGTGCGCGAGGTCCTCGGGGAAGGCGGCGTCGCTCAGTTCGGCGAAGCGGCGGATCTGGCGCACGTCGGTGGCGGGCATGATCTCCGGGATGATCGGGGTGTCGCAGCCGGCGGCGGCGACCCGGTCCCGCAGCCGCAGGTAGTCCTCGGGGTCGAAGAACATCTGCGTGATGGCGTAGTCGGCGCCCGCCCGGCACTTGGCGAGGAAGTGCGCGAGGTCGGACGACGCGTCGGAGGAGCGGGGGTGGCCCTCGGGGAAGGCCGCCACTCCGATCCTGAAGTCGCCCAAGGAGCGGACGAGTTCGACGAGTTCGTACGCGTACGTGAAGCCCTGCGGGTGCGGGGTCCACGCCCCGCGCGGATCGCCCGGGGGGTCGCCGCGCAGGACGAGCACGTCCCGTACCCCGGCGTCCGCGTACGCGCCGATGATGGCCCGCAGCTCGGCGACCGAGTGTCCGACTGCGGTCAGGTGCGCGACCGGCCGGAGTGTCGTCTCCGTCGCGATCCGCTTGGTGACGTCGATCGTGCGGTCGCGGGAGGAGCCGCCCGCGCCGTACGTGACCGACACGAAGTCCGGCCCGAGCGCCTCGACGCGGCGGATCGCGTCCCAGAGGGTCTGCTCGCCCTTGTCGGTCTTCGGCGGGAAGAACTCGAAGGAGAAGGTGGGGGTCATCGTCTTCCTCCCGCGTTGAAGTAGCTCGCCTCCGGGTGGTGGACGACGATCGCGTCCGTCGACTGCTCGGGGTGCAGCTGGTACTCCTCCGACAGCTCGACCCCGATCCGCTCCGGCCGCAGCAGGGCGGCGATCTTCGCCCGGTCCTCCAGGTCGGGGCAGGCGGGGTAGCCGAGGGAGTAGCGGCAGCCCTGGTACTCGGTGCGGAACATGCCGTCCACGCCGGCGGGGTCGGCCGCGGCGATGCCCCAGTCCTTCCGGACCCGCGCGTGCCAGTACTCGGCCAGGGCCTCCGCCAGCTGCACGGACAGGCCGTGGAGTTCGAGGTAGTCGCGGTAGGAGTCGGCGGCGAAGAGCCGGGCCGTCTCCTCGCCGATCCGCGAGCCGACGGTGACGACCTGGAGGGCGACCGCGTCGACCTCGCCGGAGTCCTCGGCGCGGTGGAAGTCGGCCAGGCAGAGGCGGCGGCCCCGCTGCTGGCGGGGGAAGGAGAAGCGGGTCCGCTCGCCTCCGTCCTCGTCGAGGACGATCAGGTCGTCGCCCTTGGAGACGCAGGGGAACCAGCCGTAGACGACGGCCGCTTCGGCCAGGCCCTCGCGCTCGATCCGGTCGAGCAGCGCCCGCAGGCGCGGCCTGCCCTCCGTCTCGATGGTCCCGGCGTCCTTCAGGCCCCACTGGCCCTTGAAGAGGGCGGTCTCGTCGAGCCAGGGGGCGTACTCCGCGAGCGGGATGCCGGTGACGACCTTCGTGCCGAGGAAGGGGGGCTCGGGTACGGGGTTGTCGGCGGCCACGTCGGAACGGCCGGCCGGTTCGGGGGCGTGGACCTCCGGGAGCACCACCGGCTGACGGGCCACCCGCCGCTTCTTCAGTTCCGGGAGTACGGCTCCGGGAACGCCCCTCTTCACCCCCATCAGCGCGTCCATCAGGCGCAGGCCCTCGAAGGCGTCGCGGGCGTAGCGGACCTCGCCCTCGTACAGCTCGTGGAGGTCCTGCTCGACGTAGGCCCTGGTCAGGGCGGCGCCGCCGAGGATCACGGGGTACGTGGCGGCCAGGCCCCGGCCGTTCAGTTCCTCCAGGTTCTCCTTCATGATCACGGTGGACTTCACGAGGAGGCCGGACATGCCGATGACGTCGGCCCGGTGTTCTTCCGCCGCCTCCAGGATCGCGGAGACCGGCTGTTTGATGCCGATGTTGACGACGTTGTAGCCGTTGTTGGACAGGATGATGTCGACGAGGTTCTTGCCGATGTCGTGGACGTCGCCGCGGACCGTCGCCAGGACGATCGTGCCCTTCCCTTCCGCGTCGGACTTCTCCATGTGCGGCTCCAGGTACGCCACCGCCGTCTTCATCACCTCCGCCGACTGGAGCACGAACGGCAGCTGCATCCGGCCGGAGCCGAAGAGCTCGCCGACGGTCTTCATGCCGTCGAGCAGCACGTCGTTGACGATCTCCAGCGCCGGCCGCCCGGACAGGGCGGCGTCGAGGTCGGCCTCCAGGCCGTTCTTCTCGCCGTCGACGATCCGGCGCTTGAGGCGCTCGTCCAGGGGGAGCGCGAGGAGTTCCTCGGTCTTCCCGGCCTTCAGGGACTTCGCCGTCGCGCCCTCGAAGAGCTCAAGGAGACGCTGGAGGGGGTCGTAGCCCTCCCGGCGCCGGTCGTGGATGAGGTCGAGGGCCACCTGCACCTGCTCCGGTTCCAGGCGGGCGATGGGCAGGATCTTGGAGGCGTGGACGATCGCGGAGTCCAGGCCCGCCTTGACGCACTCGTCGAGGAAGACGGAGTTCAGGACGATGCGGGCGGCCGGGTTGAGGCCGAAGGAGATGTTGGACAGGCCCAGGGTCGTCTGGACGTCCGGGTGGCGGCGCTTGAGCTCGCGGATCGCCTCGATCGTCGCGATGCCGTCCTTCCGCGACTCCTCCTGACCGGTGCAGATGGTGAAGGTGAGGGTGTCGATGAGGATGTCCGACTCCCTGATCCCCCACCTTCCCGTCAGGTCGGCGATGAGCCGCTCGGCGACGGCGACCTTGTGCCCGGTCGTCCGCGCCTGCCCCTCCTCGTCGATGGTCAGGGCCATCAGCGCCGCGCCGTGCTCCTTCGCGAGCGCCGTGACCTGCGCGAAGCGGGACTCCGGGCCGTCGCCGTCCTCGTAGTTGACCGAGTTGACGACGGCCCGGCCGCCGAGCTTCTCCAGGCCGGCCCGCAGGACCGGGACCTCCGTCGAGTCGAGGACGATCGGCAGGGTGGAGGCGGTCGCGAAACGGCCCGCCAGCTCCGCCATGTCGGCGACGCCGTCCCGGCCGACGTAGTCCACGCACAGGTCGAGCATGTGCGCGCCCTCGCGGATCTGGTCGCGGGCCATCTCCACGCAGTCGTCCCAGCGGCCTTCGAGCATGGCCTCGCGGAACTTCTTCGAACCGTTGGCGTTCGTCCGCTCGCCGATCGCCAGGTACGAGGTGTCCTGCCGGAAGGGCACGTGGCTGTAGAGGGACGACGCGCCCGGTTCCGGTGACGGGCGGCGGTCGAGTACGGCCGCGCCCCGCACCCGGTCCACGATCTCCCGCAGGTGTTCGGGGGTCGTACCGCAGCAGCCGCCGACCAGGGCGGGGCCGTAGTCGCGGACGAACTGCTCCTGCGCGTCGGCCAGTTCGGACGGGGAGAGGGGGTAGTGGGCGCCCTCGGAGGTCAGCACCGGCAGGCCCGCGTTCGGCATGACCGAGATCGGGACGCGGGCGTGGCGGGACAGGTGGCGGAGGTGCTCGGCCATCTCCACGGGGCCCGTCGCGCAGTTCAGGCCGATCATGTCGATGCCGAGGGGTTCCAGGGCGGTGAGGGCGGCGCCGATCTCGGAGCCGAGGAGCATGGTGCCGGTCGTCTCGACCGTGACCTGGACGATGAGTGGGAGGTCCACGCCGACCCAGTCCAGGGCCCGGCGGGCGCCGATGACGGCCGCCTTCGTCTGGAGGAGGTCCTGCGAGGTCTCGATGAGGAGGGCGTCCGCGCCGCCCCGGATCAGGCCCTCGGCGTTCTGCCGGAAGGCCTCGCGGAGGGGCTCGTACGCGACGTGGCCGAGGGTCGGAAGCTTCGTGCCGGGCCCCATGGAGCCGAGGACCCAGCGGGGGCGGCCGTCGGCGGCCGTGTGGGCGTCGGCGACGCCCCGGGCGATCCGGGCGCCCGCCTCCGACAGCTCGTACACCTGGTCCTCGATGCCGTACTCGGCGAGCGCGGCCAGGTTCGCCCCGAAGGTGTTCGTCTCGACGCAGTCCACGCCGACGGAGAAGTAGGCGTCGTGGACGGAGGCGACGAGGTCGGGGCGGGTGAGGTTGAGGATCTCGTTGCAGCCCTCCAGCTGCCGGAAGTCGTCCATCGACGGGTCGGCGGCCTGGAGCATGGTGCCCATCGCGCCGTCGGCGACGACGACCCGTTTCGCGAACTCCTCCCTCAGCGACGTCCTCATGTCAGCCCCCTCAGATGGGTGACGAGGGCGGCCGTGCAGCCCACCCCGTACGTCGTCCTGATCCGGTCGAGGAGGGAGTCCCGGTGCAGCCGGTACTCCTGCGTCCCCACGTAGTCGAGGACGGTGGCCGCGACCGCGCAGCCCAGCTGGGCCGCGCACCGCTCCGGCACGCCCCACAGGGTCCCCGCGAGGAAAGCGGCCCGGAAGGCGTCCCCGACGCCGGTCGGGTCGACGACCGCGGGACCTCGACGGCCGGGACGGCGAGGGGTCGCGGCCCTCGGCGCGGAGGCGGACGCCGGCCTCGCCGTGGTGGTGACCCAGGCGCCGACGCGGCGGAGGACCTCCGCCTCCGGCCAGCCGGTCTTCTCCAGGAGGAGGGCCGTCTCGTACTCGTTGGTGAACAGGAACCGCGCCCCGTCCACCAGCTCCCGCGCCTCTCCCCCGTCGAGCCGCGCCAGCTGCTGCGACGGATCGGCGGCGAAGGGGATCCCCAGGTCACGGCAGGTGCGGGTGTGCCGGAGCATGGCCTCGGGGTCGTCCGGGGAGACCAGGACCAGTTCCAGGCGGCCGGTGCGGGCGACGACCTCGCGGAGGTCGATCGCGCGCGCCTCGGCCATCGCCCCCGCGTAGAAGGTGGCGATCTGGTTCTGGGCCCGGTCGGTGGTGCAGACGAAGCGGGCGGTGTGGAGCGACTCGCTGACGCGCACCGAGTCGGTGTCCACGCCGTGGTCCTTGAGCCAGACCCGGTACGGCTCGAAGTCGGCCCCGACCGCGCCCACGAGGGCGGGCCGCAGGCCGAGGACGCCGAGTCCGAAGGCGATGTTCGCTGCCACTCCGCCGCGCCTGACCTCCAGGTTGTCGGCGAGGAACGACAGGGAGACCCGGTCCAGCCGGTCGGCGAGCAGCTGCTCGCTGAACCAGCCGGGGAAGGTCATCAGATGGTCGGTCGCGATGGATCCCGTGACAGCGATGCGCATCTGCCTCAGACCCCTTCCCCTTTTCGCGCCGCCGTCTTCAGGGCCTCCGCCCGGTCCGTGCGCTCCCAGGTGAAGTCGGGGAGTTCGCGGCCGAAGTGGCCGTACGCCGCCGTGGCCGCGTAGATGGGGCGCTTGAGGTCCAGGTCGCGGATGATCGCGGCCGGGCGCAGGTCGAAGACCTCGCTGACGGCCTCCTGGATCCTCTCGTCGGGGAGGGTGCCGGTGCCGAAGGTCTCGACGAACAGGCCGACGGGCTCGGCCTTGCCGATGGCGTAGGCGACCTGGACCTCGCAGCGGCGGGCCAGGCCGGCGGCGACGACGTTCTTGGCGACCCAGCGCATCGCGTAGGCGGCCGAGCGGTCGACCTTGGAGGGGTCCTTGCCGGAGAAGGCGCCGCCGCCGTGCCGGGCCATGCCGCCGTACGTGTCGATGATGATCTTGCGGCCGGTGAGTCCGGCGTCGCCCATCGGGCCGCCGATCTCGAAGCGGCCGGTCGGGTTGACCAGGAGCCGGTAGCCGTCGGACTCCAGGTTCACGCCCTCCTCCGCGAGCTGCTTGAGGACGTGCTCGACGACGTACTCGCGGACGTCCGGGGTCAGCAGGCCCTCGACGGAGATGTCGGCGGCGTGCTGCGAGGAGACGACGACCGTGTCGAGGCGGACCGGGCGGTCCCCGTCGTACTCGATGGTGACCTGGGTCTTTCCATCGGGGCGCAGGTACGGCACGGTGCCGTCCTTGCGGACCTCGGTGAGCCGCCGGGAGAGGCGGTGGGCGAGGGCGATCGGCAGCGGCATCAGCTCGGCCGTGTCGTCGCAGGCGTAGCCGAACATCAGGCCCTGGTCGCCGGCGCCCTGGGAGGCGAGCTCGGCATCCTCGTCCCGCCGGGGGCATCCCTCGACTCGTACCTCGTGGGCGGTGTCGACGCCCTGCGCGATGTCCGGGGACTGGGCGCCGATGGAGACCGAGACGCCGCAGGAGGCGCCGTCGAAGCCCTTCGCGGAGGAGTCGTAGCCGATGTCGAGGACGGCCTCGCGGACCAGCTGGGCGATCGGCGCGTACGCGGTGGTGGTGACCTCGCCGGCGATGTGGACCTGGCCGGTGGTGATCAGGGTCTCCACGGCCACGCGGGAGGCCGGGTCCTCGGCGAGGAGCGCGTCGAGGACGGTGTCGCTGATCCGGTCGGCGATCTTGTCGGGGTGTCCCTCGGTCACGGACTCCGAGGTGAAGAGGCGGCGGCTCATGCCCGGCCCACCTCCGCCGGGGCCTTGAAGAAGTGCTGCCCGATGGCGGCGAGGGTGCGGATGGAGTCGACCTCCAGGGTCTCCATCTGGATCGCGGTGCCGCTCTCCTGCTCCAGGAGGAAGACGAACTCGACGAAGGACAGCGAGTCGATGAGCCGGTTCTCGATCAGGTCGAGGTCGGGCGCGATGTCCTGGCGCTCGGGGTGGCGCTCCAGGATCCAGTTCTTCACCGTCTGCAGGCCGTCGGCCATGGTTGTTCTCCTTGTCAGCTGTTCGATGGGGAAGAGGAGGAAGGGGTGGGGGCGATGATCGGGGCGGCGACCGCGACCGCGTAGTCCACGTCGTGGCTGATGGACACGGTGATCTCGGTGATGCCGGACGCGGCGGCCATCTCGGCGGCCGCCCGGTGCAGCTCCACGAGCGGCCAGCCGCCCTCGGAGCGCCGCACGACGATGTCCGGCCACGGCAGGAACCTGCCGCGGACCCGTAAGGTCTTGAACGCCGCTTCCTTCGCCGCGATCCGTCCGCACAGGCTCAGGACGTCGAGCCCCGAGGAGGTGCGGCAGTCGGCGAGCTCGCCGGGAGTGAGCATCCGCTCGAAGAAGCGCTCCCCGTACTGGGCGAGGAGCCCGCGGACACGGTTGACGGACACGATGTCCATGCCGAGGTTCGCCCACCCCAGGCCGCCCGCCGGCGGGGCGGCGGGACGGGCCGGCACGTCAGATCACCGGCCCGACCGCGTCCAGGACCGCCCGGGTCGCCGCCTCCCAGCCGCCGTGGCGGCGGGTCAGCGCCGACAGCCACCGCTCCAGGCCGAAGGCGACGCAGCTGGTGAAGGCCGGTCCGCCGGTGGACGCCAGGGTGATGTCGCAGCGGTCGCCGAAGAAGTTCCGGTGCGTGTTGACCGAGGCGATCGCCAGGTCCTCGTACAGGAACTCGTACTTCACCGGGGTGAGCCGCTGGAGGACCGCCTTGGAGCCGCCCTTGTCGAAGAAGGGTCGCAGGCGGCCTCCTGCGCAGCGGCAGGTCGAGGGCGGCGGCGAAGGACTGGACGCGGGTGGTGAACTCGGCGAGGTGGTTCTCGGCGTGCTCGCGACTGCCGAGGGCGACGATCTCCCGCATGCGGAAGCCGAGCTGGCGCCGCATCCCCTCGTAGTGGGTCTCCTTGCGGAAGCACCAGGAGCAGATCGTGACGAGGGTGTCGTCGGCGACCCGGGTGCCCTGGTGGGTCAGGTAGACGGCGTAGCAGGAGGCCGAGGGCAGGCCGAGCGCGGCGGGTTCGAGCGCCTCGCTCGGGAAGCGGCCGGCGCGGGGGTCGAAGGGCGTGGTCGCGCGGCGCTCCAGGTCGAGCGGGGCGGCGACGACGGCCTGGTGGGGGAAGTTGTCGTAGTAGTCGAGCTTGGCCAGGTCGGCGGCGGGCAGGAGCGGGGGCATGGTCAGGGGGCGGGCGCCCGCGGCCACTCCCCAGCCCTCGAAGGTGTCGTCGAGGAGCCGCAGCAGGCGGGTCCCCTCCGGGCCGAGCGCGGGCAGTCCCGTGGTCGCCCCGACGTTCTGCTCGGGGGTGGTCATGGTCATGATCGGTGCACCTCTCGGGTGAGGGCGTCGCTCAGACGACGGGCAGGGTGTCGTCGGAGAAGATCCCGGTCTTCAGGAAGAAGGCGAGCGGCTTGCGGATCGCCTTGCGCTCGTGCGGCCGGCGGCGCTCGTCGGCGACGAGGGAGTTGCGCAGGGCCAGCGGGTCGGGGATGCCGGCGTCGCGGTAGACGTGGGGGTTGTAGAGGGAGTTGACGCTGTAGACGACGTACCGCTTGAGGTACGCCTCCACCTCGCGGACCCGCTCCGCGCTCACGGCCTGGCACATCCGCTGGTACAGCAGGGAGACCAGCTCGCGCCCGAAGGCGATGTGGCGGGACTCGTCCTGGTGGTGGATGCGGTTGACCTCACGGATGGTGTGGCAGAGCGAAGTGTCCTTGGCCATCCGGGAGTTGTAGTGGTCGACGAGCTCCTCGAAGAAGAGGATGCGGGTGAAGACGAGGAAGTTCTCGACCTCGGGCTCCCAGGCGGCGTCGGCGCGCATGGCGGTGGATCCGTAGATCTTGTGGCCGTAGCGGCGGCAGAACTCGGAGAAGAACCACATGTGTTCGTTCTCCTCGCCGATGAAGTGGTGGAAGAAGTCCGAGGGGACCTCGAAGCCGGGCATGTGGATGCGGCCGACGACCTCGATGAGGAGTTCGCGGATGCCGTGCACATTGAGGCTGTAGAAGTTGATCGACTCCCACTTCGACAGGCGCTGAAGCGTTTCCTCACCGAGGGCGTCGTAGTGCTCGGTGCCGTGGACGGTGAGCAGCTCCGGCGTCATCCAGAAGCGGTCCTCCTCCAGCGTCTCGGGCCACTGGAAGGTCTGGTACGGGTTGTAGTAGTCCTCGACCGAGCGCTCGCTGAGGCGGCCGAGGACCTCCATGAAGCGGTCGGTGACGGGCAGGGGGGCGGTGGCGCCCATGGTCTCGCTCCTTCGGGAGGGGGGCTACGGGCGGACTTCGTAGACCGCGTTCACGGGGTCTCGGTGGCGCGCCGCCAGCGGGTGAAGCCGGCCTCCTCGGCGATGGCGCGGAAGGCCTTCTCGCCGGAGTGGTTGCCGAGGGCGTGCGGGCCGCGCTGGGCGACGGCGACCGGCAGGCACATCACGGCGGACAGGGCCATGAACATGCGGGCGGCGGGGGTCTGGGTGTCGATGTCCTGCGGGGAGACGTTGGACTCGACGAGCATCCAGGTGCCGTCCGCGTCCAGGGACTTGTGGACGTGCTGGGCGGCGGCGACCGGGTCGCCCATGTCGTGCAGGGCGTTGAAGAAGCACACCAGGTCGTAGCCGGAGCCGGGGTAGTCGTCGGCGGAGGCGACCTCGAAGACGACCCGGTCGGAGAGACCGGCCTCCTCGGCGAGCCCCCTCGCGATCGAGATGGCCTCCTCGGAGTAGTCGAAGCCGTGGACGGTGGCGTTCGGGAAGGCCTTCGCGATGAGGAGGGTGGTGTGGCCGACGCCGCAGCCGACGTCGGCGACGGTGCCTCCGGCGTCCAGCTTGCCGGTGACCTCGTGCAGGGCGGGCAGCCAGTCGGGCACGAGCTTGTGCTCGTACGTGGGCTGGAAGAAGGAGCCCATGCCGGTGTCGAGGGCCGCGTCGTGCTCGGCCCAGCCGACGCCGTCGCCGGTGCGGTAGGCGTCGACGAGGAGGTCCTCGGTGGCGTACAGCGCCTTGAGGGCGGTGAAGAACCCGGCCGCGTACGTCACGGCCTTCGGGTCGGCGAGGACCTCGACGTGATCGGCGGGCAGGGCGTACGTGAGGGAGCTGGGGTGCCGCTCGACGTACCCGGCGGAGAGCTGGGCGTGCAGCCACTCCTCGACGTAGCGCTCGTCCGTGCCGGTCGCCTCCGCCAGCCGCGCCGCGGTGAGCGGCCCTTCGGAGGCCAGCGCCCGGTAGAGGCCGAGGCGTTCGCCGAGGGCGACGGTCAGGCCGCGGACGGCCGCGCCGGCGTCGGTGATGACCTTCTGGTGGAAGTCGTGGGCGCTCATGCGGCCTTGTCCTCCTCGTACGCGGGGAGATCGCAGGTGAACAGGAAGGAGCGGGGACGCGCGGCACGGAGCGGGCCGGCACGGGGTAGGGCCAGCGGTCGAAGGCGGCGCCGTCCTCACCGGGCTGCCTGACCTCGCGCACGGCCCAGCCGCAGTCGGCGAGCAGCGCCTCGGGCTCCTCGGTGCCGAAGAGCCACGGGTTGCCGTCCTCCTCCAGGGCCTTCATGAAGGGGCGGGCGAGCGGGTTCTCCAGGGCGGACTTCGAGATGACGTCGCCGAGCAGCACCGAGCCGGGCGCGGCGTGCGAGGCGAGCAGCGAGATGAGGGTCCGCACGGCCTGCTCGGGCAGGAAGAACAGCAGGCCCTCGACCACCCACAGGACGGGCTCCTCGCTCTTCCAGCCCGCCTCCTTGAGGGGGCCGGTCCAGTCCTGGGTGAGGTCGACGGGGACGGTGGTCCTGGTCCGTCCGGCGGGCCGCGGCTCGTCCTTGAGCATCTCGGCCTTGGCCTCCAGGAGGGCCGGGCGGTCGAGCTCGTAGACGGTGACGCCGTCGGGCCAGGGCAGCCGGAAGAAGCGGGTGTCCATGCCGGCGGCGAGGAAGACGACCTGGCGGATGCCGCGCTCCTCCACCGCCTTCACGATGGCCCGGTCGAGGTAGGTGGTGCGGATGGCGAGGAACGGCACGATGCCGCCGCCGTCGTAGCGCGCGAGCAGGTCGAAGCCGGTCGCGTCGGCGACGGTGCGCGCGTAGGGATCGGCGAACAGCCGGTCCTCGCGCTCGGTCTCCAGGGCGCGCGCGGCGGCGGTCCACTGGGCGGTGCGGGATACGGCCTCCACAGGAGGTCCCCCTTCGGTTGGGTTGCGGAGATACGGACGGCCGTGTTCGGGGGCCCGACGGAAGGACGGTCCGTCAGGCGGTCATGACCGGGACGCGGCCCTGGCCGGTCGCGCGCAGGCCACGGGGTCCTCGGCCGCCGGCATCGACGACAGATGGCCGGCCTCGGACCCGGCGGGGCGCCGGCGGAAGATGCTGTGCAGGATCATGCTGAACACGGCCGTCCCGTCGGGGGCCACGAGCGTGCACCGCGGCTTGACGGTGCCGGTGGCGGGGTTGAACGGCGACGGGGTGGCGCCGAGGATCTCGACGCGGGCGGTGAGGACGTCCCCCGGGCGGACGGGCCGCAGGTAGCGGACCTCGTCGATGCCGGGCGAGCCCGTACAGGCGCTGTAGGCGAGCAGTCCGTCGACGTAGCGCCGCATGAACATCGACTGGGTGTGGAACCCGCTGGCGATCAGGCCGCCGAACGGGGACTCCTTCGCGCGCTCGGGGTCCGTGTGGAAGGGCTGCGGATCGAAGCGCCTGCCGAACTCCAGCACCTCTTCCGCCGTGACGGTGACGGTGCCCAGCTCGTGGACGTCGCCGGGCCGGAAGTCCTCGAAGTAGCGCATCGCGCGCCCCCCTTGACCTAGGAGTGGTCTTTTCCTGGCACCTCCAAATTTACGAATCAGCCGTTTATTTTGTCAACCCAAAAGAAGCGTCAGGCGAGGGCTTGTTCGACGTCGGCCCAGAGGTCCTCCACGTCCTCGATCCCCACCGACATCCGCACAAGCCCGGGAGCGATCCCCGCCGCCGCGAGAGCGGCCCCGTCCAGCTCCCGGTGGGACGTGGACGCCGGATGGGTCACGAGGGTCTCCACGCCCCCGAGGGAGAGCGCGAGCTTCGCGAGCCGCACGCGCTCGATGAAGGCCCTGCCCGCCTCCCGGCCCCCGGCGAGCTCGAAGGAGAGCAGCCCGCCGCCGCCCGAGAGGACCTTGCGGGCGGTGCCGTACGAGGGATGGCCGGCGCGCCAGGGGTAGTGGACGGCCTCGACGCGGGGGGCGAGGAGCTCGGCGAGGGCGGCGGCGTTGCCGCAGTGCTCCCGCATCCGCAGCGGCAGCGTGGGAATCCCGCGCAGGGTGAGCCAGGCCGCGAACGGGTCCGCGCAGGCGCCGAGTTCGACCGTACGGGGCCACACCCGGCGGCGCAGCGCGCCGTCCGCGAAGACGGCGGCGCCGCCGAGGACGTCGGAGTGGCCGGAGAGGTACTTGGTGGTGGAGTGCGCCACGATGTCGGCGCCGAGCTCCAGGGGCGGCACAGGACGGGCGAGGCCAGCGAGTTGTCGACCAGGCTCGTCACCCCGAGGGCGCGGGCGGCGGCGAGGAGGCCCGGCAGGTCGGGGACCCGGCCGGTCGGGTTGGCGATCGTCTCCAGGACGAGGAGCCGGGTGGCGGGGTGCGCGGCGGCGGCCTCGAACTCGGCCGGGTCGTCGCCGGATATCCGTACCACCTCGATCCCGTACCGCCCGGCCAGGTCCGACAGGACGGCGTGCGTCCCGCCGTACAGGCAGCTCTGGGCGACCACCCGGTCACCGGGTCCGAGCAGGGCGAGGAGCACGCCGCTGAGGGCCCCCATGCCGGAGGCGAAGGCGATGGCGCCCTCGCCTCCCTCCAGGTCCGCGAGGGTCCGCTCCAGGGCCCGCACGGTCGGGTTGCCGCGGCGGCCGTAGACGTAGGCCCCGTCGGGCCCCGCCATGGCGTCGGCGAGCTCGGCGGCGGAGTCGAAGGCGAAGGCGGAGGACTGCACGAGGGGGACGGAGAGCGGGCGGCTGCCTTCGGGGAAGGGGTCGTTGTGGACGTGCACGGCACGGGTGTGGAGTTCCACGGCGTTCTTTCCTTTCCGGGTACGGGAGATCCGGGTACGGAAGGGCCGCCCGACGTCCGGTGGAACGGACATCGGGCGGCCCCTGGTGTCTTTCGGTTCAGGCGGCGACCTTCTCGCCCTGCGGGGCGGGGGCGGCGGCCTCGGCCGCGACCGCCTTGTCGCTCTTCATGACGAGGAGGGTGACGACACCGCCGACGGCGGCGACGATCGCGGCGCCGATGAAGGCGGAGGAGAAGCCGTCGGTCAGCTTCGGGAGGTTGCCGAGCTGGTCGGCGCCCTGGGACATGGCGACGGCGGTGAGCGCGGCGAGGCCGAGCGCGGAGCCGACGTTGTAGGTGGTGTTGACGATGCCGGAGGCGAGGCCGGCCTGCTCCTGCGGGGCGCCGGACATGGCCGCGATCATCGCCGGGATGTAGGCGAGGGACATGCCGAGGGCGGCGACGAGCGAGGCGGGCAGGACGTCGACGAGGAAGGAGCCGGTGGGCGGGACGGCGGCGAGCCAGACCAGGCCCGCGGCGAGGACGAGCAGACCGCCGGCGATGAGCGGCTTGGCGCCGACCTTCATCATGAGCCGGGCCGTGATGGCCGTCATGAAGATCATGAGGAGCACGGTCATCGGGAGGAGCGCGGCGCCGGACTCGAAGGCGCCGAAGCCCAGGACCTGCTGGAGGTACAGGTTGAGGAAGTACCACATCGGGATCCAGGCGGCACCGAGCAGCGTCATCGCCAGGTTGGCGGAGCCGAGGCGCGGGACGCGCCAGACACTGAGCGGCATGAGGGGCTCGCGGACGCTCTTCTGGATGACGAAGAAGAGGATCAGGAGGACGGCGGCGCCGGCCAGTTCGAGGATGGTGGCGGTGGCGCCCCAGCCGACCTCGGGGGCCCGGACGACGGCGAAGACGGCGAGCGCGAGACCGGCGGTGACGGCGACGGCACCGAGGACGTCGACGGAGCCGCGGCGGGACTCGACGTCCGGAAGGAGCTTGGTGGCGGCGAGGGTCGCGAGGCCGATCGGGATGTAGATGATGAAGACCCACTGCCAGCTCATCCACTCGGTGAAGACGCCGCCGAGGAAGACGCCCGCGGTGCCGCCGGCGGGGGCCGCGGCGCCGTAGAGCGCCATCGCCTTGCCGAGCTCCTTCGGGTCGTGCATGAAGAGCATCATGAGCAGGGTCATGGCGGAGGGCGCGATGAGCGCGCCGCCGACGCCCTGGACGGCGCGGCCGACGATCTCGACCCAGGCGGTCTGCGCGGCGGCGGCCACGACGGAACCGGCGATCATGACGGCCCAGCCGGAGACGAAGATCTTCCGGGCTCCGACGAGGTCGGAGAGGCGTCCGCCGAGGAGCAGCAGGCCGCCGAAGACGATCACGTACGCGTTGAAGATCCACTGGAGCTCGCTCTGCGAGAAGCCCAGGTCCTTCTGCATCTCGGGGAGTGCGACGCCGATGATCGAGGTGTCCATGATGACCATGAACTGAGCGGCGGCGAGCACGACAAGTGCCCACCAGCGCCGGGGATTGACGGTTGACATTGCCCTGACCCTTCACTCGCTGCTGCATACCCCTAGGGGTACCTGTGCGGAGCACCGTAGCATACCCATGGGGGTATGTAAGAGTGAGGGAGAGCGGGCGCGGGGCGCGTGGAAGCACTCCTCCGCCCCCGGGCCGGGCAGAATGCCCCATGACCGCAGACCAGGACCCCGCCACCGCAGAGCGGGACGCCGCACTGCTCCAGCGCTGGAACACCACCCTGCTCGCCGCCCGCGCCGGCCGCGAGGGCCCCGACCCCGCCCCGTACGGCCGGAACCTGCTGTCCCGCTGGGCCGAACCGCAGCGCCGCTACCACACGGTCGACCACCTCCGGGCGGTCCTGGACCGCATCGACGAGCTCGCCGACCAGGGCGGGGAGGGCGGCGAGCTGGAGCTCGTACGGCTCGCCGCCTGGTTCCACGACGCCGTCTACCGCCCGGACCGCTCGGAGAACGAGGAGCGCTCGGCGGCCCTGGCCGAGAAGGCCCTCGCCGAAGCGGGCCTCACCGAGCGCGAGGTGACCGAGGTGGCCCGCCTGGTCCGCCTCACGACCAGCCACGACCCGGCGCCGGGCGACCTCAACGGCGAGACGCTCTGCGATGCCGACCTGGCGATCCTCGCCACCGCCCCCGATACGTACGGGGGGTATGCGGCGGCGGTCCGCGAGGAGTACGCCTTCGTCCCGGAACCCGCCTTCCGCGAAGGCCGCGCCGCCGTCCTCCGCCAGCTCCTCGGCCTCCCCCGCCTCTTCCGCACCCCTTACGGGGCCGCCGCCTGGGAGGAGCGGGCCCGGGAGAACCTGGAACGAGAGCTGGCCGAGCTGACGGGCCCGGCCGCCGACAAGTGACCGTCTCGTATCCCGAGAAGGCCCCGCACCCCCGGAATGACAGGCACAAACCACAGGTTGACGCATGTCATGCCGTCTCCCTCAGCCGAGCACCCGACCACCGCCTCAGCCCCCTCCACGGACCCCGCCGCCCCCTCCGCCCCCGCTACTTCTGAAGCCATACCCCCCACCCGTATGCCCCTGGCCGTCTACATCCTCGGCCTGTCCGTCTTCGCCCTCGGCACCAGCGAATTCATGCTCTCCGGACTCCTGCCGCCCATCGCGGAGGACATGAACGTCTCCATCCCCCGGGCCGGACTCCTCATCTCCGCCTTCGCGATCGGCATGGTCGTCGGAGCGCCGCTCCTCGCCGTGGCGACGCTCCGCCTCCCCCGCAAGACGACGCTGGTCACGCTCATCACCGTCTTCGGCCTCGGCCAGATCGCGGGCGCGCTGGCCCCGAACTACGCGGTCCTCTTCGCGTCCCGGATCGTCAGCGCGCTCGCCTGCGCGGGCTTCTGGGCGGTCGGCGCGGCCGTCGCCATCGCGATGGTGCCGGTCGGCTCGCGCGCCAAGGCGATGGCGGTCATGATCGGCGGCCTGTCCATCGCCAACGTCCTCGGCGTCCCCGCCGGCGCGTTCCTCGGCGAGCACCTCGGCTGGCGCTCGGCCTTCTGGGCGGTCGGCGCGGCCTCCGCGATCGCCCTCGTCGGCGTGGCGACCCGCATCCCGCACATCCCGCTCCCCGCGGCCAAGCCCCGCCTCAAGCGCGAGCTCACCATCTACCGCGACCGGCAGGTCCTCCTCGCCGTCGTGATCACCGCCCTCGCCGCCGGCGGCGTCTTCTGCGCCTTCTCCTACCTCGCCCCGCTCCTCACCGACGTCTCCGGCCTCGACGAGAGCTGGGTCTCGGCCGTCCTCGGCCTCTTCGGCATCGGCGCCCTCGTCGGCACGACGATCGGCGGCCGGGTCGCGGACGCCCACCTCTTCGGGTGCTGCTCAGCGGCATCGCCGCGTCGACGGTCTTCCTGATCGCCCTGGCCTCCTCGCCCCGAGCCCGGCCGCGACGATCGTCCTGACCTTCCTCCTCGGCGTCTCCGCCTTCTACACCGCCCCGGCCCTCAACGCCCGCATGTTCAACGTCGCCGGCGCCGCCCCCACCCTCGCCGGCGCCACCACCACCGCCGCCTTCAACCTCGGCAACACCGGCGGCCCCTGGCTCGGCGGCACCGTCATCGACGCCGACCTCGGCTACGCCTCCACCGCCTGGGCCGGCGCCGCCATGACCGCCCTCGGCCTCGCCACGGCCGCCGTCGCCCTCCGCCTCCACAGGTCCACGTCCCGCGTGGTCGCTTCAGGCACCCCCAGCCGAAGGAACAGCCCGCCGAAGCGCCCTGCTGAGGCACGGGTGAATCGGATGCGGTCGCCACCGCGCCGCCTAGGGTGGCGCGGTGGCGACCCGAATGATCATCCTCAACGGCGGTTCCAGCTCCGGGAAGACCGGCATCGTGCGGTGCCTGCAGGCCGTACTCCCGGACCCCTGGCTGGCGTTCGGCGTCGACTCCTTCGTCGACGCCCTGCCCGCGAGGATGCGGGACTCCGACGGCGGCATCGCCTTCGACGCCGACGGCACGGTCAGCGTCGGCGCGGACTTCCGCGCGCTCGAAGCCGCCTGGGCCGCCGGGATCGTGGCGATGGCCCGAGCGGGCGCCCGGATCGTCGTGGACGACGTCTTCCTCGGCGGGCCGCCTCCCAGCGGCGCTGGCGCGAGGCCCTCGGCGACCTGCCCGTGCTGTGGGTCGGCGTCCGGTGCGAGAGCGCGGTCGCCGAGGACGGGAGATCGCCCGGGCGACCGGGTCCCCGGCATGGCCGCCCAGCAGGCCCTGCTCGTGCACGAGGGCGTCACGTACGACGTCGAGGTGGACACCACCCGCACCGAGTCCGTCGACTGCGCCCGGACCATCGCCGCCGCGCTCGGCTGAGGCCCGGTCCGAAGGCCGCGTCGCGGCCCGCGCCGACGCTCACGCCGAGGTCAGGTCCTGGACCAGCCGCGTCATCAGCGGCGACGGCTCCACCTCCAACTCCCGCCGCAGCAAACGCTGGTACTCCTTGTAGCGCTTCACCGCGCAGGCCGTGTTGCCCTCCGCGATGTGGATCTCGATGAGGATGCGGTGCGCCGTCTCCCGGATCGGGTCGATCTCGGTGGCCGTCAGCGCCGTCTGGAGCGCCGCCAGGTACTCCCCGTCCCGCCGCAGCCGCCGCGCCAGCCCTCCAGGGCGTGCAGCCGCAGCTGGTCCCAGCGCTCCCGCTCCAGGACGAGCCACTCGTCCGGCCAGCGCGGCAGCAGTTCCTCCCCCAGCGCGGCCGAGAGGCCCTCGGGGTCCTCGGGCGGGCGGCGGTCGCCTATCGCGTCCTGGGCCCGGCACCGCGCGAGGTGCAGGTCCACCTCCACCAGGGGCGCGAGGCGCAGCCGCCGGTCCACGCACTCCACCGTGGGCAGGGGCCCGCCCGCCGCCCGTGGCACAGGGCGGTCCTGAGGTTCGCCGACGCCCTGCTCGGGCTGCAGTCGGGCCAGAGCCGCTCGGCTGCCGCACCCCGGTAGACGCCGGCCGCGTTCACGGCGAGGAGCGCCAACAGGCGCTGTGCCCCCGAGGGGAGGGGGATGCGGCATCCGGCGTAGGAGAGCTCGAAGGCCCCCAGGAGTTCGAGGTGTACGCCGTTCGATGCCACATCCCTCACTGTGCAACCGGACGGTGGATCACGCATCCGCTCATCCGCACGTCAGAGGCCCGCCGACCGCCCCGGCAGCACACCCCGCGCCTTCCCGCGGACTTTTCCGGGGAATCTCCGGGCCCTCCCGGACACGGGCCTGACCGGCGCACAAACGTTTCCGCGACGTTCTGGAAACGTTCCGGAGACGCCATGCCGACACCGCTTGGGCATTCCGGGTGACGGACCGGGGACGAGGCCCCCCGACGCTCGTGTCCGACACGCTTTTCCGCACACGGTGCCCACGGGCACGGAAGGCAGGTCCGAGATGAGGCCTCGGGACGTCCTGGGGGACCTCCGCGCACGGCCGGACGCGCCGTTCGGGGACCCGCGGGTCTGCGTGGCCCTGCTCGACGGACCCGTCGACCTGTCCCACCCTGCTTCGCGGGCGCGGATCTTACGCGCCTGGACACCGTGGTGCAGGAACCCGCCGCCCCGGCCCCATGTCCCGGCACGGCACGCACGTCGCCGGAGTGCTCTTCGGCGGCCCCGGCACCCCCGTCGCCGGACTCGCCCCGCGCTGCCGCGGCCTGATCCTGCCGGTCTTCCGCGACGACGGGAACGGCCGGGTGCCCCAGCTCGACCTGGCCCGCGCCATCGAGCGGGCCGTCGAGGAGGGCGCGCACGTCATCAACATCAGCGGCGGCGAACGGGCCGCCGACGGTCTGCCCGACCCCTCCTCGACCGCGCCCTGCGGCTCTGCGAGGACCGCGGCGTCCTGGTCGTGTCCGCCGCCGGGAACGACGGGGCCGACACCGTCCAGGTACCGGCCGCCGTCCCCGGCGTCCTCGCCGTCGGCGCCGCCGGGGCCGACGGCCGGCCGCTCGACATCAGCAACTGGGGTGCCGCCTACCGCACCCACGGCATCCTCGCCCCCGGGCAGGACGTGGAGAGCGCCGCACCCGGCGGCGGCCTCGCCTCCCTGACCGGCAGCAGCTTCGCCACCCCCTCGTCGCCGGCACCGCGGCGCTGCTCGTCGCGGCCCAGCTGGCGGGCGGCGGGACCGCGGACCCGAAGGCCGCCGGGCAGGCGCTGCTCGCCACCGCGACCGCCCCGGCGACTGCGCCGACCCCGAGGCCCCCGCCTGCCTGCGCGGCCTCGGCGGCAGCCTCGACGCCCCCGGGCGTACGCCCTCATCACCACCCGCACAGAGGAGACAGCCGTGACCACTCCCGCAGCCGCTCCCACCCCCACCCCGGCCCCGGCTCCCGCTCCCCAGGCGCCCCCACCCCACCTCGTACGACCCTCCCCACACCCGCCGCCCCGGCCCCACCGACCCCGGTCCCGGCCGGCGTCACCGCTGCCATCGGCGCACCTCCCCGGCGGCGGTCCAGGCGGCCTCCCCGTGGCCCAGGCACCCGTCCAGACGGCGCCCCCGGTGGCCCAGGCCCCGCTACAGGCCCCGGTCCAGACCGCGGTCCAGGCCCCGCTACAGGCCCCGGTCCAGGCCGCGCCCGTACCGGCGGCACCCGCACCCGTCGCACCGCCACCCGCGGCTCCCGTGGCCCCGGCGTACACCCCGGTCCCCGCGTACACCCCGCTTCCCGGCTCCGGCGTGCGCCCCTCCTGCGGCTGCGGCGGCGACCCGGCCGGCTGCACCTGCGGCGGCGGTACGGCAGGGGCCTCCCAGCTCATCTACGCCATCGGCACCATCGGCTTCGACTACGCGACCGAGGCCCGCCGGGACAGCTTCCGGCAGCAGATGCCGTACGTGGCCGCCACGGTCGACGGCGAGGACGTCGAGCAGGAGCCCGACCCGTACAACCCGACCCAGCTCCGCACCTACCTCCTGGACGCCCCGTGGGCCTGCTCCAAGCTCACCTGGACGCTCGTCATGGACGGCGCCTCCGTGTACGCGCTGGAGGCCGAGCCGTCCGTGGCCATGGACTGGAGCGTCCCGCTCGCCCTCCCGAGGAGGTCCAGCGCGAGCGCAAGACGGCCTCGCAGCTCGCCACCGAGAAGAAGAAGCCCTTCTCCGAGCTGGTCGCGGCGCTGGCCAGTCCGCCGGTGTCGACCGTGTACCGCGTGTTCCGCGACGCCATCGCGGGCCAGGCCATCAACGTCGAGAGGCAGCCGAACCAGGCCGAGGGCTACATCTCCCGCGTCTCCGTCCCCGGCGTCCTCACGAACCGCACCACGCGCCTGTACTCCGGCCAGATCGTGCCGGTCGTCGAGGTGAAGAGCCGCGGTCTGTACACCTGGTACGAGGAAGCCCTCATCAACGCCGTCATCAAGAAGATCGACGCAGAGGCCAGGACGCAGAGCATCAAGGTGCGCAACAGGGACGAGCTGCACCTGACGATCCGCTCGTTCCTCGACAAGATCTACAACCAGTTCAGGAACCTCGGCCAGACCTCCGCCGACCGCGCGCTCAACTTCATGGGCACCAACGCCTACTCGTTCAGCAAGCAGATCGCCGAGGGCCTGCTCTCCGCGAGCAAGGTGCCGGGATCCAGCAGGAACCTCTACTCGCTCGACACGATCACGGTCACCAAGAGCCCCTACTGCAGGATCGGTTCGGACTGTCAGGACGTGACCGTGACCTTCTACGACCCCGAGGACGAACGCAGGTCCCGGCTCTCGTACCAGTTCACCGTCGACGTGAGCGACGAGCTGCCGGTCACCCTCGCCCCGGTCCACACCTTCCTCGGCTCCTACTGAGCCCGCCCCGAGAGGAGACCCCGCCATGGACACCCGGAACACACCGCGCGTCCGACCGGGAGCCATGCCGCTCCTGGCCCACCCGGTCCGCCGCGACGACCAGCAGGACGGCGCCCGGGACACCCGTACCGGCGTCGGGGCCGCCCTGTCCTCCTGCGCCACCCTGACCGGCCCGGCCCGGCAGATGTGCTACGCGAGCTACGGCGTGAGCACCTGACCGGAGGCTTCGAGGAAAGGACACCGTGATGCTCGACGAGACCCACGAGAACGACACCGGCACCCCCGCCGGTCCGCACCGGGACAGCTCCGGCTCCAACTCCCCCAGCAGTCCGCACCCGTCGAACGCGGACGGCGCCCCCAGGGCTCCGGCACCACCGGCGGCGCGGCGGCCAGCGGGCTCAAGGACTGGTTCCTGGGCAACCCCACCAACGGCGGGATCCTCCCGACGTATCTCTGAGTCCGGGCGTGTTCTGAGGCACCGACGCCCCAGGGCGACCCGTCAGAGGAAAGGACACCGTGATGTTCAACGAGACCCACGAGAACGACACCGGCACCCCCCGCCGGTCCGCACCGGGACAGCTCCGGCTCCAACTCCCCCAGCAGTCCGCGCCCGTCGAGCGCGGACGACGCCCGCAGGGCTCCGACACCACCGACGGTGCCGCGGCCAGCGGCCTCTTCACCACCCTCGGCGGCCTCCTCGACGGCGTCCTGCCGTTCTGAGTCACCGGTCGGGCCGGCCCGTGGGCGGACGCCCGGTCGCCGCCCGGCTGCCGATCCGAGGAAGCGTCATGCGACTCGATCTGCCGATACAGGCACCGGCGGTGGACCGGCGGGAGCACTACCTGCCGTTCCGCGTCACGGTCGTGGCCCATCCTCTGGGCGAACCAGCCTTCCTGGTGAACAGGCAGCTGGGCGGCGGGTACGGCTCCGTGCCCGGCGACCCGGCGGTCCTGGTGCACGGGTACGGGCGCGGCTGGCACTGCGCGCCCGTGACGGGCTGCCGGTGGACGGGCGTCCTCTGAACCGTGAGGGATGAGAAAGGGAAGGGGACGGGCGGCCCGGACGGCGGCCCGCCCCCGCACGGAGGACACGGAACACGCGGAAGGAGCCGGGGCCATGGCCAATCTGCGGACGGCGGTCTCCTGGTCGAACGACAAGACGTACCTCTTCTACGACGACGACACCTACGACCGGTACGACTCCGTGGGCGGCGGCCGGGAGGACTCCGGGCTCGGCATCGACCGGTGGAAGGGGCTGCCGAGGTCGCCCGACGCCTTCGTCTGGTGGGGGCGGGAAGGCGTACGCCTTCGACGGCGGCGATTACCGGCGGTACGACGACCCCACCGACCGGGTGGACGCCGGCTATCCGCTGCCCGTGGGCCCCGGGTGGGCCGGGCTGCCGACCGGAGCGGGCGGCGGGCCCGACTGGCGCACCGGCATCGACGCGGCGGTGAACTGGGGGAACGGCAAGCTGTACCTGTTCAAGGGGGACGCGTACGTGCGGTACGACATCACCGCCGACCGGGTCGACCCCGGTTACCCCGTGAAGATCGCGGACCGGTGGACCGGGGTCTTCCCCTCGGGTCTCGACGCGGTCGCCTACCCGGGCGGGCGGTACGCGTACTTCTTCCGCGGCGGGCTGTACCAGCGCTACGACGTGGACGCGGACGCGGTGGACGCGAGCGGGCCGCTCGACGCGGCCTTCCGGCTGACGCCCACCCCCTCCGGGGCCGTCGCCCCGGCCCGGCTGCTCAGCCTCACCCAGGCGAACCGGCTGATGGCCGACCTGATCCGGCGGGGGCAACTCACCCTGAAGAGCCCGGCGTTCGTGGACGGGCCGTCCGGGATCGTGTCGCCGACGCCCACGCAGCGGGTCGTGGTGAGCCCGCCGTCGTTCGGCGGGATCCGGTACACGAACCAGATCGCCCCGGCGGCGACGGTGATCGACAACCTCGACCAGTGCATGCTGATCGCGCTGTACCGGCTCACCCGGTGGATCAACTCCTCGGCGCCGGACGTCGGCGAACTCCTCCACCTGGGCATCGGCCACGGCGGACCGAACCCGAAGGACTGCCACAACCAGGGCCGGGCGCTCGACCTCTCGGGCATCACGGGGGAGCTGGACGGGACCGCGTTCACCCGCTCGGTGAAGCAGGACTGGGGAACCTGCCGCGGCCGCCCGGCGTGAAGGTCCGCATCGACCCCGCCGTGGACCCGCTCGGATACGGGCTCTTCACGACCGCCTTCCGGTTCGCCACCTTCGAGTGCGAGGCCACGGCGATCGGCCCGGCCAACAAGTGGCCCATGCCGGAGCTCGGCGGCACCGGCTTCGTGATCTACCCGGACTACGCCCCGGACGCCCCTCCCGGCAGCCAGAACGCCGCACTCCGCGCCGCCCACCAGGACCACATCCACATGCAGATCGGCGTCACCGTCCTGCCGTGAGGGCGGTGAGGCCGCGCCCCGCTCGCCCGGCGTTCGGGCGGCCGGGAGCGCTCAGGCGACCGGGCGGCCCTTGGGCCGCCGCAGTCCCGCCTCCGTGAGGTGCCGGAGCAGTTCCTTCGAGCCGACCTCGATCGCGCCGGCCGCGACCGCGTCGCCGTACCGGTCGGAGGGGATGTCGTAGTGGTCCCGCTCGAAGGCGCGCGGCGGGGCGCCTATCGAGGCGGCGAAGGCGTGCAGCTCCTCGAAGGAGACGTCGCTGACCAGGTGCGACCACATGCGGCCGTGGCCCGGCCAGGTCGGCGGGTCGATGTAGAGGCTCACGCGAGGTCTCCGCTCACTTCAGGCCGCCCACCGGGGCCACCACCACGCCCTGCTTGCCGCAGACCCAGTGCGGGTCGGGTCCGAGCTCCGGCTCCACGTCGAGGGCGTGCGGGTCCCCCGAGGCGCAGACCGGGCAGAGCGGCCAGCGTCCGTACCGTTCGAGCAGGGCGTCCTGCACGTCCTGGGCGACGAGCCCCGCGACGTACGACACCCCCTCGGGCCACTGCTCGACCCACCAGCGGCGGTGGGTCACCGCGTCCTCCACCATCGACACGACCTCTGCGGCGGCGACCTCCCGGGCCACCAGGTCGGCCAGTACCAGCGCGCGAGCGGCGTGCAGCGCCTGCTCCACGGGGTCGATGTCGTCCATAGCACTCATTGTCACCCGACCGACGGAAAGGCCGAAGGGCCGGCCCGGTCCCGGGGCCGCGGAAGGCCCGCGGACGGGGTCTTGTCGGCCCCCGTTGCCGAAAGTATCTTTCAGGTGTGACCAATGACGTGAAGGAAAGTTTCACCGGTGACGCGCCGCCCGCCCCCGCCGCCCTCGCGGCCAAGGTGCGCACCCTCGCGCCGTCCATGACCCGCTCCATGCAGCGGGTCGCCGAGGCCGTCGCCGGAGACCCGGCCGGCTGCGCCGCCCTCACGGTCACCGGCCTCGCCGAGCTCACCGGCACCAGCGAGGCGACCGTCGTCCGCACCGCCCGGCTGCTCGGCTACCCCGGCTACCGCGACCTGCGGCTCGCCCTCGCCGGCCTCGCCGCCCAGCAGCAGTCCGGCCGCGCCCCGGCCGTCACCGCCGACATCGCCGTCGACGACCCGGTGGCCGACGTCGTCGCCAAGCTGGCCTACGACGAGCAGCAGACCCTCGCCGACACCGCCGCCGCCCTCGACACCGTCCAGCTCGGCGCCGCCGTCGCCGCCCTCGCCACCGCCCGCCGCGTCGACATCTACGGCGTCGGCGCCTCCGGGCTCGTCGCCCAGGACCTCGGGCAGAAACTGCTCCGGATCGGCCTGATCGCGCACGCCCACAGCGACCCGCACCTCGCCGTCACCAACGCCGTGCAGCTCCGCTCCGGCGACGTCGCCATCACCATCACCCACTCCGGCTCCACCGGCGACGTCATAGAACCGCTCCGGGTGGCCTTCGACCACGGCGCGACCACCGTCGCGATCACCGGCCGCCCGGACGGCCCCGTCACCCAGTACGCCGACCACGTCCTCACCACCTCCACCGCCCGCGAGAGCGAACTGCGCCCCGCCGCCATGTCGTCCCGCACCAGTCAACTCCTGGTCGTGGACTGCCTGTTCACCTGCGTCACGCAGCGCACGTACGAGACGGCGGCCCTGGCCCTCGCCGCCTCGTACGAGGCCCTCGCCCACCGCCACTCCCCCCGCACCCGCTGACCGAAGCCGCCGTACCGAAAGAGTCCCCGTGTCCACCTCGTACTCCGAACTCCGCGCCCAGCTGGCCACCCTCACCACCGAGGCCTTCCGCCCCGAGCTCGCCGAGATCGACCGGCTCCCCACCCTGGACATCGCCCGCCTCATGAACGGCGAGGACCGGACCGTCCCCGAGGCCGTCGCCCGGCAGCTCCCCGCGATCGCCGCCGCGATCGACGCCACCGCCGAGCGGATGGCCCGGGAGGGCGCCTCGTCTACATGGGCGCCGGCACCGCGGGCCGCCTCGGCGTCCTCGACGCCAGCGAGTGCCCGCCGACCTTCAACACCGACCCCTCGCAGGTCGTCGGCCTCATCGCGGGCGGCCCGAGCGCCATGGTCAAGGCCGTCGAGGGCGCGGAGGACTCGCGCGAGCTCGCCGCCGCGGACCTCGACGCGCTCGGCCTCACCGCGGACGACACCGTCGTCGGCATCTCCGCCTCCGGCCGCACCCCGTACGCCATCGGCGCCGTCGAGCACGCCCGCGCCCTCGGCGCGCTCACCATCGGCCTCTCCTGCAACGAGGACAGCGCGCTCGCCGCCGCCGCCGAGCACGGCATCGAGGTCGTCCCCGGGCCCGAACTCCTCACCGGCTCCACCCGGTTGAAGGCGGGAACGACACAGAAGCTCGTCCTCAACATGATCTCGACCATCACCATGATCCGGCTCGGCAAGACCTACGGGAACCTGATGGTCGACGTCCGCGCCTCCAACGACAAGCTCCAGGCCCGCTCCCGGCGCATCGTCGCCCTCGCCACCGGCGCCCCGGACGAGCAGATCGAGACCGCGCTCGCCGCCGCCGACGGCGAGGTGAAGAACGCCATCCTCATGCTCCTCGCCGACATCGACGCCCCCACGGCCGCCGCGCGCCTGACCGCCTCCGGGGCCACCTGCGCACGGCGCTGCACGCGTAGGCCGTCGCGTCACCGGCAGAGCACGTCCTCCGCCGCCGCACCCCTCCGTCAGGAAGCGGGTCACCGCGCGGTCGCCGCACGCGTTCCCGTTGCCGAGGTAGACCGCGTGGCCGCCCCTGTCCACCGAGACGAGGCGCGCGCGGTCACCGAAGGCCTCCCGCATCCTCAGACCGGCGGAGTGCGGGGTCGACGGGTCGCGCAGGTTCTGGATCATGAGCACATTGGACGGGCCCCGGTCCGTGATCCGGGTCGGCTTCTCCACCGCGCCGCCCTTCCAGAAGGCACAGGGCGTGACGTTCGCGGTCATGCCAGCCGTCAGCGGATACCGCGCCCGGTCGGCGGCGACGGCCCTCTCGTACGCCGGTACGGAACGGGGCCAGTCCACGTCGTTGCAGATCACCCCCACGCTCACGGTCGCCGCCTCGTCGGGCATCGGCCCGGCCAGCTCCGGCGGCAGCACCGGCACCCCGCCGGATCGAGGGCCTGGGCCATCAGACGGGCGAAGCCCGGAAGGAGGCATCCGAGTACAGCGCCTGCTGGAGCGCCTGCCGCAGCACCGTCCCCGTCAGCGGCACACCGGGGGTCGTCGTCGCCCGCGGCTCCCGGTCGAGCCGGGCCGCCAGACCGAGGAACAACGGCCGTACGTCCTCCGGCCGTTCGGCGAGCCTCCCCTCCCGCGCGGCCCAGTCCGCGAAGTCCGGGAAACGGTCCTCGGCCCCCCGCGCCATCCCCGCGAGCCACCCCCGCGCGACCCGCTTCGGATCCGGGTCGGCACTGCTGTCCAGCACCCAACGGTCCGTGCGCTCCGGGAACTTCTGCGCGTACACGGCGGCCACGTACGTCCCGTACGACACGGCCCACGCCGACACCTTCCGCTCCCCGAGCGCCTGCCGCAGCCGGTCGAGGTCCCGCGCCTGGTTGGCGGTGGTGAGCCCCCGCACCATCGCACCACCGTTCCGGGCACAGGCCTCGGCCATCCGACGCGAGCGGGCCACGTTCTCCCCGATCCCCCCGTCGGCCGCCGGCCACGACCTCAGCGTCACCAGCCGCCGGTCCCCCTCCTCGAAGCCACACCGCGCCTTGGCGGAGCCGCCGACCCCGCGCGGGTCGAAGGCCACCAGGTCGTACGCCCCACCCATCTCCTTCGCCAGCGCCTCCCCTTCTGCCCCAGCCTCTGCACCCCGGAACTCCCCGGCCCGCCCGGAATCACCATCAGCGTCCCCCGCCGCACCTCCGGCCGCGCACTCCGCAGCCGTGCGACGGCCAGCCCGATCCGCTCCCCGTCCGGGTCGGCGTAGTCCAGCGGCACGGAGAGCGTGGCGCACTCCTGCCCCGGCAGCGGCTTCACGGCGGCGTCGCAGTCACCCCACTCAAGCCCGGAAGCCGCGGCGGCGGGCGCGGCCCCGCCCCGACCAGTCCGACCCCGCCACGGCCGCGACGGAGAGAGCCAGCATCAGGGCCTTGCGTCCACGATTCGTCGTCATGCGCACAGCCTCGCGGACCGGGTCCCAGGGCCCCATCCGGCAGGCGGGCGGGTCGGGGTGGGGCCAACCCCTACGTCCGGGCGGAATCGCGGACCGCCGCGCTCCCGGTCCGGGCGCGGAAGCCCGGCCCCGAGAGGGCGATCCGCTGGCGCCCTCCCGCCTCCCGGGAGATCATCCCCGCCATGACCACCACAGGCTCGGCCACCACGGACACGTCCGCCCCCACCCCCCACGCCTCCGACTCCGGCAGCTGGACCCTCGGCGGGGACCTCGCCGTCCACCGCGTCGGCTTCGGCGCCATGCGGCTCCCCCAGCACGGCGAGGCGCTCGTCGCGCACGCCGTGCCGAGAAACCGCGACCACGCGATAGCCGTCCTGCGCAAGGCGGTCGACCTCGGCGTCAACCACATCGACACGGCCGCCTTCTACTTCTCGCCGCTGCGCTCCGCGAACGAGCTGATCAACAGCGCCCTCGGCGGCCCCTACCCCGACGACCTGGTCATCACCACCAAGGTCGGCCCGGTCCGTGACGCCTCCGGCGCCTGGAGCGAGCACGCCCGGACCCCCGCCGCGCTGCGCGCCCAGGTCGAGGAGAACCTGCGGCAGCTCGGCCGCGACCACCTCGACGTCGTCAACCTCCGCGTCGTCGGCGACGATCCGGTCGCCGAGCGCTTCGGCGCGCTCGCCGAGCTCCGCGAGGCGGGCCTCATCCGCCACCTCGGCCTCTCAACATCACCCCGGCGCACCTCGCCGAGGCGCGGGAGATCGCCCCGGTGGTCTGCGTGCAGAACATGTACGGGATCGGGGTCCGCCCCGAGTACGACGAGTTCGTCCGCCACTGCGGCGAACAGGGCATCGCGTTCGTGCCCTTCTACGCGATCGCCGCCGCCGGACGCGAGACGGGAGCGACCGCCCCGGAGAGCGAGGAGGTCCTCGCCGTCGCGGCGGCCCACGGCGCCACCCCCGCCCAGGTCCGCATCGCCTGGACCCTCCACCAGGGCCCCCACCTCCTGGCCATCCCCGGCACCGGCGACCCCGCCCACCTGACCGCCAACGTCGCCGCCGGCGCCCTCCGCCTCACCCCCGAAGAGCTGGCTCTCCTCGACCGCGTCCACCGGAACACCGGGGCCTAGACTCCGCCCCATGACCACCACACCGCTCGCCCCCGTCGCCGCCGACCTCGCCCCCACCGGCACCCTCCGCGCCTCCATCAACCTCGGGAACCCGGTGCTCGCACAGGGCACTCCCGAGGCCCCGGCCGGAATCACCGTGGACCTGGCGCGGGAGATCGCGAACCGGCTCGGCGTCGGTGTCGAACTGCTCTGCTTCGACGCGGCACGGAAGTCCTTCGAGGCGATGGCCGACGGCCGCGCCGACCTCTGCTTCCTCGCCGTGGACCCCGCCCGGGAGACGGAGGTCGCGTTCACCGCCCCCTACGTCGTCATCGAGGGCGTGTACGCCGTCCCCCGCGACTCGGCCCTCACCACCGTCGAGGAAGTGGACGCGCCGGGCATCCGGATCGGCGTCAAGAAGGGCTCCGCCTACGACCTGTTCCTCTCCCGGAACCTCGCCCACGCCACCGTGGTGCGCGGCGAAGAGGGCGTCGATGTCTTCCGGGCCGAGGGCCTTGAGGCCGGCGCGGGCATCCGCCAGCCGCTCACGGCCTGGGCCGCCGCGCACCCGGACGTGCGCGTGATCGACGGCCGCTTCATGGAGATCCGCCAGGCCGTCGGAACGACGATCGGCCGCCGCCCCGAGACCATCGCCTTCCTCCGCGACACGGTCGAGGAGCTGAAGGCGAACGGCTTCGTCGCGGAGTCGCTGCGACGGTCGGGGCAGGAGGAGGAGCTGGTGGCGCCGGGGGCGTGATCAGACGGAGTCGGGGGCGTCGTACAGGGGGCCGGCGAAGGTGCGCAGGGGCTCGTGGAACCTGTACGCGGGCGGGTAGCCGTCGTCTGCGCCGGGTTCGTACAACGAGTAGCTTCCGTCTTTGCGTGGCCTGAGCCGGTGCTCACTCAGCCACGCCTCGGAGGGGGCTCTGCCCTCGCGGAACCAGACCATGACCACGGTCTGGTGACGGACGGATCTACGGCGGTCCGCATCCGATCCCCCCAAGGTGACGCGCTCGATCACCGTCCATCCAAGGGTGAAGGTCTGCTCCGTGCCCCAGTTGAATCGGGTTACTGACAACCCGTCATGACCCACGGTCACGGAGGGGATGTTCGCGAACAACCCGCACACCACTCCGGTCAGCAGTCCGATGGCCGCTACGGTGCCGGTCACGACGAATCTCGCGGTAGACCCATCGAGCACATTCCAGGCGAAAGCCCCCGCGCTCATCCCCCCACCAGGCCTGCTCCAAGGGAGTAGTCTCCTGCGAACCGTGCCACCATCTCCGCCCGCGTGAGCGCGACCGTCACACCTTTCCACGCCGGAACCGGCCCCGCCGCCAGCATCGCCAACGCCTCCCCGCCGTGGGCCGCGCCGCCGGATCCCGCTCCAGGAGGGCCGCCAGCAGCGGGGCCAGACCACCCGCGCGCCGGGCCGGCTTCGGCGCGTCGGTCAGCGCGGCGACCGGATTCTCGCGGGGAAGGGAGGTCGCCCTCGACGGCCTCGTACAGCGTCACGCCCAGCGAGTACAGGTCGGACGCGCCGCTGGGCGGGACGCCCTGCCACCGCTCGGGAGCGGTGTAGCCGGGGGTGCCGATGACCAGGTTGGTCGGCGTCAGACGGGTGTCGGCGTGGTCCACCGCGATGCCGAAGTCGGTGAGGAGGACGTCGCCGCGGGGCGTGAGCATGACGTTCGCGGGCTTGACGTCACGGTGGAAGATCCCGGCCTCCTGCGCGGAGCCGAGGGCCCGCAGGAGGGCGGTGGCGACGGTGCGGGCGGTGGCCTCGGGAGGGGACCGTTCTTCTTGAGCTCGTCGGCGAGGGAGTGCCCTTCGACCAGCTGCATGACGATCCAGGGCGCGCCGTCCACCTCGATGACGTCGTGCACGGTGAAGATGTGGGGTGGTCGCGCAGCCGGGCGGCGTGCCGGGCCTCGCGGATGGCGCGGGCCAGCAGGTCCGCGCGTTCCTCCGGCGAGGCCTGCGCGAGGCGGACCTGTTTGATCGCCACGTCGACGCCGAGCGCGGTGTCCTCGGCGGCCCAGACCTGGCCGAACCCGCCGGAGCCCAGGAGACGGTTCAGCCGGTAGCGGCCACCGATCAGTCGTCCGATCTCTGCACTCACTGCCCGCTCCCCGTTCCCCTGGCGCATCCCCAGCGACAGTGGTCTCCCACTCTGACCCATTCCCCCGAACGGCCGCCACCAGAGCCGTAATTGACACGGTGAGGGTCGTGCCCAGGGCGAGCGCGACGGATCTTCGGGTCGCGCATTCACGCGCATCGAAGGCGCCGGAAAAGGGGGACCGGTGATCCCCCCGGGAAGGCCCCTTCCCGGGCCCTGGAGTGGCTTTCCAGGGCCCTCGGCACCGCCCCCGCCCCCAGGGGGCCGCTTCCCCCGCCGCAGGCCCCCCACCCCCCGCACGGAGCATCCGCACACCACCTCCGACCTGGGCTTTTCCTTCAACTCGCCTTATTCTTGAGGGACTCGGAGGGAGATCCACATGGACGCCAGGGACCGCAGCATCCGCACGATCGACGACGTACTCACCCTGCTCGACGGGCTGTTCACGCCGGGCGCCGACCGGTGGACGGAGGGCGGGTCGGACTGGTGGGACGGGTTCTACGCGGACCGGGAGAGGCCGGTGCCGTTCTTCGTCGCGAAGCCCGACGAGAACCTCGTCTCGTACGTGGAGCGGGGTCTGCTGCCGGCCGGCGGGAGGGTCCTCGACCTGGGGTGCGGGCCGGGCCGGAACGCCCTGTACCTCGCGTCGGCCGGTTACGAGGTGACCGGTGTCGACCTCTCGCCCACGGCCGTCGCCTGGGCGGAGGAACGGGCCGCCGAGGCGGGCGCCGCGAACGTCCGGTTCGTGTGCGGGGACGCCTTCACGGCCGCCCTCGACGGGCCGTACGACCTGGTCTACGACTCCGGCTGCTTCCACCACCTGCCCCCGCACCGCCGGATCAGCTACCTCGCCCTCCTCGACCGCGCCCTCGCCCCGGGCGGCCGCTTCGCCCTCACCGCGTTCGCGGCCGGCGAGGGCGGCATGGGCTCCGAACTCCCGGACGCCGACTTCTACCGGGAGGGCAAGCTGCACGGCGGACTCGCGTACACCGACGCCTCGCTCCGGGCGGTCTTCGCCGACCTGACGGAGATCGAGCTCCGCCGCATGCACGACCGCCCCGCCGACTCCCCGGCCTTCGGCGAGTCCTTCCTCTGGACGGGCCTCTTCAGCCGCCCGGAAGCCGCTCGCCCGTAAGCCGCTCACCCGTAAGCCACTCGCCCGCAGTCGCTCGCCCCGTAGTCCGCTCGCCCGTAATTCGCTGGGGCGTGGCCCCCGTTCCTCCTAGCCTGGGGCCATGGGCCACGCCAAGACCTCGTACGTCTGCCTGCCGTGCCGGGCCTCGTACAAGCAGCCGTATCCGAAGCCGTACGACGGTGCCCGGGAGCGGCGGTGTCCGCGCTGTGCGCGGGGCCTCATCCACGTGGGTTCCGCCTTCGCGCCGCCCCGCCGCAGGGACGTCTCGGCCTGGCGGGCGCTCTCGGTCGTGCTCCAGGCGGGGATCCGCTTCCACAAGTCCTGCTGCGGAGGCCCCGGTTACCGGCCCCGCACCCTCTCCGAGGTGAAGGCGGGGCTGGCGCGGGCCCGGCGCACCGGGGAGCCGGTCGCGCAGGCCCTGCTGCGGGGGCCGTGACCGGGGGTCACATGTCTTCCAGGTACTCCGCCAGCCGGTCGTACTGCTTCCGCACCCCCGCTTCCATGCCCGCCGCCAGCGCCTGGTCCCTGGTCTCGTTCGAGGGCCAGAGGGAGGTGCTGGTCAGGGCTGTGCCGCCGTCGGGGGTGGCGTCGAAGGTGAGGGTGACGCGGACCGGTTCGGCGTCCGGCATCTGCTCGAAGAGCTCGGTGTAGTCGAGGCGTTCCACCGGGACGACGTCCTCGTACGTGCCGGAGAAGACGATCTGCTGCCCGTCGGGCCCGGTCTGGCCCCAGCGCCAGGCGCCGCCCGCCCGCAGGTCGATGTCGACGACGGAGGTGGCCAGCCCGGCCGCCCCGTACCACTCCCGTACGTGCTCGGGCCGCGTCCAGGCCTCCCAGACGCGGGCGGCGGGGCGGCGAAGGTGCGGGTGATGACCAGTTCGCGGTCGGCCGGCGTCGTCAGGAGGGTGACCATCGCTCCGATCCTCCCTTCACGAAGGGGCCATTCCAGGATGACCCCGGCGCCCCGCCCCGGCATCCCCGTGAATCAAATGAACATGTTCAACAGGTGAGCGCTAAAGTTCTGCTCACGCGGCCGCCCGACTGAGGGCGTGGCCGCGATCTCAGACCTGTGGGGGGTCCCTTTGCCGCGCTCAACGCGCCGGCTTCCGCACGCCTTCGTCCGTGCGGCCGCCGTCTTCGCTCTCTCCGCGGGCGTCCTCACGCCCGCCGCCATCCACGCCCCGGCCGCGCACGCGGAAGTGGCCGACACCGCCGACATCACGCTCGACGACGGGCGCTACCGCGTCAGGTCGCTCGGCGACGCGCTCTGGGTCAAGGTCAGCGTGCTGGCCTCCACCGCACCGGACGCCCCGGTCCTCGCCTCCACGGAGGAGCTGACCCTGCGCTACGGGGACTGGACCACCGACGCGCCCCTCGCCCTCCCCGGAGGAACCGCCCTCGGGGACTACCCGGTCCGGATCGACTACCGGCGCCCCGGCGGCACCACCACGTACCGGGCGGGCGCGGCCTACAGCCACAAGCGGCACGTCGGCGTCGACACGATCACCGCCGACCGCGCGACCACCAGCTACGAGCATCCTCAGGTCGTCCTCTCCGGCACCACCACCAGCTGGAACCCGGCCACCGGCGAGCGCTCCACCGCGCCCGAGGGCACCCGGGTGCAGTTCTGGTTCCAGACCTACGGCATCGCCGGATACGTCGACCGCACGGGCACCGCGACCGTCCGCGCCGACGGCACCTTCTCGGTGACGGTCACTCCCCAGGGCCGGCTGACCGGCGGCACGGCGACCGTCGTCCCGAGCCCCGGCATCGACCCGGACGAGCCGAACCGCGGCGTTCCGGACGTGCCCATCGAGCAGACGCGCTACCGGATCACCGCCGCCGGCGACAAGTACCGCGTCCGCGCCGGCACGGACCTCCGCGTCACCGGACTCGTCGAACGGTTCACGAACGACGGCTGGAAGCCCTTCGCCGGCGCGCCCGTCGTCGCCACCGGCACCCAGCCCGGATGGTACGAGTCGAGCCCGGCCAACGTGCTCGGCTCGGGCACCTCCTCGGCCACCGGCACCTTCTCGCTCCCCGCCCGGATCCAGTACTCGACCGACTACGTCTACGCCTCGCTGCGGCCCTCCCCGTACTTCACGGGCGACCCCCGGCCCTACGACAAGATCGACGTCGTCGTCCCGCAGCAGTTCACCTTCTCGCCCTACGACGCCACCCTCGACGAGTTCGGCAGGCTCAGCGTCACGGGCAGCCTCAGCAGCGGCTACGCCTGCTACGAGACCCAGCCCGTGACGCTCCAGGCCTCCCTGGACGGCGGACGCAGCTGGTTCACCCTGCGCTCCGGCCGGACCGACACGAACTGCATGTACAAGTTCACGCTCCAGGGCTACGAGTCCGCGCTCTACCGGGTGCAGCACCCGGAGACGAACCAGCTCGTCGCCAAGACCGGTGCGAGCCTCAAGCGGGGCCGCACGCCCACCCGCTTCTCCGCCTTCACCATCAGCCCCACCCGGCCCACGGTGAACGGCAAGATGACCGTCTCCGGCACCGTCCAGCGCAAGATCGGCGGCGTCTGGAAGCCGCTCGGCGGAGCCAAGCTGACCCTCGTCTACAAGCCCAAGAACGAGAAGCAGTGGTACTGGGTGAGCCAGAGCGTCACCACCAACAGCAGCGGCAACTTCAGCTACCGCGCCACCGCCTACGGCGACGGCTCCTGGGCGCTCTACCTCAACACCACGGGCAGCTACTTCTACAGCGAGACGAATGCGAAGTACATCGATGCGCGCTGACCTCCGCCTCTCCCTGACAGCCGCCGTCGCGGCCGTGGCCCTGGCCGCGTCGACCGCCCCGCCCTCGCCGGGACGGCCCCGGCGGGCAGCCCGCTCGTCGGCATCGGCCGCGCCGTCACCGACGACACCCAGCGCGGCGTCTTCGAGGTGACCGCCTGGACCGACGCCCCGCAGGCCAAGGTCACCGCCGTCTCAGCCCGGATCCGGCAGGGCGACACCGTCGTCGCCACCGTCCCGACGCTCGTCCCCGGGGACCCCTGGGACCCCCGGCTCGCCCAGACCTTCCGGCTGCCCGCCGAGGCGACGCTGAAGCTGGTCGAGGACGGCGGCACCATCCCGTCCCTGGGGACGTACGCCATCGACGTCACCGCCACCGACTCGCTCGGCAACAAGCTCACCCGCGCCGACGCCGGCCGGCTCGACTTCCGGCTGCGGCCGGAGCTCGTCTCCTTCGGCGTGGGCGTCCCCGCCTGGGACGACCGCAACGCCCGCCCCCAGGGCAACCTGAGCGCCGTCCAGCCCGGCTCCGGGGACGTCGTGCCGCTCCCGGACCGCACGGTCACCGTCCGGCGCGACGGCGCGGCCGCCGGCGAGGCCCCCGGTCCCTCGTCACCTCCGCCGCCGGCGACTTCACCGGCGAGCCGTACGCCGTCGCCGCCCCGGCGACGCCTTCACGGCCTCGTTCGCCGAGGACAGCGCCGAGGTGCACGGCAGCGTGAACGCCTCGCGCTCGGTCGCGGAGGCGTACAGGCCGCTGCGCGCGACGGCCACCGCCGCCGCCGACAGGAGGCGGGCGCTGAACGGCGAGACCGTCACCGTCGCCGGACGGCTGACCGACCAGGCCGCCACGGGCGTCCCGCTCGCCGACCAGCCCGTCCGCGTGGCCTTCGGCCCGCAGGTCGCGAACGTGCGCACGGACGCGGACGGCCGGTTCACCGCGAAGCTGCCCGCCTTCGCCGGCTCCGGCCAGTACGAGTGGGAGGTCACCTCCGGCGACCCGTTCCTGATGTTCGAACGGCTCGCGGGCCCGCTCGCCGTCCCCCTGGAGTCCCGTCTCGACCTCCGCGGCGCCTCGCTGTCCGCCGACGGCACCCTCTCGGTCACCGGCAGCCTCCGCGCGCTGTACACGCCGGACGCGTCCATGTACCAGCAGGACGTGCGGCTGGAGCAGTCCGTCGCCGGCGGCTGGAAGGCCGTGCCCCTCCGGGAGACGTCCTCCTCCTGGGAGAGCGTCACGCTCACGGCGGGCAGCCGGGGCGGCTGGTTCCGGCTCCGTCACCCGACGACCGACGAGGTCGCCGAGGCCGTCTCGCCGTCCTTCCGGCTCGTCCGCTTCGACACCCGGATCGTCTCCCTGAACGCCGGCCCCGAGCCGGTCGCCAAGGGCGGGTACGTGACCGTCACCGGCGGGCTCCAGCACTACTGGGACGGCGCCTGGCGGGCCTACGGCAACGCCCCGGTGGTCCTGCAGTTCCAGCCGAAGGGCTCGACGGCCTGGAAGCAGATGGCGACGGGCCGGTCCGCCGCCAACGGCAGCGTCTCCCTGAAGGCGAAGGCGAGCGCCGACGGCACCTGGCGGATCCGCCACTACGCCGCCGACTCCCGGCACTTCCACTCCCCGGCCTCGGCCGGCGGGGACTACGTCGACGTGCGCTGACCGCCTCCGGCAGGCAGGAACGCCCGAGGGCGGCACCCCCTGGTGGGGGTGCCGCCCTCGTTCGCTTGCCGCGCGTTCAGCGCGATGAACCACCGATCCCCGGGAGGATCAGAAGTCCATGTCACCGCCCGGCATGCCGCCGCCGGCCGGCGCGGCGGCCTTCTCCGGCTTGTCGGCGATGACGGCCTCGGTGGTGAGGAACAGCGCGGCGATCGACGCGGCGTTCTGCAGCGCGGAGCGCGTGACCTTCGCCGGGTCGATGATGCCCTCGGCGATGAGGTCGACGTACTCGTTGGTCGCGGCGTTCAGGCCGTGGCCGACGGGCAGGTTGCGGACCTTCTCCGCCACGACGCCGCCCTCGAGGCCGGCGTTGACGGCGATCTGCTTCAGCGGGGCCTCGAGCGCCAGCTTGACGATGTTGGCACCGGTGGCCTCGTCGCCCGACAGGTCGGCCTCGAGCTTCTCGAAGACGTTGGAGGCCTGGAGCAGGGCCACGCCACCGCCGGCGACGATGCCCTCCTCGACGGCCGCCTTCGCGTTGCGAACGGCGTCCTCGATGCGGTGCTTGCGCTCCTTGAGCTCGACCTCGGTCGCGGCACCGGCCTTGATGACGGCCACGCCGCCGGCCAGCTTCGCGAGGCGCTCCTGGAGCTTCTCGCGGTCGTAGTCCGAGTCCGAGTTCTCGATCTCGGCGCGGATCTGGTTCACGCGACCGGCGACCTGGTCGCTGTCACCGGCACCGTCGACGATGGTGGTCTCGTCCTTGGTGATGACGACCTTGCGGGCGCGGCCGAGCAGGTCCAGGCCCGCGTTCTCGAGCTTGAGGCCGACCTCCTCGGAGATGACCGTGCCGCCCGTGAGGATGGCGATGTCGTTCAGCATGGCCTTGCGGCGGTCGCCGAAGCCCGGGGCCTTGACCGCGACGGACTTGAAGGTGCCGCGGATCTTGTTGACGACCAGGGTCGACAGGGCCTCGCCCTCGACGTCCTCGGCGATGATCAGCAGCGGCTTGCCCGACTGCATGACCTTCTCCAGGAGCGGAAGGAGGTCCTTCACGGAGGAGATCTTGGAGTTGACGATCAGGAGGTAGGGGTCGTCGAGCGACGCCTCCATGCGCTCCATGTCGGTGGCGAAGTACGCCGAGATGTAGCCCTTGTCGAAGCGCATGCCCTCGGTGAGCTCAAGCTCCAGACCGAAGGTCTGCGACTCCTCGACGGTGATGACGCCTTCCTTGCCGACCTTGTCCATCGCCTCGGCGATGAGCTCGCCGATCTGGGTGTCGGCGGCGGAGATGGAGGCCGTGGAAGCGATCTGCTCCTTGGTCTCGACATCCTTCGCCTGCTCAAGGAGGGCGCCGGAGACGGCCTCGACGGCCTTCTCGATGCCGCGCTTGAGGGCCATCGGGTTGGCACCGGCGGCGACGTTGCGGAGGCCCTCGCGGACGAGCGCCTGGGCGAGGACGGTGGCGGTGGTCGTACCGTCGCCGGCGACGTCGTCCGTCTTCTTGGCGACTTCCTTGACCAGCTCGGCGCCGATCTTCTCGTACGGGTCCTCGAGCTCGATCTCCTTGGCGATGGAGACACCATCGTTGGTGATCGTGGGGGCGCCCCACTTCTTCTCGAGGACGACGTTGCGACCCTTGGGGCCGAGGGTGACCTTGACGGCGTCAGCGAGCTGGTTCATGCCGCGCTCGAGACCGCGCCGGGCCTCCTCGTCGAACGCGATGATCTTGGCCATGTGAAGTGGTCCTCCCGGACATGGGGTGGATAACGCTCCAGGACCGCGCCGACGCCCGCGACGGACGGCCTGCGTGCCCGGTGGTTCCTTGCCCCACCTGGCCGCGGACCTCGTCTGCCCGATCCTCGTAAGCACTCTCACCTTCCGAGTGCTAACGCCAATGATTAGCACTCGCCCTAGGAGAGTGCAAGCGACTCTCGCGTTTCGGGAGGTGGATCGAGCCGGGCTCCGGGAACACACGAGGGGTCCGCATCCCCTCAGGGATGCGGACCCCTCGACGGCGTGCGTCGGTGGCCGATCGCGCCGCGCTCAGACGGCGAGCTTGACCATGTCCGCCTGCGGACCCTTCTGGCCCTGCGAGATCTCGAACTCGACCCGCTGGCCCTCTTCGAGGCTGCGGTAGCCATCCATCTGGATCGCGCTGTAGTGGACGAAAACATCCGCACCACCGTCTACCGCGATGAAGCCGTAGCCCTTCTCCGCGTTGAACCACTTGACGGTGCCCTGAGCCATGCCTAACTCCCCTATTACTGGCCCTTGCGCGGGACCGCACCTCGCGGACCCGGGTCAGACCCTGCGCCGGAACGCGTCGACCGCCGCTGAATGTATCTGCCCAACTGCCCTCTGCAACAGGTCATTCGACCGATAATTCTGGGCGCGGCGGAAAGGGGAATTGGGGAGAATCCCCTGGATGACGGGGCAAGTCGGGCCCGGCAAAGCGCGCAGAACGTACACAACGCACGGGTACTTTGGCTGCTTCTTGTCGCGTGCGGACGCATTCTCATATGCGTTTGGCACGAGCAGCGGAGGGGACTTCCCCAACTCTACCGCGCTCAACCATGCAGAATCGCCCCTTCCGCTTATAGCGCGGAAGGGGCAATTCGTACTGACCGGTAAGGATCAGTTGATGATCAGCAGCCGCCGGCGACGGCCGGGATGATCGAGACGCCCGCGCCCGCCGGGGTGGCGGTCTCCAGGCCCTGCTCGAAGCGCACGTCGTCGTCGTTGACGTAGACGTTGACGAAGCGGCGCAGCTTGCCCTGGTCGTCCAGGACGCGGGCGGCGATGCCCGTGTGGTTCTTCTCCAGGTCGGCGATGACCTCGGCGAGGGTCGCGCCCTCGGCCTGGACCTCGGCCCGGCCGCCCGTGTAGGTGCGGAGGATGGTGGGGATGCGGACGTTCACGGCCATGTGTCTTCTCAACCTTTCAGAGCGCCAGGCCGGCGTCGCGGAACGCGTCCAGGCTCGGGCGGATGGTGGCGGTCGCCTGAGAGGTGTCGGCCACCGCGTCCAGGGTCTTGAGTCCGTCGCCGGTGTTGAGGACGACGGTGGTGAGGTCCGGGTCGATGAGACCGGCCTCCACGAGCTTCTTGGTGACGCCGACGGTCACGCCGCCCGCGGTCTCCGCGAAGACGCCCTCGGTCCGCGCGAGGAGCTTGATGGCCTCGACGACCTGCTCGTCGTTCACGTCCTCCACGGCGCCGCCGGTGCGGCGGGCGATGTCGAGGACGTACGGGCCGTCGGCCGGGTTGCCGATGGCGAGGGACTTGGCGATGGTGTTCGGCTTCTGGGGCCGCACGACGTCGTGGCCGGCCTTGAAGGCGGCGGACACCGGGGAGCAGCCCTCGGCCTGGGCGCCGAAGATCTTGTACGGCTTGTCCTCGACGAGGCCGAGCTTGATGAGCTCCTGCAGACCCTTGTCGATCTTCGTCAGCTGCGAGCCCGAGGCGATCGGGATGACGAGCTGGTCGGGGAGGACCCAGCCGAGCTGCTCGCAGATCTCGTACGCGAGCGTCTTGGAGCCCTCGCCGTAGTACGGCCGGAGGTTGACGTTCACGAAGCCCCAGCCCTCGCCGAGCGGGTCGCCGATGAGCTCCGAGCAGAAGCGGTTGACGTCGTCGTAGTTGCCCTCGATGGCGACGAGGTCACCGCCGTAGACACCGGCCATGACGACCTTGCCCTGCTCCAGGTCGTGCGGGATGAACACGCAGGAGCGGAAGCCGGCACGGGCGGCGGCGGCGCCGACGGCGCCGGCCAGGTTGCCGGTGGAGGAGCAGGAGAGGGTGGTGAAGCCGAAGGCGCGGGCGGCTTCGAGCGCCTGGGCGACGACCCGGTCCTTGAAGGAGTGGGTCGGGTTGCCGGAGTCGTCCTTGACGAAGAGCTTGCCGGGGGCGACGCCGAGCTCGCGGGCGAGGTTGTCGGCCTTGACCAGCGGGGTCCAGCCCGGGTTCAGGTTGGGCTTCTCGGCGACGTCGGCGGGGACGGGCAGCAGGGGGGCGTAGCGCCAGATGTTGGCGGGGCCGGCCTCGATCCGCTTGCGCAGCTCCTCGGGGTCGCCGGTGGGGAGCTCGTACGCGACTTCGAGCGGTCCGAAGCAGAGTTCGCAGGCGAAGATCGGGCCGAGCGGGAAGACTTCACCGCATTCGCGACAGGAGAGCCCGGAAGCGGGACCGAGGTCGACGGTGGTTGCGGGTGCGACGGTCTGAACAGCCATGGAGGCGAGGCCCTTTCTCCTCATCTTTCCCATGACGAATTTTTCGCCATGAGACGGATTTGGCACCTTCCCTAGCCGGGGACCTCGCTGTGCGAGTCAAACCGACTGGAGGGTTGCCGGGGCTTCAACGGGCCGTTTCCCTCTGCCCCTCTGGATGAGCGGTATTCGATTGTGAGACGCGGTCGGGACCCCGACATGCATCGGGCGTCCGCGTTGTTCAAGACTGTAACCGAAGGCCTCGAAGGTGGAGACCGTCGTCCGATCCGCGAGATGGAGATCACGTTGCTGGAGGAAGTGGAGCGCTGGCTGGCCCGGCGGTCCTGGTCCGTGTCCGACCGCCCGCTGGACCGGGTGCTCGCCGCCAAGCGGGGGACGACGGTCAGCGTCGTCCTGCCCGCGCTGAACGAGGAGGCGACGGTCGGGGACATCGTCTCCGTCATCCGTCGCGAACTGATGACCGCGTCCGTCCCCTGGTCGACGAGCTGGTGGTGATCGACTCGGGCTCCACCGACCGCACGGCGGAGGTCGCGGCGGCGGCCGGCGCCCGGGTGGTCGCGCGGGACGCGATCCTCCCCCGCATACCGGCGGTCCCCGGCAAGGGCGAGGTGCTCTGGCGGTCACTGATGGTGACGAGCGGGGACGTCGTCTGCTTCGTCGACGCGGACCTGCGGGACTTCTCGGCGGACTTCGTGACGGGAATCGTGGGCCCGCTGCTCACGGACCCGGACGTCGACTTCGTGAAGGCGATGTACGACCGTCCCTTCGGAACTGAGCTCGACGGGCTCGCCTCCGGCAAGACCCCAGGCCAGGGCGGGCGCGTCACGGAACTGGTGGCCCGCCCCCTCCTGAACCTCCACTGGCCGCAGCTGGCCGGCTTCGTCCAGCCCCTGGGCGGCGAGTACGCGGCCCGCCGCTCCCTCCTCGAACGCCTTCCGTTCCCCGTCGGTTACGGAGTGGAACTGGGGCTGCTCGTGGACGCCCTGCACACGGTCGGCCTGGACGCCCTGGCACAGGTGGACGTGGGGGTGCGCAAGCACCGCCACCAGGACGGGCAGGCCCTCGGCCGGATGGCGGCGGCCATCTACCGGACGGCGCAGCTGCGGCTGTCCCGGGGCCATCTCGTACGGCCGCGCCTCACCCAGTTCGAGCGGGGCGAGAAGGGCTTCGAGCCGCGGACGTACGCGGTGGACACCGAGGAGCGGCCGCCGATGGCCGAGATCACGGAGTACGCGCACCGCCGCGTGGCGTGACGGCCGGGCGCGACCACGCACGGTGGCCGGATCAGCCCGTCTCGTATACGTACGTTTGAGCGTTTACGGGACGGGCTAGGTTCGCCACATGGCAACTGTGCTGGTGGCATCCAACCGGGGCCCCGTGTCGTACGCGCGCGGCGAGGACGGTTCGCTGGAGGCCCGCAAGGGCGGCGGCGGCCTGGCGTCGGCCCTGAGCACCATCGACTCCCGGGACACCCTCTGGGTGTGCGCGGCGCTGAGCGAGGGCGACCGGGAGGCGGTGCGGCGCGGGACGGGCGAGCCGGGCGTGCGCATGCTGGACATCCCCGACGACGTACACCGACGCGTACAACGGCATCGCGAACTCGGTGCTGTGGTTCCTCCACCACCACCTCTACGACATCCCGCGCGAGCCCGTCTTCGACGCGGACTTCCACCGCCGCTGGGAGTCCTACCGCGCCTACAACCGCGCCTTCGCCGAGGCCCTGGCGACGGAGGCGACGGAGGGCGCGGCGGTCCTGGTGCAGGACTACCACCTCGCCCTCGTCCCCGGCCTGCTCCGCACCCTCCGCCCGGACCTGCGGATCGCCCACTTCACCCACACCCCTGGGCCTCCCCCGCATACCTCGGAATGCTCCCCACCGACATCCGCGAGGAACTCCTCCGAGGCATGCTCGGCGCGGACCGCCTCGGCTTCCACACCCGCGCGTGGGCACAGGCCTTCGAGGACTGCGCGGCCGACCTGGGCCTGGGCCGCACCCAGGTGGCCGTCCACCCCCTGGGCGTGGACGGCGAGGAGCTCCGCGCACTGGCGTACCGCCCGGAGGTGGACGACCGCCTGGCGCGCCTGCGCGAGGAGATCGGCGACCGCAAGACCATCGTCCGGGTCGACCGCACCGAACTCTCCAAGAACATCCTCCGCGGCCTCCACGCCTACCGGGAGCTCCTCACCACCCGCCCCGAATGGCGCGACCGCGTGGTCCACCTCGCCTCGGCCTACCCCTCCCGCCAGGACCTGGAGGCCTACCGCGCGTACACGGCGGCGGTGAGCTCCCTGGCGGCGGAGATCAACACGGAGTTCGGCACGGCGGACTGGCAGCCGGTCCTGGTCTCGGTGGAGGACGACTTCACCCGCTCCCTGGCCGCCTACCGCCTGGCGGACGTGGCCCTGGTGAACCCGGTGCGCGACGGCATGAACCTGGTGGCGAAGGAGATACCGGTCGTCTCGGAGACGGGCTGCGCCCTGGTCCTCTCCCGCGAAGCGGGGGCGTACGAGGAGCTCCACGAGGACGCCCTCGTGGTGAACCCCTTCGACGTGACGGAGACGGCCGAGGCCCTGCACACGGCCCTGACGATGCCCCCGTCCGAACGCGCGGACCGCACCAAACGCCTCGCGGCCACCGCCACGTCCCTCCCGCCCCAGCGCTGGTTCCTGGCCCAACTGGAAGCGCTCGGGAACCAGGGCAACCGGTGAAGCGCGGCCCGGCCGTCACGACCGGGCCGCGCTTCACCGCCACCGCCCGAAGGCGTCGGTCACGGGGTGACGAGCGTCGGGTTCTTCACGACCTTCGCGCAGATCGCGTACGCCTTCAGCTTGCCCGGGTTGTTGGGGTCGGTGTTCGTCGCGAACGCCCACCAGCCCTCGTTCTTGACCGGGACGCTCGCCCCGACCGCGCCCGTGGGTTCTTCGGGTTCACCGCAGAAACGATCATTCTTAGGACATACGGCCCCTTGGAGGGACGTGCAGAGGTACCCCCACCCACTGGGGCACCGGTCTGGCGCGGCGCGTCCACGACGAGCTGCTCGCCGGCGCTCACCGCGACGGTCAGACCCGCCCCGCCCCCAACTGCGGCGCGGGCTCCGACCGTTCGTTGTCTGCCGTTGTTGGTGGCGATCACGACGTGCCGGGCCGCCGTCGATCAGGAACCGGCGACCGTACGAGGCGACCGCCCTCGTAGCGGCCGTCAACGAGTGGCCGTGACCGGCGGATTGACGGGGCTCTAGGAGTGGGGCAGCTGGTCGAGTGGCCGCAGGAAGCGACGTTCGTACCGGCGGATGCATCGGGTCCGACGAGCCAACTCGATCGCCTCCTGGCACTCGGGGTCACGCGCGCTGTCGGCTCGGTACTGCTCGTACGCGGCAAGGCTGGGGAAGGAGAAGAGCGCGTAGGCGATGTCGCTGTCGCCCTCGCTGGGCAGGAAATAGCCGTGGTGCGTGCCCCCGAACCGGCCGACGAGGGCGACCCACCGGCGGCCGTACTCTTCGAAGTCCTCGATGCGGTCGGGATCGATCTCGTACTTCAGGTGAACGGTGATCATGCGACGACATGATGCCCGAGCTGCGGCACACGGCTGGGGGTGGGTGGTACCGAGGCGCCTTCGATGCACGCGCTAGTTGTCGAACCAGACGACGAGCCGCACGTACTGGGGGCCGTGCACGTCGGCGAGGGCCTTCATGGTCGCCCAGACCGGGTCCCACATGCCGTCCTCGTGCACCGCCTCCCGGCGCGTCATGCGTCCGAGCCGCTCGCTGTCCCGGTACTCGCGGACGCGCGCGTCGGGGGTGGAGGCGGCCTCGTCCCAGTCGACGGCGGTCAGCTCCTCCCAGCCGATCCAGGAGGCGCTGTGGAAGAGGGTGGGGTCGCTCTCGTAGGCGCGCCGGACCTCGGGGGTCACGTCGGGCGGCAGCCCGCGCCCTTCGGCCAGCGGCCGGAAGCCCGCGCGGTTGCGGACGCCGAACAGGCAGCCGAAGGCGTCGTAGCTCCGTCCGCCGTACAGCAGGTCCAGGTCGATGGCGGCATGCCAGCCGGAGTCCTCCTCGTCGAGGGTCCCGTACGTGACCCGGCACTCGATGAACCCGTGGATGTCCGCTCCCATGCGGCGGATCCTCGCCGACCCTCAGGAAGTGGCGCCACTGGATTCCCGCCGCTCCCTCCCCCACGCCGCCAGCGGCTCCAGGGCCTCGTTGAGGCGCGTGCCCGCCTTCGTGAGGGCGTACTCGACGCGGGGAGGGACCTCGTCGTAGGAGACGCGGTCGACGATGCCGTCCGTTTCCATCTCGCGGAGGTGGGAGGCGAGGACCTTTTCGGTGATGCCGGGGACGAGGCGGCGGAGTTCGCCGAAGCGGAGGTGGGGGTGTTCGTGGAGGGCCCAGAGGATGAGGACCTTCCATTTGCCGCCGATGACCTCCATCGCGGTGTCGATGCCGCAGACGTGCCCGTCGGGAGCACCCGGCCGGTTCAGGGTCGCCACTCGTCCCGCCTCTCTGACCTGTTCGCTCACCTCAGGGTAACCACCCACTTGAAAGTGGGTACTTGAGCAGGTCAGGGGGCTGGAGCAGGCTCTTCGGCATGACGCAGAACAGCACGCCGAAGTCGCCCGTGTCCCTTCTCGGTCTCGGTGCCATGGGCACCGCCCTCGCCCGTGCCTGGCTCGCCGCCGGGCATCCGCTCACCGTCTGGAACCGCACCCCCGCACGGGCCGAGGCGCTCGCCGGGGAAGGGGCGAAGGTCGCGGACGACGCGGCCGGGGCCGTCGCGGCGGGTGGGCTCGTCGTCCTCTGCCTCCTCGACGACGAGTCCGTGGGCGCGGCCCTGGACGGCGTCGACATCAGCGGCAGGGACCTCGTCAACCTCACCACCACGACCCCCGAGCAGGCCCGTGACCGGGCGGCCTGGGCCGGGGCGCGGGGGGCGCGCTACCTGGACGGCGGGATCATGGCCGTACCGCCGATGGTCGGGGTTCCGGAGGCCGGGGGGTACGTCTTCTACAGCGGGTCGCGGGAGCTGTTCGAGTCGCACCGGGCCACCCTCGCCGTGCCCGTGGGCACCAAGTACGTCGGTGAGGACGCCGGGTTCGCCGCCCTGCACGACGTGGCCCTGCTCAGCGGCATGTACGGGATGTTCGCCGGGGCCGCGCACGCCTTCGCGCTGATCCGGCGGGAGGACATCGATCCGGTGGCGTTCGCGCCGCTGCTGGCCGACTGGCTCGCCGCGATGGCGCAGGGGGTGCACGGGACCGCCGCCCAGCTGCGCTCCGGCGACTACACGGAGGGCGTGGTCTCGAACCTCGCCATGCAGGTGGCCGGGACGCCGACCTTCCTCGCCACGGCCGAAGGGCAGGGAGTCAGCGCGGAGTTGATCCGGCCGTACTTCGAGCTGATGCGCCGCCGGCTCGATGCCGGAAGCGGCGAGGAGGACCTGACGGGCGTGGTGGACCTGCTGCTTCGTTAGGGTCGGCGCATGGCGCGCCTCAAGGTCGAGATATCCGTACCCCGTACTCATCTGGAGGCCGTTCTCGACGCCCTCCACTCCGCCGGGGCCGGGCGGGTCGGGGAGTACGCCCGGTGTTCCAGTACGTGGCAGGTGACCGGCACCTGGCAGCCGCTGCCCGGCGCGCGGCCGTACGACGGCGAGGTGGGCGTCACCCAGCGGGCCGAGGAGTGCCGGGTCGAGTCCGTCTGCGAGGAGGGGCAGGCGCGGGCGATCCTCACGGCCGTCCGCGGCGCCCATCCGTACGAGGAGCCCGTCGTCCACTTCCTGCCGCTGTACGAGCCGTAGCCGCGGGGGCCTCAGGCCCCCCGTATCGCCTCGGCCAGTTCCGTCAGGAACTCCACCACGCCCGCCGGGCCCGCCACGGAGAGGTCCGCGCGGTCGGACAGTTCCTGGACCTCGGTGGAGCCGCTGCAGACGAGGACGCCGGGGGTGCCGTCGGAGCGGAGCTTCTCGACCGCCGCGAAGGCGGGGAGGTCGCCCAGGTCGTCGCCCGCGTAGAGGACGGACCCGGCGCCCAGCTCCCGTACGTACTTCGCGAGGGCCACGCCCTTGTCCATGCCGGGGGGCCGCAGCTCCAGGACCATGCGGCCGGGCTCCAGGACGAGGCCGTGGGCGACGGCCAGGTCGCCCAGCGGGCCCTTGAGCGCCTCGAAGGCGCCCTCGGGGTCCCGGGCGCGCCGGGTGTGGACGGCGAGCGCGCGGCCCTTCTCCTCGATCCAGACGCCCGGCCAGGCGCCGGCCCGGTCCAGGAAGCCGGGGAGCTCGGCGCGGACGGAGGCGACGCCGGGGTGGAGGGCGGCGGCCCGGACGGTGCCGGTGACGGCGTCCCAGCGCTCGGCGCCGTAATGGCCGAGGACGACGAGGTGCTCCAGGCCGGGGACCCGGCGAAGCCGCCGTAGCGGACGGCGACCCCGGCGGGGCGGCCGGTCACGACGGCGACCGAGGCGACCCGGGGGCCAGGGCGGCGAGGGCGGCCACGGCACCGGGTGGGCGCGGGCCCGCTCGGGGTCGGGGACGATGTCGGCGAGGGTGCCGTCGAAGTCGAGGGCGACGACGGCCTTCGCCGGGCGCGCGAGGAGCGCGTCCAGGCCGTCGCGGCCGGCGGAATGGGGTCTCCCTGCTCGAACAGAGCTGAGAGCTTGGGGAAGGTCGGGTGCGGAAGGCTACTGACCATGTTCCCGACCCTACCGACGTACGCCCGTTCCGTCAGCGTGGCCGGGGTCACCCCGTAAGGGGTTACCCCTCCCGTCGCCTCTGCTTCTCCTCGCGGACCCGGCGCAGCCGGTTGACGGTCACCGGGTCGTGGGCCAGGGCGCGCGGGTCGTCGAGGAGGGCGTTGAGGAGCTGGTAGTAGCGGGTCGGGGACAGGCCGAGCCGCTCGCGGACGGCCCGCTCCTTGGCGCCGGGGCCGGGCCAGGAGCGGCGCTCGACGGCGAGGAGCGCCCGCTCGCGTTCCCCGAGTCCCCTGCTGTCGGCCTCCTCGGGCCCGCCGCTGACGTCGGCCGCCGTCTCCTCTTCGGTCATGCGACCAACCTATTACTCGGCGCTCTCCGCCGCCGTCGCCGCCCGCCCGATGCGGCCGAGGACCTCGGAGGGGCGGCCGTCGGGGGCGACGGCCTTGCCGATGTTCTGCTTGATGTCCCCGCTGACCTGGGCCCAGGAGGTCTTGCCGACGGGCGGGAGCTGCGCGTCGGGGAGGACCTTCAGGAAGACCTGGAGGTTGGCGTGGGCGGGGTCGCTCTCCATGCGGACCTCGGCGGTGACGGTGACCGGCAGCAGGTCGTTGTCCCCGGCGAACTTCAGGACGTTCTCGTCGCTGAAGAGGAAGTTGAGGAAGTCGCCGATCTCCTTGCGGTGACCGTTCTGCTTGAAGCCCATGATCCAGTCGGCGACGCCCATGGCGGTCTTGGGCGCGCCGTCGGCGCCGGGGAGGGGGACCTGCCCGACCTGGACGCCCTTCTTCGCGGCTTCCTTGAGGAGCGAGGGGTGGCCGTTGAGCATGCCGACCTCGCCGTTCGCGAAGGAGGCGAAGGCGGCCTTGCGGTTGAGCCGGGCGGGGGCGACGGGGCCGGTGAGGCCCTTGCCGACGAGGTTCTTGCGGAGCCATTCGAAGGTGCGGATGTTGGCTTCGGAGTCGACGGCGTAGCGGTCGGCCGCGTCGGTCCAGCCGCCGCCGCCGCTGAGCAGCCACATGAGGGCCTCGGCCTGGGCCTCCTCGGGGCCGAGGGGCAGCGCGAAGGGGGTGGGGACGCCCTTGGCCTTGAGCTTCTCGGCTGCTTCGGCGAGCTCGTCCCAGGTGGTGGGGGCCTTGGCGCCGGCCTCCTCGAAGAGGGCCTTGTTGTAGAAGAGGGGCCGGGTGGAGGCGACGAACGGCATGCCGTACTGGGTGCGCTTGTACTCGCCGGCCTCGACGAGCGCGCCGAGGAAGTTGGCCTGGACGGGGATGGAGAGGAGGTCGTCGGCGGAGTAGAGCTGGCCGGCGGCCGCGTAGTCGGCGTAGGCGCCGATCTGGGCGATGTCGGGGGCCTGGCCGGCCTTGACCATCTCGGCGACCTTGCGGTCGACGTCGTCCCAGGACACGACGTCGACCTCGACCTTGACGCCGGGGTGCTTCTGCTCGAAGGCGGCGACGAGGTCGGCCCAGTACTTCTTGGTGGTGTCGCCGCCGGTCAGGTCGTAGTCGGCGGCGACCAGCTTGAGGGTCACGTCGCCCGCGTCACCGCCCAGGGTGCCGCAGCCGGTGGCCGTCGCGGCCAGTCCGAGGGAGGCGGCGGCGGCCGCGGTCAGTCCAAGGAATCGTCGCCGCTCCACGGCTTCATCCACCTTTTGCTCGTCATTGAGCTGTCGTCCATCAGTACTGAGCTGGGCGTTTGCTCTTCTCAGGGCCGTAAGTCTGCCCCGCGTCCGGGCGTGAGGTCTACACCACTTGGGTATCACTTCCGCAACTCCGGCGGGACCATGGACCCATGGCCGGCCTCGAATTTGTATCCGAGCGCAACAATCCTGCTCAGTGGACTAGACCTTTTGGGTGGTCCCGCGCCAGACTGTCCCCCGTGAGACACGTCATCGCCCTCGATGTGGGCGGCACCGGTATGAAGGCCGCCCTCGTCGGGACGGACGGCACCCTGCTCCACGAGGCCCGCCGCGCCACCGGGCGCGAGCGCGGTCCCGAGGCCGTCGTGGAGACCATCCTCGGCTTCGCCGAAGACCTCCGCGCCCTCGGCCAGGAGCGGTACGGAGAGCCCGCCGCCGCGGCCGGAGTCGCCGTCCCCGGCATCGTCGACGCCGAGAACGGCATCGCCGTCTACGCCGCCAACCTCGGCTGGCGCGACGTTCCCATGCGCGAACTCCTCAGCGCCCGCCTCGACGGCGTCCCCGTCGCCCTCGGCCACGACGTCCGCACCGGCGGCCTCGCCGAAGGCCGCATCGGCGCGGGCAACGGCGCCGACCGCTTCCTCTTCGTGCCCCTCGGCACCGGCATCGCCGGAGCCATCGGCATCGGCGACCGCATCGAGGCCGGCGCCCACGGCTACGCCGGCGAGATCGGCCACATCGTCGTCCGCCCCGGCGGCACCGACTGCGGCTGCGGCCAGCGCGGCTGCCTGGAGCGGTACGCCTCCGCCTCCGCCGTCTCCCTCGCCTGGGCCGAGGCCAGCGGCGATCCCGGGGCCGACGCCGCCGACTGCGCGAAGGCCGTCGAATCCGGCGACCCCACGGCCGTACGGGTCTGGCAGGACGCCGTCGACGCCCTCGCCGACGGCCTCGTCACCGCACTCACCCTGCTGGACCCCCGCACCCTCATCATCGGTGGCGGTCTCGCCGAGGCCGGGGAAACCTTGTTCACACCACTCCGGGCCGCGGTGGAGGAACGCGTCACGTTCCAGAAGCTGCCCGCCATCGTCCCGGCCGCCCTCGGGGACACCGCCGGATGCCTGGGCGCGGGCCTCCTCGCCTGGGACCTTCTCGCCGCACAGCACCCCACCGACTCGGAGGTTTCCGCCTGATGGCCGATCACCAGGTTCTCGCCGGCGCACACGTCGTGCTGCCCACCGGAACGGTCGAGAACGGACGCGTGATCGTCGACGGCGACCGCATCGCGGGCTCCGCCCCCGAGAACGCCCCCGTCCTCGACCTGACCGGCCACTGGCTCGTCCCCGGCTTCGTCGACATGCACAACCACGGCGGCGGCGGCGCCTCCTTCACCTCCGGCACCGTCGACGACGTCCTCAAGGGCGTCCACACCCACCGGCTGCACGGCACCACCACCGTCGTCGCCTCCTTCGTCACCGGCGACATGGACTTCCTCACCCAGCGCGCCGGACTGCTCTCCGAGCTCGCCGAGCAGGGCGAGATCGCCGGCCTCCACTTCGAGGGCCCCTTCATCTCCCCCTGCCGCAAGGGCGCCCACGACGAGACGCTGCTCCGCGACCCCGACCCGGCCGAGGTCCGCAAGCTCATCGACGCCGCCCGCGGCCGGGCCAAGATGCTCACCCTCGCCACCGAGCTGCCCGGCGGCCTCGACTCCGTGCGCCTCCTCGCCGAGCACGGCGTGATCGCCGCCATCGGCCACACCGACGCCACGTACGAGCAGACGCGGGCCGCCATCGACGCGGGCGCCACCGTCGCCACCCACCTCTACAACGCGATGCCCGCCCTCGGCCACCGCTCCCCCGGCCCGATCGCCGCCCTCCTGGAGGACGAGCGGATCACCGTCGAGCTCATCAACGACGGCACCCACCTCCACCCCGCCGCCCTGGAGCTCGCCTTCCACCACGCGGGCCCCGAGCGCGTCGCCTTCATCACCGACGCCATGGACGCCGCCGGCTTCGGCGACGGCAGCTACATGCTCGGCCCGCTGGCCGTCGAGGTGAAGGACAGCGTCGCCCGCCTCGTCGAGGGCGGCTCCATCGCCGGCTCCACCCTCACCCTGGACCGCGCCTTCAAGCGCGCCGCCACCATCGACGGCCTCCCCGTCGAGTCGGTCGTCCAGGCCATCTCCGCCAACCCGGCCCGCCTGCTCGGCGTGTACGACCGCGTCGGCTCCCTGGAGCCCGGCAAGGACGCCGACATCGTCGTCCTCGACGCCGAGTTCGAGCTCAAGGGCGTCATGCGCAAGGGCGAGTGGATCGTGCACCCGACGGTCTGATCAGGTGTCATTCCTGAGAGCGGTTGGCCCCGGGTCTGGGCCAACCGCCTTTCCTTTGGCATGATCTGTGCGCATCGGAACGCGCGTTCCACAGGACTTCACAAGGAGTACGGGGGTGGACGGGTCTTGATCCTCACGGTCACCCTCAACACGGCACTGGACCTGACCTACCGGGTCCCCGCCCTCACCCGCACGCCTCCCACCGGGTCACCCAGGTCATCGAGCGGCCCGGCGGCAAGGGACTCAACGTCGCCCGCGTCCTCGCCGCCCTCGGATACGAGACGGTCGCCACCGGCTTCGCGGGCGGCGCGACCGGCGCGACGCTGCGGGACCTGCTCGCGGCGACGCCCGTCCGCGACGCGCTCGTCGAGACCGCGGGCCCCACCCGCCGCACGGTCGCGGTCGTCGACAACGCCAGCGGGGACACCACCCAGCTCAACGAACCGGGACCGGCCGTCACCCCTGCCGAATGGGCCGCCTTCCGCACCCGCTTCACCGCGCTCCTCGACGGGGCCGAGGCGGTCGCCCTCTGCGGCAGCCTCCCGCCGGGCATCCACGTCGGCGCCTACGCGGAACTGATCCGCCTCGCCCGTACGGCCGACGTCCCCGTCCTCCTCGACACCAGCGGCGAACCCTCCGCCGGGGCATCGCCGCCCGCCCCGACCTGGTCAAACCCAACGCCGAGGAACTCGCCCAGCTCACCGGCGCCCGCGAACCCCACCGCGCCACCAGCGACGCCCGCCGCCGCGGCGCCGCGCCGTCGTCTCCTCCCTCGGCCCCGACGGCATGCTCGCCGCCACCCCGAGGGCCTCTGGCGCGCCACCCGCCCGCCGCCGTCAAGGGCAACCCCACCGGCGCCGGCGACTCCGCCGTCGCCGGCCTCCTCTCGGGCCTCGTCGACCGGACCCCCTGGCCCGAACGCCTCACCCGCGCCGTCGCCCTCTCCGCCGCCACCGTCCTCTCCCCGGTGGCCGGGGAGTTCGACGCGACGGCGTACGAGGGGCTGCTGACGCGGGTGACGGTGACGGAGCAGCCGACCCTTGCCTGACTACGCCGCCCTACCGGGCCCTCAGGCGATGCGCCCGAGTGTCACGCACCTGTCGGCGACCCAGCCCTTCCTCCCGTTGTAGTTGAGAGGGGTCCAGGTGTTGTACGTCTCGCTCTCATTGGTGCACTTGTAGTAACCACCGGTGACCTGCCCCGTGCACGTGGCCGTCCAGCACGGTACGGAGCCCGAGGGGGAGATTCGGGCGAGCACGGTGGAGTTCGTCGAAGCCGATGCCCTGACGTTCCAGGCATACTTTCCGTATGCGCCTGACACCGCAGCAGACGCCGAGGGTGTCGTCGCGACGACCAAACCAGCAGCCAGCATGCCGACCGATGCCAGCTTTCCCAGGACACGCATCTTCAGGACCTCCCGTATTGTCCAACCCACCCTCATGGTCAGTGAGGGAAGGATCATCAGATGATGATCTTACTTTCCGTGGGTGAACGCGCGAGATCTGACGCCAGGACGTACTGCGGGCGGTGCGTCGGCACCTACTGCCCCGGGGTGACTTCCAGCCAGTCGAGCACCACGTTGCACTGATTGCCCTGCTCGCACGAGATCTTGATCTCGTTCTCGCCCTTCTTGAGGTCGACCGGCGCCCAGGTGGTCTGCCAGTTCTTCTCCAGGTTCGGGTCCGAGGAGTGGATGAAGTTCTTCAGCCCGATCGGCTGGCTGTTCGCCTTGCCGTTCACCGTGAGGGTGGCGTTGGCGTCGACCGCCGGGATGGAGTACCGGACGGTCAGGCGGTACTTGCCCTCCGTCGGCATGTTCGCCTTCCAGGTCACCGAGGCCCCGGGCGTGTTGAAGCCCGACACGTACACGCCGCCGACGCCCTCGGCGCCCTGAACGGTCTTCTCGGTCGTGGCCGAACCGCCCAGCGTCAGCGTCGCCGCGTCCTGCTTGGGGAGCTCCTCCGGGGTCTTCTCGGTGGTGGGCTCGGTGCTCGGGGACTCGGAGACCTGGGACGGGGCGGTGGACGGGACGTTGCCGCCGGCCTTGTCGTCCTTGTTCTTCTCGCCGCCCGAGTTGGAGATGACCGCCGCCGCGATGCCGATGACGACGACCGCGACGACCGCGACCGCGCCGACCAGCAGGCCCTTGGTGTTGGGGCGCGGCCGGAGCCGCCGCGCTGGGGCGGGATCGGGGCCGTGCGGGGGCCGGGCTGGGCGCCGTAGGTTTCGGGGGCCGCGTACTGGGCCTGGGGCTGGCCGTACGGGGACTGCTGCTGCGGCGGCACGTACGGCTGCTGCTGGTGGTGGCCGTACTGGCGCTCGCCGACCGTTCTGACCTGGTTGTACGAGGTGCGGGGCACGCCGGGCTGCGCGGGGGCGGGGCCGGGGTAGCCGTAGCCGCCGCCCTGCGGGGCTGGGCGCCCGCTGCCTGGCCGTCCGCGTACAGGTAGCCGAACGGATCGTCGTCCTCGGGCTTGCTCGCGCCGTCGTTACCGGCAGCCATCCGGGTCATCCTCTCCATGCTCGCCAGCCGTCGCCGACCGGCCGAGCCTACCCGAACGGACCAGCGCGCGACTCAGCCCGCCCGCCGGTGGACCTTCGCCCGGGAGCGTTTCTCCACGTACATCCGCTGGTCGGCGGAGTTCAGGACCTCTTCCACGGTCATCCCGCACTCGGCCCAGCCGATGCCGAAACTCGCGCCGACGCGGACCGCCCGCCCGTCCACCCGGATCGGCGGGATGATCGCGTTGCGGAGGCGTACGGCCAGGTCGGCGGCGTCGGCGGCGCCGAGGCCGTCGGCGAGGACGACGAACTCGTCACCGCCGAGCCGGGCGACCGTGTCGCCGTCCCGCACGCCGGTGGTGAGCCGGCGCGCGACCTCGATGAGGACGGCGTCGCCGGTGTGGTGCCCGAAGCGGTCGTTGATCGACTTGAAGCCGTCGAGGTCGCAGAAGAGGACCGCGAGCCCCTTGGTGCCGTCGTCGACCTCGCCGCCCGTGGGCGCGACGGTGTGGACGTGGTGGTCGTACGCCCCGCCGCCCGCCGGCTCGAAACCGAAGCCGTGCTCGTGCTCGTGCTCGTACGGCTGGGGCTGCGGCTCGTACCCCTCGTACCCCTCGTACGGCTCGCGTCCGGGGTCGTACGGGGGCTCGTAGCCGCCGGCGTACACGGGCTCGTTCCCCGGGGCGCCGGGGCGCTCGCAGATCCGGGCGGAGAGCCGGGAGCGCAGCTCGGCGCTGTTGGGGAGGCCGGTGAGGGCGTCGTGCGAGGCGCGGTGGGCGAGCTGGAGCTCGTGCCGCTTGCGCTCCTCGATGTCCTCGACGTGGGTGAGGAGGAAGCGGGGGCCGTCGGCGGTGTCGGCGACGACGGAGTTGCGGAGGGAGACCCAGACGTACGTGCCGTCCCGGCGCCCGAGCCGCAGCTCGGCCCGGCCGCCCTCGGCGGAGGTGCGGAGCAGCGTCCCTATGTCCTCGGGGTGGACGAGGTCGGCGAAGGAGTAGCGCCGCATGACGGAGGCGGGGCGGCCGAGGAGCCGGCACAGGGCGTCGTTGGTGCGGAGGAGGCGGCCGTGCTGGTCGCCGCCCATCTCGGCGATGGCCATGCCGGAGGGGGCGTACTCGAAGGCCTGCCGGAAGGACTCCTCGGAGGCGCGCAGGGCCTGCTGCTCGCGCTCCAGGCGGACGAGGGCGCGCTGCATGTTGGAGCGGAGGCGGGCGTTGCTGATGGCGATGGCCGACTGCGAGGCGTACATCTGGAGCGCCTCCTGGCCCCAGGGGCCGGGGTGCCGGCCGTTGCGCGGGCGGTCGACGGATATGACGCCGAGGAGCTCGCGGCCGGAGCCGGAGGCGTACATCGGGGCGTAGAGCCGGTCGTGCGGGTGCCACTCGTCCTCGAAGCGGGGCGCGGGGCCGTCGGTGTGCCACTGGGGGACGTCGTCCTCCATGAGGACCCAGCCCTCGGTGTGCGGGATGAACCGCAGGTCGCCCCAGGCGACGCCCATGGAGAGGCGCCTCTCCCAGGATTCGCGCGGGCCGACGCGGCCGGTGATGAGGGCCTCGGCGGCGGAGCTTCCGGCGAAGGCGGCGACGACGAGGTCACCGTCGGGGCGGACGAGGTTGACGCAGGCCAGTTCGTAGTTGAGACCGGCGACCACGCCGTCGGCGACGGTCTGCAGGGTGTCCGCCAGGCTGCGGGCAGTGTTGAGGTCCGTCACGACCTGATGCAGCTGCCGCAGGGTCGAGAGACGGACGTACGGCTCCGACTCGGTCTCCATCGCTCGCTCTCCCCGAGACCTCGACAGCAACTCCAGGGTTCTGATCGGCTACGTGTGCACTGTCACTGCCACTGAATCACAGCGAGCTGCGCACCCGGTACACAGGGTCAACAAATACTGTCCTCTGTGACTCAAGTCACAGCAGATGGGGGCGGGTCGCGGGTGCTTTCCGCATATGACAGGACCTAGGTCCGGCGGCCGTGACCGGCTGGTCCCCCGGCCCGATGCGGGGCACGGAGGACCGGGACTAGCGTTCGGGTGTGCTCCTGAAAACCCCCGCCTCGCCCCCCGTGACCGATCTGGCCATCCCTCATGCTGAGGGGGTGAGCAACGACGAGTTCCGGGCGGCGATGTCCCGCCTCGCGGCGGGCGTGGTCCTGGTGACCGCGCACGACCCCGACGACGGCCCGCGCGGCGAGGACGTCGGCATGACGGCCACCGCCTTCATGTCGGTCTCCCTCGACCCGCCACTGGTCCTCGTCAGCCTCCGCAACGGCTCCCGCATGGACGACCTGCTCGCCGACGTCCCCGTCTGGGCCGTGTCGGTCCTCGCCGAGGACCAGCGGCACGTCGCCGGCCGCTTCGCCATGAAGAACCGCGTCAGCGACCGCCTCCTCTTCGCCGACCTCCCCCACACCCGCGGCGGGGCCAGCGGCGCCCCCCTCGTCACCGGCGCCCTCTCCGTCCTGGAGTGCCGCACGGAGAACCGCGTCGTCGCCGGCGACCACACCCTCGTCGTCGGCCGCGTCCTCACGGTCGGCCTCCCCTCCTCGGGCGGCGGCCCCCTCACGTACTTCCAGGGCAAGTACCGCCACCTGTCCTGAATACCGATGCGCACACGCACCCGCACCGGCCAGACTCGCGCCATGACCGAGACGACCGAGAAGCTCGACGGGCCCGAGAACCCCGGCAAGATCACCCGCCTCAACCCCGAGCAGCTGCACTCCACCCCCGGCTACCACCACATCACCGTGGTGGAATCCGGCCGCACCGCCCACCTCGCGGGCCAGTGCCCCCTGGACCGCGACGGCCGCCTGGTCGGCCCCGACTCCCTCGAAGCCCAGATCGACCAGGTGGTCGCCAACTCCCTCACCGCCCTCTCCGCGGTGAACGCCCGGCCCCACCACGTGGTCCGTTCCGTCATCTACGTACGCAGCGACGCCCAGGCCGCCCTGGGAGCCACCTGGGCCCGCCTCACCGCCTCCCCCCTCGCCCCCGCCTTCACCACCGCCAGCACCCTCCTCGGCGTCGCCCAACTGGGCTTCTCCGGCCAACTGGTCGAACTGGACCTCACGGTGGCGCTGCCGGACCGAGTCTCCTCACGGCGGCGCTGCCGGACCGAGTCTCCTCACGCCGGCGCGCCTCTCCATGGACTCCCGGAAGGCGACGCGTCACGCCACAGAGCGGGTCCGATGTTGTCGGCCGCCGTGGTCCAGGCGACGCCGGTGGCGGGCCGCACGTACGCGATGCGCAGGAGCCGGCCGCCGTGCCACTCGGGGACGACGGCCGTCAACACCCCCTCGCCCCCGCTCGCGATGTCGCGAACCCTCTGGTGAAGGAGCGGGTGCCCGTCCCCGCCCTCACCCTCCGTCGGGCCGCTCACGGCTCGGACTCCTCGCAGGCGTCGAACCACCGGTCGAGGAACTTCTGCCACCCGGCCTCGGCGCGAGCACGGAGAGCCGGACTCAAGCCTTCCGGCGGTACGGGAACACCGAGCTGTGGTTCGTCAGCATCCGTCGCTTCCACGCGCTCAACCTTAATTGCAAGCGACTTAAAGCGGTAAGCGCTTAAGCTTGAAGTTCCGGCGGAGAGCAAGGAAGTAGGGTCGCTGACAACAGTGAGCCGGAGGTAGGAACATGTCGGGCGATGCATGGATCAGCGAGACCGCGCCGTACCTGGCCCCGCGCAAGCCCGGTCAGAGCGACGCGTGGACCGATGAGGCCGCTCGCCGTGGACGTCGTGGCGGCCAACGGCTCCTCCAGGCGGGCGAAGTGGACGCTCCCGAAGCCGTCCGCACCGCCCTGCGGCTGTCGGCGACCGAGCGCGTGATCGTCAGGCGCCGGTTGATCCTCCTCGACGACCAGCCCGTGGAGCTGGCCGACTCCTACTACCCCGTCGCCATCGCCGGAGGCACGCCCTTGGCTGAGCCCCGCAAGGTGCCCGGCGGCGCCGTCACCCTGCTCAAGGAGCTCGGGTACACCGGAGCCGAGGTCGTGGAGGACGTGAGTGCCGCCCTCGCCACCACGGAGGAGGCTGAGCACCTGGGCCTGCCCGAGGGCAGCGCCGTCCTCCACCTGCTGCGCCTGACACTGACCGCCGACGGAACACCGATGGAGGCATCCCTGATGACCATGCCGGCCGACAGGCACCTCACCTACCGGCTCGGGAAGCAGGGCGCGTGATGGCGAAGGAGTTCACGGATCCGAGATCACCGCACCAGAAGATCGCGGCGGAGCTCCGTCGGCAGATCACCCGCGGAGACCTCCCTCCGGGAAGCAAGCTGGGCTCGACGGCCGAGCTGATGGAGCAGTACGGCGGCGTGGCCAACACGACCGTCCAGAAGGCCCTCCAGATGTTGAAGGCCGAGGGACTCCTCGAAGGGCTCCCCGGCAAGGGCGTGTACGTGCGGCAGCACGCCCAGCAGTCCGTCGAACCGATCGCCTACATGAGGCCGGCCGGACCGGACGAGCCCCACCCGTGGATGTCCGAGGCCGCGAAGCGTCAGCAGGTCGGCAGGTCCCAGCTCCTCGCCGTCGAGGTCGTCGTCCCGCCGAAGGAAGTGGCTGAGGCCCTGCACCTGGAGGACGGCGAGCGAGCCGTGCTCCGCAAGCAGATCCTCTTCCTGGACGAGGAACCGACGGAACTCACGAGGTCGTACTACTCGCTGAGCCTGGTCGAGGGCACGGCCATCCTGGAGAAGAAGCGGATCCGAGGCGGCACACCGGCGCTGCTCGACTCGATGGGCTTCCCTCCGCGCGAGTTCGTGGACGAGCTGTCGTCCGAGATCCCGACGGAGGAGGAAGTCGTGGCGCTGGAGCTCCCGAAGGACATGCCCGTACTGGTGGCCTTCCGGGTGGTCTATTCCGACGCCCGGCGACCGATCGAGGTCACGCTGATGACGAAGGCGGCGCACCGCTACCGGATGCGTTACAGGCTGCCCGTGACGTAGGGACGCCTCCACCGACCCCTCGTCGGCCGGATACCGTGGCGGCATGGCGGAGATCCTGCGGCACCCTCGGCCCGGATTCACGTGGGACTGGTGGGCGGTCGACGCCGAGGGGTTCCTCGTGCAGTTCAGCTACGGTCCGGCCCCCGTACCGCTGTTGGCGCACCTGGACCGTGTCGACGCCGCGGCTGCCTGGGCGGAGGAGAACCGCCCCCTGTGGTTCGGCGAGGATGCCCTGCCGCCGCTCCATGCCTTCGGCTGCGACGGAGAGCTGCCCATGTACACCCGGCGCGGTGTTCCCGACGCGCCGTTGCGGTTGTCCGACGCCCCGGCGGCCGTCGCGGACGTCGCGGCGCTGGTTCGTCTGAGACGTGCGGTGGGGGACGCCTGGACGATCCATCTCGACCAGGGGTGGATTTAGCTCCAGTCCCGGGACTGCCGCGTGCGCTTCGTCTCCGAGCGCTGTTTCTTCTCGCGGAGGCGGCGTTCGTTGATGCCGCGGGGGATCTTGGTGGGGCGGCGGGGCTTGGGGGGTGGGGCGGTGGCCTCGGCGAGGAGGGCGGCGAGGCGGACGGCGGCGGTTTCGCGGTTGCGCCACTGGGAGCGGTGCTCGGAGGCGCGGACGGTGACGACGCCGTTGACGAGACGGGAGGCGAGGCGCTCCAGGGCGCGGGCCTTCCAGACGTCGGGGAGGGCGTCGGTGGCGGCGAGGTCGAAGCGGAGCTCGACCTGGGAGTCGCTGGTGTTGACGTGCTGGCCGCCCGGCCCCGACGACCGCGAGAACGCCACTGGAGCTCGGCCTCGGGCAGCGAGACGGAGCCGCGGATGGGATAGGGACCGGACATGCCTTCCATGTTCCCTGGAGAGGGCCGGACGAGTCATCCTGATTTCCGCACGGAGGCGGGCGGGAACCGCCGACCTCCGATGTGCGTTTCTCCAGGCGAGCGACGACTTCACGACGAAAGGGACTTTCCATGGCTGTGAGCCTGTCCAAGGGCGGCAACGTCTCCCTGACCAAGGAGGCCCCGGGCCTCACCGCCGTCACCGTGGGCCTCGGCTGGGACGTCCGCACCACCACCGGCACCGACTTCGACCTCGACGCCTCGGCGATCGGCGTGGACGGGGCCGGGCGGGTCGCCTCGGACGCCCACTTCGTCTTCTTCAACAACAAGTCGACGCCGGACCAGACCATCGTGCACACCGGTGACAACCGCACCGGCGAGGGCGGCGGCGACGACGAGCAGATCAACGTCAACCTCGCGGGCCTCCCGGCCAACGTCGACAAGATCGTCTTCCCGGTCTCCATCTACGACGCGGTGTCCCGCTCGCAGAACTTCGGCCAGGTGCGCAACGCGTACATCCGCATCGTGAACCAGGCCGGCGGCGCCGAGATCGCCCGCTACGACCTCTCCGAGGACGCCGCCGTCGAGACGGCCATGATCTTCGGCGAGCTGTACCGCAACGGCGCCGAGTGGAAGTTCCGCGCCGTCGGCCAGGGCTACGCCTCGGGCCTCGAGGGCATCGCCCGCGACTTCGGCGTCAACATCTGAGACGTCCGACGGACCCGCGAAGGGTAGGGCCCCGGCCGGGTTTCCCCGGCCGGGGCCCTACCCCGCGTGATCGTCGAAGCCCTCCCCGTACGGAAGCGCACGCCCTCCCGGCGCGCTGCTCACCGAGCTCACCGCGCTGTACGCGTCGAACCAGGAGTTCCAGCAGCTCAGCGGCGACTTCCCGGACCCCGACGACATCCGGCCCGAGCAGGTCGCGGCCGCGCTCGCCGACGAACTGGCCGAGCCCTCCGCCGAGGTGCTCCTCGCCCGCGCGGAGGGACGGCTCGTCGCCGTCGCGATCACACGCGGCCGCCACCCCGACCCGGCGCAGACCGACCCGTGGATCGGCCTGCTGATGGTCCACGCGGACGCGCGGCGCGCCAGGTACGGCCGCCGGCTCGCCGCGTACGTCGAGACCGGCTTCCGCGCCGAGGGCCGCACCGGACTGCGGCTCGCGGTCCTGGAGAACAACCCGAAGGCGCTGGCCTTCTGGACCTCGCTCGGTTACGAGGAGATCGCCCGCCGCCGGGACCTCGCGCACGGCCGCCCGTGCGTCGTGATGCGGAAGTCCCTGACCGCCTAGGGCCTGGCGGGCTTCTCGTCCCCGTACAGCCAGACGTCCCACAGCGCGCCGAGGTCGCGGCCCGCGACGCTCTCCGCGTAGGCGGTGAAGTCGGCCGTGGTGGCGGTGGAGTGACGGTACTTCGCGGGCCAGCCGCGCAGGATCTCGTCGAAGAGACGGTCGCCGACGGTCTCGCGGAGCTTGTAGAGGACCATCGCGCCCCGCTGGTACACGGGCGGTTCGAAGAGGTTCTCGGCGGTGGGCGGGGAGGCGGGCGGGAAGGCCCAGTTGGCGTCCTGGGCGAAGGCCGTCTCGTAGCGGGTCCGGATCGGGACGTGCTCGTACCGCTCGCCGTACAGCCACTCCCCGTACGTGGCGAAGCCCTCGTTCAGCCAGATGTCCCGCCAGGTGGCGGGCGTGACGGAGTCGCCGTACCACTGGTGGGACATCTCGTGGACGAGGGTCGGGCGGTCGAAGGAGGAGACGGGGAAGACGGGCCGGGTCTGGGTCTCCAGGGCGTAGTGGAGGGGCCCGTCGGCGGTGACGGTCGCCCCGGCGGCGGAGAAGGGGTACGGGCCGAAGAGCTCCACCTGGCGGGCGAGGATCGTGGGGACCTCGGCGCGCAGGGCGGCGGTGCGCGCCGCGACGGGCTTCTCGGCGGCGGTCAGGACGGGCACGGAGCCGAGGGCGGTCGCCGTCCCCGTCTCGTACCGGCCGACGGCGACGGTCGCGAGGTAGCTCGCCATGGGTTCGGCCTCGTGCCAGACGGTGGTGACGCGGCCGTCCCGCTCCGTGCGGCGCGTGGTGCGGACGCCGTTGGAGATGCCCTCGTACCCGGCGGGAACGGTGAGGGTGATGTCGTAGGCGGCCTTGTCGGAGGGGTGGTTGTTGCCGGGGAACCAGGTCATGGAGCCGGCCGGTTCGCCGACCGCGACCGCGCCGTCGGCCGTGCGCAGCCACCCCTCCTTGGAGCCGTCGGCGTCGGTGAGCGGCTCGGGCACGCCGGTGTAGGTGACGGTGGCCCTGAACTCGGTCCCGTCGGGGATCTCGTCCCGGGGGCGGAGGGTGAGTTCGTTCGCGGCCCGGTTGTACGCGGCGGGGGCGCCGTCGACGGTCGCGCCGTGCACGGTGAGGCCGGCGAAGTCGAGGTTGAAGGCGCTGAGGTACTGGGTGGCGCGGGCGGTGATCTCGGCGGTGCCGTCGAGGCGGCCGGTGGCCGGATCGTAGGCGAGGGTGAGGCCGTAGTGGCTGACGTCGTAGCCGCCGTTGCCGAGCTTGGGGAAGAGCGGGTCGCGCAGTCCGGCGGCCCCGGGGTGCCGCGGACGCCGCCGCCGACGTCGGTGCAGCCGCCCACCAGCAGTACGAGGGCGGCGAGGGCGACGGCTCCGGTCCGGCTGCGCTGTGACACGTACCGAATCTTAAGGGTCTTAAGCGGTCGAAAAACGAAAGGCGGTGGCGCCCGGCGGGGGATCCGGGCGCCACCACCAGCTGGGGACGTCAGTTCGCGAGGGCGGCGACGCCCGCCTGGGCGAACTTCTCGTCGAGGTCGCCCGAGGGGGCTCCGGCGACGCCGATGCCCGCGATCGGGGCGCCCTTGGCGGTGACGGGGGCGCCACCGGCGAGGAAGAGGGTGCCGGGGATGTCCTTCAGGGTCGGCGCGTTGGCCAGACGCCCGGCGAGGACCGAGGTCGGGGCGTTCCAGGACACGGCGGTGTACGCCTTGCGCTCGGCCGACTCGTAGGACTGCGGGCCCGCGCCGTCGCCGCGCAGGGTGACGATCGTGTTGCCGTTGCGGTCGACGACCGCGACGGACACCCGCTGGTTCTCCTTCTCCGCGGCCTTCAGCGTCGCCTGCGCGGCCTTCGTCGCGGCCTCGATCGTCAGGTGCGTCGACGTCGTGGTGTTGCCGTTGTCGGCGTCCGCCATGACGGCGGCGGGAGCGGCGGCCGGGGCGGCGGCGTTCGCGGAGACCACGCCGAAGGTACCGGCGGCGACGACAGCGGCGGCGGTGGCACCGAAGAGGATCTTCTTCATCAGGGACTCCGTAGAGGTGAGGAGGAGAGGAGGAGGGAGGGGAAGCCTGCGAGCGGCGGTTCGTCCGTGGGGCGTTCGTCCGTGGGGCGTTCGTCCGTGGGGCGTTCGTCCGTGGGGCGGTTCGTCCGTGGGGCGGTTCGTCCGTGGGGCGTTCGTCCGTGGGGCCGTTCCTTCGCTCTGCCTCCATCCTCCGGCCGGACCCGGGGCCCGACGGTCCACGGTCCGGCTGTCCTCCGCGCGCACACCGGACGACGGTCCTGTCAGCCGATCGGTTGATGCCGTGCTGGTCCGACCGGGCCACCATGGACGAGTACACCCAGGTCAGAAGGCAGGGAGGCGGCACGGTGACCCGGCCCGCGGAACACAACCCGGACGTCCGTCGGCTGACCCGGCCCACGGAGCACGACCCGGACGCCCGCTGGCTGGCGCGCGTCATGCACACCGCGTTCTTCCTGCTGCTGGGCGCCTCCCTCGCCCGCTTCCTGCTGCGGCACGACTGGGAGGCCCGCAGCCCCTGGATCATCGCCCTCTCCGGCGCGCTCGCCTCCCTCTACCTGCTCGGGCCGGTCCTCGGCACCCGCGCCACCCCCGCCGGATCGCCTGGCTGGGCACGGTCGTCGCCGTCTGGGTCCTCCTCGTCGTCCTCGCGCCCAGCTTCGCCTGGTGCGCGGTGCCCCTCTTCTTCACCGGCCTGCGCACCCTCCCGCCGCGCGCCGCCCTCGGCCTGGTCGCCCTGCTCACCGCCTTCGTGGTCTTCGCGCAGGTCCAGCTCTCGCACGGCGGCTGGGACCCCAACCTGATCGTCGCCCCGCCGGCCGTCGCCGCCCTCGCCACCGGCGTCTTCGTGTACGCCGACCGGCAGGCCGCCCGGCAGCGGGCCCTCATCGACGACCTCATCCGCACCCGCCGCGAACTCGCCGCGATCGAACGCCGCGAGGGCACCCTCGCCGAGCGCCAGCGGCTCTCCATGGAGATCCACGACACCCTCGCGCAGGGCCTGTCCAGCCAGCAGATGCTGCTCCAGGCCGCCGACCGCACCTGGGACAGCGACCCGGGCACGGCCCGCCGCCACGTCCGCACCGCCGAGTCCATCGCCGAGCTCAACCTCGCCGAGGCCCGCCGCTTCGTGCAGGACCTCGCCCCCGCCGACCTCGCCGGGGCGGCGGCCTGGAGGAGGCGCTGCGGGTCTCGCCGCCCGCGAGTCGGCGGCCTTCCGGGTCGACGGGACCCCGGTGCCGCTGCCCGAGCGCGTGCAGGCGGCGCTGCTGCGGATCGCGCAGGGCGCCCTGGCGAACATCCGCGAGCACGCCGGCGCCGACTCCGCCGCCCTCACCCTCACCTACCTCGACGACCAGGTCGTCCTGGACATCGCCGACGACGGCCGCGGCTTCGACCCGGCGCTCGCCCGCGAGCAGGCCGAGCGCGGCCACGGCCTGCCCGCGATGCGCGTGCGCGCCCGGCAGCTGGGTGGCACCCTGACGGTCGAGTCCACCCCGGGCGAGGGCACGGTGCTCTCCGCCGCGATCCCGCTCACCCTGGAGTCCTGATGTCCGTACGGATCCTCCTCTGCGACGACCACGTCGTCGTCCGCGCCGGTCTGCTCGCGCTGCTCGGCAGCACCCCCGACATCGAGGTGGTCGGCGAGGCGGGCAGCGGCGAGGAGGCCGTCGCCATGGCCGCGAAGCTCAAGCCGGACGTCGTCCTCATGGACCTCCAGCTCGGCGCGGGCATCGACGGCGTGGAGGCGACCCGGCGGATCGCGCCCACCGGCGTCCACGTCCTCGTCCTCACCACGTACGACACGGACGCCGACATCACCCGGGCCATCGAGGCGGGCGCCACGGGCTACCTCCTGAAGGCCGAGCGGCCCGAGGAGCTGTTCGCCGCGATCCACTCCGCCGCCCAGGGCCGCACGGCCTCTCCCCGCCGGTCGCCAGCCGCGTCATGGACCGCATGCGCGGCGCGGCGGGCCGAGTCTGACCGACCGGGAGCGGGACATCCTCGGCCAGCTCGGGCGGGGCCTGGGCAACCGGGAGATCGCGCGGGCCCTGTTCATCAGCGAGGCGACGGTGAAGACGCACCTCGGCCGCATCTACGCCAAGCTCGGCGTCGACACCCGCGCGGGCGCGGTGGCGGTGGCGAAGGAACGACGGCTGCTGCCGTAACCCGTTGGGCTGGTCCGAGTGCCGTTCCCGGCACCGAACCACTCCCACTGCTACGGTGCGTCGTCACTCGACCGCACGGTGTCATGTCTCAGTGGGAGCGCACGTGAAGCTCGCGATCGTCGGCGGCGGCCCCGCCGGCCTCTACCTCTCGATCCTCCTGAAGCGGCAGGACCCGTCGCACGACATCGCCGTGTACGAGCGGAACCCCGAGGGCTCCACGTACGGCTGGGGCGTCACGTACTGGGCCGGGCTCCTCGACAAGCTGCGCGCCGGCGACCCCGAGTCCGCGGCGGCCGTCGCCGAGGCCTCCGTGACCTGGACCGACGGGGTCGCCATCGTCCGCGACGAGCGGACCGTCCACCGCGGCGACGCCGGCTTCGGCATCGGGCGGCGGCGGATGCTCGCGCTGCTCGCCGACCGCGCCGGGGAGCTCGGCGTACGGGTCGGGTTCGAGCACGACGTCCCCGGACCCGACGCGCCCGAACTGGAGGGCGCGGACCTCGTCGTCGCCGCCGACGGCGTCAACAGCGCGCTCCGCGAGGCCCACGCGGACCACTTCGGCAGCGAGGTCACGAGCGGCCGCAACCAGTACATCTGGCTCGGCACCACCAAGGTCTTCGACTCGTTCAGCTTCGCCTTCAAGGAGACCGAGCACGGCTGGATCTGGTGCTACGCCTACGGGTTCAGCGGCGAGCGGTCCACCTGCGTCGTCGAGTGCTCCCCGGAGACCTGGACCGGCCTCGGCCTCGACACGCTCGGCGAGGCCGACAGCCTGAACCTCCTGGAGAAGCTCTTCCACGACCTCCTCGACGGGCACGAGCTGATCGGCCGCGAGCGCGCCGACGGCGCCGCCCAGTGGCTGACCTTCCGCACCCTCACCAACCGAGTCTGGCACCGGGGCAACCTCGTCCTCCTCGGCGACGCCGCCCACACCACGCACTACTCCATCGGCGCGGGCACCACCCTCGCCCTGGAGGACGCCCTCGCCCTCGCGGACGCCCTGCGCGCCCCCGGCGACCTGGACGCCGCCCTCACCTCGTACGGGAAGCGCCGCCGCGCCGAGCTCGTCCCGGCACAGAGCGCGGCCCGCTACAGCGCCCAGTGGTACGAGAACCTCCCGCGCTACATGAGCCTGGAACCGGCCCAGATGTTCGCGCTCCTCGGCCAGCGCCACTCGCCGCTGCTCCCGCACGTCCCGCCGCAGCTGTACTACCGGATCGACCGGGCCGCCGGACAGCTGGAACCCCTGCGGAAGCTCAAGCGCTGGCTCGGCCCCCGCGTCGCGCGAGCCGTGCACGGCCGCCCCTGACCCCCGTCCGGGGGCGACCGCACACCTTCCGTCCGCCACCCGAAACCTAGGCGTCCGACCCCCTCCACTTCCCGTCCCGGCCGTCCCGGGACGTCCCCGGTACGCCGACGCTCACACGCCCCGGCGGTGGGCCGCCAGGAAGGCCACCGCCAGCGCGACCGCCGCGTGTGCGGGACCGGCCCGGGGCCGTGACACCATCGGTTCCGTGCTCGACATCGGCTACTCCCTCTCGCGTCGGTTCCCCGACCCGCCCCAGACCGACTACCGGCGGGCGGACGTCCACGCCCTGCGCCACGACCTGTTCTGCGGGGACGTGTACCTCGCCGACACCGAGGCGGACCGGGAGGTGTCCACGGCCTGGGGGTGGGTGCCCGTGCTCGACTTCGCGTGGGCGCTGTGCGACATCGTGGAGCGGCTCGACCAGGACCCGCGCGGCAGCCGGGCCGCGCAGCCGCAGTACGCGGAGCTCGACTTCACCGAATCGACCGACCGGATGCTCTTCGAGCGCCGCTTCGGATGGGTCGACGTCGAGGCCGACTGGATGCCGGGGGACGAGCCGCCGGTCACCTTCAACCACGCGGAACTCCGGCGCGAGGCGCGGGACTTCCTGCACGACCTGATCGCGGACCTCACGGACATGCACGAGGGCCTCGCCGACAACCCCACGATCTGGACCTTGCAGTCCCGCTTCCCCCGCGTGCCGTAGCCGTGGAAGGGCCTGGGCGGCCCCCTCAGTCCTCCACCCGCACCCCCAGCCGCGCCGCAAGCACCGGTGCCAGATCCAGCAGCTGCGTCGAGGAGATCACCGCACCGGAGAGCGACTCGACGCCGGCCGCGATCTCCAGGCGCTGGACGCCGCGGAGGTCCACGTCCGTGAGGCGGGCGCCGGTGAAGTCGGCGCCCGTGAGGACGCAGTCGACGAACTCGACGCGCTGGAGGACGGCGCTGCCGAAGTCGGGCTCGCTCAGGACGCAGCCCTCGAAGACGACGTCCTTGAGCTTGGAGGCCCGGAGGTTGAGGTAGTCGATCTTGCCGCCCCGGACGACGGTGCGCTCCAGGACCGCCCCGTGGAGCTGGGTGCCGCCGAGCCGGGCCTCGACGAGCTCCACGTCCCGCAGCTGGGCGCCGCCGAGCTCGGTGCCGACGCCGCGTACGCCGGTGAGGACCGAGTCGAGGAACCGGGCGCTCGTGAGGCGGGTCCCGCCGAGCTCGCAGTCGCGCAGGGAACAGTCCAGGAAGCGGGCCCCCTCGCCCGAATGGTTCGTCAGGTCGAGGCCGGCCAGTTCGAGGCCGTCGTAGTCCCCGTCCGGTTCGAGCCCGCCCTCGTACGGCTCCAGGGGAGGCAGCCGCACCTCCGGCCGCCGTGCCCCCGCCACCTTCTTCTGCTGATCGCGCCTCGTCGCCATGACCCCATCGTGACGTACGACACTGACAGCGGACTCGATGTCACATCCCTCGCCCCTCCTTCCGTCCCCGTACGAGGTCGACACGAAGGAGACAGGGACATGCGCAAGCTCACCGTCATCGGCGGCGGTTTCGCCGGACTGACCGCCGCCATCACGGCCGCCGAGGCCGGCACCGAGGTGACCGTTCACGAGGCGCACCGGACGCTCGGCGGCCGGGGCCGTACCGCCGAGGGCCCGTACCGCACCAACGAGGGCCCGCACGCGCTCTACGCCGGCGGCCCCACTGGACCTGGCTCAAGCAGCGCGGCCTCATCGGCCCCTGGCCGCGCTGCCGCCCGCCGAGGCCGTCCGCTTCCGCGTGCACCTCGACGGCGCCGTGCGCCGCACCCCGCCGCTCGCCCTGTTCCGCCAGGCCCGCCGCAGTCCCGAAAGGCGCCCGTCGACCTCGACTTCCGCACCTGGGTGACCGGTCTCGCGGGCGAGCGCACCGCGCGCGTGGCCGCCGCGTACAGCGGGTCGCGCTCTTCCACCACGACCCCGGCTCCCTCTCGGCCCGCTTCGTGCAGGAGCGCCTGCACCGGGCCGCCGCCGTGCCGCCCGAGGCGCACTACGTCCGGGGCGGCTGGGGCGAGCTGATCGGGCGGATGGCCACGCGCGCGCGTGAGCTCGGCGTACGGATCGAAACCTCGTCCCGGGTCGACGCCCTGCCGCTCGGCGGCGGTCCGGTGATCGTCGCGACCGCCCTGCCCGCCGCCGCCCGGCTCCTCGGCGACCCGTCGCTGACCTGGGAGAGCGGCCGTACGGTCCTGTTCGACCTGGCGCTGCGCACCCGCAAGGGCGACCCGTTCGTGGTCTCCGACCTGGACGCGCCCGGCTGGGTCGAGCGGTTCACGGCCCAGGACCCCTCGCTGGCCCCGGCCGGTCAGCAGCTGGTCCAGGCGCAGCTGCCGATCGGGCCCGGGGCGTCGAAGGCGGACGGCGTCGCCCACGGCGAGCGGCTGCTCGACCTCGGCTTCCCCGGCTGGCGCGAGCGGACGGTGTGGCGGCGGGAGTCCGTCTCCCAGGGCCGTACGGGCGCGGTGGACCTGCCGGGCACCACCTGGCGCGACCGGCCGGCCGTCGACCGGGGCGACGGGGTGTATCTGGTGGGCGACCAGGTGGCGGCGCCGGGCGTGCTGTCGGAGGTGTCGTTCACGAGCGCGGTCGAGGCGGTGTCGCTGGCCCTACGCGCGGACCTCGTGGGCCGCCACCACCAGCACGGCCTTGACCTCAAGCGCGCTTGAGGTCGGAGGGTGGCTCCACGGCTCCGGTAGGGCCGCCCGCACGACGACAGGGAAACCGCCATGCACGCCATCCGCCTCCACGCCTTCGGCCCCGCCGAGAACCTCGTCTACGAGGAGACGCCCGACCCCGTCCCGGGCCCCGGCCAGGTCCGCGTCCGGGTCGCGGCGGCCGGCGTGCACCTCCTCGACACCGCCCTCCGCGAGGGCGCCACGGGCCCCTTCCCACGCCCACCGCGCTCCCACGATCCCCGGCCGCGAGGTCGCCGGCACCGTCGACGCCCTCGGCGAGGGCACCGACCCGGCCTGGCTCGGCCGGAGGGTCGTCGCCCACCTCGGCATGAACCCCGGCGGCTACGCCGAACTCGCCGTCACCGACGCCGCCCGCCTCCACGCCCTGCCCGACCACCTCGGCGAGGCCGAGGCCGTCGCCATGATCGGCACCGGCCGCACGACCCTGGGCATCCTGGGCTTCACCGAGCTCGGCCCCGACTCGGTCGCGCTCGTCCCGGCCGCCGCCGGCGGCATCGGCACCCTCCTCGTCCAGTACGCCAAGAACGCCGGCGCCACCGTCATCGGCCTCGCCGGCGGCCCCGCCAAGACCGCCCTCGTCGAGGCGAACGGCGCCGACCTGGCCGTCGACTACAAGCGCCCCGACTGGCCGGAGGAGGTCCGCGCGTACCTCGCGTCCCTGGGCAGGAAGGCCACCGTCGTCTTCGACTCGGTCGGCGGCGACACCGGCCGCGCCGCCGTCGACCTGCTCGGCAAGGGCGGACAGCACCTGGTCTTCGGCTGGTCCGGCGCCGGACTCCACGACGGCGAACCGCTCACCTTCACCGAGGAGGAACTCACCGCGCGCGGGATCACCTCGCGGTCCGTCCTCGGCCCCGTCATGATCCAGAAGGCGGGCGGCGACATCCGCACGCTCGAACTCGCCGCCCTGGACGCCGCGTCCACCGGCACCCTCCGCCCCGCGGTCCACCGCTTCCCCCTCGCGGACGCGGCGGAGGCCCACCGCGCCCTGGAGAACCGGGGCACGACGGGCAAGGTGGTGCTCATCCCGTAGGTCCGGTGAATCGCACGAGGGCTCAGACCCCGAGGACGTCCCAGGAGTGCGCCTTGAACTCCTTCGTGAAGTCCGCGTGGTCCTCCCACATCCGGGCGATGGAACGCAGCACGTCCCAGTTGTGCTCCAGCGCCTGGTCGACGACCTGCCGCAGCTCCGGCGCCGTCTCCCGCTTCTCCACGAGCCCGTTCACCTGCGACGCGGCCTGCACGGTGTAGCGCAGGGCGCGCAGGGCCCGCGAGGTGTCGTCCATGCCGAAGCCGTGGTCGCTGCCGTTCTCGGGGTCGAAGAGGGGCGTGAGGCGCGCCTCGATGAAGGCGGTGATCCGCTGGAAGCGCTGCTCGATGTCCGTATCCATGCCCCCTTCCTACACCGTCGCCGCGCCCAGCTCCGCCAGGGCCCCGTCCGTCAGCCGGTACACCGACCACTCGTCCTGCGGGCGGGCGCCCAGCGACTCGTAGAAGTCGATCGAGGGCCGGTTCCACTTCAGTACGGACCACTCCAGGCGCTCGTATCCGCGCTCCACACAGATCCGGGCCAGTTCCCGCAGCAGGGCCTTGCCGTGGCCACCGCCCCTGGCCTCCGGACGGACGTACAGGTCCTCCAGATAGATGCCGTGAACCCCGCGCCAGGTCGAGAAGTTGAGGAACCAGAGCGCGAAACCGACCACCTCTCCCGTCTCCGACTCGGCGATGTGCGCATAGGCGGCGGGACGCTCCCCGAACAGGGCCTCATGGAGCTGCCCGGGGGTCGCACGAGCCTCGTCGAGAGCCTTCTCGTACGCGGCGAGGTCACGGACCAGTCCGTGGATGACGGGGACGTCGGCAGGCGTGGCGGTACGGATCATGCCCCCACCCTGCCTCGCCTCACACCCTCCTGGCCAGCAGGAACCGCGCGACGGCGACCTGCTCGGGGTCGAGGCGCGGCTCCCCGTCCTCGACGTCCCACAGCCCGTTCTGCAGGACCCGGCCCAGTGTCCAGGCCGCCGCGCGTCGCCGGTCCCCGACGACCTCCGCGAGCAGGTCGAACCGCCACGGCACCCCGTCCGGGTCGAAGCGGTCCATCAGCGCCGGCAGCAGGTCGAAGCCCGGGTCCCCGGCCAGCGGCTTCGGATCGATCGCCAGCCACGGTTCCCGCTCGCCCGCGAGCACGTTCCCGAAGTGCAGGTCCCAGTGCAGCAGCCGGTCCCCGGCTCCCCGCCACCTCCCGCACGGCCGCCGCGCAGTCCCGCAGCACGGCCGCGTCGTCCGCGCCGAGCCGCGCGGCCGCCCGGGCACCTCGGCGAGCATCCCGGCGGCGATGTCCCCGAGCGTCCGCAGCCCCTCCGGCGCGGGGACGGCGACCAGCCGGGCGAGGAGCCCGCGACGATCCCGAACGCCTCGCGGGTGTCCGCGACCGAGAACAGCGACCGGTCCTCGTCGAGCCGCTCCAGCAGCATCGTCCCGGTCCCGGCGTCGTGATCGAGCAGCCGCACCGCCCCCGCGCCTCTGCCCGTGTGGGCCCCACCCCACGCTCACCTCCGTGTGGGCAATCGTCCCGCTGGGGCGGGACGGGTGGGCACACGGGACGGCGCCCTTAGCGGCGCCTCCGCGTTCCGACACCTGGACCCGCACCCTGTGCACGGCGCACAACAGGGTGCGGGTTCAGGCGTAAGCCTCTGGCGCCGGCAGGGCGCGGGTCCGTGTGCCCACCCTCCCCCAAGCTCTCGGCTTCGCTCGAGCAGGGGGCACCCCCTTGCCCCAGCGGAACAACTGCCCACAACGGGGACGGCGGAGGTGCCGCCCGGCGGAACGACCGTATCCACATCCCCACGACCACGGGTAACGTCCCGCCCACGCACCCGGAAGAGGGATACACATGAGCACGGTCAACGGCGGAATATCGTTCTGGTACGCGCAGGAGGGCGCCCCCGCGCCCCGCGAACCGCTCCCCGGCGACACCACTGCCGACGTCTGCATCGTCGGCGGCGGATACACAGGGCTGTGGACGGCCTACTACCTCAAGAAGGCGGTGCCGTTCCTGAACATCACGGTGCTGGAGGCCAAGTTCTGCGGGTACGGCGCCTCGGGGCGGAACGGGGGCTGGCTCTACAACGGCATCGCGGGGCGCGACCGGTACGCGAAGCTGCACGGGCACGAGGCCGCGGTGCGGCTGCAGCAGGCGATGAACGCGACGGTCGCGGAGGTCCTCGACGTCTGCGAGACCGAGAAGATCGACGCGGACCAGCACAGGGGCGGCGTCCTGGAGGTGGCCCTCTCGCCCGCGCAGCTCAACCGCCTCAGGGCCTTCCACGCCGCCGAGCTCGCCTTCGGGGAGACGGACCGCGAGCTGTACGGCGCCCGGGAGACGGCGGAGCGCATCCGCGTCGCCGGGGCGGTCGGCTCCTCCTGGACCCCGCACGGCGCCCGCCTGCACCCGGTGAAGCTGGTCAAGGGCCTCGCGGACACCGTCGAGGCCCTCGGCGTCACGATCCACGAGTCGACCCCCGTCACCGAGATCAAGCCGAAGCACGCGATCACCCCGTACGGCACGGTCCGCGCCCCGTACGTCCTGCGCTGCACCGAGGGCTTCACCGCCTCCCTCGCCGGCCAGCGCCGCACCTGGCTCCCCATGAACTCCTCGATGATCGCCACCGAGCCCCTCACCGACGCCCAGTGGGAGTCCATCGGCTGGGACGGCCGCGAGACCCTCGGCGACATGGCCCACGCCTACATGTACGCCCAGCGCACCGCCGACGGCCGCATCGCGCTCGGCGGCCGGGGCGTCCCGTACCGCTTCGGCTCGAAGACCGACAACGACGGCCGCACCCAGCCGCAGACCATCGACGCCCTCCGCGAGATCCTGGTCCGCTTCTTCCCGCAGCTCGCGGGCGTACGGATCGACCACGCCTGGTCCGGCGTCCTCGGCGTCCCCGCGACTGGTGCGCCACCGTCACCCTCGACCGCTCCACCGGCCTGGGCTGGGCCGGCGGCTACGTCGGCTCCGGCGTCGCCACCACCAACCTCGCCGCCCGCACCCTCCGCGACCTGATCAAGGAGGACTCCGGCCAGTCCGGCCCCACCGACCTCACGGCCCTCCCTGGGTCAACCACAAGGTCCGCAAGTGGGAGCCCGAACCCCTGCGCTGGCTCGGCGTCCAGACCATGTACGCCGCCTTCCGGGGCGCCGACCACCGCGAGGCCACCACCCACACGGCCGAGACGGACCGCGTGGCCGTCCTCGCCAACCGCCTCAGCGGCCGCTGAGGAGCACCGGTGGGGCGCACACCGCGCCCCACCGGACCCTCCTACTCCACCTCGATGCCGAAGTCCCCCACCAGCTCCTCCAGACCGCCCCGGTAGCCCTTCCCGCCGAGCACGAAGTCCCAGTCGCCGCCCGCCCGTCGCCGGAACGAGCCGAGGACGAGCGCCGTCTCCCCCGGCCGTCCGTCGGACACCTCCAGGCGGTCGAGCTCGACGCCCGCGTCGTCCCGCAGCCGGATCCCGGCCTCCGTGAAACCGCCCAGGTCCGCGTCGGGTTCACCTCCGGGTCCACGGCCGCCACGAGGACCAGCCGGTCGGCCCGCGCGGGCAGCGCGTCGAAGCCGACCCGTACGGCCGCCCGGTCGCCGGGCGCCGCCGCCACCATGGCCACCGAACCGTCGGGCGTCGCCGGGTTGTTGAAGAACACGAACCACTCGTCGCCGAGGACCCGGTTCCCGGCGCAGACCAGCGCGCAGACGTCGAGCGCGGCGGAGCCCGACCACACCATGCCGAGCAGGTTGAAGTCCTCGGCGGCCTCGGCGGGAGCGGAGACCGGAACGGGGGCCGGAGCCGGTGCCGGTGCCGTCGCGGGTCCCCCCAGCCGGCCCCGCAGACCGTGCTGGTGCAGCAGGTCCACCAGCTCCGTCCCCGAGATCAGCGTCAGCGGCTTCCCGTTGGCGAAGGTGTACGAACCGGGGCCGAACCTCGAGGTGGTCACCAGGACCCCCTTGTTGGCCCCGACGTCCTGCACGGTCCCGTACAGGTCCCGTACCGCGCTCGGCGGCACCGTGTTCCGGTACCGCTTGACCTGCACCGCGATCGATCCGCCGCTGATCGGGTCGGGATCGAGCGCCTTGACGTCGACCCCGCCGTCGCCCGACCGCTGCGTGGTCACCGCCTGGAGCCCCGCGCCCGGAACAGCTCGGCGACGAGGCCCTCGAACTCGATCGGGTCCATGGTGAGCAGGTCGGGCTCCTCGCCGTCGCCCTGCACCACCACGTCCGAGCCCACCTGGCCGGGCTCCCGCAGCGGCACGACCGCCACCCGCTCGTCGGGCTTGGCGGAGAGCCGCCCGCCGAGGCCCCGGTCAGGCACTCCACGGCGCCGACCAGCTCCAGGTTCAGCCGGTCGAACGCCGGCCGCTCCACCACGACCGAGGCCACGCACACCCGCCCGGCGAGCCCGGTCGCGGGATCGACCCCGCCCACGTACCCGTTCAGCGCGACCCCTTCGAGCGCCCCGAACCGGTCGGCGGCGAACAGCTCCCGCACCGCGAGCAGCACGCTCTGCGCCAGGACGCTCCGGTACAGCGCCCGCCGCTGCGTCACCGGCCGCGGGACTTCCTCCTCCTGGTCGGTGCTCGGGCGGTACTTGACGCCCTTCGCCTCGGGAACAACCTCGTACCCGGGCAGGTCCCAGTCGAGCACCAGCCCCCGCCCGCCCCGGTCGTACGCCGCCGACACCTCCCGGGGGAAGCCCTCCGGCCAGGCCGTCGACGCGAACAGCACCGCCGAGAAGAACTCGACGACGGTGTCGGGCTCGCCGTCCCGCAGCGCCGCGACCGTCCCGTCCACCCCGCGTTGTGGGCACGGACCTCGGCGGTACGGGCGGCCGCCCAGGCGTCGTACTCCCGCCGGTACGCCGCCAGTTGCTCCACCCGCCGCGCCTCCGCCGCCTGCGCCGCGTACCAGTCGTGCTCGAACCTGGCCCGCGCGTCCCGCTCGGCCTGGGCGCGCCCGGCCGGCGTCCAGGCCCCTGCGGCTGGTAGAACCGCTGGTCCGGCATCGCGACGGGCTCCCCGAGCGGCCCGGGGCGAACGGTTCGACGGTCTCTTCCCGCCGCAGCGACTCCACCCCGAAGGCGGGCGCCCGGCAGCCCGCCGCGAGCAGCGACTCCAGCGCCGCGACCCGCCCGTCGAGCTCCCGCGTCCGCCGCAGGGCGTCCGCCTCCCGCTGCTGCCGGTAGGCGGCCCGCTGCTCCCTCCGCATCCGGGCGACATCCCGCTCGTACGCCCGCTGCGCACGCTCGGCGTCCCGCTGCTGCCGCAGCGCCGCCTGCTGCTGCCCCTCCCGCTGCCTCTGCGCCACCCGCTGCTGCTCGGCCCACACCCCGATCAGCCCACCGGAACGCCGACTCATCGCGCACCCCTCCCCAAGACCCCGACACCCGCACGCCCCCGTGTCGATCAAGTGTCCCCGAAGACGCCGGTCCGGCACACGAGAACCCCACGCACGCGAAAGGGCCGGCACCGGGAATCATCCCCGGCACCGGCCCTTCGTCCTGGAGCCCCCTGTCGGGTTCGAACCGACGACCCCCGCTTTACAAGAGCGGTGCTCTGGCCAGCTGAGCTAAGGAGGCAGCGAGTGCAGTGTAACCAACCCGGCCCCGGCGACGGTCGGAAATCTCACGGGGCCGTGAGTGCTGACAGATCGGGCAGCGGCGGGTAGCGTCACTTGCGGTTCACCCAGGTGGACTAGACCTCAATCCTTCCTTTACTCGGATCGTCCGGCACGTTCCTGCCGGTGAAGGGACGCATCACCATGGCTTCCGTCACGTTCGACAAGGCCACCCGGATCTACCCGGGTGCCACCAAGCCCTCCGTCGACCAGCTCGACATCGAGATCGCGGACGGCGAGTTCCTCGTCCTCGTCGGCCCCTCCGGCTGCGGCAAGTCGACCTCCCTGCGCATGCTCGCGGGTCTTGAGGACGTCAACGCCGGAGCGATCCGGATCGGTGACCGCGACGTCACGCACCTGCCGCCGAAGGACCGGGACATCGCGATGGTGTTCCAGAACTACGCGCTGTACCCGCACATGACCGTCGCGGACAACATGGGCTTCGCGCTCAAGATCGCCGGCGTGAACAAGTCGGAGATCCGGGCCAAGGTCGAGGAGGCCGCGAAGATCCTCGACCTCACCGAGTACCTGGACCGCAAGCCGAAGGCGCTCTCCGGCGGTCAGCGCCAGCGTGTCGCGATGGGCCGCGCCATCGTCCGCGAGCCGCAGGTCTTCCTCATGGACGAGCCGCTGTCGAACCTCGACGCCAAGCTCCGCGTCTCCACCCGTACGCAGATCGCCGGTCTGCAGCGCCGCCTCGGCATCACCACGGTCTACGTCACGCACGACCAGACCGAGGCCCTCACGATGGGCGACCGCGTCGCCGTCCTGAAGGACGGCCTGCTCCAGCAGGTCGACTCGCCGCGCAACATGTACGACAAGCCGGCCAACCTCTTCGTCGCCGGCTTCATCGGCTCCCCCGCCATGAACCTGGTCGAGGTCCCGATCACCGACGGCGGCGTGAAGTTCGGCAACAGCGTCGTCCCGGTCACCCGTGACGCCATCGCCGCCGCCTCCGCCGCCGGCGACACCACCGTGACCGTCGGCGTCCGCCCCGAGCACTTCGACGTGCAGAGCGCGACCTCCAAGGACGGCCTGGCCGTGACGGTCAACGTCGTCGAGGAGCTCGGCTCGGACGGCTTCGTGTACGGCACCACCCGCGTCGGCGGCGAGGACAAGGAGCTCGTGGTCCGCGTCGGCGGCCGCGACGTGCCCGCCAAGGGCTCCACGCTGCACGTCGTGCCGCGCGCCGACGAGCTGCACGTCTTCTCGACCTCCACGGGCGCCCGCCTCAGCGACTGAAGCGACTGAGCCGACGGGGCGACCGGGACGACCCGGACCGCCTCCGCGCACTGCCGAACGGCCCCCCGTCCCTTGCGGACGGGGGGCCGTTCGCGTACACCGGCGGTTTGAACGGGCCAACCCCGAAAAACCCCGGCATTCGGGGCCCCCACCGGACCCCCGCGTCAACACGGGATTCGAAAAGCCGCCTCGAACCATCCCCCGCGAGAGTGACTAAATGTCGCCATATCACTACCGGCCGCTACGCTCGCCTGCGTGACGCACACTGCCCGCCGCATCGGCCGCTCTCTCGCCCTCGTCCTGCCCGTCGTCCTGGTGCTCTCGGGAACGCTCGCGGTGTCCGCCGTTCCGTGGGCCGGCCAGGACTCCGACACCCAGCTGACGGCGTCCTCCACGGACGTCTCCACCCGGGCCAAGTCCCGCGCACCGCAGGATATTCTCCGCGACCAGCTCCTCGCAGAGCTTCAGGAGAAGGACCCGGGCGTGGCCCTCACCCACCTCCAGCGCGAGGTGGAGAACCGCCCTCCCTCGCCAAGCACTGCTTCTCCATCGCCCGCGCCCTCGGCCGCGCCGCCGTCGAGCACTACGGCCCCTCGCGCGCCCAGTCCTTCTCCCGCCCGGTCTGCGACACCTCGTACGCGACCGGCGTGATGCGCGCGAGCTGAGCGTCGTCACCCACATCGGACATACGGGGCGCCTATCGTTCCCCGTATGCACACCACTCCGACGCAGGCCGTGGTCCTGGCGGGCGGCCAGGGCACACGGCTCCGCCCGTACACCGACGACCGCCCCAAGCCGATGGTCGAGATCCCGGGCACCGGGACCCCGATCATCGGCCATCAGCTGTCCTGGCTGGCCGCCGAGGGCGTGACCGACGCCGTCGTCTCCTGCGGCCACCTCGCCGAGGTCCTCCAGGAGTGGCTGTCCACCGCGGACCTCCCGCTCAAGGTGACGACGGTCGTCGAGACCGAACCCCTCGGGCGCGGCGGCGGCCTCAAGTACGCCGCCGGCCGCCTGCCCGCCCCGGACCAGCCCTGGTACGCCACCAACGGCGACATCTGGACCCGCTTCTCGCTGCGCGAGATGGCCGCCTTCCACGCCGAGCGCGACGCCCTCGCGACGCTCGCCCTGGCCCGCCCCCGGATCCCGTGGGGCGCCGTCGAGACCGACACCTTCGGGAACATCACCGACTTCATCGAGGCGCCACCCTCGCCGTTCCTGATCAACGCGGGCGTGTACGTCTTCGCCGCGGCCTTCACGGAGCTCCTCCCCGACCTCGGCGACCACGAGCGGACCACGTTCCCCCGCCTCGCCCGCGAACGGCGCCTGGCGGGCTTCCCGCTGCCCCACGGCGCGTACTGGAGGGCCATCGACACCGCCAAGGACCTGACGGAGGCCGCCAAGGAGCTGGCCGCGCAGAAGTCCTGACGGAAGGGCACGAGAGAGGGGCGGCGCCGCGTCTTCCGCGGGGCCGCCCCTTCCGTGTGCTCCGTGCGTCAGCCCAGCAGGCCGCCGATCGGGTTGTGCGCGCCGCCCGTCGTCGAACCGCCCTCGGACGGGGTGCTGGTGGTGCCGCCGGTCGAGCCGCCGCTCGACGTGCCGCCGCTGGTGCCCGGCGTGTCGCTCGTCGACGGCGGGGGCGCCGGCTTCGACTGCTGCGTGGGCGTACGGCTGCTGCCGCCGCCGGTGCTCGCGCCCTGGGTGGCGGTCGGGCGCTGCTCCTGGGTCCGGGGCGCCTCACGGGTCGTCTCGGTGGGCCGGGCGGCCTCGTGGGTCTTCTCGTCGCGCGCGGGGGCCTCGCGGGTCGCGGCGGGCTCGGGCGCGGTGGAGGCGGCCTTCGAGGGGCGCGGCGCGTCGGCTCCTGCGGGAGCGGCTGGCCGGGCAGGTGGTTGATCGGGTCGTCGTTGGGGCCGGGGACGGTGACCATCTCGGTGGAGCGGACGGCGCCGCCGAGGACGGAGCCGACGAGCAGGGTGAGGCCGACGACGACGGCCGCGAGGAGGGTGCTGCGGCGGGTGACGCGGCGGCGGAGGTCCCAGAGTTCGGCGCGGGGGCCGAGGGTGCCAGGCCTCGCCGGCGAGGCGGCCGTCGAGGGAGTAGACGGGGGCGCCGGCGATGATCAGCGGGGACCAGGCGGCCAGGTAGATGATGTCGGCGGAGTCGTAGACCGGGACGGTCTTCCAGCTGACGGTCAGGAGCAGGGCGGCGGAGAGCAGGCCGCCGACGACGGCGGCGACGCGCTGCCAGAGGCCGAGGACGGTCAGGACGCCGACGACGACCTGGAGGAAGGCGACGGTCAGTCCGGCGCCGACGGGGTGCTGGAGGGCGAAGTCCCGCAGGGGTTCGGCGAGGGCCCAGGGGTGGAGGGAGTTGAGCCACTTCACCATCGAGCCGCGCTCGCCGCCGTCGAAGTAGACGGGGTCGCAGAGCTTGCCCATGCCCGCGTAGATGGAGATGAAGCCGAGGAAGACGCGGAGCGGGAGGAGGACGACACCGAGGTTCATCCGGCGGCCCGGGTAGTAGGCGTGCCGGACGTCGTCCCCGTGGCGCTGCGCGGTCCGGGCGCCCGGACCGTCGTCCCCGTACGGCTCGACGGGCTCCGGCCGGAGGTCGTACAGCTCGTCGTAGGCGCCCTCGGCGCGGCGCATCGGCGGCAGCAGGGCCCGGCCTCGGCGGGCACCGCGGGGTCGGCACGGTGGTGTCGACGCGCGGGATGGCCTGGGTGTCGCCGACGCCGTGGCCGCCGTGGCCGACGGGTTCGAGCGTGGAGACGGAGGACTCGCGCACGGCCTGGAGGAGGCCGGTGGCGCCCGGCGCGGACTTCCCGGTCCACACGACGGGACGGCGGCGCGCCGCCCGCGGCCGCTCCGGACAGGGCGGCGGCGCGGGCCGCGAACTTCGGCTGCGGGGCCGGCGCGAGCCGCACACGGAAGCTGGCGTGGTTCACGATCACCTGGGCGGGATCGGAATCCACCTTGACCATGCTCAGCGCCGGCTGATCGTCGAACCCCGGCCGGGGCGTTCTGGTGTCCACACTCATCTAACCGAGTGATGTGCGGTTAGGACACTGCCTTGACGGTTGCCAAATGTCCGAGGCCCGTCAAGATCACGGCCGGGGCGCGTCCCTCGTTCGGGTCAGCCCATGCGGCGGCGGGCCGCCTCGTAGAGGACGACACCGGCGGCGACACCGGCGTTGAGCGACTCGGCGCCGCCCGGCATCGGGATGCGGACGAGGAAGTCGCAGGTCTCGCCGACGAGCCGGCCGAGGCCCTTGCCCTCGGAGCCGACGACGATGACGACCGGGCGGCGAGCGCCTCCAGGTCCTGCACCTCGTGCGTGCCCTCGGCGGCGAGGCCGACGACGGCGATGCCCGCCTTCTTGTACTCCTGCAGGGCGCGGGTCAGGTTGGTGACGCGGGCGACCGGGGTGCGCGCGGCGGTGCCGGCGGAGGTCTTCCAGGCACCGGCGGTCATGCCGGCGGCGCGGCGCTCGGGGATGACCACGCCGTGGCCGCCGAAGGCGGAGACGGAGCGGACGATCGCGCCGAGGTTGCGCGGGTCGGTGACGCCGTCGAGGGCGACGATCAGCGGGTCCTCGCCGGCGTCGTAGGCGTCGGCGGTGAGGTCCTCGGGGTGCGCGTACTCGTACGGCGGGACCTGGAGGACCAGACCCTGGTGGTTCAGCCCGTTGGTCATGCGGTCGAGCTCGGGGCGCGGGGCTTCCATCAGGTTGATGTTGCCGCGCGCGCCGGCGAGCTGGAGGGCCTCGCGCACGCGCTCGTCGTTGTCGATGAACTGCTGCACGTACAGCGTGGTGGCGGGCACGCCGTCGCGCAGCGCCTCGAAGACCGGGTTGCGGCCGACGACCATCTCGCTGGTGCCCTTGGGGCCGCCGCGGCGGGGCGCGGGGCGGCGCTTGGCCGCGTTCCGCGCCATCGCGTTGGAGACGCGGTACGCCTTGTGGCCCTTGCGGTCCTCGGCCTTGGGGTCGGGCCCTTGCCTTCGAGGCCCTTGCGCCGCTGGCCACCGCTGCCGACCGTCGCACCCTTCTTGTTGGACGTGCGACGGTTCCTGCGCTGGCTGTTCCCGGCCATGACTACCTGTTTCCTCTGCTGACGTACAAAGTCTGTAACTGAAGTGTGCCGCCCGGTGTCCCGAGCGGCACGTCTTCTAACGGTTGCCCAGCGTCCAGCGGGGGCCGTCGGGGCTGTCCTCGATGGCGAGGCCGGACTGGTTGAGCTGGTCGCGGATCGCGTCCGCGGTCGCCCAGTCCTTGCGCTCGCGCGCCGATTCGCGCTGCTGGAGCACGAGGCGCACGAGGGTGTCGACGGCGCCGTGGAGCTCCTCGCCGCCACCGCTCTCCTCGGCCCAGTGCGGGTCGAGGGGGTCCAGGCCGAGGACGCCGAGCATCGCGCGGACCTCGGCGAGGCGGGCGATGGCCTCTTCCTTGTCGTCCGCGGCCAGCGCGCTGTTGCCCTGGCGGACGGTGGTGTGGATGATCGCCAGCGCGTGCGGCACGCCCAGGTCGTCGTCCATGGCCTCGGCGAAGGCCGGCGGCACCTCGGCGGCGGGGCGACGGTCGTCCCGGCCTTCTCGGTGGCGCGCTGGACGAAGCCCTCGATGCGGGCGAACGCCGACTCGGCCTCGCGCAGGGACTCCTCGCTGTACTCGATCATCGAGCGGTAGTGCGGGGTGCCCAGGTAGTAGCGCAGGACGATGGGGCGCCAGTTCTTCACCATCTCGGACACCAGCACGCTGTTGCCGAGCGACTTCGACATCTTCTCGCCGCTCATGGTGACCCAGGCGTTGTGCACCCAGTACGAGGCGAACTCGTCGCCGAAGGCCTTGGCCTGGGCGATCTCGTTCTCGTGGTGCGGGAAGATCAGGTCGAGGCCGCCGCCGTGGATGTCGAAGGCGGAGCCCAGGTACTTGTGGGCCATCGCCGAGCACTCCAGGTGCCAGCCGGGACGGCCGCGGCCCCACGGGGTCTCCCAGTCGGGCTCGCCCGGCTTGGTCGCCTTCCACATCGCGAAGTCGCGCCGGTCGCGCTTGCCGGTGATGCCCTCCTCGGAGGGCTGGCGGAGGTCGTCGATGTCCTGGTTGGACAGCTCCAGGTAGCCCGGGAAGGAGCGCACGTCGAAGTAGACGCTGCCGTCCGCCTCGTAGGCGTGGCCGCGCTCGATCAGACCGCGCATCATCTCGATCATCTCGGGCACGTGGCCGGTGGCGCGGGGCTCGTAGGTCGGCGGGAGGCAGCCGAGCGCCTCGTAACCGGCGTTGAACGCGCGCTCGTTCTCGTAGCCGATGGACCACCAGGGGCGGCCCTGCTCGGCGCCCTTCTTGATGATCTTGTCGTCGATGTCGGTGACGTTGCGGATGAACGTGACGTCGTAGCCGCGGTAGGCGAACCAGCGGCGCATGATGTCGAAGTTCAGCCCCGACCGGATGTGGCCGATGTGCGGGGCCGCCTGGACGGTGGCACCACAGAGGTAGATCGAGACGCTGCCCGGTGTGAGCGGGGTGAAGTCACGGATCTGCCGGGCGCTGGTGTCGTACAGGCGAATAGTCACCACTCCAGGGTAGTGGGCGTGTGGTAGTGCCCCGCGACCCTTTCCCGGCGACAGGGCACGTTTTTCAGAGGTCCTGATGCGATACGGGGTACACGAGGGCGGTCGCGAGGGCGGCGAGGCCCTCGGCGCGGCCGGTGAGGCCGAGTCCGTCCGTGGTGGTGCCGGAGACGGAGACGGGCGCTCCGGCCGCCTCGCTCAGCGCCTTCTGCGCCTCGTCGCGGCGCTTGCCGACCTTGGGGCGGACGCCGACGACCTGCACGGCGATGTTGCCGATCTCGTACCCCTCGGCGCGGACGATCCGGGCGGCCTCGGCGAGCAGGGTGACGCCGGAGGCGCCGGACCACTCGGGCCGCGAGGTGCCGAAGTGGGCGCCGAGGTCGCCGATGCCGGCGGCGGAGAACAGCGCGTCGCAGGCGGCGTGGGCGGCGACGTCACCGTCGGAGTGCCCGGCGAGTCCGTACCCGTCACTGTCGGGGCCTTCCCAGAGGAGACCCGCGCACCACAGCTCGCGGCCCTTCTCGAAGGCGTGGACGTCCGTGCCGATGCCGGTACGGGGGATGATCATCGGCTCAGAAGCCATCGTTGGCCCTCCTGCGGGCGAGTACGGCCTCGGCGAGGACGAGGTCGAGGGGGCGGGTCACCTTGAAGGCCTCTTCGTGGCCGGGCACGACGACGACGGGCGCGCCGAGCCGCTCGACCATGCCGGCGTCGTCGGTGGCGCCCTCGCCGGCGAGGGCGATCGTGGCGTGGGCGTTGACCAGGGTGTCGTGGTCGAAGCCCTGCGGGGTCTGGACGGCGCGGAGGCGGGCGCGGACCGGGGTGGCGACGACCTGCTCGGGGTCGCCGGGCTTCCCGGCCGGCTCGACCTCCTTGACGGTGTCGGCGACGGGCAGCGCGGGGACGACGGCGACGGCCCCGTCCCGTACGGCCTCGATGACGGCGTCCACGGTGTCGACGGGGACCAGCGGGCGGGCCGCGTCGTGGACGAGGACGGTGGTGACGCCCTCGGGGAGCGCCTTCAGGCCGAGGTGGACGGACTCCTGGCGGGTGTCGCCGCCGGCGACGACGAGGTAGTCGGTCCGCTCGGGGAGGGCGTGGTCGTCGAGGAGGTGCTTGACCTCGGCGACGCCGTCGGAGGGGGCGACCACGACGACGAGCGAGACCGCGCGGGAGGCGGCCATCGCGCGGACGGCGTGGATGAGCATGGGGGTGCCGTTCAGCGCGCGGAGCGCCTTGGGGGCGCCCGGGCCGAGGCGTACGCCCCGCCCTGCGGCCGGGATCACCACGGCGGTACGACGGGGACGCGCTTCGTCTGACATCGGTTGCACTCCGGCAGGTTTGTTTCCGCGGCCGACATGGGTATGGCCTCAGCGTGCCGGACGCTCCGCCTTGACCGGGCCCTTTCCGTGACGACGGTCGAGGCGTGGCCGCGTGGGCACACGAGTTCGGCGTGTGGGGTGGAGAGAAGTTCAGGGGGTGCGGGTTACTTCGGCGGTGTGGTCACGCGGCGAGCCGCATGCGCCCGTGCCGCGTCGGTGAATCCGTACCGCGTGCGTGAACCCGTATCGCGTACGTGAATATGCCGCAGCGCCCGACGGCAGCACTGTGTGGATCACAGCACGCCAGCGGGCACCGCGGCATCGCTTCACTTGGAGACGTGGCTCAGGACGCGAGGACCTCGTCGAGGAGGGCCTCGGCCTTGTCCTCGTTCGTGTTCTCCGCGAGGGCCAGCTCGCTCACCAGGATCTGGCGAGCCTTGGCGAGCATGCGCTTCTCACCTGCGGAGAGTCCGCGCTCGCGCTCACGACGCCACAGGTCGCGCACCACTTCGGCGACCTTGATGACATCGCCGGAGGCGAGCTTCTCGAGATTTGCCTTGTAGCGACGGGACCAGTTCGTCGGCTCTTCGGCGTACGGCGCGCGCAGCACCTCGAAGACCCGGTCCAGCCCGTCCTGACCGACAACGTCGCGAACACCGACGAACTCCGCATTGTCCGCCGGCACACGAACCGTCAGGTCGCCCTGCGCGACCTTGAGCACCAAGTAGGTCTTGTCCACGCCTTTGATCTGGCGAGTTTCGATGGCCTCGATCAGCGCGGCCCCGTGATGGGGATAGACCACGGTGTCGCCAACCTTGAACGTCATGTGACAGGTACCCCTTCCGTGGCTATCCAGGGTAACACGGATTCAGCTTCTTCTGAATGGCGTTTTCGCAGGTCAGGGCATATCTCGGGGCTTGACAACGGTCCCACGAACGTGCTGCGGAGGGCTTCCGGAAGGCGGTATTCGCAGGTCGGAGCGGCTACGTCGACAGAGAGAAACGCGCACGTTACACATACCCGCAAGCCCTTGAGCGAGGCTCGATGTCCCGTTTTGTCCGGTTCGAAGCGGGCCTCTCACCCTACTCCGTTCGAGGATCGTCCACCCGTACGGATGCACGCCAGGGTGATTCCCGAAATTGATCAATGGACATCAACCGACATCGGTGCGGGATTTTCCGCGGGGGCGGCCGCGGGGAATGCGGGACCGCCTCCGAATTGATCAAGGCGGTTATGTGAACAACAGGTCAATGGGTCGTGATCCGGCCAACCGGACGAGCGCGCGGCCGACGCGGGAGGAGGACCCGCGGGACCTCCCCGGGCACCCCGACGGCGCCTCCGGGGACGGCTGTGACCGGTTAGGGGCGGGTCGGGTGCGGGACGCGGAGTGAGGCTCGGTAACCTAAGCGCGCTGACACACCTTTAGCTGTCCCTTAGTTCCACGCCTGTCCGTACGTCCTAGGAGATGCCGCCGCCGTGAGCCGCAGCCTTCGACGCGGCGCCCTCGCCGCCACCGCCATCGTGTTCTCCGTCGCCGCGCTCTCCGCCTGTGGCGCCGGGAACGACGCGCAGACGCTCCAGATCCGGCCGGACAACGCCGCCGTCACGGTGGACGACGTCAAGATCCAGAACGCGCTGGTCATCACCCAGCCCGAGGCCGGCGTCAAGGGCCCGGCCGCGATCTCGGCGACCGTCTTCAACAACGGCCGCGTGCCGCAGACCCTCGACGCGATCAGCCTGCCCGGCACGACCGCCGTCGTGACCCTCAAGGCGGCCGGGGCACCGGCCCGGTCACCGTCCCCGCCCACGGCTCCGTCGTCATCGGCGGCGCGGGCAACGCCTCCGCGGTGATCGCGAACGGCTCCGAGGCCGCCCGCAACGGCGACGCCCAGAAGGTCGTCTTCAAGCTGAGCAAGACCGGCGACGTCGCCCTGAGCGCCTTCGTCGTCCCCGCGAAGAGCTACTTCAAGGACTTCGGCCCGTCCGAGGTCCCCGCTCCCCCGGTCGCCGCCCCCAGCACCACCGCCTCCCCCTCGGCCTCCGCCTCCGCCTCCGCCGAGGCCACCCACGGCGCCGAGACCCCGGCCTCCCCGTCGGGCGAGCCGACGACCGCCGGTCACTGAGCCATACGCGTGAAGGGCGCCCCCGGTGGGGCGCCCTTCACGCGTATCTACGCTCTACCGCTCTTCGGCTCTTTACGGCTCGAACTTGTAGCCCAGGCCCCGGACCGTCACCAGGTACCGGGGAGCGCCCGGGTCGGGTTCGAGCCCCATCCGAAGGCGCCCCTCGCACCGCGCGGCCCCAGGGGGCCTCGCAGGCTTCGGGGCGCTGCGCCGGACTCCGTCCGGCGTCCTCGGCTCGGGCCGGCCTACGGCTCGAACTTGTAGCCCAGGCCCCGGACCGTCACCAGGTACCGGGGAGCGCCCGGGTCGGGTTCGATCTTGGCGCGGAGGCGCTTGACGTGGACGTCGAGGGTCTTGGTGTCGCCGACGTAGTCCGCGCCCCAGACGCGGTCGATGAGCTGCATGCGGGTGAGGACGCGGCCGGCGTTGCGCAGGAGCATCTCCAGGAGGTCGAACTCCTTGAGGGGGAGGTCGACCTTGCCGCCGGAGACGGTGACCACGTGGCGGTCGACGTCCATGCGGACCGGACCGGCCTCCAGGGCCGCCGGGGTGACCTCCTCCGGCTCCCCGCGGCGGCGCAGGACCGCGCGGATGCGGGCGACGAGCTCCCGCGAGGAGAAGGGCTTGGTCACGTAGTCGTCGGCTCCTATCTCCAGGCCGACGACCTTGTCGATCTCGCTGTCCTTGGCGGTCACCATGATCACCGGGACGTTCGAGCGGCCGCGCAGCTGGCGGCACACCTCGGTGCCGGGCAGGCCCGGAAGCATCAGGTCGAGGAGGACGAGGTCGGCTCCGTTGCGCTCGAACTCGTCGAGGCCGTCGGGCCCGGTCGCCGCGACGGCGACCTCGAAGCCCTCCTTGCGGAGCATGTACGACAGGGCGTCGCTGAAGGATTCCTCATCCTCGACGACGAGCACTCGGGTCACGGAAGGACCTCCGGGGCGGGAAGCGGTTCGGTCAGTAGATCTGGGGTGGGGGGCGAGGCGGGCCGGCGGTCCCGTACGGCGCCCGCCTCGGGCAGCCGCAGGGTGAAGGTGGAGCCCTGACCCTCGGTGCTCCAGACGGTGACCTCCCCGCCGTGCGAGGCGGCCACGTGCTTGACGATGGCCAGGCCGAGCCCCGTACCGCCGGTGGCACGGGAGCGGGCCGGGTCGACGCGGTAGAAGCGCTCGAAGATCCGCTCGCGGTCCTTCTCCGAGATGCCGATGCCCTGGTCGGTCACGGCTATCTCGATCAGGTCCCCGCCGGGCGCCGCGACGTGGCGGGCGGCGATGCCCACCCTCGTACGGGCCGGGGAGTAGTTCACGGCGTTCTCGACGAGGTTGCCGAGGGCCGCGGCGAGCTGGCCCCGGCTGCCCCACACGTAGAGATCGGACGCCCCACCGGAGACCATGGTGATCTGCTTGGTGGAGGCGGGCTGGCGGGAGCGGTCGATCGCCTCGGCGACGAGCTGGTCCACGGAGACCGGCTCGGAGTCCTCCAGCGGGTCGTCGTTCTGCACGCGGGAGAGGTCGATGAGCTCCTGTACGAGGTTGGTGAGGCGGGTCGCCTCGATCTGCATGCGGCCCGCGAAGCGGGTGACCGCCTCGGGGTCGTCCGAGGCGTCCATGACCGCCTCGGAGAGCAGGGAGAGCGCGCCGACGGGAGTCTTGAGCTCATGGCTCACGTTGGCGACGAAGTCGCGCCGCACCGCTTCGATGCGCCGGGCCTCGGTGAGGTCCTCGACCAGGAGCAGCACGAGCCGCGAGCCCAGCGGGGCGACGCGGGCGGAGACGGCGAGGGCCTCGCCGCGTCCGGTGCCGCGCCGGGCCAGGTCGAGCTCCACCTGCCGTATCTCTCCGTCACGACGGGTGTCGCGGGCCATGTTGAGCATGGGTTCGACGGCCAGCTTGCCGCCGCGGACCAGGCCGAGCGCGTACGCCGCCGAGCTGGCCTTCACCACGGAGTCGCTCTCGTCGAGGACGACCGCGGAGGAGCGCAGCACGGACAGCACGGTGTCGACGCCGGGCGGGAGCACGGCGTCGATGTGCAGTGAGGTACGGGTCGGTCGCGCCTGGTCGCGTTCGCTCCAGCGGAACGCCAGCATGGCGATCACGCCGGTGCACACGCCGGCGATCGCTGCCAATGCGGCGACCGCCGCGTTCACGTCCATGGCTCCAAGGTTATGCGGCGTCGCGGACAGTCTCCCAGCCGTCCGAGTGGCTGCTCGAACAGTCGTCGCCCAGAGTTCACCGTGGGGACCCGGGTGGTTCATTTGATCCGGAGACCGGGGTGGCGTGCGTCGCCCAGAGTTCACCTGGGCGAAAGTGCTGATTCACATCAGGGGGTGGAACCCGACGCACAGGGGGCCGAACGTGGGAGCGTGGGGGTCCGAGCCTCACCCGGACCCCGGAGTTTTGCGTAGAGAGGGACATCCATGCGGGACGCGTACCACGAGGAACTGGACTCGATCGGCGAGGGCCTGGTCGAGATGGCCCGGCTCGTCGGGTCGGCGATCGGGCGCGCCACGACGGCGATGCTCGACGCGGACCTCAAGCTCGCGGAGAGCGTGATCGCCGCGGACCAGAAGGTCGACGACCTCCAGCACGACCTGGAGGCGCGGGCCATAGCGCTGCTCGCCCGGCAGCAGCCCGTGGCGACGGACCTGCGGATCGTGGTGACCTCGCTGCGGATGAGCGCCGACCTGGAGCGCTCCGGCGACCTGGCGCAGCACGTGGCGAAGCTGGCGCGGCTGCGGTTCCCGGAGACGGCGGTGCCGCGGGACCTGCACGCGACCATCCTGGAGATGGGGCAGCTGGCGCAGCGCCTGATGGCGAAGGCCGCGGAGGTCATCATCACGAAGGACGTCGACCTGGCGCTCCAGCTGGAGCAGGACGACGACGAGATGGACCTGCTGCACCGGACGCTCTTCCAGCACCTGATGGACGACCGCTGGAAGCACGGCATCGAGACGGCCGTGGACGTGACGCTCCTCGGCCGCTACTACGAGCGGTTCGCGGACCACGCGGTGTCGGTGGCGAAGCGCGTCGTCTACCTGGTGACGGGCGAGCACGCGGACGAGCTGCAGGCGGCGGACGCGCCGGTGGAGGGCGCGTAGGCGTCACGGGCTTCGATGCGCCGTTGATGCGCCGGTCCGAGTGGGCATGCAATGGGGGGAGGCGATGCTCGCCTCGAAAGGGAGGGACCCCCATGGCCGAATCCCCCATGACGACCGAATCCGGGGCGGAGGCGCCGCGCGAGGCGGTGTTCCTGCCGGTGCTCGGTGCCTGCGGCTGCGGTTCGGGCTGCGGCTGCGGCTGCCAGTCCGGCTCCCCGTGCCAGTGCGGGGGCTGCTCCGGCTGACCGGTGGAGAGGGGGTGCGGCACGCCGCACCCCCTCTCCTTCCTCCGTGTCTTCCTCCATGTCTTCCTATATGTCGAGCACGCCGACGACCTGCCCGCCGCTGTCCTCGCCGGTCGGACGGAATCCCAGCTTGTCGTAGAAGGCGCCGGGACCGTCCTCGCCGGGCTCCCAGGTCACGTAGAACCGCTGCTCGCCGCGCCGGCGCAGCTCCTCGCGCAGGGCCTCGACGGCGAAGCGCCCGTATCCCTTGCCCTGGACGTCGGCGGAGATGTTGAGCCGCCAGAGCCCGCTGCGCCGGTCGGTGGGGTCCTTCTCCGCGTTCCACTGGATGTCGAGGAAGGCCATCAGGAAACCGACGAGTTCGTCGCCGTCGAAGATCAGCCGGGGCCAGGCCGTCTCCCCGAAGGCGTACGCCTCCGCGAGGGAGCGCACGACGGGGGCGACGTTGTGCTCCTGGTGGGGATGGACGCGCAGGGCGAGGGCGGCGTCGACGTTGGCGGGGGTGATCTGTTCCAGGCGGAGTGTGGTGCTCATGCCTGAACCGTAACGACCCCCGCCGATGCCCGACTACGGCCGGAAGAACACCACCGAACGCAGCTTCAGCCGGTCGCTGGCCGGGCGGCCGTGGGGGCGGAGGATCCAGGTGTCGCCGGAGCAGTCGGGCCCCGTGAAGACGATCGCCTTCTCGTCCGTGTCGTTGTGCGGCGCGAAGGCGGGCTCGGAGGAGTTCGGGTCGGCGACCTCGGGGATCGTGAGGCACTCCCCGCTCGCCGGGTCGTCGAGCGTGCCCGTCTGCGGTTCGCCGTTGATCCCGACGAACCGGTAGTGGAAGTCGCCGGTGGCGGCGTGGGCGGGGGAGGCCAGGGTGGCGGTGAGGGCGAGTGCGCCGCAGACGGCGGCGAGGGAGTGGCGGAGACGCACGGGGGTTTTCTCGTTTCGGTGGGGACGACCAAGGTCACCCCACCTCTAACCCCCCTCGCCCCCGCGTACGCGGCGCACGGCAGCCGGAAGGTTTCGCCCTCACCCGTCCGGCGGACAGGACCGGGCCCCGGAGCGAGGACTTCCCCGGGACCCCCGTACGACACCCGCGCGGGCGAGGTCCGGTCTGAGGGTCTGGCGCAGACGGGTGCGGTTTCCGCACCCCTGCCGGTGAGTACCGGTACTCATGTCCGGGCGCGCCCCCTGATCCATCGTGGAGATCACCAACGGCCCTACCCGAGGAACGACCGATGCCGACCGCCTCCCGCCCCCGCCGCCTCCCGCGCCGCCTCCTCGCACTCGCTTCGGGCAACTGGCTCGCCCGGGGCTACCTGGCGGTGTTCGCCGTCTCCCTCACGGCCATGTTCCTCTTCCCGGAGAGCGCCCTCGCCGGAAGCCCGCTGCTCCTGACGGCGCCCCTCTCCTTCCTCGCCGTCTTCCTCCCCTCGACCCCGGCGCCGAGATCGCCGGAGCGGCCGACGCGGCGGCGGTCGCCGCCTTCACCGCATGGCTCCTCCTGTGCGCCCTCGTGAACGCCGCCGCCCTCGGAGCCCTCGCCACCCGGGCCACGACCGAGCCGATGAGAAGCGCCGCGCAGGCCCCCACCGACACCCGCCCGAAGGAACCCCGCACCCCCACGGCCACCCGCCCGAAGCGAATCCGCACCCTGCTGGCCCCCGCGGTCGACAACTGGCTCGCCCGCGCCTACCTCGCCGTGGTCGCGGCCGCCCTGGGCTTCTTCCTCTGCGCCACCTTCGTCCTCCCCGACCCCGGCTTCGCCGGCATCTGGCCCCTCATGGCCACGGCCCCGTTCAGCCTCCTCGCCCTCGCCGCCTCCGCCCCCTTCGAGGTGCTCCCCTCCCCCACCTGGACGGCCCCCCTGCTCTTCTCCCTCGGCACCGCCCTCTCCGGCCTCCTCAACGCCGTCCTGCTCGGCCTCCTCTCCCACAGGCTGCGCTCCCGGGCCCCCCGCCCGGCCGTGTAGCGCGGCAAGGGGCCCGGGGAGGGCCCGCAGGTACAAACGGGCGTACGGACAAGGCCCCCACTCGCGGAGGAACCGCAGGTGGGGGCCTTGATCGTGCTGAGGGCTACTTCTTCTTGCCCTGGTTCTTGACGGCCTCGATGGCGGCCGCGGCGGCCTCCGGGTCGAGGTAGGTGCCGCCGGGGTTGAGGGGCTTGAAGTTCTCGTCGAGCTCGTAGGAGAGCGGGATGCCGGTGGGGATGTTGAGGCCGGCGATGTCGGCGTCGGAGATGCCGTCGAGGTGCTTGACGAGGGCGCGGAGGCTGTTGCCGTGGGCGGCGACGAGGACGGTGCGGCCGGCGAGGAGGTCCGGGACGATGTTGTCGTACCAGTACGGGAGCATCCGCTCGACGACGTCCTTGAGGCACTCGGTCTGCGGACGGAGCTCCGGCGGGATCGAGGCGTAGCGGGCGTCGTGGGCCTGCGAGTACTCGCTGTCGTCGGAGAGGGCCGGCGGCGGGGTGTCGTACGAGCGGCGCCACAGCATGAACTGCTCCTCACCGAACTCGGCGAGCGTCTGGGCCTTGTCCTTGCCCTGGAGGGCGCCGTAGTGGCGCTCGTTGAGGCGCCAGGAGCGGCTGACCGGGATCCAGTGGCGGTCGGCGGACTCGAGGGCGAGCTGCGCGGTGCGGATGGCGCGCTTCTGGAGGAGGTGTGCAGCACGTCGGGCAGCAGGCCGGCGTCCTTGAGCAGCTCGCCGCCGCGCGTCGCCTCCTTCTCGCCCTTGGCGGTGAGGTTCACGTCCACCCATCCGGTGAACAGGTTCTTCTCGTTCCACTCGCTCTCGCCGTGGCGGAGGAGGATCAGCTTGTACGGTGCGTCGGCCATGCGTACGAGCCTAATAGACCGCTGACGATTGACGCGCGTCGTCAATTCACTGGCGTCCGACGTATGAGATGCGTAAGTTACGGGAGCCGGAAGCAGGGCTTACGTACAGCAGGGGGCCGCCTCACATGTCCATCGATTCGCTCAGACGATCGGCCCGCGAGACGGTCTCCGGACTCCCGCCGGGTTTCTGGTGGCTGTGGCTCTCGACCCTGGTCAACCGGACCGGCGCCTTCGTCCTCACCTTCCTCTCCCTCTACCTGACCGTGGAGCTCGGGCACTCCGCCTGGTTCGCCGGACTCGTCGTCGCCCTCCACGGACTGGGAGGCGTGGCGGGATCGCCGCTCGGCGGCGCCCTCACCGACCGCTGGGGCCGCCGCCCCACCATGGTCACCATGCACCTCGCGGCCGCCGCCTGCGCCGCCGCCCTCGCCGTCGTCACCAGCGCCTGGGCCATCGCCGCCGTCGTCCTCCTCATGGGCGTCGCCATGCAGGCCGTCCGCCCCTCCATCAACGCGACCATCGCCGACATGGTCCCCGCCCACGACGTGCGCCGGGCGTACGCCCTCAACTACTGGGCCCTCAACCTCGGCTTCGCCATCGCCTCCATCGGCGGCGGCGCGGCCGCCTTCCTCGGCTACCGCACCCTCTTCGTCGTCGACGCCGTCGCCACCACCCTGTGCGCCGTCATCGTCTTCCTCCGGCTCCCGAGACCCGCCCGGAGGGCAGGACCGACACGGCGGGCGAGCCCGTCGCCGAGGAGAAGGTCAGCATGCTGACCGTGCTGCGCGACGCGCCCTTCCGGACGCTCGTGCTGCTCAACCTCCTCGTCTGCCTCGTCTTCACCGCCCCGTGGATCGGCCTGCCGCTGACCATGGCCGAGCAGGGCCTCTCCCCCTCCTCGTACGGCGTCGTCATCGCCGTCAACGGCATCGTGATCGTCGGCTTCCAGCTGCTCGTCAACAAGCTGACCGACAAGCGATCGCCCGTCCTCCTGCTGTCCCTCTCCGCCCTCCTCTTCGCCCTCGGCACCGGCGCCACCGCCCTCGCCGGCTCCTCCGTCGCCTTCGCCGCGACCGTGGTCGTCTGGACGGTCGGCGAGATGATCCACGTCCCGACGAACGCCGCCGCCACCGCCCGCCTCGCCCCCGAGCACGCCCGGGGCCGCTACCAGGGCGTCATGGGCATGTCCTGGGCCGTCGCGGGCTTCGTCGCCCCGATCGGCGCCGGCGCGATCGTCGACGGACCGGGGCCGGACGTGCTGTGGGTGGTGACGGCCGCGATCGGCGTCGCCGCCGCCGCCGGGTACTTGACCCGCCTGCGGAAGGCCCTGGCCGACGACACCGCCGAGACCGGGAGCGGGACCGGGAACGGGACCGGGAGCGGAAACGGGACCGGGAGCGGGACCGGGAGCGGAAGCAGGGACGGGAACGGGACCGAGGCCAAGGCCGAGACCACGGCCGCCGCTCCCGTCACCCCCGTCACCCCCGCCGCTCCCGTCACCCCCGTCTCCCCCGTCGAGGACTCCCCCGTCAGCGCCTGACCCCCGTCAGCGCGTGCCGTAGGCCGCCCACGCGGTCACGGCGAACCCCGTGCCCTCCCTGCGCACTTCGGCGGCGCCAGCCCCGGCGAAGTGCGCGGGCACGACCAGCTCCCGTGCGTCGGCGGCCCGTGCGAGGATCCGTCGGCGGCTCGCCGCCGCGCCTGCCGGGTCCAGGCAGAAGCAGCTGGCGCGCGCAGGGTCGAGGATCTGCACGGGGCTGTGGAGGAGGTCACCGACGAAGACCGCGCGGTCGGTACCCGAGGCCAGTCGGAGGACGGCCGAGCCCGGGGTGTGACCGGGGGCGGACTCCAGGAGGAGGTTCTCGTCGATGCGGTGGGAGCCGTCCCAGAGGGTGATCAGCCCGGCGCGGTGCACGGGCGCCACGCTGTCCTCGTAGATCAGCCGGTCCTCCTCGCGGAGGCCGCCGCCGTACGCGTTGTCCGGGCCGAAGTGGAAGTCGTCGGCGGCCGGGAGGAGGTAGCGGGCGTTCGGGAAGGTCGGCGCCCACTCCCCGCCCGCGTCGTACGTGTTCCAGCCGACGTGGTCGGCGTGCAGATGCGTGTTCACGACGACGTCGACGTCCCCGGGGCGGATGCCCGCCCGCTCCAGACGGCCGAGGAGACCGTCCTGCCGGTGGTGGAACTGCGGCGAGTGGGGCCGCTCCCGACCGTCGCCCACCCCGGTGTCGACCAGGACCGTCCGCCCGCCGCTGCGCAGCACCCAGGTCTGCAGGGCCATCACCGCGCTGTCGCTGTCCGGCGCCCAGTGGTCCGGCGCCAGCCACTCCTCGTGGTCCTTCCACACCTCGGCCCCGGCGTCCGGGACGAGGGCGCGGGCGGGGGCGAACGGCCCCTGCCACTCGACGATCCGGATGATCTCGACGTCCCCCAGGACGATGCTCTGCGCGCTCTCGTTCGTATCCGTCATGCGGTCGACAGTAGGGAGGGGGCGGTGAGCCTCTCAATGCTCGAACTGCTCCTGCGGATACGCGAGAGGCTCATCCCCTCGGGGGTACGCTCCCCTCCATGGACGTGGTGAGCGACGCGATCTCGGCCGTACGGGTCGGGCGGCCCTCCTCCGACCGGGTGCGGGTCGCCGGACGCTGGTGCGCGCGGCTCGCCCCGTACGAAGGGGCCGGCTTCCACATCGTCCTCAGGGGGAGCTGCTGGCTACTGCCCGACGGCGGCGAACCGGTCGCGCTCGGCGCGGGCGACGCGGTGCTGCTCCCGCACGGCACCGGGCACGTCATCGCGGACGCGCCCGCCGACGCGGAGACGGTGGCGGGGCGGTGCCCTTCGAGCGGTGGTCCGGCGGCGGCCTCCCCGGACGGCCGGCCGTGACCGCGAGGTCGAGATGCTCTGCGGCAAGTACCGCCTCGACCGCAGCCACGCGCACCCGCTGCTCGCGGAGCTCCGCCGCTGGTCCACCTGCCGGCCCGGGACGGCGCCCGCCCCGAGCTCCGGGCGGCCATCGGTCTCCTGGCGGGCGAGCTGGACGAGCGGCGTCCCGGGGCCTCCCTGGCGCTGCCGGGGCTGCTCGACCTGCTGTTCGTGTACATGATCCGGTCCTGGGCGGCCGAGAGCACGGCCGGGGCGTGGCCGGCGGCCCTGGGCGATCCGGTGGCGGCCGCCGCGCTGCGGGCGCTGCACTCCGATCCGGCGGCGCCCTGGACGATCGACCGGCTCGCGGCGGAGGCGGGCGTCTCCCGTCCGACGCTGGCCCGCCGCTTCACCGGCCTGGTGGGCCGGCCCCCGATGGCGTACCTCACCTGGTGGCGGCTGACCCGCGCCGCCGTCCTGCTCCGGGACACCGAGGCGCCCCTGGCGGCCGTCGCCCGCCGGGTCGGTTACGCCTCGCCGTACGCCCTGTCCCATGCCTTCCGGCGCGAGTTCGGCACGACGCCGGGGAGGTACCGGAGCGGCGCCGTCAGCCCTTCCGGATCAGGTCTTTGAAGGCCGGGTCAGGCTTTTGAAGGCCGCGTCAGGGCTTTGAAGGCCGGGTCAGGTTCTTGAAGGCCGGATCAGGTTCTTGAAGGCCGCGTCAGGGCTTTGAAGGCCGCGTCAGGTTCTTGAAGGCGTCGAGGTTGCGGGTGGACTCGCCGCGCGAGACGCGCCACTCGTACTCGCGCCGGATCGCCGACGCGAAGCCCAGCTCCAGGAGCGTGTTGAAGTCGCCGTCGGAGGCCTCCAGGACCGAGCCGAGCAGCCGGTCCAGCTCCTCCGGGGTGACGGCGGCCAGGGGGAGCTTGCCCGCGAGGTAGACGTCGCCGAGGGGGTCGATCGCGTACCCCACGCCGTACAGCTTGAGGTTGCGTTCGAGGAGCCAGCGGTGGACGCCCGCCTCGTTCTCGTCGGGGTGGCGGATGACGAAGGCGTTGAGGGAGAGGGAGTGACGGCCCACCCGCAGCGACAGGGTGGTGAACAGCTTGCGCGTGCCCGGGAGCTTCACGACGTACGAGCCGGGCTCGGGGACTCCCAGTCCAGCTCCGCGTCGTTGAACGTGTCCTCGATGATCCGCCGAACGTCCTCAGCCATGGTGCGAGCGTACGCGACGGCGGTTCTCGCGCAGCCGGTGGTCGTGCATGGCCGCCGTGTACACGTCCGCCGTGCCCGAGGCCGCCGTGTCCCAGCCGAAGGAGCCGGCGTGCAGCGCCGCCGCCTCGCCCATCCGGGCCGACAGCGACGGGTCCGCCACGAAGCGGCCGAGCGCGCGGGCGTAGTCCGCCGGGTCGTGCCCTGCACGAGGAAACCCGTCACGTCGTCCCGTACGGCCACGGGCAGACCGCCGACCGCCGCCGCGACGACCGGGTGCCGGCCGCCTGCGCCTCGATCGCGACCAGGCCGAAGGACTCGCTGTACGAGGGCATCACCAGCACGCTGGCCGCGCGGAACCAGTCCGCCAGGCGGTCCTGGCCCACCGGCGGATGGAAGCGCACGACGTCCGAGATGCCGAGCTTGGCGGCCAGCTTCTGCAGCTGCTCCGGCTTCGCCAGGCCGCTGCCGCTCGGGCCGCCGACCACCGGGACGATCATGCGGGTGCGCAGGGAGGGTCCTGCTCCAGGAGCCGCGCGGCGGCGCTCAGCAGGATGTCCGGGGCCTTCAGCGGCTGTATCCGGCCGGCGAAGACGGGGATGAACGCGTCCTGCGGCAGGCCGAGGCGCGCGCGGGCCGCCGCGCGGCCGTCGGCGGGGCGGAAGCGGTCGAGGTTGACGCCCGGGTGCACGACCGCGATCTTGCCGGGGTCCGCCTCGTAGAAGCGGGCCAGCTCGTCGGCCTCCTCGGCCGTGTTGGCGATCAGCCGGTCGGCGGCGGAGACGATCTGGGTCTCGCCGATGACCCGGGCCGCGGGCTCGGGCGTGTCGCCCTCGGCGAGCGCCGCGTTCTTGACCTTCGCCATGGTGTGCATGGCGTGGACGAGGGGGACGCCCCAGCGCTCGGCGGCGAGCCAGCCGACGTGGCCGGAGAGCCAGTAGTGGGAGTGGACGAGGTCGTAGTGGCCGGGGCGGTGGCCCGCCCACGCCTGCATCACGCCGTGCGTGAAGGCGCAGAGCTGCGCCGGCAGCTCCTCCTGGCGAGGCCCTCGTACGGACCGGCGTCGACGTGCCGGACGAGCACGCCCGGGTCAGCTCGACCACCGGGGAGCCCGCCGGTGGTGGCCCGGGTGAAGATCTCCACCTCGATGTCGATGGCGGCGAGGCGCCGGGCCAGCTCGACGATGTAGACGTTCATGCCGCCCGCGTCGCCCGTGCCGGGCTGGTGCAGCGGCGAGGTGTGGACGCTGAGCATGGCCACCCGCCGGGGGTGCGGTGCCGGCCGGGGAGCCGGAGCCTGGCGGGCGCCGGGTGCCGGTGCCGGGTACCGGCGAACCGGGACACGTACTGGCTCACGTCGGCGGTCCTTCCGCTCGGGGGCGTCGGGCATGACTGCTGGAGGGCGCGGTACGTCCTCCAGCCCGCACAACATGTCGACACCCCCTTTCATTTCCGATCACACGTCCGCTTTGCCAAACCGTTGCCGGGGCGGGCGGCGGGCCTCTGCCGGGGGCGGGCGGCGAATCCTTGCCGGGCCGGACGGCAAACCCCTGCCGGGGCGGGTGGCGGACCCCTGCCGGGCCGGGCGGCGGGCCTCTGCCGGAGGCAGGCAGCAGACCCTGCCGGAGCCGGGCGGCAGACCCCTGTCGGGCCGGGCGGCCCCCGGCCCCCTCCCCCGTACCCCTTACGCTCGTGGCATGGCCCCGCGCACCACCCGCCCCGTCGGTACCCCGACCCGCGGGACCACCAACCCGAACCGGCTGCGCCGCATGGACCGCTGGATCGCCGCCGTCCACGGCCCCGCCCTGCGCCGCTCCCCGAGCCGCCGGTGGCCGTCGACCTCGGATACGGGGCCGCCCCTGGACCGCCGTGGAGCTGCTGGCCCGGCTGCGCACCGCCGACCCCCGCACCCTGCTGTACGGGATCGAGATCGAGCCCGCCCGGGTCGAGGCGGCGAAGCCGTACGAGGCCGCGCACGAGGGCTCTCCTTCGTGCACGGGGCTTCGAGGTGCCGGTGCCCGGCGGGGCCGCCCTGATCCGGGCGGCGAACGTGCTGCGCCAGTACGACGAGGACCAGGTCGCGGCCGTCTGGGCGCGGCTCTGCGGGCGGCTCGCGCCCGGCGGGCTGCTCGTGGAGGGACCTGCGACGAGATCGGCCGCCGGCACGTGTGGGTGGCGCTCGGCGCGGACGGGCCGCGGACGGTGACCTTCGCGACCCGGCTCGGCTCGCTGGACCGGCCCTCGGACCTCGCGGAGCGGCTGCCGAAGGCGCTGATCCACCGGAACGTGCCGGGCGAGCCGGTGCACGCCTTCCTGCGGGACTTCGACCGGGCCTGGGCGGCGGCCGCCCCGTACGCCTCGCTGGGTGCCCGGCAGCGGTGGATCCGCTCCGTCCGCGACCTGGCGGCGGACTGGCCGCTGACGGACGGCCCGCGCCGGTGGCGGCAGGGCGAGGTCACGGTGCGCTGGGAGGCGCTGGCGCCGAGGGGTGACGGGCCGTCGGGGCGCCGGGGTGTCCGTTCCCCCCGCTCTCCCCAACTCCCGTTGAATTTCCCGTGCGCGCGGAACGTCACGCGCACCTCACTCGTCCCCTGTGGGGGGAACAGGCCGACAGACCCCGGTTTCCCCTGTCGTTTTCCGGTTTCGCATGGCACTATCGCCACGTTGCCATCAAGTTACTGACGGTAAATCAGATATGGGTCACTACGAGGGGGAGCTCGTGAACCGACGCCGCCACGCCACCGCCGCGATCACCGTGATCTGCGCCCTGACCGTGCTGGCGTCCCCGCCCTGACCCTCCAGGCCTCCGCCGCGCCGCTCCCCCCGCCCCCTCCGAAGAAGAGCCTGGAGGAGGTCCGGCAGGAGATCGACGACCTGTACCGGAAGGCCGCCGTCGCCACCGACGCGTACAACCTCGCCGAGGAGCGGACCAAGGAGCAGTCCGCCGAGATCGTCAAGCTCGCCCGGATGATCGTGGACGGCCGCGAGAAGATCGAGGACCTCAAGGCCAAGGCGGGCGCCGCCGCCCGCGCCCAGTACCGCAACGGCGGACTCCCCGACGGCGCGCAGCTCATCCTCACGAACGACCCGCAGATCTTCCTCGACACCGCCGGACGGCTCAAGGAAGGCGCGAAGGCCACCACCGACCTGCTGGGCGAGATGACCCGCGCCCAGGCCGAGTTGGACACCTACGCCAAGGACGCCAGCGCCAACTGGACCAAGCTGGAGGCCAACCGCGTCAAGCAGGCCAAGGCGAAGAAGGAGATCAACGACCGGATCGACGCCGCCAAGAAGCTGGAGTCCGAGCTCGCCGCCGAGGAGCGCGAGCGGCTGCGGCGCCTGGAGGAGCAGGCCCAGCTCAAGGCCCAGACGACCTGGCTCGGCACCGGCGTCCTCGACGGCCTGAAGGAGGGCGCGACCCCGGAGGGCAAGAAGGCGGTCGAGTTCGCGACGGCGCAGATCGGCAAGCCGTACGTCTGGGGCGCGGAGGGACCGAAGTCGTACGACTGCTCCGGCCTGACCCAGCGCTCCTGGGGCGCGGCCGGCCTGGACATCCCGCGCACCTCCCAGGAGCAGTGGCGGCTCCTGCCGCACGTCGACATCAAGGACATGCGCCCCGGCGACCTGATCGTCTACTTCAAGGACGCGAGCCACATCGGGATGTACGTCGGCAACGGCATGATCGTCCACGCCCCGCGCCCCGGCCGGAACGTGACCCTCGCGGGCGCGGGCTCGATGGAGATCCTGGGCGTGGTCCGGCCGACGTGACGGAAGGGGCCTCGTCCGGCCCGTGCGGCGGAAGGGGCCTCGTCCGGCCCTCGTGACACCGGCGGGGCACCGCCCCGCGTGACACGAGCCACCTCCGTGCCCTTTTCACACCTCCCGGGCGCGTGACCTTTCTCATGGGCTCCGGGCCCCCGTGCGGACCGTGCGGGGGCAAGTACCTCCCCTTCCGCGGCATATGCCAAGCCCCGCGCGCCCTCTCACCCACTGATCACCATTCCGCTGCGCACCGCCCTACCGCTATGGTCCGGGACGGGCGGGACGCCACCCGGCGCCCTGCGCACCTCGGGGGGAGGGAAGGAAACCCGGACCGATGCCCGTATCCGTACCGCGCCAGAGAAACGTCTCTGCCGTTGCGGGACCCGGCGACGCCACTCCTCTGGACGCCACCGTTATGACAGGCACAGTCACAGGAACCGAGCGCACCGATCTCACTCTCCTGGTCGTCGAGGACGACCCGGCGGGTGCCCTCGCCGTGCCCGAACTGCTCGACGCGGCGGACGCCGCCGGCACCCGGTCCGCATCCGCACCGCCCGGAACCTCACCGAGGCCGAGCGGCTCCTCACCGACGACGTCCACTGCGTCCTCGTCGACCTCTCCCTGCCCGGCCCGCGCGCCGGGGCCGCCGGTGACGACCCGCTCGCCCCGCTGCGGCACATCCTGCGCCTCGCCCCGCGCCACGCCGTCCTCGCGCTCGCGGCCTCCGCCGACGCCGAGCTGGCCGCCGAGGCCGTCCGCGTCGGGGCCCAGGACCACCTCTTCCGCGAGGAGCTCGACGGGCGGCTGCTCAGCCGGGCCATCCGGTACGCCGTCGAGCGCAAGCGCGCCGACGCCGTCCAGGTGAAGCTGGCCGAGTCCCGGCTGCGCGCCCAGGAGAACGCCCGCCTCGAACGCGGACTGCTCCCCACCCCGCTCCTGGAGGGCTCGGACCTGCGGTTCGCGGCCCACTACCGGCCCGGCCGCTCCCGCGCCCTGCTCGGCGGCGACTTCTACGACGTCGTCCGCACCCCCGACGGCACCGTCCACGCCATGATCGGCGACGTCTGCGGGCACGGCCCCGACGAGGCCGCGCTCGGCGTCGAGCTGCGGATCGCCTGGCGGGCCCTGACCTTCGCGGGCCTGTGCGGGGACGAGCTGCTCTCGACGATGCAGCAGGTCCTGGAGCACGAGCGGGAGAGCGAGGAGATCTTCGCGACCCTCTGCACCGTCGACATCGCGCCCGACGGCCGCCGCGCCGGCCTCTGCCTGGCCGGCCACCCCTCGCCGCTGATCGCCCGCCAGGGCCGTACGGCACGGCTCCTCCCGTACGAGGACGGCGGCCCGGCCCTCGGCCTCCTGCCGCGCGCCCGCTGGCCGCGCCGCCAGGTCGAGCTGGGCGGGACGTGGAGCCTGCTCATGTACACCGACGGGCTCATCGAGGGCCGCTCGGCGGGCCCCGGCTCCCGCGGCTCGGCCAGGACGGGATGGTCGACATGATCAACCGCCAGCTCGCCTCGGGCCTGCGGGGCGAAGAGCTCCTGGAGGCGGCCGTGACGGAGGTCCGCTCCTGAACGGCGGCGAGCTGACGGACGACGTCGCCGTCCTGGCCCTGGAAAGGGACAGGACCCGGATCTGAGACCCGGGTCCTGTGGTGGCGCGGTCTACCGGCCGCCGTTGTAGGGGCCGTACGGCCCGTCGCTGCTGGAGCCGCCGCCGCGGCGGCCGCCCCTGCCCCACCGGAGACCTGCGCGAGCGCGGGGCGCACGTCCACCATGAAGACGATGGCCGCGATCAGGCCCGCGATCTGCAGGAACAGCATCGGCAGCAGCAAATTGATGACGAGGTTGACGCCCAGGATGATCAGCCAGAACTTCTTCGTCTGCTTCTCCGCGGCGCGGTAGGCGTCCTCGCGCGCCATGGCGGCGAAGACGAGCGCGGCGACGGCGAAGCCGGTGAAGACCAGGAAGATCACCAGGGAGAGAAGGGAATCGAATCCCGCGCGCAACATGCTGAGCACCGCCTAGTGGGAATGGAAGAGCGCCTCGCGGTCAAGGTACCCGGTACAACGCGCCGGGTACCCGAATCAGTGCCCGGCCCTACTCCTTCTCGGCGGCGGCCGTCGTCTTCTTGGCGGGGGCCTTGCGGGCGGTCGTCTTGCGCGCGGGCTTGTCGGCCTCGGCCACCGGGGTCTCCGCCTTCTCGTCGGCCGCCGGCTCGGGCTCGACGACGACGGCGATCTCGGTGATCTCCTCGGCGACCTCGCCCCGCCAGGCCCTGACGGCCTCCTCGCCGTGGGCGGCGACCTCCTCGTACTTCTCGCGCGCCTTCACCGCGTACTCGGCGGCGACGCCGACCCCGCGCAGGGCGAGGTCCTGGGCGGTCTCGCCGAGCTTCTTGAAGTCGGTGTCGAGGCCGCCGACGACCTCGGCGAGCTTCGACTGCACGGTGGCCTGGGCCTCCTTGGCCTGCGCGGTCACCTTCTCCTGCACGGCCTTCGGGTCGGTCTTCCGCACGGCGTCGATGCGCGCGGGCGCCTCGGCGGCGAGCTGCTCGATCAGGCCGGGGACCTTCTTGGCCTGCTGCACGGCGAGGTCGGCGGTGCCGGCGGCGAAGTAGAGAGGGGTACGCAGTTCGTCGATGATGGCCATGCTGGTGTTCCTCCCGGATGTGACGACGTACTAGCTCGAAGGCGGAGTGGCATCGGGCGCGGCGGCCGCCTGTCCGGCGGCGGCCTCGGCGGCGTTCTCCTTGCGGAAGGAGTCGTAGATCTGGAGCAGCACCTGCTTCTGCCGCTCGTTGATCGAGGGATCGGCCAGGATGACGGCGCGCGTCTCCAGCTCCTCCTGCTCCCTCTCGTCGAGGATCCCGGCCCGTACGTAGAGCGTCTCGGCGGAGATCCGCAGGGCCTTCGCGACCTGCTGGAGGACCTCGGCGCTGGGCTTGCGCAGCCCGCGCTCGATCTGGCTGAGGTACGGGTTCGACACCCCGGCGGCCTCGGCGAGCTGCCGCAGGGAGAGCTGCGCGGTGCGCCGCTGCTCGCGGAGGTACTCACCGAGGTTGCCGACGTTGAGCGATGCCATGCCCCGACCATGCCACCCTCTGCTAACTATTGCAAGCAGCTGCTTGCAAAAGTCGCTCCCGGCGGGCCGGGGGCCGTGCCATGCTGGGGCCGTGGACCTCGACGACCTGAAACGACTGCGCCGCGCGCGGGACACGATGGACCGCGACTACGCGTCCCCGCTGGACGTCCCGGCCCTGGCCAGGGTCGCCCTGATGTCGACGGGGCACTTCGCCCGCAGCTTCCGCGCCGCGTTCGGCGAGACGCCGTACAGCTACCTCATGACCCGCCGGGTCGAGCGGGCGAAGGCGCTGCTGCGGCGGGGGGACCTGAGCGTGACGGAGGTCTGCTTCGAGGTCGGCTGCACGTCCCTCGGCTCGTTCAGCTCGCGCTTCACCGAACTGGTCGGCGAGACGCCGAGCGCGTACCGGGCGCGGAGCCACGGGGAGGACGCGGCGATCCCCGCGTGCGTCGCCAAGGTCCTGACGCGGCCGGTGAAGAACGGCGGCCCCGGCGAACCGGTCAGGATCGGAGAAGCGCCGCCGAGCCCCTCCCCGTAGCGTCGAAGCCATGGACACCATCAAGCTCTCGCAGTGCTTCATCACCGTCGACGACGCCGACAAGGCGCTCACCTTCTACCGCGACGCCCTCGGCCTCGACGTCCGCAACGACGTCGGCTACGAGGGGATGCGCTGGGTGACCCTGGGGTCGCCCGAGCAGCCGGACGTGGCGGTCGTCCTGGAGACCCCGCTCCCCGACCCCGGCGCCCCGGAGGCCGACCGCGAGGCGGTCAAGGACCTCCTCGCCAAGGGCCTGCTCCGCGGCGTCATCTTCTCCACCCCCGACGTCGACGCCACCTTCGAGCGCGTACGGGCCGCCGGCGGCGAGGTCCTCCAGGAGCCGGTCGACCAGCACTACGGCGTCCGCGACTGCGCCTTCCGCGACCCGGCCGGCAACATGATCCGCTTCTCCCAGCCGAAGGCCTGACGCGATCCCCTGAAGGTCCAACGGGGAGGCATAGCATGGCAGTTGACGACCGGCACGACACGACGGCGCCCGGACGGCGCCCGGACGTCCCCGACGAGGCGGCGCCCCGACGGCGCTCGGACGCCCCGACACGGCGGCGCCCCGACGGCGCTCGGACGCCCTCGACGAGGCGGCGCTCCGACGGCGCTCGGACGTCCCCGACACGGCGGCGCCCCGACGACACTCGGACGCCCTCGACGAGGCGGCGCTCCGACGGCGCTCGGACGTCCCCGACACGGCGGCGCCCCGGCGGCGCTCGGACGTCCTCGACGAGGCGGCGGTCCCCGGCCCGGGGCGCTTCGCCGGCCCGCGACCGGCGCCGAACTGCCCATGCTCGCCGGTTTCCTGGCGGACCAGCGGGCCACCCTGGTCCTGAGGTGCGCCGGCCTGGAGGAGGAGTTGGCCACCAGGTCGGCGGAGCCCTCGACCCTCTCCCTCCTCGGCCTGGTCCGCCACCTCGCCGACGTCGAACGCCACTGGTTCCGCGAGGTCCTCGCCGGCCGGCCGGACGCCCTCCCCCTCTTCTCCTCCCCCACCTCCCCCGACGGCGACTTCGACGACGCCACCGCCTCCCCCTCCGCCGTCACCGAAGCCTGGTCCGCCTGGCACGCGGCCGTCTCCTTCTCCGACCGCTTCACCGCCGAAGCGCCCCACCTCGACGTCACGGGCGAGGACGCCTGGCGCGGCACGGTGTCGCTCCGCTGGGTCCTGATCCACCTGATCGAGGAATACGCCCGCCACAACGGCCACGCGGACCTCCTCCGCGAACGCATCGACGGCACGCGGGGTCTGTGACGGTCACGCCGTGGTTCAGATTTCGGTGACCTGTCCGGTCGGCCGTCTGGGGTGGTCGCGGGCGGCCATCCAGATGGTGAGGTCGCGGGCGATGTCGTCGACGCCGCTCGCCGTGGTGACCTCGTGCTCGTCGCGGGTCGTGTCACGGCGGACGATCTCGTAGCCGCCTCCGTCCAGGACGGCGACGGAGGCGGACCAGACGGGGTCGTCCCCGTCGGGCTGGACGACGACGAAGGTGTTGTCGGAGTCGTCGAGGTCGCTGATCAGCATGAACAGCGCGTCCTCCGAGGGGTCGTCGATGCGGTCGCCGTTCTCACTGTCGGCGCCGTAGTACTCAGCCCCCATCGTCGCCTTCCCCCTCGCCGTGTCGGTCCTGGTCGCGGTCGCGGTCAGCATGGCACGGGGAACCGACGGCCCAGGCGGCGAGCGCCTCGAAGTCGGCGGCGGTGAGCCCCCGCCGGGCGTCGACCCGGTGGAGGAGCGCCGGGCCGGGGTGGTGGGCGGCGACCCAGGCGCGGTCCGCCGCGCCGATCTCGTCGTCCACCCAGGCGAACGGACGCCCGGCGGCCCACGCCACGAGGGCCGGAGTCTTCCAGTGGAGGCCCGGCTCCTCGGGGTCGTCGGACCAGGGGAGCAGGGGCAGGGCGGGCAGGCCGAGGCGGGGCGCGACCCAGGTGTTCGCGTCCTCCTCCCAGGTGGTCGCCCACACCAGCTCGTACGGCAGCGCCGCGAGCCGGGGCCCCTGCGCGGGGTCGAGCCGCGCGAGGAGCGGGCTCACGGAGGGCGGCGGGAGGGGCGGGTAGGTCGGGTACGGGCCGGAGCTCGCGCCGAAGGGGATCAGCGGTCCGTCCACGTCCAGGAAGAGCAGCGCGGTCGTCATGCCCTCATCCTGGCCGCGACCGAGCGGCACTCGTCCGCTTCGCGACCATCCGCAACAAACCCACCCTCGCTACCCTGGCAGGCATGACAGCCATGGCGCCCACCCGCACCGAACCCGACCTCTCCTACCTCCTCGATCACACCAGCCACGTCCTCCGCACCCGGATGGCCGCCGCGCTGGCGGAGATCGGGCTGACGGCTCGTATGCACTGCGTGCTGGTGCACGCGCTGGAGGAGGAGCGGACGCAGGCGCAGCTGGCGGAGATCGGGGACATGGACAAGACCACGATGGTGGTGACGGTCGATGCCCTGGAGAAGGCAGGGCTGGCCGAGCGGCGGCCGTCGGCGACGGACCGGCGGGCGCGGATCATCGCGGTGACCGAGGCGGGGGCGGAGGTCGCCCACCGGAGTCAGAGGATCGTCGACGGGGTGCACGAGAGTGCGCTGTCCTCGCTGCCCGGCGACGAGCGCGAGGTCCTGCTGCGTGCCCTGAACCGGCTGGCCACCGGGCATCTGGAGGCGCCCGTCGAGAGCCCGACGCCCGCGCGCCGGGCCCGGCAGCGCGGATAGGGACGGAAAGTACTCCCGTAAAAAATAGTCTGCAACGAAACCTTCTGTTAGCGTCTCTCCTGTCGCCTCCGACGAACAGGAGATGTCCCCATGCCCGCGCCCCGCCACCCCCTGGCCCTCGGCGTCCTCGCCGCCGGCACGCTGATGACCGTCCTCGACGGCAGCATCGTCACCGTGGCCATGCCCGCCATGCAGAACGACCTCGGATTCACCCCCGCAGGCCTCAGCTGGATCGTCAACGCCTATCTGATCGCCTTCGGTTCGCTGCTCCTGCTCGCCGGACGGCTCGGCGACCTCATCGGCAGGAAGCGGATGTTCCTCGCGGGGACCGGCGTGTTCACCGCCGCCTCCCTCCTCGCCGGGCTCGCGGCCTCCCCCGCCGTGCTCATCGCCGCCCGGTTCCTGCAGGGGGCGGGCAGCGCGATGGCCTCCGCCGTCGGCCTCGGCATCCTGGTCACCCTCTTCACCGAGCCCCGCGAACGCGCCCGCGCCATCGCCGTGTTCAGCTTCACGGGCTCCGCAGGGGCCTCGCTCGGACAGGTGCTCGGCGGGGTCCTCACCGACGCCCTCGCGTGGAACTGGATCTTCTTCATCAACCTGCCCATCGGCGCCGCCACCCTCCTCGTCGCCCTCCGCGCCCTCCCCGCCGACCGCGACCGAGGCCGAGGCCCCGTCCCGGGGGCGGGTGCCGACGTCATCGGCGCGCTGCTCGTGACCTCCGGCCTCATGGCCGGGATCTACGCCGTCGTCAAGATCGAGGAGTACGGGGCGGGTTCGGCGCACACCCTCGGCTTCGGGGCCCTCTCCGTCGCCCTCCTGGCCGGCTTCCTGCTCCGGCAGGCGAAGGCCGCGCAGCCCCTCATGCCGCTGCGGATCCTCCGCTCCCGCGCCGTGGCCGGCGCGAACGCCGTCCAGATGCTGATGGTCGCCGCGCTCTTCTCCTTCCAGGTCCTCGTCGCCCTCTACCTGCAGAAGGTCCTCGGGTACGGAGCGGCCGAGACCGGCTTCGCGATGCTGCCCGCCGCGCTGATCATCGGAGCCGTATCCCTCGGCGCCTCGGCCCCCCTCATCGCCCGCTTCGGCGAGCGGAACGTCCTGCTCACCGGCCTCGTCCTGCTCGTCGGCGTCCTCGGCCTGCTGGCCCGCGTCCCCGTCCACGCCTCGTACGCCACCGACCTGCTCCCCGTGATGCTGCTCGCCGCCGGTTTCGGCCTCGCGCTGCCCGCCCTCACCGGGCTCGCCATGTCCGGCGCGGAGGAGGCGGACGCGGGGCTGGCCTCCGGGCTCTTCAACACCACCCAGCAGATCGGCATGGCCCTCGGCGTCGCGGTCCTGTCCACCCTGGCCGCCGCCCGCACCGGGTCCCTCACGAAGGCCGGGAAGCCCGACGCCGAGGCGCTGACCGGCGGTTACCACCTCGCCTTCGGCGTCGGCGCCGGTCTCCTGCTCATCGCCCTGGCCGTCGCCTTCACCGTCCTGCGCCCCCGCGTCCCCGAGGACACCCGGCGGATGACAATGGCGGCATGAGAGCCGACCGACTCGTCGCCGCCCTGCTCTTCCTCCAGACGGCCCGGCGACGCGTCACCGCCGCCGAACTCGCCGCCGAACTGGGCGTGTCCGAGCGCACGGCCCGCCGGGACCTCGAAGCGCTCGCGGGCGCCGGGATCCCGGTGTACTCCCAGGCCGGGCAGGGCGGCGGCTGGTCGCTCGTCGGCGGAGCCCGTACCGACCTGACCGGACTGACCGCCCCCGAGATCCGCGCGCTGTTCCTCCTGACCGGCCCCGGCACCGGCGCGGACGCCCCCACCCGGACCGCCCTCCGCAAGCTCGTGCGGGCCCTCCCGCACCCCTCCGCGAGGGCGCCGAGGCCGCCGCCCGCGCCGGGTCGCCGACGGCGCCGACTGGACGGGCACGGAGACCGAGGAAGCCCAACTGGCCGCGCTCCAGCGGGCGGTGGTCGACGGGCGGGAGCTGCGCATCGGATACGCCCGCCCCGGCGGCGCGCCCCGCGAGCGGACCGTCCAGCCGCTCGGGATCGCCGCGAAGTCCGGGGTCCGCTACCTCCTCGCCGACACGGCGGACGGCCTGCGCGCCTTCCGCGTCGGCCGCGTCGCCTCGGTCACCGAGACCGGCGCCCCGGCCGTACGCCCCGAGGACTTCGACCTCCCCACCGCCTGGCGCACGCTCGCCGCCCGCATGGAGGACCGGATGGTCGCCGCGACGGTCCGGGGCCGGGCAGCACCCGGCACCGCGTCCGTCCTGGAGGGCCTGTTCGGCGGGCGGATACGGTACGGGGAACGGGCCCCGGACGCCTGGACGCCCTTTGAGGCCGACGGCCCCTCCCCGAGGTGATCGCCGCCCGGCTGGCCGGCCTCGGCGCCCGCGTGGAGCTCCTCGGCCCGCCGGAGGCGCGTACGGCCCTGGCCCGGATCGGCGCCGAACTCACCGCCCTGTACGGAGACACTCCGGCAGCTCCTCCGCGTGCACCAGCGCCAGGCGCGACACCGCCCGGGTGAGCACCACGTACAGCCGGTTCAGGCCCCGCGCCTCGGCCGCCGCGATCGCGGCCGGTTCGACGACCACCACGTGGTCGAACTCCAGGCCCTTCACGACGGTCGCGGGCAGCACGCTCACCCGCTCCCCGCACCCCCTCAGCGCCCCGGCGACCGCGTCCACGAGCCCGTCGGCCGTGATCACCCCCACCGACCCCTCCTCCGCGAGCGCCGCCCCACCGCCTCCCGCGCCCCGGCCGCCAGGTCCGCCGTCCGGCGGACCGTCACCTCCCGTCCCGCCGCACCGAACGCCCGGCGGGCACATCGGCCCCGAGCCTCGGCAGCAGCCGGTTCGCGAGGTCGACGATCGCCGCCGGCACGCGGTAGCCGAGGGTCAGCGGGACGACGGGCGTCCCCGGCTTGCCCAGGTGGGCCAGCTGCTCGCCCCACTCCCGCGCCGCCCACGGCGTGGTCCCCTGCGCGAGGTCCCCAGGACCGTGAGCGAACCGAACTCGGTCCGCCGCGCGATGGCCCTGCACTGCATGGGCGAGAGGTCCTGCGCCTCGTCGACGACGACGTGCCCGTAGCCCTCGGGCCGCTCGATGAGGCCCGCCAGCTCGTCGAGGAGCACGAGGTCGGCGGCGCTCCACCGCGCCGAGCGGTACGAGCGGGGCGGCCGCGCCCAGCGGAGGGCGGCGCGCTCGGCCTCGCTCAGAGCGGAGTCGGCCGGATCCGTCAGGACCTCCGCCAGCACCTCCTCCGGCGTCGCCTTCGGCCAGCACGCGTCCAGGAACGCCGTCACCGCCCGCGCCCGCTCGATCTTCCGGGCCCAGGCCGCGCCCATGGGCCCCCACCGGCGTTCGGCCCGGAGCTGGAGGGCGCGGACGATCCGGGCGCGGACGCGTTCGCGGCCGGTGGCGTAGGGCGGGGCCTCCTGCCGCACGGCCGTGACGATCGCGGCGAGTTCGGCGGCCGGGAGCCGCCAGTGGTACCTGCCGTCGGGGACGGCGAGGTCCTCGGCCGGGGCCGGGTCGACCCGCCCGTACAGCGCGCGGTGCAGCACCCCGGCCATCCGGGCGTCGTGCTTGACCAGGGCCGCCGCCCGCCGTCCGAGGCCCGCACCGGGTGGCGGGCGATCTCCTCGTCGAGGGTGGTCTGCCGGATGCCCGTCTCGCCGAGCGAGGGCAGCACCTCGGCGATGTACGAGAGGAAGGCCCGGTGGGGGCCGAGGACGAGGAGGCCGGAGCGGCGGATCCGCTGCGGATGCGTGTAGAGGAGGTACGCGGCCCGGTGCAGGCCCACCGCGGTCTTGCCGGTGCCGGGGGCGCCCTGCACGCACAGGGAGGCGGCGGGCTCGGAGCGCACGAGGTCGTCCTGCTCGGGCTGGATGGTGGCGGCGATGTCCCGCATGGGGCCCACGCGGGGGCGCTCGATCTCCCCGGTGAGGAGGGCGCTGACCTGCCCCGTACCGCCGCCGCCTCCGTCGAGCCGCTCGTCCTCCAGGGCGGTCAGGTCCTCGGTCGCGCCCCGGCTGTTCGGGGCCCAGCCGAAGCGGCGGCGCCGCAGGACGCCCTGCGGGTCGTGCGCGCCGGCCTGGTAGTAGGCGCGGGAGACGGGCGCGCGCCAGTCGACGACGAGCGGCGGGGCGGCCGGGTGCTCGGCGATCCGGCGGCGGCCGATGTGGTGGATCTGGCCGTCCTCGCGGTCGAGGCGGCCGAAGAACAGCGGGCCCGGCGGCTGTTCGCCCATCTCCTTGGCGCGGCTGCGCAGGTGGTGGCCGAGCACCTCGGCGTCGGCGCCGGAGGCGGCGACGTCCTCGCCGATGACGACCTGTTCGGCGACGTCCTCGGTCATGCGGATCAGGGCGGCGCGGCAGGCGTCGTGGTGGGAGCGTTCGCGGGCGAGCTCAAGGTCCAGTGACGTCATTCCGTCGAGCGTACCGGAAAGCGTTACTGGGTTACATTTTTTACTTGGTCACGAAAGAGGCGGTGCGGTCCGTGCGCCTCGGTCAGTACGGCAGCCCTCCCGCAGCGACCGGAACGCCTCCCCGCCGCCGCCACCGCGTCCCCGCCACCGCGTCGAGCGGCTCGCCGGCCGTCAGCCGGGCCACGTTCTCGTTCGCCAGGATCCTCAGCACGGCCGTGATCTGCCCCGCCGCCAGCCGCGCCGTCAGGGGTGGCCGCCGAGCGCCCGCGCGAGGGCCGCCTCCGACCGCTGCTGGTAGGCGTGGATCCCGGCGAGCAGGGCCGGCGTCCCGTACAGCAGGCGGTGGTACGCGAGGACCGCCGGCACGTCGCAGAGCCCGGTCACCGGATCGCGCCGCTGAAGACCGTCGAGCAGATGCGCGTCCAGCGCGTCGAGCGGCGCCGTGCCCTCGGCCCGCCCGGCCTCCACCACGCGCGCGGACTCGTCCTCGTGATCCGCGAACCGGTGGAGGACCAGGTCCTCCTTCGCGGGGAAGTACCGGAAGAGCGTCGGCTTCGAGACCTCGGCGGCGGCCGCCACCTCCGCGACGGAGACCCCGTCGAAGCCCTTCTCCAGGAAGAGGGCGATCGCGGCGTCCGACAGGGCTTGCCGGGTGCGCGCCTTCTTCCGCTCGCGCAGACCGTCCGGACCGGTCGCACCGTCCTCCGCCACGCGGCGCCTCCTTCGCTCGGGGGCGCCCATCCTATGGCGGCCGGACCTCAGAAGATGTCGGGCGAGAGCACCGCAGCGGGGTGCGGAACAGCAGGTCGGCGCGGGCCGCCGCACCGTCCGTCAGCTCCTCCGCGCGCCCGAGCCGGGCCAGCCGTACGGCCGACTCGTCGCCGAACGCGAGCGCGCCCGCCTCGGCCACGCCCAGCGCGAGGTCGGCCGAGCGGGTGGTCGGCACGCAGGACGCGCCCGCCGGGGAGGCGTCGAGCAGGAAGCGCCCGCCGGCGAGCCCGGCGGCGTCCCGCACCTCCAGGACGAGGCCGTCCTCCACCGGATACGTCCGGCCCTCCAGGAGCCGGGCCACGTCCAGGGCCCGGACCCACAGCATGTCCGCGTACGTCACCAGCTTCGCCGCGCGCGGGTCGGGCAGGAGCAGCGGCAGCAGGTCGTCGGGCGCTCGGTAGCCGGAGCGGACCGTGGCGATCCAGTCGATCGCGCACACGTACTGCCACAGGGCGCGCTCGGCGGCCGGGGTGACGGCGATGAGGTCGCGCACGGTCGCCGTGTTCTGCGGCTGGTTCGCGGTGTCCCACTCGCCGTCGGCGGTGTACGCCACGTACCCCTCGACCTCGCCGGACGCCGACCGGTACAGCGCGTAGTACGGCTCCCGCCACGGCGTGCGCTGGGGGCGGAGCCCGGTGTCGCGGTCCCAGTCGCCCTTGTCTCGGCTCGTGAGCCCGGCGCGGACGCCGGCGAGGCGGCGGTGCAGCCCGGGGCCGGTCCTGCGGATCTCGTCGGCGTCCGTCAGCTCGATCAGCCCGCCGTCCTCCGGGCGGCCCGAGCGGCGCGGGTCGAGGCCCGCCCGGCGCAGGTCCACGCTCCACTCGGCGATCCAGCTCGCCGGGCCGAAGCCGTACCGCCCGTAGATCGGGTACTCGGCGGCGATCAGCGTCGCGACCGCGTCGCCCCGCTCCTTCGCGGCGGCGAGGTCGGCCGCCATCATCCGGCTGAGCAGCCCCTGCCTGCGGTGCGTCGGCGCGACCGTGACCTGGGTGATCGCGTCGGCGGTGAGGCTGCCCCCGCCGACCGTGCTGACCTCCTGCCGGAAGGACCGGAGGGTGCCGACGGTCCGGTCCCGGTCGAAGGCGCCGAGCGTCCGCGCGAGGTCCGCGTGGGCCAGCCGGTCGGCGAGCTCCTCGTCGGAGACCACCGGCTCCTTGAGGAACCCGGTCCGCAGCGACCGCTGCCACTCCCGGAACTCGGACTCGGCCACCGCGCGCACGTCGACAGTCATCCCCCGACCCTACGCACGGCCCTGCCGCCCCCGCACCGGCTTTTCCCGTGCCGACTCAGGCCAGCAGGTCGTCGACCTGCGCCTCGCCCTCCCGGTAGCGGCGGGCGATCTCCGCGCTGCAGTCGTCGGCGGTCCGCTGGAGGTGCTGGCGGCGCCGCGAGACCTGCTGCTCGTACCCCGCGAGCCTGCCCATCGCCGCGTGCAGCTCGTCGTCGGTCCGGGCCGTCAGGTCCGACAGCTCGACCTCCGACAGCATCTCGGCCGCGAGCCGCCGGTACTCCTCGCCGCGCGGCGTCGACAGCGTCACGTGCCGCGCCGAGGTGCGGTGCCGCGAGGGCACGTCGGCGAGGATCTCGGAGAGCCGGTCGAGGACCGGGGCCTCCGGGTCGGTCCGCCGCGCCAGCTCGGCCCGCAGGATGTCGATCCGGCCCTGGAGCATCCGGCGCACATAGCTCAGGTCCGCCTCGTCGCTCTGCGCGTCCCGGCGCAGCGCCCGCAGCTCGGGCAGCCGCAGGGCCCCCAGCTCGGGCTGCGCGCGGTCGGCCCGCGGCCGGTCCGCCCACTCGGGCTCGGGCTCGGCCTCGGCGGTCCGCTGCACGGGTGGGCGCGTCATGGAAGAACCACCGACTCGGATCAGCGGTACGGGGCCGGACGGCGTCGGCCCGGTGCCAGGTGCACTCATGAGAATCGTCCCCTCGACCGGTGCGGAACCGCACCGCCTCTCAGGCATGGTGCCACTCCTGACTGTGCGCGTGCAGGCGCTCTGCACCCGTTCGGCCCCTCGTCCTTCGGCCCGCCGCCCGCTCGGTAGGTTGGTGCGCATGCGAGCTGTGGTGCAGAGGGTCGACGGCGCGAGTGTCGTCGTCGCAGGGGAGACCGTCGGGGAGATCACCGGCGAAGGGCTGTGCGTGCTGGTCGGGGTGACCCACGACGACACCCCGGAGAAGGCCGCCCAATTGGCCAGAAAGCTCTGGTCCGTCCGGGTACTGGACGGCGAGAAGTCGTGCTCCGACGTGAACGCGCCGCTGCTCGTCATCTCCCAGTTCACCCTCTACGGAGACGCCCGCAAGGGCCGCCGCCCCACCTGGAACGCCGCCGCCCCCGGCCCGGTCGCCGAACCCCTCGTCGACGAGGTCGTCACCCAGCTCCGCGCCCTGGGCGCACACGTGGAAACGGGCCGCTTCGGAGCGGACATGCGCGTCTCGCTCACGAACCACGGCCCGTTCACGGTCCTTCTGGACGTGTAGCCCTACGGCACTTCTGGACGTGCAGCACTACGGCCTTCTGGACATGCGGCCCTACGGCTCGACGACCGTCTCCTGCGCCGCCGCCGTCGTCCCCGCGATCAGCGGGGCGTCCACCGGCACGTTCCGCTTGACCAGGGCCAGCGCGATCGGGCCGAGCTCGTGGTGGCGCACGGCCGTCGTCACGAAGCCGAGCTGCCGGCCCTCCTCGCCGTCGGCCGCGAGCCGGAGCGGCGTGCCGTGGCCCGGCAGCAGCACCTCGCTGCCGTCCAGGTGCAGGAAGACCAGACGGCGCGGCGGCTTCCCCAGGTTCTGCACCCGGGCGACGGTCTCCTGCCCCCGGTAGCAGCCCTTCTGCAGGTGGACGGCGCTGCCGATGAGGCCGACCTCGTGCGGGATGGTCCGGTGGTCCGTCTCGAAGCCCAGCCGCGGCCGGTGCGCCTCGACGCGCAGCGCCTCGTACGCGAGGATCCCGGCGGCCGGGCCGTGCGAGGCCGCGAAGTCCTCCAGCCCGGCGCGGGGCAGGAACAGGTCGCGGCCGTGCGGGGTCTCCCGCACGACGACGCCCTCGGGCACCTCGGCGATGGAACCGGCCGGAAGGTGCACGACCGCGAAGTCCCCGGTCCGGTCGGCGACCTCGACCCGGTAGAAGAACTTCATCGACTCCAGATACGCGACGAGCTCGTCCCGCGTCCCCGGCTCGACGTGCGCCCACACCGTCTCCCCGTCGTCGACGAGGTACAGGGCGTGCTCGATGTGCCCGTTCGCGGACAGGATCAGCGCCTCGGTCGCCCGTCCGGGCGGCAGCTCGGTCATGTGCTGGGTGACGAGCAGGTGCAGCCAGCTCAGCCGGTCGTCACCGGAGACGGCGACGACCCCCCGGTGCGAGAGGTCGACGAAACCGTCGCCCTCGGCGAGGACACGCTGCTCGCGGAACAGATCGCCGTAGTGCGCGGCGACGCCTTCGTCGCGGCCTTCGGCGGGGACGGCGCCGGGCAGGGACAACAGAGGGCTCTTCATGGAGAAAAGCCTACGACTCGCCGGCAGCTTCCTTGTTCGAACAGTCCCGGCACCGCCCGAAGATCGCGAAGTGCTTCATGTCCGTCTCGAACCCGAAGGTCTCCCGGAGCTTCCCCGTGAACTCTGCGGCCACCTCGACGTCCGCCTCGATCACCTCGGAACAGTCCCGGCACACCAGGTGCAGATGGTGGTGCCGGTCCGCCAGGTGGTACGTCGGCGCCCCGTGCCCCAGATGCGCGTGACTCACCAGCCCGAGCTCCTCCAGGAGCTCCAGGGTCCGGTACACGGTGGAGATGTTCACCCCGGACGCCGTCCTGCGGACCTCGCCCAGGATGTCGTCCGGAGTCGCGTGCTCCAGCCTGTCCACGGCCTCCAGGACAAGCTGACGCTGCGGCGTCAGCCGATAGCCGCGCTGCCGCAGGTCGCTCTTCCAGTCGGTGCTCACCACGTCCTCCAGTGTAGGAGGACGCGGCGCGCCACCCCGGTGTGTCTAGCGGAAGAAGGCGATGCCGTCGTCCGGCATGTCGGGCAGGTTGCGGGCCATCTCCGCGACCTCCTCCGGCGTGACGACCTTCTTCAGGTGCGCCGACATGTAGGGGCGGAGCGGGACCTCGGGGGTCGCCTTCTCGCCCACCCACATGAGGTCGCTCTTCACGTAGCCGTAGAGGCGCTTGCCGCCGCTGTACGGGCCCGAGGCCGCGGTGCGGGCGACGGCGTCCGTCGCCAGGTCGATCTGCGGCTTCTGGTCGGCGAGCTCGCCGTACCAGATCTCGACGACGCCCTGGTCACGGACCATGACGACCTCGACCTTGCGGTCCTTGTCGATCCGCCAGTAGCCGCTCTCGCTCTCCAGCGGACGGACCTTGTTGCCCTCGTTGTCCAGGACCCAGGAGTGCGAGGTGTACTCCAGGAAGTCCCGGCCGTCGTGGCTGAAGGTCACGGACTGGCCGAAGTTGCACTTCTCGGCACCGGGGAAGTCGGAGACGCCCGCGCCCTCCCACGTACCGAGCAGGAACGCGAGGGGGACGAGGTCCGGGTTGAGGTCGGACGGGATCTCGATCATGAGCAGCTCTGGCGTTCTCTAGAAGTGGTTACCGCTGGCCCTGGTACAGCTTCTTCACGGTCAGACCGGCGAAGGCGATCACGCCGACGGCGACCAGGACCAGGAGGGTTTCGAAGAAAGCGATCATGGGGTGCTCCTCGACTGAGCGGTGAAGGCGGAACGGGCCGGACCCCAGCTTAGTGGGCGGGGGTCCGGCCCACTCGGTGAGGTGGGTCTCGCGGATGATCAGCGGACGACCGGCGGACGGTCAGCCCAGCAGCTGGTTCTGCAGGGTCACCGTCTGCTGGAACGGCACGGCGAGCGCCTCGCCCTTGCGGGTCTGGGTGATCAGCGCGAGGGTGTCGCCGGCCTGGACGTAGGCCCAGCGGACCTGCTCGGGGCCGTACGGCTTCTTCTCCCGGAAGGCGTACGCGCTCGTGTCCGGTACGCCGATGTCGTCCGCGAAGCCCTCCAGGACGACGCCGTCCACCCCCTCCGGCAGGGCCTTGGGGCCGTCCGCGGCGTCCGCCTCCACCGCCTCGTCCTTGAACGCCTCGGCGAACGCCACCGAGCTGAACCGCAGCAGGTGGATGCTGGTGCGGGTGCCGTCCGGCGTCGTCCAGCCCCGGGCGGCGACGTGCCGCAGGGTGGAGTCCGCCAGGGCCCGCCTCAGCTCCTCGCGGGACTCCTTCCCGTACAGCGAGAGGTACGAGTCGGTGGGCACGAAGCCGCCGTTCAGCTTCGGGTCGACCGTCGCGCCGGCCGGCGCGGGCAGCAGCAGCTCCCGCACGTCGGCGTAGTGGACCTCGCCGTCGTTGCCCTCGGTGAAGGGGCGGGGCTTGTCCGCCGGCAGCGCCGGGAGGCGGAGCGCCGGGTACTCCCAGCGGCCGTCGCTCTCGGTCGCCAGGCCGGGCACGTCGTTCCGGTCCAGGGCCGTGATCCCCATGGCGGTGCCGGCGCCGACGCCGCCGCACACGACCACCGCCGCGGTCCAGCGGGCGACGGCCCGAAGCACCCGGCGGGACCTGCGGGGCGCGGTGGCCTCGGCGGCCACCGCCTCCGGGACGTCGGCCTCGGGGACATCGGTCTCAGGGACGTCGGCCTCGGGGACATCGGCCTCTGGGATGTCGGCCTCGGGGGCATCGGTCTCAGGGACATCCGCCTTAGGGACGTCCGCCTCGGGAAGGTTCGCCTCGGGGCGTCCGTCTCCGTCATCTGCTCGGTCATACGTACTCCCCCGGGGACTGGATGTGGCGGAGCTGCTTCTCGACGAGGTTCGCCACGGCCTTCTCGTCGAAGGGCGCGGCACCGAACGCGGTGACGGTGACCATGACCTCCCCGTCGTACGCGGAGCAGGTCATCTGCTGGAGGTCGGGCGTCCGCTCCTCGGCGTCGGACCCCTCGGGCTTCGCGGGCTTGGGCCCGAGGTAGCAGGCCGAGTTCTTCGCGTACTCCTTGATCTTCGGGCCCTTGCGCAGCTCGAAGGCCTCGGACAGCTCCCTGCGGACCTCGAAGAACTTGCGGACCGACTTCTTGTCCTTCATCCGCAGGATCACCACCTCGACCTGGAGGGAGCTGTCCTGCGCGGCGTACGAGCGCATCGCCATGCCCTGGATGCCGAGCCGGTCGACCTCCTTCTCGTACGCGCGCCGCTTCTTGCCGTAGAAGGACTTGCCCGTCTGCTTGAGGACGGCGGCGGCCTGCTTCGCCGGGATCTCGTCGTCGTTCCCGTAGCCCTCGATGTCCGCCCCGAGCGCGTAGCCGTCCGGCACGGGCAGGAGCAGCCTGCTCATCGGCGTGGACGCCCGGCCCCGGGTGCCGCTGTCGGCGGCCGGGTCCTGCGCGGTCGCGCTCGGGCTGGGGTCCGCCCACGCCACGGTGGGGGCGGACCGGTCGGCGCGGTCGACGGTGACGGCGGTGTAGGCGACACCGCCGCCGACGGCGCCGAGCACGACCACGGTGGCCAGCACGTTCTTCAGGATCCGGCGCGTGCGGCTCCCGGACTTCTCGCTCACAGGCGCCCCAGCTGCCGCTCGGCCAGAGAACGGATCTCGTTCTCGGGGATCTTCTTGGTGTCGTACATGAGGACGGTGATCGCCACGTCCCCCCGCTGGATGAAGGCGCGGGCCTCGTAGAAGTCCATGTACCCGGCCTCGCGCTCCACGGGATAGAGGAAGTAGCGGCCGTTCCCGGAGCCCTTCACCGGCTCCCCGAGGGAGCCGGACTTCCGTCGCCGATGGCGATGCGCTGCTGCGTCTTCACGTGCTCCAGGGCTCCGTTCCCGGAGGTGGAGCGGTACTGCACGAGGTTGATCTCGACGTGCTTGTACTCGCCCACGCGCCACGCGCGCGTGGCGATCCGCCGGATCCCCTGGTCGAGCTGGAACTCCAGCGCGTCCCCGGGCCGGGTGAACGAGTCGACGTACTCGTCCAGCGACTGCCAGCCGTCCGTCCCGTCGGCCCGCGCCCCCGCCGGCTTCGGCAGCAGCAGCTTCCGCAGGTCTCCCTGCGCCTTCGCCCGGAAGTCCTCCTTCGCCGACAGCGGCTCCGCCTCCCGCCCCTTCGGGAGCGGCTTCCCCGGGTACGCGAGGCCCGGCTGGTTGAGCGGCGGGAGCGCGGTCGGTTCGCGGTCGGCCTGGATGCCGTAGCCGACGGCGGTGCCGCCGACGAGGCCGATGACGGCGGCCACCGCGATCAGTCCGACGGTACGGAGCACCCGGCGGCCGCGCCGCCGGACCGGAAGCGCGGGTTCCGTCACCGTCTCCGGCTCGGGCGGCGCCCCTGTATCCCCATTTCGGATACTTTCTTCACTACTCAAGAGTCCCCCCACGAGACCTGAAGCGCGGATTCCGTCACCCGCGCACACAGCTGACCCGCGAGGGGCTCATGAGGTTGCAGCGCCGCGCATTACAGTTCGGCATATGGCGAAGAAGCTCGTGATCAAGGTGACCGCAGGGGCCGACGCCCCCGAACGCTGCTCCCAGGCCTTCACAGTGGCCGCCGTCGCCGTCGCCAGCGGCGTCGAGGTCTCCCTCTGGCTGACCGGCGAGTCCTCCTGGTTCGCCCTCCCCGGCCGCGCCTCCGAGTTCGACCTCCCCCACGCCGCCCCGCTCCCCGACCTGATCGACTCGATCCTGTCCGCCGGCCGCCTCACCCTCTGCACCCAGTGCGCCACCCGTCGCGACATCACGGAGAAGGACGTCCTCCCCGGCATCCGCATCGCCGGCGCCCAGGTCTTCGTCCAGGAAGCCATGTCCGACGACACCCAGGCCCTCGTGTACTGACGACGCCCCCGGGCCCCCGTCACCCCGACCGGGCTACGGCTCCCGCCGCTTCTTCCCGTCCAGCTCGTCCCACCACTCGTCCGACTTCGGGTCCCCCGAAGGGTCGTCCCACCACCGGTCCTCCGGGCCCCGCCGGTTCGCCACCATCGCGGCGACCGGCGGAATGACCATCGCGACGACACACATGCCGATCGCGACCGGCATCGAGAACAGCCGCACGACGGCCCAGGCGCCCACGAAAAGCACCAAACAGGCGCCCATCATCCAGAAGTAGACGTGGCGACGGCGTGCGTACACACCTTCAGCGTACGACCGCGAAGCGACGGCGGACAGACCGAAGGGCCGTGCCTCGAATTCCTGGAATCGGCGTCCAACCCCCCAGGAGGCACGGCCCTCCGGCCGTTCGGATGTCGCGGGTCAGACCGCGATGGCCACGTCCGTCAGGCTGCCGGCCTCGGTGACGACGACCTTGCGGTCGGCCTGGGCGCCGGGGACGAGGGCGCGGAGGGTCCACTCGCCGGTGGCGGCGTAGAAGCGGAACTGGCCGGTGGCGGAGGTGGGGACCTCGGCGGTGAACTCGCCGGAGCCGTCGAGGAGGCGGACGTAACCGGTGACGGGCTCGCCGTCCTTGGTCACCTGGCCCTGGATGGCGGTCTCACCGGGCTTGAGCGTGCTGACGTCGGGGCCGCCGACCTGAGCTCCACACATGTTCTCTGTCCTGTCCTGAAGAAGAAGTGGGATTACTTGTTGGCGCCGAGCTCGATCGGCACGCCGACGAGGGAGCCGTACTCGGTCCACGAGCCGTCGTAGTTCTTGACGTTGGTGACCTCGAGGAGCTCGTGCAGGACGAACCAGGTCAGCGCGGAGCGCTCGCCGATGCGGCAGTAGGCGATGGTGTCCTTCGCCAGGTCGACCTGCTCGGCCTCGTAGAGGGCCTTGAGCTCGTCGTCCGACTTGAAGGTGCCGTCGTCGTTGGCGTTCTTCGACCACGGGATGTTGCGGGCGCTCGGCACGTGGCCGGGGCGCTGCGACTGCTCCTGCGGGAGGTGCGCCGGGGCGAGCAGCTTGCCGGAGAACTCGTCGGGCGAGCGGACGTCGACCAGGTTCTGGGAGCCGATCGCGGCCACGACGTCGTCGCGGAAGGCGCGGATCGAGGCGTCCTGGGCCTTGGCCTTGTACTCGGTGGCCGGGCGGACCGGGACCTCGGAGCCGTCGACGAGGTCGCGGGAGTCGAGCTCCCACTTCTTGCGGCCGCCGTCGAGGAGCTTGACGTCCTGGTGGCCGTAGAGCTTGAAGTACCAGTAGGCGTAGGAGGCGAACCAGTTGTTGTTGCCGCCGTAGAGGACGACCGTGGTGTCGTTCGCGATGCCCTTGGCCGAGAGGAGCTTCTCGAAGCCCTCCTGGTCGATGAAGTCGCGGCGGACCGGGTCCTGGAGGTCCTGGGTCCAGTCGATGCGGATGGCGTTGCGGATGTGGTTCTTCTCGTAGGCCGAGGTGTCCTCGTCGACCTCGACGAGCGCGACCTGCGGGTTGTCGAGGTTGGCCTCGACCCAGTCCGCGTCGACCAGAACGTCGCTGCGAGCCATGCTGTTCTCCTCCGGGGCAGTGTGCGGGGGTGTGCTGCGGTGGTGCGGGGTGTGGTGCGGTACGCGTCGTCGCGTGCGTACGGACATGCGGACATATGCGGACGGGCGTACGGCTCTGCACGGGGCGGCCCCGACGTCGGTCGACGGGCCTGAGGGATACGGGAGTCGGCGTCCCGCTCAGACTGAGCGACAGAGCATGGCGGCGACGCGGCACAGGTCTACTGCCCGCCGCTTCGTGAGATCCGCCTGTCGCTTCATGCCCTCGATCGTAGGGACGGACATGCGGCCGTGTCACCGGTGTGTCGTATTTTGAGACGCGATCGTCCGAGATGCGAGACGTGATCGCGGTTCGGGTCGGCTCCGGACGGCTCCGGGCCCCGGTGTCCGCTTCGTCTTCTGCGGATCGGACGGCCTCGTCTCAGCATGTGAAAATCCAGCCTCCGGACGGCCTCCGGATGGCGCCCGGACGGCCCCCCGGGCGGCGCCGGGACGGCTCCCGGGCGGAGCCCCTCAGCCCGCCAGGACGACGTCCTTGCCGGTCACGGTGACCGCCAGGCCGTCCGGACGCGGCTCGACCTTCTCCACCTTCATGCCGGCGATCAGACCGATCGGGCGCTCGAAGTCGGTGCGGGCGCGGACCAGTTCCTCCACGCCCGGGATGCCGGAGCCCGGCACCTCGTCGGCGCGGACCTTGAGGGTGTCGCCGTGGACGACGGTGACCGTGGAGAGGACGGACTTGGTCAGGCTGCGGCCCAGGATCTTCACGCTGCCGGTGACCTTGACCTTGCCGTTCCCGCCGTAGGCGACGGTGGCCTCGCGGTCGGAGGCGGCGGTGAGGTCCGCGTACGAGATGAGGGCCGTGCCGCTCGCGGAGCCCGCCTTGGCGCCCGCCCAGTCGCCGGTCACGGTCACGTCCCGCAGGGCCACGGTCAGCTCGCCGACCCGGACGTCCTTGTCGCCCGCCGTGGCCCGTACGCCGGCCGCCTTCACGTCGACCTCGTCGAACCGCTTGTCCACGACCTGGGTGAGGAAGGGAAGCCCTTGATGTCGACCTCGACCGACTCGGCGGGCGCACCCGAGAGCTTCACCCGGCTCGACGCCTCCGACTCGGCGTAGGAGACGGCCAGCCGGTCGACCCCGACGCCGATCCCGCCCAGCACGACGGCCACGATCAACAGAATCCGCAGTGCTCGCATGGGCTGAGCATCCCCCCGCATCGTCTCTACATGCTTCCGGCCCCCCGACACGAAGATCGACGTGTCGGGGGGCCGGTTGGTTCCCCGGGAGGAAGGGCCGCGGGTCAGACCAGGGCGCGGCCCAGCAGATAGACGGCGGGCGCGGCGGCCGTGAGCGGCAGCGCGACGCCCGCGGTCATGTGGACGAAGCGCGAGGGGTAGTCGTAGCTGGCGACCCGCAGGCCGATCAGCGCGCAGACCCCGGCGCCGAGGCCGAGCAGCGCCCGGAGGTCCCCAGGTCGGTGAGGCCGCCGGCCGCGATCCCGGCGCCGGCCGAGGCGAGCAGCGCGGCGACCAGGGAGACCGGTCCGGGCAGCGGCAGCGCACGGGCGAGGACGGCGGCGGCGACCGCGGCCCCGCCGACGACCACCGCGTCCGGGGCGGCGCCGAGGTGCCCGGTGGCGACGACGGTGAGGGCGGCGGAGGCGATGGTGGCCATCAGGCCGTACATGCGCTCGTCGGGGTCGGCGTGGCTGCGCAGCTGGAGGACGAGGCAGAGCAGCACCCAGACGCCGAGCGTGCCGAGGATCGCCGCGGCCGCGTGCTCCCGGCCGGTGGCGAGCAGGGCGGCGTCGGCGACGAGGCCGCCGAGGAAGGCGAGGGCGATGCCCTGCCGGGCGGGCCACATGCCGTTGAGCCGGAACCAGCCGGCGGCGGTGAGGCCCTGGAGCAGGACGAGCGGGACGAGGAGTCCGTACGAGCCGAGGAGGCGCCGCCCGCGAGCAGCAGGCCGAGGACGGCGGTGAGGGCGGCGGGCCGCATCCGGGCTCGATCACCGGCGAGCGGCCCTCGGCGCGGGCGCGCTGGGCGTCGGTGAGGCGGACGTTCCCGGAGGTGGTGGGCGAGGAGTACGCGGGCCCGCCGTCGGCCGCGGGGCGGGCGGGGCGGTCTCGGGCGCGGGCCCGGCCGCGGGACGGGCTCGGCGGCCGGCTCCGCGTAGTACGCGGCGGGGCTCCCGTGCGAGGCGTACGGCTGCTCGTAGGGCTGCGGCTGCTGCTCGTACGCCTGCGGCTGCTGGTACGGCTGAGGCTGCGGCTGCTCGTACGGCTGCTGGTACGCCCCCTGCGGCGCGGGCGTCTGCGCGGCCTGGACCTGCTCGTACGAGACGGCCGGCTGGTACGAGGTGTCCCAGGTCTGGCCCTCCCAGGTCTGGGTGACCTCGGCGGGGTTCTCGGCGTACGGCTGCTCGTACTGCTGCCCGCCGTAGTACTGGTCGTTGCTCATCGGTCTGGGGTTCACCCTCCTGCGAACGGGGGGAGCACCTCGACCGTGCCGCCCTCGGCAAGCCGTACCGTCTCATGGCTCCGGGTCCCGACGGGGTCGCCGTCGACCAGGAACGAGCACCGCTTGAGGACCTGGACGAGCTCGCCCGGGTGCTTCGCGCGGGCGGCGTCGAGGGCCTCGGCCAGGGTTCCGGCGGTGTACGGCTCCTCGGCGACCCCTGCGGCGGCCTTGGCCGCGGCCCAGTAGCGGATGGTTCCCGCTGCCATAGCGGCGCTCCCTTCGTTCGTGTGCGCGCCGCCCCCCATCATGGGCTATGCGCGCGTGGACCCCGTTCCAGGGCCACGCGCGCGTGAGCCGGTCCCGCTACCCGCGCGTGAGCCAGTCCCCCAGCCGGGCGAGCAGCTCCCCGTCGGCGGCGTTCTCGGCGTGGCCCATGCCCCGTTCCAGCCAGAGTTCCGCGTCGCCCGCGGCGGCCAGCATGCGCGGGTGGTCGAGCGGGAAGTAGGGGTCCCGGTCGCCGTGCACGATCAGGAGGGGGTCGGCGCGATCAGCGGGACCGCCTCCACGGGGACAGGGGCACGGGGTCCCAGGCGCGGCTGTCGATCCGGGTGCCGAAGCCGTACCGCCCGACGAGGCGGCCCGCCGGCCGGGTGACCACCCAGTGGAGGCGGCGCATCGGGGCCGTGCCCCGGTAGTACCAGCGGGCGGGCGCGGAGACGGCCGCGACCGCGTCCGTACGGGCGTCCGTCCCGTGCTCCAGGGCCGCGTGGCGCAGGACCACGGAGCCGCCCATGGAGAAGCCGACCGTCGCCACGCGCGCGTGGCCGAGCTCGCGGGCCCAGCGGACGGCGGCGGACAGGTCGAGGACCTCCCGGTCGCCGACGGTGGACCGGCCGCCGGAGCGGCCGTGCCCGCGGAAGGAGAAGGTGACGACGGCCGCGCCGCGCTCGGCGAGGGCCAGCGCGGCGCGCCGGACGGCCGGGCGGTCGGCCGACCCGGTGAAGCCGTGGGCGAGGACGACCGCCGTATCGGTGACACTTGCCCGTGAGGGTTCGTAAACCGCCTCGATCCGGACACCGTCATCGGTACACAGCGTGGACCGCGACGTGGACCGCAAAGGGCGGGAAGTGAGCGAGGAAACATCCAGGATGTGAAATCGACCCTCTGCCTCGGAACTCATGTGGGCTATTCTGCTTGCCAGAGGATCCGGGCGACGCAGCCCCCGGGTCCTTTTGTGTTTTCCGACCGTTGTTACGGACGGATGAACAAAAGCTCTCAGGCGCGAGAGAGCCAACGTGAGCACACATAGACGTCCTCGCAGGGACCGAGGAGGAACCGACGTCATGGACGAGCGAACGACGACGCACGACGGACCGACGACGCACGGCGTACCGACGACCGAAGAAGGTGCGGCGCGATGAGTTCTCTGCTGCTCCTGACCAACGCCCTCCAGCCGTCGACCGAGGTGCTCCCCGCCCTCGGCCTGCTGCTGCACAACGTCCGGGTCGCCCCGGCCGAGGGCCCCGCCCTCGTGGACACCCCCGGCGCGGACGTGATCCTCGTCGACGGGCGGCGCGACCTCCCGCAGGTCCGCTCGCTCTGTCAGCTGCTGCGCTCCACGGGGCCGGGCTGTCCGCTGATCCTCGTCGTCACGGAGGGCGGTCTCGCGGCCGTCACCGCCGACTGGGGCATCGACGACGTCCTCCTCGACACGGCGGGCCCCGCCGAGGTCGAGGCGCGGCTGCGGCTCGCGATGGGCCGGCAGCAGATCGTCTCGGACGACTCCCCGATGGAGATCCGCAACGGCGACCTGTCGGTCGACGAGGCGACGTACAGCGCGAAGCTCAAGGGCCGGGTCCTGGACCTGACCTTCAAGGAGTTCGAGCTGCTCAAGTACCTGGCGCAGCACCCGGGCCGGGTCTTCACGCGCGCGCAGCTCCTCCAGGAGGTGTGGGGGTACGACTACTTCGGCGGCACCCGGACGGTCGACGTCCACGTGCGGCGGCTGCGGGCGAAGCTCGGCGTCGAGCACGAGTCGCTCATCGGCACCGTCCGGAACGTCGGCTACCGCTTCGTCACGCCCGAGAAGGTCGAGCGGGCGGCGGAAGAGGCCCGCAAGGAGGAGGCGCGGAAGGAGGAGGCCCGCAAGGAGGAGGCCCGCGTGGGTGCCCGCGTCAAGGGAGCCACGGGGGAGCTCACCCCCTCGGAGGACAGGAACGTGGCGGATGCCACAGTGCGACCTGCCGGTAGGTAGGTCCCCCCGCGTAGACTTCCGCGCGTGGCCAAGGTGACGCGGGATGACGTGGCGCGACTTGCGGGTACTTCTACCGCCGTCGTGAGCTACGTCATCAACAACGGACCCCGGCCGGTCGCCCCGGCCACGCGCGAGCGTGTCCTCGCCGCCATCAAGGAGCTGGGCTACCGGCCCGACCGGGTGGCCCAGGCGATGGCCTCGCGGCGCACCGACCTCATAGGCATGATCGTCCCCGACGCGCGGCAGCCGTTCTTCGGGGAGATGGCGCACGCGGTCGAGCAGGCCGCCGCCGAGCGCGGAAAGATGGTCCTCGTCGGCAACTCCGACTACCGGACCGAGCGCGAGGTCCACTACCTGCGTGCCTTCCTCGGCATGCGGGTCTCCGGGCTGATCCTGGTCAGCCAGGGCATGAGCGAGCAGGCCGCGAGCGAGATCGAGGCCTGGGACGCGCGCGTGGTGCTGCTGCACGAGCGGCCCGAGGCGATCGACGACGTGGCCGTCGTCACCGACGACATCGGCGGCGCCCAGCTCGCCACCCGGCACCTCCTGGAGCACGGTCACCCGTACGTGGCCTGCCTGGGCGGCGTCCCGAACACCCCGGCCGTCGGCGACCCGGTCGCCGACCACGTCGAGGGCTGGCGCCGGGCCATGCTGGAGGCCGGCCGCTCGACCGAGGGCCGGCTCTTCGAGGCCCCGTACAACCGGTACGACGCCTACCAGGTCGCCCTCAAGCTGCTCGCGGGCCCCGACAGGCCGCCGGCCATCTTCTGCTCCACCGACGACCAGGCCTTCGGCGTCCTGCGGGCCGCCCGGGAGCTGCGCATCGAGGTGCCGACGGAGCTGGCGGTCGCGGGCTTCGACGACGTGAAGGAGGCCGCGCTCACCGATCCTCCGCTGACCACGATCTCCTCGGACCGCCCCGCGATGGCCCGCGCGGCCGTGGACCTGGTCCTCGACGACTCGATCCGGGTGACGGGCTCCCGCCGCGAGCGCGTGAAGCTCTTCCCGTCGGCCCTGATCGTCCGCCGCTCCTGCGGCTGCCACGGCTAGGACCACCCGCGCCCTTATATGGGGCATACAGGGTTCTGTCGGGCTTCTCAGCCGCTCCTCAGACTGCTCTCATGTACGGATCCGAGAGTCATAGCCATGACGGACTTCCAGGAGCAGCAGCCGCAGCAGCAGCCGTACTACCCGCCGAGGCCGCCGTACGAGCCGACGCGGCCGATCAGCACCGAGCCGGGGACGACGGTCTGGCCCTCGGGCGGGCAGGTGCCGCCGCCGGCGGAGCCGCCGCTCGCCGCCTCCGTCCCCGGCCCCTCGCCGCGGCGCCGCGCCAGGCGCGGGGTCGGGCTCATGGCGGCCGTGGCCATCGCGGCCGCGGCGGTCGGCGGCGGCACGGCGACGCTGCTCCAGCAGCTCACCGACCGCGACGCGTCCGTGAGCGCCTCCGCCCCCGTCGTGAGCGGCACCAACGTCTCCGCCGGCAGCAAGGGCACGGTCGCCGGGGTCGCCGAGGCGGTCTCCCCCTCCATCGTGGAGATCTCCGCGAGCTCGAACTCCGGCAAGTCCACCGGCTCGGGCGTGATCATCACCTCCGACGGCGAGATCGTCACCAACAACCACGTGGTCTCCGGCGCCTCCTCGATCACCGTGCAGCTCAGCGACGGCAAGACCTACCGGGCGCAGGTCGTCGGCACGGACCCCGACAAGGACCTCGCCCTGATCAAGCTCCAGGGCGCCTCCGGGCTCAAGGCCGCCACCCTCGGCGACTCCTCGAAGCTGAGGGTCGGCGACGAGGTCGTGGCGATCGGCTCCCCCGAGGGCCTGACCGGCACCGTCACCAGCGGCATCGTCTCCGCGCTCGACCGGGACGTGACCGTCGCCAAGGACGGGGGCGGCCAGGACCAGCAGCAGGGCCAGCAGCAGTGGGACCCGCGGCAGGGCTGGCCGTTCGAGTTCGGCGGGCAGCAGTTCAACGGCGACACGGGCTCGTCGAAGACCACGTACAAGGCGATCCAGACCGACGCCTCGCTCAATCCGGGGAATTCCGGCGGCGCGCTGATCAATATGAACGGCGAGATCATCGGAATCAATTCGGCCATGTATTCGCCCAGTTCTTCGAGCGGCTCCACCGCCGGAAGCGTCGGCCTCGGATTCGCGATCCCGGTCGACACGGTGAAGGCCGACCTGGACGCCCTCCGCTCGGGCGGCGCGAACTGAGCACGTGCGAGGCTGATCCCATGACGGGACAGCCCATGACCGGACAGCACAGCGAAGCCGAGCGCATCCTCGTCGTCGACGACGAGCCCGCCGTCCGCGAGGCGCTGCGGCGCAGCCTCGCCTTCGAGGGGTACGGGACCGAGGTCGCCGTCGACGGCCTCGACGCGCTCGCGCGGATGGAGTCGTACGCCCCCGACCTCGTCGTCCTCGACGTCCAGATGCCCCGCATGGACGGGCTGACGGCGGCCCGCCGGATCCGGGCCGCCGGCTCGACCGTGCCGATCCTGATGCTCACCGCCCGCGACACGGTCGGCGACCGGGTCACCGGCCTCGACGCCGGCGCGGACGACTACCTGGTGAAGCCCTTCGAGCTGGACGAGCTGTTCGCCCGCATCCGGGCCCTGCTCCGCCGCAGCTCCTACGCCTCGGCGTCGGCCGCGGCCCCCGCCGAGGCCGACGTCCTGGCCTTCGAGGACCTGCGGATGAACCTGGCCACGCGCGAGGTGACCCGGGGCGGGCGGACGGTGGAGCTGACGCGGACCGAGTTCACCCTCCTGGAGCTGTTCCTCGCGCACCCGCGCCAGGTCCTGACCCGGGAGCAGATCCTCAAGGCCGTGTGGGGCTTCGACTTCGAGCCCAGCTCGAACTCGCTGGACGTGTACGTGATGTACCTGCGGCGCAAGACCGAGGCCGGCGGGGAGCCGCGCCTCGTGCACACCGTCCGGGGCGTGGGCTACGCGCTGCGCGGAGGAGGCGGGGAGTGACGAACCGCCTGAGGAACTGGTTCCGCTCGCGGCCGCTGCGCTCGCGGCTGGCGCTGCTCACCGCGGCCGCCGTGGCCTTCGCTGTGGCGGCCGTGTCGCTGGCCTGCTGGTTCGTGACGCGGGCGCAGCTGGAGGCGGAGCTGGACTCCTCGCTGCGCAGCACCCGCCTGGACCCCAACGGCGTGGAGCAACTGCTCACGATGTGCCGCCAGGGCACGACGCCGCCGCCGGTGGGCGGCTCGTACACGGTGCAGGTCGTCCTCGGCAACGGCAGTGTGTGCACCTCGGGCGAGGCCCCGATCCCGGTCGGCGCCGCCGACCTGGCGGTGGCCCGGAAGCAGCTGGACGACGCCCTGCACACGGTGAAGGACGACGCCGGCCGGGAGCTGCGGGTCTACACGTACCAGCAGGACAGCCCGCTCCAGATCGCGGTCTCCGTCGCCCGCCCCTCTCCGAGATCGACAACTCGATGTCCACGCTCCGCTGGGTGCTGCTCCTGGTCTCCGGGATCGGTGTCGTCGGCGCGGGCGCGGCCGGCCTGTGGGTCGCGCGGACCGGCCTGGAGCCGGTGGACCGGCTGACCGGCGCGGTCGAGCACGTCGCCGCGACCGAGGACCTGACCGTCCGCATCCCGGTGGAGGGCGAGGACGAGATCGCCCGGCTGTCCCGTTCCTTCAACGCGATGACGGCGGCGCTCGCGAGCTCCGGGACCGGCAGGCGCAGCTCATCGCGGACGCGGGCCACGAGCTGCGGACGCCGCTGACCTCCCTGCGCACGAACGTCGAGCTGCTCGCGCGCAGCGAGGAGACCGGCCGGGCGATCCCGCCGGACGACCGGCGGGCCCTGATGGCCTCGGTGAAGGCGCAGATGACGGAGCTGGCCGCGCTGATCGGCGACCTCCAGGAGCTGGCCCGCCCGGACGCGGTCCAGCCGGGCCCGCTCGAAGTGGTCCCGCTGCACACGCTCCTGCGGACGGCCCTGGACCGGGCACGCCTCCGCGGCCCCGAGCTGACCTTCGTCACGGACCTCGCGCCCTGGTACGTACGGGCCGAGGCGCCCGCGCTCGAACGGGCCCTGGTGAACGTCCTGGACAACGCGGTGAAGTTCTCGCCGCCCCGGGGCACGGTCGAGGTGACCCTGATGCGCGGCGAACTGACCGTCCGCGACCAGGGCCCCGGCATCGCCCCCGACGAACTCCCCCACGTCTTCGACCGCTTCTGGCGCTCCCCCTCGGCCCGCAGCCTCCCGGGCTCGGGCCTGGGCCTGTCGATCGTGGCCCGTACGGTCCAGCAGGCGGGCGGCACGGTCTCCCTCGCCCCGGCGGAGGGCGGCGGCACGGCGGCGACTCTCCGCCTGCCGGGCGCCCCGACACCACCGCCGGAGCTGTGACCGCCGGAACTGTGACCGCCGGAACTGTGACCGGCGGACCTGTGACCTGCCGGAACTGCGACCCGGCCGAGCTGTGACCCGGTCGGAAACCCCCGCTAGTTGTGCCTCAGCAGCGCCTCGACCAGCCCCGTCCGCGTGGCGGGGAAGTCGAGGGGCACGATCCCGAGCCCGACCTGCCCGGCGAGTTCGGCGCCGTCCAGGAAGCCGTGGACCCACGGGTTGAGCCGGTCGGAGTTCCAGCGGGGCGGCAGAGAGGCGGAGGTGCTGACGAAGTTCACGTACAGCCGGCCGGGCTGGGAGACGGCGGCGCGGAAGTGGGCCTGGATCTTGGGGTACTTGGCGTCGGGGAGGGCGTTCCAGTCGTCCTGGACCGCGAAGGCGGAGCCGTCCCCCCACCTCAGTCCGGGAAGCCCGCCGTTGTCGGCGAGCAGCACGACCCGCCCGCGGGCCTCGCCGAGCAGCGGCAGCGCGTCCCCGATCCGGAAGAGGGACCGCCATCCGCGCCGGTCGAGGTAGTCGTCGAAGACGGAGCGGAAGACGGCGTCCGACTCCTCCGAGTACTCCTGCTTGACCCGCATGAGCACGGTCTCCGAGGGGTGCGCCGCGAGGAAGTCCCGGCAGGCGACGAGCACGTCCCCGAACATCATGTTCTGGTACGAGGCCCCGTGGTGGATGGCGAACGACCCGCCCGTCACCCGGCACCGCACGTCCAGGAACCGGACCCCGCTGTCCAGCTGCTGGGCAATGGTGGTGTTCTGGCACTCGCTCCACGCCCCGCCGAACCGTGCCCCCGAGTCGTGCGTCCCCGGAATGGTGAGCCGCCGCAGCGGCGTCCCGTCCCCCTTCTCCGCCATCCACGCGCGCGTGTCCACGGCGAAGGCGGCGGGCGCCCCACGAACAGCGCGGCCCCGGCCCCGAGGGCCCCCACGAGCAGTCGTCGTCGGTCCATGGACCCGGACTATGGCAGGTTCACAACAACACCACCAGAGCGCGTACGAAAAGGGGGCGGCGCCCCGTCGAAACGGTTCGCCGCCCCCTCGGGGGTGCGTGAGGGCTACTTCACGACGGTGATGCGGTTCGCGGCCGGGACCGGCAGCGGGTTGGCGGCCGAGGAGTGGGAGGCCAGGTAGGCGTTGAAGACGTCGAGGTCCGAGGCGCCGACCAGCTTGTTGGTGCCGGTGGCGAGGGCGCCGAAGCCGTCGCCGCCGCCCGCGAGGAACTCGTTCATCGCGACGCGGTAGGTCTTCGCCGGGTCGATCGCCTCGCCGTTCAGCTTGATCGTGCCGTCGACGACGCGGTCCGCGCCCGTCTTGGTCATGTCGAGCGTGTAGGTGAGCCCCTTCGAGACCTGGAGGATCTTGATGGAGTTCAGGTTCGAGCCGCTGACCTGCTGCTTCAGCGCGGTGATGAGGTTCGCGCCGGTCAGGTCGACCACGTTCATCATGTTGGTGAAGGGCTGCACGGTGAAGGACTCGCCGTACGTCACCACACCGTCGCCCTCGGAGCCGGAGGCCTTGTAGACGAGGTCGGCGCGGATGCCGCCCGGGTTCATCAGGGCCAGCTGCGCGCCGCCCTTGTCCGCCGGGGCCAGGCCCTCCAGCTGCGCGTCGGCGATGACGTCGCCGAGCGGCTTCTCGTACGCCGTGGAGCCGCGGCCGTTGATGTCGGCGGCGATGAAGCCCTGCGGGCGGTTCGCGACCGGCGCGGCGAGCGCCTTCCAGTCGGCGATCAGCTGCGAGATGTCCTGGGCCTTCGGGACGTCACGCGAGACGACGTGGTTGGCGGAGGCGACCGCCGTGCGCACGATGTCCTTGGTGGCGCGGTCGTACGTCAGCGTCGTGTCCGTGTACAGCTTGCCGAACGAGGACGCCGAGGTGACCAGGCGCGGGTTGCCCGCCGGGTCCGGGATGGAGCACACGTACGCCTGGTGCGTGTGGCCCGTGACCAGCGCGTCGACCTGCGGCGAGACGTTCTTCGCGATGTCGACGATCGCGCCGGAGACGCCCTCGCCCTCACCGTCGCCGTCACCGTCGCAGTTGTAGTTGTACGAGGCCGAGGCCGGCATGCCGCCCTCGTGGACCAGGGCGACGATGGACTTGACGCCCTTGCGCTCCAGGACCTTCGTGTACTTGTTGATCGTCTCGACCTCGTCGCCGAACTTGAGGCCCTTGACGCCCTCGGCGGTGACGACGTTCGGGGTGCCCTCCAGGGTCACGCCGATGAAGCCGATCCTGACCCCGTCCTTCTCCCAGATGTAGTACGGGTCGAGGATCGGCTTGCCGGTCTTCTCGTCCGTCACGTTGGCCGCGAGGTACGGGAAGTCGGCGCCCCCGAAGGTCTTGCCCTCGACGAAACAGCCGGCGGTCGGGTGACAGCCGCCGTTCTGCATCCGGGCCAGCTCGCGCGCGCCCTCGTCGAACTCGTGGTTGCCGACCGAGGTGACGTCGAGGTCCAGGTCGTTGAGCGCCTCGATGGTCGGCTCGTCGTGGAAGAGACCGGACAGCAGCGGCGAGGCACCGATCATGTCGCCGGCCGCCGCCGTGATGGAGTAACGATTCCCCTGACGGGCCTGGCGCAGGTGCGTCGCCAGGTACTCGACACCACCGGCGTCGATCTTCTCGGTGGTGCCGTCCTCCTTGGTCCGCACGACCTGCCCGGACGAACCGGCCGGCGGCTCCAGGTTGCCGTGCAGGTCGTTGAAGGACAGCAGCTGGACGTCGACCATCCGGCCCCAGCCCTTGCCGTTCGTCCCGCCCGCGGCGTACGCGTCACCGGCCGCACCGGCCGACGGCATGGCGGCGAAGAGCGCCCCCACCGTCGCAAGCCCGGCCCCGGCGGCCAGAATTCGCCGCCCCGTCTTGTTCTTCCTAGGCGTCGCTGCCATCTCTCCCACTCGTCCCCTTGCCCCGATTCGCGGCCTTGATCTACTCCCCGTTGCGCGTGAAGCCTAGAGTCAACGCGCGTAGCGCAACAGGGGGGAGTGGGTTACAAGACAGTTGCCGATGGCTGACGAGGTGTCGCCGTAGGCTCGTAGCCATGACTTCCGACACGGCGCCGGCCCTCGAACCCGGACGGCAGATCCACACGTATGACGAGCTCACCCCCGAGCAGATCCAGGACGTACTGGACCTCCTCACGGCCGCCGACCAGGCCGACGGCCTGCACGCCGTGTCCGAGCAGGGGCGGCTGTACCTGCGGCACGGCCGGCGCGAGGGCGTGCGCCACTTCCTCCTCACCGTCGGCTCCCACCTGTACGGCTACGCCCAGCTGGAGGAGACCGACCCCATCGAGGCCCCGGCCGCCGAGCTGGTCGTCCACCCCTCCCACCGGGGCCGCGGCCACGGCCGGGCACTCGGCACCGCCCTGCTCGCCGCCTCCGGCAAGCGGCTGCGGGTCTGGGCGCACGGCGGCAAGTCGGCGGCCCGGCACCTCGCCCAGGTCCTCGGCCTGACGCTCTTCCGCGAACTGCGCCAGCTGCGCCGCTCCCTGGTGCCGCTCGACCTCCCCGAGCCGGTGCTGCCCGAGGGCGTCACCGTCCGCACCTTCACCCCCGGCGTCGACGACACGGCCTGGCTCGCCGTCAACGCCGCCGCCTTCGCCCACCACCCCGAGCAGGGCTCCCTCACCCAGCGCGACCTCGACGACCGGATCGCCGAGCCCTGGTTCGACCCGAAGGGCTTCTTCCTCGCCGAGAAGGACGGCAGGCTCATCGGCTTCCACTGGACGAAGACCCACGCCGAGGAGCAGCTCGGCGAGGTCTACGTGGTCGGCATCCTCCCCGAGGCCCAGGGCGGCGGCCTCGGCAAGGCCCTCACCGCCATCGGCCTGCGCCACCTGGCCGCCCAGGGCCTGCCGACCGCGATGCTGTACGTGGACGCGGACAACACGGCTGCGGTGCGGGTCTACGAGGGGATCGGCTTCACCACGCACGAGGTGGACCTGATGTACCGCACGGAGTCGTAACGCCTGTTGCCCAGGGGGCGGTTGACACCGCCCCCTTCTTTCCACCACCCTTTCACTACTTGATTAGTGAAAGGGTGGTGGAAGGGATCGTGGTCGAGTACCGCATCGACCGGCGCAGTGGCGTCGCCACCTACCTCCAGATCGTCCAGCAGACGAAACAGGCCCTCCGGATGGGCCTCCTGGAACCCGGCGACCGACTGCCCACCGCACGCGAGGTCGTCGAAGCGACGGCCATCAACCCCAACACGGTCCTCAAGGCCTACCGCGAGCTCGAACGCGAAGGCCTCGTCGAAGCCCGCCGCGGCCTCGGCACCTTCGTCCGCGCCACCCTCGGCACCGGCCCCGCCGACTCGCCCCTCCGCGGCGAACTCACCGACTGGGCCCGCCGGGCCCGCGCCGCCGGCCTCGATCGGGAGGACGTCGCCGCGCTCTTCACATCCGTACTGAAGGAACACTTCGAGGGGACACATGACCGACCCGGTCATCGAGGCCGAGGGCCTCGGGATGCGGTACCGACGACGGGGCGGGGGTGGGCCCTGAGAGGGTGCGACTTCGCCCTCCCCGCCGGACGGATCTGCGCCCTCGTCGGCCCCAACGGCGCCGGCAAGTCCACCCTCCTCGCCCTCGCCGCCGGCCTGCTCCGCCCCACCGAGGGCACCCTCACGGCCCCGGCCCGCGAGCGCCTCGCCCACGTCGCCCAGGACAAGCCGCTCCACCCCCGGCTCAGCGTCGCCGACACCCTGCGCATGGGCCGCGAGCTCAACCCGGGCCGCTGGGACGACACCGCCGCCCGGCGGGTGCTCGCCGACGCACTCGATCCCCGCGCCCTCGTACGCGAACTCTCCGGCGGACAGCGCACCCGCGTCGCCCTCGCGCTCGCCCTCGGCAAGCGGCCCGAACTGCTGCTCCTGGACGAGCCGATGGCCGACCTCGACCCGCTCGCCCGCCACCAGCTGATGGGCCTGCTCATGGCCGACGCCGCCGAACACGGCACCACCGTCGTCATGTCCTCGCACATCCTCACCGAGCTGGAGGGCGCCTGCGACCACCTCCTCCTGCTCCACGGCGGCAGGATCCGTCTCGACGGCCCCGTCGACGACCTCCTCGCCGCCCACGCCCTCCTCACCGGCCCCATCGCCGACCTCGCCCCGCACACGGTCGTCGAATCCCGCACCACGGGCCGTCAACTGACCGCCCTGGTCCGCCGCGAAGGCCCCGTCGAAGGCCCCTGGGAGACGACGGAACCCTCCCTGGAGGACCTCCTCCTCGCCCACCTGCGCACCCCCGAAGCCACCACCGAAGGAGCCCCGGCATGAGCGCCCTCGCCCTGAAGGGCCCCTACTGGGTGACGGTCCGCCAGTACCGGCGGACGCTGTGGCTGGCGGTCGCGGTGGTGGTCGTGTCCCTGGCGGTGATCGGGGGGCTGCGGATCTGGGACGCGCGGACGCCGGACCCGATCAGTAAGGACGGAACCTGGTTCCCCGGCGACGACAGGGCGTACGACCTGCTCCGCGCGGCCCTGGAGTACACGGGGGGAGGCATGCTCCTGCTGCCGCTCCTCGTCGGCGCCTTCGTCGCGGGCCCGCTGATCGCCCGGGAGTTCGAGTCGGGGACGTACAAGCTCTCCCTCACCCAGTCGGTCAGCCCGGTGGCCTGGCTCCGCGCCAAGCTCCTCACCTCGACCGCGGCCGCCCTGCTCACCGCGCTCGCCCTCGCGGGCGTCTTCCGGATCGGGTGGAGCGGGCTGCCGGGCACCTGGTTCATGAAGTGGGACCCGGTGCCGTACGCGGCCGTCGGCGTCGTCCTCTTCGGCCATCTCCTCGCCGCCGTCGCCGTCGGCGCCCTCATCGGCCTGCTGATCCGCCGCACGCTCGTCGCCATGGCGGTCACGGGCGTGACCATGGGCGTGGTCCTGGCCGTCCTGGGCGCGTTCCGCTGGTCGTTCCTGCCGGTGGTGACGGCCACCGGCCCGGTCGGTTCGAACTTCCACGCCCCGTGGACGGCCTGACGATGGACACGGGGCTGCTCACCGCCTCCGGCGCACGCTTCGACCAGTCGATCTGCTGGGACCAGGTGAACCAGACCCCAGGCCTGGACAGGATGGAGGACGGCGGATTGAAACTGTTCGACCGCTGTCTCGTCGAGCACCACGCCACCGGCCAGTACGTCGACTACCACCCCGGGGCCCACTTCTGGCCCACCCAGCTCATCGAGTCCGGCATCTGCCTCGCCCTCGCCGCCCTCGCGGCCCTCGCCGCCTTCCGTCTCCTCCGCGCCCGCCACCCGTAACCCCCGGTAAAAAAATCGGGGGCGGGACCCCGACAAGGGCCCCGCCCCCGATTCCCGCACGACACGTCCTCGTTACCGGCCATTCAGACGCGCTTGCGACGCTCACGCAATGAAGCGCTCCGTGTCCGCTCTCCCCAAAGGGAGACTTCCCTCCCCCACGGCCCGCTCCGACGCGCCCGACCACCCCTTCGCGCGGAAGAATGGGGCCATGAAGCAGCAGCCTGCCGAGGTCCCGGTCCAGTCCTCCGCCGCGTCGTCCGTCCCGTCGTCCGGGACGTCGCCGTTCGGTCCCATCACCGCGCACGTCGTGAACGGCACCGTCGTCACCGACCTCGACGCCGACCTGGACGCGGACCCCGATGCGTACGAGGACGACGGCGCGCTCGGCGACGAGCTGCCGCAGGGGCGTTTCCTCGACCGGGAGCGCAGCTGGCTCGCGTTCAACGAGCGGGTCCTGGAGCTCGCCGAGGACCCGACGACCCCGCTGCTCGAAAGGGCGAACTTCCTCGCGATCTTCGCGTCGAACCTCGACGAGTTCTTCATGGTCCGGGTCGCCGGACTCAAGCGCCGCATCGCCACCGGCGTCGCCACCCGCTCCGCCTCCGGCCTCCAGCCGCGCGAGGTCCTGGAGCTGATCTGGACGCGCTCGCGCGAGCTCATGGCCCGGCACGCCGCCTGCTACCAGCAGGACGTCGCCCCGGCGCTGGCCGACGAGGGCATCCACCTCATCCGCTGGCCGGAACTGACCGAGAAGGAGCAGGCGCGGCTCTTCACGCTCTTCCGGCAGCAGATCTTCCCCGTCCTCACCCCGCTCGCCGTGGACCCGGCGCACCCCTTCCCGTACATCTCGGGCCTGAGCCTCAACCTCGCCGTGGTCGTGCGCAACCCGGTCAGCGGCCACCGCCACTTCGCGCGCGTCAAGGTGCCGCCGCTGCTCTCCCGCTTCCTGGAGGCCTCCCCGCAGCGGTACGTGCCCCTGGAGGACGTGATCGCGGCGCACCTGGAGGAGCTGTTCCCCGGCATGGAGGTGCTGGCGCACCACATGTTCCGGGTGACCAGGAACGAGGACCTGGAGGTCGAGGAGGACGACGCGGAGAACCTGCTCCAGGCCCTGGAGAAGGAGCTCATGCGCCGCCGCTTCGGCCCGCCGGTGCGCCTGGAGGTCGAGGAGTCCATCGACCCGTACGTCCTCGACCTGCTGGTCCGCGAGCTGAAGATCTCCGACGCCGAGGTCTACCCGCTGCCCGGCCCGCTCGACCTCACCGGCCTCTTCGGGATCGCCGGACAGGACCGGCCGGAGCTGAAGTACCCGAAGTTCGTCGCCGGCACCCACCGGGACCTCGCCGAGGTCGAGTCCGCGTCCGCGCCCGACATCTTCGCGGCGCTGCGCGAGCGGGACGTGCTCCTGCACCACCCGTACGACTCCTTCTCCACCTCCGTCCAGGCCTTCCTGGAGCAGGCGGCGGCCGACCCGGACGTCCTCGCGATCAAGCAGACGCTGTACCGCACCTCCGGCGACTCCCCGATCGTCGACGCCCTCATAGACGCGGCCGAGTCCGGCAAGCAGGTCCTCGTCCTCGTCGAGATCAAGGCCCGCTTCGACGAGCAGGCCAACATCAAGTGGGCGCGGAAGCTGGAGGAGGCCGGCTGCCACGTCGTCTACGGCCTCGTCGGCCTGAAGACGCACTGCAAGCTGTCGCTCGTCGTACGGCAGGAGGGCGAGCTCCTCCGCCGCTACTCGCACGTCGGCACCGGCAACTACCACCCGAAGACGGCCCGCCTCTACGAGGACCTGGGCCTGCTCACCGCCGACCCGCAGGTCGGCGCGGACCTGTCCGACCTGTTCAACCGGCTCTCCGGCTACTCGCGCCGCGAGACGTACCGGCGCCTGCTCACCGCCCCGAAGTCGCTGCGCGACGGCCTGGTCTCCCGGATCACCAAGGAGATCGCCCACCACCGCGCGGGCCGCCCGGCGTACGTCCGCATCAAGGTCAACTCGATGGTCGACGAAGCGGTCATCGACGCCTGCTACCAGGCCTCGCGGGCCGGCGTCCCCGTCGACATCTGGGTCCGCGGCATCTGCGCCGTACGCCCCGGGGTCACCGGCCTCTCGGAGAACATCCGGGTCCGCTCGATCCTCGGCCGCTTCCTGGAGCACTCCCGGGTCTTCGCCTTCGGCAACGGCGGCGAACCCGAGGTCTGGCTCGGCAGCGCCGACATGATGCACCGCAACCTGGACCGCCGGATCGAGGCCCTCGTACGGGTCTCCGACCCGGCGCACCGGGCGGCGCTCACCCGGCTCCTGGAGACCGGGATGTCCGACACCACCTCCTCCTGGCACCTCGGCCCCGACGGGAACTGGACGCGGCACGCGACCGACCCCGAGGGCCGGCCCCTGCGGCACGTCCAGGAGATGCTCATCGACGCGCGGAGGCGCAGGCGTGCACAACCCTGACCACTCGCAGGACGTCACGGCCGGCGAGGTCCTGGCCCCCTACCTGCACGCGCGGGCCGCGGACTTCCTCCGCGGCCTGCGCCTGCACGGCGAGAGCGGTTCCGACACGGCCGGAGCGGAGGAGGCCGCCCGTACGCTGCGGGGCGCGGCCCGCCGGATCGGCGGCACCCTCCACACCTTCCGGCCGCTGCTCGACACGGCCTGGGCCGACCAGCTGCGCACGGAGCTCGCCTGGCTCTCCGGCACGCTCGCCGTGGAGCAGGCCTGCACCTCGCGGCTCGTCCGCCTGGTGGACGCGCTGTCCCGCCTGTCGAACGGCACCGGGCCGGTCCCGGCCGCCCGGGGCACCGAGGGCGGCGCGGGCCTGACCGTGGGCGCCGCCCGAGCGGGCGCCCTCCTGGAACGCCAGCTGACCCTGGCCCGTACGCGCGCCCACTCGGCCTCCCTCCAGGCGCTCGGCTCCGCCCGCTTCCACGCCGTCGCCGACGCCGTCGCCCTCCTCGCCTCCGAGGTCCCCTCGGCCCGGCGGGCTCGGCCCCGGCCGTCGAGGTCATCGACGCCCCGCCGAGCTCGCCGAGCGGCGCCTCCGGGACGCGGTCGCCGCCCTCCCCTGACCCGGGCGGCCCACCCGTACAACGCGGACGCCCTCGCCCTCGCCGCCGGCGAGTCCCAGGACGCGCCCTGGCACCACACCCGGGCCCTGCTGCGCCTGCACCGGTACGCCCACGAGGCCCTGCACACCGGCGGCGATCCCGACTCCGTCCTGTACGAGGCGGCCAAGGCCCTGGACCGCCACCGCGACGCGGCGGAGGCGGCCGCGGCGGCGGCGCGGCGGCCCGCACGCCGCGGATCGCCCCGGCGACGGCGTACGCCCTCGGCGTCCTCCACGCCGACCAGCGCCACGAGGTGGAAGCGGCCCGCTTCGCCTTCCAGCGCGCCTGGCGCCGCACGACGGCCCCGGTCCCGTGACCGCCGCCCCGTCCTGGCGGCGGGCTGCGTCCTGTGGCGCCCGGCGATTTCCGGCCAGGGCATCGAGATCGCCCTGGTCCACCGGCCGAAGTGGGACGACTGGTCGCATCCGAAGGGAAAGCGGAAGCGCGGCGAGACGGCGGAGGCGTGCGCGCTGCGCGAGGTCCTGGAGGAGACGGGCCGCCGCTGCGAGCTCGGCCCCGCCTGCCCACGGCGCACTACCGGGTGGACGGCCGCCCCAAGGAGGTCGCCTACTGGTCGGCCCGCGCCCTCGACGGCGGCTTCGTCCCCACCAAGGAGATCGACGCCCTCCTCTGGCTCCCCCCTGCCTCCGCCCGCTCCCGCCTCACCCAGCCCCGGGACCGCGACCTCCTGGACGCGGCGGTGAGCGCGTCCCACCTCTGACCGGCCCCCGCGCGGGCGGCGAGGACCGCACCCGCACTTCCGGCACGGTTCACTTCCCGTTCACCCTCCCCCGCCGACCGCTTCACCTGTTCTGCCTAATTTCGGCCTTACACGGTGCACGGAGCACAACGACGCACCGACCAACCGACACACGCCGCCGTAGAACGGTCAGGACACATACGGTCCGCGACAAGGCGGCTTCTGGAAGGAACACCCGAAAGTGAAGCTTTCGCGCAAGAACGGGCTTCGCGCCTCCGCGATCGGTGCCCTCGTCGTCTCCGGTGCGCTCGTCCTCTCGGCGTGTGGCTCGGACAACAACACGGAGACCCCGACGAAGGACGGCGGCACCAAGACCTCCGCCGCCGCGTCGAACATCGCGTGCGACGGCGCCAAGGGCCAGATCCTCGCCGCGGGCTCCAGCGCGCAGAAGAACGCCATGGACCTGTGGGTCAAGAACTTCCAGGCCGCGTGCTCCGGCGTCGAGGTCAACTACCAGGCCATCGGTTCCGGCGGCGGCATCACCAAGTTCAACCAGGGCCAGGTCACCTTCGCCGGCTCCGACTCCGCCCTCAAGGACGAAGAGGTCGCCGCCTCGCAGAAGATCTGCAAGGGCGGCAAGGGCGTCAACCTCCCCATGGTGGGCGGCCCCATCGCCATCGGCTATAAGCTGGACGGCGTGGACAACCTCGTCCTCGACGCCCCCACGCTGGCCAAGATCTTCGACACGAAGATCACCAAGTGGAACGACCCGGCGATCGCCAAGCTGAACCCGGGCGCCAAGCTCCCCGACACCACGATCCAGGCCTTCCACCGCTCGGACGAGTCGGGCACCACCCAGAACCTCGGCAAGTACCTCTCGGCCACCGCGAAGGCCGACTGGAAGTACGACCCGAAGACGAAGTCGTGGCCCGCCCCGAACGGCCAGGCCGCCAACGGCTCCTCCGGTGTCGCCACCGCGGTCAAGGACGCCGAGGGCTCCATCGGCTACTTCGAGCTCTCCTACGCCACGGCCAACAAGATCTCCACGGTCAGCATCAACACCGGCGCCTCCGCCCCGGTCGCCGCCACCACGGAGAACGCCTCGAAGGCCATCGCCGCCGCCAAGGTCAAGGGCACCGGCAGCGACCTGGCCCTCTCCCTCGACTACACCACCAAGGCCGAGGGCGCCTACCCGCTGACCCTGGTCACGTACGAGATCGCCTGCGACAAGGGCAACAAGGCGGACACCCTGCCGACCCTGAAGGCGTTCCTCACCTACACCGCCAGCGAGGAGGGCCAGAAGGTCCTCTCCGACGCCGGCTACGCCCCGCTCCCGGCCGAGATCGCGGCCAAGGTCCGCGCGATCGTCCCCACCCTGTCCTGACCCCCGGCCGGGCCCGGCCCCTCACCTCCCGTGGAGGGGCCGGCCCCGGCATCCGGTGCACCGCCGCCAGGGCCCCGTCACCCCGCGAGGGACGTACGGGACCCGCAGACCGGAGAAGAACAGATGGCTACCACCACACCTGACATACAGAGGAGCCGGAGCGCCAAGAGCGCGACCCGCCCCGGAGACCGCGTCTTCAGCGGTCTGTCCAGGGGCTCCGGCATCACCCTCCTCGTGATCATGGCCGCGATCGCGGTCTTCCTGACCTACCGTGCCGCCCTCGCCATCTCGAAGGACAGCACGAACTTCTTCACCACCTTCGAGTGGAACCCGGCGAACACCCCGCCGGTCTTCGGCATCGCCGTCCTCGCCTTCGGCACCCTGGTCTCCTCGGTCATCGCGATGCTCATCGCCGTGCCCGTCGCGATCGGGATCGCCCTCTTCATCTCGCACTACGCCCCGCGCAAGCTGGCCAAGCCGCTCGCGTACGTCGTCGACCTGCTCGCCGCCGTGCCCAGCATCATCTACGGCCTCTGGGGCGCGATCTTCCTCGTCCCGTACCTGGACGGCCTCAACAAGTGGCTCGACCAGTACCTCGGCTGGACGTACATCTTCGACAAGTCCCAGGACGGCGTCGCCCGCAACCTCTTCACCGTGGGCATCCTCCTGGCGATCATGATCCTCCCGATCATCACCAACGTGACCCGCGAGGTCTTCCTCCAGGTCCCGAAGATGCACGAGGAAGCCGCCCTCGCCCTCGGCGCCACGCGCTGGGAGGTCATCCGCATGTCGGTGCTGCCCTTCGGCCGCTCCGGCATCATCTCCGCCTCCATGCTGGGCCTCGGCCGCGCACTCGGCGAGACCATGGCCGTCGCCGTGGTCCTCTCCCCCAGCTTCGTCCTCTCGGGCCACCTCCTCGACCCGGGCGGCGGCACCTTCGCGCAGAACATCGCCGCCAAGTTCAACGAGGCCGACGGCTTCGGCCGCGACGCGCTGATCGCCTCCGGCCTCGTCCTCTTCGTCATCACCCTGCTGGTCAACGGCGCCGCACGCTGGATCATCGGCCGCCGCAAGGAGTACTCGGGGGCAGCGGCATGAGCCACGCCATACAGGAACGTCCGGTCGCGGCCACCCCGCACCGCGCGCCTCGCCCACGCCCGGCTGCCCCGCTGGACCCCGGCCGCCGTCGCCGCCGGCTCCATCGCCGCGGCCATCGGCATCGGCCTCGCCGCCGGCTGGCACAGCAAGGTCCAGTGGGGCCTGATCGCCGCGCTGCTCTTCGTCCTCGTCACGTACGCCCTCACCACCAAGGTCGAGGGCCGCCGCCAGGCCAAGGACCGCGTCGCCACCAGCCTCGTCTGGGTCTGCTTCGTCCTCGCCGTCATCCCGCTGCTCTCCCTCGCCTGGGTCACGATCAGCAAGGGCGCGCAGGTCATCAGCCCCTACTTCCTGACCCACTCGATGAACGGCGTCCTCGACGCCGAGGCCGGCGGCGGCGTCTACCACGCGCTGCTCGGCACCGTCGAACAGGTCGGCATCGCCACCCTGATCGCCGCGCCGATCGGCCTGCTGACCGCCGTCTACCTCGTCGAGTACGCCAACGGCGGCAAGCTCGCCAAGGCCGTCACCTTCTTCGTCGACGTCATGACGGGCATCCCGTCGATCGTCGCCGGCCTCTTCGTCCTCGCCACCTGGAACCTGATCCTGGGCTTCGGCCCCTCCGGTTTCGCCGGCGCGATGGCCCTCGCCATCCTGATGATGCCGGTCGTGGTCCGCTCCACCGAGGAGATGCTCAAGCTCGTCCCGAACGAGCTCCGCGAGGCCTCCCTCGCCCTCGGCATCCCCAAGTGGCGCACCATCCTGAAGGTGGTCCTGCCCACCGCGATCGGCGGCATCACCACGGGCGTCATGCTCGCGGTCGCCCGCATCACCGGTGAGACGGCCCCGGTCCTCCTCCTCGTGTTCGGTACGAAGCTCATCAACCCGAACCCCTTCGAAGGCGCCCAGTCCTCCCTGCCGCTCTACGTGTACGAGCAGTACGCGGTCGGCACCGACGCCGCCGTGGCCCGCGCCTGGGCCGCCGCGCTCGTCCTGATCGCCTTCGTCATGATCCTCAACCTGGTGGCCCGCGGCATCGCCCGCTGGAAGGCCCCGAAGACCGGCCGCTGACCGCGGTAAATTGGAAGTGATTCACATGGCCAAGCGAATCGACGTCAGCGGCCTCTCCGCCTACTACGGCGCCCACAAGGCGATCGACGACATCTCGATGACCGTCGAGCCCCGCTCCGTGACGGCCTTCATCGGCCCCTCCGGCTGCGGCAAGTCCACCTTCCTGCGCACCCTGAACCGCATGCACGAGGTCACCCCCGGCGGCCGCGTCGAGGGCAAGGTGATGCTCGACGACGAGAACCTGTACGGAGCCGGCGTCGACCCCGTCGCCGTGCGCCGCACGGTCGGCATGGTCTTCCAGCGCCCGAACCCCTTCCCCACCATGTCGATCTTCGACAACGTGGCGGCGGGCCTGCGCCTCAACGGCTCGTACAAGAAGTCCCAGCTGAACGACATCGTCGAGCGGTCCCTCAAGGGCGCCAACCTCTGGAACGAGGTCAAGGACCGCCTCAACAAGCCGGGCTCCGGCCTCTCCGGCGGCCAGCAGCAGCGCCTGTGCATCGCCCGCGCCATCGCCGTCGAGCCGGACGTCCTGCTCATGGACGAGCCCTGCTCGGCCCTCGACCCGATCTCCACCCTCGCCATCGAGGACCTCATCGGCGAGCTGAAGGAGCGCTTCACGATCGTCATCGTGACGCACAACATGCAGCAGGCCGCCCGCGTCTCGGACCGCACGGCCTTCTTCAACCTGGCGGGCGTCGGCCAGCCCGGCAAGCTGATCGAGCTGGACGACACCGAGCGCATCTTCTCCAACCCGAGCGTCCAGGCGACCGAGGACTACATCTCCGGCCGCTTCGGATAACCCAGACCCCATGCGGCTCCGCCGCATGGCCGTCTTACGGTGCTGCATGGCGGTGCCACCGTAACGACGAGGGCCCGGCTCCCCCACAGGGGAGCCGGGCCCGATCCTTTCCAGCGGGTCCTACCCGAAGAGCAGCTTGATCACGTAGTAGCTCAGCGCGGCCACGATGCCCGCCGCCGGCATGGTGATGAACCAGCCCAGGACGATGTTCTTGGCGACGCCCCACCGGACCGCGTTGACGCGCTTCGTCGCACCGACGCCCATGATCGCGGAGGTGATGACGTGCGTCGTCGAGATCGGCGCCTTGAAGACGAAGGCCGTCAGGAACATGATCGACGCGCCGGTCGTCTCCGCCGCGAAGCCCTGCGGCGGGTCCAGCTCGATGATCTTGCGGCCGAGGGTCCGCATGATCCGCCAGCCGCCCGCGTACGTGCCGAGGGAGAGCATGATGGCGCAGGCGAGCTTCACCCACACCGGGATCGGCGCGTCGGCGCTCTGCACGTCACCGATGACCAGGGCCATCACCACGATGCCCATCGTCTTCTGGGCGTCCTGGAGGCCGTGGCCGAGCGCCATGCCGGCCGCCGAGACGGTCTGCGCGATGCGGAAGCCGCGCTTGGCCTTGTGCGGGTTGGCCTTGCGGAACATCCACAGGATCGCGGTCATCACCAGGTAACCGGCGATGAGGCCGACGACCGGCGAGAGGAACATCGGAATGACGATCTTCTCCAGGACGCCCGACCAGATGACCTGCGTGCCACCCGCCAGCGCCGCGCCCACCATGCCGCCGAAGAGCGCGTGCGAGGAGGACGAGGGAAGTCCGAAGTACCAGGTGACGAGGTTCCAGACGATCGCGCCGAGCAGCGCGGCGAAGAGGATGCCCATCCCCGAGTTGCCCGTGGGCGTCTCGATCAGGCCCTTGCTGACGGTGTGCGCGACGCCGCTGCCGAGGAAGGCGCCCGCCAGGTTCATGACCGCCGCCATCGCGAGCGCCGCCCGGGGCGTCAGCGCCCGGGTCGACACCGAGGTGGCGATGGCGTTGGCGGAATCGTGGAAGCCGTTCGTATACGTGAAACCGAGCGCGACACCGATGGTCACGATCAGAGCGAAGGTGTCCACGAAGCTCAGGACTCCTTGACCGCGATGGTCTCCACCGTGTTGGCCACGTGCTCGAAGGCGTCGGCCGCCTCTTCCAGCACATCCACGACCTGCTTGAGCTTCAGCACCTCGATGGCGTCGTACTTGCCGTTGAAGAGGTGGGCGAGCAGCTTGCGGTGGATCTGGTCGGCCTGGTTCTCGAGGCGGTTGACCTCGATCCAGTACTCGGTGAGGTTGGCCATCGTCCGCAGGTTCGGCATGGCCTCGGCGGTCAGCTCGGCCGCCCGGGCGAGGACCTCGATCTGCTGCTCGACACCCTTGGGGAGCTCTTCGATGTTGTAGAGGACGACCAGGTCGACGGCCTCTTCCATGAAGTCCATGATGTCGTCGAGGGACGACGCGAGGGAGTAGATGTCCTCGCGGTCGAACGGCGTGATGAAGGAGGAGTTCAGCTGGTGGAAGATCGCGTGGGTGGCGTCGTCACCGGCGTGCTCCGCTGCCCGCATCCGCTCCGCGATCTCGGCCCGGGCGGAAGGCTCCGCTCCGAGCAGTTCCATCAGGAGCTTGGAGCCCGTGACGATGTTGTCCGCGGACGCGGCGAACATGTCGTAGAAGCTCGTCTCCCTGGGGGTCAGACGAAATCGCACGTGAGGTCCTCGGGGTGCTGGGTTTCGGTCAGGCTGATGCTAGGCGCATCATCCGGCCACGGCTAACCGGCGTCTCTCAGTGTCGCCCATCAGGCACAGTGAACTGCACGGACCCCCGCCCGGATCGGCGGGGATCGGTACCATATACCCACGAGGGTATACACCCCTTTTCTGGACAACGGAGGACGCGATGACGACCACCGAGACGGACCAGGTCACCCCCGAGACCGTCGGGGCCGTCGAGCCGGCCGACCACGCACACGGTGTGCACGGCTACCACAAGCAGAAGGACGAACACCTCAAGCGGCTCCGCCGGATCGAGGGCCAGATCCGCGGCCTCCAGCGGATGGTCGACGAGGACGTCTACTGCATCGACATACTCACGCAGGTCTCCGCCTCGACGAAGGCGCTCCAGTCCTTCGCCCTCCAGCTCCTGGAGGAGCACCTGCGGCACTGCGTCGCGGACGCGGCGGCCACCGGCTCGGGCATCGACGAGAAGGTCGAGGAGGCCACCAAGGCCATCGCCCGCATGCTCCGCACCTGAGGCACGGCGGGCGGGCCCGCACCGGGCCCGGCCCGACCGTCAGAGGTCCGGCCCGGCCGCGGTCCGCAGCACCTCGTCGATCAGGTCGGCGCTGAGCCGCTCCCCGTCCGCGGCCGACGCCGCGATGATCAGCTCGCCGCAGAGCTCGATCTCGGCGAGGGCGACGCAGTCCGGGTCTGCGGGCACGGTTGCTGTACCGGGCGGGGCCACGCGCATCCACCTCTTCCTGCCGGCGTCGGTCTCCCAGCGGTCTCCCAGCGTAGGGAGGGGACCTCGTGCCGCGCATGACACGTCCGGACCATTTGCCGATGGTCCGTACCGCCGCCGGGCCGGGTCAGGTCTCGATCTTCCCGACGTAGAGGTCGCGGCGGTCCGGCAGCGTCACCTCGACGGGCACCCCGAAGCCGTACAGCAGGGTCGTCGAGGCGACCGCGACCGTCCGGCCCTGGTTGCGGAAGCTGAACTGGTGGCGCACCTTCCGCAGCCGCCCCTCCGCGTCGAGGTAAGCGTCGAAGGGGACCGCGTCCCTGGTGAACCCTTTCGCCGCCGCGGCGAGCGCCCCGCGCAGCTGCGGCGAGGCGGCCTGGGCGGCGCCCGCGAGGTCGGCGACCCCCGGTAGTGGCTGACTTTCACCCCTGCCAGGTCGACCTGGCCGAGGTAGGCGACCTCGCGGGCGCCGCGCAGCAGCTCGGCCGCGGCGGCGGGGTCGGTGGCGCCGTTGGTGACGAGGTTGCCGTCGTCGAGGGCCGTGGTGTCCACCCGTACCCACTTGTCTTCGGGGACCCCGGCGCCCCGGTTCTTCATGTAGAGGGCGCCGGGGTGAGGAGCTCGGTGATCGGCCGGTGCTCGCTCGCCCCGGCGGGGTCCTTCGGCAGCATCACCTGGAGGCGTCCGGTGCGGCGCCGGAAGTCGTAGCCGCCCTCGCCCCGGATGGTGACCCGGGTCCCGCCGGCGGCCATCTCCATGGAGGTGCTCGCCTTGGCGGTGCCGGCCTTCGCGAGGACGTCCGCCGCGTTCCGTACGGCGCGGGCGGGGTCGGCCGCCGGCTTCGGGTCCTCGGGGCGGCGCAGCCCGTGACCGCCACGGTCCCCACGAGGGAGCCGACCAGGACGGCGGTGACGGCGAACCCCCCGCGACCGACACCGTGCGGACGCCCGTAACGCTGCACCACCATCGCCGCCAACCCCCAACGCCTCACCGCTGTTTGCCCGGGACCCGCCCTTCCCCGGCCCTCGGGCCCGGGGACGCCCGATCCCCATAACGACGGTCGAGGCGTGCCGTCACGCGCAGTACGGTGGTGGGGTGCACGCGCAGGCCTCCCCACACGACGACCACCACGGAACGCGGCTCGTTCGCCCTGGCCCGGTGCAGCTGCGGCTGGACCGGCCCGGCCCGCAGATCCCGCGACAAGGCCCGCACGGACGCGGCGGAACACCTCCGCGCGAACCCTTCCTGACGACGCGGGCCTACGCGGGCCCGCACGGCCTACGAGGACCACGCCGGACTACGCGTCCTACGCGTCCTACGCGGCGAGGTCCTTCCGCCCGGTGCTCCGGGCGGGTCCGCCGAGCCGGGGCTCGGGAAGGTCGACGGCCTCGGGCGGGGCGCCGCGTCGGCGCGGCGGGAGCGGACGAGGCGGGCGCCGCGGCCGGAGCGGGCGACGGCGGAGACGACGGGCGTGAGCAGGGCGAGCGCGACCGGGGCGAGGAGCAGCGCCACCGCCGTGCCGAGGGCGAAGCCGCCGATCACGTCGGTCGGATAGTGGACGCCCATGTAGACCCGCGCGAAGCCCTCGACGAGGGCGAGGCCGATGGCGGCGAGGCCGAACCGGCGGTTGGCGACGAAGAGGCCGACGCCGAGCGCCATCGCGAGGGTGGCGTGGTCGCTGACGAACGAGAAGTCGGTCTTCCCGCCGACGAGGACCTCAAGGCCCTGATGGTCCTTGAAGGGTCTGGGCCGCTCGACGAAGTCACGAATGGGGATGTTGACGAGCAGGGCGATGCCGGCGGCCAGCGGGGCCCAGACGAGCCCGGCGACGGCCGAGACGGAGTCACCGGGAGTGCCGCGCCTGCGGACGCTCCACCAGCACCAGAGCACGACGAGGACCATCGCGAGCACGATCCCGTACTCGCCGGCGAACCCCATGACGCGGTCGAACCACGGCGGGGCGGCCTTGGCCAGTCCGTTGATGTCGTAGAGCAGGCCGACATCGGGGTTCACTGCGTCCGATGCGAGTCCAGCCATCTGCTGCGGCCCCTTGCTCTCGTGTCTGGTTTCCAACCCCCGTGGGCAGAGCGGTCGGATCGGGGAACGAACCGCCTGAGGCGCACGTTCCGCTCTCTCCGGTGGATCATGACGACGTTATCGAAGAGTGACGGTTCACCGCAGCTCAGGGCCTGTGCATGACGGAGAGTTCCAGCCATGCCCGATACGCCCGGGAGGCGGCCCGACGGCCCGTCTCTTCCCTCACGCCTGCGGAAGACGGGTGGGCAGCGCCGCCGCGCCCTCCTTGGTGACCCGGGTGGCCCCGAAGTAGTCCGGGGTGTCGATCCGGTCGAAGCGGATCACCGCCCCGGTGCGCGGAGCGTCGATCATGTAGCCGCCGCCGACGTAGATGCCGACGTGCCGGATGGCCCGGGAGTTGGTCAGGTCGTCCGAGAAGAAGACGAGGTCGCCCGGCAGCAGCTCGTTCCGGCTCGGGTGCGGACCGGCGTTGTACTGGTCGTTGGCGACGCGCGGCAGGGTCACGCCGACGCTGTCGTACGCGGCCTGGGTGAGCCCGGAGCAGTCGAACCGCCCGCCCTCCGCGGCCGTGCCCGTACCGCCCCAGAGGTACGGGGTCCCCAGCTTCTCCTGCGCGTAGGTGATGGCGGCCGCGGCCTGCTGCGAGGGCGCGACGCGGCCCACCGGCCGGGCGAAGCTCTTCTCCAGGGACCGGATGATGCGGACGTAGTTCTGCGTCTCGCTGATGGGCGGCACCCCGCCGTGCTTGATCACCCGGTACGCGCCCGCGTTGTACGCGGCCAGCATGTTGCTCGCCGGGTCCCCGGGCACGTCCTTCACGTAACGGGCGAGCTCGCAGTCGTACGAGGCGGCCGACGGGATGGCGTCCTTCGGGTCCCAGATGTCCCGGTCCCCGTCCCCGTCCCCGTCGATGCCGTGCCCGGCCCAGGTGCCGGGGATGAACTGGGCGATGCCGCGGGCGTCGGCCGAGGAGACGGCCTGCGGGTTCCAGCCGCTCTCCTGGTACAGCTGCGCGGCGAGCAGCGCCGGGTTGATGGCGGGGCACAGGTTCCCCCACTGCTGCACGAGCCCCTGGTAGAGGGCCGGGACGGCGCCCTTCGCGAGGCCCACCGAACCGTTCTTGCCGGCCGTGCCGCCCGCGATCCCGGCCGCCGCGGAGTACGTGCCCACCACGAGCATGGCGACGAACGCGAGACAGACCCCCAGGCCCCCGCCGGCCACCAGCCACGCCTTGCCCGCCCTACGCACCGTCAACCACCCCTCGGCTCATGGCAGTACGCCAGGGCCGCCAGTCTAGGTCGCTCCCGACGCGGCCCCAAGAGTGCAACAACGACAATCATTGCCCGGAGTCACTCTCCGTGATACACAGAGTGACCATACGCTTCTTCGCATGGAAACCGGCCACACCACCGCAGGTCAAGACGGTCAGATCGGTCAAGTGTGCGGGGATCGGGTAAAGAGAGCCGCCAAGCCGTCACACGTGAGCGGTTTCATCAGCGAAGATAGGGCGATGACCCATGCCGTCCGGCAGGGGCGACCAAGTACCCAACAGGGGCGGTGAGTTATATGTACCTGGCGGCCGACAAGGGCGACATCACCACCATCATCGGTGGAATCGCCCCCAACTGGGGTCCTTTCGGGAGCCTGGGCAACGAGGCCAAGGTGATGATCGAGGTCGTGATGGCCGTGGCCATCCTGCTCTGCCTCGGCATCGCCATCTGGGGAGCGGCCAAGCAGCGCATCGGCGCGACCGCCCTCCGGGACACCTTCAGCGCGGAACAGGGCAAGGGCCTGATCGTCGCCGGCCTGACCGGCGTCTTCATCATCGGATCGCTGGGGACGCTCTTCACCATCGTGTACGGGATGGCCGTCTGATCTCCCCTCGGACCCGACCCTCCTGAGAATGCGTTCCTGATGCCCAGTCATGTTGAAGCACGGCCGTACCCGCGAACGAGTGAGGGGGCGTACCCGGCATGAGTCCCGGCGACGAGCACGACAGCTTCGGCGGCGTGGGCGGCTCGGGCCAGACCCGACCCGCCTGCCCGAGGGCAACAGCGGCGACGTCTACGGCGGCGCCCGCCGCCCCGTCCGCAGCTCCCGATCCTCCTCACGGTCGTCGGCGTGGTGGTCCTCCTCGTCGCCGCCCTCGCCTTCGCCAACCGCGGCGGCACCCCCCCTGCCGACGCCTCCTCCCCCCGCTCCGACACCCCCACCCCACCTCCCCCACCCCCCACCGGCACCCGCCCCGTCACCACCCGCACCGGCACCATCCCCACGGGCTACGCCCACGACGACCAGGGGGCCCAGAGCGCGGCGACGAACTACGCGGTGGCGCTGGGGTCGGCGGAGATGTTCTCGAACTCGACACGGGCCGAGATCGTCCACACCGTCTACGCGCCCGCCGTCGCCGCCGCACGCCAGGACGACCTCGACAAGGTCTACGCCGACCAGGGCTTCCTCAGCCGGATCGGCCTCAAGGGGGACGGCACCGCCCCCCAGGGCATGACGTTCATCTCCCGCACCGTCCCCGTGGGATCGAAGGTCGAGAGCTACACGGACGACAAGGCCACGGTGTCGGTCTGGTACTCGTCCCTCTTCGGAATGGCCGGAGAGGGCTCCAAGAACCCCGCTTCCGAGGCCTGGTACACCGGCTCGTACGAACTGCAGTGGGTCGACGGCGACTGGAAGGTCACCGGGTTCAGCCAGAAGGACGGCCCGGTCCCCGTCGCACGGGACCAGCGGGCCTCCACGGCACAGGAGATGAGCGACGCGGTCGGTCAGTTCGGAGGCTTCACCTATGCCCGGTAAGCGCCTCACGCGCGGCACCAGGATCGCCGCCGCGCTCGGCGCGGCCCAGACGGCCGTCGTGCTCTTCGCCGGCCGCGCCCTCGCCGCGCCCACTCCCCACCGAGCCCCAGCAGCAGCAACAACCCCTGCGACCTGATCCGCGGCCCCGCACGCGACTACTGCGAGAACGGCCGAGCCGGAGGCGGCGCCGACAAGGCGCCCGTCACCGACCCCACCTCCGCCCTCGACCCCCTCTCCTCCCTCGCCCGCGGCTTCGCCGACGCCGCCATCAAAGTCATCGACGTCCTCTCCAAGGCGGTCAAGGAAACCGCCGACGTCGACTTCACCAACATGCAGTTCCTCGGCCGCTACGCCATCGTCTTCGCCGCCGCCACCTTCCTCACCCTCCTCCTCTGGCTCCTCGCCGTCGCCAAGCGGGCCGTCCGCGGCGTCCCCCTCACCACGGCCCTCTCCGAAGCCATCGGCTTCCTCTGGCTGACGGTCCTCGCCTCCGCGTTCACGCCCCTGATCCTCTACACCGTCGTCAACGCCACCGACGCCATCACCGAAGTCATCGCCTCCGGCACCGGCCAGCAGACCGACATCTTCTTCGGCAGCTTCAAACAGGCCCTCCAGAAGGGCGACAGCATCGGCGGCGGCCCCATCATGCTGATCATCGTGTCCCTGGTGACCGTGATCGCCGCCGGCGTGCTCTACCTGGAACTGTTCCTCCGCGCCGTCCTGCTGTACGTCGGCGCCCTCCTCGGCGTCGTCGTCTACTCCGGCCTCGTCGACAAGAACATGTGGGGCCACGTCCGCCGCTGGGCCGGCATCATGATCGCGATCATCCTGGTCAAACCGGTCATCGTGATCGTCCTCGGCCTCGCCGGCGCCCTCTCCTCCGGCACCGGCCCCGACTCCGTCTCCGCCGTCGTCTCCGGCCTCTCGATCATCCTCCTGGCCATCTTCGCCTCCGCGATGATCTACCGCTTCGTCCCCGGCTTCGGCGACGAGATCGCCGCCTCCCGCAACAACCGCCTCCACCGCGCCGGCGAGAACGCGGCCGCCGCCGTCATCTCCTCCCCCGCCTCCCTCGTCTCCCAGGGCATCAAGACCCACAGCACCCGCGACAGCGGCGGAGGCGGCGGCACCCAGTCCTCCGCCCCCCGCCCCGCCAACGCCGTCTCCGGCGGCATGGCCGCCCACAGCAGCCGCGGCGGAGCCGGAAGCACCGGCACCGGCGGCTCCACGCCCCGCCCCGCAGCAGCAGTCCCACCGCGGGTACCCCGCACAGCAACCGCAAGAACTCTGGAGGTGCAGGGCGTTGACGACCCAGTCCCAGCCGGTCGCGCCCCGCCGCACGTATCTCGTCGGCCGCGCCCGGCCCAACGCGATCGTCGGCAAGAACCGCGAGACCGGCGAGATCGCCCTGATCATCGTCGGCGCCTTCCTCGGCATGATGAGCGGACTCCTCGTCCCCGCCCTCCCCTGCGGATCGCGCTCCTCGCGGGCCTGCCCATGCTCGCGATCGCCGCCGTGTACCTCCCGTACAAGCACCGCACCTTCTACAAGTGGTTCGAGATCAACCGCAGCTACAAGCGGATGCTCAAGCGCGGCACCGCCTACCGCTCCGTCGCCTCCGAGGCCGGCACCCGCCTCGACGGCCGCGAGGTCGAGGTCGGCCCGCCCCCGGCATCGGCCACGTCGGCTGGCTCTCCGCCCCCTTCGGCCCCGACGAGATCGCCGTCCTCCTCCACGCCGACCGCCGCACCGTCACCGCCGCCATCGAGATCGAGGGCCCCGGCGTCGGCCTGCGCGACAGCGAGGACCAGGAAGCCCTCGTCGACCGCTTCGGCACCCTCCTCAAGCACGTCGCCAACGGAGACGGCTTCGTCACCCGCCTCCAGATGCTCGCCCGCACCCTCCCCGCCGACCCCGACGCCCACGCCAAGGACGTCGCCCAGCGCGGAGACACCCAGGCCCCCGCCTGGCTCCAGGAGTCCTACGACCAGCTCCAGTCCATGGTCTCCACCTCCAGCGAGCAGCACCGCGCCTACCTCGTCGCCTGCATGCACTACACCCGCGAGCTCGCCGCCGAGGCCAACGCCATGGCCCGCGCCGCCCGCCACGCCTCCGGCGCCCGCAAGCTCGACCGCGACGCCGGCATCGCCGTCGTCATGGCCCGCGAACTCACCGACATCTGCGCCCGCCTCGCCGAAGCCGACATCCGCGTCCGCCAGCCCCTCGGCCAGTCCCGGCTGTCCTCCCTCGTGCACTCCATGTACGACCCGGACCACCCCATCGACCACATCCAGGCCATGACGAAACGAAACGCTTGGCCCGCCGAACTCGACGCGATGGAACCGACCTACCTCCAGGCCAAGACCCGCGAGTCCTCCACCCGCGCCCCCTGGTGCCACGCCACCGCCTGGGTGAAGGAATGGCCGATGACCCCCGTCGGCGTCAACTTCCTCGCCCCGCTCCTCGTCCACACCCCCGACGTCATCCGCACGGTCGCCGTCACCATGGACCTGGAGCCCACCGAGGTCGCCATCGAGCGCATGCTCACCGAGAAGACCAACGACGAGGCCGACGCCAGCCGCGCCGCCAAGATGAACCGCACCGTCGACCCCCGCGACATCGCCGCCCACGGCCGGCTCGACCAGCGGGGTGAAGATCTCGCCAGCGGCGCGGCAGGAGTCAACCTCGTCGGGTACATCACGGTGTCGTCGCGTTCGCCCGAGGCCCTCGCCCGGGACAAGCGCACGATCAGGGCCTCCGCCGGCAAGTCGTACCTGAAGCTGGAGTGGTGCGACCGCGAGCACCACCGGGCCTTTGTGAACACCCTGCCGTTCGCGACCGGCATCCGCCGCTAAGGCCGAAGGGGCACAGACCCATGCGAGATCCGCTGTCCGTCCTCACCGACGCCTTCACCTCCTTCCTCTTCGGGAAGGTGGAGACGACCCGCCTGCCCGTCCGCACCTCCACCGGGCAGGCCCAGGCCGTCTACCTGCCGACCGCCGCGCCCGGCCTCGGCGACTCCGGCGTCATCATCGGCCGCGAGGTCTACAGCGGCAAGGGCTACATCTACGACCCCTTCCAGCTGTACGGGCAGCAGCTCCCCGCCCCCCACTGGCTGGTCCTCGGCGAATCCGGCAACGGCAAGTCGGCCCTGGAGAAGACCTACGTCCTCCGCCAGCTCCGCTTCCGCGACCGGCAGGTCGTCGTCCTCGACGCCCAGGGCGAGGACGGCGTCGGCGAATGGAACCTCATCGCCCAGGAGCTGGGGATAACCCCCATCCGCCTGGACCCCATGGTCGCCAACGACTCCGGGATCCGCCTCAACCCCCTCGACCCCTCCATCACCACCACGGGCCAGCTCGCGCTGCTCCGCACCATCATCGAAGTCGCCATGGGCCACGGCCTCGACGAGCGCTCCGGCTTCGCCCTCAAGGTCGCCCACGCGTACGTCACCGAGCACACCACCGACCGGCAGCCGATCCTCACCGACATCGTCGAACGCCTCCGCCACCCCGAGGCCGAATCCGCCGAGGCGATGAACGTCGACATAGACGACGTACGGGCCTGGGGCCTGGACGTCGCCCTCGTCCTCGACCGCCTCGTCGACGGCGACCTCCGCGGCATGTTCGACGGCCCCACCACGGTCGGCATCGACCTCGACGCCCCCCTCATCGTCTTCGACCTGTCCCACATCGACCGCAACTCCATCGCCATGCCCATCCTCATGGCGATCGTCGGCGTCTGGCTGGAACACACCTGGATCCGCCCCGACCGGAAGAAGCGCATCTTCCTCGTCGAGGAGGCCTGGCACATCATCAACAGCCCCTTCGTCGCCCAGCTGTTCCAGCGCCTCCTGAAGTTCGGCCGCCGCCTCGGCCTCTCCTTCGTCGCCGTCGTCCACCACCTCTCCGACGTCGTCGACGGAGCAGCCGCCAAGGAAGCCGCGGCGATCCTCAAGATGGCCTCCACCCGCACCATCTACGCCCAGAAAGCCGACGAGGCACGCAACACCGGCCGGGTCCTCGGCCTGCCCCGCTGGGCCGTCGAGATCATCCCCACCCTCACCCCCGGCATCGCCGTCTGGGACGTCAACGGCAACGTCCAGGTGGTCAAACACCTCATCACCGAGAAGGAACGCCCCTCGTCTACACCGACCGCGCCATGACGGAGTCCTCCGCCACCGACCCGGAACTGGAGTGGGAGACCGAACAGCGCGCGATCCTCATCGAGCAGCAGATGAACGGCACTTCACAGTCGACGGTGGCGTGACGTGACCGAGCAGAAGAGGCAGGGCGGCGTCTCCGACGGCTTCGTCGTCGGACTGTTCGCCCTGATCCTCGGCCTCGCCCTCCTCGTCTGGACGGCGACCGGCCTGGCCGGCCTCCTCGCCCACGGCGCCTGGCCGGCCGGCGTCACCTTCACCCGCACCCCCCTCGCCCTGCGCTCCCTCGCCACGGCCCCCACCGACCTCCCCACCGCCTGGCCCGCCACCCCACCCGAAACCCTCTCCGGCTACGGCCTCTTCTGGGGCCTGCTCATCGGCGAGGCCATGGTCCTGATCGTCCTCGCCGTCTTCACCCTCGGCACCCTGGCCCGCTGGCGCGCGGTCCGCGCGAACCGAAAGTCGGGCACGTACGCGCCGGCTCCGGCACACAAGGACACGGAAGTACGGACAGAGGTACGGACAGAGGTACGGGAGGAGGTACGGGAGGAACCCACCACACCCCCGCCCCCACGCCGCCCAGCGGAGGAACAGCCCCAGAACCCGGCCCAGAACCCGACCCCGGCAACAAAAGCAACAGAAGCAACAGCCCCCATAACCACTCCCCACCCCACCTCACCCCACCACACCCTCTACGGCCCCCCGGACACCCGCCATCCCGCCGCCGTGCAGGGGATCCTGGACGCGGAGGGCCCGGTCCTGGTCGTCACCTCCGACCCCGCCGTCTGGTCCTCCACGAAGGACGCCCGCGGCAAACTCGGCCCCGTCCTCGTCCACGACCCCGGCCACCTCTGCGACACCCCGCCCGGCTCCACTGGTCACCGTCCGAGCACTGCGAGGACCCCGCGTGGCACAGGAACGCGCGGCCGCCCTGCTCGCCCCCGTACGCCCGCACTCCCGCCTCGACGCGGCCACCGCCGACACCGCCGAGACGCTCCTGCGCTGCTGGCTGCACGCCGCCGCCATCGACGGCCGCCCCTTCCGCCAGGTCCACCGCTGGGCCCAGGGCGCGGGCGCCCACGAACCCGTACGGATCCTCCGCAGCCACCCGAAGGCCGCCTCGGGCCTGGCGGGCCTCCTGGAGTCGGCGCTCACCGCCCACCCCGAAAGCCGCCGCCTGGCGCAGGAACTGACGGCCCGTGCGCTTGCCTCCCTCTCCTCGATCCACATCAGGGAGGCATACGCGCCCAATCGAACTGATTCGCTGGCGCTCGCATCTTTCATCGCCGAAGGGGGCACCCTCTACGTGGTGGGCGAGGCGATCGAGAATCCCCGCACCCACCCCGGCGCGATGCCGCTCCTCACGGCCCTCGCCGCAAGCGTGGTCGAGCACGGCCGCCGCATGGCCGCACGGTCATCCGACGGTCGGCTCGACCCACCACTGACCCTCGTCCTCGACGACGTTGCCGCAGTGGCCCCCTTCCCCCAGCTCCCGGACCTCCTGGCCACAGGCCAAGCCCAGGGCCTCCCGACCCTGGCCCTGATGCGATCGCCAGAACAGGCCAAGACACGCTGGCCCGATGCCGGGTGGGCAATCGTCCCGCAGGGCGGGACGGGCGGGCACACGGGACCGCGCCCCCTACCGGGCCTAGGCTCCCGCGCCTGAACCCGCCCCCACCGAAGGCCGCACCATCTCGTACTCCAGCTCCTGGGCCGCGTCGTCCCCCGGCACCGCGACCCGCTCACCGGTGGCCACGAAGCCGAAGCGCCGGTAGAAGGCGGCGGCCCGCGCGTTCTCCTCGTGCACATACAGCCGCACCCGCTCAATCGCCGGCTCCGACCCCGCCAACGCCCAGGACCACTCCACCCCCGCCCGGAACAACGCGTCGATCACCCCCGTCCCCCGCGCCTCAGGACGCACGTACACCCCCACGATGTGCGTCTGGTCGACCTTCGCCGCCTCACCGAACCGCACCTCGTCCGAAGGCCGTTCCACGAGCAGCGAGATCGTGCCGACCCAACTCCCGTCCGAAGCCTCGGCGACGAACTGCCGCACCCTCCCGTCACCACTCTCGGAAGCCCCCTCCGCCCGCTCCTTCCAGAAGTCGTCGGGCCGCCCGACGGCCGCCTCGTACGTATCGAGGAACGCCAGGTGCGCAATCGGGTCCTGAAGGGCGGCCAGCCGGATCTCGCGGGTCTTCTCCCACTCATCGGCCCGGATCGTACGTATCGAATAGTCCATGCCGCCGATCCTGACGAGCCCCCCACCCCCCTGACAAGCCCTTTCCCTCGTACCCGGGTACTACGGGCCCACCCCCACACCCACCCCCGGTCCGACGCCCGTCCCCACCCGCTCCCTACCGTCGAAGACATGATCCGAGCAGAGAACCTCACCAAGAAACACGGCGCCACCACCGCCGTCGAGGACCTCGGCTTCAAGCACCGCGACGCATGAGGATGATGACGGCGTGACCACGGAGACGACGACAGCCCCGAGCCGGTACGCCCGACAGCTCATGACCCGGGTCCGGGCCTTCGACGCCCGACACCCCTGGGCGTGGGACACGGCGGTCACCGCCTCCTGGACGGTGGCGGCCCTCGTGGACGCGGCCGGCGGCTGGCGGACCACCGCCGAGGACCCGTCCGTCCCCGTCTGGCTGGTCGTGGCCACGAGCCTGGCCCTCGCCCTCCCCCTGTACTGGCGCCGCCGCCGGCCCCTGACCGCCCTGACCCTGATGGCCTGCGCGGCGATGGTCAGCGCCGCCTCGGGCGCCTTCCTCCAGTCCGGCTACCTCCAGGCCCTCCCGCTCTTCCACATCGCACTCGCCCGCCCGCCGCGCGCACTCCTCCACTCCCTAACCCTGCTCGCCCCACCCCTCCTCACAGGCGCCCTCCGCTTCCCCGCAGGCTCCTGGGAGCAACGCATCGCCCCCGCCCTGTGGGCATACGCCCTCGTCGCCCTCCTCGGCATCGCCGTCCGCTCCCGCCGGGACGAACGCACCCACGAGGTCCGCCTCGCCGCCACCGCCGAACGCGCCCGGATCGCCCGGGAGATGCACGACATCATCGGCCACAACCTCGCCGTCATCACCGGCCTCGCCGACGGCGGCCGTTACGCGGCCGCCAAGAATCCCGAGCGCGCCGCCCAGGCCCTCGACGCCATCGGCACGACGAGCCGCCAGGCCCTCGCCGAACTCCGCCGCCTCCTGGGCGTCCTGCACCAGGACGACGAGAACAACAAGGACGACGCCCCCGCGCCCCGCACCCCCCAACCGACCCTGACCGACCTGCGCCCCCTCATCGAAGGCGTACGAAAAGCAGGCCTGCCGGTCGAAGCCACCCTGCCCGCGACCACCCCCACGATCTCCGCGGGCGCCCAACTGACGGTCTACCGGGTCCTCCAGGAAGCCCTGACGAACACCCTGAAGCACGCCGGCACCCACACGACGGCGACCGTCCGCCTCTCCTACGGCCCCGACACCCTGGAACTCCTGGTCACCGACACAGGAACACCAGCCCCCACCCCCACTCCCACCCAGGGCAACGGCATCACAGGAATGCGCGAGCGCGCGGCCCGCTACGACGGCACACTCGAAACCGGCCCTCTCCCGACCGGCGACGGCTGGCGCGTACGGCTCCGACTCCCCCTGGAGGACTCCCCCTCGTGACGACCGTTCTCATCGCGGACGACCAGCCGATGCAGCGCTTCGGCTTCCGCATGCTGCTGGAGAGCCAGGACGACATGACGGTCGTCGGCGAAGCCTCGACCGGCACCGAGGCCATCCGCCTGGTCGACCGCCACCACCCCGACGTCGTCCTCATGGACATCCGCATGCCCGGCCTCGACGGCATCGAGGCCACCCGCCGCATCATCACCACGGGCGCCCGCACCCGCATCCTCATCGTCACGACCTTCGACCTCGACGAGTACGCCTACGACGGCCTCCGCGCCGGCGCGAGCGGCTTCCTCGTGAAGGACGCCCAGCCGGAAGAGCTCCTCTCCGGCATCCGCGCCGTCGCCGCCGGCGACGCCGTCGTCGCCCCCAGCCTCACCCGCCGCCTCCTCGACGCCTACATCCACCACCTCCCACCCGCGACCACCCCGCCCCCACCCCCGGCAGAACGCCTCCACCTCGCCGAATCCACGGTCAAAACCCACGTGGGCCGCATCCTCGCCAAAACCGGCACCCGCGACCGCGTCCAGGCCGTGATCCTCGCCTACGACACCCAGCTCGTCACCCCGGCTTAAAAAGACCCCTAAACGCAGAAAAGCCCCGCACCAGATGGTGCGGGGCTTTCCCACAATGATTGTTCGGCGGCGTCCTACTCTCCCACAGGGTCCCCCTGCAGTACCATCGGCGCTGAAAGGCTTAGCTTCCGGGTTCGGAATGTAACCGGGCGTTTCCCTAACGCTATGACCACCGAAACTCTATGAAGTTACGAACCGCCGCACCACCCGAAAGGGGCGTGTTCGTTGCTTCAGAACTAACACAGTGGACGCGAGCAACTGAGGACAAGCCCTCGGCCTATTAGTACCGGTCAGCTCCACCCATTACTGGGCTTCCACATCCGGCCTATCAACCCAGTCGTCTACTGGGAGCCTTACCCTCTCAAGGAGGTGGGAATACTCATCTCGAAGCAGGCTTCCCGCTTAGATGCTTTCAGCGGTTATCCCTCCCGAACGTAGCCAACCAGCCATGCCCTTGGCAGGACAACTGGCACACCAGAGGTTCGTCCGTCCCGGTCCTCTCGTACTAGGGACAGCCCTTCTCAATATTCCTACGCGCACAGCGGATAGGGACCGAACTGTCTCACGACGTTCTAAACCCAGCTCGCGTACCGCTTTAATGGGCGAACAGCCCAACCCTTGGGACCGACTCCAGCCCCAGGATGCGACGAGCCGACATCGAGGTGCCAAACCATCCCGTCGATATGGACTCTTGGGGAAGATCAGCCTGTTATCCCCGGGGTACCTTTTATCCGTTGAGCGACGGCGCTTCCACAAGCCACCGCCGGATCACTAGTCCCGACTTTCGTCCCTGCTCGACCCGTCGGTCTCACAGTCAAGCTCCCTTGTGCACTTACACTCAACACCTGATTGCCAACCAGGCTGAGGGAACCTTTGGGCGCCTCCGTTACCCTTTGGGAGGCAACCGCCCCAGTTAAACTACCCATCAGACACTGTCCCTGATCCGGATCACGGACCGAGGTTAGACATCCAGCACGACCAGAGTGGTATTTCAACGGCGACTCCACCATGACTGGCGTCACGGTTTCACAGTCTCCCACCTATCCTACACAAGCCGAACCGAACACCAATATCAAACTGTAGTAAAGGTCCCGGGGTCTTTCCGTCCTGCTGCGCGAAACGAGCATCTTTACTCGTAGTGCAATTTCACCGGGCCTATGGTTGAGACAGTCGAGAAGTCGTTACGCCATTCGTGCAGGTCGGAACTTACCCGACAAGGAATTTCGCTACCTTAGGATGGTTATAGTTACCACCGCCGTTTACTGGCGCTTAAGTTCTCAGCTTCGCCGACCCGAAAGTCAGCTAACCGGTCCCCTTAACGTTCCAGCACTGGGCAGGCGTCAGTCCGTATACATCGCCTTACGGCTTCGCACGGACCTGTGTTTTAGTAAACAGTCGCTTCTCGCTGGTCTCTGCGGCCACCCCCAGCTCAGAGTGCAAGACTCATCACCAGGCGTGGCCCCTTCTCCCGAAGTTACGGGGCATTTTGCCGAGTTCCTTAACCATAGTTCACCCGAACGCCTCGGTATTCTCTACCTGACCACCTGAGTCGGTTTAGGGTACGGGCCGCCATGAAACTCGCTAGAGGCTTTTCTCGACAGCATAGGATCATCCACTTCACCACAATCGGCTCGGCATCAGGTCTCAGGCTATATGTGTGACGGATTTGCCTATCACACGCCCTACACCCTTACCCCGGGACAACCACCGCCCGGGCTGGACTACCTTCCTGCGTCACCCCATCGCTTACCTACTACAAGTCTGGTTCGTCGGCTCCACCACTCCCCTTTGCCCGAAGGCTCCGGGGCGGCTTCACGGACTTAGCATCGCCTGATTCGATATTGGGCGTTTCAAAGCGGGTACCGGAATATCAACCGGTTGTCCATCGACTACGCCTGTCGGCCTCGCCTTAGGTCCCGACTTACCCTGGGCAGATCAGCTTGACCCAGGAACCCTTAGTCAATCGGCGCACACGTTTCTCACGTGTGTATCGCTACTCATGCCTGCATTCTCACTCGTGAACCGTCCACAACTCGCTTCCGCGGCTGCTTCACCCGGCACACGACGCTCCCCTACCCATCACAGTCCCCGTTGGGGGTATGTACTGCAATGACACGACTTCGGCGGTACGCTTGAGCCCCGCTACATTGTCGGCGCGGAATCACTTGACCAGTGAGCTATTACGCACTCTTTCAAGGGTGGCTGCTTCTAAGCCAACCTCCTGGTTGTCTCTGCGACTCCACATCCTTTCCCACTTAGCGTACGCTTAGGGGCCTTAGTCGATGCTCTGGGCTGTTTCCTCTCGACCATGGAGCTTATCCCCACAGTCTCACTGCCGCGCTCTCACTTACCGGCATTCGGAGTTTGGCTAAGGTCAGTAACCCGGTAGGGCCCATCGCCTATCCAGTGCTCTACCTCCGGCAAGAAACACACGACGCTGCACCTAAATGCATTTCGGGAGAACCAGCTATCACGGAGTTTGATTGGCCTTTCACCCCTAACCACAGGTCATCCCCCAGGTTTTCAACCCTGGTGGGTTCGGTCCTCCACGAAGTCTTACCTCCGCTTCAACCTGCCCATGGCTAGATCACTCCGCTTCGGGTCTTGAGCGTGCTACTGAAGCGCCCTGTTCGGACTCGCTTTCGCTACGGCTTCCCCACACGGGTTAACCTCGCAACACACCGCAAACTCGCAGGCTCATTCTTCAAAAGGCACGCAGTCACGAGATACAGCAAGCTGTATCCGACGCTCCCACGGCTTGTAGGCACACGGTTTCAGGTACTATTTCACTCCGCTCCCGCGGTACTTTTCACCATTCCCTCACGGTACTATCCGCTATCGGTCACCAGGGAATATTTAGGCTTAGCGGGTGGTCCCGCCAGATTCACACGGGATTTCTCGGGCCCCGTGCTACTTGGGAAATTCTCAAGCAAGCCGCTGATGTTTCGTCTACGGGGGTCTTACCCTCTACGCCGGACCTTTCGCATGTCCTTCGACTACACCAACGGTTTCTGACTCGCCTCACAGCCGGCAGACTGTGAAAGAGAACTCCCACAACCCCGCATGCGCAACCCCTGCCGGGTATCACACGCATACGGTTTGGCCTCATCCGGTTTCGCTCGCCACTACTCCCGGAATCACGGTTGTTTCTCTTCCTGAGGGTACTGAGATGTTTCACTTCCCTCGTTCCCTCCACATGCCCTATGTGTTCAGGCATGGGTGACAGCCCATGACGACTGCCGGGTTTCCCATTCGGAAACCCCGGATCAAAGCCTGGTTGACGGCTCCCCGGGGACTATCGTGGCCTCCCACGTCCTTCATCGGTTCCTGGTGCCAAGGCATCCACCGTGCGCCCTTAAAAACTTGGCCACAGATGCTCGCGTCCACTGTGTAGTTCTCAAACAACGACCAGCCACCCATCACACACCGCTGAAACGATGCTTCACTGGGACCGGCATCCTCGAAGATACGAGCCATACGGCCGTACCCTCAGACACCCAACAACGTGCCAGGCACGATCCCTCGGATCGTTCTCACGTTCCACGCCGAAGCAGTACTGGTGAGAGATCCTCGTGACCGTGCCAACTAATCAACGTTCCACCCATGAGCTGACCGTGCAGAACGTTTGCCTGCAATCGGTGCTGTGCTCCTTAGAAAGGAGGTGATCCAGCCGCACCTTCCGGTACGGCTACCTTGTTACGACTTCGTCCCAATCGCCAGTCCCACCTTCGACAGCTCCCTCCCACAAGGGGTTGGGCCACCGGCTTCGGGTGTTACCGACTTTCGTGACGTGACGGGCGGTGTGTACAAGGCCCGGGAACGTATTCACCGCAGCAATGCTGATCTGCGATTACTAGCAACTCCGACTTCATGGGGTCGAGTTGCAGACCCTAATCCGAACTGAGACCGGCTTTTGAGATTCGCTCCGCCTCACGGCATCGCAGCTCTTGTACCGGCCATTGTAGCACGTGTGCAGCCCAAGACATAAGGGGCATGATGACTTGACGTCGTCCCCACCTTCCTCCGAGTTGACCCCGGCGGTCTCCTGTGAGTCCCCATCACCCCGAAGGGCATGCTGGCAACACAGGACAAGGGTTGCGCTCGTTGCGGGACTTAACCCAACATCTCACGACACGAGCTGACGACAGCCATGCACCACCTGTATACCGACCACAAGGGGGCACTATCTCTAATGCTTTCCGGTATATGTCAAGCCTTGGTAAGGTTCTTCGCGTTGCGTCGAATTAAGCCACATGCTCCGCTGCTTGTGCGGGCCCCGTCAATTCCTTTGAGTTTTAGCCTTGCGGCCGTACTCCCCAGGCGGGGAACTTAATGCGTTAGCTGCGGCACCGACGACGTGGAATGTCGCCAACACCTAGTTCCCAACGTTTACGGCGTGGACTACCAGGGTATCTAATCCTGTTCGCTCCCCACGCTTTCGCTCCTCAGCGTCAGTAATGGCCCAGAGATCCGCCTTCGCCACCGGTGTTCCTCCTGATATCTGCGCATTTCACCGCTACACCAGGAATTCCGATCTCCCCTACCACACTCTAGCCTGCCCGTATCGGATGCAGACCCGGGGTTAAGCCCCGGGCTTTCACACCCGACGTGACAAGCCGCCTACGAGCTCTTTACGCCCAATAATTCCGGACAACGCTTGCGCCCTACGTATTACCGCGGCTGCTGGCACGTAGTTAGTCGGCGCTTCTTCTGCAGGTACCGTCACTTTCGCTTCTTCCCTGCTGAAAGAGGTTTACAACCCGAAGGCCGTCATCCCTCACGCGGCGTCGCTGCATCAGGCTTTCGCCCATTGTGCAATATTCCCCACTGCTGCCTCCCGTAGGAGTCTGGGCCGTGTCTCAGTCCCAGTGTGGCCGGTCGCCCTCTCAGGCCGGCTACCTGTCGTCGCCTTGGTGGGCCGTTACCCCACCAACAAGCTGATAGGCCGCGGGCTCATCCTTCACCGCCGGAGCTTTCCACCCGCCAAGATGCCTCGGCAGGTCGTATCCGGTATTAGACCCCGTTTCCAGGGCTTGTCCCAGAGTGAAGGGCAGATTGCCCACGTGTTACTCACCCGTTCGCCACTAATCCACCCCGAAGGGCTTCATCGTTCGACTTGCATGTGTTAAGCACGCCGCCAGCGTTCGTCCTGAGCCAGGATCAAACTCTCCGTGAATGTTTACCCGTGATCGGGTGACACTCGCGTTGAGCGGGACGGTCACGCCGGAATATGGCAGACCGTCCACAGCGTCCTCGCTGTAGTGTTGCCACCCCAAAGAATGGAGTGGACTTTTTCAAAGGAACCTCGGCCATCCGTAACCGGATGGACGGGGTATCAACTAATCTGGCGTTGATTTTTGGCACGCTGTTGAGTTCTCAAGGTGCGGACGCTTCCTTCGTTCCCGTTTCCGGGCCCTCCGGGCGCTTCCTTCGTTTCCGACTCTATCAGATCTTTCCGATCCGATTTCCTCGGTGCTTTCCGGCCCCATTCGCTTTCGCTCCGGGCCCTTCCGGCGGTTCCGACTCTATCAGATCCTCGCGGTTCCGATTTCCTCGGTGCTTTCAGGTTCCTTCGCTTGCGCTCCGGTCCCTTGCTGCGTCTACGACTCTACCAGATGTTTGGGGTCCCGATTCCCACCCCGGCCGCTGCCGGCGGCCTCCTGGTGCCGGCAGCTGGGGCTCCCTGGCCGTAACGCAGAAAGCCCCGCACCAGATGGTGCGGGGCTTTCCACAATGATTGTTCGGCGGCGTCCTACTCTCCCACAGGGTCCCCCTGCAGTACCATCGGCGCTGAAAGGCTTAGCTTCCGGGTTCGGAATGTAACCGGGCGTTTCCCTAACGCTATGACCACCGAAACTCTATGAAGTTACGAACCGCCGCACCACCCGAAAGGGGGGCGTGTTCGTTGCTTCAGAACTAACACAGTGGACGCGAGCATCTATGGACAAGCCCTCGGCCTATTAGTACCAGTCACCTCCACACCTCACGGTGCTTCCACATCCGGCCTATCAACCCAGTCGTCTACTGGGAGCCTTACCCTCTCAAGGAGGTGGGAATACTCATCTCGAAGCAGGCTTCCCGCTTAGATGCTTTCAGCGGTTATCCCTCCCGAACGTAGCCAACCAGCCATGCCCTTGGCAGGACAACTGGCACACCAGAGGTTCGTCCGTCCCGGTCCTCTCGTACTAGGGACAGCCCTTCTCAATATTCCTACGCGCACAGCGGATAGGGACCGAACTGTCTCACGACGTTCTAAACCCAGCTCGCGTACCGCTTTAATGGGCGAACAGCCCAACCCTTGGGACCGACTCCAGCCCCAGGATGCGACGAGCCGACATCGAGGTGCCAAACCATCCCGTCGATATGGACTCTTGGGAAGATCAGCCTGTTATCCCCGGGGTACCTTTTATCCGTTGAGCGACGGCGCTTCCACAAGCCACCGCCGGATCACTAGTCCCTACTTTCGTACCTGCTCGACCCGTCAGTCTCACAGTCAAGCTCCCTTGTGCACTTACACTCAACACCTGATTACCAACCAGGCTGAGGGAACCTTTGGGCGCCTCCGTTACCCTTTAGGAGGCAACCGCCCCAGTTAAACTACCCATCAGACACTGTCCCTGAACCGGATAACGGTCCGAAGTTAGACATCCAGCACGACCAGAGTGGTATTTCAACGGCGACTCCACCATGACTGGCGTCACGGTTTCACAGTCTCCCACCTATCCTACACAAGCCGAACCGAACACCAATATCAAACTGTAGTAAAGGTCCTGGGTCTTTCCGTCCTGCTGCGCGAAACGAGCATCTTTACTCGTAGTGCAATTTCACCGGGCCTATGGTTGAGACAGTCGAGAAGTCGTTACGCCATTCGTGCAGGTCGGAACTTACCCGACAAGGAATTTCGCTACCTTAGGATGGTTATAGTTACCACCGCCGTTTACTGGCGCTTAAGTTCTCAGCTTCGCCGACCCGAAAGTCAGCTAACCGGTCCCCTTAACGTTCCAGCACCGGGCAGGCGTCAGTCCGTATACATCGCCTTACGGCTTCGCACGGACCTGTGTTTTTAGTAAACAGTCGCTTCTCGCTGGTCTCTGCGGCCACCCCCAGCTCAGAGTGCAAGACTCATCACCAGGCGTGGCCCCCTTCTCCCGAAGTTACGGGGCATTTTGCCGAGTTCCTTAACCATAGTTCACCCGACCGCCTCGGTATTCTCTACCTGACCACCTGAGTCGGTTTAGGGTACGGGCCGCCATGAAACTCGCTAGAGGCTTTTCTCGACAGCATAGGATCATCCACTTCACCACAATCGGCTCGGCATCAGGTCTCAGGCTATATGTGTGACGGATTTGCCTATCACACGCCCTACACCCTTACCCCGGGACAACCACCGCCCGGGCTGGACTACCTTCCTGCGTCACCCCATCGCTTACCTACTACAAGTCTGGTTCGTCGGCTCCACCACTCCCCTTTGCCCGAAGGCTCCGGGGCGGCTTCACGGACTTAGCATCGCCTGATTCGATATTGGGCGTTTCAAAGCGGGTACCGGAATATCAACCGGTTGTCCATCGACTACGCCTGTCGGCCTCGCCTTAGGTCCCGACTTACCCTGGGCAGATCAGCTTGACCCAGGAACCCTTAGTCAATCGGCGCACACGTTTCTCACGTGTGTATCGCTACTCATGCCTGCATTCTCACTCGTGAACCGTCCACAACTCGCTTCCGCGGCTGCTTCACCCGGCACACGACGCTCCCCTACCCATCACAGTCCCCGTTGGGGGTATGTACTGCAATGACACGACTTCGGCGGTACGCTTGAGCCCCGCTACATTGTCGGCGCGGAATCACTTGACCAGTGAGCTATTACGCACTCTTTCAAGGGTGGCTGCTTCTAAGCCAACCTCCTGGTTGTCTCTGCGACTCCACATCCTTTCCCACTTAGCGTACGCTTAGGGGCCTTAGTCGATGCTCTGGGCTGTTTCCCTCTCGACCATGGAGCTTATCCCCCACAGTCTCACTGCCGCGCTCTCACTTACCGGCATTCGGAGTTTGGCTAAGGTCAGTAACCCGGTAGGGCCCATCGCCTATCCAGTGCTCTACCTCCGGCAAGAAACACACGACGCTGCACCTAAATGCATTTCGGGAGAACCAGCTATCACGGAGTTTGATTGGCCTTTCACCCCTAACCACAGGTCATCCCCAGGTTTTCAACCCTGGTGGGTTCGGTCCTCCACGAAGTCTTACCTCCGCTTCAACCTGCCCATGGCTAGATCACTCCGCTTCGGGTCTTGAGCGTGCTACTGAAGCGCCCTGTTCGGACTCGCTTTCGCTACGGCTTCCCACACGGGTTAACCTCGCAACACACCGCAAACTCGCAGGCTCATTCTTCAAAGGCACGCAGTCACGAGATACAGCAAGCTGTATCCGACGCTCCCACGGCTTGTAGGCACACGGTTTCAGGTACTATTTCACTCCGCTCCCGCGGTACTTTTCACCATTCCTCACGGTACTATCCGCTATCGGTCACCAGGGAATATTTAGGCTTAGCGGGTGGTCCCGCCAGATTCACACGGGATTTCTCGGGCCCCGTGCTACTTGGGAAATTCTCAAGCAAGCCGCTGATGTTTCGTCTACGGGGGTCTTACCCTCTACGCCGGACCTTTCGCATGTCCTTCGACTACACCAACGGTTTCTGACTCGCCTCACAGCCGGCAGACTGTGAAAGAGAACTCCCACAACCCCGCATGCGCAACCCCTGCCGGGTATCACACGCATACGGTTTGGCCTCATCCGGTTTCGCTCGCCACTACTCCCGGAATCACGGTTGTTTTCTCTTCCTGAGGGTACTGAGATGTTTCACTTCCCCTCGTTCCCTCCACATGCCCTATGTGTTCAGGCATGGGTGACAGCCCATGACGACTGCCGGGTTTCCCATTCGGAAACCCCGGATCAAAGCCTGGTTGACGGCTCCCGGGGACTATCGTGGCCTCCCACGTCCTTCATCGGTTCCTGGTGCCAAGGCATCCACCGTGCGCCCTTAAAAACTTGGCCACAGATGCTCGCGTCCACTGTGTAGTTCTCAAACAACGACCAGCCACCCATCACACACCGCTGAAACGATGCTTCACTGGGACCGGCATCCTCGAAGATACGAGCCATACGGCCGTACCCTCAGACACCCAACAACGTGCCAGGCACGATCCCTCGGATCGTTCTCACGTTCCACGCCGAAGCAGTACTGGTGAGAGATCCTCGTGACCGTGCCAACTAATCAACGTTCCACCCATGAGCTGACCGTGCAGAACGTTTGCCTGCAATCGGTGCTGTGCTCCTTAGAAAGGAGGTGATCCAGCCGCACCTTCCGGTACGGCTACCTTGTTACGACTTCGTCCCAATCGCCAGTCCCACCTTCGACAGCTCCCTCCCACAAGGGGTTGGGCCACCGGCTTCGGGTGTTACCGACTTTCGTGACGTGACGGGCGGTGTGTACAAGGCCCGGGAACGTATTCACCGCAGCAATGCTGATCTGCGATTACTAGCAACTCCGACTTCATGGGGTCGAGTTGCAGACCCCAATCCGAACTGAGACCGGCTTTTGAGATTCGCTCCGCCTCACGGCATCGCAGCTCTTGTACCGGCCATTGTAGCACGTGTGCAGCCCAAGACATAAGGGGCATGATGACTTGACGTCGTCCCCACCTTCCTCCGAGTTGACCCCGGCGGTCTCCTGTGAGTCCCCATCACCCCGAAGGGCATGCTGGCAACACAGGACAAGGGTTGCGCTCGTTGCGGGACTTAACCCAACATCTCACGACACGAGCTGACGACAGCCATGCACCACCTGTATACCGACCACAAGGGGGCACTATCTCTAATGCTTTCCGGTATATGTCAAGCCTTGGTAAGGTTCTTCGCGTTGCGTCGAATTAAGCCACATGCTCCGCTGCTTGTGCGGGCCCCGTCAATTCCTTTGAGTTTTAGCCTTGCGGCCGTACTCCCCAGGCGGGGAACTTAATGCGTTAGCTGCGGCACCGACGACGTGGAATGTCGCCAACACCTAGTTCCCAACGTTTACGGCGTGGACTACCAGGGTATCTAATCCTGTTCGCTCCCCACGCTTTCGCTCCTCAGCGTCAGTAATGGCCCAGAGATCCGCCTTCGCCACCGGTGTTCCTCCTGATATCTGCGCATTTCACCGCTACACCAGGAATTCCGATCTCCCTACCACACTCTAGCCTGCCCGTATCGGATGCAGACCCGGGTTAAGCCCCGGGCTTTCACACCCGACGTGACAAGCCGCCTACGAGCTCTTTACGCCCAATAATTCCGGACAACGCTTGCGCCCTACGTATTACCGCGGCTGCTGGCACGTAGTTAGTCGGCGCTTCTTCTGCAGGTACCGTCACTTTCGCTTCTTCCCTGCTGAAAGAGGTTTACAACCCGAAGGCCGTCATCCCTCACGCGGCGTCGCTGCATCAGGCTTTCGCCCATTGTGCAATATTCCCCACTGCTGCCTCCCGTAGGAGTCTGGGCCGTGTCTCAGTCCCAGTGTGGCCGGTCGCCCTCTCAGGCCGGCTACCTGTCGTCGCCTTGGTGGGCCGTTACCCCACCAACAAGCTGATAGGCCGCGGCTCATCCTTCACCGCCGGAGCTTTCCACCCGCCAAGATGCCTCGGCAGGTCGTATCCGGTATTAGACCCCGTTTCCAGGGCTTGTCCCAGAGTGAAGGGCAGATTGCCCACGTGTTACTCACCCGTTCGCCACTAATCCACCCCGAAGGGCTTCATCGTTCGACTTGCATGTGTTAAGCACGCCGCCAGCGTTCGTCCTGAGCCAGGATCAAACTCTCCGTGAATGTTTACCCGTGATCGGGTGACACTGCGTTGAGCGGACGGTCACGCCGGAATATGGCAGACCGTCCACAGCGTCCTCGCTGTAGTGTTGCCACCCCAAAGAATGGAGTGGACTTTTCAAAGGAACCTCGGCCATCCGTAACCGGATGGACGGGGTATCAACTAATCTGGCGTTGATTTTTGGCACGCTGTTGAGTTCTCAGGTGCGGACGCTTCCTTCGTTCCTGTTTCCGGCCCTCCGGGCGCTTCCTTCGTTTCCGACTCTATCAGATCTTTCCGATCCGATTTCCTCGGTGCTTTCCGGCCCCATTCGCTTTCGCCCGGGCCCTTCCGGCGGTTCCGACTCTATCAGATCCTCGCGGTTCCGATTTCCTCGGTGCTTTCAGGTTCCTTCGCTTGCGCTCCGGTCCCTTGCTGCGTCTACGACTCTACCAGATGTTTGGGGTCCCGATTCCCACCCCGGCCGGCTGCCGGCGGCCTCCTGGTGCCGGCAGCTGGGGGCTCCCTGGCCGTAAACGCAGAAAAGCCCCGCACCAGATGGTGCGGGGCTTTCCCACAATGATTGTTCGGCGGCGTCCTACTCTCCCACAGGGTCCCCCCTGCAGTACCATCGGCGCTGAAAGGCTTAGCTTCCGGGTTCGGAATGTAACCGGGCGTTTCCCTAACGCTATGACCACCGAAACTCTATGAAGTTACGAACCGCCGCACCACCCGAAAGGGGGGCGTGTTCGTTGCTTCAGAACTAACACAGTGGACGCGAGCAACTGAGGACAAGCCCTCGGCCTATTAGTACCGGTCAGCTCCACCCATTACTGGGCTTCCACATCCGGCCTATCAACCCAGTCGTCTACTGGGAGCCTTACCCTCTCAAGGAGGTGGGAATACTCATCTCGAAGCAGGCTTCCCGCTTAGATGCTTTCAGCGGTTATCCCTCCCGAACGTAGCCAACCAGCCATGCCCTTGGCAGGACAACTGGCACACCAGAGGTTCGTCCGTCCCGGTCCTCTCGTACTAGGGACAGCCCTTCTCAATATTCCTACGCGCACAGCGGATAGGGACCGAACTGTCTCACGACGTTCTAAACCCAGCTCGCGTACCGCTTTAATGGGCGAACAGCCCAACCCTTGGGACCGACTCCAGCCCCAGGATGCGACGAGCCGACATCGAGGTGCCAAACCATCCCGTCGATATGGACTCTTGGGAAGATCAGCCTGTTATCCCCGGGGTACCTTTTATCCGTTGAGCGACGGCGCTTCCACAAGCCACCGCCGGATCACTAGTCCCGACTTTCGTCCCTGCTCGACCCGTCGGTCTCACAGTCAAGCTCCCTTGTGCACTTACACTCAACACCTGATTGCCAACCAGGCTGAGGGAACCTTTGGGCGCCTCCGTTACCCTTTGGGAGGCAACCGCCCCAGTTAAACTACCCATCAGACACTGTCCCTGATCCGGATCACGGACCGAGGTTAGACATCCAGCACGACCAGAGTGGTATTTCAACGGCGACTCCACCATGACTGGCGTCACGGTTTCACAGTCTCCCACCTATCCTACACAAGCCGAACCGAACACCAATATCAAACTGTAGTAAAGGTCCCGGGGTCTTTCCGTCCTGCTGCGCGAAACGAGCATCTTTACTCGTAGTGCAATTTCACCGGGCCTATGGTTGAGACAGTCGAGAAGTCGTTACGCCATTCGTGCAGGTCGGAACTTACCCGACAAGGAATTTCGCTACCTTAGGATGGTTATAGTTACCACCGCCGTTTACTGGCGCTTAAGTTCTCAGCTTCGCCGACCCGAAAGTCAGCTAACCGGTCCCCTTAACGTTCCAGCACTGGCAGGCGTCAGTCCGTATACATCGCCTTACGGCTTCGCACGGACCTGTGTTTTTAGTAAACAGTCGCTCTCGCTGGTCTCTGCGGCCACCCCCAGCTCAGAGTGCAAGACTCATCACCAGGCGTGGCCCCCTTCTCCCGAAGTTACGGGGGCATTTTGCCGAGTTCCTTAACCATAGTTCACCCGAACGCCTCGGTATTCTCTACCTGACCACCTGAGTCGGTTTAGGTACGGGCCGCCATGAAACTCGCTAGAGGCTTTTCTCGACAGCATAGGATCATCCACTTCACCACAATCGGCTCGGCATCAGGTCTCAGGCTATATGTGTGACGGATTTGCCTATCACACGCCCTACACCCTTACCCCGGGACAACCACCGCCCGGGCTGGACTACCTTCCTGCGTCACCCCATCGCTTACCTACTACAAGTCTGGTTCGTCGGCTCCACCACTCCCCTTTGCCCGAAGGCTCCGGGGCGGCTTCACGGACTTAGCATCGCCTGATTCGATATTGGGCGTTTCAAAGCGGGTACCGGAATATCAACCGGTTGTCCATCGACTACGCCTGTCGGCCTCGCCTTAGGTCCCGACTTACCCTGGGCAGATCAGCTTGACCCAGGAACCCTTAGTCAATCGGCGCACACGTTTCTCACGTGTGTATCGCTACTCATGCCTGCATTCTCACTCGTGAACCGTCCACAACTCGCTTCCGCGGCTGCTTCACCCGGCACACGACGCCCCCTACCCATCACAGTCCCCGTTGGGGTATGTACTGCAATGACACGACTTCGGCGGTACGCTTGAGCCCCGCTACATTGTCGGCGCGGAATCACTTGACCAGTGAGCTATTACGCACTCTTTCAAGGGTGGCTGCTTCTAAGCCAACCTCCTGGTTGTCTCTGCGACTCCACATCCTTTCCCACTTAGCGTACGCTTAGGGGCCTTAGTCGATGCTCTGGGCTGTTTCCTCTCGACCATGGAGCTTATCCCCACAGTCTCACTGCCGCGCTCTCACTTACCGGCATTCGGAGTTTGGCTAAGGTCAGTAACCCGGTAGGGCCCATCGCCTATCCAGTGCTCTACCTCCGGCAAGAAACACACGACGCTGCACCTAAATGCATTTCGGGAGAACCAGCTATCACGGAGTTTGATTGGCCTTTCACCCCTAACCACAGGTCATCCCCAGGTTTTCAACCCTGGTGGGTTCGGTCCTCCACGAAGTCTTACCTCCGCTTCAACCTGCCCATGGCTAGATCACTCCGCTTCGGGTCTTGAGCGTGCTACTAAAATCGCCCTGTTCGGACTCGCTTTCGCTACGGCTTCCCCACACGGGTTAACCTCGCAACACACCGCAAACTCGCAGGCTCATTCTTCAAAAGGCACGCAGTCACGAGATACAGCAAGCTGTATCCGACGCTCCCACGGCTTGTAGGCACACGGTTTCAGGTACTATTTCACTCCGCTCCCGCGGTACTTTTCACCATTCCCTCACGGTACTATCCGCTATCGGTCACCAGGGAATATTTAGGCTTAGCGGGTGGTCCCGCCAGATTCACACGGGATTTCTCGGGCCCCGTGCTACTTGGGTGTCTCTCAAACGAGCCGTACAGATTTCAGCTACGGGGGTCTTACCCTCTACGCCGGACCTTTCGCATGTCCTTCGCCTATCCATACGGTTTCTGACTCGTCCCGCCGCCGGCAGACGACGGAAGAGAGATCCCACAACCCCGCATGCGCAACCCCTGCCGGGTATCACACGCATACGGTTTGGCCTCATCCGGTTTCGCTCGCCACTACTCCCGGAATCACGGTTGTTTCTCTTCCTGAGGGTACTGAGATGTTTCACTTCCCTCGTTCCTCCACATGCCCTATGTGTTCAGGCATGGGTGACAGCCCATGACGACTGCCGGGTTTCCCCATTCGGAAACCCCCGGATCAAAGCCTGGTTGACGGCTCCCCGGGGACTATCGTGGCCTCCCACGTCCTTCATCGGTTCCTGGTGCCAAGGCATCCACCGTGCGCCCTTAAAAACTTGGCCACAGATGCTCGCGTCCACTGTGTAGTTCTCAAACAACGACCAGCCACCCATCACCCTGCCGCACAAGGCAGCAAGTTCACTGGGGCCGGCATCCTCGAAGGCATGACCATGACGGCCGTACCCTCAGACACCCAACAACGTGCCAGGCACGATCGCTTGATGTGATCCGTTTTCCACGCCGAAGCAGTACTAGCGGTCCATCTCGTGATCGTGCCAACTAATCAACGTTCCACCCATGAGCTGACCGTGCGAGACGTTCGCTCGCATCCGGTGCTGTGCTCCTTAGAAAGGAGGTGATCCAGCCGCACCTTCCGGTACGGCTACCTTGTTACGACTTCGTCCCAATCGCCAGCCCCACCTTCGACCGCTCCCCCCCACAGGGTTGGGCCACCGGCTTCGGGTGTTGCCGACTTTCGTGACGTGACGGGCGGTGTGTACAAGGCCCGGGAACGTATTCACCGCAGCAATGCTGATCTGCGATTACTAGCAACTCCGACTTCATGGGGTCGAGTTGCAGACCCCAATCCGAACTGAGACCGGCTTTTTGAGATTCGCTCCGCCTCACGGCATCGCAACTCTTTGTACCGACCATTGTAGCACGTGTGCAGCCCAAGACATAAGGGGCATGATGACTTGACGTCGTCCCCACCTTCCTCCGAGTTGACCCCGGCGGTCTCCTGTGAGTCCCCATCACCCCGAAGGGCATGCTGGCAACACAGGACAAGGGTTGCGCTCGTTGCGGGACTTAACCCAACATCTCACGACACGAGCTGACGACAGCCATGCACCACCTGTATACCGACCACAAGGGGGGCACTATCTCTAATGCTTTCCGGTATATGTCAAGCCTTGGTAAGGTTCTTCGCGTTGCGTCGAATTAAGCCACATGCTCCGCCGCTTGTGCGGGCCCCCGTCAATTCCTTTGAGTTTTAGCCTTGCGGCCGTACTCCCCAGGCGGGGCGCTTAATGCGTTAGCTGCGGCACAGAAGTCGTGGAATGTCGCCAACACCTAGTGCCCAACGTTTACAGCGTGGACTACCAGGGTATCTAATCCTGTTCGCTCCCCACGCTTTCGCTCCTCAGCGTCAGTAATGGCCCAGAGATCCGCCTTCGCCACCGGTGTTCCTCCTGATATCTGCGCATTTCACCGCTACACCAGGAATTCCGATCTCCCTACCACACTCTAGCCTGCCCGTATCGGATGCAGACCCGGGTTAAGCCCCGGGCTTTCACACCCGACGTGACAAGCCGCCTACGAGCTCTTTACGCCCAATAATTCCGGACAACGCTTGCGCCCTACGTATTACCGCGGCTGCTGGCACGTAGTTAGTCGGCGCTTCTTCTGCAGGTACCGTCACTTTCGCTTCTTCCCTGCTGAAAGAGGTTTACAACCCGAAGGCCGTCATCCCTCACGCGGCGTCGCTGCATCAGGCTTTCGCCCATTGTGCAATATTCCCCACTGCTGCCTCCCGTAGGAGTCTGGGCCGTGTCTCAGTCCCAGTGTGGCCGGTCGCCCTCTCAGGCCGGCTACCTGTCGTCGCCTTGGTGGGCCGTTACCCCACCAACAAGCTGATAGGCCGCGGCTCATCCTTCACCGCCGGAGCTTTCCACCCGCCAAGATGCCTCGGCAGGTCGTATCCGGTATTAGACCCCGTTTCCAGGGCTTGTCCCAGAGTGAAGGGCAGATTGCCCACGTGTTACTCACCCGTTCGCCACTAATCCACCCCGAAGGGCTTCATCGTTCGACTTGCATGTGTTAAGCACGCCGCCAGCGTTCGTCCTGAGCCAGGATCAAACTCTCCGTGAATGTTTACCCGTGATCGGGTGACACTGCGTTGAGCGGGACGGTCACGCCGGAATATGGCAGACCGTCCACAGCGTCCTCGCTGTAGTGTTGCCACCCCAAAGAATGGAGTGGACTTTTTCAAAGGAACCTCGGCCATCCGTAACGGATGGACGGGGTATCAACTAATCTGGCGTTGATTTTTGGCACGCTGTTGAGTTCTCAGGTGCGGACGCTTCCTTCGTTCCTGTTTCCGGCCCTCCGGCGCTTCCTTCGTTTCCGACTCTATCAGATCTTTCCGATCCGATTTCCTCGGCGCTTTCCGGTCCCCTTCGCTTTCGCTCCGGGCCCTTCCGGCGGTTCCGACTCTATCAGATCCTTTCGGCGTCTGATTCCCAGTCAGGGGGGTTTGTCTTTCCGGCTGTTGGGCCGTTCCGACGTCTCAAACTCTAGCGGGTTTCCCCGGCGACTCATAATCGAGCCATTCGAAATGAATTTCGGCATGCCGAAATTCGTCCCGGTGGGGAGTTGGTGCTGAGTAGAGGTGCCGCATCTGCGGCGGGAGTGGTCGTCGAAGAACCGTTCCGGCTCCGTGACAACTCGGAGAACCTTACGGATCGGGAGGGGGCGTGTCAACCCCCGTCCGGCCGTCCGCTCGGGGGCGTCAGTCGAGGTCGGTCAGGCGGCCGCCGGCGTCGGGCTGGGTGAGCTCGACGCGGCGGAGGAGGCGGATGAGGACGTCGCCGAGGACGCCCCTCTCCTGGGTGGTGAGGTCCTGGAGGAGCTCCTCCTCGAAGTCGGTGGCCATGCGCATGGCCTCCAGCCACTTGGAGCGGCCTTCGTCGGTGAGCTCGACGATCACGCGGACGCGGTTGTTCTCGTCGCGGTCGCGGGTGACGAGGCCTTCGCCGGCCATGCGGTCGATGCGGTGGGTCATCGCGGCGGGGGTGAGGCCGAGGCGCTTGGCGAGCTCGCCGGGGCCGAGGCGGTAGGGCGCGCCGGCGAGGACGAGGGTCTTGAGGACCTCCCACTCCGCGTTGCTGATGCCGAGGTCGGAGAGCTGGCGGCCGTACGCCACGTTCATCCGGCGGTTCAGCCGGCCGAGGGCGGAGACGACCTTCTCCACCTGGGGGTCGAGGTCGCGGTACTCGCGCTGATACGCGGCGATCTGCTCGTCGAGGCTCGGCTCCTGGGGAGCGGTGTCGGACATGCGGCGAGTATCCCACGGGTCACGTTGGCATTGAAGTCCTTCGGTGTGTATTGTTAAGGCGTTAACTTTAGTGTTGAAGTCTTCAAGGTTCAGGCCTACAGATCTGAACCGCGACCGAAGTGGGTGAGTGTGACCAAGGCGAGGGGCGCGGCGATGCGTCGTATCCAGGCAGGCAGCGCGCTGAGCGCGTTCGGACTCGGCTTCACCGTGCCGTACCTCTATGTGTACGTGGCGCAGGTGCGGGATCTGGGCGCCGCGACGGCGGGCATCGTGCTGGCCGTCTTCGCCATGGCCGCACTGGTGGTGCTGCCCTTCAGCGGGCGGGCCATCGACCGGCGCGGGCCCGTGCCGGTGCTGCTCGTGGCCTCGGTCGCCGCCGCGGTGGGCGCGGTGGCGATGGGCTTCGCCTCCAGCGTGCCGGCGGCCGTGGGGCCGCGGCGCTGCTCGGCGCCGGTACGGCCGTGCTGCAGCCGGCCCTCGCCACGATGATCGTCTGGTGCTCGGAGCCCGCCGGGCGGACCCGGGCCTTCGCGATGCAGTTCTTCCTGCAGAACCTGGGTCTCGGCATCGGCGGTCTGATCGGCGGTCTGCTGGTCGACACGAGCCGGCCGGGCAGCTTCATCCTGCTGTTCTCGATCGAGGCGGCGATGTTCCTGGTGCTCGCCGGGATCGTCGGGACGGTCCGGATGCCGGGCTCCCCCGCGCTCCAGGGCGCGCGTCCGGCCGAGGGCGGCAAGGGCGGCGGGGTCCGCGCGCTGCTCGGGCACAAGGCGATGGTGCAGCTGTGCGTCCTCGGCTTCGTGCTGTTCTTCGCCTGTTACGGGCAGTTCGAGTCGGGTCTCGCGGCGTACGGCACGGAGGCCGCCGGCATCCAGCCGTCGACGCTCGGGATCGCGCTGGCCGCCAACACGGCGGTCATCGTGGCCGCCCAGTTCCTGGTGCTGAAGTTCGTCGAGCGCCGCAAGCGGACCCGGGTGATCGCGGCCGTGGGTCTGATCTGGACCGTGGCGTGGCTGATCGCCGGGTACGCGGGGCTCGGGCACGGCAGCCAGGCGATGGCGACGGCGGCCTTCGTCTCCACGTACGCCCTCTTCGGGCTCGGTGAGGCGATGCTGTCGCCGACGGTGGCCCCGCTGGTGGCCGATCTGGCGCCGGAGTCGATGGTCGGGCAGTACAACTCGGCCTTCGCCCTGGTGAAGCAGCTGGCGCTGGCCGTCGGTCCGGCCGTGGGCGGGCCCATGGGGCCGCGCTGCACGGGCCGTACATCGTGACCTTCGTGCTCTTCTCGCTCGGCATCACGTTCCTGGCCGTCCGGCTGGGCAGGCAGCTCACGCCGGAGCAGAACCAGCCCTCGCTGGCCCTCAAGCCGTCGAAGGTGGTCGCCCGGCACGAGCCCGAGCAGAAGCACGAGCCCGAGCAGAAGGTCGAGGCCGCGGTCTAGTCCGGCAGGGCGAACTCGCACCAGACCGCTTTGCCGCCGCCCGGTGTGCGGCGGCTCCCCCAGGACGAGGCGATCGTCGCGATGATCGAGATTCCGCGACCCGCCTCGTCCTCCGTTTCCGCCCGGCGGCGGCGCGGCAGGTGGTCGTCGCCGTCCGTGACCTCGATGATCAGGCGGCGGTCGGTGCGGCGGAGCCGCAGGCGCATGGGCGGGGTGCCGTGCTGGAGGGAGTTCGCCACGAGCTCGCTGGTGGCGAGGACGCCCAGGTCGCGCAGTTCCACCGGGAAGCGCCAGGAGGAGAGGACGCCGGAGGCGAAGGCACGCGCGCGCGGGGCGGCCTCCACGCCGCCGAGCAGTTCCAGGGCGGCGTTGTGGAAGAGCTCGGCGTCCGGGCCCTTGCGGGAGGGGTGCTGGACGACCAGGACGGCGACGTCGTCGTCGTGCTCGGCGGTGACGCCGAGGGCGCGCAGGATCCGGTCGCAGACCACCTGCGGGGTGCCGTCGGCGCCGGACAGGGCGCGGGCCAGGGCGGCGACGCCCTCGTCGATGTCCTCGCGGCGCCGCTCGACCAGGCCGTCCGTGTAGAGGACGGCGGTCGAGCCGGGCGGCAGGGCGATGGAGCCCGAGGCGTGCAGCCAGCCGCCGGTGCCGAGCGGCGGGCCCGTGGGGTCCTCGGCGCGGCGGACGGTGCCGTCCTCGTCCCGGACGAGGATCGGGAGGTGGCCTGCGGAGGCGTACACCAGCTTGCCCTCGTTGGGGTCGTGGATCGCGTACACGCAGGTGGCGATCTGGCTGGCGTCGATCTCGGCGGCGAGGCCGTCGAGGAGCTGGAGGACCTCGTGCGGGGCAGGTCCAGGCGGGCGTAGGCCCGGACGGCGGTGCGGAGCTGGCCCATGACGGCGGCGGCGCGCACGCCGCGCCCATCACGTCGCCGATGACGAGGGCGGTGCGGCCCGCGCCGAGGGTGATCACGTCGTACCAGTCGCCGCCGACGGCCGCGTCCGCGACGCCCGGCTGGTAGGTGGCGGCGATCCGCAGGTCGTCGGGCTGCTCCAGTTCCTGCGGGAGCAGGAGCGCTGGAGGGTGACGGCGGTCTCGCGGTGGCGGCGCTCGCTGGCCCGCAGGCGCTCGGCGGCCTCGGCGTGGTCGGTGACGTCGGCGGCGTGGACGAGGACTCCGCCGCCGTCGAGGCGGGGGCTGTCGACGGGCAGGCAGGTGACCGTGTAGAAGCCGCCGTCCCGGGTGCGGCGCGACTTGACCGTGCGGGGCTTTCCGCTGCGCAGCACCTGGTCCATGAGGGGCAGCAGGCCGAGCTCCTCGGCCTCGGGGCAGGTGTCGGCGACGGTGGCGCCGGCGCGGCGGGGGCCGAAGGCGGCGGCGTACGCGTCGTTCACGTAGGCGATGCGGTGCTCCGGGCCGTACGCGAGGGCGACCAGGCCGGGGAGGCGGCCGAGCAGCTCCCGTACGGAGAAGTCCTCCAGGGCGGGGACGTCGGCGGCCTCGGCGGCCTCGCCGGCGCTGTCGGCGCTGTCGGCGGGTGCTCCAGCTGCGGACCGTACTCACCGCGGGCGGCGGGCACGGAGCCTTCGGTCCCCGCGCCGCGCGGCGCTGCGTGCCGGGGAGCCGGGCGCTCCAACGGGTGAAGTTCACGGATCTGTATGCCTCGTGGTGTCGGTGCCGTGCAGAGTCACGCTGTGCAGGTGTGAGCCCACCTATGGTCACACGTCCAGTGTGGACGAGTGCACTGACAGTGATGTCAGGACTGCGGCTTGTCGCCGTCGCCGGGGGTGGAGCCGCCGCGAGTTCGAACTCGGCCCTGGGGTGTTCCAGGGAGCCGAGGGAGACGATCTCCCGTTTGAACAGGCCGGACAGGGTCCATTCGGCGAGGACCCGGGCCTTGCGGTTGAAGGTGGGGACGCGGCTGAGGTGGTAGGCGCGGTGCATGAACCAGGCCGGGTATCCCTTGAGCTTGCGTCCGTAGACGTGGGCGACTCCTTGTGGAGGCCGAGGGAGGCGACGGAGCCCACGTACGCGTGCGCGTACTCCTTGAGCGGCTGTCCGCGCAGGGAGGCCGCGATGTTCTCGGCGAGGACCTTGGCCTGGCGGACGGCGTGCTGGGCGTTGGGCGCGCACTCCTTGCCGGGTTCGTCCGAGGTCACGTCGGGGACGGCGGCGGCGTCGCCGGCCGCCCACGCGTGCGGGACGCCGTCGACGGCGAGCTCGGCGGTGCAGCGGAGCCTGCCGCGTTCGTTCAGGGGCAGGTCGGTGGCGGCGAGGACGGGGCGGGCTTCACGCCCGCGGTCCAGACGACGGTGCGGGTGGGCAGGCGGGTGCCGTCGCTGAGGACGGCGACCCGGTCCTCGCAGGATTCGAGGCGGGTCTCCAGGCGCACGTCGATGTTCCGGCCGCGGAGCTCGCGTATGGCGTACCGGCCCATCTCCTCGCCCACCTCGGGGAGGATCCGGTCGGAGGCCTCGACGAGCACCCAGCGCAGGTCCTCGGGCTTGACGTTGTGGTAGTACCGCGCGGTGTAGCGGGCCATGTCCTCCAGTTCGGCGAGGGCCTCCACGCCCGCGTAGCCGCCGCCGACGAAGACGAAGGTGAGGGCGGCGTCGCGGAGGGCGGGGTCGCGGGTGGAGGAGGCGATGTCCATCTGCTCGATGACGTGGTTGCGCAGGCCGATGGCCTCCTCGACGGTCTTGAAGCCGATGCCGTGGTCGGCCAGGCCGGGGACCGGGAGGGTGCGGGAGACGGAGCCGGGTGCGATGACCAGCTCGTCGTAGGTCATCTCGACGGCGCCGGCGCCCTCCTCCTCGGTGGCGAGGGTGGAGAGGGTCGCGGTGCGCTTGGCGTGGTCGACGGAGCGGACCTCGCCGATGAGGACGCGGCAGCGGTCGAGGACGCGGCGGAGCGGCACGACGACGTGGCGCGGGGAGATGGAGCCGGCCGCGGCCTCCGGCAGGAACGGCTGGTACGTCATGTACGGCTCGGGGGTGACCACCACGATCTCGGCGGTGCCGGCTCTGAGCTCCGCTCCGAGCTGCCGCTGGAGGCGCAGCGCGGTGTACATGCCGACGTAGCCGCCGCCGACCACGAGAATGCGCGCAGGTTCGGTCACTGTCCCATGACGCACCCCCGTCCGTTGTTTGTCCACAGGCTCGGCAAATTGTGTGACCGGAGGGGTACGGAGGCGCGGGGTGGCGCGTGAGGGGGGTGCGGGGGAAACCTCGCAGGTCACGGCGGGTGGGGTGGGTCCGGAGAGCGGTCGGAATCGGGAGTCTTCCGGGCCTTGCTCCGATCGGGGGGCGCACCGTACGGAACTCCCCCTTCTGAATTGACCCCGACTCAACTATGTTCGTACTTCGTCGGGGTGTCGGATCGGGTGCGCGCGTGGACCGAAGAGCGCTCGTCCGCCGGAGGCCCCGCATTCAGGGCGGGGAGTCTCCGGGGAGACATCATGAGCGGGGAACGCTTATGCAGATTCAGGATTCACGGTGGCAGTCGGGCGCCGGTACGGCGACGGTCGACGGGCACGTCCCGGGGCCGGGTGCCGCGCCCCTGGCGGGCGGCAGGTCCGCGCCGCTGCGGGTGGACGCCCAGCGCAATCTGGAGCACGTGCTCCGGGCCGCGCGCGAGGTGTTCGGGGAGCTGGGCTACGGGGCTCCGATGGAGGACGTGGCGCGCCGCGCCCGCGTCGGCGTCGGCACCGTCTACCGCCGCTTCCCAGCAAGGACGTGCTGGTGCGGCGGATAGCCGAGGAGGAGACCTCCCGGCTGACCGAGCAGGCGCGGGCCGCGCTGGGCCAGGAGGAGGAGCCGTGGTCGGCGCTCTCCCGGTTCCTGCGGACCTCGGTGGCCTCGGGTGCGGGTCGTCTCCTGCCGCCGCAGGTGCTGCGGGTGGGCGTGGACGAGTCCGGGCGCCGCTCGGCGCGGACGAGGCGGACGAGGCGGCGCGGGTGCCGTACCAGCGGGGTGTCGCCGAGCCGGGTGACGCGCGCGTGGTCGCGCCGCGTGGCGTGCCCGCCGACGAGCGGGACGACGCGGGGCCTCCGAGCTCCTGGAGGTCGTCGGCCGGCTGGTCGACCGGGCGCGTGAGGCGGGTGAGCTGCGGACGGACGTGACCGTGGCGGACGTCCTCCTCGTCATCGCCACCGCCGCTCCGGCCCTGCCGGACGCGGTGCAGCAGGCGGCGGCCTCGGCCCGGCTCCTCGACATCCTGCTCGAGGGCCTGCGTTCCCGCTAGGAAGCCCGCGCTTCCTTCGACGACGGCCGCGGTCCTCGTGGTCCGGGCGGACCAGCGAGCATGACACGAACGTGTGAGCGGTTACGCCCGGATACACGAAGTCGCCCCGGACGAGTGGTAAGTGGACGCGGCGCTTCGGCGTGCCCCGGCTCTGTGGCAGGCTTGGCCAATATTCGGGTCTGGGCGTGCGTACGGGGGCTTCCGCGATGAGCGGTGACAGTCGGGACGAGCCGCTGGGCAGCGGTGGCGGCGCGGAGACCGGGGCCTTCCCCTCGGCAGGTTCCGAGCCAGGGCGGGCCGGGAGGCGCCTCCGGAGCGCCCGCGCCCGCGGGTCCGCCGACCGGGTCGACCGCACCGCCCGCACCGACCGGGCCGACCGGGCCGCTCGACGCGAGCGTGCCGCAGCAGCGCGAGGGCAGACCGGGCGCCGGGGCCGTCGCGGGGCGGGCGTCGAGCACCACGACACGGGCACCGGCCCCGACGGGACCGAGCCCGGGACCGAGCCCGACACCGTACTCCCGCCGCCCCGCGAACTGCCGCCCTCCGACGCCGAGCTCGTCCAGCTCATGCGGGAGGGCGACGACTCCGCGTACGAGGAGCTGTTCCGCCGCCACCCGAGGCCGTCCGCCGGTACGCCAGGACCTGCTGCCGGGACGCGCACACCGCCGACGACCTCACCGCCGAGGTCTTCGCCCGCACCCTCCAGGCCGTCCGCGGCGGCGCCGGGCCCGAACAGGCCGTGCGCGCCTACCTCATGACCACCGTCCGGCGGGTCGCCGCGAACTGGACCAGGACCCAGAAGCGGGAGCACCTCGTCGAGGACTTCGCGGTGTTCGCCGCGGACGCCGCCCGCTCCTCCGAGGTCGCCGACCACGACACGATGGACCTCGGCGCCGACGTCCTCGCCATGCACGAGGCCGAGCAGTCCCTCGCCATGCAGGCCTTCCGCTCGCTGCCCGAGCGCTGGCAGGCCGTGCTGTGGCACACCACCGTCGAGGAGGAGTCCCCGAGCGAGGTCGCCCCGCTCTTCGGACTGACCGCCAACGCCACGGCCGTGCTCGCCAGCCGGGCCCGCGAGGGCCTCAAGCAGGCCTATCTCCAGGCCCACGTCAGCCAGTCCCTCACCGCGGGCGGCGACTGCGCCCGCTATGCCGACCGGCTCGGCGCCTACGCGCGCGGCGGGCTGCGGATGCGGGCCGAGCGCGGCCTGCGCAAGCACCTGGACGAATGCGCCAGTGCCGGCTCGCCGCCGGTGAGCTGGCCCATGTGAACGCCGGGATCCCCGCGCTCCTGCCCGTCGCCGTCATCGGCTGGTTCGCCGCCGGGTACTCGCTCAAGGCGGCCGGTGTCGTCGCCGGCGGCACCGCCGCCGCGGCCGGCGCGGGCGCGGCGGCCGCCGCCTCCGGGTCCTCCGGGGCGCCGCCACGGGAGGCGCCGCCGCCGAGGGCCTCGGGGCTCCCGCGAAGGCCGGGATCGCGGCGGCCATAGCGGTCGCCGCGCCGCCGGGCTCGTCTGGGCGATGGCCGGGGACCCGCAGCCCGTGGCCGCCCCTAAGCCCGCGCAGCCGGTCGTCACCCCGGCCGCCCTGGAGCCCGCGCCGCCGTCGCCGAAGCCGAAGCCCGCGCCGCCGGCCCCGCCCGTCACCTCCGAGCCGCCGGCGCCCACGCCGCCGCCTCCCCGAAACCGAAACCGAAGCCGACGCCGAGCCCGAAGCCGACGCCGAAACCCACGCCGAAGCCGACACCTCCGCCCGCCCCGAAGCCGACGCCCAGGCCCACGCCGAAGCCGACGCCGTCCCCCACGCCGAAGCCCAAGCCCGCGCCGCCGTCCGTCTACCAGGTCAGCGAGCTCCGGTACGGGGTCTTCGGCGACGGCACCGAGCCCGAGGTGTCCCTCTCGGACAGCAGCTGGATGTGGCAGCGGAGCGGCCTGTCCATCGGCGGCACCCCGTACGCGCACGGCGTCAGCGTCCACGCGCCGTCCGAGCTGCTCATCGACCTCAACCGGCAGTGCACGCGGTACGACGCGACCGTCGGCATCGACGACCTGAGCGCCCAGCTCGGCGTCGGCGGCGTCCGCTTCTCCGTCTACGCGGACGGGGAGCGGCTCTGGCGCTCCAAGGTCGTCCGGGCGGGCGACCCGCCGGTCCCGGTGAGCGTCGACATCTCGGGCCGCTCCTCGATCAGCCTCGTGGTGGAGGAGCACACGCCGTTCGGCCGGGCCGCGGTCGCCGACTGGGCGGAGTCCCGGATCAGCTGCTCCTGACGGCTTCTCCCGCGTCCGGCGGGGCCGGGGCGAAGGGGCGACGAGGTCGAGGACCCCGTCGACGCCGAGTGCGGCGCCGCCGCGCGGGCGGCGGCCAGACCGGGCGCGCCGAGCGCGGCGAGCGTCCGCTCCGTCACGGACTCGACGTCCCGCAGCTCGGGGACCGAGCGGGGTGTCCCGGCGCCAGTGGTCGACGGCGGCCAGGACCCGTGCGGCGAGTTCGGCCTCGTCCGCCTCGGCCAGGGCGAAGGCGAGCCCTCCGCCAGGCCGTGCGTGATGAAGTCCGCGCACTGGGCGTCCCGCGCGGTGCGGAGCGCCACGACGGCGGTGGTGACGGCGGCCGCGCCCTTGCCCTCGTACGCCTCGACGCGGGCGGCGAGTCCGATGACCGCGGCCTCGAAGTGCGGCGGCTGGGTGCCGACCGCGCCCTCCCGGCCCGCTTCCTCCAGCCGGGCGCGGGCCTCCCGGACGTCGCGGCGGTGGAGGGCGAAGGCGGCGCGGAGGAAGCAGACGTACGTCTGGCTGTCCCGTACGCGGTAGTGCTCGGCCTCCCGGGCGGCCTCTTCGAGGGTCTTCTCCGCCGTTTCCAGGTCGCCGGTGCGGTAGGACAGTTCGGCCAGGCGGGCGAGGAGGAAGGGGGCCTCGGCGTGGGCGCCGACCTCGCGGGCGAGGCCGAGGGCCTCCTCGTACGCCTCGCGCGCGTCCTCGTGCCGGCCGCGCATCGTGTGGGCCTCGCCCGCCGCGCTCGCGATCTGCGCGGCCATCCAGCGGTCGCCGACGCGCCGGGCGAGGCCGCGGAGCTCGGCCAGGGCCTCGTCGACGCCGGGCATCCCGCCGGGCATGTCGACGATCATGTGCGTGCGGAACATCAGGCTGACGCCGAGCTCCCAGTCGCCTCCGTGGCGGCGGCAGTTGTCGACGGCGATGTCGAGGAGGCCGCGGATCGTGGCCGGTTCCTCGGTGAGGTACGCGGTGAAGGGCCAGAGCAGGCCGGGGAAGCGGGTCGCCTCGGGGCCGGGGTGCCCGCCGAACGCCTCGCGCACGCGGCGGACGAGGGCGAGGGTCTCCGGCTGCTGGAAGTCCGCCATCGTGCTGCTCTCGACCGCGAGGAAGAAGTGCAGCATCCGCAGGTGCATGCGGGGCCAGTGGCGGGGGTCGGCGGGGTCCTCCGGGTCCTCGCCCAGGGATATCGCGCGCTCGACGCAGGCGAGCCCCTCGGGGCGGTAGTTGCGCAGCCACCAGAACCAGCCCATGGCGAAGACGAGCCGGAGGGCGGCGGTCTCGTCCCGGGAGGTGACGAGGGTGCGGTGGAGGGCGGCCCGGATGTTGTCGAGGTCGCGCTCCAGGCGGTCGATCCAGGGGAGCTGCTCCGCCGAGCGGAGCTTGGGCTCGGCCTCCTCGGCGAGGGCGGTGAAGTGGGCGGTGTGGGTGGCCTCGGCGGCGGCGAGCAGGGCGGGTTCCTCGGCGGCGCGCTCGGTCGCGTACTCGTGGATGGTCTCCAGGAGCCGGTAGCGCATCTCGCCGCCCTCGACGGGGGTGGCGACGACGAGGGACTTGTCGACGAGGGCGCCCAGGGTGTCGGCGGCGCCCGGGGAGAGGGCCTCGGCGGCGGCCAGGTCCCAGCCTCCGGCGAAGACCGACACCTGGCGGAGCAGGGTGCGCTCGGCAGGTTCGAGCAGGTCCCAGGACCAGTCGACGACGGCGCGGAGGGTCTGCTGGCGGGGCAGGACGGTCCGCGAGCCGGAGGTGAGGAGGAGGAACCGGTCGTCGAGGCGGTCGGCGATCTGGCGCGGGTGAGGAGGCGCAGCCGGGCGGCGGCCAGTTCGATGGCGAGCGGCAGGCCGTCGAGGCGGCGGCAGATCTCGTCGACGGCCTCACCGCCGTCGCGGGCGAGGTCGAAGGAGGGGCGGACGGTACGGGCCCGCTCGGCGAACAGGCGGTGGGCGGGGTCCGGCGGGAGCGGCTCGACGGGGCGGACCGACTCGCCCGGCACGCCGAGGGGTTCGCGGCTGGTGGCGAGGATGCGGAGCTGCGGGCAGTGGGTGAGCAGGGTCTCGGCGAGCGCGGCGGCCGCGTCGATGACGTGCTCGCAGTTGTCGAGGACCAGGAGCAGCGGGCGGCGGGCCAGGTGCTCGACGAGGTGGGCGGTGGGGTCGTCCTGGAGCGGGACGCCGTCGCGGGTGAGCAGGTTGATCTCGCGGAGGCGGAGCGCGGAGAGGACGGCGCCGGGGAGGGCGCCGGGGTCGTCGAGCGGGGCGAGTTCGGCGATCCAGGCGGCGGGTCCGACGGCCCGGACCGCCGCCTCCTCGGCGAGCCGCGTCTTCCCGGAGCCGCCGGGGCCGGTGAGCGTGACGAGCCGCGAGCGGGTCAGGTCGGCCTGGAGCGCGTCGAGCTCGGGCTCCCGGCCGACGAAGGAGGTGAGACGGGGCGGATGTTGCCGGGGGCTCGGAGGGAGCGGGGCGCTCGGGCGGGGCGGAGGGGTGGGGGTGGTGGGGAGCGGTGGGTGCGGGGTGGTTCGTACGGCTCGGGGCGGGGGCCGTCCCGGAGGCCGCCCCAGGGGCCGCCCCGGAGGCCGCCCCAGGGCCGCCCCGGAGGCCGCCCCAGGGGCCGCCTCGGAGGCCGTCCCGGAGGCCGTCCCGGAGGCCGTCCCGGAGGCCGTCCCGGAGGCCGCCCCAGGGGCCGCCCCAGGGGCCGTCCCGGACGGGCGCGGCTGCGTGGACGGGCGCGTCGGCGCGGGCGGGTTCGGGGCGTCCCGGTGAGGAGTTCGTGGTGGAGGGCGGTGAGTTCGGGTCCGGGGTCGGCGCCGAGGGCGTCCGCGAGGGTGCGGCGGGCCGCTTCGTACGCGGTGAGGGCGTCGGCGTGGCGGCCCTCGGACCGCAGGGCGCGGATGAGCTGGGCGCGGAAGGCCTCGTCGTACGGGTACGTGGTGGTGAGCTCGGTCAGCTCCGGTACGAGTCCGTCGGTGGCGCCCCGGCGGAGGTCGGCCTCGACGCGCTGCCGGAGGGCCGCGAGCCGCTGTGCCTCGGGGCGGACGCCCGCCGGGTCGGGCAGGTCGGCGAGGGCGGGGCCCCGGAAGAGGCCGAGGGCCTCGCGGAGGAGGGCGGCGGCGGTGTCGGGGTCGCCTGCGTCGAGGCGGGCGGCGCCCTCCTGGCCCGGCGCTGGAAGGCGTACAGGTCGATGTCCTCGGGGTCGGCGGCGAGCCGGTACCCGGGGCCGGGGTGGAGGCGACGGCCTCCCTGCCGAGGGTCCGGCGCAGTCGGCCGACGAGGGCCTGGAGGGCGGCGGGGCGTCCTGCGGCGGGTCGTCCCGTACACGTCGTCGGCGAGTTCGCCGACGGAGACGGCCCGTCCGCCGCGCAGCGCGAGCGCGGCGAGCAGCGCGGCAGCCGGGCCCCGCCGAGGGGAGCGGGTGCCGTCGGGACGAAGGGCCTCGGTGGTGCCGAGGATGAGATACCGCACCGGCCCATTGTGTCGGGCGGGCGCGGCGGGCGCCTCGGGTTTGCCCGGGTGGGCCCCTGAGGGCCGGGGCGCGGTGCGCGTGCCCCGGCCCAGGGTCGGCGGGGCGGTGCGCGTGCCCCCGGCCCAGGATCGGCGGCACGGTGCACGCCCCGGCCCAGGGTCGGCGGGGCGGTGCGCGTGCTCCCCGGCCCAGGATCAGCGGCGCGGTGCACGCCCCGGCCCAGGATCAGCGACGCGGTGCACGTGCGCCCCCGGCCCAGGGCCAGCGGCGCGGTGCACGCCCCAGCCCAAGATCGGCGGCACGGTGCACGTGCCCCGGCCCAGGATCAGCAGCGCGGTGCACGTGCCCCCGCCCGTGGACGGCCACCGTCCGCACGCGGTGCTCAGGCCGGCAGTGATCTCGACGTCGGGACCAGCGGGCCCCGGACCGCGCGGTGGGCGCGGGGTTCCGTGGTGTTGGTCCAGCAGGAGCCGCGGCGGGCGAGGAGGCGGTGGAGCCAGAGTTCGGTGGAGACGAGGTCGGCGAGGCCGTCGAGGGGGACGGGGGCGCCGTCGGCCGCCGCGCGCAGGGCGGTGCGGACGACGCGGGCCTCGATCAGTCCGGCGTCGGCGAGGAGGGGGCGTCGAAGAGGGCGAGGAGTCCGGGAGGGCGGCGCGCAGGCCCGCGCGGGCGGCGGCGGGCGGGACGGCCGGGTGGGGGCGCCCCAGCCCGGGGAGGTCGTGGACGCCGGCGCCGGTGAGGACCGTGCGCAGGACGCCGCCCGGGCGTCCGGCTGGACCCGGAGGGATTCGGGAGGTCGCGGCAGGCCCGTACGACCTGGTTGTCGAGGAAGGGGCGTGGAGGCGCTGGCCGCGGATCTCCGCCGCCTGTTCCAGGACCCGGTGGTCGGCCGCCGCGCGGGCGAGGGCGGCACGCGCGCGTGACCTCGCCGGGGCGCTGGACGGAGGCGGGAGGGTCGCCGCCCGGTTCAGGCGAACCGATACTTCGGCGAGGGCCTCGCCCGTCAGCCAGCGGGCGGCCGGGCCCGGCCGGGACCAGGCGAGGGCGGAGAGCGAGGCCTCCAGGGGCCGGGGCCGTCGGGGCCGTGCGGTTGGCCTCCAGGACCCGCCGCGCCGCCGCCTCCAGACCGGTCCGGTACGGGGTGCGGGCCAGTTTCCGCGCCGCCCGGTACACCGTCAGCGGGACGAGCAGCGAGCCCGCCGAGGGCCCCGAGGCCTTCGCGAGCGCCGTCACCGGGCGCACCAGGGAGCGGCGCCTGCGGTCCATCAGGAGGTCGGCGAGGCGCGCCGGGTGGGCGTCCAGGACCTGCTTGGCGCCCATGCCCGTGAAGTGGTCGGCGCTGCCGCCCGCGAGCCGCCTGCGGTGGCAGTTCGGCCGTGACGAGCGCGGGTCCCGGCTCGTCGGTGAGGGGGCCGTCGAGTTCGGCGTACGGCAGGGCCTCCGTGCCGCCGGTGACGACGACGTGGTGCAGGCGGGGGTCGGAGGCGATCGCGCGGGCCCGCTCCAGCTCCGCCGTGCGCCGCGCGCCGGCCCGGGTCGCCAGGTCGTTGAAGGTGACGGCGAGCAGCCGTTCCCCCGCGCCCGTGCCGTGTCCGGTGATCGTGCCGGGGACTCCGGGAGGCCCGCCGCGAGGAGGGCGAGCGTGCCGGAGGCGCTGCCGCCGGACAGGTCGGCGCCGATGCCGGGCGCCGGGCCCGCGCCCGGGCCGCCCGCCGGTCGGCGGGCCCCATGCCGGGGACGGGTCCGGGGTCGGGGAGGGTGTCTCGGGGCGTGCCGGGGGCGGTGAGCCGGGCACGTACGGCCTCGACGAGGGCGTCCCGTACGCCTTCGACGGCCTGCCGGGGGTCGGCCTCGGGGGCGGCGACGGCGAGCGAGGCCACCTGTTCGTAGCCGGTGATCTCGCGCGAGCCCTCCCGCAGGATCAGCGCGTGGCCGGGCGGGACCCGTCTGACCCCTCGTAGGGGGTGGAGTCGCGCAGTGCCTCTGGGGTCTCGGGGCAGGCGAGCAGGGCGGCGAGGTGGCCGATGTCGAGCTGGGCCTCGACGAGGTCGGCGAGCGGCAGGGCGGCCGTGGCGTAGGCGGTGCCGCCCGCCCACGGGGTGTGGAACACCGGGCGGGCGCCCGCGAGGTCCCCGGTGACGGTGACGCGGCGGCCGGTCCTGACGACGGCGGTGTAGCTGCCGGGCCAGGCGGTGAGGTGCCGCAAGGCGCCCCGCGCGCGGTGAGCAGGCCGACCCGCAGCTCCTCGTCGCTCGCGGCGCAGCAGCCGAGGACGGCGAGGCGGGTGTGGTCGTCGACGGCCACGACGCGCACCTCGTCGGGGCGCCAGTCGCCGACGGCCCAGAGCGGATCGGGGTCGCCCCACAGGAGTTGCGCGCCCACCGGTTGCACCGTGCGCCCCTCGGCCGCGCGGTCGGGACGGGGGGCGTGTCCCGGGTCGTATCCGGGGTCGTACGGGGAGGCCGAGCCGTGGGCGCCGTTCACCGGACCCGGTCGGGACCCCGCGGTCGTGGCGAAGTCCGCGGCGACACTGCTCCAGCCCACCAGCCATCGCATCGGCGCCTCCACATCCGTTTCGGTGGAGGACATGCTGCCACGACAACGGCGCACGGGGCGGGGTCCGGGGGCACGCGCGCGAAAGCCGAATGCGCCCCTGGCATGGGCCAGTTGGCGATCCGCCCGCACCGGCGTCATTCGGCCAAATATCGATCCCCGGCGGGGGTTTGAACGGGCGTCCGGGTGGAAATCCGGGCATCGGCAGTCCGGGAGGCGCACCCGCCTCCCGGAGCCGTCCGCCGCCCGCGGGGAATGGGGCGGCGGTGTCCCCCAGCCCACTGGTCCGGGACACCGTTCCCGGCCGAGCGGGCCGACCCACGCGAGATTCATGGAAGCGCTCCCCGCCGGCCGGACGAGAGCGCACGGCCGGGCGCACGGCCGCGCGGCGGGAGCACGGGCCGCGCCGCCGGCCCCGCCGGTCGTGCGGTCACACAACAATCTCGCCATACGGAACACCGCCCCTTAACGGTGGGGATGCGGCGAACTACGCTGTGCTTACGAATGCCGCACGCCTATGCCCGGCGTCGTGGCGGCCGTCTGGGTGGTCGAGGGGTGGCGTCATGTCCAGGGAGCAACGCGGGCCGAACGAAAAGCTCGGCACGGTTCTCGCCCTCGCGGGAATCAGCAACGCCGGGCTCGCCCGGCGCGTCAACGACCTCGGTGCGCAAAGGGGTCTGACGCTTCGTTACGACAAGACCTCGGTCGCCCGCTGGGTGTCCAAGGGCATGGTGCCGCAGGGCGCCGCCCGCATCTGATCGCCGCCGCGATCGGGCAGAAGCTGGGCCGCCCGTGCCGCTGCACGAGATCGGGCTCGCGGACGCCGACCCGGCACCCGAGGTGGGGCTCGCCTTCCCGCGCGACGTCGGCGAGGCGGTCCGCTCGGCCACCGACCTGTACCGGCTGGATCTGGCCGGGCGGCGGGCCGGCGGGGCGGCATCTGGCAGTCGCTCGCCGGCTCCTTCTCGGTCAGCGCGTACGCGACGCCCACGTCCCGCTGGCTGATAACCCCGGCCGACCCGTCGGTGGAGCGCGAGGCCCCGGGTCCCGTCGCGGGCGGCGGCACGGCGGCGGCCGCGGAGCACGCGCGCGTGGGTCACAGCGACGTCGCCAAACTCCGCGAGGCGGCCGAGGACGCGCGCCGCTGGGACCCAAGTACGGCGGCGGGGACTGGCGTTCGTCGATGGTGCCCGAGTGCTTACGCGTGGACGCGGCGCCGCTGCTGCTCGGCTCGTACTCGGACGAGGTCGGCCGGGCCCTGTTCGGCGCGACCGCCGAGCTCACCCGGCTCGCCGGCTGGATGGCCTTCGACACCGGGCAGCAGGAGGCCGCCCAGCGCTACTACATCCAGGCCCTGCGGCTCGCCCGCGCCGCCGCCGACGTGCCCCTCGGCGGCTACGTCCTGGCCTCCATGTCCCTCCAGGCCACCTACCGGGGCTTCGCCGACGAGGGCGTCGACCTCGCGCAGGCCGCCCTCGAACGGAACCGGGGCTCGCCACCGCCCGCACCATGTCCTTCTTCCGGCTCGTCGAGGCCCGCGCGCACGCCAAGGTCGGCGACGGGCCGCCGCCGCGCCGCGCTGAAGTCCGCCGAGGGCTGGCTGGAGCGCTCCCGGAGGGCGACGCCGATCCGACGTGGCTCGGCTTCTACTCGTACGACCGGTTCTGCGCCGACGCCGCCGAGTGCTACCGGGACCTGCGGATGCCGCGCGAGGTGCGGCGCTTCACCGAGCAGGCGCTGTCCCGGCCGACGGAGGAGTTCGTCCGCTCCCACGGGCTGCGGCTCGTGGTGTCGGCGGTGGCCGAGCTGGAGTCGGGCAACCTGGACGCGGCCTGCGCGGCCGGCACGCGCGCGGTGGAGGTGGCGGGGCGGATCTCCTCGGCGCGGACCACCGAGTACGTGCGGGACCTGCTGCACCGGCTAGAACCGTACGGGCACGAACCGCGGGTCAGGGAACTGCGGGAGCGGGCCCGTCCGCTGCTCGTCGCTCCGGCGTGAGACCCCGTCCCGGGGCGCGCCGCCGCTCCGGCGTGACGCGCGTCCCACAAGGTGGGCGTTTAGCGGCGCTGTCAGTGGGCCAGTGCACTATCGGGGGTGGGAGGTGGCGCTGGTGTTTGACTGTGACGTGCTGGTGATCGGCGGTGGGATCGTCGGTCTCTCGACGGCGTACGCGGTGACGCGTGCCGCTCCCGGCACCCGGGTCACGGTCCTGGAGAAGGAGCACGCCCTCGCGCGCCACCAGACGGGGCGCAACAGCGGGGTGATCCACAGCGGGATCTACTACCGTCCGGGCTCGCTCAAGGCGCGGTACGCGGTCGAGGGCGCGGCCGAGATGGTCAAGTTCTGCGCCGAGTGGGGCATCGCGCACGAGGTGACGGGGAAGCTGATCGTCGCCACCACGCGCGAGGAGCTGCCCCGGCTGCACGCGCTCGTGCAGCGCGGCCGGGAGAACGGCATCCCCGTGCGGGAGCTCGGCCCGGCGCAGATCAGCGAGTACGAGCCGCGGGTGCGGGGACTCGCCGCGATCCACGTCGGCACGACCGGCATCTGCGACTACGGGGCGGTGTCGGAGCGGCTCGCCTCGGCCTCCGGTGCCCGCATCCTGTACGGCGCGGAGGTCACCGTCATCGACCGGCGGCCCTGGGGCGTCGCGGTGCGCACGGCGGACGGCCGCGTCGTACGGGCGAAGGTCCTGGTCAACTGCGCGGGGCTGCACTGCGACCGGATAGCGCGGCTCGCGGGCGACGACCCGGGCATGCGGATCGTCCCCTTCCGGGGAGTACTACGAGCTCGCGGACCCTCCCTGGTCCGGGGCCTGGTCTACCCGATGCCGGACCCCGCCTTCCCGTTCCTCGGGTGCACCTGACCCGGGGCATCGACGGCGGCGTCCACATCGGGCCGAACGCGGTCCCGGCGCTCGCGAAGGAGGGGTACGGCTGGTCCGTCGTCCACCCCCGCGAGCTGGGCGCCACCCTGGCCTGGCCCGGCTCCTGGGCCATCGCCCGCGCCCACTGGCGGTACGGCGCCGGGGAACTGCACCGCTCGGTCTCGAAGCGGGCCTTCACGGAGGCGGTGCGGCGGCTGCTCCCGTCGTCGAGGAGTCCGACCTGCGGCGGGCGGCGCCGGGGTGCGGGCCCAGGCGGTGCTGCGCGACGGGACGCTGGTCGACGACTTCCTGTTCCGCGAGGCGGAGCGGACGGTCCACGTCCTGAACGCGCCTTCGCCGGCGGCGACGGCCTCCTCCCGATCGGCCGCGAGGTCGCCCGGCGGGCCCTGGCGCGGCTGTAGCGCGGCGCCGCGCGCCCGGCGCGGTCCCCGTAGACTTGGGCGCATTGTGTCTGAGCAGATCGAGAACAGCCCGCAGCCCGTCGACGACCCCGGCCAGCCCGTCGCGCGGCGGGGCAGTCGGATGTTCGCCCCCGGTGAGGGGCCCATGCCGGATCCCGCCGGGGCCCACCACGAGCGGCGGATCCGGAGCTTCCAGCCGCGCCGCAGCCGGGTGACGTACGGGCAGGCCGAGGCCATGCTGAAGCGGTGGCCCGACTGGGGCCTCGACATCGACGGCAAGCGGGTCCTGGACCTGGGCGAGATGTTCGACGGGCTCCCGGTCGTCCTGGAGATCGGCTTCGGCATGGGCGAGGCGACCGCGCAGATGGCGGCCGCCGATCCCGGCACCGGCATCCTCGCCGTGGACGTCCACACGCCCGGCCAGGGCAACCTGCTCGGCCTCGCCGACCGCAACGGCCTGAACAACGTCCGGGTCGCCAACGGCGACGCGGTCATCCTGCTCCGCGAGATGCTCGGCGACGCGACCCTCGACGGCTGCCGGGTCTACTTCCCGGACCCCTGGCCCAAGGCCCGCCACCACAAGCGCCGCCTCATCCAGCCCGAGTTCCTCAGCCTCCTCGCGCCGCGCCTGAAGCCCGGGGCCGTGCTGCACTGCGCCACGGACTGGGAGGAGTACGCCGTCCAGATGCTGGAGGTGCTCTCCGCGCATCCGGACTACGAGAACACGCAGGCCGACGGCGGCTACGCGCCCCGCCCCGACTTCCGGCCCCTCACCCGCTTCGAGGGACAGGGACTCGACAAGGGGCACGTCGTGCACGACCTGCTCTTCCTCCGGAAGTGACCGAGAGCCGGTAACCACGTCGACCGCTGTCGGTGGCGCTCGTTAGGGTCGCTGACGTGTCCAACCCCGCCGCCGTCCCGCACCGGGACACCGAGGAGCCGGCCTTCCCCGCCGCCGCCGACCGATCCCAGTGGCGCTACCGGCCCCGCCGGGCCTTCTGGCGCAGCCGGCTGGTCCGGGCGATCGCCGTCGTCACGCTGCTCGCGCTCTGCGCCCTGGTCATCCTGGCGCTGGTCCGCGAGCAGACCGGCACGCAGGGCTTCCTCGTCGGCCTGGGCCTCGCCGTGCTTCCCGTACCGCTGCTCATGGCGGCGTTCCGGTGGCTCGACCGGGTGGAGCCCGGGCCCTGGAAGAACCTGCTGTTCGCGTTCGCCTGGGGCGCCTTCGCCGCCGCGCTCGTCGCGATCCTGGCGAACTCCTTCGCGGTCCGCTGGATCGCGACGGCCACGGCCGATCCGGACTCCGCCGACAACCTCGGGGCCACCGTCATCGCCCCGGTGGTGGAGGAGAGCGCGAAGGCGGCCGCGGTCCTGCTGCTGTTCCTCTTCCGCCGGAAGGACTTCGGCGGTCTCGTCGACGGCGTCGTGGTCGCCGGTTTCACCGCGACCGGCTTCGCCTTCACCGAGAACATCCTCTATCTGGGCAACGCCTTCGGCGAGGACCAGGAGTTCGGCGCCTCCGGCCTGGGCTCGGTGACCGCCGCGACCTTCTTCGTACGGGCCGTGATGTCGCCGTTCGCGCATCCGCTGTTCACCGTGCTCACCGGCATCGGCTTCGGTCTCGCCGCCCTCGCGCCGCGCGGGAAGCGGCTGCGCCGGGTGCCGCTGCCGCTGGCGGGCTGCTGCTCGCGATGAGCCTGCACGCCGCGTGGAACGGCTCGGCCACCTTCGGCGGCCCGCTGGCCTTCTACGCGGTGTACGGGGTGCTCATGGTCCCGGCCTTCGGCCTGCTGACCTGGCTGGCGGTGTGGAGCCGGCAGCGCGAGCTGCGCACGATATCCGGGAGCTCCCGGCGTACGCGGCGGCCGGCTGGCTCGCCCCGCGGAGCCGCTCGCGCTGTCGTCGATGCGGGCCCGGAAGACGGCCCGCGCGTTCGCCGCGCGGACGTACGGGGCGCCGGCCGCGCGGGCGGTCGGCGAGTACGAGTCCTTCGCGACGACCCTGGCGTTCCTGCGGGACCGGGCCCGGCGCGGTGCGGCGGGGCCCGATTTCCCGGCCCGGGAGCAGGAGCTGCTGCACCACCTGTGGCAGCGCCGCGAGGTCGCCTCCCCGCGCTCACGTACGCGGCGCGGGCGACGGGCCGGGTCTGGGCGCCGCCGCAGTACCTGGACTACGACGGCTACAACCCGTACCGGAGCTAGCCGGGGTTAGACGGCCGAGGCCCTGGTGAGGAGGGCGAGTTCGTCCTCCGTCAGGGTCAGGTCGGCGGCCGCGACCAGGGCCGGGAGCTGTGCGACCGTGCGGGCCGAGGCGATCGGCGCGGCGACGGTCGGCCGGGCGGCGAGCCAGGCGAGGGCGACGGTGGCGAGCTCGGCCCCGTGCGCCTCGGCGACCGCGTCGAGGGCGGAGAGGACGGCCTGCCCGCGCTCGGTGGCCAGGTGCCCGGCGGCGCCGGAGGCGCGGACGCTGTCGACGGTGGTCCCGGGGCGGTACTTGCCGGTGAGGAAGCCGGACGCGAGCCCGTAGTAGGGGACGGCGGAGAGCCCGGCCCGCTCGACGGTCTCCAGGAGGGGGCCCTCGTAGGTGTCGCGGGAGACCAGGTTGTAGTGCGGCTGGAGGGCGACGTACCGGGTGAGGCCCTCGGCCTCGGCGAAGTCGAGGGAGGCGCGCAGCCGCTCCGGGGAGATGTTGGAGGCGGCGACGGCGCGCACCTTGCCGTCCTTCACCAGCTGGTCGAGGGCGGTGACGATCTCCTCGACCGGGACGGACTCGTCGTCGAAGTGCGTGTAGTAGAGGTCGATGTGGTCGGTGCCGAGACGGCGGAGGGACTCCTCCGCGCCGGCCTTGATGGTGGGGGCGGAGAGGCCCTTGAAGCGGGCGTGGGCGCCGACCTTGGTGGCGAGGACGATGTCGGAGCGGTTGCCCCGGGAGGCGAGCCAGCGGCCGATGACGGTCTCGGACTCGCCGCCCTCGTTGCCCTCGGCCCAGTCGGAGTAGACGTCGGCGGTGTCGACGAAGTTGCCTCCGGCGGCGGCGTAGGCGTCGAGGACGGCGAAGGACTCGGCCTCGTCGGCGGTCCAGCCGAAGACGTTGCCGCCGAGGGCGACGGGGAAGACGTGCAGGTCGGAGCTGCCCAGCGTGCGCAGAGAAGTCATGGGTTGATCAACGACTCCGGCCGCCGGGCCTATTCCGCGCGGGTGTTCAGGGGGTCAGGCCCTTGGAGCGGAGCCAGGCCGCCGGGTCGATGCCGTCGCCGCCGGCGGTGTGGACCTCCATGTGGAGGTGGGCGCCGGTGACGTTGCCGGTGGCGCCGACGCGGCCGACGGTCTCTCCGGTGCCGACGGTCTGGCCGGCGCTGACCAGCATGGAGGAGAGGTGGCAGTACCAGACCTCGGTGCCGTCCTCCAGCTCCAGGACGATGCGGTAGCCGTAGGAGCCGGACCAGCCGGCCGACTTCACGGTGGCGCTGTGGACGGCCTTGAGCGGGGTGCCCGTGGGGGCGGCGAAGTCGAGGCCGGTGTGGTGGCCGGAGGACCACATGGAGCCGGACTGCATGTAGGTGGCGGTGAGGGTGTACGAGGAGACCGGCAGCGAGTAGCTGGCGGCGAGCTTGGCGAGGCGCTCGGCCTCGGCCGCCTCGGCCTTCGCCTTGGCCTCCGCTTCCGCCTTGGCCTTGGCTTCGGCCTCCGCCTTGGCCTTCGCCTCGGCGGCCTCCTTCTCGGCGGCGGCTTCCTGGCCTTGGCCTCGGCGGCGGCTTCTCGGCCGCCGCCTTCTCCGCGGCGGCCTTCTCGGCGGCGTCGGCGGAGGCCTGCTGCTGCTCGGCCTGCTGGAGGATGCGGGCACGCAGGGCCTCGCCCGCGGCGGGGCGGCGGCGGTCCGCTCCTCGGCGGGGCGGTGTAGGTGGCGGAGGTGAGCGGGTTCGCCTCGGCCTGGGCGGCGGGCGCGCCGTCCTCTCCGGGGAGGAGGTCGCCGACGCCGGGGAGGTCGTGGGCGTCCGGCAGGTCGAGGTCGGGGAGGTCGGGCAGGGATATCGCCACCGGGGGCTTCTCCTGCGCGGTGGCGAGGCCGCCCGCGCCGACGGCGGCGATCACGCCGACGCCGAGGACGGTGGAGGAGCGGGCGAAGTTGGAGCGCTGCTTGACGACCCGGTGCCGGCCGCCGGAGCGGCTCTCGGCGCGGAGGGAGCCCTCGGTGGGGTTCCACTCGGTGTCCGGGGCGGAGGGAGCCGCACCACCACCGAAGGCGTCGAAGGGGGCTTCGGGTGCGGGGTGTTGGACGCCACGGGGCGCGCTCCTTTCCTTCCGTCTCGCCTACCGGGTTAGCTGACGGGTTCGGAGCGGGAAGGTCTCCTACGGGCACGCTCGCACGGGTGCGAAGGGGCCCGATTCACCCCAAGTGGTGGTTCCCCGGTTCCTTTTCAGGATTCGGCGCGTGCGCACGGTGCCGCCTCTTGCGACGGCTGGGACGACCGCGCTGCGTTATCGAACGTTAATAGACAGGGGCTCCCGATTCCAAGCCGTCCTCCTTGATCATTCATTGGATTGTGGGGCTATCGCCCGAGTTGACCCCCCTTCAGAAGGGCCTTCCTCGGAGTCCGCGAAACCCCCGAGATCTGACGTTGTGTCAATTGTTATCGCAGTGACACCCCTCGACTACGGCCGGTGACCGGGCCCGCCCGGCGGCACCACCGGCATCGTCCGGCGCCGCTCGGGCTGCCCTGTCGCCGGGCGGCTCACCGCGAGCAGCGCCATGTCGTCCGTCGACCCGCCGCCCGTGTGGAGCCGTACGTCGTCCACGAGCGCGTCGAGCAGCTCCTCGGGTCCCGGAAGATCCGCCCGGCCAGACGGGCCGCCGGATCGTAGAAGACGCCCGGGCGTTCCGCGCCTCCGAGAGGCCGTCCGTGTAGAAGAGCAGCGTCGCGCCCGGCGGGAACGGCCGCGCCTCGGCCCGGTCCGGCCACGCCGCCAGCTCGCCCATCCCGAGCGGCAGCGCCGCCTCGCCCGGCTCCAGGAGGTCCAGGCGCCCGTCCCCGTGCAGCAGCAGCGGCGGCGGGTGCCCGCGGTTGACGACCCGTACGAAGCCGTCGAAGGTCCCGCCGCCGTCGCCGCGCGGGATCTCGGCCAGGACGGCGGTGGTGAACCCCTCGAAGGAGTCGAGGTCGTCCCGGCGGGTGCCCTCCCGGGCGAGCGCCCGCTCCAGGCGCCACGCCACCCCTTCCAGGGTCCGCTCCTGCTCGGCCGCCTCCCGGAAGGCGCCGATGACGACGGCGACGGCCTCCACCGCCTCCATCCCCTTGCCCCGGACGTCCCCGACCACGAGCCGCACCCCGTGCGGGGTGTCCTGGACGGCGAACAGGTCGCCGCCGATGAACGCGTCGGCCTGCGCCGCCTCGTACCGCGCCGCGCACTGCAGCCCGCCTATCCGCTCGGCGGGCATCGGCAGCACCGCCTTCTGCGCGGCCTCCGCGATGACCCGCGCCGAGGCGAGCCGCTCGCCGCTGCGGCGCACGACCCGGTTGATGAGGAGCGCCAGCGCGGAGACCGTGAGGACGGTCAGGGTCTCGGTGAGGGACGCCACCTCGTCGACGGTGCCGTTGTAGGAGTGCAGCCCGATCGAGGCGAGGACGGCGGCGATCCCGGTGAGCAGGGTCGTGAGCAGGGAGAAGAAGGGCGCGGCGATCAGCGGGGCGGCGGAGAAGAGCGGCGCCGCCGTGTACGCGGGCGGCGTCGCCACGTCGAAGGCGACACCGCCCACGATGATCAGCGGGGGCAGCGCGCGGATGAAGCGGCGGACGCCGCCGTACTCGGAGCGTTCCCCGCCCCGCCGTTCTCCGCCCGCCGCTCCTAGGGGGTGCCCCACCTGTGCTCTCCTGCCCGGTCCGCCCGGCCGCGGTCCGCACCGCGCCCTCTCAGGTGGCCGCCGCCGCCCGGGGCGGCGACTTCCACGGGGCCGAGTGGCGTACGGGGTCAGCCGGCCGCCAGTCGGCCGCCCCGGGCGAGCAGTGCCATCGCCGCCGCGCACACCAGGCCCACCGCGCACAGCGCGAGCCACGGCGCCGCCGACCAGCCGGTGACGTCGAGGAGCACGCCCGTCCCCAGGTTCCCCAGGGTGATCCCGACCCCGCACACGGTGTTGTAGAGCCCGTAGTGGGTGGCCACCCAGCGCCCCCGGGACAGCGCGACGACGGTGTCCATCTCGTACGGGTAGAGCACCGCGTTCGCCACCGCCAGGACCGCCGCGCACAGCAGCAGCCCCACCAGACCGCGCCCCAGGACGGCCGGGACCAGGAAGGCCCCGCCCATCAGGGCGAGCCCGAGGACGAGGCAGCGCTCCCGGCTGAGGCGCTCCCGGCACCAGGCCGTGATCCGCAGCTGCCCGGCGAGCGCGACGAGCGCCGAGACGGCGAACAGCGCGGTCGTCGCGCCCGTCCCGCCCGCCGCGAGCGGCAGCGCCAGATAGACCTGGAAGGACAGCACGTACGAGCCGGTCATGGCGAGCGAGAACAGCCAGAAGGTCCGGTGCGCGAGGACCGTGCGGAACTGGCCCCGCTCCTCCGTCCCGCCGGAAGGACCGGAAGCGGCCCTCGCGGGCATGTACCGGAGCTGGACGAGGGTCAGGCCGGCGAACAGCACCGCCGCGACCACGCACGTCAGCCGGAACGACACCCCCGTCAGGGCCACCCCGACGAGCGGCCCGAGCAGGATGCCCGCCTGGTAGTACGTGTTGAACAGCGCGAAGGCCTCCACCCGGCGCTCCTCCCCCGCCTCCGCCGCGAGACAGGCCCGCACGGCGGGGTTGAAGAGCGCCCCGCGAGGCCGGTCGCGAGCGAGGCGGCGATCAGCGTCGGCAGCGACTGCGCGAAGGCGAGCGCCCCGAAGCCGACCGTCCGCAGCGCGCAGCCGGCCACGATGAGCGGCTTGAAGCCGAGCCGGTCGGCGAGCGCCCCGCCGACGAGGAACATGCCCTGCTGGGAGAGGTTCCGGGCGCCGAGGACGAGCCCGACGGCCCAGGCCGCCATGCCGAGCCCGTCCGCGAGGTGCGCGGCCAGGTACGGCATGAGCATGTAGAAGCCGAGGTTGATGGTGAGCTGGTTGAGGAACAGCAGCCGTACGGCCGGATCGAAGGAGCGGCTCTGCTTCCAGATGCCGCCCCGGCCCTTGGCGGGCGCGGTCGCCGTGGTCACTTGGCCCGCTCCAGGACCCGGCGCGTCCAGCCGCTGACCGTGTCGTCGGAGACGTACGCGACGGGGTCCTCCCGTACGGGTCCGTCGAGCAGTCCGTGCGCCGCGCAGAACTCGTCGTTGAAGACGGTGTCGAAGTACCGCTGGGGCCCGTCGGGAAGACGGCCGCGATCCGGGTCCCGCGCGGCCGGGTGCGGGCCAGCCAGCCGGCGACCAGGGCGACCGCGCCGACGCTCCAGCCGCCGGTCGCGAAGTGCCGCGAGGCCAGCCGGCGGGCCGTCCGGACCGCCTCCGCGGGCCCACCCAGTGGATCTCGTCGAAGGCCCCGTGGTCGACGTTGCCCGGGTGGATGGAGGAGCCGAGGCCGCGCATCAGCCGGTCCCCGGCCGGCAGGCCGAAGACCGTGGAGTTCACGGAGTCCACGCCGACCAGCTCCAGGGCGGGGCTGCTGGTGGCGCGCAGGGCCCGGGAGATCCCGGCCGAGTGGCCCCCGGTGCCGACGGCGCAGACGAGGACGTCGATCCGGTCGAGCTGCGCGGAGAGTTCGGCGGCGAGCCCGGCGTACGCGGCGGGGTTGTCGGGGTTCCCGTACTGGTTGGGCCACCAGGCCCCGTCGAGGGTGCCGAGCAGCTCGGCGACCTTGTCCATCCGGGCCTGCTGCCAGCCGCCGTGCGGGCTGGGCTCGGGGACGACGTGGACCCGGGCGCCGTGGGCGGCGAGCATCCGCTCGACGATCGGTTCGAGGCCGGGGTCGGTGACGACGTGCACGGGGTGGCCGTGGAGCACGCCCGCGAGGGCGAGGCCGAGGCCGAGGGTCCCGGACGTCGACTCGACGATCGGGGCGCCGGGCCGCAGCTCTCCGCGGCGGCGGGCCTGCTCGACCATGTAGAGGGCGGCGCGGTCCTTGATCCCGCCGAAGTTGAAGCCTTCGAGCTTGGCCCAGTAGCCGTCGTCGGTCCACAGGACGGGGGTGTTGCCGACGGTCTGGCCCTCGACGGGAAGCATCAGTGGTGCGGTCATGGGGTCTTCCTCGGGGTGTGTACGCGAAAGGGAGCCTGGTCACGCGAGTGCGGGACCCGGCTCAGTTCCGGTCCACCCCGAGGGCGATCAGCAGTCTTCCCGGCTGGGGGCCGGGGCCCGCCCGGGTGCGGACGCAGCGGGCGCGGGGGTCGGTGCGGAGGTCCGCCGTGTAGGGCAGGACGGCGGCTCCGGCGGCCTGGGGCGCCGCGGGCTGCGAGGCGGCGGCCTGCGCGGGGAGGTGGGCGTCGAAGGTCCAGTCGTCCCCGGACCGGTCGCAGCCGTGCGGGAGCGCGGGGCGGAGAAGGTCGCGGCGCCGGAGGTCGGCAGCGCGTGCCCGTGGGGGCCGTGGCAGACGCTCACCAGGAGGGTGAGGAGCGCGAGCAGGACGAGCACGGCGGGCGCCCGCCGGCTCACATCGCTCACACGCTGGTCACTCATGGTGCGCGCGACACTACGGTGGGGTACGCCGCGCCCGCAAAGCGGCAGGCGGGCTTTTGGCCACCGTTTACTTCAGGCAGGTGATCACCAAAGGTTCCGCTCGGCGTAGATCTCCATCGCGTCGCGGACCAGGATCGCGGTGCCCTCGCCGTGCTTGTCGTAGTTCGCGGTGAAGCGCGGGTCGTCGACGTACATGCGGCCGAGTCCGATCACGTACTCCTTGGTCGGCGTCGTGGTCGTCGACAGCCAGGCGATCTGGCGCCGGGCGATCTCCTGCACCTCCTCGCCGCCGGCGGCCAGGCCCTCCCGGGCGGCCCGCCCGAAGTCGCGGGCGATGCCGGCCTGCTCGTCCATGAAGCCCTTCTTCTCCGCGTCGGTGAGCGAGCGCCACCAGCGGTCGCCCTTCTCGTACGCGTCGCGGCCCCAGCGCCCGGTGACCTCCTCCTCGTACCGCGTGTGGTCGAAACCGTCGAACACTTCCTCGGCCATGAGCTCTTCTCCCTTCTCGGTCTTGCGGAGAGTGGTCCGCACCGACGCGATCCGGCGTCCGATGCGCTCGCGCTCCTGCTCCAGGAGGGCGAGATGGGTGCGCAGGGCGGCGGCGGTGTCCCGCTGCCCCGCGAGGACCTCGGCGATGGCGGGCAGCGAGAGCCCCAGCTCGCGCAGCAGCAGGATGCGCTGCAGCCGCACGAGCCCCTCGGCGTCGTAGTACCGGTAACCGTTCGCGCCGATCCGGCTCGGCTCCAGCAGTCCGCGCTCCCCGTAGTGGCGGAGGGTGCGGCTGGTGGTGCCGGCCTTCTTGGCGATCTCCTGGATCGACCACTCCATGCCGAGAACGCTAGATCTTGACGTTGCGTAAAGGTCAAGCCGCGAGGGCGGAGGGTTCGGGACACGACAGGCCCGGATCCAGTGACTGGATCCGGGCCTTCGTGCTACTGAGTAGCGGGGACAGGATTTGAACCTGCGACCTCTGGGTTATGAGCCCAGCGAGCTACCGAGCTGCTCCACCCCGCGTCGGTGAACATGACTCTACGCCATGACCGGGGCGATCACGAAATCGGTTCCCGCGGACCGGGCTCAGCAGCCGCAGTCGTCGGAGTCGACCGGCGCCGTCAGCGGGTCCGCGGCCTTCTCCGCGGGCCCCTCCCACGTCTCGTACGCGAAGCCCTCGCGCACCCAGTACTCGAAGCCGCCGAGCATCTCCTTCACCTGGAAGCCCCGCTCGGCGAGGGCCAGCGCGGCGCGCGTGGCGCCGTTGCAGCCGGGGCCCCAGCAGTAGGTGACGACCGGCACGGACCGGTCGAGCAGCTGCTCGGCCTGCTCGGGGATGAGCGCGGTCGGCAGGTGGACCGCGCCGGGGACGTGGCCCTGGTCCCAGGAGGCGGTGGACCGGGAGTCGATCACCACGAAGCCCGGGTCGGTGCCCTCGGCGGCGGCGGTGGCCAGCGCGGAGGCCACGTCGGAGACGTCGGCGTGGAAGGCGAGGCTGGCCGAGAAGTAGGCGGCCGCGGCGGCGGGGGAGGCCGGCGGGGTCCGGAGCACGGGGTTGACCTGCGTCGTTGTCGTCGTCATGGTGATCAATCTACGGACGAAGATCACCGTGCTGAAGTGAGGATCCACGGTGGTCGGGGGCTTCGGCCGGGGAATCCCGGGCGTTCGCCACGAGACGACGGGGATCTCACGTACCGGGACCGTCGGGCTCGCCTCCGGTGTCACATCTGGGGAAATCGATCCGTCATGACGGCATGACGGGACGCGAACGGGGAGATCGACGAGTGGACCACGAAACTCAGGTTCGGACGGGCGACAAGGAACTCCTGGCCCGGCGCTTCGACGCCGACCGCGGCCATCTGCGGGCGGTGGCCTACCGCATGCTGGGCTCGCTCAGCGAGGCCGAGGACGCCGTCCAGGAGGCCTGGTTCAAGCTCAGCCGCAGCGACGTCAGCGGCGTGGAGAACCTCAGCGGCTGGCTGACCACGGTCGTCGGCCGCGTCTGCCTCGACATGCTGCGCTCGCGCGGCTCGCGCCGCGAGGACCCGCTGGAGTACTACGTCCCCGACCCGGTGGTCCGCGTCGCCGACACCACCGACCCGGAGCACGCGGCCGAGCTCACCGAGTCCGTCGGGCTCGCGCTCCTCGTCGTCCTCGACACCCTGGGACCGGCGGAGCGGCTCGCGTTCGTGCTGCACGACATGTTCGCCGTCTCCTTCGACGAGATCGCGAAGATCGTCGACCGCACCCCGCCGCCACCCGCCAGCTCGCCAGCCGCGCCCGCCGCCGCGTGCAGGACGCCACCCCGGCCCCCGGCCCGGACGCGCGGCGCCAGCGGAGATCGCCGACGCCTTCCTCGCCGCCGCGCACGGCGGCGACTTCGAGGCTCCTCGCCGTCCTCGACCCCGACGTCGTGCTCCGCGCGGACGGCGGCCGGACCTCGCGGCCGTCTCCAAGGTCGTCCGGGGCGCCGAGGCCGTCATCGCGCAGGCCCTCACGTACGCGAAGTTCCGTACGGGCGTGCTCCAGGTCGTGGCCAACGGCCAGCCCGCCGTCGTGTCGGTCGTCAAGGGCCGCCCCGGCTCGATCATGACCTTCACGATCGTCGAGGACCGCATCGTCGAGCTGCACATCCTGGCGGACCCGGAGCGCATGGCCGCGCTCGGCCTCACGGAGGAGGAACTGGCCCGCGCGGAGTACTGAGCCCGTACGCGGGTGACGGAAGGTCACTTCCCCCTGGCGGCCCACCAGCTCCCGGCCGCCAGGGAGACGCCCGCGCTGGCGACGCCGAGGAGGGCGCCCGCGGCGACGTCGCCCGGGTAGTGCACCCGGTGTGGACCCGGGAGTAGCCCACGGTCCAGGCCAGCACCGAGAGGGGCACCGCGGCGGGCGGCAGCACCGAGCCGACGGCGGTGGCGAAGGCGACCGCCGAGGCGGTGTGCCCGGAGGGGAAGGACGCCGAGGCCGGCATGGGGACGTGCCGGCCCACCACCACCCGGGCCGCCTCCCGGTCCGGCCGCGGCCGGCGGACGAGACGCTTGCCCAGGAGGTTCGCCGAGGCCGAGGCCACCGCGATCGCCCCGACCCCGGCGAGCGCGGCCCGCCGCGCCGGCCCGGCACGAGCGCGAGGGCCGCCGCGACCGTGAACGAGATCTTCGAGTGGTTCGCCGCCGTCGACAGCCGGCGGAGCGCCGTGTCGAGCGTGGGCGTGGGGGTCGCGGCCACCGCCGCGTACACGGCGCCGTCGACGGCCCGGATGTCGTGCAGGACCGCCCGGAGGGTCCCGGTCGTCGTGTCGGTCGTCATGCGCCGCTCCTAGCGGGTTCAGGGGTACGGGAGTTCAAGGGGTACGGGGGTCCCACGGGCGTCCCGCGCCGGCGGCGGGCTCCTCGGGAAGGCCAGCCGGGTCAGCCGCCGCCAGTCCAGGGGCGGCGGGGCAGCGGGGAGCCCGGCCGGGCGCGGGGCACGAGGACCCGCAGGGCGCGCGGGCGCAGCGTGCAGACGACGGGCGTCGGCAGGGTCAGCGCCTCGCCGTCCACGGCGACGGAGATGGCGGCGCCGGGGCGGCGCCCCGGGGCGCCCTCGGTGCCGGGGGTGATGCCCCGACCTCCACCCTGCGGGCCGTCAGTATGTTCAGGCCGGTCGCCCGGTTGCCCAGGACGGCCAGCTCGGCGGCCTGGGCGGCGCCGTCCACCCGGATGCCGATCACCCCGAGCTCGCCCCCGTCGAGGCGGGTCCTGCGGGCGGCGACCGCACCGAACGGATCGGGCGCCGCGTACGGGTTGTTGCTGACCAGGAGCGCCTGCTGCCCGGTGAGCGGGGTCGCGTCGGCGGTCGCGTCGAGACGGTCGCCCAGACCGCCCTGGAGGAGGTCCGGCAGCACGTCGAGCGCGGTGCCGGCCTTGTCGTCGCGGTACTCGGGGCGCTGCACCACGTCCGCGTACACCCCGAAGGAGACGGTGTTGACGAAGGGGCGCCCGGCGACGTCGCCGAGGTCGACCCGGAGCTCCTCGCCGTCGGTCAGCGCGTCGAGACAGCGGGACGGGTCGGTGCGGTCGAGGCCCAGGTCCAGGGCGAAGTGGTTGCGGGTGCCCGCCGAGATCACCAGGAACGGCAGGTCGTGCTCGGCGGCGACCTCGGCCACCAGGGCCTGCGTGCCGTCGCCGCCGGCCACGCCGAGCAGGTCGGCGCCCTCGGCCACGGCCTTCCGGGCGAGCCCGGCGACATCGGCCGGGGACGACGGGTCGATCAGGATCACCCGGGCGCCGAGCGCCTCCGCCCGCGCGACGAGCCCGAAGCGGCCGACCTTCCCGCCGCCGGACTTCGGGTTCATGATCAGGACGGGCCGGCGCGGCGGCTCGGCGGGCTCGCCCCGCATCAGGGCCTTCCGGTCGTCCTCCGGGCGCCGCAGCGCCGCCCGCGCGCAGGACAGCGCCACGCCCCACAGGCCCAGGGCCACGAAGGCGTTCACCCAGACGCCCCAGGTGACGTACAGACCGAGGGTCACGAGGGGCGCGGCCACCGCGAGCAGCGCCCCGGACACCCGCAGCGGCCCCCGGTGCGCGAGGAACCACCAGACGCCCACGGCCGTCGCGGCCAGCCCCACGACCCCGCTCAGCAGGATCAGCAGCCCGCTGCCGAGCGCGGTCAGCAGGGCCGCCGCCGCGCCTCCCATGGCGAGCAGCGCCCAACGGGCCAGCTCCCTGGCCTCCCCCGCCGGATCACCGGTACCTCTCGCCGCCACCGACCCCACCTCCGCACTCCGCGTCCACGTTTCCCCACGCCGCCCGGCGCCGCCCCCGTACGGAGCCGTTCGGACGAACGGAGTTCCGAGAGCTAGGACCGAGAATCCTCGCGAAAAGTTCTCCGGGACGCGACGACTTCACGATGTCCGACCCGTCTGCCCTCCCGTACGGCACTACATTCGCGTACGCCACGACGAAGAAGCCACGGACGAACAGGACCGACCCCATGCGCATCGTCATCAGCGAGTTCATCAGCCTCGACGGCGTCGTCCAGGCCCCGGGCGGCCCCGAGGAGGACACCGACGGCGGTTTCGCCCACGGCGGCTGGACGCACCCCTTCTTCGACCCGGAGGTCGTCGGCGGCGCCTTCGCCGAGGCGACCGGGCGGGCCGAGGCCCTGCTCTTCGGCCGCCGCACCTGGCAGACCATGGCCGCCGCCTGGCCCGAGCGGGCCGGCGACCCCTTCGCCGACCGGATGAACGCCCTCCCGAAGTACGTCGTCTCCGACACCCTCGGCGAGGCCGACCTCGGCTGGAACACCACCCTCGTCCCCGGCGACAAGGCCCCGGCCCGCCTCCGCGAACTGCACGACGCCCCCGGCGGCGACCTCCTCGTCATGGGCAGCCCCACCCTCGCCCGCACCCTCCTCGCCGAGGACCTCGCCGACGAACTCCGCCTGATCGTCATGCCCGTCCTCCTCGGCGGCGGCAAGTCGGTCTTCCCCGCCGACGGCACCCTCCGCACCCTCGAACTGGTCTCCACCGTCACCAGCCCCCAGGGCGTCAACGTCTGCACGTACCGCCGCCCGCGGACCGGCTGACCCCACCACGACGAAGCGCCCCGCCCGGTCGGAACCGGTCGGGGCGCTTCGTGCTTGCGCTGGGTAGGCCGTGTGGGACTCGAACCCACAACCAATGGATTAAAAGTCCACTGCTCTGCCAATTGAGCTAACGGCCCGTGGACAAGCACGCCCGAGCAGCATAGCCCGAGAGGGCTCGGGAACCGATCGAGTATCCGACACCGGCCGCGCCGCGGGCGCGGCCGGTGTCGGGTGGGACGGGGGTCAGGAGAGGGTCTTGTAGGTGTTCCAGCCGGAGCCGAGGAGGCGGCGGGAGCCGTAGGTGCCGCGGCAGGTGCCGTCGTAGGAGAAGAGCTTGCCGGTCGTGTCGCGGGCGACGAGGTCGGCGCAGCCGTCGCCGGAGATGTCGCCGAGGCCGACCAGCGAGGAGTAGACGCCCCAGCCGGTGCCGGCCTTCACGCGTGCGGTGAGGCCGCCGGTGGCGGTGGAGTAGTAGCGCCACAGGACGCCGGAGGCGTCGACTCCGAGGAGGTCGCCGCGGCCGTCGCCGTTGAGGTCGCCGGCGCCGACGATCTTCTTGTAGAGCTTCCAGTTGGTGCCGATGCGGACCCGGGCCTTCACCCGGTGGTCGGCCGTGCCGCCGTAGAAGTACACGTCACCGGTCGACGCCTGACGCGCGACCAGGTCGGTGTAGCCGTCGCCGTTCAGGTCGCCGGGGGAGGTGAGGACGTCGTACTGCCCCCAGCCGGAGCCGATGACGGTGTACGGGGAGGAGGCCGAGACCACCTTGTCGCAGCCGGGACGGTAGGCCCGCAGCTGGTCGCCGACGCGGGCGAGGACGTCGGCGCAGCCGTCGGCGTTCACGTCGCCGAAGGGCACCAGGACGGCCGAGGTCGGGAACTTGGCGCCCGTACCGGCGATGCGCGCCGACAGGGCGCCGTAGCCGTTGCCCTTGTACAGCGACACCAGGCCCGTGGTGTCCATGGCGAGGAGGTCGCCCTGGGTGTCGTTGCCGGCCAGGTCCCGCCACGCCGGGCGGCCGCCGACGACGGAGACCGTGCCGGTGAGGGACAGGTCGCTGCCCTGGCCGTCCGCCGTGCTCGCCGCCAGGTGCCAGCTGTAGCGGCCGTTCACGACGGGCTTGCCCGCGGTGTCGCGGCCGTCCCAGACGGCGTCGACGCGGCCCCGGGTCTCGCCGCCGCCGAGGGTGCGGATCACGGCCCCGGTGTAGACGTCCCGCAGCGTCAGCTGCCAGATCGACGCGGGCTTGGACAGCGCCCAGGAGGGCTTCCAGCCGTCCTTGGCACGCATGCTCGCCGGAACCCTCGCCGAGGCGGCGGTGAGGCCGGAGGCGGGCACGCCCGGCCACACGACGTGGACGCGGTCGTCGGTGCCCTCGTAGGCGACGCCCCCGCCGAACCGGTCGACGGTCCAGGCGACCCGGCGGGCGCCGGACACGGGCGTGGAGTCGACGAGCGTACGGGTCGCCGCCGTGCCCGCGTGGAAGTCGGTGATCCGGAGGTTCGCGTTGTTCTGGTCGACGTAGTAGCCGTCGCCGAGGAGGCCGCCCTCCCCGTACGAGCGGGGCAGCGCGATCTTCGCGCCGCTCTTCAGGTCGACGACGCCCTGCTTCGCGTACCGCGCGCAGGCCCAGTAGAGCCAGCGCCCGCCCGCGGTCTGGAGCTCCGTCAGCGGGCAGCCGGAGCCGGTCGCGAGCTTGCCGAGGGCCTTGCCGGTGGCCAGGTCCTCGCGGGCGACCTCGCCATCTGTATCCGTGCTCGTGAACAGCGTGTCGCCCCACAGGGCGGCGGCGGCCTGCTCCCGCCGCGACACGGTCTTCGACGCGTCCAGGTCCACCACGACCGTCTCGGCGTCGGCGGCGAGTTCGCCGGGGAACATGGGCCGCCCGGTCTGGACGACCGCCCAGCGGCCGAAGGCGTCGCCGATCCAGCCGTCGCTGTCGCCGTCGACGGTGACGCGGGTCGTCCTGCCCGTGGTGCCCTGGGCGACGACCGCCCGCTGGGCTTGGGGATACGGGGTAGGAGACCGTGCGGCCGTCGCCGGTGTCGAGGAGCGCGGCCGAGTCGCTCCAGTCGGCGTTCGCCTCGACGCCCTGCCAGGCCGGCGCGGACTGCCCGGTGCGGACCGGGCCGACGGGCAGCGTCCGGCCGTAGAAGCCGGGCCCCTTCGGACCGTCCTGCTCCAGGGTGGTGAGGCGGCCAGCGCCCAGCGCGAGCGCGTCGGTCCTCACCGGGAGCGGCGCGAGGCGGCGCAGCTTCTCCAGGACCGGTGCGCCGCCGTCCTTGCCGGGGACGGCCTTGAGGAGGGACCAGTCGGTGGCGGAGCTGCCGCCGACGACGGCCGCGCCGCCGCCGGGTATCTGGTTGATCTCCCCCTCGGCCCGCTCCAGGAGCTTCTGCACGCGCCCGTCGGGGTGCAGCGCGACGAGCTTCCGCTTGAGGGCGGCGTCGGTGCCGGAGGCGTCGCCCAGGGCGAGCACCCAGTCGCCGACGAGACCGATGCGGGAGGTGTCCAGGCCCTCGGGAAGGGCGAAGGTCCGCTCGGCGCCGGTCAGGTCGGAGCGCTCCCGCAGGTGCACGGTGCGGTTCTTGTCCACCCAGGCGATCCGGTCGGGGCTCACGGCCACCGGCGCGACGAGCACGCTCGCGGCCGGGGTCGGCGCCCCGATCACGGTCATCCGGCCGGTGCCCAGGTCGACGACGCCGAGGTCGGTGTAGTCGTACGTGGACGCTTCCGCCGGCCGGGAGAAGCGGATCACGGCCACGGAGTCGTCGCCGGCCACGAGCCGCGCGTGGTGCAGGTCCGCGTCGGCGGGCCACCCGGTGACCGGGACGCGGGCCCCGGCCGGGTCGTCGGCGCTCACCAGGTAGTAGCCGGTCGTCCTGGAGAGGTCCTCGGCGGAGGCGTACTGCTGGAAGAGCAGCGTGTCGCCGAGGAGCCCCCGGTAGCTCGCGTCGCGGGGCACGTCGAGCCGCTGCTCGGCGCCCGTCGCCACGTTGCGGAGGTAGTGGGTGCCGATGCCGTGCTGAAGATGGAGCCGGCGTCCGCCGACTCCGGACTGGGCGAAGGACACGTCGCCCTTCCCGTATCCGAGCGGGACGCTCTGTCCGCTCGCGAAGTCGGTCCACTCCAGCTGCCCGCCGGAGGACGGGTCGGAGTCCTCCGTCTCGTGCGCGTAGCCCGTGGCGCCGACCGCGGTGACGGTCTCCTGACGGGGTACGGTCCGCCAGTTCGGCGTGATGTCCAGCTGGTCGATGCCCCCGGCCGACGCGGCGGTCGCGGCCGGCGCGAGGCCGACCCCGAGACCAGGAGCGCTGCGGCGAGGACGGCTGTACGCGCGCGGGTCGCCGCGCGCGTGGATGACGGGTCAAAGAGAGGTCCCTCCCGGGGAAACCTGAAGCGCGGAACGCGGGAGGAGCCTTCGCCGGGCCCCTGGCCGGCGCCCCCACCCGCCTCGTCCGGCTGAGCGTATCCCGGTCGAACTCCGGTACGAGACAGGGCCCGCACGTCACCGAAGTGTCGTACGGGCCCCGCCGGGTCATGCGTCAGGACAGCGTCTTGTACATCTGCCAGCCGCCGCCGATCTTCACCCGGGCGGCGAAGGCACCGGTGCCGGTCCCGGCGTACCGCCACAGCACACCGGCCGTGTCCCGGGCCACCAGGTCCGCCTTGCCGTCGCCGGTGAAGTCGCCGACGCCCACGAGGGAGTTGTAGATCTGCCAGCCGCCGCCGATCTTCACCCGGGCGGCGAAGGCGCCGGTGCCGGTCCCGGCGTACCGCCACAGCACACCGGCCGTGTCCCGGGCCACCAGGTCCACCTTGCCGTCGCCGGTGAAGTCGCCGACGCCCACGAGGCTGTTGTAGATCTGCCAGCCGCCGCCGATCTTCACCCGCGGCTTGAACTTGCCCGTGCCGTCGGCGGCGTACATCCACAGCTCGCCGGCCGGCGTGCGGGCGAGGAGGTCGGTCCGGCCGTCGCCCGTCAGGTCGCCGGGCGCGGTGAGGCTGTTGTAGATCTGCCAGCCGGCGCCGATCGTCCGCTTCGGGCCGCTCGGCGCGAACGCCGTGCCGCAGCCGCCGTCGTACCGGGTCAGGACGCCCGCGGCGTCGCGCACCAGGAGGTCGTTGCACCGGTCGCCCGAGAGGTCCCCGAAGGGGACGACCGTCGAGGTGGCGGGCCAGCCGGCCGCCGAGGCGCCGGTGCCGAGGCCGCCGGTGCCCGTGCCGGTCCGCACGGTCAGCGTCCCGGTCGGGGTGAGGCCGAGCAGGTCGCCCTTGCCGTCACCGCTGTGGTCCCGCCACTTGGGGAGCGGCTTGACGGGGGCGGGGGCGGTGGTGGCGGTCCGCAGCTGGGTGGTGAAGTCGCCGGTGGACTGCTCCCACACGGCGACCGGGCGATTGGCGGCATCGACAGTGACCAGACCCAGTGCGTAGCCGCTGGTGTTGGTGGAGAGCGGCGTCGGGGCCGCGGACCAGGCACCGTCGACGCGCGAGGAGGTCATCAGCTTCCGGTTCGTGTCCCCCTGGGTCCAGACGGCGTGGAAGGTGCCGTCGGGGCCGACCGTCAGGTCGAACTGGTCGTCGGGGACGTAGCCGGTGGAGAGCGTCTTCAGCGCGGACCAGGTTCCGGAGGCAGACCGCGTGGTCGTCCGTGCGGTGAACCCGATGCCCTCGTCGTAGGCGACGCCGAGCAGGGTGACGTCGCCCTTCGGGTTGATGGCGACCTTGCGCCAGGCACCGGTCTGGAAGCCGTTGGCGGGCTCCTCGGCACCCCAGGTCAGGCTGTCGGCCGGACGCACGGCGATCGCCTGCGCGGAGGACTCGGACGAAGGGTCGTCGGTCGTCCTCCAGGCCAGCGCGGCGTGTCCGCCGCCGCCGATGGCCAGGGTGAGGCCGGTGGGGTAGGTGCCGGGCTTGGAGACGGTGACCGGCTTCGACCACGTGCCGTCCGCCGCCCGGTCGGTGACCTTGACCTCTCCGGTCCTGGCGCCGCCCTGGACGTAGGCGACGGTGGCCGTGCCCTGGGCCGAGTAGATGAGCTGCGGCGGGCCGTTGAGCCCCGCGTCCGCCGCGGGCTCGTCGAGGCGGACCGGCGCGGACCAGGCGGCGTCCGGGGCGGTACGGGTCGAGGAGTACGCCCCGGCCTTCCCGTCCGAGAAGCCCTGCCAGACGGCGACGAGTTCACCCGACGGCGAGCCGGCCAGTTGCCCGCTGTGCACCCAACCCGGGTCGCTCATGATGTCCGTCGGGTCGGACCACGTCGTGGCCCCGGCCGCGAGGGTGGCCATCCGGAACACACCGCCGGGCTTCTCGTTCCCCGGCCCGCCGTCGTTCGGGTACTCCATCCAGGACGCCGTGACCGATCCGTCGGCCGAGACCGTGAGGCTGGCGTCGGAGCGCCAGCTCGGCAGGGTGCGCAGGACGTGCGCCGCGCTCCAGGCGGAGCTGCCCGCCGGACGGTGCGAGACGACGAGCTCGTTCGTGCTGCGGTCCGCGGCGGTCCGGGACCAGAGGGCGACGACCGTCCCGTCCTTGGCGGTCTTGAGATCCCGGATGCTGAAGATGGACGCGCCGTCCGTCAGCGGAACGGACGCCGCCCACGGGTCCAGGGCCACGGGTGCGGCGGCGGTCAGGGCGGTCGGCGCGGCGAAGGCCGCGGAGCGCCGGCCGCGACGGCACCGAGGCCGACGACGGGTATGAGCGCGGTGCCGAGTACGCGCCGAAGGGTGACTCTGCGGGGCCGAGCGTGCTGGTTCACGTCGTCTCCATGCATACGGATGGGCGCACGGAGGAGACGCGGCACCGTGTGCCGCGGTCGGCAGCGCGCGATCGCGTGCCCCACTTGCTCGAACCCCCGTGCAAGTAAAGCGACAGTAACAGCGGCACCATGAGCAGGGAAAGCGAATTCCGAACCGGTTCAAAACGGAGCAGGGCCCGTGCCCGCACCGAAGTGCGGGCACGGGCCCTGCTCAGGGTCCTACGCGAGGTCAGCCGTTGCGCTTCCAGCGCGGCTTGTCGTCGCGGCGGCCGAAGGAGCCGCCGGTCGAGCCGGTGGAGCCGCGGTGGTCGTCACGGCGGCCGTACGGGCGGTCGCCGCCCGAGCGGAAGCCGCCGGCGGGGCGGTCGTCGCGACGGTCGCGGTTGAACGGGCGGTCGCTGCCGCGGTGGCCGCCGGTGGGGCGGTCGTTGTCGCGGCGCTCGAAGGAACGGCCGCCACGGTCGTCGCGGTTGAAGCCGCCGGAGGGACGGTCGTCGCGGCGGAAGCCGCCGGACGGACGGTCGTTGTCGCGGCGCTCGAAGGAACGGCCGCCACGGTCGTCACGGTTGAAGCCACCAGAGGGACGGTCGTCGCGACGGAAACCACCGGACGGACGGTCGTCGCGACGGAAGCCGCCACGGTCGCCACCGCGGTCGTCACGGTTGAAGCCGCCCGAGGGACGGTCGTCACGGCGGAAGCCGCCGGACGGACGGTCGTTGTCGCGGCGCTCGAAGGAACGGCCGCCACGGTCGTCACGGTTGAAGCCGCCCGAGGGACGGTCGTCACGGCGGAAGCCGCCGGACGGACGGTCGTCGCGACGGAAGCCGCCACGGTCGCCACCGCGGAAGCCGCCACGGTCACCGCGGTCGTCACGGTTGAAGCCACCGCGGTCACCGCGGTCACGGCGCTCGAAGTTGCCCCGCTCGTCGCGGTAGGTCGAGCGCTGCTCTCGCGGCGCTCCTCGGCCTTCGCGGCGCGCTCGGCCTCGACGGCGGCGGCGGCGACCTCGGCCTCGGCGGCCTCGGTCACCTCGGCGACGGCGGCCTCCGGGTCCTCGCCGCGCTCACGGGCGGCGCGGGCCACCAGGCGGTCGGCCTCCTCGCGGAGCTCGACGGCACGGCGCTGGAGGCGCTCCAGCTGCTTGGTCAGGTCGACGACCTCGCGCTCGGCCTGCTTGGCCGAGTTGTTCGCGGAGTCGGCCTGGACCTCGGTCAGCGAACGGGCGCCGGTGATCTCGGCGACCTCCGGGTCGAAGGCGCCGGCACCGCCGACGATGTGGCGCGAGGCGTCGACGCCCGCGTCCTCCATCAGGCGGAAGATCTGGCGGCGCTGGTGCGGCAGGGCCAGGGAGACCACGACACCGGAGCGGCCGGCGCGGGCGGTGCGGCCCGAGCGGTGCAGGTAGTCCTTGTGGTCGCCGGCCGGGTCCACGTTCAGGACCAGGTCGATGCCGTCGACGTGGATGCCCCGGGCGGCGACGTCGGTCGCGACGAGCGCGTTGACGTAGCCGTCCTTGAAGTCGGCCAGGGTCCGCGTACGGGCGCCCTGGGTCATGCCGCCGTGCAGGGCGTCGGCCTTCACACCGGCGTCGCGGAGCTGCTCGGCGATGCGGTCGGCGCCCAGCTGGGTGCGGACGAAGATGATCGTGCGGCCCTTGCGGGCGGCGATGGCCGCGGTGACCGGGGCCTTGTCCTTCGGCTTCACGACGAGGACGTGGTGGGTCATCGTGGTGACGGCGCCGGCGGACGGGTCGACCTCGTGCGTGATCGGGTTCACCAGGTAGCGCTTGACGAGGGTGTCGATCTCGTTCTCCAGGGTGGCGGAGAAGAGGAGACGCTGGCCGCCCTCGGGGACCTGGTCGAGCAGCTCGGTGACCTCGGGCAGGAAGCCCAGGTCGGCCATCTGGTCGGCCTCGTCGAGGACGGCGACCTGGACCTGCTCCAGGGAGCAGGCGCCGCGGTTGATGATGTCGCGGAGACGGCCCGGGGTGGCGACGAGGATGTCGACGCCGCGCTCCAGGGCGTAGATCTGGTTGCCCATGGACGTACCGCCGCAGACGACCTTCATCTTGAGGCCGAGCACGTCGCCGTAGGGCTGGAGGGCGTCCGCGACCTGCATCGCGAGCTCACGGGTCGGGGTGAGGATGACGCCGCGGGGCTTCTTCTTCTCGGTGTGGCCGTCCGCCAGGGTGGCGAGCAGCGGCAGACCGAAGGAGAGGGTCTTGCCGGAGCCGGTGCGGCCGCGGCCGAGGATGTCCTTGCCGGCCAGGGCGTCCGGGATGGTCGCCGCCTGGATCGGGAAGGGGGTGGTGACGCCGTTCTGGGCGAGCTTGCGCACGACGCCCTCGGGCAGACCGAGGTCGCCGAAGGTGATGGTGGGCTCGTCGGACTCGGTCTCCTCGGCGGAGGCCTCGGCGTCGGTGTCGTCGGCCTCGATCTCGACGGTCTCGGCGGAGACGGCGTCGACGGTCTCGACGATCTCGGTGGCCTCTACGGCCTCGACGATCTCGTCGTTCTCGGGCATGACGGCGTGGTCAGAACTGAAAATGGACATGCGAAATGCGAAACCTTCCGGAGTCTCGGCACGCGCCCGTCAACTCCGTGATTTCGCAAACGACCGCCTCAATGCGGTCAGCCACGGCTAGGGAGAGTACGCGCCACACGGCGCTCTTCTGTGTCGGCGCCGGGCAATAGGATCAAGCGATCTACCACCATACGGACTCTCCCCGCCTATAGCAAATCGGACTACGTCACACCGGTCCGACCTGCGGAGACGCCTCGGGCTCCGGAGGCGCGCCCGGTCCGTCCGCCGCCCGCATGGCACCCATCTGGGTGTCGGTGCCGGGCGTCGGCGGATCACTGGGGTTCGAGGTGGGCTCCGGAGTCGGCTCGGGAGTCGGGTTCGAGGTGGGCTCCGGGGTCGGCTGGGGCTCGGCGGGGTCGGCTCCGGCGTGGGCGTGGACCCGCCGCCGTCCGATCCCCGGCGCCCCGCCGCCGCTCCCGCCACTGCCGCCGCTGCCCCGCTCCCGCCACTGCCGCCCGTGCCGCCGCCCGGGACCTGGTGGCCGCCACCGGGCGGCTGCGACTTCGACGGCCCGCCGGAGCCGCCCGGACCCTCCACCGGCAGCACCGTGCCCGGCGAGGGCTTCGCCGTGCCCGACGGCGAGCCGCTGGGGACCGGGGACTCCTTGCCCTCACCGGCCGGCACCGGCCCGCCCTTCTCCGGCCGGCCGTTCCACGAGCCGCCGTCCCGCCCTGGACGCCGCCTCCGGCGTCGGTCCCGGCCGCCGTGCCGTGCTTCCCCGGACGCGCCGGGCGCCGGCTTCGCCCCTCGTCACTCACACTCATACAGCCGCTCAGACCGGCACAGGCCGCGACGGCCAGCGCGGTGGCGGCCCATCTCACCGGGGTGGGCAAATGGCGCACGGGGGGCACCTCCAGGACACAACAGGCAGGAACGGAACGCGTCGCACTGCCCAACTCCCCAGGCACCACAAGGGACACGGCCCCCACGCACCCGCCCGATCCGGCCACGGCCGGGCATCCGCCCGTCGGCGCGGGCCGGCCGGCTCAGCCGTAGCCGAGCGCGTGCAGCCGTTCGTCGTCGATGCCGAAGTGGTGGGCGATCTCGTGCACGACGGTGATCTCGGTCTCCGCGATCACGTCCTCGCGCGACTCGCACATCCGCAGCGTCGGCCCCCGGTAGATCGTGATCCGGTCGGGCAGCACCCCGGCGTACCACTCGCCGCGCTCGGTCAGCGGTGTCCCTCGTAGAGGCCGAGGAGCTCGGGATCGTCCGGGAGGGCTCGTCCTCGACGAACACGGCGACGTTGTCCATCAGCCGTGTCAGCTCGGGCGGGATCCGGTCCAGGGCCTCGGCGACGAGCTCCTCGAACTCCTCGCGCGTCATCTCCAGCACGGGCCCATTCTCCCCCCGCCGGAAACCGTTTTGGCGATACCGGCCGGCATCCCATATGCTTCTCACGTCCCCGACGCACTGAGGAAGTGCGCAGGTGAGCCTCTAGCCCTCATCGTCTAGTGGCCCAGGACGCCGCCCTTTCAAGGCGGTAGCACGGGTTCGAATCCCGTTGGGGGCACGCATCACCGTGTGCGAGACTAGTGATCGCACACAAGCTTGGCTCTGTGGAGCAGTTGGTTAGCTCGCCACCCTGTCAAGGTGGAGGTCGCGGGTTCAAGTCCCGTCAGAGTCGCTGAGGCCGGAAACGGTCTCGTGGCTGGGTAGCTCAGTTGGTACGAGCGATCGCCTGAAAAGCGATAGGTCGCCGGTTCGACCCCGGCCCCAGCCACAGAGAGAAGGCCCCGTTCGAAAGAACGGGGCCTTCTTCGTTTGCCCTCTTCGTTTCACGTGAAACAGGGAGCGGCGGTACGGGGAAGGAGCCCGCGCCCCTTCCCCGTACGTACGGCTCAGACCTCCTCGCGCCGCCGCGCCCTGCGGCCCCGCACCGCGAGCGCCGCCGCCACCGCCGCGACGACCGCGACGAGCAGCGCCCAGTCCGGCACCGACCGGCCCAGCGAGGCGACCCGCTCCTCCACGGCGAAGGAGTCGTCCACCGACAGCAGGCCCGGCAGGGCGGTCGTCCCGTCGAAGACGAGGAAGAGGGTGCCGAGGGCGATGAAGAAGAGGCCCGAGAGCAGCGAGGTGGAGTGGACCTCGAAGTGGCCGACGCGGAGCGGGCGGCCGCGCAGCCAGCGCCGCCGGCCCAGCTCGTACCGGTCCCAGAGCAGGGCCAGCAGGAACAGCGGGACGGCCATGCCGAGCGCGTAGACGGCGAGGAGCAGGCCGCCGTAGGCCGGGCTGCCGCTCAGCGCCGCCACGGTCAGGACGCTGCCGAGGATGGGGCCCGCGCAGAAGCCGGCGAGGCCGTAGACCAGGCCGAGGGCGTAGACGGAGAGCGCCGACGTGGGCCGGATGCGGCCGCTCGCCTCGGCGATCCGGCGGGAGGTGAAGCCCAGGCCGAGGATCTGCAGGACGCCGAGGCCGATGATCAGCCAGCCTCCGGCGGTGACGAGCAGGTCCCGGTGGCCGTAGAAGAAGCGGCCCGCGAGGGAGCCGGCCGCGCCGAGCGGGACGAGGGTGGTCGCCAGTCCCGCGTAGAGGATGCCGGTCCTGGCCACGAGCTTCGCGCGCGTGTCGATCGAGTACGCGAAGAAGGCGGGCAGGAGCAGGGCGCTGCACGGGCTGAGCAGGGCGAGGAGGCCGCCGAGGAAGGCGGCGAAGTAGCCGATGCCGGAGGTCACCGCTTGCCCTTCGACGAAGCGGTCTTGGCCGCCGCCTCGATGGCCTCCGTGAAGGTCTCCAGGGGCTGGGCGCCGGCGATCGGGCGGCCGTTGATCAGGAAGGACGGGGTGGAGGTGGCGCCGAGCGCGTATCCCTGTTCCTGGTCCTTGCCGACGGCCTCGCGGGCGGCCTTCCCCTCGGTGTCCTTCGCGAACCGGGCCGCGTCGGGGACGCCGGCCTCCAGGGCGAGGGCGGCGAGCCGGGCCTTGCCGAAGCCCTTCTCCTTGGCGCCCTCGGCGTAGGCGGCCTTGTGGAACTCCCAGAACCGGCCCTGCTGCCCAGCCGCCCAGGAGGCGCGGGCGACGGTCTCCGACTCCTCGCCGAAGATCGGGAAGTTCCGCCACTCGATGCGCAGGGTGCCGTTCCCGACGTACTTCTTCACGAGGGCGGGCTCGGTGTCGCGGGCGAACTTGCCGCAGTAGCCGCACTTGAAGTCGGCGTACTCGATGAGCACGACGGGCGCGTCGGCGCGGCCGAGGGCGAGCTTGTCGGCGGGGTCGCGGCGGGCGTAGGCCTCCAGTTCGGCGTAGACGCCGGCGGAGGGGTCGGCGGAGACCTCGGCGACGGAGGAGGAGCCGGAGGCGCCGGGGACGCGGGCTTGGTGGCGGTGTAGGAGACGGCACCGGCCAGCGCGGCGGCGACCGCTACTCCAGCGACGATCATGATCGGCTTGGACTTGGACGCGGTCGTGGAGCCGGTCTTGGACGCGGTCGTGGAGCCGGTCTTGGGCGGGGTCGTGGACATGCGGAAGCGCTCCTGAGGGCGGAGGAAGTGAGGACGGACGGCGGAGGACGGCCGTCCGTCTAGACCCTCAGGACCGACAGCTCCACGGGAGACGGCGCCACGCGCGCGGGTGGCTCCCGGCCCTGCGGCGCGGCCCGGTCGCACGGCTGCGGCTGCCGGACCCCGGGGCCGCCCGGTCGGCGGCCAGGGCCGGGAGCAGCTCGGCGAAGCCGTGGGCGCGCGGCGGTACGACGGGACCCGGGGTCCCTTCGTCGAGGAGGTGTCCGGGGTCGCAGCCGGGCACGGTGGCGGCCGCCACGACCGGGGCCGGGTCCACGGGAGTCCTGGGGCCGCCGGAGGGAGACGCCGCAGACCAGCAGGCCGAGCACCAGACCCAGCAACGCGGCGAACGCCGCCGTCGCGCGGGCGGTGCGGAACATGCGAAACCTCTCGGGCCGGGCCGGATGCCCGAAATACTACGCACGGCCGCCCGGCCGCCCTCGTAAATGGGTTCGCCGCTTCTCGTCCGCAGGTGCGATCCTGGATCCCGTATGTCTACTTCCTTCGCCGCCCTCCAGTCCGTCCTGGCCGAGGTCTCGCTGCGGGACTCCCACCGGCTCGGCCGCCGTCTCGAAGGCGCCCGCCGCATCCGCAAGCCCGAGGCCCGCGCGGCCGTCCTGGACGAGATCGCCGCCGAGGCGGCCAAGGCCAAGAGCGCGTCGACGGGCGCGCCTCCCGCGTGCCCCCGGTCACGTATCCCGAGCAGCTTCCCGTCTCGCAGAAGAAGGACGAGATCCTGGAGGCGATACGCGACCACCAGGTCGTGATCGTCGCCGGTGAGACGGGCTCCGGAAAGACCACGCAGATCCCGAAGATCTGTCTGGAGCTGGGCCGGGGCGTCCGGGGCATGATCGGGCACACCCAGCCCCGCCGGATCGCCGCCCGCACGGTCGCCGAGCGCGTCGCCGAGGAGCTGAAGACCCCCCTCGGGGAGGCCGTCGGCTGGAAGGTCCGCTTCACGGACCAGGTGAACCCGGACGCGACCTTCGTGAAGCTGATGACGGACGGCATCCTGCTCGCCGAGATCCAGACGGACCGCGAGCTGCGCGCGTACGACACGATCATCATCGACGAGGCCCACGAGCGGTCCCTCAACATCGACTTCCTGCTCGGCTACCTGGCCCAGCTGCTGCCGAAGCGCCCCGACCTCAAGGTCGTGATCACCTCCGCGACGATCGACCCGGAGCGCTTCTCCCGCCACTTCGGAGACGCCCCGATCGTCGAGGTCTCCGGCCGGACGTATCCGGTCGAGGTCCGCTACCGCCCGCTCCTCGAAGAGGACAGCGAGGAGGCCGACCGGGACCAGATCACCGCGATCTGCGACGCGGTCGACGAGCTCCAGAAGGAAGGGCCGGGGGACGTCCTGGTCTTCCTCTCCGGCGAGCGCGAGATCCGCGACACGGCGGACGCGCTGAGCAAGAAGAAGCTCTTCAACACCGAGATCCTCCCCCTCTACGCGCGCCTTTCGCACGCCGAGCAGCACCGGGTCTTCCAGGCGCACTCCGGCCGCCGGATCGTCCTCGCGACGAACGTCGCCGAGACCTCGCTGACCGTCCCCGGCATCAAGTACGTGATCGACCCGGGCACCGCCCGCATCTCGCGCTACTCGCACCGGACCAAGGTCCAGCGCCTCCCGATCGAGCCGGTCAGCCAGGCCAGCGCCAACCAGCGCAAGGGCCGCTGCGGCCGTACGAGCGACGGCATCTGCATCCGCCTCTACTCCGAGGACGACTTCCTCACCCGCCCGGAGTTCACGGACGCGGAGATCCTCCGGACGAACCTGGCCTCCGTCATCCTCCAGATGACCGCCGCCGGCCTCGGCGACATCGAGAAGTTCCCCTTCATCGACCCGCCGGACCACCGCAACATCCGGGACGGCGTCCAGCTCCTCCAGGAGCTCGGGGCGATCGACCCGAACGAGAAGGACCCGAAGAAGCGGCTGACCCAGCAGGGCCGGAAGCTGTCCCAGCTGCCCGTGGACCCCGGCTCGCCCGGATGGTCCTGGAGGCCGACAAGAACGGCTGCGTCCGCGAGGTCATGGTGATCGCGGCGGCGCTGTCCATCCAGGACCCGCGCGAGCGGCCGTCCGAGAAGCAGGCGCAGGCCGACCAGCAGCACGCCCGCTTCAAGGACGAGACGAGCGACTTCCTCGCCTTCCTGAACCTGTGGCGGTACGTCCGCGAGCAGCAGAAGGAGCGCGGTTCCAGCTCCTTCCGCCGGATGTGCAAGCAGGAGTACCTGAACTTCCTGCGGATCCGCGAGTGGCAGGACATCTACGCCCAGCTGCGGACGGTCGCCAAGCAGATGGGCATCCATCTGAACGAGGAGGACGCGCCGGAGCAGTCCGTGCACGTCTCCCTCCTCGCCGGCCTGCTCTCCCACATCGGCCTGAAGGACGTGAAGGAGTCCAAGGACGGCGGCCAGGGCCCGAAGCGCGAGGGCGGCGGACGGAACGAGTACCTGGGTGCCCGCAGCGCCAAGTTCGCGATCTTCCCCGGCTCCGCGCTCTTCAAGAAGCCCCCGCGCTTCGTCATGTCCGCCGAGCTGGTGGAGACCTCCCGCCTGTGGGCCCGGGTCAACGCGCGGATCGAGCCCGAGTGGATCGAGCCGCTCGCGCAGCACCTGGTGAAGAAGACGTACAGCGAGCCGCACTGGGAGAAGGACCAGGCGGCCGTGATGGCCTTCGAGAAGGTGACGCTGTACGGCGTCCCGATCGTCGCCGACCGCAAGGTGAACTACGGGCGGATCGACCCGGAGGTCTCCCGCGACCTGTTCATCCGGAACGCGCTCGTCGAGGGCGACTGGCGCACCCACCACAAGTTCTTCGCGGACAACCGCAAGCTCCTCACCGAGGTCGAGGAACTGGAGCACCGGGCCAGGCGCCGGGACATCCTCGTCGACGACGAGACGCTCTTCGACTTCTACGACAAGCGCGTCCCCGAACACGTCGTGTCCGGAGCCCACTTCGACTCCTGGTGGAAGCACAAGCGCCACGAGGAGCCGGAGTTCCTCGACTTCGAGCGCGAGATGCTCATCAACGAGAAGGCCGGGGCGGTCACCAAGGACGACTATCCGGACTCCTGGCGCCAGGGCGCGCTGAAGTTCCGGGTGACGTACCAGTTCGAGCCGGGCGCGGACGCGGACGGCGTGACCGTCCACGTTCCGCTCCAGGTCCTGAACCAGGTGACGGACGAGGGCTTCGAGTGGCAGATCCCGGGTCTGCGCGCGGAGGTCGTCACGGAGCTGATCCGCTCGCTGCCGAAGCCGATCCGCCGCCACTACGTCCCGGCGCCGAACTTCGCGACCCGCTTCCTCGACTCCGTGGTCCCCGTCCAGGAGCCGCTGACGGGCGCGCTCGCCCGGGAGCTCCAGCGGATGGTGGGCGTGCCGGTGACGGCCGAGGACTTCGACTGGGCGAAGGTCCCCGAGCACCTCAAGGTGACCTTCCGGATCGTCGACGAGCGGCGCCGCAAGCTGGCCGAGGACAAGGACCTGGAGACCCTGCGGCTGAAACTGCGCCCCAAGGCCCGTCAGGCGCTCTCCAAGGCCGCCGCGGCGGCGACGGGCGGCCCGGACGGCTCCGGGCCCTCCCTGGAGCGCACGGGGCTCAAGGACTGGACGATCGGGACGCTGACGAAGGTCTTCGAGACCAAGCGCGGCGGGCAGCCGGTGAAGGCGTTCCCGGCGCTGGTCGACGAGGGCGACTCGGTGGCCGTGCGGCTCTTCGACTCGGAGGCCGAGCAGGCGCGGGCGATGTGGCGGGGCACCCGGAAGCTGATCATGCTGAACATCCCGGTGAACCCGGCGAAGTTCGCCTCGGACAAGCTGACCAACCAGCAGAAGCTGGCCCTGTCGTCGAACCCGCACGGCTCGATCCAGGCCCTCTTCGACGACTGCGCGACCGCCGCGGCCGACAAGCTGATCGCGGACCACGGCGGCCCTGCCTGGGACGAGGAGTCCTTCCGGAAGCTGTACGACAGGGTCCGCGCGGACCTGGTGGACACGACGGTCCGGACGGTGGGCCAGGTCCAGCAGATCCTGGCGGCCTGGCAGGCCTGCGAGCGCCGGCTGAAGTCGACGAACAGCCTGGCCCTGATCAACAACCTGACCGACGTGAAGGCGCAGCTCGCCTGGCTGATGCCGGCCGGCTTCGTCACCCGTACGGGCCTGAAGCGGCTCCCGGACCTGATGCGCTACCTGGTGGCGGTGGATCGGCGGCTCCAGCAGATGCCCACCGGGGTCCAGCGGGACACCACCCGGATGGAGAAGGTCCAGGAGATGCAGGACGAGTACGCCTGGCTCCTGGAGCAGCTTCCGAAGGGCCGTCCGGTGCCGTCCGAGGTCACCGACATCCGCTGGATGATCGAGGAGCTGCGGGTGAGCTACTTCGCCCACGCGCTGGGCACGGCGTACCCGATCTCGGACAAGCGGATCGTGAAGGCGATCGACGCGGCGGCCCCGTAGAGGGCGAGTTCGACCGCACCCCCTGACCTGCTGTAGAGTCTGTCTCGCAGCCGCTCACGAGGGGCTGCGAGCGAGGCTCTGTGGAGCAGTTGGTTAGCTCGCCACCCTGTCAAGGTGGAGGTCGCGGGTTCAAGTCCCGTCAGAGTCGCTCGAAGTGAAGGCCCGCATCGAAAGGTGCGGGCCTTCTTCGTGTTCCCGCGCCCTGGGGACGAAAGTCCCGCCGGTCCGTGACCAACGGCGGGTCGAGGGCGATCCCGGAGGTGGCAGGCTGTTCTCTGACAAGACTTCTCCGGTGTGACGGGAGTCACTGAAACCGCTTCAGAAATCACTGCACTTACACCCTCCCTACACCGCCCCGATTTAATATGTGCAATTGCACCACCCTGGAGGGTGCGGGGAGCGGAGTGTGGCGCGGGGCACAAAAAGATCGCGCTGGACCCGGCGGAGTCCAGCGCGATCGTTGACGGAGACCTGTTGGGGCAGGTGCCCGTCGGCAGTACTAGGGGTGGGCGACCGGATTGGGGGATCCGGACGGGCCCGGTGTTACGGGGTGTTGCTTGGTCCTGCGGGGTTCTGCGCGACCTCAGGCCTCGCTGCGCTGCTGCGGAATGCCCGCCAGCAGGGCGCGAACCTCGGCCTCGCGGTACCGGCGGTGCCCACCCAGGGTGCGGATGGACGTGAGCTTGCCGGCCTTGGCCCAACGGGTCACCGTCTTCGGGTCCACGCGGAACATCGTGGCAACCTCGGCAGGGGTCAGCAGCGGCTCGGCATCAGGGGTGCGAGCGGTCATGAGCGGCCTCCTCGGGAGAACCGAACCAATCTCGGTTCTTTCCTCTAAATTCTGCACCTTGACCCGCCATGCCCGAAATGGCAGAAGCGGGTCGAGTCGGTTATAGGACGAACGGCTTGTCCTCGGCACTACAACTACACCATCCGTCCAGCCGCGTCGGCCAAACCGATGGAATTGCCCTCGCAGGTGTTCATCAGCGGCGGAAGTCGACTGACCATGCCATAACGGACAGTCACGCCACTGTGACGATCAGTCACAGAGCGATCAGGAGTCCTCAGACCCCCCATAGAGTGCAATGCTGAGCGTTCCGCCCGAACTTGGGCGGAAGGAACCCTCCCCGGACTCCTTGTCCTATTTTGGCACGAGGGTGGGTGATGGGCGCAAGGGTGCGTTACGTGCTGTCCGTCACGCTTGAGCCAAAGGCCCGGATCGGGACCAACGGCCCCCACCAGACCGGTGCGAAAGACCCGGCCAACCGGATCCAGCCAACACCTGAAGATCATTTACACCGGTCGGACATGTCTTGTCGATACCGACCTGACGAATCTGTCCGACTGATGTCAATTCGCGAGACGCAGGTCCCTGACGGCCCGCCAGCGCTCCGCCAGCCGCCCGTACGCCTCGCTCGCCGCCTCCCCGTCCCCGTCCCGCAGCGCCGCGATCCCCTCCGCCAGTTGCGCCGCCGACCGCTCCTCCGCCAGCCACCCGTCCGACACCGCGTGCACCAGACCCCCGAAGTCCAGCTCCACCAACGCCCGCGGATGGAACTCCTCCAGCCAGCGCCCCACCTCGATCAGACCCTCCGTCATCGGACCGTCGTCGACGGCCTCCCGCAGCGCCCGCAGCGCCCGCGCCAGCCGCCGCCGCGCCTGCGCCATCGTCGTCCGGTACCGCAGCACCGGCGCCCGCCCGCCGCCCGGTCCCCGGCTCGTACTCCCGCTCCTCGTCGCCGAAGAGCGCGAACCAGCGCAACGGCACGTGCCACAGCCCGGTACGGATCCACGGACGCGCGTCCGGATTCCGGCTCAGCCACCGCTCGTAGTCCCTCGCCACCTGGAGGCGCACCACGGGCGGCAGCATCGCGTCGAGCACCGGCGCCGGATACGGACCGGCCGCCAGCTCCTCCAGGGCCAGCCAGCCGCGCAGCCGGGTCCGCCACGGGCAGACCACCACCACCCCGTCCAGCCGCGCCACGAACGCCTCACCGCTCTCGTGGACCGGCACCGGCACCGGGGGCGTCGGCAGCAGGTCCGCGAGCGAACGCCGCAGCTCCTCCTGCGCCCCCGGGACGCTCGGCCGGCGGGCGTACCGGTCCCAATGGGACCTCTCCGGCTCGGGGAACGCGGCCAGCGGCTCGTACACCCGCAGATAGGACGCGTAGGGAACGGGGACCGTGGGGCGACCGACATGTCGCAAATCCTTCCACGGAGGTACTCCGCGAGGGGTGATCCTGAGCACTGCGGCCGATCTACGCCCAGGTAGGACTTACCCTCGTGCCGACCTGGTCCTCCCCACCCACAGGGAGGGCCGCAACCGCCGCTTCGTACTTGGGAGTCACCACCGTGACCGATGTGACCGGCGTTCCTGCTGACGTACTGAGCACCCTGTTCCACTCGGAACGGGGTGGCCACGAGCAAGTCGTGCTCTGCCAGGACCGCGCCACCGGCCTCAAGGCCGTCATCGCCCTCCACAACACCGCCCTGGGCCCCGCCCTCGGCGGCACCCGCTTCTACCCCTACGCCAGCGAGGCCGAGGCGATCGCCGACGCGCTCAACCTGTCGCGCGGCATGTCGTACAAGAACGCCATGGCCGGACTCGACCTGGGCGGCGGCAAGGCCGTCATCATCGGCGACCCCGAGCAGATCAAGACCGAGGAGCTCCTCCTCGCCTACGGCCGCTTCGTGGCCTCCCTCGGCGGCCGGTACGTCACGGCCTGCGACGTCGGCACCTACGTCGCCGACATGGACGTCATCGCCCGCACCAACCGGTGGACCACCGGCCGCTCCCCCGAGAACGGCGGCGCCGGCGACTCCTCCGTCCTCACCGCCTTCGGCGTCTTCCAGGGCATGCGCGCCGCCGCGCAGACCCTCTGGGGCGACCCCACCCTGCGCGGCCGCAAGGTCGGCGTCGCCGGCGTCGGCAAGGTCGGCCACTACCTCGTCGAGCACCTCCTGGAGGACGGCGCCGAGGTCGTGATCACCGATGTGCGCGAGGAGTCGGTGCGCCGGATCACCGACAAGCACCCGCAGGTCGCCGTCGTCGCCGACACGAACGCGCTGATCCGCGTCGAGGGCCTCGACGTCTACGCCCCCTGCGCGCTGGGCGGTGCCCTGAACGAGGAGACCGTGCCGTTCCTGACCGCGGGCATCGTCTGCGGCGCCGCGAACAACCAGCTCGCCCACGCGGGCATCGAGAAGGACCTGGAGGCGCGCGGGATCCTCTACGCGCCCGACTACGTGGTCAACGCCGGCGGCGTGATCCAGGTCGCCGACGAGCTGCACGGCTTCGACTTCGACCGCTGCAAGGCCAAGGCGACGAAGATCTTCGACACCACCCTGGAGATCTTCGCACGTGCGAAGGCCGACGGCATTCCGCCGGCCGCGGCGGCCGACCGGATCGCCGAACAGCGCATGGCGGACGCCCGTCGCGCCTGATCAGCGCGCCGGGCCGTACGCGGGCCGGCCCGCCCGCCGGGGAGACTTCGCTCACGCCCCTCGGCGGGTCGGCCCTCAAGAAGAGGTTAAAATCGCGATTGACCAGCGAGGAAAGGGCACCTCGAAGGTTCTGTACCGGGGTATGTGATGCGCGCGGCGTACCGTAGACCCACGGAAACAGGTACCGTTGAAGCCCTACGGACCGGTCTCTCTACCGAGAGTCCGTTCCGAATCATGAACGCGTGTCAAGACTCTGGGGCCGACGAGCCCCGTCACCGAGGGGGTCGAGCCATGGGGCGCGGCCGGGCAAAGGCCAAGCAGACCAAGGTCGCCCGCCAGCTGAAGTACAGCAGCGGCGGGACAGACCTGACGCGTCTGGCCAATGAGCTGGGCGCTTCGACTTCGCAGCAGCCGCCGAATGGCGAGCCGTTCGAGGACGACGACGAGGAAGACGACCCGTACGCCCAGTACGCGGATCTCTACAACACGGACGACGAGGACGAGGACGACGAGTCCGGTCCTTCCGCGTCCCCGCGTCGAGCTTGACCTTCTGAATCGCAGCACCGAAACCCGGACAGGGATCACCCGTCCGGGTTTCTGTGCTGTCCGCACGCTCCCCCCCTGGACGGGGCGGGACGGGACGCGGACACGCGAAACGGGGCGCCCCCTGAGGAGCGCCCCGCATCGTACAGCCGGCTACTACTTCGCGTAGTCGCCGACCAGCTCGGCGCCGGTCGTGTGCGCCCCGCGCTCGGTGATCTCGCCCGCGACCCAGGACTCGACCCCGCGGTCCGCCAGCGTCGCCAGGGCCACGTCCACGGACTCGGCCGGCACGACGGCCATCATGCCGACGCCCATGTTCAGGGTCTTCTCCAGCTCCAGGCGCTCCACCTGACCGGCCTTGCCGACCAGGTCGAAGATCGCGCCCGGCGCCCACGTGGAGCGGTCCACGGTGGCGTGCAGGCCGTCCGGGATCACCCGCGCCAGGTTGGCGGCCAGACCGCCGCCCGTGATGTGGCTGAAGGCGTGGACGTCCGTGGTCCGGGTGAGGGCCAGGCAGTCCAGGGAGTAGATCTTCGTGGGCTCCAGGAGCTCCTCGCCCAGCGTCCGGCCGAGCTCCTCGACCCGCTGGTCGAGGGTCATGCCGGCGCGGTCGAAGACCACGTGCCGGACGAGCGAGTACCCGTTGGAGTGAAGACCCGACGAGGCCATCGCGATGACCGCGTCACCCGTACGGATCCGGTCCGCGCCGAGCAGCCGGTCGTACTCCACGACACCCGTGCCCGCGCCGGCGACGTCGAAGTCGTCCGCGCCGAGGAGGCCCGGGTGCTCCGCCGTCTCGCCGCCGACCAGAGCGCAGCCCGCGAGGACACAGCCCTCGGCGATGCCCTTGACGATGGCGGCGACCCGCTCGGGGTGGACCTTGCCGACGCAGATGTAGTCGGTCATGAAGAGCGGCTCGGCGCCGCAGACGACGATGTCGTCCATGACCATCGCGACCAGGTCGTGGCCGATCGTGTCGTACACGCCCATCTGGCGGGCGATGTCGACCTTCGTGCCGACGCCGTCGGTCGCCGAGGCGAGCAGCGGACGCTCGTAGCGCTTGAGGGCGGAGGCGTCGAAGAGGCCGGCGAAGCCGCCGAGGCCACCGAGGACCTCGGGGCGCTGCGTCTTCTTCACCCACTCCTTCATGAGCTCGACGGCGCGGTCGCCCGCTTCGATGTCGACGCCCGCGGACGCGTAGCTGGCACCGGTGGTCTGAGACATGGGTTCAGAGCTTTCGTGTCGTACTGCGGGTGTGCAGCGGGGTCTTACGGGCGACGGAGGGCGTCGGCGGCCGCGGTGGCGGCCGGACCGGCGGCCAGCTCGGTCTCCAGGAGCTGCTTGCCGAGCAGCTCGGGGTCCGGGAGCTCCATCGGGTACTCGCCGTCGAAGCAGGCACGGCAGAGGTTCGGCTTCTGGATCGTGGTCGCCTCGATCATCCCCTCCAGGGAGATGTACGAGAGCGAGTCCGCGCCCAGCGACTTGCCGATCTCGTCGACCGACATCCCGTTGGCGATCAGCTCCGCGCGGGTCGCGAAGTCGATGCCGAAGAAGCAGGGCCACTTGACCGGCGGCGAGGAGATCCGGATGTGGACCTCGGCCGCACCGGCCTCGCGGAGCATCCGGACCAGCGCGCGCTGGGTGTTGCCGCGGACGATCGAGTCGTCGACGACCACGAGCTTCTTCCCCTTGATGACTTCCTTGAGGGGGTTCAGCTTCAGCCGGATGCCCAGCTGGCGGATGGTCTGGGAGGGCTGGATGAAGGTGCGCCCGACGTAGGCGTTCTTCACCAGGCCGGCGCCGAAGGGGATGCCCGAGGCCTCGGCGTAGCCGATGGCGGCCGGGGTGCCGGACTCCGGCGTCGCTATCACCAGGTCGGCCTCGACCGGCGCCTCCTTCGCGAGGCGGCGGCCCATCTCCACACGGGAGAGGTACACGTTCCGGCCGGCGATGTCGGTGTCCGGGCGGGCCAGGTACACGTACTCGAAGACACAGCCCTTGGGCTTCGCTTCCGCGAATCGCGAGGTGCGGATGCCGTTCTCGTCGATCGCGATCAGCTCGCCCGGCTCGACCTCGCGGACGAAGCTGGCGCCGCAGATGTCGAGGGCGGCGGACTCGGACGCGACCACCCAGCCGCGCTCCAGACGGCCGAGGACCAGCGGGCGGATGCCCTGCGGGTCACGGGCCGCGTAGAGCGTGTGCTCGTCCATGAAGACGAGGGAGAAGGCGCCCCGGACCTCGGGGAGGACCTTCGCGGCCGCCTGCTCGATGGTGAGCGGCGTGCCGTCCTCGTCCGCCTGGCCCGCGAGGAGCGCGGTGACCAGGTCGGTGTCGTTGGTGGCGGCGACCTGGGTCGCGCGGCCTTCCCGCTTGGGCAGCTCGGCGACCATCTCGGCGAGCTGCGCCGTGTTCACCAGGTTGCCGTTGTGGCCGAGCGCGATCGAGCCGTGGGCTGTCGCCCGGAACGTCGGCTGCGCGTTCTCCCACACGGAGGCCCCGGTGGTCGAGTAGCGGGCGTGACCGACCGCGATATGACCCTGGAGGGAACCGAGAGAAGTCTCGTCGAAGACCTGGGAGACGAGTCCCATGTCCTTGAAGACGAGGATCTGGGAGCCATTGCTTACCGCGATTCCCGCGGATTCCTGACCCCGATGCTGGAGGGCGTAGAGCCCGAAGTACGTGAGCTTTGCGACCTCTTCACCCGGAGCCCAGACACCGAAGACGCCACAAGCGTCCTGGGGGCCTTTCTCACCGGGGAGCAGATCGTGATTGAGTCGACCGTCTCCGCGTGGCACGTTTCCGAGTGTAGACGGGCTCGACCACTGGTCCGAATTGAGGAAAAGCGGGAGTGCCCGCACTCGTGCGATCACACCAAATGATCAATTGCGGCTTGGAGAGGCCTACGAACCAGGCGCCGTAAGGGCTCCCGGCCCCCGGACCCCGGCGAGCGGACGCTCGTACCAGGGCCGGGGCGGGCCCGCGATGTGACGGACGACGCAGTCGGCGCCCCCTCAGCGGGCGGTCGCGGTCGCCGTGAGGCCCTCGCCGGAGGCGTCGGAGAGCGTCAGCGTTCGGTGGTTCAGCCGATACGTCAGCGGGCCGTCGAGGAGCTCGTACAGCCGCGTCTCCAGCTTCATCTGCAGGCTCGTGCAGATCATCCGGGTGGTCGCCGCCGGACCCTCGACGGTGAGGGTGCGGGCCTTCTCGTCGAGGCGGACGTGCGCGGAGAAGTTGTTGCAGCCGAGATTGCCGGTGGCCCGGCCGTCGGCGCCGAGGACGAACCGCGCCTTGTCCCCGCTGCCGGCGGGCAGGGAGGAGGCCGTGTCGCCCGAGACCAGCCCGTCGATCTTCCAGGTGGTGCCGGTCAGGGGGACGGGCGGCTCGGCGGTCAGCTCCAGCTCGTTGCGGCCGTCGGCCGAGGCCAGCCGCAGGCCGTCGCCCTTCATCGTCCCCTTCAGCGGGCCGGAGAAGGCCTTCATGAACTCCGTCTCGAAATCGCCCCGGTCGCCCCCGCAGGCCATCGTGGTGAACTGCTGCACCGTGACGGTGACGGTGTCCCCCTTCACGGCGACGGCGGCACCGAAGCCGTTGCAGCCGCCGTTCCCACCGGCCCGGCCGTCCTTCCCGAAGTCGACCTGGGCACCGTCCGGCGCGACGGACCTGACGCCGTCGACCGTCACCGCGTCGACCTTCCAGGACGTGCCCGCGACCGGCAGGTCCGGGGAGACGGTGTCCGCGCCGCCGGACCCGACGGCTCCCTCCGTACCGCAGGCGGTGGTGAGCAGCAGGAGGGGGACCAGGACGGCGAGTGCGCGGGGCTTCGGCATGACGGTGGGACGGAACGGGCGGGCGTACGGTTCCTGCCGTTAGCCCATCAGGGGCAGCAGGTCCCCCAGGTCCGCCCGCTCGCCGCTCGCGCTCACGCGGGCCGCGTCCAGCTCCTCGGCCCAGCCCGTGCGGCCCGTCGCGAGCCGGAGCCAGGTCAGCGGGTCCGTCTCCACCACGTTGGGCGGGTGCCCCGGTGTGCCGGGGCCCTCCACGCACTGCACCACGGCGTACGGCGGGATCCGCACCTCGACCGCCCGCCGGGGCCTTCTGCGCGAGGGCGTCGGCGAGGAGGCGGGTGCAGGCGGCGAGGGCCTGGCGGTCGTACGGGACGTCCGCGCCGGTCGCCGCGTTCAGGTCGTCGGTGTGGACGACGAGTTCGACGGCGCGGGTCACCAGGAAGTCCCCGAGCCGCATCGCGCCGAAGCGGGTGGGGACGAGCCGCTCGTCGGAGACGGCCGCGACCGCCTCCTCGTACCGCGCGAGGGCCTCCGCGTACAGCGCCGGCAGGTCGTCCGCGGCGATCGCCCGGGTGTCCTCGTCGATGCTCCCCGCCGCCGTCGCCGTCGCCAGGGGCCAGTCGGCCAGGGCGAGTTCCCGCTTCTCCGGCTCGGGCTCGGCGAGCCTCCGGGTCAGGAGGAGAGGACCATCGTCAGGTGCGCCGCCAGGTCCCGTACGGTCCACTCCCCCAGCCGGGTCGGCCCGGCCAGCTGCTCGGGCGTCAGCGCGGTCACCGCCTCCCGCACGTGCCCGAACTGGGCCAGGACGGCGGCACGCGTCTTCGCGGAGTCGTAGCTGCGGGGGCGCTTCTTGGCAGGTGGCATGGCCCGAGGCTAGCCCCGAGACTGGAGGGAAGGAGCCAATCGCAGCGAAAGCAGGCGACGGGACCATGACCCATCACGAGCACCCCGATGCCGCCCTGATACGCCGGGGCTACGAAGCGTTCAGCACGGGTGACATGGACACACTGGCCGGCATGATGACCAGCGACTGCACCCACCACGTGCCCGGCGAGAGCCAGATCTCCGGGCACTACAAGGGCCGGGACAGCGTGCTGCGCGACTACTACGCGAAGCTCGCCGAACTCACCGGCGGCACCTTCCGCGTCGAAGTGAAAGGCCTGTACGTGGACGGCCGCGGCCACGTCATCTCCGCGCACCGCTTCCACGCCGACAAGGGCGACCGCGGCATCGAGATGGACGGCGGACTGTTCTTCACCCTCGTCGGCGACAAGATCTCCGACATCGACGAGTGCGTCGCCGACATCGTGGAGGCCGACTCCTTCTGGGGCACCGGCTGACGGGGACGGCACGGAGACGACGGAGCCCCCGCCCTGGACCAGGACGGGGGCTCACACCGTACGGAGGATCAGGCCAGCAGGCCCGGGATCGTCGCCTCGTGGGCGGTGCGCAGCTCCTCCAGGGAGAGCGCGAACTCGCCCTGCACGTCCACCGCGTCGCCGTCGACGACACCGATGCGGGTCGCCGGCAGACCCCGCGCACCGCACATGTCGGTGAAGCGGAGCTCCTCGCTGCGCGGGACGGCGACGACCGCACGGCCCGCCGACTCGCTGAAGAGGAACGTGAAGGCGTCCAGGCCCTCGGGGACGACCAGGCGCGCGCCGTTCCCGCCGCGCAGGCAGGACTCGACGACCGCCTGCACGAGACCGCCGTCGGACAGGTCGTGCGCCGCGTCGATCATGCCGTCGCGGGAGGCCGAGATCAGGATCTCGCCGAGCAGCTTCTCCCGGTCGAGGTCCACGGCCGGCGGCATGCCGCCGAGGTGCTGGTGGATCACCTCGGACCAGGCCGAACCGCCGAACTCCTCCTTGGTGTCGCCCAGCAGGTAGAGGAGCTGGCCCTCTTCCGCGAAGGCGATCGGGGTGCGGCGGTTGACGTCGTCGATCACACCGAGGACGGCCACGACGGGCGTCGGGTGGATGGCGACCTCACCGGTCTGGTTGTACAGGGAGACGTTGCCACCCGTCACCGGGGTGCCCAGCTGGAGGCAGCCGTCCGCGAGACCACGGGTGGCCTCGGCGAACTGCCACATCACGGCCGGGTCCTCGGGCGAACCGAAGTTCAGGCAGTCCGAGATCGCCAGCGGCTTCGCACCGGAGGCGGCGACGTTGCGGTACGCCTCCGCCAGCGCGAGCTGCGCGCCCGTGTACGGGTCGAGCTTCGCGTACCGGCCGTTGCCGTCGGTCGCCATGGCCACGCCGAGGTTGGTCTCCTCGTCGATGCGGACCATGCCGGCGTCCTCGGGCTGCGCCAGGACCGTGTTGCCCTGCACGAACCGGTCGTACTGGTCCGTGATCCAGGACTTCGAGGCCTGGTTCGGCGAGGAGACGAGCCTGAGGACCTGGTCCTTCAGCTCGGCGCCGTCCTGCGGCCGGGGCAGCTTGCCCGCGTCGTCGGCCTGGAGCGCGTCCTGCCAGTCCGGACGCGCGAACGGCCGGTGGTAGGTCGGGCCCTCGTGGGCGACGGAACGCGGCGGCACGTCGACGATCTGCTCGCCGTGCCAGAAGATCTCCAGGCGCTCGCCCTCGGTCACCTCACCGATGACGACGGCGATGACGTCCCACTTCTCGCAGATCTCCAGGAAGCGGTCGACGTGCTGGGGCTCGACGATCGCGCACATGCGCTCCTGCGACTCGCTCATGAGGATCTCCTCGGGCGAGAGCGTGGCGTCGCGCAGGTGGACCCTCTCCAGGTCGACCCGCATGCCGCCGGAGCCGGCGGAGGCGAGCTCGGACGTGGCGCAGGAGAGCCCGGCGCCGCCGAGGTCCTGGATGCCCGCGACGAGCTTCTCCTTGAAGATCTCCAGGGTGCACTCGATGAGGAGCTTCTCCTGGAAGGGGTCGCCGACCTGGACGGCGGGGCGCTTGGTCGGCTTGGTGTCGTCGAAGGTCTCGGACGCGAGGACCGAGACGCCGCCGATGCCGTCGCCGCCCGTGCGGGCGCCGTACAGGATGACCTTGTTGCCGGGGCCGGAGGCCTTGGCGAGGTGGATGTCCTCGTGCTTCATCACGCCGATGCAGCCGGCGTTGACCAGCGGGTTGCCCTGGTAGCAGGAGTCGAAGACGACCTCGCCGCCGATGTTCGGCAGGCCCAGGCAGTTGCCGTAGCCGCCGATGCCGGCGACGACACCGGGCAGCACGCGCTTGGTGTCGGGGTGGTCGGCCGCGCCGAAGCGCAGCGGGTCGACGACCGCGACCGGGCGGGCACCCATGGCGAGGATGTCGCGGACGATGCCGCCGACGCCGGTGGCCGCGCCCTGGTAGGGCTCGATGTACGAGGGGTGGTTGTGCGACTCGACCTTGAAGGTGACCGCGTACCCCTGGCCGACGTCGACGACGCCCGCGTTCTCGCCGATGCCGACGAGCATGGCGTCGTTCTCGGGGGTCTTCTCGCCGAACTGCTTCAGGTGGACCTTGCTGCTCTTGTAGGAGCAGTGCTCGGACCACATGACGGAGTACATGGCGAGCTCGGCGCCGGTGGGACGGCGGCCGAGGATCTCGCGGATGCGCGCGTACTCGTCCTCCTTGAGGCCGAGCTCCTTCCAGGGCTGCTCGCTGTCCGGCGTCTCGCTCGCGTGCTTGACGGTGTCGAGGCTCATCAGGCGTTGACCAGCTTCTTGAGGATCGAGGTGAAGAAACCGAGGCCGTCCGTCTTGCCGGTGCCGATCAGCGGCTCGACGGCGTGCTCCGGGTGCGGCATGAGGCCGACCACGTTGCCCGCGGCGTTGGTGATGCCCGCGATGTCGCGCAGCGAGCCGTTGGGGTTCATGTCCAGGTAGCGGAAGGCGACCCGCCCCTCGGCCTCCAGCTCGTCGAGCGTGCGCTCGTCGGCGACGTAGCGGCCGTCCATGTTCTTGAGCGGGACCTCGATCTCCTGGCCCGCGGAGTAGTCCGAGGTCCAGGCGGTCTCCGCGTTCTCCACCCGCAGCTTCTGGTCGCGGCAGATGAAGTGCAGGTGGTTGTTGCGCAGCATCGCGCCCGGCAGCAGATGGGCCTCGGTGAGGATCTGGAAGCCGTTGCAGATGCCGAGGACGGGCATGCCCGCCCTGGCCTGCTCGATGACGCTCTCCATCACCGGCGAGAAGCGGGAGATGGCTCCGGCCCGCAGGTAGTCGCCGTAGGAGAAGCCGCCGGCCAGGACCACGGCGTCGACCTGCTTGAGGTCCTTGTCGCGGTGCCAGAGCGAGACGGCCTCGGCGCCCGCCAGGCGGGCGGCACGCAGCGCGTCCTGGTCGTCGAGCGTTCCGGGGAACGTGACGACGCCGATGCGTGCGGTCACGACTCCACCTTCACGACGAAGTCTTCGATCACGGTGTTGGCAAGGAAGGTTTCGGCCATCTCATGGATGCGGGCGAGGGCGGCGTCGTCGACCGGTCCCTCCACCTCCAGCTCGAAGCGCTTCCCCTGACGGACGTCGGCGATTCCGGCGAATCCCAGGCGAGGCAGTGCACGCTGCACCGCCTGCCCCTGAGGGTCGAGAATCTCCGGCTTGAGCATGACGTCGACTACGACGCGTGCCACTGGCACTCCCGGTGGTGTGTTGCGTGGGCGGTTCCCTCAGCGTACCTGCCTCCAAATTCTACGCGGGTAGAGATCTGAAGGATCCTACAAAAGCCCGGTTCGGGGCGACGTGCGTCACACGAACGGGCACCGGGCGCCGGACACGCGCCCCCGCCCAAAATTCGAGTGAAATATTGCCGACCGCATTGCACCGGGACACGCTGAAACAATTGGCGGGGCTTCCCCCTGCGACGCCTACCGCTGTACAAAGGAATCCAGAAGAAAGCAGCATTGTCCCGGCACAGCCGTAAGGTCGGCGTCATCGCACGTCAGAGGCGTCACAAGCGCCCTACCGACCCCGGCGGCCGCAGGAAAGGACCGATATCCGTGGCTCAGCGTGTGGTGGTCACTCTCTCCGATGACATCGAAGGCGGAGAAGCGGCTGAAACGGTCGCGTTCGGTCTCGACGGGAAGATGTACGAGATCGACCTGAATGCTGCCAATGCAAAGAAACTCCGCAAGGCGCTCGCGCCCTACCTCGCCGCCGCCGCAAGCTGCCGGCCCGCGCGGCGGCCGGCCGGAGCGCCTCCGCGGCCTCGTACACCCACACCGCCCTCGCCCCCGACCCCGCGGCGGTCCGCGCCTGGGCCCAGTCCAACAAGATGGACGTCCCCGCCCGCGGCCGGATCCCCAAGCGGGTCTACGAGGCCTTCCGCGCGGCGAGCTGAGGCGGCGGGGGGCTCCTGGTGCGGGTCCCGGTGAGGGGGCCCCTGGTCCGGGGCACCCGGTGCGGGACTCCCGGTGCGGGGCTCCCGGAGAGGGGCTCCTGGAGACGAGGGGTGGAGAGACGGGGGCGGGGAGACGGGGGCGGGGACACCGCCCCCGGGCCCGGACCAGGGTCGATTTGCATTGCACCCCCCTTGATCCGCTAGAGTTTGGATCACGCCGAGGGGCGAGGCCGAAAAAGCCAAGTCCCCAGCAGCGTGCGGGTGTAGTTCAGTAGCAGAACAGCCCCCTTCCAGGGGGAAGGCGCAGTGTGCAATCCCTGTCACCCGCTCTGCGAGAAACGCGTTACCGACCACTCCGGTGGATCAGGTAGAGTGGTGCTCGCACCGAGCAGCGAAAGCTGACCGGTAGCAATGCGGACGTGGCTCAGTTGGTAGAGCATCACCTTGCCAAGGTGAGGGTCGCGAGTTCGAATCTCGTCGTCCGCTCAGGGAGCAAAGGCCCCGGTTCTCAAGAACCGGGGCCTTTGTCGTACCGGCGTACCGCTGTACCGCTGTACCGCCGTACCGCCGTACCGCCGTACCGCTGAACCGTCGCACCTCTGCACTGTCGTATCCCTGAGCTTCCTCCGCGCCGGGCCGCCAAGGACCCCATGACATTTGTCAGTCGGGGTGATGACAGCGCGCACTGCCGCCCGCCGCGCCCGGCCGGAAGGCTGGAGCCATGACAGCCGAAGCCCTGATCCCCGCCATCGAGGCCACCGACCTGCGCCGCAGCTACGACGGCGGTTTCGAGGCGGTGCGCGGCATCTCCCTCTCCGTCGCCCGGGGCGAGATCTTCGCCCTCCTCGGCACCAACGGCGCCGGCAAGACCTCCACGGTCGAACTCCTGGAAGGCCTCGCCGCCCCGACCGGCGGCACCGCCCGCGTCCTCGGCCACGACCCGTACCGCGAACGCTCCGCCGTCCGCCCCCGCATCGGCGTGATGCTCCAGGAGGGCGGCTTCCCCTCCGACCTCACCGTCACCGAGACCGTCCGCATGTGGGCCGGCTGCACCAGCGGCGCCCGCCCCGCCGGCGAGGCCCTCGACGCCGTCGGCCTCACCGACCGCGAGAAGGTGCGGATCAAGCAGCTGTCCGGCGGCGAACGCCGCCGCCTCGACCTCGCGCTCGCCCTCCTCGGCCGCCCCGAGGTCCTCTTCCTCGACGAACCCACCACCGGACTCGACGCCGAGGGCCGCCGCGACACCTGGGAACTCGTCCGCGAACTGCGCGCCCAGGGCACCACCGTCCTCCTCACCACGCACTACCTGGAGGAGGCCGAGACGCTCGCCGACCGGCTCGCGATCATGCACCGGGGCCGGACCGTCCTCTCCGGCACCCCCGCCGAGGTCACCGCCGCCCAGCCCGCCCGCATCCGCTTCGCCCTCCCCGCCGACGTGTCCGCCGCCCGGCTGCCGCTCCACCTGAAGGCCGCCGCCGACGGCGACCGCGTCGAGATCCGCACCCACGCCCTCCAGAACGACCTGACCGCGCTCCTCGGCTGGGCCCGCGACCAGGACGTCCGCCTCGACGGGCTCGACGCCCGCTCCGCCTCCCTCGAAGAGGCCTTCCTCGACATCGCCTCCCGCACGGAGGACGCCCCGCCGCCCGAAGGAGACCGTGACCCGATGAGCGCGCCCACCACGACCGGCACCCGCCGACCGCCCCTCGCCCCCACCCCGACCGGCACCGGGCGGCCGTCCACCACCCACACCCGGCTCGCCGCCCTCGGCCGGGCCGAACTCACCCTCCTCGGCCGCAACCGCAACAACCTCTTCGTCGCCGCCGCCATGCCGCTGCTGATGGTCTTCCTGCTGCGGTCCTCCCTCGGCAACGTCGACGAGACCACCCTCGGCATCTCCCCCGCCGCCGCCACCCTCGTCGGCGGCACCGGCATGATCCTGCTGCTCGTCGTCCACATGAGCCTCGTCTCCAGCCTCGTCGCCCGCCGCGAGGAACTCGTCCTCAAGCGGCTGCGCACCGGCGAGGCCACCGACACCGAGATCCTCGTCGGCGCCGCCCTGCCCGCCACCGTCATCGCCCTCGCCCAGTGCGCGGTCCTCGGCATCGGCGGCGTCACCCTCCTCGGCGTCGGCGCCCCGGCCCGCCCCGACCTGCTGCTCCTCGGCCTCGCCACCGCGATCGTGCTGCTCGCCGGACTCGCCGCCCTCACCACCACCTTCACCCGCACCGTCGAGAGCGCCGGCCTCACCACCCTGCCGCTCTTCCTCCTCTCCTCCTTCGGCTCCGGCCTCTTCGTCCCCCGCGACGCCCTGCCCGGCCTCGCCGCCGACCTCGCCCAGCTGCTCCCACTCAGCGGCGCCATGGAGTTCGTCCGGGCCGGCTGGCTCGGCACCGCCCACGCGGGCAGCCTGCTCGGCGCCGCACTCAATACAGTGGCGTGGGGCGTCCTGACGGGGTGGGCGGTCCGCCGCTGGTTCCGCTGGGAACCCCGGCGCTAGGACGGGACCGGAGGGGGCGGGATGTCCGCGATGACGGGATGGTGGTCCCGGCGCAGCGTCGCCGGAAAGGTCGAGCTGTACACCCGGGGGACCTTCCACCTCATGGTCCCGGTCGAGATCCTCACGTTCGGCGGCGGCCCGCTGAGCAGCGTCGGGCGCGGCGCGCTCGGCACGGGCGGAGCGATCGGCCTGGCCCTGTGGGTCCTGGTCCACGCCGTGCTCTGCGGGGTCCTCGCCTCCCGCTCCTCGACCACACCACCGGCACGCGGCCGCGCCCCGTCCGGCTCGCCGCCGCCCTCCTCGCCGCCACCTCCCTCGCCGACATCGCCCTCGCCGGCCTCTGGGCGGCCGGGTGCTGCCCGACGCCGCCTCCGTCGCGAGCACCCTCGCCGGCACCTCGGTCTTCACCACCGGCGCGCTCGTCTTCTGCCTGGACCGGGTGCGGCACATGGCGTACGCGGTCGCCGGCACCGCCGTCGCCGCCGCGCTGCCCGTCACCGCCTTCGGCCACGGCGCCCCGGAGGGCCTGATCACCCTGGTCGCCGTCCTCGTCGGCGGCGGCGCCTACGCCTCCGCCTGCGGCTTCTCCGCCTGGCTGCTCGGTGTCGTCCAGGAACTGGAGCGCTCCCGCGACCTCAAGGCCCGGCTCGCCGTCGCCGAGGAACGGCTCCGCTTCGGCCGCGACCTCCACGACGTCATGGGCCGCAACCTGTCGGTGATCGCCCTCAAGAGCGAGCTGGCCGTCCGGCTCGCCCAGCGCGGCCGCCCGGAGAGCGTGGACCAGATGGTCGAGGTCCAGCGGATCGCCCAGGAGTCCCAGCGCGAGGTCCGGGAGGTCGTCCGCGGTTACCGCGAGGCCGACCTGCGGGTCGAGCTGGAGGGCGCCCGCGGGGTCCTCGACGCCGCCGGCATCGACTGCGCCGTCGACGCCCCCGCCCTGGAACTGCCCGCCGAGGTGCAGTCCGCGCTCGGCTGGGTCGTCCGCGAGGCCACCACCAACGTCCTGCGACACGGCGACGCCCGCCGCTGCGCGATCACCCTCCACGCGCGGGCGGGGGAGGCCGTACTGACCGTCGAGAACGACGGGGCCGCCGTACGGGACGGGGCCGCCGCCCCGGCCGGACCGGCTCCGGCCTCGCCGGACTCCGCGAACGCCTCGGCGCCGTGGACGGCACCCTGGACGCCGGCCCCGCCGACCCCGCTCCTTCCGCGTCACCGCCCGGGTGCCACTGCCCGCACCGCGCCCCGCACACCGCGCACGACAGGAAGACCCACGGCAGCGGGAAGCCGTACGACAGGAAGAGGAGACGGTCGCGTGACCGAGCCCGTACGCGTCCTGCTCGCCGATGACGAGCACCTGATCCGGGCGCGCTCGCCGCGCTGCTCGCCCTGGAGGACGACCTCGTCGTCGTCGCCGAGGCCGCGACCGGACCCGAGGCGCTGGCCATGGCGCGCGCCCACCGGCCCGACGTCGCCGTCCTGGACCTCCAGATGCCGGGGGCGGACGGAGTGACGGTCGCCACATCGATCCGGGACGAACTGCCCGACTGCCGCACGATGATCGTGACCGGCCACGGCCGTCCCGGGCACCTCAAGCGGGCCCTCGCGGCAGGTGTCCGGGGCTTCGCGCCGAAGACCGTGAGCGCCGAGCGGCTCGCCGAGCTGATCCGTACCGTCCACGCCGGAAACCGCTATGTGGACCCCGAGTTGGCGGCCGACGCGATCGCCGCCGGGGACTCCCGCTGACCGCCCGCGAGGCCGAGGTGCTCGAACTCGCCGCCGACGGCGCCCCCGTCGCGGAGATCGCCCGGAGGGCCGCGCTCTCCCCCGGCACGGTCCGCAACTACCTCTCCTCCGCCACCGCGAAGCTGGGTGCGGAGAACCGTCACGCGGCGGTGCGTCTCGCCCGCTCCAAAGGTTGGGTATAGTTAGCAGCGCGCTACGGCGCATGCGGACGTGGCTCAGCTGGTAGAGCATCACCTTGCCAAGGTGAGGGTCGCGAGTTCGAATCTCGTCGTCCGCTCAGGAAACGAAGGCCCCGGTTCTCAGGAACCGGGGCCTTCGTCGTGCGCGCGTGCCGCACGGCGACCGGCCGGAACGCCGTACGGGCTTCTTCGTTCAGGCCCGTACGGCGTCCTTCGACCTCGACTAGAAGCTGTCGGACCAGGCGTTCCCGGTCAGCAGCTCGTACGCCTCGATGTACTTGGCGCGGGTCTTCTCCACGACCTCCGGCGGCAGGGCCGGCGGCGGCTGCTCGCTCTTGCGGTCCCAGCCGGAGGCCGGGGAGGTCAGCCAGTTCCGCACGATCTGCTTGTCGTACGAGGGCTGGGCGCGGCCCGGCTCCCACTCGGCGGCCGGCCAGAAGCGGGAGGAGTCCGGGGTGAGGACCTCGTCGGCGAGGACGAGCGCCTCGCCCGCGAAGCCGAACTCGAACTTGGTGTCGGCGAGGATGATCCCGCGCTCGCGGGCGACGTCCCGGGCCCGGCCGTACACGGCGAGGGTCGTCTGGCGCAGCAGCGCGGCCGTCTCGGCGCCGACCTGGCGGGCGACCTCCTCGTACGAGACGTTCTCGTCGTGGTCGCCGACGGCGGCCTTCGTCGCCGGGGTGAAGATCGGCGCGGGCAGCTCGGAGCCGTCGGTCAGGCCCTCGGGGAGCGCGAGGCCGCAGACCGTGCGGGACTCGTTGTACTCCAGGAGGCCGGAGCCGGTGAGGTAGCCGCGGGCGACGGCCTCGACCGGGACCATGTCCAGCGACATGCAGATCAGCGTGCGGCCCGCCCAGTCGGCGGGGGCGCCGGCCGGCAGCTCGGTGGAGAGCACGTGGTTCGGGACCAGGTCGGAGAGCTGGTCGAACCACCACAGGGAGAGCTGGGTGAGGACCCGGCCCTTGTCGGGGATCTCGGTGGGCAGCACCCAGTCGTAGGCCGACATGCGGTCGCTCGCCACCATGACGAGGTCGCCCGCCTCGTTCCGGTACAGGTCGCGGACCTTGCCCGTGTGGAGATGGGTCAGGCCCGGGACCTGGACGGGCTCGGGCTTTTCTACGAATCCGGACACGGTTCCTCCGCGTAGGTTGATCCAGGGAACGTGTCCGATTCTCTCGCACGAGGAGACGGATCCCGCTGCCGGGCCCTGTGACCCCCCGCTCAGTCCCCTCCCCCGGATCCCCTGCCCAGCCCCCTTGCTCAGTCCTCTTGCCCGGCCCCCTCGCCCAGTCCCCTTGCTCAGTCCCTCTTGCAGATCCGGTCGAGGAGGTTCGCCGTGGCGCGCTGCACCCGGGCGTCGACGTGGCCCGGCCGGTCGAGGGCCGGGGACCAGGCGAAGGTGCCGGACGCGAAGACCCAGGCGCCGGACGGGGCGCGGTAGAGGCTCGTCTCCTGGTGGCGCACGGCGCCTTCGCTGTCCCGGTAGGGCGAGTGGGAGAGCAGGATGCGGCCCTGGTGCTCCGGGAGCGCGGTGCGCGGGTAGTAGCGGTCGGCCTCGCCCGCGACCAGGCCCGGGAGCTCCTCGCCGTCGCCCGCGCCGGTGGCCTCCCAGAGCCAGTGGTCGGCGTTCCGTACGACCAGCGGGTGCGGTTCGGGCACCCGGCCCGCGTACTGGATGCCGAGGAGCTGCTGCTCGGGCCGGTCGACCTCGCGCCAGAGCGCGGGGCGGCCGGGGCCCCGGCGCTTGCGGCAGGTGAGGAGGCGGTCCGGCACCCCGGACGGCGAAGGGCCCAGCTCCACCTGCCAGTACATGGTGTTGGCGGACAGGAAGACGAGCGAGGTGCCCTGGTCGCGGGCGAGTTCGACGGTCCGGCGCATCGGCGCCGACCAGTACTCGTCGTGGCCGGGGAAGACGAGGCCCCGGTAGCGGCCCGGGTCGACCCGGCCGGCGTGCAGGTCGCGGGTCTCCGCGTACGCCAGGTCGTAGCCGTAGCGCTCGGCCCAGCGGATGAAGTCGTAGGCGTGCCCGACGTGCAGGGGCAGCCCCGCGCCCGCGTACGGCCGGTCGAAGGAGACCGTGACGGCCGCCTCCTCCTCGCCGAGCAGCCGGCCCTCCTCGTCCCAGGCGTGGTAGAGGCTGGCGCCGGTGTGGCCGTCCTCCGGGTAGAGGTTGTACGCCTGCCAGGTCACGTCCGGGAGGACGAGGAGCAGGTCCGCCGGGTGGTTGTCGCGGACCGTGAAGGGGATGTGCGAGCGGTAGCCGTCGGCGGTGGTGAGGACGGCGACGTACGCGCCGATCGACCAGTACGAGGGGACCTGGAGCCGCCAGGACTGCCACCAGTGGTGGCAGGAGACCGTGCGGTCGGCGGTGAGCGGGGCGGCTGGACGATCCCCGAGAGGCGCGGACTGGTGGTGATCTTCGCGGCGCCGTCACCGCCGTAGTGACCGATCCGGTAGACGTCGACCGAGAACTGCTGCGGCGGGTCCACGGTGATGTGGAAATCGATCGACTCGCCCGGCGCGACGGCCCCGTCGGACGCGAAGCCCTTGATCTGGCGCCGGACGTCGTCGGCCGTGCGCGGGCCGCCGCTGCCGCCCCGGGCCAGGACCTCGTCCGCGTACCAGGGCACCATCTGGCCGGTGTCGTCGAAGTAGTTGTCCGAGCCGCGCAGCCAGGGCAGCGGGCCCTGGCCGAAGGGATCGGAGACGGCGTGCGCGAGCGCACCCGACTCCCACCGTCTGATCTGCTCCGCCCCCATGTGCGCCCCTCCCTCGACTCCCCCGGTCGACCGGTCAGTGCCTGTGGATCGTGCCGCTGTCATTGACGGTCTCCAGCACATCACATAACGCGCGCACTCCGTCACCGTTCGTCGCGAATCGGTGAGAGTGGAAGACCGCGCTCCGGGTACCCGCCGGTACGCCGGGCCTCAGACCAGCCGTACGGGCTTCTCCGGGCGCACCCCGGTGCGGCTCAGCCAGACCCGCAGCGGCTCCGGATCACCGTCCTCGACGAGGGCGAGCACCCGGGGACCGAGGTCCGCCGCCCGCTCACCGCCGACGAGCAGGGCCGGCCCGTCGAGCCAGTCGAGACCCGGTGCGGCCTCGGCGGTGTCCACGGCCGCACAGCAGACCATCGCGGTCACGTGGTCGGCGAGCAGATCACGGCCGGTACGGGGCGGCTGGAGCGGGAACAGCGGCAGGGGCCCGTCAGGACCGCTGACCACGTACGGAGCCGCCGCCCGCTCCCTTCTCCTCCGCACGCGCCGCGTCCTCGGCCGCCGCCGCGACCCGCGCCTCCGCGCCGCCTCCTCCCGCGCGACGAGCGCACTGAGCGCACCGGCGAGGGCGTCGGCGGCGGGTTGACGGGGTCGACGGGGTCGTCGTGCTCGTCGAGGTCGACGTGCTCGTCATCGAGGTCGGCGTGCTCGTCGAGGTCATCGGGGTCGGCGAGGTCATCGGGGTCGTCGAGGTCATCGGGGTCGGCGCCGATGGCGATCCCGTGCTCGGGGTCGTGCTCGGGGTCGAGGCCAGGATCGAGGTCGGACTCGGGTCCGGACTCAGTCGCGATCCCGGTCGCGGTCGCGGTCGCGGGATCGGGCTGGGTCCCGAGCCCGATCGCGGGCTCGGGCCCGATCGCGGACTCGGGCTCGGTCCCGGGCTCGGCTCGGGTCCCCCCTTCCGGCTCGGGCCCCGTCCCCGCCCCCGTCTCGGGCCGGGTGGTCGTCAGATGGGCCATCACCCGGGTCAGGGTGGGGCCGGGGGCGTCGTCGGAGGAGGGGCCGTCGCCGGTGCCGGGGACGCCCAGGCCGTCGAGGGCCTGGTGGAGGCGGGCGGCGTCGGTGCGCCACTTCCGGTCGACGACCTCTTCCGGGTACTGGCTCCACTCGACCGGGGCCCAGTCGGGTCCGGGCGCGGCGGGGCCGCCGTGGAAGAGGCGGGCGGCGAGCAGGGAGGTGGCCTCGTCGACGGCGCCGGGCTCTTCGAGGAGGTCGCAGGCGGGGCGCTCCCCGAGCCGGGAGGAGAAGCCGTCCGCGAGCCGGTCGCGGCGGGAGAGCTCGGTCAGGGCGGAGACCACGCCGGCGTCGAGCTTGGCGGGCCAGCGGCCCATGCGCCAGGCGGGCAGCGCGACCCGGGTGAGCAGGCGGTCCCAGCCGGCGTAGGCGAGGCCGACCTGCTCCTGGGCGACGATCCGTACGCCGTAGTCCACGGCCTGGGCGCGCTCCGAACCGGCGGCGGCGACCCGCGCTCCATCTCGGCGGCGTGGCCGCGACAGGCGCGGAGCAGGACGCGGGCGATCTGCCCGACGCCCTGGGCGCCGAGCCGGCGGACCGGGTCGAGGCCCGGGGTCCGGGGCACGGCGACGGCGGCGTCGAGGCCGCGGATGAAACGGCGGGCCGCGGCTATGTCGGGCTGGGCGGCCGGTCCCGTACCGGCGACGACGGGGCGAGGACCGCCCGCAGCTCGCCGACGCGCATCCACCACAGGAAGGGCGAGCCTATGACCAGGACCGGGGCGCCGTCGCCGCCGGACGTGCGGTGGAGGCGGTGGGCCCGGTGGTGCGGTCCTCCAGCCAGCTGTCGCAGTCCGGGGTCAGGGCTATCGCGGCGGGCGCGGGGACGCCGAGCCGGTCGGCCAGGTCGCGGACGAGCCGGTACAGATCGGGGGCGGCGGTCTCGGCGAGCTCCACCGTCGGCGTGGCCGCCGGGCGGGCCCGCGCGACGACGAGGGCGACGGCGGCGGAGGCCAGGAGGACGAGCACGGCGAGGACGGTCACGACCCAGCGGGCGGTGTCCCAGCCCGCTCCGGTGAAGTGGCCGGTGACCCCGCCCGCGTACAGGACGACGGCCACCGCGGCGGGAGCACCGCGAGGCCCAGGGCCCTGCCGCGGACGCGGAGGACGGCGAGGGCCCGGAGCGCGCGGCACGCGCACCCCTCCTCGCCGACAACGGAGCCGGTACCGGACACGCCGTTCATCACCCCTCCTGCCCTCGACGGGACTGCCTGTGGCGGTGTTGCTCACTCCCCACTGTGGCACCCGTCACTGACATCGCAATGCCGGTGGGCCAAGTGCCGGAATGCCTTCGCCGCACCCTAGTTGGGGCTGTGGCGGGCGTCATCCGTATGGCCGAGCCGTCACTCGATGGAATGGCTTTGGGTAAAGGTGATGGCGCACGTGTGGCCGTGTGGTGCACAGGTTCCGCACCCCACGGCCACAAGTGGAATCACAAGGAATCAGCCTGAATACGGCTGAATCAGGCTTCGGCGGCCTTCCGCGCGATGTCCGTACGGTGCTGCGAACCGTCAAGGCGGATGCGGCCGACCGCCGCGTACGCGCGCTCGCGGGCCTGCGCCAGGTCCGAACCGGTGGCGGTGACCGAGAGGACGCGCCCGCCGGCGCTCAGGACCGCGCCGTCCTCGCCCCGCTTCGTACCGGCGTGGAGCACGTACGCGTGCGGGGCGTCCTTCTCCGCGACCTCGTCCAGGCCCTCGATCGGGTCGCCCGTGCGCGGGGTGCCCGGGTAGTTGTGCGAGGCGACGACCACGGTGACGGCGGCGTCGTCGCTCCAGCTCAGCGGGGCCTGGTCGGCCAGGGTGCCGTTCGCGGAGTTCAGCAGGACGCCCGCGAGCGGGGTCTTCAGGCGGGCCAGGACGACCTGGGTCTCGGGGTCGCCGAAGCGCGCGTTGAACTCGATGACCCGGACGCCGCGGCTGGTGATCGCCAGACCCGCGTAGAGGAGGCCGGAGAAGGGCGTGCCGCGGCGGCGCAGCTCGTCGACCGTCGGCTGCAGGACGGTCTCCAGGACCTCGTCGACCAGCTTCGGGTCGGCCCAGGGCAGCGGCGAGTAGGCGCCCATGCCGCCGGTGTTCGGGCCCTCGTCTCCGTCGAGCGCCCGCTTGAAGTCCTGCGCGGGCTTCAGCGGGAGGACGGTCGTGCCGTCGGTGATCGCGAAGAGGGAGACCTCGGGACCGTCGAGGTACTCCTCGATGACGACCCGCTCGCAGGCGAGCGCGTGCGCTCGGGCCTGCTCGATGTCCTCGGTGACGACGACGCCCTTGCCGGCGGCGAGACCGTCGTCCTTGACCACGTACGGAGCGCCGAAGGCGTCGAGCGCCTCGTCGATCTCGGCCGGGGTGGTGCAGACGTAACTACGGGCGGTGGGGACCCCGCGCCCGCCATGACGTCCTTGGCGAAGGCCTTGGAGCCCTCCAGCTGCGCCGCCTCCTTGGACGGGCCGAAGACGGGGATGCCGGCCGCGCGGACGGCGTCGGCGACGCCGGCGACGAGCGGGGCCTCCGGGCCGACGACGACCAGCTCGGCGCCGAGCTCGGTGGCGAGCGCGGCGACGGCCGCGCCGTCCAGCTGGTCGACGGGGTGCAGCTCGGCGACCTCCGCGATTCCGGCGTTGCCGGGCGCGCAGTGCAGAGCGGTGACGTCGGGATCGAGGAGAGAGAGCGGCACAGGGCGTGTTCGCGGGCGCCGCCGCCGATGACGAGGACCTTCACGCCTGCCAGGGTAGCCCGCGGGCGGATGCCCTTTGTGCGGGCCACCGAGCGAGACACCCCTACTGGTTCGGATATTCCTCCACAACCGTGGCCCCGAGCTCGCGCACGATCAGGTCGTGCCCGGACAGCGCCGACTCGACGAGGTCCGGATCGTCCTCCTCCGGACGTCGTCCTCGGGCGCCACGGGCTGCGGCCCCGGCGGGTTGTACGCGGGCGCGGCAGCCGCGCGGGCTGCTGCTGCACGGGCGCGGGAGCCGGGCTCGGCTGCGCCTGTACGGGGCGGGGGCCGGGGCCTGCTGGAAGGCGGGCGCGGCAGCGGCGGGCCGACCGCCACCGCCTCCGAAGCCACCGCCGCCACCACCGAAGCCGCCGCCGCTGTTGTTGAATCCTCCGGTGCCGCCGGAGCCGCCGAAACCGGTGGCGGCGGGCGGCGGCGAGCGCCGCCCGAGGGGTCGATGATCGCCTCGATCTTCCAGTTCACGTTGAACTGCTCGGCGAGGGCCTGCTTCAGGACCTCCTCGCTGCCACTGCTCGCGAAGTTGTCCCGGGCACCCGCGTTCAGGAAACCGAGCTGGAGCGTCGTCCCGTCGAACCCGGCCACCTGGGCGTTCTGGCTGAGCAGGATCCAGGTGAACCGGCGCCGGTTCTTCACGGCGTCGAGGATCTGCGGCCACAGGTTCCGCACCTGCGCCGTGTCCCCGCCACCCCACCCGCGGCCGGAGCGGAGCCTGCGGCGCGGACTGCTGCTGTACGGGCGCGGGGGCCGGGGAGGCGGGCGCGGCGGACACACCGGCCGCACCGGGCCAGGCACCGGGAGCACCGCCGCCGAGGGCACCGCCACTGGGGCACCGCTGCCGAGCGCACCGCCGCCGGGAGCACCGCTGCCGGGGCTGCGGCACCCGGCCAGGCACCGGGCCGGGCCTGTTCCTGCACCGGAGCCGATACGGGAGCGGGGCCTGCGGCTGCACGGGGCGGGCGCCGGGGCCGGCGGGGCGGGGCCATCGGGTGTGGGCCTCGGGCCCGGGCACGTACCCCATGGCGGGCACCGGAGGTCCGGGCGTGAAGACGGGCGCGGGCGCGGCGGCCGCCCGCGCTCCAGCCGGTCGAGCCGCGCCTGGAGGGACCGCTCGTCGTCGAAGGCGGCGGGCAGCAGCACGCGTGCGCAGATCAGCTCCAGCTGGAGCCGGGGCGAGGTGGCCCCGCGCATCTCGGTCAGCCCCGCGTTCACGAGATCGGCGGCCCGGCTGAGCTCGGCGGCCCCGAACACGGACGCCTGCGCCTGCATGCGCTCCACGACGTCCACGGGGGCGTCGATGAGCCCCTTCTCGGCCGCGTCGGGCACCGCGGCGAGGATCACCAGATCCCTCAGCCGCTCCAGCAGGTCGGCGACGAACCTCCGGGGGTCGTTCCCGCCCTCGATGACCCGGTCGACCACCTCGAACGCGGCGGCCCCGTCCCCGGCCGCGAACGCGTCGACGACCGAATCGAGCAGGGACCCGTCCGTGTACCCGAGAAGAGAGGTCGCCATGGCATACGTCACACCGTCGTCGGCCGCACCCGCGAGCAGCTGGTCCATGACCGACATCGAGTCACGCACGGACCCGGCCCCGGCACGCACCACGAGCGGCAGCACCCCGTCCTCGACGGGAATCCCCTCCCGCCCGCACACCTCACCCAGGTAGTCCCTGAGCGTCCCCGGCGGCACCAGCCGGAACGGATAGTGGTGCGTCCTCGACCGGATGGTCCCGATGACCTTCTCCGGCTCCGTCGTCGCGAAGATGAACTTCAGATGCTCCGGCGGCTCCTCCACCACCTTCAGCAGGGCATTGAAGCCCGCCGAGGTGACCATGTGCGCCTCATCGATGATGTAGATCTTGTACCGGCTCGACGCCGGCCCGAAGAACGCCTTCTCCCGCAGGTCACGAGCATCGTCCACACCACCGTGCGACGCCGCGTCGATCTCGATGACATCAATCGACCCCGGCCCGTTCCGCGCCAGATCCCGACACGACTGACACTCCCCACACGGCGTCGGCGTCGGCCCCTGCTCACAGTTCAGACACCGCGCGAGAATCCGCGCACTCGTCGTCTTCCCACACCCCCGCGGCCCACTGAACAGGTACGCGTGATTGACCCGGTTGTTCCGCAGGGCCTGCTGCAACGGGTCGGTGACATGCTCCTGCCCGATGACCTCGGCGAAGGACTCGGGACGATAGCGGCGGTACAGCGCGAGAGACGACACGCCTACGAGGTTATAGGCGCCCACCGACAACCCGGGAAAACCGACCGGTGTCCTCGGGGAGCGCTGCTGGGGAAGGCCCGGGGTGGGAGCCGTCCGGGGAGACCGCCCCGACTCGGGGACTCCCCCGTAAACGCAAGCGCCCCCCACGCACCTGCCAGAGCCGACCTACCCTTGCTGCCTTCCGGCCCTGGGGGAGTTCAGTCAGATAGCACCGCGTGAGGGGCTGCGCCCAGCGTACCCGATCCCGCGCCTCCCCCGGCCCCCCTCACCCACCTGCGGCCTTCCCCCACCCCCCGCTCCCGACGACGTGCGCGAGCACCCCCTCCAGTCATGTAATGTTCTCCCCGGAGGATTCGCCTAGAGGCCTAGGGCGCACGCTTGGAAAGCGTGTTGGGGGCAACCCCTCACGAGTTCGAATCTCGTATCCTCCGCCACGGCTGACCAGCCGAAACGAAGGCTCCGACCGCATTGCGGTCGGAGCCTTCGTCGTTGTGTGGTTGCAGTTTTGGTTGCAGTTCCCGGCTAGCGCCCGTTGAGGACGGACCGGCACACATTGCAGTACATGGCGGCGTTCCGCCCGTAGCGCCGCATCAGCTGGCCGCAGCCGGCGCATAGCCCGAGCTCCCACGGCGGGCATCCCAGCGCGGCAGAGGCGGCGGCGCGTTCCACGGTGGTGATCCTCATCGGGTCGCTGGACCGCTGCACCGGCATCCGGGGAAGCGTGAAGCCTCCGGTCGGCTGGTCGAGATCGCGGATCGGCCGGCCGTCGCTGACGAACCAACCCTCCTCCCCCGCTCGACAGCTGCGGTCGATCTCCTGCTCGGCGAAGGTGATCACGTCGTCATCCTCCTCGACCGGGGCCGCAGGGAGGGGCGCCTTCTCACCGATGAGCTCCTGCCACAGCGCACGATCGTTGGCCGAGACCCACATGTGCCGGCCGGCGCGGCCGCTTCCCCGGTTGGGCACGTAGACCGGGACGCTCTCCCCCGTCGCGCTCTGCAGGACCAGGTCCTCGATGAAGACCGGCTTCTTCTCCGGGAGGCACAGCGCGGGCACGAACCAGTCCGCGTGAATCGCGCCGCAATGGCCGGCGCCGTCGCTGACGAGGCAGTGGCGCTCGCTGCTCGCTACGCACTTCCAGACTTCGAGGTGCCGGTACCCGCCGCGAATCACCATCTCCTTACCGTCGGCGATGTCCTTCCACGGCATGTCGTCGACGCGCGCCCACGGCGCCCGGTCGATCAGGGAAGCCGTCCGGTCCTTCGCCACCCATAGAGGGGTGATGCCGTGCTCCACGGCGTTGACCGAGCGCCGGTGGACGCTGCTCGGGCTGAGGTGGTGGTACTGGATCTCCCAGCCGATCCGTATGCCGCCGGGCCCGACGACGACGGCGTCCGAGACACTGCGCCGGTTGCCGATGGGAACCTCGGCCTCGGCGTCCAGGCCGTACCGCCCGGCGGTCTCGACGATCCGCTCCTTGGTGGCCTTGTGCTGGGCGCTCTCCGCCGGCGTCGCCTTGTGCGTGATCGGCAGGTGCGAGGCGACGAGCGGTCGTCGGCCGCCCACGCGCCCTCGGCGGATGAACATCCAGGGCGACTTGCCGCCTGACTCCGACTGGCACTCGCGCTTGTCGTGGTGCGCCAGGCATTCGAGCAGCTGCGGGTCGCGCGCGGAGACGCCGGCAGTGATCTCCTGGAGCAGATCAGGATGCTCCGGGTGACCAAGGTCGGGCAGGGACAGATTGATCTCTATGCCATATCCGGTGTGCCACACCCCATTAGCCATTCCTCCACCATAGGAACGACCACTGACACTCAACAGGGCGCAAAGGGGATCTAACTCCGGTGGCCGGACCCGAAGTTCCTCGGGGCCGACCAACACGAGTGGGCTAGAAGATCACCGTACGGCTATGGCATCAGCGGCGGCGCTTGTCCCAGAGCCAGGCGATTGCCGTGACCGTGGCGAAGCCGAGCAACTGCTGCACCTCGTTGCCGACACCGGCGGTGTAACCCGCCGCGTACCCGACTCCGACCGCGGCCACGAACATCTCGAACCTGGGCGGTCGCTCGCTTCCGGCCAGCAGGACACGCATACTGGACATGGTTCTACTCCTCATCAGATGGGTTGGACCATCCGCCGGACCCCGGAGATCTGTGGAAGGTGACACGGGATCCGGCGGAAGCATGTGGATCAGCGCTCGTCGCTGCCTTCATTAGGTGCGAGCGTTTCGTCGTGTAGCTCGGAGCTGACGAGTTCACCGAGTCTCGCGGCCATTTCTCGACGCTGCGCCTCCGACAGGCTTCGATATGCGCGCCACGCGAGTTCCGCAGGAGAGCTGGGCCGACGGTCCATGGCGATCCAGGCCAGGATGAGCGACTTCTCATCCTTGGAGAGATCTTTCAGCCGTTCCCAAACAGCCTCGGGGTCCGGAGCGTGTCGGATCGAGGGGAGAGCCCGCACCTCAAGATACCGCTCACGCTCGGCCATGCGCGGCAGAGCCAACGCGCGCGACTGCTGTCGGAGCTCCGCACGTACGCTCGACTCCCAGATCGATGCCCCGGCCTCAACGAACCGCATCTCATGAAGCGCCAGACTCACGTCTTCTCGACGGGTCGCGATCACCCAGCCGTGGCTCCGGAGCTCCCGCACTCGGCGGTCGATCTGCGCGACACCAGGGAAGGCCGTCCTCAGTTGTTCCTTACTGAAGACGTTCCCTTGCCCCACCTCAGTAGCGAGCCAGAGGGCGACCCGGACCCCGGTCGGCATCTTCTCGTTGGTCCAGTCGGGCAGCTGAGCATCCGTCATCAACCTGCGCACCCCCTTCAGCCGCTGCATGGCAAGTAAAGCACATCCGGCGCGATTCGGCGCGGTTCGGCGATGTTCGGCGATGTTCGGCGATGTTCGGCGCAACTCGGCGGCGCCGAGCATGGCGCACAACGGAGCGGGCCCCGACCCAGCCGGTCGGGGCCCCGCTCCGAATTGGCCAGCCATAGCTGGCATCGTCCGCACCGCTACCACTCGTCGGTGTCGCCGTACTTCCCCGGGTTCTGGGCTCGATCCACTGCCTGTGCGCAAGCCTCGGCAAAGGCCGCCTCCACGGCGCCCTTGTCCGTGCCCCGCACCTGGGCCTCGACCTCTTGGCCCAAGCCGGGCCGCCGGGCTGTGCGCCAGGCTGAGGCAAGGTGGGTGTAGGCGTCGGCCTCGAACTCCCAGGCCGGCACCGACCACTGCTCCGGGAGTCCGGTCGCTGCGCGCTCCCCGCCGGGGAGGAACAGGGCTCGGGCGTGAAAGACCACGGCCCGATTGGGCACACGGTCGCGGATGGCGCTCGCGCCACCGGGGCCCTGGTGTTCCCAACGCCAGCGGTCCCATTCCTCCGCCTCGGCCGTGTGGGTAGGCCAGTCCTCGCTCCAGCGTGCGACGACCTCGTCGGCGTGCTCGCGGTGGAGGAAGGGAACCCTCCGCTCGCCGAGGCGGGCGACGTGGACCACCAGCTCGGCAGGCACGGGGCTCTGCCCAGCCTCCGGCGCGGCGCTTCCCTCCACCTGGCCCGTGCCCCACAGGAGGCCGCCGACAAGGTCGGCGGTGTCCTTGAGGACGCGGCTGGTCAGGTGCTGGTAGCGGCGGCGCATCCGGGCGGATTTCCCGGGCTCCCAACCCATGATGGCGTCGACGACCGCGTCGGAGACGCCGAGGATGAGCAGGACGGTTGCCGCTGTGTGACGGGCGTCGTGGAGGCGGGCGTTGCGGACGCCCGCCGCCTTCAGGAGCTCCTTCCACTTGTGATAGTCGGTGTTCGGGTTCAGGGGCTCGCCGGTGGGCGAGGTGAACACGTACCCTTCTCCGTCCACAGGTCACGGGCCCGGGCTCGCTCGCGCACCTGCTCCTCCTTGTGCTGGCGCAGGAGCTGGAGCAGCTCGTCTGGGACGCCGATGGGCCGCTGGCCAGCGCGGGACTTGGCGTTCTTCGTCTCGCGACGGGTGTTGATCTTCTGGGGGCAGAAGCCGGGCTTGCGTCCGCAGCGGTCGCCGCAGCCGTGCTTGTAGCGGGGCCGCAGGCGGCCGCGCCGTACGCGGATGACGCCGAGGTCGAAGTCGACGTCGTCCCACTGCATGCCGAGGACCTCGCCCTGGCGCAGGCCGAGGGCGAGCGCGATGACCCAGCGGGCGGTGTTGCGGTGCTTGGCGGCCTCGGCAAGCAGGCACTGGACCTCTTCGACCGAATACGGCTCGACCTCCTCCTCTTCCAGGCGCGGGGCCTTGGCGATCGCGGCCGGGTTGACGGTGAGGTGGGCGCGGCGGACCGCTTCGTTGAGGGCGGTGCGTACGGTGCGGTGGACCTGGTGGGCGGTGCCGGCCGCGCTGCCGGAGTCCTGCATCTTCTTGTAGAAGCGTTCCAGGTGCTCGGGTTGGAGCTTCTCCAGGCGGTGGGCGCCGAGGCCGGGGATGAGGTGGTGGTTCACCGCGACGCGGTAGCCGTCGATGGTGTTCTCCGAGACGTGCGCGGCTGCGATGTTCTCCACCCAGTGCGTCAGCCACGTCTCCAGCGTCCAGCTCTGGCCGACCTTGCGGACGGCGCCCTTGTCGCGCTGCCGTTCCAGCTCACGGACGACCTTGGTGACCTCGGGGCGGGTCTTGCGGCTGACGTGGCGCCGATCAGGGGTGCCGTCGTCCTTGACCCCGACGGTGACGTAGCCGTGCCAACGACCGTCCTTTCCCTGGAAGATCGAGGAGCCGCCGTTGGGCTGGCGGGACTTCGGTGCGGAGGGTCGAGTCACGCGGCGGCCCCGAAGTCGGTCGCCGACAGGCGGCGGGCGAGGAAGTCGTTCACCGCCTCTGATGGGATGCGGCGCAAGCTACCAATCTTGACGGAGGCGATCTCGCCGGAAGAGACGTACTCGTACAGCTTGGTGCGGCCGATGCCGATCCGGCGGGCGGCCTCTGTGACGGTGAGGGCGACCAGGGTTGTGTCGCCAGCGGGTCGTCGATCGGCCATCAGGGTGCGCAGGGCGTCTTCGGGGACCTCCAGGAGCTGGGCTATCTGGGAAATGGGCAGGTCGGGCTGCGGCATGGGGATACTCCTCGCGCCGGCTTCGCGGCTCGCGGGAGCGGCAACTCCCGTCGGCCTAGCCGGTGGCGTCGTTCAGGGATGGATGGGTCGGTAGATGATCGTCGGCGATGGAGGTCGCCACGCGCTGGGATTGTCGGCGTTCGTAGCGCAGCAAGGGGGCAGCGGTCGACTACTCGCCGGCGGGCTGCTGCCCCTGGTTCCGCAGGTGCGCCCGGGACGGGTGCAGGCTCCTCTGCAAGGCCCGCTCTTCGAGCCGGAGGAGTTCGTCGACCTGGCCTCTCTGCTCGGGGCCCTTGTCCCCGTATGCGTTGAGTTCCATGTCGATCTCGTGCAGGTGCATCTGGTTCCGGTCGATCGCCGCTCGCAGCTGGTGGTACTCCCGCGTCATCTGGACGTACTCACGGGCAAGCTCACGAATGCGGGGCGTGGCCAGCTCTCCTGGCGGCCCCGTCAGGTCCTGCATGGTGATGTCGAAGACCTTGCAGAAGCCGAGCGCCTCGTCGAGGTTGACCCTGCGACGGGGTTTGCCGCTCTCGATGCGCCAGATCGCCGACTGGTTGATCGGATGGCCGACGGCGGCCATCTCCTCGGCAAGCTTCACCGTGCTCCAACCGCGGACCTCGCGCTCCAGTTTGATGCGTGCGGCAACATGCTCCTCCGGCATCGGACGACCGGGGCCGGCGCGCTCCGCACCTTCCTCACCGCTCACTCGCACCTCCCTTCACGCGACAACGGGTCCACTGGGGCCAGCATCCACAACTAAACATCGTTGCGGAGTGAAATGCAAGGCGTTGCGCTGCCGAAAATCTCGGCTATGGTCGTAGTCCGCCGTACAGCGGCGGACGGATCCGCACACGCAAGCGGCCCCGGTGCTACGAACACCGGGGCCGAAGTAGAGGCTCCACCGCACAACCATCCATCCCTGAACGATCGAAACCGGAGGCCGGGGTTGCCGCCCCGTAATGGCCTGCCGGATGAGGAGCTCCGTGACCCAGGGTACGACCCTGCCATCCCAGACGCCATCCCGCTTCGACGAAGGTCCCACCCCGACGGAACCTCCGTTCAACCTGGACGCCGAGCGCGCGGTCCTTGGCGCCTGCATGCACAAAGCCGACGTCATCGACGCAGTCCGGCCCGTCCTCGGCGACGACGCCTTCTACCGGCCCGCGCACGAGACCATCTGGCGCGCGCTCCTCACCCAGCACCGCGAGGACAAGCCGACCGACCCGATCGTCCTCACCGAACTGCTCCAGCAGCAAGGCGATCTGCAACGGGTCGGCGGTCCCACCTATGTGTTCCAGCTCGCCGACGCGCCCTACGGCACCGGCAGCGCCGAGCACCACGCGGAGATCGTCCGCGCGAAGGCCGACCTACGCCGCCTGATGACCTCCGCTGTGCGGACCCTCCAGCGGGCCCAGGAACCCGGCGCTGATCCCGAGGCGATCCGCAGCGAGGTCGAAGCGGAAGTACGCGCCGAACGCGAGCGCGCACTCGCCTCGGGACAGGGACGGCTGTCCCGCTTCGCCACCAACGGATGGTCGTTCGTCAAAGAGAGCGGCGCGGACACCGAGCCCTGTGGGGCACCCGAGAGAAGACCGTCTGGGCCTCCGGCGAGAGCCTGATGATCGTCGGCGCTCCGGGCGTCGGCAAGACGACCCTGGCCCATCAGGTGATCTTCGCCCGCATCGGCCTGCAGGAGACCGTCCTGGAAATGCCCGTCGCCCCCAGCAGGCGCGTGCTCTACCTGGCAATGGACCGGCCGAAGCAGATCGCCAAGGCCATGGCCCGCCGCGTCTTCCCCACCGACGAGAAGATCCTGCGCGAGCGGCTCGTGGTCTGGGAAGGTCCGCTGCCCGCCACTCTCGACAAGGAGCCCGACCTCCTCGCCGACCTCGCCGCCGCCCACCAGGCCGACACCATCGTGATCGACAGCCTCAAGGACGCGGTCAGCACGATGGTCGACGACAGCCTCGCGGTCGCCTTCCAGAACGCCCGCATGCGCGCCATTCGCAACGGCGTGGAGATCATGGAGCTGCACCACCAGCGGAAGGCCACCGCCGACGCGCCGCGCGGCCAGCGCCCCACTCTGGACCAGGTCTATGGCTCCACCTGGTTCACCTCCGGCGCGGGCAGCGTCCTGTTCGTCACCGGCCGGGCAGGCGACCCCGCCGTCACCCTGCACCACCTCAAGACCTCCACCGGTGAAGTCGGCCCCCTGGACGTCACACACGATCACGTGCGCGGCACCACCACCGTCGACCCGACCAAGGACCCCGCCGCCCTGCTGCGCAACGCCCTCAACGGGCTGAGCGCACGCGAGCTGGCGGCCATCCTCATCGGCGGCGACGACCCTGAACGCGCCGACATCGAGAAGGCGCGACGTCACCTCAGCAGCCTCGTCGACAGCGGCCTGGCCACGAAGGCCGACGGCATGGCCGGAGGGGCCGGAGGCGGCCGACAGGCCCGCTACTACGCCTCCGCCCGCCACCTCACCGCCGTCGGCTGAACCCCGCACCGCCACCCGAAAGCGTTCACGCGACCGTACACGCGGCCCTCGCGCCCACAGACCGCTGTGAACCGCTCACAGCGCACACGCTCGCCGCAAAACCGCAGGTAGAGCGATCACGCGACCGTCCACGGCGTACACGCACCCAAGCGATCACGCGCGGGGCCCCCTTTAGAAGGGGGCCCGCGTGTACGCCCTCCTCCGTGAACGCTGTGATCGCCTCCTCACTCTCCCCGGAGTAGCCCCGTACATGCCCCCTGCCATAACCGACATGCTCGCCACCGCTTCGCTCCCGTTCACTGACGGTCCGCTCCTGCCCGTGGCCGTCTTGGCCGTTGCCGCCGGCGCACTGCTCGCGGGCCTGAGGCCGCGACGCCACCAACACCGCAGCCACGATCGAAAGCCGCGCCTCTCGGCCGCCGTCGTCACAGCGACTGTGGCAGCGCTCGTGTGCACCGCCTACAGCGCGGACACCAGCTGGCGGTTCGCCGCCCACTACCTCGACATGCGCAACACCGCCGAGCGCACCGCGATGTTCGCTGCCGCAGAGCTCGCCCTGTTCTCGATGGCCCTGATGGCCCGCCAGAACCTGCATGGGCCGAGGCAGGCAGCGGGCCTGCCCGGAGTCCTGGTCTGGGTGATCACCGCCATGCAGACCATCCCCGCCTACGCTGAGGCCGGCCCCGTCGGCGGCACCGTGCGCGCCTTCACCGGCCCTGTGATGGCCGCCGTGCTGTGGCACCTGGCCATGGGCATCGAACTGCGACAGCAGGACCAGGGAGCCGCCGAAATCATCCGCGACCGGGCCACGCACCGGGCCGTCGCCCTGGCTGCCCGACTCGCCGAGATGACGCCCGCGCAGCGGACCGGACGGGCGGGCCGACGCACCGTACGCCGCCTGTCCAAGGCCCTCGCCCGCTCCGGTATCGATGCCGACCCGCTCCGCAACGAGCGGCTGCTGCGCCAGCTCGCCACCCGCCGCCAAGCAGCCGCCCTGGCCACCATCGGCCTGCCCGAGCGCTGGGCCCCGCCCGCCGGGCAGCCCGTCAGCCCGCGCGCAGCACAGCCCGACCACTCCCGGGCAGACGGCGACGGGCGGGTGGATGGAGACGAGCGGGCAGAAGACCGCGCCCGCCCGCACCCATCAGATCCGGGCGACGAGGAACCCCGCCCGGGCGCCCGGGCGCGATCTGCCCGCCCGGATCCCACCGCCAGCTCCGGCCCGAAAACAACAGCCCGACCGAATCGGGCGGCCCGCCCGCAAGAGGTCGTTCCGCCATCCACGGGCAGCGGCTCACACACCCCACCGGTCAAGCACCCCGCGCCGAAGCCGAAGCGGTCTGGTCGCAAGTCCAGCGCCTCTGACGAAGTCATCCTCCAGTTCGCCCGCCGCATGTACGAGGAGACCGGCAGCGTCGGACGTGACCGAGTGGAGGACGCCGTGCGCGACGCCGGCTACAGCGTCGCCAGCAACGACGCAGGCCGAGTCGTCCGCGAATTCAAGGACCAACTCGGGGTCACGCGCACAGATGCCTGATCCCCGAAACCGCAACTACTCGCCGCAGCGATGACCTGAGACGGAGATCCAGTGCACGACGCCCACCACGAACCCGCCACTCCCCAGCACCAGCCGATCACTACCCCAGCACCAGGCGGAGCAAGTTGTACCGGGAGCAATGCTCCCGGAGTTCCCGCCCCAGGGGTGGCGGGACCGGTCCTGCGCCAGGGGGCACCGGACCGGCAGGCTGCGACCGAGGGCGGACCGCAGCCTGGAGGGGGACGGCAGGCCGAGTCCCTTTCGCGGCGGCGTCAGCGCGCCCGTCAGCCGAAGCCCCGCAAGCGCCTGCACCAGCCCAGCTGCCGCATGAACGACGCAGAGTTCAAACGCTTCACCGACGCAGCCGCCCAGTGCCAGATGACCAACGCCGCCTTCCTCGCCTATGCCGTCGACAAAGCCGCCCGCGACCTGACCCGCACCGCCGCCGAGATCGCCACCGAACGGGAAGTCATCAGCGAGGTGTTCGCCGCCCGCCGACACCTGGGTCGCATCCACGGCCTGTTCAACCAGGTCGCCAAGGCCTTCAACTCCGGCGCCGATGCACCCCACCTCGACGCCACCGCCCAGGCCGTCCTGAGCGCGGCCCGTCGCATGGAGGACGCCGCCGATGCCCTGCTCGCCCACCGGGACGGCGGTGCCCCGGCGTGATCCCCCGCATCCACAAGCGCGGCAGCGCGACGATCGGCCTGATCCGCTACCTGTACGGCCCCGGCACCCACGAGGAGCACACCGACCCCCATCTGGTGGCCGCCTTCGACCCGCTCACCCCCGACCCCGGCCGCGACCCGCAGGCCACCTACGGGCAGCTTCAGCGGCTGCTCGACCAGCCCGTCAATGCCCTGGCCGCAGGCCGGCGCCCCAAGAAGCACGTGTGGCACCTGTCCGTACGTGCCAGCCCCGAAGACCCGATCCTGTCCGACGACAACTGGGCCGCCATCGCCCGCCGCATGGTGGCCGCCACCGGCATCGCCCCCGACGGCGACGATGCCGCCTGCCGGTGGGCCGCTGTCCGGCACGCCGACGACCACATCCACATCATCGCCACCCTGGTCCGCGACGACGGCCGACGGCCTCGCCTGCACAACGAGGCCCGCCGCGCCCAGGCCGAGGCCCGCGCCATCGAAGCGGACTACGGTCTGCGCCGGGTCACGCCGGGCGATGGCACCGCCGCCAAGCGCCCCACTAGCGCCGAACGCCACAAAGCCGACCGCCGGGGCCAGCAGCGCACTCCGCGCGAGGAGCTGCGCGAGGCGGTCCGCCGCTCGGTGGCCGGCACGGCGAGCGAGGAGGAGTTCTTCGACCGCCTCGCCTCGGCCGGTCTGCTCATCCGGCGCCGCGTCGCGCCGTCGGGCGACACCCTCGGCTACACCGTCGCCCTCCCCGGCGACCGCAACGCCAAGGGCGAGCCCGTCTTCTACTCCGGCTCCAAGCTCGCCCCGGACCTCTCCCTGCCCCGCGTCCGCGAACGCTGGACCCAGAACCCGGACAACGCCACTCAGCAGCCGACCCAGCCGTCGGTGACCGGGCCCGCCTCCGCACGCCGGCGCGCCACCACCGCCGCCTGGCAGGCACTGCTCGTCATCGACCACAGCGACGACGGCGTCATCGCCGCGCAGATCGCCGCCACCGGCGAAGTCCTCGACGCCCTCGCCCAGACTTCCGCCGCCCACACCCGCAACGAACTCCAGGCAGCAGCCACCTCGTTCGAACGTGCTTCCCGCTCCCACATCCGCGCCGCACGCGGCCACGACAGCGCCCTGCGCCGAGCCGCCCGCGATCTCGTCCGCAGCGGCCCGGCCCTCGGCCGAGGCGAGGACGGCGCTACCACGGCCATGGCGCTCGACATGCTGTTCTTCCTGATCACCGCCGCCGCACACTGGCACGCCAAGAAGCAGCACGCCCAGCAGGCCGAAGCCGCCCACCGGGCCGCCGAACACCTGCGTGCCGCCTACCAGGCCGCCGCCACCCAGCCCTTGGCACTGCTCCACCAGCGGGGCGCTCGCCTGGCCCCATCCTGGCAACGCCACCACGCCACCGCCGTACGCCAGACCCTGCCCGAACTGGCCGACCGAATCCTCGCCGAACCCGGCTGGCCCGCCCTCGCAGCCACCCTCGACGAAGCCCGAACCATCGGCCACGACCCCACCGCCCTGCTCGCTCAGGCAGCTGCCCGACGGGAGCTGGACACAGCAGAGCGCATGAGCGACGTACTTGTGTGGCGGCTACGCCGGATGGCCAACCTCCCTGCGGATCCCCAGAACGCCCAGGGCCAGCGCGCCACCGGCAAGCACGCGGTCGCCTCGCCGGGACGGACCACGCAAACCGGGACCAGGCCCGCGAATGCTTCCCCACGACGACGCTGAACCGCGAAAACCGAGCCGCAAAAGGTAACCGACAATCCCCGGTTAGGCTAACCGGGGATTCTCCAGACCATGGGCACATCGGCACCCACCCCGCCCCTTTTGAGGAGAACCCCTATGCCCGCATCCACCCCTCGCCCCCACGTCATGGCCCTGCTGTTCGACACGGACTTCAACCGACCGTCGGGTACCCGCACCTTCCGCCACCTCGACGGACGCCCCTTCACCGACGAGGAACAGGCCCTCGCCGATGACGCCACCCTCGAAGAACTCCAGGCCGCCGGCGTCCACGTCCACAACCCCGAGGCCGGAGCGGAGGCGGAGGCAGCCTCGCTCGTACTGGCCGAGCTCCTGCTCAAGTACGCCGTCCAGCACCACAAAGCTCTCGCCGCCCTCATGACCGACGAGGACCTCATCGACTACGACCGGTTGGTCACTATCGTCGCTGCGGGCGCCGACGGCTTCCGCCCGCGTGAGGACTGAGCACACAGGCAAGGCGCCCACGTAGTAACCAACGGCCAGCGGCTGGGAGACTTCCCCGCTAGCGGACGCCATATCGATTCGCCGGTTCCTCCGGCGCACTCAGTGACCTTCGTCAGAGGTGCAGGACCACATCGAGGTGTTGCTGCACCGGCTCGAACAACCCATACGGCACGTACTGCGGAATCTCGCCGTGGGCGACCCAAGCAAGCTCGGCCAGCTCCTCGGTGTCCGCGACGTGAGCAGCGCCGCCCACCACCTCGCAGGCTGTGTACGACATCAGCCGGCCCGTCTTCGGGTGAACCCGCTCGCCGAGCAGCTTCACAACGACCACGTCCAGGCCGGTCTCCTCCTGGGTCTCCCGCACAGCGGCGTCCTCGCGAGACTCCCCCGGCTCGACCTTTCCGGCCGGGAACTGCCAGGAGAGCTCGCCCTCGCTTATCCGTCGCTGCACCATGAGCACGTGTCCTTCATGCACCACGATGGCTGCGGCGACGGGCCTCTGGCCGCCTTCCCTCATCTGCGTACCTCTTCCTCGATGGCACAAGCTATCTGCGGCCACGGAGCACGTAGGGCACCGACGAGTGACCAGTAGCCGTGTGCCTCGCGAACTAAGGCGCTGGCCCCGAGGCGTACCGCTTCGGGGTCGATCGCGCCTATGACCCTCCGGGTGACACCCCCGGCCCCGCGGGGCGCGGGGGTGATCCCGCTGCCGAGGAGGAGCGTCGCAGTACGGATGGCGTCCAGCGTGGTGGGTGGCGCCGTGCCGGCGAAGCCTCCGTAGATCAGCTCGTGCCAGCGTTGCTGGGTGCGTGCCCAGGCGAGGCGTTCCAGTCCGGTTCCCAGGTCTACGGCCATGCGGGTCGGGTCCTCGGCGTTCCACAGCAGGACGATGTCGCCGAGGTCGAGCCCGAGGTGGCGGAAGTGCAGTGTGATGCCCGCGACCTCGCGCCGGCGCCAGGGAGTGAGGGTCCCGTGGATGCTCAGGTGGCGGGCGTGGAAGCCGAGTTGGGAGAGGACGGAGAACCAGCCGTCGAGAATCGCGCCGTACTCGTCGAGCCCTCCCACGGGTTGGATGCGGGAGACGTTGACGAAGGAGGTCAGGAAGCCGTCGCAGAGGTCGCCGGAGGCATCGCGTTCACCGGTGAAGCGGACAACCGGTTGCGGGAGGAAGCCCCGGCGGTACGTCTGGGGTCTTCCGTCCTTGAGGAGCGGGTCGAGGGCCTGGATCGCCGAGATGGTCAGTTCTGTGTCGCGCCCCCAGCGGAGCGGGAGACAGTCGTCGCGTGGAGCTCCGACGTGGGCGAAGGCGGTCTCCAGGCTGCGGAGGAGTTCTCTCCACGAGGGCGGCCGACGTGGCGGGCGGTACGGGGTGCCTCGCCGCTGGTGTCGGATGTCGACGTGAGGGCCGTCGATGGTGAACTCCCACTGCGAGTGGGATAACGACCTGCGGAGCACGGAGGGTATCCGCGAGGCCAGTGCGTCTCCGGTCGTACGAGCTGTGCCGGTCAGCACGACCGGGACGCCATCGCCAGGAAGTGCCGGGCGGGGTCGAAGCGGTGCTGGCCGATCTCCTGAACCTGCCGGTGGTCGAGGGTCTCCGCCTGCTCGATAGCGAGCGCGAGTCGCTGGGCCGCGGTCTCGTCGTCCTCGTCCGGGTCGACGACGGTGATGGCGCCCGTCTGATCGCAGAGGGCTGCCTCGGCGCAGGTGCCCGTGCGCCAGGTAAGCGCAGCCATGGGGGTGCCGGCGCGGAGGGACTCGCCGAAGACAGCGGCGCCGGCTTCCACGTACGTGCGGGCGTAGGTGTAGACGAATACGGAGGCGTCGCGGATGGCGGCCGTCTTGGCCGGCCCTCCGAGTTCGCCGATCCACTCGACGTGGTCCGCGTCGAAGAGGCGGGCGTGGCTCTGGACGTAGTCGTGGTCGAAGACCGGGCCGACGACACGGATGCGGCGGCCGAGGATCTGGGCGGCGCGGACAGCCAGGTGAGGGGCCTTCTCAGCGTCGACGCGGCCGAGCCAGACGAGGTCGCGTCCGGCGACCGCCGGCGGTTCCTCCTCATCGAGGCCGAGGTGCACGGCCAGCTCGGGTATCGGCCGGTGGTCCGCGTACCGCTCGATCATCTCGGGCGAGTAGCAGTACAGCCGGGACCGCCTGCCGTCGAAGGCGGTGGCAGTGTGCTGGAAGACCGGCGAGTGCTGGAACGTGGCGACGTCGCAGTCCAGCGCGTCCCAGGTGCGGGTCCAGGCGGGCAGCGAGGGGTACTCGTGGCCGACGACCAGGAGGTCGTACTTGGTCTCGCGGACGTCGCGCTCGGCGAGCGATCCGGGGGTGATGTCCTCCAGGCGGACCGGCTTGCGGACCCAGTCGTTCTCCAGGTCCGCGAGCCAGCCCGGCCCGAGGAGGTGTACGTCGGCGCCTGCGGCCCGGGCGCCTACGGCGACCGCCCACAGCCATCGTTCGATCCCGCCGTAGCCGGCGGGCGGAAAGGCGTAGCTACCAGGGAAATCGCAGACGCCGACGAGCACGTTATGCCTCCGGTGTTCCGTCCGCCTTGATCCGGCGGAAGCCGAGGTACGGGAAGAGGGATTCGGGAAGGACGAGCGAGCCGTCCTCCTGCTGACACTGTTCGAGAAGCGCGGCCAGCGTGCGGCCGACGGGCAGGCCGGAGCCGTTGAGGGTGGCGACGAGCTTGGGCTTGCCGTCCTCGCCTCGGGTCCGGATGTTCGCCCGGCGGGCCTGGAAGGTGCCGAAGTTGGAGACCGAGGAGATCTCCCGGTACGTGTTCTGGCTCGGGATCCAGACCTCGATGTCGTAGGTGAGCTGGGCGGAGAAGCCCGTGTCGCCGGCGGGCAGCTTGATGACCCGGTAGGCGAGGCCAAGCTCCTTGAGGCACGCCTCGGCGTGACCGACCATCGTCTCCAGCTCGGCGTCCGTCGTCTCCGGGTCGACGATCTTGACCATCTCGACCTTGGCGAACTGGTGCTGGCGGATCAAACCGCGGGTGTCCCGGCCGTACGAGCCGGCCTCCGAGCGGAAGCACGGGGTGTGGGCGGTCATAGCCAGCGGCAGCTCGGCCGGCGGGATGATCTCGTCGGCGTAGAGGTTGGTCAGCGGGACCTCGGCCGTCGGGATGAGGAAGAGCTCACGGTCGGCGACGCCGGTCTTGAACAGATCCTCCTCGAACTTCGGCAGCTGACCGGTACCGGTCATGGTCTTGCGCGTGACCAGGTAGGGGACCGCGTACTCGGTGTACCCGTGGCGGCGGGTGTGGATGTCGAGGAAGAGCGTGGCCAGTGCCCGCTCCAGGGCGGCGCCGGCGCCACGCGAGACCGCGAAGCGCGGCCCGGACAGCTTGGTTGCCCTGCCGAAGTCGAGGATGCCGGTGGCCTCGCCGAGATCGACGTGGTCCTTCGGCTCGAACGTGAACGTGGGCGGCGTGCCCACGCGCCGCATCTCGACCGCGAACTCCTCGGAGTCGCCGTCGGGGGCCGAGTCGTCCGGCAGGTTCGGGATGCTCAGGAGCAGGTCGCGCAGCTGGGCCTCGATCTCCTCCTGGCCAGCCTCGATGTCGCGGACCTGGTCCTTAATCTCGCGTGCGCGCTCCTTGAGCTTGCTGATGTCGCCGCCCTGCTTGGCCGTCTGCTGGACCTCGCTCGCCACTCGCTTGGACTCTGCCCGCAGCTCGTCGGCCGAGCGGATGTTCTGGTTGCGACGAGACTGGAGGGACTCCAGCTCGGACAGGTCCAGGGAGTAACCGCGACGAGCGAGCCGACGAACCGCGTCGGCACCCATGTCGATCAGGGCGCGGGCATCATGCATGAGGAAGATCCTTCTGATCCTGCGAGTGGGATGGGGATACGGAATCGACGGTAGCAACCGCCGAGCCGTCCCCGTTCCGGAATATCCCCCAGTCACCGATGCCGCCGGTGCGGTCATGAACGCCAGTTTCAAGATCGTTCATCAGCGTTGCGATGAATTCCGGCAGCTCCATGTCCGGGATCGTGAAGGGCTCGACGTAAGGCGCTTCCGGAAAGAACAGGGGCATGGCCTCGCCGGGAGCCCGGTCACGGTGCCACAGGAGCACCGAGACCAGCAGCCCGTGGGCCACCAGGACGCGTGGACCGGGGTGATCCAGGGCCGCGAGCACCCCGGTGAGCATCCTGCGGATGCCCTCACGCTGCGACTCACTCCCGCCGGGCGGGCGCTCGTGGGCGCCGTGCCCGTCGAGCCAGACGGCGTACTCCAGGAACGGGCCTCCCTCGAATTCCCCGTAGTCGAGTTCGTTCAATCGAGAATCGATGATCAGTTCCGGCCCGGGGACTCCCATCAACAGATTGGCAGTCTGCTGGGCGCGGGGGAATTCGCTGGCCAGCCACGTTTTCACGCTGTGGAGGGCACGCTGCTCCATCCCTTGTTCAGCGACCGGCGGCCTTCCTCGCTCAGGCGGATGGGCTTGGTCGGATCGCCGTTGACGAGATAGCGCCGGCTGTAGTTGGTCTGTCCGTGGCGGAGAACGTACGTCGTCATGATCGGTTCCTTGAGGTCGGCGCCGACAGCCATGCGAGGACGTCGGCCATCCCGGAGCGCGCGGATCACCGGTGTCGAGGTAGAAGAGCAGGCCGTCCAGGGCCAGGGCCCTGCACCATGGCGCCAGGACGGGCACGGGAATACGGGAGATCCGGGCGGCGGCGGCCAAGCGGGCGTCCGTGCCGTGCCCGAGGTCGTAGTACACGGTCCAGAAGGCCCAGTCGAAGGCCGCGTCGCCCACCATCGGAAGGGGATCGATCAGGCGGGGGTGGCCCAGCCAGTCGAAGAGGACGTTCTCTCGGTAGAGATCCGCGTGCAGGACGGTGGACCGAGAGGAGTCCTCCTCCAGGGTCACGAGGGCCGGGAGGGCCGCGTCGACGTGCTCCTGCCACGGGCCGACGTCAACCGATTGCAGTCGGCGCCGCACCCGGGGGCGTACCTCCTGGTGGAGATACGCGGTCAGGAAAGGAAGCTCACGCAGCCGGCGCCGACGGCGACCGAAGGTATGGAGGCCCTGGAGGGCGGCGGCCACGGTGGGAAGCTCGCGAGGCGGTCGCTCACCACCGCCGGGGCGGCCTCCGATCATCTCCAGGGCCGCCACGGCCAGGTCGTCCGCCGCCTCGACGACGCCCGCCGTCGGCCCGCCCGCCCACAGGCGTAAGGCGGTGACCTCATCGTGAAAGCGGGCGGGATCAGCCCACGCCTTCAGAAGCAGCGGACGTCCGTCGAGGGTTCCGGCCGTCACAACCACTGAGGCGTGTCCGGCGTCGTGGTACGTCCCGAGTGTGAGCTTCCAGCGCTCCGCCGCGCGCTCCATCAGCCTGGGCACGGCGTCGAGCCAGCCGGAGACTCCCGGGCCGTAGTGCGTGACCAGCCGCCGGCGGCATTCCTCGGAGACCTCGCCGAGCGTCCGCTTCTCCATCAGCTCAGCACGATCCCGTCGGAGACCAGCTCGTCGGTCAGCGCCGGGAACTCGTCCAGGGCCTCCGCCACTAGGTTCTGTCGTCAAATGTCACGCCCACATCAGCAGTGAGGCGAGGGCGACGGCTGCCTCGTAGGACTGGGCGGTCTTGTCGTACCGGGTGGCGATGCCACGCCACTGCTTCAAGCGATTGAAGCACCGTTCCACGACGTTGCGGTGCTTGTATGCCTCGCGGTCGAAGGCCGGCGGGCGGCCTCCACGGCTGCCCCGCCGGGCCCGGTTGCGGATCTGATCGGCCCGCTCGGGAATCGTGTGCGGGATGCCCCGGCGGCGGAGCCAGGTGCGGATCGCCTTCGAGCTGTAGCCCTTGTCACCCAGGACGTGATCGGGCCGGATACGGGGCCGCCCCGGTCCGGTCCGGGGCACCCGGATCGCCTCCATCACGGCGGTGAACCGGGTGCAGTCGTTGGTGTTGCCGCCCGTGACGACGAAGCCCAGCGGACGACCCCGGCCGTCGCAGGCCAGGTGGATCTTGCTGGTCAGACCGCCTCGGGACCGGCCGAGGGCCGGGTCACGGAGCCCCCTTTTCGGGCCCCCGCCGCATGCTGATGGGCCCGAACCACCGTGGAATCGACCGACACCAGCCACTCGATGTCCCCCGCCGCGTCCGCCCTCGCCTGCGCCGCCCGCAGCATCCGGTCGAACGTCCCGTCCGCCGCCCACCTGCGGAAACGCGTATGCAGCGTGGCCCACGGCCCATAACGCTCGGGCACGTCCCGCCAGGCCGTGCCGGTGCGGAACTTCCACACGATCCCGTTCAGGACCCTGCGGTCGTCCAGCCGCTTCCGCCCCCGCAACGACTCGGGCAACAACGGCCGGACGAACTCCCACTCGGCATCGGACAGCTCATGACGACGTATCACGACACCATGATCCACCAGCAGTGATCATTTGAAGACACCGCCTAGTGCCTGCACCTTGTCCACCTCGACGTCCGGGGACGACAGACGGACGAGAACGCGCCACGGCTGGTCGAGTCGCTGCCCGGTCGTGCTCACCAGGTGAACCTCGGCGTGGCCATCCGTCGCCTCGTGAAGCCGCTCGGCGAGCCGGCGGGCGGCGATGTTGTAGAGCTTGCCCACGTGGTAGACGGGGTTCTTGCCGTTGGCGCCCTCCAGGTTCATCGGCCGCAGGGGCGTGATGAGGCCGTTGACGCGGTTGCCGCGGCCGACGACGCCCTCGTCGCCGGACTCGATCGAGCTGCCGGTGTAGGTGAGGTACAGCTCGTCCTTCTCCGGCACGTCGCGCGCGTTGAGCCGGAAGCGCGTCTCGGCACCCGGCAGCCGGAGGCCGGCCAGCCGGTAGCACTCGGCGAGGACACTCTCGGTGTTCCGCACGTACTCCGCGCGGCTGGCGACGAGCCGCGACTTCTGCGGGACGCAGAGGACGACGTCCGCCTGCTCGCCGTCCCAGTAGCCCATGAGCTTCACGTCCGATCCGCACCACGCGTGCGAGAGGCTGAAGTCACTCTCGCCGGAGAAGTGGTCGACCAGCTCGCGCACGAACGACTCGAAGACGTTCTCCGGCGCCCAGCCCGTTCCCAACGACGTGTCGTTGGACAGTCGCACCCGCCGCTCCCGCAGGTCCTCGATCGACCGCGGGTTGAACCACCGCGTCCGGTCGGGCACCTCGTTGCCCGTGAGGACGGCACCGGGCTGGAGTTGCTGGTGATGTTGAAGGTGATGTCCAGGTGGTCCGAGACCTCGGGAAGCCGACGGGCGAAGAACGCCCGCACCTCGGCCTCCACGATCTCCTCCACGGGGATCCGCTCGCCGCCGCACATGGGCGCGGCACGCCCGTTGACGAGGACCCTGACCGGGGCGGTCATCCGGCCGGCGCCGTAGCGGACTTCGCTCGCGCCGCCGAGAAGAGCGAGCTTGTCGAAGTTGTGGTGCAGCACCGCGCCGAAGCGTTCGACGGTGTAGCGGCTGTACGCGCGGGACAGCCGCTCGGCGAGGTGGTCGGCCAGGGTGTCCGGGTGGCCGAGGCCCTTCCGCTCCACGATGGTCGTCGCGTCGGGCTTGGCCATGCCGGTGTCGACCACGAGCTGGGTGTTGCCGAGAATCGTGCTCGTTCGGGACATCAGGATCCCTCGTTTCGGGTCGGAAGATGACGGAGCACTGCGAAGGCGTGTAAGCGAGGCACGCCTCGGGAGCGGAACCCACCACCGCGGCGCTGAGGAAAGTAAGCCGGAGACGCAGCCATCGGTCAGTGGACAGGGTTAACGGATTGCGCAGTTAACTGTTAACTCCCCACGTGAGGCGGGCTTTTGGCCCATCATTGAGCGGGGCACTGCGACGAACATCGGGGGAACGATGGGGGCGAAGAGCAGACTCCAGCAGGCCAGGTTGGACATGGGCTGGACGCAGGGCGAGCTAATCGACGCGTTGATGGCCGCGGCCCAGCGCCTGGGAGCACAGTCACCGGCATCAACGAGCTGGAAGACGCTCATCTCGATGTACGAGAACGGCCGACGCCCCGTGAGTCCGGACCACCGACCGCTCTTCCGGGAGGTGTACGAGGCGACGGACGAAGAGCTCGGCTTCGCATCCACCAGCACGAGCGTCGCCACGACACCGAGCATGCTGCTGCCAACACCGACAGCAGCGGTGAGCCGGACCCCGATGCCGGTGAACCCGGAGATGCTCGGCTACCTCACCTCGGTGCTCCAGCAGCACGCACAGGCCGAACCGTTTGTCGGCCCGCAGTTCCTCCTGGCCCCGGTGAGCAGCCAGATGCCCCTCATCGAGCAAATGTGTCGCGAGGCGTACGGTCCGCTGCGGCAGGAGGTCCTGCGCGTGGGGGCACGGTACGCGGAGTTCCTCGGCTGGCTTCACCAGGACACCGGCCGCACCGACGACGCCATGCGCTGGACCAGGCTGGCGATGGAGTACGCCCAAGAGCTGGGCGATCCGATGGTGATCGCGTACATGCTCCAGCGCCGCAGCAACATCGCCACGGAAGCGGGCCACGCCGGCCACGGCGCCGGCCTCGCTCTCGCTGCCCTCCGGTACGCCTCCGAGCTGTCGCCTCGCGTCCACGCCGTCGTACTCCGCCAGCTCGCGAACAGCAAGGCGAGCCTCGGAGAGGCCGCCGAGTCCGAGCGGGCCATCGAACAGGCTCTCGTGGCGGCCGACAGAGGCGACGATGACGATCTGGCCTTCTACTGCACGGTCTCCTACATCGAGATGGAAGCGGCCAACTGCCAGGTACGCCTGGAGCGCCCCGAGCAAGCCGTCGTGACGTACGAGAAGAGTCTGCGGCACTGGCCTACCGTGCAGGAGCGGGACCGAGGGCTGTGCCTCGCCCGGCTCGCCACGGCCAACGCGATCCTGGAGGACGTGGAAGGCGCGCACCGGGCCGCTGAACAAGCCCTCGGCATCGCGCACCGAACGGGCTCCACACGGATCCTCGGCGAGTTGCACCGGCTTCAACCGCGTCTTGCGCGCTGGCGCAAACTGGTGGAAGTTTCGGAACTCAACAGGAGTTAGACCTGACCAAGCAGGTCGCCCCTAGTCGACCGAGGGAGAGCCGTGAACTTGCTGCCGACCGCCACGAGCACCGATGTCCAGGAGCTGCAGCCCCGCCTCGCCGTGCTCCCAGTCGGCTCCTTCGAGCAGCACGGCACGTACCTCCCGTTGATCACCGACACGGCGATCGCATGCGTCATCGCCCAGGAGATCACCGCCGCCTACCCCGTTCACCTCCTCCCGCCCATCACCGTCGCGTGCAGCCACGAGCACGCGGCATTCCCCGGCACTGTCAGCATCAGCGCCAGGACCCTATACGCCGTGATCGATGACATCCGCACCTCACTCGCCCGCTCGGGCATCCACAAGCTGGTGATCGTCAATGGCCACGGCGGGAACTACGTCCTGTCGAACGTGGTCCAGGAAGCCAACGTCGACGGCCCGGCGGTCTCCCTCTTCCCTCTAGGCCCCGACTGGGACCGTGCCCGCGAGTACGGCGGCCTCGAGTCCGACAGGCACGCGGACATGCACGCCGGCGAGATCGAGACGTCGATCCTGCTCCACGCCGCTCCCGAGCTCGTCCGCGAGGGCTACGCCGACGCGGACCACGACAGCAGGCAGCGGCCTTTCCTCCTGGTCCAGGGAATGGCCGAGTACACGCAGTCTGGGGTAATCGGCTTCCCCTCGCTCGCCACGGCTGCGAAGGGGAAGGCCGTCCTGGAAAGCCTGCGATCGAGCTTCTCAGCACACTTCGATGTGCTCTGCCGACTGAGCTGACCCAGGAGGCACGGGGCACGGCCTGCGCCTGGACGCGAGCACGGGAACGTGGGGCCGGCCCGTCCGATCCTGGAGAGGCTCGGGCAGCAGAATGCGGGAGCATCGCCATTCTGGTTGTAGGCGCTTGGTGGGACCGGTACGACGGTCACCATGTACCGATGGTCGCCGCTCAACGATCGACAGCTGGCCTTGCTCACTCGCATCGAAGAGGGAACGGATCCCGTTACCTCCGCGAGCCCGGAACTTGCCATCACTGCCCGTGCTCTCAAGAATCGGGGCCTCATCACCATGCCCAGGCACGGTGGGAGGTGGCAGGCGGAGATCACCGATGACGGTCGCTTCTACCTGGAACACGGCCACCACCCGGACCGGCCCGAGCCAGCCCCGCGCAAGCAGCGACCGGTAGGCGCCGAGCCGAAGCCGGCGGCCACGACACCTCCCCGTCAGCGGGTGGCGCCCCCGCCCGAGACGAAGCCGGCGTCCGCGCGCCCTGCGAAGCCGCCACGGCAGTCACCGGCGGAAATCGGCGCGGCTTTGATCGCAGAGGTACAGAAGGCTGGCCGGTTCCTTCGAATCCCCGACCCTAGCGATGAACAGCGGGCCCGCTATCGCCGGGCGTTCGACGCAGCGCGGCAGTGTGCCCCGGACGGCTACCACCTGAAGTACAGCGGGCGGGCGAAGGGAGACTTCTTCCTCGGCCTGCTCCGGGTGACGGGCGAGGACGACACCGAATGGAACCGGATCCGCCTGGCACGCAGCCGAGTGATCACCGATGTCGAGGACGTGATCGCGGCGGTCACCGCAGACCACAGCGCCTTCGAAATCTCGGACGAGGTACTCCCACGGGTGCTCACCCTCCTTCGGCTCCTCGCCGAGCAGGCCCTCGCACGGCACGGCGAGATCGCGGTGTCGAAGAAGCGCAGGCAGCCGAGGCCGCTGCTCACGGTCCACGGCCGGACGTACGAGATCAGCTTCAAGGAACGGCAGAAGCAGGTCCGGTACGTGCCCACGCAACCGGGCCGGCGGACGTACGACTGGCAGCGGGTCACCCCGGCGCACCGGTTCGAGCCGTCCGGAGAACTGGAACTGCAGGTGAGCCAAGGCTCGGGGTACAGCTACGGATACCGCTACGGCTGGAAGAAGGAATGGTCCGACACCGCCAAGAAGCCGTTGGAGGACCAGATCGACGCCGTCCTCCGAGCGCTGAAGGCCCGCGCGGAGGAAGAAGAGCAGGCCCGGCTGGCGCGGGAGGCGGAACAGCAGCGTCAGCGTGAGGAGCGGGAACGGCAGGAGGAGGAACGCCGCCTACGAGAGGCCAAGGAAGAAGAGGAACACCGCCGGCGGGAGGCGGAGAAGAAGGAGCGCACGCAGCGGAAGTGGGAAGCGGCGGTCAGCGTCGCGACGATCAAGGCGGTGGACGCCGTACGGGTCGACCGGTTCGGCACCGCGCTGGCGCAGTGGCGGGCTGCAGGGGAGATGCGGGCCTTCTGCGCCGCGCTCGACGAGGCTGCCTCCGCCTCGGACGACGCCCACGAAGCCGAGCGGCTGCGCGAGTGGTCTACGTGGGGAAGGCGGAGGCCGACCGGCTCGACCCGACCGTGGCCGGCAGGAGCCTGACCGGCCACAGCCTCCACGCGGAACCCACGGACGACCAGCTAAGGCCCTTCCTCGACGGCTGGCACCCGCAGCGGCCAGAGAAAGAGCGGCCTCCGCAGCAGGAAGAACCCAAGGCAGAGGCCGAACCGCCCAAGCCGGAGCCGGAGCGGTGGCGTGGCTTCACCGACGAACGTCTGGACCAAGGCTGGAGATATGGACCCCAAGGTCGCGCTCAATGGTGGAGGCGATGACACCGTGCCCGCGGTCACGTAGGGCCTTCACAGACCTCTCCACTAGCTTCCCAAGCCTGACGACCTCCTCCCGCAGGGCGACCAGCTCGTCGTAGCGCTCGGCCTTGTCCTGGCCGCACCACTCCCGGACGGTCCGCAGGACGGCCGCCTCCGCGTCCAGCTTGCGGTCGTCCCGGCGGCTGTAGGAGTACCAGGAGGACTGCGTGCGCTCCTGATCGATGGCCTGCTGCCTGCGGTCCACCTCCGGAAGGATGTCGTCGGCAAGGCGGCCGGCCACCAGGCGCGCGATGCGCTCAGTGACCGGCCACCCCGCCAGGCAGAGGCCGTCGCGGTTCTCGTGGACCATCGGATCGCCCCGCAGCTCCGCCGCGTCCATCCCAACCAGCCGGGCACCCTCTTCGAGGCGGCTCAGTTCCAGGATCCCGGCGTCCGCGACACCTCGGCGCAGTCGCAGTTTGCTCTTCGGACGGACGAATCCGAGGACCATCCGCGCGGCCTCGAAGTCTGCGCTCCCACGCACCTCCCGCGACACCACGGCCAGCGCGAGCTCACTTGAATCGTCCGCACGAAACGCCTCAACGTCCTCCCAGCGCGCTACAAGACAGCTTGGGTTGACCCACTCCTGCAGCCCCGTGTCATCGCCTTCGAGGAACCGGACATGAAGCCAACCAGACCTGCCACGCCCACCCACGCGCACGATCTCGACCCTGCGAACCATGCTGCCCAGTTCCTTGGGCCTCGCTCGGAAGCCCCAGTGCTGCCCCAACTCCATGTGTCCATTGAGCCAGGTCTGCTGCCCGCACGATGCGGACATCACCGAAAAAGGGCTGATGGAACTGCGCTCCTTCCTCGCCTGCCACCCATGCGCGGGTCGCGAGGAAGCCAGTCCGCCTGCCGAGCTGCACGAGCGGGAAGTCTGGCAAGCTAGCAGCTCGGTCCGGCGGGGCATAGCCATGGGGATTCATCGGGGAGCAGGCCCGACCGACCGCTACACAGCGCCAAGGAGCGGAAATCCTCGCCGAAATCGGACCTCAAAATTCATCCCTCGGGAGCGTCAAGAACAGCTTCCTCTACAGTTTTCTGCTCGAGAATGCCAGTTGACTTCCATTCGACATCACTGAGGTCGACCCCGAATCGACAATTTTCTTCCAGGAACACACTCTCACGGAACACCAGAACAGGCTTGGGCCCCTTCCCCGGACCTTTAGCTTCCTTCCAGATGATCTCCGCAGGACGATTCCGGAATTCTTTCAGCTTCGCATCGCGCTGATCACCCGAATCCATCAGCGAGATTTCGATGCCGTCCAGGATGAGCTCCTCCATTTCGACACCGCTGTAACTGCGGTTGCAGAGAAGCCCGGCCGCCCGCTTCCGTCCCGGATGGATCGAGTCCCAGACCGAGCGAGCATTCCTCCGACCCTGACCTGGCGGGTTTCCCCCGAATCCAGTCATCACGGTATTCCAGAGGACCGGACTGTAGGCGCGCAGAAGGGCCCGTTCGCCCAATACGATCCAGATATCATCGAGAGTCAGGTACCTGACGTCGAAGTCCGAATCCTGGAGATTGGAAGGCTCTTTAATACTTCTACGGTGATCAGTTATCCGGTCGAAAAGTTTACGTTGAGTCAGGTTCGGCGGATCTCCGTAGCTACTATCACCAGCCGAAGCCTTCCCCACGTAAATGGGGATATCGGTGCCCTTCAGGCCCTTGTAAATCGCGAGGCCGCCCTTGTAGTAGAGCGCATAGAGCCCGGCACCTGGGAACGGCTCTACCTGGTCCAGTGGCACCCGTGGACGACCGTCCATCTCCTCCCGGAGATTACGGCCGAGCAAGTCAAGGCCCAACGGATTGAACTGTGGGGATGCAGGGCTGGGAGCCATGGACGGGATCCTACCCACGGGCGGAGACTCCCCGACCTCCAGGGATCAACAACCTGTCAGATTCGGGCCCGACGCCGAGCGCCGCCGATCCGAGCAAGCTGTGGACAATAGCCGCATATCATCCCGATTCGGGATGACTTATCGGCGAGCCCCGCACAGCACTTATCACCCTCGCGGCTGCCGCGTCAGCGTCCTCGTGCTCCCAGATACGGACGACCGTCCAGCCCGCCTCTCGCAGGAGGCGATCCGTCTCCACGTCCCTGATTCGGTTGCCCTCGATCTTGCTTCGCCAGAACTCGGCGTTCTTATGCGACTCCCGAAGGTGGTCCGGGCAGCCGTGCCAAAAGCAGCCGTCGACGAACACCGCGACCTTGGGCCTAGAGAAGATCAGATCGGCGGTGCGGCGCAAGGTGGGCAGCGGACGTGCCGCCACCCGATAGCGAAGCCCCTGCTTGTGCAGCAGGGAACGGAGCCTCAGCTCGGGTCGGGTGTCCTTGCTCCGATTGGCCCGCATCACCGCGCGTACCGACGGCGAGGAAGCCCAGGAGCCTTCCGCCGGCGGTTCCTCGGTGAGAAGGCCCTTCTCCCAGGCCATCTTCCAGCCCTCGGCGAGGTTCGCGGCCCGGGTCTCATGCTCGACCTGCCCGAGGTAGCGGGCCGGAGATTTGCCGCTATCGGACCAGCGCAGGTACGCGCGGATGCGTCGCGTGTCGGGAAGTACCTTCAACTCCACCGACGCCCGGGCGAACCGCCCCTCGCCAAGATCCACAGAGCGCCTGTGGCGACCACCCGCAGCTCGGTCCTGTTCGGCCGCGATGACAGCCCGGGTCCTACCAGCCCGCCCTTTCCACGCCCGGTCCGGCGGCGAATCGTGCTTCCAGCCGCTCTGCGCCCTGCTGGTGGGCCCAGTCACTTCTGTCGCTCCTCCGCCTCGTCCAGGACGGTGGCGACTGCCTTCGCGAAGACCTCGCCAAGGGCAACGGGCACGGCATTGCCGAGCTGGCGCATCTTCTCCCCCCGGGGGCCCTTGAGCTCCCACGTGTCGGGGAACGTCATGACGCGCGCGGTTTCGCGGACCGTCATGTACCTGTACTTGTACCGGACGCCACCCTGAGCGGCCTTGTCGGCCACCAACTCGTCCAGGAGCATGACCGACTCGCCGCCGGGCACACCGTGAACGCCGGCCTTGACAGTCTTCGCCGGGCGGTCGAGTTCGTTGGGGGTGTGCCCGTCGTAGATCCGGGCACCGGGCCAGCCGATGTGTTCCGTGAACCCGCCGAGGAAGTGCTCGGTGCGGTCCAGCCACTCGTCCGGCACATCCGGCAGGGGCTTGTTGTCGCCGATGCCGGCGATCGCGTCACGCAGGGTGTACCAGGGAGCAGGCCGTCGTCCATCGGCATGGTCTTCGGGAGCCGGGCCATGACCCACTCGCGCACATGGGTGGGCACATCCACGTGCCGCTCCCAGTAGCTCCCGTCCTCCATGGACCGATGGAGAGCAGACTCGGAATGCGTCGGCTTCACGAGCTCCTTGAACAGCTCAAAGTCGACGTTCAGGTCGCGACGGAAAGCAACGATGATCACACGGTTGCGGATCTGGGGCACCCCGTAGTCGGCAGCGTTCACCGGCATCATGACGATGTCGTACCGCTTCTTGGGGTCGTCCGGCTCCTTCTCTCGCCGCTCCAGCAGGTACTCGTAGTGCTGCTCCCAGGTACGGTCGCCTCGCTCCTCGAAGGGCAGCTCCAGCTCGCGCTGGATGTAGTCGAAGTAGCGGCGGAACGACGGCCTGAGTAGGCCGCGCACGTTCTCGCAGATCACGGCCTTCGGCTGGATCTGTTGGACGGCCTTGAACATCTGGGGAAACATGTTCCGCTTGTCCTCGTCGCCCTTGGCGACGCCGCCGAGGCTGAACGGCTGACAGGGAGGACCTCCGGCGAGCACGTCCACCTGGCCCGCCAGATAGTCCATGTCGAGCTCTTGGACATCGCCCGCGACGAGGGGCACCTTCTCGTCAGGCCCGGGGGCTCGGGTCGGCTTCTGGCCGTCGGGCAGCCGCTGGGCCCCGTTGGCCTCCAGGGTCTCGCATGCCCGCTTGGCGAACTCGTTGAAGAGCAGGGGGCGGAATCCGGCGCGGTGGACAGCCATGGCCAGACCGCCAGCGCCTGCGAAGAGTTCGACGCCCGTGCGGTCCTTCTTTGATCCTTCTTGCAGTTCAGCCATTCCAAAAGCATACCGCGGAGTTGTAGATCTTCAAGCCATTTCGAGGTGAAGGTTCGGCCACATGTGCAGGCCACCGATAGGGTTTCCGGGATCATGTCGACCAAGGGAGTGGACGAATGGTGCCGGTGGTGGGCTCCGAGGACGGGACGCAGTACCACAAGGACTTCACCCTGAGCATTACCAAGGCGCTCGGCGACCAGTTGGCGTACGCGCTGAAGAAGCTTGGCCGGGCGCCTCTCTCCGAAGAGAGCATCGCGCGACTCAAAGAGAAGCCTGGGGTCTACCAGCTCTACCTGAACGGGAAGTTCGTCTACGTCGGCAAGGCCGACAAGTCGCTGCCGGCCCGCCTCGGCAACCATCTACGCAAGATCTCTGGGCGTCGCAATATCTCCCTGGATGAGATGGCCTTCTCGTGTCTGTACGTGGCGGAGGACTTCTCCGCCCTCGCACCCGAGCAGCTGCTCATCACCCACCACAAGGGACAGGGCGACATCCCCTGGAACAACAACGGCTTCGGCAACAAGGATCCGGGCCGTCAGCGAGACAGCACGGTCCTTAAGCGGAATCACTTCGATGTCCTGTTCCCCATTGACGTGGACCGGCCGATCGAGGGTCTGCAGGCTGGCGAGACGACGCTGCATGAACTCCTAGAAGCGATCAAGGCCGGCCTCCCGTACATCTTCAGGTACGGAAAGTCGGCGGAGTTCAAGGCTCGAAGCGTTCACGTGCCATCGGCCGCGATGACCGCCGACGAGGTCTTCCAGCTGATCTCGGCGGAGATACCGGACAAGTGGCAGGTCGCCGCCCTCATGGGTTACGTGATCATGTACGACGACAGCCCCAATACGTACAGGAGCGCGTGGCGGTACTACCGCCATGGCGAGCGCATCAGCGCCGTGCCTGAGGCGGACCCGGCGGGGGTTGTCGAAGCCGAGCCACCGTCGATGGATGACTGACCAGCTGACACAGACCAGCACCACAGTCAGCAGCCGAAGCGGCCGGCGTAAATCGCGAAAGTTCCGGTGCCACACTGACGGGATGATCAGGGAACCTGCCGAGACCACCGTCTCTGAAGCCGGCATCGTCGAGATCCCCTTGGGGGTACTCGCGGAGGCCGGGCTGTCGCCAGGAGCAGCCGTCGTCGTGTACAGCGACGGAGATGGGCGCATCGTTGTCCGTCGGAAGGAAGACGCGATCCGCGACCTGCTGGAGAACGGTTCGCTGTGATCCAACGGTGGCCGCGTGGTTGCAGTTCTGGTTGCATTCACCCCCGTCCGGCTCCGTCCGGACGGGGCCACCCCGAACGCTCCGCCGCAGGTCAGGACGCCCCTGGCCTCCTCCGGACACCCGTACGAACATTTGGAAAGCGTGTTGGGGCAACCCTCACGAGTTCGAATCTCGTATCCTCCGCCAGTGCCTCACCGGGCACGTTGTCGAAAGGGCCCCACCGTTCGCGGTGGGGCCCTTTCGACGTATGCCGGCATCCGGCGCTTCCCCGCCTACACGGGACAGGGGCGGTACTCGAGGCTCAGCTCCCTGTCGACGGCATAGCTGGTCCGCATCGACGCGTCGATCACCTGCTGCCAGGAGCCGTACTTCGCGTACAGCTGGTCCGCGGTGGGCCCGAGGGGATTGCCGTACTTCGCGATGTTCCGCTCCTCCAGGATGCGGACCTCCTCCGGAGTCATCCCGGCCCGAGTGATCTCCTTCGCCTGGTTGCGCATGTCGACGAGCTCCCGCGCGATCTCCTCGTCCGTGGCACCCGCCTCCCGCATGTCCCGCTCGGTACGGTGCATGTCCTCCAGCAGCCCGTGATAGCTCATCCGGGTCCGCTGGGCCTCCACCTTCTCGTCCATCGGCAGCACCCGAATCCTGCACACGACCGGGTCCGCGCTGGGACAGGGATCATCAGCGGAAACCGGCGGAGCGAGCGGCGCCGTGATCACGGACCCACACGCCTCCGCCGCCCCCGCCACGGACGCGCCGGCCGTCCCCAGCACGGCGACAGCAGCCACGAACGGAACGAGCGCACGGCTCAGCAAAGAAGAGGAAGGACGCATGGGCGCATCCTTGGGGCGCCCCCACACCCCTTCACGCAGGCGCACCGACGATCACCCCTACGAGGACGAGAGCATGCTCCGACCGCCGCCGGCTCCCACCGTCAACCACACGCCCCTCGGCGTGGGCCTCCGGGTGCCCGACGACGCCCTCTCCCCTCCGAATCGCGCCCCTGCCGCTTGCGGAAATGGCCCGCAGGGCTGAGCGGCGGCCCGGAAGGGCTCGTTCACTGAATAGGGGGGTGATTCGGCGGAGGCACGTTCCTCCTCGATTCCCAACGTGGCGATGCCGGTACTTTCTGTGACGGCCAGTCGGCCCAGATGACCAGTCGGCACACGCAACAAGGGGAATCCATGAGGAAGTTGGTAACTGCGGTAGTCGCTGCGGGGTTGCTCTTCGGGGGGATGGGCGCGGCGGCGGCCGACTCGTGGCACAGAGTCGCGCTTTCAAGACGACCGGAGCGCGCTTCGCAGAAGGAATGTACACGTGGGAGCCCATTGAGACGCAGCAAGGCGCCTTCCACATCCAGGGAAGCTGCGCGACATCGGGCTCAACGACAACCACAACGTGTATCTGCAGGTGAAGGTGCACGGTTACGGGTGGAATCGCTTCGACGGCGTGCAGAAGAAGACCGTCTGGATCGACAAGCTCGTCCATGACGGCGCCACTCGGTACACGAGCACGGCGGATGTGCGCGTATGCCAGAACCGAGGCTCCCTGCACCCGGACAACTGCTCGCCGACAAGGCACTTCGAGCGTAAGTAGCAGCCGATCTTCGCGGGGGCCGCCCATCGGCGGCTCCCGTTCCCCTAGGAGTGCGCACGACTATGGACGTCATCCTCCGCGCCGAGGGCGTGGATCTCTTCTACGGCACGCAACAGGCGTTAACCGGTGCCGATTTCACGCTCAAGCGCGGTGAAGTGGCCGCCATCATGGGGAGCAGCGGTTCGGGGAAGTCGTCTCTGCTCTACTGCCTCGCCGGGGTTCTGCCGCCCACCAACGGCACGGTGACCTTCGACGGGGAACAGCTCTCGTGCCTGCCCGACGGGGAGCTCAGTGCGCTGCGCCGTACGCGCCTGGGGTTCGTCTTCCAGTACGGGGAGTTGCTGCCGGAGCTGACCGTCGAGGAGAACGCGGCACTTCCTCTCCGGCTCGCCGGGATCAGCAAGACCCATGCCCACGCCGTGGCCGCGCAGGTGTTGGGGCGGCTCGGCATGGGTGATCTGCTGCGGCGCAGGACGTCGAAGCTGTCGGGTGGCCAGAGTCAGCGTGTGGCGGTTGCGCGGGCTCTGGTCCACCGGCCGGACGTGGTGTTCGCGGACGAGCCGACCGGGGCGCTCGACAGTGCCAACGCGGCTGCCGTGCTGGACGAGTTCCTTCAGCTGGCGAGGAGGCAGAAGACCGCCGTGGTCATCGTGACGCACGATGCCGATGTCGCGGCGAGGGCCGATACCCAGTACACGATGTCGGACGGTGTGCTGGCCCAACGGGTGGCGGTGTGAACGCGTTCGTCCTCGGCATGCGTCTGCTGTGGGGCAGCGGACGCCGGGCACGTGCCCGCTTCCTCCTGATGGCGCTCGGATCCGCTCTCGGGGTTTCCTGCCTGGCCGCCGCACTCACCATTCCGACGATCATCGCTGCCAGCGATGCCCGAGTGACGCGGCGCTCGGTGGAGACGGGCGAGAACACGAACGCGGTCTTCCAGGAGTTCCTGGACCCCTACGGCTCGCGACCACTGCGGCGGATCTTCGTCGCCCGCACGGGCCCCGGGCCCCTGCCCGTTCCCCCGGGGGTCAAGGAACTCCCTCGCGCAGGTGAGGCGATCGTCTCGCCGGAGCTGGGCGAGGTCCTGGCGGCCAACCCGCGAGCCGCCGGACTCGTGCCCGGCCGTGTGACCGGCACGATCGCCCCGGCGGGGCTCGGAGGCCCGGACGAGCTGTACGCCTACATCGGCACCCGTCCGGCTGAGCTCACCGGGCCGGCGCCGCTCGGCCACTTCGGTGCCCCGTACGCGCAGCACGAGCTCATTGAGCCTTCCACCCTGGACATCCTGCGGTTCACCATCGGCTGCATCGTGCTGCTCCCGCTCGTCATCTTCCTCTCCGTCTGCGCGCGGCTGTCCGGGGAGTCCCGCGCGCGCCGGCTCGCCGCGCTTCGGCTCGTCGGGCTCAGCGTGAAGGACACCCTGCGGGTCAACGCGGGAGAGAGCGTGGTCGCCGCCTTCGTCGGGGCCGTCGTCGGGCTCGTCGGGTATCTCGGAGTCAACGAAGTCATGGCGCGGGTCGGACTACCCGGCTTGCACTGGTTCCCGGACGACGGGCGGCCCGAGACCTCGACCGTCGTCGTGTGCCTGCTGGGATGTCCGGCCCTCGCCTGGATCGTCGGGCAGTTCAGCGCACGCCGGGCGGCACAGTCGCCCATCAGCGTCCGCCGTACCGCAGAAAGCAGGCCTCCGAGGAAGTACGGGGCGTTTCTGCTGATCCCCGGGCTCGGGGTCATCGGCGGGTACTGCCTGTTCAGCGCGATGGGCCGGGATCCGTCAGGCGGCTCCGCCAGTGCCGTGCTGGTTCCGGGCGCTGTGCTGATGACCGGGGCGGGGCTCGTGTTCGGTCTGGCGCCGATCACAGCGTGGCTCTCCGCCGCCTGGCGGCGGTATCGCAATCGCTTCCTCTGTCGCTGGCGATGCGACGCACAGAGGTCGATCCGGGGAGTGCGCTGCGGGTGGTCACGGGTCTCGTGCTGCTGGTGTTCGGCGCCTCGCTCGCGCAAGGGGTGCTCATCGAACTGGACCAGGTGAGTCGGCGGACGGCTCCGGTCCAGGAGTACAGCCTTCCAGCGACGGAACTGAACGCACAGCAGCGCACTCGGCTGACCGCGCTGAGCGGAGTGCGGGCCCATGGTTTGGTGGCTGATTCGTGGGTGGCTTCCATCGAGGATCGTCTGCCCAGGGCACAAGGAATCGTTGCCACATGCGCTCAACTGGCTGCCTTCACGGGCTCAACGCGCGGGTGCGTAGACGACAAGGTTCTGCGGATCGAGGATCCGGCTTTTCTTTCCAATGAAGACGCACGCCCCGGCAGCAGCTTCCCGTTCCTGTTCGGCAATGGGCGAAAGCTGACGGTCTCCGTGCCCCAGGAAACGGTCGTTGTTCGAGCTTACGATCCTTCGGAGTTCGTCGGACCAAGCCTGCTCATTCCCCCTTCTCTGGTTCCCCAGGACGCTCAGTTCACAGACGCCCGCTTCGTCCTCGTCAGTTCGTCCGACCCCACCACCATCCGCTCCGTCCTGGACGGCATCGGTGCCGTGGCGCCCACCGTCCCCGTCGAGCCCGTGGGCATCGTCATCGGCTCGCTCGCTCAGTTGACCGTGATTCGGAGTCTGCTGGTCGTCGGGATGGTGCTTGGGCTGGTGATCGGGGTGGCTGCGTTTGTCGTGTCTGTGGCGGACAGGGCGTTGGAGAGGAGGGGGCAGGTGACGGCGCTGGCGTTGTTGGGGGCGGGGGCGGGGACGTTGCGGGTGGTGCAGGTGGTGCAGGTGTTGTTGCCGTTGGTGGTGGGGTTGGGGGCGGCGGTGGTGGCCGGGTGGTTGGCGGAGTCGAGTTATCTGATCACCGGGGGTGGGGAGGTGCACTGGGACTGGGAGGGGTTGCCCCTGCTGGTGGCGTGTGCGCTGGGGGTGATGGTCGCGGCCGCGGCCGCCTCCGTGCCGATGGTGCGGCGGCACATCGATCCCGAGCACATTCGGCGTGATTAGGGGGTGGGGGTCCGGGCGGGGCCGGTCATGACGCCAGGTCGTGGGTCGTGCGGGTCTCGATGCGGGTCTTCAGGGTGAGGGTGAGGGCGGCCGTCGCCGTGCCGGCCAGCAGGGCGGTCCACCACAGGGCCGCGGGGCCCAGGTTGGTGTAGGTGGTCACGCCCAGGGTGAGGGCGCCGAAGCGGGCCACGCCCCAGGTCCAGCTGAAGGCGCCCTGGTAGCGGCCGCGGGCGTGGGCGGGGGCGAGGTTGGCGAAGAGGCGGCGGCGATGCCGGCGACGACGACCTCGCCGAGCGACCAGAGCACGACCGACGCCGTGTAGCCGGCGATGCCGTCCGCGAGGCCCGTCGCCGCCACGCCCAGCGCGATCAGGGCGCTGCCCGCGCTCTGTACCGCCAGCTGCGGGAAACGGGACAGCCAGGCCGTCGCGAAGGGCTGGAGTCCGACCACCAGGAGCGCGTTGACCGCCGCCATCGCCCCGTACACCGCGGGCGACAGGCCGCTGTCGCGGACGGCCAGCGGGAGCGCGACCTCGGTCAGCGAGTAGACGAAGAGCTGGACGCCGAAGAGGGGGAGCAGGAGCATCGCCAGCCGGTCGCGGGCCACCACTCCGTAACCGATGCCGTCCTTCTGCCGCTTCCGGTCGGCCTCGCGCCGCGGTTCGGGGACGCGGACCGCCACCACCGCCGCGTACAGCAGCATCGAGCCCGCGTCGACGGCGAACAGGAGCCAGTAGCCCTGCGCCGCCAGGTAGCCGCCGAGGACTCCCGCCACCGCCGTGCCGATGTTCACGCCCCAGCCGAAGAGGGCGTACGCCCGCCGGCGGCTTTCGCTGTCGACGGCGTCGGCCAGCAGCGCGTACGCCGCCGGAGAGACCGTGCTGCCCGCCGCGCTGATGAGCAGCGCCGCCGCGCCATCGTCCACACACCCGGGGCCAGGAAGAGCGCTCCTGCGCCGCCGCCGCGCCGATCAGGCCGATCAGCATCGTGGGGCGGCGGCCGATGCGGTCGGCGAGCACGCCGCCCACGGCCGGGCCGATCAGGTTGCCCGCGCCGAGCGCGCCGAGCACGTACGAGGTGTCCCCGCCCGTCACTCCCCGCGAGGCGAGGAAGAAGACCAGGAACGGGGTGACCAGGTAGCCGAGGCGGTTGACGATCGTTCCCGCGAAGATCGTCCAGACCACGGACGGGAGCCCCCGGAAGGCCGAGGAGGAAGTCGAGGAGGGAGTTGAGGGGGTGGCCGAGGGGGGAGGTGTAGTGGTGGGTGAAGTGGAGGGGTGGGCTGGGGGTTCGCTGTTGTCCGAGGCATGTGTCGAGGGTGCTTTTCTTTCACCCCTCCCCTCCAATCATTAAGCTCAGACCGAATCCATTCGCCGACTCCAGGACGTGAGACGCATGGACGCAGGGCTCAGCTTCTCCGCCGCCGATCTCGCTCAGACGCGTTTCGCCGTCTCCCCCATGTGGGAGGTGGTCACCAGTTACCGGATCGCCGCGCACCTGCCCGACTCCGCCCCGCACGGGCGGTGGGCCGCCCAGGTGAGGCCCCGGCTCGTTCGGGCGGGGCTCGATCGTGGCTGGCTGTCCTTGCTCGTGCCTGGGCTCGGGTACCTCGCGGACTTCCTCAATCCCACCCCCGCCGGGCCCTTCCCCACTCTGGCGGCCGAGCTCGACGCGATTCGTCGGGCCTCTCCCGAGGACGTGAGGGACGACCTCGACACCCTGGAGGGGAAGGGTGTCGACGCGGCCCGGCTGCGGGCGCTGCGTGAGGATCCCGTCGAAGTGCTCCCCAAGGTCGTCGACGAGATCGAGACGTACTGGGAGCTGGCCCTCGCCCCCTACTGGGCCCGCATCCAGAAGGTGCTCGAAGCCGATGTCTTCCATCGGGCGCGGCAGGTGGCCGAGCACGGTTCGGCGCGGGTCCTGAGCGAGCTCCACGAGACCGTGCGGTGGGACGACGGCACGCTCCGGCTCGTACGGAGGCACTGCGCGCTCACCCGCGACCAGGCGGGTTCAGGGCTGCTGCTGGTGCCCTCCGTCTTCGCATGGCCGCGTGTCCTCACCCGTTCCGTGCATCCCGATCCGCCGCAACTCGCCTATCCGGCGCGGGGGTTCGGATCGGTGTGGGAGCCCCGTACCACCGTCGCCACGGACGCCGTCGCCGCCGTCCTCGGGCGCTCCCGGACCCTGCTCCTCACCGAGCTCGACACCCCGCCTCCACCACGCAGCTCGCCACGCACTGCGGCATGTCCGCCGCAGGCGTCTCCCAGCACCTCATCGCCCTCCGGAACGCCGGTCTCGTCACCGCCCACCGCAGCGGCCGCTCCGTCCTCTACGCCCGTACCGCCGTCGCCGATCAACTGCTGCATCCGTGAGGGAGGATGGGCCCGTGGCTTCTACCTCCTGGACCGAGCGGATCCTCGTACGTGACGGTGTACGGCTCTCCTGCCGCGACTGGGGCGACTGGGGCGGAGGGAGTGGTGAGGGCGGGTCCGGGAGCGGTGAGGGCGGTGAGGGCGGGTCCGGGAGCGACGTCCTCCTTCTTCACGGGCTCGCCGGGCACTCCGGGGAGTGGGATGCCGTCGCCCGGCTGCTCCGGGACGCCGGGCACCGGGTCGTCGCCCTCGACCAGCGCGGTCACGGTGCCGGCGAGCGGCTTCCGGTGGACGTCTCGCGGGCCGCGTACGTCGCCGATGTCGTCGCCGTCGTCGAGGAACTCGGGCTCGTACGGCCCCTGTTGGTCGGGCAGTCGCTCGGCGGGCACACCGCGTTCCTGACCGCCGCCGCCCACCCCGGCCTGCCCGGCGGTCTCGTCCTCGTCGAGGCCGGGCCGGGCGGCGCCGAGGCCGAGCTGCCGGAGCAGATCGGCGGGTGGCTGCGGGCGTGGCCGCTGCCGTTCCCCTCGCGGGAGGCGGCCGTCGCGTACCTGGGGAACGGGAAGCGGGCCGTCGGGGAGGGTGGGCCGACGGTCTTGAGGTCCGCGACGGCGGGCTGTGGCCCCGCTTCGACCCCGACGTCATGGTCCGGTCCCTCGACGAGCTGTCCCGCCGGTCCTTCTGGGAGGAGTGGGGCGCCGTCCGCTGCCCCGGGCTCGTCGTCCTCGGGGACGGGCGCGAGGGCGGAATCATCGGCGGCGACGAGTACGCGGAGATGGTGCGTGTGCGGCCCGGACTCCACGGCGTGAGCCTGCCCGGCACCGGGCACGACGTGCATCTGGAGCGGCCCGGGGTACTGGGTGGGGTGATTCTCGACTTCCTGGGACAGGGAGGGAGTTGATGGAGGTGGGGAGGGAGTTGAGGCGGGGAGAGAGTTGAGGTGGGGAGGGAGTTGAGGCGGGGAGAGAGTTGAGGTGGGGAGGGAGTTGAGGCGGGTGGCCCGCCTCCTTCGTCGGTTCCGTCTCCCGTTGGCTTACGGAGTGGGTGTGAACTGTTCCGTGCCCACCACCCGGAGCAGCGCCAGCCGCTCCCCCGTGTCCGTGCCCGGGGGCGGGGTGTAGAGGACGAGGCGCTGTTCGCCCTCCGGGGCGAGCAACACCTGGCAGTCCAGGTCGACCGTGCCGATCACCGGGTGGGCGACCCGCATCCGGCTGTGGCGGCGGACCGCCACCTCGTGCCGTTCCCAGAGCTCCGTGAACTCCTCGCTCGCCCCGTGCAGCCGTTCCACCAGGCGCGTGGAGGCAGGGTCGCCGGAGCGGCGGGCGACGGCCGCGCGCAGGTCGGCGACGTGGAGGCGGCTGTAGTACGCGTGCTCCTCGGGCGGGTACGCCGTACGGGCCGCGGGGTCGGCGAACCAGCGCCAGGCCACGTTCCGTCCGTGTTCCGACACCGTGCACACCCCGCCGAGCAGGGACTGGGCCATCGCGTTCTGGGCGAGGACGTCCCCGAGGTCGCTCAGGACCTGCGCGGGAGTCGTGTCCAGCTGGTCCAGGAGGTGGAGGAGGCCCGGGGCGACGTGGTCGCCGGCCGTGGCACCGGCGGGCGGGCGGTGGCCGGCGAGGAGGTGGAGGTGGTCGCGCTCGTCGGTGTCGAGACGCAGCGCGCGTGCGAGCGCGGCGAGCATCTGCGGCGAGGGCTGCGGGCCCCGGGCCTGCTCCAGGCGGATGTAGTAGTCGGCGGACATGCCCGCGAGCTGAGCGACCTCCTCGCGGCGCAGTCCGGGCGTCCTGCGCCGGGGTCCGGCCGGAGACCCGCGTCCTGCGGGCGGACCCGCTCGCGGGAACGGCGCAGGAAGTCGGCGAGTTCACGGCGGTCGATCGTCATGACGATCATGGTGCCGGGTGCGGGGCGCCGTATCCAGGGATCGGCGGTCCCTGGGTCGGGGCACCCGTTGGCGGGGCGGGGTCGTGCGGGGATCGGCGGCGGTACCCGGGGCGCGGCACCCGATGGCGGGGCGGGGTCGTGCGGGGATCGGGGCGGTACCCGGGGCGTGGCACCCGGTGGCGGGGCGGGGCGTATCCCGGATTGACGGCGGTCCCCACAGTCGCGGCACCCCGACGGCAGGGCAGGGCCGTATCCAGGGATCGGCGGTCCCAGGGTCGGGAGGGCTCTCCCGCCGTTCTCCGGCGGTCGGCAGAGTCCTCGGTGTCGGCCAGCGAACGTCTCCCCGCCGGGGAGACCACGGCCGACCGCGTCCGACCGCGGCCCACCGCGTCCGACCTCATCCACCGGGAGTACAGATCATGGCCACCGTCACCGTCGGCACCGCCCGCGTCCACTACGACATCGAAGGGTCGGGCACCGGGCCCGCCCTGCTTCTCGTGCACGGCACCGGTTCGGGGGGTGCCGTGATCAACTGGGGTCAGACCGCGCCCCGTTTCACCGGGGAGCGCCGGGTGATCACCCTGGATCTGTCGGGGGCGGACCGGACCGTCGACAACGGCGGGGAGCTGACCGTGGAGACGCTCGCCGCGCAGGTGGTCGCGGTGATCGAGGACGCGGGACTCGGTCCGGTGGACCTGCTCGGGTTCTCGATGGGGGCTCCGGTGTCGGCGGCGGTCGCCGCTCTGCGCCCGGACCTGGTGGAGCGGCTGGTGCTGGTGGCGGGGTGGGCGTACACCGACGGGGACGAGTACCTGCGGAACCTGTTCACGCTGTGGCAGCGGCTGGGCGAGTTCGACCCGGCGGGCTTCGGGCGGAGCGTGACGATGACCGGGTTCAGCCGTGGTTTCCTCAACGCGATCGGCCGGGAGGGCGTCGAAGAGCTCATCCCGAACATGCCGCCCACGCCGGGCACCCTGCGGCACGTGGCGCTGGACCTGACGGTCGACATCCGGGCGCTGCTGCCCCGGATCACGGCGGAGACGCTGGTCATCGGCGGTACGCAGGACATCACCGTGCCGGTGGAGAACAGCCGGGAGCTGCACGCCTCGATCGCCGGCAGCGCGTACGCGGAGATCGACGCCGGGCACGTCATGTTCTTCGAGAAGGAGGACGAGTTCGTGAAGGTCGTGACGGAGTTCCTCGGATCGACCGGCTCCTGACTCCACCATGGAGCTCATGGGACGCATGGAGCGCATGGAATGCATGGGGCACATGGGGCACATGGGTGACGCGAGGTTCATCGACGGGGCCGAGCGGCGGGCGCGGCTCGGGGTGCGGCACCGGCTGGCCGGGGCGCGCGGGCGGGGTCGGCGGCCGAGGTCGGGGACGCGCTGGTGGCGCTGCACGGGACGGATCCCGCGAGCGTGTTCCTCGCGGTGGGGGCGCGGCTGGCCGGGGGCGTCGATCCGGTGGGGGCGGTGGAGGGGCGTTGTACGGGGACGGGTCCCTGATCCGTATGCACGGCATGCGGCACACGGTCTCGTCTTCCCGTCCGACCTCGCCGCCGACGTCCAGGCCTCGACGACCGGACCGGCCGCCGCCCGTGAACGCGCCGCGCTCCTCAAGCAGTTGGCGGCCGGCAGCGATTTCGACGGGGCATGGCTCGCGGAGACCCAGCGGCTCGTCCTCGCCGAGCTGGGCGAGCGGGGCGAGGCGACCGGGGCAGAACTCGGCGAGGCCGTACCGAGGTTGAGGTCGACGTACGTGTACGGGCCGGGGACGCGCCAGGAGGGCGTGCAGTCGGTCGCGAGCCGGGTGCTGCGGGTGCTCGGCATGGAGGGGCGGATCGTACGGGGCCGGCCTCAGGGTTCGTGGACGTCGAGCCGTTTCCGGTGGGCGCTCGCCGACGGCCGTCCCGTACGGGATCCGGCGGAGGCGCGGGCGGAGCTGCTGGGGCGGTGGCTCGGGGCGTGCGGTCCCGCGACCGAGGCGGATCTGACGTGGTGGACGGGGTGGCGGGTCACGGACGTGCGCAAGGCACTCACGGCGGTCGGCGCGCTTGCCGTCACGGTCACCGAGGGGACGGGTTTCGTCCTGCCGGACGACCTCGGGCCCGTACCGGCACCCGAGCCCTGGGCGGCACTGCTGCCCGCGCTCGACCCGACGGCGATGGGCTGGCAGGGCCGCGACTGGTACCTCGACCCCGCCCACCGTGCGGCGCTCTTCGACCGCAGCGGGAACATCGGGCCCACGGTGTGGTGGAACGGCCGGATCGTCGGCGGCTGGGCCCAGCGCCCGGACGGCTCCCTCGCCCACCGTTTCCTCACCGACGCGGGCGCGGAGGCGGAGCGGGCCGTCGACTCGGAGGCGGAGCGGCTCGCGGGATGGCTGAGGGACGCCCGGGTGACACCCCGCTTCCGGACCCCGCTGGAGCGCGAGCTGAGCGCCTCCTGACGGCGCCTCCGGTTCCTGACAGCTCCTCCTGACTGCGTCTCCGGTTCCTGACAGCGCCTCCGGTTCCTCACAGCACCTCCGACCCCGACCCCGACCGTGCCTAGTGGCGGCCCGCCAGCCCCGGGACGCCCAGGTCGTAAAGGCCGTCGAGGATCAGGTCGACGCCGACGGCGGCGAGCAGCAGGCCGAGCAGGCGGCCGAGGAGCTCGATCGTGGCGTGGTGGGTGCGGTGCAGGATCCGGGTGAGGAGCAGGACGCAGACGAGGTCGAGGGCGAGGACCGACACGTACGCGCCGACGACCGTCGACCGCCAGCTGAAGGAGTCGCGGGCGGCCGCCTCGATGAGGACGGCGGTCATGGCGAGCGGGCTCACGACGTACGGCATGAGCAGCTCGCGCACCCCGCTGACCAGGTCGGGGGCGTCCTGATGGGCGCTGTCGGAGCCGAGGTGGAGGCCGAGGACGAGGCCGACGGCGTAGATGAAGAAGATGACGCCGCCCGCGAGCTGGAGGGCGGGGGTGCTGATGTGGAAGAGGTCCAGCAGGTAGGGCGCCGTGATGCCGGTGACGAGGCCCACGAGGACGGCGGCGCCGGTGGAGAGGAGCGCGATGGTCCGCAGCTGGCGGGGGTCGTGGACCTGGGCGAGGCCGGCGAAGGCGAGGAGCACCTTCGGGGGGCCGACGACGGAGAAGAAGGCGATGAAGGCGGCGGAGTAGGTGAGTGCGTTCACACCGGAATCATGGGGCGGTCGAGTGATTTCTCCCGTTTTCCCGGATTCCGCCCGCGCGGTGTCGAGAACGGCGGACCGGCTCCGACTGTGCTGCGAGAGGCAGTGACCGCAGAGATCGCAGAGACCGCAGAAACCGCAGCAATCGACGAGACCGACAAGATCGACGAGGAGGACGTCATGAAGTACCTGGTGATGGTCCAAGGCTCGCAGGCCGACTACGAGGCGATGGCGGGCCGCGGCTCCGCGCAGTACCCCGCCTGGAACGAGGCGCAGATCAAGGCCATGTTCGCCCACATGAACGCGATCAACGAGGAGGTGGCCGCGCGCGGCGAGCTGATCGACGCCCAGGGCCTCACCGCCCCCTCCACCACCCGCTTCGTCACGGTCGACGCCCACGGCGACCCGCTCGTCACCGACGGCCCCTACGCCGAGACCAAGGAAGTCCTCGCCGGCTACTGGGTCCTCGACTGCGCCTCCCTCGACCGCGTCACCGAAATCGCCGCCCAGGTCGCCCGCTGCCCGGTCCCGGCCGGTTCCCCGGAGCACCCGGTGGTCATCCGCCCGATCGACGAGACGGGAGCGGGGCAGGACTGAGACCGGGCAAGGCTGAGGCCGGGCAAGGCTGAGGCCGGGGCGGGACTGCGGCCGGGGCGGCCGCTCGGACGGGCCCTCAGTGCATCCCGTGCCCCCGCCAGGGTGTCGGGGCCTGTCCCCGGGGATCAGGAGGGGACGGTCAGGGCTGTGGTGGCGGCGGTGGCGGTGCAGAGGGTGAAGGCGGTGGGGAAGCCGGTGGGGGTGGCGAGGGCGAGGGTGGAGGAGAGGGCCACGCCGAGGGTGCCGCCGAGTTCGTGGGAGGTGTTGACGATGCCGGAGGCGAGGCCGGCTTCGTGGGCGGGGACGAGGCCGAGGGCGGTGGTGGTCGCGGTGACGAAGACGGCGCCGAGGCCGAGGGCGGCCGTCGCGAGGGACGGCAGGAGGGTCGTCCAGGGGTCGGAGGTGGGGGCAGGAGGGCGAGGGGCAGGCAGCCCGCGGCGGCCAGGGCCGTGCCGGCGGCGGCGCAGACGCGCGGGCCGGCCGTCGTGACGAGGCGGGAGCCGAGGTGGGCGCCGATCGCCGTGGTGAGCGCGACCGGGAGGAAGAGGAGTCCGGTGCGGAAGGCGTCCAGGCCGTTGACGTGCTGGAGCCGCAGGGAACCCAGGAAGAAGAACGAGATCAGGAGCGCCGTCGCGACCAGCATGAGGAGGGAGCCCGCTACGACCGGGCGCCGGGTCAGCATGCGCAGGTCCATGAGCGGGGCGCGGCTCTTCCGTTCCACCGCCGCGAAGGCGGCGTAGAGCGCGACCGCGCCCAGGAGCGGCAGGAGGGTCCCGGCCGAGGTCCAGCCCTCGTCGCCCGCCCGGACCAGGCCGTGGACGAGCGCGCCGGTGGCGGCGGTGACGAGGAGGGCTCCGGGGACGTCCGGGCGGCCGGTGGTCCGCGGGGCGTGTCGTCCTTCGGCAGCAGCCTCGGGAGCGTCGCGAGGAGGGCGAGGCCGGTCGGGACGTTCACGTAGAAGATCCACGGCCAGCCCGGACCGGCCGTGAGGGCGCCGCCGAGGAGGACGCCGACGGCGGAGCCGGTGCCGCCGACGGCCGCCCAGACGCCGAGGGCCCTGGCCCGTTCCGGGCCGTGGAAGGCGGTGGTGACGAGGGCGAGCGCCGCCGGGGAGAGCAGGGCGGCGCCGATGCCCTGGGCGGCGCGGCCGGCGAGGAGGACGGTGGCGTCCGGGGCGAGGCCGCAGGCCAGTGAGGCGGCGGTGAAGAGGGCCAGTCCGGTGAGGAGGACCCGGCGGGCGCCCAGGGCGTCGGCGAGCCGGCCGCCGAGGAGCATCAGACCGCCGAAGCAGAGGGTGTACGCGGTGACGACCCAGGTCAGGGCCGTGCGTCCGAGGTGCAGGTCGGCGGCGACGGCGGGGAGTGCCACGTTCACGACGGTGACGTCGAGGATCAGCATGAACTGGGCCGCGCAGATCAGGGCGAGGGCCGTCCAGCGGCGGGGGTGGACGGCCGCGCGGACGTCCGCGGAGGCGGTGTGGGTGGGCATAACTGAACTGTACGGCACAGTACAGTTGAACTCAAGAGTACAGTTCCGGGGGCGAACCGGGCCGCACGGTTCCGCAGGTGAACTCGGTAGTTCAGTTGGCTTGGTACGCTCCCCGCATGGACCCCAAGCCCGCCCCCACCGGCCCCCGCGCCGCCCGCAAGCGGCAGGCGATCATCCGGGCCGCCCGCGACCTCTTCCTCCGCGAGGGCTTCGGCGTCGGGATGGACGCCATCGCCGCCGAGGCGGGCGTCTCGAAGGTGACCGTCTACAACCACTTCGGCAGCAAGGAAGGCCTCTTCACCGCCGTCGTGGCCGGCGCCCTCGACGAACCGCTGCACGGCGAGACCGGCGGCCCCGACCTCTCCTGCTCGTCGACGCCGAGGACCTGCGCGGCGCCCTCGCCGAGGCCGGGCGCGCCTGGGCGCGGGCCGTGCGCGCCGACGAGGAGGGCCGCGCCCTGCGCACCCTCGTCGCCACCGAGCTGCACCGCTTCCCCGAGCTGGGCCGCGCCTGGCGCGCGCACGGACCGGCCGGCCACCACCCGCCGTCGCGGACGCCCTGCGCGCCCTCGCGGACCGGGGCGGCTCGCGATCCCGGACCTGGAGGTCGCCGTCCTCCAGCTGTACTCGCTGCTCGTCTTCCCGCAGATGGTGTTCGAGCAGTACGGGACGGAGCTCACCGAGGAGCTGAGCGAGCGGCTCGTCGTCGACGGGGTGGAGATGTTCCTCCGCCGCTACGCGCCGTGACAGGTGTCAGCGGGTGTCATCCTTGGTCTTCGACGGAACCCCGAGCCGGGGAGTAAAATTACCCCCTGGGGTATCTGTGGAGGAGTGGCAGTGGAACTCGATCTCGCGGGCGCCGAGCTCAAGGCCGTCCTGAACCGGCTGCGCCGGGCCCAGGGCCAGATCTCCGGTGTGATCCGGATGATCGAGGAAGGGCGCGACTGCGAGGAGGTCGTCACCCAGCTGGCGGCCGCCTCCCGGGCCCTCGACCGGGCCGGGTTCGCGATCATCGCGACCGGGCTCCAGCAATGCTTGACCGACATCGAGGACGGTCGCAAGAACGGCGAGGACCCCGAGGCGATGCGGGCCCGCCTGGAGAAGCTCTTCCTCTCGCTGGCGTAGGGCTCTCGTCGGCGTAGGGGCCCTCGCCGGCGCAGGGACTCCCGCCGACGTAGGGGTCCTCGCCGGCATGGGGGCTCTCGTCGGCGTAGGACAGGACAGCACTCTCGGAGAAGCGGATCGCTATCCGGTTCACCGGGGACGGGTATGCTCGCTGTCGGGAAGCGACCGCCGGGGAGACGGAGCTCAGGGACAGCCAGGGACAGGAGAGTCGGCAGATGAGCACGGAGAACCCGCGGGCCGAAAGCAGGGCGGCGGTGCCGGTACTCAGCCTGCTCCCCGCCGTCGACGCCCCTGCCCCCGAGCGCGCCGACGCGGCCCGCAACCGGCGCAGGATCCTCGACGCGGCCGCCCGGATCGTCGCCGAGGAAGGCCCCGACGCGGTCACCATGAACCAGGTCGCCCACGCCAGCGGCATCGGCGTCGGCACCGTCTACCGCCGCTTCGGCGACGTCTCCCAGCTCCTGTGGGCGCTCCTCGACGACCGCGAGCGCCAGTTCCAGGAGGCGTACATGAGCGGCCCTCCCCGCTGGGCCCCGGCGCCCCGCCGACGAGCGGCTCGACGCCTTCCTGGACGCGCTCGTCGACCGGGTCGCCGCCCAGCGCGCCTGCTCCTCGCGGCGCACTCCGCCGCGCCCCGCGCCCGCTACCACAGCGGTGCCTACCGGGTGATGCACACGCACGTGGCCCTGCTCATCGGACAGCTCCGGCCGGGCAGCGACAGCACGCTCCTCGCCCACCTGGCGCTCGCGCCGTTCTCGCCCGACGTCATGCACCACCTGACGGTCGAGCAGGAGCTGTCGGCCGACCGGCTCAAGACGGGCGTGAAGGACCTCCTGACCCTCCGGGCCTGAATCCGGGGGACCTACGGAGCCTATGGGACCGGTGGGTCCGGTGGGCCTGGTGGGTCCGACGGGCCCGGTGGGACCGACAGGTCCGGTGAGACCGACAGGCCCGGCGAGTCCGACAGGCCCAGTGAGACCGACAGGCCCAGTGAGACCGACAGGCCCGGTAAGTCCGGCGGGTCCAGCGGCCCCGCCAGTCCGGTCCGTGGCACGTGGTGGACCGGTGGGCCGCCGCCGGTCCAGGATCACGCCATGACCACGTATCTGATCCTGCACGGCTTCCAGAACCGCCGTCCGCCCGCCCACTGGCAGTACTGGCTCGCCGAGGGGCTGCGGGAGCGCGGCCACGAGGTCCGCTACCCCAGCTGCCCTCGACGGACGCGCCCGTCCTCGACGAGTGGCTCGACGCCCTGGAGGAGCACGGGCGGCGCCCGGCCGAGGGCGAGTTCGTGGTCCTCGCGCACAGCCTGTCGGTGCTGCTCTGGCTGCGCGCCGGAGCCCGCAGGCCCGCTGCCGACCGGGTCCTCCTGGTCGCCCCGCCCTCCCGGGGGTCACCGCCTCGATCCCCGAGATCGCCGCCTTCGCCGAGGGCCTCGACCTGACGGAGGCGGACCTCAAGGCGCGGCTCGTGTACGGGGACGGGGACCCGTACTGCCCCGAGGGCGCCGACCGGCACTACGGCATCCCGCTGGGCCTCGACCTGGACTTCGTACCGGACGGCGAGCACCTCAACCCCGACTCGGGGTACGGGGAGTGGCCCTCGCTCCTGGAGTGGTGCGAGGACCCGTCCGTACGGGTGCGGGGAAATCTCGCGCGGTGACGGCGGCGCGGCCGGTAGCGTCGGCCGGATGCATCCCGTGACCGCTCCGTACGACCAGGGCCTGCTCGACGTGGGCGACGGCAACCGCGTCCACTGGGAGGTCTCCGGGAACCCGGACGGCAAGCCCGCGCTCGTCGTGCACGGCGGGCCGGGCTCCGGCTCCTCCCGCGCGCCCGGCGCTGGTTCGACCCGGAGGCGTACCGGACCGTCCTCTTCGACCAGCGCGGCTGCGGGCGCTCCACCCCGCACGCGAGCGACCCGGCCACCGACCTGTCCGTGAACACCACCGCGCACCTGGTGGCCGACATGGAGCGGCTGCGGGAGCACCTCGGGATCGAGAAGTGGCTGCTGTACGGCGGGTCCTGGGGCTCGACGCTGATCCTGGCGTACGCGCAGGCGCACCCCGAGCGCGTCTCGGAGATCGTGCTCGCGGCCGTCACGACCACCCGCCGCTCCGAGACCGCCTGGCTGTACGGGGGCGTCGGCCGCTTCTTCCCCGAGGCCCACGAGCGCTTCCGCGCGGGGGCGGGGCACGCGGCGGACCCGGTCGGGGAGTACGCCGCCCGGATGAACCACCCCGACCGGGCCGTACGGGAGAGGGCGGCGGCCGACTGGTGCGCCTGGGAGGACGCCGTGCTGTCCCCGGAGGGCATGGGCACCCGTACACCGACCGGGTCGACGACGCCCGGCTCGGCTTCGTCCGGATCTGCTCGCACTACTTCGCGCACGGCGCCTTCCTGGAGGAGGGCGCGCTGATCCGCGACGCGCACCGGCTCGCCGGCATCCCCGGGGTGCTGATCCACGGCCGGCTCGACATGGGCGGGCCGCTCACCACCGCCTGGGAGCTGTCCCGCGCCTGGCCGGACGCCGAGCTGCACGTGGTGGAGCAGGCCGGGCACCTGGGCGGAGAGGAGACCGGGCGCCTGATCCTGGCGGCCCTCACCCGTTTCGCGGGGAACGGCCTCGCGCAGAACGGCCCCTCGGAGAACAACAGCCCCTCGGAGAACGGTGACGCGAAAGGGTGAAATCGGACTCTCAGGCCAGGAATTGATAATTCCACATTTCATTCCTGTTCGACCTGACAGGAATTGTGAAAGATCTGTTCACAGAATGCCCTCGGGCTCGCTAGCTTCCCCTCAACCTCGTCCGTACCGGGAAGGGACTTCTGTGAACGCATCCCAGCGCCGTGCCGCGGCCATCCTCGCCGCCGCCGCCCTCGCCACTCCGCTGGTCCTCGCCTCACCCGCCACCGCGGGACAGGACCCGGCGGCCGCGCCCGCCCGCGATGCCGCCAAGCTGGCGAAGAAGCTGGTCCGCGAGACCACCGCCCAGGACGCCTACAAGCACCTGCAGAAGTTCCAGGCGATAGCCGACTCCGCCGGCGGGAACCGGGCGGCCGGCACGCTCGGCCACGACGCCTCCGCCGCGTACGTGTACACCCAGCTCAAGAAGGCCGGATACGACGTCCGGTACCAGCAGTTCGACTTCGTCTTCACCCAGACGCTCGCCGAGAAGGCCTCCGTCGTGGCGCCCGCGCCCCGGACCCTCGACGTCAAGGCGATGACCTACACGAAGTCCACCCCGGTCGGCGGCATCACCGCCGAGCTCGCGGCCGTGCCCGTCGACGCCGACGGGACCACCGGCTGCGAGCCCGCCGACTTCGCCTCGGGCACCTTCACCGGGAAGATCGCGCTGATCAAGCGCGGCGGCTGCACCTTCGCGATCAAGCAGCAGAACGCCGCCGCGGCCGGCGCCGCCGGCGCGCTGATCTACAACAACGTCGACGGCGCCCTCTCCGGCACCCTCGGCGACGCGGCCGCCGGCAAGGTCCCCACCGGCGGGATCAGCCTGGCCGAGGGCACGCAGCTCGCCGCCGACCTCGCCAAGGGCCCGGTCTCGCTCTCCCTGGAGGTCCGCCAGCTCCTGGAGAAGCGCGTCACCAACAACGTCATCGCGGAGACCCGGGGCGGCAACGCCGCCAACACCGTCATGCTCGGCTCCCACCTGGACTCCGTCACCGCGGGCCCCGGCATCAACGACAACGGCTCCGGCTCCGCCGGCCTCCTGCAGACCGCCCTGGAGCTCGCCAAGTCGAAGGACAAGGTCCGCAACAAGGTCCGCTTCGCCTGGTGGTCGGCGGAGGAGCTCGGCCTCCTCGGCTCCGAGCACTACGTCAACAGCCTGACGGACCTCGACAAGAAGGAGATCAAGCTCTACCTCAACTTCGACATGATCGCCTCGCCGAACTACGGCCTGTTCGTGTACGACGGCGACGACTCGGACGGCGTCGGCGCCGGCGCGGGCCCCGCGGGCTCCGCCCAACTGGAGCGCGACATCACCGACTTCATGGACGGACGCGGGGTCCCCCACGAGGGCACCGACTTCACCGGCCGCTCCGACTACGGCCCGTTCATCGAGGTCGGCATCCCCTCCGGCGGCACCTTCACCGGCGCCGAGGGCATCAAGACCCCCGCCCAGGCGGCCAAGTTCGGCGGCCAGGCGGGCGTCGCGTACGACGTGAACTACCACGCCAAGGGCGACGATCTCAGCAACATCGACATGAAGGCCTTCGACGCCAACATCGACGTCATCGCCAACGCCGTGGGCACCTACGCCCACGACATCTCCTCCCTGCGCAAGCCGGTCGTCTCCACCCCCACCACCGGCGACGCGGGCAGCGGCGGCGGCCTGCACGGCGATCACGACGAGGTCGCCTCCTAGTCAGCGCCTCCGGCGGGCCGTCCCGAAGAGCGAACGGCTGATCTCCCGGCCCAGCTGGGTGCCGATCGACCGGGCCAGGGACGTGAAGATCCCGCTGCCCACCACCTGTTCGGCGAGCGAGGGCTCCTCCTTCTTCTTGCGAGGGGCCCTCGTCGCCTCGGTGGTCGCGGCCTCCAGCGCCGCCTCCTCCGCCGCCCGCTGCTCGGCGGTCAGCTTCTCGTACGCCGACTCCCGGTCCACCGCCTCCGCGTACCGCCCGTACAGCGGCGAGGCCTTCACCGCCGCGTCCAGGACCGCCGCGTCCACCGGCCCCATCAGCGACTCGGGGGCCCGCAGCCGGGTCGCCGCCACCGGCGTCGGCGCGCCCTTCTCGCTCAGCACGGTGACCACCGCCTCGCCCGTACCGAGCCCGGTCAGCACCTCCTCCAGGTCGTACGGCGAGTTCGGGAAGGTCCGCACCGTCGCCTTCAGGGCCTTCGCGTCGTCCGGGGTGAAGGCGCGCAGCGCGTGCTGCACCCGGTTGCCGAGCTGCGCCAGCACGTCCGAGGGCACGTCCTTCGGGGTCTGCGTCACGAAGAAGACCCCGACGCCCTTCGAGCGGATCAGCCGCACCGTCTGCGTGATCGACTCCAGGAACGCCTTCGAGGCCCCGCTGAACAGCAGGTGCGCCTCGTCGAAGAAGAAGACCAGCTTCGGCTTGTCCAGGTCGCCGACCTCGGGCAGGTCGCCGAAGAGGTCCGCCAGCATCCACATCAGGAAGGTCGAGAACAGCTGCGGCTTGTCCTGCACGGCCGGCAGCTCCAGGACCGAGACGATCCCGCGCCCGTCCGGCGCCGTCCGCAGCAGCTCCGCCGTGTCGAACTCCGGCTCCCCGAAGAAGTCCCCCGCGCCCTGCTGCTCGAAGGCCGTGATGGACCGCAGGATCACCCCCGCCGTGACGGTGGAGAGACCGCCGATCCCCTTGAGCTCGGCCTTCCCCGTGTCCGAGACCAGGAAGGCCACCACCGCCCGCAGGTCCTTCAGGTCGAACAGCTCCAGACCCTTGGAGTCGGCGTAGTGGAAGATCAGGCCGAGCGACTGCTCCTGCGTCTGGTTGAGCTGGAGCACCTTGGAGAGCAGCACCGGACCGAAGCTGGTGACCGTCGCGCGGACCGGGATGCCGGGGCCGGTGCCGCCGAGCCCGTAGAACTCGCAGGGGAAGCCGGTCGCCCGCCACTCCTGGCCGACCTCGGCGGCCCGCTGCCGGACCTTCTCGCCGTCCGTGCCCGGGGCCGAGACGCCGGAGACGTCGCCCTTGACGTCGGCGAGGAAGACCGGCACGCCGTTCGCCGAGAGCTGCTCGGCGATCAGCTGGAGCGTCTTCGTCTTGCCGGTGCCGGTCGCCCCGGCGACCAGACCGTGCCGGTTGAGCACCGGCAGCGGGATGCGGATGCGCGCGTCCGGGTGACAGACGCCGTCCCAGAGCAGCGCCCCCAATTCGAGTGCGGGTCCGTCGAAGGCGTACCCGGCGGCGATCTCGGCGGCGGGCCCGGTCGCTCCGGCGGTCGGCGGCTGCTCGCTCTCGCTCATGACAGGACCCCAATTTCGCTTATGTCACGGTTCGCACCAGCATCCCACCGCCCTCGCGTGGCTGCGCCGGGAGCCGCTCGCCCGGTAGGCTTTCCGTGTGATCTTCAAGCGCATCGGAAACGGAAAGCCGTATCCCGACCACGGCCGGGAAAGCACCCGGCAGTGGGCGGACGTCGCCCCGCGCCCGGTCCGCCTCGACCAGCTGGTGACCACCAAGGGCCAGCTGGACCTGGAGACCCTGCTCGCCGAGGACTCCACCTTCTACGGCGACCTCTTCGCGCACGTCGTGAAGTGGCAGGGCGACCTCTACCTCGAGGACGGACTGCACCGCGCCGTCCGCGCGGCGCTCCAGCAGCGCCAGGTGCTGCACGCCCGCGTCCTGGAACTCGACTGAGGCCACTCGGGCCCGCCGCCGGGCTGACCCTTTCGGGGTCAGTTCGACCCCATCCGGACGCGATCACATGATCATCAAGTAGGCATCGCCGACGGGCGGCATTACGCTGCGTTCATGAGCATGCTCACTCCCCCCGGCATGGGCGGAAAGTACCGCATCACGGGGATGTCTACCCCGCATGCGCCGCCCCCACCGCCGGCGCAGGATCGTCCTCGCGTCCGCCGCCGCCGTGGTCGTGCTCGGCGCGGCCGGCTGGGGACGCTCCAGCTCGTCGACGTCTTCTCGGGCGACGAGGGCACCAAGACGACGGCCGGGAAGCAGACGGACTGCAAGCCCGTCCCCAAGGCGAGCGCCGCGCCCGCCGCCGCCTTCCCCAAGCCCGCCCAGATCACGGTCAACGTCTACAACGCGACCCCCCGCAGCGGGCTCGCCAAGACGACCGCCGACGAGCTCAAGAAGCGCGGCTTCAAGATCGGCAAGGTGGGGAACGCCCCCGTCGCCTACGACAAGAAGGTCCCCGGCACCGGCCTGCTGCTCGGCGCCACCACGGCCGTCAAGGGCGCCCTGCCGGTCCTCGGCACCCAGCTCGCGGGCACCACGAGCAAGGCGGACACCCGGGCCACGGCCGATGTCGACCTGATCCTCGGGACCGCGTTCAAGACGCTGTCCCCGAAGACGACGGCGGACGCGGCCCTGGTCGCCCTGACCAAGCCCGCGCCCGTACCGACCGGAAAGTGCTGAGGCTCCCTACTCCGCCGAGCCGTACATGCGGTCGCCCGCGTCGCCCAGGCCCGGGACGATGTAGCCGTTCTCGTTGAGCCGCTCGTCGACCGAGGCCGTCACGACGGTCACCGGCGTGCCCGCGAGCTCGCGCTCCATGACCTCGACGCCCTCCGGGGCGGCGAGGAGCACGACCGCGGTCACGTCGTCGGCACCGCGCTTGATGAGCTCCTGGATCGCCGCGACCAGCGTGCCGCCGGTCGCCAGCATCGGGTCGAGGACGTAGACCTGGCGGCCCGAGAGGTCCTCCGGCATCCGCGTCGCGTAGGTCGACGCCTCCAGCGTCTCCTCGTTGCGGATCATGCCCAGGAAGCCGACCTCGGCCGTCGGGAGCAGCCGGACCATGCCGTCGAGCATGCCGAGCCCGGCGCGCAGGATCGGCACCACCAGCGGACGCGGGTACGACAGCTTCACACCGGTCGTGGGCGTGACGGGGGTCTCGATGTCGACCTGCTCGGTCCGGACGTCCCTGGTGGCCTCGTAGGCGAGCAGGGTGACCAGCTCGTCGGCGAGACGGCGGAAGGTCGCGGAATCCGTGCGCTTGTCGCGCAGGGTGGTGAGCTTGTGGGCGACCAGGGGTGGTCGACGACGTGGAGACGCATGACTCAACAGTAGCCCGCCGCGCACTGGCGTCGACCCACCGCGCTGGGGAAAGTGGGGACACAGGGACCCAGCGATGGGGTGGTGTGGCCCATGCCCGACCTGGAAGAACCGGCCGAGGAAGCCGCCGAGGGGGCGGCCCCGGAGCCGGCGGCGGAGACCGACGCGGAGCGCCGCAGGCGCCGCGCCCAGTTCCTCCGCGAGCTGAACGAGGCCAGGCGCTGCGCGAGCGCGTGCAGCCGCGGCGCGCCCGGGCGGCCCGGATGCGCCAGGCGATGCGCATGCGGACCTTCCGCTGGTAGGCCCCGGCCGGGAGGCCCCGTGCGCCCCTTCGTGCGCCGGGGTCGCACGCCCGCCCGATCGCGGGGTCGTTCAGACTGATGCACGACGCAAGAGCCGAAGACCTCTCCTGACGGCGTCGCATCTGTCACGATGCCGATTGGGCGGGGCATCAGGCTCGCGCCGCCGGAACGTCACACCTCTGATCAGTGGGAGAGAGTCAGGTGTACTTCGCCGCACTGCTCGCGCGCACCGAAGACGGGTGGGAAGCGAGCGACACGGAGCTCGACGACGTGGAGACCCTGTCGGATCTGGCCGAGCTGGCCCGCGAGGCCTCGGACGACGACACGGTGATCGTCTTCATCGAGCAGGAGGACGCGTGGTTCGGGATCGTCCGGATCGAGGGTGAGGAAGACCCTCGCATCTACGTCTCGGACGGGGCCGCCGCCGCCCGTTCCTCGTACGGGGAGATGCTCACCCGGGAGCTCCTCGGGGACGACCTGGACGACCTGGTCGACGACCTGGAGACGCTGGACCTGGACGGCACCGAGGACGGGGAGCCGCTCGACGCCGACGCCGACGAGGACGACGAGGCGGGCTCCGTCGCCGCCGAGGCCGTCCCGGCCGCCCCGGTGGGCGACCGCCTGATCCTCGCGGACCTCGGCATGTCCGCGGAGGACCTGCTGGCCCTCGACACCGACGCGCTCGCGGAGATCGCGGACGCCCTGGGCGCCGCCGACGTCCTGGAGGCCGTCCGCTAGTGGCACCCGCTGTACCCGCGACACCCGAACCGAAGACTCCGGCCGCCCTCGACCCCGTACGGGACCCCGCGACCGGAGCCCCGGCCGACCCGTACGGGACCCCTGGCGGGACGCCATGCGGCTCGCCCTCGCCGAGGCCGACGCGGCCGCGCCCGCCGGGGACGTGCCGGTCGGGGCGGTCGTGCTGGGCCCGGACGGGCGGTGATCTCCGCGCGCACAACGAGCGGGAGGCCACCGGCGACCCCACGGCGCACGCCGAGGTGCTCGCCCTGCGCCGGGCGGCGGCGGTGACGGGCGAGTGGCGGCTGACGGGCTGCACGCTGGTCGTGACCCTGGAGCCGTGCGTGATGTGCGCGGGCGCGCTCGTCCAGTCGCGCGTCGAGCGGGTGGTGTTCGGGGCGCCGGACGAGAAGGCGGGCGCCACGGGCTCCCTCTGGGACCTCGTGCGGGACCGCCGGCTGAACCACCGTCCCGAGGTGATCCAGGGCGTCCTCGGCGAGGAGTGCGCCCAGCAGTTGACGGCCTTCTTCCGCACCCGCTGACCCCCCTTCCGACCTGCGGAGGGATACGGATTTCATCGCAGCGGGACTTTGGGCTAAGCTCTCTCTCGGTAGCGTGTCCGAGCGGCCGAAGGAGCTCGCCTCGAAAGCGAGTGTGGGGAAACTCACCGAGGGTTCAAATCCCTCCGCTACCGCTTCGATCGAAGGGCCCGGTGCGTCAGCACCGGGCCCTTCGGCGTATCTCCGCCCCCGACGAGGGCCCCTACGCGAAAGGCCCCGGCCCGCGCTCATGGCGCGGCCGGGGCCTTCCTCACGCAGGACGGGGGGAACGGCATCGGGGGGACAAGCCGCTCCCCCCGACGAGAACCGGTCCGGCAAGTCCTGCTCCACGGTCAGGGGGGAAGCTCGTGGCGCGGACCCCGCAGTGCGGGCCGGTTCCTTCGAGCCCCGCCGATTCCTGCCAGATCCGCCGGGCTCGACATCCATACTCCTCGCCCGTCACCCTTCCGTGGGGCGGCGAAAGGCCCGGATCTCCGGGCCCTTGGTCCATAAGCCCTCGGTTAGAGTGGCGCGGTCGTTCGACGGGGAACAGGGAGGGCGGGGCAGATGGCGCAGGCGAAGAAGGTCGCGCTGTACGCGGTCATGGTCTTCATCGTGTACACGATCGTCACCTCCCCGGCCCGTGCGGCCGACCTGGTGCAGGTAGGGTTCGAGGGCATTTCCAGCGCCGCCCAGGGAGTCGGCCAGTTCATGACCGAACTCATCAACTAGGAGCTCTCCGTGATCCGCCATCTGGTCCTCTTCAAGCTCAACGACGGCGTCAAGCGCGACGAGCCGCGGGTCGTCGCCGGTGTCGAGGCGTTTCGCGCGCTGGGGGGGCAGATTCCGGAGCTGAGGTTCTGGGAGTGCGACTGGAACATCACGGACCGGCCGATCGCGTACGACTTCGCCATCAACTCGGCCGTCGAGGACACGGACGCGCTGCAGCGCTACCTGGACCACCCGGCGCACCAGGCGGGCGTCGCGCAGTGGCGTGAGTTCGCGACCTGGGTGATCGCGGACTACGCCTTCTAGACCTCGCGTCACCCCTGGGCCCCCTGCCGTCGCGGCGGGGGGCCTTTTCCGTGCGTGACCTCCCCTTTTTCCGCCAACATGCCCTCAACACGTGAGTATGCGGTGCTTGCACACAGTGGACATGTCTTGTGATGCTATGACCGCTTTTGACGGATGAGTTGACCGTAGTTGACCCAGTTACCCAGTCGACCAGCAAGACCAGCCAAAGGGGTGGCGTGAACGTGCCGGCCAGTACAGCGCCTCAGGTCCCGCCCCAGCACGAGGCGGGGGGAGCCGTGGAAGCCCCGCGCCACCGGACGCAGAGCAGTCGGGGCGCCGATACCCGGGCGCTCACACAGGTCCTCTTCGGACAGCTCAAGGACCTGGAACCCGGGAGCGCGGAGCACCACCGGGTGCGGGGGGCCCTCATCGAGGCGAACCTGCCGCTCGTGCGGTACGCGGCGGCCCGCTTCCGCTCGCGCAACGAGCCGATGGAGGACGTCGTCCAGGTCGGCACCATCGGGCTGATCAACGCCATCGACCGCTTCGACCCCGACCGGGGCGTGCAGTTCCCCACCTTCGCGATGCCGACCGTCGTCGGCGAGATCAAGCGGTACTTCCGCGACAACGTCCGGACCGTGCACGTCCCGCGCCGGCTGCACGAGCTCTGGGTGCAGGTGAACGGCGCCACCGAGGACCTGACGACCGCTCACGGCCGCTCCCCCACGACCGCGGAGATCGCCGAGCGGCTGCGGATCGGCGAGGACGAGGTGCTCGCCTGCATCGAGGCCGGACGCTCGTACCACGCCACCTCCCTGGAGGCCGCGCAGGAGGGCGACGGGCTGCCCGGACTGCTCGACCGGCTCGGCTACGAGGACCCCGCCCTGGCCGGCGTCGAGCACCGCGACCTCGTCCGCCACCTGCTCGTCCAGCTGCCCGAGCGGGAGCAGCGGATCCTGATGCTGCGCTACTACAGCAACTTGACCCAGTCTCAGATCAGCCAGGAGCTCGGCGTCTCCCAGATGCACGTGTCAAGGCTCCTCGCCCGGAGCTTCGCCCGCTTGAGATCCGCAAACAGGATCGAGGCGTAACCGGAACGGGTAGACCGGTTCGGAGCAGTTATACGGCCCCTCAAATGCCGTACACCCCTTGTTTCCTGCGGATATGTCACCCTGATGTGTCGACAAGTCACTACAGCGTGTTGCCGACATGTGACATTCTGCTGGAACCGAGTTTGCCGCAGCCCCGCCGCCGGTATTCAGGTGGTGGCTGCGTTCCTCAGATGGTCGCGGCCACCGCGACCGTCCGCGACCTCAAGGGGGTGGCATGTCCACAGAACTGGGCAGCTCGAAGGTGCTCACGCTCACGCCCGTTCCCGTGCCCGCGCAGACGACGGCGCCGGCCGCGGCCGACGGCACGGAGACCGCGGTGCTCGCGGCGACCGAAGAGACCGCGCCCCCGCCGATGGTCGTCACCTCCGGCGCCCTCGACACCCGCACCCTCTCGCGCTCCCTGTTCCTGCGGCTGCGTGCCCTCGACGCGGAGGGAGCCGCCGCCGACAGCCCGGAGCGGACCTACGTCCGCGACACCCTCATCGAGCTCAACCTCCCCCTCGTGCGGTACGCGGCGGCCCGCTTCCGCTCGCGCAACGAGCCGATGGAGGACATCGTCCAGGTCGGCACCATCGGCCTGATCAAGGCGATCGACCGCTTCGACTGCGAACGGGGCGTGGAGTTCCCGACGTTCGCCATGCCGACCGTCGTCGGCGAGATCAAGCGCTTCTTCCGCGACACCTCCTGGTCGGTCCGCGTCCCGCGCCGGCTCCAGGAGCTGCGCCTCGCCCTCACCAAGGCCAGCGACGAGCTCGCGCAGAAGCTCGACCGCTCCCCCACCGTCCCCGAACTCGCCGCCGTTCTCGGGGTGTCGGAGGAGGACGTCGTCGACGGCCTCGCCGTGGGCAACGCGTACACCGCCTCCTCCCTCGACTCCCCCTCGCCCGAGGACGACGGCGGCGAGGGCTCGCTCGCCGACCGCCTCGGCTACGAGGACACCGCCCTCGAAGGCGTCGAGTACCGCGAGTCGCTCAAGCCGCTGCTCGCCAAACTGCCGCCCCGCGAGCGGCAGATCATCATGCTCCGCTTCTTCGCGAACATGACCCAGTCGCAGATCGGCGAAGAGGTCGGCATCTCCCAGATGCACGTCTCGCGGCTCCTCACCCGCACCCTCGCCCAGCTGCGCGAGGGCCTCATCTCCGACTGACTTGACCGAATCGCCGCCCTGTTGACGGTTCGTCAGTCAGACTGGGGCCCATGAGGCGCAGGAATCCGGGACTCGTGGCGGTGGCGCTCTGCCTCGGCGGGGCGCTGACCGCCTGCGGTGGCGGAGGAGACGGCGAGGGGTACGCGGCGGTCGGCGCCGTCCCCCCGCCCAAGGGCGCGTCCGGGCCTTCGGGCGTGGTCCGCCTGGTCCCCCTGGAGCCCTCGGAGAGCGGGACGACGTCCAGCACCTCGTCCCCGTCGCCCGGGGCCTCCGGGGGTGGTGGGAGCGGCGGGAGCGGCGGCATCGCCGGAGCGACCTCCGGGGCGCCTTCCGGCACGTCTCCCGATGCGTCTTCCGATGCGTCTTCCGGGGGCTCTGACGCCCCTCTCCGGGCCCTTCAGGGGCCTCCGGGGCCAGGGGCTTCGGTGCCTCCCAGCCTTCTCGTACGGGATCCAGTACGGGTTCCAGCACGGGATCGGGTACGGGATCGGGTACGGCCCCGACCGTCGCGCCCACCCGTGGCGGGACCGGCACCCGCCCCGTACCCCTCCGCCACGCCCGGCACCGGTACGCCCCGGCCTCGCCGACGCCGGCGCCCGGGCCCGCCGTGCTCACCGTCTCGGCGCCCGCCCTCGCGGCAGGAGAGCGGCGCTGGTGCCAGCGGGTCACCGTGACCTTCCGCAACACCGGTGGTTCGGCGGCGACTTCGGGGACGGTCGGCTTCGGGACGCACATCATCGGGCTGCTCGGCACCGACTGGGGACGGTTCCGTCCAGTCAGCCGCTGCCCGCGCCGATCGCCGCCGGGGCGGCGCGGACGGCGACGTACACGGTGTGCGTGGACTCCTGGCGGGTGCCGCTGGGCATGCGGATCGACACCCGCGAAGTCACCGCGACATGGCGCTGAGCAGCGCCTTCGCGAACTCTTCCGGGTGCTCCACGCAGCCCACGTGCCCGCCGGGGAACGCGAGGGTCTCCGCTCCGGTCAGTTCCGCGATCCGCCGGGAAGGGCCGACGAGCGCCTCCTGATCCGCCGACTCCCGCCCGACGCCGAGGAGCAGCTTCCCGGCGGCGGCGCGCAGCCCGTCCAGGTCGGGGGCGGAGGAGGAGAAGGGGCACAGGACGTGCTCCAGGAAGACCGGCATGTTGGCGGTCATGCGGGAGGCCATCGGCCGGATGGAGGCGGGCAGTTCGCCGCCGGCCCGCTCCGGCTTCCGGCCGTCCGGCGTCTCGGAGAAGCGGGCCATGGCCGCTCCGAACCCCCGCGTGCGGTGCAGTTCGCGCACCTCGGCGAAGTGCGCGCGGTACGGGGCGGGGTCGGCGAGCAGTTCCAGCAGGGGCGGTTCGTGGGCGACGAGGCGGCGGACCCGGTCCTGGCGGGCGGCGAGCAGGGCGAGGGCGACGATGGCGCCGGAGCTGCTGCCGAAGACGTACGCGGGCTCGTCCGGGAGACCGCGTCGAGGACGGCGAGGGCGTCATCGCGCCACTCGGTCACCCGCTGGTCGCCGGGGGCCCGTCGAGCGGGCTGCGCGACAGGCCGCGCTGGTCGTAGGAGACCACCGTGTGCCCGGCGTCGGCGAGCAGGCCGGCCATCCCCTCGAACAGCCCGGCGTCCCCGGCGCCGCCAGGGATCAGGAGCAGGACGGGGCCGCTGCCGCGCGTCTCGTGGCGGAGGGTGGCTCCCGGGACCTTCACCGTGCCGACGGCGATGGCGTTCATGACTCGTTCCCCCAGTTCTCCAGCAGGTGGTGGAGCGCGTCGAGCGAGCGCGCCCAGGACTCGGCGACGGGGCGGGAGTGCGCGAAGCCGCCGCTGAGCTCGATGTGGATGTAGCCGTGGAAGGTGCTGCGGAGCAGGCGTCCGGCGTCGGTGAGGCCGGGTTCCCGGAGGCCGTAGCCGCGCAGCATGCCCTGGGTCAGTTCGACGGCGCGCAGGAAGACGGCGGTGTCGGCGACCTCCGCCGGGTCGATCCGCTGCTGGGTGGCGGCGTACCGCCCGGGGTGGGCGAGGGCGTAGTCGCGGTAGGCGTCGGCGAAGGCGACGAGTGCGTCCTTGCCGGAGCGGCCGGCGACGGCGGCGCCGATGGCGTCGTTCATCTCGCCCGAGGCGAGGAGCGCGAGCCGTACGCGCAGGTCCCGCAGGTTCCTGATGTGCGAGTAGAGGCTCGCGTCCTTGACGCCGAAGCGGCGTGCCAGGGCCGAGACGGTGACCCGGTCGAGGCCCCCCTCGTCCGCCATCTCGGCGGCGGCCCGGACGAGGCCGTCGACGGTGATTCCCGCGCGTCGCACCACGGGCCCTTCCTTCCTAGAGGCTCTAGGAAGTAAGCTAGCACCCTAGGCAGATTCAGGAACCGAGAAGGCGGATTCAGGAACCGAGAAAAAGGCGGGTTCAGGAACCGAGAAAAAGGCGGGTTCAGGAACCGAGAAAACTGACTCCGGTCAGGCGCTCCGACTCCTCCCACAGCCGGCGGCCCGTCCCGGGGTCCCCCGCCGCCTCGGAGAGGCGCACGCGGGTCGGGGCGCCCCGCAGTTCGCCCATGCCGTCCGGTCCGATGAACTCGCCGCCCGCGACGGACGGGTCGGTCGCCGCGTACAGCTGGGACAGCGCGCCCCGCTCCGGCCGCTGGGCGAGCAGCGGGTTGCCGACGCGCCCGAAGAACAGCCTGGTCAGGCCGGAGGTGTCCTTCATCTGGAGGCTGGTCGCGGTGTAGCCGGGTGGGCGAGCACGCTGCGGACCGGGCTCGCGGTCGCGCTCAGGCGGCGGTGCAGCTCCGCGCCGAAGACGGCGTTGGCGAACTTCGACTGGTTGTAGAAGGCCATCGGCGCGTAGCCGCGCTCGCCGTTCAGGTCGTCGAAGCGGAGGCTGCCCTGCCGGTGGTTGATCGAGCTGACGGTGACCACCCGGGGTCGGTCCCGGCCGCGAGCAGGTCGAGCAGCAGCCCGGTGAGCGCGAAGTGCCCGAGGTGGTTCGTGGCGAACTGGAGCTCGTGGCCCTGGGGGCTGAGCGTGCGGGGCGGCGCCATCACGCCCGCGTTGTTGACGAGCACGTCGAGGTGCGGGTGCTCCGCGCGCATCCGCTCGGCGAAGGCGCGCACCGAGTCGAGGTCGGCGAGGTCGAGCGGGCGGACGTCGAGGAGCCGGGCGTCGACGCCGAGGTCCCGGGCCGCGCGGCGGCCTTCTCCTCGTCCCGCACGGCGAGGATCACGCGCCCGCCCCGGCGGGCGAGCGCACAGGTGGTGGCGAGGCCGAGACCGCTGTTGGCCCCGGTGACGACGGAGACCCGCCCGGTCTGGTCCGGGATCCGGTCGGCGGTCCAGCGCTGCTTGTCAGTCATGCGGCACACGTTGCCGCTCGTGTCACCGAGTGTCAAGTACGACTCTGGATGTCATCGGAGTCACCGCGTACCATCGAGTCCGTGACCACCCTCGCCCAGCGCAAACGCCAGCTCGTCGCGACCGAGCTCACCGAGGCGGCGCTCCAGCTGCTCGCCCTCCGGGGCTTCGACGCGGTGACCGTCGACGAGATCGCGACCACCGCCGGGGTCTCGAAGCGGACCTTCTTCCGGTACTTCGCGTCCAAGGAGGACGTGGTCGTCCAGTTCCTGGCGGCATGGGCGCCGACATGCGCGCGGGGCTCGCGGCCCGGCCCGCCGGGAGCGCCCGTCCGAGGCGCTCCTGCACACCGTCTCCGTGCCGCTCACCACCTGCGGCGACCACGCCGAGCGCGCGCTGCCCGTGGTCCGGCTGATCCTGCGGACGCCCGCGCTGCTCGCCCGCTTCCTGGAGCACCAGGCGCGGTGGCGCGAGGAGCTGACGGAGGAGCTGGCGGTCCGGCTCGGACGCGATCCCGGAACCGGTCCCGGGAGTGACCTCTATCCCCGGCTGGCGGCGGGCATGGCCCTCGCCGCCTTCGACGCCGTGCTGCACCGGTGGAGCGGGGGCGAGGGCTCCGAGGCCGCCGAGGATCCCGGCGCGCTGATCGAGGAGGCCTTCGCGGTGCTCGCGCCGGCGCTGGATTCAGTGACCGCGCAGAAAAACTGACCGCGTAGAAAAACCGACCGCGCAGAAAAGTGGGCCGGGCAGAAAAGTGACCGCGTAGAAAAGTGGGCCGGGTCCGCCCGACGCGGATCCGGCCCACCTCCACGGGGTGCGGGGCGGTCAGCCCAGCGCCAGCCAGGCGACGGCCGCCAGGACGACGATCACCGCGACGACGCCGACGATCAGGCCGACCTTCGGGCCGCCGCCCGACTGGGTCGCGGCCTGCGGCTGCCGCTGCTGCGGGTGCCCTCGTCGACGAAGGCGCGGAACATCTGGGTGCTGCCGGCGGGGTCGTAACCCTCGGGACCTGCGGGGCTGTCCCTGGCCGTACGGTGCTTGCGGGTTGTGTGCCATGGGCCAGGACCCTAGCGAAGTCGGGGTGAGGGGCCCAAGCCCCGGCACCGCCCCTCCCCTTACCGATTCTTTAGAGCCGTTTGACCGATTTAGTTTGCCTGAAGCAACCATCCATCTCTATGGTTGCCCTAAGCAACAAGATGGACGGAGGGCCGATGTCGACGCCGAGCATGTACGAGGAGCTCGCCCGCTCGGTGAGCGCGTTCGGCGCCGTGAAGCGCGGTCTCGCGCGCGTCCTGCCCGTCGAATGCCAGGGCGGCCCGGCGGCCGTGCTCACCCTGGTCAAGCACCACGGCGAGATGCGGATGAGCCGGCTCGCCGAACTCATGGCCGTCGACATGTCCGTGTGCAGCCGCCATGTGGCGCACACCGTGGACCACGGCTGGATCGAGCGCCTGCCCGACCCCGACGACAAGCGCTCCCGCATCCTGCGGCTCACGGAACCGGGCCAGGCGATGCTCGGCGAGCTCGACCGCCGGGTGACGGACGCCTTCTCCCGCCACCTCTCGGAGTGGTCCGACGACGACGTCGAACTCCTCACCCACCTGCTGGTCCGCCTCCGCGAATCCTTCGGGGACTGCCGGGCCCAGGCCCACCACGCTTGAGAAAAAGGAAGTTCATGGCTACGACCACGCCCGACACCGGTGCGCGGGACGGCGTCACCGGTACCGGCGGTGGCGGCGACGCCGCCCCGATGACGCACCGGCAGATCATGGAGGCGCTGTCCGGGCTGCTGCTCGGCATGTTCGTCGCCATCCTGTCCTCGACGATCGTCTCCAACGCCCTCCCGCAGATCATCACCGACCTGGGCGGCGGCCAGTCCGCCTACACCTGGGTGGTCACCGCCGCCCTCCTGGCGATGACCGCGACCACCCCGCTCTGGGGCAAGCTCGCCGACCTCTTCTCCAAGAAGCTGCTCGTCCAGATAGCCCTGATCATCTACGTCACGGGCTCGATCGTCGCCGGCCTCTCGCAGTCCACCGGCATGCTCATCGCCTGCCGCGTCGTCCAGGGCATCGGCGTCGGCGGTCTGACCGCCCTCTCCCAGATCATCCTGGCCGCCATGATCGCCCCGCGTGAGCGCGGCCGGTACAGCGGCTACCTCGGCGCGACCTTCGCCGTCGCCACCGTCGGCGGCCCGCTGCTCGGCGGCGTCATCACCGACACCGACTGGCTCGGCTGGCGCTGGTGCTTCTACGTCGGCGTGCCCTTCGCGATCATCGCCCTGATCGTCCTGCAGAAGACCCTGAAGCTCCCCGTCGTGAAGCGTCAGGTCAAGGTCGACTGGGCCGGCGCCTTCTTCATCAGCGCCGCCGTCTCCCTGCTCCTCATCTGGGTCACCTTCGCGGGCGACAAGTACGACTGGATGTCCTGGCAGACGGCCGTCATGGTCAGCGGTTCGGTCCTCCTCGGCGCGGTCTTCGTGTTCGTCGAGTCCAAGGCCAGCGAGCCGATCATCCCGCTCCGCCTCTTCCGCAACCGGACGATCACCCTCGCCTCGCTCGCCTCGCTCTTCGTGGGCGTCGCGATGTTCGCCGGCACGGTCTTCTTCAGCCAGTACTTCCAGCTGGCGCGGAACGAGTCGCCGACGATGTCCGGCGTCCTCACCATCCCGATGATCGGCGGCCTGTTCGTCTCCTCGACCGTCTCCGGTCTGGTCATCACCAAGACCGGCCGCTGGAAGGCCTGGCTGGTCAGCGGCGGCGCCTTCGCCGCCGGCGGCCTCGGCCTGCTCGGCACGATCCGCTACGACACGGCCTACTGGCACATCGCGATCTTCATGGCGGTCCTCGGCCTCGGCCTCGGCATGATGATGCAGAACCTGGTCCTCTGCACCCAGAACCAGGTCGCCCCGCCGACCTCGGCGCCGCCTCCTCCGTCGTCACCTTCTTCCGCTCCCTGGGCGGTGCGATCGGTGTCTCGGCGCTCGGCGCGGTCATGGCCCACCGGGTCACGGACTACGTCAAGGAGGGCCTGACCGCGCTCGGCCCGAAGGCCGCGGCGGCCATGGGCCAGGGCGGCTCGGGCGGCGGCATCCCCGACATGGACAAGCTGCCCGCCCCGATCCGTACGGTCATGGAGAGCGCGTACGGCCACGGCGTCGGCGACGTGTTCCTCTACTCGGCGCCGTTCGCGCTGCTCGCCTTCATCGTGACCCTGTTCATCAAGGAGGTCGCGCTGAAGAGCAACGCGGCGAAGGCGGACGCCGAGTAAGCGGTCGACAGAGCTCCCGGGCGCGCTTCGAGCGGAGGCGCGGCCGGGTCCGGTACGGAGCGGCGGGCAGGGGACGGCCCGCCGCTCCGTCATTTCTCCGCCGCTCCTTCGCGGGCGACCATGACCTCGATGCCGGCGATCAGGACGTCCAGGGCGTAGTCGAAGTCGCGGTCCCAGATGACGCCGAGGTCCTCGTGCGAGGTCCGCTCGTCGAGGATCTCCCGGAGGCCCTCGACCTGGTCCATGAACTCCGGGTTGTCGCGGAAGCTCCGCACCGCGTCCACGTAGAACTCGTCCTGCGTCCTGCCGGCCTCCGCCGCGCGCCGGCCGAACTGGGACTCGACCGTCCCGTAGCCGTACACGAACTGGAAGACCGCCGACATCGCGCTCGGCCGCCGGTCGAGCGGGAGGCCGGTCGCGGCGACCGCCGCGTGGATCTCCTGGCCGACGGCGAGCGCGTTCGGGCCGATGTTCAGGTACTGGCCGGAGCTCGGCGACATCCACGGGTGGCGGACCAGCATCCGCCGGTAGTCCTGGGCGAGCAGCCGGATGCGGTCCCGCCAGTCCCCGGCGGCGTCGACCGCCGCGAGGTCGATCTCCCCGTACACCTCGTCCATCGCGTACTCGAGGATGTCGTCCTTGGTGTCCACGTACCAGTAGAGGGACATGGCGGTGACGCCCAGCTCCGTCGCCAGCTTGCGCATGGACAGCTTGGTGAGGCCCTCCTCGTCGAGCATCCGGACCGCGGCGGCGACGATCCGGTCCCGGTCGAGCCCCGCCGGGCCGCCCCCGCTGCGGGCGGCCCGCTGCTCCAGCCAGACGCTGGAACGCGCCGGGTCCTTGGCCCGGTCGGCTGCCTTGACCATCGCGTTCCTCCGTCTGTCAGCGGTTCGTCACCATGCTAGGCAGCGACCGGCTGCTCGGGGTTCGCGGCCCGCTCGGCCCGTTCGGCCCGCTTGAGCAGGGCCGCCGCGAGGAGACCGCCGGCGAGGACGGCGACGGCGCCGACCAGCTGGCTGGTCTGGAGGCCGGAGGCGAAGGCGTCCGAGATCTGCGCCCGCTCGGTGTCGTTCCCGGCCGCCGCGAGGGCGGCGGGCAGGGAGCTCGCGGTGACGGCGACGAGGGCGGCGAAGCGGGCGTTGAGGACGGCGCCGAGGACGGCGACGCCCAGGCCGTTGCCGAACTCGGCCAGGGTGCCGTTGATCCCGGCGCCCACGCCCGCCTTCTCCGGCGGGATCGCGCTCATCACCGCGTTGGCCATGGCCGGGGAGGAGACGGCGATGCCGACGCCCATCAGGACCAGGCCGAGCAGCATCCCCCAGTAGCTGCCGTCCGTGCCGCCGCCGAGCAGCGCGATCGAGCCGAGACCGGCGGCGACCAGCGTCATGCCGAGGACGACGGTGGGCGGGGTGCCGAGCCTCACGACGATCCGCGGGCCGACGCCGGTCAGGTTGAGGCCGACGATCGTCAGCGCGAGCGGCGCCATCCGCAGACCGGCTTCGAGCGGCTCGTAGCCGAGGACGAACTGCAGGTGCTGGGTGAGCAGGAAGAGCGAGCCGCCCATGCCGAAGACGACCAGGATCGAGCCGCCGATGGCGCCGATGAACTTCTGGTTCCGGAAGAAGTGCATGTCGAGCATCGGGTACGGGGTGTGCAGCTCCCAGCGCGCGAAGGCGCCGAGGGCGACGACACCGACCGCAGCCGGGACCAGGACCTGCGCGGAGAGCCAGCCGTGCGCGGGGCCGCTGATGATCGCGTACACGGCGGCGGTCATGCCGAGGGTGGAGAGCAGCGCGCCGAGCAGGTCGGGGCGCTCGCCGTGGGCCGGGGGTCCGGGGGTTGTCCCCTGGAAAGAAACAGCCTTCGACTCGGGGACGAGCTTGAGGACGGCGACGAGGGCGAGGACCGCGACCGGGATGTTGATCAGGAAGATCATTCCCCACCAGAAGTGGTTCAGGATCACTCCGCCGATCAGCGGGCCGCCGGCGAAGCCGAGCGAGGCGACCGTGGACCAGAGCGCGATCGCCTTGACCCGCTCCGCGTCGTCGAAGATCTGCATCACGACGGCGAGGGTGGTCGTCATCAGGAGCGCGCCGCCGACGCCCATGCCCGCGCGGGCGGCGATCAGCTGCCCGGTGGAGCCGGCGAGTCCCGCGGCGAGCGAGCCGAGGCCGAAGAGCGCGAGGCCGACGGCGAGCAGCTTCTTGCGGCCGTAGCGGTCGGCGGCGTTCCCGGCGGTGAGCAGCAGGCCGGACTGGACGAGCGAGTACGCGTTGATCATCCACTGGATGTCGGTGGTGGAGGCGTGGAGTTCGGAGGTCAGCGAGGGATCGCGACGCTGAGGACGGTGTTGTCGAGCAGCACGGTGAGCTGGGCGAGACAGATGACGCCGAGGATCAGCCAGCGCTGTGGATGGCGGGCGGGGGCGGTCACGGGACACTCCTTTACGGTGTACGAGGCCAAGGCTCGTACACCGTAAAGGAGCTCTCTACGCTGTATAGCGATTTACTTCCGCGCGGTCAGGTCGTAGAAGGTGGCGCCGTCGACGGTGACCTTCTCGAAGGTCGCCGCGACCCAGGTGGAGAGGGCCGAGTTGCCGCCGCCGAAGCCTCCGCCGGCCTCGATGAAGTAGTGGATCTTCCCTTCGGCGACGTACTGCTTGAACTGCGCGAGCGTCGGCGCCGGGTCGCTGCCGTTGAAGCCGCCGATCGCCATGACCGGCTTCTCCGTGGCGAGCTGGTAGCTGGCGGCGTTCTGCGCGCCGACCGTGGCCGCGACCCAGGTGTACGCGTCGGCGTCGGCGAGGAGGGCGGCCTTCGCCTTCGCGCTGACACTGGCGCCGTTGAGGAGACCGCCCATGCCACCGCCTCCGGGTCCCTCGCCCCGGCCCCGGTTCCACCCCTGGGGAGGGTCATGCCGCCGGGCATCTGACCGCCGGGAGGCTGGGCGCCGGGCGGCTGGCCGCCGGGCATCTGACCACCCGGCAGCTGGCCGCCCTGGCCGCCGGGCATCTGGCCGCCCTGTCCACCCTGGCCGCCCGGCTGTTGTCCGCCCGGCTGTTGTCCGCCCGGCATCTGACCGCCCGGCATCTCACCCGCGAAGAACAGCCTGCCGTTCATCGGCCCCGGCCTCCTGCCGCCCCCGCCGGGCCCGCCGTCACGATCGAGCCCTGGTGGCCGGAGTTCACCGTCGCCAGGGTGTACGCGAAGGGGCCCGCGAGGCTCGCGGTCAGGCCGAGGCCCGCCACGGCGAGGCCGAGGCGCCGGTCGACGCGGCCCGCGAGGAGGAGTCCGAGCGCGGCGGCCAGGCCCGCCGCCAGGACCGTCCAGCGCAGCCACGGGAGCCAGTCCGGTGTGCGGCCGAGCAGGGTCCAGCCCCACCAGGCCGTCACCGCCACGGCGAGCGCGAGCGCGGCCGAGGCGGGGAAGCGCGTCCGCTCCTCCCACAGCACGGCGGCGCCCATGCCGATCAGGGCCGCGAGGTACGGGGCCAGGGCCACCGTGTAGTACTCGTGGAAGATGCCGGCCATGAAGCTGAACACGGCCAGCGTCATGAGCAGCGCGCCGCCCCACACCAGGAACGCGGAACGGGCCGTGTCCGTGCGGGGAGCCCGCCAGGTGACGACGAGTCCGGCGACGAGCAGGATCAGCGCGGCCGGCAGCAGCCAGGAGATCTGGCCGCCCACGGCGTCGTTGAACATCCGGCCGAGGCCGGTCTCGCCCCAGCCGCCGCCCCGCCGCGCGCGGGCAGCTCCATGCCGGCCGGCAGGTCCACGGCCATCCGGCCAGGACCGCCCCGGCCGCCTCCGCCGACGCTCCCGACCTCGTTGCCGTTGATGCGGCCGAGGCCGTTGTAGCCGAAGGTCAGCTCCAGGAAGCTGTTGTTCTGCGAGCCTCCGACGTACGGACGGGAGGACGCCGGCCACAGCTCGACCACGGCCACCCACCAGCCCGCCGAGACGAGCGCCGCGAGCCCGCCGAGCGCGAGCCGGCCGAGCCGCCGCGCGAGGCCGCCCGGCGCGCACACCCCGTACACGAGGGCGAGCGGCGGCAGGATCAGGAAGGCCTGGAGGGTCTTCGCGAGGAAGGCGAGACCGAAGGCCGCCCCGCCCACACCAGCCACTTCAGGGCGCCCCGGTCCCGCTCCAGGGCGCGCAGCACGCAGTACACCGCGACCGTCATGAGCAGCGCGAGCAGCGCGTCCGGGTTGTTGAAGCGGAACATCAGCGCGGCGACCGGCGTCAGCGCGAGGACCGCGCCCGCGAGCAGGCCCGCGCCCGCGCCGAACCGGCGCCGGACGGCCGCGTACAGCACGGCGACCGTGCCCACGCCCATGAGCACCTCGGGCACGAGGATCTGCCAGGAGCCGAGCCCGAAGAGGCGGACGGAGAGGGCCATCGGCCAGAGCGCGGCCGGCGGCTTGTCGACGGTGATGGCGTTGCCCGCGTCGAGGGAGCCGAAGAAGAAGGCCTTCCAGCTCTCGCCGCCCGCCTGGACGGCGGCGGAGTAGAAGGAGTTGGCGTATCCGGAGGCGCTCAGGTTCCACAGGTAGAGCAGCGCGGTGGCGGCGAGCAGGCCGAGGAGGGCGGGCCGGACCCAGGGGCGTCCTCGGCGCGCCCGCGCCACAGCCGGGCGGGCCGGCCGGCGGGGGTGCCGTGGGGACGGTGGTGGGCGGGGTGGTCATCGTTCGTTCCTTGCTGGGGCACGGTCCGGGAAGACCCAGAGGCGGAAGAGGAGGAAGCGCAGGACGGTCGCGGCGAGGTTGGCGACGATCAGGACGGCGAGTTCCGTGGAGTGCGCCGGATCGCCGCTCGCCGCGCCGAGGGCGGCGAGCGAACCGCTGGTCAGGGCGAGGCCGATGGCGAAGACCACGAGCCCCTGCGCCTGGTGGCGGACGGCCCGGTCCCGGCCCCGGACGCCGAAGGTGAGGCGCCGGTTGGCCGCCGTGTTGGCGACGGCGGAGACGAGGAGGGCGGCGGCGTTGGCGAGCTGCGGGCCGGTGCCGAGGCGGAAGGCCGAGTACAGCGCCAGGTAGCAGAGCGTGGACAGGACCCCGACCACGCAGAAGCCGACCAGCTGGCGGGCGAGTCCGCCGGGCACGCCGTTCAGCTCGCGGTCCCGGGGGTCGTCGCCGAAGGGCCGGACGAGCCGGTCGAGCGGCAGCGAACCGGTCGCCAGGGCCCGCCCCACCCGCCACACGCCCTTCAGGTCGTCGGTGGCGGTCCGCACGATGTGGACGGTCGAGTCGGGGTCGTCGACCCAGTCGACCGGCACCTCGTGGATGCGCAGACCGGCCCGCTCGGCGAGGACCAGCATCTCGGTGTCGAAGAACCAGCCGGTGTCCTCCACCATCGGCAGGAGCCGCTCGGCGACCTCCCTCCGTATGGCCTTGAAGCCGCACTGCGCGTCGGAGAACCGGGCGGCCAGCGAGGAACGCAGGATCAGGTTGTAGGCGCGCGAGACGAACTCCCGCTTCGGCCCCCGCACGACCCGCGAGGAGCGGGTGAGCCGGGAGCCGATCGCGAGGTCGGAGTGGCCGGAGATGAGCGGCGCGACCAGCGGCAGCAGCGCGTTGAGGTCGGTGGACAGGTCCACGTCCATGTAGGCGAGGACGGGCGCGTCCGAGGCCGACCACACGGTCCGCAGCGCCCGGCCCCGGCCCTTCTCTTCGAGGCGTACGGAGCGCACCTCGGGCACCTCGGCGGCGAGGGCGGCGGCGACCTCGGGGGTCGTGTCGGTGGAGGCGTTGTCGGCGACGGTGATGCGGAAGCCGTACGGGAAGGTCCGCAGGAGGTGCTCGTGGAGCCGGCGGACGCACGGCTCCAGGTCCTTCTCCTCGTTGTAGACGGGGACGACCACGTCCAGGACGGGCCGCCCGGCGGCGCTCACCGGCAGGTGCTCCCGGGCGGGGAGGGCTTCCCCCGTGGTGTCTTCCCCGATGGTGTGGGTTCGCATGACAGGGACCCTCCCGGGGCCCGCTGTCACGGCTGTGTGATCAGCCTGTGCCCTGCCTGTGAGTCCTGCTTCCCGGCCTGGTTCCCGGGGAGCCGGACGGTGAAGACGGTCCGTCCGGGGCGCTCTCGACCCCGACGTCCCCGCCGTGGGCGAGGACGACCGCGCGGACGATGGCGAGGCCGAGGCCGGTGGATCCGGCGTGCCGGGAGCGGGAGGCGTCGCCGCGCGCGAAGCGTTCGAAGACGGCGGGGAGCAGCTCGGGCGGGATGCCGGGCCCGTCGTCCTCGATGTCGACGCACACCGACGCGGGCTCCGTGCGGACGCGGGCGGTGACCTTGGTGCCGGGCGGGGTGTGCGTACGGGCGTTGGCGAGGAGGTTGACCAGGACCTGCTGGATCCGGGCGTCGTCGGCCCGGACGAGCGCGGTGTCCGTGGGCAGTTCGAGGCGCCAGTGGTGGCCGGGCCCGGCGGCGCGGGCGTCGCTGACGGCGTCCACGACGAGCGGGACGAGGTCGGTCGTCCCGTACGAGAGGGGCCGGCCGGCGTCGAGCCGGGCGAGCAGCAGGAGGTCCTCGACCAGGCCCGTCATCCGGGTCGCCTCGGACTCGATCCGGCCGAGGGCGTGCCGGGTGTCGGGGCCGCACTCCTCGTGGCCGCGCCGGGTGAGTTCGGCGTAGCCCCGGATCGAGGCGAGCGGGGTGCGCAGTTCGTGGCTGGCGTCCGCGACGAACTGCCGTACCCGGGTCTCGCTCTGCTGGCGGGCGTGGAGGGCCGAGTGGACGTGGTCGAGCATCCGGTTGAGGGCGGCGCCGACCTGGCCGACCTCGGTGCGCGGGTCGGCCTCGGCCTCCGGGACGCGCTGATGGAGCGCCACCTCCCGCTGTGCAGCGGGAGACGGGCGACCTGGCGGGCGGTGATGGCGACGCGGCGCAGCGGGCGGAGGGCGATCCGGACGAGCACGGTCCCGGCGAGCGAGGCGGCGACGAGCCCGGCGGCGGTGACGCTCAGCTCGACGAGGACGAGGGTGGAGAGGGCGTCCTCGACCTCGGCGAGGGGGAGGCCGACGAGGAAGGCGCCGTTGGCCCCGGTGGCGTACGCGACCCGGTATGTGCCGGGCCCGCCGGGCAGGTCGACGGTGTGCGGCCGGTCGTCGCGGGGACGGCGGCGAGCGCGGCCAGCTGGGCCGCGTCGAGCCCCTTGAGCCGGAACCTCGTGCCGTACGCGCCGTCCTCCTCGACCGCCGCCTGGTATCCGGCGGAGGAGACGCCGTCGTCCGTGAGGACCGCCCCAGCGTGCCGTTCGGGGTCCCCGGCCCGATGACGAAGGCGAGCGGGTCCCGGGCCCGCACCGGATCGGGCAGGGCAGTGCCACCGGCGGCCCGGCGGCCCGGTGCGCGACGGCCCGGAGCTGCTCGTCGGCCTGGTCGTACAGGTACGAGCGGAACGCGATCGTCGTCACCGTGCCGATCACGGTCGCGACGACCGCGATCAGCGCGACCGCCGAGACGACGAGCCGTGTCCGCAGCGACCACGGCCGCCCGCGTCGTCCGCGCACGGGGACTACTCCCCGGGCTTGATCAGATAGCCCGCCCCGCGCCGGGTGTGGATCATCGGCGAGCGGCCGGCGTCGATCTTCCGGCGCAGGTAGGAGATGTAGAGCTCGACGACGTTGGCCTGGCCGCCGAAGTCGTACGACCAGACCCGGTCGAGGATCTGCGCCTTGCTGAGCACCCGGCGCGGGTTGCGCATGAGGTAGCGCAGCAGCTCGAACTCGGTCGCGGTGAGGTGGATGGAGACACCGCCCCGGGTGACCTCGTGGCTGTCCTCGTCGAGGGTCAGGTCCCCCACGGCGAGCAGGGACTCGCTGCGGGTCTGCGCGGCCCCGGACCTGCGGATGAGGCCGCGCAGCCGGGCGACGACCTCCTCCAGGCTGAAGGGCTTGGTGACGTAGTCGTCGCCGCCGGCGGTGAGCCCGGCGATGCGGTCCTCGACGGCGTCCTTCGCCGTCAGGAACAGCACGGGCACGTCGGGCAGTTCGCTGCGGAGCGCGCCGAGCAGGCTCAGCCCGTCGGCGTCCGGCAGCATGACGTCCAGGATGACGGCGTCGGGCCGGAACTCGCGCGCGGAGCGGAGCGCGGCGGCCCCGTCCCCGGCGCTGCGGACCTGCCAGCCCTCGTAGCGCAGGGCCATGGAGAGCAGTTCGGCGAGCGAGGCCTCGTCGTCGACGACGAGGACCCGGACGGCGGTTCCGTCGGCGCGGAGCATGTCGGCGCGGGTGCCGGTGCGGCGTGTGGTGACGGTCATGGCACCCACGCTGGCGGGCGCCGCTGAGAGGCCCCTTTCCCTTTCCTGTGAATTGGCTGAGAAAGGGACCGGGACCTCGGCCGGGGTCTCAGGAGCTCACCGTTTCACGTGAAACGACGCAGCTCACGGTTTCACGTGAAACATCGCGGCTCCGTTCTCGTACAGGACCCGCCGGAGCCAGTCGTCCCCGAGCCCGAGCCGTTCGAGGGCGTGGAGCTGATGGGCGTACGGATACGGGATGTTGGGGAAGTCCGAGCCGAGGAGGATCCGGTCGCCGAGGTCCAGGAGCCGCTTGCGCTCGCCCTGGGGAAGGGCGCCATCCGCTCGCTGAAGTCGGTGAAGGCCATGGTGGTGTCGAGGTGGACGCCCTCGTGGCGCTGGGCCAGGTCGAGGAAGTCGGCGTACTCGGGCATCCCCATGTGGGCGACGATCACCCGCAGCCGGGGGTGGCGGGCGAGCAGCCGCGCCATGGGCCCGGGGCCCGTGAAGTTCCCGGGCTGGGCCCGGAGCCGCAGTGCACGACGACGGGGTGGCGCTGTCGGCCAGGGTGCCCCAGACGGCGTCGAGCGCGCTGTCGTTCGGATCGAAGTCGCCGACCTGGAGGTGCACCTTGAAGACCCGGGCGCCCGCGTCGAGCGCCTGGTGGACGTACGCGTCGACGCCCGGCTCGGGGAAGAGGGTCGCGGTGTGCAGGCAGTCGGGCGTACGGGCGGCGAAGTCGGCGGCCCAGGAGTTCAGCCAGGCGGCCATGCCGGGCTTGTGCGGGTAGAGCATCGCGGTGAAGGCGACCGCGCCGAACCCGCGCAGGAGGGCGAGCCGGCGCTCCTCCTCCTCGCGGTAGGTGATGGGCCACTCCACGCCGGTCAGGGGCCCGACGGCGTCGAAGTACGCCCAGACCTTGTCGAGGACGTTCTGCGGCATGAAGTGCGTGTGGACGTCGACGAGCCCGGGGATGCCGAGCCGCGTCAGCAGCCCTTCGTTCTCACTGGCGCTCAAAGCCGTAGCTCCGCTCGACCTTGCCGATGTGGACGCTGTAGCTGTCGTACCAGTGCTTCCGCCCGTGCGCCTTGGCGGCCTGGTGCTCGGTGTGGAGGCGCCAGGCGTCGAGGGCCTCCAGGTCGCGGAAGTAGGCGACGGTGATGCCGATGCCTCCGGGGGTGCGGGCGGACTCGTAGCCGAGGAAGCCGGGGATCTCCCGGACGATCTCCTGCATCCGGGCGGCGGTCTCGGCGTAGCCCTCGGGGGCGTCGGGACGGACGGAGGTGAACACGGCGGTGTAGTAGGGCGGTTCGAGGCCCGCCACCAGCTTCTGGGTCATGTGATCACCCTCGCCGGGAGGTCGGCGGGATGTCCACGGCGGCCGGGCAAAGGGATCCAAGACTTTACGAAGAGGGATCCGGGGCTCAGAAAAGCCCCTCCTGGGAGCTCTCGCCCCCGGGCGGAGGCGCCGCCGCCACCGGCACGGAGAAGCCGTCCCCTCCCCGCCGCCGCGAGGATCCAGCCGCCCATGAGCCGGGTGTCGAGGGCGAGACAGCGTCCGTCGGGGGCGAGGAGGTGCAGATCGGGACCGGCGGCGGCGAGCAGCCGACCGGTGACGACACCGCCGTCGACGAGCTCGCTGACCGTGCCGTCGAGGCGCGGCAGCCCGTCGAGGTGGAACACCCCGCATGGTCACGCGCGGCGAACTCCAGCGGCTCCAGGGTCTCCGTCCAGCCGCCGACCGCCCGCGCCCGCCGGTACAGCTCCTCCACCTCGCGGGCCCGGTCGGCGGCCGGCGGCAGGGCGTGCCGGGCGGCCCGCTTCCGCTCGTACGCCACCCGGTCGGGCACGCCGAGGGCCTGCCGCAGGACCTCCTCCGTGCGCCGGGCGGCCATCAGCGGCCCCGGCCGAGCCAGCTGAACGCGACGGCCCCCTGCTCCAGGAGCCGCGCCTCGCCCCGGGCCTCGGCGGTGATCCCCACCTTGGTCATCCCCGGCCCGAACCACGCCAGGTACACGCGGTACGGCTGCGGGTCGTCCGCGACCGTGTCGGCCGCGACGGAGTGCGCCCGGTCCAGCCGCGCGCACTCCGGGCACCTGCCCCGGTGGCCCGCCCGGACACCACGGCCTCCAGCGGACAGGGTTCCCCGCGCCCCGGACACCGCCGCACCCCGACGGCCCGGAACGCCAGCCCCTGCCCGTACGAGAGCGCGCTGACCCGCCCTCCCCGCCACCGCAGGCCGGGCACCCCGCCGGCCCAGCCGATCCCCCGGCACCACCACTCCACGCGGCCGCTCCTCCTCAGGCTCCCCGGATGTCCAGTCTCCGCCACGGCGGCACGGCTCCTCAGCGCAGCACGTAGACGCTCCTCAGGGCAGCACGTAGATGCGGGTCCCGTCCGGGGCCGGGCGGCCCACCTCGCGCATGCAGCCGCGTTCGAGGAGGAGGCGGACGCAGTCGCGGACGCGTTCGTGGGAGAGGCCGGTGCGGCGGGTGACGTCCAGGGTCCGGTAGCGCACCCCGCCCCGGACGAGCGCGGGGGCCAGGCAGGAGGCGACCGTCCGCATGTCGCCGGTGATGGCCCAGGACTCGACGAGCTCCTGCGGGGTGAGCGCGACGGCGGTGCGCTGGCGGGGCACGGCGAGCCGCTCCAGGGAGTCGGCGACCCGGGAGAGGCTCTGCCTGGTCTCGCGGAGCAGCTCCGCGCACTCGGGGTGCCCGGCGTACGCGGCGGACCGCTCGTCGAACCGCCCCTCAAGACGCACGAGGACGTCCACGAGCTCCGGCGGCAGCAGGTACCCGGAGTGCACCGGCGAGGGTTCGAGCCCGTACCCGCCGTACCGCTGGACCGCCGCCACGACCCCCGCCGTCCACGCCCGGAACGGTCCTGCCTCCGGGTTGCGGCACGCGCCGACGAGCTGGACGAGCCCCTCCAGGCTCACCATCCGGGTCGAGGCCCGGATCCCGGAGGGCGGCCGGCGCCCCGCCGAGGTCCCGCGCGGCCGCCACGCACTCCTCGGGCAGCGCCACGGTCCGCAGCGCCTCGCGCGTCCCCGCGTACCCCAGCCGCTTCGCCACGTCCACCACCGGGAACCAGTGGGTCCCGTCCGGCGCGGTCAGCCGCCGCAGCCGCGCTCCGGTGGCGACGTGCACCAGGTCATCGATGTCGATCGCGTCCATCGATCATCACCTCCGCCTCGCAAGCTAGGCCGAGGGCATATTCGACTGACATGCAAATCAGACGGGTTCACCCGAAAGGGGAGGGTTCGCGAGGGCGGTCCCGGGACGGGAACACGGCCCTGCCGCCGCACACCCCACCGCACTAGGATCCGGACCATGCCTCTGACCATGGACGACGTGGACCGGTTCGAGGCCTCCAGGCCGCGTCTGGAGGCGATCGCCTACCGCCTCCTCGGCTCGGCGAGCGAGGCCGAGGACGCCGTGCAGGACACGTTCCTGCGCTGGCAGGCCGCCGACGTCGCGCGCGTCGAGGTCCCCGAGGCCTGGCTGACGAAGGTCCTCACCAACCTGTGCCTCAACCAGCTCACCTCGGCCCGCGCCCGCCGCGAGACCTACGTGGGCGAATGGCTGCCCGAGCCGCTGCTCGCCGGCGACCCGATGCTCGGCCCCGCCGACACCGCCGAGCAGCGCGAATCGGTCTCGTACGCGGTCCTCGCCGTCATGGAGCGGCTCTCCCCCAACGAGCGCGCGGTGTACGTGCTCCGGGAGGCCTTCGGCTACCAGCACCGGGAGATCGCCGAGATCCTCGACCTCACCGAGAGCGCCTGCCAGCAGATCTTCCACCGCGCGAAGAAGCACGTCGCCGCCGGCAAGGCCCGTACGGAGGTCGACGCGGCCGAAGCCCGGCGGATCGTCGAGGAGTTCCTCGCGGCGGCCACCACCGGCCGCACCGAACCGCTCGTACGCCTGCTCACCGGGGACGCCGTCGCGATCGGCGACGGCGGCGGGAAGGTCCCGGCGCGCGCCAGGGCGTTCGAGGGCGCGCTCGCGGTCGCGACGTTCCTGCGGGGCCTGTTCAAGCCCAGTACCGCCAAGCGCGCCGTCATCGGCGGATCGCCCGACGTCTACGCCACGACCGCCAACGGCGTCCCCGCCGTCGTGGCGGTGCTCGACGGCCGGGTCGTCGGCGTCATGTGCCTGGAGGTCACGGCCGAGGGCATCACCGCCTTCCGCAACCAGGTGAACCCGGACAAGCTGGAGCGCGCGACGAGGCACTGGGCGGCCACGGACCACGGGAGCCCCTGCTGACAGCGGCCTTCTGACCATGTGACCCAGCTCACATCTCCATCCTGTCAGGAATCGTCGGGCCGCCCGGTTCAAGGGGCGAAACCGCGCGAGACAGTCGCCGAGACCGTCGTCGAGGCAGTCACCGAGACAGGAGCAGGCACATGCAGCAGCACCGGATCATCGTCCTCGGGGCCGGCTACACCGGAGCCGTCGCCGCCGGGCGCCTCGCCAAGCGGCTCCACCGCGAGGACGTCGCCCTCACCCTCGTCAACGCCGAGCCCGACTTCGTCGAGCGGGTCCGGCTGCACCAGCTGGCCGTCGGCCAGGAGCTCGCGCCCCGGCCGTTCGGCGAGATGTTCGCGGGCACCGGCGTCACGCTGAAGCTCGCGCGGGTGACCGCCGTGGACGCCGAGCGCAGGACGGTCACGGTCACCGCGAACGACACCGGGGCGACCGAGGAACTGGAGTACGACACCCTCGTGTACGCCCTCGGCAGCGGCTGGGACCCCAGGGCGTCCCCGGCACCGCCGAGCACGCCCACGAGCTCTCCAGCCGCCCCGGAGCGCTCCGGCTGCGCGAGCGGCTCGCCGGCCTGGAGGCCGGGCGGTCTGTGGTCGTCGTCGGCGGCGGCCTCACCGGCCTGGAGGCCGCGACGGAGATCGCCGAGGCCCGCCCCGACCTCGACGTCGCCCTCGCCGCCCGCGGCGGCCTCGGCGACTGGCTCTCGCCCAAGGGCCGCGCGCACGTGCGGAAGGTCTTCGGGGACCTCGGCATCACCGCCCACGAGCACACCGCGGTCACAACGGTCGGAACGGACCACGTGACCACCGGCGAGGGCGACGCGATCCCCGCCGCCGTCACCGTCTGGACCACCGGCTTCGCGGTCCACCCGATCGCCCGCGCCACCACCCTGGAAGTCACCGACACCGGCCGGATCGTCGTCGACGCGACGATGCGCTCGGTCTCGCACCCGGACGTCTACGCCATCGGCGACGCGGCCCTGGCCATGGGCCCCGGCGGCAAGCCCCTGCGCATGTCCTGCGCCTCCGGCACCCCCATGGCCTGGCAGGCGGCCGACGCCATCGCGGCCCGCCTGACCGGCGGCAAGCTCCCCAAGACGGCGCCCCGCTACTTCAACCAGTGCGTCTCCCTCGGCCGCGGCCAAGGCCTCATCCAGTACGTCACCGCCGACGACCGCTCGATCAACGCCACCCTGACCGGCCGACTCGCCGCCCGCTACAAGGAACTGATCTGCAAGGGCGCCGCCTGGGGCGTCTCCCACCCCACCCTCGGCCTCCCCACCCGCCGCCGCCACGTCCTCCCCACCCCGGCCACCTCCACCACCCCGACCAGAACCACGGCCTGACCCCACCCCCGGTGGGCGCTCTCCCGAGAGCGCCCACCGGGCCCTCCCAACTCACGCCCCCAACAACGCAAGAGGCCCGGACTCTCGTCCGGGCCTCTCACCTGTGTGCACTCGGCAGGATTCGAACCTGCAACCTTCTGATCCGTAGCTCTAGCGGGATCGGTCAGCGGTGGTCATACCGGCCGCTACGGGGCCCGGGAGGACGCTACCGGACTCGAGCGGATGCCGGAGTTGCGGTACCACGCTGCTGTACAGCGCCACGCCGCCCAGGTCAGGCGTCAGTGGCTCGCCTCCGCATTGATCTGCCAGGCGACGGCCCCGGAAGCTCCCGGCCTCCCCTTGACGGTGAGTAGCAGTTCCGCGGGCGCCGACGGGATCCGGTAGGTGACGGCCTTGCCGTCACAGGCCTGAGCCTGGGAGGCCGCAGAGCCGATGATCACGTCGACGGTGCCCGTGCCCGCGCACGCGACGACAGCCTCGTACCTCTTTCCCTTCACGAGGGGAGAGAGATTGCGGGCGCCTTCCCGTACCGTGGCCAGGCCTGATTCGACGAACGCTTCCTCGTCCACCGAAACACCGGACACGGCGCTTTTCGCACGTTCAGCGAGGCCGTCAGGACTGGGCGAAATAGTGTCTGCCGTAGTCGAAGGTGCCGAGGTGGACGGCTTTGTCACCGGGTCCGGGCTCTCGTCCGTGCAGCCGACGGCAAAGGCGGCGAGCGCGGCGACGAGAAGCGCCACTGCCGAACGTCGAGTCATGAGCTGGTCTCCCAGTAGTGCCATCCGATCTCGTCCCAGTCCGGAATGTTGAACGTTCCAGAGCGCACCAGCGTCTTGCCGCACCGGTCCGCGCTGGTCGTGTACTTCTTCCAGGCCACCTTGCGACCCCAGGAGCCATACTGGGCGTGCCCGTACTTGCCGTTGCTGATGTTGCGCCGGTACTCGTGCCCAATAGTGATGCTTGCTTCGGCTCCAAGTGTCGCGTCCACCTTGGCCTTGGCTGCCGCGACGACACCGCTGATCTCGGTCTCGAAACCGGCCGTACCCTCGATCTTCAACTTGCCCCCGGTTTCGACCTTGACCACCATCGTGCCACCAGGTCCGTCCTTGAACGAGGTTCCGGGCCACCTCATGTGGAGCATGGGAGACGACGAGCCGATCTCGTACCACGTCCTGCGCGGGTTGTCGCAGCGCATGGGCACGGGATTGCTCGTCCCGGTGACATCCGGCAGCTGGGCCATGGTGTCGTCGATCGGGTCATACGTCACGTTCGGGTCGTACTCAAAGCCGGCTGCCGCCTCCGTGGCTGCGGGCTCCTGATCGGGTTCCGGGGTGGCCGCCACCGCAGAAGTCGCGACCGTCGCCATGACCATAGTCATGGTGGGTATGAGAATGAGCCTTCGCCCTATCTTGCCCTGCATGAATTCCCCCTGCATTTACGCCTCCTGGTCGAGAGGCGGGTCGCGAGCGACTCTAGGGACACGAAGCGCAACCGCACAGGAAGAAAGGGTTTTTCTGAGGAGAACTTGAGGATCGCGGCATGGCGCCCCGCAGGGGGCGGGCAGCAAACAGCCCTAATCCGTTGATCCAGCCCGACCAATGGGGATCTCGTAAACGACCTCACACAGCGCCAGGGCCACGATGATGTCCGCCGTCTCCACAGGGCACCCCTTGTCGCTGTAGTAGGTCCGCCGGATATGGGTCACGAGAGCGCCCTTCTGGACACCCAGGAGCGAGGCCTCCTCGGCAGACGCCTGCCGCGGCTCCGGCTGCTCCACCGCGCGGCTGACCGTGATTCCGATCTCCGCCATGCGGCGCACGATGCCCATCCCCGCATACGGCCCACCCTCAGGCAAAACCACGAGCGTTCCGGACGTGATGCTGTACGGCTCCCAACTCGTCGACACAATCACGGGCTTGCCATCGGCCAAGTACTCGTACGACGTACGCACGCAGCAGTCCGCCTCAGGGATGTCGAACCGGACACCGTCCTCGTCCTCACCTCCTGGTCCTACACCGGCCAAGGCCACTCCCCCGGTGAGGCTGCCCTCGCCGCCCCGATCGCCAGGGACATCGCGCTCAACCGCGAGACCGCCCGCGAGGCACTACTCGACCACCTCACCTTGGAAGGAACGGAAGCATGACCACGACCGTGATCCAGCCCAAGTGGCACACGACCGCCGAGGTCACCGCCCTGCTCCGCTTCGGGCTGTCCAAGACCAAGATGCTCGTGCTCACCGGTGAGATCCGTTCGGTGAAGGTTGGCCGCAACCGCCGCATCCTTTCCGCCTGGGTCGACGAGTACGTCGAGCGCGTCGCCGCCGGCGCCGAGGCGTGGGCCGCATGAGCGGGAAGCGTGGCAACGGCGAAGGGTCCATATACCCGCACAAGAACGGCTACGCGGCCTACGTCTGGATCACGAAGCCGGACGGCAAGCGGGCCCGGAAGTACGCCTACGGCAAGACTCGGGAGGAGGTCCACGACAAGTGGCTCAAGCTCCACGCCGACGCGAAGAAGGGCCCCGTCGCCACCCGGCACCGCACCCTCTCCGCGTTCCTCGCCTACTGGCTCGACTCGATCGTGAAGCCCAACCTGGCCCCGCTCTCCTACGTCTCGTACGAGGGGTACGTCCGGCTCTACATCGCCCCGCACCTCGGCACGAAGCGGCTCGACAAGCTGACCGTGCGGGACGTCCGGGAGTGGCTGACCGAGCTCGCGACCATCTGCCAGTGCTGCGCACAGGGGAAGGACGCCAAGCGGGAGCCGGGTCGTCGGAAGTGCTGCGCCGTCGGGGAGTGCTGCGAGGCGTTTCCGTCCCGTCGGGTCGTCCAGGGCGCCCGTGACGCCCTCAGGGCCGCGCTCACGCACGCCGTGACCGAGGAGGAGATCGGCAAGAACGTCGCCTCCCTCGTGAAGGTCCCCAAGCCACGCCGGCGCCGGATCAAGCCGTGGTCCGTCACCGCGAGACCAAGACCGAGGAGTCTGACGACTTCCTTCCCCTCCCCGCCGTCTGCCTCAAGGCGCTCCGGATGCGGCGTGGTCAGCAGACCGGGGATCGGAAGGCTGTCGGCGAGCTGTGGCAGGACAGCCGCGGGCTCGTCTTCACCACGAAGTACGGCACGCCCATCGAGCCGGGGAACCTGACCCGGATGTTCGCCCTGCGGGCCCGTCGCGCCGGCGTCCGCGTGATTCCGCTCCGGAACACCCGCCACACGTGCAGCTCGCTCCTGGTCGCCCTCAAGGTCCACCCGAAGGTGGCGCAGCGGATCCTGCGGCACTCCCAGATCGCCATGACGATGGAGGTCTACGCCGAGGCGAGCGAAGAGGAAGTGCGGACCGCGATCGGCAAGCTGTCCGATGCCATGGGCGGGACCGCCACCGGCTGAGCCTCACCCACCAGCAGTCGCAGCGGTTGCTGTACTTCGCTGCTGTACGCCCTCACAACGCAAGAGGCCCCGGATCTCTCCGGGGCCTCTCACCTGTGTGCACTCGGCAGGATTCGAACCTGCAACCTTCTGATCCGTAGTCAGATGCTCTATCCGTTAAGCTACGAGTGCTTGTTTTTAGTTCTTGTCTCCGTTTCCCGGCCCTTTCGGCCCGCTGTCCCGGCGACAGGAAGAACATTACATGAGTCCCGCCGTCATGTGAAATCCATTCCCCACACCCCTTCTGACCTGCGGAAACGTCGAGGCGGGGGTGGGGCGTGAGGTGGCTGGGGCGGGGTGTGCCGGGGGTTCGGGGGGTGAAAAGGCGGGGGAAGAGACCGGGGTCACATCGGTTTCCCGTCGGGGGGAAAGAAGCGCGTGAAGGGGCGGGCGGGAGAAGGTCGCGCCGAAGAAGGTCGGGGAAGAAGCGCGCGGAAGGGGCCGGGAACGGCCGAAGCCCCGGCCTTGGGGGCCGGGGCTTCGGTAAGGGCGGAGGCGGAGGATTTGAACCCTCGATGGGCTTTAAGACCCAAACCGCATTAGCAGTGCGGCGCCATAGACCGGACTAGGCGACGCCTCCTTCGCACCGCGCGCATACGCGAGTGGTGCGTGCAGATGATGACACAGGCGAACCGGCTGTCACCAATCGATTCTCACCGTACCGGTCCTCCGGGGTCCAGGGCAAAGCCCCGCCCCCGCCCGGCGCACCCCGCTTGCGCAACGACCCGGCGCCCGGAGCGTTAGAGGGGGCGGGCGCGTCGTGCATCCGCGCCCGTCGTACTTCCCGTGCTTCTGGAGATCCGCATGCTGCGCAGTCTCGTCCTCGCGTCCCTCGCCACCGCCGCCGTCGGGACCGCCGGCCTCGGCCCGCTTCCGCCGCTGAACCTGTTCTCGTCGCCCGACGACACGCTGACCGTGGCCATCGAGAAGAGCGGCCATCCGGAGGCCGACGGCGTCTTCGACCTGACCTGCGGCACCCGCGTGCGGGGCAACCACCCGGCCGCCGAGAACGCCTGCAAGCGGCTGACGCAGCTGGCCGGGGAGGGCGGCGACCCGTTCCTGCCCGTCCCCGCCGACCAGATGTGCACCCAGGTGTACGGCGGTCCCGCCCTCGCCCACGTCACCGGCACCTGGCAGGGCCGCAAGGTCGACGCCCGCTTCTCCCGGGCAAATGGGTGCGAGATCGACCGTTGGGAAAATCTGGAGCCACTGCTTCCCTTTGTTCGGGGATGAGGCAGGGATGACGGCCGGAGGCTCCTTAGACTCCCCTCAGTGACAGGCTGCGGCCCGAGGGGCAAGATGGGGCCGGCCGGCCGATAGGGCGAGCACGTGCAGTGCGTCTGGGAGGAAGCGTCGTCGTGAGCAGCAGGCCATCCCGAGGCGCTGCTCGCCTCGCAGCCATACTCGACGCCCTCCCCGACGGCCTCGTGCTCGTCAACTGCAACGGCACGGTCGTCAACGCCAACACCATCGCCCTCGGCATGTTCGAGACGCCCGGCACCGCTCTCGTCGGCCGCGGTCTGCTCGACCTGCTGCCCACCTTCGACTCGCGCCTCATCCCCGGCTCCATGCGCCGCCCCGAGGGCGCCGACGAGCGGGGCCGCACCAAGCCGACCCGGATGATCGCCCGCCGCACCGACGGCAGCGAGTTCCCCGTCGAGGTGACCAGCGCCAACCTGGAGGACGGCCGCGAGGCCTACGACTCGTACGGCGGCTACACCGGCGACGAGCTCCTCATGCTCGTCGTACGGGACCTCACCGGCACCCTCGACACCGAGGCCGAACTCGCCCGCTCGCAGCGCCAGACCGAGATGATCCTGCGCGCCGCCGCCGAGGGCGTCGTCGGCACCGACACCGACGGCCGCGTCGTCCTCGTGAACCCCGCCGCCGCGCAGATCCTCGGCTACCGCGCCGGCGAGCTCGGCGGCCAGGAGCTCCACCCGCTGATCCTCGCCAAGCGCGCCGACGGCGAGCCCTTCCCGTACGAGGAGTCCCCCCTCGCCGACACCCTCAAGTCGGGCCGCAAGCACCGGGTCCGCGGGCAGGTCCTGTGGGCGAAGAAGGGCGACCGCGTACCGGTCGACCTGACGACCGCTCCGGTGCGCGACGGCGACCAGCTCGTCGGCGCCGTCATGACCTTCACCGACCGCAGGCCGTACGAGGAGCTCGTCGAGAAGCACGCCGCCGAGCTCGCCGACCTGGCCGAGCGGCACGCGGCGGAACGCGAGGCGCAGGCCGAGAAGTACGCCTCGCTCGCCGCCCGCCACGAGCAGCTCACCGCCGTCCTCGCCGAGTCGCTGCGCGGGCCCTGGACGAGCTGCGCACCCAGCTCGGCACCCTCGCCGCCGACGACGCCGGGCAGCTGTGGCCCGAGGCCAACCAGGTCCTGCACCACCTGGCCGCCGGGTACACCCGGATGACCTCCCTCGTCGACAACGTCCTCGGCTACCAGCGGCTCGACGCGGGCGAGGAGAAGCTCGACAAGGCCGTCGTCCTCCTCGACTCCATCGTGACCGGCGGCATCGACAGCGCCGTGGAGCTGATCGGCCCCGGCCGCGCCCAGTTCGCCGTGCACACCCCGCCCATCGAGGCCGAGGTCGACGCCGCCCGGCTGACGACCGCGCTCGCCCACCTCGTCGCGGACGTCGCCGGCGTCGACGCGACCGGCAAGAGCAAGGCCGAACGCCCCGCGAGCGACTCCACGATCGTCGTGGCGGCCGCGCAGCGCGGTGACGTCGTACGGATCGAGGTCCGCGGCCCGTACGCCGGAGGCGACCCGGTCCACGGGCCCGTCGTCCGCGGGATCGTGGCCGCCCACGGCGGTGTCGTGCAGACCCACGAGGTGCCGGGGACGAGCGGCGGCGCGTACGTCGTCGAGGTGCCGGTCGGCGCGGGCGCGGCACCGTCCCCGCTCCCCGGCCCCGCCGAGGAACGACCCTCCACGGGCGGACGCGAGGCCCTCGCCCTGCCCGCACAGGCCTCGGGACCGGACGCCGGCCCCGGCGGCGCTCAGACCTCGGGACCGAATCCCGGCTCGAACGCCGGCTCGAACGCCGGGCCGAACGCCGGGCCGGGCGCCCTGCCCGCCGGACTCGGTGCCGTTCCCGCAGGCGGAGGCCTGTCCGGTGCCGCTCCCGGCGGCCCCGTCGCCGTTCCCCCGCCGGTCTCGTACCCGCATCCGGACCCGTGCCCGTCTCCGGGCCCGTGCCCGCTTCCGGGACTTCCGGGACCGGCGCCGACGCGCCGTCCGGTGCGGTGGGCACGGCCCCGACCCTCCGCCGAGACCTCCGGCGGCGGGCGGAGGCGGGCCCGGCGCGGGTCCACCGACGCCTTCCTGGAGAGCGCGGTCGCGGCCGAGGGGAGGCGCCGGGCGGGCGTCGTCGTGCCCGTACGGGGAGCAGGCGGGTCCCGCCGAGCTGATCCCCGCGCAGCAGAACACGGCCGTGGAGCCCACCGGGCGCCGTCGGAGCCGACCGGCCGAGGGTGCCGTGGTGACCGCGGCCGAGGGCGCGCAGGGGCGTGCCGCGCTCGGTGCGGCCGTGCCGCCGCAGGGCGTGGCCGTCGAGCCGGCCGGGGTTCCGGCCCTGGCGCGGGCGCTGCCCGCCGTCGCCTCCGCGCCCGAAGAGGCGCAGCCGAGCGGGCGCCGTCGGCGGGCGCTGGCCGCCGCGCAGGAGCGGGCCGCCGCGGCCGAGGCCGGGCCCCGTACGCCGTTCGCGCTCGGGCCCGCCGACGCCGACCGTGACGAGGAGACGGCGCCGCCCGCCGCCGTTCCCGTGGCCGGTCCGCTGCCGGTCTCGGACGAGGGGCGGCACGAGGCCGTGCGGGGCGTCCCGGGCGCCGACCACACGCCGCCGCAGCCGCATCCCCACGGACAGCCGCAGGGCGCGGTGGCCGTCGAGCCGACCGGGCGGCGCCGGGCCATCGCGGTCCCGCAGCCGGAGGCCGTGGCGCAGCCCTCGCCGCAGAACTCCCCGAGACCGGTTCCGTGCCGCTGCCGCCCGAGCTGCCGATGCCGATGACCGTGTCGACGGATTCGACGCAGGGGCGGGCGTTCAGCGTCCGTACCCTCGGGCAGGGCGTGCCCTTCGTCCCGCCCGCCCCGGCGGCCGCTCCGGCCCCGGCCTCCAACGGCTCGGGGCGGCGGCGCAGGCTCGCCACCCCGCCCGAGGTCGACCCGCCGGCCCCGGTGGTCCCCGAGGCCCCGGCGGTTCCGGCGGCCCCGGCAGCCGAGGCCAAGCCGCACCCGCTGCCGCATCCGCTGCCGACGGCGCCCGCGCCCTCGCCGACCGACACCCCGGCCGAGGGCCGCGCGTACGCCATAGGAGCTCCCGCCGAGGGCTCCGCCGAGGGGCCCGAGCCGCTCGACGGCCCCGGCGGCGCGGTCGAGGTCGCCAACCGGCCCGCCCCGCGTCCCGTCGACGACGAGCTGCCGCCGGAGCCCCTCGACAACCCGCGCCGGCTGCTCGTCTGGCCCGCGCCCGACGTCTCCACCCAGCAGGCGCTGAGCGACCGCGGCTACCGGCCGGTGATCGTGCACTCCCGCGAGGAGGTCGACGCGCAGATCGCCGCCTTCCCGGCCGCGCTCTTCGTCGACCCGCTGACCGGCCCCATCACCCGTACGGCCCTGCAGTCGCTGCGTCAGGCGGCCGTCGCCGCCGAGGTGCCGGTGCTGCTCGCGGCCGGGCTCGGGCAGGCGACCCGGGAGGAGGCGTACGGCGCCGATCCGGCCGTGCTCCTCAAGGCGCTGGCGCCCCGCGACAGCGAGCAGCACCCGTCCCGGGTCCTGCTGATCGAGGAGAACGAGTCCATCGCGGAGGCGCTCGCGGCCACCCTGGAGCGGCGCGGGATGCAGGTCGCGCAGGCGGAGACGGACACCGAGGCGGTCATGCTGGCCACCCAGACCCGGCCGAACCTGGTGGTGATGGACCTGATGCAGGTGCGCCGCCGCCGGGCCGGGATCATCGACTGGCTGCGCGCGAACGGGCAGCTGAACCGCACGCCGCTCGTCGTCTACACCTCGGCCGAGCTCACCGAGGAGGAGCTGGCGAAGCTGGACTCCGGCGAGACGGTCCTGTTCCTCGCCGAGCGGTCGAACAGCGACGAGGTGCAGGCGCGGATCGTCGACCTGCTCGCGAAGATCGGCACCAACTAGCCCTGTCGGGCCGGTTGGTGCCGATGCCGGGCACTACAGCTGCGTGACGTCCAGCTCGCCCTCCGCGTACTGCCGGCGGATGACCTTCTTGTCGAACTTGCCGACGCTCGTCTTCGGCACCGCCGGCACGATCGCCCACCGCTCGGGCAGCTGCCACTTGGCGATGCCGCCCTCGTCGGCGAGGAAGGCCCGCAGCGTCTCGTAGTCGGCCGTGGCGCCCTCCTTGAGGACGACGGTCGCGAGCGGGCGCTCGCCCCACTTCTCGTCCGGCACGGCGACGACGGCGGCCTCGGCGACCGCCGGGTGCGCCATGAGGGCGTTCTCCAGTTCCACGCTGGAGATCCACTCGCCGCCGGACTTGATGACGTCCTTGGCGCGGTCGGTGAGGGTGAGGTAGCCGTCCGGGCTGATCACGCCGACGTCGCCGGTCTTGAGCCAGCCGTCCGCGCTGAACTTGTCCTCGGGGCGCAGGGGTTCGCCGTCGACGCCGTTGTAGTACGCGCCCGCGATCCAGGTGCCGCGCACCTCCAGCTCGCCCGCCGACTCGCCGTCCCAGGGGAGGTGCTCGCCGCCGGGGCCGACGAGCCGCGCCTCGACGCCGGCGGGGAAACGTCCCTGCGTGACGCGGTAGGGCCACTCCTCCTCGGCGGTGAGGCCGTGCGGCGGGTGGGCCATCGTGCCCAGCGGGGAGGTCTCGGTCATGCCCCAGGCGTGGCAGAGGCGGACGCCGAGGCGGTCGTACGCCTCCATGAGGGAGGGCGGACAGGCGGCGCCGCCGATGGTGACCTGCCGCATGGAGGAGAGGTCGCGGGGGTGCGCGGTGACCTCGGCGAGCAGGCCCTGCCAGATGGTGGGGACGGCGGCCGCGTGGGTCGGCTTCTCGCGCTCGATCATCTCGGCGAGCGGGGCCGGCTGGAGGAAACGGTCCGGCATCAGCATGTTGATGCCGGACATGAAGGTGGCGTGCGGCAGGCCCCAGGCGTTCACGTGGAACTGCGGGACGACGACCAGGGACGTGTCCTTGTCGGTGAGGCCCATCGACTCGGTCATGTTCACCTGCATGGAGTGCAGGTAGATCGACCGGTGGGAGTAGACGACGCCCTTGGGGTCGCCGGTGGTGCCGGAGGTGTAGCACATGGCGGCGGCCGTGCGCTCGTCCAGTTCGGGCCAGTCGTACGCGGTCGGGCGGCCGGCGATCAGCTCCTCGTACTCGTGGACGCGCGGGGCCGCGCCGTCCAGGAGGGAGCGGTCGCCGGGGCCCGTGACGACGACGTGCTCGACCGTCGGCAGGTGCGGGAGCAGCGGGGCGAGGAGGGGCAGCAGGGAGCCGTTGACGAGGACGACCCGGTCGGCGGCGTGGTTGACGATCCACACCAGCTGCTCGGGGGGCAGGCGGAGGTTGAGGTGTGGAGCACCGCGCCCATGGCGGGGATCGCGAAGTACGCCTCGACGTGCTCCGCGTTGTTCCACATGAGGGTGGCGACGCGCTGGTCGCCGGTGACCCCGAGTTCGTCGCGCAGGGCGTGGGCCAGCTGGTGCGCGCGGGTGCCGGCCTGCGCGAACGTGCGGCGCTGCGGCTCGGACTCGCCCGTCCAGGTGGTGATGGTGGACTTCCCGTGGATCGTCATCCCGTGCTGGAGGATGCGGCTCACGGTCAGTTGTACGTCCTGCATGGTGCTGTACACGGGGCGTCCTCCCGGTGGGCGCTACGTGGCAGAAAAGGGTGTGGAGATTCTGCGCCCGTACCGTTCGGTATGTCACTACCCGGGAGTAAGCAAATTGCCAGTGATTACTGGCGGGACCCTGCGGGGGGCCGCCGCGGCTACCGTACGGGCGTCAGCTCCGGGTCCTCGCGGAGCTTGCCGAGCGCCCGGGACACCGCGCTCTTGACCGTCCCGACCGACACCCCGAGCACCTCGGCGGTCTGGGCCTCGCTGAGGTCCTCGTAGTACCGCAGGACCACCATCTGGCGCTGCCGCTCCGGCAGCTTCATGATCGCGCGCCACATCGCGTCGTGCAGCACCTGCCGCTCGGACGGGTCCGGCTCCGGGAGGCCGGCGGGCTCGGGCAGCTCCTCGCAGACGAACTCGTCGACCTTGCGCTTGCGCCACTGCGAGGTGCGCGTGTTCAGCAGCGCGCGGCGGACGTAGCCGTCCAGCGCCCGGTGGTCCTCGATGCGCTCCCACGCCATGAACGTCTTGGCGAGCGCGGTCTGGAGGAGGTCCTCCGCGTCCGAGGGGTTGGCGGTGAGGGAGCGCGCGGTGCGCAGGAGCACGGGCCCGCGCGCCCGTACGTACGAGGTGAAGGTCGGGTACGTCGCGTACTGCGAGGCACCGGCGCAGACCGGGCCAGAGGGTGGCGGAGTCATGACTCCACGCTAGGAGCGGACGGCCCCCCGGGGATCGGCCCCAGGTCCCGACCCGCCGTCCGCCTCAGGTTGTAGGGGTGGGGACGGCTCCACCTCCTCTGGGTGGAGACCGGGTCCACCCTCCTCAGGGTCGGGTCCTCGGGGGCGGGTCCTCAGGGTCGGGTCCTCGGGGCGGGTCCTCAGGGGCGGGGCGGGGCGGGCCTCGGGGTCGGGCGGGGCCGTCCGGCGCCCGGGGGCGCCGGACGGGCTCTCAGGGGCGCCGGGAGTCCACGAACGACAGGGGACGGGGACGCGCGCGGCGGACCGGGCGGGGCGGCGACCCGGGCGACCGGCGCGTCGATCGCGTTGCGGTCGATCGCGAGGGTGCGCCCGCCGTACGTCTCGGTGACGTTGCCCGCGTACTGGTGGATCCGGGCGTGCGGCGTCCAGGCGTCCGGATGCAGCACCGACTCGGTGAGCAACGCCGGCACCCCCCGCCAGCGCGCGAACCACATCACGTCCGGCAGGTCCTTCGTGCCCGCCTTCCGCTGCGTCTCCATGTCCCGCACACCGGTGTCGGCGCTGCTGTAGAAGCCGGGCACGTAACCGAGGCGCTTCACCTCCTTGTTCCAGGCGCGGACGAAGGCGAGGGTGGTCGCGGCGCAGCCCGTGTCGCCCCGCTTGTAGGCCTCGACGTCGAGGTAGAGCGGGCTGTTCGCGTCGATCCCGAGGGCGCGCGCGGCCCGCACCGCGTCGGCCCCCTCCTGGGTGCCCTGGGTCGTGGGGACGCTGCCGATGGCGTACTTCCGCTTGGCGAGCGAGTCCACGCACGGCGCCTGCGAGCCCACGAACAGCGGCAGCAGCCGCCAGCCCATGGCGTGCGCGGAGGCCACCCAGGCGGGGGTCAGCTCCTTCTGTACGGGGCAGCCGCGCCCCCGCCCGCCGAAGTAGATCCCGACGGCCCCGTACGGCGAGCCCAGCCAGGCCCTCATCACCGTGAGGGACGGCGCCTCGCAGGTGTCGAAGGCCTTCCCCTCGAAGGTCACGGGCGCGAGGCGGGCGGGGCGGCCCGAAGGGCCCCGGGGAGCCGGCCGTGGTCGAGCCGGCGGGGCGGGCGCGCCGGGCGCTCCGGCCGGGGCGGGCGCACCGGGCGCACCGGGCGCTCCAGGTGCCCCGAGCGCTCCAGGTGCCCCGGGTGCCCGGGTGCCCCAGGTGCGGCCAACGCGTCCTGCGCCGCCGTGGCCGTCAGGGTCGTTCTCGCCGCCACCGGGGGCGGGGCGTTCAGGAGGGCGGCCCCGGCCAGTGCCATCAGCACGGCCGCGACCGCGGTCCGCACCCGGGAGGCGGCGCGGAGCGCGGTCGGGACGGCGCCGAGGACGGCGCCGACGGTGGGCCGGCGGGGCCGGGACGAGCGCGGAGGTGGCTTCGGAGACGGGCGCGGGGCGAAGACGGGAGCGGGGTCGGCACCAGGAGCGGGCGTGGAGACGGCTCCGGGGGCGGAGGCGGGAGCGGGGTCGGCACCGGGAGCGGGCGTGGAGGCGGCTTCAGGCGTGGAGGCGGCTTCAGGGGTGGGCGGCATGCGAGTGCTCATGGCGCGAGTGAAGAACCGCCCGCCCCTCCCGGCCACCGCTCAGGCCGTCGCCTCAGCCGTCCGTGCCCAGGATCAACCCGGACGTGGGAACCCCCGTGCCCGCCGTGACCAAGGTCCGGGCCGCGCCGGGTATCTGATTCACCGACGTCCCGCGGATCTGCCGTACCGCCTCCGCGATGCCGTTCATGCCGTGGAGGTAGGCCTCGCCGAGCTGCCCCCCGTGGGTGTTCAGCGGGAGCGCTTCGGCCGCGACGAAGTCGGCCGCCTCCCCGGGCCCGCAGAAGCCGAACTCCTCCAGCTGCATCAGGACGAACGGGGTGAAGTGGTCGTAGACGATGCCCACGTCGATGTCGGAGGGCGCGAGCCCGGAGGTCCGCCAGAGCTGCCGGGCCACGACGCCCATCTCCGGCAGCCCGGTCAGCCCGTCCCGGTAGAAGCTGGTCATGGCCTCCTGCTTCCGCCCCGCGCCCTGGGCCGCCGCCAGGATCACGGCGGGCGGGCGCGGCAGGTCGCGGGCGCGTTCGACGGAGGTGACGACGATCGCCTGGCCGCCGTCGGTCTCCTGACAGCAGTCGAGGAGCCGGAGCGGCTCGGCGATCCAGCGCGAGGCGGCGTGGTCGGCGAGGGTGATCGGCTTGCCGTGGAAGTACGCGGCGGGGTTGGTGGCCGCGTACTTCCGGTCCGTCACCGCCACGTGCCCGAAGGCGTCCGGGGTGAGCCCGTACGCGTGCAGGTACCGCTGGGCGGCCATGGCGACCCAGGAGGCCGGGGTGAGCAGCCCGAAGGGCAGCTGCCAGCCGAGCGCGGCGCCCTCGGCGGAGGGCTCGCGCTGCTGGACGCCGGAGCCGAAGCGGCGGCCGGAGCGCTCGTTGAAGGCCCGGTAGCAGACGACGACCTCGGCGACCCCGAGGCGACGGCGAGCGCGGCCTGCTGCACGGTGGCGCAGGCGGCGCCGCCGCCGTAGTGCACGCGGGAGAAGAACGAGAGCTCGCCGATGCCGGCCGCCTGGGCGACGGTGATCTCGGGGTTGGTGTCCATGGTGAAGGTGACCAGGCCGTCGACGTCGGCGGGGACGAGCCCGGCGTCGTCGAGGGCCGCGCGCACGGCCTCGACGGCGAGGGAGAGTTCGCTGCGGCCCGAGTCCTTGGAGAACTCGGTCGCCCCGATGCCGACGACGGCCGCCCGCCCGCCGAGCGCGTCCGCTTCGCGGAGGCTCATCGCGTCACCTCCACGGTGACGGTCCCGGTGACGTGGTGTCCGAGCCCGTTGGCGCCGACGACCCGGACGCTCGCCGTGTCCCCTTCGACGTCCGTGACCGTCCCGGTCAGGACCATGGTGTCCCCCGGGTAGTTGGGGGCGCCGAGCCGGATGGCGACCTTCCGCAGGACGGCCCGGGGGCCGAAGCGGTCGGTGACGTACCGGCCGACGAGCCCGTTGGTCGTGAGGATGTTCATGAAGATGTCCGGGGAGCCCTTCTCCCGGGCCAGCTCGGCGTCGTGGTGCACGTCCTGGTAGTCGCGGGAGGCGACGGCCCCGGCGACGATCAGGGTGCGGGTGATCGGGATGCTGAGCGGCGCGAGCTCGTCCCCCGGCCGCATCGCGATGGCGGTGGGTACCAGCTCGTCCCCCGCTCGCATCGCGGTGCCGGTAGGCCCCGGCTCGTCCCCCGCTCGCATCGCGGTGCCGGTAGGCCCCGGCTCATCCCCCGGCCGCATCGCGGTGCCGGTCGGCACCGGCTCATCCCCCAGTCGCATCGCGGTGCCGGTCGGTACCGGCCCGTCCCCCGGCCGCATCGCCGTGCCGGTCGGCACCGGCCCGTCCCCCGCTCGCATCGCCGTGCCGGTCGGTACCGGCCCGTCCCCCGGTTTCATCACGCGTCTCCCTCCGCGAGCAGGTCGCCGAGTCCGGCGAGGAGTTCGGTGCCGCAGCCCAGGTACGCGTCGAGCTGCCGGCCCCACAGGAAGTGCCGGTGGACGGGGTGGTCGAGGTCGGCGCCCATGCCGCCGTGCAGGTGCTGCCCGGCGTGCACGACCCGCTTGCCCGCCTCGGAGGCCCACCAGGCGGCGGTCAGGGCCGCCGCGGCGGCGTCGAGGCCCTGGTCGTGGCGCCAGGCGGCCTCGTAGGCCGTGACCCGGATGGCCTCGGTGTCCATGTGGGCGTCGGCGGCGCGCAGTTGCACCGCCTGGTGGGTCGAGAGCGGGCGGCCGAACTGCTCCCGTACGGAGGTGTACTCCACGGCCAGGGCGAGGGACCCGGCGCACACCCGGCCTGGAGTCCGGCGAACGCGATCCGCGCGGCGGCGAGCACGTCGTCGTGGGCGTCCGGGCCGGACCGGCCGAGCCGCTCCCCGGCGCCCCGTCCAGGACGAGCCGGGCGGCGGCCCAGGGCGCGGTGAGCTCGACGGCCTCGACGGCGGCCGCGTCCTCGGTGCGGACCAGCCACAGGGCCCGGTCCTCGTCCGGTACGAGCACATGGGTGGCGTCCCTGAGCCAGGGCACCCAGTCGACGGTCCCGGTGAGCCGCCCCGTACGGGAGGAGACGGCCGCCGGGAAGGCGCCCGTCACCACCGTCGTGCCCTCGCGGAGGCCGGGCAGGAGCCGGGCCCGCTGCTCCTCCGTACCGTGCCGGGAGACGGCGAGGATCCCGTACACACAGCTCGCGGCGAACGGCACCTGTGCCGTCCTGCGCCCCTGCTCCTCCAGGAGGAGGACCAGGCCGAGCAGGCCGGTCTCCTCGACGGCGCCCGGGAGTCCGGCCGCGCAGAGCGCCTTCCAGAGCTCGGCGTCCGTGCCGGTCCCGGCGGCCCGGAGCCGCTCGTGCCCGGAGAGGTCGGCGAAGATCCGCGCGGCCAGCTCCCGGGCGGCCTCCTGCTCCTCGGTGGGGGTGAAGTCCATGTCAGTCCTCCCCTCCCGCGCGGAAGACGGGAAGTTCGAGCTCCTCGTCGACCCGCAGGAACTCCAGGCGTACGGGCATCCCGATCCGCACCTTGTCGTACGGCACCCCCACCACGTTGCTGATGATCCGCACGCCCTCGGCGAGCTCGATCAGCCCGACCGCGTACGGGGGGTCGAAGGCGGGGAAGGACGGGTGGTGCATGACCACGTACGAGTAGACGGTCCCCTCGCCGCTCGCCTCGACCGTGTCCCACTCCCGCGAGCCGCAGGCGTTGCACCCCGGCAGCCAGGGGAAGCGCAGCTCCTCGCACGCGCCGCAGCGCTGGATCAGGAGCCGGTGCCCGGCCACGCCCTCCCAGAAGCCGGCGTTGTCCCGGTTGACGACGGGCCGGGGCCTGCGGGGCTCCGGCTTCCTGTCCGGCCGGGCGGCGGGGGCGTACTTGAGGATGCGGAAGCGGTGCGTGCCCGCGAGTTCGCCGCCCGCCCGGACGTCGGTGCGCGTCGTCACGAAGTGCCCGGTGCCGAGCTTGGTGGTCTTGCGCTCCGACACGGACTCGATGACGGTGTCGAAGCCGATCTCGTCGCCGGGGCGGAGCGGCCGCAGGTACTCCTGCTCGCAGTCGGTGGCGACGACCGAGGTGTATCCGGCCCCGTCGAGGAGGGCGAACAGCTCCTCGTACGCCGAGGAGCGGGCGGTGTGCCCGGAGAGGCCGCCCATCGTCCAGGCCTGGAGCATGGTCGGGGGCGCGACGGCGTCCGGTCCCCCGTACGCGGGGTGGGCGTCCCCCATCGCCTCGCACCAGTGCCGGATCATGGGCAGGTTGACCGGGTCCTTGCCGGTCCCGGCGCTGGCGGCGGACCGCCCCACGAAGGCCGTGAGCCGCTCGTACAGCGCGTCGTCCGTGCCGCTCATCGCCGCCCCTCGCCTTCATGCCGAGCCGCATCCTCGCGACGATCTCGCGCTGCACCTCGCTCACGCCTCCCCGAAGGTGTTGATCTGCGCGGCCCGGTTCATGCGCTCCAGCTCGCCGCCGTCGAACTCCCCGGGCGATCCGGTGCGCACGGTCCCCGCCCCGCCGGCGATCTCCTGGCAGATCCGGTAGACCTCCACCGCCGACTCGGTGCCCGCGAACTTCACGCCGCTCGCGTCGCCCGGGGCCAGCCGCCCGGCCCCCACGTCACCGACGAGGCGCCAGTTCAGCAGGCGGGTCGCGGCCAGCCGGGCGTGTGCCTCGGCGGCCCGGATCCGGACCCAGGGCTCGTCGACGCGGCGCCGCCCGTCACCGGGTCGGGGTGCGCGCCCGGTCGAGGACGGCCGCGAAGAAGTCCTCGGCCTGCATGCCGATCGCGGCGAGCGCGACCCGCTCGTGGTTGAGCTGGCTGGTGATGAGTCCCCAGCCGCCGTGCTCGGGCCCCACGAGGTTGCCTCCGGGGACGCGTATGCCGTCGTAGTGGGTGGCGGTGGTCGTCAGCCCGCCCACGGTCTCGATCGGGGTCCAGGAGAAGCCGGGGGAGTCCGTGGGGACCAGGACGATGGAGATGCCCCGGTGCGGGGGCGCGTCGGGGTCGGTGCGGCAGGCGAGCCAGATCCAGTCGGCGTTCTGGGCGTTGGAGGTGAAGATCTTCTGCCCGTCGATCAGCCAGTGGGATCCGTCGCGGACCGCGCGGGTCCGGAGCGAGGCGAGGTCGGTGCCGGCCTCGGGTTCGCTGTAGCCGATGGCGAAGACGGTCTCGCCGCGCAGGATCCGGGGCAGGAAGAAGGCCTTCTGCTCCTCCGTCCCGTACGCCATGAGCGTCGGCCCGACGGTGTTGAGGGTGACCATCGAGACGGGGGCGCCCGCGCGGTACGCCTCGTCGAAGAAGACGAACTGCTCGTCGGGCCCCCGGCCCTGCCCCCGTACTCCTCGGGCCAGCCGAGTCCGAGGAGCCCGTCGGCGCCGATCCGGCGGAGCAGCGCGCGCTGGGCGGCGGCGTCGCTCGCGGGCGGCGGGCCGTCGGGCATCACTTCCCGGAAGTACGCGCGGAGTTCGGCGCGCAGCCGCAGCTGCCGCTCGGTCGGGGCGAGGTGCACGGCGACGGCCTCCCGTGGAACGACTGAGGTTTCTGACTGTCCGTCAGATTCCATATCCGTGTCAAGGCGCGCGAACGCGCGACGGCCCGCGCGCCGATGCCGAAGCACCTGCGCGCGGGCCGTCGCTCACACCACGGTCACGCCCCCCGTCGGGCCGGTCCCCGCACCGCGGGTCACCACCACGGGTGGAAGTTCACCACGTTGTTGGACTGGGAGATGTGGGTGAGGGCGGAGCCGTTCACGCTCGCGGTGTTGTTCTGGTTGGAGGCACCGGAACCGGTCGCCACCTGCTGCGTCGTGGTCGAGTTGCCGAGGTTGCTCCCGCCGACGCCGCTGCCGATGATCGTGGCGACGCTCGTGTTCGATCCGTCGTCCGCGAAACCGCCGTTGTCGGCCTGGGCCACTCCCGCGAAGAGCGCGGCGGCGAGGGGCAGGGCGGCGGCAGCGGCGAGGATGCGGGCGGTACGGATGCTTGCCATGTCTGTTCCTCCGGGAACTGAAAGCTGGTGCTGGTGCTGGTGCACGGAACTTCGCTACGGAACTGCTGTGAAGTACGGCCATTCCCAAGGCAGTTGGCCGACCGCCCCGGTCTTTCGTGCTCGACGTCGCGAATCCAGAGTTGCCCACCGAATCCCCGGCGAACCACCCCGGAGCGCCCGATTCCCCCGCAAGCGTGAGGACAAGCCGATAAACCCCTCAGGGGTGAATGAAGCCGCAGCTCACGCGGGCGAAGGGGGTCCGGAGGCCCTCCGGGGACGGCACGACCGGTGCGCCGCAAGGGAGGAAGCGTTCCGGCAGATTTTCCGCCAATCTCCCTCGCGAAAGGACGGTACGGCGCGTCCCCGCCCCCGAGGAATCGAGCGGACGATCAGAAAGGGAAAAGGAATTCGACACTCGTGGCGCAGGCCGTCACGAGATGTCCTTCACCGCCGCCTCGAAAGCCGCGTACGCCGCCGCGTCGAAGAGGACGAAGCGGACCTCCTCCACCCCGGTACGGGCCGCCCGCACCGTCTCGACGGCGATCCGGGCGCCGTCCGCCATCGGCCAGCCGTAGATCCCGGTGGAGATCGCCGGGAACGCGACCGTACGGGCCCCCAACTCGTCCGCGACCCGCAGCGATTCGCGGTAGCAGGAGGCCAGCAGCTCCGAGCGGTCCTCGTCCCGCGACCAGACCGGCCCGACCGTGTGGATCACGTACCGGGCCGGCAGCCGCCCCGCCGTGGTCGCCACGGCCCGCCCGGTCGGCAGCCCTTGCCGTAGTGCGAGCGGCGCAGGTCCTCGCAGGCCGCGAGGATCTCCGGGCCGCCCTTCCGGTGGATGGCCCCGTCGACCCCGCCGCCCCCGAGGAGCGAGGAGTTCGCCGCGTTGACCACCGCGTCCACCGCCTCTGCGGTGATGTCCCCCTGGACGAGCACGACCCTCATCTCCACACCCCTCTCTCCGTGATTCCCCGAACCGTACGGCCCCCGCCCCGGCGGAGCACCCGCTTTACCATCTCGCCGGACCCGGAAACCCCCGTCCGGAGCCGTCGGCGGCCCTCACGCGGCACGATGCATACGTACGGGATGGCACCGGTGGAAGCGATGTCACGCGTACGAGTGGGTGTGGGGACGGTACGGTCCCGCTCCGAAGCGGCCTCCCCGGAGGACGCGCACCCGGGGGTCCCGCCGGGCGGGGAAAGCGAAGTGCCCGGCTCAGAAGGCCTTTCCGGCCTTCAATCGATCAGCGCTGTGAGCGTGTCTAACCCGAAGCCGACGCCTAAATTGTTCAGAATGTCACCTACTGCCCCAGTTGAAACTACGAAGTTTCATTGCCTAGGAGCGTGTCATGCAGATTCGCAGGTGGCTCCCAGACCAGCCCACCCTCATCGGCCGCCACGACTGGCCGGACGAGGGCGGCAAGGGAACGCATCTGCGGCTCCGGGCCGGCTCCATCGTCGTGCTCGACCGACAGGCCTGGCGCGTCCTGGAGATCACCGGATACCCCGGCAACTCATGGCCGAAGTCCTATGAGAAGGCGTGGAACGAGCACGTCGAGCTGTGGTGGCACGCCAACGAACTGCGGCGGGCCGAGAACCAGTCCTTCAAACCGGCCCCGAGCGCGCCGAGTTCTACAAGCGGCCGGTGGTCCTCGCCCTGCGCGACGAGAACCTCCCCCGCTCGGCGGTGAAGCACTGGTGCGCCCCCGCCAGCCAGGACTGGCAGGTCCTCCCCGAGCACTACGCCGTCTGCCGGGCCTGCGGCGAACTGCCGCCCTGCCACCACGGGGAGTACCGCCCCGAGGGCGGCCCCCGGCGCCCGGAGCAGACCGGCGGCATCCCGCTCCTCGTGCCGGAGGGCTGCTGCATGGGGTGCGCCGAGCAGATCAAGCCCCGCATGCGGACCGTCCGCTTCCCCGGCCCCAACCTCTGGTACCCGGACCTCGGCGACGACACCGCGGTCTTCCACTCCCGCTCCTCCTGCGAGGACCAGGTGGAGTACTACCGCGCCCAGTGGCAGAGCGAGTACGCCCAGACCGCCGCCCACCCCGTCACCCCCGCCTTCCCCGGCTTCGACCGCCTCCTCCTCCCCCGAGCCCGCCAGGCCCACCTCCCGGCCCCGCAGTACGAGCAGGCACCCGGTGCTCCGTACGACCAGATGCCGACCAGGGAGTACGAGCAGGCACCGGTCAGGAGTACGACCAGACCCAGGTCGCGCCGTACGAGCAGGCCTCGGTCAGGGAGTACGAGCAGGCACCGGCCACGCTCGCGGCTCCGCAGTACGACCAGGCCCAGGCCCAGGCCTATGCCCATACCCCTGCTCCGGCTCCGGCGCCCGCCCCCGCCCCTGCCCCGGCTCCGGCTCCGGTTCCGGCCCCGCAGTACGACCAGGTCCAGGCCTCGGCCCCGGCTCCCGCCCCGGCCCCGCAGCACCTCCGGGAGGAGGCGCCCACCTCCCTGGCCACCGGCTCCGGCACCTTCTCGCCGTCCTTCGACGGCTACCGCCCGGATCCCGAGCCGTACGCCCCGGCCCCTCAGACCGCGGCCCCGCGCCCGCTCCCGTGCCCGTCCTCGCCCCACGGCCGCCCTCCCGGCCGGCGAGGAAGTCAACCCCGCCGCCCGGGCGGCGGAGGAGCTGAGCCGCTCCCTCGCCGACCGCCCGGTCTTCCACAACGCGGAACAGGCCGCCCGCGTGATCGAGGAACTCACCGCCGCGGTCCGCAACATCGCCCTCTACCTGAACAACCCCCAGGCCCGCAGCCACCCTGACCCCGCCCGCACGCCGACGGCCCCTGACCGTTCCATCCGGTCAGGGGCCGTTCGTCCGCGGTGGGTGTGGATTTGAACCCACGGTGACATCGCTGCCACGACGGTTTTCAAGACCGTTCCCTTAGGCCGCTCGGGCAACCCACCTTCGCCCCGGTCCACCTGGGGCGGAGCGGGCTACAGCGTACCGGCTGCGGGGCGGGGGCGGCGATGAGACGACGGGGTGGGGGGTCGGGTTAAAGTCCCTTGTTCACAAGATTTCCACATATGGAACGCCGCATGCGCGTTTCTCGAAGGGCAGCAGGGTGCACGGCACGATCGACGGCTTCAGTTACGGCATGGTCACCCCTCTGGTGGGGTACGTGATGGCCTGCCTCGGAAGTGCCCTGGGGCTCCGCTGCACGGTCAGATCACTCCGCACCGACCGGGCGCGGAAGCCCGGCTGGCTGGCGCTCGGCGCGGCCTCCATCGGGTGCGGCATCTGGACGATGCACTTCATCGCGATGCTCGGCTTCCAGGTGCGGGAGACCTCGATCTCGTACGACGCGTCCCTGACCTTCCTCAGCCTCCTGGTGGCCGTGGTCGTGGTCGGGATCGGCATCTTCATCGTGGGCTACCTCGGCACCCGGCCGGCCCCGCTGCTCCTGGCGGGCCTGCTGACCGGGCTCGGCGTCGCCGGCATGCACTACCTGGGCATGGCGGCGATGCGGATGGGCGGCGAGGTGCTCTACGACCCGGTCGTCGTGACCCTGTCCGTGGTCATCGCCGTGGTCGCGGCGACCGCCGCGCTGTGGGCGGCGGTCTCGATCCGCGGCTTCCTCGCCAGCCTGGGCGCCAGTGTGGTCATGGGCGTCGCCGTGACCGGCATGCACTACACCGGCATGGCCGCGGTCAGCGTGCGCGTGGACCAGGCCGCGCACACGATGGGGGGCTCGTCGCTGCTCAACGTGCTGCCGATGCTCGTCGGTCCGCTCGTCTTCCTCGTCCTCGCCGCGGGCGTCGTGATGTTCGACCCGCTGCTGATCATGGGCGAGGACGAGCCGGTGCGCCGGAGCCACCGGAAGAGCGGGGCCGCCCCCTCCCGGATCGACATCGGGGACATCGGCGTCGGCGGGACTTCGGGAACGTGGACCTCCGGAACGTGGACCCCGGGAACGTGGACCCCCGAGACGGGGACCGCGCGCGACGGGGCCTACGCGACGGCGTCCCGGCCTGATCACCGGAACGCGTGACGGCCGAAGAGACGCGTGACCGACCAGGGAACGCGTGACCGACGAGGAGGGGAGCACCGGGCGTCCGGTGCTCCCCTCCTCGTTTTCCCGCCGTCCGCCCCGCCGGTCAGCTGTCGCCGGTGCGCTCGCCCAGGGTCACGGTGGCCGTCGCGGTCTTGCCGTCGCGCTCGTAGGTGATCTTCACCGAGTCGCCCGGCTTGTACGTCCAGATCTCGCTGATCAGGGTGCGGCCGCTGTCGATCGGGTGGTCGCCGAAGCCCGTGATCACGTCGCCGGCCTTCAGGCCCGCCTTCGCCGCCGGGCCGTCGGGCGTGACCGGGGCCGTGCCGCCGGAGCCCTGGGTGGCGATCGTCGCGCCCTGGCCCTTGTCGTTCATGTTCACGGTCGCGCCGATCACCGGGTACACCGGCTTGCCCGTCTTGATCAGCTGCTGGGCCACGTTCTTCGCCTGGTTGACCGGGATCGCGAAGCCGAGGCCGATCGAGCCCGCCTGCGACTGGCCGAAGCCGCCGCTGGTCGACTGGATGGCCGAGTTGATGCCGATCACCGCGCCGCTCGCGTCGAGCAGCGGGCCGCCGGAGTTGCCCGGGTTGATCGAGGCGTCCGTCTGCAGCGCGCTCATGTACGAGTTGCTGCCGCCGGAGCCGTCGCCCGAGGCGACCGGGCGGTTCTTGGCGCTGACGATGCCCGTGGTCACCGTGTTGGACAGGCCGAAGGGCGCGCCGATCGCGATCGTCGAGTCGCCGACCGCCACCTTGTCGGAGTCCCCGAGCGGCAGCGGCGTCAGCCCCTTGGGGGCGTCCTTCAGCTTCAGGACGGCCACGTCGTAGCCCTCGGCCCGGCCGACGACCTCCGCGTCGTACGTCTTGCCGTCCGAGAACGTCACGGACAGCGTGCCGCCGTCCGCCGCCGACGCCACCACGTGGTTGTTGGTGACGATGTGGCCTTCCTGGTCGTAGACGAAGCCCGTGCCCGTACCGCCCTCGCCGTCCTGGCCGCCGGACTTCGCCTGGATGGTGACCACGCTCGGCAGGGCCTTCGCCGCGACCGCCGCGACCGTCCCCGGGTCGCGCTTGAAGGAGGCCGGGGCCTGGCCCGAGGAGACCGTGGTCGAGCTGAAGCCGTTGTCGCCGCGCTCGGCCGCCCAGTAACCGATGCCGCCGCCGATGCCTCCCGCGACCAGCGACGCGACGAGCACGGCCGCCACGAGGCCGCCGATCCGTCTGCGCGGCGCCTCGGGCGCGGGCGGGTGCGGGCGCCCCAGGCGGGGCCACCGGCGGGGCGGCGGCGGCCAGCCGCCGGCGGGCGCGGCGGCCGGAACGGCGGCCTGAACCGTCGGCTGGACCGCCGTCGGCGCGTCCGCCTGCAGGGCGGGCTGGGGGCCGTCTGCGGGGCGGCCTGCGGAGTCGGCTCCGTGGCGGCCTCCGGGGCAGCCGGCAGGGCAGTCTCCGGGGCGGTCTCCGGGGCAGCCTGCGGGCGGTCTCCGCGGCCGGCTTCTCCAGGGACGGGGACGCCGCCGGTGCCGGGGGTGCGGGAGGCGTCGGAGGGGCGGACGGGGCAGCCGGGTCCGCCGGAACCGGCGTGCCCTCGTTCTCGGTGCTCACAGCTCGCTCTCCTCGTCGACTGCGCGGGGTCGGGGTGTCGGGTGTCGGGATACCCAAGTGGCTCCAGGGTGCTGCACCAGCTTTTCCCACAGGACGTCAGGCCGCTGTAAGGCGGAGCTGTGCGTTCGCACCCCATCCTTTATATACGGACAGAACGGACCGGTCCCGGGTGCTCGCGAGGTGCTCGCGGAGCCCCGCCAATGGCACCATGACGCCGTGACCCACGCACGGCAGCAGCAGAACCGCGTCCCCCTCCAGGTCGTCGCCCACCGCGGCGCGTCCGAGGACGCACCGGAACACACCCTGGCCGCCTATGTGAAGGCCATCGAGGACGGCGCCGACGCCCTGGAGTGCGACGTCCGGCTCACCGCCGACGGCCACCTCGTCTGCGTCCACGACCGGCGCGTCGACCGCACCTCGAACGGCCGCGGCGCCGTGTCCGCGCTCGAACTCGCCGACCTCGCCGCCCTGGACTTCGGCACCTGGAAGGGCCGGGACGAATCCCGCGAGAGCCCCGACTGGGGCGACCCCGGCCTCACCTCCGTCCTGACCCTGGAACGGCTCCTGGAGCTGGTCTCCGACGCCGGGCGCCGGGTCGAGCTGGCCATCGAGACCAAGCACCCCACCCGCTGGGCGGGCCAGGTCGAGGAGAAGCTGCTCCAGCTCCTCCGGCGGTTCGGCCTGGACGCGCCCGCGTCCCCCGCCGAGTCCCCCGTACGCGTCATGAGCTTCTCGGCCCGCTCCCTGCACCGGATCGCGGCCACCGCGCCGACGCTGCCCACCGTCTCGCTCGCCCAGTTCGTCTCGCCCCGGCTGCGCGACGGACGGCTCCCGCGGCGCGCGCATCGCCGGCCCCTCGATCCGGATCCTCCGGCACCACCCCGCCGTGATCCTCCGACTCCAGAAGGCCGGGCACCAGGTCCACGTCTGGACGGTGGACGAGGCCGAGGACGTCGAGCTCTGCGAGCGCCTGGGCGTGGACGCGATCATCACCAACCGCCCGAAGCAGGTCCTGGCCCAGCTGGGCCGCGGCTGAGGCCGGAGCTCCGAAGCCTGGGCCCTGGAGTCGGGACCCGGGAGTCGGGCCCCGGGAGTCGGGCCCCGAGGCCGGAAATCCGGGGCCTGAGCCGGCTCTCCCGTCGCTCCTTTCCCGGCCGTCACAGGGCGCAACGGCCCTTGCGGGGTGTGCACCGGCGCGTTCTCCGCGTACGCGATCGTCACGAGTGCCTCATCACACGCGGATTGGCCGGTTTCCGGTCCAGTCCATTGGGGCATCCACACGGTGGCGTGGGGCAAAGGAGGTCTCGGGGGTGGCGTTGGTGGTGGCACAGGAGGTGCCCACGTCGTCGAGCATGGCCGTACCCCATGGCCCTGCGGGCGTGGGTGAGGCGAGGCACCGGATGCGGGACGATCTGTACCGCAGCGGGGTCTCCGAATCGGTCGTCGACGACGCGGTACTGATCCTTTCCGAACTGCTCAGCAATGCCTGTCGCTACGGCAGGCCGCTGGGCGAGGCGGAGCGGGGCGAAGGCGATGTGCGGGCGGCCTGGCGGGTCGACCCGGCGGGCGGCCTGCGGGTCGAGGTGACCGACGGAGGGGCCCGACCAGGCCCGTCCGTCGACGCCCTCGGTCACCGCGCGCGCGGCCGCGGGCTGAACATCATCGGTGCCCTGTCCCAGGACTGGGGCGTACGGGACAGCGCGACCGGCGAGGTCACCGTCTGGGTGCAGGTCACCGAGGGACACCGCCGCGAGGACTTCGCGACGCGTGTCGGCGGCGGCTCGGGCTTCGACTTCCTCGACGCGTACGACGATCTGGACTGAGCGGCGGACCGAGCGGCCGTACGGGCCGGACCGAGAACCGGTACGGGCCGGACCGGGAAGCAGTACGGGCAGGACCGAGAACCGGTACGGGCCGGACCGAGAACCGGTACGGGCCGGACCGGGCAGTGATACGGAACGCGCGGGCGGGCGTGGCCTCAGGGCGGCGCCCGCCCGCGCTGCCGCGCCGCCCCGCCTGAACGGCCCCGGGGCCCGGTGCGGCTAGGCTCGCGCCCGACACAGCACCGCACACAGCACAGCCGCGATCGGGAGAAAGCCCACCATGGCCAAGAAGCGCCCCCAGACGAAGGCCGGCAAGACCGGTCAGGCACAGGTCACGAGCGGGGAGATCCCGGTCGTCGGCGCGCGCGAGCCGTGCCCGTGCGGTTCGGGCCGCCGCTACAAGGCGTGTCACGGCCGGGCCGCCGCGCACGCCGTGACCGAGCTGGTCCAGCGCCCCTTCGAGGGCCTGCCCGGCGAGTGCGACTGGGTCGGCTGCGCGAGCTCGTCCCGGCCGCCACCGTGCCGCTCACCCTGAAGGGCGGGCTGCCCGAGGGCGTGCCGTCCGTGACGCTCGCGACCGTGCTGCCGATGGCGTGGCCCGCGCTCCGCCGCGACGACGGCTCCGTCCTGCTCGCCCTGCAGAACGACTCCACCTCCGGCGACCTGGCCCGCGACCTCGCCGACACCCTCCAGCGCGCCCTGGAGGCGGAGCCGGGCACCCGGTCCCCGCGCGCCGCGTGCCGGCCGAGGGCCCGCGCCTGCAGGAGCTGCTCGACGCGGACGCCCTGTTCGTACCGGAGGTCCACACGGGCTTCGAGTTCTGGATCCCGCAGTCGGCGGACGGCGCCGACCCCGAGGTCGCCGCCTCCCTGGAGCGGGCCAACGCGGCCGCGATCCCGACCGTGAAGCTGGCGAGCGTCGACTCCGCGTACTGGTGCGAGGTTCCGGACAAGAACCACCTGCGCTGGGTCATGCCGCACCCGGAGGAGAAGCTCCTCGACGCGCTCGCCCGCCTCCAGGCCGGCGAGGGCACCTCGCTCGGCGCGGACACCCGGCTCGTCGGCTCCTTCCGGGCCCACGGCCTGATGGTGCCGGTGTGGGACCTGCCGTCCTCCATGACCGCCGAGGACTGCGAGAAGCCGGCGGCCGCGTTCGCCGAGCGGCTCGCCGCGGCGCTCGCCTCGGACGCCCCGCTGACGGCGGAGGAGCGCCGGGCGCGCGGCGGTCTCACGAACCGTCAGGTGACTCTCAGCTGATACCCCAGGCGGTATCGGTGACTGACAGACCGACCAGTCGGTGACTTCCGCCACAGGGGGTCTGCGCTCGGACAAATCCCTGTCCGAATAACCGAGATCGAATTTGCGAACAGCAGATCTCTTGTTACCGTTCTTGAAGCCCGGTCGCTGGTGCATCCCCCGTCGCCAGCGACCGGGCCTTTCCATGTCCGCCGCCGGGAGAACCGGGGCGTCCGACATTCAACTTCCTTGGTCGTCCGCCGTGTTGCTTCCCGCGCGGAGCAGCAGGGGCGTGTTTCCCCTTCGCCCGATCCGGCGAATTCCGCGACCGCCGTATAGCCGGTGGCGGCTCCCCGGGCGCGCTCCTCGGCGATTCACAGGTGCCCGGCTCGTCCTGCGCCGGGACGGGGCAGTCCACTTGTACGGTCCGCCCGCCGGGGCCCATGAGGGTCAGAAACGCGTCGAGCTGTCGGCCCGTCACGTTCCGGTAGTACGTCCGCGCCCAGACGTCGGGCCCCTCGGTCAGGACGCAGGTCTGCGCCTCGGCCCCCTCGGGCGAGGCGAGTTCCGGTCCACAGCGCGTGACCCGCTCGGGAGCCACCGAAGCCGGGACGGAAGAGGCGGAAGAGGCGGAAGAGCCAGAAGAGCCGGAAGAGTCAGAGGAGGCGGAAGAGTCGGAGGGACGGAAGAGTCGGAGGGGCGGAGGCAGGAGCCGCGGCGTCCGGAGCCGCAGCGTCCGGAGCGGCGACGTCCGGCATACGCGGTCCCAGGCCGAGTCCCCCAGCAGGCCCCCGGCCTTCGCGTCGCCCCGGCGCTCGCGCCGCCGGGCGTCCGGCATCGCCCGCCGGTCCCGCCGTCGCGACGAGGGGCAGCAGGACGGCGACCGTGACGGCGGTCCCGAGTCCGACCACGCGGGGTTCACCGGGCTCATGGGACCCACCACCTGCTCCTGAGATCCTGGACGGTGAGGTGAACATAGCGGCGGGACCCGGGCACCCGGTCGGCCGCGCGCCCGTTTCCCGTACGAGTCGGACCGGGACGCACCCGTTCGGGTGAACGGCCCTCCCGGCGCGCCTCAGTACGCCAGCCGGCTCCCGCCGCCCGGGGCGCTCGTGCTCGCCTCGACCAGGGCGTCGACCACCGCCTCGACGTCGGGCAGCCACGGGCGGGCCGAGCCCGCGAGGGTGCCCGCTCCCAGCGGGCCCGCCCGGTCCCCGCGACCGAGGGCGGGAGGAGCAGATAGCCGCCCTCGCCGTGGAACCGCAGCGAGCTGGGCACGCTGTCCTTCGCGTACAGCAGCTCGCCGAGCCGTTCGAGGCCGTACGGGGCGACGAGGATCGACCAGCGGGTCGGGCTCGCCACGACCGGGCCGAGCCGCATGCCGGCCGCGTCGAGCGCGGCGAGCGCCCGCGCCCCGGCCGCCGCGGGAGGCTGACCGCGCAGGGCGCGCGGCCGCCCGTGGCGAGGAGCACCGGGGCGTCCGGGCGCCGGGTCCACCACCAGCGGACCATGCGCTCGTCCGTGGTGGCCGCGAGCAGTCCGGGGTCGTAGGGGTGAGCGCCGGGCACCACGCAGTCGGGGTCGGGGCAGCGGCAGGCCGTGCGGGCCGCCGCTCCCGGGGCCGTACGGGTCGTCGCTCTCAGGCCCGCGCCCGGCAGGACGGGCCAGTTCCACTCGGCCGCGAAGGTGACCGCGGCGTCGAGCCGGGCGGTCCGCTCCCTGCGCCGGAACCGGAGCCTGCGTCGCCTTCCGAGGATCTCGCGCATGAGCGCTCGTTCCTTTCCGTTGAACGCCGAATCCACATCACACCATGTGCGGATCTCTTCACCGTGCGTATCAGCGCGTGCCGGGCCGGTGGGGGTGCCGACCCGCCGGGGCGGGGCGGACCGGGCCGGTGCCGGGTGGATCCCGGGGGGACCGGGTGGAGCCAGGTCAGAGCCGGAGCGGGTCAGAACACGTTCCCCGCCACTCGGTGGCGGGTTGCGGCCTGCGGCGGGAAAGACGCCGGGGTTCCGCGTCACGTTCCGGGGCGGTGTCAACTGCCCCTGCCTGTCACCGATTACGTACCCAGCACGCTTGGAATGACGCGCTTTCAAACGACGCCAGTCGACCGCAAAAGGTGCACACCAGGGACGATTTTCGGCCAACTTCCCGTGTACTTCAACCCCCTCGCACGACCTCCTGGACACCACAAGTCCCGTGGGGACAATGCTGGACATCGTTCGTCTTCTGCGTGTACATGTGGATGCATCGAGCAGCTCGGAATGACATGGGGGTTTGCGATGCTATGGCGTCAAACGCACCGGTCGGAAAGCCGACTGCCATGAGCGCCCCACAGATGCCGAAAGTGGCCGGAATCGACTCCACGGTTCCCGGGCCCCCGCAGACTACGTCGCCCCTCCACGGGGTCCCCGCGGCGGCCGGCCCCTCCGACGAGGCCCTCCCGCCCGGCGTCCTGATCCAGGACCGGCTGGCCTCCTGGGTCTCGGACCTCACCACGCTCCACGAACTCACCGAGCGGCTCATCAGGACCGCCTCCCTCGACGGGGCCCTCCGCGAGGTGCTCGGCGCCGGAGCCGCCCTCGTCGGCGCCCGCCGCGGCATGGCCGTCCTCGAACCGGCCGACGGCTACGGCCCCACCAGCACCATCGGCCTCGGCCTCGCCCACGCCGAGCTCGGCACCATCGAAACCGTCCCGCGCGGCGCCACCAGCTACGGCCGCCTCCTCGACGGCCTGCCCGACCCCGTGCACCCGGAGCGCGTCCCCGACCCGATCGCCATCCGCGACGTCCGCACGGAGGAGGGACTCGACCCGCGCCACCGCGAGGTCGCCGCCCGCCTCGGCTACGCCGCCAGCTACGCCCTCCCCCTCGCCACCGAGGAGGCCGGCCGGCTCGGCGCGGTCGTCTGGCTCTACGACGAGCCCGCCGAGCCCACCGACCGGCAGCGCCACCTCATCGGCCTCTACGGCCGCTTCGCCACCGAGCACCTCGCCCGGCTCGTCCAGGTCGAGCGCGCCCGCGTCCAGGTCTCCACCGTCGCCGAGGAGCTGCTCCCCAGCCGCCTCCCCGCGTCCCCGGCGTCCAGCTCGCCGCCCGCCACCTCACCGGCCCCTGGGCGGCGGCGACTGGTACGACGCGCTGCCGCTGCCCGAGGGCGCCCTCGGCCTGGCCGTCGGCTCCGTCTCCGGCACCGGACCCAGCGCGCTCGCCGCCATGGGCGGCTGCGCGCCTCCCTGCGGGCGTACGCGGTGATGGAGGGCGAGGACCCCGTCGCCGTCCTCTCCGACCTGGAACTGCTGCTCCGGCTCACCGAACCGGCCCGCTCGGCGACCGCGCTCTTCGCCTACGCCGAGCCCGCGCAGCGCCGGATCGTCCTCGCCGGCGCCGGGCACGCCCCGCCGCTGGTCGTCGGCGACCGCCGCACCGAGTTCGTCGAGACCTCGCTCTCCGCCCCGCTCGGGATGCTCTCCTGCTGGGAGGCGCCGAGCGTGGAGCTGTCCCCGCACCTGGAGAAACGGTGCTTCTACACGGACGGGCTGCTGCGCCGTACCGGAGACGCCACCGACCGGGCCTTCGCCCGGCTCCACGCGGCCGCCGCGAGCGTGCCGAAGGCCGACCGGGCGACCCCGGCGCCGTCGCCGACCACGTCCTGCGGACCCTGCTCCCCGAGGGCCTCGACCCGGCCGTGGAGGGGAGGACGTGGTCCTGCTCGCCGCGCGCTTCGAGTGAGCCGCCCCGGGCGGGATACGTGTAAGCAGAACGTAACTCTCCGGTAATGGGTCTTCCGGCCCTGGGCCCCCTTCCGTACGACCGTACGATGGTGGGGGTTCAGTGTCGTACCAAGAGGAGGCAGACCCGTGGCCGAGGAGCTCACCCCGGAGACCCCGGAAGAGACCGAGACCGAAGAGCAGGCGATCAAGCAGCGGAAGAACGGCCTCTACCCGGGCGTGTCCGACGAGCTCGCCGAGAACATGAAGTCCGGCTGGGCCGACACCGAGCTCACCGGCCTCGCGCCGATCGCGCAGGCCGACAAGACCGCCGCCCGCCGCGCCGCGCTCTCCGCGCGCTTCCCGGGCGAGCGCCTGGTGATCCCCGCCGGGAACCTGAAGACCCGGTCGAACGACACCGAGTACGCCTTCCGCGCCTCCACCGAGTACGCGTACCTGACCGGCGACCAGACCCAGGACGGCGTCCTCGTCCTGGAGCCCACGGCCGACGGCCACGAGGCCACGATCTACCTGCTGCCGCGCTCCAACCGCGAGAACGGCGAGTTCTGGCTCGACGGCCAGGGCGAGCTGTGGGTCGGCCGCCGCCACTCCCTCGCCGAGGCCGAGCAGCTCCTCGGCGTCCCCGCCAAGGACGTGCGCGAGCTCGCCGAGGCCCTCAAGGAGGCCACCGGCCCCGTCCGCGCCGTCCGCGGCCACGACGCCGGCATCGAGGCCGCCCTGACCGACAAGGTCACCGCCGAGCGCGACGAGGAACTGCGGATCTTCCTCTCCGAGGCCCGCCTCGTGAAGGACGCCTTCGAGATCGCCGAGCTGGAGAAGGCCTGCGCCTCCACCGCCCGCGGCTTCGAGGACGTCGTCAAGGTCCTCGACAAGGCCGAGGCCACCAGCGAGCGCTACATCGAGGGCACGTTCTTCCTGCGCGCCCGCGTCGAGGGCAACGACATCGGCTACGGCTCCATCGCCGCCGCCGGACCGCACGCCTGCACCCTGCACTGGGTCCGCAACGACGGCCCGGTCCGCTCCGGCGACCTGCTGCTGCTCGACGCCGGCGTGGAGACCACCGAGCTCTACACCGCCGACATCACCCGCACCCTGCCGATCAACGGCCGGTACAGCGACATCCAGCGCAAGATCTACGACGCCGTGTACGAGGCGCAGGAGGCCGGCATCGCCGCGGTGAAGCCCGGCGCCTCCTACCGCGACTTCCACGACGCCGCCCAGCGCGTCCTCGCCGAGAAGCTCGTCGAGTGGGGCCTCGTCGAGGGCCCGGTCGAGCGCGTCCTGGAGCTCGGCCTCCAGCGCCGCTGGACCCTGCACGGCACCGGCCACATGCTCGGCATGGACGTCCACGACTGCGCCGCCGCGCGCACCGAGAAGTACGTGAACACCACGCTCGAACCGGGCATGTGCCTGACCGTCGAGCCCGGTCTGTACTTCCAGGCCGACGACCTGACCGTGCCCGAGGAGTACCGCGGCATCGGCGTCCGGATCGAGGACGACATCCTCGTCACCGAGGACGGCAACCGGAACCTCTCCGAGGCGCTGCCGCGACGCGCCGAAGAGGTCGAGGCGTGGATGGCCGCGCTGAAGGGCTGATCCCCGCGTACGTTGGAACCGAAGGGCCCCGCCGACCGACCGGCGGGGCCCTTCCCTTCAGGCCAACATTTCAGGCCAGCAGGAGCGACGGGCTGTCCCGCCACTTCAGGATCTTGTCGAAGCTGACCACCGCGCCGCCCCGGCCCGAACGGTTGCCGAACTGGACGTGATCGGACAGCTCCTCGATCAGCCGCAGGCCCCGGCCGTGCTCGGCCTCGTCCGACGGGGCCGCCGGAGCCGCCCTTCCCGGGAAACCCGGGCCCGAGTCCGCGACCTCGATGCGGCAGGTCTCGCCGTCCAGGTACGCCGTCACCCGGTACGCCCCGCCCGGCTCCCGGGGTCCGGCCCCGCCGCCGTGCTCGACGGCGTTGGCACACGCCTCGGTCAACGCGACCGACAACTCGTACGACACGTCGGGATCGACACCCGCCGTCTCCATCGTGCCCAGCAGAAGCCTCCGCGCCAGCGGCACGCTCGCGGCCTCGCGCCGCAGATGGAGTGACCACCAGATGCTCATGCTCCAGCCTCCCGGCAGCGGCTCGACATACCGATACGTATTGCCGGAGCGGACCCCCCGTAAGCGCGGAAAGCCGTCAAGAGCGCTCGTTCGGCGGATGACCCGGCGCCCGCGCCGGTGTATGTCACCGCGGAGCTCCGGCGTATGTCACCGCGAAGAGGCCCAAGGGCGACCTTCCGGACCTGCCTCATGGCGGTCTTGCGCGTGGTGCGATGATGGGGCCGCCATGACTGCCCCCGCGCTCGCTCCACGGCTGCTGAGGGCCGCGGTGTTCACCGCGGTCTGCGTCGTGCTGTCCGCGCTGGGACACGCCCTCGCCGCCTGCGCGGGGATCGCCCTGTGGACCGTCGTCGCCGGTTTCCTCGGCGTCTTCGGCGTCACCGTCCTCTTCGCCGACCGGGAACGCTCCCTCGGCTTCGTCGTCGGCGCCCTGGCGGGCGGACAGCTCGCCCTGCACGTCCTCTTCGGGCTCGGACAGCGACAGCTCGCCCTGAGCGGCCAGGCCGACGACGCCCTCGTACGGATGGCCGCCCGGCTGGTCTGCGGAGCGGGGCCCGCGGCCTCGACCCCACCGACGCCGCGCGGATCCTCGCCGACGCCGGGGTCGTCCCCACGGCCGCGCACGCCCCCTGGGGCACGCGGCCATGGGACACGCGGCCATGGCGGCCTCGCCCGCCGGTGAGGTGCTGCCCGGCCTGCCCATGCTCCTCGGCCACCTCCTGGCCGCCCTGGCCACGGGCTGGCTGCTGCGCCGCGGCGACCGCGCCCTCGGCCGGCTGGTGGAACTCTCCGAGCAGGGGCGACGGAGCTCGCCGAATGCGCCCTCGTGCGCTCCCTGCGGGCCGCGCTCCGTCTCGTACGGGCCCTGCTCGCCGGGCTGCCGGCGGCTCCGCGCACGGGACCGCGGCGGGCCCTGGGCACCGCCGCCGACTCCTCGCCGCCGCCGGCGGCCGAGGCACTCCAGCACATGGTGATCAGGCGCGGCCCCCGGCCGCCCCTGCGTCCTCGCAGCCTGACGCGGACCGCTCACCGCTCGACGGGAGTGGGCCGCGCACGTCCGCACGCCCACGCGGGACCTCCGTCCCCGGGCGCCGGACTCCGCCACCTTCCTTCGAATCCTTCGATTCCTTCGAGCTGGAGTTCTCCTGCCATGAGCGTTTCCCGTATCTCCGCCACCCGCACCGCCCTCGCCGGCGGCATCGCCCTCTCCTCCGTGGTGCTGCTGTCCGGCACCGCCTTCGCGCACGTCGGCGTGCAGCCGGTGGGCGAGGCGGCCAAGGGCGGCTACGCGACCGTCAACATCAAGGTCCCGAACGAGCGCGACGACGCCTCCACCGTGAAGCTGGAGGTCAACTTCCCGCTCGACCACCCGCTGGCCTCCGTCATGCCGCAGCCCCTCCCCGGCTGGAAGATCGACGTCACCAAGAGCAAGCTCGCCAAGCCGCTGGAGATGCACGGCAAGAAGATCAACGAGGCCGTCTCCAAGGTCACCTGGACCGCCGACGGCTCGAAGATCGGCCCCGGCCAGTTCCAGCAGTTCCCGCTCTCCTCGGCCAGCTGCCGGAGGACACCGACCAGCTGGTCCTCAAGGCGATCCAGACGTACGACAACAAGGAGGTCGTGCGCTGGATCGAGGAGCAGAAGGACGGCGCCGAGGAGCCGGAGAGCCCGGCCCCCGTCCTGAAGCTCTCCGCCGCCTCCGCCGACGAGGACCACCACGGCGGCGCCGCCGAGAAGGACGAGAAGGCCGGCCACGACGACAAGTCGGCCGACCACGAGGAGACCGCCGCCGCCTCCTCGGGCTCCGACACCACCGCCCGGGTCCTCGGCGTCGTCGGCATCCTCGTCGGCATCGCCGGTGTCGCCTTCGGCGTCCTCGCCGGTCGTCGCCGCTCGGCCTGACGGCCGCACCCCACCCGACATCCGGAAGAAGCACCATGTCTGAAGAGAAGACGCCCGGGGCGGCCACGGCCCGCCCCGGGCGGCGCACGCCGCTGATCATCGCGACCGCCGCGATCGTCGCCGCGATCGGCGTCGTCGCGGCCGTCGGCCTCGGCGGCAACGACGACAAGCCGGCGGGCACCGGCTCGGCCGTCGCCGAGGTCTCCGGCGGCACCGACTCCACCAGGGCCGCCACCGTCCTCGACCGGCCGTTCACCAAGCCCGCGCTCGTCCTCACCGACACCAAGGGCCAGAAGTACGACCTGCGCGAGCGGACCAAGGGCAAGCCGACCCTCATCTACTTCGGCTACACGCACTGCCCCGACGTCTGCCCCCTGACGATGAGCAACATCGCCATCGCCAAGAAGCAGCTCCCCAAGGCCGACCAGGACAAGCTCCAGGTCGTCTTCGTCACCACCGACCCCGAGCGGGACACCTCCGCCGAGCTCGCCAAGTGGCTGCCCGCCGCCGGCGACCCCTCCTTCACCGGTCTCACCGGCGACTTCTCCGCCATCCAGGCGGGGGCCCGGCAGATCGGCATCGGCATCGATCCGCCGACGAAGGACAAGGACGGCAACGTCGTCTCCATGCACGGCGCCCAGGTGATCGCCTTCTCGCCCACCACCGACCAGGGCTACGTCCTGTACGGCGAGGACGCGAGCGTCGAGGACTACGCCAAGGACCTGCCGAAGATCATCAAGGGGGAGAACCCGTGACCCGCCGCACCACCGCCCTGTCCGCCGCCGTGGCCCTCGCCGCCGCGCTCGCGCTGACCGGGTGCTCGTCCTCCGACAGCAAGCCCGACCTGGAGGTCAGCGGCGCGTTCATGCCCCAGCCGGTGATGGACATGGCCGGTGGCTTCCTCACCATCAAGAACGACGGCGACACGGCGGACAGGCTCACCTCCGTCACCAGCCCGCTCTCGGACGACATCACCATGCACGAGACGAAGAACCAGAAGATGCAGCAGGTGAAGTCCTTCGACATCCCCGCGAACGGCGAACTCTCCCTGGCCCGTGGCGGCAACCACATCATGTTCATGGAGCTGAAGTCGAAGCCGAAGCAGGGCGAGAAGGTCAGCATCGAGCTGCACTTCGAGAAGTCCGACCCGATCAAGGTCGACGTTCCCGTCGAAGCACCCAACCACAACCCGCAGCAGCACTGAGCTCGTTGACGGAGTGACTCAGAGATGACAACCACCGCCCCGCGCCTCGGCACCGCCCTGGCCCGGCTGCTGATCCTCGCGGCCGCGCTCCTCGGCACGCTGCTCGCCGGCGCCGCCCCGCCTCCGCGCACGCGGCGCTCACCGGCAGCGACCCGAAGGACGGGGCGGTGGTCGCCGTCGCCCCAAGGAGGTCAACCTGACCTTCTCCGAACAGGTCGCCATGGGCACCGACTCCATCCGGGTCCTCGACCCGGCCGGCCGCCGGGCCGACACCGGCGAGATACAGGACCTGTGCAGCGGCTCCGTCGTCCGGTACGGCGCGGTCCTCCGCGCCGGACTGCCCGACGGCACGTACACCGTCGCCTGGCAGGCCGTCTCGGCCGACAGCCATCCCGTCGCCGGTGCCTTCACCTTCTCCATCGGCGCCCCCTCCGCCACCTCCGTCGCCGTGCCCGACCAGACCGCCGGCGGCGGCCTGGTCGGCGTCCTCTACGGCATCGCCCGCTACCTCTCCTACGCCGGTTTCGTCGTCCTCGTCGGCGGCGGCGCCTTCGTCCTGGTCTGCTGGCCGCGCGGCGCGAGCGTCCGCCCCGTCCAGCAGACGGTGGTCCGGGGCTGGCTGACCCTCACCGGCTCCACCCTGGTGCTGCTGCTCCTGCGCAGCCCCTACACCGGCTCCGGGAAGCTCGCCGACGCCTTCGACCTGGCGGGCCTGAAGGCCGTCCTGGAGACGAAGACCGGCGCCGCGCTCACCTCCCGGCTGCTGCTGCTCGGCGCGGCCGCGCTCTTCGTGGCCGTCCTCTTCGGCGCCTACGCCAAGCGCACCGACCCGAAGGAGAAGAAGGACCTCGCCTTCGGCCTCGGCATCGGCGGCACCGTCGTCGCCGCCGGCATCGCCGGGACCTGGGCCCTGGCCGAGCACGCCTCCACCGGCCTCCAGCCCGGCGTCGCCATGCCCGTCGACGTCCTGCACCTCCTCGCCGTCGCCGCCTGGCTCGGCGGCCTCACCGTGCTGCTCGTCGCCCTCTACCGGGCGCCGTCCGTCGAACGCTCCGCCGTCGAACGCTTCTCCAGGTCGCCTTCGGCTCCGTCCTCGTCCTCGCCGCCACCGGCCTCTACCAGTCCTGGCGCCAGGTCGGCTCCTGGTCCGCGCTGACCGGCACCCGGTACGGGCAGCTGCTCCTCGTCAAGATCGGCCTCATGGCGGTCCTCGTCGGCATCGCCTGGATCTCCCGCCGCTGGACCCGCCGCCTGGCGGACCCGACGCCCCGGGAAGCCGACGCGCCGGAGGGGCCGGACGCGACGGACGCGGAAGACGAGGGCGCCGACGAGAGCGAGGTCCTGGACGAGGCCCCGGACGCCACCGACACCGACCCCGACGGCAAGGCCCCGGACTCCACCGACACCGACACCGACCCCGACGGCAAGGCCCCGGGCACCACGGTCGCCGACTCCGACACCGACCCCGAGCGGGCCGCGCAGCTCGCCCGGCAGCGGGCCGCCGTGGCCACCGCCCGGCGCAAGCGGGAGCGGGACGCCGACCCCGAGCGGACCGGTCTGCGCCGCTCGGTGCTGACCGAGGCCGCCGTCGCCGTCGTCCTCCTCGCCGTGACCACCGTCCTCACCGCGACCGAGCCCGGCCGCACCGAGGAGGAGGCCGGACGGGCCGGCGGCGTCTCCGGCCCGGCCGCCGTACCCGACCGGCCCGTCGACATCCGGCTGCCCTTCGACACCGGCGGCGTCGACGGCAAGGGCGTCGTGCGTCTCAGCCTCGACCCCGGCCGCACCGGCGCCAACGCGCTCCACATCTTCGTCGAGCGCCCCAACGGCAAGCCGCTGGACGTCCCCGAGATCAAGGTCGCCCTCACCCTGGAGGCGAAGGACCTGGGCCCGCTGCCCGTCGCCCCCGACCGGATCCAGACCGGGCACTGGAGCGCGAGCGGCGTCCAGTTCCCGATGCCGGGCGACTGGAAGGTCCAGGTGACCGTCCGTACCTCCGAGATCGACCAGACCACCATCGACAAGAACGTGAAGATCGGCTGAAGCACGTGACCGACAGCGACAACCTCGATCTCTCCCGGCGGCGCCTGCTCGGCACCGCCGGCGCGGCGGGCGCCGCCGGCCTCGTCGTCGGCGCGATCGGCGGCGCCGGGATCTCCGCGACCCTGTCCGGCGAGGACACCGCCGGAGCCGGCGGCGCCCCGGCCCTGACCACCGTCGGCTCGACCGCGGTGATGTTTCACGGGAAACATCAGGCCGGCATCACCACCCCGCTCCAGTCCCGCGGCCATCTGATCGCCTTCGACCTCGCCCCGGGCGCCGGCCGCAAGGAGGCCGCCGCCCTGCTGCGCCGCTGGTCGGCCACGGCGAAGGTGCTGATGGCGGGCAAGGCCCCGGCCGGGGACACCGGTGTGGCGCTCGACGCGGGCCCCTCCTCCCTCACGGTCACCTTCGGCTTCGGCCGCACCTTCTTCGACCGCACCGGGCTCGCCTCGCGCCGGCCCGCCGGGCTCGACCCGCTGCCCGCCTTCTCCGCCGACGCCCTGGACCCCCGGCGCTCGGAGGGCGACCTCTGGGTGCAGATCGGTGCCGACGACGCGCTCGTCGCCTTCCACGCGCTGCGCGCCGTCCAGAAGGACGCGGGGGACGCGGCCCGGGTGCGCTGGCAGATGAACGGCTTCAACCGCTCGGCCGGAGCCACCGCGAAGCCGATGACCGCCCGCAATCTGATGGGCCAGGTCGACGGCACGGGCAACCCCAAGCCCACCGACCCGGACTTCGACGAGCGGATCTTCGTCCCGGCCGGGGGCGGCGGCTCCCCCGAATGGATGGCCGGCGGCTCCTACGCGGTGGTGCGCCGGATCCGGATGCTGCTCGACGACTGGGAGAAGCTGCCGCTGGACCGGCAGGAGAAGGTCATCGGGCGCCGGAAGTCCGACGGTGCCCCGCTCACCGGCGGCTCCGAGACCACCCCGCTCGACCTGAACAAGTTCGGCCCCGACGGCAAGACGGTGATCCCGGACAACGCCCACTCCCGGATCTCCGCCCCCGAACAGAACGGCGGGGCGGCGATGCTGCGCAGGCCGTTCTCCTTCCACGACGGGATCGGTCCGGACGGGACGCCGGACGCGGGCCTCCTCTTCGTCTGCTGGCAGGCGGACCCGCTCCGGGGCTTCGTCCCGGTGCAGCGCAAGCTCGACCGGGGCGACGCGCTGTCCGCGTTCATCCGGCACGAGGCCAGCGGCCTGTTCGCGGTGCCGGGCGGCCCCGCCGAGGGCGAGTACGTGGGCCAGCGCCTCCTGGAGGCGTGACCACAGGGCCCGGAGCAAGCGGCGGCCGGGCCCGCACGGGCCTCCGTCCGAGGGGTGAGAGGCCCCGCTCGGGCGGCCGCCCGCCGGGACGGCGACCATTAGGGTGACGGTATGTCCGCCACCCGGTACACCTATCTCGGCCCCGAGGGCACCTTCACCGAAGCGGCGCTGCGCACGCTGCCCGAGGCCGCGACGCGGGAACTCGTCCCCATGGTCTCGGTCCCCGCCGCCCTCGACGCCGTACGGAACGGGGAGGCCGCCGCCGCGCTCGTCCCGATCGAGAACTCGGTCGAGGGCGGGGTGACCGCGACCCTGGACGAGCTGGCCTCCGGCGAGCCGCTGATGATCTACCGCGAGGTGCTCCTGCCGATCGCCTTCGCGCTGCTCGTCCGGCCCGGGACCCAGCTCTCGGAGATCAAGACGGTCACGGGCCACCCGGTGGCCCAGCCGCAGGTCCGCAAGTGGCTGCGGAAGCACCTGCCCGACGCGGTGTGGGAGTCGGCGGCCTCCAACGCGGACGGTGCGCGGCTCGTGCGGGAGGGCCGGTTCGACGCCGCCTTCGCGGGGAGTTCGCGGCGGCGACGTACGGCCTCGAAGCGCTGGTGACCGAGATCCACGACGCGGAGAACGCCGAGACGCGGTTCGTGCTCGTGGGCCGGCCGCCCGGCCGGCGGCGCCGACGGGTGCGGACAAGACCTCGGTGGTGCTGTGGCTGGGTGACGATCATCCGGGTGCCCTCCTCGAACTGCTCCAGGAGTTCGCGGTGCGTGGGGTGAACCTGATGCTGATCCAGTCCCGGCCCACGGGAGCGGGGATCGGGAACTACTGCTTCGCGGTGGACGCGGAGGGCCATATCTCGGACCGGCGGGTGGGCGAGGCGCTGATGGGCCTCAAGCGGATCTGCCCCGGGTGCGGTTCCTCGGCTCGTACCCGCGGGCGGGCGTCGCGGTCGAGGACGTGCGGGCGCTGCGGCGGGGGACTTCGGACGTGGAGTTCATGGAGGCCTCCGACTGGCTGGCGAGGGCCCAGGACGGTCGGGCCTGATCCGATGGTGGACGAATGCTCCCGGCGGCGTGAGCGTTCGTCCACAGGTACGAACCACTAGTCCTACCTGCATATTTTTCAGTTACCCACAGAGGTTATCCACAGGAACGCGGTCGACCCTGGGGACAAGTCGACAGCGCGCCGCGACAAGGTCGACAAATCGGCCCACTCACCCCCGCCACTCCGTGCGCCATCCACAGCGCCTCGCGGGCCCCGTTGTCAGCATCCCTCTGCCGACTCACTCGCCGGAGTGAGCAATTCCCACCCAAATGAGTGTGTGAATGATGTTTGATCACGGAATTCCCAGGCGCGATGAGGAAAATCCCTAGGACCCTCTCCGTAGTCCACAGATCGGTCCACAGATCTTCCGCACAGCCTGTGGATAAGTGAATGAGAGGGGCCGGTGCTCAGCTTTTCCCTCCACCTCATTCCGGGCAAAACAACACGCGCGCCCTTATCCGGTGGGGGCACACGAACGCGCACCGGTAGCCTGGTGGGGTGATTGACCTTCGCCTGCTCCGTGAGGACCCCGACCGTGTTCGCGCCTCCCAGCGCGCCCGTGGAGAGGACGTCGAGCTCGTCGACGCCCTGCTCTCCGCCGATGAGCGGCGCAGGTCGTCCGGCGTCCGCTTCGACGAGCTCCGATCCGAGCAGAAGGCGCTCGGCAAGCTGATCCCCAAGGCCACCCCGGAGGAGCGCGCCGAGCTCCTGCAGAAGGCGGAGCAGCTCAAGACCGACGTCAAGGCCGCCGAGGCCGAGCAGAACGAGGCCGACGAGACGGCCAAGCGGCTCCTGCTCCAGCTCGGGAACATCGTCCACGAGGACGTCCCGGTCGGTGGCGAGGAGGACTTCGTCGTCCTGGAGACGCACGGCACCATCCGCGACTTCGCGGCCGAGGGCTTCGAGCCCAAGGACCACCTGGAGCTGGGCGAGGCCCTCGGCGCCATCGACGTCGAGCGGGGCGCCAAGGTCTCCGGCTCGCGCTTCTACTACCTGACCGGCGTCGGCGCGCTCCTGGAGCTCGCCCTGGTCAACGCGGCGATCGCCCAGGCCACCGAGGCCGGCTTCATCCCCATGCTGACCCCGGCGCTGGTCCGTCCGCGCGCCATGGAGGGCACCGGCTTCCTCGGCCAGGCCGCGGAGAACGTGTACCACCTGGAGAAGGACGACTACTACCTCGTCGGCACGTCCGAGGTCCCCCTCGCCGCGTACCACATGGACGAGATCATCGAGGCCGACAAGCTGCCGCTGCGGTACGCGGGCTTCTCGCCCTGCTTCCGCCGCGAGGCCGGCACGTACGGCAAGGACACCCGGGGCATCTTCCGCGTCCACCAGTTCGACAAGGTCGAGATGTTCTCGTACGTCGCGCCCGAGGACGCGGAGGACGAGCACAAGCGGCTCCTGGAGTGGGAGAAGCAGTGGCTGACCTCGCTGGAGCTGCCGTTCCAGGTGATCGACGTCGCCACCGGTGACCTCGGCGCCTCCGCCTCCCGCAAGTTCGACTGCGAGGCGTGGATCCCGACGCAGGGCAAGTACCGCGAGCTGACCTCCGCGTCGAACTGCGACGGCTTCCAGGCCCGCCGCCTCTCCGTCCGCATGCGCGAGGAGAAGGACGGCAAGAAGACGGTGCAGCCGCTGGCCACCCTGAACGGCACGCTGTGCGCCGTCCCGCGCACGATCGTGGCGATCCTGGAGAACCACCAGCTGCCCGACGGTTCGGTGCGGGTGCCCGAGGTGCTCCGCCCGTACCTGGGCGGCCGTGAGGTCCTGGAGCCGATCGCCAAGTGAGCCCCTTCCCCTTCCGCCTGGTCGCGACGGACCTCGACGGCACGCTGCTGCGGGCCGACGAGTCCGTCTCGGACCGCACCTGGACGCGCTCGCCGCCGCGACGGCGGCGGGCGCCGCGCACATCGTGGTCACCGGCCGGGCGGTGCCCTGGACCCGGCACATCCTCGACGACCTCGGCTACGAGGGGATAGCGGTGTGCGGGCAGGGCGCGCAGGTCTACCACGCCGGTGAGCACCGGCTGCTGACCTCGCTGACCCTGGACCGGCAGCTCGCGGGGCTCGCCCTCTCCAAGATCGAGGCGGAGGTGGGCCCGCTGGCGCTGGCCGCCAGCCGTGACGGTCTGGACGGCGAGGTCCTGATGGGTCCGGGCTACAAGGCCCACGAAGGACCCCTGCCCTACGTGCCGTACGAGGACCCGGCGGAGGTGTGGTCGGCGCCGCTGACCAAGCTGTACATCCAGCACCCGACGCTGTCCGACGACGAGCTGACCCGCGTCGCGCGGGGGACCGTCGGCGGGCTCGTGGACATCGTCATGGCGGGTCCCGGCATCGTGGAGATCCTCCCGCTCGGCCTGAGCAAGGCGACCGGTCTGTCGCTCGCGGCGCGCCGGCTCGGCGTGAAGGCCGCGGAGACGATCGCCTTCGGCGACATGCCCAACGACATCCCGATGTTCGGCTGGGCGGCGCACGGCGTGGCCATGGGCAACGCCCACGAGGAGCTGAGGGCGGTGGCGGACGAGGTGACGGCCTCGAACGAGGAGGACGGCATCGCGGTCGTCCTGGAGCGCCTGCTCTCGGCCTGACACCTCGGGAACCGTACGAAGGCCCGCTCCCCTCGGGGAGCGGGCCTTCGCGGGTCCACGGCCCGCGCGGATCGTCGATCCACGCGCTCGAAGCGGCCGCGCCCGGGGGATCCCCCGTGTCCCCCGTACAACTAGTGTGCGCCGTGCGGCGGTTCGTGTACCACTGGTTTTCCCCGGGTCAGCGGGTAGCAGGCCAGGCCGATCGCCAGCGAGATCGCGTGGCCGAGGTCGGTGTAGGTGCGGTCGGCGGCGAGCGGGACGAGGAAGAACGCGAGCACGCAGACGAGGTAGAGCCAGCGCCAGGGCCTGGGCAGCCGGTAGGTCAGGACCCCGATGGAGGCGGCGAGGCCGTAGCTGACGCCGATGTCGACGACGTGCGCCATGCTGCGCGGCACGTCGTGGAGCCGGATGGCCACGAGGACCACCTGCTGGCTGATGAGCGTGGCCGCGATGTGGGCGGTGGCGACGGTGAAGAGCCATTTCGGGGTGCCCAGCCAGCGTTCCACGGGGGCGTGGAAGACCTCGAAGAGCACCGCGTACAGGAGGAGGTCGGCGGGGTCCTCGATCCAGAACGCGCTGCCGAGCAGGGCTCGCATGGGGTGGTGCGCGAGCTGGTGGAGATTGCTGCTGTTGCGGTGGAGGAGGTAGGTCTCCAGCCCGTGGGGGGAGAGCGCGATGACGAGGCTGGTGAGCGCGATGACCGCCAGCCACACGTGCGTGCCGGGTGACGAACGCACCCACGACCTGATCGGTCGGGACGGTTCGCCACCCGGAGGGGTTTCGCCCTGGGGGGCGCCACCCGGAGAGGTTCTGCTCGGCACCTTTCAGTGCCTATCACCCGGAGCCGGGAGAACCTCAGAAATTGATCATGTGTCCCGCGATGCCGTGGATCGCTTCCTTGACGGCCTCGCCCAGGGTCGGGTGCGCGTGGACGTTCCGGGCGACCTCGTGGACCGTGAGGTCCCACTGCTGGGCCAGCGTCAGCTCGGGCAGCAGCTCGGTGACGTCGGGGCCGATCAGGTGGGCGCCGATGATCTCGCCGTACTTCGCGTCGGCGACGATCTTGACGAAGCCGGTGGCGTCGCCGAGGCCGTGCGCCTTGCCGTTCGCGACGAAGGGGAACTTGGCGACCTTGACGTCGTAGCCCTTCTCGCGGGCCTGCGCCTCGGTCCAGCCGAAGCTGGCGATCTGCGGCTGGCAGTAGGTCGCGCGCGGGATCATCGGGTAGTCGAGCTCCATCGTCTCGGCGTCCCCGATGGTCTCGGCCGCGATGACGCCCATGGCCTCGGCGGTGTGCGCGAGCATCAGCTTCGCGGTGACGTCGCCGATGGCGTAGATGTGCGGCACGGAGGTGCGGCAGCGGCCGTCGACGTCGATCGCGCCGCGCTCGGTGAGGGCGACACCGGTGTTCTCCAGGCCGTAGCCGGAGACGTTCGGGGCGAAGCCGATGGCCTGGAGGACCTTGTCGGCCTCCAGGACCTTCTGGGCGCCGTCCTTGCCGGTGACGGTGACGCGGACCTGCGGGCCGGACTCGTCGATGGCCTCGACGCGGGTGGAGGTCAGGACGTCGATGCCGAGCTTGCGGTACTGCTTCGCCAGCTCCTTGGAGACCTCCTCGTCCTCCAGCGGGGCGATCCGGTCGAGGAACTCGACGATGGTCACCTTGGTGCCGTAGTTGTTCAGCACGTACGCGAACTCGATGCCGATGGCGCCGGCGCCGGCGATGACGATCGACTTCGGGGCGTCCTCGGCGAGGATCTGCTGCTCGTAGGAGACGACGCGGTCGCTCAGGGCCGTGCCCGGGAGCATCCGCGGGGAGGCGCCGGTGGCGATGATGCAGTTGTCGAAGGTGATCGTCTCCGAGCTGCCGTCGGCCTTGGCCACCTGGAGGGTGTTCGCGTCGAGGAAGGTGCCCCGGCCGTTGAACTCGGTGATCCCGTTCTTCTTCATCAGGAAGTGGACGCCCTTGACGCGGCCGTCCGCGACCGAACGGCTGCGGCGGAAGGCCTCGCCGTAGTCGAAGGAGACCGTGCCGTCGACCTTGATGCCGAAGGTCTTCGCCTCGTGGTTGAAGATGTGGGCGAGTTCGGCGTTGCGCAGCAGCGCCTTGGTGGGGATGCAGCCGACGTTCAGGCAGACACCGCCCCAGTACTTCTCCTCGACTACCGCGACCCGCTTGCCCAGCTGGGCGGCGCGGATGGCGGCGACGTAACCGCCGGGGCCGGCTCCGAGTACGACGACGTCGAAGCGGTCTGACATGACTGACTCCCGAAGGTGGTGAGGGTGTTCGGTCCGCGTACGGCCCCACAGTAGTCCGCCGACCCCCGCCCGGTCAGTTGTAGGATGACTGGGCAACCGGGCGACTGAGGGAGTACGGAACGGCATGGCGGCACTGAAGGCGGCGGGGCGGACCTCGCTGGTGGACTCCGTGGTGGAACAGCTGCGCACACAGCTCACCGAGGGGAGTGGACGGTCGGCGACCGCATCCCCACCGAACACGAGCTCGCGCAGCAGCTCGGCGTCGGCCGCAACACCGTCCGCGAGGCGGTCCGGGTCCTCGTCCACGCCGGGCTCCTGGAGTCCCGCCAGGGCAACGGCACCTTCGTCAGGTCCACCGCCGACCCGGCCGCCGTGCTCCGCGGCGTCCGCCACGCGGGCGCGGTGGACGTCCTCGAACTGCGGGTCGCCCTGGAGGCCGAGGCCGCCCGGCTCGCGGCCGTCCGGCGCGACACCCACGACCTGCTGCGGCTGCGGGCCGCCCTCACCACGCTGCGGGAGGAGGGCGACCGGGACGCGGACGCGGACCTCGCCTTCCACCTCGCGGTCGTCGGCGCCACCCACAACGCCGCCTTCGTCGAGGTGTACCGCTTCTTCTCCACCCAGGTCCACGAGGTCCTGGTGGAGGCCCTCGGCGACCGGGAGATGCCCTCGGTCGACATCGACCTCCACGAGGCCCTCGTGGAGGCCGTCGAGGCCGGCGACCCGGACGCGGCGGAGCGGCAGGCCCGCGAGCTGCTGCGGGTGCCGATGGAGACGGAGCGGGCGCTGAGGGAGCGGAACCGATGAGGACCGGAGAAGAGACCCGCGTGCTCGTCGACGCCGAGGCCGGGGTCCGGCCTCCGCCGCGGGCGCGGCCGCCCGCCGCGCCCTGCTCGCCCACCCGGTGGTGCTCCTCGTCGGCATCGTCCTCGCCTCGCTCAACATGCGGGCCGCGCTCGCGAGCGTGGCGCCACTGGTCGGCGAGATATCCGACCACTTCGGGCTCTCCGCGACGGCGAGCTCGCTCGTGACCTCGGTGCCGGTGCTGTTCCTCGGCCTGGGCGCCCTGGTGGCGCCGTGGCTGGGCCGCCGGTTCGGCGCGGAGCGCGTGCTGTTCGCGGCGCTCCTGCTGCTCGGAATCGGCATCCTCGCGCGCGTGCTGCCGTCCGTGTACGCGCTGTACGCCGGCGGGGTCCTCGTCGGCACCGCAATCGCCCTGCTCAACGTGCTGATGCCGGGCCTGATCAAGCGTGACTTCCCGGACCGGGCCGCGTCGATGACCTCGGTCTACACGGGCGCGATGATCGCCGGTGCGACGGTCGCCGCGGCGGCCGCCGTCCCCCTGGAGAACGCCCTGGGCGGCGGCTGGCAGGCCTCCCTCGGCTTCTGGTCGCTGCTCGCCGCGGTCGCGGCCCTCGGCTGGCTCCCGCAGGTCCTGATCGCCCGCGGCCGTACGGGACACGAGGTGCGGGCCGTCCCGGCCGGCGACGCCCGCCCGGTGCGCGTCTGGCGCTCGGCGCTCGCCTGGCAGGTCACCCTCTTCATGGGCCTGCAGTCGCTGTGGACGTACGTGCTGATCGCCTGGATGCCGACGATCTTCACCGACCACGGGATGAGCCGCTCCACGGCCGGGATGATCTTCGCCTTCAACAACCTGATCCAGGTCGCCGGCGCCTTCGGAGTGCCGCTGCTCGCCGGCCGGATGCGCAGCCAGCGCCCGCTGATCGTGCTGGTCACGACGCTCGTCGCGGCCGGTTACGCCGGTCTGATGGTGGCCCCCGTGCAGGGCGCCTGGCTCTGGTCGGCGCTCCTCGGCGTCGGCCAGGGCGGTGGCATCGGCCTCGCCCTGACCCTGATCGTGCTGCGCGCCGGGGACGCGACGACCGCCGCCAGGCTGTCCGGGATGGCCCAGACGGTCGGCTATCTGATGGCCGCCGCCGGGCCGCTGACGGCCGGCGCCCTCCACCAGGCCACCGGCTCCTGGACCCTGCCGATCTGCGGTGTCCTCGGCGTCTGCGCGACGGCCCTCGCCGTCGGCCTCCTCGCGGCCCGGAACCGGACGGTCTGAGGGCGGGGCGGGGCGGTACGGCTCGGGCGGGCCTCCGGGGCCGGGCGACGCCCCTCGGAGCCGTACTCCTTCCGCCCCTGCCGGTCCTACTCCTCGCCGGCGAGGGTCAGCTTGCGCAGCTTCTGGCCGGCGAACCAGGTCGCCACGACCGTGACCGCCACGAGGAGCGTCACCGCCGTCGTCAGTCCGACCTCGGAGGTGACCAGGCCGTTGCCGGTGACCTTGTGCGCCAGGGCCAGCGCCCACTGCTGGACGCTCAGGGTCTTCGCGCCGGAGATCAGGGAGCCGAAGAGGGCCTCCCACACCAGGGCGTAGACCAGGCCGATCACCACGGCGTGCCGGCTGACCGTGCCGAGCAGCAGGAACAGGGCGCTGTAGGCGATGGAGGCGACCAGCGTGGCGACCGTGTAGGCGACGGCGACCTGCTGTCCGTTGCCGTTCAGGATGAAGCCGGCGATCAGCGTCGGGACGGCCGAGAAGACCATGGTGACGGCGACGGCCACGATCAGCTTGGTGGTGATGATCGTCGTCCGCTTCACCGGCTTGGAGAGCAGGTAGACGATCGAGCCGTCGTCGATCTCCGGGCCGATCGCGCCCGTGCCGGCGATGACGCCGATCAGCGGGACCATCGTGGCGAGCGCGAAGCCGCCGAGGAGATCGGCCGCGACCTGGTCGTCCGCGCCGTTGAGCACGCGGACGGCCACGGCGATGAGCAGCAGCAGGGCGGGCAGCAGGAAGAGGATCGCCGCCCGGCGGCGGCCGAGGAGGGCCCGGTAGGTGAGCCGGGCCACGGTGGGGTCGTACATCGGGATCATGCTCCTTTCAGGCCGCGACGAGATACGAGAAGACGGATTCGAGGGACTCGTCGGAGGGCGAGACCGTCAGGAGACGGATCCCCCGCTCCCGCGCGACCCGCGGCAGCAGCTCGGTGAACCGTCCGAAGTCGACGGCCTGGATCCGCAGTCCGCCGTCCACCGCGTCGACCTCGATGCCGGCCGTGGACGGGTCGGCGATCAGCGCGGCGGCCAGGGCCCGGTCGTCGCTGGAGCGGACCAGGTAGCGGTGCGGCCGGTCCGTCATCAGGCGGCGGATCTTGCGGAAGTCGCCGGAGGCCGCGTGCCGTCCGGCCACGATCACCTCGATGTGGGAGGCGAGCTGCTCGACCTCCTCCAGGATGTGCGAGGAGAACAGGACCGTGCGCCCGTCGGCGCCCATCCGCCGCAGCAGGTCCATCAGCTGCATCCGCTGGCGCGGGTCCATGCCGTTGAACGGCTCGTCCAGCAGCAGCACGGACGGCTCGTGGACGAGGGCCGAGGCCATCTTCACGCGCTGCCGCATGCCCTTGCTGTACGTGGAGATCTTGCGGTCCTGGGCGTACTCCATCTCGACGGTGGCCAGGGCCCGCTGGGCCTCCGCCGCGCCGAGGCCCTGGAGCTCCGCGTTGGCCACGACGAACTCGCGGCCGGTGAGGAAGTCGTACATCGCCTCCCGCTCGGGGACGACGCCGACGGAGCGGTAGACCGACTCGTTGCGCCAGACCGGCTGGCCGTCGAGGGTCACGCTGCCGGTGGAGGGGTCCAGGAAGCCGCCCATCATGTTGATGAGGGTGGACTTCCCGGCGCCGTTGGGGCCGAGGAGACCGGTGACTCCGGGGCCGATCGACATCGTGATGTCGTTGACCGCTACGACGTTCCCGAACCAGCGCGAGACGTGGTCGATGTGCAGGGTGCTCACAGTCCGACCTTTCGGTAGCGGGCCATCAGGATGCCGTAGCAGGCGGCGATGAGGCCGAGGACGATCGCCAGGTAGACCACGCCGACTCCGGCCCCGACCTGCATCTCGCCGGGGAAGGAGGCGCGGGCGCCGAGGAACGCGTTCTGCAGGCCGATGACGAGGGTGAGGGGGGAGAAGAGGCCGAGCCAGACGATGGCGCCGGTGTTGTCGGTGGCGTAGGAGATGCCCTGGAGCGTGGTGACCGCGCCGAAGGAGATGACGAGGACGGCGATCACGGCGGCGACGCCGAAGCCGCGGCGCGGGGTGAGCGCGGCCATGACCAGGCCGAGGCCGGCGAAGAGCACCGACAGGACCGCGACGGAGACGAGGCCCTGCCCGAACATCTTGGCCTGCTCGGCGAAGTCCATCTTGGCCAGCATCGAGCCGATCCACATGATGAACAGCGGGGTGGCGGTGAGGACGAAGAGCGCCGAGGCCATCGCGCCGAACTTGGCGAGCACGTAGTCCACCCGCTCGATCGGACGCGAGAAGTACAGCGGGACCGTCCGGAACCGCAGGTCGCGGGAGACCGACTGCGGGGCCTGGGAGGCCAGGAAGACGGCGACGACGAGCTGGAGGAGGATCGCGTACTGGGTGTACTCCACGAACAGCTTGTCGGCCTTGGTGTACACCGAGATGGCGACGATGATCAGCGCGGGCGCGCACATCACCGCGAAGAGCAGCATCGGCAGCACCTTCGACTTGGCGCTGCGGCCGAGGCCGTACGCGCCGCGCAGCGACTGCGAGAACAGCGACCTGCGCGCGTACGCCCGGCCGAGGCGCGGGCCGTCGTAGGACCGGTAGCCGATGTTGTGGATCCGGGTCGCGTCGGGGGTCCGCGTCGCGTCGGGGATCTGGTTCGCGTCGGGGATCTGGTTCGCGTGGGAAATCTGGTTCGCGTCGGGGGTCTGGGAGCTCATCGAGCCGGCACCTCCTCCTGGTCCGTCGCCTTGAAGACCTCGGCGATGTGGTGACGGCGCTGCTCCATGCGGACGAGACCGAGGCCGAGGCCGGCGACGGTGTCCCGTACGAGGTCGTACGTCTCCTCGCCGGACGCCTCCAGGAGCAGGATGTGTCCGGCGCCCGGCAGACCGTCCTCCACGCCCGCGTGGATCGTGACTCCGGCGGTGGCGAGGGCCGCGCGCAGGGCGCCCGTGCCGTCGGGGTGGGCGTCGGAGTCGGTGACCTCGACGGCGAGCGTCGTGGTGGTCCGGGTGAAGTCGCTGGTGGAGCTGGAGCGGAGCAGCTTTCCGCCGTCGATGACGACGACGTGGTCGCAGGTGCGCTCCAGCTCGCCCAGGAGGTGCGAGGTGACGAGGACGGAGATGCCGAAGTCGGTCCAGACCTTGCGGATCAGTCCGAGCATCTCGTCGCGGCCGACCGGGTCGAGGCCGTTGGTCGGCTCGTCGAGGAGGACCAGCTTCGGGTCGTGGACCAGCGCCTGGGCCAGCTTCACCCGCTGCTTCATGCCCGTCGAGTAGCCGCCGATCGGGCGGTAGCGCTCCTCGTACAGGCCGACGTGGCGCAGGGTGTCGGCGGTCCGCTCGCGGGCGGCGGCCGGGGGCAGCCCGGACATCCGCGCCATGTGGACGACGAGCTCGGTGGCCGAGACGTCCGGCGGGAGGCAGTCGTGCTCGGGCATGTACCCGACGCGCTCGCGGATCTCGGGTCCGTGCGTGCGGACGTCGAGGCCCAGGACCTGGGCGCTGCCCTCCGTGGCGGGGGAGAGTCCGAGCAGGATCTTGATCATCGTGGACTTGCCGGCTCCGTTGGCACCCACAAGTCCGGTCACACCGGGCCCGATGTCCAGGGAGAGCCGGTCGAGAGCGGTCACCCGGGGGAACCGCTTGCTGAGGCTTTCGGTGGCGATCACAGTCACGCTTCGACGGTAGTGGTGTGCGCCACAGCAGTCGTCAGCCCAACGGATCGGTTGTTCTCCGACTACAGGAGTACAAGCCCGTAGGGGCATCGCGACGAAAGTCTTTCGCGGAGGCCTTCGGCCTCTCTTCCGGCTCTCTTCCGGCGGACTTTTCCACAGGGCCGCCGTCCGACCCCTTGACGCAGCCGCCGGGCATTGTCACATTCATCGGTGTCAAGTTACGAACGCGTAGCGCAGCCGGGCGCTCACACGGGACGGCGGGTGGCATGGCCTCAGCAGTGACAGGCGAACTCTCCGCGGAGCTGCGGGGGTTCAGGGAAGTACAGCGACTCTCGTACGAGTGCGCGGAAGCCGTCGCGGCCCAGCTCAAGCCGGGTGTGACCGAGCGCGAGGCCGCCCGGATGCAGCGGGAGTGGCTGTACGAGCGGGGCGTGCGGGACTGGTTCCACCGGCCCTTCGCCTGGTTCGGGGACCGCACGGCCTTCGTGGACTTCAAGATCCCGCTGCAGTTCTTCCCCACGAACCGGCGCCTTGAGGCGGGGATGCCGTTCATCCTCGACATGGCACCGGTCCACAAGGGGTACACGGCCGACATCGGCTACAGCGGCTGCCTGGGCCTCAACCCCCTGCACGACAAGCTGCTGGCCGACCTGGAGGCCCACCGCGAGCTGATCCTGCGCGAGGTCCGCGAGCGCCGTACGCTGCGCGAGATATACGAGGACGTGGACCGGCTCATGGTCCGCCAGGGGTACGCGAACCGGCACCGGGCCTATCCGTTCGGCGTCATCGCCCACAAGGTCGACCGGGCGAAGGAGCGCCGCTGGGCACCGACGCTCTTCGGCTTCGGCACCCAGTCGCTCAAGGGCCTGGCGAGCGACGCCGTGCACGGCCACCGGGACGGCTGGTCGCCGCTCTGGTCGCCGTACAAGTTCTCCGACCACCCGCCCGTGCCGGGGCTGTGGGCGGTCGAACCGCACCTCGGATTCCGGGGGACGGGCGCGAAGTTCGAGGAGCTCCTGGTCGTCACCGACTCCCGGGACCCCGAGCAGAGCGCTTTCTGGCTGGACGACGATCTGCCGCACGTGCGGCGCTGGAACGAGGGAGCGGTCTGATGGCGGGAATCGCCGGACTTGACGGGGCGCGGGAGCGCTGGGTCCGGACGGGCGGGATCGAGCTGTGCGTCGCCGAACTCGGCGACACAAACCGGCCGACCGTCCTCCTCGTGCACGGGTACCCGGACTCCAAGGAGGTGTGGTCGGAGGTCGCGGTCCGGCTGTCCGAGGAGTTCCACGTGGTGCTGTACGACGTCCGGGGGCACGGCCGGTCGACGGCGCCGGCGCCGCTGCGCGGCGGCTTCACCCTGGAGAAGCTGACGGACGACTTCCTCGCGGTCGCCGACGCCGTCAGCCCGGACCGTCCGGTCCACCTCGTCGGCCACGACTGGGGTTCGGTGCAGTCCTGGGAGTTCGTCACGGTGCCGCGCACCGAGGGCCGGATCGCCTCCTTCACCTCGATGTCGGGTCCCTCGCTCGACCACTTCGGGCACTGGATCAAGCAGCGGATGACCCGGCCCACCCCGCGCCGGGTCGGGCAGCTCCTCGGGCAGGGCGCCAAGTCCTGGTACGTGTACATGCTGCACACGCCCGTGCTGCCGGAGCTGGCCTGGCGCGGGCCGCTCGGCAAGCGCTGGCCGAAGGTCCTGGAGCGGATGGAGAAGGTCCCGGCCGGCGACTACCCGACGCCCTCCCTGCCGAACGACGCGGCGCACGGCGCCTGGCTCTACCGGGACAACGTCCGGGCCCGGCTCGGCAGGCCGCGCCCCGACGCGTACGCGCACGTCCCCGTGCAGCTGATCACGCCGACCGGCGACGCCTTCCTCTCCGAGCGGCTCTACGACGACCTGGGCAGCTGGGTGCCGGAGCTGACCCGGCGCACCCTGCCCGCCAAGCACTGGGTGCCGCGCACCCGGCCGGACCAGCTGTCCGCCTGGATCACCGAGTTCGTCCGGGCCAACGAGGACGCGTCGACCAAGGCGCCGAAGCCGGTGGCGGCGACGGCCTCGAAGGGCGGGGTGAGGCCGGAGTACGCGGAGCGGTTCGGCGGCCAGCTGGTCCTGGTCACCGGCGCGGCCAGCGGCATCGGCCGGGCCACCGCCTTCGCGTTCGCGGAGGCCGGCGCCCAGGTGGTGGCCGTGGACCGGGACACCGAGGGCGCGGCCCGCACGGCCGAGATGGCGCGCCTGATCGGCGCCCCGGAGGCCTGGGGCGAGACCGTCGACGTCTCCGACGAGCAGGCGATGGAGAAGCTGGCCGCGAAGGTGGCGGGCGAGTACGGCGTCGTCGACGTCCTGGTCAACAACGCGGGCATCGGGCTCACCGGCTCCTTCTTCGACACCTCGGCCGAGGAGTGGAAGCGGGTCCTGGACGTCAACCTGTGGGGCGTCATCCACGGCTGCCGCTTCTTCGGCGCCCAGATGACCGAGCGCGGCCAGGGCGGCCACATCGTCAACACCGCCTCGGCGGCGGCCTTCCAGCCCTCCCGCGCGCTGCCCGCGTACAGCACATCGAAGGCGGCGGTGCTGATGCTCAGCGAGTGCCTGCGCGCCGAACTGTCCGGCCAGGGCATCGGGGTGTCGGCGATATGCCCCGGCATCGTCCACACGAACATCACGGCGACCACGCGGTTCGCCGGGGTCTCGGACACGGCGGAGGAGAAGCGGCGGCAGCAGAAGGCCTCCCGGCTGTACGGCCTGCGGAACTACCCTCCGGAGAAGGTCGCGGACGCGATCCTGGGGGCGGTCCTGCACGACCGGGCCGTCGTCCCGGTGACCCCCGAGGCCCGGGGTTCCCACCTGCTGTCCCGGCTCAGCCCGGGAGCCCTGCGGGCGCTGGCCCGCTGGCAGCCGCCGGCGTAGGGACCGGCGGTCGTACGATCCCTCTCATCAGGAGGGGCCTCGCCACGGCGGGGTGAAGGATGCGGTCGGTGGGAGCGGGTTTGTCCGAGCAGTCAGCACAGCCGGAGTACCGGATCGAGGATCTCGCCCATCACAGCGGGGCCACGGTCCGGACGATCCGCGCCTACCAGGACCGCGGTCTGCTGCCCCGCCCGGAGCGGCGGGGCAGGTCGAACGTGTACGGGGACGCGCACCTCGCCCGGCTCCACCAGATCGCCGACCTCCTCGACCGGGGCTACACCCTGGCCTCGATCAAGGAGCTCCTGGAGGCCTGGGACACCGGACGGGGGCTCGGCGGGGTCCTCGGCCTGGTCGCCGAGGTCCACGGGCCGTGGACGGACGAGGAGGCGGACCGGATCTCCCGGGCCGAGCTGGACGCCCGCTTCGGCGGCACGCCGGACGAGGAGGCCATCCGGGAGGCCGTCGAGCTCGGCGTGCTGGAGCGGCTGCCGGGACGGGAGGGCGAGGAGTACCTCGTGCCGAGCCCTCAAGAGCTGGCGGTGGCGGCCGAGTTGTACGCGGCGGGCGTGCCGCTCGCGGCGATCACCGGTCATCTGAGGGAACTTCGGGACCAGGTCGAGCACATAGCGTCCCGTTTCCTGGAGTTCACGACCGAGCACGTCTTCGCGCGCTATCTGGAGCACCGGCCGCCGACGGACGCGGACGCGACCGAGGCGGCGACGATGGTCCGCCGGCTCAGGCCGCTGGCCCAGCAGACGGTGGACGCCGAACTGGCGCGTGCCATGCGCCTGTTGGCCACCCGGCACCTCCAGATCCACCTGTCGCCGGAGCACCCCCCGGTGCCGGACGACCAGCCGCGCACGGTGTCGCTGCCCGCCGGGACGGTACGGGCCGTGCAGAGCCTGGTCGGGGCGGAGGGCGTCGAGGCCTTCATCGCGGCGGCCGCCGAACGAGAGGTGCATAAGAGAACATTGGACGCTCTTGCTTCAAGTCGCCTGATAGATAATTAACTTACCCAATTCGGCTGAAAGTGCGGCCCTGTTGTCCACAGAATCACCAACGAGCCTGTGGATAACCACGCTTGGTTGTGGATCAAACCTTTCCGTTGAAATTCAATGGTGAGGCGCGTCACCCTTCGGCATCCTGGCGGCATGCATCAGACACGCACGGTGAAGGTGTCGAAGTACCTCTCCAAGCATCTGCGCCATCAGCCCGAGCGCATCGGACTCGTCCTCGACGCGCACGGCTGGACCGAGATCGACGCCCTGCTCCGGGCCGCCGCCGACCACGGCTTCCCGATCACCCGCGAGGAACTCGACCACGTCGTCGCGACCAACGACAAGAAGCGCTTCGCGATCGAGGGCACCCGCATCCGCGCGAGTCAGGGCCACACCGTCACGGTCGACCTGGACCTGCCCGCCGCCGAACCGCCCGCGTACCTCTACCACGGCACGGTCGCGGACCGGCTCCCCGCGATCCGGGCGGAGGGGCTGCGGCCCATGGCCCGCCACCACGTCCACCTCTCCCCCGACCGGGAGACGGCGACCCGGGTCGGCGCACGGCGCGGGCGGCCCGTGGTGCTGAGCGTGGACGCCGGCACCATGCACCGGGAAGGACACGTCTTCCGCGTCAGCGCCAACGGGGTGTGGCTGACGGACGCCGTCCCGCCGGAGTTCCTCCGCTTCCCTTCCTGACTTCCCGAACTTTCCGAGGTAGGCCGCGGTCGGTCTCTGAGGCATGATCGACTTCATGGCCGACCACCCGCACCTGCCCAGCACCGAAGCCGCCGTCAACGCCATCCGCGAGATCGCCCGGGAATTCCACCTGGAGATGACGGTGACCGACGACATCGGCGCGGACCAGACCTCCCGACGGACCTCGTCCGGCGCGTTCGCCGTCCTCGACCAGGACGGATCGCTCCCGCACGAGGCCTACGTCGAGCTGGGCGGCTCCCCCTCGGTCACGGTCCAGGTCTTCCCCGAGGACGACGCCCTGATCACCGTGGACGGCATCGCCTTCGCGGACGTGCCCCGCGACGCCGTCCCCGCCTTCCTGCGCTCCGTCCACGGCGGTCTCGCCCATGTGAAGGGACGGTTCTTCCCGCCCGGCTGGTGGCTGATCGTCCCGCTGCCCGGTGACGAGACGTACAAGGAGCTGGTCACGGGGTCACGCTGACCCCTGGATGAGCTCCCGCGTCCGCTGACGGGAAGCGGGGCCGCCGTTCAGGAGGAGAGGCGGTTCAGCGCCGCGGTGGCGATGCCCGCGAAGGAGGCCGGGGCGGAGGCGGGCCGGCCGGTGAGCTCGACGACGGCGACCCTGGTGCCGCTGCGCAGGACCGCGATCCCGCCGCTGACGGTGCCGTCGCCGTTGTGGGCCGGGTACCAGCGGGCGGTGCCGCCGGCGGTGGTCAGGGTGTGGGCCGCGCCGTAGTACCAGTGGCCGGCGGGCTCGTCCTGGCAGTCCTGGACGAGCGTGACGAGCTGCTTCTCCCAGGTGGCGGCCGCGGTCTTGGTGGGGGCGTTCGCGGCCGACTCGGTCAGCAGGCTGTCGGTGGTGAAGCTCCAGTTCACGGACGCGTACCCGGTGGCCTTGCCCTGGGTCAGGTCGCGCATCGTCTCCTCGCCGGAGCACGCGGACAGCGCCTGGCGTCCGGTCAGCGTGACGGTCGCGCCGACCGGGTTCAGACCCTGCCGGAAGAGGTCCTCGCTCTGGACGAGGTCGGCGGAGCCGAATCCCGGCGCGACGGCCGCGACCGCGACCGCGGCCGACCGGGCGGTGGCGGTGCGGTGGGCGGCCCCGGCGGCCCCGGCGGCGGTGGCCGACTGGGTGCCGACGACGCTGGCCGTGATCAGCGCGGCGGCGAAGCAGGCGCGGCGGCGACACGGTTGCGGCGGACGGACTTCGGCTGGACGTTCTGGTTCTCGGTCATCTTTTCCCCCTGCTGGTCGGGACGCCTGCTGCGTCCTCGTACAACCGGGGTGATGCCGCCGGGGGAGGGAAAGTTGGAGCTCTGACCGGCTGTTTCACAGCTGTGACAGAGCGGCCCTGACGACGCGGTCCATCGCGGCCGTCCCCAGGCAGGCGTCGACCTCCAGCACCCGTAGTGGGTGCCGCTGCGCAGCACTGCGACGCCCCCGCAGGGCTCCTTGCCCTCGGGCGCCGTGCCGGTGGTGTTGAGGGATCCCGGATAGGCGCCCATCCAGTTCGCGGTGACGTCCGGGGCGAGCCGCACCGTCACGGTCCTCCCGTAGACCCAGTGCCCCGGCGTCTCCTCCTGGCAGGGCACCTGCTCCAGCAGCAGGCGCTGGGCGAAGTTCTGCGCCAGGGAAGCGCTCCGGGCCTCGGCGGCGACCTCGCGGGCGACCTGGTCGGCGCCGTCCAGGGCCAGCGTGGGGTCGCTCGGGTTGGTGCGGCGGCTGGTCATCAGTCCGCGGAAGTGGGCACCGGGCCCGCCCAGGGTCTCCTCGAGGGTCTTCTCCCCGGTGCAGGCCGCGTTGGCGTAATGCCCGTCGCCGTACCGGTCGGTGACGTGGATCCGCCCGACGCCGACGTCCGGGGCGAACGCCGCGGGCCGCAGAAGGTTCGCCGTGGTCAGCGGCCCGGTCGCACCGGTCGGCGAGGCGGAGGGGAGGCGGAGCCGGAGGCCGAGGGCGTCGGGACGGACGCGCCGGGCGCCGGGAGGGCGGACGCGCCCGGGGCGCCCGCCGCCGCGGCACCCGACCGCGCCGCCGGGTGCGCGTCGGCTCCGGGCGGCGGCGGCAGGACGAAGCGGCCGGTCACCAGCCCGAGCGCGGCGGCCGCCACCAGGGCGGCGACGGCGGACCGATACCGGACGACGGCACGACCGCCGCCCTCGCGGCACCGTCGCCCCTCTCGCGACCGTCGCCCCCGCGGCACCGTCGCCCCTCTCGCGACCGCCGCCCCCGCGGCACCGTCGCCCTCTCGCGACCGTCGCTCACAGACCGGTGACCAGGCGCTCGCGCATGAAGCGGCGGGCCTGGTGGATACGGTCCTTGACCGTGCCCAGCGGGGCGTCCAGCTGCTCGGCCACCTGGCCGTAGGTCAGATCGCCCAGGTCGCGCAGTACGAAGGACTCCACCAGGGCGGGGTGCTGCCGCTCCAGCGCGGCCAGCGCCTCCATCAGGTCGAGCCGGGTCCCGGCGATGACGCTGGTGGTGCGCGGGTCGACGGACTCGGGGAGGTCGGCGTGGCTGTCCTCGGCGCGCCGCCGCATCGAACGGTAGGTCGACCGGGCGGCGTTCGAGGCGATCACCGTCACCCAGCCCAGGAAGGAGCCGTGGCCGCCGTACTCGCCCAGGTGCTTGCTGATGGACAGGAGCGCGTCCTGCGCGGCCTCCTCCGCGTCGGCGTGGTGGGGCAGGAAGCGCGAGCAGCGGCGCAGCACCACCGGCCGCAGTTTGGCCAGCAAGTACTCCATCGACCCCGGGTCCCCCGCCTGAGCGGCCGTCACGAGCCGTTCCAGCTCGCCTTCCTCGAACACTCGGATCCCCCCGGTTCGTGCCACCTGGCATCACGCCCGGCGAACGGGCGTTCCACACACCCCCGCCGACTCCGGCAGAATGCTGCCACATGCGCAAGCTCGGCCGTTACCTCCTTCTGGAGCGGCTCGGAGCCGGCTCCTTCGCGACGGTCTGGAAGGCCTACGATCCGGAGCTCGACACCGAGGTCGCGGTCAAAGTGCTGGCCGAGAACTGGGCCGCCAACGCCGATGTGCGCGAACGGTTCCTGGCGGAGGCGAGGCTGCTGCGCCGCATCGCCAGCCCGCGGGTGGTCCGGGTGCACGACGTCGGGGTGCAGGAGGACCAGCCCTACTTCGTCATGGACCTCGTCCGCGGCGGCACCCTGGAGGACCGGGTCGGGCGGTGCGACCCGCAGGAGGCGCTGCGGCTGGCCGCGGAGGCGGGCTACGCGGTCCAGGTCCTGCACGAGGCGGGCGTGGTGCACCGCGACGTCAAGCCGTCCAACCTGCTGCTCTCCACCGGCCCCGCGCCCGCCGCGGTGCTGGTGGCGGATCTGGGCAGCGCGAAGCAGCTGGCCGACGCGTCCAGGCTGACGGTGACCACGGGCACGCCCGCGTACATGGCACCGGAACAGGCCTTCCAGACCGGCGGGTTCGACGGGAGGGCCGATGTGTACGCGCTGGCCGTCGTGGCCTACGAGCTGCTGACCGGGCGGAAGCCGTTCGGCCCCGGCGGGCGCGCCACGGCCCTGATGACCGACCAGCCGTCCGCCTCGACGCTGCCGGCGCTCCCCGCCGGAGTGGAGCTCCCGCCCCACGTGGACCTGCTGCTGCGGGCCGCGATGTCCGTCGAGCCGGCGGACCGGCCGCCGACCGCCCAGGCCTTCGCGGACGCGCTGCTGGCTCCGGTGCCACGGGCCCAGCCCCTGGAGGGCCCCGGTGGCCGACCGCGCGCGCGGTCGGTCTGGCGTCGGGCGCGGTGTTCGCCGCGACGACCCTGCTGAGCTGGCTGCGGCGCTGAATCCGGCGGGAAGTCCGGCGGGCCCGGGGCGGTCGGCCCCGGTGCAGCCGCGGGCCGACCGCCGACGGCTGCCGTAGGGTCGGTGACATGCGTCTGAGCACCGTGATCCTCCCCATCCACCGATGGAGCGAGGGACAGAAGATCTGGCGGCGGGCCGAAGACCTCGGGTTCCACGCCGCGTACACCTACGACCACCTCTCCTGGCGGACCTTCCGCGACGGCCCGTGGTTCGGCGCGCTGCCCACGCTCACCGCGGCGGCGACAGCCACCGAGCGGATCCGGCTCGGCACCCTCGTGACCTCGCCGAACTTCCGGCACCCGGTGACGCTCGCCAAGGAACTGATCACGCTCGACGACGTCTCCGGCGGGCGGATCACCCTCGGCATCGGCGCGGGCGGCAACGGCTTCGACGCCACCGCGCTCGGGCAGGAGGCGTGGACGCCGAGGGAGCGGGCCGACCGGTTCGGCGAGTTCGTGGCGCTGCTCGACCGGCTGCTCACCGAGGACGCGGTGTCGGAGCGGGGCACGTTCTACTCGGCGGACGAGGCGCGGAACATCCCCGGCTGCGTCCAGCGCCCGCGGCTGCCCTTCGCGGTCGCGGCGACCGGGCCGCGCGGGCTGAGGCTGGCCGCGCGGTACGGGCAGGCGTGGGTGACGACCGGCGACCCGAAGCTGTACGAGGAGGGACCCCGAGCAGTCGGTGGAGGCCCTGCGCGGCCAGGTCGACAAGCTCTCCAAGGCGTGCGCCGAGACCGGGCGTGACGTCGCCGAGCTGGACAAGGTCCTGCTGACCGGCTTCACCCCGGACCGGGGCCGGCCGCTGGAGTCCGTGGACGCCTTCGTCGACTTCGCCGGGCGCCACCGCGAGCTCGGCTTCACCGAGATCGTGATCCACTGGCCGATCGCGGACTCCGACTTCGCCGCCGACCAGACCGTCTTCGAGAACATCGCCACCGAGGCCCTCGCCCAGCTGGGCTGAGCCTCACCGGCCCCTGACCCGCCCCGCGCCGGGGCGGGTCAGGCCGTGCGCCAGGCGTGGCTCCGCCACAGCGCGAGCAGGACCGGGCGTCGGCCGAGGCCGGGCGGGCCGGGCAGACGTCGAAGTGGGTGACCCGGCACGTGTCGGACGGCACGGCGGAGCCCAGGTTGACCACGGTCCCGTCACCCGCGACCCGCCAGCGTCTGCCCGCCGGGACGAGCCCGGCCGCCAGCTCCCCGGTTTCCAGCAGCACCCAGCGCCCCCGCACCGTACGCCGCCACTCGGCACGGGCACCGCACCGGTCACAGGTCGTGAGGGACGGCGCCGGCGCTTCGGAGGAAGCGCAGGACGGCGACCGCTGCTGCGGTACGTCCCCACGGAGCGTGCCCTCGGGCGGGAGGCGATGTCGGTCAGGCCGGTCGGGTCCACCAGCCCGGCCAGTCCGGTCAGCCCTGCCAGGACCTCGCCGACCAGCACCGGATCCCGTACGGGGTGGGCCGCTCCGTCCCGCTCGCACTCCGCGCACAGGGCCATGCGGAGGCTCGCGATCCACGTTCCGTACGGCGCACCGCAGGAGTCGCACTCCGCTCTTCGCCGACCCGTGACCATGCCCGCCCTCCCCGGAGACGCCGTCAGCTCCCAGGAATCTTCCCGTGACGTCCCCGAACGAACGGGTGTTTACGGCCATGTCCTGACAGGCCGGGCGTGCCTCAGTTCGGGCGCTTCGGCAGCTGTCGGTAGCCCGGGTGGACGCCCGGCGCGAGGCCCTGCTGCTCGGCGATCCGGCCGAGCAGCTCCGTCAGCCGGGCCCGGTCCTCCTCGTCGAGCGCCGCGAGCAGGTCGTCCTCGTGCAGGGCGGCGACCTCCCGGACGCGTCCGAGCGCCCGGCGGCCGTCCTCGGAGACGTACAGCTCGTGGTGGCGACGGTCCTCGGCGCTGCGCCGGCGTTCGACGAGCCCCTTCTTCTCCAGGTGGTCGATGAGCGCGACGACCCGGCTGGGGACGACGCCGAGGTCGGCGGCGAGGGAGCGCTGACTCCGTCCCGGCTCCATGGCGATCATCCGCAGCAGGCCCACGTCCGGCGGGGCGAGGCCGAGTTCGCCGACGCGCTCTCCGAAGCGTCCCGCCGCGTGCGCCCCGAGCTGGGCGAGCAGGAACGCTCCGCCGCGCGGGGCGCGGCCGCCGCCGCTCCCGGATCTTCCACTGGTTGCCGGTCACTGCTCACGGAGTTATCGTACGCGCCAAGAATGATTCTCCACTGTGAACTATTCTTCTCAGAGAACGGATAGGACCCGTGTCCGCAGAGACCCGCACCCTTCCCGCGGAAGCCCCCCGGAAAGAAGCCCAGGGAGGACCGCCGCCCGGCGTGCTCGCCGTGGTGTTCACCGGGCTGTTCCTGGCCGGGCTCGTCCTCGGCACCGTGCTCGCCGACGGCGCCCCCTTCCCCTCCCCCTTCGGCGGGACGGGCGAGATCGTGGCGTACTTCCGTGCCCACTCCGGCGCCGTCCGGGTCTCCGGCGCGCTCCAGTTCGCGGCCTCGATCCCGCTGGCCGTCTACGCCGCCACGGTCTCGGCCCGGCTGCACCGGCTCGGCGTCCGCGCCCCGGCGCGACCATCGCCCTGGCCGGCGGCCTCCTCGCCTCCGGATTCCTGGCCTGCTGCGGCCTGGTCGGCTGGACCCTGTCCCGTACGGAGGTGCTCGACCTCCCGCCGCTCGTCCGGGCCCTCCAGTACCTGGCCTTCGCCACCGGCGGTCCGGGCCACGTGGTGACGCTCGGCCTGCTCGTGGCCGGGATCGCCGTCCCGGGCTCCTCGCCGGACTGCTGCCCCGGGCGCTCGCCGTGACCGGTCTCGTCCTGGCGGCGATCGCCGAACTCTCCGCCCTCACCCTGCTCGTCGACGGCGCCGCCCCGCTGCTGCCCCTGGCCCGCTTCACCTGCCTGGGCTGGCTGATCGCCGCCGGCTTCCTGCTGCCCCGTCGCCGCACCCGCACCCGCTGACGCGCGAGAGGCGACCCGCGAAAGCCGACCCGCAAGAGCCGAGGAGTACCGCCATGACCGAGAACCCGCCCCTGACGGACAAGCTCGTCCGTTTCCAGCAGCCCGAGAAGACCCTCCGCTACCTGGGGGAGCTGCCCGACACCCGCCTCGCCGGCCTCTTCGGCCTCGACACCGACGCGTACCGCACGCTCCTGCGGGAGCTCGACGACCGGACCCGGGAGACCGCCGCCGAACTGCTCAAGGACCCCGGCTTCGCCGAACGGGTCGGCCGGCTGCCCTTCCGGCCGGGGCAGCGGATCGTCGCCCTCGGCGAGAGCACCACCGCCGACCGGCTCTCCTGGTTCTCGATCCTGCGCCACCTCCTCCCGGACGGCGTCGCACTCGTCAACCTCGCCGTCTCCGGCTCCACCACCACCCAGGCCCTCGCCCAGCTGCCCCAGCTCGCCTTCCTGCGCCCCGACTGGGTCCTGTGCATGCTCGGCGCCAACGACGCGCAGCGACTGGGCCGCGGCCCGGGACGGCGGGCACCCGGCTGGTCAGCGAGGCGGAGACCGCACGCAACCTGCTCGCCCTGCGGGAACTCGCGGGCCTCGGCGGGCCCTCCGGCCCGGACCGCTGGATCTGGCTCACCCCCAGCGCCGTGGACCAGGAGCGGGCCGACGCCTATCCGCACTTCCGCCGCGCGGGGATCGGCTGGACGAGCGAGGACGTCGACGGCGTCGCCGACTTCCTCCTCGGGCGGCCGGAACTCACCGTCGACACCCGGCGGGCCACCGCCGGGCTCCACCTCGACGACGGGATCCACCTCACGCTCGACGGCCAGCGGGCCGTCACCGTCGCCCTCGTCGACGCGCTGACGGAGCCGGCGGAGGGGAGCACCACGCGCCACCACGGCTAGAACCGGACATCCCGGCGAGAAACCGTGCACTCATATGTGCAGCTCCTCGCACGCCCGTGCGTCCGGTGCGGAAGAATGGTCCGGTGACCTCTCCCCGTTCCCCGCGCCCTTCCGCCCCGGTGGCCCGGCTGATCGCCACCGACCTCGACGGCACCCTGCTGCGCGACGACAAGTCCGTCTCGCCGCGCACCGTCGCCGCCCTCGCGGCGGCCGAGCAGGCCGGGATCGAGGTCTTCTTCGTCACCGGCCGCCCGGCCCGCTGGATGGACGTCGTCAGCGACCACGTCCACGGACACGGCCTGGCGATCTGCGCCAACGGCGCCGCCGTCGTGGACCTCCACGCGGGCGGCACCTTCCTGGAGGTCCACCCCCTCGAACGGCCGGTCGCGCTCGACGTCGTCCGTGCCCTGCGCGCCGCCGCGCCGGGCACGTCCTTCGCCGTCGAGCTCACCACCGGCATCCACTACGAGCCGCTGTACCCGCCGTTCTACCTCGACCCCGGCGCCACCGTCGCCACCGCCGAGAAGCTCCTCTTCGAGGAGGCGCCCGGCGCGGCCGCCCCCGTGCTCAAGCTGCTCGCCCAGCACCCCGAGCTCGACCCCGACGCGTTCCTCGCGATCGCGAGGGAGGCGGCGGGCGACCGGGCCGCCTTCACCCGCTCCAGCCCGACCGCCCTCATCGAGATCAGCGCGCTCGGCGTCTCCAAGGCCTCCACCCTGGCCCTGTGCTGCGCCGAACGCGGCATCGCGGCCGAGGAGGTCGTCGCCTTCGGCGACATGCCGAACGACATCGAGATGCTGACCTGGGCCGGCCGCTCGTACGCGATGGGCAACGCCCACCCCGACGTCCTCGCCGCCGCCTCGGGCCGGACCGTCGGCAACAACGACGACGGGGTCGCCGTCGTCATCGAACAGCTCGTCGCCGAAGCCCTCGCGAGCAAGGAGACCGCGGTCTAGCAAGGAGACCACGGTCTAGGGCTCCGGGCAGGGCCTTCGACCGGCGCGGGCCCCGGGCTAGAGCGGGGCCTCCCACACCACCGTCGTCCCGCCGCCGCCCTCGCCCAGGCCGGGGCCGCACCAGCTCGCGCCGCCCAGCGACTCGGCCCGGCGGGCCAGGTTGCGCAGGCCGCTGCGCCGTCCGCCCTCGGGGATGCCGACGCCGTCGTCGGCGACGGAGAGCGCACCCGGGGAGCCGTCGGGCAGGGTGACGCCGGCGTCGACGACCACCTCGATGCGGTTCGCCTCCGCGTGCCGGAAGGCGTTGGACAGCGCCTCCTCAGCGCGGCGATGAGGTTCTTGCCGGTGAGCTCGCCGACCGTCGAGTCGATCGCGCCGAGGAAGCGGTGCGCGGGCTTGAAGCCGAGCGGCACGGCCGCCATGTTGATCTCCCGCAGGACGCGGGTGCGCAGCCCCGACGGGGCCTCGGCGGGGCCCTGCTGGAGCGCGAAGATCGCCGTACGGATCTCCTGGATGGTCACGTCCAGCTCGTCCACGGCCTTGCCCACGCCCTCCCGCACGGCCGGCACGATCGACCTCCGCTGGGCGCTCTCCAGCATCATCCCGGTGGCGAAGAGCCGCTGGATCACCAGATCGTGCAGGTCACGGGCGATCCGGTCGCGGTCCTCGTAGACGGCGAGGCGCTCCCGGTCGCGCTGTGCGTCGGCCATCATCAGGGCGAGGGCGGCCTGCGAGGCGAACTGGGTGGCGAGCGTCCGCTCCGCCTCCGTGAACTGCCTGGCCCCTCGCGCCCGGGGCGTGGCGAGTGCCCCGAGGACCCGTCCGCCGCTCTGCAGCGGCAGCATCATGCTCGGTCCGTACGGGGCGGTCAGCCGGCTGATCATGCGCGGGTCGGCCGAGGCGTCGGCCACGAAGACCGCCTCGCCCGCCATGAGCTCCTTCACGACGGCGCTCTCGGGCGGGATCACCACGCCGAGCGACTTCGTGGGCCGGGGCGAGGAGACGGCGACGATCTCCAGGCCGCCGTCCTCGGCGGGCAGCAGCACGATCCCGGCGTCCGCGTCGGCGAGCCGGCGGGCCTGTTCGGCGACGACCGCGAGGGCGTCGTCCGCGTCGCCGCCGGAGAGCAGCGCGGTGGTGACGGCGACCGAGCCGTCGATCCACCGCTCGCGCTGCCGGGCCGCCTCGTACAGGCGGGCGTTGCCGATCGCGATGCCGGCCTCGGTGGCGAGGACCCGGACCATGTGCACGTCGTAGTCGTTGAACTCGTCCCCGTCGTGCTTCTCCGCGAGGTAGAGGTTGCCGAAGATCTCGCCCTGGACCCGGATGGGGACGCCGAGGAAGGTCCGCATCGGCGGATGTCCGGGCGGGAAGCCGGCGGCGCGCGGATCGGCGGTGAGATCGGCGAGGCGGATGGTCTGCGGGTCGCGGATCAGCGCGCCGAGCAGCCCCGCGTGGCCGTCGGGGCGGCGGCCGATCCGGCGGGCCGTGTCCTCGTCGACGCCGAAGGTGACGAAGTCGGACAGGCCCTCGCCCTCGTCGTCGACGACGCCGATCGCGGCGTAGCGGGCGCCGGCGAGTTCGGCGGCGGTCTCGCAGATCCGGTCGAGGGTGGAGTGGAGTTCCAGGCCGGTGCCGACCGAGCGCATGGCCTCCAGGAGCTGCGGCACGCGGGCGGTGAGCTCCGTGGACAGCCCCTGGAGGCTGCGGGTGACCTGGGTGGCGGCTTCCAGGGGGTCCGAGGACTCGGACGGCACGGGGGCGGTCATGGCCTTGAGCCTAGTAAGTCCTATTTGGCGAGAAAAGTCGGCCGTCCCGCGCCGGTGAGGAGCGCGTCGGTCTCCTCCTCCCGCTCCAGCATCCGGCGCAGCGGTCCGTCCACCGCCGCGAGCTCGGCGTACGGGCCGCGCTGCACGGTCCGGCCCTCGTCGAGGACCACCACCTCGTCGACCGCGTCGAGACCGTGCAGCCGGTGGGTGATGAGGACGGTGGTGCGTCCCTCGGTGGCCCGGAGCAGATCGTCGGTGAGCGCGTCGGCGGTGGCCAGGTCCAGGTGCTCGGCGGGCTCGTCGAGGACGAGGACCGGGAAGTCGGCGAGGAGGGCGCGGGCGAGCGCGAGGCGCTGCCGCTGGCCTCCGGAGAGCCGGGAGCCGTGCTCGCCGACGAGCGTGTCGAGTCCGGCGGGCAGCCCGTCGACCCAGTCGAGCAGCCGGGCCCGGCGCAGTGCCTCGCGCAGCTCCTCGTCGTCCGCCCCGACCTTGGCGAGCCGCAGGTTCTCGCGGACGGAGCTGTCGAAGAGGTGGGCGTCCTGGGCGCAGAGCCCGACGAACCGCCGGACCTCGTCGCCGTCGAGCTCCCACGCGGGCACGCCGCCGATCCGGTACGTGCCGTGCTCCACGTCCAGGAACCGCAGCAGCACCTGGGCGAGCGTGGTCTTGCCGGAGCCGGAGGCGCCGACGACCGCGACCCGCCGTCCGGCCTCCAGGGTGAGGGCGAACCCGTCGAGCGCGTGCCGCTCCTGCCCGGCGTGCCGGGCCGAGAGCCCGGCCAGTTCCAGCGGGAACGGGCTCGCCGGGGGAGCGGCGGGCGTCTCCGGCTCGCGTACGGGGACGGGGGCGTCGAGCACCTCGAAGACCCGCTCGGCGCTCCGCTTGACGCGCTGCCGGTACTGGACGGCGAGGGGCAGCCCGGTGACGGCCTCGAAGGCGGCGAGCGGGTCAGGACGATCACGGCGAGGGCCACCCCGTCGAGCCGCCCGTCCCCACGGCCCGGACGCCGACGAGCGCGGCGGCCGCGACCGTCAGGCCGCAGACCAGGGCCGAGAGTCCGGCCCCGAGCGCGGTGGCGGCGGCCTGCCGGGAGGCGATGGAGGTGAGGCGCGGTCGGCGTCCCGCGTCCGCTCGATCCGGCCCCGGAGCGCACCGGCGACGGTCAGTTCGGCGCAGCCGCGCAGGAGGTCGGCGACGGCGGTCGCCAGGGTGCCGCGCGCGGGGCGAGCCGCCGCTCGGCCCGGCGGGCGAGGGCACCGCCGCCGCCGGCACGGCGACGCCCGCGACCAGCAGGCCGACGGCGAGGACCGCCCCGGCCTCGGGCAGCAGCCATGCGGTGAACCCGGCCGAGGCAACGCCCACGATGAGCGCGGCGCCCACCGGGAGCAGCCAGCGCAGCCAGTAGTCCTGGAGCGCGTCGACGTCCTGGACGAGCCGCGCGAGGAGGTCACCGCGCCGGGTGCGGCGCAGTCCGGCCGGGGCGATCCGCTCCAGGCGCCGGTAGACGGAGACCCTCAGGTCGGCGAGCATCCGCAGGACGGCGTCGTGCGAGACGAGCCGCTCGGCGTACCGGAAGACGGCCCGCCCGATCCCGAAGGCCCGCGTAGCCGTGACCGCCATCATCAGATACAGCACGGGCGGTTGCTCGGACGCCCGCGAGATGAGCCACCCGGACACGGCCATGAGCCCCACGGCCGAGCCGAGCGCCAGACTCCCGAGCAGCAGCGCGAGCGCCATCCGCCCCTTGAGCTCCCCGGCCATGGCCCGCACCCGCGCGAGCACCGACGAGGAGGCCACCGGCAGCTGTCCGGCAGGGCTGGTGAGAGGTTCCTCTTCCACGAGGCCGGTGGCGGACGCCGGCCCGGCGGGGCTCGTCGAGAGCGAATGTTCCACGTGAAACGGAGCGGGCACGTCGCTCCCGAGCGAAACCACCCGATCCGCCACCGCGAGCAACGCCGGCCGATGCACCACCAGCAGCACCGTCCGCCCGGCGGCCAGCCGACGCACCGCCTCGACCACCCCCGCCTCCGTCGCCCCGTCCAGCGCCGCCGTCGGCTCGTCGAGCAGTAGCACCGGACGGTCCGCCAGGAACGCCCGCGCGAGCGCGAGCCGCTGCCGCTGCCCCGCCGAGAGCCCCGCGCCGTCCTCGCCGAGCACCGTGTCGAGCCCGAGCGGCAGCCCGCGACGAACCCGTCCGCCCCGGCGTCCCGCAGGGCGCCCCGTACCGCCTCGTCGGAGGCGTCCGGTCGGGCGAGCCGTACGTTCTCGGCGACCGTCCCCGCGAACAGGTACGGCCGCTGCGGCACCCAGGCGATCCGGGACCGCCAGGCCTCCAGGTCCAGCGTCCCCAGGTCGACGCCCCCGACCCGTACGGAACCGCCTTCCTCCGGCACCGCGAACCCGAGGACGACGTCGAGCAGCGTCGACTTCCCCACCCCGCTCGGCCCGACCAGGGCCACCGTCTCGCCCGGCTCGACCGTCAGCGTCGCCGCGTCGAGCGAGGGCTCGGCGCGCCCCGCGTGGCGGACGGTCACCCCGTCGAGCTCAAGCCGTACGGAAGCGGGCACCTCCCCCGTACCGGCACCCCGCACCGGGGCTTCCAGGACCTCGAAGATCTCCTCCGCCGCCGCGAGTCCCTCCGCCGCCGCGTGGTACTGCGCCCCCACCTGTCGCAGCGGGAGGTAGGCCTCGGGCGCCAGGATCAGGATGACGAGCCCGGTGAAGAGGTCGAGCTCGCCGTGGACGAGCCGCATGCCGATGGTCACGGCGACGAGCGCGACCGACAGCGTCGCGAGCAGCTCCAGGGCGAAGGAGGAGATGAAGGCGATCCGCAGCGTGCGCATCGTCGCCTGGCGGTACTCCGAGGTGATCGCGCGGATCGACTCGGCCTGGGCCTTCGCCCGGCCGAAGATCTTGAGGGTGGGGAGGCCGGCGACCACGTCCAGGAAGTGACCGGAGAGCCGCGAGAGCAGCTTCCACTGCCGGTCCATCCGGGCCTGGGTGTACCAGCCGATGAGGATCATGAAGACCGGGATGAGCGGCAGCGTGACGACGATGATCGCCGCCGAGACCCAGTCCTCGGTGACGATCCGGGCCAGGACCGCCACCGGTACGACCACCGCGAGACCCAGCTGCGGCAGATAGCGGGCGAAGTAGTCGTCGAGGGCGTCCACGCCCCGCGTGGCCAGGGCGATCAGCGAACCGGCCTTCTGCCCGCTCAGCCACCCCGGCCCGAGGGTGGCCGCGCGGCCCAGGAGCCGGCCGCGGAGTTCGGACTTGACCGCCGCGCTCGCCCGGTGGGCGGCCAGCTCGGTCAGCCAGGAGACCAGCCCCCGCGCCACCGCCACTCCGGCGAGCAGCAGCAGGGGCGTGGTCAGATCGGAAACCGACTGGGCCTTCTGGAAGGCCCCCACCACGATCTCGGCGATGAGCATCGCCTGGGCGATGACCAGCGCCGCTCCGACGAGACCGAGCACGACCACCGCGATGAGGAAGAGACGGGTGGCCCTGGCGTACCGGAGCAGGCGCGGATCGATCGGTTTCACGTGAAACATGCCCCTCTAGTGAGGGCCGGCCCCGGTGAGCACCGGCCCTGTCGAGCGTCGGCCCTAGTGGGCTTCGGCGATGTGCTGCGTGCCGATGCGCTTGCGGAACACCCAGTAGGTCCAGCTCTGGTAGAGCAGCACCAGCGGGGTCGCGATCGCCGCGCACCAGGTCATGATCTTGAGCGTGTACGGGCTCGACGACGCGTTCGTCACGGTGAGGCTCCACGCCGGGTCGAGCGAGGACGGCATGACGTCCGGGAAGAGGGCGAGGAAGAGCATCGCCACCGCGGCGGCGATCGTGACGCCCGAGAGCGCGAACGACCAGCCCTCGCGCCCCACCCGGATGGCGACGATGGCACCGACGAGCGCCACCACGGCGACCAGCATCGCCGCGAGGCTCCAGCCGTCACCCGTGTGGACCTGGGTCCAGATCAGGAAGGCGAGCGCGAGCACCGCCGTGACCAGACCCAGCTTGAGCGCCAGCCCCCGGGCCCGCGTCCGGATGTCCCCGACCGTCTTGAGCGAGGCGAAGACCGCGCCGTGGAAGGTGAAGAGGGTGAGCGTGACCAGGCCGCCGAGGAGCGCGTACGGGTTGAGCAGGTCCCAGAAGGTGCCGACGTACTCCATGTCGCCGTCGATCTTCACGCCCCGGACGATGTTGCCGAAGGCCACGCCCCAGAGGAACGCGGGGATCAGCGAGGTCCAGAAGATGGCCTGCTCCCAGTTGCGCTGCCAGTTCTCCTCGGGCCGCTTCGCCCGGTACTCGAAGGCGACGCCCCGGACGATCAGGCAGACCAGGATGATCAGCAGCGGCAGGTAGAAGCCGGAGAACAGCGTCGCGTACCACTCGGGGAACGCGGCGAAGGTGGCCCCTCCAGCCGTGAGCAGCCACACCTCGTTGCCGTCCCAGACGGGTCCGATGGTGTTGATGAGGACCCGCTTCTCGGCCCGGTCTCGGGCGAGCAGCTTGGTCAGGACGCCGACCCCGAAGTCGAAGCCTTCGAGGAAGAAGTAGCCGATCCAGAGGACGGCGATGAGTACGAACCAGACGTCGTGGAGTTCCATGCCTCGATCTCCTGAGCCTCAGTACGAGAAGGCCATGGGGCGGTCGGGGTCACGAGAGTCCCCGCCGATCTTGGTGGGCGGGTTGAGGTCGTCCTCGGTGAGCTCCGGCGGGCCCGCCTTGACGTACTTGACGAGGAGCTTGACCTCGATGACGGCGAGGATCGCGTAGAGCGTGGTGAAGACGATCATCGAGGTGAGCACCTCGCCCTGGGAGACACCGGGGGAGACCGCATCGCGGGTGCGCAGCACGCCGTAGACGACCCAGGGCTGACGGCCCATCTCGGTGAAGATCCAGCCCCAGGAGTTGGCGATCAGCGGGAACCCCATGGTCCAGAGGGCGACGATCCAGTACCACCTGCCCCAGCGCGGGCTGAGCGCCTTGCTCTTGAACAGGACCAGGTTCGGCACTTCGTCCTCACCGGTCCTCAGGCCGGGTGCCAGCATGAGCTTCTTGCGGGTCAGCCAGAGGCCGAGCATCCCGATGCCCAGCGAGGCCATGCCGAAGCCGATCATCCAGCGGAAGCCCCAGTAGGCGACGGGGATGTTGGGCCGGTAGTCGCCGGGCCCGAACTTCTCCTGCTCGGCCTTGTTCACGTCGTTGATGCCCGGGACGTACGAGCTGAAGTCGTCGTTCGCGAGGAAGGACAGCAGGCCCGGGATCTCTATGGCGACCGTGTTGTGACCCTTCTCGACGTCGCCGTAGGCGAAGACGGAGAAGGGTGCGGGCGCCTCGCCGTCCCAGAGCGCCTCGGCGGCGGCCATCTTCATCGGCTGCTGCTTGAACATGACCTTGCCGAGCAGGTCGCCGCTGATGGCGGTGCCGAGGCCGGCGATGATCAGGGTGACCAGGCCGAGCCGCAGCGAGGTCCGCATGATCGGGATGTGCTTCTTGCGCGCCAGGTGGAACGCGGAGATGCCCACCATGAACGCGCCGCCGACCAGGAACGCCGCCGTGATCGTGTGGAAGAACTGGGTGAGCGCGGTGTTCTGGGTGAGCACGTGCCAGAAGTCGGTGAGCTCCGCCCGGCCGCGCTCCTTGTTGATCCGGTAGCCCACGGGGTGCTGCATCCAGGAGTTGGCCGCCAGGATGAAGTACGCGGAGAGGATGGTGCCGATCGACACCATCCAGATGCAGGCGAGGTGGATCTTCTTCGGCAGCTTGTCCCAGCCGAAGATCCACAGACCGATGAAGGTCGACTCGAAGAAGAAGGCGATGAGCGCCTCGAAGGCGAGCGGGGCGCCGAAGATGTCACCGACGAACCGGGAGTAGTCGGACCAGTTCATGCCGAACTGGAACTCCTGCACGATGCCGGTGACCACGCCCATGGCGATGTTGATCAGGAAGAGCTTGCCCCAGAACTTGGTCGCCCTGAGGTACTTCTCCTTCTCCGTCCGCACCCAGGCGGTCTGGAGCCCTGCGGTGAGCGCGGCAAGGGAGATCGTCAGGGGGACGAAGAGGAAGTGGTAGACGGTCGTGATGCCGAACTGCCAGCGCGCCAGAGTCTCTGGCGCCAGAGCTAGGTCCACGTCGGTTTCTCCTTACATCGCCGTGAGCGCCGTGGTCACATCGGCAGTTTGCCCTGTTAATCCCACTTATTTCGGGACGAACAGGGACACGCTTGTGAACGCGTTCACATTCACAAGCATTATGGCTCATACGAAATCCGTATCTTCAGTCGGGGTCCCCGTACCGAAGGTCACCTCTTCCCAGGGCCTTCAACATATTGTTGAATCCGGGGCATGACCCTTCGGATACGCATCATCTGGCCGACCGGACACACCACGGCCACCCTTGAGGAGACCCCCACGAGCAAGGCGCTCGCGGGAGCCCTCCCGATCTCCTCCACCGCCCGCACCTGGGGCGAGGAGGTCTACTTCGACACACCGGTCTCCGTCCCCGTCGAGGACGACGCGCGCCAGGTCGTCGAGCCCGGCACGGTGGCCTTCTGGACGGACGGCGACGCGCTCGCCCTCCACTACGGCCCCACCCCGATCTCCCGGGGCGACGAATGCCGGCTGGCGAGCCCCTGCAACCTGCTGGGCGCGCTCGACGGCGACCCGCGGATCCTGGCCACCGTCAGGGACGGCGACCCGATCCGCGTGGAACTCGCCTCGAACTGACGCAGAGCGCCGATCAGGCCGCCCGGCTGATCAGAGCGCCTGGCGGAAGCCCTCCGCCGCCTTCAGGAACAGGTCGTTCGCCTCGCACTCACCGATCGTGACGCGCACGCCCTCGCCCGCGAACGGCCGCACCACCACGCCGTGCCGCTCGCACTCCGCCGCGAAGTCCATGGTCCGCTCGCCGAGCCGCAGCCAGACGAAGTTCGCCTGGGTGTCCGGCACCGTCCAGCCCTGGGCCACGAGCCCCGCATGGACCCGCTCGCGCTCGGCCACCAACGAGCCGACCCGGCCGAGCAGTTCGTCCTCGGCCCGCAGCGAGGCCACCGCCGCGTCCTGCGCCAGCTGGCTCACGCCGAACGGCACCGCCGTCTTGCGCAGCGCCGCCGCCACCGGCTCGTGGGCGACCGCGAAGCCGACCCGCAGCCCCGCCAGGCCGTACGCCTTGGAGAAGGTGCGCAGCACCGCCACGTTCGGCCGGTCGCGGTACAGCTCGATGCCGTCCGGGATCTCCGTGTCGCGGACGAACTCCCGGTACGCCTCGTCGATCACGACCAGGACGTCGGAGGGGACCCGGTCGAGGAAGCGCTCCAGCTCCGCCCGGCGCACCGCGGTGCCCGTGGGGTTGTTGGGGTTGCAGACGAAGATCAGCCGGGTCCGGTCGGTGATCGCCTCCGCCATCGCGTCGAGGTCGTGCACCTCGCCCTCGGTCAGCGGCACCTGCACGGAGGTCGCCCCGCTGATCTGCGTGATGATCGGGTACGCCTCGAAGGAGCGCCAGGCGTAGATCACCTCGTCGCCCGGACCCGAGGTGGCCTGGAGCAGCGACTGCGCGACGCCGACCGAGCCGGTGCCGGTGGCCAGGTGCGAGACGGGCACGCCGAAGCGGTTCGCCAGCTCCTCCATCAGCCCGGTGCAGGCCATGTCCGGGTAGCGGTTGAAGTTCGTGGCCGCGGCCAGCGTGCTCTCCATGACCCCCGGCAGCGGCGGGTAGGGGTTCTCGTTGGAGGACAGCTTGAAGGCCACGGGACCGCCCGCGGCGGCCGGCTTGCCCGGCTTGTAGGTGGGGACACCGTCCAGCTCGGCGCGCAGCTTGGGGCTGCCGGTGCTCGTCCCGCTGGTCTCGCTCACAGTGTGGCCTCCTCGACCGTCCGTACCGCCAATACTCCTCACCTTAAGAGGATTCGCCCCCGCTGCGAATGGGCTGTGGACAACAGGAGGGACACGCTGTGGATACGCCCTCCCCGTGCCGCCCCCGAAGAGGGGGGCGCGCACCCGGGTGGCGCGCGCCGGTGGCGGGCGCCGTGGCGCGCATCCCCCGTAGAGGTGAGTTGAGACCTCTTCGAGACCTCGCACCCTCGCCAGGCCTACGCCGTTCGATCACCATAGATCGCACGGCAAAGACCCTAACCACCTTTGATTCCCTGCCAATTGACCCTTTTCGATCATGCAGAAACGTACCTGTCAACGCCTGCATATGCGACGGTCCCGACCTCCCCTCGTCGCCCTACTATCGGCTCGCCATGACAGCAGCAGGGAAGCACCAGGTGAGCCGGGCACAGACCCGGGGAAGCCGGCAGGGCCGGGCAGGCATCCGGGACGTGGCCGCCGCCGCCGGGGTCTCCATCACGACTGTCTCCGACGCGCTCAACGGCAAGGGCCGACTCCCGGACGCCACCCGCCGCCACGTCCGCGAGGTCGCCGACAGGCTGGGCTACCGCCCATCCGCGGCGGCCCGCACGCTCCGTACCGGCAAGTCGGGACTCATCGGCCTGACCGTGACCACGTACGGGGATGAACCTTTCACCTTCACCGAATTCGCGTACTTCGCGGAGATGGCCAGAGCAGCCACATCGGCGGCACTCGCCCGGGGCTACGCCCTGGTCATCCTCCCCGCCACCTCCCGCCATGACGTCTGGTCGAACGTCGCCCTCGACGGCACCGTCGTCATCGACCCCTCCGACCACGACCCGGTCGTCACCGAACTGGTCCGCCAGGGCCTGCCCGTCGTCTCCGACGGACGCCCCGCCGGCACCCTTCCGGTCACCGCCTGGGTCGACAACGACCACGAAGCCGCCGTCCTCGACCTGCTCGACCACCTCGCCGACGCCGGCGCCCGCCGGATCGGCCTCCTCACCGGAACCACCACCGACACGTACACCCGCCTGTCCACCACCGCGTACCTCAACTGGTGCGAACGGGTGGGCCAGGACCCCGTCTACGAGGCCTATCCGGCGCACGACCCGTGCGCGGGCGCCGTCGCGGCCGACCGGCTGCTCGCCCGCCCCGACCGTCCCGACGCCGTGTACGGCCTCTTCGACCCCAACGGAACCGACCTCCTCGCGGCCGCCCGCCGCTACGGACTGCGCGTCCCGGACGACCTGCTGCTGGTCTGCTGCAGCGAGTCGACCGTCTACGCCACCACCGAACCGCCCATCACGACGCTCTCGCTCAAACCGCGCCGGATCGGCACCGCCGTCGTCCAGCTCCTCATCGACGCGATCGAGGGGATCGACACCGACGGTCCGGTCGAGCAGGTGATACCGACCGAACTCATCGTCCGCACCTCCTCGCAGCGGCGTTCGCCGCGCACCACCGTCAGCCCGCCGCGCTCGCCCGCGAAGGACTGAAACCGCCGTCATCCGACTCGCCGTCCTCGCCCCTGCCCGTGGGCGCGGACGGCGAAACCGGTCGCCACACCGGTACCGACCCTGGACTGGACCTTCTCAATTCGGGCGAAACAACCGGTTAACCCGGAGTGGACCCGGATTCACCACCCCTGGTGCGTCACACAGGAGGACCCTCATTCCTATGATGGGCGGACGACACCGCGGACCACCCCGACCAGGCCGGTCCGCGATGTGCAGGGCATCGCGACGGTGGTGGAGGGGTCGATGACTCAGGGGGCCGGTCAGGAGCCCGTGGTACGCACGGCGACATTGCGTGACTTCCGCGTACCGCCGTACGCCCGCGTACCCGTGCAGGGCCACGCCGTCGAGCCCTTCTCCGCGGAGGAACCGGCGCCGGCTCCCGCGGTCGAGCCCGCGCCCACCGAACGTCTGGTCCCCGTCGAGCACCCGGCGTCCGCCGCGCCCCTGCCCCGGTCGCCCCTTCACCGGTCGAGGCCGTCCCGGTGCCGCCGGCACCCGCGGAGCCCCGGCCCCCGCAGCCGCGCCCGCACCCGCACCACAGGCACCCGCCGTCGCGCCCCAGGCCGCCTCCGCACCGGCACCCGCCGCGCCCCGGCCCCCGCACCCGCAGCCGCAGCCGCAGCCGCGCCGCAGGAACCCGCCGCCCCGACCCTCCACCTGGGTCAGCGGCTCGCCCCGGCGTTCGCCGCACCGGCCGGGTCCTCCATCGTCTCCGTCGCCACGGGCCACCCCGGCAACGCCTTCCCCGAGGGCGAGATGCCCGAGGGGTACACGCCGACCGAGCGCGACCTCCCGGTCATCCAGCGCGGCGACACCGTGCAGGTCCCGGTCACCCCCGAGCGGGCCCCCGCCCCGGAGCCCTCGAACGGCGACGGACCCGGACCCCTCTACGTCGTCGGCGACGTCCACGGCTACCTCGACGAGCTCGTCGCCGCCCTGCGCGCCCAGGGCCTCGTCGACGAGAACGGCGTCTGGTCCGCGGGCAACGCCCGGCTCTGGTTCCTCGGCGACTTCACCGACCGCGGCCCCGACGGCATCGGCGTCATCGACCTCGTCATGCGCCTCTCCGCCGAGGCCGCCGCCGCGGGCGGCTACTGCAAGGCCCTCATGGGCAACCACGAACTGCTGCTCATCGGCGCCAAGCGCTTCGCCGACACCCCCGTCAACTCCGGCGCGGGCACCGCCACCTTCCAGGCCGCCTGGCTGCTCAACGGCGGCCAGAAGCACGACATGGACCGCCTCCAGGACGTCCACCTCCAGTGGATGTCCCGGCTGGACGCCGTGGTGCGCGAGGACGACCACCTCCTCCTGCACTCCGACACCACCGCGTACCTCGAATACGGCCAGACCATCGAGGACGTCAACGACACGGTCCACGAGATCCTCAACCGGAACGACGCCGACGAGGTCTGGGACCTCTTCCGGAAGTTCACCAAGCGCTTCGCCTTCCGCGACGAAGGCGGCCCGCAGGCCGTCCAGGAGCTGCTCTCCACCTACGGCGGCCGCCGGATCGTGCACGGCCACAGCCCCATCCCGTACCTCCTCGGCCAGGTCGGCACGGAGGACGGCGAGGACGGCTCGGGCCCGGTCGTCGACGGACCCCACGTGTACGCCGACGGTCTCGCGATCGCCATGGACGGCGGAGTGACCATGGCCGGAAAGCTACTGGTCGTCCAACTCCCCCTGAACGGCTGACGCATAACCCTGCGCATCCGGGGAAGTCGATTTCCGGAAAGACCCTGTCAGGGCGTGCCGTCACCGCAATACCATCGGCTCATCCGTAGCAGGCTCTCCTCCGTTTCCGCCCAGCCGACCGTTTCCCACGGCTGAACCGGGCCTACGGAGCATCGGGGGATGCACATGAACGTGGCTCCGCACCTGCTGACCGAGGACCGCGCCGAGTACGAGCGGATCCTCGACGACGCACTGAGCACCGCCCACGCACGTCCGGATCTCGACGGAGTCGGAACCCGGCTCACGGTCGCGCAGCTGCGCGCCATGACCATGAACGCGACAGCGCTGATCACCAGCGCGGCGGCCGGCGAGTACGAGCACTTCGTGAAGGTCCGCGAGCAGAACCGGACGATCCTCACCTCGCCCCGCACCCCACCGGCGGATCCCGGCACGGGCGCCGGCGCCGGTGTCGTCGCCGTCGTCACCGTGATGGTGCCCGTCCTCGCGGGCACGGCCGCCGCGATACTCCTGCTGGTCGGGGCGGTCCTGCACGCCCTCACCCCCACCGTGGTGTTCGGCGAGACCCTGCTGACGGCGGGCCTCGTCTTCGCCGCCCTCGCCGCCGCCGGCCTGCTCAGCGCGGGCATCGGCCTCCTCCTGACCGCCCTGCGCAACAGACCGGCCGCGGCGAACGGGAGCACCACGTCCGACGACGAACTCGCCCTCGCCCGCGAGGCCTGGCGCCGCGCCCTCCTGGAGCGCGGCATGCTCCCTTCCTCCGCGACGCCCTCGCCGCCGTCGGCCCCCGGACACGACGAAGCCCTGAGCACGCGGGCCCTCCGGGCCCGAGGCTCTTCGGGCACGAGGCTCGTCAGGCACGAGGCTCGTCAGGCACGGCGAAGCCGGAGAACCGGGCGTCGGGACCGGGACCCGCCCGGCCCCGACGCGAGGGGCGACTACTCGGCCAGCGGCAGGTAGACGCGGTTGCCGCTCGCCGCGAACTCCTTCGACTTCTCCGCCATGCCGGCCTCGATCTCCTGCTGCGTACCGCCGTGCTCACGCCGGATGTCCTGGGAGATCTTCATCGAGCAGAACTTCGGACCGCACATCGAACAGAAGTGCGCGGTCTTCGCGGGCTCCGCCGGGAGCGTCTCGTCGTGGAACTCGCGCGCGGTGTCCGGGTCGAGGGCCAGGTTGAACTGGTCCTCCCAGCGGAACTCGAACCGCGCGTCCGAGAGCGCGTCGTCCCACTCCTGCGCGCCCGGGTGCCCCTTGGCGAGGTCCGCCGCGTGCGCCGCGATCTTGTACGTGATGACGCCCGTCTTCACGTCGTCCTTGTTCGGCAGGCCCAGGTGCTCCTTGGGCGTGACGTAGCAGAGCATCGCCGTGCCCCACCAGGCGATCATGGCCGCGCCGATGCCCGAGGTGATGTGGTCGTACGCGGGCGCGACGTCCGTGGTCAGCGGGCCGAGCGTGTAGAACGGCGCCTCCTCGCAGATCTCCTGCTGGAGGTCGATGTTCTCCTTGATCTTGTGCATCGGGACGTGCCCGGGGCCCTCGATCATCGTCTGCACGTTGTGCCGCTTGGCGATCGTGTTGAGCTCGCCGAGGGTCTTCAACTCCGCGAACTGCGCCTCGTCGTTGGCGTCCGCGATGGAGCCGGGGCGCAGGCCGTCGCCGAGCGAGTACGTGACGTCGTACGCCGCCAGGATCTCGCAGAGCTCCTCGAAGTTCGTGTAGAGGAAGTTCTCCTTGTGGTGCGCCAGGCACCAGGCGGCCATGATCGAGCCGCCGCGCGAGACGATGCCGGTCTTGCGGCGCGCAGTGAGCGGCACGTACGGCAGGAGCACGCCGGCGTGGACCGTCATGTAGTCGACGCCCTGCTCGGCCTGCTCGATGACCGTGTCCTTGTAGACCTCCCAGGTCAGCTCCTCGGCGCGGCCGTCGACCTTCTCCAGGGCCTGGTAGAGCGGCACGGTGCCGATCGGCACGGGGAGTTGCGCAGCACCCACTCGCGGGTGGTGTGGATGTTGCGGCCGGTGGACAGGTCCATGACCGTGTCGGCGCCCCACTTGGTCGCCCAGGTCATCTTCTCCACCTCCTCCTCGATGGAGGAGGTGACGGCGGAGTTGCCGATGTTGGCGTTGACCTTCACCAGGAACCGCTTGCCGATGATCATCGGCTCGATCTCCGGGTGGTTCACGTTCGCCGGCAGCACGGCGCGGCCCGCGGCGATCTCCTCCCGTACGACCTCGGGGAGACGTTCTCGCGGATCGCCACGTACTCCATCTCCGGGTGATCTCCCCCCGGCGGGCGTACGCGAGCTGGGTCACCGCCTCGCCGGTGCGTCCCCGGCGCGGCAGGCGCGGGCGGCCCGGGAAGACCGCGTCGAGGTTCTTCAGCCCGCGCCGCGCGGCGAGGTGTGCTTGATGCCGTCGTCCTCGGGGCGGACCGGGCGGCCCGCGTACTCCTCGGTGTCGCCGCGCGCGATGATCCAGTTCTCGCGCAGCGGCGGAAGGCCCCGCCGGACGTCGGTGTCGATGGCGGGGTCGGTGTACGGACCGGACGTGTCGTACAGCGTGACGTCCTTGCCGTTGGTGAGGTGCACCTGACGGACGGGCACCCGGAGGTCGGGGCGCGAGCCCTGGACGTACCCCTTGTGCCAGCCCGGCGTGCGCTCCTGCCCGGCGGTCTGGTTCTGGTCGGAGGCAGGCGTGCGTGCATCCTGAATGGTCATGAGACCGATCTCCCTACGCCGGCATTACCCGGTAACAGGTTCGGCGGTCGGCGCAGCCTCCTCCCGTACGCGCGTACGGTGATCAGCGCCCTCTCAGCCCGGTGCTCCGAGCTCCCGCGTGTGCAAAGGTGCCACCACGCTAGCGTCCTTCCTGGCGTGCTGAACAGTGGGCCCCCGTCGTTCTTGCGATGATCGGCCGGTGACTTCCCCACCAGACCCCCGAGCCACACGGCCACGCCCACGGCGGTGGGCACGGCCACAGCCACAGTCATGGGCCCGCCGCCCCCGTCTCCCGCCACCTGCGCAAGGTCATCGCCGCGATCCTGATCCCCTTCGCCACCGCCGTCGTGGTCGGGCTCGCGGTCCTGTGGCCGAGCGGCACCGCGGCGCACGAGCGCACCGGCGTCGGCTTCGACCGGCAGACCCAGCAGGGCAAGGTCGTCTCCGTCGCGCGCGTCGACTGCAAGGACGTGAACGCCGCCCAGGTCCCGCCGGCCGGCGACACCGCCACCCCGCAGGGGCACGAGGCGGTCGACGGTCCGCAGAGGCAGTGCGAGAAGGCGACGGTCGAAGTCACCACCGGCCCGGACCAGGGGCGCAGATTCATCGAGATCGTGCAGCCGGACGCATCGCGCCGACTGCACCAGGGGCAGGGCGTGGTGGTGGCGTACGCCCCCGACGCCCCGCACGACCTGCAGTACTCGGTGACCGATGTGAACCGCAAGCTGCCGATGGCGCTGCTCGCCGGCATCTTCGCCCTCGCGGTCGTGGTGGTCGGCCGGCTGCGGGGCCTCATGGCGCTCGTCGCGCTCGTCGTGAGCTTCCTCGTGCTGACGCTCTTCATCCTGCCGGCGATCCTGCAGGGTCGAACCCGCTGGTCGTGGCGGTGGTCGGGTCGAGCGCGATCATGCTGCTCGCGCTCTACATGTGCCACGGCCTCTCGGCCCGCACCTCGGTCGCCGTGCTCGGCACCCTGATCTCGCTGCTGCTGATCGGTCTGCTCGGCTCGCTCTTCATCGGCTGGGCCTCGCTCAGCGGCAACACGGACGACAACACCGGTCTGATCCACAGCCTGTATCCGGACATCGACATGTCCGGCCTGCTGCTCGCCGGGGTCATCATCGGTTCGCTGGGTGTGCTCGACGACGTGACGGTCACCCAGACCTCCGCGGTCTGGGAGCTGCACCAGGCCGATCCGGGCATGGGGCCGCGCGGCCTGTACCGGGCCGGGATCCGGATCGGCCGGGACCACATCGCCTCGGTCGTGAACACGCTGGTGCTCGCCTACGCGGGCGCCGCCCTGCCGCTGCTGCTGCTCTTCTCCATCGCCCAGAGCAGCATGGGGACGGTGGCCAACAGCGAGCTGGTCGCCGAGGAGATCGTCCGGACGCTGGTCGGTTCGATCGGTCTGGTGGCGTCCGTGCCGGTCACCACGGCGCTCGCCGCCCTGGTCGTCTCGGCCGACCGCCCGGCGTCCGGGGCGCGAAGCCCGCGGCGGCACGGGGAGGCAGGCGCCGTCGCGCCAAGTGAGGCGTGCGTGTGAGGCGTACGCGTACGTGCGAGGCGTACGGGCGTGAGGCGTACGCGTACGTGCGAGGCGTGAGGCGTGAGGCGTACGGGGGTGCCGGGGCTCAGGCGGGGCCGGCGTTCTCCTCGGCGAGGATCCGGCCCAGCGCGGCCTCCAGGTGGTCCTCGAAGTCACCGAGTGTCCGTTCCTGACCGAGCGGAACCAGCTTGTCCGTGCGGTCGAGGAAGGCGACCAGCGGCGGCGCGCTGGCCCGGAACAGCGCGCGGTCACCGCCCACCTGGAGCCGGATGGAGACGTCCGAGAGCCCCTCGGGCTCCGTGGGGGCGATGTGCACATCGCCGTCCCCGCTCGGCCGGTTGATCCCGTCGAGCAGCAGTTCCCTTCCGAACGCCCAGGTGACGGGGGCGTCTCCGGGGAGGTGGAAGGTCATCCGCACCGCGTAGGGATCCCGGGTCTCATAACGGAGTTCGACCGGGATCTTGAAGGAGAGCTCCTCGGAGACGAGGAAGCTCATCAGGACCTCGGCCTGAACCGACTCTCGCATCGTGTACCCCGCAGTAGATGAAGCAGTTGTGTGAACACCGCTGCTGAAAGCTGTGACCGAAACGGCCAGGAATGATCCCCCGTGGCCCTCTTGACGCAATCGTGCTGTACGCACTAGCAGATCACAAGGAGTGATTTTTCAGATACTGATAGAGAACACGGCCGAGTTGAAGAGCCTTCCGATCTCCGTACGTAGCCGCTCGACTGCTGGGAGCAACCGTTCTTCCTGGTGAAGAGGCACGGAAATCGCCACGGTGGCCACCGTGGAGCCCGCAACGATGGGGATCGCGGCACAGATCGTGCCGAGCGCATATTCCTGACGCTCCACCAGGGTTTCCATTCGCCCCAAACCATCCAAACGCTGCAAAAGCGCACGGTGGTTACGCAGCGTGTACGGAGTGATGGATTCCACCGGATGGCGGTCGAGGTGGTCTTGACGAGATTTCAGATCGAGTTGACTCAGCAGGCACTGCCCGATCGCGTGGGCGTGCGCGGTCTCGCGGAAGTCGGCCCATTCCTCCACGGCGGGGGCGGAGGGGGTGTCGGCGACGGCGACGATCTCGACCTCCCCCTCGCGGTAGAGGGCGAAGTAGATGGGCACGCCGAGCTCGTCCCGCCAGCGGGCGAGGGAGTCTTCGATCTTGATGCGACGATTCTGCACATCTCCGCGGCCGGCCAGTCGGGCGGCGGCGTCGCCAAGGACGAACACACCCTTGTCGCGGAGCAGATAGCCCTCGTGCGTCAGGGTGCGGAGCAGGTGGTACGTGGTGGGCAGCGGGAGGCCCGTCTCACGGGCGAGCTGTTTGGCGGGGGCGCCGTCCGCGTGCGAGGCCACGGCCTCCAGGAGTCTCAGCGCCCGCTGCACCGAGCCGATCAGGGTAGGCGCAGCCGTCTGCGTAGCCGTGGCCAAAGGTCACCCCCAGGCGTGACGACGGATGCAGTGCACCCGCCCGCGGGGGCCGCCCCCGCGCGCCCGCCGGGCCTGGGAAACCGCTGGTCAGTACCGAGGTCTACGCCTGTAGTCCCCCAACACGGCGGAGAGATTCCACTCTAGTGGCAGCCCCGGGGGCCACACCTGATTCGACCAGTGCGTTCCCCCGGGCGGGCTAATACCCTCCGTCGGCTTCATACCGATGAGTAGCTTGTGCTACCAGTCCCCGCGCGAACCGCTGGAGGAGCTGAACTTCCGCACGACGTAGATCAGTCCGGCGACCAGGGCCGCGAAGAGCAGCACCTTGAAGAGCAGACCGACCACGAAGGTCAGGACGCTGGTGATCAGTCCGCCGAAGACGAACAGGGCGAGGAGCGGTATGGCGACCCACTTCACCCACCAGGGCATCCCCGCGAGAATCTCCCGTACGGCCATCGTCCCTACCTCGCTCTCGAAGAACCACTCCGTGCGCACTCCGCGCCGGACACCTCAAGGCTAGGGGCGGGAGGAAGCGGGTGGGGACCCCGCGGCCCCCGCTCTCCCCTGATCCGACCCCTAAGGGCTCGGGGCCCTTCGACCCTCAGTCGCCCCTCGGGACCCGGCCCTCCGGCAGGTCTCGGCCCTCCGGCAGGCCTCAGCCTTCCGGCAGGTCTCAGCCCTCCGGCGGCGAGAAGACCACCATGACCCGCAGGTCCTCGCTGATGTGGTGGAACCGGTGCTCCACCCCGGCCGGCACGTAGACCACGCTGCCGCGCGCCACCTGGGTCGTCTCCTCCCCGACGGTGATCGCCGCCCGGCCGCTGACCACGAAGTACACCTCGTCCTGGCCGTGCGGCCGCTGCGGGTCGAGCTCCCCGGCGTCGAGCGCGTACAGCCCCACCGACATGTTCCGCTCCCGCAGGAACTGGAGGTACGCACCCTTGTTGGCGGCGCGCTCCGCCTCCAGTTCGTCCAGCCGGAATGCCTTCATCGCCCGCTCGCCCCTGCCCTTGGCCCGATCATGTCTGCCACGATCAGACACATGAAGAATTTCGTCGTCAAGACGCTCGCGAACGCGGGCGCTCTCGGAGTCGCCATCTGGCTGCTCCAGGACATCACCCTGACCGGCGACAGCACCGGCAAGAAGGCCTGGACGCTCATTCTCGTCGCCCTGGTCTTCGGTCTGGTGAACTTCCTGGTCAAGCCGGTCGTCAAACTGCTGACCCTTCCCCTCTTCATCCTGACCCTCGGCCTGATCACCCTGGTGGTCAACGCCCTGATGCTGCTCCTCACGTCCTGGCTGGCCGATCAGCTCGACCTCAGCTTCCACGTGGAGGGCTTCTGGACCGCCGTCCTGGGCGGCCTGATCATCTCCGTCGTCTCGTGGGCGCTGAACGTCGTGCTCCCCGACGGCGACTGAGTGGGAACCATGGCCTACCGCGTCTGCTTCGTCTGCACGGGCAACATCTGCCGCTCGCCGATGGCCGAGCACGTCTTCCGCCGCCGGGTGGAGGAGGCCGGCCTCGGCGAGCTGGTGGAGATCGACAGCGCGGGCACCGGAGGCTGGCACGAGGGCGACGGAGCCGACCCGCGCACGGTCGCCGTGCTCGACGAGAACGGATACACCTCCGCGCACACCGCCCGGCGGTTCCGGTCCTCGTGGTTCCCCGCCCTCGACCTGGTGATCGCCCTGGACGAAGGGCACCTGCGGGAGCTCCGGCAGCTCGCCCGCACCCCCGACGAGGCGGCGAGGATACGGCTCCTGCGCTCCTACGACCCGGCCGCCGGCGCCGGACTCGACGTCCCCGACCCCTACTACGGGGCCGCGAGGACTTCGAGGAGTGCCTGGAGATGGTGGAGGCCGCGAGCGAGGGACTGCTCGCGGCCGTACGTGCGGAACTGGAGGAACGGACACCGTGACGGACCAGGAAATCGGCGACGGCACACGGGCGGTACGGGCCGGACTGCCCGAACCCGTGAAGTACGAACCGACCCTGCCGGGGCCGGTCTTCGCGGCCCACTACCACCTGCCGGGCGAGCCGACCGGCCCGTACACCTACGGCCGCGACGAGAACCCGACCTGGACCGGTCTGGAACGGGCGATCGGCGAGCTGGAGGCCCCGGGGGAGGAGGGCGTGGAGACGCTGGTCTTCGCGTCCGGCATGGCCGCGATCTCCGCCGTCCTCTTCTCCCAGCTGAAGGCCGGCGACGCGGTCGTGATGCCGACCGACGGCTACCAGGCCCTGCCCCTCGTGCACGAGCAGCTGCGGGCGTACGGCATCGAGGTCCGCACCGCGCCGACCGGCGGCGACGCCCAGCTGTCCGTACTGGACGGGGCCGGGCTGCTGTGGATCGAGACCCCGTCCAACCCCGGTCTCGACGTCTGCGACATCCGCCGTCTGGTGCGGGAGGCGCACGCGGCCGGGGCCCTGGTCGCCGTCGACAACACCCTCGCCACCCCGCTCGGCCAGCGGCCCCTGGAGCTGGGCGCGGACTTCTCCGTCGCCAGCGACACCAAGGGCATGACCGGGCACGGCGACATCCTGCTCGGCCACGTGAGCTGCCGGGATCCGCTGCGGGCGGCGGAGGTACGGCGCTGGCGCAAGATCGTCGGCGCCATCCCCGGCCCCATGGAGGCCTGGCTCGCCCACCGGTCGCTCGCCACGCTCCAGCTGCGGATCGACCGGCAGTGCTCCACCGCGCTGGCCCTGGCACGGGCGCTCGCCGAGCGCGCGGACGTGACCGGCCTTCGCTACCCCGGGCTGCCCGAGGACCCCTCCCACACGGTGGCCGCCCGGCAGATGCGGCGCTTCGGACCGGTGGTCTCCTTCGAACTGGCCGACCGCAAGCGGGCCGAGCGGTTCCTTGAGGAGCTGCGGCTCGTGGACGACGCCACCAGCTTCGGCGGCGTGCGCTCCACTGCGGAGCGGCGCGGCCGCTGGGGCGGGGACGCGGTCGCGGAGGGCTTCGTCCGCTTCTCGGTCGGCGCCGAGGACCCGGAGGACCTGATCGCCGATGTGCTGCGCGCCCTCGACGAGGCCGGAAGCGCGGGCTGACCCGGGCCTCGGGGCAGGGACCGAGGGCGCTCGAGCCTCCCCTCGTGGCTCGGAACGCCCTCGGTTTTACGCGCGGAGACCGCCTGGACAAGGCTAGTTGACTGTGCGTCAGTGTCCAATCACCTGAGCGACAGCGACCTATCGACTTATTTATAGTTGGACGGTCCTGAGGCGCCGTCAGCCGACCGCCTGAGTCCAACGGCCGCACGGCCGGAAGGGGGCGGACATGGATCTGGCCCTGCTGCGCACGTTCGTCACGGTGCACCGGGCCGGCTCCTTCACCCGCGCCGCCGCGCTCCTCGGCCTCTCCCAGCCCGCCGTCACCAGCCAGATCCGGACACTGGAACGGCAGTTGGGGAGACCGCTCTTCCTCAGGCAGGCGCGCGGGGTCACCCCCACCACCATCGGCGACGAACTCGCGCACCGCGCGGCGCCCCATCTGGACGCCCTCGTGGAGATCGCCGAGACCGGGCTCGACGAGGAGAGCGGGGTCCGCACCCTCCATCTCGCCGGGCCTCCGGAGTTCACCGCGATCCGCGCGCTGCCCGCCCTCACCCCGCTGGTCGGCCAGGGGCTCGCCGTGCGGGCCTCCTTCCTCGGCAGCGCGGAGGAGATCCTCGACGGGCTCGCCGCCGGACACCACGACCTGGCCATCGCCACCGCCCGGCCCCGGGGCGGCCTGCTCGTCTCCACCCCGCTCTGCGACGAGGAACACGTCCTGGTCGCGGCCCCGCGCTGGGCCGCCCGGCTCTCCCCGGAGGTGCTCCTGCGCAAGGGCGCCGTGGTCCTGGAACAGCTGCCGGTGGTCGAGGTCCACGAGTCGCTGCCCTTCGTCTCCCGCTACTGGGCGAGCGTCTTCGAGACCAAACCGGCGGCCGCCGCCACCGTCATCGCCCCCGACCTGCGGGCCGTGCGGGACGCCGCCGCCTCCGGTGCCGGACTCGCCGTCCTGCCGCGCTACCTGTGCGAGGAGGCCCTGGAGCGGGGGCGCCTCGTGGCGCTGCTCGACCCCCCGGTCCCTCCGATCCGGACCTACTTCCTGGTCGCGCGGACGGGGACGCTCGCGCTGTCCCCCCTGGCCCGCGCCCACGAGGAGCTGCTCCGCGCCGCCGGGAACTGGTGAGTTTCAGGACACCCGGGACGGGCCATTTTCTTCCCATGACCGAACAACGTCCCGTGATCAAGCGCACCGCACGCGCCATCCTGCTCGACGGGGACGACCTGATCCTCATCAAGCGGACCAAGCCAGGAATGGATCCCTACTGGCTCACGCCCGGCGGCGGCGTGGAGCCCACCGACGCGACCGTCGTGGAGGCCCTGCACCGCGAGGTGCTGGAGGAGCTCGGCGCCAAGATCACCGATGTGGTGCCCTGCTTCGTCGACACCGTCGAGCACATCGTCGACGGCGGCGTCTCCGGGGTGAAGGTCCAGCACTTCTTCGTGTGCCGGCTCGGTTCGATGGACACCTCCCTGCGGCACGGCCCCGAGATGGAGGAGCCCGTCGGCGAGTACGAGATCGTCCGGGTGCCCTTCAGCCGGGTCGGCATCGCCGCCGTGCACCTCGTCCCGCTCTCCCTGCGCCACTACCTCGACGGCAACATCGAGGGCGTCCGCGCGATGCACGCCCCCGATCTGGGTTAACCGACCGCCGCGGGGGTGAGCTCCGCGAGGAAGTCGTGGCGGATGCGGTCCGAGGGGACCCCCGCGCCGCGCAGGGCGTCGACCCCGCGGCGGACCATGGCGAGCGGGCCCGAGAGATAGGCGTCGCGTTCGTTCCACGGGCCGTAGCGGCAGACGGCGTCCGGGAGCCGCCCCTGCTCCTCGGTGACCGGATGGACCGAGAGCCAGGGGAAGGTCTTCTGGAGCCGCAGCATCGTGTCGATGTCATAGAGGTCGTGGCCGCTGCGCGCCCCGTAGAAGACGTCGACCGGGCGCCGGTCCCCATGCTCGGCGACGTCCTCGACCAGCGCCTTGATCGGCGCTATCCCGGTGCCGCCGCCCATGCAGAGCAGCCCGGTGTCCGTGGAGTGGTCGACCGTCATGGAGCCGGCCGGCGGGCCGAGCCGCAGCACGTCCCCGGGCGTGCCCGGTGGACCAGCGCGTTGGACACCCAGCCGGCCGGGACGGCCTTGACGTGGAGGGACAGCAGTCCGTCCGGGCGGGGCGCCGCGGCGAAGGAGTAGTGGCGCCAGATCCGCGGCCACCACGGGGTCTCCAGGGTCGTGTACTGCCCGGCGAGGAAGGGGTACGGCTGGTCGGGCCTGAGCGTGACGACGGCGATGTCCGGGGTCCGCAGGTCGTGGGAGACCACCTCGGCCTGCCACCAGGCGGGGGCAGTCCGCTCGTCCTCGGCCGCCGCGTCGATCATGATCTGGGAGATCGTCGTGTAGGTGCGGACCCAGGCCGCCTCGGTCTCCTGGTCCCAGCTCTTCTCCGCGTACCGCACGAGCGCGCCGATGAGGGCCTCGCCGACGGCCGGGTAGTGGGCGGCCCGGGTTCCGTACTTCCGGTGTCCCCTGCCGAGGTTCTCCAGGTACGCGGTGAGGACCGGCGTGTCGTCCATGTGCTCGGCCGCCGTCAGGAGCGCCTTCAGGAGCCGGTCCCGCTGGGTGTCCATGGCCACGGGGAACATCTCGCGCAGCTCGGGGTGGCGGACGAAGAGCAGGGCGTAGAAGTACGAGGTCACCCGGTCGGCGACCGGTGCGATCTCCTCCAGGGTGCGACGGACGAGTACGGCGTCGGCGGAGGGTCCCCGGGGTATTCGGGTTCCTTCCCGTCCGCCGCTGGGGAGTCCCGCTCGTCCGTCGTGGTGGTCGGAGCATCCATCATGTGCCTCGCCTCGCGCTGGCCGGCTTCCGTGCTCGCAGCATGGCGCCTGCGACCGGCACTTCGGACGGAAAGCGGTGTTCTCGGGCCATAGGCCCGGGTTTCTGGCTAGGCTGCGCTGTTTCGGACCAACGCGTAGGCCTCGCGCAGGTCCCTCCGGAGTAGCTGTGGCGGGCGAGCCCGGCGAGATGGTGGTCCGCGTTCACGGCCACGGTCTCCGACACGGTCGCGAAGAGCTCCGCGTCGGACATCGAGTCCCCGTACGCGACGCAGTCGGCGGGCTCCACTCCGTACCGCGCGCAGAGCTCACCCGCGATCCGCACCTTCGCCCGCGCGTTGAGAATGCCCGGCCGGTGGATCGGCTCGGTGAAGGGAAGCGCGGGCCAGAGCGAACCGTGCGCCGTGTCGACGCCCCAGTCCAGGAGCCGCTCGACGAAGAAGTCGGGCGAGAGGGAGATGACCGCGCAGCGGTCTCCCCGGGCCCGGATGTCCGCCCAGACCTCGCGGATGCCCGTCAGCCAGGGCGCCCCGCGAAGGCCGCCGCGACCTGCTCCGGGGTCAGTGCGGACCACAGCTCACGGGCCTGGACGGCGAACTCGTCCGGCGTGAGCCCCGCAGGAACCCCTCCTCCAGGGCGGCGATCTCGTCGACCAGGTCCAGTTGCCGGGAGATCTCCACCGCGGCGGCCGAACCCCGGATCAGGGTGCCGTCGAGGTCGAAGAGGTGCAGGCGTCGTGCTCGGGGGTTCCGGGGTTTCACGTGAAACACCGTAAAGCGGTGGACGGAAGATCACCGCGTCGTTCAGCCTGAAAGACATGCCGACTTCCCCACCCCCTCGCACAGCTCCCCGTCCGACGCCTCTCCCCGGAGGACCTCCTCGCCTGCGCCGACCTCTCCGAGAACCGGGGCTGGCCGCGCGAGGAACACAAGTGGGGCCTGCTGCTCACCGCGGGCACCGGCTACGGCATCGACGACCCCGAAGGTCCGGGGCTCGCCGCCTGCTCCGTGGTCACCTCGTACGGCCCGGGGCTCGCCGCCATCGGCATGGTGCTCGTCGCCGAGCGGTACGCACGCCAGGGCCTGGGCCGCCGGCTCATGCGGCACGTCCTGGCGGAGGCCGGGGACACCCCGCTCACCCTGTACGCCACGGCGAACGGGCAGCCCCTGTACGAGCAGCTGGGCTTCACCGAGACGAGCCGGTCCGAGATGGTGCGCGGGCGCTTCACCTTCACCGCACCCGCCCCGGCCGTTCCGGTACGCCCGGCGACGGCGGAGGACCTCCCGGCGATCCTGCGCCTGGACCACGAGATCTTCGGCCTCGACCGCACCCACATGATCACCCGGCTCCCCGCCTTCTCCGACCACCTCCGGGTCGCGGAGGACGGCGGCGAGATCATCGGCTTCGCGGCCGCCTGGCCCAATATGGACACCCATGTCATCGGCCCCCTGATCGCCCGGGACCCCGGCACGGCCCAGGCCCTGATCGCCTCCCTGGCGGCCGCCACCGACCGGCCGCTGCGCACGGACATCGACGTCCGGCACACCTCCCTGCTGAGCTGGGCGAAGGAGAACGGCATCGACACGATCGCCACCACCTCGGTGATGGTCCGCTCCCTGCCCGACCTCCCCGGAGACTGGCGCCGCCGCTTCGCTCCCCTGACGGTCGCCGCAGGCTAGTTTTACTTGCAGGCGCCCATTATTGCGTCGCTTCGTCTACCCTGGACCGAGAGCCAGGCGGCTTCGAGGAGAGACCGAGGGAGAGCCCATGACCGCGACGGACCCCGCACTCACCGCGCTCTCCCAGCGCTGGTGCGCCCTCTCCCTGCTGCACGGCAGGATCGAGTCCCACCTCGAGCGCGCCCTGGAGTCCGGGCACGGTCTGAGCGTGCGGGAGTACTCGCTGCTCGACGTCCTCAGCCGCCAGCACAGCGGCCCCGGCGGCCACCTCCAGATGAAGCAGGTCGCCGACGCCGTCGTGCTCAGCCAGAGCGCCACCACCCGGCTCGTCACCCGCCTGGAGGACCGCGGCCTGCTCACCCGTTACCTCTGCGCCACCGACCGGCGCGGCATCTACACCGACGTGACCGAGGCCGGCCTGAAGCTCCTCGAAGAGGCCCGCCCCACCAACGACGGCGCGCTGCGCGAGGCCCTCGACGAGGCCGCGAAGAACCCGGAGCTGGCCCCGCTGGTCCAGGTCGTCGAGGGTGCGGGCGCCCTCGTCTGACGCGGGCGCCCTCGTCTGACGCGGCCGCGCGTACGCTGCGGGGCATGAGCGATCTTGAGATACGCCCCGCCACCGCGGAGGACCTTCCGGCCATCGTCGCGATGCTCGCCGACGACCCCCTGGGCGCGCAGCGCGAGTCCCCGGACGATCTCGCCCCGTACCTCACCGCCTTCGAGCGCCTCGCGAACGACCCGCACCAGCACGTGGTCGTGGCCGTCCGCGGGGACAAGGTGGTCGGCACCCTCCAGCTGACGGTCGTCCCGGGACTCTCCCGCCGGGGCACCACCCGCTCGATCATCGAGGGCGTCCGCATCCATGCCGACGAGCGCGGCAGCGGTCTCGGGACGCAGCTCATCGAATGGGCCGTCGCGGAGTCCGGACGCCAGGACTGCCGGCTCGTTCAGCTGACCTCCGACGTCACCCGCACCGACGCCCACCGCTTCTACGAGCGCCTGGGCTTCGAGGCCTCCCACGTGGGCTTCAAGAAGACCCTGTGAGGGCGTGTTTCACGTGAAACCGTGCGGTTTCACGTGAAACATCGCTCAACGGCTCAGAGGCCGCGCCAGCCCGCCTCGTCCACGCCGCCCGGAACCGCGTCCCCCGGCGCGTACGGCTCCCGCGTGAAGACGAAGGACCCGAGGTCGAGATGGCTCACGCCGCCGTCGGCACGCCGCACGACCCGGAGCGTCTCCCCCGCGTAGTAGCCGTTCAGCCCGACCCAGCCGCCCTCGGGCAGCGCGCGGAAGCGGGCCCGTCGCCCGGCTCCGCTCAGGGGTTCGAGCACGACGCCCCGCTCGGGAGCGAGCCGGAGCCCGTAGGCGTACGTGCCCCAGTACCAGGGCCCGGTGAGGGACAGCAGCTCCTCGTCGACCTCGGCCTCGGGAAGGGGCCGCCACGGCTCCGGGAACCTCGGCTCCGCCTCCGCCACGATCCGTACGAGATCGGCGGCCACGAGCCCCGTCAGCGGGCCCGAGGTGGCATTGGAGAGGGCGATCCCCGCGAGGCCGTCCTCCACGCTCACCCACACGCAGGCGACGAAGCCCGGGAGGGATCCGGTGTGGCCGATCAGGGTGCGGCCGTCCTTGCGCAGCAGCTGGAGGCCGAGCCCGTAGCTTCCCTCCCACTCGCCTTCCCCGGCCGGGGCCGCCGGAGCGCGCATCTCCTCCACCGACGCCGCGGCGAGCACCCGCTCGTCCCCCGCCGCGAGGAAGGCGGCGAACCGGGCGAGGTCGGCGGCCGTCGACCACAACTGCCCGGCCGATGCCATCAGACCGAGGTCCTCGGACGGCTCGGGCATCATCACGTCGGCCCAGGGGTGGACCGCCCAGCCTCCCGCGTGCGGCGCGACGGGGTCGACCGTCGTGCGGTTCATCCCCAGCGGCTCCAGGATCTCGCGCCGCAGCGCCTCCTCCCAGGACACCCCCCGGACCGCCTCGACCAGTGAACCGAGCAGGGTGTAGCCGGGGTTGGAGTAGTGGTGCCGGCGCCCCGGCGACTGGAGGAAGGGCCGCTCCCCCAGGACGTCGGAGAGTTCCGGGCGCAGCGCGGCGGAGGACCTCTCCCACCACGCGCCGGGCGTCTCGGCCGCGAGACCGCCGGTGTGGCCCAGGAGCTGGGCGATCGTCACCTCACCGGCGCCCGTGCCCTTCAGGTGCCGTTCCAGCGGATCGTCGAGCCCGAGCAGGCCCTCGTCCCGCAGCCTCATCACCAGCACCGCGGTGAACACCTTGGTGATCGACCCGATCCTGAACTGGGTGTCGGCGTCCGGCGCGTGGCCGTCCACGCAGCTGCGCGAACCGCTCCACACCAGGGCTCCGTCGCGGACCACCGCCCCCACGAAGGAGGGCGTCCGCCCTTCCGACTGGGCGACCGCGACACGGTGCAGCAGGGCCCGCTCGGTCCCCGGCAGCAAGGCTTCGAAAGATGTCGTCATGCACGCCATCCAACGCGATGCCCGGCCGTGGCGCTTCACGATTTCGATCAGGTCTGCGCCATGTCCACGAAGCGGGAGTAGTGGCCCTGGAAGGCCACGGTGATCGTGGCCGTCGGACCGTTACGGTGCTTGCCCACGATGATGTCCGCCTCGCCCGCGCGCGGGGACTCCTTCTCGTAGGCGTCCTCGCGGTGCAGCAGGATCACCATGTCGGCGTCCTGCTCGATCGAGCCGGACTCACGCAGGTCGGAGACCATCGGCTTCTTGTCGGTGCGCTGCTCGGGGCCACGGTTCAGCTGGGAGAGCGCGATCACCGGCAGTTCCAGCTCCTTGGCGAGGAGCTTGAGGTTTCGCGACATGTCGGAGACCTCTTGCTGGCGGCTCTCCTGCCGCTTGGAACCGCCCGACTGCATGAGCTGCAGGTAGTCGATGATGACGAGCTTGAGGCCGTTGCGCTGCTTGAGGCGGCGGCACTTGGCGCGAATCTCCATCATCGACAGGTTCGGGGAGTCGTCGATGTACAGCGGGGCCTGGGAGACGTCCGGCATCCGGCGGGCGAGACGCGTCCAGTCCTCGTCGGTCATCGTGCCGGAGCGCATGTGGTGGAGGGCCACGCGCGCCTCGGCCGACAGCAGACGCATCGCGATCTCGTTGCGGCCCATTTCCAGGGAGAAGATGACGCTGGGCAGGTTGTGCTTGATGGAGGCCGCGCGGGCGAAGTCCAGGGCGAGGGTCGACTTACCCATGGCGGGACGGGCCGCGATGATGATCATCTGACCGGGGTGCAGCCCGTTGGTGAGCGCGTCGAGGTCGGTGAAGCCGGTGGGCACACCCGTCATCTCGCCGCTGCGGGAGCCGATCGCCTCGATCTCGTCGAGCGCCCCCTCCATGATGTCGCCGAGCGGCAGGTAGTCCTCGGTGGTGCGCTGCTCGGTGACCGCGTAGATCTCGGCCTGGGCCGAGTTCACGATCTCGTCGACGTCTCCGTCGGCCGCGTATCCCATCTGCGTGATCTTGGTGCCGGCCTCCACGAGGCGGCGCAGGACCGCGCGCTCGTGGACGATCTCCGCGTAGTACGAGGCGTTGGCCGCGGTCGGTACCGACTGGACCAGGGTGTGGAGGTAGGAGGCCCCGCCGACGCGGGTGATCTCGCCGCGCTTGGTGAGCTCGGCGCCGACCGTGATCGGGTCGGCCGGCTCGCCCTTGGCGTAGAGGTCGAGGATCGCCGCGTAGACGGTCTCGTGGGCGGGCTTGTAGAAGTCGTTGCCCTTGATGATCTCCACGACGTCCGCGATGGCGTCCTTGGAGAGGAGCATGCCGCCGAGGACGGACTGCTCGGCGTCGAGGTCCTGCGGGGGGACGCGCTCGAAGCCGGAGAGCCCGCCGTCCCAGGGGCTCTCTCCGCCGCGCTCGTGCTGGTCGTCGCGGCCGCGGCCACGGCCGCGCCCTTCTCCCCTGGTACGGGTGGGCAGCCGGTCGCTCGGTCCGCCGTCGGCCCAAGGGTCGTCCATGGGCTCGGGAACGCTCACCAGGCCACCTCCTCCGTCCGCTCCGCGGACATCGCCGTGCCACTCTGTCTTACGCCACGGCCTTCATCAACGAGTGGCTTCGCGACCGCTTCTGGCGCGTCGGGCGCCGGACCACGGTAGGCCCGTCAGGGGCGTCAGCCAATCTGGTTATCCACAGGCCCTGTGGGTGAAGGGCCAGATGCTGTGGAGAACTCACCGGATCCTGTGCACGGAGCGGGGGACAGCCATGTGGACAAACTCATAGCACCCCCGAACTCACCCTCCTGACCTGCACGTTTCCCATCCACGGGCTGTGGGGGAGAAAAACTTTTCCCCCTGGACCAAGATCAGAACAAACGGTCCACACCCGAAGCCGCGCACCAGCGAAAAGTAAGGACTGCTACTCCATTGCATCTCTTACCTGTGGAAGATTAGATTGAGCCCATGACTCAGGCCCCGCGACCTCCAAGGCCGTCCGCCGACAGCACGACCGCGAGATCGTCTCCCTCGCCCTGCCGGCCTTCGGTGCTCTCGTCGCCGAGCCGCTGTTCCTCATGGTCGACAGCGCCATCGTCGGCCACCTCGGCACCCCCCAGCTCGCGGGCCTCGCGATCGCCGCGGCGCTGCTCTCCACCGCCGTCAGCGTCTTCGTCTTCCTCGCCTACGCCACCACGGCCGCCGTCGCCCGGCGGGTCGGCGCGGGCGACCTCCAGGCCGCCATCCGGCAGGGCATGGACGGCATCTGGCTCGCCCTCCTCCTCGGCGCCGCCGTCGTCGCGCTGACCCTGCCCGCGGCGCCCTGGCTCGTCGACGTCTTCGGGGCCTCGGACACCGCGTCCCCGTACGCCGTCACGTACCTCAGGATCTCCAGCCTGGGGATCCCCGCCATGCTGGTGGTCCTGGCCGCCACCGGCGTCCTGCGCGGCCTCCAGGACACCCGTACACCGCTCTACGTGGCGATCGCCGGCTTCGCGACCAACGGCGCGCTCAACCTCGGCCTGGTCTACGGGGCCGGTCTCGGCATCGCCGGCTCCGCCTGGGGCACGGTCATCGCCCAGTGCGGCATGGCCGCCGCCTACCTCGTCGTGGTCGTACGGGGCGCCCGGCGCCACGGCGCCTCCCTCCGCCCCGACCCGGCCGGCATCCGCGCCTCCGCCCAGGCCGGCGTCCCGCTCCTGGTCCGTACGCTCTCGCTCCGCGCGGTCCTGATGATCGCCACGGCGGTCGCCGCCCGGCTCGGGGACGCGGAGGTCGCCGCCCACCAGATCATCCTGTCCCTGTGGAGCCTGATGGCCTTCGCGCTCGACGCGATCGCCATCGCGGGCCAGGCCATCATCGGCCGCTACCTCGGCGCGGACGACGCCACCGGCGCACGGCAGGTCTGCCGCCGGATGGTCCAGTGGGGCGTGCTCTCCGGTGTGGCGCTCGGCGCGCTGCTCATCGTCACCCGCCCCCTGTTCATCCCGCTCTTCACGAGCGACAGCACCGTCCAGGACACCCTGCTCCCCGCGCTGCTGGTCGTCGCCGTCTCCCAGCCGGTCTCCGGAGTGGTCTTCGTCCTCGACGGCGTCCTCATGGGCGCGGGGGACGGCCCCTACCTGGCCTGGGCCATGCTGCTGACCCTGGCCGTCTTCGCTCCGGTCGCCCTCCTGGTGCCGACGCTCGGCGGCGGGCTGACGGCGCTCTGGTGGGCGATGACCCTGATGATGACCGTGCGGATGGCGACCCTCTGGTTCCGCATGCGCTCCGGCCGCTGGATCGTCACGGGCGCCACGCGCTGACGCCGTACGCGTTTCACGTGAAACAGCGGAAAGGAACAGCGGGAAGGAACAGCGACAGAGACAGCGGAAGGGCCGCACCCCGAGGGGTACGGCCCTTCCTCACTGCTGAGCGCAGACTGCCAAGGGCAGCGTTACGCGGCGACGACCTCGACGCCGAGCTTCGCGGCAACCTCGGGGTGCAGACGCACGGACACCTGGTGCGAGCCCAGGGTCTTGATCGGCGAACCGAGCTCGACGCGACGCTTGTCGACGTCGGGGCCACCCGCGGTCTTGATCGCCGAGGCGATGTCGGCCGGGGTCACGGAGCCGAAGAGACGGCCGGCGTCGCCGGAGCGAACGGCCAGGCGCACCTTCGTGCCCTCGAGCTGGGCCTTGATCTCGTTGGCCTGCTCGATGGTCGCGATCTCGTGGATCTTGCGGGCGCGGCGGATCTGCGCCACGTCCTTCTCGCCACCCTTGGTCCAGCGGATCGCGAAACCACGCGGGACCAGGTAGTTGCGAGCGTAACCGTCCTTGACGTCGACGACATCGCCGGCGGCACCGAGGCCAGAGACCTCGTGGGTCAGGATGATCTTCATTAGTCGGTCACCCTTTCCTTATCGCGCGGTGGACGTGTAGGGCAGCAGCGCCATCTCACGGCTGTTCTTGACGGCCGTGGCGACGTCACGCTGGTGCTGCGTGCAGTTGCCGGTCACGCGGCGGGCACGGATCTTGCCGCGGTCGGAAATGAACTTCCGCAGCATGTTCGTGTCCTTGTAGTCCACGTACGCGGTCTTGTCCTTGCAGAACGCGCAGACCTTCTTCTTAGGCTTGCGCACAGGCGGCTTCGCCATGGTGTTTCTCCTGTGTGATCAAGAAGTGGGAGTACGAGCTTCTTCCGGGGCGTGGCCCTAGAAGGGGGGCTCGTCCGAGTAGCCGCCGCCGGAGTTTCCACCCCAGCCACCGCCGCCGCCGCCCTGCTGGCCGCCGCCGGAGGAGCCGCCGGTCGCCCACGGGTCGTCGGCGGGAGCACCGCCACCACCCTGCTGGCCACCGCCGCCGGAGTTTCCACCCCAGCCGCCACCGCCGCCGCCCTGCTGGCCGCCGCCGTATCCACCCTGGCCGCCGCGACCGGTGGTCTTGGTGACCTTGGCCGTGGCGTTCTTGAGGCTGGGGCCGACTTCCTCGACGTCCAGCTCGTAGACCGTGCGCTTGACGCCCTCACGGTCCTCGTAGGACCGCTGCTTCAGCCGGCCCTGCACGACGACGCGCATGCCTCGCTGGAGCGACTCCGCGACGTTCTCCGCCGCCTGACGCCAGACCGAGCAGGTCAGGAAGAGGCTCTCGCCGTCCTTCCACTCGTTGGTCTGACGGTCGAAGGTGCGGGGGGTGGACGCGATACGGAACTTCGCGACCGCCGCACCGGACGGGGTGAAGCGCAGCTCGGGGTCGTCGACAAGATTGCCGACGACCGTGATGACGGTCTCGCCTGCCATGGGGGAACCTCTCGGCGGGTTTGCTTCTGGCTGCTTTGCTGCTACTCGAACCCGATGACCTCTGAGCTAGAAGCTCAGTGGGTCTCGGGGCGGAGGACCTTGGTCCGGAGGACCGACTCGTTCAGGTTCATCTGGCGGTCGAGCTCCTTGACGACCGCAGGCTCGGCCTGCAGGTCGATGACCGAGTAGATGCCCTCGGGCTTCTTCTTGATCTCGTACGAGAGACGACGACGGCCCCAGGTGTCGACCTTCTCGACCTTTCCGTTGCCCTCACGGACGACGGAGAGGAAGTTCTCGATCAGGGGGGCGACAGCGCGCTCCTCCAGATCGGGGTCGAGGATGACCATCACCTCGTAGTGACGCATGTGGAACCCACCTCCTTTGGACTCAGCGGCCACGGTCGTTCCGTGGCAGGAGGGTCGTGATGCGTGAGCAACGGTATCCACCACCACTGACAGTGCCCCTCGACGGACGAGGAGCGCTGTCGGGGATCCCTGAGGGACCTGGGCAGACACCGGCGCAGCTGTACAGAGTACCCGCACATCGCCCTGCGGTTGAAATTCCCGGGTGAGGGGACGCAATCTGTACACAACGGATGTCGGCGGCGCTACGATGCGCCGCCTTCCGGCAGGCACGCCAGGAGGTGCCCCATGGCACAGGCAATGCGACCCGACCCCGGCCACTCTCTCTTCGCGACCGACGGCAAACCCCATCCGCTCCAGGACACGCTGGTCGGCGTGACCCTGGTGCTGGGGATCCTCTCCTTCACGACCGCGCAGTTCTACAACCTGCACCTGTTGAGTTCCTGGTCGGGCCTGGTCGGCATCCTGACCGGCGCCTACGGACAGTTCATCTCCGTGACGACCCGCGAGCGCTTCCTGATGATCCTCGGGCTCGGCGCCTCGGCGGTCGGTTTCTACCTCGGCATGGCACACGGAGGCCTCTTCGGCGGCGTCATCAGCTGAGGCCCGAGGCACGTCAGGGCACACACACCCATTCGGGGCGCTCCTCGGTCACAGTAGGCTTCGGCGCGAGAGCCGGAGCCCCTGACCGATGGGGACACACCTGCCGAGGAGCGCCCCGCATGAGCCTGACCCTGAGGACCATCAGCCGTGAGCAGCATCTGGCATTCATCCAGAGCCAGCCCGCCGCGAGCCACTGCCAGGTCCCGGCGTGGGCTGATGTGAAGACCGAGTGGCGCTCGGAGAACCTCGGCTGGTTCGACAAGGCCGGCGAGCTCGTCGGCGCCGGTCTGGTGCTCTACCGCCAGCTGCCGAAGATCAAGCGCTACCTCGCCTACCTCCCCGAGGGCCCGGTCATCAACTGGTACGCGCCGAACCTCGACGACTGGCTGCAGCCGATGCTGGCGCACCTCAAGCACCAGGGCGCGTTCTCGGTGAAGATGGGCCCGCCGGTGGTCATCCGCCGCTGGGACTCGGCCGCCATCAAGGCCGGCATCCAGGACCCGGACGTCAAGCGCCTCAAGGACGTCGAGGCCACCCACATCGAGCCGCGCGCCTTCGAAGTCGCGGACCGGCTGCGGAAGATGGGCTGGCAGCAGGGCGAGGACGGCGGCGCCGGCTTCGGCGACGTGCAGCCCCGCTACGTCTTCCAGGTCCCGCTGGCCAACCGCTCGCTCGACGACGTCCTCAAGGGCTTCAACCAGCTGTGGCGCCGGAACATCAAGAAGGCCGAGAAGGCCGGCGTCGAGGTCGTCCAGGGCGGCTACGAGGACCTGGCCGAGTGGCAGCGGCTGTACGAGATCACGGCCGTCCGCGACCACTTCCGGCCGCGCCCGCTCTCGTACTTCCAGCGCATGTGGACCGTCCTCAACAACGAGGACCCCAACCGCATGCGGCTCTACTTCGCGCGCCACAACGGCGTGAACCTGTCGGCCGCGACCATGCTCGTCGTGGGCGGGCACGTCTGGTACTCCTACGGCGCCTCCGACAACATCGGCCGTGAGGTCCGGCCCTCGAACGCGATGCAGTGGCGGATGCTGCGCGACGCGTACGCCATGGGCGCGACCGTCTACGACCTCCGGGGCATCTCGGACTCGCTCGACGAGACCGACCACCTCTTCGGACTCATCCAGTTCAAGGTGGGCACGGGCGGCGAGGCCGTCGAGTACGTCGGCGAGTGGGACTTCCCGCTGAACAAGCTGCTGCACAAGGCGCTCGACATCTACATGTCGCGCCGCTGACCGTTCCGTAGGCTTCGTAGTCGTACACACCTTTGATCCACCGCTGCCGTCAGAAAGGTTCCGGGCCGGCCATGGCGCTCTCCCTCTACGTCGACACCGCTCGCTGGCGGGCGCACCAAAAGTCCGTCATCGACCAGTTCCCCGGGATCATCCCGGTGTGCAAGGGCAACGGATACGGCTTCGGGCACGAGCGCCTCTCGGACGAGGCGGCCCGGTTCGGCGCCGACATGCTCGCCGTGGGCACCACGTACGAAGCCGCGAAGATCAAGGACTGGTTCGGCGGCGACCTGCTGGTCCTCACCCCCTTCCGACGGGGTGAGGAACCGGTTCCGCTGCCCGACCGGGTCATCCGCTCCGTATCGTCCGTGGACGGCGTCGCCGCCCTGGTGGGCGCCCGGGTCGTCATCGAGTGCATGAGCTCGATGAAGCGGCACGGCGTGCGCGAGGAGGAGCTCCAGCAGCTCCACTCCGCCATCGAGAACGTCCGCCTGGAGGGCTTCGCCCTGCACCTGCCCCTGGACCGCCCGGACGGCACCGACGCCGTCGAGGAGGTCATCGCCTGGATGGACCGGCTGCGCAACGCCCGGCTGCCGCTGCACACCATGTTCGTGAGCCACCTGCGGGCCGAGGAGCAGGCCCGGCTCCAGCAGCAGTTCCCGCAGACCCGCTTCCGCGCCCGGATCGGCACCCGGCTCTGGCTGGGCGACCACGAGGCCACGGAGTACCGGGGCTCCGTCCTCGACGTGACCCGGGTCGCCAAGGGCGACCGGTTCGGCTACCGCCAGCAGAAGGCCGCCTCGGACGGCTGGCTCGTCGTCGTCGCCGGCGGCACCTCCCACGGCGTCGGCCTGGAGGCCCCGAAGGCGATGCACGGCGTCATGCCGCGCGCCAAGGGCGTCGCCCGCGCGGGCCTCGCCACCGTCAACCGGAACCTCTCGCCCTTCGTCTGGGCCGGGAAGCAGCGCTGGTTCGCCGAGCCGCCGCACATGCAGGTGTCGATCCTGTTCGTGCCGGCCGACGCCCAGGAGCCCCGGGTGGGCGACGAGCTCGTGGCGCATCTTCGCCACACCACGACGCAGTTCGACCGGCTCGTCGAACGCTGAGCCGGCCGAAGACCGAGAAAGCACTCACCCCCGGGAGCAGGACTCCCGGGGGTGAGTGCTTCCCGGTCACCCGGGCTCTCCAGGCGTCGTCCGCGGCGCCCCAGCTGACCCGCTGCCCCTCCGCCGCGGCCGGGGCGGCGTGCCGGGCCGGATGGGCCGCCCTGCCCGCCACGACGACGTCCTCGGCGCCGTCCAGGACGCCCCCGAGGGTCGTCCGCGCCGTCCTGCCGGACCGGGTCCTTCTCGGGCGCCAGGACGTCCCGTACGACCATGGCGCACAGGTACAGCGTGCCGAGGAGGTGCAGGACGATCGCGAACTGGTAGCCCTCCACCGGGAGGCCCTGCTTGTTGGCGCCGGTGGTGTAGGCCAGGTACATCCAGACGCCGACGAAGTACATGACCTCGCAGGCCTGCCAGACCAGGAAGTCGCGCCAGCGGGGCCGGGCGAGCGCGGCCAGCGGGACCAGCCACAGCACGTACTGCGGCGAGTAGACCTTGTTGGTCAGCACGAACGCGGCGACGACCAGGAAGGCCAGCTGGGCGAAGCGCGGCCTGCGCGGCGCCGTGAACGCCAGGAACGCGAGACCGGCCACCGCCGCCGCCATCAGCAGCAGCGCGTACAGATTGGCCCGGCCCGGCGTGATCACGTCGCCCGTCCGCTGGCTGACCAGCAGCCAGATCGAACCGAAGTCGACGTTCCGGTCCCGGCTGAACAGGTAGAACTGCTTCCACCCCTGCGGCGCGAGCAGCATCACGGGCAGGTTCACGACCAGCCACGCGCCGCCCGCCCCGGCCAGCGCCGCCCCGTACTCCCGCCACTTCCCGGCACGCCAGCAGAGCAGCAACAGCGGGCAGAGGAGCAGTATCGGGTAGAACTTGGCGGCCGTGGCCAGGCCGAGGAGGATCCCGAAGGCCAGCGGTCGGCTCCGCGACCACATCAGGACGGCGGCGGCGGTCAGCGCGACGGCCAGCAGGTCCCAGTTGATCGTGGCGGTGAGCGCGACCGCGGGGGCGAGGGCGACCAGGAGGCCGTCCCAGGGGCGCAGGCGGTGCGTCCTGGCCACACAGACCGCCAGGACGGCCGCGCACACCATCAGCAGGCCCGCGTTGACCAGCCAGTACGACTGCTCCTGCTGGTTCAGCTCGCCGCCGCCGGGCGTCAGCCAGGCCGCGACCTCCATGAACAGGCCGGTCAGGACCGGGTACTCCAGGAACGGTATGTCGCCGCCCAGCCGGTCGAAGTAGGGGATCAGACCGTCCGCGAAGCCCCGCCCGGCGAAGAGGTGCGGGATGTCCGAGTAGCAGGCGTGGGTGTACTGCGAGGTCGTGCCCCGGAACCAGGCCCAGTTGTAGCAGGGCAGCTTCTGCACCATGCCGAGGGCGTACATGCCGAGGGCCACGAGCGCGATCACCCGCACGGGCGTCCACTGGCCCGTGCCGGCCGCCGCCCGGCGGCCGTAGGAGCCGCCGATCAGCTCGCTGCCGCGGCCGCCACCTTGTCCCGGTGGGTGGGGATGACCGTCTGCGAGCGCTCCTGCGGCGCGCTCGACTTCTGGAGGCTCGGCATGGGGACATCCTGCCGTACGTCCCCGGGAAAACGGCGAGGGCCGCCGCGTCCGCTCCGTACGGAAAGTACGGAGCGGACGCGGCGGCCCAAGGCGTGCGCGGCGGAGGGATCAGGAACCCAGCCGCCACCCGGTTTGCCGTTCCCGTTGCCTCCGGAACTGTTGTCCGTCGGCGAGTCGGTCGGCGTCGGGCCCTCGGTGGTGGGAGGCGTGGTGGTGGGCTCCCCGGTGTTGCCGCCCGCGTTGCCGTTGTCGTTGCAGAGCGGGTCCCAGACGCTACAGGTCGTCTTGCCCGGCTTCGGCGACTTGGTCGGCTTCGTCGGGGGAGTCGTCGTCGGAGTGGCCGGGGGAGTCGTCGTCGGCATCGTCGACTCGGTGGGCGTCGGCGTGGCCGTCGGGCTCGGCGTGGGGCTCGCGGCGCCACCGCCGAAGACGGGCTTCGCGCCCTCCAGCTTCTCCGGCTCGGGGAAGTCCACGGCCGGGTCGTCCTTCACGGCATCCATCATGTACTCCCTCCAGATCTGCGAGGGGAACGACGAACCGTGGATCGTCGGCTGGTCACCCGTGCCGTACATCTTCTCGAACTTGCGGCCCTGCTTCGTCTCGTCGTCGTCGAAGCGGTACATGTCGATCGCGGTCGCCAGCTGCTTCGTGTAGCCCACGAACCAGGCCGACATGTTGTCGTCGGTCGTACCGGTCTTGCCGGCCACATCGCGGCCCGGGAGACGGGCCTTCTTACCGGTGCCCCGGTCGTCGGACACGACGGTCCGCAGCACGTCGGTGACATTGCTGGCGATGGCCGAGCTGAAGGCCTGAGTGGTCTTGGCCTTGTGCTTGTGGATGGTGACGCCATCCTTCTCCACCGACTCGACGGAGTAGGGGTCGTTCTGCTCCCCCTGGTTGGCGAAGGTGGCGTACGCGCCGGCCATACGAATGGCGCTCGGGCTGGAGACACCGAGAGAGAAGGACGGGAATTCGCCCTTGACCAGGGAATCCGCGCGGAGTCCGGCGGCCACGGCGGCCTCGCGGACCTTGTCGATGCCGACGTCCATGCCGAGCTGCACGTACGGCGAGTTGGCCGACTTCATCATGGCGTAGCGCAGGGAGATGGGGCCGTAGCTGGCGTTCTCGTCGTTGCTCTGCTTCCACTCGTTGCCATCGTCGTCGAGCCAGATGTCCCCGTTGTACTTACGGATCGCCAGGTCGTCCTTGCCGTTGTAGAGGCTCTTGTCCGGGTCGACGATCGTGCGCTCGGACGCGTCCTGCTCCGGGGGGCCGTTCTTGTCCCGGACGCCGTCCTTCAGCGCGGCCGCGAGCACGAAGGGCTTGAACGTCGATCCGACCTGGGCACCGGTGCTGTCCGCGTTGCTCCGGAAGTGCTTGGTGGCGTCAACGCCACCGTAGAGCGCGACGATCTTCCCGGTCGCGGTGTCGACGGAAGCACCACCGAACTGGACGTGCGTGTCCGTCTTCGGGCGCTTCTTCGGGTCGATGTTGTCCTTGATCTTCTTCTTGATCACGGACTCCAGCTTGTCCACCTTCGACTTCTCGAAGGTGGTGTGGATCTTGTAGCCGCCGCGTGCCAGGTCCTGCTCGGTGATGCCGAACTGGTTCTGCATGTTCACGTTGGCGGTGGAGACCAGGTAGCCGATCTGGCCGCCCAGGTTGGCGCTCTTCTTCGGCCCCTGCGTCTTGGGGAAGGTGGTGTACTTCGCCCGCTCCGCGGCCGGGAGGCTCCCGTCCTTCTGCATCTCGTCGAGGATCCACGTCCACCGCTTGGTCGCGCGGTCGGTGTTCGCCCTCTGCGTGGCCGCGGGGTCGATCTCGGGGTAGCCGGCCGGGTCGAAGTACGTCGCGCCCTTCAGCACGGCGGCGAGGAGCGCCGACTCACTGGGGTTCAGGTCCTTGGCGTCCTTGTTGAAGTAGGCACGGGCCGCCGCCTGGATGCCGTACGCACCACGTCCGTAGTACGAGGTGTTCAGGTAGCCGGCCATGACCACCTCCTTGTCGACGTCGTTGCCGACCTTCATGGAGATGAAGAGTTCCTTCACCTTCCGTGTGATGGTCTGCGACTGGTCGTCGAGGCGGTTGTTCTTCACGTACTGCTGGGTAATGGTCGAACCACCCTGGGTCTCGCCGCCCTTGGCCATGTTCCACACGGCACGGGCGATACCCATGGGGTCGACGCCGGAGTCCTTCCAGAAGGTCTTGTTCTCCGCCGAGACCACCGCGTCCTGCATGGACTTCGGGATCTGCGCGAAGGGGACGATCTGGCGGTTGGTACCACTGCCCGTCGCGACCATGCGGGAGTTGTCGGACCAGTAGTAGATGTTGTTCTGAGAGGTCGCGTTCTTGGCCTCGTCGGGGATGTCCACCGTGGAGTACGCGTACGCGGCCACACCCATGAGGCTCGCGACGAAGAACAGGAACGTGCCCGTCACGAGCTTCCACGAGGGCAGCCAGCGACGCCAGCCGTACTTGTTGTGGCGCGGATAGTCGATGATCCGCTTCTTGCCCGGCGGGCGACCGCCGGAGCCGCGTCCCGGACCGCTGCCGCGACCGCCTCCGCCGCCACCGCCGCGCCGTCCTCCACCGGAACCACCGGGGCCGCCGGGGCCGGAATCGGCTCCTCTGCGACGGCTGCCGCGCTGGGCGGCCCGTCGGGCCTCCGCGCGTCCTCCGTAGGGACGCTGCTCCTCTCCATAGGAGGAGGGGGACCGTACGAGGCCGAAGGGGCCCCGTACCGACGTCATGGGCCGGGGCCGACCTGCGGCCCATCGGCTGCTGGGCAGCGCGCCGTGCCGCCGCGCGGCCGCCCGTCGGCGGCTCCTGCGGCGGCATTTTGCGACGATGCTCGCTCATCGAACGACTACTCCTCGGGCAGGCGCGTACGCCTGGAAGCGGCAGTTGAGTTCCGGTCCCCCGAAATGCGCACGGTCGGCACCTCACCGGAGGTCCCTCCGTATCGCAGCCGGTCACCCGCAGCACTGACGCCCCAGGGCATCGCTCGGTTCCCGGTGGTCTGCATGCCGCACAGACTACGCACGGCCAAAACCCGCCTAGAGCCGGACTTCACACCAAATCGGGCAAGTCGATCGCTGTGAATTGACGATGTGACGCCGGTCACGGTGGCCCGGCTTGTCGAGAAAGGAGGGCCGTTCTATCGTGCTGATGTATCGAGTCGATACATCAGCACGGCATAAGGGCCCCAGAAGCGGAGGAGGAGGCGACGGATGAGCAGGCGCTCCGGCATTCTCGAGTTCGCCGTTCTCGGCCTGCTGCGCGAGGCCCCCATGCACGGGTACGAGCTGCGGAAGCGCCTCAACACCTCGCTGGGCGTCTTCCGGGCCTTCAGCTACGGAACGCTGTATCCCTGCCTCAAGACGCTGGTCGCCAACGGCTGGTTGATCGAGGAGCCGGGCAGCGCCCCCGAGGAGGCCCTCGCCGCTTCACTCGCAGGACGCCGGGCCAAGATCGTCTACCGGTTGACCGCGGCAGGTAAGGAGCACTTCGAGGAGCTCCTCTCCCACACCGGCCCGGACGCCTGGGAGGACGAGCACTTCGCCGCTCGCTTCGCCTTCTTCGGACAGACCGAGCGCGAAGTGCGGATGCGCGTCCTGGAGGGCCGTCGCAGCCGGCTGGAGGAGCGTCTGGAGAAGATGCGCGCCTCCCTCGCCCGGACCCGCGAGCGTCTGGACGACTACACGCTTGAGCTGCAGCGCCACGGTATGGAGTCCGTGGAGCGCGAAGTGCGCTGGCTGAACGAGCTCATCGAGAGCGAGCGGGCAGGGCGGGATCAGCGATCCGGCCCCGGCGCCGCGGCTCTGCACGACAACGATTCTGGAGAGACGGGCGGCCTGCCCCGGCACGGGGGCAGTACCCGGCCGGATCCGTCCGACGACACCGCCAAGTGAAACCCTGCGTACCGCAGGGCTTCCGAGATCACACAGGGAGCAACCGGAATGGGTTCGGTTCGCGTAGCCATCGTCGGCGTGGGCAACTGCGCCGCCTCGCTGGTGCAGGGCGTCGAGTACTACAAGGACGCCGACCCGGCGTCCAAGGTGCCCGGCCTGATGCACGTCCAGTTCGGCGACTACCACGTCCGTGACATCGAGTTCGTCGCCGCCTTCGACGTCGACGCGAAGAAGGTCGGCCTCGACCTCTCCGACGCCATCGGTGCCAGCGAGAACAACACCATCAAGATCTGCGACGTCCCGAACAAGGGCGTCACGGTCCAGCGCGGTCACACGCTCGACGGTCTCGGCAAGTACTACCGCCTGACCATCGAGGAGTCCGCCGAGGAGCCCGTCGACGTCGTCCAGGTCCTCAAGGACCGTGAGGTCGACGTCCTCATCTGCTACCTGCCCGTCGGCTCCGAGGACGCGGCGAAGTTCTACGCCCAGTGCGCCATCGACGCCAAGGTCGCCTTCGTCAACGCCCTTCCGGTCTTCATCGCCGGCACCAAGGAGTGGGCGGACAAGTTCACCGAGGCGGGCGTCCCGATCGTCGGCGACGACATCAAGTCGCAGGTCGGCGCGACCATCACGCACCGCGTGATGGCGAAGCTGTTCGAGGACCGCGGTGTCCGTCTTGAGCGCACGATGCAGCTCAACGTCGGCGGCAACATGGACTTCAAGAACATGCTGGAGCGCGACCGCCTGGAGTCCAAGAAGATCTCCAAGACCCAGGCCGTCACCTCGCAGATCCCGGACCGCGAGCTGGGCGAGAAGAACGTCCACATCGGCCCGTCGGACTACGTGGCCTGGCTGGACGACCGCAAGTGGGCCTACGTGCGCCTTGAGGGCCGCGCCTTCGGTGACGTTCCGCTGAACCTGGAGTACAAGCTCGAGGTGTGGGACTCCCCGAACTCGGCCGGTGTCATCATCGACGCCCTGCGCGCCGCGAAGATCGCCAAGGACCGGGGCATCGGCGGCCCGATCCTCTCCGCGTCCTCGTACTTCATGAAGTCCCCGCCGGTCCAGTACTTCGACGACGAGGCCCTGGCCAACGTCGAGAAGTTCATCAAGGGTGAGGTCGAGCGCTAAAGCTCCGCACGCTTGTCGATCGAGGGTCCCCGAGGCACTGCCCGGGGCCCTCCTCGTATGTGAGTCTTGCTGCCATGCCCGTCGTACGTGATCTGCGCGTACTCCTGCGCCTGACGAACTTCCGCCGCCTGCTCGCCGTCCGGCTGCTCTCCCAGTGCGCCGACGGCGTCTACCAGGTGGCCCTGGCCACGTACGTCGTCTTCTCCCCCGAGAAACAGACCTCCCCCGGCGCGATCGCCTCCGCCATGGCGGTGCTCCTGCTCCCGTACTCGCTCGTCGGGCCCTTCGCCGGAGTGCTCCTCGACCGCTGGCAGCGCCGCCAGGTCTTCCTGTACGGGAACCTCCTGCGCGCCCTGCTCGCCTGCGGGACCGCCCTGCTCGTCCTCGCCTCCGTACCGGACTGGCTCTTCTACGCCTCCGCCCTCTCCGTCACCGCCGTCAACCGGTTCGTCCTCGCGGGACTCTCGGCCTCCCTCCCGCGCGTCGTCGACGAGGAGCGGCTCGTCATGGCGAACTCGCTCTCGCCCACCGCGGGCACCCTCGCCGCGACCGTCGGCGGCGGTCTCGCGTTCGGCGTCCGGCTCCTCGCCCACGACTCCGACGCGATCGTCGTGGCCTTCGGTGCCGTCCTCTACCTCTGCGCCGGCCTCGCCTCCCTGCGGATGTCCCGGAGCTCCTCGGCCCCGATCCCGACGCCGCGCCGCTGGACCTGGCCTCGGCCCTCAAGGCGACGGCCCGGGGTCTGGCCGCGGGCTGCGCCACCTCGCCGAACGCCGCCCGCCGCCCGGGCGCTCACCGTGGTGACCTTCATGCGCTTCTGTTACGGCGCCCTGCTCGTCAGCGTGCTCATGCTCTGCCGCTACGCCTGGAGCTCCACGGACTCCGAGGGGCTGGGCCTCCTCGGGCTCGCCGTCGCCGCGTCGGGCGCCGGCTCTTCGCGGCCGCCGTCCTCTCCCCTGGGCGGTCGGACGGTTCGGGCCCTTCGGCTGGATGACCGTGTGCACGGCCGCGGCCGCCGTCCTCGTACCGGCGCTCGGCCTGACCTTCACCCCGACCCCCTCCCTCGTCGCCGCCTTCCTCCTCGGGCTCATCACCCAGGGGGCCAAGATCGCGACGGACACGGTGGTCCAGAAGGCCGTCGACGACTCCTATCGCGGCCGGGTCTTCTCGCTCTACGACGTGCTGTTCAACGTCGCCTTCGTGGGGGCGGCGGGCGTCGCGGCGCTGATGCTGCCGCCCGACGGCCGCTCTCCCCTCCTCGTCGCGCTGGTGGCCGCGATCTACGCGGCACTCGCCCTGGCACTGGGCCGGGAATGCCGGAAGGGGTGATGTTTCACGTGAAACACCACCCCTCCAGAGCGTCGATCGGGCCCGTGTTTCACGGTTTCACGTGAAACATCGGCCCGTCCGGGCGCCGGGCCGACTCAGTCGCGCGCTGCCCACCACTCCTTGAGTGCGGCGACGGCCTGGTCGTGCTCCATCGGCCCGTTCTCCAGCCGGAGCTCAAGGAGGAACTTGTACGCCTGCCCGATGGCCGGCCCCGGGCCGATGCCCAGGATCTCCTGGATCTGGTTGCCGTCGAGATCGGGGCGGATCGCGTCCAGTTCCTCCTGCTCCTGGAGCTGGGCGATACGGGTCTCAAGGCTGTCGTAGGTCCGGGAGAGCGCCGCCGCCTTGCGCTTGTTCCGGGTGGTGCAGTCCGAGCGCGTCAGCTTGTGCAGCCGCGAGAGCAGCGGCCCGCCGTCGCGGACGTAGCGCCGCACGGCCGAGTCGGTCCACTCGCCGTCCCCGTAGCCGTGGAAGCGCAGGTGCAGCTCCACGAGGCGCGAGACGTCCTGATCATCTCGTTGGAGTACTTGAGCGCGGTCATGCGCTTCTTCGTCATCTTCGCGCCGACCACCTCGTGGTGGTGGAACGAGACCCGGCCGTCCTTCTCGAAGCGGCGGGTGCGCGGCTTGCCGATGTCGTGGAGCAGGGCGGCGAGGCGCAGCACCAGGTCGGGCCCGTCCTCCTCCAGGTCGATCGCCTGGTCGAGCACGGTCAGCGAGTGCTCGTAGACGTCCTTGTGCCGGTGGTGCTCGTCGCTCTCCAGGCGCAGCGCCGGCAGCTCGGGCAGCACGTGATCGGCGAGGCCCGTGTCCACGAGGAGTCCGAGGCCCTTGCGGGGGTGTGCCGAGAGCAGCAGCTTGTTGAGCTCCTCACGGACGCGCTCGGCGGAGACGATCTCGATCCGGCCCGCCATCTCCTTCATGGCCGTGACGACCTCGGGGGCGACCTCGAAGTCCAGCTGGGCGGCGAAGCGCGCGGCCCGCATCATGCGCAGGGGGTCGTCGGAGAAGGACTCCTCCGGCGTGCCCGGCGTGCGCAGCACCCGGGCGGAGAGGTCCTCAAGACCGCCGTACGGGTCGATGAACTCCTTCTCGGGAAGGGCGACGGCCATGGCGTTGACGGTGAAGTCACGCCGGACGAGGTCCTCGTCGATGGAGTCGCCGTACGAGACCTCGGGCTTCCGGGAGGTCCGGTCGTACGCCTCCGAGCGGTACGTGGTGACCTCGATCTGGTAGCCGTCCTTCTGGGAGCCGACGGTCCCGAAGGCGATGCCGACCTCCCACACGGCGTCGGCCCACGGACGGACGATCTTCAGTACGTCCTCGGGGCGGGCGTCGGTGGTGAAGTCCAGGTCGTTGCCGAGCCGGCCGAGCAGGGCGTCCCGCACCGAGCCGCCGACCAGCGCGAGGCTGAACCCGGCCTCCTGGAAACGGCGGGCGAGGTCGTCGGCGACAGGGGACACGCGCAGCAGTTCACTGACCGCGCGGCGTTGCACCTGGCTCAGTGCAGTCGGGGTGTCTTCGTTGGCGTTCGGCACAACAGAAAAGGGTACGTGCCCGGGCTCACCGTGACGTTCCCGTTTTCGGCTGGAGCAGTCCCCGGCACTTGCCCCCGGCGTGCCTCGTTACCATGCCTGGACACAGCAACCGGGAACCACCGACAGCACTGGCACCACAGACAACGACGAGGACGGGCGAACGCGTGGCCGAGGCGGCAGACATCCAGGGAACCAGTCCCTCACCTGCCCGCCGATGGCTGCGGCGCACGATCACCGTCGCCTTCGGGGCGCCGCTCCTCGCCGGCCTGCTCCAGGCCCCGGCCGTCGCCTCACCGGCGACGGCCGCCGAGGACGCCACCGGCTCCAGGACCGTCGATGTGTCGCTCGACACGCTCTCCCCGAGCGCGCCCGTCGAGGGGGACACCGTCACCGTCACCGGCACGGTGACCAACCGAGCAAGAAGGCCGTCACCGACGCGACCGTGAACCTGCGCGTCGGGCCGAGGATGACCAGCCGCAGCGAGATCGAGCAGGTCACGGGCCGCACCGGCTTCCGGAACGACAGCGACCCGGCCCCCCTCGAAGACACCCCCACCGTCAAGATCCCCCGGCTCGGCGCCGGTCTCAGCACGGACTTCTCCCTGTCCGTCCCCGTCGCCGACCTCGGTCTGGACGCGGAGGGCGTCTACCAGCTGGGCGTCTCCCTCACCGGGCAGACCTCGGACAAGCAGTACGACCGGGTGCTCGGCATCGAGCGGACCTTCCTGCCGTACCAGCCCGATGCCGCCGAGAAGAAGACCCAGCTCACCTACCTCTGGCCGCTGATCGCCTCGGCGCACGTCTCGGCGCAGACGGCCACGGACGACCAGCAGACCCCGGTCTTCGAGGACGACGACCTGGCGGCCGAGCTGCGTCCGGGCGGGCGCCTGGACCAGCTGGTCGCCCTGGGCAAGGACCTTCCGGTCACCTGGGTCGTCGACCCGGACCTGCTGGCCTCCGTCGACGCCATGGCGAACGGCTACCGCGTCAAGGACGGCGACCGGGTCGTCCCCGGAAAGAACCAGGCCGTCGCCGAGCGGTGGCTGGACGCGCTGGAGAAGGCCGTCCAGGGGAATAAGGTCGTCGCCCTTCCCTTCGCCGACCCCGACCTGGCCTCCCTGGCCCATCGGGGCAAGGACGTGCCCGGCTCCCTCGGCCACCTCCAGTCGGCGACCGCCCTGGCGGGCATGACCGTCGAGACCGTCCTGCACGTGCAGGCCGCCACCGACTTCGCCTGGCCCGCCGACGGAGCCGTGGACCCCTCCATCGTGGCGGTCGCGACCTCGGCCGGCGCCGACAAGGTGATCGCCCGCAGCGACAGCGTCCGCGACGACCTCGCCTACACGCCCACGGCCGCCCGCCCCCTCGGCAACGGCAGCACCACGGCCGTGGTGAGCGACGCGCCCTGTCCACCGCCTTCGAGGGGGACATGGTCCGCGCGGAGAACTCCACGCTCGCCGTCCAGGAGTTCCTCGCCCAGTCGCTCGCGATCACCCTGGAGCAGCCGGAGGACCAGCGCAGCATCGTGGTCGCCCCGCAGCGGATGCCGAGCGTCGCCCAGGCCCAGTCCATGGCGACCGCCCTGGAGGGCCTCTCCGGGCGGCGCTGGACCCAGCCCAGCGACCTCCTGGCGGCCGCCGCGGCCAAGCCGGACCCGGACGCCTCCACCACGGTGCCCAGCCGCTCCCGCTACCCGAAGCAGCTGCGCGACCGGGAGCTTCCGGTGCAGGCCTTCCGCGACATGAAGACCACGCGGGACGAGCTGGACGACTTCAAGGTCGTCCTGACCCAGCCGGAGCGCGTCGTGACGCCCTTCGGCAACGCGATCAACCGCGAGATGTCGACCTCCTGGCGCGGCGAGGCACGGGCGGCCGCGATCTACCGGAACAACGTCCTGGACTATCTGCAGACCCTCACCAAGGGCGTCCAGCTGGTCGACAAGTCGGACCTCACGCTCTCCGGCCGCAGCGCGACGATCCCGTGACCGTCCAGAACAAGCTGCTCCAGGGCGTGGACCACCTGAGGCTGCGCCTGACCTCCGGCAACAAGAACCGACTGGAGCTGAACGGCGAGCGGTACGCCGAGCTCCCGGTGAAGGTCGGCGGCGGGCACAGCCAGTCGGTGAAGTTCACCGCCTCGGCCAACGTCAACGGCCAGGTGCCGATGACGGCCCAGCTCTACACCGAGGACGGCACCCCGTACGGGCAGCCGATGAACTTCACCGTGAAGGTCTCCGAGATCACTCCCACGGTGATGCTCGTCATCGCCGGCGGCGTCCTGCTCCTCGTCCTCGCCGGTGTCCGCATGTACAGCCAGCGCAAGCGGGTGGCGGCCCGGAACGCCGAAGCGGAAGCCGCCGAGGCGGACGGGACCGCCGAGGACGACACCGCTTCGGAGCCCGGCCAGGACGCTCCCGGCGAAGCGGAACCCGACGGGGACGTACCCGGGCAGCCGAGTGACCCGACGGCGGACACCGGGCCCGAAAGCGGCGACCCGTCGGGCCCGGGTGAGAAAGTGGACCGTTGAGCGATGTCGTGGCCGGTCGGCCGGGGACGATGAGGTGGGGTAACCATGAACGCGCCGTACGACGGTGACCGCGGCCAGGGCGCGGGCGGCCCGGCGCCGTCCGGTGGGACGCCCGCGGCGCCTCCCGGTGCCGGCCACCCGCCGGTGCCGCCCCCGCAGCAGGGCGCCCCTGGCACGCAGGGGCAGGACCCTACGCGCAGAACCCGTACGCCCAGGACCCCTACGTCCAGGACGCCTACGCCCACGACCCGTACCGGGCCCAGGACATGTCCGCGCAGGACCCGGTGACCGAGGCGCTCTACGACCGCGCCGCGCACCCGCCGCCCCCGCCCGGCACCTACCAGGACCCCACGCGCTCTACCAGCAGCCGGCCTCGCCGCAGCACGCCCCGACCCCGGGTGTGGGCGCAGACCCCGGCGCCCGAGCCGGACGGCCCTCGCGCCACCTGCCGTACGGCGACGACGCGCGCACGGTCCAGTTCACCGGGGTCGACGACCTGGTGACCCGGGCCGGCGAGGAGACGCCGGAGCCGGACGCGTTCGCGCACCTCTACCGGGACCAGCAGGCACCCGGCCAGGTGCCCCAGCCCGCCCCGGAGCCGGACCCGCTGCCCGCTCCCGCCCCCAAGAAGGGCGGACGTGCCTCCGGGCTGCTGAAGTCGAGCGCCGTGATGGCCGCCGGCACCCTGGTCTCCCGGCTGACCGGCTTCGTCCGCAGCCTGGTGATCACCGGTGCGCTCGGCGCGGCCCTGCTCGGTGACACCTTCACCATCGCCTACACCCTGCCGACGATGATCTACATCCTCACCGTCGGCGGCGGCCTCAACTCGGTCTTCGTCCCCCAGCTCGTCCGCTCGATGAAGAACGACGAGGACGGCGGCGAGGCCTATGCCAACCGTCTGCTCACCCTGGTCATGGTGGCGCTCGGCCTCATCGTGGGCCTGGCCGTCTTCGCGGCACCACTGCTGATCCGGCTGATGTCGAACACCATCGCCGACGACGCCGCGGCCAACAGCGTGGCCGTGACCTTCGCCCGCTACTGCCTGCCCACGATCTTCTTCATGGGCGTGCACGTGGTGATGGGCCAGATCCTCAACGCCCGCGGCAAGTTCGGCGCGATGATGTGGACCCCGGTCCTCAACAACATCGTCATGATCGTCACCTTCGGCCTGTTCATCTGGGTCTACGGCACCTCCGCCGAGTCCCACATGGGCGTGGAGACCATTCCGGACGAGGGCATCCGGCTGCTCGGCATCGGCACCCTGCTCGGCCTCGTCGTCCAGGCCCTGGCGATGATCCCGTACCTGCGCGAGACGGGCTTCCGCTTCCGGCCCCGTTTCGACTGGAAGGGCCACGGGCTCGGCAAGACGGTCAAGCTGGCCAAGTGGACCGTCCTCTTCGTCCTCGCCAACCAGGCGGGCGTCCTGGTCGTCACCCAGCTCGCCACCGCCGCCGGTGAGGAGTCCGGGAAGAACGGCGCGGGCTTCCTCGCCTATTCCAACGCCCAGCTGATCTGGGGCATGCCGCAGGCCATCATCACGGTCTCCGTCATGGCCGCGCTGCTGCCGCGGATCTCCCGTGCCGCCCACGACGACGACCCCGGCGCCGTCCGGGACGACATCTCGCAGGGCCTGCGGAACTCGGCCGTCGCGATCGTCCCGGTCTCCTTCGCCTTCCTGGCGCTCGGCGTCCCGATGTGCACCCTGCTCTACGCCTCCAGCGGCATCGAGGCCGCCCAGGGCATGGGCTTCATCCTGATGGCCTTCGGTCTCGGCCTGATCCCGTACTCCGTCCAGTACGTCGTGCTCCGCGGCTTCTACGCCTACGAGGACACCCGGACGCCCTTCTACAACACGGTGATCGTCGCCGCCGTCAACGCGGCCGCCTCGGCGGTCTGCTACGTCGTGCTGCCCGCCCAGTGGGCCGTCGTCGGCATGGCCGCCTCGTACGGACTCGCCTACGCCGTCGGCGTCGGCATCGCCTGGCGCCGGCTCAGCAAGCGCCTGGGCGGCGATCTGGACGGCACCCACGTGATGCGGACCTACGCGCGGCTCTGCATGGCCTCCGTGCCCGCGGCGATCGTCGCCGGCGCCGTCGGCTTCGGCCTGCTGAAGCTGCTCGGCGAGGGCGCCCTCGGTTCGCTCGTCGCGCTGCTGGTCGGCGGTGCTGTACTCCTCGGCGTCTTCTTCGTCGCGGCGAAGCGCATGCGGATCACGGAACTGAACACCCTGGTCGGCATGGTCCGCGGACGCCTGGGACGCTGAACCGGCGCCCCCCGCACAACCATCGGCGGGGATCGTGTGTCGTGCATAGCGTCCGACTGTGGGCACAATTGGCTTGGCTGTTGGATGTGGCGCAACGGATGGGGAGGCAGGAACGACGGTGGCGGAACGTAGCACGGCTGCCGTCGACGTGGCCGACAACAGCGGTGACGACCCGCTGACCGCCAAGGCGGACACGGCCGCGACCGACGGGGTGGCGGAAGAGCAGAAGACGGCGGAGAAGACCGCCGAGGCCACGAAGAACAAGGCGGTCGAACGACAGGGCGGCGAGCAGCCCTCCATCACGGCACCCGAACTGCACAGCGGCCACAAACTGGCCAGACGCTACCGGCTGGAGGAGTGCGTCACCCGTCTGGACGGCTTCAGCAGCTGGCGTGCCGTCGACGAGAAACTGCGCCGGGCGGTCGGGGTCCACCTGCTGCCGGCCGACCACCCCCGAGCCCGGTCGGTCCTGGCCGCGGCCCGCTCCGCGGCCCTCCTCGGCGACCCCCGGTTCGTCCAGGTCCTCGACGCCGTCGAGGAGAACGACCTCGTGTACGTGGTGCACGAGTGGCTGCCGGACTCCACCGAGCTCACCGCGCTGCTCGCGGCCGGCCCGCTGGAGCCCCACGACGCGTACCAGCTCGTCAGCCAGGTCTCCCAGGCCATGGCCGCCGCCCACCGCGAGGGCCTCGCCCATCTGCGGCTCACCCCGAGCGCCGTCCTGCGCAGCTCCACCGGCCAGTACCGGATCCGCGGCCTGGCCGTGAACGCCGCCCTGCGCGGCATCACCGCCGACCGTCCGCAGCGCACCGACACCGAGGCCATCGGCGCCCTGCTGTACGCCGCGCTCACCCAGCGCTGGCCGTACGACAGCGACGCCCACGGCCTCTCCGGGCTTCCCAAGGGCGTCGGGCTGCTGCCGCCGGACCAGGTCCGCGCCGGGGTCCACCGCGGCCTCTCCGAGATCGCCATGCGCGCCCTCGCCAACGACGGGGCCACCGCCTCGCGGCAGGAGCCGCCCTGCACCACTCCCGACGAGCTGGCCAGGGCCGTGGCCGCGATGCCCCGCGTCAAGCCGCCGGAGCCGGAGTTCACGCCCCCGCCCGAGTACCAGCAGACGACGTACCAGCAGGGCACCTACGGACGCCCCCAGCCGCGTCCCGTGATCACCCAGCCGGTCGTCATCCCGCCGCCCCGCTCCAGAGCCGTACGGGCCGGGCGATGAAGTGGGCCGTCTCGGCCCTCCTCATCGCCGCTCTCGGCCTCGGCAGCTGGCAGATCGCGGACCGGCTGCTCCAGCCGAAGGGCACCGACGAGACGCCCACCGTGCAGCCGACGCTCGACGACGAGAAGCCCAAGCCGCCGAAGCCGCTCGCCATCCAGGGGGCCGAGGAGTACGCCCCCGACGGCAGGCCGCAGGACGCGAGCGAGGTCGCCAACACGTACGACAGCGACAGTTCCACGTACTGGCGCACCAGGACGTTCCAGGACGGCCCCGTCCTCGCCCCCTACAAGCAGGGCGTCGGCATCGTCTACGACCTGGGCAGCGAGCAGAACGTGACGTCGGCGTCCATAGCGCTCCGCTACAGCGGCCCGCAGACCGCGATCACCCTGTACGCGACGGACTCGCTGAACCCCTCGGGTTCCGTGGAGTCGATGAAGCGGATCGCCACGGTCGAGACCTCGGGCTCGACGGCGAAGCCGGAGACGAAGACGGCGGTCAAGACGCGCTACGTGCTGCTCTGGCTGACCTCCGCGCCGTACGCCGGCGGTGACCAGTACTTCGGCGCCGGCTACAAGCAGGCCATCACGAACGTGTCCTTCCAGGGCACCGCCCCGTAGGCACCGCCTCCCACCCTCCATGAGCGCCGAGCCCAGCTCGGCGCTCATTTACTTCCGGGCACGGACCGGATTGAATGCCTGCACGGCTGCCGATCGAGGAGGGGAACCGTGGCGCCTCCGGCTGACGACCCCCGGACGGCGGCGGACGAGGAACTCCTCGCCCGCCATGTCGCCGGGGACCCGGACGCCTTCGGTGAGCTCGTGCGGCGGCATCGTGACCGGCTGTGGGCGGTGGCGCTGCGGACGCTGGGGGACCGCGAGGAGGCCGCTGACGCCGTCCAGGACGCGCTGATCTCCGCCTTCCGGGCCGCCCACACCTTCCGCGGCCAGTCGGCCGTCACGACCTGGCTCCACCGCATCACGGTGAACGCCTGCCTCGACCGGGCGCGCAAGACCGCCTCCCGCAGGACCTCGCCCGTCGACGACACCGACCGCTTCGAGCAGCTCCTCGGCTCCCACGAGTCGGCCGAGGCGCCCGTGGAACGCCAGGACCTCCACCGCCAGCTCCTCGCCGCGCTCGCCACGATCCCCGAGGACCAGCGCGCCGCCCTCGTCCTCGTCGACATGCAGGGATACCCGGTCGCGGAGGCGGCCCGTATCCTCGGCGTCCCGACCGGGACCGTGAAGAGCCGCTGCGCGCGCGGGCGGGCACGACTCCTTCCGATGGTCACTCATCTGCGCGTCGACACCGTGGGTAACGAGGCCGCCGAAGGGGGAAGGAACCGGACGCCGGGGACATCCGTCCCACCGGTGCCGGGGCCGACGGATACCGGACCGACAGATCCAGCTGCTGTGAAGGGCGGAGGTGGGCGCACGTGACTTCCACGGCCGGCAGGGCCGACACCACACAGCACCCGGACGTCTCGGAGATCTCCGATCTGACCGAGGGGCTGCTCTCGCCGACCCGCTCGGCGGCCGTACGACGGCACCTGGACGGCTGTCCCCTCTGCGCGGACGTACGGTCCTCCCTGGAGGAGATCCGGGGCCTCCTCGGCACCCTGCCCGGACCGCCCCGCATGCCCGCCGAGATCGCCGGGCGCATCGACGCCGCCCTGGCCGCCGAAGCCCTCCTCAACGCCACCTCCCCGGAGAGCGACACCCCTGTTTCACGTGAAACAGCGCGCTCCTCCACCGAGGCCGCACCCCCTCCCCGACCACGGACCGTCCCGCCGGACGCCCTCGGGCGGGCACCGGCCCCGGCCGCCCCGGCAGGCCCCGCCGCCGGATCGCCCTGATCTCCACGATCGGCGCCGCCTTCGGAGCGGTGGTGCTCGGCACGAGCCTGTACCTCAGCCAGGCGGGCGAGGTGACCACCGAAAGCACGGCGGGCCACGCCAAGAAGGCCGAAGCGGCCGCGAGCGCGCCCCTCAGCCCCTTCTCCGGCGCACCCGTCGAGGACCGCGTCCACGCCCTGCTGGCCGAGAACCGCGCGCCCAAGACCCCCCAGGGGGTCGGGCCGGAATCCATGTCCGCCGAGACCGGGGGCGATGCCTCCCGAAGCACCGGGCCCGGCGCCGTCCCCGGCTGTGTGCTGGCCGGCACCGGCCGCAGCGAGGCCGTGCTCGGCTCCGAGCGGGGGGAGTACCGGGGAACACCCGCCTATCTGCTCGTCATGACCGATCCCGAGGACAGCGCGCGGGTCCAGGCCTATGTGCTCGACGCCTCCTGCGCCGACCGTCCCACGGAGAGCGGAAGCCCGGCCGCCGCGCTCCTGCTCAGCCGGACGTACCCTCGCTCCTGACCTCTCTTCCTGCCCGGCCACAGTGCCGCGCGGCGGTCTCGGGAATGCACGCCCCTTAGGATCCGTTGGGTGGGGTGAGAGCGACCGAGACAACCGCCCCCGTAGGCAGTGGCAGTCTGCAGAGACGAGGAAGAAACCCGTGAGCGACGTCCGTAACGTGATCATCATCGGCTCCGGTCCCGCGGGTTACACCGCTGCGCTCTACACGGCCCGAGCGTCGCTGAACCCGCTGGTCTTCGAAGGCGCCGTCACCGCTGGTGGCGCGCTGATGAACACCACCGAGGTCGAGAACTTCCCCGGTTTCCGTGACGGCATCATGGGCCCGGACCTGATGGACAACATGCGGGCCCAGGCCGAGCGCTTCGGCGCCGAGCTGGTCCCGGACGACGTCGTCGCCGTCGACCTGACCGGTGACATCAAGACCGTCACCGACACCGCCGGCACCGTGCACCGCGCCAAGGCCGTCATCGTCACCACCGGCTCCCAGCACCGCAAGCTCGGCCTCCCCAACGAGGACGTGCTCTCCGGTCGCGGTGTCTCCTGGTGCGCCACCTGCGACGGCTTCTTCTTCAAGGACCAGGACATCGCCGTCGTCGGCGGCGGCGACACCGCGATCGAGGAGGCCACCTTCCTCTCGCGCTTCGCCAAGTCCGTCACGATCGTCCACCGCCGCGACAGCCTGCGTGCCTCCAAGGCCATGCAGCAGCGCGCCTTCGCCGACCCGAAGATCTCCTTCGCCTGGGACAGCGAGGTCACCACGATCCACGGCGACCAGAAGCTCAGCGGTCTGACCCTGCGCGACACGAAGACCGGCGAGACCCGCGAGCTCCCCGTCACCGGCCTCTTCATCGCCGTCGGCCACGACCCGCGCACCGAGCTCTTCAAGGGCCAGCTGGAGCTGGACGACGAGGGCTACCTCAAGGTCGACGCCCCGTCGACGCGGACGAACCTCACGGGTGTCTTCGGCGCCGGTGACGTCGTCGACCACACCTACCGTCAGGCCATCACGGCCGCCGGCACCGGCTGCTCCGCCGCGCTGGACGCCGAGCGCTTCCTGGCCGCCCTCGCCGACAGCGAGAAGCTGGCCGAGACCCCCGCGGTCTGACCCCCCTTCTCTCCTCACCCCACACCCCGCGAAACAAAGGAGGTCGCCGTGGCCGGCACCCTGAAGAACGTGACCGACGCAGACTTCGAGGCCGTTGTCCTCAAGAGCGACAAGCCCGTCCTGGTGGACTTCTGGGCGGCCTGGTGCGGCCCGTGCCGTCAGATCGCCCCGTCGCTGGAGGCCATCGCCGCCGAGCACGGCGAGATCGAGGTCGTGAAGCTCAACATCGACGAGAACCCGGCCACGGCTGCCAAGTACGGCGTCATGTCGATCCCGACGCTCAACGTCTACCAGGGTGGCGACGTGGTGAAGACCATCGTCGGCGCCAAGCCGAAGGCGGCCATCCTGCGCGACCTGGACCCCTTCATCCAGGCCTGACGCTCCCCTGTTTCACGTGAAACAGCGACGGCCCACCCCGCTCGGGGTGGGCCGTTCCCGTGCTCCCGGAGCCAGAACGTTCCCGGGGCTAGAGCGGCCGTAGCGCGGGCTCCTTCTGGACGGCGCCGAGCAGACGGTCCAGGGCCATTTCGACGTCCTCCTTCCAGGAGAGCGTCGTCCTCAGCTCCAGCCTCAGCCGGGGAAAGGCGTGGTGCGGGCGGACGGTCTTGAAGCCCACCGCGAGGAGGTGGTCCGCCGGCAGCACACAGGCCGGCTCCTTCCACCGGGCGTCCCCGAACGCCTCGATCGCCTTGAAGCCCCGCCTCATCGCGTCCTTGGCCACGGTCTGCACCATCACCCGCCCCAGGCCCTGCCCCTGATAGCCCGGCATGATCCACGCCGTCATCAGCTGGACGGCGTCCGCCGCCACGGGGCTCGTGGGAAAGGCCGTCGAACGCGGCACATAGGCCGGGGGAGCGTAGAGGACGTAACCGACCGGCACCTCGTCGACATAGACCACCCGGCCGCAGGAACCCCACTCCAGGAGAACGGCCGAGATCCAGGCCTCCTTCTCCAGCTCCGGGCGCCCCGCCTTCACGGCCGCCTCACCGCTGACCGGGTCGAGCTCCCAGAAGACGCAGGAGCGACACCGCTTGGGCAGATCCGGAAGGTTGTCCAGCGTGAGCGGTACGAGCCGACGCCCCACGGCTGCTCCTCGTTTCCCTCGCCCTCGAGCACGGATACGCCTGGGGGAATCGTATCGATCGGGCGATCGGGGCGACACCGCTCACGAGCAAAGGGCGGGCCGTGTTCCGGTGAAGACCGGAGCACGGCCCGCCCTGGGCGGCCTCAGCGAGCAGGACGGGAGATCAGCCCTGCTCGGTCTTCTTCTGGTCCAGGACCCGGCCCTCTCCGGGAGCCAGGGTCGAGAGGATCCGCTCCAGATCCTCCATCGAGGCGAACTCGACGACGATCTTGCCCTTCTTCTGTCCCAGGTCGACCTTCACCCGGGTCTCGAAGCGGTCCGAGAGCCGGGAAGCGAGGTCCGTGAGCGCGGGCGAGACACGGGCACCGGCCCGCGGACCCTTCGGCTTGACCGCGGACGCGGACTCCTCGGAGCCCATGAGGCTCACGATCTCCTCGACGCTGCGCACCGAGAGGCCTTCGGCGACGATCCGGTACGCCAGCTTGTCCTGGGCGTCCGCGTCCTCGACGCCGAGCAGGGCACGGGCGTGGCCGGCGGAGAGCACACCGGCGGCGACCCGGCGCTGCACCGGCAGGGAGAGGCGCAGCAGACGCAGCGTGTTGGAGATCTGCGGGCGGGAGCGCCCGATCCGCTCCGCGAGCTGGTCGTGGGTGCAGCCGAAGTCCTTGAGCAGCTGCTCGTAGGCGTGGGCCTCTTCGATCGCGTTCAGCTGGGCCCGGTGCAGGTTCTCCAGGAGCGCGTCCAGGAGCATCTTCTCGTCGTCGGTGTCCCGGACGATCGCCGGGATCCGCTCCAGACCCGCCGCCGTCGACGCCCGCAGACGGCGCTCACCCATGACGAGCTCGTAGCGGTCGGCCTCGACCTTGCGCACGACTACGGGCTGGAGGAGACCGACCTCCTTGATGGAGGTGACGAGCTCGGCGAGCGCGTCCTCGTCGAAGACCTCACGGGGCTGATGCCGGTTGGGAACGATGGCATCGATCGGAAGCTCGGTGAAGTACGCCCCCTCCGGAGGCTCCGGAAGGGCCACCGGCTCGGGCTCGTTCCACGTCGGCGACGACTCCGGGGCCTTCGGGCTCTGCGGCAGCGTCGCCAGCTTCGCGGCGGCCACCCCTCGCTCCACCTGCCGTTCCTGGGGAGCAGCAGGAATCAGCGCACCGAGCCCACGCCCCAATCCCCTACGTCGCTCACTCACTGGATCCCCTCCGACATGCTGCGCTGATTGTTCTGGTGCCCTACATGGGCGTGCTGCGGTTCGTAATGTACGGCGGCCCCCCGCAGGGCGATCTCACGCGCCGCTTCGAGATACGAGAGGCGCCGCTGGAGCCCGGGTCGTAGGTGAGGACCGTCTGCCCGTAGCTCGGGGCCTCCGAGATGCGGACCGATCTCGGGATGCTGGTCCGCAGCACCTCTTCGGCGAAGTGGCTGCGCACCTCTTCGGCGACCTGGGAGGCGAGCCTCGTCCTGCCGTCGTACATGGTGAGCAGGATCGTCGAGACGTGGAGCGCCGGGTTGAGGTGGCCTCGGACCAGGTCGACGTTCCGCAGGAGCTGACCGAGTCCCTCCAGCGCGTAGTACTCGCACTGGATCGGGATCAGCACCTCCGCGCCCGCCACCATGGCGTTGACCGTGAGGAGGCCGAGGGAGGGCGGGCAGTCGATCAGGATGTAGTCCAGCGGCTGCTCATAGGCCTGGATCGCTCGCTGGAGACGGCTCTCGCGGGCCACCAGCGACACCAGCTCGATCTCCGCGCCGGCGAGGTCGATGGTGGCGGGGGCGCAGAAGAGGCCCTCGACGTCCTTGACCGGCTGCACCACGTCGGAGAGCGGCTTGCTGTCCACCAGCACGTCGTAGATCGACGGGACCTCGGCGTGGTGGTCGATGCCCAGCGCCGTCGAGGCGTTGCCCTGCGGGTCCAGGTCGACGACCAGGACACGGGCGCCGTGCAGGGCCAGGGAGGCGGCAAGGTTGACCGTCGTGGTCGTCTTGCCCACGCCGCCCTTCTGGTTGGCGACCACCATGACACGGGTCCGGGCCGGGCGGGGAAGTCCCTCACCGGCACGACCCAGTGCCTCTACTGCCAGCTGGGCGGCACGACCGATGGGGGTGTCGTCCATCGGGGGTGGTGTTTCACGTGAAACATCCTCCCCCGCCGATTCGGTTCGGGGACCGGGGACCGGATCGGTCATCGGTCCCGCGATGTTGGCGTCGGACCGCAAGGATTCACTCTCCTCGGCTTCAGGCTCGCGATGAGGAGAGCCTGCCATGCTTTCGGGGTCGTGAACCAGCGAGGCCGGTGGTTCTGTGGGTGAATCCACCTCTGTGGACAACTCCGTAACCCTCGCGAGTGGCTTCACGCGGGGTCGACGGTCCCAGGGCGTGGCAGCCGCGCGACCGCGGCCGATGATCCCCTGCAGCAGTGAGCGACGTTTCACGTGAAACACCATGCCGCTGCCGCCCGGCCGGGACCGTTCGACACTCCGAAATGGTACGTATCCGGCGCTCAGCGGCGCCGGCGGGTCTTGCTCGTACGGGCGGCCTTGGCCCTCTTGGCCGCGAACCGCACACCACCGGGGCTCTCGCCGACCTCCACCCGGACGACCGTGGTCAGCGGGTCGACGACCCCTCGCCCACCTGCAGCACCGAGGCCTCCACCACGCCGAGCCGGGAGAGCGCGGAGCGGGCACCGTCGATCTCCTCCTGCGCGGTGTCGCCCTTGAGCGCCAGCATCTCTCCGTACGGGCGCAGCAGGGGAACGCCCCAGCCGGCCAGCCGGTCGAGCGGCGCCACCGCGCGGGCGGTCACCACGTGCACGGGCGTGATCTTGCCGAGCATCTCCTCCGCGCGCCCCGGACCACGGTCACATGGTCGAGACCGAGCAGCTCGACGACCTCCTGGAGGAAGTTCGTCCTGCGCAGGAGCGGCTCCAGGAGAGTGATCTTCAGGTCGGGCCGGACCAGGGCCAGCGGGATGCCGGGCAGACCGGCGCCGGAGCCCACATCGCAGACGGTGACGCCCTCGGGGACGACCTCCGAAAGGACGGCGCAGTTCAGCAGGTGACGCTCCCAGAGACGCGGGACCTCGCGCGGGCCGATCAGACCGCGCTTCACACCCGCGTCCGCGAGCAGCTCCGCGTACCGCACGGCCTCCGGGAAGTACTCGCCGAAGACTGTCCGCGCCTGCTCCGGCGCTTCGGGGAGCGCCTGCTCCGGCGCCTCGGGGAGCTCCGCTGCCTCCGTCACGGGGACCGTCCTTCCGTACCGCACGCCTCGCGTGCGAGCGCACTGTGGTGGCTGACTATCAAGGCTGACAAAGATCGGCCCCGCCTGCGAGCAGACGGGGCCGAGACTACGTGAGGGTTCAGGCCGGGAGCACGACGACGAAGCGCTGCGGCTCCTCGCCCTCGGACTCGCTGCGCAGACCGGCGGCGGCGATCGCGTCGTGCACGACCTTGCGCTCGAACGGCGTCATCGGGTCCAGCTTGACCGGCTGACCGTTGGCCTTCACCTCGGCCGCGGCCTTGGCGCCCAGCTCGGCGAGCTCGGCACGCTTCTTGGCCCGGAAGCCCGCGATGTCGAGCATCAGCCGGCTGCGGTCGCCGGTCTCGCGGTGCACGGCCAGCCGGGTCAGCTCCTGGAGCGCCTCCAGGACCTCCCCGTCGCGGCCCACGAGCTTCTGCAGGTCGCGGCTGCTGGAGTCGCTGATGATCGAGACCGCGGCCCGGTCCGCCTCGACGTCCATGTCGATGTCGCCGTCGAGGTCGGCGATGTCGAGCAGGCCTTCGAGGTAGTCGGCCGCGATCTCACCCTCCTGCTCCAGGCGGGTCAGGGTGTCGCCACCCTCGGCGGCGGCGGAGGTGGTGCCTTCCGTCACGGATGGACTCCTTCTTGCTTCTGGGAGGGCTTACTTCTTGGAGGACGGGTGCTTGGGCCGCTGCGGGCCCTTGCGCTGGCGGTTGCCGCCCGAGCTGGCACGGCTGCGGCCGGAGGCCTGACCCTGGGTGCCGCCCTTGGCGGGGGTCTCCGGCTTCTTCTCCAGCGAGGTCTTCGCCTCGGTGTCCGAGACGCTCTCCTCGGTGGTCTCCGCCGACTCCTCGGCCTCGGTGTCCTTCGCCAGGGAGGCCTGGGGCGCGGTGGCCTGGCGCTGGGCCTTGGTCTGGCGCTTGGGCTGCTGGCGCTTGGCGGCGGCACCGCCCTCGGCCTCGGCCACGAGGGTGTCGCCCTTGATCACGGTGCCGTCGGCCTGGGCGGCGAAGCCGGCCTTGGAGAGGCCCGTGAAGAAGCGGCGCTCGTTCTCGTTGCGGTCGCCGCCCTTGGCGACGATCACCTTGACGATGGTCTTCCGGCGGCGGCCTCGGACCTCACCGTGCTGCGAGATGCTCTTGAGGAGGCGCTGCAGGTAGGCGTCCTGGGCCTTGCTGCCCGGCGTCGGGTTCTGGTTGATGACGTACATCTGCTGGCCCATGGTCCACACGTTGGTGGTCAGCCAGTAGACGAGGACACCGACGGGGAAGTTGATGCCCATGCCCGCGAAGATCAGCGGGAAGATGTACATGAGCATCTTCTGCTGCTGCATGTACGGGGTCTTCACCGAGAGGTCGACGTTCTTCATCATCAGCTGGCGCTGGGTGAAGAACTGCGAGGCCGACATCATGATGATCATGATCGCGGTGACGACGCGCACGTCGGTCAGCGAGGCGTTCAGCGAAGCGACCTTCTCGGCGCTGTCCGTGAACTTGGCGGCCAGGGGGGCGCCGAAGATGTGGGCCTGACGGGCGCTGGCGAGCAGCGGGCCGTCGATGACACCGATCTCCTTGCCGTTGGCGATGGCCGCGAGCACGTGGTACAGCGCGAAGAAGAACGGGGACTGCGCCAGGATGGGAAGGCACGAGGAGAGCGGGTTGGTGCCCGTCTCCTTGTACAGCTTCATCATCTCTTCGGACTGACGCTGCTTGTCGCTCTTGTAGCGCTCCTGGATCGCCTTCATCTTCGGCTGGAGCGCCTGCATGTTCCGCGTCGACTTGATCTGCTTCACGAAGAGCGGGATCAGGCAGATGCGGATCAGCACCACGAGGGACACGATGGACAGACCCCAGGCCCAGCCCGTGTCAGGACCGAAGATCGCCCCGTACATCTTGTGGAACTGGACGATGACCCAGGAAACGGGCCAGGTGATGAAGCTGAACAGACTGGCAATCGTGTCCACTAATCAGGCTCCTTGAGCATTGGGCGAGGTCTCGGCGGCCGGGATCGTCTCGGCGGGGGAACCGCCCTTGTCACCGCGCAGCGCGTTCCGCAGCATCTCGTGCCAGCGGGGGCGCTTGCGCGGGGGGACGTGATCCACACCGCCGGGCGACCACGGGTTGCACCGCAGGATCCGCCAGGCGGTCAGGGCCGTGCCCTTGATCGCGCCATGCCGGTCGATGGCCGTGAATCCGTAGTGGGAACACGACGGGTAGTACCGGCAGACGGGGCCCAGAAGAGGGCTGATCGTCCACTGGTACAGCTTGATGAGAGCCAGCAGCGGGTACTTCATCGCGTGCCCCCTCCCAGCAGCCGCTGAAGAGCGGCGTCCAGGTCTCGGGCCAGCTGTGCGTGGTCGGCGTCACCGGCTCCGGGCAACGCCCGTACGACCACCAGGCTACCGGGGGGCAGCTCGTCGATGCGGTCGCGGACGAGATGGCGCAGGCGTCGCTTCACCTGGTTGCGTACGACCGCACCGCCCACGGCCTTGCTCACGACGAAACCCGCACGCGTCGGGGGAGCGCTCTCCCCAGGCGCGTGCGGGTCCGTTGCACTGCTGCGCAGGTGGACGACGAGGAGTGGGCGACCAGCCCGGCGTCCTCGGCGTACCGCTGTTGCGAAGTCCTCGCGCCGCCTCAGCCGATTCTCGGTAGGCAGCACGTCATGACCTGTTTAGGTGGATCAGGCGGACAGGCTCGCGCGACCCTTGGCACGGCGGTTCGCCAGGATGGCGCGGCCGGCACGGGTGCGCATGCGCAGGCGGAAGCCGTGGGTCTTCGCGCGACGACGGTTGTTCGGCTGGAAGGTGCGCTTGCTCACTCGGGGGCTCCAGAAATGATTCGTAGATGGCGGGACATCGCCTGGCTGTCACCGTGCGCCCACGAGTAGCTCGCAATACGCCCGAGTGCACCGCTACACGATCACTGACCGTGATCTTTGCCCATCGGAGGCAGGCGGCAGCAGCCATCGACAACTCGACCTGGTTACGGTACGCGCGGCTACGCCATCCGGTCAAACCGACCTGTCGCCACCCCCCATTGTGCACAGGCTGTGGACAACAACTTGAACCACGTCATCCGCCCCGACTACCGTGAACGGTCTCCGTAATCTTTTTCCGTTCTGTCCTCACCTGTCCCGGGCGGCCCCGTCCGTACGGACTTCGACCCACCGTCCCCGAGAACCACACCATCGTGGGACCTGCGAGAAAGCGTGCCCTGTGGCTGACGTACCTGCCGATCTTGCCGCAGTGTGGCCGCGTGTCCTCGAGCACCTTCTCGCCGAGGGCCAGCAGGGGATCGAGCCCAAGGACAAACAGTGGATCGAGCGCTGCCAGCCGCTCGCCCTGGTCGCGGACACGGCCCTGCTCGCCGTGCCCAACGAGTGGGGAAGCGGGTCCTGGAGGCCGGCTCGCCCCGCTGATCAGCGAGACCCTCAGCCGTGAGTGCGGCGGCCGATCCGGATCGCGATCACCGTCGACGACTCCGTCGGCGAGCCGACCCGCCGGCGCCCCCGGTGCAGCAGTCGCAGCAGCCGCGCTACGACGAGCGTCCGCAGCCCGAGCCGTACGAGAAGTACGACGGCTACGGCCACCGGCCGATGCCCGACGACGGCCTGCCCACCGCGCGCCCGGCCTACCCGGACTACCAGCAGCCGCAGCGGCCCGACCCCGGCGCCTGGCCGCGCACCCAGGAGGACCTCTCCTGGCAGCAGCCGCGCTCGGCGGCTACCAGGAGCGCGCCCCGTACACCGGCCCCAGCAGCCCGACCGGGCCCGAGCAGTCCCAGGGGACCCGCTACGACGAGCCGGCCCGCGGCTACGAGCCGCAGCGGCCCGAGCGCGCCGAGCTGCCCGATCCGCAGAACCACGGTCCCCGTCCCGGCCCCCGCCCGGGCGGTCCCGTCCCCGGCCCCGGCGGCGTACCGGGCGGTGGCTCCTCGTCCTCCGGGCAGGGCGCCGGCGGCCCGAACGAGCAGCACGCGCGCCTGAACCCCAAGTACCTCTTCGACACCTTCGTCATCGGTTCCTCGAACCGGTTCGCGCACGCGGCCGCGGTCGCGGTCGCCGAGGCGCCGGCGAAGGCCTACAACCCGCTCTTCATCTACGGGGAGTCGGGGCTCGGCAAGACCCACCTGCTGCACGCGATCGGGCACTACGCGCGGAGCCTCTACCCGGGCACGCGCGTGCGGTACGTGAGCTCCGAGGAGTTCACCAACGAGTTCATCAACTCGATCCGCGACGGCAAGGGCGACGCCTTCCGCAAGCGCTACCGCGATGTGGACATCCTGCTCGTCGACGACATCCAGTTCCTGGCGAGCAAGGAGTCGACGCAGGAGGAGTTCTTCCACACCTTCAACACGCTGCACAACGCGAACAAGCAGATCGTGCTCTCCTCGGACCGGCCGCCCAAGCAGCTGGTGACCCTGGAGGACCGGCTCCGCAACCGCTTCGAGTGGGGCCTCACCACCGATGTGCAGCCGCCGGAGCTGGAGACGCGCATCGCGATCCTCCGCAAGAAGGCGGTGCAGGAGCAGCTCAACGCCCCGCCGGAGGTCCTGGAGTTCATCGCGTCCCGGATCTCGCGGAACATCCGTGAGCTGGAGGGCGCGCTGATCCGGGTGACGGCCTTCGCGAGCCTCAACCGGCAGCCGGTGGACCTCGGACTGACCGAGATCGTCCTCAAGGACCTGATCCCGGGCGGCGAGGACAGCGCGCCGGAGATCACCGCTCCCGCGATCATGGCGGCCACCGCCGACTACTTCGGCCTGACGGTGGAGGACCTCTGCGGATCCTCGCGCAGCCGCGTCCTGGTGACGGCCCGGCAGATCGCCATGTACCTGTGCCGCGAGCTCACGGACCTGTCGCTGCCGAAGATCGGCGCGCAGTTCGGCGGCCGCGACCACACGACGGTGATGCACGCGGACCGGAAGATCCGCGCCCTGATGGCGGAGCGGCGCTCCATCTACAACCAGGTCACCGAACTCACCAACCGCATCAAGAACGGCTGACGCGGGCCCGCCGCAGGGCCGTCAGAGCCTCTCGAAGGGCGCTCCGGGACACCTCCGGGGCGCCCTTCGGCGTTCCCACGGGCCCCGCACGGCCCCGCCTCAGCCCCCACTCAGCGCCCGATCAGCCCCCACTCAGCGCCCGATCAGCCCCCGATCAGCGTCCGATCAGCCCCCGCGCGGCCCCGACTCGGCCGCATCTCGCCCCGCCTCGGCCCCGCCCCGCCCCCGGCCTGTTCGATTCCCTCGTTCCGGTGGCAGGTTCTCCACAGATTGGGGATGATCTCCCGTCCACAGGGTGGGGACTGTCGAGTTATCCGGATTGTGTCCACAGGCAAGCCTGGTGACAGAGCATCACGCCAGGTCAGACCCTTGTGGAATTGTTGGCAACTGTTCTCCACAGGCTGTGGATGAATCTTTCGTCCACAGGGGGTCCCGAAGGTTGTCCACCGGCTGCCCACAGGGAGCAGTCGGTTGCCCACAGCTTCTCCACACCGCTGTCCACTGTTCGGCAACGAAACACCCCCACTCACCGGGTCGAGTGAAAGCGGTCACACCAAGGGAGACGTTTGGGCTGTGGGGAACCTGGGGAAAGCTGGGGACAGCGCTGGGAGAACTCCCCTGGTCTGTGTATCGGCTGTGCAGAACTTTCGGGTGTCCACAGAGACACCTGGTTTTCCACTGGTTCCACCCACAGCCTCGGTGGACAAAAAACCTGGACTGACCTGCGAAAACGGCGTTATCCACGGTTTCCACAGGCCCTACTACTACCCCACATAGAGTTAGCTCGGAATCCGTTTCGAAGTGGGGCCTGTGCACAACTCGGCGCCGGAGCTCCGACGCGCTCTCGTCCCGACTTGACCCCGAGCAGCACCGAGTGTCTGCGGCGTACGTCAGACTGGTTCCCGCAGTCGACGAAGAGCCAGCAACAGCAGGAGGCGGTTCCGGTGAAGATCCGGGTGGAGCGCGATGTACTCGCGGAGGCGGTGGCCTGGGTGGCCCGCAGCCTCCCGGCCCGTCCGCCGGCGCCCGTACTCGCGGGCCTTCTCCTGAAGGCCGAGGACGGCGCGCTGAGCTTCTCGAGCTTCGACTACGAGGTCTCCGCCCGGGTCTCGGTCGAGGCCGAGGTGGAGGAGGACGGCACCGTCCTCGTCTCCGGCCGCCTGCTCGCCGACATCTGCCGCGCCCTCCCCAACCGTCCCGTGGAGATCTCCACAGACGGTGTACGGGCGACCGTGGTCTGCGGCTCCTCCCGCTTCACCCTCCACACCCTGCCTGTGGAGGAGTACCCGGCGCTGCCGGAGATGCCCACCGCGACCGGCACCGTCCCCGGTGAGGTCTTCGCCTCCGCCGCCGCGCAGGTGGCCATCGCCGCCGGCCGTGACGACACGCTGCCCGTCCTCACCGGTGTGCGCATCGAGATCGAGGGCGACACGGTCACCCTGGCCTCCACCGACCGCTACCGCTTCGCGGTCCGCGAGTTCCTGTGGAAGCCGGAGTCCCCGGACGCCTCCGCGGTCGCCCTGGTGCCCGCGAAGACCCTCCTGGACACCGCCAAGGCGCTCACCAGCGGCGACACGGTGACCCTGGCGCTCTCCGGCTCCGGCAAGGGCGAGGGCCTCATCGGCTTCGAGGGCGCGGGCCGCCGCACCACCACCCGCCTCCTGGAGGGCGACCTCCCGAAGTACCGGACGCTCTTCCCCACCGAGTTCAACTCGGTCGCGGTGATCGAGACCGCCCCTTCGTGGAGGCCGTGAAGCGTGTGGCCCTGGTGGCCGAGCGCAACACCCCGGTCCGGCTGAGCTTCGAGCAGGGCGTGCTCATCCTGGAGGCCGGCTCCAGCGACGACGCACAGGCTGTGGAAAGGGTCGACGCGCAGCTGGACGGCGACGACATCTCGATCGCCTTCAACCCGACCTTCCTGCTCGACGGCCTGAGCGCGATCGACTCCCCGGTCGCCCAGCTCTCCTTCACGACCTCCACGAAGCCGGCGCTGCTGAGCGGCAAGCCCGCGCTCGACGCGGAGGCGGACGAGGCCTACAAGTACCTGATCATGCCGGTGCGCCTCAGCGGCTGACGCCTGGCACAAGGGGGATCGCCTGAGCGGCTGACCCCACAGGTGTGCACCCGGGTCCGGGCGTAGGCTCGGACCCGGGTAAACCGCACACGACGCTTAAGGAATCTCTGATGGAGCTCGGTCTCGTCGGTCTCGGCAAGATGGGCGGCAACATGCGCGAGCGCATCCGCCGCGCAGGCCACACCGTCATCGGATACGACCGCAATCCGGACCTCGCCGATGTCCACAGCCTCGAAGAGCTTGTGGGCAAGCTCAAGGGTCCGCGCGTCGTGTGGGTCATGGTCCCGGCCGGTGCCGCGACCCAGTCCACCATCGACGAGCTGGCCGACCTGCTCTCCCCCGGCGACATCGTCGTGGACGGCGGCAACTCGCGCTGGACGGACGACGAGAAGCACGCCGAGGAGCTCGCCGCCAAGGGCATCGGCTTCGTCGACTGCGGCGTCTCCGGTGGCGTCTGGGGCCTGGAGAACGGCTACGCGCTGATGTACGGCGGCTCCGCCGAGGACGTGGCGAAGGTCCAGCCGATCTTCGACGCGCTCAAGCCCGAGGGCGAGTTCGGCTCGGTCCACGCGGGCAAGGTCGGCGCCGGCCACTTCGCGAAGATGGTCCACAACGGCATCGAGTACGCGATGATGCAGGCCTACGCCGAGGGCTGGGAGCTCCTGGAGAAGGTCGACTCCGTCACCGACGTGCGCGAGGTCTTCCGCTCCTGGCAGGAGGGCACGGTCATCCGTTCCTGGCTGCTGGACCTCGCGGTGAACGCGCTGGACGAGGACGAGCACCTGGACAAGCTGCGGGGCTACGCGTCGGACTCCGGCGAGGGCCGGTGGACGGTCGAGGCCGCCATCGACAACGCCGTCCCGCTCCCGGCGATCACCGCCTCGCTGTTCGCGCGGTTCGCCTCCCGTCAGGACGACTCCCCGCAGATGAAGATGATCGCCGCGCTGCGCAACCAGTTCGGTGGCCACGCGGTCGAGACGAAGAAGTAATCCACAGGCTGTGCACCCCGCGGTGCACAGCCGCCGGGGGAAGAAGGTCGGCGCCCACCATGCACGTCACGCATCTCTCGCTGGCCGACTTCCGCTCGTACGCCCGGGTCGAGGTTCCGCTCGACCCGGGCGTCACCGCTTTCGTGGGCGCGAACGGCCAGGGCAAGACCAATCTCGTCGAGGCCGTCGGCTATCTCGCCACCCTCGGCAGCCACCGCGTCGCCTCCGACGCCCCGCTCGTCCGGATGGGGGCGGAGCGCGCGGTCATCCGCGCGGCCGTCACCCAGGGCGAGCGGTCCCAGCTGGTCGAGCTGGAGCTCAACCCGGGCCGGGCCAACCGCGCCCGCATCAACAGGTCCTCGCAGGTCAGACCGCGCGACGTGCTCGGCATCGTACGGACCGTGCTGTTCGCCCCGAGGACCTCGCCCTGGTGAAGGGCGACCCCGGCGAGCGCCGGCGCTTCCTCGACGAGCTCATCACGGCGCGCACGCCGCGCATGGCGGGCGTGCGCTCCGACTACGAGCGCGTGCTCAAGCAGCGCAACACGCTCCTGAAGTCGGCCGCGATGGCCCGGCGGCACGGCGGCCGGGGCGCGGACCTGTCCACCCTGGACGTGTGGGACCAGCACCTGGCCCGGGCCGGCGCCGAGCTGCTCGCCCAGCGGCTCGACCTCATCGCCGTACTGCAGCCGCTCGCCGACAAGGCGTACGAGCAGCTCGCGCCCGGCGGCGGACCGATCCTCCTGGAGTACCGCCCCTCCGCGCCGGGCGCCGGACACACCCGCGAGGAGCTGTACGAGCAGCTGCTCGCCGCCCTCGCCGAGGTCCGCAAGCAGGAGATCGAGCGGGGCGTCACGCTCGTCGGACCCCACCGCGACGAGCTGCTCCTCAAGCTCGGCGAGCTCCCCGCGAAGGGGTACGCCAGCCACGGCGAGTCCTGGTCGTACGCGCTGGCGCTGCGCCTCGCCTCGTACGACCTGCTGCGCTCCGAGGGCAACGAGCCGGTCCTCGTCCTCGACGACGTCTTCGCCGAGCTCGACGCGCGGCGGCGCGAGCGGCTCGCGGAACTGGTGGCGCCGGGCGAGCAGGTGCTCGTCACGGCGGCGGTGGACGACGACGTGCCGGGGGTGCTCGCGGGCACGCGGTACGCCGTCTCCGGCGGGACGGTGGAACGGGTATGAGCGAGGAAAACTCTCCACAGCCTGGGGACAGGCCGGCGCTGCCCGAGCCTTCGGGCGTCGACCTCGCCCGGGTCGCGCTGCGCGCCGCCAAGGAGCAGGCGCAGGCGCGGGCGCGGCGGCGGCGCAGAAGAAGCAGGCCCGGCGCGGGGCGGGCTGCGCTCCGGCGCGCGCGCCGACGGGCGCGACCCGATGGCGCTCGGCGCCGCGATCAACCGGCTGATCACCGAGCGGGGCTGGGAGACCCCGGCGGCGGTCGGCGGGGTCATGGGGCGGTGGCCGCAGATCGTGGGCGAGGACCTGGCGAAGCACTGCGTCCCGACGAAGTTCGACGAGGAGCCGGACGCGCGGGTGCTGACGGTGCAGTGCGACTCGACGGCGTGGGCGACGCAGCTGCGGCTGCTGGCGCCGACGCTGGTGGCCCGGCTCAATGAGGACCTCGGGCACGGGACGGTGCGGATGATCAAGGTGCTGGCGCCGGGAGGGCCTCGGCGGGGGTACGGGCCGCTCAGGGCGCCCGGCAGCGTCGGGCCCGGCGACACGTACGTGTAGGACCCGGCCCTCGGGCGCGGGTCCGGGCGGAGGGCGCCGCGCGGGTGGGCACGGGGCTGCGGAACGCACCCGCGGCGGGGTCCGCGACGAGCGCCCACAACGGGTCACCGGCCGAAGCGCTAGGTGGCCGTCTGGGGCCTCTGGAGCCCCTGCCCGGATATGGGGAGTCGTCTCGCGCCCGCGCAGGGCGGCACATGCGCATTCAGGTACCGGCAAACCCCCATGAGTGTCGGCGGTACCGGTAGACTGGGAGACAATCCCGCCACCCTGCGGAACATGTCGAACGACGCAGCCGCTCCCGCATGCCCGGAGAACGGCCTGTGCTGTGCCAGAAAGGGCGCTTCGTGGCCGATTCCGGCGACCCCAACGAGAACTCCCAGTACACCGCCAGCAACATTCAGGTCCTTGAGGGCCTGGATGCCGTGCGCAAGCGCCCTGGCATGTACATCGGCTCGACCGGCGAGCGCGGTCTGCACCACATGGTGCAGGAGGTCGTCGACAACTCGGTCGACGAAGCCCTGGCCGGCCACGCCGACACCATCGACGTGACGATCCTGGCCGACGGCGCCGTGCGCGTCGTCGACAACGGCCGCGGCATCCCGGTCGGCATCGTGGCCTCCGAGGGCAAGCCGGCCGTCGAGGTCGTGCTGACCGTCCTGCACGCGGGCGGAAAGTTCGGCGGCGGCGGCTACGCCGTCTCCGGCGGTCTGCACGGCGTCGGCGTGTCCGTCGTCAACGCCCTGTCCACCAAGGTCTCCGTCGAGATCTGGACGGACGGCCACCGCTGGACGCAGGACTACAAGATGGGCGCCCCGACGGCCCCGCTCGCCCAGCACGAGGAGACCGGCCGCACCGGCACGTCGGTGACCTTCTGGGCCGACCCGGACATCTTCGAGACCACCGAGTACTCCTTCGAGACGCTCTCGCGGCGCTTCCAGGAGATGGCCTTCCTCAACAAGGGCCTGACGATCACGCTCACCGACGAGCGCGAGTCGGCGAAGGCGACCGTCGGCGCCGACGACCCGGACAGCGAGGCCACCGCCGAGGCGACCGCGCGCACGGTGAAGTACCACTACGAGGGCGGCATCGTCGACTTCGTGAAGTACCTCAACTCGCGCAAGGGCGAGCTGATCCACCCCACCGTGATCGACCTCGACGCCGAGGACAAGGACAAGAGCCTGTCCCTCGAAGTCGCGATGCAGTGGAACAGCGGCTACAGCGAGGGCGTGTACTCCTTCGCCAACATCATCCACACCCACGAGGGCGGCACGCACGAGGAGGGCTTCCGGGCGGCGCTGACCTCGCTGATCAACAAGTACGCGCGCGACAAGAAGCTGCTCCGCGAGAAGGACGACAACCTCACGGGCGACGACATCCGCGAGGGTCTGACGGCGATCATCTCGGTCAAGCTGAGCGAGCCGCAGTTCGAGGGCCAGACCAAGACCAAGCTGGGCAACACGGAGGTCAAGACCTTCGTCCAGAAGGCGGTCTACGAGCACCTCAACGACTGGCTGGACCGCAACCCGAACGAGGCCGCGGACATCATCCGCAAGTCGATCCAGGCCGCCACCGCGCGCGTGGCCGCGCGCAAGGCGCGCGACCTGACCCGCCGCAAGGGCCTCCTGGAGTCGGCCTCGCTGCCGGGCAAGCTGTCCGACTGCCAGTCGAACGACCCGGCCAAGTGCGAGATCTTCATCGTCGAGGGCGACTCCGCCGGCGGCTCGGCCAAGTCCGGCCGCAACCCGATGTACCAGGCCATCCTGCCGATCCGCGGCAAGATCCTGAACGTCGAGAAGGCCCGCGTCGACAAGATCCTGCAGAACACCGAGGTCCAGGCGCTGATCTCCGCCTTCGGCACCGGTGTGCACGAGGACTTCGACATCGAGAAGCTCCGCTATCACAAGATCATCCTGATGGCGGACGCCGACGTCGACGGCCAGCACATCAACACCCTGCTGCTGACCTTCCTCTTCCGCTTCATGCGGCCGCTGGTCGAGGCCGGTCACGTCTACCTCTCCCGCCCGCCGCTCTACAAGATCAAGTGGGGCCGGGACGACTTCGAGTACGCGTACTCGGACCGCGAGCGGGACGCGCTCGTCGAGCTGGGCAAGCAGAACGGCAAGCGGATCAGGGAAGACTCGATCCAGCGCTTCAAGGGCCTCGGCGAGATGAACGCCGAGGAGCTGCGCGTCACCACCATGGACGTCGAGCACCGCGTACTCGGCCAGGTCACCCTGGACGACGCCGCCCAGGCCGACGACCTGTTCTCGGTGCTCATGGGCGAGGACGTCGAGGCACGGCGCTCGTTCATCCAGCGCAACGCCAAGGACGTTCGCTTCCTCGACATCTGAGTCGGTCTCAGCTGACCGTACGAAAGGACTGACGACCAGCAATGGCCGACGAAACCACTTCCGGCACCACCGAAGAGCAGGAACCCGTGCTGCGGATCGAGCCCGTCGGGCTCGAGACCGAGATGCAGCGCTCGTACCTCGACTACGCGATGTCCGTCATCGTGTCCCGCGCGCTCCCCGACGTCCGCGACGGCCTCAAGCCCGTCCACCGGCGCGTGCTGTACGCCATGTACGACGGCGGCTACCGGCCCGAGAAGGGCTTCTACAAGTGCGCCCGCGTCGTCGGTGACGTCATGGGTACGTACCACCCGCACGGCGACTCCTCGATCTACGACGCGCTCGTCCGCCTCGCCCAGCCCTGGTCGATGCGGATGCCGCTCGTCGACTCCAACGGCAACTTCGGCTCCCCGGGCAACGACCCGGCCGCCGCCATGCGCTACACCGAGTGCAAGATGGCGCCGCTGTCGATGGAGATGCTCCGCGACATCGACGAGGAGACCGTCGACTTCACGGACAACTACGACGGCCGCAACCAGGAGCCGACGGTCCTCCCGGCCCGGTTCCCGAACCTGCTGGTCAACGGCTCCGCCGGCATCGCCGTCGGCATGGCCACCAACATCCCGCCGCACAACCTCCGCGAGGTCGCGGCCGGCGCCCAGTGGGCCCTGGAGCACCCCGACGCCAGCCACGAGGAGCTCCTCGACGCGCTGATCGAGCGGATCAAGGGCCCGGACTTCCCCACCGGCGCGCTCGTCGTCGGCCGCAAGGGCATCGAGGAGGCGTACCGCACCGGCCGCGGCTCGATCACGATGCGCGCGGTCGTCGAGGTCGAGGAGATCCAGAACCGCCAGTGCCTGGTGGTCACGGAGCTGCCGTACCAGACCAACCCGGACAACCTCGCGCAGAAGATCGCCGACCTGGTGAAGGACGGCAAGATCGGCGGCATCGCCGACGTCCGCGACGAGACCTCGTCCCGGACCGGCCAGCGCCTGGTCATCGTGCTCAAGCGCGACGCCGTCGCCAAGGTCGTCCTCAACAACCTGTACAAGCACACCGACCTGCAGACGAACTTCGGCGCGAACATGCTGGCGCTCGTCGACGGCGTGCCGCGCACCCTCTCGCTCGACGCGTTCATCCGCCACTGGGTGACGCACCAGATCGAGGTCATCGTCCGCCGGACGAAGTTCCGGCTGCGCAAGGCCGAGGAGCGCGCCCACATCCTGCGCGGCCTCCTCAAGGCCCTCGACGCGATCGACGAGGTCATCGCGCTGATCCGCCGCAGCGACACGGTCGAGGTCGCCCGTACGGGCCTGATGGACCTGCTCGCGATCGACGACATCCAGGCCAACGCGATCCTGGAGATGCAGCTCCGCCGGCTCGCCGCCCTGGAGCGCCAGAAGATCGTCGCCGAGCACGACGAGCTCCAGGCGAAGATCGACGAGTACAACGCGATCCTGGCCTCCCCGGAGAAGCAGCGGACCATCGTCAGCGAGGAGCTGGCCGCGCTCGTCGAGAAGTTCGGCGACGACCGCCGCTCCAAGCTGGTGCCCTTCGACGGTGACATGTCCATCGAGGACCTGATCGCCGAGGAGGACATCGTCGTCACCATCACGCGCGGCGGCTATGTGAAGCGGACGAAGACCGAGGACTACCGCTCGCAGAAGCGCGGCGGCAAGGGCGTGCGGGGCACGAAGCTGAAGCAGGACGACATCGTCGACCACTTCTTCGTCTCCACCACCCACCACTGGCTGCTCTTCTTCACGAACAAGGGCCGGGTCTACCGGGCCAAGGCGTACGAGCTGCCGGACGCCGGCCGGGACGCGCGCGGCCAGCACGTGGCCAACCTGCTGGCCTTCCAGCCGGACGAGCAGATCGCCCAGATCCTGGCGATCCGCGACTACGACGCCGCCCCGTACCTGGTGCTCGCCACCAAGGCCGGTCTGGTGAAGAAGACCGCGCTGAAGGACTACGACTCGCCCCGTTCGGGTGGTGTCATCGCCATCAACCTGCGCGAGCGCGAGGACGGCAGCGACGACGAGCTGATCGGCGCCGAGCTGGTCTCCTCCGAGGACGACCTGCTGCTCGTCTCCCGGAAGGCGCAGTCGATCCGCTTCACCGCCACCGACGACGCGCTGCGTCCGATGGGACGCGCCACTTCGGGCGTCAAGGGATGAGTTTCCGCGAGGACGACGAGCTCCTCTCGATGAATGTCGTCCGGCCCGGTACGTTCGTCTTCACCGCGACCGACGGCGGGTACGCGAAGCGCACCCCCGTCGACGAGTACCGCGTCCAGGGCCGTGGCGGCCTCGGCATCAAGGCCGCCAAGATCGTGGAGGACCGCGGCTCGCTCGTGGGCGCGCTGGTGGTCGAGGAGACCGACGAGATCCTCGCCATCACGCTGTCCGGCGGTGTGATTCGTACGCGAGTCAACGAAGTCAGGGAGACCGGCCGTGACACCATGGGCGTCCAGCTGATCAACCTGGGCAAGCGCGATGCCGTCGTCGGCATCGCACGGAACGCCGAGGCGGGCAGCGAGGACGACGACATCGAGGACGCCGAGGGCGTCGTCGAGTCGGCCGACTCGGTCGAGGCCGAAGCGGCCGGGGCACGGAGCCCTCGGCCGGGGAGCACGAGGAGTAAGAGCGTGAGTGGAGCCACGGGCGCCGGATCGGCGGCTGCCGGAGCTTCTGCCGGTGCGGGAGCGAACGGCGCCCGTGGCCCCGCCACGGACTCCCAGGGGGTTGCGGTGACGGACACTCGGGGCAGCAGCCCTCGTACGAGACGTACAACGGGCCACTGCCCGGCGAGCGCCCCAGGGGCAGCCGGCAGGGCCCTACCACCCGCCGCAGGCGTACGGCACGCCTGCGGGCGGTACGCAGGGCGGGCAGACCGGAGCCGTGCGCCGGCCGCGTACCAGGGCGAGCACGACGCCCAGGACGCGCAAGGCGCGGCTCCGGGTGGCCAAGGCCGATCCGTGGTCGGTGATGAAGGTGAGCTTCCTGCTCTCCATCGCGCTGGGCATCTGCACGGTCGTGGCCGCTTCGGTGCTGTGGATGGTCATGGACGCCATGGGCGTCTTCTCGACCGTCGGCGGCACGATCAGCGAGGCCACGGGCTCGAACGAGTCCAACGGCTTCGACCTGCAGTCGTTCCTGTCGCTGCCGCGGGTGCTGATGTTCACCTCGGTGATCGCCGTGATCGACGTGGTCCTGATGACCGCCCTGGCGACGCTGGGCGCGTTCATCTACAACCTGTCGGCCGGCTTCGTGGGCGGTGTCGAGCTGACGCTGGCCGAGGACGAGTGACGGGCGCGGGGGCCGGTGCGCTTACCGATTTTGGGACTGGCCCCCACGTGCGCTAATGTTCAGGAGTCAGCGAGCGGGACACACACCGCGAAGCAGACGGAGGGCTATAGCTCAGTTGGTTAGAGCGCATCCCTGATAAGGATGAGGCCACAGGTTCAAATCCTGTTAGCCCCACAGTGTAGATCGACCCGGATGGTACTCCATCCGGGTCGATCTGTTTGTGTGAGGTTTGAAGCTCGCACAGGTCACCGATCGGTATCGGTCGATGTGTAGAGTGGGCGTCAGAAGTCTCCTACGTCAACGAAAGACGAGGTCGCGCGGTGAAGAAGCTTCTCCTGGTCGCACTGGCCGCCATCGGCGGGCTCCTCGTGTACCGCCAGATCCAGGCGGATCGCGCCGAGCAGGACCTGTGGACGGAGGCGACCGACTCCGTGCCCGCAGGTTCCGGTGTCTGAGAGACACACAGTCTGTGGGTGAAGCCCCGGCCGCGCGAGCGGACCGGGGCTTCACTGTTTCAGGCCGCGCCCCTTCTGTTCCCACCCGCGAATCGTTCGATTGCTCACGCAAATCCCCGGGGAGGTCGTGACGGCGGACACCGGAGGGACGGGCGGGGCAGGATGGGCGGCACCACCGGGCGGGGACGGGAGAAGCGCGTGAGCACGCAGGCCGCGGGGCGGCGGACCGGGACGGGGATCGGCCGGAGGGCGGGAGCCCTGATCGCGGCGGCGCGGCGGTGGCCCTGCTGCCCGGAGGGCGTGGGCTTCCGAAGGGGCCGGAGAGGCCGTGGGGGCGGCGGGGGCCGTGGGGGCTGTGGAGGCCGTGGGGGCGGTTGGGGCTGTGGAGGCGGTGGAGGCTGTGGGGACTGGAGGTGCCTCCGTGCCGCCGTACGCCTTCGACGGCAAGGCCCAGCGGATCGAGGGCGCAGCCACCAGCCTCGACGCGAAGCCCCTCAGGACCGGCCGGACGTACCGGGACACCCTCAAGAAGGACGGCAAGGTCTACTACCGGCTCGACCTCGACACCCGGCGCAACGCGTACGTCTCCGTCGTCGCCGTCCCCAAGCCCGGCGGCCGGGTCGCGTACGGCGACGGCTTCAAGGTCGGCATCCAGGACAACTCCGGAGCCGACTGCGGCTACCAGGACGTCGACTTCGGCTCCGCGAAGTACGCCAGGCCGCTCGTCGGCTACGCCCGCCGGACCGTCGACCCGGACGCGTACAGCTGCCAGAAGCCGGGCGCGTACTACGTCCTCGTCGAGCGCGATTCCGCCCCGGAGTCCACCCCGGACGACTGGGAGCTGGAGATCCGGTACGTGACCGAGCCCCTCCTCACCCAGGCCGGCCCACGGCGCTCCCGAGGCCTGGCCGTCGGCCACGCCCGCGCCGCCGTCCGGGGGCCAGCGGAGGCGCCAGGGCGGCGCCGGGTTCCAGGAGGCCGTCTCCTGCGGGAGGGCGAGTGGCGGGCCGACCTCCGGCCCGGCCAGACGCTCTTCTACCGGGTGCCCGTCGACTGGGGACAGCAGCTCTTCGCCGGCGCCGAACTCGGCAGCGGCACCGAGGGGGACCTGGTGAGCAACGCGCTCACGCTCTCGCTCGCCAACCCGGCCCTCGGCTTCGTCGACACGAGCACGGTCGGCTACGACGGGAGGCCCGCGACGGTGGCGCTCGACCCGCTGCGGCCGGTGGCCCACGAGAACCGCACCTCGTACGACACGGCCACCAACGGCATGCGGTTCGCCGGCTGGTACTACCTGTCGGCGACCCTCAGCCCGGAGCTCGCCGCCCAGTACGGCGACAAGCCGGTGCCGCTGACCCTCCGGGTGAACGTCAGGGGCACCCCGAGGAAGGCCCCCGCGTACGACGCGGCCCCAGGACGTTCTCGGTGACCGCGGACGACCGGGAGGCGGCGGAGAACGGCGCCGCCGGGGCGCCGGCCACGGCCGACGGCACCATGAAGGCCGTCGCGGCCGCCGGCATCGGCACCGGGACCTTCCTGCTCCTCGGACTCGGCGCCTGGACCCTGCTGGCCCGCCGCCGCGCCTGAGTCAGATCCGCGCCAGCGCCCAGAAACCGACCGCGAGCGACACCAGCGCGACCAAGAGCACCAGGACCGCCACCTTGGGGGCGGCCCGGGACGGCGTACGGGGCGGGCGGGGCGGACAGGGCGGCCAGGGGCGAGGCGGGTACCGGGAAGGTGGGTGTGAACGCGGGCGTGGGCGTGGGCGGGGTGGGCGCGTAGGGCGGCGGGTAGGCGACCGGCGGGGGCGGAGGAAGCCGTCCGTCCGGGCGGGGCCGGGCAGCGGCGGCCCGAAGCCTGTGGGGACTTCGGGGGTCGCGGGGCTGCCGGGGATTCCGGGGCCCTCGGGGTTTCCGGGACCTTCGGGGCTTCCGGAGCTTCCGGGCCTCCTGGGGTCTTCAGGGGTTCCGGGGACTTCGGGGCCCTCGGGGCCGAAGCCGGGTGGGAGGGGGCCGAGGCGGTCGACGATGGGGACCGGATCCTCGGCGGGGTCCCGCGCGGGCAGCATCTCGACGGCGGCGCTCAGGGCCGTACGCGCTCCCGTGGCCGTCCGGAAGCGGGCCCGCGGATCGGGCTGGAGGAGGCCGGTGAGCACCTGCCACAGGGGCTCAGGGACGCCCTCAGGGGCGCCGGGAGTGCCGTGGGCGAGGAAATGCTCCACGAGGGCCTGGGGGTCCGGCTTGCGGCCCTGGAGCAGGTGCAGTCCGACCAGGCCGACGGCGAAGAGGTCGGCGGTGAAGTCCGGCTCGGCGCCGAGGAGCTGCTCGGGCGCGAGGTAACCGGGCGTCCCCACCACGTAGTTGGTCTCGGTGAGGCGGGGTTCGCCCTTGCGCACGGAGATGCCGAAGTCGGACAGGCGCAGGTGCGGCCGCCCGGTGCCGGTGACCTCCATGAGGAGGTTGGCGGGCTTGACGTCCCGGTGCACGACCCCTTCGGCGTGGACCGTGGCCAGGCCCGAGAGCAGCTGGTCGAGCAGGGTGCAGACGAAACGGGGCGGCAGCGGGCCGTGGTCCCCGATGACGTGGGCCAGCGAGCCGCCGGCCACCAGGTCCATCGTGAACAGGACCTTGTCGTCGTCGGCGGCCCAGCTGGCCGGGGCGAGGACGTGCGGATGGTCGATCCGCAGCGCCTGCTCGCGGACGAAGCGGAGCAGGGTGTGCGCGTCGCTCTGGAGCAGCACCTTGGCCGCCACGTACCGGCGCCGCCGGTGGTCCCAGGCCCGCCACACCGCGCCCGCCCCGCCGCGCCCGATCGGGTCGACCAGCTCGTACCGACCAGCGAAGACCTCACCCATCGCGCTGCGCCCGCTCCCCGTCCGCGTCGTCTCCCGCGGTCCCGGCCGGCTGCCGGGGCCGCGTCAGTTCTGGTGCGACTCGTAGTGGGCGACCGCGTCGGCGGTGCGCCCGGCGCCGTACACCCGGAGGAACTCTGCCAGTTCCGGGTGGGCGGGAGCGAGCGAGTCGGCGGCGTCGATGATGTCGCCGGCGGCGGCCACGGAGCGCAGCAGCGACTGGATCTCGCGGACCACGCGGCGCACGGTCGGCGCACCGGAGCCGGTGGCGGCCGGGGCCGTGCCGGTGAGGACGGAGCCGCCCTGCGACTTCTTGACCTCGTCCATGCGGTCGGTGGCCTCGGCGGCGCTGACGCTGCCGTCGGCGACCTGGACGGCGAGCTCCTGGAGGGCCTGGACGCGCTGCACGACGGCCGGGTTGCCGATCTTGGCCCGCTGGCCGCTCATCAGCTGGGACAGCATGGGCGCGGAGAGCCCGAGCACGGCCGCGAGCCTGGCCTGATTGAGCCCGAGATCATCGATCAGCCGGCGGAAGAGCGCCCCCAACGGCTCCCCGTACCAACTGCGCTGAAGCTCTCTGGCTCTTGCCGTGGCTTCCTGCTGCGCTGCGTCCATCACGTACTCTCCCCATCCCTTAGGTTCGCCACTGCGAACCTCGGGCAGCATCTTACGGAGAGTGGTCGCCGACCGGGAGTCCCAATCCTTTTGCCGGACATGGGGGGTGACCCGGTACGCTGTCCTCGTTCCGGGGCCTTAGCTCAGTTGGTAGAGCGCTGTCTTTGCATGGCAGATGTCAGGGGTTCGACTCCCTAGGCTCCACCGGACGGACCCCTCGGCCTGCGACAGCGCAGGGCGAGGGGGTCTTTCGCGTTCGTGGCACTGAGTGACCGGGGCGGGGCTGGGCCGACCGGGTGGTGTTCATCGGAAGAACTGCGCGACGGCGGCGTCGGTCCTCGGAAACCGGGCCCACATCCAGATCATGAGAAAGGTATGTAAAGCGCGCAACCCGAAATGAACCATCCGGGAACGTCACGAAAGTGAGGGGCCATGGCCACCGCCAAGGTCAAGCAGTTCTGGACCGCCTTCGTCTCCGTCCTCTTCGCCCTCCTCGCCTCCGTCGGCCTGGCGAACACCGCCACCGCCGCCGGGCAGCCCGCCGTCCAGCAGCCCGAGGAGCGGCCGCGCCCGCCTCCGTCCCCGCCGCCACCGCCGGGGAGCGCGCCCCGCCCCCGTACCGGCACAGCGGACGCACCTGTGGCCGCTCGTCGGGGACCGTTCCCTGCCGCCCACCATCAAGCAGCGCATCGCCGCCGAGGCCCACGGCTCCTCGCCCGCCACCCGTCAGCGCTCCTCGTCGACCGCCGCGACCGAGAGCGACCCGGCCGCCCTGACGGAGCTCGCCCTCGCCGCTGCGGCGTAGGGGCGCGGGGAGACTCCCCGCACCCGGTACGACTACGGCAGCACCCCGGCAGGACCCGAGTACGACCACGGCAGAACCCCGGCAGGATCCGGCGGCACCCCGACAGGGCGTCCGGCAGGATCCGGCAGGACCCGAGTACGGCCCCGGCAGGACCCGAGTACGGCCCCGGCAGGACCTCGGCAGGACCCCGGCAGGACCCCGGCAGGACCCCGGCAGGAGTGGCGGTCGGTCAGCGGCGTTCGTCGCGTTCGGCGGCTTCGGCGGCTTCGGCGGCTTCTGCGGCGGCATCGGCCTCGGCATCGGCTTCGGTCTCCGCCTCCGCGTCGAGGGGAGCTCCACTGGCGTCCACGGACGGCAGCGAGGAGTCCTCGTCCACCTCGGTGGCCGCGGGAGGTTCCACCAGCCAGTCGGGATTGGCCTGCTTGTCCCACCACTTCCAGGCGGCGAACGCGCCGCCGGCCAGTACGCCGAGGACGACGAGTCCCTGGCGAGGCGTCCGGCCCTGGCCCGACGCTCGTGCTTCTTCACGATCTTCTGGATTTCCCCGGCGTCACCTGACCGCGCAGCTGGCCCAGGCGGCGGTGGAACGCGACCCGGCCTCCTCGAGGACGGGACCGGTCGCGGCGACCGCGCTCTCGACGCGCGGAACGGTGTAGTCGGCCGCCTGACGGGCGGCCAGGCGGGTCTTGACCGCCGCACGGTGTGCGGCCGCGTCGACCCGCGGCGGCACATGCGGCGCGACATACGCGCCGTACTGCGCACGCGCCTGCTCCCGGGCCTGCTGAGCGGCCTTCGAGAGCTTCGGCGCGAGCATCACCCGCGCCTCGTGCGCGTAGTGCGTGGCCTGGTCCCTGGCCGTGCCGGCGTACGGCGCCACCACTTCCGCGGCGTGCAGGACGCTCTCCTTCGCCGAACCTGTCGCGGCGCGCACGCTGTCCATGCGGGTCACGGGATTCCTCCTCCTCGGTGGCGATGTCGGTTTTTCACCTTTCCATCCTTTTCGGAATCATGCCCGTCGGAGCGAGCTCCGGCATGTGGGGCTGGCATCCGGGGCATGCGAGGATCGGACACGCCAGAGACAGACGTGACATGACGCGGGACGCGGGACGACGCGACGCGACACGACGTGGGACGGAAGGCGACCGTGGCCGAGCAGCTGTACGCGATCCTCAAGACGAGCCTGGGCGACATCGAGGTGCGGCTGATGCCGTTCCACGCCCCGAAGACCGTCCGCAACTTCGTCGAGCTGGCCTCCGGCGAGCGCGAGTGGACGCACCCCGCCACGGGTACGGTCTCCTCGGACCCGCTCTACGACGGAACGGTCTTCCACCGGGTCATCAAGGGCTTCATGATCCAGGGCGGCGACCCGCTGGGGAACGGCACGGGCGGTCCGGGCTACGAGTTCGCCGACGAGTTTCACCCGGAGCTCTTCTTCGACCGTCCCTACCTGCTGGCCATGGCCAACGCCGGCCCGGGCACCAACGGCTCGCAGTTCTTCGTCACGGTCGGCGCCGCGACCTGGCTGAACCGCAAGCACACCATCTTCGGCGAGGTCGTGGACAAGGAGAGCCGGAAGGTCGTGGACGCGATCGCGACCACCCCGACCGACCCCCACACCGAGCGTCCGCTCCAGGACGTGGTCGTCGAGTCCGTGGTGATCGAGAAGCGCTGAGGCGGAAGGGACGGAACCCGCCATGGACACGCAGCCCGGTCTGCTGCGCTGCTACCGCCACCCGGAGGCCGAGACTGGCATCCGCTGCGCCCGCTGCGAGCGGCCCATCTGCACGCAGTGCATGATCTCGGCGTCCGTCGGCTTCCAGTGCCCCGAGTGCGTGCGGGACGGCTCGGGCACCGGGCACTCCGCCGCCGCCAACCAGCCCCGGACGCTCGCGGGCGGCCGGGTGGCGGTGGACGGGCGCCTGGTCACCAAGGTCTTCATGGCGATCAACCTGGCGCTGTTCATCGCCGTCCAGGTGGTGGGCGACCGGCTCGTCGACGACCTGGCGCTCATCGGCGGCGCGTACCTTCCGAGCGGTGAGCCGGTCGGCGTCGCGGACGGCGAGTGGTACCGCCTGTTGACCTCCGCCTTCCTCCACCAGGAGATCCCGCACTTCCTCTTCAACATGCTGGGCCTGTGGATGATCGGCGGGATCGTCGAACCCGAGCTGGGGCGGATCCGGTACACGGCCCTCTGTCTGCTCTCCGGGCTCTCCGGTTCCGCGCTCGCCTACTGGCTCTCCCCGCAGAACCAGTTCTCGCTCGGCGCCTCGGGCATCGTCTACGGCCTGCTCGGCGCCTGGATCGTGCTGGCCCGGCGCAGGCGCCAGGACATGCGGCCCGCGCTCCTGTTCGTGGGGCTGAACCTGCTCATCACGTTCACCCGTCCGGGGATCTCCTGGCAGGCGCACGTCGGCGGTCTGGTCGCCGGCGTCCTGCTGACGTACGCGATGGTGCACGCGCCCGGGCCCGGCGGGACCTCGTGCAGTACGGGGCCTGCGCCCTGGTGGTCCTGATCGACCTGGGGATCGTGCTCGCCCGATCGGCCGCGCTCACCTGAGCACACAGGGCTGTGGAAGAGCTTCTCCATGAGCTTTCCCCAGAGTTATCCACAGTGCGTGGCGGATCTTCCGCGTTCTGTGGGGAAAGACTGCGCCCCTCGCCTCTGACCTGGTGTTTTCTCAGGGAGGCGAGGGGCGTTGTGGAGAGCGCCGGAGGTGATTCCGGTCATACCGGCGTCAACCTCGTGCAAGTTATCCACAGATCTTCGTAAGTTATCCAGTGCTGTGCACAACGCTGTGGATAAGCTCGGGGGAGAGCTTGACGAGAGACCCGCGCAAGCGCTACCCGGCTACTTCCACTGCGTGGAGACGCCGAAGCCGGCCGCGATGAAGCCGAAGCCCACCACGATGTTCCAGTTCCGGATCGACTCGACCGGCATGGAGCCGTCGGTGACGTAGAAGACCACGATCCACACCAGACCGATGGCGAACAGTGCCAGCATCACGGGCGCCACCCAGCTGCGGTTCGTCAGCTTGATGTTGGTCGCCTTGGCGGGCGGGGGCGTGAAGTCGGCCTTCTTGCGGATCCGTGACTTCGGCACGAGGGACTCTCCTGTCGATGCGCTGCGTGACCGCGCAGGGAACTGTGGCTGGCGCCGGGATGTGACGAAGGAGGACGACTGCGTCCCCCAGGCGTCCGTTAGCGTAGTGCTTCCGAGGCATTGAAGGGGATCAGGGTACGTTGAGCAATTCCGCCGACACTCCCGAAGGACCGGGCCGCACCGCCAGGTGGCGCCCCGTCCGGTGCTCACCCTGCCGTCTTCGCCCTCGCCGGACTGATCTTCGTCACCAGCTTCAACACGGCCAAGGGCACCAATCTCCGCACGGACGCCTCGCTCCTGAGGCTCTCGGACCTCATCGAGGAACGCAGCCACAAGAACGCCGGCCTCGACGAGTCCGCCGCCACCCTCCGCGACCAGGTCGACTCCCTCGCCGCCCGCGACGACGGCTCCACGCGCGCGCAGGACGAGAAGCTCGACGCGCTCGAAGCGAAGGCGGGCACCAGCGAGGTCGCCGGCTCCGGCCTCACCGTCACCCTCGACGACGCCCCGCCGAACGCCCAGGCAGCCCCCGGCTACCCCGAGCCCCAGGCCAACGACCTGGTCATCCACCAGCAGGACCTCCAGGCCGTCGTCAACGCCCTGTGGCAGGGCGGCGCCGAAGGCATCCGCGTCATGGACCAGCGGCTCATCTCCACCAGCGCCGTCCGCTGCGTCGGCAACACCCTGATCCTCCAGGGCCGCGTCTACTCCCCGCCGTACAGGATCACCGCCGTCGGCGACCGGGGAAAGCTCACCAAGGCGCTGTCCGCCTCCCCCGCGCTCCAGAACTACCAGCTGTACGTCAAGGCGTACGGGCTCGGCTGGAAAGTCGACGAGCACAAGGCGGTGACTCTTCCCGGCTACTCGGGCACAGTGGACCTCCACTACGCGAAGCCGGTGAGCTGACAGCGGGAGGGCCGCTTGCGTCTCGTCGTCAGGGCCCTCAGCGAGCTGTGCATCACCGCCGGCGCCCTGGTCGTCCTCTTCGTCGCCTACCTCCTGTACTGGACCGGCGTCCAGGCCGACAGCGCCAGCGCCGCCCAGATCGACACCCTCCAGCGCGCGTGGGCCGACGCACCCCTCGTCACCGCACCCGCGCGCGTACCGGCGCCGTACGTCACCGGCAAGGGCATCGCCGTGATGTACGTCCCCCGGCTCGGCCGCGACTGGAAGTGGCCCGTCCTCGAAGGCACCGGCCCCGACATCCTGAAACAGGGCCTCGGCCACTACGGCCGCACCGCCGTCCTCGGCGGCACCGGCAACTTCGCCGTCGCCGGCCACCGCCGCACCCACGGCGACCCCTTCAAGGACTTCCCGCTGCTCCGCCCCGGCGACGCGGTCGTCCTCACCGACGGCACGACCTGGTTCACGTACCGGATCGACCGCGGCCCCTACCGGACCGTGCCCAGCGACACCGCCGTCGTCGACCCCGTCCCCAGGAAGTCGGGCTTCCGGGGTCCCGGCCGCTACCTGACCCTCACCACCTGCGACCCCGAGTGGGGCAGCAGCCACCGGCTGATCGTCTGGGCGCACCTCGACGCCACCCGTCCGGTGACCGACGGTCGTCCACAGGCTTTGGACAGCTGACCCCTCACGGCCCCCTCGCCCCGTACTCTGGTCCCCGTAACGAACGGAAGGGACGGTCCACGTCATGTACGGCTGGATCTGGCGGCATCTGCCGGGCAACGCGTGGGTACGGGCGCTGATCTCGATCGTGCTGGTCCTCGCGGTCGTCTATGTCCTCTTCCAGTACGTGTTCCCCTGGGCGGAGCCTCTGCTTCCGTTCAACGATGTGACGGTGGACGGCCAGTGAGCGCGCGAATTCTCGTCGTCGACAACTACGACAGCTTCGTCTTCAACCTCGTTCAGTACCTCTACCAGCTCGGTGCCGAGTGCGAAGTCCTCCGCAACGACGAGGTGGAGCTCTCGCACGCGCAGGACGGCTTCGACGGCGTGCTGCTGTCCCCGGGCCGGGCGCGCCCGAGCAGGCCGGGGTCTGCATCGACATGGTCCGGCACTGCGCCGACACCGGGGTGCCCGTCTTCGGCGTCTGCCTCGGCATGCAGTCGATGGCCGTGGCGTACGGCGGCGTCGTCGACCGCGCGCCCGAGCTGCTGCACGGCAAGACCTCGCTCGTCACGCACGAGGGCCAGGGCGTCTTCGCCGGTCTGCCCTCGCCGTTCACCGCGACCCGCTACCACTCGCTGGCCGCCGAGCCCGCCGCCCTGCCGGCCGAGCTGGAGGTCACGGCGCGGACCGAGGACGGCATCATCATGGGGCTTCGCCACCGTGAACTCCCCGTCGAGGGCGTGCAGTTCCACCCCGAGTCGGTCCTCACCGAGCACGGGCACCTGATGCTCGCCAACTGGCTGGAGCAGTGCGGCGACAAGGGAGCGGTCGGCCGGTCGGCGGGGCTCGCCCCGGTGGTGGGCAAGGCCGTCGCGTGACGACGGGCTCGCCGTGGTTCCGGACGACGAACGGACCGGAGCCCGAGCCGATACCAGGGAACGCGTACGCACCTGCCCAGCCGCACGCACCTGCCGAACCGTACGCGGCGCCTGAACCGTACGCGGCGCCTGAACCGTACGCGGGTGGTGAGACGTACGCGGGCGGTGAGACGTACGCGGGCGGTGAGACGTACAGGGGCGGCGAGCCGTACGCGGGCGGCGACGCGTATGCGGGTGGCAATACGTACGTGCCCGCCGAGCCGTACGCCGCTGCCGATCAGTACGCGCCGCCCGTCGACCCGTACACGCCGCCCGTCGACCCGTACGCGTCAGCGGGCGCCTCTTACACACCTGCGGCGGCTGATCCCTACGTACCGGCGGCGTCCGATCCGTACGTACCCGCCGAGCCGCACGCGTACGAGGATCCCGCGCACGAGGGTCCCGCGTACGAGGAGCCCGCGTCCTCGCAGACCGGGGCCGTCGCCCAGGAAGGCCCCTACGAGCCCCCGTACGGGCCGCACGGGACCGTGGAGCCCCGCGGCCCGGCGGGACGAGACGATGCCCATACCGGTCGTGGAAGAGGACTCCGAGCCGCCCTCGGGGCCCGGACGGGCCGAGCGCCGCGCGCCGCCAAGGAGGCCGGGGCAAGGGCCGGGAGCGGCACCGCGGCACCCGCCACCGAAGGGCGGCCGCTGTCCCGCGTCGAGGCACGGCGGGCCGCCCGCGCCGCCAAGGAGAGCGTCGGCGTCGTCGCCAGCCGCGTCGTCGGGGAACTCTTCATCACCTTCGGCGTCCTCATGCTCCTCTTCGTCGCCTACCAGCTGTGGTGGACGAACGTCCTCGCCGGGCAGGAGACGGACCGGGCCAAGGCGCAGATCGAGGACACCTGGTCCAAGGGCGGCGGCGACAGCGCGCCCGAGGCCTTCGAGCCCGGCAAGGGCTTCGCCATCATGTACATCCCCAAGCTGGACGTCGTCGTCCCCATCGCCGAGGGCACCAGCAAGACCGAGGTCCTCGACAAGGGCATGGTCGGCCACTACGGCGAGGGCAAGCTCAAGACGGCCATGCCGGCCGACAAGCAGGGCAACTTCGCGGTGGCCGGCCACCGCAACACGCACGGCGAACCCTTCCGGTACATCAACCAGTTGAAGCCCGGGGACCCGATCGTCGTCGAGACCCAGAACGCGTACTACACGTACGAGATGACCAGCATCCTGCCGCAGACCTCGCCCTCGAACGTCTCGGTGATCGACCCCGTGCCGAAGCAGTCCGGCTTCAAGGGCCCCGGCCGGTACATCACCCTGACCACCTGCACGCCGGAGTTCACCAGCACGTACCGCATGATCGTGTGGGGCAAGCTGGTCGAGGAACGCCCGCGCAGCAAGGGAAAGCCGAAACCGCTCGTAGGCTGAGACCCCACACCTCCGGACGGGACGACGGGACGACCTAGTGGCACGCGCGCGCAACCGGATCGCCGGGATCATCAGCCTCTTCGGCGAACTCCTCATCACTGCGGGCCTGGTGCTCGGCCTCTTCGTCGTCTACTCCCTGTGGTGGACCAACGTCCTCGCCGACCGCGCCGCCGACAAGGACGGCGCCCAGGTCCGCAACCAGTGGGCCGACCAGGGCCCCGGGGCGCTCGACACCAAGGACGGCATCGGCTTCCTCCACGTGCCCGCCATGAAGAACGGCGAGGTCCTGGTCAAGCGGGGCACCGGCACCGACGTCCTCAACCACGGCGTCGCCGGCTACTACACCGAACCCATCAAGTCCGCGCTGCCACAGGACAAGCAGGGCAACTTCACGCTCGCCGCGCACCGGGACGGACACGGCGCCAAATTCCACAACATCCACAAGTTGAAGACCGGCGACCCGATCGTCTTCGAGACCAAGGACACCTGGTACGTCTACAAGGTCTACAAGACCCTCCCCGAGACCACGAAGTACAACGTGGACGTCCTCCAGCCCGTCCCGAAGGAATCCGGCAAGACCAAGCCCGGCCGCTACATCACACTGACGACCTGCACCCCGATGTACACCTCGGACTACCGCTACATCGTCTGGGGCGAACTGGTCCGCACGGAAAAGGTCGACCGCGACCGGACGCCCCCGGCGGAACTGCGGTGATCTTCGGAAACAGCTTCGGTAACTGCTTCGGAAACTGCTTCGGAAAACGGGAGAGCCCCGGCATCCGCTTGACCGGATGCCGGGGCTCTCCCGTGGGTGGGGCGGGCGTCAGTCGAAGAAGCCGCCGCCGCCTCCGGGGTTCCCGTTGTTGTTGCCCCCGCCACCGCCGCCCAGCGTGGTCACGGTGACCTGCTGGTTGGTGGGGATCGTCGAACCCTCCGGGGGGTTCGTGCCGAGGACGAGGGCGTCCTCCTTGTCGGAGCCCATCTGGACGACCTGCAGGCCCATGCCCTGGAGCAGGTCCCGGACGTCCTTGAACTTCTTGCCGGTCAGGCCCGGGGATCGTGACCGTCTGCTGCTGCGGGCCCTTGGAGACCTTCAGGACGATCTGGACGTCCTTCGGCTGGTTCGACGGGCCCTGCGGGGTCTGGTCGACGACGGTGCCCGCGGGCTGGTCGTTGTCGACGTCCTCCCTGGACACGTTCGTGAAGCCGAGCGAGGTCAGCTGCTGGTAGGCCTGGTCGTACGTCCGGCCCTTCTGGTCGGGAAGCTGGGTGAGCTGCTTCTTCGAGACCGTGATCGTGATCTCGGAGTTCTGCTCCGCCTTGGTGCCGCCCTCGGGGTTCTGGCGCAGGACCGTGCCGGGGTCCTGCTCGGACTCCTCCTGCTCGACCTTGACCTTGAAGCCCTTGTCCTTGAGGGTCTGCTCGGCGCGCTCCTGGGACTGCTCCATGACGTCCGGCACCTCGATGAGCGGGGCGCCCTCGGACATGAACACCTGGATCGTGCCGTTGATCTCCATCTTCCGGACGTTGTCCGCCACCGGCTCCTGGCGGCAGACGGAGCCCTTGGGCTGGTCGCAGCGCTCGGTGCCGGCCTGCTGGACCTGCACCTGGACGTTGCGCGCGAGGCCCCGCGCCCCTCCATGGTCTGGCCGACCAGCTGCGGGACCGTGACCTGCTGCGGGGCGTCCTTCTTGTTGAAGACCGCGACACCGATGAAGACCGCGCCGATGAGCACCAGGACACCCGCGAGGGCCAGCAGGATCGTCGAGGTGTTCGACTTCTTCTGGCCACCGCCGCGGCGGCGGTCCGGACGGTCGTCATAACCGCCGTAGCCGCCGTCGTCCGGGTTGACCGGCGGCATCATCGACGTCTGGCCGGCCGGGTCGGCCTGGCGCAGCGCGGTCGTCTGCTGGTCCTCGGGCGGATAGCCGTAGCCCCCGCCGTACGCGGGCGCGCCCGCCATGCCCATCCCCATCGCGGCGGCGGCCGCGACCGGCTGACCGTCGAGGCAGGCCTCGATGTCCGCGCGCATCTCGTCGGCGGACTGGTAGCGGTAGTCGGGGTCCTTGACCAGCGCCTTCAGGACGATGGCGTCCATCTCGGGCGTGATCTCGGGGTCGAAGTTGCTCGGCGGCTGCGGCTCCTCGCGGACGTGCTGGTACGCGACCGCGACCGGGGAGTCGCCGATGAACGGGGGCCGGACGGTGAGCAGCTCGTAGAGGAGGCAGCCGGTGGAGTACAGGTCGGAGCGGGCGTCGACCTGCTCGCCCTTGGCCTGCTCCGGGAGAGGTACTGGGCCGTGCCGATCACCGCGGAGGTCTGCGTCATGGTCATGCCGGAGTCGCCCATGGCGCGCGCGATGCCGAAGTCCATGACCTTGACCTGGCCGGTGCGCGTCAGCATGACGTTCGCGGGCTTGATGTCACGGTGCACGATGCCGGCGCGGTGCGAGTACTCCAGCGCCTGGAGGATGCCGACCGTCATTTCGAGGGTGCGCTCGGGCAGCAGCTTGCGCCCGGAGTGCAGCAGCTCACGCAGGGTCGAACCGTCGACGTACTCCATCACGATGTACGGGATGGAGACCTGGTCGACGTAGTCCTCGCCGGTGTCGTAGACCGCGACGATCGCCGGGTGGTTGAGCGAGGCGGCGGACTGTGCCTCACGGCGGAACCGGGCCTGGAAGGACGGATCACGGGCCAGGTCGGCCCGCAGCGTCTTCACGGCGACGGTGCGGCCGAGCCGGGTGTCCTGGGCGAGGTACACCTCGGCCATGCCACCACGGCCGAGCACCGGGCCCAGCTCGTACCGGCCGCCGAGGCGACGCGGCTCTTCCATAGCTAATCCAGCCCTCTCCGTCTGTCCCGACCGCACCCATGGGTGGTCCGGCGGTGTGTGCTGTTCGCGCATACGCTACCGGCCCCGGGGAGGCGTTCCGCCCGGGGCCGGTAGCTGATACCTGACCGGTACCTGGCTCGTACGGGGTCCAGGGGGTCAGCCCCGGGTCTTGAGGACCGCCTGCATCACGGCCTTGGCGATCGGGGCGGCGAGACCGCCACCGGTGATGTCCTCGCGGTCGGTGCCCGCCGAGTCCTCGACGACCACGGCGACCGCGACCGGGGAACCTTCGGAGGTCTTCGCGTACGAGATGAACCAGGCGTACGGACGCTTCGCGTTCTTCTCGCCGTGCTGGGCCGTACCCGTCTTGCCGCCGACCTTCACGCCGTCCATGTGCAGATCGGCGTTGCCGCCGGTGCCCTTCGTGACGACGCTCTCCATCATCTGCTGGAGCTTCTGCGCGGTCTCCGGCGAGACCGGGCGGCTCATCTCCTCCGGCTCGTTCTGCTTGATGACGTCGAGGTTCGGGGCCCGCAGCTGGTCGATCATGTACGGCTTCATCAGCTTGCCGTCGTTGGCGATCGCCGCCGTGACCATCGCCATCTGGAGCGGGGTGGTCGCGGTGTTGAACTGGCCGATCGACGAGAGCGCGTTGCCACCGCGGTCGGACTTCTTGTCGAACACGGAGGCGGAGGAGCGGACCGGGGTGAACTGCTCGGCGTTGAAACCGAACTTCTCCGCCATCTCGACCATCTTGTCGCGGCCGACGTCGTCACCCAGCTTCGCGAAGACCGAGTTGCAGGAGATCTCGAGGGCGTGGATCAGGCTGGTGTTCGCGCAGCCCCTGGCGTGGTTGACCATCTCCCGGTTGGAGAGCGGGATCTTCCAGCCCTCGGGGGTGTCGGTCGGCGCGTTGATGTCGCTGACCTTGCCGTTCTCAAGCGCCGCGGCGGCGGTGACGACCTTGAAGACGGAGCCGGGGGGGTAGATCTCGCGCAGCGCCCGGTTCAGCTTCGGCTTGTTCTTGTCGTTCTCCAGCGCGACCCAGGCCTTCTCGTCCTTGCCGGAGTAGCCGGAGAAGGAGGAGGGGTCGTACGAGGGCGTGGACGCCATCGCCAGGATCTTGCCGGTCTTCGGCTCGATGGCGACGACGGCGCCGATCTTGCTGCCGAGGCCCTTGTAGGCGGCCTTCTGCGCGGCGCCGCTGAGGGTGGTGACGACGTCGCCGCCCTTCTTCTTCTCGCCGGTGAACATGGCGAGGGTGCGGTCGAAGAAGAGCCGGTCGTCGTTGCCGGTGAGGATGCCGTCCTCGATCTTCTCGATCTGGTTGGCGTCGTAGGCCTGCGAGGCGAAGCCGGTGACCGGGGCCCACATGGGGCCGTCCACATAGGTCCGCTTGTACTTGTAGAACTTGTCGCCCGAGTCGACGGAACCCGTGACGGGCTTGCCGTCGACGATGATGTTGCCGCGCTCGTTCGAGTACCGCTCGATCTGGATGCGCCGGTTGTTCGAGTTGGCGTTCAGCTCGTCGGCGCGGACGAACTGGAGCCAGTTGTCGCGCAGGAGCAGGGAGAGGACGAGCAGGCCACAGAAGATCGCGACCCGCCGCAGCGGCTTGTTCACGGACGGACCACCTGGGTCATCTCGGCATCGGGGTTCGGGGCGGGGCGGGCGCGGGACGGCGCGCGGTGTCGCTGATCCGGATCAGGATGCCGATCAGTGCCCAGTTGGCGATCACGGACGAACCGCCGTACGCGAGGAACGGCATCGTCATACCGGTGAGCGGGATGAGGCCCATCACACCGCCGGCGACGACGAAGACCTGCAGCGCGAAGGCGCCGGAGAGGCCCATCGCCAGCAGCTTGCCGAAGGGGTCGCGGGCGGCGAGGGAGGTACGGATGCCGCGCTCGATGATCAGGCCGTAGAAGAGCAGGAAGACCATCACGCCGGTCAGACCGAGCTCCTCGCCGACCGTGGCGAAGATGAAGTCGGAGTTCGCGGCGAACTGGACCAGGTCCGAGTTGCCCTGGCCGAGACCGGTGCCGAGGATGCCACCGGAACCGAAGGACATCAGCACCTGCGTCATCTGATCGCACGCGTACGCCATGTTGGTGCCGGGCGGCGCCGTCTTCAGGCACTCGAACGGGTCGAGCCAGGCCTGGACACGCGACTGCACGTGGCTCGCCGTCGAGCCGACGACCACGGCACCCGCGGAGGACATCAGCAGACCCATGACGACCCAGCTGGTCCGCTCCGTCGCCACGTACAGCATGATCACGAACATGCCGAAGAACAGCAGCGAGGTACCGAGGTCGTTCTCGAAGACCAGGATGAGAAGGCTGATCGCCCAGATGGTCAGGATCGGGCCGAGGTCACGTCCACGCGGCAGGTAGAGCCCCATGAAACGGCGGCTGGCCAGGGCCAGCGCGTCCCGCTTCACCATGAGGTAGCCGGAGAAGAAGATCGCGAGGACCAGCTTGGCGAACTCACCGGGCTGGATCGAGAAGCCGCCGACGCGGATCCAGATCTTGGCGCCGAAGACGTCCGCGCCGAGCCCCGGCACCAGCGGCAGCAGCAGCAGGACGAGCGCCGCCACCATCGAGATGTACGTGTACCGCTGCAGCACCCGGTGGTCCTTGAGCAGCAGCAGCACGCCCACGAACATCGCGATGCCGATCGCGGAGTACATCATCTGGTTCGGCGCGGACGGGCTGAACGCGCCGTACGTGCGCTTCGCCAGCGAGATCAGCCGAGGCGACTGGTCCAGACGCCAGATCAGCACCAGACCCATGCCGTTGAGCAGCGTCGCCAGCGGCAGCAGCAGCGGGTCCGCGTACGGGGCCCACTTCCGCACCACCAGGTGCGCGACACCCGCGAGGAGGGTCAGGCCGAGGCCGTACCCGAGCATTCCGGCCGGGACCTTGCCGTCGATGGCCAGGCCCACGTTGAGGTACGCGAACACCGGGATGACGACGGCGAACGCGAGCAGCGCCAGCTCGGTGTTGCGGCGGCTCGGCGCCTCGATCGCGCCGATGGTGGTCGTGTTGGTGACAACGCTCATGGTGGTGAAAGGCCCCCTACGGGTGCTTACTGCTTGCCGCAGTTCGAGGCCAGCTTCTGCTCCTCCGCGGTGAGGGTGGGACCCGGGGACGGAGCGGCTGTGGTGGGCTTGGAAGTGGGGGTGGCGGTGCCCGCGGGCTTCTGGGCCGGCGGCTTGCTCGCCTGGTCGGCGGCCTTCTCGGCGGCGGCGTGACGCTGCTCCGCCTTCTTGCAGGCCGAGGCCTGCACGGCCAGCTCGGAGATCTTCGTCTGGGCCTTGCCGAGGCTGCCGCCCGCGATCGTGTCCTCGACCTGCTTCCGCTGGTAGGCGGGGAGGTACTTGAGTTCGATCTCGGGGTGGTCCGTCTCGACCTTCGACAGCGACACCCACGCCAGGTCCTGGCTGATGCCCTGGTACAGCGCCACGTGCTGGTCCTTGGACCCCACGTAGTACTGCGTCTGCGTCCAGCGCCAGGCGCCGTAGAGGCCGCCGCCGACGAGACCGAGGACGAGGACGAGGAAGAAGGAGCGCTTGAGCCACTTGCGGCCCGTGCGCGGCTTGACGAAGTCGTCGTCCGCGTACGAGTCGAAGGAGCCCTGCGGGGCATGCCGCCGTAGCCGTGGTCGCCGCCGCCGCCGCTGCCGGGCGGGCCGAAGCCGCCGGCCGGAGGCTGCTGGTGCGGCGCGGGCGGCCGAGGCCGGAGGCGCGGCCGGCCGGGGTCTGCATCGCCCCGCCGTCGTTCAGCTGCGCCTGGTTCTCGGCGACGGCGCCCACGATGACCGGGGTGTCGCTGAGGTGACCGGCGAGGGTGTCGCCGCCGTCGACGTCGAGGACGTCGGCGACGATCACCGTGATGTTGTCGGGGCCGCCGCCGCGCAGCGCGAGCTGGATCAGCTCCTGCACGGTCTCGTGCGGGCCCTGGTAGCTGGCGAGGGTGTCTTCGAGGGTCTGGTGCGAGACCACGCCGGACAGGCCGTCGGAACAGATCAGGTAGCGGTCGCCGGCCCGGACCTCACGGATGGAGAGGTCGGGTTCGACGTGGTCGCCGCTGCCGAGCGCGCGCATGAGGAGCGAGCGCTGCGGGTGGGTCGTGGCCTCTTCCTCGGTGATCCGGCCCTCGTCGACGAGGCGCTGGACCCAGGTGTGGTCCTGGGTGATCTGGGTGAGGACGCCGTCGCGCAGCAGATAGGCGCGCGAGTCTCCGACGTGCACGAGGCCGAGGCGCTGGCCGGTCCACAGGAGGGCGGTGAGCGTGGTGCCCATGCCCTCCAGCTGCGGGTCCTCCTCGACCATCATCCGGAGCTGGTCGTTGGCGCGCTGCACCGCCGTACCGAGCGAGGTGAGGATGTCGGAGCCCGGGACGTCGTCGTCGAGCGTGACGAGCGTGGAGATCACCTCGGAGGAGGCGACCTCGCCGGCGGCCTGGCCGCCCATGCCGTCGGCGATGGCGAGGAGCCGGGGACCGGCGTAGCCCGAGTCCTCGTTGCCCTCGCGGATCATGCCCTTGTGCGAGCCCGCGGCGAATCGCAGGGACAGAGTCATGCGCACCTGCCCTGTCGACGCTGCATCGGGGTACAGCCGGTCTCGACCCACACTGCCCACCCTCCGGTCGCTCCGTTCACACCGGCGCCGCCGGTCGCTCCGGTCGCTTCAGTCGCTCCGGTCGGGAGCGCGGCACGGCCTTTGACGGGGCTCGTCCCGGCTCGCTCGCTCCGCTCGCTCATTCTCGTACTACTTCCGCAGCTCGATGACGGTCTTGCCGATGCGGATCGGCGCGCCCAGCGGAATGGGTGTGGCGGTGGTGAGGCGGGCCCGGTCGAGATACGTGCCGTTCGTCGACCCGAGGTCCTCGACGATCCACTGGCCGTCCCGGTCCGGGTAGATCCGGGCGTGACGGCTGGAGGCGTAGTCGTCGTCGAGGACGATCGTCGAGTCGTGCGCCCGGCCCAGCGTGATCGTCTGGCCCTGGAGGGCGACGGTCGTGCCGGTGAGGGTGCCCTCGGAGACGACCAGCTTCGTCGGGGCGCCACGGCGCTGGCGGCCGCCGCCCCCCGTGTTCTGCTGGCCGCGCTGCTGCGGAGGCGCGGCGGCCTGCCGCGCGTTCTGCTGGGGTCGCGCCTCCTGGCGCCGCGAACCACGCTGGGTGACCCGCGTACCGAAGAGGTCGCTGCGGATGACCTGGACGGCCACGATGACGAACAGCCACAGAACGGCCAGGAAACCCAACCGCATGACCGTCAGGGTCAGCTCTGACATTGCCCCCGCTTCACCCTTCGGCTTGCCGGTAAACGATGGTGGTGCTGCCCACGACGATCCGCGAGCCGTCGCGGAGCGTAGCGCGGGTGGTGTGCTGCCCGTCCACCACGATGCCGTTGGTGGATCCCAGATCCTGGATCGTCGAGGGCGTTCCGGTCCGGATCTCGCAGTGCCGGCGGGAGACGCCGGGATCGTCGATCCTCACGTCCGCGTCGGTGCTGCGGCCGAGGACCAGGGTCGGGCGGGAGATCTGGTGGCGGGTGCCGTTGATCTCGATCCAGCGGCGCACCTGGGTGCCCGCTCCGGCATGGGTGCCGGGGCCGGGCACGGACCCGGGGCCGCCCGCCGGACGTCCTCCGCGGGCGCCGTCGGCCGGTGGCCGGGCGCGCCGGGAGGCGGGGAGGCGGGCATGGGCGGAGCGCCGGCCGGGGGTATCCGTAGCCGCCGCGGCCTGCTGCTGCCCCGGGAGGGCGGCTGGGGCTGTGACGTACTCGACGCCAGCGTGCGGCTGCGGACGCGGTACAGGCCGGTGTCGAGGTCCTCGGCCTTCTCCAGGTGGACCTTGATCGGGCCCATGAAGGTGTACCGCTGCTGCTTCGCGTAGTCCCTGACCAGGCCGGCGAGCTCGTCGCCGAGCTGGCCCGAGTAGGGGCTGAGACGCTCGTAGTCCGGCGTGCTCAGTTCCACGATGAAGTCGTTGGGGACGACGGTCCGCTCACGGTTCCAGATCGTCGCGTTGTTGTCGCACTCGCGCTGGAGCGCGCCCGCGATCTCGACGGGCTGGACCTCGGACTTGAAGACCTTGGCGAAGGTGCCGTTGACCAGACCTTCGAGACGCTGCTCGAAACGCTTCAGGACTCCCATGGGGCACCTCCTCCGTCGTTGTCGCCCTGGTACTGCTTACTGATCGTATCCACGCGTCGGGAAATCGGCTGGTTCCCCTTCTCTGCCCTGTGGACGAGTGTCACCTCTCACAGGCTTTCCCCACGGATCGTAGAGGCGGCCTGTGGACAGTGTCCCGCACCCGGCTGTGGGAGCGGAGGCGCGGGCCGGGGTTCCGGGCCGGTCCGTCCCCTTCCGCCCTCCTTCTCCCCTTCCTTCTTTCTCGTCTTTCTCTTCTCCCTGCCCCTTCACCGCCGTTCCTCCCTTCTTCCCTTCCTGCCTCCCTCCTCTCTCATCTCCTCCCCCTCCTTCCCTCGTCTTCTTCCTCGCCGTCCCTCTCGCCTTCCCCTTGCCGCCCCTCCTCTTCCGCTCCCTCCGAGCTTCCTTCGTGCTCCCTCGACTCCGCCGCTCCTCCGGGCCCGCGCCGGCCGCCGTCCCGCCGCGCCTCCCCCCTCTCCTTGTTCTCCCCGAGCGGGGGCGAAACAACGGATGTGAATCCACGGTCTCCGACGTGCTAATCTTCAGATGTCGCCAGGCGCTCCCACTGAAAAGTGAGAGGGCAGGGAGACCACCCAATGCGCGGGTGGCGGAATAGGCAGACGCGCTGGATTCAGGTTCCAGTGCCCGCAAGGGCGTGGGGGTTCAACTCCCCCCTCGCGCACCAGACGGAAGCCCCGTAGGTCATCGACCTACGGGGCTTCCGCGTTCGTCGGCACCGATGTGACCCTTCCCACGTCAGGGTCCAGGGGCGCGACTTTTGTCGTCGGAAGGCGAGACGAAGAGAGGCGTCCGGGCCGCCGGGCGCTGCCTAGGGTTCGAGCGTGGACGCTATGTCGAAGTCGGGGACCTGGACCGCGCGGGAGATCGGGGCCAGGGCCACCGCCTGGTGGAACTGGTTCGCCGTGCCCGGACAGTGGTCGCGGCGCAGGATCACCGGCGAGGTGGCCCTCGCCCTGGTCCTCGCGGTGCTCGCGGCGGGCACCGAGGAACTCATGGGCGGCGAGGGCTGGCGGCGGCCGCGGTCGCCGTCGGCGCGGCCGTCCTGTCGCTGCTCCGGCGCAGACTCCCCGCGAGCATGCTCGTCCTGACCGCCGGCCTCACGCCCTTCGTGCCCGGCCTCGGGGCGCTGCTCATCGTCCTCGGCTGGTCGTCCGGCCGGTACATCACCAGCGCCGGGCGGGCACTGGCCGCGTTCATCGCCTCCTTCGTCCTGAACGTCGGCGGGACGGTCCTGGAGACCTGGGACCGGCAGCGGCTGCTCACCGTCGCCTTCCTGGCGACCCTCTACTACCTGGGCACCACCCTGGCCCCCGGCCTCGCCCACCGGTACTGGACCCAGCGCCGGACCCTGCTGCACGCCCTCCAGGAGCGCAACGCGCAGCTGCTGCGCGAGCGGAACATGGTGGTCTGGCAGGCGCGGCTGCTGGAACGGCAGCGGATCGCGCAGGACATGCACGACAGCCTCGGGCACCAGCTGGCGCTGATCGCCGTGCACACCGGGGCCCTCGAAGTGGACCGGGAGCTCGGCGAGCGCCAGCGCGAGGTGGTCGGCGTCCTGCGGAACGCGTCGGTGACCGCCATGCACGAACTGCGGGAGGTCGTCGGGATACTCCGCGACGGGGTCGCCGTGGACGGGCGGCGGCGCCCGCGCCGGTCGGCGACGAGACGGGACGGGCCGCACGCGGCATCGCCGGGATCGAAGGGCTCGTCGAGGCCGCACGGGCGACCGGCACCTCGATCGGGCTGCGACGCCTCGGGGAGGAGCGACCACTGGCCCCGGCCGCCGACCACGCCGCGTACCGGATCGTGCAGGAAGCCCTGACCAACGCCTACAAGTACGCGCCGGGGACGCCGATCGGCGTCGAACTGCGCTACGAGCCCGACACCTTCGTCGTCGAGGTCGTCAACGGCGAACCGGTCGACGGACCGGCGAAGGACGTCGTGAGCGGCGGACAGGGGCTGACCGGTCTCGTCGAACGGGCCCGCCTGGTGGGCGGCATCTGCCACGCGGGTCCGGCCGACGGCGGCGGGTTCCGGGTGGCCGGGATGCTGCCGTACGGGGCCGCGCCCGTCGTGGAGGCAGCGCCTTTGGTCGATGCGGCCGACGACTTCCGGCAGCAGACCACGAAGCCGCTGGTGGGCGATGGTCGTCCGGTCGTGGTCGGACCGGCCGACTGGACGTTCACGGAGCGGGAGCTGGCGATGGCGGTGCGTGGGGGCAAGAGCAGGAGCACGGGCGGGGCGATCGCGCTGGGCTGCGGAATCGCGTTCGCGGCGCTCGTCCTGCTGGTGGTGGCGGGCGGCTTCGGCCTCTACTTCCTGATGGGCTCGCTGAAGGACGGGATGATCGACCCCGCCCAGTACAACGCGGTGAAGGTCGGAATGACCGAGCAGGAGGTCCGCGACCAACTGCCCTCGGGCGACACCATCGCCACGGCGGGCCTCGACGGCTCGGGACCCGCACGACCGGAGGGCTCCCGCTGCCTGGTGCTCATGTCCTCCGAGATGGGCGACGCCTACGACGAGGACCCCGTTTTCCGGTTCTGCTTCAAGGACGGCAAGCTGATCGAGAAGAAGTCGTACGTGGTGAAGCAGCGATAGCGCTGAACCGCCCGTACCGGAGGCGTGGGGGAGAAGCTGTGGCAGGGCAGCCCATCAGGGTCGTGATCGCCGACGACGAGCCCCTGATCAGGGCCGGGATCCGGATGATCCTCATCTCGGACCCGGAGATCGAGGTCGTCGGGGAGGCGGCCGACGGGCGGGCGGCGGTCGAGGCCGCGCGGGCGCACGCCGCCGACGTGGTGCTCCTCGACATCCAGATGCCGGTGCTCGACGGCCTCTCGGCACTGCCCGAGCTGCGCCGTGCGGCCCCGCGGCCCGGGTGATCATCCTGACGACCTTCGGGGAGCGGGAGAACGTGCTGCGGGCCCTGGAGCACAGGGGCGCCGGGTTCCTCCTCAGGACACGGCGCCCGCCGAGCTGATCCGGGCGGTACGGGCCGCCGCCGCGGGGACGCGTACCTGTCGCCGGCGGCGACCCGGCACGTGGTCGAACGGCTCGCCACCGGCCGGGAGGCGGCCCGAGCCGAGGAGGCACGCGCACGCGTGGCCGCGCTCAGCGAGAAGGAGCGTGACGTCCTCGCACTGCTCGGCGAAGGACTCTCCAACGCGGACGCCGGAAAGCGGCTCCACATGAGCGAGGCCACCGTGAAGACGTACGTGAGCCGCATCCTGGCCAAACTGCACTGCGAGAACCGGGTGCAGGCGGCGCTGCTCGCGCGGGACGCGGGGCTGTAGAGGGGCTCTTGAGGGGGCTCCGGCTCCGGCTCTGGCCTGCCCTGGCTTCGGCTCCGGCTCCGCCCTGGCTCCGGTTCCGACTCTTGCTCGGGCCCCGGTTCAGGTGGAAGGGGCGTCCGGGAGGGGGTTCGTGGTCGCTTCGTTGTAGCGCAGCAGGTACGCGGCGAAGCGGGCGAGGTCCTCGGCCGGCCAGTCCACCAGGCGCTCCTGGAAGGCGGCCATGCGGTTCGTCTGGGCCGAGGCGAGGACCTGGTGCCGGCCTCGGTGGGGTGCAGGACCTGCACCCGGTGGTCGTCGGGGGCCGGGCGGCGCTCGACGAAGCCGAGCTTCTCCAGGGCGGCGACCTGGCGGCTGACCGTCGACTTGTCCAGGAAGTAGTGGGTCGCGAGGTCGGTGGCGCGGCAGCCGCGCTGCTCCTCGATGTGGGCGAGGAGCGTGTACGAGACCAGCGGGAGCTCGGGATGGACCCGGGCCGCCGCGGCGCGGGCCCGGCGGGCGAAGGCCGTCAGCTCGCGCTGGATGACGTCCACCGACGCCTCACGGGGAGGCGGTGTGCCGCCGGTCATCGTGGGCTCCTGTCGTCGTCCGTCGTCCGTCGTCGTTCATTGTCGTTCGCCCGTCGCGGGCTTTCAGTTGTATAGTACAACGGTTACTTAGTTGTAAAAGCCAACCATGGAGGTCTCGGTGTCCTCAGGACCGAACACCAGCGGTGCGTTGCGGCATGTCCTCGGGCATCTGCTCACTCCCCTCTTGATGTGCGTCGGCATGGGGCTCGCCTACCTCGGCGCCTTCCACGCGCCCCAGCCCCACGACCTGCGCGTCGACGTCGTCGGCTCCGGACCCACCACCCAGGTCCTCGCGCAGACGCTCCACGACAAGGGCGCCGGCGCCCTCGACGTCCGTACCGTCGCCGACCGGGACACCGCCGTCTCCGCACTGCGCGAACAGCGCAGCTTCGGCGCCTACATCCCCGGCGAGAAGCCCGAGCTGCTCGTCGCCTCCGGCTCCTCCGACACCAGCGCCATGGCCGTCGAGAAGGTCTTCACCAAGGTCGCCGCCGCCCAGGACGCACCCCTCAAGGTCACCGACGTCGCCCCCACCGCCTCCGGCGACCCCACGGGCCAGGGCGTCTTCTTCCTGCTCGTCGCCCTCAGCATCGGCTCGTACGCCTCCGTCGCCGTCATCGGCGGCGCCGGCGCCGTCCTGCCCATGCGGATCAGGGCCCTCCTCGCCGCCGGCATGTCGCTCGTCGTCAGCCTCATCGGAACCCTCTTCGCCGGGCCCGTCTTCCACCTGGTCGACCAGGGGCTCGGCGGTGTGTGGGCGACGGCCTGGCTGTACTCGGCGGGCATCCTGGCCGTCGGCGTCGGCCTGCACACCTTCCTGCGCCGCTGGACCACGCTCGGCGTGATGGTGCTCTTCGTCATGCTCAACTTCACGAGCTCCGGCGGCATCTACCGGCCCGAACTCCAGCCCGGCTTCTTCGGCGCCCTGCACGCCTTCTGGAACGGCGCGGGCTTCGTCGAGGGCGTACGCGGCCACGTCTACTTCGACGGCCACGGACTCGGCCGCAACGTCCTCGTCCTCACCCTCTGGCTCCTCGCCGGCGCCGTGCTCCTCGTCCTCGCCGGGCTGACGGAGGCGCGACGGAGGAAGACGGACGCCGCGGCCACGGTGCCGACCGGTTCCGGCACCCGGCCTGGGAATGAGGTCGAGGCCGACACCTCCACTGAGGCAGAGGCAGAGGCCGAGGCCGAGGAGGAGATGGAAGAAGCCATCGCGGTCTGATGACGGGCCCGGCGGCGGGGCCGAAGGCGAGGTCCGGGGCGGTCCCGGAGGTTGTCCACAGGGGTTGTCCACAGGGGAGACGACTGATCGGGAACGGCGGTACGGTCGGGGCCGAATGATGTTGGACAACGCATCGGGGAGGGCGTCCCATGGACGAGATCAGGGCCGTCGTGCCAGGACAGCGCGGTACGGACGGAGAGCAGGACGGGGCGCGCATCCCGCACGTGCCGGGCTTCGCACGCCGCTCCGCCCCCGGCACCGGGGTCTCCCCCAAGGACCGCGGCAAGCAGCTCCGCGAGCGGGTGCCCCGCGCCTCGCACGCGCTGCCGGCCCTCGCCGCCGACCGCCCGGACGCCGTGCGCGCCGTCGAGGAATCGAACCGGGACCGGGTCCCCGAGCTGACGCCGATACGGGTCGGCAGGATGGCGGCGAGCCCCTTCGCCTTCCTGCGCGGCTCCGCCGGACTGATGGCCCAGGACCTCGCCGGAACGCCCGTCACGGGATCGCCGCCCAGATATGCGGCGACGCGCACGCCGCCAACTTCGGCCTCTACGGGGACGCCCGCGGCGGCTCGTCATGGACCTCAACGACTTCGACGAGACTGTCGTCGGCCCCTGGGAATGGGACCTCAAGCGGCTCGCCACCTCCCTCGTCCTCGCCGGGCGGGAGGTCGGAGCGGACGAGGACGTGTGCCGGGCCGCCGCCTTCGACACCGCCGGCGCGTACCGGCGCACCATGCGCCTGCTCGCCCGGCTCCCCGCCCACGACGCCTGGAACGCGATCGCCGACGAGGAACTCGTCTCGCACACCGACGCCCGCGACCTCCTCGGCACCCTGGAACGGGTCTCCGCCAAAGCCCGCAACAACACGAGCGCCCGGTTCGCCGCCCGGTCGACCGAAGCCGTGACGGACGCCGAGGGCGGCGGCCGCAGATTCGTGGACGCTCCCCCGGTGCTGCGCAGGGTCCCGGACACCGAGGCGGCCGAGGTCGCCGCCTCCCTCGGCGCGTACCTGGAGACCGTGTCCGAGGACAGACTTCCGCTCCTCGCCCGGTACGCCGTCCACGACGTGGCCTTCCGGGTCGTCGGCACCGGCAGCGTCGGCACCCGCTCCTATGTGGTCCTGCTCCTGGACCACCGGGGCGAGCCGCTGGTGCTCCAGGTGAAGGAGGCCCGGCCGTCGGCCCTGCTGCCCCATCTGCCGGCCGCCGGCTTCACCGTGCCGGACACCGGCCACGAGGGTCGGCGCGTGGTGCTCGGACAGAAGCGGATGCAGGTCGTCAGCGACATCCTGCTGGGCTGGACCACGGTCGAAGGCCGTCCGTTCCAGGTGCGCCAGTTCCGCAACCGCAAGGGCAGCGTGGATCCCGCCGCCCTCACCGCGGACCAGCTCGACGACTACGGGCGGATGACCGGCGCCCTACTCGCCCGCGCACACGCCCACAGCGCCGACCCGCGCCTGATATCCGGCTACTGCGGCAAGAACGAGGAGCTCGACGAGGCCGTCGCCTCCTTCGCCGTCACCTACGCCGACCGCACCACCGCCGACCACGCCGACCTGCTGTCCGCTGTCCGCACGGGGCGGATAGCGGCGGAGCTGGGCGTCTGACGCCTGACGCCTGACGCTTGACGTCTTACGTCGGTCGCGGTCGCGGGCGGGAAGCCCGGGAAGCCCGGTAAGCCGGGCAGGGGACACAAAGCGGGCAGGGAAAACAAAGGGGGAGGGGAGGGAGGGGGAGGGAGGGGGGAGGCCCCCCGGGGGCCCGTAGGCTGGGTGGGACGAGGTGGAACGAGGACTTGGGCGGCGTGACGTGAGCGTGGACCAGGGTGTGACCGAGGGACCCGGGGACGAGCGGCCCGAGGCTCGGTTGGAGCGGGCTGTGCGGGTGGCCGAGCAGGCGTTGATCGAGTTCGAGATCGCCGTGGAGACCTTCCGGGTCGAGGTGGAGAACTTCTCGCGGCTGCACCACCAGAAGCTCGGGCCGATGTACGCGCGGCTCGATGAGCTGGACGCGCGGATCGCCGAGGCGCGGGCGGCGCGTACCGGGGATCCCGAGGATCTGAGGCGGGCGCAGGAGGCGCGGGCGGCGGTGCTGCCGATGCCCGGTGTGGACGAGCTGTTCCACGACTGGATCGACACCGACGGGCTCTCCCCGAGGCCGCCGCGATGCTCACGGACCGGCCCGTTCAGTCGCCGAAGCGGGTCCGTCCCGGCGAGGAGGCCCGCAGGCTCTACCGCGAGCTGGCCCGCAAGGCCCACCCGGATCTGGCCCGTGAGGAGGACGAGCGGAAGCGGCGCGAGGAGTTCATCACGCGGGTGAACGCCGCCTACGCCCGCGGGGACGAGGCGCTGCTGCGCGAGCTGTCCGAGGAGTGGGAGGCCGGGCCGGTGCCGGCCGAGGAGCGGCTCAGCGAGAGCGAGGAGCTGTACGCGCGCCTGGAGTGGCTGGCCGAGCGCAAGGACATGCTGTCGGCGGTGGCCCGCGAGCTGGAGGAGAGCGCGATCGGCGCGATGCTGCGGATGGCGCCGGACGACCCGGACCAGCTCCTGGAGGAGATCGCCGAGCAGTTGCTCGCGCAGGTCGCCGAGCGGGAGGGCGAGCTGGCGGGGCTGGTGCAGTAGGTTTTCAGTACCGGCCGAGTCCTCGGGCGGTACTGGAACGAGAGAAGGCCTGTCCCATGAATTTCTCCCCGCTGCCCTCGGTGGACGCGGCTTCCGTGCCGGCCGATGCCCTGGTGCTGGACGTCAGGGAGGACGACGAGTGGAAGGCCGGTCACGTCGAGGGCGCGGTGCACGTGCCGATGAGCGACTTCGTGGCCCGCTTCGGTGAGGTGACGGAGGTCATGGCCGAGCGCGGTCGCGCCTATGTGATGTGCCGGGTCGGCGGTCGTTCGGCGCAGGTCACCCAGTACCTGGTGCAGCAGGGCTTCGACGCGGTGAACGTGGACGGCGGGATGATGGCCTGGGACGGTGCCGGGCGTCCGATGGTGGCGGAGAGCGGCAGCCCGGCCTTCGTCCTCTGACCTTCCTCCCCTCCGCGGCGTCAGCCGAGGGGGTGGGTGGCGAGCAGGTCGCCGAGGGCTTCCTCGTGGGCCGCGGCGGGGCCGAGGGACAGTTCGAGGTGCTTGGCCCAGGCGTGGTAGCGGTGCAGCGGGTAGTCGGTGTCGGCGCCGAAGCCGCCGTGCAGGTGCTGGGCGGTCTGCACCACGCGGCGGACCCCTTCGGAGGCCCAGATCTTCGCGACGGCGATGTCCCCCGCGGCGGGGAGTGCCCCGTTCGCGTCGGTGGAGAGGCGCCAGGCGGCCTGCCAGAGGGTGGCCTCCATGGCGCGCAGGTCGATGTAGCGGTCGGCGGCCTGGACGGCGACCGCCTGGAACGTGGCCACAGGGTGGCCGAACTGTTCGCGCTTTCCGGTGTACTGGCTCGTCATCGCGAGGACGGCCTCGCCGAGGCCGAGGGCGAGCGCGCACGTTCCGGTGGTGAGGAGGTCGCGCAGCCGTTCCCAGGCGCCGTCGGTCGTGATGACGTTCGCTTCGTCGATCCGTACGGCGTCGAGCCGTAGTTCGGCGAGGAGTTCGCCGCTGGTCGAGTACTGGGCGGTGAGGCCGACGCCGTCGTGCGTACGGGGCAGCAGGGCGAGGACGGTGCGGCCTTCGGCGGTGTGCGCGGGTACGGCGATGAGGTCGGCGCGGTGGGCCCAGGGGACGGCGGTCTGGAGGCCGTCGAGGATCCAGTCGGTTCCGTCGCGGCGCGCGGTGACGGCCCGGTCGGCGGGTTCGTGGCCGGTGCGTCCCTGGGAGGCGGCGGTGAGGACGAGTTCGCCGCGGGCGGTGCGGGGGAGGAGTGCGGCGGCCGTGCGGGGTGGGCGTACCGCTCGACGGTCAGGGCGACGGCGCTGGTCTCCAGGAGGGGACGCGGGCGAGGACACGGGCGGACTCGCGCAGGACGAGGCAGAGGGCGACGGGGTCGAGTCCGGCGCCGCCGTGCTCGGGGGCCAGGGCGAGGCCGAGGAGGTCGGCGGCGGCGAGGCGGGCCCAGAGCGGTCGGTCGAGGTCCTCGGCCACGGCGCCCGGGGTGAGGGCGGGGCTCGGGACCGCGTCGGGCGTGACGTCCGCGAAGACCGCCTTGGCCGCCTCGACGGCCGCCTGCTGCTCTTCGGTGAAGGTGAAGTCCACGGTGCTGCCTTCCTGTTGCCCGGAGCCTGCTCTTCTGACGGATCGTCAAGATAGAACAGGTTCTAGGGAAGGGAATGGTGGCGCCGCACCTCGTCGGCGCCCCGTTCGTCACCGTCCGTTCGTCACCTTCCGCCCGTCAGCGGTCGAAGTCCAACTCCACGTCCGGGGTGGCCGGGTGGGACTGGCAGGCCAGGACGTATCCGGCTTCGGTCTCCTCCGGTTCCAGGGCGAAGTTGCGGTCCATGCGGACCTCTCCGCCGACGAGGAAGGCACGGCAGGTGCCGCACACACCGCCCTTGCAGGCGTACGGGGCGTCCGCGCGGGCGCGGAGCACGGTGTCGAGGAGGGTCTCGCCCCGCTCCACCGGCCAGGTGCCGGACCGGCCGTGGAGGGTCGCCGTCAGGGTGGCGTGCGCCGGGGCGTCGGCCGCGGGGCCGGGGCGGGCGCGGAGCCGTCGTCGACGTGGAAGATCTCCTGGTGGATCCTGGCCCGGTCGACGCCCAGGCCGCGCAGGGCCTGTTCGGCGCCCTGGACGAGTCCGAAGGGGCCGCAGAGGAACCAGCCGTCGATGCTGTCGACCGGCAGGAGGGCGGGCAGGAGTCCGGCGAGCCGCTCGCGGTCGAGGCGGCCGGACGGCAGGCCCGCCTGCTGCTCCTCTCTGGAGAGCACGGTGATCAGCTGGAAGCGGTCCGGGTAGCGGTCCTTGAGGTCGGCGACCTCGTCGAGGAACATCGTGGACGCGGCGGTGCGGTCGCTGCGGATGAGGCAGAACCGGGCCTCGGGCTCGCGGGCGAGCAGGGTGGCCGCGATGGAGAGGACCGGGGTGATGCCGCTGCCGCCGACGACGGCGGCGAAGTGGCCGGGGCGCGGGGCGAGGGTGAAGCGGCCCCTCGGTTCCATGACCTCGACGAGGTCGCCGACGGTGAGTTCCTTGAGGGCGTACGTCGAGAAGGAGCCGCCGTCGACGAGCCGGATGCCGACGCGCAGGACGGGGGGTTCGCCGGCGGGGGAGGCGGGGGCGCAGATCGAGTAGGTGCGCCGGATCTCCTCGCCCTGTTCGCCGGTGCGGCGCAGGGCGAGGTGCTGGCCGGGGAGGTGGCGGTACGCCTCGTGGAGTTCGGGCGGGACGGCGAAGGTGACGGCGACGGAGTCGTCCGTGAGCCGGTCGACCTCGCTGACCCGGAGGGGATGGAACCCGGCCCGTGCGGCGGCTGAGGATTCCATCTACAACTCCTTGAAGTGGTCGAACGGTTCGCGGCAGGCGGTGCAGCGGCGCAGGGCCTTGCAGGCGGTGGAGGAGAAGCGGCTGAGGAGCTCGGTGTCGGTGGATCCGCAGTGGGGGCAGCGAATGGCCAGGGTGAGGGGCACGGGGCCGCCGGCGGGCCCCTGGGGGCGGGGCGGGGCGATGCCGAACTCGGTGAGTTTGCGTCGTCCTTCCTCGCTGATGTCGTCGGTGGACCAGGCGGGGGTGAGGACGGTGACGACGGAGACGTCCGGGACGCCGTGCGCGTGGAGGGCCTGCTCGATGTCGGAGGCCATCGCCTCGATGGCGGGGCAGCCGGTGTAGGTGGGGGTGAGGGAGACCTCGACGCGGCCGGGACCGAGGACCTGCACGCCCCGCATGACGCCGAGTTCCTCCAGGGTGAGGACGGGCAGCTCGGGATCGGGGACGGAGCCGGCGATGCGGCTGAGTTCCTCCTCCAGGGCCGTCATGGTCACCATGTCGCCCCCGGGTGGCTGCGGTGGAGGTGCTGCATCTCGGCGAGCATCCGGCCGAAGGATTCGGTGTGGAGGCCCTGTCGGCCGGCGCCCGCGCTCCAGGCGCCGGTGCGGGGGCCGGTGGGGACGGTGAGCGTGGCCCGGCCGAGGACGTCGGTGACCGAGTCCAGCCAGGTGGTCTCCAGGGCGGGAGGTCCAGGTCGAGGCCGTCGACGGGCTGGAACAGTTCGCCGGTGTACCGCCAGAGGGCGTCGCAGGCGCGCTGCATCCGGTCGTGGCTCTCGGGGGTGCCGTCGCCGAGGCGGAGGGCCCAGTGCTCGGCGTGGTCCTGGTGGTAGGCGACCTCCTTGACGGCCTTGGCCGCGAGGCCGGCGAAGGGGCCGTCGCCGGTTGCCAGCCGCCCGTAGAGGAGTCGCTGGTAGGTGGAGAAGTAGAGCTGGCGGGCGATGGTGTGGGCGAAGTCGCCGTTGGGCTGCTCGACCAGCTGGGCGTTCCGGAAGGAGCGCTCCTCGCGGAGGTAGGCGAGTTCGTCCTCGTCCCCGACGAGGGAGAGCAGGACGCGGGCCTGGCCGAGGAGGTCGAGGGCGATGTTGGCCAGGGCGACCTCCTCCTCCAGGACGGGGGCGGAGCCGGCCCATTCGCCGAGGCGGTGGGAGAGGACGAGGGCGTCGTCGCCGAGGGCGAGCGCCGCGGCGGCGGTGAGGGTGTCGGTGGTGCCGGTCACAGGTGCTTCACTCCCTCGGGGATCTCGTAGAAGGTCGGGTGGCGGTAGGGCTTGTCCGCGGCCGGTTCGAAGAAGGGGTCCTTCTCGTCGGGCGAGGAGGCGGTGATGGCCGTGGAGGGGACGACCCAGATCGACACGCCTTCGGACCTGCGGGTGTAGAGGTCTCGGGCGTTGCGCAGGGCCATTTCCGCGTCGGGTGCGTGGAGACTGCCCGCGTGGGTGTGGGACAGTCCGCGGCGGGAGCGCACGAAGACCTCCCACAGCGGCCAACCGTCGGTCGTCATGCCTGTCCCTCTCCGTGCTGTCCGGTGTGCTTCTCCGCGTAGGCCGCCGCGGCTTCTCTGACCCAGGCGCCGTCCTCGTGGGCCTGGCGTCGCTTGCTGAGCCTCTGGTCGTTGCAGGGGCCGTTGCCCTTGAGGACGGCCCAGAACTCGGTCCAGTCGATCGGGCCGAAGTCGTAGTGCCCGCGCTCCTCGTTCCACCGGAGGTCGGGGTCGGGGAGGGTGAGGCCGAGGGCCTCGGCCTGGGGCACGGCGATGTCGACGAAGCGCTGGCGGAGTTCGTCGTTGGTGTGGCGCTTGATCTTCCAGGCCATCGCCTGGGCGGTGTGTGTCGACTCGTCGTCGGGCGGGCCGAACATCATGAGCGAGGGCCACCACCAGCGGTTCACCGCGTCCTGTGCCATGGCGTGCTGGGCCTCGGTGCCGTTCGACAGGGCGAGGAGTGCCTCGTATCCCTGGCGCTGGTGGAAGGACTCCTCCTTGCAGACCCGGACCATCGCGCGGGCGTACGGGCCGTAGGAGCAGCGGCAGAGGGGGACCTGGTTGGTGATGGCGGCGCCGTCGACCAGCCAGCCGATCGCGCCGACGTCGGCCCAGGTCAGGGTGGGGTAGTTGAAGATCGAGGAGTACTTCTGGCGGCCGGAGTGGAGCTTGTCGAGGAGCTCGTCGCGGCTGGTGCCGAGGGTCTCCGCCGCGCTGTACAGGTACAGGCCGTGGCCGGCCTCGTCCTGCACCTTGGCCATGAGGATGGCCTTGCGCCGCAGGGAGGGTGCCCGGGTGATCCAGTTCGCCTCGGGCTGCATGCCGATGATCTCGGAGTGGGCGTGCTGCGCGATCTGCCGGACGAGCGAGGCGCGGTAGGCCTCGGGCATCCAGTCGCGCGGCTCGATCCGCTCGTCGGCGGCGACGGCGGCGTCGAAGACGGCCTCGTAGGCGGCCTGCTCCGCCGCCACGGCCGTGTCCGACACGCCGGGTGCGCCCGTGGTCCCTGTCGTCGCTGCCGTCACTGCGGTCATCAGACTCCCTACCGACCGATCGTTCGGTTGAATGACTTCAATGGTGGGTCGGCGGCCCGTATGGTGTCAACCCTGTGGATAACCGAGGCAGGCTGATCGGGATCGGGGCGGGATGGACGCGTACGTCGAAAAGGACGCGGTCGAGGTGAGCGACGACGGGCGGAGACCCCCCGCGGACCCGCCGGTGACCCCTCCCGAGACCCCGGGAGCCACCCTCGGAGCCGCGGGCGACAAGGCGGCCGGGAACGGCTCCGGCGTCGGGATCATGGCGCTCTCGCTGCCGTACCAGGTCGTCGTCGCCGTGGCGCTCGGCGTCGTCGGCGTGTTCGCCTGCGTCCACCTGGCGATGGTGTTCCTGCACGTGGCGCCGTCCAACACGCTGACCAAGCGGCACGGCGAGGTCGTCGACGACTGGATCTACCCCGAGTTCGAGCAGAACTGGAAGCTCTTCGCGCCCAACCCGCTCCAGACGAACCTCGCCCTGGAGGTCCGCGTCGACCTCGCCCCCGCCGCCGACGGCGGCCGCCGCACCACCGGATGGCTCGACCTCACCGCCCAGGACATCGAGGCCATCCGGCACAACCCGATCCCCAGCCACTCGCAGCAGAACCAGCTCCGCAGGGCCGTGGACTTCTACACCAACACGCACAACGACAACGGCCGCTCCAACGGACTGCGCGGCGACCTCTCGGAGCAGTACATGCGCCGCCTCGTGATGCTCAGGCTCGACGCCCTCGAAGGCCCCGACGGGCGCGCCCTCGGCCCCCAGGTGCGGCGCATCCAGCTCCGCACCGTCGCCCGGCCCGTCCCGGCCGCCCGGTGGAGCACCGAGAAGTCGCGGTCCACCCCCTCCTACCGCGCCTTCCCGTGGTGGACGATCACCGAGGCCGACCGGTCCTCCGGTGCCGACACGAGCCGCGCGGAGGCGGGCCGATGAGCATCTCCCCGCCACACCCGAGTCCCCGCCACGCCCGAGTCCCCGCCACGCCCGCGTCCCCGCCACGCCCGCGCGTGCCCGCGAGCCCTTCGACCGGAAGCTCGCCCGCGGCGTGCAGGCCGTCACGAGCCGTGCCCTCGCCCCGTACCAGAGCGCGATCGTCCGGATCGGCTTCTCGCTGACCTGGCTGATCTTCCTGCTGCGCGAGCTCCCGCACCGCCATCTGCTGTACGGACCCGACGGCCCCTGGTCCTGGGAGCTGGCGCAGCGGCTGATCGCCGACAACCACGCCTTCACCGTGCTCATGTGGTCGGACGGCCGGATCTGGTTCGAGCTCGTCTACGGGCTCGCGGTGCTCTCCGCCGCGCTGCTCCTGGTGGGCTGGCGCACCCGGGCCGTGTCCGTGGTCTTCATGGTCGGCGTGCTCGCTGCTGAACCGGTCCGTCTTCGTGGGCGACGGCGGCGACAACGTCCTCCACCTCGTCGCGATCTACCTCGTCTTCACCCGCTGCGGGCAGGTGTGGTCCCTGGACGCCCGGCGGGCGGCCCGGAGGCCCGCGCGGCCCGTGCCGGGGAGCCGCCGCGCCGAGACGTCGTCGGACCGCTGCTGTGGACGGTGCTCGGGGCTTCCTCCTCGCCGCCACCTGGTTCAGCGACGCCAGCGGCGAGTGGTGGGTGCCGGTGCTGCTGTGGGTGCTGTGGCTGGGGAACGGGCTGTGGTGGCTGGTGAGCCGGATCGCGCCCGGGGAGCCGCGCACCCTGCTCGACGCCCTCGCCAACCTCGCGCACAACGCCGTTCTCGTCGTGCTCATGGCCGAGGTCTGCCTGATCTACTCCACGGCCGGCTGGTACAAGATCCAGGGCTCGCGCTGGGAGGACGGGACCGCGCTGTACTACCCGCTCCACCTGGACTACTTCTCGCCCTGGTCGGCCCTCTCCGGGCTGCTCGGCGCCAGCGGGGTCATGGTGATGCTGCTGTCCTACGGCACGGTGATCGTCCAGGTCGCGTTCCCGTTCACGCTCTTCAACCGCAAGGTCAAGAACGTCCTGCTCGTCGTGATGATGATGGAGCACGCCGGTATCGCGGTGCTCCTCGGACTGCCGGTCTTCTCGCTCGCGATGATCTCCGCCGACGCCGTGTTCCTGCCGACGGCGTTCCTGGTGTGGCTGGGCGCCCGGGTGGTCCGGGGCAGGGACCGGCTGCTGAGGCGGAAGCCGGCCGAGCCGCTGCCCGAGCAGCGCCGTACGAGTGAGGAGCAGGGCCCCGTACCCTCGTCGGGTGAGCACCACGGAAGAACAGCCCGAGCCGGTCCAGTACGACGAGGGGTTCGGCCCCGAGATCGGCGTCGGGCCGCACCCGGAGCCGTGGCCGCAAGGCGAGCGGTACGACCCCGAGCTCCTCGCGGGCGGCGACCGGCGCAACGTCGTGGACCGCTACCGGTACTGGACGCGCGAGGCGGTCGTCGCCGATCTGGACACCCGCCGCCACGACTTCCACGTGGCGGTGGAGAACTGGGGCCACGACTTCAACATCGGCTCGGTGGTGCGGACCGCCAACGCCTTCCTGGCGAAGGAGGTCCACATCGTGGGCCGGCGCCGCTGGAACCGGCGGGGCGCCATGGTCACCGACCGCTACCAGCACGTCCGGCACCACCCGGACACCGCGTCGCTGACCTCGTGGGCGGCGGCGGAGGGCATCCCGGTCATCGGGATCGACAACCTGCCGGGCGCCGTCCCGCTGGAGCGGACCGTGCTGCCGCGCCGCTGCGTGCTGCTCTTCGGACAGGAGGGCCCGGGGCTCACCGAGGAGGCCCGCGCCCACGTGGAGATGGTCTGCTCGATCGCCCAGTTCGGCTCGACCCGGTCGATCAACGCGGGCGCGGCCGCCGCGATCGCCATGCACGCCTGGGTGCAGCGGTACGCGGAGATCGAGGCGCCGTAGTTCCGGGGGCCCGGGGGTTCTCGTGGAGGCCCCGGAGGGCCCCCACGAGGCCGTGATCAGGCCTGGCGGCGGACCTCCACCACCCGGAAGCGGTTGGAGACGAAGGCGCCGTCGCACAGCGCGGCGTTCGCCGCCGGGTTGCCGCCGGAGCCGTGGAAGTCGGAGAACGCGGCCGTCTGGTTCACGTACACCCCGCCCGTCAGGTTCAGCGACAGCTGGGCCGACTCCTCCAGGCAGACCTCCTCCACCGCGCGCTCGGTGTCCTGCGAGGTCGTGTAGGCGCCGACCGTCATGGCGCCCTTCTCCCGGACCGTGCGGCGCAGCAGCTTCAGGGCGTCGTCGGTGGAGTCCACCGAGACGGCGAAGGAGACCGGGCCGAAGCACTCCGAGAAGTACGCGGCCTGGGCGTCCGGCTTGGAGCCGTCCAGCTTCACGATGACCGGCGTGCGGACCACGGCGTCCGGGTACTCCGGGTTGACCACCTCGCGGGAGGCGAGCGCGACCTCGCCGAGCCCGGCCGCGGCCTCCAGACGCGCCTTCACGTCGGGGTTGACCAGGGCGCCCAGCAGGCCGTTCGCGCGGGCGTCGTCGCCGAGCAGGCCGCCGACCGACGCCGCGAGGTCGGCGACGACCTCGTCGTACGACTTGGGGCCCTGGTCGGTGGTGATGCCGTCGCGGGGGATCAGCAGGTTCTGCGGGGTGGTGCACATCTGGCCGCTGTACAGGGAGAGCGAGAAGGCCAGGTTGGCCAGCATCCCCTTGTAGTCGTCGGTGGAGTCGACCACGACCGTGTTGACGCCGGCCTTCTCGGTGTAGACCTGGGCCTGCCGGGCGTTGGCCTCCAGCCAGTCGCCGAAGGCGGTGGAGCCGGTGTAGTCGATGATCCGGATCTCGGGGCGGACGGCCAGGGTCTTGGCGATGCCCTCGCCGGGCCGCTCGACGGCGAGCGCGACCAGGTTCGGGTCGAAGCCGGCCTCGGCGAGCACCTCGCGGGCGGCCTTCACGGTGAGCGCGAGCGGCAGCACCGCGCGCGGGTGCGGCTTGACGAGGACCGGGTTGCCGGTGGCGAGGGAGGCGAACAGGCCCGGGTAGCCGTTCCACGTGGGGAAGGTGTTGCAGCCGATGACCAGGGCGATGCCCCGGCCGACCGGGGTGAACTCCTTGCTCAGCTCCAGGGGGTCGCGCTTGCCCTGCGGCTTGGACCAGCCGGCCCGGCCGGCGGGGGTGCGGGTCTGCTCCTCGTACGCGTACGCCACGGCCTCCAGGCCGCGGTCCTGGGCGTGCGGGCCGCCGGCCTGGAAGGCCATCATGAACGCCTGGCCGCTGGTGTGCATGACGGCGTGCGCGAACTCGTGGGTGCGGGCGGAGATCCGGGCGAGGATCTCCAGGCAGACCAGGGCGCGGGTCTCGGCGCCCGCGTCCCGCCAGGCGCCCATGCCGGCGCGCATCGCGGGCAGCAGCACGTCGATGTCGGCGTGCGGGTACTCGATGCCGAGGGCCGGGCCGTACGGCGAGATCTCGCCACCGGTCCAGCCGTCCGTGCCGGGCTGGTCGAGGTCGAAGCGGGTGTTCAGCACGGACTGGTGGGCGGCGAGGCCCGCCGCCGCGTCGAGCGAGCCGTCCGCGCCGTACGCCTTCGGGTGCTCGGGGTACGGCGACCAGTAGGCGCGGGTGCGGATGGTTTCGAGCGCCTGGTCGAGTGTGGACCGGTGCTTCTCGGCCAGACGGTCGGTGGTCAGCTGAGCGGTGGCCATCGATGGACCAACTCCTCGTCGAGCTGGGCAGGGAGACGCGTACGGAGTTAGAGTAACCGAACGATCGGTCGGGACAAGGGGGTCTGTCGATCCTGTGGAAAACCCATCGGGGAGGATCACTCCCATGAGCGCCGACGTGAGCACCAACGTGACCGTCAGGGGGAGCGACGACGTGACCACCCGTGAGACCGCCGCCGAGGAACAGGACCGCACCGTGGGCATCGGCCCCGACCGCACCGTCGCCGTCGTCGGCACCGGGACCATGGGCCAGGGCATCGCCCAGGTCGCGCTGGTCGCCGGCCACCCCGTGCGCCTCTACGACAGCGCCCCGGCCGCGCCGCCGGGGCCGTCGCCGCCCTCACCGCCCGCCTCGACCGGCTCGTGGAGAAGGGGCGCCTCGAGGCCGCCGCCCGGAGGCCGCCGTCGGCCGGCTGCACGCGGCCGAGGACCCCGCCGAGCTCGCCGACGCCGCCCTCGTGATCGAGGCGATCGTCGAGGACCTCCCGGTGAAGCAGCGGCTCTTCGCCGACCTGGAGGAGATCGTCGGCGACGACACCGTCCTCGCCACCAACACCTCCTCCCTCTCCGTCACCGCCATCGCGGGAGGGCTGCGGCTGCCCGGCCGCTTCGTCGGACTGCACTTCTTCAACCCGGCGCCGCTGCTCCCCCTCGTCGAGGTCGTCAGCGGCTTCGCCACCGACCCGGACGTCGCCACGCGCGCGTACGCCACGGTCGAGGGCTGGGGCAAGACGCCGGTGCGCTGCGCGGACACCCCCGGCTTCATCGTGAACCGGGTCGCCCGCCCCTTCTACGCGGAGGCGCTCCGCGTGTACGAGGAGGGCGCGGCCGACCCCGCCACCATCGACGCGGCCCTGCGCGAGTGCGGCGGTTTCCGGATGGGCCCGTTCGAGCTGACCGACCTCATCGGCCAGGACGTCAACGAGGCCGTCACCCGCTCCGTCTGGGACTCCTTCCACCAGGACCCCAAGTTCACCCCTCGCTCGCGCAGCGCCGCTCGTCGAGTCGGGGCGGCTCGGCCGCAAGTCGGGGCACGGCTGGTTCTCGTACGCGGAGGGCGCGGAGCGGCCCGAGCCGCACACGGCGGCGCAGGCCGAGGCGCCCGAGCGGATCGTCGTGCGCGGTGACCTCGGGCCGGCCGAGCCGCTCGTGAAGCTCTTCGAGGAGGCCGGGATCAAGGTCCGGCGCACGGAGGGGGACGGTTCCGTCGAGCTGCCGGGCGGCGTCAGGCTCGGCCTCGCCGACGGCGAGACCTCCTTCGAACACCCCGACGAGGAGGTCGTCTCCTTCGACCTGGCGCTCGACTACGCGGCCGCGAGCCGCATCGTCCTGTCGGCGCGCGAGGGCATCGCCCCCGAGGCCCTCGCCGAGGCCGTGGGCCTCTTCCAGGCGCTCGGCAAGAAGGTGTCCGTGATCGGCGACGTGCCCGGCATGATCGTCGCCCGTACGGTCGCGATGCTCGCCGACCTCGCGGCCGACGCGGTCGACCGGGGCGTCGCCACCGCCGAGGACGTCGACACGGCGATGCGGCTCGGGGTCAACTACCCGGTCGGCCCGCTGGAGTGGGCGGGGAAGGTCGGGCACGCGCGCGTGAGGGACCTGCTCGGCGAACTGCACACGCGCTACCCCACGGGCCGCTACGCCCCCAGCCTGGCCACCGCCCGCCGGGGTTGCGCCGAGGAAGGACGGGACTCCCGATGACCACGGCGAAGCGCGACACGTACACCCCCGAGACGCTGCTCTCGGTCGCGGTGCGGGTCTTCAACGAGCGCGGTTACGACGGCACGTCGATGGAGCACCTGTCCAAGGCGGCCGGGATCTCCAAGTCCTCGATCTACCACCACGTCTCCGGCAAGGAGGAGTTGCTGCGGCGGGCGGTCAGCCGGGCGCTCGACGGGCTCTTCGCGATCCTCGACGAGCCGGGCGCCGGGCGCGGCCGGGCCGTCGACCGGGTCGAGTACGTCACGCGCCGCACCGTCGAGGTGCTGATCGCGGAGCTGCCGTACGTGACGCTGCTGCTGCGGGTGCGGGGAACACCGGCACCGAGCGGTGGGCGATGGAGCGGCGCCGCGAGTTCGACCACAAGGTGGCGGATCTGCTGAAGGCCGCCGCCGCGGAGGGCGATCTGCGGGCCGACGTGGACATCCGGCTCGCGACCCGGCTCCTCTTCGGCATGATCAACTCGCTGGTGGAGTGGTACCGGCCGCATCCGGACGCGACGGCGGAGCGGGAGCAGCTGGCCGAGACCGTCGTCCATCTGGCCTTCGACGGGCTGCGGACGGCTCGCTGAGCCTCGTACGGCGCCTCATGCCCCTGGTACGCCCGCTGGGCCTCGTACGGCCTTACTGATCCCCCGTACGGCGTACTCGGGGCCCGGGGCGCGGGGACCGGGCCCGGTCCCGGGGCTCAGCGGCCCGGGTCCAGGCGGTCCGGGTCGAGGTCGGTCTCCTCGAAGACCAGCAGGGTCCGGGTGGAGAGCACCTCGGGGATCGCCTGGAGCTTGGTGAGGACCAGCTCGCGCAGGGTCCGGTTGTCCGGGGTGTGGACGAGCAGCAGGACGTCGAAATCGCCGCTGACCAGGGCGATGTGCGCGGCTCCCGGCAGGGCCTGGAGCTGCTCGCGCACGGTCCGCCAGGAGTTCTGGACGATCCTGAGCGTGATGTAGGCGGAGGCGCCGTGGCCCGCCCGCTCGTGGTTGACGCGGGCGCTGAAACCGCGGATGACCCCGTCGTCGATGAGCCGGTTGATCCGCGCGTACGCGTTGGCGCGGGAGACGTGCACCCGCTCGGCCACGGAGCGGATCGAGGCGCGGCCGTCCGTCTGGAGGATGCGCAGGATGTCGCGGTCGACGGCGTCCAGAGGGCGTGCAGGGGCGCCTGGGATCACCGGTGCCGGGGCCGGTGCGACGACCCGCTCCCAGTCGTCGGCCATTTGTTCATCCGCCATATGCCCCCGCCTCTCTCCGGTGGACGACCTGCCCTTATCCCAGGCTGTGGAGAACCGTTTGTCCACAGGCTGGAGGTGCCTGTAGCCAAAATGCCTCCACGACCGAACAATCGGTAGGTGAGGCGCGCCACACTCGCGCCACCCGCCTTCGGGTCTTATGCCCGCTCCCACGAGGAGGTGGACTCGTTGCAACAGCGCAGTTCGACAGTCCAAGAGCCACCCGGTGCCGCTCCGCCCACCGGCCCGCCCCGCCGTCGGCGTGGCAGCCGCGCACCGACCCCGCCCCGCTGCTGCCCGACGCCGCGCCGCTGCGCGTGCTCGGGACGGACGCCGTGGCCGACGCCGACCCCGCGCTGCTGCTGCGGCTCTACGCGGAGCTGGTCCGCGGCCGCCGGTACAACACCCAGGCCACCGCCCTCACCAAGCAGGGCCGGCTCGCCGTGTACCCGTCCACCACCGGACAGGAGGCGTGCGAGGTCGCCGCCGCCCTCGTCCTGGAGGACCGGGACTGGCTCTTCCCCTCGTACCGCGACACGCTCGCGGCCGTCGCCCGGGGCCTCGACCCCGTCCAGGCCCTGACCCTGCTGCGCGGCGACTGGCACACCGGGTACGACCCGCACGAGTACCGCATCGCCCCGCTCTGCACGCCGCTCGCCACCCAGCTCCCGCACGCCGTGGGCCTCGCCCACGCCGCCCGCCTCAAGGGCGACGACATCGTGGCCCTCGCCATGGTCGGCGACGGCGGCACCAGCGAGGGCGACTTCCACGAGGCGCTGAACTTCGCCGCCGTCTGGAAGGCCCCCGTGGTCTTCTTCGTCCAGAACAACGGCTTCGCGATCTCCGTGCCGCTCGCCAAGCAGACCGCGGCCCCCTCCCTGGCCCACAAGGCCGTCGGGTACGGGATGCCGGGCCGGCTCGTCGACGGGAACGACGCGGTCGCCGTCCACCAGGTGCTCACCGAGGCCGTGGTCCGCGCGCGGCTCGGCGGCGGACCCACCCTCGTCGAGGCCGTCACCTACCGGATCGACGCCCACACCAACGCCGACGACGCCACCCGCTACCGCGAGGCGAGCGAGGTAGAGGCCTGGCGGGAGCACGACCCGGTGCTCCTGCTCGAACGAGAACTGACGGAACGCGGCCTGCTCGACGAGGACGGCAGGCGCGCGGCGGCGGAGGCCGCCGAGACGATGGCCGCGGAGCTGCGCGAACGCATGAATGCCGACCCGGTGCTCGAACCGATGGAGCTCTTCTCCCACGTCTACGCGGAGCAGACCACGCAGCTGCGCGAGCAGGCGGCGCAGCTGCGCGCCGAGCTCGACGCCGAGGGTGAGGCGTGATGACGATCGCGACGAGCGGTCCCGCGGCGGCCAAGGCCGCGGGGAAGGCCGGAAAGACGAAGCCGGCCACGATGGCGCAGGCGCTCCAGCGCGCCATGCGCGACGCGATGGCCGAGGACCCGACCGTCCACGTGATGGGCGAGGACGTCGGCACCCTCGGCGGCGTCTTCCGGGTCACCGACGGGCTCGCCGAGGAGTTCGGCGAGGACCGCTGCACGGACACCCCGCTGGCCGAGGCGGGCATCCTCGGCGCGGCGGTCGGCATGGCGATGTACGGGCTGCGGCCGGTCGTCGAGATGCAGTTCGACGCCTTCGCCTACCCGGCGTTCGAGCAGCTGCTCTCGCACGTGGCGAAGATGCGCAACCGCACCCGCGGCGCGATGTCGATGCCGATCGTCATCCGCGTCCCGTACGGCGGCGGGATCGGCGGCGTCGAGCACCACAGCGACTCCTCCGAGGCCTACTACACGGCCACCCCGGGCCTGCACGTCGTCACCCCGGCCACCGTCGAGGACGCCTACGGGCTGCTGCGCGCGGCCATCGCCTCCGACGACCCGGTGGTCTTCCTGGAGCCCAAGCGGCTCTACTGGTCCAAGTCCGACTGGTCCCCCGAGGCGCCGACGCCCGTCGAGCCCATCGGCAAGGCCGTCGTGCGGCGCCGGGGCACCGGGGCCACCCTGATCACCTACGGTCCTTCGGTGCCGGTCTGTCTGGAGGCGGCGGAGGCCGCGCAGGCCGAGGGCTGGGACCTGGAGGTCGTCGACCTGCGCTCGCTCGTGCCCTTCGACGACGAGACCGTCTGCGCCTCGGTGCGGCGCACCGGCCGCGCGGTCGTCGTCCACGAGTCGACCGGCTTCGGCGGCCCCGGCGCGGAGATCGCCGCACGCGTGACCGAGCGCTGCTTCCACCACCTGGAGGCGCCGGTGCTGCGGGTCGCGGGCTTCGACATCCCGTACCCGCCGCCGATGCTGGAGCGGCACCACCTGCCGGGCGTGGACCGGGTCCTGGACGCGGTGGCGCGGCTGCAGTGGGAGGCGGGAAGTTGATGGCGCACGTGCTCGAGTTCAAGCTTCCCGACCTCGGCGAGGGCCTCACCGAGGCCGAGATCGTGCGCTGGCTGGTGTCCGTCGGCGACGTCGTCGCCATCGACCAGCCGGTCGTCGAGGTCGAGACCGCCAAGGCCATGGTCGAGGTGCCCTGCCCGTACGGCGGCGTCGTCACCGCCCGGTACGGCGAGGAGGGCGCCGAACTTCCCGTCGGCGCACCGCTCCTGACGGTCGCCGTGGGTGGCACGGGCGCGCCGGAGGAGCTCGCGGAGGCCGCTCCGGAAGCGGCCCGCACGGAGGCCGACGCCGCCGTCTCCTCCGAGTACTCGGGCAATGTGCTCGTCGGTTACGGCACGGCCGGTCCGGCCGCCCGTCGCCGTCGCGTACGGCATGCGAACCCGGCGGCCGCACCGGCTCCGGCCGCCGCCGCTCAGGCCCCGGCCGCCGCACCCGCGCCGCCCAGGTCACCCCGCCGGCTCCGGCCGTCGCTTCGGCGGCCGTCGCTCCGGCAGCGGTCGCGGCGCCCGGCGCGCACGAGGGCCCCGTGCCCGTCATCTCGCCGCTCGTGCGGAAGCTGGCCCGTGACCAGGGGCTCGATCTGCGGGAGGTGCGCGGCTCCGGGCCCGAGGGACTGATCCTGCGGGCCGACGTGGAGCTGGCCCTCGCCGCCCGGGAGCGGCAGGCCGCCGCACCGGCGCCCGCTCCCGCCGTGGCGTCCACGGCCCTCGCGGCACCGGCCGGCGAGCGGGTCCCGCTGCGCGGGGTCCGGGGCGCGGTGGCGGACAAGCTGTCCCGCAGCCGTACGGAGATCCCCGACGCGACCTGCTGGGTGGACGCCGACGCGACCGAACTGATGGCGGCCCGCGCCGCGATGAACGCGGCGGGCGGGCCGAAGATCTCGCTGCTCGCGCTCCTCGCGCGCATCTGCGTCCACGCCCTGGCCCGGTTCCCCGAGCTCAACTCCACGGTGGACACCGCCGCAAGGGAGATCGTCCGGCTGCCGTCCGTGCACCTCGGCTTCGCCGCCCAGACCCCGCGCGGTCTCGTCGTCCCCGTGGTCAAGGACGCGGGGAGCCGGACGGCCGAGTCGCTGACGGCCGAGTTCGCCCGGCTGACAGAGGCAGCCCGGCAGGGCGCGATCACCCCGGCCGATCTGACCGGCGGCACGTTCACCCTCAACAACTACGGGGTGTTCGGGGTCGACGGCTCCACGCCGATCATCAACCACCCCGAGGCCGCCATGCTCGGTGTCGGCCGGATCATCCCCAAGCCCTGGGTGCACCAGGGCGAACTGGCCGTCCGTCAGGTCGTGCAGCTCTCGCTCACCTTCGACCACCGCGTCTGCGACGGCGGCACGGCGGGCGGCTTCCTGCGGTACGTGGCGGACTGCGTCGAACAGCCCGCCGTCCTGCTCCGCACGGTCTGACGCGGGCGTTCCCCGCGCCCCACCGGCCCGTCTCGTCTCAGCAAGGGAGACGGGCCCGTCGGCGGTGGCACCCGGCGCCCCATACTGCTGGGGTGACCACCGCATACGACGCCGTCGTGCTCGCCGGGGTGCCGCCCGGCGCCTCGGCGGTTCCGACAAGCCCGGGGTACGGGTCGGGGCCGGACCCTGCTCGACCGGGTGCTCGCGGCCTGCTCCGACGCCGCCGGACCGTGGTCGTCGCCGCCCCCGACCGACCTCCCGCCCCGTCCGCTGGACCAGGGAAGACCCGCCCGGCGGCGGCCCGCTCGCCGCCCTCGGCGCGGGCGTCCGGGAGACCGCCGCCGACGTCTGGGAGAACGGTGCCGACGTTCGGGAGACCGGCGTGGGCACCCAGGGGACCGGTGCCGACGTCCTGCTCGTTCTCTCCGCCGACCTGCCCTTCCTCGACGCGGCAACCGTCCGCCGCCTCCTCGACGCGCTCGTCGCGGATCCCGGGGCCGAGGCCGCGCTCCTCACTGATGCCGGGGGCCGGGACCAGCCGCTCGTCGCCGCGTACCGCCGCGCCCCGCTCCTGCGCGCACTGGCGCGGGTCACCGACCGGCGGGCACCCTCAACGGGGGCCGCTGCGCTCCTCACGGCGGAACTCCGCCTCATCCGGGTCACCGCGGCCCCCTCGCCTCCTTCGACTGCGACACCTGGGAGGACATCGCCACGGCCCGCGCCCGCATCAGGGAGCATGGGAACGTGCTCGATGAATGGATCACCGCAGTCAAGACCGAACTGGGCATCGACCTGGACGTCGACACCGGCGTCCTGCTCGACCTCGCCCGTGACGCCGCCCACGGCGTCGCCCGCCCCGCCGCGCCCCTGACCACCTTCCTGGTCGGCTACGCGGCGGCCCGCGCGGGCGACGGGGCGGACCGGAGGCCGTCGCCGAGGCCGCCCGCAGGCCGCGGCGCTCGCCCAGCGCTGGGCCGCCGAACAGGACGGCGAGCAGCCCGCCGAGCAGCCCTCCGAAAAGCCACCGAGTAGGACGAGGCCGGATGACCCTGAAGGAGCCCGCCCCGTGGCCCCGGAAACCGCCACCGGCACCGGTACGAAGGCCGAGCCGCCGCACCGGGCCACCGCCTGGCCCGAGGCCCGGACCGCCGCCACCCGCGCCGGGACCACCGCGCGGGCCGGACGCGAGCCGCGACGCCTCCCGCTCGGGCAGGCGCTCGGCCACACCCTGGCCGAGCCGCTCCTCGCCCTCACCGACCTGCCCTCCTTCGACACCTCGGCCATGGACGGCTGGGCCGTCGCCGGGCCGGGACCCTGGAGCGTCCGCGCGGAGAGTCCCGTCCTCGCCGGTCACGCGCCCGCCGCCGCGCTGGACGACGGCGAGGCCGTACGGATCGCGACCGGCGCGCCCGTCCCGCCCGGGACCACCGCCGTCATCCGCAGCGAGCACTCCCGTACCGAGCGGGCCGGGGCCGCGGGTCTCGTCCTGCACGCCCTGCGCGAGGTGGTCCCCGCACAGGACATCCGGCCCCGGGGCCAGGAATGCCGCTCCGGCGACGCGCTGCTGCCCGTCGGCACCCCCGTGACCCCCGCCGTACTGGGCCTGGCCGCGGCCGCCGGTTACGACGAGCTCCCCGTACCGCGGCGACCCCGGGTGGAGGTCCTCGTCCTCGGCGACGAGCTGCTCACGGCCGGGCTCCCCCACGAGGGGCTCATCCGTGACGCCCTCGGCCCGATGCTCGGCCCCTGGCTGGCGGCGCTCGGCGCCGAGGTGCTCGCCACCCGGCGGATCCGCGACGACGCCGAGGAGCTGTACGCGGCCGTCACGGACTCCGCCGCCGACCTGGTCGTCACCACCGGGGCACCGCCGCCGGGCCCGTCGACCACCTCCACCGCGTGCTCGACAAGGCGGGCGCCACGCTCCTGGTCGACGGGGTGAAGGTCCGCCCCGGCCACCCGATGCTCCTCGCGGCCCTGGGCGGCCGGCGCCACCTCGTCGGCCTGCCCGGCAACCCGCTCGCCGCCGTCTCCGGGCTCCTCACGCTCGCCGAGCCGCTCCTCGCGGCCCTGGCCGGCACCTCCGTCTCCCGGGGCCGCGCCCCGTCGAGGAGGACGTGCACGGGCATCCGTACGACACCCGGCTCGTCCCCGTCGTCCACCGGGACGGACGGCTCCTCCCGCTGCGCTACAACGGGCCCGCCATGCTCAGGGGCATCGCCGTCGCGGACGGCATGGCCGTCGTCCCGCCCGGCGGCGCCCGGTCCGGCCAGGAGCTGGACGTCCTCGACCTTCCCTGGCCGCCGACGTCGGGCGCCGTACCGGCCCAAGGAGCGTGTTTCACGTGAAACTTCCCAGTCGTGACGTGATGGCCCGCAACGCGGACGAGCGGATCTCCGGACCGCAGGTCCGGCTGCCCCGCCGGGTCGTAGAGAGGCCGCTGCGCCAGGTCGGCAAGCGGCTGCTCATGGCGCTCGGGGTGCTCGTCGTGACGGTCCTCATCGTCTACGTCGACCGCGGCGGCTACCACGACAACGCCGACGAGAAGCTCGACTTCCTCGACTGCGCCTACTACGCGACCGTGACGCTCTCCACCACCGGATACGGCGACATCGTCCCGTACAGCGACACGGCGCGGCTCGCCAACATCCTGCTGGTCACGCCCCTGCGCGTGCTGTTCCTGATCATCCTGGTCGGCACCACTCTCGAGGTCCTCACCGAGCGGACCCGGGAGGAGTTCCGGCTGAACCGCTGGAGGTCCACCTTGCGCGACCACACCGTCATCGTCGGTTTCGGGACGAAGGGGCGGTCCGCGATCCAGACGCTCTGCGCGACCGGGCTCCGCAAGGACCAGATCGTCATCGTCGACCCCTCCAACAAGGTGATCGAGACGGCGAACGCGGACGGGTTCGTCGGCGTCATCGGCGATGCCACCCGCAGCGACGTGCTGCTCCGCGCCGAGGTGCAGCGGGCCCGGCAGATCGTCATCGCCACCCAGCGCGACGACACGGCGGTCCTCGTCACCCTGACGGCACGCCAGCTCAACCGGGGCGCGAAGATCGTCGCCGCGGTCCGCGAGGAGGAGAACGCGCCGCTGCTGCGCCAGTCCGGCGCGGACGCGGTCATCACCAGCGCCAGCGCCGCCGGGCGCCTGCTCGGTCTGTCCGTGCTCAGCCCCAGCGCCGGCACGGTGATGGAGGACCTCATCCAGCAGGGCTCGGGCCTCGACCTCGTGGAACGGCCGGTGACCAAGAGCGAGGCCGGCCGGAGCGTCCGCGAGACCGACGACCTGGTGGTGAGCGTGCTCCGCGGCCACCGGCTGCTCGGTTACGACGACCCCGCGGCCAGCCCGCTCCAGCTCACCGACCGGGTGATCACCATCGTGCGCGCCGCACCGGTGACCCCGCTTTCCACGCCGCCCGAGGACTGACCCCGCGCGACCGCGTCCGCCCGGGGCGCGGCCCGTCGGACGAGTAGCCTCGCCGCCATGCATGCGATCACGATTCCGGAACCCGGCGGCCCCGAGGCACTCGTCTGGGCCGAGGTGCCCGATCCCGTACCCGGCGAGGGCGAGGTCCTCGTCGAGGTGGTGGCGAGCGCGGTCAACCGCGCCGACCTGCTCCAGCGTCAGGGCTTCTACGACCCGCCGCCGGGCAGCTCCCCGTACCCCGGCCTGGAGTGCTCGGGCCGGATCGCCGCCCTCGGCCCCGGGGTGTCGGGCTGGGCCGTCGGCGACGAGGTGTGCGCGCTGCTCGCCGGCGGCGGCTACGCGGAGAAGGTCGTGGTCCCGGCCGGTCAGCTGCTGCCGGTCCCGGAGGGCGTCGACCTGGTCACGGCGGCCGCGCTCCCCGAGGTGGCGTGCACGGTCTGGTCCAACATCTTCATGATCGCGCACCTGCGGCCGGGCGAGACGCTGCTCGTGCACGGCGGGGCGAGCGGGATCGGCACGATGGCGATCCAGCTGGCGAAGGCGATCGGCGCGAAGGTCGCGGTCACCGCCGGCGGCCCCGAGAAGCTGGCGCGCTGCGCCGAGCTGGGCGCGGACGTCCTCATCGACTACCGCGAGCAGGACTTCGTCGAGGAGCTCGCGAAGGCGACGGACGGGGCGGGCGCGGACGTCATCCTGGACATCGTGGGCGCCAAGTACCTGGAGCGGAACGTGAAGGCGCTGGCCGTGAACGGCCGGCTGGTCGTCATCGGCCTCCAGGGCGGGGTGAAGGGCGAGCTGAACCTCGGGGCGCTGCTCGCGAAGCGCGCCGCCGTCATGGCGACCACGCTGCGGTCCCGCCCGGCGCAGGAGAAGGCGGCGATCGTCGCGGCCGTACGGGAGCACGTCTGGCCGCTGATCGGCGCGGGCACGGTCCGGCCGGTCGTCGACCGCACCTCTCCCTGGCGGACGCCGCCGAGGGCCACCGAGCCCTTGAGGACGGCCGCCACGTCGGCAAGGTCCTGCTGCGCGTCCCCGGGACTGAGCCCCGAAGGCCGGGCACGCGAAGGGCCGGAACGAGAGGCCTGACACGCGAAAGGCCCGGCACGGCAGGGGCCCGGTACGCGGAGGCCCGGTACGGCAAGGGCTCGGTACGCGGAGGCCCAGCACGCGAAAGGCCGTAACGAGGGGCCTGACACGCGAAGGCCCGGCACGGCAAAGGCCCGGTACGCGGAGGCCCGGTACGCGAAAGGCCCGGCACGGCAAGGGACCGGCACGCGGAGGCCCGGCACAGCAAGGGCCCGGTACGGCAAAGGCCCGGTCCGCGAAGGCCCGGCACAGCAAGGCCCAGCACGTGAAAGGGCCCGGCACGTTGTTCGTGCCGGGCCCTTTTCTTGCGCGCCGGATGACCTACAGGTAGGGGCCCGAGCGGACCGCGTGGCCGTGGCCGTGGTCGTCGTCATCGTCGTGCGAGGCGCCCGGGGGCAGGGCACGGCGCATCTGCTCCAGCTGGGCGCGGGCCGCCATCTGCTGGGCGAACAGCGCCGTCTGGATGCCGTGGAACAGGCCTTCGAGCCAGCCCACCAGCTGCGCCTGGGCGATGCGCAGCTCCGCCTCGGAGGGGATCGCCTCGTCCGTGAAGGGCAGGGAGAGCCGCTCCAGTTCCTCGACGAGCTCGGGCGCGAGCCCGTCCTCCAGTTCCTTCACGGAGCTGGCGTGGATGTCCTTGAGCCTGACCCGGCTCGCCTCGTCCAGAGGGGCCGCCCGTACTTCCTCCAGAAGCTGCTTGATCATGCTGCCGATCCGCATGACCTTCGCAGGCTGCTCGACCATTTCCGTCACCGGGACCTCGCGGGGTTCGTCGTCGCCCTGAGTGCCGCCGAGCGCCATCCCGTCCTGTCCCACGATGAGGACCTGGGGCTCTCCTGCGACCTGTCATTCCTCGGCATCTCCATGCCGCCATTCTCTCGTACACACGCGTCAACACAGGTGTGCCCCTGTACGGGGTGATCCACCCTCGTACAGGGGCACAGGACGGAACGAAGACCGTCAGGTCGCCGCGCGCCGGGCCAGCGCGCCGCGCGAGCGGGTCACCAGGGCCGCGAGGAGCGCGGCGCCGAGCGGGACGGCGACGAGCAGGCCGCCAGCGTCTCCCAGGGATGACGATCGGCACGTGGGGCGGCGTGAGGTCGCCGCTCCAGCCCTCGGCGACGTTCCGCTCGTAGAAGCGGATCTGGTCGCGCCCTCGGTGAGCCGGAGCCCGACGGCGGGCAGCAGACCCGCGGCCGAGCCGAGGACCACGCCCATCGCGGCGACGACTCCGCACTGGAAACCGCTGAGGGTCCGGCGGACCCGGGGCGGGGCGCCCACGGCGGCGAGCGTCTTCAGGTCGGCCTCGGCGTCGGCCTGGGCGAGGCCGGTGGCGATGCCGGCGGCACCGATGGTGACCAGGCCCGCGAAGACGGCCAGCGCGAGCAGGACGATGCCGTACTCGTTGACGAAGCCCTCCTCCAGGTGCAGCTCGACATTGCTGCCCAGCTTGGCGAGATCGCTGTCGAGCTTCTGGCGCTGGTCGCCGTCCGGGAGCCGGTCGGTGCTGACGTAGAGGCCCATCGGCACCGTCGAGAGGCCGGCGGCCTTGGCGGTGGCCGGGGTCATGAGTGCCTGGACGCCGTACGACTTCTGATCGCCGGGCACCAGGTAGGCGGGCAGGGAGCTGACCTTGCCGGGGGCGGGACGGCTCTCCTGGGAGGCCTTCTCGGCGGCGGCGATGTCGGTGATCTGCTTGATCCCGACGGTGCCCTTCGCGTCGACCAGGGTGCGGTTGAAGGTGACGACCTTCCCGTCGGCGAGGGCCTTCACGGTCGCGGGGGCGTCGACGCCGAGGACCTGGAGCAGCTTGGCGTCGCCGATGACGAGGCCGCCGTCCGTGATGTACATGCCGCTGCTGGAGGACTGCTTGCAGCGCCAGTCCTCGGTGAGCATCTTCCGGCGCTCAGCGGGCGTGAACTCTCCGAGGGGTCGCTGCCGCCCGGACCGGACGCGTACATCGGGCACTCGTTCGCCGGGGGACCAGGACCTCGTAGCGGCCGCATCCCGCGTCGCCGCCCCAGGGCGGGCAGCCGGGCTTGCCGACCGAGACGCGCCCGACGTCGGCGCGGACGTCGACGGGGAAGGCGCGCTGGACCGCGTCGCGGACGGCGGGGACGTCCCGGCCGCCCTCCTCCTGGACGAAGGCCGCGGCGACGCCGTACGGAAGGGAGGCCTCGTACGCGGCCCTGTTCTGGGCCTCGCGGCTGGCCATGTACGTGGTGACGGCGACCGTGCCCGCGACGGCGGCGAGGACGGCGGCGACGGCGGGTGCCGTACGGCCCCGGTTGCGGACGGCGTCCCGCAGCGCGAGGCGCGGGAGAGCGGCAGCCAGCGGCCGGTCCGCCCGAACAGGCCCACCAGGGCCGGGGTCATGGCGACGACGCCCAGTTCGGCGAGGGCGGAGCCGGCGGCCACCAGGGTGACCTGCTGGGAGACCATCGAGCCGAAGAGGGCGACCGCGCCGCCGAGCAGGAGGGCGCCCAGGCCGATCAGGGGCAGCACCCGGCTGCTCCTGCGGACCCCGCGCCGGCCGGTGAGCGAGGCGAGGACGGTCTGCCGGGAGGCGGTGACGGCCGGGACGATCGCGGCGAGCAGACCGGTCAGGACCGCGAGCAGCGCGATGCCGAGGATCTCCAGGGGCCGGATGTCGAAGGCCCCGAACCGCTGGCCCATGGAGCCTTCGAGGACCGGCTGGAGCAGCAGCGTCAGGATCACGGCGAGGACGGTGCCGGTGACGGCGGCGGCGACGCCGATGACCAGGCCACCGCTCAGCACGATCGCCCGGATGTGGCTGCGGGCACCGCCGTTGGCCCCGACCAGGCCCAGCTGGCGGCGCGAGCGGCGGGCGCCGACCGCGAAGGCGGGTCCGGCGAGCAGGCAGATCTCCAGCATGGCCAGGCCGACGACGGTGACGAGGGAGGCGAGTTCGGCGGCGTTGGCCCCGAGCTGGACTCGTAGTCGCCCCAGCCGTCCTTCTGGAAGAGCGGGATCTCGGACTTGGCGGGCGGGTCGAGGACGACGGCGCGGGAGAAGACGGAGACGCCCTTGGTGTTGATCTTCTGCACGCTGTTCCACGTGAAACCACCGGCAGCGCGCACCAGGTACGAGACGGAGGTGTCGGGCGCCGGCACACCGGCCTTCTCGACCGCCTTGGCGTACGGGGCGAGGAAGGCCCCCGGCAGCGCGTTGACCTGGTCCAGGTCGAGCGTGTTGGGAAGTTCGTACGAGCCGACGATCCGGTACGGACGCTCGAAGTTGCGGGCGGAAAGGGTGGAGCCGACCGACAGGCCGCTGCTCTCCAGGAAGTGCGCGGTCGCCATGACCTCGTCGCCCTTCTCGGGGAAGCGCCCGTCCAGGAGCGTCATGATGCCGCGGGCGACCGGGTCGGACGCCTTCAGCTCGCGCACCTCGGTCATGAGCAGACCGTGGGCCGTCGTCAGCTTGGCCGAACCGGTGGTGTCCGTGAGGACCGTGGAGCCCGCCGGGAACGTCCTGGTGACGTCCGTCGGGCCGCTCGGCCACGGTTCGTTCTCGTAGTCCTTGACCGTCGTGTGCCGCTCGCCGGTCGGGTCCTGGAGGATCGGCACACCGGTGACGTCGGCGTCCTTGAAGCGCGCGTCGGCGGCGCCGATCTCCCGCTCCACCCGCTCGGCGGGCGACAGTTCGGAGCTGCGGTAGGTCAGGTCGAGGCCGCTGACGCCCAGGATGGGCAGGGCGATCATCGCGAGGACGAGGGCGCTGCGGCCCTTGGAACGCCAGGCGTCGCGGCGGGCTATGCGGATCGCGGCCCGCCAGGAGTGGAACCAGGTCTTCACGCTTCCGCCACCCGGCCCGAGAGGAGCGAGTCGGCCTCGCTGCGTACGGTCTGGTCGACGATGGCGCCGTCCCGCAGGAACACGACCCGGTCGGCCCAGGCCGCGAACCGCGGTTCGTGGGTGACGAGGACGCCTGCGGCGCCCGCGTCGCAGCGGGAGCGGAGCAGGGCGAGCACGGACTCGCCGGTCTCGGAGTCGAGGGCGCCGGTCGGCTCGTCGGCGAGGACCAGCCGGCGGTCGCCGACGAGGGCGCGGGCGATGGCCACGCGCTGCTGCTGGCCGCCGGACATCTCGTCGGGGAAGCGGTCGGCGAGGTGGCCGAGCCCCATCTCCTCCAGGGCGGCGAGGGCCTCGACGCGGGCCTTGCGGGCGGAGGTTCCGTCCAGCTCGCGGGGCAGGGCGACGTTCTCGGCGGCGGTCAGGGCCGGGATGAGGTTGTAGTCCTGGAAGACGTACCCGATGCTGCGGCGGCGCAGGGCCGCGAGCTGCTTGACGCTCGCGGCGGTGATGTCGGTGTTCTCGACGATCACCCGGCCCGAGCTGGGGGTGTCCAGACCGCCCGCGATGGTGAGCAGCGTGGACTTGCCGGAGCCCGACGGGCCCATGACGGCGACGAGTTCGCCGGGGTACACGGCGAGGTCGATGCCGCGCAGGGCGTGCACCTCGGTGGCGCCCGCGCCGTGGACGCGGGTCAGGTTCTGGAGTTGCAGCACGGGCTGCTGTGTCGGTGTCGACATGGAGGGGTCCCCCCGTTGGGCCGTACGCGGCGGTCGTGCCGGGTACGGGAGCGTGCGGTGGTGTGGAAGGTGGTGGGTCGGCGGTACGGGCGGGGTGCGGGCGTGGGGTCAGCGCGCTCCGGGCGTACGGGTGGCCGACGTGCGGGTGGCTGACGCGCCCTGGGGGACCGGGCCTCCGGGAGGGCCGAGGCGGTCGGGACGGTCGAGGCCCTCGTACCGACCGCCCCCGAGCCGCCGGCCCCCGAGTCGGCCGCCCCCGCAGGGGACGTCGCCGACAGGCGGATCAGCCGGGCCTCGCAGTGGTCCAGCCAGCGGGCCTCGGCCTCGGTCTGGAAGATCAGCTGTTCCAGGACGAGCAGCCAGGCCACGTCGTCCCGCTCCCGGGCCTCGCCGCTCTCGACGGCGAGCACGGCCTGCGCCTTGAGCCGGGTGTAGTCCTGCATCGCCTTCACGGTGTGCCGGCGCTGGGACTGGATGACGGCGCGGATGTCGACGCCGGGGGCGCCCACGGCCATGGCGAGCTTGATGGCCAGCTCGTCGCGGGCGGGGCTGGTGCGGTCCACCGGCTTCTCGAACCAGGTCATGAGCTCGGCGCGGCCGCTGTCGGTGATCGCGTAGAGCGCGTGCCCGGCCGCGTCCTCGCCGCCCTGGGCGACCATGCCGTCGCGTTCGAGCCGGTTCAGGGTCGTGTAGACCTGGCCGACGTTGAGCGGCCAGGTGGAGCCGGTGCGGGACTCGAACTCCGTACGGAGCTGGGAGCCGTAGCGAGGGCCGCGTTCGAGGAGGGCCAGCAGCCCGTGGCGGATCGACATACTCAGTATGTATACCGGGTATGCCGAGGACGACAACCGTCCTGAGAGGGAAGCGCCGGGTCCGACTCAAGGGGGACCCGGCCGGTCCTGGCGGGTCAGCGGCGGCGCATCCGGAGCCCGAGAAAACCGATGCCGAGCCCCATCAGGGACAGCCCGACGCCCAGGGTGAGCACGGGAATCCGCTGGTCGGCGAGGGTGGGCGCGGCCTCGGCCGACAGTCCGGGCGCCACGGCGGGCAGGCTGGCGGGCGCCGCCTCGGGCGGTAGCGGGTCCTCCTCGCGTACCGGTTCGCCCGTCGCCTCGGCGGTCGCGCTCCCGCGCGGGGTTGTAGCGGTTTCGGTACGGGAGGAGCCGGGCGACGCCGCCGCGGCGCTCGCCGGAGCGGGGCGGACTCGGTGCGGCCGGGTCGCGGCCGCCCTCGCCCGCCGGCCGGCCCGCGAGGGAGGCCGAGCCGCTCGGCGCGGGGGCGTCGGAGGGCTCGGCGCTCGGCGTGGCCGTGGAGGACGGCACCCCGTGCCGGTCGGGGCGTGCGCGGGGTGGCGGGCGCGCGGGTGCCCCCGGGAAGGCGACGCGGAGACGGAGGGGAGGGGAGCCCGGCGCCGCGGTCGACGAAGGCGCGGGGAGGTCGGACTCGCGCCGGGCGCCGGGGCGGTGCCGGTCGCCGAGGCGCCCGGCGCCTCGGCCGGGCCCCGGAGAGCCCGCGTCCGAGAGCCCCGTGTCCGAGAGCCGCGCGTCCGAGAGCCGCGCCTCCGCGAGCGCCGCCCCCGCGAGCCGTGCTCCCGCGCGCGGCGTACTCGACGGTCGCATCCCCGAAGGCGGCCGCATCCCTGAAGGCGGCCGCACTCCCGGAGACGGCCACGCCCCCGGAGGCAGCCGTACTCCCAGAGACAGCCGCGCCCCCGGAGGCAGCCGTACTCCCAGAGACGGCCACGCCCCCGGATGCAGCCGCGCCCCCGGAAGAGGCCGCATACCCGACCGGCCCCGCGTACAAGGCGCAAGCGCAGGTGAACGTGCAGGCGAGCGCGGGGCGGAGGGCCCGTGTGCGTGTCCTGCGGAGTGCTGGAGTCACCGGGTGACCCCCTCCCGTACCGAGCTGCCGAGATGACGAGATGACGAGATGACGAGATGACGAGATGGTCAACTCAGCGTCACATGTCGGAACAGTTCCGGCATCTGGGACGGGGCAGGGGGCGTACGCCGGAGCGCGGGGACTACTGCGGCGGGTTGCCCGTCGAGACCTTGAGAGTGAACTCGGCGTCCTTGTCGGTGATGTCCTGGCCGGCCGGCGGGTACTGCTCCAGGACCGTGCCCTCGCCGTACGTGGACTCGTCCACCGGGGTCTCGACCATGATCTTCCACCCGGCCGCCTGGACGCAGTCCTTCACCGACTGGATGTTCTTGTAGGTGAAGTTGGGGGTCTCGAACTTCTCGGGGTCCTCGCTCGACTCCGAAGGCTGCGTGCACTTCTTGACGTCGATCGTCTTGGTGAGGTCAGGGCCCTTGTGGCCGGGCGCCGCCGACTCGCTCTGCTGCGTCTCCGAGCCGCCGGTGCCGCCCGCCTGCGGGTCGTTCTCGTCCCCGTTCAGGTTGTACGCGAGGAGCAGGCCGCCGATCGCGAGCACCGCGACGGCGATCGCGCCGACGACGATCCGGGTGCTCCGGCCGGAGCCGCCCCCGGAGGGGGCGGGAGCGGGAGTGGGGGCGGATACGGGCGCCGGCATGGGCATCGGCGTCGGGGCGTACGGGGAGGGGCCGGGGTCTGGTAGGCGGGCGCGGGCGCCTGCTGCGGGTAGCCGTACGAAGGGCCGGGCGCGGGGTCGCCGGGCCGTACGGGCCGGGCTGCGGGGTCGGCGGCAGGTAGGGCTGCTGCACCCCGTGGGTGGCGGCGGCGGGGTCTGGCCGACGGGCGGGAAGACGGCCGAGCCGACGCCCGCGCCGCTGCTGACCGGACCGCCCTGGACGATCACCGGCGCACCGGTCTGGCGGCGGAGAGCACCCGCAGGCACTCGTCGCGCATCGCCGCCGCGCTGGGGAACCGCTCGTTCGGGTTCTTCCGCAGGGCGCGGGCGACGAGGGCGTCCATCGCCGGGGTCACCGAGCGGTTGACGGAGGACGGGGCGACCGGCTCCTCCTGCACGTGCGCGTAGGCGATGGCGAGCGGGGAGTCGGCGTCGAAGGGCAGACGGCCCGTCAGCAGCTGGAAGAGCATGATGCCGACCGAGTAGAGGTCGGAGCGGGCGTCCACCGCGCGGCCGAGGGCCTGCTCGGGGAGAGGTACTGGGGTGCCGACGACCATGCCGGTCTGCGTCATGGAGGTGACGCCGGACTGCATGGCCCGCGCGATGCCGAAGTCCATGACCTTGACCACGCCGCGCTTGGTCGTCATCACGTTGCCCGGCTTGATGTCGCGGTGCACGAGGCCCATCTCGTGGCTGACCTCCAGGGCGGCCAGCACGTCGGCCGTGACCTTGAGCGCCTTGTCGGCGGGCATCGCGCCGTACTGCTGGATGTCGGTGGCGAGGACCGAGCCGAGCGGCTGCCCCTCCACGTACTCCATGACGATGTACGGCATGACGGCGCCGTCGAGGGTGTCCTCGCCGGTGTCGAAGACCGAGACGATGTTGGTGTGCGACAGCTTGGCGACGGCCTGCGCCTCGCGCCGGAACCGCTCGCGGAAGGACTGTTCCCGGCCGAGCTCCGTGTGCAGCGTCTTGATGGCGACCTGCCGGTCGAGCGCGCTGTCGTACGCCAGGTACACCGACGCCATGCCGCCCTCGCCGAGCAGGTCACGCAGCTGGTACCGGCCGTTCGCGACCGAACCGCCCGCATAGCGGCCCTGTGCGCCGTCCTGGCTCATCTGTGCTTCCCCCTACGCGCGCGTGGCGGCGTTGATCCGGAATTTCCTGGCGCAAGTCTGCCGCAGGGCAGTGACACGTCAAGCCGGGCACCGGTTCGGTACCCGTTCCGTGACCCTCTGCACAGGAAGCTCCGCCGAACCGTTTCCGCGCGGCCGGATGAAACCCGTCGAATTTGCACAGGTGTACGTCGAGGGGGTTGGATGGCCGGTCCATCTCGGACCGTGCTGTCTCACGGAGCCTGTAGCGTGACGACTGGACACGGCACGACAGACGACGGCGAGGAACGATGGCACCCGAATCCGGAGCAGGTAACGGTGTGCCGGACGCGTCGGCGGAATCCTGGGGCGAGGGCGGTGTCGTCGGTGACGGCCGTTACCGGCTGACGCACCGTCTGGGCCGGGGCGGCATGGCGGAGGTCTTCGCCGCCGAGGACGTACGGCTCGGCCGCACCGTGGCCGTGAAGCTGCTGCGCGCCGATCTCGCCGAGGACCCGGTCTCCAAGGCCCGTTTCACCCGCGAGGCGCAGTCCGTCGCCGGGCTCAACCACCACGCGATCGTCGCCGTGTACGACTCCGGCGAGGACCTCGTGGGCGGCCGCCCGTCCCGTACATCGTGATGGAGCTCGTCGAGGGCCGCACCATCCGCGACCTGCTGCTCAGCGCCGAGGCGCCGGGTCCCGAGCAGGCGCTGATCATCGTCTCCGGGGTCCTGGAGGCGCTGGCCTACTCGCACCAGCACGGCATCGTGCACCGCGACATCAAGCCGGCGAACGTGATCATCACGCACAGCGGTGCGGTGAAGGTCATGGACTTCGGCATCGCGCGCGCCCTGCACGGCGCGCAGTCGACGATGACCCAGACCGGCATGGTCATGGGCACCCCGCAGTACCTCTCCCCCGAGCAGGCCCTCGGCAAGGCGGTCGACCACCGCTCCGACCTGTACGCGACGGGCTGCCTGCTCTACGAACTCCTCGCGCTGCGTCCCCCGTTCACCGGCGAGACCCCGCTGTCCGTCGTGTACCAGCACGTCCAGGACGCGCCGGTCCCGCCGTCCGACGTGACGGGGTCCGTGCCGCCGGAGCTCGACGGCCTGGTGATGCGCTCGCTCGCGAAGGACCCGGACGACCGGTTCCAGAGCGCCGAGGAGATGCGCGGCCTGATCCAGTACGCCCTGTCGATGCTCCAGCAGCAGGGCGGCTACACCAACACGTGGAACACCGGGCCGGTCGAGACGTACGACGGCGGGCACACCCAGGGCGGCGGCATGGCCGCGACGACCGCGATGGGCCACCCGATGCACGGCGAGACCGCGCAGGGCCCGATCCTCCCGCCGCGGAACCCGGACGACGGCGGCGTCGGCGGGTACGGCGGCTACGACAGCGGCACGGGCGGCACCGGCGGGTACGGCCAGGACGGGTACGGCTCGCAGAACGGCGGCGCGGCAGCCGGGCCAAGATGTGGCTGTTCGCCGCGCTCGCGCTGATCGCGATCGTCGCCGGAGTCGCGTACGCGATCGACAAGGCGGGCGGCTCGGGCGGCGACGGCGGCGTGCAGCCGACGAAGAGCGTCACCAACTCGCCGTCGACCGCCTCCGAGGAGCCCACGGCCACCGAGGAGCCCACCCAGAACCAGACCGAGGACCCGGGCACCTCGACCGACGGCGGCTCGACCCAGCAGCCGTGGAACCCGCCGACGACCCGGACGCCGACCGAGTCCACGGACGAGCCGACGACCGCGCCCCCGACGCAGCCGACGACCGCCCCGCCGACGCAGTCCACGGGCACGCCGACGGAGCCGACGGACCAGCCGACGACGGACCAGCCGACGCAGCCGACGGACCAGCCGACCGACGACTCCTCCGGCGGCAACGGCAACCGGACACCCCGCCGACGGGCGGGGCGCGGCCACCGGCTGACCGCGCGGGGAGGACCGGGCGGGACGCTCAGCCGGCGAAGGCGTCGCGGACCGCCTCGTACTCCCGCGTCCACCAGACCGCCAGGGCCGACACCGCGGGAACTGCGGGTCGGCCCTCCGGTCGTGCAGCTGGTAGCGCCAGCGCAGCGTCCAGAAGTCGTTCAGCCGCTCCCACCACACCCGGTGCGCCGCCGCCGCCAGCTCGGCGCCGTCCGCGCCCGTCGCCCTCCGGTACGCGCGCGCGTAGGGCCGCACCTTCTCCAGGGCCAGCTGCCCCTCCGGCCGTACGAAGAAGATGGCGGCGGCCCTGACCGCCTCCTCGGCCCTGGGGCGGACCCCAGCCGGTCCCAGTCGACGATCGCGGCGGGCTCCGCGCCCCGGTAGAGCAGGTTCAGCGGGTGGAAGTCGCCGTGCACCCAGCCGGCCGCGGAGGCGGGCGGCGGACGGTGGTGGGCGTGCTGGGCGAGCAGCCTGCGCCGCTCCCTGAGCCGGTGCTCGGCGAGCGCGTCGAAGTTGTCGCGGGGCGGTGCGCGCGGGCGAGGCGGAGCAGTTCGTCGATGGCCCGGAAGGTGTCCTCGGGTGGGCGCTCTGTGGTCGCCGCCCGGCGGCGGGGACTCCATGACCTGCTCCAGGCAGGTGTGGACGCGGCCGAGGAGGGTGCCGAGCCGCCGTGAGCAGCCGGTGGAGAGCTGGGCGCCGTCGCGGTGGCGGCCGTCGACCCAGGGGTGCAGGGCGTAGCAGTGGCCGCCGACGAGCGCGACCGTGCGGCCCCGGCTGTCGGGGAGCGGCGGGGCCACGGGCAGTCCGAGGGCGGCCAGGCGCTGGGTGGCGCGGTGCTGGCGGGTGATGGTGGCCCGGTCGGAGGTGGGGGCGTCCAGGTGCTGTTTGAGGAAGTAGGCGCCGCGGGTGGTGGAGAGCCGGTAGCCGCGGTTCAGCAGGCCCTCGGTGACGGGGACGCAGGAGAGGGGCTCGCCGACGTCCGTGTAGCGGCGCAGGAGGGGGCGGAGCGGCGGAGCGAGGGGTACAGATGAGCGCGGCACTCCGCAGATGTTAGATCACGCTGCGTGGTGAAGGTGTCGCTCTTCGGAACGGGCTTCCGGGCGGGCTTCGGGACGGGCTTCCGGGCGGGCTTCGGGACGGGCTTCCGGCCGGGCTTCGGGACGGGCTTCCGGCCGGGCGTCGGGGCGGGCTTCGGAAGGGACCTCGGGACGGGCCTCGGGCCGGGCCTCGGGACGGGCTTCGGGCCGGTCGCTGTAGTCGAGCTCGTGGATCGTCACGAACTGCGGTTCGATCCGCATGAACACCGGGGTGAAGGGCTCCCCGTCCACCTGGACGGGCTCGGGGCCGAAGGCCGCCAGCTCCTCGGCCGTCGGTTCGACGATCTCGGCGGTGCCGGTGAACTGCACGGACCAGATCCGGTCGGCGCCGGAGCCGAAGTTGTCCGCTCCGTACGCGACGACGCTGCCGTTGCACGCGCGGTGGTAGCCCAGGCCGCGGTGCATCCGGAGCAGGACGCGGCCGCCGGCCGCGATGTGGCGGGCGGGGGCGACGAACGGCATCGCCCGCATGCTCGTCGCCACCCGGCCGTAGGACACGCGGCCGAGCAGCTCGATGGCACGGATCTCGTCGGCGCGGTTCTCGTCGGCGGACAGGGCCTCGTCGGTGGACATGGACTCCACTCTCCGCCACCGGCACCGTGTCGGAAAAGGGCCCCTGCCCCGGTTCGACGGGGCCATAGGTCCCGAAAGGGCTCATCGGCCCCGGCCGGGCCCGCACGGGCGGGACCGGGGCGGCCGCGCTCCTAGCGGCGCTCGGCCTGGCGCCGCGCCACGTACGCCGCGGCCTGCGAGCGCCGCTCCATGCCCAGCTTCGACAGCAGGCTGGAGACGTAGTTCTTGATGGTCTTCTCCGCGAGGTGGAGCCGCTCGCCGATGGCCCGGTTCGTCAGGCCCTCGCCGATCAGGTCCAGGATCTTCCGCTCCTGCTCCGTCAGGTGCGCCAGCTTGTCGTCGCCCTTCGTGTTGTTGCCGTCGCGCAGCCGCTCCAGGACCCGGGCGGTGGCCACCGGGTCGAGCAGGGACTTGCCGGCCGCCACCTCCCGCACGGCGTTGAGGAGCTCGTTTCCCCGGATGGCCTTGAGGACGTAGCCCGAGGCCCCGGCCATGATCGCGTCGAAGAGGGCCTCGTCGTCCGCGTACGAGGTCAGCATCAGGCATTTGATCGACTCGTCCTGCGAGCGGACCTCCCGGCACACCTCCACCCCGCTGCCGTCGGGCAGCCGGACGTCGAGCACCGCGACGTCGGGGCGGACCGCGGGGATCCTGACCAGCGCGTCCGCCGCCGTCCCGGCCTCGCCGACCACCTCGATGTCGCTCTCCATGGAGAGCAGCTCGTGGACGCCGCGCCGCACGACTTCATGGTCATCCAGCAGAAATACCCTGATTTTTCCTTGTTCGCGCACGCGGTCAGTCTCACATATTGGGTCTTCCGGCGCCCGGGGTGCGCGGGATAACGTGCCGGGTGTTCCGACGACGGCGTCGGGCCGTTGTCCATGCGCTGACCAGCGGCGTTTCCCCTATTTCTCGATTTACTTGGAAATCCAAGCAAAATCGCAGGTCAGGTGGGGTTTCGCGGGAATGCCGCGTCATGGGTAACGTGCCTATGACGGCGTTCGCCGGAGCACCTGTCACGCCCTACTCCGGCCGCGTCGCACCCACCCCGTGCGAAGGTACGGACAAGGCGGAGCCGCACTGGCCTCACCGGCGAACCCGGGGCCGGACCGACGGAGGAGCACGCACGTGACCGTGGAGAGCACTGCCGCGCGCAAGACGACGCGACGCAGCAGCGGCACCAAGCGCACCGCAAGCGCGAGCACGAGCACCACCAAGAAGGCGACGGCCACCACGGCCACGGAGCCCGAGCTCGTTCAGCTGCTGACGCCCGAGGGGGAGCGCGTTCAGCACCCCGAGTACGACATCGACCTGAGCGCCGAGGAGCTGCGCGGCCTCTACCGCGACATGGTCCTCACCCGTCGTTTCGACGCCGAGGCGACCGCCCTGCAGCGGCAGGGCGAGCTGGGCCTGTGGGCCTCGCTGCTCGGCCAGGAGGCGGCGCAGATCGGTTCCGGCCGGGCCCTGCGCGATGACGACTACGTCTTCCCGACCTACCGCGAGCACGGCGTCGCCTGGTGCCGCGGGGTCGATCCGACGAATCTGCTGGGAATGTTCCGCGGCGTGAACAACGGCGGCTGGGACCCCAACAGCAACAATTTCCACCTGTACACGATCGTCCTCGGTTCGCAGACCCTGCACGCCACCGGCTATGCCATGGGCATCGCCAAGGACGGCGCGGACTCCGCCGTGCTCGCCTACTTCGGCGACGGCGCCTCCAGCCAGGGCGACGTCAACGAGTCGTTCGTGTTCTCCGCGGTCTACAACGCCCCGGTCGTGTTCTTCTGCCAGAACAACCAGTGGGCCATTTCCGAGCCCATCGAGAAGCAGACGCGCGTCCCGCTCTACCAGCGCGCCCGCGGTTTCGGCTTCCCCGGCGTCCGCGTCGACGGCAACGACGTCCTCGCCTGCCTGGCCGTGACCCGCTCGGCCCTGGAGCGCGCCCGCCGCGGCGAGGGCCCGACGCTCATCGAGGCGTTCACCTACCGGATGGCCGCCCACACCACCTCCGACGACCCGACCCGCTACCGCCGGGACGCGGAGCGCGAGGCGTGGGAGGCCAAGGACCCGATCCTGCGCCTCAAGGCGTACCTGGAGAACGAGGGCCACGCCGACGCGGCCTTCTTCGAGGAGCTGGAGGCGGAGAGCGAGACCCTCGGCAAGCACGTCCGTGAGGTCGTCCGCGCCATGCCCGTCCCGGACCACATGGCGATGTTCGACCACACGTACGCGGACGGGCACGCGCTCGTCGACGAGGAGCGCGCGCAGTTCGCCGCCTACCAGGCGTCCTTCGAGGGCGGAGAGGCCGAGTAATCATGGCTGTTCAGAAGCTTCCCCTGGCGAAGGCGCTCAACGAGTCCCTGCGCAAGGCCCTGGAGACCGACCCCAAGGTCGTCATCATGGGCCTGGACGTCGGCAAGCTCGGCGGTGTCTTCCGCATCACCGACGGCCTGCAGAAGGACTTCGGCGAGGACCGGGTCGTCGACACCCCGCTCGCCGAGTCCGGCATCGTCGGCACCGCGATCGGCCTCGCCCTGCGCGGCTACCGGCCGGTCGTGGAGATCCAGTTCGACGGCTTCGTCTTCCCGGCGTACGACCAGATCGTCACGCAGCTGGCGAAGATGCGGGCCCGTTCGCTCGGCACGGTGAAGATGCCGGTCGTCATCCGCATCCCGTACGGCGGCGGCATCGGCGCGGTCGAGCACCACTCCGAGTCCCCGAGTCGCTCTTCGCGCACGTCGCGGGCCTCAAGGTCGTCACCCCGGCGAACTCCTCCGACGCCTACTGGATGCTCCAGCAGGCGATCCAGAGCGACGACCCGGTCATCTTCTTCGAGCCCAAGCGCCGCTACTGGGACAAGGGCGAGGTCGACACCGAGGCCATCCCCGGCGAGCTGCACAAGGCCCGCGTCGCCCGCGAGGGCACGGACCTCACCCTCGTCGCCTACGGCCCGATGGTGAAGACCTGTCTGGAGGCGGCCGCCGCCGCGCCGAGGAGGGCAAGTCGATCGAGGTCGTGGACCTGCGTTCGATCTCCCGCTCGACTTCGACACCATCCAGGCCTCGGTCGAGAAGACCCGCCGCCTGGTGGTCGTCCACGAGGCCCCGGTGTTCTTCGGCTCCGGCGCGGAGATCGCCGCCCGCATCACCGAGCGCTGCTTCTACCACCTGGAGGCCCCCGTCCTGCGGGTCGGCGGCTACCACGCGCCGTACCCGCCGGCGCGCCTGGAGGAGGAGTACCTGCCGGGCCTGGACCGCGTGCTCGACGCCGTCGACCGCTCGCTGGCGTACTGAGGAGAGCACGACCATGACGATCCGCGAATTCAAGATGCCCGACGTGGGCGAGGGCCTGACCGAGGCCGAGATCCTCAAGTGGTACGTCCAGCCCGGTGACACCGTCACCGACGGGCAGGTCGTCTGCGAGGTCGAGACGGCCAAGGCCGCCGTCGAGCTGCCGATCCCCTTCGACGGCACGGTCCACGAGCTGCTCTTCCCCGAGGGCACCACGGTCGACGTCGGCCAGGTCATCATCTCGGTGAACGTCGGCGGAGGCGCCGAGCCCGAGGCGCCGGCGGCCCCGGCCGCGCCGCCGCCCCGTCCAGGAGCCGGTGGCCGAGCCGGTGGCCGAGCCCGCGCCGGAGGGCCGTCAGCCGGTCCTCGTCGGCTACGGCGTGGCCGCGAGCTCCACCAAGCGCCGGGCCCGCAGGACGACGGCCGCCGAGCCCGCCGCGGTGGTCGTGCCCGAGCAGCTCAACGGCCACGCCCCGGCCGCCGAGCGCCCGCTGGCCAAGCCGCCGGTGCGCAAGCTCGCCAAGGACCTCGGCGTCGACCTGGCCTCGGTCACCCCGACCGGCCCGGACGGGATCATCACCCGCGAGGACGTCCACCGCGCGGCGGCCCCGGCCCCGGCGCCGGTGGTCGAGGCCCCGGCCCCGTGGCGGCCCCCGCCCCGGCCGCCGCTCCGGCCCAGGCGGCGCCCGTCGTCCCGTCGGACGCCCGGGAGACCCGTATCCCCATCAAGGGCGTACGGAAGGCCACGGCGGCGGCGATGGTCGGCTCGGCCTTCACCGCGCCGCACGTCACCGAGTTCGTGACCTTCGACATCACGCGCACGATGAAGCTGGTCGAGGAGCTCAAGTCCGACAAGGACATGGCGGGCCTGCGGGTCAACCCGCTCCTCCTCATCGCCAAGGCCGTCCTGGTCGCCGCCAAGCGCAACCCGGACATCAACGCGGCCTGGGACGAGGCGAACCAGGAGATCGTCCTCAAGCACTACGTGAACCTGGGCATCGCCGCGGCCACCCCGCGCGGTCTGATCGTGCCGAACATCAAGGACGCGCACGCCCAGACCCTGCCCGAGCTCTCGAAGTCCCTGAGCGAGCTCGTCGCCACCGCCCGCGAGGGCAGGACCACCCCGGCGGCGATGCAGGGCGGCACCTTCACCATCACCAACGTCGGCGTCTTCGGCGTCGACACCGGCACGCCCATCCTGAACCCCGGCGAGTCCGCGATCCTCGCGGTCGGCGCGATCAAGCTCCAGCCCTGGGTCCACAAGGGCAAGGTGAAGCCCCGCCAGGTCACCACCCTCGCCCTCTCCTTCGACCACCGCCTGGTCGACGGCGAACTCGGCTCCAAGTTCCTGGCGGACGTCGCCGCGATCCTGGAGAACCCGAAGCGGCTCATCACCTGGGCGTAGTGGCCCGGTTGTCGCGTTTCACGTGAAACATCCGGTGGTGGCTCCTGCCGCCACCGGATGTCTGCGTTGGGGGGCATGGACCTCTGGAGGGTGTCGGCGCGGACTCCTACGGCCACCGCCTCCGGTAGCGCGGTCCAGGATGCGGACGTGGCTGTCTGTTGCACCCCTGTTGTATCTATGCTGTGCGCATGCCATCAGCGCCAGCCGGTCCAGCCCCCCTTCCCGTCAAGCAGCCCCCCGCCGCCGACCGCGTCTACATGCACGTCAAGCAGGCCGTGCTCGACCGGCGCTACGAGGGGGGAACCCTCCTCACCGAGGGCGAACTCGCCCAGGCCGTCGGGGTGTCCAGGACCCCCGTCCGCGAGGCGCTGCTCAAGCTGGAGATGGAAGGGCTGCTCAAGCTCTACCCGAAGAAGGGCGCCCTCGTCCTCGCCGTCTCCGCGCAGGAGATCGCCGACGTCGTCGAGACCCGGCTGCTCGTCGAGGAGTTCGCCGTCCGCCGGGCCGTGCCCGCGCCCGCATCCCTGATCGCCCGCCTCGAAGAGCTCCTGGAGGAGCAGAAGCGGCACGCCGAGTCCGGAGACCTCGCCGAGGTCGCCGTCACCGACCGCTGCTTCCACGCCGAGATCGTCCGGCACGCCGGAAACCAGATCCTCGCCCGCCTCTACGACCAGCTCCGCGACCGGCAACTGCGCATGGGCGTCGCCGTGATGCAGTCCCAGCCCGACCGCGTCGCCAAGAACATCACCGAGCACGCCGAGATCCTCGACCGCGTCAAGGCCGGCGACGTCGAGGGCGCCGCGCACTGCGTCCGCCAGCACCTCAGCTGGGTCAAGGTCCTGGTCCGGGGTGAGGACCGATGAGCACGGTCAGCCTGCCCGGCGACCCGCCCGGCGGAAAGCGGGCCGCCCTCGTCTGGGGCGTCGGCGTCTCCGTCTACTTCGTCGCCGTCATCTTCCGCACGTCCCTGGGCGTCGCCGGACTCGACGCCGCCGACCGCTTCGACGTCAACGCCTCCGCGCTCTCCACCTTCTCCATACTCCAGCTGCTCGTCTACGCGGGCATGCAGATACCCGTCGGCCTCCTCGTCGACCGCCTCGGAACCAAGAAGGTCCTCACCCTCGGCGTCGTCCTCTTCACCATCGGCCAGCTGGGCTTCGCGCTCTCCCCCTCGTACGGCACGGCCCTCGCCTCCCGCGCCCTCCTCGGCTGCGGCGACGCCATGACCTTCATCAGCGTCCTGCGGCTCGGCAGCCGCTGGTTCCCGGCCCGCCGGGGCCCGCTGATCGCCCAGCTCGCCGGGCTCATCGGCATGGCCGGCAACCTCGTCTCCACCGTCTTCATCGCCCGCGCCCTGCACGGCCTCGGCTGGACCACCACCTTCGTCGGCAGCTCCCTCGCGGGCGTCCTCGTCCTCGTCGTGATGCTGCTGCTCCTCAAGGACCACCCCGAGGGGTACGAGCCCGAGCCGGCCACCCACGCGGGTGCCGCCTTCGTCCGCCGCCAGATCGCCGAGTCCTGGCGCGAGCCCGGCACCCGGCTCGGCCTGTGGGTGCACTTCACCACCCAGTTCCCCGCCATGGTGTTCCTGCTGCTGTGGGGCCTGCCGTTCCTCGTCGAGGCCCAGGGCCTGTCCCGGTCCACCGCCGGAACCCTGCTCACCCTGGTCGTGCTCTCGAACATGGTCGTCGGCCTCGCGTACGGGCAGATCATCGCCCGCCACCACGCGGCCCGCGCCCCCCTCGCCCTCGGCACGGTCGCGGCCACCGCCCTGCTGTGGGGGACCACCCTCGCCTACCCCGGCCACGCGCCGATGTGGCTGCTCGTCACCCTCTGCGTGGTCCTCGGCGCCTGCGGACCGGCCTCGATGATCGGCTTCGACTTCGCCCGCCCGGCCAACCCGCCGGAGCGTCAGGGCACCGCCTCGGGCATCGTCAACATGGGTGGTTTCGTCGCCTCGATGACGACCCTGCTCGCCGTGGGCGTGCTGCTCGACGCGACCGGCGACAACTACCGCATCGCGTTCTCCTCGGTCTTCGTCCTGGAGGCCCTCGGACTCGTGCAGATCCTGCGCCTCAAGGCCCGCACCCACCGCAGGGAACGGGAACGGCTCGTCGCCAGCCGCGTCGAGGCCGTGCACGTGCCGGTATAGAAAGCGGCGCGATCTATCGGGGCGTCAACCACCTCGGCAGGACGTCACCGCATCGGCAGGACGTCACCGCATCAGCGGGGCGTCACCGCGAAGTTGTCCAGGATCGCCGCCGCGAGCTCGGCGTCGCCCTCGGTCTTGACCCGGTCGGCCACCTCGGCCGGCCGGACCCGGCCACAGGCCAGGCGCACGAACGTCTCCCAGTCCGTCGTGAGCGTCACCGCGGGGCCCAGCGACGGCGCGCCGTCGATCGTGCCCCGGCCCTCCGCGTCCACCCGGATCGTCCGCAGGAACTCCACCGGACCGGTCACGTCGAGCACCACCGCCGAGGAGGCGGGCGCCCCGGCCTCCTTGGCGACCATCTCGGGCAGCGCCTCCAGGAGCACGTCCCGGGCCACCAGCGCCCCGGCCGAGTCCAGGTTCCCCGGCACGCCCAGCGCCGCCCGGAGGTCCTGCTCGTGCACCCACACGTCGAAGGCCCGGTCCCGGTAGCCCGCTTCGAGGGTCTGCTCGGCGCTGAGGGGGGCACGGATCACATGCTCGGGGGAGCGGTTCTCGTTGCGGAGCTGGCGGGCCCGACGGATCAGGATGTACTCCAGCTCCGAGGTCATCTCCGGGGAGGTGTGGTGCCGCCGCACATCGACCTGGACCTCCATGTAGCGGGCGAAGTCACTGCGCACGTGGTACAGGTCCCGGGGCAGGGAGTGGATCGGCCGGGGGTCGCCGAGCATCTCCGTCTCCATGCCGATCACATGCGACACGATGTCCCGCACCGACCAGCCGATGCACGGGGTCGGCCGGTTCCATTCGCTCTCCACGAGCGGCTGCACCAGCTCGGCTATCGCCTCGATGGAATGGGTCCAGGCGTCTGCGTAGTTCTGGAGGCTGGGATGGACGGTCACGGGACCCCTCGGCGGTTCTTCGGTGCGCGGGCTGAAAACACGACTGGGTGGGAGGCTCGGACGCTAAGTTACGCTGCCCGAAGGCACCCCGGCAGTGCTTTCGTGTGACGATCGTAGGCCGGTGTTGACGGCTCGAATGCCAGGACGGTGGTAGTGTGCGCGCCTCGCTGATCCAGATCGCGGTAGACCCGGACGAACCGGTGGATGCCAGACGCGCCCGCGTGGCCCGTCTCGTACGGGAGGAATCCGGCCATGCCGACCTCGTCGTCCTCCCGGAACTGTGGACCGTCGGCGCCTTCGCGTCCGACCTCTTCGCCGCCGAGTCCGAGCCGCTGAACGGCCCCACCCACCGGGCGATGGCGGCGGCCGCCCGCGACGCCGGGGTCTGGCTGCACGCCGGCTCCTTCGTCGAGGCGGAGGGCGGCTCCCTCTACAACACCTCGCTCCTCCTCTCCCCGACGGCGAACTCGCCGCCTCCTACCGGAAGATCCACCGCTTCGGCTTCGACAAGGGCGAGGCCGTCCTCATGGCCGCCGGCGAGGACCTCGTCACCGTCGACCTGCCGCTCCTCACCGTCGGCGTCGCCACCTGCTACGACCTGCGCTTCCCGAGCTCTTCCGGGGCCTCGTCGACGCGGGCGCCCAGGCCTTCGTCGTCCCGGCCGGCTGGCCCGCCCGCCGCCGCGCCCACTGGACGCTCCTCGCCCGCGCCCGCGCCGTCGAGAACCAGGCGTACGTCCTCGCCTGCGGCACCGCCGGCACCCACGCGGGCGTGGAGCAGGCCGGGCACTCGATCGTCGTCGACCCCTGGGGCGAGACCCTCGCCGAGGCCGGCCCCGACGAGGAGATCCTCCGCGTCGTCCTCGACCCCGCGAAGGTCCGCGCGACACGCGAGGACTTCCCGGCCCTCAAGGACCGCGTCCTCGGCCTCGCGGCCCCCGCGTCCGCCGGGCCTGAGAGCCCGACCCACCGAGCCCCGGCCCCCTACGGACGGCCGGGGCCCGACGGACGACCGGACCTCCGGCCGACGACCGGACCTTCGGCTGACGGCCGGGGCCCGGTCCCGCGTACGGCCGTCCCGCGTACGGCCGTCCAGCAGTACGGTTCCGCCGCGGCCCGCGGCCGCGGCCCGCAAGATCGGAACCAATCCGCGGGATTGGACCTGGGAAGCCGAACGGCCTTCGCACAGACTGAGTTCATGACCCACGACGAACCCGTGTCCCCGCGCCCCGAGACCCTCGCCGTCCATCCGCCGCACGTCGAGATCACCGGCAGCAGGCCCCTCGGAGTCCCCTCCACCAGGGGCACGTCTTCGCCTTCGACTCGGCCGACGCCCTCGCCGAGGGCTTCACTTCCCCGGACGCCTTCCTCTACTCCCGCCTCAGGAACCCCACGGTCCGCACCCTGGAGGAGGCCGTCGCCCGCCTGGAGGAGGGACCGCCGCCCGCTCCTTCGCCTCCGGCATGGGCGCCATCACCGCCGTCCTCACCGGCCTGCTCGGCAGCGGCGACCACGTCATCGCCCAGACCTGCCTGTACGGCGGCACGTACGCGGTCCTCGCCGACCTCGCCGCCCGCTGGGGCGTCGACGTCACGTACGTCTCCGGCACCGACCCCGAGGAGGTCCGGGCGGCGCTGCGCCCCGAGACCCGCCTCCTCTACCTGGAGACCCTCGCCAACCCCACCACCCGCGTCGCCGACATCCCCGCGCTCGCCGCCGTCGCCGCCGGGGCCGGGGTCCCCGTCGCCGTCGACAACACCTTCGCCTCCCCGCTGCTCTGCCGTCCCCTCGACCACGGCGCCGACATCGTCGTCCACTCCGCCACCAAGTACCTGGCCGGGCACGCGGACGTCCTCGGCGGCATCGCCGTCTTCAAGGACGCGGAGCTGTACGGCCGCGTCCGCCGGCACGCCGTCGAACAGGGCGCGGCCACCGACCCGTTCGCCGCCTGGCTCACCCTGCGCGGCATGCAGACCCTGTCCCTGCGCATGGAGCGCCAGTGCGCGAGCGCCGCCGAGCTCGCCGCCCGGCTCGAAGCGCACCCGGCGGTCGAGGCCGTCCGCCACCCGGCCCTCGCGAGCCACCCGGACCGGGAGATCGCCGCCCGGCTGCTGCCCGGCGGGGAGGCGGCGTGATCTCCCTCGACCTGGCCGGCGGCCGGGAGGCGGGCCGCGCCTTCGTCGAGGCGGTGCGGCTCGCCTCCCTCAGCGTGTCCCTCGGTGACGTGAAGACGCTGGTGATGCACCCGGCGTCCACCTCCCACCACCAGCTCGACGCGGCCGCGCTGGAGACGGCCGGCATCGGCGCGGGCACGGTCCGGCTCTCGGTCGGCATCGAGCACGTGGAGGACCTGTGGGCGGACCTGGAGCAGGCCCTGACGAAGGCCGGCTAGTCCTCCCGCTCCCGCTCGGCCATCCGGATGACGCACACGGCGACCGCGATCTGCAGCGCCGCGTCCGCGTCCTCGCGGACCACGTTCACCGCGTACGTCTCCCGGACGTGGAACCACTGCCGGGAGATGTGCGCCAGGAGCTCGCCCTCGTACTCGACGGTGAACTCCCGGTCCAGGATCCGGCCGCTGACGTCGAGTTCGGTGCCGTCGACGAGCGTCACCCGGTAGTGGTTGCGGAGCAGGGAGAGCCGCTTGCGGCGGACGGTCGCGAGCGGCCGTTCGTCCCGCTCGATCGTCATCGCGTCCCGGAGGCTGAACATCTTCTGCCGCAGGGTGACGAGGACCTGCCCGTCGGGGTCCTTCAGCTCCAGGGTGTCGCGCAGCCGCAGGGCCTTGCCGTCGACGAGGAAGGCGTGGCGGCCCCGCTCGTCCTCGATCCAGTAGTCGTCGCCGATCGCGAGGATCTTGTCCCGTACGAGATATTTCACGGCCCTATGTCTGCCCCGCCGGCCCCGCTTCTCACCCGGATCCTCATCCGAAGTAACGGGTGAACGCGTCCGGCGTCGCCCCGAGCATCTCCCCGAACGGCGCGTCGAGCTGATGGATCAGCAGCACCGTGAAGGCGATGAACCCGGACAGCCCCATCACCAGCACCACGTGCGTCGTGCTCCTCTTGATCCCGAAGAGGAACATGAACGCCAGCGTCAGCACACCCCCGATCAGCAGCCCCGCCCACAGCACGGGCGAGAGCCGCTCCTGCGCCGCCGCCTCGCGCCCCCGCCGCGCGTCGTCGACGTACCCGAGCTGGGCCAGGACCTCCTGCGCCGCGATCTGCTCCGGCACCTTGGCGGAGTCGTCCACCTCGCTCGCCTTCCGGAGCCGCGCGAGCAGCGTCCAGCCGGACTCGCCGAGCGGCTCGCGGGCGGCCATCTGCGTCCACTCGACGTCGACGACGTGACGCGCGTACGTCCGGGCCGCGTCCCGCAGCGGCTCCCGCTGCGCGACGGGCATGGCGTCCGCGAGCAGGTACATCTGGTGCAGGGCGCTCGCCTCCGCCTGCACGTGGTCGTCGGCGGAGGAACGGGTGTCCCACACGGAGACCAGACAGAGCCCGAGCACGATCGCGTAGAGCACCGACACCATCATCGCGATGTACTCGGCGACGTCCTCCCGCGGTTCCTCGTCCTCGCCGACCGGGAAGAGCCTGGTCTTGGCGAAGACGGCGAGAGCGGCGACCAGCGCCACCCCGATGACGACGAACAGCGTCTCGAACAAGGCCACGCTCACTTCCCCCGGCTGCCGAGGAGCGTCGCGGCGACCGCCGCGGGAATCAGCAGCAGCAACAGCATCATCACGACCCCGAACTCCTGCGCCTCCCGCGCCCGTCGCCTCAACCGCCCCACGAACCCCTCGTCGTCCCGCACGGCGTGCACCCGCGGCGGACGGACGGCGGAGGCCGCGATGCTGCTGCCGGGCACTTCCCCCGCTCCGTCGGGGACGCTCCGGGGCGGGGAGACACGGGCGGGGGGCTTGGGGGAGGCGGGACGAGTGCCGGGGGGTACGGCTCCGACACCGGCCCCTGTCCCTGTCCCTGTTCCTGCCCCTGCCCCTGCTCCGGCCCCGGCACTGGCTCCGATCCCAGGTCCCGCCCTGTCCCCGCCCCTGCCCCTACCCCCGCCCCCGAGCCGGCGCCAGGCACCCCGGGAGCACCCGGAGCCCCGGCCCCCGCAGCAGCCCCGACACCACCAGCCGCACCAGCCACACCAGCAGCCCCAGAGGCACCCCCGATACCCCCCACACCCCACCCCGCCCAGCACCAGGCACCACCCCACCACTCCCCACCAACTCCCCCACTCCCACCGGCCCCACCACCCACACCACCCCCACCAACCCCCGCACCACAGCCGGCGCGGCGATCGTGAAGACGGCGGAGGACCGGGCGGTGAGCGCGGGTGCGGGGACGAGGGCGCCCGCGGCGTCGTAGGTGGGGATCCGGTCGCTGCCGGTGGCGAGTCCGGTGCTGCGGTGGGTGCCGGGCGGGCGCCGGATGGTGGCCGTGCAGCGGACCGAGGCGCCGGGGAGAGTTCGGGCGCGGTCCCGCCGCAGTCGACGGTGCCGAGGCCGAGGCCGAGGGCGGTGTCGCCGACGCGTACGGCGTGGACGGGCCGGTTGCCGCGGTTGGTCACGGTGTAGGTGACGGTCGCGGTCCCGGCGGGGCCGCGTGGACCGCGCGTCCGGCCGTTCCGGGGCGCCGGCCCCGACCGCGACCCGCTCGCTGAGGGCGAGGCCCCGGCGACGCCGTCGTACCCGGAGCGGGCGGTGGAGCCGATCCGCCGCCCGAGGAGGGATGTCCCCTCGGCCCGCGCGGTGGCGAGCCGTGCCCCGGGCAGGGCCGGGAAGCGGGCGACGCACTCGAACTCCCGGAGCGCGCCGAGCGTCTGCCGGGGGCACCGCACGACCCCGCCGGGCACGCCCGGGTCGAGGACCCGCACCCCGTACAGATGCGCCTCGCCGTGGTTGACCAGCCGGTACCGCTTCACGACCTGTGCCCCGGCCCGTACGGAGGGCGGCCGTGCCGCGCTGTCGGGCCGCCCGTCCACGGTGACGGTCATCCGCAGCGCCCCGTCCCCGGCACCACCGGCCCAGGCGACGGCGCCGGGCGGCACGAGCAGCACCGTCACCAGCAGTCCACCGCTCACCCGACGGCGGTAGTAGTCCGATGATCTGCCCGCACGCGTCATGCGCCCCATGCCACCGCCCGTCCCCGACCGCCCCCTCCGGGACACGCCCCGGCCCCCCACCCGGCCCCCACTTTCCACCCGTACGGCACCCTTGAACCATGAACGCTGCCGCGCCCACCCCCGCGCCCCGACGTGCCCGTGTCCGCGCCCCCGAGCTGATCGGCAAGGGCGGCTGGCTGAACACCGGCGGAGAAGAACTGACCCTCGCCGACCTGCGAGGAAAGATCGTTCTGCTCGACTTCTGGACCTTCTGCTGCGTGAACTGCCTGCACGTCCTCGACGAGCTCCGTGACCTGGAGGAGAAGCACCGCGACACGCTCGTGATCGTCGGGGTGCACTCGCCGAAGTTCGTGCACGAGGCCGAGCACCAGGCCGTGGTCGACGCGGTGGAGCGGTACGAGGTGCATCACCCCGTGCTCGACGACCCGGAGCTGGCGACCTGGAAGCAGTACGCGGTGCGGGCGTGGCCGACGCTCGTCGTGATCGATCCCGAGGGGTACGTCGTCGCCCAGCACGCGGGCGAGGGGCACGCCAACGCGATCCGGACGCTCGTGGAGGAGCTGGAGGCCGAGCACGAGGCCAAGGGGACGCTGCGGCGCGGGGACGGGCCGTACGTGGCGCCCGAGCCGGTCGCGACCGACCTGCGCTTCCCCGGGAAGGTGATCACGCTCGACAGCGGGAACTTCCTGGTCTCCGACACCACCCGGCACCAGCTCGTCGAGCTCGCCGAGGACGGGGAGACCGTCGTGCGGCGGATCGGGGAGGGCGTCTTCCGGGAGCCGCAGGGCCTCGCGCAGCTGCCCGGCGGCAAGGTCGTCGTCGCGGACACCGTGAACCACGCCCTGCGGACGTACGACCCGGAGACGGGGGCCGTCGAGCTCGTGGCTGGCACCGGGAAGCAGTGGTGGCAGGGGTCGCCGACCTCGGGGCCGGCCCTTGAGGTGGACCTGTCCTCGCCGTGGGACGTCGCCTGGTGGCGGGGCAAGGTGTGGATCGCCATGGCCGGGGTGCACCAGCTGTGGACGTACGACCCGGAGAGCGGGACCGTCGAGGTCGCGGCCGGGACGACGAACGAGGGGCTCGTCGACGGTCCCGCCGCCGAGGCCTGGTTCGCGCAGCCGTCCGGGCTCGCCGCCACCGAGGACCGGCTGTGGATCGCGGACTCCGAGACCAGCGCCGTGCGGTGGATCGACACCGACGGGGTGGTGCACACCGCCGTGGGCACCGGGCTCTTCGACTTCGGGCACCGGGACGGCGCCGCCGGGCAGGCCCTGCTCCAGCACCCGCTGGGCGTGACCGCCCTGCCGGACGGCTCGGTCGCCGTCTCCGACACGTACAACCACGCCCTGCGCCGCTACGACCCGCCACCGGCGAGGTCACCACCCTCGCCACCGATCTGCGCGAGCCCAGCGACGCCGTCCTCGTCGGCGGCGACATCGTGGTCGTCGAGTCGGCCCGGCACCGGCTGACCCGGCTGCGGCTGCCCGAGGAGGCCGTCCAGGTCGAGTCCGCCGCGTACCGGACGCAGCGCGAGGCCACCGAGGTCGCCCCCGGCCGTCTCCGCCTCGACGTCGTCTTCCAGGCGCCGACCGGGCAGAAGCTGGACGAGCGGTACGGGCCCTCGACCCGGCTCCTGGTGTCCTCGACGCCGCCGGAGCTGCTGCTCGGCGGGGCGGGGACCGGGACCGACCTCTTCCGCGAGCTCGACCTCGACCCGGAGGTCACCGAGGGCGTGCTGCACGTCTCGGCGATGGCCGCCTCCTGCGACGACGACCCGGCCAACGAGTACCCGGCCTGCCACGTCCACCAGCAGGACTGGGGCGTCCCGGTGAAGGTCACGGAGTCGGGCGTCGCCCGACTCCCGCTGATCCTCGCCGGCATGGACGGCTGATCAGCGGACGAACCCCTGGTTCCTGGACGGGCGCCCCGCGGCCCCGTCCAGGCACCCTTCCACCCAGGCCGCCGGGTCGTGCACGGCCCGGTCGCCGCCCATCCCCTGCCGCTCCATGTCGGCGCACTCGCCCGCGCGCAGGGCGCGCCACTTCACGATCCGCACGGCCTGCAGATAGCCGCCCTCGTACGCGATGTCCCTGCCCCACGGGGGCCGTTCGTCGTAGCGCGCGATCACGGCGCCCGCGGCGGCCGTGGCGAGCACCACGGCGGCGGCGAGGACGGCGAAGAACTTCCCCCGGGGCGGGCCCTCATGACGTTCCATGAGGACCACGCTGCCAGCGGGGGCCTTTCGCGGATGTTTCGCTCGTCCCGGGGAGGGGCCTCAGCCCTCCAGGAACGCCACCAGCGCGTTCGCGAGGAGGTACGGGTCGTCGGCGCCGCAGAGTTCGCGGGCGCTGTGCATGGAGAGGATCGCGACGCCGATGTCGACGGTCGAGATGCCGTGCCGGGCGGCGGTGATGGGGCCGATCGTGGTGCCGCAGGGCATGTCGTTGTTGGAGACGAAGGACTGCCAGGGCACGCCGGCCTTCTCGCAGGCGGCGGCGAAGACGGCGCGGCCGCTGCCGTCGGTGGCGTAGCGCTGGTTGACGTTCACCTTGAGGATCGGGCCGCCGTTGACGCGCGGGTGGTGCGTCGGGTCGTGGCGCTCCGCGTAGTTGGGGTGGACGGCGTGGCCGGTGTCGGAGGAGAGGCAGACGGTGCCGGCGAAGGCGCGGGCCCGGTCCTCGTAGGAGCCGCCGCGGGCGTAGACCGAGCGCTCCAGGACGTTGCCGAGGAGGGGGCCCTGGGCGCCGGTGTCGGCCTCGGAGCCGTTCTCCTCGTGGTCGAAGGCGGCGAGGACCGGGATGTACGGGAGGTCGTCGCGGCCCGCGAGGGAGGCGAGGGCGGCGACGGCGGCGTGCACGGAGATCAGGTTGTCCATGCGCGGTCCGGCGAGGAGTTCGTTGTCGCGGCCCAGGTAGGCGGGGGCGTCGACGGCGTGGACCATCAGGTCCCAGCCGGTGACGTCCTCGGCGTCGACGCCGGCCTCGGCGGCGACGAAGGAGATCAGGTCGCCCTCGTGGACCTCGCCGATGCCCCAGATGGGCTGCATGTGGCGCTGGCGGTCCAGCTTGAGGCCGTCGTTGACCGAGCGGTCGAGGTGGATGGCGAGCTGCGGGACGCGCAGCAGCGGCCGGTCGACGTTGACCAGGTGGTGGCTGCCGTCGCGGAGGGTGAGGCGGCCGGCGAGGCCGAGGTCGCGGTCGAGCCAGGTGTTGAGGAGGGTTCCGCCGTAGATCTCGACGGCGACCTGGCGCCAGCCCTGGGCGCCCATGTCGGGGCGCGGCTTGACGCGCAGGTTGGGGGAGTCGGTGTGGGCGCCGACGATCCGGTACGGGGTGTGGGCGGCGGCGCCCTCCGGCACGTACCAGGCGATGATCGCGCCGCCGCGGATCACGTACTTCCCGCCGGACGTCCCGTCCCAGGCCGCGGTCTCCTCGACGCGCCGGAAGCCGGCCTTCTCCAGGCGCTCGGCGGCGGTCGCCACCGCGTGGTACGGCGAGGGGGAGGCCGTCAGGAAGGCCATCAGGTCGTCGGTGTGTCCGCGGTCGAAGGGGCCGGCGGTGGGACGGGAAGCTGCGCTGCTCATGAGATCACCTTACGCACGGACCGCATACCGAATACCAGTCCCCGGAATGGGGTGATCAAGATGTGTCCGGGCAGCAGGAACGGCCCGCCCCCCTCCCCGGGGACGGGCCGTGCCGGCAGGACGAGAGGCGTCTTAGAACGCGGCCTCGTCCAGGTCCATGAGCGAGCCGTCGACGGCGTCGGCGAGGGCGCGCTCGGCGGAGACGCCCGGCAGGATGTTGGCGGCGAAGAACTTCGCGGCCGCGATCTTGCCCTCGTAGAAGGCGACGTCCTTGGCGTTCGCGCCCTCGGCCAGCTTCTCGGCGGCGACGGCCGCGCTCTTGAGGAGCAGGTAGCCGACGACGACGTCGCCGGAGGCGAGCAGCAGGCGGGTGGTGTTGAGGCCGACCTTGTAGATGTTCTTGACGTCCTCGCCGGTGGCGGTGAGGTCGGTGATCATCTTGCCGACGATGCCCTCCAGGTCGACGGCGGCCTTGGCGAGCGCGTCGCGGGCGGTGGCCAGCTCCTCGCCGCCGGTGCCGACCGCGAGGAACTTCTTGATCTCCTCGGACAGCGCGTTCAGGGAGGCGCCCTGGTCGCGGACGATCTTGCGGAAGAAGAAGTCCTGGCCCTGGATGGCCGTGGTGCCCTCGTAGAGGGTGTCGATCTTGGCGTCCCGGATGTACTGCTCGATCGGGTACTCCTGGAGGAAGCCGGAGCCGCCGAAGGTCTGGAGCGACTGCGCGAGCTGCTCGTAGCCCTTCTCGGAGCCGTAGCCCTTCACGATCGGCAGGAGCAGGTCGTTGAGGCCGATCAGCGCCTTGGCGTCCTCGCCGGCCGCCTCCTTGATCGCGATCTCGTCCTGCACGGAGGCCGTGTAGAGGACGAGGGAGCGCATGCCCTCGGCGTACGCCTTCTGCGTCATCAGCGAGCGGCGGACGTCGGGGTGGTGCGTGATGGTGACCTTGGGGGCGTTCTTGTCCATGAAGTTCGCCAGGTCGGTGCCCTGGACGCGCTCCTTGGCGTACTCCAGGGCGTTGAGGTAGCCCGTGGAGAGGGTGGAGATCGCCTTCGTGCCGACCATCATGCGGGCGAACTCGATGATGAGGAACATCTGGCGGATGCCGTCGTGCTTGTCGCCGATGAGCCAGCCCTTGGCGGGGTGCTTGTCGCCGAAGGTCATCTCGCACGTGTTGGAGGCCTTGAGGCCCATCTTGTGCTCGACGTTGGTGGCGTAGACGCCGTTGCGCGCGCCCAGCTCGCCGGTCTCCCAGTCGAACTCGTACTTCGGGACGAGGAAGAGGCTCAGGCCCTTGGTGCCGGGGCCGGCGCCCTCGGGGCGGGCGAGGACGTAGTGGAGGATGTTCTCCTCCATGTCGTGCTCACCGGAGGTGATGAAGCGCTTGACGCCCTCGATGTGCCAGGAGCCGTCCTCCTGCTGCACGGCCTTGGTGCGGCCGGCGCCGACGTCCGAGCCCGCGTCGGGCTCGGTGAGGACCATGGTGGAGCCCCAGCGCTTCTCGACGGCGATCTGCGCGACCTTCTTCTGCGCCTCGTTGCCCTCGTTGTAGAGGATGCCGGCGAAGGCCGGGCCGGAGGAGTACATCCAGATGGCCGGGTTCGAGCCGAGGAGCAGCTCCGCGTAGGCCCAGACGAGGGAGCGCGGGGAGACGGTGCCGCCGATGCCCTCCGGGATGCCCAGACGCCAGTACTCGGAGTCCATGAAGGCCTTGTAGGACTTCTTGAAGGAGGCCGGGACCGGGGCGGTGTTGGTCTCCGGGTCGAAGACGGGCGGGTTGCGGTCGGCGTCGGCGAAGGACTCCGCGAGCTCGTTCTCGGCGAGACGGCGGATCTCGTCGAGGATGCTCTTGGCGGTCTCGACGTCCATCTCCTCGAACGGACCGGTGCCGTAGACCTTGTCGCGGCCGAGGACCTCGAAGAGGTTGAACTCGATGTCGCGGAGATTCGACTTGTAGTGCCCCATGGCGACGGCTCCGTAAGGCTCGGGGAGGGAGGTTCCTCGTACACGTACCAGCGAGTAGCAACACGCTCTCTCCGATGATGCTACCCACCGGTAATAAGAAGCAACCCCTATCCGGCCATCTGTGACGACGATGACGTCCACCACCGCCGTCAAGGAGCGCGGAAGGCTCGCCTTCGTGGGGGTGAAAACCCCCGGCACGCGGGCGCGTCGCGCGACCTTTCGGTTACGTTCGGTGACGGAGCGCCCGGGATCCAGGACGGGCGGCCACCTCCCTCGGCCCATGAGGCCGCGCCCCGGCGGGGGTCCTGCCGGGGCGGTGCGCTCGATAGGCTGGGCCCCATGTACGGCTACGAGCAGAACCCGGGTGCCCAGCAGCAGTACGCGCCGCCCCAGCAGGGGCAGTACGCGCCGCCCCAGCAGGGGCAGTACGCCCCGCCCCAGGCGGGGATGCAGGGCGGCACGCAGGGCGGTGGGTACGCCCAGCAGCAGCCCCCGCTCTACCCCGAGCCCTCGCCGCCCTCCCTCGCGGACGCCGTACGCGCCTTCACGACCGGCACGCTGGCCCCCGAGGACTTCCAGCAGATCTTCGCGACCTCCAAGGTCTACTGCCCGCGCGGCGACAACCCCGGCTTCCTGGCCCTGCACAACACCCAGCAGCCGGTCATCCCGATGTTCACCTCGCTCAAGGAGCTGCGGCGGTACGCGGGCAAGGAGTCGAAGTACTTCGTGATCACCGGTGCCGAGGTGATCGACCTGCTGCCGACCGGCTACGGCTTCGTCCTCGACATGGAGGGCGACCACCGCATGGTCTTCGACGCGAAGGCCGTGGAGCAGATGGTCGACTTCGCGATGCGGCGGATGTACGGCTGACGCACGCTGGAGACACGTGGGAGCGCCCGGGAGGAATTCCTCCCGGGCGTTTCGCGTTCCGGGTGGCAGAAAGTTCAGCGTTCAACTAAAGTGGACGTACAAGGTCGCACCAAGGAGGTCCGGTCATGCCCGCTGTGACTGTCGAGAACCCGCTCACCCTGCCGCGCGTCGCCGCCCCCGCCGACGCCGTCTCCCGCCCCGTCCTCGCCGTCACCACGGCCCCCCAGGGGTTCGAGGGCGAGGGCTTCCCGGTGCGCCGCGCGTTCGCCGGGATCAACTACCAGTACCTCGACCCGTTCATCATGATGGACCAGATGGGTGAGGTGGAGTACGCGCCCGGAGAGCCCAAGGGCACGCCCTGGCACCCCCACCGCGGCTTCGAGACCGTCACCTACATCATCGACGGGACCTTCGACCACCAGGACTCCAACGGTGGCGGCGGCACCATCACCAACGGCGACACCCAGTGGATGACCGCCGGCTCCGGCCTCCTCCACATCGAGGCCCCGCCGGAGTCCCTCGTCGTCAGCGGCGGCCTCTTCCACGGCCTCCAGCTGTGGGTCAACCTGCCCGCGAGCGACAAGATGATGGCCCCCCGCTACCAGGACATCCGCGGCCGCCAGGTCCAGCTCCTCACCTCCCCCGACGGCGGCGCGCTGCTCCGCGTCATCGCCGGCGAGCTCGACGGCCACGAGGGCCCCGGCATCACCCACACCCCGATCACGATGATCCACGCCACCCTGCGCCCCGGCGCCGAGATCAACCTGCCCTGGCGCGAGGACTTCAACGGCCTCGCGTACGTGCTCGCCGGCCGCGGCACCGTCGGCACCGACCGCCGGCCCGTCCACACGGGCCAGACCGCCGTCTTCGGCAAGGGCGGCGCCCTCACCGTCCGCGCCGACGAGAAGCAGGACGGGAACACCCCCGACCTGGAGGTCGTGCTCCTCGGCGGACAGCCCATCCGCGAGCCCATGGCCCACTACGGCCCGTTCGTCATGAACACCCAGGCCGAACTGCGCCAGGCCTTCGAGGACTTCCAGGCGGGCCGCCTCGGCACGATCCCGGCGGTGCACGGGATGGGCGAGTAACGGAGGAGCCGGTACGGGTACGAGTACGCGTACGAGTACGGGTACGCGTACGGGCACGGGTACACGTACAGGCACGGGTACGGGGCCGGAGATCCGGCCCCGTACTCCGGCGCCTGACCGGGCGTCACCCGTACGGTCCGTCAGCACGCGACGACACGCCGACGGGCGTGGTCCGGTGAGGAGGTGCAGACCAGCCGAGCGCCGCTCCTCCCCGAACCCGCCCGCCGGTTCGCCGCCTGGTGCGTCGTCCTGCTCCTGGCCGCCGGGGTCGCCGCCGTCTTCATCTGGCTCTGCGTCGTCTTCAAGACGGCCGTCACCCCCGTCCTGCTCGCGATCCTCGGCACCGCGCTCCTCGGGCCGCTCTACCGCCGCCTGCTGAAGATGAAGGTGAACCAGGGGCTCGCCGCCGCGCTCACGGTCGTCGCCGTCCTCGTGGTCGTCGGCGGCGCCACGTACATCGTCGTCGTCGCCCTCATCGACACCGGCGACCAGATCATCTCCTCGCTCCGGCAGGCCGCCTCCGACATCGCCGACCACCTCGGCGCGGCCGGCACCTCCCTCGACGACCTCGCGCGCAACGCCGAGAAGCTCCTCAAGGAGTTCGGCGGCACCGCCGCCTCCGGGGTCATCAGCGGACTCAGCGTCGTCGGCCAGATGCTCGCCACCGCCGTCCTCGCCCTGCTCCTCATCTTCTTCTTCCTGAAGGACTCCGACCGGGCCGCCGGCGCCCTGCGCTCCCTCGCCCCCCGCGCCACCGGCGACCTCGTCGAGGCCATGGCGCGCCGCGCCTTCGAGGCCGTCGAGGGCTTCATGCGCGGCACCACGTTCGTCGCCCTCGTGGACGCCGTCCTCATCGGCATCGGCCTCGTCGTCCTCGACGTGCCCGGCGCGGTGGGACTCGCCGCGCTCGTCTTCGTGACCGCCTACATCCCCTACCTCGGGGCCTTCCTCTCCGGCGCGATCGCCGTCCTCGTCGCCCTCGCCGACCGGGGCTTCGTCATCGCCCTCTGGGTCCTCGGCGTCGTCCTCGCCGTCCAGGTCATCGAGGGCAACGTCCTCCAGCCCCTCGTCCAGAGCCGGACCGTCCAGATGCACCCGGCCGTGGTCATGCTCGCGATCACCGCCGGAGCGTCCGTCGCGGGCATCCTGGGCATGCTGCTCGCCGTCCCGCTGACGGCGGCGGCGACGGGCATCCTGGGGGAACTGCGGACGCGGTACGGGGCACCGCCGCCCGAGCCCGAGCCCTAGACCGCCGGACCGCCAGGCCTCCGGACCGCTAAGCCGCTTCGAACGAGGCCAGGAGCTGCTCCAGCGCCACCTGGTCCGGGCCCACGAACGGGTCGGCGTCCGGGGCCGCCGCGATCGTGTCGATCATCCGGCGCGTCATCCGCACGGCCGGCGGCAGATGCGTGCACAGCACGATCTCCGGGTTCATCTCCGCCAGCGGCGCGAGCGTCGCCCGGTACTTCTCCGCGTCCACCAGATGCACCCACGGACTGTCGATCGTCGCCCAGAGCAGCTGCGCCCTCCTCAGCTCCTCCGGCTTCAGATCGCTCGCGTGCCCGCTCTCGGCCAGCTCCGCGCTCGGCATCGGCCCGCCGAAACAGTCGGAACTGAAGCAGATCCGCGTCCGGTCGTCGTAGAACCCGACCGTGGCCGGATTGTCGAAGAGCGGCGGCCTGAAGCCGTGCAACGTCCGGTCCCCCACATCGAGCGACTGCCCCGGATTCAGGAAGTACACCCGGTCCATGGGCAGCGCCCGCTCGGTCGACATGATCCCGAACCCCAGGAACGTCGTCACCACGCGCGCGCGTGGCGCCGCCTCCAGCAGCTCGAAGATCCCACCCGTGTGATCCCGGTCCGGATGCGTGAGCCAGATCCACCGCACATCCGCCGGCTCCACCACCCCACCGAGCGCCCCGACGAAGTCCCTGTCCTCCACCGAAAGCCCGGTGTCGACGACCACCGGCTCGGCGGCCGTCACCACATAGGCATTGGCCGGGACATGCCCGATACCCGGCACATCGAGACTGTCTGCGATCACCGTCGTGTCACTGCCGACCTTGTGGATGTCCATGACGCACTCCATGCCCCCTGACGGCCGTACGAGACCAGTCTGCGCCGGAGGGAGACGGGGCGCGCGCGGGCGATGCGCTCGGCCCACGACGGGGCGGGCGCGGCCCACAACGGGCCGGGCTCGGCCCACAACGGGCGGGCTCGGCCCACAACGGGCGGGCGCGGCCCACAACGGGCCGGGCTCGGCCCGCAGCGGCCGTCGGAGGCTAGCCGCAGCAGCCCCTCCGCCCCCGGCTCGTTCAGCTCGAACCAGATCGCCTTGCCCTCGCCCCGGGGTCGACGCCCCAGGCGTCCGCCAGCATCTCCATGAGGACCAGGCCGCGCCCGCTGGAGGCCATTTCGCCGGGGTGCCGTTTGTGGGGGAGTTCGTCGCTGCTGTCGGAGACCTCGACGCGGAGGCGGCGGGACTTCTCGCCGCAGGCGACCTCGGCGACGAGGAGGGCGTCGCCGTCGGTGTGGACGAGGACGTTGGTGACCATCTCGGAGACCATGAGGACGGCGGAGTCGAGCTGGTCCTCGTCGGACCAGTCGTGGAGCAGCTGCCGGACCTGCTCGCGGGCCTCGGCGATCCGCTCGGGTTCGGCCTGGGCGATCGACATGAGGGTGCGGCGGGGGGCCTCACGGACGGTGCCGGCGGGCCGGCGGGACAGCAGGAGTACGGCGATGTCGTCCTCGCGGCGGTCGGCGAGCGGGCCCGTCGTGTGGTGCGAGCCGGGCCCGTGGACGGCCTCCACGAGGACGTCGGCGAGCCCCTCCAGGTCCTCGCCGTCGTGGGACTCCAGCAGCTCCCGCACCCGCTCCCAGCCGCTGTCCAGGTCGTGCCCGCCGGTCTCCAGGAGCCCGTCGGTGCAGATCATGAGCGTCTCGCCGGGGTCCAGGGTGAGCCGGGTCGTCGGATAGTCGGTGTCGGGGTCGATGCCGAGGGCAGCCCGCCGGCCGTGGGCCGCAGCAGCACCGTTCCGTCGTTCATCCGTACCGCCGGATCCGGATGCCCCGCCCGCGCGATGTCGACCGTCCCCGTCTCCAGGTCGACCTCCAGGTAGAGGCAGGTCGCGAAGCGCGGACCGCCGTCGCCCTCCCCGTCGTCCCCGTCCGTGATCCCGTACAGGAAGCGCGAGGCCCGCGAGAGCACCGCGTCCGGCCGGTGGCCCTCGGAGGCGTACGCGCGCAGGGCGATCCGCAGCTGCCCCATCAGCCCGGCCGCCCGCACGTCGTGCCCCTGGACGTCGCCGATGACGAGGGCGATGCGGCCCGCGCCGCGCCCGCCGGTGCGGGAGGTGCCGCCGGGCAGCCGGATCATGTCGTACCAGTCGCCGCCGACCTGCAGCCCGCCGCCGGTCGGCACGTACCGCGCGGCGACCTGGATGCCGGGGATGCCGGGCCCGAGGACCGGCATCATCGTCCGCTGGAGGCCGAGCGACAGCTCGCGCTCGGACTCGGCCACGCCCGCGCGTGCGAGGGCCTGCGCGAGCATCCGCGCCACCGTCGTCAGCACCGACCGCTCGTCGGGCGTGAAGGCCACCGGGTGCTTGAAGGCCGCCATCCAGGCCCCCATCGTCCGCCCCGCGACGACGAGCGGCACGAAGGCCCAGGAACGGCGCCCGAAGCGCTGCGCGAGCGGCCAGGTCATGGGGAACCGCCGCAGGTACTCCTCCGGCGTCGGCAGGTAGATGGCCCGCCCGGTCCGTACGACCTCCGCCGCCGGATAGTCCGTGTCCAGCGACATCGACGAGAACGGCCCCTCGTCGCCCTCGCTGTGCCCGTGGTGGCCGATGATCGTCAGCCGGTCGCCCGCCACGCCGAAGACGGCGAGCCCGTCGGGCGAGAAACCGGGCATCGACAGCGAGGCCGCCACCCGCAGCACCTCGGCCGTCGACCGCGCCTCGGCGAGCGCCCGCCCCGCGTCGAGCAGGAAGGCCTCCCGGGAGCGGCGCCAGTCGCCGGTGATGGGGTGCGGGCGGCCGTGCCGGGCGGCTGCTCGGCGACCTCCTGGAGGGTGCCGACCAGCTGGTAGTCGTTCCCCTCGATCAGCGGCTTCGACCTGCTCCGTACGGTACGGAGCACCCGCCCGTGCTCGTCCATGATCCGCAGCCGCGCCTCGGCGAGGGTGCCCTCGGCGACGGCGAGGTTGACCACCCCGTCGATCTCGTTCCAGTCGACCGGGTGAAACCGCGACCGCACGGCCGCCTCGCTGAGCCGCACGGGCTCGGCGGGCAGCCCGAGCAGCCGGGCGGCCTCGGCGTCGAGCGAGACGATCCCGGACGCGTTGTCCCAGCGCCACAGGCCGGTCGCGATCGCGGCCAGGACGTCCTCGGTGCGCATTGCCCCACTTTATGAATATCGGACACCAGGTCGCCACCGAGAGTATTCGAAATGCGATCTTGGACCGGCCGGTACTCTGGGTGGGTCTGCCCTCGTGTCCTGTGACATCTGTGACACCGGTCACGGACGGCGGCGCTCCACGACCCACGATCCCGAAGACTGGATGAACGACGATGCATCGGTACAGGTCCCACACCTGCGGCGAGCTCCGCGCCTCTGACGTCGGCACCGACGTCCGGCTGAGCGGCTGGCTGCACAATCGGCGCGACCTGGGCGGCATCCTCTTCATCGATCTGCGCGACCACTACGGCATCACGCAGCTCGTCGCCCGGCCCGGCACCCCCGCCGCCGAAGTCCTCGACAAGCTGACGAAGGAGACCGTCGTCCGCGTGGACGGCAAGGTCGTCTCCCGTGGCGCCGACAACGTCAACCCGGAGCTCGCGACCGGCGAGATCGAGATCGAGGCCGCCGAGGTCGAGGTCCTGGGTGCCGCCAAGCAGATCCCCTTCACCATCAACGCCGACGACGGCGTCAACGAGGAGCGGCGCCTGGAGTACCGCTTCCTCGACCTGCGCCGCGAGCGCATGCACCGCAACATCATGCTGCGCTCCGCCGTCATCGCCTCCATCCGCTCCAAGATGGTGGCCCTCGGCTTCAACGAGATGGCGACCCCGATCCTCGCCGCGACCTCCCCCGAGGGCGCCCGCGACTTCGTCGTCCCGTCCCGCCTGAACCCGGGCAAGTTCTACGCGCTGCCGCAGGCGCCGCAGCAGTTCAAGCAGCTGCTGATGATCTCCGGCTTCGACCGGTACTTCCAGATCGCGCCCTGCTTCCGCGACGAGGACGCCCGCGCCGACCGCTCGCCGGGCGAGTTCTACCAGCTCGACGTCGAGATGTCGTTCGTCGAGCAGGAGGACGTCTTCCAGCCGATCGAGAAGCTCATGACCGAGCTCTTCGAGGAGTTCGGCGGCGGCCGCCACGTCACCTCCCCTTCCCGCGCATCCCCTTCCGCGAGTCGATGCTGAAGTACGGCAACGACAAGCCGGACCTGCGCACCTCCCTCGAACTCGTCGACATCTCCGACGTCTTCGAGGCCTCGGAGTTCAAGGCCTTCGCCGGCAAGCACGTCCGCGCGCTCGCCGTCCCGAACACCGGCGACCAGCCCCGCAAGTTCTTCGACCAGCTCGGCGACTTCGCGGTCTCCCTCGGCGCGAAGGGCCTGGCCTGGGTCCGCGTCGGCGAGGAGGGCGCCCTCACCGGCCCCATCGCCAAGTTCCTCACCGAGGAGAACGTCAAGGTCCTCACGGAGCGCCTCGGCCTCCAGCCCGGCCACGCGATCTTCTTCGGCGCCGGCGAGTTCGACGAGGTCTCCAAGATCATGGGCCCGGTCCGGGTCGAGGCCGCCAAGCGCGCCGGCCAGTTCGAGGAGAACGTCTTCCGCTTCGCGTGGATCGTCGACTTCCCGATGTACGAGCGCGACGAGGAGACCGGCAAGATCGACTTCTCGCACAACCCGTTCTCCATGCCGCAGGGCGGCATCGAGGCCCTGGAGACCCAGGACCCCCTGGACGTCCTCGGCTGGCAGTACGACATCGTCTGCAACGGCATCGAGCTCTCCTCCGGCGCCATCCGGAACCACGAGCCCGAGATCATGTTCAAGGCCTTCGAGATCGCCGGCTACTCCCGCGAGACCGTCGAGTCCGAGTTCGCCGGCATGCTCCGCGCCTTCGAGTACGGCGCCCCCCCGCACGGCGGCATCGCCCCCGGCGTCGACCGCATCGTCATGCTCCTCGCCGACGAGCCCAACATCCGCGAGATCATCGCCTTCCCCCTCAACGGCAACGGCCAGGACCTCCTCATGGGCGCCCCCACCGAGCTCGACGAGTCCCGCCTCCGCGAGCTCAACATCCAGCTCCGCAAGCCCGTCGAGAAGAAGACCGTCGACATCACGGACGCCGTCCACCCGGAGGCGGGCCGCTAAGCCCCCCCGCTCGTAGAACGAAGGGCCCGGAATCCTCACGGATCCCGGGCCCTTTCGCATCTCACACCGCCCGAAGCCGACGGAACTCATGTGGGGTACGAGGGAACGACGACGAGAGAATGCCCGACCGCAGCTCCCCGGCAAGCGCAGACGCGAGGAACTGCGTGCAGGACACGGCAAAATGCTCCCACCGATCGCCACGCGCCTCGTTCGCCATGACCGTCCACTGATCCGGCCGAACCCCGGGCCGAACAAGCCAGTAGAGGAATTCCCGCTGTCCGTCGTCGCCCAGGGGACCACCCGGGCCCCCTCGACCTCCAACTCCGCCGGCTTCTTCTCGAATTCCTAAAGGTCTTCCAGGCCTTCAGCCTGGTTCCTCGTCCATTCGATCAGGTCGTAATTCTCGTTCGGGCAGCCCGGCTCAAGGACGTACAGATAGTCGTCCCAGTCCTTCCGGCGGGGCTCGGTCGGCGCCGGGGAGATTTCCAGAAGGCGCGAAAGGGCGTTGGTCATGTCCAGGTTCCTGTTCCGTCTTCGTCCACCCTGGTGGTCGAGTGGGTGAGAGCACCGGGGCTTCCTTCCTCATGCGCCCCCACCGGGCTCGACGAGTCCCGCCTGCGCGAGTCCGACGTGGAGCTACGCGAACCGGTCGTGAAGCCCCTCACCGAGAAAAACCCGGTCAAGAAAAAAAAGGTCGACCTTAGCCGCGTGGCATTGATTGCGCGAAGTCGTCGCGACGTTCCTGCCAGAACTCGCTGAGATTCTGGAGGTCACCCACCGGTCGTCCCGCACGGTCCAGCAGGACGAGTCCGATGGAGATGACGCCTTCGAGAAGGCCTCTGAGGGGTAGGTTGTTGGAACGGTCGTACCGTACGAGCAGGCTGGAGATGAATGCGGAGAAAACCTCTCCGTCCACCTCGCATTCGTCGTCCATGATTCGACTCAGGCCGGTTGGCAGAGAGAATTCATGCTGAATTTCTTCTGCTGTCGAAACGAAGAGTCTGGCTACGGTGTTGGAGGGATTCCAAACGTCCTGGTTGTCACATAGGAAGAAACAGCTCACTCGCTCCACCTCACCAGTGCCTCGACGCCAGGATTCCTCTGACGCCAAGCGTCGACCCCGGATTCCACGGCGGCTCTGAAATCTGCAGTGGCGCCGGGTTCCGTGAAGTGTAGCCCAATGGGGCGTCCTCCCAGCCTTCGAGGTGGGAGCGGGCTCGGACGTAGGCGTCCAGCTTCTTGTACACGTGTTTTTCGATCCAGGGTTCTATCTTCATGTTCGGATTCTGTCCCGTTGCGGTTTTCTCCTCCCATAGAATTCCGTCCTCGATCCTGTCGATATCCGTGATGGTGTCGGCCCAGTTCGACGGATTGTCGACGATGTAGTTGGTGTCTCCGTTTACTGGCGGTCTTTCCCGATTCGATATGTTGTCTTCCGGGCATGGTGAAAGCCCGAGTGGATCCGACCAGTTATGGGGATTTCCTACATAGGTGATCGGGTTGTCCGCCGGTGCAAGACCCAGAGGGTCTTGGGAGAGGTAGCGCGCTGATTCCGGGTCGTAGTAGCGGAAGTAGTTGTAGTGGAGGCCCGATTCGGGGTCGAAGTACTGGCCCGGGAAGCGGAGTGGGGTGTAGGCCGTTGCGTCGCGGGTCCACGTGGTGGTGCCCCAGAGCGTCGCGCGCGTGCGCCAGGCCACGTCGCCCGCCTCGGAGACCAGTTCCGTCGGGGTGCCGATCAGGTCGGTGACGATGGCGAAGAAGCGCTCGTCCGTGGAGTCCGTGCCCGTGCGGCGTTCCGTCTGGGCCAGGGGCGCAGGCCCGCGTGGTCCCAGGTGAGGGTGATGTCGGATGCGGTCTGTTCGCAGAGGGTTGAGCCGTCCCAGGTGAAGTGGACGGTCTCCAGAGGGGATTGCTTCGATATGCGGCGGCCCAGGGGGTCGTACCTGTAGCGCCAGAGCGTGCCGTCCGGTGTCGTCACCGAGGTCAGGCGGTCTTCCGCGTCCCATGTGTAGCACCAGGTGTCGGGCTTGCGGGAGAGGCGGGTCTTCTGGCGTAGGACGGTCCGGCCCTGGGCGTCGTGTTCGTAGCGGGCGGAACCCGCGCTGGTGATGCGTGTGCCCTGGTAGGCGCGGGTGCCTGTCGAGGAGTGGCCCGGGTGCTTGGACGGCCAGGACGCCTCCGTCTGGTTGCCGGCGGCGTCGTAGGCGTACCGCTCCGTCCAGTCGCGGGCGTGGACGGCCGTGACGCGGCCCGCGTCGTCCAGGTCGAAGCGGCGGGTGCCGGAGAGTTCGTCGGTGATGCCGATGAGGCCGCCGTCCGCGCGGTACGTGTACGCGCGGTGCTGGAGGCGTCGGCCCGAACCGCCCGTGACCTCCTGCGCGGTGAGGCGGCCCATGGTGTCGAACGATGAGTCCAAGGCCGCGAAGTCGCCCACCCGACGCGAGGTTTCACGGCCGACGGTGTCGTGGGCGAAGGCCAACGTCCGGCCCGAGGACGTCAGTTCCGTGCGGCGGCCCGCCGCGTCGTACGACCACGTGCTCGTCGAACCGCCCGGCGTCGTCCGACCCGTACGCCGGCCCATCGCGTCATGCGTGAACGAGAGCGTCCGGCCGTTCACGGTCTCCGAGACCAGGCGGCCGTAGCGGTCCCGGAGGCGTTCCAGGGTTGCGTCCGGCCCGATGGCGGTGGCCAGTTGGTCGAAGACGTCGTACTCGTACGTGCTGACCGCGCCCGCGACGTCCTTGCGGACGATGCGGCCCAGGCTGTCGCGCTCGAACCCGATCGTCTGGCCGAGACCGTTCGTGCGGGAGGTCAGCCGTCCCGCCGCGTCGTACGCGTACCCCATCGTCCGCCCGTCGAAGTCCGTCTCCCCGACCGTCCGGCCCGCCGCGTCGTACGCGTAGTCCCAGGTCAGGCCCTGGGGATTGGTCACCCTCGTCAGGCGCAGGTTCGCGTCGTGGGCGAACTCGTAGCGGACCCCGTCCGGGCCCGTGCGGGAGGTCAGGAGGTCGAAGTCGGTGTAGGTGAAGCGGGTGGTGGCGCCCAGGGCGTCCGTGTGGCTGAGGCAGTTGCCCTCGCCGTCGTAGGTCCAGGACTCCACCGTGCCGTCGGGGGAGGTGCGGCGGGACGGATGGCCCTCGATCGTCCACTCCAGGCGGGTGACCGCGCCCAGAGGGTCGGTGATCCGGACCGTACGGCCGAAGGAGTCGTAGGAGTAGTGGGTCGTGGCGCCCAGGGGATCGGTGATCTCGACGGGGAGGCCACGGGCGTCCGGGACCAGGCGGGTGGTGGCGCCCAGCGGGTCCGTCATCGACGTCAGGTGGCCGGACCCGTCGTACGCGAACTCCGTGCGGGCGCCCGAAGGAGCCGTCACCGACGTGCGGTTGCCGCGCGCGTCGAAGGTCTGACGGGTGACGGTGCCGTCGGTGCCGGTCGTACGAGAAGCGGGTGACCGCGCCCAGGGCGTCGATCTCGGCGACCATCTGAGCGCGGTCGTCGAACGGCACCAGCACGGCCGTACGCCGGAATTCCCCGAGCAACCACGCAAATTCACGGCGGGCCGCCGCGGCCTCGTCGACCGACTGCGGTTGCGGCTGCGGTTGCGGTTCCTGATGCGGCGCCGGTTTCGGGTGTAGGGCCGCCACCGGCGCGTCCGTCTGTGCTTCCGCTTGTGTGTCGGCTCGTGCGTCGGCCAACTCCGCCAGCCGTGACAGCCGGTGGGGCTCCGGCCTGTCGTCCGCCTGCTCAGTCACTCACGCAGGCTGGCATGCGGACATTCGCGCGAGCAACGAGGAATGGCCCACCCTGTCAGGTCGTCGCAGCCCCGTTCTCGTCGGCGAAGTGATGGACGATGATCCACCGGTCGTACTCCTCGTCGGACACGGCGCACAGGGTTCGCCCGTCCGCGGAGACGGCCAGGAACTCCGTGAGGCCGGTGGCTGCCAGGAGGCGGGAGGGGAGGTGGGTTCCGACGAGGTCCTTGACGCGGAGCCAGCCGAGGTCGTGGGAGCCGGGGTCGGGTGCGAGTACGCAGAACTCGTTGTCTTCGTCGAGGAGTTGGGCGGAGGTCGTCAGGGAGTCCCACTGGCGGTCCAGTTCTGCGGCGGCGTCGGGGTGGGAGTGGCTGACCGTGACCGTGGGCTTGACCTCGTATCCCGCGGAGGCGCGGTGGGCGCGTAGGACGTCGGGGAGGTGGGGTGACCTGCCGAAGTCCAGGACGCGGAGGCCACTGGCGAGGAGTTGGCGGTACCAGTCGGGGGTGGGGTGGGAGACGAGGACGTCCCCTGGTCGGAGGTGGTCGAGGGGGCCGCCGGAGAGGAGGACGGCGGCGCTGTGAGGGGGGTCGAGGAACTCCAGGGGTTGCCTGTACTTCTCGATGCGGTCGAGGACGAGGGGATTCCGGGCCGGCCGTGTCGTGGTCCCGCTCCAGGACGAAGGCCTGCCCGGCCCTGGCGGTGCCGCCGACGCAGCGGATGACGCAGAGGCCTCCGTCGGTGGCCTCGCCCGGTCCCACGACCTCGTAGATCTGGAGCCTGCTGAAGGGGGCGGGGTTCTCGGAGGCAGGCACGGGGCCCTCCCGGGTCGGTGTCTCGGCTGCGGTCGGGACCAGGCTGGCGTCAGGCCGTGGGGGCCCGCAAGACCGGCTCTCCGGGTGCGTCACGTCCCGGCCGGGCGCGCGGGCGGAGAAGTTTTTTCGCGCGGGCTGTCACACATCCCGTCCGGGGTCCGTCAGTGCAGTGTCCGGCTCGGTCGAGGCGGATACGGAAGAGGCAGCTGAAGGAGCCCGAGATGTTCGCCGAGATGTCCACCACCGCCATCGTCGTCACCGCCGTCGCCGCGTTCATGGCCGGGTTCTCCGGGGCGTCGATCTTCTTCAAGGCGAAGTTCACCGTCGAGCCGCTGGCCGAGTACGGGGTGCCGAAGGCGGCGTGGAACTGGCTGGGGGCGGCGAAGATGGCCGGGGCGGTCGGGCTGATCGTCGGGTTCTACGTCCCGGTCATCGGGACGCTCGCCGCGATCGGGCTCATCCTGTACTTCACCGGGGCCGTGATCACCGTGCTGCGGGCCCGTGCCTACGCCCACGCCCCCTTCCCGGTCGTCTACATGGCGCCCGCCGTCGCCGCCCTCGCCCTGACCTGGTGACCGCACGCAAGAGGCCGCCATCCCCGCGTGGAGGGGACGGCGGCCTTCTTCGTGCGCCAGGACGTCGGGACGTCGGGATGCCCGTACTTCACAGACGTCGGGACTTCGCAGACGTCAGTCCTTCTTCGGGTCCTCCAGGCGCGGGAACAGCACCGCGCCCTTCGTCACCGTCGCGCCCGCGGGGAGCCGGCCCCACGTGCCGGAGGACTGGACCGGCTGGGCGGCCAGGGTGCCGAGGGAGGCCTCGGCGCCGAGGGACTCCCAGAGGGCCTGCGAGGTCTCGGGCATGATCGGGTTCAGCAGGACCGCCACCGCGCGGAGGGACTCGGCGGCCGTGTAGAGGATCGTCGCCAGGCGGGCCTTGCCCTCCGGCGAGTCGTCCTTCGCGACCTTCCACGGCTCCTGCTCCGTGATGTAGCCGTTGACCTGCTTCACGAAGTCGAAGATCGCCAGGATGCCGCCCTGGAAGTCCAGCTCCTCGCCGATCTTCGCGTCGGCCGTCGCGACGGCCTTGGCCAGGCCCTCGTGGATCGCCTTCTCCGCGTCGCCGTCGGCCGTCGAGGCCGGCAGCTCGCCGCCGAAGTACTTGCCGACCATCGCCGCCACGCGCGAGGCGAGGTTGCCGTAGTCGTTCGCCAGCTCGGACGTGTAGCGGGCGGTGAAGTCCTCCCACGAGAACGAGCCGTCCGAACCGAAGGCGATCGCCCGCAGGAAGTACCAGCGGTACGCGTCCACGCCGAAGTGCGAGGTCAGGTCCTGCGGCTTGATGCCCGTCAGGTTCGACTTCGACATCTTCTCGCCGCCGACCATCAGCCAGCCGTTGGCCGCGACCCGGCCGGGAACCGGCAGGCCCTGCGCCATCAGCATCGCCGGCCAGATCACCGCGTGGAAGCGCAGGATGTCCTTGCCGACGAGGTGCGTGTTCGCCGGGAACGTCTCCTCGAACTTCGCCGGGTTCTCGTTGTAGCCGACGGCCGTCGCGTAGTTCAGGAGCGCGTCGACCCACACGTAGATGACGTGCTTCTCGTCCCACGGGATCGGGATGCCCCAGTCGAACGTCGAGCGCGAGATCGACAGGTCCTGCAGGCCCTGCTTGACGAAGTTCACGACCTCGTTGCGCGCCGACTCCGGCTGGATGAAGCCCGGGTTCGCCTCGTAGAACTCCAGGAGCTTCGGGCCGTACTCGCTGAGCTTGAAGAAGTAGTTCTCCTCCTTGAGGATCTCCACCGGCTTCTTGTGGATCGGGCACAGCTTCGTGCCGTCCTCCGCCTCGATGAGGTCGCCGGGGAGCTTGTACTCCTCGCAGCCCACGCAGTACGGGCCTTCGTACCCGCCCTTGTAGATCTCGCCCTTGTCGTACAGGTCCTGCACGAACTCCTGAACGCGGTCGGTGTGACGCTTCTGCGTGGTGCGGATGAAGTCGTCGTTCGCGATGTTCAGGTGCTCCCAGAGGGGCTTCCAGGCCTCCTCGACGAGCTTGTCGCACCACTCCTGCGGCGTGACGTTGTTCGCCTCCGCGGTGCGCATGATCTTCTGACCGTGCTCGTCCGTGCCGGTGAGGTACCACACCTTCTCGCCGCGCTGACGGTGCCAGCGCGTGAGCACGTCGCCTGCGACGGTCGTATAGGCGTGGCCCAGGTGAGGAGCGTCGTTGACGTAGTAAATGGGGGTCGTGACGTAGAACGCCTTCGCCCCCTGCTTCTCGGATCCAGTGGCCGCCATGGTCGAAATCCTAACGGGCGGATGTAGATCCACTCACATCCATGACCCGGGGCTGTGGACAGCCGGGGACCGCCGACGCCCGGGGCTGTGGATGATGAACGCCATGCGTGTACTCGTAGCCGAGGACGAGCGGGACCTCGCCGCGCTCGTCGCCACCGGCCTGCGGCGGGCCGGTTTCGCCGTCGACGTCGTCCACGACGGGGCGAGGCGTGGGAGCGGCTGGGGCCGTACGCGTACGACGGCGCCGTCCGGGGTCCGGTCGCGGCCGGCCCGTACGACGTGCTCGTCCTCGACCGCGACCTGCCCCGCGTCCACGGCGACGAGGTGGCCCGGCGGCTCGTCGCCGCCGGTTCGCCCACGCGGATCCTCATGCTCACCGCCTCCGCGGCCGTCGAGGACCGCGTCGAAGGCCTCGACCTGGGCGCCGACGACTACCTCGGCAAGCCCTTCGACTTCCCCGAGCTGGTCTCCCGCGTCCGCGCCCTCCGGCGGCGCCCCGCCCGGCCCGCCCTGCCGCCGCTCCTCGAACGCGACGGGCTCGTCATGGACACCGTCCGGCGGACCGCCGTCCGCGACGGCCGGGACCTCGACCTCTCGCCCAAGGAGTTCTCCGTCCTCCAGATCCTCCTGGAGGCCGACGGCGCCGTCGTCTCCGCCGAGGAGCTCCTCGAACGCGCCTGGGACGCCCACGCCGACCCCTTCACCGGGGCCGTACGCGTCTGCATGAGCAAGCTGCGGGCGAAGCTCGGGGAGCCGGGACTCGTCCGGACCGTGCAGGGCGTGGGGTACGTCCTGTGAGCCGCCCCGGGTCCTCGGGGCCGGGTCCGCCATCCGCACCCGCATCGCGCTCGTCTACGGAGGCGTCTTCCTGGTCCTCGGAGCCGTCCTGCTGCTCCTGGTGAACCTGCTGGTCAGAGCCGGTACGGACGCCGACGCCGACGCGATCGTGGCGGGAGTGGACGACGTCGCCGTCGTCGAGGCGTACCGGATCGGCGACGACGTCAGCCGGGCCGCCGGCGAGCAGATGCTCATGTGGTCCTGCATGGCGCTGCTGGTGATGACCTGCGGCGCGGTGGCGGTGGGGTGGTGGGCGGCGGGGCGGGTGCTGCGGCCCGTCCACGAGATGACCGCTCGGGCCCGACGGCTCTCCGGGCTCGACGAGCGGCTCGACGTGCGCGGGCCCGACGACGAGCTCAAGGAGCTCGGCGACACGGTCGACGCGCTGCTCGGACGCCTCGAAGCCGCCTTCGACAGCCAGCGCCGGTTCATCGCCAACGCCTCCCACGAGCTCCGCACCCCGCTCGCCACCCAGCGCGCCGCCCTCCAGATCGGCCTCGACGAGGACTGTGAGGTCCGGCAGGTGCTCCTCGACGCCAACCGGCGCAGCGAACGCCTCATCGACGGCCTCCTGCTCCTCGCCCGCAGCGAGCGCGGGCTCGCCGAACGGGAGGACGTACGGCTCGGGGACGTCGTCGAGGAGGAGTACGCGCACGCGTGCGTGGCGGGAGACGGCGGTGTCGTACGGGGCAGCCGGGTGCTCCTCGCCCACCTCGTACGCAACCTCGTCGCGAACGCGGTCGCCTACAACGTGCCGGGGGGCGAGGTCCGCGTACGGGTCGAGGAACCCGGCGTCCTGACCGTCGTCAACACCGGGCCGGTCGTCCCGCCGGACGACGTCGACGGGCTCTTCGAACCCTTCCGGCGGGGGGAGGGGCGGGACCGCATGGGGCCCGGCGCGGGGCTCGGGCTCTCCATCGTGCGGTCCATCGCCCTCGCACACGGGGCGCCGTGCGGGCCGTCGCCCGGAGCGCCGGGGACGGCGGGGGCTGGTGGTGACGGTGACCCTGCCGGTCACCGTCACCCCGCCGCCGGATGCGGCTCCGGCTTCGGCTCCAGCTCCGGTTCCTAGAACTCCAGGCCGGAGAGCAGGCCCCGGTAGAAGGCCGTGTGCGCCGTCTCGACGGGGTCACGCCCGCGAAGTACGTCGCCGTCCGGGCGTGCCGTCGAGCTTCCGGAGGAAGTCGAAGGCCTTGTTGTTCTTCTCGCCCCAGACCACGAACCGCCACTGCAGCGGCCGGCCCGCCGCCTCGGCGAGCGCCTGCGTCGCCGCCGTCTTCGACTCCGGTGCGCCGTCCGTCTGGAACACGACGAGCGCCGGGCGCGCCGGGTCGTTCTTCTCGTGGTGCGCCAGCACCTCTTCGACGGCCCGGTGGTAGTTCGTACGCCCCAGGCGGCCCAGCGTCCCGTTGATCTCCTCGACGCGGGTGGGGGTCAGGTCCGCCGGCGTCAGATCCACCGTGCCGTCGACGTCCGTCGAGAAGAACACCGTCGTCACCGTGGCCCCCTCGTCCAGGTGCGCCGCCAGCGCAGTGACCTGCTCCGCCAGCCGCTGCACGGACCCGTCCTTGAAGTACCCCCGCATCGACCCCGACCGGTCGACCACCAGATACACGGCCGCCCTCGCCCCCACCAACCCCTGCTTCTTCAGCTCCGCCCCAGCGGCCTTGTACGCGTCCACGAGATGCGGAGCGACGGCCTTGAGGGAGGGGAGGGGGAGGGCGGGGGTGGACGTGGGCGTGGACGTGGACGTGACCTGGTCGTCCTGGGCCTCGTCGTCCTGGGCCTCCGGCTCCGCCACCTCCTGCTCCTCCGGAGCGACCTCGCGCACGTCGGCGTCCAGCTCCGCCGGGGTCGTGTCGGCGGCGACTTCGGCCGTCTCCCGCTCCTCCGGAGCGGCTCCGGACGCGTCCGCGTCCACGGCGACGGTCGCCTCCGGCTGCGCCGGGGCAACAGCCTCGGCCTCCGGCTCGGGCGCCTCGTCCGCCGCCGCGACGGCGGCCTCGGCCTGCGGCTCGTCCGCAGCGTCCGCCTTCGGCTCGGTGGCTTCGGCGGCGGGCTCGCCCGTTTCCTGCTCCTCCGGAGCGGCTTCGGACGCGTCCACGGCGACGGTCGCCTCCGGCTCCGCCACGACAGCGGCCTGCGGCTCGTCGGCGGTATCCGCGTCCGCCTCCGGCTGGGTGGCTTCGGCGGCGGTCTCGGCCGTCTCCTGCTCCTCCGCAGCGGCCTCCGGCGCATCCGCAGCGACAGCCGACTCCGGCTCGGTGGCCTCGGCAGCGGCCTCGCCCGCCTCCTGCTCCTCCGGAGCGGCCTCGCGTGCATCCGCAGCGACAGCTGCCTCCGGCTCGGGCGCCTCGTCCGCCGCCGCGACGACGACCTCGCCCTGCGGCTCGTCCGCAGCGTCCGCCTCCGGCTCCGCCACCTCGACGGCGGGCTCCGCCCCGCGACGGGCTCCGCCTCCCGCTGCTCCGCAGCGACAGCGTCCGACCTCGTCGGCGCCCTGCACCACCGACGCGTCCGCCACGGTCTCAGCAGCCGTCGGCTCTTCGGCGGGCGCGGCACTCTCCGCCTCCGTCACAGCCTCGGCGGCCACCGGCTTCTTGGTGGGCGCGGCACTCTCCGTCTCCGCCGCAACCTCGGCGGCCACCGGCTCCTCGACGGGCGCGGCACTCTCGGCCTCCGTCACGGCCTCGGCAGCCGTCGGCTCTTCGGTGGGCGCGGCACTCTCCGCCTCCGTCACAGCCTCGGCGGCCACCGGCTCCTCGACGGAAGCGGCACTCTCCGCTTCCGTCACGGCCTCAGCAGCCGTCGGCTCCTCGACGGGCGCGGCACTCTCCGCTTCCGCCACAACCTCAGCGGCCACCGGCTCCTCAACGGAAGCCGCACTCTCCGCCTCCGCCCGAGCCGCACTCTCCGGCTCCACCGACGCCTCCGGCTCCGGCTTCACCACAGCCTCCGGCTCCGGCTTCACCACAGCCTCCGGCTCCGGCTTCACCACAGCCTCCGGCTCCGGCTCCGCCGGCGCCTTCGGCGCCACCGTGGCCTCAGCCGTCCGTGCCCTCGGGATCTGCGGGTTGTCGAGGCCGCCGCCACCAGGTCGTCCGCCGCGCGGCGCGCGGCAGCCTCCGAGGCGATCGGGGCAGCCGGGGCCTCCTCGGCGTCGGAGGTCCCCACCGAGCCCGAGGTCACCTCGCCAGCCGGGGTCTCCCCAGCGTCCGAGGTGCCCGAAGTGCCCGAAGTGCCCGAAGCGCCCGCAGCGTTCGAAGCGCCCGCAGCGCTCGCAGTCTCCACGACGGCCGAGGCTTCCCCGCTACCCGAGGTCTTTTCGCCACCCGAGGCTCCCTCGCCGCCCGAGGTCTCCGCAGCACCCGAAGCCTCCGGGGTGGCGGTCAGGTCCGGGGTCTCACGCGTCTGGGGCGGGACGGAGGTTGCCGGGGATTCCTCGCGGTCCCGGCCGAACACCTTGCGCAGCATGCTCCGAATACCCATGGGCGAACCCTTTCGCATGAGTGAGGGGTGCGGTGTGAATGTCCGTACTGGGGGTTTCGGGAGGTTTCATCCCTGGCCAGGGCGGACACGTAAGGTTAGCGGCCGCCTCCTCCCCTTCCGGTGACCCGGTCGGCCCCGGTTGTCGTGCATTCACGCGGCGTTCATTCCGGCGCCGTCCGGGTGCGGATCTACGCCCATAGCGTCGCGGCCGAAGGAAGTTCGACGGGACGTCGGCGCTGTGGCGCGCCGGAGGAGGACGAAGTGCGCAAACTGCTGCCGCTGCTGAGCACGAACCCGCACGGAGGCGGCCGGTCCGCGCTCACCTGTCGGTTCCGCTGTGGGGACGCCTGCTTCCACGAGGTGCCCAACACGAGCGACAACGAGTACGTCGGCGATGTCATCGCCGGTGCGCTCTCGCGTCGTTCCGCGCTGCGGGCCGCCGCCGTCGTGACGGTCGCGTCCGCCGTCGGCGGCTCCGTCGTCCTGGGGAACGCGCAGGAGGCCGCCGCGCAGGAGGCGGGTGCCCAGGGGCCCTGGCCGGTTCGCGGAAGCCGCAGCCCGTCGACGGCGCGCGCGGGCTCCGCTTCGCGCCCGTCGCGCCCAACACCGCCGACCGGGTCACCGTTCCCGCGGGTACGAGCAGAACGTGGTCATCCGCTGGGGCGAGCCCATCCTCCGGGGGCGCCCGCCTTCGACTCCGAGAACCAGACCGCAGCCGCGCAGGCGGGTCAGTTCGGGTACAACAACGACTTCCTCTCCCTCCTGCCGTTGCGCCACGAGGCGCACCGCCAGGTCCTCGTGGCCAATCACGAGTACACCGACGAGGTGTTGATGTTCCGGGGGTACGACCCCGAGAACCCGACCCGGGAGCAGGTCGAGATCGCCTGGGCCGCGCACGGCCTCGGTGTCGTCGTGGTGCAGGAGGAGCACCGTACGGGCAAGCTGACCGCGGTCACCCGGCACCGGCTGAACCGGCGGCTGACCGCCACCAGTGAGTTCGAGCTGACCGGCCCGGCGGCCGGCGGTGACCTGGTGAAGACCTCGGCGGACCCGGAGGGCCGTACGGTCCTCGGTACGCTCAACAACTGCTCCGGCGGCACCACCCCGTGGGGCACGACGCTGCACGGCGAGGAGAACTTCAACCAGTACTTCGCGAACGGGTCGAGCGCCACGGACAAGCGGTACGGCATCGGCACGGGGGCCTCCGAGCGGAAGTGGGAGCGGTTCGACAAGCGCTTCGACCTCAGGCAGGAGCCGAACGAGGCGCACCGTTTCGGCTGGGTCGTCGAGCTCGACCCGTACGACCCCGGGTCGACGCCCTGCAAGCGCACCGCGCTCGGCCGCTTCAAGCACGAGGCCGCGCAGCCCCGGCTCACCGAGGACGGCCGTCCCGCCGTCTACATGGGCGACGACGAGCGGTTCGACTACCTCTACAAGTTCGTTTCCTCGAAGCGGATGAGGAAGGGGAACTCGCGGGCGGCCCACGAGCACAACCTCACCCTCCTCGACGAGGGCACCCTCTACGTCGCCAAGCTGACCGGCGACTCGCCCGCCGCCGAGATCGACGGGACGGGCAAGCTTCCGAACGACGGCGAGTTCGACGGGTCCGGCGTGTGGATCCCGCTCGCGACGGCCGGTCCCGACGGTGCCGTCTCGCACGTGCCCGGGATGACGGCCGAGGAGGTGTACGTCTTCACGCGGGTCGCCGGTGACAAGGTGGGCGCGACGAAGATGGACCGTCCCGAGGACGTCGAGCCGTCGCCGCGCAGCGGTCGCGTGTACGTGGCGCTCACCAACAACTCCAAGCGCGGCACCGCGGGCAACGCGCCCGCCGACGAGGCGAACCCGCGCAACACCAACAAGCACGGGCACGTCCTGGAGCTGGCGGAGCACTGGGACGACCCGGCGGGCGACGGGTTCGCGTGGCGGCTGTTCCTCGTCGCGGGCGACCCGAACGACCCGGCGACCTACTTCGCCGGTTTCCCCAAGGAGAAGGTCTCCCCGATCTCCTGCCCGGACAACGTCGCCTTCGACCCGCACGGCAACCTGTGGATCTCCACCGACGGCAACCAGCTCGGCTCGCACGACGGCCTGTTCGGCGTCGCCACCCGCGGCGAGCGGCGCGGTGAGCTCAAGCAGTTCCTGACCGTGCCGACCGGCGCCGAGACCTGCGGCCCGCTCGTCCAGGACCGCCGCGTCCTGGTCGCGGTGCAGCACCCGGGCGAGGTCGACGGCGCCTCCGTGGAGAAGCCGGCCTCCGTCTGGCCCGACGGGCCGGGAAGATCGTCCGTCCGGCGGTCGTCTCCGTGTGGCGGAAGGACGGCGGAGACATCGGCATCTGAGGCCGCTAGGGCCCCAGGCCCCCATGGCCGCTAGGACCTCTGAGGCGGCTGGGGGTGGGTCACTCCACCCCCAGGCCCTCCCTGAATCGGACGAACTGCTCCTCCGGGTCGCCCGTGTACGCCCAGGGCACCCATGCCGCCCGTGTGCCGAGGAGGCCCATCAGCTCCCGAGCGATCTCCACCTGGCCCGCGTAACAGGCGGCGTGTGCGAGGAAGTTGAGGTCGCCGATCTCTTCGGGGGGCACCGGCTGTCCGGGCTCCCGTTCGCCGATCCAGCGGGCGTGGGTGCGGCGCAGTTCGGTCACCGCCAGTTCGTGTTTCCAGTGCTGGTCGAAGCCGCGGACGGGGCCCCGGCCGAGGGCTCCGTCCGCGATGTAGCGGTACTCCTCGACGCGGGCCACCTGGACCAGGACCGGGAGCGGGGAGCCGGGCGGGCCACGCCGCCGCGTCGCGGGCGAAGTCGTACATGCTGCCGTGCGTTCCGTGCCACCGCGCGGACCAGTAGCGCAGGACCTGGATGTGGCCCTCGGTGTTGTACGGGTCGCGGCGTCGCAACTCGTCGAACCAGTGGCGCAGTTCGCGGCGCGGCACCCCGCCTTCGTACAGCCGGGCCACCGAGAGCATCGACACCCAGGGCATCGGGTCTTCCGGAGCGGCTTCGGCGGCGCTGCGGCAGGCGTCGACGGCGGCGTCGATGCGGCTGCGTTCGATGGTGGCGCCCCGGCCGGCCGCGATGGCGGCGTCGAAGACCCGTACGACCTCGGTCGCGGCCCGCAGGACGGCGGCGTCGGGGTTGCCGGGCTCGGCGGCGCGCCAGGTCTCGACGGTGGAGCTGCCGGCGGCGGCGTGGGAGAGGAGCCGGAGCCGGTGGGTGCGGCGCGCCCAGTGCGTGCCGGTGGCGGCGAGCAGGTCCCGTACGCCCTGCCAGCGGCCGATGACGATGTCGTGGCGCGCCTCGGTCAGGGCCCGGTCCCCGAAGTCCGGGTCGAAGTCGGGCGCGAAGCGCTCCTGGCGCGCCGGGCGCAAGGAGCGGCGGCGTACGGCCATCGGGGGCCTCCTTCGGGTTCGGCTGCCGTAGGAAGAGGTCGCTCTGTGAGGGCTCTCTGTCAGGAAGAGGGCTCTCTGTCGGGAGGAGATCTCTCCGTCAGGAGGAGGTCTCTCTGTCAGGAGGAGACGGGCGGGGTCAGAAGTCCGTCGCGTAGTTCTTGTCGCGGGTTCCGGTGCGCGGGCGGGTGGCCGGGGCCGAGCCTTCCGCGGCTTCCAGGGCGCGGACGGCGTCGAGGCGGGCCGGGCGGTAGTAGTCGCTGCCCTTGCGCCAGTGGACGAGGAGCGGGACGACGCCGAGGAGGAGGCCGCCGAGGCCGATGGAGACGGCGGTGGTGGAGAGGGCGCTGAGCGATTCGACGAAGGCCCAGAGCATGAACGCGGAGCCGAGCAGCGGCCACAGTCCGCCGAGGACGAAGTTCGGTACGGAGCGGAAGAGGACCGACTTGTAGGCGACGATCGCGGCGATGCCCGCGAGGCCGTAGTAGAAGGCGATCTGGAGGCCGATGGCGGCGACGGCGTCGCTGAGGATGCGCTGCACGGAGCCGGCGGCGGCGGCCGCGGCGAACATCAGGAGGGCGGCGCCGCCGACGGCGGCGATCGCGACCCAGGGGGTGTTCCAGCGGCGGTGCACGAGGCCGAGGGCGGCGGGCAGGGTCCGGTCGCGGCCCATCGCGAAGAGCGAGCGGGTGACCTGGAGGAGGGTGGTCTCCAGGGTGGCGACGGTGGACAGGAGGACGGCCGCGACGAGGAGTTTGCCGCCGACGCCGGGCCAGATCTCCTGGCCGAGGACGGCGAGGACGTTGGGTCCGGCGGTGCGGATCTGCTCGGAGGTCAGCAGGACGTTGACGGCGACGGTGAAGGCCTCGAAGAGGAGGAAGACGAAGCCGACGCCGACGAGCGCGGCGAGTCCGGCGGTGCGGCGGCTGTCGCGGGTCTCCTCGCTGAGGTTGCTGGTGACGTCCCAGCCCCAGTAGTAGAACGCGGCGATCAGGGCCCCGGCGGCGAAGCCCTCGGGCCCGTCGAAGCGGTCGAGGGCGAACCAGGACCAGTCGAAGGCGGTCGCGCGGCCCCGGTGCGCGACGGCGGCGAGGAGGAAGCCGAGGAGGATCAGCATCTCGACGCCGGACATCACGAGTTGGGCCCGTACGGTGAGCCGGGCGCCGCCCAGGACGACGAGCAGCATCATCAGGAACCAGCCGGCGCCGACGGCCGCCGCGAGCGGGGTCGAGTCGGCGAGTCCGGGGCTGATCAGGGAGAGCGTGAGGGTGCCGGCGGGCAGCGAGCCGGCCACCATGAACACGGTGGCGGCGAAGACGAGGGCCCAGCCGGAGAGGAAGCCGAGGAAGGGGTGGAGGGTGCGGCCCACCCAGGAGTACCCGGCGCCGGCGTTGACGTCGATCCGGCCGAGGCGGGCGTACGCGAGGACGATGCCGAGCATCGGTATCGCGCAGTAGAGCAGGGCGGCGGGTCCTCCGAGGCCGACCGCGCCGAAGAGGACGGCGGTGGTCGCGGCCAGCGAATAGGCGGGGGCGCTGCCGGCGACGGCCATCACGATCGTGTCGAAGGTGCCGAGGACGTTGGGCTGGAGTCCTCTGTTCGTGGTGGTGCGCATGGCGGGTCCTCGGGGGAGGGGAGCGAGGCGGGGCAGGGCACGGCTGAGTGGCGTGCTCGCCGGGCCGGTTGCCGACGGCGGCGGGCGCGGATCACGGGTGAATCGAGCGCATCGTAGTCGCCCGGGTGGATTCCGGTAACGGCGGTGGGGAAGGTTCCGTTCCGTGACCGCCGGTAAGTCCTTCCGTGCGCCCCCGGAAGGGGGTTTACCGCAGGTCGGGACCGGCGATGGCGCGGGCCGCGCCGACCTCCCGGCGGAGCGGCGCGAGGACTCCGTTCTCGTCGCCGGGGAGCTCCGCGCGGACCTCCACGAGGGTGTCGGTGCCGCGCAGTCCGTCGGCGAGTTCCCGCAACTCCCGTTCCACGGCGGCGGCCTCGGCCGGGTCGGGCGCGGGGGCGCCGTGGTCGATCCGGATCCGGGCGGCGGTCGTCGCGTCGACGATCCGTTCCACGGCGACGACGAGCGGCCACCAGGCGGCGGCGCGGGGGCCGGTGGGCGGCGGTTCGGTCAGGGCCCGCTGGAACTCGGAGCGGACGGTGGACAGATCGCGGTAGAGCTCCGCCGGGCCCGCAGCCTGCCGCCGTGGTCCTCCTCGCCCCCGAAGGCCTGCCGCACGTACGCGGCGGTGTCGGCGACCGCGTCCGCGAGCCGGTCGCCGATGCGGGCGTGCCAGGACTCGGGCCAGAGCAGGTAGCCGGCGACCAGGGCGATCCCGCAGCCGATGAGCGAGTCGTACAGGCGGGGCAGGACGAGGTCGAAGCCCTGGTGGTTGAGGGTGTCGGAGAGCAGCAGGATGACCGGGGTGATGGCCGCGGTCTGGAAGGCGTACCCCTTCGCGGAGGAGGCGGGGATCAGCGCCGCGAGGACGGCCATCACCGGAACGTCCCACCAGCCGCGGGGCACTTCGGACAGGACGAGGGCGGCGAGGACGATTCCGGCGGCGGTGCCGGCGGCGCGGAGCACGGCCCGGGAGAAGACCGAGCCGAAGTCGGGCTTCATGACGAAGGTGACGGTGAGCGCGACCCAGTACGAGCGGGGGACGGCGATCAGCGAGACGAGGGCCTGCGCGAGGCCGATGCAGAGCGCGAGCCGCAGGCCGTAGCGCCAGGAGGCCTCGGAGAGCAGGACGGCGCGGGCGGCCCGGCGGGCGCGGACGCGCAGGGCGGCGGGCCGGCCGAGCCGGTCGTCGACGTTGTACACGTCGGGGTCGGCCAATGGGGTCTCCCCTGCTCGAGCGGAGCCGAGAGCTTGGGGAAGGACGACGGTCGCCGCGTGCCGCAGGGCGTGGTCCACGGCCTTCTCGGCGGGCCGTTCGGGGGCCGGGAGGTCGAGTACGGGGGTTCCGGTGCGGCCTTCCTCGACGGCGTCCGCGAGTTCGCGTACGGCCGCCGGGATCGCGGGCGGCAGGGGGCCGAAGAGCGTGGCCCGCAGGTGGGCGGCGGGCGCGGCCTCGACGAGCGGGATGAGGACGTTCAGCTGGGCGAGGATCCGCACGAGGGAGGAGGCCCGGCCGTGCTGGCGGGCCCGGCGGGCGAGGACCAGGTCGTACGACTGGTTGAGGGAGGCGGTGACGGCCTGCCGTTTCTCGTCGTACGCGGTCGTGCCGGTGGCCTCGTACAGCTCGGCGACGGCCCGGTAGGTCGCGGCGACGGCCTCCCGTTCGGGCGCGGCCCGGCGCATCGGCCAGCCGAGGAGGGTGAGGACGAGGACGAACAGCCCGCCGAGGGTGAGGAGGAGGGGCGCCTTCCACCAGGGGTCGGGCATGGGCAGACCGGCGCCGACGACGGCGTTGAGCAGCAGGAGGAGCCCGGAGACGGAGGCGACCGCGCCGATCGAGGAGATCATCCCGGAGACGAGGGCCACGAGGGTGATGACGGCGACGGCGACCCAGCCCTCCCCGAAGACCAGGGTCCCGAGGGTGACCCCGAGCGCGCCGAACAGCTGCGGCACCGCGATGTTGAAGATCCGCATCCGGTAGGCGTCGGCGGTGTCCCCGATGACCCCGGAGAGCGCCCCCATGGACACGAGCGCCCCGTACGCCGGCTGTCCGGCGGCCAGTCCCACCGCCAGCGGCACGGACATCGCGATCGACGCCCGGACGACGGCGGCCCACGGACGGGCGCGGGCGCGGGCCTGAGCCCGGCGGTCAGCCACGCGGGCGGTGCGATCCGTGCGGGTCCTCCGCGTGGTGCGGGCTCCGCGCTCCGGGCCGTGCGACGTGCCGTGCGGGATGACGTACGGGGTGCTGTGCGGGATGACGTGCGACGTGCCGTGCGACGTGCCATGCGACCAACGTACGACGCCGTCGCCGGAGGTCCCGGGCGCGCCCCGGGCACACCCTGGCACACCCCGGGCGCGCCTCGGGTGCGCCTCGGGCGCGGGAGGGCTCCGTGGCGGCGTGCCTCAGTTGCGGTAGGACTCGACCTCGGCGGCCGGGCGGAGGGCGGCGGTGTCCGGATCCTCGCCGAACTCGGCTTTGGCGCGGCGCTGGCGCAGCAGGTCCCAGCACTGGTCCAGGCGCACTTCGAGCTCGGCGAGGCGGGTGCGTTCCTCGGGGAGGAGGCCGCCGGTGCCCGCGCGTTGCCGCAGGGTGCGTTCCTCTTCGACGAGGGCGCCGATGTCGTCAAGGATCTCCTCGTTGTTCATGCCTTCCAGCGTGGGGATCAGCGCGCGCCCCGCAGGTCGAGGTCGGCGAGGACGGCCCGGTGGTCGGAGCCGGTGAGGGCGGGGAAGCGGAGGCCGGCGACGGAGAAGTGGTCGCTGACCAGGACGTGGTCGATCTGCACGTACGGCGGCAGGGGGCCTTCCGTGGGCCAGGTCGGGGTGCGGCTGGTGGACGCCACCCGGGCGGCGTCCTGGACGTGGCCCGCGCGGAGGATCGCGCGGAAGGCGTGGTGGTCCTGGGAGGCGTTGAAGTCTCCGGCGAGCAGCATCGGCGTGTCGGGCGGGCGCCCGGCGGCCGCTTTCCGGATCCGGCCCAGTTCCCGTTTCCACACGTCGACCTGGCCCGGCAGCGGCGGCATCGGGTGGGCGAGCTGGACGCGGACGGGCCGGCCGGCGATCTCGGCGGTGGCGCCCGGCATCCCCATCACCGCGGGGATGACCCGCTCGTCGCTCAGCGGGTAGGCGCTCAGCAGGATCGAGCCGGCCGGGCCGCCGGAGTCGACGGAGGCGTGGTGGGGAGTTCGGCGGTGAAGGTGCTGGTGAGGGCGTGCCCGCAGACGTGGTCGCACTCGGAGACGAACACCAGCTGGGGCGCTCGCGGCGGATCGTGCCGATCAGCGCCTCGGTGGCCTGGCCGAACTCGACGTTGGCGGCGAGGACGCGGACCCGGGTGAGCGGCAGTCCGCCGTAGGCGGTGACGGTCTGCGGCAGGTACGGCAGGGCGCTCCAGGCGGTCGCGGTGAGGACGACGACGGCCGTGAGGAGGAGGGCGCGGCGGCGGGCGACGGCGGCGAGCAGCACCCCGAGGGCGGCGGGGGCGATGAGCCAGGGGAGGAAGGAGAGCAGTTGCGGTACGGGCGTGACCGCGTCCGTGTCGAGGGCGCGGCAGGCCGCGATCACGGCGGGCACGACCAGGAGCAGTCCTGCGGCCCAGGCGGTGAGGGGGTGCCTGGGCCGCAGGGGAGGTGCTTCGGGTCCCACGGAGAGGGGGGCGGGTGCTCGGTCCACGCGCCTCAGTGTCGCAGCGCCTGTGAGATCTCCGCCTTCGTCGTGCCCGAGAGGGTCCGATTGCTGCGTGCCGTACCGGTCTTGGACTTCCCCGGTTCGACGCCTTCGATGTTCATGACGACGCTGTCGAGGAAATTGCCGTCGCCGTCCCGGAAGGTGACCATGATCGTGTAGTCGGCGGTCTTGTCCTTGGGGTTGGTCGCGGTGATCGTCGCGATCGTGCGGTCCCCGTCGGCGCTGGTCGGGCCGGCGCTGACGTCGCCGGTGGCGTTGACCCCGTCCTTGACCTTGTCCATCTGCTCCTGGGCGGCCGAGGCGACGGCCGCGGTGGCGGAGGAGACGATCTCGCCCGCCTTCTCCTTCGCGTTGTCGCAGCCGCCGAGGGGGACGAGGAGGGCGGCGGCGACGAGGACGATTCCCGTCGTGCGTCTCATCTGCCCGCCCCTCAGAACGTCTCGCCGGGGCCGTACCGCTCGTCCGTGGCCAGCGCCCAGATCACGAAGATCGAGATGGCCATGGAGAACAGCGCCCACCACGGCTGGTAGGGCAGGAAGAGGAACTGGAAGAGGACGTTGAGGGAGGCCAGGGAGATGCCGGCGACCCGGCCCCACTCGGCGCCCTTGAGGATGCCGAAGCCGGCGGCGGCGACGATGACGCCGAGGATCAGGTGGATCCAGCCCCAGGTGGTGAGGTTGAACTTGAAGACGTAGTCGCCGACACGGGCGTAGACGTCGTCCTCGGCTATCCCGGCTATGCCCTGGAAGACGTCCATGAAGCCGGTGACCAGCATGAGGACGCCGGCGAAGAGGGTTCCTCCGGCGGCCCAGCCGCCGGAGGAGCTGCTCGGCCCGGTACCCGTCGGGCGGGGTGCGGTGTTCTGGCTCATGGCCCCATCGTCGGAGCGTTCGTACGGTTCCGAACTTTCAGTTGGGCCGGACGAGTGAGCGGAGGAAGGCGTCGAGGGCCGCGTCGAACTCCTCGGGCCGCTCCAGATTGGGCAGGTGCGCGGCCCGCTCGATCACCGTCAGCGTGGAGTGCGGCAGCAGCGCGTGCATCTCCTCCGCGTCCGCCACCGGGGTGTACGTGTCGTCCCGGCCGACGACGACGAGCGCGGGCACCGCGAGCGTCGCCAGCGTCTCCCGGTAGTCGGGCCGCTCGGCCCGCCCGCGCAGGGCGGCCGCCGCCGCGACCGGGTCGGTGGCGCACATCATCCGGTGCACGTGCGGCGCGGCGTGCGCGTTGTACGGGGCGACCATCCGGTCCAGGACCTCGTCGGCGTACCCCCGCATCCCTCCCGCAGGAGCCGGTCGGCCATGGCGTTCCGCGCCTTCCTGCCGTCCTCGGTCTCGGCGGCGGGGAAGGTGTCGGCGAGGACGAGGCCCCGGACCCGCCCGGGATGGCGGCGGACGAGCTCCATGGCGATCTGGCCGCCCATGGAGAGGCCGGCGACGACGCACTCCTCGATCCCGAGGCCGTCGAGGAGGTCGACGAGGTCCTCGGCGAAGTCGCCGAGGGTGGTCTTCCCCGTACGGGGGCCGAGCGGCGTCGCGCCGTAACCCCGCAGGTCGGGGGCGACGACCCGGTGTCCGGCGCGGGAGAAGCGGTCGATCTGCGGCTGCCACATGGTGTGGTCGAAGGGGTGGCCGTGGACGAGGAGGAGGGCGGGGCCGGTGCCCCGGTCCTCGTAGGAGGTGGACATGACGGCAGGCTAGGCAGCCCCAACTCCTCGGTGCAATAAGATCTTTGCTCTCGGTGCAATGAGGTTCTCGGTGCGATGGGGTTCTCGGGGTGGTGAGGTTCTCGGTGCGATGGGGGTCTCGGCGCGATGAGGTTTTCGGTGGGACGAGGTTCTCGGTGGGACGAGGGGAGGGCGGGGCTCGTGGAGGAGTACCGGAGGATCGCCGACCGCGTCGAGGCGGCCGTACGGGACGGGCGGCTGCGCCCCGGCGACCGGCTGCCGCCGCAGCGCGTCTTCGCCCGCCGCCACGGCATCGCGAACTCCACGGCCATCCGCGTGTACGGGGAACTGGCCCGCCGGGGCCTGGTCGTCGGCGAGGTCGGACGCGGCACCTTCGTCCGCGCCGCGCCCCCGCTGCCCGGACCCGCGCTCGCCGAGGCGACCGGCGCCGCGCCCGTCGACCTCCAGCTCAACTACCCGGCCGCCGAAGGCCAGTCGGAGCTGATGGCCCGCGCGCTCACGGCGCTCGCCCGGCCCGACGTCCTCGCCGAGGCGGTCTCCCGCCCGGCCGCCGCCACCGGTACGCCCGAGGCCCGGGAGGCGGCGGTGTCCGTCCTCGCCCGGCCCGGCTGGGCCCCGACCCCGACGGCGTCCTCTTCGCCGGGAACGCCCGCCAGGCCATCGCCGCCGCGCTCTCCGCGCTCGTGCCGCCCGGCGGCCGCGTCGGCGTCGAAGCGCTCACGTATCCGCTGGTCAAGGCGGTCGCGGAGCGGCTGGGCATCCGGCTGGTGCCGCTCGCCCTCGACGGTGAAGGGTACGCCCGGAGGCCCTGGAGGCGGCGCACCGGGCCGCGCCCCTCGCCGCGGTCTACCTTCAGCCCACCCTCCACAACCCGCTCTCCACGACCGCAGGGCAGGAGCGCCGGGCCGCGCTCGCCGCGCTGCTGCGCCGCCTGGACCTGACGGCCGTCGAGGACACCACCTGGGCCTTCCTCGTGCCCGACGCGCCCGACGCGCCCGCCCCGCTCGCCGCGTACGTCCCCGAGCGGGTCCTCCTCGTCGACAGCCTCTCAAGCGGCTCGCCCCGGGCTGACCGTCGGCTACGTCGTCGCGCCGGTCCGTCTCCGCGCCGCCGTCGCCGACGCCCTGCGGTCCGGCGCCTGGACCGCCGGCGGGCTCGCGCTCGCCGCCGCCACGCGCTGGGCCGGGGACGGGACGGTCGCGGAGGCGGTCGCGCTCAAGCGCGCGGACACGGCGGCCCGGCACGCCCTGCTCCGGAGCCGTCTCGCCGGCCACGTCCTCCGGACCTCCCCACGCGTACTACTGCTGGTGGGAGCTGCCCGCGCCCTGGCGCGCGGAGACCTTCACGGCGGCCGCCGCCGCCCGCGCGGGCGTGGCCGTCACCCCGGCAGCGCCTTCGCGGTGGGGCCCGGCACCGCCCCCGACGCGGTCCGTCTGGGTCTCGCGTCCCCGCCGCACGCCGTCCTCGACGCGGCCCTGACCCGGCTGGCGGCGGTGGCGGCGGAGGGCCCTTGATCCAGTTGCGGGCGCCCGGCGCGGGTGTGCCCTGGAGGGTGCGGGAACCAGGGGGGCGAGAGACGAGGAGCTCCTGCCATGGCCGCACACGCAGCGGCGCCGACCGGGCGCCGGATCAGCATGAACGGCTGGGGATTCCCAGTCACGGCCGGTGTCCTGTACGGCTTCTACGCGGAGGTCAACGCCCGCGCCGGCGGCGCGCTCAGCTGGGGCCAGTTCTGGCTCGGCCTCGTCTCCGCCGTCGTCCTCGCCGTCGCCCTCTACTCCCTCCGCCGCTACGGCCGCGCCCTCCCCCGCGAAGCCCGCGGTGCCGCCTGGGGCGCCCTCTCCGGCATCGCCGTCGGCTTCCTCTACAGCGTCACCGGCGCGAGCGTCTACTCGTCCGTGCTGCTGGGGCTCATCGTGGCCGCGGTCGCCGGCGGCGCCGCCTACCTCTTCTACACCCACGAGGACGCCCAGGGCCGCCCCGCCCCGTACTGAGGACGCGGCGAAACGGGGTGGTGTCCTCGTCGGAACCGGCTGTCGTACGCGAGCGTGAACAGGGCCAGCGCGTGCCGTTGCGCACGCGTCGGCGTCCAACGGCGCCACAGGGCCTCGACCTCGCGGCCGGAGTTCCGGAGGGCGAGGTCCCCGTACGGGGAGACCGAGAAGTCCCCGGTGAAGTCGGCGGCTGCCGCGGCAGCCGCCGATGGACCGAGGCGGGGGATCTCCCCGAGTTCCCCGGCCAGTTCCTCGGGAGCGAGTCCTGACCACCGTTCGCCTCGCTCCAGGTACGCCCCGGCGGCGAGACGCAGGGCCTCGCCGCCGTATGCCGCCCCGGCGGCCGCGAATCCGTCGTCGGAGAGTGCGAGGACGACCTCGGGAGTGGGCACGAGGGCGAGCTCACCGGCCGGTGTGGCGAAGCCGCGGCCGTACGCGGCACGGAACGCGTGGTCCCGCTGCCGGGCCTGACCGGCCTCCCCGGCGCGCCGGAGGACCGCCGCGACGATCGCGTCCCACAGCGAGGGGTTCGTGAGCCGGGCGACGGTGCCCAACCGCACCAGCTCGTCGAGCAGCGGGACGGCCTCCTCCGGTGCGACGGGCAGCTCGATCGGCGACGTGTACGCGACGGGCGGCGGCTCGGCGGCGGTGTCGCCCGTCACGGGCCGCAGGGCCAGGTGCTCGTTCCGCCGGTCCCACAGTGCGAGCCACACGTTCCCCCGGTGCTCGACGACGCGTGCCTGCCCGCCCGTGGGGGTCGGGTTCCACGCGGGATGATCGACGGTGACCAGCGTGGTCATGAGGCCGATTCCGTTCGCCTCGCGCCGTGGTGGTCGTCGATGTGCCGGTCAGCCGGGCAGAGTTCGAGGTAGCGCACGGGCCGCGCCGACCATTCGGCGACGACCCCGTTTCCCCCCACCACGTCGAACCCGCACGCTTCGCCCGCGTTCAGCAGGGCCTGGGCCATGAACCAACCCTCCTCGGCCCACTCGACCGCCCGCTCGACCTCGGCCGGCGTCATCCCGAACACGTGGGCCGTGCGCACCTGCACGCGCAGGGCGCGGACGGCCTCGCGCGCGGTGGGGAAGACGTGGGGGGCCCGAGTCGGCGCGGCCTCACGTGAGTTCGTCGACGGGTAGCGCAGGGCGTAGAGCACGACCCCCTCGCCGATGGACGCCTCGGCCGGCTCGCCTCGGGGAGGGGCGGGCAACCTTGCCCCGTTGTTGCTTCGTGCAGCTGCCATGCGCGTTTCCTCGCCTTCCAGACCCGGTGAACGGGGCCGTACCTCGCCGGTGGGGCGAGGGGTGGGGCCGATTGAGGGCAACCTGCGGAGCCTCCCAGGAGCACGCGGGACGGGAGGTGTTGTCACGCATGGTGTGCGCGTCGCAACACTGGGACCGTACCGGCATTGGGACGTGAGTCGCAACGGTGTGACGTCCCAAGGTTGGACCGGCATATGCCAAGCGCCCCCGGCCGGTTGGCCGGAGGCGCTTGGGTTTCGGTCCCGGGGCAGGGCGGGGCTCAGCTCCGAGAGGGGTCCTCGACCAGGTGGTCGAACTCGCCCGCCTTGACGCCCTTGAGGAACGCTTCGAAGTTCGCGCGGCTGGTGACGACGCTCGCCCCTGGCGCCTCGCTCTCGATGAGCTCGATCTCGCCGCTCTCGGTCAGCCGGGCGTGAATGCAGTTCTGGTTGTTGTCCGCTCCCGAGAATGAGGACTTCTGCCAAGAGGTAGGGTCGGTCATCTCTCTCACATTTCCTGTGCGACTCGGTGAATAAACTTGCGTGATTCGTCGGTGTCGAGCGAGATTTCCTCGACGGAATCGAGTAGGGCGCGGTACTTGATCAGGTGAGGCTCGGCGTCCAGGAAGCCCCCGTCGAATGCGCTGTCGAGCTGCACCGTGTCCAACGGGGGGATAGTCGCGCCTGCGTAGAGCATGGAATGCACGGACCCGGTGATCTGTGCGCTGAACGGAACGACCTGGATCGATACGCCGGGCCACTGTGAAGCTTCGACCAGGAATTCGAGCTGCCCGCGCATGGTCTCAGGCCGGCAGTACCGCATCCGTAGGGCGGCCTCATGGATCAACGCCTGGAACTTCGGCGGCTGCGGCCGGTCGAGGATCTCGCGTCGTCGCATCCTGTGCTCGACCCTTATCTCGACTTCCTCCGACGGCTCTGAAACGCTGCTGAGAATCAGCTCTTTCGCGTATGCCTGGGTCTGGAGAAGGCCCGGAATGTGGAGCATGTCGATCGCCCGCAGGTAGAGGGCGTGATGCTCAAGCTCGGCCAGGTCGAGGAAGCCCGGCGAGAGGCGTCCCCTGTATTCCTCCCACCATCCCTTGCCGCGCTCGTCGGCCATCGCCGCGAGTGCGTTGATCAGGTGCTTGTCGGTGGCGGAACAGTGGGCGGCGAGTCGGCGCACGCGATCCGCGCTGACGCCGTACCGGCCGGACTCGATGTGACTCGCCGCTGCGCGTTCGCCGCCGAGGAAGCGGGCGATGTCTGCGCCGGAAAGGTTGGCGCGCTCCCTCATCTTGCGAAGCTCTGCCCCCAATCGCCTCTGCCGTGCGGTCGGATACGCCCTCGGTGGCATGGCCCTCCCTCCTGTGTGCCTAGAGTCTGCCGCTCTTGCCGCCCACCGGTCCACTCTTGAGGTTGGTACCCCCGTCACACTGTTGCGCCGTCCCAACGTTGTGCCCTAGCTTCGGGTGGGCGGCCAACGGTCGCGCTGGTTCGAAGTGCAGCCACCCGCATGCCGTTTGACGGTCTCTCGGGAGATGGCCAGAGCCACGGACCCGCACTCCTGACCTACTCCAACTTCGTGTGGGGAGAAGACGAATGACATCCGCAGCCTTACGGCCTTCCACCCCGGCCCCCGCCCAGGCCGCCTCCTACCGGTTCACCGGTCCGAACCTGCCGGCCATGGCCCGCCTCGCCCGGCGCTGGGTCGTCGACCTGCTGCTCCAGAGCGGCTGGGGCGGCCTCGTGGAGCGGGCCGAGCTCTGCACCTCGGAGCTCGTCACGAACGCGCACCGGCACACGGCCTCGCCGGTGATCACGGTCGAGGTGCTCCTCGGGGCCGGGCGCGTGACCGTGCGTGTCCACGACTCCGCCCCGGGCGGCGCACCCCGACCACGCCCCGCCTGGGCGGATCCGTACGCGCTGACCGGCGGGGGACGCGGACTCGGGCTCGTGGACGCTCTCGCCGACGAGTGGTCGGTCGCGGGCGGCGAGGACTCCAAGGCCGTGTGGTTCGCGCTCGCCGCCCCGCCGTCGGGCGAACCGCCGGAGGCGGCGCCGTGACGGCCTACGCCGATCGGGTCCTGCTCGGAGCGGCGCTCGGGTTCCTGAATTTCGGCGTGGTCGTGATCGTGGCGCTCTGCGCCTCGCTTCCCGGGCCCCCGCGCGCCGAGACGCCACCGCCCGGCACCGAGGGCCAGGAGTGCGCCTGCTGTCGCCGGCGTGAGGCGCGGTCAGGCAGCCGTGCGCGGGGTCGTCTGCTGGACGGACCAGCGGTTGCCGTCGGGGTCCGCGAAGTAGACGAAGGACCCCCACGGCTGGTCGTCGATGGCCGTGACCGGGATGCCCCGCGCGGTGAGGTCCGCGTGGGCCTCCTCGATGTCGGTGACGACGACCTGCATGTTGTCCAGTGACCCCGGGGCCATCTCGGTGATGCCCTTGCCGAAGGCGATGGAGCAGGCCGAGCCGGGCGGGGTCATCTGGACGAAGCGGATGTCCTCGCTGACGGTGACGTCGTGGTCGGCGTGGAAGCCGACCCGTTCGTAGAAGGCCTTGGCGCGGTCGATGTCGGTGACGGGGACGCCGATCAGCTCCAGCTTGATGTCCATGGGGGCATCATGCGCCGGGAGCCCGAGCGGCGCTCCCCGTCCCGGTCGGCCGGTCAGTCGAGCCGCAGGTCGGCGAGCTGCTTCTCGAAGGGGACGATCTCGTCCTCGTCGGGGCGCCGGGCGGGGCGGGCCGCGACGGTGTCCGCGAACTCGTTGCCCGCGCGGGTGATCCGGGCCGGGAGGCCTTCCGTGTACTCGTCGCCGCCCGAGCCCCAGTCCTCGGAGGCCGCGTAGACGGCGGTGGGGGAGACGGAGGCGCGGAGGTAGGCGAAGAGGGGGCGGAGGGAGTGGTCGAGGACGAGGGAGTGGCGGGCGGTGCCGCCGGTGGCGCCGATGAGGACCGGGGTGCCCGCCAGGGCGGTGGGGTCGATCAGGTCGAAGAAGGACTTGAAGAGGCCGCTGTAGGAGGCGGTGAAGACGGGGTGACGGCGATGACGCCGTCCGCCGAGGTCACCTTCTCGATCGCTTCCTCCAGGGCCGCCGAGGGGAAGCCCGTGACGAAGTTCTTCGCGATGTCGACGGCGAGGTCGCGCAGTTCGACGACCTGGACGTCGACGGCGTACTCCTGCTCGGCCAGCCGGTAGCGGGCCGCCTGGAGGAGGCGGTCGGCGAGCAGCCGGGTGGAGGAGGGGGAGCTCAGGCCGGCCGAGACGGCGACCAGCTTCAGGGTCTGCATGGCGTCAGATCTCCTTCGAGGCGTTCGACGCGAGGACGGCGGGGTGGAGGGGGGCGGTCTCCGGGACGCCGGCGGGCCGCAGGTTGGCGAACTCCTTGCGCAGGACCGGGACGACCTCCTCGCCGAGGATGTCGAGCTGCTCCAGGACCGTCTTCAGCGGAAGGCCCGCGTGGTCGACGAGGAACAGCTGGCGCTGGTAGTCGCCCACGTAGTCGCGGAAGGACAGGGTGCGCTCGATGATCTCCTGCGGGGAGCCGACGGTCAGCGGGGTCTCGCGGCTGAACTCCTCCAGGGAGGGGCCGTGGCCGTAGACCGGCGCGTTGTCGAAGTACGGGCGGAACTCCCGTACCGCGTCCTGCGAGTTCTTCCGGACGAAGACCTGGCCGCCGAGGCCGACGATGGCCTGCTCCTCCGTGCCGTGGCCGTAGTGCGCGTACCGCTGGCGGTAGAGCCGGACCATCTTCTCGGTGTGCTGCTTGGGCCAGAAGATGTGGTTCGCGAAGAAGCCGTCGCCGTAGTAGGCGGCCTGTTCGGCGATCTCGGGGGAGCGGATGGAGCCGTGCCAGACGAACGGCGGGACGCCGTCGAGCGGGCGCGGGGTGGACGTGAAGCCCTGGAGGGCGCTGCGGAACTTGCCCTCCCAGTCGACCACGTCCTCCCGCCACAGCTTGTGGAGCAGCGCGTAGTTCTCGATGGCGAGCGGGATGCCCTGGCGGATGTCCTGGCCGAACCACGGGTAGACCGGGCCGGTGTTGCCGCGGCCCATCATCAGGTCGACGCGGCCGTCGGCGAGGTGCTGGAGGGTGGCGTAGTCCTCGGCGATCTTCACCGGGTCGTTGGTGGTGATCAGGGTGGTCGAGGTGGAGAGGATCAGGTTCTCCGTGCGGGCGGCTATGTGCCCGAGGAGGGTCGTCGGGGACGACGGGACGAACGGCGGGTTGTGGTGCTCGCCGGTCGCGAAGACGTCGAGTCCGACCTCCTCGGCCTTGAGCGCGATCGCGACGGTGTTCTTGATGCGCTCGTGCTCGGAGGGGGTGCGGCCGGTCGTGGGGTCGGTCGTCACGTCGCCGACGGTGAAGATCCCGAACTGCATCGTGCTCACCTCTCGCGTTCCTGATTGGTGGTTGAAGCTTAAACTATCCGATCCAACGACGCGACCCCCCTCTCTATTCCGACCCGTACTCTGGAGGGCATGACCGACGAGAAGGCGCACGACAGCGAACGCTGGAAGGAGCGGGGCGTGATGCTCCGCGTCTTCGTGTACGTCTTCGCCACGCACGCCTTCGCCGGCTTCGTCTGGCTCCTCTTCTACGTCGGCCAGAACGCCCAGAAGTAGGCCCCGACCAGGCCTCACGTAGAGTCCCCGACGTGAACGCTGCGATATCGGTGGTGTCGGTCGTCGGAATCGGCGCGGACGGCTGGGACGGGCTCCCCGAGAGCTCCCGCCGCGTCCTGCGCGCCGCCGAGGTCCTCATCGGCGGCCCCGCCAGCTGGACCTGCTCCCCGCCGGGGACTGCCCCGGCGAGCGGATCGCCTGGCCCTCCCGCTCCGCCCCGCCGTCCCCGGCCTCCTCGCCGCCCACGAGGGCCGCGCGGTCGCCGTCCTCGCCAGCGGCGACCCCAGCTTCCACGGCATCGCCCGCACCCTCGCGGAGAGCGGGGCGTCGGCGCCGACCGCCTGCGCGTCCACCCGCACCCGTCCTCCGTCTCGTACGCCTGCGCCCGCCTCGGCTGGCCCCTGGAGGCCACCGAGACGGTCTCGCTCGTCGCCCGGCCCCTCGCGGCGCTCTCCGCCGCCCTCCACGACGGCCGCCGCCTCCTCGTCCTCAGCGAGGGTCCCGGGACGGCCGCGCGGGTCGCGGACCTGCTCCGTACGGGCGGCTGGGGCGGCACCGGATCCGGGTCCTCGAACAGCTCGGCGGCCCCGCCGAGCGGATCCTCGACGGAACCGCCGCCGACTGGCCCCACGAGCGCACCGACGCCCTCAACGTCCTCGCCCTCGACTGCGTGCGCGACCCCGACGCCCTCCGGCTCGGCGCCGCGCCGGGACTCCCGGACGAGGCGTACGAGCACGACGGCCAGCTCACCAAGCGGTACGTGCGCGCCGCCACCCTCGCCGCCCTCGCCCCCGCCCCCGGCGAACTCCTCTGGGACGTCGGCGGCGGCTCCGGCTCCATCGGCGTCGAATGGATGCGGACCCACCGCTCCTGCCGGGCGATCGCCGTCGAGAAGTCCCCGGAACGGGCCGCCCGCATCACGCGCAACGCCGACGCGCTGGGAGTGCCCGCCCTGGAGGTCGTCACGGGCCCCGCGCCCGCCTCGCTGGCCGGACTCCCGGCCCCCGACGCGATCTTCATCGGCGGCGGCCTCACCGCCCCGGCCTCCTCGACACCTGCTGGGAGGCCCTGCCGCCCGGCGGGAGGCTCGTCGCCAACACGGTGACGCTGGAGTCCGAGGCGCTGCTCGCCCGGTGGTACGGCCGCCACGGCGGCGAACTGATCCGGCTCGCCGTCGCCACCGCCGTGCCCGTCGGCGGCTTCACCGGCTGGCGCCAGGCCATGCCCGTCACCCAGTGGTCCGTAACGAAGGGTTCTACCGACTCATGACCGTCTACTTCATCGGCGCGGGCCCCGGCGCGGCCGACCTCATCACCGTGCGCGGCGCGCGGACCCTCGCGAAGTGCGGGGTCTGCCTCTACGCCGGCTCGCTCGTCCCCACCGAGCTCCTCGCCGAGTGCCCGCCGGACGCGAAGCTCGTCGACACGGCGAAGCTCGACCTCGACCAGATCCTCGCGGAGATCACCGCCGCCCACGGGGCCGGACAGGACGTGGCCCGGCTGCACTCCGGCGACCCGTCGGTGTTCAGCGCGGTCGCCGAGCAGATGCGGCGGCTCGACGCGGCGGGCATCCCGTACGAGGTCGTGCCCGGCGTCCCCGCCTTCGCGGCGGCTGCGGCGGCCCTGAAGCGGGAGCTCACCGTCCCCACCGTCGGCCAGACGGTCATCCTCACCCGCATCGCCCAGCAGGCCACCCCCATGCCGGAGGGCGAGGACCTCGCCACCCTCGGCCGCAGCGGCGCCCTGCTCGTCCTCCACCTCGGCGCGCGGTACGTCGACCGCATCGTCTCCGAGCTGGTCCCGCACTACGGCGCGGACTGCCCGGCCGCCGTCGTCGCCATGGCCAGCCGCCCCGACGAGGTGGTCCTGCGGGGCACGCTGGAGGACATCGCCGCCCAGGTGAGGGAAGCCGGCATCACCAAGACGGCCGTCATCATCGTGGGCCGCACCCTCGCCGCCTCGGAGTTCCGCGACAGCCACCTGTACGACCCGGCCCGGGACCGCCACGCCTGCTGACGGTCCCGGCCCCGGCGGTCCGGCGCCTCAGGCGTTGGGCCGCTTGCCGTGGTTCGCCTTCTTCTTCTTGCGGGCCCGCTTCTTGTTGCCGCGCTTCGCCATGGGACGGACTCCCTCTCGGTCGGGGATGCTGCCGTGGCCAGCCTAGGTTCGGGGCCGGGGGGCCGCATGTCGGTGCCAGGGTCTTCAATGGTGCGGTGACCGTTTACGACGTGGCCCGGACGCTGCCGGGCATCGAGGAACTGCGCGACCACTCCCGGGGGCTCGCGATGCTGGACGCCGTCCTCAGCCCCGAGTGGGAGGACCGCTCCTACTCCTTCGACGCGCACTGGTCGGAGACCGAGCAGCTGGCGTCCATGAAGGACGGCCAGGGCGACGAGTACACGATCGTCCTCTCCCCGGCGGGAGCGTTCGCGCGCGTCTTCGCCCACGAGTCGATGCTGAGCCCGTTCGGACCCCTCGCGGACGGGCAGACCTGGCCGGGAGTGCTCGACGGGGTGCCGGAGGCCTTCGGCGAGTACCTGACGGAACCCGCCTTCACGGACGAGGACGGGGTGCACGTGACCACGGCCTGCCTGTGGCGCGAGCCTGCCGACACGGCCTGGCACACGGGCACGGTCGAGTACCCCGACGCGGGCGACGACCGCGAGGACCCCGACGGCTCCGGCCGTCTCCTCCACCTGCTCGTCGACCGGACACCGGAGGCCTACGCCGCATGGGCGTCGGACTACTACGAGACCCCCGTCGCCCCGGAGGCCGTACGCCACGTCCTGGCCCTGCGCCCCCTCACCCCCGAGCTGATCTCCGCCCTCAACCCGGCCGTGACGCTCGCCGACCTCGCCGAGGACATCGCGGAGATCGGCTACCCGACGGCCTGACGGTTCGCGGCCGCCCACTCCGGCGCGAGCACCGACATCACCGTCGCGTCCACCCGCTCCCCCTCCCACAGCAGCGCGCCCCGCAGGACGCCCTCCGCGCGGAAGCCGGCCTTCTCGTAGGCGCGGCGGGCGCGGGGGTTGAAGGCGTAGACCTCCAGCCAGATGCGGTGGAGGCCGAGCGCCTCGAAGCCGTGGCCGACGATCAGGCGGGTGGCCTCCGTGCCGAGGCCCCGGCCGACGGCGTCGGGGACGAAGGCGATCCGGAAGGCGCAGCTCTCGTTCGCGGGGTCCCAGTCCAGGAGGACGGCCTCGCCGACGACCCGCCCGGTCGCCCGCTCGACCACGGCGAGGTCCAGCCGGTCGTCCCGCGCGCCCCGCGAGCCGTACCACCGCACGAGCTCCGCCTCGTCGAACCGCCGGTGGCTGCCGGTCAGCCGCGTCACCTCCGCGTCCTCGAACAGCGGCAACAGCGCGGGCACGTCCGCCCCGGTGACGGGCCGGAGGGTCACCAGGTCGCCGGTGAGGGTGGGCTTGTGCGAGAAGTCGGTCATGGCGGGAGTCTCGGCGCTCGCCACGGCCCCTGTCGCGTGGATTACGGGCCCTGGCGGGCGGGCCACCGCGCTGTCTCCGGATTACGGGTCCTGGCGCGGGCGGGCCACCGCGCTGTCTCCGGATTACGGGCCCTGGCGGGCGGGCCACCGTGCTGTCTCCGGATCACGGGTCCTGGCCGGGAGGCCACCGCGCTGTCTCCGGATCACGGGTCCTGGCGGGCGGGCCCGCGCTGTCTGTCCCCGGATCACGGGTCCTGGCCGGGAGGCCACCGCGCTGTCCCCGGATCACGGGCCCTGGCGGGCGGCCACCGCGCCTGCCCCCCCGGATCACGGCCCCTTCGGCCCCGCCACCGACGAGCGCCCCACGACCGTCCCCGCCCGGTCGATGCAGATCACGTCCACCGCGACCGGTGCTCCGCGCAGCACGGCGAGGGCCTCGTCGCGGGCGCGGGCGGCGACCAGGTCGCCGAGGGGACGGCGGCGGCCTCGCAGAGGCGGAGGGCGGCGAGGCCGGTGTTGGCACCGGCGATCTCCGTGGCGAGGGCGTCCGACGCGCCGCCCGTGCGGGCCAGGTCGGCGAGGAAGGCCTTGTCGACCTGGGAGCGGGCCGAGTGGAGGTCGAGGTGCCCGGCGGCGAGCTTGGAGAGCTTGGCGAAGCCGCCGCAGATCGTGAGCCGGTCGACGGGGTGGCGGCGGACGTACTTGAGGACGGCGCCCGCGAAGTCCCCCATGTCGAGGAGCGCGATCTCCGGGAGGTCGTAGAGCGTCGTCACCGTGCGTTCCGACGTCGAGCCCGTGCAGCCCGCGACGTGGGTGAGGCCGCCCGCGCGGGCCACGTCGACGCCCCGGCGGATGGAGTCGATCCAGGCGGAGCAGGAGTAGGGGACGACGACGCCGGTCGTGCCGAGGATGGACAGGCCGCCGAGGATGCCGATGCGGGGTTCCAGGTGGAGCGGGCGATCTCGGCGCCGTTGTCGACGGAGACGGTGATCTCGACGTCGCCGCCGCCTCCGTGCCGGGCGGCGACCTCGGCGACGTGCGCGCGCATGAGCTGCCGGGGCACGGGGTTGATCGCGGGCTCGCCCACCTCCAGGGGCAGACCGGGCAGGGTGACGGTCCCGACGCCCTCGCCGGCCCGGAAGACGACGCCGGAGCCGGGCGGCAGGAGCCGTACCGTCGAGCGGATCACGGCCCCGTGGGTGACGTCCGGGTCGTCGCCGGCGTCCTTGACGACGGCGGCCATGGCGGCACCGGCCGTCAGGGACTCGGCGGTCAGCGCGAAGGCCGGCGTCTGGCCCTTCGGCAGCGTGATCGTCACCGGGTCGGGGAAGTCGCCGGTCAGCAGCGCGGTGTACGCGGCGGTCGTGGCCGCCGTCGCGCAGGCACCGGTCGTCCAGCCCGGACGGAGGCCGGTGTGCTTGAGTTGGGCCTCGCGCCCGCCGCCTGTACTCACGAAGGGGCTCCTGTGCACGTACTCATTCTCGGCGGGACCACCGAGGCCCGCGCCCTCGCCGGGCTGCTCCACGACCGGGTCCGGGTCACCAGCTCCCTCGCGGGCCGGGTGGCGAGCCCCGGCTGCCCGCCGGGGAGGTCCGGATCGGCGGGTTCGGGGGCGTCGACGGCCTCGTGGACTGGATGGCGGGGCACGCCGTGGACGCGGTCATCGACGCCACCCATCCCTTCGCCGAGCGGATCAGCTTCAACGCGGCCCGTGCGGCCGCCACCGCCCATGTTCCCCTGCTGGCCCTGCGCCGCCCGGGTTGGGTCCCGGTCGACGGCGACGACTGGCGGTCGGTGGCCTCCCTGGAGGAGGCGGCCGGGGTCCTGTCCACCCTCGGCGACCGCGTCTTCCTGACGACCGGCCGCATGGGCCTCGCCGCCTTCGCCGCCTGCCCCCAGTGGTTCCTGGTCCGCTCGGTGGACGCCCCGGACACCGCGGCGCCCGCCCGTACCGAACTCCTCCTGGACCGGGGCCCCTTCACCCTCGACGGCGAACGCGCACTCCTGGCCCGGCACCGGATCGACGTCGTGGTGACGAAGGACAGCGGCGGCGCGGCGACCGCCCCGAAACTGACGGCGGCCCGCGAGGCGGGCCTCCCGGTGGTCGTGGTCCGCCGCCCGCCGGTCCCGGAGGGCGTCCCGACGGCGGCGACCCCGAGGAGGCCGCCGCGTGGGTGTTGCGGTAGCGGCCGGTCAGAGCCAGTAGGCCCAGATTCCGTACGCCTGTTCCCAGACGGACACCTCGACGCCCGAGGGGTCGGTGAAGACCACCCGGTAGTAGTAGAGGCCCCACAGGTCCTGGTGCACCGACGAGTCGGTGTACCGGTCCGTCGTGCTGTTGCCCACGGCGCCCGTGGTGAGGGTGGTGTAGGCACCTGCGCTGGGGTCCCAGCGCTCCACGCGGTACTGGGTGGCGGTTCCGCACGGGACGGAGTACTTGCCGCACTCCACGTAGACGGCGGGGTAGTCGGACTCGCCGATGTGGGTGCTGGTCCAGCCCGGCGGCCGGGTGTCCGGCAGGGTGACGGCGATCTCCGCCGGGTGGAGGCCTTCGGGGCGGGGGTCCGGGTCGTAGGCGTCCAGGGCGGCGACCCGGTAGCGGTGCTCGCGGCCGTCGGGGACCGTCGGGCAGAGGATCTCGGTCTTGGCCAGGGAGCTGCCCGTCCAGCAGTTCCGCGTCCAGGAGGTCTCACCGGTGGCGGGGTCGGTGGTGCCCTGCCACACCGCGTAGCCCTGGACGTCGTCGTCGGCGGGCGGCTTCCAGGTGAGGCGGACACCGAGGGGGATCCGCTCGGCGGTGAGGTCCAGGACCGGGGCCGGGCGCTCGGTGTCCGGGGTGGTCGCCGTGGCGGCGGGTCCGGGCTGCGAGGCGTGCCCGTACCGGTCGACCGTCACGACCCGGTACTCGTACGTCGTCTTCGACTTGCCCTGGACGTCCCGGCAGCGGCCGTCGACCATCTTGGGGCCGGCGTACGGGGGAACGGTGCCGTCGGCCCATCCCCAGCTCACCTCGGGGCCCGTCAGCGGCTGGTCGTCCGAGGTGAACGGCTTGCATCCGGCGACGGTGCTGGTCTCGCCGGTCGCGGTGTCGGTGCGGACGATCCGGTACGTGGGAAGGGGCTGCTCGTCCCCGGCCCACGGATCGGCGCCGAGCCACGAGACGTACACGCCTCCGTCGGTCCTGTTCGCCGTCGTCCGGAACGGCGGGATGGACTCGGTCCGGTCGGCCATCGACAGCGTGATGTCCACGGGGACGCGGCGTTGCCCTTGGCGTCGACGGCCCGCACCGCGTAGCGGTAGGTGTCGGCGACGGCGGCCTTCTGGCGCGGCACGACGTCGGTCGCCGTCGTGGTGTCGCCCGTGGGCAGGGCGTTCAGCTGGCCGCCGGTGGCGGGGTCGTACTGGAGGACCTGGTACGAGGCGGCGCCGGGCGCGGGGACCACGTCAGGTGGGGACGCCCGCGCGGTAGTCGACGCGGGCACCGGTGACGGGCGCCGGGGGCGTCAGGTCCGAGGTGGTGAGGGCGGTGGCGGGCGAGTACGCGGACCAGTTCCCGGCGGCGTCGCGGCCCCGGCCCCGGTAGGTGACCTTGCTGCCGTCCGCGGGCTGTCCGGTGTCGCAGAACGCCCCCTTGGCGCCGGAGTGGACCGTGGTCCAGGCGCCGGTCACCGGGTTCTGGCGCTGGGCCTCGTACCACGCGATGTCGGCCGAGTTCGCCGCCGTGGTGACGAGTTCGGGCGCCGCGTAGGGCAGGTTGTCCGGGCAGGCGTCCAGCATGACGGAGGGGGCGAGGGGCGGGGTCTTGTCGACGGAGGCGACGGCGAGGTCGCTGCCGCCCGGGGACTCGTTCCCCGCCCTGTCGACGGCGCGGACCTCGTAGAGGAAGCGCTGGCCCGTGGCCGGCGGGTGGTTCACGAAGGAGGTGCCGGTGAACGGGGTCGCCGCGCTGCTCCTCGCCCAGGCGGTGGAGGTGCTCGGCCGCCGGTAGACCCGGTAGCCGGCGAGGTCCATCTCCTTGTTGGCCGCCCAGCGCAGGGTGACCCGGTCGAGTGCCTTGTCGTACGCGACGGTGGCACCGGTCGGCGCGAGCGGCCGGACCTTGTCCACGGCCGCCGACGTGCGGGGCGCGTAGCCGAACTTGACGTTCGCCGCGCCGGTCCAGGCGGCGTAGTACACGGTGATGGTGTGGCGGCCGGACGGGACCGTGAGGTCGACCGTCTTCTTCTGGGTGGTGGAGACGTTCCTCCACAGGTCGATCCGGCGGACGCCGTCGAGGCTGACCCGGATGCCGTCCTGGGCCTCGGCGGCGAAGGAGAACGGGCCGCCGGACCCGAAGTCCCGCGTCACCGACCAGCGGACGGAGAAGTTGTCCCTGGGCAGGGTGACGCCGGCCGGGTCTCCGTAGCCGTAGTTCTCGGCGATCGCGCCGTCGCAGGCGGTCAGTCTGGGCGTGCCGGTGAACGTGGGATTGGCGAAGTACTCCGCCTTCCACACGGGCGCCGCGCAGCTGACGGCGCGGCGGCCGGGGTGGCGGTGAGCAGACCGCCGCTGGCGGCGAGGGCGGCCGTGGCGGCCAGCGCGCTCAGCCGGGTACGAGTCATCAAGGGGAGAGGGCCCTTTCCGGACCTATGACCTATGTGAGGCAGGTGAGACAGCGGAACACCTGTGTGACTCGTGGAGTGGGGGCAGGGTTGTACCCGCCCCCACCTCGGATGTCAGCCGTACCGCCGCGGTGTCCACGCGATCGTGCGCCCGTCGCCCCGTTCGACCGCGCGCGTCTGCGAGGAGCCGATGAGGAGGAGGGTGCGCATGTCGACCTCGGAGGGGTCCAGGGTCTTGAGGGTGAGGACGCGGACGGACTGCTCGGGGCCGCCGACGTCGCGGGCGACGACGACCGGGGTCTCGGGGGAGCGGAGTCCGAGGAGGAGGTCGCGGGCGGCGGCGACCTGGTGGGTGCGGGACTTGGAGCCGGGGTTGTAGAGGGCGATGACGAGGTCGGCGGAGGCGGCGGCGCGGAGGCGGGTCTCGATGACGTCCCAGGGCTTGAGGCGGTCGGAGAGGAGATCGTGGCGTAGTCGTGGCCGAGGGGGGCGCCGGCCGCGGCGGCGGCCGCGTTGGCGGCGGTCACCCCGGGGAGGACCCGTACGGGCACGTCCGCGTACTCCGGTTCGCAGGCCACTTCGAGGACCGCCGTCGCCATGGCGAAGACGCCCGGGTCGCCGCCGGAGACGACCGCGACCCTGTGGCCGCGCCGGGCCAGGTCGAGGGCGAACTCGGCGCGCTCGGACTCGACCTTGTTGTCGGAGCCGTGGCGGATCTGGCCGGGGCGCAGGACGGGGACCCGGTCGAGGTAGGTGGTGTAGCCGACGAGGACGTCGGCGTTGACGAGGGCGCCGCGCGACTCGGGGTGAGCCAGGGCGCCCCGGCGGGGCCGGTGCCGACGACGGTGACCTCGCCCGTCTCCCGTACGGGGGGCTGCTGGTCGATGCGGGAGGGCAGGACGGCGACGGAGAAGTACGGGACGGTCGACGGGTCCACGTCCGTGAGCTTCTCCGTGCGCTCGCCCGCCATGAACGCGCGCTCCACGTAGCGGGCGTCGTCCAGGCGGCCCGCGCGCTCCAGGGCCCGCCGCACCGTGGGGAAGGTGCGGCCGAGCTTCATCACGACCGCCGAGTCGGTGCCCGCGAGGCGGGCCGTCAGCTCGTCCTCCGGCAGGGTGCCGGGGATGATCGTGAGGACCTCCTCCGCCTCGCACAGCGGCTCGCCGAGCCGGGCGGCGGCGGCGCTCACCGAGGTGACGCCGGGGATGACGGTGGTGTCATAGCGGTCGGCGAGCCGCTTGTGCATGTGCTGGTACGAGCCGTAGAACAGCGGGTCGCCCTCGGCGAGGACGGCGACGGTGCGCCCGGCGTCCAGGTGCGCGGCGAGGCGGGCCGCGGCCTCCTCGTAGAAGTCGTCCAGGGCGCCCCGGTAGCCGCCCGGGTGGTCCGTGGTCTCCACCGTGAGCGGGTACACCAGCCGCTCCTCGATGTGGTCCTCGCGGAGGTGCTCGGCGGCGATGGAGCGGGCTATCGAGCGGCCGTGGCGGGCCGAGTGGTAGGCGACGACGTCGGCCGAGGCGATGGCCTTCACGGCGGCGACGGTCATCAGGTTCGGGTCGCCGGGGCCGAGGCCCACGCCGTACAGCTTGCCGGGCACGGTGCTCACTTCTGGATCTCCGCTTCGTGGGCGAGGGCGTTGAGCGCGGCGGCCGTCATCGCGCTGCCGCCGCGCCGGCCCCGTACGACCAGGTAGTCGAGGCCGAGGGTGTTCTCGGCCAGCGCGTCCTTCGACTCGGCGGCGCCGATGAAGCCGACCGGGATGCCGAGGACGGCGGCGGGCTTCCCGGCGCCCTTCGCGATCATCTCCAGGAGGTGGAAGAGGGCGGTCGGGGCGTTGCCGATGGCGACGACGGAGCCTTCGAGGCGGTCCCGCCACAGTTCGAGGGCGGCGGCGGAGCGGGTGGTGCCGAGCTCGGCGGCCAGGCCGGGGACGGCCGGGTCGGAGAGGGCGCAGAGCACCTCGTTGTCGGCGGGCAGCCGCTTGCGGGTGACGCCGCTGGCGACCATCTGCGCGTCGCAGAGGATGGGCGCGCCGGCCTGGAGGGCGGCGCGGGCGCTCGCGACGACGCCCGGCGAGTACGCGATGTCCTGCACGAGGTCGGTCATCCCGCAGGCGTGGATCATGCGGACCGCCACCTGGGCGACGTCGGCGGGCAGGCCCGCGAGGTCCGCCTCGGCGCGGATGGTGGCAAAGGACCGGCGGTAGATCTCCGTGCCGTCCTTCTCGTAGTCGAACATCCTGGTGCTCTCGCTCATCTCGTGTGGGTCGGCAGGCTGCGGGCCGTGGTCACTGCGTCGGGCAGGGAGGTGCGGGGGGTGGGGACGCCGTCCACCAGGTAGGTGTCGTCGCCGGTGGCGAGGACGTCCACCCAGGTGCCGTGCGGGTGGCCGCAGCGGCGCTCGCACCCGGAGAAGTGGACGGGCAGGCCCCTCGGCGGACGAGGCCGGCGTCGGTCCGCACGTCGGCGAGGGACTTGGCGCAGCCGGGGCGTCCGGTGCAGGCGCTGACCCCGACCGAGGGCAGTTCGGGCCGGGTGATCAGGCCGTGCTCCGCCGGGTCCCGGTCGCCGGCTCCGACGACGACCACTCCGCGCCAGGGCGTGAGCCGCAGCTCCTCGGCCCCGTCGGCCAGGACCCGCAGCTGGGCGGCGGTCAGCCGGCCGAGCGGGGCGAGGACGTGCAGGGCGCCGTCGCCGAGCGGGCCGGGCGCGGGCGGCGGGCAGGCGGGAAGCGGCGGTACGGGTACGGGCTCCGCCGCGATCCCGGCCCGCGCGAGGGCGCCGGCCCAGTCGGGCAGGTGCTCCTCGGGCAGTTCGCGGGCCGCCAGGCCCTGTTCCCGGCGGCCTCGGCGGCGTCGAGGAAGGCGAGGGCGGCGGCGAGGGCGGCGCGGACGGCGTCGGCCACCCGGAACGCCCGCGGGCCGAGGCGCAGGAGGGCGGTCCCGTCCGGTCCTGCGACCAAGCTCACATCGCCGCCGAGCCCGGCGACGTCCCCGCGCCCGTCGTCCAGGACGAACAGGAACCGTCCCGAGAGGGCCGCCGCCCGGGGCTCGGCGCACAGCGCGGCGTCCAGGTCGCGCGCCCACAACTGCACGTCCGCGCAGCCGAGTCCGTCGAGTCCCGCGGCGGGCGAGGCCACGATGTTGCGGACGCGCTCGTGCGTGGGGAGGGCAGCAGACCGGCGTCGGAGAGCAGCGCGGCGAGCTCGGCCCCGCAGCCCTCGCCGAGTCCGCGCAGCTCCGCGTTGCCGCGCGAGGTGATGCTGATCCGCCCGTCCCCAGGCTCTCGGCGGCATGGGCCAGCACCTCGGCCTGACGCACCGTCAGCCGCCCTGCGGGCAGGCGCAGTCGGGCCAGGCGTCCGTCGTCGGCGGGATGCAGGCGCAGCGCCCCGGGACAGGCGTCGCCACGGTCCCGTATGCGAGCTTCGCCCGGTTCGGGCGTCGGGGGTGGGGTGGGCGGCATGGCGGCGAGCATACCCACGGGGAACCGGCTCACCACCGGGTGTGATCCGGCCGACCCCGCCGTTCCCTGGGGCCCGCCCACGGCACGATCTAGGATGCAGAACGGCATGGGGTCCCAGGACCCCGGGGAGGAAGCCCGGTGAGAATCCGGCGCGGTCCCGCCACTGTGAGCCCGCACCCGCGGGTGAGTCAGGAACTCCCGCCGTCCACACGACCACCCGGGGCGCGGACAACCCCGAGGAAGGCCTGAGCTCGCCATGCTCCTGCTGCTGTCGCACTCCGACACCGACCTGCTCAGCGCCCGCGCGGCCGGAGGGCCGGTGGAGTACCGCTTCGCCAACCCCTCCCGGCTCCCGCTCGCCGACCTCCCCGCCCTGCTCGACGGCACCGACCTCGTCGTCGTCCGGCTCCTCGGCGGCGTCCGTTCCTGGCAGGAGGGCCTGGACGCGATCCGGGCCGCCGGGAAGCCGGTCGTGGTGCTCAGCGGCGAACAGGCTCCCGACGCCCAGCTGATGGAGGCCTCCACGGTCCCCGTCGGCGTCGCCACCGAGGCGCACGCCTATCTGGCGCACGGCGGCCCGGCGAACCTGGAGCAGCTGGCCCGCTTCCTCTCCGACACCGTCCTGCTCACCGGCCACGGCTTCGAGGCCCCGGCCGCCGCCCCCACCTGGGGCCCGCTGGAGCGGGTCGCGAAGGACACCGACGGCCCGACCGTCGCCGTGCTCTACTACCGCGCCCACCACATGAGCGGGAACACCGCCTTCGTCGACGCCCTGTGCGGCGCGATCGAGGACGCCGGGGCCCGCGCCCTCCCGCTGTACGTGGCGTCCCTGCGCGCCCCGAGGCGGAGCTGATCTCCGTCCTGCGCGGGGCCGACGCGATCGTCACGACCGTCCTCGCGGCCGGTGGCACCAAGCCCGCCGAGGCGCAGGCCGGCGGCGACGAGGAGGCCTGGGACGCGGGCGCGCTCGCCGCGCTCGACGTGCCGATCCTCCAGGCCCTGTGCCTGACCGGGTCCCGGGAGGCCTGGGAGGAGAACGACGAGGGCCTCTCCCCGCTGGACGCCGCCAGCCAGGTCGCCGTGCCCGAGTTCGACGGCCGCCTCATCACCGTCCCCTTCTCCTTCAAGGAGATCGACGAGGACGGCCTGCCCGCGTACGTCGCCGACGCCGAGCGCGCGGCCCGCGTCGCCGGGATCGCCGTCCGGCACGCCCGGCTCCGCCACATCCCGAACGCCGAGAAGAAGCTCGCGCTCGTCCTCTCCGCGTACCCGACGAAGCACTCCCGCATCGGCAACGCCGTCGGCCTCGACACCCCCGCCTCCGCCGTCTCCCTGCTCCGCCGCCTCATCGCGGAGGGCTACGACTTCGGCCCCGAGGCGGACCTGCCCGGCGTGGTCTCCGGCGACGGCGACGAGCTGATCTACGCCCTCATCGAGGCCGGCGGCCACGACCAGGACTGGCTGACCGAGGAGCAGCTCGCGAAGAACCCGGTCCGCATCCCGGCCGCCGACTACAAGCGCTGGTACGCGACGCTGCCCGCCGAGCTCCGTGAGCAGGTCGAGGAGCACTGGGGCCCGGCGCCCGGCGAGATGTTCCTCGACCGCTCGCGCAACCCGGAGGGCGACATCGTCCTCGCCGCCCTGCGGCGCGGGAACCTCCTCGTCCTCATCCAGCCGCCGCGCGGCTTCGGCGAGAACCCGATCGCGATCTACCACGACCCCGATCTCCCGCCGTCCCACCACTACCTGGCCGCCTACCGCTGGATCGCCGCCCGCGCCGAGGACGGCGGCTTCGGCGCCGACGCCATGGTCCACCTGGGCAAGCACGGCAACCTGGAGTGGCTGCCCGGCAAGAACGCCGGCCTGTCCGCCGCCTGCGGCCCCGACGCGGCCCTCGGCGACATCCCGCTGATCTACCCGTTCCTCGTCAACGACCCGGGCGAGGGTACCCAGGCCAAGCGGCGCGTCCACGCGACGCTGGTCGACCACCTGGTGCCGCCGATGGCCCGCGCCGACTCGTACGGCGACATCGCGCGCCTGGAGCAGCTGCTCGACGAGTACGCGCAGATCAGCTCGATGGACCCGGCGAAGCTCCCGGCGATCCGCGCCCAGATCTGGACCCTGATCCAGGCCGCCAAGCTCGACCACGACCTCGGTCTGGAGGAGCGCCCGGAGGACGACGGCTTCGACGACTTCCTGCTGCACGTCGACGGCTGGCTGTGCGAGGTCAAGGACGCGCAGATCCGCGACGGCCTGCACGTCCTCGGCGGCGCCCCGGAGGGAGAGGCCCGGGTCAACCTGGTCCTGTCCATCCTGCGCGCCCGCCAGATCTGGGGCGGCACGCAGGCGCTCCTGGCCTCCGCGAGGCCCTCGGCCTGGACGAGTCGGCCGCGACCCGCACGACCGCCGACGAGGCGGAGGCGAAGGCCCGCGAGCTGGTTGAGGCGATGGAGGCGGCCGGCTGGGCGGTGGACGCGGTCGAGGCCGTCGCCGCCGCCCACGGCCCCGAGGTCCACGCCGTCCTCCGCTTCGCCTGCGAGCAGGTCGTGCCGCGCCTCGCCGCCACCACCGACGAACTCGCCCACGCCGTGCACGCGCTGAACGGCGGCTTCGTCCCGGCCGGCCCGTCCGGCTCCCCGCTCCGCGGCCTGGTCAACGTCCTGCCGACCGGCCGGAACTTCTACTCGGTCGACCCGAAGGCCGTGCCGTCCCGGCTCGCCTGGGAGACCGGCCAGGCGCTGGCCGACTCGCTCCTGGAGCGCTACCGCACCGACAACGGCGAGTGGCCCACCTCCGTCGGCCTCTCCCTCTGGGGCACCAGCGCGATGCGCACCGCCGGCGACGACGTCGCCGAGGCGCTCGCCCTGCTCGGCGTCCGTCCGCTGTGGGACGAGGCCTCGCGCCGGGTGAACGGCCTGGAGCCGATCCCGCTCGCCGAGCTGGGCCGTCCGCGCGTCGATGTGACGCTGCGCATCTCGGGCTTCTTCCGGGACGCGTTCCCGCACGTCATCGGCCTCCTCGACGACGCCGTACGGCTGGTGGCGGGCCTGGCGGACGAGTCCGCCGAGGACAACTACGTACGGGCGCACGCGCAGGCCGACCTCGCCGAGCACGGCGACGAGCGGCGCGCCACCACCCGCATCTTCGGTTCGCGTCCCGGCACGTACGGCGCGGGCATCCTCCAGCTGATCGACTCGCGGGACTGGCGCACGGACGCCGACCTCGCCGAGGTGTACACGGTGTGGGGCGGGTACGCGTACGGGCGCGGGCTCGAAGGCCGCCCGGCGCGCGCCGAGATGGAGACGGCGTACAAGCGGATCGCGGTGGCCGCGAAGAACACGGACACCCGCGAGCACGACATCGCCGACTCCGACGACTACTTCCAGTACCACGGCGGCATGGTCGCGACCGTCCGCGCGCTGACGGGCACGGCCCCCGAGGCGTACATCGGCGACTCGACCCGCCCGGAGACCGTCCGCACCCGCACGCTCGTCGAGGAGACCTCCCGGGTCTTCCGCGCGCGCGTGGTCAACCCGCGCTGGATCGAGGCGATGCGCCGCCACGGCTACAAGGGCGCGTTCGAGCTGGCGGCGACCGTCGACTACCTCTTCGGGTACGACGCGACGACGGGTGTCGTCGCCGACTGGATGTACGACAAGCTGACGCAGGAGTACGTCCTCGACGAGACGAACCAGGCCTTCCTGAAGGAGGCCAACCCGTGGGCCCTGCACGGCATCGCCGAGCGGCTCCTCGAAGCCGAGTCGCGCGGCATGTGGGAGAAGCCGGACCCGGAGACCCTGGCCGCCCTGCGCCAGGTGTTCCTGGAGACGGAGGGCGACCTGGAAGGGTCCGACGACTAGCGCCTCGGCGCGTCAGCGCGTCGTGAGGGCCGGGGCCGGTTCCAGTGCGAGGACGCGGCCCCGGAACCCCTCCCTCAGCCGCCGGTCGTGGCTGACGACCACCAGCGTGCCCGCGTAGGAGGCGAGCGCGGCCTCGATCTCCTCCACCAGGCCCGGGGCCAGGTGGTTGGTCGGCTCGTCGAGGAGCAGCAGGTCGGCGGGGGAGGACACGAGCCGGGCCAGTTCCAGCTTGCGGCGCTGGCCCGCCGAAAGCAGCCGGACCGGGGTCGTCAGATCCCGGGCGGCGAAGAGCCCGAGGGCGAGCAGTTCGTCCTCGCGGCCCTCTCCGAAGGCCTCGCCCACCGTACGGGGGTCGAGGGGTGGGGCCGTGTCCTGGCGGAGCAGCCCGACCCGGGCGGGCACGGTCACCGTGCCCGCGTCCGGGGCGAGTTCGCCCGCCAGGACCCGGAGGAGGGTGGTCTTCCCGCGCCGTTCGGGCCGGTGAGCAGCAGGCGCTCGCCCGGGTCGAGGTGGAGCGCGTCGAGGCGGAGCCGGCCGTCGACGCGTATCCCGGCGAGGTCGACGGGCGCGCCTGTTCCCTGAGGTCCGCGTGGAACCGGAGCGGTTCCGGCGGCGCGGGGACGGGGTGGGCGGTGAGCCGGGCGAGTCTCTCGCGGGCGGAGCGGATGCGGCTCATCGCGCCGTGCGCCCGTGACCGGGCCCGGAAGGCGCCCGCTCCGCTGAACGCGGCCGGGGCCTTGCGGGGATCGCGGTGAACCGGTCGATGTGCGTGTCGGCGAGCGCCCGGTGGCGGGCCAGCTCGGCCTTCCACTCCTCGTGCTCCCGCTGTCTGCGGGCCCGTTCGGCGGCGCGTCCCGCGAGGTAGCCGCCGTAGCCGTCGCCGTACCGCCGCAGGGTGTGGCGGTCCTCGTCGACCTCCAGGACGGCGGTGGCGACGCGGTCGAGGAAGACCCGGTCGTGGGAGACGGCCACGACCGTGCCCCGGTGGGCGCGCAGCCGCTCCTCCAGCCAGGCGACGGCCTCGTCGTCGAGGTCGTTGGTCGGCTCGTCGAGCAGCAGCAGTTCGGGCTCGGCGGCGAGGACGGCGGCGAGGGCGAGCCGGAGCGCTGCCCGCCGGAGAGCGTCCGGAGCGGCCGGGCGCGGTCGAGCGGGCCCGGCTCGCCGAGCCGCCGCAGGGTGGTCTCGACGCGCCGGTCGGCCCCGGCGCCGCCCCGGGCCTCGTAGGCGGTGAGCAGCGCGGCGTATCCGGCGAGGTCGCCGGTGGCGGCGAGCTCGCTCGGCCGTACGGATCGCCCGCTCCAGCTCCGCAGCTCCGCGAGCGCGTGGTCGACGGCGTCGCCGACGGTCGCGTCCGCGGGGAGGTCGAGGGTCTGGGCGAGGTGGCCGAGGCCGCCGGGGGAGTCGACGGTCACGCTGCCGTTGTCGGGGGTCTCCAGGCCGGCGAGGAGCCGGAGGAGGGTGGACTTCCCGGAGCCGTTGTCGCCGACGACGCCGAGGCGTTCGCCGGGGCGGACGGTGAGGGAGACCCGGTCGAGCACGGTCCGGTTCTGCACGTACTGGTCGTCGTAGCGCTTGGTGACGTCGGTGAGTAGGGCACGGAACAAGGGCGACCTCCTGCCGTCGGGGACACGGGCGCGAGACGTGGCGTCTCGTCTGGACGACGGTACGGCACGCGCGGAGGTCTGACAAGACGGTACGTCTCGTCTTGTTGGGCGAGTGATCAGGCGGAGGCTATGCGCAGCACCAGCGCGGCCGCCGAGACCAGGGTGAGCACCGCCGCCGGCGCCAGCTCGAAGTCCTTCACGCGCAGGTGGGAGATGACGGCGCCGAGGAAGTAGAGCACCAGGCCCACCGCGGCGGCCTCGCCGAGGAGCGGGACGAAGAGCCCCGCGAGCAGGCCGAGCGCGCCGGCGGCCTTCGCGGTCGCGAGCCACGGCAGCGCGCCCTCCGGCACGCCCACCTTGGTCATGGTGCCGATGACCTGCGGGTTCTTGGTGAACGTCATGAAGGCGGAGGCGAGCGAGCCGAGGGCGAGCAGGACCGCGACGACGGCATAGGCGATGAACATGGGAGTGCTCCAACGATCTGGGGACGACAATCGTTGAAGAGTAACAACGATTTCTCTGGCTCCACAATTACGTTGTTGTTACGGTGGACGGCATGGCAGCACTCCCGACCGATCGCCTCGGCTTCCTCCTCTCCTTCCGCGGCGAGCTCACCGGCGCCCGCATCCGCGCCGCCCTGGGCGTCGCCGGGCTGCACCCGCGCAACGCGATGACGCTGATGCAGCTCGCCCCGGGGCCACGAGCCAGCGCGAGCTCGCCGTCGCGATGGAGATCGACCCGAGCCAACTCGTCGCGATCCTCAACGAGTTGGAGGCGTCCGGGCTCGCCGAGCGCCGCCGCGACCCGGCCGACCGGCGCCGCCACATCGTCGAGATCACCCCGGCGGCACCGCCGCCCTGGAGCGCATCGACGAAGCCGTGCGCGAGGCCGAGCGGGAACTCTTCGGCGACCTCACCGAGGCCGAACAGCACCTCCTGCGCGGCCTCCTTGACCGCGTCGTCGTGGACCCGGCCGTCCACGAATGCGGCGAGTAGTCGCCAGAGGAGTTTGAAAAAGGTCGCTCTCGGCGATGAGTTCCGGGGGTGCGGGCGGTCTACCCACGACCGTTCCACCAGCGAGGAGATCACCATGGCCGAGACCGACACCCGGACCCTGGACGCCGTCGGCGCGACCCTGCGCTACGACGTGCGCCCCGGCACCGGGACCGACGAGCGTCCCCTGCTGCTGATCGGTTCGCCCATGGACGCCAGCGGCTTCACCACGCTCGCCTCCCACTTCGCCGACCGGACCGTCGTCACGTACGACCCGCGCGGGGTGTCCCGCAGCGAGCGCACCGACGGCGCCGCGGAGAACCTCCCCGAGGAGCACGCCGACGACCTCGCCCGGCTGATCGAGGCGCTCGGCGCCGGACCCGTCGACGTCTTCGCCAGCAGCGGCGGCGCGGTCAACGCCCTCGCCCTGGTGGCCCGGCGCGGCGACCTGGTGCACACCCTCGTCGCGCACGAGCCGCCGACGGCCCAGACCCTCCCCGAGCGCGAGGCGGCCCTCGCTGCCTGCGCGGACGTCCACGCCACCTATCTGCGGGACGGCTGGGGCGCGGGCATGGTGAGGTTCATCGCCCTGACGAGCCACCAGGGCCCCCTTCCCGCGGACTGGTCCGAGGGCCCCTTCCCCGGGCCCGAGACCTTCGGGCTCCCGGCCGAGGACGACGGCTCGCGCGGCGACCCGCTGCTCGGCCAGAACATGCGCGGCTGCACCTCGTACCTCCCCGACTTCCCCGCCCTGCGCGCCGCGCCGACCCGGATCGTCCTCGCCGCGGGCAAGGAGTCCGAGGGCACGTTCGCCGCGCGGGCGGCGGCCGGCGTCGCCGAGGCGCTCGGCACCCCGTCGCCGTCTTCCCCAGCCACCACGGCGGCTTCCTGGGCGGCGAGTTCGGCCAGCAGGGCGCCCCGGCGGAGTTCGCCGAGACGCTGCGGGCGGTGCTGACGGAGGGCTGAGAAGCCGCGGGCGGTGCCGGCCGACGGCTGAGCCCCTCCCCCGCTACTTCTTCGCGGCGGCGGCCTTCACGGCCGCCGCCGCGTCGACGTTTCCGAGGCCCAGCTTGAGGACCTGGCCCGGGTTGGCGGCGGTGTCGCGGATCGTCCGCATGATCGCGGCCGGGTCCAGGCCCTGGTGGTGCAGGAGCGCGGCCACGGCGGAGACGTACGGCGAGGCCATCGAGGTGCCGGACAGCTTCCCGTACCCCGAGGTGTCCTTCAGGGTCTCCTTCGTCGTGTACGTCGGGAGGGTCGAGAGGATGTCGACGCCCGGCGCCGAAACGGCGTTCTGCGCGCCGAAGTTGGTGAAGGAGGCGGGCTGCCCCTTCTCGTCGGCCGCGTTGACCACCAGGACCGGGGTGTCGACCTTGTACGGCTGGAGGACGGTGGAGTCGTTGCCCGCCGCGGCGACGACGACCGCGCCCTTGGCGTTGGCGTGCGCGATGGCCTGGTTGAGGGTGCCGCCCTTGAGGAGACGGGCCATCAGGCCGGACTCGCCGAGGGAGAGGTTGATGACGTGGGCGCCGTGGTCGGCGGCCCAGACGATGCCCTGGGTGATGTTCGCGTTGCTGCCGCTGCCGTCGGCGCCGAGCACCCGGACCGGCATGATCTTGGCGCCGGGCGCGCCGCCCGCGACGCCGACGCCGTTGTCGGTGTGGGCGGCGGCGATGCCGGCGACGTGGGTGCCGTGGCCGTTGAGGTCCTTGGGCTGGTCGTCGCCGTCGACGAAGTCGTGACCGGCGACGAGCCGCCCTTGAGGTCGGGATGGTCGAGGTCGACGCCGGTGTCGACGACGGCGATGACGGTGTCCTCGCCCTTGGAGGTCTTCCAGGCCTCCGGCAGCTTCAGCGCGTCGAGCCCCCACTGCTGCCCGCGCAACGGGTCCGGCTTGCTGTCGTCGCCGCAGCCGGTGACGAGCCCGGCGGTGAGGGCGGCGAAGGCGGTGAAGGCGGCGAGGGTGACGGACCGGCGGCGCATGAAGATCTCCCCATTCGTCTGCGTTTGCCCCAGTCAACAGCCGGTACGGGCGGCCCGCATCTCGAAGATCTTCAGCGACCGGACCACCGCCGACCCGCCCACGGACCCCCCACCGCCCCGTCCCCACCCCTCCACTAACCCGCATTGTTCTAGTAGAGTGCGAACAAGGGAGGATTCCATGAACCGTGCCACGCCCCGTCTCCGCGCGCTCACCGCGCTCCCCTTCGTCCTCGCGCTCGCCGCACACCTGCTGCTGCTCGCCCTCCGGTACGACCGGCTCCCCGACCCCCTCGCCACCCACTTCGGCACCGGGGGCACCGCCGACGGCTTCACCGGCCGCGCCGCGTTCGCCTTCGTGAGCACGGCCCTGCTCCTCGGCCTCGGCGTCGGCTGGACGCTCCTCGGCCGCCGTGCCGCGCTGTGGGGGCCTGGGCGACGGCCGGCTTCACCGGCGCGGTCCTCGCCCTCCTCGTACGGGACAACGTGGACGCCGCCGACGCGGCCCGGGTGCAGTCGCCGCTGGCCAACCTCACGGTCGCGGCGGGCGTCGCGGGCGTGTGCGCCGCCGTCGGCTGGGCCCTGACCCGGCTCGTCCCGCCGGAGGGCACCGAGGCCCCGCAGGGACGGCCCGCGGCTCGCGCTCGGCGCGCACGAGCTCGCCGGCTGGACCCGCGCCACCGGATCCCGGCCGCTCACCGCCCTCGCGGTGCTCGCCCTCGTCACGACCCCGGCCGTCCTGCTCCTCGCGCCCTGGCCGGCCGCGCTGCTCGGCCTCCTCGGACTCGTCGTCGGCGTCCCCGGGCTCGCCCTCGCCCGGATCAGGGTCACCGTCGACCGGCGAGGCCTCACCGTCCGGCCCTCGTTCGCCTCCTGGCCCCGCGTCCGCGTCCCGCTCGACGAGGTCGCCGGCGCCGACGCCCGGAGATCTCCGCCCTGGGCGACTTCGGCGGCTGGGGCTACCGGGTCCGGGCCCACCGCACGGGCGTCGTGGTGCGCTCCGGCGAGGCCCTCGTCGTCCGGCGGACCGGCGGGCGCGAGTTCGCCGTCACCGTACCCGACGCGCGGACCGCCGCCGCCCTCCTCAACACCCTCGCCGAGCGGCATGGGAAGGTCTGACCGTGCTCTTCCGTGTCGACCCGGCCTCCGCCGTCCCCTCGGCGACCAGATCGCCGCCTGCGTCCGGGGCGCCCTCGCCGACGGCTCCGCCGCCCCGGCGAACGCCTCCCGGCCGCCCGCGAACTCGCCGACTCCCTCGGCGTCAACGTCCACACCGTCCTCCGCGGCTACCAGAGGCTCCGCGAGGAGGGCCTCATCGAACTCCGCCGCGGCCGGGGCGCCTCGATCGTCCCCGGCGCCACGGCCCCGGACCGCGCCCGTCTCATCGCCCGCCTGCGCGAGGCGGCGGGCGAGGCCCGCGAACTGGGCCTGACGGAAGCGGAGTTCCTCGACCTGGCCCGTACGAGCCTGGGCTGATCCACCCGGGCGGGGGCTCAGCCCAGCTCCCGCACCGGCGCCCCCGCGAGGAACGCCTCGATGTCCTCCACCGCCTCGCCGAAGTACCGCCCGTAGTTCCCCTCCGTCACATAGCCCAGATGGGGGAGGGCCAGGACGTTCGGCAGGGACCGCAGCGGGTCGTCGGCCGGCAGCGGCTCCGTCTCGTACACGTCCAGGCCCGCCCCCGCGATCCAGCCCTCGCGCAGCGCCCGCAGCAGGGCCCCGCCGTCGACGAGACCCGCCCGGGAGGTGTTGACGAGGTACGCGGACGGGCGCATCGCCCGCAGCTCCGGCTCGCCGACCAGGCCCCGGGTGCGCTCGGAGAGCACCAGGTGCAGCGAGACGAAGTCGCTGCCCGCGAACAGGTCGAGCCGGTCCTTCGCGAGCCGCGCGCCGTGCTCGGCGGCCCGCTCCTCCGTCAGGTTCGGGCTCCACGCGGCGACCTCCATCCCGAAGGCGAGGCCGATCCGGGCCACCTTGGCGCCGATCTTCCCGAGCCCGACGAGGCCGAGCGTCCGGCCGGCGAGGTCGGCGCCGACGGTCGACTGCCACGGCCCGCCCTCCCGCAGGGCCCGCGCCTCCGCCGGCACGTGCCGCGCCAGGCCCAGGAGGAGCGCCCAGGTCAGCTCGGTCGGCGGCTCGGAACTGCTGGCGGTGCCGCAGACGGTGACGCCCCGCTCCCCGCAGGCGGCGAGGTCGATCGAGGCGTTGCGCATCCCGGAGGTGATCAGCAGCCGCAGCCGGGGAAGGCGGGCGAGGAGCTCCGCGTCGACGGGGGTCCGCTCCCGCATGACCACGAGGACCTCGCAGTCCTCGACGGCGGCGACGAGCGCGTCCCGGTCCGTCAGGTGCTCGCGCAGCACGCGGACGTCCACGCGGTCCGCGAGCGGGCCCCAGTCGGCGGAGGTGAGGGCGACGCCCTGGTAGTCGTCGAGTACGGCACAGCGCAGCTTCATGACCGCATGATCGCGTACACCCCCGTGCGCCGCCCAGAGCGACAGAACCACCCCCCTCTCGGAGAATTGCCCCGACGCGTTCCACGACGAGGAGTGGGTGCCCATGAGCGAGGCCGCCGGTGACGAACTCGCCGTACTCCGGGCCCGCGTGGCCGCCCTGGAAGCGGACAAGGAGACCGCCCCGCCGCCCCGTCACCGCCTCCGCTCCTTCTGCGCCGCCCTCCTCGTCGTCATCGGCTGCGTCCTCGTCCCGCTCGGCATCGTCGCCACCTGGACCTCGGACATCGTCGGCGACACCGACCGGTACGTGCAGACCGTCGCGCCGCTCGCCGACGACCCGGACGTCCAGGCGGCCGTCGCCGACCGCGTGACGGCCGCCGTCATGGAACGCATCGACCTCGCCTCCCTCCTGGAAGGGGTCGCGCCGGACCAACGGCCCCTGGCCGCGAAGGCCCTCGGGAAGCTGGGCGGCTCCCTGGAGGACGCGGTCGGCAGCTTCGTGCACGACCGGGCGCGGGACGTCGTGGCCTCCCCGGCCTTCGAGACGATCTGGACCGACGCCAACCGGGCCGTCCACACCTCCCTCGACCGGGCCCTGACGGGCAGCGACGACGGGGCCGTGAAGATCGAGACGGACACCGTCACCCTCGACCTGGCGCCCGTCATCGACCGTGTGAAGGAACGGCTCGTCGACTCCGGGCTCACCGTCGCGGGCAAGATCCCGGAGATCCACACCGAGTTCACGCTCGTCAGGTCCGAGGACATCGGCAAGGTGAGGACCGGCTTCTCGCTGCTCCAGGCGATGGGCGTGTGGCTGCCGGTGGTCGCGGTGCTGCTGATCGCCGGCGGGGTGCTCCTCGCCGTGCGCCGCCGCCGCGTCCTGATCGCCGCGGCCCTCGGTCTCGCCGTCGCGGCGACCGTCCTCGGCGTCGCCCTCACCGTCTTCCGCACGGTCTACCTCGACGCCCTCCCGCCGACGTCTCCCCGGCCGCCGCGGGCTCCGTCTACGACACCCTGATCCGCTTCCTCCGCACCTCGGTCCGGGTGTACGCGACCCTCGGCGTCCTCATCGCCCTCGCCGCCTGGCTCTCCGGCCCCAGCCGCCCCGCCGTCCTCACCCGTGGCCTCTGGCACTCCGGCATCACCGCCACCCGCGCCACCGCCGACCGCGCGGGCCTGCGCCTCGGCCCGGTCGGCCCCTTCGTCCACCGCCACCGCACCTGGATCACCTGGCTCCTCGTCGCGGCCGCCGCCGCGGCCTGCGTCTTCTGGCCCCACCCCACCGGCTGGGTCGTCCTCGGCCTCGCCCTCGCCCTCCTCTTCGCCCTGGCGGTGACGTCCTTCCTCGCCGAGGAGGAGGCCCTCCGGGCCACCGGGCCGGATAGCCCGGCGCCGACGACACCGCCCCGCCCCGCCCCGGACGACGGCGGACCCCGCCCCGCCGCTCCGGGAGCAGCTCGGGCGGTCGACATCCCGCCGCTCGGGAGCAGCTCGGGCGGACGGCACCCCGCTGCTCCGGGAGCAGCTCGGGCGGTCGACACCCTCCGCTCCGGAAGCAGCTCAGGCCGACGACGCCCCTCCGCCCCGGAAGCCGTTCAAGCCGACGACACCCCGCCGCCCTGGAACCCGTTCAAGCGGGCCCGCCCCCGCCCCCAGTGCCTAGACTCGTCTTCCATGTCGATCCCTGATGAGTTGCTCGTCGACGTCGCCGCCACCGTGGAGGCCGGGCGGAGCAACCAGATGTCCCTGACCGTGGTCGCGGGGGGAGTGGTCATCACCGGGCGCCTCGCGCCGGAGGCACTGTGGAGACAGCGGGTGTCGGAGGTCCTGACGGACTCGGCCCGGCTCGGTGAGTTCTCCGGCGTCTTCGCCCCCGTGCGGGAGGAGCCCAAGACCGTGGAGCCCCCCACCCACCTGCACTTCCACCTCGCCCGCATCCTGCAGGGCACGGTGGGCATGCCCGAGACCGGCGGCATGTACCGCGTGGCGATCGAGGACGTCAGCGCCTGGACCGTGGGGGACTTCAGCTACTCCGACGGCTGACCGCCGCGCCGGTCATCTGACCCCGGAGACCACGAGGAACGGCGGGTGCCCGGCCTCCGCCGGATCGCCGCCGAGCAGCGCCGAGCGGTGGGTGAGGACGGGCTCGTGGACGTCCAGGTCGGTGAACCCGGCCTTGCCGAGGACGTCGAGGTACGTCTGGCAGGGCCAGTGGTGGTCGACCGTCTCCAGCAGGGCCGCCCCGCCGGGCAGCTCCGGCGGGACCGCCGCCGCTCGCCCTTGGTGTAGACCCGGCCGGGCTCGCCGCCGCGGAAGGTGGAGAACCGGATGCCCGCTGTGCGCGGATTGGCGTCGAGCACGGCGAACCGGCCGCCGGGGCGCAGCACGCGGTGCGCCTCGGCCGCGATGTGGTGCAGGTCGGCGATGTCCCCGGTGGTGGTGAAGACGAAGCAGGCCATGGCGGCGTCGACGGAACCGTCGGTGAGGGAGCCGAGACCGCCGTCCTCGGCCGCCCGGTAGTCGATCCGCGGGTGCGGGCGCCGCGTGCGGGCGAGCTCCAGCATGTGCGGCGAGCGGTCGACGGCGATCACGCTCGCGTCGGAGGCCTCGACGACCCGGGTGGCGACCTTGCCGGGCCCGCAGCCGTAGTCGAGGACCGTACGGACGGCACAGGAGCCGATGCCGAGGGCGTGGAAGACGGCGGGGTAGCCGATGAGGCGCTCGGGGAGGTCGTCGTAGGCCTCGAAGGCGTCGGCGAAGGCTGCGGTGTGCTGCTCGGGAGCGCTGATCGTATGAGAGGTCATGAGGTGGGAGCCTTCCGATGATGATCCACTTCGTCCGGAACGTACTGGTCGGGGAAGCCGCAGGACAGGGCCTGGACGTCCCCCTCACCCGGGTGGGCCAACGGCCGTGGCCGCTGCCGGGCGCCCGGCCCGGCCCCATGGGTTGATGAGAGGACTGTCGACGACACCTCTGAGCGAAGGGGAAACTGTGGCGCTCCACGAGATGAAGGCCCCGCAGAGCGCTGACGCGGCGACGGACGTGTTCGCCTCCGCCCTCAGCGAGCGCGTCCTGCCGAAGCACCGCATGCCGGAGGAGTCCAGCCTCCCCGCCGTCGTCTACGCGATGCTCCACAACGAGCTGCTCCTCGACGGCAACTCCGCGCAGAACCTGGCGACGTTCTGCACGACGTGGACGGACGCCGAGGTCCGCCGGCTGATGAACGAGTGCCTCGACAAGAACATGGTCGACAAGGACGAGTACCCGCAGACCGCCGAGATCGAGTCGCGGTGCGTGAACATCCTCGCCGACCTGTGGAACGCCCCCGGGAGCGCGACCGGCGGGGGCACCGCGATCGGCTGCTCCACCACCGGCTCCAGCGAGGCCGCCATGCTCGGCGGACTCGCCCTGAAGTGGCGGTGGCGGGAGAGGCGCCGCAAGGAGGGAAAGCCGACGGACCGGCCCAACCTCGTCTGCGGGCCCGTGCAGATCTGCTGGGACAAGTTCGCCCGCTACTTCGACGTGGAACTGCGCCAGGTCCCGCTGGAGCCGGGCGCCACCGGCCTGCGCCCGCACCAGCTCCGGGAGTACGTCGACGAGAACACCATCGGCGTCGTCGCGATCCTCGGCGTCACCTTCACCTGCGACTACGAGCCGGTCTCCGAACTCGCCGCCGAACTCGACCGCATCCAGCAGGACTCGGGACTCGACGTCCCGATCCACGTGGACGCGGCGAGCGGCGGCTTCATCGCCCCCTTCCTCCACCGCGACCTCGTCTGGGACTTCCGGCTGCCGCGCGTCTCCTCCATCAACGCCTCCGGCCACAAGTACGGCCTCGCGCCCCTCGGCGTGGGCTGGGCGGTCTGGCGCACCGCCGACCTCCTCCCGGAGGAACTCGTCTTCCGCGTCGACTACCTGGGCGGCGACATCCCCACCTTCGCCCTGAACTTCTCCCGGCCCGGCGGCGAGATCGTCGCCCAGTACTACAACTTCCTGCGCCTGGGGCGGGCCGGCTACCGGCGCGTCCAGGAGGCCTGCGCGCTGACCGCCCAGTACCTCGCCGAACAGATCGGGGAGATGGGCCCGTTCACCCTCCTCTACGACGGCCGGGGCGCGCTGCCCGCCGTCTCGTACACCCTCACCGACCCGCAGGGCGCGGGCTTCAGCCTGTACGACCTCTCCGACCAGCTCCGGATGCGCGGCTGGCAGGTCCCCGCGTACCCGCTGCCCGCCGACCGGCAGGAGACCGTCATCCAGCGCGTCCTGATCCGCCACGGCATCGGCCGCGACGAGGTCGACCTCCTCGCCCAGGACATCCGCCGCTCCCTGGAACGCCTGACGAAGGGCGCGCCGTCGGACGAGGACCGTGCGGGCTTCCACCACTGACGGAACGCACGGGGCGCGGCCCGGGAGACGGATCAGGATTCGAGAAGCGCGGCCCCGGGCCCCGCAACTAGCGTGAAGCCATGGACATCACGATTCACACCACGGCCCTTCCGCACGAGGACCCGGACGCCTCCCTGGCCTTCTACCGGGACGCCCTCGGCTTCGAGGTCCGCAGCGACGTCGGCCAGGGCCGGATGCGGTGGATCACCGTCGGCCCTGCGGGTCAGCCCGGCACGTCGATCCTCCTCGCGCCGCCGGCCGTCGACCCCGGCATCACCGAGGACGAGCGCCGCACCATCACCGAGATGATGGCCAAGGGCACGTACGGCTGGATCCTCCTGGCCACCCCGAACCTCGACGACGTCTTCGAGAAGGTCCGGGCGACGGACGCCGAGGTCGTCCAGGAGCCGACGGACCAGCCGTACGGCATCCGCGACTGCGCCTTCCGCGACCCGGCGGGCAACCTGATCCGCATCCAGGAAGCCCGCGTCCGGGGAGACCGCGTCCAGGAAGCCCGCGTCCGGGGAGACCGCTAGATGTGCCGCCCCGGCTGGGCACAGGCCCGCGCCACGGCGCGGCACCTGGACGAACTCACCCGGATGCGCCGCGTCCGCGACCGCATCGACCGGGAGTACGCCCGCCCCCTGGACGTCCTCGCCCTGGCCCGCGCCGCGGACCTGGCCCCCGGCCTCCTGAGCCGCCGCTTCCGCCTCGCGTACGGGGCCTCGCCCCACGCCTACGTCCTGTCCCGCCGCGCGGAACGCGCGAGGACGCTGCTGCTCCACACCACACAGACCTGATCGCTTCCGAGGGACCCGCCATGACCACGAACGACACGTCCTACGACGGCTTCACGGACGAGGAACGGGCCGCGATGAAGGACCGCGCCAAGGAGCTGAAGGCGACCGCGCGCCGCTCCTCGCGCGGCGCGAAGGCGGACACCGAGCCCGAGGTCCTCGCGAAGATCGCCGAGATGGAGGACGCGGACCGCGTCCTCGCCGAGCGCTTCCACGCCCTCGTCAAGGAGCACGCCCCGGCCCTCACCCCGAAGCTCTGGTACGGCATGCCCGCCTACGCCAGGGACGGCAAGGTCGTCTGCCACTTCCAGAGCGCCCAGAAGTTCACGTCCCGCTACGCCACCCTCGGCTTCAGCGACCGGGCCGCCCTCGACGACGGCGACCTCTGGCCCACCTCGTACGCCCTCACCTCCCTCACCCCCGCCACGGAGGACCGCATCGCCGCCCTCCTCAAGCAGGCGACGGCCTGAACGGGACCTCGCGCGTGCCCACCGCCTCGGATGCCTGGTGCGGCGTCCTGCGGGCGAGCGGCGAAGGCGTCCTGGGCCCGGAGGTCACTGTGATCCCGAGGTCACTGTGATCCCGAGGTCGCCGTGATCCCGAGGTCATCGTGCGCCGGTGCCGCAGAGCGCATGGTCGATCAGGGCGCTGGCCGCGTTCTCCTGGGCCAGGATGTGTTCCGGCTGGTCGCCCCGCGCCTCGGACATGGAGACCACGGCGCTGCGCGCGCCGTCGCGGGTGACGCCGTTGAGGGTGATGAAGCCGCCGTCCCCGCCCTCGTGGCCCCAGTAGGACCCTCCGCAGCTCAGGGGCCGTTCGACGAGGCCGAGCCCGTACCGGCCGCCGGGCCACAGCTGCCGGACCTCCGCGCTCACGGGGACGGTCCGCCGCATCTCGGCCAGCTGCCGGGCCGGCAGCAGCCGGCCGCCGAGCAGCGCGCGGAGGAGCTCGTTCTCGTCGCGCGTGGTGGTGGCGTACGAGAGGTTCTCGGGGTCCACCGGTATCTGGTCGGTGACGTCCACCCGGGAGCCGGGGCCGAAGTACTGGTACGCCTGCGCGTGCGGCCGGGGCAGGGCGGACGAGGCGCCCAGCCACCGGGTCCCGCCGAGACCGAGCGGGCGCAGGACGCGGTCCTCGACCTCCTGGTGGACGGGCCGCCCGGTGGCCTTCTGGACGACCATGCCGAGCAGGACGTAGCCGGTGTTGGAGTACTGCCACCCCTCGCCGGGCGGAAAGTCGGGCGCGTGGGCCATCGCACGGGCGACCAGTTCCCCGGAGCCGTGGACGTCATGGCGCTGCTGCCGGTACTCCTCGGCCGTGGTGTACCCGGGCAGGTCGTCGTGGATGCCGCTGGTGTGCTGGAGCAGTTGGCGTACGGTGATCCGCCGGCCGTCGTTGCCGTTGCCCCGCACCACCCCCGGCAGCCACCGCTCGACCGTGTCGTCCAGGGACACCTTCCCCTCGGCCTCCAACTGGAGGGCCACGACGGCGACCAGCGTCTTGGACGTGCTCGCCATCCGGAAGTAGCCCTCGGGGGAGACCGGCCGCCCGGTCCCCAGATCGGCGGTACCGCCGACGGCGACCGCCTCCCGCCCCCCGTCCCCGACCACCCGCGCCTGCACCCCGCTCACCCCGAGGGCCCGAATCGCCTCGACGTCCGCACGTAACCGCTGCTCCACCGCCCACCCCCGCTTGGCGGGGGCGGGACCGGCGGGCCGGGCGGCAACGGCAGCCGCTCCGGCGCCGATCACCACGGCGACGCCCACACCCAGGGCGAGACGCTTCCGCCAGGCCGAAGCCGTAGGGGGCGCAGGGGGCGTAGTCGTAGGGACCGTAGGGGTCGTAGGGGTCGTAGGGGGAGTCGAAGTCATGATCGAACGCTAGATTCGCCCCCGCCACGACACGATCCGGAGCGCCCCACAACCGGGCGGGGGTATCCCCACTTACTCCTGTCAGAGGCCGAGCTGCTGCTCGGTGCGTTCGAGCCAGCCCCGGTACCAGTGCGCGAAGTCGTGCCCGGTCGGCACGATCCCTCCGTCCATCGGCCGCAGGTCGTCCCAGACGGCACCCCGGTACGGGCCCGTCATCACCAGCAGCGACGTATAGCCGCACCCCTGCTCGCTGAGGAACACCGCGCCCTCTTCCTGCGCGTCGTACAGCACCTCGTAGCGCGCGTCCCAGGCTTCCTGGGCGCGACGGAACTCCTCGTCGGTCGCGAAGGCGCCCGCCTCGGGCTCCTGCGCGTCGAGCGCGTCGATCTCGCTCTGCAACGCCTCGGCGACGAAGGGCCGTCCGGCGAACTCGGCGGCGGTCGGCTGGGCGGAGTAGACGAGTCCGGTGCCGCGCCACTGCCACCCGCCGTCGCCCGAGGACGGCGTCATCAGGCCGTAGTACGGACCCGCGCCCCCCGCTCCGACCTGGAGGAGGAAACTCCGGTACTGCGCGGGCAGACCGATGCCGAGCTCGCCCTCCAGCTCCCGGAGCTGCTCCTCGGACAGGACCGGACCGAGACGGAAACCGTGCCCCCGCGCGCCGAAGACCTTCTCCGCATCGGGGTGTTCGGCGATCCGGAGCACCCGCTCCCGTACGCCCGCCCACGTGTTCTCATCCATGGGGGCCACGCTAGCCCGAAGGTGGCCCAGTCGACCTCCTGTTAATTGTCCTGTGGGAGAGGGCAATTGATCACTACCGTAGGCGCAATGACGACAAGATCTCCTTCGGCCGACCGCCCCACGGCCCAGCCCGCCCCCACCCCCACGGCCACCCCCGCCCCCACCCCCGCGCCCTTGACCCTGGCCGAGGCGCCGAGGCGGCAGGCCCGTAACTCCGCCGCCCTGTGGACCGCGACCGGCCTGTGCCGGGGGGACGAGGTCGTCCGGCGCCGCGGATTCGTCGCGGTCGACGGGGGCGAGCGGGTCGGCACGCGGGTGCTGATCCAGGAGCCGGACCTCGACCCGGACGAGATAGCCGAGTTGAGCGAGGTGATCCGCCGGGCCGCGGGCCCGGTGACCGCCGAGGACCCGTTCAGCTCGACCGACCTGAACCACCTGGCCATGCGCAACTGGCAGATGCCGGTCATGCTGCGCCCGCCCGCCCCCGTCGACGCCCCGGCGCTCGACGTGTTCCGCGTGCGGAGGCCCGAGGACCTCCAGGCGGCCGAGCGGATCGTGATCGAGAGCTTCGAGCTGGACGGATTCGAGCCCTCCCGCCCCGGCGGGCTGTTCCCGGCGACGCTGCTCGAACAGCCGGGCGTGGACGTGTTCCTCGCCCTGGCCGACGGCGAGCCGGCGGGAGCCGGCCTCAGCGTCGTGGACGACGGCGTCGGCAGCCACTACTGGATCGGCACGTCGACGGCCTTCCGCTCGCGCGGCGTCGGGCGCGCCGTCATGCTCGGCGCCCTCGCCCCCATCGCCGACCTCCCGGCCACCCTCACCGCCTCGAAGCTGGGCCGCCCCTGTACGAGTCCCTGGGCTACACCGTCGCGGCGCCCTCGACCTGGTGGTCCTCCGTCCCCGCGTGACGCCGCAGGGGCCAAGCCCCTGAACCTTGGGGGCTCGGGGCTCGGGGCTCGGGGCTCAGGGGCCCGGAGGCCCGGGGCCCGGAGCCGGGCGTGGGCGGGATGCGTCGTCGGCCGGGCACCCCGCCCACGGTCCGGTCCGGCCCGGCCCGGTCCGGTCCCGTCAGTTGGCCAGGCTGAAGTCACCGCCCACCGGTGCGGCGATCTTATCGACGCCCGTGAGCGCCGTCAGGGTGGTGACGGGGCTGCTGCTTTCGTCGGTAGTCCCGTTGCCGAGCTGACCGGAGCCGTTGGCGCCCCAGGAGCGGACGGTGTTGTCGCCGAGCAGGACGATGGTGTGCTCGCGCCCGCCGGCCACGAGCTGCACGCCCTTGATGCCGGGCACCGGGACCGGGGTGATCCGGTAGTCGGTGGTGCCGTCACCGACCTGCCCCGAGGTGTTCTGCCCCCAGGCGTGGAGGACGTTGTCGCTTCCGGTGACGGCCAGGCTGTGGTTGCAGCCGGCCGCGATCCGGGAGACCTCGCCGGTCCAGCTGTCCTGGGTCTTGACCGGCGTGAGGCGGTTGATGGTGCTGTTGTCGCCGAGCTGGCCGGTGGCGTTGTAACCCCAGGCCATCACCACGCCGCCGCTTCCGGCCGGGCCGACCAGGGCGAGGTTGTGGTTGGCCCCGGCGGCGATCAGGCTGACGCCGGTCAGGCCGCCCACCGGCGCGGGGACGTTCCTGGAGTCACTGGTGCCGTCCCCGAGCTGGCCGTTGACGTTGTAGCCCCAGGCCCACACGGTCCCGTCCTCGCGCAGCGCCAGGTTGTGGTTGAGGCCGCCGGCGATCGCGATCACCTTGTTCAGGCCCTCGACGCGGACCGGAACGCTGCTGTCGGCGTTGGTGCCGTTGCCTAGCTGCCCGTAGTTGTTGCGCCCCCAGGCCACCACGGTCTGGTCGTCGAGCAGGGCCAGGCTGTGCCACCCTCCCGCGGCGATGTCCCTGGCGCTGGACAGGTTGACCACCTGGCCGGGCGCGTTGTGGCTGAACACGCTGCCGTCCCCGAGCTGACCGGACCCATTGGCACCCCACGACTGCACCGTACGGTCGGTCAGCAGCGCCAGTCCGTACCCACTGGTCGCCCCGCCCCCACCGGCAGCGACCTTCACGACCTCCGCACTGGTCAGCCCGAGCACGGTCGTGGCAGTCGTACGGAAATCGGTCCAGGTACCGTCGCCGAGCTGCCCGGAACGGTTGTTGCCCCATGCCTTCAGCCGCTTCTCCTGCATGTGACGCCTTCCTGATCGGTATCGAGGCAACGCGAAGCGGAGTCCAAGGCCGCCGCGACCATGCCGGTGACCGGCCCCCGACGCACCCCACCCCTTCGCGCCGATCACCGTATGTGAAACAATGGACACATGGGGTGATTGCGGTGGAGGTGGCTGATCTTCGCCGACCGTGGCCGATTCCCCGACCCGCGGGCGACACACGGTAGTTGGCGGTCCGATCGACCGACCACACCACCCCACGGACAAGCAAGGGACCTCCAGAACGCCCCGGGCGCCCCTCAGGACTCAGAAGGACCCAGACGCCCCCGCGGCAAGCAGCCCATTCACCAGGGCCCGGAGCCCATCCGCACAGGTGTCCTGGGCGATCGGCGGCGCCCAGCGGTCGGCAACCCGTGCCAGGCGGCCCGGCTCGCACTCGCCTGGAGAACTACGAAGCCCCAGGCCTCTGACCTGGGGCTTCGTAGAAGAGCGGATGACGGGAATCGAACCCGCGCTATAAGCTTGGGAATCACCGTCGCCGAGCTTGATCATCTGATGCCTGACCTGCGAAAACGGCCCCTGATGCGGTGCTTCTCGTTGGCTTGTTGATACCCGTGTTGACCGCTGTTCACCGCTCCGAAGGGCACGGCTGGGGCACGACCGCTTCCTCGCAGACGCGGCGCTTACTCGCCGTGCTCGGTGCCCGGTGATCAGTCGTCGGGCGGGCTTTCCGCTTCCTGGAGTCTCTCGGCGATGTCATCGGCCCACTCCTGAGCCCACTGGCGCAGCTCCATGGTCTGCTGGTCGTCGAGTCCGTACGCGGCGAATTCGGTGTCATCGATCCAGTCCGCCCCGGCCAGCCGGGCCTGAAGGTCGGAGAGATCGAAGCTGTCACGGGCGTGGCGGCGGCCGAGCTCCTCGAGCTCGATGTGACTCCAGCGATCGGCTGCCGATCGGACGTCGATCAGGTCACGCGCCAGGCCCCGGTCTGCCAGCGCGCGAACCTTTGTGCCGACTACGTCCTCCAGCGACAGCACCAAGCCGTGCTGAGTCTTCACAGGCGGACGCCAGAGTGCTTCCTTGAGGACATCGACCTCGCACTCCTCGCCGGTGGCTGTGTCGGTGACGATCAGCCGCGCCGACAGCGGGTCGGTTTCCAACCCGCGTACCTGCCAGCCGCGTTGTTCCAGTCCCACGCGCACGGTGGCGGCGATCTTCTCCATCGGCTCCGGGTTCTCGGTGGCGACATCGAGGTCCTTGCTGAGCCGGTTGACCAGTCCGTGCGCCTGGACGGCGTAGCCACCCGTGAGCACGAGCGGGTAGACGTCGCCCACGGCGAGGACATCCGCGAGGAGCCGCCGGTGCAGTTCCGTGAGATTCACGCAGCAGCCTGGGCGCCGGAGGTCAGTTCGTCGAAGGCGTTCTCCCAGACGTCACGGATGTCCCGGCTGATCAGTGTGCGCAGGACAGGCCACAGGGTGATGAGCAGTTCCCGGTTCAGGTAGTGGACCAGGTCGTCGTGCTGTCCTTCGGCCAGGACGATCCGATAGCAGCTCATCCGCAATCGAGGCTGGTCGAGGTCGAAGCGGGACAGGCCGGACCAGGCAAGGTGCAGCGGAAGGTCGACGTGGCCGCGGGCGGGGCCGGCGAGCTCCGAGAGCTCGGCAGGAAGCCGCCGGGCGAATCTGGTGCGGCGGAGCTCGGGGACGCTGGGCGTGGCTGCCATGCCTTGATTATTCCGCAGGAAGGTGAGGCGGCCGGGTGATTCCGGCACAGGGAATCCCCGGCTCAGAGCTTCTGCCGGGCCGCACTGTCGAGCGTGACGGCGTAGGTGCAGGTCAGATGGCTCATACGGAGCCTCCGGCGAAACAATGCAGGCGGGCAGCGAGACTCGGCTGCGGCGAGGTTGTTCGCGGAACCGTTGTCGAGCGCCGGCGACCGCACCTGCTGGCACGTAGTGGCACGGACCCGACCGCGTCGAAGCCTTCCACCCGGGCGCTGTTTCCTCAGGGCGCCCCTGCGGCCAGGAGGCCGTTCACCAGGGTTCGAAGCCCGTCCAGACAGGTGTCCTGGGTGGTCAGCGACGTCCAGCGGTCCGCGACCTGTGCCAGGCGGGGAAGTTCGCCCGGATCGAGGTCGGCGAAGACCTGCTCCCGGTAGGTCGCGCGGTCGTCGCCTGCGCGCCGACGGGCCGCTGTCGTTCGGACGGTGATCTCTCCGGCCGTGTAGTACCAGATCGCGCGGTAGCCGTGCACGGCCTGCTCGGGGGTCAGCCCGCACCCGACCAGGCCGTCGACGATCTGTTCGACGAACCACAGCGCGGACGTGGACATCAGGGCGTCGGCGGTCAGCACTTCCACGATCCACGGGCAGGCGGCGAGGACTTCGTGGATCGCAGTGGCGGAGGCGACGACCCGCTCGCGGGGGTGGGCCGGCAGTTCGGGCCGGTGCAGCGTCCGCGCGGTGTAGTCGTCCAGCAGCAGGACGAGCAGTTCCTCCTTGTCGCGGAGGTGATGGTAGAGCGCCATCGGCGTACTGCCGATCTCCGTGGCCAGCCGCCGCATGGTCAGCCGGTCCACACCTTCCTCCGTCACGATCCGGCGGGCCTTCTCGACGACCTCCTCGCGGGAGATGCGGGGCGGCCGACCGAGGGTCTTGCGCGGTGCGGAGGGCTGCGACATGTCCTCTACGTCGGCCCGTGACTGTGGGATTCAGGCGTCGTCTTGGCCGGGTAGCCGGATCGCATCACCGTGACACGGCCACCCGCCCTGTTTGATCCTCGGCATGCGCTGTCGAGCGGTGCGTTGCCCGGCGGGAGTCGTCGGCCGAGCCGCTGGCTGCGACCGGACGCCGCATGAGGGCCCGTAGGGGACGCGAATGGCAGGCGGCTCCGAGAGGTCTAGAGAGGTCTAGACAACGACGAAGGCCCAGGCCGCTGACCTGGGCCTTCGTAGAAGAGCGGATGACGGGAATCGAACCCGCGCTATAAGCTTGGGAATCACCGTCGCCTTGGTCGCCCACATGGCCTCTGACCTGCGGGCAAGCATCTTCGCAGCGTGTTCCGAGGGGTTCCGCCCGCCCCCCTGGTGACCGCTGTTCACCGCCTTGAAGGGCACGGATGGGGCACGCGACGGGTCTCCAGTCGAAGTCCACGGTCCATCGAGGTCTCCAGTCGCAGGGTGCCCGGGGAGACGCTCCCCCTCACAGCCGCTCCCACTCGGGGCGCTGTCGCGGCGATTGCGGAGGACAGCGGTCGCGTCATGGACGTCCGCCTGCCTCGTTCGGGTGGAATCTTTCCCCCTTGTCGGGGATCAGTGCTGGTCACATGGGGTGAAAGGGTCGCGTGACTCGTTCCCCGTCCCCGGGCGGGAGGCGTTGATGGGGACGTGAGTACTTCAAGCGCCGCACCGATACTGTCCGCCGCTCTCGCCACCCCCGCTCCTCCCGTCGTGCACGACTCGGGCGCGGACACCGCGCCCGGCGTCATAGTCGTCGACTCCTGCACCACCCTCGGCACCACCCTGGTCGTCCGCCTCGCCGGAGAGATCGACCACTTCAGCGCCGCCCCGCTGCGGGCACTGCTGGCCTCGGCGGCCGACGACGGCTGCACCGGGCTCGTCCTGGACGCCTCCCGGGTCACCTTCTGCGACTCCGGCTTCCTGGCCGTCCTCGACTGGTGGCCCCAGCAGGGACGCCGTCTCAGACTCGCGAACCCCTCCCGGGCCGTTCAGCACCTTCTGAACGCCGTTGCACCAGCACGACGGCAGCGGGCCCATCCAGGCTCCCTGACGGCGGCAGGCCGGTCATGACGTTCCTGCTCCTGACCTGCGTCCCGATGCTCGCAGCGGTTCTCCTCGCACACGGGGAACCGCGCGAACCAGGGCACCGCCGTCCCGCCCCGCCTCCGCGACCCGCACCTCGCAGGACTCTGATCCACTGCCGCCTGGCGCCCCCGCTCCTCTGCGTCATGCAATAGACGACGGAAGGGGTCGGGGCCCGCGACAGCGCGCGGGCCCCGACGGCGGATCTCAGGGCCGGCGCTGACTGGCGTCGCGAGGACGACGGGCACCGACGTACCGGCCGGTGCCACGTCCGAGACGCCGGTGCGCGGGCCTGGCGGCGGTCGTCACAACGGCCCCGGCGCATTCACTCCGTCGGGGCCGCCCTTCCGGATCGTCACACGTGAGCGTGCTCGATCCGTGTTCAATCGTACGACTTCTCGGCCGGGCGGGCCGGGCGAGAGCGGGACGTCGGGGTGGTCCGGCTCAGCCGCGCTCTTGTTCCTCGGCCTCCATGCGGAGGATTCCCTGGTGGGTGAGGGAGACCATCGCGGGTGTGTTGCCCGGTTCCCAGTCGACGGTGATCAGGCCCTCGCCGGTGAGGTAGGTGCAGGCGGCGGCCAGGTCTTCCTCCGGGATGCGCAGGTCGTTGCGCAGCTTCCGTCCCGTGATGCCGAGGAGGCGGTTGCCTTCGGTGGCTTCGTAGAGGGCGGTCAGGACCCGCTCGCGGTACCCCTGTCGCTCGTGGAGTGTGGCCATGACCGAGTCCTTTCGTCGTGTGAAGGTCCGATTCCGCTCAGACTTCGTCGACGTGGGTGCCGGTGAGAGGGGACGATCTGCTGGTGGTGAGCCAGGAGCGGGCGGGCTCTGCGGCGGTTTCGGTGTCGACGGTGAGGTGGAGCCGGGTGCCGCCGTCGAGGACGGGGTAGCTGCGCTGTTCCGTCCCGGCGAACGAGCGGCGGATCACCTCGGCGACCGCGCGGGCGGCTTCGGGGGTGGCGGCGACGATGCGGATCTCGGCCTGTCCGGCCGAGGGCAGGGCCGCGGTGTCGGTGCGGTGCAAGGGGCGTGGTCCCTTCACGGGCGAGCGAGAGGCCGGCGGGTGGGTTGTCCCGGGTGTCGGGTGCCCCACCCGCGGCCTTCGGTCGGAGGAGTGGTCTCTGGAGCGGTCAGGGCCAGGTGCCCGTGGCCCTGCGGCGGGCGGCTTGCTCTGTCGGCGTGTGGGGGCTGTGACCGGGCGGTCGGAAGATGGCCGGGAAGGGGTCGCTGTAGTGGCGGGCGGCGATGCGTGCGTCGTGCTGGGCGTTGAGCCGGTGGACAAGGCGCGTGCCGAGCGCGATCAGCACGGCGACGGCCGCGAGTGCGATCAGGGTCTCCATGTCGTCACCACCGCGTGTTCTTCGGCAGCGGAATCATCCGCGCGCCGACGACCGGGTGCCGGAGGGGCGGCAGGGCGGCTCCTCCGTCCGTCTCCCAGGCGTCCTCGCTGCTGCGGGCGTCGCGCATGCGGCGGCCGGTCGCGGCTTCGTCGGACATCAGGACACCGGCGGTGAGTACGCTGCCGGGGGCGGCGGCGGCCGCCATGAGCCGGGTGGCGCGGCGGGTTCGGTCTCGGGCGGTATCACCAGCAGGTCGACGCGGCCGACGGTGTAGGAGAGCAGGATCATCTTGTCGGGATCCTGTTCGGTGAACCAGCCGACGTGCACGGTGTGCCCGGCGACGGCGACCTTGTGCGGGACGACGGGCCAGCGGGTGGGGTTCACCGTGACCCGTGTGATGCGTCCGAAGCGCTCTTCCAGCGCGTCGACCAGGGGCGGAAGCTCAGCGGCGAGGTCACGCGAGCGAGGCCACCAGGCGCCGTCCAGGAGACCGGCGAGTGTGGTCTTCGGCGTCAGCGAAAGGCGCGCCGAATGCGAGGGTGCGAGGGTGGCGGTCATGATCGCGGACCCGTCTCCGGGCCGCCCTGCAGGGCGGCCCAGTGTCTTGATCGCCGGAAACGACGTCCGCGTGGGAGCGGGTGTTCGAGTTACTCCCGGTACCTTCAGCCTACTCCGCGCCGGGAGCGGACGAGTGGTGTCCGTCCGGCCGACTTCCCGGGCCGGGAGCATCCGCCCGGTCGGCGTCGGTGACCTCACCCCGCGGCACGTCCCTCCGTCACCCGCGCCACTCGACCAGGAGGAGCGTGGCGTCGTCCGAAGTGGCCTCGCCACGTGCCCGCTTGAGGGTGTGGGACAGGTCCCGCGCCACCGCGTGCACCTCCCGGTCCGCCCTGTCCAGCTGGTTCACCCAGTTGATCAGCTGGTCCTCGCCGAACTCCTCCTGCCCGCTCTCGTGTTCCTCGATCAGGCCGTCGGTGAAGCAGAGGATCCGGTCCCCGGGTTCGAGCGTCACTTCGCTGACTTGCGGCTGGTCTCCGCCGAAGCCGACGGGGAGGGTGGTGGGGCTGTTCAGGCGGCGTACGACGCGGTGGTCGCGGATCAGCATGGGGGCGGGGTGTCCGGCGTTGACCCACTGGAGGCGGCCGGTGCCGGTGTCGAGCCGCAGCATCTGGGCGGTGACGAAGTGGTCGGGGGCGAACTGCTCGGCGACGGCCCGGTCCATGAAGAGGTAGATCTCGGAGAGTTCGACGCTGGTGCGGCGGGCGTGCCGGTACGCGCCGATGGCGACGGTCGCCATGGTCGCCGCGTCGAGGCCGTGGCCCATGGCGTCGATCATGGCGAGGTGGAGGATGTCGCCGTTCAGGGCGTAGTCGAAGCTGTCTCCGGCCACGTCGTAGGCGGGTTCCAGGACTCCTGCGACGGCGACGCGGGGCATCGTCATGGCGAGCGGCGGCAGGAGCGACCACTGGATCTCGGCGGCGACGCTCATCGGTTCGCCGCGCCGGGTGCGGAAGAAGAGGTCGGTGTAGCCGTTCTTGGTCTGCAGTGTGGCGGCGGCCAGGGCGCCGAGCCTGCGCAGGAGGCGGCGGGCGTCGTCGTCGACCGCGTCCAGGGTGACGACGAGGACGCCGGCCTGGTCGCCGCCGTCCAGCAGCGGGACGTGGACCCGCACCCCGTCGGCCAGCGCCCTCTCGACCGGGCGCGAGGTGAGGAAGCAGCGGCCGGCCGCCGAACCGTCGATGGGCAGGGGATCGCCGTCCTCCAGCCCGTCCCCGGCGAGGGGGACCAGATTCCGCTGCCCGTAGTCCTGGAGCAGGATCCGCACCTCGCGGCCCCCGATCCGGGCCACCGCATCGGCGAGGGCGGGTCCCACCCGGTCGGGCGGCAGCCCGTGGGCGTGGTCCAAGAGCCCGCCCACCAGCATCTCCCCGAAGCTCTCCGAGCGGTCGGGGTCCCGGTCGTCCTCGTGGCGTCCGACGGTCATCCGGGGCCTCCAGGCGGGCGGCGGGGCAACGCCCTGGTCCGGTGCCGGGGGCGGATCGGATCCGTCGGCATCGCGGTGCGGCTTCCAGGATGCTCCGCGGTGGCCGGGGCCGCCACGCGCGCCGTGGGCTCCGCCCCCTGGTCAGGGTTCCTGGGAGTGGGGCCCCGTGCCGCTCGGGGGCCTGCTGGTGGCCAGCCAGGACCGGGCCGGTTCGGCGGTGTGGGCGGTGTCGACGGTGAGGTGGAGGCGGGTGCCTCCGCCGGGGGCGGGGTAGCTGCGCTGCTCGTCACCGGCGAAGCAGTGACGGAGGACATCGGCCACCATCCGGGCGGCGTCCGGGGTGGCGGCGGCGATGCGGACTTCGGCGTACCCCGGCGGCGGCAGGGCTTCGGCTTCCGGCTCGTTGCGGTCCAAGGCGGCACCGTCCTTTCCCATCGGCGACCCGCCCGCGCACGCCCGGAGCGGGCATGCCTCGGTACGTCCACGGTACGTCCGAAGCCGCCGGTGCCGACCGGTCCCCGGCGGAGGGCGGCGCGTCCGCGCGGCCTCCCGGAGTACGGTGAAAGAACGGGGCCGTCGCCCCGCCCGCCGGCCCGGCGTCCGCCGTGGCACCGGTTCGGGCGGCAGCGGCACCACCCGTGGACGGGCGGACCGACCATGGCCGACACAGGCATTCCCCACATGCCGTCACGCCTCCTGCCGGACGAGGTCCACCGGGCCGTCGGACCGGGCACCGCGCTGCTCCGGCTGGAGACGACAGGGTCCCGGCAGAGCCTCCTCGACGGCGCGTGGTGGCCGCGCTCGCGCGACGTCGAACGGGAGATCCCCCCGCTGATCACCGCCCTGACCGAACACCTCGGGCCCATCACCCGAGTCGGCCTGGACGCCTCCGCCTGGAACGACATCCCCACTCGCCTGACCGTCGACGACCGGGTCGTACACCTCGACTCCTTCCCCGTCGGCGACGACACCGTCCTGATCACCCGCGGCGACAACGACCACTTCTCCCTCATGGTCGTCCCGCCCGCCACGACGCCCGAGGCCGCCCGCACGGCCATGGCCCGCGCTGTCCACGCCGACAATGTCACCCAGGCCGCCGAGATCCTCCTCGCCGAACTCCCCACGCCGCAGCCCCGTCGGGCGGTACTTCCCGGACGACGACGAAGCCCCAGGTCGCTGACCTGGGGCTTCGTTCAAGAGCGGATGACGGGAATCGAACCCGCGCTATAAGCTTGGGAATCACCGATCTTTCAGCTACCCATACAGCGCTGACCAGCAATTAGGGGCGCGAAGAGCGGCTTCGTAGCTTCTAGCGCTTGCCGTGGTTGACCGGCGTTCCCCCTTCTAACTGGCACGTACGTGGCACGCGGAAGCGGGACGGTCTAGGCGCTTGCCTTCTTTCCAGGCTGGTTCGACACAACGCCCCGCATGATCTCGGCGAGGGCGTTCTTCCGGGCCTGCTCGGAGCGTGCGATCTCGCCGAGGACGCTCGTGTAGGTGGGCTTGGGCCGCATGATCTCGGCGAGGGCGTTCTTCCGGGCCTGCTCGGAGCGTGCGATCTCGGCGAAGACGCTCGTGTAGGTGGGCTTGGGCCGGACGATCTCGGTCAGCCTCCGCTGGTTGGGCCTCAGCCCTGCCAGATCGGCATTGGCAGCCGTTGCGTCATGAGCGCGAGGAAGCAGGCTCGCGGTCGCCTGGCTCGACGAGAAGTAGCCCTCTTCAGAAGCGAGCCGAGCAAGCGCTGCGCTGTAAGGGATGCCTTCAAAGGCTGCGAGCGAGCGGGCCTTCTTCTTCAGCGCTGAATTGCCGTTCTTGGGCACAGTGGTTTCCGATTCTCGGCAAGCCCCACGTACTCGCCGGATCAGTCACATCCCACGGCGAAAGGCTAATCGTGGGCCCCGAGGACCTTGACCGTCTGCGTTCATGACGTGGGCACGAGCGCTTGCGGATCGGCGTACACGACTTGCCGTAGTGGCCAGCGTACACAGTGCAATGCCGGTTGCGTCAAGAGGGCTTTGCCGGGATGCGCTTGTCGGAGAGCAACCACGTAGCTTCCCCAGCTCCCATCCCGTCTGCCGTCGACCCACACACCGTGGAGCAGGCGCGGTGCCGGGCGTCCAGGTGGAGCGCGCCACTGTACGAACGACCTGGACGCCCGGTGCCGTGTCTGCTCGGCTCTGCCTGGGTCGACGGCAGACGGGATGGGAGTCCCCACCGCCACACCTCACCGGCCGGCACCCGCGCACCAAGCCCCTCCATCCCGGAGCCTGAGCGCCCCCGCCGGAGGCATCGTCTTGAGTCGCACTCGCGTACCGCCTCGGCCACCTCGTGAGTTCGCCACCCATCAACCCGAGCTGTCAGGCGTGCGGACGGCGGCCGGGCTGGAGCGGGGCGGAGACAGGAGCGCAGGCCCGGGCGACGGGCCGCGCGCGCCGCGCCGTGCGCGGCGGGTGCCTTGATGAGGTAGAGAAACCTGTAACAGCTGCCTCAAGCACTGCCCGTATCTGAGCGGTGGACTGTCACATGCAGTGACGATGTCCGAAATGGATCCCCGAAATGGAGCACGGAATCGGACCCGAATCTGGGAGCGTACTGATGAGTGCGCTACGGTGTGGGTACTGCGGTGGACATAAGTCAAAGACTCACCGGAGCACCACACGACGAAGGGCCCGGACCGGTTGCAGCCAGTCTCGGACCCTAACGCCGTGAGGTGATGACTACCGGGCCCGGCCGTCTATCCATCGGCCGGGCTCAGTCGTTTCTGAGCTCTGCCGTACGTCCGGTGCCGCGGTTCCCGCCGAGCCGAGGCTAGGCGTTCTCCACCATCCACTTGATGATCGCGGCGATCACGGGCAGCCAGTCAACCAGAGCCTGACTCCAAGTCAGACGTTTCCGGTCCCGCTGCCCCTGCTGCTCGGCCTCGTTCATCCGCGCTCCTCTCGATCTACCTCAAGTGGCCCTGTGGCTCAGGGCATCCGCCGGTCGGCGGAGCACGTTGAGAGATAGATCGGGGTGAGCGGAACCAGCATAGAAGATGCAGGCACCCCCGGCAGACCGGGGACCACTACTCCTTTGCGGGCTGAGGTAATCCAACCACTAGATCTGGGGGTTGGGGTCCTTCCGGCCCGTCCGCGTGTCGCACAGATCGGCGTGCCTACGGGATTCGCGCTTGTGTCGCGTGTAGGAGTCGGCGTCCCGGGTGTTACGCGGCGCGGGAGTGAGGCAGAGACTTCAGGGCAGTCGCATCGCCGGCCCTCCAGCTGGGCGACCTCGAAGCGATCAGGATTCCGCCCTAGCAATGAGATCGTCTGCGATGGCCTGCATGTCTTCAGTGATGGCGTCGGCCTGGGCCTCGGTGAACTGGGCCGCCTTGTGGGGCTTGTTGGCGTAGCCGATCACCGTTGCGCCTGCTGCGTGGGCCGCCTGGATGTCCGTGAGCGAGTCGCCGATCAGGGTGCAGCTCGTGACGTCGATGTGCATCTGCTCGGCTGCCGTGATGAGAGGGAAGGGATTCGGCTTCATCAGGTGAGGCTGCTCGGAAGGGCGACCCATGATCTTCGTGACGTACTCCTCCAGGCCGTGAAGCTCAAGGAAGACCCGTACGCACTCTGCGGAGTTGTTGCTCACCACCGCTACGCCTCGACCGGCCGCACGTGCTGCTTGGAGTGCTGCGGCTGCTCCTGGCGTCGGCTGGCCTGCCACGGCAACAGCTCGGACCTCGGCGGCCGTGAGAGCCTGCTCGATCCTCTGGCCCAGTTCGGTGTCGGCCTCGTGCGCGATGCGCAGGACCTCGATGGGGTCGTCCGTCTGGGAAGCCTTCGTGCCCGCGACTTCATCCTGAGCGGAGAGGAGGACGGTCAGCTCCCGCGCGACCTCGGGCGCCGGCAGTCCCGCGAACACGTCGCACAGGGGTCCGTCGAAGTCGAAGAGGATGACTCGGGCGTTTGCCAGTGTCTCGGCGAGCGGGTCAGCGTGTGTCAAGGTCAAAGTCCCTTCCGATGGTCTCCCAGACGCTGTCGAACCACATCCGGGCCTGCTGGACCTGCTGGGCTCCGCCCGAGGACTCGCCGTCGTTGATCGAGTGGTGGAAGAGGACAGTGTCCTTGCCCACGAGGTCGTAGATCTCGATCGTCTCGCCCTGGGCGACGACCTTGTTCGGACGGATCGGGTAGTACCCGAAGAACGCATCCTCGTTGTTGACCACGTAGAGCTTGAAGAACTGGGTTCCGCTGTGGACACGGACGCTGATTCTGGTCTCGGCGACCAGGCCGAGGTGTCCGAGCTCGGTGATGGCGTCCCGGATGCTGCGGGTGTAGCCGACCATGATGTCGTGCATGCGGTCGCGGAGCCGCTTATCGTCGGCGCCGTCCTCCATGCGTACGGGCGCGGCCTGCGGCACGGACATGTCCGGGACGAGTATCCGCATGGTGATGCTCGACGGGGTCAGCCTGCCGATCCGGATCTTGTCGAGCGGCTCCTGAAGGGCGCCGTGCAGGGTCTCGCTGGAGAATCCGGCGAAGTCGATGGTGACGTGGTCCCTGGCGAAAGCCTGCTCCACGTACGGCCGAAGTCCCGCCGGCCTTTCGGTCCGGTTGCGCACGTAGACCCCGCTTCCCTTGCGGGAGACCACGAGCCCATCGTCTTCGAGGTCCCGTAGCGCCCGCTGGATCGTGGCCCGCGCGAACCCGTACAGCTCCGTCAGTTCCTTGTGGGACGGGAGCTTCTCGCCCGGCGCCAGCCGCCTCGTTCGGATGGCAGCGCTGAGGCTGCTGGCCACCTGCTCGTAGGGCGAACGCTCGTCGTCTGGGTCGAGGGGCTCGGGGACAAAGGTCATGAGTCGATCGTAGGCGACTGGGCTAGGTCAGGACAGTCATGGCAGTCATGTCGTTGACATGGCTAGCCATCTCCCCTAACTTCGAGATGTGACCAACCGGGTTAGCCAAGTTGGTCATCTAGTCCCTTCCTGCTTCTCGAAGGAGAAAGCCATGCCGTCGTTCAAGGTGGACACGTCTACTGCTGTGGTGTTCGTGGCCACGGCTCCCACGCCGAAGCTCGTGAGCAAGCAGACCGGTGAGCGCGCGATGGACCGGGAGACCGGTGCCGGGCTGTCCACGGTCGGACTCCTCATCTCGGACGAGGGGGAGGGCAACCTCTACCAGGTGACCGTTCCGGAGACCGGTCTCCCCGACGGGCTCGCGCCGGGCATGCCGGTGTCGGTCATCGGCCTCAAGGCGCGGGACTGGGAGAACACGTTCAACGGGCAGACCCGTCACGGCATCTCGTTCCGCGCGGTCGCGGTCACCCCGGTTGGGGTCTGACGATGACGGATCTGTCGACGTTATGGGAGGTCGGCCTCCCGCTCGCCGGAGCCGGTGGCGGTCTCGGGTACGCGAAGGTCCGCGCTCCGCGTGTGTTCTGGTCGCTGGTGGGTCTGCCGGTGGCGACGACTCGGTTCGCGGTGACGTACCGGTCGACGATGGACGTGTGCGGGCTGACGGTGCAGCCGTCCCGTCTGCGGGCGTTCATGGTCCGCACCATCGCCCGCCGCCCTGACGTTCAGCCGGTGCCGCCGAAGGTCCGCCGGGTCCGGGCCTCTTCGACCGGTCTGCGGGTCACCCTGCGGCTCCCGGCCGGTCTGGAGCCCGCCGACGTGATGGCGGCCTCCGAGCGGCTGCGGCACGCCTGGGGCGTCCACTCCGTCCACGTGGCCGAGGTGAAGCCGGGGTTCGTCGAACTGCGGATGACCGGCTACAACGTCCTGCGGCAGGTGAAGATGCCGCGCAGCATCCCGGTCGGGCCGCTGACCGTTCCGGTCGCGCTGCGGGAGGACGGCACCGCGTTCGTCCGCGACTATCTCAAGGTCCCGCACGCGCTGACGCTCGGCGCGAATCAGTCGGGCAAGTCCATGTACCAGCGCAACTTGATCGCCGGGCTCGCTCGCCTCCGGGTCGCCCTGGTGGGAATCGACTGCAAGCGGGGCGTCGAACAGCAGCGATACGCGCCCCGGCTATCCGCTCTCGCGATCACGCCCGAGGAAGCGTCGGGGCTCCTGGACGCGCTCGTGGAAGAGATGGAGGCCCGGTTCGACCTGCTGAGCGACCACGGCGCCGCCGACTTGTGGGAACTGCCCGACCGCGTCCGCCCCGTTCCCGTGGTCCTGCTGGTGGACGAGGTCGCGGAACTGTTCCTCGTGGCCACCAAGAAGGACGAGGAACGCCGGGACCGGATGGTCACCCAGCTGATCCGCCTCGGGCAGATGGCCCGCGCCGCCGGCATCTACCTGGAGGTCTGCGGGCAGCGCTTCGGCTCGGACCTCGGCAAGGGCGCCACCGCGCTCCGCGCTCAGCTCACCGGACGCGTGGTGCACCGGGTCAACGACAAGCAGACCGCCGAAATGGGCCTCGGCGACATCGCCCCCGACGCGGTCTTCGCCGTGACGTCGATCCCGCCCGACCTGCCCGGCCTCGCGGTGGCCGGAGACACGTCCGGCGGCTGGTCCCGCATCCGCACCCCCGAGCTGAGCACGGCCGACGCTGCTGCCAGCTGCGCCGAGCACGCGCACCTCACCCCGGACGTCCCGCGCCTCGCCCCGTACCGACCGGCGTTCCCCACCGTCGCCGGGCCTGCCGCGCCCGCCCCGCTGGTGAAGCCGATTCCGGCGACCAGCTAGCTGACACCTCTCTTCCCTCGGTCGGCGTGACCGTCTCACGCCAGGTCCTTACCCGACCCATGCCTGAAAGGAGGTGACTCCCATGTTCCGCACCCTTCGCCTCGACGCCGTCCTGATCCAGGCCGTCATCGCCGGTGCCCTGTCCTTCGCCCACCTGCACGACCTCGCCGCTGCGGCCGGACAGGACGGCTGGAAGGCCTGGGCCTACCCGGTCAGCGTCGACCTGCTCCTGGTCGCCGCCTGGCGCCGGATGCGCAAAGACGGCGGCAACCGTGACGCCTGGCTCTGGTTCGCCATCGCGCTCATCGCATCACTCGGCGCCAACGTCGCCACCGCCGGACTCCTCGACATGAACCAGGTCCCGGACTGGCTGCGCATCCTCGTTGCCGGATGGCCCGCCCTCGCCTTCCTCGGCGGCACCCTCCTCGCCCACGCATCCACCCCCGAGCCCGAACCCGCCCAGGAATCTGCGTCTGAGCCCGACCTCGAACCCGCTGCGCCGGACCTGGTCGTCCAGCGTGTCCCGGACCCAGCTCCCGAGCTGCCGCCGGCCGAACCCGCCGCGCAGGAATTGCCGTCGGCGCCCGAAGTCACGCCGGGATCTGTCCCTCCGGCGCCCGCGGCTTCGGTCCCGCCCGCGCTGCTCGACCACGCCCGGAAGATCGCGAACGCCCACCGCGCCCAGACCGGTGCCCCGATCGACGCGGCCACCCTCCGCGCCCGCCTCGGCATCCCCGCACCCCTCGCGGACTCCATCGCGCTCCAACTCGCCTGACCAGGAAGGAGTAAGACCCGTGCGTCCGAACCGCTTCCACGACGTGATCCGCATCGGCCCGGTCCAGGTCGGCACCCACCGCGACGGCCGGGGCCGGACCAAGCACACGGCCGTGTGCACCGCCCCGCGCTGCGACTTCTCCGCTGACTACAACACCCGTGCCGCCGCCGAACTCGCCGCCCGCACCCACCGCTGCCAGCCCCGCTGACCCGAAGGAGCCCGTCTCATGGACGTCCCGCTCTGGCTCGCCCTGATCGCCGTCGGCGGCCTCGGCATCAAACTCATCCGCCCGCCCTGGTGGCTCGTCGCCGTACTCCTCCTCGGCGGCTACCTCCTCGCCGACAGCCTCCTCGCCCCCGTCATCGACACCACGATCAAGTAGGGAGAACCGCCATGCTCCAGCCCCGCATCCCGGTCAACCCGCTCCCGACCGGCATCGTCACCCCGCCCATCCAGCCCACCCCTGTGGCCGACATCGAGCCGCCCCAGGCCGCCACCCCGGTGCCCGTGCCGATGCCGGTCGCCGCGACCCGGGCCACGGTCCAGCTCACGCCGGGCAGCGCGCTCGCCCTCGCCGCCGGCGGTGGCGCCGTCGTCCTGGTCGTCGGCGCCGTCCTGGTCTCCATGCTCCTCGCCGTGGCCATTACGGGCGTCTCCGTCGCCCTGATCGCCGTCGTCCTGCGGCTGCTCGTCCGTGACATGCAGAAGGGCCGGTGACCCCCATGGACACGCAGACCATCGCCGCCGCCGGGTTACCGGCCCTCGGGTGGGCCTTGCACGGCGGGCTGCTCTGGCGCCGCCTGGCCACCGCCCGCCGCGACCCGCTGACCGGCCTGCACACCCGCGCCGGATGGACCACCCGCGCCGAACACCTCCTGGCCAAACACCCGAACGCGCTCGTCCTCCTGGTCGACCTGGACGACTTCAAGGCCATCAACGACACCCACGGCCACGCCGCCGGAGACGCCGTCCTCACCGCCACCGCCCAGCGGCTGGACACCTGGTGCGGACGTCACGGGATCGCCGCCCGGCTCGGCGGAGACGAGTTCGCGGCCATCGTCACCGACCCCGCCCACACCGCCGGCCTCTACGCCCTCCGGATCGCCCTCGATGAGCCGGTCCACCACCTCGGTCACGTCCTGGCGGTCTCCGCGTCGGTCGGCCACTGCCACCGCGACCAGCTGCCGGTCCCGACCCTTACCGACGCGCTCTCGGCCGCCGACGCCTCGATGTACGCGTCCAAGGGCCACGGCAGGCGCAACAACACACACTGAGCGGCCCCCGGGGCGGCCTCGGTCGCCAAACTTCCGCCGCCCCGGGCGCCTTCAACCCCTCCCAGACCCACCGGACCCGAAAGGAAACCTTCATGATGCCCCAGACCCCGCCCGCCCGCGTCTGCTCCCACTGCGACGGCTTCCCCGTCGTCCACATCACCACCGGCACCCTCAACCCCGACGGGCAGCGCCGCACCCTCGCCGCCACCTGCCCCGCCTGCCAGGGCACCGGCACCCGCACCCTGGGCGCCGCCCTCGTCCGCGCGGGGAAGTGAACCGTTGACCGACTCCGCCACCGCGGCGGGCCTGGACCCGGCCACCCTGAGCGACCTGCTCCGGATGGCCGGGTCCCCGGCTTCGACCGCCTCACCGAACAACTGCGCCGCACCGGCGGCTGCACCGCCCCATCCGGTTGTCCGGCGGCACCAAGACCCTCGACCCCGCCACCCGCACCGTCCTCCACGCGTACAACACCGACGCCGAACCCGGCGGAGTCCTCCGCGTCGCCTGCGGCAACCGACGGGCCTCCCGCTGCCCCTCCTGCGCCTGGACCTACGCCGGAGACACCTACCACCTCATCCGCGCCGGCCTCGTCGGCAACCCCGACAAGGGCACCCCGGAGACCATCCGCGAACACCCCCGCGTCTTCGCCACCCTCACCGCCCCCTCCTTCGGCCCCGTCCACAACCGGCCCGGCACCCGGCGATGCCGCTGCGGGAAGCAGCACCAGGAGGACGCGCCCGAACTCGGCACCCCGCTCGACCCCGACACGTACGACTACGCGGCCGCCGTCCTCTGGAACAACCACGCCTCCGAACTCTGGCGCTACTTCACGATCTACCTCCGCCGCGAGATCGCCGCCCGCGCCGGCCTCACCCAGAAAGCCGCCCGCGAACAGTCCCGCGTCTCCTTCGGCAAGGTCGCCGAGTACCAGAAACGCGGCGCCGTCCACTTCCACGCCGTAATCCGCTTCGACGGCCCCGACGGACCGCACACGCCGCCCCCGCAGTGGGCCACCCTCGACCTCCTCACCGACGCCATCCACGCCGCCGCCAGCCGCGTCCAGGTCGTCGTCCCCGCCGCCCCCGCGCACGGCGTCCACCAGGACCTCACGCTCACCTGGGGCACCCAACTCGACGTCCAGCCCATCGGCGCCTTCGGCCAGGGCGAAGACCTCACCGAACAGGCCGTCGCCGCCTACGTCGCCAAGTACGCCACCAAAGCCGCCGAGACCACCGGATCCGTCGACCACCGCGTCGGCAACAAGGAAGCCCTGATCCTCCTCGACGTCCCGGAGCACCCCCGGCGGCTGATGGAAGCCTGCATGGACCTCGACGCGGCCTACCCCGAACGGCGGCTGAGGGCCTGGGCACACATGCTCGGCTTCCGCGGCCACTTCTCCACCAAATCCCGCCGCTACTCCACCACCCTCGGCGCCCTCCGCCAGGTCCGCGCCGACTACCGCGCCCACCAGCAACGCACCGCCCTCGGACTACCCGACCCCGACGAACACCCGGAGTCCACCCTCCTCGTCGTCGCCCACTGGACGTATGCCGGCCATGGCGCGACACCGGGGGAATCCTGGCTCGCCGCCAACATCCGCCGCGACATCCAGCACAACCGAGAGATCGCCCGCGAAGAACTCATGGGGGAACGAGATGAGTGATCGATACCTGTCCGTCGTTCAGGTTGCCGAACTGCTGGGCACCACCGAGCGGTTCCCCCGGCGCTTGGTCGCCGAGCGACGCATCCGGTACGTGAAGGTCGGCACCCACGTGCGCATCCCGGAGACCGCCGTTCAGGAGTACATCGCGGCCAACACCGTCGAGCCCGCCCGTGCCCGTACCCGCTCGCGCTTCGGGAGGGCTTCCTGATGGCTAACAGTCGTGGCCGACGACGTCGGTTCGGAGCCATTCGCAAGCTGCCCTCGGGCCGCTTCCAGGCGCGGTATCCGGGGCCTGACGGTGTCATGCGTCCGGCGCCCGACACGTTCGCGACCACAAGGGACGCTGACGACTGGCTCGCCGAGAAGCAGACCGAGATCAACAAGGGTGACTGGCGCGACCCGGACGCCGGGGCCGTGAACTTCGCCGAGTACGCGCTCCAGTGGGTTGAGGAACGGGACCTGGAGGAGACCACCGAGGAGCTGTACCGGCGACTGCTCCGGCTGCACCTCTTCCCCACCTTCGAGGCCGTCGACCTTGACGAGATCACCCCGCCCCGCGTCCGAACCTGGCGGGCGGAACGGCTCAAGGCGACGGGCTCGACGACCGTCGCGAAGTCCTACCGGCTGCTCAAGGCGATCCTGGAGACGGCCACGGATGACGAACTGATCAGGCGGAACCCGTGCCGCATCCCCGGTGCGGGCAAGGAGACCCCGGCCGAGCGGCCCACCGCCACCGTCGACCAGGTCGACGCCGTCGCCAAGGCCATGGGCCCGCGCTGGCGCCTCATGGTCTACATCGCCGCGTACGGCCCGGCCCGGCCGGAGGAGCAGGCAGGCCTTCGGCGCTCGGACGTCGACCTCGCCAACGTCGGCGTGTGGGTGCGTCGCGCCGAGCCTGAGCTGAACACCGGGCGCCGGGCTCCTGGCGAGACCAAGTCGGAGGCGGGCAAGCGATTCATCGTCCTGCCGGCCTTTATGGCGGGCGACCTCAAGACCCACATGTACCTGTACGCCGAGCAGAAGCCGGACGGGCTCCTCTTCGTGGGGGAGAGGGGTGCCCCCTTCCGTCGTACGACATTCGGTCGGAAATGGAAGAAGGCTCGGAAGGCCGCCGGTCTCCCTGAGGGGTTCACCTTCTACGACCTCCGGCACACCGGCCACACGCTCTCGACCCAGTCCGGGGCCACGCTCAAGGACACGATGGTGCGCGCCGGCCAGTCCTCCGAGAAGGCGGCCATGATCTACCAGCACTCGAACCTGGAGCGGCAGCGCGAGGTGGCCGCGGGATCGACGCCCGCGTCCAAGCGCTGCGGTCCAAGGCATCTGGCACGGATCTGGCACGCGAGCCGTAGACCGGTCTGGACAACACAAAAGCCCCAGGTCGCTGACCTGGGGCTTCGTTCAAGAGCGGATGACGGGAATCGAACCCGCGCTATAAGCTTGGGAATCTTGAGCCTGGGCAGGGTCTTTCCCTGTGTGACCTGCGGAGATACGCCTTTCGGCGGGTCGTCAGGTCGCAGGTTCTTGCCCCGTGTTGTCCGTGGCTTACCGCCCTAGGTGGTGCTCAGGTTGTGCGCTTGGCGGTGGCAGCGTGGTCACGCGTCCGGGGGCTCGTCCCGCCGCCTCTCCGAGGCGTGGCGGCGGGATTCCAGAAGGGCCACCACGACTGCGGCCACGGCGGCGGCTGTGCCCAGCGGCCCGGACACCGACGGGACGAAGTAGAGCAGCCCCGCGAGGATCGCGGTGCCGCCGGCCACGCAGGCCCAATAGATGCGGCGGCGGGGCGCCATCGGGCGAGTGCCGCCAGTGGTCTCGGTGAGGTCCCCCGAGGTTGCTGCCTTGACTGTCCTGGGTACTGTCATTACTGACCTTCTCTTCTGCGGAGTTTGGTCAGGGCGGCTCCCGTTGCACCGGGGGCCGCCTTTTTGCGGCCTCGCCACCCTTCACACATCGTGACAGCCCATATGGCCGCTCTCCAATGTGGTCATCCACAGGCCATGTGGGTAAGTGTGGAAAACCTGTGGGTAAGTGGCGAATATCTGTGCACGGAACGGGGACGGGCGTGTGGACAACTCTTTCTGTGTGTGCGGTATGGCCTTCTCAGCTGGACGTTCTCTGGGCACAGCCTGTGGGGGAGAAAAACTTTTTCGCCTGTGGGTACACGCCGTTCCCTTAGCCTGAGCTATGCGCGTAGAATTCAGCTTTAGCAGCAGAATGAGCCCGTCTGTTCCCGTGACCCCATTTGTTACTTTTAGCTCATGATGCGGCTTGTAAAGCCTGCCTTTATGAGGCGGTCGCAGGCTTCTGCGACTTCTTGCGGAACGGTCTGGTCGACCATGAATCCCAAGCCGGGATAGATCTGCACCCGCTGTTGGGCGCCCACGAGCATGTCGATGACTAGGTTCTCGTTGCCGATGGTTGCGACGTACTCGTCCAATGGAAGGCGCGGTGACGCGCTGATGAACTCGACCTCGGGCCAGAGTTTGAGTGCGGTCGCGTACGCGCGGCGTTCTTCATACGGCTTGCTGATGAGGAGCGCGGACTTGACGTCGATGCCGTGCTCTTCGAGCAGCTGGCGTGACAGCCGGATGTTGTCGCCAGTATTCCGAGCCTGATTCTCGATAAGGATGGCCGAAGCGGGGACGCCGAGTTCCATCGCCCGCTCGCGGTAGTGCTCCGCTTCGCCGCGTGGCATGCGCTCCTCGGTCGTCCGGCTAGTGGCGCCCGTGAACACGATGACTGGAAACAAGCCGCGGTGGAAGAGGGAAGCAGTTGCATCCGCTACCCCGAGATCGTGACTCCCCAAGCCGATGGCGACGGAGCATGGGCGTAGGGGGTGGTGCAGGAGCTGGAAATCCCACAGGGTCCGAGCGTCTGACCAGTTCTGCGACGTGATCACTGGGCTTCCTCTTTCGCGGAGTCCGGCACCTTGAAATCGTATGCCCAAGCAAATCGCGTGGCGGCATGGACTCCGATGGCGAACTCCACCACTGTGCCGTCGGCCGTGAAAGTCGTGCGGTGGAGTTCCACGACCCATTCGCCGGGCAGGAGCTTGAGCTGGTCCGCCTCTTCCGACTTGGCTGCCCGTGCGAATAGCTCCTCCCGCATGTGGTCGATCTCGTATCCGGCGTCGTAGAGCACGCGGAAGCCGCCACCCCTGCCGGCAGGACCGGGTGTCGGGTCGACGATCCGGGTTCCTTCGACATGCTCGGGTCGGTAGTAGCTGGTGAGGGTGTGGGTCGGCTGGTCGCCCTCCTTTACCAGCCGGGCGCGCGCGTACACCTCGGCTCCCTCGGGCAGCCCGTGCGCGGCCGCTACGGCGGGCGGGGCCGGCACGCGGCTTACCGACTGAGTCTGCTCATTGCGCTTGAAGGCGCGCCCCGATGCGACTCGGTCGGCGATGAACGCAACCTCGTCGCCATCGCGCCACTTCGCCTTGTCGTATCGGGCGATGCCGAGCCGCTTCAGTGGAGCCTGCTCTCGGACGACTGTCCCGTGCCCTCGGGACGACGTGACCAGGCCTTCGGCTTCCAGTGCCTTATAGGCGGCGTGGACGGTGGCCTTCGACCCCTCGCCCGCCTCCACGAGGTCCCGGATCTGCGGAAGTCGCGCGCCGGGGGTGTACTCCCCGTTCCTGATCTGCGCCGCCAGCTTGTCTGCCAGTTCCCGCCACTTCGGTGCCACGCGAACTCCTCTCGACTACCTCAAGTCAAACACAGTCCTAGGACTGTTGACAGTCCTAGGACTGTGCGCCATTGTCTTCTCAAGCGCTTCGCAGTCCTAGGACAGCGAAGCGGGGAGGGCCTTCTTTGGGCTGCTCCCGGCGCCCAGCGAGCTCGTGAAACGGCTCTAAGGAAGCGACTGCGCCTTGAGAACTGAACAGTGGACACACAGAACGACAGGCATCTGCGACAAGCCGCAGGCCCTGCCGCACGACCAGCAAGCACCTTGCTCCAGGTGGCCCTTCGGGTCAGCCGAGGAGTCCTCTCCGTGCGGTGAGACAAGGGCAGAGATCGCGATCTACACCACGCACCCATGTCCGCCCCGATGGAGGCCGACGTGAAGCGGCAAAGACCCTGGGCGCCCCCCCGCTGGACCGGCGGAGCGGCCGTGCCCACCGCGTCACCTGACCACCGCAGCCGCTCGACGGCTGCGGCCGGTTGCCTCCTCCGCCCGTCCGGGCCCCGCTGGGTGCCGTACGGGCGGGGTCGAGGGAGCCGGATACACCCCCGCGCTTCAACGGCGAGAACCCCCGGTGCTCGAACACCGGGGGTTCGGTACGGGCCGTTTCCACCCCCTGCTGTGAAGGGAGCACGACCCATGAAGTCCATCATCACACTCCCCACCACCTCCCAGGCTCTGGCGTTCGACGGTGAGCCGTCGGACGCGGAGCTGGGCGCGGTCGAGCTGGAGATGCCGCTGATCCTGGCGGAGGTCGACCTGCTCGACGCGGAGATCATGACGATCGACCGTCCGGCCACGGAGCTGGACGAGCGGCGGATCCGGCGGGCCCGTAACCGGGTGCTGGCGGAGCGTCGGGACCTGACGAACCGCGTCGGCGTGATGCTGACGGGCGGTGCCGCGTGAGGGCCCGGACGCTGGCGGACCTGTCCGCCCCGCTGATGGCGCTGCGGCTGCTGGCGACGGAGTTCCCGGACCTGCCGGCGCTGGCCCTGGACATTTCGACGATCTACCCGGACCGGCTGACGATGTCGGTGCACGACGACCACGCCGGTTTCGAGGCGTGGCGCGAGGCCCTGAACATCACCCCCGAGTCGGTTGTTCACGACGTTCAGGGCGGCGGCCGGACCCGGGTCCTGAGCGCTCGCACGGACTTCGCGGGAGCGGTGGTCGAGCTGGTCGGCTACTCGCAGATCCCGGCCGTCGAGCCGGTGCCCTCGGGTGCGGGGGTGCTGTCGTGAACGGTGTTCAGATCCGTTCAGCGGAGCAGGCCCTGAGCGTGGGCACGTGGCTGATCGTGTGCGGGGCGATGCTCTTCTCGGTCCTCACGGTCACGCCGTTGATGCGGGCCCACACCCCCGACGGCTGGGCGTGGACGGCCCCCATCCTCCCGATCGTCGTGGACGCGGCCGTCGTCATCGTTGTCCGTCTCGACTCGGTCCTGGCCCGTCTGGGCGGGCACGGCGGCCGGTGGCCCATCGCGCTGCGGTGGATGACCGGCGGCATGACCCTGGCCCTGAACATCGGCGACTCTGCCTTGAAGAAAGACCTGGTCGGAGTGGCGGTCCACTCGGTGGCGCCGCTGCTGCTGATCGTCACGGCCGAGACCGGCCTCGCCTACCGCACGGCCATCACGAACGCGCTCACGGCCATCGCGGACCGTGAACGGGCCGACCGGGCGGCCCGGGAGAAGGCCGCCGCCGAGCGTGCCGAGGCGGCCGTCAAGCGGGAGCGTGAGGCCCGGGAGTTCGAAGCCCGGATGGCGCGTGAACAGCGTGAGCACGAGGCCGGGCTCGCCCGTGAACAGGCCGAGCGGGAGGAGCGCGCACGGCGGGAGGAGCGCGAGCGGACCGAGGCCGCCGAGAGGGCGGAGCGGGAGACGCGTGAACGCCGTGAACGCGAGCGTGAACAGCAGCGCGTGGAGCGTGAACGCCTTGAACGCGAGGCCGCCGCACGCGCCGAACGCGAGCGCCGGGACCGCGAGGCGGCCCGGCAGCGTGAACAGCGTGAGCAGGCGGAAGGGCCGAGCGTGAACGCGCTGAACTCCTGGCCGCCGGCCCCGCTCCGGTGAAGCAGTCCGAGGAACAGGCCCGCAAGACCGTCGCCGCCGCGTACGCCAACGGGGTGCCGGTCCGGCAGGCGGCCGAGCTGTGCGGCTGGTCCGTCGGCTGGGTCTCCACCCGCTACCAGGAACTCCGCGACGCCACCCCCGCCCGCTCCCTGGAAGGAGCCGCGCAGTGAAGCTCTCCCCGAACACCAACCCGCCCGAGCCCGACAACCTGCTGATCCGGTTCCACAACCAGACCGGCGCGGCCGTCGACGTCACCGGTAAGAACGGCTCCTACTGCTGCCTGTGGTACTGCCACGGCTGCGGCGAGCGTCCCGGCGGCGACTACGTGAAGTACACCCGCCAGTCGGCGAACGAGCACGCCGCCACCTGCCGGGCCTCCTACCACCGGTTCCGCTGATGGCAGGCCTGCCCGTCTACCGGTGGCGTCTGGCGCCGGAGGGGTTGGCGACGTTCCGGCAGCTTCGGGCGCTGGGGTTGCGTCCGGCCGGTCAGCCGGTCGTGGCCCAGCTCGAACGCTCCCGCCGCCGGCGCGGCCCGCTGGTCGCCTTCCTGTACCGGATCGACCTGGCCCGCCCGGTCCGGCCGATGACCCCGGCCCGGTGGGCGGCCCTGGAGCGGGCCAACGCCGCCCGCCGGGTCTGCCCGGAGTGCGGGCGGGACGCCGGGTACCGGATCCCGTCCTCGCTAGGCATGTGCGTCCCCTGTGCGGATGCCCCCACGCGCGCTGCCTGATCTGCGTTTTCCGACCCCAAGGGAGTTTCCCGTGGCTCGTCGTTCCCGTCCCCGCACGGTGCAGGTGCCGCAGGGCGCCACCACCGTCTGCATCCCCACCCAGCGCGGCTCGAAGAACGCCCCGCCGGTCTTCGTCGTCGTCTCAGAGACCCGCCCGTCGCTGTCGTCCCGCATCGCCCGGACGGTCGGCGGCTGGGCCTGGCACCACCGTGCGGCCTGGGCGCCGACCGGCTACGCCGTCCTCGCCTACGCCCTCGTGTCCGTGGTGCACCTGATCGCGCCGTGGACGGTCTTCGTCCTGGCCCCCGCCGCCCTGCTGCCGCTGCTCGGCCTGTGGTGGACCCGCAGCAAGTACCCGGAGCGGATCGGGGAGCGCCCCGGCCGCCTGCTGACCGCCGCCGCCCTGGCGGCGGGCGCGGTCGGCTGGGCCGCCGCCACCGTCCACTACGGCCCGCTCACCGCCCCGCTCGCCTGGGCGTGGGCCGGACTCACGGTCGCCGTGCAGTCGTTCTGGCTCGCCGTCCGCCGCTCGAAGTGACCTGAGGAGATCTAGATATGGCAGACAACGGCTCCGCCAACCGGGCCGCCAACCGGCGCTACCGGGAGGCCCAGCACGCCAGCAGGCCGCGTATCGACGAGAACGGCAACAAGTCGGACAAGTTCGCCAACGCCGGCGCCGCCGTGGGCGGTTTCGTCGGCGCGATGGGCGGCTCGTTCGCGCCGCCGGTGAACGTCAACATCAGCCGCACCGTCGTCAACGGCGGAGGTGGCGGTGGGCGGCGCACGCACTCTCAGGCGCTCATGCCGGAGCCGGACTTCAGTTCTCCCGCGCAGGTGCGGGCCTACTGCAACCACCTGCGGGCCACCGCCGTCGCGCTGTCGATCGAGGTGGCGATGGGCGCGGAGATCCTCAAGAGCGTGCTGGCGGCCGTGCCGGACCCGGAGGGCCGGATCGGCGGCTCGCGGATCCGGGCGGCGAAGGTGGCCCGCAAGCTCCAGAAGTCCGCCGACGAGCTGCGCAACGCCGCCAAGCTCGCCGCCGCGACCTACGCGACGTTCCAGCAGGAGTACCGCGAGGAGATCGGCCGCGTCCGTCACCACGCCCGCCCCCGGCAGGCGCCCCGCATGAACTGGACCCAGCAGTAGCGAAGTTGGAAGGGAGGTCCGGTCATGGCCGGACGTAACACGACCATCGAGGTCCTGGACGACGACGCCCGCGGCTCCGGCGGCGGCACGATCGCCCGCTACCTGCTCCACCGCGCCAAGCCCCACCTGCCGCCGTGGCTCGGCGTCGCCGGCACCGGCATCGCCGGGGCCCTCGGTCACCTGCGGTGGGCGGACAGCGCCGCAGCCGGCGTCGGCCTGACCGCCGTGTCCGTCGCCCTGACCGGCGCCACCTGGTGGATCGGCCGCACCAGCAGTCAGCAGCGCCGTCTGCACTCCGCGATCACGGTGGCGGCCGGGTCGGCGTGGCTGACCGGCGCCTGCCTGGCCGGGCCGACGGCCGGGCCGCTGGACGATCTGTTCCTGATGGGCGGCCCGGCGCTCGCCCTGTCGTGGAACGTGCGCATGATGATGCGCCGCACCGACGACCCCGCCGCTGTGGGCGGTGACAAGGGGCTGCTGGAAAAGGTCGGTCTGGCGCGGGCCGCGATCGGGTCGGCGAAGGTCGAGCCGAACCGGGTCACCGCGCAGATCGCGCTGGAGGCGGGCGAGCAGACCACCGACGACGTGGCCAAGGTGCTGCCGCGTCTGGCGTCGGCTCTGGATCTGCCGACGACCGCGCTGCGGTTCATGCCCAACGCGGACTCCGCCCGCCGGGGCGAACTCGTCATCGTCCCCGAGGACATGCTCTCCGAGGTCGTCGAGTACGACGGGCCGTCCCGGCTCGGCGGGTCGATCGCGGAGCCGCTGGTCGTCGGCCGTTACGACGACGGCTCCCCGCTCCTGCTGTGGCTGCCCGGCGATCCGGAGCAGGGCCGCAACGCCACCCACCTGCTCATCGCGGGCGGCACCGGCTCCGGCAAGGGCGACGGCGCCCTCAACGTCCTGACCGAGATCGTCTCCCGCACGGACGTCAACGTGCTGCTCTCCGACCCCAAGTCCTTCCAGGACTTCCGGCCCCTCCTCCCGGCGTTCGACTGGGCCGAGGAGGGCGGCGCCGGTACGGAGGCCATGGTCGAGGCACTCCAGGCGGCGATCCCGGCCCGCACGCGCTGGCTCGGCGCCCACCGCTACCGGCAGTGGACCGTCCAGGCGGCGGGCAGGCAGACCGACCCGGCCCACTCCTGCCGCCCCGACGGCACGGCGTGCGGCTGTGAGGGCATGGCCTACCTGGTCGCCTGGTTCGAGGAGGCCGCCAACACCCTGCGGGCCCTCGGTGACGACGCGTTCACCGGGATCGCGCAGGAGGCCCGCGCCGCCGGCGTCTCCCTGATCGTCTCGCTCCAGCGCCCGAGCTACGACCAGATGAGCACCAGCACCCGCGCCTCCCTGCCGTCCGTCCTCGCGTTCGGCTGCGACCCACGCGACGAGGGATTCGCCCTCCCGGAGACGGTCCTCGACGCCGGGGCCCACCCCGGCGCCTGGGGCAACCGCCGTCCCGGCTACTGCTACCTCGTCTCGGCGGGCATCCCCGAGGACCGCTACCCCGCCCCCGCCCGCACGCGGCGCTTCACCACCCGCTCCATGGACGTCATGGAACAGCTCGCGGACTGGGCCGCCGCGCACGGCGCCCCGATGGACCCGGTCACCGTCCGGGCCTTCGAGGCGACCGTCGGCAACGCCTACACACACCGCACCCGCCACACCACCGCCCCCGCCCCGCAGCTACGGGCGGTAGACGACGAGGATGCAGAGGAGATGACCACGGGGACGCTGCTCGATCCCGAGGACGACAGCATCGACCCCGACGCCGAACTCCCCGGCGACGAGCCCGGTGACGACGCTCCGCTCTTCGGGCAGGAGCCGGGCCGCAAGCCCACCCCCGAGGAGGCACGCCTCCTGCTGGAGCAGGCGCTGGAGGAGTTCGAGGAGGAGGGCCGGATGGTCGTCGGCCCGAAGGACTTCACCGACTGGTGCGAGACCCACGGCTACAGCCGTCCCTGGGTCTCCGCCCGCCTGAAGGACGCCGCCCTTGACGGACGCCTGGCACCTACGAACCAGGCCGGCCGCTGGCGGATCGTCCCGGTCCTCGCCGCCGCCTGACACCCCGCAAGGCGCCTGACACCGTCACGGGCCCGTGACGCCCAAACCCCTAGGCGGGAGCGGGTGTCACGCGCCCTGACACCGTCGCCTGACACCCCTTGACACCTGCCCCTGACACCTGGCACCCGGGCCCGTGACACCCACCCGTCACGGGCCCGACCCATACCCCGAGGACTCGCCATGCCCTACCCCGAGCAGCACCCGGACCCCCGTCGTCCACTACCCCGTCCCCTCCCCACGGCCCCGAGCGCCCCGCTCGCCACCACCGGGCCGACCGGCCTGGCGGCCGTCCAGAGCGTGCAGCTCCCCGACGGCCGCATCGTCACCGGCTACACCCTCGCCCCCGTCCCGCCCGCCCCGGCCCGCCCGGTCGGGTCGGTCCCGGCGTGGGCCAAGACCACGGCCCTGCTCGCCCCCACCGTCGGCGGCGGCACGGCCGCCGCCGGTATCGGACTCTCCTACGCCGCCCCGGGACTCATCGCCATGAGCCACGCCCTGTGGTCCGCCGCCGCCCTCGTTGTCGCCGCCGTCATCGCCGTCCCCGTCCTGCTCCGCACCGCCCGCCGGGCCGCGACCGGTACCGGCAGTAGCGGGTCGGGGGCGACGACGCACATCACGCAGAACATCACCGCGAACGGCCTGTTCGGCCGCGCCAACGGCACCATCAACCCCCACTAGGGAGCCCACCGATGGCCACCATCCGGATCACCTCCTACGGCACCGGACACCACGACGCCCCCACCGCCGCCAACCCCGTGATCGTCGACACCACCAGCCTCCACAACCCGCCCGACGACCCGCAGGTCCGGGCCACCCTCACCCAGCTCACCGGACGCCACCCCGACGTCGCCGCCTACGTCCTGGCCACCCCCGGCGCCCACCAGCTCATCACCACCGCCCGCCGTGCCGTCGAGCAGCGCATCGCCAGCGGCGAGCAGCACATCGACGTCCACGTCCACTGCTACGGCGGCCGCCACCGCTCGGTCGCCGTCGCCGAACTCCTCGCCGCCGACCTCTCCGTCCTCGACGACTACGTCCACACCCACCACCGCCACATCAACCACCCGATCCTCCCCACCCGCACCTCCGCCTAGGAGCAGCCGTCATGCCCCGACTCCGCCTCCCGCGCCGCCGTACCCCGTCGACCGACCCGTGGGGTCCGTACGACGGGCACAGCGACGAACCGCCGTTCTGACAGGCCATGCACCCCCTCCTCGACTGGGGCGATGCCCGGCACTACGACCACACCCGCGACCTCCCGTGCTGTCTGTGCGGTAGGCCCACCCCGATGCGGTCCCACAACGCAGAGCCCGTCCACAAGGTGTGCGCGGAGGACTGGAACGCCGCCCACCCGAACGAGGCTCGCTGCTACACCCGCCCGGGACCGGACCGGCCCCAGCACGACGTCGGGACCTGGCGGTTCCACAACGACGGCCCTGTCACCGACCAGCGGGTGAGGGTCCTCGCCCCGGTCACCACCAACTCCCCGCCCGCCGTCGTCGACATCGACATCGAGCCGGGGCAACGCGGCCTGTTCGCCGCGTGACAGCACGAAGGGCGGCCCGCCATCTCGCCAAAGACCGGGGCCGCCCTTACATCCAGCCCACTGACGATGAACTGGAGACACCCAGCATGACCCAACCCACCCTCATCCGGCGAGAGCACAGCCCCCGGCCGCTCCTGCTGGACCTGTTCTGCTGCGCCGGCGGCGCCGGAACCGGCTACCACCGCGCCGGATTCGACGTCGTCGGCGTCGACATCGCCCCGCGCCCCCACTACCCCTTCACCTTCGTCCAGGCCGACGCCCTGACGGTCCTGGCGGAACTGATCGCCACGGGTGAGATCGAGCGGTACGCATTCGTCCACTCCTCCCCGCCCTGCCAGGACAAATGCGCCCTCACCGTCGGCACCAACCGGGCCATGGGCTGGGGCGGTGACCACGTGGACCTGGTCGCCCCCACCCGAGTCCTGCTGGAGGCAGCCGGTCTGCCGTACGTGATCGAGCAGCCCAACGGGCGGGCGGAGATCCGCAAGGACCTCACCCTGTGCGGCGAGCAGTTCGGACTCGGCGTGTTGCGGCACCGGAACTTCGAGCTGGGTCGCTGGACCGTCGCCCGGCCCGCCCACCCGAAGCACCGGGGCCGGGTGCGGGGGTGGCGGCACGGCGAGTTCCACGACGGGCCGTACGTCGCCGCGTACGGCAACGGCGGCGGCAAGCCCACCGTCCCCGAGCTGCAGGCCGCCATGGGCATCGACTGGACCGACGTCCGCGAGGAACTCACCGAGGCCATCCCGCCCGCCTACACCCAGTGGATTGGCGCCGCGTTCCTCGCTCGGACCCGGGCGGGGGTGGCGGCATGAGTGACCTGCCCACGATCGACCTTCCGGGCCTGGACCTGCTCGCCCACGCGGTCGCGGCTGCCGGACGCGGCTGGTGCGTCTTCCCCGTCCGGCCCGGCGACAAGCGGCCCGCCGGCCACGCCGCCTCCCGTTGCCCCGGTACCGGCCGGTGCGCGGACAGGCACAAGACCCCTGAGCAGCGCGCCACCACCGACCCTGACCTGCTCGCCGCCGCGTGGACCCACGCCCCGTACAACATCGGCATCGCCACCGGCCCCTCCGGCCTGCTCGTGGTCGACCTCGACACCCTCAGAGAGGAAGACGAAAAAGGAACGCCTGACGGCGTGACTACCTTCAAGGCGCTCTGCGAGCGCGCCGGGCAGGCCGTCCCCTGCACCCATCGGGTGCGGACCGCGCGCGGTGGGATGCACCTGTACTTCACCCAGCCCCACGGCGTCCGGTTCGGCAACACCGCCGGACGACTTGACAAGCACATCGACACCCGGGGCTGGGGCGGATACGTTGTCGCCCCCGGCAGCCGCACCCCGACGGCGCGTACGAGGTCCTCGACGACCGCCCGCCGGTCCCGCTGCCCGACTGGCTCCACAACGCGCTCACCGCCCCGCGCGAGACCCCCACACCCCGGCCCCGGCTCTGGCCGTCGTCCTCGGTGGTGGGACCCGTGCCGCCGAGGTGGCCCTGGAGCGCGAGACCGCCACGGTCCGCTCGGCCCAGGAGGGCGCCAGGAACGCGCAGTTGCTCGCGTCCGTGCGCGCGGTGGGGCGGTTCGTCGCGTGGGGCGACATCCCCCGGCACGTGGCCGAGGAGGCTTTTCAAGCGGCGGGGGAGACGTCGGGACTGTCGGCGGCCGAGTGCCGCGCCACGATCCGCAGCGCCCTCGACTGGTCCATCCGCACCGCCCGCCCCCGGCCGGCCGCCGCATGACCAGCCCCGAAACCCCCTCCTTGAAAAGCCCCACCCCCACCGCACACCGGTCCGCAGCCGCCGAACCGGCCCCGTCACCGGACGCCGTGGGCGCCGAAAAGGTCGTCGCCGAAGGCGTCCCTTCTGGCTCTGACCCGCACCCGGCCGACCACCCCGACCACACCCCCGCTCCCACCCGGAGGACCACTCCCATGCCCGAGACGATCGACGGCGCCGCCCTGCTCGCCGAGGTGGAAGCCTTCCACCGGCGGTTCAACGTCTTCCCCCGGGAAGGCGCCTACGTCGCCGTCGCGCTCTGGGACGCCCACGCCCACCTCCTCGACGCGTTCGACTCCACCCCGCGCCTGGCGTTCCTCTCCCCGGAGCCCGGCTCCGGCAAGTCCCGCGCCCTGGAGGTCGTGGAGACCCTGGTGCCCCGGCCGATGCTCGCCGTGAACGCGCGGGCCGCCGCCCTGTTCCGGTCCGTCTCCGACTCCGCCGGACGGCCCACGATCCTCTACGACGAGATCGACACCGTCTTCGGCCCCAAGGCCGGGGACAACGAGGAACTCCGCGGCTTCCTCAACGCCGGACACCGCCGCTCCGGCGTCACCTACCGGTGCGTCGGCGACGGCGGCAACCAGACCGTGGTCGAGTTCCCCTCCTACAGCGCCGTCGCCGTCGCCGGACTCGGCTACCTCCCCGACACCATCACCACCCGCTCCGTCATCATCCGCATGCGCCGCCGCGCCCGGAACGAGAAGGTCGAGCCCTTCCGCCAGCGGCTCCACGAGGCCGAGGGCAACAAGCTGCGCGACCGGCTCGCCCAGTGGGCCGAGCAGGTCCACCAGGACATCGCCGGACGCTGGCCCGAGATGCCCGACGGCGTCACCGACCGGGCCGCCGATGTGTGGAGCCCCTGCTCGCCGTCGCGGACGCCGCAGGCGGCGAGTGGCCCGAGCGGGCCCGCGCCGCGTGCGTGGAGCTGGTCAACGCCGCCCGCGCCGACGACAAGGGCTCCGTCGGCATCCGGCTGCTGACCGACCTGCGCGACCACGTCATGGTCGGCATCGACCGGCTCCCGACCGTTGCGATCCTCGACCGGCTCTGCGCGCTGGAGGAGGCGCCCTGGTCCGACATGGCCGGGCGCCCGCTCGACTCCGGGGCCTGGCCAAGATGCTCGGTGAGTACATGACGGCCGACAACACCCCATCAAGGCCCGGAACATCAAGACCGCCGGCGCCGTCCTCAAGGGCTACTACGCGGCCGATCTGTACGACGCCTGGGAGCGCTACTGCCCCCTGTCCTCCTGAGGGCCGCTACTTCCGCTACCGCCGCTACCCCGCAGGTCAGCGAGCCGGAAACGGTAGCGGAAGAGCTCTTCTCGTCCGCTACCTGATCCGCTACCCCGCTACCCGTCCCGGCGCCTCAGCCCGGGGCCGGTAGCGGATTCATCCGCTACCGCTACCCCGTCCGCTACCCCCGATCATGCCCCTGACCAGGGTGGTAGCGGAGGTAGCGGAAGTAGCGGACCTGACAGGAAGGGGCCGAGGAGGCCCCGGCACCCCACAAGGAGTCATGTCTGATGAGCAACCTCGCTCACATCGGGCGGAGGCTTGTCGCCGCGCCCGCTCCGGCTGCTCCCGCGCCGCTGGAGGAGAGGTACCTGTCCGTTCCCGAGTTCGCCGCGATGCTCGGGACCACGGAACGCTTCCCGCGTCGCCTGGTGGCCGAACGGCGCATCCGGTACGTGAAGCTCGGAACGCACGTCCGCTTCCCCCTCAGCGTGGTGCGGGAGTTCATCGCCGCCCACACCGTCGAGCCCATCCAGCCCCGCCGCCGGGCGAGGAGGGTCGCCTGATGGCTGCGAAGCGGAAGAAGCAGATGACCATGCGTCGGTTCGGTGCGGTGAGGCAGTACCGCTCCGGGCGTTGGACGGCGTCCTACCTCGACCCCACGGGCGAACGTCGGCGCGCGCCCGAGACGTTCGAGACGAAGACGGACGCCGAGATCTGGCTCTCCCAGATCGAGGCGGACATCACCCGCAATGCCTGGCGCGACCCGGACGCCGGCGCGGTGAACTTCGAGGAGTACGCCACGAAGTGGGTGGTGGAACGGGGCGTCGCGCCCCTGACGGAGGAGCTGTACGCCCGGCTCCTCCGGCTCCACATCCTCCCGACGTTCGGTGGGCTCGACCTCGACGAGATCACCCCGCCGCGTGTGCGGGAGTGGCGGGCCGAGCGGCTCGGCGCCACCGGGGCGGCGACCACGGTCGCGAAGTCCTACCGGCTGCTGAAGTCCATCCTGGAGACCGCCGCCGACGACGAGTTGATCCGCCGGAACCCCTGCCGCATCCGGGGCGCCGGCAAGGAGGTCTCCAAGTCGGGTCAGGTCGCGACCGTCGAGCAGGTCGACGCGCTCGCCGGGGCCGTGGGCATCCGGTGGCGCCTCATGGTCTACCTCGGCGCCTACGGGCCGATGCGGCCGGAGGAGCAGGCGGAGCTTCGCCGGAAGGACGTCGACGTGGACAACGTCACGATCGTCATCCGGAAGGCGGCGCCGGAGCTTGCCACGGGGAAGCGTGTCGAGGGACCGACCAAGTCGGAGGCGGGGAAGCGGGTCGTCGTCCTGCCGGAGTTCCTGCGGACGGACCTTCAGCGTCACATGGACTGGTACGCAGAGAAGGGGCCTGAGGGTCTGCTCTTCGTGGGGGAGAAGGGGGCGCCCTTCCGGCGGTCCACGTTCGGGCGGAGGTGGCGGAAGGCGCGGGAGAAGGTCGGTATGCCGGCGTCCTTCCGGTTCTACGACCTCCGCCACACCGGGCACACCCTCTCCACCCGATCGGGCGCCACGCTGAAGGACACGATGGTGCGGGCCGGGCAGTCCACCGAGAAGGCGGCGCTGATCTACCAGCACTCCGACCATGACCGGCAGAAAGAGGTCGCCGGCGGGCTGGACCGGATGGTGCGGACGGCCCGGGAGAAGGCGCGGGAGGAGCAGGAGAAGAGGGCAGGTGGTGCGTAGGTGGTGCGGGGCGCCTGAGGAGGTCTAGACAACGACGAAGGCCCAGGTCTCTGACCTGGGCCTTCGTTCAAGAGCGGATGACGGGAATCGAACCCGCGCTATAAGCTTGGGAAGCTCATGTTCTACCATTAAACTACATCCGCGCAACGGCCGGATGATCCGTGCCGCATCGTTGCACACTGTACCCCATGCGCCACTTGAGGCGAAGTTCACGCGTTCGGCGTGTGCGGAGTGCCGCGTGGAGGGCGCCTTGTTCATCCCCTAATGTGGCTGATCGTCCACCACACGTGTAGGGGAAGGGACTTGATGGGTTCGATGGAGCGCACCGTCGTCCGTTGTGCCGAAGGGCATGTGTTCAGTACTGCCTCGTTCCCGCTTCAGCAGCTTGGTGCCGGGAGGATCGGGCCGGGGCGGCTGATCCGGTGTCCCAGGTGTGCGCGGTTGCGGCATGCGGTGCCGGTGGAGGCCGGGCGGCGCTGAGTCCTGAGGGGCCGGGGCGCGGGCGGCTGCCATCGGGGCAGGTCCGCGCCCTCTGCGTATCGTGCGTATCGTGGGGGCGTGCTTCTCTCAGACAAGGACATCCGGGCCGAGATCGATGCCGGACGGGTGCGTATCGACCCGTACGACGAATCCATGGTGCAGCCCTCGAGCATCGACGTGAGGCTTGACCGCTTCTTCCGGGTGTTCGAGAACCACCGCTACCCGCACATCGACCCCGCCGTCGAGCAGCTGGACCTGACGCGTGAGGTCGAGCCGGAGGGCGACGAGGCGTTCATCCTGCACCCGGGCGAGTTCGTGCTCGCCTCGACCTACGAGGTCATCACTCTGCCGGACGACATCGCGTCGCGGTTGGAGGGGAAGAGCTCTCTCGGGCGGCTCGGGCTGGTGACGCACTCGACCGCCGGGTTCATCGACCCCGGTTTCTCGGGGCACGTGACCCTGGAGCTGTCGAACCTCGCGACCCTGCCGATCAAGCTCTGGCCGGGGATGAAGATCGGCCAGCTGTGCATGTTCCGGCTGAGCTCGCCCGCGGAGTTCCCGTACGGGAGCGAGCGGTACGGCTCGCGGTACCAGGGCCAGCGGGGGCCGACGGCCTCCCGTTCCTACATGAACTTCCATCGGACCCAGGTGTGAGGCGGTCGCAGGCATGAGTGAAGTACGCGAGAACCTGACCTACGAGGGCTTCGGCACCGCCGTCCGCGAGCTGGCGCAGACCATCGCCGACGACGGTTACGAGCCCGACATCGTGCTCTCCATCGCGCGCGGCGGCGTCTTCGTCGCCGGCGGTCTGGCCTACGCGCTGGACTGCAAGAACATCCACCTCGTGAACGTGGAGTTCTACACCGGGGTCGGGACCACCCTGGAGATGCCGGTCATGCTGGCGCCGGTGCCGGACGCGATCGACTTCAGCGACAAGAAGGTGCTCATCACCGACGACGTCGCCGACACGGGCAAGACGCTGAAGCTCGTCCACGACTTCTGCGTCGACCACGTCGCCGAGGTCCGCTCGGCCGTCATCTACGAGAAGTCCCACTCCCTCGTGAAGTGCGAGTACGTGTGGAAGAAGACCGACGAGTGGATCAACTTCCCGTGGTCGGTCGAGCCGCCCGTCGTGAAGCGTGAGGGTCAGGTTCTCGACGCCTGAGCCCCCCGTACGGGATGCCTCCCGTACGGAATGAGAGAAGGCCCCCACCGGCTGCGGTGGGGGCCTTCTCTGCTCACGGGAGCTCGGTCACTGGAGCGTGCCCAGTTTGATCAGGCTCAGCAGTGCCACCAGCTGGATCGCCGACGCGCCCAGGGCCTTCGGCCACGGGAGGTCGTGCGAGCGGCTCACCATCACGGTGAAGAGCGCGCCGGCCGCCAGCCAGGTCACCCAGCCGAGGACCTGGACCAGGCCGTTCTCGGCGCCCAGGAAGGCCGCGAAGACCAGGCGGGGGGCGTCCGTGATCGACATGATCAGCATCGACAGGCCGACCGTGGGCTGCCAGGCGCCGTCGCCGCCCAGCTGGCGGGCGAGGGTGTGGGTGACCGCGCCCAGGATCAGGCCGCCGAGCACGAAGGCGACGGCCGTCATCGCGGCGGCCGAGACGGTCGGGTCGAGCGTCTCCTTGCCGTCCTTCCCGAAGCCGAAGATCGCGAGGAGTCCGTAGAGGAACGTGACGATCAGCGCCGGGCCCCAGACGGCGTGGTCCCGCGCCCGCAGGAACGTGTCCGCCGGGCGGAGCACGATGCCGCTGAGGAGCTGCTTCCAGGGGAGGCGGGGGCCGATCGGTACGGGGGCCGGGGGCGGTCCGCCCTGGGCGTACGGGTCGTCGACGCTGAACATCTGGGTGTGGCCCGGGTTGTTCGCCGCCGCGTGCTGCTGGTGCCCCTGCTGGCCGCCGTAGGGGTCGCCGAAGTACTCCGGCTCCCCGTAGGGCTGCTGCTGACCCGCCTGGTGCTGACCCGCCTGCTGCCCGTAGGGCTGCTGACGCCCCTGCCGGCCGTACTGCTGCTGCTGACGGCCCGGCTGCCCGTACGGCTGCTGCTGGCGACCCTCCTGCCCGTACGGCTGCTGCCGGTGCCCCTGCTGCCCGTACTGCTGCCCCTGCGGCTGCTGCTGCTGCCACTGCTGCTGCGGGTACGGCGGCGGGGCGCGCTGTGCCCGTACGGCGCCTGCTGCGGTTGTTGTTGCGGGTGCTGCGGGGGGCGGTTGTCCCGGCCGCGTCCGTTCCTGAATCCAGCCACGTCGTCGAACGTACCCGCTTTTGACGTGCGGGTGCTCCCCAGGCCCCTTCCTTGCCACTGACCTGTGACATCCCCTAGGGGTCGGGGGCCTCCGTAGGAAAGCCCGTAGGAGAGAGCCCGGAGGAGAGCCCGTAGAAGGGGCCGCCCCGCGCGTACGGCGCGGGCGGCCCCTCACGTCGGGTTCGGCCTCAGACGGCCGGCTCCGGCTCCTCGGCGGCGGGCTCCGGCTCGGGGTCGACCGGGGCCTTCACCGAGTCGAGCAGCAGCTGGGCGACGTCGACGACGGTGACGGACTCCTTGGCCTTGCCCTCGTTCTTCTTGCCGTTGACCGAGTCGGTCAGCATGACGAGGCAGAAGGGGCAGGCGGTGGAGACGATGTCCGGGTTGAGGGACAGGGCCTCGTCGACGCGCTCGTTGTTGATGCGCTTGCCGATCCGCTCCTCCATCCACATCCGGGCACCGCCGGCGCCGCAGCAGAAGCCGCGCTCCTTGTGGCGGTGCATCTCCTGCTGGCGCAGGCCGGGGACGGCGGACATGATCTCGCGCGGCGGCGTGTAGACCTTGTTGTGACGGCCCAGGTAGCAGGGGTCGTGGTAGGTGATGAGGCCCTCGACCGGGGTCACCGGGATCAGCCTGCCCTCGTCGATGAGGTGCTGGAGCAGCTGGGTGTGGTGGATGACCTCGTACTCGCCGCCGAGCTGCGGGTACTCGTTGGCGATGGTGTTGAAGCAGTGCGGGCAGGTCGAGACGATCTTCTTCGCCGACTTCGGCTTCTTCGTCGACTCGTCCTCGTCGTCCTCGCCGAAGGCCATGTTCAGCATGGCGACGTTCTCGGCGGCGAGCTGCTGGAACAGCGGCTCGTTGCCCAGACGGCGGGGGGAGTCACCGGTGCACTTCTCGTCGCCGCCCATGATCGCGAACTTGACGCCCGCGATGTGGAGGAGCTCCGCGAAGGCCTTGGTGGTCTTCTTGGCCCGGTCCTCCAGGGCGCCGGCGCAGCCGACCCAGTAGAGGTAGTCGAACTCGGAGAGGTCCTCCGCGTCCTTCCCGATGATCGGGACCTCGAAGTCGACCTCCTTGGTCCACTCGACGCGCTGCTTCTTGGCGAGACCCCAGGGGTTGCCCTTCTTCTCCAGGTTCTTGAGCATCGTGCCCGCCTCGGACGGGAACGCGGACTCGATCATCACCTGGTAGCGGCGCATGTCGACGATGTGGTCGATGTGCTCGATGTCGACCGGGCACTGCTCGACGCAGGCGCCGCAGGTGGTGCAGGACCACAGGACGTCGGGGTCGATGACGCCGTTCTCCTCGGCGGTGCCGATGAGGGGGCGCTCGGCCTCGGCCAGGGCGGCGGCGGGGACGTCCTTCAGCTGCTCCTCGGACGCCTTCTCGTTGCCCTCCATGTCCTTGCCGCCGCCCGCGAGCAGGTACGGCGCCTTGGCGTGGGCGTGGTCCCGGAGGGACATGATGAGGAGCTTGGGGGAGAGCGGCTTGCCCGTGTTCCAGGCGGGGCACTGCGACTGACAGCGGCCGCACTCGGTGCAGGTGGAGAAGTCGAGGATGCCCTTCCAGGAGAACTGCTCGACCTGGGAGACGCCGAAGACGGCGTCCTCGGCCGGGTCCTCCCAGTCGATCTCCTTGCCGGCCGTGGTCATCGGCTGGAGCGCGCCCAGGGCGGTGGAGCCGTCGGCGTTGCGCTTGAACCAGATGTTCGGGAAGCCGAGGAAGCGGTGCCAGGCGACGCCCATGTTGGTGTTGAGCGAGACCGTGATCATCCAGGTGAAGGACGTGACGATCTTGAGGCAGGCGAAGCCGTAGGTGAGGTACTGGATCGTGCTGAGGTCCAGGCCGTCGAGGAGCGCGATCAGCGGGTACGAGGCGAAGAAGCCGGGCTCCCAGCTCGTCACGTGGTGCTGGACGCCTTCGAGGGCGCGGAGCGTCATGATGCAGACGCCGACGATCAGGATGACGGCCTCGACGAAGTACGCCTGGCCGGTCTTGGAGCCGGCGAAGCGGGACTTGCGGCCGGCCTTGGTCGGCTTGCTCAGCTGGCGGATGACGATGAGGGTCACGATGCCCAGGACCGTCATCAGGCCGAGGAACTCGGTGAAGATCTCGTACGGCAGCCAGTCGCCGATGATCGGGATGAGCCAGTCGGCCTGGAAGAGCTGGCCGAAGGCGTTCACGATCGTGAGGAGCAGCGAGAAGAAGCCCACCGCGACGAACCAGTGCGCGAAGCCGACGATGCCCCAGCGGTTCATGCGCGTGTGGCCGAGGAACTCCTTGACCAGCGTGACGGTGCGGGCCTTGGGGTCTCCGGTGCGCGTGCCGGCGGGTACCGGCTGACCGAGCCGGACGAAGCGGTAGATCTGCACGGTGGCGCGGCCGAACAGCGCGACGGCCACCACCGTGATGGCGATCGACACGATGATCGCGGCGAGTTGCATGACGGGCTCCTCGGGCGGGCCTACTAAGCGGTAACTTATGGAGTTCCCGCTGACATTACCCGGTCACGGCGCCGCGCTGTAGCGGCGCTCGCGGTGATATGTGTCGCTCAGGCAAACCTTGCCGTGCGACGCCTGCGGACTGCTGGAAGCGTACGCGCAAGGATCAGCAGGTCCATCCCCAGCCAGTGGTGGTCCACATAGTGGAGATCGAGCAGCTCGCGCTCCTCCCAGGGCAGCTCCGAGCGGCCGCTGATCTGCCACGGTCCCGTCAGCCCCGGACGGACGGAGAGCCGGCGCCGCCCTCGCCCGCGCACTCGCGGTGGCCCGGGGTCAGCGGGCACGGTCCGACGAGCGACATCCGGCCCGTGACCACGTGGAGCAGGAGCGGCAGCGCGGCCAGCGGGCTCCTCGTGCGGAAGGTCAGCATCGTGAAGGGCCGTCCCGCCAGGCCGGCCACCGTCCGGCGGCGCAGGACCGGGCCGCTCCCGCCGAGGGTGACGGAGAGGGCGGCCCAGGCGATCAGGGGCGCGAGGGCGAGGAGCAGGACGAGCCCGCCCGCCACGTCGAACGCGCGCTTCGCCGTCATGCGCTCACACCCTTCGGCGGGGATCCTGGAACAGGGGATGCGGGATATGTCCTGACTATGTCCGGACCCTCTCACGCGAAACCGGTCAAACGGGGGAGCGGCACGCTCTTTGAGTGGCGGGATCGGCGAAGAGTTGAGTCGACCACGCTCAGGTCTGTTGACGCGCCGGGGTTCGTCGTGCATCCTTGAGTCAGTTCCACTCAAGTCAGTCAGCTGGAGGAATCGAAATGGCACGTGCGGTCGGCATCGACCTGGGCACGACTAACTCCGTCGTCAGCGTTCTGGAAGGCGGCGAGCCCACCGTCATCACCAACGCCGAGGGCGCCAGGACCACGCCGTCCGTCGTCGCCTTCGCGAAGAACGGCGAGGTGCTCGTCGGCGAGGTGGCCAAGCGTCAGGCCGTCACCAACGTCGACAGGACCATCCGGTCGGTCAAGCGCCACATGGGCACCGACTGGAAGATCGACATCGACGGCAAGAGCTTCAACCCGCAGCAGATGAGCGCCTTCATCCTGCAGAAGCTCAAGCGCGACGCCGAGGCGTACCTGGGCGAGAAGGTCGTCGACGCGGTCATCACCGTCCCGGCGTACTTCAACGACTCCGAGCGCCAGGCCACCAAGGAGGCCGGTGAGATCGCGGGCCTCAACGTCCTGCGCATCGTCAACGAGCCGACCGCGGCCGCCCTGGCCTACGGCCTCGACAAGGACGACCAGACGATCCTCGTCTTCGACCTCGGTGGCGGCACCTTCGACGTGTCCCTCCTGGAGATCGGCGACGGCGTCGTCGAGGTGAAGGCCACCAACGGTGACAACCACCTCGGTGGTGACGACTGGGACCAGCGCGTCGTCGACTACCTGGTGACGCAGTTCCAGAACGGCCACGGCGTGGACCTGGCCAAGGACAAGATGGCTCTCCAGCGTCTCCGCGAGGCCGCGGAGAAGGCGAAGATCGAGCTCTCGTCCTCGACCGAGACCACGATCAACCTGCCCTACATCACGGCCTCCGCCGAGGGCCCGCTGCACCTGGACGAGAAGCTCACGCGCGCCCAGTTCCAGCAGCTCACCTCGGACCTGCTCGAGCGCTGCAAGGTGCCGTTCCACAACGTCATCAAGGACGCGGGCATCGCCCTGAAGGAGATCGACCACGTCGTTCTCGTCGGTGGCTCGACCCGCATGCCGGCCGTCGCCGAGCTCGTCAAGGAGCTGACCGGTGGCCGCGAGGCCAACAAGGGCGTCAACCCGGACGAGGTCGTCGCCATCGGCGCCGCGCTCCAGGCCGGTGTCCTCAAGGGTGAGGTCAAGGACGTCCTGCTCCTCGACGTGACCCCGCTGTCCCTCGGCATCGAGACCAAGGGCGGCATCATGACCAAGCTCATCGAGCGCAACACCACGATCCCGACCAAGCGGTCCGAGATCTTCACGACGGCCGAGGACAACCAGCCGTCCGTGCAGATCCAGGTCTACCAGGGCGAGCGCGAGATCGCGGCGTACAACAAGAAGCTCGGCATGTTCGAGCTGACCGGTCTCCCGCCGGCCCCGCGCGGCGTCCCGCAGATCGAGGTCGCCTTCGACATCGACGCCAACGGCATCATGCACGTGACCGCGAAGGACCTGGGCACGGGCAAGGAGCAGAAGATGACCGTCACCGGCGGCTCCTCGCTGCCGAAGGACGAGGTCGACCGGATGCGCCAGGAGGCCGAGCAGTACGCGGAGGAGGACCACCGCCGCCGCGAGGCCGCCGAGACCCGCAACCAGGGTGAGCAGCTCGTCTACCAGACGGAGAAGTTCATCAAGGACAACGAGGAGAAGATCCCGGCCGAGGTCAAGACCGAGGTCGAGACCGCGCTCACCGAGCTGAAGGAGAAGCTCAAGGGCGAGGACACGGCCGAGATCCGCACCGCCACCGAGAAGGTCGCGGCCGTCTCCCAGAAGCTCGGCCAGGCGCTGTACGCCGACCAGGGCGCCCAGGCCGCCGGCGGCGAGGCCCCGAAGGCCGACGACGACGTCGTCGACGCCGAGATCGTGGACGACGAGAAGGGCGGCCAGGCGTGACCGAGGAGACCCCGGGCTTCGAGGAGAAGCCCGACGTCCCCTCCGGCGCCACCGCTGACGACGCCGCCGAGACCGTCGAGTCCGAGGAGGACTCGACGGCCCCGGCCGGGGACGCTACGGACGTAGCCCTGCTGGCGCAGCTGGACCAGGCCCGTACGGCGCTCACCGAGCGCACCGGTGACCTCCAGCGGCTCCAGGCCGAGTACCAGAACTACCGCCGCCGCGTGGAGCGGGACCGGGTCACGGTCAAGGAGATCGCCGTCGCGAGCCTCCTGTCCGAGCTCCTTCCCGTGCTCGACGACGTCGGCCGGGCCCGGGACCACGGCGAGCTCGTGGGCGGGTTCAAGTCGGTGGCCGAATCGCTGGAGACCGTCGTCGCCAAGATGGGTCTGCAGCAGTTCGGCAAGGAGGGCGAGCCCTTCGACCCGACGATCCACGAGGCCCTGATGCACTCGTACGCGCCGGACGTCACCGAGACGACCTGCGTGGCGATCCTGCAGCCGGGGTACCGGATCGGCGAGCGGACCATCCGGCCCGCCCGCGTGGCCGTCGCCGAGCCCCAGCCGGGGGCCCAGGGCAAGGCCGAGGAGTCGGAAGACTCCGGCAAGTCCGAGAAGTCCGAGAAGGACAGCGAGTAACAGCCGTACCCGTACGCGGGAGGAGGGACGTCGATGAGCACGAAGGACTTCGTCGAGAAGGACTACTACAAGGTTCTCGGCGTCCCCAAGGACGCCACCGAGGCCGAGATCAAGAAGGCGTACCGGAAGCTCGCCCGCGAGAACCATCCGGACGCCAACAAGGGTGACGCGAGCGCCGAGGCGCGCTTCAAGGAGATCTCCGAGGCGAACGACGTCATCGGCGACCCCAAGAAGCGCAAGGAGTACGACGACGCCCGCGCCCTCTTCGGGAACGGCGGCTTCCGGGCCGGCGGCCCCGGCGGCGGCTCGTTCAACTTCGACCTGGGCGACCTCTTCGGGGCGCCCAGGGCGGGCGGGCGGCGGCTTCGGCGGCGGAGGCATCGGGGACGTCTTCGGCGGCCTGTTCAACCGCGGCGGGGAGCGGGCACCTGCACCCAGCGGCGGCGCGGCCAGGACATCGAGTCCGAGGTGACGCTCAGCTTCACCGAGGCCATCGAGGGCGCGACCGTGCCGCTGCGGATGTCCAGCCAGCAGCCCTGCACGGCGTGCTCGGGCACCGGCGACAAGAACGGCACGCCCCGCGTGTGCCCGACCTGCGTCGGCACCGGGCAGGTCTCGCGCGGCAGCGGCGGCGGCTTCTCGCTCACCGACCCCTGCGTGGACTGCAAGGGCCGCGGCCTCATCGCCGAGACCCCCTGCGAGGTCTGCAAGGGCAGCGGGCGGGCCAAGTCCTCCCGCACCATGCAGGTCCGCATCCCGGCGGGCGTCAGCGACAACCAGAAGATCCGTCTGCGCGGCAAGGGAGCTCCGGGCGAGCGCGGCGGGCCCAACGGCGACCTGTACGTCGTCGTGCACGTCGACGACCACCCGGTCTTCGGCCGCAGGGACGACAACCTCACCGTCACGGTGCCGGTCTCCTTCTCGGAGGCGGCGCTCGGCGGCGAGATCAAGGTCCCGACCCTCGGCGGCCCCGCGGTCACCCTCAAGCTGCCCGCGGGCACCCTGAACGGCCGGACCATGCGCGCCCGCGGCAAGGGCGCGGTCCGCAAGGACGGCACGCGCGGCGACCTCCTCGTGACGGTCGAGGTGGCGGTGCCGAAGGAGCTCGACGACAAGGCGCGCGAGGCCCTGGAGACCTTCCGCGAGGCGACCGCCTCCGAGGACCCGAGGGCCGAGCTGTTCCAGGCCGCGAAGGGAGCGTGACCCGGTGAGACGCAATCCGTACGAGCTGACCGACGAGTCGCCGGTGTACGTCATCTCGGTGGCGGCCCAGCTCTCCGGTCTGCATCCGCAGACCCTGCGGCAGTACGACCGGCTCGGTCTGGTCTCCCCGGACCGCACGGCGGGCCGCGGGCGGCGCTACTCGGCCCGTGACATCGAGCTGCTCCGCCAGGTGCAGCAGCTGTCGCAGGACGAGGGCATCAACCTGGCCGGGATCAAGCGGATCATCGAACTGGAGAACCAGGTCGCGGCGCTCCAGGCACGGGTGTCCGAGCTGTCGGCGGCGGTCGAGGGCGCGGCGGCGACGCTGCGCCAGCGCGAGGCCCAGGTGCACGCCTCGTACCGCCGGGACCTGGTGCCCTACACCGACGTGCAGCAGGCGAGCGCCCTCGTGGTGTGGCGCCCGAAGCGCGGCGAGTAGCCCCCGCTTTCCCCCGCGGCTTCTGTCCGGAAGAGGCCCCCTCTACCAGCCGGTGGAGGGGGCCTCTTTCAGTTGTCCCGTTCGAGCATCCCGGACTGGGCGATCAGATAGCCGAGCTGGGCCCGGCTGCCGCTGCCGAGGGCGGCGGCGAGCTTGGCGATGTGCGCCCGGCAGGTCCGTACGTTCATTCCGAGCCGGCGGGCGATGGCCTCGTCGACGTGCCCCTCGACGAGGAGCCGGGCGATGGACCGCTGGACGCCGCCGATGCCGTCGGTCTTGATGTCGTACGGGATCTCCTCCCGGATCGGCACCGCCAGCTGCCAGAACTGGTCGAAGACGCCGCAGAGGTAGGCGACGAGGCCGGGGTGGCGCAGCTCCAGGGCCACCTGGCGGTCGCTGCGGGCCGGGATGAAGGCGACCTCGCGGTCGACGATGATCAGCCGGTCGATGATCTCTTCGAGGGTGCGGACCTGGACCTCGGGGCCGACGTGCTCCAGATAGGTCAGCGTGAGCTCGGTGTGGCGCGCGGTGTGCTGGTAGAGCGTGCGCATGCTGATGCCGCGGCCGAGGAGCGGGGAGACGCGGTCCAGGGCCTCGCTGAGGGCCTGCGCGGGGCGGCCGCCGCCCGGCTGGACGGTGAGGAGCTCGCTGCGGCAGTTGGCCACGACGCGGTCGAGGGTGGAGTTGATGCGGTCGATGCCCTCGAGGACGTTGATGGCGTGTGTGGCGGGTGAGTCGTGGGCGCTGATGGCCATGAACGGCTCGAAGGCGTCGGAGAGCGCGACGGTGCGCCGCCGGCGGTCGAGGATCTCCCGTTCGATCGGCTGGAGCAGCTGGGCGAGCGCCGCGGAGGGGGGAACCGGGCGGAGCCACTGCGCGTCGTCCGGGTCGGGGTGGAGCAGGGAGAGGTCGAGGAGGCACGGTGCCTCGACCGCCTCTGACCGGGGTATTCGCCCGGTCCGCAGAGCGGCCGCGTATAGCTCGGAGCCCGCTTCGCAGAGTTCCGCGTGCGAATGTGGGTGACCCGTTTCGTCCGCTTGTTTCCGCATATGTACACCCCCAGGCTCCTGCATCTCAGGAACATGATGCCTGGGTTTGGTGGTGCAGGCGCAGAGAGTAAGCCATCGTCTTACCTGCGGGGGTTGGAAACAGACGATGCCTTCAAGTGAGGTTGCTCGGTGATGATGAAGAAGCTCATACGCGCGGCGGCCGGAGTCGCCTTCATCGCGGCCGCCACGGTGGGCGCGGGGGTGGCCCTCGACCCGGGCTGGCACTCGGAGCCGGCGCACGTGCAGGCCGCCCCGCTCGACCCGGGCTGGCACCTCGCGGCCCCCACCGCGGTGGACGACCCGGGCTGGAGCGTGGCCCCCGCGCAGGACCCCGGCTGGAACTAGACGGGCGCATGAACGTTCCCGATGACTCCAGGTTCCGCCGGGAGATGGCTTCGGCCTATCGCTCCGGCTGGCATTTCGTCGACCTCGCCACGGCCATCCCCCACCGTGGCGACTCGCTGAAGGTCACGCTCTTCGGAGAGCCGATCGTCGTCGCCCGCGGACAGGACGAAGACGTCCGCGCGTACCGGTGCCTGCGCCGCCCCCGAGGCGCCCCGCAGCCCATCCGCTGTGCCATCCGGTACGGCATGATCTTCGTCAATCTCGACCAGCGCGACCACCAGCTGATCGAACCCGAGACCATCACCGCCACCCCCGCAGTGCCTGAGCGATTCCCCCGTCGTTGTAGATCGCTCCGGCACTTCCCCACAGCGGCGCCATCGCGGACCTGAAACGCGATGGCGCCGCTGTGCGTCCGCGTGCGGCCGGTCAGGCGCGGCCCATCGCCCGGGTGAGGGCGATCTCGATGACGACCCGGTCCGGGTTCGGGCTCGGCACGCGCCCGTAGCGCTCGGCGTAGCGGTCGACGGCGTCCGCGACCGTCCCGGCCTCCGTACGGATGTGGGCGACGCCCTCCAGGGTGGCCCAGCGCCCCTTGTCGACCTGGCAGACCGCGACCCGCGCGCCCTCCGCGCCCGCCGCCAGGACGTTGGCGACCTTCCGGCTGTTCTTGTTGGTGATCACGCGCGCGTACCCGCCCTCGGGGTCGTACGTGACGCCGACCGCGACGACGTGCGGCGTGCCGTCCGGGCGCGGGGTGGTCAGGGTGCACATGTGGTACTCGCGCCAGAAGCTCAGGTACGAGTCGGACGGGTTCCTGGGGTCTGTGGCCATGCCCGGAAACTACCCGTGGCGGAGCTCCCACCAAAACCTTGAGCGGAATAGACTCAACTTTGTGTACGTTGGAAGGGTCATAGGGAGAAGTGGACCCACGACGTTCGAGGAGGAGCACCGCACGTGGACGCCGAACTGACCAACAGGAGCCGGGACGCGATCAACGCGGCGAGCAGCCGCGCCGTGTCCGAGGGACACGCCGACCTGACCCCCGCCCACCTGTTGCTGGCCCTCCTGGCCGGTCAGGACAACGAGAACATCATCGACCTGCTGGCCTCCGTCGGCGCCGACCAGGCCGTCGTCCGCGCCGGCGCGGAGCGGCTGCTCGCCGCCCTGCCGAGCGTCACCGGGTCCACGGTCGCGCCCCGCAGCCCAGCCGCGACTTCCTCGCCGTCGTCGCCGACGCCGACAAGCGCGCCAAGGAGCTCGGCGACGACTTCCTGTCCACCGAGCACCTCCTCGTCGCCGTCGCCGCCAAGGGCGGCCAGGCCGGTGAGATCCTCGACGCGCAGGGCGCGAGCGCGAGGAAGCTGCTCGACGCGTTCGAGAAGAGCAGGGGAGGACGCCGGGTGACCACACCCGACCCGGAAGGTCAGTACAAGGCGCTGGAGAAGTTCGGCACGGACTTCACCGCCGCCGCGCGCGAAGGCAGGCTGGACCCGGTCATCGGCCGCGACCACGAGATCCGCCGCGTCGTCCAGGTGCTGTCCCGCCGCACCAAGAACAACCCGGTCCTCATCGGCGAGCCCGGCGTCGGCAAGACCGCCGTCGTCGAGGGCCTCGCCCAGCGGATCGTGAAGGGCGACGTGCCCGAGTCCCTGAAGAACAAGCGGCTGGTCTCGCTCGACCTCGGCGCGATGGTCGCCGGCGCGAAGTACCGCGGCGAGTTCGAGGAGCGCCTGAAGACCGTCCTCTCCGAGATCAAGGAGAGCGACGGCCAGATCATCACCTTCATCGACGAGCTGCACACGGTCGTCGGCGCGGGCGCCGGAGGCGACTCCGCCATGGACGCCGGCAACATGCTGAAGCCGATGCTGGCCCGCGGCGAGCTCCGCATGGTCGGCGCGACCACCCTCGACGAGTACCGCGAGCGGATCGAGAAGGACCCCGCCCTGGAGCGCCGCTTCCAGCAGGTCCTGGTCGCCGAGCCGACCGTCGAGGACACCATCGCCATCCTCCGCGGCCTCAAGGGCCGCTACGAGGCCCACCACAAGGTGCAGATCAACGACTCCGCCCTGGTGGCCGCCGCGACCCTCTCCGACCGGTACATCACCTCCCGCTTCCTCCCCGACAAGGCCATCGACCTCGTCGACGAGGCCGCCTCCCGGCTCCGCATGGAGATCGACTCCTCGCCCGTCGAGATCGACGAGCTCCAGCGCTCCGTGGACCGGCTCCGCATGGAGGAGCTGGCCCTCAGGAACGAGACGGACGCGGCGAGCAAGCAGCGCCTGGAGAAGCTGCGGCGCGACCTCGCCGACCGCGAGGAGGAGCTGCGCGGCCTGACCGCCCGCTGGGAGAAGGAGAAGCAGTCCCTCAACCGGGTCGGCGAGCTGAAGGAGCGCCTCGACGAGACCCGCGGCCGCGCCGAGCGCGCCCAGCGCGACGGCGACTTCGACACCGCCTCCAAGCTGCTGTACGGGGAGATCCCGGGCCTGGAGCGGGAGCTCGCGGAGGCCACCGAGGCCGAGGCCCAGCAGGAGGCCTCCAAGGACACCATGGTCAAGGAGGAGGTCGGCCCCGACGACATCGCGGACGTGGTCGGCTCCTGGACCGGCATCCCCGCCGGCCGCCTCCTGGAGGGCGAGACGCAGAAGCTGCTCCGCATGGAGGAGGAGCTCGGCAAGCGGCTCATCGGCCAGTCCGAGGCCGTGCGGGCCGTCTCCGACGCGGTGCGCCGCACCCGCGCCGGGATCGCCGACCCCGACCGGCCCACCGGCTCCTTCCTCTTCCTCGGCCCGACCGGCGTCGGCAAGACCGAGCTGGCGAAGGCGCTCGCGGACTTCCTCTTCGACGACGAGCGGGCCATGATCCGCATCGACATGTCGGAGTACGGCGAGAAGCACTCCGTCGCCCGGCTCGTCGGCGCGCCCCCCGGCTACGTCGGCTACGAGGAGGGCGGCCAGCTCACGGAGGCGGTCCGCCGCCGCCCGTACAGCGTGGTCCTGCTCGACGAGGTGGAGAAGGCGCACCCGGAGGTCTTCGACGTCCTGCTCCAGGTCCTGGACGACGGGCGCCTGACCGACGGGCAGGGCCGGACGGTGGACTTCCGCAACACCATCCTGATCCTCACGTCGAACCTCGGCAGCCAGTTCCTGGTGGAGCCGCTGACCTCGGAGGACGTGAAGAAGCAGCAGGTCCTGGAGGTCGTGCGGGCGAGCTTCAAGCCCGAGTTCCTCAACCGGCTGGACGACCTCGTCGTCTTCTCGGCGCTCGACCGGGCCGAGCTGGGCCGCATCGCGCGGCTCCAGATCGACCGGCTCGCCCGGCGGCTCGCCGAGCGGCGCCTCACCCTCGACGTCACCCCCGAGGCCCTGGAGTGGCTCGCCGAGGAGGGCAACGACCCGGCGTACGGCGCCCGGCCGCTGCGCCGCCTGATCCAGACGGCGATCGGCGACCGGCTCGCCCGGGAGATCCTCGCGGGCGAGGTCGTGGACGGCGACACGGTCCGCGTGGACCGTTTCGAGGACGGTCTGATCGTGGGAGCGGCGGGCTAGGGTCCGTCCGACGGCCCGGCCGGGCCCCACCGCCGACGGCGGGATCTTGTCAGCCCGCAGCGGATCGCGGGCGGTGGGGCTTGCCACGTACCGCCCGGCATGGGGAGGATGGCGACATCCGTACGAAGGGAAATACACGGTGAGCATCGACCCGTCCTCGATTCCGAATTTCGGGGCCAGCCCCAGCCTCAGGCCGCAGGACCGGCGGGCCCCGTCGTCCCCGACCAGGACCTCGTCAAGCAGCTCCTCGAGCAGATGGAACTCAAGTACGTCGTCGACGACGAGGGTGACCTCGCGGCGCCGTGGGAGGAGTTCCGCACGTACTTCATGTTCCGCGGCGAGGGCGAGCAGCAGGTCTTCTCGGTGCGGACGTTCTACGACCGTCCGCACGCCGCCGACGACCGGGCGAAGATCCTCGACGCGATCGACGACTGGAACCGCCGCACCCTGTGGCCCAAGGTGTACACGCACCTGCACGAGGAGGAGGACGGCTCCGCCACCCTCCGCCTCATCGGCGAGGCGCAGATGCTGATCGGCACCGGCGTCTCCCTGGAGCACTTCGTGTCCTCCACGGTCAGCTGGGTCCGCGCCTCCATCGAGTTCGACAAGTGGATCGTCGAGCAGTTCGGCCTGGAGTCCTCCGAGGAGAAGGCCGAGGGCGACGAGGAGGCGTAGGCCCCTCCGTACCCCCGGCGGCTCAGATCGCCATGCGCGCGAGCGTCAGGGCGTACGCCCCGTAGCAGAACGACAGCCCGGCCAGGGCCGCGACCACCAGGATCGCGGCCCTCGGCCGGGCTTTCATCAGCGCGGCCGCGAGCGGCAGCAGCAGCGGGAAGGCCGGGAGCAGGAAGCGCGGCTTCGACTCGAAGAAGCCCGAGCCGCCGACGGTGATCAGCACGAGCACCGCCGTGTAGGCCAGCACGGGCGCCGGGGGCCGCTCCCCGGACACGAGGAGCGCGAAGAGCAGCACCGCCGCGCCGGTGAGGAGCAGGGCCATCGCGAAGCCGAACTGCGTGGTGCCGCTCAGCATGTCCCGTACGAAGACGAGGGCGCCCCTGCCGAGGTCGAAGCGGGAGGTCCAGCCGGCCTGCACCGCGAAGTAGCCGCCGAGCGGATCGTTTCTGCGGACGCCCACCCAGAGCACGTACGCGAGCCAGCCCGCCGGCGCGAGCAGGCCCGCCGCCCAGACGCGCGGCCCGCACCGGCCCCGGGTCCGCCACAGCTCGCAGCCGACGGCGGTCAGGACGGCGGCGGCGACCGCGACCCGTTCGGCCGGGTCAGCCCGGCGAGGACCGCGAGGACGGCTGCCGCCGTCCACCGCCGGGTGAGCAGCGCGTACAGCGCCCAGGCGGCGAACGCGGTCATCACCGGTTCGGTGTAGGCCATGGTCAGCACGACCGAGTGCGGCAGCAGGCCCCACAGGAGGACGAGCACGGTCGCGGTCCGGCGGCCGCGCAGCCGCTCCCCGACCAGGTAGACGCCCCAGGCGGCGGCTCCGGCGGCGAGCCAGGAGAGCAGCAGTCCGGCGGTGCCGCCGGTGACCGGCAGCAGGGTGGTCACGGCGCGGACGAGCGCCGGGTAGAGCGGGAAGAAGGCCAGGTCGTCCAGGACCATGCCGTGGGCGCCGTGGAGGACGCGCCCGTAGCCGTGCGCGGCGATCCCGGCGTACCACTCGGAGTCCCAGGAGGTCGCCAGGAGCGCCCGGGGCGAGCGGCCGGAGTGCCGGGCCCACAGGGTGAGGACGAGCAGTCCGGTGAGCCGGGCGGCGGCGAAGAGGCCGAGCGCGGGGACCGCCCGGCGCAGGGGCCCCGGTCCGGGGCGCGGGGCCCGTTGCGGACCGCGACCGGCGGGGCCGCCGGGCGGTCGAGTGTCTCGGCGGACAGGGTGCACCTCCGGGCGCGGGGAGACCGATCTTTACCCGGTAAATCGGTCTACCCGACGATCGTCCCGGCGCCCGGGGGGCGCGCGCGGGCACACCCCCGGCCGGGTGAACGCCCCGGTGGTTCAGCCGAGCCGCTTCAGGCGCGAGACGGCCTCCTCCAGGACCTCGGTCTTCTTGCAGAAGGCAAAACGGACAAAGGGGGCGCCTTCCTCGCGGTGGTCGTAGAAGACGGCGTTGGGGATGGCGACGACCCCGGCGCGCTCCGGCAGGGAGCGGCAGAAGGCGAAGCCGTCGGTGGCGCCGAGGGGGCGGATGTCGGTGGTGACGAAGTAGGTGCCGGACGGCCGGTAGACCTCGAAGCCCGCCTGCGCGAGGCCCTCGCTCAGCAGGTCCCGCTTGGCGCCCAGGTCGGCGCGCAGGCCCTCGAAGTAGGCGGCCGGGAGGCGCAGGGCCTCGGCGACCGCGTACTGGAAGGGGCCCGAGGAGACGTACGTGAGGAACTGCTTGGCCGAGCGGACGGCGGAGGTCAGCTCGGGGCTCGCGGTGATCCAGCCGACCTTCCAGCCGGTGAAGGAGAAGGTCTTGCCGGCCGAGCCGATGGTGACCGTGCGCCCGCGCATCCCGGGGAGGCTCGCGATCGGGAGGTGCTCGGCCCCGTCGAAGACCAGGTGTTCGTACACCTCGTCCGTGACGACCAGCAGGTCCCGTTCGATCGCGAGCTCGGCGACGGCGGTCAGTTCGGCGCGGGTGAGGACCGTGCCGGTGGGGTTGTGCGGGGTGTTGAGCAGGATCAGCCGGGTCCGGTCGGTGACGGCGGCCCGCAGCTCGTCGAGGTCGAGGACGTAGGAGCCCTCGTGGGGGCGGAGGGTGACGGGGACCCGGCTGCCGCCGGCCATCGCGATGCAGGCCGCGTACGAGTCGTAGTACGGCTCCAGGGCGATGACCTCGTCGCCCGGCTCGACCAGGGCGAGCAGGGCCGCCGCGATGGCCTCGGTGGCGCCCGCCGTGACGAGGACCTCCGTGTCGGGGTCGTACGCGAGGCCGTACCGCTCCCGCTGGTGGTCGGCGACGGCCGACCGCAGTTCGGGGACGCCGGGGCCGGGCGGGTACTGGTTGCCGCGGCCGTCCCGCAGGGCGCGGACCGCCGCCTCCCGGATCTCCTCCGGGCCGTCGGTGTCGGGGAAGCCCTGGCCGAGGTTGATCGACCCGGTCCTGGCGGCGAGCGCGGACATCTCGGCGAAGATCGTCGTCCCGAACTCGGCGAGGCGGCGATTGAGCAGCGGTCGTGTCATGACCGTCATCCTGCGGCCAAGCTCTGGACTTGCTCAAGTGCGCTTTGGCGGGGCGGCGGACCGGGAATCCCCCTCGCACAGACGAACGGGGGTAGTACAGATGGGATTCTTCATCTTCATCGTCATCGCGGTGATCGTCATCGCCCTGATCAGCGGCGGCCGGAAGGGCGGGAGCAAGCGGCGCGGCGGGCGGCGCGGCGGACGGGGAGCGGCGGCAGCAGCTGGGCCGACGGCGGTGGCGGGGCGGCTGTGGCGGCGGCAGCTCCTGCGGCGGCAGCTCCTGCGGGTCCGGCTGTGGCGGGGGTGGCTGTGGCGGCGGCAGCTGAGTGAACAAGTGAACTGTGGGGGCCCCGAAGGGGTTGGAAAACACAGCAAGTTGGGTAAAAACGCTGCGAGTCGCCCGGCGTCCGTGGTTCTCTCGCTCCTGACAGAGACAGCCCTCGGACCGTGTGTGGACCCGAGCCGGCGATTCCCCACTCCCGCAGAACCTTCTCCGGGGCGCCCCCGGCCCACCCGTCAAACCGTGTTTGCGGAGCCGACCCATGCTCACCACCCTGAAGACCTCCTACACCGATACGCGCGCGGCCGACCTGGCCTGGGCCCTCGGGCGTGAGCCGCTGCCCGCGCTCGCCGTGCTCGATCTCGAACTCTCCGGCGCCAAGCTCCAGTTGAGGCTGCTCGGCGCCTCCCATCAGGTCCTCCTGGAGGAGGAGGGGCGCCGCTGCTCGGAGACCGTGGCCTGCATGCCGGGCAGCAGCACCCCGCTCCCGCTCGGCGTGTCCAAGCGCGTCGACGAATGGGAGTACGAATTCGCGGCGCGCGTCGAGACGATGTCGCAGGGCGCCTTCGCGGGCCGCGCGCAGGAGCTCCTCGCGCTCGTCGCCGACCACCCCAACGGACTCGCGGGGACCTTCCCCGGCTCCCCGCACGCCTTCACGGCGATGCTCGCCCAGCGCCACGAGGGCCAGGTGCGGTGGCGCACCTGGCACGCCTACCCGCAGGAGGGGCAGTTGGTGGTGACCAGGACCCGCATCGGCGCACGTATGCCCGCAACGCTCTGATGCGCCCTCCCGGAGCCCCATGTGCACTCGTGTGGGTGACAAGGGTGTGGCGGTCGTGACGTAGCGTTACGGCATGATCGAGCCGACCGTGACCATGCCACCCAAGAGGGTGCGCCGGCCGCCCCCGCGGCGGTCCGTGCGGCCGCCGCGCGACGCGGTGCGGTTCCCGGTCCTCGCGGTCGTCTTCGTCTGCGCCGCCTGCGGCCTGGTCTACGAACTCGAACTGGTCGCCCTCGCGTCCTACTTGATCGGCGACTCGGTCACCCAGGCCTCCGTCGTGCTCTCCGTGATGGTCTTCGCGATGGGCGTCGGCTCGCTCCTCGCCAAGCGGCTGCGCTGCCGGGCCGCCGTCGGCTTCGGCCTGGTCGAGGCCGGGCTCGCCCTGATCGGCGGCTGCTCGGCGATGGTGCTGTACGCGGCCTTCGCCTGGCTCGGCGAATCGCGGTACGTCCTGGTGGCGTTCTCGCTCGCGATCGGCGTGCTCATCGGCGCCGAGATCCCGCTCCTGATGTCGCTCATACAGCGGCCTGGACGAGGCTCCCCGGGGGACGGCACCCCGGCGAAGGCACGGGTCGGGCGGGCCGGACGGCAGGCCCCGCCCGGGGAGCAGGACGCCGCCGGGACGGTCGCCGACCTCTTCGCCGCCGACTACGTCGGCGCGCTCGTCGGCGGCCTCGCCTTCCCCTTCCTGCTGCTGCCCTGGCTCGGCCAGCTCACCGGCGCGCTCGTCACCGGCGCGGTCAACGCCGTCGCGGGCGGCGGCCTGGTCCTCTGGGTCTTCCGCCACGACCTGACCCGGCGGTCCCGCGCGCTGCTCGTCGCGGTGAACGTGGGCGTCCTCGCCGTCCTCGCCACCGCGACCGTCCTCGTCGACGACTTCGAACAGGCCGCGCGCCGGGCCGTGTACGGGGAGCGGGTGCGGGTCGCCGTCCACACCGACCTCCAGGAGGTCGTCGTGACCGGGGGCCGCGCGGAGCCGCCCGACCTGTTCCTCGACGGACGCCTCCGGGTCTCCGGCCGGGACGAGTACCGCTACCACGAGGCCCTCGTCCACCCCGCGATGAACGGCCCGCACGCGCGCGTGCTGATCGTCGGCGGCGGCGACGGCATGGCCGCCCGCGAGGTCCTGCGCTACGCCGGGGTCCGCTCCGTCACCGTCGTCGAACTCGACCCGGGCGTCGTCCGCCTCGCCCGCACGGACCCGGCGCTCTCCGCGCTCAACGCCCAGGCCTTCCGCGACCCCCGCGTCCACGTCGTCTACGCGGACGCCTTCCGCTGGCTGAGGGGCGCCACCGATCGTCTGCAGGAACGGTACGACGTGGTGATCTCCGATCTGCCCGACCCGGGGATCACCCCCAGCACCAAGCTCTACTCGGAGGAGTTCTACGGCCTGGTGGCCGGAGTCCTCGACGACTCCGGACGGTTCGCCGTGCACGCCGGATCGGCCACCGACCGGCCCCGCACCTACTGGACCGTCGACGCCACCCTGCGCGCCGCCGGCTTCGCGACCCGCCCGTACAGCGCGGGCGGCCGCACCCGGCTTCGCCGCCGGACCCGACCGCGCCGACCGCACCGGCGGCACGGAGCGGGGACCGGGGACTGGGGCTTCCTCCTGGCCGTACGGGGCGACCGGCCGCCCGCCCTCGGCCTCGCCCCGACGCGCCCCGGCTGCGCTCGCTCGGCCCCGGGACCCTGGGCGCGCGGCGCGCCGCGCCGAACGCACCCGGGAGCCGAACCGCCGCCCTCGACCCTGGTGCACCCCGGTACGGGGCCTGACCCGCCACCCGGCGCAAACAGGCGACGCCGCGCCCCGCCCTGAGTAGGCTCGGCTTCCATGGAGCATGAGGTGTTCGTTCCCGTCCCGGCCGAGGCCCTGCGCGCGACGCTCGCGGACCCGGCCCGCGTGGTGCGCTGCGTGCCCGGTCTCCAGCAGGACGCCGACGCGGAGGCCGGCCCCCTCACGGGCCGCCTCAAGGTGCGGGTCGGCGGCAACACCATCACCTACCGGGGCGCCCTGCGGGTCATCGAGCGGGACGGCGCCATCACCTACGAGGGCGAGGCACCGAGGCCCGGGGCAAGGCTCGGCCGAGCTGTCCCTCACCGTCGTCCTCACCCCGCTGGCCGAGGGCACGAGCCTCAGCTTCACCGGCGCCCTCACGGCGGCCGGCCGGCTCGCCGAGGCGACGGACGCGGCGCGCTCCGCGACGGGCGCCAAGCTCCTCGACAAGTTCGTGGAGGCGGTGGCCGCGCTCGCGGAGGAGCGGCCCGAGGACGCCACGGACACCGATGCCGCCACTGCCACTGCCACTGGCACCGACACCGCTACCGCTACCGCCCCGCCTCCGGCACCTCTGCCGATTCCGACGACGGCATCGATGCCGACGCCGACGCCGATGCCGACTCCGGCCCCGATGCCGATTCCGACTCCGATGACGACGGGGTCGACGACGGCGTCGAGGAGCCCCCGGGACGGGCCTCCGCCTCCGGCGGACCGGTGCCGCCGGCCTCCCTCGACCCCTTCCTCGGCGAGGACTTCGGCGAGGGCCTGGGGACGGACCGGGCGACGGATCGGGTGACGGACTGGGCGAGGTCCTGGGGAGGGGCTCGTCGACACCCCGATCGAGTTCCCCGCCCGCAGCCCGCCGCCGAGGCCGCCCACGCCCGCCGGACGATGATCGGGCGGAGCGCCGAGGAGTCGACCACGCCCGCCGCGCGGCCGGTACGCCCCGTCCCCGCCCCCGAGACGTCGAGCGCCGGCGCCACCCTGCGCTGGATCGCCCCGGCGGCGGCCCTCGCGCTGGCCTCCGCCGTCGTCGTCGGCCGGGCCTTGCGCCGCCGTCGGTGAAACGGCCCCGGCCCGGCTAGGGTCGGAGCGTGACCACGCAGACGCGACTGACGGCGGGCGACGCCGAGTTGACCATCAACCCCGACCACGGCTGCCGGATCGAGAGCCTGCGCATCGGCGGCACCGAGGTGCTGCGCCAGGGCGAGCGGTACGGAAGCTTCCCGATGGTGCCCTGGTGCGGCCGGACCGCGCTGGGCCGCTTCCGCAACGGTGCCACCACGCACCAGCTGCCCGTCACCGCGCCCCCGCACGCCATCCACGGCACCGTGCGGGACATCGCCTGGAAGACCGCCCGGACCTCCGCGACCGAGGCCGTGTTCACCTGCGAGCTCGGCGACCCCTGGCCGTACAAGGGCCGGGTCACCCAGGTCTTCGAGCTGTCCGAGGACTCCCTCACCCTCCGCTTCGGCGTCGAGACCTACGACGACTCCTTCCCGGCGCAGGCCGGCTGGCACCCTGGTTCCTGCGCAACCTCGGGCAGGGCGGACAGGACGTGCGGATCGACTTCACGCCCGCCTGGCAGGAGGAGCGCGGGGACGACCACCTCCCCACCGGCCGCCGCATCGACCCCCTCCCCGGCCCCTGGGACGACTGCTTCGGCATGCCCGACGGCGTCGACGTCACCCTCACCTGGCCGGAGGAGCTGGAGCTGAAGGTCGCCAGCCGCGCCGAGTGGGTCGTGATCTACGACGAGCAGGCCGAGGCGGTCTGCGTCGAGCCGCAGTCCGGCCCGCCGAACGGCCTCAACACCCACCCGCGCCTGGTCACCCCCATCGACCCCCTGGAGGTCGGGAGCACCTGGAGCTGGCGACGGCTTTAAGCTCAGGGGCATGACTGACGTACGCGCTGAGCTGCTCCAGCAGATCAAGGACAAGGCCGTGGTGCACGGCAAGGTGACCCTCTCCTCGGGTCTGGAAGCCGACTACTACGTGGACCTGCGCCGGATCACGCTGGACGGTGCGGCTTCGCCGCTGGTCGGCCAGGTCATGCTCGAACTGACCAAGGACCTCGACTTCGACGCGGTCGGCGGCCTGACGCTGGGCGCCGACCCGGTCGCGACCTCGATGCTGCACGCCGCCGCCGCGCGAGGCGAGCGCCTCGACGCCTTCGTCGTCCGCAAGGCCGCCAAGGCCCACGGCATGCAGCGCCAGGTCGAGGGCCCGGACATCAGGGCCGTCGCGTCCTGATCGTCGAGGACACCTCCACCACCGGCGGCTCGCCGCTGACCGCCGTCGAGGCGGCCCGCGCGGCCGGCGCCGAGGTCGTCGCCGTCGCCACGATCGTGGACCGGGCCACCGGAGCCGGCGAGAAGATCAGCGGCACGGCGGGCGTTCCGTACCTCTACGCGTACGCGCTGGACGAGCTCGGCCTGGCGTAACCGCCGCGAAGTCGTGACTTAGGTCCGGGACCCCGGCCAGAACGGTCCTGACCTGCGTTTTTCCCCAAGGGCGGGGTGTTTCACGTGAAACACCCCGCCCTTCGGCATGCCGCGCCCGTGGGAGCCCGTACAAGAGTCTGGAAAGATGGGCCGCGACGATGACGTCGCCCCTAGGTCAGGGACAGCAACGCACACACCCCGCACATCACAAGGAGCGGACGAATGCCCATCGCAACCCCCGAGGTCTACACCGAGATGCTCGACCGGGCGAAGGCAGGCAAGTTCGCCTACCCGGCCATCAACGTGACTTCGTCCCAGACCCTGCACGCCGCGCTGCGCGGCTTCGCGGAGGCCGAGAGCGACGGCATCATCCAGATCTCGACCGGCGGTGCCGAGTTCCTGGGCGGTCAGTACAACAAGGACATGGTCACGGGCGCCGTTGCCCTGGCCGAGTTCGCGCACATCGTCGCCGCGAAGTACGACATCACGGTCGCCCTCCACACCGACCACTGCCCGAAGGACAAGCTGGACGGCTACGTCCGCCCGCTCCTGGAGGTCTCCGCCGAGCGCGTCGCCCGGGGCGAGAACCCGCTGTTCCAGTCGCACATGTGGGACGGCTCCGCCGAGACCCTCGCCGACAACCTGGCCATCGGCCAGGAGCTGCTGGCGAAGGCCGCCGCCGCCAAGATCATCCTTGAGGTCGAGATCACCCCGACCGGCGGCGAGGAGGACGGCGTCAGCCACGAGATCAACGACGAGCTGTACACCACCGTCGACGACGCCATCCGCACCGCCGAGGCCCTCGGCCTGGGCGAGAAGGGCCGCTACCTGCTGGCCGCGTCCTTCGGCAACGTCCACGGCGTCTACAAGCCGGGCAACGTCGTGCTCCGCCCCGAGCTCCTCAAGGACCTCCAGGCCGGTGTCGCCGCGAAGTTCGGCAAGGCCGACCCGTTCGACTTCGTCTTCCACGGCGGCTCGGGCTCGACGGCCGAGGAGATCGCCACCGCGCTGGAGAACGGCGTCGTGAAGATGAACCTCGACACCGACACCCAGTACGCCTTCACCCGCCCGGTCGTGGACCACATGTTCCGCAACTACGACGGTGTCCTGAAGGTCGACGGCGAGGTCGGCAAGAAGTCCACCTACGACCCGCGCACCTGGGGCAAGCTGGCCGAGGCCGGCATGGCCGCCCGCGTCGGCGAGGCCTGTGTCGCGCTGCGCTCGGCCGGCACGAAGCTGAAGTAGGTCCGTGAGCGACGGGCCCGGTCACCTCGTGGGGTGCCGGGCCCTCGTCATGTCCGGAGGGTGACCCATGGCGTACGACTTCGACCGGGAGATAGACCGGCACGGGACCTGGTCGGTCCAGTGGGACGGTGTCGCGGACCGCTTCGGCGTCCCCGACCTGCTGCCCTTCACCATCTCCGACATGGACTTCGCCTCCCCGCCGGAGGTCCTCGCCGCCCTGCGCGAGCGCGTCGACCACGGGGTCTTCGGCTACACCGACTGGCGGCTCGGGGAGTTCCGCGAGGCGATACGCCACTGGTACGCGAGCCGGTACGGCACCGAGATCGACCCCGGCTCGCTGGTGTACGCGCCCTCCGTGCTCTCCCAGCTCTCGCAGCTCCTCCAGATGTGGACCGCGCCCGGCGACGGCGTCGTCGTCCACACCCCCACGTACGACGGCTTCCGCAAGGCCGTCACCGGGCTCGGGCGCGAGCTGCGGGGCGTCCCGCTCGACGACCCCGAGGCCCTGGAACGCGAGCTGGCCCGGCCGGACAGCCGGATGCTGCTGCTCTGCTCCCCGCACAACCCGACCGGCCGGGTGTGGACCGAGGAGGAGCTCACCGCCTTCGCCGAGCTGGCCGAGCGGCACGGCGCGGCCGTCGTCAGCGACGAGATCCACGCCGACCTGACGGCCGAAGGCCACCGGCACGTCCCCTGGACGCGGATCGCCGAGCCGGGCCGGGGCCGCCGCTGGGCCCTGGTCACCTCCGGCACGAAGGCCTTCAACTTCCCCGCCCTCTCCGGCTCGTACGGCATGATCGGCGACCCCGACGAGCGCGAGGCCTTCGTCCGGCGCATGGAGACCGGCGAGGGCCTCGCCTCCCCCGCCGTCCTCTCCCTGACCGCCCACATCGCCGCCTACCGGCAGGGCGCGGCCTGGCTCGACGAACTCCGCGCGTACGTCGCGGGCACCATGGAACTCGTCCGGGACCGGCTGGCCGCCCTGCCGGGCGTCACCTGGGCACCCCCGCCGGCCGGCTACCTCGCCTGGATCGACCTGCGCCCCCTCGGCATCGAGGAGGCCCGCCTCCAGGAGGAACTGGTGGCCGTCGAGAAGGTCGCCATCATGCCCGGCGGGGTCTACGGCACCCCCGGCTTCGTCCGGCTCAACGTCGGCTGCCCCCGCAGCAAGGCCGAGCGCGGCGTGGACGCCCTGGTCCGCACGGCGAACCGGCTGCGTACGGATTGAGGCGTCGGCGGGCGGAAGCCCCGGCTTCGCGGGACCATGCAGGCATGGGTGTGGCTGCGGGTGTGCGGGACGTGCGGATGGCCTCGGGGACCGGCCGGTGGATCGTCTTCACCACCGTCCTCGGCTCCGGGATGGCACTGCTCGACTCGACCGTCGTCAACGTCGCCCTGCCGCACATCGGCGAGGACCTGGGCGCCGACCTCGCCGTCCTCCAGTGGACGGTCAACGCCTACATGCTGACGCTGGCCGGGCTGATCCTGCTCGGCGGCTCGCTCGGCGACCGGTTCGGGCGGCGGAAGGTCTTCGTCGTCGGCGTGGTGTGGTTCGCGCTCGCCTCCCTGCTGTGCGGGCTGGCCCCGAACGCCGGGGTGCTGATCGGGGCCCGCGCCCTCCAGGGCGTCGGCGGGGCGCTGCTCACGCCCGGCTCCCTCGCGCTGATCCAGGCGAGCTTCCACCCGGACGACCGGGCGCGGGCCGTGGGGCTCTGGTCGGGGTTCGGCGGGGTGGGCGCGGCGGTCGGGCCGTTCGTGGGCGGCTGGCTGGTGGACGGCCCCGGCTGGCGGTGGGTGTTCCTGCTGAACGTGCCGCTCGCCGCCCTCTGCGTGCCCGTCGCCCTGCGGCACGTCCCGGAGTCCCGGGACGAGACCGCGCACGGCCGGTTCGATGTGCTCGGCGCGGTCCTGGGCGCGGCGGCGCTGGCGCTCGTCACCTACGCGCTGATCGGCGCGGCCTGGTGGGCCGGGGTGGCCGGGGCGCTGGTCGGGGCCGGGTTCGTGGTGCTGGAGCGGCGGCGCGGGGAGCGGGCGATGGTGCCGCTGTCGATCTTCCGCTCCCGCGTGTTCACCGCCGTCAACCTGGTCACCCTGTGCGTGTACGCGGCCTTCGGCGGCTTCTTCTTCCTGGCGGCCCTCCAGCTCCAGGTGGTCTCCGGCTACTCGGCGCTCGGCGCCGGCATGGCCCTGCTGCCGACGACCGTGCTCATGCTGCTGCTCTCCGCGAAGTCCGGGGAGCTGGGGGAGAAGATCGGGCCCCGGATCCCGCTCACCGTGGGGCCGCTGCTGTGCGCCGGCGGGATGCTGCTGATGCTGCGGGCCGGGGAGGACGCCTCGTACCTGACGGACGTGCTGCCGGCGATGCTCGTCCTGGGCCTCGGCATGACCACCCTGGTCGCGCCGCTCACCGCGACCGTCCTCGCCTCGGTGGACGTCTCCCGGGCGGGCCTCGCGAGCGGCATCAACAACGCGGCCGCCCGCGCGGCCGGGCTGATCGCCGTGGCCGCGCTGCCGCTGCTCGCCGGGATGGGCCCCGAGGCGTACCGCTCGGCGACCGAGTTCGGGGCGACGTTCCGCCGGGCGATGCCCATGTGCGCCGGCATCCTGGTGGCGGGCGCGCTCCTCGCCTGGACGACCATGCGGACCCCCGCCACGGCGGCTGACTGCCATCCGGAGTGCAAGGTCCACTGCGGAGTGCAGTCCCCACCCCTCGACCCGGGGGCACACGACGGACGCCCGGCGGAGGAAGCGGGCTGAGGGAAGCACGGGAGGCGGCCCACCGGCGGGGGCTTCTGAGAGGCGGGGCGGCCCATCGGCGGAGGTCCTTGAGAGCCGGACGCGGCCCCCGGCGGAGGCTCCTGAGGTGGGACGCGGCCCCCGGCCGGGGCTCCTGAGGCAGACTGGGCCCATGGCCATCCACGAGAACCTCCTGGGGGGACCGGCCCCCACCCACCTGCCCGACGACCCGGGGCCGCGCGAGCTGCTCGCGAACGGCACGGCGCCGGCGGACGTCGCCGCGAAGTACCCGACCTCCTCGCTCGCCTGGGCCCGGCTCGCCGACGACGCCTACGAGCGCGGCTCGGTCGTCGAGTCGTACGCCTACGCCCGTACGGGCTACCACCGCGGCCTCGACGCGCTGCGCCGCAACGGCTGGAAGGGCCACGGCCCGGTGCCGTGGGAGCACGAGCCGAACCGCGGCTTCCTGCGCGCCCTGCACGCCCTCGCCCGTGCGGCCGGCGACATCGGCGAGAAGGAGGAGTACGAGCGCTGCACGACCTTCCTGCGGGACTCCTCGGAGACCGCGGCGGAGACGCTCGGCTGACGCCTCCCGGATCATGACGGAACGCCCTTTCCTCCCGCCGCGGAGGGGAGGGCGTCCCTGTTGATCGAACTCCGATTCGTGTCATGATGCGCTTGGGACGACCGCGACGAAGCGGGCCTCCCGAGGGGACCGGAGCTCCCGTGGCGCACCGCGCGCACGGTGGAGCGGACCGCTACCCGGTAGCACGTATCGAGGAGACAGAAATGTCAGCCTTCCCCTCTCCCGATGCCTCCGGAGCCGGATCGGTCGTCGACGCACCGAACCTCGACTTCGCGGGCACGACGCCGTACGAGGACTACGTCCAGGCGGACGTCCTCACCCACCTCCAGCACCTCCGCTCGGACGACCCCGGCGAGATGGTCTTCCTGGTCACCACCCAGGTCATGGAGCTGTGGTTCACGGTGATCGTCCACGAGTGGGAGACCGCGAGCCGCGCCCTGCGCGAGGACCGCGTCCCCGTCGCGATGGACGCGCTCAAGCGCTCCGTGCGCGAGCTGGAGGCGCTCAACCACTCCTGGCGTCCGCTCGCCCAGCTCACCCCGGCCAGTTCAACGCCTACCGGGCCGCGCTCGGCGAGGGCTCCGGCTTCCAGTCGGCGATGTACCGCCGGATGGAGTTCCTGCTCGGCGAGAAGTCCGCGTCGATGCTCGTCCCGCACCGGGGCGCGCCCCGCGTCCACGCCGAGCTGGAGAAGGCGCTCCACGAGCCGAGCCTGTACGACGAGGTCCTCGCGCTCCTCGCCCGCCGCGGCCTGCCCGTGCCGGCCTCGGTGCTCGGCCGGGACCTGGCGCAGCGGTACGAGCCCTCGCCCGAGGTCGAGAAGGTCTGGGCGGGGATATACGCGGACGCCGACCAGAACGCCGAACTCGTCCGCCTCGGCGAGGCCCTCAGCGACGTCGCCGAACTGATCTGGCGCTGGCGCAACGACCACCTGGTCGCGACCCGCCGCGCGATGGGCTCGAAGACCGGCACCGGCGGCTCCGCCGGGGTGGCCTGGCTGGAGAAGCGGGCCCAGAAGAACGTGTTCCCCGAGCTCTGGACGGCCCGCAGCCATGTCTGACGACCTCCTGAAGCGAGCCCTGGAGCTCGACGCGGCCGACGCACTGGCCGCGCACCGCGCGAAGTTCGCCCTCGACGAGGGGACCGTCTACCTCGACGGCAACTCGCTCGGCGCGCTCCCGGCGCACGTCCCCGCCCGCATGGCCGACGTCATCACCCGCGAGTGGGGCGAGCTGCGCATCCGCTCCTGGGACGAGTCCGGCTGGTGGACCGCGCCGGAGCGGATCGGCGACCGGATCGCCCCGATCGTGGGCGCCGCCCGGGGCGGATCGTGGTCGGCGACTCGACGAGCGTGAACGTCTTCAAGGCGGTCGTCGCCGCCGCCCGGCTGAGCGGTGACGACCGGAACGAGATCCTCGTCGACGCGACGACCTTTCCCACGGACGGGTACATCGCGCGGTCCGCGGCGCGGATGACGGGTCACGAGATCGTGCCCTGCGACCCGGCCGACATGGCGGCCGCGGCGAGCGGGCGCACGGCCCTCGCGCTCGTCAACCACGTCGACTACCGCACGGGCGGCTCCAGGACCTGCCGGGCATCACCGCCGCGCTCCACGCGGCGGGCGCGCTCGCCGTCTGGGACCTGTGCCACAGCGCGGGCGCCCTGCCCGTCGGCCTGGACGAGCACGGGGTCGACCTGGCCGTCGGCTGCACCTACAAGTACCTGAACGGCGGCCCCGGTTCGCCCGCGTACCTGTACGTCGCCGAGCGCCACCAGGCCGCCTTCGACTCGCCGCTGCCCGGCTGGAACTCGCACGCCGACCCCTTCGGCATGACCCCCGGCTACGAGGCGGCGGACGGCGTGCTCCGGGGCCGGGTCGGCACGCCCGACATCCTCTCCATGCTGGCCCTGGAAGCGGCGCTCGACGTCTGGGACGGGGTCGCGATCGGGGACGTGCGGGCCAAGTCCCTCGCCCTGACGGACTTCTTCCTGGAGTGCGTGCGGGCGTACGTCCCCGAGGGCCGCGTCACCTCCGTGACCCCCGGGACGCACGGGGAGCGCGGCAGCCAGGTGGCGCTGCGCTGCGCGGAGGCGCCGGCCGTCATGCCCGAGCTGATCAAGCGCGGGATCGTCGGGGACCTGCGCCGTCCCGACGTCCTGCGGTTCGGCTTCACCCCGCTGTACGTCGGCTTCGCGGACGCGGAGCGGGCGGCCCGGGTCCTCGCGGAGGTCCTGAGGGACGTCCCCGGGGCGTAGGTCCGATCATCGGCCGATCTGCGGGGGTTCCGGTGCTGATACCGTCCCCGCAGGTCAGGCCAATTCGGCCCCGCACCCGAGAGGTTGGAACAGCATGCCGGACCCCGCCGCGCGCGATGCCGCCGAAGAGGCGTCGGCCTTCTCGCACCCGGCCGTCGCCCCGGACGCCACCGCCGCGTACGGCGACCACCCGGACCAGGTGGTCGACTTCTACGCCCGCGCGACGGGCGCACCAGGGCCCCGCTCGTCGTCGCCCTGCACGGGGGCGCCTGGCGGGCGCCGTACGACCGGCAGCACCTGACTCCTTTCGTGGACTTCCTGGCCCGCCGGGGCTTCGCCGTGGCGAGCGTCGAGTACCGGCGCGGCCCCGGCCTTCCCCACCAGGGCGGTACGGCCCCGGTCGCCGGGCGCTGGCCGGAGACCTTCGACGACGTGGCGGCGGCGCTGGACGCCGTGCCGGAGCTGGCCGCCGCGCACCTGCCGCAGGCCGACCCGCGCCGCACCGTCCTCACCGGCCACTCGGCGGGCGGCCACCTCGCGCTGTGGGCCGCCGCCCGGCACGTGCTGCCCGCCGGCTCCCCGTGGCGCCTGCCCGCCCCTCCGGAGCTGCGCGGGGTCGTCGCCCTCGCCCCGATCGCCCACTTCGGCCGGGCGGTGGAGCTGGGCGTGTGCGGCGGCGCCGTCACCGAACTCCTCGGCGGCGAGGCGCAGTACGCGGCCCGCGCGGCGGCCGCGGACCCTCCGTCCTCCTCCCGACCGGCATCGCGACGACCCTCGTCCAGGGCCGCGAGGACGTCGTCGTCCCGTACGCGGTGGCCGAGGCCTACGCGGAGGCGGCGGCGAAGGCGGGCGAGGAGGTCGGCCTGACGCTCCTGGAGGGCATCGGCCACTTCCCGCTGATCGACCCGGCGGCGGACGCGTGCGCGGTGGTCGCGGAGGAGATCGCCCAGCTGGCGTGGTGATCCCGGGGCCCCGGACTTCCCGTACAACCATTCGAGCAGGTCGCGGGTCTCATCGGGCACGGCACTCCCGTGTCCGATCTTTCTCGTGGGGTTCACCTTGCAGTTCCGCACCACCGGCATCCGTCTCGCCTCGGCCGTCACGGCCGTCCTCGCCGTCACGGCCGTGGGCGCCGGCACCCTGGCCACCGCGCCGACCGCCTTCGCGGCGACCTCGGCGTCGGCCCAGCAGTCCGCCGAGGGCCTTCCGGTCTACCCGGAGGGCAGCAGCCTCGGAGGCGCGGGCACCTCCGGCTTCCTCACGTACTCCTTCGACCAGCACGGCAACCGGACGCTGCTGTGGACGCCGTACGACGGCGGCGCCCCGGTCTCGCTCCAGCAGCCCAAGGGCTGGACCACGGGCGCCGGCGACGTGGTCGTCCTCGGTGACGCCGGCTGGTCCTCCGAGTTCCGTTCGATCACCCTGCGGAACATGGCCACCCCCTCCGCCCCGGGCGTCGGCATCGACCTCGGCGCGCTGAACGGCAACTTCGTGGCCGTGCTGAGCCCCACGAGCGTGCTCGCGCAGATCACGAACGCGGACGGCACGAAGGAACTGCACGTCGTCACCAAGGACGGCGCCACGACGACCCACCGCAAGGTCTCCGGGCTGCCCGCGGACGCCACCGACTTCTTCGGCTCGTCGGTCGCGGACGGCACCGTCCTCGTCGGCTACGAGACGGGTCCGAAGGACAAGCGGACCGGCGGCCGGGCCCTGGTCGACGTGGCCGCCGGAAAGGTGACCGCGACGTACGACACCCCCGAGTCCGGCTACGGCTACGGCGGCCTGGACCTCTCCGCCTCCCACGTGACCTGGTTCGGCTACAAGTCCGGCACCGGCGACTACATCACCTCCGTCGACCGCGGGACGGGCGAGCGGAAGGAGACCGTCCTCGGCTCCCACCTCGACGAGTGGTACAGCACGCTCCTCGGCGACTGGCTGGTCTACGGCAACCCCGAGAAGCCCGCCAAGGCCGTCTCCCTGACCACCGGCGAGATCCGCGACCTCGGCGTCTCCGCGTCGGGCGTGGCCTCCTCGACCGACGGCAGCACGGTGCTGCGCGGCACCCGTGCCGCCGAGGGCGACGGGCTGTTCCGCGTCACGGTCGCGGCCGACGGCACCCCGGCGGTCACGAAGACCGCGGAGACGGGCAAGTCTCCGGTGCTCACGCAGCCGCTGGCGATCCAGCAGGTCCACGTCCCCGACGTGGCGGAGCTCGACAAGACCGGCGGCAAGGTGACCCTGGGCTGGACGCTGTCGCGCGCCGACGCCTCCCTGGACGTCACGCTCACGCACATCGCCACCGGCAAGGAGTTCAAGAAGCACCTGACCGCGCCCGCCGACGGCACGCTGTTCTCCTTCGACTGGGACGGGGTCATCGGCGGGGTCGACGCGCCGAACGGCAAGTACGGCGTGGAGGCCGAGGCGACGCTGCTCGACGGCACCGGCGAGCCCGCCTACCAGGGCTGGTTCATGAACCTCGCCCGGACGTACAACCCGCACGACTACAACGACAACGGCTCCACCGACGTCCTCGCCCGGGACGCCTCCGGCGTGCTGTGGCGCGACGACCTGCGGGACCGTCCGGACTACGGCCAGGTCAACGTCGCCGGGCGCACCCGTGTCGGCGCCGGCTGGGGGGTGTACAAGCAGGTCGAGGCCGTCGGCAACGTCGGCGGTGGTGCTGTCGGCGATCTGATCGCGGTCGACGGCTCGGGCGTGCAGTGGCTCTACCTCGGCAAGGGCGACGGCACCTTCGCCACCCGGGTGAAGGTCGGCACCGGCTGGCAGATCTACAACAAGATCACCGGAGGCTCGGACCTCGACGGCGACGGCCGCTCCGACCTGGTGGCCACGGACAGCTCCGGCGTCCTGTGGTTCTACAAGGGCACCGGCAGCTACACGAAGCCGTACGCGCCCCGGGTCAAGGTCGGCGGCGGCTGGCAGGTCTACAACCAGCTCACCTCCGTCGGCAACATCGCCGGCACGGCCGCCGGGGACCTGGTCGCCCGCGACACCGCAGGCGTCCTCTGGCTGTACCAGGGCAACGGCCGCGGCGGCTTCGCCACCCGCGTGAAGATCGGCGCCGGCTGGGGCGCGTTCTCCCAGCTCGTCGGCGCGGGCGACCTCGACAACGACGGCCGCCCGGACCTGATCGCGTACGGCGTGGGCGAAACGCGCTACTACCGCTCGACGGGTGTGGCCACCGCGCCCTTCAGCCTTCAGCGGACGATGCTGTACTTCGGTGAGGGCTCCAAGTTCAACAACGTCCTGTAAGGGCTCTAGTCCTCAAGGGGGACCCGGAAGGATCCGCATCCAGCGGGACGACCGGGTCCCCCGCCGCCCGTACGGTGGTTCGCGTGACCGATACGCAGACCACCGAGATGAGCCGCAGCCCCGAGCTCCGCCTGGCGCAGGACGCGCTCGGTGGGCTGCGCGCGGACCTCTTCCACGACGCCTTCGCCTACCGACCCCTGCCGCGCATGGACGTGGAGCGGGGGCCGACCCGGTTCCTGCCGGGACGGATACGGATCTACGCGGGCCTCCTCCCGCACGCCTTCGTCGCGTTCTGCGCGGTGATCGTCTTCGCCATGGGGTACGAGCGGATCTACTACGCCTTCGGCCTGATGGCGTTCGTGACGACCGCCGCACCGGCGGCGATCGTGCTGCTCACCCTGGTCCGGCCGGTCCTCGCCTTCTGGGCCTCGCTCGCGTCGACCCCCTTCGTGGGATACATCGCCGGCTACGACGCCGGCTGGCCCTGGGCGGTGAACTCGCTCGCCGCGCACCTGGTGGTCCTCGCCGTCGTCGCCGCCCGCACCCGGCCCCGCACGGCCGCGTGGATGTGGGTGGTGACGGCCGCCTACTGCCTGTTCGCCGAGGTGTTCCTCGGGATCGGGCGCGGCTCCGACTCGGTCCCGATGCTGTTCGTCGCGGCCCTGGTCCTCCTCACCGTCACCGTCTTCCAGGTCCGCCGCCAGGCCGACCGCGAGGTCTCCGCGCAGCAGACCGTCACCGCCCAGGAGATCTCCAAGCGGACGGTCCTGGAGGAGCGGACGACCATCGCCCGGAGCTGCACGACGTCGTCGCCCACCACATGTCGGTGGTCGCCATCCAGGCGGAGGCCGCGCCCTACCGGGTGGAGAACCCGCCGCCGGAGCTGGAGCAGGCCTTCCTCACCATCCGCGAGAACGCCGTCGCCGCGCTGACCGAGCTGCGCCGCATCCTCGGGGTCGTCCGGGCCGAGGACTACGAGGCCCCCGAGGCCCCGCAGCCGACCCTCGGCGACCTGGACGCGCTCGTCGCCAACGTCCGCGAGGCCGGACTCGACGTCGAGAAGACGGTCACCGGCTCCGTCCGCGAGCTGCCGCAGGGCGTGGAGCTCTCCGCGTACCGGATCGTCCAGGAGGCCCTGTCGAACGTCCTGCGGCACGCGCCGGGCGCCGCCGCGAAGGTCGAGGTCAGCTACGTCCTGGGCGGCCTGGGCCTCCGCATCGCCAACGGCCCGGCCCGCGGCCTGGTCAAGCCCTCGCCCGGCGCCGGGCACGGCATCACCGGCATGCGGGAGCGTGTGACGATGCTGGGCGGGGAGATGACGGCCGAGGCGACCGAGGACGGTGGCTACGAGGTGGCGGCCTTCGTCCCCGTGAGCCGTGAGGAGCAGCAGACGTGATCCGTGTCCTGATCGTCGACGACCAGATGATGGTCCGCGAGGGCTTCTCGGTGCTGCTCGGCGCCATGCCGGACATCGAGGTCGTCGGCGAGGCGGTCAACGGCCGGGAGGCGATCGCGCAGGTCGCCGCCCTCCGCCCCGACGTGGTCCTCATGGACATCCGGATGCCCGAGCTGAACGGCATCGAGGCCACCCGGGAGATCGTCGCCGCCGACGCGGAGGCGAAGGTGCTGGTCCTGACGACCTTCGACCTCGACGAGTACGTCTACCAGGCGCTGCGCGCCGGCGCCTCCGGCTTCCTCCTCAAGGACGCCTCCGCCCGGCAGCTCGCGGACGGCGTGCGGGTGGTCGCCTCCGGCGAGGCGCTCCTCGCGCCGACCGTCACGAAGCGTCTGATCACCGAGTTCGCGAAGGCCCCGGGAACCTCCCGCGCCCGCCCGCCATGGCGCAGATCGGGGAGCTGACCGAGCGCGAGACGGAGGTCCTCGTCCTCATCGCCCAGGGCCTGTCGAACGCCGAGATCGCCGACCACCTCGTCGTCGCCGAGTCCACCATCAAGACGCACGTCAGCCGCATCCTCGTGAAGCTGGGCCTGCGCGACCGCACCCAGGCGGCGGTCTTCGCCTACGAAGCGGGCCTGGTCCGCGTCGGCGGCTGAGCCCGACCCTGGCGGGGCGGGCGGCGCGGGCGGCGCGGGCGGGGCGGGCGCGCTTCGGCGGCTGAGGCGACCGCCGCGTGGCGGGCCCGTTCCCGTCGGCGGCTGAGCCCGGTTCGCGGCGGGGCTGGAGTCCGGTCCGTCCTGCCGGCGGGCCTGTTCCTGCCGGGGCTGTTCCTGCCGTGCCTGTCCGTGCCGGGCCTGTTCGTGCCGTGCCTGTTCCTGCCGGGCCTGTTCGTGGTGGGGCGGGGCGTGGCGGGTGGTGGGGTAACGTCCGGTCATGGACGCTGTTGACGCTGTGTACGACCCTGGTCGGCGGAGTTCGTCGCCGATCCCTATCCCGCCTACGCCCGGCTGAGGGCCGCCGGGCGCGCTCACTGGCACGGGCCCACCCGGCAGTGGCTGATCCCGCACTACGAGGACGTGTCCGCGCTGCTGCGGGACCGGCGGCTCGGGCGGACGTACACCCATCGGTTCACGCACGAGGAGTTCGGGCGGACGCCTCCGGACGCCGCGTACGAACCGTTCCACACGCTCAACGACCACGGGCTGCTGGATCTGGAGGCGGCCGACCACACCCGGATCCGGCGGCTGGTCTCGAAGGCGTTCACGCCGAGGACCGTGGAGAACCTGGCGCCGACCGTGCGGCGGCTGGCCGCCGGGCTCGTCGGGGACCTGGTGGCGGCGGGCGGCGGCGATCTGCTGTCCGCCGTGGCGGAGCCGCTGCCGGTGGCGGTGATCGCCGAGATGCTCGGCATCCCGGCGGAGGACGAGGAGCGGGGATGCTGCGGCCCTGGTCGGCGGCGATCTGCGGGATGTTCGAGCTGAACCCGTCGGAGGACACCGCCCGGCGCGCGGTCCGGGCCTCGATCGAGTTCTCGGAGTACCTGCGGGAGCTGATCGCGCGGCGGCGGAAGAGCCCGGGAGGACCTGATCTCCTCCCTGATCGCGGTGGAGGAGCTGACGGAGCAGGAGATGGTCTCCACCTGCGTCCTGCTCCTCAACGCGGGCCACGAGGCCACCGTCAACACCACGGTCAACGGCTGGTGGACCCTGCTCAGGCACGACGTCCGGCCGGATCCGGAGAACTTGTCCACAGCTGTGGAGGAGCTGCTGCGCTACGACACCCCGCTCCAGATGTTCGAGCGGTGGGTCCTCGACGACATCGAGATCGGCGACGTCACCCTCCCGCGCGGCTCCGAGGTCGCCCTCCTCTTCGGCTCCGCCAACCGCGATCCCGCCCGCTTCGGCCCCACCGCCGACGTCCTCGACCTCGGGCGGGCCGACAACCCGCACATCACCTTCGGTGCCGGCATCCACTACTGCCTCGGCGCCCCGCTCGCCCGTCTCGAACTGACCGCCGTCTTCGGCGAGCTGCTCCGCCGGGCGCCGGGGCTGAGGCTCGCCGCCGAACCGGTGTGGAAGCCGGGGTACGTCATCCGGGGCTTCGAGGAGCTGCTCGTGGAGGTGTGAGGTCACGAGGCCTCCGCCAGGACCTGGCGGAGGCGGGCCGCGTACGCCTCCGGGTGGCTGGTGTTGCCGTTGTGCCCGCCGGGGAACTCCACCAGCTCCTCGCCGACGAGCCCCGCCAGGGAGACCGCGCACCGGTGGTCGAAGACGGTGTGCGGGGTCGTGCGGCCGACGGCGGGAACGATGCGCGTGCCGGTGTGCGCCAGCGCGGCGGGGTCCAGGGCGGCGGGGTCCAGGGTGTCGTGGACGACCGCGGTGAAGTCGTGCCGGATGAAGTGGTCGAAGTTGGCGACGCGCAGGGCGTTCATCGGCTGGGGCGTCAGGTCCGGCTCGGCGTCGGCGAGGCTCGGGTCTATGCCCAGGGTCCGGGCGATCTCCGGCAGCGCGACGGAGAGGCCTTCCCGGCGGTACAGCTCCTGGAGGGCCGTGAGCTCCCGCTCGTGGTGGGTGCGCTCCCGGTCCGGCAGCAGGCGCGGGGCGACGGGCTCGTGGGCGACGAGCGTCCGGATCAGGCCGGGGTGGCGGACGGCCGCGTGCAGGCCGATGACGGCTCCCAGGCTGCAGCCCAGCATCAGGACGGGCCCGTCGGTGAGGGCGGTGAGGAGGCGGTGGACGTCGTCGGCGTGCTCGACCAGCGTCGCCCCCCGCTCCGGGGCGTCGAGCCGGCTGCGGGAGAGGCCGCGACGGTCGTAGGTGATCACGCGGTAGGAATCGGTGAGCCGGGCGACGAGGTCGGTGCTGCGGTCGGCGTCGCCCTCCCGCTCTGCGAGATCAGCAGCGTCGGCCCGGTGCCCCGCACCTGGTAGTGCAGGACCGCCCCCGGAACGTCGAGCATGCCGGCGGTCGCGGTCGCCGTGGTCATTGCCTCGGTCGTCGTCGTGGTCATGGTTCTCCCCCTTCGTGTGCGGCGGGCTTCGCGCCCTCCGTCCTCCTCAACGTTATTCCATCCAACTCGATACATCAATCTCGATGCATCAGGATGGATGAATCGAGTTGGATGTATGTTGACGGGGTGAATGGAGCCGAACTGTTCCTGCTTGGCCGCGTCCTGATGAAGCTCGGCGAGGAGTCGCTGCCCGAGCCGCCCGGCGGCGAGGCCCGCTACGCCGGCAGTGCCCGGCTGGTGCTGATCGTCGCCGGTGACATCGCCGCCCACCCCGACAGCGCCGTCGGCGAGATCGCCGCGCGGACCGGGCTGCCGCAGAGTCAGGTGTCCACGGCCGTCGCCCGCTTGAAGGAGGCCGGTTCGGTGCTGGCCGTGCCGGACCCCGCCGACCGGCGCCGGGTGCTCGTGCGCCCGGCCCCGGAGGCGTCCGCGCGCGTGGCGGAGGTGCGGGCCACCCGTATCGAAGGCGCGCTCGCGCGCGCTGGGCTCCGACGACCCGCAGCGCCTCCGCGAAGTCACGGAGGCGCTGGAAGTCCTGGCCCGCACCCTCATGCCCGCCTCACGGGCCTGAGCAGTACGGCTCTGAGCGGTACACGTCCTGAGGCGTACGGCCCTGACCGATGCAGGACCGATGCAGCCCTGAGTCGTACAGCCGGACCACAGCAGGCCCACACCGCCGGACCTCAGCCCGCCACGTCCCGCCGTCGCAGCCCCGCGAGCCCCGCCGCCGTCAGGGCCGCCGCCAGGCCCGTCAGCGCGAGGACCGGAGTCCAGGCCATGTCCTGGCCGCCCGGGAGCTTCGGCAGGTGGCCGAAGGGGAGAGGTCCAGGACGGCCTGCGGGAGGCCGAGGGCGGGGCCGACCCAGCCGAGGGCCAGGCAGAGCCCCGCAGCGCCCCACGCGGCGGTCGCGGCCTTCGGGGCGGCTCCCCAGAGCAGGACCGCGAGCCCGGCGAGCGTCCACACGGCCGGGAGCTGGACGAGCGCGGCGCCCAGGACGGGGCCGAGGTCGTGGCCGTACGAGAGGGCGAGGCCGAGTCCGGCGAGCAGCAGGATCAGGGCCGCACCGCCGAAGGCGATCACCAGGTGCCCGGCGGCCCAGCGGAGCCGGCCGAGGGCGCTCGCGAGGAGCGGTTCGGCGCGGCCGGAGGTCTCCTCGCCATGGGGCCGCAGCACGGACCCGACCGCGTACAGCGCCGCGAGCATCCCGAAGAGGGAGACCATCGTGGCGAGGAACGCGTCCGTCAGCGCGCTCTGACCGCCCATCCGCTCGAAGATCTCGCGGGCCCGTTCGTTGTCGCCGACGATGTCGGCCGTGCCCTCGACCATCCCGCCGAAGACGAGCCCGCCGAGCAGGAAGCCGAGCGACCAGCCGAGGAGCGTGCCGCGCTGGAGCCGCCAGGCGAGCGCCCCGGCGGTGCCGAGACGGCCCTCCGCCGGTCCCGGCCGGGTCGCGAGGAAGCTCGCGCCGACGTCCCGGCGGGCGGTCAGCGCGTACGCCGCCGCCGTCTGGACCAGGACGGCCGCCAGGATCAGGAGCAGCACCCACCAGCGCCCGCCGGCGGGGCGGCGAAGGCGCGGACGTGTTCGGCCCAGCCGATCGGCGAGAGCCGGGTCAGGAGGGACGAGCCGTCGGCCGTGCCCGCGTCGCCCGCCGCCCGCAGGGCGAACGCCAGGCCCAGGACGCCCGCCGTCAGGCCCTTGGCGAGCCGCGCGCTCTCCGTGAACTGGGCGGCGAGCGCGGCCGCCGTCGCGAAGACCATGCCGGTGCCGCCGATCGCCAGGCCCAGCGCGAGCGCCCCGGCCGCGCCCTGTCCGGCGAGGCCGGCGGTGACGACGAGGGCGACGGCCGCGTTGAGGACGAGCGCGGCGAGGAGCGCCGCCGTCAGCGGGGCCCTGCGGCCCACCGCCCCGGCGGACAGCATCTCCTGGCGGCCCGTCTCCTCCTCTTCGCGGGTGTGCCGGACGACCACGATCAGGCTCGCGACGGCGGCCAGGACCGCGCCGAAGGTGCCGAAGCGCCAGGCGACGAGCCCGCCGAGGGAGTCGCCGAAGACCGGCCCGTACATCGCCCGCATCGAGCTGTTGGCGGTCATCGAGGCGGCGAGCCGCGCCCGCTCGGCGGCCGTGCCGTACAGCCCCTCCAGGAGGCGGCCCCGCTCGCGACCAGGCCGCCGGTGACGAGCGCCCAGACGGGAGCGTCAGCCGGTCGCGGCGCAGCGCGAGCCGGGCGAGGACACCCGCACCGGCGAAGCCACCGGCCCGGGTGGGGCGCCGGCGCGGGCGGGGCCCCGCCACGGGTGAGGGAGCCGGCGCGGGAGGGGCCCCGTCACGGGCGAGGGAGCCCGTGGCCGGGTTCACGACGTCACCTCGTCCGTGTAGTGCCGGAGGAAGAGCTCCTCCAGGGTCGGCGGGGTGGACGTCAGGCTCCGTACGCCCGAGGCGGCGAGGGAGCGGAGGACGGCGTCGAGCTTGTCGGTGTCGACCTGGAAGGTCACCCGCTCGCCCCGCAGGTCGAAGCCGTGCACGCCGGGGAGGCGGGCCAGGCCGTTCGGCGGTCCGGCGAGTTCGGCGGTGACGCTGGTACGGGTCAGGTGTCGCAGCTCCGCGAGCGAACCCGACTCGACGGTCCGGCCCTTGCGGACGATGCTGACCCGGTCGCAGAGCGCCTCGACCTCGCTGAGGATGTGCGAGGACAGCAGCACCGTCCGCCCCTGCCGGCGGGCCTCCTCCACGCAGTCCTGGAAGACCTCCTCCATCAGCGGGTCGAGGCCGCTGGTCGGCTCGTCGAGGACGAGCAGGTCGACGTCGGCGGCGAAGGCGGCGACCAGGGCGACCTTCTGCCGGTTGCCCTTGGAGTAGGTGCGGCCCTTCTTGGTGGGGTCGAGCTCGAAGCGCTCGATCAGCTCGGCCCGCCGGGCCCTGTCCAGTCCGGAGCCGCCGCGCAGCCGTCCGTACAGGTCGATGACCTCGCCGCCGGACAGATTCCGCCAGAGGGTCACGTCGCCGGGGACGTACGCGATGCGGCGGTGCAGCTCGACGGCGTCCTTCCAGGGGTCCCGGCCGAGGACCCGCGCGGCGCCGGAGTCGGCGCGGAGGAGGCCCAGGAGGACCCGGAGGGTGGTGGACTTCCCCGCGCCGTTGGGGCCGAGGAAGCCGTGGACCTCGCCGGTCTCGACGGTGAGGTCGAGGCCGTCGAGCGCGTGGGTGCGCCCGAAGGACTTGTGGAGTCCGACGGCGCTGATGGCCTTCGTCATGCTTCAGAACGTACGCTCATTTCACAAACTTGTGAAGTTAAGGAAATGCATGAATCCGCGCTTAGAGTGGGGAGCATGACGACGACGCCCAAGGAAACGGCCGGGGAAGAGGCGGTCTCCCGCTTCGTCGAGCGCTTCGCCGCCGAGATGACCGCCGCCGGCATGCAGCGGATGGCGAGCCGCGTCTTCGCCGCGCTCCTCGCCTCCGAGACGGCCTCCATGACCTCGGCCGAGCTCGCCGAGCAGCTGCGGATCAGTCCGGCCGCCGTCTCCGGCGCGATCCGCTACCTCTCCCAGGTCAGCATGGTCAGCCGCGAGCGCGACCCCGGCACGCGCCGCGAGCGGTACGTCCTCCACAACGAGCTCTGGTACGAGACCTTCACCCGCCGCGACCAGACCCTCACCCGCTGGGAGAAGGTCCTCGACGAGGGCGCCGCGACCCTCGGGACGGACAGCGCGGCGGGCCGCCGCGTCGCGGAGACGGCGGAGTTCTTCGCCTTCCTCCACGGCGAGATGGCCGGGATCATGGACCGCTGGCGCGCCCACAAGGACGGGGCGGCTCAGGAGTGACGGGGCTACTCAGGAGTGACGCGGCGGCTCAGGACTCCTGAGCCGCAGCCCCGGTCTCCGTCCGAGCCGCATCCCCGGTCTCCGTCCGCGTATCCGTCCGCGTCTCCAGCGGCGGCGCGAGCCGGTCGAGGAGTGCGGCGAACTCCGGCCGCCCGTCGGTCTCCCAGTACGGGCCCGCAGGCCACAGGGGACGCCCCCCGAACCGGGGCACGACGAACGGCATGCGGCCGTCCGGGGTGAAGTCCTGCCAGCCGTGCAGGCCGACGGTGCCGACGGGCAGGGCGGGCAGACGCGCGCGCGGCTGCTTCTGCGGGCCGGGCGGAATCAGCGGGAGCACCGCCTCGGGCCGGGCGTGCGGGCCGCCGTACACCGGGAACAGCACCAGGACGGGACCGCCGCCGTGGGGTCGTACAGCAGGACGTACCGGAGGAGGCGGGGCGGGAAGGCGGCGCGGCGCGGCCATCACCCGCACCATGAACCTGCCGACGGTCAGCAGCCGGTAGCAGGAGTACGCGAGGGCGCCCAGGGCCAGCAGGCCCGCGACGGCCAGCTTCAGCAGGTCCTCCTTCGGTGGCCCGGTCAGCGCGACCGCGCCCAGCGCCGCGCAGAACGCGAGCGAGACCAGCACCCGGTGCACCCCGGCGACCCGCCGCAGGCTCCGCACCCGCCACCACGCCACCTCGCGCACGTCCGCCTCCGGGCGGGGCGCCTTGCCCGGGGCGCGGCCTGCCGCCGCGCGTGCGCGGCGAGCTCCGCGTAGGTGGGCCCGGACGGCCTGGGCGCCTGGTCGGGCCGTACGGGAGAGGTGCTGTCGGGACTGCTGTCGGGGCTGGTGTCGGGGTCGGGGTCGGTATCGGGGCCGGTTCCGGAGTCGGAGCCGTTGTCGTCGGGGCTGTCGTAAGGGGCGGCGTAGATGCGGTCGTAAGGATCGTGGAGGCTGTCCGGCGTGACGGGGCAGGGCCCTGGACGACCGGCTGCCTCGGCGCCGCCCGGCGCGTCAGCCCCGCCGCCTCGCGCGCGCGACGGCCTGGCGGCGGGCGCGCTCGCCGCGCAGCGGCTTCGCCCAGATCAGCGGTCCGCCGCCGGGCGGCGTGAGGACCCCGCCGACGCGCGGGTCACCGCACCACCACAGGACGCCGTCCGGGCCGGGCCGCAGCAGCTCGTAGCGCGGCCGGGTCGCGATCACGGTCAGCGGCCACGCCCCGGCGCCGTCCGGGGCGCGCAGGACGAGGGTCGTCGAGTACGAGGCCCCGCCGACCGCCACGGCGGGGTGCGCGGACCAGGCGCCCGCGCCGAGGGTCCGCCGCATCCGCCACGCGAGCAGCCGTGAGCGGCGCCGAAGCCCAGCGCGAGGAACCCGGGGCGAAGAGCCAGCCGGCCGTGTCGGAGGCCCACGAGTCCGCGAGCAGCGCCCCGACGCCGGCGGCCACGACGAGCGTCACCGCCCCGATGCCGATCAGGACCCCGGCCCTGAGCCGGTAGTCCTTCAGCTCCCTCGCCGTCTCCTCGAAGTCCAGCGCGCACGCCGCCCCGGACGCCGTCCCCGACGTCACCCCGGATGCCGTCCCCGACGCCGCCCCGGCCGCTGTCCCCGAGGTCACCCCGGCCGCCGCCCCGGCCGCTGTCTCCGACGCCGTCCCGGATGCCGTTCCCGAAGCCGCCCCCGACGTCACCCCGGACGCCGTCCCCGAAGCCTCCCCGGCCCCCGTCCCCGACGCCCTCGCACGCCCCGTCCCAGACGTCATCGCACGTCCCCACCCCTGAGTACTCGTCCCCGCCCGTGACGTTATGCGACCTCCACGGGAAGTGTCAGCCCCCAGGCGCCCGCCCGGACCGTCCACGTCCGCCGTCGTACCGGTCCCGTCAGGTGTCCGTCGGCGCGGTAGCGGAAGTCGGGGCCGGAGACCGTCACCGTACGGGCGGCGGCGTGCCGTGCGGGGACGCGAGGGGTGGACGGTCACTTCGGCGGTGCCGGCGACGGGCCGGACCGTGAGGCCCTCCACGGGGGTGTCGATGTCGGCGAGCAGCACCCCGTCGGCCTCCACCCGCAGCCGGGTCGTGGCGGGGCCACGGGCGCCGGGCGGACCAGGGTGCGGACGAGGGAGCGGCAGGTGCCCCAGACGGAGGGCGCGGCGGGGACGGTCAGGGGCGCGCCGGGGACCAGGAGGTCGCCGAGGACGACGCCGTCGCTGTCGTCGACGAGCAGGTCCAGGCGGCGTGCGGCGCCGTGCAGGACGGCGCGGGCCGCCGCCGGTGTGGAGCGGGGCACGCCGAGCGCGTGGGCCACTCGCAGGGCGTCCGGCGCGCCGATGGGGACGAGCGAGAGGGCCCCGCCGGCGAGCTCCCGCTCGCGGTGCAGCAGGGCCACGGTGCGCAGCAGCGCGCGGTCGTCGCCGAGCACGACGGGACGCCGGGAGCCGCGCCGGGCCAGGGCCCGGGAGAATTCCTCGGGGCCGTCCGGCAGGCAGATCTTCGCCTCCGCGCCCGCGGACAGCACATCCTTCGCGATCCGTACGGACTCGCCGTCCATTCGGCGGGCGACCGGGTCGACGATGACCAGCAGCTGGTCGTGATCCGACACCTCGGTCCTTCCTCGGGTAGCATCTTTGTGCAAGAGCCCCTTGCGCTATTGCGCCAGGGGCTTCGTCTATTCCGGGGCACACCGGTGAGGCGGCGTACGCCCCCTGACCTTGGACATGCCCCACCCGGAAGGGGTGTACGCCTGTGCCCGCACTTGTGCTGCTCGGTGCTCAGTGGGGTGACGAGGGCAAGGGAAAGGCCACCGACCTGCTCGGTGGATCCGTGGACTACGTGGTGCGTTACCAGGGCGGCAACAATGCCGGCCACACGGTCGTCGTGGGCGACCAGAAGTACGCGCTGCACCTCCTCCTTCCGGAATCCTCTCCCCGGGGTGCACCCCGGTGATCGGAAACGGTGTCGTCGTCGACCCGGCGGTCCTGCTCTCCGAGCTGAGCGGACTGAACGAGCGCGGCGTCGACACGTCGAAGCTCCTGATCAGCGGTAACGCTCACCTGATCACCCCGTACAACGTCACCCTCGACAAGGTGACGGAACGGTTCCTCGGCAAGCGCAAGATCGGCACCACGGGCCGCGGCATCGGCCCGACCTACGCCGACAAGATCAACCGCGTCGGCATCCGGGTCCAGGACCTGTACGACGAGTCGATCCTGCAGCAGAAGGTCGAGGCGGCGCTGGAGGGCAAGAACCAGCTCCTCGCCAAGCTGTACAACCGCCGCGCGATCGAGGCGGAGCAGATCGTCGAGGAGATGCTCCAGTACGCGGAGCAGATCAAGCCGTTCGTCGCGGACACCACGCTGATCCTCAACAAGGCGCTCGACGACGACAAGGTCGTGCTCTTCGAGGGCGGCCAGGGCACCCTGCTCGACGTCGACCACGGCACGTACCCCTTCGTCACCTCCTCGAACCCGACCGCCGGCGGTGCCTGCACGGGTGCGGGCGTCGGCCCGACGAAGATCTCCCGCGTCATCGGCATCCTCAAGGCGTACACGACCCGCGTCGGCGCCGGCCCGTTCCCGACGGAGCTGTTCGACGAGGACGGCGAGGCGCTGCGCCGCATCGGCGGCGAGCGCGGTGTCACCACCGGCCGTGACCGCCGCTGCGGCTGGTTCGACGCGGTCATCGCCCGCTACGCGACCCGCGTCAACGGCCTGACGGACTTCTTCCTCACCAAGCTCGACGTGCTGACGGGCTGGGAGCAGATCCCGGTCTGCGTCGCGTACGAGATCGACGGCAAGCGCGTCGAGGAGCTGCCCTACTCGCAGACCGACTTCCACCACGCGAAGCCGATCTACGAGATGCTGCCGGGCTGGTCCGAGGACATCACGAAGGCCAAGACCTTCTCCGACCTGCCGAAGAACGCGCAGGCGTACGTGAAGGCCCTGGAGGAGATGTCGGGCGCCCCGATCTCCGCGATCGGCGTCGGCCCCGGCCGCACCGAGACGATCGAGATCAACTCCTTCCTGTAGGCGGGCACGCCGAGAAGGCCCGCACCTTCGGGTGCGGGCCTTCTGCACGTCCGGCTACGCGTCGAACTTCGTGTCCCGCCCGACCTTGTCCCACGCGTGCAGATCCGCCCGGACCTGGTCGAGGTGGGCGTGGATCGTGTCGATGGAGTCGTCGCCGAGGGCCAGCCGCAGCGGCGTCTCGTCGGCGTCGAGGGCGGCGAGGACGGCCGCTGCGGCCTTGGCCGGGTCGCCGGCCTGGCCGCCGTCGCCGCCCTCGACGAAGGACGGGTGGCGCCGACCGTGTCGGCGTAGTCGGCGATGGTGTCGGTGCTGAGGCTGCCGTTGCCGAAGAGCGAGGTGCGGAAGGCGCCGGGCTCGACGATCAGGACCTTGATGCCGAGCGGGCCGACCTCGGCGGCCAGCGCCTCCGAGAGGCCTTCGAGGGCGAACTTCGTCGCGCTGTACGCCCCGAAGCCGGCCATCGACATCTGGCCGCCGACGCTGCTGAGCTGCACGATCGCGCCGGAGCGGCGGGCCCGCATGTGGGGCAGGACGGCGCGGGTCAGGGCGGCGGGCCCGAAGACGTGTACGTCGAAGAGCGAGCGCAGTTCGGCGTCGCCGGTCTCCTCGACCGAACCGACGTGGGTGCGGCCCGCGTTGTTGACCAGGACGTCGATGCGGCCGTGCCGCTCGGCGACCTCGGCCACCACGCGGTCGACGGCGGCCAGGTCGGTGACGTCCAGGGTGACCGCGTGGACCTGGTCGGGATGGGCGGCGACCAGGTCGTCCAGGGTGCCCGCGCGAGCGCGGCGGCGACCACGACGTCCCCGGCGGCGATCGCGGCCTCGGCGAAGGCGCGCCCGAACCCGCTGTTGGCTCCCGTGATCAGCCAGACCTTGCTCATGTTCCTGATTCCCCTCGTTCGTGGTGCAACCAGCGTGCACGTGGAGGGAGTTGTCCGTCCAAGATCCGCCGTGATAGCCAGAAGGCATGGATGTGCACGGGCGGGACCTGCGGTACTTCCTCGCGGTCGCCGAGGAGCTCCACTTCACGCGCGCCGCCGAGCGGCTGTACGTCTCGCAGCCCGCGCTCAGCAAGCAGATCCGGGCCCTGGGCGGCAGCTCGGGCCCCGCTCTTCGACCGCGACCGGCAGGGCGTCCGCCTCACCGAGGTCGGCACGGCCCTGCTGCCGCACGCGCGCGCGGTGCTCGCCGCGTGGGCGGAGGGGAGGGCGCGGTGCGGGCCGTCCGGGCCGCCCCGGAGGCCACCCTCGTCATCGGCATGTCGACCAGCCCCGGCCGGGGCGGGCTGCTGCCCGCGATCCGCTCCCGCTTCACCGAGCGGCACCCCGGGCGCGGCTCCGGCTGCGCCAGATCGGCTGGGACGACCCGACCGCCGGGCTCGCCGACCGGACCAGCGACCTGGCGTTCGTCTGGCTCCCGCTGGTCGACGCGGAGCGCTACCGCTGGGTCGTCGTCGCCACCGAGCCCCGGCTGATCGCCCTGTCCGAGCGGCACCCGCTGGCGGCCGCGACCGGATCGACTTCGCCGACCTCCTCGACGAGCCCTTCCTCGCCCTGCCCGGCGCCGTCGCCCCCGAACTCCGCGACCACTGGCTCGCCCTGGACGCGCGGGACGGCCGCCCGGCCCGGATCGGCGCCGAGATCGGCTCCACCGACGAGACCTACGAAGCCCTCGTCGACGGCCTCGGCATCTGCCTCGTCGCCGAGGGCAACGCCCTCCTGCTCACCCGCGGCGGTGTCGCCGTCCGCCCCGTCGACGGCGTCTCCCCACCCGCTTCGCCCTCGCCTGGCGCGCCGACGACACCCGCCCCGAGGTCCACGCCTACGCCCGCGCGGCCTCCGAGGTCGTCCACCGGGCCCCCGAGGGCTGGCCCCGGAGCTAGTACCGCACTCGGTAACGGAGTTGGTACCGGAGCTGGTACCGCATTCGATAACGGAGTTGGTACCGGAGTCGGTCCCGTAGCCAGTGCCGGAGCTGGTCGCGGAACTAGTCCCGCACGAACTCGACCGGTTCCCCCTCGCTCGTCATCCCGTAGACCTGGAGCCGTTCCTCGCCCTTGTAGCGGACGATGCGGAGGTTGCCGGAGCCGTTCTCGGCGCAGTCGGGGTCCCAGGTGTCGGGGTCGCGGGTCTCCGGGCCGATGACGAGGGGGGTGCCGGAGCCGCCGAGGAGGGCGGTGGAGGCGCAGTCGACGTCGTCGGAGAGGTAGGTGCCCTCGGAGTCCGTGCGGGGTAGGACTGCTCGTAGCGGACGAGGGGGCGCCGACGGGGCCCTGGGTGATGGTGACGCGGTAGGACCAGCGGTCGGGTTCGGGCTGGGTGATCGTGTCCGGTGCCTGTTTCCAGGTGCCGACGTACGCGGTGGGGACGACGTTCGCGCCGGCCTTGACGCGCTGGAAGGTGGCCCTGGCGACGCCGGAGCCCCATTCGACGACGTCGGCCGAGCGGAGGGTGAGGGTCTGGCGGGCGGCCGGGGTGCAGCGGCGGGCGGGGACGCTGGCGGTGATCTCGGCCTCGCCGAGGACGAGTTCGCCGTCGGTGGCGGAGATCAGGGTGGCCCGGCCGATGCAGAGCTGTTCCCCGGTGACGTGGGTGTAGACGGCGGTCCTGGCGCCCGCCGCGCCCTGGGTGATCTCTATCCGGCTGGTCTCGTACGGGGCGTTCGCCGAGCCCTTGAGGACGCCTTCCCAGGCGCCGAGGAAGGCGGCCGGCACGATCCCGGCGGGCGGGCTCCGGTGCCCTTGCCGCCGCCGCTCGTGGTGTCGGTGTCGCCGCCCTGGGGCCAGTACGCGTACGCGAGGCCGGCCGCCGCCGCGACGGCGAGGGCCGTGACGGCGGCGAGCAGCGCGCTACGGCCCCGGCGCCGGGGCGCGGGCGCGGCGGGAACGGAGGCGGGGCCGTGCTGCCCGGCCCCGTGAGCGGTGCTCCCGTGAACGGTGCTTCCGTGGGCGGCGTCCCCGGGGCGCCGGGGCAGTGCCGGGCGTCTCCGTGCCGCCGGTGCTGCCCTCCGCCTCCAGGAGCCGCGCCGCGTGTCGTCCGAGGCGGGCCAGGACGTCCGCCGGGAGCCAGGGGTCGGCCATCGGGAGGGTCTCGACGATCTCGGTGGCCGTGGGCCGGGCCGCCGGGTCCTTGGCGAGGCAGGCCCGGATGAGCCCGGAGAGCTCGGGCGGGAGGCCGGTCAGGTCGGGCTCGTCGTGGGCGATGCGGAACATCGTGGCGTGGACGCCGCTGTCCGCCGTGCCGAAGGGGCGCGGCCGGTCGCCGCGTAGGCGAGGACGGAGCCGAGGCAGAAGACGTCCGACGCGGGTGAGACCCGGTCGCCGCGGACCTGCTCGGGGGACATGTAGCCGGGGGAGCCGACGACGGCTCCGGTGGTGGTCAGGTCGCCGCCGTCGGTGACGTGGTCGAGGGCGCGGGCGATGCCGAAGTCGATGATCCGCGGCCCGTCGACGGTCAGCAGCACGTTCGACGGCTTGAGGTCGCGGTGGACGAGCCCGGCGGCGTGGATGTGGTCGAGGGCGCGGGCGAGCCCGGAGGCCAGGGCCCGTACGGTCGCGGGCGGCAGCGGCCCGAACTCGTCGCCGACGACGGTCCGCAGCGAGGGACCCGGTACGTATCCGATGGCGACCCACGGGGAGTCGGCGGTGGTGTCCGAGCCGAGGACGGGCGCGGTCCCGGCGCCGCCGACCCGTTCGAGGGCGGCGACCTCACGGGCGAACCGGCGCCGGAACTCCTCCTGCGCGGCCAGCTCCGCGTGCACGACCTTGACCGCGACGGTCCGCCCGCCGGCCGAACGCGCCAGGAACACCCGGCCCATCCCGCCGACCCCGAGGCGGCCGATGAGACGGAACGGGCCGACGGCGACCGGATCTTCCGCGTGCAATGACTCCACGTCGCCAGAGCATGCCAGACCCGCGATTCCCCTCAGCCGTCCCCGCAGACCTTCAGCCCCTTCGGGGTGGCGCAGGGCAGGTGGCCGTGGGCGCTGATGACGTCCTGGCCGCGCCCCGACCGGAGGTAGGTGAGGAAGCTGGAGGTCAGGGAGTCGGTGCGGGCAGGCCCCGGGTGTAGGCGTACTCGATCTCCCGGTACGGGTAGCCGGACTCGCCCAGTTCCTCCACGACGGGCCGCCGCCCGTCCACGGCCACCCGGTGCAGGCCCTTCCGTCCGTCGGTGGCGCGGAGTTCGGAGTAGCCGAGGGCGCCGGGGAGTTTGGCGACGGTGTCCAGGACCTGGTCGGTGGAGTCGAGTTCGCAGCGGATCACCTGGGAGGCGGGGTCGTCGAGCGTCAGGCAGTCCTGGGAGGAGTTGGCGGGCTCGTTGAAGTCGAGGACCCGGCGCTGGAAGACCTGCCGGGTGCCGGAGTTGGCATCCCGGCTGACCAGGAGCACCGGCCGGTCGAGGCTCGGGACGATCTGCTTCCAGTCGGTGATCTCGCCCCGGTAGATCCGGCGGACCTGGTCCAGGGTGAGGTCGTCGACGGGGATGCCGTCGTTGAGGACGAGGGTGAAGAGGGAGACGGCGACCCTGTTCTCCCGCAGCTCGGGGAAGCCGTTCGGCTTGCGTCCGTCGGAGAAGGCGATGAGCGAGCCCGCGTCCTTCCCGGCCTGGGCCAGCTCCCGGATCCCGGCGGTCGAGCCGTGCACGTCGACGGTGACGGTGGAGCCCTCGCAGTCCTCCTCGTACTGCTTCGCGACCTCCCGCAGCGCGGGTGCGAAGGCCGTGGAGCCGGTGAGGGTGAGGGTGCCCCGGGCGCAGCCGATGGGCGGCGGGGTCTGCTCGCGGACGATGATCGCGGCGAGGGTCATGACGCAGACGGTGAGGACGATGACGACGTTCCGGGCGGTCGGGCTGAACCTGGCCGGCTTCTCGTCGGGGGTGGTGCTCCTGTTGCGCCGGATGGAGCCGCCCTGGAGGCTTCCGGCGATCTTGACGTCGCGGTCGGCGACGCCGCCGGAGAGCTGGACGAGCAGTTTGAAGTACTGGCCGCGTTCCAGCGCCACCTTGGGGACGAGGACCGCGTTGCCGTCGCGGCCCAGGGCGGGGGCGCGCTCCAGGTCGTCCCGGACCGAGACCCAGCCGGCGGGGACGGTGGCGACGACGCCCTGGACGGTCCGCTCGCCGAAGGTGATCTTCAGGCCGTGGGGTTCGGTGGAGGCGCCGTAGTCCTCGGAGCCGATGTCGAGCTCGCGGTCGTTCTCGATGCGGAGGAGGACGAGCGTGGAGCCGTCGGCGGGCGCGGCCATCCCCACGACCTGGCCCTCCCGCACGGTCATGACCTCGCTGTCCCGGTTGTCCTCGCGGTGGAGCGGGGTGTTGAGCTGCACGCGGTAGCCGAGCCGCTTGCGCTGCGGTGAGAACCGGTCGATCCAGACGACGGCGAAGGTGACCAGGACACCGATGAGGGCCGTCCCCACGGCGATGAGGTTCTCCGGTGTTATCCACTCCATGGACGGGACGGTACGGACGCCTGTGCGAGGCCGGGAGGGGTGTAGCGGGCGTCCACGTGGACTTCGCCGTTCGTTCAGACGGCTCCCCGGGTGGGCTGACAGAGGTTGCCCGGTGCCGCGGAGCGTGGGTGTAATGGCGACGAGGGGGCCTTCCGTCTGAGGAGTACCCCATGCGCGTCGTCGAAGTGACCGCCTACGGCGGACCCGAGGTCCTCCGCATGGCCCGCCGGCCGAAACCGGAGGCCGGGGCCGTGCCGGGCAAGGTGCGGGTGGCCCTGAAGGCGGCCGGAGTGAACCAGGCGGACCTGCGGATCCGCGCGGGCCGGTACGCCGACGCGGTCGGCGACCTCAGGCCCCGTTCGTCCTGGGGACGGACTTCGCGGGCAAGCTGCTCGATCCCGTGCCCGGGGACCCGGGGCTGACGGTCGGCACCCGCGTGGCCGGTTTCGTGCCCTGGTTCGAGATGCTCACGGGCGACGGCACGTACGCGGAGATCATCTGGGCCGACCCGGCGTGGCTGTCCCCCGTCCCGGACGACGTGGACTTCACCGTGGCCGCCTCCCTGCCGCTGGCCTCGGCCACCGCCCAGCAGGGCCTGGACCGGCTCGGCCTCCGCCGGGGCGGCGCTCCTCGTGACCGGCGCGAGCGCCGTGGTGGGCCGCCTGGCGGTCCAGTACGCCCATGCCGCCGGACTGCGCGTGGTGGCCGTCGCCCACGAGGGCGACGAGCCCGAACTGCGGGTCATCGGCGCGGACCACGTCGTCCCGCGCGGCATCCCGGAGGACATCGTCGCGAAGGTCCGCGCGGGCGACCCGGACGGGGTCGACGGGGTCTTCGACGGGGCGCTCGTCGGCGAGGCGCTCCTCCCGGTCCTCAAGGACGGCGGCGTGTTCGCCGCGCTGGCCCCGACCGGGTGCCGGTCGCCGAGCGGGACATCCGCGTCGAGACCGTACGGGCCGTGCCGGACGCCGCCCGGCTCGCGGAGAGCCTGCGGAAGGTGGCGGACCGGGAGCTGATCACCCGGGTGGCCGACGTGATGCCCCTTGAGGAGGTCGCGGAGGCGCACCGCAGGGCGGAGGCGGGACACCGGCCGGGCCGCATCATCCTGATGATCTGAGGGGGATCCCGGGGTTCGGGGGGTGATCCGGGTCACAGGGGCTGGACCTCAAGTTTGGTTGAGGAAGAAAGATCCTTCTCACCAGCCCCTGTGAGACCCAGGAGACGATCCCCATGGCCACGCTGCTCCACATCGACACGTCCTTCGCCGGCGAGAACTCCCACTCCCGCGCCGTCACCGCCGCCTTCCGCAGGTCCTGGGAGGCGGAGAACCCCGGGGGGACGGTGATCTACCGGGACCTCGCGAAGGAGCCCGTCCCCCACCTGGAGGCCGCCGCCTACTACGCGGGCAACACCGACCCCGCCGACCACTCCCCGGAGCAGCGGGCCGCGTTCGCCCTCCGGGGCAGGCTGATCGAGGAGGCCGAGCGGGCGGACGTGATCCTCCTCGGCGCCCCGATGTACAACTACGCGATCCCCTCCACCCTGAAGGCCTGGATCGACCACGTCATCGCCGGCGGCCGCACGTCGCGGACCGAGCACCGCTCCCTCGCGGGCAAGCGGACCGTCGTCGTGACCAGCCGGGGCGGCTCCTACCGCGAGGGCACCCCGATGCACGGCCACGACTACGTGGAGGACTACCTGCGGTACGTCCTCGGCAGCGACCTCGGCCTGGACGTCACCTTCATCACCCCCGAGCTGACCCTCGCCCCGGTCGTCCCCGCGATGGCCGGCCTCGTCCCGCTCTTCGAGGCCTCCCGCACGGAGTCCCTCGCGACGGCCGAGTCCCTGGCGAAGGAACTGACGGTGCAACTGGCCGCGTAAGGCCGGAGGGCGACCCACAACGCCGTGGGGTCGTTTTCTGGTCTAGACCTTGACAGGTTCAGACCAATCGCGCTTCGCTGTGGCTTCCCACCCGGACCCCACCCGGAAGGAAGTACGCACCATGCTGCGTAAGTTGGTCACCCTGATGGCCGCACTCTGTACGGCCCTCGGCCTCGCCGTCCTCCTCCCCACAGCCCCGGCGGGCGCCGCCCCCGCCTGCGTCGCCGCCTGGAACTCGGGCAGCGTCTACACCGGCGGCATGACCGCCTCGTACAACGGCCACAACTGGTACGCCAAGTGGTGGACCCAGAACGAGCGCCCCGGCTCCTCCGACGTCTGGCGCGACGAGGGCGCCTGCGGCACCGGCGGGGGCGGCACGGACCCCAACCCCTCCGGATTCGTCGTCTCCGAGGCCCAGTTCAACCAGATGTTCCCGAACAGGAACCCCTTCTACACCTACGCGGGCCTCGTGGCCGCCCTCAAGTCCTACCCCGGCTTCGCCACCACCGGCACCGACACGGTGAAGAAGCAGGAGGCCGCCGCCTTCCTCGCCAACGTCTCCCACGAGACCGGCGGGCTCTACTACATCGTCGAGCAGAACACCGCCAACTACCCCCACTACTGCGACACGACCCAGCCCTACGGCTGCCCCGCCGGCCAGTCCGCGTACTACGGCCGGGGCCCCATCCAGCTCTCCTGGAACTTCAACTACAAGGCCGCCGGTGACGCCCTCGGCATCGACCTGCTCAACAACCCCTGGCGCGTCGAGCAGGACCCGTCCGTCGCCATGCAGACCGGCCTCTGGTACTGGAACACCCAGAAGGGCCCCGGCACCATGACCGCCCACAACGCCATGGTCAACGGCGCCGGCTTCGGCCAGACCATCTGGGCCATCAACGGCAGCCTGGAGTGCAACGGCGGCAACCCGGCCCAGGTCCAGAGCCGGGTCACCAAGTACCAGCAGTTCACCCAGATCCTGGGCGTCCCCGCAGGGTCGAACCTGTCCTGCTAGCGGTCGGCCCACCCCAGGAACGCGGTCCACGCGGCGGGCTCCACGGCGAACGTGGGCCCGTCGCTGACCTTGGAGTCGCGGAGGTGGACGGCGTGGGCGCAGGTGGCGACTTCTACGCAGTTGCCACCGCTGTCGCTGCTGTACGAGGACTTGCGCCACGTGAAGGCGACCTCGACGCAGTCCCCGCCACCGCTGTCGCTGTAGCTGGACTTGAACCAGTGCAGGGTCTCGCTCATCTCCGTACTCCCGCCAACTCCTCGATGAAGCCCAGCGACCTGCGCGGATCCAGGGCCTGTGCCCGGATCTTCGCATACCTCTGCATGTACGTACTGACCTTAGGGCGGTCGGTGATCAGCAGGCTTTCGTCCCCGATCTCCAGGTAGGTCACGTGGTCGTGAGCCGCGGTCTCCACGATGTTCAGTTCCCCTCGGGCCCCTGCGTACTTACCCCCCAACCCCGCGTCCAGCGGGAGCACCTGAAGGTTCAGGTTGCTTCTCTGGGCGCACTCCGCCAAGTACAGCAACTGCTCCCGCATGATGTCCTCGCTCCCGATCGTTCGCCTGAGCACCGACTCGTCGAGGATCAGCTCGATCTCGCACACCGGCTTCCGGTCGAACAGCTTCTTCCGGTCCATGCGAGCGACGACCAGCTCCTCGGTCCGCTCAGGCGTCGGTTCCGGATGCCCGCCCGCGATCAACGCGCGCGCGTACGCCTCCGTCTGGAACAGCCCGTGGACGACGTGGTTGGCGTACAGCCACAGCGCCACCGCCTTCTGCTCGATCGACGCGTACTCCCGGAACTGCTCCGGCAGCTTCTCCAGTCGTACGAGCTCCCGCATGTCGTCGAACATGCCCGTGCCGCCGCCGAGGACGCGTTCGAGCTGGACGAGCATGTCGTCGCTCACGGGGTGGATGAGGCGCTCCATGGCGCTGATGGCCGCGCCGGTGAAGCCCATTTGCGCCCCCAGATACTCCTGGGTCCATCCCCTCTTCAGTCGCAATCGCTTGGCCAGATTGGCTGCCATGCGGGCCACGGGGCCGACCGTTTCCTTGTTTTCTGCTCGTGCCATTCATGCTCCCCATTCGGACTCAACCGATCTCAACCGGTCTCAACTGCTCCCCGCCGAATTCAACTGCGTACGAGGTGCGTTGGCGCAGGTCAAGGGGTTGCCGACGCGCCCTCCGCAGTCGTGGAAAACGCTAGCGTCGACGCGGGAACATGGTGTGGTGATTGAAGAGAATCGGGAAGTGAAGGTGGATTGGATTCCAGTTTCCGGATTCCAACTCCGTAAGGCGGGCGTACAATTCGACGCCGTTCGTGTGGACGGTGACGAAGGGCGTCGGCTGGCCGACTGGATGGAAGCGCTGACGGGGGGAGACCCGGGGTCGGTCGTCATGGAGGCGAACGGCCGGCGCGGGGTGTATTTCCTCGTACCGCCGGGCTCGACGGCGCACCGGGCGTGGCCGCGCGGGGTGACGCGCTTCAACGCGGGACCGGCGCACGTGAGCTACGTACCGGTGCCGGCGCTCACCGGGAGGACGTGGCCGCTGTCGTGGCGCTTCCCGCCGACGTGTGCGGACCGGTTCGTGCACCCGCTGCTGCTGCGGAGCGTCGTGTCGGAGCTCCTGGCTTGCTAGGCGGGTGCGGCCGCTCCGGGCGATTGCGTGCATGCAGATGTGCATGCAACCATGGACGCATGGTTGCCCTGCAGATTCGTGATGTGCCCGAGGAGATGCGCGACCGGCTGGCGGCCATAGCGGGTGAGCGTGGCCAGTCGTTGCAGGCATACCTCTTCGACGTGCTGGCCGACGAGGTGAAGCGCCGTGACAATCTGGCCGTACTCCAGGCGTTCTCCGCCGGGCGGTACGGCACTCGGCTGGACACCGCCGACGTGCTGGGGGCGCTGAGCTCCGGGCGTGCCGAACGGGACGCGGGGCTCGGTGTGCCGGGAGACGGCGAGTGATCGTCGTCGACGCGTCCGTCTTCGCGTTCTCGCTGCTCGACGAAGGCCCGGTCGGGGACCGGTGCCGCGCCGCCCTCGCCGCCGACAGCAGGTGGATCGCGCCGGAGCACTGGACGATCGAGGTGCTGTCCGTGATCCGGGGGAATCTGCTCGGCGGGAAGATCTCCAAGGAGCACGCGGAGGCAGCCGTGGCCGCCCTCGCGAAACTGGAGCCCGTCGTTCCCCTGTCGCGGGTGCTGCTGCCCCGGATCTGGGAGCTGCGGGGGAACCTCACCACGTACGACGCGGCCTACGTCGCGGCGGCGGAGGCATACGGCTGTGCGCTGGTCACCGCGGACGGCCGCTTGGCCCGCGCGTCCGGCATCCGCTGCCCGGTGGACGTGGTCACCGGCTGAGTGCCCGCCCGGGCGGCGTTCCGGCCCGACCGGCAAGGCGTCGGGTCCGCGCCGTACGGGACGGCCCAGCAAGGTGTCGGGTCCGCCGCGGTCTCGATGGACAAGATGGTCATGGCCCGTCCCACCTGCGGTTCCTTACCCTCGGACCCATGACCCCTCATGTCGAACCCGATCCTCAGGCCGGCGCGGCCGTCAAGGCCGCCGACCGCGCGCACGTCTTCCACTCCTGGTCCGCACAGGGCCTGATCGACCCGCTCGCCGTCGCCGGCGCCGAGGGTTCGTACTTCTGGGACTACGACGGCAACCGCTACCTGGACTTCACCAGCGGTCTCGTCTACACGAACATCGGCTACCAGCACCCCAAGGTCGTCGCCGCGATCCAGGAGCAGGCCGGGAAGCTCGCGACCTTCGCGCCCGCCTTCGCCGTGGACGTCCGCTCCGAGGCCGCACGCCTCATCGCCGAGCGGACCCCGGGCGACCTGGACAAGATCTTCTTCACCAACGGCGGCGCCGAGGCCGTCGAGAACGCCGTCCGCATGGCCCGTCTGCACACGGGCCGCACCAAGGTGCTCTCCGCCTACCGCTCGTACCACGGCGCCACCTCCACCGCGATCAACCTGACCGGCGACCCGCGCCGCTGGGCCTCCGACAACGGCTCCGCGGGCGTCGTGCGCTTCTGGGCGCCGTTCCTGTACCGCTCGCCCTTCTACGCCACCACCGAGGCGGAGGAGAGCGCGCGTGCCCTCCAGCACCTGGAGGACACGATCGCCTTCGAGGGTCCGGCGACCATCGCCGCGATCATCCTGGAGACCGTGCCCGGCACCGCAGGCATCATGACCCCGCCGCCCGGCTACCTCGCCGGTGTCCGCGAGATCTGCGACAAGTACGGCATCGTCTTCATCCTCGACGAGGTCATGGCCGGCTTCGGCCGCACCGGCAAGTGGTTCGCCGCCGAGCACTTCGACGTCGTGCCCGACCTGATGACCTTCGCCAAGGGCGTGAACTCCGGCTACGTGCCGCTCGGCGGCGTCGCCATCAACGCCGAGATCGCCGCCACCTTCGACAAGCGGCCCTACCCCGGCGGCCTGACCTACTCCGGTCACCCGCTGGCCTGCGCCGCCGCCGTCGCCACCATCAACGTGATGGCCGACGAGAAGGTCGTCGAGAACGCCGCCCACATCGGCGAGAACGTCCTCGGCCCCGGCCTGCGCGAGCTCGCCGAGCGCCACCCGTCCGTCGGCGAGGTCCGCGGCACGGGCGTCTTCTGGGCCCTCGACCTGGTCAAGAACAAGGAGACGCGCGAGCCGCTCGTCCCGTACAACGCGGCCGGCGAGGCCAACGCGCCGATGGCCGCCCTCGGCGCCGCGGCGAAGAAGAACGGCCTGTGGCCCTTCATCAACATGAACCGCACCCACGCGGTTCCCGCCTGCAACGTGTCCGAGGCCGAGGTCAAGGAGGGCCTGGCGGCCCTCGACGCGGCCCTCTCGGTGGCCGACGAGCACACCGCGTAGCAGGGAAACGGGGAGGTCCTCTCCGTCTGGACTAGGGTGTCCGGAGCCGGACGGAGGGGCCGACCCATGCCCGCGAGCGGAGCTGTCACCCGCAACACCTTGCGACAGCAGATTGCGGACGCGCTGCGTGACGAAGTGCTCGCAGGCCGTCTCCAGCCGGGCCAGGAATTCACCGTCAAGCAGATCGCCGAGCAGTACGGCGTCTCCGCGACGCCCGTCCGCGAAGCCCTCGTCGACCTCTGCGCGCAGGGCCTCCTCGACTCCGACCAGCACCGCGGCTTCCGCGTCCACCAGTACTCGATCGCCGACTACCGGGACATGGTCGAGGCCCGGATGCTCGTCGTCGACGGCATCTTCCGCCGCCACTCCCCGGCAACCGTGCCCCCGGAGCCCGACCACAACATCGGCGTCGCGCTCGTCTCCGTCAGGCGCCGGGGCGAGGCCGCCGCCCGCGCCGCCCGCGCCGGGGACCTCGACATCCTCATCGGCTACGACATCCGCTACTGGCGCGAGCTGGGCCGGCTCGTCTCCGCCAACGACCACATCGCCGACTTCCTGCACCGGCTCCGCGTCCAGGCCTGGGTCTTCTCCGTGCCCCACCTGCGCTCCGAGCGGGACGTCCTCGGCTGGCTGTGGAGCGGACACGTCGAACTGGTCGACGCGGTCACCCGCGGCGACGCGGAAGCGGCCGTCGACGTCGTACGGGCCTACAACGCGCACTCCCTGGAGTGGGCGGACCGCCTGGAGGCGCGGGCCCGCTGAGGACGGCGTCGGCCGGGGCGTACCCGTGGCGGGGCGCGTGGGGCCGGGGGCGGAGTTCGGGTTGAGGACGGGTCTGCGAGGGCAGGTGGTCAGCGGGTGGGCGTCGTCGGCCGAGCCGACTACCCTGGCCGTCCCTGCAACTGACGGAGAGCGAGCCTCCCTTGGCCTGTGACCTGTGGCTGGTCCCCCTCGTCGACGTGCTGTGCCACAGCCCCGACAATCCCTTCGCCGAAGAGATAGCCGCCTACGACGCCGTGCTGAGCGCCTCGGGCCTGCCGACCGTGCCCGTCTACGCGTACATGCCGGGGCTCTCGGGGGACGTCGCGCCCGTCGCCGGATTCGACTACGAGGCCCTGCACTTCCTGCGCCGCGCCTACCTGCTCCAGATGTGCGGGCTGCCGGTCGAGCCGGTCGGCGCGCTCGGCGGGGACTACGAACAGCTCCTGGAGATGTTCGAGGCGACCGCCCAGCAGTCCCACCTGGTCTGGCACTACGACCACGCGGGCGCGTACGTGCCGGTGGACTTCCCGGTGCCGCTCGCCAGCGACGAGCTCCTCGAAGGCGGCGGGCCGCTCGGCTCCTCGTACGGCCTCCTGCGCGAGCTGGAGTTCGTGGCGCCCTCGATCGGCATCGACCCGGCGAACCCGCCCGCGGCCCCGCGCCCGCCGGAGCGGCCCACCACCCTGGAGGAGCCGGCCGAGACCGCCCCTACGAGGACCACCCCTTCGCCCGGGAGCGGCACGTGGGCTGGGCCTGCACGCGGCGGCCACCCGGAGCCTCGCCCAGGGCTCGATGATCATCCTGAGCTGAGCCCTCCGGCCCCCGGACCGCCCTAGCGGGTCTCCGGGGCCGCTGGCGCGGCATGTTCGGGCGGGTGCCCGGCGGCAGCGGGAAACGGCCCGAGGGATGGGGATCTCCGGCCGGGCCGGGACGACCCCGGCCGACTGGAGCGCCAGCGGCGCCGGGCCCGAGCGGAACTCGACCATCCAGTCGGCGGTCTCCGCCCGCACCAGCTCCGTCACGTCCTCCGAGAAGCGGCGCAGCACCCCGAGACAGCGCTCCGCCGCCTCGCTCGCCGTGCCCTCCGTGGGGCCCAGGACCTCCCGGACGCTCTCCGAGGCCCAGTCGAACTGGAGCGCCTGGAGACGGCGCTGCACGGCCTGCGCGGTGGCCACGTCCCTCATCCAGCCCGACGTCAGGCCGAAGAAGCGGTCGCAGGCCAGGCAGGCGGCCCCGATCAGCAGGGACAGATAGCCCCAGCCCGCGAGGCCCCGGTGACCCGGGTCACGTCGAGCAGGGGCAGCGCGGCCCCGCGACCACCCCGGCGGCCGTGCCGATCCGCAGGACCCGGGCGGCCCGGCGCTTCCAGACGCGGTCGGAGAGGTACCACTCGACGGTGCGCAGGGCGTTCGACTCGACCCAGCGGTACAGCTCGTCGAGCCGTTCGGCAGGCTCGCCCCAGTCGCCCAGGGGGAACGGCGTACCGGTCAGATCGCGGGTGACGTCTCCCCCGGGGGGCCCCGGCGGCTGCATCTCCGGCTGCTGGCTCACCGGGGGACTCCTCTGTTCAGCTCAGCGCTCGTGTCCTTCTGTGACGTGCGGTGCACGTGGTGCCTGCCCTTCCTACCGCCGAATGGTGGGCGACGGGCCCGGAATCCCGGGATTTCCGCCCTCAAGAGGGTCGTGATCAGGTAGAGGAGCCCGCAGTTTCTCACTCGAAAGAGTTGCGTCGGCACCCCGCTCGGGGAGCACGTAGGCTCGGGATACCGACGTTCCGATGACCGGTCGGGGCGTTCCGATGACCAGTAGGAGTGAGTGACCGTGATCCCCGGTGGTGGCCAGCCCAACATGCAGCAGCTCCTCCAGCAGGCCCAGAAGATGCAGCAGGACCTCGCCCGCGCGCAGGCCGAGCTCGCCGCGACCGAGGTCGACGGGCAGGCGGGCGGCGGCCTGGTGAAGGCGACCGTCACCGGCTCCGGCGAGCTCCGCGGCCTGGTCATCGACCCCAAGGCCGTCGACCCGGAGGACACCGAGACGCTGGCCGACCTGATCGTCGCCGCCGTCCAGGCGGCCAACGAGAACGCGCAGCAGCTCCAGCAGGCCAAGCTCGGCCCGCTGGCGCAGGGCATGGGCGGCATGTCGGGCCTGGGCTTCTGAGCCCCTTCTAAGGCTCGCTTCCAGCCACTACCGTAAGAATCAAGCACTTCCGAGAAGGGCGCTGACGGTGTACGAAGGCGTGGTTCAGGACCTCATCGACGAACTGGGCAGGCTGCCCGGCGTCGGTCCCAAGAGCGCGCAGCGGATCGCCTTCCACATCCTCCAGGCGGAGCCCACGGACGTGCGCCGCCTCGCGCACGCGCTCCTGGAGGTCAAGGAGAAGGTCAGGTTCTGCGCGGTCTGCGGGAACGTGGCGCAGCAGGAGCAGTGCAACATCTGCCGCGACCCGCGCCGCGACCTCACCGTCATCTGTGTGGTCGAGGAGCCCAAGGACGTCGTGGCGATCGAGCGGACCCGCGAGTTCCGCGGCCGGTACCACGTCCTCGGCGGCGCGATCAGCCCGATCGAGGGCGTCGGCCCGGACGACCTGCGCATCCGCGAGCTGCTCGCGCGGCTCGCGGACGGCACGGTCACCGAGCTGATCCTCGCGACCGACCCCAACCTGGAGGGCGAGGCCACCGCGACGTACCTGGCGCGGATGATCAAGCCCATGGGACTGAAGGTCACCCGGCTCGCCAGCGGACTCCCGGTCGGCGGCGACCTGGAGTACGCCGACGAGGTGACCCTCGGCCGTGCCTTCGAGGGGCGGAGGCTGCTAGATGTATGACGACAGGGCCGGCGCGCTCGCCCGCGCGCTCTCAGGGAGGCTGCTCGATGTCTGACGCCACGCTCCACTCCGTCACGCAGGACCCGGACGACTTCGCGGTCCAGATCGCCGACTCGATCGAGAGCTTCATCGTCGCGACGACCGAGGTCGCCAAGGGCGACGAGCCGGACAGCGCCGTGCCCTTCCTGCTCCTGGAGATCAGCCAGCTGCTCCTGGCGGGCGGCCGGCTGGGCGCGCACGAGGACATCGTCCCGGACGAGCGGTACGAGCCGGACACGGGCCCGGAGCCGGACGTCGACGAGCTGCGCGAGCGGTTCGCGGTGATGCTGGAGCCGGTCGACGTCTTCTCCGAGGTCTTCGACCCGTACGAGCCCCGCAAGGCGCCCGTCCCGGCCCGGATCTCCGACAGCCTCGCCGACATCGTCACCGACCTGCGCCACGGCCTCGCCCACTACCGCGCGGGCCGCACCAGCGAGGCGCTCTGGTGGTGGCAGTTCTCCTACTTCTCCAACTGGGGCCCCACCGCCTCCGCCACCCTCCGCGCCCTCCAGTCCCTCGTCGCCCACGTCCGCCTCGACCAGCCCCTCGCCGCCCTCGACGGCCTCGACACCGACGAGGACCTCACCGAGGACGACCTCGCCGAGGAAGCGGGCCGCGTCATGCTGGAGGAGATCGGGGCACCGCTGGGGCTGCGCAGCGAGCGCGCTTGACGGGGAGCGCGGACGCCTCCGGGGACCGGTCGGTCGCGGCGGGCGGGGACATCGGGAAGGTCGTCACGGGGGACTTCTCGACCCAGATCGAGCACGGCGTCGTGCTGCCCGCCCATGCCCTGTCCGTACCGGAGAAGGGCCTCGTCCACTTACCGGAACGGACGACGCTCTTCGTCGGCCGGACCGAGGAACTGTCCCGCCTGGACGCGGGAGCCCCCTCGGGCGTCCACGTCCTCTGCGGACTCGGCGGCATCGGCAAATCGACCCTCGCCGCCCACTGGGCCGCCGGCCGCCTCGACGACCACAACCCGGTCTGGTGGATCACCGCCGAGACGCCGGGAGAACTGGACGCGGGCCTCGCCGCCCTCGCCCGCGCCATGCAGCCCGCGTACGTCGGCGTCCTCCCGGACGACGCCCTCCGGGAACGGGCCCTCCAATGGCTCGCCACCCACGACGACTGGCTCCTCATCCTGGACAACGTCTCCGACCCGGCCGACGTGAAGCCGCTGCTCGCCCGTGCGACGGGCGGGCGCGTCCTGATCACCACGCGCCGCGCCACGGGGTGGCAGGACCTCGCCGAGACGATCGCCGTCCCCGAGCTGGACCCGGCGGAGGCGGCGGCCCTCTTCACCCGCGTCTGCCCTGGGGACGGCGTGCCCGAGGTCTGCGCGGAACTGGGCCACCTCCCGCTGGCCCTCCGCCAGGCCGCGGCGTACTGCGCCGAGGCGGCCATCACCCCGCGCGCCTACCTGGACCTCCTGGCCCGCTACCCGGCCGAGACGTACGCCCTCACGGCGGAGGGCGGCGAGGCGGGGCGGACGGTGGCGCGGGTGTGGCAGGTGACGCTGGACCGCCTCCGCGATACGCCGCTGGCGGGCCGCATCCTCTCGATCCTGGCGTGGTGGGCCCCGGAGGGGATCCCGAGGCGGTTGCTGGAGCCGTTGGGGAGCCCGCTGGAGGTGACGGAGGCGGTACGGCGGCTGAGGGCGCACAGCATGATCAGTGTGGAGGGCTCCGAGATCAGGGTGCACCGGGTGGTGCAGGCGGTGGTGCGGGCGGGGGTGGGGACGAGGGGAAGGAGACGGCGGGGAGCTGCTGCTCCAGGCGATATCCGGAGTGCGGGGGAGTGCCTTCGCGCACCTGGACGTGTGCCAGTCGTACGCGATCCAGGCAGCGTCCCTCGCCCAGCACACGGAATCGGATGAGGACACCGGGGAATGGTGCCTGCTCTTCCACTGGGCCGGGGTGGTTTTCGGAATGACGACCGACCGACGTTCTCCCTCGCTCTTCGCGCGGGCCCTGCTCGGCTACACGCGCCTGTACGGCGAGGAGAACGAGCTCTCCCTCCAGGCCATGCACGGCTTGGTGCTGGGGAACCAGCAGCACGGTACTCCTCCGGCGCTGACTGGTCTGCCCGAGGAGCACTTCGAGCTCCACGTCCGGCTGTACGGCCCCGACGACGCTCGTACGATCGAGGCCCGGGACCAGCTGGCGATGACGCTCCTGCCGTCGGACCCGCACCGGGCCGGGGAACTGCTGCGGGAGAACGTGGACCGGGCGACCCGCTCCCTGGGGGAGAACGCTCCGGAGACCCTGGAGGCACGGCGCGCGGTGCTCGACACCGAACACGATCGTCTGAGCGCTTGTGTGGGGTTGGAGTCGCTGCTCGCCCGGGTCAGGGAGGTGCTGCCCGAGGACATCACTCTGATCGACCGCATCGAGAGGTCGCTCGTCACCGTTCTCCTGGAACTGGGACGGACGGACAAGGCTCTCGCACTCACCGAGGCAGGGATCGTGGGGGCTCGGACGCGGTTCGGCCCGATGCATCCAGACACCCTCATGCGGCGCGGATTCCACGTCCTCGTCCTGAACGAGGTCGGTGAGGTCGACCGTGCCCGACTCCTGGTGAGAAAGCTCCTCGACGACTGCGAAACCGTCCTGGACGGAACGAAGTTGACCGCGATGGTCCGACAGCTCGCCCACGAGCTGCTGTCGTTGGGCGACTGAGTCCCGCATCATGGAAGCATGGCAGCCACCACCCCCTCGAAACCCCTCCTCTGGAGCGGAATCGGCGTCGCCGCCGTCGGCGTAGCCGCCCTCCTCGTCGTCGCCTTCACCGACCTCGGCAAGGCCGACCAGATCGCCAGCGTCGCCGGGTTCGTCCTCGCCGTCGTCGGGCTCGGGCTCTCCCTGTGGGCGCAGTTCGGGCGCTCGGGCGGGGCCGTGGAAGCCACGGGGACCCGGTCCGTCGCCGCCGGCGGGAACATCGGGGTCGTCGTCACCGGTGACGGGGCGGGGACTCCGCCCGCGCCGCCCGGCATGCCGTCCGGCGGCACCCCGCCACCGGCCCCGTCACCGCCTCCGGTGAGCGTTCCGTCGCCGCCGGCGGGGACATCGGGAGCGTGTCGACGGGCGACGCGTGAGCGGGGACGTATCGGCGTCGGGGAGAGGTCCGTCGCGGTCGGCGGGGACATCGGGTGGGTGCACACCGGGGACCGGGTGACCGTGCTGCCGCCCGAGGCGACAGGACCGGTCCGCTGCCCCGACGGGCTCGTCAACGTCCCCCGCAAGTCGGCGCACTTCGTCGGGCGTACGGACGAACTCGACGCCCTGGAAGCCGCGGAGGAGCCCGTCGTCGTCTGCGGCCTCGGCGGCGTCGGGAAGTCCTCGCTGGTCGCCCACTGGGCCCGGCGACAGGCCCCGCACCGCAACCCCGTCTGGTGGATCACGGCGGAGAGCCGGGCCGATGTGGACGCGGGGCTCGCGGGCCTTGCCGCCGCGATGCAGCCGGAGCTGATCGACACACTGCCGCAAGAAGCCTTGCGGGAGCGGGCGTTGCAGTGGTTGTCGGCGCACGAGGGGTGGCTGCTGGTCCTGGACAACGTCACCGATCCGGAGGACGTGGCGGGCCTGCTCGCCCGGACGGGGCGGGGCCGGGTGGTCCTGACGAGCCGGACGACGGACGCCTGGTACGGGATCGGGCGGGTCCTCACGCTGCCCGTCCTCGCGGCCGGGGAAGCCGTCGAGCTGTTCACCCGGGTCGCCACGCACGCGGGCCCCCGGGACACCATAGGCGCCGACCGGCTCTGCGAGAGCCTCGGGCAGCTGCCGCTGGCCGTCGAGATCGCCGCCGCGTACTGCGGGCGCACGGCCACGCCTCCGGTGGCGTATCTGGCGGAGCTGGGGCGGAGCGGCGGGCCGGGGAACGCCGAGGAGGCCGTCGCGCGGGCCCTGCGCGTCACGCTGGACCGGCTCGACGAGTCCGACCCGTACGCGGGCGGGGTCCTGCGGCTGCTCGCCTGGTTCGCCCCGGACAGGATTCCCGTGCCGCTCCTGCCGACGGCGCCCGGCACGCGCGAGGCGCTGGGGCAGCTGGCCGCGCACAGCATGGTCACCCTGCACGAGGACGGCTCGGTCTCCGTGCACCGGCTGGTGCAGGCGGTCGTCCGGCGGCCGGACCCCGAGGACCCGCACCGGGAGCCGGGGCGGATCGAGCAGGCCCGGCTGACGGCGGAGACTGCCCTCGGCCATGCCGTACCGCTGCACAGCGAGGAACCGGTGCCGTGGGAGACGTGGCGCGGGCTGATGTCTCACGTCGAGGCGTACCTGCGGCACACCGACCCGCCGCAGGACGGCGAGTCGCTGCTCGGGACACTGGCCGCGGCGGGCGGGTACCTGGACCTGCACGGGCTTCACGAGTCGGCGGTCGGCATGTACGAGCGGGCGGTGGCCGGCGCCGAACGCCTCCTCGGCCCGGACGACCTGTTCACCTTCACCCTGCGCGGTGCGCTCGTCCACAGCCTCGGCTGGGCCGGGCGTCCGGAGACGGGCGAGCGGGCGGCCGAGCTGCTGCGGAGCCTGACCGAGGCGCTCGGGACGGACCACAGGTTCACGTTTCTGGCGAGGAGGACCCTCGCGCACGCCCACCGGCAGGCCGGGCGGTTCGACGAGGCGGTCGCCCTCCAGGAGGCAGTGCTCGTGGACATGACCCGCGCCCTGGGGGCGACCGACCAGGACACCCTGTTGGCTTCGGACGAGCTCGCCTCCCTCTACAAGGACGCGCACCGCATCTCCGACGCCCTCTCGGTGTGCGCGCACGCGGTGTCCGAGCTGCGGTTGTCGCTCGGCAAGGACCACCCGGACACCCTGCGGGCACGGATCAACCTGGCGGGTCTGTACGCGGGCGCCGGGAAGAGGCGCCGTTCCCGGGCCGAACTCCGGGCCCTGCTGCCCGTCTGCCGGAGTGTCTTCGGTGAGAACCATCCGCACACGCTCTCTGTGGCCACCGCCCTCGGGATCGCACCCGAATGATCACGTGTTGAGCAGTGCGTCTCACCATCCGATATCACACGGGCGTTTCCGGGTCCCTCGATAAACTGAGGCGATCGCAGCGCCGGCTGCGGCACAGACTGAGCGAGGAGCGCACGTGGGCCTTGTCGTGCAGAAGTACGGAGGCTCCTCCGTTGCCGATGCCGAAGGCATCAAGCGCGTCGCCAAGCGGATCGTGGACGCCAAGAAGAACGGCCACCAGGTGGTCGTCGTGGTTTCCGCGATGGGCGACACGACGGACGAGTTGATCGATCTCGCCGAGCAGGTATCCCCGATCCCTGCCGGACGTGAGTTCGACATGCTGCTGACCGCCGGAGAGCGGATCTCCATGGCCCTGCTGGCCATGGCGATCAAAAACCTGGGCCACGAGGCCCAGTCGTTCACGGGCAGCCAGGCGGGTGTCATCACCGACTCGGTCCACAACAAAGCGCGCATCATCGATGTCACGCCGGGCCGTATCCGCACCGCCCTCGACGAGGGCAACATCGCCATCGTCGCGGGCTTCCAGGGCGTCAGCCAGGACAAGAAGGACATCACCACGCTGGGCCGTGGCGGTTCCGACACGACCGCCGTGGCGCTCGCCGCCGCGCTCGACGCCGAGGTCTGCGAGATCTACACCGACGTCGACGGCGTGTTCACCGCCGACCCGCGCGTGGTGAAGAAGGCGAAGAAGATCGACTGGATCTCCTTCGAGGACATGCTGGAGCTCGCCGCCTCCGGCTCCAAGGTGCTGCTGCACCGCTGCGTCGAGTACGCGCGCCGCTACAACATCCCGATCCACGTCCGCTCGTCCTTCTCGGGACTCCAGGGCACCTGGGTCAGCAACGAACCGCTTTCCGACGCAAAGGACCAGAAGGTGGAGCAGGCCATCATCTCGGGTGTCGCCCACGACACCTCCGAGGCGAAGATCACCGTCGTCGGCGTGCCGGACAAGCCGGGCGAGGCCGCGGCCATCTTCCGCGCCGTGGCGGACGCCGAGATCAACATCGACATGATCGTGCAGAACGTGTCCGCCGCGGCCACCGGCCTCACGGACATCTCCTTCACCCTCCCCAAGGCCGAGGGCCACAAGGCCATCGACGCCCTGGAGAAGGCGAAGGGCGCGATCGGCTTCGACTCGCTGCGCTACGACGACCAGATCGGCAAGATCTCCCTGGTCGGCGCCGGGATGAAGACCAACCCGGGCGTCACCGCCGACTTCTTCAAGGCGCTCTCCGACGCCGGCGTGAACATCGAGCTCATCTCGACCTCCGAGATCCGCATCTCGGTCGTCACCCGCGCCGACGACGTCAACGAGGCCGTGCGCGCCGTCCACACCGCCTTCGGCCTGGACAGCGACTCGGACGAGGCCGTCGTCTACGGAGGCACCGGCCGATGACCCCGAAGCCGACGCTCGCGGTCGTGGGAGCGACCGGGGCGGCCGGCTCGGTGATGCTCCAGATGCTCACGCACCACGCGGACGTCTGGGGCGAGATACGCCTCGTCTCCTCCCCGCGCTCGGCCGGCCTCAAGGCCGCCGTGCGCGGGGAGGAGTGCGAGATCCTCGCGCTGAGCGAGGAGGTCTTCGACGGCGTCGACCTGGCGCTGTTCCTGGTGCCCGAGGACGTCGCCGCCCGCTGGGCGCCCGTCGCCGTCTCCAAGGGCGCCGTCGTCGTGGACACCTCCGCCGCCTTCCGCGCGGACCCCGACGTCCCCTCGTCGTCCCCGAGATCAACGCGCACGCCGCCCGGGTACGCCCCGGGGCATCGTCGCAGGCCCCGGCTCCACCACCCTCGCGCTGATCGTCGCCGTGGGCGCCCTGCACGCCGAGTTCGGCCTCGCCGAACTGGTCGTCACCGCCCAGCAGGCCGCCTCCGGCGCCGGACAGGCGGGCGTCGACGCGCTCCGCGCCCAGCTCGGCCTGGTGGCGGCGGCGCCGACCTCGGCACCCACCCCGGAGACGTGCGGCGGGCCGTCGGCGACACCACCGGCCCCTTCCCCGGCCCCCTCGCGCTCAACGTCCTGCCCTGGTCGGGCACCCCCGGCGCCGACGGAGCCTCCACCGAGGAGGAGCGCGTACGGGACGAGACCCGGCGCGTCCTCGGCCTGGACCGCCTCCGGGTCGCCGCCACCTGCGTGCGCGTCCCCGTCGTCACCGGGCACTCCGTCTCCGTCCACGCCCGCTTCGAACACCCCGTCCCCGTCGGACGCGCCCACGAGGTCCTCGCCACCTCCCCCGGGGTCGTGCTCTGCGACGACCCCGCCGCGGGCGACTTCCCCACCCCCGCCGACGTCGTCGGCACCGACCCCGCCTGGGTCGGCCGGGTCCGCCGCTCCCTCGACGACGAGCGCGCCCTCGACCTCTTCGTCTGCGCCGACAACCTCCGCAAGGGCGCCGCCCTGAACGCGCTTCAGATCGCCGAATCCCTTGTCACGGATTTGTGGGATCTGTGAACGTCCTGTGAGCAAAAAGGCGTCAGATACCTCTTGAACTGCGGCGATGCCGTGTTCGACGATGCACTTCCCCCGCACTGCAACCAGAGTTGGGCGGGGCGCGTCTCTGCGTGCACCCACGACCGTGTGGCGCGGGACACGCCGGAGGCGGGGCATCGGGGGAGAACGGTTACGCATGGGGACGAACAACTCGCCGGCGAAAAAGGTGGTGCGCGCGTACAACCCTGTCGGGGGGAAGCGTGTCCAACAGGCGTGGCAGAGGTACTCGACATCGCGACCATCGCCCCGCTGCGAGGCGGAGGCACGGCGGTGCTCCCCGTGCGGAGCGGCGCCGTCGTCCCCGTACGCGGCTCGGCCGTCCGTCCGCTCCGGCGCCCGCGCGCACTCGGCGGCATGCCGGTGATCGCGCCCGTGCCCACCGGAGCCCGCACCGGCGGCGTCGACGGCATCCCGTCGCCCCGCAGGAGCGCCGAGACCGCCCCGGCCGCCGGCACCACCGTCGACCACCTGACCGAGACCTACCGCGCCCACTACCGGTCGCTGCTCGGACTCGCCGCGCTGCTCCTCGACGACACCGCCTCCTGCGAGGACGTCGTCCAGGAGGCCTTCATCCGCGTCCACTCGGCCCGCAAGCGGGTCCGCGAGCCGGAGAAGACGCTCGCCTACCTGCGCCAGACCGTGGTCAACCTCTCCCGGTCCGCGCTGCGCCGCCGCATCCTCGGCCTGAAGCTGCTGTCCAAGCCGATGCCGGACATGGCCAGCGCGGAGGAGGGGGCGTACGAGCAGCTGGAGCGCGAGGACCTGATCAAGGCCATGCGCGGCCTCCAGCGGCGCCAGCGCGAGGTCCTCGCCCTGCGGTACTTCTCCGACATGACCGAGGTCCAGGTCGCCGAGACGCTCGGCATATCCCTGGGTTCGGTGAAGGCGTACGGTTCGCGGGGCATCGCGGCGCTGCGCGTCGCCATGGGAGCGACGACATGAGCGAGGCACCCGGCGGGGACGGCGTGGCCCACGAGAACCGTGACGGCGACGACGCCCCCGAGAGGCATGCCGTCGAGGCGGACGGCGCTGCCCCCGAGACCCCTGACGCCCTGGATGAACGTGACGAGCCGACTGGACAGCGCATGGTGAAGATCGAGCCCGGCACCGGAGACGGCGACGACGAGCTCGCGCTGCGGCGGCTGTTCCAGGACGCCGTGAGCGGCCTGGAGCCCTCCCACGGCTCGCTGGAGCACCTGCGCCGCGCCGTGCCCGCTCGGCGCGCCCGCAAGCGGCAGGCCCTCGTCGGCGCCGCGCCGCCGCCGTCCTCATCGGCACCGCCGTCCCCGCCTTCGTGCACGTCGCCGCCTCGGGCGGCCTCTCCGCCGCCAACCCCGTGAACGCCGGCCACGGCGAGCAGGCCCAGGGCGGCACCGGCACCGAGACCGGCGTCGTCGGCGGCAAGAGCTCCACGGCGCCCGCGGGCGGCGTCTCGCCCAGTCCGGGCGAGGCCGACGGCACCTCCGGCAAGCCGCAGCGCCCGGGAGCCGACGCCTCCGGCTCCAGCCCGCGGGCACGCTGGGCGCCGACTCCGGCTCCGCCCGCGGTGCGCCGCCGACCAGCTCGGCGTCACCGGGCAGGGCGCCGACGGCGCCGACGCCGAGGGCAAGGTCCACGGCACCTTCCGCATCGCCAACGTCTCCGGCACGCCCTGCGTCGTGGACGGCGCGGGCATCGTCGGCGTCGAGGCCCGCGGGCCGCCGACCCGGCGCGGATCTCGGTGGTCCGGCACACCCGGGCGACGGCAGCGGACTGCCCGACTCCGCTCAGGAGTCCTCCGCGCTCGTCCTGAAGCCCCAGGACAGCTACGAGGTGAAGTTCGTCTGGGTGCCCGGCGAGACCTGCCCGACCACCGGCACCACCCCGACGCCCACGCCCACCACCCCGACCGAGCCGCCCGTCACGCCCACCCCGACGCCCACCCCGACCCCGACGCAGCCCCGCCCCACGGACGACCCGACGAGCGGCGCGGGCGGCACCGAGACCGGCGGCTCCGGCGCCGGCACGGAAGCGGGCTCCGGCATCGCCCCCAGCTCCTCTTCGAGGACGGCGCCCCGGCCGACGGCAGCGTCGTGGTCAGCCACACCGCCTCCTCGGGCGGCCCCACGGCCTCCGCCGTCATCCCCAACGCCTGCGTCGGCACCGTCTACCGCACGGGCATCCTGCCGGGCTGACCCGGGGCCGCCGAGCCGCACGGGGCCGGCACCAGGCCGCACGGGGCTGCACGGGGCCGCCCGGCCGCACGGGGCTGCACGGCTGCACGGGGCCTGCGGGACCGGAAGGTCCTACAGGCCCCCAGGCCCGGTGTCCTACAGGCCCAGCGCCGCGTCGCGGGAGGCTTCTGCCTCGCGGCGGACGAGGCGGAACCACATGAAGACGACGAAGCCCGCGAAGACGAACCACTCCGCCGTGTAGCCGAGGTTCTGGAAGGACTTCGCGTCCAGGCTCGTGCCCTCCGCGGCCGCCGCCGGGACCGGCGTGAGACCGGCGGGGGAGTGCGCGAGGGTGATCCAGGCGTCGTAGACGTCGTCCGTGACCACGTTCACCAGGGACGCCGCGCTGATCATGCCGAGCTGCCCTCCGGCAGCCCGCCCGCCGCGACGACGCCCTTCGTGCCCGGGTTCTCCGAGGCCTGGAGCGCGCCCACCACCGTGACCTCGCCGGACGGCGGGCGGGGCCTTCGCGCCCGGGGAGCCAGCCCCGGACCACCGGGAGCGACCGTCCGCCGTCGGTCTTCAGCAGCGTCAGGACGTACGAGCCGGTCCGGCCGTCCAGCTCGCGGTCCGGCACGAGGAACTGCTCCCCGAACCGGCCGCGCGCCTCCGCCGAGCGGCCCGAGGTCTCCTTGTCGACCGGCAGGAGCGAGTCCAGCGCCTCGGCCCTCAGCGAGCTCGCGGGGGGCCGCTGCTCGGCCTCCTGGTGGGACTTCACGCGGTCCTCGAACTTGCCGAGCTGCCACGTCCCCATGAACACGCAGAACGGGATCGCGAGGAGGACGAAGACGTTGATCCCCCACCAGCGGGGCGTCATCAGGAACCGGTACACGCCCCCCACCGTACGCAAGCCGACTCAGCCCTCCGACGCCCGGGTCCCCAGGTGTCTCGCCGCGAAGTCCAGGTCCAGGGCGACCTGCTTGATCCGCTCCTCCACCACCAGCGAGCCGTGGCCCGCGTCGTACCGGTAGACCTCGTGGACCGCGCCCCGGGCCGCGAGCCGGTCGACGTAGTTGTCGATCTGGCGGATCGGGCAGCGCGGGTCGTTGACACCCGCCGACACGTGCACCGGGGCCTTCACCGCGTCCACGTACGTCAGCGGAGACGAGGCCGCGTACCGCTCGGGCACCTCCTCCGGCGAGCCGCCCAGCAGCGTCCGGTCCAGCGCCTTGAGGGCCTCCATCTCGTCCTCGTACGCCGTGACGTAGTCCGCGACCGGGACCGCCGCCAGACCGACCGCCCAGTCGTCCGGCTGGGTGCCCAGACCGAGGAGGGTGAGGTACCCGCCCCAGGAGCCGCCGGACAGGACCAGGCGCGAGGGGTCCGCGAGGCCGCTCTCCACCGCCCAGGCGCGGACCGCCGCGATGTCCTCCAGCTCGATCAGACCCACCCGGTGCTTGAGCGCGTCCGTCCACTCCCGGCCGTACCCCGTGGAGCCCCGGTAGTTGACCCGCACCACCGCGTACCCGTGGTCCACCCAGGCCGCCGGGCCCGAGGCGAAGGCGTCGCTGTCGTGCCAGGCGGGGCCGCCGTGCACCTCGAAGACCGTCGGGAACGGCCCCTCGCCCTCCGCCGGGCGCTGCACCAGCGCGTGCACCCGGCCGCCGGGCCCCTCCACCCACACGTCCTCCACCGGCACCGACGGCGGCGCCTTCGGACCGGGCGGGTCCAGGACGACACCACCGGCCGTGGAGCGCACCACCGGCGGCTCGGCCGCCGAGGACCACAGGTACTCCACGGAGCCGTCGGGCCGGGCCGTCGCGCTCGACACCGAACCGGCCGGGGTCTCCACCCGCACCAGGGCACCCGTCGCGATCTCGTACCGCCACAGCTCGCTGCGGGCCTCGAAGCCGTGCACGATCAGCAGGCCCGAGCCGTCCGGATACCACTCGGCCGACACGTCACCCGGCAGGTCGAGCCGCAGATCGGTCTCGGTGCCCGTCGCCACGTCCCACAGCATCGGCTCCCAGCGGCCGCGCCGCTGGTGGCCGACGAGCAGCCGGGTGTCCCCGGCCAGCGGGGCGAAGCCGAGGACCGTGAGCCCCAGCTCCTCCGTGCCGCCCTTGGTGTCGTCGAGCTCGGCCACCACGCCCGCGTCCGAGGCGCGCAGCACCCGCAGCGCCGAGTGCATCGCGTCCCCGTGCTCCGTGTGCTCGATCGCGATCAGCGAGCCGTCGTACGACAGGTCGCCGACGCCGCCGACTCCCGATGCCGGTAGATCTCGACCGGGGCGTCGGCCCCGGGCCGTACGAGATGGACCGTCGAACCGTCCTCGTCCGTGGAGCGGCCCACCACGAGCGTGCCCTCCCGGCCGATGGCGAGGCCCGCCGGGTAGGAGGCTTCGAGACCGGGCACGGCCGGCTCGTCCGCGCCGCCCTCGAACGGCTGGCGCATCCACACCCCGAACTCGTCCCCGTCGGTGTCCGCGAACCACCAGATCGAGGCGCCGTCCGGCGACAGCGTGCCGTCCGTCGTCCCGTTCGGCCGGTCCGTCACCTGCCGCTGCCCGCCGCTCGCCCGGTCCCAGGCGTACAGCTCGTACGTCCCGGTCGCGTTGGACACGAACAGTGAGCGGTCCGGGCCTCCTCGGCCCATTCGGGCAGGGACACGCGGGGCGCCCGGAAGCGCTGCTCCCAGACCGGGGTGTCGATGTGCTTGCTCTCGGTAGTCATGGCATCCATCATGCTCCGCGCCGCCGACAATCGGGTCGCGTCCTCCGCGACCTGTGGATAACCTCGCCGACATGTACTCTCCGACGCCCGAGGACTGGCTGGAGGCCAACCGCGCCCGCTGGGACGAGCGCGTCCCCATCCACGCCGCCAGCGAGTTCTACGACCTCGACGCCTTCCGCGCGGGCAAGGACGTCCTGCGGGACTTCGAGCTCGCGGAGGTCGGGGACGTCACCGGACGCTCCCTCCTCCACCTCCAGTGCCACATCGGCCTGGACACCCTCTCCTGGGCCCGGCACGGCGCCTCCCAGGTGGTCGGCCTCGACTTCTCCGAGCCCGCCGTCGAGACCGCCCGCTCGCTCGCCGCCGACCTGGGCCTCCCGCAGGAGCGGGCCGCCTTCGTCGCCGCCGACGTGTACGAGGCGGCGGAGGCCGTCCCGGACCGCGCGTACGACATCGTCTACACCGGCAGCGGGGCGCTGTGCTGGCTGCCCGACCTCGACCGCTGGGCGGAGACCGCCGCCTCGCTCGTCGCCCCGGGCGGCTTCCTCTACGTCGCCGAGTTCCATCCGCTGACCGACTCGCTCGACGACGAGACCGGCAGCCGGGTCGTGCACGACTACTTCGTCCGCGATCCGTGGGTGGACACCACCCCGGGGACCTACGCCGACCTCGACGCCGTCACCGTCCACAACCGCAGCGTGGAGTGGGTGCACCCGGTCGGCGAGGTCGTCACGGCGCTGGCGAGGGCGGGGCTGCGCATCGAGTTCCTGCACGAGCACGACGTCTCGCTCTTCCCCCGCTACGGGGCCCTCCAGCGGCACGAGGACGGCTACTACCGCTTCCCCGCGGACCGCCCCCGCATCCCCCTGATGTACTCGGTCAAGGCGTCCCGGCCGGCCTGAGCCCGGTCACCGGGAGATCCTGATGACGGCCCGCCCGCCGCCGAGGTCCACCGTCGAGTGGCGCGGCGGGGCGCCGTCCTCCTCGTCGTCGCGCAGCACGAGCGCGCTCTGCCGCTCCTTGAGCTCGTTCTGCTTGCCCTGCGAGAAGGTGGCGTGCAGCTGCTCGAAGCCCGTCGAGGAGACCGTCCCGGTGCGCTTGCCGCGTCCGGTCATGCGGAGGAACTGGTCGGCGAAGGCGATCACGGTCAGCAGGATGACCAGGCCGGGCAGCGTCACGAACACGGCGAACTCCATACGCCCATCAGAACACGCCCCGGGCGCCCTGTCAGGAGGCCGTCTCGGGCCTGATGTGATGGGTCCGGCGCCCGTCCGGGCCGAGGACCTGCGCGCCGATCTTGTGGGTGCGCAGCGCGACCGAGGTGCCGGTGATCCGCAGCGCCGGCGCGGCCCGCACGAGGGCCGCCGTCACGTCGTGGAGCTCCTCGACGGTACGGAGCCACATGGCGAGGACCAGGTTGTGCGGCCCGGTGACCGAGGTGACCACGCGGGTCTGCCGCAGGCGGCACAGGAGGCCACCGACTCGGCCGCGTCCAGGGGCGGCACGTCCGCCGTGACCAGCGCCCACACGGGCCGGCCGGAGAAGCGCGGGGCCGGCAGGCAGTGGTGGTGGAGGGCACCGGCCGCGCCGAGGGCGTCCAGCCTGCGGCGCACGGTCGACTCGCTCGTGCCGCACTGCCGGGCCAGTTCGGCGGCGCTGCGCCGGGCGTCCCCGCCAGCTCCGCGACGATCCGCTGGTCGAGCTCCGTGACGAGCGGGTACGCGCGCGCGGGGGTACGGGGCCGCCGGTCGCCGCCGGTGATCTCGGCGAGGTGCTGCGCCTGTCCCGGGGTGAGCTGCTCGATCCGCGAGCGGTAGGGGCGGTTGTGCAGCTGGGTGACGACCTGGGTGCGGGCCCTGAGCACCCCGGGGAGCCGGCGCACCCGCCCGGCGAGGTACCCGTCGAGGGAGTGCAGGTCCGGGCAGTTGACGAGCAGCACCAGGTCGGCGTCGCCGGTCACCTGGTGGACGCCGAGGGTGTACGGGTCGTCAGAGACCTCGGTCGCGGTGCTGTCGATGGCACCGGCGGCGCATTCCAGCTCCACCCACGCGTACAGGGTGGCCGCGGTGCCGCGGCGGGCGGCGAGCATCGAACTCCAGGCGTACCCCCCGGAGGTGAGGGTCTCCCAGCGCCGGGCGAGGGTGTCCGGGCTCACGGTGAGGACGCCGGAGAGCTGGGTCCAGCTGGCGCGGGGCGCTATCTGCAGTGCGTGGATCAGCGCCAGATCCACCTCCCCCAGGACGGATTCCCTGGTATGCATGTGCCTCCTTGGTCGATCCCGGGGAAACCCTGGGTACGGGCACGGGAAGGCCCCAGGATGTGGACCAGGGCACATGCATTCAAGCCGCGAGGACGGCTGATTTCCATGGAGTCCGTCCTATGTCACAGGAGAAGGGCGGAGGGGTGACGCGGGGGCTGGGGCACATGTGGGCAGGAGAACCGCCGGAGGGCGAGCGCCTGTGGGGCGAGCACGTCGGCCTCGACCAGATCGCCGCGGCCGAGCGCGGCTACGAGAGCTGTGGCCCCGCCGAACAGCTCCTGTGGGAGCGTCTCTCCGTCTTCGAGGGCGCCTTCGGCCGGGAGGCCGTCCGTGAGGTCTGTGCCTCCGGCACGCTGCCCGCCGGGGAGGTCCAGGCGGTCCTGGACCGGCTCGCGCCCCTCGCCCTCCTTCCCGTCGACGACCTGTTCGACGGCGAGGACGGCCTGCCCCGCTACTGGATGCCGCACCCGATGAGGGCCGTCGGCGCCCGCCGGCTCACCGCGCGCGGAGACCGCTGGGCCGTCCTCCTGAACCACCGCCGGTGGTGCGTGAAGGTGGCCCGGCGGGCCGCCGAATGGTGGCAGCGGGGCCGGCAGCTCGACGCCCGGGACCTGGCGCTGCGCGAACTTCCCGACCTGGCCGCCGCCATGGATCCGACGACCGCGCCGCTCCGCCGAGTGCCGAGGCCGACACGGCCGTCGAGATCGCGGTGTCCCTGTGGTTCCTGTGGGTGGTCTGCGGGCGGATCGCCGAGGGCCGCGCCCGGCTGCGGCACGCCCTCAGCCTGCACTCGGGGCCGCCGTCCGGCCGTGCCCTGTGGCTCGCCGCCTTCCTGGAGCTGGAGTCGGGCCGCCCCGAGGACGCCGATCCGCTCCTCGCCCAGGCCTGGGCGGCGGCCGTACGGGACGGAGACGAACGCTGCCTGGCGCTCCTCGCCCATCTGCGCGGCTCGACCGCCCTCTACCAGGGGCGTACGCGGGCGGCGGCGGCCGAGTTCCGGGAGGCCCTCGCCCTGATGGAGGAGCACCCGGAGTTCGGGCCGACCCGGCGGGCCTGCTGGGTCGGGCTCGCGCTCTCCCTGTGCCGCTCCGATCCGGAGGCCGCGCAGGAGGCGCTGGACCAGGGGACCTGGACCGGGAGAGCCGGCGGGCCTGGGTGGGCCGCGACCGGTTCGCGGAGGCCTGGGCGAACCACGTACGGGCCGAGCTCGGCGCCTGGGACGGGGACCGCGAGCGCGCCTCGGAGTACGCCAGGCGGGCCCTGCGCGAGCATCTGCGGCTCGGTTCCGCGGTGGGCGCGGCCTGCGCGGCGGAACTCCTGGCGCAGATGCGGGCCTTGGAGGGGCGGAGCCGCTCGGCGGCCCATCTCCTCGGCGCGGTCGACCTGTTGCGGACCTCGGTCTTCGACTCCTCGTACCGGCCCCCGGAGTACTGCGTGGTCACCCGCACCCGCGGCGAGGAGGCCCTCGGGGCGCTGCTCGTCGACCCGGAGCTGCGGAGCGCCTACGAAGAGGGCGCGAGGCGGGGACTGTTCACCCTGGCGAGTGAGGCCTAGAGCCGGGCCGTCCCGGTTGTCCACAGGCACTCCGTCGGCTTCCGGCCCGATGCCTACGATGTCCGCATGTTCGCCTTCGTCGTAGCCGCCTTTTTCCTGCTGCTCTTCGGGGTCGGTGTGCTGCGCGACCGGCGCCGCTTCGGCAATGCCGTGTACCTCGGTCTCGCCGTCACCTTCCTCGGCCTGGGTCTCCTCGCGGGGATCGAGGACGCCCCGCCCGGCGTCGCCGAGACCGTGATGGTCCTCCTGCTGCTCGTGCTGGGCCTCGGCCCGGTCGTCCTCGCCGGGCTGCTCTGCGCGAACGGCGTGAAGATGGTCCGCAAGGAGGGCAGACGCCCGGCCAACCTGCTGGCGCTGCTCGCCGGACTCGGCATGTTCGGGGTGATGGCCCTGACGGCGACCGCCGTCGTCACCCGCTCGTGGACCCTGGGCGTGCTCGCCGGCACCACCCTGCTGGTGCTCGGCTACGTCTCGTTCCTCTTCCTCTGCTTCGTCGGCTACGCGTTCCTGTACGGCCGGATGCGGATCCGCCGCGACGCCGACTACGTCGTGGTCCTCGGCTCCGGCCTGATCGGCGGCCGCCGCGTGCCGCCGCTCCTCGCGAGCCGTCTGGACCGGGGCCGGCAGGTGTACGAGACGCTGGCCGCCCGGGGCGGGGACGCGCCCGTCCTCATCACCTCCGGCGGCCAGGGGCCCGACGAGGAGCTGCCCGAGTCGCACGCGATGGCCGACTACCTGATCGACGGCGGCTTCCCGGCGGAGGCGGTCGTGCGCGAGGACCGCTCGCGCACGACCGAGGAGAACATGCTCCTCAGCAAGGAGCTGATGGAGCGGGACCGACCCGGCTCCTCCTGCGTCATCGTCACCAACAACTTCCACGCCTTCCGGGCCGCCCTGATGGCCCGCCGGGCGGGTATCGACGGCCAGGTGGTGGGCTCGCCGACCGCCGCCTACTTCTGGCCCTCGGCGACGATCCGGGAGTTCGTCGCGGTCTTCCTCCAGTACAAGGTGGTCAACCTGGGGATCTGCCTGATGCTGATTCTGCTGGGCTTCCTGGCGTGGCTCATACGGTGACTCCTCCGCCGGTCGGGGATGCCGATCGGTCAGGAACGGCGATGGGTCAGGGGGCGCGTTCGGTCGGGAACGACGATCTGTCAGGGGGTGCGATGGGTCAGGGGGCGCGATCGGCCAGGGGGTGACGATCGGTCAGGGGGTGACGATCGGGAACTGGGCGTCGGGCTTGGTCACGTACGAGAAGAGCCGGGCGAGCAGGGCCGGGTCGCCCTCCACCCCGATCCCCAGCTCCTGGAGGCTCTTCCCGGCGAGGAGACCGAGCAGCTGGGCCTTCCCGAGGGTGAGGGTCAGTCCGGCGGGCGTCCGGGGCTCGGCGACCACCCGGTGGGTGAGGGCGCCGTTGTGCAGGGTGAGCCGGCGCCGCTCGCCCGCGTCCGTGGGGCCCTCCCGGCTCGCGGTGCCGTCGAGGAGGACCAGGTCGATCGTCAGGTCCTCGTTCCAGGCGCGCGGCCCGTCGATCGTGATGGCGATCGAGTCGATCAGCATGGGGACGGTGAGGGCCATCGCCATCTCGGGGTTGCCCATGTCGACCATGTCGCCCGTGACGCCCTGCCGGAGCTCCTGGGCGCCGCGCAGGTAGAAGTTCCGCCAGGTCGCGTTCTCGGAGCCGTACCCGAGCTCCTCGTACACCGTGGCGAGGACCTGCTTCGCCTCCTCGTTCCCGGGGTCAGCGAAGACCACGTGGTTGAGGAGGGTCGCGGCGAAGCGCGGATCGCCGATCGCGAGGTACCGGCGGGCCTTGGAGACGGCCTCGTCGGGGCCTCCGACGGCGGCCACGTACCGCTGCGCGAGCTCCACCGGCGGGTGTTCCCAGAGGTGGGCCGGGTTTCCGTCGTACCAGCCGAGGTACCGCTGGTAGACCGCCTTGGCGTTGTGGCTGAGGGAGCCGTAGTAGCCGCGGGCGTGCCAGGCCTTCTCCAGGGCCGGCGGCAGCTCGATCCGCTCGGCGACCTCGGCGCCCGTCCACCCCTCGTTGAGCAGGCGGAGGGTCTGGTCGTGCAGGTACGCGTAGAGGTCGCGCTGTTCCTCCAAGAAGCGGACGACGTTGTCGTGGCCCCAGGTGGGCCAGTGGTGGGAGGCGAAGCCGACGTCGTACTGCCCGTGGAAGTACTCGATCGCCTCGTCCAGGTAGTGGGCCCAGATACGGGAGTCGCGGACGACGGCGCCGCGCAGGGTGAGCACGTTGTGCATGTTGTGCGTGGCGTTCTCGGCCAGGCACAGGGCGCGCTGGTCGGGGAAGAGGAAGTTCATCTCCGACGGGGCCTCGGTGCCCGGCGTCAGCTGGAACACGATCCGCACCCCGTCGACCGTCTCCTGCTGACCGGTCTCCGTGATGTCCACGGTCGGCGGGATCAGGCTGATCGTGCCGGTGGAGGTGGCCTGGCCGAGGCCCACGCCGATCTGCCCGTCGGGGGCCTTCGGGAGGCCGACGCCGTACATGAAACTGGCCCGGCGGGTCATCGCGTTGCCCGCGTACACGTTCTCGCTGACCGCGTGCTCCAGGAACCCGGCGGGCGCGAGGATCGGGACGCCCTCCTCGGTGCCGTGCGGGAGGACGCCGCGGACCCCGCCGAAGTGGTCGCCGTGCGAGTGGGTGTAGATCACGCCGGTGACCGGCCGGTCGCCCCGGTGCTCCCGGTAGAGCGCGAGGGCGGCGGCCGCCGTCTCCACGGAGATCAGCGGGTCGACGACGATCACCCCGCGCTCGCCCTCGACGAGCGTCATGTTGGAGATGTCCAGGCCGCGGACCTGGTAGATCCCCTCGGTGACCTCGTACAGGCCCTGCCGTGCGGAGAGCTGCCCCTGCCGCCACAGGCTGGGGTGCGCGGTGTCCGGACAGTCGCCCTTGAGGAAGGCGTAGGCGTCGTTGTCCCAGATCACGCGGCCGTCCTCGGCCTGCACCACACCGGGGACGAGGGAGCCCAGGAAGCCCCGGTCGGCGTTCTCGAAGTCGGTGGTGTCCTCGAAGGAGGGCAGGGCGTCGCTCATGTGCCAGGTGCTCCGTTCCCGCGCGGGCGGTGGTCGGCGTACCGGTCCATCTGAACACCGGGGTACTACGGCCGCACTTCGGAGAGGCAGGGGCGGCGGGAGCGCCGGACCGTGCCTACGCTGGAGGTACGCGCCCCACCCTGGCGGTACGGAGGCGTCCCATGAGAGCGCGGCACCACTTCCACATCGACTACCTCGGGCACTCGGTCTCCGCGACCGTCCAGACCGGGCACAGCCCCGTCGTCGAGGTCCTCGTCGACGGCAAGGAGACCGGCCACGCCACGTCCCGCGACGACCGGCCGGTCGCCCTCACCATCGAGCTGCCGACCGACCCGCCGACGCCCGTGACCGTACGGGCGACCCCGGGACCCGGCGTACCGCGCTGCATGCTGCTCGCGGAGGGGACGAGGAGCCGCACGTGATGGCACCGAGGCTGTACTGAGCGAGGCCGCACCGAGCCGGTACGGGGCCCGCCCCACGCGAGGCCCCCGACGCCTCTACGAGCCTCCTGCCACGCTCCTACGCCGTCCCTGCGCCATCCCTGCGCCGTCCCTGGGCCTACGACAGCCAGGCCATCCCGATGATCAGGAAGACCACGAAGGCGATCGCTCCGGCCACCGCCGCCGTCTTGCGCGGGCGGCGCCGGAGAGCTCCGCGAGCGCGCCGCCGGTGCTCGCCGCCTGGCTCTGACGCCGCCGGGACGCGGGCGCGGGGAGCCGGGCCGGGTCGCCGGCGGCCGGTTCATGGGCGGCGGGGTCGGCGCGGGCGCGTGCACCGGCGCGGGCATCGGCAGGGAGGCGGCACCGGAGGACCGATGCGGCGCGTGGGCCGGGCCCGGGCGTGCCCGACGGGCTGATGCGGCGCCGGGGGCCGGCCGGGAGCCGCCCCGGGGTAGGAACGCCAGGCACCGGAGGAGAACCAGTCCGCGATCGCCTGCGCCGAGGGCCGCTGCTCCGGCTGCTTGGCGAGCAGGCTCAGCAGGTACGCCTCGAATTCGGGCGGCAGCATCGCGCCGAGCTGGTTCGGCGGCACCGGCGGGGTGTCGATGTGCTGGTACAGCAGGGCCGTCGCCGTGTCCGCGCGGAACGGGGGCCGTCCGGTGGCGAGTTGGTAGAGGACGCAGCCCAGCGAGTACACGTCGGAGGCGGACGAGGCGGGCTGCCCGAGGGCCCGCTCGGGGGCGAGGTAGAGGCCCGTGCCCACGATCTGACCGGTCGTCGTCAGCGCCGCCGAGGGGTCGTCGACGAACCGCGCGATGCCGAAGTCGGCCAGCTTCACCGTGCCCTCGGCGTCGACGAGCAGGTTCCCCGGCTTGATGTCCCGGTGCACCACGCCCTGCCGGTGCGCGGCCGCGAGCCCGGCGGCGGCGTGCGCGGCGACCACCGCGACCCGCTCGGCGGGCAGAACCATCGGATCGGAGGGCTCCCTGGAGGCTGTCGCCCTCCACCAACTCCATGACCAGGAACAGCTTTCCGTCCCACGTCCCGAAGTCGAAGACGCCCACCACGTGCGGATGGCTCAGCCGCGCGGCGGTCTGCGCCTCCAGGCGGAAGCGGTCACCGGCGGAGGGGTCGGTCGACTGGGCCAGCATCAGCTTCACGGCCACGGGTCGCCCCAGGACCTCGTCGGTGGCCTGCCACACCTCGCCCATGCCGCCCCGGCCGATACACACATGAAGCCGATATCGGTCCGCGACCAGCACCTGGAGACCACCCTTTCGACGATCGATCAACCTGACGGAAGGGAACCAGCGTAGAGCCGCCCGCCCCCGCCGTTCGCCGCGCTCCCCCCTCCGGGCTCCGGACCGGTGCACGACACCCGTGGTCCTGGTGAACGGAAGGTGTCCCCGGCCGGTTAGCATCGCGGCCCGGAGCGGTTTCCGGCGACGGCGGCGGACAGCGGACATGGACGGAGTGGGGCGTGGCGCGACCTCGTGTGGGTGTGGCGGTACTGACGATGGGCACGCGCCCGGCCGAGCTGCGGGCCCTGCTCGACGCCGTGGCGGCGCAGGACGAGCCCGCCGCCCGGATCGTCGTCGTCGGCAACGGCACCGGGTCGCTCCCGGCCCTGCCCGAGGGCGTCACCGGCGTCGAACTCCCCGAGAACCGGGGCGTCTCCGGCGGCCGCAACGTCGCGATCGAGACGCTGAAGTCCTTCGGCGACGTCGACATCGTCGTGGACCTCGACGACGACGGTCTCCTCGTCGACCAGGACGTCTTCCGCCGCCTCGCGGACCTGTACGACGGGGACCCGACCCTCGGCGTCGTGTCGTTCCGCATCGCCGACGAGACCGGCGAGACGCAGCGCCGCCACATCCCGCGCCTCGGCGCGAAGGACCCGCTGCGCGGCGGCGAGGTGACCACCTTCCTCGGCGGCGGCCACGGCCTGTCGATGCGCATGCTCGACGAGATCGGCGGCTGGCCGGAGGACTTCTTCTTCACCCACGAGGAGACCGACCTCGCCTGGCGCGCCCTGGACGCCGGCTGGAAGGTCATCTACGAGCCGAAGCTGCTGCTCCAGCACCCGAAGACCAGCCCCGCCCGGCACGCCGTCTACTACCGGATGACCGCCCGCAACCGCGTCTGGCTCGCCAAGCGCAACCTCCCCGCCCTCCTCGTCCCCGTCTACCTCGGCGTCTGGACCCTCCTGACCCTGGCCCGCACCCGCTCCCTGCCGGGCCTCAAAGCCTGGTTCGGCGGCTTCGCCGAAGGCGTCCGCCGCTCCTGCGGCCCCCGCACCCCGATGCGCTGGACGACGGTCCTCCACATGACCCGCCTGGGCCGCCCGCCGGTGATCTAGGCCCACCGCCGGACGCCCCGGTGGACCGCGCGTCAGATGCGGTGCACGGTGGGGAGCTTGGTGGCGCACGAGCACGCCTGCCCGGTGGGCACCTTGTCGAACCCGGCCACCGACCGCACGTCGACGTCGACGTGCGGTGACCTCCCCGTCGCGGACACCGGTTGTTCTCGGTGCACGTCCGCTCCGGGCCGGGCAGCGGCACTGCACGTGCCCCGTCCGCCGGCAGCGCGACGCGCCTGCCGGCGGACGTGACCTCGGTACGGGCAGGAGTGCCGGAGCGGGAGCCGCGGTCAGGGGCCCGTCAGCGCGGTGAGCGGCGTACGGCGGGAACTGTCGGTTATGACGACATCATCCAGACGCCCGCCAACCCCCTCGGCCGGGGCGGATCCCGGAGTCGGCTCCCAGAATGCCCCTGTAAACCAAACAGAGGCCTGATCCGATGTCTCGGATCAGGCCTCTGAGAGGTTCTTGCGGCTGTCGGGGTGGCGGGATTTGAACCCACGACCTCTTCGTCCCGAACGAAGCGCGCTGCCAAGCTGCGCTACACCCCGATGTCGCTGTTTCGGTCTTCCCGTCCCGGCGACATCGCTTACTTTAGCCCACGCGCGCGCTGAGGCGAAATCCGGTATTCGGGGGAGCGAGGGGCAGGTCGGATGCGGTCCAGGCCGACGATGGCGAGACCGAGGGCGTAGAAGGCCGCGCCGAGGACGACGGCGTTGGTGAGGACGCCGGCGTAGCCGTGGGCGGTGACGTCGAGGAAGGGGTACGTGTAGCGGGTGGGGGCGTCGGGGGAGATCAGCTCGCCGCGGACCAGGGCGAAGGCGAAGTAGAGGAACGGGGCCGCGAGCCACTGGGCGGCGTGGCGCCAGCGGAGGGCGCCGGGCGCGGTGAGCAGGAGGAAGTCGAGGGCCGTGCCGAGGGGGGTCACGGTGTGGAGGAGCTGGTTGGCGACGGCCTTCGCGCCGGTGAGCCGGGCGATCTCGGCGGCCTGGTTGAACTCGCTCGCCTCGTTGTCGAGGACCAGGTGGAAGACGAGGCCGACGACCGAGATGCAGAGCAGCACCCCGCCGGTCCACAGCGCGGGCAGCGGCGGGCGGCGGGTCCAGGCACGGACGGCGCCCAGGCCGAGGACGGCGGCGACCAGGATGTTGGACCAGATGGTGAAGAAGCTCAGGACGACGAGCACGTCCCCGTACACGCACTCGATGACGATGCCCGTCGCGGCGGACAGGGCGATCAGGCCCCGGAAGGCCGCCGCCCAGGGACGGCGGCCGGCGGGGGGTATGACGGCGGAGGCCGGCACGGCACCGGTGTGAGGCGTGAGCATGCCCCCACCGTAAGTGGTCAGGCGCGCGCCGTCAGGGTGAGCAGGGTGGCCTCGGGCGGGCAGGCGAAGCGGACCGGGGTGTACCGGTTGGTGCCGCAGCCCGCGGAGACGTGGAGGTAGGAGGTCCGGTCGGCGACCGTGTGCGTGGAGAGCCCCTTCACCCGGTCCGTGTCCAGGTCGCAGTTGGTGACGAGCGCACCGTAGAAGGGGATGCACAGCTGCCCGCCGTGGGTGTGTCCGGCGAGGATCAGCTCGTACCCGTCGGCCGTGAAGGCGTCGAGCGAGCGCAGGTACGGGGCGTGCACGACGCCCACCGTGAAGTCCGCCGACCCGTCGGGGCCGCCGGCCACCCGCTCGTACCGGTCGCGCTTGATGTGCGGGTCGTCCAGGCCGGTGAAGGCGAGCTCGGCCTGCGGCAGCTTCAGCCGGCCGCGGGTGTTGGTGAGGTCCACCCAGCCCGCCGCGTCGAAGGCGTCCTTCATGCCCTCCCACGGGTTGTGCACGGCGCCGACGACCGGCGGGTTGCCGTTGAGCCCGTGGCGGCCCTGGACCTTCTCCCTCAGGTACCGGGCGGGGTTGCGCGGCGTCGGCCCGTAGTAGTCGTTGGAGCCGAAGACGTACACGCCGGGGAACTCCATCAGCGGCCCGAGCGCGTCGAGGACCTCCGGCACGGCCTGCGTGTCGGAGAGGTTGTCGCCGGTGTTGACGACGAAGTCCGGGCGGAGCCCCGCGAGGGACTGCAGCCAGGCGCGCTTCTTGCGCTGGCCGCTCACCATGTGGATGTCGGAGACCTGGAGGACCCGCAGGTCGCGCATGCCGCGCGGGAGGACCGGGACCGTCACCCGGCGGAGCCGGAAGGAGCGGGCCTCGAAGCCGGCCGCGTAGACGATTCCGGCCGCAGCCGTCGCCGTGAGGCCTGCCGTGATCTTCAGGGGGATCCCGTACCGTGCGCGCATCCCCCCATCGTCGCAGACCCGCCGAGCCGAAATGCGCGGGCGGTACGGGTGGGCCACCTGCCACACTTGATCCCATGACCACGCTCAAGGCCAAGCTTCAGGACGACCTCACCGCCGCGATCAAGGGGCGCGACGAACTGCGCTCCGCGACCCTGCGGATGACCATCGCCGCCATCAACAAGGAGGAGGTCGCGGGCAAGACCAAGCGCGAACTCTCCGACGACGAGGTGCAGAAGGTGATCGCGAAGGAGGCGAAGAAGCGCCGCGAGGCCGCGGACGCCTTCGCCCAGGGCGGTCGCGCCGAGTCCGCCGAGCGCGAGCTGGCCGAGGGCGAGGTCCTCGACGCGTACCTGCCGAAGCAGCTCAGCGACGAGGAGCTCGACGGCATCGTCGCGGCGGCCGTCGAGGAGGCGAAGGCGGCGGGCGCCGAGGGCCCGCGCGCCATGGGTGCCGTCATGAAGATCGTGAACCCGAAGGTGGCCGGCCAGGCCGAGGGCGGCCGCGTCGCCGCCTCGGTGAAGAAGCTGCTCGCGGGCTGATCCGCGCAGGACGTACGAGGAAGGGCGCCCCACTCAGGTGGGGCGCCCTTCCTCGTATCAGGAGCTGTATCAGGAGCTGTATGCAGGGGCTGTGTCAGGGGCCTCGTCAGTGCCCGTCAGCGCCGTATCGGTGGCTGCGTCAGGGCCGTATCGGGGGCCCGTTTCAGGGATGCGTCAGTGGCCGGGCTTGCGGCCGCCGTGTCCGCCGCCGATCAGGTCCGGCGGGATCGTGATCCCCCCGGGGAGCGGGTCGGTCGTCGGCTTGGTGTCGCCGGGCTTGGCGTCGGCGGGCTTGCGGGGCTTGTTCGGGCCCTCGTCGCCCTGCTTCTCCTCGTCCTTGGGCTTGTCGGCGCGCGGCACGGAGACGGTGACGAAGCTCGGCGTCTGGCCGGCGTCCAGGGCGCCCGTCATCGCGATCTTCCAGATCGGGCCGGGGAGGCAGCCACCGCAGACCTTGTCGTAGTACTCGCCGCCGATGGTGATGTCGTACATCGACTTCTTCTCGCCGACGTCGTCACCGACCCAGACGGCGGTGGACAGGTTCGGGGTGTAGCCGACGAACCAGGCGTCCTTGCGGTCGTTGGTCGTACCGGTCTTGCCCGCGTTGTCGCGGTCGCTGAGACCGGCCCGTGTACCGGTGCCGTCCTCGACGACGCCCTTCAGCATCTGGTTGATGGTGTCGGCGGTCCGGTCGCTCATGGCCCGCGTGCACTTGGTCTGCGGCACGTTCAGCTTGTCGCCGTTGGCGGCCTTGATCGACTCGATGGCGACCGGGGTGCAGTAGATGCCGCGGTTGGCGAAGGTCGCGTAGACGGACGCCATGTCGAGCGGGGTGGACTCGATGCTGCCGAGGGTGGCGGAGGGGCTCTGCTTGATGGGCTTGCCCAGCTCGCGCTCGTAGCCGACGTTCTTCGCCATCGTCAGCGTCTCGCAGAGGCCGGCCATCTGCTCCAGCTTGGCGAAGTAGGTGTTGATGGACTTGCCGAGGGCGCTCGTCATGTCGAAGAGGCCCTTCTCCGACTCCATCTCGTTGCTCACCTCCCAGTTCGCGTAACCGGAGGGCTTGCCGTCGCAGCGGGTGTACTCGCTCTCGCTGATGTTGATCTTCGACGGGTCGTTGAAGCTCGTCGCCGGGCTGATGCCCTTCTCCAGGGCCGCGGCGGCGGTGATCGGCTTGAAGGTCGAGCCGACCTGGAAGCCGTACGTCGTGCCGCCCATCTTGCTGCCGACGGCGAGGTTCAGCGTCGTCTGGTGCTGCTTCTGGTCCAGGCCGTACGGGCGGGACTGGCCCATCGACAGGATGCGGCCGGTCTTGGGCTGGACCTGCACCACGGAGGCGGCGACCGGGTCGTCCTTGTTCACCTTCGCGACGGCGGCCTCGTTGGCGGCGGCCTGGGCGCGCGGGTCGAGCGTGGTCCTGATGGTGAGACCACCCAGGTTCCACAGCTTCGACCGCTCCTCGGAGGTCTTGCCGAAGGTCGGGTCGTTGAGGATCGTCTTGCGGACGTAGTCGCAGAAGAAGCCGGCGCCGTCGACGGCGGTGATGCAGCCGTTCTTCGGCGTCTTGACCTTCAGCTTGATCGGCTTGGCCTTCGCCGCGTCCGCCTCGGCCTGGCTGATGTCCTTCACGTCGGCCATCCGCTGGAGGACCACGTTGCGGCGCTTGGTGGCTTCCTGGATGTCGTTGATCGGGTCGTAGCGGCTCGGCGACTGGACCAGGCCGGCCATCATCGCGGCCTCGCCCAGGTCCAGGTCGGCGGCGTGCTTGGAGAAGTAGCGCTGGGAAGCGGCCTCGATGCCGTAGGCCTGCTGCCCGAAGAACGTGATGTTGAGGTAGTTCTCCAGGATCTTCTTCTTGCCCAGCTCCTCCTCGACCTGGATCGCGAACTTCAGCTCGCGGACCTTGCGGCCGATGGTCTGCTGGGTGGCCTGCGCGACCTTCTCGGGGTCGTCACCGGCCTCCTCGACGAAGACGTTCTTCACGTACTGCTGGGTCAGCGTGGACGCGCCCTGCGAGACCCCGCCCGACTGCGCGTTGCGGTTGATGGCGCGCAGCACGCCCTTGAGGTCGATCGCGCCGTGCTCGTAGAAGCGTCCGTCCTCGATCGCGACGATCGCCTTCTGCATGTACGGGGAGATCTTGTCGATCGGCACGACCTTCCGGTCCCGCGAGTACACCGTGGCGATCAGACCGCCCTCGGCGTCCAGGATCGTGGTGCGCTGACTCAGCGGTGGGGTCTTCAGATTGGAGGGGATCTCGTCGAACCCCTCCACCGTGCCCTTCGCGGCCAGCCCGAGTGCACCGGCCGCGGGCAGGGCGATGCCCGCCAGCACGGCTCCGGCGAGCACACTGACACCGAGGAACTTGGCGGCCTGCTGGGTCCCGGTCAGACCACCGCCCGAGCGCTTCTTTGCCATGGGGGCAGCCTACGTTCTCATTCGCCGGACACACGTATATGCCTTGGCCTAAGCTGCTCCCAACTGTCACAGCAGTGTGGTCTCGCATCAAGACCCGTGCGTGACATCGGTATGAATTCCCGTGACCCCGAAACACGGGAATCTCGTGCCCGATTCCGGCCCATGCGTCACACGGTGCCCGAAGTGGCCCCACTGCAGAAGGGCATGTACGAGAGATATGTCCGGTATCTCACGCATGTCTTTCGATCACTCCCCTGGGTGATCTGACGCGCACGCATAGTCCGTTCGGACCATTCAAGATTGGGCCCGAAGGGGGTGTTGCGCTGTGCCCACCTTCCGTAACGTCCCAACTGGCAGCGGTGAATATGCCGCTGCCGCCGTGAGGAGCCTCGATTCGGGAGAGGACGGCGCCGGTATGGGCTGGGTAGCTGACTGGAGTGCGCAGGCGGCCTGCCGCACTACCGATCCGGATGAACTTTTCGTACAGGGAGCGGCGCAGAACAGGGCAAAGGCGGTGTGCACCGGATGCCCGGTGCGGACCGAGTGCCTCGCCGACGCCCTCGACAACCGCGTGGAGTTCGGCGTGTGGGGCGGCATGACGGAGCGCGAGCGCCGCGCCCTGCTGCGCCGGAGGCCGACCGTCACCTCGTGGCGCCGGCTCCTGGAGACCGCGCGCACGGAGTACGAGCGGGGAGCGGGCCTGCTGCCCGTGGCGATCGACGACGACGCGACGTACGAGGCGTACGCGGCGGTCGGCTAGCCCCGACGCGCACGGGGACCACGCGAACCCCGACACGTACGGGGACCACAGGAGTGCCAACACGTACGGATGCTTCTACGCGAGACGGCTCAGGCCGAGGGCGTCTGCCCCGCCATGAGCCGGTCACCGATGGCCCGCAGCCCGGCGAGGTCGTGCACATCGCCGGCCAGGGCCGCCACTTCGGTCACGGCCACCTCGGGGTGGAGCGCGGTGAAGCGGTCGCGCGTGCGCTGCTCGCGCGCGAGGACCCGCATGCGCTCGGCATGCAGGCGCAGAAGTCCCGCGGTGAGCTGACGGACGTCGACGTCCGGTGTGTCTGTCTGCTGTGCCGGTGTTTCCTGTGCCGGGTCGGCTGTGGGGGCAGCCTGGGATACGGACAGTGCGGCGGCGGTGGCGAGATCATTCGGCTCGGGCTCGGGATCGGGCTCGGGCTTGTGCTCGGTTCCGGTGGCCGGGGAGCCACCGTGTCCAGCCTTCCCGCCCCCTGATCCACAATGCGCCCCTCGTCAAGATTTTCCGCGGCGGCCCGCGCCCGCTCGGCCGACAGCCGGGCGGCACCACTGCCGTGGACGCGGTTGAGGACGAGACCGGCCAGCGGCATCTCCTCCGCGGCCAGCCGCTCCACGAAGTACGCGGCCTCGCGCAGCGCGTCCCGCTCCGGCGTGGCGACCACGAGGAAGGCCGTGCCCGGGGCCTGGAGCAGCTTGTACGTGGCGTCCGCGCGGGTCCGGAACCCGCCGAACATGGTGTCCATCGCCGCCACGAACGTCTGCACGTCCTTGAGGAACTGACCCCCCAGCAGCTTCCCCAGGGTCCCCGTCATCATCGACATGCCGACGTTGAGGAACTTCATCCCGGCCCGGCCGCCCACCTTCGCGGGGGCCATGAGCAGCTTGATGAACTTCCCGTCGAGGAAGGACCCGAGCCGCTTCGGCGCGTCCAGGAAGTCGAGCGCCGATCGGGACGGCGGGGTGTCCACGACGATCAGGTCCCACTCGTCGCGGGCCCGGAGCTGGCCCAGCTTCTCCATCGCCATGTACTCCTGCGTACCGGCGAATCCGGCCGACAGGGACTGGTAGAAGGGGTTCTCCAGGATCGCCCGCGCCCGCTCGGGCTCCGCGTGCGCCTCGACGATCTCGTCGAAGGTCCGCTTCATGTCCAGCATCATGGCGTGCAGTTCGCCGCCGTCGGACCCCTTGATGCCGTCGACCCTGCGCGGGGTGTTGTCGAGGAGTCGATCCCCATGGACTGGGCGAGCCGGCGCGCCGGGTCGATGGTGAGACCACCACCCGCCGCCCCGCTCCGCCGCCCGCACACCGAGCGCCGCCGCCGTGGTCGTCTTCCCGACCCCGCCCGCTCCGCAGCAGACGATGATGCGGGTGCCCCGATCGTCGAGCAGCGGGTCCAGCTCAAGCACCGGGGCCCGGTCGAGCCCGTGCTCGGTGGCGGGGCCCGGCTGGGCCCCAGGATCCGGCTGGGAGCCCGGACCCCGCTCGGTGGTGCCCGCTCCGGCGTCGGTGGTCCCGGCGCCGGTCGGCTCGGCGCTCGCTTTCTCCGTCACGCGCCCACCCCTTGCTTCCGCAGTTCCTTCGCCAGCCGGTAGAGCCCGGCGATGTCCGCCCCGTCCCCGAGGAAGGGGAGTGCGTACGAGGGACGCCGACGCCGTCCAGGACCGCGCGCTGCGTCCGCTCCAGCTCCACCCGCCGCGCGTGCTCGGCCGCCTGGTCGAGGAGCGGCTCGACCAGGGCCGTGCCGCCCGTGACGCCGGCGGAGGCCAGGGTCCGCGCGATCGCCTTCCGGTGGTCGCCGGAGGCGGCCCGTACCGCCGCCTCGTCGAGCACGTGCGGGCGGACCATGTTCACCACGACCCTGCCCACCGGCAGTTCGGCGGCCCTCAGCTCCGCGATGCCGTCCGCGGTCTCCTGGACCGGCATCTCCTCCAGGAGGGTCACCAGGTGCACCGCCGTCTCCGGGGACTTGAGGACCCGCATGACGGCCTGTGCCTGGTTGTGTATCGGGCCGATCCTGGCCAGGCCCGCGACCTCGTCGTTCACGTTGAGGAAGCGGGTGATGCGGCCGGTGGGCGGCGCGTCCATGACCACGTGGTCATAGGTGGGGCGGCCGTCCTTCTCCCGCCGCCGGACCGCCTCGCACGCCTTGCCGGTCAGCAGCACGTCCCGGACGCCCGGCGCTATCGTCGTCGCGAAGTCGATCGCGCCGAGCTTCTTCAGGGCCCGCCCCGCCCCGCCCAGTTTGTAGAACATCTGGAGGTAGTCGAGGAGCGCGCGCTCGGCGTCGATCGCCAGCGCGAACACCTCGCCGCCGCCCGGCGCGACGGCGATCTTGCGCTCCTCGTACGGAAGGGCTTCCGTCTCGAAGACCTGTGCGATGCCCTGCCTGCCTTCGACCTCGACGAGGAGGGTCCGCTTCCCCTCCGTCGCGAGGGCGAGGGCGAGGGCGGCGGCGACCGTCGTCTTACCGGTACCGCCCTTGCCGCTGACGACCTGGAGCCTGCTCACGCTGTCGAGCCTAACCACTGGCGGCCGCGTGCAATCAGCAGGCCGCCCCGGAGAAGCCACCTAGGGGCGGCCTCGGGGGAGCCGGGACGGGAGCCGGGGCGGCAGCGGATACAGTCGGCCCCATGACCAAGTGGGAGTACGTCACGGTGCCGCTTCTGGTGCACGCGACCAAGCAGATTCTGGACACCTGGGGCGAGGACGGCTGGGAGCTCGTCCAGGTCGTGCCCGGGCCGAACAACCCCGAGCAGCTCGTGGCCTACCTGAAGCGGGCCAAGTCGTGAGCGGGGCCGTCGAGGCGCGGATCGCCGAGCTCGGCCTGACCCTGCCCGAGGTCGTGCCGCCGCTCGCGTCCTACCAGCCGGCCGTGCAGTCCGGCGTGTACGTGTACACCTCGGGCCAGCTCCCGATGGTGGCGGGCAAGCTTCCGGTGACCGGCAAGGTCGGCGCCGAGGTCACGCCGGAGGAGGCCAAGGAGCTCGCCGCCACCTGCGCGCTCAACGCGCTCGCGGCCGTGAAGTCGGTCGCCGGTGACCTCGACCGCGTCAAGCGCGTCGTGAAGGTCGTCGGCTTCGTCGCCTCCGCCGCCGACTTCACCGGCCAGCCCGCCGTCATCAACGGCGCCAGCGAGCTGCTCGGCGAGATCCTCGGCGAGAAGGGCGTGCACGCCCGCAGCGCCGTCGGCGTGGCCGTGCTGCCGCTCGACGCGCCGGTCGAGGTCGAGGTCCAGGTCGAGCTCGTCGAGGCCTGACGCCCCGAACATCCCGAACGGATGCGGAGAGCCGGTTTTCCACAGGCGTGGGAAACCGGCTCTCGTGCATTCCGATGCTTGCGCATAGCATCCGGCCATGTCGAATGGTCAGTCGAAGCAGTCGAACGGTCAGTGGTACCCGCCGGAGTGGCCCGACCGCATCCGCGCCCTCGCGGCCGGTGACCTCACCCCGGTGACGCCCCGGCGCGCCGCCACCGTCCTGCTCCTGCGGGACGGGGCCGCGGGCCCGACGTCCACATGCTGCGCCGCCGCACCTCGATGGCCTTCGCGGGCGGCGCGTACGCCTACCCCGGCGGCGGTGTCGACCCGCGCGACGAGCAGCCGGTGCGCTGGGCGGGCCCGTCCCTGGAGGAGTGGGCGGCCCGGCTCGGCCTCGACGACCCGGCGCAGGCGCAGGCCGTGGTCTGCGCCGCCGTGCGCGAGACCTTCGAGGAGGCGGGCGTGCTGCTCGCCGGGGAGACCGCGGACGTCGTCGTCGGCGACACGACCGGCGAGGACTGGGAGCGGGACCGGGAGGCGCTCGTCGCCCGGGAGCTGTCCTTCGCCGACTTCCTGGACCGGCGCGGGCTCGTCCTGCGCTCGGACCTGCTCGGCGCGTGGGCCCGCTGGATCACCCCCGAGTTCGAGCAGCGCCGGTACGACACCTGGTTCTTCGTGGCCGCGCTCCCGGCCGGGCAGCGCACCCGGGACGTCTCCGGGAGGCGGACCGCACGGTCTGGATCCGCCCGGCGGAGGCCGCCGCCGGCTACGACCGGGGCGAGCTGACGATGATGCCCCTGACGATCTCCACCCTGCGCACCCTGGAGCCGCACCGGACGGCCGCCGAGGCGCTGGCGGCGGCGGAGGAGCAGGACCTGACCCCCGTCCTCGCGCAGGCACGCCTGGAGGGCGACGAACTGGTCCTGAGCTGGCCGGGCCACGAGGAGTTCACCAAGGTCATCCCCGCCGGTGACGGCGGAGCCTCCGGTGACAGCGGGGCCTCCGGTGACAGCGGGGCCTCCGGTGATGCCAGAAGCGTCGAATCCTCTGGGACCTCCGGGGACGCCAGAGGTGCCGAAGCCGCCGGGACCGCCGGAGCCGCCGGGACCGTTGAAGCTGTCAGGACCGCCGGGGCCTCCGAGACCGCCGATGCCGCCGGAGGTGTGGCATGAGTGACGCCGCCGCCCTGCCCGGACAGCCGCGCGGGCTCGTGGCCTCCGGGCCCGCGACCGACCGTGCGGCCAACATCCTGGCGCCGAACCCGTCCGCGATGACCCTCGACGGCACCAACACCTGGCTGCTCTCCGAGCCGGGCTCCGGCCTCGCGGTGGTCGTCGACCCGGGGCCGCTCGACGAGGACCATCTGCGCCACGTGATCGACACGGCCGAGAAGCTCGGCAAGCGGGTCGCGCTGACGCTGCTGACCCACGGCCACCCGGACCACGCGGAGGGCGCGGGCCGGTTCGCGGAGCTGACCGGGACGGCCGTGCGGGCCCTCGACCCGGCGCTGCGCCTCGGCGACGAGGGTCTCGGCGCGGGGACGTGGTGACGGTCGGCGGCCTGGAGCTGCGGGTCGTCCCGACACCCGGGCACACCTCGGACTCGCTCTCCTTCCACCTGCCGGCCGACCGCGCGGTGCTGACGGGCGACACGATCCTGGGGCGCGGGACGACGATGGTCGCGCATCCGGACGGGCGGCTCGGCGACTATCTGGACTCGCTGCGGCGGCTGCGCTCGCTGACCGTCGACGACGGGGTGCACACGGTCCTGCCGGGGCACGGGCCGGTCCTGGAGGACGCGCAGGGGCCGTGGAGTTCTACCTCGCGCACCGGGCGGCCCGGCTGGCGCAGGTCGAGACGGCGGTCGCGGCCGGGCACCGCACGGCGGCGGAGGTCGTCGCCCATGTGTACGCGGACGTGGACCGCTCGCTGTGGCCGGCGGCCGAGCTGTCCGTACGGGCGCAGCTGGAGTACCTGCGGGAGCGCGGTCTGGTCTAGGGCCTGTCCGCCCCCGATCCGTGGGGCGTCACGATCCTGTCCCGAGGGGGGACCCGACCCTTGGGCGTTCCTTGCCAATGTTTTACGCTCCGATTACTTCTGGCCGTAGCTTTCGGGGGGGAACGCCCGTGTTCGTCATCGCCATCCTGCTGGTCATAGCCGCAGTGGTGCTCTATTTCGTCGGCCGCGCCAACGACTCCGCGGGGCTGAAGTTCGGCGCCCTGGGCGCCCTCCTGGCCGGCGCCTTCTCGCTGATCGTGAGCATGACGTACGTGATCAGCGCGTACGAGGTCGGTGTGCCGGTCGCCTTCGGCAAGGTGGGTACGCCGATGACCTCGGGCATGCACGTGAAGTCGCCGTTCACGGACGTCACGACCTTCTCCACCCGCCCGGTCGACCTCAACCTCTCCGACAAGGACGTGGTCGAGGTCCGCTCCTCGCAGGGCGGCGTCATGTACGCCGAGGTGACGGTGAAGTGGTCCGTCGACCAGGCCAAGGCCGTCGAGCTGTACAAGCTCGCGGGCAGCGAGGACGCCATCCAGCAGCGGCTCGTCTACCCCGACAGCCGCGAGATCGTCCGCAACGTCTTCGCCCACTACACGAGCGAGCAGGGCTACGCCTCGGACCGCGAGGGGATCAACGCCGAGATCGGCCGCCTCATCAAGGAGCGCCTGGCCCCGCGCGGCATCGACGTGACGACGGTCAACCTGCGCAACGTGAAGCCCTCGGACTCCCTCCAGGCCCAGATCGACCGCAAGATCCAGCAGCAGCAGGCCACCGAGCGGGCCCTGGAGGCCTCCCGCACGGCGAAGGCCGAGGCCGACCGGCGCCGCATCGAGGCGGAGGGCATCGCCCGCGCCAACAAGATCCTCAACAACTCGCTGACGGACAAGGTCCTGATGAACCAGTGCATCGACGCGTACAAGGAGGCCGCGGCGAAGAACCCGGTCTACGCGGTGCCCTGCGGGAGCGGCGGCTCCGCCCCGGTGATCGTGGACGGCTCGAAGCGCTGACCCCCGCATCGCGGATACGCGGAAGGCCGCCCCGGTCCGACGACCGGGGCGGCCTTCCGTATGCGCCTGGGTACTGGCGATACGCCTGGGTACTAGCGCGAGCGCTTCGCGAGGCGCTCCACGTCCAGCAGGATCACGGCGCGGGCCTCCAGACGCAGCCAGCCGCGCTGGGCGAAGTCGGCGAGCGCCTTGTTGACCGTCTCGCGGGAGGCGCCGACCAGCTGGGCCAGCTCCTCCTGGGTGAGGTCGTGGACGACGTGGATGCCCTCCTCCGACTGCACGCCGAAGCGGCGCGACAGGTCGAGGAGCGCGCGGGCGACACGGCCCGGGACGTCGGAGAAGACCAGGTCGGACATCTGGTCGTTGGTCTTGCGCAGTCGACGGGCGACGGCGCGCAGCAGCGCGGTGGCCACCTCGGGGCGGGCGTTCAGCCAGGGCTGGAGGTCGCCGTGGCCGAGGCCGAGCAGCTTGACCTCGGTCAGCGCGGTCGCCGTGGCGGTGCGCGGGCCCGGGTCGAAGAGGGACAGCTCGCCGATGAGCTCGCCGGGGCCGAGGACGGCCAGCATGTTCTCGCGGCCGTCGGGGGAGGTGCGGTGCAGCTTCACCTTGCCCTCGGTCACCACGTACAGGCGGTCGCCGGGGTCGCCCTCGTGGAAGAGCGCGTCGCCACGGGCGAGCGTCGCCTCACTCATCGAGGCGCGCAGCTCGGCAGCCTGCTCGTCATCGAGCGCCGCGAAGAGCGGGGCGCGCCGCAGAACGTCGTCCACGAGTTCTCTCCTACTGTCGACCTGCTCAAAGGACCTGGGTCCCATGATGCCGGACGCACAAAACAGTGCGATCAATCACAACAAGTTTGACGCACCGAGCCGCCCGGTCGTACGCCAGGTGCCCGATTGGGCTCCGATCGGCGGTGACCGGGGCGGATGTCGGTGTCGGCGCCTAGGCTGGCCGGGTGTCCAACTCGCCGGTGAGAGCGCAGGCCAAGGGGGCTGAAAGAGTGTCGGCCGAAGGTAATTCCGCTGTGGGCGAACACGGCGTGTCGAAACAGGCAAAAGCCGCAAAACGGAAGCCTGCGGGGTCGGGCGAGCCCACCAAGCCTTCGAAGGCCGCCACGCCCACCAAGCCTTCGAAGGCTTCCACGAGCGCCGCAGCCGCCAAGACCTCGAAGCCCGCTGCCGCAGTCGCCAAGGTCTCGAAGCCCGCCGCAGCCGCCAAGGCCACGAAGCCCACCGCAGTCGCCAAGCCCGCCAAGCCCGCCAAGCCCGAGTCGCGGCTCGCGATGGTCCGCCGGGCGCGCCGGATCAATCGCGAACTGGCCGAGGTCTACCCGTACGCCCACCCGGAGCTCGACTTCCGCAACCCCTTCGAGCTGCTGGTCGCCACGGTCCTGTCCGCCCAGACCACCGACCTGCGGGTCAACCAGACCACCCCCGCCCTCTTCGCGAAGTACCCCACGCCCGAGGACCTCGCCGCCGCCGTGCCCGAGGAGGTCGAGGAGCTGATCCGGCCGACCGGCTTCTTCCGCGCCAAGACCAAGTCGATCATGGGTTTGGCCGCCGCGCTCCGGGACGACTTCGACGGCGAGGTCCCCGGCCGCCTGGAGGACCTGGTCAAGCTCCCCGGCGTCGGCCGCAAGACCGCCTTCGTCGTCCTCGGCAACGCCTTCGGGTTTCACCGTTCGGGACTACGGTCCGAACATGGCTCTGACCTGTGCATTCTCTAGGGATCGCATAGATCAGCAGCACAGTTAGGCAATCGGCTCCCTAGTCCCCAGGTGCAAAGCCCCAACGGGCCACGGCACCTACGAGACAGGGAGACCACCGATGGTCCCGGCAACCTTCGCGCCCACCCGCCCGGCCGGCTTCGACGCTCACGACCTTCCCCAGATCGTGGCGATTGCCGCTAGCTACGTCCGGCAGTCGTCCGCGAAGGCGGACAAGACCGAAGCCTCACCGATGGTCCAGCGGGAGGCGAACGAGGCTGAGAGCGACAAGCGCGAAGCTCAGTTCCTCCGCCACTTCGAGGACATCGGCATTTCCGGCTGGAACCCGGACGCCTACCGTGAGGGCTTCGAAGCCATGCTCACGGCGGCTCGTAACCGTCTCTTCAACATGCTCGTGGTCTACGACGTGAGCCGGTTCTCCCGCCAGGAGGTGGCCGACGCTATCCCGATCGTGACCGAACTCCACCGGCTGGGAATCACGATCGTCAGCGTCATGGACGGGGTCTTTGCCCCGCGCGACACGATGGCGCTGATCTACCTGATCATGCGGCTTGACGCCGTTCACCAGGAGTCGCAGAAGAAGAGTCAGAAGGTCCGGGACGTGAAGGCGGCCCAGCGCGCTCACGGGAGTTGGCTGGGCGGTCAGACCACGTACGGCTTCGAGTCGGAGAAGTACCTCAGCCCTGACAGCAAGTACCCGCTTTACCGGCTCGTCCACGTTCCGAAGGAAGCCGCGAACCTGCGCCGCATCTGGGCGACGATCAAGAAGCACATGCACATTCCGATTCAGCCCCGCAAGGCTCACCCCGGCTCTCTCTCCGGCATCTGCACCGACATGAACAAGAGGGGCGTCCCGACGAAGGGCCAGAACATCGGCAAGGAGCGCACCACGTCTCAGTGGTCGGTCCGCACGCTCAAGGGCATCCTCATAAACCCGGTGATCGCCGGAATGAGCGCGGAGCCCGTCTACCGGGTCAAGGAGGACGGAACCCAGACCCGGACGGTTGAGGGGTACCGCATCCACCGGGACGAAGAGGGGCGGCCGGTGATGATCTGTAAGCCGATCATCCCGCCGGCTGAGTGGTACCAGCTTCAGGACTGGCTCAACGGGCGTGGTCCGGGTGAGGGCTTGGCCCGTGGGGAATCGCTTCTGTCGGGACTCCGTGACGCGGAGAAGAAGCCCGTCTCTGTCTGTGAGTGCAACCGGCCGCTCAAGGGGCTCAACAGCGGGCCCAAGCCGGTCTACAAGTGCACCCGGGCCACCCAGGCGGTCCCGGCGGAGGGGGAGCACGAGACCGGCAACAGCGCCATGCAGTCGCACATTGACGACTTCGTGGCCCGCAAGGTGTTCGCGCTGATCCAGGACGCGACGCGGAGCGACCCTCAGCCGGAAACCGTTCTCGCGGTCCGGGCGGCAACCATGGTGTTCTCTCAGGCCAAGGAGGACCCGAAGACCGCCGCTGAGCGACACGAGCTGAAGGCGGAGCGCGACGACGCCCAGCGGGCCATTGACGAGCTGTACGACGCGCTAGACGCGGGGCTGTACGAGGGGCCCGTTGGCCGTGAGAGGTTCCTCAAGCGCAAGGTCAACATTGAGGGCCGCCTTGAGCGGGTGAAGACCCGGTTGGAGAGCCTGAGCGCCCCTGAGACGGTGGAGCTTCCCCTTGAGGCGTGGCTCCACAACGACGGGGATTCGACGGACGCCCTGGGCGAAGGCTCGTGGTGGGCGTCGGTCGGGCTGGACGAGCGCCGGAAGCTCATAGCGATGTTCGTGCACCGCGTCACGATCAAGAAGGCAGCCACGGCCCACGCGGGACGCGTGCGGGGCGGATACAAGATCGACAACCGCGTTGCCGTGGAGTTCGTGCGGCCGGTCAAGGCGGAGGCCCCGGAGCTGGACGCCTTCGAGCTGAGCGCGTAGCCAGGGTGGGGGTCGGGCCTTCGGGTCCGGCCCCTTCTTCGTGGACCCCTCTTGACATGTCCATGCCTTAGATGTGATGTCGGCGGTGGGGCGGGGCGCAGATTGCCCCGATAAGTCCGCTACAGAGAGTCAGGCAATCGGACACCTAGTGATCATCAGTGACGAAGTGCTGAAGTGACGAAGAGATCCAATCCAGACTACGAAGCTCAAATGTCTCTTCTGTGGGAGCAACCCCGGCCCGCCCGGCACTCCGTCACTTCGTCACCGGGGCCCGCCACGAGCCCCCGCCCGACCGGCCAACTCCGGCCCCTGATCAGGCAATCCACTCACTAGATACAGGGTGAGGGCGGGATACCGCGCACCCTTCCGGCTACGTGCCATACGGCGGACTGAGACCCCCTCACCTTGTGCCCGTGAGGCTCCCTGGTGTGGTTCTCCACCTGGGTTCTGAGCCCCGGGCCGTGACCCGCCTGACCCAATTGGTAGAGGTGCGCCGTACCGGCCCCGGTGACGGGAGATCCGGAGCAACCGGCAGAGTTCCCGGTTCGATCCCGGGGGCGGGTTCTGACCCATGCCGTTCATGGGGGCGCCTGAGCCGCCCACTAGTAACCCGCCCTCCGGGGTGGCCGAACGGGGTTGAAGCACGCCCAGGCGGAGCGGCATGGGTCCACATCGTCAAGCGACTCACGTGAGTCGGTAGGGGGTCTCCCGGTAGGGGGCCATGCGCGTACCGGGGGTGCCATGCGCACGCGTTGTCTGGACTGTCGGGCGTACGCCACCCATGCGGGCCGGTGTGCTGAGCACCACCGCGCCTACGAGTCTGGCCGCTCCGTCCAGTCCCACCGCAAGCGCCGTGAGGCCATCGCCCGGGGCAACGCTGCGGCGGCTCGTCTGCGTCGTGCGCTGAAGCGTGCGGGCCGTGGCTCGTGCGTGCGCTGCGGTCTGTCCTTCCTGGCTTCGGCCATGGACGTGGACCACATCGTTCCCCTGTCGCGTGGTGGTGAGGACGTGGACACCAACGTCCAGCTCCTTTGCCGTACGTGCCACAAGGCGAAGACCCGCGTGGACATGGGCTACTCGTCTCCGCCCTTCTGAGGGAGGGGGAGAGCGGCCCGGAAGTTCCCGCGCGTGCCCGCCGGCGATCCCGGCCCCAGCTCGGATTACGCGCCCTAGGTGTGGCTCCGTTTTTGGCGGCCCGCCCCGGCGCTGACCTGGGTGGACGCCCCGGGAGGGCTTCGAGAACGAGCCCGTTAAGACCCCGGTAAGCCCCCTGAACATGCCTGTTCCGCCCGTGCACCCCGCGCCCCGCACCACCCGGAGCGGACTGAGGGAGTCGTGAGGCGGGACGCCGGAGGATGCGCCGCCTGGCGGTGGTCGTGCTCACGAGCTTGGCGCCGGTGGCGCTGCCCCTCCGGCATCCGTCCCTGAGCACCGCACCCGCTGAGGGAGTCCAACTCCCCGCTGAGGTAGGTGTCCGATGTCCCGCGCGAAGTCTCCGGCCCAGCGAACGGGCAACCCGAACGGCGCCGCCTCCCCGGAGGCTGCCCCGGTGGTCTACGAGGGCCGTGCCCCGCGCGTGCCGGGCCACCTGAAGGCATCGGGCCGGGAAGTGTGGCGGGCGGTCTGGCAGGCGGGTGGCGGGGCGTACAGCCCGGAGACGGACCGCAACGTGATCTTGCGGTACGCGGAGCTTCACGACCGGCGGGCCGAACTCCTGGCGCTCATCGACGCTGAGGGCCTGTCCGTCGTGGGGTCCACGGGGCAGCCGGCCATTCATCCGGCCATGCGGTACGTGGAGACCACGGAGCGCGAACTACGCGCCATCGAAACAGCCATTGGCTTCAGCCCGGAAGCGCGGATGCGCCTGGGCATCGTCGCGGCGGAGGCCCGCCGGGTGGCGGCAAGTCCCGCCGACTTCTGACCCGGGGGGTGTCGCATGTGGGACGGGCTTGATCCTGTCATCGCGCGGCACATCCCCGCCGGTGCCGACTTCGCGTCGGAGGGCCACCGCGTTGCCAACTGGATTGAGAAGTTCTGTGTCCTGACGGGCTCGTTCGCCGGTCAGCCGTTCACGCTTCTCCCGTGGCAGCGCGAACTACTCGTTGACGCCTACCGCCTTGAGCGGGACGCCTTCGGCCGGTGGCGCCGCAAGCACCGGACCGCCGTGGTCTGCGTGGCCCGGAAGAACGGCAAGTCAACCCTTGCCGCCGGGATCATGCTGTACCACCTTGTGGCGGACCGGGCCGACACCCAGCGCCAGATCATCGCTGCGGCCAACGACCGGGCCCAGGCCCGCATGGTCTTCGACGCGGCCAAGTCCATGGTCCTGGCCTCCCCGAAGCTCTCATCGGTGTGTGAGGTCCAGCGGGACATCATCCGCTATCAGGACTCCACCTACCGCGTGGTGTCCGCCGACGCGGGCCGCCAACAGGGCCTGAACCCCAGCTCCGTCAGTCTCGATGAATACGCCTTCGCCAAGTCGGCGGACCTGTTCGACGCGCTGACCCTGGGGTCCGCCGCGCGGCGGGAGCCGATGTTCTGGATCATCAGCACCGCCGGCCCCGACCCTGACGGCCCGTTCGCCCAGCTCTGCACCCAGGGCGAGCGCGTCAACAGCGGGGAGCTTGAGGACCCCACGCTCTTCTATCGGAGCTGGGGCCCGCGCATCGGGGACACCGTGGACCACACGGACCCGGAGGTCTGGGAGCGGTGCAACCCCTCCTTCAGCATCCTCAACCCGGCGGACTTCGAAGCCGCCTGTCAGCGCAGTACCGAAGCGTCCTTCCGGATCTACCGACTCAGTCAGTTCGTCCGGGGCGGAAGCTCGTGGCTGCCTCATGGCCTGTGGGACTCCCTGGCCGTGGACGACGCGCTCAGCCCCGGTGACGCCGTGGTCCTGGGCTTCGACGGATCTTGGAAGGGCGACTCAACAGCGTTGGTCGCCTGCCGCGTTCACGATCTGCGCGTGTTCGTGCTGGGGCACTGGGAGGCCCCGGCGGACGATGCTCACTGGCGCGTTCCCATGGCGGACGTGCGGGACGCTCTCCGATCCGCGCTGGACACGTACAAGGTCCGCGTCCTTGTGGCCGACCCGTACCGCTGGGAGGAAAGCCTTGACCGCCTTGAGGCGGAGGGCCACCCGGTGGAGGCGTTCCCGACCAACAGCCTAAAGCGGATGATCCCCGCCACCCAGGCGGTCTACGACGCGGCACGGGACGGGCGCCTCAGCCACGACGGCAACCCGGCGCTTGCCCGCCACATCGGCAACGCCGTACTGCGGGAGGACCGGCACGGGGCCCGCATCACGAAGGAGCACGCTTCGAGCCGCCGGAAGATCGACTTGGCCATTGCCATGATCTTGGCCGTTCACGGCGCGGTGCTGTGGCGGGAGGACAACCCCGGCTTCGTAGACGCTCCGATCCTCGCCACCTGGGAGACCGATGGTGAGGTCTTCGCCTTCGGCGGCTCAGCCGAATTCTTTGACGATCTGTGACGCCCGCCTCTGCGCGCGGGCTCGGTAACGGCCCGCCTCTGTGCGCGGGCACGGGGGTGAGATCGTGGGCTTCTGGTCTGCACTGTTCAAGCCCCGCGCTCCTGAGACGCGGGCCAACTGGGAACCGGACACGGACCTTTACCCCTTCCCGGGGGTGGTCTCGTCCGCCGGTCAGCGGGTCAACTCTTCAACGGCGCTTCAGGTGTCGGCGGTCTTCGCGTGCATCCGGCTCCTGTCGGAGACGATAGCCACGCTCCCCGTCGCCGCGTATTCGCGCCGGGGTGGGGCCCGCCGGGAGGTGACCTCCCCAACGTGGCTGGACTACCCCACGGCGGAGCCGGGCGGGCTGGGCCGTATCGACCTGATCTCTCAGATCGTCCTGTCCCTCCTCCTTGAGGGCAACGCCTACCTGGCCGTGCGGTGGTCGCCGGACAACACGGCCATCGTCGGGTTGGACGTGCTGGACCCGTCCCGCATCGTGACCCACGCGGTGGTGGTGGACGGCTCCCGGCGCAAGGTTTTCGAAGCCTTCGACATCGACGCGGACGGCAACGAGGTGGCCGTTGGCTACTTCACGTCGCGGGAGATCCTGCACATCCCGGGATGATGCTCCCGGGGAGTTCACCGGGTCAGCCCGATTAACTACGCGCGGGAGTCCATCGGTCTCACGCTTGCGGCCCAGACCTTCGGCGCCAAGTTCTTCAGCAACGGGGCCGTGCCGGCTGCCATCGTGGAAGTCCCCGGCGCCATGTCGGAAGACGGTCTTGCCCGCGCCCGGGAGGCGTGGCGCCTGGCCAACTCCGGTCCGGACAACGCCCATAGAGTCGCGCTCCTGACGGAAGGCGCCAAGTTCTCAAAGGTCAGCCTGACCCCGGACGAAGCCCAGTTCCTTCAGACCCGCGCCTTTCAGATCCCGGAGATTGCCCGGATCTTCGGCGTGCCTCCGCACCTGATAGCGGACGCGTCCGGCTCCACGAGCTGGGGCAGCGGACTGGCCGAACAGAACCAGGCGTTCAGCATGTTCAGCCTTCGGCCGTGGCTTGAGCGCATCGAGGCCGGTTTCACGCGGCTCCTGTTCGCGGAGACCGCCGACCGGCACAAGTTCGTGAAGTTCTCGTTGGACGGAATCCAGCGGGGCGCCCCGAAGGAACGCATGGAGCTTTACAGCCTGGGGCTTCAGAACGGGATCTATTCCATAGACGAAGTCCGGGCCGCCGAAGACCTTGAGCCCCTGCCCGATGGGCTGGGCGCCGCGTACCGCGTGCCGCTGAACCTGGGCGACGTGTCCGACGAAGACGAACCCCCCGCGCCGGAGCCGGAGCCGGAGCCGGAAGACCCGGCCCCGGACGAGACCAACGAGGGGGACGAAGACGATGACGAAGGAGACCCGGAGCCTGAGCGCTCCGGCTGAGGTCCGGGCCAACGGCGACACGACCACGATGCGCGGGTACGCGTACCGGTTCGGGGAGCTGAGCCACGACCTGGGCGGCTTCCGGGAGCGCATCGCGCCGGGGGCCGGGATGGCCTCCCTTGAGCGCAACGACGTGGTGGCCACCTTCAACCACAACATGGACCGGGTCCTTGGCCGGCGCTCCTCCGGCACGCTCCGCGTGGGTGAGGACGACCACGGCGGTTGGTACGAGATCGACCTACCGAACACGACCACGGGCCGGGACCTTGCCGAACTCCTCAAGCGCGGGGATGTGAAGGGATCTTCCTTCACCTTCCGCGTGGGCAGGGGTGGGCAGCGCCGGGCCGGGACGGACCCGGAGACCGGTCTCCCGATCCGGGAGATCACCGAAATGGATGTTGCCGAACTGGGGCCAGTCCTCACCCCGGCGTATCCGACCACTGACGCGGCACTTCGGTCCATCGGGGCAGTGCTGGGCGTCGAACTCCGCGCCGCGAAGCCGGACGACGAAGACCCGGAGGAGTCCGAAGAGGACGACCCGGAGGAGTCGCCGGAGGACGCGGACGGACCGGCTGGGGGGCCGGAGGAGAAGGACCCGGACGAGTCCGAAGAGGACGAGCCGGATGAGCACAAGGACGCGCGTGCACTGTTCCGCGCGCTCATCACCACGGGGGGAACCACATGGACGCAACGACCCTGAGCGCGAACTTTGAGGCGCGCGAGCGGGCCACCGCCGAACTCCGCACCCTGACGGAGGAGTTCGCGGGTAAGGAGATGGACGCGGAGTCCCGGGGCAAGGAGACGAAGCTCCTGGACTCCATCGCGGACTATGACGGCCGGATCAAGCGGGGCATCGAAGTCCTGAAGTCCGGCGAGTCGGTCAGCGCCCTCATGCAGGGCCTGAACGGTACCGGCTCGAAGAAGGAGACCCAGGACAAGTTGGCGGAGGCTGCTGCCCAGCTTCGCGCCCTTGGCGTGAACCAGACGGTGGCGTTCGCGCCGGAGTCCCGCGCGGCCATCGACACGAAGACCAACCCGGGCAACACCGTCATCGCGCGGACCCTGTACGGGCGTCTCCTGGCGGAGGCCGTTGAGCGCTCCACCGTCATGCGGGGCGGCGCCACCATCCTGACCACGAGTTCCGGTGAGCCCATGGACTTCACCGTTGTCGTGGGCCGGGCACAGGCGAGCATCGTCAACGAGAACGCGAACATCCCGGAGTCGAACCCGACCACGGTTCAGCGCTCCGTTGGCGCGTTCAAGTACGGCTACGCGTCCACCGTGTCCAGTGAGCTCGTCGCGGATCAGGCACTTGACCTTGTCGGCTTCCTGGTTGGCGACGCGGGCCCGGCCATCGGCGCGGGCATGGGTGACCACTTCCTGACTGGCTCCGGCACCAACCAGCCGCGCGGCATCATCACTGCCGGTTCGCCGGCCACCGCCACCTTCACCGCCACGGCGAAGGACGCGACGGTCAGTGACGCGCTCATTGACCTGTACTACGAGCTGCCCAGCTCCTACCGCGCCAATGCGGCCTTTGTCGTCTCCGACAAGGTGGCGGCCCAGATGCGGAAGCTGAAGAGCACTGACGGTCAGTACCTGTGGCAGTCCTCCGTACAGGTGGGCGCCCCGGACACCTTCAACGGTCGCCCGGTCCTCACGGACGTGAGTGTCCCGGACGCCAAGGTCACCTTCGGGGACCTGTCGAAGTACACCGTCCGCCTGGCGGGCCCGCTCCGCGTGGAGCGCTCCGTTGACCTCAAGTTCCTCTCTGACCAGATCGTTTACCGCTTCCTTCAGCGGGCGGACGGTCTCCTTGTGGATGAGCGCGCGGTCAAGGTGCTCACGGTCGGCGGTGGCTCCGGCGCGTAAGGCGCCACACGAACGAGGGGGCCAAGCGACTCACGCGGGACGCTTGGCCCCCGGCCCTGGGGGATGCCTTGTCCTACGCCACCGTGGCCGAACTCCGGGAGCTGGACGGGCTGGACGACACGGCCCAGTTCTCGGACGCCACGCTCAGCGAAGCCATCGACTACGCCGTTGAGACCGTCGAAAGCTACTGCGGTCGGAAGTGGGAAGGCGTCGATGCCGCCCCGGAAACGATCCGGTGGTGTGTCCGGAAAATCGCCCGGCAATACGTGCTGGACCTTGTGTCCCGCGTCCCGGACCGGGCCCTTCAACTGCAATCCGAATTCGGATCAATCCAGCTTGCCCAGGCGGGCGGCAACTGGCGGCCCACGAGCCTGCCGGAGGTCAACGCCCAGCTCAACAGGTACCGGATTCGGCTTCCGTTCATCTTTCTCTAGGGGGCCCCATGTCGTTGATCTTCAACGCCAAGGTGGCCCTCTTCGAAGCGCTCCGGGGGCTCGTGCCCGCCGGGGTGCAATGCACCTTCGCGGAGAGGGGCCAGTCCGACCGGCGCCGCCAGATCTGGTTGGGCGCCACGGTGGACGAGGAGCTTGAGCCCGTCGCCATGCGCGCCGGACCGCGCAAGCCCACGGCCGTTACCGGCTACGTCGAAGCCCATGCGGTGGTGATCGTCCCCGGCGACCCGATGGCCGCTGAGCGGGGCGCCTACGAGCTGCGTGAGCTTGTGGCCGATGCCTGCCGCGCCGTGGACCGCGCCGCCGTGGCGGGGCTCGTTGACCTCCGCCCGGAGTCGTCATCCGTCGAGACCGCCGAGACCACTGACGGGGCGTACAGCGCCCTGACCGTCCGCGTGAGAGTGCGCGGACGCACCACGACTTAGGGGGAAGTCGCATGGCGCTTGACGCTGCCATTGGCATTGGAGAAGAGGCCACCTACGGCACGCCCGCCGAATCCACCATCGGGTACGAGGGGAAGGCGGATTCGTGGAAGGTGGCCAAGGAGTTCATTGAGTCCGTGGGGTTCAGGCGGGGAATGCAGACCGCCCGCGCGGACCGCCGCAACATCATTCAGATGGGCGGGGAGGGGGAGCTTGAGGTTGACCTCCTGGACGTGGGCGCCGCCGCTCTCCTGAGTGCCGCGTTCGACAAGCACACCTTCACCGACACGGGTAACACCCGGGTCCACACCTTCGAGACCGCCACCGTGAGCGGCGCTCCGTCGTGGACGGCCCAGATGATCCGGCCCACCGTCGAAGGCACGGAGGTGGCCTACCGGCACGTGGGCTGTGTCGCCACTGAGTGGGAGCTGACCGCCGAGACGGAGAACGCGGTCACGCTCAACGTGTCCTTCGACTTTCAGGACGTGTCGCACAGCACCGCGCCGGCTGAGGCCCTGCCCATCGACTACCCGGCGGACGCCCGGCCCTACGACTGGTCGCGCACCGCGCTGACCCTGACCCGGGCGGCTCCGCCGTGGCGCTGGACGCGTCGAAGTTCTCCATGACCGGAGACCTGGGCATGAAGACGGACCGGCGCTTTCTGCGGGGCACGGCCCTGAAGAAGAAGCCCGTCCGCGCCGCCGTGCCGACGTACGAAGGTGAGCTTGAGGGGAGTTCACCGGGGAGTCCCTGAAGCTCTACGAGGCATTCGTTGCCGGTGAGGTGGTCTCCCTCCGGGTGGACCTCACGGGCCTGACCCCCGGCACGAGCTTCCGCGTGGACGCTCCGGCCATCCAGTTCACCGGGAGTCCCCGGAGGCATCCACGGATGACGTGACGGTCCACACCCTTCCCTTCCGCGTGCTGGACCCGGGCACCGGTGAGGCCGCGATCAAGGCCACCTACACAGAGCCGAAGCCCGCCGCCCCGGCCCAGCTCAAGGCAACCGGCACCCCAGACAAGGGGTGAGGCGGTGGCCCGCACATCGGCGTACACGGTCCGGGTGACCGGGCTCCGTGAGCTTCAGAAGAACGTCCGCCGGCTCAAGAGCCGGGACCTGAACAACAGCGTCCGCGCCGCCAACAAGGCAGCGGCGGAGGTGGTCAAGCCGGAGGCGGAGTCAACGGCCCCGAAGGGCAAGCGGGACGCGAAGTCCAGCAAGCGCTACAAGCCGGGGAAGTTGGCGAAGTCCGTCAAGGTCACCGCCTCCGTCAAGGGCGCCGCCGTGAAGGCGGGCTCAGCCGCTCGCGTCCCGTACGCGGCGGCAATCCACTTCGGCTATCCGAAGCGCGGGATCAGGCCCAACAGATTCCTGTACCGGGCCATGGCGCGCAAGAGCGAAGCCGTTTCCGAGACCTACGAGCGCGAGATTGGCGCCGTGGTCCGTCAGCACCTTGAGGGGACTAGGCATGGGACAGAAGAGGCCGGTCAAGACCGTCCGCCAGGCGCACCCGGCGGCGAAGGCCGTGGGCGGTGAGCTGGGCGAACTCCTGTCGCTGGATCTCGACAGTCTCACGATTGACGAGATCGACATTATCGAAGAGGTCACCGGCGCCCCGCTGGACGAGCTGAAGAAGCCCGGAGCCCGCCGGGGCCCGATGCTGCGGGCCATGGCCGTGGTCCTCAAGCGCCGTACCGATCCGGGCTTCTCCATCGAGGACGCGGGCAAGCTTCGTCTCCAGTTCAAGCCGGGCAAGTCGAAGACGGACCCTACCGGGCCCAGCGCGTAGTTGCGTGCGCCCGGCTCGTGTCCCACTTCCGTGGGCTCACGTGGTCGGACGTGCGGTCCCTACCCCTGCGGGACTTCAACGCGCTGGTTGACCAGATGTCGGCGGACATCGAAGCACAGAACAAACAGAGCCGACGCGCGTCCCGTGGGCGCACGTCCCAGGGCTCTTCGGGGGAACGGCGGACGCCGGTCATGACATAGCACGGGGGGACCGGTGGCGAAGCCCATCACTATCACCCTGCTCGGGGATGAGTCGGATCTTGCCGCCTCCCTTGAGCGGTCCGCCACGGACGTAACGTCCTTCGCGGATCAGGTGGAGGAAGCGCTACGGCAGGCGACCGAACAGGCGGGGGGCCTGGGCGACGCCGTGGCGGACGGCATCGCGGACGCCGGTGACGAAGTCGGCTCCTTCGGGGAGCGCTTCGGGGGAGCCGCCACGCTCGCCGGCGCCGCCATCGCGGGCGGGCTCCTGGCCGGTCTCAATGAGGCCATGGCCCAGGAGAAGGGCAACGATCTCCTGGCGGCCCAGCTCGGCGCGTCCCCGGCGGAGGCCCAGCGCCTGGGCAAGGCGGCCGGAGAGATCTACTCGTCCGGCTGGGGCGAGTCCGTCGAGGATGCCAACGCGTCGCTCAAGGCGCTGTGGCAAGAGGGACTTGTCCCGGCGGACGCCACGGCGGACGAGCTGGCCAACGTCGGCAAGCGGGCCATGGACGTGGCCAACGTCCTGGGCGACGAAGTGGGGCCCACGTCCCACGCGGTGTCCCAGATGCTCAAGACCGGGCTTGCGAAGAACGCGGAAGAAGCGTTCGACATCATGACCCGGGGCGCCCAGAACGGCGCCAACAAAGCTGAGGATTTGGCGGATACGTTCAACGAGTATTCGACCAACTTCCGCACGATGGGCCTGGACGGGGCCACGGCCATGGGACTGATCTCCCAGGGCCTCAAGGGCGGCGCCAGGGACGCGGATCAAGTCGCGGACGCGATCAAGGAGTTCAGCCTTGTTGCCGGTCAGGGCGGCAAGGCGGTTGAAGAAACGTTCAACTCGATTGGGCTGAACGGCTCCCAGATCGTCAAGGACGTGGCGGCCGGAGGCGACTCCGCGAAGTCCGCCATGGACAAGGTGCTTGACGCCCTTCGCCAGATGCCCGCTTCGGCGGAGCGCGCGAGCGTCGTCAAGACCCTCTTCGGCGGACCGGGCGAAGACCTGGGGGCCGCGCTTTTCTCCCTCAACGTCGATACCGCCGCCAAGAGTCTGGGCAAAGTCGAGGGCGCCGCGAAGCGGGCCGGCGACACCATGCACGACAACGCGTCAACGAAGCTCTCGGCTTTCTGGCGCACGCTCCAACAGGGCGCCGTTGACGTACTGGGCGGAGCGGTCCTCCCGGCGCTGGACGATCTCATTGACGCGTCCGTTGCCGTGGGCCGGTTCATCGGGGACAACAAGGTCCCGATCACGGCCGTGGCCGGGGTCATCACGGTCCTTCTCCTCCCGGCGCTCATCGCCTGGGGGGTCACGGCCACCCAGTCCGCGATAGCCAACGGCATAGCGTGGGTCACCTCTTCGGCCACCGCGACCACGAGCGCCGCCACTCAGGTACTGGCCCACTGGGCGGTGGTCGGAGGCTGGCTCAAGGCTGCCGGACAGGCAGTGATCTCCGCCGCCATCGTCGTGGGCGGGTGGATCGCCATGGGCGCCCAGGCGCTTCTACAGGCGGGCCGCATGGCCGCCGCGTGGCTGATAGCCATGGGCCCGGTAGCGCTCGTCATCGCGGCCGTGGTCGCCCTGGCGCTCCTGATCTGGACCAACTGGGACAACATCGTCAAGTGGACCACAGCAGCGTGGGACTGGGTGTGGAACAAGATCAAGGGAATCGCGGATTTCCTGGTCAACCTGTTCCTCAACTTCACGCTGGTCGGGCTGATCATCAAGCACTGGGACACGATCAAGGCGGCCACCGGCGCCGCCTGGGACTGGTTGTGGGACAAGGTCAAGGGCATCTTCGCCTGGCTCGTCAACCTGTTCCTGAACTTCACCGGCCCGGGGTTGCTGATCAAGCACTGGGACAAGATCAAGAGCGCCACGTCCGACGCCTTCCGCTACGTCTACGACAAGGCGCGCGACGGGCTCAACTCCGTGATCTCGTTCTTCACCTCCCTGCCGGGGCGGATCTCCTCGGCGGCCGGAAGCGTGGCCCGCGCGGCGCTGGGGGTCGGCGGCTCCGTCGTTGACGGGCTCAAGAACGGGCTCTCCCGCCTGGGCGGCTTCGCCTCAAGCCTGGCCTCCGCAGTGAGCGGCGCGGCCAAGGGTGCGGTCAACGGCGTGGTGGACCTCCTGAACTGGGCCATCCCCAACAAGTTGGGATGGGGCGCCCTGTCCATCGACATCCCGGACAACCCCATCCCCCACGTGCGCGCCATGGGTGGACCGACCCAGGGCCTGACCCGCGTGGGTGAGCGCGGGCCGGAGTGGGTGCACCTGCCCAGCGGATCAAACGTGATCCCGAACCACGCGGCTCCGGGGGGCGGAGTCGTCGTCAACGTCCGCTCTCAGGCGGACCCCTGGGCCATCGGGCGCGAAGTCGCCTGGGCCCTTCGCACTGCATGACCAACCGACTCACGTGAGTCGGTTGAAGGGGGGAATGGACATGGCGGAGCTGAACGACTGGACCGCCGAATACGCGGGACTCGTCATGGGGGAGCCTGACTCCGCCGTGTCCATCGTCGCGGTTGACGGGCTCGTGTCGCTGCCGGACGTGCGGTCTTCGGACCTCACGCTTGTGCAGCAACACGGGCTCTACCCCGGTGACGACTACATGAACGGCCGGACCGTGACCCTGACCCTTGAGGTCTACGGGGCCACTGACGAAGAGTTCGCCCAGGAGCTGGGCCGGGTCTTCGCCGCGTTCGCGGTCGGCGGGCCGGAGAGCCCTCTCCGCTTCCGCTTCCCCGGGCTTGCCGCCGGGGCCACCGCCTTCGTCAACGCCCGCCCGCGCAAGCGCTCCGGGCCCGTTGACCTGAACTTCGCGCACCGCGTGTGCAACGTGGTGGTCGAACTCTTCGCCACGGACCCGCACATCTACGCGGACGCGCTCACGACGCTGACCCTGTCCAGCCCTTGGCAGGGGTCCACGCCCAAGCTCCGCTTCACCTCCCCGGGCTCCGTGCCCGCCTTCCCGGTCATCACCCTGGACAACGCCAAGGACTGTGTCCTAACCGACGAGATCACCGGCCAGTTCTTCGGCATGAACCCGTTGGCCGGCGGGCTCACCATCAACTCACCGGCCCAGCGGCTGACCGCCACCGACACCGGCACCCTGTTCAACGACCGCATCACCCCGGGGTCCGTCTGGCCCGAATACGGCTTCGGGGAACACCGCCTCAGCCTGACGAGCGGCGCGACCACCCGGGCCACCACGGCGGTCTTCTCCTGGCGAAACCGGTGGGTGTGATGGCGGCGCCCAGGTACACCGTCGTACAGACGAACGTGAAGACCGGCGCCGTGGTCACCCGCCTGCCGGTAACCGGGATCTCTTTCGCCCACACCCTCAACGCGGCCGGTACCGCGACGGTGGGTGTCCCGCTCTTCGCGCCGGAGGCCAACCCGGAGGTGCTGAGCCCGGGTATCAGCGGGCTCGTCATCCTGCGGGACGGGGCCCCGGTGTGGGGCGGGATCGTGTGGACCGCCTCCGCAGACATCGCGGCGGGCACGCTCTCCTGGGGGCCTCCGGCTTCCACTCGCACTACAAGGGCCGCGTCTTCGTCAACGGCTGGACCTCCCGCACCGTCGAACAGGCGGACATTCTCAAGGCGTGGTTCGCGTACTTCAACGCGGACAACGGCATCGGCACGGCCACGGACACGATCAAGGCGACCGGCGCGAAGCGAACCACGGTGTGGACCCGCTACGAGCTGAAGAACGCCGGGGAGGCCATCGAGGAGCTTGCCGACAACGTCGGCGGCTTTAACTTCCGCTACGTGCCGTACTGGGCCACCCCCAACGTCAAGGTGGGCCACCGGTTCGTGATGACGAGCCGCACGGGCTCCGCGACCCGGACACTGACCCACCGCGCGAACTGCGATGTCACCCGGGTCAGTTACGACTCAACAGCCCTGTGCACCGTGGCCTACGCCACCGGGGCCGACAAGGGCAACGGCGAAAAGCTCGTTGGCATCTTCGAGAACGCGGAGTTGGCCGCGCGGATGCCTGAGCGCGTCATGGTCGGCACCTGGGCCGACGTGAAAGAGACACAGACGCTCATCGGCAAGGCCCAGGCCACCGTCAACGCCGGATCGGTCCCGACTGCCATCCCTGAACTGACCCTCTATCCCGGTGAGTTCGGGCCGCTGGACTTCGCCCCAGGCGACTACGTGGCCGTGGACGCGGACGCGGGTTACGTCGCCTTCCTGGACGAATTCGTTGTGACCGAATGCGCCACGGCCGTGGACGCGAACGGTACGGAGTCCATCCGCCTGGCCCTTGCCAGTAAGGAGTTGTGGAGCAATGCCAACCCAAGCTAACGGAGTACCGCCCTCCCTGGTGAACGAGCTGGCGGAGGTCAAGCGCCGGCTCACCGCCATCGAGCGGGCCCCGGTGCCGGTCAACAGCTTCGACCGGTACCCGCCCGTGGAGTGGGCCGCCCAGGGCCGCCCGCCGGTCGGCGGCAACATCTGGTCATCTGTCAGCGTGGCCAACGCCACGGGGCTCACCTTCGACCGGGTGGAGTGCAAGTTCATCACGGACTTCCTCTATACCAACAAGCGTGAGGCGGAGGTCCGGCTTGCCGCGTTCCGGCACACCGGCAAGGCGGAACGTCAGATCGTCAGCGCGTCCAGCGTCCTCAACCTGACCGGCACGACCAACCGCACCATCGGCGTAGTGGTCATGCGCTGGGTCCACGGAATCCCGTACGGCTGGGACTACCAGGACGACACGACCGTCTACACCATCGAGCTACAGCACCGGTACAAGAAGGGCCCGGAGAACCCGAAGGGCCAGACCATCTACGCCATTGCCGCAACAGAGGGCTCAGCCATCAGCGGCAACATCCTCAACTACGGCTACAAGCAAGACGACAACGGCAAATGGTGGTGGGTGCCGACCTACCGGGACGCCAGTCCCTGGGCACCGGACTTCGTCACCGTGCCGAACTCCGACGAAGGCTCTTACAGCATTTCCGCCATGCAGTACTGCGTTGGGCTCCCGGAGAGCCGCATTCCCGAAGCCAGCGAAAGGGCTGGGCGTGGATGCGCGGGACCGGTGGCGGGTGGGGCCGAGACCCGGACATCACTGAGCCGTACTTCAGCGTCTAGGGGGACTCATGGATCTGGCCCGCCTGTACGGGGCCGCTGAGATCGTCGCTCCCCTTCTGGTCTTCGTCGGCATGGTGCTCCACCGGTGGCAAACCGGGATGCGCCAAGCCTGGCGGGAAGAGGCGGAAGCCTGGGCCAGGAAGGCGGAGCGCCAGGCGGAGGAGCTTGTTGGGCTCCGCGAAGAGGTCCGGGAGCTGAGGCGTGAGAACGCCGAACTCCGGGCCCAGGTAGCGGAACTCCTGGCCCGTCCGTAAGACCGCACCACAGGGTGTCCAACCGACTCACGTGAGTCGGTTGGATGCCCCTTTTTCGTAGGGGGACGCATGACCACACCGACCGACACGAGCCCGCTGCCGTCCAGCATCCCGACCGTGCGGGTTCACGGTCGCTACCGGGGCCCCGATGGACGCTCGCTCAGCGGGACCGTCACCTTCACCCCGCCGGGGCTCCTGACCTTCCCCGCCTCCGACCTGTTCATTGCCGGGCCGGTCGTGGCCGCGCTGGACGAGAACGGCGGCTTCTCCGTCAGCCTGCCCGCGACGGACGCGCCGGACATGAACCCCAGCGGCTGGGCGTGGACCGTCAAGGAGAACCTTGCCGGGGTGGTGGGCGCCGGACCTTCGCCCTGTTGCTGCCCAAGAACGTCCCGGACGTGGACCTTGCCGACGTGGCGCCGGCTGACCCGACCACCCCGAACTACGTGCCTGTGCCCGGCTCCCAGATCTACACGGGGAGCGGCGCCCCGGCGGCATCCCTGGGTCTCGATAACGACTGGTACACCCAGTACGACACCCGGACCCTTCTGGGCCTCACGCACACGACCGTGACCATGTGGCGCAAGAGCGGCGGCGCCTGGGCGAAGGCCGGAGCGGACATCCACGGGTCTCAGTGGTTCGTGAACAACACGACCACGCCCAGCACCGACGCGAAGCCCGGAGACCTCCTCCTTCGCTCCGACTCCGGCGACATCTGGCAGCGGAGCGCGTCCGGCTGGGGCAACCCCGTGGGCAACCTGAAGGGACCGAAGGGCGACCCGGGCCCCCAGGGCGTCCCCGGCGTCAAGGGCGACACCGGAGCGGCGAGCACCGTCCCCGGCCCGAAGGGCGACAAGGGCGACAAGGGTGACGCCGGAGCTCCCAGCACCGTCCCCGGCCCGAAGGGCGACAAGGGCGACCCCGGAGCGGGCTCCGTCAACAGCGTCAACGGCTCCCTGGGGCCGGACATCACCATCACGGTCAACGGCAAGGGAGCGGGCTCTCCGGCCATCACCCTGACCCCCGCCGACGTGGGGCCGTGGCGTCCAGCTCCCGGGGAGTGGCCGGAGGCGTGGCCACGCTGGACGACTCCGGCAAGGTCCCCGCCGCCCAGCTCTCCATACCGGCCGGAGCGGTCACCACCGTCAACGGCAAGAGCGGCCCGACCGTCACCCTGGTTGCCGCCGACGTGTCGGCCCTGGCGACCACCGCCCGGGGCACGGCCAACGGTGTGGCCTCCCTGGACGGCTCGTCCCGCCTGCCCCTGGCCCAGCTCCCGTTGGAGGTGCCCACGGACCACATGTGGGAGCCCAGTGACCTGGGGCTCAAGGCGTGGGCCTTCGACCCGGCGGTTGGGATGAGCACGCCCATCTACCCGGGCAACGCCACGCTCCGCGTCACGGCGGTCAACCTGAAGAGCACCCAGACCATTACCAAAATCGTCTGGCACTTCGGCGGGTACGCGGGCGGCATGGTCGCCGGCTCCTGGGGCGCCATCTACAACGCGTCGGGCACCCGCGTGGGCACCACGGCAGCGCTGACCGGCGAGACCGTCATTGCCGGGGTGCACAACGCGGGCGGAGCCACCGTGTCCGCCCCGCTCACCGCCAGTGCGTCCCTGCCCGCCGGGGTCTACTACGTGGCGTGGTCCTTCCGGTACAACGCCACGGCCGGTGACGGGCCCATGATGCTGTGCGCCGATTCCGCCTTCGGCTCTCCGCCCAACGTCTTCGGGCTGAACAACATCAAGCGGTACGGGTCCATCGCGGGCACGGCTGCCACGTCCGCCCCCGCGTCCATCACCCTGAGCGCCGTGGAGAACGGCTCCAACAGGTTCTGGGCCGCCATCGCGTAGGCAATCGACCCACCAGACCCCCAGTGCAACGCGCCCCCGTCCGGACTTCGGGCGGGGGCCCGGCACGAACGAGGGGGCACGCGCATGGCGCGATTTTCCGGGGCGACGTGGAAGCCCATCCCGACCAACTACACAGCCGGCGGACAGGACTCCGTCAGGGGTGTGGTCATCCACATCATGGACGGCTCTTACGCCGGTACCGATTCGTGGTTCCGCAACCCGGCGGCCCAGGCGTCCAGCCACTTCGGCACGAGCCGGGCCGGTCAGCTCTGCCAGTGGGTGGACACTGCCAACCGGGCCTGGGCTCAGGCGGGCGGCAACCGGACGTGGCTGAGCATCGAGAACGAGGGACGGGGCGGGGACGCGCTCACGGACGCCCAGCTCTCCCGGTGCGCCGAAGTGCTCGCCTGGGCCCACAAGACCCACGGTGTTCCGCTTCAGCTCACCACCGACCCGAACGGCAGGGGCCTGGGGTACCACGGCATGGGCGGAAGCGCCTGGGGCGGGCACACGTCGTGTCCCGGCTCCCGCGTGGTCGCCCAGCTCCCGGAGATAGTGAAGCGCGCGAAGGCCATCGTGGGCGGCTCCGACCCGGCCCCGTCCACCGGGACGTACACCGTCCGCGACGGGGACACCCTGTCCGGCATCGGCAAGGCCCTGGGGATCAAGTGGGAGACCCTGGCCCAGCTCAACGGGATCAAGGCGCCCTATGTGATCCGGCCCGGCCAGAAGCTCAAGACGAAGGCGAGCGCGCCGAAGTACGCGCCGTTCCCCGGTGAGGCGTACTTCAAGGGCAAGCCCAACGGCCCGCTCGTCACGGCCATGGGCCGCCGGCTCGTGGCAGAGGGGTGCTCCGCCTACTCCTCCGGCCCCGGCCCCCAGTGGACGGACGCGGACCGGGAGTCCTTCCGCAAGTGGCAGCGCAAGTTGGGCGACGCTGCCGCGTACTGCGACGGCTGGCCCGGCAAGCGCCAGTGGGACGCGCTCAAGGTCCCGGCGGTCTGACCGTCACCCAGCGTGCCGCGTGAGGCGGCGCACGAGCCCGGCCGTGGACGAGCTGGCCCACGGCGCGGCGCTCATCATCACTCACAGCAACTACAGGGGTACCCGCATGATCGTGGAGTTCGCACAGAAGCACGTTGCCCGGATCTACACCGTGGCTGTGGCGCTCCTGGCGCTCGTGGCCCACTTCGTCCCGTCCATCCCGTCCGCTCTCATCCTGGGCGTGGTCGCGGCGGTCCTGGGCACCGGTGAGGCGGTCCAGCGCGTTGAGGACCGCAAGACCCTGGCCGCGTACACCGGCCAGTACCGGCCGTAGGCAATCGGCACCCCAGACCCCCGGTGAGAGCACATCACCGAAGGGGACTGGGATGACGTACCGACACATCGCACTCATGGGCCGGGCCGGGGCGGGCAAGGACGAGATCGGGCGCCGGCTCGTACGCCGGTGGGCGTTCACGCGGGTGGCCTTCGCGGACCCGCTCAAGGAGATGGCCCTCCGGGTTGACCCGGTGGTCACCTACGAGCCCGCCGGGTACGGCCCCGTACCGGTCCGCCTGTCCGACGTGGTCAACCGCTTCGGCTGGGACGGGGCCAAGCGCCGAAGCCCGGAGATCCGGCGCACGCTTCAGCGCATGGGGTCGGCGGTGCGCAAGGAGGACGCGGGTTACTGGGTGGGGCTCGCCATGGACCGCGTGGCCGTGGCCGACTCCTGGAACCTGCCGGTGGTCGTGACCGACGTGCGGCACGTCAACGAGGCCCAGGCCCTGAAGAACCGGGGCTTCACACTCGTTCGGGTGAACCGCCCCTCCGCCCCGCACCTGGGCGCCAACGCGTCCCACGAGAGTGAGACGGAGCTTGACGCCCACCCGGCGGACGTGACGCTCACCAACACCGGAACCCTGGCGGATCTGCGCTGCGCCGCTGACCGGCTCGTCAGCTACCGGTGACCGATGGCCCCTCACCCTCACGGGTGGGGGGCTTTCGTCGTATCCAACCGGGGGGTCGCGCGGGCTTCGTCGCATCCAACTGTCTCGCGTGAGTCGCTTGAAAGTGGTTATGGGCCCGCCAAGTTGGTGCTACGGTTTTCCAGAAAACACGGCCCGGGGGGAATCGCGGGACGTGATCGTTTCCCAGAAGGGCAGCCATGCCGAAGAAGGGGCAGCGCCTACCGTGGCGCCTGTCGTTCGTCTGGGTCGGGAACGGCATCAAAGCCGCTCACCCGCATTCCGACGAAGAGGGAGCGCGCCGGGCGGCGCTGGACATGTTCGAGACCGCCCGCCGGCGCGAGTCGGAACTACAGATCACCATTGAGAACCGCGACACCGGGGAGAAGTACGAGATGACCGCCAACGACGCGATCAAGGACACCGTCAACGCGAACCTGGAGCGCATCCGCGTCATGGTCGCCAACGGCGGGGACGAGAGCGGCATTGCCGAGATCGTTGAGGAGACGGAGGGGCTTCTCAAGGAGATCAAGGGCAAGGGGTCGGTCGCCCTCCGCAACGAGCTGCGCGACGCCCTCAAGGTGGCGCTCCAACCGCAGCTTCCCGCCGACGACGAGCCCGCCGGGGACGAGCCCCAGGGCGACACGGAGGCGGAGGGGGACAAGGGTGCGGAGGTGGCCACCCGGGACGCCGAAGACGGGGACGACGAAGACGACGACGAAGACGACGAAGGCGACGGGGAACCGCTCGTCATCCCGGCGGACGTGGCCGCGCTGATCACGGAGGCGTCCGCCCATGTCTCGTCCGCCGTCAACCTGGGCGTCGAAGCTCAGAAGATCGCGGAGAAGGTCTCCGTAATCCAGTTGACCATGCGCAAGAAGACCCTCAACAAGTTCGGCATCCCGGATCTGCCCGCCATCCAGAAGTACACGCGGAACCATGCCGGTCTCGTCTACGTAGAGGTGGCTGAACAGATCAGTGACGATGACGTGGACAAGGCGGACATCCTCAAGTCGCTCAAGCGTGCCGTCCGCAACAAGAACAGTGACACGCTCGTGGGCTACCTTCGCGCCCTGGACGCGGACAAGGAGGCCGGTCTCAAGGAGGCGGAGACGTACTACCCGGAGGCCGCTGCCGCGTACCTGAAGGCGAAGGAGAAGGAGACGGACGAGAGCCCCGCAAGCATCGCGGAGGCGGTCTACGCCCTGTACGCGTCCAAGGGCATCGACCTCCCGCGCAAGGGCCGCACAGAGGTGGAGCGGGAGCGCCGGGCCGCCCTTCGTGCCGCACAGGGAAGCGGCGCCGATGACTCCCGCCTGACCCCCGAAGTCCGCCTTGAGAACTACCTCACCACCATCGCGGGGAGCTGGACAAGGCGGAGAAGAACGCGGGCAAGCTCACCGGTCACCAGAAGCGCAAGGTCCGCAACCGCCTGAACGAACTGGCCAAGCGCGCTGAGGCCCTGGCCAACATGATCTGATCCACCGGTCTCCGTCCCGACCCGAAGCCCCGTCAGTCCCCAGCGGACCGGCGGGGCTTCGGCATGTTCGGCGCGGGGCGGTGACGAAGTGCCGGAATGACGAGAAGTTCTGTTCCGGACAGAAGACCAACCACTCATATCTAGTAGGCATCCCGGAGGCCGCGCCACCGCGTCACTCCGTCACCGCCTGGGCAATGCGCTCCCCAGACCCGTGGTGTACCACCCACCACGAGCCCGAAGGGGCCCGGCCCATGGGCCAGATCCGCACCATCAGCCGAAGCGGGAGCCGCTTCTACTTCGACCCCGAAAAGCCGGACCTCAAGGTCCCCGGCGTCACGTCCATCATCAGCATGTTGCCCAAGCCGTTCCTTGCGTTCTGGAACGCCAAGATGGTGGCGGAGCTGGCGGTTGACTCCCTGCCGTTCGTCCAGCAGATGGCGGAGCGCGACCGCCAGGGCGCCGTTGACTACCTCAAGGGCGCCGCCAGGCGGTACACGAAGCGCCGGGCCGACGTGGGGTCGGACGCCCACGACCTGTTTGAGCGCATGATCCGGGGTGAGGCCCTGGGCCGCGTGCACCCGGACCTCATCCCGTACCGCGACAACTTCGCGGAGTTCCTGACCGCCGTAAACCCGGAGTTGGTCCGCGCCGAAGACGTGGCGTGGAGTGATCAGCACAGCTATGCCGGCTCGTTCGACGCCATCCTCAACGTGTGGCTGGACGAAGAGGGCAAGCCGACCCCGGACCGCTCCGGGGAGCGTCACACCGTGATCGCGGACTGGAAGACATCGAAGGCGACCTACCCGGACGTGGCGCTTCAGATGTCCGCGTACGCGCACGCTGACCGCATCATCGACGCCCAGGGCGTGAGTGAGCCCATGCCGGAGTTCGATGGCGCGTGCGTGCTCCACATCACGGACGAGACGTGGGCGTTCAAGCCCGTCCGCATCGACTCCGCCGACGTGTTCGCCACCTTCCTGCGGCTCCGGGAGATCTTCACCTGGGACCGCGAAACGTCCAAGACCGTCATAGGCCGTGCCATCGCTCAGGCTGCGGCCCAGCTCGTGACCGGCACCCAGCGCCGCGCCAAGTAGTACCCGCCCCCGGTGACTTCGGTTGCCGGGGGCGTTCGCGTTATCCCCAGCCTGTGGGCAATGGGCTCCCTAGACCCCGGGTGAAGGGGGAAGGCGCGGCCGGCTGAGAGCCCCGCCCTTCCCCCTGATCAACCGACACCCCAGGGGGATAGCGCATGGCGCTTCAGATTTTCGCCACCGACCCGGACGCGAAGCCGAAGCCGAAGCCGGAGCACGAGTTCAGCAACGACTACGTGTTTCAGTTCCGGTCCGGCATGGTCGTCAAGAAGAAGCCGGTCTCTCTCGCCAACTGGCGCGTGCTGACCGGCGACCCGACCGTTGCCGACGCGGTGGCCCAGCTCCTGGGCGGCGCCGTCGAGGAGTACGACCCCACGAAGGAGATGAACCTCCAGATCCTCACGGACACCCCGTCCGTGGAGATCGTCCTTGCGGGCAGCAAGGCCATTGAGGACAAGCTCATCCTCTGGGGCCGGACCGGTCCGGTCCACGAGTGCGACGGTGTGGCCTTCCTGTCCCCGCCGGAGCGCAAGGGGAGCCGTGCGGCTGCCCGAAGCTCATGAGTGAGCGCAAGGAAGCGGCCCGCCAGGGCATCGGCCCGGCCCCGTCCATCAACGTCAGCTTCCGTCTGGCCCATGACTACGAGCTGGGCAAGGGGAAGCTCATCGCGTCGGCGTGGACCCTGGCGGAGGTCATCCACGAAGTCAAGGACGACCTTGACCGCGTCGAGGGTGAGGCCCTGTGCCGGCTGACCCTGGAACACGTCAGCTACACCAACAACGCCGGGATCAAGGTGGACTTCCGCAAGCCGGTGATTGAGGTGCTGGGCTCCTACAACGACGCGATTGCAGAGGAGCGTTGAGCGGGTACCTCCCCGGCTCGTTCCTGACCGCGAAGGCGGGGACCGGGGAGTTCGCCACGCTCCTTCGGTCCCTGCCGGACCCGGCGGTCAAGGCTCCCCTCTGGGAGTGGAAGCCGGGCGAGATCCCGCACGTCATCAGTGAGCGGCGCCGACGCTTCGGCGTGGACGAAGAGGAGTTCGTCTATGGGTAGGCGCGGGACGGTCTCCGACTACGCGGGCAACGAACTGTACCGGGGAGACCTGATCACCTACGGGGCCCGCCAGGGCAACCGGGTCCGCCTGGCGGACGCCATCGTTGAGAAGGTCACCGTCCGCAAGGTGGACGGCATCCTTCGCCCCATGCTGCTCGTCCAGCCCACCGGGACCGAATCCGGCTTCGTGCCGCGTAAGCGTCTCCGGAAGGAATGGATCTCGAACGAACACGCGCGGCTGTGCCTGTCCAACGTGACGGGCGAGCGCGACGAGTAGACCGCACGGAAGGGCCGGACGGAACCCGCTGGGGTTGCCGCTCCGGCCCTTCGGCATATCCAAGCGACTCACGCGAGTCGGTTGAAGGGGGAGCATGATCTACGAAATCAGCGCCGGGGACGCGCCACCGCTGGGGGACATCCGCGAAGCGTGCGCCGGAGACGAAATCCACTTGCGGGACGACTGGCGGCAACGCCCCGACTGGACCCGCTACCTGGACGCCGTGGCCCACGCGATGGCGCGCGGAGCCGTGATCCGTCAGGGGGCCGACCTTGGCTAACCCGTCGAAGGCGCGGGGGACCGCCTGGGAGTCCGCCGTACGGGATCACCTCAACGAAGCCCTGGGGCTCGTGGACGACACGGGCAGGCTCAAGGACATCTTCTCTGCCCTCAACGTGAGGCGGGCCGCCCAGGAAGGCGCCAGGGACGTGGGCGACGTGCACTGTCCGCCGTTCGTCCTGAGTGCAAGGACGTGAAGTCCCCGGCGGTCCCGACATGGCTCCGGCAGGCGCACGTTGAGGCGTTCCATGCGGGCTACCCCTACGGCGTGGTGGTGCACAAGCTCCGGCGGGCCAACGTACGCCTGGGACGCGTGCACTTCGGGGTGAGGACGTGGACGCGGGTCCGCGTCGCCATGGGGCTGACCACGGCCCAGATGCGGGAGCGGTACGCCTTCGCCCCGGCGGTGCGCGGCATCGACTCCACCCGGTGGTACCTGACCACGGATGTGGCCCGCTTCGCCCAGCTCGTGGCGGACCTCCGCACGGCCCTGTAGCGCGGGCAATCCGCGCCCCAGAGACCGGGTGAAGGAGGTACGCACACATGTTGTTCACTCACCTACTCGCCCGGTTCTCCCAGGTCACCGAAGAGGCGGACGGGGGCTATCTCGCCCTGTGCCCCGCGCACGGCGATTCCCGTCCGTCCCTTCGGATCTGGCGCGGGGATGACCACAAGGTCCGCGTCACCTGCCGGGCCGGCTGCCGGACCGAAGACGTGATCGGGGCCGTGGGGCTCCGCTTCCCGGACCTGTTCAACTCCGGCGGGGAGGGCCTGACCGTCTCGTCCGTGCGCCCCCAGCTCGTGGGCGTGGCGGAGACCGCAGCACTGGCCCGCTACGTCGAGGAGTCCGCCACCCTGTTGCGGAGGCTGGACGACGAAGCCGCCGGACGCGCCGCCCAGTACGCGGCAAGCCGCTTCGGTCTCGACATGGACGGAGCCGCCGACCACCTACTTGGCGTGGACGACGGGGACACCATCGAGGACTTCCCCTACCGGTCCCGCTCGTTCCTGGCGTACCCGCGCCTGACGGTGCCGCTGAGGGACTTCTCCGGGGTGATCCGGGGGCTTCAGGGCCGGGACCTGACCGGGCAGTGCCCGGGGCGGTGGCTGAGCCTGATGAACCCCGAAGGGATGCGCTGGACCGCTTACGGCGTCTTTCGCGGCGGAGGCGGGTACGGGGTCACCATCCTCACGGAGGGGCCCGGGGACGCGCTCACCGCCACGTCCGTGGGGTACGACTCCGTGGCCGTGCGGGGCGCGAGCCTGGCCGGGAGCCCGGAGTTGATCCGGGAGTTGGCCGAAGGGCTCAAGGGCTCCCAGGTCATCGTTGCCGGAGACCACGACGACGCGGGGGCCGGGTTCACCCAGCGCCTGGCGGAGGGCCTTGCCGCCCACGGGGTGTCCGTCTTCGTGCTGGACATCCCCACCGCCGGTCACGATCTGACCCGGTGGCGCGAGGATGATCCGGCGGTCTTCCCCTCCGCTCTCCACCGTGCGGTCAAGGCGGCCCGGCCCGTCCAGCCCGCCGGCTCCGCGCTCGTGGACGGGACCACCGGGGCACTCGTCCCGGACGCCGACGAAGCCGCCCGCGCGGTCCGGCTCATGACGGAGTTCGCGGAGCGTTACGGCTCGTCCGACGTGCTCAACGCTCACGCGCTCGTTGCCTTCACCCGGGGCACGATCAAGCACGCGCCGGGGCTGGGCTTCTACATGTGGACCGGGAAGGTGTGGGAGCGCAGTGACACCCGTGTCCGTCAGGCCATCCACTACATGGGCGCCGCCCTGACCGTGGCAGCCGCTGAGCTGAGCGCGGAGCACGCGGAGAAGGGCGGGGAGGCCAAGGACGACCCCGGGGCCCGGCTTCAGAAGACCGCCCAGGGCTTCACCCTGACGCGGAATATCGACTCCCTGATACGGGAGCTGCGGGCGGTCCCGTCCGTCCACGTGGACGCGTCCGCGTTCGACGCCCACCCGGACCTACTCACCTTCGCCAACGGCACGGTGGACCTTCGGTCCGGGGAGCTGCGCGACCACGACAAGAACGACCTACTTACGTACGCGCTGGACATCGACTACCGGCCCGAAGCCGAGTGCCCCCGGTGGCTCTCCTTCCTGCTCGAAGTCTTCCCGAACCACCCTGAGTTGGCCGACTACTTCCGGCGGCTCGTGGGGTACGGGATCACGGGCAGCGTGGCCGAACAGTGCTTCGTGATCTTGTGGGGGAAGGGCGCCAACGGGAAGAGCGTGGCCACGGACACGCTGACCAACGTGTTTCGGTCCGTTACGAAGACCACGGCTTTCGCCACCTTCGAGGAGCGGCCCAGCGGCGGAATCCCGAACGATATTGCGGCGCTCCGGGGCTCCCGGCTCGTGATGGCGAGTGAGGGTGAGAGCGGAAAGCCGATGTCGGAAGCCATCCTCAAGAGGGCGTCCGGCAAGGACATGATGTCCGCCCGGTTCATGAGGCAAGAGTTTTTCGAATTCAAGCCCAGCTTCCTTATCGTCCTGTCCACGAACCACAAGCCCCGCTTCCGGGGCCAGGACGAAGGTCTCTGGCGCCGCGTGAAGATGCTGCCGTTCACGCGGTGGTTCGCCCCGGAGGAGCGCGACCCCTACCTTGACCAGAAGCTCACGGCGGAGGCGGAGGGCATCGCGGCCTGGGCGGTCCGGGGCGCCATGGAGTGGTACGCGGGCGGGCTTCAGGACCCGCCGGTCATCGCGGACGCCACGCGGGAGTACCGGGAGACCTCCGACGCGCTGAGCGGCTTCTTTCCCGGGGTCCTTGAGCGCGACGACGCGGCCCAGATGCCGGGCGGGGACGCCTTCAACTCCTATCTCGACTGGTGCACGGCGGAGAACCTGCCCGCCAAAGAGATCTGGACCCGGCGCGCGTTCTTCGGAGCCATGGAGGAGCGCGGGGTTGTCCGCAAGAAGACCAACAAGGGCATCGCGCTCGTAGGCGTCCGCCAGGCGGTGGACGACGCGGCGCCGGCCGGTCCCGGCATCTTCGCCAAGTAGGCCCACGCGTAAGGGGGGTGGGCTCGTCATGCCCATTTTGGAGCTGTGTGCCGGGTACGGGGGGCTGGGGCTCGCCGTGGAGGCACTGACCGGGGAGCGCGTGCGCTACGTCGCGGAGAACGATCCGCACGCCTCCCAGATCCTGGCGGCCCGGTACCCGGACGCCCCCAACCTGGGGGACGTTCAGGCCATCGACTGGGCCGCACTCATCGGAAAAATCAACATCATCACGGCGGGCTTCCCGTGCCAGGGGATCAGCAACGCCGGACGAAGAGGGGGGCTGAGCGATTCAAGGTCAGCAATCTGGTTCAACGTCCTTGACGCCGTTCGCGTCCTTCGACCCGAAGTCGTCTTCCTGGAAAACGTTGCCGCGATCCGGACGCGCGGGCTCGCGGAAGTCCTCGCGGGGCTGGCCGAGAGCGGGTATGACGCTAAATGGATCAGCCTTCGAGCTTCCGAAGTCGGAGCACCCCACCACCGAGATAGATGGTTCTGCGTCGCCGTTCCTGCGGACGCCAACGGCGAATCTCGGTTCGAATGGCGGAGCCCAACACCCCTGAAACGGCTGAAGAAGATCGAATCTGCGGGGGATCTAGCCAGCCGCACGCCGCAACCCTGGCCGATGAGGCTTGTTTTCTTCTTCCCACTCCGACCGCCTCAGACGGTTTGGGCGGTCCGGGCCAATCGAAGACCCGTCAGGGTTCTTCGAATCTCCGGACGGTCGTCGTTCTCCTTCCGCATGGTGGGGCGAATACCTCCCCGCCGTGAGGCGCTGGGAGGAGCTGACCGGACGTGCCTCCCCTCCGCCCACGGAGCGCGGGCCGCGCGGTGGCATCCGGCTCGTACCCCGGTGGTGCGAGTGGCTTATGGGGCTGCCCGCCGGCTGGGTCACCGGGATACCCGGGCTGACCCGCAAGCACCAACTCAAGGCCCTGGGCAACGGAGTTGTCCCCGCCCAGGCATTCGAAGCGTTCCGGCGGCTCATGGGCTGACCGGACAACCGCACCGCACGGGCAGGGGCCCGCCCAGAACGACCGGGTGGGCTCCTGCCCTTCGTGCGCGTCGGGCGGGCTCTGCCCCCCACCACGGGGAGAGACCTTGCAGACCTACCGCCACGCGGTGGCCGGGGAGACCGTCACCGTCCACGTCCCCCAGACCCGCGAAGACCTCACCCGCTTCAGCTCCTGGCTTGCCCGCGCCAACCGCCGGGGCCCCGTCGCACTCGACACGGAGACGAGCGGGCTGGACATCTACAGCCCCAACTACCGCCTCCGGACCGTTCAGTTCGGGGACGAGCGGGACGCCTGGGTCATCCACTGGGAGCGCGGGCCCGCTTTCCAGTCCGCCGCCCGCGCGGCACTGCGCCGCGTAGACCGCTTCCTGATCCACAACGCCCCCTTCGACTGGGCCGTTTTGGACGAGCACGCCGGGGCGCCGCTCGAAGCGCTCGCACCGCGCACCACGGACACCCGGCTCAAGGCCGGTCTCCTGGACCCCAGGCAGCCCCAGGAAGGCGGCATCGGCACGGGCCTCAAGCCCTTGTCCGCCTACTACGTGGACCCCTCCGCCCCGGACACGCAAGGGGACCTCACCCAGATCTTCCGGAGCCTGGGCCTGACGAAGGCCACCGGCTGGGCCGGCATCCCCCTGGACCACCCCACCTACAACCTGTACGCGGGGCTGGACTGCATTCTCACGGCCCGCCTGGACCCGATCCTCACGCGGGAGCTGGACCGCCTGGGCGTGCGCCCCGAACTCGTCCAGTACGAGCACGAGATAGCGCGGATCTGCACTCACATGCAGCGCGCGGGCATGGTCGTGGACGAGTCCTACGTTCAGGAGCTGCGGGCCAACCTGACGTACGAGGAGCACCACTACGCCGACGTGGCCCGCCGGTACGGCGTCGAGAACGTCAACTCCACCCGGACCCTGGCCGAAGCGCTCGTTGGCATGGGCGAGCACCTGACGGAGCGCACCGGGAGCGGCGCCCTGAAGGTGGACAAGGCAGTCCTCTCCGCCCTGGCGGACCTGAGCCTTCAGGGCGAGCGCCTGAACGGCCGGACACCCAACCCCCTGGCCGAAGCCGTGATCCGCTCGAAGAGGGCCGGGAAGTGGCGCGCGTCCTACGCGGACACCTTCCTTGAGGTCATGGACGCCGGGGGCCGGTGTCACCCCTTCGTGCACTCCATGGCGGCCCGGACGGGGCGCATGTCCGTGACCCGGCCCGCGCTTCAGACCCTGCCCAGCTCAGACCAGATGATCCGGCGGGCACTGCTCGCGGACCCGGGTCACGTCATGATCTCGTGCGACTTCTCCGCCGTTGAGATGCGCGTCCTTGCCGCCCTGGCGGACGTGCGACGGATGCGGGAGGGCTTCCTTGCCGGGGAAGACATCCACTGGTTCACGGCCCGGCTCGTCCGGGGAGCGGGGGCCACGGAGTCGGACCGCAAGGTCATGAAGGGCGCCGGGTTCTCGAAGGTCTACGGCGGAGGCGTACGCACGGCTGCCCGCCAGACCGGGGCCAGTGAAGAGGCCATGGCCCGCGCCTTCGCGGAGTACGACCGCCTGTATCCGGAGATCAAGCGCGCGTCCCGCCGGTGGCAGCGCGAAGCGTACGAGTCCGGCATGGTCTTCGTGTCCGCGACGGGGCGCCGCCTGCCGCTGGACCGGGACCGCACTTACGCGGTGGTCAACTACGCCTGCCAGTCGGTGGCCCGGGACTGCCTGGGGCAAGCCCTCCTCAACATCGAGGAGGCGGGGCTCCTGGACATGCTCAAGCTCCCGATCCATGACGAAGCGCTCCTTTCGGCTCCGCGTGAGGACGCGGCGGACGTGGCCCGCGCGGTTGAGAAGGCAATGACCTTCGATCTGTACGGCGTCCCGATCACGGCCGAAGCGGAGATCGGCGGAAGGAGCTGGGGCAGCCTCTACGGCGCCGACTTCTGACGCGCGAAGCCCCGCCGCTTCCCCGGGCTCCCGGGGTCCGTGTGCGGGGCATTCGTCGCTTCAACCTACTCACGTGAGTCGCTTGGCGCCACGTTATTTCGGGGCCGTGACCTGGCGTTCGGGGTGTCATCCTCCGGGCCGAAGTCGGGTCACGCAACGCGCCGAGTCCACATCCATGCGGAGTTCTCGCGGATCTAAACCTGTGAATCCGCCGACGAACCCGCACCGTCCGCCGGCTCCGTAACCCACCTGTACCGACGCACGGCACTGATCAAGCCCCGCGTCAAGAACCCCCGGACCGGGGGGCTTGATTCGCCGTGTCCTTTTGAAGAAATGCCCTGGGCTTCGTGCACCCAGAAACAGGCATATCCGCAGCTCACGAGCTGTGCACGACGGTTCGGCCCCTCCCGGGCAATCGGCTCACCAGACCACGGGTGAGCCAAGCCGAGGAGCCCACCCGTGCACAGCACCACCCTTGAACTTTCGACCGTCCGCGCTGCCCAGGCGAACGACCTTGAGGCCACGACAACGGTCATCGAAGCCACCGCGTCACGGATAGGAGTCCTGGCCCGCAAGGCGGCCCGCCGCATGGCGGAGTCCGGCCCGCGCCACGACGACTACCGCGACGAGTTTGAACAGATGGGCCGCATAGCGGTCTGGGAAGCCCTCACGCGCTTTGACGAGAACGTGACCACGGACTTCCTGGGCTTCGCGTACACCACCGTGGAGACCATGCTCCTGAACGCGACCCGCGCGGAGCGGAACCAGGGCGTGGACGCGGATGCCGCAAAAACGTTCCTCTCGATGCTGGACCGGGCCGGGGGTGACCCCTTCCTTGCCGAGAAGCTGTGTCAGACCGTGCCCCCGGCGGGGCGCCGGCTGAGCGCCGACCGTGCCCACGCGGCCCGTCTCGCCTACCAGGGGGCGGACTCCCTGGACGCCCCGGCCCCGGGCGCCGAAGACACGGACGAGCCATGGGAGCCGGGCACGTCCACGTACGGCGTCCCGGACGATCTGGTGACCGCCGACGACGTGTCGCGGGAGGCGGAGCGGGTCAAGCGCTGCCTTGTCCACGGCCTCTTGGACACGATGGGCGAAGGGCAGGCGTACGTACTGCGCGGAACCTTCGGCATCGAACCCGTCCCGTTCTACGGCAACACCGCTGACGAAGAGCTTGCCGCCGACATGGGCACCACGCCGAAGGCCGTACGCGAAGCCCGGTCCAAGGGCCTCAAGGCGTTCGGCAAGCGATGGATCACGACCACGGCCCAGACCCCCGAAGAGGCGGAGGAGCTGACCGCCGCCATGACCGCGCGCCTGACCCGGAAGGGCGCCGCCGCGTGCCGGGGCTGACCGGCCGCACCCGTTCACCCAGTTCTACCAACCCCAGGAAGAGGACCCCGTGACGATCAACACCGTGCGTGAGACGAAGGCCACCATGACCGCCGAAGCGGGCCGCGTGCTCGTCTGGCACAACGACAAGGAGAAGGGCTCCGTCTCCCTGGCCGTGCCCGCCGACCGGGCCCGGATGACCCCGGCCCAGGCCCGGGAGCTGGGTCTCTGGCTCATCGAGGCGAGCGAGCGCGTCAGCACCCCGGACCCGAAGGCGTTCCGGAGCGCCGCAGCCCGTACCGCCCGGTCGGGTTTCCCGTCGTACGTGCCGCCTTCCCGCTGGTGAGCGGCCCGGGAACTAACCCGGTATTCGGATGCGTTCCCTCTACACACGTCCTACGTTGAGACGGGGAGGCCCGCGCTCCAACGGCCCTGTGGCGTGCCCGATTTGGTGATCATTGTGCGTTGTTACGGAACTTGGTCTAAGCCATAGGCATATGTCAGACCTCCGGTGTACTGTCGAATGCCTGTGCGAATAGGGGTTCGCACAGGAACAGCACAGGGGGTTTTGTACGTGTCCATGGTTGAAGGGGTTCCGTCCGTCGAGTTCCGCGTTGAGATGCCCAGGTGGGTAGGCCCGAACCGCTGGGTCTGGGATGCGGCCGGCGACGGCTTCCCGCCGATGCCCGACTACATCCGCAACGTCCACGAGCTGGACCGCGCGCTCTACGTCCTGGCCGTGGCGGTGGCCAACCTGGCGAGTCAGGACGTGCACCACTTCCGGGTGGTGGCCTACCGGTACGACACCGGGGCGCCCACCGGTCTTCACGAATGGATCACGTCCCCGGACACGGGACGCCTCCGCCCCTTCGGTGCCCCCTGGGCGGTCTGGGAGGAGACCGCCGAACCAGAGAGATGCGCCGCCTGAACCACGGCCAGGAGCCCCGTCTCCTGACCCCGTCCCGCACATGACGAAGCCCCGTTGCCCTGAAGAGGGTGACGGGGCTTCTCTGCGTTCCGCCCGGCGGGGTCCGGGCCGGGAGTAGGCCGGGTTCGCGCTCAGCCGTGTTCTACGGCGAACGCGACGAAGGCGGCCCAGCCTGCCGCGTCGGTGGTGAGGGTGGGGCCCTCTGGGTTCTTGCTGTCACGGATCAGGAACTCACCCGTGGCCTTCGCGTGCTTCGGCGCCCACTCGACGCACTCACCGCCGTTGCTCTGGCTGAAACTGGACGATGTCCAGTCAGGGGTTTGGGGCCGGTCCGGGGCTTCGGGTCGGTCGGCGTGAGTCATGAGTAACAGTCCTTCACAATGGAGTTGATCAACTCCGCCGTCTCGTCCGGCGGCGCAGCCTTGGCCACCAACAAATCATAGGCATCCTGGGCCTGTAGCACGTCGTCAGGCTCCGAGAGCACGAAGCCACGCGGGAAGCCGTCTACGTGCGCCACGTCCGGCCCGTCCGCGAAGGTGAGCAAGCCGAAGGGCTGACCACGAGGTTGTTGACCTTCTCCTTCGGGATGATCTGAACGCGGTGCCTAGGCGTCTCGGCAAGCTCGTGAAGGTGGCGGAGCTGCGCGCGCATGGTCTCCGGGCTGTGCACGGGGTTCCTTAGCGCCGACTCGTTGAGGATCAGCCACAGCCGTGCCGGGTCTTCGTCCCGCGTCAAGATCTCCTGTCGTTCCATTCGAACGCGGATCAGGTCCGCGAAGTTCGTAGGCCGACCGGCGCGCAAGACCTCTTCCGCGTACGGCCGGATCTGGACGAGTCCCGGGAGAAGCGTCGGGTGGAACATCTTGACCACCGCCGCCTTCTTCTCCAGTTCGACGTACGGCGCGAACCAGTCCGGGATGCCTCGCTTGGCCAACTTGTTGCGTAGGCGGAGGTACACCCCGGGCGTGCCGGCGACCCTGTCCATGGCTTTGGCGAAGGGCTCAGAGGCCATCACGGTGCCGTTCTCGACCTTGGACACCTGCCCCTGGTTGTACTTGAGCTTGGTGGCGAACTCGTCTTGCGAAAGTCCCAGCGACTTCCTGAGCGCCTTGACTTCCTCACCGAAGTACGCGGCGGCATCCCTCGGACCGTCCTCACGGTCTGTGCTCTCGCTCATCTGTTCAACTCCCGGTATGCCTTGCCGGTTCTGATTTATGCCGGTCGCGTTGGCATGGGCTGAGACCTGTTGAGCGTACGCCTTGCGGGTCACTGTGGGTGTAGACCCAGTTGCAAATGCACGAGGCGGAGAAACCGCCCGCAACGAAGGACCGCATGGTATGGACGCCGAACCGACCCCCCAGGGCCGCAACGATGCGGACGAGCTGGCCGCGCTCATAGCGGCTGGGGGCTTCTGGCGGCTCGCCCCGGAGTGGGTACCGCGCGGCCCAGGCGACGCAACCCGGTCCACGTTGCTGGACGTTCAGGCTGGACTACGGAGGCTTGTAGATGAGTGACACGGCGACGGTTCCCGCGCTTCACGTCCCCCTGTTACAGCCTGTCGGAGTCGAGGGGTGCGCCATCTGCACCGCTGCCACGACCGCCCGCGCGTCGGCCCACCGTCTGGGCAGCACCGTGAGCGAACGAGCGGCGGACGAGACGATCCGGCAGCACCCGCACCGCCGGAGCACGGACCGCAGGGTGACGGAGCGGTGAGGGCGGAGACCCGCCGCGCCAAGCTCCCGCGTGCGGTGCGCCCCATGCCGTTCACGTCCGTCACGCAACTCAGCGTGGGTGACGTGGTGTTCGACGCGGCATCTGAGATGCCCGGCAAGGTGCTCGTCCTGGACGGCGTCTTTGTCAAGGTCGGGCGCCCTACCGGCTTCACCTGGCGGGTCCACTTCCGGAGCCTTCGCCACCCCACCGACTGGCAGCGACGTCAGCTCATAGCCGTAGGGAAACTCCACGCGCGACGGACGAGGGGCATGGCATGAGGAGCACGAGCACCATGACGGAAGACGCAACGCGGATCGTGGCGGGAACGGTCGGAGACGCCGTTCTGACCGTGCACAAGCTCCGCGTCCTGGACGAGCGGGCCGGCAAGCGGCGCGCGGTCTGCGGAGCGGGCAAGCCCAACGACGAGACCGACGAATGGGCGCGGGCCGTGAACTGCCCGGCGTGCCTGGACATCGAGACCGATTGAGACTCCCGCCCCCCTCCGATTGTACCGGACGGCTCCCTCACAGCCACAGGAGGAACCGGAGGGGAGCGGGGCACCACGGGCCCGCCGACAAGGCGCGGTCTTCGAAGGCACCACCACAAGAAGGAGGTACGCGGTATGGACAGCACCAACGCCCCCGCCACGGCGGGAGGCCAGTCCCAGGGGTCCGGTCTCGTCCGGGCCAAGCGCGCGATCGGCGCCGCCCGTGAGCGGGGGGTCACCCCGTCCGACGGTGGTTCGACCGGCCGCACCGACGGCAACGACTGACCGGGAGGTCACACGTTGTCTCCGCTGAGTCTGGCGGAGCGCCTGGGCCGGGACACGTTCCCGGCCCAGGTGTACCACCGCCAACACCTTCACGTGCCGGGCGCCATCCCGGCCCCGGGTGACCTGATCACCTGGGACGACCTCAACAACATCCTCGCCACCCACCGACTGGACCCGCCCCGGCTCCGCCTGTCTGCTGAAGGGGAGATGCTGCCGCAGTACCGGTACAGCGCTCCCGTCACGACCCGCCGACACACGGTCTGGCAGCGCCTTCACCCGGCGGAGCTTCACGAGCGCCTGACCGAAGGTGCCTCACTCGTCATCGACGCCGTGGACGAACTCCACCCCGCCGTGGGCAACGCGGCCATGGAGTTGGAACAGTGGCTCCGTACCGGGGTCCAAACCAACCTGTACGCCTCATGGACGGCCCGGGAGGGCTTCGGGGTCCACTGGGACGACCATGACGTTGTGGTGGCCCAGGTGGACGGCTCGAAGCGGTGGAAGATCTACGGGCCCACCCGTACGGCGCCGATGTATAAGGACACGGAGGAGCCGGAGGACCCGCCGGAGAAGCCGCTCACCGAGATCGTCATGCGGCCCGGGGACCTCCTCTACCTCCCGCGTGGGTGGTGGCATTCGGTTGCCGCGTCCGAAGGGGAGCACTCTCTCCACCTGACGTTTGGTATCCAGACGACCACCGGCGCACAGCTCGTGTCGTGGCTCTCCGACGAGCTGCGCCGCAAGGAAGTCCTCCGGCTGGACCTCCCCGTCTTCGCGCCGCCGGAGGAACAGGCGGACTACCTGGAACGGCTGAAGAAGGAAGTGGTGGCCGCCCTTGAGGACCCGGGCGTCCTGGCCCGGTACATGGGCGTGCGGGACGCCGAAGACGTGACCCGGATGCGGCCCAGCCTCCCGCACATCGGCAGCGTCCCGGCCCTCCCGGAGCTGCGCGTCAGGCTCACCACCGCCCGCGCGCTCTGTGAGGACGCGGACGACGGGGTCACCTTCCGGGCGTGCGGCAACGAGTGGGACATGGCACCGGCAGCCGGCCCGCTCCTGCGGCGCCTGATCTCCGCCGTGCCGGACGCGGTCACCCTGGGGGAACTGGCAGCCACGGCCCAGCTCCCGTTGGACGACGCGGCCGGAGTGATCACGGAGTTGGTCCACGGCCAGGCGGTAGCAGTCGAAGGGGGCAGCGCATGACTTCCGAGACCCCGGCGCCCCTGGGGCTGGGCACCTACCGCATCCGTCCCCCGGCCATCCGTGAGGCCGTTCTCCGCGCTGCGGAGGACCCCCGGACCGCATGGGTGGACACGGCCCCCAACTACCTGGCGGGCCGTGCCCAAACCCTTCTGGCCCCGTCCCTGACGGACCGCATGGTCAAGGTGTCCACGAAGGTGGGCTTCGTCGCCCAGGGCACCGGCACCATGGCAATCACGGCCGGAGCGCTCAGCGCCGACGAAGCCGCCTTCGGCCACTGCCTCACCACCCGCTTCGTGCACTGGCAGTGCGCCCAGAACCGTGCCCAGTTGGGGCGCCCCCGCCTTGACATGGTCTTCGCCCACAACCCGGAGCGCGCCGCCGGAGACCCCAACGAAGCCCTCCTTCGTGCCTTCCGTGCGCTTGAGGAGCAAGTCAGCGCGGGGACGCTGGACGCGTACGGGGTGGCCACCTGGGAAGGGTTCGACAACGGAGCGCTCTCCGTCCCGAACCTGGACCGCATGGCGGCCCTTGCCGCCGGCTCGGAGTACCACCACCTTCGCGCCGTACAGCTCCCCGTCTCGCTCGTGACCGCCAACGCCTTCACCCAGGCCCTGGACAACCGGGGACCGATCGCTCAGGCAGCCGAACGCGGGTGGGACGTGTTCGCGTCGGCGCCCCTCTTCGGCGGGGAGCTGAACGAACTGGCGACCCCCGAACTGACGGAGCTGATCCGCCCGGACCTCACCGTCCCTCAAGCGTGTCTTCTGGCCGTGGCGTCATGCCCTGGGGTGACGCGGGTTCTTCTGTCCGCGTCGGAGTCGGCACACTGGTACGACTCCCGCGCGGCGCTCGTTGAGCCGCCGGTCCCGGTTGCCACGCTCCGAAAGGTGCTCGATGTACTCGCCTCCGACTGACCCAGCCGACCGGGAGCGGATGACGGAGGCGTTCAACGGTGCCGTGGACGAGCTGGGCGCCATCCTGGACGGCCCGGATGTCTGGGGGTGGTTCGGGCGCACCCTGAGCGCTCGTGTGCGCTGCGGGAAGTTCGGGCGGTGCTGGCTCCGGCTCATGACCGCCCCGGCGGACAAGGCCACGGGGAAGATCTGGGAGGGCAATCTCCGGGCCGCCGAACTGTTCGATCTGGGGATCAAGAAACCCGCCCTGTACGACGCGGTGGAGCAGGAAGTAGGCGGTCACGCGTACCGGGCTGAGCTGAGCCAGTACATCCCCGAACCGGTGTTCTCCCCGTCCCCGGTGCTGAGCCGGGACGTGGTGGTTCCCCCTGACTCGTGGTGGGAATCGCTTCGCGCGGATCTCAGCACCGTGGCGAAGGCCGTGACGGACCGCGTGGCCGTTCGTCAGGAGTGGGTTGACCGCAGCGTCCCCCGTTTCCTCAACCTGCCCGCCCCCCAGGTGATCGAGTGGGAGACGGCCCACGGGGACTTGCAGCCGGCCAACCTGACGAGCCGTACGCCCTACCTGTTGGACTGGGAGGGCTTCGGAACCGCGCCGGTCGGTTACGACCCGGCCATGTTGTGGGCGTACTCGTTGCTGGCCCCCGCGTTCGCGGAGCGGGTACGGGAGACCTTCCCCGTTCTCGACACGGACGCGGGGCGGGTCGCTCAGATCATCGTGATCACGGAACTCATGCAGTCCGCTTCCCGGGGCGACCACCCCGAATTGGTCGGGCCGCTCCGGCGCATGGCCGAAGATCTCGCCTGACCCCTCAGACCCCGGCACGGCGGGCGGTACCCCGTCCGAACGCTCACCGTGCCGGACCGTGGCACTCCCGACCGGACAAGCCCTGTGCAGGAGTAGGCCGTACTCCGTCTGAGCTGACGTGCTCAGGCACTCGCCCCGGTCCGCCCTCGTATGCGGGGTGCCGCTCTCCCCCCGGGAGCGGTGAGGGTGCCACAACCCGGGCCCCGTCCGCGTGCTGCCCCCGTGGCGCGTGGGCGGGGCTCACTCCTCCGCCGGCTGCCGTTCGGCCACGAACGAGCCCAACCCGGGAGTGGTCGTGATCCACTCCTTCTCACGAAGAGACCGCGTGGCCTTCCTCATCGTGTCGCGGTTGACGCTGAACTCTTCTGAGAGCCGGACTTCGGACAACTGAAAGCCGGGCCGGTACTCGCCGGTCTTGATCCGGCGAATGATCACGTCCTCAATCTGCTGCCACTTCGCGCGGCGGGGATCGAACTCCACAAGCGGACAGTACCGACCAATCCCGATGGCTGGGCAGTGGCCCATGGCCACCCCTCGGGGTGGACAGGGGTGGACAGGCTAGCTACCGTCAGAAACGCAAGCGCCCCGGAAGACCGCTTAGGACCGGTCCGCCGGGGCTGAGTCGAGAACAGCTAACAGGAGCTGACTGACCTATGCGCGATGCTATCGCCCGTGCCCTCACGTGGGCCCTTCGTCTGGTTCTGCCTTCCCGGGGGCGCCACTCCGCCGCCCGACTGAACGCCCCGGCAGCGTCCGCCCCCTCCCCGGCGGCGCCCCTTCCGTCCCACGTTCAGGAGCGCAACAAGCCGCTGAACGGGGAAGACGTGGAATTCATCCGGCCGTACTACGCCGCGTACATGCAGAACCAGGAAGCCGAGAGGAGGAGGCTCAAGGCCGTACGGCAGCGGCAACGGGAACTCTTCTGGGCCGCCACCATGGGCATGGACTACCCCGGGGTGCGCCTTCGCGGCGCTGGGGCGCCTGCCTGACCCCCTGTACGCCCCTCTCAGGCCCTGCCCCGTTCGGCCACGTAACCTCTGGCCGGGCGGGGCTTTTCGCGTCCCAGGAGCACCGCTCCGCCGTACGCTGGACGCCATGGCAAGCCCACGGACGGAAAGCCCGCTTGCGCTGAAACGCCGAGCGCGAAAGATCAACCGCATCCTCGGAGAGACGTACCCGTACGCACATTGTGAGCTGGACTTCCGGAACGCGTGGGAACTCCTTGTTGCAACGGTCCTGTCGGCACAGACCACGGACCTTCGCGTGAACCAGACCACGCCCGGTCTGTTCTCGAAGTACCCGAAGCCCGAAGATCTCGCCGGAGCGGACCCGGCGGACGTTGAGGACCTGATCCGGCCCACGGGCTTCTTCAGGGCGAAGACCCGGAGCATCACGAAGTTGGCCGCCGCCATCGTGCACGACCACGGCGGACGAGTACCGGGCACGCTTGAGGAGATGGTCCAGCTACCCGGGGTCGGGCGGAAGACCGCCTTCGTGGTCCTTGGCAACGCGTGCGCCTGTGATGAGAGCGTAACCGCAGGTCAGAGCCATGGTGCTAAAGTGTGCACCCCGTTCGGCGTCCCCGGGATCACCGTCGACACCCACTTCATGCGCCTCGCCCGGCGCTGGCGCTGGACCGGGTCCGACGACCCGGTGAAGATCGAGGCCGAGGTCGCCGAGATCTTCCCGAAGAGCGAGTGGACGATGCTCTCGCACCGGGTGATCTTCCACGGCCGCCGGATCTGCCACGCCCGCAAGCCCGCCTGTGGCGCCTGCCCGATCACCCACCTCTGCCCCTCGTACGGCGAGGGCGAGACCGACCCCGAGAAGGCGAGGAAGCTGCTCAAGTACGAGAAGGGCGGCCTCCCCGGCCAGCGGCTCAACCCGCCGCCCGGCTACCCCGGCCGCCCGGCGCTTCCCTGGGCGCCGCCGCCGCACCGGACGATGACGCCTGAACGCCGGGGACGAACCCCGGGAACGAACCACAGCAACGAACGCCGGGGACGAACCCCGGAAACGAATCCCAGGAACGAACGCCGGGGACGAACCCTGGAAACGAACCACAGCAACGAACGCCGGGGACGAGCCGCAGGAACGAACCCCGGGAACGAACCCGTCCACCGATCGCGTTGTGAACCACGGGGTGCCAATGACGCGCACTGACGAAGACATCCAGGGGCCCGGCGCGGCCGGGCTGCTCAGCCGCGAGGGCTGCCCGACTGGCTCGCGCCCGTCGACCGGGCCGCCCGCACGGTCCGGCCCGAGCAGCTGAGCCGCTTCCTGCCGCCCGAGAGCGGCGACGGCCGCCAGTCCGCCGTCCTCGTCCTCTTCGGCGAGGGCGAGCGCGGACCCGAGCTGCTCCTCATGGAGCGCTCCGGCAGCCTCCGCTCGCACGCCGGGCAGCCCTCCTTCCCGGCGGCGCCCTCGACCCCGAGGACGGCGACCCGGCGGACGGCGGGCTGCTGCGCGCCGCCCTGCGCGAGGCCCAGGAGGAGACCGGCCTCGACCCGGCGGGCGTGCAGCTCTTCGGCGTGCTGCCCCAGCTCTACATCCCGGTCAGCGGCTTCGTCGTCACCCCGGTCCTCGGCTGGTGGCGCGAGCCCAGCCCGGTCGGCGTCGTCGACCCCGGCGAGACCGCCCGCGTCTTCACCGTCCCCGTGGCGGATCTCACGGACCCCGCGAACCGCGCGACCTCCGTGCACCCGCTCGGCCACGAGGGTCCCGCGTTCCTCGTCGCCTCCGCTCTGGTCTGGGGTTTCACGGCCGGCGTCATCGACAAGCTGCTCCACTTCGCCGGCTGGGAGCGCCCCTGGGACCGGTCCAAGAAGGTCCCGCTCGACTGGCGGTCATGACAGGCTGGCTCCCGGGCCGGCCCTCGGGCGGACCGACCGACCCCGGGCGACCGGAAACGAATCTGCGAGGCTACTGACGGTGAACGTGCTGGACATCCTGTTGCTGCTCGCCGCCGTGTGGTTCGCGATCATCGGTTACCGCCAGGGATTCGTGGTCGGCATCCTGTCGGTGATCGGCTTCCTCGGCGGCGGTCTCGTCGCCGTTCTGCTGCTCCCGATCCTCTGGGACCAGCTGACGGACAACAGTGAGGTCTCGACCACGGCCACCGTCGTCTTCGTGATGGCGGTCATCGTCTGCGCCTCCATCGGCCAGGCCTTCACCACCCACCTCGGCAACAAACTCCGCCGCCACATCACCTGGTCGCCCGCCCGCGCCCTGGACGCCACCGGCGGCGCCCTCGTCAACGTCGTCGCGATGCTGCTCGTGGCCTGGCTCATCGGCTCGGCCCTCGCCCGTACGTCGCTGCCCACCCTGGGCAAGGAGGTGCGGAGCTCCAAGGTGCTGCTCGGCGTGGAGCAGGTGATGCCGGATCAGGCCTCCGGCTGGTTCGACGACTTCAGCTCCACCCTGGCCCGCAGCGGCTTCCCCCAGGTCTTCAGCCCCTTCGCGAACGAGCCGATCACCCAGGTCACCCCGCCCGACCCGGCGCTCGCCGACAGCCCCGTCGCCGCCCGCGCGCAGCGCTCCATCGTGAAGGTCGTCGGCACCGCGCAGAGCTGCGGCAAGGTCCTCGAAGGCACCGGCTTCGTCTTCGCCGACCGCCGCATCATGACCAACGCCCACGTCGTCGGAGGCGTCGACGAGCCGACCGTCCAGATAGGCGGCGAGGGCAAGCTCTACGACGCCAAGGTCGTCCTCTACGACTGGCAGCGCGACATCGCCGTCCTGGACGTGCCGGGCCTCAAGGCCACCCCGCTGGCCTTCACCGACGAGGACGCCGGCAGCGGAGACGACGCGATCGTCGCCGGTTTCCCGGAGAACGGCTCGTACGACGTGCGCTCGGCCCGCGTGCGGGGCCGCATCAGCGCCAAGGGCCCCGACATCTACCACCGCGACGAGGTGCGCAGGGACGTCTACTCGCTGTACGCGACGGTCCGCCAGGGCAACTCCGGCGGACCGCTCCTCACCGAGGGCGGCGAGGTGTACGGCGTGATCTTCGCCCGCTCCCTCGACGACGCGAACACCGGATACGCCCTGACGGTCGACGAGATCCGCGAGGACATCGAGCGCGGCCGGACCGCCGACCAGCAGGTCGACACCCAGGGCTGCGCCCTCTGAGCCGGCCCTGACGGGGGCCTACGCGGTGTCTCTGGGGTGCCGGAGCCGGGCCGAGACCCAGCGGGCCCGGCGGCGGAGGATACGAGAGATCCCCACCCCCTGCCCCGCGTGCCCCTGATCCGGCGGGCCACCCCGCTCGCGGGAGCCCGGCCCCGTGGCCGAGCGGCGGTCGCGTGCTGTCGTGTCACCGTAGTCGTGCGTCCAGCCCATACCTCGACGTCTGCCCGGGGTCCGAGGTCGGTAACCGCTTCCGGGCCCGCCAATTGGAGTATGCGCGGGGCACATGGCCGTTCGACGGACGCCTGTGCGCCGATGCCGCCGTGACAAGGGCTCAGCGGTCGGGCTCGGGATCCTTCAGCCAGTTGACGAGTTCCGTGCCGAAGGCCACCGGGTCCTCCTCGTGCGGGAAGTGCCCGAGACCGTCGAAGAGCCGCCAGCGGTACGGCGCCTCCACGTACTCGCCGGACCCGGCGGCGCTGCGGGTCCGCATCACCGGGTCCAGGGAGCCGTGCAGATGCAGCGTCGGCACCCGCACCGGCCGCTTCATGCGCCGGTTGAACTGGATGCCGTCCGGGCGGGCGAGCGACCGCACCATCCAGCGGTATGGCTCGATCGAGCAGTGCGCCGTCGACGGGACGCACATCGCCCGCCGGTACACCTCGACGGCCTCCTCGTCGACCGGCTTCGGCCCCGACCAGTCCCGGATCAGCTCGCCCACGAGCGCCCCGTCGTCCGCGACGAGCTGACGCTCCGGCACCCACGGCCGCTGGAAGCCCCACACGTGCGAGCCGGCCCGCGACTGGGCGAAGTCGGAGAGCATCGCCGAGCGCCAGCGGCGCGGGTGCGGCATCGAGGAGACCACGAGCGGCGCACCAGCTTCGGCCGCATCACGGCGGCCGTCCAGGCGAGGTAGCCGCCCAGGTCGTGCCCGACGAGCGCCGCGTCCGGCTCGCCCAGGGAGCGGACGACGCCGGTGATGTCGAGCGCCAGGTTGGCGGGGTCGTAACCCGCGGCGTACGGTCGCTGCCGCCCACCCCGCGCAGGTCCATCGCGACCGCCCGGAACCCGGCCTCGGCCAGGGCGGGCAGCTGGTGGCGCCAGGTCCACCAGAACTGCGGGAAGCCGTGCAGGAGCAGCACCAGCGGGCCGTCGCCCATCTCGGCGATGTGGAAGCGGGCGCCGTTGGCGGCCACGTCACGGTGCGTCCACGGCCCGTCGAGCCGTACGGGCCCGCCGTTGCCGCCGCTGCTCTCGGGAAGGGTCATACGGACGAGCGTCCCACAGCGGAGGCCTTCTCCAGCGCCGGACGCTGCTCCGGACGGGGGTGCGGCTTCGCGTTCCCCATGATCGCCGCCGTCTGCTTGGCGGAGGCGATGGACTTCTCCGGCGGCTTGACCTTCTTGAACTTGGCGACGGCGATCGCCCCGAGGAGGCCCGCCAGCAGCACGTTGAACGCGAAGGACAGCAGGAAGCACCAGACGAGGTTCCAGCCCCCGTTGCCGTTGTGCCCGCCGGTCCAGGTGTTGATGGCGTACGCGAGCGCGAAGCTCAGCATCGGCAGCGAGAACAGCAGCACCACGAGGGCGCCGATGCCCATGATGCTGCCGAGCGCGCCGCGCTTGACGTCCTGCCGCAGTTCGGCCTTGGCCAGGGCGATCTCGTCGTGCACCAGCGCGGACATCTCGGCGGTCGCCGAGGCGACCAGCTGGCCGAGGCTGCGCTCGGTTCCGTCGAACGGGTCGCTCATCGCTGCTCCCTCTTCTCTTCTGCGGTCCGAGGTCCTCTTCTTACGGTGCGAGTCCTCTTCCACGGTCCGAATCAGATCATGCCGGACGGTCGGCCCCGTCGCGCGATGCCCCCGCCAGTTGGGCGCGCTCCCGGTGCTCCGCGGCCTTCCGCTCGTAGATCTCGGCCATCCGCAGGTGGTACTCCGGGTTGTCCTGCTCGTAGATGTCGGGGATGCCGTCCTCGTCCTCGTCGCGCTCCTCGTCGGCGCAGAGCGCCTGGTACTTCCGGACCCGCAGTTTCAGCAGGACGGAGGCGAGGACGGCCGCGATGAGCGAGCCGGTCAGGACGGCGGCCTTGACCTCGTCGGTGAGGACGGCGTCCCCGGCGAAGGCGAGTTCGCCGATGAGGAGGGAGACGGTGAAGCCGATTCCGGCGAGGGTGGCGACGGCGAACACGTCCGGCCAGCTCAGGTCCGGGTTGAGCTCCGCCCGGGTGAAGCGGGCGGCGAACCAGGTGCCGCCGAAGATGCCGATCGCCTTGCCGACGACGAGACCGAGGACCACGCCGAGGGTGACCGGCTGGGTGAAGACGTCGTGGAGCGCGCCGCCGGAGACGCTCACACCGGCGGAGAAGAGCGCGAAGAGGGGCACGGCGAGGCCGGCCGAGAGCGGCCGGACCAGGTGCTCGATGTGCTCGCCGGGGGAGTGCTCCTCGCCGTCCCGGGTGGTGCAGCGGAGCATCAGGCCCATGGCGACGCCGGCGATGGTGGCGTGGACGCCGCTGTTGTACATCAGGCCCCAGATGACCAGGGCCAGCGGCACGTACACGTACCAGCCGCGGACCTCCTTGCGGAGCAGCACCCAGAAGACGACGAGTCCGGCGACGGCGCCGCCCAGCGCGGCGAAGTTCAGGTCGCTGGTGAAGAAGATCGCGATGATCAGGATCGCGAACAGGTCGTCGACGACGGCGAGCGTGAGCAGGAAGGCGCGCAGCGCGGACGGCAGCGAGGTGCCGATGACGGCGAGGACGGCGAGCGCGAAGGCGATGTCGGTCGCGGTGGGCACGGCCCAGCCGCCCATGGAGCCGCCGCCGACGGCGTTGACCAGGGCGTAGACGAGGGCGGGGGCCGCCATGCCGCAGAGCGCGGCGATGACGGGGAGCATGGCGGCCTTGGGGTCGCGCAGCTCGCCCGCGACCAGCTCGCGCTTGAGCTCGATGCCGGCGACGAAGAAGAAGACCGCGAGGAGGCCGTCCGCGGCCCAGTGCTGGACCGACAGGTCGAGGCCGAGGGCGGCGGGGCCCAGGTGGAAGTCCCGTACGGACTCGTAGCCGTCGCTGAGGGGGCTGTTCGCCCAGACGAGGGCGGCGACGGCGGCGAGGAGCAGCAGGACGCCGCCGACGGTCTCGGTGCGCAGGGCGTCGGCGAGGTAGCGGCGCTCGGGGAGGGAGAGCCGTCCGAGGAACTTGCGGTCGCTGGGGGCGGACACTGGGGGACCTCCGGTCGGTGGGCAGGGCAGAGCACATGCCGACCAGACTTCCCGGCGCACCTAGGTCTTTCTGTCGCGTTCCTGACGCGATCCTTACCTTACCTAACGAGCTCGGGTTGTGTCCGGCGGAGTTCACTTTAGGCGGGTAAGGGGCGGTTTGCGCTGTTCGAGAAGCGACCGTGCCTGTATACGCGGAAGCGACCGTGCCTGTGTGCGGGGAAGCGCTCGCGCCCGTGTACGTGGGAGTGTCCGCGCCCTTGTACGCGGAAGCGCCCGCGCACGTGGAAGCGCCCGCCCCGGGCGGTGGCTCGGGGCGGGCGCTTCCACGTACGGGAGGGGGCTCAGTCCTCGCTGGGGCGGCCGGCAGCTGGTTCTGGATGAGCGACATGACCGAGGAGTCGGTCAGGGTGGTGACGTCGCCCAGCTCGCGGTTCTCCGCGACGTCGCGCAGCAGACGGCGCATGATCTTGCCCGAGCGGGTCTTCGGGAGCTCCGCCACCGGCAGGATCCGCTTCGGCTTGGCGATCGGGCCGAGGGTCGCGCCGACGTGGTTGCGCAGGTCGGCGACCAGTCCCTCGTCCTCGCTCGCCGTGCCGCGCAGGATGACGAAGGCGACGATCGCCTGACCGGTCGTCTCGTCGGCGGCGCCGACGACGGCCGCCTCGGCGACGGACGGGTGCGAGACGAGGGCCGACTCGACCTCGGTGGTCGAGATGTTGTGACCCGAGACGAGCATGACGTCGTCGACCCGGCCGAGCAGCCAGATGTCGCCGTCCTCGTCCTTCTTGGCGCCGTCACCGGCGAAGTACTTGCCCTCGAAGCGGGACCAGTACGTGTCGATGTAGCGCTGGTCGTCGCCCCAGATGGTGCGGAGCATCGACGGCCACGGCTCGGTGAGGACCAGGTAACCGCCGCCGCCGTTCGGGACCTCGTTCGCCTCGTCGTCCACGACGGTGGCGGAGATGCCCGGCAGCGGGCGCTGGGCGGAGCCCGGCTTGGTCTCGGTGACGCCCGGCAGCGGCGAGATCATCATCGCGCCGGTCTCGGTCTGCCACCAGGTGTCCACGATCGGGGTCTTGTTCGCGCCGATGTGCTCGCGGTACCAGACCCAGGCCTCGGGGTTGATCGGCTCGCCGACCGAGCCGAGCACGCGGAGGCTGGAGAGGTCGAACTTCGCGGGGATGTCGTCTCCCCACTTCATGAACGTGCGGATCGCGGTGGGCGCCGTGTAGAGGATCGTGACGCCGTACTTCTGCACGATCTCCCAGAACCGGCCCTGGTGCGGGGTGTCCGGGGTGCCCTCGTACATGACCTGCGTCGCGCCGTTGGCCAGCGGGCCGTAGACGATGTACGAGTGCCCGGTGACCCAGCCGATGTCGGCCGTGCACCAGTAGACGTCGGTCTCCGGCTTGAGGTCGAAGACGGCGTGGTGGGTGTAGGCGGCCTGGGTGAGGTAGCCGCCGGAGGTGTGCAGGATGCCCTTCGGCTTCCCCGTGGTGCCCGAGGTGTAGAGGATGAAGAGCGGGTGCTCCGCCGGGAACGCCTCCGGGGTGTGCTCGGCCGACTGGCGGGCGACGATGTCGTCCCACCAGACGTCCCGGCCCTCGGTGAAGGCGGTCTCCTGGCCCGTACGGCGGACCACGAGGACGTGCTCGACCTGCGGGCACTTGGCGACGGCCTCGTCGATGGCCGGCTTGAGGGCGCTCGGCTTGCCGCGGCGGTAGCCGCCGTCGGCGGTGACGACCAGCTTGGCGTCGGCGTCCTGGATGCGGGAGGCGACGGCGTCGGCCGAGAAGCCGCCGAAGACCACCGAGTGGGCGGCGCCGACACGGGCGCAGGCCAGCATCGTGATGGCCGCCTCGGGGATCATCGGCAGGTAGACGGCGACCCGGTCGCCCTTGCGGACGCCCAGCTCGGTCAGGGCGTTGGCGGCCTTGGAGACCTCGTCCTTGAGCTCGGCGTAGGTGATCGCGCGGCTGTCGCCGGGCTCGCCCTCGAAGTGGATGGCGACCCGGTCGCCGTGGCCGGCCTCGACGTGCCGGTCGACGCAGTTGTACGCCACGTTCAGCTCGCCGTCGGCGAACCACTTGGCGAACGGCGGGTTCGACCAGTCGAGGGTCTCGGTCGGCTCGGTGGCCCAGCTGAGCCGCTTGGCCTGCTCGGCCCAGAAACCCAGCCTGTCCGCCTTGGCCTGCTCGTACGCCTCCGCCGTCACATTGGCGTCCGCGGCCAGCTCGGTGGGCGGCGCGAACCGCCGCTCTTCCTTGAGCAGGTTGGCCAAGGATTCGTTGCTCACGACATCTCCCTTTCCCAGGGCGTCCTCTGTGCGTATGTGTCCCGCGTCATAGCTCATCAGTCAGACGGCCGGGTGACAAGAGCCTCCAGGAAATTGGTTTAGACCTATGAGCGGCCTGGCGCGGTGTGGCCCCTTCTTCCCGAGCGGTGGAAGAAGGGGCCACACGGTCTCACGGCCGGGGCGGCCGGAAGGTTCAGGACGCGCGTGCCGTTTCCAGCTGGTCCGTCGGCATGACCTGGGTGAAGACGTCGTCGTAGCTGTGCACCTCGTCCGTCCCGGAGGAGGTACGCCTGCGCCTCGCCCACGTGGAAGTACACGCCGTGCAGCGTGAGCGTTCCCTCGGCCAGGCGGCGCGCGACCGGTTCGTACGCCCTCAGGTGCTCCAGTTGCTGGACCACGTTGGTCAGGCAGAGCTGCTCGACCGCGTCGGCCGGCAGGCGTCCGGAGATCCGGGCCCAGGCGTGGCGTCGACTCGCCATCCGCTCCAGGCTGGGTCTGCCGTGCCGCAGCCAGCGGCGGAGCGGGGTCGGCGGGTCGTCCGGGCCGCCGTTCAGCAGGGCCTGCATCGCGCCGCAGCCGGAGTGGCCGCAGACGGTGATCGACGCGACCCGCAGCACCTCCACCGCGTACTCGATCGCCGCCGCCACCGAGTCGTCCCCGCTCTCCTCGCCGGGGAGCGGGACGAGGTTGCCGACGTTGCGCACGGTGAAGAGGTCGCCGGGGCCGCTGGAGGTGATCATGCTGGTGACGAGCCGGGAGTCGGCGCAGGTCAGGAAGAGCTGCGAGGGCCGCTGCCCCTCCCGGGCGAGCCGCGCGAGCTCGTCCCGCACGAGCGGGGCGGTGTTCCGCTGGAACTTGCCGATGCCGCTCGCCAGGTGCAGCCCGTCGCCGGTCCGGTGTCGGCGGGCCCGGCGGTGTCGGCGGGCCGCTCCCGCACTGGTGGTTGTGCCAGGGCGTCCAGGGCCGGCAGCAGGGGTGCGCGGCGGAGGCGGTGACGGGGGCGGGTTCGGCGATCCGGACGCCGGTGGGGCCGGTCGTCTCGACCGTCCCGCCGTGGGCGAGGTGCCCGGTGGTCCAGTCGCTCAGCGTCTCGTAGGCGGCGTGGTCCATGAAGGACCCGTCGAGCTCGACCACCACGTCGGAGCCCTGCGGCAGTTGGTGCAGGGCCCGGCTGAGCCGGGGCACGGCGAGGAAGGTCAGCTGGCCCCGGACGCACAGCAGTTGGCGGCCGTCCCGCTCCTCGCGGGTGATCCGGGTGCGGGCCAGCCGGTGCAGGGCGACCGCGATGGCCACGGCGATGCCGAGGGCGACGCCCTCCAGGATGCCGAGGAGGACGACACCGGTCAGCGTCACCGCGTAGACGACGACCTCGCGGTGGCGGGTGACCGTACGGATGTGGGTGATGCTCACCATCTGGATGCCGACCACCATGACGAGCGCGGCGAGCGCGGCGAGCGGGATCAGGTCGAGCACCGGCACGAGCAGCAGGGCCGCGAGCACGATCCACAGGCCGTGCAGCATGGTCGAGGCGCGGCTCACCGCGCCCGCCGAGACGTTGGCGACGCTGCGGACCGCGACCCCGGCGACCGGGAGGCCGCCGAGCGCCCCGGAGACCATGTTGGCCGCGCCCTGTCCGGCGAGCTCCCGGTCGAGGCGGGAGCGCGGGACGCCCTGCCCCGGTCCGCCCGGGTGGCGATCAGCTTGTCGACCGCCACGGCCGACAGCAGGGACTGCACGCTGGTGACGAGGGTGATCGTGAGCACGCCCGCCGCGATGCCCAGGACCGGGCCCTCGGGCAGGCCGGGCAACGCGTGACTGCTCCAGGACGGCAGGTCCACGCGGGGCACGGCGAGTCCGGCGAAGGCGGCCACGGCCGTCGCCCCGGCCACCGCGACGAGCGCGGCCGGAACCTTCCGCGCAAGCCGTCCCGCGCGGCCCGGCAGCCGGGGCCAGCACAGCAGCACGGCCACGGTGAGGGCGCTGATGGTCAGCGTGGCCGGGTGGGCGCGCGCCAACTGGGCGGGCAGCCCCAGGGCGTTGTCGACGGTGGAGCTCTGCGGGGTGCCGCCGAGCACGATGTGGAGCTGGGCGAGGGCGATGGTGACGCCGATGCCGGCCAGCATGCCGTGCACGATCGCGGGCGAGACGGCGAGCGCCGAGCGGGCCACGCGCAGGGCGGACAGGGCGAGTTGGGAGAGACCGGCGAGGACGGTGATGGCGCAGGTGGTCCGCCAGCCGTACCGCTGGATGAGCTCGGCGGTCACGACGGTGAGCCCGGCGGCTGGGCCGCTCACCTGGAGCGGGGAGCCGCCGAACCGGCCGGCGACGAGGCCGCCGACGGCGGCGGCGACCAGGCCGGACTGGAGCGGGGCTCCGGTGGCGAGCGCGATGCCGAGGGAGAGCGGCAGCGCGATCAGGAAGACGGCGACGGACGCGGAGAGGTCGGCGCCGGCGAAGGGGAGTCGGAAGCGGCGCGGTCCCTCCGGCGGGCTGTGGGGCCGCTGGATCCGGGGCCGGTTGGTCGTGCGGGCAGGGGCGTAGAGGGTCATTCCCGTCTCCTCCGGGGCAGCGCGGTCGCGGCTCGTGCGGGGTGCAGCGGCGGGATTCCCGGCGAGACCCCTCAGAACAAGGGATCAACGCTCGGTAAATGGATCGTAATGGAGAGTAAAGACTGCGGCATTATTTTCGGGGCAAACAGGGCAATAATTCACCGGTTCCGGTGACAGGGCGTGCGTAAACCGGCTTGTCGTTGACGCTCTCCGGTCCTCGCGGTGCGACGTTGACGCCGCTTGTAGGGAAATCCGAGGATCTGAGGAAAGGTGCGCGGATGTCAGCCGCCCGCAGAACGACCACTGTCCGGAGGAAGGCGCTCACCGTCGGCGCCCTGACCCTCACCCTCGCCACTGGCCTCGCAGGCTGCTCGGGCTCCGGCAGCCCCACGAAGGGCGCACCCGGCGGCGGGCCGCGGGCGCCAGGAAGGGCCCGGCCGCGGCCCCGCAGAGCGCGCCCCGGCTGATCGGCGACGGTTCGACCGCCTTCACCGGCGCCCAGCCCCACCAGCCCGTCTGGCACCGGCTCAAGCCCGGCGAGACCCCGCCGCAGTTCGTGGTCTTCTCGTGGGACGGCGCGGGCGAGGACAGCCAGAAGCTGTTCTCCCACTTCCGCGCGGTCGGCAAGAAGTACGACGCCAAGATGACGTACTTCCTCAGCGGCGTGTACCTGCTGCCGGAGGACAAGAAGGAGCTCTACGACCCGCCGCAGCACAGCGCCGGCCACTCCGACATCGGCTTCAACGACGTCGAGGGCATCCGCGCCACCGTCCGCGAACTGCGCGGCGCGTGGCAGGAGGGCAACGAGATCGGCACCCACTTCAACGGCCACTTCTGCGGCCCCGACGGCGGCGTCGGGACCTGGTCCGTCGAGGAGTGGAAGAGCGAGATCAACCAGGCCAAGTCCTTCGTCAAGAACTGGAAGACGAACGCCGGCCTGCGCGCCGAGCAGCCGCTCCCCTTCGACTACGACAAGGAACTCGTCGGCGCCCGCACCCCCTGCCTGGAGGGCCGGAAGAACTTCGTCGAGGCGGCCTCGCAGATGGGCTTCCGCTACGACACCAGCGGCGTCAACGACCAGATCTGGCCCAAGAAGGACCTGGGCCTGTGGGACCTGTCGATGCAGCTCGTCCCCGTCCCGGGCCGCGCCTTCCAGACGCTCTCCATGGACTACAACTTCCTGGTCAACCAGTCCCCGGGCACGACCCAGGGCGACCCGTCGCAGCGCGAGTACTGGGGCGACCAGATGCGGGACGGCCTGGTGCAGGCCTTCGACCGCTCCTACAAGGGCAACCGCGCGCCGCTCATCATCGGCAACCACTTCGAGTCCTGGAACGGCGGCGTCTACATGCGCGCCGTCGAGGAGACCATCGCCACCGTCTGCGTGCAGAAGGACGTCAAGTGCGTCTCCTTCCGCCAGCTCGCCGACTGGCTCGACGCCCAGGACCCCGAAGTCATCGCCAAGATGCGCACGTTGAAGGTCGGCGAGGCCCCACAGGGCGGCTGGCACACCTTCCTGTCGGCCCAGCCGCCCGCCGGGGCAGCGGGCGCACGGCGCTGAGCTGACGGCCCGCCTGGTGGGGCCGGGCTATGAGGCCGCTGGTCCGCCGGGTGGGGCCGAGCTATGGGGCCGCTGGTCCGCCGGGTGGGGCCGGGCTATGAGGCCGCTGGTCCGCCGGGTGGGGCCGGGTCGCGAGGCCGCCTCGGCAGGCGTGCGGTGCCGAGCTGATGGCCCGCCGGGCGGAGCCGGGCCACGAGGCCACCCCGACGGGCGTGCGGTGGTGAGGCTTCTGCCCGGTACGAACCCGGGGCCGACCCGCGCCGTCGGGTCGGCCCCGGGCCCTCTGGCCCCGCCCGGTCCCTTACGCCCTGCCTGGTCCCTCACGACGCGCCTGGTCCCTCCGGCCTTGCCTGGTCCCTTGCCCCATCTGGTCCCTTTCGCCCCGCCGGTCCCGCTCGCTCTGCCCGGTGGCCTCAGCCGAGCTGCGGCACGGCGAGCGCCTCGTCCAGCACGAACCCGGGGTCGACCTGCGCCGCCAGATCGGCCCCCGTCTTGGCGTTGCCCCAGCTCTCCGCGTTGCGCAGGTGGAAGTGGACCATCTGGCGCGTGTAGCGCTCCCAGTCGCGGTGGGCGTACGAGTCGTCCGCCGCGTCCTGGAGGGCCTGGAGCGACATGCGGTTGTCCGCCTCCAGGAGCTCGAAGCGCGGCGGGCGGCCCTTCTCCATCGCGCGGACCCAGTCCGAGTGACCCACCGTCACGAGCAGGTCCTCACCCACCTCCTCGCGCAGGAAGTCGAGGTCGTCCTGCCCCTGCACCTTGTTGCCGACGACCTTGAGCGCCACGCCGAAGTCCCGCGCGTACTCCTTGTACTGGCGGTAGACCGAGACGCCCTTGCGGGTCGGCTCGGCGACCAGGAAGGTCATGTCGAAGCGGGTGAAGAGACCGGAGGCGAACGAGTCCGAACCCGCCGTCATGTCGACGACCACGTACTCGTCGGCCCCGTCGACCAGGTGGTTGAGGCAGAGCTCCACCGCGCCGACCTTCGAGTGGTAGCAGGAGACCCCGAGGTCCGACTCCGTGAAGGGGCCGGTCGCCATCAGCCGGATCTCGCCGTCGTCGAGCCGGACCGTACGCGCGCACGCCTCGTACACCGGGTTGTCCTCGCGGACCCGCAGCAGCCGCGAACCCTCCCCGGGCGGCGTCGTCTTGATCATCGTGTCGGCGGAGGCGATCCGCGGGTTGCTGCCCCGCAAGTACTCCTTGATGAGCGGCAGGTGCGCGCCCATCGCGGGCAGCGCGGCGGCCTCCGCCTCGGGCAGGCCGAGCGCGGCGCCCAGGTGCTGGTTGATGTCGGCGTCGACGGCGACGACCGGTGCTTCGTTGGCGGCGAGGTGGCGGATGAAGAGCGAGGACAGCGTGGTCTTGCCGCTGCCGCCCTTCCCCACGAAAGCGATCTTCATGTTCACCTAGCGTAGTGGCATGATCGCTGCTCGTGGTCAAGTTGCGTGAAGAAGACCACTCCATCGTGGGGCGGGCCCCTGGGGCGCGTAGCCTCCCTACTTATGAGTACGCACGCCTCTGACCCCTTGGCCGCCCTCGGCTCCCTGCCGGGCGTCGCCGAAGCGGTGGACTCCGTACGCAAGGCCGTCGACCGGGTCTACGGCCACCGCGTGATGCGCCGCCGCAGCAACGAGATCTCCTCCGAGGCGGCCCTGCGCGGCGCGCGCGGCTCGGCCGCCCTGTCCGGAGCCGACTGGGCCCTGGAAGAGGTCCGCCGACGCACCGACTTCAGCGCCGACACTGATGCCCGCACGGTCGGCGCCGCCCTGCGCCTCGGCGCCGAGGCCGGACAGCTGCTCTCCATCTGGCGCCAGTCGCCGCTGCGCGTGCTCGCCCGCCTCCACCTGGTCGCGGCCGGGGACGCGGGCGTCCTGGGCGGCACGGGCCCCGGCGACTCCGTGGGCCGCCCCGGCTGGACGGCGAGGCGGTCGACGAACCGCTGGTCGACGCCCCGCTGCCGACACCCGCCGACGTCGCTGGCCGGCTCGACGGGCTCGCCGAGCTGATCGTCGCCGGCAGCGAGGCCCCGGCGCTCGTGACCGCCGCCGTGGTCCACGGCGAGCTGCTCGCGCTGCGCCCGTTCACCTCGTACAACGGTCTGGTCGCACGAGCTGCGGAGCGGATCGCCCTGGTCGGCAGCGGTCTCGACCCCAAGGCGATCTGCCCGGCCGAGGTCGGCCACGCGGAGCAGGGGCGGGCCGCGTACCTCGCCGCGTTCGAGGGGTACCTCTCGGGGACCCCGGACGGCGTGGGCGCCTGGATCGCGCACTGCGGCCGCTCGGTCGAGCTGGGCGTCCGCGAGTCCACGGCCGTCTGCGAAGCCCTCCAGCGCGGCGCCGCCTGAGAAGCCTGGACTTTCGCGGGCCTAGGCCCTTGGAGGGCTGGAGGGCTCGGGCCTTCAGGGGGGGAGAGCCTGGGTCTTTGAGTCTGTGGCTCTTGGGGCGTGGCTCTCGTGGCGTGGTCCTCGCGGCGTGGTCCTCGGCGGAGAGGCCGGGGCGGGGCCGGGGTCAGAGTGGAGCCGGGGTCACGGCGGTGCTGGGGTCAGGGCGTGGCCGGGGTTACGGCGTGGCCGGAGTCGGAGCGGGGCCAGGGGCACGGCGGGGTCGGTCCTGAAATGGGTTGCGGCGGCACCAGTCCTGGTACCGCCGCTGGCACGTCCACCCAGTTACCAAGCGTCCTCGATATGTGCCCATCAGGCCGGGAACTTTGCCCATGGCCTGGTGCGGCTGGCCCGTAATCGACGGGTCGACGTCGCGTGGGTGCCCGGTTTCAGTGCTAGGTCCGTGGGGCCTTCATGCTCAACAGGTGATCCTCTCGGATGTCCTCGGTCTCGCGGGCCTGATTCCTTTCTACTCCTGTCCGGGTGGAAGCGAAAGTGGTGGATCCGCTTCTCAGCCGATCGTTCAAATCCGGGCAAAGTCCCCGGCGAGCCGCTGGGTGAGGGCGGCCTGCCGGCGCCGGGCCGCGTACCAGACGAGTCCGGCTCCGACGGCTGCCGCTCCCACCGCCGCCGCGGCGACGAGCGTGGGGCGGGGCGGCATCCGGAACTCCGGCAGCCGCTGCTTGAGACGCACCGACTTCTCGAAGGCGAGTACGGGCCATTCCCGCGCCACGGCCTCACGGCGCAGCGTCCGGTCGGGATTGACCGCGTACGGGTGGCCGACGGCCTCCAGCATGGGGATGTCGGTCGCCGAATCGCTGTACGCGTAGCACCGCGAGAGGTCGTAGCCCTCCGACTTCGCGAGCTCCCGGACCGCCTCCGCCTTCGTCGGCCCGTAGGCGTAGTACTCCACTTCCCCGGTGAAGCAGCCGTCCTCGCCGACCACCATCCGGGTGGCGACCACCCGGTCGGCGCCGAGCATCTCGCCGATCGGCTCGACGACCTCGGCACCGGAGGTCGAGACGATCACGACGTCGCGGCCGGCGGCGTGGTGCTCCTCGATGAGGGACGCCGCTTCGTCGTAGATGATCGGGTCGATCAGATCGTGGAGGGTCTCGGCGACGAGCTCCTTGACCTGAGCGACGTTCCAGCCTTTGCAGAGCGCGGAAAGATATTCACGCATCCGCTCCATCTGGTCGTGATCGGCTCCGCCCGCCAGGAAGACGAACTGGATGTAGGCCGTCCGCAGGGCGGCGCGGCGGCTGATCAGTCCGCCCCGGTAGAAGGACTTGCTGAAGGTCAGCGTCGATGACTTCGCAATGACCGTCTTGTCCAGGTCAAAGAAGGCGGCTGTGCGCGGCAAGGAGTGGTTTTCCACAAGCCCGAGCATAGGTGCCCGCCATTCGGCGTACGCTGGGGCGCGTGGGTTTGCCTGAGAAGGCTCTCGGGTACACCATGGAAGTCACGGATCGTTCGCGACCGTGCTAACCCGGTCCGGCTCCTCCCCCCCCGAGTCGGCCGGAGAGACGACCCCCGCTCTCCCCCCCGGCGGGGGTCGTCGCATGTCCGGAGCCGTTTTGGCTCTGTCTGCCATCGGCCACTCCCTTCCTTCCGTGTATCGGTCATGGGCTGATCGAGGCCCCGCCCGGCTCTCGATTCATCACTCACAGTAATCGGCGGGCTGCGTTCCGGACAGTCCCCGGAGGAGTGGCGGAGTTATTCACAGCCCTCGCTTATCCACAGTTTTTCGGCAAGATCGGCACGATTTCCGGGATGGCCCCACGGTGATTCCTGTCGCGAAGTTCGCGGACGGCAGGAATCACGAGAGGGGTGTGCGCCGTGGAGACTTCCAGGACTTCCGGGGCGGGGGGTACGACCCACGGCCCGGCGGCGTGGGCGAGGGACCCGAGGGGACAGAAGCCGCGGGGGACGGGGGTGCGGGGAGCGGGCTCGCCGGCAGTGGACGGGCCGCGCCGGGCGGGCCGCTGATCCTCACCGAGGACCTCGGGCTGCTCGACGACCTCCTGCGACTGTGCGCCGCGGCCGGGGTCGAGCCCGAGGTCCACCACCGGGTGCCGGAGCGGCGGGCGAGTTGGACCGATCCGCCGCTCGTCCTGGTCGGCGACGACGCCGCGCCCGCTGCCGGGGAGCGGTGCGCCGACCGGGGACCCTCCTCGTCGGCCGTGACCGGGACGATCCGGGGCTGTGGCGGCTGGCGGTCGAGATCGGCGCGGAGAGCGTGCTGCACCTCCCGGACGCCGAGGGCGTTCTCGTCGACCGCCTCGCCGACGCGGCCGAGGGTGCTGACCGGCCGGCGCTGACCGTCGGCGTCGTCGGCGGCCGGGGCGGCGCGGAGCCTCCACCCTGGCGTGCGGTCTCGCCCTGGCCGCCGCGAGGGCCGGGCACCGCACGCTGCTCGTCGACGGCGACCCGCTGGGCGGAGGGCTCGACGTGTTGCTCGGCGGTGAGCGCGAGGAGGGCAGACGATGGCCCGACTTCACCGCGTCCAAGGGGCGGCTGGCGGGCGGTGCCCTGGAGGAGTCCCTGCCGTCGGTGCGCGGGGTCCGGGTGCTCAGCTGGGGCCGGGAGCCGGCCGCTCCGGTGCCGCCCGAGGCCGTGCGGTCCGTGCTCGCCGCCGCGCGCCGCCGGGGCGGGGTCGTCGTGGTCGACCTGCCGCGCGGGGCCGACCCGTCGGCCACCGAGGCCCTGGCCCAGCTCGACCTCGGACTGCTCGTCGTCCCCGGGGAGTTGAGGGCCGTCGCGGCCGCCCACCGGATGGTCTCGACGATCGGCCCGGCCGTCCGCGACCTGCGCGCCGTGGTCCGCGGGCCGTACGCGTCGGGGCTCGACGAACGATGGGTGGCCGACGCACTGCGACTGCCCCTCGCCGGTGAACTCCCCTATGACCCGGGGATCGTGGCGGACCAGGACGCCGGGGTGCCGCCGGGCGCCGAGCCCCGGGGCCCCTCGGCCGGTTCTGCGCCGCCTTCTGGGAGCGCGCCGGTGGTGCGGCATGACCGGGTCAGGGGCGCGGCCTGGGGAGAGGGCGGCGGGGCGGGACTTCTCGACGCCGTGCGGCAGCGGCTCGCGGCGAGCGGGGCCGAGCCCACCCCGGCGCGCGTGGCGGCGGCGCTGCGGGCCCAGGGCAGGCTGCTCGGCGACGCGGAAGTGCTCGGCGCGGCCGAGGAGCTGAGGTGCGAGCTGATCGGCACCGGTCCGCTGGAGCCGTTGCTCGCCGACCCGGCGGTCACCGACGTCCTGGTCTCCGCGCCCGACCGGGTGTGGGTGGACAGGGGCACCGGTCTCGAGCGGGCCCCGGTGTCCTTCCCCGACGCCGCGGCCGTCCGCCGGCTCGCGCAGCGGCTCGCCGCGGTGGCCGGGCGCAGGCTCGACGACGCCCGGCCCTGGGTCGACGCCCGGCTCCCCGACGGCACCCGGATGCACGCGGTGCTGCCGCCGGTCGCGGTCGGCTCGACCTGTCTGTCGCTGCGGGTGGTCCGCCCGCGTGCCTTCTCGCTGGAGGAGCTGGTCGAGGCGGGCACCGTTCCGCCGGACGGTGCGCCGATCCTCCGGGCCCTGATCGAGGCCCGTGTGTCGTACCTCGTCAGCGGCGGCACCGGGACGGGAAAGACCACGCTCCTCGCCTCGCTCCTGGGGCTCGTGGGGGAGCGGGAGCGGATCGTGATCGCCGAGGACTCGGCGGAGCTGCGGCCGGACCACCCGCACGTGGTGCGCCTGGAGGCGCGGCCCGCGAACCAGGAGGGCGCCGGGCTAGTCACCCTGCGGGACCTGGTCCGCCAGGCCCTCCGGATGCGCCCCGACCGACTGGTGGTCGGCGAGGTCAGAGGCGGCGAGGCGGTGGACCTGCTGGCCGCTCTCAACACGGGCCACGAAGGCGGTTGCGGAACGGTCCATGCCAATACGGCGGTGGACGTGCCCGCGCGGCTCGAAGCCCTGGGGACGGCGGCCGGGCTCGACCGGGCCGCCCTGCACAGCCAGTTGGGCGCGGGACTGTCGATCGTGCTGCACGTCGTACGGGACCGGGACGGGCGGCGGCGGATCGCCGAGGCCCACGTCCTGGAGCGGGACCGGGACGGCCTGGTCCGGACGGTCCCCGCGCTGCGGTGGGGCGCCGCCGGGTTCGAGCGGGAGCGGGGCTGGGAGCGGCTGAGGTCACTGATCGGAGGGGAGCGCGGTGACGGTGGAACTCGTCCAGGTGAGGGCCGCGGCACACGGGGCGGTGGCGCTCTGCGCGGTGCTCGCCCTGTGGTGGGCGGCCGAGCGGCGACGCGGTGCGGGCCGGGCGCGGGCGGTGCTCGCCGGTGGAGCGCCCGATGTGCGGGGCGGCGGGGAGTGGCGGCGACGGCCGCGCGGTGGTGGGTCGCGCTGAGGAGCGGCGCGCATGGCTGTGCCTGCCGGTGGCGGGAGTTCTCGCCCTCCTCGGAGAGTCACCGCTGCCGTTGGTGGCGGGGGCGCTCGCGGTGCCCTCGTGGGACGGAGGCTGCGGGCCGCCGGACGCAGAAAGGAACGGGAGAAGCGGGCCGAGCGAGTGGTGGCCCTGTGCGGAGCGGTCGTCGGAGAGCTGCGGGCCGGTTGGCAGCCCGCACAGGCACTGTCCTTCGCGGCCCGGGAGACGGGCGCGCTCGGCGCCGCCGAGGCGCCGGTCCTCGCAGCGGCCCGGTTCGGCGGGGACGTGCCCGAGGCGTTGCGGCGGGCGGCCCGACAGGACGGCGCCGACGGACTCGCGGGCATGGCGGCCTGCTGGCAGGTGGCCGTGGACGGAGGCGCGGGCCTGGCCGCCGGACTCGATCGGCTGGAGTCCGCCCTGCGGGACGACCACGAGCAGCGCGACCGCCTGCGGGCCGAACTGGCCGGCGCCTGGGCCACGGTGACCGTCCTCGCGCTGCTCCCGGCGGCCGGACTCGCCCTCGGCGCCGCCCTGGGTGCCGACCCGCTGCGGGTGCTGCTGCACACCGGCCGGCCTGGGCTGCCTGGCCGTGGGCGGAGCGCTGGAAGCAGCCGGACTGTGGTGGGCCACACGGATCGTACGAGGAGGGGAACGGGCATGACACCGGACGTCGTTCGGGCGGTGGGCCTCCTGGTCCTGGCGGTGGTCGTGTGCGCGCAGGGCGCCCTGGAGGTGCTGCGCGGGCTGAGGGCCCGCCGGACGCGACGGCGAGCGGGAGACCTTCTCTCGAGCCCGAAACCGCGCCCCGGAAGGCCCGAGGTGCACTGCCGCCGTGGGTGGGGCTCTGGCTGCCGCCCCTCGCGGGAGTCGGCATCGGCTGGGTGCTGTTCGGCGGGATCGGCGGCTTGTGCGCCGGAGCCCTGGCGGCTGCGGGGATGAGATGGCGGGCCATGAGGAGGCCGCGCCGCCGGTCGGCGGCGAGGAGGCGGCGCGCCATCTTCCGCTCGCTGCCGATCTGTTGGCGGCCTGTGCGGCCTCCGGGGCCGGGCCCGGAGCTGCGGCCGAGGCGGTGGGCCGGTCGCTCGGCGGACCGCTCGGCGAGCGCCTGGCCCGCACGGCCGCGGAACTGCGGCTCGGCGGCGAACCGGCCGAGGTGTGGGGAGGTTCGGCGCGATACCGGGCGCCGAAGGACTGGCCCGCTGCATGGAGCGGGCCGGTTCCTCAGGAGCGCCGGCGGCGGAGGCCGTCGCCCGGCACGCGACGGCCCTCCGCGCCACCCGTGCCCGCGCCGCGGCGGCCCGGGCACGCCGGGCCCAGGTCCTGATCAGCGCGCCCGTGGGGCTCTGCTTCCTGCCCGCCTTCCTGGCGGTGGGAGTGGCCCGGTGGTGATCGGTCTCGCTGCGGGGTTGCTGGACGGATGAAGCACGACGGACGACAAGAGCGAACACACGACAAGGCCCGGCAGGGCCGGACGAGGAGGTCGGTATGGCGGTCAAGGTGTGGCTGCGCGGCTGGTGGGCGGCACGACGGGCGGCCGCGCGCCGCGACGCGGGAATGACGACGTCCGAGTACGCGGTGGGGACGATCGCCGCGGCGGCGTTCGCCGCCGTGCTCTACAAGATCGTGACCAGCGGGGCAGTCTCGGGAGCGCTGGAGTCGGTGATCGGGAAGGCCCTCGATGCGCCGTTCTGACCGGGGATTCGTGACGGTGGAGGCGGCGATGGTCCTGCCCGTCCTCGCCCTGTTCACGGTGACCCTGCTCTGGGCGCTGGCCGCTGCCGCCGCGCAGATCCGGTGCGTGGACGCGGCACGGGCGGGGCGAGGGCGGCGGCCCGCTCGGAACCGGTGCCCGCCGCCGAGGCCGCCGCCCGGGCCGCCGCTCCCGAAGGGCCCAGGTGTCGGTGGCGAGGGAGGGAGACCTGTGGCGGGTCACGGTGGAGGCGGCGGCCCCGGGGCCCCGGGGCATGGGAGTCACCCTGCGAGCCGGCGCGGCGGCCCTCGCCGAGGACGCGGCGGCTGGGGAGCGCCATGACGGCCCTCGTGTCTTGGGCCCCCGCGTCCCAGGCCCTCGCATCCCGGGGGCCCGAGCCTCGGGCCCACGCACCCGGGCCCACGCACCCCGGGCCCACGTGCCTCGGGCCCACGTGCCCCGGGCCTCCGCCCCTTCGCTGCCGAACCCTGGGCCTCCAACCTCGGCCGTGCCCGCCCGGGGCACCGGGGTGCGGGCCGGAGAGTGGCGCAGTGGGGCGGCAGGGCTGGGGATCGTGGGGCGGCGACCGTGTGGGCCGCGTTCGCGGCGTGCGCGTTGTGCGTGGTGTTCGGGGCGGTGCTGGCGCTGGGGCAGGCCGTGGCGGCCAGGCACCGGGCGGCGGGGCCGCCGACCTGGCCGCCCTCGCCGCCGCCGACCGGGCCCTGTGGGGCGAGGCCGTGGCGTGCGACGCGGCCTCCCGGGTGGCCGTCGCACAGGGGCCGAACTGGCGCGGTGCGAGGTGCGGGACGGGATCGCGGAGGTGACCGCCAGAGCCGGGCACGGTCCGTACCGGCCGGAGGTCAGGTCGCGGGCGGGTCCTCCGGGGCAGCCTCCGCTGCCGGAGAGCGCTCGGGAGAAGGGCCCAGAGCCGGTTCCCGCGAAGGGCCTGGGGCTGGTTCCTGAGAGGGGTCTGGGGCCGGCGCCTGGGCAGGACCCAGAGGAGGTTCCTGGGAGAGGTCCGTAGCCGGTTCCTGCGCGGGGGCTGTGGCCGGTTCCTGAGCGGAGCTCGCAGTCGACTTCTGAGCGGAGTCCGAGGCCGGTTCCTCAGAGGGGTCCGGGGCCTGTTCCAGGGGTTCCCTCAGGAGTTCCGTGAGGAGGCGGACGGCGCCGCGTTTGTGGAGGGGGTCGTTGCCGTTGCCGCACTTCGGGGACTGGATGCAGGAGGGGCAGCCGGCCTCGCACTCGCAGGAGGCGATGGCCTGGCGGGTGGCTGTCAGCCAGGCGCGGGCGGTGTGGAAGGCGCGTTCGGCGAAGCCCGCGCCGCCCGGGTGTCCGTCGTACACGAAGACGGTGGGCAGCAGGGTGTCGGGGTGGAGCGGTACGGAGACGCCGCCGATGTCCCAGCGGTCGCAGGTGGCGAAGAGCGGCAGCATGCCGATGGAGGCGTGCTCGGCGGCGTGCAGGGCGCCGCCGAGGATCTCGGGGGTGATCCGGGCGGCGTCGAGCTGGTCCTCGGTGACCGTCCACCACACGGCCCGGGTGCGCAGGGTGCGGGGCGGCAGGTCGAGCTTGGTCTCGCCGAGGACCTCGCCAGTGATCAGACGGCGGCGGAGGAAGGAGACGACCTGGTTGGTGACCTCGACGGAGCCGTAGCAGAGGCGGCCGGCTCCCCAGGGGATCTCGATGTCGGTGTCGAGGACGGAGATGGAGGTGGTGTCGCGGGCGGTGGTGGAGTACGGGGGGACGGCCTCTTCGACGAGGGCCACGGAGTCCTTGAGGTCGAGCTCCCGCACCAGGTAGGTGCGGCCCTGGTGGAGGTGGACGGCGCCCTCGTGGACGGCGGTGTGGGAGGCGGCCTCGTCGACCGTGCCGAGGAGGCGGCCGGTGCCGGCCTCCACGATCCGGACGGGGCTGCCGCCGCCGCCCCGGATGTCGGTGAGGTCGGCGGCCCGTTCGCGGCGGGTCCAGTACCAGCCGGTGGAGCGGCGGCGCAGCAGGCCGGCGCCTTCCAGCTGGGGCAGCAGGTCCGGTGCGGCCGGGCCGAAGAGGGCCAGGTCGGGTTCGGTCAGCGGGAGCTCCGCGGCGGCGGCGCACAGATGGGGGGCGAGGACGTAGGGGTTGTCGGGGTCCAGGACGGTCGTCTCGACCGGCTGCTCGAAGATCGCTTCCGGGTGGTGGACGAGGAAGGTGTCCAGTGGGTCGTCCCGGGCGACGAGGATCGCGAGGGCGCCCTCGCCCGAGCGGCCGGCGCGGCCCGCCTGCTGCCACAGGGAGGCCCGGGTGCCCGGGTAGCCGGCGATCAGGACGGCGTCCAGGCCGGAGACGTCGACGCCCAGTTCCAGGGCGGTCGTGGCGGCCAGGCCGAGGAGTTCGCCGGAGTGCAGGGACCGCTCCAGGGCGCGGCGTTCCTCGGGCAGGTAGCCGCCCCGGTAGGCGGCGACGCGGCGGGCGAGCGCGCGGTCGGTCTCGGCGAGGCGTTCCTGGGCGATCACCGAGATCAGCTCGGCGCCGCGCCGGGAGCGGACGAAGGCGACCGAGCGGACGCCCTGCCGGGTCAGGTCGGTCAGCAGGTCGGCGGTCTCGGCGGTGGCGGTGCGGCGGACGGGCGCGCCGCGCTCGCCGTGCAGCTCGGTCAGCGGCGGCTCCCACAGGGCGAAGACCAGTTCGCCGCGCGGGAGGCGTCGTCGGAGACCTCGGTGACCGGCAGGCCGGTGAGGCGGCCGGCGGCCAGGGCGGGTTCGGCGGAGGTGGCCGAGGCGAGGAGGAAGACCGGTTCGGAGCCGTACCGGGCGCAGATCCGGCGCAGACGGCGCAGCACCTGGGCGACGTGGGAGCCGAAGACGCCCCGGTAGGTGTGGCACTCGTCGATCACGACGTAGCGCAGGGAGCGCAGGAAGGAGGACCACCTGGGGTGGGAGGGGAGTATGCCCCGGTGGAGCATGTCGGGGTTGGTCAGCACGTAGTTCGCGTACTGCCGGACCCACTCGCGCTCCTCGACGGGCGTGTCGCCGTCGTAGACGGCGGGGCGGATCCGGTTGCCGAGCGGGGCGGCCAGTTCCCGCACGGCGCGCCGCTGGTCGGCGGCGAGGGCCTTGGTGGGCGCCAGGTAGAGGGCGGTGGTGCCGCGGCCGTTCGGGGCCTCCGAGCCGTCCAGAAGGGTGCTGAGGACCGGGGCGAGGTAGGCGAGCGACTTGCCCGAGGCGGTGCCTGTGGCGATCACCACGGATTCGCCGTCCAGGGCGTGCTCGGCGGCCTCAGCCTGGTGCGCCCAGGGATGCTCGATGCCGGCCTCCTGGACGGCCGCGATCACCTCGGGGCGGATGCGGTGCGGCCAGACGGCATGGCGGCCCTCCCGGGCGGGCATGTGCTCCGTATGAGTGATGCGCGCGGCCCGGCTCTCGCCCGAGGAGAGCCGGTCGAGAACCATGCCGGGAGAGGGGCGGCTGCCCGTTTCCCCGGCCGGGCGACGGGGGCGCTGATTCTTGGCCATCGGCACCGAGTGTGTCACTGCCATGACGGAGAATGCTTCCAAGGCGTCGTGCATGGCTGCTGGTAAGTGATTGAATGCCATCGCGGCTGGCGTTCCGTTCCTCGGCTCCGCCCCGGAGACCCGAGGGGACGATCGCCCGATAGCAAGGTGCTGGAGGATCCGTGGACCTGTCCCTGTCGACTCGCAATGTGTCCGGCCCTGCCGGCGACCGTACGGTCGTCGAGGTCGGTGGCGAGATTGATGTGTATACCGCGCCCAAGCTGCGCGAGCAGCTGGTCGAATTGGTGAACGACGGCAGTTACCACCTGGTCGTCGACATGGAGGGCGTGGACTTCCTCGACTCCACCGGCCTCGGTGTGCTCGTCGGCGGCCTGAAGCGCGTGCGCGCGCACGAGGGCTCGCTGCGCCTGGTCTGCAACCAGGAGCGCATTCTCAAGATTTTCCGGATCACGGGTCTCACCAAGGTGTTCCCGATCCACACCTCGGTCGACGAGGCCGTCAACGCCGTCGACTGAGCCCAGGGGTTCGCATGGCCACCGTTGAACTCCGTTTCAGCGCCCAGCCCGAGCACGTCCGTACGGCCCGCCTGGTGGCGGCCGCGGTCGCGCGCCGGGCGGGGGTGGACGAGGCCGTCCTCGACGAGGTGCGTCTCGCTGTCGGTGAGGCCTGTTCCCGTGCGGTCGGGCTGCACCGCAGCAACGACGTCACGACCCCCATCCGGGTCGTCCTGACCGAGGAGGAGAAGACGTTCTCCATCGAGGTCGGCGACGAGGTGCCGGGTGCGGGGTGGCGGCGGCCGACGCCGCCGGTGTCCCCGGCGCGCGGGCCGCGGCCCCGGCCGAGGACTTCGACGACGCCGACGGTGAGGACGAGATGGGGCTCGCGGTGATCCGCGGGCTCGTCGACGACGTCGAGGTGAGCGCCGGCGAGGACGGCGGCACCATCCGGATGAGCTGGCCGGTGACCTCGGCGGACGTCCTGTCCTGAGCCGTACCCGTCTGAGGTGTGCCCGTACTGGGCGTTCCCGTACTGGGCGTTCCCGTACGAGCCGCGCCCTGTACTGAGCGTGCCCGTACGAGCCGTAGCCGTACCAGGCGTGCCCGTACGAGCTGTGGCCGTACGAGCCGTGCCCGTACCGGGTACGCGTACCAGCCGTGCCCGTACCGGGTACGCGTACCAGCCGTACACGTACGACTGGTACGCGTACGAGCCGTACACGTACGAAGAGAAGAGGCCCCGCGGTGCGGGGCCTCTTTCGTTGTGTCAGGAGTCCTCGCCCACGAACGGCGCATCCCCGTATGGGCGGGTTTGTCTCCCTATGATCCGTCCATGTATCCCACATCTCTCGCCGGGGCGGTGCTCACGAGCGGGAACCGGACGATCGTGTTCGTCGTCGCGGCCGTCGCCCTCGCCGCGCTGGTCGTCGCGCGGCTCCTCGTCCGCCAGGTGCTCGCGGCCGGTGAGGGCACCGAGAGGATGAAGGAGATCGCCGCCGCCGTGCAGGAGGGGGCGAACGCCTACCTCGCCCGGCAGCTGCGGACCCTCGCCGTCTTCGCGGCCGCCGTGTTCTTCCTGCTGATGCTGCTGCCCGCCGACAACTGGTCGCAGCGTGCCGGACGTTCCCTGTTCTTCCTGGTCGGGGCCCTGTTCTCGGCGGTCACCGGCTACCTCGGCATGCGGCTCGCCGTCCGGGCCAACGTGCGGGTCGCCGCCGCGGCCAGGGAGGCCACCCCGGCACCCGGGGAACCCGAGAAGGACCTGAACGAGGTCGCGCACCGGGCCATGCGGATCGCGTTCCGTACGGGCGGGGTCGTCGGCATGTGCACGGTCGGCCTCGGACTGCTCGGGGCCGCCTGCGTCGTCCTCGTCTACGCCGCCGACGCGCCCAAGGTCCTGGAGGGGTTCGGTCTGGGAGCCGCGCTCATCGCCATGTTCATGCGGGTGGGCGGCGGCATCTTCACCAAGGCCGCCGACGTCGGCGCCGACCTCGTCGGCAAGGTCGAGAAGGGCATCCCCGAGGACGACCCGCGCAACGCCGCCACCATCGCCGACAACGTGGGCGACAACGTCGGCGACTGCGCCGGCATGGCCGCCGACCTCTTCGAGTCGTACGCCGTGACCCTGGTCGCCGCGCTCATCCTCGGCAAGGCGGCCTTCGGCGACCACGGCCTCGCGTTCCCCCTGATGGTGCCGGCGATCGGCGTGGTCACCGCCGTGATCGGCATCCTCACGGTGGCCCCGAGGCGTGCCGACCGCGGCGGGATGAGCGCGATCAACCGAGGGTTCCTGGTCTCGGCGGTGATCTCGCTGGCGCTGGTCGCCGTCGCCGCGTTCGCGTATCTGCCGTCCTCGTACGCCGAGCTCGAAGGCGTCACCGAGCCGGGCATCCACCGCCACGGCGGCGATCCGCGGGTCCTCGCCCTGGTCGCGGTCGCCCTCGGCATCGTCCTCGCCGCCCTCATCCAGCAGCTGACCGGCTACTTCACCGAGACGAGCCGGCGGCCGGTCAGGGACATCGGGAAGTCCTCGCTCACCGGCCCGGCGACGGTCGTCCTCGCGGGCGTGGCGCTCGGCATGGAGTCCGCCGTCTACACGGCCCTGCTGATCGGGCTCACCGTCTACGGGGCGTTCCTGCTCGGCGGCGCCTCGATCACGCTGGCGCTGTTCGCGGTGGCCCTCGCGGGCACCGGGCTGCTCACCACCGTCGGCGTGATCGTCGCCATGGACACCTTCGGGCCGGTCGCCGACAACGCCCAGGGCATCGCGGAGATGTCCGGGGACGTCACGGGGGCGGGCGCGCAGGTCCTCACCGACCTCGACGCCGTCGGCAACACCACGAAGGCCATCACCAAGGGCATCGCCATCGCCACCGCCGTCCTCGCGGCCTCGGCGCTCTTCGGTTCGTACCGGGACGCCATCGCGACCGCGATCGCCGACATCGGGGAAGCCGGGAAGGCCGGGAAGTTCAGCGAGGCGACGCTCTCCCTGGACATCTCGCAGCCCAACAACCTCTTCGGTCTGATCCTCGGCGCCTCGGTCGTCTTCCTCTTCTCCGGACTCGCGATCAACGCGGTCTCCCGGTCCGCCGGATCGGTCGTCTACGAAGTCCGGCGGCAGTTCCTCGAACACCCCGGGATCATGAACTTCACCGAGAAACCGGAGTACGGGCGGGTCGTCGACATCTGCACCAAGGACGCGCTGCGGGAACTCGCCACGCCCGGACTGCTCGCCGTGATGGCCCCGATCGCGGTCGGCTTCGCGCTTGGTGTCGGCCCGCTCGGCGCGTACCTCGCCGGGGCGATCGGAGCGGGCGCGCTGATGGCGGTCTTCCTCGCCAACTCCGGTGGCGCCTGGGACAACGCGAAGAAGCTGGTCGAGGACGGCAACCACGGCGGCAAGGGCAGCGAGGCGCACGAGGCGACCGTCATCGGGGACACGGTCGGCGACCCGTTCAAGGACACGGCGGGCCCGGCGATCAACCCGCTCCTGAAGGTGATGAACCTGGTCGCGCTGCTGATCGCCCCGGCGGTCGTGCGGTTCAGCTACGGCGGCGACGCGAACGCCGGGCTGCGGGCGGCCGTCGCGGCGGTCGCGTTCCTCGTGGTGGTCGCCGCGGTGCGGGTCTCCAAGAGGCGTTCGGTAGCCGTGTCCTGACGTGGCGTCCGTCTCATTTCCGGTTGTTTCCGGGGTGGTCGGGGCGTCCCTCGCTTGGTGCAAAAGGTGGCAATGTGGGAGGAACCTGTCGCACGAAAGGTGGAAGTAGCCCGTTCGGCGTGTATGTTCCGGGGCCGAGAGCCTTGGAAGGGACCGATCCGTTGAACAAGAAGCTTGCGGCCGCACTGTCCGGCGGCGCGGTACTGGTGCTCGCGCTGTCGGGATGCAGCTCCGACGAGGGCGACAAGGTGGGTGACTGGGCGAAGACCTTCTGCGACCAGGCGAAGCCCCAGATCCAGAAGCGGGCCGACGCCCACCAGATCATCATCTCGACCGCCGCCGACAGCAAGCCGGCCGAGATCCAGGCCGCCGACTCCAAGGCGTTCCAGGACATCGCGAACGCCGACCGCGCCCTCGCGAAGGCCGTTGAGACCGCCGGCGCCCCGCCCGTCGAGAACGGCGAGAAGGTCAAGCAGGACGCGATCAAGGAGCTCAACGCCACTGCGGTGGCCTACGAGGGGCTCAAGAAGCAGGTCGACGCGCTGGACCCGACGAACCAGCAGAAGTTCGCGGACGGCCTCCAGGGCGTCGCCGACGGCCTGACCAAGATCGAGAAGATGGACCAGAACGCCCTGTCCAAGCTGGAGGACGGCGAGCTGGGCCAGGCGATGGCCAAGCAGCCCGGCTGCCAGAAGCCCACGGCCTCGGTCCCGCCGAAGACGACCGCCTCCCCGAACGCCGGCTCCGACACCGGCTCCGGCTCCGACACCGGCTCCACCTCCGGCTCCACTGCCGGTGCGGACTCCGGCTCCTCGGACCCGAGCACGAAGCCGTCCGCCAAGCCGACCAAGAAGCCCGAGGCCCCCAAGGCCGGGGAGTCCGCGTCCCCCAAGACCGGGGAGTAGGACCCGGCCGACCGGCCCGTCGACGGCGGCGATTCAGCCCCGTCGACGGACGGCGAACGGCTCCGGTGACGGACGGTGCGCGACCCCGGTGACGGGCGGTGCGCGGGCTCCTGCGACGGGCAGTGCGCGGCCCGGGTGGCAACGGCGCGCGGCCCCGGCGACGGGCGGCAAACGGCCCCGATGGCGGCGACGAACGACCCCGTCGACGGACGGCGAGCGGCCCCGGTGACGGCGGCGAACGAGCCCGGTGTCGGCGCTGCGCGGCCCGGTCGCGGCGGGGTTCGGTCGCCCGTCGCCGGGTCGCCCGCCCGGATGTCGGTGGCGGCCGTCACAATGGAGCGGTGAGTACGACCAGCCTGACTTCCCGCCTCCCGGTGCCCGCGCACGCCGCCCGTCTGCGCGAGGCACTGCTCGCCGCCGACTTCACCGCCGACGGCCTGCTCGACCTGCTCGGCGCCCCGGCCTACGCGGCGCTCGCCCGCAGCGAGACCGTGCCCGCCCTGCGCGCCACCCGCGGCGACTCCCGCTGGAGACCCTCGTCCGGCTCTTCCTGCTCCAGGAGCCCGTCGCGGCCGACCGCGCCGCCGCCGCGCTCCCGCTCGACGAGACCCTCGCCGACGGCTGGGCGGTCCGCGAGGACGGCACCGTGCGCGCCACGGTCGACGTCCGGCCGTACGGCGGACCGGACGGCGAGGACTGGTTCATCGTCTCCGACCTGGGCTGCGCCGTCGGCGGCGCCGGCGGCATCGGCAAGAAGGACGAAGGCGTCGTCCTCGGCGTCGGCGGCGCCTCCACCACCCTCGCCGGCATCACGGTCCGCACGCCGGTCTCCTCCGCGCTCGACCTCGGCACCGGCTCCGGCATCCAGGCCCTGCACGCCGCCCAGCACGCCACCCTGGTCACCGCCACCGACCTCAACCCGCGCGCCCTGGACTTCACCCGGCTCACCCTCGCCCTCTCCGGGGCCCGGGAGGCCGAGCTGCTGACCGGCTCGCTCTTCGAGCCCGTCGAGGGCGACACGTACGACCTGATCGTCTCCAACCCGCCGTTCGTGATCTCCCCCGGCGCCGGCCTCACCTACCGGGACGGCGGGATGAGCGGCGACGACCTGTGCCGCACGCTCGTGCGGCAGGCCGGGGAGCGGCTCAACGACGGCGGATACGCCCAGTTCCTCGCCAACTGGCAGCACGTCGAGGGCGAGGAGTGGCAGGAGCGGCTGCGGTCCTGGTGCCGCGCGGCTGCGACGCCTGGATCGTGCAGCGCGAGGTCCAGGACATCACCCAGTACACGGAGCTGTGGCTGCGCGACAGCGGCGACCACCGCGGGGACCCGGACGCCTACCGGGCGGCGTACGACCGCTGGCTGGACGAGTTCGAGGCGAGCAAGACCCGCGCCGTGGGCTTCGGCTGGATCACGATCCGGCGGAGCGAGGCCGTGGCCTCCGGCGCCGTCGAGCCCTCGATCGTCGTCGAGGAATGGCCGCACCCCGTCGAGCAGCCCCTCGGCCCCACCGTCCGTGCCCACTTCGAGCGCCAGGACTACCTGCGCCGCCACGACGACGCCGCGCTCCTCGCCGACAGCTTCACCCTCGCCCCCGAGGTCGTGCAGGAGCAGGTCGGACTGCCGGGCGCCGAGGACCCCGAGCATGTGGTGCTCCGGCAGAACCGGGGCATGCGCCGCGCCACCAAGGTCGACCACGTAGGCGCCGGGTTCGCCGGCGTCTGCGACGGCACGCTCAGCGCGGGCCGCATCCTCGACGCGATCGGGCAGCTGATGGGCGAGGACCCGGTCCTGCTGCGCGACCGCACCCCGCAGGCGATCCGGCTGCTCGTCGAGGAGGGCTTCCTCATCCCCGGCTCCCTGCTGCCGGAGACGGAGCCGTCCGGGGCCGAAGGGAGCGCTGCTTGATACGGATCGAACTGGACGAGGCCTCGCTCGGGGCGACCCGGATCGCGATCAGCCCGCTGCGCGACGCGTTCTGCGCGATGCACCTCGCACAGCCCCACCGGAACCCCTCCTGGCCGTACCGGGAGTGGGTCGGGCAGGCGCGCGAGGTGTGGCGCGAGGACGACCGGCTCCGCCCCCTGTGGGACCTGTTCGTCAGAGAACGGCACGAGGTCTCCGACTTCCTGCTGCCCCGGCCCTTCGGCACGGTCCACGTGCACGAGGAACTCGCCGCGCTGCGGGCCACCGACCCCGAGTTCGTCCGCGCCCAGGTCGGGGTCTGCTACCCCGGCATGGCCGACGCGCCCTTCCTCCAGCCGTACCTGAAGGACCCGGAGGCGGCCTGCGCGGCGCTCGCCGACGCGTACGCCGCCTACTGGGAGGGCGCGATCGAGCCGTACTGGCCGACGATGCGCCGGCTCGTCGAGGACGAAGTCCTCGTCCGCGCCCGGACGTTCGCCACCGAGGGCGTCGACGCGCTGTTCGCTGGCCTGGAGACGCGGGGCCGGTGGCAGCCGCCCGTGCTCGAACTGACCAAGCACATCGACTGCGCGTACGCGCCCGGGGAGCGGCGCCTCGTCCTCGTACCGCTCGTCTTCGCGGAGGGCTGCCGGCTCTACTCGACCGACGACCCCGAGGTCTTCGCGCTCTCCTTCCAGGCCCGGGGCGCCGCCGCGCTGCGCGAACCGGTCGAACCCGTCGCCGAGGACCGGCTCGGGCTCATGCTCGGCCGGGGCCGGGCGGCGGTCCTGAGGGAACTGGGCGGACCCCTGACCACGGCCGGCCTCGCCGACCGCCTCGGCCTCGCGCCCAGCACCGTCTCCGAGCACCTCTCGGTGCTCTCCGAAGCCAGGGTCGTCACCCGCCACCGCGTCGGGCGCTCGGTGTACTACCAGCTGACGGACACGGGCCGTTCGCTGCTCGCGCTCCTCGCCGGACAGGACATCCTCACCGCCGTGGCCTGACGCGACCGGCGCGACCACGCCCGTGCCCCGACGATTCGGGGCCTCCCGAATCGATGGCCCGGCCCTCCCGCCCGCTCGTACCGTCCGGCGCATGCTCGCAATCGAGGCGGACGCGCTGCGCCGCACCTACACCAGCAGGACCGGATGGCCGAGGTCCCGGCGGACCGAGACCGAGGCCGTGCGGGGGGTCACCTTCGAGGTGGCGCCGGGAGAGCTGTTCGGCCTGCTCGGGCCCAACGGAGCCGGGAAGACCACCACCATCAAGATGCTCAACACCCTGCTCCTGCCGACCTCCGGCACGGCCCGGGTGTTCGGCCACGACGTGGCCCGCGACCCCGTCGCCGTACGCCGCAGGATCGGCTACGTCTTCGGCGGCGACCGGGGCCTGTACGACCGGCTCTCCGCACGCGACAACCTCCGCTACTTCGCCGAGCTGTACGGCGTCCCCGCCCGCGACCAGAAGCGCCGCATCGCCGAACTCCTCGACCTGGTCGGCCTCGCGGGCCGGGAGAAGGAACGCGTCGAGGGCTACTCGCGCGGCATGCGGCAGCGCCTCCACATCGCCCGCGGCCTGCTCCACCGCCCCGACGTCCTCTTCCTCGACGAGCCGTCCATCGGCGTCGACCCCGTCGCCGCCCGCGACCTGCGCCGCACCGTCGCCGACCTGGCCGCCGTCGGCACCACCATCCTGCTCACCACCCACTACATGGCCGAGGCCGACGAACTCTGCGACCGCATCGCCGTCATCGCCGGCGGCCGGATCCGCGCCCTCGGCACCCCCCACAGCCTCAAGTCCCGCGTCGGGGACCGGGACGTCCTCGACATCGAGGCGTACGGGGCGGGCGAAGAGGCCCTCGACCGGATCCGGCGGGTGCCCGGCGTACGGGGCGTGTCCGCCGAGGACCGGGGCACGGTCCAGACCGTCAGCGTGCAGACGGACCGCGGCGCCGAACTGCACGCCCCCGTCCTGGCCGCTCTCGACGGCGTCCGCATCGGACGCGTCGTCAGCCGCGAACCCTCCCTGGAGGACGCCTACATCGCCATCGTGGAGGAGACGGCACGGACGGAGCAGACCGCATGACCCGCGTCCCGCGCCTGATCGCGGTCGGCATGCGCACCCACGTCTCGTACATGTCGCGCTCCCCGATCGAGATCACCTTCGCCGTCCTCGTCCCCCTCGTCTACGCCACCCTCGCCGTCTACCTGTTCCGCGCCGCGGGCGACCCCGACCGGCTGCTCACCGCCTCCGTCGGCGCCGGACTCATGGGCATCTGGGGCTCGGTCCTCTTCGGCTCGGGCGGCGCCGTGCAGAACCAGCGCTGGCTCGGCACCCTGGAGACCCTCGTCGTCGCGCCGACCCCGCTCGCGCTCGTGCTCCTGCCGATCACCCTCGCGACCGCCGTCATCGGCACGTACGCGATGGGGGCCACCGTCCTGTGGGGCGTCCTGCTCTTCGACGTGCCGCTCGACTTCGCGCACCCGCTGCTGTTCCTGGTCGCCGTCCCGGTGTGCGTGCTCTCGCTCGGCATGACGGGGCTCCTCCTCGCGGCGACCTTCGTCCTGCTGCGCAACGCCAACGCCCTCGCCAACCCCCTCGACACGCCGGTCTGGCTGCTGTCCGGGCTCCTCGTGCCGATCGACGTCCTGCCCGCCTGGACGCATCCGCTGTCCTGGGCGCTGCCCATGACCTGGGGCGCGCGGGCCGTGCACGCGGCGACCTCCGGCGGAGAGGTCCTCACGCCCCTGCTCACCGCCCTCGCCCTCGGCTCCGGTTACGCCCTCGCCGCCGTCCTCGTCCTCGGCCGGGTGGAGCGCCGGGCCCGCGCCGCCGCCACCCTCGCCCTCGCCTGAAAGGCCACCGTCGGATGTTCCGCTTCCGGTGCCGACTCCTCGGCTTCCGCTTCCACGCCGTCTCCCGGCTGCTCGTGGTCGGTGGGGCGATCTCGTACCGCGCCCTGTTCAACTGGACGACCCCGCCCATGTTCATCGGAACACTGCTGGTCGGACCCCTCCTCCAGGTTTTCTTCTTCGTCTTCCTGGGCAGGGAACTCGGTGTCGCCGACGATCGTTTCCACCTCGTGGGCAACGCCGTCCTCGCAGCTTCCGCCTCCTGCGTGTACGGCGGCACGATGGCCGTCGCCAACGAGCGCCGGTACGGCACCCTCGGGGCCGTCCTGCTCTCGCCCCGGCGCCGGGTCCCGCTCTGGCTCGGACGAGCTCTCCCGTACGTCCTCAACGGGCTGTTCGTCAGCGCCTTCGTGCTCACCGCCGCCGCCCTCGTCCTCGGGCTGCCCGTGCCCGCCGGGGCGCTCCCGGGCTCGGCGTGGTGCTGCTCGCCGCGGCGGCCGCCTGCTCGGCCTTCGGGCTCGCGCTCGGGGCGCTCGGGCTGCGCTTCCGCGACGTGTTCCTGGTGTCGAACGTCGCCAGTTCGGTGCTGCTGCTCCTGACCGGCGCCGCCGTGCCCCGGGAGACGCTGCCCGCGTGGATGCGGGCCGCCGGCGAGCTGCTGCCGCTCACGCACGCGGCGGACGCGGCGCGCGGGCTGAGCGCGGGCACCGGGCTGGACGGACGCCTGCTCGGAGCCGAGCTCGGGGTCGGCGCCGGCTGGGGGCTGCTCGCCGTCGCCCTCCTCGCCGCCTTCGAGCGGGGGAGCCGACGCCGGGCCACCCTCGACACGATGTGACGCCGATCGGGAGGGAGCTACGCGAGGGACGACGAGAGGGAGGGGGGAAGGGCCCCCGGAGGCGGACCACTACCGGCCATCTTCGTGAACCCGTCCGGATCCGGTCCGGAACCCGTCCGGAACCCGTCCCGCCCCGCCCGCTCCGTTCACCCGGAGTTCGTGCTCCCGATGCCCGGGGGTGTCAGCCTCGGCAGGGAGGGGCGAACACCGCACGGGGACGGAACGGGGTACGGGCATGGAGAGCGGGCCGGCGATCTTCGCGGGGGCGGCGTTCACGCTGTTCGGGGGCGCGCTGCTGCTGTGGACCACCGTGCGGACGCTGCACCGTGAGCCCGTCGCGCACGGGGTCTCCCCGCGGGTCGCGGTGGCGTGGACGGGGCTGTCCGGCGTCGTCTTCCTGGCCCTCGGCCTCTGGTGCTTCGGCCGCCTCTGATCACCGCCGCGGGCCCGGCCCGCGAGCCCTCCGGCGACGGCACCCGCCGGGACACCCGCCCCGCCCGACCGGGAGTCCGGGCGGCAGGAATGCCAGGACTCGGGTTACCGTTCGAGTGGCCGTTGCGGGCTTTCGCCGTTTGACACGGGGGCGGGTTGTACCGTCACACTCCGCAGCGACGGAGCGTCACCGTCCGTGCCGCTGCCGTGCGTGCCAGTGCCGTACGCGCCTAGAGAGTGTCGATCCGGAGAGAAGAGCGAAGTTGTCCCCGACCAGCGAGACCGCACACGGCGGCCGCCGACTCGTCATCGTCGAGTCGCCTGCCAAGGCGAAGACGATCAAGGGCTACCTCGGCCCCGGCTACGTCGTCGAGGCGAGCGTCGGGCACATCCGCGACCTCCCTCCGGCGCCGCCGAGGTGCCGGAGAAGTACACCGGCGAGGTGCGCCGCCTCGGGGTCGACGTCGAGCATGACTTCCAGCCCATCTATGTCGTCAACGCCGACAAGAAGGCGCAGGTCAGGAAGCTCAAGGAGCTGCTCGCCGAGTCCGACGAGCTCTTCCTCGCCACCGATGAGGACCGCGAGGGCGAGGCCATCGCGTGGCACCTCCAGGAAGTCCTGAAGCCCAAGGTGCCGGTCCACCGGATGGTCTTCCACGAGATCACCAAGGACGCGATCCGCGAGGCCGTCGCCAACCCGCGCGAGCTGAACCAGCGCATGGTCGACGCCCAGGAGACCCGCCGCATCCTCGACCGCCTCTACGGCTACGAGGTCTCGCCGGTCCTGTGGAAGAAGGTCATGCCGAAGCTGTCGGCGGGCCGCGTCCAGTCGGTGGCCACCCGTCTCGTCGTCGAGCGGGAGCGCGAGCGCATCGCCTTCCGTTCCGCCGAGTACTGGGACCTCACCGGCACCTTCGGCACCGGCCGTTCCGGTGACGCCTCCGACCCGTCCCAGCTGGTCGCGCGCCTCGCGACGGTCGACGGCAGGCGCGTCGCGCAGGGCCGTGACTTCGGCGCCGACGGGCAGCTGAAGACCGCGAACGTGCTCCACCTGGACGAGGGGAACGCGCGGGCGCTGGCCGCCGCGCTCGCCGAGACCGCGTTCTCGGTGCGTTCGGTCGAGTCGAAGCCGTACCGCCGCTCCCCGTACGCCCCCTTCCGGACCACCACCCTCCAGCAGGAGGCGAGCCGCAAGCTGGGCTTCGGTGCGAAGGCGACCATGCAGGTGGCGCAGAAGCTGTACGAGAACGGCTTCATCACCTACATGCGTACGGACTCCACGATCCTGTCCGACACGGCCGTGGCGGCGGCGCGGGCGCAGGTCACGCAGCTGTACGGCGCCGACTACCTGCCGGAGAAGGCGCGCGTCTACGCGGGCAAGGTCAAGAACGCGCAGGAGGCGCACGAGGCGATCCGGCCTTCGGGTGATCGTTTCCGCACCCCGGCGGAGACCGGCCTCACGGGCGACCAGTTCAGGCTGTACGAGCTGATCTGGAAGCGGACCGTCGCCTCCCAGATGAAGGACGCGACCGGCAACTCGGTCACCGTGAAGATCGGCGGGCGGGCGGCCGACGGCCGTGACGCCGAGTTCAGCGCGTCCGGCAAGACGATCACCTTCCACGGCTTCATGAAGGCGTACGTGGAGGGGGCCGACGACCCGAACGCGGAGCTCGACGACCGCGAGCGGCGCCTGCCGCAGGTCGCCGAGGGCGACGCGCTGACCGCCGACGAGATCACGGTGGACGGCCACGCGACCAAGCCGCCGGCCCGCTACACCGAGGCCTCGCTGGTCAAGGAGCTGGAAGAGCGCGAGATCGGCCGCCCGTCGACGTACGCCTCGATCATCGGCACCATCCTCGACCGCGGCTACGTCTTCAAGAAGGGCACGGCGCTCGTTCCGTCCTTCCTGAGCTTCGCCGTCGTCAACCTCCTGGAGAAGCACTTCGGGCGGCTCGTCGACTACGACTTCACGGCCCGCATGGAGGACGACCTCGACCGCATCGCGCGCGGTGAGGCCCAGTCCGTGCCGTGGCTGAAGCGTTTCTACTTCGGTGAGGGCGAGTCCGGCGGGGCGGGCGGCGCGGCGGACGCCGGGAACGGCGACGGCGATCACCTCGGTGGTCTGAAGGAGCTCGTCACCGACCTCGGCGCGATCGACGCGCGCGAGATCTCCTCCTTCCCCGTCGGCAACGGCATCGTGCTCCGCGTCGGCCGCTACGGCCCGTACGTCGAGCGCGGCGAGAAGGAGCAGGAGGGCCACCAGCGGGCCGACGTGCCCGACGACATGGCGCCCGACGAGCTGACCGTCGAGCTTGCCGAGGAGCTGCTCGCCAAGCCGAGCGGCGACTTCGAGCTGGGCACCGACCCGGTCAGCGGCCACCAGATCGTCGCCAAGGACGGCCGCTACGGCCCGTACGTGACGGAGATCCTGCCCGAGGGCACCCCGAAGACCGGCAAGAACGCGGTGAAGCCGCGCACGGCCTCCCTCTTCAAGTCGATGTCCCTCGACACGGTCACCCTGGAGGACGCGCTCCGGCTGATGTCGCTGCCGCGGGTCGTCGGCGCGGACGCCGAGGGCGTGGAGATCACCGCGCAGAACGGCCGCTACGGCCCGTACCTGAAGAAGGGCACGGACTCGCGGTCGCTGACGGACGAGGAGCAGCTCTTCACGATCACCCTCGAAGAGGCCCTCGCGATCTACGCGCAGCCGAAGCAGCGGGGCCGGGCCGCGGCCAAGCCGCCGCTGAAGGAGCTGGGCACCGACCCGGTCAGCGAGAAGCCGGTGGTCGTCAAGGACGGGCGGTTCGGCCCGTACGTGACGGACGGCGAGACCAACGCCACCCTGCGCACGGGCGACAGCGTGGAGACGATCACGCCGGAGCGCGGCTACGAGCTGCTCGCGGAGAAGCGGGCCAAGGGTCCGGCGAAGAAGGCCGCCAAGAAGGCCCCGGCGAAGAAGACCGCCGCCAAGAAGACGACGGCGGCGGCGAAGAAGACCACGGCCGCCAAGAAGACCGCCGCGAAGAAGACGACGACGGCGAAGACGGCCACGGCGAAGAAGACCGCCGCCAAGAAGACGGCGGCGGCCAAGCCCGAGTGACCCCGGTAGGGGGGCGGGAGCGGTGCTCCCGCCCCCCTACGTTTGTTCGGGCACGGGCCGCGGGCGGCGAGGCCGTCCGGATAGGGTGGACGGATGACGCGAGCAGAGCAGCCAGACCGCCTGGGCGATGCGGAGCAGCCGGACCGCCTGGGTGATTCCGACGCCGCACTCGTCGCGGATTCCCAGGAGCGCGCCGTACGCGCCCTCTTGCGCCATCAGCCGCTGCGCCGGCTGTGGAGCGCCCACGCGATCGGCGGCACCGCCGACGCCCTCGCCCTCCTCGTCCTCGTGCTCCTGGGCCTTCAGGCCGCGGTCGCCGAGGGCGCGCTCGGGGCGGCTACCGGGGGCCGCGTTCGCCGTGGCGGCCGTCGTCGGCGCCCGTCTCCTGGCCTCGGTCCTCTTCGGGGCCGTGCTCCTCGGGCCGCTGACCGCGCTCACCGGGCCGTCCGGTCCGCTCGACCGGCGCTGGACCATGATCGGCGCCGACGGGCTGCGGATCGCGCTGCTGATCATCGCGCCGCTGTGGATCGACTGGACCCCCGGCAGTGCCCTCTGGTACCTGCTCGGCACCGTCTTCGTCACCGGTGCGGCCGAACGCCTGTGGACGATCGGCCGCGAGGGCGCGGCGCCCGCGCTGCTGCCCGCCCCGCCGCTTGAGGGCGCCGCCGTGCGGCCGCTGCCCGACCACCTCGGGGCGCTGCGCCGGCTGTCCCTGCGGACCGGTTTCCTCGCGGTCCCCGCCGCGGCCGCCGTGCTGCTCGTCGCCACCCTCGTCGGCAACCTGCTGGGCGCCGGGATCGACTGGTTCTCGCTGCATCAGGCGGCCCTCGGCTCGTACGTGGCCGCCGGACTGTTCGCGGCCTCCGTCACCGTCCTGTACGCGATGGCGCTGCCCGGCGGGCAGACGCCCCGGCCCCGCTCGCCCCTGGAGGGCCTGCGCCGGCCGACGGGAAGGCCGGCTCCGAGGAGGGCAGGGGCCGCACCGGCGTCCTGCCGCTGCTCGTCCTGGCCTCCGCCACCGTCGCCGGGGCGATCGCCGCGGCCGCGTCCCTCGCGGTGCTCGACGCGTACGACCTGGGCGGCGGGCCCGTCACGTACGCCCTGCTGATCCTGGCGCTGAGCGGCGCGACGGCCGTCGGCATCCGCACGGCGGGTTCCGTCCTGCCGGTGCTGTCCCGGCGCCGGCTGCTCGCGCTGGCGCTCGCCGTCACCGGCATCGCGCTGATCGCGACGGGCCTGGTCCCGGACACGGCGACCGTGCTGTTCCTCGCGGCCCTCGCCGGGTACGCGGCCGGGGTCGCCGCGAACACCGGCCACACCCTGGTCGACCAGGAGACCGAGGAGCCCGCCGGGCCCGGACCACCGAGCACCTCCAGGCCACCGCGCGGGTCGCCATGGGCCTCGGGGCGCTCGCGGCCCCGCTGCTCGCCGCCGCGATCGGGCCGCACCGGCTCGCCTCCGGCGACTTCGTCTTCGCGCACGGCGGCGCCGCCTTCACGCTCGCGCTCGTCGGCGCCCTGCTGCTTCCGGTGGCCGCGCTGGTCCTGGCGAAGACCGACGACCGGGCGGGCGTCCCGCTCCGCCGCGACCTGCGCGACGCTGCGCGGCTCCGACCCGGTCCAGGCGCCGTCCCCGACCGGTTTCTTCATCGCCCTGGAGGGCGGCGACGGCGCCGGGAAGTCCACGCAGGTCCAGGCGCTCGCCGAGTGGATCCGCGCCAAGGGCCACGAGGTCGTCGTCACCCGCGAGCCGGGTGCCACGCCGATCGGCAAGCGGCTCCGCTCGATCCTCCTCGACGTGTCGTCGGCGGGGCTCTCGAACCGGGCCGAGGCCCTGCTGTACGCGGCCGACCGCGCGGAGCACGTCGACTCGCTGGTCCGTCCGGCCCTGGAGCGGGGCGCGATCGTCCTCTCCGACCGGTACATCGACTCGTCCGTGGCCTACCAGGGCGCGGGCCGCGACCTGTCCCCGACGGAGATCGCCCGCATCTCGCGCTGGGCGACCGACGGTCTCGTGCCGCACCTGACCGTGGTCCTGGACGTCTCCCCGGAGACCGCGCGGGAACGGTTCACCGAGGCGCCGGACCGCCTTGAGTCCGAGCCGCCGGAGTTCCACGCGCGCGTACGGGCCGGATTCCTCGCCCTCGCGGCCGCCGACCCCAGCCGCTACCTCGTGGTCGACGCCGGCCAGGAGCCGGAGGCCGTCACCACCGTCGTGCGCCACCGGCTCGACCGGATGCTCCCGCTCTCCGAGGCCGAGGTGAAGGCCGCGGAGGAGGCCCGCCGGAAGGCCGAGGAGGAGGCCCGGCGCCTGGCGGAGGAAGAGGCCGCCCGCAAGGCCGAGGAGGAGCGCCTGGAGCGCGAGCGGCAGGAGCAGCTCGCGAAGCTCCGTGCCGAGGAGGAGGAGCGCAAGCGCCGCGAGGAGGAAGAGGCGCGCCGTCTGGAGGCCGAGCGGAAGGCCGAGGAGGAGCGTCGCCGGGCCGAGGAGGAGCGCCTCGCGGCCGAGGCCGCCGCGGAGGAGGAGCGCCGTCGCCTCGCCGCCGAGGAGAAGGCCCGCCGGGAGGAGGCCGAGCGGCTCCGCAAGGAGGCCGAGGAGGAGGCCCGGCTGCGGGCCGAGGCCGAGGAACGCCGCCTGGAGAAGCAGCGCAAGGCCGAGGAGGCCCTGCTCCGTGCCGAGGAGGCCCGCCGGATGGCCGAGGCCGCCGCGGCCGTGAAGGCGGCGGAGGAGGCAGCGGCGAAGGCCGCCGCCGAGACGATCGCCGCCGAGGCCGCGGCGAAGGCGGCCGCGGAGCGTGCGGAGGCCGAGCGCGCCGCCGCCGAGCTCGCCGCCGCCCGGCGCGCGGAGGCCGCGAAGGCGGCCCGGGAGAAGGCCGCCCGGGAGCGGGAGGCGGCGGAGAAGGCCGCTGCGGAGCGGACGGCGGCGGCGGAGCGCGCGGCGGCCGAGCATGCCGCTCGTGCCGCGCGGGAGTCGTCGAAGACCGCTCAGGAGCCGTCGAAGGCCGTCCCGGAGTCGGCCAACGAGGTCACCGTGCCGACGCCGATCGTGAAGCCGGACGCGCCGAAGGTCTCCCGGAGGAGGTCACCGTCGAGACGCCGATCGTGCGGCCCGAGGCGGAGACCGCCGTCATGCCGCAGATCCGGGACCCGCGCGCCGTCGACGAGACCGCCGTGCTGCCTGCCGTACGGGGTCCCCGGGCGTCCGACCCGGCCGACCGGGTGCCGCAGGGCATCTTCCGCGACGGGCACGACGGGCACGACGGGCACGACGGGCACGACGGGCACGACGGGCGTGACGCGCGCGATGCGCGTGACGAGCCGCACGGTGCGAACGACCGGACCCGGGAGCTGCCCCAGCTCGACGAGAACGGCCGGCCGCGCCGCCGCTCCGACTGGGCCGAGGAGACCCCGCTCGACGACCTCCCGACCCTCGCGGACGAGCTGTTCGGCCCGCACGAGGACGAGGACGGCGGCCCGCGCCGCCGCTGAGCCCCCCGGGGGGTGGAGCTAGCTCCACCCCCACTCCGGCAGCCTGCCCCATACCGCTGTGACCTGCGCTTTTCTAGCGTTTCCGGTATGACGACGACAGCAGTGACGGAGAACGGCGCCGCCCTCGCCCTGGCCGGGGTGAGCCGTGCGTACGGAGGCGGGGCGCCCGCGCTCGACGGGGTCGACCTGGTCGTGCCGCGCGGGCGCCTCCTGGCCGTGATGGGCCGCTCGGGGTCCGGCAAGTCCACCCTGCTGCGCTGCGCGGCCGGACTCGAACGGCCGACGGCCGGGCGGGTACGGATCGGGGCACCGACCTCGCGACCCTGAAGGCGGCCGGCCTGACCCGGCTCCGGCGCGACCGGATCGGCTTCGTCTTCCAGTCGCTCAACCTCGTCTCCGCCCTGAACGTGCGCGAGAACGTCACCCTGCCGCTGCTCCTCGCCGGGGCCCGCGAGGGCCGGGCACTCGACGCCCGTGCCCTGGCCGGTCTCGACGCCGTCGGGCTCGCCGACCGGTCCGAGGACCGGCCCGAGAACCTCTCCGGCGGCCAGCGCCAGCGGGTGGCGATCGCCCGCGCCCTGATCAACGAGCCCGAGGTCGTCTTCGCCGACGAGCCCACCGCCGCCCTCGACCCGGTCACGGCGGCCGAGGTCCTCGCCCTGCTGCGGCGCGCGGTCGACGAGCGGGGCCACACCGTCGTCCTCGTCACCCATGACCCGACCGCCGCCACCTGGGCCGACGAGGCCGTCTTCCTCGACCGGGGCCGGATCGCCGGCCGCCTCGACCGCCCGCACGAGGCGGGCGTACGGGAGATGTTCGGCGCTCTCGGCGGGGCGGGTGCGCGGGAGGTGCCCGGTGCTTTCGGCGGGATGGGCGTACGGGAGGTGCCCGGCGGTTCCGGCGGGGTGGACGTACGGGGTGTGCCCGGCGGTTTCGGTGGCGCGGGGCGGTCCCTGGCGGTGACGCGGTGAGCCGGAGCGCGGAACTGCCCGTGAGCAGTCGTAGCGGAGAACCGTCTGAGAGTCGTAGCGGAGAGCCGTCCGTGAGTCGGAGTGCAGAACCGTCCGCGAGCCGGAGTGGAGAGCCGTCCGTGAGCCGGAGTGCGGAACCGTCCGCGAGCCGGAGTGGAGAGCCGTCCGCGAGCCGCTTCCGGAACCCGCCGTGCGGCTGCTCGCCGCGCGCTCGCTGCGGGCCCATCGCAAGGCGTGGGCCGCCGTGTTCGCGGCCGTCGTCGTCACCTCCGCGCTGCTCGGTGCCCTGGCGCTCGCGCTCGGCTCCGTGGGGCTCGGCCACGCGCGCGTGGAGCGGTACGCCGCCGCGCCCGTCGTCGTCGCCGGGGACCAGGAGGTCCGCTGGACGGCCACGCCGTGGGGCAGCGAGCCGACGACCGTGACGGCGGGACTGACCGAGCGGGTACGGGTCCCCGACGCGGCCGTCGCCGTCCTGCGGGCCGTGCCGGGGGTACGGGAGGCGGTCCCGGACGACACCTTCGTCGTACGGGAAGGGCGTGCGGGTTCCGCCGACGCGCTCGCCGTACGGGACGGGGCGCGGAGTCCGCCGACACGCGCGCGTACCCCGGGCGTTCCTGGGAGGCGGCCCGGCTCGCCCCGTACCGGCTGACCGACGGGCGGGAGCCCCGGGGGCCGGGGAGACCGTGGTGGGCGCCGGCCTCGGCGCCGCGATCGGGGACACCGTCGCCGGCCGCGAGGTCGTCGGCGTGGCCGAGGGCCGGCCGCGGTGTACGTCACGGCGGGGAGGCGCGGCGGCTCGCCGGGCACCCGGTGCCGTGGACGCCGTCGGGGTCCTCGCGGAGCCCGGCGTACCGGTGGACACCCTCCACGCGCGCGTGCGGGCCGCCCTGGACGAGGCCGGGTTGAAGGACACCGCCGCGGGTCGGCCGCTGCGGGCCCTCACCGGGGACGGCCGGGGCGGCGCCGAGCACCTCGGCGCGCCGCCCGCGCGCGCGGAGCTCCTCGAACTCCTCGCGGCCGTCGCCGCGAACGTCGTCCTGGTCGCCGTCCTCGTCCTCGCCTCGCTCGTCGCGCAGGCACTCCAACAGCGCGCCGCCGAGCGGGAGATGCTGCTCTCGGCCGGTGCGACGCCCCGTCAGGTGCGGGGAGCGGCGGGCCGGGAGGTGACCCGGGTGGCGGGTGTGGCGGCCCTGCTCGGCGTGCTCGTGTCCGGGCCGGTGTTCCTGGCGCTGTGGTCGATGCTGCGGGCCCGTACCGGAGTCGTACCGGAGGGTCTCGAACTCCCACTCCGCCCTGGCTGTTCGTCGCCGTCCTCGCCGTCGCCGTCCTCGTGGTGGGCCTCGCCCGTTTCGTGGTGCTCTTCGCGATGCGCCGACCGGGGCACCCGGGCCGCCGGGGCAAGGGCGGCGCCCGCCGTGTCACCGGGATCGTGCTGCTCGTGCTCGGCGCGGGCTCGGCCGGTACGGCCGCGCTCCAGGGCGGCGACGCGGCGCGGCGGCCGCCGGGGCGGCCGTGCTGACGCTGGTCGCCGGGTGCGCGCTGCTCGGGCCGTGGATCGCGGGGCCGCGATGGCGGTCCTGGACCGGCCGTTCCGGCGGTTGGGCGGGGCGCCCGGACGGCTCACGGCCGCGGGTGCGGCCGCGCACTCGCGCAGGCTCGGGGCCGCGCTCGTCCCCGTCGTCCTGGTCACCGCGTTCGCGCTGGTGCAGCTCTCGGCGGGGGCCACCGTGGAGCGGGCCGCGGCCGCGCAGGCACGGGCCGCGACCACCGCCGACCTGGCGTTCACCGGCACGACGGCGGAGCACGTGCGCAGGCTCCCGGGGTGCGGGCGGCCACGGACGTGCTGCGTTCCTCGGTGGTCCTGGCCCGCACGGAGGCCGGATCGCCGCGCCTCGACCGGCTCCCGGTCCTCGGCGTGGACGCCGCCGGGCTCGCGGGCACGCTCGACCCGGGCGTCGTCGCCGGCGACCTGTCCGGACTCGGCCGGGCCGGCACGGTCGCGGTGGGCGCGACCATGGCCGAGTCCCTTGAGGTGAGGCCCGGTTCGACGGTGGAGCTGCGGTTCGGCGACGGGACGCCGAAGCGCCTGGAGGTGGTCGCGGTGTACGAACGGTCGCTCGCCCTCGGAGAGTTCCTGCTGCCGAAGGCCGAACTGGCCCCGCACATGAGCGATCCGCACCCGCGCGCGTGCTGGCGGCGGGGACCCGGGGCGCCGCCCCGTCGCGCCCGAGGCGGTGACCCCTCCCGGGGCCGAGCTGAACGCGCTCGTCTCCGGCGGGATCGTCGCCGCGATCGGCGGGCTCACCCTCCTCTCCGTCCTGAGCACCCTCGCCCTGATCGGCGCCGGGCGGCGCGGCGAGCTGGGACTCCTGCGGCAGGTCGGCGCGTCCGCCGGTCAGCTGCGCCGGATGCTCGGCCTGGAGGCGGGCTTCCTGACCGCGGCGGGCCTCCTCCTGGGGCTCGTGGTGGGCGCGCTGCCGCTGACCGCGTTCGCCTGGGCGCTCACCGGCGGGCTGCCGTACCTGCCGCCCGCGCAGGCCGGCACGCTCGCGGGCGTCGTGCTCGTCACGGTCGTCGCGGGGTGTTCCTGCCGGTCGCCCGGAAGGAGCTCAGGCGTTGAGGTAGGCGAGGACGGCGAGGACCCGGCGGTGGCCGCCGCTGTCGGTCGGCGGCAGGCCGAGCTTCAGGAAGACGTTCCCGATGTGCTTGTGCACGGCCCGCTCGGTGATCACCATCGAGCGGGCGATCGTGCCGTTGTCGTGGCCCTGGGCCATCAGGGCGAGGGCCTCGCGCTCGCGGGGCGTGAGGGAGTCCAGCGGGTCGTCGCGGCGGCGGGCCATCAGCTCGGTGACGACCTCCGGGTCCAGGGCCGTACCGCCGGACGCGACCCGTTCCAGGGCGTCCAGGAACTCGTCCACCCGGCCCACCCGGTCCTTCAGGAGGTAGCCGACCCGCGCGCGCCGCCGCCCAGGAGCTCGGCCGCGTACGTCTCCTCGACGTACTGGGAGAGCACCAGCACCGGAAGGTCCGGGAGCCGCTCGCGGGCCGCGAGCGCCGCCCGCAGCCCCTCGTCGCGGAAGCCGGGCGGCAGCCGCACGTCGAGGACGGCCACGTCCGGCCGGTGTTCCAGGAGCAGCGGCAGGATCTCGGGGCCGGTGGCCGCGACCCCGGCGACCTCGTGGCCGGACGAGGTCAGCAGCAGGACCAGGCCCTCCCTGAGGAGGGCGTTGTCCTCGGCGATCACCACACGCACGGAAGCTCCACTTCGATCACGGTCGGGCCCCTCCGGGGCTGGTCAGTCGTACGGTGCCGTCGAGCGCGGCGACCCGCCGCCGCATGCCGGTCAGACCGGAGCCGCCGCTCTCGCCCGCCTCGGCCCTGCCGCGCCCTCGTCCCGCACGCGCACGCGTAGGGCGGCCGGTTCACGGACGAGGGAGACGGCGGCGCGGTCGGCGCCGCTGTGCTTGGCGGCGTTCGTGAGCGCCTCGGCGACCACGAAGTACGCGGCGGCCTCCACGGCGGCGGGGGCGCGGGGCCGTCCTGCGCGGGGTCGCCGAGGCCGGTCACCGCCACCTCCACCGCCAGGCCGCTGCTCGCGGCGAGCGCCCGCACCGCCCCGGTCAGGCCGCGGTCGGTGAGGATCGGCGGGTGGATGCCGCGCACCACGTGCCGCAGCTCCGCCAGGGCCTCCTCGGCCTGCGTCTGGGCGTCGTCGAGGAGTTTCCGCGCGGTCGCGGGATCGGAGTCGTACGCGCGCCGGGCGAGGCCGATCCGCATGGACAGCGCCACCAGGCGGGCCTGCGCGCCGTCGTGGAGGTCGCGCTCGATCCGGCGCAGCTCGGCGCCGTGCGCGGCGATCGCGCCCGCCCGGGTGGCCGTGAGCTCCTCGACGCGGGCGGCGAGGGCGGCGTCCCGGACCGCCGACGGGGCCGGGGTGAGCAGCGCGCGCGACCAGTCGGCCTCCAGGCGCGCCAGCCGGCCGATCAGCGGCAGCAGCACCGGCCGCCGCCCCGCGAGCCCGGTCCAGACGCCGTCGACCAGGAGCGCGGGCACCCAGAGGACCAGCGAGAGGTACCAGAGCACCGAGCCGTAGAGCAGCTGTGCGGCGGCCCAGATCAGGTCATGCCGGGTCCCCGGGTCGGCGACCGCGGTCCGCACGCGCGCGGGAGGGGGCCTTCGAGCGGCAGGTACGCCTCCGGGACGGGCGTCCCGGTCCACGCGGCGGTCCGGCGCCGCTCCCAGCCGGCGAGGCGGCGCAGCAGCAGCACGCTCTCGGGGAGCACCCCGGAGCCGATGACCGTGAGGGTGAGGCAGGCGGTGAAGAGGACGACGCCCACCATCAGGTAGCAGAGGAGGGAGAGCGCGGTGCCGATCGTGAGATGGCGCCACGCCCGGCCCGTTTCCTTGATCGCCTCGCGCATGGAGCCAGGGTAGGCGGCGGCCGTGGGGGAGACGGTGGAGCGGGCTACACCTTCGCTCCGGGGGCGGGCACGGCTGTGCGGGGACGCCGCGGAGACCAAGATCGAAGAGTCGCCGGGAACGACCCGGCCCCTTGAGGAACCCACTCCACGGAGGCATCCCATGCGCGCCCTTCTCTGGCTGCTGCTCACCGCGAGCGTCCTGGCCAACGTCTTCATCAGCACCTTCGCCGGCTGGACCGGCTCCCTCCAGATCGTCGGGAGCGTCGGCACCGGCGTGGTCCTGCTCGGTTCGGCGGTCGGGCTGTGGCTGACCAGGTCGCGCGGCGAGGCGTGAGCGGGGCGTGAGCCGAGTGTGAGGGGGCGTGAGTGGGACCCGTCCACAGCCCGGTGGGTCCGGGGCGGGTGGTTGTCCACAGCCGGGCGGGGGCGGGGGAGGTTGTCCACAGCCCGGCGGGGGTTGTCAGAGCGCTGCCCCACAATGGAGGACGTACCTGAGGAGGGGCAGACATGGCCGTATGGGACGACCTGGTCGGACAGACCCGGGTCGAGGAGCAGCTCTCCGCCGCCGCGCTCGACGCCGACGCGCTCGTGACCGCCCACGCCGCCGGAGAGCCGGCCCCGAGGCCTCCAAGATGACCCACGCCTGGCTCTTCACCGGCCCGCCCGGGTCCGGCAGAGCGACCGCGGCGCGCGCCTTCGCCGCCGCCCTGCAGTGCGTGAGCCCCGACCGGGCGCTCGGCGGGGCCCCGGCTGCGGCTTCTGCGACGGCTGCCACACGACGCTCGTCGGCACGCACGCGGACGTCGAGATCGTCCGCACGGACCTGCTGTCCATCGGCGTGAAGGAGACCCGCGACCTCGTCCGGCGCGCCCAGCTGTCCCCGGCGGGCGGCCGCTGGCAGGTCATCGTCCTGGAGGACGCGGACCGCCTCACCGAGGGCGCGGGGAACGTGCTCCTGAAGGCCGTCGAGGAGCCCGCGCCGCGCACGGTCTGGCTGCTCTGCGCGCCCTCCCTGGAGGACGTGCTGCCCACCATCCGCTCCCGCTGCCGCCACCTGACGCTGCGCACCCCGGCGGTGGAGGCCGTCGCCGACGTGCTCGTACGGCGCGACGGCATCGAGCCGGAGGTCGCCCAGGCCGCCGCCCGCGCCACCCAGGGCCACATCGACCGGGCCCGGCGGCTCGCCACCGACGAGCGGGCCCGCGCCCGCCGGTCCGTCGTCCTCAAGCTGCCCCTGCGCGTCGACGACATCGGCGGCTGCCTCAAGGCGGCCCAGGAGCTGGTCGACGCGGCCGCGGAGGACGCCAAGCAGGTCGCGGAGGAGATCGACGTCAAGGAGACCGAGGAGCTGAAGGCCGCCCTCGGCGCGGCCCAGGGCGGCCGGATGCCGCGCGGCACGGCCGGAGCGATGAAGGAACTGGAAGAGCGGCAGAAGCGGCGCAGAACGCGCACACAGCGCGACAGCCTGGACCTCGCCCTCACCGACCTCACCGGCTTCTACCGCGACGTCCTCGCCCTCCAGCTCCGCTCCCGCTCCGCCCTGGCCAACACGGACGTCCGCGACTCCCTGGAGCGCATCGCCCGCGACACCACCCCGGAGCGCACCCTCCGCCGCATCGAAGCCGTCCTCGCCTGCCGCAAGGCCCTCGACCGCAATGTGGCCCCGCTGCTCGCGGTCGAGGCGATGACCATGGCGCTGAGAGGGTGACGGGGGCGGGGCCGTCCCCGACGGCTCCGGACCGGCGACCGACAGCGGCGCCGTGGGTTGGAGCCGGGGTCTGAAGGCCGGCACCGGGGCCGACGGCCTGCACCGGGGCCGATGGGCGGCACCGGCGCCGACGCCGGTGAGCTGCCTCGGGCCTGATGCCGGGCCTCGTCTCGGGGCCCGGGTCTGATGCAGGGCCTCGCCTTGGGCCCCGGGTCTGATGCAGGGCCCCAGGCCTCACCCCGGGCCCTGGGCCTGACGCCGGGCCTCGCCCGGGACCCCGGACCTGACGTAGGGCCTCGCTTCGGGCCCCGGACCTGACGTAGGGCCTCGCCCCGGGCCCCCGGACCTGGCGCAGAGCCTCGCCCCGGGCCCCGGACCTGACGCAGGTCCTCGCTTCGGGCCCCGGGCCCGACGCCAGGCCTCGCCCGGGACCCCGGCCCGCCCCTGGGCCTGCCTCTCCCGGCCCGCCCCCGGCCCCGCTCGGGCGATTGGACACGATCCGTACCGGTCCGGATACGCTCCGGGATGGACTCCAGGCGCTTGCTCCGTACGTCCGCCACGGCTCTCGCGGCCGCAGGGCTGATTCTCTCCGGCTGTTCGGGCGGGAGCGGCGCCGCGGCGCCCCGGACGACCGGGCCGGGGCCGCCTCCGCGTCCGCCGCCGCGGCCTCGCCCGAGGCGGCGGAGCTGGGGAAGTACTACGGCCAGAAGCTGAAGTGGCGGAACTGCGGGGTCGAGGGCTTCCAGTGCGCCACGCTGCGGGCCCCGCTCGACTACGCGAAGCCGGACGGGAGGAGGTCGAGCTCGCGGTCTCCCGGGCGCGGGCCACCGGTCCCGGCAAGCGGCTCGGCTCGCTCCTGGTCAACCCGGGAGGCCCCGGCGGCTCAGCCGTCGGCTACCTCCAGGGGTACGCGGGCATCGGCTACCCGGCGCCCGTCCGCGCCCGCTACGACATGGTGGCCGTCGACCCGCGCGGCGTGGCCCGCAGCGAGCCCGTGGAGTGCCTGAGCGGCCCGCAGATGGACACGTACACGCAGGTCGACCAGACCCCCGACGACACGGCGGAGGTCAACGCGCTCGGCGCGGCCTTCAAGGACTTCGCGGCCGGCTGCGAGAAGAAGTCGGGGCGGATCCTGGGCCACGTCTCCACCGTCGAGACGGCCCGCGACATGGACGTCCTGCGGGCGGTGCTCGGCGACGAGAAGCTCACGTACGTGGGGGCGTCGTACGGCACCTTCCTCGGCGCGACCTACGCGGAGCTCTTCCCCGCCCGGGTCGGCCGGCTCGTCCTCGACGGGGCGATGGACCCCTCGCTCTCCGCGCTCGATCTCAACCGGGACCAGACCGGCGGCTTCGAGACCTCCTTCCGCGCCTTCGCCGCCGACTGCGTCCGCAGGACGGGCTGCCCGCTGGGCACCGGGTCGGTCGACGCGGCCGGGACGGCGCTGAAGAAGTTCTTCCGCGACGTGGACGCCAAGCCGGTGCCCACGGGCGAGAGCCGCGCCCTCGGCGAGTCCCTCGCCACCACCGGCGTGATCGCCGCCATGTACGACGAGGGCGCCTGGCCCCAGCTGCGCGAGGCCCTCACCCAGGCGATCGGCGGAGACGGCTCCGGCCTCCTCGCGCTGGCCGACAGCTACTACGAGCGCGAGCCGGACGGCACGTACGCCAACCTCATGTTCGCGAACGCCGCCGTGAACTGCCTGGACCTGCCGCCCGCCTACCAGGGCCCCGCCGACGTGCGGAAGGCCCTCCCGTCCTTCGAGAAGGCCTCCCCGGTCTTCGGCGCGGGCCTCGCCTGGGCCGCCCTCAACTGCACCCACTGGCCCACCCCGCCCACCGGCCGCCCGCACCGCATCACCGCCGAGGGCGCCGCCCCGATCCTCGTCGTCGGCACCACCCGCGACCCCGCCACCCCCTACCACTGGGCCCAGTCCCTCGCCGAGCAGCTCTCCTCCGGCACCCTCCTCACCTACGAGGGCGACGGCCACACCGCCTACGGCCGCGGCAGCGACTGCATCGACACCGCGATCAACACCTACCTCCTCGAAGGCACCCCTCCGACGGAAGGAAAGCGCTGCTCGTAGGCCCGATCCGGGGGTGGTCGGAGCACCCCCGGAAACTGTGTAGACTTGGCGACGCTGCTGCACCCACCATGGGACCGCAGGGCGCGCCGCCTTAGCTCAGTTGGCCAGAGCAACGCACTCGTAATGCGTAGGTCTCGGGTTCGAATCCCGAAGGCGGCTCAGAAGAAGACCAGGTCAGACATTGTCTGACCTGGTCTTTTCTGTTGTTCGGGTGAGGGGGCCGGGCGGAGGGGAACGGTGTTCGGGTGGTCACCAGTTGGGGTCGAGGAGCAGGGGTGTCCTCGGTGGCCAGCCAGGTGTCGAACTCCTGGGGTGTCAGGAAGACGGGGCGGCCGGCTTCTGTGGTGGTCAGGGTCGTGAGGGTGGACAGGGCGGTCGTCGGGTCGGTGCTGGTGAGCTGGGTCCGTACGGATTCCAGGGCGGGGAGGACGACGGACGAGGCCCGGGTCGTGGGGCCCAGGGTTGCTGCCGTCGAGGCGAGGAGGCCCGAGGTCAGGGAGGCCGTGAGGAGCTCGCGTTCCAGGAGGTGGGCGCCCGGTTCGTCGGTGCTCCGGATCGCGATCAGGGAGGCTTGGAGGCCCTGGGTGATCAGGGCGCCCGCGCCTGGCCCACCAGGCCGCCCACCAGTGCTCCGACGACCGGCACCGGGATCACCGTCTGTGCGACCGCCCCGCAGGCCCAGCCGAGGCCGGTGCGCAGGGTGGCCTCGGCGCTGCGGGCCGCGAACTCGCCCGGGTCGATCTGCCCGCGCGCCAGCGCCACGCCGGCCTCCGCCACCGCGTAGGCGGCACCGGCCGTCGCGAACGCCAGGTCCCCGCCGCCCAGCACCGAGGGCAGGCGTCCGGCCCGGGACGCCGTGCGGATCACCGAGCCGAGACCCGAGACGGCCCCGGAGCGCGCCGCGGCCCGTGCCGCCGAGGAGGCCGCCGTGAGGGCCGCCGCAGCGGCCGAGGTCTCGCCCGCCCGTACCCGGGCCAGCTGCCCGGCGGCGGACAGGGCCCCGGTGACGAGGCCGCCGACCGCCGCCGCCGTTCCCGCGGCGGCCGCCGCCTCCCGGCCGGCCGTCCGGACCGCCTCGCCGCGGGCCCAGCGCATCGGGTCGCGGGCCGAGCGGTGCGCGTCGGCCAGGTCGATCGGGTCGGAGGAGACGCCTCCGTGCGTCAGCCGGTCCGTCAGACGCGCGTGGGCGTCGGCGTAGTCGGCGAACCGCACCCCTTCGGGGGTCATGGTGAGCCGGCGCTCAAGGAGGCTGTCCACGGCGGCGACCCGGTCGCCCGCGACCAGCCGTGTCATCCCCGCGTAGTCCGGCCGCGCCATCTGGTGGGCGGTCGCGGGGACCCGGTCCATCAACTTGGCCTGCGCCAGGCCCACGAGACGGTCCCGGTCGACGAGGTGCAGATCGGCCGCCGCAGTCTGCGAGCCACCCTGTGCCCACTCCGTGACCACGGCCCGGACCGAGGCGCCGGCCCGGATCGCGTTCTGGTTGAAGGAGAGCGCGTGCCGGACCTCGAAGAGGTGCCCGGCGCGCTGGGCGTTGCCGATGTCGGCGTACCGGCGGGCCAGTCGCTCCACCGTCTCCCGGGTGCGCAGCGTCTCGACCGTGGCCTCGGCGAGGCGGCGGGTGGCGGCGTCCGCGACGGTCCAGGCGGCCTGGTCGGCGGCGCCGGGCAGGAACGTACGGCTCATGCGGCGGGGCCAGTGCGGCGAGGCGGGCCCGGGCGTCCGCGACGACGCGGCCGGACAGCTCGCTGACCCGGCCGTCCTCTCCGGACGGCGGGGCCCCATCACCGCGACCGTCGTGCACGCGAGGTCGAAGACCTCCTTGACGAGGGCTCGCTGCCGGGCGTCGTACGTGCCGTAGTCGTCGTGGGCGGCGACCAGTTCGGCGAAGGCCGGGAGCCGTTCCTCCATGGCCGCGCAGAGGTCCTTGAGCACGAGGCGGATCTCCCGGCTGAGCCGGAACACCTCGGACAGGGTCCCGCGGGCCGCGGTCAGTTCGGCCTCCGCCCCATCCAGCTCCTCGGCGAGCTTCCTCTGGTCCTCGCGGGCCGAGCGGCCCCGCCATTCGAGGAGGGCGCCGGTCGCGAGGAGCGCGGGGACGGCGACCGCCGCGGCCAGGACCGCCGTGCCCGCGGCCACCTCCTCCGCCCGCCGCGAGCGAACCGCCGCCCAGCCAGGCCAGGGTGGCGCTGCTCGCGGCGGCCCCGAGAGCCCCGAGATGGCCGTGCCGGTGGACGCGGTGGCGAAGGCGCCGACGGCCATGTAGGTGGCCGCGCCGACGCCCGCTCCGGTGGCTCCGCCTCCGAGGACCGACCCGATCGCCGACACCGCGAGCTGCTGGACCTCCCGCAGTTCGACGTCGGCCGTGGCGTGCCCGGCCGGTTCCACCGGGGCCAGTTCGGCCAGATCCACCCGCTTGAGCCGCTCGAACGCGTCCCGGAAGGGGACGAGGGCCCGGTCGTACGTGGCCCGCCGCCGCTCCTCCTGCGCCGCGCCCTCCTGGACGACGTGCCGGTCGAGCTTCCTGCGGCGGGCCACCAGCCTCTCGTGGCGCTGCTGGTTCTTCCGCGCGAGCATGACGGCCTGGTACATGGCGACGGCCATGCGGCATCCCTCCCCCTGGACAGTCGAACCGACCAGGCGTCAAGGTACCGCCGATCGCGCGCCCGCCCGCCGCTTCCGCCCGGCTGAGCTTGTCTGCCGCCTTCAGGCCGTCTGTGCCCGCCCGCAGCTTCCGGCCGTCCGCGTCCGCCCGCTACTTCCCGTCGTCCAGGCCCGGTTGGTCGAAGGTGTCCGGGGTGGAGAGGGTCGCCCAGTGGCCGAGGGGCCAGGCGACGACGATGGCGCGGCCGACGACGTCCGTTACGGGGACCATGCCGCCGCGGGGGTCGTCCTGGTGGTAGCGGGAGTCCTGGGAGGCCTGGCGGTGGTCGCCCATGACCCAGAGGCTGCCGGCGGGGACCGTGACCCTGAACTGGCCGTCGGGGTCCGGGCTGCAGGGGGTGTTGCCCTGGAAGACGTACGGCTCGGTGAGGGGCTTGCCGTTGACCTTCAGGGGGCCGGTGCCGGCGCACTCGACGGTGTCGCCGGCCACGCCGATGACCCGCTTGATCAGGTGCTTCTCCCCGGCCGCGGGCATCAGGCCGACGAAGCCGAGGGCCTTCTGCACCGCGGTGGGCTGCTTCGCCGTCCGTCCCGCGAGCCAGTCGCCAGGGTCGCGGAAGACGATGACCTCGCCCCGGTCGGGTTCCGCGCCGAACCACGGGGTGAGCTTGTCGACCAGGACGCGGTCGTCCACCTGGAGGGTGTTCTGCATCGAACCCGAGGGGATCAGGAAGGCCTGGAGCAGGAACGTCTTGATCAGGAAGGCCAGGACGAGCGCGATGCCGGCGAGGAACGGCAGCTCGATCCAGAACGGGCGGCGCCGTTTCGGGGCCCGCCCGGATGCCGGGGCCGCGTCGCCCGGAGGGGCCGGCTCCGGGCCCTCCGGGCCGGATCGGGCCTCGGTCGCCAAGTCGCTCATGTCCACCCTGACTTCGTCGTTCCGCTGTCGTCTGCACGGACCCTATGCCCCCGTGGTGTACGGGGGGTGGCCGTCGGACGCTCTTCACTCCGTACGGGTGACCCGGCGGGTCCCGTTCCACTCGTACGCCCCCACCATGCAGGCGACCACGCGCGGTTCGCGGATCAGGGACGACCCGCTGTGTCGACGGCCGCCGTCCCGACAGGCGGAAGTCGGTGGCGGCGGCGGGCTGATCACCCGTACAACACCTACACCCGTACAACACCTACACCCGTACAACACCCGCACCCGTACAACACCTGACACCCGTACTTCGACGAGAGGGCACCATGACCACCACCACGGAGACCGGCGGCGGCCTGACCGTCACCGAGCGGACCCGGCTGCGCCGGATGCGCCACAAGGGCAGTCACCGGCGGGCCGACCTGGACGCCGTGCTCGCCGCCGGTTTCCTCTGCCACCTCGGCGTCACCGTCGACGGCACGACGATGGTGGTGCCCACCGCGTACGGAGTGGACGGAGACCGGCTCTACCTCCACGGTTCGGTCGCCAGCCGCAGCATGGTCCAGGCCCCCGACACCACGGTCTGCGTCACGGTCACCCATGTCGACGGGCTCGTCCTCGCCCGCTCCGTCTTCGAGCACGGGATCAACTACCGCTGCGCGATGATCTACGGCGTCCCCGAGATAGTTACAGATCCCGAGGAGAAGCTGCGGGGCTGCGGGCGCTGACCGAGCAGAGCTCCCCGGGCAGTGGGAGTACGCGCGGCAGCCGAGCCGCAAGGAGCTGGCCGCGACCGCGCTGCTCGCGCTCGACCTCACGGAGGCCTCGGTGAAGACCGCCGACGGCCCGCCGGACGACGGCGAGTCCGAGGACGCGGCGCTCGGCCTGTGGGCGGGGGTGCTGCCGGTGGTGACGACCTTCGGCGACCCGGTCGTGGACCCGGTCCTCCCGGCGGACTTCGCCCCGCCGGCCCACATCGCCTCCCGCGCGGGCAGGTCCGTGTCCCCGGTGCGGTGACGCTTCGCGGCGGGTCAGGCCCGGCCCGGCTTCCGCCGGGCCGGGGCCTGGTCGCGTGGGGGCCTGGGCGCGTTCAGTCACCGTGTCCGGTGCCGCCGCTGCCGAAGCCGCCGCTGGAGATGCCGCCCCACTTGCGCTTCTCCTCGGACGGCGGGTCGGGTGAGGTCTCGGTGCCGGATTCCTTGAGCTGGTAGGGCATGAGCCGGTGCTCGCCGTCGGTGTGCGGCATCTCGGCCGGCCTGCGGTACTCGGCCATCTCGCCGGGCAGTGCCCCGGTGTCGGGCCGGTGCGGCTGTTCCTCCGGCTTCGGTTTCCTGGACTCGCGGTCGCTGAGCCGGAAGCCCAGCCAGACGGCGCCGATGAGCACGACGACGACGATGAGCCCGCCGAGGACCTGGGCCAGACCTGACTGCCAAACCCCAGCGGCCAGGTTCTCTGCTGCGCTGAGAGTGTTCATACCAACAGGATTACCCGATTCCGCTTCTTCGGATACTTCTTCGGGCCTCGGATCCGTCTGAAACATTCTCCCGACCCCGTCGCGTCAATGAGGTGTACGGCGACCACACCACGTGACCACGAGGAGAGGAGGGACATGAGAAAGGCCCGCGCGGACGAGTTCCTGGAGTTCGCCTCCGCACGCACGGGACACCTGTTCCGCTCGGCATGCCTGCTGACCAGCGGCGACACACATCTCGCCGAGGACCTCACGCAGGAGACCCTCGGCCGGATGTACGCCCTCTGGGGCCGCATGGCCCGGATAGGCAACCCCGCCGCGTACGCCCAGACCGTGCTCGTCCGCACGTTCCTCAGCCACCAGCGGCGCCGCTCGGCCACCGAGCGCCCCCTCGGCGAGCTGCCCGACCGCGCCCCCGAGAACGGCGAGGACCCGGCCCTGCGGATCGCGCTGCTCGACGCGCTCGCGGGCCTCGCGCCGAAGGACCGGGCGGTCGTGGTGCTGCGGTACTGGGAGGACCGCAGCATCGAGGAGACCGCCGACGCCCTGAACGTCAGCTCGGCCGCGGTGCGGACCCGCTCGGTGCGGGCGCTCGCGAAGCTGCGGGAACGACTCGGCGGCAGCATCGTCGAGTTCGCCGCCCGCTGACCACGCACTTTCCCTACCGACCGGAGACGGTGATCTCGGCATGCCCCAGAACGAAGAAACCCGGCGCTTCGAGGAGGACCTCGGCGCGGTGCTGCGCAGCACCGGTGACGGCTTCGCCGTCGACGACCGGCGCGAGCTGGTCGCGGGCGGGCTCCAGCGCGGCCGGCGCCGCCTGGTCCGCCGCCGCCTCGCGGTGACCGGCGGCGTCCTCGCGCTCGCCGCCGTCGGCCTCGGCGGCGCCTACGGCGGCTCGCTGCTCGGCCCCGGCGGACCCGCGGCGACCACCTCCGTGGCCGCGCCCCGGTCCGGGGGCAGAACAGCGGAGCCACCGAGCCCGGCAAGGAGCCGGGGGCGAGGCGACGATCCCCGTGAAGGACCTCGCCGCCGTCCTCAAGGCCAACACCCCGGCCGGCCAGTGGCAGTTCGACAACCTGGACGGCACCGGCCAGTCGGTCACCGGCGTCTACGACGACGGCCACGGCAAGGCGGGCGTCAGCGTCGGCCTCTACCGGGCCGGCGGGAGCCCCGAGGCCGGTACGGACCAGGTCACCTGCCCCGACAAGGCCCTCGTCCCGTACGACCGCTGCGCCGACGGGCGGCTGCCGGGCGGCGAGCGGTTCATGGCCATCGAGGGGTACGAGTACCCCGACAAGCGCGAGGAGACCAAGAACTGGCGGGCCGTCCTGCTCACCAAGGACGGGATCCTGATCGACGCGAGCGAGTACAACGCCGCCGCCGAGAAGGGCGCCGAGATCAGCCGAGAGAACCCGCCCTTCAGCCTCAGCCAGCTGAAGGCCCTCGTCACGGCCGAGGCCTGGCGGCCGCTGGCCGCCCGGCTGCCCCAGCTCCCGGGCCGGGCCGACACCCCGGGCACGCACCGGCCGCCCACGGTGCCGGGCGCGGCCGCCGTCCAGGCCACCCTGCGCTCCCTGCTGCCCAAGGGCGTCACCGTGGAGTCCCACGGCGGCGACGACGGCCACGGCTACGTCGTCGTCGACGACGGCCGGGGCCCGAGCCTCGTCGGCGTCGACGTCCAGCCCGCCGCCGGGGACCTCACCGACCTCTTCACCGGCGAGGGCGTCGTCACCCTGCCCGACGGCACCAAGGTCAAGGCCACCCGGCAGCCCGGCGAGAAGGGCGGCGAGGGCGTCGTCTGGTGGAACGTCGACACCCTGACCCCGGAGGGCTTCCGGGTCATCGTCTCCGCCTTCAACTCGGACGCGCAGTACAAGGCGGCCACGCGCGACGAGCCCGCGCTGACGATGGAGCAGCTGAAGACGATCGCGCTGAGCCCGAAGTGGCACAAGCTGCCGCTGAAGTAGCGGCGACGGGACGGCCGGTGGTGCGGGGCGGCGGCCCCGTACCACCGGCTACTTCGCGTCCGCGTACCGCTCGACCGTCGCCGTCGTGAACGGGAACCGGACCGGCGTCGGCCCGAACGCGATCCGCCCGGCCTCGTCCCCGGCCGCCCGGATCGCCGCCGTCACCGCCTCGGCCTCCCCCTCCGGGCAGTGCACGATCACCTCGTCGTGCTGGAAGAAGACCAGCTCCGCCCGCATCCCCGCCAGGGAGCGCCGCAGCGCCGCCAGCATCAGCAGCGCCCAGTCGGCGGCGCTGCCCTGCACGACGAAGTTACGGGTGAAACGGCCGCGCGCCCGCGCGTTCCCCGAGGCGTACCCCGGGGTGTATCCGGGGGTGAACTCGCCTCCCTCGGGCGCCTCTTGGGGGAGACCTGCCTCGTCGTCCTCTCCCGCGTCGACGGCCTGGGGGCTGGTCCGGCCCAGCCAGGTCCGGACGAGCCGGCCCTCCTCGCCCGCCTTCGCCGCCTCGTCGACATAGGCCACCGCGCGCGGGAAGCGGCGCCGCAGCGCCGCGAGGTTCTTCAGGCCGTCGCCGCTGGTCTGCCCGTAGATCGCGCCGAGCAGCGCGAGCTTGGCGTGCTCGCGGTCGCCGGAGAAGGCGCGGTCGGACAGCCGGGTGTACAGGTCGTCGGGGTGCCCGGCGACCTCCATCAGGCCGGGGTCGCGGGAGATCGCGGCGAGCACGCGCGGCTCCATCTGGTCGGCGTCCGCGACCACCAGCCGCCAGCCCTCGTCGGCGACGACCGCCCGCCGGATCACCTTCGGGATCTGCAGGGCCCCGCCGCCGCTGGTCGTCCAGCGCCCGCTGACCGTGCCGCCGGGCAGGTACTCCGGCCGGAAGCGGCCGTCCCGCACCCAGTCGGCCAGCCACGACCAGCCGTGCGCCGTCCAGATCCGGTACAGCTTCTTGTACGCGACGAGGGGCTTCACCGCCGGGTGGTCGATCTCCTCCAGCTCCCAGCGGCGCGTGGACCTGACCCGGATCCCGGCCTGCGCGAAGGCCTTCACGACGTCGGCGGGCAGATCGGGCCGCACCCGGCGCCCGAAGGCGGCGGACACCTCGTCGGCCAGCTCCGCGAGACGGCGCGGCTCGCCGCCGCCCGCGTACCGCTCGCCGAGCAGCTCGTTCAGCAGGTCCCGGTGCACGTCCGCCCGCCACGGCAGCCCGGCCCGGTGCATCTCGGCGGCCACCAGCATCCCCGCCGACTCGGCGGCGGTGAGCAGCCGCATCCGGCCGGGGTGCCCGGCCCGGTCGTGGCGGCGCAGCTGCTCCGCGTAGACCGCGAGGAGTCCGTCGAAGGGCACGGAGACGGACGGCCGGGGCTCGAAGAGGAGTCCTGCGAGCCGGGCTCGGCGGCGCGCTGCGGGGATCCGGCGGTACCGGGGCGTTCCGCAGGCGCGCCCAGGCGCGGCGGCGCCGCGCGGCTCGCCGAGCCGGCCCTCGTGCCCGAGGAGGAGCTGCTCGGCGTCCTCGACGTCGTAGCACCGCTCGACGCGCACGCCCGCGGCGAGGAGCCGCGGATAGACCTCGGCGGTCGACCGCCACACCCAGCGGGCCACCTCAGGCCGCGCCCGCACGGCCGCCACCAGGTCCGGCTCGCGCCGCACGGGCCCGCGGGCAGCCCGTCCGGGCCGAGGGGCACGAGCAGCGCTCCGTCCCCTCGTCCTCGGCCGCCAGCGCCCACCTCTCGCTCATGGGTGCGAGTCTGGCACCCGGCACTGACACCGCCGGGGAGCCGGGCCGGGGAAGGGGTCAGGCCGCCGCGTGGAAGAGGGCCGCCGCCTGGCCGCGCGAGTCGACGCCCAGCTTGTTCAGGATGTTCGCGACGTGGAACTTCACCGTCGACTCGCTGATGTGCAGCTCCTCGGCGATCCGCCGGTTGCGGTGCCCGAGGGCCAGGTGCCGCAGGACCTCCACCTCCCGTCCGCCGAGTCCGGTCAGCGGGTGGGCGGCCTCGACCGGGGCCTCCGGGGTCGCGAGGGGGATGACGGCCGTGATGGTGGTGCCCCAGCCGGGCACGGCGTCCATGTCGAGCTGCCCACCGAGCACGTCGAGCCGGTCCCGGACCGTGCCGGCGCCCAGGTCGCAGGGGGCGAGGGTGCCCGCCCCGTCGTCCCGTACGGACGCCCGCAGTTCGTGCTCGGTCAGCTGCCAGCCGACGTGGACGCGGGACACGGACTCCTGCTCCAGGACGATGAGGAGCAGGGACCGGACGATCGCCCGCGCGCTGTGCGCGACGTCGGCGGCGAGCGAGCGGGTGGAGTCGGGCGCGCCCAGGTCGAGCCGCACCTTGCTGTGCCGGAGCATCGGCCGCAGTTCGCCCGCGAGCCGCTCGAAGGCGTCCTCCGCGGGCTCCTCCGCGAGCGCCCGGTCCCGTCGCTGCTCCGCCCGCATGTCGATCAGCGCGGACGCGGCCAGGTCGGTCGCGGTGGTCCGGGCCGTCGTGTCGTCGAGGGCCCGGCTGCGCAGCACCCCGAGGACGCCGGAGAGCGCCGCCGCGTGCGCGGCGGTGAGTTCGGCGATCACGCGCGCGCGTGTGTCGGCCGCCGCCCGCGAACGCGCCAGCGCGCCCGGCATGGCCTCCGTCGCGAAGCGGTCGAAGTGCCCGGTGACCAGGTCCCACAGCGCCTGCGCCACGGTGAGCGCGGCCGCGTCGGCGGGGCGGCGCCGTCCTCCCGTACGAGCACGAGGACCGCCCCGCGCCGGGTGGCGTGGCTGGTGACGGCGACGACCTCGCGCTCCCGGCCGCCGATCGTCGCGGACCCCTGCCAGGGCTCGCCGGGGACGCCCGCCGCGAGCAGCGGGGTCAGTTCGGCGGCGGTCATCAGCTCCGTACCGCCGAGGGTCTTGAAGGGCGAGTGGGCGCAGTGGGTGGAGAGTTCGGCCGCGTCCGCGTGCGGGATCAGCGGGGCGAGGGCGGCCGAGACCTTGGGGAGGATCTCCCCGAGCGGCTGCCGGATGATCTCGTACGCGGTGGTCAGCGTGAGCGCGTCCATGCGGCTCAGCCTAGTCGGGAGGCATCGGCTGACGGCCCGTCTTTCGGCCAGGTAGGACTGGCCGTTGGGAGGGCGGAGGAGGGTGGCGCCGGGCGCAGGCTTGGGGCATCGAAGAGCGAACGGGCAGCAGCGGAGGCTGAGATGGAAGCGATCGTGTACGAGGAGTTCGGCGGCCCCGAGGTGCTGCACCACGAGGCCGGCGTCGAGAAGCCGGAGCCCGGCCCCGGCGAGGTGCGGGTCAAGGTGGAGGCGGTCGGCGTCAACCCGGTGGACTGGAAGCGGCTCCACGGCTGGGTCGAGCAGTTCTACCCGACCACCTTCCCCGCCGTCCCGGGCCTGGAGTTCGCCGGCACCGTCGACGCGCTCGGCGAGGGCGTCACCGGCCTGGCCGTCGGCGACGAGGTCCTCGGCTGGACGAAGACCGGCGCCTACGCCGAGTACGCCATCGCCGGCACCGTCGCCCCCAAGCCCGCCGCGCTCTCCTGGGAGACCGCCGCGAGCCTCCCCGTGGCCGGCGAGACCGCCCAGCGCGTCCTGGACCTCCTCCGGGTCCGGGAGGGCGAGACCCTCTTCCTGCACGGCGCGGCGGGCGTCGTCGGCTCGGTGGCCGTCCAGCTCGCGGTCGCGGCCGGCGTCACGGTCGTCGGCAGCGCCTCGGAGGCCAACCACGCGTACCTGCGGGAGCTCGGCGCGATCCCCGTCACCTACGGGGACGGCCTGGCCGACCGGGTCCGCGCCGCCGCCCCGCAGGGCGTCGACGCCGTCTTCGACGCGGCCGGATACGGCGTCCTGCCGATCGCGATCGACCTGCTCGGCGGCGGCGACGCGGCGAAGGAGCGGATCGTCACGATCGCCGCGACGGACGCGGAGGAGCACGGCATCGTCTTCTCCGGCGTCACGGCGGAGCCGGACGTCGTACGGGACGGACTCGTCGCCCAGGCCCGCCTGGTGACGGAGGGCGCGCTGTCGGTCCGCCTGGCCGAGGTGCTGCCGCTGAAGGAGGCGGCCCGTGCGCTGGAGCTGAGCGAGTCCGGTCATGTACGGGGCAAGATCGTCCTGATCCCGTAGTCCTTACGAGAAAGGCGATGCCGATGTACGCGATGTCCCTGGGTGACGACGGCGCGGAGCTGCGCCCGCTGGAGCCGTGGCAGGCCGAGGAGTTCCTCGCCCACATGGACCGGGGAAGGGAGTTCATCGGCGCCCGCAACGGACTCCCCGACGTCGTGACGGACCTGGAGTCGAGCCGGGCCTACCTCCGCCTGTACGCGGAGAAGGTCGCGGCCGACTCCGGCCGCATCCACGGCATCTGGTCCGACGGCACGCTCGTCGGCGCCGTCATCCTCCGCCGCCTCGACACCGCCGCCGGCACCGCCGAGGCCGGCTGCTGGCTCGAACCCTCCGCCGCCGGCAAGGGCCTCGTCACCCGCGCCGCCCGCGTCCTCATCGACTGGGCGATCCGCGTCCGCGGCGTCCACCGCGTCGAATGGGTCGTCTCCTCCGACAACGAACCCAGCATCGCCGTCGCCCGCCGCCTCGGCATGACCCGCGAAGCCGTCCTCCGCCAGAGCTACGACTACCGCGGCAAGCGCCACGACGAGGAAATCTGGTCGGTTTTGGCCCCGGACTGGAAGCTGTAGCCAGCGCTTGGCGGGGCGGGGCTTGGTGGGGCGGGGCCCGCTGGGGTGGTGCCCGCCCGTCCGTTGTTGGCCGCGCCCGCCTGGGCGGTGCCTGCCCCGCTGCCCCGTTGTGGGCAATCGTTCCGCTGGGGCGGAACGGGTGGGCACAACGGACCCGCGCCCTGCCGGCGCCAGAGGCTTCCGTGCCTGGGCCCGCACCCCTGTGCGCCGTCGCCGGTGGTGCGGGCCGGGGCGCGGAACGCTGAGGCGCCGCTGAGGGCGCCGTCCCGTGTGCCCACCCGTCCCGCCCCAACGGGACGATTGCCCACACGGGGCGGGGTGCGGGCGCCACTCGCGGGCCAAGCGCGCGGCGGTGGCCGGAGCACGGGTCCCGGTCCCACGGGGTGGGCCGGGACACCGTTCTGCGCGAGCCGCCCGCACCGGCCCGCACCGGCCCACCGGTCCGCAGCCCCGCACCGGTCCACCGGCCCGCACCGGTCCACCGGCCCGCACCGGCCCACCGGTCCGCACCGGTCCGCAGCCCCGTACCGGCCCACCGGCTCACCGCCCCGCACCGGCGCCGCCCGCACGAGGGCGGGGCGGTGACCGGCTCCGACCCCGGTCGCCGCCCCGTCGTCCCACCATCGCCGCTCAGCGCGTGAGCCGCCACGCGGAGAGGCCCGACGCGGCGACCGCGACCACCGCGCAGACGCCCGCCGCCGCGCCGGTCACCGGCCAGGGAGGGCCAGGGCGACGGGGGCGGAGAGGGCAGCGAGGCCCGCGCCCAGGGTGGTGAGGACGATGGCGGTCACCAGGAGGCCCAGCAGTGTGCCGATCGCGACGGCGAGGGCCGCCTCGCCGGTCACGACCCGGAGGATCTGGGTCCGGGTCGCCCCGGCGAGCCGCAGCGAGGCCAGTTCGCCGCCGCGTACCGACGTCCCCATGAGGAGGGTGTGGGCGAGGGCGATGACGGTGTAGACGAGGGCGATGCCCAGGACGAGGACCATGCCGAGGCGGGCCGGGCGGTTGTCGGCCGCCACGCGCGCGTGAGCCGTGCCGCCGCTCGCCTCCAGGGCCCGTACCGTCGCCGCCCCGCCCCGCGCGCGTCGATCCGGTCGAGGGAGGCGCCGGGGCGTTCGCCCGGGTGACGTAGGGCCCGTTGTCGCCGGTGCCGAGGGCGAGGACGGCCGCGACGCGGAGCCGTACCGGGCCGCTTCCGTCCGCCCGCCACACCTCCACCGTCTCGCCGACCCGGCGCCGCTCGAACTCCTCGTTGACGACGATCGACCGGTCGTCCAGGTCCCGCAGGTCGCCGGCGGTCACCGGCAGCCGGGCGAGCTCGGCGAAGGCGGCCGGGTCGGCGACCGCGCGCGCCCTGTACTTCACGACGGCCGCGTCCCCGTCCCGTACGAAGACGGAGGTCGCCCCGGTGGGGGACACCACGGCCCCGGGCGGTGGCGCCACCGGCCGCAGGTCCTCGCCGTCCACCACGTACTCCGCCGTCGTCCGCTCCCGCGCCTCGGTCTCCTTCGCGCGCGTGACGCTCGCCGCCGAGCCGAACAGCGTCCCGGCGAGCGCGACGGTCACGAGGACGGGAGCGGCGACGGCGGCGGTACGGCGGACGGCGGCCGCGCTGTTCTCCCGTACGAGCGTCCCCACCGCCCCGCGCGACCGCGCCAGCCGGGCCGCCGGCCGCACGAGGAGCGGGGAGAGCAGGGCGACGCCGCCGATCAGGAGCATCGGAAGGGTCGTGTACGTCTTCCGCTTGAGCAGCTCGTACGGCTCCGTCGCACAGGTCCAGACGAGGAGCCCGAGCCCGGCCACGAGCAGGCCCGCGCCGAGGACCGCCCGGCCCGCGGGCAGGACGTCGGCGTCGACGTCCGCCTCCCGCAGCGCCGCCGTGGGGCCGACCCTCCCGGCCCGCCGGGACGCGGCGACGGCCCCGGCGAGGGCGACCGTGACGCCGGTCCAGAAGGCCGCGTGGAAGGGCCAGGAGGGCGAGGAAGGGCCGCCGATCGTGAACCACGCGGGCGCGAGGCCGCCGTCGACCAGGGTCCGGGCGAGCAGGGGCGCCCCGAGGGCGCCGAGCGCGCACCCGGCGGCGGAGGCCACCACGGCGAGCGCCGCCGCCTCACCGAGGAGGAGCCGCCTGATCTGGCCCGGGGTGGCCCCGGCGGTCCGCAGGAGCCCGAACTCGCGGCGGCGCAGCGCCACGGCGAAGGCGAACGTGGAGGCGACGACGAAGACGGAGACGAAGGCGGTGACACCGCCGGAGGTGCCCAGCAGGGCGCTCAGGCCCACGAGGGCGCGGGCGTCCCGCTCGGGGTCGGGGTCGGCCCACGCGCGGTCGTTCCCCGTGAGCACCCGGGCACGGCCGCCGACGAGCGCCCGCACCTCGGCAGCGGGAGCATCGACACCGACGGCGTCGGGGCCACCGGCCACGGTGACGGTCCAACGTGCCCTCAGTTCCCGGAGCAGCCCGCCGTCCACAGCCTGTGGACGGTCGAGCCGCCGCTCCACGGCCACGGTGGCGGCCCCGCGCCGCACGTCCACTGTCAGCCGGTCCTGCCCCCTTACGACGACGGGCGAGGCCGTGAACCGCTCAGGCGCCCGCTCCGGCGCCTGAGAAGCGGCAGCCAGACCGAGCCCCATCGTGACGAGCAGCCCGACCCCGAGCGCGAGCGCGACGAACCCTCCGATGAGGGAGGCCCAGCGGTCCCGCAGCCCGGAGAGGAGAACACTCAGCATGCCGCACCCCTACCGGGCCGCCGACGCCCGAGCCTCGGACCGGGCCGCCGACGCCCGAGCCTCGGATCGGGACACGGGCGCCCGATCCGTGAGGCTGGACGCCGCTGCCCGATCCCTGGGCTGGGACACCGGTCTCCGATCCCCGGGCCGGGACATCGGTGCCCGATCCCCGAGCCTGGATGCTGATGCCTGATTCCCGGGTCTGGGCGCCGCCGCCGCCCGATCCTCCTGCCGGGGCCTCGGCGCCCGATCCCCAGGCCTGGACACGGACGCCCGGTCCTCCTACCGGGGCGCCCCCGCCCGGCTTTCCGGTCGGGGCTTCGCCCGACTCTTTGCCTGGGGCTCCGCCCGGCTCTCCGCCCGGGGGTCCGGCGGGGGCTCCGGTCTCGGCTCCGGTACCCGTCCCGCCCGTCTCCAGGTCCGCCATCCGTGCCGCGACCGTCTCCGCCGTCGGGTTACGTAGTTCGCCCGCGACGCGGCCGTCGACCAGGAAGACGACGCGGTCCGCGCGGGACGCCGCCACGGGGTCGTGGGTGACCATGACGATCGTGCGGCCGTCGCGGTCGACGAGGTCCCGCAGCAGGTCGAGGACCTCGCGGCTGGTGGTCGAGTCGAGGGCGCCGGTCGGTTCGTCGCCGAAGAGGACGGCGGGCCGGGTGATGAGGGCGCGTGCGAGCGCGACTCGCTGCTGTTGGCCGCCGGACAGCTCCCCGGGGCGGTGGCGTTCCCGTCCGGCGAGCCCCACGCGCGCGAGTGCCTCCTGGATCTCCGTAGGGGAGGGGCGGCGGCCGGCGAGCCGGAGGGGGAGGGCGACGTTCTGGGCGGCGGTCAGGGACGGGAGCAGGTTGAAGGACTGGAAGACGAAGCCGATCCGTTCACGCCGCAGCAGTGCGAGGCGCCGCTCGCTCAGCCCCTGAAGGGCCGTGCCGTCGACCTCGACGGTCCCGGCGGTGGGACGGTCGAGCCCGGCGGCGCACTGGAGCAGCGTGGACTTGCCGGAGCCGGACGGTCCCATGACGGCGCTGAAGGTCCCGGCGCGGAAGTCGAGGTCGACGCCGTCGAGGGCGCGGACGTCCCGGTGCTGCCGGACGAGCCCGCGGAGCCGTACGGCGGTGGCGGTGGTGGTCGCGGTCGCGGCGGCGGTCGTGGTCGTGGTCATGGCTCAAGCGAACCGTTTCCGTTCGCCCCGATCACGACCACCAGCGGGCGTCCGGAGGGTAGGGCCAGGCCTACCTTCCGCGTCTCTCCGGCTCCCGATCTCCCCGGGGGCGTGACGGCTGAGACCATCGAGTCCGGTCGAGTTCCGTCGTGAAGGGGCGGGCCGGAGTGCGGAAGGAGGCACATTGATGTCGGAGGGGAACGGCGTGAGGGGCACCACCGTCGACAAGGCCTTCGAGGCGCTGTACGCGAGCGACGACGGCTCCCTGGACACGGCGGCCTCGCTGCTGGCCGCCGACCCGGCCACGGACGCGGAACTGTCCCGGCGCGGCGAGGAGTTCGTACGGACGCTGTGGGGCGGGGCTGGCAGCCGGCGGACCTGGTGCGGATGGCCCGCCGGGATCTGCCGGAGGAGCACGTACGGCTCCTGGCGGGGCTGATCAGGTCGGAGACGGCCGCCTACGACCGGCTCCCGCACCGCTGGCAGGCGCAGCTCGACGGGCTCGACGCGGCGGAGGGGCGGCCGGCGGACCGCTTCTCGCGGGCCACGGCGGTCCTGGAGCTGTACCGGCTGCTGGTCCGGCTGCCGCGCCTCGACGCGGTGGGCCCGGTCCCGGGGAGGCGCTGCCGCCGGCGGTGGCGGGGAGCCCCGGATGCTCGGCCGGATCCGGGCGCTGCTCGCGAAGGCGGAGGCGACGGGCTATCCGGAGGAGGCGGAGGCGCTGACGGCCAAGGCCCAGGAGCTGATGGCCCGGCACAGCCTCGACGAGGCCACGCTCGCCGCGGCGCGCCGTCCCCGGAGACGCCGGGCGCGATCCGGATCGGCGTGGAGCCGCCGTACGAGCAGGCCAAGGCGATCCTGCTCGACGCGGTGGCGACGGCGAACCACTGCCGGGCCGTGTGGAACGAGGCGTACGGCTTCTCGACGGTCGTCGGCTTCGAGGCGGACCTCGACCCGGTCGAGCTGCTGTACACCTCGCTGCTCGTGCAGGGGACGGCGGCGATGACGCGGGCGGAGGCGGAGCAGCGGGCGGGCGGCCGCAAGCGCACCAAGTCCTTCCGGCAGTCCTTCTTCCTCGCCTACGCGAACCGGCTCGGCGCCCGGCTCGCGGCGACGTCCCGGCGGGTGGCGGCCGAGGCCCCGACGCTCCTCCCCGCCCTCGCGTCCCGCGAGGTCGCGGTGGGCGCCCGCACGGACGAACTCTTCCCCGAGACCCGCACCACCCGGGTCCGGGCGGCCTGGGACGAGGCGGGCTGGACCCACGGTGCCTCTGCCGCCGACCGGGCGGGCCTCCACCCGAACCGGCCCCACCTGCCGTAGGCCGTCGCCCTCCCGCGCCCTGCGCCGCCCTCCGCCCACGCCCCTGTGCGGGCCGCGCCTTGCTGGGCGGTGCCCCGCTGCCACCCCCGTGTGGGGCCCGCGCCTGGCGGGTGGTGCCCCGGCCCTCGCCTTGCTGGGCGGTGCGCTTTGCCCGTGGCTTCGCTCACGCCCCGTGTGGGGCCCGCGCCTTGCCGGGCGTCGCCCCCGTGCCCGTGTGGGCAATCGTCCCGTTGGGGCGGGACGGGTGGGCACACGGGACGGCGCCCTCAGCGGCGCCTCCGCGTTCCGCGCCCCGGCCCGCACCACCGGCGACGGCGCACAGGGGTGCGGGCCCAGGCACGGAAGCCTCTGGCGCCGGCAGGGCGCGGGTCCGTTATGCCCACCCGTTCCGCCCCAGCGGAACGATTGCCCACAACGGGGCGGCGGGGCACCGCCCGGTGGGCGCGGCCCAACAACGGGGTGGCGATGGGCACCGCCCAGGCGGCCTCGGCCCGCAACAGGCGTGGGCACCGCCCAGGCAAGCGCGACCCCACAACGCGGGCGGCTGGGCCGGGGGCGCAAGCCCGCGGCCGCCTTAAATGGCCGTTTCATCCGGATTCGTGGATACGCTCTCCGCATGAGCTGGCTCCGGGCGCTGAAGGAGACCGCCCGCTCCGGTCTCACCGTCGAGCGGCGGCGGCTCGAACCGGTCGTGGCGGCGCGTGGGGCGCTGGGGCTGGCGCTGGTGGTCGGGGTGTCGTTGGCGTGGTTCGGGCCGGCCGTGGCGGTCTCTTCCGCGTTCGGGGCGTTCCAGGCGGCCATTGCCACTTTTCAGCGCTCCTGGCGTCCCCGGCCGACCTTGGCGCTCGCGTCCGGCGCGAGTCTCGCGGTGTCGACGTTCCTCGGTTATCTGACCGGGGCGCACACGGCGCTCTTCCTCGCTCTGCTGCTGCTCTGGACGTTTCTGTCGGGGCTCGCGTGGGCCGCCGGGCCGACGGCCGGCATCATCGCCTCCTCCAATGTGGCGATCATGCTGGTGACGGTCACCCTGCCGACCTCCGTGGCCACCGCGGCCGGCCATGCGGCGGTGATCTTCGCGGGCGGGGTCGTCCAGGCCGCCCTGGTGGTCCTCCTTCCGGTCCGCCGCTGGGGCGCCCAGCGCGACGCCCTGGCGGACGCGCTGGCGGCGGAGGCGGACTACGCGCGCCGCCTCCGGCACGACCCGGTCGCCCTGTTCGACCCCGTACCGCTCATGACGGCCCGCAACGCCGCAGCCGTCACGCCCCGCCAGGCCCGGAGCCGCCCGGCGGAGCTGCACGGGCGCGGGGGCTGGCGGAGCGGATCCGGCCGGTCCTGGCCTCGCTGGCGGACCCGGCGGTCGGGGTGCCGGAGGAGGGCCGGAGCGGGCCCGGGTGCGGAGCTGCTCGGCGCGGCGGCCGAGGTCCTGGACGCGGCGGCGCACGCGATCCGGCACGGCGAACCGGTCGCCCTGCCCCGTCGGCCCGTGCCGCCCTCCCTGCCCTGGGTGCCGGCGACGGCGAACCGGTCGCCCTGCCCCGTCCGCCCGCGCCGCCCTCCCGCCCCGGACGCCGGCGCGGTCCTGAAGGGCCGCCGCGCCGGGCGGCCGTGCGTCTGGCGGCGCTGCTCGGGGACGTCGTGGAGACGGCGGAGCCGCGTACGGAGACCTCGGACGCGCTGAGGACCCGACCGACCCTCCTCCGCCTCGCGCCCCTGGTCCTCGCGCAGACGCGCGCCGAGCTGCGCCCCGGCTCGCCGGTCCTGCGGCACGCGGTCCGCGTCTCGGCGGTGACGGCCGCCGGGTACCTCCGGTACGTGGCTCCCCTTCGGCCACGGCTACTGGGCGCCGATGGCCTCGGTGATGGTGATGCGCCCGGACTTCTCGCAGACGTACGCCCGCTCGGTGGCCCGCTTCGGCGGCACCCTCGTCGGGGTGGCGCTGGCGACGGGGGTGGTGCGGTCGGCGCATCCGGGCACGTACCTGTCCGCCGTCCTCGCGGTGCTGTGCGCCTTCTGCATGTACCTGCTGATGCGGACGGGGTACGCGGCCGGCCAGGTCTTCGTCTCCGCGTACGTCGTCTTCCTGCTCGGCATGGCCGGCGCGGGACTGACCCAGACCGTACGGGAGAGGGTCCTGCTGACCCTCCTCGGCGGGCTCCTCGCGATGCTGTCGTACGCCGTCTATCCGGCCTGGGAGACGCCCCGGCTGCGCGGCCGGCTCGCGGACTGGCTGGCGGCGGTCGGCGCGTACGCGGCCGTCGTCACCGCGCGGTACGCCGATCCGGCCGGTCCGGCCAGCCCCGACGTGCGGGAGGCGCTCCTGAGGACCCGGGCGGCCCGGGTCGCCTGGCAGGAGGCGGTGGACCGGGCGACCCACGAACCGGTGCGGCACCGGGGCCTTTCGCACGCGGCGGTGGAGGAGGCCGGGCACGCGCTCGCGGAGTTCGGCCGGGTCGCGATGCTCATGGAGGCGCACCTGCCGGAGCGCGGCGCCCGCCCCTGCCCGCCGCCGCGACCTCGCGGAGTCCCTGCACCGGTCGACGGAGCGGGGCGCGAAGGAGGTGCGGGAGCGCAGGAGCCGCACTGGGAGGACCTGCGCGAGACGGTCGCCGCCTGGTCGGCCGACCCCCGGACCACTTCCTGCTCGACAAGGGCGCCGTCCTGCTCCTGGGGTCCCTGGAGGACCTGACGACGGCCCTGACGGGGTCGACGCGCTCCGGGTGACGCATGTCTCCCCACCGACTATTGGCAATGGGATTCGTTTTCATTTACTCTTCACGGCATGGCACGCAACGAGCTCCGCCCCGTCGTCAAGCTCCGGTCCACCGCCGGCACCGGATTCACCTACGTCACCCGCAAGAACCGGCGCAACGATCCCGACCGTCTCAGCCTGCGCAAGTTCGACCCGGTCGCCGGCCGGCACGTGGACTTCCGCGAGGAGCGCTGATCAGGCGGCGTACCCGCCGGTAGAACTCTCCGTCGCGTAGTCGCTACGCCACCCCTTGTGCACGTGCATCTGCTCATGCAACTGCATATGAACACAGCTATGATCCGAGGAAGTTGACACCTGCACCAAGCAACTCGGGGAGCTACCAGTGCATCATGCGCATCACGCGTACAACGGCATGGCGGCCACGGAGCTGCGGGGTGTCGTGTGGCAGAAGAGCCGGCACAGCAACTCCCAGGGATCCTGCGTGGAGTTCGCCAAGCTCCCGGGGGGCGACGTCGCCGTGCGCAACTCGCGCCACCCCGAAGGTCCGGCGCTCGTCTACACGGTCGCCGAGATAGAGGCGATGCTGCTGGGCGTGAAGGACGGGGAGTTCGACCACCTGGTCTGAGGTCACCTGGTCTGAGGTCACCTGGTCCGAGACCACTTGGTCCGAGGTCACCTGACCCAAGACGTGAGAAGGGCCCCGACGGTTGCCGTCGGGGCCCTTCTCGTATGTCTCGTACCGCTCCGCTGTCTCGTACCGCTCCGCCGGCTATTCCGGTCCGATCCGGAACAGCGCCCACACGACCTTGCCCTGGAGCGTGCCGGCCAGCGGGTGCCAGCCCCAGCTGTCGCTGAAGGAGTCGACCAGGAACAGGCCGCGCCCCGACTCGGCGGCGAAGTCCTCCTCGCCCTCGCGGGTCTCCGGGCTCTCCCGGCTGGGGTCGCGCACGGCGCACACCAGGCGGGAGGCCCAGCGCATCAGGTGCAGCCGGACCGGCGGGTTCTGGTTCTCCTCCTGCGGCGCGTCGGCGGGCACCGCGTGGCGCAGCGCGTTGGTGACGAGCTCGGAGACGACCAGGGCCACGTCGTCGAAGCGCTCCGTCAGGTCCCAGCGGTCGAGCGTGGTGCTGGTGAACTTGCGGGCCCCGCGCACGGCTTCGTACCGGGCGGGCAGGGCGCAGGAGGCGGAGGTGGAGACGGCGCCGGGATCGATCGGCGGAAGGCCCTGCCGTAACGGCTCGAGCACGGTCGATCCATTCGTCCCCATGCGAGGCACTCCCGGGAATCGCGACTGTGGTGCGACAACACGACAACACGAACGAGTACGCGGCTGCGCGGGGTCCATGCTTCCGAATGCGTCCACTGGATGCAAGGGCAGATGCACGTGCACGCGCCGGACCTGTCCGCCGACGTGCCGAATCTGTGCATAAGTCGTCCACACGATGTGGGGAACTTCCCCGGATCCGCACGCGGTGTGCCCGCAGTGTGCGCACGGATGCCCGGAAGTAGTCGCCTTTCCGTAATCGAATGTGTACGCGCTGAAGCGTTTGATGGCAGAATCCGGGGCTCGACGGGGGCTCGACACCGTAAAGGGGAGGCGAAGAGCCGTGACCGCAGGCGAATCGAGCGGAGCGAGCGGGAGCGTGGTGCGGCGCATCCTGCTGGGCTCCCAGCTGAGGCGGCTGCGCGAGTCGCGCGGGATCACCCGCGAGGCGGCCGGATATTCCATCCGCGCGTCCGAATCAAAGATCAGCCGCATGGAGTTGGGACGGGTGAGCTTCAAGGCCAGGGACGTCGAGGACCTGCTCACCCTCTACGGGGTCGGGGACGAGAACGAGCGCGGCGCGCTCCTCGGCCTCGCCCGCGAGGCCAACGTCGCGGGCTGGTGGCACAGCTTCGGCGACGTCCTGCCCGGTTGGTTCCAGACGTACATCGGCCTGGAAGGCGCCGCCTCCCTCATCCGCGTCTACGAAGTGCAGTTCGTCCACGGCCTGTTGCAGACCGAGGCGTACGCCCAGGCCGTCGTCGCCCGGGGCATGCCCGAGGCCTCGCGCGCCGAGATCGACCGCCGGGTCGCCCTGCGCCTGGAGCGCCAGAAGGTCCTCGTCTCCGAGCGCGCCCCGCAGCTCCACGCCGTCCTCGACGAGGCCGCGCTGCGCCGCCCCTACGGTGACCGCTCGGTCATGCGGGGGCAGTTGAAGCACCTCATCGAGATCTCCGAGCACCCGGGCGTCACGCTCCAGATCATGCCCTTCAGCTTCGGCGGCCACGCCGGCGAGAGCGGCGCCTTCACGATGCTCAGCTTCCCCGAGTCCGACCTCTCCGACATCGTCTACCTCGAACAGCTCACCAGCGCCCTCTACCTCGACAAGCGCGAGGAGGTCGCCCAGTACCAGCGGGTGATGGAGAAGCTGCAGCAGGACGGTCCGGATCCGGCCGAAAGTCGGGACCTTCTTCGGGGCCTCCTTCAACTCTCCTGATACATCAGTACGATGACGCCACATCAGTCGCACTGCAGGTAGCGGGTAGAGGGGTCTCCAGCATGTCGCACTTCACCGACCTGGCCCACCAGTACATCGACGGCGAGTGGAAGCCCGGCAGCGGTTCGTGGGACATCATCGACTTCAACCCGTACACCGGGGAGAAGCTCGCCTCGATCACCGTCGCCACCGCCGACGAGGTCGACCGCGCCTACCGGGCCGCCGAGCGCGCCCAGACCGCGTGGGCCGAGACCAATCCGTACACGCGCCGGCTCGTCTTCGAGCGCGCGCTGCGGATCGTCGAGGACCGCGAGGAGGAGATCGCCGAGACGATCGTCGCCGAGCTCGGCGGCACCCGCCTCAAGGCGGCCTTCGAGCTCCACCTCGCCAAGGAGTTCCTGCGCGAGGCGGTCCAGCTGGCGCTGCGCCCCGAGGGCCGCATCCTGCCCTCGCCGGTCGACGGCAAGGAGAACCGGGTCTACCGCGTCCCGGTCGGCGTCGTCGGCGTCATCTCCCCCTTCAACTTCCCCTTCCTCCTCTCGCTCAAGTCGGTCGCGCCCGCGCTCGCCCTGGGCAACGCCGTCGTCCTCAAGCCGCACCAGAACACCCCGGTCTGCGGCGGCACGCTGGTCGCGAAGGTCCTGGAGGAGGCCGGTCTGCCGGCCGGCCTGCTGAACGTCGTCGTCACCGACATCGCCGAGATCGGCGACGCGCTCCTCACCCACCCGGTCCCGAAGGTCATCTCCTTCACCGGCTCCGACAAGGTCGGCCGGCACGTCGCCACGGTCTGCGCGCAGAACTTCAAGCACGCCGTCCTCGAACTCGGCGGCAACAGCGCCCTGATCGTCCTCGACGACGCCGACGTCGACTACGCGGTCGACGCGGCCGTCTTCAGCCGCTTCGTGCACCAGGGCCAGGTCTGCATGGCCGCCAACCGCATCCTGGTGGACCGGACGGTGGAGGAGGAGTTCACCGAGAAGTTCGTGGCGAAGGTGAAGACCCTGCGCGTCGGCGACCCCGCCGACCCCGCCACCCACATCGGCCCCCTCATCAACTCCCAGCAGGCGGAGGCGGTCTCCTCCGTCGTCGAGCAGACCGTGGCGGCCGGCGCGACCGCGCTGCTCCACGGCACGGTCGAGGGCAACCTCGTCTCCCCGTCCGTCCTCACCGGCATCGCCGCCGACGCCCCGGTCCTGGGCCAGGAGATCTTCGGCCCGGTCGCCCTGATCGTCCCCTTCGACGGCGAGGAGGAGGCCGTGCGGATCGCCAACGACACCCCGTACGGGCTCAGCGGCGCCGTCCACACCGGGGACGTCGAGCGGGGCGTACGGCTCGCCAAGCGCATCCACACCGGCATGATCCACATCAACGACGGCACCGTGCACGACGAGCCGATCGTCCCCTTCGGCGGCGAGAAGCACTCGGGCATCGGCCGGCTCAACGGCGACGCGATGGTCGACTCCTTCACCACCCAGAAGTGGATCTCGATCCAGCACGGACGCAGCCGCTTCCCCTTCTGATCCGCAGGGAGGACAGTGTCCGATCCGCATTGAGGACAGTTTCCGATCCGCATTGAGGACAGTAGTTGTCCGCAAGTCTCCGTAGCGTGGTGGTTGTCGAAGAAGCCACCACCACTTAAGGCGGACAGCATGGTTGCCCTTGTTCCCACCGAGGCCCACACCGACGAGCGCGGCACCTTCCTCGACTTCATCGAGACCCAGCGCGCCGCGCTCCGCCGCTCGCTCCTCGGACTGACCGAGGAGCAGGCGGCGAGCCGCCCCAGCGCCAGCGAGCTCAGCCTCTCCGGCCTGGTCAAGCACGTCGCCGAGGTCGAGCTCGCCTGGCTCCGGATGGCCCAGGAGCGGCCGAACGAGCGGCAGCGCGACGAGACGACCTGGGGCGAGGGCTTCCGGCTCGTGGAGGACGAGACGATCCCCGACGTCCTCGCGTTCTGGGCGGACGTGGCGAAGCAGACCGAGGAGTTCACCCGCTCGGCGCCCAGCCTGGACGACACCTTCCCGCTGCCGCCCGCGCCCTGGTTCCCGAAGGACGGGCGCGTGTCGGTGCGCTGGATGCTGCTGCACCTGGTCCAGGAGATGGGACGGCACGCCGGCCACGCGGACATCATCCGGGAGTCCCTGGACGGCAAGGGCTCCTTCGACCTGATCGCGGAGGAGAAGACGCGGGAGGGCGCGGAGGCGGACGCCGAGGGGAACGCCCCCGCTTAGTCAAGGTTGACTAACATCGGGGCATGTCAGCCATCCGACTTCTCGTCCTGGGCGCGGTCAGGCAGCACGGCCGCGCCCACGGCTACCAGGTCCGCAACGACCTGGAGTACTGGGGCGCCCACGAGTGGTCCCACGCCAAGCCCGGCTCGATCTACCACGCGCTGAAGCAGATGGCGAAGCAGGGACTGCTGCACGCGCACGAGGTCGCGCCGAGCGCGGTGGGCGGCCCGCCGCGCGTGGAGTACGAGCTGACGGAGGCCGGTACGGAGGAGTACTTCGCGCTGCTGCGCGAGGCGCTGACCACGTACGACCAGAAGACGGACGTCCTGTCGGCGGCCGTCGGCTTCATGGTGGACCTGCCCCGCGCGGAGGTCGCGGAGCTGCTGCGCCGACGGGTGCGGGCGCTCGACGCGTGGCGGGCGGAGGTCACGGAGTACTACACGCCGGAGGGCGGCCCGGAACAGCTCGGGCACATCGGCGAGATCATGCACATGTGGGTCCACTCGGCGGACGCGGGCAAGGAGTGGACGCTCGGTCTGATCGGGCGGATCGAGGGCGGGGCGTACGTGTTCGCGGGCGAGGGCGCGCCGTTCGTGGGGGTGCTCGCGGACGGCGAGGAGAACCCGTACGCGGGCTGACCGGGCGGTCGCGGGCGTCAGCGCAGGGCCTTGCCCTCGTGGTCGAGTTCGAGCTGCGGGCGGCCGGTGACGATCAGCCAGGCGGGCAGCGAGGCCAGGCACAGGAGGGCGAGCATCGCCGGTGAGGCGGCGAGGACGGCGCCCGTGAAGAGGCTGATCCAGGCCTGCCGGGTGGTGGCGAGCAGGACGCCCAGGACGGCGGAGGAGACGGCGACGGCCGGGTGGACCTCGGGGACGAGGGCCTGGGCGAGCAGTCCGAAGGCGGCGCCGATGAAGACGGCGGGGAAGATCCGGCCGCCCCGGAAGCCGCAGGAGGCGGCGACGAGGAGGGCGAGGAGTTTGACGACGGCGAACTTGGCGAGTTCGCCGGAGGACCAGCTCCCGGTCGAGGCGACGAGCTCCTTGACCTCCTCCAGGCCCTTGAAGAGCGTCAGGTGCCCGCCGAGGGCGCCCAGGAGGCCCAGCACGAGGCCGCCGAGGGGCAGCATCAGCATGGGGTGCCGCAGCCGCCGGAAGACGGCGTGGACGTACGGGAAGAGGTAGCAGGAGGCGAGGCCGAAGACGGCCGCGGCGGAGGCGATCACCAGGGCGCCCAGGAGGTCGCCGAAGCCGGGGTCGGTCAGCGGCGGGAGCCCCATGTCGAAGCTGGGCTCGGCGAGCAGCTGGTGGTCATGGCGCCCGCGCCGGCGGCGGCGAGCGGGCCGAAGAGCCGGTCCCAGAGGGATCCGCTGCCCGGCTCCCGGCCAGGGCCTCGGAGAGGACGAGGGCGGCGGCCACCGGGGTGCCGAAGAGGGCGCCGATGGTGGCGGCCGAGGCGAGGGCGACCCAGGCCGCGCCCGGTACGGCGGGCGCCGCCTTGCGGCCGAGCCAGTAGGCGAGGGCGATGTTGGCGGCGATGATCGGGTTCTCGGGGCCGAGGCTGACGCCGCCGGCCAGCGAGAGGGTGCTCGCGACGAGCAGCCCGGGGACGACGGCGGGGGCCAGCGGTGCTCCGCCGAGCCCTTCGGAGGCCGGGTCGGGTCCGGCGTGTCCGGGCGCCTTCCACACGACGAGACCCACGGCGACGCCCGTCGCCGTGAGCATGGCGATGATCCAGAGGGAGGAGTAGTTCCCGATGCCGAGCGCGTCCGGCAGGTCGTGCCAGAGCACGTGCTGGAACTTCTCCGCGAGGGCGCTGATCCCGAGGAAGAGCAGGCTCGCCCCCACTCCGACGAGGAGGGCGGGCAGGATCTGGGGGAGCAGGAGCCGGGCGGGCGTCTCCACGGGGGCGGGAGCCGGAGCATGATCAGTGGCCACCGCCCCACCATAAGTGAGCAAAAGGTGCGCAACACCCTGAAGGGCGCCGGGGGAAGGGACTTGCACCTCACGTCGCGTCAGGACCCAGGCTGAACGGCGTACCGACAAGAGGGAGGGCGGACGGCCGATGGGCTACTCCGTGGGACAGGTGTCCGGCTTCGCCGGGGTCACGGTGCGCACCCTGCACCACTACGACGCGATCGGGCTGCTCTCGCCGGGCGGCCGCAGCACGGCGGGCCACCGCCGCTACGACGACGCGGACCTCGACCGGCTCCAGCAGATCCTGTTCTACCGGGAGCTCGGCTTCCCCCTCGAAGAGGTCGCCGTCCTCCTCGACGACCCGCACGCCGACCCGCAGGAGCACCTGCGGCGGCAGCACAGCCTGCTGACCGCGCGGATCGGCGAGCTCCAGAGGATGGCGGCGGCCGTCGAGCACGCCATGGAGGCGAAGAAGATGGGCATCAACCTCACGCCCGAGGAGAAGTTCGAGGTCTTCGGGGAGAAGGACCCCGAGCGCTACGCGGAGGAGACCGCCCGCCGCTGGGGCGGCTCCCACTCCCACCAGCAGGCCCAGGAGCGGGCCGCCGGGTACTCCAAGGAGGACTGGCAGCGGATGAAGGACGAGGTGGACGCCTGGGGCGCCGCCTACGCCGCCCTGATGGCCGGGGGAGCGGACCCGGTGTCCGAGGAGGCGATGGACCTCGCCGAGGCCCACCGCCGCCACCTCACCACCTGGTTCTTCGAGTGCCACCCCAGGACCCACGTGGAGCTCGCCGAGATGTACGTCGCCGACGAGAACTTCCACGCGTTCTACGCGTCCCTCCACCCCGGCCTCCCCGAGCACCTGCGGGAGGCCGTCCGGGCGAACGCCGCACGCCAGGGGGCCTGACGGTCCGGCGGGGACGGGATCAGGCGCGCGGCCCGATCACCACGGCCGTGCCGTACGCGCACACCTCCGTGCCCACGTCGGCCGCTTCCGTCACGTCGAAGCGGAACATGAGCACGGCGTTCGCGCCGCGCGCCTTCGCCTGCTCCACCAGGCGTTCCATCGCCTGGTTGCGGGTCTGCACGAGGGTCTTCGTCAGACCCTTCAGCTCCCCGCCGATCATCGACTTCAGGCCGGCCCCGATCTGGCTGCCCAGATGGCGGGAGCGGACGGTGAGCCCGAAGACCTCACCGATCACCTGCCGGACCTCGTAGCCCGGCACGTCGTTCGTCGTCACGACAAGGACCTCGGGGTGCGGCCCCTGGCCGCCCCCGTACTCGTCGATGCCCATCGGCATGCACCTCCTGCCCCCCACCCTCGGGGGCGGAGGCCGGGTCCGCATCCCGTGGGGGCCGGGTGGAACCGGGGGCTTCCGGCCCGCGTTGATAGCTTGGGGCCAGCCGTCCCCCCAAGCCCCCACCGACCGCAGGAGCCCGGAACCCGTGAACACGCTTGCCCTCGGACCGAGCTGGCTGGATCCGGACTATCTGATCGGGACCTTTGGTCTGATCGGTGTCCTGGTCATCGTCTTCGCCGAGTCCGGCCTCCTCATCGGGTTCTTCCTGCCCGGCGACTCGCTGCTCTTCACCACCGGCCTGCTCGTCACCACCGGCAAGCTGGACACGCCGCTCTGGCTGGTGTGCACCCTGGTGGTGGCCGCCGCCGTCCTCGGCGACCAGGCCGGCTACCTCTTCGGCCGCAAGGTCGGCCCGGCCCTCTTCAGCCGCCCCGACTCCAAGCTGTTCAAGCAGGAGAACGTCGAGAAGGCGCACGAGTTCTTCGAGAAGCACGGCCCGAAGTCCCTCATCCTGGCCCGCTTCGTCCCCATCGTCCGGACGTTCACGCCGATCATCGCGGGCGTGAGCCGGATGAGCTACCGCTCGTTCATCGTCTTCAACCTCATCGGCGGCCTGCTGTGGGGCGCGGGCGTGACCCTGCTCGGCGCCTCCCTGGGGAACGTCGAGTTCGTCCACAAGCACATCGAGATGATCCTCGTCGGGATCGTCCTGATCTCCGTGGTCCCGGTCGCCATCGAGCTCCTCCGCGCCCGCTCCCAGGCGAAGAAGAACCGCCGCGCGGCGCCGCCCACGACGCCCACGACACCCCCGGCGTCCCCGCCCCGCAGCAGCCCCGCGCGGCCGTCACGCCAAGCGGTAGGGCCCGGAGCGGCTAGAAACCCCGGGTGCGCTTCGCCGCGCGCCGCGCCGCCGCCGCGCCCGGGGCCCGCATGAAGAGGCGGGCCAGCTCGCTCCCCAGGTTCACGCCGATCGCGATCGCCAGGGCGAGCGCCGAGGCCTTCGCCAGCGAGGCGAAGCCCTGGTCCAGATTGTGCTGGGCGATGGCCAGCACCCCGAAGTACGTCGCCGAACCGGGCAGCAGCGGCCCGATCGCCGCCGTCACGTACGGCAGCGAGGACGTGTGCTCGTAGCGGGCGATCAGCTGCCCGAAGAGGCCCACCAGACCGGCCGCCACCGCCGTCGCCATCACCGCCGAACCCCCGGCGGTCACCGCGATCGACGCGTAGACCACCCACGCCACCCCGCCGTTCAGCGTCGCGAACAGCACCGTCGCCCGCGACTGCTGCAGCAGGATCGCGAAGGTCGCGCACAGCACCATCGACGCCAGGGTCTGCACCACCGGCCGCTCCACCGGCCGCAGCGCCCTCCGGGTTCAGCTGCGCGTCGAACTGCACCGCGAGGTACAGCACCGACAGCACGCCCACCACGATCGCGACGAAGAAGTACGCGACCTCCAGGAGCCGCGCCGAGGCCGTGATGTAGAAACCGGTCAGACCGTCCTGCACGGCCGCCACCAGCGCCCGCCCCGGGATCAGCGCGAACAGGCCACCGGTGATCACCGCCGACGGCCGCAGGTCCGCGTGCAGCAGCGTCAGGAGCACCCCCATCGCCGCCGGGGGCATCGCCGCCACCAGGAACTGGTAGAACTCCGGCAGCCCCCGCCCCGCGCACAGCCACGCCAGCCGGTCGCCCAGGACCGCGCCGAGCGCCGCCACGAAGAAGACCGTCGGACCGCCGCCGAGCAGCACCGAGGCCGCCCCGGCCAGCACGCCCGCCGCCGCCGTCAGGACCCAGCCCGGGTACGGGTGCCGGTTGCGCCGGATCTCCGCGAGCCGCCGGTACGCCTCCTCCGGCGTCACCTCGTGCGCCTGCGCGTTGATGTCCGAGAGCAGCTGGTAGACGGCCGCGAGCCGCGTGTAGTCCGTGCCCCGGCGGCGCACCGTCCGGTTCGCCGTGATCGGGTCGTCCACCAGCGAGGGCTGGTACGTCACCGACAGCAGGGTGAACGTCACCGTCGGCTCGACCCGGTCCAGACCGTACGAGCGGCAGATCGCGAACATCGCCGCCTCGACGTCCTCCGCGCCCTCCCCGCCCGCGAGCAGCAGCTCGCCGATGCGCAGGGTCAGGTCGAGGACGCGCGGCACCGAGGGCCCGGACTCGTCCTCCTTGCGCGGCGCCTCCGGCACCGGCCGCTCACCCACCGGCAGCCGCAGCATCGTCCGCATCCGGTCCTGCCACGGGGCGTTCTGCGGAAGCATCGACAGGGGGACCCCGTACGCCGGAGTGAACGCGGGCGGCGAGTTCTTCGCGGAGTACGTGGCGGGCGGGGCGAAGGCCGAACCCTCCGGCTCCTGCGCCGCCCCCGGCGTCGTCCCCGGCGGCAGGGCGAACTCGGAGGTCGGATGATCCTCCTCGGGCGGCGCGGGCTGCTCCACCCCGGCCGGCGGCACGAACGCGCTGCGCGCCTCGTCCGACTGAGGCTTCCGGTCCTCAGGAGCCTCCTCGGGGCCCTCCGGCTCCGCCACCACTCTCTCCGCCTCATCCCCAGGGAATCGTGGATTCCAGTATGAAGGTGCGACGGATGTGCGAAAGGCGGTGCACCCCAAGAGGTGCACCGCCTTCACATGTCACGCGAGCGGGGGCTCAGTGGCCGCCCTGCTCCTTGAGACGCGCGAACGACTTCTCGATCTCGGCCTCGGCCTCGGCGCGGCCGACCCAGTCGGCGCCCTCGACGGACTTGCCCGGCTCCAGGTCCTTGTAGACCTCGAAGAAGTGCTGGATCTCCAGGCGGTCGAACTCGGCCACGTGGTGGATGTCCCGCAGGTGCTCCATGCGCGGGTCCGTCGCCGGCACGCACAGCAGCTTGTCGTCGCCGCCGGCCTCGTCCGTCATGCGGAACATGCCGATGGCGCGGCACTTGATGAGGCAGCCCGGGAAGGTCGGCTCGTCGAGGATGACGAGCGCGTCCAGCGGGTCGCCGTCCTCGCCGAGGGTGTTCTCCACGTAGCCGTAGTCGGTCGGGTAGGCCGTCGACGTGAAGAGGCGACGGTCCAGGCGGATGCGACCGGTCTCGTGGTCGACCTCGTACTTGTTCCGCGATCCCTTCGGGATCTCGATGAGAACGTCGAACTCCACGGGTGGCTCCTCCTGAATCAACACAAGTGAATGCTCGCGACGACGCGCGGTGATTAAGTGTCCCTCACGCACGTGTGTGATCGCGAAAGGGGCTGGTCAGCAATGCCGGAGCCGAGGACGTGGCAGCTCACGGCGGGCTCCGCCGCCCTCGGTCTCGTCCTGGCCGTCGCGGCGGCCGCCGCGCCGGACCGTGGGACGGAGGCCAGCGTACGGCCGAGCGGGCCCGCGCCGCCGCCCCGCGGCGGGTGGCACGCGTCACGCCCCGCCGCCGCCCCGCCCCGCCGCCCCGCGCCCGCCCCCAGCGCCCCGGCGTCCTCACGCCCCTGCACGCCCCCGCCGGAGGCACCGCCGACCTCGCCGCCGTCCTCGGCCCGCTCCTCGCCGACCCCGGCCTCGGCCCCCTGCGCACCGCCTCCGTCGTCGACACCGCCACCGGCAGACAGCTCTACGGCGAGGGCGCCGGCACCCCATGACCCCCGCCTCCACCGTCAAGATCGCCACCACCGCCGCCGTGCTCTCCGCCCTCGGCCCCGAGCACCGCATCCCCACCACCGTCACCGCCGCCCCCGACGGCCGGAGCGTCACCCTCACCGGCGGCGGCGACCCCACCCTCGACCCCGCCCGCCTGAAGGCCCTCGCCGCCGACACCGCCCGCGCCCTCAAGGCCGCCGGCCACACCTCCGTACGCCTCGCCTACGACACGAGCCTCTACAAGGGCCCCGCGCTCCACCCCATCGGCCCCAACGACAACCTCGCCCCCGTCGTCGCCCTCATGACCCGCGAGGGCCGCCTCGACGACAGCCACAGCGGCCCCGCCCCCCGCAGCGCCGACCCGGCCGGCGACACCGCCACCGCCTTCGCCGGCCTCCTCACCAAGGCCGGGATCACGGTCACCGGCGACCCCGCCCCGGCCGCACCCCCACGGCGCCCCCTCGCCCGCACCTACTCCGACCCCTCGCCGACCTCGTCGAGCGCACCCTCACCCACAGCGACAACGACCTCGCCGAAGCCCTCGCCCGGCAGACCGCCCTCGCCCGCGAGCAGCCCGCCAGCTTCCAGGGCGCCGAGAAGGCCGTACGCGACGAGCTCACCCGGCTCGGCGCCCCCTCGCCGGCGCCCGCTTCGCCGACGGCAGCGGACTCGACCGCCGCGACCGCGTCTCCGCCGCCCTCCTCACCGGCCTGCTCACCCGGGCGGCCGACCCCGCCCGCCCCGCCCTGCGGCCCTCCTCACCGGACTCCCCGTCGGCGGCTTCACCGGCACCCTCGCCGGCCGCTACGACACCGCGCCCGCCGGCCTCGGCCTCGTCCGCGCCAAGACCGGCACCCTCACCGGCGTCAACACCCTCGCGGGGACCGTCGTCACCCCCGACGGACGCCTCCTCGCCTTCGCGTTCCTCGCCGGCCGCACCCTCTCCCCGTACGAGGCGCAGCCCGCCCTCGACCGGCTCTCCGCCGCCCTCGCCGGCCGGAAGTGAGCACACACGCCCCCCTTCGAACCCTCACCGAACAGGCCCCGAACCCGTACGGTTGACGCATGACGAGCATCGGTGGCGCAGGCACATCCGGGATGGTCGACTGGAACCTCGCGGTCGCGACCGCGACCCGCCTCGTGCGGCCCGGACCCGAAGTCAGCCGCGACGAGGCCCGCGAGGTCGTCGCCGAACTCCGCAGACACGCCAAGGCCTCCGAGGAACACGTCCGCGCCTACACCCGGATGATCCCCGAGGGTTCCGCACCGCACGACACCCCCGTCCTCGTCGTCGACCGCGCCGGCTGGATCAAGGCCAACGTCGCCGGCTTCCGCGAGCTCCTCACCCCGCTCCTCGGCAAGATGCAGGAGCGCCGCTCCGCCACCCCCGGCAGCGCCGTCCTCGGCGCCGTCGGCGGCAAGGTCACCGGCGTCGAACTCGGCATGCTGCTCTCGTTCCTCGCCTCCCGCATCCTCGGCCAGTACGAGACCTTCGCCCCCGCCACCCGCGACCTCCCCGCCGGAGCGAACGGCGGCGGACGCCTCCTCCTCGTCGCCCCCAACATCGTCCACGTCGAACGCGAACTCGACGTCACCCCGCACGACTTCCGGCTCTGGGTCTGCCTCCACGAGGAGACCCACCGCACCCAGTTCACCGCCGTCCCCTGGCTACGTGACCATCTTCAGGGCGAAATCCAGTCGTTCCTGGCCGCCACCGACGTCGACCCCGGCACCGTCGTCGAACGCCTCCGCGAGGCCGCCCAGGCCCTCGTCGGCGGCCGCCCCGAGGGCGAGGAGGGCGAACCCGCCCCCTCCCTCGTCGAACTCGTCCAGACCCCCGAACAGCGCGAGATCCTCGGCCGCCTCACCGCCGTCATGTCGCTCCTCGAAGGCCACGCCGACTACGTCATGGACGGCGTCGGCCCCCAGGTCGTCCCCTCCGTCGCCGAGATCCGCGAGAAGTTCCAGGCCCGCCGGGCCCGCGGCGCCTCCCGCCTCGACCTCGCCCTGCGCAGGCTCCTCGGCCTCGACGCCAAGCTCCGCCAGTACCGCGACGGCGAGCGCTTCGTCCGCGCCGTCGTCGACCAGGTCGGCATGGACGGCTTCAACCGCGTGTGGACCTCGCCCAACACGCTCCCCACCAAGACCGAGATCGCCACACCCGCCGACTGGATCGCGAGGGTGCACCGTAAGGCAGACTCCTGAGGCAGGAGCGGCACACGGCACGAGAACACGTCAGAACCACCCACCAATCACCCATCCGAGGGACCCTGGGCATGGGGTGAGGCGTGCAATGCTCGGGTAACGGCCGGGTTTCTGTCACCATCGACGCACTCTGAGTGACCGAACCCCCCTTTCCGACCGTTAAGACTCCGACCGAGGCACCCCACCCCCATCACGAAGGGCACCGGACATGGGTCCCCATCCTGCGGTCGCGGCGATACGCCTGGCGGTCCGCCGCGTACTCCACGACGTCCTCACCGACCACACCACCGACGACGCCCCCCTGGTCCTCGTCGCCTGCTCCGGCGGCGCCGACTCCATGGCGCTCGCCTCCGCCCTCGCCTTCGAGGCCCGCAAACTCCCCGTGCGCGCCGGCGGCGTCACCGTCGACCACGGCCTCCAGGACGGCTCCGAGAGCCGCGCCGCCGAGGTCGCCGGACGCATGACCGCCCTCGGCCTCACCCCCGTCGAGGCCGTCACCGTCACCGTCGGCCGCGAAGGCGGGCCCGAGGCCGCCGCACGCGACGCGCGGTACGCCGCCCTGGACGCCGCCGCCGAGCGCCACGGCGCCGCCGCGATCCTCCTCGGCCACACCCGCGACGACCAGGCCGAGACCGTCCTCCTCGGTCTCGCCCGAGGCTCCGGCATCCGCTCCCTCTCCGGCATGGCCGCCGTCTCCGGCACCTCCGGCCGCTACCGGCGCCCGTTCCTCCAGCTCGACCGCCAGACCGTCCGCAAGGCCTGCATCGCCCAGGAACTCGCGGTCTGGGACGACCCGCACAACAGCGACCCGGCCTACACCCGCTCCCGGCTCCGCCACGAAGGCCTCCCCGCCCTGGAGAAGGCCCTCGGCAAGGGCGTCGTCGAAGCCCTCGCCCGAACGGCCCAGCTCTCCCGCGACGACGCCGACGCCCTCGACACCTGGGCCGCCGACGCGGAGACCGCCGTACGCGACGAGGCGGGCGCCCTCGAATGCGCCAAGCTCTTCGGGCTGCCCCCGCCGTACGCCGCCGGGTCCTGCGCCGCGCGGTGATCGCCGAGGGCGCCCCGCCGCTCCCTCTTCGCCCGCCACATCGAGGAAGTCGACCGTCTCATCACCGGCTGGCGCGGTCAGGGAGCCATCAACCTGCCCGGACGCGTCGAAGCCCGTCGGCAGGGTGGCAGACTTGTCATCCGGCAAGGCTGACGCACGCTGCAACGAAAGTGACCCGGGTGAACGAGAAGGACATGGGCACCGACCTCCAGTCGGTGCTCATCACCAAGGAAGAGATCGACGCCAAGCTGGCAGAGCTGGCCGCGAAGATCGACGCGGAATACGCGGGCAAGGACCTGCTCATCGTCGGCGTCCTCAAGGGCGCGGTGATGGTGATGGCGGATCTGGCTCGCGCCCTGTCCACCCCCGTCACCATGGACTGGATGGCCGTCTCCTCCTACGGCGCCGGCACCCAGTCCTCGGGAGTCGTCCGCATCCTCAAGGACCTCGACACCGACATCAAGGGCAAGCACGTCCTGATCGTCGAGGACATCATCGACTCCGGCCTGACCCTGTCCTGGCTGCTGTCGAACCTCGGCTCGCGCGAGCCCGCCTCCCTCGAGGTCGTCACCCTCCTGCGCAAGCCGGAGGCCGCGAAGGTCGCGATCGACGTCAAGTGGATCGGCTTCGACATCCCCAACGAGTTCGTCGTCGGCTACGGCCTCGACTACGCCGAGAAGTACCGGAACCTTCCGTTCGTCGGCACCCTCGCCCCGCACGTCTACGGCGGCTGAGACCCCCGCTGTACGGGGAACCCGCACCGCCTTCCCTCCGTTGAACCACGGGAAGGCGGCCGCGGGCGACGATGCTGAGGTACCGTCCGAAGAACAGCTTTTTCACATAGCAGCTCTCACAGCAGCATTTACCTACGGGCAGGAGGGACGGGGCGTACTCGCGCTCCGTATGGATGGACGTGAAGCGATACTTCCGTGGGCCGGTCATGTGGATCGTGCTGGCCGTCCTCGCCGTGGTCGTGCTGATGCAGGTCGTCGGCTCGTCCGAGGGCTACAAGACGGTGGACACCGGCCAGGTCGTCCAGGCGATCGACAAGAACCAGGTCAAGCAGGCAAAGATCACCACCGGTGACGAGCAGATCATCAAGATCGACCTCGTCGACGGTCAGAAGATCAACAAGAGCGACAAGGTCCAGGCCAGCTACATCGGCACCCAGGGCGCGGACCTCGCCGACAAGCTCCAGGAGAAGTTCGAGGCCGGACAGATCGAGAAGGGCTACACCGTCTCCCCGACGAAGCAGTCGCCCTTCGTCTCGATCCTGCTCTCGCTCCTCCCCTTCGTCCTCATCGTGGTCGTCTTCCTCTTCCTGATGAACCAGATGCAGGGCGGCGGCTCCCGCGTCATGCAGTTCGGCAAGTCCAAGGCGAAGCTCATCACCAAGGACACCCCGAAGACCACGTTCGCCGACGTCGCCGGCTCGGACGAGGCCGTCGAGGAACTCCACGAGATCAAGGAGTTCCTCCAGGAGCCCGCGAAGTTCCAGGCCGTCGGCGCCAAGATCCCCAAGGGCGTCCTGCTCTACGGCCCGCCCGGAACCGGCAAGACGCTCCTCGCGCGCGCCGTCGCCGGCGAGGCCGGGGTCCCGTTCTACTCGATCTCCGGCTCCGACTTCGTCGAGATGTTCGTCGGCGTCGGCGCCTCCCGCGTCCGCGACCTCTTCGAGCAGGCCAAGGCGAACGCCCCGGCGATCGTCTTCGTCGACGAGATCGACGCCGTCGGACGCCACCGCGGCGCCGGCCTCGGCGGCGGTCACGACGAGCGCGAGCAGACGCTCAACCAGCTCCTCGTCGAGATGGACGGCTTCGACGTGAAGGGCGGCGTCATCCTCATCGCCGCCACGAACCGCCCCGACATCCTCGACCCCGCGCTCCTGCGCCCCGGCCGCTTCGACCGGCAGATCGCCGTCGACCGCCCGGACATGCAGGGCCGTCTGGAGATCCTCAAGGTTCACCAGAAGGGCAAGCTGGTCGCTCCGGACGTCGACCTCTCGGCCGTCGCCCGCCGCACCCCCGGCTTCACCGGCGCGGACCTCTCCAACGTCCTCAACGAGGCGGCGCTCCTCACCGCCCGCGGCGATCAGAAGCTGATCGACAACAAGGCGCTGGACGAGGCGATCGACCGCGTGGTCGCGGGCCCGCAGAAGCGGACCCGGATCATGTCGGACAAGGAGAAGAAGATCACCGCGTACCACGAGGGCGGCCACGCCCTCGTCGCGGCGGCCTCGCCGAACGCCGACCCGGTCCACAAGATCACCATCCTCTCCCGGGGCCGTGCCCTGGGCTACACGATGGTCCTGCCGGACGAGGACAAGTACTCCACCACCCGCAACGAGATGCTCGACCAGCTCGCGTACATGCTGGGCGGCCGCGCGGCCGAGGAGCTCGTCTTCCACGACCCGACCACGGGCGCGGCGAACGACATCGAGAAGGCCACCGCCACGGCCCGCGCGATGGTCACCCAGTACGGCATGACCGAGCGGCTCGGCGCCATCAAGTTCGGCGGCGACAACACCGAGCCCTTCCTCGGCCGTGAGATGGCGCACCAGCGCGACTACTCGGAAGAGGTCGCCGCGCTGGTCGACGAAGAGGTCAAGAAGCTCATCGAGACCGCGCACAACGAGGCCTGGGAGATCCTCGTCGAGAACCGCGACGTCCTCGACAACCTGGTCCTCGCGCTTCTGGAGAAGGAGACCCTGGGCAAGGAGGAGATCGCCGAGATCTTCGCCCCCATCGTCAAGCGCCCGGCCCGCCCGGCCTGGACCGGCTCGGCCCGCCGCACCCCGTCCACGCGTCCGCCGGTCCTCTCCCCCAAGGAGCTGGCCCTGACGAACAGCGCCAACGGCACGGCGACCCCGGCGGTCGACACCACCAAGGGCATCGACATCGCCCCGGTCGACACCCCCGAGGACTGACCGCCCCGGCACCCCCGGAATGGATGCCGCGCCCCCACAGGTTCTAGCCTGTGGGGGCGCGGCTTTTCTCGCGCACACGGGCAGACGGAACGAGGACAGGATGACCGACCCGGTGACACTGGACGGCGAGGGCCGCATCGGCGCCTTCGACGAGAAGCGCGCCGAGAACGCCGTACGGGAGCTCCTCATCGCGGTCGGCGAGGACCCGGACCGCGAGGGTTTGCAGCAGACCCCTGCACGCGTCGCACGTGCATACAGGGAATTGCTGGCGGGGATGCGCCAGCAGCCCGAGGACGTCCTGACCACGACTTTCGACCTCGGTCACGATGAAATGGTCCTCGTGAAGGACATCGAGCTCGTGAGCTTCTGTGAACACCACTTGCTCCCGTTCCACGGCGTGGCCCATGTGGGTTACATCCCGGCGGAAAGCGGCAAGATCACGGGGCTCTCGAAGCTGGCGCGTCTGGTTGACGTCTTCGCGCGGCGCCCGCAGGTCCAGGAGCGGCTGACCACTCAGATCGCCGATTCGCTGATGAAGATCCTTGAGGCCCGTGGTGCGATCGTCGTGATCGAGGCCGAGCACATGTGCATGTCGTTGCGCGGCATCCGCAAGCCGGGTGCGAAGACGACGACCTCGGCGGTGCGTGGTCAACTTCGTGACGCTACTACACGTGCTGAGGCTATGTCCCTGATATTGGCCCGCTAGTAGCGGACTGTCCGTCTTACTCCATAGCGTCCTTGATCGGCGGAGTTGATCGCTGATCAAGGGGGCGGAATGGGGTACGGACCGACCAGCAAGATGCTGGTCAACCTGGTGGACGGTTGCGCGCAGGCCAAGAACGTGGTTCCGGGCAGCGTGATGTGGACGCTGGACGGCGACCGGACGGTGCAGACCACGGTCGTGGACGTGACGGCGGTGAAGGGGCGGCAGGCCGTCGATGTGGTCACGGACCACATGACCTTCACCGCTGGCTCGGATCTGCTGCTGCTCACGCCGGACGGGTGGAGGCGTGCGGCGGATGCGGCGGGGACGACGGTCGCCTGGACGCATGCGAAGAAGCTGTGCCGAGAGCGACTGACGATCCGGCCGGGGTACGAGTTCGGCTACTTCGTCGGCGCCACGTGCGCTGACGGGACAGCCGGCAAGAACTACGTGTCGCTGGTCGTGAATGACGAGGCCTTCGCGACGCGCTACGCGACGGCTCTGGCGGCCTGCACGGGCCTGCCGGCCCGCCTGGAGGCGGTGACCCGGCCGTCCGGCTATCTGAAGCGCGACCTGCCCGGCTTCCGTGTGCGGGTCGTCTCCTCCTACCTCTCCGACGCGCTGCGGCACTACGTGGGTGGGGATGCGCACCACATGCGGCAACGCTTCCCCCGGGTGGTCCTGCGGGACGTCGATACCTTCGAAGGGTTCCTCGACGGATACATCGAAGGTGACGGTTGCCCCATCAAGGGATGGAGCGGACGCGTGATCACGAGCGCCAATGCTCCCTTCCTGGCCGATATCGCTCCGATCATCGGGGCACGTTTCACTCCGAGAGCCAAAGCCAGAGGAGCCTCACGGCTCTGCGTATCGGATCGCTGGGGCAGCCGGGGCACCTTCACCCCCGAACACCACCCCCTCAACCCACCCGAGTCCTCCTGGATCCAGGTCCACGAGGTCCGCCCCCGCCCCGCCCTCGGCACCAAGCCCTTCACGTTCTACAGCTACCGGCTCGCCCCGCACCCCACCTTCCTGGTGAACGGGCACCTCGCGCGCGAGGCCTGGTAAGCGGGGGCTACGTTGTCTCGGGTGAGCGAGCGAGGGCGGAGCTACCGGTACGTGGGGCCGGCCGACGTGCGTGCGGGGGTCCGGCCCGGCAGCGATGGGTGCCGGATTGATTCCGCCGTTGCCTTCGGTTCCTGGGTCGAGGAGAGGTCGACGGAGGAGCTGGAGGAGCCGTTCACCTTCGTGGTCGACCTGGATGGTGTGCTGAGGCTGGCGCCGCGCCGGAGCGAGCACGTGGCCTGCGGTGGTCGAGGCCTTGAGCAGTGCGGGAGTGAAGCACCCGGGGGGTTTCACGTACGAGGCGGTGTTCCGCCGCTGTCTCCGCTGCCAGGAGCACAACCTGGTGCGTGAGGACTACTTCGTCTGTGTCTTCTGCGGGGGTGATCTGCCGGAGTGCTGGAACATCGGCCTCTCGGTGGAAGAGGCCGTGGGGCTGCTCGACAGCGAACTGCGGAGGCTTGCGGGGCTGGACGCGGAGGGTGCCTGGCGTGCCTTCCTCCGCTTCGGCCGAGGGTTGTTCGACGTCCCGGACATGCCGGATGCCGATGGCCTTCTGTTTCAGTACGGGGTCTACGCCTTCGACGGTCCTCCGGCGTTCACGCTGGATCTCGTCCGACAGTTCACGGTCGTCGACCGGGGCGGCGATCACGATCACTACGTGCAGGTCCACTGTGAGCTTCGGTACGGTCCTACGTCCGCTCTGCAGACCTTGGGGAGTTTCGACTCGTGGTTCTTCCACGATTCCGGGGAAGACCTGGACGAGTGGGCCGAGGCGCTGGGTGAGCGCGCGGTCTGGACGGCTGTCCGCTCGTTCGAGCCCGCTGAGATCAGGGTGTACCAGGAGCGGGTGTAGTCGGCACTCAGGCGGCCGGGGACCGGTTCTCCTCGTCGTCCTCCGGCAGCTTGCAGACCCGCTCCAGGAAGAAGGCGGCGGCGATGACGGCGATGCCGGCGGCGACGGCGAAGGCGGCGTAGAGGGCCTGGTCGCGGCGGGCCGGGATGTCGAGGGAGCCGAGGAGGAAGACGCCCGTGCCGCCGTACATGCCGGCGACGAGGGCGGCTACCAGGGCGCTCGCCTGGCCGAAGACGACCGCGCGGGCCGCCATGAGGGGTTCGACGCCCTTGGCGCCGGTGCGGCGCTCGCGCTGGGCCTTGAGGCGGGCGCGGATCGAGAGGGCGGTCGCGGTGAGGACGACGGCGATCACGGCGAGGACGATGGGCGCGGCGAGCGGCACGCTGGGGAGGGTGCCGACCGCGTCCCAGAGGCGGGCGGCACCCCAGGAGAGGATGCCTGCGACCAGGAACAGTCCGGTGAGCACTTTCAGCCGCAGTTGTTTCACCGGATGTCCTTCGTGTCGTCGCGCGGGCGGTCTGGCACGAGCGTAACGACTACTCCGGGAGACGGAGTTCCAGGTCGACACGGGGCGTGACGCCTTCGCTGCCGAGGGCGGCGAGGAGGTCGGCGATCGGTCCGTGGCCGGGGAGCCGGGCGCCGGGGTCCACGTCGTGCCAGGGGGCGAGGACGAAGGCGCGCAGGTGGGCGCGGGGGTGCGGGAGGGTGAGGACGGGGTCCTCGGAGGTCACGTCCGCGTAGGCGACGATGTCGACGTCGATGGTGCGGGCGCCCCAGCGCTCCTCGCGGACGCGGTGGAAGGCCTCTTCGACGGCGTGGGCCCGCTCCAGGAGGGAGGAGGGCGGCAGGGTCGTCTTCACGAGGGCGACGGCGTTGAGGTACGAGGGCTGGCTGCCGGGGTCGACGCCCCAGGGGGCCGTCTCGTAGACCGGGGAGACGGCCTTGACCCGGAGGCCGGGGGTGTCGCCGAGGGCGTCTACGGCGCCCTGGAGGGTCTCCAGGCGGTTGCCGAGGTTGGCGCCGAGGGCGAGGACGGCCCAGCGGGGGTTGGAGAGGGTGGTGTCGGCGGCGTCGACGGTCTCGACGACGGAGGCCGGCACGGGCTGGACGGTGGGGTCGCTCTGCGTCGGTTTCATCGTCGGCTCCGGGTGATCGTGATGGTCACGTCGTCGAAGGGCACGGTGATGGGCGCGTCCGGCTTGTGGACGACGACTTCCACCTCCTGGACCCCGGCGTGGCTGAGGCACTGCTGGGCGATGCGCTCGGCGAGGGTTTCGATGAGGTCGACGGGCTCGCCCTGGACGACGTCGACGACCTCTTCCGCGACGATGCCGTAGTGCACGGTCTTGGAGAGGTCGTCCTCGGCGGCCGCCGGGCGGGTGTCCAGGCCGAGGACCAGGTCCACGATGAAGGTCTGGCCCTCCTCGCGCTCCTTGGGGAAGACGCCGTGATGGCCTCGGGCCTTGAGGCCGCGCAGCGCGACACGATCCACGCGAATCACTCCTGCTGTCGTAGTTCGGTGGCCACGCAGCCGGGTGCGGACGGCCGGGTGTCCACTTCGAATCTACCTGCGGGGACCGACAGCGCTTGCCCTTGGGGGGCCGGAGGCGCGTCAGGCGGGCGGATTCGAAGCCTCGGGGCCGTCCTCCGGGCCCCCCGTCTCCTCGGTGTCGCCGAGGACGGGGGAGGCGTGGTGGGACCAGATCCGCCAGCCTCCGGATGTGCGGCGGAACACATTGGTGGCGACGACGAGCTGGCCGACGAGGGGGCCGAGTTCGGCGCCGTCCTCGGCGGGGCCGCCGCTGAGGATGTTCTCGGTGCAGGTGACGAGGGCGGTGTCGCCGGCGAGGGAGATCCGCAGGTCGGTGAGGAAGAACTGGATGTAGTCGGTGTTCGCCATGATCAGGGCGTACGAGCGGAGCACCTCGCCGCGGCCGGTGAGGACGGGCCAGCCGGGGTGGACGCAGGTGATGGGGGTGGCTCCGTCGTCGAGCCAGAGGCCGGAGAGGCGTTCGAAGTCGCCGGTCTCCATGGCCTCGTAGAAGGCGGTGTTGGCGGCTTCGACGGCCGCCTCGTCGGTGGCGCGGTCCGCGCGGCTCACGCGGCGCCCTCGACGGCCCTGGCGACGCGTACGGCGTCGGCGGTGGCCCGTACCTCGTGGACGCGGACGGCCCACGCGCCCGCGTGGGCGGCGAGGGCGGAGACGGCGGCGGTGGCGGCGTCGCGCTCGCGGGCGGGGGCGGGGCGGCGCCCTCGCGGGTGAGGACGTGGCCGAGGAACCGCTTGCGGGAGGCGGCGACGAGGAGGGGCGGCCGAGGGCGCGGAGCTCGGGGAGGTGGGCGACGAGGGCCAGGTCGTGGGGGCGAGCTTGGCGAAGCCGAGGCCGGGGTCGATGACGATGCGCTCGGGGGCGATGCCGCCGTCGATGACGGCTTCCATGCGGGTGCGGAGTTCGGCGACGACCTCGCCGACGACGTCGTCGTACACGGCGAGGCTGTTCATGTCGGCGCTGAAGCCGCGCCAGTGCATGACGACGAAGGGGACTTCGGCGGCGGCGACGGCGGGGACCATGCCGGGGTCGGCGAGGCCGCCGCTGACGTCGTTGACGAGGACGGCGCCGGCTTCGACGGCGCGGGCGGCGACGGTGGCGCGCATGGTGTCGACGGAGACGGTGACGCCTTCGGCGGCGAGGCCGCGGACGACGGGGACGACGCGGCGGAGCTCTTCCTCCTCGTCGACGCGGGTGGCGCCGGGGCGGGTGGACTCGCCGCCGACGTCGATGAGGTCGGCACCCTCGGCGGCCAGGTCGAGGCCGTGTTTGACGGCGGCCGTGGTGTCGAACCAGCGGCCGCCGTCGGAGAAGGAGTCGGGGTCACGTTGACCACGCCCATGACCGCGCAGCGGTCCCACTCCGGCAGGCCCCGGGCCGTGCCCCGGTCGATCGTCGTACTCATGTGTCCAGCGTAGGGCCCGGGGACGATATCAGGCCGCGCGGACCTCTCGGTCGGGCGTCTGGGCGGGGACGACGTGGGCGCAGGGCCGGGGGTGCGGGCGGGGCGCCTGCGGGTGAAGGGGCGGGGGAGGGAGAAGTGGACGAATCCTTCGGCCTGCATGGCGGCGAAGCCGATGCGGGGGAGGTCGCCGCTCTTGCGGTAGACGACGAAGCGGGGTTCCCAGCGTGGCTGGAACTTGGCGTTGAACTTGTAGAGGGACTCGATCTGGAACCAGCGGGAGAGGAAGACGAGGAGTCCGCGCCAGATGCGCAGGACGGGACCGGCGCCGATCTTCTCGCCGCGGGCGAGGGCGGCGCGGAACATGGCGAAGTTGAGGGAGACGCGCGTGATGCCGAGGGCGGGGGAGGCCTGGAGGGCGGCGACGATGAGGAGCTCGTTCATGCCGGGGTCGGCGGAGCGGTCGCGGCGCATGAGTTCGAGGGACATGCCGTCAGGGCCCCAGGGCACGAAGTGGATGATCGCCTTGAGGTCGCCGTAGGGGAGTCCGCGGGGAGGCCGTGCCGTCGGTGTCGTCGGTCTTGTGGGCGGTCGCTATCACGGCGTCGCCGTCGCCGGGGCGCCGATGCGGCCGAGGGCCATGGAGAAGCCGCGTTCGGTGTCGGTGCCGCGCCAGTCGGCGGCGGCGCGGCGGACGCGTTCGAGTTCCTCGTCGTCGAGGTCACGGACCCGGCGGACCTGGGTGGTGTAGCCGTTGCGCTCGATGCGCTTGACCATCTGTCGGACGTTGCGCATGGCCCGTCCAGAGAGGAGAAATCCGCGACGTCGACCACCGCCTCGTCGCCGAGTTCGAGGGCGTCGAGGCCGGTCTCGCGGGTCCAGACCTGGCCGCCGGTCTCGGAGCAGCCCATGACGGCGGGGGTCCAGGAGTGGGCCTTGGCCTCGTCCATGAAGCGTTCGATGGCGCCGGGCCAGGCCTCGACGTCGCCGATGGGGTCGCCGCTGGCGAGCATGACGCCGGAGACGACGCGGTAGCAGACGGCGGCCTTGCCGCTGGGGAGAAGACGACGCCCTTGTCGCGGCGGAGCGCGAAGTGGCCGAGGGAGTCGCGGCCGCCGTGCTGGTCGAGGAGGGCGCGGAGCCGGGTCTCGTCGTCGTCGGTGAGGCGGGCGGCGGGGTGCTCGGGGCGGAAGGCCAGGTAGATGGTGGTGAGGGCGGTGAGCATGCCGAGGGCGCCGAGGGAGTAGCCGACGGTCCAGTCGGTGCCCTTGGTGTAGGCGACGGGGCCTTCGATGCCGATGAGTCCGTACAGGACGTGTTCGAGGCGGTCGGCGAGGCTGGGGTCGCCGACGACGCGGCGGGGGTGGGCGCTGACGATGACGAGGCCGAGGGCGATGGATCCGGCGCCCATGACGACGAAGTTGGCGAGGGCCCGCCAGCGGCTGCTCGGGTCGGGGAGGGCGGCGAACTCACTCCGGTGGCGTACCAGGAGGGTGAGGAGGACGAGGGAGACGAGGGCGCCGAGGACGGAGTGGCGCCAGGCGAACTGGGAGGCGGCGCCGAGGGGGAGGAGGACGACGGCGGCGCGCCAGGCGCGGCGCTTGTTCCGCTTCAGGCCGTGGGCGAGGAGCAGGAGGAGGATGCCGGCGCTCAGGGAGACGGCGGCGGAGAGGGGGGCGAAGGTGCCGGGGAGGACTTCGGCCAGGGTGTGCACGCGGCTGGCGCGGAAGCGGGGGAAGACCCCGGCGGCGATGTCGATGAGGCCGACGAGGGTGCACGCCGTGCCGACGAGGGCGGGGACCTTCTCGGGGCGGGGGCCGCGGAGAATCCGCCGCACCTGAACCGGAACCAATCCGGATTTGTCCCCATCTACCGTGACAGACATGGCTTCCCGTACTTCCCGTGGTCCTGCGCAGGGTCCTTGACTCCGGTCGGGCCCTGCGGCGCGTCGGCGGGCCGTCCCGGTTGGTGCGCCTTCTAGGACGGAGGGTGACGGGGTCGGGTTCATTGGTTCGCGGGAAAATCTCGGAAAGAAAGGCACGGTCGTCTCATGGGTCTCACCAGTGACAAAGTCCTCGTGTTGGCCGTGGTGCTGGCCGTGGTGTTGTTCTTGGCCACGGTCTGGCTGTGGCCGCGGCTCGCGCGGCGCGGCTGGCTCCCGGTCTCGGGTCGGGTGGGGATGCTCCTCGTGACCCAGGTGGCGCTGTTCGCGGCGGTGGGTCTGGGGGCGAACCGGTCGTTCCTCTTCTACGGCTCGTGGGCCGACCTGTTCGGTCAGGAGCAGGAGCTGGGGGTGGTCATCGACCACGGGGCCGGCTCGAAGGACGTGAAGATCCTGGGGACGCAGGCGCTCGACGTGCCGGGCGGCGGCCGTCCGTCGGTCGGCGGGCAGGTGCAGAAGGTCCTGGTGGAGGGGAGCGGTCGGGGATCGCCTCGCAGGCCTATGTGTACCTGCCGCCGGAGTACTTCCAGGCGCAGTACGCGAAGCGGAAGTTCCCGGCCGCGGTGGTGCTCACGGGGTATCCGGGCACGGCCGAGAACCTGCTCAAGGCGCTGGACTATCCGAGGAAGGCGTACGCCCAGGCGAAGGCGGGGCGGATGCAGCCGATGATCCTGGTGATGATGCGTCCGACGGTGGCGCCGCCGCGGGACACCGAGTGCGTGGACATCCCGGGGGGCCCGAAGACGGAGACCTTCTTCGCCGAGGACCTGCCGAAGGCGGTCTCGGGGATGTACCGGGTGGGGACGAAGGCGCGGAACTGGGGGTTCATGGGGAACTCGACCGGCGGTTACTGCGCGCTGAAGATCGCCCTCCACCACCCGGACCGGTTCGCGGCGGGGGTGGGCCTCTCCGCGTACTACAAGGCGGCGGAGGACGTCACGACCGGCGACCTGTTCCACGGGGACGAGGCCCTGCGCAGGCGGGGCGACCTGCTGTGGAGCCTGGACCACGGGCGGGTGGGGAACACGTCCTTCCTGGTGACGACGTCGAAGAAGGGCGAGGGGAACCTGAAGTCGACGCAGCAGTTCATCCGGAAGGTGAAGAGCCCGGCGCAGGTCTCGTCGATCGTCCTCGCCAGCGGCGGCCACAACTTCAACACGTGGAACCGGGAGATCGCGCCGGGCCTGGTCTGGATGGGGAGCGCCTGAGCGCGAGCTGACCTCAGCCGGCCGAGGCGCGCCGCAGGGCGCGGTGGACCCCGGCCGGGGTGAGGACGCCGAGCGGCCGGCCGTCCTCGTCGGTGACGGCGAGGCGGCCGGCGTCGTGCTGGAGGAGCACGGCGAGGGCGTCCTTGAGGGAGGTCCCGAGCGGTACGGGGCGGGGCCCCGTCCGCGCCTTCGTCGGGGCCGGGCACGGGGTCGAGGTCCGCCTCGGTGACGGGGGTGACCGCGAGCCGCTTGAGGCCGCGGTCGCTGCCGACGAAGTCCGCGACGTACGGGGTGGCGGGGGAGCCGAGCACGGTGGCGGGCGTGTCGAACTGTTCGATCCGGCCCTGTCCGTAGACGGCCATGCGGTCGCCCATGCGGACGGCCTCCTCGATGTCGTGGGTGACGAGGAGGACGGTCTTGCGGACGGTGGCCTGGAGCGCGAGGAACTCGTTCTGGAGGCGCTCGCGGACGACCGGGTCGACGGCGCCGAAGGGCTCGTCCATGAGGAGGACGGGCGGGTCGGCGGCCAGCGCGCGGGCGACTCCGACGCGCTGGCGCTGGCCGCCGGAGAGCTGGGCGGGGTAGCGGGAGCCGTACACGGCCGGGTCGAGGCCGACGAGGTCGAGGAGTTCGGCGGCACGCGCGCGTGCGGCGGCCTTCTTCCAGCCGAGGAGGGCGGGGACGGTCGCGGTGTTGTCGAGGACCGTGCGGTGGGGGAAGAGCCCGACCTGCTGGATGACGTATCCGATCTTGCGGCGCAGGGCGACCGGGTCGACGCCCGCGATGTCCTGCCCGTCGACGAGGACGCGGCCCGAGGTCGGCTCGACGAGCCGGTTCACCATCATCATCGTGGTCGTCTTGCCGCAGCCGGAAGGGCCGACCAGGGTGACGAGTTCGCCCTCGGCGACCTCGAAGGAGAGGTCGTCGACGGCCGTGGTGCCGTCGTCGTACCGCTTGGTCACGTGCTCGAACCGGATCATGGTTCCCCATTCTGTCCCCTGGACGCCGGGGGTGTGTGAAGGGCGTGTTGCCGCATTGTGGCGGGTCCCGGCGATTGTCGGTGGCGGGGTTAGGGTCGTCACACAAGCGTTCGGGAGGGTGGACGACCGGGGGGAGGGACGATGACCGCGCCGAACTGTCTGGTCACGAACGACTGGATCTGCGGCGAGTACCTGCGCACGCGCGGCGGGGAGTTGACGGACGCGCTGCTCCAGCATGTGGGAATCACCGTCGTGTCGGTGCTGATCGCGCTGGCCGTCGCGGTGCCCCTCGCGCTGCTCGTCCGCGCGAGGCCGCGGTTCGCCGGTCCGGTCCTCGGCCTGACCACCCTGCTCTACACGGTGCCGTCGCTCGCGATGTTCTCGCTGCTGCTGCCGCTCTTCGGGCTCTCGGCGGCGCTCGTCGTGACCGGCCTCGTGCTGTACGCGCTGACGATCCTCGTGCGGAACACCCTGGCGGGCCTCGCCGCCGTCCCGGCCGAGACGCGGGAGGCCGCCCGGGGCATGGGGTACGGCTCGCTGCGGCTGCTCTGGCAGGTCGAACTGCCGCTGGCGCTCCCGGTCCTGATGGCGGGCGTCCGGATGGCGACGGTCTCCACGATCGCGCTGACGACGGTCGGCTCGGTCGTCGGCCGCGGCGGCCTGGGCAACCTCATCGAGGACGCGCTGCCGACCTTCTTCAAGGCGCAGATGCTCGCGGCCTCGGTGCTGTGCGTGCTGCTCGCGGTCGCCGCCGACCTGCTGCTCCTGGGACTCCAGCGGCTGCTGACGCCGTGGACCCGGATACGGACCGCGCCGGGAGGCGGGTGAGATGGGCATCGTGACGGACGCCTGGGGCTGGCTCGCCACCGGCGCGCACTGGACGGGCGAGGACGGCATCGGGCAGCGGCTCGCCGAGCACGTGTACGTGAGCGGGGCGGCGCTCCTGATCGCCTCGGCGCTCGCGCTTCCCCTCGGCCTGTGGCTCGGGCACCTCGGCCGGGGCGGGGCGCTCGCGGTGAACGTGTCGAACGTGGGGCGGGCGATCCCCGTCTTCGCGGTGCTCGCCCTGTTCATGGTGTCGCCCCTGCGGAACGCCGGCTATGTGCCCACCGTGGTGGCCCTGGTGCTGTTCGCGATCCCCCCGCTCCTCACCAACGCGTACGTCGGGGTGCGGGAGGTCGACCGGGCCGCGGTGCGGGCCGCGCGCGGCATGGGGATGACGGGCGGTCAGGTCTTCCTGAGGGTCGAACTCCCGCTGGCGCGGCCGGTGGTGATGACCGGGATCCGCTCGGCCGCGGTGCAGGTGGTCGCCACGGCGACGGTCGCCGCGATGGTCGGACAGGGCGGCCTGGGCCGGATCATCACGGCCGGCTTCGCCACGTACGACACCGCGCAGGTGGTCGCGGGCGCCGTGCTCGTGGCCCTGCTCGCCCTGCTGGTGGAGGGCGCCCTGGTGGGCGCGGACCGCCTTTTCTCACGTGACAGAAGACGTACCGAACGCTGACTGGAATGGGTGATCTCGTGAACAGGGTCTCGCGCATCGCGGGCGCGCTGCTGGGTACGGCGGCGCTGACCGCCGCCCTCGCGGCGTGCGGCGGCGACAGCCTGGAGGAGGGCAAGAAGAAGGAGTCCGGGAGCTCCGGCGCCGGGGAGAAGGGCTCGCTGGTGGTCGGCGCGGCCGCCTTCACCGAGGCCAAGGTCCTCGCCGAGCTGTACGCGCAGTCGCTGCGGGCCGCCGGATACTCGGTGTCCATCACCACCGTGAAGAATCGCGAACTGTACGAACCCTCGCTGGAGAAGGGCGAGATCGACGTCGTCCCGGAATACGCGGCGACGATCGCGGAATTCCTCAACGCGAAGGTGAACGGCCCGAAGGCGCCCGAGGACAAGCCGGTCGCCACGGGCGACGCGACGGCCACGGTCGACGCGCTGCGGAAGCTCGCCGAACCGCGCGGTCTGAAGGTCCTCGCGGTCGGAGAGGCGGTCGATCAGAACGCCTTCGCGGTGACGAAGGAATTCGCCGCGAAGAACAAGCTGACGACCCTTTCCGATCTCGGCCGCGCCAAGCTGAAGGTGAAGATCGCGGCCGGGGACGAATGCGCCGTGCGGCCCTTCTGCGCGCCCGGTCTGAAGAAGGCGTACGGGATCGACGTGGCCGGGATCGACCCCAAGGGCGTCGGTACGCCGCAGGCCAAGCAGGCGGTGAAGGACGGCGTCGACCAGCTGGTCCTGACCACCACCACGGACGCCACGATCGACGGTTACGGCCTCGTCTTCCTCACCGACGACAAGAAGCTGCAGAACGCGGACAACGTGGTGCCCGTGGTCAACGCCAAGGACGCCGGTTCTCCGGAGATCGCCGCCGCCCTCGACAAGATCACCAAGGTGCTGACCACAGCGGATCTCGCCGAACTCAACCGCAAGGTGGATGCCGAGCGGGCGAAGCCGGAGGACGTCGCCAAGGAGTATCTGGAGACGAAGGGGCTGCTCAAGAAGTAGGCGGCGGGGGAGGGGAGTCGGCCCGAAACGGAACCGGAACCATTCCTCTCCACTTCTGTTGGCGAGAAGTGGCCAAGAGATTGCCGGGCCGACGCCCCACACATCGCCTACGCACGGTAAATTTCAGGCCATGCCACGTGGACGCCACCGCCATTCCCCGCCTCTGCACAAACTGCTGCCGCCCTCCGCGGTCGCCGGCGCCGCGGTCGTCTGCGCCGCGGCCGCCTGGCTGCCCGGCGACCCGGTGATCGCGCGGCTGCTCGCGGCGCGGCGGCGGCCGCCGCCGTCACCGGCGCCGTCCTCATGCGCAGTTGGGACCGGAGCGCCGGTCTGAAGGTCGCCGAGCTCGACCGGGCGCGCGCCGCCGAGGTGTGGAAGGCCGAGGAGCGGACCGCCGAGCTGGAGTCCGACCTGGAGGAGGCCCGCGCGCTGCGCTCCCGGCTCGACGCCAAACTCCGCGCCAAGCGCGTGGAGCTCGCCGGACTGCGCGGCGAGCACGCCGACCTGCTCCGCCGGTACGCCACCGCCGAGACCGAGCGCGCCAGCGCCCTGGAGGGCCGCCGCGTCCTCGCCCTGGAGAACGGCACCGCCGGGGCCAAGGCGCTGCCCGCCGCGGGCTCCACGCCCACCCCGGAGGCCTTCCGCCGCGCCGCCCAGGCCCTGCGCGACCTCCCGCGCAACGCCGCCGCCCAGCAGGCCCGCCGCACCGCCGAGGCGGCCCGCGCCCGCGACCTCGCCGAGCGCGCCCGGGAGACGGAGGAGCCCCAGGGGAAGCACGCGGCGGCCGCCGGAACCGAGCAGCACACCCGTACGGCCGCCTCCACCGCCCTGTCGACCGTGCCGGTCGCCGCCGCGATCGTGCCGTACGCGACCCGCAGGCCCGCCCCCCGCCCCGAGGGCAACTTCGACTTCTTCGGCACCCAGAAGGCCGCCGCCGCCATCGAGGCCGTCCAGAACACCGACCTCGCCGACGTCGTCGGCGAGGAGGTCCTCGCCTCCCACACCCTCACCCCGGTCCCGCCCCGCGCGATCGGCCAGGTCATCGACCTCACGGCCCACGACGAGACGGAACAGCTGGACGTGGCGGAACTCCGCGGCGCGGTCAGCTCCTGACGCCGGACCCCGCACCCGCGCGCGTGCGGGGCGGGGTCACTTGTCGATGTCGCCGACGACGAAGAAGAGCGAGCCCAGGATCGCCACCATGTCGGCGACCAGCGTCCCCGGCAGCAGCTCCACCAGCGCCTGGATGTTGTTGAACGAGGCGGAGCGCAGCTTCAGGCGGTACGGGGTCTTCTCGCCCTTGGAGACGAGGTAGTAGCCGTTGACGCCGAGCGGGTTCTCGGTCCAGGCGTACGTGTGGCCCTCCGGCGCCTTGAGGACCTTCGGCAGCCGCTGGTTGATCGGGCCGGGCGGCAGCTCGGCCATCCGGTCCAGGCAGGCGTCCGCCAGGTCCAGGGAGTTGTGCGTCTGGTCGAGCAGGCACTCGAAGCGGGCGAGGCAGTCGCCCTCCTGCCGGACGGCGACCCGCAGGGTGTCCCGGAGCTCCCCGTACGCGAGGTACGGCTCGTCGCGGCGCAGGTCGAAGTCGACGCCCGAGGCACGGGCGATGGGCCCCGTCACCCCGTACGCGTGGACGGCCTCCGGGGCGAGGACGCCGACCCCGCGCGTACGGCCCCGGAAGATCTCGTTGCCGAGGACGAGACGGTCGTAGACGTCCATCCGCGAGCGGACGTCGGCGACGGCGGTGCGGGCCCGGTCCAGCCAGCCGGCCGGCAGGTCCTCCTTGAGGCCGCCGACCCGGTTGAACATGTAGTGCATCCGCCCGCCGGAGACCTCCTCCATCACCGCCTGGAGCTCCTCGCGCTCCCGGAAGGCGTGGAAGACCGGGGTGATGCCGCCCAGTTCGAGCGGGTACGAGCCGAGGAACATCAGGTGGTTGAGGACCCGGTTCAGCTCGGCGAGGAGCGTCCGCGTCCAGACGGCCCGCTCCGGGACCTCCATGCCGAGCATCCGCTCGACGGCCATGACCACGCCGAGCTCGTTGGAGAAGGCGGACAGCCAGTCGTGGCGGTTGGCCAGCATGATGATCTGCCGGTAGTCCCGCGCCTCGAAGAGCTTCTCGGCGCCCCGGTGCATGTAGCCGATCACCGGCTCGGCGTGCCGGACGACCTCGCCGTCGAGCACGAGCCGGAGCCGGAGCACGCCGTGGGTCGAGGGGTGCTGCGGCCCGATGTTCAGCACCATGTCGGTGCTCTCCGCCGCGCCGCCGATTCCGACCGTCGTCTCCGTCATGCGGTCAGTATCCCCTGCCGCCCCGGGCCCCGGGACCCGGTGGATCAGCCACAGGAAGTCCCGAGACCACCGCGCGCGGTGAGCTCGGCCGCCTCTCCGGCGGAGGCGAGCGCCCGGACGTAACCGGCGGGATCGGCGGAGGCGAGCGAGAGCGGCGGCCGCCCCCGCTCACCCCGAGCCGCCCCAGGGCCTCCCGCTGCGTCACGAGCTCGACCCCGCCCCGCCCGACGAAGAAGCCCCGCTCCCGTACGCGCCCGCGTGGCCGTCCGCGAAGGAGTCACCGCTCCCGTACGCGCCCGCGTGGCCGTCCGTGAAGGAGTCCCCGCTCCGGTACGCGCCCGCGTGGCCGTCCGTGAAGGAGTCCCCGCCCCCGCCGGGAGGCCCCGCACGCGTCCATCGCCACGTGGGACGTCAGGTCGCAGCCGCCGTCCGGGACCGGGGACCTCGCGGCCCGCGCGGAAGCCGGTGAGGGTGCCGAAGGGCGGCCGGGAGTCGCGTACGTGCGCGTAGTCCACGGCCACCGCGCGGCCCGCGGCCAGGAGCCGACCGCCGCCGCCCAGGCCTCGTCGCGGGGCGGCCGATCTCGGCCCGGTGCCGGGCTCGCGCAGCGGCCACCAGCGGGCGAGCCAGTCGGCGTCGGGGCCGGTGACGGGGGCGCCGAGCCGTTCGGTGCCGTCCGGGCGACCTCCACGTAGCGGACGGTGCCCGCCGGGTCCGCCTCGGCGACGTCCACCGGCACGTTGTCGAGCCACTCGTTCGCGAAGAGCAGCCCGCGCACGCCCGCGGGATCCGGTCGGTCCACTCCACCCGGGGTCGAGCCCGTCCGGGCGGGCGGCGCGCTCGACGGCGTACGCCCGCACGGAGAGCGAGGACCCGACGGCCGCGAGCACGCCGGCGAGCAGCTCACCGCGCCCCGCGCCCACGTCCACGAGGTCGACCTCGGCCGTCCCCAGCTCCTCCGCGACCTCGCCGAGCAGCCGGGCCACGGCCGCCGCGAAGAGCGGGGAGGCGTGCACCGAGGTGCGGAAGTGCCCCGCGGGGCCCTCGGGGCGCAGATAGAAGCCCCCCGGGCCGTACAGCGCCCGCTCCGTGGCCTCCCGCCACCCCTGCCACTGACACGTCTCATCCGTCACGTGCCCCAGTCTCCACCTCGGGGAGTACGGGTCCCGCGCCAAGGATCGACCCCACGGTTGATCCGGGCACCCCTCGCCCTTCCCTACTCTGGGTGACGTGCAGCGCCTCTACGACTTCATCCGCAGACACCCGACGGGCGTCGACGTCTTCTGGGCCGTCGTCCTCCTCGGGTTCTCCCTGCTGTGGGTGGGGACGACCCACCCGACGCTGGAACAGCCCGTCGCGTACGGTCTGGTCGCCGCACTGTTCTCCCTGGTCGTGGCCCTGCGCCGGCGCGCCCCGGAGAAGATGCTGCTGCTCGCGGTCGCGCTGGGTCTCGTCCAGCTCGTGCTCGGCCTGGTGCCGTTCCTGGCGGACTTCGCCATGCTCGTGATCATCTTCACCGTCGCCGCGCACGACGGACCCCGCTGGGCCTCCCGGCTCGCGCTCGTCGGCGGACTCAGCGCCTCCACGCTCTCCCAGCTCAGATGGCCCATGGAGGCCCCGGGCTCGGACGCGGCCAAGGTCTTCTTCACGGTCATCATGACCGTGCCGTTCGCCCTCGCCTGGGTCCTCGGCGACTCGCTCCGCACCCGCCGCGCCTACTTCGCGCAGCTGGAGGAGCGGGCCTCCCGCCTGGAGCAGGAGCGCGAGGCCCAGGCCAAGGTCGCGGTCGCCGCCGAGCGGGCCCGGATCGCCCGCGAGCTGCACGACGTCGTCGCGCACAACGTGTCGGTGATGGTGGTCCAGGCCGACGGCGCCGCCTACGTCATGGACTCCTCCCCGGAGACCGCCAAGCAGGCCCTGGAGACGATCTCCACGACGGGCCGGCAGGCCCTCGCCGAGATGCGCAGACTCCTCGGGATCCTGCGGACCGGCGAGCACCAGGAGGCCGGGGAGTACGTGCCGCAGCCCGACGTGCAGCAGATCGAGGACCTCGTCGAGCAGGTCAGGGGCGCCGGTCTCACCGTCGACTTCGCGATCGAGGGGAGCCCCCGCCCGCTGCCCAGCGGCGTCGAGCTCACCGCGTACCGGATCGTGCAGGAGGCCCTCACCAACACGCGCAAGCACGGCGGGCCGGACGTCGGCGCCAGCGTGCGGCTCGTCTACTTCGACGACGGCCTCGGCCTGCTCGTCGAGGACGACGGCCGGGGCGCTCCGCAGGAGATGTACGAGGACGGCGGCGCCGACGGGCGGGGCCATGGTCTGATCGGTATGCGCGAGCGGGTCGGCATGGTCGGCGGCACCCTGGACGCGGGCCCGCGTCCAGGCGGCGGTTTCCGGATCAGCGCCCTGCTCCCCTCAAGCCCGCCCACTGACGACCCTTAAGGAACTGACCTGATGTCCATCCGCGTGATGCTCGTCGACGACCAGGTGCTGCTGCGGACCGGTTTCCGCATGGTGCTCGCCGCCCAGCCGGACATGGAGGTCGTGGCGGAGGCGGGCGACGGGGTCGAGGCGCTGGAGGTGCTGCGCTCCACGGCGGTCGACGTCGTCCTGATGGACGTGCGCATGCCGAAGCTGGACGGGGTGGAGACGACCCGGCGGATCTGCTCGGAGCCCGGCGCCCCGAAGGTGCTGATCCTGACGACCTTCGACCTCGACGAGTACGCCTTCTCGGGCCTGAAGGCGGGCGCGAGCGGCTTCATGCTGAAGGACGTGCCGCCGGCGGAGCTCCTCGCCGCGATCCGCTCCGTGCACAGCGGCGACGCGGTGGTCGCGCCCTCCACCACGCGCCGGCTCCTGGACCGCTTCTCGCCGATGCTGCCGTCCTCCGGCAAGGAGCCCCAGCACAAGGAGCTGGAGCGGCTGACGGACCGGGAGCGCGAGGTGATGATGCTGGTCGCGCAGGGCCTGTCGAACGGCGAGATCGCGGCCCGGCTCGTCCTCTCCGAGGCGACGGTGAAGACGCACGTGGGCCGCATCCTGACCAAGCTGGGCCTGCGCGACCGGGTCCAGGTCGTGGTCCTGGCGTACGAGACGGGCCTGGTCCGGGCAGGCGGCGGCGCGGTCTAGGGCCTGTCCGGCCCCGACCCGCCGGACAGGCCCCGGGCGGGGACCCCTACCGGAGCACCGACTCCAGGAAGTCGCTGCCGAGGCGGGCGACGACGGAGAAGTCGAGCTGGTGGAGCACGTACCGGCCGCGGCGCCGGGTGGTGGTCAGACCGGCCTTCCTGAGGACCGCGAGGTGCCGGGAGACCTCGGGGCGGTGATGCCGTACGCGTCGGCCAGCTCGCTCGTCGAGTACGGGCCGCGCGCCAGGTTGCGGCACAGCCGCATCCGCATCGGGTGGGCGAGGGCCTCCAGGCGCAGCTTGACCGCCTCGACGGACTCGGCGCCGCCGACCTCGCGGGCCGCGGCCGGGTACTGGATGACCGGCTGCCAGCCGGGCGCGCTGATGGCGAAGAGGTGCGGCCAGCCGAAGGCGGTCGGCACGAGCGTCACGGCCGAGCCGTGGGCCTCCGTCCGGCCGTGGACGAGCTTGTCGACGACGATCCGGGAGCCGCGCCCGTCCTCCTCCAGGCTCAGCGCGGGGGAGGCGGCCGCGAGCGCCTCGCCCAGGCCCTTGCGGCGCAGCAGCTCCGTCTTGTGGCGGGCGTCGGCGGCGAGCTGGACCCGGACGCGGCGCCAGACGTCGGCGAAGAAGGCCTCGTCGCAGTCCTCCAGGAGCCGGCGGATCCAGGCACGGGTGCCGACGGGATCGGCCAGCATCCGCTCCACGAACGCGGACTGGCGCGGTCCCGCGCGGCGGCCAGGTCGAGGGCGCGGCGGCGGCTGTCGGCGTCGACCAGCGGGGACGGGATGCCCTGGGAGTAGCGGCTGCTGCACGAGATCTCCAGGGCCGCGCCGACGAACAGCTCGTCGTCCATGCGGTCGAGGTCGTCCAGTTCCTCGGCGAGGGTCTCGCGCGGCTGGGCGGGCAGCAGGAAGTCGGAGCGGGTGGACCGCCACATGAAGTCGGCCTCGTGCAGCCGGTCCGCGAGCTCCGGCTGCAGCGCGGAGGAGGTGGCGGTCGTCCAGGCGTGCAGCCGTGCGTGGTGGGCGGGTTCGGCGAGGGCGTGCAGGGCGTTGCCCAGCTCGGCCAGCGGCGAGGGGCAGAAGGAGATCCGCTCGTGCGGCAGTCCGGTGATGTCGATGGTCACGCTCACCCGTCCATGGTGCGGGACCGGGCGGGGGGCCCGTCGCCCCGTTTGACGGGGACCGTCAATCGGCGGGCCCCTGATTGACGGGGGCGGTCAATCCGGGGGCCGGGCCGTGGCGGGGCGGCGCACGGTGAGGGCATGAACGCACTGCACCAGTACGTCTTCGACGCCCAGCGGGCCGCCCGGCTCGGCGCACCGATGCCGCCGGAGCCCGGCACCCACGAGCTCGCCCTGCTGCGGGCCCTCCGCGACCGCCGCCGCTTCGCACGGGTGGTGGCGGGCCGCCCGGCGCGCGGCGCCGCCCGCGCGGCCCTGCGCCGTTGGCTGCGCCCCGCGCGCTGAGCCCCGGGCGACAAGACAAGCCCCGCGCGCTGAGCCCCGGGGCGACAAGACAAGCCCGCGCGCTGAGCCCCGGGGCCGGACAGGACGGCCCTGGCCCTCGACGCGCCTCAGGAAGAGCCCTCGACGGGCCTCAGGAAGAGCCCTCGACGCGCCTCAGGAAGTCCCGTACCGCCTCCTTCACGTCCTCTGCCGTCCACTCCAGGCCCGGTTCCGTGACGGTCACCTCGGTGAAGGCGACCCCCGGCGGGCCGCCCGCGGCCGGGGGGAACCAGCGGCGGAAGAAGGCCGCGCCGGTGTCCTCGGTCTGGGCGAGGGCCGCCGCCGTCAGGGTCTCGGGGTCGTACGGCAGCCAGACCTGGAACTGGTGGGTGTGCGGGGTCTCCGGGTGGACCCGGGACCAGCCGGCGCCCGCCTCCGCGAAGGCCTCCCGGATCGCGGCGGCCACCACGCGCGCGTGTGCCGCGTACGAGGGCAGCCGGGGCAGTTCGACGTCCAGGCCGCGGAGCGCGGAGAGCGCCGCCGGGTACTGCTGGAAGACCATCCCGCCGTACCGGTGGCGCCAGACCCTGGCCTCCTCCATGACGTCCTCGGGGCCGGCGAGCGCGGCCCCGGACAGGCCGCCGAGGGACTTGTAGAACGAGACGTAGACGCTGTCGGCGAGCCCCGCGATCTCCGCGAGCCCGCGGCCGAAGTGCGTCGTGGTCTCCCACAGCCGGGCCCCGTCGAAGTGGACCACCGCGTCCCGCTCCCGGGCCGCCTCCACGACCTCGGTCAGCTCCTCCCAGGACGGCAGCACGAAGCCGGCGTCCCGCAGCGGCAGTTCCAGCATCAGCGTCCCGAAGGGCTCCGGGTGGTCCCGCACCTCCTCGGCGGTCGGCAGCCGGGGCGCGCCGGTCGGGTGGACCGTGCGGAGCCGGGAGACGACCCCGAACGCCCCGCCCTCGTGGACCTCGGGGTGGGCGAGCGGGTGGAGGGCGACGACGGGGTTGCCGGTGCGCCCGGCCCAGCAGCGCAGCGCCACCTGCTGGGCCATGGTGCCGGTCGGGAAGAAGACGGCGGCGGGGAGCCCGAGCTCCTCGGCGACGCGCCGCTCCAGTTCCTCCACGAGCCCGTTCCCGTACGTGTCGGGCATGGCCCCGTCGTGGCCGGCGGCCTCCGTCCAGGCGGCCAGTTCGCGCAGCCGCGACCCGACGGTGCCGTCCACCGAGGTGTTCCACAGCCGGCGTCCGGCGGCGCCCCACACCTCGGCCCGGTGGAGCCGGAGCGCTTCCTCGTCCACGGGAGTCCCGGCAGGAGGCTCGACGGCGGCGTCCACAGGCGTCTCAGGATTCATGAGCCGATCATCACACCACCGCCCACACCCTGTGGACAGCCCACGGAGCGCCGCGAAACGCTGGCGTAGCATGACCAGAAATCGTCCGGTACCCGCCGAGGACTGGAACGGAAGGCCGTCCCCACCGTGAACGCACCAGCAGCGCCAGAGCCCAGAGCAGCGGAGCCCCGGGCCGAGGACCGACCCGCCCGGCTCACCGTCGGAGTCGTCGGCGCAGGCCGGGTGGGCCCCGCCCTCGCCGCCTCGCTCCGGCTCGCCGGGCACCGCCCCGTCGCCGTCTCGGCGGTCTCCGACGCCTCCCGGCGCCGCGCCGCCGAGCTCCTGCCCGACGTCCCCGTCGTCGAGCCCGCCCGCGTCCTCGCCCTCGCCGACCTGGTCCTGCTGACCGTGCCGGACGACGCGCTGCCGGGCCTGGTCGAGGGCCTCGCCGACACCGGAGCCGTACGGCCGGGGCAGCTGCTCGTGCACACCTCCGGGCGGTACGGGGCACGGGTCCTGGACCCCGCCCGCCGGGCCGGCGCCCTGCCGCTCGCCCTGCACCCCGCCATGACCTTCACCGGCACCGCCGTCGACGTCCAGCGGCTCGCCGGTTGCTCCTTCGGGTGACCGCGCCCGAGGAGCTGACGGCTCGCCGCCGAGGCCCTGGTGATCGAGATGGGCGGCGAGCCCGAGTGGATCGCGGAGGAGGCCCGGCCGCTCTACCACGCGGCCCTGGCCCTCGGCGCGAACCACCTGGTCACCCTGGTGGCCCAGTCGATGGAACTGCTCCACAAGGCCGGCGTCGCCGCCCCCGACCGCATGCTGGGCCCCTCCTGGGCGCCGCCCTGGACAACGCCCTGCGGTCCGGGGACGCGGCCCTCACCGGCCCCGTCGCGCGCGGTGACGCCGGTACGGTCGCCGCCCACGTCGCCGAGCTGCGCAAGCACGCGCCCGGCACCGTCGCCGGCTATCTGGCGATGGCCCGCACGACCGCCGACCGGGCGCTCGCGCACGGCCTGCTCAAGCCCGAGCTGGCCGAGGACCTGCTGGGCGTGCTCGCCGAGACGGCGAGCGGCACCGCCCACCCCGCCGGCCCCGCCGACGGACCGCAAGGAGATGACCGATGAGCCCGTTCGCCAGCAAGCGCGCCGAAGGCGGCCCCGTGCGCCCCGAGCCGGCGGAGCTGGTCCCCACGGCCGAGGCCCTCGCGGACGCGGTGGCGCACGGGAGCGTCCCCGGCCACACCGCCGTCGTCATGACCATGGGCGCCCTCCACGAGGGCCACGCCACCCTGATCCGGGCCGCACGCGAGCGCGTGGGCGACAAGGGCTTCGTCGTCGTCACCGTCTTCGTCAACCCGCTGCAGTTCGGCGCCGGCGAGGACCTCGACCGCTACCCCCGCACCCTCGACGCCGACCTGGAGCTGGCCCTCGACGCGGGTGCCAGCGTCGTCTTCGCGCCCTCCGTCGACGAGGTCTACCCGGGCGGCGAGCCGCAGGTCCGGATCACCGCGGGCCCCATGGGCGAGCGCCTCGAAGGCGCCTCCCGGCCCGGCCACTTCGACGGCGTGCTGACCGTCGTCGCCAAGCTGCTGCACCTCACCGCGCCCGACCTGGCCTTCTTCGGCCAGAAGGACGCCCAGCAGCTGGCCCTGATCCGCCGCATGGCCCGCGACCTGAACTTCCCCGTCGAGATCGTCGGCGTGGAGACCGTCCGCGAGACCGACGGCCTGGCCCCTCCAGCCGCAACCGCTACCTGTCGGCGGGCGAGCGCCGGACGGCCCTCGCGCTGTCCCGCGCGCTGTTCGCGGCCCGCGAGCGGCTCGCCGCCCAGGAGGCGCTGCGCGCGCGGGCCGAGGCCCTGCCCGGCACCCAGGACCGCGCCGAGGCGCTCTCCCGGATCGGCGAGGCGCGGGCCGCCGCCGACGCCCACGCGCTCGCGCAGGCCGCCGAGGGCGGCTGCGCCGACGCCGTGCGGGCCGCGCCCGCGCCGTCCTGGACGAGGCGGCCGGGGCCGAGCCGCCGCTCGCCCTGGACTACCTGGCCCTCGTGGACCCGGCCGACTTCACCGAGGTCGCCGACGGCCACGACGGGAGGCGGTCCTCGCCGTCGCCGCGCGCGTGGGGAGCACGCGGCTCATCGACAACATCCCCCTGACCTTCGGAGCCGCCAAGTGACCGGAATACGGCTGCACGCGCCCGCACCGGGCTGGGACATCGACGCCGACGTCGTCGTGGTCGGCTCCGGGGTCGCGGGCCTCACCGCCGCCCTGCGCTGCACCGCCGCCGGACTCCGTACGGTCGTGGTCACCAAGGCCAACCTCGACGACGGCTCCACCCGCTGGGCGCAGGGCGGCATCGCGGCCGCGCTCGGCGAGGGCGACACCCCCGAGCAGCACCTCGACGACACCCTCGTCGCCGGTGCCGGGCTGTGCGACGAGGGCGCCGTGCGGGCCCTGGTCACCGAGGGCCCGGACGCCGTCCGCCGGCTGATCTCGACCGGCGCCGACTTCGACAAGACCTCCGACGGCGAGATCGCGCTGACCCGGGAGGGCGGCCACCACCGCCGCCGGATCGCCCACGCGGGCGGGGACGCGACCGGCGCCGAGATCTCCCGCGCCCTGGTCGAGGCGATACGGGACCGGGGCGTGCGCTTCATCGAGCACGCCCTCGTCCTGGACCTCCTCCACGACGCCGAGGGCCGTACGGCCGGCGTGACCCTGCACGTCATGGGCGAGGGCAGCACGACGGCGTCGGCGCCGTCCACGCGCCCGCGGTGGTCCTCGCCACCGGCGGCATGGGCCAGGTCTTCTCCGCCACCACCAACCCGGGCGTCTCCACCGGCGACGGCGTCGCGCTGGCGCTGCGCGCCGGGGCCGAGGTCTCCGACCTGGAGTTCGTCCAGTTCCACCCCACGGTGCTCTTCCTCGGGGTCGGCTCCGAGGGCCAGCAGCCGCTGGTCTCCGAGGCGGTGCGGGGCGAGGGCGCCCACCTGGTCGACGCCGACGGGGTCCGCTTCATGCTCGGGCAGCACGAGCTGGCCGAGCTCGCGCCCCGGGACATCGTCGCCAAGGCGATCACCCGCCGGATGCAGGAGAACGGCACCGACCACATGTACCTCGACGGCCGTCACTTCGGCGCCGAGATGTGGGCGGAGCGCTTCCCGACGATCCTGGCGGCCTGCCGCTCCCACGGCATCGACCCGGTGACGGAGCCGATCCCGGTCGCCCCCGCCGCCCACTACGCCTCCGGCGGCGTCCGCACGGACCTGTCCGGCCGGACCACCGTGCCGGGCCTGTACGCGTGCGGGAGGTCGCCTGCACGGGCGTCCACGGCGCCAACCGGCTCGCCTCGAACTCGCTCCTGGAGGGCCTGGTCTTCGCCGAGCGGATCGCCGAGGACATCAAGGCCGCGGCCCCGCGCGCGCCGGGCGCCCCGGTGGCGCACCCGGCCCCGGTGACCCTGCCGCTGCCCGTGGCGGCGCCCGGACCCGCATCCAGCGGACCATGACGGCCGGCGCGGGCGTGCTCCGCTCGGAGGCCAGCCTGCGGGAGGCCGCCGAGGCCCTGGAGGCCCTGCACGGCGACGCCGTGGCGGGCGGCGACGACGACAGCAAGGCGGCCGAGCCGGGCGTGGAATCCTGGGAGACCACGAACCTGCTGTGCGTCGCCCGGGTCCTGGTCGCGGCGGCCCGCCTCCGCGAGGAGACCCGCGGCTGCCACTGGCGCGAGGACCGCCCCGAGCGGGACGACGCGCACTGGCGCAGGCACCTGGTCGTCCGCCTCACCCCGGAGCGGACCCTCGACGTCCGCACCACCGACACCGCCGACTTTCCCCCCACCCTCGACGCCCCCAGGGAGCCGTAAGTGAGCACGCCCGAGGAAGCCCGTCCCGAGCCCGTGGACGTCCCTCTCATCCAGATCAGCGCGGTCTCCTCCGAGGAGGAGCCCGGCGGCTGCGGCGACGGCTGCGGCTGCGGCGACGGCGAGGAGTTCGAGTGCGGTCTCGACCCCGCCCTCGCGCAGCTGCTCGTCGACGCCGGTCTCGACCCGATCCAGGTCGAGGACATCGCCCACCTGGCGATCGCCGAGGACCTCGACGGCGGGGTCGACGTGACGACCGTCGCGACCGTCCCCGAGGACGCCGTCGCCACCGCCGACTTCACCGCCCGTGAGGCCGGTGTCGTGGCGGGCCTGCGGGTCGCCGAGGCCGTCCTGTCGATCGTCTGCACGGACGAGTTCGAGGTCGAGCGGCACGTCGAGGACGGCGAGCGCGTCGAGGCCGGGCAGGTGCTCCTCAGCGTCACCGCCCGCACCCGCGACCTGCTCACCGGCGAGCGCAGCGCGCTCAACATCCTGTGCCGCCTCTCCGGCATCGCCACCGCCACGCGCGCGTGGGCGGACGCCCTGGAGGGCACGAACGCGAAGGTCCGCGACACCCGCAAGACGACGCCGGGCCTGCGCGCCCTGGAGAAGTACGCGGTCCGCTGCGGCGGCGGCGTCAACCACCGCATGTCGCTCTCCGACGCGGCCCTGGTCAGGACAACCACGTGGTGGCGGCCGGCGGCGTCGCCGAGGCCTTCAAGGCCGTCCGCGAGCTGTTCCCGGAGGTGCCGATCGAGGTCGAGGTCGACACGATGCACCAGGTCCGCGAGGTCCTGGACGCGGGCGCCGACCTGATCCTGCTCGACAACTTCACCCCGATCGAGACGGAGGAGGCCGTCGCCCTGGTCGCGGGCCGCGCCGTCCTGGAGTCCTCGGGCCGGCTGACCCTGGAGAACGCGGCGGCGTACGCGGCGACGGGCGTCGACTACCTGGCGGTCGGCGGCCTCACCCACTCCTCCCCGATCCTCGACATCGGCCTCGACCTGCGCGAGGTGCGCTCCTGATGCTGCTCACCATCGACGTCGGCAACACGCACACGGTGCTCGGTCTCTTCGACGGCGAGGAGATCGTCGAGCACTGGCGGATCTCCACGGACCCGAGCCGTACCGCCGACGAGATGGCGGTCCTGCTCCAGGGCCTCATGGGCATGCACCCGCTGCTCGGCGTCGAGCTGAGCGACGGCATCGAGGGGATCGCCATCTGCGCGACGGTCCCCTCGGTGCTGCACGAGCTGCGCGAGGTGACCCGCCGGTACTACGGGGACGTGCCGGCGGTCCTCGTGGAGCCGGGCGTCAGGACGGGGTGCCGATCCTCACGGACAACCCCAGGAGGTCGGCGCCGACCGCATCATCAACGCGGTCGCGGCCGTCGAGCTGTACGGCGGTCCGGCGATCGTCGTGGACTTCGGCACGGCGACGACGTACGACGCGATCACCGCGCGCGGCGAGTACGCGGGCGGGGCGATCGCGCCGGGCATCGAGATCTCGGTGGAGGCGCTGGGCGTCAAGGGCGCGATGCTCCGCAAGATCGAGCTGGCCCGCCCGCGCAGCGTGATCGGCAAGAACACGGTCGAGGCCATGCAGTCGGGCATCGTCTTCGGGTACGCGGGCCAGGTCGATGGCGTGGTGGCCCGGATGAAGCGGGAACTGGTCGGGCCGAAGGGCGACCCCTCCGACGTCACCGTGATCGCGACCGGCGGCCTGGCGCCGATGGTCCTCGGCGACTCGAAGGAGATCGACGAGCACGAGCCCTGGCTGACCCTGATCGGCCTGCGCCTGGTCTACGAGCGGAACGTCGCGCGCATGTAGGCGTGCCCGGACGAACGGGGGCGATCATTCCGGCGCGCCGGAATGATCGCTAAGAGGAAATTGTCCGATTAGCGCGTATCGTCGGCCCATGCCCACGCCATACGGACCCCGCGGCGGCATGGCGTTCAGCGCGGACGAGCTGCGTGTGCTCCGCCGTGCCCTCGCCATCGCCCTCCACCCTGCCCCCTCCAGGACGAGGACGTCCAGGACTGCCTGCGCCTGGCCGATTCCGTGGACGAGGCGGTACGCGAGGCCGGCCGGCTGCGCGCCTTCCTCCTCGACGACCTGGCCCGCTACCGCGAGGCGCTGCCCGGTTCCCTCGGCGGTTATCTGGAGCTCCTCCGGGACGCGCTGGCCGCCGGCTACGACCCCGGCGCCGACGACCTCGCCGCCCTGCGCGCGCTGCGCCACAACCCGGCCGCCGCCGAGCTGCTCGCCCGCTGCCAGGTCCTCGCCGAGCGTTCCGTACGCGCGCCTGGCCCGGGTCTCCCAGGCCACCGCCCCGACCGTGCCCTCCCCTCCCGGGCCCGGCTGCTCGCGCTGCCCGGCGGGCGCGCGGCGGGCGACGAGCCCCGGCCGAAGCCGCCCGCCCCGGCCGAACGCCCGGTGCCCAAGCCCTCCGAGGTCTTCCCGCCGCGCCGAGGCCTGTTCCGCCGCCCCGCCCGAGGAGCGGGTCGCCGGATAGCTACTCTGGACGGCATGGAATACGTATCCGCGCTCCTGCCCCCCGTCGTGATGGCCGTCTTCTTCATCGGCCTCGTCGTCACGATCGTCAAGAGCCAGGGCGGCCCGAACAAGGCCAAGGAGGACGCGGTCGTGGACGCGGCCCTCGCCCGCGCCGAGGCCGCCCGCCAGGCGGACGGTTCCTGACCGGGCCCCGGCCCGCCCCGTACCGCAGCACCGAGGGTGTGCGACCGCTTCCGGTCGTGCACCCTTTTTGTCATCCACTGAGCTGAAATAGCCGTTTATTGCTGTTTCGCCCACTAAGGTGGCATTGTGCCCCGCCCCCTGGGAGAACTCGAAGACGCGGTGATGACGCGCGTCTGGCAATGGAACCGCCCGGTCACCGTCCGGGAAGTCCTGGAAGACCTTCAGCAGGAACGGTCCATCGCCTACACCACCGTCATGACCGTCATGGACAATCTCCACCAGAAGGGCTGGGTCCGCAGGGAGGTCGAAGGCCGCGCCTATCGATATACGGCGGTCTCCACCCGCGCCGCCTACTCCGCCGCGCTGATGAACGCGGCCTGGGCGCAGAGCGACAACCCCGCCGCGGCACTCGTCGCCTTCTTCGGGATGATGTCGCCGGAACAGCGCGAGTCGCTGAACGACGCCATCCGGATCGTCCAGCGCGACAACCCCCTCCCCGCCGCCCCGCGGGAGCCCGAGGGTGGCGAAGGGACGCCCCGCCCGTAGCGATAGCGTCCCCCTCATGTCGACCTCCGCCAAAGCAGTCACCGTGCGCAGGGCCCGCACCACCGATGTGGCCGCGATCCGTCGTCTCGTCGATCCTTTCGTGCAGCGCGGCATCCTGCTCGACAAGGCGACCGTGACCCTTTACGAGTCCATCCAGGAGTTCTGGGTCGCGGAACGCGACGAGGACGCCGCCGTCGTCGGCTGCGGCGCACTCCACGTCATGTGGGAAGACCTCGCCGAAGTCCGTACTCTCGCCGTCGATCCCGACTTCAAGGGCGCCGGCGTCGGACATCAGGTGCTCGACAAGTTGTTGCACACCGCCCGATGGCTCGGGGTGCGGCGGGTATTCTGCCTGACCTTCGAAGTCGACTTCTTCGCGAAGCACGGCTTCGTCGAGATCGGCGAGACCCCGGTCGACGGAGATGTCTACAGCGAGCTCCTCCGTTCCTATGACGAGGGAGTCGCCGAGTTCCTCGGTCTCGAACGAGTGAAGCCGAACACCTTGGGCAACAGCCGGATGCTTCTGCACCTGTGACGGGGAAGCCCGGGGATCCCCTCGCGGAACCCTATGTCCGAATCGCGCACGTTTCCCGCGTTCCCGGGGTTCTGAACCTCTCCCAGGGGTTTGTGTTTTTCCGGGAAAAGCGGTTTCCTTTCCGCGTACTGCATTTTCGATGAAAGGAAATCCGGTGGCACAGAAGGTTCAGGTCCTTCTTGTCGACGACCTCGACGGCGTCGAGGCGGACGAGACCGTGACGTTCGCGCTGGACGGCAAGACCTACGAGATCGACCTCACCACCGCCAACGCGGAAAAGCTCCGTGGCCTGCTCGAGCCGTACACCACGAGTGGCCGCCGCACCGGTGGCCGCACCACCGGCGGCCGCGGCAAGGGCCGCGCCGTGGCGACGGGCAGCCAGGACACCGCGAAGATCCGCGCGTGGGCCAAGGAGAACGGCCTGAACGTCAACGACCGCGGTCGCGTTCCCGCCGACATCAAGGCCGCTTACGAGGACGCGAACCGCTGAGGCGAACGCTGCTGAGCGGCCCCGCCGACACGGGCACTCAGCAGTCGCACCCGGTGGCACTCCGCGGCGGCGGCGGCCACGAGACGCACCAGACACGGGGCATCCGCAACGCCCCACGGCGCGGACCGCAGCGCCGGCAGCGAGGACTCGACCTCGCGACCCGGCGCGGGCGCCCGCAGCCACACCGCGGCGCCCGGCGCGCCGGATCCGCCCCGCCCCGGGGAAGGGGTGCAGTCATCCGGCCGTCGGCACCGAGGGCCGTGAGATCCAGCGAGATCCCGCCCCACTCCAGCCAGTCGAGCAGTCCCGGCAGCTCCTCCGCGCTCCCGCGGCCACGAGCAGCCCCATCCGGTCCCCGAGCAGGGCCACCGGACCCGTCGCCGGGCCCACCCGGCGCAGCACGCCAGGGCCGGCCGCCGCGGGCAGCTCCAGGACGTCGAAGCGCAGCCCGGTCACCAGGCCCACCGGCGGACCCGCCACCGTGGCCCAGCCGAGCTCGTCCTCGTACCACCGCGCGGTCCCGCCCTCGGGCGGCGTACGGGGCAGCGGGACGGTGAGGGCCATACCGGGGGAACTCCCGCGAGGGCGCGTTGGTTACGCCCGCGGTGACACGGAGTACCCCGCCGCACACGCAAGGTGTCCGTGATGGGGCGTACGCGTGCATTCGGCAGCGCGAGGGTGTTCGCTGGTAGCGGAGGGAACCGGGGTGTGCCGCATGGAGTGTCAGTGCTTACGGGTAAGACATTCCTAGTGGAGAGGGGCGACTCGCGGGCTTCGGCGTCTCACGTTCGCCATCGGCGTACTCAAGGCGCGGGTAACTACTTGGCCTGCGGGAACATCGTCTCGCACCATCGGGTTGGAGCATTTGTCGGCTGTTCGGCAGCAGGTCTCCCCACTGAGAAGGGGGGTGATCCGGACGGATGTCGGCAGTTGGAATGAGCGGTCCCCGCTTGCGGGACTAAGCTGCGGAAGGACAGGGAGGGGATCGACCCCTAACTGACTGACCGCTCTGAGGAGCGATTAACGATGTTCGAGAGGTTCACCGACCGCGCGCGGCGGGTTGTCGTCCTGGCTCAGGAAGAAGCCCGGATGCTCAACCACAACTACATCGGCACCGAGCACATCCTTCTGGGCCTTATCCACGAGGGTGAGGGTGTCGCCGCTAAGGCCCTGGAGAGCCTCGGGATTTCGCTCGAGGCGGTCCGCCAGCAGGTGGAGGAGATCATCGGCCAGGGCCAGCAGGCCCCGTCCGGGCACATCCCCTTCACTCCTCGTGCCAAGAAGGTCCTGGAGCTGTCGCTCCGGGAGGCCCTCCAGCTCGGCCACAACTACATCGGCACCGAGCACATCCTGCTCGGCCTGATCCGCGAGGGCGAGGGCGTCGCCGCCCAGGTCCTCGTGAAGCTGGGCGCCGACCTCAACCGGGTGCGGCAGCAGGTCATCCAGCTGCTCTCCGGCTACCAGGGCAAGGAAGCCGCCACGGCCGGCGGTCCTGCCGAGGGCACCCCCTCGACGTCCCTGGTCCTCGACCAGTTCGGCCGCAACCTCACCCAGGCGGCCCGCGAATCCAAGCTCGACCCGGTCATCGGGCGCGAGAAGGAGATCGAGCGGGTCATGCAGGTGCTGTCCCGCCGCACCAAGAACAACCCGGTCCTCATCGGCGAGCCCGGCGTCGGCAAGACCGCCGTCGTCGAGGGCCTGGCGCAGGCCATCGTCAAGGGCGAGGTGCCCGAGACCCTCAAGGACAAGCACCTCTACACCCTGGACCTCGGCGCGCTGGTCGCCGGCTCCCGCTACCGCGGTGACTTCGAGGAGCGCCTGAAGAAGGTCCTCAAGGAGATCCGCACCCGCGGCGACATCATCCTGTTCATCGACGAGCTCCACACCCTCGTGGGTGCGGGCGCCGCCGAGGGCGCGATCGACGCCGCCAGCATCCTCAAGCCGATGCTGGCCCGCGGTGAGCTCCAGACCATCGGTGCCACCACGCTCGACGAGTACCGGAAGTACCTGGAGAAGGACGCGGCCCTCGAGCGCCGCTTCCAGCCCATCCAGGTCGCCGAGCCGTCGCTGCCGCACACCATCGAGATCCTCAAGGGTCTGCGCGACCGGTACGAGGCCCACCACCGGGTCTCCATCACCGACGAGGCCCTCGTCCAGGCCGCGACCCTGGCCGACCGGTACATCTCGGACCGCTTCCTCCCGGACAAGGCGATCGACCTGATCGACGAGGCCGGCTCCCGGATGCGTATCCGCCGGATGACCGCGCCGCCGGACCTCCGCGAGTTCGACGAGAAGATCGCCGGCGTCCGCCGCGACAAGGAGTCCGCGATCGACTCGCAGGACTTCGAGAAGGCCGCGTCCCTGCGCGACAAGGAGAAGCAGCTCCTCGCCGCGAAGGCCAAGCGGGAGAAGGAGTGGAAGGCCGGCGACATGGACGTCGTCGCCGAGGTCGACGGCGAGCTGATCGCCGAGGTCCTCGCGACCGCCACCGGCATCCCGGTCTTCAAGCTGACCGAGGAGGAGTCCTCGCGTCTGCTCCGCATGGAGGACGAGCTCCACAAGCGCGTCATCGGCCAGAAGGACGCCGTCATCGGCCTCTCCCGGGCCATCCGCCGGACCCGTGCGGGTCTGAAGGACCCGAAGCGCCCCGGTGGCTCGTTCATCTTCGCCGGTCCGTCCGGTGTCGGTAAGACCGAGCTTTCGAAGGCCCTCGCCGAATTCCTCTTCGGCGACGAGGACGCGATGATCTCCCTCGACATGTCGGAGTTCAGCGAGAAGCACACGGTTTCGCGTCTCTTCGGTTCGCCGCCGGGATACGTCGGCTACGAAGAGGGCGGCCAGCTCACCGAGAAGGTGCGCCGCAAGCCGTTCTCCGTCGTCCTCTTCGACGAGGTCGAGAAGGCCCACCCCGATATCTTCAATTCCCTTCTCCAGATCCTGGAGGACGGTCGCCTGACCGACTCCCAGGGCCGGGTCGTGGACTTCAAGAACACGGTCATCATCATGACGACCAACCTCGGGACCAGGGACATCTCGAAGGGCTTCAACCTGGGCTTCGCCGCCCAGGGCGACACGAAGTCCAACTACGAGCGGATGAAGGCGAAGGTCAGCGACGAGCTGAAGCAGCACTTCCGCCCGGAGTTCCTCAACCGTGTGGACGACATCATCGTCTTCCCGCAGCTGACGCAGGAGGACATCCTCCAGATCGTCGACCTGATGATCAGCCGCGTCGACGAGCGCCTCAAGGACCGGGACATGGGCATCGAGCTCTCCCAGTCCGCGAAGGAACTGCTCGCCAAGAAGGGCTACGACCCCGTGATGGGCGCCCGGCCGCTGCGCCGGACCATCCAGCGCGAGATCGAGGACACCCTCTCCGAGAAGATCCTCTTCGGCGAGCTGCGCCCCGGTCACATCGTGGTCGTGGACACCGAGGGCGAGGGCGAGGAGCGCAAGTTCACCTTCCGCGGCGAGGAGAAGACGGCCCTGCCGGACGCCCCGCCGATCGAGGCCGCGGGCGGCTCGGGCCCGAACCTCTCGAAGGAAGCGTGACGCACGCGCTGAGCGCTGAGCGGTAGGGGCGGCCCGGAACCTGAACGGTTCCGGGGCCGCCCCTTTCGCGTCACGCGATGACGCGGGTGCCTGACGGGAGATGCTCCACGCCGGTGAGCTTGATCCCCAGGGCGGCGAGCCGGTTCAGGAAGCGCAGGGACGCGAGGGGGGTGACGTCCCACCGGACGTCGGGCGCGCCGCCGAGCGTGAGGCTGCGCAGATGGGGGAAGCCGGCGGCGATCAGCGGGAAGGGGGACAGATCGCTGATGACCATCAGGGCGAGGCTGGTGATCTGGGGCAGACGGAGCGCCGCCAGGGCGCCGAGCAGCGGGTAGCCCTCGCTGAGATCGCTCAGGCTGAGCTCCCGCACGTCGGGCAGGAGCGGCTGGAGGGAGGCGAGGCCGCTTGCCGTGAGTCCCGTTCTGAGGTCCAGACGCTGGGGCCGCAGACCGAGCCGCACCAGTGCGGCGGCCTGTTCGTCGTTGGAGACGGTGTACTCCAGCATGTCCGGGTCGACTGTCGCGATGATCTCGTCGGCGTACTGCTCCGTGTTGAACCGGGACCACCCCCAGACGAGCTGGGACCGGATCCGGAGGCCGGGATGGCGGGCGAAACGGGCCAGGTAGGGGATCGCCGCCTCGGAAGAGACGTGCGTCGCCGCCGTCACCGCCATCCGGGCGTCGTAGCCGCTCAGCCCCTCCGGGCCCGGCAGGAGGTCGAGGACCAGTCGGCCCACCCCGGCCAACTGGCGGGCCTCCTCGGGCGTACGCGGCGGGATCACCTCGGCCGTGCGGGCCAGTACGTCCTGGCGTACCTCCGGGGAGACCTCCGTCGCGTGGTCCAGGGCCGTCGCCGCGAGGAGCACCAGGCGGAGCTGGATCCGGCGGTCCTGGGCCGCGTCCGCCGCCTTCAGGAGCTCCTGGAGGATCTCCGCGCACTCGCGGGGCCGCGCGTGCCCCACCGCCATGCGGATGACGTCCTCCCACTGGTCGTCGGCGGCGTGGTGGACCAGGACGCCGATGTCCCAGCGGTCCACCAGGGCCTTGGCGGCCAGGTAGTCCTGGAAGGTGCGGTGGACGAATTCGACGGTGTCCTCCGTCGGCTCGCGCAGCAGACCGCTGCGGTGGAGGAGGTGGGTGAAGACCGTCTCCGACGGGTGCTGGGCGGCCTCCTGGACCGCCGGAACCGCCTCCCGGACGAGGGACTCCGCGTGGGCCCGGTCCAGCTGGGTGCGGCCGTTGAGGGTCAGCCAGTGGGCGAGGCGCTGGATCAGCTGGATCTGGGGGGCCTCGTCGAGGGCGATGCCGGAGGGGGCGCCCATGTCCCGCTCGCGGTCGCGGCGGGCGAGGAGCATGGAGAGGGCGGCCTCGTAGAGCGCCTTGCGACCCCGGGGCAGGAAGCCGCGCCGGTCGCGGTGCAGGGCGCAGATGAGGCCGCACATCAGCGGGTTCGTCGCGAGCTGCGCGACGTGCTCGGCGGTGCGGAGCGCGTCGAGGAGCGGCTGCTCGTACGGCTCGGCCTCGGGCCCGGCGGCGCGGTGCCAGCGGCGTACGAAGGTGGCGACCTCGGTGCGGGTCATGGGGGAGAGGGCCAGCTCGGTGAAGCCGTCCCCGGCCAGCCAGTCGTCGCGTACGGCGGTGGGGCGCGAGGTGACGAGCCAGCGGTTGCCCTCGTACGCGTCCAGGAGGCTGCGGAGCCACTCACGGGCCCTGCCCCGCTCGGCCTCCGGGATCTCGTCGATGCCGTCCACGAGGACGACGCCCCGGCCGGCGGACAGGACACGGTCCACCCAGCCGTCGGGCGGGGTGAGCGGGCACCCGGCGGCGGAGAGGAACCGGTCGGGGGCGGGGAGCCGCTCGCCGTGGCGGGTGAGGGTCCGCAGGGGCAGGACGAAGGGAATCCGGCCCCGGAGGTACGCCATGCCGTCCGCGCGCCGCTCGGTGGCCCTGCCGTCGAGGCGCGCCTCGACGGCCGCGCTCTCCGTCCGTCCCCGCCGCCCGTGCTCTCCGTGCGCGCCTCGGTGGCCGCGCTCTCCGTCCGTGCCCCGCCGCTGGCCGCGCTCTCCGCGTGCGCCTCGGTGGCCGCGCTCTCCGTCCGTGCCCCGCCGCTGGCCGCACTCTCCGCCCGCGCCCCGCCGCCCGCCCCTCCGTCCGCGCCCCGCCGCCCGCCCCTCCGTCGCCGCCGAGACCGTCAGCCACTGGACGAGTGTCGTTTTGCCCGAGCCCGCGAGGCCGCGGAGCAGGACCTTGTCGTGGCGGGAGAGGGCGAGGTCGGCGCGGAGGGAGTGTTCCCGCAGGGTCTGGTCTCGTCGGGCACGGGGTTTCGCCCGAGCTGGTGGCCTCCAGGGAGAGGTAGGCGAGGTCGAGCGGCCATCGGTCGGGGGAGTGGTGGAGGTCGATGCCGTAGATCGTCAGGCGGCCGTGTTTCTTGGCCAGGTGGGCCAGGTAGCGGCGCTCGAAGGCCGTGTCCCGTGAGTCCGTCCTCGGTGTCCGGCGGATGACCTCGTCCATCTTCGCGAGGAGCTCGGCCTGACCGCGGGTCTGTTCGACCAGGCTGCGGGCGAGGAAGGTGGAGCGCCGGGTGAAGAACTCCAGGATGTGGAGGCAGGCCCATTCGGTCAGGGACTCCAGGTAGAGGGCTGAGTCCGTGGAGAGGCCGTCCGGGGCCGGGGCCGCCGTCCGCAGGCGGCGGGCGAGGTCGCAGGGGCCGAGGCGGACGGCCTGGGCGTCGTCCATGTCGAGGTCGCCGAGGGAGAGGAGGGTCCTCGCCAGGGCGTCGGTGACGGCCTCGGTCTCGTCGGTGGGGAAGGGGGGCTCGCCGTCGCCGCCGGAGGACCGCTCGACGAGGGTCTTGGCCAGCTTGCGGACGTCCTTCTCGGTGAGCGTGCGCTTCTCGCCGCGGAAGGAGACGAGGGAGGAGAGCCGGATCGCGCCCGACGGGCCGGGGAGGCCGGCGCCCGGTCCGTCGCTGACCAGCAGTTTCTTCAGGAGGGGGCCGATCGCGGACGAGGCGAGGCGCGTGCCGATGAGTGCCGGTTCCATGTGTGGTCCCCCCGTGGATGCCCCGGATTCCCGAAGCGGTCAGCGTAGTGCGGGACGGGGTTCGGGGCGGCTCGGTTGCGTGACCCAGGTCCCATTGGGGGGGGCGGGCGCTGGTGACAAGGCGCACAGGCGTTTCGAGGGGTACTAACCGGAATAGTGGCGACGTTTGGTCCCGATCCGGGACGTTTCGGTATCAACCATCGGGACTTTGGTCCCGGGGGCCTCGAACGGGGCGCCGGGCGGCGTCCCGGGCGGTTCCGGCCCCCCCGCGACGTGCGCGTAAACCGATTCGCTTGTGTCGGTATGTCCGATTTCGCGGGCCCGCTCCGGGGGCGTCAAGGGTGAGCTTCCCTGGAGATCGCTACGACGCAATGTCGTAGATGGGGTGTTTTGGGATGGGCTGGGGGCGGGTTACCAAGGATGAGCAAGCCCGACGCAGAGCACCGTCCGCGTCGGGTCCCGTACTTCCCGGAGGTCTTCCCCCGTATGTCGAAGCGCGTCATGAACCCCGCCGCCCGCATCACCGCCGTCGCTCTCGCCGCCGCGGGTCTGGGAGCGTCGCTGGTGGCCGGAGCCGGGTCCGCCTTCGCCGCCGAGGGCAAGGCCGTCACCGCTCCGGTCGCGCTCACCGCGTCCGCCGCCGTCGCCGCCCAGGCCGACGCCCAGGCCCACCTCGCCGCTCAGGTGAAGGCCGCCGTCGCCAAGGCCTCCGCCGTGAAGGCCGCCCCGGTCAAGGCCGTCAAGAAGGCCACCCCGGCCTGGGTCAAGCCGGTCACCGTGTACGCCCTGAGCGCCAGCTTCAACCAGGGCGGCGCCATGTGGGCCCACAAGCACTCCGGCCAGGACTTCGCCGTCCCGGTCGGCACCCCGGTCAAGGCCGCGGCCGCCGGCACCGTCGTGAAGGCCGGCCCGAACGGCGGCGGCGACGGTCCCGCGTACGGCAACGCGATCGTCATCAAGCACGCCAACGGCACGTACTCCCAGTACGCCCACCTGTCGCGGATCCAGGTCAACATCGGCCAGACCGTCGGCGCCGGCCAGCAGATCGCCCTCTCGGGCAACACCGGCAACTCCTCCGGCCCGCACCTGCACTTCGAGATCCGCACGACCCCGAACTACGGCTCCGCCATCAACCCGATGGTCTTCCTGCGGGCCCACGGCGTCGGCGTCTGACGCACCCCTCAGGCCTTCTGGGCCTGATCGATGAGATCGAGGGCGACTTCGAGGACGGCATCCTGCTTCTCCTCGGGGTCGCCCTCGATGTTTTCCATGAAGAAGGTCCCGGCGTGCAGCGCGAAGACCGCGCTCACGGCGCGGACCCGGTCCTTCACCGGGGCGTCGGGCTCCTGGACGAACTTGTTGAGCGCGAGGAAGCGCTCCTTGAAGGTGAGTCCGATGCTCAGGTCCCGCACGGTCGCCTGGTTCTCGTGCATGAAGCGGAACAGCGGGGCCGCGGCGAGCAGGGCCCGGTGGTAGCGGCGCAGGATCTCCCGCTTGGTCTCCAGGGTGCGCGGCTGCTCGGCTGCCCAGGCGACCAGTTCGTCGATCGGGCGCGCCAGGTCCTGGAAGATCCCGATGATGATGTCTTCCTTGGTCTTGAAGTGGTAGTAGAGCGCCGCTTTCGTGACGTCCAGCCGTTCCGCGATCTCGCGCAGCGAAGTCTTCTCGTAGCCCTGCTCGGCGAAGAGTTCGAGAGCCACGTCCTGGATGCGCTGGCGGGTGTTGCCTCGGGCCATGACGGGTCTCCACTTTCCAGAAAACTTACTTGACGCCCGGCTAGTTACGGGCCTACCGTCCCAGTGTAGTAACTAGCCGGGCGGCAAGTAAGGGAACGACATGGCGACGAAACAGAACGTTCAGACAGCAGAAGGGGAGGTCGCGGACCCGCAGCCGCGCAGCGTACGCGTCGTCCTCCTCGCCCTCATGATCGCGATGCTGCTCGCGATGCTCGACAACATGATCATCGGCACCGCGATGCCGACGATCGTCGGCGAGCTCGGCGGCCTGGAGCACCTCTCCTGGGTCGTCACCGCCTACACCCTGGCCACCGCCGCCTCCACCCCCCTCTGGGGCAAGCTCGGCGACATGTTCGGCCGCAAGGGCGTCTTCCTCACCTCGATCGTGATCTTCCTGATCGGCTCGGCGCTCAGCGGCATGGCCCAGGACATGGGCCAGCTCATCGGCTTCCGCACCATCCAGGGCCTCGGCGCCGGTGGCCTCATGGTCGGCGTCATGGCGATCATCGGCGACCTGATCCCGCCCCGCGAGCGCGGCAAGTACCAGGGCATGATGGCCGGAATCATGGCCCTCGCCATGATCGGCGGCCCCCTCGTCGGCGGCACCATCACCGACCACTGGGGCTGGCGCTGGTCCTTCTACATCAACCTGCCGCTCGGCGTCGTCGCCCTCGCCATGCTCACCACCGTCCTGCACCTGCCGAAGAAGCAGCGCGCCACGGGCACCCGGATCGACTTCCTCGGCGCCGGACTGCTGACCGCCGGCATCACCGCGATCGTCCTCGTCACCACCTGGGGCGGCACCGAGTACGCCTGGGGCTCGGCCACCATCGTCGGCCTCGTCGTCGGCGGCGTCGCCGCGCTCCTCGCCTTCGTCCTCGTGGAGTCCCGGGCGAGCGACCCGATCATGCCGCTGCACATCTTCCGCAGCCGCAACTTCACCCTGATGTCCCTGATCGGCTTCATCACCGGCTTCGTGATGTTCGGCGCGGTCCTCTACCTGCCGATCTTCCAGCAGTCCGTCCAGGGCGCCTCGGCCACCAACTCCGGCCTGCTGCTCCTGCCGATGCTGCTGTCGATGATGGTCGTCTCGCTGCTCGTCGGCCGGGTCACCACCAACACCGGCAAGTACAAGATCTTCCCGATCGTGGGCGGCGCGCTCATGGTCGCCGGCCTCTTCCTGCTCTCCACGATGGACACCGGCACCTCCCGCCTCGTCTCCGGCGTCTGGATGGCCGTCCTCGGCGCCGGCATGGGCTTCCTCATGCAGATCACCATGCTGGTCGCCCAGAACAGCGTGGAGATGAAGGACATGGGCGTCGCCTCCTCCTCCACCACCCTCTTCCGGACGCTCGGCTCCTCCTTCGGCGTCGCGATCATGGGCGCGCTCTTCACCAGCCGCGTCCAGGACGAGATGGCCTCCCGCGGCGGGGGCGGGCTCACCGAGCGCACCGCCCAGCTCGACGCGGCGAGCCTCGCCAAGCTGCCGGCCGCGCTCCGCGAGGCCTACCAGCACGCGGTGGCCTCCGGCACGCACAGCGCCTTCCTGCTGGCCTCGGTCGTCGCCGTCCTCAGCTTCGTCCTCGCCTTCTTCGTCAAGGAGGTGCTGCTCCGCGGCGCCGGGCCGGCCGCGGCCCCGAAGACGGAGTCCGGCGACGACGCTCCGAAGGTCGCCGAGACGGTCTGACCGCCTGTACGGGAAGGGGCCGGGTCCATGCATGGACCCGGCCCCCTTTTCGTACCCCTCAGCCCGGCAGCCGCAGGATCGGGAAGCTGCCCGTGTTCGTCGGCGCGTGGTCCGGCAGCCACAGCACCGCGATGGCGCCGCCGACCCCCTCCGGGGCCCCCTCCGCGGCCACGTTCCGGAAGGTCAGTCGGGCGCCGAGGACCCGCGCCTGGCCCGCCGCGATCGTCAGGCCCAGGCCGTGGCCCTGGCCCGCGCGGTCGCTGCTCCCCGTACGGAACCGGCTCGGGCCCTCCTTGAGCAGCGCCTCCGGGAAGCCCGGCCCGTGGTCGCGGACGCGGACCACCCGGCCCTCCACGGTGACCTCGACCGGCGGCTTGCCGTGCTTGGCCGCGTTGGCGAGGAGATTGCCCAGGACCCGTTCCAGGCGGCGCGGATCGGTGTTCACCCAGGACTCGTGGACGATCCGGACGACGACCTCCGGATCCAGGGCCTTCACCCGCCGCTCCACGAACTCGCCGAGCGCGATCTCCTGGAGCTCGGCCCGCTCCGAGGCGCTGTCGAGCCGGGCCACCTCAAGAACGTCCTCGACCAGCGTCCGCATGGCCTGCGCCCGGTCCCGCACGAGCTCGGTCGGACGCCCCGGCGGCAGCAGCTCGGCCGCCGTGAGCAGCCCGGTGACGGGGTGCGCAGCTCGTGCGCGATGTCGGCGGTGACCCGCCGCTCGGCCTCGATCCGCTCGTTCAGGGCGTCGGTCAGGGCGTCCACCGCCCACGCCAGGTCGTCGGTCTCGTCCCGTACGAGTCCGCCGACGGCGTCCGCACCCGTACGTCCGTATTGCCCTGGGCGACCCGCCCGGCCGCGACGGCGGCCTTCCGCAGCCGCCGCGACAGCTGCCCGCCGATGAGGACGCCGAGCGCGCAGCCGCCGAAGACCACCGAGACCGAGCCGATGACGAGGGCCCGGTCCAGATCGCTCATGATCGTCGCGCTGCGGTCGGCGAAGGGGATGTGCAGCGACAGGACGTCGCCGTTGGCGAGCGGCACGGCCGCCCACACGTCCGGCGGCCCGCCGTGCCGGTGCTCCTGCACGTACGTCCCGCGCCGCTTGTCCCGCATCAGCTGGTGCAGCTGGGACGGCAGCGCCGGATCGTTGATCTTCGTGCCGAAGCGGGGTTCCTTCGGCTTCGACGTCTCGTACATCCGCTGCGCGAAGAGCAGCCGCTCCATCTGCACCTCGCGCGCGTTGTCGAGCATGGAGATGCGGGCGGCGTTGTGCACGACGACGCTCAGGGTGATCGCGATGAGGGCGCCGACCGCCGCGATGGCGACGGCGATCTTCCAGCGGACCCCGGTACGGAGGGGAAGCAGCTTCACGGGCACGAGTACGGGACCTAGCTCTTGAGCTTGTAGCCGAAGCCGCGCACGGTCTCGATCCGGTCCTGGCCGATCTTGGCGCGCAGCCGCTGCACATGGACGTCCACGACCCGGGTGTCACCGCCCCAGCCGTAGTCCCAGACCCGCTCCAGGAGCTTGTCCCGCGACAGCACGGTGCCCGGCGCCGAGGAGAACTCCAGGAGCAGCCGCATCTCGGTCGGGGTCAGCGCCACCGGCGTCCCGCCCTTGCGGACCTCCATGCCCTCGGTGTCGACCTCCAGGTCGCCGAAGACGAGGAGCCCGCCGCCGTCGGCGGACTCCTCGTGCTCCCCGGAGCCGACCCCGCCCGCGTGCCCGAAGCGGCGCAGCACGGCCCGGATGCGGGCCATCAGGACGGAGCCGTCGAAGGGCTTGGTGACGTAGTCGTCGGCGCCGGCCTCCAGGCCGAGCACGACGTCGATCGAGTCGGCGCGCGCCGACAGCATGATGACGGGCACCGTCGACTCGTCGCGGATGCGGCGGCAGAGGCTGACCCCGTCCATGCCCGGCAGCATCACGTCGAGCAGGGCGATGTCCGGCCGCCGCGCCCGGAAGGCGTCCAGGCCGGAGAGCCCGTCGGGCATGGCGGTCACCCGGAAGCCGTCCCGCTCCAGGGCGAGCTGGGTGGCCTCACGGATGACGTCGTCGTCCTCGACGAACAGGACATGGGTCTCGGCCATCGTGGATGCCCTTCTCGTGCGGGTGCTGCGGTCTGCGGCTCAGCCGGCGGGGGACGCGCTCGGAACCGGCTCGGGTTCGTCGCCGACGGCCCGGCTGTAGTCGTTGTGCACCCAGTCGTGCTGGGTGAACTTGTTCCCCGACCACCGGTAGGTGATCACGTCCTCGCCCGAGGGGTACGCGACCGGATCGCCCTTCGCGTACACCTGCTTGGTGACGACGAGGTCGCCCCGGTCGATCGTGGCGTAGACCGCCGCGTCCTCGGCCATGAACACGTTCTCGTACCGGTCGCTCTGCTTGCGGTAGACGTACGTGCCGATGCCGACGGCGTCACCGCAGGTCATCACGTTGACGACGACGTCGGGGGCGTCGGAGTTCGTGAGGTTGCCGTACGAGGCGTCCACCGGGTACGCGTCGGCGACGCAGGCCTTCAGGTCGCCCTTCAACCGCGCGCCGATCTTCGGGTCGGACTTCAGGAGCGCGATCGGATCCACCCGCTCGGCCGACTGCGGGCCGGCGTCGGCGGAGACGGAGGGGTGGGCGCCGCGGCGGCGACCTCGTCGGTACGGGCCGCGCCCTCGTCGCGGGAGCCGGTGCCGCCGGTGGAGCAGGCGGCCAGGGACAGCCCGACGGCGACGAGCCCGGCCGTCGCCGTGACGCTCGCCGCCCTGACGGTACGCCGCGGGCGGCGGCTCCCGGTCTCGTACCGGTAGCCGCCGCCGCTCACACCGTGGTGGCCTTCGTGTGCTCTGCCGTCGGGTTCGCCGTCTAGGCCGCGCACCGCTCCCGCCCCCCTTCGTCACCTCGTACGGTCGCCCGCTCCCCGGTCCGCCCCAGGGCACGGGCGTCGAGGTCACGGCTCTCCAGCTCCTGCCGGAGCCGGGCGAGCGCGCGGTGGAGCGTCGACTTCACCGTACCTGTCGACATGCCGAGCGCCGCCGCCGTCTCCTCGGTGCTCATCTGCTCCCAGTGCCGCAGCACGACGACGCTGCGCTGCTTGGGCGCGAGCACCTTCAGGACGTCCATGAGGAGGGCGCGGTCGGCGTGCTGCTCGGTCGGGTCGTCGACGCTGCCGTCGGGCAGCTGCTCGGTGGGCACCTCTTCGAGCCTGCGGGAGCGCCACCACTCGGTCCGGGTGTTGATCATGACGCGGCGCAGATAGGCGTCGGCGAGGGACTTGTCGGCGATGCCGTCCCAGCGGCCGTACGTACGGGCCAGGGCCGTCTGCAGCAGGTCCTGGGCGTCGACGGGGTCGGCGACGAGACGGCGGGCACTGCGCAGCAGCGCGTCCTGCCGCGTGCGTACGTACTCCTCGAAGTCGAGCACCTCGCCGTGCCTCATCCGAACCGCCTCCGATCCCCGTGACCTTCGTTCCTCGTGTCGTCGACGACGCTACGGAGCGCTTGTCACGGGGCTGTGCGGGGCAGCCGTCGGTGGACGCACGGCTACCCATCGGTTGTGTAACAGCGGCCTCGGCGGGGGTTTCAGGGCCCCGTCCCGGGAGAACGGCGGGACGGCCCGGGACGGCGGGGACGGACGGATCAGGACAGCGGAAGCCGGTACCGGCCGCCGTCCAGCGGCTCGACGAGGCCGTCCGCGACCAGGCCGTCCAGGGCCCTGGCCCGCTGCACCGGCTCGTCCCAGACCGCGTCCAGGGCCGCCTGCGCCACCGGGTCCGTCGACTCCCGCAGCACGGCGAGCAGCCGGCCGCGGACCTGCCGGTCGGTCCCGGCGTACGTCTGGCCCGCCGCGGCGGGCCGTCGTGCGCCGGCTTGCCCGCGAGCCGCCAGGCGCACCGCCCGGCGATCGGGCAGCGCCCGCAGTCCTCGTTCTTCGCCGTGCACACCAGGGCGCCCAGCTCCATGGAGGCGGCGGCCCAGCGGGACGCCCGCGCCTCGTCCTCCGGCAGCAGCGCGCGGGCGAGCCGCCGCTCGGCCGCCGTGGTCGCGTTCGGCGGGTACTGGACGCCGGTCGCCGCCCGCGCGAAGACCCGGCGCACGTTCGTGTCCAGGACCGCGTGCCGCTGCCCGTACGCGAAGGAGGCCACGGCCGCCGCCGTGTACTCGCCGATGCCGGGCAGCGCGAGCAGCTGGGCGTGGTCGCGGGGCACGTCCCCGTGGTGCCGTTCCGTTATGGCCACGGCCGCCGCGTGCAGCCGCAGCGCCCGGCGCGGATAGCCCAGCCGGCCCCAGGCGCGGACCGCCTCGCCGGGGGCCTCGGCGGCCAGGTCGGCCGGGCGCGGCCAGCGCGCGAGCCACTGCTCGTACACCGGCAGGACCCGGACCACCGGGGTCTGCTGGAGCATGAACTCGCTGACCATGACGCCCCAGGCGCCGGCCTCGGGGCGGCGCCAGGGCAGGTCGCGGGCGTGCCGGTCGAACCAGGCGAGGACGGGCCCGTGCAGCTCGGCGGGGGAACGGGCGCGTCGGGGGCGACGGAGGCCGGGGCGGGGTGGGGTCATCGATGGAAGTCATGGCACCTCCGATCCTGGCACGTCCCCGGCGTGATCAGTACGCGCCGTGGCGCGCGCGCCTGGGCCGCTCGGGTGCGCGGGAGCGTACGCGGAGGCGTGCGCACTCGGCCCGCGCCCGCGCACCACACCACGGCCGAGCTCCGGCTCGACCGGGCCGTCTCCACCAGCGCCCGCACGGGCTGCTCCGCGAGCCGCATCACGAGGAACGCGACCAGGGCGCCGAGCAGCAGGCCGACGGTCACGTCGTGCGGGTAGTGCACGCCGACGAAGACCCGGGAGAAGGCCATGAGCAGCGCCATCGGCACGGTCAGCCAGACGATCCCGCGCCAGGACAGGGCGAGCGCGATGGCGGCCGCGCCCGCGATGGCCGAGTGGTTGCTCGGGAAGGACCAGTCGCCGTGCGGCGGGCAGGCGACGAGCGAGACGGGCGCTCCGGCGACCGCCCGGCACGGGCGTTCCTCGTCGACCAGCGACTTCGCCGCCTCGCTCACCACGTAACCGAAACCGGTCGCGACCGGGGCCAGCAGCGCGAGCGCCATCGCCCGGCTCGAACCCTCCCGGGAGCGCCACCAGCCGACGAGGAACAGCACGCCGAAGAGCAGCAGCCCGAGCTCCGTCCACACTCGGCGATCCACTGGAACCAGTGGGGGTGGAGTGGGCGAAGTCGGCGACGTCGAGATACAGACGGTCGGAGAGGTCGAGAAGGGTGTTCATGGTGCATGACGCTAACCGGAATCCGGAGTCCCCCGCCCCGGGCCAACGGCCAGAACGACCCCCGACGAAAGTGGGGGGCCGTGACGCGCGCCGGTTCTCCGGGGTTTCGGGCGGGTTCGGGGCGGTCTCCGGGCGGGGCGCGGAGCGGGGTTCCGGGAAAAGTTCCCGGAACCCGTGGATGTGATCATCGGCAAAACTTGAGGTCTCGGGCGGCGGGTGGGGCGGGAGTTGGACCGGATCTCTCGTAAGGTTCGGTCGTGGGATCTTTGCGCAATCCGGTCGGGCCGCTTCCCTCCACCATCTACTGGCGACGGAGGGCGGTGGCGGCGTGCCTGGTGGCGCTGCTCGCGCTGCTCGCCGTCTGGGCCGTCACCTCGGGCGACGGCGGCGGGAAGAAGACGAACGACGGGGCCAACGGCGCCTCCCCGGCCCCGCCCTCGATCACCCCGGGACCCTCCGGCACCGGCCCGGCGATCAGCCAACAGCCCGGCGGCCGCGACGAGTCGGGCGACTCCGGCGACAACGGCGGCTCCACGGGCTCCGGTACGGACGGGGCGCGGGCACCGACGCGGGCGCCGACGCCGGTACGGACGCGGGCGCCACGGGCGCCGACTCCGGCACCGCGGGCACCGGCAAGAACGGCGACACCGACGGAGCCGGCGCCGACGGAGGCGCGGGCACCGGCGCGGGCCAGCAGGTGCCGGTCGACTCCCGCTCCCCAACTGCCCTCCCGGAGCGCTGCAGTTGACCCTCCGCTCCACCAAGGTCAGCTACGAGACGGGCGAGAAGCCCCGCTTCCAACTCGTCATCAGGAACACCTCGAACACCACCTGCAAGGCCGACTTCGGGCCCCGCAGCGCGGTTCTGACGATCAGTGACAAGCGGGACGACGAGATCTGGTCCTCCGCCGACTGCCCCCGCCCCGGCAACCCGGTCCTGCTGCGCGTCCCCGCCGGCGCCACCCTCACCCACACCGTGGAATGGGACCGCGGCCACAGCGCCCCGCAGTGCGCCAGCGCCCCCGCGGGCCCGGCCGGTCCCGGAACCTACCTGGTGGAGGCACGGGTGCCGGGCGCGAAGGTGTCCCCGGCCTCGTTCACGCTCGCCAAGGACTGAGGCCCCTCCCGGGTCTCAGACGTACCGCTCCAGGATCGAGGACTCCGCGAGCCGCGACAGGCCCTCGCGGACGCTGCGGGCACGGGCCTCGCCGACGCCGTCGACGGTCTGGAGGTCGTCCACGCTCGCCGCGAGCAGCTTCTGCAGCCCGCCGAAGTGCTCCACCAGACGCTCGATGATCGCGCCGGGCAGCCGCGGCACCTTCGCCAGGAGCCGGTAGCCGCGCGGCGAGACCGCCGAGTCGAGGGTCTCGGGCGAGCCGCTGTAGCCGAGGGCCCGCGCCACGACCGGAAGTTCGAGCAGCTCGGTGTGGGTGAGCGCGTCCAGCTCGGTGAGCGCCTCCGCGACCGTCCGCGAACGCTTCGCCGTCGGCTCCGGCACGTAGTCCCGGATCACCAGCTCGCGCTCCGGCTCCACGCCCGCGATCAGCTCGTCGAGCTGGAGCGACAGGAGCCGCCCGTCGGTGCCGAGCTCGACCACGTACTCGGCGATCTCGGTGGCGATCCGGCGGACCATCTCCAGGCGCTGCGCGACCGCGGTGACGTCCCGGACCGTGACCAGGTCCTCGATCTCCAGCGCCGACAGCGTGCCGGCCACCTCGTCGAGCCGCAGCTTGTACCGCTCCAGCGTCGCGAGCGCCTGGTTGGCTCGGGACAGGATCGCGGCCGACTCCTCCAGGACCCGGCGCTCACCGTCCACGTACAGCGCGATCAGACGCATCGACTGCGAGACGGAGACGACCGGGAACTTGCACTGCTTGGACACCCGGTCCGCGGTGCGGTGGCGGGTGCCGGTCTCCTCGGTGGGGATGGAGGCGTCCGGGACCAGCTGCACGCCCGCGCGGTGGATCTTGGTGATGTCCTTGTCGAGGACGAGCGCGCCGTCGAGCTTGCACAGCTCGCGCAGGCGCGTCGCGGTGAACTCGACGTTCAGCTCGAAGCCGCCGGTGCACATCGAGTCGACCGTCTTGTCCAGGCCGAGCACGATGAGACCACCGGTGTTTCCCCGGAGGATCCGCTCCAGGCCGTCGCGCAGCGCGGTGCCCGGCGCGACCGCGCTCAGGGCGGCGCGCATCAGCGCTTCGTTGCCGTCCTTGGCTGCCACTGCACTCCTCCGGCTCGTACGGATGGGCGAGACCAGGGCAAAGTCTAGCGACACAGCCTCGGCGGGATTGTGGGCATACGTTCCGCGGGGCGGAACGGGTGGGCACAATCCCGCCGAAACGGCTCACTTCTCCGCGCGGCGCTCCGACGGGCCGAAGGACTTCTCAGTCGCCCGGCGCGTCCTGGGAGGCCTTTCCCCGCCGGCTCCGCGGCAACACCCGCAACGCGTCCCCCACGTCCGCGACCTCCGTCACCTTCATCCCCGCCGGCACCTTCCCCGGGTCCGAGGGGACCAGCGCGTGCGTGAAGCCCAGCCGGTGCGCCTCGGCGAGCCGCCGCTGCACGCCCGTCACCCGCCGCACCTCGCCCGCGAGCCCCACCTCGCCGATCGCGACCAGGTTCTTCGGCAGCGGGACGTCGCTCGCCGCGGAGGCCAGCGCCAGCGCGATCGCCAGGTCGGCGGCCGGCTCGGTGAGCTTCACGCCGCCGACGGTCGCGCTGTAGATGTCCCGCTTGCCCAGCGCGCTGATCCGGCCCCGCTGCTCCAGGACCGCCAGCATCATCGAGACCCGGAGGTCTCCAGACCGGAGACGGTCCGGCGCGGGAGGGATCTGGGAGTCCACCGTCAGCGACTGGACCTCGGCGACCAGCGGACGGCGGCCCTCCAGGGTGACCGTCAGACAGGTGCCGGGCACGGCCACGTCACGCCGGGTCAGGAAGAGCCCGGAGGGGTCCGCGAGACCCGTGATGCCCTCGTCGTGCAGCTCGAAGCAGCCGACCTCGTCGGTCGCCCCGTACCGGTTCTTCACGCCCCGGACCAGACGCAGCCGCGCGTGCCGGTCGCCCTCGAAGCTCAGGACGACGTCGACCAGGTGCTCCAGGAGCCGGGGCCCCGCGATGGCCCCGTCCTTGGTGACGTGACCGACGAGGGCGTCGACATGCCGCGCTCCTTGGAGGCCCGGATGAGGGCTCCGGCGACCTCGCGGACCTGGGCCATGCCGCCGGGCGCGCCGTCGATCTCGGGGAGGCGACGGTCTGCACCGAGTCCATGATCAGCAGGGAGGGCTTCACGGCGTCGAGGTGCCCGAGGACGGCCGACAGGTCGGTCTCGGCCGCCAGGTACAGATGGTCGCTGAGCGCGCCGATCCGGTCGGCGCGCAGCCGGACCTGGCTCGCGGACTCCTCGCCCGTGACGTACAGCGTGCGGTGCTCGTCGCTCGCCGCCTTGGCCGCCACGTCCAGCAGGAGCGTGGACTTGCCGACGCCCGGCTCGCCCGCGAGCAGCACGACGGCACCGGGCACCAGGCCCCCGCCGAGGACCCGGTCCAGCTCGTCGACGCCGGTCGAGCGGGCGGTCGCCTGCCGACCGTCGACCTGCGCGATGGGCAGCGCGGCGGTGGAGACGCGCCCGCCGCGGTGGTCCGGACGGCGGGCGCGCCGTACTCCTCGACCGTCCCCAGGCCTGGCACTCGGGGCAGCGGCCGAGCCACTTGGCCGTCTGCCAGCCGCACTCGGTGCAGCGGTAGGACGGCCGGTCCTTGGCGGTTTTCGTACGGGCAGCCATGAGTGCCACCGTAGCCGCCCCCACCGACAACGGGCCGCCGTCCTCCACAGGGGGACCCCCACGGCACCGGAACACCCGCTTCCTGTCCTCTTTCGAGCGATAGCTTCACCCGTAAGAATGAGAATGGTGCGACCGGTACGAAGAGTGCCCCCCGCCCTGCCTACGGTCGCCCAGTGACGAGCAGCAGGCTGGATCCCCCCGCACGCACCACCGGCGCACACCGGGCGCACCGCGCCACGGACCAGGGACCGCGCACGCTCGGCCGCCGTCCCCCGCCCGCTACGAGGCCGCCCTCGACGGCCTCTTCACGTACTGCCTCTCCGTCCTCTGCGACCACGACACGGCCACCGCCGTCCTCGGCGACGTCCTCGCCGTCGCCGAACGCCACCACGGCCGCTGCCCCTCCGACGCGGACGGACGCACCGCCTGGCTCTACGCCCTCGCCCGCTGGGCCTGCCTGCGCAGCCTCGGCGAGCAGCGCCGCAAGCGCCAGGGCGCCCACACCGGCCGCCCGCCGTCACCGCCCCGCACCGCCCCGGGTCTCCGAGGAGACCGCCGAGCGCCGCCGTGCCGAGCTCGCCCTGCTCGCCTGGCCCGAGGCCGCCGGCACCACCCCGAGCAGCGCGAGGCCCTGGAGCTCGCCGTGCGGCACGGCCTCAGCCCCCGCCAGGTCGCCGCCGTGCTCTCCCTCGACCCGCTCGCCGCCCGCGAACTCCTCGCCACCGCCGGCTGCGAGGTCGAGCGCACCCGTGCCGCCCTCGCCGTCGTCGAGACCGGCAGCTGCCCCACCGTCGCCCGGCTCACCGGCGACCGCCAGCTGCTCCTCTCGGCCGCCCTGCGCGCCGAACTCGTCCGGCACGTCGACGACTGCCCCGCTGCCGCCGCGCCGCCGAGCGCGTCGGCGCCGGCGGCCCCTGGCCCGGCGCCGCGGCCCTCCCGCCGGACCGGCTGCCGCTCGTCGAGGCGCCCCGGGCCGCCGCGTACATGGCGATGCTGCACGTCCCGCGCGCGCGTGCCGGAGCCCGCGCTTCGCGCCGACCGGCTTCCCCATGGACCCGAAGGACCACGTGGCCCGCCGCGACCGGATGCGGTCCCGCGCGGTGACCACCACCGTCGTCGCCGCCGTGGTCGCCGCCCCGTCCTCGCCCTGTGGACCTCCTACCGCGGCGCCCCGGCCGCGGACACCGCGGGACACGGCGGACGCGGGATCAGCGCGCGCGAGGCGGGCGAACCTGCGGAGCCGGACGGCCGCCCCTACGACCGGTACGAGAACGCGGGGAACGCCGACACACCCCGGGGCCCGGCTTCACCCAGGGCGGCCGCGCCCCGACGTCTCCGTCGAGGTCGTCAGCCCCGGCGGCCCCACCGCGCCCGCCCGGCCCGGTGAGCCCGCCGCCGGCTGGATCACGGTCACCGCCACCGGCCGCGGCGACCTCACCCTGCTCACCCTCACCGCCTCCGGCGGCTCCCCGTCGACTGGTCGCTGTGGACGGACGCCCCTGGCTCTACGTGAGCCGCGCCTCCGGCACGCTCCGCCCCGGCGAGCGCACCACGGTCGCCGTCCGCGTCGACCAGGCCCGCGCCCCGTCGGCTCCTGGAGCGCGCGCGTGGGCGTGAACCCCTCGGGCGCGGTGGTCAGGATCGACGGCTACCGCCGGCCGACGGACGACCGGGCCATCACGCCCCGCCGGTCACGACGACGACCCCGACGACCCCGCCCACGTCCCCGCCGACCACGGAACCGACCACCCCGCCCACGTCCCCGCCGACCTCGCCGCCCACGACGGAACCGACCACCCCGCCGACGACCGAGCCCACGACCCCGCTGCCCACGACACCCCCGACGACCGAACCGACCACCCCGCCCCCGACGACCGAGGAACCCCCGCCCGCGACCACGGACCCGGGCACCTCGGCCCCGCCGACGGAACAGCCGACCTCCTGAGGGGCTCTCCTGAGCCGCTCTCCTGGGGCGCCCTTCCGAGGGGCTCCCCTGAGCCGCTCTCCTGAGCCGCTCTCCTGAGCCGCTCTCCTAAGAGGCGGGATCCGCCGGGTGCGGCGCCACCAGCGGCAGCTGCGAGGCGAGCCGCGCCTCGCACAGCCCGACGAGCACCTCGTACGCCTCCTGGCCCATCATCTCGACGAGCTCGGGCCGGTACGAGACGTACACCGGCTCGGCGCCGACGTGCGCCGACGACGCCGTCGTGCAGTACCAGTGCAGGTCGTGCCCGCCCGGCCCCCAGCCGCGCCGGTCGTACTCGCCGATCGACACCTGGAGCACCCGGCTGTCGTCGGGGCGGTCGACCCAGTCGTACGTCCGCCGCACCGGCAGCTGCCAGCACACGTCCGGCTTCGTCTCCAGCGGCTCCCGGCCCTCCTTCATCGCCAGGATGTGCAGCGAGCAGCCCGCGCCGCCCGCGAACCCCGGCCGGTTCTGGAAGATGCAGGACCCCTCCCAGCGGCGGGTCTGCCGGTCGCCGTCCTCGTCGAGCTGCACCCAGCCCGACTCCGCACCGACCTCGTGGAACTGCCACAGCTCCGGCGTCAGCCGGGCCACGTGCTCCGCCACCCGCTTCTCGTCGTCCTCGTCGGAGAAGTGCGCCCCCAGCGTGCAGCAGCCGTCGTCGGGGCGTCCCTCCTGGATGCCCTGGCAGCCGTTGCCGAAGATGCACGTCCAGCGGGAGGTCAGCCAGGTCAGGTCGCAGCGGAAGACCTGCTCCTCGTCCGTCGGATCGGGAAACTCGACCCACGCGCGCGCGAAGTCGAGGCCCTTCTCGTCCGGCTCCTCGGCCTTGCCCCGCTTCTGCTTCCCGACCTTGACCGCCTTCACGGCCTTCGCCGCGTGCGCGGTCCTGGCGTCCTTCACGCGCGCGCCGTCGTTCTCTTTGCCCGGCTTCGCCTTTTTCGTCTTTGGCACAACACCAAGCGTATGCGGCGGGGAGCAGTAGCGTTCCGCCCATGAGACTCGGAGTCCTCGACGTCGGTTCGAACACAGTGCACCTCCTGGTGGTGGACGCGCACCCCGGCGCCCGGCCGCTGCCCGCCCACTCGCACAAGGCGGAGCTGCGGCTCGCCGAACTGCTCGACGAGCGGGGCGCGATCGCGCCCGGCGGCGTCGAGCGGCTCATCGCGACCGTGCGGGACGCGCTCCTCGCCGCCGAGGACAAGGGCTGCGAGGAGGTGCTGCCCTTCGCGACCTCCGCGGTCCGCGAGGCCAGCAACGCCGACGCGGTCCTCGCGCGCGTGAAGGACGAGACCGGGGTCGACCTCCAGGTCCTCACCGGCGAGGAGGAGGCCCGGCTCACCTTCCTCGCCGCCCGCCGCTGGTTCGGCTGGTCCGCCGGCAAGCTGCTCCTCCTCGACATCGGCGGCGGCTCCCTCGAAGTCGCGTTCGGCATCGACGAGGACCCCGACGCGGCGGTCTCCCTGCCCCTCGGCGCCGGCCGCCTGACGGCCGGCTGGCTGCCCGGCGACCCGGCCGACACCGCCGACGTGAAGGCGCTGCGCCGCCACGTGCGCGCGCAGATCGCCCGTACGGTCGGCGAGTTCAGCCGCTTCGGCCGCCCCGACCACGTCGTCGCCACCTCCAAGACCTTCAAGCAGCTCGCCAGGATCGCGGGCGCCCCGGTTCGAGCGAGGGCCTCTACGCCCAGCGCATCCTGACCCGCGCCTCCCTGGAGGAGTGGGTCCCGCGCCTGGCCGCCATGACCGTCCCCGAGCGCGCCGCCCTCCCCGGCGTCTCCGAGGGCCGCGCCGGCCAGGTCCTCGCGGGCGCGCTCGTCGCCGAGGGCGCGATGGACCTCCTCGGCGTCGAAGAGCTGGAGATCTGCCCCTGGGCCCTGCGCGAGGGCGTCATCCTGCGCCGCCTGGACCACCTGCCGGAGCACTGACGGTCCGTACGGGGAGGGCCGGGCGGCAGCGGCCGGACCCCACGGCGTACGGACCCGGGCGACGGCGGCCGGGCCTCACGGCGTACGGACCCGGGCGGCAGCGGCCGGACCTCACGGCGTACGGGCCGGGCGCGGCCACCAGGCCCCCACGGCCTACGGTCCGGGCGTGCTCCCCGGCCCCGTCCCCGTACGGCCCCGGCGTGACCGGAACCACCCCGGCCCCCGCCCCGCCCCGTACCCTGTCCCCGTGGCAGAACCAGTGGTGCGCATCCCGGATGCGAAGGTCGCCCTGTCGACGGCCTCGGTCTATCCGGAGTCGACGGCGACGGCCTTCGAGATCGCCGCGCGCCTCGGGTACGACGGCGTCGAGGTCATGGTGTGGACCGACCCGGTCAGCCAGGACGTCGAGGCGCTGCGCCGGCTCTCCGACTACCACCAGGTCCCGATCCTGGCCGTGCACGCCCCCTGCCTCCTGATCACCCAGCGCGTCTGGTCCACCGACCCGTGGGTCAAGCTCCAGCGCGCGCAGGCGGCGGCCGAGCGGCTCGGCGCGTCGACGGTCGTCGTGCACCCGCCGTTCCGCTGGCAGCGCCAGTACGCCAAGGACTTCGTGACCGGCATCTGGCGGATGGCGGACGAGACGGACGTCCGGTTCGCGGTCGAGAACATGTACCCCTGGCGGTACAAGGACCGCGAGATGCTCGCGTACGCCCCCGAGTGGGACGTCACCAAGGACGACTACCGGCACTTCACCGTCGACCTCTCGCACACCGCGACCGCCCGCACCGACGCCCTCGCGATGATCGACCGCATGGGCGACCGCCTCGGCCACGTCCACCTCGCCGACGGCAAGGGCTCCGCGAAGGACGAGCACCTCGTCCCCGGCCGCGGCACGCAGCCCTGCGCCGAGCTCCTGGAGCGGCTCGCCCTCACCGGCTTCGACGGGCACGTCGTCATCGAGGTCAACACCCGCCGCGCGATGTCCGCCGCCGAACGCGAGGCCGACCTCGCGGAAGCCCTCGCCTTCACCCGCCTCCACCTCGCCTCCCCTCCCCGCCCGACGGAACGGGCCCCGCGCCCATGACCGCCCCGGCCCCGTCTCCGGCCGCCCCCGCCCCGTCTCCGACCGCCCCGGCCCCTCTCCGGCCGCCCCCGCCCCGTCTCCGACCGCCCCGGCCCCTCTCCGACCGCCCCGGCTCCGTCCCCGACCGAAGAGGTTCCCGCCCCATGACCGCCCCGGCCCCGCGCCGGCGCGGCCGTCCGTCCCGTACCGAGGAGGAGAGCGGACCGGACGCGCGGACGCGCATCCTGGAGGCGGCCCGCGCCCAGTTCGCCGAGCGCGGCTACGACAAGGCCTCGGTGCGCGGCATCGCCAAGGCCGCCGGGGTGGACCCGGCGCTCGTGCACCACTACTTCGGCACGAAGGACGAGGTCTTCGCCGCCGCGATCGAGGTCTCCTTCGAGCCCGCCGCCGTCCTCCCGGCGATCCTCGGCGGCCCCCGCGAGGCCATCGGCGAACGCCTCGTCCGCTTCTTCATCGGCGTCTGGGAGAACCCGGCCTCCCGCGCCCCCCTCCTCGCCATCGTCCGCTCCGCGCTCACCCACGAGGCGGCGGCCAAGGTGCTGCGGACCTTCGTGCTGCGCCGGCTCCTGGAGCGGATCGCGGCCGAACTCGACGTGCCGGACCCGGGCTTCCGTGCGGAGCTGGCCGCCTCCCACATGATCGGGATCGTGATCATGCGGTACGTGATCCAGGTCGAGCCGCTGGCCTCGGCGGACCCGGAGCGGATCGTCGAAGAGGTGGCCCCGACGCTCCAGCGCTATCTGACCGAAAGCTGAACAGTCGTCCCGCATTGCGGACACCCTGTCCAGATCTTGGAGCGTCGGCGTACGCTCGTAAACAAGCACACCCGTCACTGAGGAGCGAGCGACGATGCCCGAGCTGAGGTCCCGCACTGTCACCCACGGCCGCAACATGGCGGGCGCACGCGCCCTTATGCGCGCCTCCGGTGTACCCGGCGCGGACATCGGCCGGAAGCCGATCATCGCCGTCGCCAACTCCTTCACCGAGTTCGTCCCCGGCCACACCCACCTCCAGCCGGTCGGCCGGATCGTCTCCGAGGCCATCACCGCCGCCGGCGGCATCGCCCGCGAGTTCAACACGATCGCCGTCGACGACGGCATCGCCATGGGCCACGGCGGCATGCTCTACTCCCTGCCCTCCCGCGACCTGATCGCGGACAGCGTGGAGTACATGGTCGAGGCGCACTGCGCCGACGCCCTGATCTGCATCTCCAACTGCGACAAGATCACCCCCGGCATGCTGATGGCGGCCCTGCGCCTCAACATCCCGACGGTCTTCGTCTCCGGCGGCCCGATGGAGGCCGGCCGCGCGGTCCTGGTCGACGGCACGGTCCGCACGCTCGACCTGGTCGACGCGATGTCCGACGCCGTGAACCCCAAGATCTCGGACGAGGACATGCTCCGGATCGAGGAGAACGCCTGTCCGACCTGCGGGTCCTGTTCCGGCATGTTCACCGCGAACTCGATGAACTGCCTGACCGAGGCGATCGGCCTCTCCCTCCCCGGCAACGGCTCGCTGCTCGCCACCCACACCGCCCGCAAGGAGCTGTACGAGAACGCGGCCCGCACGGTCGTCGACCTCACCCGTCGCTACTACGACGAGGACGACGCCTCCGTCCTGCCGCGCGCGATCGCGACCCGCGCCGCCTTCGAGAACGCCATGGCCCTCGACATCGCCATGGGCGGCTCCACCAACACGATCCTGCACCTGCTCGCCGCCGCCCAGGAGGCCGAGGTCGACTACGGCCTGCCGGACATGGACGAGGTCTCCCGCCGGGTGCCCTGCCTGGCGAAGGTCGCCCCGAACGTCGCCAAGGACCGCACGTACTACATGGAGGACGTGCACCGGGCCGGCGGCATCCCCGCCATCCTCGGCGAGCTCTATCGCGCGGGCCTGCTGAACGAGGACGTCCACTCCGTCCACTCGCGCTCCATCAAGGAGTGGCTGGACGCCTGGGACGTCCGCGGCGGCGCCGCCTCCGACGAGGCCGTCGAGCTGTTCCACGCGGGCCCCGGCTGCGTCCGCTCCGCGACCGCCTTCTCCCAGTCCGAGCGCTGGGAGGCCCTCGACGTGGACGCGGCCGGCGGCTGCATCCGCGACGCCGCCCACGCGTACTCGAAGGACGGCGGCCTCGCCGTCCTCCACGGCAACCTCGCCGTCGACGGCTGCGTCGTGAAGACCGCCGGCGTCGACGAGTCCATCTGGACCTTCGAGGGCCCGGCCGTCGTCTGCGAGTCGCAGGACGAGGCCGTCGAGAAGATCCTCCTCAAGCAGGTCAAGGAGGGCGACGTCGTCGTCATCCGCTACGAGGGCCCCAAGGGCGGCCCCGGCATGCAGGAGATGCTCTACCCCACCTCGTACCTGAAGGGCCGCGGCCTGGGCAAGGCCTGCGCCCTCGTCACCGACGGCCGCTTCTCCGGCGGCACCTCCGGCCTCTCCATCGGCCACGCCTCCCCGGAGGCCGCCTCCGGCGGCACCATCGCCCTCGTCGAGGACGGCGACCGCATCCGCATCGACATCCCCCACCGCTCCATCGAACTCCTCGTCGACGACGCCACCCTCGCCGCCCGCCGCGAAGCCCTCAACGGCGTCTACGCCCCGAAGAACCGCCAGCGCAAGGTCTCGGCCGCCCTCCGCGCCTACGCCGCCATGGCGACGAGCGCCGACAAGGGCGCGGTCCGGGACGTGACGAAGCTGGGCTGAGCCTGGCAGGACACGTACGCGTCACGCGTGAGGGGAGCGAGCCTTTTCCGGCTCGCTCCCCTCACTCATTCCCCCTGTCCGAAGCTCACCACGCCCCCGGATCCCCCGCGTCCACCGCGAACACGGACCCGTCCGGCGCCGTCCCGAACACCCGCTCCCCCGCGACGACCGGCGCCGGAACACTCGTCGCATACCCGAGCCTCCCGTCCCGCAGCCGCGGCCCCGTCTGCCCGAGCAGCGCCCCGCGCGCGGTGTCGACGGCGAGCAGCCGCCCGTCGGAGGCGGAGAGGTAGAGCCGGGGGCCGGGGCCGACGACGGGGACGGACAGGGTGCTGGCGGACGTCTCCAGCTCCCAGAGGACGTGGCCGCCGGGAGCGGCGGTGTCCAGGGCGGTCAGCCGGCCCGTCGGAGTCACCAGATAGACGGTCGCGCCCCGCACGGCGAGCTTGGGCTCGTCCATCAGCGAGGGCAGGGGGATCCGGCGAGCGGTTCCCTTGGCGGGGTCGTAGAGGACGACGGCGTCGGTGCGCGAGTCGAGGTTCACGGACCGCAGCACCAGCACCCCGTCCGCTCCTGTGCCCACGGGGACGAGATCGCCGTCCAGTCGCTTCTGCCAGGCGATCTCGCCGCTCTTCGGCCGGAGAGCGCTGACGAGGGTCTGGGTCCCGCTGGCCGAGTTCTCGAAGACCGGCAGGAGACCGGACTCCGGGGAGTACTGCCCGAAGCGCGGCGTCGAGTGATGGCGCAGCCCGTGACTCCAGCGGATCTTCCCCGTCGCGCTGTCGACGGCCTTCACCGCGCCCGCACCGCCGGTGAACAGCACCGTGTCGCCCGCGGGCCGTACTCCGGCGTGGCGTTCGGCCGCGTCCGTGACCCAGCCGGGGGTGCCGTCGGCTCCGTACACACGCAGGCGATGGTCGGCGGAGGCGACGCCGAGCAGGCTTCCGGACAGGAGCGTGGGAGCCGAGGGCTCGTCGTCGAGAGCTGCCGGCCGCGACCAGACCACATGGCCGGTCGCGGGGGCGATCCGCGCGATGCCGATGCCCCGGCCCGAGCAGAAGAGCGCGTCGGCGGCGTACCCGCAGGCGGGGGCGACGGGGTCGCCGTCCTTCTGCAGCGGGGTCTGCCACCCGGTGAACGCCTCGGCGACCGGGGCTTTGGGGTGTCCTTCGCGGGACTGCCCCGCCGCCGAAGGCGACGGCCGCGAAGGTGCCGAGCCCGGCGAGGACGAGGAGCGCGGTGGCCGTGACGGGACGGCGGGGAACCGCCGGCGCGGGGGCGGGTCGACCGGTACCCGTACGGGAGTGTCCGCGTCCCAGGAGGCGGGAGACCGGGGCTCGGAGGCGGGAAGAGGGGAGGACCGTCGCTGAGCCGGTATGAAGGCCGCCGCCTCGTACGAGGGCGGCAGCAGCGCGGTCATGATCTCGCCCGGGGTCGGGCGTTCCGCCGGTTCCTTGGCGAGGCAGCGCGCGACGAGCGGGGCGAGGTCGGCCGGGACGCCCGTCAGATCGGGCTCGTCGTGCACGACCTGGTACGCGACGATGTAGGGGCTCTCGGAGTCGAACGGGCCGTGTCCGGTCGCGGCGTGCACGAGGACGGAGCCGAGGGCGAAGACGTCCGCCGCCGGGCCGACCTCGCGGGGACGCTGGAACTGCTCGGGCGCCATGAAGGGCGGCGACCCGATCAACTTCCCCGTCTCCGTGTGCAGATCGCTGTCCACCGGCCGGGAGATGCCGAAGTCGATGACCTTCGGTCCGGTGTCGGTGAGCAGGACGTTGCTCGGCTTGAGGTCCCGGTGGACGACACCGGCCCGGTGGATGTCGCGCAGGGCCTCCGCGAGCCCCGCCGTCAGCCGGCGCAGCTCGGCGGGGGAGAGGGGACCGTTCCGCTTCACCTGGTCGGAGAGGGTGGGGCCGGGGACGTACAGCGTCGCCATCCAGGGGCGTACGGCGTCGGGGTCGGCGTCCACGACGGGCGCGGTGAAGGCGCCGCTCACCCGGCGCGCGGCCGCGACCTCCTGGCGGAACCGGGCCCTGAACTCCGGGTCCTCCGCGTACTGCCCGTGCACGACCTTGACGGCGAGCCGCAGCCCGGAGGGGGAGGTGGCCAGATGGACCACTCCCATGCCGCCCGCGCCGAGACAGGCCTGAAGGCGGTACTCGCCCGCGTAATCAGGTCCTTCTGCTTCCCGGTCGGAACCGGCATTGCGCAACGGCGGCATCGCCCACCCCCGTGTGATTCCCCGTTGAGTTCGCGCGCGCGTGCGCGACGGACGGAGCCTAGTCCATGGGGCACCGGATGTCGGAGCGGCTTGCTAGCCTGCGCGTCGCAGAGAGTGAATTCCAGCGGAGCGATCTCGCTCCCAACGGGGGAGGCCGTCATGGCTGTCGAAGAGACGAGCGCAGCGGCGGGACTGGATGAGGTGGTCACCATGGGCGTAGCGCGTTACCCGATAGCACCCAACTGCCGTGTGAACGTGCGCTCCGGTCCGGGCACGAAGTACGAGATTGTGCGCACGCTCCCGCTGGGCGCGAGCGTGCCGGTCTACTGCCAGAAGCCGGGCGAGTCGATCTCCGGCCCGTACGGCACCACGAACCTCTGGGACAACATCGCGAGCGACGAGTTCGTCTCGGACGCGTACGTGAAGACCGGCAGCGACGGCTACGTAGCTCCCCGCTGCGGCTGACGGGGGATGAGGAAGACGATGCTTCGCAGAAGAACGCTCACCACCGTCGGCGGCGCGGCCGCCGCCCTGGGCCTGGTGCTCGTCAGCGCAGGCGGCTCCTCGGCGGCCGAGATCGCGGCGTACCGCACGGCTCCGACGGCTGCGCTCGGCGTAGAGCGTTATCCGATCGCACCCGGCTACCGTGTGAACGTGCGCTCCGGCCCGGGTACGAAGTACGGGATCGTGCGGACGCTGCTGGCCGGCGTGAGCGTGCCGATCTACTGCCAGATCGAGGGCGAGACCGTCACCGGTCCGTACGGCACGACGAATCTCTGGGACAACATCGCGAGCGACGAGTTCGTCTCGGACGCCTACGTGCACACGGGCAGCGACGGCTACGTAGCCCGCCGCTGCGCTTCCTGAGCTCCCTCCGCGGCTCCGGGGATAATCGACCCCGTGACCGACGAAGAGCAGACCCCCAGCAAGACCGGCGACTCCTCCGGCCCCCGGCCGGAGGAGATCCGCTTCTTCGGCACGACCTGGGTCGACCACAGCGGCAACTACGCGCTGCGCCGGCTCGGCCTGGCCGCCGGTGCGCTCGCCGCGGTCGTCGGGGCCTGCTTCGTGTTGCGCTTCGCCTATGAGGGCCTGCAGATCGCCGATGTCGGCGGCCTCGTGAACACGCTGGTCGTCGTCATGGTCGGCGTCTGCAGCGCCATCGCCTTCGCCAAGACCTGGGAGGGCTTCGTCCGCCGCCCGGCCGACCCGGCCCGCGAGGAGTCGCTCCGCAGCCTGAAGGCGATCGGTTTCATCGGCTCCCTCCTGGCCTACGCGGTCCGCTGCTTCGTGGAGGCTCCCGGCGAGGGGCTCCACCGGGCGGAGTACGAGACGGCCGTCGCCCGGTACGAGAAGCGCCGCGCCACCAAGAAGCGCAAGCGCAAGTAGGCCCACCGGCCGGCACGCGCCCCACTCCCCGCCTCACGCCCCACGCCCCACGCCCCGCCTCACCCCACCCCGCCCCGTCCGGATCCTTGACGCCCGGTACCCCCAGGCCCATTATTCATCGCATGATGAATAACCCGGCGGGCGAGGCCACGAACACGCCGGCCATCACCGCCCACCGCCTCACCGCGGTCCGGGGCGACCGCACGGTCCTCCGCGACCTGGACTTCACCCTCCCCACAGGCCGCATCACCGGACTCCTCGGCCCCTCGGGCTGCGGCAAGACCACCCTCATGCGCGCGATCGTCGGCACCCAGGCGAAGGTCACCGGCACCCTCCAGGTCCTCGGCCGCCCCGCCGGCGACCCCGCCCTCCGCGCCCGCATCGGCTACGTCACCCAGCACCCGTCCGTCTACGACGACCTCACCGTCCGCCAGAACCTCGACTACTTCGCCGCCGTCCTGCTCCCCGGCCGCGCCCACCGCCACGACCGCCGGGCCGCCGTCGACCGGGCCGTCGAGGACGTCGACCTCGCCGACCACGCCGGCTCCCTCGCCGGCCGGCTCTCCGGCGGCCAGCGCAGCCGGGTCTCCCTCGCCGTCGCCCTCCTCGGCACCCCGGAACTCCTCGTCCTCGACGAACCCACCGTCGGCCTCGACCCCGTCCTCCGCCGCGACCTGTGGAACCTCTTCCACCGCATCGCCGCCGACCGGGGCACCACCCTCCTCGTCTCCTCCCACGTGATGGACGAGGCCGAGCGCTGCCACCGGCTCCTCCTCATGCGCGAGGGCGAGATCCTCGCCGAGGACACCCCGAGGCCCTCCGCCACCGCAACGACACCGCCACCGTCGAAGAGGCCTTCCTCCACCTCGTGGACGCGGCGAACACCCGCGCGACCCAAGCCGCGGCCCGAGCCGCCGACCAGGAGGAGCGCGCATGAACGCGAACCGCACCCTCGCCACCACCGCCCGCGTCCTGCGCCAGCTGCGCCACGACCCGCGCTCGATCGCCCTGATGCTCCTCGTCCCCTGCCTGATGCTCTTCCTGCTCCGCTACGTCTTCGACGGAAGCCCGGCCACCTTCGACGACATCGGCGCCTCGCTCCTCGGCATCTTCCCGCTCATCACGATGTTCCTGGTGACCTCCATCGCCACCCTCAGGGAACGCACCTCCGGCACCCTGGAACGCCTCCTCGCCATGCCCCTCGGCAAGGCCGACCTCATCGCCGGCTACGCCCTCGCCTTCGGACTCGTCGCCGTCCTCCAGTCCGTCCTGGCCACCGTCCTCGCCGTCCGGTTCCTCGGCCTCGACGTCATCGGCTCCCCCTGGCTCCTCCTCCTGGTGGCCCTCCTCGACGCCCTCCTCGGCACCGCCCTCGGCCTCTTCGTCTCCGCGTTCGCCGCGTCCGAGTTCCAGGCCGTCCAGTTCATGCCGGCCGTGATCTTCCCGCAGCTCCTGCTCTGCGGCCTGTTCACCCCGCGCGACCGCATGGCCCCCGCCCTCGAAGCGATCTCGAACGTCCTGCCGATGTCGTACGCCGTCGACGGCATGAACGAGGTCCTCCGCCACCCCGACATGACCACCGCCTTCGTCCGCGACGCCCTCGTCGTCGCCGGCTGCGCCGTCCTGGTCCTCGGCCTCGGCGCGGCCACCCTCCGCCGCCGCACCGCCTGACCGCCCCGCCCTACTGACGCCCCGCCCTGCTGACCGCCCCTCGGACACCCCACGCACCCCGGCCCCCACCGGTGCAAGGATGTCCCTGCACGTGGAGCCCCCTTCCGGCGAGGTGAAAGACCCATGACCCAGACCGTCGCAGTCCTCGGCACCGGCAAGATCGGTGAAGCGCTCCTCAGCGGCATGATCCGCGCCGGCTGGCGCCCCGCGAACCTCCTCGTCACCGCCCGCCGCGCCGAACGCGCCGAGGAGCTCCGCACCCGCTACGGCGTCGAGACCGTCACCAACGCCGAGGCCGCCAAGCGCGCCGACACCCTCATCCTGGCCGTCAAGCCGCAGGACATGGGCCGCCTCCTCGACGAACTCGGCCCGCACCTCACCGCCGACCGCCTGGTCATCAGCGCGGCGGCCGGCATCCCCACGTCCTTCATCGAGGACCGCCTCACCGCCGGCACCCCCGTCGTCCGCGTCATGCCGAACACCCCCGTCCTCGTCGACGAGGGCATGTCCGTCATCTCCGCCGGCAGCCACGCCACCCCCGACCACCTCGCCCACACCGAGGAGATCTTCGGCGGCGTCGGCAAGACCCTCCGCGTCCCCGAGTCCCAGCAGGACGCCGCCACCGCCCTCTCCGGCTCGGGCCCCGCGTACTTCTACTTCCTCGTCGAGGCCATGACCGACGCCGGCATCCTCCTCGGCCTGCCCCGCGCCCAGGCCCACGACCTCATCGTCCAGGCCGCCATCGGCGCCGCCGTGATGCTCCGCGACAGCGGCGAGCACCCGGTCAAGCTCCGCGAGGCCGTCACCTCCCCGGCCGGCACCACCATCAGCGCCATCCGCGAGCTGGAGAACCACGGCGTACGGGCCGCCCTGATCGCCGCCCTCGAAGCGGCCCGCGACCGCAGCCGCGAACTGGCCTCCGGCAACAGCTGACCTAGACGGCCGGGGCCGCACCCTTCAGCACGTCCTCCGTGGACACGACCCGGGCGAACCGCCCGCCGTGCAGCGACACCGCCGTCGCCCGGGTCAGCTCCTCCGCCGTCTGCGTCCAGCCGAACGGCCCCGCCAGGTCGAAGGTGTGCATCGCGTCCAGCGCGAACAGCACGTCGTACCCGAGGTTCCCGCCCATCCGCGCGGTCGTCTCGTTGCACATGTTCGTCTGGATCCCCACGACCACGAACTGCTCGACCCCGGCCCCCTTCAGCCAGGCGTCCAGGTCCGGCTCCCCGTAGAAGGCGGAGTTCACGGACTTCGTCACGAACAGCTCGGGCCCGGACCCCTTCCCCCGCCGCTCCTCGACGAAGTCCTTGAACTCGTTGCCCTCCGTCCCCGGCTCCAGCGGCGACCCCGCCCGCGGCGAGTCGTGCCGCACGAAGACGACCGGCCGCCCCGTCTCCTGCCAGGCATCGATCAGAGCCGCGATGTTCGCCTCGGCCTCCGGATTGTTCCGCCGCCCCCAGAACTCCTGCTCGAAGCCCTTCTGCACGTCGATGACCACCAGCGCCGCGTTCTCGTTGATCTCCATGACCACGATCCTCCCGCCGCCGGACCCCACCTCCCAGGGGTACGAATGACAGCGATCGATGCTTTACTGCCAACGTGCCCCCTACACCCGCACCCCGCCCCAGCGCATCGCGCTCGTCGCCTTCCCCGGCGTCCGCGCCTTCGACGTCTCCGTCATCACCGAGGTCTGGGACAGCGACCGCACCCTCCGCGGCGTCCCGCCCTTCGAACTCCGCCGCACCGCCGCCGACCCCGGCACCCCCATCCCCCTGCGCGGCGGCCTCACCCTCACCCCCGACCGCCCCCTCGGCTGGCTCGACGACCTCACCCCCACCGACCTCGTCGTCGTCCCCGGCATCGAGGACCCCTACGCCGACCTCCCCGCCCCCGTCCTCGACGCCCTCCGCCGCGCCCACACCGCCGGCGTCCCCGTCGCCTCCCTCTGCGCGGGCGCCTTCGTCCTCGCCCGCGCCGGCCTCCTCGACGGCCGCCGCGCCGTCACCCACTGGCACCTCGCGAGCACCCTGGCCGCCCTCCACCCGGCCGTCCAGGTCGAACCCGACGCCCTCTTCGTCGAGGACACCGGCATCTGGACCTCCGCCGGCACCGCCGCCGGCATCGACCTCTGCCTCCACCTCGTCCGCACCGCCCACGGCGCCGAAGCCGCCGCCACCGTCGCCCGCTCGATGGTCACCGCCCCTTCCGTACGGGGACCCAGGCCCAGTTCATCGAGCACCCCACGCCCCGCGCCGACCGCGACGCCGACGCCCTCGCCGCCGTACGCGCCCACGCCCTGGCCCACCTCGCCGAACCCCACACCGTCGCGAGCCTCGCCTCGATCGCCGGCATGTCCCCCCGCTCCTTCGCCCGCCACTTCCAGGCCACGACCGGCGCCACCCCCCTCCACTGGCTCATCACCCAGCGCGTCGCCGCAGCCCAGAAGCTCCTCGAACAGACCGACCACCCCCTCCCCGAGGTCGCCCGCCGCGCCGGCTTCGGCAGCGAGGTCACGATGCGCCAGCACTTCGCCTCCCACCTGGGCACCAGCCCCCGCGACTACCGCCACGCCTTCCGTCACCCGAGCAGAGGAACGCGCACGGAGCAGGGTTGACACGCCCCCTCCCCATCCGTAGTGTTCTCCGAGTTGTCCGACGTGAGCACCGACCCCGGTCGGCCCCGGACAGCCATTCCGCAAGATCCACAGAAGCTGACGCCGCTTTGCCGTGCCGTCGTACTTCCCGTGCGTTTTTGCGAAATGAGGAATTCGCGTTCGAAGGTCTGGACGCAGCCTCCCGATTAGCGTCGGAGGCAGGGAATCCGCTAAAGTCTCACCAGTCGGAACGGCCCAACAGCCGGAAAGACAAACCCCCCTGACTGGGAATCAGACGCCGAAAGGATCTGATAGAGTCGGAACCGCCGGAAGGGCCCGGAGCGAAAGCGAAGGGGACCGGAAAGCACCGAGGAAATCGGATCGGAAAGATCTGATAGAGTCGGAAACGAAGGAAGCGCCCGGAGGGCCCGGAAACGGGAACGAAGGAAGCGTCCGCACCTTGAGAACTCAACAGCGTGCCAAAAATCAACGCCAGATTAGTTGATACCCCGTCCATCTTCGGATGGTCGAGGTTCCTTTGAAAAAGTCCACTCCATTCTTTGGGGTGGCAACACTACAGCGAGGACGCTGTGGACGGTCTGCCATATTCCGGCGTGACCGTCCCGCTCAACGCGAGTGTCACCCGATCACGGGTAAACATTCACGGAGAGTTTGATCCTGGCTCAGGACGAACGCTGGCGGCGTGCTTAACACATGCAAGTCGAACGATGAAGCCCTTCGGGGTGGATTAGTGGCGAACGGGTGAGTAACACGTGGGCAATCTGCCCTTCACTCTGGGACAAGCCCTGGAAACGGGGTCTAATACCGGATACGACCTGCCGAGGCATCTTGGCGGGTGGAAAGCTCCGGCGGTGAAGGATGAGCCCGCGGCCTATCAGCTTGTTGGTGGGGTAACGGCCCACCAAGGCGACGACGGGTAGCCGGCCTGAGAGGGCGACCGGCCACACTGGGACTGAGACACGGCCCAGACTCCTACGGGAGGCAGCAGTGGGGAATATTGCACAATGGGCGAAAGCCTGATGCAGCGACGCCGCGTGAGGGATGACGGCCTTCGGGTTGTAAACCTCTTTCAGCAGGGAAGAAGCGAAAGTGACGGTACCTGCAGAAGAAGCGCCGACTAACTACGTGCCAGCAGCCGCGGTAATACGTAGGGCGCAAGCGTTGTCCGGAATTATTGGGCGTAAAGAGCTCGTAGGCGGCTTGTCACGTCGGTGTGAAAGCCCGGGGCTTAACCCCGGGTCTGCATCCGATACGGGCAGGCTAGAGTGTGGTAGGGGAGATCGGAATTCCTGGTGTAGCGGTGAAATGCGCAGATATCAGGAGGAACACCGGTGGCGAAGGCGGATCTCTGGGCCATTACTGACGCTGAGGAGCGAAAGCGTGGGGAGCGAACAGGATTAGATACCCTGGTAGTCCACGCCGTAAACGTTGGGAACTAGGTGTTGGCGACATTCCACGTCGTCGGTGCCGCAGCTAACGCATTAAGTTCCCCGCCTGGGGAGTACGGCCGCAAGGCTAAAACTCAAAGGAATTGACGGGGCCCGCACAAGCAGCGGAGCATGTGGCTTAATTCGACGCAACGCGAAGAACCTTACCAAGGCTTGACATATACCGGAAAGCATTAGAGATAGTGCCCCTTGTGGTCGGTATACAGGTGGTGCATGGCTGTCGTCAGCTCGTGTCGTGAGATGTTGGGTTAAGTCCCGCAACGAGCGCAACCCTTGTCCTGTGTTGCCAGCATGCCCTTCGGGGTGATGGGGACTCACAGGAGACCGCCGGGGTCAACTCGGAGGAAGGTGGGGACGACGTCAAGTCATCATGCCCCTTATGTCTTGGGCTGCACACGTGCTACAATGGCCGGTACAAAGAGCTGCGATGCCGTGAGGCGGAGCGAATCTCAAAAAGCCGGTCTCAGTTCGGATTGGGGTCTGCAACTCGACCCCATGAAGTCGGAGTTGCTAGTAATCGCAGATCAGCATTGCTGCGGTGAATACGTTCCCGGGCCTTGTACACACCGCCCGTCACGTCACGAAAGTCGGTAACACCCGAAGCCGGTGGCCCAACCCCTTGTGGGAGGGAGCTGTCGAAGGTGGGACTGGCGATTGGGACGAAGTCGTAACAAGGTAGCCGTACCGGAAGGTGCGGCTGGATCACCTCCTTTCTAAGGAGCACAGCACCGATTGCAGGCAAACGTTCTGCACGGTCAGCTCATGGGTGGAACGTTGATTAGTTGGCACGGTCACGAGGATCTCTCACCAGTACTGCTTCGGCGTGGAACGTGAGAACGATCCGAGGGATCGTGCCTGGCACGTTGTTGGGTGTCTGAGGGTACGGCCGTATGGCTCGTATCTTCGAGGATGCCGGCCCCAGTGAAGCATCGTTTCAGCGGTGTGTGATGGGTGGCTGGTCGTTGTTTGAGAACTACACAGTGGACGCGAGCATCTGTGGCCAAGTTTTTAAGGGCGCACGGTGGATGCCTTGGCACCAGGAACCGATGAAGGACGTGGGAGGCCACGATAGTCCCCGGGGAGCCGTCAACCAGGCTTTGATCCGGGGGTTTCCGAATGGGGAAACCCGGCAGTCGTCATGGGCTGTCACCCATGCCTGAACACATAGGGCATGTGGAGGGAACGAGGGGAAGTGAAACATCTCAGTACCCTCAGGAAGAGAAAACAACCGTGATTCCGGGAGTAGTGGCGAGCGAAACCGGATGAGGCCAAACCGTATGCGTGTGATACCCGGCAGGGGTTGCGCATGCGGGTTGTGGAGTTCTCTTCACAGTCTGCCGGCTGTGAGGCGAGTCAGAAACCGTTGGTGTAGTCGAAGGACATGCGAAAGGTCCGGCGTAGAGGGTAAGACCCCCGTAGACGAAACATCAGCGGCTTGCTTGAGAATTTCCCAAGTAGCACGGGGCCCGAGAAATCCCGTGTGAATCTGGCGGGACCACCCGCTAAGCCTAAATATTCCCTGGTGACCGATAGCGGATAGTACCGTGAGGGAATGGTGAAAAGTACCGCGGGAGCGGAGTGAAATAGTACCTGAAACCGTGTGCCTACAAGCCGTGGGAGCGTCGGATACAGCTTGCTGTATCTCGTGACTGCGTGCCTTTTGAAGAATGAGCCTGCGAGTTTGCGGTGTGTTGCGAGGTTAACCCGTGTGGGGAAGCCGTAGCGAAAGCGAGTCCGAACAGGGCGCTTCAGTAGCACGCTCAAGACCCGAAGCGGAGTGATCTAGCCATGGGCAGGTTGAAGCGGAGGTAAGACTTCGTGGAGGACCGAACCCACCAGGGTTGAAAACCTGGGGGATGACCTGTGGTTAGGGGTGAAAGGCCAATCAAACTCCGTGATAGCTGGTTCTCCCCGAAATGCATTTAGGTGCAGCGTCGTGTGTTTCTTGCCGGAGGTAGAGCACTGGATAGGCGATGGGCCCTACCGGGTTACTGACCTTAGCCAAACTCCGAATGCCGGTAAGTGAGAGCGCGGCAGTGAGACTGTGGGGATAAGCTCCATGGTCGAGAGGAAACAGCCCAGAGCATCGACTAAGGCCCCTAAGCGTACGCTAAGTGGGAAAGGATGTGGAGTCGCAGAGACAACCAGGAGGTTGGCTTAGAAGCAGCCACCCTTGAAAGAGTGCGTAATAGCTCACTGGTCAAGTGATTCCGCGCCGACAATGTAGCGGGGCTCAAGCGTACCGCCGAAGTCGTGTCATTGCAGTACATACCCCCAACGGGGACTGTGATGGGTAGGGGAGCGTCGTGTGCCGGGTGAAGCAGCCGCGGAAGCGAGTTGTGGACGGTTCACGAGTGAGAATGCAGGCATGAGTAGCGATACACACGTGAGAAACGTGTGCGCCGATTGACTAAGGGTTCCTGGGTCAAGCTGATCTGCCCAGGGTAAGTCGGGACCTAAGGCGAGGCCGACAGGCGTAGTCGATGGACAACCGGTTGATATTCCGGTACCCGCTTTGAAACGCCCAATATCGAGCCCATTAATGCTAAGGCCGTGAAGCCGTTCCGGACCCTTCGGGGAAAGGAAAGTGGTGGAGCCGTCGACCCAAGGTGGTAGTAGGTAAGCGATGGGGTGACGCAGGAAGGTAGTCCAGCCCGGGCGGTGGTTGTCCCGGGGTAAGGGTGTAGGGCGTGTGATAGGCAAATCCGTCACACATATAGCCTGAGACCTGATGCCGAGCCGATTGTGGTGAAGTGGATGATCCTATGCTGTCGAGAAAAGCCTCTAGCGAGTTTCATGGCGGCCCGTACCCTAAACCGACTCAGGTGGTCAGGTAGAGAATACCGAGGCGTTCGGGTGAACTATGGTTAAGGAACTCGGCAAAATGCCCCCGTAACTTCGGGAGAAGGGGGGCCACGCCTGGTGATGAGTCTTGCACTCTGAGCTGGGGGTGGCCGCAGAGACCAGCGAGAAGCGACTGTTTACTAAAAACACAGGTCCGTGCGAAGCCGTAAGGCGATGTATACGGACTGACGCCTGCCCGGTGCTGGAACGTTAAGGGGACCGGTTAGCTTGGTTTCGACCAGGCGAAGCTGAGAACTTAAGCGCCAGTAAACGGCGGTGGTAACTATAACCATCCTAAGGTAGCGAAATTCCTTGTCGGGTAAGTTCCGACCTGCACGAATGGCGTAACGACTTCTCGACTGTCTCAACCATAGGCCCGGTGAAATTGCACTACGAGTAAAGATGCTCGTTTCGCGCAGCAGGACGGAAAGACCCCGGGACCTTTACTACAGTTTGATATTGGTGTTCGGTTCGGCTTGTGTAGGATAGGTGGGAGACTGTGAAACCGTGACGCCAGTCATGGTGGAGTCGCCGTTGAAATACCACTCTGGTCGTGCTGGATGTCTAACCTCGGTCCGTGATCCGGATCAGGGACAGTGTCTGATGGGTAGTTTAACTGGGGCGGTTGCCTCCCAAAGGGTAACGGAGGCGCCCAAAGGTTCCCTCAGCCTGGTTGGCAATCAGGTGTTGAGTGTAAGTGCACAAGGGAGCTTGACTGTGAGACCGACGGGTCGAGCAGGGACGAAAGTCGGGACTAGTGATCCGGCGGTGGCTTGTGGAAGCGCCGTCGCTCAACGGATAAAAGGTACCCCGGGGATAACAGGCTGATCTTCCCCAAGAGTCCATATCGACGGGATGGTTTGGCACCTCGATGTCGGCTCGTCGCATCCTGGGGCTGGAGTCGGTCCCAAGGGTTGGGCTGTTCGCCCATTAAAGCGGTACGCGAGCTGGGTTTAGAACGTCGTGAGACAGTTCGGTCCCTATCCGCTGTGCGCGTAGGAATATTGAGAAGGGCTGTCCCTAGTACGAGAGGACCGGGACGGACGAACCTCTGGTGTGCCAGTTGTCCTGCCAAGGGCATGGCTGGTTGGCTACGTTCGGGAGGGATAACCGCTGAAAGCATCTAAGCGGGAAGCCTGCTTCGAGATGAGTATTCCCACCTCCTTGAGAGGGTAAGGCTCCCAGTAGACGACTGGGTTGATAGGCCGGATGTGGAAGCCCAGTAATGGGTGGAGCTGACCGGTACTAATAGGCCGAGGGCTTGTCCTCAGTTGCTCGCGTCCACTGTGTTAGTTCTGAAGCAATGAACTCCCTTGCCGGTTGAGTTCAACTTCATAGAGTTTCGGTGGTCATAGCGTTAGGGAAACGCCCGGTTACATTCCGAACCCGGAAGCTAAGCCTTTCAGCGCCGATGGTACTGCAGGGGGACCCTGTGGGAGAGTAGGACGCCGCCGAACAATTTTTAGCCTCAACCCCCGGACTCTGTCCGGGGGTTGAGGCATTTTTGCGTTCTAGGCTGCATCCATGCGCTATGACCTGATCATCTTCGACAACGACGGCGTGCTCGTGGACAGCGAGCCGATCTCCAACACGCTGTTGGCCGGCTATCTGACGGAGCTGGGGCACCCCACCACGTACGAGGAGTCGGTGCGGGACTACATGGGGTCCGCGATGCACCGCATCCACGAGTTGGTGGAGGAGCGGAGCGGGAGGAAGTTGCCGGAGGACTTCGACGAGGTCTTTCACGCGCGGGTGTTCGCCGGGTTCCAGGCGGAGTTGGAGGCGGTGCCGGGGGCCGGGAAGGTGCTGGAGGGGCTGGCCGCGGCGGGGGTTCCGTACTGTGTGGCGTCCTCGGGGAGTCATGAGCGGATCAGGGTCGGGCACCGGAAGACGGGGCTGGATGTCCATTTCAGGGACGAGATCGTGTTCAGTGCCGAGGACGTGGGCCGGGGGAAGCCGTGGCCGGACCTGTTCCTGTACGCCGCGGAGCGGATGGGAGTGGCTCCCGGGCGGTGTGTGGTGATCGAGGACAGCGGGCCCGGGGTGAAGGCCGCTCTGGCGGCCGGGATGGACGTGTACGGGTTCACGGCGATGACGCCGGAGGCGAAGCTCGCGGGGGCGAAGGGCTTCTTCGGGGGGATGGAGGAGCTTCCCGCGATTTTGGGGTGGTGATCCATCTACCCAGCGGTAGTTTCCGGCCGTACGCTGTGCCGCCATGATGGATGCGCGTTTGCGGCGTGGGCGGGGATCTCTGGCGGTCAGTTTCTTCGTGCAGGGGGTCACCTTCGCCCTGCTCGTGACTCGAATACCGGCCATTCAGGACCAGTACGGGATTTCGGACGGGCTGCTGCCGGCCTTCCTGGCGGCGGTCCCGGTCCTGGCGGGTGTGGCGAGCGTGGTGACCGAGAAGGTCGTCGCCAGGGTCGGGCCGGCGGTGGTGCTGCGGTGGGCGCAGCCCTTCCTGCTGCTGGCCCTGCTCGCCGTGGGGCTGGGGTCGGGGCTCTGGCAGGCCGCGGTCGCGCTGGGGCTCTTCGGGCTGATCGTGGGGGCCCTGGACGCCTCCATGAACATGTTGGGGGTGAGCCTCCAGCAGGCGTACGGGCGGAGCATCATGCTCGGTTTCCACGCCTCGTACAGCCTCGGCGGGATCGCGGGGGCCTCGCTGGCCTGGGTGGGGGCGCACTGGCACCTGTCGCTGTTCGCGTCGTACCTGCCGATGGTGGCGGTGGCGCTGCCCGTCGTGCTGGTCGGCAGCCGGTGGTACGTGGCCGGTGGGGGCTCCGGGACGGGCGAGACGGGGGAGGGGCAGGGGAGCGGTGTCGTCTTCAAGGTGCTGCTGCCGCTCTGCCTGGTGATGACCTTCGCGTACATCGGGGACTCGACGGTCTCCAACTGGAGCGCCAAGTACCTCCAGGACGTGCTGGGCAGCTCGGAGGAGCTGGCGACCGTGCCGTACAACGCGTACATGATGACGACGCTGCTCGGGCGGGCCGTCGGGGACTTCGGGGTGCGGAAGTTCGGGGCCGTCGTGGTGGTGCGCGCGGGGGCGGTGGTCGCGGGGCTCGGGTTCGCGGCGGTCGCGGTGGCGCCCGGGGCCTGGGCGGGGATCGCCGGGTTCACGGTGCTGGGGCTCGGGCTGAGCGTGATCGTGCCGCAGACCTTCGCGGCGGCGGGGCGGCTGTTCCCGGGGCGAGCGACGCGGCGGTCGCGCGGCTCAACGTCTTCAACTACGTGGGCTTCCTCGTGGGGTCCCCTCTGGTGGGGGCGCTGGGCGACGCGTGGAGCTATCGGGGGGCCATGGTGGTGCCGATGGTGCTGGTGCTCGTCACGGTGGTGTATGCCACGTCGTTCGGTACGCGAAAGGCCCGATACGGTGACGGGCATGAGCAGCCGCGCACTGTTGATGTGGGATGAAGCCGTCACGCGGTACGACTTCGGGGCCGAGCATCCGATGGATCCCGTACGGCTCGCGCTGACGATGTCGCTGGTCCGGGCCTACGGGCTCGACCGGGCGGTGGACGTGGTGGCGGCGAAGCGGCAGGGGACTCGACGCTGCGGCTCGTGCACCGCGAGGACTACGTGGCGGCGGTGCGGGCGGCCTCGGCGGACCCGCGCCACGCCGATCAGGCGTACGGGCTCGGCACGGTCGACGATCCGGCGTTCGCCGGGATGCACGAGGTGTCGGCGCTGATCGCCGGGCAGTCGGTGGGCGCGGCGGAGGCGATCTGGCGGGGTGAGGCCGCGCACGCGGTGAACTTCTCGGGCGGGCTCCACCACGCGATGCCGGGGGCGGCCTCCGGGTTCTGCGTCTACAACGACGCCTCGCTCGCCATCGCCCGGCTGCTCGAACTGGGGGCGGAGCGGGTCGCGTACGTGGATGTGGACGTGCACCACGGAGACGGGGTGCAGGCGGCTTTCTGGGAGGACCCGCGGGTTCTGACGGTCTCGCTGCACGAGCATCCGCGGACGCTGTTCCCGCAGACGGGCTGGCCGGAGGAGACGGGTGCGGCGGGCGCCGGCGAGGCGGGGCCGTGAACGTGGCGCTGCCGGCGGGGACGGGGACGCGGGGTGGCTGCGGGCCTTCCACGCGGTCGTGCCGGAGCTGCTCGCGGACTTCCGGCCGCAGGTCCTGGTGACGCAGCACGGGGCGGACACGCACTTCGAGGATCCGCTGGCGCACCTGGCGGTGTCGCTGGACGCGCAGCGGGCGGTGCAGGAGGCCTGCCACGAGCTGGCGCACGCGCACGCCGGGGGCGGTGGCTGGCGCTCGGCGGCGGCGGGTACGCGGTGGTGGACGTCGTCCGCGGTCGTGGACGCACCTGGTGGGGATCGCGGCGCACGCCCCGGTCGATCCGGAGTCGGTGATCCCGTCGTCCTGGCGGGACGAGGCGTACGCGCGGACCCGGCAGCCGGGGCCGATGCGGATGACGGACGGGCGGTGGCCGGTGGGCTTCCGGGGCTGGGACGAGGGGTACGACCCGGCGGACCGGCTCGACCAGGCGGTGCTCGCGACGCGGAAGGCGGCCTTCCCGCTGCGGGGGCTGCTGGCCTGAGGGAGCGGGAACGTTTTCCCGGTTGTTACGCCGACGGTGGGGTGTCCGGGAGGTTTGGATCCCCGGACGGTGGTGTTCCGGCAGCATCGGACGGGTGTGGACTACCGGGGCGCTGCGGGCGCATCTGTTGGCGGCGGGGTTGGCGGGCACGGTGGCGACCTCGCGGGAGGAGAACCTGCGGAGCTATCGGCTGTTCGCCGCGCGTGATCCGCGGGTGCTGCTGGGGCTCGATCCCTCGTGGGGGTGGGACGAGGCGGGTCTGTTGCGGTTGATGGCCGACAAGTGCGGGGTGTCGGGGGATCCGGCGCACCGGTCGGGGCCGGACGTCATCGATCCGGAGCGTACGGTGCGGGGCCTCGACGCCTTCGCGGAGCGGCTCGGCGCGGCGGCCGCGCGGCGGGTGCCGGTGCTCCTCGGGACGGGTCATCCGCACCGTCTGCTCGGTTTCTACGTCGCTCTCGCAGACGCCTTGTCGGCGGCGGGATGTCTTGTTCTCACCCCGGCGCAGGGGCGATGTGTCGACATAACGACCCGGTTCGGTCTACGTACGTACCTCCTCGACTACGTACGGGGGGTCGCGTTGGTACGGGAGCCGGGCCCGCCCGGGGACGGGCGCGTACCGGGGGCGCACTCCCATTCGCCGCTACCGGTCAGGGCCGTTCTGGAGAGCGCGGCCGAGGGCGGCGGGCCGCTGCCGGAGCTCGTGGTGGGGACCACGGATGGGTCTGCGGGGCAGGTCAGCTGGGTATCGAGGCCATCGGTCTGGCCGACACGGACGATCCCGCGCTGTTCGTCGGCGAGGCGGAGGGGCAGGTGTCGGTGGCCGTTCCGCTTGACGACGGCGTCCGCTCCGCCTCGTACCTCCCGCTGACGCGCTATGTACTCAATCGAGCGTGTCTGTCACGGTAAACGGCCGGTGGGAGCTCCTCTTCCCCACTCGTACCACACGCCCCTAGTCTGGAGAGTGAGCGCTCGACGACGAAGAGTCACCGGAGGGGAAGCCGGTGGGCGTCGCGGCGGAAGGTACAGGTGGTGGGTCATGGCTGCTGGCGAGCGACCTCTCAACGAGGTCAAGTTTCTGACCGTGGCGGAAGTCGCCTCGGTGATGCGCGTGTCGAAGATGACCGTGTACCGCTTGGTGCACAGCGGTCATCTGCCGGCGATCCGGGTGGGCAGGTCCTTCCGGGTGCCGGAGCAGGCGGTTCACGAGTACCTGCGGGAGTCCTTCGTGGGGGTGGGGACCGCGTAGCGAGCGCGCGGCCTGAACGCAGGGGAAGCTCCGTGCGGCCCTCGGATTACGACGTCGGCCCTCATGCCGGTAGGCTAGGCCGACGTAGGTCGTGTGGGCCCAGACGCCCCGCACCGATCCCCGCCGGGAGGCGGGGATGTTCCGAGAAGTGAGCGAGGGTAGTCGTGGGCTCTGTTATCAAGAAGCGGCGCAAGCGGATGGCGAAGAAGAAGCACCGCAAGCTGCTCAAGCGCACGCGCGTTCAGCGTCGCAACAAGAAGTAAGGCGACAGCTGCTTCGCAGCGTTCAGTGCGTCAGGCGTGGCCCTTCACCGTTCGCGGTGGAGGGCCACGCCTTTGTGCCGCTGCCTTTAACCCGTGGAAATGTCGAGGCGCTACGGTGTCGACCAACGGGAGTGACGGACGGAAGGCGCTGCTGTGGGCAAGGTCGTGCTCGTCACCGGTGCCGCCCGGCATCTGGGCGGCCGCTTCGTGCGGCGGATCCAGCGGGACCCGGAGGTGGAGCGGGTGATCGCCGTGGACGCGGTCGCCCCCGCGCACCGGCTCGGCGCCGCCGAGTTCGTCCGGGCGGACATCCGCCGGCCGGAGATCGCCAAGGTCCTCGCCGAACACGACGTCGACACGGTCGTCCACCTGGACGTCACCGGCACGGCGCTCGGCGGCGGCGGCCGGACGTCGGTCAAGGAGACCAACGTCATCGGCACCATGCAGCTCCTCGGCGCCTGCCAGAAGTCGCCGCGGATCGCGCGCCTGGTGATCAAGTCCAGTACGAGCGTCTACGGCTCCGCGCCCCGCGACCCGGCCGTCTTCACCGAGACGACGCCCGCGAAGTCCCTGCCGAGCGGCGGCTTCGCGAAGGACGCCGTCGAGGTCGAGGGATACGTCCGGGGCTTCGCCCGGCGCCGCCCGGACGTGGCGGTGTGCGTCCTGCGGTTCGCGAACATCCTCGGCCCCCGGATCGACTCCCCGCTCGCCGAGTACCTGGCGCTGCCCGTGCTGCCGACCGTCCTCGGCTACGACCCGCGGCTTCAGTTCGTCCACGAGGACGACGTGATCGACGTGCTGCGCCTGGCGGCCCACGAGCCCCGCAGGGCGACCCAGAACAGCGGCACGTTCAACGTCGCCGGGGACGGGGTGCTGCTGCTCTCCCAGTGCGCGCGGCGGCTCGGGCGGCCGACGGTCCCGGTGCTGCTGCCCGCCGTCACCTGGGTGGGCACCGCGCTGCGCACGGTCGGGATCACCGACTTCGCGCCCGAGCAGATCCGGCTGCTCACGCACGGCCGGGTCGTCTCGACCGTCCAGACGCGTGAGGTCTTCGGCTTCTCGCCGCGCTACTCCACGGCGGAGGCGCTCGCGGACTTCGCCCGGGGCGCGGGCCGGGACTGCTGCCGCCCGAGCTGCTCGCCGGGGCGGTGGACCGGCTCGCCGGTCGCCTCGGCACCCCTGACGCTTCCCCTTCACCACGGCGCCTGAGGAGACCCGACTGCGATGGCGGACGCCAAGGTCATTCCGTTCGACGACGACCGCTCACGGGCCCGCAGGCGGCCCGCCAGGGCCGACGGCGAGGCGGCGGCCATGCAGGCCCTGCCGGGGCCGAGGAGCCCCGGAGCCCGGCCCCGCGCCCCGGGAGCCTGAGGCGCCCGCCGGCGGGAGCGGCTGGGAGCGGCGGCTCGCGGGCGGGCTCGCGTTCCTGCGGCGGCGGATCACCGGCGACTACGAGGTCGACGAGTTCGGCTACGACGAGGAGCTCACCGACCAGGTCCTGATGTCGCTGCTGCGCCCGCTGTACGAGAAGTACTTCCGGGTGGAGGTGAAGGGCGTCGAGAACATCCCGGCCGAGGGCGGGGCGCTGATCGTCGCCAACCACTCCGGGACCGTGCCGCTGGACGGGCTGATGATGCAGGTCGCCGTCCACGACAACCATCCGGCCGGGCGGCACCTGCGGCTGCTCGCCGCCGACCTGGTCTTCGTCCTGCCCGTCGTCAACGAGCTGGCCCGCAAGGCGGGGCACACGCTGGCCTGCGCGGAGGACGCGGAACGGCTGCTGCGCGCCGGCGAGATCGTCGGGGTGATGCCGGAGGGCTTCAAGGGCATCGGGAAGCCCTTCGGGGAGCGGTACAAGCTCCAGCGGTTCGGGCGGGGCGGTTTCGTCTCGACGGCGCTGCGGGCCGGGGTGCCGATCGTGCCCTGCTCGATCGTGGGCGCGGAGGAGATATACCCGATGCTCGGGAACGCCAGGACGCTGGCGCGGGTGCTCGGCTTCCCGTACTTCCCGCTCACCCCGACCTTCCCCTGGCTGGGGCCGCTCGGGGTGCTGCCGCTGCCGACGAAGTGGACGATCCAGTTCGGCGAGCCGATCCCGACGGACTCGTACGCGCCGGAGGCGGCGGAGGACCCGATGCTGATGTTCAACCTGACGGACCAGGTGCGCGAGCAGATCCAGCACACGCTGTACAAGTTGCTGGTGCAGCGGCGGTCGGTGTTCTTCTGATTCCTCGTGCGAGGACGTATGAGGAAGGGGCGCCCCGTCCGTGGGGCGCCCTTCCTCTGCTAGCGAGCGTCCTCGCTGTCGATGCCGAGGCCTGGAAGCAGGCCCGGCAGGAGTGGCGGAAGGGTGACGTCCGGCATCTCCGGGGTCGACTGGCCCTCGGCGGGGGCGGTCGGCATGCCCGTGGGGAGGGCTTGAGGAGGCCGCCGGTGTTGCCGCCGAGGAGGCCGTCCTCCTCGGGCGAGGAGGTGCCGCCGGCCGTGCTCGGGCTCGCTCCGGTGCTGGGCCCGGAGGGGCGCGGCGAGGCGGGGTGGCTGCCCGAGGGGAGGCCTGGTGGCGGCCGGCGGGTGCTGGGTGTCCGCGCCCTGGGTGCCCTGCGGGGTGCCGGGCCTGCTGCGCGGGCCCTCGGAGCCGATCACGCCCCGCTCGGGGGTGCGGGGAAGCACCGACTGGAGCGGCTCGACGTCTTCGTCTATGGCGTCGAAGACGTCCGTCACCTCGCTGCCGACGTCCGCGAGCTGGACGGGGAGCCGGTCGCGGAGGCCGTTCCAGGTGTCCCGGTGGGCCTGGGCGAAGGAGTTGAGCCGGGCCATGGGCGCGATCTCGCCGTCCCGGTCGTACGCCTCGCGGAGCAGCCGGCGGCCCTCGGAGGCGTCGTGCTTCATCCCGCCCAGGACGCGGCGGATCTCGGCGAGGGACTCGTGGTCGAGCTCCCCGGCGCGGCCGCGCTCCATGAGGCGGCGGGCCTCGCTGAGCCGGGTGGAGGCCTGGTCGAGGTAGATGCCGCCGCGGTCCGCGTCGTCGTCCGCCATGCCCAGTTTGATGTCCTCCATACCCCGCTTGAGTCCGTAGAGCGAGTCACCGGGAGGGCGTCGGAGCTGGCCGCGGCCACGCCGCCGAAGGCGCCCGCCGCGACGCCGACCGTGAGGCCGCCGGCGGCGAGGCCCTTGGTCCAGCGGGACCGGGGCGCAGTTTCCGCAGGGGACGCCCGGTGGGCTCCCTTGCCCGCGGAGCTCCGCTGCTCCGGCACCGTAGGGCCCCGGCGGCGCTCCCTCCATGAGCATCGCTTCCATGGCGGCGACGAGCTGGGCTCGCTGCACCACCTTGACCTCGGGGTCGAGCTGTGGCTTCGGCAACTCGCCGAGGCCGTTCGCCAGGGCCAACAGCCGCCCCTGCTCGGCGGGTTCGGCCGGTTCCGCCGGGGCCTCGGGCTGTTCGGCCGCCGCGTCCTCGGACGCCCGGTCCTCCAGGGCCTGGGCGAAGGCGTTCGCCCGCCGGTGTGCCGATACGTTCGCGATCACTGGCGGCACCTCCTCTCGTCATGACGGTCGACTCCCAGGGTGTCCGGAAGGTTGCACGCCTTGAGCACATCCACACGAAAGAGTGAGTGGCTGTGGGCATGGCGTGACCACAGGAGCCTGCATCCCGCACAACGAGCGGCGCGGCACTTGGGTTACGCGCGAAAGATGATCGGACCAGTGCGTCATCGAGGCGTCACCGACTGTGAGTTGGGCTGGGGTCGGGGAATGTGGGGGGAGCGGGGGGCATGGGGGCGCGGAGCGGGGCGGGAGGGCGTGTGTGGGGGGCGCGGAGCGGTCAGCGGGCGTCGTCCGGGAGGAGACGGGCCAGGGTGCGGACGGCCCGGTACTGGAGGGTCTTGATCGCGCCCTCGTTCTTGCCCATGACCCGGGCGGTCTCGGCGACCGAGAGGCCCTGGAGGAAGCGGAGGGTCACGCACTCCTGCTGCTGGGGGTTGAGGCGGCGGACCGCGTCGAGGAGTGCGGCGTTGGAGAGGGACTCCAGGACGGAGTCCTCCGGGCTGCGCTCGACCTCGTTGGCGTCGAGCATCTCGCCGGTGGTGACTTCCAGGCGGAAGCGGCTGGACTTGAAGTGGTCGGCGACCAGGTTCCGCGCGATGGTGACGAGCCAGGCGCCGAAGTCGCGGCCCTGCCAGGTGAAGGTGGAGATCCGGCGCAGGGCGCGCAGGAAGGTCTCGCTGGTGAGGTCCTCCGCCGTGGCCTTTCCGCCGACGCGGTAGTAGATGTAGCGGTAGACCGTGTCGCTGTACTGGTCGTACAGGCGCCCGAAGGCCTCGGCCTCGCCCGCCTGGGCGCGCTCGACGAGGTCCATCATGCGGGCGCTGTCGCTGTCCGCGGTGGGGCGGCGGGTGGTGGTCGAGGTTCCGGAACCGGAGCGGGCGCCCCGTCTGCTCACGGCTGCGCCGCCCTCGGCCAGGGCGTAGCAAGGGCCGACGGGTGCCGGTGCGGCGAAGGCGAAGGCGGGGACAGGGCCGGCGTACGCGGTGGGGACGAAGCCGCGCAAGTGGTCGAGGACCGTTGCGCGCAGCGTAGCCAGGCCCGAGGTGTCAACCCCGACGTGTGGGTACACGGGACTCCCAGAGGCAGAGCTTCCATCACGTGCAGTGCGGGACCGTTCACCCGTCGTGGCGACGTGAGGGGTCCTTTGTGCGTCTGAGGAGAATAACGCTTCGTACAGGCAGCACTACACCCAGTTGCTCAAATCACCGGTTACGTCGTTTCCGTTACTGCTTGTAGTCGCATCAAGGCACGATTCATGACCGGTTGTTGATCGGTTTGCTTTCGACTGTGATTGAGCGGGCGATGTGTTGTGCTCAAGTGCGGGGCGGGTGAGTGATCCGGGCCGCTGCGGGGTAAGGGGGCCGGAATGCCCGGGAGTCGACCTGTGCGGGGCTGTTCGACCACGGACGGGTGAGTGCGCCTGGTCCGGGGTTGTCGGAGATGATCGCAGCCGAAACGTATCGGCAGGAGGCCGCCCGGAGGGCCCCGGCGTCAGCGGCGGCGGCGGTGCAGGGCGACCGCCGCGGCGGTGCCGCCGACCAGCGCCCCAGGCCCGCCGCGGCGGGATGCCGACCTTGGCGGCCTTGCGGCCGGTCCGGTAGTCGCGCAGCCGCCAGTCCCGCTCCTTCGCGTGCTTGCGGAGCTTGGCGTCCGGGTTGATCGCGTACGGGTGCCCCACCAGCGACAGCATCGGGATGTCGTTGTGCGAGTCGCTGTACGCGGCGCAGCGCCCCAGGTCGAGGCCCTCGGCGGCGGCCAGGGCCCGCACCGCCTCGGCCTTCGCCGGTCCGTGCAGGGGCTCGCCGACCAGCTTGCCCGTGTAGACCCCGTCGATCGACTCGGCGACCGTGCCCAGCGCGCCGGTCAGGCCGAGCCGGCGGGCGATGATCGTGGCCGTCTCGACCGGGGCGGCCGTGACCAGCCAGACCTTCTGGCCGGCGTCCAGGTGCGCCTGGGCGAGACCGCGGGTCCCGGGCCAGATGCGGTCGGCCATGTACTCGTCGTAGATCTCCTCGCCGATCGACATCAGTTCGGAGACGCGGTGGCCCTTGACGATGGACAGGGCGCTGTCGCGGGCGTCCTGCATGTGCTCGGGGTCCTCGACGCCGGCGAGCCGGAACCAGGCCTGCTGCCAGGCGAAGCGCGCGAGTTCGCGGCGCTGGAAGAACTTCCGCTTGTACAGGCCGCGGCCGAAGTGGAAGATCGCGGCGCCCTGCATCACGGTGTTGTCGAGGTCGAAGAAGGCGGCGGCCTGCGCGTCGCCGGGGACCGGGAATTCCGGTTCCGCGGGCGCGACTTCCTCGGCGGCGGCCTCCTCGCGCTCCTGTTCCAGCTGGAGCGAGGACTTGCGCGCCGCCTCGGCGGCGGCCTCGCCTGCCAGGACGCTGCGCGCGGTGGCGGAGCGCCTACGGGGGGTGAGCCATCCCAGAGCGGCCATGTCGTTGAGCATAGCCAGTCTGTTCGGTACTTCCCGACTTGTGAGGATGCCGTCGTGTGAACAGTGGGGTACTCCCCTGTTACCCGGCGCCAGAATGGACGCCATGTTCGGACGAGCGAAGAAGAAGGACGCCGCGGCGAGGAAGGATCCCGCCTCGCGGACCGTCACGCTGATCGGCAAGCCGGGGTGCCACCTCTGCGACGACGCCCGCGCGGTGATCGAGGCCGTGTGCGCGGAGACCGGAGCATCCTGGGAGGAGAAGGACATCACCCTCGACGAGGAGCTCCACCGGGCGTACTGGGAGCAGATTCCCGTCGTCCTCGTCGACGGGGAACAGCACACCTTCTGGCGCGTGGACGCCGACCGGCTCCGGCGCGAACTGGGTGCGTGACCGAAAGCCGGTTACCATCATGGACGTTTTGTTGGGTTTCGGGGGCGGGTTCGTGAGGAGAGTGTGCGGCTTTGCCCCCTTCGGGTTCTCAACGCGCTGACACGCTCCGCGGTTCCGGGACGATACGAACCGGCCGCGTGACCCCGGTCACTTTGGGCAGACAAAACGGACACCATCTTTGTGCACGCGTTCACAAAGACATAGCCTGCATTCGACGGGGCGGTCTTGTGACATATGGCCGCCTGCAGCCCCGCTCATCCCGCAGGAGCACCGTGGCAACTGGCCGAACTCACCGACCGGCGACCCGTAGCCGAGGAATTCCCGAGGCCACCGTCGCCCGGCTTCCGCTGTATCTGCGCGCACTCACCGCGCTCTCGGAGCGCTCCGTACCCACGGTCTCCTCCGAGGAGCTCGCGGCCGCGGCGGGGGTCAACTCCGCGAAGCTGCGCAAGGACTTCAGCTACCTCGGCTCGTACGGCACCCGTGGTGTCGGCTACGACGTCGAGTACCTCGTCTACCAGATCTCCCGCGAGCTGGGCCTCACCCAGGACTGGCCCGTCGTCATCGTCGGCATCGGAAACCTCGGCGCGGCCCTCGCCGGCTACGGCGGCTTCGCCTCCCGGGGCTTCCGCGTCGCCGCGCTCATCGACGCCGACCCCGCCATGACCGGCAAGCCGGTCGCCGGGATCCCCGTCCAGCACAGCGACGACCTCGAGAAGATCATCAGCGAGGACGGCGTCTCCATCGGCGTCATCGCGACCCCGGCCGGCGTCGCCCAGCAGGTCTGCGACCGGCTCGTGGCCGCCGGAGTCACCTCCATCCTGAACTTCGCCCCCACCGTGCTCTCCGTGCCCGACGGCGTGGACGTCCGCAAGGTCGACCTCTCCATCGAGCTCCAGATCCTCGCCTTCCACGAGCAGCGCAAGGCCGGCGAGGAGAGCAGCGCCGAGGAGGGCCCCGACACGGCCGCCGAGCCCGAGCCCGCCGCGGCCGCCGCGGCACCGGCCCCCGTGGCATCACGGGCACCACCGGCCGCAAGGGACCCGACGGGGACGTCCCGCGGTGATGCCGGCATGAGCCTCCTCGTCGTCGGACTGAGCCACCGCAGCGCCCCGTCTCCATCCTGGAGCGGGCCTCGCTGCCGGCGGACACCCAGGCCAAGCTCCTTCAGGACACCCTCGCCGCCGAACCGGCCGCCGAGGCCACCGTCCTGGCCACCTGCAACCGCATCGAGCTCTACGCCGACGTGGACAAGTTCCACGCCGGGGTCGCCGAGCTGTCCACGCTGCTCGCGCAGCACAGCGGCGTCGGCCTGGACGAGCTCACTCCTTATCTCTATGTGCACTACGAGGACCGGGCCGTCCACCACCTCTTCTCGGTGGCCTGCGGACTCGACTCCATGGTCGTCGGCGAGGGCCAGATCCTCGGCCAGATCAAGGACACCCTCGCCCTCGGCCAGGACCTCCACACCGCCGGCCGCCTCCTCAACGACCTGTTCCAGCAGGCCCTGAGGGTCGGCAAGCGCGCCCACAGCGAGACCGGGATCGACCGGGCCGGGCAGTCGCTCGTCACCTTCGGCCTGGAGCAGCTCGCGCGGGACACCGACGTCGAGACCTGGGCCAAGGGCAAGCGCGCCCTCGTCATCGGCGCCGGCTCGATGTCCTCGCTCGCCGCCGCCACCCTCGCGCGCTCCGGCGTCTCCGAGATCGTCATCGCCAACCGCACCCTGGCCCGCGCCGAGCGGCTCGCGCAGATCCTGAACGAGCCCGGCGGCACGGGAGTCTCCGCACGCGCGGCCGAGATGGTTGCCGTCGGCGACGAACTGACACGTGCCGACGTCGTCGTCTCCTGCACCGGCGCCACCGGACTCGTCCTCACCGGCGAGGCCGTCGAGGACGCCGTCCGCCGCCGCGAGACCCCGCTCTACCTCCTCGACCTCGCCATGCCCCGCGACATCGACGCCGCCGCCCACCGCATCCCCGGTGTCCGGCTCGTCGACATCGAATCGCTCGCCGAGGCCTCCGCCGACGCGCCCATGGCCGCCGACGTCGACCGGGTCCGGGGCATCGTCTCCGACGAGGTCGCCGCCTTCGGCGCCGCCCAGCGCGCCGCCCACATCACCCCGACCGTCGTCGCCCTGCGCACGATGGCCGCCGAAGTGGTCGCGGGCGAGATCACCCGCCTCGAAGGCCGCCTCCCCGACCTCGACGACAAGCAGCGCGCCGAGATCACCCAGACCGTGCGCCGCGTGGTCGACAAGCTCCTGCACGCGCCGACCGTGCGGGTCAAGCAGCTGGCCAGCGAGCCCGGCGGCGCCGGGTACGCGGACGCGCTGCGGACACTCTTCGACCTCGACCCGGAGACGGTGGCTTCCGTCAGCCGGGCCGACCTGAATGACGCCGACGTCAAGAACCGAGGGCGAGTATGACCGAGAGGGCACTGAGGCTCGGGACCAGGCGCAGCAAGCTCGCCATGGCCCAGTCCGGGCACGTGGCCGACGCCGTCCGGCAGCTGACCGGCCGGCCCGTCGAGCTCGTGGAGATCACGACGTACGGGGACACCTCCCGGGAGCACCTCGCGCAGATCGGCGGCACCGGCGTCTTCGTCGCCGCCCTGCGCGACGCGCTGCTCGCCGGCGAGGTCGACTTCGCCGTGCACTCCCTGAAGGACCTGCCGACCGCCCAGCACCCCGACCTGGTGCTGGCCGCGATCCCGCGCCGCGAGGACCCCGCGACGTACTGATCACGGGCGAGGGCCTCACGCTGGACACGCTGCCCCCGGGCGCGCGCGTCGGCACCGGCTCCCGCGGCGCATGGCCCAGCTCCACGCGTACGCACGCAACCACGGCCTCGACCTCACCTGCGTCCCCATCCGCGGCAACGTCGACACCCGTGTCGGCTACGTCCGCAAGGGCGAACTGGACGCGGTCGTCCTGGCCGCGGCCGGACTCAACCGCATCGGCGGGACCGACGAGCTCCTCGACGGCCTGGCCGCCGAGCCGCTGGCCGTCGACACCGTCCTGCCCGCCCCGGCCAGGGGCCCTGGCCGTCGAATGCCTGGCGTCGAACACCGAACTCGTCGCCGCGCTCGCGCCGCTCGACGACCCGCACACGCGGGCCGCCGTGACCGCCGAGCGATCCCTGCTCGCCGCCCTGGAGGCCGGCTGCTCCGCACCCGTGGGTGCGCTGGCCGACCTGCTGGCCGACGACCCCGGTCACGGGCAGGTTGTCACCGAAATGCGCCTGCGCGGCGTCGTCGGCACCACCGACGGCTCGACGCTGGTGCAGCTGTCCACCACCGGTCCCGTACCCACCTCGCACGACGAGGCGATGGCGCTCGGACGCGAACTCGCGGACGAGATGCTCGCCAAGGGTGCGGCTGGTCTTATGGGGGAGCGAGCACTTTGAACCCCACCCGCCCGACCACAAGCCCTGTGTCCCCGGCCTTCGCCGGTCACGGACACGTCACCTTCCTCGGCGCAGGCCCCGGCGACCCCGGACTGCTGACCCTCAGGGCCGTCGAAGCCCTGTCGGGAGCGGACGTCCTCATCGCCGAGCCGGAGGTGCTCGACGTCGTCCGCGGCCATGCGCGCGCGGGAGTGAGCACGCCTGAGCTGACGGTTGTTGACGAGGCGTCAACAACCGCCGGTGTCCCCGTGTTGAGGGACGCGGCCAATCTTGTCATGGAGGCCGCGAGGGGCGGCAGGCGGGTCGTCCGTGCGGTGACCGGCGACCCCGGCCTCGACGGGAACGCGGGCGCCGAGATGCTCGCCTGCGCCGCCGAGGGCATCCCTTCGAGGTCGTCCCCGGCGTCGCCACCGCCGTCGGCGTGCCCGCGTACGCCGGCGTGCCGCTGCGCGACGCCCACGGCACCGACGTGCGCTTCGTCGACGCCCGCACCGCCGACGAGCGGTGCTGGACCGAGGTCGGAGCCTCCGACGGGACCGTCGTCGTCTCCACGACCCTCGACTCGGTCGCGGCGGCGGCCGGTGAACTGGTGGCGGCTGGCCGTAAGCCGGACACCCCCTCACCGTGACCATCGCCGGCACGACCACCCGCCAGCGCACCTGGAACGCGACCCTCGGGACGATCGCCCAGGTCTTCAAGCAGGGCAAGATCCTCCCCTCGCCCGAGGGCCACCGGCCGGTCATAGCCGTGGTCGGCGAGCGCAGCGCCCCGGCGCAGCGGGACCAGCTGTCGTGGTTCGAGTCCAAGCCCCTCTTCGGGTGGCGGGTCCTCGTGCCGCGCACCAAGGAACAGGCCGCGTCGCTCTCCGACCAGCTGCGTTCGTACGGCGCCGTGCCGCACGAGGTCCCGACCATCGCCGTCGAGCCGCCGCGCACCCCGCAGCAGATGGAGCGGGCGGTCAAGGGCCTGGTCACCGGCCGCTACGAGTGGATCGCCTTCACCTCCGTCAACGCCGTCAAGGCCGTACGGGAGAAGTTCGAGGAGTACGGGCTCGACGCCCGCGCCTTCGCCGGCATCAAGGTCGCCGCGGTGGGCGAGCAGACCGCCGCCGCCCTGGTCGACTTCGGCGTGAAGCCGGACCTCGTCCCGAGCGGTGAGCAGTCCGCGGCCGGCCTCCTGGAGGACTGGCCCCCGTACGACCCGGTCTTCGACCCGATCGACCGCGTCTTCCTGCCGCGCGCCGACATCGCGACCGAGACGCTCGTCGCGGGCCTGATCGAGCTCGGCTGGGAGGTCGACGACGTCACCGCCTACCGGACCGTACGGGCCTCGCCGCCGCCGGCGGACACCCGCGAGGCGATCAAGGGCGGCGGCTTCGACGCGGTCCTCTTCACCTCGTCCTCCACGGTGCGCAACCTCGTCGGCATCGCCGGCAAGCCGCACAACGTGACCGTCATCGCCTGCATCGGCCCCGCCACGGCCAAGACCGCCGAGGAGCACGGCCTCCGGGTCGACGTCCTCTCGCCGGAACCGTCGGTGCACAAGCTCGCCGAGGCGCTGGCCGACTTCGGCCTCCGTCGACGGGAGTCCGCGCTGGAGGCGGGCGATCCCGTGACGCGGCCGAGCGAGCGGCGTCCCGGGGCGCGGAGGCGTCGGACGACGTGACGGTCCGCCCCGTGTGGGCGATCGTTCCGCCCGCGGAACGATCGCCCACACGGCGCAGGGCACGGGCCTTGCCCACACCTCGTCGGCAAAGGCACGGCGGACGCGGGCGTAGCCTCGAATCCATGAACTCGTACGGATCCTTTCCCGGGGCCCGCCCGCGGCGGCTGCGGACGACACCTGCCATGCGCCGGATGGTGGCCGAGACCCGGCTGCACCCCGCCGACCTGATCCTGCCCGCCTTCGTGCGCGAGGGGATCACCGAGCCCGTGCCGATCCAGGCCATGCCCGGGGTCGTGCAGCACACGCGGGACACCCTGCGGAAGGCCGCCGTGGAGGCGCTGGAGGCCGGGGTCTCCGGGATCATGCTCTTCGGCGTGCCCGAGGACGCGAAGAAGGACGGCGCCGGAACGGCCGGCACGGACCCGGACGGAATCCTCCAGGTCGCCATCCGGGACGTGAAGGCCGAGGTCGGCGACGACCTCATCATCATGTCGGACCTCTGCCTCGACGAGTTCACCGACCACGGCCACTGCGGCGTCCTCGACGCCGACGGCCGCGTCGACAACGACGCCACGCTGGAGCGGTACGCCGAGATGGCCCAGGTCCAGGCCGACGCCGGCGTCCACGTCGTGGGCCCCTCCGGAATGATGGACGGGCAGGTCGGGGTCATCCGCGACGCCCTCGACACCATCGGCAAGGAGGACGTGGCGATCCTCGCGTACACCGCCAAGTACTCCTCCGCCTTCTACGGCCCCTTCCGCGAGGCCGTCGGCTCCTCCCTCAAGGGCGACCGCAAGACCTACCAGCAGGACCCCGCCAACCTCCGCGAGTCGATGCGCGAGCTCGCGCTCGACCTGGAGGAGGGCGCCGACATGGTCATGGTGAAGCCCGCGGGCCCGTACCTCGACGTCCTCGCCAAGGTCGCCGAATCCGTCGACGTGCCCGTCGCCGCCTACCAGATCAGCGGCGAGTACGCGATGGTCGAGGCCGCCGCCGAGAAGGGCTGGATCGACCGCGACAAGGCCATCCTGGAGACCCTCACCGGCATCCGCCGCGCCGGCGCGCAGATGATCCTCACCTACTGGGCCACCGAGGTCGCCCAGAACCTGCGCGGCTAGTCAGTCCCACCAGAAGGTCCACACCGGGGTGTCCAGGAGGGCCTTCCGGGCGTACTCACGCAGGCTGTCGTGGTTCCCCTGCGTGATGCTGTCCGGGCAGAACGCGAAGTGCTCCGCCGCCACCGCCTCGGCCTCCTCGGCCGTACGGGGCGGCGCCGCCACCGAGACCACCAGCTGGTCGAAGGTCAGCGCGACGACCCGGGCACCGAAACGGTCCTCCCACGAGCGCAGCACCGCACACAGCCGCGCCACGTCGTTCTCGTGGTTCAACGGCCCCGTCCAGCCGATCACCGCCGGTATGTCCGCGCTCCTCCGCGCCGGCACCAGCGCCGGGCGGGCGTCGTCCAGCCAGAAACCCGGCTCCGTCAGCATCTCCGCGACCGTGGCCGCCGCCCGGTCGGGATCCGTGTCCAGGGGCAGCGCCGGAGCCGGCCCCGGCCAGTCGGCACCGTACGGGGCGACGAGCTTCTCGTGCCCCCGCCGCTCCTCGGGTATCTCCGAGGCCGCGGCGCACCCCAGAACCCGGCGAGGACCTCCTCGGCGTCGTGATCCACCGGGTCGCTCATCCGCTCCGGCATCAGGTCCCACAGGTCCAGCCCCCACTCACCCCCAGCAGCACCGGCAGCAGCCCGCCGTCCGCGCCGCCGGACGCAGCGCCGCCCACGCGGCAGGCCCTGCCGGGCCGTGCCCCGACCACAGGTACGGGTCGTCCACCGGACCCGTCAGGGCGCCGGGCGGCAGGTCGAGGCCGAAGGAACGGCCGGTCGGATCGGACACGAGCCTGGGCAGCTGGTTCGGGATCATCGCCATGATCAGAACGTACGGGGAGCCACTGACAACGGCCCGGGGCGAGTGGTGGGGCGGCAGGGGCGGCGCACTCTGGAGGGGTAGCCGACAGGTCCTCGGTGGAGGTGGTCCTCATGATGCACACGCTCGTCGGATGGCATGTGGAGATGGAGTTCCAGGAGGAGGGTGACCGGACGAAGGCCGCGGCCATGGTCCGGCTCACCGACGGCACCGAGTTCCGGGCCCACGGCACCGCGAACCGGCACCCCTCCGACCCGGACCAGCTGCGCGTGGGCGAGGAGATCGCCGGCGCACGCGCCCTGATGGACCTCGCCTCGCAGCTGCTCCAGAAGGCCCACAAGGAGATCGACGAGGTGTCCGGCCGGACCTCCCACGCCATCCGCTGACGCCCGCCGACGACGAGGCCCCCGGCACGGCGAACCGTACCGGGGGCCTCGTTCCGGATGTGTGTCAGAGACGCTCGGGCGTGCGGATGCCGAGCAGGGCCATGCCCTGGTGCAGGGTGCGGGCGGTGAGGTCGATCAGGAACAGCCGGTTCTCCCTCTGCTCCTGCGTGTCCGCCTTCAGGACCGGGCACTGGTCGTAGAACGCGGTCAGGTGCGAGGCCAGCTGGTAGAGGTACGCGGCCAGCTTGTGCGGCGCGTACTCCTCGGCCACCTCGGCGACAGCCGCGCCGAACTGGTCCAGGTGCAGACCGAGCGCGCGCTCGGCCGGGGCCAGCTCCAGCTCCGGGTGGGCCGTCGGCACGGCGTCGCCGGCGTTCCGCTTGATCGACTGGATACGCGCGTACGCGTACTGGATGTACACCGACGTGTCGCCGTTCAGCGACACCATCTGGTCCAGGTCGAACTTGTAGTCGCGCACGGCGGAGGTCGACAGGTCGGCGTACTTCACCGCGCCGATGCCGATCTGCGCGCCGTTCTCGACGATCTCCTGCTCGGTGAGAGCGATCTTTTCGTTGTTCTTCTCGCGCACGACCTCGGTCGCACGGTCGATCGCCTCGTCCAGCAGATCCACCAGCCGCACCGTCTCGCCCTCACGGGTCTTGAACGGCTTGCCGTCCTTGCCCAGGACCGTGCCGAAGGCCAGCTGGTGCGCCTTCACCTCGTCGTTCAGCCAGCCCGCGCGGCGGGCCGTCTCGAAGACCATCTTGAAGTGCAGGGACTGGCGGGCGTCCACCACGTACAGCAGGGAGGTCGCCTTCAGGTTCTGCACGCGGTCGCGGATCGCGGACAGGTCCGTCGCCGCGTAGCCGAAGCCGCCGTCGGACTTCTGGACGATCAGCGGCACCGGGTTGCCGTCCGGGCCCTTCACGTCGTCGAAGAACACGCACAGGGCGCCCTCGGAGCGGACCGCGACGCCCGACTCCTCCAGGATCCGGCAGGTCTCCGTCAGCATGTCGTTGTACCCGGACTCGCCGACGACGTCGCCGTCCCGGATGTCCATGTCCAGCTTGTCGAAGACCGAGTAGAAGTAGATCTTCGACTCGTCGACGAACCGCTGCCAGAGCGCCAGCGTCTCCTCGTCGCCCGCCTGGAGGTCCACGACCCGGGCACGCGCCCGCGTCTTGAACTCCTCGTCGGAGTCGAACAGGGCGCGCGAGGCCTTGTACAGCCGGTTCAGGCTCGACATGGCCTCCTCGCCGGAGACCTCCGCCTCCGAGGAGTGGTCCAGCTCGTGCGGGTGCTCGATCAGGTACTGGATGAGCATGCCGAACTGGGTGCCCCAGTCGCCGATGTGGTGACGCCGCACCACCGTCTCGCCCGTGAACTCCAGGATCTCGACCATCGCCGCGCCGATCACCGCCGACCGCAGGTGGCCGACGTGCATCTCCTTCGCCACGTTCGGCTGCGCGTAGTCGATGACCGTCGTGCCCGCCGCCTCGTTGAACGGCACGCCGAGACGCGCGTCCGCCGCACGGGCCGCGAGGGTGTCGATGATCGCCGCGTCCGTCACCGTGATGTTCAGGAAGCCGGGGCCCGAGACCTCGATCTCCTTCAGCACGTCATTGGCCGGGATCGCCTCGACGACCTTCGTCGCCAGCTCACGCGGATTGCCCTTGAGGCGCTTGGCCAGGGCCAGGATGCCGTTGGCCTGGAAGTCGGCCCGGTCGCTTCGTCGCAGCAGCGGGTCGGCGGACGCGGCGTCCGGCACAGCCGCCGAGAGGCCGTCCGCGAGGCGCTGCTGCACGGTCGAAGCGAGGGAAGGGACCGAGGCCATGAGCTTCCGTTCCTGTTGAGTTCGTCAGGTCTGATTCGCCTGTCAAGTGTCCCACGGGAGCGCAACGTCATTTCCCCGACCGACATCCTCCCTGTGGACAACCTCCGGGAGCCTCGTTCCGTCTGGGAGAATGGCTCACGTAGGGCTGTCAGGCAGCACCCCTCAGGAAGAAGGACGTACCGACCGTGGCTCAGAGCAGCACCGAGACCGACTGGGTCTCCCGTTTCGCGGACGAGGTCATCGCCGAGTCGGAGCGACGTGCGCCTGGCAAACCGGTCGTCGTCGCCTCCGGCCTCTCCCCGTCAGGCCCCATCCACCTCGGCAACCTCCGCGAGGTCATGACCCCGCACCTGGTCGCCGACGAGATCCGCCGCCGCGGGTACGAGGTCCGGCACCTCATCTCCTGGGACGACTACGACCGCTACCGCAAGGTGCCCAACGGCATCGAGGGCATCGACGCGTCCTGGGCCGAGCACATCGGCAAGCCGCTGACCTCCGTCCCGGCCCCCGCCGGCTCGCCCCACCCCAACTGGGCCGAGCACTTCAAGGCCGCCATGGTCGAGTCGCTCGCCGAGCTGGGCGTCGAGTACGACCCCATCAGCCAGACCGAGCAGTACACCGCCGGCGCCTACCGCGAGCAGATCCTGCACGCCATGAAGCACCGCGGCGACATCGACGCCATCCTCGACCAGTACCGGACGAAGAAGGCCCCGAAGAAGCAGTCGCAGAAGCCCCTCGACGAGGCCGAGCTCGAAGCCGAGGAAGGCTCCGGCGCCGCCGCCGAGGACGACGGCTCCAGCGGCACCTCCGGCTACTTCCCGTACAAGCCCTACTGCGGGCAGTGCGAGAAGGACCTGACGACCGTCACCTCCTACGACGACGAGACCACCGAGCTCGCCTACACCTGCACGAACTGCGGCTTCACCGAGACGGTCAAGCTCAGCGAGTTCAACCGCGGCAAGCTCGTCTGGAAGGTCGACTGGCCCATGCGCTGGGCCTACGAGGGCGTCATCTTCGAGCCCTCCGGCGTCGACCACTCCTCGCCCGGCTCCTCCTTCCAGGTCGGCGGCCAGATCGTCCGCATCTTCGACGGCGTCCAGCCCATCGGCCCCATGTACGCCTTCGTCGGCATCAGCGGCATGGCCAAGATGTCCTCCTCCCGAGGAGGCGTGCCCACCGCCGCCGACGCGCTGAAGATCATGGAGCCCCAGCTCCTGCGCTGGCTCTACGCCCGCCGCCGCCCCAACCAGTCCTTCAAGATCGCCTTCGACCAGGAGATCCAGCGGCTCTACGACGAGTGGGACAAGCTGGAGGCCAAGGTCGCCGACGGCACCGCCCTGCCCGCCGACGCCGCCGCCCACACCCGCGCCGCCCGCACCGCCGCCGGCGAGCTGCCGCGCACCCGCGCCCGCTGCCGTACCGCACCCTGGCCTCGGTCATGGACATCACGGCCGGACACGACGAGCAGACCCTCCGGATCCTCACCGAGCTCGACCCCGAGAACCCGGTGACCTCCCTGGACGAGGTCCGCCCGCGCCTGGACCGCGCCGAGAACTGGATCACCAACCAGGTCCCGGCCGACCAGCGCACCATCGTCCGCGACGAGCCCGACACCGAACTCCTCGGTTCCCTCGACGACGAAGGCCGCGAGTCCCTCCGCCTGCTCCTCGACGGACTCGACACCCACTGGTCGCTCGACGGGCTCACCACCCTCGTCTACGGCGTCCCGAAGATCATGGCCGGGCTCGACCCCGAGGCCAAGCCCACGCCCGAACTGAAGCTCGCCCAGCGCGCCTTCTTCGCCCTGCTCTACAAGCTCCTCGTCAGCCGCGAGACAGGCCCCCGCCTGCCCACGCTGCTGCTCGCCGTGGGCGCAGACCGGGTGCGCAAGCTGCTCGCCGCGTAGCAACCGGAGGTCCGAGGCCGGGCCACACGCCGGCGGACGGAGTCCGGCGCAGCCGACCGAAGCCCGAGAGGCCCCTGGGGCCGAGCGGTGCGAGAGCGGCGTGGGAGGAGGGCCGGGCCCCGCCTGCCCACGCTGCTGCTGGCCGTGGGCGCGGACCGGGTGCGCAAGCTGCTCGCCGCGTAGCAACGGGAGGTCCGAGGCCGGGCCACACGCCGGCGGACGGAGTTCGGCGCAGCCGACCGAAGCCCGAGAGGCCCCCTGGGGCCGAGCGGTGCGAGAGCGGCGTGGGAGGAGGGGCCGGGACCCCGCCTGCCCACGCTGCTGCTCGCCGTGGGCGCCGAGGGTGCGCAAGCTGCTCGCCGCGTGAGCCGGTGACCTGAGCATGTGAAAGGGCCGCCGCCCCGGGAGACCGGGGCGGCGGTCCTTCCGCATGTCTTGTTACGGGGTGTCCACGTCGGCCCTCGCCTGCTGGACCCGCTCCTGCGCGGCCGGCACCGCCTGCCGCAGCAGATCGATGTCGGACGCCGGGAACTCCGGAAGGCCGTACTGCTCGGCCACCAGCCGCGCCAGCTCGGCCTCGGCCGGGAACCGCTCGTGCTCCAGCACGTACGAACCCATCACCTTGTAGACGACGTCCTCGAACTCGTTCGCCTGGGGCTCCGGCTGCTCCACGTACTCCGGGTACTCCACGAACTCCTCCGGACCCGACGGAGGCACATCCTCCGGCCCCTGCGGCACCGGGACCGGCATGGGCTCCAGGCCCTCCACGATCTGCGGGTTGTAGTTGCCCCCGTACGACTCCGGAGAGACCTGCGAGGCGTCGAACCAGTGACTCTCGTGGTTCACCGGCCCCGCCTGGGCCGGAACCGGAACCGGAACCTGCGCCTGGTCCGGAAGCTGCGCCTGAGCCTGAGCCTGCGCCGGAATCTGGTCCTGCCCCGGAATCTGGCCCTGGCCCGGAGTCTGGCCCTGGTCCTGCCCCTGCCCCTGGCCCGAGGCCTGCGCCGGAAGTGCCGCCTGCTGGACCTGCGCCAGCGCCACCGGCTGGACCGGCGAATGGACCGGGAACTCGGACTCCGGGGGCAGCACCGCCGGCTCGATCCCCGCCGCCGCGAGCCCCGCCGACGCCGTCTCCGCCAGCGGCACCCCGTACCGCGCCAGACGCAACGGCATCAACGCCTCCACCGGCGCCTTCCGCCGCCACATCCGCCCGTAACGAGCCTGCAGCCGCGCCTGATAGACCAGCCGCTCCTGCTCCAGCTTGATCACCTGCTCGTACGAACGCAGCTCCCACAGCTTCATCCGCCGCCACAACCGGAACGTCGGCACCGGAGACAACAGCCACCGGGTGATCCGCACGCCCTCCATGTGCTTGTCGGCCGTGATGTCCGCGATCCGGCCCACCGCGTGCCGCGCGGCCTCCACCGCCACCACGAACAGCACCGGGATCACCGCGTGCATCCCCACGCCCAACGGATCCGGCCAAGCCGCCGCACCGTTGAACGCGATCGTCGCCGCCGTCAGCACCCAGGCCGTCTGACGCAGCAGCGGGAACGGGATCCGCAGCCACGTCAGCAGCAGATCCAGCGCGAGCAGCACACAGATGCCCGCGTCGATGCCGATCGGGAAGAAGTACGAGAAGGTGCCGAAGCCCTTCGACAGAGCGAGCTCGCGCACGGCGGCGTACGAACCCGCGAAACCGATCCCCGCGATGATCAGCGCACCGCCGATGACGAGGCCGATGAGTATTCGGTGTGTGCGTGTCAGCTGCATCGCGGCCACCCGCGATCCCCTCCCGTCATTCGACATCCGGCGCGCACAGACTGGCACATGTGCACGAAGCCCGGCCCCCGGGGGAGGGACGGGCTCCGCGCGAATATGCCACTCCGTGCCGGTTCGTGACTACTTGTTGGCCGCCGCGACCGCCGCCACGGCCTCCTTGACCGCCGTCGCCGCACCGTCCGTCACCGTCTTCTCCGACGGGGTCTCGGCACCCGCGTAACCCGCGCCGTTGTACGACAGCAGCACCAGCACATTGCCCGTACGCGCCACGATCGACGTGTACTGGAAGTCCTCGTCCGTCTTGCGCAGCTGGTACGTGACGGTGTTCGCCTCGTCCCCGATGCCGGTCGCCGTGAAGGTCTTCAGCTTCTTCGCACCCGGCGTCTGCTGGACCTTCGCCAGCTCCTTCGCCAGGTTCTCCCGCGCCCGCTCCTGACCGCTGCCGAGCGTCGCGTCCGACTCGTACCGGTAGAAGGACACGTCCAGCCAGCGGTACTGCGAACCCTTCACGCCCTTGTCGTCGAGGCCGTTCCACGAGCAGCCGCCACGGCTCGCCAGATCGCTGGACGCCGCCGGCGTACCGTTCTTCGTCTTCGCCTTCGGCACCAGCGACGCCGTCGTCTTCGCAGAGATCGCCTTGCAGACCTCCGGAAGCTTCGCGAACTTCGCCGGCTCGACCGTCTTCGTCGACTGCGACGGCGAAGGCGTCACCGATGCCGAAGCGGACGCGGAGCCCTGGCCCTGGCCCTGCCCCTCCGCCTTGCCGGAGTCACCGGAGTCCGAGGAGCACCCCGCGACGACGAGCATCACCGGGACGGCGGCGCAGGCGAGTATGCGGGTGAGACGCGTTCGCGGAGCTGATCGCTGCATGGTTCCTTCAGTCGCTTGTCGGCCACGAGTACGCCGACACGTTACGTGGTCACCGCCCGCTCACGGAGCGGATGCGGACCGCTACTCCTCCAGCCGGTCGGCGAGCTGTCCGGCCAGTTTCCGGGCCTTTTCCTGCAGTTCCGCGCTGTCCGGCACCTCGGCGGAACCCGTGGTCTGCTCCCGGTAGGACACCGTCACGATCACGTTCGATGTGCGGAACACCACGCTCACGGCACGCTGATGACTGTTCGCACCCACCGTGCTGAGCACGTCGTCCACATACGCGACGTCCCCGAGGCCGTCGAGAACACGGGGCTCCAGACCGCTCGCGTCGGCGCTGGGATCGGTGCCGGGACCGGCGGCGGAGGTGCCGGCGCCGGTCCTGGTGCCGGTGCCGGTCGGCGTCGGCTTCCCCGGCGGGGTGGTGGCCGCGGCGGCTTGCCCGAGGCGGAGGGCGCACCCGTGGGCGTCCCCGGCGTCGGCGAGGCCGTCGGAGGCAGCGGAATGCCCGCCGCGAGCTGCTTGCGGGCGTACACCTCCTGCGCCCGGTCGTCGTCACTGACCGCCGCGTCGTACGACACCACCCGCTCGATGTCGAGGGACAGCCGGTCCGAGGTGTCCGGGGTGTCGGCCTTCCACGTGCAGCCGACACGCCGGTCGGTGTCGTACGTGACGGCCGCGACGCCCCGGTACGCCTTGTCGCGCTCGGCGTCGGGCAGCGTGGCCGCGCCCGGCAGCAGGTCCTTGAGCGTGGCCTGCGGGACGGCGCCGCAGGGCTCGAAGAGGGTGCGGTAGCGGCCGGGGGGCGCGAGGGGCGGCGGCCTGGCCCGCCTTGGCGTCGACGGCGACGTCGTCGGCCGGGGCGCCGGAGGAACAGGCGGTGAGGCCGGCCCCAGGCCGAGGCCGAGTGCGAGGGCGACGGCGGTGCGTGCCGTGGACCCGGTGCGACCGGGTGCGTACCTCTTTCGCTGCACGGTCCCAGGCTCCCTTCACCCGAAGTCATTCCCGAAAACTGTTTGCCGCGCGAACCCGGCCGGTGGACACAATGTCTATCGCACACGCAGCCGTTGATGCCGGTCCCCTGTCACCTGTACGGGCTTTGGCTCCGGTTTTTGCGTTATCAGACTTTTCGGGGGAATCGAGGAAGTATGTCGTACGTAGAGGTCCCGGGCGCCAAAGTACCGATCCGCATGTGGGCCGACCCCGCCTCGGTCGAGGGCGGCGCCATGCAGCAGCTCCAGAACGTGGCGACGCTCCCCTGGATCAAGGGCCTCGCCGTCATGCCCGACGTGCACTACGGCAAGGGCGCGACCGTCGGCTCGGTGATCGCGATGCAGGGCGCGGTCTGCCCCGCGGCGGTCGGCGTCGACATCGGCTGCGGCATGTCCGCGGTCAAGACCTCCCTCACCGCGAACGACCTTCCGGGCGACCTCTCCCGCCTCCGCTCCAAGATCGAGCAGGCGATCCCGGTGGGCCGGGGCCTGCACCGCGAGGCGGTGGACCCGAAGAGGCTGTACCAGTTCCCGACGGCGGGGTGGGAGGACTTCTGGTCGCGGTTCGACGGGGTGGCGGATGCGGTCAAATTCCGTCATGAACGGGCCATGCTTCAGATGGGAACGCTCGGAAGCGGAAACCACCTGATCGAGGTCTGTCTCGATCAAGCAGGCTCGGTGTGGCTGATGCTGCACTCCGGCTCCCGCAACATCGGCAAGGAGCTGGCCGAACACCACATCGGCGTGGCTCAGAAGCTGCCCCACAACCAGGGGCTGGTCGACCGCGACCTGGCGGTGTTCGTCTCGGACACCCCGCAGATGGCGGACTACCGGAACGATCTGTACTGGGCCCAGGAGTACGCGAAGTACAACCGCGCGATCATGATGGCGCTCCTGAAGGAAGTGATCCGCAGGGAGTTCCGGAAGGCGAAGGTGACCTTCGAGACCGAGATCTCCTGCCACCACAACTACGTGGCGGAGGAGCGGTACGAGGGGATGGACCTCCTGGTCACCCGCAAGGGCGCGATCCGCGCCGGCTCCGGGGAGTTCGGGATCATCCCGGGCTCGATGGGCACCAGCTCGTACATCGTGAAGGGGCTCGGCAACGAGAAGGCCTTCAACTCCGCCTCGCACGGCGCGGGGCGCAGGATGAGCCGGAGCGCGGCGAAGCGGCGCTTCACGGTCCGGGACCTGGAGGAGCAGACGCGGGGCGTCGAGTGCCGTAAGGACGCGGGTGTACTGGACGAGATCCCGGCCGCCTACAAGCCGATCGAGCAGGTGATGGCGCAGCAGCGGGACCTGGTCGAAGTGGTCGCCAAGCTCAAGCAGGTCGTGAACGTGAAGGGTTGAGATCACTGGGGCCCGGCGCGAATGTCGTGCCGGGCCCCAGTGGATTTCAGTCGTGAGGAGTCGGTAGCGGCTCCAACCCGTTGATCAGGCGCCAGCGCCGAACCTGGCAACTGCTCTGGGAGCGACCGAGTTCGGTCGCCGCGTGCGCCAGGGTGGGAGCCGCCAGCAGAATCCGGTCCTGCTCGGGGGTCCAGGGTTTCCTGGGCGGTCGAATCTTCATCTCGGGCGGGCGAACCCACGAGGTGATGGATGCGGCGGCCGTCTTCTTGCGCTCCAGAGCGAGGCAGCCGGGGTAGTAGATGTGCTCGGCCAACTGCACGGCCGCCTCCTTCGTGTACAGGATGTTGTAGATCCCGTCACGAGCGTTCCGCCTGATCTGGCGTTCGGCGCCGGTGACCTTCTTTGCGTAGTGGCACAGGTACGCGCCGATGGCGGTGCTGGCGGTGGTGAGGGAGACGAACGGGAAGCCTTGGCCGGTGAAACCGACCGATCCATCCGCGTCGATCACGCCACGCAGGTAGTCGCGGCGGGAGAACTCGAAGCGGGGCGGCTTGATCTTTGTCGACTTCTTGCCGTAGGGCAGTCCGAACTCGTTGAGCAGTGTGCGCGCTTCCAAGGAGCACAGGGACCAGGTTGCCGAGTGGTGTTCCTTGGAGAAGTTCGTCCTCCTGACGCGTTCGGTGATGCTGCTGTTGTACGGAGTGAGCCGCTGGAACTCGCGGAGGATGGCGATGTCCCGGATGTTGATCTCAACGGTCAGCCGCCCCCGGTCCCGCGTGCCTTGGCTGAGATGCCCGTCGGCTTGGAGGAAGCCGAACATGTAGGCGTACTCGGGGTTCTTGAGGTCCATGAAAGCGGGCGCGTCGGGTGTGAGGGCGCTGATGTCGAACAGTGCGGGCGCGCTAGGGTCCTGTTCAGCCATGGGAAGTTGCACCTTCCTGCTGGTGAGGCCCTCGGCCGGGATTGCAGTCCCTGCCGAGGGCCGTTTCTGTATGGAGTTGTTTTCGACGTTAGGGCGCGTCTTCGACCGGTGTGCGGGTGATCGAGAGGATTCACCCGGACGTGTCAGAGCTCGCGGTGGACCTTGGTGTTGGAGGCCTGGGCGCGGGGGCGGACGACGAGGAGGTCGATGTTGACGTGTGGGGGGCGGGTGCAGGCCCAGGTGATGGTGTCGGCGACGTCGTCGGCGGTGAGGGGGTGGGAGACGCCGGCGTAGACCTTGGAGGCCTTGTCGGTGTCGCCGCGGAAGCGGGTGGTGGCGAACTCGTCGGTCTTGACCATGCCGGGGGCGATCTCGATGACGCGGACGGGGGTGCCGACGATCTCCAGGCGGAGGGTTTCGGCGAGGACGCGGGCGCCGTTCTTGGCGGCGACGTAGCCCGCGCCGCCCTCGTAGGTGGAGTGGCCGGCGGTGGAGGAGAGGACGACGACCGTGCCGTCGCCGCTGGCGGTGAGGGCGGGGAGGAGGGCCTGGGTCATGTGGAGGGTGCCGAGGACGTTGACCTCGTACATGCGGCGCCAGTCCTCGGGGTCGCCGGTGGCGACGGGGTCGGCGCCGAGGGCGCCGCCGGCGTTGTTGACGAGGACGGCGAGGGTGCGGAAGGCGGTGGCGAACTCGTCGACGGCGGCGCGGTCGGTGACGTCGAGGGCGTAGGCGGTGGCCTGGTGGCCGGCCTCGTTGATCTCGGCGGCGAGGGCTTCGATGCGGTCCTGCGGCGGGCGGTGAGGACGACCCGGTAGCCGGCGGCGGCCAGCTGGCGGGCGGTGGCGGCGCCGATGCCGCTGCTGGCTCCGGTGATGACGGCGATGGGGTGCCGGCGGCAGTCATGACGTGCTCCTCGCGCATGTGGTCGATTGCGGGTCGATCGCCCGGTCAGGATAGGCGGGGCGCGGTCAGCGGCCTCGAGGGGCGTACATGATCACGGCCATGCCGGCGAGGCAGATGAGGGCGCCGGTGACGTCCCAGCGGTCGGGGCGGTAGCCGTCGGCGGCCATGCCCCAGGCGAGGGAGCCGGCGACGAAGACTCCGCCGTAGGCGGCGAGGACGCGGCCGAATTCGGCGTCGGGCTGGAGGGTGGCGACGAAGCCGTAGACGCCGAGGGCGATGACTCCCGCGCCGATCCAGATCCAGCCGCGGTGCTCCCGGACGCCTTGCCAGACGAGCCAGGCGCCGCCGATCTCGAAGAGGGCGGCGAGGACGAACAGGACGAGGGAGCGGGCGATCAGCATGGCGGCAGCCTGCCATGGGACACGCTGAGTCAGTTCATTGTCATGATGTGTGATTATTCGTGGTTATTTTGTGCCTATGCGTCGATTGCGAATGAGTGTGCTGGGGGTCGCTCTCGCGGCCGCCGTGGTGATGGGATCCGGCGGGAGTGCCGGTGCTGTGGGTCCGGGGGCCGTGGGGGAGGCGGATCTGTCCCATCACGGGCAGGTCTCCCTCTGGGACGGGCGGGTCGGCGTCTGGCTGGTCAGCCAGAACCGCGGGCCCGCCGACATCCCCAGGCGACCGTCCGGCTCGCCTTCTCCGCGCCGATGGCGGGCGGCCAGGAGCTGCCGCCGGCCTGCCTGTGGAGCAGCGACCGGGTGGTGTCCTGCCGGACGGGCGCGCTCCGGGCCGCAGGAGGCGCCGGTGAGCTGGCGCTCGACCTGCGGACCGCGGGTTTCCCGGACGAGATGACGGTCGAGGTCACCACGGCCTGGCGGGACGGGGTCGCCGACCGGAATCCGGGGAACGACCGGCACCGGGTGCTGGTGCTGGCCACCGGGGATCCGTACGTCTTCTGAGGTCGTCGGCCGTCTGGTCTTACGGTCTTCGTCGTCCTTCCGGCCGTCCGGTCTTCCGGTCTTCGTCGTCCTTCCGGTCGCCGGTCTTCAGCGGCTCGTCCAGTGGACGTAGCCGTCCGGGCGGACCAGGACCGTCGTGCGCTTGGCGGGGTCCTGCCAGGTGGCCCGGACCAGGTGTTTCGGGGTGACGGGGGCGGTGGCCGGCGGGGCGGGGGTCGCTCCTGGCGGGGCGATGAGGACGAACTCGCCCCGGCGGAGCAGTTCGTGGAGGCGGCCTTCGCGCAGCTGGACGTCGGGTGCGCGGCGGCCCGAGAGGCGGCCGGCGCCCGGCTCGGGGCGTATGCGATGCCGAGGCCGCTGAGTATGCCCAGGGCGCGGGCCGAGGCGGGCGGGATCGTGCTCAGGAGGCGGGCGGCGAGGGCGCGGACGGCGCGGGTGAGGGGTGTGGGCCATCGAGAGGCGGACGAGGGCCCCGCTGCTGCGGAGCGCCGTGGCGCCGACGGGGTGGCGCTCGGACTGGTAGCTGTCGAGGAGGGCCTCGGGGTCGGGTGCCTCGCCGCGGAGTGCGGCGGTGAGCTTCCAGGAGAGGTTGGCGGCGTCCTGGAGGCCGGTGTTCATGCCCTGGCCGCCGGCGGGGGAGTGGACGTGGGCGGCGTCTCCGGCGAGGAAGGCGCGGCCGACGCGGTAGGCGGGGGCCTGGCGCTCGTCGCTGTGGAAGCGGGAGATCCAGCGGGCGTCGTGCATGCCGTGGTCGGTGCCGAGGGCGCGGCGGGTGATCTCGCGGACCTCGTCGAGGTCGACGGGTTCGCTGTCGGGGACCTGGCGGGTGCGGGTCCAGCCCATGACCCGGTACCAGCCGTCACCGAAGGGGGCGATGAAGGTGAAGGCGTCCTCGGAGCCGTTGACGCTGAACGTGTCGGAGGGCTGCTCGGTGAGGCGCACGTCGGCGAGGACGATGGAGCGGATCACGGCGCGGCCGGGGAAGGGGAGGCCGAGGGCGGTGCGCACGGAGCTGCGGACGCCGTCCGCGCCGACCAGGTAGCGGGCGCGCAGGGTGAGCGGGGTGCCGTCGGGGCCGGTGAGCTCCGCGGTGACGGTGGTGGCGTCCTGGCGGAGTCCGCGTAATTCCGCGCCGTGCCGGAAGGTGACGCCCGCGGCGGCCGCGCGGTGCTCCAGGAGGCGCTCGACCTCGTACTGCGGGGTGACGAGCAGGTGGTTGAAGCGGGTGGGCAGGCGGGTCAGGTCGAGGTCGAGGCGGCCGAAGAGACGTGCCGTGGTCAGGGTGGTGCCGGTGGCGACGAGCTCGTCCGCGAGGCCGCGGGCGTCGAGCTGCTCCAGGGTGCGGGCGTGGACGCCGAAGGCCCGGGTCATGTTGGAGAAGCCCTGCGGGCGGCGCTCGACGAGGGTGACGTCGATGCCGGCGGCGGCGAGGTCGCCGGCGAGGAGGAGGCCGGTGGGGCCCGCGCCGATGACGAGTACGTCGGTGTCCGTGGTCTTCGGGACGTCCGTGGCCTTCGGGACGTCCGTGCTCCTCGTGGAATCCGTAGAGCCCGTAGAACCCGTGGAGCCCGTGGTGTGCGCGGTGTTCGTGGCGTCCGCGCTGTTCGTGTGCGTGTCGTGCGTGCGGTCCGTTCCCTTGGTGCTCATGGGTGCCTCCTGGGTGCCCGTGGCCGTTTGCCAACGGATGTTGGTCAACGCTTGTTGGCAACGTTAGGGCGCTTCGGGTGGCGTGTCAACGCTTGTTGGCCTACATTTGTTGGCATGACGACCGTCCGCCGCTCCGACGCCACCAGGGCCGCCATCCTGGAGGCCGCCCGCGAGCGCTTCGCCTCCGACGGGTACGAGCGCGCCACCATCCGCGCCATCGCCCGTGACGCCGGGATCGACCCGTCGATGGTGATGCGCTACTACGGCAACAAGGAGGGGCTGTTCGCCGCCGCCTCCGACATCGAGATCGGCCTGCCCGAGCTGGGCGCCCTGCCCGCCCGCCACATCGGGGCCGTCCTGGTCACGCACTTCCTGGAGCGCTGGGAGCGCGACGAGGTCCTCACCGCGATGCTGCGGGTGGGCGTCACCAACGAGGCCGGGGCCGCGCGGATGCAGGAGGTCTTCGCCCAGCAGCTCGGGCCGGTCGCCCGGGGCGTCTGCCCCGACCCCGCGGACGCCCCCGCAGGGCGGCGCTCGCCGCGTCCCAGATCCTCGGCATGGCGCTCGCCCGCTACGTGCTGCGCCTGCCGCCCGCCGTCGCGATGTCCGCCGAGGAGGTCGTCGCCTGGCTGGGGCCCACCGTGCAGCGCTATCTGACCGCCGAGGCGCCCTGAGCGGGCGGGTCCGTCCGGCCGGTGACCCCGTGGCGGCCGGGCCGTACGATCCCTGCATGACGCAGAAGAGTTCCGGCCGGCGCGAGACGCTCATGACCGAGCTGTACGGGGAGGCCCGCCGCTACATGGCCGCCTACGCCCTGTTCAACCAGGCCGTCGCCGACCACCTGGGGCTCCATCCGACCGACGTCCAGTGCCTGAACCTGCTCGGCCTGGAGGAGGGGCAGGTGACCATCGGGCGGGTCGCCGCGCTGACCGGGCTCACCACCGGCTCCGCGACCCGGCTCGTCGACCGGCTCGAACGCGCCGGTTACGTGACCCGCGAACGCTCCACCGAGGACCGGCGCCGGGTCCTCGTGGCGCTCGTCCCCGAGCGGATGGCCGAGCTCGGCGAGCTCTGGCGGAAGCTGAACGGCACCTGGGGCACGATGTTCGACGCCTACAGCGACGCCGAGGTCGCCCTGCTCATCACCCACATGCGGCGCACCGTCGAGGTCAGCGCGGTGCAGGTCGAGCGGCTGCGGGACGGCGACCTCGACTGACCACGCGGGACGGCGACCTCGACCGACCGTGCGCGAGACGGTGACCTCGACCGACCACGCGGGGCGGCGACCTCGACCGACCACGCGCAGGGCGGCGACCTCGACCGACCACGCGCGAGACGGTGACCTCGACCGACCGCGCGCGGCAGTGACCCCGACCGGCCGACCGACCACGCGGGACAGTGACCCCGACCGACCGATCGACCGCGCGGGACAGCGACCCCGACCGACCGCGCGCGCCGGTGACCCGGCCGGTCCTCAGCGTGCCGTCGCCCCGCCGAACTCCCGTACCGCGTCCGACACGATCGCCTCCAGGCGGGAGTGGTGGGCGCCGCGCCAGTAGACCCGGCCGCACGCCACGCACTGCGCGAACACGTCGTACGTCTTCTCCGTGCCCTGCTCCAGCCGCTCGCGCACCGCGTCCTTGTCGGCCTCGCTCAGCTCCCCGTTGCACGCCGTGCAGCGGGTCCAGGGGGCGAGCGGCGGCGCGAACCTCTCCAGTACGTCGCGGAGCTGGTCGTCCGGACGGTCGCTGTAGACGTAGGCGCCCGCCCACAGTTCACGGCGGCGCAGCAGGCCGCGGTCCCGGGAGAGCATCACGCGCCGCTCGCGCGCGGAGAGCGCGGCGAGGGCGGGATCGCCGATGTCCTCGCTCTCGTACGCCGCGTCCACGCCCAGCAGGCGCAGGCGCCGGGCCAGCGTGCCGAGGTGCACGTCGAGCAGGAAACGGAGTGGTGCGCCGGGCGGTACCGGCTGCGGGCGGACGACGTCCTCCACCTCGACGGTCTCGCCCGCGCTCGGCACGTGCGAGGCGTCCACCGGCCGGCCGTCGACCAGGAGCCGTCCGGCCTCGGTGAGGGGCACGCCCAGTGACTCCACGACGTGGCCGAGGGAGGAGGTCCCGTCGGTGGTGAGGAGGGTGCGGGCCGCGCGGCGCTCCGGGGAGACGAAGAGGTGGAGGCCGGGGGCGAAGCTGATGTGGATCTCCGGTCCGTTCACGGGGACAGGATGGCACCGGGGGTGGTGGGGGGCCAGGGAATTCGGTCCCGGGCGGGGCGGGCGCAGGCCCGCGACGGGGCGGTACCGTCCCGGTATGAAGATCATTGACTTGTCGCCCGGTGACCCCCGGCTGGAGAGCGACCTCCTTCCCGTGCTCCGTGAGCTTCGGCCGCAGCTCACTCCGGAGGTGTTCCGCGAGGTGTACGAGGAGGGGCACGGGCAGGGGTTGAGGTTCAGTGCCGCCTATGCGGACGGGGGGCGGTGCGTGGGGGCCGCCGGGTGGCGGGTGGTCGTCAACACCAGTTCCTTGCGGCAGCTCTATGTCGACGACCTGGTGACCGCGGCCGCCGAGCGGTCGACCGGGGTCGGGCAGGCGCTCGTGGAGTACCTGGAGGGGCGGGCGCGGGAGGCCGGGTGCCGGGAGCTGAATCTCGACTCCGGGACGCAGCGCACCGGTGCCCACCGGTTCTACCTGCGGGAGCGGTTCGACATCGTGGCCTTCCACTTCTCCCGGTCGCTGACGGACTAGCGGAGGTCGAGCCGCCAGTCGTTGCAGCGCATCGGGCGGCCCGGCGGGTACTCGAAGTCGCGCTCGCCGAGGAGCTCGAAGCCGGCCTTGCGGCAGACCGCGTTCGACGCGGCGTTGTCCGCGGAGGGAAGGCGTGGAGGTGGCGGCGGAGCCCGGCGGCCCGGGCCTCGGCGGCCACCGCGAGGGTGGCGGCGGTCGCCAGGCCCCGGCCCTGGAAGCCCGGCAGGACCGTCCAGCCCGTCTCGTACACCGGCTCGCCGTCCCAGGTCTGCGCCCAGAAGCCGATGCTGCCCACCACGGTCTCCTCGGGGAGCAGCACGATCCGGAACATGCGCCCCGCGCCCGTCTCGTCGGCGCTCAGGTCCACGTACCGCCGGTGGCGCCGGACGAGCTGCTCCTCGGTCTCCGGGCCGCCGAGGTGGCCCATCAGCTCCGGCGCGTTCAGGGCGCGCAGGAGGCCGGCGTCCGCCTCGGACCAGGGTTCGAGGCGGACCTGCGACGTGTGGTGGTCATGTCCGTACGGTAGGTCAGGGCACTGACACCGCGCGGGCGTACGCGGTCGGGGGCAGTCCGATCGTCGCCGTGAAGTCCCGTACGAGGTGGGCCTGGTCGCTGTAGCCCAGCTCGGCGGCGAGTCCGGCCCAGTCGGGGGCGCCGGCCTCCTCGGCGCGTTCCAGGGCCTCGTGGATCCGGTAGCGCAGGATGACCCACTTCGGGCCGACGCCGACGTGGTCGGCGAACAGGCGCTGGAGCGAGCGGGCCGACAGGCCGCTCGCGGCGGCCAGCCAGGACACCTTGCGGACCGTGCGGTCCGAGCGGATCAGGTCCACCAGTTCGACGGCCTGCGCGGCGGTCGGGTCGGGGGCCGGGCCGTGGGCCAGGAGGAAGGCGTCGAGCGCCGCCACGCGCGCGTGGTCGTCGTCCGGGGACAGGACGGCGGCCGGGGCGTCCTCGCCGCCGGCCTCCGGGAACACCTCGCCCAGCGGCACCCGGCGGCCCGTCCAGGCCGACACCGGCCACGCGGGCGCGAAGGGGCGGAAGCCGCCGGGGCGGAACTGCACCCGCAGACCCGGCCCGTGCCCGTCAGCCTCTGCGTGAACAGGCCGAGCCCGACCCCGCCACCTCGGCCGACGGGGTGCCCGGTGATCCGTACCGCTGGAAGACGACGTTCACCGACGGGTGCGGGACGACACGGCTCGCGTACGGCTCCGGCAGCTCCCAGTCGATCAGCCAGTAGTGCTCCAGGTACGGCCGCAGTTCGGGCGCCGGGGTGTGCCGGCGGAAGCGGACGCGGGCGAGCAGTTCGGCGGGGTCGACGATGCCCCGGGTGTCCCGGCGGGGAGGGGCGTGGGTGCGTGCATGGCCCGGATGTTAGGGCCTGCCCGCGGATCGGGGCCGGGCGGGCGGGCGGATCTGGGCCGGAGCCGGCCGGGCGGGTGGATGGCCGGGCGGGCAGGTCGGGGCCGGAGCCGGTTGGGCGGGCAGGTCGGGGCCGGGGTCGGGCGGCCGGGCAGGTCGGGCGGCCGGGCGGGCGCCGGGCGGTGCGGTCAGCGCAGGCGGCCCGTGGGGTCCTGGGTGAGGCGGGAGACGACCTGGCCGAAGGCGTGTTCCTCGGCGGGCGTCAGGGGCACCGACTCCTGCGGATGCCAGACCCGGTCCAGTGGGGGTCCGCCGGCGCGCGGCGGGCGCGGGCGCGGAGGCTCAGGGTCAGCCATGCCGCCGTCGAGACGGCGAGCAGACCGAGGAACGTGATCACGCGGGGTCCGCGAACGGGCCGGGCAGGGACATGGCTCACTCCAGGGCGCGGGGCCGCCCGTCCCCGGCGCGCCCGGCAGGCTGCGCGCGCGTGCACGACGGCGAGGGCTGGTTCTGCTGTTTCCTCCCGATCCGTTCAGTTAACACCACCCGGGGGCTTTCGGCAGGGGTGGCGGGGCGGAAGTCCCGGCCCGGGTGCCGTCCGGGAGGCCCTCTTGTGCGGGGCGGGAAGCGTTCCAAGGTGACGGACGAGGGAGATTCCGGCCGGGGAGGAGCAGCCTTATGTCCGGAACGCAGGCATGGGGATTCACGGACGACAGGGGTACGGAGCTGGGGGCGGCCCGCGTGCCGCTGCGGGTGGTCGCGTACGTGCGGGCGGGCGCGGGGCTGCTCGACCTGGGGTGACCCCGGTCGGCGTCTACGGCTCCGGGCACGACGGCGGGGCCCTCGACCCGGCCAAGGCGGGCGGCCTCGGGGCCGCCGGGGTGCCGTACCTGGGGCCGGGGCGGACCCTGGACGAGGCGGCGCTGCGGGAGCTGCGCCCGGACGCGATCGTCGACGTGACCTATGACGGCAAGAGTCCGTACGCGCTGGACGAGGCGGTCGCCGACCGCCTCGGGGTCCCGCTCGTCGCGCTCTCCGTCGGGAACGAACTCCCCCTTCCGGCCATCCTCGGCCGCTTCGCCGCCCTGGCCACGAGCCTCGGCGCGGGGTCGGGAGCCGCGGGTCGGGAGCCGCCGGGCCGGAAGCGGCTGGGCCGGGACCCGCCGGGTCGGGAGCCGCGGGGCCGGAAGCCGCCGGGTCTGAAGCCGCCGGGCCGGAAGCCGTCCACCCGGAAGCCGCCGATCCGGAAGCCTCCAGGTTCGCCCCGACCTCGCCGCCGCCGAGGACGCCCTCCGGGCCGTCGCCGGGCGGTCCGGGATCGCCGTGCTCGCGCTCTCCGGGGCCGGGCCCGAGCTGGTGCATCTGGCGCGGCCGCAGGCCTGGCCCGAGCTGGTGCACCTGGCCGGGCTGGGGTCCGGCTGATCGATCCGGGGCCGGGGCCGGGTGCGAACTGGCTGACGGGCGACTGGGCGGGGCGGTCGGGCTCCGCCCCGGGCTGGTCCTCTTCGACGAGCGGGAGCACGCGACCCTGCCGTACGAGCTGCCCTCCGGGGTCCGGCTCACCCCCTGGAACCCCGAGACCCCGCCCAGCCCCGCCGCGTACGCCCGCTTCTTCCGCGTGCTCGCCGAGGCCCTGGCGGTCTAGGGCCCGCCCTCCGGATCAGGCCGCGCCGAGCCGGGTGCGGAGGAGTCCGCGAACTCCTCCGCGCGGGTCAGCTGGGCGCGGAGTTCGGCGACGCGTTCCGCCGCGGCCGTCTCGTAGCGGCGGACGCGGGCGAGCAGGGCGGCCCGCTCGTCCGGTTCGAGGGCGGTGTCGGTGTCCGGGCGGTCGGCGGAGAGGCGGTCGACGGCGGTGAGGAGTTCGCGGGTCTCGTCGAGGGTGAAGCCGAGGGGCTTCATGCGGCGGACCACCATCAGCCGGGACACGTCCGCGTCCGTGTAGAGGGGAAGCCGCCGGGCGAGGCCGCGGACGGGACGACCAGGCCGTTGTCCTCGTACTGGCGGATGGTCCGCAGGGGCAGTTCGGTGCGTGCGGCGACCTCGCCGATCTGCATGGGCCGACCGGTCATGCGTACTGCGCTCACGCGTCTGGTCCTTCCTCGTGCGGGGCACCCGGGGCGTGCGGGCTCCCTCAGGGCGCGGCTCCCGGGCATTACATACCATTCGTCCTAACTTCAGCACTTATGAGAGCTGGAAATGCGGCGAAACGCCTGCTCGTCGGCCGTCCGTTGGACAGCGGGCGGCTCGGGGAGACCCTGCTGCCCAAGCGGGTCGCCCTGCCGGTCTTCTGCAGCGACCCGCTCTCCTCGGTGGCCTACGCCACCGAGGAGATCCTGCTGATCCTCGCTCTCGGCGGCCTCGCCGTACTCCATCTGGCCTGGTACGCGGCGGTCGGCATCGTCGTGCTGCTCGTGGTCGTCGTCGCCTCCTACCGGCAGACCTGTTACGCCTACCCGGGCGGCGGCGGGGCCTATGTCGTCTCGGCCGAGAACCTCGGGCGGCGGGCGGCGCTCACCGCCGCCTCCGCGCTGCTCATCGACTACGTGATGACCGTCGCCGTCTCCGTCGTCTCCGGGGTCGCCGCCCTCACCTCCGCCGCGCCCTCGCTCGACGGGCACGCCGTGGCCCTGTCGGTGTTCTTCGTCGTGGTCCTGGCCTGGATGAACCTGCGCGGGGTGCGCGAGTCGGGGCGCTGGTTCGCCGTCCCCACGTACGCCTTCATCGCCGTGATCTACCTGATGTTCGCCGTGGCCGGCGTCCGGATGGCGACGGGCGCGACGATCCGCGCCGAGTCCGCGGCCCTGCCCGTGGACAAGGTCTCCACCTATACGGGGCTCGCGCTCGTGCTCCTCGCGCTGCGCGCCTTCGCCTCCGGCTGCACCGCGCTGACCGGGGTCGAGGCCGTCAGCAACGGCGTGCCGGCCTTCGAGAAGCCGAAGAGCCGCAACGCGGCCATGACGCTCGCGATCATGGGCGTGCTCTCGGCGACCATGTTCTTCGGGATCACCGCGCTCGCCATGGTCTACCGGGTCCACGTCGCGGAGGACCCCACGGAGCTCGGGCTCGCCCCCGGCACCCCGATGTCCACCGCGCTCGCCCAGATCGGCCGGGCCACCTTCGGCGACTGGCACGTCCTGTTCTACGCGCTCCAGGCCGTCACGGCGGGCGTCCTGGTCCTGGCGGCCAACACCGCCTTCAACGGCTTCCCCATGCTCGCCTCGGTCCTCGGCCGGGACCGCTACGCGCCCCGCCAGCTCGTCCACCGCGGCGACCGGCTCGTCTACTCCAACGGCATCGTCCTCCTCGCGCTCGCCGCCATCGCCCTGATCGTGGCCTTCGACGCGCAGCTGACCCGCCTCATCCAGCTGTACATCATCGGCGTCTTCGTCTCCTTCACCCTTTCCCAGGCGGGCATGGTCAAGCACTGGCGGCGAGAACTCGCCACCTCCACCGGAGCCGCCCCCACCGGAGCCGCCCCCACCGGAGCCGCCCCCACCGGAGCCGCCCCCACCGGAGCCGCCCCCACCGGAGCCACCTCCACCGAAGCCACCTCCACCGGAGCCACCTCCACCGGAACCCCCGCCGGAGCCGCCGACCGCCGCCGCATCCACCGCCGCCTCGCCATCAACGCCTTCGGCGCCTGTCTGACGGCGGTCGTCCTCGTCATCGTCCTCATCACCAAGTTCACCCACGGCGCCTGGCTCGTCGTGATCGCGATGCCCCTGCTCTACGCGGGGATGAAGGCCGTGCGGCAGCACTACGACACCGTCGCCGCCGAGGTCGCCGTCGCCCCCGGGCAGCGGCCCCACGCGCTCGCCGAGAACCACATCCTGGTCCTGGTGTCCTCCGTCAACGCGCCGAGCCTGCTCGCGCTGTCGTACGCGAAGACCCTGCGGCCCGACTCGCTCACCGCCGTCACCGTCGCGGAGGACCAGGCGGAGGCGGAGGCGCTCCGCGCGGCCTGGGAGGCGCACGGCATCGACGTGCCGCTGCGGGTGCTCAGCTCCCCGTACCGCTCGATCGTCCATCCCGTCATGCGGCACGTCCGGGAGGCGCCCGGGCGGACGGGGACTCGGTGATCTCGGTGGTCATCCCCGAGTACGTGGTGGGGCACTGGTGGGAGCAGCCGCTGCACAACCAGATCGCGCTGCGCCTCAAGGCGCGTTTGCTGTTCATGAAGAACGTCGTGGTCATCGACGTGCCGTACCGGCTCGCCTCCGCGCGCGAGCTGGCCGCCGAGCGGGCCGGCACCTCCCCGGAGAGGCCCTAGGGGATCAGGGCCAGACCAGGCAGTACGGCTGGTGTCCCGCCTCGTGGAGGCGGACCGAGAAGTCCTGCCACTCGTGGAGGAGCTGGTAGACGTCGAAGGCGTCGCGGGGGCCGCCGCGGTCCGGGACGGTCGACCAGATGAAGGCGGCGGCGCCGACCGACTCCTCGCCGATCCCGCGCAGCGGGTCGACGACGGTCATGGGCAGCTTCACCACCGCGTAGTCGGGGTGGAGGACGACCAGCTCCAGGGGCGGCACCTTGTGCAGGGGCATGCCCTGGATGCCGGTGAGGACCATGGCCGCTATCGTCTCGGGCTTGATCTTGGTGAACATGCCGCCCATGCCGAGCTCGTCCCCGCCGAGCTCCTCGGGGCGCATCGAGATCGGGACCTGGGCCGCCGTGGCGCTGTTGGGCGCGCCGAAGTACTTGTAGGTCACCCCCAAGCTCCGGCCCCGGTCGTCGGGGCCGATTCCGCCACGGGCTCCGGGTCGGGCCGGGGTCGGAAGCGGTCGGCTCCTCCGCTCGCCTGCGCCGGTGCCTTCCCGCCGGGCAGACTCCGGACCCAGATCGCCCGTCCCTCGCCCGGTCCGCCACCGCGATGCATATCTCCACCCGACTGCTTTTCTCGGCAACACGACCCCGCCGCGCAACCCGATCATCGTGTCAGTGACCTCCCCCGCGTTCGTACGGTGAAACACCTGTCCGCAAGAACGCCGTGGCCTCTGACACCATGGATTCCGTGAGTCATCCCTATGTCGCCCCAGTTTCGCAGACGCGGAGGGCGGGCGTCCCGGCGTAATACAGAGGATGCTCACCGTCGTCCCTCCGTTCCCGATGTCGTGCCCGAAGTCGTTCTCGCAGGTCAGGATCACAGTGCCGTATTCATACGAAGCCCCAGTCTCACAGACGCTTTTCGACCGCGCTTCCCTCGTGACGCCCGGCGGCGTGAACTCACCGGTGCGTGCCTTCCGGGCCGTGGGCGGAACGCCCCGGTTCATGGTGTCCGGTTCCGGTCCGTACCTCACCGACGCGGACGGTCGTGAGTACGTCGACCTCGTCTGCTCGTGGGGACCGATGATTCTCGGCCACGCGCACCCCGAGGTCACCGCCGCCGTGCAGGCCGCCGTGGCCCGCGGCACCTCCTTCGGCACGCCCGGCGAGGGCGAGGTCGCGCTCGGCGAGGAGATCGTCGCGCGGATCGAGCCGGTCGAGCAGGTGCGTCTGGTCTCCTCCGGTACGGAGGCCACGATGTCCGCGATCCGGCTCGCCCGCGGGTTCACCGGGCGCGCGAAGGTCGTCAAGTTCGCGGGCTGCTACCACGGCCACGTGGACGCGCTGCTCGCCGCGGCCGGCTCGGGTCTGGCCACCTTCGGCCTCCCGGACACGCCCGGCGTGACCGGCGCCCAGGCCGGCGACACGATCGTGCTGCCGTACAACGACCTGGACGCGGTCCGGGCGGCGTTCGCCGCGCACCCGGGCGAGATCGCCTGTGTGATCACCGAGGCCTCGCCGGGCAACATGGGCGTCGTCCCACCGGTCGAGGGCTTCAACCAGGGCCTGGCGGACCTGTGCCGGGAGAACGGCGCGCTGTACATCTCCGACGAGGTGATGACCGGTTTCCGTACGAGCCGGGCCGGCTGGTACGGGTCGACGGCGTGAAGCCCGACCTGATGACCTTCGGCAAGGTCATGGGCGGCGGCTTCCGGCGGCGGCGTTCGGCGGCCGCGCGGACGTCATGGGGCACCTGGCGCCGGCCGGGCCGGTCTACCAGGCGGGCACCCTCTCCGGCAACCCGGTCGCGACCGCCGCCGGGCTCGCGCAGCTGCGGCTGCTCGACGAGGCCGCGTACGACAAGGTCAACGCGGTCTCGGAGGAGATCCAGGGCCTGGTCACGGGCGCGCTGGCCAAGGAGGGCGTGGCGCACCGGCTGCAGACCGCCTCCAACATGTTCTCGGTGTTCTTCACCGAGGACGAGGTGCGGAACTACGACGACGCGAAGAAGCAGGAGGCCTTCCGCTTCAACGCCTTCTTCCACTCGATGCTGGCCGACGGCGTGTACCTGCCGCCGTCCGCGTTCGAGTCCTGGTTCGTGTCGACCGCGCACGACGAGCGGGCGATCGAGCGGATCGCCGCCGCCCTGCCGCCGCGCCCGCGCCGCCGCCGAGGCCACGGAGGTGCAGGCATGAGCGACATCACCGTCGTCCACCTGATGCGGCACGGCGAGGTGCACAACCCCGACGGCGTGCTGTACGGGCGCCGCCCCGGCTACCACCTCTCCGAGCTGGGCCGTCAGATGGCGGACCGGGTCGCCGAGCACCTGGCCGACCGGGACATCACGCACGTCGTGGCCTCCCCGCTGGAGCGGGCGCAGGAGACGGCGACGCCGATCGCCAAGGCGCACGGCCTGGACCTGGCCAGCGACGAGCGGCTGATCGAGGCGGCGAACGTCTTCGAGGGCAAGACCTTCGGCGTCGGCGACGGCGCGCTGAAGAAGCCGTCGAACTGGAAGCACCTGACCAATCCGTTCCAGCCGTCCTGGGGCGAGCCGTACGTCGAGCAGGTCGTCCGCATGATGGGCGCGCTCGATGCGGCGAAGGACGCGGCCCGCGGGCACGAGGCGGTCTGCGTCAGCCACCAGCTGCCGATCTGGATCGTCCGCAGCTTCGTGGAGAAGCGGCGGCTCTGGCACGACCCGCGGCGCCGGCAGTGCACGCTGGCCTCGCTGACCTCGTTCACGTACCGGGGCGACAAGATCGTCTCGGTCGGCTACAGCGAGCCGGCCCGGGACCTGGTCCCGGCGCACCTCCTGGCGGGCGCGAAGCCGGTCAAGGGCAAGTCGAAGGCCTTCGGGGCGTAGCGCCGGCATCCGGAAGGGCGTAGTCCCCGGACCCGGATGGGCTTGGCACCCGGGCCCGGAAGGGCTTGGCCCCCGGACCCGGAAGGCTCGCGCCCGGAATCTTCACCGCGCTGACCAGGGATCCCACTGGACAGCGCGGTGCCGGAGCGTCACAGTTCAGGGCGGTCGGATGATGTTCATGTCATCCGGCCGCCTAAAATTTTTATGTGATTTTCCGGAACCTCCGTGTTCCTCCCGGCATCTCACTCATTGTCGGTTTGGATGACGTTTCGGTCATACGTCAGCGCGAATGGGGATGTCATGCGCGGGATCAGCGGGATCAGTCGAAGGGGCTGCTCGGGGCGGGCGTTAGGGCCGCCGCGGCGATGGGGCTCGCCGCATGCGGGGCGGAGATCAGGACAAGCCGGGACGATCCGGACCCGGCAAGGGGGGTGACGTCTCGGCGGACCCGGGCACGCCCACCCCGAGCAAGAACGACGCCCGGCTCATCGGCGACGGTTCCACCGCCGACACCGGCAAGCAGCCGCACCAGCCCGACGCCCCCGTCCCGCTCGAACCCGGCCAGACCCCTCCCCAGTTCGTGGTCTTCTCCTGGGACGGCGCCGGCGAGGTCGGCAACGGCCTCTTCCCGCGCTTCCTCGAACTCGCGAAGAACAACGACGCGGCCATGACCTTCTTCCTCTCCGGGATCTACCTCCTGCCCGAGTCGAAGAAGCACCTCTACCGCCCGCCGAACAACCCCGTCGGCGCCTCCGACATCGGCTACCTCACCGACGGGCACATCAAGGAGACCCTGAAGTACGTCCGGCAGGCCTGGCTCGAAGGCCACGAGATCGGCACCCACTTCAACGGCCACTTCTGCGGCGGCTCCGGCTCCGTCGGCAACTGGACCCCCGGCCAGTGGCAGAACGAGATCGACCAGGCGACGAAGTTCGTCACCGAGTGGAAGACCAACACCGGCTGGACCGATCTCGACCCGCTGCCCTTCGACTACTCCAAGGAGCTCGTCGGCGGCCGCACCCCCTGCCTCCTCGGCCAGGACAACCTGCTGCCCACCGCCAAGCGCCTGAACTGGCGCTACGACGCCAGCTCGCCCGGCGGCCGCCAGACCTGGCCCGTCAAGCGCCAGGGGATCTGGGACCTGCCGCTCCAGGCCGTGCCCTTCCCCGGGCACTCCTTCGAAGTCCTCTCCATGGACTACAACATGCTCGCCAACCAGTCGAAGAACACGACCAAGGGCATGCCCTCGCGCTATCCCGGCTGGCGGCAGCAGGCGGCCGAGGCGTACCTTTCCGGCTTCACGCGCGCGTACGAGTCGAACCGCGCTCCTTTCTTCATCGGCAACCACTTCGAGCAGTGGAACGGCGGCATCTACATGGACGCCGTCGAAGAGGCGCTCAAGGGAATGGCCGGAAAGAAGGAGGTCCGGCTCGTCTCCTTCAAGCAGTTCGTGGACTGGCTCGACGTCCAGGACCCGAAGATCCTGGAGAAGCTGCGCTCGCTGGAAGTCGGACAGAAGCCCGCGGGCGGCTGGAACGCGTTCCTCAGGCCCGACGCTCCGACCCCCACGTCCACCCCGACCGCTTAGGCGATCTTGACAAGGGGCTTTACGGGCACGTAGGGGGGTGCCCAAGATCCCCCAAACGCCCATGCGAAACTTTTCACATGAGCCTTAGCCGTGCCCCTCGTCGCACCCGGCGCACCCGGCGAACCCTGGTCGCCGTCGGAATGCTGTCCGCCGCCGCCCTCACGCTCTCGGCCTGCGGCGGCGACAACAACGGCAAGTCCGGCGGCGGTGGCCAGACCAACTTCGTGACCAACACGGGTGGCATCTCCACCGCCGCCAAGGGTGAGCGCGCGGCCACCGGGAAGCTCGCCGGCGAGACCCTCGAAGGCAAGCAGCTCGACGTCGCCGACCTCAAGGGCAACGTCGTCGTCCTCAACGCCTGGGGCTCCTGGTGCAGCCCCTGCCGCGCCGAGGCCGAGCACTTCGCGAAGGTCGCCAAGGACCTGAAGGGCAAGGGCGTCGAGTTCGTCGGCCTCAACACCCGCGACCCCAACAAGCAGCCCGCGCTCGCCTTCGAAGAGGACTACGGGGTCCCCTACCCCAGCCTCTACGACCCCCAGGGCAAGCTCATCCTCTACGGCTTCCCCAAGGGCACCCTCAGCCTCCAGGGCATCCCCTCCACCGTCGTCCTCGACAAGGAGGGCAAGATCGCCGCCCGCTCCCTCATGGCGCTCGACGAGAAGAAGCTCCGCTCGATGATCGACCCGCTCCTCAAGGAGAAGTGAGCCGGTGAACGAGACCGTCACCAGCGGAGCCCTGCTGCTCGCCCTGCCCCTCGCGGTGCTCGGTGGCCTCGTCTCCTTCTTCTCGCCGTGCGTCCTCCCGCTCGTCCCCGGCTACCTCTCGTACGTGACCGGCGTCACCGGCACCGACCTCGCCGAGAGCCGCCGCGGCCGGATGACCGCCGGCGCCGCCCTCTTCGTCCTCGGCTTCACCGCCGTGTTCGTCTCCGGCGGCGCGCTCTTCGGCTACTTCGGGTCGACGCTCCAGGAGTACCGCGAGACGTTCACCACCATCCTCGGCGTGCTCATGCTCCTCATGGGCGCGTTCTTCCTCGGCCTGATGCCCTGGCTCACCCAGCGCGAGTTCCGCTTCCACAGGAAGCCCGTCGCGGGCCTGATCGGCGCCCCGCTGCTCGGCGCGCTCTTCGGCATCGGCTGGACCCCGTGCATCGGCCCGACCCTCGCCTCCGTCAACGCCCTCGCCTTCGAGCAGGCCAGCGCGGGCCGCGGGGCGATCCTCGCCTTCGCGTACTGCCTCGGCCTGGGCGTACCGTTCGTCCTTGCCGCCATCGCCTTCCGCAAGGCGCTCGGCGCCTTCGGATGGGTCAAGAAGCACTACGCGTGGGTCATGCGGATCGGCGGCGGCATGATGATCGTCACCGGTGTCCTGCTCCTCACGGGCGCGTGGGACTCCATGGTGGCCACGATGCAGAGCTGGTCCAGCGGTTTCACGGTGGGGATCTGAGTTCCATGAGCAAGACCGACACGACGGGGCAGCAGGGACTGTCGACCGCACCGCGCGAGGAGAGCGCCGACGACGCGGTCGTCGGCGGCCCCGCCCTCGGGGTCATCGGCTGGATCCGCTGGTTCTGGCGGCAGCTGACCTCCATGCGGGTCGCCCTGATCCTGCTGTTCATGCTCTCCCTGGGCGCCGTCCCCGGCTCCCTCATCCCGCAGAACAGCGCGGACGAGCTGAAGGTGCAGACCTTCAAGCAGGCCCACCAGACCCTCACCCCGCTGTACGAGAAGCTCCAGTTCTTCGACGTCTACAGCTCGGTGTGGTTCTCCGCGATCTACATCCTGCTGTTCGTCTCCCTCATCGGCTGCATCGTGCCGCGCACCTGGCAGTTCGTCGGCCAGCTCCGCAGCCGCCCGCCGGGCGCCCCCGGCGCCTCGACCGGCTCCCCGCGTACACCACCTGGCGCACCGAGGCCGGGCCCGAGCAGGTCCAGGAGGCCGCGCTCGGCCTCCTCAGGGACGCCGCTTCCGCGCCCACACGGTGGGGAACGCGGTCGCCGCCGAGAAGGGCTACCTCCGCGAGGCCGGGAACCTGGTCTTCCACGTCGCCCTGATCGTCATCCTCGTGGCCTTCGCCGTCGGCCAGCTCTTCAAGTCCGAGGGCGGCAAGCTGATCGTCGAGGGCGACGGCTTCTCCAACACGCTCACCCAGTACGACGACTTCAAGTCCGGCTCCCAGTTCGGCACCGACGACCTGGAGCCGTTCAGCTTCACCCTGAACTCCTTCACCGGCACGTACGAGAAGAACGGCCCCCAGCGCGGCACCCCGCGCACCTTCGAGGCGGACGTCACCTACTCGCAGGGCGACGGCAAGGACAAGAAGGCGGTCATCCGGGTCAACCAGCCGCTCCTCGTGGGCGACTCCAAGGTCTACCTGATCGCCCACGGCTACGCGCCCGTCGTCACCGTCAAGGACGGCCGCGGCAAGACCGTCTACCACGGTGCCGTGCCGATGCTGCCGATCGACAACAACATCACGTCGACCGGCGCCATCAAGGTCATGGACGGCTACCGCGACAAGAACGGCAAGAAGGAGCAGCTGGGCTTCCAGGCCTTCTTCGTGCCGACCTTCGCGGGCGCCGGCAAGGGCACGATGTTCTCGCAGTTCCCCGCGCTCGACTTCCCCGTGATGGCGCTCACCGGCTTCCACGGCGACCTGCGCGTGAACTCGGGCCTGCCGCAGAACGTGTACCAGCTCGACAAGTCCAAGATGAAGCAGTTCACGGACAAGTCCGGCAACAAGCTCGCGCAGCGCATGCTGCCCGGCGAGACCATGACGCTGCCCGACGGCGCCGGCTCGATCACCTTCGAGAAGGACGTCAAGGAGTGGGCGAGCTTCCAGATCTCGCAGCAGCCCGGCAACGGGCTCGCCCTCACGGGCGCGATCGCCGCGATCGCCGGCCTGACCGGTTCGCTGTTCATCCAGCGGCGCCGGGTCTGGGTCCGGGCCGTGCGCGGTGAGGACGGCGTGACGGTCGTCGAGATGGCCGGCCTCGGCCGGAGCGAGTCCGCCAAGCTGCCGGAGGAACTGGGCGACCTCGCGGTCGCGCTCACCCTCCAGGCTCCGCCCGCCGCGGAAGAAACCGCAGAAGACCCTGCCCCTTCTGGAGAGGCCGACAAGTGATCCTCGCCGCCACTGCGACCAACGAGAGTCTGGCGCGGATGAGCGACCTGCTCATCTACTCCTCGATGGCCGTCTACACCCTGGCCTTCTTCGCCCACATCGCCGAGTGGGTGTTCGGCAGCCGCAGCAAGGTCGGCCGCACGGCCGCCGCGCTCACGCGGCAGACGCAGGGCGCCGCCGCCCCGGCCGTGACCGTGCGGGTCAAGCAGGCCGGCGGGACCGCCGTCCTCGACAAGCCGAAGGTCGTCACCTGCTCCGCGGCCGGCACCCGTGACGTGCCGGACGGCCCCGGCGCGGCCGGCGGCACCGTCCAGGGCGACCTGTACGGTCGCATCGCCGTCTCGCTCACCGTCCTCGCCTTCCTGGTCGAGGCGGCGGGCGTGGTCAGCCGGGCGCTGTCCGTGCAGCGGGCCCCCTGGGGCAACATGTACGAGTTCTCCACCACCTTCTCCACGGTGGCGGTCGGCGCGTACCTCGGCTTCCTCCTCGCGAAGAAGAACGTCCGCTGGATCGGCCTTCCCTGGTCACCACCGTCCTGCTCGACCTGGGCATGGCCGTCACCTGGCTGAAGACCCCCAGCGACCAGCTGGTGCCGGCGCTCGACTCGTACTGGCTGTGGATCCACGTCTCCACCGCGATCTTCTGCGGCGCGGTCTTCTACCTCGGTGCGGTCGCGACCCTGCTGTACCTCTTCCGCGACTCGTACGAGAACAAGCTCGCGACCGGCGGGAACCCCGGCTCCTTCGCCCGCTCCGTCCTGGAGCGGCTGCCCGCCGCGGCGACGCTCGACAAGTTCGCCTACCGGGTCAACGCGGCGGTCTTCCCGCTGTGGACCTTCACGATCATCGCCGGCGCGATCTGGGCCGGCGACGCGTGGGGCCGCTACTGGGGCTGGGACGCCAAGGAGGTCTGGTCCTTCATCACGTGGGTCGGTTACGCGGCGTACCTGCACGCGCGCGCGACGGCCGGCTGGAAGGGGCGGAAGGCCGCGTACATCGCGCTCATCGCCTTCGGCTGCTTCCTCTTCAACTACTACGGCGTCAACATCTTCGTCAGCAGCAAGCACTCGTACGCGGGCGTCTGAGCTCGCGGGCGACGGGCCCCGGGGCCACGCTGGAGGTATGAGCGAGATCCCCCGGGGCAGGAGCGAGACCCACGACGGCGACGCGCACCTGCTGCGGTTCGTGGTGGACCTTCCGCATCCCCTCCCGCTGGTCTGGGCGGCCGTCGCCTCGCCCGAGGGCCTGCCGGGCTGGCTCTGCGAGGCGGATCCGCTGGAGCCGCGGCTCGGCGGCCGGGTCACCCTCCGCTGGCTGAACAGTTCGACCGAGGTCTCCGGGCACGTGACCGCCTGGGACCCCGACGTCGTCGCCGAGTACACGGTCGGCCCCTCGCACGGCCGGATCCGGTTCCATCTGGAACCGGGGTCCGACGGCGGGGGGTCGACCGTTCTGCGTTTCACCAACGAGGTGCGGGGCTCCCCGGAGTACCGGCTCGACCGCCTGGCGGGGTGGCACGAGCACTTCGAGCGGCTGCGCGACGCCCTGGACGGTCACCCCACGGACTGGCGGGACTGGTCGCCCGAGCGGTGGCGGCACCTGCGGGAGCTGTACGCCCGGGACGAGGAGCCCTGGCCCAAGTGGGTGCCGTAGCGCTCAGCCCTTCTTCGGCGGCAGGCACGTCTCCGTCGGGGCCTGCCCTCCGGCCAGGCCATCTGGACGAAGCGCTGGGTGCCGGACTGGGTGAGTTCCACGATGGGAACGGCCTTGTTGTAGGGGTTGCCGTAGTTGTCGAGGCAGATCCAGCCGCTGGCGCCCTCGACCCGCAGGGAGCCCTTCACCTGGGGCCACTGGGTGCCGACGTCCTCCTTGGAGGGGTAGGGGGCGCCTTCGGGGGTGGCCTGGCGGATGGCGTGGACCGCGGTCGCCATGGCGTCGTACGCGATGATGGCCTGGCCGTCGGCGAGGGCCACGGGCGCGTCCTTGGGGGCGGCCTTGGCGATGTCCGCGACGAAGTCCGCGTAGGCCTGCTCGGAGCCGCCCGTGCGGGGGACCGGCCGGCCCGGGGCCGGCTTCCAGGCGTCGGGGTGGGCGAGCGCCGCGTACCGCACGGTGACCTTGCGCTGGAGGGCCTTGTGGTCGAGCTTCTTGTCGGCGCCCAGGTACGAGCCCTCGTCGCCGGTCAGGATCGTGAAGGCGCGGTCGACGCAGCCGCGGTCGCCGAGCGCGTTGATGAACTGGCGCAGCTGGGTGTGGCGGCCGGCGAAGAAGACGGTCTCGGCGCGGGTGTCGCAGATCAGATGGGTGATGTTGGTGAAGGTGTTCGCCGTCGTGCCCTCCTGGGTGGGGTCGGGGGCGGAGGTGAACTCCTGCGGCTCCAGGGGCGCGTTCTTGAGGGACCGGGCGAAGGCGGCCTTGAGGGTGTCGACGTAGTGGTCGCCGCCGCGGGTGTCCTGGACGAGGAGCGCCTTGGCGGCGTCGACCCGGCCGAAGTGGGCGAGCGCGCTGGCCTCGTCGCTGTTGGTGGGGAGACCCGGGCGAGGCCGGGGAAGGGCTTGTGCCCGGGGCCGTTGGCGATGTCGTCGGCGGTGATGGTGGTGCCGACGACGGCGACCTTGGCCTGGGTGAGGACGCCGACGGCCTCCCGCATCTCGCCGGAGGAGGTGGCGATGCCGGAGACGGCCCGCAGCCGGTCGGGGCCGTCGGCCATGCCGACGAGCTGGTCGACGGTGGTGCGCCAGTGGGCGTTGCCCTGGCCGGTGTTGGCGAGGACGAGGCGGATGGTGGGCCGCCGCCCGTTGGACTCCTGGTTGGCCCGGCGCTGGTAGGCGTACGCGCCCTGCACCTCGTGCAGGACCTTGATGCGCATGCCGGCGTCGGGGGAGGACAGGGGGAGGAGGACGGCGACGGTGACGTACTCCCCGGCCTTGAGCGTGGCGTTCTCGTCGCGGATGCTCGCGGCGACGTCCCTGAGGTCGGCGAAGCCGAAGTCGTGGCCGGTGCCGTTGACGCCGACGCACTCGTCGCTGCCGACGGGGCGGGCCACGCCCGGGGCGCAGGAACGGTCCTCCGGGCGGGTGAGCCGGGCGAAGCCGTAACTGCCGAGGCCGAGGACGACGGAGGCCGTGACGACCGAGGCGACGAGCTTCTGGCGGGGGGTGCGGACGTACCGGCCGAGGGCGTTCGGCATGGCGTCAGACTCCGTTCTCACGGCCCGGCGGCAGCGACAGCTCCCGCCAGGCACGGATGTCGCGCGGCCAGTGGCCTGCCGCGTCCCAGAGTGGACCGCTGCCGGTCAGATGACGGCCGGAGAGCCGGCGCAGTTCGTGCGCGAGCAGCTCGGCGACCTCGTCGTCGGGCAGGGCGAGCGGATCGGTGAGCAGCCACACGGCGTGCAGCAGGCGCCGTACGGACAGGTGGAGGGCGGTGGTGTCGGCGTCGAGGCCGTCGGGCAGGGGCCCGGCCGGTCCCTCGCCGAGGGCGACCGCCCGGCGCGGGTCGGGGCCCGGCCGGTCGCGCTCGCGCGGGTACGGGGCGGCGGCGATGAAGCGGAGCCGGCCGAGCCAGCCGAGGACGTCCTGCTCGGGGAAGGTCTCCCGCAGGTGGGTGACGGCCTCCTCGGTGCGGCCGAGGGCCAGGCCGTGGTGGAGGCGGTACGGGCCGGGGGCCGGGCCGTAGTGCCGGTAGAGGGTCTCGTGGACGGCGTGCCAGGCGGCGTACCGGGGGTGGTCGCCGTCCTCGAAGCGGAGCCGGTACAGGAGCAGCGCGCGCAGCAGCGGGTCGGCGACGAAGTGGCCGGGGCCCTCGCTCCAGTTCTCTGCGCGCAGCTGGTCGCGGACCCGCAGCGCCACGTCCCCGTCGAGGGACTCGCCCTGGAGCCGGGCGTGGGCGAGCATCCGGGCGGACTCCTCGTCGTGGGTGGCGGCGAGGACGGCGTACGGCCCGGGGCGGCGGACCGGCAGGAGTTCGGCGAGGAGCGTGGGGCGACGGGCACCGGCGGGCGTCCTCGCGCAGCTCCACGGTCAGGTCGAGGAGCCGCCCGGGTGAGGGCGGCCCGCTGCGCGGCGGGGACCTCGCCGGCGGCCCGGCCGAGGAGGGCGACGCCGAGGGGCGGCCGCCGGTCAGCCGGTGCACGGCGCGGGCGAGTTCGGCGGGGTGCGGCCGGCCGGGTCGTGGCGGTCGAAGGCGGAGCGGGTCTGGGCGGGGAGAGCGGGGTCAGTTCGACGGCGAGGATGCCCGAGCCGACGCTCGTCCCGCGCGGGCAGGGCGCCCGGTGCGCGGTCTCCGGCAGCCGGGTGCGGGTGGCCTGGCGCAGGCCCTCGTGGTCGCGGACCCGGGAGGTGGCGAGGACGACGACCTTGTCGCGGCGGCCCTCGGCGCGGGCCCGCAGGATCGGTTCGACGAGCTGCCGGCCGAGCGGTTCGTGGGCGTTGTCGAGGAGGAGCAGGGGCCTGCCGACGCGGCTGCCGCGGCGGAGCCCGGTGTAGGCGGTCAGCAGGTCCTCGGTGAGCGCGCCGACGAGGAAGTCCTCGGCCTCGCGGCGGCGCCGGCCCTCGTGCTCGAAGTCGATGGCGAGCTGCTGGAGCCCGGCCTTGCCGTGCCCGCCGGCGTTGCGGTAGCTGCCGTACCAGCTCTCGGAGGAGCGCTGGAGGCGGCCGAAGACCTCTTCGAGGACGGTCTCCACGGTCGCCTCGGCGAGCAGTCCGGCGAGCGGGGCGGCGGCGTCGGCGAAGGTGGCGGCGAGCTTGGTGAGGACCTTGCCGACCCAGTTCCCGGCGGCGCCGCGGGTCGCGTCGACGGTCGCGAGGAGCGGCCCGAGGCGCTGGAGGTCCCGCCGGGCCCGCTCGTCGTCCTCCTGCGACCAGGCGAGCGAGGCGACCGCGACGAGCCCGAGCGAGAGCCGGGGAACCGCACGGGCCGGGCCGCGAGCACCTTCGGCGACAGCTGGACGGCCAGCTCGGAGAGGGCACCGGTGACCGGGGTCCAGCCGGGGCCGTGGTCGGCCGGCGGTTCGACGTGGGCGCAGTCGATGAGGGCGAGCGGCGTGTAGCCCTTGTAGCGGTTGCGGACCTCCTTGAGCAGCGCGGTCTTCCCCATGCCGCGCCCGCCCGTGAAGACCGTCACCGGCGGATCGTCCCCGTGCTCGTAGGCGACCCGCGCCCCACCCTGCCGCCCGAGCCCGACGAGCCGTGCCGCGAGCCCGCCGTCGTCGAGGACCGCCTCGCGGCCGTACAGCTCCCTGTCCACTCCCCCGCCACCCCCGTCTCACCGTCAACTCAAGGATATCGACGGCGTGTTGGGAAAGTGTCGGTCTTTTCGACCCTGTTTTCGATCCTGGCTCTGGCTCTGGCTCTGGACCCTGGCTCTGGCTCTGGCCCCTGGCCCTGACCCTGGCCCCGATCCGGATCCCGCCCCTGGCCTCCGAACGATCCGAACCAGATCCGACCTGGTCCGATCCGACCCGGTCCGGTCCGATCTGGTCCGATCCGATCCGATCCGGTCCGGTCCGGTACCGGCGGCGGCGCCCTCCCTCACTCCTCCCCGATGTCCTCGTTCCACAGCTCCGGGTTCTTCTCGATGAACTCCCGCATCAGAGCGACGCACTCGGGCTCATCGAGCACCACGACCTCCACCCCGTGCTCCGCCAGCCACTCGTGCCCGCCCCGGAAGGTCTCCGCCTCCCCGACGACCACCCGCGAGATCCCGAACTGCCGCACCAGGCCCGAGCAGTACCAGCACGGCGACAGCGTCGTCACCATCGTCGTCCCCCGGTACGAGCGCTGCCGCCCGGCCGCCCGGAAGGCGTCGGTCTCGGCGTGCGTGGACGGGTCCCCGTCCTGCACGCGCCGGTTGTGGCCGCGCCCGAGCAGGGTGCCGTCGGCGCCGTACAGTGCGGCCCCGATGGGGATCCCGCCCTCGGCGAGCCCGGCGCGGGCCTCGTCGAGGGCGGTACGGAGCCACCGGCGGTCCTGTTCCTGGTCCATACGGGAAGGCTTCCCGGTGGACCCGATCCGTCACGCCTGCCGGTGGCTCTCGTCCGCGATGGCAGCCGGACTCGGGATCACGCGGCCCTGACGCCCCGGACGAGCAGCGTCCCCGTCCGCTTCCCTTCCGGGGGCGCGATCACCTCGGCCGTCACGTCCGTGAAGCCGTGCCGCCGGAGGATCCCCGCCCAGGTTTCGGCCTCGTAGTCCCACCGCTTCACGTACAGGGGCTCCGCCCCCTTGTCCGGCGGCTGCATCTGGGACGCCTGAGGCCCGTAGCAGCCGCGCAGGGCTGGGGGCTGTGGGAGAACGCGTACACACCGTTTGGCGCAAGGCGCGCGCGGACCAGGGGCAGGAGCTCGTCGGGGTCGGTGAACCAGGCGGCCCCGAAGACCGAGCAGACGGCCTCGAACTCGTACGTGTCCGCCGCGAGGAACTCCTCGGCCGACTGCTGCCGCACATCAAGGCGCGGCCGGCGCTCGCGCGCCTTGGCCACCTGGACGGGCGAGATGTCCACGCCGACCGCCTCGGCCCCCAGTGCGACCAGGTGAGCGAGATTTCCCCCGCCGCCGCAGCCCAGGTCGAGGACCCGCGCGCCGGAGACACCGCCGAGGAGGCTCGCGTCGGGGCCGTGATCGGGCCACTGCGTCCAGTTGAACCACGTCGAGGCCCCGGCGGCGTTCGTCTCCTTGCGCCCCGGTCTGGCCGCGCCCCACACGTCCCAAGCGTCGGCGTCCTGTTCGCGCATCCTGCCCCCTTCACCTCGCATGCCGAGCGCCCGCCCTCCGGCCGGGGGCCGAGGGGCGGGCGATGTCGCCGTGACTACTTCTTGCCGCCCACCGGGCTGTCCGTGCAGCCCGCGTGGCACTGTGTGCAGTCGGCGGCCTCCGGCCACAGCGCCCGGTCCACGTCGAAGCCTGCCGCGCGGATGGCGGCCACGGTGCGATTTCGTGCCGCCTCGGGGCCACCCGCCCCGGCCGCGTCGGGGACGCCCGGGTGGTGGTGGATGAACCGGCCCGCGTGCCGGTCGCAGAACTCCTGGTACGCCCGGGTGCGCAGCAGGAACGCGTGCCAGCCCCGGTCGACGTGCTCGGACGGGGACAGCGGTTCCTCGGTCCGCGTCCCCGCGATCAGGAACGCGACGGTCTGGCCGATGATCCGCTCGGCCAGGACCCGGCCCGTGCCCGGGTGCGCCTTGATCACGTCGGCGGTCAGGGCCCGCCACACCTCCCGGGGCAGGAACGTGCGGGGCTCGGTGCTGTGGAGCGGGGGATGCTCAAGCGCGATGGTCACCTGGGTGTCCCTTTCCTCTCGGCGGAGCGCTGCGGGTGCAGCGCGGGCATGTCCAGGACGCTAGGCCGTGGAATTGTCCGCCCGTGTGTGGATTGCGCTTGATTGCGCATGGGCTGCTGGTGATCGGTGCGCGGTTCAGGCGGCGTCGAGGGCGGCACGCACACGGCCGATGAGGCGCTGTGCCTGTTCGCCGTAGACGGCGGACTGCTCAAGCCACTCCCACGACCGCTCGTACAGCCTGAGGGATGCCTCGTCTTCGAGCCACATCTCGGTGTTGACGGTCTCGACGATGACGAGGCGGCGGTCGTAGATCCAGAATCCGTGCGAGGGAGCGCGCCGCAGCCGCGCGCCGAGAGGGACGATTCCGAGTCGCACCGAGTCGAGCCCGATCACGCCCATGAGGCGGTCGAGTTGGGCCAGTTGGACGGGAACGGGGCATGTGCGGGCGTGCAGAGCGGGTTCGTACAGGAGGAAGTGGAACGCCTTGTCCGGGTCGTGGAGTGCTTCCTGGCGCCGTACGCGGGCCCGGACGGCGGCGTCGACGTCTCGGGGCGTCTGCCGGAATTCCGCGTTCTGCTCGAAGACGTTCCGGGCGTACTCCGGGGTCTGGAGCAGGCCGGGCACGCGGACGACCTCGACGCCGCGAGTGAGGCGGGTCGCGGCGGTCTCGGCGATGCCCTGCTCCTGGCGGGCGCGGTGGCCTGCCACGAGTTGGCGTCTCCACGACCGGTAGGTCGTCTCGAGGCCGGCGACGCGGGCCTTGAGCTCTGCGGCGGCCTCGGGCTGTCCTGCCGCGTGGGCCCACGCCTCCAGGTCGCCGGCGGACGGGTCTGCTTTCCCGTCTGGAGCCGGGACACCTTGGAGGCGGGCCAGCCGAGGAGCTGTGCGAGTTCCTTCCCGCTCAGGCCGGCCTCGGTGCGCAGTTCGCGCAGCCGCGCCCCGAGGGCTTCCCGGCCCGACTGGAAGTCAGTGCTGCTCACGTCGAGGAACGTACCCGCTTCGCGTACTCGGCGGCGGGTACCGCGTGATGCCATGCGGCGTCCCGTACCTGGCAGGCGGCGGCGACCTCGGCCGGGTCGTCCGAGACGATGACGCCGAGCGTGGTGTCGTGCTCGTCGAAGACGAAGCGGACGAGTGTGCGCGAGTCGAAGAGCCAGAAGTCGTGCTCCGGCAGCCGCAGTCCCTTCGCCTCGGCGCGGGTGAGGTGGCGGATGTCCTCACCGGCCGCGACGTTCCCGAACCCGCTCGCGAGGAGGAACTCCTGCCCCTCGGTCAGCGGTTCGTCGACCAGGCGCACCCGCTCGAAGCGCTTCCCGGCGGCCACTTGCGTCCGGACGTTCTCGCGCCAGGCGTTGGGGGGCTCGGCGGACAGGTCGGCGCCCGCCTTCCAGCGGGCCCACTTCGGGCTGTCGCGGTCGGTGGCATAGCCGCGCCGGGTCTCCAGGCGCCACGCGGTGTGCTTGAAGTCGGCGAAAAGGCGGCCGACTTCCGAGAACGGAACCATGCCGCGGGCCTCGGTGCGCGGGGCGAAACGGGTCAGGAGCTCTCGGGGGACCGTCACGAACGTCTCGGACTCCTTGACGTCGCGGAGCGCGGCGAGCTGGGAGGGGTCGGTGACGCGCTCGCCCTGCACGAGGATGTCGCCCGTGGACTCGACCTCGTACAGGGTGGGGCAGTCGCCGTCGTCGCTGGTCGTACCGAGGAACCGGAGCGGCATGTCGGGGCCTCCCTGGGCAGGCGTTCGGGGCTCCAGGATGCGCGGTTGTGCGGAGGTGTGGGGCTGGATTGCACGGGATTGCGTACGAGGCCTTTCCCGTGGCCCGCGTCCCCCTGCACCCCGTCATACCCGAGAGCTACAAACCAGGTTGGCTCCCGGGAGGGACGCCGACCACGAGCGGTGCTTCCTACTGTCCGTAGCGGAATGAACTCCCCTACGGAAGGCCCCTGATGGCGTCCCTCCCCGCAGCTTCCCCGCCTCTTTCCCGTGCTTTCCCCCGCATCCGCCACCGCGGATCCGTCGCCGCTCCCGGCCGTCTGCGCCGGACGCTGTTGGCCGCGGCCGTCACCACCGCCGTCGTGCTGCCGGTCGTCGGGGCTTCGCGGTCGGCGGAGGTGCCGGCCCGGTGCCTGCTGCTGTCGGGGCGTTGAGGGCGGCGGAGGAGGGGCGGCTGCGGGGAGTTGGAAGAGCGGTATGCGGCGGAGCGGGTGGAGTTGGAGGAGGCGGGGCGGGTGGCGGAGGAGTACGGGGCGCGGAGGAGGGCGGGGCGCTGCGGGGATGGCGGGGAGGGAGGAGGTTTCTGGAGTTCGACGGGCGGGACGGGGGCGGAGCGTGGAGGTGGTGGGGATCTGGCGGGGCCGAGCGGATCGCGGTGCTCGTGCCGGGTGCCGACACCGGGCTGGACTCCTACGGGCGCTTCCGTGCCGGTGCCGTCGCGCTTCAGCGGACGCTGACGGAGGAGCTCGGTGCCAGGGCCGCCGTCGTGGCCTGGCTCGGCTACCGGACCCCCGCCACGGGCAGTGCCGCCTCCTCACCCCCGGCCGGGCCGACCAGGCCGCGCCCCGGCTCAGGGCGTTCGTGGAGGAGCTGGCGGCGCTCCGGCCCGGTGCGCGGATCACGCTGCTGGGGCACTCGTACGGCTCCGTGGTGTGCGCCCGTGCCGCCGCCGGGCTGCCCGTCGCGGCCCTCGTCCTCTACGGGAGCCCCGGCACCGGCGCCGACCGTGCCGCCGACCTCCGTACGGACGCCACCGTCTGGGCCGGGCGAGGCGCCGGCGACTGGGTCGCCGGGATACCCCACGCCCGCGTCCCCCTCCTCGGCGGCAGCGAACTCGGCTTCGGGACCGACCCGATGGACCCGGCGTTCGGGGCCCGCCGCTTCGACGCCGGAGACGGCGGCCACAGCGACTACCTCGCCCCCGGCTCCGTGTCCCTGCGCCGTCTCGCCCTGATCGTCGACGGACGGGAGCCGGGCCGTGCGTGAGCTCGTCCGGCGGACGGTCGCCGCCACCCCGCCCGGCCGCGACCGGGCCCTCGACGCCCTGCGGGCCTTCGCGATCCTCGGCGTGGTCCTCGGCCACTGGCTCGTCACGGCCCTCGTCGCCGACAGCGGCACCCTGCGCGTCGAGAGCCCCCTCGGGCACCTGCCGGAGTTCACCGCGGTGTCCTGGCTGCTGCAGACCCTCGCCGTGTTCTTCCTGGTCGGCGGATACGTCGCGGCCGCGGCCATGCCGCGCCCTGGCCCGGGGCGAGGGCCACGGCCGGTGGGTCGCCGCCCGGCTGGGCCGGCTGTTCCGGCCGGTCGGCCCGCTGCTCGCGGTCTGGGGCGTCGCGACGGTCGGCATGCTCGCCTGCGGCGTCCCCTGGCAGACGGTCCACACGCTCGGCAAGCTGGTGCTGTCCCCGCTGTGGTTCCTGCTGGTCCTGGCCGCCCTCACCGCCGCCACCCCGCTCGTCGCGCGCGTCCATCCGCTGTGGCCGCTCGCCGTCGTCCTCCACGTCGACGTGATCCGCTTCGGCCTCGACGGGCCCGACGCGATCGGCTGGCTGAACCTGCCCGCGGGCTGGCTCGTCCCGTACTGCCTCGGCGCCCTCCTCGCGCGCCGCGCCCGCTCGCCCCGTCCACGGCCTGGGCGCTGCTCCTCGGCGGCGCCGCCGCGACCGGCCTCCTCGTCGGCCTCGCCGGCTACCCGGCCTCCATGGTCGGCGTCCCCGGCGCCCCGGTCTCCAACCTCAATCCGCCGACCCTCGCCGCCGTCACCCTCGGCCTCGCCCAGTCCGGCGCGGCGATCCTGCTCCTCGGACCGCTGCGGCGCGCCCTGCGCCGGCCCGTCGCGTGGACGGCGGTGGCCCTGCTCAACCTGGGCGCCATGACCGTCTTCCTCTGGCACCAGACCGCGATGATCGCCGTCACCGCCGGTGCCCTGTTCACCGCGGACCTGCGCGGCCGCGGCCCGCTCACCGGGCTGCACACCGTCCCCGACACCTACGCCTGGGTCCTCGCCCGCCTCGGCTGGCTCCCCTGTTCGCCGCCGCGCTGGCGGTCTGCGTCGGGTCTTCCACGTGTACGAACGCACCACCCGCACCAGGCCCGCCCCGAAGCGGCGGACCGCCCGTACGAAGGAGTCACGTCTTGCCTAGGCTGGAGGAGCGGAACGACGAGGGGCGCGGGGAACGCGACGGTGGGGACACGACACGGCGGTCGGGCGTGCTGCGCGCGGCCCCGGGAATCCGCGCACGCGCCCAGGGTGCTGCGCGCCGCCCTGGGAATCCGCGCACGCGCCCGGGGTTCCTGCGCGCCGCCCCGGAATCCTGCGCGCCGTCCCGGGCGTGCTGCGCGCCGACCTGCGGCCGGGGCGCCGCGACCCGCTGCCCCGCCACCACCACCTCGGCAGGCTCGCCCACGGCCACATCGTGCTGCTCTGCGTGCTCCTGGGCTTCTGGGAAAGAACCTCTACAGCTCCGTGCCGCCCACCACGGGCGCCGTCACCCTGCTCGTCCTCCTCGGGAGCGCCGCGCCCGTCCTGGCCCTCGGCCGGCCCGCCGCCGCCCTGCTGCTCTCCACGACGGCCCTCGCCCTCACCGGCGTACTGACCTCGATGTTCTTCTACGGCGTCACGCGGCCCTGGAGCGTTCCCGGCATCGTCCTGCACACCCTCGTGCTGCTCCTGCTCTCCCTGCGGGTGCGCCCCGCCGCCTCCGTCGCCGCCCTCGGGCTCTCCCTGCTCGCCGGCATCAGCGCCGCGCTCCCGCACCCCGTCCTGGGCCCCGGCACCTTCGGCACCTTCCCGTCGGGCGCCGTCGCCTTCACCCTCGCCGTCGTCCTCGGCTGCGCCCTGCGCGCCACCCGGGTCTCCCGCAACCGCCTCGTCGAACAGGAGGTGCTCACCGCCGAGGAGCGCGCCCGGCGCGCCCTCCTGGAGGAGCGCGGCCGGATCGCCCGCGAGCTCCACGACGTCGTCGCCCACCACATGTCCGTCATCTCCATCCAGGCCCAGGTCGCCCCGCACCTCGTGCCCGACCCGTCCCCGGAGCTCCGCGAGAACCTGGCCGGCATCCGGCAGAACGCCCTCGACGCCCTCACCGAACTCCGCCGCGTCCTCGGCGTGCTGCGCAGCGACACCGGACCCGGCGGCCCGGCGGACGCCGCACGGCACGCCCCGCAGCCCACGCTCGACCGGCTCGACGACCTCCTGGCCAACCTCAGGGCCGCCGGACTCGACGTCACCGCCGAGACCCGGGGCACCCCCCGGCCGCTCTCCCGGGCACCGGCCTCTCCGCGTACCGCATCGTCCAGGAGGCGCTGAGCAACGTCATGCGGCACGCCCCGGCGCCCCGGCCACCGTGTCGACCCACTACCATCCCGCCGGACTGACCGTACGGATCACCAACGCCGCCGCCACCCGCCCGGCCGGCCGCGCGCCCGCGGGCCCCGGCGGGGAACCGGGCCACGGACTGCTCGGCATGCGCGAGCGCGCCGCCATGCTGGGCGGCGAGCTCGCCGCGGCCCGACCCCGACGGCGGCTGGGAGATCACCGCCACCCTGCCCGCCCCGCCCCGAAGGACGGTTCATGAACGACCCCATCAGGGTGCTCGTCGCGGACGACCAGATGATGGTCCGTCAGGGCTTCACGGTCCTGCTGAACGCCGAACCCGGCATCGAGGTCGTCGGCCAGGCCGTCGACGGCGCCGACGCCGTCGCCCAGGCCGCCGCACTCTCCCCCGACGTCATCCTCATGGACATCCGGATGCCCGGCACCGGCGGCATCGAGGCCACCCGGCAGCTCACCGCCCCCGCCGACGCCACCGTCAAGGTGCTGATCCTGACCACCTTCGACCTCGACGAGTACGTGTACGAGGCGCTGCGCGCCGGCGCGTCCGGTTTCCTCCTCAAGGACGCCTCCGCCGAGGAACTCGCCGAGGCGGTACGGGTCGTGGCGCGCGGCGAGGCCCTGCTCGCCCCCCAGCTGACCAAGCGGGTCATCGCCGAGTTCGCCCGCCTCAGCCCCGCTCCCCGCGCCCCGCTGACCGACCGCCTCGGCGGCCTGTCGGAACGCGAGACCGAGGTCCTGACGCACATCGCCCAGGGCCTGTCCAACGCCGAGATCGCCGCGCGGCTCGTCGTCGCCGAACAGACCGTGAAGACCTATGTGAGCCGCATCCTCACCAAGCTGTCCCTGCGCGACCGGACCCAGGCCGCCATCCACGCGTACGAGACCGGCCTGATCCGCCCCGGCGGCCAGTGACCGGCCCCCCGTAGACCCCTTTCCCGGGCCCCATCGGCCCGGCCGATCGCCCCCATCGGCAGGACGCCCCACTGGCCCGTGGACCCGCCGGCCCGCCCCTTCGTAGCGTCGGAGGCATGAGAAACGAGACCAAGGGAACCGTCGAACTGACCCTCGCCATGGTGCTCTCGGGCACCCTCGGCGTCTTCGTCGTGGAGTCCGGGGCGTCGCCCTTCGAGGTGGTGTTCTTCCGGTGCCTGTTCGGGGCCGCCGCGCTCGGGGCGTACAGCCTGGCGCGGGGGTTCTTCAAGGGACACGGATTCACGGCGGGGAAGCTGGGGCTCGCCGCGCTCGGCGGGGTCTTCATCGTCTTCAACTGGGTGTTCCTCTTCGAGGCGTACGAGGCCACCTCCATCTCCTTCGCCACCGTCGTCTACCACACGCAGCCGTTCTTCCTGGTGCTGCTCGGGGCCGTCCTCCTGAGGGAGCGGATCTCCGCCGGCAAGCTCGGGTGGCTCGCGCTCGCCTTCGCCGGGCTCGTGCTCGTGTCCGGCGTGCGGCCCGGGGACACCGCCTCCCTCGCGGGCCTCGGGTTCGCGCTCGCCGCCGCCGTGCTCTACGCCCTGGCGACCTTCGTCACCAAGCGGATCACCGGCGTGCGGCCCCATCTGATCGCCCTGGTCCAGGTCCTCGTCGGACTGCCGCTGCTGCTGCCCTTCGTACGGTTCGGGGCCGTGAGCGGGATCGGGGGCGGCTGGGGCTGGCTCGTCGGGCTCGGGTTCGTCCACACCGGGCTGATGTACGTGCTGATGTACGCGGCCTACGCCAAGCTGCCCACCGCGAAGATCGCCGTCCTCGCCTTCACCTATCCGGCCGTCGCCATGGGCGTCGACTGGGCGGTGTACGGGCACCACATCGGGCTCGTCCAGGCGCTCGGCGTCCCGCTGATCGTGCTGGCGAGCCTGAAGGTCACCCTCGCTGCTCGGACACCAGCCGCCGGGCCTGCTCCACGAACAGCCGCACGTGCGCCGGAAGCCGCTTCCCCCGCCGCCACGCGAGCTGGGTGAAGAGGGTGAAGGGGCCTCCCAGGCGAGCGGGACCAGCGTTCCGCCCGCCAGCTCCTCCGTGACGGTGACGCGGGGGAGCAGCGCGATCCCGAGCCCGGAGGCCACCGCCCGCTTGCTCGCCTCGATCGTGCCGAACTCCAGGAACGGCGGCGCCCACTCCCGCAGCTCCGCCTCGAACAGGTCGCGGTAGGCGCAGCCCGGTTCGGTGCCCACCAGCGGGGTGCCCGCCAGATCGGCCGTGCCCAGCTCCGTACGGTCCGCGAGGGGTGGTCCGGGGCGGCGACCAGGACCAGCGGCTCGACGGCCAGGACCTCCGACTCCAGGCCCTCGTGCTCCGTCTCCGCCTCCATCAGGAAACCGAGGTCGTACGTGCCCTGGCGCAGGGCCTGGCGGGTCTCGTCGCCGAGGGTGGGCCGGAGGGTCGGGCGGACCTTCGGGTAGCGGTGGTGGAAGTACTCCAGGAGCGGCGGCAGCCGGTAGGAGGTGAGGGACTCCATGGTGCCGATCGCGATCGGGCCCGAGGGTTCCGCCGTGGCCGCGACGGCCGTCCTCGCCTCCTCGGCCAGCTCCGCCATCCGGCGGGCGTACGGCAGCAGCCGCTCACCGGCCTCGGTCAGACGGATCCGGGAGCCGAGCCGCTCGAAGAGGTCCACCCCGAGCGAGGACTCCAGGGCCCGGACCTGGCTCGTGACGCTCGACTGGGCGTAGCCGAGCTCGGCGGCGGCCCGGGTGAAGGACAGGACGTCGGCCACCTTCTCGAAGGTGGCCAGGAGCCGCAGCTCCATCAGTGCTCGCCCTTGTCCTCGCCCTGCTCGCGCCGCTTCAGCTCCTCCTCGCGGCGGCGCAGGTCCGCCTCCCAGTCCTTCAGGAGGTTCTCGTCCTTGTGGTTCTCCTCGCGGAGCGACCTGAGGAACTCGGGGTTGTCGTCCGGCGCGACCCACGTCGAGCGGTGGTTGCGGTGCCACTCGGAGGGCGTACGCCCCCCGGCGGGCGCCCGGCGCACCTTCCCGGCGGCGAACCAGACGATCGGGCCCACGATCCAGAACAGCAGGATGATGATGACCCAGACGACCTTCGGCAGGTGCTTGGCCTCGTCCTCGGGGGTGTTCAGGCAGTCGATGAAGGCGTAGATGGTCAGGGCCAGCGGCAGGATGTACATCAGTGCCCTGAGCATGTGGGACAGCCCCTGGAAGCAGTGGCGGTGGCCGTCGCGGCGGCCCCGGTGACGAGCCCAGCCTAAGACTTGATCCGAAACTCACCAAAGGGTGAGCCGTGGACTGCACGCGGTGCGGGGACCGGGCTTTCCGGCGTGGTCACGCACGGGGCGTGTCTCATCCGGGGTTGCTCGGTGCCGCTGTCCGGCGGTTCGGGGAGCAGGGGTCTCGCGGCGTTGCCGTGGGACTGCCGCGCGTCCCGCACCCCGAGGGGTGTTCGGGCTCGGTGCGGTTGACTCCCGCAGCGCTTCTTCCAGCGCTTCTGCGTATGTGATCCGGGCGTTTCCGGATGTGGTGATGTCCAGGTACGCGGTTTTCGGGTCGTCCACGTCGGTGAAGCGGACGAACGCGGCGAGGGCGGCGGACACGAGGTCGCGCTTGCCGACCAGGCCGCACGCGGGGCACCTGTGCTCACGGTCCCGCAGGGACTTGCGTACGCGCTCGCCGCACAGGCAGTGCTGTGACAGGGCCGTGGACCAGGTGGAGGCCCGCACGAGTCGGCCACCGGTGGCTTCGCACTCCACTTTGAGTGCGGAGATCAGCATGCCCGGTGTGGTCCGGGACAGGCGCTTGCCCCACAGCCGGTACCAGGCGCGGATGTCACAGTCCTCGATCACGAGCACGGGGCCGTGGGCGGCGACGATCTCGCGGGCCACCTGGCGGGCGCGGTGCCGTCGGTGCTCGGCGGCCGACGTGGCGGCTTCGGCCTGCCGGGCGCGCTGGGTCCGGTAGCCGACGGAGAGCCGGTCACGCCGGAACGCCTGCTTCGGTGCTCCGTCCGACCGGGTGACACGGGCACCGCCCGGCACCGTGACGGTCCTGGGTTCCAGGCCCTTGGCGGCACGCCGTGCGGCGCGGGCGGCCTGCTTCCTCGACAGTTCGTACTGCCCGGTGTTCGTGGCCCGGCGTGAGCGTTCCAGCGCTCTGGCCCGGCCGCGCTGCTTCTTCGCTTCCTTCTCCAGCCGGGTGCGCTCGGCATCGGTGAGCGTGATCTCGGTGGAGACCGGCGTGCCGCCGTCGAGCCGGGCGGGGAAGGAGACGACCGACAGGTTGGAGACGTTGCCGTCCACGCCACCGATGCGGTCCAGGGCGGCTGCTCGGTTGCGCATGTCCCGTACGGCCGGGGAGGAGTATCCGGGGCCGAGGACCATCAGATGCGCCTCGTACACCCAGCCGCCCGGCGCGGACGCCTTGCGGCGGCGCACGAGGTCGACCTTGTGCCGGCGGCCGGGGTTGTCGAGGAAGTGCCGCACCCGCTTCCACTGCCCGGGGCCCTGGGGGATGCGGACGGGGAGAACGAGGTCACCGCGCTTGCTGTCGGGTCCTCCGGAGAACACCACGGCGAGCGGGCCGGTGTGGTCCCACCAGGTCGCACGGCGCATGCCCTTGTCGGTGGGCACCTTGCCGTCCGGCTTGGCCGGTGTCGGCATCCGGTGCGGCTGCGTCAGCTCGTGTCGGCCACCGCCGGTGTAGGCCATGACGTGGCCGTGGAGGGTGCCGACGAGGCGGAAGGTCTCCCACTTGTTCTCGGTCGTGTGGGAGCGGGCGCGGCCCGGAATCCGGGTGAAGTCGTGCCGGCGTCCGGGCTTCGGCCGTCCGAAGCGGTGGCCGGTGGCGTCGGGGAACAGATGCCGGGAGACGCCGTTCCACACCTCGTCGGCCATGTGCATGGCCAGGGCCTTGGAGGCGTGGTGCTTCAGGTGTCCGGAGTCTTCGAGGTGCTTGTAGGCGCTGCGCTCCAGGGCCTCACGGGAGAGGCCGAGGCGCCGGCGTACGGTCTTCGCCCCGTGCTCGTCGCGCTCGTGGAAGGCGGCCCAGTACGCGTCGACCCTGGCGCGGGCGTCGCGCTGGACGGCCCGCTTGAGCGACCACATCGCCCCGAACAGGCCGTCGAGCCGGTGAAGGTCACCGGGGTCGGTGACGGCGAGCGGCAGCACCATCACGGACACCTGCCCGTCGTCGGGCTTCTTCCACCTCGGGGCCTTGTTCCTGCCCCGGAACTTCCGTGTATGGGCAGCCCGCACCATTCATCACCCCCGTCACTGAATCGGCTGGCATGTGACACGGTATGTGAGAAGTCCGGTTCTGACAGGGGGATGGAGATTCCCGGCTTCGAGGATGCGCATCAGGCGGTTGCGTGGCGGCTGGGCCGGCCAGGAGGGCGACCCCCCGGGCCCCGGCGAGACCCGCCCGGCCCCGGGGCGGGAGTGCGGGCGGTGCTCGGGGATACTTGGCGCCATGGCTTACGACGATCTCCGCTCGCTGCTCAGGGCCCTGGAGCGTGAAGGCGACCTCAAGCGCATCAAGGCCGAAGTCGACCCGTACCTGGAGGTCGGGGAGATCGTCGACCGGGTGAACAAGGCGGGAGGGCCGGCGCTTCTCTTCGAGAACGTGAAGGGGGCGGCGATGCCGCTCGCCATGAACGTCTTCGGGACCGACCGGCGGCTGCTCAAGGCCCTGGGGCTGAAGTCGTACGGGGAGATCAGCGAGAAGATCGGCGGGCTCCTGAAGCCGGAGCTGCCGCACGGTTTCGTCGGGGTCCGGGAGGCCTTCGGGAAGCTGGGCTCGATGGTCCACGTGCCGCCGAAGAAGGTGAAGTCGGAGGCGGCTCCCGTGCAGGAGGTCGTGCTCACCGGGGACGACGTCGACCTCGACCTCCTTCCGGCGCTGTTCACCTGGCCGAAGGACGGCGGCTCGTTCTTCAACCTGGGGCTGACCCACACCAAGCACCCCGAGACCGGCGTGCGGAACCTGGGGCTCTACCGGCTCCAGCGGCACGACAAGCGCACCATCGGCATGCACTGGCAGATCCACAAGGACAGCCGCAACCACTACGCGGTCGCGGCGGCGAAGGGCGAGCGGCTGCCGGTCGCGATCGCCTTCGGCTGCCCGCCGGCCGTCACGTACGCCTCGACGGCGCCGCTGCCCGGCGACATCGACGAGTACCTCTTCGCCGGCTTCGTGCAGGGCAAGCGGATCGAGATGGTGGACTGCAAGACGGTCCCGCTCCAGGTCCCGGCCCACGCCGAGGTCGTCGTCGAGGGCTGGCTGGAGCCCGGCGAGATGCTGCCGGAGGGTCCCTTCGGCGACCACACCGGCTTCTACACCCCGCAGGAGCCCTTCCCCGCCCTGAAGATCGACTGCATCACGATGCGGAAGCGTCCGCTGCTCCAGTCGATCGTCGTCGGCCGGCCGCCGACCGAGGACGGGCCGCTCGGGCGGGCGACGGAGCGCTTCTTCCTGCCGCTCCTCAAGATCATCGTGCCGGACATCGTCGACTACCACCTGCCGGAGTCGGGCGGCTTCCACAACTGCGCGATCGTCTCGATCGACAAGAAGTACCCGAAGCACGCGCAGAAGGTCATGCACGCCATCTGGGGCGCGCACATGATGTCGCTGACCAAGCTGATCATCGTGGTCGACAAGGACTGTGACGTGCACGATCTCCACGAGGTCTCGTGGAGGGCGCTGGGGAACACGGACTACTCCCGCGACCTCACCGTCGTCGAGGGGCCGGTCGATCATCTCGACCACGCCTCCTACCAGCAGTTCTGGGGCGGCAAGGCCGGCATCGACGCGACGAAGAAGCTGCCCGAGGAGGGCTACACCCGGACGGCGGCTGGCCGGACATGGTGGAGTCGGATCCGGCGACGGCGGCCCTGGTGGACCGCCGCTGGAAGGAGTACGGGCTGTGACCACGGCCGCCGTACCGGGCGCCCAGCCGGGGCGCGCGAAGGCGTTCCTGCGCCTCGTGATGATCGAGCACTCGGTCTTCGCGCTGCCCTTCGCGTACATCGCCTCCCTCACGGCGATGTACCAGCTCGACCGGAACATCCACTGGTGGACGCTCTTCCTCGTCACCGTCTGCATGGTGGGCCTGCGGACCTTCGCCATGGCCTGCAACCGGATCATCGACCGCGAGATCGACGCGCGCAATCCGCGCACCGCGAACCGCGAGCTGGTGACCGGCGCGGTGTCCGTGCGGTCGGCGTGGACCGGGGCGGGGATCGCCGTCGTCGTGTTCCTGGGGGCGGCGGCGCTGCTCAACCCGCTCTGCCTGGCGCTCGCGCCGCTCGCCGTGATCCCGATGGTCGTCTATCCGTACGGGAAGCGGTTCACGAACTTCCCGCACGCGATCCTGGGCCTGGCCCAGTCGATCGGCCCGATCGGCGCCTGGCTGGCGGTGAGCGGGGAGTGGTCCTGGGACGCCGTCATCCTGGGCCTCGCGGTCGGCATCTGGATCGGCGGCTTCGACCTGATCTTCGCGTGCCAGGACGTGCAGGCGGACCGGGCGCACGGCGTCATGTCCGTCCCCGCCCGCTTCGGCGTCCCGGCCGCGCTGTGGGGCGCCCGCGTCTCGGCGGTCGTGACCACGGGCCTCCTCGTCTGGTACGCCCTGGCGACGGACGCGGGCCTCTTCTTCTGGGTCGGCCTGGTGATCGTGGTCGCCGCCTTCTGCTACGAGCACACGATCGTGAAGCCGAACGACCTGTCCCGGCTGAACAGGGCGTTCTTCACCACGAACGGCTTCATCGGGATCAGCCTGTTCGTGTGCGCGCTGCTCGACCTGCTGGTCCGCGGGCTCACCCCGTAGCCCCGGCGCGATGACGGATAGGCTCGGCGGCATGAACGACGGCAAGCGCACCCCCTGGATCGTGGGGTTTCCGGTGCGTCGGGTACGCCGTACGCCGCCGCCGTGCTGAGGGGCTGCTCGCCGCGGGGAGAGCGTCGACCTCGTCGTGTCGCGGGCCTCGCGGCTGACGCTGCTCGACGAGACGGGGATCTCGTTCCGGGACGCGCGCTGGCGCGAGGACCTGGCGGCCTGGCTGGCGCGGGGCGCGGACGGGAAGCCGGACGCGTTCGACGTGGCGGACCGGCTCGGTGACGTGCGGTACTGGGCGGCCGGGGACCTGGCCGCGGGCCGTCCTCCGGTTCGTACCCGGCGAAGGGGATGCTGGTGGTGCCGGCCTCGACCGCGGCGGTGGCGGGAGTGGCACTGGGGCTCTCGAAGGACCTGCTGCAGCGGGTCGCGAGCGTGACGCTGAAGGAGCGGCGTCCGCTGGTGGTCTGCGTGCGGGAGACCCCGCTGAACGGACAGACGCTCAAGCACATGGTGGCGCTGGACGAGGCGGGCGCCGTGGTGCTGCCCGCCTCTCCGGCGTTCTACGCGGGGGCGACGCACATCCAGGATCTGGTGGACTTCGTCGCCGGGCGGGTGCTGGACGCGGCGGGGGTGCCGCACCAGCTGTACCGCCGGTGGAGGGGAGAGCTCGGTGGAGCCCTCTCGTCTGATTAGCGCTTCTTGGCGCGCTTCTTCTCGGCGCGCTTGGAGGCGGCGGACGTCTGGTGGGCACGCGAGCGGTTGGCCATCTCCTGCAGCTCGCGCATGCGGGCGTAGGCCATCTCGATCGTGTACACGGTGATCACTCCTGAAAGATCGTCTTTGATCTGCTGAAAGATTCGCAGGGTGTCGCCCCTGCATGCCTTAGATTCTATACCTAGACTCGCTGTACCGCTGGACAATGGAAGGTGAATTCCTATGGATGCCGTGGACAGGCAGCTCATCCAGGCTCTGCGTGAGAACGGACGCGCCTCGTACGCCGAGCTCGGCCGGCTCGTCGGGCTCTCCGGCCCCTCCGTCACCGACCGCATCAACCGTCTGGAGGCGGCCGGGGTCATCACCGGCTACCGCGCCACCGTCGACGCGGCCTCGCTCGGCCTGGGCGTCACCGCCCTCATCGGCATCTCGCTCTCCGACGCCGCCGACCACGAGGACGTGGCCCGCCGTCTGAAGGACCTCGCCGAGATCGAGGACTGCTGGTTCATCGCCGGCGACGACTCCTTCATGCTCAAGGTCCGCGCCAACGACGTCGACGGACTGGAGAAGACGATCCGCCGGCTCTCCGGCACCAAGGGCGTCTCCCGCACCCGTACGACGATCGTGCTCTCCACCAAGTGGGAGAACCGGGTCGGGGAGCTGCCCGAGGAGGGCTGAGAGTACGGTGGGCCGAGCTCGATATTTCGGAGATAAAGGGAGGCGGCCGGAGATGGACGCTGGGCTCAAGCGGGAGCTGGAGCAGAAGGTCCGGGACGGTGAGCGGCTGAGCCGCGAGGACGGCATCGCCCTGTACGAGTCCGACGACCTCGCCTGGCTCGGCGGTCTGGCCCACGAGGTCCGGACCCGCAAGAACGGCGACGTGGTCCACTTCAATGTCAACCGGCATCTGAACATGACCAACGTCTGCACCGCCTCCTGCGCCTACTGCTCCTTCCAGCGCAAGCCGGGCGAGAAGGACGCGTACACCATGCGCATCGAGGAGGCCGTGCGCCTCGCGAAGGCGATGGAGAACGAGAACCTCACCGAGCTCCACATCGTCAACGGGCTGCACCCCAACCTGCCCTGGCGCTACTACCCGCGCTCCCTCTCCGAGCTGAAGAAGGCCCTGCCGAACGTCTCTCTCAAGGCGTTCACGGCCACCGAGATCCACCACTTCGAGACGATCTCCGGGCTCTCCGCCTCCGAGATCCTCGACGAGCTGATCGAGGCCGGTCTGGAGTCCCTGACCGGCGGCGGCGCCGAGATCTTCGACTGGGAGGTCCGCCAGCACATCGTGGACCACAGGACTCACTGGGAGGACTGGTCCCGGATCCACCGCCTCGCGCACGAGAAGGGTCTGAAGACCCCGTCCACGATGCTCTACGGGCACATCGAGGAGCCGCGCCACCGCGTGGACCACGTGCTGCGGCTGCGTGAGCTCCAGGACGAGACCGGCGGCTTCCAGGTCTTCATCCCGCTGCGCTACCAGCACGACTTCGTCGACATGCAGGACGGCAAGATCCGCAACAAGCTCCAGGCGCGCACCACGATGGCGACCGGTGCCGAGGCCCTGAAGACCTTCGCGGTCTCCCGGCTCCTCTTCGACAACGTGCCGCACGTCAAGGTCTTCTGGGTCATGCACGGCGTCCAGACGGCGCAGCTGGCGCTCCAGCACGGTGCCGACGACATGGACGGCTCGGTCGTCGAGTACAAGATCACGCACGACGCCGACAACTACGGCACGCCGAACAAGCTGGGCCGCGAGGACCTGCTCGAACTGATCCGCGACGCGGGCTTCCGTCCGGTCGAGCGGAACACGCGGTACGAGATCATCCGCGAGTACCCGGGCCCGGACGCGGACCGGCGCGAGACGCCGCAGTCGATGCGGTTCTGAGGCGTACGGCTTCGTGACGGAAGGGCCGGCGGGGATCTCCCCGCCGGCCCTTCCGCCGTCTCAGGCGAGGGGCAGCAGCATGATGATGTCGTCGCGGTCGTCGCCGGGGGCGACCCGGATCGCGTCGGGGACGCGGCCGACCTCCTTGTAGCCGGAGCGGGCGTAGAAGCCGTCGACGCCGGTGCCGCCGCGGCAGGTCAGCCGGATCGCCTCGATCGCCTCGAAGCCCTCGGCGGTGCGGGCGGTGTGCTCGACCGCCGCCATGAGGGCGCGGCCGTATCCCTTGCCCTGGTGCCGGGGGTGGACCATCACGGTGTAGAGCCAGACCCAGTGGGCCATCAGCGGGTGGCTGTTGAAGGTGAAGAAGGCGGTGGCGGCGATCTCGCCGTCCTCGTCGCGGCCGACGAGCAGGCGGGTGCCGCCCTCGGTCATCGCGACGAGGTGCTTGAGCAGGGCGGGGCGTATCGCCTCGGGGGTCACGGGGGGTACGAAGCCGACGGCGCCGCCCGCGTTGGAGACGTCGGCCCAGAGGGAGAGCACGCCGTCGCGCAGGGCGCGGTCGACCGCCGGGTCCACCTCGAAGGTAAGGGTCATGCTTGAAGGTTATCTATTACTTTCGGGGTGCTCAAGGGGCCCGGTCCCGGAGGGCGCGGCTTCGCGTGCTTCACTGGAGTGCGCTCGTCCCGCATGGGAACTTTGGGATCTTTCGGAACGGAAGAGTGGACTGACATGCTCCGCTACACGCTGCTGCGGCTCGGGATCTTCGCCGGGTGCTTCCTCGCCCTGTGGGGTCTCGTCTCCGTCGGCGTGCTGCCGCGCGGTCTGGGCGACTCCAACCTGCTCTGGGTCCTCGTCCTCGCCATCGTCATCTCCGCCCCGCTGAGCTTTGTCCTCCTGCGCAAGGTGCGGGACGAGGCGAGCGCCGAGGTCGTGGCGAAGATCGAGCGCACGAAGGGCCGGCTGGACGCGAACCGGTCCCAGGAGGACGCGCTGTAGCGCCGTAAAGGCTGCGTAAGCTTCCTCACAGACATCCCACCCCGGGCAGGGCCTTCCAAGGCTCCCGCCTGGGGTGTTCTGCGTTTCGGAGGTGAAGGGGGCTCTATGGATCCCAAAGAATGGCTTTGAGGATCTCAAAGTTCAAGTGTTAACGTGTTGGACATGACGACAGCAGTGCGCCCCTACGACGCCGTGAGCACCCCGCTCGTGGCGCGCCTGCACGTCGACCTCTGCCGCTGTATGTCCGCGGTCTGTTGCCGCGCGCTCTGATCCGGCATCATGCAGCGGCCCGCGCCCGAGCGCGTGTGTGCCGCACCCTCGTCCCGTATTCCCCCGATACGCACCCGTGGAGTGTGCCCGTGTCCGCGTCCGCCACCGCGACCGAGAACGAGTCCAAGCCCTCGTCCCGGATACCCAAGGTCCCCTTCTGGGCCCAGATCATCGCCGGTCTGGCCCTCGGCGCCCTGCTCGGCTGGGTCGCCCGCAGCCAGGACGTCTCCTGGCTGAAGGAGACCCTCGGCCAGATCGGCGACATCTTCGTCCAGCTGCTCAAGCTGGCCGTCGCGCCGCTCGTCTTCTTCGCGATCCTGGTCTCGATCACCAACCTGCGGAAGGTGAACAACGCCGCCAGGCTCGCCACCCGCACCCTGCTCTGGTTCATGATCACCTCGCTGATCGCGGTCGGCATCGGCCTCGCCATCGGCCTGATCACCAACCCGGGCGCCGGCACCGGCCTCACGCCCAAGGACGGCAAGCTGCCCAAGCACGAGGGCTCCTGGATCGACTTCCTCACCGGCATCATCCCGACGGACGTCATCACGCCCTTCACCGAGCTGAACGTCCTCCAGATCGTCTTCATGGCCGCCGTCGCCGGCATCGCCGCCCTCCAGCTCGGCGACCGCGCCAAGCCGATCCTCACCCTCTCCGAGTCGGCCCTGGAGCTCCTCCAGAAGGCCCTGTGGTGGGTCATCCGCCTCGCCCCGCTCGGCACCGTCGGCCTCATCGGCTTCGCCATCGCCGACTACGGCTGGGACCTGATCGGCAAGTACGCGACCTTCACCGCCGACATCTACGTCGGCTGCGCCCTGGTCCTCTTCGTCGTCTACCCGACGCTGCTCGCCACGGTCGCCAAGCTCAACCCGCTCCAGTTCTACAAGGGCGCCTGGCCGGCCATCCAGCTGGCCTTCGTCTCCCGCTCCTCGGTCGGCACCATGCCGGTCACCCAGAAGGTCACCGAGCGCCTCGGCGTCCCGAAGGAGTACGCCTCCTTCGCCGTCCCGTTCGGCGCCACGACCAAGATGGACGGCTGCGCCGCGATCTACCCGGCGCTCGCCGCGATCTTCATCGCGCAGATCTTCGACGTGCAGCTGGGCATCGGCGACTACGTCCTGATCGCCTTCGTCTCCGTCATCGGCTCGGCGGCCACCGCCGGTCTCACCGGCGCGACGGTCATGCTCACCCTGACCCTCTCCACCCTGGGCCTCCCCCTGGAGGGCGTCGGCCTCCTCATGGCGATCGACCCGATCCTGGACATGATGCGCACGGCCACCAACGTGGCGGGCCAGGCGCTGATCCCGGTGATCGTCGCGGCCCGCGAGAAGATCCTCGACCACACCGCGTACGAGAACGCCTCCTCGTCCCCGATCGACGACCTGGCCCCGATCGGCGAGAAGGACCAGAAGGTGGCGGTCACGGCCGCCGCCTGACCCCCGCACGAAGCCGCGCGCCCCCCGCCCCCGTCCGGGCGGGGGGCGCGTACGCTTTCGCGGGGCTTCCAATGGATCTTGGGCAGCGAGGGGTGGACGCCATGGCCGGCGAGGCGAAGGCGCGACGGCTGCCGCGGGCGGTACGGGAGCGGCAGATGGTGGACGCGGCCGTGCGGTGCTTCGCGCGCAGCGGGTACCAGGCGGCGTCGATGGACGAGATCGCCGAGCTCGCGGGGGTCTCCAAGCCCCTGGTCTATCTGTACCTGGGCTCGAAGGAGGAGCTCTTCACCACGGTCATCCGGCGGGAGGCCGGGGCCCTGCTCAGGGCCGTCGCCGCCGGGGTCGGCGGGGACGGGGTGCCGCCCGACGAGCGGCTCTGGTCGGGACTGCTCGCCTTCTTCACGTACGCCGCGGAGCACCAGGACTCCTGGGTGGTGCTGAGCCGGCAGGCGCGGACGCACGGGGAGCCGTTCGCCGGGGAGGCGGCGCGGATGCGGGAGGAGATCGTGGGCTTCGTGGCGGGGCTGATCGGGGAGGCCGCCGGGGAGGCGGAGGTGGCCCTGGGCGGGCGGGACGTGGAGGCGCTCGCGCAGGCGCTGGTCGGGTCCGCCGAGTCGCTGGCCGGCTGGGCGAACGAGACGTCCGGGGTGACGGCGAAGGAGGCCGCCGAGACGCTGATGAACTTCGCCTGGGCCGGGCTCGGAAACCTCATGAAAAGCGAGCGCTGGTCTCCCCGTTGAGCCTTACCGCACAGTAAGGTTACCGACTGGTTAAAGGATCGCCGGGCTCAACCCACCGACGCACGACCTCAGTTCATCGCGCAGACCGAGGAGCCGCACGTGTCCGTCGTCACCGCCGCATCCGGGACCGAGCCGGTCGAGCCGCGGAAGGTCCTGGTGGACGGACGGGTGCGGGAGGTCTCCGTGCCCGCGCTCGTCCCCCGGGTGGCCCGCGGCTCGCTCGCCGACCTGCCCTACGACAACGCCCGGCAGGAACCCGACGCCGTCCTCTTCTCCCGCAAGGACGCCGACGGACGGTGGCAGGACGTCACCGCCGCCCGCTTCGCCGCCGAGGTGCACGCCGTCGCCAAGGGCCTCATCGCCCACGGCCTGCGCCCCGGCGACCGCCTCGCCCTCATGGCCCGCACCACCTACGAGTGGACCCTGATCGACTTCGCCGCCTGGGCCGCCGGACTCGTCACCGTCCCCGTCCACCCCACCTCCTCCGCCTTCCAGACCCGCTGGATCCTCCAGGACTCCGGCGCCGCCGTCTGCGTCGTCGAGGACACCGCACAGGCCCGGCTCGTCTCCGCCGAGCGGCGGCAGCTGCCCGGCCTCGCCCACCTCTGGGTCCTCGGCACCGGCGCCGTCGACCAGCTCCGCAGGGCCGGCGCGCGGGTCGCCGACGAGGCCGTCACCGCCCGCCGGGGCCTGCTCACCCCGGCGACCCTCGCCACCCTCGTCTACACCTCCGGCACCACCGGCCGGCCCAAGGGCTGCGCCCTCACCCACGCCAACTTCTTCGCCGAGGTCGACAACGCCGTCCGGCTCCTCCACCCCGTCTTCGTCTCGGAGAGCAGGGAACCCGCCGCCACCCTGCTCTTCCTGCCCCTCTCCCACGTCTTCGGCCGGATGGTCGCCGTCGGCTGCGTCCGCGCCCGCGTCCGCGTCGGGCACGCGCCCTCCGTCGAGGGCGAGGAACTCCTCGCCGACCTGGCCGCCTTCCGCCCCACCTTCCTCCTCGCCATCCCGTACGTCCTGGAGAAGGTCTTCAACAAGGCCCGCGCCACCGCCGAACGCGGCGGGAAGGCCGCCGTCTTCGACCGGGCCGCGCAGGTCGCCCGCCGGTACGGGCGCACGTCCGCGCCCTCCCTCTCCCTGCGCGCCTCACGGGCGCTGTACGACACGCTCGTCTACCGCCGGATCCGCGACGCGCTCGGCGGCCGCGTCGCCCACGTGATCTGCGGCGGCGCCCGCTCGGCGCCCCGCTCGCCGAGTTCTTCGCGGGGCCGGCGTCGAGGTCTTCGAGGGGTACGGCCTGACGGAGACCACCGCCGCCGCCACCGTCACCCCGCCGCGCCGCCGCGCACCGGGACCGTCGGCTGGCCGCTGCCGGGCACCGCCGTGCGGATCGCCGACGACGGCGAGGTCTGGCTCAGGGGCGGCCACGTCTTCGCCGGCTACTGGGACGCCCAGCGCGGACGGCCCTGCCGTACACCGACGAGGGCTGGTTCCCCACCGGGGACCTCGGCTCGCTCGACGAGGACGGCTACCTGCGGATCGTCGGCCGCAAGAAGGACATCCTCGTCACCTCGGCGGGCAAGAACGTGGCCCCCGCCCCGCTGGAGGACTGGCTGCGCGCCCACCCGCTGGTCGCCCAGTGCATGGTGGTCGGCGACGACCGCCCGTACGTCACGGCCCTGATCACCCTGGACCTCGAAGGCCTGACCCACTGGCGGCGGATGCGGCACAAGGACCACCTGGCCCTCTGGGAACTGGCCCGCGACCCCGAGCTCCTCGCCGCCCTCCAGCGGGGCGTGGACGACGCCAACCGCCTCGTCTCCCGCGCCGAGTCGATCCGCGCCTTCCGGGTCCTGACCGTCGAGTTCACCGAGGGCTCCGGACACCTGACGCCCTCCCTGAAGCTCAAACGGCGGGCGGTGCTGCGGGACTTCGCCCGGGAGGTCGAGGAGATGTACCGCGCGGAGCGCGCGTAGGGCCTACGGCCAGAGGAGTTCGCGGGTCCAGTCCCCGGCGGCCGTGCGGCGGTAGCGGAGGCGGACGTGGCGGCGGCGGGCGTCGCCCTGGAAGAACTCGACCTCGGCCGGTTCGAGGACGTACAGCGTCCAGGTGGGGACGGGGGCGTCCGGTTCCGCCTCGGCCCGGTGCCAGGCGGCCTCGCTCGCCTGGGCGAGGGCGGCGGGGGAGTCGAGGACCTCGCTCTGCCGGCCCACGAGCGCCGCGGCGAGGGCGCCGGTGGTGCGGGCGTGGAGGTCCTCGTGGGCCTCTGCGGGGTGCCGGTGGTGACGTGGCCCCGCAGGCGGACCTGGCGGCCCTGGACCGGCCAGTAGAAGCCGAGCGCGGCCTCGGGGCGGGCGGCGAGCTGGCGGCCCTTGGCGCTGCCGGCGTGCGAGGCGAAGTGCCAGCCGCGGGCGTCGGCGTCGTGCAGCATCACCGTACGGACGTCGGGCCGGCCGTCCTCGTCCACGGTGGCCAGGGAGGGTGTGCGGCTCGGTCTGGCCGGCCGCGACCGCCGCCGTGAACCAGTCGTGGAAGAGGGGCAGCGGCGCGGGCGGGGCACCCGCGGGGTCGAAGGAGGGCAGTGCGGTGTCCCAGACCCTGAGCGAGCGCAGGGCGCGGTGGAAGTCGGTCATGCGGCCACGGTAGGGCGTGCGGGGGCGGTGTGGTCCACGAGCGGGACCGCGTGGGCGGCCGCCTGGATGCCGTCGCGGATCTTCTTCGCGATGAGGTTCTTCCAGGGGGTCTTCGGCAGCGTCCGGACCATGAACATGCGCAGGGCGATCTTCCACTTCGAGTCGACCGTCATCTCCTTCACGAAGCGCTCGGCCATCTTCTGGTTCTGCTCGACGCCGGGCCGCATGTGCCGCTCGTAGCGGGCGAAGGCCACGGTGTGGTCGCCGCCGGCGCGGGCCAGTTCGCCCGCCAGGACGTAGGCGCCGATGAGGGCGAGGCCGGTGCCCTGGCCGGAGGCGGGGGAGGAGCAGTGGGCGGCGTCGCCGAGGAGGACGACGCGGCCCCGGGACCAGCTGTCCATCTCGACGATCGACATGGAGTCGAGGTAGAAGTCGTCGGCTTCCGCCGCGTGTCCGAGGAGGCGGGGAATCTCCCAGCCGTCGCCCGCGAAGGTGTCGGCGAGCAGGCGCTTCTGGGCGGCGACGTCCCGGTGGTCGTGGGGGAGTTCCTCGGGCGAGGAGAAGATGAAGAGGTTCTTGGCGTCGGTCTCGCCGGACGAGCTGTAGACGCAGGTCAGCTTGCCGGGCAGCGCGTGGTAGGTCTCCCAGCGGTCCAGGCCGAGGTGGTTGGGGGCGGTGAAGATGGAGATGTACGCGCCGAGGTGGCGCTTGTAGCGCTCCTCCGGGCCGAAGGCGAGCCTCCGGGTGTTCGAGTGGAGTCCGTCGGCGCCGACGACCAGGTCGAAGCGGCGGACGGTGCCGGACTCGAAGGTGACGGTGACGCCGTCGGCGTCCTCGTCGAGGGCGGCGATCGAGTCGCCGAAGACGTACTCGACGTCCTCGCGGGTCCGGTCGTACAGGATGCGGGCGAGCTCGCCGCGCATGATCTCGTCGTCCTCCTCGACGCGGCCGCCGAAGACGTCGGCGGGCAGTTCGCCGATGGTGCGGCCGGCGTCGTCGACGTACGAACCGCCGCGCATGTCCGTGGAGCGGGCGCGGACCTCGTCGAGGATCCCCATCCGGCGGCAGACCTCGATGGCGGTGCCGCGGATGTCGACCTTGTAGCCGCCGGTGCGCAGTTCGGGGGCGCGCTCGACGACGGTGGGGGCGAAGCCGTGGCGGTGCAGCCAGAGGGCGAGGGCGGGGCCGGCGATCGAGGCGCCGGAGATCAGGACGGTCTGGGCGGTGCGCTGCATGGCGGACTCCTTGTCGGGTGTCTGCGGGCCGTTCCCCTGCCCGCAGACATGACTATACGGATGTCCTACACGCTTGTCTATGACGCTTGTATAGATTCCTCGGGCGGGGTCACGAGCGCCCCAGCACCACCGTCCCCGAGGAGCAGAACCAGCCCCCCGTCCCCGAGGCCACCGCCAGCTCCGGCAGCGAGCCGTCCGCCCGCCGCACCTGGAGCCCCGGCGCCTCCCCGCGCAGCTGCCGCACCGCCTCCACCAGCAGGAACAGGCCCCGCATCCCCGGATGGCAGGCCGAGAGCCCGCCCCCGTCCGTGTTCACCGGCAGCCCGTCCTTCTCCTGGACGAACGCCCCGCCCTCGCCCTTGGCGCAGAAGCCCAGGTCCTCCAGGGTCACCAGGGTCATGTAGGTGAAGGCGTCGTAGATCTCGGCCACGTCGATGTCGGCGGGCCGCACGCCCGCCCGCTCGAAGGCCAGCCGGCCGCTGACGGCCGCCGGGGAGACGGTGAAGTCCTCCCACTCGGACATCGTGGTGTGCGAGACGTGCTCGCCCGTCCCGAGCACCCACACCGGGGCCTTGCGGCAGTCCTTCACGTACTCCTCGGCCACCAGCAGCACCGCGCAGCCGCCGTCGCTGCGGATGCAGCAGTGCAGCTTGGTGAAGGGGTCCGCGATCATCGGCCCGTCCAGGACCTCGTCGACGGTGATCGGCTCGCGGAACATCGCCTCCGGGTTGAGCGCCGCGTTCGCCCGCGCCCGGACGGCCACCTCCGCGAGCTGCTCCAGGGTCGTGCCGTACTCGTGCATGTGGCGGCGGGCGGCCATCGCGTACTTGGCGATCAGGGTGTGCCCGTACGGGACCTCGAACTGCAGCGGGCCGCGCGAGCCGAAGGAGAGGTTCGACGTGCGGCGCCGGGCCCGGATGTCGGCGCGCGCGGTGGAGCCGTACACGAGCAGGACCGCGTTCGCGTGGCCGGCGGCGATCGCGTCGGCGGCGTGCGCGGCCATGACCTCCCAGGTGGCGCCGCCGACGGCGGTGGAGTCCACCAGCGGGGCGCAGGCCCAGGTACTCGGCGACCTCGACCGGGGCGAGCGTGCCGAGGCCGCCGAGGCCAGGCCGTCGATCAGCGAGCGGTCCAGGCCGCTGTCCGCGAGGCGCGCCGGGCGGCCTGGGCGTGCAGGGCGTAGGGGTGGCCTCGTCGACGCGGCCGCAGTCGGAGAGGGAGACGCCGACGACGGCGACGCGGCGGGCGCTGCGTGTGGTGGTGGGCATGAATCTGACGGTACATCAGATTCTTTGAATCGGGACCGGCGCCTCTCTGGGCAACCGCCCCCGCACCGCCCTAGCATGACGCACCGTCAGATACGGAGGAAGCTCCATGGACACCTCGCCACCCGTCCCGCCGGCGGACCCGCTCACCGTTCCGCTCACCGAGGAGCAGCAGGAGATCCGACGCACCCTGCGGGACCTGCTCGCCGAACGGGCCGGACCGCACGAGAACCGCGCGGCCACCGCCACCCCGAGGGCTACGACACCGCCCTCTGGGCCCGCATGTCCGGCCCCTCGGCCTCGCCGGACTCACCCTCCCGAAGGAGTACGGAGGCGCCGGCCGCGCCCCGCCGACCTCGCCCTCGCCTGCGAGGAGACCGGCCGCGCCCTCGCCCCTCCCGCTCCTCGCCACCGCCGTCCTCGCCGCCCCGCTCCTCGCCGCCCTCGGCACCCCCGCCCAGCGCCGCCCACCTCCCGCGCGTCGCCGACGGCAGCCTCACCTGCGCCCTCGCCGCCCCGAAGGACCCGCCCTCGCCCTCGGCCTCACCGGCGACAACGCCGCGGGCGACTGGTCCGGCGGCGGACGGGCCGGCGGCATCCAGGCCGCCCGCACCCCGGAGGGCGGCTGGCGGCTCTACGGCGAGGCCGCCCGGGTCGTCGACGGACACCGCGCCGGACTGCTCCTCGTCGCCGCCCACGCCGGCGGCTTCGCCCGCAGCCGGACGCTCCTCTTCCTCGTCCCCGAGGACGCCGACGGGCTCGTGCGCACCCGGCAGCCCGCCCTCGACCCCACCCGCGCCCAGGCCACCGTCCAGTTCCGGGACACCCCGCCGAACTCCTCGGCGAGGAACCCGCCGACGTCCTCGGCGCCCTCGCCGCCACCGGCCGCGCCGCCGCCGTGATGCTGGCCGCCGAGGCCGTCGGCACCGCCTCGGCCGCCCTCGGCCGCACCCGCGCCCGGCCGGACCGCCACCGCCTCGCCGACCTGTACGTCCAGGTCGAGGCGGCCCGCTCGCTGACGTACTGCGCGGCCCGCGAACCCGACGGCGGCCCGCTCGCCCTCGCGCACGCCCTGGAGGCCCTGCGCGCCGCCGCGGCCGAGTGCGGCGGCACCGGCGCCGCCTGGGAGGAGCTCTGCTTCCAGCGGGCCGCCTCCGACGAACTGCTCTTCGGCCCCGCCCGGCGGCTGCGCGACCGGGCGGCCGCACGGACCGGACTCTTCGGCAAGGAGGCGGCGTAGATGCCCGCAGGACGCGCGCTCGTACAGAAGGTGTCCTCGACCCGGACCTTCGCCCGGCTCGCCCCGCACGTCATCCCGGCCATGGACCGGGCCGTGCACCGGCTGACCGGGGGAAAGGTGCTGCTCAGCGCCCGGATGCTGCCCGGCGTCATCCTCACCGCCCGGGGCGCGAAAGTGGACAGCCACGGGTCACGCCGCTGGCCTGCATGCCCGAGGGCGACGGCCGCTGGCTCCTCATCGGCTCCAACTTCGGCCGTCCGGGCCACCCCGCCTGGACGGCGAACCTGCTCGCCCATCCGGACGTCGAGGTCAACTGGCGCGGCGAGGACGTCCCCGTACGGGCGGAACTCCTCACGGGCGAGGAGCGGGCGGCGGCCTGGAAGGCGGCCCTGGAGTTCTGGCCCCCGTACGCCACGTACCAGGCACGGATCGAGCGCGAGATCCGGCTCTTCCGGCTGACCCGGAGGTGAGGGCCCGGCCCTGGAGGCGGACACGGCGACGACGGCGGCGGTCCGCGGGCCCGGTCCCGGACACGGCGACGCCGGCGGCGGTCCGCGGGCCCGGTCCCGGACACGGCGACGCCGGCGGCGGTCCCGCTCCGGTTCGGGAGCAGGCCGCCGCCGGCGTCGGCGACAGGACGGGTGAAGGGGTCGTGCCTCTCCGGCAGGGCTATCTGGTCGGCTTCTTGCCGGTGATGCCCAGATGGACCAACAGGGCGAGGTTCGGCTTGAGTTCGGCCTGCTTGACGCCCCAGGTCTGGAAGCCCTTCTGGTGGCCGGCGACCGAGGCCAGCATCGCCACCAGGGAGCCCGCCATCGCGGCGGGGCTGACGTCCTTGTCGACCTTGCCCTTGGCCTGGAGCTCCTTCACCGCGTCCGTGAGGGAGTTGGTGACCGAGTTCAGGATCTTCATGCGGATCTTGTAGAACCGCTTGTCGCCCTCGGCGGCGCCGAGGTCCACGACCCGCAGGATCGCGTCGTGCTTCCGCCAGAAGTCCAGGAAGCCCTCGACGAGTTCCTCCGAGGTCTGCCAGCCGGCCTTGCCGACCCAGGAGCGGCCGGAGACCAGCTCGGTCAACGCGGCGCCCTCCTTGGCCATTTCCTCCGCGATCTCGAGGACCGCCCCTCGACGTCCGGGAAGTACTGATAGAACGTCGCGGGTGAAGTACCCGCCTTCCGGGCCACGTCGATGACCTTGACGTCCCGGTAGGGCGAGGAGCTGAGCATCTCACCGAGGCAGTCGAGCAGCTTCTGCCGCGTCGCCTGGCCGCGTCGTCCGGCCACGCGGCCGTCGACGGTGCGTACTTGTCCTGTCATGCCGTCAGCTTACCGAGGGGGATCAGCGCGCGATTCGGCCGAGTGCAAATGGGGTGCACACCCGTCACGGCCCCGTTCCACGAGGTCGGCGCGGGTCCGGGCGCGGGAGGCCGGGGGCGGGTTCGAGCCACTTCGGAGCCGGACGGGGGACCCGAGCATCTGTCCCGTACCCGAATCGGCTTATGAACAGCCTGTGGACAACTTCGGTGGACAACCCTGTCGCCCCAAGGGTTCCACCCGCCAAATCATCTCTTTGTTCGTATGTCGGGGCGTGCGGGACCGCCCCGCCGTCCTAGCGTGGGGACATGGCCGTACGCACTGAGGGCACCCCCTGCTGGGTGGACGCACAGCTCCCCGACCTGGAAGCGGGCAAGCGCTTCTACGGCGGGCTCTTCGGCTGGACCTTCGACCCCGACCGCGACGAGGCCCTCCTCGACGGGCGCCGGGTCGCCGGGCTCGTCCCCAAGCGCGACGGGCGCATGCCCACCACCTGGACCGTCTACCTCGCCACCGGGGACGCGGGCACCCTCGCCGCCCGGGTCAAGGCCGCCGGCGGACAGATGGTCATGGAGCCCTACCCCGTCGGCCCCTTCGGCGTCTACGCGCTCGCCGCCGACCCCGGCGGCGCGGTCTTCGGCCTCCGCCAGGAGGGCGACGACGACGGCTTCGAGGTCACCGGCGAGCCGGGCTCCTTCTGCTGGATGGAGGTCCACACCCGCCGCCCGGACGCCGTCGACACCTTCTACGCCACCGTCTTCGGCTACCTCGGCCGCCAGGCCGACCCGCCGCGGAGGGCAGGGACGCCGGCTTCGACCACCGCGTCTGGTCGCCCCCGGCTCCCGGCCCGGCGACCGCGCCGAATTCGCCGGGCGGGCCGTCATCACCGACGACTTCCCCGCCGAGATGCCCGGCCACGTCCTCGTCCACTTCGCCGTCGCCGACTGCGACGAGGCCTGCGCGACCGCCGTCCGCCTCGGCGGCCGCGTCGCCGCCCCGCCTCCGACACCCCCACGGCCGCGTCGCCGTCCTCCACGACGACCAGGGCGCCCGCTTCGCCGTCCTCGCGAAACCCACCGGGAAGAGCTGACCGGCCGCGGCTCGTACGACTCGTGACACCCCGATCCGCCCCGGGTTCGCAACCGGGCCCTCGGACAGGAAGAATCAGGGGCCACGGGGCCGTACCCTCATGGCCCGTACGGGGAGGTGGCAGGCAAGTGGAACAGCTGACGCAGCACGACCCGAGACGTATCGGGCCCTTCGAGGTGCTGGGCCGGCTCGGCGCGGGCGGAATGGGCCTGGTCTATCTCGCGCGCTCGGCCTCCGGGCGGCGCGTGGCGATCAAGACCGTGCGCACGGAGCTCGCGGAGGACCAGCTGTTCCGGGTCCGCTTCACCCGGGAGGTGGAGGCCGCGCGGGCGGTCTCCGGCTTCTACACGGCCGCCGTGGTCGACGCCGACCCGCGCGCCGCCGTGCCGTGGCTGGCCACCGCCTATGTGCCGGCGCCCTCCCTCGAAGAGATAGTGAACGAGTGCGGGCCGCTCCCGGCCCAGGCCGTCCGCTGGCTCGCCGCGGGCGTCGCCGAGGCCCTGCAGTCCATCCACGGCGCGGGCCTGGTCCACCGCGACCTCAAGCCCTCCAACGTCCTCGTCGTCGAGGACGGCCCCCGGGTGATCGACTTCGGCATCGCGTCGGGCGTCTCCAACACGCGCCTGACCATGACCAACGTCGCCGTCGGCACCCCGGCCTACATGTCGCCCGAGCAGGCCCGCGACTCGCGCAGCGTCACCGGCGCCAGCGACGTCTTCTCGCTGGGCTCGATGCTGGTCTTCGCCGCCACCGGCCACGCGCCCTTCCACGGCGCCAACCCGGTCGAGACGGTCTTCATGCTGCTGCGGGAGGGCCCGGACCTGGAGGGCCTGCCGGACGAGCTGCGGCCCCTCATCGACTCCTGCATGCAGATGGACGTCACCCGCCGGCCCACCCCGGCCGACCTCCAGGCGCAGCTGGCCCCGCACCTGTTCGGCCCCGGCAGCGACGACAGCGGCACGGCCTCCGCGTGGCTGCCGCCGAGCGCCACCGCCATGATCGAGCGGCGGCGGCGGCGGCCGTCAGCTGCCCGCCCCGGTCGCCCCGCCCGTGCCGCCGCGGCCCCGGTGGACCCGCCGGGTCCCCGCCCCGACCCGCGCTTCCCGGAGCGGGCGCCCGAGCCCGCCCCGTGGGCGGCCGGCACGCCGGTCCCTCCGAGGGCGCGGGCGGTCCCGTGCGCCTCGGCGGCGCGACCGTCCCGATCGGCCCCGGCCCCGGGTCGCCGACACCCGCGCGGCCCTCGCCCTCGGCCGGGGCGCCGACGCGGGCCCCGCGACCGGCTGGATCCGCCCGCCCGGCGGCGGCCCGCACGGCGCGGAGCAGGCCCCGCAGCACGGCTCCCGGTCCGCCTCGGTGCCCCGCAGGCTCCGAGCAGGCGGCGCCGCAGCCGCCTCCGGAGCCCGGCCACTGGCGGCCCTGGCGCTTCCGGATGTCGAACGACGTCTGGGGCACCCGGTCGTCGACGGCGACCTGCTGTACGTGACCTCCTTCGAGGTGCACGCCCTGGACACGGGCAGCGGCCGGCGCCAGTTCAAGACCCGGGACGTGGCCTGGTCGATGGCCGTCGCCTCGGGCCGCATCCACGCCTCCGACGGCCCCACGCTGTACGCCCTCGACGCCACCGACGGCTCCGAGCGCTGGCGGCTGCACACGGACGCCTACGTGTACGCGCTGAAGGTCGACCGGGGCACGGTCGTCACCGGCACGCGCGGCGGCGGGGTGCAGGGCTGGGAGGCCTCCAACGGCGCCAAGCTGTGGGAGCTGACCGGCGCGCAGACCGACTTCGAGACCCCGGAGGCGGGGCCCGCCGTGCACGGCGACACCGTGTACGTGTGGCGGGACGCCCGGCTCCAGGCCCTCGACGCCCGCACGGGCGTGGAGCGCTGGTCGTACCCGATCGGCGACGCGGCCTCCTGCGCCAACGTGCCGGTCCGGGTGGCCCCGGCCGAGGACGGCTGCGTGTACGTCTCCGCCGGGACCCGGGTCCTGTCGATCGACATCGCGGCGGGCCGCGTCCGCTGGCACTTCGAGGCCCCGGCCGTCTTCCTCTCCCCGCCCGCGTTCGCGCCGGGACCGGCGGTCACGGGCGGCGGGGTGTACCTGTCGGACCACCTCGGCACGGTGTACGCGCTCGACGCCACCACCGGCCAGGACCGCTGGCGGATCGCGACCGAGCCGCGCCAGTCCACCGAGCCGGTGCTCGTCGCCGACGGCAACGTCCACGTCGGCAGCGGCAGCGCGCTGTACACGCTCGACGCGGTCACCGGCACCCCCGCTGGCGGTTCGCGGCGGGCGGCGAGCTGGTCGGCTCCCGGTCGTCGCCGACGGCCGGGTGCACTTCGGCTCGGCCGACCACGTCCTGTACACCCTGGACGCGACCGGCGGCCAGCTCCGCTGGAAGCTCGCGACCGGCGGCGAGATCACCGCTCGCCGGTGGCGAAGGGCGGGGTCGTGTACGCGTGCAGCAAGGACCGCTGCGTGTACGCGCTCGACGCGGTCAAGGGCACGGCGACGGGCAGGGCGCGGCCGCGCGCCCGTAGGAGGGCGCGGTGCGCGCGGGCGGTCGCCGTCCCCGGACCGCTCCGGGGCGGCGGTTCCACGGGCGTGCTCGCGTCCGTGACGGCCGTCGCACCGGGCACGGAAGGGCTCCGGACGGCGGCCGTCGCTCCGGCGAGAGCCGGGACGCAGCCGGCGGCGTCCCGGACCGCCGTCGCGGACTCCTCGCGGGTCCCGCCTCGTTCCCGACGCTACGCCGGGTGCGGGGCCCCGCCAGGCGGCGCGGACGCGGCGCTAGGGTGGCGCGCACACGACAGACGGACGGGGTGGGAGCGATGGTACGGACGCGCCTGAAGCTCGCGGCGACGCTCACCGTGGTGGTCCTCGCGCTGACCGGTTTCCACACCGGCAAGAGCGGCCACGGACACGGCAGCGGCGGCGGCAGTGGCAAGAGCAAGAGCGGCAAGAGCAAGAGCCGGAGCCACTCCGGCCACGACGACGACGATTCGGGCGGCGGCTGCTCCAGCGACGAGCAGCGCAACGACGACTACGCCGACTACGACGGCTCGGGCGGCTCCACGCCCAGCGCGAGCCCTTCCCCACCTCCGCCCCGGTCGAGGTCGTGGTCGTCGACTGCGTGAAGCCCGCCCAGAAGAAGCGCAAGGGCCGGCCCGCCCGCGCGGCGGACACCACCTCGACCCTGAGGATCACCTCGCACGACGCCCTCGCGGGGACGTACGAGGTGACCCTGGAGTTCAAGGGGGTCACCGGTTCGGCGGTCGACTCGGTCACCACCGTCGTCACGGTCGGCGGCTACGAGGACAAGACCTTCGAGGTCGCGATGAAGACCCGAAGGCCGTCGACCGGGTGAAGAACTGCTACGTGTACGACGTGCGGAAGAAGTAGTCCCGGCGGAGGGGGGCGGTTCCGGCGGGAGCGACGGCGTCCCGGCGGGCGGGGATCCGTGGAAGCGGCCCCGCGCGACCGCTAGCGCAGCCGGTGCCCGCCTCCCTCCGGACGAACAGCTCCGCCTGGCGGTCCGCCGGCAGGTTCCCGAGGGTCACCAGGTGCGGGGCGTGCGCGAGGGCCGGGGCGCGGCAGGCCTCCTTGGCGGACCAGAGGGCGCGGACCGTGCCCTGGACGGCCTCCGTCGGGTAGGAGGCGATGACGGCGGCGGCCTCGCGGGCGGCTTCGAGCGCCCCGCCCGGCCCGGTCAGCTCGCTGACGAGCCCGGTCTCGTACGCGCGCCGGGCGGTGACCCGCTCGGCGGTGCCCATGAGGGCCATCCGGGCGATCTCGCCGTACGGCATCCGCTGCGCCATGTGGACGGTCTCGAAGGCGCTGACCATCCCGTAGGCGGTGTGCGGGTCGAAGAAGGTGGCGTTCTCGCCGGCGATCAGGAACTCGGCTTCGCCGAGCAGGTAGAAGGCCCCGCCGCAGGCCATGCCCTCGACGGCGGCGACGACCGGCTTCCACAGGTCGTTCGCCTTGGGGCCGATGGTGAGGAGGGGGTCGTCGATCGTGTACGGGGAGGAGGGCTGCGGCACCCTTCCGGCGTCCTCGCGGTCGATGCCGGTGCAGAAGGCCCGGCCGCCGGCCCCGGTGACGACGATCGCCCGGACCTCGTCCTCGTACCGGAACCCCCGCCAGACGGCGGAGAGTTCGCGGGCCATCTCCAGCGTGATCGCGTTGTGCTTCTCGGGCCGGTCGAGGGTGACGACCGCGACCCCGGTCTCCTTGTCGCGCTCGACCCGGACGCTCATGAGCGCTCCAGGAGCCAGCGGGGGACGGTGAGGCCGCCGACCTCGGTGAAGGCGACCCGGACGGCGGCGCCGATGCGGAGCCGGGCCGGGTCGACCGAGTTCAGGGGGGCGTCGGGGGTGGCGACGACGTTCCCGACGAGGCGGATGCGGGGCGCTTCGGCGAGTTCGACGAGGACCGCGTTGTACGGGGCCTGGGCGGCGTACTCGGGCAGGAGCGGCGGGTGGGGGAGGACGTACGACCAGATCCGGCCGCGTCCGGACATGAGCCGCCACTCGCTGTCGAAGGACCGGCAGTGCGGGCAGCAGGGGCGGGGCGGGAAGCGGAGCTCGCCGCAGGAGGCGCAGGCCTGGACGCGGAGCTCGCCCCGGGCGGCGTACTCCCAGAAGGGGGCGCCGTCCTCGTCGACGACCGGTGAAAGCATGGCGGACCAACTCCTCAGGCTCGCAGCAGGATGGCGGATGTGGGGACGCCCTCGCCCGCCGTGACCAGGCAGGTGGCCGCGTCGGGGACCTGGGCGGTGGAGGTGCCGCGGAGCTGCTTCACGCCCTCGTTGATGAGGTTGAAGCCGTGCACGTACGCCTCGGAGAGCCCGCCGCCGCCGGTGTTGAGCGGCAGCCGGCCGCCGATCTCCAGGGCGCCGCCCTCGGTGAAGGCGCCGCCCTCGCCGCGTCCGCAGAAGCCGTAGCCCTCCAGGGAGAGCGGGACGAGCGGGGTGAAGGCGTCGTAGATCTGGGCGACGTCCACGTCGGCGGGGCCGAAGTCGGCCTGTTTCCAGAGGTGGCGGGCGGCGGCCCAGGCGGGACCGGAGAGCGGGTCGTCGTTCCAGTAGTTGACCATGCCGTGGTGCTGGGAGGGCAGGCCCTGGGCGGCGGAGTGCACGTAGACCGGCTTCTGCCGGCAGTCGCGGGCCCGCTCGGCGGAGACGATGACGCAGGCCAGTGCCCCGTCGGTCTCCAGGCAGTTGTCGAAGAGGCAGAGGGGTTCGCTGATCCAGCGGGCGGTCATGTACATCTCGCGGGTCAGGGGCCGCTCGTACATGATCGCGGCGGGGTTCTGGTTGGCGCGGTTGCGGCAGGCCAGGGCGACGTTGAAGAGGTGGTCGCGGGTGGCGCCGTACTCGTGCATGTAGCGGCGGGCGAGCATGCCGATCTCGTCGGCGGGGCGGAGCAGCCCGAAGGGGCGGGTCCACTGGCCGGGGGTGGGCAGCTGGACGGCGGTGTTCTTCCAGGGGCGGGGCCCGGAGCCGCGCTTGCGGGACCGCCAGGCGACGCCGACGCTCGCCTGCCCGGTGGCGACGGCGGCGGCGAGGTGCCCGACGGTGGCGCAGGAGCCTCCCCCGCCGTATCCCACCTTGCTGAAGAAGGTGACGTCACCGGCCCCGATGGCCTTCGCCACCTCGACCTCGTCGGTCTCCTCCATCGTGTAGGAGGCGAAGCCGTCGACCTCGGAGGGATCGATGCCGGCGTCGTCGAGAGCGGCGAGGATCGCCCGGCAGGCGAGGGTCTTCTCCGTCTCGGGGAGCTGTTTCGCGAAGGCGGTCTGTCCAATGCCGACGATGGCCGTGGCGTCCTTGAGCACCGAACCTCCTCATGGGGCAGCACTGCTGACAGCGCGTCAGGCTACAACTAATCTGACGGATAGTCAGCTACAGGAGGTGGACATGGACGTGGACCCGGACGCGAGCATGGACCCGGGCGGTGACCTGCCCGGTGACCCGCGCGGCGACCTGGAGTGGGGCACGATCCCCGGACTCCTACGGGCGGCGGCCGAGCGGTACGGACGGCGGGAGGCCGTCGTCGACGGCCGCGTCCGCGTCAGCTACGCCGAACTCGGCGAACGCGTCGAGCGGGCCGCCGCCGCCTGCCTCGCCACCGGGATACGCACGGGGACCGGGTCGCGATCTGGGCCCCAACACCCTCGACTGGATCGTCTCCGCCCTCGGCGCCGTCACCGCCGGAGCCGTCCTCGTCCCCCTCAACACCCGCTTCAAGGGCACCGAGGCCGCCGACGTCCTCCGCCGCTCCCGCGCCAGGCTCCTCTTCGTCACCGGCACCTTCCTCGGCACCTCGTACGTGGCCTCCCTGCGCCGCTCGGGCATCGCGCTCCCCGACCTGGAGCGGGTGGTGGTCCTCGGCGACACCGCCCCCGACGAGCCGGACTGGACGACCTGGAAGGCCTTCCTCGCCTCCGGCGACATCGTCCCGGCCGCCCGGGTCCGCGCCCGCGCCGACGGCATCGACCCCGACGCCCCCTCCGACATCATCTACACCTCGGGCACCACCGGCCGGCCCAAGGGCGCCGTCATCAGCCACGCCCAGTCCCTGCGCTGCTTCGCGATCTGGTCCGAGCTCGCCGGCCTCGCGGAGGGCGACCGCTACCTCGTGGTCAACCCCTTCTTCCACACCTTCGGCTACAAGGCCGGCATCCTCGCCTGCCTCATGAAGGGCGCGGTGATCATCCCGCAGTCCGTCTTCACCGTCGACACCGTCCTCGCCAACATCGCCGCCGAACGCGTCACCGTCCTCCCCGGCCCTCCCACCCTCCACCAGTCCCTCCTGGACCACCCCTCCCGCCCCGCCCACGGGCTCTCCACCCTCCGCCTCGTCGTCACCGGCGCCGCCGTCGTCCCCCTCCGCCTCGTCGAACGCCTCCGCACCGAACTGGGCGTGACCACCGTCCTCACCGCCTACGGCCTCTCCGAGGCCAGCGGCATCGTCACCATGTGCCGCCGCGACGACCCCGACGAGACCATCGCCACCACCTCGGGCCGCCCCGTCCCCGGCACGGAGGTCCGCCTCTCCGACACGGGCGAGGTCCTCGTCCGCGGCCACCACGTGATGCGGGGCTACTTCGAGGACGAGGCGGCGACGGCGGCCGCGATCGACGCGGACGGCTGGCTGCACACCGGCGACATCGGCGTCCTCGACGAAGCCGGCAACCTCCGCATCACCGACCGCCTCAAGGACATGTTCATCGTCGGCGGCTTCAACGCCTACCCCGCCGAGATCGAGCAGCTCCTCGGCCTCCACCCCGACATCGCCGACGTCGCCGTCATCGGCATCCCCGACCCCCGCCTCGGCGAGGTCGGCAAGGCCTTCGCGGTCCGGAGACCGGGCGCCCGGGTCACGGCGGACGACCTGATCGCCTGGTCACGCCGCGAGATGGCCAACTACAAGGTCCCGAGGGAGGTCGAGTTCCTGACCGAACTCCCCAGGAACGCGAGCGGCAAGGTGGTGAAGGGCGAACTGAGGTCCCGCGCGACGACGCCGTGACGCCGCCGTGACGGCGGCGGGCGGGCAGCGGCGCTCAGGTCGCGTGGATGTTGTCCGTGCCGACGACCGGGACGTCCTTCGTGGGCGGCGCGGCGGTGACGTCCGGGTCGGCCGGCGAGGCGACGACGGCGACCGCGACGGCGGCCGCGGCGAGGAGGACGCCGATCAGGATGCGCTTGGTGCGGGTCATGTCCAACTTTCCGTGCGGTGTGGTCGTGTGGCGGGCACGGCGCGGCGGGGCCGCCGTGCCTCCTCCGGCACCGTGTGCCGAACGGAGCGGAGGGCCGGGCGTCTGCCCGGCCCTCCGCCCGCGGTGGTCCGATCGCGTTGCGCACGGTCCCTGCCCGGACGGATCCCCTGGTTCCGTCGGGCGTCCCCGAGTCCGTGTGCTCCCCCGTCGACCGGACCTTCCCGGTCGGCCCCGGCAGCTCCCCCGAAGTCGCCGCCGCGGCCGTTCCCCGTCGGGAGTGGTCTACTTGGCCGGCTCCGTGGTGGCGTGCATGTTGTCCGTGGTGGCCGTGCCGCCGCTGCCGTCGATGGGCTCCGTGGTGGCGTGCATGTTGCCGTCGACGCCGATCTTCGCCGCGATCGCGTCGGCGAGCGGCGCGTCCGTGGCGTGCATGTTCTTGCTGACGATGTCCTCGCCGGTGGCGTGCATGTTCGTCGGCTTGGCGATGGGGGTGGTCGGGTCCAGGTCGGCCATGTTGATCAACTCCCGTGATGACTTCGGATGGGGCGAGTGGGCCCTGCCGGCCGTTCCCCCGTGGACAGCCGGAGGGCCCACTCGGAGCCGTTCACCCTAGTGCGACGGTGTGACGGCCAATCCATCGACCCGTCTGCCCCCCGACGCGGCGGATCGATGAGAGAAGACTGCCGCACGGCCATAAACGAACGATGAACGGGCAGCTCAGTGGTCAGGCGGCAGCCGTCTCCAGCAGCAGGGACCGCACCTGGGACGCCTCCGGCGAGCCCAGCCCCACGAAGATGTCGAGGGCCTCCTGCCAGCAGACCCGTGCCCGTCCGTGCTGCCCTATCCCGGACAGCGCCCGCCCCAGGACGACGAGGACCTGCCCGCGCCGCCACTCGCCGCCCACTCCGCGAAGGACGACGAGGGCCATCTCCGCGTTCGAGGCGGCCGGGGCGAACCGGCCGGCGGCGATGTCGACCTCGGCGATCCTGAAGAGCGACATGCCCTCCCAGAGGCGCTGCCTGCTGTCCTGGAACACCCCGAGCGCCTCGGTGAGCCGGGCCGCCGCCTCGACGAGCCGGCCGCTCTGGGTCAGCGCGAGCCCCAGGGCGTAGCGGCCGTTGGCGCCCTTGAGGGCATGGCCCATGGCGTCGTACATGTCGGTTCCCCGCTGGGCCAGTTCGACGGCGATGTCCGTCTGCCCCATGGCCAGGTGGATGCGGGAGAGGTTGCACAGGGCGCTGGCCTCGCCGGCCGCGTCGTCGCAGGCGCGGAACGAATCCGTCGCCTGGGTGAGGAAGCGCTCGCCGTCGGCGTTGCGCCCCTGGTAGAGCGCCATGATGCCCAGGGCGTTGGCCGCCCAGCACAGGGGAGGGCGTCGCCCGTGGCGGACGCGAGGTCCATCGACTCGTGCGCGTGGCCGTCGGCCTGCTCGAAGCGGCCCGCCACGTGCTGGACGTACGCCAGCGTCAGCGCCGCCCGGCCCTCCCCGCGGACGTCGCCCGAGGCGCGGGCCGCCTCCCGCAGCACCGTCGCCACCGCCTCGTACTCCTTCGAGTTCGCCCCCGACTCCGCCAGGTCCAGCGAGGCCCACAGCAGGTCCACCCCCCGCCGCAGCGTGGAGGGAGAGGAGGCCGACTGGCGGACCGTGGCCAGGAGGCAGTTCGCCTCGGCGTAGAGCCAGTCCTGGGCCTCGTGCCGGTCGGTGAAGGTCAGGCCCTCGTACGAGGTCGGTTCCAGGTGGTCGACGAGGCGGTCGCCCGGGCGCTCGATGGCGTAGACCCGTGCCGCGGTCGAGAGGTAGAAGTCGAGGAGGCGGGAGAGCGCGGCGTCCTTCTCCGAGGGGGGCTGTTCGTCGCGGTCCGCGCACGCACGCGCGTAGAGGCGGACGAGGTCGTGGTAGCGGTAGCGGCCGGGGGCGGCCGATTCCAGGAGGGAGGTGTCGACGAGGGCTTCGAGGAGGTCTTCGGTGTCCCAGACGGGAGGTCGAGGACCGCCGCCGCTGCCGCGAGGGAGATGTCGGGGCCGTCGGCGAGGCCGAGGAGGCGGAAGGCGCGGGCCTGGGCCGGTTCGAGCTGGCCGTAGCCGAGTTCGAAGGTGGCCTTGACCGCGAGGTCGCCCGCCTGGAGTTCGTCGAGGCGGCGGCGTTCGTCCGCGAGTTTGGCGGCGAGGACGGAGACCGTCCAGGTGCGGCGGGCGGCGAGGCGGGAGGCCGCGATGCGGATCGCGAGGGGAGGAAGCCGCAGGCGGCCACGACGTCGAGGGCCGCCTCCCGCTCGGCGCCCACCCGCTCCTCGCCCACGATCCTGGTGAACAGCTGGAGCGCCTCCTCGGGGACATGACGTCCAGGTCCACCAGGTGCGCGCCCGCCAGGTCGACCATGCGGATGCGGCTGGTGACCAGGGCGGCGCAGCCCGCCGTGCCGGGGAGGAGGGGCGGATCTGGGCCGCGTCCCGGGCGTTGTCCAGGAGGACGAGGACCCGGCGGCCGTCGAGCGTGGAGCGGTACAGCGCCGCCCGCTCGTCGAGCGAGTCGGGGATGGCGGAGTCCGCGGTGCCGAGGGCCCGGAGGAAGGAGCCGAGGACCGTCTCGGGGCGGCGGCGCGGTTGCCGGCGCCCTGGAGGTCCACGTACAGCTGGCCGTCGGGGAAGTGCGGGCGCGCCTCGTGGGCGACGTGCACGGCGAGGGTCGTCTTGCCGACGCCGCCGATGCCCGCGAGCGCCGAGACCGCCATGACGTGGCCCTCGGCGGTGGCGAGGCGGGCGCCGAGTTCGCGGACGAAGGAGGTGCGGCCCGTGAAGTCGGGGACGGTCGCCGGGAGCTGGGCCGGGCGGGCGAGGGGCGCGGCCGTCGGGGCCGGTTCCTCGACGGGGCGGGCGAGTTCGGCGTCGGCCTGGAGGATGCGCTGCTGGAGGCGGGAGAGTTCCGGGGTCGGGTCGACGCCGAGTTCGTCGGCGAGGAGCCGGCGGGTGTCCGCGTAGACCGCGAGCGCCTCCGCCTGCCGTCCGCTGCGGTAGAGGGCGAGCATGAGGAGTTCGCGCAGGCGCTCCCGCAGGGGTGCGCGGCGGTGAGGGCGGTCAGTTCGGAGACGGCCTCCGCGTGCGCGCCGACCTCCAGGTCGATGTCGAGCCGCGTCTCCAGGAGCGTGAGGCGCCATTCCTCCAGGCGGGCCCGCTGGGTCTCGGCGTACGGGCCCGGCACCGAGGCCAGCACCTCGCCGTCCCACAGGTCCAGTGCCTCGGCGAGCCGCGCCCGCGCGGCCGTCCGGTCCCCGGCCGCGCGCAGCCTGTCCGCCTCGGCGGCCAGCTCCTGGGCCTCGGTCACGTCGAGGGCGGTGGTGCGGATCGCGTAGCCGCCGGACTCGCTGACCAGGACGTTCGGGTCGAGGGCCTTGCGGAGCCGGGAGGCGTACGTACGGACCGCGGCGAGCGCCTGCGAGGGCGGTTCCTCGCCCCAGAGCGCGTCGATCAGCTCGTGCGCGGTGGCGGTGCGGCCGGCGCGCAGGAGCAGCGCGGCGAGCAGGGCGCGCTGCTGCGGGGAGCCGGTGGGGACGGGGCGCCGTCGCGCCAGGCGCGGACGGGGCCGAGCACGCCGAAGCGGAGCCCCTCGCCGGAGGCGCTCGTACCGGCCTCCGTGTCCGTGCCGGTGTCCCTCGCTTCGCCCACCGGAACCGTCGGGCTCGTCCTCGGAGCCCGCTGCGCCGGAACTCGCGGCCCGTTCTCACGGTCCATCGCTCCCCCTGCCCCTACCGCTGGTTTCGCCCTGGACAGTCTGCCTTGTCCGGAGGGAGTCCGTCAGCATCGGGTCGGCCGTTGTGGAGCCGTGACCCCCGGTGTTCTGGCCCCCAACAGCTGACGGACCGTCAGATCAGCGCTACCGTGAAAGCCATGGAGACCTTCCCGAAGATCATCTCGGTGGACGACCACACCGTGGAGCCCCCGCACGTCTGGCAGGACCGGCTCCCGTCCCGGTACCGCGACACCGGACCCCGGATCGTCCGCGCCCCCCTCAAGGAAATGACCTTCCTCGGCGGCAAGTTCGCCCCGGTCATGGGCGCCCCGGGGGACGACGGGCCGATCGGCGACTGGTGGGTCTACGAGGACCTGCACCGGCCCCTCACCCGCCTCGACACCGCCGTCGGCTACGACCGGGACGAGATACGCCTCGAAGTCATCACGTACGAGCAGATGCGGCCCGGCTCGTACGACGTCGCCGCCCGCCTCGCCGACATGGACGTCAACCACGTCCAGTCCGCGCTCTGCTTCCCCACCTTCCCCCGCTTCTGCGGCCAGACCTTCACCGAGGCCTCCGACCGCGAGCTCGGGCTGCTCTGCGTCCGCGCCTACAACGACTGGATGGTCGAGGAGTGGTGCGGGCCCCAGGCGGACGGGCGGCTGATCCCGCTCACCCTCATCCCGCTCTGGGACCCGGAGCTCGCCGCCGCCGAGGTCCGCCGCAACGCCGCGCGCGGGGTGCGGGCCGTCGCCTTCTCCGAGATCCCGCCGCACCTCGGACTCCCCTCGGTCCACACGGACCACTGGGACCCCTTCCTCCGCGCCTGTGACGAGACCGGCACGGTCATCGCCATGCACATCGGCTCCTCCAGCCGGATGCCGTCCACCTCCGCCGACGCCCCGCCGGCCGTCGGCTCCACCATCACCTTCGCCAACTGCTGCTTCTCGATGGTCGACTGGCTGATGAGCGGCAAGTTCGAGCGCTTCCCGAACCTGCGGATCATGTACGCGGAGGGCCAGATCGGCTGGATCCCGTACATCCTGGAGCGCGCGGACGTCGTCTGGGAGGAGAACCGCGCCTGGGGCGGCGTCGCCGACAAGGTCACCCGTCCGCCCTCGGAGCTCTTCGCGGGCCACGTCTTCGGCTGCTTCTTCGACGACGCCTTCGGGCTGCGCAACCTCGACGCGATCGGGGCGGCGAACGTCCTGTACGAGACCGACTACCCGCACTCCGACTCCACCTGGCCCAAGTCGAAGGAGGTCGGCGAGGCGCAGATGGGCCACCTGCCCGGGGACGTCGTCGAGCGGATCGTACGGGGCAACGCGATCGATCTGCTCGGGCTGACGCCGGAGGGGCTCTGGCGCCCGTAGCCCCGGCCGGCCCGTCCGGCGGAACACGGCCGGGTCCCCCGCGGGGGCCCGGCCGTTCGTCACCTCATCGGCCCAGTGGGGCGGCCCCCTGATGGCGGAGTGTCATGGATTGCGCGCAAATAGTAGTCAAGTGTGCGTTCCTTGCACATCACGAGAACAGCCATGTGGACGTCCCCCGCGGGGGACGCCCATGAACGGAGCCTGAGACATGACCCCCGACCTCCCGCATTTCACCCCGGCGGACGACGACGTAGAACACATAGGACCGACCGCCCCGCCCCGCCCGTCGGTCGTCTCCTCGGTCTCGGTGCTCCCGGCCACCTCGGTGCTCCCCTCAGCCCCGCAGGCCCCTGCCGTCCCGGAAGAGCAGTCCGCCCCGGAAGGGCAGTCCGTCCCGGAAGGGCAGTCCGCCCCGGAAGCCCCCGCCGCTCCGAAGACCCCTGCCGCCCGTGACGAGCCGGGCCGTGATCCGGTCCGCGATCCGGGTCGCGATCCGGGCCGCGATCCGGGCCGCGACTCGGGCGACGAGGTGGGCGACGAAGCGGTCCGCACGCTGCTGACGACGGCGGCGACCGAGCGGCCGGTGGAGGAGGTCGCCGCGCTGGTGGCGCGCCTCCAGGAGACCGGCGAACTCTCCAGCCCCGCCGACGTGGCACTCCGCGCCGCGGCCGTCACCCGCCCGCTGGACGAGGTGCGCCACCTCCTCGCGCTCCTGAACGCGTCCGGATACGACCTCCACCAGGCCGACACCACGCTGCGCGCCGCTGCGGTGGGCCGGCCCGTCGAGGACGTGGTCCGCCTCGTCGGCATCCTCGGCGCCGACAGCGCCGACTGGCGGTCCACCGGAGGCGGCGACGGGGCAGCCGGACCGGCCGCCACCGCCAAGGACGCGAAGAACGACAGGGACGCCGAGGCCGCGAACCACGCCAAGGCCGCGAGCGGCACCAAGACCGCGAGCGGCACCAAGACCGCGAGCGGCACCAAGACCGCGAGCGACGGCAAGGCCGCGAACCACGGCAAGGCCGCCAGGAAGCGCGGCACGACCAGGTCCCCCCTGGACGGCGCCCTGGCCACGGGTCCCGGCAGCCACACCGCCTCCTCTCCCGCGCTGCGCTCGGTGCTGCGCTGGCCCGCGGCGCTCGCGCTGTTCGCCTGCGGCCTCATCCACCTGCCGACGGACCTCTCGGGCCTGCGCTCGGGCGGCGACGCGCAGGCGCTGTCCGTGGTCGTCACCGTGCTCTGCCTGGCGTGCGCGGTGTGGCTCGCGGCCCGGGACACCCTGGTCGCCTGGGCCGCCGCGGCGGGGGTCGCCGTCTTCGTCATCGCGCTCCACGGAGTCGCGGGCGCCCGTGGCGGCGACCTGCTGGGCGGCAGCCTCGGCACCTCCTTCGCCTGGGCGAAGGCGCTGGCGCTCCTGTGCGCCCTGGCCGTCGTCTGCCTGGCCGGCACCGCCGTGGTGCGCCACGCGAGGGCGGCCGGAGCGACGGACGGCGCCTGACCCGCCGGAGCACCCGAGGAAGCCCGGCCGGGGAGCGAAGGAAGCCCCACCGGATCACCAGTGAAAGCCCCCGCCCGGACGGCCCCCCGCCGTCCGGGCGGGGGCGCGTCGTTCCCCACCCCTTGCCTGATGGGTCGTCAGGTACGAGCATGGGCCTGCCCGTCGAAGTGACGATCCGTCAGATCCAGTGCAAGGGGGTCCCCATGGTGGTCTACGGCATGCAGCTGCCGGTCCAGTCGCAGAGCACCCTCTACGCGGAGCCCTGGGAGGCGGGCGCCGGTCCGGCGGATCTGCTCGCCGTCGCCCGCGCGGCGGACGCCCACGGCTTCGACTACCTCGCGAGCTGCGACCACGTCGCCATCCCGCGCCGGCTCGCCGGGCCGATGTCCACCGTCTGGTACGACCCGGTGGCCACGCTCTCCTTCCTCGCCGCCGCCACCGAGCGGGTCCGGCTGCTCGCGCACGTCGCCGTCGTCGGTCTGCGGCATCCGCTGGTGACGGCCAAGGCGTACGCGACGCTCGACCACCTCTCCGGCGGCCGGCTGGTCCTGGGGGTGGGCGCCGGGCACGTCCAGGAGGAGTTCGAGGCGCTCGGGGTGGACTTCGCGCGCCGGGGCGCCGTGCTCGACGAGACGCTCGACGCGCTGCGGGCGGCCCTCGGGCCCGAGGAGTACCCGGAGCACCTGGGGAGCGGTTCGCCTTCAAGGACCTGGGGCAGCTGCCCCGGCCCGCGCAGGAGCGGGTCCCGCTCTGGGTGGGCGGCTCCTCCCCGGCCGCCGTGCGCCGGGCCGCCCTCAGGGGACGGCTGGCTGCCGCAGGGCGACCCGCGCGACAGGCTCGCCGCGCAGATCCAGAAGCTGCTGCGGCTCCGCGCCGAGGCCGGGATCGCCGAGCCGGTCACGGTCGGCGCGATCACCGAGGCGCTGTACGTGGGCGCGCCCGGCTGGGAGGTCGGCCGGCGCACCCTGAGCGGCCGGCCGGAGGAGCTCGCGGCCTCCCTGCGCGCGTACGGGGAGATGGGCGTGCACCAGATCCAGGTCCGGTTCCGGTCCCGGAGCCGTACCGAACTCATCGACCAGATGGCGGCCTTCGGCGCGGAGGTCGCCCCTCACCTCTGAGAAGCAGGGAGTACGGACATGGGCAAGCTCGACGGGCGGGTCGTCCTCGTCACCGGCGCGGCGCGCGGGCAGGGCGAGCAGGAGGCCCGGCTGTTCGCCGCCGAGGGCGCGAAGGTGGTCCTCGGGGACGTCCTGGACGAGGCGGGGAGGCGCTGGCCAAGGAGCTGGGGGAGGAGCGGGCCGCGTACGTCCGCCTGGACGTGACGAGCGAGGACGACTGGTCGGCGGCCGTGGCGGCGGCCAAGGAGCGCTTCGGGAAGGTCGACGGGCTCGTCAACAACGCGGGCATCCTCCGCTTCAACGAGCTGGTCTCGACCCCGCTCGACGAGTTCCGGGCGATCGTCTCGGTGAATCAGACCGGCTGCTTCCTGGGCATCCGCGCGGTCGCGCCCGAGATCGCGGCGGCCGGCGGCGGGACGATCGTGAACACCGCCTCGTACACGGGGATCACGGGCATGGCGGGGGTCGGCGCCTACGCGGCGAGCAAGCACGCCGTGCTCGGGCTGACCCGGGTCGCCGCCCTGGAGCTGGCCGCGAAGGGCATCCGGGTGAACGCGGTCTGCCCCGGGGCGATCGACACCGCGATGAGCAATCCGGAGGGCGTGGACCCGGCGGCCACCGCCGAGCTGTACCGCAAGCTCGTGCCGCTCGGCCGGATCGGGCGGCCGGAGGAGGTGGCGGCCCTCGCGCTCTTCCTGACCGGGGAGGACTCGGCGTACATCACGGGCCAGCCGTTCGTGATCGACGGCGGCTGGCTGGCGGGCGTGAGTCTGTTCTGACGAGTCGTCAGGTATTGACGCACCCCCCACGCGGTGCGAGAGTCGGGCACATCAAGGAATCTGACGGATCGTCAGAAACGATGAGGACGGTGAACCCCCTTGGAATTCGGGATCTTCGTACAGGGATACGTCGGCAAGCGCGCCGAGACCGATCCCGAAGCCGAGCACAAGGCCCTCATGGAGGAGACCGAGTACGTCATCCAGGCCGACAGGTCCGGCTTCAAGTACGCCTGGGCCTCCGAGCACCACTTCCTGGAGGAGTACTCCCACCTCTCCGCCAACGACGTCTACCTGGGCTACCTCGCCCACGCCACCGACCGGATCCACCTCGGCTCCGGCATCTTCAACCCCCTCGCCCCCGTCAACCACCCGGTGAAGGTCGCCGAGAAGGTCGCCATGCTCGACCACCTCTCCGGCGGACGCTTCGAGTTCGGCTCCGGGCGCGGGCGGGCTCCCACGAGATCCTCGGGTTCATGCCGGGCATCACCGACATGAACCACACGAAGGAGATCTGGGAGGAGACCATCGCCGAGTTCCCCAAGATGTGGCTCCAGGACGAGTACGTCGGCTTCCAGGGCAAGCACTGGTCGCTGCCGCCCCGCAAGATCCTCCCCAAGCCGTACGGGAAGTCCCACCCCGCCATGTGGTACGCGGCCGGCTCCCCCTCCTCGTACGCCATGGCCGGGAAGATGGGCCTCGGCGTCCTCGGCTTCAGCGTCCAGAAGGTCTCCGACATGGAGTGGGTCGTCGAGTCCTACAAGAACGCGATCAAGGAGGCCAAGGCGGTCGGCGACTTCGTCAACGACAACGTCATGGTGACCTCGACCGCGATCTGCGCCGAGACCCACGAGAAGGCCGTCGAGATCGCGGTCGGCGGAGGCCTCAACTACCTCCAGTCCCTCCTCTTCCGCTACCACGACACCTTCCCGCGGCCCGAGGGCATCCCCGAGTGGCCCGAACTCCTCCCCGAGTACTCCGCGGAGATCATCGAACTCCTCATCCAGGAGGAGCTGATGATCTGCGGCGACCCGAGCGAGGTCCTCGCCCAGTGCAAGCGGTGGGAGCAGGCGGGGGCGGACCAGCTGTCCTTCGGCCTCCCGATCGGCATCTCGTACGAGGACACGATGAACTCGATCAAGCTGATCGGCGAGCACGTGATCCCGGAGATCGACACGGACCCGGTCCACCGCACGACGCGCTTCCGCCAGGCGGCGGGGAACTGACCCCACGCACGAACGCGGGGCGGTGTCTTCCCGGACCGCCGCCCCGTACCGGCCCCGGCCGGGGCCCCGCGGCGGCCCCGGTCCGGGGCACACCCGTGTGCAGACAAGGGAAGGGATCGTCATGCTCGACCACCTGATCAAGGGCGCCACCGTCGTGGACGGCACCGGCGCCCCCGCCCGCGTCGCCGACGTCGGCATCCGCGACGGGCGGATCGTCTTCCCCGCACCCGGGGAGACGGCGACCACCACCGAGGACGCCACCGGCCTCGTCCTCGCCCCCGGCTTCGTCGACCCGCACACCCACTACGACGCCCAGCTCTTCTGGGACCCCTACGCCACCCCCTCCATGAACCACGGCGTCACCACCGTCGCCGGCGGCAACTGCGGCTTCACCCTCGCCCCGCTCCACCCGGACCGCCCCGAGGACGCCGACTACACGCGCCGCATGATGTCCAAGGTCGAGGGCATGGCCCTCAAGGCCCTGGAGGAGGGCGTCGACTGGAGCTGGTCCTCCTTCGCCGAGTACCTGGACGCCCTCGACGGCCGCATCGCCGTCAACGCCGGCTTCATGGTCGGCCACTGCGCCCTGCGCCGCTACGTGATGGGCCCGGACGCCGTCGGCGGACAGCCCACCGACGAACAGCTCGCGCGGATGGTCGCCCTCCTCAAGGAGGCCATGGACGCCGGAGCCTGGGGCCTCTCCACCACCCAGTCCTCCACCCACTCCGACGGCGACGGCGCCCCGTCGCCTCCCGGCACGCCGCCCCGCCGAGCTCATCGCCCTCTCCAGGGCCGTCGGCGAGCACGAGGGACCCAGATCGAGGCCATCCTCGCCGGCTGCCTCGACCAGTTCTCCGACGACGAGATCGAGCTGTTCGTCGAGATGACCGCCGCCGCCGGACGGCCCCTCAACTGGAACGTCCTCACCATCGACGCCGCCGTCCCCGAGCGCGTCCCCCGCCAGCTCACCGCCTCCGAGCGGGCCCGCAAGTCCGGCGGCCGGATCGTCGCCCTCACCATGCCGATCCTCACCCCCATGAACATGTCCCTCGGCACCTTCTGCGCCCTCAACCTCATCCCCGGCTGGGGCGAGGTCCTCTCCCTCCCCGTCCCCGAGCGGATCGCGAAGCTCCGCGACCCCGGCGTACGGGCCGAGATGCTGCGGCGCGCCGACTCCAAGGAGGCCGGGGTCTTCCGGCGGCTCGCGCACTTCGCCCGGTACGTCATCGGGGACACGTACAGCCGCGAGAACGAGGGCCTCACCGGCCGCGTCGTCGGCGACATCGCCGCCGAGCGCGGCCAGGACCCCTTCCAGGCCCTCGTCGAGATCTGCGCCAACGACGACCTGCGGACCGTCCTGTGGCCCATGCCCAGCGACAACGATCCCGCCTCCTGGGCGCTGCGCCGGGAGACCTGGGACCACGAGGACGTCCTCCTCGGCGGCTCCGACGCGGGCGCGCACCTGGACCGGATGTGCGGCGCCCCCTACACCACCCGCTTCCTCGGCGACTGCCTGCGCGGCCGGAAGCTGGTCCCCCTGGAGCGCGCGGTGAAGATGCTGAGCGACGACCCGGCCCGCCTCTTCGGCCTCCGGGAGCGCGGCCGGATCGCGGAGGGCTTCCACGCCGACCTGGTCCTCTTCGACCCCGAGCGGATCGACGCGGGCCCGGCGACCCTCGTGCACGACCTGCCGGGGGACAGCCCGCGGCTGGACTCGCGCGCGGTGGGGATCGTGTCGGTGCGGGTCAACGGCGTGGAGACCGTACGGGACGACGAGGTGACCGGCGCGGTACCGGGCAAGGTGCTGCGCTCCGGACGTGACACGAGGACGGTGAGCACGCGATGACCACCCGGACCGAGCGCCTCTATATGGGGAGAGTGGGTCGAGCCCGACGGCGGCCACTACGAGGTGGTCGACCCGGCCTCGGAGGAGGTCGTCGGCCTCGCCCCGGAGGCCTCCCGGGCCCAGGTGTACGAGGCGGCCGCCGCCGCCCGCGAGGCCTTCGCGACCTGGTCCCGGACGCGGCCGGAGGAGCGGGCGGCCCTCCTCGACCGGGCGGCGGACCTGATGGCCCGCGACGCCGAGGAGAACGTCCTGCTCGCCCGCGCCGAGACCGGCGCCACCACCGGCACCGCGCGCGGCATGCAGGTCGCGGTCGGCTCCTCCCGCTTCCGGCGGTACGCGCGCGGGGCCATGGAACCGGTCGAGCAGGCACTGCCCCGCAGATCAACGAGGCCGGGCCGATGGGGAGGGCCGGGGTCTTCGGCGCGGTGGCGGTGCGGCGCCCGGTCGGCGTCGTCACCTGCATCACCTCGTACAACAACCCCTGGGCCAACCCGGCCGGCAAGATCGCCCCGGCGCTCGCGATGGGCAACACGGTCGTCGTGAAGCCCGCCCCGCAGGACCCGCTCTCCGTGTACGCGATGACCCGGGCCCTGGCGGAGGCCGGGGTCCCGGCGGGCGTCGTCAACGTCGTCACCGGCTCCGCTCAGGCCGTCGGCGAGGCGGCCGTCGACTCCCCGGACGTCGACATGGTCTCCTTCACCGGCTCCACGGCCGTCGGCCAGGCGATCGGCGAGGTCTGCGGCCGCTCGCTCAAGCGCCAGCTGATGGAGCTGGGCGGGAAGGGGGCCGCGCTCGTCTTCGACGACGCCGACCTGGACTCGGCGGTGATGGGCATCGGGACGACCTTCGCCTTCTACAGCGGCCAGATCTGCACCGCCCCGACCCGCGTCCTCGCCCAGCGCGGGATCTACGACCGGCTGATCGAGAAGCTCACCGGCTACCTGGCCTTCATGAAGGTGGGGGACCCGGCGGAGAAGGGGACGGTCGTCGGCCCGGTGATCTCGGCGGCCCACCGCGACCGGGTGGAGTCGTACATCGAGCTGGGGCGGAAGGAAGGGGCCCGGGTCGTCGCGGGCGGCGAGCGCCCCGACTTCGCCAAGGGCTTCTACGTGGCCCCGACGCTGCTCGCCGACTGCACCAACGAGATGCGGGTGGTCCGGGAGGAGATCTTCGGCCCGGTCGTCGTGGTCGTCCCCTTCGACGACGAGGAGGAGGGGATCGCGCTCGCGAACGACAGCGACTACGGACTGATCGACTACGTGTGGTCCGGCGACGTGGCCCGCGCCTTCCGCGTCGCCGCCCGGCTGCGGGCCGGCGGGGTGGGCGTGAACACGATCGGCCGGAACATGGAGGCGCCCTTCGGCGGCTTCAAGAAGAGCGGTGTCGGACGGGACGTGGGCTCGTACGCGCTGCACGCGTACAGCGAGCTCCAGGCGGTCGTCTGGCCGGGGTGACGGCCCCGGAGGACCGGGGTGAGAAGCGTCTCGAAAATTTCACGGGAAATTTTTGAAACGGACATTTGGGGCACAGCTGCGGTTCCCGCATATCGGACACTCGTCGCCGGACCTGTCGGATGGTTGACCATCTCGGTTGGTCGATCTTTCAATCATCGGCGAGTGTCCGGTTCGGCCTCGCAATGCAAGGCGATGATCGATCAAATGAGCACCAAATGAGCGGAGGCTCGTCCTCCGGATGTGGAAACCGCAGCATTTAACGTCAAGTTCATGACTCAGGTGGACGTACGGCAGCAGGCCGTAGACACGGCAAGGGGCAACGGCGCCCCGGACGGCACCTCCGGCGTGCGCGGCAAGGGCCTCGGCGGCAACTCCGTGGGCCTCCTCGGCAGCGCCGTCATCGGCATCTCGACCGTCGCCCCCGTCTACTGCCTCACCTCCACGCTCGGCTCCACCGCCGGCGAGGTCGGGCTGCAGATGCCCGCCGTCTTCCTCGCGGGCTTCCTGCCGATGCTGCTCGTCGCGTTCGCGTACCGCGAGCTCAACAAGCGCATGCCCGACTGCGGCACCTCCTTCACCTGGACCGTCAAGGCCTTCGGCCCCAAGGTCGGCTGGATGTGCGGCTGGGGCCTCGTCATCGCGACGATCATCGTCCTGTCCAACCTGGCCGGCGTCGCGACCTCGTACTTCTGGCTGCTCGCCGGAGAGATCAGCGGCAACTCCTCGATCGCCGCCCTGGACGACAACAAGGCCGTCCACATCGTCACCTGCCTCACCCTGATCGCCGCCGCGACCGCGATCAGCTACCGCGGCATGACCGCCACCAAGGGCGTCCAGTACACCCTCGTCGGCCTCCAGCTGGCCGTCCTCGCGGTCTTCGTCGTCATGGCCTTCTCCAAGGCGGGCTCCGTCGACTTCCCGACCGGCGCCTCCTTCTCCTGGTCCTGGCTGAACCCCTTCTCCGTCGGCTCCTTCGCCGCCTTCACCGCCGGCCTCTCGCTGTCGATCTTCATGTACTGGGGCTGGGACACCTGCCTCACGGCCAACGAGGAGACCACCGACAGCGACAAGACCCCGGGCCGCGCCGCGCTCATCTCGATGGTCGTCCTGGTCGGCTCCTACCTGGCCACCGGCGTCGCCGCCCAGATGGTCGTCGGCTCCGGCGACAAGGGCCTCGGCCTCGCCAACCCGGAGACCTCCGACAACGTCTTCGCCGCCCTCGCGGGCCCCGTCATGGGCCCCGTCCTCGGCATCGCGCTCTTCGTCGCCGTCCTCGCCTCCGCCGCCGCGAGCCTCCAGACCACCTTCATCCCGGTCGCCCGCACGGTCCTCGCCATGTCCAGCTACGAGGCCCTGCCGCCGTCCTTCGCCCGGGTCCACCCCGTCTTCAAGGTCCCCGGCAAGGCCACCATCGTCGCCGGCGTCGCCACCGGCGTCTTCTACACCGTCATGACCCTCGTCAGCGAGAACGTCCTCGTCGACACCATCTACGCCCTCGGCCTGATGATCTGCTTCTACTACGCCCTGACCGCCTTCGCCTGCGTCTGGTTCTTCCGCGCCGAGCTCTTCCACTCCGCCCGCGACCTCGCCTTCAAGGGCGTCATCCCGGCCCTCGGCGGCCTCATGCTCACCGCCGTCTTCGGCAAGACCCTCTACGACATGTGGAACCCCGCCTACGGCTCCGGCTCCTCCGTCCTCGGCATCGGCTCCGTCTTCGTCATCGGCGTCGGCCTGCTGCTCCTCGGCGTGGTCATCATGCTGATCATGCAGCGCCGCAGCCCCGCCTTCTTCCGCGGCGAGGTCCTGACCAAGGAGACCCCGTCGCTGGTGGTGGCGGACTGACGCCCTCCTGAGGCGTCCGAGAACGCGAAAGCGGCGGCCCGTGGGGTCCGCCGCTTTCGTTTCCTCCCGTACCGGTCAGTGACGGCCGGGCAGCAGGCGCTCCACCGCCGCGTTGGCCGGCGGGAGGTCCGGGGTGTGGGCGGCTTGGCCTTGGGGTCAGGACGCCGCTGAGGGGACGACCGAGGGAGGTTCAGGCCGCCGGTGTCGGCGGCGGCGGTCCCGGCGGCGGCGCCCGCGGCACCCGCGGCGGCGAAGACGGTCAGGGCGGCTGCGGTGAGGATCCTCTTCATGCCCGTCGTAACGCGGACGGCGCGGGTCCGGTTACGACCGGGGCTGTGGCCGTGGCCGTGACCTACCAGGTCGCGCCGGCCGGCTGCCGGGTCGTGGCGTTGAGCCGGTTGAAGAGGTTGCTGACCCCGATCCACAGCACGATCTGGGCCAGCTGCTTCTCGTCGTAGTGCCGGGCCGCCTCGTCCCACACCGCGTCCGGCACGGCGTCCGGGCGGTCCGCGAGCCGGGTCGCGTGCTCGGCGAGGGCGAGCGCCGCCCGCTCCGCCTCCGTGAAGTACGGGGCCTCCCGCCAGGCGGCCACGGCGTGCAGCCGCTCGTCGGTCTCGCCCTCCTTCTGGGCCTTCAGGGCCCCGCCGACCACGCAGTACCCGCAGCCGTTGATCTGGCTCACCCGGAGGTGGACCAGGCCCAGGGTCGCGTCGGGCACGTCGCCGCCGGACTGGACGGCCTTGATCAGCTGGAAGATCGCGGGACCGGCCCCGGGCAGGACGGCGGCGGGGTTGGGCATGCGTGCGGGACGGGAGGTCACGGGGTGCTCCTTAGGATGCGTACATGTACGGGGAAACGAAGTACGGGGAGACGGACTGGGCGCTGCGGCCGGGCCGTGCGGAGGACGTCGAGCCGATCGCCGAGCTGCGGGCCGAGGTCATGCGCGAGGACCTGGAACGCCTCGGCCGCTACGACGAGCACCGGGTGCGCCAGCGGCTGCGCGACGGGTTCTCGCCGGAGCACACCTCGGTGGTCGAGGTGGACGGCGCACTCGCCGGATGCGTCACGGTCCGCCCGTACGAGGACGGCGAGGGCCTCTACCTCGAACACTTCTACCTGGCCCCCGGCACCCGGGGCCGGGGCCTCGGGACGGCGGTGCTGCGCGAGCTCCTCGCCAGGGCGGACGAGGCGTCGCTCCAGGTCCGCCTGGTGGTGCTCCAGGGCAGCGCCGCCCGCCGCCTCTACGAGCGGGAGGGGTTCGCGTGGGAGTCCGAGGACCCGGTGGACGTGCTGATGGTCAGAAACCCGCGCCGGCCGGCTGGCGGACGGTGACGTTGAGCCGGTTGAACAGGTTGGTGACGCCGACCATCAGGACGATCGCGGCGAGCTGCTTCTCGTCGAAGTGGTCGGCGGCCGCGTCCCACACCTCGTCCGGCACCGCGTCCGAGACGTCGGCGAGCCGGGTCGCCGCCTCGGCCAGCGCGAGCGCCGCGCGCTCCTCGTCGGAGAAGTACGGTGCCTCGCGCCAGGCCGCGACCGCGAACAGCTTCTCGTCGCCGACGCCGTTCTTCTTGGCGCTCTTGGCGCCGTAGTCGACGCAGAACCCGCAGTTGTTGATCTGGCTGGCCCGCAGGTGCACCAGCTCCAGGACCGCCTCGTCGACCCCGCCCTGGCGGGTGGCCTTGATCAGGTTCTGGATCGCCGGACCGGCGTCGGCGAGGACGTGGGCGGGGTTGGTCATGCGGGGCTGGGGCTGGTGCGCCATGGTGATCGCTCCTCGGTGTCTGTCTGCGTCTCGTTCGCTGCGTTCACCGCACTGACGGAGCGCGCGACGGGGATGTGACAGGACCGGAGAAGTTTTTCGGGATTTTCTTTCAGGCCTCCGCGATGAGCGCGGTCGCGATCGTACGGAAGCCGAGCCGGCCGTAGAGGCGGGCCACGTCCGCGTCCGAGGCCGTCAGGAACACGAGCTCCGTCCCGTGGGCGCGGGCGTCCGCGACCAGGGCGGCGGTGACGGCGAGCCCGAGGCCCCGGCGGCGGGCCGCCGGGACGGTGCCGACGCCGACGACCTCGGAGACGGCCCCGACGGGCTGGTGCTGGCCGGCGCAGAGGGCGTGACCCCGGCGTCCAGGGCGGCGGCGAGCCGGGTCAGGCCGGCCGAGAGGCGCTCGGCGACCGTGGCGGTGCTGCCGGGCCCCGGTTCCGCGCCGAAGGCGGCGTAGGGGCGGCGACGGAGCTCTCCAGGGCGGGGTCGTCGGCGTCGACCAGCCGTACGGTGACGCCTTCGGGCTCCGGGACGGCGAGCGGCTCGCCCTCCAGGACCATCAGCGGGTGCTCCTGCACGGTGAGCCCGGTCGCCTCCACGGCGGCCCGCAGCCCCGGTGTCGTCTCGGCGACCCACTCGAAGGCCTCGGGCACGCCGAGCTCCCGCTGCCGGGCCCGTACCTTCTCCACCGCCTCCACGGGGACCTCGCCCTCGTGCCCGAGCGCCGGGCGGGCGTAGTAGGGCCAGCCCCGCCCCTCCCGTACGAAGAGGGTCAGTGGCCCGTACGCCTCGGCGCGGGCGGCGGAGCGGGGACGGCGTCGTAGTACGCCTCGATTCGGTTCAGCACCTGGCCACGGTAGGGGGAGGGGCCGGGAACCGCAGGCGGTTTTCGAGCGGACCGGGGGAACCGGGCGGGGGGCCGGTTCCGTCCCACAGCGCGACCACGGAAACAGGGGAGCCATGAGCGGTGTGAGACGCACCTGTCCGGGCTGCGAGCGCGACGACCGGGTGCAGGCCGTGCCCGCCGTGTACCTCGCGGGCCGGGACTCCGTCACCGGCCGGGAGCGGGACCGGGACGGGGACATGCGGACCGTGACGCGGACGGTGACGACCGGGCTGTCCGACGCGCTGGCGCCGGTGCCGGAGCCGCCGTCGTACACGATCGGCTGCCTCGGCGTCCTCGCCGCGGCCGTCTCCGTCGGCACGTTCCTGGGCGGATCGCTCGCCGGGCACTGGTTCCGGGACGATCCGGCCCCGGTGGAGCCGGACCCGTCGGGCTGGGGTCCCGTCCCGGTCCCGGCCGCCGGCCCCGGACCGGACCTCGGACCGGACCTCGGACCGGACCTCGCCTTCCTCGGCTGGATCTCGGCGCTCGCGCTGCTCGCGGCGGTCCTGGTGTTCACCCTGGTGTGGCGCCGCCGTACGGCCTTCGCCCGCCTGACGCGCGGGCGCCACCGCGCCGAGGAGCTCTGGTCGCACGGCTGGTACTGCCACCGCTGCGGCACGGTCCACTTCGAGGGGGTCCCCGGCGAGGACCGGGCCCCGCTGAGCCTGCAGCGCTTCCGGGAGAGGGTGTGGGAGCACGGCGGGTACGGCGATCTGGCGGCGGTGCGGCGGGCGGTGGATTCCGTCCGTTCCTGACGCGGGGGCTGTCGAGGGCCTCGGAAATCCGGGCCGTACGCCCTACCGTGCGGCTATGCGGATCTCGACCACGATCTTCCTGACCGACGAGACCATCAGCCCGGTGCGGCTCGCGCGCGAACTGGAGCAGCGCGGCTTCGCGGGGCTCTATCTGCCCGAGCACACCCACATCCCGGTCTCCCGCGAGACGCCCTACCCGGCGGGCGGGGAGCTGCCCCGGGAGTACGCGCGGACGCTCGACCCGCTGGTGGCGCTGGGGCAGGCGGCGGCGGTGACCGAGCGCCTCGGTCTGGGCACCGGCATCACGCTGATCACCCAGCACGATCCGATCGTGCTGGCCAAGCAGGTCGCCACCCTCGACCACCTCTCCGGGGGCCGGTTCACGCTGGGCGTGGGCTTCGGCTGGAACCGGGAGGAGGCCGCCGACCACGGCGTCGACTGGTCGACCCGCCGGAAGCTCGGCCGCGACCGGCTCGACCTGATGCGGGCCCTGTGGGCGCCGGAGCCGCGGGCCTACGAAGGGGAGTACGGCGAGTCCGTCCGCGCCTCGGAGGTCTGGCCGAAGCCGTCCGGCGGCGCCCCCGGGTCCTCCTCGGCGGAGCCGCGGGCCCCGGGCTCTTCGCGCAGATCGCCGCCCAGACCGACGGCTGGATGCCGATCGGCGGCCGCGGCCTGACGGAGTCCCTCCCCGTCCTGCGCGAGGCCTGGGAGAAGGCCGGCCGCGACCCCGCGACCCTCCAGCTCGTCCCGTACGCGGTCCTCCCGACCCCGGGCAAGCTCGCGCACTACGCGGAGCTGGGCTGCGAGGAGGTGGTCCTCCAGCTGCCGTCGGGGGGTGAGGGGGAGGTGCTGGGGGTGCTGGACGCGTACGCGCGGTACCTCTGACCGATTGACTTCGGAATACGTTCCGAAGTAGGGTCGGTGCATGCTGACCCAGAGTGTCTCCTTCTCCGAGCTCTCCAAGAACTCGAAGCGGGTCGCCGAACGGCTCGACAGCACCTACCGACTGCTCGTCACCCGCCGTGACGGCCAGGACCTCTACCTCACGACCGCCGGATACGACCAGGAGCGCGAGGAGACCGCCGACGTCACGGCCCGCCTCCTCGCCGCGCTCCTCTCCGCCGACGACGGTGCCCGCGTCATAGGGCGAGCCCTTCCGTCGGTGTTTCCCTGGGTGCGTCACCTCTCCACCGAGGAGACGCGGGAGTTCGTCCAGGACCTGGTGGACGCGACACACGACGCGGCACAGCTGGACGTTCACGCCACCCTCCACCGCACGATCGTGGAATGGCGGGCGACGGCCCGCGTCCTCGCCGACCCGGGTCTCACGGCCCAGCTCACCCGTCCGCTCCCCGACGAGGACCACGGAGAGGTGACGGCTCCGTGACGCCGAAACGTGGCGACGACGTCGCCCCGCCGCCGGTCGGCGAGGAGTGGCGCCTGCGCTTCGCGACGAACGAGGCCGCCAAAGGGTGGGGGGAGCTCGCCGCCGAGGCTCCGGGCAACACCCGGCGCTGCTTCGAAGGCCTGCGCCGGGATCCGCTCCGGCAGGACGACCCGGACCGGCAGCACCGGCTGCGTGGCCGCCTCGCGGACGGGACGCTCGGTGGGCGCCGCTACCCACAGTGGGAGTACGAGGTGACGGCCGGCGGCCGGGTCCGGTACCTCGTTGACGAGCCGCGCCACACCGTGCACTTCGTATACGCCGCTCCCCGGCATCCCAAGGACACGGACTGACCCACCTTCCTGCGGGGACCCGAACCCCCGTCCAAGGGTGCGCTCGTATGCTCGGTCCATGACGGATCACCAGGCAGGACGACCCACCGAGAACGCCATGCGCCGCGCCCTCAAGCGGGCCAGGGACGGGGTCGCGCTCGATGTGGCCGAGGCCGCCGTGCTGTTGCGGGCGCGGGAGGACGATCTGGACGACCTCGTCGCCTCGGCGGGGCGGGTGAGGGACGCGGGCCTTGAGGCGGCCGGGCGGCCCGGGGTCGTGACGTACTCGAAGAGCGTGTTCATACCGCTCACCCGGCTCTGCCGGGACAAGTGTCACTACTGCACCTTCGTCACCGTCCCCGGCAAGCTGCGCCGGGACGGGCACGGGATGTTCATGTCGCCGGACGAGGTCCTCGACATCGCTCGCCGTGGCGCCGAACTGGGCTGCAAGGAGGCGCTGATCACCCTCGGGGACAAGCCGGAGGACCGCTGGCCGGAGGCGCGCGAGTGGCTCGACGCGCACGGCTACGACGACACGATCGCGTACGTGCGGGCCATGGCGATCCGGATCCTGGAGGAGACGGGACTGCTCCCGCACCTCAACCCCGGGGTGCTGTCCTGGACGGACTTCCAGCGGCTCAAGCCGGTCGCGCCCTCGATGGGCATGATGCTGGAGACGACCGCGACCCGGCTGTGGTCCGAGCCGGGCGGCCCCCACTACGGGTCCCCCGACAAGGAACCGGCCGTGCGGCTCAGGGTGTTGGAGGACGCCGGCCGGTCCTCCGTGCCCTTCACCTCCGGGCTGCTGCTCGGCATCGGGGAGACCCTGGAGGAGCGGGCCGAGTCGCTCTTCGCGCTGCGGCGGATCGCGCGCGCGTACCACTCGATCCAGGAGCTGATCATCCAGAACTTCCGCGCCAAGCCGGACACGGCGATGCGCGGGATGCCGGACGCCGAGCTCGACGACCTCGTGGCCACCGTCGCCGTCGCCCGGCTCATCATGGGCCCCTCCGCCTGCCTCCAGGCCCCGCCGAACCTCGTCGACTCCGCGTACGAGCGGCTGATCGCCGCCGGCATCGACGACTGGGGCGGCGTCTCCCCGCTCACCATCGACCACGTCAACCCGGAGCGGCCCTGGCCGCAGATCGAGGAGCTCGCCGAGAGGTCCCGCGCGGTCGGCTTCGAGCTGCGCGAACGGCTCTGCGTCTACCCCGAGTTCGTCACCCGGGGCGAACCCTGGCTCGACCCCCGGCTCCTCCCGCACGTCCGCGCCCTCGCCGACCCCGAGACCGGCCTCGCGAACCCGGAGGCGCCCGTGCGGGGCCTGCCCTGGCAGGAGCCCGACGAGGCCTTCACCGCGACCGGCCGCACCGATCTGCACGCGACCATCGACACCGAGGGCCGTACGAGCGACCGGCGGGACGACTTCGACGAGGTGTACGGGGACTGGGAGTCGCTCCGCGAGGCCGCCGCGCCCGGCATGGTGCCGGAGCGGGTCGACGCCGACGTCCGCGAGGCGCTCTCCGTCGCCGCCGACGACCCGACGAAGCTCACCGACGCCCAGGCGCTGGCCCTGCTCCACGCCGACGGCCCGGCGCTGGACGCCCTGACCCGGATCGCGGACGACGTCCGCAGGTCCGTCGTCGGCGACGAGGTCACGTACATCGTCACGCGGAACATCAACTTCACCAACGTCTGCTACACCGGCTGCCGTTTCTGCGCCTTCGCCCAGCGCCGCACCGACGCCGACGCGTACACCCTCTCCTGGACCAGGTCGCGGACCGCGCCCAGCAGGCCTGGGAGGTCGGCGCCGTCGAGGTCTGCATGCAGGGCGGCATCCACCCCGACCTGCCCGGCACGGCCTACTTCGACATCGCGCGGGCGGTGAAGGAGCGGGTGCCGGGGATGCACGTGCACGCCTTCTCCCCGATGGAGGTCGTCAACGGCGCCTCCCGCACGGGCCTGTCGATCCGGGAGTGGCTGACGGCGGCGAAGGAGGCCGGCCTCGACTCCATACCCGGCACGGCCGCCGAGATCCTCGACGACGAGGTCCGCTGGGTGCTGACGAAGGGCAAGCTGCCCACGGCCACGTGGATCGAGGTGATCAGGACCGCCCACGAGCTGGGCATCCGGTCCTCCTCCACCATGATGTACGGGCACGTGGACCAGCCCCGGCACTGGCTCGGCCACTTCCGCACGCTCTCCCGCATCCAGCAGGAGACGGGCGGCTTCACCGAGTTCGTGACGCTCCCCTTCGTCCACACGAACGCGCCCGTCTACCTCGCGGGCATCGCCCGCCCCGGCCCGACCACCCGCGACAACCGCGCGGTCATCGCGATGGCCCGGCTCCTCCTCCACCCGCACATCCCGAACATCCAGACCAGCTGGGTGAAGCTGGGGACGGAGGGCGCCGCCGAGATGCTCCGCTCGGGCGCCAACGACCTCGGCGGGACGCTGATGGAGGAGACCATCTCCCGCATGGCGGGGTCGAGTTACGGCTCGTACCGCTCGATCCGCGACCTGGAGGCGATCGCGGAGGCGGCGGGCCGTCCGGCGAGGCCCCGGACGACCCTGTACGGGGAGGTCCCGGAGGAGCGGCAGCGCACGGCCCGCGCCTCCGACGGCCACCTCCCGGAGCTGCTGCCGGTCCTGCCGAGCGAGTAGGGCTCAGCCGACGAGGAGGTCCCTCTTGAGCTCCTTCAGCGCGTGGCCGTCGACGCCGAGGCCGTCGCGCAGGTACGCGCGGAAGGAGCCGTACTCCTTCTCCACCTCGTCGAAGCTGGCGTTCAGGTACTCGGGGCGCACGTCGAGGAGCGGCTTGTAGACGGCGGCCTGCGGGGCGGGGAGGTGCGAGAGGACGGCCTCGTTGGCGGCGGCCCGGTAGGTGTTGCTGGCCAGGTAGTCGGCCATGACCGTCTCCTCGGGGACGCCGAGGGCGGTGAGGAGGGCCGCGTCCGCCCAGCCGGTGCGGTCCTTTCCTGCGGTGCAGTGGAAGAGGACGCCGCGCGCCTCGTCGTCGGCGATGCCGTCGAGGACGGTGGTGTACGCGGTGCGGGCGGTGGCGCCGCTCACCATGAAGCGGTTGCCCTCGACCATCATCGCCTCGGCCTCGGCGGGGCTCTTCGGCATCGTGGCGAAGGTCCCGGAGCCGGCGAGGACGTCGGCGACGACGTGGTCCGCGCCGGCCGGGACGCGGTCGGGGGCTGCGGCCCGCTCGGACTCCATGCGCAGGTCGAAGACGGTCCGGACGCCGAGGCGCTCCAGCTTGGCGAGGTCGGCCCCGGTGAGCCGGTCGAGCGCGTCGGAGCGGTAGACCTCGCCCATCTTCACCCAGTGGCCGTCGCGGGTGCGGTAGCCGCCCGCGTCACGGAAGTTGACGGCGCCCTGGAGGCGGATCAGCCGGTCGGCGAGGTGCAGCGGGGCGCCCCGGTCGGGGACGAGGTCGAACCAGCGGCGGTCGGCGGCGGCGAGGCCGGAGACGGTGACCGAGCCGGTGGCGCCGCCGCGGGCGACGGTGCGGCCCCGGTGCGGATCGTGACGCCGTGGGTGCCGGGGCGGACCACGTGACGGTGTACGTGCCGCCGGCGTTCTCGGTGACGGTCGCGGCGGTGAAGGGGATCCGCTGCCCGGTGTGCTGGTGCGCGGAGGCGGCGGGGGCGGTGAGGCCGAGGAGCAGTGCGGCGGCGACGGCCGCGGTGGAGACGGTCTTGACTCGTGTCACGGGGTTCATGACGCGGATCGTTCAAGTCATCGTCGAACTTCGGGTGAACTGTGGTCGAAAGTGGACTGACGGGCGTCCGATCACATAACGATATGGCCCCCGAACGGACGTACCCGGTCCATTACAGTGCTGCGCAGACCGGTCTACGGGGAGGGCGCATCGTGGCCACGACAGCCGCGGCCGTGTGGGGTCGCGCCGAACAGCAGGACTTCCGGGCCCGCGTGCGGGGCTGTCTGCTCGGCGGGGCCCTCGGCGACGCCCTGGGCGCGGGGCGGACGGCCCGCTGGACGGGCTCCGCGCGGCCCACGGACCTGACGGACTCACCGAACCCGCCCCCGCCTTCGGCCGCCGCGGCGCCGTCACCGCCGCCACCCAGATGTCCCTCTTCACCGTCGACGGCCTCATCCGCGCCCAGGTCCGCCGCGACACCGGCGCCTGGCACCCGCCCACCGACGTCCACCGGGCCCATCTGCGCTGGGCCGCCACCCAGCGCGACTGGGGCCCCGACGAGCGCCGCAAGGACAACGGCTGGCTCGCCCGCGAGGAATGGCTCTACGCCCGCCGCAACCCGCCCCGCGCCTGCCTCACCGGCCTCGGCGACGACCGCCTCGGCACCCTCGACCGGCCCAAGAACCCGGACGCCGCCGACTCCGGCGCCCTCGCCCGCTCGGCCCCCTTCGGGCTGCTCGTCGGCTGGGAGCCGCAGCTCGTCTGCCAGCTCGCCGTGGAGTGCGCCGCCCAGACCCACGGCGCCCCGGCCGCCGGCCTCGCCGCGGGCGCCTTCGCGGTCACCGTCCACGGCCTCGCGCGCGGCGGCTCCGTCGAGGCGGCGGTGGCCCGCGCCCTGGAGCAGCTCGCGGCGCGCCCGGCCACGAGCCGGTCACCGAGGCGCTGACCGCCGCCCTCGGAGCCGTACGGGAAGGAGTGCCGGACGCGGACCGGGTGACGGCCCTCGGGGCGGGGAGGACCGGGCCGAGGGGCAGCTGGCGGCGGCCGTCTACTGCGCCCTGGTCTGCGAGGACGTACGGCACGGGCTGCGGCTCGCGGTGAACCACGACGGGCCCTCCGCGGTGACGGGCGCGCTCACCGGCGCCCTGCTCGGCGCCCTGCACGGCGAGACGGCCCTCCCGCCGGCCTGGCTGGCCGAACTGGAGGGCCGCGCCACGGTCCTGGAACTCGCGGACGACTTCGCGATGGAGATGACCCAGGGCGCCGCCCTGCACAGCCCCACGACCTCCTCACCGGGCTGGCTGGCCCGCTATCCGAGGGGTTGAGGGGGTGAGGGGCCGAGGGCCTGAGGGTCTGAGGGACTGAGGCGCGCCTGCCGTCCTCGGGCACTGGCACTGGCACTGGCACTGGCGCCGGGGCCGGGGCCGGGGCCGCTCAGCGCATCAGCTCCCCGGCGTTGACGAGCAGCGACTGCCCGGTGATCGCCCGCGCCCGGTCCGAGGCGAGGAAGGCCGCCGCCTCCGCCACGTCCCCGTCCGTCGCGAGCTCCGGCAGCGCCATCCGCTCGGTGAGCCGCCCAGGACCTCGGCCTCCGGCACGCCCTCGGTGTGCGCGGTGAACTGGACGTACGCCTGGACCGGCGGCCCCCACATCCAGCCGGGCAGAACGGTGTTGACCCGGATCCGGTGCGGCCCCAGCTCGTGCGCGAGCGAGTACATGGCCGAGGTCAGCGCCCCCTTCGAGGCCGCGTACGCCGCCTGCCGCACCTGGGAGGGCGCGGCGACCGCCGACTGCGTCCCGATCAGCACGACGGAACCGCCCCGCTCCTTGAGGGCCGGCAGACAGGCCCGGGTCATCCGCAGCGTCCCGAGCAGGTTGACGTCGAGCACCCCCTGCCAGGTGGCGAAGTCCGCGTCCTGAAGGCCCCCGAAGTAGGAGTCCCAGGCGGCGACGTGGACGACCGCGTCGATCCCGCCGAACCGCTCGACGGCGAGCGCGGCGAGCGCCTCGCACTGCCCCTCGTCGGTGATGTCCGTGACCCGGTACGCGGTGCGGCGCCCCTCGGGGTCGATCTCGGCGGCGGACTTGGCGAGGTTGGCCTCGGTCCGGGCCCCGAGCACCGCCCGGCCCCCGTCCCGCACGACCGTCTCCGCGATCCGGTGCCCGAGCCCGGCGCCGACCCCCGACACGACGACCGTCTTCCCCTGGAGCAGCATCCGGACCCTCCTCGACCCTGGTCAAGCATCTGACGGTCCGTCAGAGTAGGACTCTGTCACCGACATGGGAAGGGGTACGGGAGTGAGCGAGGAGACCCGCAGCGAGACGTACGCGGAGCTGGCCGCCGTCGGGCCGTACGGGGTGCGTCCCGGCCACGCGCTGATCACCATGGTGGAACCGCATCCGGGCCACGAGTACGCGTACAACCGCTGGTACGAGGACGACCACTACTACGCGGGCGCCATGGCCATGCCCTGGATGTACGCCGGCCGCCGCTGGGTCGCCACCCGCGAGCTCCAGCGGCTCCGCGTCCCGAGAAGTCCGCCGTCGCCCGCCCGGTCACCGCCGGCTGCTACCTCTCCACGTACTGGATCACCGAGGGCCGCTACGACGAGCACATGAAGTGGACCGTCGGCATCAACAAGCGCCTCAACCAGGACGCCCGCGTCCACCACGCCCGCACCCACGTCTTCACCTCGTTCCAGGACCACGAGGCGACCGTCTACCGCGACGGCGCCGCCGGCCCCCGCGACTTCCACGCCCTCGACCACCCCTACGCCGGCCTGATCCTCCAGGTGATCGACGCGGACGGCCCCGAGGGCCGGGCGGAACTGCTCGACCGCCTCCGCACCCGCGAGCTGCCCCGCCGCCTCTCCGGCTCCCCGGCGGCGATGGTGACGGCCTTCCGGCCGACCCCGCTCCCCGGCGACCGCATGACGTACGTGAAGCAGGTCGAGGGCGTCGACACCCGCCTGACCCTCCTGTGGTTCCTGGAGCAGGACCCCCGCACCTGCTGGCCGGAGCACTTCGCGGACCTGGACTCCCTCGCCTCCGGAACGGCCCGCGTCGAGCTGGTGGCCCCTTTCATCCCGACCGTGCCGGGGACGGACCGCTACGTGGACGAGCTGCGCTGACCGCGCTTGGAAAAGGGCCGAGCCCCCTCGGCCAGGACGGCGGACCGGTCGAGAGGGCTCATTCGTACTGCTGGTGACGGCGGGCGCACCGGGGCTCAGAGGGCCCCGTTGCTCACCTCGCCGACGAACGCGTTCCACGATCCCGGGCCGAAAGAGAGGGACGGGCCCTCGGGGGCCTTCGAGTCACGCACCGCGATCGCGGCCACGACGGGGACTTCACCTCGACGCAGGCCCCGTTGCCACCCGAGTACGAGGACTTCGTCCAGGTGTCCGTACCGCCCTGAATAATCGCCATGCTGCTCACTCCGGTTTCTTCCGAGTAGGGTGTCGCGCCAACGTTCCCGGTGGCGTGATCGACGCTACTCGTCGGTCCCGTCCGGCGGGACCGACGTTCACACGTCCGAGTGGCATATTCCAACCGCGCTTCCGTGGAAGCGGCCGCTCCGTGTACGGTGCCTGCCCCGCCCCTGAGTGCTCAGCCCTGGGCGTGCTTCTTCGCCATCTTCGAGATGAACTCCCGCGTCTGCTCGACGTTCAGCGCCTGCGCCCTGAGGTGCTCGTACATGACGGAGTACTTGCCGACGTCCTGCGTCTTCTCCAGGTACAGATCGCTCGTCACGCCCTCGATGTAGACGACGCTGGAGTCCGAGGCGTCCGGGAACTCCAGGATCGAGTACTGCCCGCTGATCCCCGGGTGCGCGCCCATCTCGAACGGGATCACCTGCACGGTGACGTGCGGGAGGTGCGACTGCTCGATCAGGTGCTCCAGCTGCTCGACCATCAGCCGCCTGCTGCCCACGATCCGGTGCAGCGCGCCCTCGTCGATGACCGCCCACAGGCGCAGCGGACGCTCCTCGTCCCTGATCCGGTCCTGTCGGCGGGTCCGGACCGTGACCCGCTTCTCGATCTCCGCGGGCGTCGACTCCGGCATCGCCCCGGAGATCACGGCCTCCGCGTACGCCGGGGTCTGGAGCAGTCCGGGGATGATCTGCGACTCGTACATCCGCAGGCTCTCCGCGTCCGTCTCCAGACCGATGTAGACGCTGTACGGGATGTCGCCGAAGGCGTGCCACCAGCCCTGCTGGCGGGAGTCCTGGCCATCTGCATGAGGGAGTCGACCATGCGCTCGTCCTCGACCTCGTACACGCCGCACAGGTCCCGGACGTCACGCTGGCTGATGGAGCGACGGCCGTTCTCCAGCCGGCTGATCTTGGACTGGGAGACGAGGAGACGCTCGGCGACCTGCTCGGCCGTCATGTTCTTCGCCTCGCGGAGCTTGCGCAGCTCCTGGCCCAATCGGCGTCGCCTGACGGTGGGGTTGACGTTGGACGCCACGGAAACTGCACCTCCGGCTGTCTGCTGCGTAGCTGTGAGTATCTACCGCTTGGCAGACTGCCACCAATGGCCGGGTGCGCGCTGGGAAAACAGGACAACGCACATGTGCGGGGCGGTCGTCCAGACCGCCCCGCACACTTGTGCGGCTCCGGGATGGTTCCTGTCACGGGGTGGTTCGCCCCGCGTGAGCGTCAGTGCGCGGCCGCGCGGGCCATGCTGCCGCGAGGCTGCGCCGGGACGCCCGCGGCGCTCCGGCGCGGCTGCGCCGCCGCACCGTTCTGGACGTCCATCACGGCGTGCGCCACGAGTCCGCCCATGGGGTCGTGCCGGATCAGATCGCGCAGCCGGGACCGCGACGACCGTCCTTCGTTGCCGGGGTAGAGGTGCTTCCCGAGTCCGACCGCGTGGGCCAGCGCGGCAAGCGCCGCGGTCCGCGGGTCCGGCGGTACGCCGGTGCGGATCGCACTGTCCAGCCGGGCCCTGATCTCCCGGCTGATCGCCGTGTCCGTCGCCTGGTAGCGAGTCGTCGGCAACACCCGCACATCTGGCCCTCCACGGCATGCACCATGCCGCATCGCTCCAGATGCGAGAGATACGTCTGACGGAGCCCCAGTCGGGGTCCGCCGATCCAATGGACGGCCCGAACCGGGCTGCCGCGCCTGCGCAGCAGCTCCAGTGCGGAGTCCAAGGTCGGATCTCCGGTCGGCCGTGGCATCACCACGGCGATACGATCCCCGTCAGGGGCTATCCGGCCTGCCAGAGCCAGCTCCACTAGCTGTGCTCCGGCCAGACCGAGGTCGAGCGACTGCGGCTGCGCTGTGGTACCCGTGGTCGGGTCCAGAGCGAGCAGCAGAAGCTCTTCCGGAATAGTTCTGCGGCTCCTGCCCATCCATGCCTCCCCGCGTGGATGAATGACAGGGTGACCCCTCTCACATTCATCTGTCGAGAGTGCCTGGGTGGTTCATCCGGGAACCAGTAGGTATGTCGTTCTCGTCTAGCACGGGAGCCAAGGGGTTCACACAGGACACTGGTAGACGGTTCGGACGTACGTATGACGCATGGAGGAGGCACGGTGGCGGGCGAGTCCCCCGACAAGGCGGAGCAGCAGGGGTCGTCTCAGGAGACGGCGGCCTCGGGCGGCGGCGGCCGGGATCCTCGGCTCTCCGTGCTCCGTGAGTCAGAGTCCTCGTCGGTTCGGGTCGACCAGGCGACGGCCGTCTTCAAGACCCTGGCCCCGCGCACGCCGGAGGACGACGCACCGGAGGGCGACGCACCGGAGTCGGCTTCCGAGACGGAGTCGGCTTCCGGGACGGACACGGACGCGGCGCCGGAGGGTGACCGGCTTAAGGACGCCGTGGCGGCGTGGGTCGCTACGGCGGACGAGCCGGAGGCCGAGGGGACCGGGAAGGTCGAGGGGACCGGGAAGGCCGAGAAGGCCGAAGACGAGCCGGAGGACGACGGGGAGCCCGAGGCGGCCGCCGAGGCCGCGGCCGGCGACTCCGAGGGCGAGGGCGAGCCGCAGGACGACGAGCCCGAGGCTGCGGACGAGACCGCTGACGAGGAGTCCGACGGCGAGTCCGACGACGAGGCGGACGAGACCGCTGACGAGGAGCCCGTCGAGCCCGTCGAGGGCAAGGCGTCCTCCGATTCCTGGTTCGCCGCGCGGAAGTCGGCCGCCGACAAGAAGCCGGCGGAGCCCGAGGCCTCCTCGGAGGAGCCGGAGGAGCCGGAGAAGTCGGAGGAATCCGACGCATCCGATGAGTCGGACGAGTCCGGTGAGTCCGACGCGGCGGACGAGCCCGTCGACCAGCCGACGACCATGTTCAAGATGGTCCGGCCGCCCGTCGTGGACCAGCCGACGACCGCCCTCAAGCTCCCGGCCGACCTGACCGCGGACTCCGACAGCGAGCGCACCAGCGTCTTCCGTGCCCTGCGCCCGGACATCCCCGCGGAGCAGAAGGCCGAGCAGAAGGCCGAGAAGGCCGAGAAGGCGGCGCAGGAGGCCGCGGCCAAGGAGACGGCCGCGCCCAAGGAGGCGGCCGCACCCAGGCACCCACGCCCACGCCCACGCCCGCCCCCAAGGCGCCCAAGCCCGCCCCGCCCCCTCGCGGGCCGCGCTCTCCGAGCCGGAGCGGACCCGGCAGCAGCCGCTGCCGCCGATGCCGCCGCTCGATCTGCTCGCCGAGCTGACGAACACGCCGCCTCCGCGGCCGACGGTGCTGCGGACGGCCGTGCGGCGGGTGCGGATCTGGACGCCGCTGGTCCTGCTGCTCCTGATCGTGTTTGCGATCGTGCAGATGGTCCGCCCGCTGCCCGCGCCCGCGCTGACGCTGTCGGCGGAGCCGACGTTCACCTTCGGGGGCGGCGAGCTGAAGATGCCGTGGCCCGGTGAGGGGCAGGGCGCCGTCGAGGTCGAGGGCGTGGGCTCCATGGGCACGTACGGGGCGCAGAAGCCGGCTCCGATCGCGTCCGTGACGAAGACGATGACGGCGTACGTGATCCTCCGCGACCACCCGATCAAGGGGAAGCAGCAGGGTCCGGAGATCACGATCGACAAGAAGGCCGCCGACCAGGCGAAGCACGACTCGGAGTCGACGGCGCCGGTCCAGGAGGGCCAGAGCTACACGGAGAAGGAGCTCCTGGAGCTCCTGATGATCCCCTCCGCGAACAACGTGGCCCGGCTGCTCGCGCGCTGGGACGCCGGTTCGGAGGCCGCGTTCGTCGAGAAGATGAACGCCGCCGCGAAGGACCTGGGCATGACCCAGAGCACGTACACGGACCCGTCCGGTCTGCTCGACACCACCATGTCGACCCCGCAGGACCAGCTGAAGCTGGCGAAGGCGGTCATGCAGTACGACGTGTTCCGCGAGATCGTGAACATGCCGAACGTGACGGTCGACGGCATCCCCGGCCGGATCGAGAACAACAACAACATCCTGCTCCAGCCGGGTGTCAGCGGCATCAAGACCGGCTCCTCCACCCCGGCCGGCGGCAACCTGCTCTGGGCGGCGAACACCGTCGTCGACGGCCAGAACCGCCGGATCCTCGGCATCGTCATGGGGGCGAAGGACGCCAAGATCCTCAACGACAAGCTCCAGCTCGCCATCGACAACAGCCTCAAGCTGATCCAGCAGGCGCAGAAGGACGTCACCTCGGCCGCCGTGGTCAAGAAGGGCCAGGTCCTCGGCTACGTGGACGACGGTCTCGGCGGCCGGACCCCGGTCGTGGCCACCAAGGAGCTCAAGGCGGTGGGCTGGCCGGGCCTCCGGGTGACGCTGGAGCTCACGGACGGCGGCAAGGCCGTCCCGCACGCGGGCAAGGCGGGCGACGTCGTCGGCCAGGTGTCGATCGGTACGGGCACGGGCAAGGTCAGCTCCCCGGTCGCCCTCCAGTCGGACCTGGTGGAGCCCGGCTTCGACAAGAAGCTCACCCGAGTGGGCTGACGGCGCGGACCGGGAGGTCATCCGCCGACGGCCGGGCGCCCCGCTTCTCCGGGGCGCCCGGCTGTTAGCGTTTCCGGGCAACGGGGACGAGAAGCGAGACGGGCAGCACGAAACGGGCAGCACGGGACGGGCAGTACGGGACGGGCAGCACGAGACGGGCAGCACAGGACGGGCAGCACGAGACGGGCAGTACGGGAAAGGGCCGCAGTGACCACCGCCGAGCCGACACGCGCCGACCGCGCGGACTCCGACCCCGACGTCTACCGTGAGGTCCATGACGCCCGCGATGCCCGTGACCCCGTCGGCGGACCGCCCACGGATACCGGCCCCACTTCGCTCCCGCGAATAGTGCTGCCCACCCAGCGGCCCGCCCCGGCACCCACCCGGGCCCCGTCCGCCGCCCTCCCCGCCGCGCGCCCCGCGCCGCGCCGCAAGCGCCGCTACACGGTCCTGGCGGCCACCGGGCTCGCCGCCCTCACCCACGTCCTGTGGTTCTTCTTCTTCGCGAACAGCGGCGGGGACCTGGCCGCGCAGGACGCGTGGGCCGAGTTCGTCGGACGGCACCCGGACTCCGCGTACAACCTGGCCTGGTACGGCGGGATGCACCCGTCTCGTACAGCGTGGTCTCCCCGTACCTGATGTCGGTGCTCGGCGTCCGCAGCACGATGATGGTCGCCGGGACGCTGTCGGCCACCCTGACGGCACTGATCCTGGTGCGGGTGCGGGCGGTCCGGAACCCGATGGCGTGCTCGGTCGCGGCCGTCTTCGCCTTCCTCTGCAACGCGCTCTCGGGCCGGGTGACCTTCGGCCTCGGCATGATGTTCGCGCTCGGCGCGGTCGCCGCCGTCTTCTGCTGGCCGCACCGCTGGCGCTACAAGCGCTGGGCGAAGGCGGCGGTCGCCGCCCGCTGGCCGGCCTGGCGACGGCGTGCAGTCCGGTGGCGGGCCTGTTCCTCGGGGTCGCGGCGGCGGCGCTGTTCCTGAACAAGCGGCGTCCGGGCGCGTACGCCCTGGGCCTGGCCCCCGTGGCCGTGGTGGCCCTCTCCTCCTGGCTGTTCCCCTTCTCGGGCACGCAGCCGATGGCCTTCGGCTCGACGGTGCTGCCCCTGCTCTTCGGGGTGCTGACCTTCTTCCTCGTCCCGAAGGACTGGCGGACGGTCCGCACGGCGGCGGCGGTCTACACGATCGGCACGCTCCTGACCTGGCTGATCGACTCGCAGATCGGCTCGAACATCTCCCGGCTCCCGATGCTCTTCGCGGGCGTCGTGCTGCTCGCGGCCCTGCCGTACACGGCGCCGCGTTCACGCCGCTGGTACGCGCTGCTGCTCGCCTTCGCCGGCCTGAACGCCTGGATCGGCTTCAAGGGCGTCGACGACGTCATCCGCACCGCCCCGGACGCCTCCTGGGCGCGCGAGCTCGCCCCGCTCGTCAACCAGCTCCAGGTCCGGGACGCGGGCAAGGCGCGGGTCGAGGTCGTGCCGGCCTCCAGCCACCGCGAGTCCTCCGCGCTCAGCCCGTACATCAACCTGGCGCGCGGCTGGAACCGCCAGGCCGACATGGAGCGCAACCCGCTCTTCTACGACGACACGCTCAACGCCGCCAACTACAAGGACTGGCTCCACCGCTGGGCCGTCCACTACGTGGTCCTGCCCACCGGCGCTCCCGACTCGGGCGCCGAGCAGGAGGCGGAGCTCGTCCGCGAGGGACTGCCGTACCTGAACCAGGTCTGGTCCGACGAGAACTGGCGGCTGTACGAGGTCGAGCACCCGACCCCCTCGCCGACCCGCCCGCCCAGGTGCAGAGCGCGGAGGAGAACGAGGTCGTGATCCGGGTCGACCGCCCCGGCCGCGTCCTCATCCGCGTCCCCTACTCGCCGTGGCTCGCCCTCGTGGACGAGCACGGCGGCAAGATCGAGCCGCCGCAGGAGACGGAGGCCTCGAAGCTGGCCCGCGAGGACGCGGAGACGGAACTCCCCAAGGTCTTCGCCAACGAGAAGGGCTGCCTCTTCAAGACCGAGGCGGACCCCGAGGGCGACGAATGGACGGAACTCGTCGCCCCAAGCCGGGCGTCTACCGCCTGGGCGCCCCCTACAAGCTCTCGCGCGGCACGCCCTGCCCGGAGGAACTCCGGCGCTAGACAGGGCCGGCGCCGGGCCGGACCCGCGCGCGCTGGATCGGGCAGGCGCCAGGCCGGATCCGCGCTGGATCGGGCTGGCGCCGGGCCGGGCCCGCGCTGGATCGGGCTGGCGCCGGGCCGGGCCCGCGCTGGATCGGGCTGGCGTCAGGCCGGGCCCGCGCCAGGCCGGACCCGCGCTGGACCAGGTCGGCGCCGGACCGGGCCCGCGCCAGGAGCCCTAGGCCAGGTCCGTCAGCTCGTCCGCGTACACCTGGGACAGCGGCTGCGGTCCCACGTACTGCTGGCAGTTGCAGACGCCGGCCTCGTACCGCACCGGCTTCTTGGTCTCGTCCCAGGCCGTCGGGACCTCGACCCGCTCGTGGCACCGGCCCTGCTTGTCGTGCTTCGCGAGGTGGTGCGTGCACCCGCACACGGGCTCGGGCGTCCGGTTCGAGGCCTCAAGGGCGAGCCGTTCCTGCTTCGCCGCCTCCAGCACCTCCATCTTCCGCTCGTGCCGATGGCGCAGCGCGGTGCGGACGTTGTCGGCGGCCCATGCGAAGCCGCCGGTCCAGAAGAGGATGAGCACCCACCAGAACCAGTCCACCGTCGTTCCCCCGTCTTCCCGTTTTCCCCCGGTAAGTGAAGCCCAGGATAGGGCGGGAGGGTCGGGTCACAGAGGGTCGCGGCCTCCAGAATCAGATACAGCGTCACGGCCGAGTTCGCGGAGGAGAGCGCGGAGACGGTGGTGGTGGCGGCGGCCCCCAGGTGGCGAGGCCCGCGGCGGTGAACACGGAGGGCCAGCGGCGGGGCGCGGGAGCGGGGCGAGCAGCGCGGCGACGCGGCGCGGCACGGGCCCGGCCGAGGCGAAGCCGGCGAGGTCATGTCCCGGGAGATCAGCGAGGCCTTGCCGACCGCCCGTGCGACGGTACGGCGGCTGCCGATCCGCGCGGCGGCGTCCTCGTCGGCCCACCGCTCGGTGGTGTAGGCGACCGCCGTGCGCAGGGGCCGCAGGAACGGGTTGGCGCGGGCGGCGAGCTGCGCGGCCAGCAGGAACCTGTGGTGCCGGGCGGTCAGATGGGCCCGCTCGTGGGCGAAGAGCGCGCGCCGCTCGGGCCCGGTGAGCGCGTCGAGCATGGCGGTGGTGACGACGACGCGCCCCTTCCTCCCCGGGAGGGCGTACGCGTAGGCCGTGGGGTCGGGCAGCACCACGACCGAGCGCGACGGCATCCCCGCCAGGGCCCGGGAGGCGCGGCGGCGCACCCGCAGGTGCCGCCGGACCGTCTCGGCGCAGGAGACCACCACGACGCCGAGGGCGGGAATGGCGAGCTGCCCGGCGACCTCGTCGTACGGCACGGCCGCGCGGACCTCGGGGTCGGACCAGCCGTCCGGCAGCGGGTTGCCGGGCAGTTGGGCGGTGCCGACGACGACGAGCAGCCCCAGGGACAGGGTGCTGCACAGGGCGAGCGCGGCGGCGAAGCCGACGAGCAGCCGGGTGGCCGCCGCGGATGCAGACGGTGCGCGGCGATCCGGGCGACCGGCCACGCCGTCAGGGGCAGGACCAGCGGCAGGAAGACGAAGACCCCCATGCGGTCAGTCTTCCGCCTCGCCGGGCTCCTGGGCCAGCAGGTCCCGCAGCAGCCGCTCGTCATGGGCGGAGAGCCCGGTCACGAAGCTGGCGAGCACGGCGTCCCGGTCCGCCTCGGCGTCCAGGACCCTCCGCATCCGCAGGGCCGCGAGCCCGGCCTCGTCCGCGACGGCCGTCCACTCGAAGGACCGCCCCACCCGCTCCCGGCTGACCGCCCCCTTGGCGTGCAGCCGCGTGAGGATCGTGATGACCGTCGTATAGGCGAGATCACCCCCGAGCCGCTCCTGCACCCACCCGGCCGTACGCCCCCCGGAAGCCCGCCGCAGCGCGACCAGCACCTGCGCCTCCAGCTCCCCCTGCCCCCGCCGCGGAGCGCCCCCGCCCTTCACCATCTCCCCGCCGCCTTCCCCACCGATCCACGGTTCATCGTACTGAGACGCCACCCACGGTCCCGCCCCCGTTCCCCGCCGTTGCCCCCCGCAATTCGAACCTGCCGTAAGCATCCAGTGACCATCAGTCATCCCACGCTCACCGACAGCTATGCTCCCGGCCATCGCCGCAGCCGTGCGGCGAACCAAGACAGGGGCACCCCGAATGGCCATCATCGTCACCTTCGACCTCCCCGGCGCCGGCCACGACCTCTACGACACGGTCATCGACCGCGTCACCGCCGACCGAGGCTTCACCCGCTTCGCCGACGTCTCCGACCCCGGCCTCATCTCCCACGCCGCCGGCCCGGTCGAAGGCGGCTTCCGCGTCACCGAGGTCTGGCAGAGCCCCGAAGCCCTCGCCTCCCACGCCCAGACCTTCGGCCCCATCCTCGCCGACCTCGGCTTCCCCGACCTCCAGCCCACGATCATCCCGGCCCACAACGTCGTCGTCAGCTAGCCGCCCCACCCACCGCCACCCGCCACACACGACGAAGGGCACCTGGTGACATCACCAGGTGCCCTTACATGTTGTGCCCCCGGCAGGATTCGAACCTGCGACACCCGCTTTAGGAGAGCGGTGCTCTATCCCCTGAGCTACGAAGGCGAAGGCGGAGCGCTGTCAGTGTAGCGGGTGGTGTGGTCGGGGGTCGGTGTAGTTGACCGGCTTCGGGGGTGCGCATAGCGTCGCCGGGGCTGAGGAGGATGGTGTGGTGGCTGGTGGGGTCGAGCGGCTCAGCGCGCCCGGGGCGCCTTTCGAGGTCGAGGGTGGGGTGTATGTCGGGGGGCCGCGGACCCTGCGGGAGTTCGTCGAGGTGACCTGGGGGTACGGGGACCGGGTGTTTCTCGTGGCGGAGGACGCCAGGTGGACCTATCGGGAGTTCTTCGACGCGGCTTGTGGGCTGGCGCGGCGGCTGGTGGGGGAGTACGGGCTGAGGCCGGGGGACCGGGCTGTTGTCGCCATGAGGAATGTGCCCGAGTGGCATGTGGCGTTCTGGGCGGCGCAGATGGCCGGGCTCGTCGTCGTGCCGCTGAACGCGTGGTGGACCGAGGGGGAGTTCGCGTACGCGCTCGACGACTGTGCGCCGGGGGTGCTGCTGGTCGACGGGGAGCGGGTCGGGCGGGTGAGGGAGTGGGCGGCGCGGAACTCCGTGCCCGGGGTCGTTTTCCGGGGGGAGGCCGAGGACGGGTTCGCGGCGTACGTCGTGGAGGACGATCCGCTGCTCGGGCCGCCGGTTGTCGACGTGCTGCCCGAGCACGACTCCACCATCATCTATACGTCCGGGACCACGGGGCGGCCCAAGGGTGCCGTCGCCACGCATCTCGCGCAGGTCGGGGCGGCGATGAATCCGCGGTACTTCGCCGCGGCCGCGGCCCTCGCGCGGGGGGAGGTGCCGGGGGGCGGGCCGGCGATGGTGTCGCTGACCGCGTTTCCGTTCTTCCACGTCGCCGCGTTCACGTCGTTCTATGCCGTCATGGCGGCCGGCGGGACGCTGGTGATGATGCGGAAGTGGGATGCGGGGCGGGCTCTTGAGCTGATTCGGGAGCATGGCGTCACGCACTTCGCGGGGGTGCCCACCATGGCGCTGCAGTTGCTCGATGCGGCCCGGAGCGCGGGTGATCCGATGGGGAGTCTGACCCTGCTCAGTACGGGGGGAGCCGCCGCCCCGCCCGGGATCGTCGCCGGGATCGCCGAGGGGTACGGGGAGCGGATCGAGCCCCGGAACGGGTACGGGCTGACCGAGACGTGCGGGGGTGTCCTCTCCAACGTCGGGGCCGAGTACCGGGCCCATCCCGGGAGCGTCGGGCGGCCCTCGCCCGTGACCGAGGTGCGGATCGACCGGCCCGACGCGGACGGGGTGGGGGAGTTGTGGCTGCGGGGGCAGTCTCTCGTCCGGGGGTACTGGGGGGACGAGGACGCCACCCGTGCCGCTTTCACCGAGGAGGGGTGGTTCCGGACCGGGGACCTCGCGCGCCTCGACGGCGACGGGCGGGTCGGCATCGTCGACCGGATCACTGACATGGTGATCCGGGGCGGGGAGAACGTGTACTGCGTCGAGGTCGAGGGCGCGCTGCATCAGCATCCGGACGTTCTCGACGCCGCCGTGTTCGGGGTTCCCCATCCGCTGCTCGGGGAGGAGGTCGTGGCCGTCGTGCGGCTGCGGGCTGGGGCCAGGACCGGTGCCGAGGAGCTGCGTGCGCACGTCGGCGCGCGCCTCGCCGCGTTCAAGGTGCCCGCCCGTGTCCTCGTACGGGAGGGGGAACTGCCGCGGAATCCGACCGGGAAGCTTCTGAAGCGGCAGCTCAGGGACCTCGTCAGCCGCGGGTGATCCGTACGCGGTAGGTGCCCGTCCCGTCCTCGTCCAGGACGGTGATGCGGATGCCGTTGGCGCGGTCGGTGAACGTCTCGCCCGGACCGTACGGGGCGTCCGAGAGCTCGGCGTGGACGTTGGCGCGGCGGGTGCAGCCGCCGCTGGCCCGGTCGCTGTCGGCGACGGTCACCGGGCCGTGGCCGGTGTCCACGTCGGACTCGACCCGGTAGACGAGGACGCCCTCCTTGCAGACGGCCTCGTCGTTGCCGTCCTTGTTGCGGACCTCGACCGCGTATCCGGAGGTGCCGGAGAGCGGGACGAACACGAGCTTGGGGCCGCCGGGGACCGCGAGCGGGGTGAGGCTGTAGTCGCCGGTGCCGGGGGCCGAGGCGCAGCTGACCTGGTCGTTGTCGAGCCAGCCCAGCTTCCATTTGTGCCAGCCGAGGAGGTCGTTGTTGGCGCCCCAGTCCTCGGACATGATGTCCCAGTGCCCGACGGTGCCGCCGCCGTCCGAGGTGTAGAGGTCGGGCAGGCCGAAGACGTGGCCGTTCTCGTGGGGCAGGACGCGGTAGCCGGTCTCGGCGAAGCTGCCCGAGCCGTCGTCCTGGCGGCTGTAGACGAAGGACGTGTTGGCGAGCGGCACGCCGTCGGCGTAGGGGGCGTCGTCGTTGCCGGAGAAGGTCACGGACAGGACGGTGTCGAGGGCGGAGGGCCCGGCGTTCGGCGTGACGAGGATGTTGACCAGGTCGTAGGCGCTGAAGTCCACCTTCGGGTCGGCGGCCTTCACGATGTCCTCGACGAGGGAGCGGTAGCCCGGTTCGTACGGTGAGCCGCGCTCGATGCCGTACGAGGAGAACGGCCGGGGCATCCGCAGCCAGTCGGGTATCGGCGCCTCGGCCCGGTAGTGCAGCCGCCCGTACGAGCTGGTGCGGAACCAGTCGGCGGTCTGCGGGAAGAACTCGCGGAAGCGGCCCATCGCCGTGCCGTCCCCGGGGGCGTCCGGGAAGTCGATCATCAGGTTGAGGGCCCTGACGAGGCCCGTGGAGCGCACGTATCCGGGGGCCGTGGGCAGCCCCTCCGACATCTGCACGCCCATCGTGGTGGCGATGCGGCACGGCCCCAGCCTGGCGCCCCTCGGCGCGGCGGCCACGGGGCCCGCCGAGGCGGGGGCGGGCCCGGGAGGGTGTTGCTCGCCGAGGCGAGCAGGGCGAGGAGACGGCCGTGATCGCCGCCAGGGCGACGGGCCTGCGTATCCGTCGGCGGGGGTGCTGCATGCGTCGCCTCTCCGGTGGGGACAGGTCGGCGCCCCGCCCCCTCGCGGGGGGTGCGCGCCGTGCGATCAGCCTGTGTCGCGTGGTCCGGGCGCGCGCGTCGGGTGGCCCGATCGTGGGATCCCGCGGATGCGGTGATATGTGACGCAGGTCACATTCGTGAGGGGAAATAACCGGGGAGTGGGTCCCCGTTTAGGAGTGTGTTCCCCTAAGTGGGGAGTCCTTCCCCGGATGAGTCCACCGCGACTGTCCAGATGAATCCACCGGCGAGCAGCCGGGTGAATCCACCGGTGACCGGCCGGTGAATCCCCGGCGGCAGTCCGGACGGATCATCGACGACCGTCCGGACGGATCATCGACGACAGTCCGGACGGATCGTCGACGACCGTCCGGGGAATCCACCGACGACTGTGAGGAGACCGTGGCGTGAGCAGCAACGCCGGCACCGCGCCCGCCCGCCGCGTACCCCGCCCGCGGGCCGACGCCCTGCGCAACCGCGAGCGGATCGTGACGGCGGCCCGTGAGATGTTCGTCGAGTTCGGCTCCCAGGTGCCGTACGACGAGATCGCGCGCAGGGCCGGCGTCGGGAACGCCACGCTCTACCGGAACTTCCCCGAGCGCGCCGACCTCGTCCACGAGGTCGTCCTCTCGCTCATGGGTCGCGTCATCGAGGTCGCCGAGCGGGCCGCCGAGGAGGAGGCCGACACCTTCGCCGCCCTCCGCCGCTTCGTCCACGGCGCCGCCGACGAGCGCGTCGGCGCCCTGTGCCCGATGCTCGAGGGCACCTTCGACAAGGACCACCCCGACCTGATCGCCGAGCGCGACCGCCTGGGGGAGGTCGTCGAGGGCCTCGTCGAGCGGGCGCAGGCGGCCGGCCGCCTCCGTACCGACATCGGTGTCGGCGACCTGATGGTCGCGCTCTCCCAGCTGACCCGCCCGCTGCCCGGATCGGGCTGCGGCGCCTTCGACCAGTTCGTCCACCGCCACCTGCAACTGTTCCTCGACGGCCTGGAGGCACCCGCCCGCTCCGGGCTGCCGGGCAAGGCCGCCACCCTGGAGGACCTGAGACGCGACTCCTGTCGGCCGTGACCTGATCCGCTCCCTCCCCGGAGCGCCCGCACTTCCTTCCTTGCTTACGTCCTTTTTCACCAGTACGCGCCAAGAGGTGGCTACCCCCATGCCGAAAATCCCCGAGAAGCCCGCGATCCAGGCGGCCGACCCCGGTCGCTGGAAAGCCCTGATATTCATCGCCCTCGCCCAGCTGATGGTCGTGCTCGACGCGACGATCGTGAACATCGCCCTGCCCTCCGCCCAGCAGGACCTCGGGATCTCGGACGGCAACCGGCAGTGGGTCATCACCGCCTATGCCCTCGCCTTCGGCGGGCTCCTCCTCTTCGGCGGCCGCATCGCCGACCTGTGGGGCCGCAAGCGGACCTTCATCACCGGCCTCATCGGCTTCGCCGCCGCCTCCGCCCTCGGCGGGGCCGCGACCGGCGAGGCCATGATGCTCGGCGCCCGCGCGCTCCAGGGTGCCTTCGGCGCGCTCCTCGCGCCCGCCGCGCTCTCGCTGCTCGCCGTGACCTTCACCGACGCCAAGGAGCGCGCGAAGGCCTTCGGCATCTACGGCGCGATCGCCGGCGGCGGCGGCGCCGTGGGCCTGATCCTCGGCGGCTTCCTCACCGAGTACCTGAACTGGCGCTGGACCTTCTTCGTCAACATCCCGTTCGCCGTGGTCGCCGCCGTCGGCGCGTACCTCGTCGTCCGCGAGCCCGAGGGCGGCCGCAACCGCTCCGCGCTCGACATCCCCGGCGTGATCCTGTCCACTCTGGGCCTCGTCGCCCTCGTGTACGGCTTCACCCGCGCCGAATCCGCGGGCTGGAGCGACGCCGGCACGATCGGCCTCTTCGTCGGCTCCGCCGTACTGCTCCTGGCCTTCGTGCTCACCGAGTCGCGGGTGAAGTCCCCGCTGCTGCCGCTGCGCGTCGTGACCAACCGCAACCGCGGCGGCGTCTACCTGTCGCTCGGTCTCGCCGTCATCGCGATGTTCGGCCTGTTCCTCTTCCTGACGTACTACCTCCAGGTCGTGAAGGGGTACTCGCCGGTCAAGACGGGCTTCGCGTTCCTGCCGATGATCGCGGGCATGATCACGGGCTCGACCCAGATCGGCGCGCGCCTGATGACCCGCGTCCCGCCGCGGTTCCTGATGGCCCCGGGCTTCCTGACCGCCGCCGTCGGCATGCTGCTCCTCACCCAGCTGGAGATCGGCACCTCGTACGCCGGCCTCATCCTGCCCGCGCAGCTGCTGCTCGGCCTGGGCATGGGCACGGCGTTCATGCCGGCCATGTCGCTCGCGACGCTCGGCGTGGACCCGCGGGACGCCGGTGTGGCCTCCGCGATGGTCAACACCTCGCAGCAGGTCGGCGGCGCCATCGGCACGGCCCTGCTGAACACGATCGCCGCCTCGGCGACCGCCGCCTACGTGGCCGACCACGCCGCCGGAGCGACCACCCCGGCCGCGCAGAAGCTGCTCCAGTTCCAGAGCATGGTCGAGGGCTACACGGCGGCCATCTGGTGGGCGGTCGGCATCCTGGCCGTCTCGGCCACGATCGCCTTCGTGTTCATCAACACCGGGAAGCCGGGCGGCGGGCAGGTCACCGGGTCCGGCGCCGGTGCGGACGCCGACGCGGAGGACGAGGTGAGGGTGCCGGTCATCGCCCACTGACCGTTCTCTCCGTACGACCTGACCCGGGCGATCTGACCCGTACGGCCTGACCAGTACGGCCTGACCCGTACGGCCTGACCAGTACGGCCTGACCAGTACGGCCTGACCCGGACAACGTGGAGCTGACCTGGCTCCGCCGCCTGCCCTGGCTCCGCTCGCTCAGCGGAGCCAGGGCAGGTCCGCGTTCGCGTCCGTGGGTTCGAGGCCCTCGGCCATCACGCGCATGATCGCGCCGAGCTGCTCCACCTGCTCGGGGAGAGCCGGTCGAACATGGCCTGGCGGACGGCGGCCACGTGGCCGGGCGCGTTCTGCCGGAGGACCTCCACCCCCTCGTCCGTCAGCCGGGCGAACTGGCCGCGCTTGTCGGAGGGGCAGTCCTCGCGCCGCACCCAGCCGCTCTTCTCCAGGCGGGCGACCGCGTGGGAGAGCCGGGAGCGGGTGATCTTGGCGCTCTTGGCCAGTTCGGTCATCCGGAGCCGGCGGCGGGGGGCCTGGGAGAGCTGGACGAGGAGCCCGTAGTAGATGTGCGGCATTCCCGCGTCGCGCTGCAGCTGGCGGTCGAGGTGGTCCTCCAGGAGGGTGGTGGCGTGCAGGTACGCGCGCCAGACGCACTGCTCCTCGTCGGTCAGCCAGCGGGGTTCGGTCGTGTCTCCCATGGTTCCCATCGTACGACTCATTCTTGAAAGTTGAACTATTCGGCGTTATGGTGTGAACAGTTAGCTTGAAGTTTCAAGGATCAGGAAGCAGGAGAAGGTCGCCATGGACGCCACCCTCGAACGGATGCCGGCCCTCTACCTCTCCCACGGCGCCCCGCCGCTCGCCGACGACCCGATCTGGCCCGGCGAGCTCGCCGCCTGGTCCGCCGGCCTGCCCCGCCCCAAGGCGATCCTCATGGTCTCCGCCCACTGGGAGGAGGCCCCGCTCGCCCTCGGCGCCACCGAGACCGTCCCCCTCGTCTACGACTTCTGGGGCTTCCCCGAGCACTACTACCGCGTCCAGTACGCCGCCCCCGGCGCCCCGCAGCTCGCCGAGGCCGTCCGCAAGCTGCTCCGCGCGCCCGGCACGCCCGTGCAGGACATCCCCGACCGGGGCCTCGACCACGGCGCGTACGTGCCGCTCGTCGAGATGTTCCCGGACGCCGACATCCCCGTCCTCCAGATCTCCATGCCCACCCTCGACCCGCGCCGGCTCATGGACATCGGGCGCAAGCTCGCCCCGCTGCGCGACGAGGGCGTCCTGATCGTCGGCAGCGGCTTCTTCACCCACAACCTCGCCGCCCTCCGGCACACCGGACCCGGCGTCCCCGGCTGGTCCGCCGAGTTCGACGCCTGGGGGAACGAGGCGCTCGCCGCGCGCGACGTCGACGCCCTCCTCGACTTCGAGCGCAAGTCGCCCGCCGGCCGCCTCGCCCACCCCCGTACCGAGCACTTCGCCCCGCTCTTCGTCACCATGGGCGCGGCGGACGCGGCCGGCGACCTCGACGCGGAGAAGTCGGTGATCGACGGGTTCTGGATGGGGCTCGCGAAGCGCTCGGTCCAGTTCGGCTGACCCCTTCTACCGGTACGCCGGCGGATTGAGGTCGATCGCGCGGACGGCGGCGGCCAGCGCGAGCGGGTCGCCCACGTCGAGCGCGGTGTCCGCGAACTTGATCGTGTGGTCGTCGCCGTGCGCGGCCGCCCGCTCGAAGACCTCCTCCGGGCCGAGTCCGGTCGCGGTGTACAGGGCGGCCTCGCGCGGCGCGTAGGCCGCCGTCACCGCGGCCGCCGCCGCCCAGGCCGCCGCCACGCTCGGCACCCACAGCGCGCGGGGAGCGCGGGCAGGGCGCGCAGCACCGCGTTCGGCGCGGTCGCCGCGTGCACCAGCATGATCGGCTCGCCGTGGCCGTGGGAGGCGTACCGGTGCGTCGCCGCCGTCACCAGCTCGGTGAGCAGCTCCTTCGCCGTGTCCGGGTCCGGCGCCTCGCCCCACACCGGGAACGCCGTCAGCTGCGCGAGCCGGGCCGGATCCCGCCGTCCTGCTCCGGAACCGGCGGTACGGCGTCCAGCGCGGCCGCCGCCGTCGGCGCGACGGCCAGCGGGGCGAGCGGCGGGAGCGGCTGGTGGCGGGCCGCCCAGTAGCCGAGGGCGTGCGCCAGCTCGGCGCGGCGCGGTGCCGTCTCCTCGGTCGTGAGCAGGGTCCGTACGGCGTGACCGGTACGGATCACCGGATGCGTCGCCCGCCCGCGATGCCCGGCAGCAGCCGGGGCCACCATTCGGCGAGGACGTCCCGCCAGGGCGGTCCCCGAGCTCGCGCGCGAAGTAACGGGTCCAGTCGGTGATCCGGACGGGGTCGCCGAGCGCCTCCCGCCAGGTGCCCGCGGTGACCGGGGCGTGCGGGGCGGGCGCGTCCTCCAGCTTGGGCGCGTAGTGGTCGAGCCAGCGGTGCACGGCCGGGGCCTGGCCGTGGCGGACGAGGGCCTCGACGGCCATGGGGGCGTGGTTGGTGAGCCAGCCGCCCCGCTCGGGCCCCGTGGTGTGGAGCCGTTCGAGGGCCTCGTCGAGGGTGCCGGTGGTGTCGGCGGTGCTGGTGGTGCCGGTGGTGGCGGTGGTGCTGGTCGTGGCGGTGGCGCCGGTCGTGTCGATGGTGCCGGTGGTGCCGATGTTGCCAGTCGTGTCGGCAGTGCTGGCGGTGCCGGTCGTGTCGGTCGTGTCGCTCATGGAGCGACGCTAGGTCGGGGTGGTGCCGGGGCGGAACGGGCTGGGGACCTAGGACCCGTCGTAGGTCCTGGGGGCGGAGGCAACCGTGTGTCCTGCCGTGGCGTCTGAGGGGGTGGCGCCGCATGTGATCGCGGTCTCACCGACAGCGTGGTCGGGTACCCCCGCGAGGGGCGCCGTTTCACCCTCCGTGCCCGGTCTGACCTGCGCCTCCGTGGGTGCCCGCGGCGTGCCCGTGGGGGCGGCGGGCGCGCAGGATACTGCATGATCGCGAAAATCCATGCGTCGGGTGGGAATTCTGTCCTGATTCCAGTCGTTGTTTCCGTCGGATGCAGGGCACCCGTAAGGGTGTCGCGACCTACTCAGCAAGGGAGCACGCATGGCAACCCGTGCCGTCGCCCGTCGTCAGACCTCCGCGAAGAGCGGGGGCGAGCGGGCGAGCAGCGTTCGCGCCGTGGGCGGGGACATCGCCGACCGCGACCTGGTCGGCATGTACCTCGACGAGATCGCGCGCACACCCCTGCTCGACGCCGCCAAGGAGGTCGAGCTCTCCCAGACGATCGAGGCGGGCGTCTACGCCCGGCAGATACTCGACGGAGAGGTCGAGAGCGAGGGCGGCGGGGCGAGCCGCGAGGAGCTCGAAGCGCTGGTCGCCGAGGGCGAGCGTGCCAAGGACCTCTTCATCAAGTCCAACCTGCGGCTCGTCGTGGCCGTCGCCCGGCGCTACCCGCGCAGCGGGCTGCCGCTGCTCGACCTGATCCAGGAGGGCAACGCGGGCCTGGTCCGCGCGGTCGAGAAGTTCGACTACGCGAAGGGCTTCAAGTTCTCCACGTACGCCACGTGGTGGATCCGCCAGGCCATCACCCGGTCCATCGCCGACCAGTCCCGGACCATCCGGCTCCCCGTCCACCTCGTGGAGGAGCTCGGCCGCATCCGCCGCGTCCAGCGCGAGTTCAACCGGGAGAACGGCCGCGAGCCCGAGCCCGCCGAGATCGCCGCCGAGCTCGGCTCGACGCCCGAGCGCGTCACCGACGTCCTCGACTGGGCGCGGGACCCCGTCTCGCTCAACATGTCCGTGGACGACGAGGGCGAGACCCAGTTCGGCGACCTCCTCGAAGACACCTCCGCCATCTCCCCGAGCAGTCCGTCCTCACCTCCTCCGCAGCGAGGAGCTCGACGACCTCATCGGCCAGCTCGACCACCGCACCGCCTCCATCATCCGCATGCGGTACGGCATCGAGGACGGCCGCGAGCGGACCCTCACGGAGGTCGGCAAGGAACACGGCCTCACCCGCGAGCGCATCCGCCAGATCGAGAAGCACGCCCTCCTCGAACTCAAGAAGATGGCCCACGACACGGGCTTCGACGCGGTGGCCTAGAGCGGCCGGCGACCGGGCCCCGCCTCCTACGAGCCCCGCCGCCCGCTGGGCCCTGCCTCCTACGAGCCCCCGCCCGCTGGCGGCGCGGGGCTCGCGCCCGTGCTGGGCTGTGTCCCACGCCCGCCCGCTGGGTGAGGCCGCGCCCGTGCTGGGCTGTGTCCCACGCCCGCCCGCTGGGTGAGGCCGCGCCCGTGCTGGGCTGTGCTTGGTGGGGCGGTGCCCCGCGCTGATGTGGGGCTCGCGGCCGCTGCCTGTGTGGGGCCCGCGCCCGGCGGGCGGTGCCCTTCGCTCACGCCCCGTGTGGGGCCCGCGCCCTGTCGGGCGTCGCCCCGTGCCCGTGTGGGGCCCGCGCGGTGCTGGCCTGTGCCCGCTGCCCGTGTGGGCAATCGTCCCGCTGGGCGGGACGGGTGGGCACACGGGACGGCGCCCTCTAGCGGCGCCTCCGCGTTCCGACACCTGGACCCGCACCCCTGTGCACACCTCGCACGGGGTGCGGGTCCAGGCGCGTAGCCTCTGGCGCCGGCAGGGCGCGGGTCCGTTGTGCCCACCCGTTCCGCCCCAGCGGAACAACTGCCCACAACGGGCGTGGGCGCCGCCCCGGCGGGCGCGGCCCCACAGCGGGGCGGCGGGGCACAGGCCCAGCGGGGCGCGGCCCACAACGGGGCGGCGATGGGCACCGCCCAGGCGGGCGCGGCCCGACAACGGGGCGGCGGGGCGCAGGCCCAGCGGGCGCGGCCCGCGACGGGGTCAGTGGGTTGCGTTGGTCAGGCGGGCTGAGAGGTCTTGCATGTAGGTGATGAGTGGTGAAGGGCCGTGGACGGTGAAGTCGACGTCCATGAGGGCGAGGCGGAGGGCGAGCCATTCGATGGAGTCGGTGACGCGGGCGCGGAGGCGGCAGCGGTCGGGGCCGGTGGAGACGGGGACGAGGTGGGAGGGGAGGCGGGCGAGGACGAATTCGGCGGGGGCGGAGAAGGAGACGTCGAGGTCGACCTCGCCCTGGGAGCGGGCCATGGAGCGGGCCATGTACGTGGCGGCGTCGCCGGAGGGCAGCTCGCGCGGAGCGAAGCGGGCCCCCGTGGGGAACGGCTCGCTGACCCGGTCCACCCGGAAGGTCCGCCAGTCCTCGCGCCCCAGGTCGTACGCGACGAGGTACCAGCGGTGCCCGGTCGACACCAGCCGGTACGGCTCGACCAGGCGTTGCGTCTCCGTCCCGTCCCCGGCCCGGTAGCCGAAGCGCAGCCGCTCGTGCCCCGTCACGGTGCCCGCCAGCGTGGTCAGGGTGGCGGGCGTGACGGTGGCGCCGTCGCCCCGGGTCAGCGGGATCGTCGCGTTCTGGAGGGTGGAGACCCGGTGCCGGAGCCGCGCCGGCAGCACCTGCTCCAGCTTCGCCAGGGCCCGTACGGACGCCTCCTCGACCCCCTCGATGGCGTGCCCGGCCCCGGCGCTCAGGCCGACGGCGATCGCGACGGCCTCCTCGTCGTCGAGGAGCAGCGGAGGCATGGCCGTACCGGCGACGAGGCGGTAGCCGCCGACCGCGCCCATGGTCGCCTCGACCGGATAGCCGAGGTCGCGGAGCCGGTCGATGTCACGGCGGATGGTGCGCGGGGAGACCGAGAGCCGTTCGGCGAGTTCGCTTCCGGGCCACTCGCGCGGGGTCTGGAGGAGCGAGAGCAGATTCAGGAGTCGTGCCGGGGTGTCCGTCATGCATTTCAGAATGCCTGCCATCTAGGACATGAATTGACCTAGATTCCTTCTACCTTCTTCTTATGAGTTCACACGACGCCGCCCGCACGGAAGCAGCAGCGGCAAGCGACAAGAGGCGCTGGATAGCCCTCGCCATCGTCATGACCGCCGCCTTCATGGACCTGGTCGACGCCACGATCGTCAACATCGCGATCCCCAGCATCGAGAAGGACCTCGGCGCCTCGTTCGGCGCGATCCAGTGGATCACCGCCGGTTACGCCCTCGCGTTCGCCGCCGCCCTGATCACCGGCGGTCGCCTCGGCGACATCTACGGCCGCAAGCGCCTCTTCCTCCTCGGCACCGGCGCCTTCACCCTCGCCTCCGCGCTCTGCGGCTTCGCCGCCAACCAGGAGATGCTGGTCGGTTCCCGCCTGCTCCAGGGCGCGGCGGCCGCGATGATGGTGCCGCAGGTCCTGTCGATCATCCACGTCACCTTCCCGGCGCACGAGCGCGGCAAGGTCTTCGGGATGTTCGGCGCGATCATCGGCCTCGGCGCGGTCTCGGGCCCGCTGCTCGGCGCCCTGCTCACGCAGTGGAACATCGCGGGCCTCGAATGGCGCCCGATCTTCCTCATCAACCTGCCGGTCGGCGTCGCCGCCGCGATCCTGGGCCGCAAGTTCATCACCGAGTCGAAGGCGCCGAAGGCGCTCAAGCTCGACCTGGTCGGCGTGCTCCTCGTGACGGCCGCGCTCCTCATGCTGATCTACCCGCTGACGCGCGGCCGCGAGCTGGACTGGCCCCTGTGGGGCTACCTGATGATGGCCGGCAGCCTGCTCGTCTTCGGCGCGCTCGTGGCGTACGAGACGTACAAGACGAAGAAGGACGGCTCGCCGCTCGTCGAGCTGTCGCTGTTCCGGGTGAAGAGCTTCGCGGCCGGCATCGCGGTCCAGCTGACCTTCGGCGTCGTGCTCGGCATCTTCTTCCTGGTCTGGACGCTCTACATGCAGATCGGGCTCGGCTGGAGCCCGCTGAAGGCGGGCCTGACCGGGGTGCCGTTCTCGATAGCGGTCTCCGTGGCGGCCGGCATGTCCGTGCAGAAGCTGGTGCCGCGCTTCGGCCGGAAGGTGCTCCAGGCGGGCGCCCTGACGATGATCGCGGGCATCCTGTTCTACTTCTTCGTCGCCGGCCGGTACGGGACCGGGATCCACTCCTGGCAGATGATCCCGCCGCTGGTGGTCATGGGCCTCGGCATGGGCCTCATCGTGGCGCCGCTGACGGACGCGGTGCTCTCGGAGGTGCCGAAGGAGCACGCCGGTTCGGCCTCGGGCCTGATCAACACGACCGGCCAGATGGGCAACGCGCTCGGCCTCGGCCTGGTGTCGGTGGTCTTCTTCGGGACGATCGACGACGAGAAGCTCGCCAAGGCCCCCACCGAGGTGGGCGCGGCCTTCACGAACGCCTTCCAGAACTCCCTGGGCTGGGCGGCGGGCGTCCTCGCCGTGATCTTCCTGGTGATGTTCGCGCTGCCGGCGAAGCCGAAGCAGCACCTGGAGGGCGGTGACGTCGAGGGTGACGGCGATGCGGACGGTGGCGACGCCGTCGTCGGCGAGAGCCTGAAGGAGCCGGTGCTCACGCACTGAGGCCGGTCGTCCGGCCGTTGACCGAGGGGCGGTGCGCATCGCGGTGCGCACCGCCCCTCGGTCGTGTCACCCGTCGGTCAGGGCCGCTTCAGGCCCGGGGCGAGGTTGCGCGCCGTGCCGGGAGGCAGGGCGCGCTTGAACTTGGCCGCGCGCAGTGCCGCCGGGGTGGGCGTCGTCTGCTGGATCCACCCTTCGGCCCAGACGAACGTCTGGCCTTGGATGTCGCCGTGGGTCTGCCACACCTCGCCGTTCGTCCTGACGATCTTGACGAAGGCGTCGTTGCCCCGCGCCTCGATGGCGATCCCGCACGCGTTCCCGGGGAAGGCGGTCCCCGCCGCCACGGTTCCGTTCGCGGGATCGGTCGCCGTCGCGGTCAGGTTGGTCAGGTCCTGCCAGACGATCGTCCCGCCCGGCACGGATGCCTTCCCGACGTACGCCTTCCCGCCGGTGAGCACCGCCTGGAAGTCCTCGGTGTTCGAGGGGCTGTAGGTGTCGATGTCGGAGCAGGGGCCGGTGGGCCCGGTGGCGCCTGTGGCTCCCGTGGCCCCTGTGGCCCCTGTGGCTCCCGTGGCACCGGTTGCGCCTGTGGCGCCAGTTGCTCCGGTCGCACCCGTCGCACCGGTGGCTCCGGTCGCTCCGGTCGCTCCGGTCGCACCAGTCGCTCCCGTGGCACCTGTGGCGCCGGTCGCTCCTGTGGCTCCCGTGGCTCCCGTCGCACCGGTGGCTCCCGTCGCTCCGGTGGCGCCAGTGGCTCCCGTGGCCCCAGTGGCTCCCGTCGCTCCGGTGGCCCCAGTGGCTCCGGTCGCTCCCGTTGCGCCAGTCGCTCCTGTAGCGCCCGTCGCCCCCGTAGGCCCAGTCGGTCCCGTAGGCCCGGTCGGTCCCGTCGGCCCCGCGGGCCCCGTCGGTCCCGTCGGCCCCGCGGGCCCCGTCGGTCCCGGCGGACCCGGCGGCCCGGCGTGGCAGTCGTCGTCGCCTCCGCCGCCTCCGCCTCCTCCGCCGCCTCTGAGCGCGGCCGAGGTCAGGGCGTGGGCGCGGGACTCGGGGCCCTCAAGGAGGGGCTGGATCTGCTGGTCGAGGAAGGCGGTGAGGTCGCCCTGCGGGGGTGCGTCGTCCTGCTCGCGCGGGTGGGAGCCGTTCTCGTGGTGCGGGGTGTGCTCCTTGCAGTGGTCGCCCGACGGGGTGACGGCCAGCGGTGCGGCGGGGGTCTGTCCCCACGCGGCGGCGGGGGAGGCGAAGCCCGTGAGGACGAGGGCGACGGAGGTGATGGCGCCGCTGCAGAGCCATCCGCGCCGTCGGGGCAGCGGGCCGAGCGGGGACCTGGTCCTGGCATCAGGACGCATGCATGCTCCTTCCTCCACCGGCTCCTCGGCCGGTGCGGGTGGGGTCGAGGTGGGGGAGCCGGTTCACGCTCCCCTGGTCGGATCATCGGATCGCGCATGCGGGGGCTTGACGTGTTTTCGGCGGTCTCAGCGCCATGGGCTAGCGCGAACAGCCGAATGGATGCGTGCGCGACGGCGAACTTCGAAGGGCCCGTCGGCGCGCCGGAACCGCGACCGGGGAAGCCGCCCGTAGGGTCGCCCACCCCCTCGCCCTCCGGGCGCCCCCTCGCCCTCGCCGGAAGTGGTGTTGCCGTGCGTCCGTCCATCTGCTTGTGCATGATCGTCAAGAACGAGGCCGCGGTGATCGGGCGCTGCCTCGCCTCCGTCCGCGGCCTGGTGGACACCTGGGTCATCTCCGACACGGGGTCCACCGACGGCACCCAGGACCTGATCCGCGAGGCCCTCGACGGCATCCCCGGGGAGCTGCGCGAGGAGCCGTGGGTGAACTTCGGCCACAACCGCAGCCTGAACATCGCGCACGCCCGCGGCCGGGCCGACTATCTGCTGCTCCTCGACGCCGACCACGTCCTGCGCCAGGAGGCCCCGCTGCCCGCCGCCGGAGGACCGCTCGCGGACGCGTACATGATCCGCCACCGGGGGACCGTCGAGTACCGCATCAAACGCCTGGTCAGGGGCGATCTGCCGTGGCGGTACGAGGGCGTCACCCACGAGTACCTGACGGCCGACCGGCACCACGTCCAGGAGAACCTGGACGCGCTCGTGATCGAGGACCACGCCGACGGCGGCTCGCGCCACGACAAGTTCGAGCGGGACGCCCGCCTCCTGGGCGCCGAGCTCGAAAGGGACCCGACGAACCACCGCACGGTCTTCTACCTGGCGCAGACCCTGCGGGACATGGGCCGCTCCGCCGAGGCCGTCGCCCTCTACGAGCAGCGCGCGGCCATGGGCGGCTGGGGCGAGGAGGTGTACTTCTCGCTGCTCCAGTCGGGGGTCCTCCGGGCCGACGCCGGTGACTGGCCGGCCGCGATGGACGCCCTCTCACGGGCCTGGGACGCGCGGCCGGAACGCCTGGAGGCCTGTTACGAACTGGTGGCGCGGCTGCGGAAGATGCGGCGCCACGCGACCGCGCACGCGATCGTCTCCGCCGTCGTGGACCGGGGGATGCCGGACGACGTGCTGTTCACCCAGCCGTGGGTCTACCGGTGGGGGCTGCTCTTCGAGTACTCGATCACCGCGTACTGGGTGGGCGACCACGCCGCCTCGCTCGCCGCCTGCGACCGGCTGCTCGCGCTGCCGGACCTGCCGGAGAACTACCGCGAACAGACCCGCGCCAACCGGGCGTTCGCCGTCGAGCGACTGGCCGGGGCCGCCGCCGTCCCCGCCCCTGAGAGGACGGGAGACGGGGGCGGGGCGGTGCGGCGCGTCAGCGGACCCGGAGCGGGCCTCCATCGCCCGCGGGCCGCGTGCTCGTCCTCGTACACCTCGCACATGTGCCGCCCGTCAGGCGTCGCCGTGTGCTCGACCTCCCAGAGGCTGACCTCGCTGCCGTCGAGCAGCAGGAACTGGTGCTCGTAGAGGGTGAAGCCGGCGTCCCGGCCGCCCTCCACCGGGCAGTGGCGGCCGAAGGCCTGCGTGATGTGGTGCGCGAAGGCCAGCCGGAGGCGGCGGGCCGTCCGCTCGCCCGGCCGGTCCGCGTTCTCCGCGCGGCGCAGGACGCGGCGCGCGTGGTCGGCGGAGTTGTCCGGCACGTACATCCGGGGCTGAGCCGGTATCGGGCGGGCCAGCAGGAGCTCAGCAGCTCCAGGTCGTCGTCCTCGTCGAGGACGCGGCCGTCGGCGTGCTCGGCCGTCCAGCCCGCCGGCGGCCCGGTCGGGAGCCGGGAGGCGGCGAGCCGCGCCTCCGACTCCTCCGCGTACACCTCGTGCTGCTCGGCGCCGTCCCGGCCCGCGTTGTGCGCGAGCTCCCACAGGCTGAGCGCGCTGCCGTCGGCGAGCAGATACGTGTGGCGGTGGGTGGTGCGGTGCAGCGACGCGCTGTGGTGCGAGGAGTGCAGCGCGCTGGAGTGGGCGAGCGCCGTGCCGAGGCGCTCGACGGTCGAGTCGGGCAGGTCGAAGGAGTTGAGCGCCCGGCCGAGGAGTCGCTCAAGGTGCGTCTCGGTCGTCTCGTACGGATCGTGAGGATCCTGCGGATCGTTCAAGAGGGTCTCCAGGCCGTCGCCGCATGTCACTTGGTGCTTGCTTAACGTAGTCCCTGGGTCTGACATCGTGTCCGGGTTCCGGCAAAACGAAGGGCCCGCTCGCGAAGTTCCCGCCCGTTCCCGCCCTTTCCGTCAACTCCCCGCCCCTTACCGGGAGTACGCGTCCGCCGCCGGTCCGTACAGCTCGCGGTACGAGGGAAGTCGCCGCCCGGACCGCGCAGACCGCCCGGGGCCGCGAGGACCGCCCGGACGATCGCCCGGGTCACCAGGTCCGCGCCCGCCGCCAGGATCTCGTTCAGGGCGAGCGGCCCCGGCCCTCCGGCAGCTCCCGCGCCCCGGTGGCGAGGGCGAAGACCGTGTCCCCGTCGTTCATCAGGTGCACCGGGCGCACCGCCCGCGCGATGCCGTCGTGCGCGGTGCCGGCGACCTTCTGCGCCTGGGCCCGGGTGAGGGCCGCGTCCGTCGCGACGACCGCGAGCGTGGTGTTCATCGGGGCGGCGCGGCCGCCCGCCGCGCCTCCGCGAGCCGCCGCAGGGCCGCCCTGTGGACCGGCCCCTCCGGGAAGGCGGGCCGGCCGGCCTCGAAGTAACTGCCGTACGGGACGCCCGTCGTCGGGTCGACGGCCGAGCCCACGGCGTTCACCACCACGAGCGCGCCGACCGTGATCCCCGACTCCAGGACGGTGCTCGCCGTCCCCACGCCGCCCCGCAGGCCGCCGACCACGGCCCCGGTGCCCGCGCCTACCGCGCCCGTCTCCACGCGCGCGTGGTCCCCGCTCGCGGCGGCCGCCTCCGCCGCCGCCCGGCCCGTCGCCGCGTCCGGGCGGGCCGCGAAGTCGCCGCCCCGGCCCAGGTCGAAGACGCACGCGGCGGGCACCACCGGCACCACGTGGGACGGGTCGGGGCCCACCCGCACGCCCCGGTGCCGCTCCGCCAGCCAGGCCATCGCCCCGGCGGCGGAGTCCAGGCCGTACGCGCTGCCGCCGGTCAGGACGACCGCGTCGATCCGCTGGACCACGTTCCGCGGGTCCAGGGCGTCCGTCTCCCGCGTGCCCGGCCCTCCGCCCCGCACGTCCACGGCGGCGACGGCCCCGCCCTCCGGGGCCAGGACCACCGTGGTGCCGCTCAGCGCGCCGGGCCCGGCCACGCGCGCGTGGCCCACGCGCAGCCCGCTCACGTCCGTGATCCCGTCCCGGCCGTCCGTCTCCTCGGCGAGTGTCATGTCCCCTCCCTACCACGCGGTCCGGCCCGGCGTCCGGCTCAGCGCTTCGGGCCCAGGTAGGTGCCGCCCGAGGCGTCGATCACCGTGCCGGTGATCCAGCGGCCGTCCTCCGAGGCCAGGAACGCCACCGGGTCGGCGATGTCCTCCGGCCGCCCGACCCATGGCAGCGCCTGCCCGCCGATCAGCATCCCTTCGAGCTGGGGCATCGCCGCCATGGCCGCGATGAGCCCCTCGGTCCGCGTCGGACCGGGGGAGACCGTGTTGACGGTGATCCGCCGCTCCCCGACGACGTTGGCGAGCGTACGCGTGAAGGTCTCCATCGCCCCCTTCGTCATCGCGTACGCCAGCTCGTCGGCGAGCGCGATCCGGGTGACGGCCGACCCGATGTTGATGATCCGGCCGCCGTCCCGCAGCACCGGCAGCAGGCCCTGCACGAGGAAGTACGGCGCCCGCACGTTGACCGCGAAGACCCGGTCGAACCGCTCCGGCGTCTCGTCCGCGAGGTGCCCGCCCGAGGTCGTCGCGGCGGCGTTGTTGACGAGCACGTCCAGCACGGCTTCCCCGGTGTGCGCGGCGAGCCCGGCCCGCACCCCCTCGACCAGCGCCCGCACCCCGTCGTGCGTCGCCAGATCGGCCCCCACGGAGAAGGCCCGCCCCCCGTCCCGCACGATCATCTCCACCGTCTCCTGCGCCGCCTCGGCGTCCTTCCCGTAGTGCACGGCCACGACCATCCCGTCCCCCGCCAGCCGCCGCGCGATCGCCCGCCCGATCCCCCGCGAGGAACCGGTCACGAGCGCGGTACGGACGCTGTCGTTCTTCTGTACGGAGGTCTCCTGCACGGCGGTTTCCTGCATGGCTGTTTCCTGTGTGGCGTTCTCCTGCACGGCGGTCTCCTCGGGCTACGGCCCGGGGCGTCTCCCCGGGGCACGGGAAGAACACTCGCGCCACGCGCTGACGAACCACTGACAGCCCGCTGACGCCCACTGACAGCCCGCTGACGCCCGCTGACGGGCGGTGCGCGGGGCTTCGCCGGCGGCCAGGCAGTCAGGCGGTCAGGCGGTCAGGCAAGTCATCAGGCAGTCATCAGGCTCAGGCAGGCAGGCCCGCCCGTCGCGCCGTCTCCGCGGCACGGGCGCGGTCGGCAGCCGCCGCCCCGTGGTCCCCGGCCGCCTCGTGGACGGACGCGCGGCGCCGGAGGAGGTCCACGACGTCCTCGGCGACCCCAGTTCCTCGAAGAGGGCGAGGGCCTCCGCGAGCAGGGGCAGCGGGTCGGGGAGAGGCCCGCCAGGCCTTCGAGGGCCGTCGCCGTGCCCCACCGCTCCCCGAGCGACCGGAACCCGGCGAGAGCCTCCTCGAAGAGGGTCTCCGAGGAGGTCAGATGGGCGCGGCCGACGAGGGCCAGGGCGTGGGACCAGGGGTCGTCGCCGAGGCAGAGGCCCTCCAGGGGGCCGACGGAGGTCGACCAGAGGAAGGCCGTGTACGGCTGCCGGAGCGGAGTCGTGCTCGTGGCGAGGAACCGCCGGGCGCGCTCGACCTGTTCGCCCTCCCGGAGGCCCGCCGCGAGCACGCACAGCGCGTACTCCTCGCCGAGGTCCGCCGAGGGCTCCACCCGGTCCAGGAGCTCGGCGACCGGCGCGGCCACCCGGCCCCGGAGGCCGCGGAGCCACCAGTACGGGGTGAGGGCGGCGACCAGGCGCAGACCGTCGTCCGGGGTGCCGTGCCGCAGGGCCGCCCGCAGGTTCGCGTCCTCCGCGTCGAGCCGGGCCAGCCACTCCAGCTGGGCGGGGCCCCGGAGTTCGGGATCGGCCGTCCCGGCGAGCGTCCGGTAGTACGCGGAGTGGGCGGCGACCGCGGGGTCCCCGTCCGGGAGCCGCTCGGCGGCATGGGCGCGGATGGTCTCCAGCATCCGGTACCGGCCGTCGTCCCGTACCTCCACCAGCGACTTCTCCACGAGCGAGGCCAGCGCGCCCGCGCCCGCCCCGCACACCCGGGCCACCGCCTCCGCCGTCGCCCCGCCCCGGAACACCGAGAGCCGCGCGGCCAGTTCCCGTTCGCCGGGTTCGAGGAGGACCAGCTCCACTCCACCACCGCCCGCAGCGTGCGGTGCCGCTCCGGCGCCGTGCGGTCCCCGCGCGAAAGGAGCTCGAACCGCTCGCCGAGCCCGTCCGCGAGCTCCTCCACGGACAGGGTCCGCAGCCGGGCCGCCGCCAGTTCGACGGCGAGCGGCAGCCCGTCGAGCCCCGCGCAGAGCTCCGCCACGCGCGCGTGGCCCGTGAATCCGGGCCGGACCGCCGCCGCCCGCCGTACGAACAGCTCCTCCGCCGCCTCCGGCGCCAGCGCTCCCAACGGCAGCAGGGACTCCCCGGTGATGCCGAGCGCCTCCCGGCTCGTCGTCAGGACCCGCAGCCCCGGGCAGGCGGCGAGGAGGCGCCGTACGAGGACCGCCGTCTCCCCGACGACGTGCTCGCAGTTGTCCACGATCAGCAGCACCGGCCGCCCGGCCAGCGCCGTTTCGAGCCGCGCCGCACCCCGTACCCCGAGCGCCGCCGCGAACGCCTCCACGACCTCCCCGGAAGCGGACACCGCCCCCAGGTCCACGAACCGCACCTCCCCGGCAGCCCCGCGCCCACCTCCAGCGCGAGCCGCGTCTTGCCCGCCCCGCCCGGACCCACCAGGGTCACGAGCCGGGCGGCCGCCACCAGGACGGCCAGCCGCTCCGCTCCCGCTCCCGGCCCACGAAGTCCGTCAGCGGCGCGGGCAGCGGCGGAACGCCCGAACGGCCGCTTCGCCCCGCAGCAGTTCCAGGTGCACGGCGGCCAGCTCCGGCGACGGATCGGCCCCAGCTCCCGGCCAGGGCCGCCCGCACCTCCTCGTAGGCGGCGAGCGCCTCCGCCTGCCGCCCCACCGCGCCGAGCGCCCGCATCTGCAGACCCCGCAGCCGCTCCCGCAGGGCTGCTCCCGGACCGCCCACTCCAGTTCCCGTACGACCACCGCCGGGTCACCTCCGGCCGTCAACTCGGCGCCCGCCCACTGCTCCACCGCGTCGAGCCGCAGCGCGTCGAGCCGGGCCGCCTGGGCCGCCGCGAACGGCGCGTCCCGCACGTCGGCCAGCGCCGGCCCCGCCAGAGCCCGAGCGCCTCCCGCAGCAGCCCGGCCGCACGGCCGGGATCCCCGCCCGGCGGCCCGCGCGCCGTCCCGGACGAGCGCCTCGAACCGCAGGACGTCCACGTCCCTGACGGGGTCCCCGACGACCAGCCGGTACCCGCCGGGCGCGAACTCCACCGCCACGCCCGGCGGAAGGACCCGGCGCAGCCGCGACACCTGGGCCTGGAGCGCTCCCGGCGCACCGGCCGGGGCCTCGTCCCCGTACAGCCCGTCGACGAGCCGCTCCACCGGCACGGTCCGGCCCGCGTCGAGGAGGAGCCGGGCGAGCAGGGCACGGACCTTGGGACCGCCGACGGGGCTGGCGGGTCCGGCGAGTCCGGCGGGTCCGGCGGGTCCGGCAGGTCCGGCAGGTCCGGCAGGTCCGGCAGGTCCGTCGGGCCCCACGGAGCCAGTGGATCCGGCGGGTCCGGCGAGTCCCACAGGCCCGGCGGGTCCCACAGGCCCGGCGAGTCCGGCGGGTCCCACAGGCCCGGTGGTCCCGGCGGATCCCACAGTCCCGGCGGATCCCACAGGCCCCACAGTCTTGGCAGTCCCGGCGGTCCCGTCAGTCCCGGCGGTCCCGGCCGGGCCGGTCAGGGTGAGTGGCCCGAGGAGGCGGAAGATCATGCGCGGGATTGTGTCCCGGGAGGGCGGGTCCTCCAGCCCCGGGGCCGTCAGGCCGCTTCCCGCGCGCGCGTGGCCGGGTTGCGGGCCGTCAGGGTGACGCCGACGGCGACCGTGGCCGCCGCGACGAGCCCGGCCGCCAGGACCGCCCAGCGGCCCGCGAACGAGCACATCAGGATCGCGAACGACGCCACCGGAAGGACCAGTTGCTGGGCGATGCCGACCTTGAAGTAGCGGGCGTGCAGCAGCCACACCGACAGCAGGAACACGGCCGAGGGGATCGTCACGGCGGCGGAGGCGGCGAGCGTGGAGACGTGGGCCTTGCCCACGGCCTCTTCGACGGCGATCTCCAGGCCCGCGCCGACGGCGGCGGCCGACGTGAAGATCACGTAGTGGCCGTAGCCCCACAGGAAGCCCTGGCGGCTGGAGGTCAGCCGGTCGTGGGCGGGCACGACGAAGTAGATCCACCAGGCGGCGAAGACGAGCAGCAGACCTCCGGCGGCGATCGGGAGGACCTCCCCGAGGGCGTCGTTCTCGACGATGCCCGCCTTCACGGCGACGGTCGCGGCGGCGACGGTCTCGCCGAGCACGATGATCGTGAACAGGCCGTACCGCTCGGCGATGTGGTGCGGGTGCCAGGCGCTGGGGGCGTCCTTCTCCGCGTACACCGGCACGGCCATCTCGGCGAGCGCCATGACCAGGAAGACCCACCCGCGGGCCGGCTCGGGCGCGAGGACCAGTGCCAGCCAGCCGATCTGGACGGCGAGGACCCCGCCCGCGTACCGGCGGCACATCCTCCGCTCGGCCGGGTCGGTGGCGTGGTGGGCGGCGCGCAGCCACTGCGAGGCCATCGCGAGCCGCATCACGACGTAGCCCAGGTAGACGACGAGGAAGTCGTGCTCCTCGAAGGCGCGCGAGACACCGGCGGCGAGGACGAGCACGCCGGCGATCTGGAGGAGGGTGACGACGCGGTAGAGGACGTCGTCGTTGTCGTAGGCGGAGGCGAACCAGGAGAAGTTCATCCAGGCCCACCAGATCGCGAAGAACACCATCGCGTAGTTGACGATGCCCTGGCCGGCGTGGCCTCCGGCGACCGCGTGCACGAGCTCGGCGCCGGCCTGGGCGACGGCCACGACGAAACACAGGTCGAAGAAGAGCTCCAGGGACGTGGCGACCCGGTGCGACTCCTCGCGGGAGCGGGCGGTGAGGGGCAGGAACGGTTGTGTCATGCGCACCAGCACAGCAGAGCGGACGGCGGGCCCGCCGCCGGGGCACGCCCGGACAGGGGGGTTCCTACGGCCCGCCGCCGCCGGGACCTCCGCCCGCCCCTCCGGCGACCATCGGCACTCACGGAGCCCCGACGCGCGGGCGCAGCCTGGAAGGGCAAGCAGGAGAATCCCGAAACATCAGGGAAGCGCCATGAGTTCCGTAGTCCAGGGCAGCAGAACGGCCGACCGGTCACCCTCCTCGTACGACGCGGAGCAGTACCGTCCCGGCAGGGCGATCACCGACTGGGAGCCGGAGAACGAGCTCTTCTGGCAGGCCATCGGCAGAAAGGTCGCCGCCCGCAACCTGTGGATCGCGGTGCCGGCGCTGCTCGTGGCCTTCGTCGTCTGGCAGGTGTGGTCGGTCACCGCGACCAACCTGAAGGACGTCGGCTTCGGCTTCTCGACGTCCCAGCTGTTCTGGCTGACGGCCATCCCCGGTCTGACCGGCGGCACGGCCCGGATCTTCTACACCTTCCTCGGCCCGATGGTCGGCCAGCGCCGTTTCACCGCGCTGTCGACGGCCGTCCTGATCGTGCCGCTGATCTGGCTCGGGATCGCGATCCAGGACCCGACGACCCCGTACGGGGTGATGGTCGCCATCGCCGCCCTCTGCGGCATCGGCGGCGCGAACTTCGCCTCCTCCCTCGCCAACATCGGTTTCTTCTTCCCGAAGGCGCGGAAGGGCAGCGCGACCGGCATCAACGGCGGTCTCGGCAACCTCGGCGTCTCCGTCGTCCAGCTCCTCACCCCGATCGTCATCACCTGGTCGACCATCGCGATCGGCTCCGCCCAGCACAAGGCCGACGGCACCCCGGTCTACCTCCAGAACGCCGCGTTCCTGTGGGTGCCGGTGCTGCTCGTCCTCGCCGCGATCGCCTGGTTCGGCCAGAACGACCTGAAGGTGGCGGCGACCCCCTTCCGCCGGCAGAAGGTCATCTTCAGGCGCAAGCACAACTGGCTGATGACCTGGCTGTACGTCGGCACCTTCGGCTCCTTCATCGGGTTCGCCGCCGCGCTGCCGATGCTGATCAAGACCACGTTCCCGGACTACTCGGTCGCCACCTACGCCTGGATGGGCCCCGCGGTGGGCGCCCTGGCCCGCTGGGGCGGCGGCTGGATCGCGGACAAGTGGGGCGGTGCCCGGGTCACGATCCTGTCCTTCGTGGGCATGGCCGCCTCGATCGTCGGAGTGATCGCGTTCCTGCCCTCGGGCAGTGACGGCGGCTCCTTCTACGGCTTCTTCTTCTGCTTCCTCGCCGCGTTCTTCTTCTCCGGAATCGGCAACGGCTCCACCTTCCGCCAGATCCCGGTCATCTTCCGCGGCACCCACCTCAAGGGCCTCGAAGAAGGCACCCCGGAATACGCCGGAGCCCTGAAGCAGGCGGAAATGGAATCCGGCGCGGTCACCGGCTTCACCTCGGCCGTCGCCGCCTACGGCTTCTTCTTCATCCCGGCACTGTTCGCCTCGGTGAGCGTGACCAGCGCGATGTGGGGATTCGTCGCCTTCTACATCAGCTGCATGGTCGTGACCTGGTGGTTCTACGCACGCAAGGGCGCCGAGGCGCCGAGCTAGAAAGGACCGGAGAAGAAAACTCAGGCGAAGGAAAGTCAGGCGAAGGAAAGTCAGGAAAAGAAAGGCCCCGCCCTCCCCGGCGGGGTCTTTCCGCGTGCCGGGGCGGGACCTAGGTCCCCCGAATGGAGACCAATGCCGCCCCGAACGACCGATCAGGAGGAGTGGAATGAAAGGGAGCAACGACGCGATCGAATGATTCGAAGAAGGCGGTGCGGGCAGTGACTGCTACCCCTGCTGAAGCAACGGTGAACGAGCGGACCGAGCGGACCGAGCGGACCGAGCGGACCGAGCGGGCCGAGCGGGCCTGGAAGGGCTTCAAGGGCGGGCTCTGGCGCGACACCGTCGACGTCCGCGACTTCATCCAGCAGAACTACACGCCGTACGAGGGCGACGACTCCTTCCTCGCCGGGCCCACCGAGCGGACCACCGCCGTCTGGAAGACCCTCACGGACCGGTTCCCCGAGGAGCGCGCCAGGGCGTGTACGACGTCGCGTACGACGTCCCCTCCACCATCACCGCCCACGCCCCCGGATACGTCGACCGCGACAAGGACCTCATCGTCGGCCTGCAGACCGACGCCCCGCTGAAGCGCGCGATCATGCCGTACGGCGGCTGGCGCATGGTCGCCGGGGCCCTGGAGACCTACGGTTACCCGGTCTCCGAGGACCTGGAGAAGGTCTTCACCGAGTACCGCAAGACCCACAACGCCGGTGTCTTCGACGCGTACACCCCCGAGATCCGCGCCGCCCGCAAGGCCGGCATCGTCACCGGACTCCCCGACGCCTACGGCCGCGGCCGCATCATCGGCGACTACCGCCGCGTCGCCCTCTACGGCATCGACCGCCTCGTCGAGGTGAAGAAGGAGGAGAAGGCGGAACTCGACTCCCTTCCCGCCGGCGGCCGTTCCCTGGAGGAGACGATCCGGCTGCGCGAGGAACTGGCCGAGCAGATCCGCGCCCTCGGCGAACTGAAGGCGATGGCCGCCTCCTACGGCCACGACATCTCCGGCCCCGCGACCACCGGCCACGAGGCCGTCCAGTGGCTGTACTTCGCCTACCTCGCCGCCGTGAAGGAGCAGAACGGCGCCGCGATGTCCCTCGGCCGCACCTCCACCTTCGTCGACGTCTACCTCCAGCGCGACATCGAGGCCGGTCTCCTCACCGAGGAGCGCGCGCAGGAACTCGTCGACGACTTCATCATCAAGCTCCGCATCGTCCGCTTCCTGCGCACCCCCGAGTACGACGAGCTGTTCTCCGGCGACCCCACCTGGGTCACCGAGTCGATCGCCGGCCTCGGCGAGGACGGCCGCCCGCTGGTCACGAAGACCTCCTTCCGCTACCTCCAGACCCTCTACAACCTGGGCCCGGCCCCCGAGCCCAACATGACCGTCCTCTGGTCGCCGCGACTCCCCCGGGGCTTCAAGGAGTTCTGCGCGAAGGTCTCCATCGACACCTCCTCCGTGCAGTACGAGTCGGACGAGCTGATGCGCCCCCGCTTCGGCGACGACACCGCCATCGCCTGCTGCGTCTCCGCGATGCCCGTCGGCAAGCAGATGCAGTTCTTCGGCGCCCGCGTGAACCTCGCCAAGACCCTCCTGTACGCGATCAACGGCGGCCGCGACGAGAAGTCCGGCGCCCAGGTCGGCCCGGCGACGGGAGCCCTCACCTCCCCGGTCCTCGACTACGACGAGGTCATGGCCCGGTTCGACGAGCAGATGGAGTGGCTCGCGGGCGTCTACGTCCACGCCCTGAACGTCATCCACTACATGCACGACAAGTACGCCTACGAGCGCGTCGAGATGGCGCTCCACGACCGCGACGTGCGCCGCACCATGGCCTGCGGCATCGCCGGCCTCTCCGTCGCCGCCGACTCCCTCGCCGCGATCAAGTACGCCAGGGTCACCCCGGTCCGGGACGAGACCGGGCTCGCCACCGACTACGTCGTCGAGGGCGACCACCCCGCGTACGGCAACAACGACGAGCGCGCCGACGAGATCGCGGTCTGGCTGGTCGAGGAGTTCATGCGGAAGATCCGCAAGCACCCCACCTACCGGAACGCCGAACACACCCAGTCCGTCCTGACCATCACCTCCAACGTCGTCTACGGCAAGAAGACCGGCAACACCCCCGACGGCCGCCGCGCCGGCGAACCCTTCTCGCCGGGCGCCAACCCGATGAACGGCCGCGACACCCACGGCTACGTCGCCTCGGCCCTGTCGGTCGCCAAGCTCCCGTACGAGGACGCCGAGGACGGCATCTCGCTGACCAACACCGTCACCCCCGACGGCCTGGGCCGCACCCCCGAGGAACGGATCGGGAACCTCGCGGGCGTCCTCGACGGCTACATGGCGAGCGACGGCTTCCACATGAACGTCAACGTCCTCGACCGCGAGGTCCTGGAGGACGCCATGGAGCACCCGGAGAACCACCCGCAGCTGACCATCCGGGTCTCCGGCTACGCGGTCAACTTCGTCCGCCTCACCCGCGAACAGCAGCTGGACGTCCTGAACCGCACCTTCCACGGCTCCCTGTAGCCGCCCCGACCGCCCCCGGGGCCCGGCGGCCCCCACACCCCGGCCCCGGGGCGCGCCCGACACCACCCGAAGGCCCCTCCGAAGAAGGCCCTGCCATGACCACCCTCGCCACCGGCCCCGCCACCCCGACCCCTGCCCCGGCCGGCACCCTGGTCACCCCGGCCACCCCGGCCACCGCCTCGGTCATCCCGGCCACCGCCTCGGTCACCCCGGCCGTCACCCTGGCTACCGCCCCGACCGTCACTCCGGCCACAGCCCCGACCGTCACCCCGGCCACTGCCCCGGCCGTCACTCCAGCCACCGCCACGGCCACCCCGCCCGCCGTCACCCCGCCCGCCGTCACCCCGCCCGCCGTCACCCCGGCCGCCGTGGTCACCCGGCGGCCGTCCGAGGGTCGGTGCACTCCTGGGACCTGTCCACCGGCGTCGATGGTCCCGGCACCCGCTTCGTCGCCTTCCTCTCCGGCTGCCCCCTCGCCTGCCTCTACTGCCACAACCCCGACACCTGGCGGATGCGCGCCGGCACCCGTACCTCCGCCGACGCCGTGATCGCCGAGGCGGCCAAGTACGTCCGCTTCATCTCCGTCTCCGGAGGGGGCGCCACCGTCTCGGGCGGGGAACCCTCCTGCAGCCCGTCTTCACCGGCGAGCTGCTGCACCGGATGAAGCACGAGCTGGGCCTCCACACGGCCCTCGACACCTCGGGCTTCCTCGGCGCCCGCGCCACCGACGCCCTGCTGCGCGACACCGACCTGGTGCTCCTCGACATCAAGTCCTGGGACCCGGACACGTACGAGAAGGTCACCGGGCGGCCGCTGCGGCCGACCCTGGACTTCGCCCGGCGCCTCGCCGACCTCGGCCAGGAGGTCCACGTCCGCTTCGTGCTCGTCCCGGGACTCACCGACGACCCCGCCAACGTGGAGGGCGTCGCCGCCTTCGCCGCCGGTCTCGGCAATGTGTCCCGCGTGGACATCCTCCCCTTCCACAAGCTCGGTGAAGCGAAGTGGCAAGGACTCGCCAAGCCGTTCACCCTGCACGACACGCCGTCCCCGACCCCCGGGCAGATCGCCACGGCACGCGAGGTGTTCCGGGCCCACGGGCTGCACGCCGTCTGAACGACGCGTCACCTACACGGCGGTCAAAACGGGATCAAACGTGACACACGGCTTTACCGTGATCACGTGACCGAGCCACCGCAGACAGCCGAGCCGACCCCGAACCCGGCCCCGCCCCGGCCCTCGCGCCCGGCCCCCGGCGGCCGACGACACCGCGCCCGGACCCCCGCCGCCGTGCGCCGCCGCGCCGCACTCGCCGGCGCCGCCGTCTCCGCCCTGCTGATCCTCGCGATCGTCCTCGGCAGCCGTCTGCTCCGCGACTTCGACTCGGCCCTCCTGCCGTACGCCGTGGCCACCGTCTTCCTCGCCTTCGGCGTCGCCCACCGCTACACCGTCTGGATCTCCGCACCCGGCGCCCGACGCCTCTTCCGGCAGGGCTGGCGCTCCTTCTTCTCCGCCGCGAACTTCCGCAAGGCGCCCACCGCCCTGCCGAAGATGATCGCCACCTACCTCGGCTTCCAGAAGTTCCTCGGCGCCCGCTCACACGCCCGCTGGGCCGCCCACCAGCTGATCTTCTGGGGCTGCCTGCTCGCCGCCGCGATCACCTTCCCCCTCACCTGGGGCTGGTTCACCTTCACCTCCTCCACCGGCTCGGGCCCCGGCTACGAGATGCGGATCTGGGGCTTCAAGATCATCGGATTCGACGCGCTCAACGCCGTCGGCTGGCTCATGTTCCACGGCCTCGACATCGCCGCCGTCCTCGTCATCGCCGGAGCCTCCTACTTCCTGTGGCGCCGCATGAAGGACCGGGGCGCCATCACCGGCCAGCGCTTCGCCTACGACCTCGTCCCGCTGCTCGCCCTCATCGTCATCTCCGTGACCGGGCTCCTGCTGACCTTCTCGTCGATCTTCCTGCACGGCGGCGGCTACGAGTTCCTCGCCGTCCTCCACATGGTGTCCGTCGTCTTCACCCTCATCTACATCCCCTTCGGGAAGTTCTTCCACATCGTCCAGCGGCCCGCCGCCGTCGGCATGCAGCTCTTCAAATACACCTCCCGCCGCAAGGACGAGGACGAGATCCTCACCTGCCGCCGCTGCCACGAGCCCATCGACACCGCCCCGTACGTGGAGAACCTCCAGGGCACCATGCGCGACCTCGACCTCGGCTTCGACCAGTGGGCCGAGTACTGCCCCCGCTGCAAGCGCGTCCTCCGCGGCACCGCCTACCTCGACCACGTGAAGAAGGGCTTCAAGTGACCGCGACCGACCCCGTGACCACCCCCGGCCGGCTGCTGCCGCTCGACCCCTCCCTCGCCCCGCCCGGCACCCGCCAGTTCCGCGACGCCGGAGGCATCCCCGCCGACCGCTGGCACGCCGACCAGAACGGCGAGACCCTCGTCCCCACCCACTGCTGCTTCTGCGGCGTCCAGTGCGGCATGTACCTCCGCGTCGACCACCACGGCAAGGTCTTCGGCGTCGAACCCCGCAACCACGACATCAACCGCATGCGGCTCTGCCCCAAGGGCATCAACGCCTACCAGCAGGTCAACCACCCCGACCGGCTCACCGCCCCCCTCATGCGCCGGGGCCGCGACGAGGAGTTCCGCGAGGTCAGCTGGGACGAAGCCCTCGACCACACCGTCGCCGAGATCCGCCGCATCCAGAGCGCGTACGGCAACGACGCCTTCGGACTCCTCGGCGGCGCCAGCCTCTTCTCCGAGAAGACCTACCTCGTCGGCAAGTTCGCCCGCGTCGCCCTCAGATCCCGGCACGTCGACTACAACGGCCGCCTCTGCATGGTCTCCGCCGCCGGAGCCAACAAACTCGCCTTCGGCATCGACCGCGCCGGCAACCCCTTCTCCGACATCCTCCTCACCGACTGCCTCCTCATCGCCGGCTCCAACGTCGGCGAATGCTTCCCCGTCATGACCCAGTACCTGTGGGGAGCCCGCGACCGGGGCGCCACCCTCATCGTCGTCGACCCCCGCGAGACCGCGATCGCCCGCACCGCCGACGTCCACGTCGCCCTCAAACCCGGCACCGACTCGGCCTTCTTCAACGCCGTCCTGCACGTCGTCGTCGCCGAGGGCCTCACCGACGAGGCCTACCTCGCCGCCCACACCACCGGCTGGGACGAGGTCAGGAAGACCGTCGCCGCCTACCCGCCCGCCCGGTCCGCCGAGATCTGCGGCGTCCCCGAAGAGCAGATCGTCCAGGTCGCCCGCATGTTCGCCGACGCGGACAAGGCCATGGCCTGGCACGCCCGCGGCGTCGAACACCACTCCCAGGGCGTCGAGAACTGCCTCACCATCATCAACCTCTGCGTCGCCACCGGAAACATCGGAAAACCCGGCGCCGGCTACGGCACCATCACCGGCCAGGGCAACGGCCAGGGCGGCCGCGAACACGGCCAGAAATCCGACCTCCTCCCCGGCGGCCGCTCCATCACCAACCCCGAACACCGCCGCCAGATCTGCGAGATCTGGGGCATCGACGAGACCGAACTCCCGCCCGCCGGAACCTCCATGATGGAAATGGTCTGGCAGATGCAGCGCAAGGAGATCCGCGGCCTCGTCGGCATCTGCAACAACCCCTTCGTCTCCCTCCCGAACTACGCCACCGTCAAGGACGGCTACGACACCCTCGAATTCCACGCCCAGTTCGACTTCTTCCTCTCCGAGACCGCCGCCAACGCCCACGTCGTCTTCCCCGTCACCGTCTGGGCCGAGGACGAAGGCGTCATGGCCAACGCCGAGGCCCGGGTCGTCAAGCACAACAAGGCCCAGGAACCCCCGGCCGGAGTCCGCACCGACACCTGGGTCCTCTGCGAACTCGCCCGACGACTCGGCGCCGGCGACAAGTTCGCCTTCCCCGACTCCCGCTCCGTCTTCGAAGAGCTCCGCATCGCCTCCGCCGGAACCGTCAACGACTACTACGGCATCACGTACGAGCGCCTGGAGGAGACCGGCGGCATCGCCTGGCCCTGCCCCAGCACCGAACACCCCGGCACCCCCCGGCTCTTCGAGGACGGCCGCACCTACCACCCCGACGGCAAGATCCACCTGCAGGTCGTCGAATGGCACCCGCCCATGGACCCGTACAGCGAGGAGTACCCCCTCTCCCTCACCACCGGCCGCACCGTCGCCCACTTCCTCTCCGGCAACCAGACCCGCCGCCTCGGCGCCCTCGTCGAACAGACCCCCCGCCCCTGGGTCGAGGTCCACCCCTCGCACGGCTTCCGCAACGGCGACCCCGTCCGCGTCGTCACCCGCCGCGGCAGCGAGGTCTTCCCCGCCCTCGTCACCGAGGCCATCCGCCCCGACACCGTCTTCGTGCCCTACCACTGGCCCGTCCCCACGGCGGCGAACGCCCTCACCATCGACGCCCTCGACCCCCGCTCCAAGATCCCCGAGTACAAGGTGTGCGCCGCCCGCATCGAGGCCGCCGACCACGTCGACGAGGTCCCCGCCCCGCCCACCGCCCCCGGACACCAGGCCTACCCGGAGACCCAGGTCTCCCGCACCGACCCGCTGCCCCCCACCTCCCCCCAGGGCCGCGGCACCGCGGAGAGGAGCTGACCCGCACATGATGGGCCGCACGATCTTCATCGACCCGGGCCGCTGCATCGGCTGCCAGGCCTGCGTCTCCGCCTGCCGCGAATGCGACTCCCACCGCGGCAAGTCGATGATCCACCTCGACTACCCCGACGAGGGCCGCTCCGTCGCCTCCCTCCCCACCGTCTGCATGCACTGCGAGGACCCCGTCGCCCCCTGCGCCGAGGTCTGCCCCGCCGACGCGATCCTCGTCACCGCCGACGGCGTCGTACAGCAGGCCGACACCACCCGCTGCATCGGCTGCGCCAACTGCGTCAACGCCTGCCCCTTCGGCGTACCGAAGATCGACCTCCAGGCGAAGCTCCAGATGAAGTGCAACCTCTGCTACGACCGCACCGCCTACGGCCTCGCCCCCATGTGCGCCACCGTCTGCCCCACCGGCGCCCTCTTCTACGGCACCCTCGACGAACTCCGCGCCGAACGCCCCGGCGTCCAGGTCGCCGACTCCTTCACCTTCGGCACCACCACCGTCTCCACCGGAGTGGCGATGGTCGTCCCCGCCGACAAGGTCCAGTGGCCGGTCCCCGGCGGTCTTCCCGTCGTCGAGATCAACGGAGTGGACGTGAGCGAAGCGAACGCGAACAAGGGTGGCGGCGGGCGACGGGAGGGCGTCCGTTGAGCGTCACCGACCCGCAGCCGCCCGCGCCGGACCCCCGTACCGACGCGGCGCGGGAAGCGCTCCACGACCGGATCGCCGCCGACTCCCTCACCACCCGCCGCGACTACCTGCGGATCGTCGCCACCGTCTCCGGCGGCCTCGCGGCCGGCGGCATCGGCGTGGCCTCCGGCATCCTGCACCGGCACGGCGACCCCGACGGAACCCCCGCGATCAAGAAGATCGCCGACCGGATCGAACCCGGCGAATCGCTCGCCTTCCGCTACCCGGAAGAAGAGGACCGGGCGATCGCCGTCCGCATGGACGACGGCACCCTCGCCGGCTACTCCGCCGTCTGCACCCACCTCGCCTGCGCCGTGCTCTGGCGCAAGGAACGGGGAGCGAGGGCGAGCTGTACTGCCCCTGCCACGAAGGCGTCTTCGACGCCCGTACGGGAGAGGTCACCGCCGGCCCGCCCCCGCGGGGCCTGCCCAAGGTGATCCTCATCGAGCAGGTCGACGGCAGCGTCTGGGCCGTCGGCACCGCCCGCTCCGGCGAGAGCGTCCAGGAGGGCTACTGCCGCCAACGCGGCGCGGGCAGCCCCCTCTGCGCCCGCCTGGAGGGCGAGGCCACGGAGAGGAGCGAGGGCGCATGACCGAGACGCCGTTCCCGAAGGACCCGGAGAGCCCGGGACCAGGGGGGCCCTCCCCCTCCCCTCCCCCCTCCGCCCCCTCCCGCCCCGCCCTCCTACACCCCCGGCAGCGCTCAGCCGCGGTTGAACCGGCCCGTGCGGGAGCGCTATCCGCAGATCCGGCCCACGAGTGGCTACGGTGATCCGCGGATCCGGCACACCGGGCCGGGGCCCGGCGCGGGTACGGAGCAGGAACCGGAGCGTTCGTCGAAGCTGTCGGCGCGTCTGGCGCTGGCGCTCACGGTGGTGATCGGCCAGCTCTGGGGGCTGACCATCGTGGTGGACGAGTGGATGTCCGGGAACACCGGCACCGCCTGGTGGGGCGCGGGCTTCCTCGTCCTGTCGTTCCTGGTGGTGCTCGGGCTCTGGCTGATCGATCCGAAGGACCGCTGATCAGGGGGGTGCGGGGCGGAGGAGCGGGCGTAGTCTGGAGAGATGAGCACCGCCCCCGCCCACGGCCCGCGAGACGCGAAGCGGCCCGGCATGTCATCCAGCCCCGAGAACAGTCCGAAGCCGGCACTCGTCTTCGACGATCCGTTGGACCAGCAGTCCGCGGACGACACGGACCGCGGGTGGGGTGAGCGGCCTCCGGCCGGCGGCGACAGTGCCGCCGACCTCGCGCGCTTCCTCGACGAGAAGCCGCCGCACCACCTCTGAGACCGGCGCGTTCCGCCGGTCAGGAGGTGGAGTGCGCTCCGGCGCCGCCACCGCCGACGACCCCGGGGGCCGGGTGCGTGTTGTTCACGGGGCCGCGCTGGGAGACCAGGTGGTCGCGGATCTCCTTGAGGACCTCCAGCTCGCTGACCTCCATGACCTCCTCGACGCCTTCCTTGGCCTTCTCCTGCTGGGCGCGCTTGGCGAGGATCTTCGCCATGGGCAGGACCATGAGGAAGTAGACGACGGCCGCGGTGATCACGAAGCTCAGCACGGCGCTGAGGACCAGGCCCCACTGGAGCTGGATGCCCTGCATTTCGCCGTTGACCATCTTGCAGGGGTCCTTGAGGCAGGAGGCGTAGCCCTCCAGGTCCTTCGTGCCGAAGGCGCCGACGATGGGGTTGATGATGCCCTTGACCACCGAGTTCACGATGTTCGTGAAGGCCGCACCGATGACGACCGCCACCGCCAGGTCGATCACGTTGCCGCGCATCAGGAAGGCCTTGAAGCCTCCCAGCAAACTTTCCTTCTTCTCGGCCACCGAGGTGCCTTTCGTCGCGTGTACCGCTGTGTGCGGAGCCATTAGGCCGTGAACGGCGCAGAGCCGTCCAATCCGTACACACGGGACGGTGACTTGACAGACAGTCAGTGCGAATCAGCACACCGTCACCGCCAGTTGGGACGTGACACCGGCACCTGCCAGCGCCGCCGCCGTCGGCCGCGGCACGGTCAGGACGACGAGGGCCCCTCCGTCCGGACGGGTCTCGTCCGGGCGGGGGACTTCGGCCACCCGGGCGCCCATCGCCACCACCCGGGCCTCGCCCTCCGCGCCGAGCGTCGAGTCGGGTGCGGCGATCACGTCGACCCGGTCGCCGGGCCGCAGCAGCCGCACGGTCGCCGCGTCGGCGATCCGTACCGGCGCGGACACGAGGGGACGGGGCGGGCGGGCGCGCGCGGGCGGGCAGCGGTTCCGCGCCGGAAGAGCCCGGCCCCGTGTTCGCGACGGCCAGCGCGCCCGCCGTGAGGGCCAGCAGCAGCGCCGGGGCGCGCCGCCCGCGTCGGAGCGCCCTGCGCAGCCGGTGCCGGGCGCCCTGGACCCGTAGCGGCTCGAAGGCCGGAACCGTACAGGGGCGGGGACGGAGGAGGAGGGAGCGGAGGAGGACGCGGAGAGGGGTGTCATGCGGAGGACCGCCTGTTCTGTCGGGAGCGGAAGGGCGACGCGTCCACTTTCCCGACTCCGCCCCCACCCCCGCTCCCGCCTGGGGATCACCCTGTGGCTGTGGACAACTCCCTCACACTCCGGAGTGGTTTAGGGCGGGGTCCCGGGGGGGCTATGGCAGCTCGATCCCCAGGTCCCAGCCGTCGTGGGCCCGTGTGCACAGGCAGTCCCGGTCCGCTGTCGCGGGCAGGGCTCCCACCGCGTCGAACAGCACTTCCCGCAGGCGTCCGACGTTCTCGCCGAAGACCCGCAGGACTTCGGTGTGGGAGACGCCCTCGCCGGTCTCGGCGCCGGCGTCGAGGTCGGTGACGAGTGCGAGGGAGGTGTAGCAGAGGCCCAGTTCGCGGGCGAGGACGGCTTCGGGGTGGCCGGTCATGCCGACGACGGACCAGCCGGCGGCGGCGTGCCAGCGGGATTCGGCGCGGGTGGAGAAGCGGGGGCCTTCGACGACGACCATGGTGCCGCCGTCGACGGGTTCCCAGTCCCGTCCCCGGGCGGCCTTGACCGCGATCCGTCGTCCGTCGGGGCAGTAGGGGTCGGCGAAGGTCACGTGGACGACGCGGGGGAGGGCGCCGTCGGCCCGTCGTTCCCCGTCGAAGTAGGTCTGGGCCCGGGTCTTCGTGCGGTCGACGAGCTGGTCGGGGACGACGAGGGTGCCGGGTCCGTACTCCTCGCGCAGTCCGCCGACGGCGCAGGGTCCGAGGACCTGTCGTACGCCGAGGGAGCGCAGTGCCCAGAGGTTGGCGCGGTAGTTGATCCGGTGCGGGGGGACGGTGTGGCCGCGGCCGTGCCGGGGCAGGAAGGCGACCTGCCGGCCGGCGATCTCGCCGAGGAAGAGGGAGTCGCTGGGGGTGCCGTAGGGGGTGTCGACGGCTACTTCGGTGACGTCCTCCAGGAACGAGTAGAAGCCGGAGCCGCCGATCACGCCGATGTCCGCGTACGCGTCATGGTTCGCCATGCGGATCACCCTAGGCGTGGTGCCGGGAAACGCCGAGGTCCCCGTCGCACGCGGCGACGGGGACCTCGGGGGAGAGCTAGGCGGCCGAGCTTCCGGTGCTCGACGAGGACGTCGAGGAGGAGGAAGCGGACGACGAGGCGGCGGGCTTCGAGTCCGAAGAGGACGAGGACGAAGAGGTCGACGTCGAGGACGTCGAGGACTTCGACGAGGCCGGCGAGCTGCTGGACGACGAGCCGCGGCTGTCGTTCCGGTAGAAGCCGGAGCCCTTGAAGACGATGCCGACGGCCGAGAACACCTTCTTGAGGCGTCCGTGGCAGCTGGGGCACTCGGTCAGGGCGTCATCGGTGAACTTCTGCACCGCCTCGAGGCCTTCGCCGCACTCGGTGCACTGGTACTGGTAGGTCGGCACTTGACTTCCTCCTGGCACTCACACTCATCGAGTGCTAACGACGATCCATAGTGACGTATTCCGTGGGTTCAGTCCACCGTCACCGGCACGCGGTGACCGATACCACGTGCCGCGACCCGGCTCGCCTCGCGCGGCTTCAGTCGCGAGCGCAGGGCGAGGAGGGTGGTCAGGGCGAGGACGGTGCCCGCCATCGGGACGAGGAATCCGGTGCTCGCGCCGTGGGCGTCGGCGAGGCGGCCGGCGACGGTGACGGCCGCGGCCTGGCCGAGCGCGACGGCGCCGGTGAGCCAGGTGAAGGCCTCGGTGCGGGCCGAGGCCGGGATCAGGGTCTCGACGATGGTGTAGCCGGTGATCAGGGCGGGGGCGATGCACAGGCCGACGACCAGGCCGAGGGCGCCGAGGAGCAGCACCGAGTGGGCGGTCCACAGCAGGGAGGCGGCGACGGTGAGGCCCGCGTAGCCCAGGATGAGGCGGCGGCGGGGGCCGGTCTTCCAGGCGACGGCGCCCATGGCGATGCCCGCGAGCATGTTGCCGGCGGCGAAGATCCCGTACAGCAGGCCGTTGGCGCCGGGGTTGCCGATCTCCTCGGTGAAGGCGGTGAGGGAGACCTGCATGCCGCCGAAGACGGAGCCGATGCCGAGGAAGGCGACGATGAGGACGCGGACGCCGGGGACGGAGAGCGCCGAGCGGCGGGGTTCGGCGGAGGCGGCGGCGGAGATGCCGTGCGCGGGCTGGGTGGCGCGCTGGGCGGCGAAGAACAGGCCGCCGACGAGGGTGAGGGCGGCCTCGGCGATCAGGCCGGCGGCGGGTGGATGCCGGTGCACAGGGCGGTGGCGAGGACGGGGCCGACGACGAAGGTGAACTCGTCGGTGACGGATTCGAAGGCGGCGGCCGTCGGCATCAGGGGGGTGCCGTCGAGCTTGGCGGCCCAGCGGGCCCGGACCATCGGTCCGACCTGGGGACGGAGGCGCCGGCGGGCACGGCGGCGAGGAACAGCGCCCAGAGCGGTGCGCCGGCCAGGGCGAGGGCCACGAGCAGCGAGACGGACGCGGTGTGGACGAGGACGCCCGGGACGAGGACGGCGCGCTGGCCGAAGCGGTCGGCGAGCTTGCCGCTCTGGGGGGCGAAGAGCGCCATGGAGACGCCGGTGACGGCGGCGACCGCGCCGGCGCTGCCGAAGGAGCCGGTGGTGTGCTGGACGAGCAGGACGATGCCGATGGTCAGCATCGCGAAGGGCTGCCGGGCGGCGAAGCCGGGGAGCAGGAAGGACAGTGCGCCGGGTGTGCGCAGCAGCTGTCCGTAGCCGGGCCGCTTGTCCGTGATGACCGTGGACGCCACGGTCCTTGCCTTTCTGCCGCCTGGTAGCGCGCCTTCGCACGGTGGTGCGGGTGTCGCCGAGAGCTGTCCTCATGCGCGTTACTGCGGTAGATACCGGGTCGGCCCCCCTGCGGAGGGGGTGCCACGGCCGCCATACGGTCGCGCCAGCTCTGCGTCAGGCAGAGTTGGTTCGATCTGTGTGCCTTCATGGTACAGGGAGGAGCGTCTTCCCGCCTGGGAAAACGCTCCCGCACCTGAATTAATGCCTGGGATTAACCGGGAGTTTTCCTGTGTCGGTCGCTGCCCGGCAGGTGGAGGCGTCCGGTGGGCGCCGGTGCGGAGGCGGCCGTCGCGCCTCCCGTGCCGAGCCAGCCGGCGAGCTTGCCGCCCTGTCCGACGGCCCGGAGGCGCCGTTCGGTGGCGTCCCGTACGGGGTCGGTGGCGACGACGAGGAGTTCGTCGCCGTGCCGCAGGACGGTCGCGGGTCCCGGTACGAAGCTGGTGTCCTCCCGTACGACGAGGGTGACGGCCGCTCCGGCCGGGAGGCGCAGTTCGGCGACCTCGACGCCGTGCATCCGGGACTTCTCCGGGATGGCGACGGAGAGCAGGTGGCCGCGCAGCCGCTCCAGGGGTGCGGATTCGACGCCGAGGTCGGCGGCCTCGGTGGTGTCGCCCAGTTTGAGGGCCTTCGCCAGCCAGGGCAGGGTCGGGCCCTGGACGAGGGTGTAGACGACGACGAGGACGAAGACGATGTTGAAGATGCGTTCGCTGCCCTCGATCTTCGACACCATGGGGATGGTGGCGAGGATGATGGGCACGGCTCCGCGCAGGCCGGCCCAGGACATCAGGGCCTTCTCCTGCCAGGGGATCCGGAAGGGCAGCAGGCTGACCGCGACCTCCATGGGCCGGGCGACGACGGTCAGGACGAGGCCGATGACGACGGCGGGCCAGAAGTCGTTGCCGAGCTCGTGCGGGGTGACGAGCAGGCCGAGCAGGACGAACATGCCGATCTGGGCGATCCAGCCGAGTCCCTCGGCGAAGCCGCGGTTGGCGGGCGCGTGGGGGAGCTTGGCGTTGCCGAGGATCATCGAGGCCAGGTAGACGGCGAGGAAGCCGGAGCCGTGGGCCATGGCGCCGGCGGCGTACGCGACGACGGCGATGGCCATGACGGCGATCGGGTAGAGGCCGGAGGCGGGCAGCGCGACGTGCTTGAGGCCGTAGGCGCCGATGAAGCCGACGGCGAGGCCGACGGCGACGCCGATGGCGAGTTCGAGGGCGATCTCGCCGATGAGCAGGTACCAGTGCTCGACCGGTCCGACGGTGGAGAAGGCGACGACGAGGATGACGACGGGGGCGTCGTTGAAGCCGGATTCGGCCTCCAGGACGCCGGTGACCCGGGAGGGCAGCGGCACCTTGCGCAGCACGGAGAAGACCGCCGCGGCGTCGGTGGAGGAGACGACGGCGCCGATGATCAGTGCCTGTCGCCAGTCGAGGCCGACGAGGTAGTGGGCGCCGGCGGCGGTGATGCCGACGCTGACGGCGACGCCGACGGTGGAGAGGACGACGGCGGCGGGCAGTGCCGGTTTGATCTCCTTCCACTTCGTGCCGAGGCCGCCCTCGGCGAGGATCACGACGAGGGCGGCGTAGCCGATGACCTGCGTGAGTTCCGCGTTGTCGAAGGCGACGTTGCCGATGCCGTCCTGCCCGATGGCGACGCCGATGCCCAGGTAGAGCAGCAGGCTGGGGAGCCCGCTCCGGGAGGAGATCCGTACGGCGGCGACGGCCACGAGCAGGACGAGGGAGCAGACGAGCAGGAGTTCGTTGAGCTGGTGGACAGTCAGTGGCCGTTCCTTCCCCTCACGTGCTGCTGGATCGTTCCTCCAGCGGCAAGGTACTTCGTTACCTTACCTAATCTTTAACGCTTTCTTGACGCGCTCTTTGCATCTCGTCGCTCATCAGTACGGTTCTCTTCCTGACACCGCGTCCAGGCCCCCCGGACGCTGCGCCTAAGGTTGCTCCCGTACTCCAGGACCACCCTGCCCCGCGAAGGACAGCGATGCCCTCCAACACGTCCGCGCCCCCCGGCAAGAAGACCGCCAAGAAGAAAGGGCGGCGCGCCCGCCTGATCCTCGTCCTCCTGGTCCTCGCACTGGTCGCGGGCATCGGCTTCGGCGGCTACTGGGGCGTCAGCACCGTCCGGGCCTCGTTCCCGCAGACGACCGGCGAGATCCGCCTCGACAACCTCTCCGCCGACGTGGAGGTGAAGCGCGACGCGAACGGCGTCCCGCAGATCTACGCGGACAGCGAGACGGACCTCTTCCGCGCCCAGGGCTACGTCCAGGCGCAGGACCGGTTCTACGAGATGGACGTCCGCCGGCACGTGACCGCGGGCCGGCTCTCCGAGATGTTCGGCGAGAGCCAGGTCGACACCGACGCCTTCCTGCGCACCCTCGGCTGGCGCCGGGTCGCGCAGCAGGAGTACGACAAGGTCCTGTCGCCGGAGACGAAGAAGTACCTCCAGGCCTACGCGGAGGGCGTCAACGCCTACCTGAAGGACCGCGCGCCGAAGGACGTCTCCGTCGAGTACGCGGCGCTCGCCCTCACCAACGACTACACGATCGAGCCCTGGACCCCGGTCGACTCGGTGGCCTGGCTCAAGGCCATGGCCTGGGACCTGCGCGGCAACATGCAGGACGAGATCGACCGCTCGCTGATGACGAGCCGGCTGAGCGCGAAGCAGATCAAGCAGCTGTACCCGGAGTACCCCTACGCGCTCCACCAGCCGATCCTGGACAAGGGCACCGTCGACGAGTCCACCGGGAAGTTCGACCCGAAGGCCGACGCGACCGAGGGCGACGGGACGACCACCGGGGACACCCCGGGCACCGGCCCCGGCTCCAGCTCCTCCGGCGGTGTGAGCTCCCAGCTCAGCGCGCTCTCCGAGGTCCTCGACACCGTCCCCGCCCTGCTCGGCCCGAACGGCAACGGCATCGGCTCGAACTCCTGGGTCGTCGCCGGCAAGTACACGACCTCCGGCAAGCCGCTGCTCGCCAACGACCCGCACCTCGCGCCCCAGCTGCCGTCCCTCTGGTACCAGATGGGCCTGCACTGCCGCTCGGTCTCGGCCACCTGCCGCTACGACGTCGCCGGCTACACCTTCTCCGGCATGCCCGGCGTGATCATCGGCCACAACGACAAGGTCGCCTGGGGCCTCACCAACCTCGGCGCCGACGTCACCGACCTCTACCTGGAGAAGATCGGCCCCGACGGCTACCTCGTCGACGGCAAGGTCAAGCCCTTCACCAGCCGCGAGGAGACCATCAAGGTCGCCGGCGGCAGCGACCGCACGATCACCGTCCGCTCCACCGAGCACGGACCGCTCGTCTCCGACCGCTCCTCCGAGCTGGAGAAGGTCGGCCAGAAGGCCCCCGTCGGCAACGCCGCCCCCGACCGCGGCACCGGCTACGGCGTCTCCCTCCAGTGGACCGCGCTCCAGCCCGGCCACTCGATGGACGCGATCTTCGCCCTCGACCGCGCCAAGGACTTCACCACCTTCCGGGCCGCCGCGAAGAACTTCGAGGTCCCGTCCCAGAACCTGATCTACGCCGACACCGAGGGCAACATCGGCTACCAGTCCCCGGGCAAGATCCCGCAGCGCACCAAGGGCGACGGCACCCTGCCCGCGCCCGGCTGGGACTCCTCGTACAAGTGGAAGGGCTACATCCCCTTCGAGAAGCTGCCCTACGAGTACAACCCGAAGCGCGGCTACATCGTCACCGCCAACCAGGCCGTGATCTCCCCGAAGCAGTACCCCGACCTGCTCACCAAGGACTGGGGCTACGGCTCGCGCAGCCAGCGGATCAACGACCTCATCGAGTCGAAGACCAAGGACGGCGGCAAGATCTCGCCGGACGACATGCGGACCATGCAGACCGACAACCGCAGCGAGATCGCGACCCTGCTCAACCCGCTCCTGCTGAAGATCGACATCGCCGACCCGCAGGTCCGCGAGGCGCAGAAGCTCCTCGAAGGCTGGGACTACACCCAGGAGCCCGACTCGGCCGCCGCCGCCTACTTCAACGCGGTCTGGCGCAACGTCCTCAAGCTCGCCTTCGGCGACAAGCTGCCCAAGGAGCTGCGCGCCGAGGGCGACTGCATCAACGTCCGCCCGGCCGACGCCACCGGCCCCGTCGACGAGCAGAACCGGCTCGTCCGCGAGTGCGGCCAGCGCGACCCCGACTCGGCGCAGCCGGACGGCGGCGACCGCTGGTACGAGGTGGTCCGCCCGCTCCTCAAGCAGGAGAAGAACGAGTGGTGGAAGACCCCGGCGACCGTCTGGACCCGGCCACCGAGACCCGTGACCAGCTGCTCGCGCGCGCCATGAAGGACGCCCGCTGGGAGCTGACCGCCAAGCTCGGCAAGGACGTCTCCACCTGGAGCTGGGGCCGGCTGCACCAGCTGACCCTGAAGAACCAGACCCTCGGCACCGCGGGCCCCGGCGTCGTGCAGCGGCTCCTCAACCGCGGCCCGTGGGACCTGGGCGGCGGCGAGGCGGCCGTCGACGCCACCGGCTGGAACGCGGCCGGCGGCTACGACGTCATCTGGGTGCCGTCGATGCGGATGGTCGTCAACGTGGGCGACTGGGACAAGTCCCGCTGGGTCAACCTGACCGGCGCCTCCGGCCACGCCTTCCACTCGAACTACACCGACCAGACGGACACCTGGGCGAAGGGCGAGCTGTACGACTGGGCCTACGGCAAGGCGGCGGTCGACGCGACGACGAAGGACACGCTCACGCTGAAGCCCTGATCCTCGATGCCCTGATCAGGGCGCGAACCGGGTGACCCTCCGGGGTCACCACCGCGTGCACGGGGTGGTCGTGCGGTTCCTCCGGGACCCGGGCGACCACCTCGTTCGCGTAGAGGAGCACCACCAGGGCCGGGTCCACGCGCGCGTGCGAGCCGGGCGAGGACCCGGTCGTACGAGCCGCCGCCCCGCCCGAGCCGCATCCCGCGCCCGTCGACGGCCAGGCCCGGCAGCAGGACGGCGCCGGCGGCGCAGACGGCCTCGGGGCCGAGCCGGGGTCCGACCGGTTCGAGCAGACCGCGCCCGGCCTTCGCGAGCCGCCCGGCCCCTCGTACGCCGCCCAGTCCAGGTCGTTGTCGGGCAGCAGGACGGGGAGCAGGACCCGCACCCCGCGCGCGTGGAGGGCGTCGAGGAGCGCGCGCGTGCCCGGTTCGCGGCCCACCGAGACGTACGCGGCGACGGTGTCCGCCCCGGCGAGTTCGGTCAGCTCCATGCCCCACCGGGCGAGGGATTCGGCCGCGTCCGCGAGGGATTCGGGGTCAGCGCGGCCCGTGCGGCCAGAAGTCGGCTGCGCAGCGCGGTCTTTTCGGACATCTCCGGTGTCATCTCGGCCCTCTGTGCGTTCACGAACGTCTCGTAACTGTCTTTATGTGGAGGAAGTTAACCGAAGTCACATCTTCCTCTCATTACGAAGGGCTAAGGTGCACCGCATGAATCAGTCGCTTCCCAGGCTCGGTCGGATCAGCAAGGCTGTCATCCCCGCCGCCGGTCTCGGCACCCGCTTCCTCCCGGCGACCAAGGCGACCCCGAAGGAGATGCTGCCGGTCGTCGACAAGCCGGCCATCCAGTACGTCGTCGAGGAGGCCGTCGCGGCCGGCCTCACCGATGTCCTGATGATCACCGGCCGGAACAAGCGGCCCCTGGAGGACCACTTCGACCGGAACTACGAGCTGGAGGAGGCCCTGAGCCGGAAGGGCGACGCCGAACGCCTCTCCAAGGTTCAGGAGTCCAGCGACCTGGCCACGATGCACTACGTCCGCCAGGGGACCCCGCGCGGCCTCGGCCACGCCGTGCTGTGCGCCGCCCCGCACGTCGGCGACCAGCCCTTCGCGGTGCTCCTCGGCGACGACCTGATCGACCCGCGCGACCCGCTGCTCGCGCGGATGGTGGAGGTCCAGGAGCGGGAGGGCGGCAGCGTGATCGCCCTGATGGAGGTCGAGCCCTCGCAGATCCACCTGTACGGCTGCGCGGCGGTCGAGCCGACCGCCGACCCGGACGTCGTCCAGGTGACGGACCTGGTCGAGAAGCCGGAGACCGGCGAGGCGCCCAGCAACTACGCGATCATCGGCCGTTACGTCCTGGATCCGGCCGTCTTCGACACCCTGCGGGAGACCGAGCCGGGGCGCGGCGGCGAGATCCAGCTGACCGACGCCCTGCAGAAGCTCGCCTCGGACGAGAAGATCGGCGGCCCGGTCCACGGCGTCGTGTTCAAGGGCCGCCGTTATGACACCGGCGACCGCGGCGACTATCTGCGTGCCATTGTCAGACTCGCGTGCGAACGTGAAGATCTGGGACCGGACTTCCGGGCCTGGCTCCGGAGATACGTCAACGAGGAGATGTAGGACCTTGAGCAGCAGCGCGGCACACGAGCACGAGCACGAGCACGACGGTGTGGCGGGCGCGGCCGACCCTGCGCGGGTCCGGCCCGCGGCCTGTGGTCGGTGGACGAGCACCTCGCCGACATCCTGGCGACGGTCGCCCCGCTCGAACCCATCGAGCTGCAACTCCTCGACGCCCAGGGCTGCGTCCTCGTCGAGGACGTGACGGTGCCGGCCGCGCTGCCCCCCTTCGACAACAGCTCCATGGACGGGTACGCGGTCCGGGTCGCCGACGTCTCCGGGGCCACCGAGGAGTTCCCCGCCGTCCTCACCGTCATCGGAGACGTCGCCGCGGGCGCCGGCGGCCTGCCCGAGGTCGGCCCCGGCCAGGCCGCCCGGATCATGACCGGCGCCCCGCTGCCGCCCGGCGCCGAGGCCGTCGTCCCCGTCGAATGGACCGACGGCGGTACGGGCGGGGAGCGGCCACCGGCATGACCGCCGCCAGCGCCGCCCCGAGGGCGCCGCCGGCGAGGTCCGGTGCACCGCTCCGCCGAGGCCGGGGCCCACGTCCGCAGGGTGGGCAGCGACGTGCGGGCCGGGGAGCTCGCCCTCGCGGCGGGCACGGTCCTCGGGCCGCCGCAGATCGGCCTGCTCGCCGCGATCGGCCGGGGCAGCGTGAAGGTCCGCCCCGCCCGCGCGTGGTCGTCCTCTCCACCGGCAGCGAGCTCGTCCAGCCCGGCGAGCCGCTGGGCGAGGCCAGATCCACGACTCCAACAGCTTCGCGCTCGCCGCCGCCGCGCGGGACGCCGGCGCCCTGGCCTACCGGGTGGGGCCGTCGCCGACGACGCCGAGTCGCTGCGCGCCACCATCGAGGACCAGCTCATCCGGGCCGATCTGATCGTGACCACCGGCGGGGTGAGCGTCGGCGCGTACGACGTGGTGAAGGAGGCGCTGACCGCCGACGGGCAGGTCGACTTCCGCAAGCTCGCCATGCAGCCGGGCAAGCCGCAGGGCTTCGGCGCGATCGGCGCCGAGCAGATCCCGCTGCTCGCCCTCCCGGGGAACCCGGTCTCCTCGTACGTCTCCTTCGAGCTGTTCGTGCGCCCCGCGATCCGCGCGCTGATGGGCGTCGAGGACCTCCACCGGCCCACGGTCCGGGCGGTCCTCAGCGCCGACGAGGCGCTGTCGTCCCCGGCCGGCCGCCGCCAGTTCCTCCGCGGCACCTACGACCCGGAGGCGGGCACCGTCACCCCCGTGGGCGGTGCCGGATCCCACCTGATCGCGGCCCTCGCGCACGCGGACTGCCTGCTCGTGGTCCCGGAGGACGTGGAGAGCGTGGAGCCGGGCAGCGAGCTGGAAGTGGTCCTCCTCGGCTGAGGGGGCGACGCTGGGGGTACGGTGTCGTCCTTCACACAGCGACCGGGAGTGTCACGGCCATGAGCACGCAGCAAGGTCTCACCCACATCGACGAGGCGGGCGCGGCCCGCATGGTCGACGTATCGGCGAAGGACGTCACGTCCCGCACCGCCCGCGCCAGCGGGCGGGTCCTCGTCTCGCCGCGCGTGATCGAGCTGCTGCGCGGCGAGGGCGTCCCGAAGGGCGACGCGCTGGCCACCGCCCGCATCGCCGGGATCATGGGCGCCAAGAAGACCCCCGACCTCATCCCGCTCTGCCACCCGCTGGCCGTCTCGGGCGTCACGCTGGACCTGGCGGTCACGGACGAGGCCGTGGAGATCCTGGCGACGGTGAAGACCACGGACCGCACGGGCGTCGAGATGGAGGCCCTCACGGCGGTTTCGGTCGCGGCCCTGACGGTCGTCGACATGATCAAGGCGGTCGACAAGGGCGCGGTCATCTCCGACGTGCGGGTGGAGGAGAAGACGGGCGGCAAGTCGGGTCACTGGACGAGGGCCGAGGCGTGACGCGCGCGGGCCGGGTGGCGGGGGTCCACGAGCACGGGGAGCCGTCCGGCGGGCCCGGCGAGGTCCCGGCCGAGGCCTACCGCGCGCTCGTCGTCACCGCCTCCAACCGGGCCTCGGCCGGGGTGTACGAGGACAAGGGCGGTCCGCTGATCGCCGAGGGCCTGACCCGGATGCGCTTCGCCGTGGACGGCCCGCGGGTCGTCCCGGACGGGGCGCCGGTGGAGGCGGCCCTGCGCGCCGGGGTCGCCGCCGGGTACGACGTGATCGTCACCACCGGCGGCACGGGCGTCTCGCCCACCGACGAGACGCCCGAGGTCACCCGCAGGGTCCTCGACCGCGAGATCCCGGGCATCCCGGAGGCGATCCGCGCGTACGGCCGGGAGAAGGTCCCCACGGCGGCGCTCTCGCGCGGTCTGGCCGGGGTCGCGGGCGCCACGCTGATCGTGAACCTGCCGGGGTCCCCCGGCGGGGTGCGGGACGGTCTGGCCGTCCTGGAGCCGCTCCTCCGGCACGCCGTCGACCAGATCCGCGGCGGCGACCACCCGAGAGCGTCGTGATCCCGTCCTGGCCGGTGGTGCTCGTCGACGGCGACGTCCTGCTCCGACCGATAAGGATGCGCGACCAGGCGGCCTGGCGCGAGGTGAACCGGCGCAACCGCGAGTGGCTGCGGCCCTGGGAGGCGACGGTTCCGCCGCCGCCCCGGGCGGTCCGGCGGCGCAGCGGCCGACGTACCGTCAGATGGTGCGCCATCTGCGGTCGGAGGCGAACGCCGGCCGGATGCTGCCGTTCGTGATCGAGTACCGGGGGCGGCTCGTCGGCCAGTTGACGGTGGCCGGGATCACCTGGGGCTCGATGTGCTCGGGGCACGTGGGGTACTGGGTGGACAGCGAGGTGGCCGGGCGCGGGGTGATGCCGACGGCGGTCGCGCTCGCCGTCGACCACTGCTTCCGCGGTGTGGGGCTGCACCGCATGGAGGTGTGCATCCGCCCGGAGAACGGGCCTTCGCGCCGGGTGGTGGAAAAGCTCGGATTCCGCGAGGAGGGGCTGCGGCCGCGCTATCTGCACATCGACGGCGCGTGGCGGGACCATCTGGTGTTCGCGCTGACGGCGGAGGAGGTGCCGGAGGGACTGCTGAGGCGCTGGCACCACGCGAGAATGCAATAAGTGTTCGAATTTAATCGCCAGTTGGAGTCAATCGATCTGAACAATCACAAAAAAGTTCAGTGATATCAGCCAGATCGTGCGACACACCGGGCCAATTGGCCGATGCGTGTTACAGAACCCCTCTACCGTGTGAGGCGTGAGCAGCAGCGGCCTCATCTACGCAGTCATCGTCGGGGCCTGGGCCGCCTACTTGGTGCCGATGTGGCTCCGCAGGCAGGACGAGCTGAACGAAGCCCGTCCGACGGAACGCTTCAGCACCGCCATCCGGCTGCTTTCCGGACGGGCGGGCATGGAGCGCCGGTACGCCAAGGAGCTCAAGCAGCGGGACCTTGCGGCGGAGGGACCGACGCCCGACGTGGACCCGGACGCGGAGACCGAGCATCTGAGCTCGGTCGACGTCCGGGCCTTCTCGCGCCCGCGCCAGGACGGAAGCGCGCCTGGAGCTCCCGGAACCCGCTCCGGAACCGGCGCCGAACCCGCGCCGGCCCGGCCCGCCCCGGGCGCCGCCGAGCGCGCCCGCCGGGGCAAGGTCCTCGCGCGCCGCCGCCGGGTCACCACGCTCCTCTTCGCCGCCTTCACCCTCGGGGCGGTCGTCGCGGCCGTCGGCGGCGTCGCCTTCCTGTGGGCCCCGGCGGTCCCCGCCCTGCTCCTCAGCGCGTACATCGTGCACCTGCGGATCCAGGAGCGGCGCCGCTTCGTGTACGTGATGGACCGCCGCCGCGCCGAAGCCGCCGCCGCCCGGCTGCGCGAGAGCCGCCGCCCGGCCCCGACGCCGGAGCCGGAGGCCGACCAGGCCCCGCGGTCACGCCCCAGGAGGCGGACCGGCGCGCCCTGGTCGAGCAGACCGACCACGCGGAGTGGGTGGACCAGCAGCGCGAGCGCGGCCCGGTCCTCGGCGACAGCTGGGACCCGGTCCCCGTGCCCCTCCCCACCTACGTCACCGCCCCGGTCGCCCCGCGCGCCACCAACGGCATCGACATCACGGACCCCGAGACCTGGAGCGCCGCCCGCTCCTCCACCGCGGCCGACCCCACCCCCACCCCTCCCCGGCCCCCGCCAGCGCACCACCCCACCCCGCCGCACCCGCGACCACGGCCGCACCCCCTCTTCGACCAGTACGCCGACGACGACCGGCCCCGGGCGGCCAACGAATGACCCCGGCCGGGGGCCCGCGACGGTCCCCGGCTGACCTGCGGAGGAGCGGATTTTGTTCTTCCCGATCGGGGTGCTAATGTTTCACACGTCGCAAGGGCCTGTGGCGCAGTCTGGTAGCGCACCTCGTTCGCATCGAGGGGTCTGGGGTTCAAATCCCACAGGTCCACAGACACGGAGATCCCGTCCGATCGGAAGATCGGGCGGGATCTTGCTTTCCGGGGCGGGGTGGGGAAGTGGTGTACGGGGTGTGACCCGCGCCACTTGAGCGCGGGTCAGCGGGGGTGTCAGGTCAGGGGCTTCGCGAAGCAGCGGCTGTTGGGGTAGTCGCGGTAGTGGCCGAACTTGGGGCAGGGGCGTAGCCGCTGGAGGTGTAGAGGGCTATGGCCTCGGGTTGGGCGGTGCCGGTTTCGAGGACCATGCGGGTGCGGCCGGCGGCGCGGGCGTCGGATTCGAGGGCGGCGAGGATGCGGCGGGCGAGGCCGAGGCCGCGGGCCTCGGGGACGACGTACATGCGCTTGAGCTCGGCGTCGCCGTCGGAGTAGCCCTCGTCGTTGGCGTCCTGGGTGCGCCAGCCGCCGGTGGCGACGGGGCGGCCCTCGGCGTCGTACGCGAGGAGGTAGAGGCCGTGGGGCGGGACGAACATTCCGGGATCCAGCGGTGTCTCGTCGCCCTCGCCGTCGTAGCGGACGGCGTACTCCGCCTGGACGGCGTCGTTGAGTTTGACGGCGTCGGGGTGGTCGTAAGGCGTGGGCTGAATGTTCATGCGGTGGATCGTACATGTATGCGGATGCCGGGTGTCGGTATTCTCCCGGGATGCTCACTGTGACGTCCGTGAATGTCAATGGTCTCCGCGCCGCCGCCAAGAAGGGCTTCGTCGAGTGGCTGGCCGGCACCTCCGCCGATGCCGTCTGCCTCCAGGAGGTCCGCGCCGAGGAGGCGCAGCTGCCCGAGGAGGTGCGCGGGCCCGAGGGCTGGTTCACCGTCCACGCCCCCGCCGCCGCCAAGGGGCGCGCCGGTGTGTCGCTCTACACGCGGCGCGAGCCCGACGCCGTGCGGATCGGCTTCGGGTCCGCCGAGTTCGACTCCAGCGGCCGGTACGTGGAGGCCGACCTGCCCGGCGTGACCGTCGCCAGCCTCTATCTGCCCTCCGGCGAGGTCGGGACCGAGCGCCAGGACGAGAAGTACCGGTTCATGGACGAGTTCCTGCCGTACCTCAAGGAGCTCAGGGTCCGGGCCGCCGCCGAGGGCCGCGAGGTCGTCGTCTGCGGCGACTGGAACATCGCCCACCGCGAGGCCGACCTCAAGAACTGGAAGTCGAACAAGAAGAACGCCGGGTTCCTGCCCGAGGAGCGGGAGTGGCTCGGGAAGGTCCTCGACGGGGGCGACGGCGGGTACGTGGACGTCGTGCGGGAGCTGCACCCCGAGCAGGAGGGGCCCTACTCCTGGTGGTCCTACCGGGGGCGCGCCTTCGACAACGACAGCGGCTGGCGGATCGACTACCAGATGGCCACGCCCGGACTCGCCGGGAAGGCCGTGAAGGCCTACGTCGAGCGGGCCGCGACCCACGGGGAGCGGTGGAGCGACCACGCGCCCGTGACCGTCGTCTACGAGGTCTAGGGCGACCCCTGAGGCCTAGGGCCTGGGGCTGTCGGGGGTCTCGCCGAGGCGTCGGTCGAGGGCCAGTGACAGCTCCGCCTCCACCACGCTCTTGGCGAGCGGGCGCAGCCGCCAGAGGTCGTCGCCGTCCGCGTGGGCGCGCAGGAGGTCGGTGAAGAGCTCGGCGAGGGCGTCGGCGTGCTCGCGGACGCGGGCGCCCGCCTTGAGGACCTCGGCGAGCGGGACGCCCTCGCGGACCAGGGCGGCGGAGACGTCGAGCAGCCGGCGGCTGATGTGGACGATCTCCTCGCCGTCGGTGACGAGGTAGCCGAGGTCGAGGGCGGCGGCGAGGTTCTCGGCGGTGACCTCGCCGGCGAAGTGGTCGGCCAGCTCCTCGGGGTGAGGCGGACCGGCTCCTCCTCGGAGGGGGCGGGGAGGGCGAGGACCTCGCGGACGCCCCGGCCGCTCTCGAAGGCGGCCGTGAGGTCGGCGATGCCGTTGAGGGTGTGGCCGCGCTCCAGGAGCGCGGCGATCGTGCGCAGCCGGGCCAGGTGGTTGTCGTCGTACCAGGCGATGCGGCCCTCGCGCCGGGGTGGCGGGATCAGACCGCGCTCGCGGTAGAAGCGCAGGGTGCGCACGGTGATGCCGGCGGCCGAGGCCAGTTCCTCCATGCGGTACTCGCGGGGCCCGCGTACGCCGTCCTGTGCGCCCGCCTCGGGGCGCGATCCGTCTGCCACGCCCGCCAGCCTATGTTGTACCGCCGGTAACTTTCCCTCGTCGTACCCCTACCGCTCGGTATGGAGCTGCTCTACAGTCCGACTGTGCCAGTGATTGCTGGCGCAATGGGCCGGGCGCGTGGGAGGCGGCATGGCGAAGCACGAGCACGTACGGGTGGCGGTGATCGGGTCGGGATTCGGCGGCATCGGGGCCGCCGTCCGGCTGCGCCGCGAGGGGATCACCGACTTCGTCGTCCTGGAACGGGCCGGCTCCGTGGGCGGCGCCTGGCGCGACAACAGCTACCCCGGCTGCGCCTGCGACGTCCCCTCGCACCTCTACTCCTTCTCCTTCGCGCCCAACCCGGACTGGCCCCGGACCTTCTCCGGCCAGCGCCACATCCGGGCCTACCTGGAGCACGTCACCGACACCTTCGGGATCCGCCCGCACCTGCGCCTCAACCGCGAGATGCTGCGGGCCGAGTGGGACGCGGAGGCGCTCCGCTGGGAGATCGAGACCAGCGGCGGCACCTTCAGCGCCGAGATCCTCATCGCCGCCGCCGGGCCGCTCTCCGACCCGAAGATCCCCGACATCCCGGGCCTCGCCGACTTCCCCGGCAAGGTCTTCCACTCGGCGCGGTGGGACCACGACTACGAGCTGCGCGGCAAGCGCGTCGCCATGGTCGGCACCGGCGCCTCCGCCATCCAGATCGTGCCCGAGATCCAGCGCGAGGTCGGCAGGCTCACCCTCTTCCAGCGGACGCCCCCGTGGGTCATGCCCCGCATGGACCGGGCCATCACCGGCGTCGAGCGCCGGCTGCACCGGGCGCTGCCCGTCACCGCGACCCTGCGCCGCGGCATCCTCTGGGGCATCCGGGAGCTCCAGGTCGGCGCCTTCACCAAGCACCCCGACGAACTGGGCCTGGTCGAGAAGCTCGCCAGGGCGAACATCGCGCGCTCCATCAAGGACCCGGCGCTGCGGGCCAAGCTGACGCCCTCGTACCGCATCGGCTGCAAGCGGATCCTGCTCTCCAACACGTACTACCCGGCGCTCGCCCAGCCCAACGTCGACGTCGTCGCCTCCGGGCTCCGCGAGGTCCGCGGCTCGACCGTGGTCGCCGCCGACGGCACCGAGACCGAGGTCGACGCGATCGTCTTCGGCACCGGCTTCCACGTCACCGACATCCCGATCGCCTCGCGCGTCGTCGGCGCCGAGGGGCACACCCTCGCCGACTCCTGGAAGGACGGGGTGAAGGTGCTGCGCGGGGCCACCGCGGGCGGCTTCCCCAACTTCATGATGATCATCGGGCCGAACACCGGCCTCGGGAACTCCTCCATGATCCTCATGATCGAGTCCCAGCTGAACTACATGGCCGACTACCTCCGCCAGCTGAGGGTCCTCGGCGGCCGCGCCGCCCTCGCCGTCCGCCCCTCCGCCGTCGGCGCCTGGAACCGCAAGGTCCAGTCCCGGATGGAGCGGACCGTGTGGAAGTCCGGCGGCTGCAACAGCTGGTACCTCGACGCCGACGGCCGCAACACCACCCTGTGGCCCGGCACCACGGCCGAGTTCCGGCGCGAGACCCGGCAGGTCGACCTCTCCGAGTACGAGGTGATCCGCGCGCCCAAGCCCGCGCGGACCCCCGAGCCCGCCCGCACGACCCGGAAGAAGGAGACCGCGAAGTGACGCTCCAGAGCCTTCCCGCACCCCGCTCCCTCACCGCCGTCTCCGCCGACGGCACCCCGATCCACGTCGAGGTGTACGGCCCCGAGGACGCGCCCGCCGTCGTCCTCTCCCACGGCTGGACCTGCTCCATCGCCTTCTGGGCCGAGCAGATACGGGCCCTCGCCGCCGACCACCGGGTCATCGCCTACGACCAGCGCGGCCACGGCCGGTCCCCGGCGCCCGCCGCCACCGGCAGCACCGGCTACTCCACGACGGCGCTCGCCGACGACCTGGAGGCGGTGCTCGCGGCCACCCTCGGCCCCGGCGAGCGGGCCGTCCTGGCCGGCCACTCCATGGGCGGCATGACGATGATGGCCGCCGCCGGGCGGCCTGGCTTCCGGCAGCACGCCGCCGCCGTCCTGCTCTGCTCCACGGGGCCCTCCCGGCTGACCGCCGAGGCCACCGTCGTACCGCTCCGGCCCGGCGGCCTGCGCACCCGGCTGACCAAGGCCGTCCTCGGCGCGAAGGCGCCGCTCGGCCCGGTCACCGCCCTCTCAAGAAGATCCTCAAGTACGCCACGATGGGCCCGGGTTCGGCGCCCGAGCGGGTCGAGGCCTGCGCCCGGATCGTGCACGCCTGCCCGCGCGGCGCCCGCCACGGCTGGTCGCGGGTGCTGGCCGGACTCGACCTCGGGGCCGGGCTGAGGAGCTCAGGCTGCCGGTGGCCGTGCTCGTCGGCACCGCCGACCGGCTCACCCCGGCCGTCCACTCCCGTGCGATGGTGGAGGAACTGCCGCACTGCACGGGCCTCGTCCAGCTGGCCGGCATGGGCCACATGACACCGGTGGAGGCCCCGGAGGCCGTCACCGCGCAGATCCGCGAACTGACCCTCACGTACCTGGGCGTGAAGGAGAACGAGGAGGCAGGGGCATGAGCAGGGTGAGCCTGGAAGGACAGGTCGCGGTCGTCACCGGAGGTGCGCGCGGCGTCGGCGAACTCCTCGCCCGCAAGCTGTCCGCGCGCGGCGCGAAGATCGCGCTGGTCGGCCTGGAGCCCGAGCAGCTCAAGGAGGTCGCCGGGCGGCTGCACACCGAGGCCGACTGGTGGCACGCGGACGTCACCGACCACGAGGCGATGGCCCGGGTCGCGGCCGAGGTGAAGGAACGGTTCGGGAAGGTCGACATCGTCGTCGCCAACGCCGGTGTCGCCGCGGGCGGCCCCTTCGTCGACTCCGACCCGGCCGCCTGGCGGCGGGTCATCGAGGTCAACCTGATCGGCGGCGCGGTGACGGGCCGGGCGTTCCTCCCGGTCCTCATGGAGTCCCGGGGGTACTTCCTCCAGATCGCCTCCCTCGCCGCCCTCACCCCGGCCCCGATGATGACGGCGTACTGCGCCTCCAAGTCGGGCGTCGAGGCCTTCGCGCACAGCCTGCGCGCCGAGGTCGCGTACAAGGGCGTGAAGGTCGGCGTCGGCTATCTGTCCTGGACCGACACGGACATGGTGCGGGGCGCGGACCAGGACGACGTGATGAAGGAGCTCCGGCAGCGGCTGCCGTGGCCCGCGAACCGCACGTACCCCCTCGGCCCGGCCGTCGACCGGATCGTCGCGGGCATCGAGCGGCGCTCGGCCCACGTCTACGCGCAGTGGTGGCTGCGCGGGATGCAGTCGGTCCGCGGCTACCTGCCCGGCATGATCGCCACGGTCGGTCAGCGCGAGATGCGGCGCTTCGAGCCCCGCCTCGGCGCGGTCTCCAAGGGCCTCGTGGGCGCGGGCGGGGCGGCGGACGAGCAGGCGCGCGCGGAGGATCCGCCCGCGGTAGCCGACCGTAATCGATCGACATGCGTGGAATGTTCGCTCGTGCAAGGCTGGTCGAGGCCCGTGGGGCACCTCGCCCCCCGGCCCTCCCACACCCGTCTAGGAGTGAACTTCCATGGGTATGCAGGACCAGTTCAAGGACAAGGCGAAGCAGGCCGCCGACAAGGCCAAGCAGGCCATGGGCAAGGCGAAGGACGAGGCGTCCGAGCGTGCCTCCCAGGGCCGCGACCGTGCCGACGACGAGACCCGCCGGGCCCAGCAGGAGGCCCAGGACCGCATGGACCAGGACTACGACGCCTGACGTCGGTCCGTCCTCGGTCCGTTCATGGGAAGGCGCACCCGGGGCCCCGGGTGCGCCTTCGCGCGTCCGTACGGAAGAGCCGGACGGCATGGAAGGGTCGGACGACACGGAAGAGTCAGACGACGCTGTTGTACGGGCCTCCGCCGAAGGTCAGGCTCGCGGACTGCGGGGAGCAGGGGCGCGCGCCAGTCGCCGGTGCCGCGGTAGAGGTACTGGCCCGTCGCGCCGAAGCCGATCACGTCGGGGCGGCCGTCCCGGTCGGCGTCGCCGACGCCGACGATCTGGCCGTACGCGTTCCACCCGGCGCCGACCTTGGTGCGGGCGGCGAAGGTGCCGTCGCCCTTGCCGAGGTAGAGCCAGAGGACACCGGCCTTGTCGCGGGCGAGCAGGTCTCCGGCGGGGCCTCCGGCGATGTTCCCGGTGGCGGTCAGCTGGTTGTAGATGCCCCAGCCGGTGCCGATCTTCTTGCGGGCCGCGAAGGGTGCGGCGGCGTTCCCCGTGCCCTTGTAGAGGTAGAGGTCGCCCGCCTTGTCGGTGGCGACGAGGTCCGCGCGGCCGTCGCCGGTGAGGTCGGAGCCGCCCGCGAGCTCGGTGTAGGTCTGCCAGCCGCCGCCGATCTTCGTCCGGGTGCCGAGGCGGCCGCGTCCGTCGCCCTGGTACAGCCACAGCACTCCGGCCGCGTCCCGGGCGACGAGGTCGCCGACGGTCGAGCCCGCGAGGTCGCCGGTGGCCTCGATCCGGTCGTAGATCTGCCAGCCGGTGCCGATCTGCGCGTGCGGGTCGGCCTGGAGCCTGGTGCCGTAGGAGGTGTCGGCCCGCCACAGGCGTCCGGCTCCGTCGCGGAGGAGGACGTCGGGGGCGCCGTTGTCGTCGAAGTCGTGCGGCTTGGGCGTGCGGGTCACGGTGAACGAGCCGGTCGCCTTCGCGGTCGGGCCGATGCCGTTGAGCGGACGGGCGGTCAGCTCCCAGGTGTAGGCGCCGTTGTACTCGCCCTGCCACGTGAAGGCCGTGGTCCGCCGGCCCAGCGTGTAGTCGTTGAACATCTCGGTCTCACCGGTCCGGGTGTGCCGCAGGGTCAGGTTGACCTCGGCGTTCGGCCGGGACAGGTCCCAGGTGAACTTCGCCTTGCCGCCGTTCCGGTCGAGGTCGACCAGGGCGGGGACGTCGTCGCCCGTGACCCGCAGCTCGGTGGGCTCGCCGGTGGTCGCCTCCAGGGTGACGACCGGGGTCTCGTCCCCGACCGCCGTGATCTTGTACATGCCCTCGCCCCGGTCCAGGCTGCCGCCCCGCACGTGCAGGCTGCCGTCGCCGGCCGCGGCGGCCGAGTCCAGGTGGTCGAGGAGCTTCACCGTCTCCCGGGTGGCCGGGTTGTACGCGGTGAGGGCGAACAGCGGGTTCGGGGCCTCGGCGATGGAGGAGGCCGGGTCGCCGTAGACCACCCAGCCGCCGACGAGGTCGACCCGGAGGGTGCCGGGCGCGTCCACGACCGGGATCTCCTGGACGGTGTCCGTGGCGCGGTCCAGGAGGAAGAGCGCGGGGATCTCGCCGCGGACGCCGGTGCCGACGGTGTACGCGACGTGCGTCGCGGAGACGGCGCCGATCGTGGCGCCCGCCGGGAGCTCGTGGATCCCGCCGACCGTGTCGGTGGCGAGGTTCAGCAGGCCCCACTTCTTCACGCCGTCCACGGTGAACCGGATCAGGGCGTCGTCGGGGGTGCCGGGCGAGACCTCGACCGCGGTCGCCCCGTCCGGCAGACCGGCGACGGGCACGGTGCCGCCCGCCCTGGTGTGCTTGCGCAGGTCCGGGCCGACGGTGGTGAACACGGCGTCGGCGGCGGAGCCGGCGTACTCGGGGGAGCCGGTCAGCGGGTCGAGGGGGACGTCGAGGACCGACATGGTCGTCAGGTCCCGGACCGTGACCTGGTAGTGCCCCTCGAAGACCAGGTAGTCGTTGGTCCGCGTCGAGTTGAGGGAGGTGCGGGCGCCGTAGCCGGTCCCGGTGTCCTGCCCGTACCAGGCGAAGCGCGTCGTGCCGCTGCCCCGGACCGCGGTGAGAAGCCCTTCACCCCGGCGCCGACCAGGCCGGCGTCCTTGGGAAGGCGAACGGGGCCGTCGCGGTCTCCGCCGTGACGGCCGCCGGGACCGACGGGGCGGCGGTCGCGGGCACGGTCAGTGCGCCCGCACCGAGGGTCACCGCGAGAACGGTGGTGACGGCGGCGACGAGGCGCCGGTGGTTCGAGCGGGCGTGGGCACGGTCGTCTCCTCCCAGAGCGCGGGCGCACTGCGCGCCACACTCGGTCAGACGTGCGACCGCCTGAAAAGTTGTACGTCCCCGGCGGCCGATTTTCGTACGGTGAGCGGCATGGCCGTACTTGAGCGCATCCGACCCGACCACGCACCCGCCCTGCTCGCCTTCGAGCGGGAGAACCGGGAGTATTTCGCCGCGCGCGTGCCCGACCGGGGGGACGCCTACTTCGCGGAGTTCGACGCCCGGCACCGGGAGCTGGTCGAGGCGCAGGAGGCGGGCGAGCTCCACTTCCACGTGCTGGTCGCCGAGGGCGGGGAGGTCCTCGGGCGGATCAACCTCGTCGACGTGGACGCGGCGGCGGGCACCGCCGAGCTCGGCTACCGGCTGGCCGAGAAGGCGACCGGGCGGGGGCTCGCGACGCGGGGGTGCGGGAGGTGTGCCGGCTGGCCGTGGAGGAGTACGGGCTCAGCCGGCTGACCGCCGTCGTGTCCGTCGGCAACGACGCGTCGAGCGCCGTGCTCGCCCGCGCCGGGTTCGGGGCCGTGGGCGGCGTGACGCTCGACGACGGGGAGCCGGCCACCGCGTACGAGCTGGACCTGACGAGCGTCTAGGACGGTCGCGGGGGCAGTTTCGGGCGGGAGCGGTCCGGGAGGGAGTCGTAGCCCGGGGGGCTGGCGGCGGGGGTCTCGTCGAGGAGGGCGAGGGCGACGTTCACGGCGTCGTCGAGCTGGGCGTGGCGGCCCTCGGCCCAGTCGAGGGGGTGCGCAGGACCGCGAGGTCGGGTTCGACGCCGTGGTTCTCCAGGGACCAGCCGTACTCGGGGAACCAGGCGGCGTTCATCGGGACGGTGATCTGGGTGCCGTCGCCGAGGCGGTGGCGGCCGGTCATGCCGACGACCCCGCCCCAGGTGCGCTGTCCGACGACCGGGCCGAGGCCGAGGAGCTTGAACGCGGCGGTGATCATGTCGCCGTCGGAGGAGGTGGCCTCGTCGGCGAGGGCGACGACGGGGCCGCGCGGGGCGTTGGAGGCGTACGACACGGGCTGGGCGTTCCTCGTGAGGTCCCAGCCGAGGATCGTGCGGGTGAGCTTCTCTATGACGAGCTCGCTGATGTTGCCGCCGGCGTTGCCCCGGACGTCGACGATGAGGGCCGGGCGGGAGACCTCCATGCGCAGGTCGCGGTTGAACTGGGCCCAGCCGGAGCCGCCCATGTCGGGGATGTGGAGGTAGCCGCAGCGGCCGCCGCTGATCTCCCGGACCACGGCCCGGCGTTTGGCGACCCAGTCCTGGTAGCGCAGGGGGCGGTCGTCGACGAGGGGGACGACGGCGACGCGGCGGGCGCGGCCCTCGCCCTCGGCGGGGGTGAAGGTGAGCTCGACGGTGGTGCCGCCGGTGCCGGAGAGCAGCGGGTAGGGGCCGGCGACGGGGTCCACGGGGCGGCCGTCGACGTGGGTGAGGACGGCGCCCTCGCGGATGCCGGTGCCGGCGAGCGGGGAGCGGGCCTTGGAGTCGGAGGACTCGCCGGGGAGGATCCGCTTGACGGTCCAACCGGCTTCCCGGGGCACGAGGTTGGCGCCGAGCAGGCCCATCGGCCGCTGGTAGTGCGGCGGTCCCTCGTTGCGGCGGGCGGGCGTGACGTACGCGTGGGAGGTGCCGAGCTCGCCCATCACCTCGCGGAGCAGGTCGGCGAACTCGTCGGGGGACGCGACCCGTTCGACGAGCGGCCGGTACTGGTCGAGGACGGCAGTCCAGTCGACCCCGCCCATGCCGGGCTCCCAGAAGTAGGCGCGGACGATCCGCCCGGCCTCGTCGAAGGCCTGCCGCCACTCGGCACCGGGGTCGATCTCGTGGAGGATGCGCCGCAGGTCCAGGTAGACGGTGGAGTCGCCGTCGCCGGACTCGGTGGCGGGCACGGCCCGCAGTTCGCCGTCCTCGGCGACGACGAGCCGGGTGCCGTCGCCGCTGACCGCGAACCAGTCGAGGTCCTTGGCCAGTTCGCTCTTGCGGGCCTTGGTGATGGAGAAGTGCTCCAGGGTCGGCTTGCCCGAGGTGTCGGCCGGGTTGGCGAAGGTCTCGCCGAGCGCGCCCGAGATGGGCCAGCGCAGCCAGACGAGGCCGCCGCCGCTGACCGGGTGCAGCGCCGAGTACTTGGAGGCGGCGACCGGGAAGGGCGTGACCCGGTCGGGGAGCCCCTCGATCTCGACGGTGACGGTGCCGTCGGCGTTCTCGGTGTCGTCGTCGGCGGGGTCGAGCCCGCCGGCCGCCGGGCGCCCGTCGGGGAGCAGCGCGAAGGGGGAGGGCGTGGCGGAGGAGAGCGGGACGAGGTAGGGGCGGCAGCCGAGCGGGAAGGACAGGTCGCCGGTGTGCACGTCGTACACGGGGTCGAAGCCGCGCCAGGAGAGGAAGGCGAGGTAGCGGCCGTCCCGGGTGAAGACGGGGTTCTCGTCCTCGAAGCGGCCGTTGGTGACGTCGACGACGGTGCGGGCGCCGGGTCCGGAGATCCGGGCCATCTTGATGGAGCGCAGGGAGCGGCCGATGCCCGGGTGGGACCAGGTGAGCCAGTCGCCGTCGGGGGAGAAGGCGAGGTCGCGGACGGGCCCGTTGACGGAGCGGATCAGCTCGGTGACCTCGCCGTTGGAGTCCTCGGTGCCCGCGGCGGCAGCCGCCTCTTCGGACGCGGTGAGGAGGAGCAGCCGGCCGTCGTGGGAGGCGATCGCGAGCCGCTCGCCGTCCGGGTCGGCGACCATCTCCTCGACCCGGCCGAGGCCGCCGGAGGCGAGCCTGCAGGGCGGGCGGTCGCCGCTGGCGCGCGGCAGGTAGGCGACCTCGACGGCGTCCTCGCCCTCGGCGTCGGTGACGTACGCGACCTGGCCGCCGCTGCCGAGCATCTCGGGGAGCCGGACCCGGACGCCGGGGGTGTCGGTGATCGTGCGGGCGGGGCCGTCGCGGTGCGTCAGCCAGTACAGGCTGCCGCGCACGGAGACGGCGGAGGCCCGGCCGGTCTCGTCGACGGAGACCGCGTCGACGTGGTGGGCGGCGGGCACCTGGTAGGGGCGGCGGCCGACGCGCTGCCCGCCGAGCCGCACTTCGAGCTTGCGAGGGCGGGAGTCGGGGGTGAGGGCGTCGACGGTCCACAGGTCGCCGGCGCACTGGTAGACGACGCGGCGGCCGTCGCTGGAGGCGTGCCGGGCGTAGAACTCGTCGTGGTCGGTGTGGCGGCGCAGGTCGGTGCCGTCGGGCAGGCAGGAGTAGAGGTTGCCGACGCCCTCGTGGTCGGAGAGGAAGGCGATGCGGCCGCCGACGGTCATGGGGGCGTCGAGGTGGCCGCCGAGGCCGGGCAGGAGCCGTTCGCCGTGGAGCCAGAGGCGGCCGGTGGCGCCGCCCAGGTAGCGCTTCCAGGCGGCCGGTTCGTGCGGGGGCTTGCCGGTGAGGAGGAGGCTGCGGCGTTCGCCGTCGTTCCCGGTGATCGCGGGGTCGTCCGTGACGGCGATGTCGGAGACCGGGCCCCAGGGCAGCCGGAGGCCGGGGGAGCCGTCGGTGGGGACGGTGTAGGCCCAGGAGTAGTACGAGAAGGGCTGCCCGTGCGAGGAGACGGCGAGGATGTCGGAGCGGCCGTCCTTGTCGGGGGGCGTCCAGCCGCAGACCCGGGTGTCGGTGGAGCCCCAGTGGGTGAGCCGCCGGGCGGGGCCGCCGTCGATGGGGACGAGGTGGATCTCGGGGTCGAGGCTGCGCCAGTTCGTGTACGCGATGTGCCGTCCGTCCGGCGAGAAGCGCGGGTGGCCGACCCGGGTCCGGTCGACGGTGAGGCGCCAGGCCCGGCCGGGGCGGTGGCCCTCGGGGACGAGCGGGGCGATCCACAGGTCGTCCTCGGCGGCGAAGCACAGCAGGTCGTCGTGGAGGTGCGGGAAACGGAGATACGCGGCGTCGTCACTCACCCGTTCATGCTTTCCGCGCGGAGGGGGTGAGGCAACTCGTACGTGTATGCGGGCGTCCTTGTGAACGCGCGCACGATGTGGGCCAGGACACGTACGAAACGGTTTCGTTTCGCTGGCGGCGGGGGTATCTTCGTACTGTACGAAACCGTTTCGTTCGGATCGGAGACCGGCCATGGCACGCAGCAGACTCACTCCCGAGCGGGAGTCCGAGCTGTACGCGGCCGTGCTCGAACTCCTCCGCGAGGTCGGCTACGACGCCCTCACCATGGACGCCGTCGCCGCCCGCACCCGCTCCAGCAAGGCCACCCTCTACCGCCAGTGGGGGAGCAAGCCGGAACTGGTCGCCCGGGCGCTGCGCTCGAACAAGCCGGTCGACATCACCCAGATCGACACCGGCTCGCTGCGGGGCGACATCCAGGAGATGCTCGCCCACACCGACGACTGCCAGATGGACAAGGACGCCGCGCTGATGCGGGGCCTCGCCCATGCCGTCCACACCAACCCCGCACTGCACCGGGCCCTGCGCGAGCTGCTCATCGAACCCGAGATGAACGGCCTCGACGAGGTGCTGGGCCGAGCGGTCCGCAGGGGCGAGATCGACGCCGGGAACCCGGCGCTCAAGCTCGTCCCGCACATGCTGATCGGTGCGTTCATCGCCCGCCCGCTGATCGACGACCAGCCGGTCGACCGCGCCTTCCTCAGCGCCTACTTCGACGCCGTGGTGCTCCCCTCACTCGGCGTCTGATCCACCCGAAGCACCACCTCTCCACCTGACGACGAACCGCTCACGCCGTCGGGCCGGCTCCCCATGTCCTGTCCCGCCCCACAATGGGAGTACGCCCCCGTGGCCACGTTCCTCTACAAGCTGGGCCGCGCCGCCTTCCGGCGCCGACGGCTCGTCGCCCTCCTCTGGGTGGCGCTCCTCGCGGTCGCCGGCGTCGGCGCCGCCACCGCGCCCACCGCCACCTCCAGCTCCTTCTCGATCCCCGGCACCGAGGCCCAGCGCGCCTTCGACCTGCTCGAAGAGCGCTTCCCCGGCGCCGGAGCCGACGGGGCCACCGCCCGCGTCGTCTTCAAGGCCCCCGAGGGCCAGAAGGTGACCGACCCGGCGCACAAGGCCGTCGTCGAGGAGACCGTCTCCGCGCTCAAGGCCGGCTCGGACCAGATCGTCCAGGTCGTCGACCCGTACGCCGCGCACGCCGTCTCGCAGAACGGCTCCACCGCCTACGTCTCGGTCTCCTACAAGGTCAACGCCATGGAGCTGACCGACGAGACGCGCGACGCGCTCAAGCAGGCCGGCCAGAACGCCCAGGGCAAGGGCCTGACCGTCGAGGTCGGCGGCGACGCCCTGCAGACCATGCCCGAGCAGGGCGCGAGCGAGGCCATCGGCATCGTCCTCGCGGGCATCGTCCTCGTCATCACCTTCGGCTCGCTCGTCGCGGCCGGGCTCCCGCTGCTCACCGCGGTCATCGGCGTCGGCATCGGGGTCTCGACGATCACCGCGCTCGCGAACGTCCTGGACCTCGGCACCACCACCTCCACGCTCGCGTCGATGATCGGCCTCGCCGTCGGCATCGACTACGCCCTCTTCATCGTCTCCCGCTACCGCGCGGAGCTCGCCGAGGGCCGCACGAAGGAGGACGCCGCCGGGCGCGCGGTCGGCACGGCCGGCTCCGCCGTCGTCTTCGCCGGACTCACCGTCGTCATCGCCCTGGTCGGCCTGGCCGTCGTCAACATCCCGATGCTGACGAAGATGGGCTTCGCCGCCGCCGGCACGGTCGTGATCGCGGTCCTCATCGCGCTCACCCTCATCCCGGCCCTGCTCGGCTTCGCCGGCGACAAGGTCGTCAGCCGCAAGGTGCGCAAGGGCACCGCCAAGACCAGCGACAAGCCCAACGGCGGCACCCGCTGGGCCCGCTTCGTCATCCGCCGCCCGCTGATGGTGCTGATCGTCGGCGTCCTCGGCCTCGGCGCGATCGCCGTGCCCGCCGCCTCCCTGGAGATGGGCCTCCCGGACGACGGCGTGAAGTCGACCGCCACCTCCGAGCGCCGGGCGTACGACCTGCTGTCCGACGGCTTCGGCCCCGGCTTCAACGGCCCGCTGCTCGTCGTCGTGGACGGCGACAAGGCCGCCGCCGACAAGACGGTCTCCACGATCAAGGGCCTCGACGGCTGGGCGGCGGTCACCCCGGCGACCCCGAACAAGGCCGGCGACGCCGCGATGATCACCGTCATCCCGAAGGACCGGCCGTCCTCGACCCGGACCGAGGACCTGGTCCACGACATCCGCGGGGCCACCGGAGACAACGTCCTGGTCACCGGCGCCACCGCGATGAACATCGACTTCTCGCAGAAGATGAACGACGCGCTCGTGCCGTACCTGGCGCTCGTCGTCGGCCTCGCCTTCGTGCTCCTGACCCTGGTCTTCCGCTCGGTCCTCGTCCCGCTGAAGGCGGCCCTCGGCTTCCTGCTCTCGGTGGTCGCGGCCCTCGGCGCGGTCGTCGCGGTCTTCCAGTGGGGCTGGCTCGGCGGCCTCTTCGGGGTCGAGCAGACCGGCCCGATCATGTCGATGATGCCGATCTTCATGGTGGGCGTCGTCTTCGGCCTCGCGATGGACTACGAGGTCTTCCTCGTGACCCGGATGCGCGAGGCGTACGTCCACGGAGAGCGTCCCGGCGAGGCGATCGTGACCGGCTTCCGGCACAGCGCCCGGGTGGTCACCGCCGCCGCGGTGATCATGATCGCGGTCTTCTCCGGCTTCATCGGCATGGACGAGCAGATGGTCAAGATGATCGGCTTCGGCCTCGCGGCGGCGGTCCTCTTCGACGCCTTCGTGGTCCGCATGGCGATCGTCCCGGCCGTCCTGGCGCTCCTCGGCCACAAGGCCTGGTGGCTGCCGAAGTGGCTCGACCGGATCCTGCCCAACGTGGACGTGGAGGGCGAGAGCCTCGCGAAGTCGACGGGTGAGCCCGGCGCCGGCGCCGCGAAGCCGGACCTCGTGAAGGTCTGAACCCCGGCCCGATCCCCGTACGCCGTCAGTGCGTCGTCATCGACGTACTGGCGGCGTACGTGTGCTTCAGGAAGCGGAGCAGGGCCGTGGTGTCGAACTGGACGACCGTGACCCCGTCGTCCGTGTGGCGCTCGACGACCGTCTGGACGCGGCCGCAGGGCCAGACCCCGATGTCGCCGCGGCGGGTCGGGGCGCGCAGGCCGGTCTCCAGGAGGGCGCGCGGGAAGGACCACTCGACGGCGCCGGGGAAGCCGAAGCGGACCGTCGTGGGGGAGAGGTCGGGATCGTAACGGAGGGACACCGGTACGGGGCGGGAGAGCGGTGCGTCGCTGATGATCCGTCCCTTGGCGTGGTCGTCGACGGTGTGGTCGTGCGCGCCGGCCATCGGAGGCTCCTCACGTTTTGTCCTCTTATCGACTAATGGTTCCACTCCTTCCCTGTGGGGGCGCGTCACATGCGCGGACGGCGGGAGTGTGCGCGGGGTCACGTGCGGGGGCGGGGGCGGTGTGCGCCGGGCCGCGTGCGGGGCGGGGGCGGTGTGCGCCGGGCCGCGTGCCCCGTTCTGTGACCGATGCGCTCTTGCAAGCTCTTCGCAGGAGCGCTCTATCATTCCGAGGTGCATGTACCTGACGGATTCATCAACGCCCCCATATCGGCCGCGGCCGGTGTCGTCGCCGCCGGCGCCGTCGCCGCCGGCCTGCGCGGGGCCCGCCGCGAGCTGAACGAACGGACCGCGCCCTCGCCGGTCTCGTCGCGGCCTTCATCTTCGCCGTCCAGATGCTGAACTTCCCGGTCGCCGCCGGGACCAGCGGGCACCTCCTCGGCGGGGCGCTCGCCGCGATCCTCGTCGGGCCCTGGACCGGCGTCCTGTGCATCGCCGTCGTCCTGCTCATGCAGGGCATCCTCTTCGCCGACGGCGGCCTCACCGCCCTCGGCGTGAACATCACGGTCATGGGCGTCGTCACCGTCGTCGTGTCCTACGCGGTCTTCCGCGGCCTGGTCCTCCTCCTGCCGCGCACCCGCCGCTCGGTGACCGTGGCCTCGTTCGCCGCCGCGCTCGTCTCCGTACCGGCCGCGGCCACCGCCTTCACGGGCATCTACGCGATCGGCGGCACCACCGACGTCCCCGTCTCCAAGGTCCTCACGGCCATGGTCGGCGTGCACGTCCTCATCGGCATCGGCGAGGCCGTCATCACCATGCTGACCGTCGGCGCCGTGATCGCCGTCCGCCCCGACCTCGTGTACGGCGCCCGCGGCCTGACCGCGCCGCTCAAGCTCCGCGTCGACGGCGAGCTGGTCGACGCGGCCCCGGCCCTTCCGCGGCGCCCGCCGGGACGGTCTCCCCGAAGAAGCTGTGGATCGGCGGCGTGGTCACCGCCCTCGTCCTCGCCGGCTTCGTCTCCTTCTACGCCTCCGCCAGCCCCGACGGCCTGGAGAAGGTCGCCGCCGACAAGGGCATCGACGCCAAGAAGGAGCCGCACGCCGCCGCGGACTCCCCGCTCGCCGACTACGGCGTCAAGGGCATCACGGCCCCCCGCCTCTCCGGCGGCCTCGCCGGCGTCATCGGCGTCGGCGCGACCCTGGCCGTCGGCACCGGTGCCTTCTGGGTCGTCCGCCGCCGCAAGACCGCCGCCCAGGAGGCCTGACGTGGGAGCGGGGCACGCCCACAAGCTCTACCGGCACGCGCGGTCGCCGGTCCACGAGCTGCCCCCGCACACCAAGCTCGCCGCCGTCCTCGGCTTCGTCGTGGTCGTCGTCTCGACCCCCCGCGAGGCCGTCTGGGCCTTCGCCCTGTACGCGGTCCTGCTCGGCGTCGTCGCCGGGCGGGCCCGCGTCCCGGCCGGCTTCCTGCTGCGCCGGCTCCTCATCGAGATCCCGTTCGTCGCCTTCGCGCTGCTCATGCCCTTCGTCGTCCCCGGCGAGCAGACGCGGGTCCTCGGGATGTCGCTGAGCGTCCCCGGCCTGTGGGGCGCCTGGAACGTCCTCGCCAAGGGCACCCTCGGCGTCGCCGCCTCCGTGCTCCTCGCCTCCACCACCGAACTGCGGGCCCTGGTCCTCGGCCTCCAGCGGCTCAAGCTGCCGCCGATGCTCGTCCAGATCGCCTCGTTCATGATCCGGTACGGCGACGTCATCACCGACGAGATGCGCCGCATGTCCGTCGCCCGCCGCTCCCGAGGCTTCGAGGCCAGGGGCGTCCGCCACTGGGGCGTCCTCGCCAAGTCCGCCGGCGCGCTCTTCATCCGCTCGTACGAGCGCGGCGAACGCGTCCACCTCGCCATGGTCAGCCGCGGCTACGACGGCACCATGCCGGTCATCGACGAGGTCACCGCCACCCGCGCCCAGTGGACGTACGCGGCGGCCCTGCCCCTCACCGCACTCCTGATCTGCCTCCTGGGATGGACCCTATGACCGGCCCCTCGCCCTCGCCCTCGCCCTCGCTCGAAGTGGCGGGCCTCGCGTACGCGTACCCCGACGGCCACCAGGCCCTCTTCGGCGTCGACCTGACCGTCGGCCGCGGCGAGCGCGTCGCCCTCCTCGGCCCCAACGGCGCCGGCAAGACCACCCTCGTCCTCCACCTCAACGGCATCCTCACCGGCGGCGCGGGCTCCGTCACCGTCGCCGGGCTGCCGGTCGGCAAGAAGCACATGGCGGAGATCCGGCGGAAGGTCGGCATCGTCTTCCAGGACCCCGACGACCAGCTGTTCATGCCGACCGTCCGCGAGGACGTGGCCTTCGGCCCGGCGGCGGCGGGCATCCGGGGCGCCGAGCTCGAAGCCGTCGTGCGCAAGGCCCTGGAGAAGGTCGGGATGGCGGAGTTCGCCGACCGGCCCCCGCACCACCTCTCCTTCGGCCAGCGCCGCCGGGTCGCCGTCGCCACCGTCCTCGCCATGGAGCCGGAGATCCTCGTCCTCGACGAGCCGTCCTCCAACCTGGACCCGGCCTCGCGCCGCGAACTCGCCGACATCCTCCGCGACCTCGACGTCACCGTCCTGATGGTCACCCACGACCTGCCGTACGCCCTGGAGCTCTGCCCGCGCTCGGTCATCCTCAGCGAGGGCGTGATCGCCGCCGACGGGCCGACGGCCGGGATCCTCGCCGACGAGGAGCTCATGGCCCGCCACCGGCTGGAGCTGCCGTTCGGCTTCGTGCCGAGCTCCGTGGCCTGAGCCGGGAGACCTCCGCCTTTTGGTCCGACCGGCTGGACGTGCCAGCGGGTCGTGCCGGTGCGCCCCGGGCGGGGCCGGGGCCGGGGCTATGAAGGGAATCGAACGGAATCGGACGAGAGTTCGCCATCCGGTCATTCCCGTACACCAACCCCAGGAGTCGCATGATGCGCCCCGTCAGAGCGGCCTGCCTCGGCACGGCCACCGCCCTCGTCACCCTCCTCGCCTGCGCCCCCGTCGCGGGCGCCGCCTCCCCCCACGCCGGGGGCAAGGCCCGCACCCTCACGCTCCTCGCCGAGCTGCAGCAGCTGACCCGCTTCCCCGTCACCCCCGGCACCGTCTCGCAGGGCGACCGGGTCGTCGTCCGGTCGGTCCTCAAGGACCAGGACGGCAACGTGGTCGGCGAGACCAACGGCACGTGCACCACCACCCGGGGCGGGGACCCGGCGGTGGTCGAGGAAGCCGAGCAGTGCATCACGACCTACACCCTCCCGGACGGCCAGCTCACCGTGCAGGGCATGTACGACGACTACATCTCCCAGGGCCCCTTCGACAACGCGATCACCGGCGGCACCGGGGCGTACGACAAGGCGCGCGGCTCGGTCCACTCCGACACGATCGCCACGACCCCCACGCTCGTGAGGCGCTTCACCATCCACCTCGTCTGACGGACCCCCCGACGTCCCCCTGACCCCGGAATCCGGCCTTCTCCCCCCGCGTTGCACCATGGGAGACGGTCGTACGAAAGGGAGTGTGGGTCAGGTGGACGTCCGGGGCACGGTGGCGGCGGGCTGGGAGCCGGTCAGGGACGCGTTCCTGCGCAACTTCGAGGAGCGGGGCGAGCGCGGCGCGGCCGTCGCCGTCCACCGCGACGGCGAGAAGGTCGTCGACCTGTGGGCGGGCACGAAGGACGCCGACGGCACCGGCCCCTGGACGGAGGACACCGCCCAGGTCGTCCGCTCCGCCACCAAGGGCGTCTCCGCCGCCGTCCCCCTGCTCCTGCACCAGCGCGGACTGCTCGACCTGGACGCCCCCGTCTCCTCGTACTGGCCCGAGTTCAAGGCCCACGGCAAGGACCGGGTGACCGTACGGCAGCTCCTCGCGCACCGGGCGGGCGTCCCCGTCCTCGACGCCCCGCTCACCCTCGCCGAGGCGGTCGACCTGGACACCGCCACGCGTGCGATAGCCGCCCAGGCCCCCGCCTGGGAGCCCGGCGCCGCCCACGGCTACCACGCCCACACCTTCAGCTGGCTGCTCTCCGGCCTCGTCCACCGGGTCACCGGCCGCACCCTCGGCCGCTGGGCCGCCGAGGAGATCACCGGCCCCTCGGCCTCGACCTGTGGATCGGCCTGCCCGACGCCGAGGCCCACCGCGTCGGCCGGCTCGGCCCCGTCGAGGAGATCGACCCGCCGGGCGGCGGCGCCCTCAAGCTCCGCCCCAAGCGCACGGTCTCCGAGGCGTACAAGGACCCGGAGTCGCTCACCCGGCGCGCCTTCGGCGTCATCGAGCCCGCCCCGACGAGAACGACCCCGTCTACCGGGCGGCCGAACTGCCCGGCTCGGCGGGCGTCTCCACCGCCCGCTCCTCTCCCGCTTCTACGCCGCCACCCTCGGCCCCGTCGACGGCGCCGACCGCCTCTTCGCCCCGGCGACCCTCGCCCTGGCCCGCACCGAGGAGTCGGCGGGCCCCGACCGGGTCCTCCTCGTCGGCACCCGCTTCGGCCTCGGCCACATGCTCCACGGCCCCGCCTCCCGCTCCTCGGCCCTCCTCCTTCGGCCACCCCGGCCGCGGTGGCTCCTCGGCTTCGCCGACCCCGACACGGGCATCGCCTTCGGCTACGTCACCAACGGCATGCGCAAGACCGTCACCGCCGACCCGCGCGCCCAGGCCCTGGTCCGCGCGGTGCGCTCGGTGACGGGCTGACCCGTCACGCGACGGCCGGCGTGAGCGCCAGCACCATCCCCAGCCCGACGAGCACCGACCCGATCACCTTGTTGAGCACGCCCTGCTTCCGCAACAGCCGGACGCGCAGCCCCTGGTGGGAGAAGAACACCGCCGCGAGACCGAACCACACCAGATGCGCGACCGACATGAACAGCCCATAACCGACCTGCTGGACAAGGGGCGTGTCGGCGCTCACGACCTGGGTGTAGGTGCTCAGCACGAACAGCATCGTCTTCGGATTGAGCGCGTTCGTCAGGAACCCGGTGCGCAGCGCCCCCGCCTTCGAAAGCCCGCCCCCGCCCGACGGATCCACGTCCACCCGGGTGGCCTTGGCGACGAACGTCTTGTACCCGATGTACACCAGGTACGCGGCGCCGACCAGCTTCATCGCGGTGAACAGCATCGGCGTCCGCGAGACCAGCAGCCCCACGCCCAGCATCGTGTACGTGACGTGCACGAGCACGCCCGCCGCGATCCCGACGGCCGCGAGGACCCCGGCGGTCCGCCCGTACAGACAACTGTTCCGCACGGTCATCGCGAAGTCCGCGCCGGGGCTGATGACGGCCAGGACGGTGATGACCGCCACGGCGATGAGCTGACCCATGTCCCCGATGCCTCCCCGTGCCCGCGATCCGGCGACGCTAGCCGATCGGCGGCGCGGGACGCGAGGGAGAGGTGACAGAGTCCGCCCACTGGTCCGCCCCGGACTTCGGTGCTGAGATCACCGCATGGAACGCATGGAACTCACCCGGCGGTTCGAGGGATACGCGGCACTGGTCACCGGCGCGGCGCGCGGCATCGGCGCGGCCACCGCCCGCCGGCTCACGGCGGAGGGCGCGCGGGTCCTCGTCACGGACATCGACGAGGAGGCGGCCCGCCGCACGGCCGGAGACCTCCCGGAGCGGAGGCGGCCCGCTGCGACGTCGGCGACCGGGCGTCGGTCGACGCGGCCGTCGCGTACGCCGTCCGCGCCTTCGGCCGCCTCGACGTCCTCGTCAACAACGCCCTCGCCCCCGTCGCCCCCGACCACGACCTCTTCGAGGACGAACCCGACGCCCCTGGACCGGCCAGCTCGACGTCACCCTCATGGGCGCCTTCCGCTGCTCCCGGGCGGCCCTCCCGCACCTCGCGGCGGCCGGCGGACGCGGGGCGATCGTCACGATCGGCTCGGTCAACGCGGAGGCGGACTTCGGCAACCACGCCTACAGCGCCGCCAAAGCGGGCCTCGCCTCCCTCACCCGCACCCTTGCCGGCGACGCGGCCCCGCGCGGCGTCCGCGTCAACCAGATCAACCCGGGCACGATCGCCACCACGGCCTGGGCGGGCAAGGAGAAGGAACTCGCCGCCCTGGCCACCCGCGTCTACCCCCTGGGCCGCGTCGGCACCCCTGAGGACGTGGCCGCCGCCGTCGCCTTCCTCGCCTCCACGGACGCCTCCTGGATCACGGGCACGACCCTCCGCGTGGACGGCGGCCTCTTGGCGGTGAACACGCACTTCGCGGAGGTGCTGTCCGACTAGCCCCCAGCGCGCTCGGAACCAGCCGACGTCGGGAGCCGGACTCGGGAGCCGCCCCCCGCCGACGACGGCGAGCAGCTCGAAGTACCGCTCGCCCCTCGGCTCGACGAGGCCGTCCGGCACCCCCTCCGGGCACCGTTCGAGCACGTCCCGCACGAAGGGCCCCGCCTCGGGGGAGAGGACATCGACCCCGGCACGGTCTTCACGGAGACCCCGCCCCGCCGAGCCAACTCCCCGATCCCCAACGCGGCGCCCTCGCCCATGCCCCCACCCTGGAGCCTCCCCCTGGGGGAGCCGCAAGCCCCGCCTACCCGGCGACGATCCGGCGGGTGAACCCCCGCTCCCGCAGGCGCGTGTAGGCCTCCGAGACGTGATCCGGGATCTCCATCGGAACCATGAACCCCCGCGCCGGGTACACCATCAGCCGCTGTACGGCCCCGACGAGCATGTCGAGGACGAGCCGGGCGTCCCCGACGGAGTCCACGTACTCCGACAGCGTCAGGGACGAGGAAGCACAGACGACCTCCACCTCCGGTTCCGCTTTCATCAACCTGTTCAGTCACGCCGGCGAGCGGATCGACGTACTGGTGTATGCCGCAGTCTTTCTGCATGAGGCGTATCCCCTCCTCAACGACCTGCTGCGGGAGCGGGCTGCCGAAGGGTGCAGAGTCAGAATTGCGCTGGGGGACGCCGACAGTGAAAACGTCCGACAGCGCGGGGAGGAAGAAAGGTTCGGGCACGGTGACGGGGGGATGTTCGGCACCTACGCGGAAAGCTTCGCCGCCGTGTGGGGGCCGCCCGGCCCGTGCAAGGCTGAGCGCATGGCGCGAACCGAGTACTACGACGACCCGAACGCCCCCGAGCCCAACAGCATGGTCGTAGCGGCCTCAGCCGTCGTGACCGACGACCGGGGCCGCATCCTGCTACAGCGCCGCCGCGACAACGACCTTTGGGCCCTGCCGGGTGGCGGAATGGACATGACCGATTCGCTCCCTGGAACCGCTGTGCGGGAATTCAAGGAAGAGACGGGGCTGGACGTGGAAGTCACGGGCCTCGTGGGTACTTACACGGACCCGCGCCACATCATCGCGTACAGCGACGGGGAGGTGCGGAGGCAGTTCAACGTCTGCTTCCGGGCCCGAATCGTCGGCGGAGGACTCCGCGTCTCCGACGAGTCGACGGAGCTCCGTTTCGTCGCCCCCGAGGAACTGGACGCGCTGCCCATGCACCACACCCAGCGCCTACGGCTGACGCATTACCTGGAGAATCGCGATAAGCCCTACCTCGGCTGAGCAGGGACCCCCTCACCCCGCCCGCAGCATCAGCCCGATCCCCACCACCATCAGGCCCGCCGCCGCGATCCTCGGGGTGCCGAAGCGTTCCTTGAAGAAGAGGGCGCCGATGGCGGCGCCGACGATGATGGAGGACTCGCGGAGGGCGGCGATGGGGGCGAGGGGGGCCTTTGTCTGGGCCCAGAGGACGAGGGCGTAGGCGGCGACGGAGAGGGCGGAGCCGAGGAGGCCGCGGGTGGCGTAGGGGCGGAGCTGGGGAGGAGGGCGGCGCGGCGGGTCCACAGGGCGTAGGCGGGGATGGCGAGGCCCTCCAGGACCATGAGCCAGCCGATGTAGCCGAGGGGGTGCCGGAGGCGCGGACGCCGACGCCGTCGACGACCGTGTAGAGGGCGATGGAGAGGCCCGTGGCGCCCGCGGCGAGGAGGGCGGGCCAGTGGGGCGGGTCTCGCCGCCGCGGATGCCCCAGAGGGCCAGGCCCGTCAGGCCCGCGCAGGCCACCGCGACGCCGAGGAGCTGCCAGCCGCCCGGCAGTTCGTGGACGAAGACGGCGGCGAGGACGGTGACGACCAGCGGGGCCGTACCGCGGGCGATCGGGTACATCTGGCCGAAGTCGCCGAGCGTGAACGAGCGCATCAGCAGCGCGTAGTAGGCGATGTGCAGGAGGGCGGAGGCGATCAGGTACGGCCAGGCCCCGCCGCCGGCAGCGGCGCGAAGCAGATCACGGCCGCGCCGATCAGCGCCCCGCCGCCGGATATCAGCGTGAAGGAGAGCAGCTGGTCCTTGACGCTCTTCGCCATCGCGTTCCAGCCGGCGTGCGTGACCGCCGCGGCCAGGACCGCGAGCGTGACGAGCGGGGTCACGCGGACGGCTCGCGGACGTCCACGAGCGTCCCGCCGGCGTGCGCGACCAGCGTCTTCGGGTCCAGCGCGAACACCGTGTGCGGATTGCCCGCCGCCGCCCACACCACGGCGTGGTCCAGGATGCCCCGGTCGGCGAGGACCCGCGTCCGGGTGCGGTGACCGAACGGCGGCACGCCCCCGATCGCGTACCCCGTCGTCTCCCGGACCGCCTTCGCGTCCGCCCGGGTCACCTCCTCCGCGCCCAGCTCCTCCCGCACCCGCTCGACGTCCACCCGCGACGCGCCGTCCATCAGGACGAGCACCGGCACCCCGTCGGCCGCGAAGATCAGTGACTTCACGATCTCGGCGACCTCGCAGCCGATGGCCTCGGCGGCCTGCCGGGCGGTGCGGGTCTCGTCCGGGAAACGGCGGATCTCGACGTCGAGACCCAACTCCCGGAGCGCGGCGGCGAACTGGGGGTGGGCGGCGGATGCGGTGTCCTCGTCGGTCGTCATGGCCCGCACGCTAGCGGTCCGTGTACGGGCCACGCGACCGGGTTCCGGCCCGCGGTCACCCCGCCTTCAGGACCCGCGCCACCACCGGGCCCGCCGCGTCGCCGCCGTGCCCGCCCGACTGGACGACGGCCGCCGCCGCGAGATCGCCCGAGTACCCGGTGAACCAGCTGTTCGACCTGCCCTGACCGTCGACCTCCGCCGAGCCGGTCTTGGCGCCCTTGGGGGAGGGGACGCCGGTCATGGCCCGCGTGGCGGTGCCGTCCGCCGCCGTCGCCGCCGCCCTCATCATCGTGCGGAGCCCGGCGGCGATTTCGGAGGGGAGGGGGGCGGCGGTGGCGAAGGGACGGTCGTCGAGCTCCTGCGCCACCAGGTACGGCTGGAGGAACTGGCCGTTCTTCGCGGTCGCGGAGAGCGAGGCGACGTTCAGGGCGCTCATTGTGATCCTGCCCTGGCCGATGTACGAGGCGGCCGTCTCGCCCCGGCCGACTCGGGCACGGAGCCGTCCCACGCCCCGACGCCGATGTTCCACTCCTCGCCGATGCCGAACCAGCGGCGGGCGGTCGCGCCGAGGACGGTGTCCGCGACGTCCTTGTCGTCGAGGGGCCGATCGCCTTGATGAAGGCGGTGTTGCAGGAGCGGCGGAACGCCTCGGTGAGGGTGCCGTTCTGGATGGAGAAGTTCTTCAGGTTGTGGAAGGTGACGCCCATCCAGCTCACCTCGGACGGACACTCGACCCGGGTGCCCGGCGTGGCCAGCCCGTGTTCCATCATCATCGCCGCCGTGACGATCTTCATCGTCGAGCCGGGGCCTGCTGCCCCATGAGCGCGGTGTTGAACTCGGTGGCCGGGTTGTTCGCGACCGCCCGTATCGCCCCCGTCGACGGCTCGATCGCGGCCACCGAGGCCTGGCCGAAGCCCTTGACCGCCTTCTCGGCCGCCGCCTGTACGCCGGCGTCGATGGTGGTCCTCAGGGTGCCGGGCTTTCCCTTCCGCAGGACGAGGAGGGGGGTGTCGGGGACGTTCTCGCTGCCGGAGTCGATCCAGGTCTCGACGCCGGCGGTGCCGTCGACCTTCGACCCGTAGCGCTTGCGGAGCTCGGCGAGGACGGGCCGGAGCGAGGGGTACTTCTCCGCCGTCAGCTCGACGCCGTCGTGGTCGACGGCCTTCACCTCGGCGGTCTTGGCGACGCCCGTCCGCAGGGTGCCGGCGGCGGTCAGCTTCGGGTGGAGGACGGAGGGCTGCCACTTCACGAGCGGGCGGCCGGTGGTCTGGCCGCGGACCACGGTCAGTTCGGAGGCGTAGGACCATTCCTTGGAGACGTCCTCGTACGAGATCGTCGCCCGGACGGTGAACGGCACCTTCGTCCCGACCGGCGTCCCCGGCGTGATGACCGCCTTCGAGACGCTCGCGCCCTCCCGGTACGCCGCGACCGCGGGCCCCGCCGTGACCGGGTCGTTGGTCAGCCGGCCCGCCCGTTCCGGCTCCCCGGCGGCCCAGGCGGCGAGGAAGTCCTTCGCCGTGGCCGAGACCTCCTCGGCGGTGACGGGTCCCGTCTTCGGCGCGGGGGCGGACTGGGACCCGAGGTCCGTGTCGCCGCCCGTGATCCCGTTCCAGAGGTTGTAGCCCCCGTACCCGACGCCGCTCGCCACGACGGCGAACACGCCCCCGACGATCGCGGCCTTGGCCCCACTGCGCATGACTGCGCCTCCCCTCCCCAGGTGGACCGACGAGTCAAGCAGTCCCGGCGCGAGCGTGTCGAGCGGCTCCCGTCATATCCGTCACTCCCGCCGCGCGGATACCAGAGGTGGCGCTTTCGAGGGGCGGGGTGTGGCGAACAGTGGCGAACGGCGGATCTTGTCCTGGATCGGTCCGGCGCGGCGGTAGGTTGCGAGAGTCCACTGCTTTCTCTCCACGAGCGCCTGCCAAGTGGCGGGTCCCGACGTGTCGTTGGGAGGTCGAGAGGGAGGAGTACGGACCGGATGGAGAGGTCGAGGAAGAGGAGGCCGCGCCGTAGGGCCCAGTCGCGCGACTGGGTCGAACTGGCGGCGCTGGCCCTGACGGCGATCACTGCCATCGCGGGATGCGTCGAGCGCTTCATGTGACGCAGCGGGAGGGACTGGACGGCTGGTCGGGCTGGAGTGCGGGCCCGGCCGACGGGTACTCGGCCGGGCCCGCTCCGCCCGCGCACGGGCCTGGTTTCGGGCGGCAACCCGAAGCCAGGCCTTTCGCGCGTGAGGGGCACGACCCGGGACGTGCGCCACGGGGCCGCCGCAGGACGAGATAACCGCAGTTGGGCGGCTTCATCAAGCAACCCCGGTCGATCGGGGGGCGATATCGCCTCGGCAGCTTGGCGAAATCCCGTAGCGCGCCGTGGCGTTGGGAGGTGGCGCAAAACAAAGCCGCTGGCAGGGGCTTCGAGGGGGTGGCGAATCCTGGCGTTTCCGGATCGGTTTCAACCCGCCCTCTTCTTCGCCCCGCCCTCCTCTTCGCCCGCCCTGCCCGCGCGAGCGCTGCGTCAGCCCTGGGGCACCGCCACGTACGCCTCCATGGGCGTGGCGGTCGGCGTGTAGCGGGTGGCGGCGGTCGCGGTCGGGACGAGGTCGCGGTGGATCGCCTTGGACACGGCCTGGATGGTGTTCACGCCGTAGGTCATCGTGCTGTTGCCGTCGGTGAGGACGGAGAGGGTGTAGTCGTGGCCGCCGCCGTTGAAGGTGCCGACGCTGTGCACGCGCCAGCCGCGCGTGGCGCGCTGCAGCCAGCCGTTCTTGACGTGGACGGCCACGGAGGAGGGCGCGCCGGCCGGGGTGCCCCAGCGCTGGGAGGTGATGACGTTCCCCATGAGCTTGAGGATGTAGGCGCGGGCGTTGTCGCTGAGGACGGTGTTCTTGGTGGTGATCAGGGAGAGCAGCCGCTGCTCGTCGGTGACGTTGATCCGGGTGAGTCCCCAGTAGCCGCCGGAGCCCGGGACCGTCTGCGTCATGCCGGCGGCGGTGAGGAAGCCCTTCACCTTGGTGACGCCGAGCTGGTTCCACAGGGAGGTGGTGGAGGCGTTGTCGGACTTGGTGATCATGGCGGTGGCGAGGGTGGTCTCGCGGGAGGTCAGGTAGCGGTTGGTCTTCTTGGCGTCCCAGAGGAGCGTGGCGAGGACGGTGACCTTCACGACGCTGGCCGAGTCGTACGCGGTGGTGGCGCGCAGGGTGCAGGTGGTGTTCGTGGTGCGGTCGCGCAGGCCGACGGCGACCGTGCCGGCGCGCGTGGCGAGGGCGGCGGTGATGTCCCGCTGGAGCTTGGCGGCGAGCCCGGCCGTGCCGGACGTGCAGCTGACCTGCGGCGCGGTGGCGGCGGAAGCGGGCGTCGCGCCCGCGACGACGGGCACGAGGAGCCCGGCCGCGACCACGGCCGGAAGCGCGCGGGCGCGCAGGGATATGCGGTGAGTCATGAGGGGTCCCCGGAGACGGAACGAACACGCGTACGGCGCGTTCGCCCTACATGACCGCCCGGGGGTGCGAATGGTTGTACGAGGACAGCGGAGAGGGCGCGACCGCCGGCCGCGCCCTCCCGCCTCAATTCCCCGCTAGACCCAGGTGTCGAGCCACATCCGGTTTCTCCACTGGTCCAGCGGAATCGGCGTCCCGGTGTACAGGGGCCAGAAGTAGATGAAATTCCAGACGATGAGCAGGACCAGACATCCCGCCGCCACCGCGCCGAAAGTCCGGCGTCTTTCCGAGGACCCGCGCGGGCCGATGATCGCGCCCAGCATCATGGCCACCGCCAGACACAGGAAAGGCACGAAGACGACCGCGTAGAAAAGGAAGATGGTGCGTTCCTGGTAAAGGAACCAGGGGAGCCAGCCGGCCGCGACGCCGCAGGCGATCGCGCCCGCGCGCCAGTCGCGGCGGAAGGCCCAGCGCCACAGGACGTACAGCAGGGCGAAGCAGGCGGCCCACCACAGGAGCGGGGTGCCGAGGGCCAGGACCTCCTGGGCGCACTTCTCCTTCGCGGTGGCCGGGCAGCCGGCCGTGCCGGGGGCGGGGGACTCGTAGAAGTACGAGACGGGGCGGCCGAGGACGATCCAGGACCAGGGGTTCGACTGGTAGGTGTGCGGCGAGGTGAGGCCGACGTGGAAGGTGTACACCTCGGACTCGTAGTGCCACAGGCTGCGCAGCCAGTCCGGGAGCCAGCCCCAGGTGCCGCCGCCGACCGCCTTGTCGTGGTCCTCGGCCCAGTGCCGGAAGTAGCCCTTGTCGGTGACCAGCCAGCCGGTCCAGGTCGCCAGGTAGGTGCCGATGGCCACCGGGACGACGGAGACGAACGCCGGGACCAGGTCCTTCCTGATCACCGCGAGGTAGGGGCGGACCGCGCCGGCCGTGCGGCGGCCGCCGACGTCCCACAGGACCGTCAGGAGACCGAAGCCGACCATCACGTACAGGCCGTTCCACTTGGTCGCCGCCGCGAGGCCGAGACTGACGCCGGCCGCGAGGCGCCAGGGCCGCCAGCCCAGGCGGAGGGTCTCCGCGATGTCCGCGTCCGGCCGCAGCACCCCCTCCTCGTCCTCCGGGAGCGCCGCCGCGAGCCGCGCCCGCGTCCGGTCCCGGTCCAGGACGAGACAGCCGAAGGCGGCGAGCACGAAGAACATCAGCACCTGGTCGAGCAGCGCGGTGCGGCTCATCACGAAGTGCAGCCCGTCGACCGCCAGGAGCAGGCCCGCCAGACAGCCCAGGAACGTCGAGCGGAACAGCCGGCGGCCGATCCGGCACAGCATCAGCACCGACAGCGTGCCGAGCAGCGCCACCATGAAGCGCCAGCCGAAGGGCTCGAAGCCGAAGAGCTTCTCGCCGACGCCGATCACCCATTTGCCCATCGGCGGGTGGACGACGTAGCCGGGGTCGGTCGGGATGAGGACCGAGCCCGGGTCGGTGAGGATCGTCTTGTCGATGTCCTTCGGCCAGGCCCCCTCGTACCCCTGGTTGATCAGGGCCCAGGCGTCCTTCGCGTAGTACGTCTCGTCGAATATCACCGCGTGCGGCTTGCCCAGGTTCCAGAACCGCAGCAGGCCCGCGACCGCCGTGACCAGGAGCGGACCGCCCCAGGCCAGCAGCCGCCAGAGGCGCTCGGCGCGGTCAGGTCCGATGCCGAGCAGCGACCACGTCCGCTCGGAGGGCCGGGTGTACGGGGGACGAGCCGCTCCCGCAGCCCGATCGGCTCCGCGGTCGGCGGCGCGTAGCCGAAGCGCCGCAGCCGCTGCTGCCAGGAAGAGGGCTCTGCCACGGGCGCCGCCACGGGTGCTGGCCCTCCAGGGCCTCGGGTGCGGTACTGGTCACCGCGCCATCGTAGGGAACGCGCCTGTGCGCGTCGCCTGTCCGGGCTGGGAGGATGTCCCGTGTGACAGGAACGCTGGTACTCGCAGGGACCCCCATCGGCGACATCGCGGACGCCCCGCCCCGCCTCGCCGCCGAGCTGGAGCGGGCCGACATCGTCGCCGCCGAGGACACCCGGCGGCTGCGCGGGCTGACCCGCGCGCTCGGCATCCACACCACGGGACGGGTCGTCTCGTACTTCGAGGGCAACGAGTCCGCCCGTACGCCCGAACTGGTCGAGGCCCTGGTCGGCGGCGCGCGCGTGCTGCTCGTGACCGACGCGGGCATGCCGTCCGTCTCGGACCCCGGCTACCGGCTCGTCGCCGCCGCCGTCGAGCAGGACATCAAGGTGACGGCCGTCCCCGGCCCGTCCGCCGTGCTCACCGCGCTCGCCCTCTCCGGCCTCCCCGTGGACCGCTTCTGCTTCGAGGGCTTCCTGCCGAGGAAGGCCGGCGAGCGCCTCGGCCGCCTCCGCGAGGTCGCCGGCGAGCGGCGGACCCTCGTCTACTTCGAGGCCCCGCACCGGCTCGACGACACCCTCGCCGCGATGGCCGAGGTCTTCGGCGCCGACCGCCGGGCCGCCGTCTGCCGCGAGCTGACCAAGACGTACGAGGAGGTCAAGCGGGGTCCGCTGGGCGAGCTCGCGGAGTGGGCGAAGGACGGCGTGCGCGGCGAGATCACCGTCGTCGTCGAGGGCGCCCCGGAGACCGGCCCCGCCGAACTCGACGCGGAGGAGCTGGTGCGCAGGGTGCGGGTGCGCGAGGAGGCGGGGGAGCGCCGCAAGGAGGCGATCGCCGCCGTCGCGGCGGAGGCCGGACTTCCCAAGCGGGAGGTCTTCGATGCGGTGGTCGCGGCAAAGAATGCGAATGCGTAGGGCCTCGGAAACGGCAAAGGACTAACCTGAAAGGCAAAGCCGAACCCGGCGCCGGGACTCTTCGCAGGGCGCTTGGCAAGGGAACGCCAAAGAGCATTCCATGGTTCGTCCCCCGCTGATGCGCTCCGGCCCGAAAAGGCGTCCACTGATCAGTGGAGAGGAGCTGGCATGAGCGAGATCACCGGCACCGGCATATCCGTCGCCCATGAGGCGTACGCCTTCGCCTGCATGCGCTGTGGATACGGCTGGGAGCAGGCGTACGACATCGAGCACCACGTCGACGCCGCCGGCCAGGAATTCGTCGTCTACAAGGCCGACGGAGAGCGGGTACCGTCCCCGCTGTCCAGCCCCACCTGCATGAACTGCGGCGGCCACGTCGTCCGCATCATGCGCGCGGGGCAGGTGTCGTCGGTGCTCGACCTGATCGCCGCGACCGAGAAGCACCAGCAAGGGGCGCGGGCGACGAAACCCGTCTCGCCGGCCGGACCCATCGGCCAGGAGCTGACCGAGGACGCCCCGGAGAAGCCGCCGGCCCCGCCCGTGCCGCACCACTGGCACCTGTCGGACCTCCTTCACCCGTTCCGGCGTCACCCCTAGGCCACGCGCCGGCACTCATGGCCCTCGTACGATCGGGGTCATGAGTGCCAGGACGCCCCGCCGCCGCTGCCCGAACCCCTCCTCGTGGAGGTCGCGGACTCGCACACCCACATGGACCTGCAGTCCGGGACCGTCGAGGAGGCCCTGACCAAGGCCGCCGCCGTCGGCGTGACCACGGTCGTCCAGGTCGGCTGCGACGTGAAGGGCTCGCGGTGGGCCGCCGAGACGGCCGCCGCCCACGAGAACGTGCACGCGGCCGTCGCCCTGCACCCCAACGAGGCCCCCAGGATCGTCCTGGGCGACCCCGACGGCTGGTCCCGTCAGGGCGCCCGCCAGGGCGGCGGCGACGCGGCCCTCGACGACGCCCTGGGCGAGATCGACCGGCTCGCCGCCCTCCCGTACGTGCGCGGGGTCGGCGAGACCGGACTCGACTTCTTCCGCACGGGCCCCGAGGGCATCGCCGCGCAGGAGCGTTCCTTCCGCGCCCACATCGAGATCGCCAAGCGGCACGGCAAGGCCCTCGTCATCCACGACCGCGAGGCCCACGCCGACGTCCTGCGCGTCCTGGACGAGGAGGGCGCCCCCGAGCGGACCGTCTTCCACTGCTACTCCGGCGACGCCGCCATGGCCGAGATCTGCGCCGCCAAGGGCTACTACATGTCCTTCGCCGGCAACGTCACCTTCAAGAACGCCCAGTACCTGCGGGACGCCCTCGCGGTCGCCCCCTGGAACTGGTCCTCGTCGAGACCGACGCCCCTTCCTCACCCCGGCGCCCTTCCGCGGCCGCCCCAACGCCCCGTACCTGATCCCGGTCACCGTCCGGGCCATGGCCGAGGTCCGGGGGATCGGGGAGAACGAGCTCGCCGCGGCCATCGCCGTGAACACGGCCCGCGCCTTCGACTACTGAGACGAGGCCCGCGCCTTCGGCTACTGAGACGGGGGGCGACCGAGCATCACCGATCGATAACGGTTACGTGTCGTAGTCGTATGGTTCGGGAGAGTCACGCCGGCCGGGGCTAGGGTCCCGGCCTCGTGAGCACTTCCCAGGCCAGTCACCGAGCCGGAGGGCCGGGCGCGACCGCGACCCTGCCCGTGCACGAGCAGCCGACGCAGACCGCGCCCCTCGTCGTACCCGCCGCCCCGCCCGGCACCGTCCCCGGCCAGGGCTCCCGCGCCGGGGCGCGCCGCACCGCCCGCCGCCGCAGGCCTCCGGCGGCACGGGCGAGGGCCTGCGGAAACTCGTCCCGCAGGCCCTCGTCGTCGCCTTCCTCGCCGGCGGCACCAGCGCCTTCGTCGCCGACGACAAGGCCGTCGAGCTCACCGTCGACGGCACCCCCGCACCCTCCACACCTTCGCCGACGACGTCCGGGAGCTCCTCGCCGACGAGGGCGTCGCCGTCGGCGAGCACGACATCGTCGCCCCGCCCCCGGCGAGGCCCTGGCCAGCGGCGACGCGATCGTCGTCCGGTACGGGCGGCCGGTCTCCCTCACCCTCGACGGGCAGCGCCGCCAGGTCTGGACGACCGCCGAGACCGTCGAGGGGCGCTGCGCCAGCTCGGGGTCCGCGCGGAGGGCGCCTACCTCTCGGCCTCCCGGGGCGCCGCCATCTCCCGCCAGGGCCTCGCCCTCGACGTCCGCACCGAGCGGGCCGTCACCTTCCTGGCCGACGGACGCGAGCGGACGATCCGTACGAACGCCGCCACCGTCCGGGAGGCCCTCGCCGAGGCCGGGATCACCCTCTCCGGGCAGGACACCACCTCCGTCCCTCCGGCTCCTTCCCCGCGACGGCCAGACGGTGAACGTCATGCGGATCACCGGCTCCCGGCAGGTGCGGGAGGAGTCCGTCCCGTACGCCGTCGAGCAGGTCCGCGACCCCGAGCTGTTCGCCGGCACCGAGGTCGTCGAACGGCAGGGCGTCCCGGGCGTCCGCCGCGTCACGTACAGCCTGCGCACGGTCAACGGCGTCACGCAGCGGCCCCGCCGCACCGGCGAGGAGATCGTCCGCGAGCCCGTCAGCCGCAAGGTGCGGATCGGCACCCGCCCGCTGCCCTCCTCCGTCGCCGGCGCCGACGGCCTCGACTGGGGCGCGCTCGCCGCCTGCGAGTCCGGCGGCCGCCCGAACGCCGTCGACCCCTCGGGGACCTACGGCGGGCTCTACCAGTTCGACCCCGGCACGTGGCACGCCCTCGGCGGCACCGGCACCGCCCAGAACGCGCCCGCCGCCGAGCAGACCTTCCGCGCCAAGAAGCTCTACGTGCAGCGGGGGGCGAGCCCCTGGCCCCACTGCGGGCGCCGGCTCACCCACGGGTAGCTCGCCCCACCGGTACGGGCGGCCCCGCCCGTACCGGTGTGCGGACGCCGGGCGGCGCCCCGCACCGCCCCGCCCGTGCCGGTGAGCCGTAGGTCCGCCCCACCCGGGCCCCGTACGCTGTACCGGTGAGCACCACCACCGGCCCCGAAAGCCCCGACGCCCTCCTCGGCCCCGCCGACATCCGTGAGCTGGCCGCCGCCCTCGGCGTGCGCCCCACGAAGCAGAAGGGCCAGAACTTCGTCATCGACGCCAACACCGTCCGGCGGATCGTCCGCACGGCCGAGGTGCGGCCCGAGGACGTGGTCGTGGAGGTGGGGCCCGGCCTCGGCTCCCTCACCCTGGCCCTCCTGGAGGCCGCCGACCGCGTGACGGCCGTCGAGATCGACGACGTCCTCGCCGCCGCGCTGCCCGCCACGATCGCCGCCCGCATGCCGCAGAAGAAGGACCGCTTCGCGCTCGTCCACTCCGACGCGATGCACGTCGAGGAGCTCCCGGGCCCGGCGCCCACCGCGCTCGTCGCGAACCTGCCGTACAACGTGGCCGTGCCCGTCCTGCTGCACATGCTGGAGCGGTTCCCGAGCATCGAGCGGACCCTCGTCATGGTCCAGGCCGAGGTCGCCGACCGGCTCGCCGCGAAGCCCGGCAACAAGGTGTACGGGGTCCCCTCCGTCAAGGCCAACTGGTACGCCGAGGTCAAGCGCGCCGGAGCCATCGGCCGCAACGTCTTCTGGCCCGCGCCGAACGTCGACTCCGGCCTCGTCTCCCTCGTCCGCCGCACCGAGCCCTCGCGACCACCGCCACCCGGCAGGAGGTCTTCGCGGTCGTCGACGCGGCCTTCGCGCAGCGCCGCAAGACCCTGCGGGCCGCCCTCGCGGGCTGGGCCGGCTCCCCGGCCGCCGCCGAGGAGGCCCTCGTGAAGGCCGGGATCTCGCCGCAGGCGCGGGGCGAGTCGCTGACGGTCGAGGAGTTCGCGCGGATCGCGGAGAACAAGCCGGAGGCGCGGGCATGAACGGCGTGACCGTACGCGTCCCCGCCAAGGTCAACGCGCAGCTCGCGGTCGGCGCCGCCCGCCCCGACGGCTTCCACGACCTGGCGAACGTCTTCCTCGCCGTCTCCCTGTACGACGAGGTCACCGCCACCCCCGCCGACGCGCTCACGGTCACCTGCGAGGGCCCGGACGCCGACAAGGTGCCGCTGGACCGCAGCAACCTGGCCGCCCGCGCCGCCGAACTGCTCGCCGCCCGGCACGGCGTCTCCCCCGACGTGCACCTGCACATCAAGAAGGACATCCCGGTCACCGGCGGCATGGCGGGCGGCAGCGCGGACGGCGCGGGCGCCCTGCTCGCGTGCGACGCGCTCTGGGGCCTGGACACGCCCCGGGACGTCCTCCTGGAGATCTGCGCCGAGCTCGGCTCCGACGTGCCGTTCAGCCTCGTCGGCGGGGCGGCGCTCGGCACCGGGCGCGGCGAGAAGCTGACGGAGCTGACGGTCGGGGGCGCCTTCCACTGGGTGTTCGCCGTCGCCGACGGCGGTCTGTCGACCCCGGTGGTGTTCGGCGAGTTCGACCGCCTCACCGCGGACGTCGAGGTCCCCGAGCCGGCCGCCTCCCCGGCCCTCCTGGAGGCCCTGGCGACCGGCGACACCACCGCCCTCGCCGCCGCCCTCGCCAACGACCTCCAGGCCCCGCGCTCTCCCTGCGCCCCTCGCTCGCCGCGACCCTGACGGCCGGCACGGAGGCGGGCGCCCTCGCGGCGCTGGTCTCGGGCTCGGGACCGACGACGGCCTTCCTGGTGAAGGACGCGGAGGCGGCGACCGCCGTCGCCGCCGCCCTCGTCGCCTCCGGCACCTGCCGCACGGCCCGGACCGCGACCTCACCGGCGCGGGGCGCGACCGTCCTCTAGAGCTTGTTGCGGGAGATCCGGGCCAGCAGGAGGTTCGGGTCCGGGTCCTGGGTGGCGTAGTACGCCGCGCTCGGGACGTACAGCGTCTTGGCGCGCACCGCCACGGAGGTCGGGTTCCGCAGACCGTCCGTGGCGGTCAGGACGGTCTTGTGGCTGCCGTCGGGGCGGACCAGTTCGAGCCTGCTGTCCAGGATCAGCGCCGCCAGGGCCGTGTCGCCGTGCCCGGTGAAGGTGAAGTCGTCGATCCCGGTCAGCCCGGTCGCCCTCGTCTCGATCGGACCCGCGGTCCGGTCCTCCTCCACGGGGATCCGCAGCAGGGTCGAACGGGCGCTGTTCGACACCCACACGGCACCGTCGTGCAGCTTGAGGCCGTTGGCCCCGAACGGCAGCGCCGTGGTCGGCAGCAGGGCCGTCCCGGTGGCCCAGACGGCGGCCTCGCCCCGTCCGCCGGCGCGCTCCACACGACGCCGCGCGCCGAGTCGGCGGTGTAGAGCGTGCCCCACTCCTCGTCGAGGGCCAGCCCGTTGGGAAACGTGTCCGCCGGCAGCCGCACGATCTGCTCGGGCACGCCCCCGCCGGCCGGGACGCGCCAGATCCCGGTCTCCGCGGTGCCGGTGACGTAGTTGACGTACAAGGTGCCGTCGTGCGCCCGCGCGATCCCGGACACGATCGCCGCGCCGATGTTCGGACTCTGCGGGTTCGCCACCTCGGGCAGCGTCGCCAGCACCGTCCGCATCCCGTCCTTCGCGACCCGGACCACCTGCCGGGCGTAGGAGAAGGTCAGATCGGCGGAACCGTCCGGCTCCAGGGCGATGTTCTCCGGCCTCTGCCCCGCCGCCGCGTCGAAGTGCGCGACGACGCGCGGATCGGACACGGTCGGATCACCCGCCGAGGCGGGACCCGCGGCGAGCACGGTGAGGGCGGCGGTGGCGGTGACGACGGCGGCCAGGCGTGGATGCCTCGACATGGACTTCTCCTCGGACCTACGGAATACCGGGTGACGACGAGAAGAGGCTTCCGCCTCCACGCCCGACCCCCCGGGCAGCCGTGGCCGGGAGGTCGCCCACGTGGCCGACGGCATGGGGCCGGTTGGCAGCGCGCGCCGGGCGGGCCCCGGGGCGGTGGTCAGCCGCCGGTTGACGAGCGCGGCGGCCGGACCTCGGGAGGGTGGTGGTGGGCCGCCGTGTGACGGTGTGCGCTGGCGGGGTCTCGGTGGTGGTGGGTCGCCGTGTGACGGTGCGGGCTGGCGGGGTCTCGGGGGTGGTGGGTCGCCGTGTGACGGTGCGGGCTGGCGGGGTCTCGGGGGTGGTGGGCCGCAGTTCGACGGTGCGCGCCGGCCGGGCTCCGGGCCGTGCTCGTCACCGGTCGGCAGCGCGAGGGTCTCGGAGGCGTGTCCAGGTGTCGGGGGCGGCACGCGGGTGCCGGGCCCGTACTCAGCGGCCGGTTGAGTAGCCGCTGAGTATCCGCGCCCTGACGGCGGGCCGGGCGGCGGAGGGACCGTAACCGCATGGGACTCAGCGCACGCGAACTCGCCGCCGCCACACCCGCCTCGCGCGACCGCTACGTCGACTTCCTCCGGGTCGCCTCGCTCGCGGTCGTCGTCCTCGGCCACTGGCTGATGGCGGCCGTCACCGCCGACGGGCAGGTCGGGAACCTGCTCGCCGTCGTGCCGGAGCTCCAGGTGGTGACCTGGGTGTTCCAGGTGATGCCGGTGTTCTTCTTCGTCGGCGGCTTCTCGCACGCCCTCGCCCACCGCTCCCGCCCGGGGTACGCGGCCTTCCTGCGGGCCCGGCTCCAGCGGCTGCTGCGGCCGACGATGGTGTTCGTCGGGGTGTGGGGCGCGGCCGCGCTGCTGCTCCAGCTGTCGGGCGCGGACGGGGGCTCACCGGGGTGGCGCTGCGGCTCGTCACGCAGCCGCTGTGGTTCGTCGGCATCTATCTGGCGATGGTGGCCTTCACGCCGCCGCTGCTGCGGCTGCACGAGCGGTGGGGCTGGGGCGCGTTCGGCGCGCTCGCCGGCGGGGCGGTCGCGGTGGACGTGCTGCGGTTCGCGGCGGACGTGCCGTTCGTCGAGTTCCTGAACTTCGCGTGCGTGTGGCTCGCCGTCCACCAGCTCGGCTTCCTCCGCGCCGACGGCATGATCCGCCGCCCGGCCCTCCTCGCCGGCGCGGGCCTCCTCGGCGCGACCGCGCTGGTCGCCCTCGGCCCGTACCCCTGTCGATGGTCGGCATGCCCGGCGAGAAGGTCTCGAACATGGCCCTCCGACCCTCGCCCTCCTCTGCCATGGCCTCTGGCTGGTCGGCGCCGTCGAACTCCTCAAGGCCCCGGGCGCGCGGCTCCTCGCCCGCGCCGGCGTCTGGCGGACGGTCGTCGCCGCCAACGGCATCGCGATGACCGCGTTCCTGTGGCACCTGACGGCCATGCTCGGGGTCTACGGGGCCCTGCTCGCCCTCGGCACCGACCTCCCGGCCCCGGCCTCGGGCGCCTGGTGGACGCAGGTCCCGCTCCGGTTCGCCGCCGCGCGCTCCTCACGGCCCTGCTCGTCGCCGTCTTCCGCCGCTTCGAGGCCCCGGCCCCGCGCGCCGGGACGGCGGCTCCGGTCCCCTCGCCGCCCTGGGCATCACGCTGGCCCTGTTCGGGATCCTCGGTCTGTCGATGACCGGCCTCGGCGGCCTCCTGGAGGGCCACGCGGCGACCCTGATCGCGGTCCGCGTCACCGCCCCGGGGGCGGTGGCGATGGCGCTGGCGGGCTGGCTGCTGGTGGAGCGGCCTACATCTCGTCGATCGCGGTGAGGTCGATGTCGATCGGGAAGGGCACGGCGAGCTTCAACCGGTCCCGGTGGACCCCGGTGCAGGCGTACTTCTTGGTGACCGGGTCCCGCTCGTAGACCCGCACGACGGCGTGGTCGTCCTCGCCCTCCATCTCCACCAGCCAGAAGTGCTCGATGCCGGCCGCCGCGTACTTGTGGGGCTTGGTGTCACGGTCCCGGGACTCGGAGTCGGGGGAGACGACCTCGACGGCGAGCAGGACGTCGGCGACCGGGTAGGAGGTCTGCCGGAGGCCCTTGACCGCTTCCTTGCGGACGATCAAGACATCCGGCTCGGGGCCGTTGCTACGGTCGATGACCACCGTCATCTCGTTGTAGACCCGGTGCGTCGACGGGACGGCAGTGACCAACCCGTTCGTCAGCAATCGGATCATGATGTTGTGGAAACGGCGCTGCGGGCTCACGAAGACCAGGCTCCCGTCGATCAACTCGGTGTGCGGCGGGAGGCCGGGCAGGGTGTCCAGGTCGTCCACCGTCCAGCCCTCGCGAGGCGGCACCGGCCATTCGGGCGCCGACCTCTTCGAGGTCGGCCTGGTCGTCGGCTCGGCGGTCATGGTTCCTCCCATGGGCGGGATTCTTCGGCCTGCCCGTCCACGGTAGCCGCCGGATCCCGATCACGTCACTACAAAGAGTGACCGGTCGCCCCACCGTCTACCCTGGACGTCGATCGATCACCCCGTACAGGAGTCAACGTGGCCGTCAACCTGGTCAATGTCGAGAACGTCAGCAAGGTGTACGGCACCCGTGCCCTGCTCGACGGGGTCTCGCTCGGTGTCTCCGAAGGGGACCGGATCGGGGTGGTGGGGCGGAACGGCGACGGGAAGACCACGCTGATCCGGATGCTGGCGAGGCTGGAGGAGGCGGACAGCGGGCGGGTGACCCACAGTGGCGGGCTGCGGCTGGGGGTGCTCACGCAGCACGACTCGCTCGACCCGGAGGCCACCATCCGGCACGAGGTCATCGGGGTCATGGCGGACCACGAGTGGGCGGGCAGCGCGAAGATCCGGGACGTGCTGACGGGGCTGTTCGGCGGGCTCGACCTGCCGGGGTTCGAGAAGGGGCTCGACACGGTCATCGGGCCGCTGTCCGGTGGTGAGCGGCGGCGGATCGCGCTGGCGAAGCTGCTCATCGAGGACCAGGACCTGATCGTCCTCGACGAGCCCACCAACCACCTCGACGTCGAGGGCATCTCCTGGCTCGCCAAGCACCTCCAGGAGCGCCGCTCGGCGCTCGTCTGCGTCACCCACGACCGCTGGTTCCTCGACCAGGTCTGCACCCGCATGTGGGACGTGCAGCGGGGAGACGTGCACGAGTACGAGGGCGGCTACTCCGACTACGTCTTCGCCCGCGCCGAGCGCGAGCGGATCGCGGCCACGGAGGAGACCAAGCGGCAGAACCTGATGCGCAAGGAGCTGGCCTGGCTGCGGCGCGGTGCCCCCGCCCGTACGTCCAAGCCGCGCTACCGCATCGAGGCGGCGAACGAGCTGATCGCGGACGTGCCGCCGCCGCGCGACACCAGCGAGCTGATGAAGTTCGCCAACGCCCGTCTGGGCAAGACGGTCTTCGACCTGGAGGACGTCGGTATCACCGCGGGGCCCAAGGAGCTGCTCAAGCACCTGACCTGGCAGCTCGGTCCCGGTGACCGCATCGGCCTCGTCGGCGTCAACGGCGCGGGCAAGACCTCACTCCTGCGGGCGCTCGCGGAGGCGGCCGTCAGCCAGGGGAGAAGCAGCCCGCAGCCGGGAAGATCGTGGTCGGCAAGACCGTCCGGCTGGCCTACCTCTCGCAGGACGTCACCGAACTCCCGGCCACGCTGCGGGTCCTGGAGGCCGTGCAGCAGGTCCGTGACCGGGTCGACCTCGGCAAGGGCCGGGAGATGACCGCGGGGCAGCTGTGCGAGCAGTTCGGGTTCAGCAAGGAGAAGCAGTGGACGCCCGTCGGTGACCTGTCGGGTGGTGAGCGGCGCCGGCTCCAGCTGCTCCGCCTGCTGATGGACGAGCCGAACGTCCTCTTCCTCGACGAGCCCACCAACGACCTCGACATCGAGACCCTGACCCAGCTGGAGGACCTCCTCGACGGCTGGCCGGGCTCCATGGTCGTCATCTCCCACGACCGGTTCTTCATCGAGCGGACCACGGACAAGACGTTCGCGCTGCTCGGCGACAAGACGCTGCGGATGCTGCCGCGCGGCATCGACGAGTACCTGGAGCGGCGCCAGAAGATGATCGAGGCGTCCGTCCCGACGCCCGCCGCCGCGCCCGCGCAGGCGAAGCCCGGTGTCTCCGCCGCCGACGCCCGCGCCGCCAAGAAGGAGCTGCAGAAGGTCGAGCGGCAGCTCGACAAGCTCTCCGACAAGGAGGCGAAGCTGCACGCGCAGATCGCCGACAACGCCACCGATTTCGAGAAGGTGGCGAAGCTCGACGCGGAGCTGCGGGAACTCGCGGGGGAGCGGGAGGAATTGGAGATGCGCTGGCTGGAGCTGGCCGAGGACGCCTAGGTCTCGACCCGGTAGAGGCGCATAACGAGGGCATCACAGGCCGGTCCTCCCTTGGGTACAAGGGGCGGACCGGTCGCTTTTGCGCCATGGCGTGGGTGGTAGAAAGAAAACCCGTTCACGTCAAGGGGAGACCGCTCATGACCCAGCCGCCGAGCAACCAGCCGCCGGGGGCTTCGGAGCCCCAGGACCCGAACCAGGCCCCGAACCAGGCTCCGAACCAGGGTCCCGGGCAGGCGCCGGGCATGCCGCCCGTGCCGCCGGTCCCGCCGCAGGCTCCGCAGACGCCGCCCGCGCCGCAGTCCCCGCCGCCCGCCGCGCCGGGACCGTACGGGCAGGCGCCGCAGCCCGGTTACGGCTATCCGCAGCAGCCGGGGCAGCCGCAGCAGCCGGGCCAGTCCCCGTACGGCCAGCCCGGCCCCTACGGTCAGCCCGGTCCGTACGGCCAGGCGCCGCAGCAGCCCTACGGCTACCCGCAGCAGGGCCAGCCCGGCCCGTACGGTCAGCAGCAGAACCCCTACGGCGGTTACCCGGCCCCGCAGCCCCGGCCCCCGCGGATCAACGGCGGCGGTCCCTTCAAGGGCCGTACGGGTGTGGTCGCGGCCGTGGCCGCCGGAGCGGTCCTGGTCGCCGCCGTCACGACCTGGGCCGTCGTCGGCGGGGACGACGAGAAGGACCCGGTCGCCAAGCCCACCGCCACGGCCACCTCGACCGCCGCCCCGAAGCCCACCGCGTCGGTGGACCAGGGCGACGGCTCGGGCGACGGCGACAACGGCGACGAGGACCTCAACGCGGGCCGCCAGGCCGGCGAGGCGAAGGTCGACTGGCTGACCAAGAACAACGTCGACCTGCCCCGCAACGGCTCCGACGTCTTCGGCCCGTGGATCGTCGGCGACACCGTCGTCAAGGCGATGTACAAGGGCGTCGACGGCTACGGCCTGACCGACGGCAAGCCCAAGTGGCACGTCGACCTGCCGTTCAAGCTGTGCGCGGCCCCTCCGGAGCCGGCCGCCGACGGCACCATGGTCTTCGGCTACGCCGAGAGCGCCAAGGACGGCGCCAAGTGCACCGAGCTCCAGGAGGTCGACCTCAAGACCGGCAAGGCGGGCTGGAAGAAGGCCGTCCCGAAGGCGACGGGCCTCTTCGCGTTCTCCGACAACACCCTGGCCATCAGCGGCAACACGGTCACGGCGGCCGGTTCCAGCAGCGCGTACGGCTTCTCGCTCGCCGACGGCCACCAGCTCTTCAAGGGCGCCGACACCGGCTGCAAGCCCTTCGCCTACGCGGGCGGCAGCAAGCTGGTCGCCGCCATGGACTGCCCGTCGGGCAGCACGAGCAAGAAGATCCAGGCGGTCGGCGTGGTCGACCCCAACACCGGCAAGCCGAAGTTCACCTTCCAGCTGGAGGCGAACTGGGAGGTCGACAAGGTCTACTCGGTCGACCCGCTGGTCGTCTCGGCGACCCAGCGCGAGCAGAAGAAGTGGTCCGTCTTCGCGCTCGACGCGAACGGCAAGCCCCGCTCGCAGATCCAGGGCGGCAAGGACACGTTCGCGCCCTCGTGCGGCGGCGGTTTCGTCATCTTCGGCCGCAACCTCCAGGGCTGCACCGGTGTCGCGGCCGACGCGAACACCTTCTACATGGCCACCGAGGGCGGCTACGGCAAGACCAACGAGGTCATCGCCTTCGACCTGAACACCGGCAAGGCCAAGTGGCGTTCCAAGGCGCCCGAGGGCCGGACGGTGACCCCGCTGCGCATGGAGGGCTCCGACGTCCTGCTGTACGCGGCCCCGCTGTACGACAAGGGCGGTTTCGTCGCCACCCTCGCCCCGACCGGTGGCGCGCCGAAGATCCTGCTCCAGCACCCGGCCTCGACCGCCGAGATCGAGAGCAGCTTCTACGACGCGAGCTACGCCTACGGCAGCGGCACCTTCGTCGTGGCGAGCGGGCGTGTGTCGGCGTCCAACGACAAGGACGAGATGCAGGTCAAGACGATGATGGCCTTCAGCAAGTGAGGTACACGGACCGATGACGCAGCCACCCCCGCCCCCGCCGAACCAGCCGCCGGACCCGCGGCAGGGCGGCTTCGGCGCCCGACGCCCCCGCCGCCGCAGGACCAGGGCTACGGCTATCCGCAGCAGCCGCCCCAGCCGGAGCCCGGCTACGGCTACCCGCAGCAGCAGCAGCCGCCGCCCAGCCCGACCAGGGCTACGGCCAGCCGCAGCAGCCCCGGCGTACGGCTACCCCACCGCGCCGCAGCAGCCGCAGCAGCCCCAGCAGTACGGCGGTTACCCGCAGCAGCCGCAGCAGCCGGTCCCGCCCCGTACGGCTATCCGACGCAGCCGCAGCAGCCCCAGTACGGCGGCTACGCCCAGCCCGCCCCGCCCCCGGTGCCCCCGGCGCCCGGCGGCGGCAAGAAGCTGTCGGCGCAGCTCCAGATCGTCATCGCGGCGGTCGTCGCCGTCGTCCTGATCACCGGGGTCGGCATCTGGTACGCCAACTCCGGTGACGGCGGCGACGAGGCCAAGGGCACGGGCGGCTCCTCGCAGGGCACCGGCGGCGGCGGGAGCACCGGCGCGGGCGGGCTCGGCGGTGGCGGCAGGAGAAGGCCCCGGCGAGCGCGCGGGCGAAGATGGCCTACACGGTGGCGGAGCCGAAGGTCCAGGACCTCACCGACGTCTCCGGTTCCTGGCTCACCGACAAGTCGTTCGTGAAGCCGGGCGTCAACTCGCTGGTGGCGTACGACCTGGACAAGGGCACCGTGCAGTGGACGCTGCCGCTGACCGGGCAGGTCTGCGGCGCCTCGCGTCACGTCACGGCGGACAACAGGACGGCGATCCTCTTCGAGGCCGCCAAGCGGACCGCTCCGCGCTTCTACCAGAGCTGCACCGAGGTCGGCGTGGTCGACCTGAACACGGGCAAGCTGATGTGGTCGACCTCGGTCACCGGCGGTACGGCCGGCGACTCGAAGGCGCGGTTCAGCGAGGTCACGCTCAGCGGGACGACCGTCGCGGCCGGCGGCACCGACGGCGGCGCCGCCTTCGACCTCGCCAACGGCAACCCGCGGTGGAAGCCGCAGGCCAACGACCAGAACTGCTACGACCTGGGCTACGGCGGCGGGGAGGGCCTCGTCGCGGTCCGCAAGTGCGGCGCGTACGACAACCCGAGCGTGCTGATCCAGAACCTCAACCCGACCACGGGCGCCCCGGTCTCGCAGTACAAGATGCCGCCCGGCGTGAAGTACGCGTCGGTCGTCTCCACCAAGCCGCTGGTCGTCGCGGCCGACGTCGGCGACACCGCCGGTGACGGCAGCGGCATCTCGGACTTCTTCTCGATCGACGAGAAGACCGGGAAGCTGAAGGCGAAGATCACGGCGGACGCGGACCAGTACGCGGCCCGCTGCCGCTCGACCAAGGTCGAGGCCTGCTCGCAGGCGCTCGTCGGCAACGGCCGGCTGTACGTGCCGACCGAGGAGCACGAGGGCAGCACCGGCGACTTCGGCTCCGAGACCAACGAGATCATCGCCTTCGACCTGGCCACCGGGCGCATGGTGCCGGAGAAGGCCGACGCGGGCGACAAGTACACCTTCGTCCCGCTGCGGATGGACGGCGGCAACCTGATCGTCTACAAGTCCCCGCCCTACGACAAGGGCGGCCGGATCGTCTCGGTCGACGGCGGCACGATGAAGGAGACGCTGCTGCTGGAGAACCCGGCGGACAAGTCGATCCACAACGCCGAGACCAGCTTCAGCCTCAACGGCTCCGAGATGCTCTACGGCAACGGCCGGTTCTTCATCTCGGGGACCATGGTCAGCAAGCCGCGGCAGACCTCCTCGGACATCAAGGAGTACCTGATCGTCGCCTTCTCCGCCGGGCACTGACGATCCGTCGACCGCCTGTGGGCCCTTCCGGTGATCCGGAGGGGCCCACGCGCATGTCGGCGGCCGGGGCGGGGCAGCGTGTAGCTTTCCGGGTCAGGCGGCCGGGGCATCCGGCGGGCCAGGAGGAGGGGGATGACCGGGATGGGCGTACGCCTCGTGGTGGTGGACGACCACCGCCTGCTCGCGGAGGCGCTCGCCTCGGCGCTGAAGCTGCGCGGGCACCGGGTGCTCGCGGCGGCCGCGCCGGCGGCGGGGGCCGCGGAGCTGGTGGTGAGCCGGGCGCCGGAGGTCTGCCTCCTGGGCACGGCGGCGCCGGACGCGCCGGGACCTTCGATCCGGTCGTGCGGATCAAGCGGGAGCGGCCGCAGGTGGCCGTGGTGGTGCTCGGCCCGGTGCCGTCGCCGCGCGGGATCGCGGCGGCGTTCGCGGCCGGGGCCTCGGGGTACGTCCGCCACGACGAGCGCATCGAGGGCGTGGAGCGCGCCTTGGTGAAGGCGCGGGCGGGGGAGGCGGCGGTGGCGCCGCAGCTGCTCCAGGGGGCCTTCGCGGAGCTGCTGCACCCCTCGGCGCAGCCGGACGACGAGGCGCAGCGGCTGCTGCGGCTGCTGACCCACCGGGAGGTGGAGGTGCTCGTGCGGGTCGCGGAGGGGGAGGACACCCGGCTGATCGCGGCGGGGATGGGGATCGCGCCGAGCACGGCGCGGACGCACGTGCAGCGGGTGCTGATGAAGCTGGGGGTCGGTTCGCGGCTGGAGGCGGCGGCGCTCGCGGCCCGGACGGGGCTGCTCGACCGGGCGGTGCCGGGGCAGCGCAAGCCGTACTGAGTCCGGGGTCCGGGTCCCGCCGGGTGGGGCCCCGGCTTCGCCATTGACTCCGATGTTTGATTGTGGTTCTTTGTGCGTGGTTCTGTTTGGTCCGCCCTGGAGGGCACACCCCCGTGAAGAAGACCGTCACCACGCTCGCCGACGGGCGCGAGCTCATCTACTACGACACGCGCGAGGACACCGTCCGCACCGCCGTCGACCCGCGCCCCTCAGCCGCGTCGTCTCCCGCTCCGAGATCCGGTACGACGAGCTGACCGGCGACCACGTCGCCGTCGCCTCGCACCGGCAGACCCGCACCTACCTCCCGCCGGCCGACGCCTGCCCGCTCTGCCCCGCCCGGGACGGCCGGGAGAGCGAGGTCCCCGAGGAGAGCTACGAGGTGGTGGTCTTCGAGAACCGCTTCCCCTCCCTCTCCGGCGGCGTCGGCCGCTGCGAGGTCGTCTGCTTCACCGACGACCACACGGACTCCTTCGCCGACCTCACCGAGGAGCGGGCCCTGCTCGTCCTCGACGCCTGGACCGACCGGACCGCCGCGCTCTCCGCCCTGCCCGGCGTCGAGCAGGTCTACTGCTTCGAGAACCGGGGCGCGGAGATCGGCGTCACCCTGCCCCACGCGCACGGCCAGATCTACGCCTTCCCGTACGTCACGCCCCGCACGGCCGCCGTGCGCCGCCGCGCCGACGAGCACCGGGCGGCGACCGGACGGAACCTCTTCGACGACCTCCTCGCCCGCGAGCGGGCCGACGGCGAGCGGGTGGTCCTGGAGACCGAGCACTGGATCGCCTTCGTGCCGTACGCCGCCCACTGGCCCTACGAGGTCCACCTCCACCCCAAGCGGCGGGTGCCCGACCTGCTCGGCCTCGACGCGGCGGAGCGCACAGAGTGCGCACAGGTCTATCTGGAACTCTTGAGGCGCTTCGACCGGATCTTCGGCCCGGACGAGCCGCCGACGCCCTACATCGCCGCCTGGCACCAGGCGCCGTTCACGGACGAGCGGCGCGAGGACCTCGGACTCCACCTGGAGCTCTTCACCGTCCGACGGGCCCCCGGCAAGCTGAAGTTCCTCGCGGGCACCGAGTCCGGCATGGGCGCGTTCATGAACGACGTACGGCCCGAGGACGCGGCCCGACGACTCCGAGAGGTGGCAAGCGCATGAGGTATCTGGTGACGGGCGGGGCGGGCTACGTGGGCAGCGTGGTCGCCGCCCACCTCCTGGAGCGGGGCCACCGGGTCACCGTCCTCGACGACCTCTCCACCGGCTTCGCCGAAGCCGTCCCCGAGGGCGCCGAGTTCGTCGAGGGCCGCGTCCAGGACGCGGCGAAGTGGCTCGACGGCTCCTACGACGGCGTCCTGCACTTCGCGGCCTTCTCCCAGGTCGGCGAATCGGTCGCCAAGCCCGAGAAGTACTGGGAGAACAACGTCGGCGGCACCATGGCCCTGCTCGCCGCCATGCGCTCCGCCGGGGTCCGCAGGCTGGTCTTCTCCTCCACCGCCGCCACCTACGGCGAGCCGGAGACCGTCCCGATCACCGAGACCGCGCCGACGGCGCCCACCAGCCCGTACGGGGCGAGCAAGCTGGCCGTCGACCACATGATCGGCGGCGAGTGCGCCGCCCACGGCCTGGCCGCCGTCTCGCTGCGCTACTTCAACGTGGCGGGGGCGTACGGCGCGCTCGGCGAGCGGCACGCGCCCGAGTCCCACCTGATCCCGCTCGTCCTCCAGGTCGCCCTGGGCCGGCGCGAGGCGATCTCCGTGTACGGCGAGGACTACCCGACCCCGGACGGCACCTGCGTCCGCGACTACATCCACGTCGCCGACCTCGCCGAGGCCCACCTCCTCGCGCTCGACGCCATGACGCCGGGGAGCACCTGATCTGCAACCTCGGCAACGGCAACGGCTTCTCCGTCCGCGAGGTCGTCGAGACCGTCCGCGAGGTCACCGGCCACCCGGTCCCCGAGATCACCGGCCCGCGCCGCCCCGGCGACCCCGCCGTCCTGGTCGCCTCCGCCGGGGCCGCCCGCGAGCGGCTCGGCTGGGCGCCGTCCCGCCCGGACCTGGCCGAGGTCGTCGCCGACGCCTGGGCCTTCGCGCGCCTGCGTCACGAGGAGGAGGGCGCATGAGCCTCGCCGCCGACTTCGAGGCGCTGTACGGCGCCGCGCCCGAGGGGGTCTGGGCCGCCCCCGGGCGGGTCAACCTCATCGGGGAGTACACCGACTTCAACGACGGCTTCGTGCTGCCGCTCGCGCTGCCGCACACCACCGTCGCCGCCGTCTCCCGCCGCGAGGACGGCGTCCTGCGCCTGCACTCCGCCGACGCCGACGGCGGGATCGTCCAGCTGGAGGCGGACGCCCTGGAGCCGCTCTCCGGCGGCGGCTGGGCGGCCTATCCGGCCGGTGTCGTCTGGGCGCTGCGGGAGGCCGGGCACCCGGTCACCGGGGCCGACGTCCACCTGAGCTCGACCGTGCCGACGGGCGCCGGGCTGTCCTCCTCGGCGGCCCTGGAGGTCGTCACCGCGCTCGCCCTGAACGACCTGTTCGGGCTCGGGCTCTCCGGCCCGAGCTCGCCCGGCTCGCCCAGCGCGCCGAGAACGCCTTCGTGGGCGTGCCCTGCGGGGTCATGGACCAGATGGCCTCCGCCTGTGCCGAGGAGGGCCACGCCCTCCACCTGGACACCCGGGACCTCTCGTACCGTCAGGTCCCCTTCGACCTGGCGCGCGAGGGGCTGCGGCTGCTCGTCGTCGACACCCGCGTGAAGCACGCGCTCGGAGACGGCGCGTACGCCGAGCGGCGCGCCGGTTGTGAAGCGGGCGCGCGGGCGCTCGGTGTCACCACCCTGCGCGAGGTGAGCGCCCCGCATCTCCCCGAAGCGCTCGCACGTCTGAGCGACGAGACGGTTCTGCGGTACGTGCGGCACGTGGTTTCGGACAACGCCCGGGTCGAGCGGACCATCGCGCTGCTCGACGCCGGCGACACCCGGGCCGTCGGCCCGGTCCTCACCGAGGGCCACGCCTCCTCCGGGACGACCTGCGGGTCTCCTGCCCGGAGCTGGACCTCGTCGTCGAGGCGGCGAACGCGGCCGGGGCGCTCGGCGCCCGGATGACCGGCGGCGGCTTCGGCGGCTCGGCCCTCGTCCTGGTCGACGAGGAGCGGGCGGAGGCGGTCACGGCCGCCGTCGCGAAGGCCTTCGCCGAGGCCGGGTACGCGGCCCCGGAGTCTTCCCGGCCGTGCCCTCGGCGGGGCGCGCCGCCTCTGACCCCTCCCCGCGTCCGCACGGCTTCGGACGGTTTCCGCGAATCGGCCCCCACCACGGCGCCCCGCCCCTACTCTGTTGGGCAGCACCGGTGGGGGCCGGTGCCGTTCAGGGGCGAGACCCGTCGGGTACGGCGCCAGAAGCGGGGTAACAGTCAACGCACGGCGGCGGCCGCGCGTTCGGCGGACCCGCCTCCGGCGCCGTACCCGCGTCGGTCCGTTCCTCGACACTTGGGAGTGTCCGTGGCACGCATCCGCGTCCTGGTGGTGGACGACCACCGCGTCTTCGCCGAATCGCTGGCCGCCGCCCTCGCGGCGGAGCCCGATGTCGACGTCGCCGCCGCCGGCAGCGGCCCGGCGGCCCTGCGCTGCCTGGAGCGCGGCGCGGCGGAGGGCCGCCGGTTCGACGTGCTGCTCGTCGACGCCGAGCTGGGCGCGGGGCCCGTCGGCCCGGCCCGCGCGGTGCCCGAGGACGCCGAGGGCGTCGTGGACGGGATCTCGCTGGTCATGGGCGTACGCCGGGCGCAGCCGCGCTGCGCACGGTCGTCCTCGCGGAGAAGGACGACCCGCGCCGGGCCGCGCTCGCGCTCCAGGCCGGGGCCTCCGGCTGGGTCGCGAAGGACTGCTCGCTGCAGCGGCTCCTCGCCGTGGTGCGGGGGTGCTGCGGGACGAGACGCATCTGCCGCCCGCGCTGCTCACGGGCGTCCTGCGGGAGCTGACGGCGGCCCGCAAGCACCGGACGGACAGCGAGCGGCTCGTGGAGTCGCTGACCCCGCGCGAGCGGGAGGTGCTGCGCTGCATGGTCGCGGGCCTGGGCCGCAAGGCGGTCGCCGAGCGCCTCTTCCTCTCCCCGCACACCGTCCGCACCCACATGCAGAACGTGCTGGGGAAGCTGGGCGTGCACTCGACCCTCGCGGCGGTGGCGCTGGCGCGCCGGGCGGGCGTGGGCCCCGCCGAGCCGGTGCTAGCCGGGGACGTTGTCGAACGGGGCGGTCAGCCGGCGTAGCAGTGCGGCCAGTTCGCCGCGCTGGGCGCGGGAGAGCTGGGCCAGGATGGCGCGCTCCTGGGCGAGGAGTCCGGCGAGCGCCTCGTCGGCGCGGTCGCGGCCCTCGGGGGTGAGGCGGACGAGGACCCCGCGCCGGTCGCTGGGGTCGGGGAGCCGCTCGACGAGGCCCTTCTTGGTGAGCCGGTCGATGCGGTTGGTCATGGTGCCCGAGGTGACCAGGGTCTGCGTGAGGAGCTGGCCGGGGGAGAGCTGGTACGGGGCTCCGGCCCGGCGCAGGGAGGTCAGGACGTCGAACTCCCAGGGCTCCAGCTGGTGCTCGGAGAAGGCGAGCCGACGGGCGCGGTCGAGGTGACGGGCGAGCCGCGAGACACGGCTGAGCACCTCGAGCGGTTCCACGTCGAGGTCCGGGCGCTCGCGGCGCCATGCTGCGACCAGTCGGTCGACCTCGTCCTCCATGACGATCAGTGTAGAGGGTCTGTTGACATAAAGTCTCTTGTGTTCGAGTTTCTTGATGTCGAGTATCTTGGAATCGAGAAATATTCCACTGGACCACGGGGAAGGGACCCGCCCGGAAACGCCGTTCCGCTTCGGCACCTCGCGCCAGCAAGGGGGCTTCGAACATGTATTCCGCACGATCCTCTGCACCGACCTGGGACCCACAGCAGTACCTCCACCACTCCGGCCACCGCACCCGCCCGTTCCTCGACCTCCTCGCCCGAATACCCCGCCTGCCGCCCAGGACCGGCCCGCCCGCATCGCCGACCTCGGCTGCGGCCCCGGCAACGTGACGGTCCTCCTCGCCGACCGGTGGACCGACGCGCACATCACCGGATTCGACCTCTCGCCCGAGATGCTGGAGCGCGCCGAGAAGGACTGGGCGGGCACCACCCGGGGCGGCGGCTGGCTCGACTTCCGGCAGGCCGACGCCGCCCACTGGACCCCCGGCGAGCCCTACGACCTGATCGTCTCCAACGCGGCCCTCCAGTGGGTCCCCAACCACCCCGAGTCCTTCGCCCCCTGGATCGACGGGCTCCGCCCCGGCGGCACCCTCGCCTTCCAGGTCCCCGGCAACTTCACCTCGCCCAGCCACGCCCTCCTCGGCGAGCTCTGCGAGACCCCCGAGTGGCGCTCCCGCCTCGGCGACCAGGGCCGCCGCTTCGTCCACGTCCTCGACACCGACGAGTACCTCACCCGGCTCGCCGACCTCGGCTGCGAGACCGACGTCTGGGAGACCACCTACTGCCAGCTCCTCCAGGGCCCGGACCCCGTCCTCGACTGGGTCAAGGGCACCGCCCTGCGGCCCGTCCTCACCACCCTCGCCGACGACCGCGAGGCGGTCGACCACTTCCTCGCCCAGTACCGCGCCCTGCTCCGCGAGGCCTACCCGCCCGGCCCCCACGGCACGGTCTTCCCCTTCCGCCGCATCTTCGCCGTCGCCCGCAAGAAGGCGTGAACGCACGGGTGCCCCGCACCGGACCCGGAGTCCGGTGCGGGGCACCCGCGGAACGCTCAGGCCGTCACTGGACGAAGTTGTAGATCCCGTACCCGTAGCCGATCTTGACCCGCGGGGCGAACTTGCCCGGGGCGGTGTTCAGGTAGCGGTAGACGTCGCCGCCGGAGGTGATGCCGAGCAGGTCGGCCTTCCCGTCGGCGTTCAGGTCACCGGGGGCGACCAGCTTGCTGTACGCGTTCCAGCCGTAGCCGATCTTCACGCGGCCCTTGAACGGCGTCGCGGCGACGCCGGTGCCGGCGTACAGGTACAGATCGCCGCCGGAGGTGCGGGCGATGAGGTCGGCACGGCCGTCGCCGGTGTAGTCGCCGGCGCCGACGAGCCGGTCGTACGCGCCCCAGCCGCCGCCGATCCTCACGCGGGAGCCGACCGCGGTGCCCGCGCCGTTGCCCCGGTAGAGGTACAGGTAGCCGGAGCGGTCGCGGGCCAGCAGGTCGCCCTTGCCGTCGCCGGTCAGGTCACCGGTGCCGACGAGCGCGTTGAAGGCGCTCCAGCCGCTGCCGAGGTCCTCGCCCTCGACGTAGAGGTGGTTGTCGTAGACCACCGCGAGGTCCGACATGCCGTCCGCGTTCAGCGAGGACAGGTGCGAGAGGCTGAGGCCCTTCCAGATGCCCGCCTCACCGTACTGGCTGCGCGCGGCGAGCTGACCGGTGGTCCGGGCGCCGTACCAGAACATCGAGCCGGCGTTGTCCCGGGCCAGGACGCCTTCCTTGCCCATGACCGGGAGGCCGCCCGACCCGGCGAACTGCGGGATCCCGTCCCAGCCGCCCTTGCTGCTGCCCTGCAGGCGCGCGGCGAGGGTGCCGTCGCCCTTGCCGGTGTAGTACCAGAGCGTGCCGTCCTTGTCGCGGGCGAGCAGCTCGCCGTTCCCGTCGCCGTTGTCGTCGCCGACGGGGAAGATCGCGTTGTAGATGTCCCAGCCGGTGCCGATCTGCCTGCGCCCGGCGAACGGCTTGGCCTTGTCGCCCGTACCGGCGTAGAACCACAGCTTGCCGGCGGTGTCACGGCCGAGGAGGTCCGCCCAGCCGTCGCCGTTGTTGTCGCCGATGCCGAGGAGCTGGTCGTAGATGTTCCAGCCGGCGCCGAGCTTCACCCGCGACGCGAACGGCGCGTAGCGGTTGCCGGTGGCGTAGTACAGCCACAGGACGCCGTCCTTGTCGCGGGCGACCAGGTCCGCGCGGCCGTCGTCGTTCACGTCGCCGGGCGCGACGACCTTGTTGTAGATGCCCCAGCCGTTGCCCGTCCAGGCGTACGAGCCGCCGGTGGGCGTGGCGTCCGTGTACAGGCGGAGCTGGCCCTGCTGCGAGAGCGTCAGGACCTCGGGACCGCTCGGGTACGAGTCCTGGTTGCCGATCGGGATGACGTCCGCCACGGGCTCCGACGTCTGCCCGTTGAAGACGTCCTCGCCGGCGGTCGTGTAGAGGTCGCCGTCCCAGACGCGGTAGATCAGGTCGTCGCTGCCGTCGCCGTCGAGGTCCGACAGCAGCGGAGACGCGCCGACCCCGGAGGCCCCCGCGGTACCGGCACGGACCGCGCCGCTTCCCGGGAGCTTCAGTGACGGCGGGGTGAAGTGGGTCGCCGGCTTCTCGGCGACCGGGACCGGCGACGGCGTGCCGGCGGACGCCGGGCCCGCGAGGAACATGCCGGCGGAGAGGACGAGCGCGGTGCAGGCGGCGAGCCGACGCGCGCGCGGGGAAGAACGGAAAGACAAGGGATCCCCAGGGACCAGAGGTGTGAAAGAACCGGAGAGGGGCCTGGCGCAGCGCGGAACGGCGTCGGCGCGGGCCGGGGTGGGGCCACGCGGAGACGACCTCGTTCGCGGGCCGGAGCGCCCCTCGAATGGTTGAACGTGAGTCTACTCACGGGGTCGGACGGCTTCGCGACGGAGCCCCGGTGCGAAGCCGCCCGAAGGCCCGTCAGTACAGGGTGTCGTAGATCTGGTAGCCGTAGCCGATCTTGACCCGGGCGCTGATCGCGGAGCCGGTGCCCGTGCCCAGGTAGCGGTACAGGTCGCCCGCCGCGTTCACCCCGAGCAGGTCGGCCCTGCCGTCGCCGTTCAGGTCGCCCGGCGCCACCAGCATGGTGTACGTGCCCCAGCCCGTGCCGATCCGCACGCGCCCGGCGAACGGAGCCGTCGCGGAACCGGTGCCCTTGTACAGCCACAGGTTGCCGGAGCCGTCCCGGGCCAGCAGGTCCGCCCGGCCGTCGCCCGAGAAGTCGCCCGCGCCCAGGATCCGGTTGTACGCGCCCCAGCCGGAGCCCACCTTGATCCGGGAGGCGACGCCCGTGCCCGTGCCGTTGCCCCGGTACAGCCACAGGACACCGGAGGCGTCCGGGCCAGCAGGTCGGCCTTGCCGTCGCCGGACAGGTCGCCGGGGCCGACGAGCAGGTTGTAGATCTGCCAGCCGGCGCCCAGGTCCAGTTCGCCCTTGTAGAGGTGGCCCGCGTAGCTCTCCAGGAGGTCCGGGTACGGGCCGCCGTCGAGCGCGGAGACGAGCGAGAGGTGCGCGCCGCCCCAGGTGTTGCCGGTGCCCCACTGGTCGCGCGGCCCGAGGGTGCCGTTGTTCAGCCCGCCGTACCACCAGAGGGTGCCGTTCTTCGCGCGGGCGAGGAACGCGCTCTTGCCGGCGAAGGGGATGTTGCCCGCCCCGGCGTACTGGTCCACGTCGAGCCAGCTGCCGGCGAGCTTCACCCGCGCCGCGAACGTGCCGTCGCCGCGGCCGCTGTACCCCACAGGGCGCCGCTCTGGTCACGCGCCAGCAGATCGGCCCTGCCGTCGCCGTTGACGTCGTCGGCGGCGAGGACCTGGTTGTAGATCTGCCAGCCGGTCCCGACCTCCTTGGGCGCCTTGAACGGCGCGGCCGTGTTGCCGGTGCTGCCGTAGAAGTACAGCTTGCCGCTCGGGGTGCGGGCGACGACGTCGCCCTTCCCGTCGCCGTCGTTGTCACCGATGCCCACGAGCTGGTCGTACGCGCCCCAGCCCGCGCCCACCCGCACCCGGCCGGCGAACGGCTCCGTCGCCCCGCCGGTCCACCGGTAGAGGAACAGCTCGCCGTTGTACTGGCGGGCCAGCAGGTCGTTCTTCCCGTCGCCGTCGACGTCACCGGGTGAGAACACCTTGTTGTACGTGTTCCAGCCCTTGCCGGACCAGGCGAACGACCCCGAGGTCGTGGTCGCCCCGAGTACAGCCGGAGCACGCCGTCCGCGGACAGCGACAGGAGCTCGGGCTTGCCCGAGCCGTCCTGGTCGCCCAGCGGCACGAGGTCGAGGTCCAGGACCGAACCGCCGGTGTCGAACTCGGAGCTCGCGGAGGCGGTCGGCGCGACGTACGTCCGGCCGTTCCACTTGCGGTGGATCAGATCGGTCTTGCCGTCGCCGTCCACGTCGAAACGGGGAGCGAGACCGGCCGCCGCCTCGGCGGTACGGGCCCGGCCGGCCGGTCCGGCCAGCGGCGACAGGTCGAGGTCCGCCGGCGCGGGTCGCGCCGCGGCTGCTCCACGACGGGCCGGGGCGGCCGGGGCGCCGTGTCGGCCACGGCGGGAGACGCCAGCAGCATGCCGGCGGAGAGGGCGAGCGCGGTGCAGGTGGTGACACGACGCGCACGCCCGGAGAGTGCGGAACGCAAAAGATCCCCCCCTGGGGAACGTGAGAACTCAGGACCGGAAAGAGGGGTCCGCGGCACCTCCGCACGGCCACGGGCACGCGCGGAGGGCGAACACCCCCCCGGATGTGGGGAGGAGTGTACTCCTGTGCGGAAGTGGGGAGTCCAGCGGTTTTCCGCAGTCCGTCAGCTCGTAAGACGCCCGGCCCGCACGTCCGACGGCGCTTGGCCCGCACGTCCGACGACGCCCGGCCCACACGTCCGACGGCGCCCGGCCCTCACGCCTCACGGCGCTCAGTTCTTCCGGTGCCCTATCAGCCGCGGCTTCTGCTCCAGACCGTCCAGGCCGTGCCACGCCAGGTTCACCAGATGCGCCGCGACCTCCGCCTTCTTCGGCTTGCGGACGTCCAGCCACCACTGGCCCGTCAGCGCCACGCTGCCCACCAGGGCCTGCGCGTACAGCGGGGCCAGCTTCGGGTCGAAGCCGCGGGCCTTGAACTCCAGGCCGAGGATGTCCTCCACCTGGGTGGCGATGTCACTGATCAGCGAGGCGAAGGTGCCCGTCGACTGGGCGACCGGCGAATCCCGTACGAGGATCCGGAAGCCGTCCGTGTAGTTCTCGATGTAGTCGAGCAGCGCGAACGCCGCCTGCTCCAGGAGCTCCCGCGGATGCCCCGCCGTCAGCGCCCCGTCACCCCGTCGAGGAGCTGGCGCATCTCCCGGTCGACCACGACCGCGTACAGCCCTCCTTGCCGCCGAAGTGCTCGTACACCACCGGCTTGGAGACCCCGGCCTTCGCCGCGATCTCCTCCACCGACGTGCCCTCGAAGCCCTTCTCCGCGAAGAGCGTGCGACCGATGTCGAGCAGCTGCTCACGGCGCTGCGCGCCCGTCATCCGCACCCGGCGCCCACGCCGGGCGGCCGGCTTCTGCTCGCCGCCGCCGCTGCTGCCGTTACCGCCGGTCCTGCCCTCGATCGCCACGTCTTCCATCATGCCGCGTCGGCGGGCGCGCTCTGGCGGCGGGCTTCGATGCGGGACTTCGCCGACCAGCGCACGTCGCTCGCCCAGCCCAGCTGCTCGAACCAGCGGATCAGCCGCGCGCTGGAGTCGACCTGACCGCGCAGCACCCGTGCCGGGCCGAGGTCGGGTCCGCGTGGTGCAGGTTGTGCCAGGACTCCCCGCAGGACAGCACCGCCAGCCACCACACGTTGCCCGAGCGGTCACGCGACTTGAAGGGACGCTTGCCCACCGCGTGGCAGATCGAGTTGATCGACCAGGTGACGTGGTGCAGCAGCGCCACCCGCACCAGCGAGCCCCAGAAGAACGCCGTGAACGCGCCCCACCACGACATCGTCACCAGACCGCCCACCAGCGGCGGGATCGCGAGCGACACGATCGTCCACAGCACGAACTGGCGCGAGATCCGCCGGATCGCCGGGTCCTTGATCAGATCGGGCGCGTACTTGTGCTGCGGCGTCTGCTCCTCGTCGAACATCCAGCCGATGTGCGCCCACCACAGGCCCTTCATCAGCGCCGGAACCGTCTCGCCGAACCGCCACGGCGAATGCGGGTCGCCCTCCGCGTCCGAGAACTTGTGGTGCTTGCGGTGATCCGCCACCCAGCGCACCAGCGGCCCCTCCACGGCCAGCGACCCCATGATCGCGAGGGCGATCCGCAGCGGCCGCTTCGCCTTGAAGGAACCGTGCGTGAAGTACCGGTGGAAACCGATCGTGATCCCGTGGCAGCCGATGTAGTACATGACCACCAGCAGCCCCAGATCCAGCCAGCTCACCCCCCAGCCCCAGGCCAGCGGCACCGCCGCGAGCAGCGCCAGGAACGGCACCGTGATGAACAGCAGCAGGGTGATCTGCTCGATCGAACGCTTGCTGTCCCCGCCCAGCGTGGCGGAGGGCAGGGCCGCGGAGTCGTCCGGCGCCGCGGACGGCGACGTCATCTCGGGGCTCATGGTCATAGATGTCCCTGGTGAGTGAGTGAAAAGGGGGAAACGCGTCGAAGGCGAAGTCGTGGCTACGCCTCCGTAACCTACGGCGTCGTAAGTATGGCAGCGCCGTGGCGCGCGGCAAGAGGGCGCAAAGAGGGGACCTGCCCGCCGCCCACCATGTGGACACCTATCCTGGACGCGTCGGACAGCGCGGTCCGCAAGCCTTCGGAAACCCCTCCAGACGTGCTCAAACACTGCAAGGAGCCGCACCTGTGAGCAGTGCCGACCAGACCCCCACCGCCAGCGCCGAGCTGCGCGCCGACATCCGCCGACTGGGTGATCTCCTCGGTGAGACCCTCGTCCGCCAGGAAGGCCACGACCTCCTCGACCTCGTCGAGAAGGTCCGCCGCCTCACCCGCGAGGACGGCGAGGCCGCCGCCGAGCTGCTCCAGGGCGTCGAGCTGGAGACCGCAGCCAAGCTGGTGCGCGCCTTCTCCACCTACTTCCACCTCGCGAACGTCACCGAGCAGGTCCACCGCGGCCGCGAGATGCGCGAGAAGCGCGCCGCCGAGGGCGGCCTCCTCGCCCGCACCGCCGACATGCTCAAGGACGGCGACCCCGAACACGTCCGCGAGACCGTCAAGAACCTCAACGTACGGCCCGTCTTCACCGCGCACCCCACCGAAGCCGCCCGCCGTTCCGTCCTCAACAAGCTCCGCCGCATCGCCGCCCTCCTGGAGACCCCGGTCAGCCAGGTCGACCGGCGCCGCACCGACCTGCGGCTCGCGGAGAACATCGACCTCATCTGGCAGACCGACGAGCTCCGGGTGGTCCGCCCCGAGCCCGCCGACGAGGCCCGCAACGCCATCTACTACCTCGACGAGCTGCACGCCAACGCCGTCGGCGACGTCCTGGAGGACCTCGCCGCCGAACTGGAGCGCGTCGGCATCGAACTGCCCGCCGGCACCCGCCCGCTCACCTTCGGCACCTGGATCGGCGGCGACCGCGACGGCAACCCCAACGTCACCCCGCAGGTCACCTGGGACGTCCTGATCCTCCAGCACGAGCACGGCATCACCGACGCCCTCGAACTCGTCGACTTCCTCCGCGGACTGCTCTCCAACTCCATCCGCTACACCGGAGCCACCCAGGACCTCCTGGACTCCCTCCAGCGCGACCTGGACCTCCTCCCCGAGATCAGCCCCCGCTACAAGCGCCTCAACGCCGAGGAGCCGTACCGCCTCAAGGCCACCTGCATCCGGCAGAAGCTCCTCAACACCCGCGAGCGCCTCGCCCACGGCACCCCCCACCAGGACGGCCGCGACTACCTCGGCACCGCCGACCTCCTCCGCGACCTCACCCTCATCCAGACCTCCCTGCGCGAGCACCGCGGCGCCCTCTTCGCCGACGGCCGCATGGACCGGGTCATCCGCACCCTCTCCGCCTTCGGCCTCCAGCTCGCCACCATGGACGTCCGCGAGCACGCCGAGGCCCACCACCACGCCCTCGGCCAGCTCTTCGACCGCCTCGGCGAGGAGTCCTGGCGCTACGCGGACATGCCCCGCGACTACCGGCAGAAGCTGCTCGCCAAGGAGCTCCGCTCCCGCCGCCCGCTCGCCCCGACCCCGGCCCCGCTGGACGCCGCCGGCGAGAAGACCCTCGGCGTCTTCCACACGATCAAGGAGTCCTTCGAGCGCTTCGGCCCCGAGGTCATCGAGTCGTACATCATCTCGATGTGCCAGGGCGCCGACGACGTCTTCGCCGCCGCCGTCCTCGCCCGCGAGGCCGGCCTGATCGACCTGCACGCCGGCTGGGCCAAGATCGGCATCGTGCCGCTCCTGGAGACCACCGACGAGCTCAAGGCCGCCGACGTCATCCTCGACGACATGCTCGCCGACCCCTCCTACCGGCGCCTCGTCTCCCTCCGCGGCGACGTCCAGGAGGTCATGCTCGGCTACTCGGACTCCTCCAAGTTCGGCGGCATCACCACCAGCCAGTGGGAGATCCACCGCGCCCAGCGCCGCCTGCGCGACGTCGCCCACCGCTACGGCGTCCGCCTGCGCCTCTTCCACGGCCGCGGCGGCACCGTCGACGCGGCGGCGGCCCCTCGCACGACGCGATCCTCGCCCAGCCCTGGGGCACCCTGGAGGGCGAGATCAAGGTGACCGAGCAGGGCGAGGTCATCTCCGACAAGTACCTGATCCCCTCGCTCGCCCGCGAGAACCTCGAACTGACCGTCGCCGCCACCCTGCAGGCCTCCGCCCTGCACACCGCGCCGCGCCAGTCCGACGACGCCCTCGCCCGCTGGGACGCCGCCATGGACACCGTCTCGGAGGCCGCCCACACCGCCTACCGCAAGCTCGTCGAGGACCCCGGCCTGCCGGCGTACTTCCTCGCCTCCACCCCCGTCGACCAGCTCGCCGACCTGCACCTGGGCTCACGGCCCTCCCGCCGCCCCGGCTCCGGCGTCTCCCTCGACGGACTCCGCGCCATCCCCTGGGTCTTCGGCTGGACCCAGTCCCGCCAGATCGTCCCCGGCTGGTTCGGCGTCGGCTCCGGCCTCAAGGCCCTGCGCGAGGCCGGCCTCGAAGCGGTCCTCGGCGAGATGCACGAACGCTGGCACTTCTTCCGCAACTTCCTCTCCAACGTCGAGATGACGCTCGCCAAGACGGACCTGCGGATCGCCCGCCACTACGTCGACACCCTCGTCCCCGACGACCTCAAGCACGTCTTCGACGCCATCGAGGCCGAGCACGCGCTGACCGTCGCCGAGGTCCTCAAGGTCACCGGCGGCGAGAAGCTCCTCGACTCCAACCCGGTCCTCCAGCAGACCTTCGCCATCCGCGACGCCTACCTGGACCCGATCTCCTACCTCCAGGTCGCCCTCCTCGCCCGCCAGCGCGCGGACGCCGAGCGCGGCGAGGACCCGGACCCGCTGCTCGCGCGGGCCCTGCTCCTCACGGTGAACGGCGTGGCGGCGGGCCTCCGCAACACCGGCTGACGCCCGCCCCCGGCATGACGAAGCCCCGTGGAGTCCTCCACGGGGCTTCGTCACGAGCCTCAGTTCTGCTGGGCCTTGCGACGGCGGGTCACCAGGACCGCGCCGGCGGCCGCGAGGGCCAGGGCCGTGGCGGCGATGATGCCGACCGGCGCGCTGGAGCCCGTCTCGGCGAGGTCGCCCTTGGTGTCCGTACCGCCGGTGGCCGAACCGCCGTTGGCCGCGGAGCCGGTGGAGCCGGTGGAGCCGGTGGAGCCGCCCGCGGTGGTGGTGTCACCCGTGGTCTGCTCACCGGTGGTGGAACCCCCGGTCGCGGTGGTCTCGCCGGTGGTCGAACCGCCCGTGGAGGTGGTCTCACCGGTCGTGGTCTCACCGGTCGTGGTCTCACCGGTGGTGGTCTCACCCGTGGTGGTCTCGCCGGTCGTCGTCTCACCCGTGGTGGTCTCACCGGTGGTGGTCTCACCGGTGGTGGTCTCGCCGGTCGTCGTCTCACCCGTGCTGGTCTCACCCGTGCTGGTCTCACCGGTCGTCGAACCGCCGGTGGTCTGCTCGCCCGTGGTGGAGCCGCCGGTGGTCTGCTCACCGGTGGTGGAGCCGCCCGTGGAGGACTCCTTCTCGCAGTCGACCTTGAAGACCTTGTGCTTGGCCGCGCCGTGCTCGCCGTCGAAGTTCCAGAACAGCTTGTACTGGCCGTTGTCGAGGGTCATGTCCTCGGTGCGGCCGTGGCCCTTGGCGTCCAGCGTGATGGCGCCGTTCTTGACCTCGGTGCCCTTGTCCTGGTCGTTGTTCGCCCAGGCCTCGATGCGCCAGATCGCCTTCTGGGAGGCGTCGAAGTTGAACGCGTCGAGGTAGAACTCGCAGACCTTCGGCTGGTTGGCCTTGATCTCCTCGCCGGTCTTCGAGTCGTGGATCTTGACCGTGCCGTTGTCGCCCTTGGGGCCCTGGGAGGCGAAGGCGGTCGGGGCCAGGATCACGGAACCCGCCATGGCCGCGACAAGAGCGGCTGCGGGTATGAAGGAGCGTCGCATGTGCAGTCGTCCATCTGTGGAATGAGGATGCCGTGGGAGGTGGCTGGGGCAGCCTATCCGCCGCCTTAAGTCGCCTTTAAGCCAGCGGTCCATAACGATTGGCTCGGGAAACAGGTTTAAACGGGCATCAGGGGGCGAACTCAGAGGGCGAAGAACGCGGCCACCAGCACCGCCCCGCCGCCCCCGCCAGCGACCACGCCGTCCGCGGCAGCCGCATCCCGCCGCCGACCAGCGGCGCGGCGAGATCAGCGCCCCGCCCAGCGGGAGCCAGGCGTGCAGCCCGCCGCCCCAGCCCGCCCGTACGCCCTCGTCCGTACCCGGCTTCACCACCACCGGGATCGTCACGCCCTTCTCCGCCGCGACCGACCGCGCGATCGTCAGCGTCCGGCGCTTCGACGCCGGGTCCTCCGGGACGTAACGCCCGCTGCACGTCTCGTCGGTGCAGTCGGTCACCGTCAGCGTCCCGTGCTCACGGCCCTTGCCGAGCAGGACGTGCTGGGCGGAGTTCCACGAGGCCCAGGCGCCCGCGACGAGGAGGAGCAGGGAGACCAGGGCCATGACTGCGGTACGCACGTGGGTCATGACCCGCGATCGTACAGTCGTACGTCCCGACCGCCGGGTGACAGGAGTTGGCCCGGGAGCCGCCCCAGGAGGCGTCCTAGGAGTCGTCTCAGGAGTTGTACGCCGACTGGGCCCGCTCCAGGCCCTCCGCCACCAGGCACTCCACCGAGTCCGCCGCCCGGTCCACGAACCAGTCGAGGTCCTTGCGCTCCGTCGACGAGAAGTCCTTCAGGACGAAGTCCGCGACCTGCATCCGGCCCGGCGGACGGCCGATCCCGCACCGCACCCGGTGGTACTCCGGACCCATCGCCTTCGTCATCGACTTCAGACCGTTGTGCCCGTTGTCGCCGCCGCCCAGCTTCAGCCGCAGCACCCCGTAGTCGATGTCCAGCTCGTCGTGGACCGCCACGACGTGCGCCGTCGGCACCTTGTAGAAGTCGCGCAGCGCCGTCACCGGACCGCCCGAGAGGTTCATGAACGACATCGGCTTCGCGAGGATCACCCGGCGGTTCTCGGGACCGGGAGGCCCCATCCGGCCCTCGACGACCTGCGCCTGCGCCTTCTGCGCCCGCTTGAACGAGCCGCGGATCCGGTCCGCGAGCAGGTCCACGACCATGAAGCCGATGTTGTGGCGGTTGGCCGCGTACTCGGGCCCCGGGTTGCCGAGGCCGACGATCAGCCAGGGGGCGTTCGCGTCGTCCGTCATGTGCGCAGCTCTCCTCGTATCCGGTGTCCGCGTGTCCGGGTGGTCGTACAAGATCCGTACAAGAGAAACGGGGTGACGGGCCCGTACGGCCCGTCACCCCGTCACGTCAGGCAGAGCCTACGGCTCAGGCCTCGGCGCCCTCGGCCTCGGCCTCGGCGGCCGGCTCCTCGGCCTGGGCGGCCAGGACCTGGAGGACGACGGCGTCGGCGTCGGTGACCAGGGTCACGCCGTTCGGGAGGGCGATGTCCTTCGCGAGGACGGAGGCACCGGCCTCCAGGCCCTCCACGGAGACCGTGACGGCCTCGGGGAGGTGGGTGGCCTCGGCCTCGACGGACAGGGTGCCGAGCACGTGCTCCAGCAGGTTGCCACCGGCGGCGAGCTCACCCTCGGCCTGGACCGGAACCTCGACGGTGACCTTCTCGCCGCGCTTCACGAGGAGCAGGTCGACGTGGACCAGGAAGCCCTTGATGGCGTCGCGCTGGACGGCCTTCGGGATCGCCAGCTCGTTGGTGCCGTCGATGTCCAGGGAGAGCAGGACGTTCGGCGTACGGAGCGCCATGCCGAGCTCGTGGGCCGGGAGGGTGACGTGGACCGGCTCCGAGCCGTGGCCGTAGATGACACCGGGAACCTTGGCGTCGCGGCGGATGGCGCGGGCGGCGCCCTTGCCGAACTCCGAGCGGACGGAAGCGGCGAGCTTGACCTCGGACATGTTGCACTCCTCGTAGAAGGTGACGAAAAAGGTGGTCACCCGGCCACGACTGGCGATGGCCTGCTACGAAGAGCGCGTCGATAACGGACCGCCGTGACCCTGAACGGGTACGGCCTCCCTCGCCGAGCAACTACGGCAGTCTACCCGCCGCCCCGGGCCCGCCCAAATGGATCAGCGGCCACCGCCACGGGCCACCGGACCCCGCAGGTCAGCCCCCGCCGGCCCGCCAGCCCGCCAGCTCGTCATCCCGTCAGCCCGCCAGCTCGTTCAGCAGGTCCCGCAGGACCGGGCCCGCCGAGCCCGAGCCGCTCTCCGCCTCCTCCACCACACAGGCCACGGCGATCTTCCCGTCGTACGCCACCAGCCAGCCGTTGTTGTTGCCGTCCTCCGTGACCTCGGCGGTCCCCGTCTTCGCGCCGACCTCACCCGGCACCCCCGCGAGGACCTTCGCCGAACCGTCCGTCACCGTGTCCCGCATCAGCGACCGCAGCCCCGCCACCACCCCCCGCGGCAGCGGCTTCGTCGCCACCGACGGCTGCTCCGTCCCCTTCACGAGGAGCGGCTGGTGGAAGGTCCCCGACACCGCCGTCGCCGTCACCGACGCCATCGCCAGCGGATTCGTCCGCAGCCGCCCCTGCCCGAACAGCGAGGCCGCCTTCTCCGGCTCGTCCGCCGGCACCGGCACCTCCGCGTCCACCGAGCTCACCCCGGTCTTCCACTCCGGACCCAGCCCGAAGTACTCCTTCGCGAACACGGTCATCTCGTCGTTCGTGAGACGCCCCCGCAGCGCCACGAACGCCGTGTTGCACGAATGGATGAAGTCCTGCCGGAACGTCGCGTCCGGAATCTCCGAGGTCTCCACGTTGTGGAACTGCTTCCCCACCGTCAGGTACTTCGGACACCCCACCCGCGAATCCGGCGTCACCGCCCCTTCGCGAGCAGCGCCGCACTCGTCACCACCTTCCACGTCGACCCCGGCGCGTACGTCCCCTGGAACGCCCGGTTGAAGCCGCCCGCCGGACCGTTGACCACCGCGACCACCTCGCCGCTGTCGATCCGCACCGCCACCAGACCCGCGTTCCGCCCCGCCGCGTGCCGGGCGAGCGCCTTCTCGGCCGCCGCCTGCGTCCGCGCGTCGATCGTCGTCCGCAGCGGACCCCGTCCTTCCCGGATCCGGCCCGAACCGCACCGCCGTCCCCTTCGTCTCCCCGGTGATCCGGTCCACCACCCGCACCTCGCCCCGCGGCTTGCCCCCGCCGAGACCCAGCACCGACACCAGCGAGGGGTGCTCGGCCGCCGAGATCGCCTTCCCGTCCCGGTCCACCGCCGCCAGCTCCGAGGACTCCTCCTCCACCAGCTTGAACCGCTGCTTGTCGTTGAGCCGCGGATGGATCAGCGGCAACTCCCACCGCACCCGCCACCCCGCGTCCGTCCGCGCCACCGCCAGCTCCGAGCCGTACGACCACGTCCCCAGCCCCGCCACCGGCATCCTCGCCGTGAACGCCAGACGCGCCCCCGCATCGCCCTCCGGCCGGGCCGCCCCCGCCGTCAGGACCGGCTTCGCGATCTCCAGACCCGCCGTGAAGTTCCGCAGGGTCTCCTCCGCCTTCACCGGCGCGTCCGTCAGCCGCCCCGCGGCCGCCAGGTCCCCCGCCGCCCAGCTCCCCAGAAACGCCTTCGCCGTCCGCACGGCCTCCGGATCCGCCACCGCCGGCCCCTCCGCGACCGGCTTCCACGGCCCGTACGCCACCGCCCAACCGGAGGCCCCGCGACCAGCACTCCGGCCACCGCCACCGCCGGCCACCTGCGCCGACGCCCGTGCACCTGTCCCCGATGTGTCGTCCGTTTCGTCATATCGGCAGCGAAACAGACATCCGTACGACCAGTCCAAGACTCATATCGGGATACGAGCCATAGTCATACGCCTATCCTTGCTGGTCATGGACCTGCTCCTGCACCTGCGGTACTTCAGGACCGTCGCCGAGGAACAGCACTTCGGCCGCGCCGCCGCCCGACTGCGCATGGCCCAGCCCTCCCTCTCCCAGCGCATCCAGCGCCTCGAACGCGAACTCGGCGTCCGCCTCCTCGACCGCGGCCCCCGAGGCGCCGCCCTCACCCCGCGGACGCCTCGTCCTCACCGACACCGAACACCTCCTCGCCGCCGCCGACCGGCTCACCGCCACCGTCGCCCGCGTCCACAGCGGCGCCCTCGGCACCCTCCGCGCCGCCGTACCCCCGGACTCGGCGCCACCGCCGTCGGCCACCTCCTCACCGCCTTCCGCACCCGCTCACCCGGCGCAGACCTCGAACTCCGCGAACTCCCCACCACCGAACAGACCGCCGAACTCACCGCCGGCACCCTCGACGTCGGCATCGTCCGCCACCCCTGCCCCGCCCCCGGACTCGCCTTCGGCCCCACCCTCCACCAGCCCCTCGGCGCCCTCCTCCCCGCCGGCGACCCCCTCGCCGCACCCCCGAACTCCCCGCCGCCGCCCTCACCGGCCGCGACCTCGTCCTCTTCCCCGCGCCGAAGCCCCGCCCTCCACGACGAGACCCTCACCGCCTGCGCCCGCCACGGCTGCACCCCGCCACCGTCCACGAAGCCGCCGGACCCGACTTCACCCGCGCCCTCGTCCTCTCCGGCGGCGCCGTCGCCCTCGTCCCCCGCACCCCCGACGGAGACGGCACCGTCTGGCGCCCCCTCCGCGGCTCCCCGGTCACCTGGCGCACCTCCACCGCCTGGCCCGAGGGCAAGGACGGACCCGCCGTACGCCTCTTCACCGACACCGCCCACGAGATCCTCCGCGCACACGCCGACCTGCGGCCCGCCCCGTCCGCCAGGATGGTCTTCCCCCGCCCCGCATCGGAGTTCCCCCTGTGACCCCCCACCCCGCCACCCGCCGCATCGCCGCGGCCTTCGCCGACGCGGGCGTCACCGGCCGGCTCCACGCCACCGACATCGACACCGGCACCGCCCTCGGCATCGGCTCCGACACCCCCGTGCCGACCGCCAGCGTCCACAAGCTCTGCCTCGTCGCCACCCTCTACCGGCAGGCCCACCTCGGCCTCGTCGACCCCACCCGGCCCGTCGACGTCCCCGCCACCGGCCGCACCCCCGGCTCCACCGGCCTGTCCGTCATGCGCGACGCCGCCCGGCTCTCCCTCCGCGACCTCGCCGGCCTCGCCGTCGCCGTCAGCGACAACACCGCCGCCGACCTCCTCTGGGACGCCCTCGGCCTCGACACCGTCAACGCCACCATGGCCGCCCTCGGCCTGCACCGGACCCTCGCCGTCCAGACCATGGGCGAGCTGTACGCCACGATGCGCGAGGACACCGCCGGAGACCCCGCCGGCTACACCGACCCCGCCGTCCTCGCCCGCCTCCGCGCCCTCGACCCCGCCCGCACCAACCGCTCCACCCCCCGCGAGATCACCGCCCTCCTCGCCGCCGTCTGGCGCGACGAGGTCTGCCCCGGCGAGTACGGCGAAGAGCTCCGCGCCCTCCTCGGCCTCCAGGCCTGGACCCACCGCCTCGCCGCCGGCTTCCCCTTCGACGACGTCCGCGTCAGCGGCAAGACCGGCTCCCTGCCCACCCTCCGCCACGAGGCCGGCGTCGTCGAATACCCCGACGGCGGCCGCTACGCCGTCGCCGTCTTCACCCGCGCGGCCTCCACCGACGTCACCCTCCCGGCCGCCGACGCGGCGATCGGCAGGGCGGCGAGGATCGCGGTGGACGCGCTGCGGGCATGAAGAGGGCCTTTCCCCGTCCGGGGAAAGGCCCTTCTCAGCTACTGCTCACTGCTTACCGCTACGGCCTACCGGCAGCTCAGTGCTCCTCGAAGAGGCTCGTCACCGAACCGTCCTCGAACACCTCGCGCACCGCGCGCGCGATCGTCGGAGCGATCGACAGGACGGTGATCTTGTCCAGCTCAAGCGCGCCCGGCACCGGCAGCGTGTCCGTGAAGACGAACTCGCTGACCTTGGAGTTCTTCAGCCGGTCCGCGGCCGGACCCGACAGGATGCCGTGCGTGGCCGTCACGATGACGTCCTCGGCACCGTGCGCGAACAGGGCGTCCGCGGCGGCGCAGATCGTGCCGCCCGTGTCGACCATGTCGTCCACGAGGACGCAGACGCGGCCCTTCACGTCACCGACGACCTCGTGCACGGTGACCTGGTTGGCGACGTCCTTGTCGCGACGCTTGTGCACGATCGCGAGCGGCGCGTCCAGACGGTCGCACCAGCGGTCGGCGACCCGCACGCGGCCCGCGTCCGGGGACACGATCGTCAGCTTGTCGCGGTCGACCTTCGCACCCACGTAGTCCGCCAGGACCGGCAGCGCCGACAGGTGGTCCACCGGGCCGTCGAAGAAGCCCTGGATCTGGTCCGTGTGCAGGTCCACGGTCAGGATGCGGTCCGCACCCGCCGTCTTCAGCAGGTCCGCCACCAGACGCGCCGAGATCGGCTCGCGGCCGCGGTGCTTCTTGTCCTGACGGGCGTAGCCGTACGACGGAATGATCACGGTGATGCTCCGGGCGGAAGCCCGCTTCAGAGCATCGATCATGATGAGCTGCTCCATGATCCACTTGTTGATCGGAGCCGTGTGGCTCTGGATCAGGAAGCAGTCCGCGCCGCGCGCCGACTCCTGGAAGCGGACGTAGATCTCACCGTTGGCGAAGTCGAACGCCTTGGTGGGAACGAGACCGACGCCCAGCTGGTGCGCGACCTCCTCGGCCAGCTCGGGGTGGGCGCGGCCGGAGAAGAGCATCAGCTTCTTCTCGCCGGTCGTCTTGATCCCGGTCACAGCACTGTCTCCTCAGACGTGTTCTCTGGCCGCGACCCTCGCGCTCCCGTGCGCGCGTGCGAACCAGCCGAATTTGTGTGCACGTATCACGGTACGCCGAGTTCGACGTACCTGTTTCCGGTCAGCCTTCGCCGGCGGACTCCTCGGCGGCCACCTGAGCGGCCTGGGCGGCGGCACTGCCGGGCCGCTTCCGGGCCACCCAACCCTCGATATTCCGCTGCTGGCCCCGGGCCACGGCGAGCGAACCGGCCGGCACGTCCTTCGTGATCACGGACCCCGCGGCGGTGTAGGCCCCGTCCCCGATGGTGATGGGAGCCACAAACATGTTGTCCGAACCCGTACGGCAGTGGGAGCCGATCGTGGTGTGGTGCTTCGCCTCGCCGTCGTAGTTCACGAAGACGCTCGCGGCGCCGATGTTCGTGTACTCGCCGATCGTCGCGTCGCCCACGTACGACAGGTGGGGGACCTTCGTGCCCTCGCCGATCGTCGCGTTCTTCATCTCGACGTACGTGCCGGCCTTCGACTTCTTCCCGAGGTTGGTCCCCGGGCGGAGGTACGCGAACGGGCCCACGGACGCGCCCTCGCCGACGGTGGCCGAGAAGGCCACGGTGTTGTCCACCCGGGCGCCCTTGCCGACGGTGACGTCCGTCAGACGCGTGTTCGGCCCGACGATGGCGTCCTCGGCGATGTGCGTGCTCCCCAGCAGCTGCGTGCCCGGCAGGATCACGGCGTCCGCCTCGAACGTCACCGTGACGTCCACGAAGACCGAGGCGGGGTCCTGGACGGTGACGCCGGCCATCATGGCCCGCTCCAGGAGCCGCTGGTTCAGCAGGGCGCGGGCCTCGGCCAGCTGCACCCGGTTGTTGATCCCCAGGATCTCGCGGTGGTCACCGGCGACGGACGCGCCGACGCGGTGCCCGGCCTCGCGCAGGATCGACAGCACGTCGGTGAGGTACTCCTCGCCCTGGCTGTTGTCCGTCCGCACCTGGCCCAGCGCCTCGGCGAGCAGCTTCCCGTCGAACGCGAACACACCGGAGTTGATCTCCCGGATCGCGAGCTGCGCCTCGGAGGCGTCCTTGTGCTCGACGATCTCCGTCACGGCGCCGTCCGCGTCCCGCACGATCCGCCCGTACCCGGTCGAGTCCGGAACCTCGGCCGTCAGCACGGTCACCGCGTTGCCGTCGGCGGCGTGCGTGCCGGCCAGCGCCTTCAGCGTCTCCCCGGACAGCAGCGGCGTGTCGCCGCACACGACCACCACGGTCCCCTCGGGCGCCTCGACGAGCTCCTCCAGCGCCATCCGCACCGCGTGCCCCGTGCCGTTCTGCTGCTCCTGCACGGCGGTCCGCGTCCCGGCGTAGTACGCGTCCAGGTGCTCCTTCACGCGCTCCCGGGCATGCCCGACGACCACGACGAGGTGCTCGGGCTCCAGCTCCCGCGCGGCGGACACGACATGCCCGACGAGCGAACGCCCGGCGATCTCGTGCAGGACCTTGGGGGTCTTCGACTTCATGCGGGTGCCCTCACCCGCTGCGAGGACGACGACGGCTGCCGGGCGGTTGGCGCTCACGGGAATGCCCTTCGGCTTTGGGTGGTGGACGCACGAAGGATACCGGGGGGCAAGGGGGCGGACATGAGTGCGGGTCCTGACCCGTGAGGGTAGGACCCGAACCTGCAAGCTCCCGGGGGAGGACTCGAACCCCCATATGGAGAACCAAAATCTCCCGTCTTGCCCTTAGACGACCCGGGATTACCGCTATGTCCGATTCTTAAGATCGGGTGCGGTAGCCGCCCCTACTATGCCGTACCAGGCGCCTTCGATGCGACGGTACAGATCGGCGCTCCCGAGGATTCGGATCGCGAGGCAGCCGCGATAACCGGCGCTCACGTTCTTGCGGTTGGTTCGCGGGTCGTGCCGCTTGACGGTCGTCTTGCCGAAGGCCGAGGGGTCGACGCCTACGAGGTCGCCCCAGAATCGCTCGGCTTCGCCGGCGTCCGAGGTCTCGTGGATCATCACGCAGTACTTCCGCCGCTCGGGTTCGACGCCGAGGAGATCGAGCCAGGCGGTGTAGACCCGGATCATCCCGGGGTCGCTGTTCACGAAGACCGTACGTTCGCGGCGGGCGTGGGGCTTGTCTTTCGTTCCCTCCGCCCAGTAGAGGCCCACCCCGAGCAGGAAGAGTTCCCGCTCCGACATCGCCCCGATCTCCGCCGCCGCCGTGCGTTTGACCGCCTGGCGCTCCTCCTCGCGTCGGCGCAGTGTGGCCTCCCAGCCCCGCCGCGCGATCTCGGACGCCTCCTCCGGGGTCCGTTTCCGTTCCGGCTTCGGCAGGTCCCGTACCCAGAGCGAGATCGAGCTCTTCGAGCAGCCCAGTTCCACCTGGATCTGGTCGTAGGTCCAGCCCCGCGTGCGGAGCTCCCTCGCGCGGTCGCGGAGGTCGTCCTTCGCGTTCGGGCGCTTCGTCCACTCGGGGGGTGGCTCGCCCTTCACCAGGCGGTGGAGGAGGTCGTTGTTGTAGACCTTCAGGCGGTCGCGGATCTGGCGGAGGCTGAGGCCCTCGCGGCGGAGGGTGAGGGCCTGTCGCTGGAGGTTCTCGAAGTCGGCGTACCGGCTTGTTTCGGCTGTCATGCGAACACGATCGTCCGGAATGCGGACGTCCGGATCGAAAATGCGGGCGATTCAACAGTTCGAGGGACTCGTGTGCGCGGCATTGACGTGGGGGCCCACCCGTAGGGTGGTGGGTATGACCACAACGGGGGCAGACCGGGACGCTGGGGGCGTCGGGAGTTGGTGGTGGTGGGGGAGACGGCGGAGTGCCGTTCTCGATGTGGGGCTGGCGGTGGTGTCGGCGCTGGAGTGCGGCATCGAGGGGGTGGGGTTCGCCGACAAGGCGGCGCTGCCGGTGCCGGTGGGGGTGGTGTTCGGGCTGGTCGTGGGGTCCGTGCTGCTGGTGCGGCGCCGGTGGCCCATCGCCGTCGTGCTGGTGTCGATCGCGGTCGCGCCCGCCGAGATGGGCTTCCTGATGGGGATCGTCGGGCTGTACTCGCTCGCCGCGTCCGAGGTGCCCCGGCGGATCACGGCGGCGCTCGCGGGGATGTCGACGTTCGCGGTGTTCGTGGTGACGATGGTGCGGATGCGGCAGGACGTCGCGCAGGTGGACCAGGGGCCGCCGGACATCGACCCGAGTGGCTGGTACGTGCCGAGCGTGGCGCTGTTCATGACGCTCGGGCTGAACGCGCCGCCGGTGCTCTTCGGGCTGTACATAGGGGCGCGGCGCCGGCTCATGGAGAGCCTGCGGGAGCGGGCGGACTCGCTGGAGCAGGAGCTGTCGCTGCTGGCGGACCGGGCGGAGCAGCGGGCGCAGTGGGCGCGGCGGGAGGAGCGGACGCGGATCGCGCGGGAGATGCACGACGTGGTCGCGCACCGGGTGTCGCTGATGGTGGTGCACGCGGCGGCGCTGCAGGCGGTGGCGTTGAAGGATCCGCAGAAGGCCGTGAGGAACGCGGCGCTCGTGGGGGACATGGGGCGGCAGGCGCTCACCGAGTTGCGGGAGATGTTGGGGGTGCTCCGGGAGGACGGGGGCCCGTCGGTCCCGCCGCCGTGCCGCTCGCCGCCGTGGGGCGGGCCGCTGCCGCGCCGCCGAGGCCGCCGCGGAGGACGGGCCGTGTCTGGACGCGGTGGAGGCGTTGTGCGAGCAGTCGCGGCTGGCGGGGGCGGCCGTGGAGCTGGTGGTGCTGGGTGAGGCGCGTCCGTATGCCCCGGAGGTGGAGCGGACGGCGTACCGGGTGGTGCAGGAGGCGCTGACGAACGTGCACAAGCACGCGGCGGGCGCGAAGGTCGTGGTGCGTCTGGCGCACCGGGGGGCCGAGGTCGCGATGCAGGTGGAGAACGGTCCTTCGGACGCGGCGGTGGCGGACGTGGGGCTGCCGAGCGGCGGGAACGGGCTCGTGGGGATGAAGGAGCGGGTGGTGCGGCTCGGGGGCGTGTTCGTGTCGGGTCCGACCGACGCGGGCGGGTTCAAGGTGTCGGCGGTGCTGCCGACGGGGCCCTCCTAGGGTCTGCCCGGCCCCGATCCGCCGGGCGGGCGGTTCTATCCCGCCGTGAGCCGTGTCGGCTGGGCGCCCGTGACCAGGGTGGAGAGGGCCGCGTCGATGTCCTTGCCGAGGTACCAGTCGCCGGCGTGGTCGAGGCTGTAGACCCGGCCCTCGACGTCCATGGCCAGGACGGCCTGGTGTTCGCCTTCTTCGCCGAGCGGGGCGAGCTCGGTGTCGAGGGCGCGGCCGAGGTCGGCGAGGGTGCGGGAGAGGTGGAGGCCGGCGAGGGGGTCGAAGCGGATGGCGGCGGGCGCTATCTGCCGGCCGTGGCCGGGTGCGGTGATGCGGAGGCCGCCGAATTCGGCCCAGGCCTCCACGGCGGCCGGGAAGACGCTGTGCCGGTGTCCGGCGGGGGAGACGTGGGCGCGCAGGGTGTCGGCCCATTCTTCGGCGAGTTTGATGTCCCAGCGGCCGGGCTGCCAGCCGGCCTCGCGGAGGGCGGCGTCGACGTTGACGGGGAAGCGGGTGGTGCTGAGGTGGTCGGGCATGGGTGTGCGGTCAGCCGTTCTCGACAGGCGTGGTGGGGTCGACGGCGCGGACGCCGAAGTGGGCGAGCATCGCCGTACAGGAGCGGCAGGGTGCGGCGTAGCTGCCGTGGAGCGGGTCGCCGTCCTCCCGGATGCGCCGGGCGGTGAGTTTGGCGTGCTTCAGGGAGCGGCGGGCCTCGCCGGGGGTGAGCGGTTTGCGCTGGGCGCGCTTGGAGCGGGCGTTCTCGGTGGCGGTGAGGTGCCGGGAGAGCAGGATCGCCTCGGGGCAGCGGCCGGTGAACCGTTCCCGCTGGCCGCTGGTGAGGGTGTCCAGGAAGTCCTGGACGAGGGCGTGCAGGACGGGCGGCCGGTCGCCGCGCCCGCGGTGCACGTGAGCGTCTCGCCGCGGACGGAGAGGGCGGCTCCGACGGTGGGGAGGATGCCGTCGCGGCGGTGACGCAGCGAGGGCGCGCGGGTGGCCTCGGCGCTGCTGCTCCAGTTGAGGCGTGGGTCACCCTGTGTGGGTGTCGTTGCTACGTGCATGGTGCTGGTCTTCCCTCCTGCAATCCCCCGAGTTGCGTGGACAGCCTGCCAAATAGGGAGCCATATGGGGAAGCTGGGGCGGCGAAACGCGTCTTCGGTGTGTCGGAATCAGGGTGTGCCCGTCATGGCTTCGTGACAGTTGGTCACCGCCGGTGGTCGTCGGGTGGCCGTCGGGCGGTCGTCGCTTCGGGCCCGGTTCGGCCTCTTGTGGCAGCGCATAGGCTGTGCGGAACCAGGCTGGGCGAATCGGCCTGGAGCAGCAGAGTCAGCGACGCCATGCAGGGGGCAACCGCCATGACGACAGGTCGGCTCGGGCAGGACACCGCGCCACCGAACGCGGCCTACGCCGGGCAGGTCGTGCACTTCCCGGATCCGGTCCGCGCCTCCCGTCATCCCAGAGGGGTGCGGGTCGACGAGCGGGGTTATCCGGATTTCTCGCCGTACGCGCGGGCGGCGGCGGAGATCGCCGATCCCCCGGAGGGTTTCGGTGTCGACGAGCTGCGTCTGACGGACTACGTGTCGGCGAACGCCGCGCTGGCGGCGACCGGTCACGAGCTGTGGGACTCGATCCCGGCGGTGGCGACCCCGCACGGCTGGACGTGGCACCACGTGGTGGGTTCGCGGCGGATGGAGCTGGTCCCGGTCGAGGTGAAGGCGCTGCTGCGTCATCACGGCGGGGTGGCGACGGCGCCGGTGGACCAGTCGAAGCGGGGGACGCGTCCGCTGCAGGAGACCCGGCCGGTGCACTTCGGGCTGCCGAAGGGCCGGGTGTCGGTGTCGGAGCAGCAGCTCCAGGGTGTCGAGGAGGACCTCGGCTACCGGCTGCCGGGGGCGTACCGGACGTTCCTGAAGGCGGCGGGCGGGTGCGCTCCGGTGGGGGCGGCGCTCGACGCGGAGCTGGGGCTCCTGGTCGACCAGCCGTTCTTCACGGTGCGGGAGGAGGCGGGTGTCAATGACCTGGTCTACGTCAACAAGTGCCTCCGTGACCACCTGACGAAGGACTATCTGGGTGTCGCGTTCGTCCAGGGCGGTCTGATCGCGCTGAAGGTGCGGGGTGCGGCGGTCGGTTCGGTGTGGTTCTGCGCGTACGACGACGCGCGGGACTCCGGCGCGGTGGCGGCCGGCTGGACGGTGAACGAGCGGGTGGAGCGGTTGCTGCTGCCGTGCGGCGCGGATTTCGACGCGTTCCTCGGGCGTCTGGCGGGCAATCCGCCGGAGCTGGAGACGGTGGCGAACCTGATGGTGGACGGCGGCTTCGCGCGTGCCGTGCCCGTGGTCCCGGTGGGGGAGTGAGCTGGCTGTGGTGACGTTCGCGCAGGCGCAGGAGCGCGCCGAGGAGTGGATCAACGGCGACCTGCCGTCGTATCAGCACCGTGAGGTGCGGGTGCGGGAGTTCGAGCTGGGGTTCGTGGTGTGGGCGGAGGACCGCGAGGGCGGTCCGACGTCGGACGGCGGGCGTCAGCGTCTGGTGATCGCGCGCAGCGGTGAGGCGACGTTGTGGCCGGGGCTGCCGGTGGGTGAGGTGATCCGGCGGTACGAGGAGGAGTACGGCGCGGCGGACGAGGTTCCGGCGCAGGCGGCGGTGCCGGCGGCGCGGATCGATCTGAACCAGACGTCGTTCCTGCTGAGTCCGCCGGAGTGGCTGCAGGACGCGGCGGACAAGATCGGGCTGCCGCGTGAGGAGTCGCACGCCTCGCAGGAGAGCGCGAGCGCGTCGGCGCCGGTGGACGACGCGTCGGAGGGCGTGGAGGCGGGGGAGCCGGGGCCTTCGGCTTCGGTGGCGTCCTCTGTCTCGGTGGCGTCCTCGTCGGCTTCCGTCTCGTCGGCCTCCTCCTCTTCCGTTCCCTCCTCTTCCGATTCCTCTTCTTCCGCTTCCTCTTCTTCCGAGGCGGCTACGGCTCCGGTTCCGGCGGCGCCCGTCGCGCCTGTCGTGGCTCCTGTCCCCGGGGACGAGGAGTACGAGCCGACGGCGATGGACGGCGTACCGGCGACGCCCGCGCCGGTGGCTGCGGCGGCGCCTCGGTCCCGCCCGTGCCCGCGTCCGACAGTCCGTGGGTGGACGCGAACGCGAGTTCCGGGGTGTGGACGGGCGGTGCCGCTGCCGGCGACCGTGTTCGCGCCGCCGCTGTCGGGGACGGACGACGAGGACACCCCGCCGCCGTCGGTGGGGGCGGACGCGCCGACGGCCCTGATGAAGGGGGGCAGTGCGCTGCCTCCGACGGCGATCGCCCCGCGTCTGGACCCGGCGGCTCCGGCCCCGGGTGGTGTGCCGCAGGCTCCGGCGACGCCTCCGGGCCCGCCCGTGCCGCAGCCTTCGCCGGTTCCCGCGCAGGCCGGTCCGGTGTGCCGCCGCCTCCGCCGCCCGCGCCCCCGGCGCCGGGCGGCGGGGACATCGCGGACGCCGCGACGAGCAAGGCGACCCCGCCGCCGAAGGCCGGGCGCGGCCCGACGCCGCCCCGCCGCCGGGAGTGCCGGGTGTCCCGGTGTGCCGGGTGGTTCGCAGGGCTCCAACGCGTACATCCCGACCCAGCTGGTGTCGCAGCTCGGCCCGGAGGGCCGCAGCCGCCCGCGCAGCCGGGTCCGCCCGGTCCGCCGCCTCCGCCGGCCCCGCCGGGTCCCGTGACGCCGCCGCAGCCGGTGCACCACGCGGCGACGATGCTGGCGCATCCGAACCAGGGCGGTCCGGGCGCGCCTCCGCCGCCCCGCCGCCGCCGGGCGTGCCGGGTGGCGGTACGCCTCCGGGCGGTGTCGCGCACGCGGCGACGATGCTGGCGCACCCGGGTCCGGGTGGTCCCGGTGGTCCGGGGCCCCGCCGCCCCGCCCGCTCCGGCGCCGCCGGTCGGCGGGCACATGCCGCCGCCCGCGCCCGGTCCCGTAGCGCCGGGGCCGGTGCCTCCGGCGTACGGCTATCCGCAGCCGACCGGGCAGCCGACGGTGGGTCCGGGCTACCAGGCGGTGCTGCGGTACCGGGCGCCGGACGGTTCCGAGGCGCAGATCATCCGGCGTTCGGCGCCGGGCACTCCGCATCCGGAGTGGCAGATCCTGCACGAGCTGCGGGCGATGAACGTGCCGCCGCAGCAGGTGCTCGAACTGCACACGGAGCTGGAGTCCTGTGAGCTGCCGGGTGGTTACTGCGCGCGGATGATCCGGGAGACGTGGCCGCAGGCGCGGATCACGAGCATCGCCCCGTACGGCCGTGATCACGCGGGCCGGCAGCAGGGCATGCGGCAACTCCTGACGCATCAGGGCGAGTTGCACCAGGTCGCGGACGGTCCGGCGCGTCCGGCTCCGGTGCGGGCTCCGCTGCCGCAGGTGCAGCCGGCGCCGCCGGTTCCGCCGGAGGGGTCGCGCAGGAGCTGGCGGGCGCGTTCGGTCCGGGGTGCTCCGCTTCGACCAGCGGGCGGTGTCCCGGCAGGGCGTGCCGGAGCTGGTGGCGCGCACGCTGGTGTGGGCGGGGCTTCCGGCGGACTTCGGTCCGTTCTTCTGGGCGCAGCCCGCGATGCCGGTGGTGCCGACGCTGGCGGAGCTGGCGGCGCAGCGGCAGGTGCAGGCGGCGCCGGACGCGAGCTCGTACCTGGTGCTCGGTTCGGACTTCGGGCGGGCGATCTGCGTCCAGTACGGGACCGCGCACATCGTGGCGGTGCCGGTGGAGGCCGGTCCGGGCGGGCAGTCGGTGCCGCCGCAGTTCGTGAACACGGGGCTGCCGGAGTTCACGCGGTCGATGGCGCTGCTCGGGCGGATGTGGCGGCTGCGGTTCGGGCTGAATCCGGAGCAGGCGGGTCGCTGGACGGTCGATTTCCAGGCGCAGCTGGCGATGCTGGATCCGGCGGCGCTGTCGTCGCCGGAGAACTGGTGGTCGGTGCTGCTCGAACAGATGTGGGACGGCCTCCTGTAGGTCCGCCGGGGCTTCTGGTGGGTCCGCGGGGTCTTCCAGGTCTTTTGTGGGCATCGGCAGGCCGGATGTGATGAAAGGCGCTCGACGTGTGTTCACGTTGGGCGTCTTTTGTCCGTTCTGATGGCGCATCCTGGTTGTTCGAGGCCAACGGGAAGGGGCGTCAGGGATGAGTTTCGCCGTCGGACGGGGGCGCGGTTACCGCCCCGAGCAGGTCGACCGGTACCTCGCCGCGCTCTCCGCGGAGCGGGACGCGGCCTGGGAGCGGGCGGCGCGGCTCACGGTCCTCGCGAAGGAGATGGAGACCGAGGCCGCCGGGCTCCGCCTGGCCGTCAAGCAGCTCGTCCCGCACCGGTACGAGGTGCTGGGCGAGGGGGCGCAGAAGATCCTGGAGCTCGCGGAGCGGGAGGACGAGAAGCTCGTACGGGCCGCCGAGGCGGAGGCGCAGGCCCTCGCCGAGGCCGCCGACGCGGCGGCCCGGGAGGCGGAGGAGGCCGCGAGCGCCTACGCCGAGGGCGTCAGGACGGCGGCGGACGCGGCGGCGCGGGCCGCCCTGGAGGAGGCCCGCGCGCGGGCCGAGGAGATCGGCGTGATCTCCGCCGGGACGCCGAGGGGGCCCGGGAGGCCGCGCGGGAGGCCTTCGAGGAGACGGAGCGCCGGGCGCGGGCGCTGCTCGCCGGGCAGCGGGAGGAGCAGCGGACCGCGTGGGCCGAGGCGGAGCGCACGGCCGAGGCGGAGGCCGCGCCCTGGACGCCCGCCACGAGGAGCTGGTCGCGGCGGCGGAGGCGGGGCTCGCGGAGACGCAGCGGGCCCTGGCCGAGACGGAGGAGCAGGCCCGGCACGGCCAGGAGGACGCCGAGGCCCGCGCGGAGGAGCTGCTCGCCGAGGCCAGGATGAAGGCCGAGCGGATCGAGCGCGAGACGGAGCGGGTGCTGCGGGAGCACGAGGAGGCGCGGGACGAGATCCACTCCCACATGGAGCACATCCGCAACTCCCTCGCGGCGCTGACGGGCCGCCCGACGGCACCGGCCCCCGAAAAGCCCCGGGAAAAGGGGACTTGGAGGACGGGAGGGCCCTGGGCCGCCGAGTAGCCTTCCGCGGGCTCCCGTAGGCCCCGCCCATGCTCATGAAACTGACGGCGGTCACGCTCGACTGCGCCGACCCCATGGCCCTGGCCGCGTTCTACCAGCGGGCCACGGGGATCCCGCTCGCCGACCGGTCCGACGACGAGTTCGCGGGGCTGCGCGGCCCGGACGGCGGCCTGTTCCTCGGCTTCCAGCGCGTCGAGGGCTACCGCCCCCCGTCCTGGCCCGGCCAGGAGGTCCCGCAGCAGCTGCACCTCGACTTCGACGTCGACGACCTGGACGAGGCCGCGGCCCGCCTCGTGGAGTGGGGCGCGACCGTCCCGGACGTCCAGCCCCGGCCGGACCTGTGGCGGGTGGTCCTGGACCCGGCGGGCACCCTTCTGCCTGACGGTCCCGCGCGGGGCCGCGTAGGCCTCCGACCCCGGGCCCGGCCACGCCGTGGGCGGCGCCGTCAGACGTCCCCGGGCGTCAGCAGTTCCTCGGCGGCGGCCGTCGCCACCACCTCGGCGACGGCGGACAGGGCGGGCGAGTCCAGCTTCCACTGCTGCCAGTACAGCGGGACGTCCATGGGGCGCGCCGGTGCCAGTTCCACCAGGCGGCCGGAGCGCAGGAGCGGCTCCGCCTGCGGTTCGGGCACCAGGCCCCAGCCGAGGCCGAAGGCCACCGCGTCCCGGAAGCCGTCGGACGTGGGCACCAGGTGATGGACCCGCCCGGCGTCCGAACGGCCCCCGGTGAGGGAGCGGACGAAGGCGTCCTGGAGGCGGTCACGCCGGTCGAAGACCACGGTCGGGGCCTCGCCCAGGTCCTCCGCGAGGTCCCCCGTGAGGTGGCGGGCGGCGAACCCGGGCGCGGCCACGGCCCGGTAGCGGGCGAGCCCGAGCCGCCGCACCGTGCAGCCGCCACCGGGTCGGGCTGCGAGGTGACCGCCGCCATCACCTGGCCCTCGCGCAGCAGGGCGGTGGTGTGGGACTCGTCCTCCCGGTGGAGCTCGAAGCAGATCGGCGGGTCCTGCGGCACCCGGGTGAGCGCGGGCAGGAACCAGGTGGCCAGGGAGTCGGCGTTGACCGCGATCGGCACCCGGACCGGGCCCTGCCCGGCCGCCAGTCCCAGTTCGGCGCGGGTGTCCCGCTCCAGGCGCGCCAGCTGGCGGGCGAAGCGCACCACCACCTCGCCGGACTCCGTGGGCCGCACCGGTTTGGTGCGCATCAGCAGGACCCGGCCGGTGCGCTGTTCCAGGGCCTTGACGCGCTGGCTGACGGCGGAGGGGGTCACGTGCAGGGCGGCGGCAGCGGCGTCGAAGGTGCCCTCGTCGACCACCGCGAGCAGCGTCCGGACCTGGTCCAGGGGAAGTTCGTCCATGAGTACGGCTAAAGGTACCTAAGAATCTTTAGCTGTACTCATCACGGCGTGGTCCTTACGGTCGGAGCCATGACCAGCACCTCCCTCGCCGCCCTCCTCGCCGGATTCGGCACGGGCTCTCCTCATCGTGGCCATCGGCGCCCAGAACGCCTTCGTCCTGCGTCAGGGCGCCCGCCGCCACGCCGTCCTCGCGGTGGTCGCGATCTGCGCCGTGTCGGACGCGGTCCTGATCGCGCTCGGCGTGGCGGGCGTGGGCGCGGTGGTCACGGCGTGGCGGGCGGCGCTGACCGCGGTGGGCCTGCTGGGCGGGGCGTTCCTCCTCGGCTACGGCCTCCTCGCCGCCCGCCGCGTGCTCCGCCCCGATCCCTCCGCCGCCCTGACCGCGGGCGGACCGGAGACCGGCTCGGCCCGCCGGGCGGTCCTGACCTGCCTGGCCATGACCTGGCTGAACCCCCACGTCTACCTCGACACCGTCCTCCTCCTCGGCTCCCTCGCCTCCGACCGCGGCGACCTCCGCTGGGCCTTCGGCGCCGGCGCCGCCCTGGCCAGCCTCGGCTGGTTCTTCACCCTCGGCTTCGGCGCCCGCCTCCTCAGCGGCCTCCTCTCCCGCCCGAAGGCCTGGCGCGTCCTGGACGGCCTGGTCGCGGCGACCATGCTGGCGATGGGCGGAATGCTGGTCGCGGGTGCCTAAGACCTGGTGAGAGTGCCCAAGACCTGGTGGGGCTACTGTCGTCCCTCCACGGGAGGGAACAACTTGAAGCACATACGTATCTCCGGCCACCGCCGTCTCACAGCGGTGACCGTCACCGCCGTCCTCGCGGTGACCGGCGGCACGATCGCCACGACCCCGGCCACGGCCGCCCCCGCCGCCGCCGCTCGGGAAGCCCAACAGACCACCCCGTGCCGTTCCCGCGCAACGCGGACGTCATCGGCGCGGGCCCGAGCGGCTTCCTGTCGCAGACCCGGGGCCAGACGCCCGAGTTCCGCTGGACCTGGTACGCGGACGGCTCGTCGGTCGTGCTGCCCGGCGCCTCCGCCGCCGGTGGCGGCTCGGACCTTGTCGTCACCGGTAACCGGGGCCTGCTGTCCGTCAGCTCGGTGCTGCGGATCCACGACGTGTCGAAGCCCGCCATGGCGCCGGTGGAGATCGATCTCGACGCGCTCGGCAACTACGACTACTCGGGCCTGGCGGGCGACAACCTCCTCCTCGGGCGGTACGAAGGCGACCACCAGGTCCAGTACGCCGTCACCCTGGACGCCGCCACACTCGCCGGCGGCACACCGAAGCTCCGCAAACTGGTCGGAGGGGTCCAGGTCGACTGCGACGCCGCCGACGAGGCATGGACCGACACCGGCTCCGCGCTCTACGACTGTGCGATCGGCGACTGGCGGGGCCCCTCGAAGATCCTTGTCGATCTCGCCTCGGGGACGGACACCTGGCTCCCCCAGGGGAAGGACGAGTGGGCCTGGGACGGCGCGGTGTCCGCCACGCACGTGGCCTGGCGCGAGGCTCGGCTGAAGGGCGACGGGATCGTCGTCGTCCGGCGCGGCGAGACCGGTTGGCAGTGGATCCCGGACGCCGAAGCCGAGGTCCAGGACCCGCTGTACCTGGTCGGCGGATGGCTGGCGTCCGGCCAGAAGGCCCACATCGACGCCTCCTCCACCCAGCCCGGCGTGCCGAACCCGACGGTGCGGCCGTTCACCCTCCGGTCGATCGAGACCGGTGAGAAAGCCGTCGTCCTCACCGCGTTCTCCTCCGCCGTCATCGGCCCCGACGGCAGTCTCCTGGTGCGCGGCGGCACCCCCAGCAGGGCGAGGGCCTCTACCGGATCTCGCCGCGCGCCGACGGCGGCCGTCCGGACGTCGAACTCGTCGCGTCCACCGGGCAGTCGACCGTCGTGACCCTCACCGGCTCCTCCGTGCCGAAGACGCTCACCGGCGACCAGGTGGCGCGCGGGGTCGACTTCGTCTGGGACCTCTCCCGGGCGGACAGCCGGGTGTCGCTGACCCTGACCCACGTCCGCAGCCGGGACACCTTCTCCACGGGGTGGAGCGTCCCCTCCCCCGTCACCCCCGGGGAGCCGCGCCACATCGCCTGGCGCTGGGACGGCAAGGACGTGGAGTTCCCCGACCTGAAGCTGCCCGCCCGCAACGGCGAGTACGAGTGGAAGCTCACCGCCAGCCCGGACGACGGCATCGGCCCCGACCTGGTCACCACCGGCCGCTTCACCGTGACCCGCCCCGCCGCCCCGCACGACTACGACGACGACGGCACGGCCGATCTCCTCGTCCGCCGGTCCGACGGCGTCCTGTGGCGCGCGAGCACCCGGCCCACCGCCCCGGGCGGCTCCCTGACGGGCACCGGAAGCGGGCGGATCGGCAGCGGCTGGGGCATCTACGACCGGCTGGAGAGTGTCGGGAACATCGCGGGCACGACCGCCCCCGACGTCCTCGCCCGGGACCGCTCCGGCGTCCTCTGGCTCTACCAGGGCACCGGAGACCGCGACAAGCCGCTCGCGGGCCGTACGAAGATCGGCGGCGGCTGGCAGATCTACAACGAGCTGACGGGCGGCTCCGACCTGACCGGCGACGGCCGCGCGGACCTCGTCGCCACCGACAAGTCCGGCGACCTGTGGCTCTACAAGGGCACGGGCAGCGCCACCGCGCCCTTCGCGGCCCGCAAGAAGATCGGCACCGGCTGGGGCATCTACAACCAGCTCACCGCCACCGGCAACCTCGCCGGAGGCCCCGCCGGCGACCTCGTCGCCCGCGACAAGGCCGGTGTCCTCTGGCTCTACCTCGGCAAGGGCGACGGCACCTTCGCCGCCCGCACCAAGGTCGGCGGCGGATGGGGCGGCCTCGGCGAGCTCATCGGCGTCGGCGACGCCAACGGCGACGGACGCCCCGACCTCATCGGCGGATCCACCTTCTTCGCCGGTACGGGGAACTGGGCGGCGCCCTTCAAGCCCGGCACGGCCACGGGCATCAGCACGGGAGAGCGCGCCTTCTAGCCCGGGTCCTGGACGGTGAGGGCGCACTCCGCCCACACCGTCTTCCCCGGCGCCCCGACCCTCGGGCACCAGCCCCACCGGTCCGCGAGCGCCTCGACGAGCAGCAACCCCCGGCCCCCTTCCGCGAGTTCCGGCTCCGGAAGGCGGCCGGGGCGGGGCGGCACGCACTCCGCGCGGGTGTCGCTCACCTCGATCCGCGCGACGTCCGTGACCCGCAGCAGCAGATGGAAGTCCCGCCCCCGCACATGCCCGTGCCGCACCGCGTTCGCCGCGAGCTCGGCCGTGACCAGGACGGTCGTCTCGTGCGGCTCCGTCCCGTACGGGACACCCCACTCGTCGAGCCGGACGGCGACAAGGCGTCGCGCGAGCCGTGCGCCCCGGGGGGTCGAGGTGAACTGGAGAGCGAAGATCCTGCTACCCAAGTACGGCGAGGCACCTGTGAGTTGTGTGGTGCTGGTGGGGTCCAAGTTGTTGCTCGTCATGCCTCCCAAGCTCCTCTTGGTGGCGTAGCGTGACCAGTGGTGACGCACTGACGCGATGGCCTTGTACGTGGCGTGTCGGTGCCGGTACGAGAGGTGGGGCGCGTTGGCGGAGGAAGAGTCTGCGGCCGAGGTCGGACAGACAGCGGAGAAATCGGGTCAGGGCGTGGTGGCGGCGTTCGGGCAGAGTCTGAAGACGCTGCGGGTGCGGGCGAAGATGGAACGGGAGGAGCTGGGCAAGCGGCTGGGCTACTCTGCGTCGACGATCGCCTCGTTCGAGCAGGGGCGGAGGATTCCGCCACCGCGTGCGGTCGACAAGTCGGACGAGGCGCTGGACGCGGGCGGGCTGCTCAAGGTCTGGAAGGACGAACTGGAGCGGGCGCAATACCCGGTGTTCTTCCAGGGGATGGCGCAGCTGGAGAAGCAGGCCGTAGAACTACTGGCGTACGACACTCTGGCGGTCAAGGGGCTGTTGCAGACCGAGGAGTACATGCGGGCGGTGCTGATCAACCGGCGTCCGGCGCTCGATGCCGAGACCATCGAGCAGCGCGTGACCGCCCGGCTGGCCCGACAGGCCATTTTCGACCGGCGCCCCGCGCCCTTCCTCAGTTTCGTCATGTGCGAATCCGTGCTGCGGCGGCAGTTCGGCGGGAAGGAGGTGCTGCGCGGGCAGCTGGAACACCTCCTTCTCATCGGTCAGCGGCGGAACGTCGAACTCCAGGTCATGCCGCTCGACTGCGCGGACAACGCGGGTGTGGACGGGCCGTTCACCGTCATCACCCGCGAGGACGGCAAGAGGTTCGTCTACGCCGAGGCCCAGGGCACCAGCGCCCTGGAGACCGACCCCAAGCGGGCAGTTGTCACCGCAGCCCGCTATGGGATCATCCGGGCACAGGCTTTCAGCCCGCGAGAGTCAATGCAGTTCATCGAGAAGTTGCTGGGAGAGCTATGAACAACACGGAATCCCTCGCCTGGTTCAAGAGCAGCTACAGCGGCGCTGAGGGTGGCGACTGCATCGAGGTCGCGACCGGCGTCGGAACCGTGCACGTCCGTGACTCCAAGGACGTCACCCGTCCGGCCCTCCGACTCTCGCACGAAGCCTGGGCCGGGTTCGTCGGGCTCGCCTCGGCGGAGTAGTACAGACGCTGGTTGTACGCGCGGGAGCCCTGCCCGTGGTGGGGCTCCCGTTCGGCTGGCAGCATGAGGCCCATGGACACGCCGAACTCCGAGTGGATCACCATCGCGGGTTACGAGAACCTGCCGGGCCGTACGCAGCCGATGGCGGCTGCCCGCGCTTGACTGCGTGACCGGGGCATCGACTGGATGCCCTTCGCCGAGGACGAGATCCGGGCGGGTCTGGCCTGCGGGATCGGACCCGACGGCCACTGGCACGGGTGGTTCTCCGTGCGCGTTCATGCCGAGGCGCTGCGACGGCTCGGGCTCCATCCCGACCAGCCCACCGCCGAGGTCACCGGTACGTCTCCGCCGGGCTGGTGGCATGCCGCTGCGGAACGCCACGCGTACCGGGAGTTCAGGAGGCCGCCGCAACAGGACTAGGGCCTGTCCGGGTTCGCCTCGCGCTCAGTCCTCCTCCTTCAGGACCGGGAAGCGGCGGGGCGCCAGCGTGAGCAGGGCCAGGAGCGCGAGGGCGGCCGCTGCCGCCGCGCCCAGGTAGACCCAGTCCACCGCCGCGTCCACCGCCCGGCGGGTCGCGTCGGTGGCGGCGAGGAGCGGGCCAGCTGGTCGAGGTCGGTGTCGGCGCCGAGCCGGGCCGCGAGGACGCCGTTGGCGATGGCGCCGAAGAGGGCCGCGCCGACGCTCTGGCCGACCTGGCGGCAGAAGAGGACCGAGGCCGTCGTCGTGCCGCGTTCCTCGTACGGGACGGTGGACTGCACGCCGACGATCAGGGGCAGTTGGAAGAGGCCGAGGGAGCCGCCGAGGAGGAGCATCAGGAGGGCGGGCTGCCAGGGTTCGCCGGGGAAGGGAGGAAGGGGAAGGCGAGGAGGAGGAGCAGGGCGAGGGAGATGCCGATGACCGCGGTGAGGCGGAAGCCGATGCGGGTGTAGACGCGGTTCGAGAGCGCGGCCGTGATGGGCCAGCTCAGGGTCCAGGAGGAGAGGACGAAGCCGGCGGCTATCGGGCCGAGGCCGAGGACGGACTGCGCGTACGTGGGGAGGAAGACCGTCGGGGCGACCATCAGGAGGCCGAGGGCGCCGAGGGAGAGGTTGACGGCGGCTATCGTGCGGCGGCGCCAGACCCAGCCGGGGATGATCGGTTCGGCGGCGCGGCGCTCGATGGCGACGGTGAGGGCGGCGAGGGCGGCGGCGGTGCCGAGGAGGCCGAGGGACGGGGCCGAGAGCCAGGGCCAGGCGACCCCGCCCTGGACGAGCGCGGTGATGAGCACGGCTCCGGTGGCGAAGATGGCGAGGGCGCCCGCCCAGTCGACGCGGACGCGGGCGCGGGGGGTGGTGCGGGCCGGTTCCACCAGGTGGCGGGTGACGAGCCAGAGGGCGAGCAGGCCGACGGGCAGGTTGATGAGGAAGATCCAGCGCCAGTCGGCGTATCCGGCGAGGAGGCCGCCGAGGGCCGGGCCCGCGATCGAGGAGGTGGCCCAGACGGAGGACAGCTTCGCCTGGATCTTGGGGCGTTCCTTCAGGGGGTAGAGGTCGGCGGCGATGGTCTGGACGGTGCCCTGGAGGGCGCCGCCGCCGAGGCCCTGGACGACGCGGAAGGCGATCAGGGAGGCCATGTTCCAGGCGGCGGAGCAGAGCACGGAGCCGAGGAGGAAGAGGACGGTCCCGGCGATGAGGACGGGCTTGCGGCCGAAGGTGTCGCTGAGCTTCCCGTAGACCGGCAGGGTGACGGTGACGGCGAGCAGATAGCCGGAGAAGAGCCAGGAGAAGACGGAGAGTCCGCCGAGGTCGCCGACGATCTGGGGGACCGCCGTCGACACGATCGTCCCGTCGAGGGCGGCGAGCCCCATGGCGAGCATCAGCGCGAGGACGACGGGGCCGCGGCGCGCGGAGGCGGGGGCGGGAGCCGGGTCGGCTCCGGTCCGGGTCGTCGATGGCTCTGTCACCGCACTCCCTTCCTTTCTTCGTACACCTAAATGTGCGCGGACAGGGTCTCACTAGGACCAGGGGTGGAGAAGCCCCTAGGGGAACCTCCCCATGCGGCCCAGGGGTCGTTCGTACCGGCGGAGGAGGTGAAGTGCCGTGCGCGCTTCTTAACTTGAACTTACAAATCCCGCTCATCGCTCCGAGGAGAAAACCGTGGCAACGGCTGTGACCATCCCCAGGCACGGGGGTACTGGAGAGGGGACGGCCGTGGCCGCGCGGGCGCGTCAGGTCGTCAAGGCGTACGGCTCGGGGGAGACCCGGGTCGTCGCGCTCGACTCCGTCGACGTGGACATCGCCCGCGGCCGGTTCACCGCGATCATGGGGCCGTCGGGCTCCGGCAAGTCGACCCTGATGCACTGCCTCGCCGGGCTCGACACCGTCAGCAGCGGGCAGATCTTCCTCGACGAGACCGAGATCACCGGTCTGAAGGACAAGAAGCTCACGCAGCTGCGCCGGGACCGGATCGGCTTCATCTTCCAGGCGTTCAACCTGCTGCCCACGCTGAACGCCCTCGAGAACATCACGCTGCCGATGGACATCGCCGGGCGCAAGCCCGACGCCGAGTGGCTGCGGCGGGTCGTCGACACCGTCGGGCTGTCCGAGCGGCTCAAGCACCGGCCGAACGAGCTCTCCGGCGGTCAGCAGCAGCGCGTCGCCGTGGCCCGCGCGCTCGCCGCCCGGCCCGAGATCATCTTCGGCGACGAGCCGACCGGAAACCTCGACTCGCGGGCCGGCGCGGAGGTCCTCGGCTTCCTCCGCACGTCCGTGGACGAGCTGGGGCAGACGATCGTCATGGTGACCCACGACCCCGTCGCCGCCTCCTACGCGGACCGGGTGCTGTACCTCGCCGACGGGCGGATCGTGGACGAGATGGAGCGGCCCACCGCCGACGCCGTCCTCGACCGCATGAAGGACTTCGACGCGCGCGGGCGGACGTCGTGACCGTGCTCAAGACCTCGCTGCGCAACTTCTTCGCGCACAAGGGACGGATGGCGCTGTCCGCCGTCGCCGTCCTGCTCTCCGTCGCCTTCGTCAGCGGGACGCTCGTCTTCACCGACACGATGAACACGACGTTCGACAAGCTCTTCGCCTCCACCGCCTCCGACGTCACCATCAGCCCGAAGGGCGACGCGGACCCCGACGAGATGCCGCAGAACGGCCGCCCCGAGTCCCTGCCCGCCTCGCTCGTCGAGCGGGTCGGGAAGGTCGAGGGCGTCGAGGACGCCCAGGGGGCGGTCGTGTCGACGAGCGTCACCGTCGTCGACACGAAGAACGAGAACATCGGCCCCGACGGCGGCGCCCCGACGCTCGCACTCAACTGGTCGTCCGCGGCGCTGCGTTCGGTGGAGATCGCCTCCGGCCACGAGCCGCGCGGCCCCACCGAGGTCGTCGTCGACGGCGCCACCGCCGAGAAGCACGGCCTGAAGCTCGGGGACGAGCTGCGGACCATCGCCGTCACCGGCGACTTCACCGCGAAGATCTCCGGCATCGTCGACTTCCACGTCACCAACCCGGGCGCCACCGTCGTCTACTTCGAGACCGCCACCGCGCAGCGCGAACTGCTCGGCAAGGAAGGCCTGTTCACCGAGGTCGACGTCGACGCGAAGCCCGGTGTCGGCCACGACGCGCTCAAGAAGGACATCGCCGCCGCGCTCGGCGGCGGCTACAAGTTCCAGACCGCCGCCGAGGTCGCCGACGCGGGCCGCGCGAGCATGGCCGGCTTCCTCGACGTCATGAAGTACGCGATGCTCGGCTTCGCCGCGATCGCCTTCCTCGTCGGCATCTTCCTCATCGTCAACACCTTCTCGATGCTGGTCGCGCAGCGGACCCGCGAGATCGGCCTCATGCGGGCCATCGGGTCCAGCCGCAAGCAGGTGAACCGCTCCGTCCTCGTCGAGGCGGTCCTCCTCGGCGTCGTCGGCTCCGTCGCCGGTGTCGCCTCGGGCGTCGGCCTCGCCGTCGGGCTCATGAAGATCATGTCCTCGATCGGCATGGAGCTCTCCACCCGCGACCTCACCGTGAAGTGGACGACCCCCGTCGTCGGCCTCGCCCTCGGCATCGTCGTCACCGTCCTCGCCGCCTACGTCCCCGCCCGCCGGGCCGGGAAGGTCTCCCCGATGGCCGCCCTCCGCGACGCGGGCACCCCGCCGACGGCAGGGCCGGACGGGTGCGGGGCGTCCTCGGGCTCGTCCTCACCGGCGCCGGAGCGGCCGCCCTGGTCGCGGCGGCCCGCGCCGCGGAGGCCGGACCCGGCTCCTCTGGCTCGGCCTCGGCGTCGTCCTCACCCTCCTCGGCTTCGTCGTCGTCGGCCCGCTCCTCGCCGGCCTCGTCGTCCGCGGCCTCGGCGTCGTCGTCCTGCGGATCTTCGGACCCGTCGGCCGCATGGCCGAGCGCAACGCCCTGCGCAACCCGCGCCGCACCGGCGCCACCGGCGCCGCCCTCATGATCGGCCTCGCGCTCGTCGCCGGCCTCTCCGTCGTCGGCTCCTCGATGGTCGCCTCGGCCACCGAGGAACTCGACCGCTCCGTCGGCGCCGACTTCATCATCCAGTCCGGCACGGGGCAGCCGATCGTGCCGCAGGCGCGCGCCGCGCTGTCGAAGGTCCCCGGCCTGGACCACGTCACCACCTACAAGTGGGTCGACGTCACCGTCACCGACCCGCACGGCAAGGCCGACAAGCTCAACCTGTCCGCCACCGACCCGACGTACGTCAAGGACGTCCGCCGCGAGATCACCGCGGGCACGCTCACCGACGCCTACGGCAAGGACGCCATGTCCGTCGGCAGCGAGTACGCGGCGAAGCACCGCGTGAAGGTCGGCGACGTCCTGACCGTCGCCTTCAAGGGCGGCGACACGGCGAAGCTGAAGGTCGCGGCGATCACCGCGGACACCGGGCAGGTCGACAACGGGGCGATGTACACCAACGTCACCACCGTCGCCTCGTACCTCCCCGCCGACCGGGTCCCGAACAGCCTGCTCATCCTCGCCGGCGCCCGGGACGGCCAGGAGACGGCCGCGTACAAGTCCCTCAAGGACGCCCTCGCGCCGTACCCGCAGTACAAGGTCAGCAACCAGGCCGACTACAAGGAGCAGTTGCGGGACCAGGTCGGCCAGCTCCTCAACATCGTGTACGGGCTCCTCGCCCTCGCCATCGTCGTCGCGGTCCTCGGCGTCGTGAACACCCTCGCCCTCTCCGTCGTCGAGCGCACCCGCGAGATCGGCCTCCTGCGCGCCATCGGCCTCTCCCGCCGCCAGCTCCGCCGCATGATCCGCCTGGAGTCCGTGGTCATCGCCCTCTTCGGCGCGCTCCTGGGCCTCGGCCTGGGCATGGGCTGGGGCACGGCCGCCCAGAAGCTCCTGGCGCTGGAGGGCCTCGGCGTCCTGGAGATCCCCTGGCCGACCATCGTGACGGTCTTCGTCGGCTCCGCCTTCGTGGGACTGTTCGCGGCGCTGGTCCCGGCGTTCCGGGCGGGCCGGATGAACGTCCTGAACGCGATCGCGAGCGAGTAGCCGTCGCGGGACGGAACGGGGCGGCCCGGTGGACCCTGCCGGGTCCGCCGGGGCCGCGCCGTGTTTCGGAAGCGGGTGTCTGCGGTGCGTCGTAGGCTGGGGCGCACCGGGCCGTGGAGGTCCGGCATCACCCGGCCCGTGAGAGACGTGTCGGGCTGTTCGCGTTGCCCGCCCCCGTCGTACGAACCCGGGATGGAAGTTCCATGAGTCTGCACGGTCTGCTCGATGTCGTCGTCAAGGACGCCGCCCTCGCCGAGGCGGTGAAGGCAGCGGCGGACGGGAACCGCCCGCAGGTGGACCTGGTGGGTCCGGCGGCCGCGCGGCCGTTCGCGGTGGCGGCGCTGGCGCGGGACTCGGGGCGGCCGGTGCTGGCGGTGACGGCGACCGGGCGGGAGGCCGAGGACCTGGCGGCGGCGCTGCGCTCGCTCCTGGACCCGGACACGGTCGTCGAGTACCCCTCCTGGGAGACCCTGCCACACGAGCGGCTCTCGCCCCGCTCCGACACCGTGGGCCGGCGGCTCGCCGTGCTGCGGCGGCTCGCGCACCCCGCGACGACGACCCCGCCGCCGGTCCCGTCTCCGTCGTCGTCGCGCCCATCCGCTCCGTGCTCCAGCCGCAGGTCAAGGGGCTGGGAGACCTGGAGCCCGTGGCCCTCAGGAGCGGGCAGGCCGCCGATCTGAACGAGGTCGTCGAGGGGCTCGCGGCCGCCGCGTACTCCCGCGTCGAGCTCGTGGAGAAGCGCGGCGAGTTCGCCGTGCGCGGCGGCATCCTGGACGTCTTCCCGCCGACGGAGGAGCACCCGCTCCGGATCGAGTTCTGGGGCGACGACGTCGAGGAGATCCGGTACTTCAAGGTCGCCGACCAGCGGTCCCTGGAGGTCGCCGAGCACGGACTGTGGGCGCCGCCCTGCCGTGAGCTGCTCCTGACCGACGAGGTGCGCGAGCGGGCCGCCGCGCTCGCCGTCGAACACCCGGAGCTGGGCGAGCTGCTGAACAAGATCGCCGAGGGGATCGCGGTCGAGGGCATGGAGTCCCTCGCGCCGGTCCTCGTCGACGACATGGAGCTGCTGCTCGACGTCCCGCCCAAGGGCTCGATGGCCGTCGTCTGCGACCCCGAGCGGGTGCGGACCCGGGCCGCCGACCTCGTCGCCACCAGCCAGGAGTTCCTGCAGGCGTCCTGGGCGGCGACCGCCGGCGGCGGCGAGGCCCCGATCGATGTCGGCGCGGCCTCCCTGTGGGGGATCGCGGACGTACGGGACCGGGCGGCCGAGCTGGGCATGGCCTGGTGGTCGGTGTCGCCGTTCGCGGCGGACGTCGACCAGGCGGCCGACACGCTCACCCTCGGCATGCGCGCCCCCGAGTCGTACCGCGGCGACACCGCCCGCGCGCTCGCCGACACCAAGGGCTGGCTGGCCGACGGCTGGCGGACGGTGTACGTGACGGAGGCCCACGGCCCCGCGTCCCGCACGGTCGAGGTCCTCGGCGGCGAGGGCATCGCGGCCCGGCTCGACGCGGACCTCGCGGAGATCGCGCCGGCCGTCGTGCACGTGTCGACCGGCTCCATCGACTACGGCTTCGTCGACCCGGTGCTCAAGCTGGCGGTGCTGACGGAGACCGACCTGTCGGGCCAGAAGGCGGCCGGCAAGGACGGCCAGCGGATGCCGGCCAAGCGCCGCAAGACGATCGACCCGCTGACCCTGGAGGTCGGCGACTACATCGTGCACGAGCAGCACGGCGTCGGCCGGTACGTCGAGATGGTGCAGCGGACCGTGCAGGGCGCGACCCGCGAGTACCTCCTCGTCGAGTACGCGCCCGCGAAGCGCGGCCAGCCCGGCGACCGTCTGTACATCCCGACCGACCAGCTGGAGCAGGTCACCAAGTACGTGGGCGGCGAGGCGCCGACCCTGCACCGGCTCGGCGGCGCGGACTGGACGAAGACGAAGCAGCGCGCGAAGAAGGCGGTCAAGGAGATCGCCGCCGACCTCATCAAGCTGTACTCGGCCCGCATGGCGGCCCCCGGGCACGCCTTCGGACCGGACACCCCTGGCAGCGGGAGCTGGAGGACGCCTTCCCGTACGCGGAGACGCCCGACCAGCTGTCCACCATCGCCGAGGTGAAGGAGGACATGGAGAAGACGGTCCCCATGGACCGTCTGATCTGCGGCGACGTCGGCTACGGCAAGACGGAGATCGCGGTGCGGGCCGCCTTCAAGGCCGTCCAGGACGGCAAGCAGGTCGCGGTCCTCGTCCCGACGACGCTGCTCGTGCAGCAGCACTTCGGCACGTTCAGCGAGCGGTACTCGCAGTTCCCGGTGAAGGTGCGGGCGCTGTCCCGGTTCCAGTCGGAGAGCGAGTCGAAGGCGACCATGGAGGGGCTCCGGGAGGGCTCGGTCGACGTCGTCATCGGCACCCACCGCCTCTTCTCCTCCGAGACCAAGTTCAAGGACCTGGGCCTGGTCATCGTCGACGAGGAGCAGCGCTTCGGCGTCGAGCACAAGGAGCAGCTGAAGAAGCTCCGCGCCAACGTCGACGTGCTGACGATGTCCGCCACCCCGATCCCGCGCACCCTGGAGATGGCGGTCACCGGCATCCGGGAGATGTCGACGATCACCACCCCGCCGGAGGAGCGGCACCCGGTCCTCACCTTCGTCGGCCCGTACGAGGAGAAGCAGATCGGCGCCGCGATCCGGCGCGAACTCCTGCGCGAGGGCCAGGTCTTCTACATCCACAACCGGGTCGACTCGATCGACCGGGCCGCCGCGCGGCTGCGCGAGATCGTCCCCGAGGCGCGGATCGCGACCGCCCACGGCCAGATGTCGGAGCAGGCGCTCGAACAGGTCGTGGTCGACTTCTGGGAGAAGAAGTTCGACGTGCTCGTCTCGACGACGATCGTCGAGTCCGGCATCGACATCTCCAACGCCAACACCCTCATCGTCGAGCGCGGCGACAACTTCGGCCTCAGCCAGCTCCACCAGCTGCGCGGCCGGGTCGGACGGGGCCGGGAGCGCGGGTACGCCTACTTCCTGTACCCGCCGGAGAAGCCGCTCACGGAGACCGCGCACGAGCGGCTCGCGACGATCGCCCAGCACACCGAGATGGGCGCCGGCATGTACGTCGCCATGAAGGACCTGGAGATCCGCGGCGCGGGCAACCTGCTCGGCGGCGAGCAGTCCGGTCACATCGCGGGCGTCGGCTTCGACCTGTACGTACGGATGGTCGGCGAGGCCGTCGCCGACTACCGGGCGCAGATGGAGGGCGGCGTCGAGGAGGAGACCCCCCTTGAGGTGAAGATCGAGCTGCCGGTCGACGCCCACATGCCGCACGACTACGCGCCGGGCGAGCGGCTGCGGCTCCAGGCCTACCGCTCGATCGCCTCCGCGAACTCGGAGGAGGACATCAGGGCCGTGCGCGAGGAGCTCACCGACCGGTACGGCAAGCTGCCCGAGCCGGTCGAGAACCTGCTGCTCGTCGCGGGCCTGCGGATGCTCGCGCGCGCGTGCGGGGTCGGCGAGATCGTCCTCCAGGGCTCCAACATCCGCTTCGCCCCGGTGGAACTGCGCGAGTCCCAGGAGCTGCGCCTCAAGCGCCTCCACCCGAAGTCCGTCATCAAGCCGGCCGTCCACCAGATCCTGGTGCCCCGCCCGACGACCGGCAAGATCGGCGGGAAGCCGGTGGTGGGCCGTGAACTCCTCGCGTGGACGGGCGAGTTCCTGACGACGATCCTCGGCGGCTGAGGCCGGGACCACTGTGCGGCGCCCCCTGGTCCCAGGGGGCGCCGCGCCGTTCCCCCTCCCGGGAGAAGGCCGGGACGGCGACGCCCGCGGTCCCGTCGGGACCGAAGATCCCCGGGGTCCGGCGCGCGGCGGCCTAGGATCCCAGGGTGCTGACACGTCGAACGATCCTGCCCGCGGCCCTCGCCGCCACCGTCGCGCTCACGGCCGGGGCCTGTGCGCCGGGCGGAGGCGGTGGATCGGGCGGAAGCCCGGCGCGCCCGGCACGGCGCTCGCCGCGGTGGACGCGCTCGCCGTCAAGGGCCGCGCCCCGAAGACCGGGTACGAGCGGGAGAAGTTCGGCCGGGCCTGGGTGGACGTCGACAGGAACGGCTGCGGCACCCGTGACGACATACTCAAGCGGGACCTGACCGGCGTCCGCTTCACGGACGGGCACTGCAAGGTCGCCTCCGGGACGCTCACCGACGACCCGTACACCGGCACCACCGTCCGCTACGTCCGGGGCCGCTCCAAGGTCGACATCGACCATGTCGTCGCGCTCTCCGACGCCTGGCAGAAGGGGGCGCAGAAGTGGGACGACGAGACCCGGCGCCGCTTCGCCAACGACCCGCTCAACCTCCTCGCCGTCGACGCCGCCACCAACCGCGGCAAGTCCGACGGCGACGCCGCCACCTGGCTGCCGCCGAACCGGGCCTACCGCTGCACGTACGTGGCCCGGCAGGTCGCGGTGAAGAAGAAGTACGGGGTGTGGGTGACGGCGGGGGAGCGGGACGCGATGAAGAAGGTCCTCGGCACCTGCCCGCAGCAGAAGCTCCCGTAAGCTCCCGCGACTCCCGCGGCTCTTGCGGGAAAAACGTTTGAGCGGCCTGGTGAGCGATCTTTAACCTCGTCGCATGGACATCCGCGTCACCACCCTCGCCGAACGACCCGAGCTCGAAGGGGCGATGTGGTCCATGAAGGACCTGTGGCCCGAGTTCGTGATGTACGACCCGGTCGGCTGGGCCAACATGGGCCGGATCGTCCGGGAGTTCCCGGAGTACGTGCTCGTCGCCACCGACGCCGGGGGCGCGGTCGTCGCCCGGGGCTTCAGCGTGCCCTTCCGGCTCGACGAGGAGGACCGCGGCGAGCTGCCCGCCCGGGGCTGGGACGAGGTCCTCAACTGGGCCTTCTCCGACCTGCGGCACGGCCGGGAGGCCGACACGGTGAGCGCGATCGAGATCACCGTCGACCTCGGCCACCTCGGCAGGGGCCTCTCGCACACGATGCTCACCGCCCTGCGGGAGAACGTCCGCCGGCTCGGTTTCTCCCAGCTGGTCGCCCCGGTCCGCCCCAACGGCAAGCACCTGGAGGCCGCCGCCTCCATGCACGAGTACGCCTTCCGCACGCGGGAGGACGGCCTGCCGCAGGACCCGTGGCTCCGCGTCCACGTGCGCGCGGGCGGTGTCGTCGAGGCGGTCGCCCCGGCCTCCATGACCGTCTCCGGCTCCGTCGAGCAGTGGCGCGACTGGACCGGCCTCCCCTTCGACACGGACGGCCCGGTCGAGGTCCCGGGCGCCCTGGTCCCGGTCCACTGCGAGGCCACGCGCGGCTACGCGGTGTACGTGGAGCCCAACGTGTGGGTGCGGCACCGGGTCTGACCCGTCCGGCACGCGTGCGAGAGGGCCGTTCCCCCCCCCGGGTGACGGCCCTCTCGCACATATCGGTCAGCCGGTCGTGAAGACGTCCTTCGCCGCCGGGGCCTTCGCCTCGACCGGCTTTCCGTGGTGGGAGAAGGCGATCGTCCCCGGCTCCTCGCCGCCCTTCACGACGATCTTCAGGGCGTACGGGGTGCCCTTCGTGGCCACGTAGACGGTGGTGCTCCCGCCGTTGCCGTCCGGCGCCGTCAGGGGCAGTGCCTTCCGTCCGCCGACGGTGGTCTCGGCGCCCTGCGCGATGCCGCTCGGGCCGGGCTGGAACTTGCCGAGGAGCGTCTCCAGGTCGCAGAGCGCCAGGATGTCCCTGCTGTCGGGGTCGGAGGCGGGCGACTTCACCCAGCGGCCCCGCAGCTGCCTGAGGGCGGCCTCCTGCGTCTCGGGGTTCTCGTCCGCGACCTGCTTGCGGAGGAAGGCCTCGTCGAAGCGCAGGTAGACGTTCTTGCTGTTGTTCTTGACCAGTTCGACCGTGTCGGTCGCGCCCATGGTCAGGGTGCCGGCGCACTTCCCCCGGGTGTCGAGGGAGAGGAAGCCGCGTATCGGAGCGCCGGGGGCCCTCAGGTCGACGTCGGCGCTCAGGGACTTCGCGTCCTTCGTCGCCGCGAAGGCCTTGTCGACGATCTGCGAACCGCTCAGATCCCCGAAGGGCCCGGCCGGCTTCGCGTCGTCCGAGAACGGGCCGCAGGCGGTGGTGCCGAGGGCGAGGGCGGCGCCCAGGACGGCGACGAGGGCGGTGCGGCGGTGGGGGGCGGTGCGCATGGTGGTGTCTCCGAGAGGGGGTCGTGCGGGGGTGGGGCCCCGAAGGGCCCCGGTCCTCGTGGTGCGTGCGGGGTCCGGCCCGGGTCAGCCGACCTTCAGCTCCCACTGGGAGGCGTTGTAGTCGAAGCCGGGGTGGACCTCGACGGTCAGGTCCTTGGCGTCCTTGGGGGCGTCGAAGGCGACGGTGACGGTGGCCTTCTTGCCGGGCAGGATGCTGCCCTGGAAGCCCGTGCCGACCTTCTCGTCGAAGATCTGCTCGGCGGTGACGCCGTTCTTGCCGGCCCGCCCGGTCAGGGTGACGCCGACGGCGTCGAACTTCTTCTTGCCGCCGTTCTCGATGACGACGGTCACCTGGTAGGCCTTGTTGCCCGCGGTGTGGCCGACCGCGACCTCGCTCGGGGAGTACGCCTTCGGGTCCGAGACCGTGACCTTGAGGTTGTCGTCGTAGACCGAGCTGTCGCCGTCCGCGAGGTTCTTCGCCGCCGGGTCCTTCGGGGCCGTGTCCTTGATGGTCTTGTCGATCTCGTCGACCGCGTTCTTGACGGCCGTGAACGTGATGACCGCGCCGACCACCGAGAGGATCAGGGCCGCGAGGCCCAGGATCGCGCCGGTGAGTGCCACTCCCTTGTTGTTCGCCTCGCCGCGCTTGACGCGGCCCTTGCCGACGAGGCCCAGGATCAGGGCGATCAGGCCGAGGATGCCGGCCAGCCAGAAGAAGAACGGGACGAAGCCGGAGACCGTGCCGATGATGCCGAGGATCAGGGCCGCGGTGCCGAGGCCGTTGCGCATGGCCTGCGGGGCGGCGGCAGGCGGGACCTGGGTGTCGTACGACATGGGTGTGTCCTCCCGGACGAAGGCGATGTCTGGTGCGATGGGTCAATCACAGCAGAGGCTGTGAACCGAGTCAACACGGTTCACGAAAAATGGATCGGCTCACGCTGTGAAGTGGTGGCGTGGGTGTTCCTCGCTAGGATTGGTGTCACAGCCAGAGGGGCGAGCCACAGGGGAGTTGGGTCACGTGCCGGAGAACGCAGCAGAGGCGGGTGCGGAGCAGCCGGGTGGGGCGACGGAGGCCGAGGTGACGGCGGCGGGGATCGCCCGGCTCGCCGGGGTCGGCCGGGCGGCCGTCAGCAACTGGCGGCGCCGCCACTCCGACTTCCCCAAGCCCGTCGGCGGCACGGAGACCAGCCCTCCTTCGCCCTGGCGGACGTGGAGCGGTGGCTCCGGGCCCAGGGGAAGCTGGCCGAGGTGCCGCTCAAGGAGCGCGTCTGGCAGCAGATCGCGGGCCACCCGGCCGGTGCCGTGACCGCCCTCGTGCACGCGGGCTGCGCCCTCCTCCTCGTACGGGACAGGTCGGCGGCCTGGCCGACGCTCGCCGAACTGCCCGACGAGCGGCTCGCGGAGGTGCTGCCGGTCGCGCTGGAGGAGACGCTCACCGAGCGCCTCGGCCCCGGGCGGGCCGTCCTCACACCGGGGCCCCGGCGCTCGCCGCGTCCCTGCCGCTGCTGCGCGGGGCGGCCGAACTCGCGGCCGAGACCGGGGTCCGGGAGGCCTTCGAGTTCCTGCTCGGCCGTCACCTCGACGCCAACCCCGGCAGTACACGCTCACGCCGCCCGGACCCGCCGCCCTCATGGCGGCGCTCGCGCTGCCCCGGAGCCGGACCGGGACGGGGTCCCGCTCACCGTCCTCGACCCGGCCTCCGGGACCGGCGGCCTGCTGAGCGCGGTCGAGCGGCCCGGCGCCGTCTGCGGCCAGGACGCCGACCACGACCTGGCCGCGCTCACCGCCCTGCGGCTGGCGCTCGCCACCGACGCCGACATCCGCGTCCGGTCCGGGGACAGCCTGCGCGCCGACGCCTTCCCGACGCTCGCGGCGGACGCCGTCCTGTGCCACCCGCCGTTCAACGAGCGGAACTGGGGCCACGACGAACTGGCCTACGACCCGCGCTGGGAGTACGGCTTCCCGGCCCGCACGGAGTCCGAGCTCGCCTGGGTCCAGCACGCCCTGGCGCGCCTGCGCCCCGGCGGCACCGCCGTCCTGCTCATGCCGCCCGCCGCCGCCTCCCGCCGCTCCGGCCGCCGCATCCGCGCCGACCTGCTCCGCCGGGGCGCCCTGCGCGCGGTCGTCGCCCTCCCGGCCGGCGCCGCCCCGCCGTACGGCATCCCGCTCCACCTCTGGGTGCTGCGCAGGCCCGTCCCGGGCGAGCGGCACCCGCCGAACTCCTCCTCGTCGACACCGCGTCCGAGCACGCGGGCCCGGCCCGCGACGCCCGCGACCGGATCGACTGGCCGCCGTCCACACCGCCGTGCGCGACGCCTGGACGTCCTTCGACCGGGACGGGACCCTCGCCGGCACCCCGGGCGCGAGCCGCTCCGTGCCCGTCATCGACCTCCTCGACGACGACGTCGACCTCGCCCCCGCCCGCCACCTCCGCCGCCGGCCGCCGCCGAGGGCGCGGCGCAGCTGACCGGGTGCGCGAGCGGCTGGCGCAGACCCTGCGCCGCACCCGCGAGCTGACCCCGCCGCCCGTGACCGACCCGGCCTCCGGCGGCGGGCTCGGAAGGCCCACGACCACCGTCGGCGAACTGGCCCGCGCCGGAGCCCTCGCCCTGCGCTCCGGAGGCACGGGCACCGCGCCCGCCGGAGCCCCGTCGCCGTCCTCACCGACCACGACGTCCTCGCCGCCCAGCCGCCCTCCGGGACGCTGCCCGACGGCCCGCCCGAGGAGCCGGTCCTCCTCGAAGCCGGGGACGTCGTCGTCCCGGTGCTCGGCGGCGGCGCGGCCGTCCGGGTCGTCGACGCCTCCGCCGAGGGCGCCGCGCTCGGCCGCAACCTCCAGCTGCTCCGCCCCGACCGGGCGGCCCTCGACCCGTGGTTCCTGGCCGGGTTCCTCCGGGCCACCGCCAACACCCGGCAGGCCAGCAGCTACGCCTCCACCGCGACCCGCCTCGACGTGCGCCGCCTCCAGCTGCCGCGCCTGCCCCTGGCCGAACAGCGCCGGTTCGGGGAGCGGTTCCGGGCGCTCGCCGAGTTCGAGGAGTCGCTGCGGCTGGCCGCCCGCCTCGGCGACCAGCTGGTGCAGGGCCTGTACGACGGCCTGGCGGACGGCACGGTGGCCCCGTAGGGCGGTCGCGCCGTTCCGCTTCCGATCGGTTCGACAACGGTTCCGGGTATCCCGGAACCGTTGTCCGCGGAGTGTATACGCTCGTCTCCGCACCCGATCCGTCCGAGCAGGAGCAGCAGGATGTACGGCCCTCCGCAGGCCCCGCAGGTTCCGCAGCCCCAGAAGAGCCCCGTCACCGGCGGCCGGGTGGCGCTGCTCGTCCTCTTCTGCGCCCTCGCGCTGCTCAGCTGCGGCTTCCTGGCCTGGGCGCCGATGCTGCGCGTCGCGGTCCTCACCCGCAGGGCGCTGGACTGGGTGCTGTTCGGCGTGACGTTCGCGGCGGGGGCGGCCCTGTTCGCGTACGCGGCCGCGACCGGCGACCAGGAGTCCAGCACCGCGGAGGCCTTCGCCGCCGTCGGCATCATGATGCTGCTGGTGGCGGGCCCCCTCACGTACTACCTGGTGACGGAGATCCGCCGCCTGGACCGGGGCGGCGCGGCTCCCGCGTACCTCCCGCCGGGTACGACCCCGCCACCGCCGTCACGGTCCCGAGCCCGATCGGCGACCAGAACCCGTACGCCCGCCCGGTCGTCCCGCCGCCCGCCGCGCCCGGCCCCGCATCGACCAGGTCCGCGCCGAGCTCGACGAGCTGAGCGACCTGCTCAGGAAGGACACCGGGAAGGCACGGGCAGCAGGTGAACGGGCGGGTCATCGGCGGGCGTTACGAGCTCGCCACCGTCATCGGCCAGGGCGGGATGGGGCAGGTCTGGACGGCGTACGACGGACGCCTGGACCGCCGGGTCGCGGTGAAGCTGCTGCGCCCGGCCACGATGACCGGGCCCGCGACCGCCGCCGAGGAGCTGCGGCGCCGCTTCGTGCGGGAGTGCCGGGTGACCGCGCAGGTCGACCATCCCGGCCTGGTGACCGTGCACGACGCCGGCAGCGACGGCGACGACCTCTACCTCGTCATGCAGTACGTGGCGGGCTCCGACCTCGCCGACCACCTCGCCGAGCACGATCCGTACCCCTGGGAGTGGGCGGTCGGGGTCGCCGCGCAGCTGTGCGCGGTGCTCGCCGCCGTGCACGCGGTGCCGATCGTGCACCGCGACCTCAAGCCGCGGAACGTGATGATCCGCCCGGACGGGGCGCTGACCGTCCTCGACCTGGGCGTCGCCTCCGTCCTGGACACGGACACCACCCGGCTCACCCAGACCGGTTCGCCCATCGGCAGCCCGGCGTACATGGCGCCGGAGCAGGCCATGGGCGGCGCCGTCGGCCCGTCCACCGACCTGTACGCGCTGGGCGTCCTGCTCCACGAACTCCTCAGCGGGAACGTGCCGTTCGCCGGGTCCACCGCGCTCGGAGTGCTGCACCGGCACCTGTACGAGCCGCCCGCGCCGCTGCGGCAGCTGCGGCCCGAGGTCCCGAGCCGCTCGAAGCGCTGGTCCTGCGGCTGCTCGCGAAGGACCCGCAGGCGCGGCCGTCCGGCGCGCACGAGGTGTACGAGCACCTGCTGCCGCTGCTGCCCGCGCGCGGCGCCCGGCGGGCCGCTGGACCCGACCCGCCCGTTCCTGCGCCCGCACGCGCCCTGGCCGGACCGCGCGACGGCGAGGGCGGCGCACGTGCCCCGCCGGTTCCGCCGATGCCCCTGTTCGCGCCGGCCGGTCCCCGTGCCGATGCCCGTACCGATCCCCGTACCGACCCCCGGGTCTACGCGAGCGGGTCGGCATCGGCATCGACGCCGCCGCCCCGGCCCGACGTCGCCGCGGCCGTCGACGAGGTGAAGCGGCTGCTCGGCGAGGGCTCGCTCACCCAGGCCGTGGACCTGCTCGGCGGCATCCTGCCCGCCGCGGCGGCCGAGCACGGCGAGCGGTCGCCGGTCGTCCGCATCCTGCGCAAGCAGTACGCGTCCACGCTGATGGACGACGGCCAGTACCGGCGCGCGCTGCCGGAGCTGCGCCGGCTCGCGGAGGACCGCGGTGCGGAGGCGGGCCCGGCGGACCCGCAGTTCCTCCAGTTCCGTTACGACGCGGCCCTGTGCCTGGAGCAGTTGGGGGAGACGGCCGCCGCGCTCGTGGAGTTCCGCGCGGTCCTGCCGTACTACGAGCGGGACCTGGCGCGGGCCTTCGACATCCGGCGGCGGATCGGGCTGCTGCTCCTCGCGGCGGGCGAGCACACGGCCGGTCAGGACGAGCTCCAGCGGCTCCTGTTCGACGCGGAGCGCGCGTACGGCCCCTACCACGCGCTCCCGGTGGACCTGCGCCGTTCCCTGGACCACCAGCGCCAGTTGGGGCAGCGCCCCTGAGGCGGGTTCCGCGGGTCTTGCGGGTGTACCGGTCGTGACCCGGGCGAGGCGGGGGGATCACGACTCGGCAACTGATCGTGAAGTGGATCTTCGTGATCACTTTTGCCCGTTTTGCTGCATGTAACGTTCGCGTCTGATCATGCCCGCGCCCATCAAGGAACTTTCATGCTCAAGAAGGTCGGCGGCGTCATCGTCGCGATCATCGTTGCCGTCGCCGTGAAGCTCGGCATCCCGTACCTCACGGGCGACACCCCGGTGCACGCCAAGGCCGGCGAGTGCGTCACGGTCAGCGGCCCCGACAACGACCCGAAGGTCGACACCGTCGACTGCTCCTCCGGGAAGCCCGACCTGTTCAAGGTCGTCAAGGTCATCGACGACACCTTCGACCTGAACAAGTGCGGCGACGAGCACTCGGCGCTCGCGCAGCAGTGGGACGAGGAGAAGTTCGTCCTCTGCCTCGACGAGGTCAAGAAGTAACACCCGCGCGGCGGAAGCAGCGGAGAAGGCCGGAACCGATCGGTTCCGGCCTTCTCCACGTCCTACGGCGACTCCACCGGCCGGGGCACCGAGACGGACGGGACGACCGGGACGCCCGTGGAGGGCGGGGCCGGCGCGGGCGTCGGGGAGCGCCGGTGGGCGCCGGGGAGCGGGCGGGCGGCACCGGCGCCGGGGCCACCGGCCCGTCCGGGAGCAGCAGGAGGACGCACACGGCGGCGCGGCGGCGGCCGTCCCGAGCACCGCGAACGCCACCGGGGCCACCCGGCGCGTCCCCACCGGCGCCCCGCGGAGGCGCGTCGCGCCGCAGGTCCCGGGGTCACGAGCGCGGCGCGGGCGGCGAGCGCGGCGCGCAGCCGTTCCTCGACGGGGAGGTCATCGACCCGCCTCCGTTCTCTTCGCGAGCTTGCGCTCCAGGGCGTCGAGCGCGCGGCTGGCGGTGGACTTCACCGTGCCCCGCGAGGCCCGAGCGTCCGCGCGATCTGCTCCTCCGTCAGCTCCGACCAGTAGCGCAGCACCAGGACCTCGCGCTGCCGCCGCGTCAGCTCCGCCAGCGCGTCGAGCACGTCCCGGTGCTCCTCGGCGAGCAGCAGCCCCTCGTCGACAGGCGCGCCGGTGCCCGGGTGCGGCGGGACGTACGCGCGCGCGGTGCGGCGCCGGCGCAGCACGGAGCGGGCCGCGTTGACGACGGCGGTGTGCAGGTACGCCCCGGGTCCTGGAGCCCGTCCAGCGAGGTCCCGTAGGCCCGGCACACGGCGGCGAACGCGTCCTGCACGACGTCCTCGGCGGTCGGCAGGTCGTCCACCAGGAACAGCGCGAGCCGCACCATGTCGAGCCGCCGCGCCCGGTAGAGCTCGGTGAGGGTCGGCGGCGCGGTCCCGTCGCCGTACGGGGCGGCGACGACGCGCAGCCGCGGCCGGCGCTCCCGCACCGGCACGCGCGCGAGCAGCCGGGACCACCAGGACGGCGCCAGGGGCGGGGAAGGGCGTACGACATGGGCCTCGATCCGTCGGAGCGGGCGGGCCCTTCCAGGCCCACCCGCTCGCCTGGTGCTTACTTGCCGGGGGCGATCACGCGGGGCGCGTCACCGGCGGGCGCGGGGACCGGCGCGGGGTGCTCGCGGGCGTGCTCGCGGGCACGGGCTTCGGCGTGGCCACCGGCTTCGGCGGGGCGGTCGCGGAGCCGGCCGGGGCGTGGCGGGCACGGGCCGCGGGTCCCCACCGGCTTCGGCGCGGTCACGACCTTCGGCGCGACGGGCGCGGGCTTCGGCGCGGCAGGGGCGGGCTGGGCGGGCTTCGGGGCGGCGGGCGCGGACTTCGGCGCCACGGGGCCGGCCGCGGCGCCGAGTCGGCGACGGCCTGCGCGACGAAGCCGCCGCCGATGAGCAGCACGGCACCGAGGGCGACGGCCAGGATCTTGGGCTTGGCACGGCTGGACATGGGGTTCTCCCGAGGAAGTGTCGGAAACACGGTCTGGAACATCAGCTGAAGGGCGCCTTCAACCCACCAGACGTGCGGCACCGCCCGAGGTTGCGGATCACGTCCGAGAAATTTCCCCGGGAGGAAATCCGGGAGTCCGGGAGGAAGCCCGGGAGGGAGAGGGGGGATCGGCGAGGAGGGAACGACACACCTCCCGCACTTTCAACGTATAGCGCACAGGGGGGCTTGCGGCAAGGCCCCCTCGGTGGCACACAATCGCACCTCGAAAAGCCCAGACGACCGAAAGCGGGAGATTCCCTCCATGACGTCCCTCATTGCCGGTGTGTTCGACCTCGCCGGCAACCTCTCTCCCAAGGCCGACCCGGCGCTCATCGCGGCCGACGAGCAGCACTTCGCGGCCATCGCCCGCTGCCTCGACGAGACGACCGCCGAGCTGTCCGAGCGGCTCGACGCCGAGCGGAAGGCGCCGGGCGGGGCCGGCCGGGAGGCGATGGACCGGGACGCGGAGATCCACCGGCTGAGCGGCCGCCTGCGGACGCTGCGCCGCTTCGGCCTGGACCTGTGCCTGGGCCGCGTGGTCGGCACGGACGACCCGAGCCGCTCTACGTCGGACGCCTCGGCCTCACCGACAGCACCGGCCGCAGGCTGCTCGTCGACTGGCGCTCCCCGGCGGCGGAACCCTTCTTCGCGGCGACGCACGCCACCCCGATGGGTCTGGCGAGCCGCCGCCGCTACCGCTGGTCCGGCGGCCGGATCACGGACTACTGGGACGAGGTGTTCACCGCCGAGGGCCTCGAAGGCCATGCCGCGCTCGACGACCAGTCCGCGTTCATCGCGAGCCTCGGCGGCAACCGCTCGCCCCGGATGCGGGACGTGCTCGCGACGATCCAGTCCGACCAGGACGCCATCATCCGCGCGGGCTCGCGCGGCGCCCTCGTCGTCGACGGCGGCCCCGGTACGGGAAAGACGGTCGTCGCCCTGCACCGCACCGCGCACCTGCTCTACTCCGACCCGAGGCTCGGGCACCGCAGGGGCGGCGTGCTGTTCGTCGGCCCGCACCAGCCCTATCTGCACTACGTCGCCGACGTCCTGCCCAGCCTCGGCGAGGAGGGCGTGCGGACCTGCACCGTGCGGGACCTGGTCGCCGAGGGCGCGAAGGCGTCGGCGGAGACCGACCCGGAGGTGGCCCGCCTGAAGTCGACGGCGGACATGGTGAAGGCGATCGAGAAGGCCGTCGCGTTCTACGAGGAGCCGCCCACCGAGGACATGACCGTCTCCACCCACTGGTCGGACATCCCGCTGACGGCCGCCGACTGGGCGGAGGCCTTCGAGGCGGCGGAGCCGGGCACCCCGCACAACGAGGCCCGCGAGCAGATCTGGGAGCACCTGGTCTCGCTCCTCTTCGACAAGTACGACGGCGAGGAGGTCACGGAGGCGCAGTTCCGCAAGTCCCTGCGCCAGGACCGGGAGCTGACCGGCGCCCTGAACGGCGCGTGGCCGATGCTGGAGGCCGCCGACCTCGTCGGCGACCTGTGGACGGTCCCCGCGTACCTGAGGATGTGCGCGCCCTGGCTGGGCCCCGACGAGGTGAAGCGGCTGCGGCGCGCGGACGCCCAGGCGTGGACGGTCTCGGACCTGCCGCTCCTGGACGCGGCCCGGCAGCGGCTCGGCGACCCGGCGACGGCCCGGTTCAACCTCCGGCGCAAGGCCACCGTCGCCGCCGAACGCGAGCGCATGGCCGGCGTCATCGACAGCATCGTCGCGGCCGACCCCGACGGGGAGGGCGCGGTCACGATGCTGCGGGGCAAGGACCTCCAGGAGAGCCTGGTCGACGAGGACGCGCTGCCGACGGCCGAACGGGAGCCGCTGGACGGCCCGTTCGCGCACATCGTGGTCGACGAGGCGCAGGAGCTCACCGACGCCGAGTGGCAGATGCTGCTGCTCCGCTGCCCGTCCCGCAGCTTCACGATCGTCGGCGACCGCGCCCAGGCCCGTGACGGCTTCACCGAGTCGTGGCGCGAGCGCCTGGAGCGGGTCGGCTTCGACCGGATCGACATGACGTCGCTGAGCATCAACTACCGCACGCCGGAAGAGGTCATGGCGGAGGCCGAGCCCGTCATCCGGGCCGCGCTCCCGGACGCGAACGTGCCGACGTCCATCCGCGCCAACGGCCTCCCGGTCCTCCACGGCCCGGTCGCGGACCTGGACGGGATCCTCGACGCCTGGCTCGCCGAGAACACCGAGGGCGTCGCCTGCGTCATCGGCGCCCCGGAGTTCCGCGAGCGCCCCCGCGTCCGCTCGCTCACCCCGTCCCTCTCCAAGGGCCTCGAATTCGACCTGGTGGTCCTCGTCGACCCGGAGGCCTTCGGCGAGGGCGTCGCGGGCGCGGTCGACCGGTACGTGGCGATGACCCGCGCGACCCAGCGCCTGGTGGTCCTGGAGAGCGCCCCGGCCGGCCGCCGCTGAAAAGGGAATGATCGCCGCCGGGCCCCCTTGTTACGGTGGCCCGATGGCACAGCTCAGAGAAGTCCAGGTCACCATCGACTGCGCGGAGCCCGCGCGCCTCGCCGAGTTCTGGTGCGAGGTGCTGGGGTACGTCCTCCCGCCGGTCCCCGAGGGGTTCGCCACCTGGTCGGAGTACCACCGGTCGCTGCCCTTCGAGGAGCAGCCCGTCTACTTCGGGTGCACCGACCCCACGGGCGCCGGTCCGCGCGTGCTCTTCCAGCGCGTCCCCGAGGGCAAGGCGGTCAAGAACCGCGTGCACCTCGACGTACGGGCCGGAAAGGGCCTCGTGGGCGACGAGCGCCTCGCCACCCTGGAGGCCGAGTGCGCCCGTCTGGTCGCCCTCGGCGCGACCCACCTGAAGACGCTGTACGCCGACGGGGAGAACGAGTCCTGCATCAACATGCAGGACATCGAGGGCAACGAGTTCTGCCTCGACTGAGCCTCCGGCGGCGTACGGCGGGGAGCGCGCGCCCGGTTCAGCAGGGGCGGGAGCCGGGGCCGCGGAACCGGGCCCAGATCGGGGTCCAGTCGCTGGTGTAGAGGACGAGGTTGGTGTCCGCCTGGATCCGCAGCCAGGCGCCCAGGCCGCCGCATCCGTGGGTGCCCGTGTTCCACAGCGGGTTGCCCTGCCCGTCGTAGACGACGACGTTGCCGTCGCGCTGCATCCACAGCGACGCGTTCGAGGCGCGGGTCCCGGTCTGCCACTTCGCCGAGTAGAACGGGGCACCGTGGAAGTAGAGGACCACGTTGCCGTCGTCCTGCATCCACAGCTCGTACCAGCCGCCCGGTTCGGTGTTGACGGCGATGTACGTGTTCGGCGTCAGGCACTCGCCGGGGGCGAGGTAGTCGTGGTAGCCCCAGCCCTGCGGGGGCGTGGTGCAGTTGTAGTCGGGGAACACCTGCGCCGTCGCGCCGCCCGAGGACGTCACCGGACCGGCGAGGAGGCCCCGCTCCTGGGCTTCGCGCAGGGTCGGGAGGCCCTTGAGCGGCGCGGACGGCAGGGTGGGGACCGTGGTGTCCCCCGCTTCGGCCGGACGGACTTGCCGGGGACGGGGTGGGCCGTGCCGGAGGCCGCGTGCGCGGCCGTCCGCGCCGCCGTGTGCGCGGTGGGCTTCGGGGCTTCGGGGCCCGGCCGGGCCGTGGCGGTGGTCGCCAGGGGCCGCAGGCGAGGGCGGCGGTGAGGGCGGCGGTGATCAGCGCGGTTCTTCTGGTCTTCATGCGGTCCATGCCACCGCCCGGATGTCTTCGCCCGCTGAACAGACGCTGAACGGGCCCGCCCCGCCGCCCGCGCGGACCGTCAGACGGTCCGCGGTTCCCGCTTCATCGACCACAGGACAGGGCCGCCGCCGGGGAGCGGGAACTCGTCCCGCACCGTGAAGCCGAAGTGCTCGTAGACCGGCAGGTTGTCCGGCTTGGAGGACTCCAGATAGACCGGCAGGCCCGCCGCGTCGGCCTTGGCGAGGCCCGAGCGGAGCAGGGCCGAGCCGTGGCCCCGGCCCCGGGCGGCGGGGTCGGAGCCGATGACGGCGAGGTACCAGTGGGGTTCGGCGGGCCCGTGCTCGGCGGCCGCCATGACGGCCTCCTCGAAGACCGGGGCGCGGTCGCCGAGGATCTCCACGAGCTCCTGGATGGTCTCCGCGTCGGGGACGGCCTTGTCCGCGCCCTCGGGCGACACCCAGAACGCGGCGGCCGAGCCGGTCCGCTCGCAGACGCCGTGCAGGCCGTACTGCCGGGTGAAGAGGGTCGTGAAGTAGCGGCCGAGGTCCGCCTCGCGCGTCGCGTCCTCGGGGAAGAACCAGCGCATCATCGGGTCGTCGCCGAAGGCGGAGGCCAGCGTGCGGCTGACCGTGCGAGCGTCGTCGATCGTGGCCGTCTTCGGTGCGTTTGACAGGGTCATACGGGTCATTCTGCACCCGTGATGATCTTGGTCGGAGGGTGGGTCTCCGTGCTCCGGGCCGGTCAGGCCGTCTGGGGCCGGGCGGTGCGGAACAGGCGGACCGCCGCCGTGGCCGGCAGGACGATGCCCATGGCGAGGATGGTCAGCAGCTCCGTCGGCCCGAAGCGGGCGGCCAGGAAGAGGCCGCCGAGGACGACCACGACCGGTGTCGCGAGGGTGAGGGCGGTCGCCAGGACCTTGGTGCCCTGGTCCCACGCGTCGGACGTCCACAGCAGGATGAGGCCCACGATCAGGGCGACCACGGCGGGGACGGAGCCGGCGAGGCCGGCGAGCCCCGTGAAGCCGAGCAGGACGGCCGTGACGACCGCCCGCGTCCGGGGCTGCGCCTTCGGGGCGGCGACGGCCGCCGCCGGGCCTCCGGCTCCTCCGCGCGGGCGGCGGCCACGATCGCGGAGGGGCTGCCGAGCCGTTCGAGGGCCGTGCGGACGGCCTCCGGGTCCTCCTCGTCCCCGACGGCGACCGCGAGGTGTTCGCGCAGGTCGGCGAGGAGTTCCTCGCGGCGGCCAGCGGGCAGGAAGGACGCCTCCCGCTCGATCGTGGCCAGGTAGTCGGTCACGAGGGGGTGTTCGGTGCCGGTCATGCGGTGCCTCCGTGGGGTGCGGTCAGGAAGTGGTCGACGCCGTCGCGGAAGCGCGGCCAGCTCTCGGCGAACTCGGTGAGCGCGGTCCTGCCCGGCGCGGTGAGCGTGTAGTAGCGGCGGGCGGGGCCGGTGGCCGACTCGCGCAGCTCGGTGTCGACGAGCCCGTCGCGGCGGAGCCGGGACAGCAGGGGTAGATCGTGCCCTGGCTGGTGGTCATGACGCTGACCGCGGCCAGCTCGTCGAGGATCTCGACGCCGTAGCGCGGGCCGTCGCGCAGCAGGGCGAGGACGCAGTACTCCAGTACGCCCTTGCGCAGCTGACTGGCGACCTTTCCGGCCGCCGTCTCGGATCTTGCTTCGCCAGGAACCATGTAATGCAAGATACCCCCGAGCGTGCCCCCGATCAACGCCCCGCCGGGGCGTGCGACGATTTCCCCGTGCGTGAACTGAGCGAGCTGACCGAGGTCGACGAGCCGGCGTGGCCGCTGCTCGAAGGGGAGCTGCGGACGGCGAAGGTGCCCGTCGAGGTGCTGGACGCCGACCCCGGGCAGGCGGCGGCCACGCTCCTCCGGACCCAGGTCACCGTCCGCTCGTACCTGGGCGCGTTCCTCTTCCGCACCGGCGGCATGCTCGTCGACGACGGCTGGCTGCGGGTGTACGGCAGCCCGCCGCCCACAACGAGCGGCGCCTGCCCGGCCTCGCCCTGATCAACGGCCACCCGCCGCGCCCGACGCCGACTGGCGCCCCGCCGCCGGGCTCGTCGTCGCCCACGACGTCCTCGGCGGGACCTTCGCGATCCAGGGCGGCACGGCCGAGGAGACCGGACTGCCCGGCCGGCCCGGCGAAGTGGTCTACTTCGCGCCCGACTCGCTGCGCTGGGACGCCACCGGCGCCGGCTACGGCGCCTGGCTCTCCTGGCTGCTCGCCGGGGGCGCCGAGGAGTTCTACGAGGGCCTGCGCTGGCCCGGCTGGCGCGAGGAGGTCCCCGGCCTGACCGGCGGCGAGGGCCTCTCCCTCTACCCGCCCCTCTGGTCCGCCGAGGCCCACCAGGACCTGGCCGCGACCAGCCGCGCCGTCGTCCCCCTGGGCCAACTCCTCGGCTTCGCCCGCGACACCGCCCTCCAGCTCGACGGAACCGACCCCGGCTTCCTGGGCGAGGCGTGAACGACGAACCCGGCGACGCGACCGTACGGACGGCCCGCCTCGACCTCCTCCCCCTTTCCGTCGCCCACGCCGACGAGATGGCCCGCGTCCTCGCCGACCCCGCCCTCCACACCTTCATCGGCGGCACCCCGCTGACCGCCCCCGAACTGCGCGCCCGCTACGAGCGGCTGGCCGCCGGATCCCCGACCCCGCCGTCGTCTGGTGCAACTGGGTGGTCCGGCTCCGCGCCGAGGACCGCCTCACCGGCACCGTCCAGGCGACCCTCACCGACGACGGCCGCACCGCCGAGGTCGCCTGGGTGACCGGGACCGGGTGGCAGGGCCGTGGCATCGCCCGCGAGGCGGCCGGGGCCCTGGTGGACCTGCCCTCGCCCGGGGCGTCCGTACCGTCCTCGCCCACATCCACCCCGACCACACGGCCTCCGCCGCCGTCGCCCGCGCGGCCGGTCTCACGCCGACGGACGAGCACGTGGACGGCGAGGTCCGCTGGGAGCTGCGGAACGCCCCGTAGACGGAGTGCGGTCGGCGGGCGCGGCTCGGCGGGCTCGCCCCCGTGCTCAGCGCTCACCGGCCGTTGCGGCCCTCCGCCCCTCGTCCACAGGCACGGGGAGAGCTTGCGGCCGGGGCTCCGGGCGTCTTCCGGCCGCCAGGCGCCACACCAGCAGCAGCGCGGCCGCCCCGCCCCCGCCGCCAGGCCCGCCCGCAGGCCCGGGGACGGAACGTGCAGGAGAGTGCGCCGTCGTGGACCGGGACGGCGAGGAGGCCGCCGTACGAGGTCGCCGGGGCGCCCTCGCAGTGCCAGCCCGCGATGTGCGGGGCGGCCACGACCGCCGTGCCGGTGGAGCCCGGGGGAGGGTGGCGCGGATGCCGTCGGACGTGACCTGGATCGAGGTCGCGGCGCGGGCGCGCAGGGCCGCGACCGCCGTGCGGAGGCGGTCGTGGTCCAGGCAGCCGAGTTCGCCGGGGCCGGGGAGGGTCGGCTTCAGGCCGGGGGTCCGCTGGACGCCCAGGGAGGTCAGGGCGGCGCGGCGCTTCGGCTGACCGCCGAGGAGGTGGGTCTCGTGGTCGCCGAGGCGGGCCGGGCCCGTGGCGTTCGGGGCCCAGAGGAAGACCTCCGTGCCGACGGGGCACGCGCCCGCGTGCGGGGGCTCGTAGACCCGGGCGCCCAGAAGGAGTTCCTGGTTGCGGAAGGGGGAGCGGCCGTAGGCCGGGGGCGGGCCCGGGGGGCGCACCGTCACCAGGGGGAGGCGGACGTCCGTGCGGACCACCGCGCCGTTCCGCCAGCGGGCGCCGACGCCGAACAGGGCGTCCGTGACCGGGTTGTCGAGGCTCAGGAGGTTGCGGCCGCGTGAGGTCCAGCCGCCGCCGAGGGCGGCGAGGGTCTCGGTGAGGACAGCGGGGTGTGGCTGCTGTAGTACGCGGCGCCCTGGCCGCCGAGGAGGAGGGGTCGTTGCCCGCGACCCGGGGAGGCCGGAGTCCGTGCGGTACGCGGGCCAGCCGTCGGCCGCCGCGAGGGCCGCCGCCCGCCGCTCGTGCTCCGGGCCCCACGGCGGGTAGTCGTCGAGCCGGGCGAGGCGCTCCCGGTCCGCGTACGCCGTGGTCGCCGCCGCCTGGCCGAGCAGGGTCCCGGCGACGAGGAGCGCGGCGAGGACGCCGTACCGGCCCCGGCGGGGAGGAGGAGCGCCCGCCACCGCCGCCAGGCCCACGGCGGCGAGGAGCAGGGACCAGGAGGTGAGGAGGGAGCTGGGGAGGGCGCCGGCGGCGAGGGCCAGGACGACGGCCGTGCCGCCGAGGAGCGCGCGGCGGTCCGGGAGGCCGTGCGCGAGGCCCGTCCAGGCGGCGAGGACGAGGACGCCGGACAGGACGAAGGTCTGCCGGTACGGGCTGCCGTTCGGGGTGGCGAAGACGTGCCAGAGGAGGTGCGTCGGGGTCCACTGCATCGACAGCGCCACCGCCGCGCACAGCCCGCCCCACAGCCACCGCTCCCGCCCCGGCACGTCCCGGCGGAAGAGCAGCGCCCCGCGAGCAGCGGCACCGCCGTGCAGACGAAGGCCGCCGGCGTCGAGAAGCTGTACGTCACCGGCAGCAGCCGGGCCAGGAAGTCCGTGCCGGCCGCCGGGGCGAAGTCCCGGACCACGCCCGGGTAGGCGTGCCGGGAGCCGAGGAAGACCGGGACCAGGACGGGGGCCGCGAGGCCGGTCCCGAGGACCGTCGTCAGCGCCGCCCGGAGCAGGGTCCGCCACCGGAAGGAGCCCGTGGCCGCCAGGCGGACCAGGAGCACCAGGGCCGCGCCCAGGGTCGCCATGTACGCGGTGTAGAAGTTCGCGAACCAGCACACCGCCACCACCAGCGGGCCGAGCAGCGGCCGCCGGCCCTCCCGCGCCCACTCGCCCACCAGGCACAGCAGCGGGAAGGCGATCAGGCCGTCCAGCCACATCGGGTTGTACGTGCCCTCCGCGAGCGACCAGCCGCACAGCGCGTACGAGGCGCCCAGGACCGAGGCCCACCACCAGGCGCCCGGCCCGAGGCGGCGCAGCAGGAACGTCATCGCCGCCGCCGCGACCGCCGTCTTCAGGACGGTGATCCCGTACACCGCGTACTCGACGTCCCCGCGCGGGAACAGCGCGACGAGCGGCGCGAAGGGGCTCGACAGATAGGTGCCGTAGTCGGGCAGGAAACTCGTGCCCCAGCCGGCCCGCCAGTCGAGCAGCAGCCCGCCGTCCGCGCGGCCGTGCAGCAGGTCCCACAGGTGCGCGTGGAACGGCACGAACTGGTTGGCGAGGTCGTTGACGGCCCGGTGGCGCGGCCCGAAGGGGAACACCCGGGCGACGGCGTCCCCGCCGCAGACGGCGAGGACGGCGAGGAGGGCGGAGAGCAGGTACGAGCGCGTGGCGTTCGGCATGACGGGTCGAATATGTCAGCGCTCCGTCGTGAAATAGCAGGCACATCGTGACAGTTCATCGGGAATTCGCTGGGAAGTCCGGAACTCCACCCCCGGGAGGCGTCGCTTGCGTACGTGGAACTGCGTAGCGGTGGGGTTCCCTGCGGTTCACTCTGATGGCGGGTCGGCTTTCGGTGATAAGTCGCAGTAGCGTGTTCTGCGTGAAGATTGTCGTGCAGGTGAAGTTGCTGCCTGTGTCCGCGCATGACGCGGACGCGCTGGCGGCGACCCTGCGTGCCTGCAACCGGGCCGCGAACTATGCGTCGTCGGTGGCGTTCTCCAAGGACCTCAAGAGGCGGAACGTGCTGCATCAGGAGGTGTACTTCGCCCTCAAGGCGGACTATGACCTCGGCGCCCAGCCCGCTGTGCGGGTGGTGAAGAAGGTCTGCGACGCCTACGCCACTCTGAAGGGCAACATCAAGGCCGGGAATCTCGGCAGGGAGGGGTCGAAGCGCCGCGTTCGGGCGGAGTCCAAGCAGATCGTCTTCCGTGAGGACGCGGCGCAGCCGTTCGACGACCGCATCCTGACGTGGAACCTCGACGCCCGCACGGTGTCGATCTGGACCGTGGCCGGTCGGATCAAGCACATCCCCTTCGTCTGCTCGGATCAGGCATTCGGTCTGCTGGCTTCCCGCAAGGGGGAGTCGGACCTGGTGATGCGGGACGGCACGTTCTTCCTGATCGCCACCGTCGACGTTCCCGAGCCCGAGGTGTACGAGCCGGACGGCTTCCTCGGCGTGGACCTGGGGATCGTCAACATCGCCACCACCTCGGACGGCGAGATCATGGCCGGCCGTCGGCTCAACCGCTATCGGCGGCTGCACCGTGACCTGCGGCAGAAGCTGCAGAGGAAGCGGACCAAGTCCGCGAAGCGGGCCCTGAAGCGGGTCCGCCGCCGTGAGGCGCGGCACGCCGCGAACACCAACCACATCATCGCCAAACAGCTCGTCGCCACCGCTGAACGCACCTCGCGCGGGATCGCCCTGGAAGACCTCTCGGGCATCCGGCAGAGGGTCACGGCCAAGAAGGACCAGCGGACACGACTGCACTCCTGGGCCTTCGCGCAGCTCGGCGCCTTCGTCGAGTACAAGGCGCGCCGAGCGGGGGTGCCCGTGGTCCACGTGGACCCGCGCAACACCTCCCGCCAGTGCTCGGAGTGCCGGCACACCCACCGCACGAACAGGGTGACGCAAGCACGGTTCGTCTGCCGGTCCTGCGGGGCCGTTCTGCACGCGGACCACAACGGCTCCCGCAACATCGCCCACCGGGGCGATGCCGTGTGGAAGCGGGGCGCGGTCAACCGCCCCAGAACCAGCCCACGCTGATTCCGGACGCAGGGGACCACGCGACAGCCGGCCGCGCTCCACTTGCAATCAATGCCTTCTCGGCAGAGAAGTTGACGCGATGGCCGTCTGCTCGTCATCCGCCCGGACCGGCCTGGTCACCGTGCTCCGTTGTCGTGGTCCGCGTGCTGCTCTCGATCGTCGTCCCGTGCTTCAACGAGGAGGACGTCCTCGCCCGCTTCCACGACCACGTGACCGCCGAATTCTCCCGCCTGGAGGGTGAGTTCGAGCTCGTCTACGTGGACGACGGAAGCCGGGACCGGACCCTCCCGATCCTCCAGGAGCTCGCGGGGCGCGACCCCGACCGGGTCCGTTACCTCTCCTTCAGCCGGAACTTCGGCAAGGAGGCCGCGATGCTCGCCGGGCTCCGGCACGCCGCCGGCGAGGCCGTGGTGATCATGGACGCGGACCTCCAGCACCCGCCGGAGCTCGTGCACCGCATGGTCGCCCTGCACGCCGAGGGGTACGACCAGGTCGTCGCCCGCCGCACCCGCGAGGGCGACCGGGTCACCCGGACCCTGACCGCCCGCCTCTACTACTGGGCGATCAACCGGCTCGTCGACGTCGAGCTCGTCGACGGCGTCGGCGACTTCCGGCTGCTGTCCCGCCGCACCGTCGACGCGGTCCTCGGCCTCAGCGAGTACAACCGCTTCTCCAAGGGCCTCTTCTCCTGGGTCGGCTTCCGCACCACGACCTTCTCCTACGAGAACGCCGTCCGTGAACAGGGCCGCTCCAAGTGGACCTTCGGCAAGCTCCTCAACTACGGCCTCGACGGACTCCTCTCCTTCAACAACAAGCCCCTGCGGGCCGCCGTCCACCTCGGCCTCCTCCTCACCGTCGTCGCCCTCGGCTACGCGGCCTGGATCGTCGGCGACGCCCTCGTCAACGGCGTCACCACCCCCGGCTACGTCACCCTCCTCGTCACCGTCACCGCCCTCGCCGGCGTGCAGATGGTGATGGCCGGGCTGATCGGCGAGTACGTCGGACGCATCTACTACGAGGTGAAGCGGCGGCCGCACTACCTGCTCAAGGAGACGGGCGGAGGTGCGGAACCGGCCGACACCCGGGTGACGGGTGAGTCGTTGTGGGAAACAGTCGCTCCGAAGTAGTGGCTCCGGCCCCGGCGACTCCCTACCATCGATCACCGCAAGGTCGTTCAACGTGACGCACGACCAGCCCGGGAGGCTCCTTTGCACCGCCGCACTGCGCTCACCCTCTCCGCCGCCCTCCTCGCCGCGCCCCGCTGCTCACCGCCTGCGGAAGCGACGCCCATCCAGGAGCGGCGGCCGTCGTCGGCGGCGAACGGATCGAGGTGTCCAGCCTCCAGGCCCAGGTGAAGGACGTACGGGCCGCCCAGGCGGCCTCGCCGCAGGCCGCCCAGCTGGTCGCCGCCACCGGTGACCTCGGCCGCCGCAAACTCAACGCCATGATCTTCGACCGGGTCGTCGACAAGGTCGCCGCGGACCACGGCGTCAGCGCCACCCGCGCCGAGCTCCAGGAGACCCGGGCCGCCTTCGTCCGCCAGTCCGGCGGCGAGGACCGGCTCGCGGCCGTCCTCCTCCAGGAGCAGGGCGTGGCCCCGGCCAGATCGACGCCGTCGTCCGCCGCAACGTCCTCATGAACAAGATCGCCAAGAAGCTGGGCGTCACCGAGGACCCCGCCGCCAGAAGAAGCTCACCGAGGTCTTCTCCGCCGCCGCCAAGGACCTCGCCATCGACGTGAACCCCCGCTACGGCCGCTGGGACAACACCCAGATCCGCCTCGACACCGGCTACGACGGCGGCCCCTGGCTCCGCCAGATCACCCAGGACCCCACGGCGGTCCAGGCGGGTGCCTGACCGGGGTAGGTTCGAAGGGTGACTTCTGAGAGCCCCGGCCGCATCGTTCTGCTCACCGCCAGCCACCGCGTGGCCCCCGGACTGCTGTCCTGGCCCGCGTGGCAGGCGCTGCACGGGGCCGACCGGGTGCTCTGCCCCGACGAGGACCACCCCAGCTGCCGTACCTGCGGGAGGCCGGCGTCGCCGTCGAGCACGGCCGCCCACCGCCGAGGAGCTCGTCGAGGCCTGCGCCGGCGGGCGCACGGTCCTGCTGCTGCCCTCCGGCGAGGGGACCGGGCGCTGACCGACGGCCTCGCCCGGCTCGCCGGCTCCGGCCGGGTGTCCATGCCCGACCTGGAGCTGCTGCCCGGCTCGTACGACCTGCCCGGCGCCCGGCTCCTCGACCTCGTGCAGGTCATGGACCGCGTCCGCCGGGAGTGCCCCTGGACCTCGCGCCAGACCCACCGGGGACTCGCCAAGTACGCCATCGAGGAGGCGTACGAACTCGTCGAGGCGATCGAGGCGGGCGACCGGCGGAGCTCCGCGAGGAGCTCGGGGACGTGCTGCTCCAGGTCGTCTTCCACGCCCGGATCGCCGAGGAGGACGCGGAGGAGCCGTTCTCCGTGGACGACGTCGCCGGGACGCTCGTCGAGAAGCTGATCCACCGGCACCCGCACGTCTTCGGCGACGCGACCGCCGAGACCCCCGAGGACGTCCAGGCGCACTGGCAGCGCACCAAGGCCGTCGAGAAGCAGCGCGTCCGTCACCGACGGGGTGCCGCTCGGACAGCCGGGGCTCGCGCTCGCCGCGAAGCTCGCGGGGCGGGTCCGGGACTCCTCCCTCGACGTGAAGCTCCCGGCGGGCGACGGCATCGGCTACGAACTCCTCGCCCTCGCCGCCCGCGCCGAGGCCTCCGGAGCCGACCCGGAGGCTGCCCTGAGCGCGGCGGCCCGCACGTACCGGGCCGCGATCCGGGCGGCGGAGGGCCTGGAGGACTAGGGGAGGACCAGCCCCGGGGCTCGCGCGGCGCACGGGCCTCCGGGTCGTGCCAGAGGGGGCCGGCGGGCCGAGGAGGCGTTCGGCGGCGGTGTTCGGGCGGGTGGTGAAGCGGCCCACGGACGGCAGGGTGTCGTGGTGGATCCGCGCCGGGTCGGCGCCCAGCTCCTCCAGGACCTCGGCGACCTCCGTCACCAGGCCCGGCGGCCCGGCGAGGTACACCTCGTGCGCGGGCCACTGCCCGCAGGCCCGCAGGGCCTGGAGGAGCCGCTCGGTCGCCCGGTCCCTGCGCTGCCGGGGAGCGGCCGTGATGTAGGTGACGTTCAGTCCGGGCAGCCTCTCCTTCAGGCGCTCCGCCTCCTCGCGTCCGTACAGGTACTCCCGCGCGCGGGCCACCACGAACAGCCGCCCTTCGAGCTCCGGCTCGCGCTCGGCGGCCTCCGCGAGCAGCGCCCGCACCGGGGCCCAGCCCGTGCCCCCGCATATATAGGTGCGCAGTCCGCCCGGCGCGGTCCGCGCGGTGAGCCCGCCGCCGGGGCGCTGAGCCGCAGCACCTCGCCCGGCCGCGTCTCGTCGACCAGCGCCGTGCTCATCGCGCCGCCCGCGATCCGGCTGACGTGCAGCTCGACCGTGCCGTCCGGGCGGGGCGCGTCCGCGAGGGAGTAGGTGCGCCAGACGCGCGGGACCCGCAGCGAGCTGACGCTGACGTACTGGCCGGGGAGGTAGGGGAGGGGCTGCCGGGGGCGGAGGGTGAGGACGGCCAGGTCCTCGCCGTACCGCTCGTGCCGGACGACGTCCGCGTCCCACCAGGCGGGCTCCCCGGCCTCCTCCGACGCGGCGGCCCCGGCCAGCATCAGATCGGCGACGAGCCCGTACGCCTCGGTCCAGGCCTTCTCCGCCTCGACGGTCCAGGCCGATCCGGCGGCGTACGCGAAGGCGGCGAGGAGGCTCTCCCGACCCCGGCGTACAGCGCGGGGAGGCGAGGAACTTGCGGTGGTCGCGGCCCAGCCGGCCGAGGTAGTCGGCGAGCCCGGGGTCCTCCAGGTGGGTCACCACATGGGTGAGCGCGGCCAGGAGCCGGTCCCGCTGGGGGAGCATGTCCTCGGGGAAGAGCTCGCGCACCCCGGGGTTGTTCCGGAAGAGGTGCGAGTAGAAGAGCGTCACGGCGTGCTCGGCGCGTCTCTCGACGACCGCGAACGTGCTCCTGAGCAGCTGGTGATCCACTGACAAGAATCTAGGGCACGACCTGCACCGCTTGGTGCGGGTTCTCCGGGAACGTGCCGCCCGGGACCGCCCTGTACGGTCGTGCCGTGAGTACGACCCCCGGCCCCGCCCCCGCGCCCGACCTCTTCACCTGGGAGTTCGCGAGCGATCCGTACCCCGCCTACGCCTGGCTGCGGGAACACGCGCCCGTCCACCGGACGACGCTGCCCAGCGGGGTCGAGGCCTGGCTCGTCACCCGGTACGCGGACGCCCGGCAGGCCCTCGCGGACCAGCGGCTCTCCAAGAACCCCGCCCACCACGTGGAGCCCGGGAAGACCGGGATCCCCGGCGAGCGCAGCGCGGGCCTGATGACGCATCTGCTCAACATCGACCCGCCGGACCACACCCGGCTGCGGCGGCTCGTCTCGAAGGCCTTCACCCCGCGCCGGGTCGCCGAGTTCACCCCGCGCGTGCAGGAGCTGACCGACCGGCTCATCGACTCCTTCGTGGAGCGGGGCGGCGCCGACCTCATCCACGAGTTCGCCTTCCCGCTGCCGATCTACGCGATCTGCGACCTCCTCGGCGTGCCGGAGGAGGACCAGGACGACTTCCGGGACTGGGCCGGGATGATGATCCGGCACGGCGGGGGGCCGCGCGGCGGGGTCGCCCGGTCGGTGAAGAAGATGCGCGGCTACCTGGCCGAGCTGATCCACCGCAAGCGGGAAGAGCCGGGGGACGACCTCATCTCGGGGCTCATCAAGGCCTCCGACCACGGCGAGCACCTCACCGAGAACGAGGCCGCCGCGATGGCCTTCATCCTCCTCTTCGCCGGCTTCGAGACGACCGTCAACCTCATCGGCAACGGCGTCTACCAGCTGCTGCGCCACCCCGGGGAGCGGGCGCGGCTCCAGGCCTCGCTCGCCGCCGGGGAGACCGGCCTCCTGGAGACCGGCGTCGAGGAGCTGCTCCGCTTCGACGGGCCCGTGGAGATGGCGACCTGGCGGTACGCGACGCAGGCGCTGACCATCGGCGGGCAGGAGATCCCGGCGGGCGACCCGGTGCTCGTGGTGCTCGCCGCCGCCGACCGGGACCCGGAGCGCTTCGACGGGCCGGACGTCCTCGACCTCGCCCGGCGCGACAACCAGCACCTGGGGTACGGGCACGGCATCCACTACTGCCTGGGCGCGCCCCTCGCCCGCCTCGAAGGGCAGACGGCGCTCGCGACCCTGCTGACTCGCCTGCCGGATCTGCGACTTGCCGCCGATCCGGCCGAACTGCGGTGGCGCGGCGGGCTCATCATGCGTGGTTTGCGCACGCTTCCGGTGGAGTTCTCCCCGTCCGTACCGGTCTTGGTTACTGACGGACCATCAGGAATGTGATCTTTACGTGATCGCGGGGCGATCGACTTGTGACGGGCGTTCGAATGCGGCTACGTTTCCCGGCAGTCTCAGCCGTCACGCGAAAGGCGCTCCTATGCGTTCCGGGAACGGACGACACCGTCGCCCCGTCAGGCCCCCGCCCTCGTCGTCGCCGCGGGCGTGACCGGATCCGCCATGGCGCTGCCGCTGCTCGCCACCGGATCCGCCTCCGCCGCCGACGCCACCACCTGGGACCGGGTCGCCGAGTGCGAGTCCGGCGGCCAGTGGAGCGCCAACTTCGGCAACGGGATGTACGGCGGCCTCCAGTTCACCCAGGACGGCTGGGAGCGCCACGGCGGCCTCGCCTACGCGCCCAGCCCCGACCTGGCCAGCCGCGCCCAGCAGATCGCGGTCGCCGAGAAGGCCCTCGCCGCCGGCAGCAACCAGTGGGCGACCTGCGCGCCGATCGCCGGCCTGAAGAACGACGGCAAGGCCACCGGAGTGAACCCCGGCCCGGCGGTCGTCCCGACGACCCCACGGGCCCCTCCCCGAGTCCAACCGCACCGCGGGGACCGACGCGGCGGCCGGTCGGTCCGCCACGTCCGTGACCCCGCCACTCCCGCGACCCCGGCCGCGCCGACCGGCCCGGCGCGCTCCGCCGCCTCCGCCGCGCCGACCACGCCGGCCGCGCCCGTCACCCCGACGGCCCCGGTCGCGCCCGACGCCTCCGTTACGCCCGGTACGCCGGATTCGTCCGGTACGCCGAAGGGTGACGCGCCGTCGGCCACGCCCGGCACCGGCAAGCACCGGGGCGAGGCCGCGCCGGAGGAGTCCGGCAAGACGGACGTTCCGGCCGAAACCGGTCGGCACGCCTCGGGCGCGGACGAGGCCGCGGGAGCGGTCGACACCCGGCCGGCGGCCGACGGGGCGAAGAAGTCGGACACAACGGACAGTCAGGGCGCTTCGGGCGAGTACACCGTGCGTCCGGGCGACAGCCTGTCCGGCATCGCGGAGGAGAACGAACTCCCCGGAGGCTGGACCGCCCTCTATGACGCCAACAAGAAGACGGTCGGCGCCGACCCGAACCTCATCCTTCCTGGTCAGAGCCTCGATCTGACGGAGGGTTCGACGGCGACGGCCGGTTAGTTCGCGGGCTTATGTCCGGTTCTGGGCAAGTGAGACATGGGTCTCTTCGTCCCAACTGGCGTGTCACGTCCGCAAACTTTGCTTCCGTCACCTCTCACCTGCGCAAACACCCCCCGCCGGAAGGCAAGGAAGGGCGATATTTCCGCAATCGGCCTCTTTGAACTTCCGGTGGGTCTGTGTCTACGGTCTTCACCGCTCGCCACCGCGGGCCCCGTCGACCGAAACGCCGAATCCTGCCGTCGGCCGACGGGAACAGTCGTCGCGCAAGCGCCGAAGGCAGGAGTGGGGGACCCAAGGTAAGTGCCGGTCCCGGCCGTTGAGACAGACGGACGGACGACCGGCTTGGGGTGAAGCCGCGTGCTAGGACACGCGGCCGGGCAACTTTCCGGCCCGAACCCGACAGCTCACCTCACAGGCGTCGGTGAGGAGAATCCCCATGCTGTTTTCCGCCAAGGGCAAACACCGCCGTCCCTCCAAGGCCACCCAGGTCGCCGCGCTCGTCGGCGTCACCGGCGTCGCCGTCGCCGCCCCGCTGCTGACCGCGGGCACCGCCTCGGCCGCCACCACCGCCGAGTGGGACACCGTCGCCCAGTGCGAGTCCGGTGGCAACTGGTCCATCAACACCGGCAACGGCTTCTACGGCGGCCTGCAGTTCACCAACTCCACCTGGGCCGCCTTCGGTGGCACCGCCTACGCCCCGCGCGCCGACATGGCGTCCAAGGCGCAGCAGATCGCCATCGCCGAGAAGGTCCTCGCGGGCCAGGGCAAGGGTGCCTGGCCGAGCTGCGGCGTCGGCCTCTCGGGCGCCTCCTACGACGGCGGCGCCGCCGAGAGCACCCCGCAGCAGAGCGCCCCGGAGCAGCCCCGGCAGCAGGCCGCGCCGAAGCAGCAGGCCGCGCCGGAGCGGCAGGAGCGCCGCACCGAGCAGCCGACGACCCGCAGCGAGCACCGCAAGGCCCCGAAGACCGTCACCACGCCGACCGGCAAGAAGGTCAAGAAGGGCGACGGCGAGTACAAGGTCGTCACCGGCGACACCCTCAGCAAGATCGCCCAGGCGCACGGCGTCAAGGGCGGCTGGGCCAAGCTCTTCGAGCTGAACAAGGACGTCGTCGAGAACGCCGACCTCATCTACCCGGGTCAGCAGCTCCACCTGAAGTGAGCCCGGCGGCCCGCGTGAGTCCGGCGGCTCACGCGGCCCCGACGACCCTCCCGCGGTGACCACCCCGGTCCGGCGTGCCTCTCCCCCGTGCGCGCCGGACCGGGGTTTCCCCTTGTCGGGGGGGCTGATGGTTCAGGGGGACCTGATGGTTACCGTCCAGTAGATTCGATGCCCTTCGTCCCGGGATGCATGCCCTTGGGTCCTTTTTCGTCCCAGGGGGCGGGCGCCCGGCTGGCCGCGGCCCCCGAGCCGGTTAGGCTCTTGTCGCAAGGCCAAGCGACCCTGCACCGACCTTGCGTCACATCCAGCGTCACATCCCAAAAAGGAGATGCTCGTGCCGTCCATCGACGTCGTCGTAGCCCGGGAAATCCTGGACTCCCGAGGCAACCCCACGGTCGAGGTCGAGGTCGGCCTCGACGACGGCAGCACCGGCCGTGCTGCTGTCCCGTCCGGCGCCTCCACCGGTGCGTTCGAGGCCATCGAGCTCCGCGACGGTGACCCGAACCGCTACCAGGGCAAGGGTGTCGAGAAGGCCGTCCTCGCCGTCATCGAGCAGATCGGCCCGGAGCTCGTCGGCTACGACGCCACCGAGCAGCGCCTGATCGACCAGGCCATGTTCGACCTGGACGCCACGGAGAACAAGGGCTCGCTCGGCGCCAACGCCATCCTCGGCGTCTCCCTCGCCGTCGCGCACGCCGCCTCCGAGGCCAGCGACCTCCCGCTCTTCCGCTACCTGGGCGGCCCGAACGCGCACCTGCTGCCCGTTCCGATGATGAACATCCTCAACGGTGGGTCGCACGCCGACTCCAACGTCGACATCCAGGAGTTCATGATCGCCCCGATCGGCGCGGAGTCCTTCTCCGAGGCCCTCCGCTGGGGCACCGAGGTCTACCACACCCTCAAGGCCGTCCTGAAGGGCAAGGGCCTCTCCACCGGCCTCGGCGACGAGGGCGGCTTCGCCCCGAACCTGGACTCCAACCGCGAGGCGCTCGACCTCATCCTGGAGGCCATCAAGCAGGCCGGCTACGTCCCGGGCAAGGACATCGCGCTCGCGCTCGACGTCGCCGCGTCCGAGTTCTACAAGGACGGCACGTACGAGTTCGAGGGCAAGTCCCGCTCGGCCGCCGAGATGACCGAGTACTACGAGGAGCTCGTCTCCGCGTACCCGCTCGTCTCCATCGAGGACCCGCTGTTCGAGGACGACTGGGCCGGCTGGAAGGTCATCACCGACAAGCTCGGCTCCAAGGTCCAGCTCGTCGGCGACGACCTCTTCGTCACCAACCCGGAGCGCCTCGCCCGCGGCATCGAGGAGGGCACCGCCAACGCCCTCCTGGTCAAGGTCAACCAGATCGGCTCGCTGACCGAGACCCTGGACGCCGTCGAGCTCGCCCAGCGCAACGGCTTCAAGTGCATGATGTCCCACCGCTCCGGCGAGACCGAGGACGTCACCATCGCCGACCTCGCCGTCGCCACCAACTGCGGCCAGATCAAGACCGGCGCCCCGGCCCGCTCCGAGCGCGTCGCCAAGTACAACCAGCTCCTGCGCATCGAGGAGATCCTCGACGACGCCGCGGTCTACGCCGGCCGCAGCGCCTTCCCGCGCTTCAAGGGCTGAGCTTCTCGCTGAAGCAGCCTCCGTACGTCCCCGCACTCGGTCCCGTACCGTGTGCGGGGACGTCCGCGTGAACAGGGAGGCGACACGACATGGCCGCGAAGGACCGGGACCGGTTCTCGACCGCGACCCGGATCAGACTGCTCGGCGAGCAGACAGCCGCCCGTGTCTACCGCTCCCAGACCCGCCGCCAGGCCCGCCGCTCCCGGCTCACCGGCCGCGCGGCCTTCCTCGCCCTCGTGGTCTGCTCCCTCGTCGTGGCGCTCGCCTACCCGATGCGGAGCTACGTCTCCCAGCAGGGCGAGATCGCCGAGCAGGAGCGCCGGGCCGCCGAGGCCGCCCGGCGGGTCGAGGAACTGAAGGACGAGAAGGCCCGCCTCCAGGACCCGGCCTACGTCCGCCGCCTCGCCCGCGAGCACCTGCACTACCTGCTCCCCGGCGAGACCGGCTTCACCGTGGACGACCCCGACGCGGAGCAGCGGCCCCGCGCCGACCAGGGCGCGGAGGACCGCCCCTGGTACGACAACCTCTGGGACGGCGTCGACCACGCCGACCGCCCCTGACCCCTCCTCCGCGACACACGAATCAAGGCAGACATGGAAACGCCCCCTCCGCAGACCGAACGCACCGAGCCCACCGAGAAGGACATCGCCGCCTTCGAGCTCCAGCTCGGCCGCCCGCCCCGCGGCCTGCGCGCCATCGCGCACCGCTGCCCGTGCGGCAACCCGGACGTCGTCGAGACCGCGCCCCGGCTCCCCGACGGCACGCCGTTCCCGACCACGTACTACCTGACCTGCCCCCGGGCGGCCTCGGCCATCGGCACCCTGGAGGCCAACGGGGTCATGAAGGAGATGCAGGCCCGGCTCGCCACCGACCCGGAGCTGGCCGCCGCCTACCGGGCCGCGCACGAGGACTACATCGCCCGCCGCGACGCCATCGAGGTCCTGGAGGGCTTCCCCAGCGCCGGCGGCATGCCGGACCGGGTCAAGTGCCTGCACGTCCTCGTCGGCCACTCGCTGGCCGCCGGGCCGGGCGTGAACCCCTTCGGCGACGAGGCGCTCGCGATGCTGCCCGAGTGGTGGGCCAGGGCCCGTGCGTGAACCCGTGCACCGACGAAGGGAAGTCCTCCGAATGACCCGGGTCGCCGGAATCGACTGCGGCACGAACTCCATCCGTCTCCTCGTCGCCGACGTGCACCCCGAGACGGGCGAGCTGATCGAGCTGGACCGGCGGATGACGATCGTCCGGCTCGGGCAGGGCGTCGACAAGACGGGCCGGCTCGCCCCCGAGGCGCTGGAGCGGACCTTCGCGGCCTGCCGCGCGTACGCCGAGGTCATCAAGGAGCTGGGCGCCGAGCGGCTCCGCTTCGTCGCCACCTCCGCCTCCCGCGACGCCGAGAACCGCGAGGACTTCGTGAACGGGGTCGTGGAGATCCTGGGCGTGGAGCCCGAGGTCATCACCGGCGACCAGGAGGCCGCGTTCTCCTTCACCGGCGCCACCGGCGAGCTGCACGGGGACGACCGGCGCCTGGTCGTCGACATCGGCGGCGGCTCGACGGAGTTCGTCGTCGGCAACGAGCACGTCGAGGCCGCCCGCTCCGTGGACATCGGCTGCGTCCGGCTCACCGAGCGGCACGTCCGCCACGACCCGCCGACCGCCGAGGAGGTCGCCGCGATCCGCGCCGACGTCCGCACCGCGCTCGACCTGGCCGCGGAGGCCGTCCCGATCGACACGGCGGAGACCCTCGTCGGGCTCGCCGGCTCCGTCACCACGGTCGCCGCGATCGCCCTCGGGCTCCCGAGTACGACTCCGAGAAGGTCCACCACTCCCGGATCTCCGCCGCCCAGGTCGCCGAGGTGACCGAGCGGCTCCTCGCCTCCACCCACGACGAGCGGGCCGCGATCCCCGTCATCCACCCCGGCCGGGTCGACGTGATCATCGCCGGAGCGCTCGTCCTGCGGGAGATCGTGGAGCGCGTCGGGGCCCGCGAGGTCGTCGTCAGCGAGCACGACATTCTCGATGGGATCGCTCTATCCGTGGCATAGCGGGCGGCTATCGAGCCCTTCCGGGACGGTCTTTCGATAGAAGTTCGTGAAGTTCTTCACAAGGAAAAGGGCCCTGATGGCGCCGGAGGAAGGTCTTTAGGCCCTCCGAGGGGCGTCTCAGGGCCCTTTCGCAGGTGTGAGGGCTACTTCGCTCGCTGTTTCCATCGTGTGAACGCACCGTGCGGTTCGACGTGAACGGGCCCTCTCCAGGCCAGTTCACAAGGGGTGAACAACGTTCGCCCTTGCACCCCGGTTCCTTTGCAGCACCATGACATGGATCACGTGGGCGGCGGAGTGTAGCAGAGGTGTCCGCGAACCTTGTGAAGGGGCGCACGAGCACCCCCCTCAGGCGGGGTGGATACTCGATCCCATGAGCACCACGGAGCGTCCCAGGATCCTCGTAGTAGGCGGCGGGTACGTAGGCCTGTACGCAGCTCGGCGCATCCTCAAGAAGATGCGCTACGCGGAGGCGACCGTCACGGTCGTCGACCCGCGGTCGTACATGACCTACCAGCCCTTCCTGCCCGAAGCCGCCGCCGGCAGCATCTCGCCGCGTCACGTCGTCGTCCCGCTGCGACGCGTCGTCCGCGGAGCGGAGGTGCTCACCGGCCGGGTCACCACCATCGACCAGGACCGCAAGGTCGCCACGATCGCGCCGCTCGTCGGCGAGGCGTACGAGCTGCCGTTCGACTACCTGGTCATCTCGATGGGCGCGGTCTCCCGCACCTTCCCGATCCCCGGCCTCGCCGAGCAGGGCATCGGCATGAAGGGCATCGAGGAGGCCATCGGCCTGCGCAACCACGTCCTCGAGCAGCTCGACAAGGCCGACTCGACCACCGACGAGGAGGTCCGCCGCAAGGCGCTGACCTTCGTCTTCGTCGGCGGTGGCTTCGCCGGCGCCGAGACGATCGGCGAGGTCGAGGACATGGCCCGCGACGCCGCGAAGTACTACACGAACGTGTCCCGCGAGGACATGCGCTTCGTCCTGGTCGACGCGGCCGACAAGATCCTTCCCGAGGTCGGCCCCAAGCTCGGCCAGTACGGCAAGGAGCACCTGGAGTCCCGCGGCATCGAGATCTACCTCGAGACCTCCATGGACTCCTGCGTCGACGGCCACGTCGTGCTGAAGAACGGCCTCGAGGTCGACTCCAACACGATCGTCTGGACCGCCGGTGTGAAGCCGAACCCGGCGCTCTCCCGCTTCGGTCTGCCGCTCGGCCCCGCGGCCACGTGGACTGCAACGAGAAGCTCCAGGTCAACGGCATGGACTACGTCTGGGCCGCGGGCGACAACGCCCAGGTCCCGGACCTGGCGGCGATCAAGGCCGGCGTTCCGAAGGAGCGCGCCTGGTGCCCGCCGAACGCCCAGCACGCCCTGCGTCAGGCCAAGGTCCTCGGCGACAACGTCGTGGCCGGCATGCGCGGCTTCCCGCAGAAGGACTACAGCCACGCCAACAAGGGCGCGGTGGCCGGTCTCGGTCTGCACAAGGGCGTCGCCATGATCGTCATGGGCAAGATGAAGATCAAGCTCAAGGGCCGTCTCGCCTGGTACATGCACCGTGGCTACCACGGCATGGCGATGCCGACCTTCAACCGCAAGATCCGCGTCTTCGCCGACTGGACCCTCGGCATGTTCCTCAAGCGCGAGGTCGTGTCGCTCGGCGCCATGGAGACGCCGCGCGAGGAGTTCTACGAGGCGGCCAAGCCCGCCCCGGCGCCAGCCGCCCCGGCGCAGGAGAAGGCCAAGGCCTCGTAAGACCCCTGCGACAGCAGCAGCAACACGCAAGGCCGTAAAAGGGCCGTCCGCCATCCGTGGTGCGGACGGCCCTTCGCGTGTTTTGCCGACTTGTTGCGCGGCGGCGGGACTGGAAACGCCTACGCACGGTGTTCCCTTGGTGACGAGCATTTCTGGGGCATGAGATCACGGAGGTGTGCACCATGGCCGACGCCGCGTCGCGGCTGACGACTCTCGCCGAGGAACTCCTCGGAGGACCGCTCCCGGTCCGCCTGCGGGCCTGGGACGGCAGCGAGGCCGGGCCCCAGGGCGGTCCCGTCCTGATCGTCCGCGACCGCCGGGCCCTGCGCAGGATGATCTGGAAGCCCGGCGAACTGGGCCTGGCCCGCGCCTGGGTGGCCGGCGAGATCGACGTCGAGGGCGACCTCTACGCCCTCCTGGACCGGCTCTCGGGCCTCCTGTGGGAGCGCGGCGAGGAGACCAGGAGCCTGCTCGACTCCGTACGCGACCCGAAGCTGCGGGCCGCCGCCCGTGAACTGCTGCTGCTCGCCGGGCCCCTGCCGCCGCCGCAGCCCCCGGCCGAGGAGATGCGCGGCCGCAGCGGCCACCGGCACAGCAGGCGCCGCGACAAGCAGGCGATCAGTCACCACTACGACGTGGGCAACGACTTCTACGAGCTGGTGCTCGGTCCGTCGATGGTCTACTCGTGCGCGTACTGGACCGAGGACGGCACCCTGGAGGACGCCCAGCGCGACAAGCTGGACCTCATCGCCCGCAAGCTGAACCTCAAGGAGGGCGACCGGCTCCTCGACGTGGGCTGCGGCTGGGGCTCCATGGCCATCCACGCCGCCCGCGAGTACGGCGCCAGGGTCGTCGGCATCACCCTCTCCCGCGAACAGGCCGCCTACGCCCGCAAGCGGATCGCCGACGAGGGCCTCACCGACCTGATCGAGATCCGCGTCCAGGACTACCGGGACGTCCCCGACGGCCCGTACGACGCGATCTCCTCGATCGGCATGGCCGAGCACGTCGGCACCGTGAAGTACCGGGAGTACGCCGACACCCTGTACGGCCTCCTCAAGCCCGGCGGACGGCTCCTCAACCACCAGATCTCCCGGCGCCCCGAGCCCGACGAGGAGGCGTACGAGATCGACGTCTTCATCGACGCGTACGTCTTCCCCGACGGCGAACTCGCCCCCATGGGACGCACCCTGACGACCCTGGAGGACGCCGGCTTCGAGGTGCGGGACGTGGAGGCGATCCGCGAGCACTACGCCCTCACGCTGCGCCGCTGGGTGGCGAACCTGGAGGCCGGCTGGGAGCGGGCGGTGCGGCTCACCTCGCCCGGCCGGGCCCGGATCTGGCGGCTCTACATGGCGGCCTCGGCGGTCTCCTTCGAGCGCAACCGGATCGGCGTGAACCAGTTCCTCGCCGTGAAGACCCCGGTGTCCGGGGTGAGCGGGACGGCACTGCGGCCGCGCGTCTGGCAGGAGTGAGCGGGGCGGGATAACGCAGGGCCGGTCTCCCGACGGGAGACCGGCCCTTCGCGCGTCCGTGCTACTCGGCCTTGATCGCGGAGAGCATGTTCAGCTTCGCCGCGCTCCGGGCCGGCCACAGGGAGGCGAGGACGCCGACCAGGGCGGCCAGGACCAGGAAGAGGCCGATCCGGTCCCAGGGCAGGACCAGGACGTAGCCCGGCAGGCTGCTCTTGATGGTCTCGCCGACCGCCCAGCCGAGGAACGAGCCGAGGCCGATGCCGACGACCGCGCCGAAGACCGAGATCACGATCGCCTCCAGACGGACCATCCGCTTCACCCGGCGACGGTCGAGACCGATCGCCCGCAGCATGCCGATCTCCTGCTGGCGCTCGAAGACGGACATCGCGAGGGTGTTGACGACACCGAGGACGGCGATGATCAGGGCCATGCCGAGCAGGCCGTACATGATGTTCAGCAGCATGTTGATCGGGCCGCCGAAGGCGTCACGGATGTCCTTGTGGTCCATGACGGTGATGGCCGGGTTGTCGCCCATGGCCTTCGACAGGGCCTTCTCGTTGGCCGCCGAGGCGCCGCCGTCCGTCTTCACGAAGATCTGACCGATGTACGGCTGCTGCTCGTGCGCGTCGAGGAGCTTCTTGTCGAGGAGGACGGGCGAGACGAAGTCGCTGCTCTCGTAGATCGCGCCGACGGTCAGCCGGGCCTTCTGCTTGTCGGTGTACTCCACGGGGACCGTGGTGCCGACCTTCAGGCCGCGCTTCTCGGCGGTCTTGTCGTCGACGGCGATCCGGCCCTGGGCGAGGGAGTTCATCGAGCCCTCGACGACGTCCAGCTTGAGGACCTTGTCGATGGCGCCGGGGGTGACGCCGGAGGCGGCGGTGAACCTGCCCTTGATGTCGAGGGAGCCGGCCTGCTGCGGGGAGACCGCCGTGACGCCAGGGGCCTTCTCCAGGGCCTTCAGGGCCTCGTCGCTCAGACCGGTGCCGCTGGCCATGCTGACCATGTAGTCGGCCTTGATCTGGTCGGTGGTCGCCTTGTCGAGGGCCGAGCCGACCGTGGCGCCGAGCACCGAGAGGCCGGTGACCAGGGTCAGGCCGATGGCGAGCGCGGAGGCGGTGGCGCCGGTGCGGCGCGGGTTGCGGACCGCGTTGAGGCCGGCGAGCTTGCCGGAGACCCCGAAGGCGCCGACGAACAGCGGGCGGATCAGGGCGATCACGGGCCGGGACAGCATCGGGATCAGGACGATGATGCCGATGAGGGTGAGGAAGGCGCCGCCCGCGATGAACATGCGGCCCTCGTCGCCGCCCTGGCCGGCGCCGAGCACGATCAGGACGACACCGAGCGCGGTGAGCGCGGCGCCGATGGAGTTGCGCACGACGAGCGACTTGGTGCTCGCGGTGGCGTGGACGCTGCTCATGGCGGCGACCGGCGGGATCTTCGCGGCGCGGCGGCCGGGCAGCCAGGCGGCGAGCATGGTGATGAGGACGCCGACGCCGAAGGCGGCGAGGGCGGGGGTGACGCCGAGGACCAGGTCGCCGCCCGGGACCTTCATGCCGAAGGCGGACATGGCGGAGCGGAGCCCGGCCGCGAGGCCGATGCCGAGGACGTAGCCGACGGCGGAGGCGAGCAGGCCGACGATGCCGGCCTCGGCGAGGACGGAGCGGGTGATCTGCTTGCGCGAGGCGCCGACCGCCCGCATCAGCGCGAGTTCCTTGGTGCGCTGGGCGACCAGCATGGTGAAGGTGTTGGAGATCAGGAAGACGCCGACGAAGAGCGCGATGCCGGCGAAGCCCAGGAGGACCTGGTTGAGGGCGCCGAGGCCGGACTCGATGTCCTTGGCCTGCTGGTCGGCGAGGGCCTGGCCGGTCTGGGCGGTGGCGGACTTCGGGACGACCTTCAGGACCTCGTCGAGCAGCTTGTCGGCGTGCGCGCCGGAGGCGGCGCCGACGGTCAGGTCGGAGAAGTAGCCGGGCTTCAGGTAGAGCTTCTGGGCGACGGCGGTGTCGAAGACGACCAGGCTGCCGCCGGCGTTGACGGCGCCGTCCTCGGTCGTGAAGACGCCGGAGAGGGTGTACTCCTTGACCGGCCCGTTGGTGGCGACGCGGACGGTGTCGCCGACCTTGTAGCCGCCCTTGTCGGCGGTCTCCTTGTCGAGCGCGACCTGCGTGTCCTCGACCGGACCCGTGCCCGCGGTGAAGGCGTACGCGCGGTCCTTGCCGTCCTTGCCGGGGGCGAAGTTGGTGCCCTTGTTGGACCAGCCGACGCCGATCAGCTTGCCGTTCTTGTCGGGCACACCGGCGAAGCCGTCGACGCGGGGGGTGACGGAGGCGACCCCGTCGAGCTTCGCGACCTCGTCGACGACCCGCTGGGAGAGGCCGGGGTTCTTGCGGGCCTCCTCGGCGTCCGGACGCATGCTGACGGCGACGGCGACGTCGTCGTAGCTCTTGGCCGACTGGTTGCGGAAGGCCTGGGAGAGGGTGTCGGTGAAGACGAGGGTGCCGGAGACGAAGGCCACGCCGAGCATCACGGCGAGGACGGTCATCAGCAGTCTCGCCTTGTGCGCGAGCACGTTGCGCAGGGCGGTACGGAACATGGGTGTGTCCTGGAGTTTCGGAAGGCGGAGGGCAGGGGCGGCTCGGGGCCGCGTCAGCTCGTACGGCCCTTGGCGTCGAAGGCCTTCATGCGGTCGAGGACGCCGTCCGCCGTCGGGCGGAGCATCTCGTCGACGATCCGGCCGTCCGCGAGGAAGATCACGCGGTCCGCGTAGGAGGCGGCCATCGCGTCGTGGGTGACCATGACGACGGTCTGGCCCAGCTCGCGCACCGAGTTGCGCAGGAAGCCGAGGACCTCGGCGCCGGAGCGGGAGTCCAGGTTTCCGGTCGGCTCGTCGCCGAAGATGATCTCGGGGCGGGAGGCGAGGGCGCGGGCCACGGCCACGCGCTGCTGCTGGCCGCCGGAGAGCTCGGAGGGACGGTGGCTGAGCCGGCCGGAGAGGCCGAGCATGTCGATGACCTGCTGCACCCACTGCTTGTCGGCCTTGCGGCCCGCGATGTCCATCGGCAGCGTGATGTTCTCCAGGGCCGTCAGCGTCGGCAGCAGGTTGAAGGCCTGGAAGATGAAGCCGATCTTGTCCCGGCGGAGCTGGGTGAGCTGCTTGTCCTTCAGGGTGGAGAGCTCCGTCTCGCCGATCCGGACCGAGCCGGAGGAGAAGGAGTCCAGGCCGGCGACGCAGTGCATCAGCGTCGACTTGCCGGAGCCGGAGGGGCCCATGATCGCGGTGAACTCGCCCTGGCGGAAGTCCACGCTGACCCGGTCGAGCGCGACCACCTGGGTCTCGCCGTGGCCGTAGACCTTCGAGAGATCCGTGGCGCGAGCGGCCACCGCGGTGGCACGGGACACGGTGGGGGTGGTGGTCACGGGGACTCCTGTCACTGGGACGGTGTTGCGGGAACCCCTTCATCGTGTCGAACGTTCACGCGCTCGACGTCAGTCCACGTGCCCGTTCCGGGGACAGCCTCCAGTCGGACCAGGGGTCCGGTCCTCCTCCTTTGGGATGACAGGACCCTGACGCGATCCGCCGGGTGAAGGTGACAGACCTGCGGCGACTTTTCGTCATTCCGGCGGGTGCGGCTTTGCGCCTGCGACCCCCGTCACAGTTTGGCGAAAGGGCCCCCACCTGCGCTGACGCACCCTCAGACGTCAATAAAATAAGACAACATCGGTCCGATGTTCCGCTGATCGGGGAAGGCGTCCCGATAGGCTCGTGTGCCGACGCGGAGCTTCGCGGCGACGCCCGGATGGTGGAACGCAGACACGGCGAGCTTAAACCTCGCTGGCCTTCGGGCCGTACCGGTTCGAGTCCGGTTCCGGGCACCACGGTTCGTCAGGACGGCAGCCGCTCCAGCAGCCAGGAGCTGTACTCCTTGGAGAGGAGCGGGCCCGCCCCGCCCGCCTCGCCGGTGATCGTCTCGTCGGCGTCCGCGCCGGTCAGGCCGTCGGCCGCGCCGTCGTCGACCATGCGCAGGAAGAGCGGCCGCCGCGGGCGCTCGCCCACGCGGCTCAGCTCGGCCTCGTCCTCCAGCTCGGGGCGGCGCCGTCGTGGGAGAAGTGGACCGCGGTCCGGTGGTCGATCCGCTGGTACTCCATGGCCGCGAGGGCGTAGCGGGCGGAGAGGGCGCCGTGCCCGGTGCCGCCGACGACGAGCGGGGCGGAGCCGTCCTGCTCGGCGGCCGCGCGCAGGACCGTGTTCTGGACGGTGCCGCCGTCGCCGGTCATGGAGCCGTCCTCGGGGAGGGCGAGCAGGATCAGGTCGTACCCGCGCGCGTGGAGCTCGGCGCGGAGCGGGTACGCGTCGTGGTCGGCGGCCTCGGTGAGGGTGGTGAGGTCGGCGCCGGAGTCGCCGGCGAGGATCACGGGCCTCGTGAGCTGCTCGCCCGCGAGGAAGACCCACGCGGTCGCGTTGCGCAGGGTCCAGACGGCGTTCGGTGCGGTGGTCATCGGCGCTCCCGTGGAGGGGGATGGTTCCTGACGGGGGCGAGCCTGGCGGAGCGGGGCCGCCCGCCGCCGACGAAGATCGAAAGATGACGGGAAAAGATCCTCCCCGAGCACTAGGGAGTTTCTTTTGCCTACGCATTACTCTTGACGCAGGCCCGCGCCGTGCGGGCCGCCATGGAGGAGTGAGATGAGGAGCAGCAACCCGGTCTTCTCGCGACGGGGGTTCAGCCGCGACGCCGGCTACGCGGGCTTCAACGCGCAGCAGCCGCAGGCCGGGGGCCCCGCCGTCGGAACGAACCCGTACGCGACCGGAAACCCGTACGCCCAGGACGCGGCGAACCCGTACGCGACCAACCCGTACGCCCCGCAGGACACCCAGCTCGGCGCCCCGCAGCAGGCCCGCGGCAACGTGATGACGATCGACGACGTCGTGAGCCGTACGGCCATGACGCTCGGCACGGTCGTGCTCACCGCCGTCCTGTCCTGGCTGCTGCTGCCGGTCGACCCGGCGAACCTCAACAAGTCGTACGGGATCGCCATCGGCGCCGGCCTGGTCGCCATGGTCCTGTCGCTCGTGCAGTCCTTCAAGCGCAAGCCGTCCCCGGCGCTGATCCTGGGCTACGCGGCCTTCGAGGGCGTCTTCCTCGGCGTCATCTCGGCCGCCGTCTCGACGTACATCGCCGACGGCGTGGTCATCCAGGCGGTCCTGGGCACGATGGCGGTCTTCGCCGGTGTGCTCATCGCCTACAAGATGGGCTGGATCCGCGTCACCCGCCGCTTCTACGGCTTCGTGATGGCCGCCGCCATGGGCTTCGTGATCCTCATGGCGGTCAACCTGCTCTTCTCGATCTTCGGCGGCGGTGACGGCCTCGGCTTCCGCAGCGGCGGCCTCGGCATCGTCTTCGGCATCGTCGGCATCATCCTGGGCGCCTGCTTCCTCGCCCTCGACTTCAAGCAGGTCGAGGACGGCGTGACCTACGGCGCGCCGCGCGAGGAGGCCTGGCTGGCCGCCTTCGGTCTGACCATGACCCTGGTCTGGATCTACCTGGAGATGCTGCGCCTGCTGTCGATCCTCCAGGGCGACGACTGACAGGTCGCGCGCTGAACCCCGAAGGGCCCGTCCGGCTTCGTGCCGGGCGGGCCCTTCCGCGTGTCCGGGGGACGGGGCCGTTGGCCGGGGCGCCGGGCGGGCGCGTAGGGTCGCGGCGTGCACGATACGAGTGAGTTGACCGCCGCCGTCGAGCGGTTCGCCGACCGGCTGCGGGCGGCCCGCACAGCCGCCTCCAGAAGGGCGCGGCGGCCGAGGCCCTGGCGCTGGCCAGGAGCTGGCGGCCCGCGCGCAGCGCGCCGAGGACCCGGAGCGGGAGCCGAGGACCATGCCGGACGCGGGCCTGTTCGCGGTCGGCGACCAGGTTGCCGTCGCCGGGAACGATCTGGCCGAGATCCTGCGAACGGCCCCGGCCGGCTCCCGCGAGGGGGAGCTGGACGAGGCCGTGAGGCTGGTGCGGGAGGCGGCGGAGCGCTCGGGGCTGTAGGACGGGCCCCTGGGGGGCCTTACAGGGAGGCGATGACGCGGTCCGCGAGGATGTAGACGTTCTCCTCGTCCGAGTCGCCGTACGAGAAGGTCAGGGCGAAGGCGCCCGAGACGCCCGAGCCGCCGAGCAGGACCGGGGTGCGGCCCGAGCGCAGGGCCTCGGCGAGGCGCTCCGCGGTCTCGCGGTGCCCCGGGGTCATACAGAGCGTGGTGCCGTCCGCGAAGACGTACACGTCGAGGGTGCCGAGCGGGCCGGGACGCACGTCGGTGAGGGCGGTGCGGGTGTCCGCGAGCTCCTCCAGGCGGGCCACCGTCCGCTCGTGGTCGGTGACGACCGGGGTCTGCACCGGCACGAAGTCCGGGTGCGAGGGGTGCCGGCGGCGGGCCGCGGCCAGCTCGGCCGAGTCCTCGGGGTACTCGTCGAAGGTGTCGAAGGCGTCCAGCGGGTCGGTGCCGTCGAGCGCGGCGGTCTCCGCCTCCATGGCCTCCAGGGCCATCGCCTCCAGGCCGACGAAGTCGGTCTGGCGCGGCACGAAGAAGGCGCCCTCGTCGACCGGGCCGACCGGACCGCCGAGCAGGGACGGGCGTCGGCCGCGTCACGGGCCTCCTGCGCGGCCCAGAAGGCGCGCGCCTCGGCGAGCTCGCGCTCCCGCTCCTCGGCCAGCGCCTCGGCGACCGCGGCCCGTATCTCCGCGGCGGGCGTGGCGCGGGCCGCGGGACCGTGGCGCCGTGCCCGGCGGTCAGCTCGCCCGCAGGGCGCCGACCTCCTTGCGGAGACCGTGGACGGCGTGCAGGGCAGCAGCGCCCACGGCCGTGGCAGCGGCCGTGGTCAGCAGCAGGGCAAGAGACATGGCGCTCACTGACGTACTCCCGATTCCGAGTCGATCCCCCGACTTCCTACATCAGCTTGTCCCGGGGCGGCGCCCGCTGTCAGTGCATTACGTCACGAATTGGACAGGTATTTCTGCCAGGCGTTTAGTCCTGAAACAGCTCTGACCTGGGAAAACAATCTCCCCCGGGATATAGGTCACATCCTGGGGGAGATTCGGTCACGGCTCGGACGCGGTGCGGTTGACCCGCTCGGCACGTGGAGAGCGGGGAGCGTCTCAGCTCAGGCGCTCGATGACCATCGCCATGCCCTGGCCGCCGCCGACGCACATGGTCTCCAGGCCGAACTGCTTGTCGTGGAACTGGAGGCTGTTGATCAGGGTGCCGGTGATGCGGGCGCCGGTCATGCCGAAGGGGTGGCCGACGGCGATGGCGCCACCGTTGACGTTCACCTTGTCCAGGTCCAGGCCCAGGTCCTGGTAGGAGGGGATGACCTGGGCGGCGAAGGCCTCGTTGATCTCGGCGAGGTCGATGTCGCCGATCGTCAGGCCGGCGCGCTTGAGGGCCTGCTTCGAGGCCTCGACCGGGCCCAGGCCCATGATCTCGGGGGAGAGGCCGGAGACGCCGGTGGAGACGATCCGGGCCAGCGGGGTCAGGCCGAGCTCGCGGGCCTTGGTGTCGGACATGATCACGAGCGCGGCGGCGCCGTCGTTCAGCGGGCAGCAGTTGCCGGCGGTGACCAGGCCGTCGGGGCGGAAGACGGGCTTGAGGCCGGAGACGCCCTCCAGGGTGACGCCGGCGCGCGGGCCGTCGTCCGCGGAGACGACGGTGCCGTCGGGCAGCGTCACCGGGGTGATCTCGCGCGCCCAGAAGCCGTTCTTGATGGCCTGCTCGGCGAGGTTCTGCGAGCGCACGCCGAACTCGTCCATCTCCTGGCGGCTGACGCCCTTCCAGCGGGCCAGGTTCTCCGCGGTCTGGCCCATCGCGATGTACGCGTCGGGGACGAGGCCGTCCTCGCGCGGGTCGTGCCAGGAGGAGCCCTCGGACTCGGCGACGGCGGCGGTGCGGGCCTCGGCGTCGGCGAAGAACGGGTTGTGCGTGTCGGGCAGCGAGTCCGAGTTGCCCTTCACGAAGCGGGACACCATCTCGACGCCGGCCGAGATGAAGACGTCGCCCTCGCCCGCCTTGATCGCGTGCAGCGCCATGCGGGAGGTCTGCAGGGAGGAGGAGCAGTAACGGGTGATCGTGCAGCCCGGCAGGTGGTCCATGCCCATCTGCACGGCGACGATCCGGCCCAGGTTGTTGCCCTGCTCGCCGCCGGGCAGGCCGCAGCCCAGCATCAGGTCGTCGATGTCCCGCGGGTCCAGCTCCGGCACCTTCGCCAGGGCGGCCTGGATGATCGTGGCGGTCAGGTCGTCCGGCCGCAGGTCCTTCAGGGAGCCCTTGAAGGCCCGGCCGATGGGGGAGCGGGCGGTCGAGACGATCACGGCTTCGGGCATCACGGCTCCATGAGGGTGCGGAGGGGGCGGACTGAAAGGGAAGTTACCCGTACGTACCGCACGGGTCACCGCCCTGACGGTGTGACGCGGACCTCTTTTCTAAGACGTCGTTTCTTATGGCGTGATCGTTCGTTGATCCGTGCATGACGGATCTGGTTGAGCGGTTGGTGCCGGACGAGTTGTGGGTGCTGTTCCGGCGGGTGGTGCCACCGACGGAGGTGATACGTCCGCAGGGCGGTGGCCGACGCCGGGCAGGTGACCGTGAGGCCCTGGCCGCGATCATCTTCGTGGCGACGTCGGGCTGCACGTGGCGGCAGCTGCCGCCGGTGTTCGGCCCGGCCTGGCCCACGGTCTACCGCCGGTTCGCTCAGTGGAGCCGGGATCGGGTCTGGGCGAGGCTCTACCGCGTGGTCCTTGACGAACTCGGAGCGCGGGGCGAGCTGGACTGGTCGCGGTGCGCGATCGACTCCGTCAGTCTGCGGGCGGCAAAGGGGCCGCTGACGGGACCGAATCCGACCGACCGCGGCAAGTTGGGATCGAAGATTCATCTGATCTGTGACCGGAACGGGCTGCTGCTGTCGCTGGGTATCTCCGGCGCGAACATGCACGACAGCCAGGGCCTGGAGCCGCTCGTCCGCGGCATCCCGCCCGTCCGCTCCCGCCGCGGACCCCGGCGCCGGAAGCCGGCGAAACTGCACGCCGACAAGGGCTACGACTACGACCACCTGCGCCGATGGCTCCGCGAGCGCGGTATCCGCCACCGCATCGCCCGCAGGGGCGTCGAGTCCTCACAGCGACTGGGCGGCATCGGTGGGTGGTCGAGAGAACCGTGTCCTGGCTGGCGGCTGCCGCCGGCTCCACCGACGCTACGAACGCAAGGCCGAGCACTTCCTCGCCTTTGTCGGCATAGCCGCGACACTCATCGGCTACCGTCGGCTGACCTCCGGAGGCAAGGCCTGAGCCGGAAAGCCCGATCGCTCGCCTCGCGGGCCAGCAACAGTTGCCAAGGTTTCAAGCCGGGTTCCCTCTGGTCTGTGTCGGGATCATGATTGAGGCGCAGGCGGGAACTGGGAGATGCCCAGGTCACCTGCGCTGGGGGAGGGTCTCAGTGAATGATCGGCCAAGGGTATTCGTCTGGTTGTCTGTTGCCGCTGGAGCGTTCGTCATTGCGGCACTGGCCAGCGTTCTCATAGGCCTGACCGAGGCTCCTGACGACCCTTCGCTCACCGTCAGTGACGTGCAAGGGGTCTGGTCGGCCTCGGACGGTGGGCGGCTGACGGTCAGGGCGGACGGCTCTGCAGAGCTGGAGAAGGTGCCAGATCCCGGGCCGGGTTGCGGGAGGCAGACAGCAGGGTTCACACCGGTCCGGCGAACTGGGTGTTCGACACATTCCCTGACGAGTCGCCGGGGATCAGACTCGACTATCCCGGTGTCGCCACCGGCCAGACGTGCAGTGTGTACCTCTCCATCTCGATCTCTGATGAGTACGGGACCAAGGGGTTTCTCCCTCACAACGCCGACCAGTGGTACGTGCGCGGCACCACGCATCCGCACTGACCGCAACAACGGACCCCACCAATCCAGCCATAAGAAACGACGTCTAAGCGGGCGCTCAGTCGTCGGGCCCCGCGGACGGCGGAGGCGTCACGTCTGGGCGTCCTCCGGGGCCGGGGACGGGGTCTCCGCGGGGACGGGGAGGCGCCGGCGGCGGCGGTGCTTCAGGAGGGCCCAGGGGCGCGGGCGCCCGTGACCTCGGTGCCCGCCTCCCGGACCGCCTCGGCCGCCGCCTTCGCCACCGGCAGCATGTTCTCGCGGCGGGCGGGCTCCAGCCGGTCCGTCTCCGGCCAGACGCCGAGCGAGGCGCACAGCGTCGGCAGGACCGCCATGGCGGCCGTCGCGTACCCCTCCGCCGAGGGGTGGAAGTTGTCGATCCCGAACATCTCGCGCGGGTTGGCCGCGAACTCGGGGCCGAGCAGGTCGCCCAGCGACACCGTCCGGCCCCCTGCTCGACCACCACGATCGTCTGCGCCGCCGCCAGCTGCCGCGAGGCCGCCGCGCGAGCCAGCGCAGCGGCTGGTAGACCGGCTCGATCGTGCCCAGGTCCGGGCAGGTCCCGACGACCACCTCCGCGCCCGCCGTCCGCAGCCGCCGCACGGCCGAGGCGAGCAGCCGCACCGACTCCGTCGGCGGCAGCCGGTGCGTCACGTCGTTCGCGCCGATCATGATCACGCACACGTCCGGGGGCCCGAGCGGCTGCGCGAGCAGCAGCGAGACCTGCCGCTCCAGGTCGTCCGAGCGCGCCCCCGAGAGCGCCACGTTCCGCAGGACCACCGGCCGCTCCGCCACCGCCGCGAGCCCGGAGGCGAGCAGGGCGCCCGGGTCTGCCCGAGCGGCGCACCCCTGCCCCGCGGCCGTGGAATCACCCAGAAGGGCCAGCCGCAGCGGATCGTCCGTGCCGAAGGCCCGGCCGTAGAGCCCGTCCGCCACCGGCGGCAGCGGCGCCGGCACGCCGTGGACCGAGCGCTTCGCGAGCTGCGCCTCGGCCAGGAGGAGGCCCACCGCCGCCACCCCGATCAGCCCGATGCTCCCGCCGCCGTACGCCGCACCCGCGGCGATCCGCCGCGCCACCCTCGCCCTCGACATGGGGGCCGTCACCTCCTTCAAGCCGTTCAGGGTCTAACTGCCCCGTAACCCGCTCCGACTACGCATACGCTGGCCACACCATTACGGAGACCCCGGAGATTACGGTGCAATTCCACGACTCGATGATCAGCCTCGTCGGCAACACCCCGCTGGTGAAGCTCAACAACGTCACAGCGGGCATTCAGGCGACCGTTCTGGCCAAGGTCGAGTACTTCAACCCCGGAGGCTCGGTCAAGGACCGGATCGCCGTGCGCATGATCGAAGCGGCCGAGGAGAGCGGTGCGCTCAAGCCCGGCGGCACCATCGTCGAGCCCACGTCCGGGAACACCGGCGTCGGCCTGGCGATCGTGGCCCAGCAGAAGGGCTACAAGTGCATCTTCGTCTGCCCCGACAAGGTGTCGCTCGACAAGATCAACGTGCTGCGGGCCTACGGCGCCGAGGTCGTCGTCTGCCCCACGGCCGTCGACCCCGAGCACCCCGACTCGTACTACAACGTCTCGGACCGCCTCGTCCGCGAGACGCCGGGCGCCTGGAAGCCCGACCAGTACTCGAACCCGAACAACCCGCGCTCGCACTACGAGACCACCGGTCCCGAGCTGTGGGAGCAGACGGACGGGAAGATCACCCACTTCGTCGCGGGCGTCGGCACCGGCGGCACCATCTCCGGCACCGGCAACTACCTCAAGGAGGTCAGCGGCGGGAAGGTCAAGGTCATCGGCGCGGACCCGGAGGGCTCGGTCTACTCCGGCGGCTCCGGCCGTCCGTACCTGGTCGAGGGCGTCGGCGAGGACTTCTGGCCCACCGCCTACGACCGCAACGTCACGGACCGGATCGTCGCGGTGTCCGACAAGGACTCCTTCCAGATGACCCGCCGCCTCGCCAAGGAGGAGGGCCTCCTCGTCGGCGGCTCCTGCGGCATGGCCGTCGTCGCGGCCCTGGAGGTCGCCAAGGAGCTCGGCCCCGACGACGTCGTCGTCGTGCTGCTCCCGGACTCCGGCCGCGGCTACATGTCGAAGATCTTCAGCGACGAGTGGATGGCCGGCCACGGCTTCCTGGAGGACACCTCCACCGCCACCGTCGCCGACGTCCTGCGCCACAAGGAGGGCGTCATGCCCTCCCTCGTCCACATGCACCCGGACGAGACGGTCGGCCAGGCCATCGAGGTGCTGCGCGAGTACGGCGTCTCCCAGATGCCCATCGTGAAGCCCGGCGCCGGCCACCCCGACGTCATGGCCGCCGAGGTCGTCGGCTCGGTCGTCGAGCGCGAGCTCCTCGACCACCTCTTCACCCAGAAGGCCTCCCTGGAGGACCCGCTGGAGCGGCACATGAGCGCGCCCCTGCCGCAGGTCGGCTCCGGCGAGCCGATCGCCGACCTGATGTCCGTCCTCGGCGAGTCCGCCGACGCGGCCATCGTGCTGGTCGAGGGCAAGCCGACCGGTGTCGTGAGCCGTCAGGACCTGCTGGCCTTCCTGGCCAACAGCGGCGCGAAGTAGGCGGTACGCAGCAGTTCGTGCGATTGGTACGAGGGCGACACGTACCCGCAGCACCCGCTTAACACGCGTCCGGCACATTGGTGCTCGTCGGCGTCACGGACCTCCGGAGCGGCTCCCGGGCCTCCACAGACGCCGCGGACGCGGTGACCGGCCCTGACCCGGGCCCGTGTCCCTCGCGGGGACCGCCGTCGTCCCGCCCCCGGTGACGGGGTGCGGCGGTCCCCGCGTCCATCTCACCCTCCGGCCGGCCCTGCCGCGCGCGGCTCCTTGTGCATATCCTTATGCAAGAGCCTCGCGTGTGAATAAGTGGAAGGGGGCGGCATGAGCGACAGCCCGGCCGGCCGGCTGCAGGCGCTCTTCGAGGGACACCGGCTGACGCCGACGCAGCGGCGCATCGCCCACTCCATGGTCCGGCGCGCCGGTGACGTGCCCTTCCTGTCCAGCGTCGAGCTCGCCGAGCTCGCCGGGGTCAGCCAGCCCTCCGTCACCCGCTTCGCCGTCGCCCTCGGCTTCGACGGCTACCCGGCGCTGCGCAAGCACCTGCGGGAGAACGCGCCCGCGCCGCCGAGGAGACCTCCGGCCTCAACGAGTACCAGCAGGCCGTCCTCGCCGAGATCGAGAACCTCCGGCACCTCGCCGGACTCCTCGCCGACCCCGCGCCCGTCGAGCGGGCCGGGCGGCCTCGCCGGGTCCCGGACGCTGCCCGTGCTCGGACTGCGGGCCGCCTCCTCGCAGGCGCGGGGCTTCGCCTACTTCGCCGCCAAGGTGCACCCCGACGTCCGGCTCCTCGACGAGGGCGGCTCGATGCTCACGGACCGCGTCGACGCGGCCGTACGGGCCGGGGCCACGGCCCTGCTCTGCTTCGCGCTGCCCCGGCACCCCAAGGAGGTCGTCGAGGCCCTGGAGTACGCGCGGGCGGCCGGGCTCACGGTCGTGACCGTCGCCGAGTCGGCCTTCGCGCCCGTCGCCGCCCACAGCGACCTGCTGATCCCGGCCGCCGTCGGCACCGGGCTCGCCTTCGACACCGCCTGCGCGCCGATGCTGCTCGGCCGGGTCCTCCTGGAGGCCATGGCGGACGAACTCCCCGACGCGCAGGCGCGTCTGGAGGAGTTCGACACGAAGGCGGCGGCCCGGGGCCTGTTCGTCGAGTAGGGGTCAGACTTCGAGCTCGGCCTCGATCCTCTTCAGGTGGTGGCGGGCCATCGCCAGGTTCGCGCGGTCCTTGTCGAGCGCCAGGTAGAGGAAGAGGCCGTTCCGGCCGTGCCCCTTGAGCAGCCGGATCAGGTGGTACTGGCCGCCGAGGGTGATCAGGATGTCCTCGATCTCGTCCTTGATCCCCAGCATCTCCATCGCCCGGAGCTTGGCCCGGACGACGTCGGTGTTGCCCGCCGCGGCCATGCTCAGGTCGAGCTCCTTGCCGCCGCCGATCGTGCCGAGCGCCATGCCGCTGGTGTAGTCGACGAGGGCCGCGCCGAGCGTGCCTTCGATCTGGGCCGCTTCCTTGAGGGAGGTCTCGGTGTTCGCCATGGTGTCGTACTTCCTTCTCGGTGTTCGGGTCTCCGGGTCAGTTCAGGTCTTTGCGTTCCAGCGCGCCGTCGACGAGTTCCCCTATCCGGGTGCCGGACCTGCGGGCCTCCAGATGGAGCCGGCCCACGTTGATCCGGGGTTCGGCGAGCAGCGTCAGGACGGCCGAGCCGCCCGCCGCGTACGTCGCCACGTAGCCGTCGTCGCCGCGCACGAGCAGCTCGCGGAAGCGGCCCTGCCCGGTGGTCTCGGTCAGCCGCTGTCCGACGCCGAGCGCCGCCGCGGTCAGCGCGGCCACGGTCTCCGCCTCGCCGTCCGCCGTGTCGTGGGCGAGGACGAGTCCGTCGGCGCTGGCCGCCAGGGCTCCGGTGAGCTGGGGCAGCCGTGCCCGCAGCCGTCTGAGCTCGCCGAGCACCTCGGCTTCTGCGGTCATCAGCTGTCTCCTCTCGGCGCGCAGGCGCAGGGCACGCCTCATCACAGGTGTGCCTCCAGGGCGTCACGGAGCCGGCGCAGCAGGGCGATGTCGGGATCGGCCACCGGCGGGGCCGGTAAGGGCGCCGGCGGTGGCGGTACGGGGTCGGGTTCGGGCGGGGTCGCGACGAGCCCGGCGGCGGCGAGGCGCCGCACGTCGAGCAGCGTGTGGAAGGCGGGCCGGCCGAGCAGCCGGGCCAGTTCCGCCGGGGTCCGCTCCCCGTCGGCGGCGGCGAGCAGCGCGCGCTGCCGGGCCCCCACGGTCTGGCCGGGGGCGGCGGGGCGCGGGACGACGGGGCGGTGTCGACGGAGGCGTACGGCCAGACGGCGTCGAGGAGTTCGCGGCGGCGGACGGTCTCGCGCTCGACGGCCTCGGCGGAGACCGGCCGCACCGTCCTGAACCAGTGCCCCACCCCGTACCGGAAGCGGGTCGGTCCGCTGGTGGGGAGAGGGCGAAGAAGGCCGCGTCGAAGACGGCGCCGAGGTGGCAGATCTCCAGCTCGCCGCCGTGGATCCGGCCGCTGTCGACGAGGAAGCGGCCGACCGCGCGGTGGGCCCCGGCCCGGTCGACGGCCTCGTCCCAGCCCTCGCGGGGCAGCCGGCCGCCGGTGGTGAGGAGGACGTCGACGCCGGGGGCGGCGGGGACTCGGCGTGCACGACGCGGCCGTCGACGAGGTAGAGCGTGCCGTGGTCGCGGAGCAGGGCGCCGGTGGCCCGCTCGGCGGCGAGCCGGACCAGCATCGGGGAGACGCTCATCCCAGCACCAGCCTGTCCGCGAGGTCGCGGAGCCGGAGCCGGGCGAGGGCGAGGTTGCCGGAGTCGCGGTCGAGCCAGAGGTGGAGGAAGACGCTGCTGTCGAAGGAGGTCTCGACGAAGCGGAGGACGTGGTAGCCGGCGCGGGTGGTGACGATGAGGTCCTCGACCGGCGGCCCGTCGTCCCCTCCGGCGGTGAACGAGTCGAACTCGGCCGCCGCGCGGGCGAGTTCGGCGGTCTCGGCGGCCGTCGTCTCGTGGTCGCCGACCGGTGAGTCGCCCGCCGTGCCGAGTGCGAGACCGCTGGTCCAGTCGACCAGGGAGGCGCCCCGGGCCCCGGGCAGGGCCATGGCCTGAAGCAGGCACTCGTCGATTCCGGGCACGCGGATTCCCCTCCCGATGCGGCGTGCGGACGTGCGGCAGTGACGGTGACGCTACTGAACGTTCCGGCCCCGGGAGGGGTTCTGGCATTTTCCATAGGAACATGCCGTCGTCTGGCGCGAATTGATCAGAAGGAGTGCGGATCAGGTGTGCGACTCCACGGCGCGCGCGATGTCGGACAGGTCCTTCGCGAGCGCCTTCGCGACCGCCTTCGCCCCGAAGCGGGCGAGCGCGCGGGCGAGGAGCCCCGGGGCGCGGCCGTCGGCGGGCCGGGCGGAGAAGGCCATGCGCAGGGTGGTGGACCCGGCGCCGTCGGGCGTGAGGGTGAGCTCGGAGACGTAGCGCATGCCGTGCGAGCCGGCGACCGTGACGTACCGGTCGGGCGGCTCGCACTCGGTCACGGTCATCTCCTCGGTGGCCTCCTTGCCCAGCATCCGCCGGGTCTCGCGCCAGCGCGTGCCCACGGCGAAGCCGCCCTCGGTGAGCACCTCCACCCGGTCGACGCCGGAGAGGAGGCGGGGCATGTCCCGCAGGTCGGTGATCGACTCCCAGACCCGCCCGGGGGAGGCGGCGACCCGGCGTTCGACGACGACGGAGGTGGTGGCGTCCGTACGCGTTCCAGTCATGTCCTCATCGAAGCCGGGCCGCCCCCGGAGCGCTACCGGACCAGCGCGTCCGCGTGCGCCCCGCCCGCCTCGGCGACGATCTCGTCGAGCGTCTGGGCCTTCCGCACGGTCGTGAACGTCACCGCCCCGTCGCGGTCCACCGTGAAGCCGTGGACCGCGGGCCGGGGCAGGCTGTTGTACGCGTAGTGGTGGGCGAAGCAGTACGCGCCGGTGTCCGGGACCGCGACGACGTCCCCGGGGCGCAGCGACGGCAGCGCGCGGCCCCGGGCGAGGAGGTCCCCGGCGAAGCAGGCGGGGCCCGCCACGTCCTGGACGGTGACCTCGCCGGTGCGGGGCCGGCCCTCGGGGTCGTACGCGAGGACGCGCAGGGGCCAGGCCTCGGGGGCGTAGACCGTCCGGGTGGCCAGCTGCACGCCCGCGTGGGTGAGGGCGATCGGGCGGCCGCCGGAGGTCTTCGTGTACTCCACGCGGGCGAGGACCAGGCCGTGCTTGGCGAGCAGGGAGCGCCCGAACTCGGTGACGAGCCGGTAGCGGCCGTCGAGGAGCCCGGGGACGGTGTCGGCGAGCAGCCGGGCGTACTCCGCGTAGGTCGGGGTCTCCTCGTCGGAGGCGAAGTTCACGGGCAGGCCGCCGCCGATGTCGAGGGTGTCGACCTGCTGCCGTCCGGCCGCCCGGTTGATCTCCTCGGCCAGCGCGTACGCCTCCCCGACCCCCTCGGCCATGAGGGCGAGCGGGACGCCCTGGGAGCCGGTGTGGGTGTGCAGCCGGGTCAGCCAGGGCCGCTCCAGGTAGGCCGCGACGACGGTCTTGCGGGCGCCCTCGTCGCGGAGCGCCACGCCGAACTTGGAGGTGGCGGTCGCGGTCGAGAGCGCGCCGATGGAACCGGCTCCGACCTGCGGGTTCACCCGGATTCCAAGGGGTGAGGCGGTGGGGGCGGAGGCGACGAGCGCGTCCAGGCGGGCCAGCTCCTGGAGGTTGTCGGCGTTGACCGCGATGCCGAGCGCGAGGGCCTGGCGGAGCTCGGCCGGGGTCTTGGCGGGGAGTCGAGGACGGTGCGGGCGGGCGGGACGCCCGGCGGCGCGGGCGAGGGCCAGCTCGCCGGGGCTGGCGACCTCGGCGCCGAGCCCCGCCTCGTGGAGCAGGCGCAGGACGGGGACGAGCGGGGCGGCCTTCACGGCGAAGGCGTGCAGCACGGGGCGTCGGTGACGGCGGCGAAGGCGCTGGTCAGGGCGGCGGCGGAGGCGCGGATGCCGGCGGTGTCGAGAAGGGCGACGACCGGTTCGGCGGGGGAGAGGAGTCCTTGATCGACGGTGGCTCGGACGGCGAGATCGCGACGGGAGGAGGCCATGGGGCCCATCCTCGTCCATCGCCCGTCCGGCACGCCCTGTTGACTACAACTATTCAGCAGTCCAGGATGTGAATATCTGAACGACATTCGAGGAGGCACCCCCATGTCAGGTCCCCGCCCCGTGCGAGCCGCCCGCGGTACGGAACTCAGCGCCCTGGGATGGCAGCAGGAAGCCGCCCTCCGGATGCTTCAGAACAACCTCGACCCCGAGGTCGCCGAGCACCCCGACAAGCTCGTCGTCTACGGCGGCACCGGCAAGGCCGCCCGCGACTGGCGCTCCTTCGACGCCATGGTCCGCACCCTGCGCACCCTCAAGCAGGACGAGACGATGCTCGTCCAGTCCGGCCGCCCCGTCGGCGTCATGCAGACCCACGAGTGGGCCCCCGCGTCCTCATCGCCAACTCCAACCTCGTCGGCGACTGGGCCAACTGGGAGGAGTTCCGCCGCCTGGAGAAGCTCGGCCTCACCATGTACGGCCAGATGACGGCCGGCTCCTGGATCTACATCGGCACCCAGGGCATCCTCCAGGGCACCTACGAGACCTTCGCCGCCGTCGCCGCGAAGAAGTTCGGCGGCACCCTCGCCGGGACGATCACCCTCACCGCCGGACTCGGCGGCATGGGCGGCGCCCAGCCGCTGGCCGTCACGATGAACGACGGCGTCGCCATCTGCGTCGACGTCGACCCGCGCGCCATCGAGCGCCGCATCGAGCACCGCTACCTGGACGTCAGGGCCGACAACCTCGCCCACGCCCTCCAGCTCGCCGTCGAGGCCCGCGACGCCCGCCGCCCGCTCTCCATCGGCCTCCTCGGCAACGCCGCCGAGCTCGTCCCGCAGATGCTCGCCGAGGGCGCCCCGATCGACATCGTGACCGACCAGACCTCGGCCCACGACCCGCTCTCCTACCTCCCCGTCGGCGTCGCCTTCGAGGACATGGCCGACGAGGCCGCCAAGGACCCGGCCGGCTTCACCCGGCGCTCCCGCGAGTCCATGGCCCGGCACGTCGAGGCCATGGTCGGCTTCATGGACGCCGGCGCCGAGGTCTTCGACTACGGCAACTCCATCCGCGGCGAGGCCCAGCTCGCCGGCTACGACCGCGCCTTCGCCTTCCCCGGCTTCGTCCCCGCCTACATCCGCCCGCTGTTCTGCGAGGGCAAGGGCCCCTTCCGCTGGGCCGCCCTCTCCGGCGAGGCGAGCGACATCCACAAGACGGACAAGGCGATCCTCGACCTCTTCCCCGAGAACGAGTCCCTGCACCGCTGGATCAAGATGGCCGGCGAGCGCGTCCACTTCCAGGGCCTGCCCGCCCGCATCTGCTGGCTCGGCCAGGGCGAGCGAGACAAGGCCGGCGACATGTTCAACGACATGGTCGCCGACGGCACCCTCGCCGCCCCCCTCGCCATCGGCCGCGACCACCTCGACTGCGGCTCCGTCGCCTCCCCGTACCGCGAGACCGAGGCCATGCTCGACGGCTCCGACGCCATCGCCGACTGGCCCCTGCTCAACGCCATGGTCAACGTCGCCTCCGGCGCCTCCTGGGTCTCCCTCCACCACGGCGGCGGCGTCGGCATGGGCCGCTCCATCCACGCCGGCCAGGTCTCCGTCGCCGACGGCACCAAGCTCGCCGGCGAGAAGATCCGCCGCGTCCTCACCAACGACCCCGGCATGGGCGTCATCCGCCACGTCGACGCCGGCTACGACATCGCCGAGCGCGTCGCCGACGAGAAGGGCGTCCGCGTCCCGATGCGCGAGGGCTCCGAGGACGAGGCCTCGGCGTGAGCGCCACCTTCCACGCCATGTGGCGGTCGTTGCGGCCCATCGGCCGCAACGCCGCCTCCGGTGGCTACCGCCGCTACGCCTGGACCGAGGCCGACGCCGACTGCCGGCTCTGGTTCCGGATGCAGGCCGAGGCCCGCCGCCTGGACGTCGAGACCGACCGCAACGGCAACCAGTGGGCCTGGCTCGGCGACCCCACGGCCGGCGACGCCGTCGTCACCGGCTCCCACCTGGACTCCGTCCCCGACGGCGGCGCCTTCGACGGCCCCCTCGGCGTCGTGTCCGCCTTCGCCGCCCTCGACGAACTCCGCGCCCGCGGCGCCTCCTTCAAGCGGCCCCTCGCCATCGTCAACTTCGGCGACGAGGAAGGAGCCCGCTTCGGCCTCGCCTGCGTCGGCTCCCGCCTCACCGCCGGACGGCTGACGAAGGAGCAGGCGTACGAGCTCCGCGACGCCGACGGCGTCAGCCTCCCGCAGGCCATGGAGGCCGCCGGGTACGACCCCTCCGCCATCGGCGCGGACCCCGAGCGGCTGGGCCGCATCGGCGCCTTCGTCGAGCTCCACGTCGAGCAGGGCCGCGCCCTGGACCTCTCCGGCGACCCCGTCGGCATCGCCTCCTCCATCTGGCCGCACGGCCGCTGGCGGTACGACTTCGCCGGCGAGGCCAACCACGCGGGCACCACCCGCCTGGTCGACCGCCGCGACCCGATGCTCACCTACGCCGAGACGGTCCTCGCCGCCCGCCGCGAGGCCGAACTCGCGGGCGCCGTGGCCACCTTCGGCAAGATCGCCGTCGAACCCAACGGCGTCAACGCCATCCCGTCGATGGTCCGCGGCTGGCTCGACGCCCGCGCCGCCGACCAGGGCTCCCTGGACAAGGTCATCGCCGGGGTCGAGGCCGCGGCCCGGGACTACGCCGACCGCCACGGCATCGACCTCGCCGTCGTCCAGGAGTCCGCCACCCCGATCGTGGAGTTCTCGCACGCCCTGCGCGACGAGCTCTCCCGCGTCCTCGGCACCACGGGCAAGGTGCCGGTCCTCGGCACGGGCGCGGGACACGACGCGGGCATCCTGTCCGAAGCGATCCCGACCGCCATGCTGTTCGTACGGAACCCGACCGGCGTCTCGCACTCCCCGGCCGAGAACGCGGCCGAGGACGACTGCGTGGCCGGGGTCCTCGCACTCGCCGACGTACTGGAGGAGCTGGCGTGCCGCTGACGACGTACTGGCTGGAGCACGCCTGGCTCGCCACCGAGGTCGAGCCGGGCGTGGCCCTGGAGGTCACCGAGGACGGCCGCATCGGAGCCGTACGCACGGGCGTGGAGGCCCCGCCGCCCGGCGCCGTCGTCCTCCGCGGCCTCACGGTCCCCGGCCTCGCCAACGCCCACTCGCACGCCTTCCACCGCGCCCTGCGCGGCACCGTCCAGGTGGGCTCCGGGACCTTCTGGACCTGGCGCGAGGTCATGTACACCGTCGCCCAGAAGCTCACCCCGGACAACTACTTCGCGCTCGCCCGCGCGGTGTACGCCGAGATGGCCCTCGCCGGCATCACCGCCGTCGGCGAGTTCCACTATCTGCACCACGCGCCCGGCGGCAGCCCGTACGCCGACCCCAACGCCATGGGCGAGGCCCTGATCGCGGCGGCCGGCGAGGCGGGCATCCGCATCACCCTCCTCGACACCGCCTACCTCTCCTCCGGCTTCGGCGCCGCCCCCGAGCGGCACCAGCTCCGCTTCACCGACGGCACGGCCGAACAGTGGGCGCGGCGGGTCTCGGCCCTCAAGGACCGCGACGGCGTACGCATCGGGGCGGCCATCCACTCCGTACGGGCCGTCCCGGCCGACCAGCTGTCGACGGTGGCGCGCTGGGCCGAGGACCGGCGGGCCCCCCTCCACGTCCACCTCTCGGAGCAGACGGCGGAGAACGACGCCTGCCGGGCGGCCCACGGCATGACGCCGACCCGACTCCTCGCGGAGCACGGCGTCCTGGGCCCCCGCACCACGGGCGTCCACAACACCCACCTCACGGACGAGGACATCACCCTCCTCGGCTCCTCGGCCACCGGCACCTGCATGTGCCCGACGACCGAACGGGACCTCGCCGACGGCATCGGCCCCGCCGTCGCCCTCCAGGGAGCCGGCTCCCGCTCTCCCTCGGCAGCGACAGCCACGCCGTCATCGACCTCCTCGAAGAGGCACGGGCGATGGAACTGAACGAACGCCTGCGCACCCGCACCCGCGGCCACTGGACGGCCGCCGCGCTGCTCCGCGCGGCGACGGCCGACGGCCACGCGGCCCTCGGCTGGCACGACGCGGGCACCCTGGAGCAGGGCGCGCTCGCCGACTTCACGACGATCGCGCTCGACTCCGTCAGGACAGCGGGCCCGGTGCCGCGGCTGGCAGCCGAGACGGCGGTATTCGCGGCGTCGGCCGCGGACGTGCGGCACACGATCGTGGGCGGACGCCAGATCGTCCGGGACGGGGCACACGTCTCCGTACCGGACGTGGCACAGGCCCTCGCCGACTCGATCGCCGCCGTGCGCGGCTGAAAGGGAGATCTCTCACCATGAACACCGGCCCCGCGGCGACGAACAGGCCGGCGGCGACCTCCGCCCCCACGAGCGCGAACAGCGCCGTGGCGACGAACGCCACGGTCGTCACCAACATCGCCAGTCTCGTCACCAACGACCCCTCCCTCGGTGATGGTTCGCCGCTCGGTCTGATCCAGGACGCGGCCGTCGTCATCGAAGGCGACCGCATCGCCTGGGTCGGTGAATCAAGCAAAGCACCCGCCTCTGACAACCGGGTCGACGCGGCCGGCCGGGCCGTGATCCCGGGCTTCGTCGACTCCCACTCGCACCTCGTCTTCGCGGGCGACCGCACGGCCGAGTTCAACGCCCGGATGTCCGGCCAGCCCTACAAGGCGGGCGGCATCCGCACGACGGTCGCCGCGACCCGCGCCGCCACCGACGCCGAACTGTCGGCGAACGTCGCCACGTACATGTGGGAGGCCCTCCGCCAGGGCACCACCACCTTCGAGACCAAGTCCGGCTACGGCCTCACCGTCGAGGACGAGGCCCGCGCCCTGCGCATCGCCGCCGAGCACACCGACGAGGTCACCTACCTCGGCGCGCACATCGTGGCCCCCGAGTACGCCGACGACCCGGCCGCGTACGTGAAGCTGGTGACCGGCGAGATGCTGGACGCCTGCGCCCCGCACGCCCGTTGGGTCGACGTCTTCTGCGAGAAGGGCGCCTTCGACGGCGACCAGGCCCGCGCGATCCTCAAGGCCGGCATGGCGAAGGGCCTCCAGGCCCGCGTCCACGCCAACCAGCTCACCTACGGCCCCGGCGTGCAGCTCGCCGTCGAACTGGACGCGGCCAGCGCCGACCACTGCACCCACCTGACCGACGCCGACATCGACGCCCTCGCCCAGGGCGACACGGTCGCCACCCTGCTCCCCGGCGCCGAGTTCTCCACCCGCGCCGAGTGGCCCGACGCCCGCCGCCTGCTCGACGTCGGCGTGACCGTCGCCCTCTCCACGGACTGCAACCCGGGCTCCTCCTTCACCTCCTCGATGCCCTTCTGCATCGCCCTCGCCGTCCGCGACATGCTCATGACCCCGACGAGGCCCTCTGGTCCGCCACCGCCGGCGGCGCCGCCGCCCTCCGCCGCACCGACATCGGCCGCCTCACCACCGGGGCACGGGCGGACCTGACGATCCTCGACGCCCCCTCCCACGTCCACCTGGCCTACCGTCCGGGCGTCCCCCTGATCGCGGAGGTCTGGCGCAAGGGCGTACGCGCGGTCTGACCGCGGGGAGCGAGCCGTAGGCGCCGTCCCGCGGCGCCTACGGCCCGCTCAGCGGAACTCGTGCACGACCCGGATCTCGCCGACGATGTGCGCGTTGAACTCGTCGAGCTCCTCCGCGGGCACCCACAGCTCCAGGATCGTCCGTCCGCCCGCCTGCTGGACCGGGTAGCGGCGGAGGAAGTCGGTGTCGACCTCGAAGCGGGTGACGTAGCCGGCGCCGCTGTGCTTGACGTTCCAGTCGCGGGCGATCCTGACCGCGTACTCCTCGTTGAGGACGGGGTAGAAGATCGGCTGCTCCGGCAGCCGGGGCGGCCAGGCGCGCCAGCCCGACTCGCGGACGAGGTCCAGCTCGCCGGGGCCGGTGGGGCGCCAGAGGGTGGTCGTCGGTCGCTGCGCGGGCATGGCTTCGCTCTCCGTCGGTGTCGGGTGGGGGATGGTCGGACGCCCGACGGTAGCGGCGATGATCGTTCGAGAGCCATCGAATTAGGGCCCGGCGCCGCCTCCCCCTCCGTCGGGTCCGGGACGGTCGCGGGGTGGGGGAGGGGCGGGGAAGCTCACTCCTCCAGCGTCAGGCCCCGGCGGAGCCTGCCGAGGGTACGGGCGAGGAGGCGGGACACGTGCATCTGGGAGATGCCGAGTTCCGCGCCGATCTCCGACTGGGTCAGGCCGGAGACGAAGCGGAGGGAGAGGATGTGGCGTTCGCGGGCGGGCAGCGAGGCGATCATCGGCTTGAGGGAGGCGATGTACTCGATGCCGGTGAGCCCGTCGTCCTCGTAGCCGAGCCGGTCGGCGAGCGCGGCCTCGCCGCCGGCGCCGTCCTCCTCGTCGGGCCGGGCGTCGAGCGAGGTCGCGGTGTACGCGTTGCTCGCGGCCATGCCCTCGACGACCTCCTCCGGCGCGATGCCGAGCTCCTCGGCGAGTTCGGCGACGGTCGGGGCGCGGTCGAGGCGCTGGGCGAGCGCGTCACCGGCCCTGGCCAGTTCGAGCCGGAGCTCCTGGAGTCTGCGGGGCACGTGCACGGACCACGAGGTGTCCCGGAAGAAACGCTTGATCTCGCCGATGATCGTCGGCATCGCGAAGGTCGGGAACTCGACGCCACGAGTGAGCTCGAAGCGGTCGATCGCCTTGATCAGGCCTATGGTGCCGACCTGGACGATGTCCTCCATCGGCTCGCTGCGGGTGCCGAACCGGGCGGCGGCGAACCTCACCAGGGCGAGGTTGAGCTCGACGAGGGTGTTGCGGACGTACGCGTACTCGTGGGTGCCCTCCTCCAGCTCGGAGAGCCGGACGAAGAGCTGCTTCGACAGGGCGCGGGCGTCGACCGGTCCGATCCGGTCGAGCGGTCCGTCGGGAAGGTCGACGACGGGGTCGACGACGGCGGAACGGGGACTGCTGACGACGGCGCGTGGGGGTGCGCGGGGCGTCGAGCCGGGGTGACATGGGTCTCCTTCGGGTGCTTCTCGCTGCGGTTTGCGGCGCCTCCAAAGCCGGTCGGGTCGGACGTTCCTTCTAGCCCTACCCGCTCGACCCGGATGGTTGCAAGTGCCAATAATCCGTTTCGCACCGATATGGGACATCCCTCATGTGCATCGACGGGTGCTCGACTTGTAGGGTTCGAGGCACGTCAGTCGGCATCCGCGAGAGCGAGAAGAGGCACGGCCATGGACCGCGAACACATCGGCAGCGCGCCACCCGCGCGGCTGCGGGTCGAGGTCCGGGACGTCGCCGGGAGCGCACTCCTCACCCCCGTCGGCGAACTCGACCACCACACCGCCGAACTGCTGCGCACCCCGCTGGACGGCGCGCTCGACGCGGGCCGCGCCCGGCTCGTCGTCGACTGCTCGGGCCTGGAGTTCTGCGATTCCACCGGGCTCAACGTGCTGCTCGGCGCCCGGCTGCGGGCGCAGGCCGCCGGCGGCGGCGTCCATCTGGTGGCGATGCGGCCCGCCGTGGCCCGGGTGTTCCACATCACGGGCGCGGACGCCGTCTTCACCGTCCACGAGACGCTCGCCACGGCACTCCCCGGCTGAGACCGACGCCACACCCCCCGCCCGTACGTCCTGTCCCCTCTGTCCCGTCGATCGGTGAGGTGAAGCGTTGATGGAGCAAGCTTCCGACGTCCGTACGCTCGCCCTCGGCGAGACCAGCGGCACCGTGCCGCTCGCGCGCGACTTCACGCGCTCGGCGCTCCACGAGTGGGGCTGGCTCCCGGCCGCCACCGCCGACCGCAGGGCCGCCGCCGAGGACGTCCTGCTCGTCGTCTCCGAACTCGTCACCAACGCCTGCCTGCACGCCGAGGGCCCCGAGCGCCTCCGCGTCCTGCGCCTGCCCCACGCCCTCCGCCTCGAAGTCACCGACCGCGGCGCCGGCCAGCCCGCCCCCGCACCCCACACCGCTCCGGACGCCCCGGCGGCCACGGCATGTTCATCGTCCAGCGCCTCTGCCTCGACTGGGGCATCGAGCGCACCCCCGGATCCCCCGGCAAGACGGTCTGGGCCGAACTGGCCGCGCCCGTCTAGGACTTTCACAAGTTCACCCGTTCCCCTGCCTTCCCTCCTCAAGGCCCCGGGCGTACCTTGACGGCCGATCTGAAAGACCGTCAGTTACGTTGCGGTGAGGGGTGCTCGGGTGTCCAAGGTGCCGAACCGGAGGAGAACGACCGCCGCGCTGACGGCCGCGGTCGCGGTGGCGGGTGTGGCCGTGCTGGCGGGGGCGCCGGTCGCGCAGGCGGAGGTCGTCGACGTCAACTACGCCTGTGAGACGAAGATCGGGCCCAAGAGCGCCGTCTCGCCCGTCGACATCAAGGCCGTCAAGAGCGGCGCCGGCTACACGATCACCATGTCGTTCGAGAAGGGCGTCTCCGACAGCCCGGTCGAGCTGCCCAAGGGGGTCATGACGCCGCGCGCCGAGCTCGTCCTCGGCGGCGACGCGAGCGGCAAGGTGAAGGTCACGGGCGCGCCGAACACGGCGGCCATCCCGCCGGACACCCCCATCAGCATCGGCACGCTCACCGGGACGTTCACCCCGAAGAAGAACGGCAAGGTCACCTTCACCGCCGGGGTCCTCACCGTGCACGCCCTCGGGATGGACGCGGCCGTCTGCACGCCGAAGAACAACCCGAAGCCCTCGCTGGAACTCCAGGTCACCGGGGTGTCGGGAGGCTCGGGAGGCGGTTCGGGAGGCTCCGACGCCCCGCCGCCCGCCACCGACGACGGCGGCCAGCTGCCCAAGACCGGCCCGCTCGACTCCGCCGTGGCCCTCGGCACCCTCGGCGGCACCGTCCTGCTGACCGGCGCCGCCGGAGTCCTCTGGCTCACGCGGCGCACGGCACGCTGATGCGTACGGCGGACCACCCGGGGACGCGGCGGGCGGCAGACCCCGGGCGGCGCACGGCCGATCGCGCCGGGCGGCGCACGACCGCGCCCCGGACGGCGCACGGCCGCCCGCTCCGGCTCCTCGCCGCCGCGACGGCCCTCCTCGGCGCGGTCGCGGCGGCGCCCCCGGCGCCCACGACTGGACGGCGGCGCCCGCCGCCGGACGGCCGTACGCCTATCTGGAGGGCCCGGCGGGCAGCGTCCTCCAGGACACCCTGTCGGTCACCAACCCCGGCGCCGCGCCGCTCACCGTGCGCCTCACCGGCCAGGGCGGCGCCCCGGTGTCCTTCGCCGCCCGGACCGTGACCGTGCCCGCCAGGACCCGGGCCGACGTGCCCTTCGCCGTGACCGTCGCCGCGGACACCCCGCCGGGCGAGCGCCGCGGCACCGTCCGGGTCGCGGCCGCCGGCCGGGAGGTCGGCGTCGACCTGCGGCTGCGGGTCAGCGGTCCGCACCTCGCCGCGCTCACCGTCGAGGACGTCCGCGTCGACGGAGGCGCCGTCCGCTACACCCTGGTCAACCGCGGCACCACGGTCCTCGCCCCCGCCTCGCGGTCCGCGCCGAGGGCCTCCTCGGCACCGTCCTCGACCGGCCGGACCGCCCCTGCCGCTCACCCTGCGCCCCGGCGAGCGGGCCACCGGACCGAACCCTGGCCCGACCCGCCCGCCCTCGACTCCGTCACCGTCCGGCTGACGGCCACCGCACCCGGCGCCGCCCCGCCACCGCCCGCGCCGAGGCCTCCTTCGCCTCGGGCCCCGCGCTGACGGGAGCGGCCGGACTGCTCCTCGCGGCGGCGGCCGGAGCCCGGTACGCGGTGCGGCGGCGCGGAAAGTCCCGTACCCAGTCGGCGCCGGAGGCAGCATGAGGACGATCCGTACGGCCGCCGCCCTGCTCACCGCCCTCGCCCTCGTCCTGCTGCCCACCGCCCCGGCGGCGGTCGCGGCCCCGGGGCCCGTGGTCGAACTGTCGACGACGGAGGGCGGCAAGGGCGGCGAGATCACCGTCAGCGGCAGCGGCTGGAAACCCGGCGCCCTGCTCATGCTCCTGATCTGCGGCCAGGGCGCCCCCGGCAAGGGCGTCATCGGCGGCACCAACTCCTGCGCCAACACCGAGGGCCGGGCCGCCACCGTCGACCGGCGGGGCGCCTTCAGCACCAAGCTCCCCGTCGCCGAACCGCCCAAGCCCTGCCCGTGCGTGGTGCACGTCGCCGGGGTCACCGGCCAGCAGGACGCCGTCGACAAGGCCTTCACCGTCGCCGGACACCCCACCGCCCCGCTCCCCGAGCCCTCCGGCGACGGACGCCTCGCCGTCCTCGCCGCCGTCCGCCTCGACGGCTCCAGCGGCGTCCTCGTCTGGTTCGGGGCGCCCCCGCGCCGCGAGGTCGTCTTCACCGTCGGCAACCTCGGCCCGGCCCCGTCAAGGACCCGGTCTTCCAGGTCGGCACCAGCCACGGCGTCTTCGCGCCCCAGTACGAGGAACGCCAGTGGCGCGGCACCATCGACCCCGGCAAGAAGGCCCTGATCCGCCTCCCCGCCGAGCTCGCCGCCGGCGCGCACGGCGACTACCAGGTCTCCGTGAAGTACGCGGGCAAGGTCCTCGTCGAGCAGCCCTGGGGCGTCGGCAGGCCCTGGGGCGTGACCCTCTTCTGGGCGCTCCTCGCCGTCGTGGTGCCGGCCGCGCTGTTCCGGATCGGCATGGCCGTGGTCGACCGCGTGCGGCCCGCTTCCGGGCGGGCCGGGGCCGGGCCACCGGGACCCGGCCGGGGCGCGCCCGCATCGCCGCGCCCCGGCCCGTACATCCGCTTCCGCCCCCGCACCGGGGGACGGGGAGACGACCGCGGCCCTGCCGTGGTTCAGCCCTGACTCCGCACCGTCAGCGCCAGAGAGCAGCAGCCCGACGACGAAGGGACATGCGTGAGTACGCAACGGAGGATGAGCGCGGCCGGGGTCGCGCTGATGCTCGGCGGCGCGGGGATCCTGTATGCCGCCGGCCCCGCCCAGGCCGCCGAGATCAGTTACGCGACGGAGTGCATCCCGCCGGCGATCTCGGGCCTTCCGCCCGTGCAGGGCACGACGAAGGTGCTGATCACCGCACCCGCCGAGGCCAAGGTCGGCGACGAGGTCGAGATCGTCTGGAAGACCGTCCAGGCCGCCTCGAAGAACCCCGACGTCCTCGACCTCGACAAGGACACGGTGAAGCCGTCCGGCGTCCTCACCGTGGGCGGGGCCGGGAGCGGGACCGTCGCGATGGAGGGCCCCCGGCAGAACCCGCCGATCCCCAAGAACAGCCCGATGGTCCTCCCCGAGATGAAGGGGAAGCTGAAGCTGGACAAGGCGGGCGAGGTCACGCTGACGCCCGGCAAGTACACGATCAACGTCTCCAAGCCCCTCTCCACGGACACCAAGTGCTCCCCGAAGGAGACGGTGCCGGTCGGCGCGACCATCAAGGTCACGGACGGCTCCTCGACCTCCGGCGGGGGGACGACGACGTCGGGGGGTTCGAGCACCACGTCGGGGGGGTCGAGCAGTACGTCGGGCGGGTCCGGTACGTCCGGTGACAGTGGGGCGTCCGGTGGTTCGACGGCCTCGGGCGGAACCACGGCGTCGGGCGGGTCGACCACGACTTCCGGCGGTACCACCACCACCGCCTCCGGTGGAAGCACCGGAAGCACCGGAAGCACCGGCAGCTCCGGAAGCACGGGAAGCACCGGCGGCACCGGCAGCTCCGGCGGTTCTGGTGGTTCCGGTGGGCAGACCGACTTCCCCGGCAAGGAGGTCGCCGTCGCCTTCGCCTGCGAGAGCCCCGGGCCGGCGGCCATCTCCTCCAAGGTGACGATCAGCGCGAAGAAGAACGGCGAGGCCTACGACCTGACGGTCAAGACGGCCAAGGGCGTCATGGACAGCCCCGCCGACCTGCCCAAGGGGGCCCTGAAGCCCTCCATGACGGTGCAGATCGGCGGAGCCGACCACGGCGCGGTGAAGGTCACCGGCGCGCCCAACCCCGCCCCCTCACCAGGGGCGCCCCGGTCAGCCTGGAGGACATGAAGGGCACGTACCGGCCGGGCGCGACGGGCAAGTCGACGCTCAGTCCGGGCACGCTCACCATCTCGGTCTCCCTCGGCAGCGTGAAGATGGCCATCCCTGCCAGGTCAAGGGCGCCGTGCAGGCCTCCCTCGAACTGGACACGAGCAAGCAGGCGGGCGGCGTCTCCGGCGGCTCGGACGGCGGCACGGACTCCGCGACCGGAGGCGCCGGCGGTTCCGGCGGCTCCAGTGGGGAGAACCTCGCCCACACCGGTGCCGACGGCGACGGCGCCCTGCGCGCCCTCGCCCTCGTCGCGGGCACGGTCATCCTGCTCGGCGGCGCGGTGTTCACCTTCACCCCCTGGGCGCGGCTCCGGCGGTGAGAACGACGGAGGGCCCGTCGCACCGGTGCGGTGCGACGGGCCCTCCGTGCGGGCGGGGCGGCGTCAGTGGACGCTGCCCATGAGGCCCTGGACCTTCTTGCGGTACATGTAGATCGCGAAGCCCGCGAGGACCGCGAGGGCGGCCTCCATCGCGATGATCCCCGTTCCGTTCAGGTCCACACCGGCCAGCGAGAGCAGACCCGTGGTGCAGTCACCGGCGGTGACGGCGAGGAACCAGACGCCCATCATCTGGGAGGCGTACTTCTGCGGGGCCATCTTCGTGGTGACGGAGAGGCCGACGGGGAGAGGCACAGCTCACCGATGGTCTGGATCATGTAGATCGTGACCAGCCACATCGGGGAGACCTTGGTGCCGTCGCCCGCCATGTTCATCGGGACGATGAAGACGAAGAAGGACGCGCCGACCAGGACGAGGCCCATCGCGAACTTCACGATGGTGTTCGGCTCCTGGTTCTTGCGGGCCAGCCACAGCCACAGCCAGGCGAAGACCGGGGCCAGCGCCATGACGAAGAGCGGGTTCAGCGACTGGTACCAGGTGGCCGGGAAGCCCAGGCCGAAGACGGTGTCGGCGGTCTTGTCGTCCGCGAACAGCGACAGGGTCGAGCCGCCCTGGTCGTAGATCATCCAGAAGACGGCGGCGGCGACGAAGAACCAGATGTAGCCGGTCATCTTCGACTGCTCGGTCTTGTCGAGGTCCTTGTCGCGCTTGATGCGGACGAGGACAGCGACCGGGATGATCAGGCCGGCGAGGGTGATCGGGACGAGCGCCCAGTTCAGGGTGTACATGCCGAGGCCGACGACGACGCCGTAGAAGGCGGCGGCGAGGACGAAGACCAGCGCGACCTTGACCAGGACGCTCTTGCGCTCGGCCGGGGAGAGCGGGTTCGGGACGACGTTGCTCTTCGCGCTGAGGTGCTTGGTGCCGAAGAGGAACTGGATCAGGCCGACGCCCATGCCCATCGCGGCGAGCGCGAAGCCGAGGTGCCAGTTGACCTTCTCGCCCACGGTGCCGACGACGAACGGCGCGACGAAGGCACCGAGGTTGATGCCGACGTAGAAGAGGGTGAAGCCACCGTCACGGCGCGGGTCGTCCGGGCCGTCGTAGAGGTGGCCGACCATCGTGGAGATGTTGGCCTTGAGCAGACCGGAACCGGCCGCGACGAGCGCCAGGCCGACGAAGAACATCGCCTGACCGGGGATGGCCAGCGAGGCGTGACCGGCCATGATCACGAAACCGGCGATGGCGACCGTCTTGCGGGCGCCCCAGACGCGGTCACCGAACCAGCCGCCGGGCATGGCCATCAGGTAGACCATCGAGACGTACACCGAGTAGATGGCCGTCGCCGTGGCCGCCGTCATGGCGAGGCCGCCACCCTGGGAGCCGGTCGCCGCGTCCGCGCCGCCGGAGACCAGGTACAGAACCAGAAGAGCGCGCATGCCGTAGTAGGAGAAGCGCTCCCACATCTCGGTCATGAAGAGGGTGGCCAGACCACGGGGGTGGCCGAAGAACGTCTTCTCGGAACCAGAGGTTCCGGCCGAAGCCGTCGTCAGGCTGGACGCCATGTCGATCCTTGCTCTGTCGGGACGCACGCCTTGTGAGCGTGGTGCGCCCGGTGGGGGAGGCCGGCACCGGGGGAATCGTGGAACTCCGCCGGGATCCACGCCCCGGGAGACGCGTCTACGCGCCCCGGGACCCGGCCCACAGGTCATTCATCGTCTCCAGGTTCGACCGAGCCGAACCTACGCAGAAAGAGGACCTTGGCCCGCGAAGCTGGCCAAAGGTCCCCGATTACCGCTACTGACGTATCGCCACCATACGACACGACAGTGCCGGATATGGAAGGACTTGAGAGATGGATCACAGGTGACGAAGGAACCGCGCGCGATCTTTCGAAGGTCATGAGCAGGATGCCCACAAGATCCCCAGGGGTCATCTCGGCCCGGCGGATCCCGCCCCGGCCCGGCCCCCGTGCGGACTACCATCACCCCATGACCCGTGTACTGCTCGCCGAGGACGACGCATCCATCTCGGAACCGCTGGCCCGCGCCCTGCGGAGAGAGGGGTACGAGGTCGAGGTCCGCGAGGACGGCCCCACCGCCCTCGACGCCGGCCTCCAGGGCGGGGTCGATCTGGTCGTGCTCGACCTGGGCCTGCCCGGCATGGACGGCCTGGAGGTCGCCCGCCGGCTGCGCGCCGAGGGGCACACCGTTCCGATCCTGGTCCTCACCGCCCGCGCGGACGAGGTCGACACCGTCGTCGGGCTCGACGCGGGCGCCGACGACTACGTCACCAAGCCCTTCCGGCTCGCCGAGCTCCTCGCCCGGGTCCGGGCCCTGCTCCGGCGCGGCTCCACCGAGCCCGCGACCGCCCCCACGACGCACGGCGTGCGGATCGACGTCGAGTCGCACCGGGCCTGGATGGGCGACGAGGAGCTCCAGCTCACCGCGAAGGAGTTCGACCTGCTCCGGGTCCTGGTCCGGGACGCCGGCCGGGTCGTCACCCGCGACCAGCTGATGCGCGAGGTCTGGGACACCACCTGGTGGTCCTCCACCAAGACCCTCGACATGCACATCTCCTGGCTGCGCAAGAAGCTCGGCGACGACGCGGCGAACCCCCGCTACATCGCGACGGTCCGGGGAGTCGGCTTCCGCTTCGAGAAGAGCTGAGCCTTCGAGAAGAGCTGAGCCTTCGAGAAGAGCTGAGCCTTCGAGGAGAGCTGAGCCTTCGAGAAGAGCTGAGCCGCCGCCCCGCCCTGTCGAGCCTCCCCGCGTGTTCGATCCGCCGGTCCACCCTGTTCAAAACGAACTGAGCCACCGTTAAGCCATGCGCCGCCGCCTGATCAACTCCACGCTCGCCGTCGTCCTCGTCGTCATCGCCGTCTTCGGGGTCTCGCTCGTCATCGTCGAGACCCGCACGATCTCCAGCAGTGCCCAGGAGAGCGTGGACTCGGAGGCGCTGCGGATCGTCTCCATCGTCGACAGCCGGCTGATCGGCGGCGAGCCGGTCAACCCGGACATCCTCGCCGAGCAGAGCGGCGCCAAGCGGTACGCCCAGATCCGCATCCCCGGCCGCGAACCCATCGAGATCGGGGTCCGTCCCGAGGGCGAGGTCATCCGGGGCTTCGCCACGGGCGAGCGCGGCGAGACCGTGACCGTCGAGGAGTCCCGGTCCGCGGTGACCGCCGAGGTCGGCCGCACCCTGCTGATCATCGGCGCGGTGGCCCTGCTCGCGGTCGTCGCCGCCGTCCTCCTCGCCGTACGGCAGGCGGACAAGCTGGCGTCCCCGCTCACCGACCTCGCCGAGACCGCCGAGCGGCTCGGCTCCGGCGACCCGAGGCCCCGGCACAAGCGGTACGGGGTGCCCGAGCTGGACCGGGTCGCGGACGTCCTCGACGCCTCCGCCGAGCGGATCGCCCGGATGCTCACCGCCGAGCGCCGGCTCGCCGCCGACGCCTCCCACCAGCTCCGTACGCCCCTCACCGCGCTCTCCATGCGCCTGGAGGAGGTCGCGATGGCCGAGGACCTCGACTCCGTCAAGGAGGAGGCGACGATCGCGCTCACCCAGGTCGAGCGGCTGACGGACGTGGTCGAGCGGCTGCTCACGAACTCCCGCGACCCCCGCACCGGCTCCGCCGTCGCCTTCGACCTGGACGAGGTCGTCAAGCAGCAGATCGAGGAGTGGCGCCCGGCCTACCGCAGCGCGGGGCGGGCCATCGTGCACTCCGGCAAGCAGGGGATGCGGGCGGTCGGCACCCCGGGCGCGGTCGCCCAGGTCCTCGCCGCCCTGATCGAGAACTCGCTCATGCACGGCGGCGGCACGGTCGCCCTGCGCACCCGCGTCACCGGCAACCAGTCGGTGATCGAGGTCACCGACGAGGGTCCGGGCGTGCCCCCCGACCTCGGCGCGCGGATCTTCGAGCGGGCGGTGAGCGGGCGCAGCTCGACGGGGATCGGCCTGGCGGTGGCCCGGGACCTCGCGGAGGCGGACGGCGGCCGTCTTGAGCTGCTCCAGCAGCAGCCGCCGGTCTTCGCGCTCTTCCTGAGCCGGGAGGTCAGGAGCGTCGCGGAGATCCCGCAGGAGCGCCCGGTCCGCTAGGTCCTGCCCGACGGCGCAGGGTCTGCCCGCGACGGATCGGCCTGCCCGACGGATCAGGGCCGGGCAGACGGCAGACGGTAGACGTCAGATGGCAGACGTCAGACGTCAGACGTCAGACGCGGTCGGGCTGGCGGCGGGTCGACTGCCGCGGGGCCTGCTCCAGGAACGATTCGGCGGTCTGCACGGCCTCCTTGGCGGGCAGCGCGCGGAAGACCCAGGTGCGGTACGACCAGAAGCGGAACAGGGTCGCGATCCCGATGCCGAAGAACTTGAAGAAGTTGCTCTGCAGCGGGGTGTCCCAGCCGAAGCCGTACGTCGCCGCGTACAGCAGGCCGTTCTGGATGACCAGGCCGACCAGGCTGAAGACCAGGAAGAGGGCCATCTCCTTGGCGCGGCTGCTCTTGTCCCGGTCCCGGTAGGTGAAGTACCGGAAGCCGATGTAGTTGAAGACGATCGCGACGACGGTGGCGACGACGCTCGCGCGCACGACCGGCAGGTCCGTGTAGTGGCGGACGAGGTTGAACACCCCGAGGTCGACCAGAACCCCGACGGCGCCGACGGCGCCGAACTTGGCGACCTCCCGGAAGAGCCCCTGGAGTCGCATGCGCAGCGCGCCGGGTTCACTCATGGTGATCGCTCTGTCCCGTCCGTCCGTATGACGTCCGGGCGACGTCAACCCAACCACTCTAACCAGCGCCCCTGTCACCCGCCTGTGTACCGCGCAAACCTGTGGAGAACCGGTCCCCCACCCGCTCCGGGCTTGTGGCAATCCACAGCCGGACGAGTGTTCCCCCCTGGTGCGGATACCCTAAGAGGGTGACGTTCCCCGTGGTAGGCATGGTCGGAGGCGGGCAGCTCGCCCGTATGACCCACGAGGCGGGTATCCCCCTCGGCATCAAGTTCAAGCTCCTCAGCGACACCCCGCAGGACTCCGCGCCCAGGTGGTCGGCGAGGTCGTCATCGGCGACTACCGAGACCTGGACACGCTGCGTGACTTCGCGCGCGGCTGTGACGTGATCACCTTCGATCACGAGCACGTGCCCGCGGAGCACCTGGCGGCCCTGGAGGCGGACGGCGTCGTCGTCCGCCCCGGTCGCGCGGCCCTGGCGCACGCGCAGGACAAGGGGTGATGCGCGCGCGGCTCGACGAGCTGGGCGCGCCGAGCCCCGGCACCGGATCGTGGCGGACGCGGCGGACGCCGAGGCCTTCGCCGCCGAGGTCGGCGGCTTCCCGATCATCCTCAAGACCGTGCGCGGCGGCTACGACGGCAAGGGCGTCTGGTTCGTCCGCACGCCCGAGGACGCCCACGAGGCCTTCCTCGCCGGGGTCCAGGTCCTCGCCGAGGAGAAGGTCGACTTCGTCCGCGAGCTCGCGGCGAACATCGTCCGCTCCCCGCACGGCCAGGCCGTCGCCTACCCGGTCGTCGAGTCCCGCCAGGTCGACGGCGTCTGCGACACCGTCATCGCGCCCGCGCCCGACCTCGACGAGGAGCTGGCGGGGCAGGCCCAGGAGCTGGCGCTGCGGATCGCCAAGGAGCTGGACGTCGTCGGGCACCTGGCCGTCGAGCTGTTCCAGACCACGGACGGCCGCATCCTCGTCAACGAGCTCGCGATGCGCCCGCACAACTCCGGTCACTGGACCCAGGACGGGGCGATCACCTCGCAGTTCGCCAACCACGTCCGGGCGGTTCTCGACCTGCCCCTCGGCGATCCGCGCCCCCGCGCGCCGTGGACCGTGATGTGCAATGTCCTGGGCGGCGACTACCCGGACATGTACTCCGCGTACCTGCACTGCATGGCCAGGGACCCGCAGCTCAAGATCCACATGTACGGCAAGGACGTGAAGCCCGGTCGCAAGGTGGGCCACGTCAACACCTACGGCGACGACCTCGACGACGTGCTGGAGCGCGCCCGTCACGCCGCCGGCTATCTGCGAGGAACCATCGTTGAGTAATCCGCTCATTGGCATCGTCATGGGGTCCGACTCCGACTGGCCCGTGATGGAGGCCGCGGCCCAGGCCCTGGACGAGTTCGAGATCCCGTACGAGGTCGACGTCGTCTCCGCCCACCGGATGCCGCGCGAGATGATCGCGTACGGCGAGGAGGCCGCGGGCCGCGGTCTCAAGGCGATCATCGCGGGCGCCGGCGGCGCCGCCCACCTGCCGGGCATGCTCGCCTCCGTCACCCCGCTGCCGGTCATCGGCGTGCCGGTGCCGCTGAAGTACCTCGACGGCATGGACTCGCTGCTCTCCATCGTGCAGATGCCGGCCGGTGTCCCGGTCGCCACGGTCTCCGTCGCCGGCGCGCGCAACGCGGGCCTGCTCGCGGCCCGGATCCTCGCCGCGCACGACCCCGACCTGCTCGCCCGGATGACCGAGTTCCAGCAGGAGCTCAACGACCAGGCCACGGAGAAGGGCAAGCGGCTGCGCGCCAAGGTCGAGGGCGCCGAGTCCTTCGGCTTCGCCAGGTGACCGCGGCCGACCGTCTGGAGGAGGCCCGCGAACTGCTCGCGGGCCACCCCGTGGTCGACGGCCACAACGACCTCCCGTGGGCGCTGCGCGAGCACGTGCGCTACGACCTGGACCGCATGGACATCGCGTCCGACCAGTCCGCCACCCTCCACACCGACCTCGCCCGGCTCCGGGCCGGCGGCGTCGGCGCCCAGTTCTGGTCGGTGTACGTGCCGTGCCGGCTGGCCGGGGACGACGCGGTCAGCGCGACCCTGGAGCAGATCGACGTCGTCGACCAGCTCCTCGACCGGTACGCCGCCGACCTCGCCCCGGCCCTGACGGCGGACGACATGGAAGCGGCCCGGAAGCAGGGCCGCATCGCCTCGCTCAAGGGCGCCGAGGGCGGCCACTCGATCAACAACTCCCTCGCCACCCTGCGCGCGCTGCACGCCCTGGGCGTGCGGTACATGACGCTCACGCACAACGACAACAACGACTGGGCGGACTCGGCGACCGACGAGCCGCGCGTCGGCGGACTGACCGCCTTCGGCCGTGAGGTCGTCCGCGAGATGAACCGCTCGGGCATGCTCGTGGACCTCTCGCACGTCGCCGCGACCACCATGCGGGCCGCGCTCGACGCCACGGCGGCGCCGGTGATCTTCTCGCACTCCTCGTCCCTCGCGGTCTGCGACCACCCGAGGAACGTCCCGGACGACGTCCTGGAACGGCTGCCCGCCAACGGCGGCGTCGCGATGGCCACCTTCGTGCCCAAGTTCATCCTCCCCGCCGCCGTCGAGTGGACCGCGCGGGCGGACGACAACCTCCGGGCGCACGGCTTCGACCACCTCGACACCACCCCCGAGGCGATGAGGCTGCACCGCGCCTTCGAGGAGGCGAACCCGCGCCCGATCGCCACCGCCGCCACGGTCGCCGACCACCTCGACCACATGCGCGAGGCCGCCGGCATCGACCACATCGGCATCGGCGGCGACTACGACGGCACGGCCTTCACCCCGGCCGGCCTCGACGACGTCGCCGGCTACCCCCACCTGATCGCGGAGCTCCTGCACCGCGGCTGGTCCCGCCCCGACCTCGCCAAGCTCACCTGGTCCAACGCCGTCCGCGCCCTCCGGGACGCGGAAGCGGTCTCCCGCGACCTGAAGAGCCGCACGACCCCGTCGAACGCCACGATCGAGGCGCTCGACGGCTCCTGACCGTTGCGCTGAGGGGCTCAGTACGACGGGCCCCTCAGCGTTCTACGGGGTGTCGCGGAGCCTGATGGTTCCCCGCTCGCGATGTGTTCCGCCGTCGAACAGCGAGCGGTTCACGGACGGTCGTGGCGCCGGTCGCGTGGCGAGCAACTTGATCGTGTCCCGCCCGGCCAGCGCGGTGCGCCACTGGCCGAGGTCGGGGCGCGCCCCGTACTCCCGCCCGCCAGATCCCACAGCCGCCGCACCGCTGTGGCCTGCCGCTCGTCGAGGACACCTGCCGAGGGCGACAGGGCTGCCCGGTGTGACGTACGGGTCCTGCGCGAGAACCCGGCCGATCATCAGAGCCGCCTTGTAGCGGTCGCTGTCGACGCTCACCATCCCGGGCGGGGACTTCGGGTCCAGCCAGTCCGGGGTGTCGGCCTGGGCGAGGACCGGAGGGCGTCCCGTGATCCTTACGCCGTCGCAGTCGAGCAGATGCACGGCCGGGTGAGGGGCGAGCGACCACAGCACATTGGCCTGCGAGAGGTCGCCGACCACCAGCCCCATCGCATGCAGCCACTGGAAGAGGTCCACGAGCGCCATGACCAGCGCGAAGCGCTCGGACGGAGTGGGCTGCCGCACCGCCTGCCAGGCGGCCTTCGGCGGACGCAGCAGGTACGACAGCTCGATGAGCTTCTCGTCCCCCTTCGAGGACCGCCAGGTCATCGTGGCGGGTGCCCGTCGCATGAGGAAACCGGACACCCGGCCGGCGTCCGTCACACGGCACAGCGGCCACGCGGCCTCACGGTCGAGCCGCTGTCGGTCGGTCTCGCCCAACCCCTGACGCAGTGCCACCAGCGCGGAGAGGGCCGCCCCGTCCACCTTGTGCGGCTCGAGGTACTGCTTGAACAGCAGGCCTTCCGGCCCACCCACCACATGCACCCTGCCCTGGCCGCCGGTAGCCAGCTCCTTCAGGAGCTTGAGGCGGGACTGCTCGATGTCCGCGCCGTCGTGCGCCGTCACGGCAGTGCCTCCCAGAGCACAGCAGCGGTGCGGTCGTCGTCGTACGACTTCACCCGGTACTGGAACTGCCAGAGGAAGTCGGCGGGTTCGGGCACGGTGCCGCCACCCCAGGCATCTGCGAGGAACGTCCGCATGGCGGGTTCCCCCGCCAGCGGCGAGGAGAGACCGTCGGTGGACAGGACGAGGACGTCGCCCGGCCGGGTGGTCAGCAGCCGAACCGAGGCGGTACGGGTCAAGGGGAGTGCGGCGGTCCGGGTGTCGATGACCCCGTCCTCCCTCTCCTTCACGGTCTCGCCTGGCGCGAGGTCCCACGTCCCGTCCCGGAGTAGGGCGGTGCCACCGTCCCCGACCGTGACGAGGCCGCGGGTGCGGATCTTCGGATCGAGCGGGACGAGGAGCACACGGAGGGTGGTCGAGTATGCGGCGGGGTCGGTGTCGCTCCCCGCGATCTGCGCCAGGCGCTTTGCGACGAGGTCCACCGCCTCCCCCGCCACATAGGCGAAGCGGTCCTCCCGGCCGGCGACCAGGGCCTCGTGTATTTCGCGGGCCCGTGGATCGAGGGCCCATGCGGCCAGCTGGCACGCCTTGTTCGCCCCGACGTGGGAGAGGCGCTGCGAGCCGACCCCATCGGCCACAGCGAGCAGCAGCAGCTCGCCCTCGTCCTTCGTACCGAGCAGGGCCACGATGAGCGAGTCCTGCCGGGGCTCGCCCAGGTAGCGGTGGGCGTCGCCGCGCACGGACGCCGCCCGCACGGCCAGTGCGCCGAAGGCGGCACCGTCCAGTGCCATGTCGGGGATGACCGCCGCGCAGGCCCGTCCGACACCCGCGGGCGCTTCTGCGGCACCGACGGATAGAGCGGCGGCTTGGGCCCGCTGTGCGCGGGGACGCCGAGGAGCGGCGTGCGTGCGGTTCCGTCCCGCAGTCCGGAGGGGGCGTCCGTGGCCTCGTCGGTGCCGCCGTCCGGTACCGCCGGATCCACCGCGAGGACGATCGGTGCCGGTGCGTCCTCCGGCACCGGCTCGTGGAGCGGTACGGGCTCCGTTCGGTTCTCGTGCTCCGTCACGTCGTCCGCCTCAGAGCTTGTCGAGCGACACGGTCGCGAAGCCGGGCACGGTCTCGTCCACGGAGAGCGTGAAGTCGGAGTTGCCGTCGGAGGCGATGCTGGTGGCCGACCGCACGATGGACTTGGTCAGGCTGGAGGCGAACTCCCGCAGGGCTGCGGCGGGCGACACGTTCTGGTCCTGCTGGATGAAGGCACGGAAGTTCGCCACCTGGGCGATGGTGGACTCCTCGGCGTCGCCCACCCCGAACGCGATGATCTTCGGGCAGTAGCGGATTCCGTCAGCTCCTTGTACGCCTGCGGCCAGTCGTCGTCGGTGGGGACGCCGTCCGACATGAAGAAGGCGACCGGCCGGTACACCTCGTGCCCCTCGGCCTTCAGCGCGGCGACATCCGTCTCGATGCAGCGCAGCAGCGTACGGAAGGCGTTGCCGAACGAGGTGAGACCGCCGGCCGCGAGGGCGGGGACCTCGTCGATGTCGCTCAGGTCGACCAGGGGCTGGAGGACGTTGGCCTCGGTGGAGAAGCCGATGAGGCAGAACCGGGTCTTGTCGGCCACGGTCGGATTGGTGCTGATCTCGTCGTGCAGCTTCGGCAGCGCGTCGTTGAGCGCGTCGACGTTGGAGCCCGCCATCGAACCCGACTCGTCGCACAGCAGGTAGAACGGAAGGATCTGCATGGGATTGTCTTCCTCCGGTGAGGGCGGTCGGTGGCCGCTCAGTACGTGTAGAAGTAGATCTCGATGTCGGCGTGCCCGCCTGAGGCCCCGCCCTTCCAGAAGTCGCGGGTGGTCGCGCCCTTGAACATGCCGGGACGGGCCTTCGGGAGCAGCGAGTTGACCTCGCCCGCGTACGCACCGCCGGCCCCGGGGTCGGAGTGGCGCCCGAAGGTCAGGACGAACGCCGCCTGACGCCCCTCGTACTGCGCGGTCACGGCCTTCAGCCGCTCCAGGATCCCGGCGCTGTCTCCCGGTGCCGCGTCGATGGACACCTTCACCGGTGTACGCGTCACCGCACGCGGCCCCTTGGGGGCGCTGCTCTTCGAGGGAGCCGGTTTCGGGGTCGCGGAACTCCCGGGCTTGGCGGCCTGTTCGGCCGCCAGCGGGTCGCCCTGGTCGCCCATCGCGACCAGGGCGAGGACGAGCAGCATGTCCGCGAAGAGCCAGCCCGCCAGATGCAGGGGGTTGAACCGGGGCGTTCTCACCGGGCCTCGACCCGGTCCGTCCCGGCATGCGGCCGGGCCGCGGGCACGGGCACCGCGTCCGTCGGGGCCTTGTCCAGAAGCACGGGCACGGCATCCCGTGCGATGGCGTCCGTGCGTACGTCCACCGGGTTCCGCGCGGCCATGTCAGCGAGCGCGGAGTGCAGCGTCTCGACGGCCGTGCCGATCCGCTCGGCCACCAGACCCAGAGCGTCGGCCTGGTCGGCGAACCGGCCGACGAGGGCATGGGCTTCGGCGCTGCCCCGCGCCGAGGCCTCCACCACCTCCGTCAGCCTGCCCAGCACTTGCGCGGAGAGGTCTCCCGTCACCTCGATGCCGGTGGTGAACGAGCGCTGCGCGGCGGCCAGCGCCGTCACGGAGTCCTCCACTCTTTCTCCGGCCTTCTCCAGGACATCCCTGACCTCGGTGTTCGTACCGCGTACGTCCTCCAGGGCCTTGCGGACCATGACCCCGCTGCCACTCACCGCTGCCTCGAGCTCCTTGCCGCCGCCTCGTACCGCCTCCTCGATCCGGGTCGCGGCGGTCTCCAGCGGGCGGACCGAGGTGTCGACACCGGCCAGCCGCTTCTCCGCCTTGTCCAGGGAGTCGCCGACGAGCAGCGCCGCCTGCGCCAGCTCCTGCGTGGTCGTCGCCGCACGGTCACCGAGCCGGTTCAGCGTTTCGGCGGACTGTGTCAACTCGGCGGTGAACCGACGGGGAGAGGACAGCCGGTAGGAGTTGAGCACGAGCTGTGCCCTGGTCAGCGCGGGCACGAGCCGACGCATCAGCTCGTCGGCGAGCCGCTCGGCCTCCGCCTCGCGGCGGGAGATCTCGGCGCGGCGCCAGCCGTGCACCAGGACCAGGGCGAGAAGGACGAGGATCGCGACCGTCGCGGTCCCGGCGACGTGCCCGAAGGTGAAGAAGCCGGTCAGATGGCCTTCGAAGCCGGACTGCCACAGCTGCAGAAAGGGCCTGGAGGCGGCCTTCGGGTCCGCGCCCGTCAACGCCCCATAGGCGCTGGACGCTTGGGTGAGGCCCATCCAGGTCAGGGCGAGCGGAACGAAGACGAGACCGCCGAGGAGCGCCTCCAGGCGGCTCCACAGCGGATGTTCACGCTTGGCGGTGCCGTGGGTGATGCTCTCCGGGCGCGCGTAGGAGTGGAGCAGATCGAGCTCGGTCCACGGATCCAGCGGTCGGGTGTCGCTGTCCGCATCTTTCAATGCCTGGGAGAGTTCCCGCAATTCCCCGCTTCGAGGCGCCAGGGCGGCCTCGTGTGAGAGCTCCTCGATCTCCCGGGCTATGTGATGACGATTCGTCGAAGCCCCGACGGGCATGCCCACCCCCACACGACGGAACAGGGGTCGAGAAGACGGTGTCACGCGCTCCCCAGCGCTGGTGCGGCACCTCTGATCCCCCGGATGGGAAGGCATCGTAGCCCACGTGTGTGGATACTGTGCCCACAAGTGGAGTGCTCATCCAGGGGGAGTGGTCATGGGTGACGAGCGTCGTCGTGGAGTCATCCGGCTCAAGCCGCCGGGCGGTGATCGCACGGTGCGCGGCCCTGTCGACGACCGGGCGACGCGCCGGACCGAGACATCGGGCGCACGCCTCGCCGACACCCTGCTGACCAGGGCGGCTCCCCAAGGTTTCGTGGCGGGGCGCGGGTTGCTCCAGGCCAACCTCAACTGGTCGGCTTCGACGGGGGCAGACCTGGACCTCGGCTGTCTGGTCGAGCTCACCGACGGCAGCCGGTACGCCGTCCAGCCGCTCGGCAACACCTTCGGCGCGCTCGCTGAGCCGCCCTACGCCCAGCTCGACCAGGACGACCGGACCGGCGCCTCCTCGGACGGGGAGACCCTGCGCGTGAACCTGGAGTACCGGGCCCACGTCCGTCGGCTGCTCGTCTACACGTACGTCTACGAGGGAGCGGTCGACTTCCGGAGTCTGGGGGCGGCTGTCACGGTCACCGCTCCCTCGGGAAGCTTCCGCATCCTCCTGGACGACGCCCCGGCCGGAGCCACGGCCTGCGCGATCGCCCTCATCACGCCGGGCGCCCAAGGGATCGTGGTACGGCGCGAGGTGCGCTGGTTCAGCGCGACCCTGTCGCCGAGCAGCCGGCAGGTGAGCAACCAGGAACTGATCGACCAGGCATACGGCTTCGGCCTCGAATGGGTCTGGGGCACCAAGGACTGAGTGTCGCGCGGTCGACCGCCCACCCGGACGGCCCACTCCGCCGCGCCCCCGAGGGGCCCGGTGGCACGGTGGACGGTACTGCCCCGCCGCGCTCGGCGGGCGGTACTGCATCGCCGAGCTCGGAGTAAGACCATGGCGGAACTGCTGGACGACCATCCCACCACCCTCCCGACCGTGCCGCCGCCCCGGAGCCGCCTCCGCCGCTCGACGAGACGGCACGCGCCCGGGCGCTCTCGCGGCCCAGCCCGTCACCGAGGGGCGTGCCGAACTTCCCGAGTCGCTCGACCCCGAGGACCTGCCGCCCGTCCGTGCCGCCGAGGCGGGGGCCCAGCTCTGGTGTCTGGACGTCGAGCCGGGGAGGACGTCATCGGGACCCTGCGGCGGATCGACTCCGTCCGCGCCCTCGTCGCCGCCTGTCCCGAGGACCTGCGCCTCGCGTACACGACGTCGGAGCTGGCCCACGCCCGCAACTGCGGCCGTGTCGCCGCCCTGCTCGGGCCGGTCGGCTGGACGGCGCTCGGCGGCTCGGCGGCCACGCTGCGGGCGTACCACGCGCTGGGGGTGCGGGCCGTGAACCTCACCGGCTTCGACCGCTTCGCCCGGGATGCGGTACGGAGATGAACCGCATCGGCCTGGCCGTGGACCTCTCCGGCGCCGACCCGGACACGGTCCGCCGCGCCTCGCCGTCACCCGGGCGCCGGCGCTGCTGACCCGGGCCGAGCCGGAGGCACTGCCGGACGAGGTCCTCGGCCTCCTCGGCGAGAACGGCGCCGTCGTCATGGTCACGGTCACCGAGGACCCGGCCGCCACCGCCGACGTCCTCGACCGGGTACGGGCGCAGGCGGGCCCGCAGTGCGCGGGAGTCTCCCGCACCACCGCCCCGGCCACCGGCTACGTCCCGCTCTTCGCGGAGCTGCTCCGCCGGGGCTGGACCGCCCAGGAGCTGGTCGGCCTCGCCCACGCCAACGCCACCCGGGCGCTGCGCGGGACGGAGTTCCTGGCGCGGACGAACCGGATCCGTCCGGCAGCGGCCTGATCCGTACGGGAAAAGCGGCCTGATCCGTACGGGAAAAGCGGCCTGACTCGTACGGGAAAAGCGGCCTGGCCCGTACGGGAGAGAACGGAAACGGAGGGGCGCACCCGGTGCGCCCCTCCGTTTCCGTGGTCTCAGGCTCAGGCCGTCGGGCGGCCCATCGCCCGGTAGGTCCAGCCGGCCGCCCGCCACCGCTGGCCGTCGAGGGCGTTGCGGCCGTCGAGGATCACCCGGGAGCCGGCGACCGAGGCCAGCTCCGCCGGGTCGAGCTCGCGGAACTCGCGCCACTCGGTCAGGTGGAGGACGACGTCGGCGCCGCGCACGGCCTCCAGGGCCGAGTCGGCGTAGCCGAGGGTCGGGAAGACGCGGCGGGCGTTCTCCATGCCCTTGGGGTCGTAGACGGTCACCTGGCCGCCCTGGAGGTGTATCTGACCGGCCACGTTCAGGGCGGGGAGTCGCGGACGTCGTCCGAGTCCGGCTTGAAGGTGGCGCCGAGGACGGCGACCCGGCGGCCCAGGAAGGTGGCGCCGCCGAGGGCCTCGCGGGTCATCTCGACCATCTGGCCGCGCCGCCGCATGTTGATCGAGTCGATCTCGCGGAGGAAGGTCAGGGCCTGGTCGGCGCCCAGCTCGCCCGCGCGGGCCATGAAGGCCCGGATGTCCTGGGGAGGCAGCCGCCGCCGAAGCCGATGCCGGCGCGCAGGAACTTGGCGCCGATCCGGTCGTCGTGGCCGATGGCCTCGGCGAGCTTGGCGACGTCGCCGCCGGCGGCCTCGCAGACCTCGGCCATCGCGTTGATGAAGGAGATCTTGGTGGCGAGGAAGGAGTTGGCGGCCGTCTTGACCAGTTCGGCCGTCGGGAAGTCGGTGACGACGAACGGGAGCCCTCGCCGACCGGTACGGCGTACACCTCGCGGAGCGTCTTCTCGGCCCGCTCGCCGCGCACGCCGACGACGATGCGGTCCGGGTGCAGGGTGTCCTGGACGGCGAAGCCCTCGCGGAGGAACTCCGGGTTCCAGGCGAGTTCGACGCCCTCGGGGAGGAGCCGTGCGAGCCGCTCGGCCGAGCCGACGGGGACGGTCGACTTGCCGACGACCAGGGCCCCTTCGCGGACGACTCCGGCGAGGGAGGCGAAGGCGGCGTCGACGTAGCTCATGTCGCAGGCGTACTCGCCGTGCTTCTGCGGGGTGTTCACGCAGACGAAGTGCACGTCGCCGAAGGCGCCGACCTCCTCCCAGGAGGTGGTGAAGCGCAGCCGGCCGCTCGATCCCCCGATGCCGGCGACGTGCTTCGCGAGCAGCTCCTCCAGGCCCGGCTCGTACATGGGGACGCGCCCGGCGGACAGCGTCTCGATCTTCTCGGGGACGACGTCCAGGCCGAGGACCTCGAAGCCCAGCTCCGCCATGGCCGCTGCGTGGGTGGCACCGAGGTAGCCGGTGCCGATCACGGTGATCTTGAGGGCCATGCGGGTCTCCAGTGAACGTCGGGCGAATGCCTGCCCGAGCATAGTCGTGCCCTGGTCCGGGGCCCGGTCACGCCCTACCCTTTGGGTTACTTAACGGTAGTTAGCAAGCGTGGGAGTGAGTGAACGTGGCGGGTTCGACTGATTTCGACCTGTATCGGCCCTCCGAGGAGCACGACATGCTCCGGGAGTCGGTGCGTGCCCTCGCGGAGGCGAAGATCGTGCCGTTCGCGGCGGCGGTGGACGAGGAGGGCCGGTTCCCGCAGGAGGCCCTGGACGCGCTGGTCGCCAACGACCTGCACGCCGTGCACGTCCCCGAGACCTACGGCGGCGCCGGCGCGGACGCGCTGGCCACGGTGATCGTGATCGAGGAGGTCGCGCGCGCGTGCGGCTCCTCCTCGCTGATCCCGGCCGTCAACAAGCTCGGCTCGCTGCCGGTGATCCTGTCCGGCTCCGAGGAGCTCAAGCACCGGTACCTCGCCCCCCTGGCCCGCGGCGAGGCCATGTTCTCCTACGCCCTGTCCGAGCCCGACGCGGGCTCCGACGCGGCCGGCATGAAGACCCGCGCGGTGCGCGACGGCGACTTCTGGGTCCTCAACGGCGTCAAGCGGTGGATCACCAACGCCGGCGTCTCGGAGTACTACACCGTGATGGCCGTCACCGACCCCGACAAGCGCTCCAAGGGCATCAGCGCCTTCGTCGTCGAGAAGTCCGACGAGGGCGTGTCCTTCGGCGCCCCGGAGAAGAAGCTCGGCATCAAGGGCTCCCCCACCCGCGAGGTCTACCTCGACAACGTCCGCATCCCCGCCAGCCGCATGATCGGCGCCGAGGGCACCGGCTTCGCCACCGCCATGAAGACCCTCGACCACACCCGCATCACCATCGCCGCCCAGGCCATCGGCATCGCCCAGGGCGCCCTCGACTACGCCAAGGGCTACGTCAAGGAACGCAAGCAGTTCGGCAAGCCCATCGCCGACTTCCAGGGCGTGCAGTTCATGCTCGCCGACATGGCCATGAAGCTCGAAGCCGCCCGCCAGCTCACCTACGCCGCCGCCGCCAAGTCCGAACGCGTCGACTCCGACCTCACCTTCTTCGGCGCCGCCGCCAGTGCTTCGCCTCCGACGTCGCCATGGAGGTCACCACCGACGCCGTCCAGCTCCTCGGCGGCTACGGCTACACCCGCGACTACCCCGTCGAGCGCATGATGCGCGACGCCAAGATCACCCAGATCTACGAAGGCACCAACCAGGTCCAGCGCATCGTCATGGCCCGCAACCTCCCGTAGGGGCGACCGGCCGACCGAAGGGGAGGGGCGGACTACGGTCCACCCCTCCCCCTCGTCGCGCTCCCTGCCCGTCGACACGGACGCGCGAGGTCACCGGTCCGAGGTGACGGTGACCTTCTCGTCGTTCTTGATCTGCTCGACGAGCTGCTTCACCTTCGGCATGTCCCACTTCAGGGAGTTCTGCGGCGCGGGGCCCGCGAGCGGCATGTTCATGGACTTGCCGTCGCCGCTGTTGATGCCCTTCATCGCGAAGAACATCTCCCCGAGGTCGTACAGCGACATGTCCTTGTCCACGATCAGCGTGTCGAGACCGGCGCCGAGCGTCGGGTACAGCGCGAACGGGTTGAGGATCGTGCCCGGCGTCGCCGCCTGGTTGGCCAGGGCGTTGAGGAACTTCTGCTGGTTCTTCGTCCGCTGGAGGTCCGACTGGGCGAAGGCGTACCGGGTGCGGACGAAGGCCAGGGCCTGCTCGCCGTTGAGGGTCTGCGTGCCCGCCTGGAAGTCCGCGCCGGACTTCTTGTCCTTGAAGCCCTTGTCGATGTTCAGCTCGACGCCGCCGAGCGCGTCCACGATGTTCGCGAAGCCGGCGAAGCCGATCTCCGCGTAGTGGTCGATGCGCAGGCCGGTGTTGAACTCGACGGTCCGCACGAGCAGTTCGGGGCCGTCCATCGCGTAGGCCGCGTTCAGCTTGGAGCCGCCGCGGGCCGGGTACGACTTGCCCGACTCGGAGCCGACGAAGTTCGGGATCGTCACCCAGGAGTCACGGGGCAGCGAGATCATCGTGTTCCCGCTGGAGCAGGCCGCGAGGATCATCATCGAGTCGGTCCGCTTGCCCTCGGCGGAGCCGGTGTGGAGCTTCTTCTTCTCCTCGGCGGACATGCCCTCGCGGCTGTCGGAGCCGACGATCAGATACGTCGTGCAGTCGCCCTCCTCCGGCCGCTCGATGACCTTGGAGAGGTCGACCTCGTTGCGCATCTTCGAGCTGGCCCAGGCGTACGTGCCGACGCCCCAGCCGACGACGACCACGGCGAGCACGATCGACCCGATCTTGATCCGCTTGCGCCAGTCCGGCGCGGGACGGCCCGGTCCCTGCGGCGTGTACTGCGGGGGGACGCCGCCCCGGCCGCCGTGCCCGTGGGGACCGCCGTACACCTCACCGGAGCTGTAGCCGGAGTCGTACCCTGGTTCCGCGCCTGCGTGAAGTTCGGGTTGTAATCCTGGCCACCCTGGCCACCCTGGCCACCCTGGCCGTAGCCCTGCTGGGGACGCGGCGGCTGCTGCGGAACCTGCGGGCGCTGCACGTGGCTCATCCGGCGGGGTCCCTCGGGCTGATCGGGCCAGTCATTCATGCGGACCAGTGTGCCGGGCAGGCCTTTCCGGGCGACAGTCCGGGTCGAAGATCGGACCGGTGCTGTTGCCAAGCTGATGCAAAGGGGACCGAACGGCGACGGTGGAGGGACCCGGCATATGGTGGAGGGCATGACAGATCAGGGCGATACTCCCGGCGACCTGCCGGGCAAGCCGACCTCCGCCTCCCGCACCACCCTCAGCCACATCATGACCAGCCATGACACCAACCTCCTGGGGACGGTGCACGGTGGCGTGATCATGAAGCTGGTGGACGACGCCGCGGGCGCCGTCGCGGGCCGGCACTCCGGCGGCCCCGCCGTCACCGCCTCCATGGACGAGATGGCCTTCCTGGAGCCCGTCCGCGTCGGCGACCTCCTCCATGTGAAGGCCCAGGTCAACTGGACCGGCCGCTCCTCCATGGAGGTCGGCGTCCGGGTCATGGCCGAGCGCTGGAACGAGTCCACGCCCGCCACCCAGGTCGGCTCCGCCTACCTCGTCTTCGCGGCCGTCGACGCCGAGGGCAAGCCCCGCCCGGTCCCCCAGGTCGTCCCGGAGACCGAGCAGGACAAGCGCCGCAACCAGGAGGCCCAGATCCGCCGCACCCACCGCCTGGCCCGCCGCCAGGCCATCAAGGAGCTCCGCGAGCGCCGCGCGGCCGAGGGCTACGAGGACTGAGGCGCCCCGTGTCCTAGGGACACACCACCTTGTCCCCGGTGACCGCCTCGAACGGCGCCCCGGACGCCTCCGCCCGCACCGCCCGCACCGCCTTGTGGTCGCTCCCACGGTGACCCGCAGCGTCCCGCCCCGCCCGGCGACCGCCCGCAGCTCCGCCCCGGCAGGTGGCGGCCAGGGACCAGGCGGACCGGTCCCAGCGCGGGTCGTACTCCACGAGGGTCCGCTGCCGCGGGCGCCGGTCATCGGCGTGCGCGTCGTGTCGAAGCCGGTCGCGCGCAGGGCGTCGTCCACCTTGCGGCCGAGACCGTCGGTCCGGGTCCCGTTGTAGACCTGCACGCGGACGGTCGCGGCGGCACGTCGACGACGACCTCCCGGGGGGCCTTCGAGGAGCTCGCCGCCTTCTGCGCGGGGGCGGCGGAGGCGGCGAGCGGCTGGTCGTCCCGCAGGGCCTGGAAGAGCTTCTGGGCCTTGGCCGCGTCCCACTTCACGGTCGACCCGATGCCCTTCACGGGGAAGCTCATGTCGCCGATCGGCACGGACACGAACTCCGACGAGGCCGGGGTGAAGCCGTGCATCGCCTTGGCGAGGGCGAGCAGCTGGTCCGTACCGAACTCCTCGTCGGCCCGTACGGAGCCCAGCATCGTCGTCGCGACCTCCCGGAACCGCACCGGGTTGAGCAGCACCCCGCCGTTCGTCACCCGGTCGATCAGCGCCGCCAGGAACCGCTGCTGCCGCTGCATCCGGCCGAGGTCGGCGGCCCCGTCGATGTGCCGGGAGCGCACGTACTGCAGGGCCTGTCCGCCGTCCAGCTCATGGGTGCCGGGGGACAGGTCGAGCCCGGTGTACGCGTCCTTCAGGGGCCGCGTCGTGCAGATCTGCACCCGCCGACCGCGTCCACGGTCCGCATGAAGCTGGTGAAGTCGACCTCCAGGTAGTGGTCGATCTTCACGCCGGTCATCGACTCGACGGTCCGCACGGTGAGACCGGGCCCGCCCTCGGCGTAGGCCGCGTTCAGCTTCACCGGATGGGCCCGGTGCTTCGTCCCGCTGGTGAGGTCGGTGTGCTCGGGCATCTCGGCGTAGGAGTCGCGGGGCAGGCTGACGACGCTCGCCCGCTCCCGGTCCTCCGAGATGTGCACGAGCATGACGGTGTCGGTGCAGTGGCAGGGCGCGCCGCCGAGCCGGTACTTCTTCTTCTCCTCCGGGGTGATCCGGTCCCGCCCGTCGGTCCCGACGACCAGCACGTTCATCCCGTGCCCGGCCAGCGGCCGGTTCTTCATGTCCTTGAAGGGGTCGACCCGGGTGATCCCGGTGTCCAGGCCGCCACCACGGCGTGCCCGATCCCCCGGCCGTGAGGACCGTCACGGACAGCGCCGTCGCCATCCGCATCCCCACCGGGGCGCCTCCGCCGCCGGCGGACCGGTGCGCGACGGGCGGCGGGCCGGGGACGGGGCGTGCGGGGCGGTGTGGGCACGGACGGACACCTCCGCGGGTGGGACAGGGGAACCGGCAGCACGGTAGGCCCATACGATCAGCCCAAGGGCGCACCACCCGCTCGGCGCGCACCGGTGTCCCCGTTCGCGGTAACGTGGCGGGCGATGAACGCCGCGCCCCCGTCTCCGTGATCATGCCGGTCCTCAACGAGGAGCGTCATCTGCACCTCGGTCCGTCACATCCTGGAGCAGGAGTACGACGGCGAGATGGAGGTGGTGATCGCCCTCGGCCCGTCCACGGACCGCACGGACGAGATCGCCGCCGAGCTCGTCCGCGAGACCGCCCCGGGCCCGCGTCGCGTCATCACGGTGCCGAACCCGACCGGCCGCACCCCCGCCGCCCTCAACGCGGCGATCGAGGCCTCCCGCCACCCGGTCGTGGTGCGCGTCGACGGCCACGGCATGCTCTCCCCGAACTACATCGCGACCGCGGTGCGGCTCCTGGAGGAGACGGGCGCGCAGAACGTCGGCGGCGTGATGCACGCCGAGGGCGAGAACGCCTGGGAGGACGCGGTCGCCGCCGCGATGACCTCGAAGATCGGCGTGGGCAACGCCGCCTTCCACACGGGCGGCGCCGCGGGCCCGGCGGACACCGTGTACCTCGGCGTCTTCCGCCGCGAGGCGCTCGAACGGCAGGGCGGGTACAACGAGGAGTTCATACGCGCCCAGGACTGGGAGCTGAACTTCCGCATACGCGAGGCCGGCGGCCTCATATGGTTCTCGCCGGAGCTCCGCGTCCAGTACCGCCCCCGCCCCTCCGTGAAGGCCCTCGCCAAGCAGTACAAGGACTACGGCCGCTGGCGCCACGTCGTCGCCCGCTACCACGAGGGCTCGCTCAACCTCCGCTACCTGGCACCCCCGACCGCCGTCTGCGCGATCGCCGCCGGCCTCGTCGCCGCCGCCCTCACCCCCTCGGCCTCGTGATCCCCGCCGGCTACCTCGCCGCGATCACCGCGGGCTCCCTCCCGGCCGGCAAGGGCCTCTCCCGAAGGCCCGCCTCCAGATCCCCTGGCCCTCGCCACCATGCACATGTCCTGGGGCTACGGCTTCCTCACCAGCCCCCGCTCCCTCGCGCGGAAGGTCATCGCGAGCCGGCGGCCGGCGGCGCGGATGGAGCGCGTCTGAGGCGGCCCGTACGCGTACGGCGAAGGCCGGGCCCCTACGAGGGGCCCGGCCTTCGCCGTCGGTACGGGGAGCTCGGCTGCTGCCGTCCCGTCAGTACGTGGTGCTCTTGCCGTCCCAGTAGTACGCGGAGTAGACCGGCATGCACTCCTTCTGGTCGCCCTGCACCACGTCGGAGCCGTCCGGAAGGTCGCCCGCCGCCGGCTTCTTGTACGTGTAGACGGAGCCCTCGCGCCAGTCGGCACCGACGGTCAGGGTGAGTCCCCCGACCTTGGCGTCGGCGCGGACCGCGGAGTCGGGCAGCCCGAGCGCCTTGGCCACGGACTGGGCGTTCGCCTTGCCCTGCTCGCCGGCGGCCTTCGGGTAGGCGACCACGGTGTCCGCGCGGTTGCCGCCCTCCTTGGAGGACTCGGCCCGGGTGAAGCCCTTGCCCTGGAGGAGCTCGGTGATCGTGCGGGCGCGGCCCTGGGCGGCGGTCTCGGTGTCGCTGCCGGTGCCGTTGACGACCGTCACGGCGAGCGAGCCGGGCGCCTCGGCGGTGGCCTTCGGCTTCGTGGACGGCTTCGGCTTGGCGCCGGCCGGGTCACCGTTCTTGTCGAAGGCGATGTCGTCGCGGAGCATCGCGAACATCTTGTCGGCCGACGACTTGATGAGGACGTTCTTGTTCTTGTCCTGCGACCACTCCGCCGTCGGGACGTTGGCCGTGGTGAGGCGGTTCAGCTTCACGTTCTTGAGCTGCATCGACAGGTCGAACAGCTTCTTGACCGACTTGAGCTCGTCGGAGACCTGGAGCGAATTCGTGGCGGTCTCGGCGAGGCCCATGAGACGGCCGGTGTCGGTCCAGGCGTTCTGCTTCTGGAGCTTCTCCATCATGCCGTTCAGGTACATGTGCTGCGCCTTCGCGCGCCCCTGGTCGTTGTAGAAGGGGTGCCGGGTGCGCAGCCACTGGAGGGCCTGCTTGCCCTGGACCTCGGTGGTGCCCGCGCGCAGCTTCAGGCCCGAGCCGCCCTTCACGGTCGCGGTCGGGTGGTCCCACACGCCGGTCTTGACGCAGACGGGGACGCCGCCGACCTCGTCGGCCATCGCCACGACACCCGCGAAGTCGACCATCACCCAGTGGTCGATGTAGACCTTGGTGAGGTTCTCCCAGGTGGTGAGGGTGCAGCCGGGGCCGCCGCGCGCCAGCGTCTCGTTGATGGGCTTGTTGTCGGTGGCGGCGTAGCGGGTGCCGTCGTCGCCCTTGCACTCCGGGATGTGGACGATGGTGTCGCGCGGAATGGACAGCAGGGAGGCGTTCTTGCGGTCCGCGGAGACGTGCAGCAGCATCTGCACGTCGGCGAGCGGCGGGTTGGACCGGAGGTCCTTGCCGCCACCCAGGGCCACGTTCTTCGCGTCGGCCCGGCTGTCGGAGCCGATCAGCAGGATGTTCAGCGGGGTGTCGCCGAGCGCGTTCGGCGCGGACTTCTGCACGCCGCTGTCGCCGCCCGCCCGCGACCCGCCGCGGATGTTGCCGTTGAGGTGCTCGTAGTACAGGTATCCGGCGCCGGCCGTCCCGAGTATCAGCAGGGCCAGGGTGATCGCCGTCCAGCGCAGCGCCTTGCGCTTGCCGGTCCTCTTCGCGCGCTGGCGCGCGGCGGCGCGTCCGCCCGCGCCCTTGCCGCCCTGCCGCCGCCGCGCCGGCGCTCGGCGCGGGTCGGCCCCGAGGGGCCTCCGCCTCCTCGGGAGCGTCGCCCGCCGCGCCGGTCGCCTCGCCGGCGCCGTACAGCTCGTCGTCCCAGCCCAGTTCACGGGCGCGCGGAACGCGTTTCCGCGTTCCCTCCCACGCACGCTGTTCTGTCCCACCCCAGGTCCCCTCGTCAGGTCAGAAGTGCGTCAAGTCCCGGTGTTTCCGGATCACTTGGCGCACACCTGCTTGTCAGCTTCTACCTTCACCAGATCCTTCGGCGCCTTTGCCGGTCCGGCGATGGGCACCCCCGCGCCCTTGAAGTCGGCGCCGAGGACGAGCGTCATGGGCTCGCGTTCCGCGGCGTCCTGTGTGCCCGGCTTGAGAGCCGTGGCAGGCAGGCCCATCAGGTCCGCGAGCTTGCGGGCCTGATCGGCCTGGTTCGGTGCATAGGTGAGCGTGGTCTTCGCCGCCTTCTCGGGGGCGTTGCTCTTGTTGGTGGAGCGGTTCACGCCCTGGTCGTTCTGCAGCCAGTTGAGGGTGGCCTGGGCCGCGCCCCGGATGCCGCTGCCGTTGTAGACGTCGACGCGCACCTCGGCGGCGGTGGACCGGGTGCCCTTGAGGAGGGCGGCCTGCGCGTTCTTGGCGTCCTGCTGCTGCTTCTTCACCTCGGTGAGCGAGGTGTCGGACTGGAGCATCGCGAACAGCTGCGGCGCCCTGACCGGGTCGGGGACGACCGTCGCCCTGATCTTCTCGGCGGGGTTGTCGATGACCGGCAGGGTCGTGAACGCGATGTTCTTGGTGTCGATCGAGGACAGCTCGCGGGCCAGGCCCTCCAGCTTGGTGAGCGAGCCTATGCCCGAGTCGACGGTGAGGGCGCTCGTCGCCGCGTTGGCGAGGCCGTACAGCTTGCCCGGGTCCGTCAGCGTGTCGTCCGACTTCATCTGCCGGATCATCGAACTCAGGAACTGCTGCTGGACCTTGATGCGGTCGAGGTCGCTCTCGTTGCCGAAGCTGTGCCGGGTGCGGACGAAGGCGAGGGCCTGCTCGCCCTGGACGATCGACTCGCCGGCGGGCAGCTTCAGATGCGACTTCGGGTCGTTGACGGCCTTCTCGACGCAGACCTTCACGCCGCCGACGGCGGTCGTCATCTCCTTGACGGCGTTGAAGTCGGCCATCATGAAGTGGTCGACCTGGACGCCGGCCAGCTCCTCGACCGTGCGCATGACGCAGCCGGGGTCGCGGCCGTCCTGCCCGAGGCTCACGTTGAAGCGGACGTCCGTCTCGGCGGGGATCGTCTTGATGGTCCCGTCGGGCTGGCGCGACTGGCACTCGGGGATGTTCGTCTTCATGTCGCGCGGGATGGACAGCGCCGTGGCGTTCGTCCGGTCCTTGGAGACGTGGAAGAGGATCGTGGTGTCGGCGTGGCCGGGGCTGTCCTTGTCGCCGTAGCCCGCGTTGCCCTCGCCGGTCCGCTTGTCGGTGCCGATGACCAGGATGTTGAAGGCCTTGCCCTTGGCGAATCCGGCGTTGGTGTTCTTGCCGACGACGTCGACGACGTCGAGGTTGTTGTTCAGCTTGTTGTAGATCGCGTACGCGCCCACCGCGCCGCCCACGAGGACGAAGGCCATCGTGCCGCCGGTCCACAGCAGGACCTTCTTCTTGCGGCTCGCGCCCTGTTTGCCCTGCTTGCGTTTGCGGCGGCTCTGCGGCGGCACCTGGCCGCCGCCGGCCGGCTCGGGGGCGCGGCGGCGGCGCTGGCCGGGGACGGGGCCTCGGTGGGCGCGGGGCCGGACGGTGGATCTCCGGGGCGGGAGGGAGCCTGCGGCCGGGCCTGCGGCTGCCCAGCGGAGCTGTCCAGTCGCAGTTCGTAGTTGCCGGTCCGCGGGTTGAGGACCCACTGGTCGGCGGGGTCGATCTCGTCCGCCCGTCCACGGCTGTGCGCGTCCACGGTTCCTCGAGTCCTCCGTCGGTGCCACGCGGGGCGCCTCCCCCACAGGGCGCCGCTCTCTCGGTCGTTCGATCCTTATGAGTGCGACCACGCGGTCGGGGTGCACCGGATCGCGTCACACTATCCGCCCAGTTCAGCGTGGGGCGACGTCCGTGACAAATTCCACGCCCCTTACAACCGGGCAATTTGCCCAAACCTCATCGCTCTCAACTCTCGCCTTGGGGCGCGCTTTACCCGCACACCCCTTCCGCCGCGTTCCGCCCCGTGAAGGTCGGCGTCGCCGAGGGCGGCGTCGTGCCGTCCTCGTCGGGCTTCCCGTCGGTGGGGGCCGGCTCGGGGGTCACCAGGACGGGCTTGTCCTCGCGCAGTTGCCGGAAGAGCTGACTCGCCGCGGGCTGCACCAGTTCGTCCCGGTTCGGGTCGTATCGGTAGGCCCGGCGCGGGACGGTGAGGAACTGCACCTTCTCGGTGGGGATGGCCCGCATCGACCGGGCCAGGTCGTACAGGTCCTTCAGCGAGTCGAGGCCCGGGTCCGTGGTGATCGCCTTCGTGGCCGCGTCCAGGACCGGGTAGAGCTTGGTCGGGTTGAGCAGCACGCCGTCGCTCTGCACCTTGTTGACGAGGGCGCCGAGGAACTGCTGCTGGCGGTCCATGCGTTCCGTGTCGCTGCCGTTCCCGATCGACTTGCGGGCCCGTACGAAACCGAGGGCCTGCTCCCCGTGGAGCGTCTGGCGGCCCGCGGGCAGCTTCAGCTTCGCGTCCGGGTCGTCCACGGGCTCCTTCAGGCAGACCTCCACGCCGTCCACGGCGTCCACCATCTTCTTGAAGCCCCGGAAGTCGATCACCATGTGGTGGTCGACCCGGATCCCGGTCAGCTTCTCGACGGTGCGGATCGTGCAGGCCGCGCCGCCGAACTCGAAGGCCCAGTTGAACTGCGCGGTCTGCTCCCGGGTGCGCGTCCCGTCCGTCCTGCGGCAGCTCGGGATCGTCACCATCAGGTCCCGGGGCAGGGAGACGGCCGTCGCGCTCGACTTCCCGGCCGAGAGGTGCAGCAGGATCGTCGTGTCGGAGCGCTGGGTGCCCTCGTCCTTGCCGTACGGGCGGTTGCCCGCGCCGGCCCGGGTGTCCGAGCCGATGATCAGGATGTTCCGGGCGGCCGTGGTGCCCGCCGGCGGGCGCTCCTTCTCGTACCTCCGCAGCTCGGCGGCGGCGGTGGTGTCGGTGGTGATGTTCTCGTCGAGCTTCGGTAGAACCACCAGCCGACCCCGGCGGCGGCCAGCACGACGACCGCGCAGCCGAGGGCCGTCCAGCGCAGCCAGTGGCGGCGCCGGCGCGGCTCCTCGTCCCCGTGGCCGGCGGGTCCGGGTCGGCGGGCGTGCCTGCGCGGTCCGTCACGTCTGGGTCCGTCCTTCCTGCGCGGTGGTGCGGAAGGAGTCGACTCCCCGGCCGATCATGTACCGGACTGGGGGGACGGACCGGGGAACCCGGCGCGGCGCTGGCCCGTACGGGTGAGGTCCGTACGGCTCAGAGCGCCGTGTGCGTCACGCGCTCGCTCTCGATCCGCTTCTCCAGGCCCTCCGCGCCCAGCTGGTCCGGGTTCCGGCAGAGCACCACGGAGCCGCCCGCCGCGAGGGGGCGTACAGGCCGGAGGAGAGGCCCCGCCAGTCGCCGTAGCCGAGGCCGGAGAGGAGGCGGGAGCCGGGGCGAGGCCGAGGGCGGCCGCGTCCGCGCGGGCCTGCTCGACGAGCTGGGCGGCGCTGCGTTCCGTACCGTCGACGACGAGCGCCGGAGCCTCCGGATCGACCGGTACGAAGGGGCGAAACGGTCGCCCTGGCTCGGCACCTCGACCGCGTAGTCCGCGTATCCGGCGGGCGCGGCCGGGAAGCGGCGGCCCAGCGGGGCCAGGAGAGCGCGATCCGCTCCCGGAGCAGGCGAGACCCGCCTCCAGGGTGTCGGGGCCCGCGACCACGACGTCCGCGTCGGCGGGTCGCCGCCGATCTCCGCGGTCACGCCGACGGACGCGCAGGCGAGCAGCCAGACGGCGCTCTGCCAGTGCGCGGGCAGCAGCAGCGCGAGCCGGTCGCCCGGCGCGGCGGACAGTTCGCCCTGGAGCAGGTTCGCCGTCTTGGCCACCCAATTGGCGAAGGTGGCGACGGACAATTCCACGCGCTCACCGGTGGCGTCGTCGTAGAAGGTGACCAAGGGCGGGCGGGGTCCGCGGCGAGCGCGGATCGCAGCAGGTCGGCGGGGGTGCGGTCGCTGGCGTTCACGCCGGACAGCGTACGCGGGCGCGTGCGCCGGGGTCCGCCGTACCGGTGACGCCGTCCTCCGGTCGGACCGACGGCCCGTCAGTTTCCGGGCCGGTTCCCGGCGCGCGGAACGGCGCGGCGATCCGCACGATCGGCCCATGCGTGCCTCACTCGCCTCCTCGATCGCCGTCACCTGCGCGGCGGTGCTCGCCCTGCCGGTCTCCCTCACCGCGCCGGCGGCGGCCTCGGCGCCACCCGCGGCCGCCTCCGCCCTGCCACCCGCGCCCGAACTGCCGGGCTCCACCCAGTCGCTGCCCCTCGAACCGCTCGGCGCCGCCACCCGCGCGCTCGGCGGGCGACCGGCTCGGGCGAGCAGGGGCTCACCCGACGCGACGTCAGGCCCTTCTCGCTCGTCGGCGTCGTCTGGGACGACCCGACGGCCCCGCTGCACGGCACCGTCCAGGTCCGCACCCGGGCCACCGGCGGCGGCGCCTGGTCGGGCTGGCAGGACGTCGAGACCCACAACGAGGAGCACGGCGCCGACCCCGACACCGCCGAGGGCTCCACCCGGACGCTCCGCGGCTCCACGGCCCCGCTGTGGGTGGGCGACTCGGACGGCGTCGAGATCCGCGTACGGGGGCAGGAAGCCCTCCCGGCGGGCCTGCGGCTGGAACTGGTGGACCCGGGCGAGGCCCCGGCGGCCGCGCCGGAGCGGACCGGGCCGGAGGAGGGCGCTCCCGCACCCGCGCCGCGATGGCCCCCGCCGCCCCTGCCGGCATGAGCGCGGCGGAGGCCGCCGCGAGCGCGGTGAACTCCCAGCTCGCCCCGTACGGCGCGGCCTGGATCCCGGCCCTCTCGAAGGAGCAGACCGAGCGCGAGGCCCGGAACCTGGCGCGGACGCAGGCGGTCCCGGCGGCCGCCGCGGCGAAGCCGTACATCGGCCCCCAGCCCAAGATCATCACCCGTAAGGGCTGGGGCGCGGACGAGAGCATCCGCGAGAAGGGCTTCGTCTACACGAGCACCATCAAGGCGGCCTTCGTCCACCACAGCGCCACCGGCAACAACTACACCTGCAGCAAGGCCCCCACGGTCCTGCGCAGCATCTACCGCTACCACGTCCTGAGCAGCGGCTGGCGGGACTTCGGCTACAACTTCGCCATCGACAAGTGCGGGAACATCTACGAAGGCCGGGCCGGCGGCATCGCCAAGCCGGTCCTCGGCGCCCACACCCTCGGCTTCAACACCAACAGCATGGGCATCGCCGTCCTCGGCACCTTCACCAAGAGCAACCCGCCGGCCGCCGTCGTGACCGCCGTCGCGCGCCTGACGGCCTGGAAGCTCGGGCTGCACGGAGTGAACCCGAAGGGAACGTCCTACCTGATCTCGGGTGGCGGAAACCTGTACAAGAAGGGCACGAAGGTACGGTTCAACTCCATCGCCGGACACCGCGACGGATTCGCGACGGAATGTCCCGGCGCGCATCTCTACAGCAAGCTCGGCACCGCCCGTACGAGCTCGGCCGCGTACCAGGGAAGGCCCTGATGGGGTCACGGATGGGGTCATGGAGGCAACCATCTGCATAAACTGACCGGTCATATCGCACGGACGACCGAGACGGGCGAGCTGACCGGCCCCGGAAACAGGAAGCAGAGACGACAAGGTGACAGAAGCGATCCTCCTGGTCGGTGGCAAGGGCACACGGCTGCGACCCCTCACGGTCAACACGCCCAAGCCCATGGTCCCGGCGGCGGGCGTCCCCTTCCTGACCCATCAGCTGGCCCGGGCCCGTGCCGCCGGCGTCGAGCACATCGTGCTCGCCACCTCCTACCTGGCCGAGGTCTTCGAGCCGCACTTCGGTGACGGCTCCGACCTCGGCCTGAGCCTGGAGTACGTCACCGAGGAGGAGCCCCTCGGCACCGGGGCGCGATACGCAACGTCGCCTCGCGCCTCCACTCGGGCCCCGACGAGCCGGTCCTCATCTTCAACGGGGACATCCTCACGGGCCTGGACATCCAGGCCCTCGTCGCGACCCACTCCTCCTCCGGCGCGGACGTCTCGCTCCACCTCACCCGGGTCGAGGACCCGCGCGCCTTCGGCCTGGTCCCCACGGACGACACCGGCCGCGTCACGGCCTTCCTGGAGAAGCCGCAGACGCCGGAGGAGATCGTCACGGACCAGATCAACGCGGGCGCGTACGTCTTCCGCCGCTCGGTCATCGACACCATCCCCGCCGGCCGCCCGGTCTCGGTCGAGCGCGAGACCTTCCCCGAACTCCTCTCCGCCGGAGCCCACCTCCAGGGCATGGTCGACTCCACCTACTGGCTGGACCTCGGCACCCCGCAGGCCTTCGTCCGCGGCTCCGCCGACCTCGTCCTCGGCCGCGCGCCCTCCCTGGCCGTCCCCGGCCGCTGCGGCGACCGTCTGGTCCTCCCGACGGCCCGCGTCGCCCCGACGCCAAGCTCGACGGCGGCACGGTCGTCGGCGCCGACGCCGTGGTCGGCGAAGGCGCCCGCGTCACGGGCTCCACCCTCCTCGCCGGCGCCGTCGTCGAACCCGGCGCGGTCGTCACGGACTCCTCATCGGCGCGGGCGCCCGCATCGGCGCCCGCACGGTGGTCACCGGCGCCGTCATCGGCGACGGCGCCCACGTCGGCCCCGACAACGAACTCCGCGAGGGCGTCCGCATCTGGTGCGACACCACCCTCCCGGCCCGCTCGATCCGCTTCTCCTCGGACCAGTAGCACCCGCCCGTCGGGGCGATCGTCCCGACAGGGCGGCGCCCCGCCCGGCTACGCTCGTACCCATGGCCGGCCGCTTCGCACCGAAACCCACGCGCACCACGACGCGCGGCGGCCACCTCGCCCTCCCCGGCGGGGAAGACGCCCCGCTGGACCTGGGCCTCACCTCGGTCCCTCCGCAGGGGCCCCGCCGACCCGCCTTCCGGGCGACCCCGGACGGCGCGGTCTGGCGGGCGAGCCGGACGCCGGACGGCCCGGGGACGATCCGGGTGCGGATCGAGGAGGGCGGCCCACCGCCGAAGCCTGGGGTCCGGGCGCGGAATGGCTCCTGGACGGCCTCCCGGCCCTCCTCGGAGCCGAGGACGACCCCACCGCCTTCGTGCCCCGCCACAAGCTGGTCCTGGCGACGTTCCGCCGCCGAGGGGCCTGCGCCTGACCCGTACGGGACTGGTGCTGGAGTCCCTGATCCCGTCGGTCCTGGAGCAGAAGGTCACGACGGCCGAGGCCTACGGCTCCTGGCGGACGCTCGTGCGGGCGTACGGGGAACCGGCCCCGGGCCCGGCCCCCGAGGGCATGTACGTGATGCCGGACGCCCGGACCTGGACGCAGATCCCGTCCTGGGAGTGGCACCGCGCGAACGTGGACGGCAAGCGGGCGGCGACGATCGTCCGCGCGGCGCGGGTGGCGGCCCGCCTGGAGGAGGCCGCGCACATGGACCCGCCGGCGGCCCGCGGGCGCCTGGAGCTGGTCCCGGGCATCGGCCCCTGGACGAGCGCCGAGACGGTCCAGCGCAGCAACGGCTCCCCGACGAGGTCACCACCGGCGACCTGCACCTCCCGGGCATCGTCGGCTGGGCCCTCGCGGGCGACCGCACGGCGGACGACGCGGCGATGCTGGAGCTCCTGGCCCCGTACGCGGGCCAGCGCCACCGCGCGGCCCGCCTGATCCTCCTCAGCGGCCGCGTACCGCCCCGCCGGGCACCCCGCAGGGCACCCGGCGACATCACCCGGCTGTAGAGGGCCTGGAGGGCTAGAGGGCCCGGGAGACCGGGGAGGTCCGGGAGACCCAGGGGTCCCGGGGAACCAGGGGCATCCTCACCGCACCTCGATGAACCGCGCGGCCGACCGCGCCGGCCGTTCCTTCGGCGGAGCCGCCGGGTGGCCGATCGCCACCGCGCCCATCGGGTCCCACTCCTCGGGCAGCCCGAGGACGTCCCGTACGACCTCCCGGCAGAACATCGTCGAGGACACCCAGGCCGAGCCGAGCCGCTCGCCGGCCAGGGCGACCAGGAAGTTCTGCACGCCCGCGCCCGTCGCGACGACGAACATCTCGCGCTCGGCGGCGTCCCGGCGCGGGTCGCCGTAGTGGTGGGAGCCGTCCATGACGAGGCAGGGCACCGCGAGGTAGGGGGCGTTGCGCAGGACGTCGCCGCGCCGCACCCGCTTCGCGACGGACTCCTCGGACTTGCCGTCCCGCCGCAGGTCCGCGATCCAGGCGTCCCGCATCGCGTCGAGGAGCCGCGTCCGCGACGCGGCGGACTCCAGGAGCACGAACCGCCACGGCGTGGTGTGGTGCGGCGCCGGGGCCGTCACGGCGGCGGCGACCGCGCGCCGGACCGCGCCGGGGTCGACGGGCTCGTCGGTGAACTCCCGTACGGTCCGCCGCAGCGTCACCGCCTCCCGTACGGCCTCCGAGGTCCCCAGCCGGAACATGTCGTCGGCGGCGGAGCGCACCAGCGCCCGCGCCCCTCCTCGGCGTCGCCGCCCACCACGTGGGGCAGTCCGCGCACGACGGCGACCGGAAGCCCGGTCGCCTTGCCCTTCACCAGGTCGCCGGCGGCGGCGAGTTCGTCGGCGGTGGCGACCACGGTGGCGCTCAGCGGATTGCCGTGCGCGTCGGTCCCGCCGCGCAGGTCGTCGAGGACCCGCACCCCGGCCGCGCCGATCGCCACGTCGGTGAGCCCGCTGCGCCAGGGCCGCCCGAAGGTGTCCGTGACGACGACGCCGACGTCGACGCCGAGCGCCTCGCGCAGCCCCGCACGGATGCGCCGCGCCGAGGCGTCGGGGTCCTCGGGCAGCAACAGCACGGTCCCGGAAGGGTGTTGGAGGCGTCGACCCCGGCGGCGGCCATGACGAGCCCCTGCCGGTTCTCGACGATGCGGAGGGTGCCGCGCCGCGCCACCACCCGTACCGTCTCGGCGTCGATGGCCTCCTCGCGGTCGTCGGCCGCGACCACCCGCCCCTCCGCCTTGCTGACGATCTTGGAGGTGACGAGCAGCACGTCCCCGTCGGCGAGCTCCGGCGACACGGAGGCGATCAGCTTGGCCAGGTCGTCCCCGGCGGCCACCTCGGGCAGTCCGGCGAGCGCCCAGACCCGGTACGCGGGGCCCGTGTCCGTCACCCCGCACCTCCTCGGCCAGCGCCAGCGCCTCGCGCGCCATCGCCGCCGTCGCGTCCGCGTCCGTCATCATCAGCGGGACCGCGCGGCAGGCGATGCCCGCCGCCTCGACCTCCGCGACGGCGCCCGCGTCCACGGTGTCCACGAGCCAGCCGCCGACGAGCTCGGCGCCGTAGTGCAGGGCGACCGCCGCCGCCGTGGACTCCACGCCCACGGCCGCGAGGACCTTGTCGGCCATGCCGCGCACGGGCGCGTCGCCGACGATGGGGGAGAGGCCCACGACCGGCGCCCCGGCCGCGACGACCGCCTCGCGGATCCCGGGCACGGCCAGGATCGTCCCGACGCTCACCACCGGGTTGGACGGCGGGAAGAGGATGACGTCCGCCTCGGCGATGGCCTCCAGGACGCCCGGCGCGGGCTTCGCCGCCTCGGCGCCGACGGGCACGACGGCCTTCGCGTCGACGGAGGCGCGCAGCTTCACCCAGTACTCCTGGAAGTGCACCGCGCGCTGCTCGCCGTCGACCTCGATCGCCACGTGCGTCTCGACGCGGTCGTCGGACATGGGGAGGAGGCGCACGCCGGGCTTCCACCGGTCGCACAGCGCCTCGGTGACGGCGCTCAGCGGGTAGCCCGCGCCGAGCATCTGCGTCCGGACGATGTGGGTGGCGAAGTCCCGGTCGCCGAGGCCGAACCACTCGGGCCCGACCCCGTACGCCGCGAGCTCCTCCTTGACGGTGAAGGACTCGTCCGTGCGTCCCCAGCCCTGCTCCTCGTTGATGCCACCGCCGAGGGTGTACATCACCGTGTCCAGGTCGGGGCAGACCTTCAGCCCGAAGAGATGGATGTCGTCACCGGTGTTGCCGATGACCGTGATCTCCGCGTCCGGCGCGGCCTGCTTGAGGCCGCGAAGGAAACGGGCACCACCGATGCCGCCGGCCAGAACCACAATGCGCATGCGGACAGTCTGTCAGCCGGAGCCCGAGCGCATGAGGGGTGGTGGCCGGGGGACGGGCGGGCCCGTCAGGCGATCAGGGCCTCCGGGGCGGCCGGGGCGCACTGGGCCTGGAGGGACTCGTGCATCGGCATGTCGGTCAGGCCCGGGAAGTAGACGTGCAGGCTGACGGCCGGTTCGAGGGAGTCGTTGACGACCTCGTGGACGTACCCCGGGGCGAAGACGCGCTCCCCGCCGGGGGTGAGCGTCCGCGTGCCCCGGTCCGTGCGCTCCGTGAGCTCGCCCTCCAGGACGGTCAGCACGCCGGAGGAGAGGCCGTGGTCGTGGAGCCCGCTGCCCTGGCCGGGCACCCAGGAGAGCAGCCAGACCTCGTAGCCGGGTCCGGTGCGCAGGCGGTGGTACCAGCGGGTGGTGGCGTCGTACTCGACGTACGGGGCCCACTGGGAGCGGTCGCCGGCGAGGGAGCGCGCCAGGCCGGCGAACTCCGCCACGGTGACGGGGTGCTCGCGCTCGGGCTGGAGCAGGTGCGGGACTTCGAGAATGTCGCCGGCGATCTGAAGGTCGCTGTCCATGTTCATGGGATGGGGAGGTTCCTCAGCAGAAACAGAAGCGGTGGGGGGTCACGCGAAAGGGTGACACGGATGACGCGGGGTGACGCTGGGGAAGGAGCCGGAAGCCCTACGGCTTCGGCAGCTGGAGCGCTACGGCATCAACAGCTGGGACAGCAACAGCAACAGCGCGCCTGGACAGCGCGGCGGAACCCACGGGCGTGGGTCGCGGAGGGCGCTGCGGTCGCTGGCATGCCACCAAAGGTGGCCGGAGGGATACCCGACTGTCAACTCAATGCCCGATTTGGGGGCAATGTTTCACCTCATCCGGTTACAGTGCCCGGAGAAAGGTTTGTTCAGGCGCGGACCAGGAGAGATGGCGCTTCGACCGCGCCCTCAAACATGCGGGGGCGTGATCAGACTGTGATCCGGATCGCATCCCCAGCCGGATCGCAACAAGATCCAAGCCGCGGACGTCTTCCCTGTGGAGGCGGCGTGGCGCGGCCAGGCCGCTGGCATGTGTCACGTTTTTTGGCGATTTGAACACTTTCCGCATAGGCTTGGTTCCGCAGAGTGAATACGGGGCCCAATAGCAGATCTCGGCTTGACTCGCACAGAGCACGAACTTGTAATTTCACTCGTGTCGTTCGGCCGGGTTCGTCCCGGCAACATCACGGGACGCACAGAACAGACGAGGGGCGCACATGACCGAGTTGTTCCAGGAACTGCTGGTCGAGGACGCGGACGAGGAACTCGGCTGGCAGGAGCGCGCGCTGTGCGCCCAGACCGATCCCGAGTCCTTCTTCCCCGAGAAGGGCGGCTCGACCCGCGAGGCCAAGAAGGTCTGCCTCGCCTGCGAGGTCCGCTCCGAATGCCTCGAATACGCCCTGCAGAACGACGAACGGTTCGGCATCTGGGAGGCCTCTCCGAGCGCGAGCGACGCCGGCTGAAGAAGGCCGCCGTCTGAACGGCACCCCGGCGCCCCGCCGCGCACACCGGGACACGGAACGGTCCGCCCCTGGCCCCACGGCACAGGAGGCGGACCGTTCTGCGTGCCGGTACGGGCCCCGCCCCTCCACACGGTCCGTCCACAGGGCGGACCCTCCCGCACGCTCTGTCCACAGGGCGGCGGACCGCTCCGCGCACAGCCGTTAGTGTGAGCCTCCGTCCGAGACGCTCCCACGCCCCCGCGGGCGACCCCGGCCGGAGGGCCCGTAGCTCGATGTCCTCAACTCCTGAGTTTCCGCGACACGTCGTCACCGCCGTGCTCGTCACCCACGACGGCGCCCGCTGGCTGCCCGACGCGCTCGCCGGGCTGCTCGCCCAGGAGCGCCCCGTGCAGAACGTGGTCGCGGCCGACACCGGCAGCGCCGACGACTCGGCGCAGCTCGTCGCCGACGCCATCGGCGCCGACCGCGTCCTCCACCTCGCGCGCCGCACCGGCTTCGGTGCCGCCGTCGAGGAGGCGGTCCGCACCGCGCCCCCGCTCGGACCCGAGGACCTGCCCTATCTGAAGCGCCCCAGCGGCTGGGACCCCGTCAGCCGCAGCTGGAACGACGAGGCCTACGACCTCCCCGAACTCCCGCACGGCGAACCGGTCCAGTGGCTCTGGCTCCTCCACGACGACTGCGCCCCGAGCCCGGCGCCCTCGCCGAACTCCTGCGCGTCGCCGACTCCGACCCGGACGCCGCCGTCGTCGGCCCCAAGCTGCGCGGCTGGTACGACAGGAAGCAGCTCCTCGAAGCCGGCGTCAGCATCGCCCGCAGCGGCCGCCGCTGGACCGGACTCGACCGCCGCGAGCAGGACCAGGGCCAGCACGACCAGGTCCGCTCCGTCCTCTCCGTCTCCACCGCCGGCATGCTGATCCGCCGCGACGTCTTCGAGGGCCTCGGCGGCTTCGACCGGCGCCTGCCCCTCATGCGCGACGACGTCGACCTGTGCTGGCGCGCGCACTCCGCCGCCACCACGTCCTCGTCGCCCCCGACGCCGTCCTGCGGCACGCCGAGGCCTCCGCCCGCGAGCGCCGCACCGTCGACTGCGCCGGCCGCACCGCCGCCAACCCGCACCGCGTCGACAAGGCCGGCGCCGTCCACACCTCCTCGCCAACAGCCGCGGCCGCGCCCTCCCGTACCTCCTCGTGCGGCTCGTCCTCAGCACCCTGCTCCGCACCCTCGCCTACCTCGTCGGCAAGGCACCGGTCCAGGCGGTCGACGAGGTCATGGGCCTCCTCGCGACCCTGCTGCGGCCCGAGAAGATCCTCGCCGCCCGCAAGCGCCGCAAGAACCCGGCCGTGCCCAACGCCGAGTTCCGCGCGCTCTTCCCGCCGGCCGGGGCCACCGTCCGCGCCACCGTCGAGCAGATCGCCTCCCACTTCGGCGGCGCCGAGGCCGAGACCGGCGGCTCCCGCCACGGGGTCGTCGAATCGGGCCCCGGCGGCGACGACGCCGACTACCTGGAGATCGAGCAGTTCGCCCGGCTCAAGAAGATCGCCCGCAAGCCCGGACCGGTCCTCTTCGCCCTGCTCCTCCTCGTCTCCCTGGTCGCCTGCCGCAACCTCTTCGCCGGCGGCTCGCTGGCCGGCGGCGCCCTGCTGCCCGCCCCCGACACCGTCTCCGAGCTCTGGTCGCGCTACGCCGACGCCTGGCACCCCCTCGGCACCGGCGGCACCCAGACCGCCCCGCCCTACCTCGCCGTCCTGGCCGCGCTCTCCGCGCTGTTCCTCGGCTCCACCTCCACCGCGCTGACCCTGCTGCTCGTCTGCTCGGTCCCGCTCGCCGGCTTCACCGCGTACTTCGCCGCCCGCGGCATCGTCGAGTCCGGCTCCTGCGCGCCTGGGGCGCCATCGCGTACGCCTTCCTGCCCGCCGCCACCGGCGCCCTCGCCACCGGCGGCTCGGCACCGCCGTCCTCGCGATCCTGCTCCCGCTGATCGCCCGCGCCGCCGTCGCCGCCCACGGCTTCAACCGGCCGCGCGGCGAGCGCGGCAGCTGGCGCGCCACCTGGGCGTACACCTTCCTGCTGACCTTCGCGACGGCCTTCACCCCGGTCGTCTGGCCGCTCGCCGTCCTCCTCGGCCTCGGCGTGCTCGCCGTCCGCCGCGACGACATCACCGCGTACGGACTCCGCTTCCTGGCCGCCGTCGGCACCCCGGTCCTGCTCCTCGCGCCCTGGTCGCTCACCCTCCTCACCGATCCCGGCGCCTTCCTGCGCGAGGCCGGCCTCGACGTCCGCACGGGCACGGCGAGCGCGCTCGACCTGCTCGGCACCAGCCCCGGCGGCCCCGGCACCACCGGCGGCCTGCTCCTCCTCGGCCTCGTCCTCGCGGGCCTGGCCGGACTGCTCCGCGAGGAGCGGCGGCTCGCCGTCCGCACCGCCTGGGCCGCCGCCCTCTCCGGCCTCCTCCTCGCCGTCCTCGGCAACGGCGCGGGCGGCACCGGCTGGGCCGGACCCGCCACCCTCGTCTACGGCGCCGCCCTCATCGCCGCCGGCATGATCGGCGCCGAGGGCGGCCGCACCCGCGTCGCCGCCCACGGCTTCGGCTGGCGCCAGCCCGTCGCCGCCCTCATCGCCCTCGCCTGCGCCCTCGGCCCCGCCGTCGCCGCCGTCGGCTGGATGATCGGCGGCGCCGACGGCCCGCTGACCCGGCGCGACCCGGTCCAGGTCCCGGCCTTCGTCGCCGAGGAGAGCGGCACCCGCGACCAGCCCCGCACCCTCGTCCTCGGCGCCGCCGCGCCCGGCGAGGTCGCCTACACCCTGGTCCGCGGCTCCGGCGCCCGCCTCGGCGACGCCGAACTCACCGCGTCCGCCGAGGCCGACCCCCGCCTCGACGCGGTCGTCGCCCACCTCGTCGCGGGCTCCGGCGCCGACCAGACCCAGGAGCTCAGCGGCTACGCCATCCGCTACGTCCTCGTACGGGACGGGGCACCGCGCCAGATGAGCCGCGTCCTCGACTCCACCCCCGGCCTCAGCCGCCTCAGCCAGCTCGACGGCAGCGCGCTCTGGCGCGTCGACCGCGAGATCGCCCGCGTCATGATCGTCCCGCCCGCCGCGAAGAACGGCGCCGCGGAGACCGGCGACGCGCAGAAGGCGCAGGAGGGCGCCCAGGCCGTCGCCGTCGCCGCCGGACCCGTCGAGGCCCACACCCAGGTCCCCGCCGGACCCTCGGGCCGCGTCCTGCGCCTCGGCGACCGCGCCGACGAGGGCTGGACCGCCACCCTCGACGGCAAGGAGCTGACCCGCACCACCGTCGACGGCTGGGCCCAGGGCTTCGAGCTCCCCGCCCAGGGCGGCCGCCTCGACCTCACGTACGACGGGCCGCTCACCCACACCGCGTGGATCTGGGCCCAGGCCGGCCTCGCCGTCGTCCTGCTCGTCCTCGCCCTGCCCGGGCGGCGCCGCGAGATCGACGACGACCTCCCCGAGGAGGAGCTCGCGATCCCCGCCCAGGCCGCCGAGGGCGACGGCCGCCGCGCCCGCCGCCTGCGCGCCGCCGCCGAGGCCGAGACGGAGCCGGAGGCCCCGAGGCCGCCCCGACGCCTTCGACGCCTTCGGGACCGTCCGGCCCGGCCCGGCCCCCATCCCGGAGCAGCAGTCCTACGAGCCCCGGGACCAGGAGCAGGACTGGGACCCGGCCTACGCCCAGGCCCCCGCCCAGCAGGTCCAGGAACAGCAGCAGACCCAGCCGTACGCCGACCAGGGCTACTACCAGGACTACGCGGCCGACCCGTACCAGCAGCAGCCGTACGCGTACCCCCAGCAGGGCTACGAGCAGCAGCCGTACGAGCCCCAGCAGCCGCAGCAGTACGAGCAGCAGCCCCAGCAGCCGTACGAGCAGCAGCAGTACGACCCGTACGGCTACGGCTACGGATACCCCCAGGGCCACGAGACCGAGCAGCGTCCCGACGGGAGCAGCAACCAGTGAACCGCACGACCCTCTCCCTGATCGCGGGCGCCACGGCCCTCGCCGCCGTCACCGGCTTCGCGGCCCTCACCGCCCCCGACGGCACCGCCGCCACCGAGGCGAAGGCCACCACCCGCCTGCCGGTGGAGCGCGTCGGCCTCGTCTGCCCGGCCCCCAGCACCTCCGAGGTGGCCGAGACCCGCTACACCTCGTACACCCCCGCCGGCACGGGCACGGGCACGGGCGCGGCCCCGGCACCGACAAGGCCGAGCCGGCCACGGCGCTGCTGCGGACCGCCGCGGGCGCGACGGTCACGGGCGACACCGGCAAGGCGGGCAAGAAGCCGAAGGCCCCAAGGTCCCGGCCACCGTCACCACCCCGGCAAGCCCGTCACCGCCCAGGCCGACGGCGGCTCCGTGCCCGCCGTCACCGGCACCGCGACCGGCACCCTCGCCCCGGCTGGACCGTCCAGCAGACCACCGTCGTCCCGGCCGGCGGCGCGCGCGGCCTCCTCGGCCTCGGCTGCGGCGCCCCGACACCGACTTCTGGTTCCCGGCCGCCTCCACCGACAAGGACCGCCAGGACTACGTCCACCTCACCAACCCGGACGACACGGCCGCCGTCGCCGACATCGAGCTGTACGGCCCCGAGGGACAGCTCAAGTCCCAGTTCACCGAGGGCATCCCGGTCCCCGCCCACTCCACCGTCCCGGTGCTCCTCTCCACCCTCACGAACGAGCCCGGCCGGAAGGACCTCACCGTCCACGTCACCACCCGCAGCGGACGCGTCGGCGCCGCCGTCGCCGCCGCCGACGACAAGCTCGGCAGCGACTGGATCGCCCTGGCCGCCGACCCGGCGAGCAGCGCCGTGCTCCCCGGCATCCCGGCCGACGCCACCGCGGTGCGGCTCGTGGCCTTCGCCCCCGGCGACGACGACGCCGACCTCAAGATCCAGCTGGTCACCCCAGCGGCACGATCGTCCCGGCGAGCGCCGACGGCCCGCTGCACGTGAAGTCCGGGATGACGGCCGCCCTCGACCTGCCGAACCTCACCCGGGGCGCGGTGGGCTCCTGCTGCTCACCCCGAGCGACCCGAAGAAGCCGACCCCGGTCGTCGCGGCCCTCCAGGTCGTGCGCGGCAAGGGCGAGAACACCGAGATCGCGTTCATCCCGGCGACCCCCGCCGTCTCCGCCCGCGCGACGGTCGCCGACAACCGCGCCAAGGGCTCGACGCTCTCCCTGACCGCCCCCGGCGCCACGGCCCAGGTCAAGGTCACCGCCTCGGCCGGTTCCGAGGGGCGCGCCGGTGTCGAGGACCGTCACCGTCAAGGCGGGCACGACGAGCGTCCTGACGGACCTCGTCCCCGAGGGCCTCAAGGGCTCCTACGCGCTGACCGTCGAACCGGTCTCCGGCGGCAAGGTCCACGCGGCGCGCACCTCGCCCTCCCGGAGGACGGCGTCCCGATGTTCACCGTCCAGACCTTCGTCGACGACCGGGGCACGGTCGAGGTCCCGTCGGCCCACCAGGACCTGGGCGTACTGGGCTGAGACCCGGGCGCGGCGGCACGGGCGGGGCGGTACGGGCGGGGCGGTACGGGCGGGGCTCAGTCCTGCCCGTACCGGGGATCGACCGACTCGGGGAGAGCCCGAGGAGCTCGGCGACCTGCTCCACGACGACCTCGTGGACCAGGAGCGCCCGCTCGTCGCGGCTCTTCGAGCGGATCTCGACGGGCCGCCGGTAGACCACGACCCGGGCCGGCTCGTTCTTCTCGGCGGGTACGGAGCCGCCCAGCGGCACCGTCTCGCCCGACACCGGCGGCGGCACCTCCAGGACCAGGAAGTCGACGTCCGCCAGCTGCGGCCAGCGCCGTTCGAGGCGCTCCACCGAGTCGAGGACGAGATCGCGGAAGGTGTCGGCCCGGCTCGCGGAGAGCGGCACCTGCGGCGGCGCGACCGGTCCCCGCATCCCGCGGCCGTGCCGGTCGCGGCGGCGGACCAGGGCTCCGCCGGGGCTCCGTGGGACGGTGCGAAGGGCTCGGCGGCACAGGACTGTCCATCACTGGCGCAGCGTAACCCCATCCGTCCCACCGCACCGTGGCGCATCCACACCGACTTTCCGGACGTGCCCGCGGCCCCGCCGCGCCCCCCTGTCGAAAGCTGAACGTTCCGGCCGGGCCCCAGCCCGATTCCACGGCACCCCGCGATCGGCCATCTGGCCCTGGATGACCGGATTTGTATCCCAAGGTGTCCGGATAGCCCCCTGCCCCCACCCCCTTGACCCCTTCCCCGCAGGTCAGAACGGCCACCACTCGAACGGGGTGGCGGAGGTCACACCGCGACACGGTGGAGTGACCTGAGGAGAGTCGTCGCGGCCCGCTCAAGAGTGCGGTACCGTCCAACGTCGTGAGCCCTGTACGTCGCTGTTCGCGCACTGCGTGCGGCCGCCCTGCCGTCGCGACACTGACGTACGTCTATGCCGACTCGACTGCGGTCCTCGGCCCGCTCGCCACCTACGCCGAGCCCCATTGCTACGACCTGTGCGCCGAGCACAGCGAGCGCCTCACCGCCCCGCGCGGCTGGGAGGTGGTGCGCCTCACCGACGGCTCCGCCCCCACCCGCCCCAGCGGCGACGACCTCGAAGCGCTGGCCAACGCGGTACGGGAGGCGGCCCGCCCCCAGGAGCGCGCGGCCGAGGCCGGCGGCAGGGCGGCGGAGGCCGCGGCGGTGACCCCATGGAGGTCGGACGCCGCGGGCACCTCAGGGTGCTCCGTTCGCCCGACAACTGACGGCGCCCGACCACCGTCCGAGTCTCCCTGACTCCGCTCCGGGTAGTTTTGGCGTTCCGTACACGCCCGCACACGCGTGTGAAGAACTCAGGAGGGTGGATCCGTGACTGCCGATCTGTCGCAGATCGTGAAGGCGTACGACATCCGCGGAGTCGTACCCGACCAGTGGGACGAGACGCTCGCCGAGCTCTTCGGCGCCGCCTTCGTACGGGTGACGGACGCGGACGCGATCGTCATCGGCCACGACATGCGCCCCTCGTCGCCCGGCCTCGCCGCCGCCTTCGCCCGCGGCGCGGCCCGCCTCGGCGCCGACGTCACCCTCATCGGCCTCTGCTCCACCGACCAGCTGTACTTCGCCTCCGGCAGCCTCGGCCTGCCCGGCGCCATGTTCACCGCCTCCCACAACCCGGCCCGGTACAACGGCATCAAGATGTGCCGCGCCGGCGCCGCCCCCGTCGGCCAGGACACCGGCCTCGCCGACATCCGCGCCCTCGCGGAGGAGTGGTCGGAGAAGGGCGCCCCGGAGGCCGCGGAGAAGCCGGGCACGATCACCGAGCGCGACACCCTCGCGGACTACGCCGCGCACCTGAGGTCCCTCGTCGACCTCACCGCGATCCGCCCCCTCAAGGTGGTCGTCGACGCGGGCAACGGCATGGGCGGCCACACCGTCCCCACCGTCTTCGACGGCCTCCCGCTCGACACCGTCCCGATGTACTTCGAGCTGGACGGCACCTTCCCGAACCACGAGGCCAACCCGCTCGACCCGAAGAACATCGTCGACCTCCAGGCCCGCGTCCGCGCCGAGGGCGCCGACCTCGGCCTCGCCTTCGACGGGGACGCCGACCGCTGCTTCGTCGTCGACGAGCGCGGCGAGCCGGTCTCCCCCTCCGCGATCACGGCCCTCGTCGCCGCCCGCGAACTCGCCAAGAGCCCCGGCGGAACGATCATCCACAACCTGATCACCTCCTGGTCGGTGCCCGAGGTCGTCCGCGAGCAGGGCGGCGAGCCGGTCCGCACCCGCGTCGGCCACTCCTTCATCAAGGAGGAGATGGCGAAGACCGGAGCGATCTTCGGCGGCGAGCACTCGGCGCACTACTACTTCAAGGACTTCTGGAACGCGGACACCGGCATGCTCGCCGCGCTCCACGTCCTCGCCGCCCTCGGCGGCCAGGACGGCCCCCTGTCCGACCTGGTCTCCGCCTACGACCGGTACGCCTCCTCGGGCGAGATCAACTCGACCGTCGCGGACCAGGCGGCGAGCACGGCCCGGGTGAAGGCGGCGTACTCCGGCCAGGACGGCGTCACCTTCGACGAACTCGACGGCCTCACGGTCACGGCGGCCGACTGGTGGTTCAACCTCCGCGCCTCCAACACCGAGCCCCTCCTCCGCCTCAACGTCGAGGCCCGCGACGAGGCCACCATGGCCACGGTCCGCGACGAGGTCCTCGCCCTGGTCCGGGCGACCGACTGACCCCGCCCTACCGCCGGGGAACGGGGCGTGCCCGTTCCCCGGCGGTAGGCTGACCTGGCCCGATCCGACTGTTCGAAGGGACACCCCATGCCGCTCGAAGCCGGCCTCCTGGAGATCCTGGCCTGCCCGGCCTGCCACGCTCCGCTGAACGACCGCACGGCGGACGAGACCCCGAACTGATCTGCACCAGCCCCGACTGCGGCCTCGCCTACCCGGTCCGCGACGACATCCCCGTCCTCCTCACCGACGAGGCCCGCAAGCCGCAGTAACGGCCCGCACGCCGGGCGGCACCCACCCCGCACCTCCCGTTGTGGGCCATCGTTCCGCCGGGGCGGTGCCCACCCTCGACGGCAGTCGCCCCCACCGTTGTGGGCAATCGTTCCGCAGGGCGGAACGGGTGGGCACAACGGGACGGCGCCCTTGCCGGCGCCAGAGGCTCCCGCGCCCGAACCCGCATCACCCGCGCCCGCACAAGGCAGCACCCGCACCACCCGCGCCCGCACAAGCACGCACCCGCACGCGCCCACAAGCCGCGCCCCGCAGGAGGCCGCACATGCTCGACGAGACCCTCCTCGACGCCCCGGACGACCTCGCCCTCGCCGACCGCCGCGGCCTCCTCCGCGGCGCCGCCGAGGCCGGCGCACGGGTACGGACCGCCGCCCGCCACGCCGCCGAGGCGGGCATCGCGGACCTCCGCCCCGAGGGCCGCCCCGCGCCGTCCTCGTCGCGGGCCCCGGCACCGCCGCCGCCGGCGTCGCGGACCTGATCGGCGCGCTCGCCGGAGCCGCCGCCCCGTCGTACGCCTCCAGCCGACCGGCGTCGCCCCGCCGCGGGCGCCCTGCGCTGGGCCCTGCCGGGCTGGGCGGGCTCGGTGGACCTGCTCCTGCTGCCCACCACCGACGGCTCCGAACCGGGCCTCGCCCTCCTCGCCGAGCAGGCGTACCGCCGCGGGATCACGGTCGTCGCCGTCGCCCCGAAGGCCTCCCCGCTCGCCGAGACGGTCAACGGCTCGCGCGGCCTGTTCGTCCCGATGGCGACCGCCCCGAACGAGGCGCCCGACGAGTACGCCGAGAACATCGCGGCGAGCCCGGGGGCGCTCTGGGCCCTGTTCACCCCGCTGCTCGCGCTCCTGGACCGCGTCGGCCTGATCGAGGCGCCGCCGGAGGCCCTGGAGAAGGTCGCCGAGCGCCTGGACCGCACGGCGGAACGCTGCGGCCCGGCCATCGCCACGTACAGCAACCCGGCGAAGACGCTGGCCGCCGAACTCGCGGACTCGCTCCCGCTGATCTGGACCGAGGGGAACGCCGCGGGCCCGGCCGCCGCCGCTTCGCCGCCGTCCTCGCCGAACTCGCAGGCCTTCCCGCCCTGGCGGCCGAACTCCCGAGGCCCTGCCGCCCACGGCGTCCTCCTCGCGGGCGACTACGCGGCCGGCGCGGACCCGGACGACTTCTTCCGCGACCGCGTGGAGGAGCAGCAGGCGCTCGCGCGCGCGTGGTCCTGCTCCGCGACCGCCCGGCGGAGGGCCTCACCGCCGCCCCGGCCGCCCGCGAACTGGCCCTCGGCCACGAGACCGCCATCAGCGAACTGGAACCGGAGGAGGGCGGCGACCTGGAGACCCTCGCCGAACTCCTCGCCGTGACCGACTTCGCGGCCGTCTACCTCGCCCTGGCCACCCCGGGCCGCACCCCGCACTAGCGCCCGCCCGGCACCCGCCCGCCGGCACCCCCACCAGCACCTCCCCACCCGCGTCGGCGCGGGTCCACTGCCAGGACGACACCCCGTCATCCCCCGTCACCCTCCCCTGTCACCTGTCTCCCGACACCCCGCACGATCCGTCACCATCCCGAGGAGCTGGCAGGCCCCATGGACCGCCTCGTCAACACCGTCCGCCCCTACGCCTGGGGGTCCACGACGGCCATCCCGGAACTGCTCGGCACCGCCCCCACCGGCGAGCCCCAGGCCGAGATGTGGATGGGCGCCCATCCCGGGGCCCCCTCCCGCACCGCACGCGGCGCGCTGAACGAGCTGATCGCCGCCGACCCCGTACGCGAACTGGGGGAGCGGACCGTCGACGCGTTCGGCCCCCGGCTCCCCTTCCTCCTCAAGCTGCTCGCCGCCGGCGCCCCGCTCTCCCTCCAGGTCCACCCCGACCTGGCGCAGGCACGGGCCGGGTACGCCGCGGAAGGGGCCGCCGGCATCCCGATCGACGCCCCGCACCGCACGTACAAGGACGCCAACCACAAGCCCGAGCTGATCTGCGCCCTCACCCCCTTCGACGGCCTGTGCGGCTTCCGCGACCCGGTCGAGTCCGCCGACCTGATCGCCGCGCTGGGCGTCGACTCCCTCAAGCCGTACGTGGACCTCCTGCACGCGCACCCCGAGGAGGCCGCGCTCCGCGAGGTCCTGACGGCCCTGCTCACCGCCGACCGCGAGGAGATGGCGCACACCGTCGCCGAGGCCCACGCCGCCGCCGACCGCCTCGGCGGCGAGCACGCCCCGTACGCGATCCTGGCCCACCACTACCCGAGCGACCCCGGCGTGATCGCCGCGATGCTCCTCAACCGGGTACGGCTCCAGCCCGGCGAAGCCCTCTACCTGGGCGCGGGCGTCCCGCACGCCTACATCGACGGCCTCGGCGTCGAGATCATGGCCAACTCCGACAACGTGCTGCGCTGCGGCCTCACCCCCAAGCACGTCGACGTCCCCGAACTCCTCCGGATCGTCCGCTTCGAACCGAACGAACCGGCCGTCCTGCGCCCGGAGGCCTCTGCCTCCGGCGAGGAGGTGTACGAGACCCCGATCGACGAGTTCCGCCTCTCCCGGTTCGTCCGCGCCGAGGGCGCCGCGCCGACCGACGTCACCGCCGCCACCCCCCAGATCCTGCTGACCACCGCGGGCCGCCCGAAGGTCGGCGAGACCACCCTCGCCCCCGGCGAGTCCGTCTTCGTGCCGGCGGGCGAGGCCGCCGAACTGACCGGAGCGGGCACCGTCTTCCGGGCGACCGTCGTGGCCTGATGCGACAATGACCGGCCGAACCGCGGCGATCGAGCCGGAGCATCGACGAAGGGACCACGTACACCCATGAGCGCGTCAGGCGGAACCAAGGCGATCGTGGCGGCACTCGCCGCCAACCTCGCGATCGCCGTAGCCAAGTTCGTGGCGTTCCTCTTCAGCGGTTCGTCGTCGATGCTCGCCGAGAGCGTCCACTCGCTCGCCGACTCCGGCAACCAGGGCCTGCTGCTCCTCGGCGGCAAGAAGGCCCAGCGCGAGGCCACCCCGCAGCACCCCTTCGGCTACGGCCGCGAGCGCTACATCTACGCCTTCCTCGTCTCCATCGTCCTCTTCTCCATCGGCGGCATGTTCGCCGTCTACGAGGGCTACGAGAAGATCAAGCACCCGCACGCCATCGAGGCCTGGTACTGGCCGGTCGGCGTCCTCGTCTTCGCGATCATCGCCGAGGGCTTCTCCTTCCGCACCGCCATCAAGGAGTCCAACGAACTCCGCGGCAACCTCTCCTGGAAGGACTTCATCCGCCGCGCCAAGGCACCCGAGCTCCCGGTCGTCCTCCTGGAGGACTTCGGCGCCCTCATCGGCCTCGTCCTCGCCCTCGGCGGCGTCGGCCTCGCCCTGCTGACCGGCGACGGCGTCTGGGACGGCATCGGCACCCTCTGCATCGGCATCCTCCTCATCCTGATCGCGCTCGTCCTCGCCGCCGAGACCAAGTCGCTGCTCCTCGGCGAGGCCGCCGGCACCGACGAGGTCAAGAAGATCGAGGCCGCGATCGTCGACGGCGAGACCGTCACCCGCCTCATCCACATGCGTACGCTCCACCTCGGCCCCGAGGAGCTCCTCGTCGCCGCCAAGGTCGCCGTCCAGCACGACGACACGGCCACCGAGGTCGCGAACGCCATCAACGCCGCCGAGGAGCGCATCCGCGCCGCCGTCCCGATCGCCCGGGTCATCTACCTGGAGCCCGACATCTACAGCGAGAAGGCCGCCTCGGCGGGCCCGAACCCGGCCGCGACTCCGGGCGGCTCCGGCCACTGACCCCACGGGCGCCCACGCCCCCGTCCACCGCAGGCCCCCGGGACCACAACGGCCCGGGGGCTTCGCACATCCGTGCGGACGGCACTTCTCAAGGATTGCTGGAGTGCCCCGACTGACCCGATGCGGACTTGTGGCACGCCACATCGATCGGTGTAGATTCGTGACCAGCCAGACGTCGCTGCTGATGGCGGTCGGGCGGTCCGTGGACCGTCCGAGGGAGAGAGGGCCTCCGACGACGGCACCGAGCAAGCGCCCGGGCACTCCTGTGCCCAGCGGCGCTCCGCCGTGGTGCCAGGCGCCTCAACCGACCCTCGCAACTCCCACACACGAGGAGCAGCACAGTCATGACGACTGCCGCCCACCAGGACTTCAAGGTCGCCGACCTCTCCCTGGCCGCCTTCGGCCGCAAGGAGATCACCCTCGCCGAGCACGAGATGCCCGGCCTGATGTCGATCCGCCGGGAGTACGCCGAGACCCAGCCGCTCGCCGGCGCCCGCGTCACCGGCTCCCTGCACATGACCGTGCAGACCGCCGTCCTCATCGAGACCCTGGTCGCCCTCGGCGCCGAGGTCCGCTGGGCCTCCTGCAACATCTTCTCCACCCAGGACCACGCCGCCGCGTCATCGCCGTCGGCCCGAACGGCACCCCGGAGAACCCCAGGGCGTCCCGGTCTTCGCCTGGAAGGGCGAGACCCTGGAGGAGTACTGGTGGTGCACCGAGCAGGCCCTCACCTGGCCGAACTCGCCCACCGGCGGCCCGAACATGATCCTGGACGACGGCGGTGACGCCACCCTCCTCGTCCACAAGGGCGTCGAGTTCGAGAAGGCCGGCTCCGCCCCGGACCCGGCCACCGCGGACAGCGAGGAGTACGGCTACATCCTCCGTCTCCTCAACCGCACCCTCACCGAGAACCCGCAGAAGTGGACCCAGCTGGCGTCCGAGATCCGCGGCGTCACCGAGGAGACCACCACCGGCGTCCACCGCCTGTACGAGATGCAGCAGGCCGGCTCCCTCCTCTTCCCGGCGATCAACGTGAACGACGCCGTGACGAAGTCGAAGTTCGACAACAAGTACGGCTGCCGCCACTCCCTCATCGACGGCATCAACCGCGCCACCGACGTCCTCATCGGCGGCAAGACCGCCGTCGTCTGCGGCTACGGCGACGTCGGCAAGGGCTGCGCCGAGTCCCTCCGCGGCCAGGGCGCCCGCGTCATCGTCACCGAGATCGACCCGATCTGCGCGCTCCAGGCGGCGATGGACGGCTACCAGGTCACGACCCTCGACGAGGTCGTCGAGACCGCCGACATCTTCATCACCACCACCGGCAACAAGGACATCATCATGGCCGGGGACATGGCCAAGATGAAGCACCAGGCCATCGTCGGCAACATCGGCCACTTCGACAACGAGATCGACATGGCCGGCCTCGCCAAGACCCCGGGCATCGTCAAGGACGAGGTCAAGCCGCAGGTCCACACCTGGACCTACCCCGACGGCAAGGTCCTCATCGTCCTCTCCGAGGGCCGCCTGCTGAACCTCGGCAACGCGACCGGCCACCCCTCCTTCGTGATGTCGAACTCCTTCGCGGACCAGACCCTGGCCCAGATCGAGCTCTTCACCAAGCCGCAGGAGTACCCGACCGACGTCTACGTGCTCCCGAAGCACCTCGACGAGAAGGTCGCCCGCCTCCACCTGGACTCGCTCGGCGTCAAGCTGACGACCCTCCGCCCGGAGCAGGCCTCGTACATCGGCGTCGAGGTCGAGGGCCCGTACAAGCCGGACCACTACCGCTACTGATGCCCCGGGCGGCACGAGCCGCCCCGGACACCCGCAGAGGACCCAGGCAGGCCCCCGCACCCCGGTGCCGGGGCCTGCCCCGTCCAGCCTCGCGCCGGGGCCGCCCTCGTCCAGCCCCGTGCCGGTGGGGCCTGCTCCCTTCGTCCAGCCTCGCGCCGGGGCGCCCTCGTCCAGCCCCGTGCCGGGGACGCTCCCGTCCAGCCCGTGCCGGTGGGGCCTGCTGCCCCTTCGTCCAGCCTCGCGCCGGGGGACCCGCCCCGTCTAGCCCCGCTACCGCTACCGCTACCGCTACCGCTACCGCTACCGCTACCGCTACCGCTCCAGGAAGCGCACCTTCCCGAGGACCGCCCCATGCCCCGCGGCCGTTATTCGCTCCATGACCCGCACGATCACACCCCCCTCGGCGAAGAACACTTCCACTGCGCGCCCGGCCCCTCCGGCTGGCGTTACGTCTCGCAGACCACCACCCCCTCGGGCGACCACCAGGGCTCCGTCGACCTGGCCGTCGACGACCTCGGCCGCCCCATCCGCCTCGAACTGCACGCCGCGAGCTGGCAGGTCCGCGGCGCGGCCCTCGACGGCGTCACCTGGGTCCGCACGGACCCCACCGGAACCCACGCCACCGAAGGCAATGTGCGCGCCCACGCCTTCACCGGCACCTCCCCGGCGTTCCTCGTCGCCCTCACACGACTCCTGCGTCTCACCCCCGATTCCCCCGAGACCCGCGTCAGGCTCGTCGCCTTCACGGACCCGGTGCTCGCCCCCCTCACGGTCGACCAGTCCTGGGCCCTGCTGAGAAGTGAAACGCACGCCACTGACAACGGCCCCTGATGGTGGACGAGTACCAGGTCAGCACCCTGGACACGGGCGAGCGGCACACGGTCCACATCGCCGGCGACGTCGTCCTCTCGGCCCCCGGCATCGAACTCGAAGCCCTGGAGACCCCGCCGTCGGTCTTCCCCTGACCCGCCCCCGGACAGCCCGCCGCTCAGGCGGGCGGAACGAACCAGTGGGCTGCCCCTTGGACTGCTGGGACTCCACGGACTCCACGGGCTCCATGGGCTCCACGGACTCCATGGGCTGCTTGGGCTGCTTGGACTCCACCGCCGGGCCGACGGCCGGGGAGCGGCGGAGGCGACAACCGGAGCCGGTGAGGGAACGGCACTCGGCGCCACCGCCCCGCCGACGGGGCGAACGCCCGCCGCGCGTCCCGCGCCTGCCGCTCGGCCACCACCCCCGCCAGATAGGCATCGGCCGACACCCCGCCGGCGGCGGCGTACCGGTCCGCGCGACCAGCTCGTCGGCCAGCCGCTCCGCGAGCCGCCGCCCCACGACCGGGTCCAGCTCACGGGCGCGCGTCAGGTACTGGCGTATCTCCAGCCACAGCGCCTCCGGCACCGCCGAGAGATCGATCCCGGCGAACCGCCCCACCAGCCACGGCGGCGGCGGAGGCACGGACAGGACCCGCGCCGCGGGCACCCGCTCCCGTACCACCAGCGTCCCCGCGAAGACGTCCCCGAGCCGCCGCCCCCGCTCGGACACCAGCGAAGCGATACAGGCGACGGCCCCGAAGGTCATCAGGATCTCCACGACCCCATCGCACCCCGCACCAGCGCGTGCCGGAACCGGATCGGACCCCCGTCGTCCCGCACCACCCGCAGCCCGCAGGCCAGCTTCCCGAGGGACCGCCCGTGCGACAGCGTCTCCACCGCGATCGGCGCCCCGACGAGCACCAGCAGGAAGGAGGAGACCGACACCGCCATCACCGCGGCCTCGTCGAGCGACGCCGTGGCGAGCGTGAGCCCGAGCGTGATCAGCAGATACGCGGCCCAGACCACGACCAGGTCGATGAGCACGGCGAGCGCCCGGCTCGGCAGCCGCGCGGGCTGCAATCCCAGGACGACCGCATCGCCCGTCACCAGCCCACTCACGGCACCCACCCTTCTCCGACCTTCCCGGACCCCTCCGAACGCCAGTCTGCCAAGCTGGCCCGCAGCGCGCCGCAGTAGTACGGAACCGTCCGCCGCCAGTGCCTGGAGCAGCAGCCGATCATGGACCTCGACGTCTACGTGACCGCCCACCGCGCCGAGTGGGAACGCCTCGACCACCTCCTGGGCCGGGGCCGCAAGCTCACCGGCGCCGAGGCCGACGAACTCGTCGCGCTGTACCAGCGCACGGCCACCCATCTGTCGATCGTCCAGTCGAGCACCCCGGACCCGCTCCTCACGGCCCGGCTCACCCAGCTCGTGGCCCGCGCCCGCGCCGCCGTCACCGGCACCCGCCGCTCCTCCTGGCGCGACGCGGTCCGCTTCCTCACGGCCGGTTTCCCCGCCGCGGTCTACCGCTCCCGCCACTGGTGGGTCCCCACGGCCGTCCTCTCCACCCTGCTGGCGGTCCTCATCGGCTGGTGGATCGGCACGCACCCGGAGGTCCAGGCGTCACTCGGCGCCTCCACCGACCTCCGCGAGATGACCCGCCCCGGCGGCCAGTACGAGACGTACTACTCCAGCCACCCGGCGGCCTCGTTCGCCGCCCAGGTCTGGACGAACAACGCACAGGCCGCGGCCATGTGCCTGGTTCTCGGCGCCTTCCTCGGGATCCCGGTCCTCTGGATCCTCTTCATGAACATGCTGAACCTGGGCGTCGGCATCGGCCTGATGTCCTCCGCCGGCCGCCTCGACGTCTTCCTCGGCCTGATCCTCCCGCACGGCCTCCTCGAACTGACCGCCGTCTTCGTGGCCGCCGGTACGGGCCTCCGCCTCGGCTGGACCGTCATCGACCCGGGCCCCAGGACCCGCCGCGCCGCCCTGGCGGAACAGGGCCGCGCAGCCGTCGGCATGGCGATCGGCCTGGCCCTGGTCCTCTTCGTCTCGGGCCTCCTCGAAGGCTTCATCACCCCCTCGGGCCTCCCCACCTGGGCCCGCATCGGCATCGGCATCACCGCCGAGCTGGCCTTCCTCACGTACGTGTACGTCCTCGGCGGCCGCGCCGCCCGAGCCGGCGACACCGGCGACCTGGAGGAACCCGACCGCAGCGCCACCCTCCCCACGGCGGCCTGATGTGCGTCGGGCCCCGCTGAGCTGCTAGTCTCCTCCGGTGCTCGCGAAACCCGTTGACACGGCGGACGCGAGGAGGTAGATTCAAACGGTTGCCTGGAACTGGACAGTTCGGCAGCAGCCGGGTAGAGTCTCACTCACTCCGGCAGGGATTCCAATTCCACGGAGTCACCCCGATTCTTATTCGAATCACGAAAGCCACCGATTAGGTCGGCCGAAATGAATCTGATAAAGTCGAAACAGCCGGAAGGGCCCGGAGCGAAAGCGAAGGGGACCGGAAAGCACCGAGGAAATCGGATCGGAAAGATCTGATAGAGTCGGAAACGAAGGAAGCGCCCGGAGGGCCCGGAAACGGGAACGAAGGAAGCGTCCGCACCTTGAGAACTCAACAGCGTGCCAAAAATCAACGCCAGATTAGTTGATACCCCGTCCATCCGGTTACGGATGGCCGAGGTTCCTTTGAAAAAGTCCACTCCATTTTTGGGGTGGCAACACTACAGCGAGGACGCTGTGGACGGTCTGCCATATTCCGGCGTGACCGTCCCGCTCAACGCGAGTGTCACCCGATTACGGGTAAACATTCACGGAGAGTTTGATCCTGGCTCAGGACGAACGCTGGCGGCGTGCTTAACACATGCAAGTCGAACGATGAAGCCCTTCGGGGTGGATTAGTGGCGAACGGGTGAGTAACACGTGGGCAATCTGCCCTTCACTCTGGGACAAGCCCTGGAAACGGGGTCTAATACCGGATACGACCTGCCGAGGCATCTTGGCGGGTGGAAAGCTCCGGCGGTGAAGGATGAGCCCGCGGCCTATCAGCTTGTTGGTGGGGTAACGGCCCACCAAGGCGACGACGGGTAGCCGGCCTGAGAGGGCGACCGGCCACACTGGGACTGAGACACGGCCCAGACTCCTACGGGAGGCAGCAGTGGGGAATATTGCACAATGGGCGAAAGCCTGATGCAGCGACGCCGCGTGAGGGATGACGGCCTTCGGGTTGTAAACCTCTTTCAGCAGGGAAGAAGCGAAAGTGACGGTACCTGCAGAAGAAGCGCCGGCTAACTACGTGCCAGCAGCCGCGGTAATACGTAGGGCGCAAGCGTTGTCCGGAATTATTGGGCGTAAAGAGCTCGTAGGCGGCTTGTCACGTCGGGTGTGAAAGCCCGGGGCTTAACCCCGGGTCTGCATCCGATACGGGCAGGCTAGAGTGTGGTAGGGGAGATCGGAATTCCTGGTGTAGCGGTGAAATGCGCAGATATCAGGAGGAACACCGGTGGCGAAGGCGGATCTCTGGGCCATTACTGACGCTGAGGAGCGAAAGCGTGGGGAGCGAACAGGATTAGATACCCTGGTAGTCCACGCCGTAAACGTTGGGAACTAGGTGTTGGCGACATTCCACGTCGTCGGTGCCGCAGCTAACGCATTAAGTTCCCCGCCTGGGGAGTACGGCCGCAAGGCTAAAACTCAAAGGAATTGACGGGGGCCCGCACAAGCAGCGGAGCATGTGGCTTAATTCGACGCAACGCGAAGAACCTTACCAAGGCTTGACATATACCGGAAAGCATTAGAGATAGTGCCCCCCTTGTGGTCGGTATACAGGTGGTGCATGGCTGTCGTCAGCTCGTGTCGTGAGATGTTGGGTTAAGTCCCGCAACGAGCGCAACCCTTGTCCTGTGTTGCCAGCATGCCCTTCGGGGTGATGGGGACTCACAGGAGACCGCCGGGGTCAACTCGGAGGAAGGTGGGGACGACGTCAAGTCATCATGCCCCTTATGTCTTGGGCTGCACACGTGCTACAATGGCCGGTACAAAGAGCTGCGATGCCGTGAGGCGGAGCGAATCTCAAAAAGCCGGTCTCAGTTCGGATTGGGGTCTGCAACTCGACCCCATGAAGTCGGAGTTGCTAGTAATCGCAGATCAGCATTGCTGCGGTGAATACGTTCCCGGGCCTTGTACACACCGCCCGTCACGTCACGAAAGTCGGTAACACCCGAAGCCGGTGGCCCAACCCCTTGTGGGAGGGAGCTGTCGAAGGTGGGACTGGCGATTGGGACGAAGTCGTAACAAGGTAGCCGTACCGGAAGGTGCGGCTGGATCACCTCCTTCTAAGGAGCACAGCACCGATTGCAGGCAAACGTTCTGCACGGTCAGCTCATGGGTGGAACGTTGATTAGTTGGCACGATCACGAGGATCTCTCACCAGTACTGCTTCGGCGTGGAACGTGAGAACGATCCGAGGGATCGTGCCTGGCACGTTGTTGGGTGTCTGAGGGTACGGCCGTCATGGTCATGCCTTCGAGGATGCCGGCCCCAGTGAACTTGCTGCCTTGTGCGGCAGGGTGATGGGTGGCTGGTCGTTGTTTGAGAACTACACAGTGGACGCGAGCATCTGTGGCCAAGTTTTTAAGGGCGCACGGTGGATGCCTTGGCACCAGGAACCGATGAAGGACGTGGGAGGCCACGATAGTCCCCGGGAGCCGTCAACCAGGCTTTGATCCGGGGTTTCCGAATGGGGAAACTCGGCAGTCGTCATGGGCTGTCACCCATGCCTGAACACATAGGGCATGTGGAGGGAACGAGGGGAAGTGAAACATCTCAGTACCCTCAGGAAGAGAAAACAACCGTGATTCCGGGAGTAGTGGCGAGCGAAACCGGATGAGGCCAAACCGTATGCGTGTGATACCCGGCAGGGGTTGCGCATGCGGGGTTGTGGGATCTCTTCCGTCGTCCGCCGGCGGCGGGACGAGTCAGAAACCGTATGGATAGGCGAAGGACATGCGAAAGGTCCGGCGTAGAGGGTAAGACCCCGTAGCTGAAATCTGTACGGCTCGTCTGAGAGACACCCAGGCAGCACGGGGCCCGAGAAATCCGTGTGAATCTGGCGGGACCACCCGCTAGCTTCCAAATATTCCCTGGTGACCGATAGCGGATAGTACCGTGAGGGAATGGTGAAAAGTACCGCGGAGCGGAGTGAAATAGTACCTGAAACCGTGTGCCTACAAGCCGTGGGAGCGTCGGATACAGCTTGCTGTATCTCGTGACTGCGTGCCTTTTGAAGAATGAGCCTGCGAGTTTGCGGTGTGTTGCGAGGTTAACCCGTGTGGGGAAGCCGTAGCGAAAGCGAGTCCGAACAGGGCGCCTTTAGTAGCACGCTCAAGACCCGAAGCGGAGTGATCTAGCCATGGGCAGGTTGAAGCGGAGGTAAGACTTCGTGGAGGACCGAACCCACCAGGGTTGAAAACCTGGGGATGACCTGTGGTTAGGGGTGAAAGGCCAATCAAACTCCGTGATAGCTGGTTCTCCCGAAATGCATTTAGGTGCAGCGTCGTGTGTTTCTTGCCGGAGGTAGAGCACTGGATAGGCGATGGGCCCTACCGGGTTACTGACCTTAGCCAAACTCCGAATGCCGGTAAGTGAGAGCGCGGCAGTGAGACTGTGGGGGATAAGCTCCATGGTCGAGAGGGAAACAGCCCAGAGCATCGACTAAGGCCCCTAAGCGTACGCTAAGTGGGAAAGGATGTGGAGTCGCAGAGACAACCAGGAGGTTGGCTTAGAAGCAGCCACCCTTGAAAGAGTGCGTAATAGCTCACTGGTCAAGTGATTCCGCGCCGACAATGTAGCGGGGCTCAAGCGTACCGCCGAAGTCGTGTCATTGCAGTACATAGCCCCAACGCCGGACTGTGATGGGTAGGGGAGCGTCGTGTGCCGGGTGAAGCAGCCGCGAAGCGAGTTGTGGACGGTTCACGAGTGAGAATGCAGGCATGAGTAGCGATACACACGTGAGAAACGTGTGCGCCGATTGACTAAGGGTTCCTGGGTCAAGCTGATCTGCCCAGGGTAAGTCGGGACCTAAGGCGAGGCCGACAGGCGTAGTCGATGGACAACGGGTTGATATTCCCGTACCCGCTTTGAAGCGCCCAACGTCGAACCAGGTGATGCTAAGTCCGTGAAGCCGCCCCGGAGTCTTCGGACAAAGGGGAGTGGTGGAGCCGGCGGTCCAAGTCTGTAGTAGGTGAGCGATGGGGTGACGCAGGAAGGTAGTCCAGCCCGGGCGGTGGTTGTCCCGGGGTAAGCGTGTAGGGCGTGTGATAGGCAAATCCGTCACACATATAGCCTGAGACCTGATGCCGAGCCGATTGTGGTGAAGTGGATGATCCTATGCTGTCGAGAAAAGCCTCTAGCGAGTTTCATGGCGGCCCGTACCCTAAACCGACTCAGGTGGTCAGGTAGAGAATACCGAGGCGTTCGGGTGAACTATGGTTAAGGAACTCGGCAAAATGCCCCCGTAACTTCGGGAGAAGGGGGGCCACGCCTGGTGATGAGTCTTGCACTCTGAGCTGGGGGTGGCCGCAGAGACCAGCGAGAAGCGACTGTTTACTAAAAACACAGGTCCGTGCGAAGCCGTAAGGCGATGTATACGGACTGACGCCTGCCCGGTGCTGGAACGTTAAGGGGACCGGTTAGCTTGACTTTCGGACCAGGCGAAGCTGAGAACTTAAGCGCCAGTAAACGGCGGTGGTAACTATAACCATCCTAAGGTAGCGAAATTCCTTGTCGGGTAAGTTCCGACCTGCACGAATGGCGTAACGACTTCTCGACTGTCTCAACCATAGGCCCGGTGAAATTGCACTACGAGTAAAGATGCTCGTTTCGCGCAGCAGGACGGAAAGACCCCGGGACCTTTACTACAGTTTGATATTGGTGTTCGGTTCGGCTTGTGTAGGATAGGTGGGAGACTGTGAAACCGTGACGCCAGTCATGGTGGAGTCGCCGTTGAAATACCACTCTGGTCGTGCTGGATGTCTAACCTCGGTCCGTGATCCGGATCAGGGACAGTGTCTGATGGGTAGTTTAACTGGGGCGGTTGCCTCCCAAAGGGTAACGGAGGCGCCCAAAGGTTCCCTCAGCCTGGTTGGCAATCAGGTGTTGAGTGTAAGTGCACAAGGGAGCTTGACTGTGAGACCGACGGGTCGAGCAGGGACGAAAGTCGGGACTAGTGATCCGGCGGTGGCTTGTGGAAGCGCCGTCGCTCAACGGATAAAAGGTACCCCGGGGATAACAGGCTGATCTTCCCCAAGAGTCCATATCGACGGGATGGTTTGGCACCTCGATGTCGGCTCGTCGCATCCTGGGGCTGGAGTCGGTCCCAAGGGTTGGGCTGTTCGCCCATTAAAGCGGTACGCGAGCTGGGTTTAGAACGTCGTGAGACAGTTCGGTCCCTATCCGCTGTGCGCGTAGGAATATTGAGAAGGGCTGTCCCTAGTACGAGAGGACCGGGACGGACGAACCTCTGGTGTGCCAGTTGTCCTGCCAAGGGCATGGCTGGTTGGCTACGTTCGGGAGGGATAACCGCTGAAAGCATCTAAGCGGGAAGCCTGCTTCGAGATGAGTATTCCCACCTCCTTGAGAGGGTAAGGCTCCCAGTAGACGACTGGGTTGATAGGCCGGATGTGGAAGCCCAGTAATGGGTGGAGCTGACCGGTACTAATAGGCCGAGGGCTTGTCCTCAGTTGCTCGCGTCCACTGTGTTAGTTCTGAAGCAACGAACACGCCCCCCTTTGGGTGGTGCGGCGGTTCGTGAACTTCATAGAGTTTCGGTGGTCATAGCGTTAGGGAAACGCCCGGTTACATTCCGAACCCGGAAGCTAAGCCTTTCAGCGCCGATGGTACTGCAGGGGGGACCCTGTGGGAGAGTAGGACGCCGCCGAACAATCATTGTGGGAAAGCCCCGCACCATCTGGTGCGGGGCTTTTCTGCGTTTACGGCCAGGATCTCCTTTCGGAGAGCGGCCGACGGCGCTCAGAGGCGGCCGGCCGCCTTGAGGGCGAGGTAGGCGTCTGCCAGGGCGGGGGCGAGGGTGTCGGGGGTGGCGTCGACGACCGTGACGCCGTGGCGCTGGAGCTGGTCGGCGGTGCGGGCGCGCTGGGACTGGGTCTGGGTGGCGGCGGCTGCCTCGTAGACGCCCTCGATCGTGCCGCGGGCCTCGGCCATGCGGCTGACGTGGGGTCGGCGACGGAGGCCACCAGGACCGTGTGGCGCTGGGCGAGCTGTGGGAGGACCGGAGGAGGCCCTCCTCGATCGGGGCGGCGTCGAGGCCGGTCAGGAGGACGATCAGCGAGCGGCGGGGGCGCGTGCGAGAGCGGTCGCGGCCAGGCCGCGGGCGTCGGTCTCGACCAGCTCGGGTTCCAGCGGGGCGAGGGCGTTGACCACGGCCGGCAGGACGTCGCCGGCGGAACGGCCCTGGACCTGTGCGCGGAGGCGGCGGTCGTAGGCCAGGAGGTCCACGCGGTCACCGGCGCGGGAGGCGAGCGCGGTGAGGAGGAGGGCCGCGTCCATGGAGGCGTCCAGGCGGGGCACGTCGCCGACGCGGCCCGCCGAGGTGCGGCCGGTGTCGAGGACGATCAGGATGTGGCGGTCGCGCTCGGGACGCCAGGTGCGGACCGCGACGGTGCGCTGGCGGGCCGTGGCCCGCCAGTCGATCGAGCGGGTGTCGTCGCCGGGGACGTACTCGCGGAGGCTGTCGAACTCCGTGCCCTCGCCGCGGGTGAGCACGCTGGTGCGGCCGTCGAGCTCGCGGAGCCGGGCCAGGCGCGACGGCAGGTGCTTGCGGCTGGTGAAGGGCGGCAGGACGCGGACGGTCCAGGGGACCTCGTGGTGGCCCTGGCGGGCCGCGAGGCCGAGGGGCCGAACGAGCGGACCGTGATCCGTGCGGCGCTGCGGTCGCCGCGGCGGGTCGGCCGCAGGCGCGTCGTCAGACGGCGGCGCTCGCCGGCCGGGACGGTCAACCGGTGGCGCGAGGAGGCCTGTTCGGTGCCGGGGAGCCAGCTGCTGGGCGGCCAGGCGTCGCGGAGCTGGGCGCGCAGGCGGCGGCCGGACGGGTTCGTGACGGTGAGCTGAACCTCCGCCGCGTCACCGAGTCGAACGGATGTATCACCACTTCGGGTGAATTGGAGCGTTCGTACTGGCGCCGCCAAGGCGTAGTCGCACAGAATTGCGAGGGAGAGGGGCGCGTTCACCGCCAGCATCCCCGCCCAGCTGGGGGCGAGGATGCCGACGGGGAGCGATCCGAGGGCGGCGAGCAGCGCGGTTCGTCCGGTGAGGGCCATGGGGCGCCGTTCTCAGCGGGGTACGGGGACGTGGGCGAGGATCGAGTTGATGACGGAGTCGGGGGTGACCCCTTCCATCTCGGCCTCGGGCCGCAGGTGGATGCGATGACGCAGGGTGGGGAGAGCGAGGGCCTTCACATCGTCCGGGGTGACGTAGTCCCGGCCAGTGAGCCAGGCCCAGGCGCGGGCGGTGGACAGCAGGGCGGTGGCGCCTCGGGGGGAGACCCCGAGCGTGAGCGAGGGGGATTCACGCGTGGCACGACAGATATCGACGACATAGCCGGCGATCTCGGCGGAGACCGAGACCTTGGCGACGGCGGTCCGGGCCGCTTCGAGCTCGGCGGGACCGGCGACGGGACGGACGCCCGCGGCCTTCAGGTCGCGCGGGTCGAAGCCCTCGGCGTGACGGGTGAGGACATGGATCTCGTCGGCGCGTGAGGGCAGAGGGACCGTCAGTTTGAGCAGGAACCGGTCCAGTTGGGCTTCGGGGAGCGGATAGGTGCCCTCGTACTCGACGGGGTTCTGGGTCGCGGCGACGAGGAACGGCTCCGGGAGGAGGCGCGGGACGCCGTCGACCGTGACCTGACGCTCCTCCATCGCCTCCAGGAGGGAGGACTGGGTCTTCGGGGGCGTGCGGTTGATCTCGTCCGCGAGCAGCAGGTTGGTGAAGACCGGGCCGGGCTGGAAGGAGAACTCGGAGGTCCGGGTGTCGTAGACCAGGGAGCCGGTGACGTCGCTCGGCATCAGGTCGGGGGTGAACTGGACGCGCTTGGTGTCGAGTTCGAGTGCGGCGGCCAGCGAGCGGACCAGGAGGGTCTTGGCGACTCCGGGGACGCCTTCGAGGAGGACGTGTCCCCGGCAGAGCAGGGCGACGACGAGACCGGTGACGGCGGGGTCCTGGCCGACCACGGCCTTCGCGATCTCGGTGCGCAGGGCCTCCAGGGAGGCGCGGGCGCTGTCCGATTCCGTGACGGTCTCGGGGGTCGGGGCGCTCATGAGGTGCGTACCTCTCTTTCGAGGGCGTCGAGTTGGTCCGCCAGGCGGATGAGGGTGGCGTCGTCGGCGGGAGCCGGGCCGAAGAGGAGGTTCCTGGGGTCCGCGGTGGTCTCGGGGAGACGCGCGGAGAGTGCGGGGAGGAGGCGGTCGGGGGAGTGGGCGTCCTGGACGGGGACGCCGAGCAGCGGGGCGATCCGGGTGCGGGTCGCGGTGCGCAGGACGGAGGCGGCGCGGTCGCGGGCGTTCGCCTTGCGGTAGAGGCGGGCGCGGCCCTCGGTGGCCTCGGAGGCGCGGAGGGCGACGGGGAGGCGCTCGGTGACCAGGGGGCCGAGGCGGCGGCCGCGCCAGAGGGCGGCGAGCAGGGCCGCGAGGGCGAGCTGGAGGGCGCCCCACAGCCAGCCGGAGGGATGAGGGCGAGGAAGTTGCCCGTGGTGTCGCCGGCGGGGGCGTCGGCGGTGTCGGAGAGGGAGGGGAGGTACCAGACGAGATGGGGCCGGGAGCCGAGGAGTTGCAGGGCCAGCGAGGCGTTGCCCAGCTGGTCGAGGCGGGAGTTGTAGAGGATGTCGGGCGAGCCGAGGAGGACGGTGTCACCGGTGGTGCCGGAGGCGGGGAGGCGGACCAGGGTCGGCAGGCCGTCGGAGTCGTAGCAGGCTTCGGCGGTGCTGCCGGGGGAGGTCTCGTAGCGTTCGCCGCCGAGGTCGACGCTGCCGGCACGGGTGGCGGCCCCCAGGGTGCAGGCGGGGGCGCGTTCCCTCACCGGGGTGCTGGGAGCGCTGGTGACGCCCGGGGCCAGGACGTCGAGGGAGGCGTGGCCGGCGCCGATGAGGACCGTGCGGCCGGCGGCGTTCTCCATGGCCCTGTGGAGCGTGGACCGCTGGGTGTCCGTCAGGAGGTCGGGGGTGGTGACCAGGAGGGTCGTTCCGGTGTCCGTGGCCGCGGTGGCCTCGGCGAGGGTGGTGGCGAGGGTGACGGTGACACCGCGGGCCTTGAGGAGTTCGGCGACGGCGCGGCTGCCGTGCGGGTCGGCGGAGCGCGGGTCGAGGGCGTCGTGGGCGCCGGCGGACCGGACCGTCGCGAGGACGAGGCCGCCGATCAGGACCAGGGCGAGGAGGAGGGCCGCGCCCGGGCGCGGGTCCACACCTGGCGGGCGGTGAGGGCGGTCGAGGTGGTGCCGGTGGCCGGGCGGCTCATGCGGGCGTCCCCGTGGAGGCGGTGTCGAGGGTGGGGCGGGTCCGCTCCAGGGCGGTGTCCAGTTCCTCGACGCGGCGGTACGCCGGTTCGTCGGCGGTGCGGCCGCCGTATGTGACGTCGTCGAAGGCGCGGGCCGCGAGGCGCAGGGCGTCCGCGTGGGAGGGAGGAGCGGCCGGCTTCGGCGGCGGCCTCGTCGGCGGTGCGGCCGGGGCGGGGTTCGAGGAGGGTGCGTTCTTCGAGGGAGCGGACGATGGCCCGCATCCGTTCCTGGACGGCCTCGTTCCAGCGGCCGGCGGAGGCGTGGCGGGCGGCGGCCGTGCGGTGGTCGCGGGCGGTGCGGGGCCGTCCGCGAAGAGGGAGTCGCCGGTGGTGCCGGGCGACCGGTGGGGTGCCGAGGCGCCACCAGAGGGCGGCGGCGAGGGCGGCCACGGCCAGGACGATGACGACGAGCCTGAGGACGCCGCCCGGGTGACCCCGAGGCGGTGCCGAAGAGGTCGTCGAGCCACTCCCAGAAGCGGTCGAGGCCGCGTTGGAGGAGGTTCGGGTCGTTCTCGTGGTACCGGGGATCGGACAGCTCCCGCTCCGCCGCCTCGCGGGCGGGGATGCGGGAGATGTCCACCGGTACGTCGCCGTCGGCGCGCAGTCGTGCGAGTGCCGCGGCCGTTCCCCCCGTGACCGTCACCGCATCAGCCGCCGACGGTGTCGGTGCCCGGGGTGGGGCCGTAGCCGGGGAGTCCCGCGGCTCGTGCCAGTTCGAGGTCCAGGGCTTCGCGGCGGATGCGCTGGTCCACGTAGAGGAGGACGGTCACGCCGCCGAGATCGGGTAGGTGATCGCGCTGGTGATCACGCCGCCGATGCCCGTGACGATCAGGAACGGCCAGCCGAAGGTGGTGGACGTGCCGGAGAGGAGGCCGGAGAAGCCGTCGCTGTCGACCAGGAAGCCGATGATGGTGAACGGGATTGCGATGATCATGGCGAAGAGGAAGATCAGCAGCTGGGTCAGCACGGTGATGCCGAAGACCCGCCACCACGAGCCCCGCACCAGCTTCGCCGAGCGCTTCAGCGACTGGATGACGCCCTGGCGCTCCAGCATCAGGGCGGGGAGGAGAGGCTGAAGCGGATCAGCAGCCAGACGACCGTCACGCCCGCGCCGAGGCTGCCGATCAGGGTGAGGGCCACGCCCGCGCCGCCGCCGATCAGGAGCCCGGGGAGCAGGCCGACGGTCACGATGGCGACGGCCGCCGCCGCGATCAGCAGGGTCAGGCCGAGCAGTCTGAGCAGGCGCGGGCGGGCCTCCTGCCAGGCGGAGCCCAGCGAGACCGGGCGGCCGAGGACCGCGCGGCTGATGACGACGGTCAGCAGGGCGGCGCTCACGAGCGAGGCCATGATCGTCACGAGGAGGGTCGGGCCCATGCCGACGAGGGAGGACTGCATCGAGTCCACGGCCTGTTCCAGCTGCTCGGCGGGCGTGGCGTCCGGATTGACCTCCGGGGCCGCCGGCACGAGGTACCGCTGGGCCAGGATGTTGCAGATCTGGGAGATCACCGCGACCGTGACCGAGATGGCGAGGACCGTGCGCCAGTAGGAGCGGAGGGTCTTCACCGCGCCGTCGAGGATCTCGCCCATGCCCAGCGGGCGCAGCGGGATCACTCCGGGCCGGGCGGCCGGAGGCCTGCCCCAGTGGGCGTTCGGCGACGGGGTCCCCAGTTCGGGCCGGGGCCGGGGCCTGGGTCCGGTCGGTGGGCGGGGACCACTGGCCGGCGGGCGGCTGGTCCTGGACCACTGGGCGGCGGAGCCGTTCGCGTCGGCCGCGCCGGGGCGCGGAGGCCCCGAGCCGTCCTGGCCGTCGGAGGGGCGGATCCGGGCGAGGTCCAGCCCGGAGTGTCGTTCACGGTCGTCCACCTCGGATGAATGGTCGCGGTGCCGGATCGGCGAACCGGCTCGGTCACGGCGGCCGACACCTGACACGGCGGCGGGCCGGGTGCCATCGTGCCACGCGGGGCCCGCCCATGGGCCTGAGCCCGAATCTCCTTCGTACCTTTGTCCGGACCTTCCCTGCGCGACCGGCCGACGGCACCCTGCGCGGATCCCCGACGAGGCCCCTGGGGGCAGGTCACGACAGGTGCCGACCGGCTGATGTGCCGCTGCCGCAGCGCCTCATGAAAACGGCCCCCTCACCAGCGAGGTTCCGCCGACGAGAGGGCTGTGACATCCGTCACCGGTACGTTCGCGGTCCTGTGTGGGGCGGGCCGCAGGGAGGAAGGTGAGGGGGGTGGGGTCCGAGCTGAGGGTCCCGAAGCGTGAAAGCTCAGGGGACCCCTACCGTGCCACCCCCCTTGGCCGCCGTGTTCCCCGAAGGAACATCGAACCGGCTCAACCTCGGCCACGACGCTATAGCCGACCACTGACAACGCCCGAGACAGGTTGCGCACCATGACCGACTGGCCCCTCCACTGCCCCGAGTGCGAGCGCCCCATGGAGTGGAAGGGATACGTCCTCTGTCTGCGCGAGGAGGGCGGGAAGCGAGTCTGTCGCTCCCTGTGGCGTTGTCCGGAGCGGGTGCTCTGGTGGCACTGGGGCGACCGTCAGGACGAACCGCTGGAGCGCTGCCCCGTCCCGAACCTGATCCGCTGACGCTCACGGGCCGGTACCTACGAGCGCGGTCGCCGTACGGCGGATCCGTTCGACCCGTGCCGCTCGGGCTCGTCGGGGCGGTGGGGTGAAGAGGGCGGGTCTTGGCATGGGCTGGGGAGGTGGTGCGCGGTACGGTTCTGCGCGACCACGGGGGACACGGGGGTGACATCCATGACTGACATCAACACCCATGAACACGGGCAGTCACAGACGGTTGATCAAGGACGTCGCCGCAGGTCAGTGAGGTATCTCACCAGCCGCCTTAGGACTGATACGGAAATGGGATGATGTCGATATGAAGGGACGCGTTCTTGTCGTCGACGACGACACCGCACTGGCCGAGATGCTCGGCATCGTGCTGCGGGGTGAAGGGTTCGAGCCGTCGTTCGTCGCGGACGGAGACAAGGCGCTGGCCGCCTTCAGAGAGGCCAAGCCGGATCTGGTGCTGCTGGACCTGATGCTGCCCGGGAGGGACGGCATCGAGGTGTGCCGGCTCATCCGGGCGGAGTCCGGGGTGCCGATCGTGATGCTCACGGCCAAGAGCGACACCGTGGACGTGGTCGTGGGCCTGGAGTCCGGTGCCGACGACTACATCGTGAAGCCGTTCAAGCCGAAGGAGCTCGTCGCCCGGATCAGGGCGCGGCTGCGGAGGTCCGAGGAGCCGGCTCCCGAGCAGCTCACGATCGGGGACCTGGTCATCGACGTGGCCGGGCACTCGGTGAAGCGGGACGGCCAGTCGATCGCGCTGACGCCGCTGGAGTTCGACCTGCTGGTCGCGCTCGCGCGCAAGCCGTGGCAGGTGTTCACGCGTGAGGTGCTCCTGGAGCAGGTGTGGGGCTACCGGCACGCCGCCGACACCCGGCTGGTGAACGTGCACGTCCAGCGGCTGCGCTCGAAGGTCGAGAAGGACCCCGAGCGCCCGGAGATCGTGGTGACCGTCCGCGGCGTCGGTTACAAGGCGGGACCGAGCTGACATGAGTGCGGGCAGCGCTGCTCCGAAGCCCGGGGATCCGGGAGTCCGTACGGGGCGGACTGCCGGACCGGGGCGGGGGCTCGCGATTCGGCCGTCTGCTCCGCAGCAGGGCGGTCCTGCGGCTCTTCGCGCGCTGGGTCCGCCGGCCGCTGCTGCCCGTCGTGCGGCTGTGGCGGCGGAACATCCAGCTGCGGATCGTCGCGGGCACCCTGCTCATGTCCCTCGGAGTGGTGCTGCTGCTCGGCATCGTCGTCATCGGGCAGGTCCGCAACGGCCTGCTCGAAGCCAAGGAGAGGGCCGCCCAGAGCCAGGCCGCCGGAGGGTTCTCCGCCGCCCAGGACCGGGCGGCGACCACCCCTCGGCGCCCGGACAGCAGGACGGCGGACGCACCGGCGCCTCCGTGAACTGGCGCTCCACGCTGGTCGAGCAGCTCGCCAGCGGCGGCCAGAGCGCGTTCAACGTGGTCGCGCTCTCCCTCGACACCGGTGACACCGCGAGCCGCGGCGCCCGCGCCTCCGGCGAGGTCGACCCGGCCACGAGCATCCCCGCGGACCTGCGGCACCTCGTCGCCCAGGGCACGGGCACCTTCCAGAAGTTCACGCGCATCCACTACACCAGCGGCAAGGCGTCCGAACCGGGCCTGGTGATCGGCAAGCGGCTGAACGACGCCGACGGCGACCAGTACGAGCTGTACTACCTCTTCCCGCTGGCCCAGGAGGAGGACTCCCTCACGCTGGTCAAGGGCACCCTGGCGACCGCCGGACTCTTCGTCGTCGTCCTGCTCGGCGCCATCGCCTGGCTCATGGTGCGCCAGGTCGTCACGCCCGTACGGATGGCGGCCGGGATCGCCGAACGGCTCTCCGCCGGGCGCCTCCAGGAACGGATGAAGGTCACCGGCGAGGACGACATCGCCCGGCTCGGCGAGGCCTTCAACAAGATGGCCTCCAACCTCCAGCTGAAGATCCAGCAGCTGGAGGAGCTGTCGCGGCTGCAGCGGCGCTTCGTCTCCGACGTCTCGCACGAGCTGCGCACCCCGCTGACCACGGTCCGGATGGCCGCCGACGTCATCCACGAGGCCCGCATCGACTTCGACCCGATCACCGCCCGCTCCGCCGAACTCCTCGGCGACCAGCTCGACCGCTTCGAGTCGCTGCTCTCCGACCTCCTGGAGATCAGCCGCTTCGACGCGGGCGCGGCCGCCCTGGAGGCCGAGCCGATAGACCTGCGCCAGGTCGTGCGCCGGGTCATCGGCGGCGCCGAACCCCTCGCCGAGCGCAAGGGCACCCGGATCGTGGTCGTCGGCGACCAGCAGCCCGTGGTGGCCGAGGCGGACGCCCGCCGGGTCGAGCGGGTGCTGCGCAACCTCGTCGTCAACGCCGTCGAGCACGGCGAGGGCCGCGACGTGGTCGTGAAGCTCGCCGCCGCCGGCGGGCCGTCGCCGTCGCCGTGCGGGACTACGGCGTGGGCCTGAAGCCGGGCGAGGCCACCCGGGTCTTCAACCGCTTCTGGCGCGCCGACCCGGCACGCGCGCGTACGACCGGCGGCACCGGCCTGGGCCTGTCGATCGCCGTCGAGGACGCGCGGCTGCACGGCGGCTGGCTCCAGGCCTGGGGCGAGCCCGGCGGCGGTTCGCAGTTCCGGCTCACCCTGCCGCGCACCGCGGACGAGCCGCTGCGGGCTCCCCGATCCCGCTGGAGCCCGAGGACTCGCGGCGCAACCGCGAGCAGGCGGCCGCCGGGCGCGCCCAGGAGACCGGCCGGCTCGCGGCGGTGCCGCCGCAGGCCGCCGGGGACCGGGCCGGGCTCCCCGTACCGCCGAGGCTGCCGACGCCGCCGCGGGCGACCGTCGACCCGACGGCACTGCCCGGCAGCGGCGCCCGGGTCGTGGCGCGGGGGCGACGGACGGCGACGGCGGGGCGGGCACGGCGACGACCGGTGCGAACGGAAACCTGGAGCGGGAGGACGGGACACGTGGGCGCTGACTCCCGAGCGGAGCACGCGGGGCGGGGACGGAGCACACGCGCGGTGGTCCTCGCCGCCTGCGGCGGGCTCCTGGTGACCGGGTGCGCGACGATGCCCGACAGCGGAGACGTGTCGCCGGTGAAGGGGGCCGGCAACGGCGACTCGCAGGTGCGGGTCTACGCCGTCGCACCCCGCGAGAACGCCGACCCGGACGAGATCGTCGACGGCTTCCTCGAAGCCATGACCAGCGACGACCCCGGCTTCTCCACCGCCCGCAAGTACCTCACGAAGAAGGCCGCGCAGAGCTGGAAGCCGGAGCAGAGCATCACCGTGCTCACCACGGCGCCCAACCGCAAGCCGACCGACCGCAACGCCGACCCCGAGAACCAGGGCCGCGCCTACCCGCTCTCCGGCCGCAGGATCGCGACCGTGGACGCCCGCCACGCCTACCAGCCGGTCAGCCCCGCCGAGTACCTGCAGTCGATCCACGTCGTGCAGCAGCCCTCGGCGAACGGCAAGGGCAGGGAGTGGCGCATCGACAGCCTCCCGCCCGGCCTGCTGCTGGGCGAGGCCGACTTCCTCCGCAACTACCGGTCGGTCAACAAGTACTACTTCGCCTCCGGGGAGAACTGGGTCGTCGCCGACCCCGTCTACATCCGGCAGCGGCAGGACCCCGTCACCCGCATGGATCCGGTGACGCAGACGGTCAAGGCGCTCCTCGAAGGCCCGACGAACTGGCTGAAGCCGGCCGTCGACTCGCAGTTCCCCTCCGGTACGGAGCTGAAGAGCGGCGTCACCACCCTGGCCACGGACGACCAGTCCACGCTGCGGGTCCCGCTCAACGCCAAGGCGGACCGGGCCGACGGCGAGGCGTGCCGGCGGATGGCGGCGCAGCTGCTGTTCACGCTGCGCGGCCTGACCTCCGTCAACGTCGAGCAGGTCGAGCTCCTCGGGTCGGGCGGGCAGTCCCTGTGCCGGCTGGGCCGGGGCAGGCGGCCGAGTTCGCGGCGGTGCGGGACACCGGCCGCGAGGAGCACCCGTACTTCGTCGACGAGCACGGCAAGCTGATGATGCTCCTGGTCGGCGGCAAGGAGGCCAGCGCGCCCCTGGAGGTGCCCGGACCGTTCGGCAAGGGCACCGTGCCGCTCAGCTCCGTGGCCGTCGACCGGGGCGAGACCCGGGCCGCCGGGATCGGGCAGACCGGCCGTGAGCTGCTCGTCTCCTCCATCACCACCGAGCAGGACCCGCAGCCCGCGGTCCTGACCAGCAAGGCCGCCCGGCCCGCCGACCGGCTGTCCGCGCCCAGCTGGGACGGCAGGGGCGACCTCTGGGTCGCCGACCGCGACCCGAACGCACCCCAGCTGTGGATGGTGCCCGGCGGCACCGGCCACCCCGTCAAGGTCCGCACGCCCTGGCTGGGGGACGACACCCGCATCGAGTCCCTGCGGGTCTCCGCCGACGGCGTGCGGATCGCCCTCGTGGTCAAGCGGGGCGAGCGCACCACCCTCCAGATCGGCCGCGTCCAGCGGCAGACGACGGACGAGGAACAGACCGTCTCCGTCCTCGACCTCCAGCCCGCGGCGGCCCGGATGGAATCGGTCACGGCCGTCTCCTGGGCGGGACCGAGCCGGCTCGTCGTGGTCGGCAAGGAGGCCGGCGGCGTCCAGCAGATCCGCTACCTCCAGACCGACGGCTCGACCTCGACGACCTCGGTGCTCCCCGGCCTGAACGGGGTCACCTCGGTGGCCGCGCCCCACACCGACGACGCGCCCGTCGTGGCCAACTCCGGCGACGACGGCATCGTCCGGCTGGCCCCGGGCACGAACTGGCAGCCGATGGCCCGGAAGGGGTCCTCGCCGGTCTATCCGGGGTAGGGCCCGTCCGGCGGAGACCCGCAGGGACGCGACGCGGGTGGCGTCCCCGGAGCCCGGACGCCCCGCCGAGGGGTGCACCTGACGTACTTCGGCGGTCCCCAGGGGTTTTCCACAGGGGTGGCCGGGTGGCCGTCGGAGGCGCACAGTGGAGCCATGCGGGGGTGGTGGCGCGAGATCGCCGGGCTGGTGCTGCCGGTCGCCTGCGGAGGGTGCGGCAGACCGCGGACGGAGCTGTGCCCGGCCTGTGCCGGAGCGCTCGCCGGGACGGGGCCGCGCAGGGTGCGGCCGGCGCCCGAGCCCGTCGGACTGCCCGTCGTCCATGCCGCCGCGCCCTATGCCGACGCCGTACGGGAAGTGCTCCTCGCCCACAAGGAGCGCGGGGCGCTCGCGCTCGCCGGGCCCCTGGGCGGGGCTCTCGCGGGGCCGTGGAGGCCGCTGCGGGGCCCGGGACGGGCGCGGCGGGCGGGCCGCTGCCTCGTACCGGTGCCGTCCTCGCGGCGGTCCGTGCGGGCGCGTGGCCATGATCCGACGCGGCGGATCGCGCTGGCGGCGGCGGCCCGGCTGCGGAGGGCCGGAAGGCCGGCGCGGGTGGTGCCCGTGCTGCGGCAGCGGCGGTACGTGGCCGATCAGTCGGGGCTCGGGGCGCGCGGGCGGCGCGCGAACCTGGCCGGGGCGCTGGAGGTCGTGCCGGGCGGCGCGCGGCTGCTGACGGCGGGACGGGTGATCCTCGTGGACGACCTGATGACCACGGGCGCCTCGCTCGCGGAGGCGGCGCGCGCCCTCGGAGCCGTACACCTTCCGTTCATTCCTGGAATACCGCACGGCTTACCGGCCGGTTCGGCGCAGCACGAAATCGAACAGCGGGCGGCGGCTGTGATCGCATCCTCTCCCGCTTCGTTCGAAATAAACCGGAACTCACTGGAAACTTGGATCGTTGCAGGTGGTGAGAGGTGAAAGCACCCGTACGGAGGTATGTCGCGGTAGCGGGTGCCGACACCCGTCCGAAGGGGCTATGTTCGGTTGTGAGGAATGGCGAATGCCATCACCTCGCCGAATACATGGTTGCGCCTACAGGACAGGAGTTCAGGGCGAATTAACCTCTTGTCGATGGGGTGGAGATCTTGTCGACTGGGGAGGAGGAGGGCGAGTCGCCAAGTCCGAGCTCCGGTGACCACCGGAGCTGGTGCAAAGGGAGATGCCCTGCGGCCAAGGAGCCGATCAGGGCGATCCGGGAACGGAGTTCTGCGTGGACATCGTCGTCAAGGGCCGCAAGACCGAGGTGCCCGAGCGGTTCCGCAAGCACGTGGCCGAGAAGCTGAACCTGGAGAAGATCCAGAAGCTCGACGGCAAGGTGATCAGCCTCGACGTCGAGGTGTCCAAGGAGACCAACCCGCGGCAGGCCGACCGGTCCGACCGCGTGGAGATCACCGTCCATTCCCGAGGCCCGGTGATCCGGGCGGAAGCTGCGGCAGGCGACCCGTACGCAGCGCTCGACCTCGCCCACGGCAAGCTCGAGGCGCGACTGCGCAAGCAGCACGACAAGCGGTACACCCGCCGTGGCAACGGCCGGTTGTCCGCGGCGGAGGTGGGGGACGTGGTGCCCGGCGCCGCCAAGCTCAACGGGGACGGCCAACTGGCCGTCGACGAGACCGACAAGGTGCCCACCACGATGATGGGTTCCATCGAGGTCCAGGGCGAGGGGCCGCTCGTGGTCCGCGAGAAGACCCACCGGGCCGCACCGATGACGCTCGATCAGGCGCTCTACGAGATGGAGCTGGTCGGGCACGACTTCTACCTGTTCGTCGACTCCGACACCAAGCAGCCGAGCGTCGTCTACCGGCGACACGCCTACGACTACGGCGTCATCCACCTGGAGAGCGACCCGCTCGCCGAGGGCGGCGGCGCCGGCGGTGCGCTCGGCGGCTGACCGCCGACCCGCACCGCCTCCGGAACCTGCCGGAACCTAGGAGTCCCTCCGGGTGCCCCTGGAGCGCATCGCGCGCCCCAGGGGCACCCCGTGCGTCCGCGGAACACCCCGTCGCCGCCGGGGCATGAAATCATGGCGTGCACGCCAACCGGTGCCGAGCGCGTACGGGTTGGAGGACCGGAAACGAATTCAGGCCACGGCCTTCAGGGGGAGGAACGATGGCGGACAGCTTCGGGCCGGTGCTCAGCGGGCGCGAGCACGGTGGTGCGGTCCCGGAGGGATCGGAATCGGAATCGGACGGCGGCGCATTCCGCAAGGAGCCGATCCGGGTCCTCGTCGTGGACGACCACGCCCTCTTCCGCCGGGGACTGGAGATCGTCCTCGCCCAGGAGGAGGACATCCAGGTCGTCGGCGAGGCCGGTGACGGCGCCGAGGCCGTCGACAAGGCCGCCGACCTGCTGCCCGACATCGTCCTGATGGACGTGCGCATGCCCCGGCGCGGCGGCATCGAGGCGTGCACCTCCATCAAGGAGGTGGCCCCCAGCGCGAAGATCATCATGCTGACGATCAGCGACGAGGAGGCCGACCTCTACGACGCGATCAAGGCGGGGGCCACCGGCTACCTCCTCAAGGAGATCTCCACCGACGAGGTCGCCACCGCGATCCGCGCGGTCGCGGACGGGCAGTCGCAGATCAGCCCCTCGATGGCGTCGAAGCTGCTCACCGAGTTCAAGTCGATGATCCAGCGCACCGACGAGCGCCGGCTCGTGCCCGCGCCCCGGCTGACCGACCGCGAGCTGGAGGTCCTCAAGCTCGTCGCGACCGGGATGAACAACCGGGACATCGCCAAGGAACTGTTCATCTCCGAGAACACCGTCAAGAACCACGTCCGGAACATCCTGGAGAAGCTGCAGCTGCACTCGCGGATGGAGGCCGTGGTCTACGCGATGCGCGAGAAGATCCTGGAGATCCGCTGAGGCCCCGCCGCTGACCCTCAGGCGAGGGCCTTGAGCAGGTCGGGGAGCAGCCCCGGGGGGTCCAGGCGCTCCACCGTCACCGCGTCGCAGCCCACCCAGGCGGCGGCCTCGCGCAGGGCCTTCGCCACCGCCGGTACGGCCTTGGGTCCGTCCAGGGAGACCTGCTTGGCGACCAGCGTGGTGCCCTCGCGTGCCGGGTCCACCCGGCCCACCAGACGGCCGCCGGCGAGGACCGGCATCGCGAAGTAGCCGTGGATCCGCTTCTGCTTCGGGACGTACGCCTCCAGGCGGTGGGTGAAGCCGAAGATCCGCTCCGTGCGGGGCCGCTCCCAGATCAGGGAGTCGAAGGGCGAGAGCAGCGTCGTGCGGTGCCGGCCGCGCGGCTCCGTCGCCAGGGCCGCCGGGTCCGCCCAGGCGGGCTTCCCCCAGCCCGCCACCGTCACCGGCACCAGACCCGAGGCCTCCACCACCGCGTCGAACTGCTCCGCCTTGATCCGGTGGTAGTCCGCGATGTCCGTGCGCGTGCCCACGCCGAGCGCCTCGCCCGCCTGCCGCACCAGGCGCCGCACGCACTCGGTGTCGTCCAGGTCGTCGTGGAGCAGCTCCCGCGGGATCGCCCGCTCGGCCAGGTCGTACACCCGCTTCCAGCCGCGCCGCTCCGTGACGACGACCTCGCCGTACATCAGCGCCCGCTCGACGGCGATCTTGCTGTCGGACCAGTCCCACCACTCGCCCTTGTTCTTCGCGCCGCCCAGCTCGGTCGCCGTCAGCGGGCCCTGGTCCCGCAGCTGGTCGATCACCTTGTCGTACGCCCCGGCCGACAGCTCGTGGGGCCAGTGCGGGCGGTCGCGGTAGGCGCGGCGGCGGAAGGCGAAGTGCGGCCACTCCTCGACGGGCAGGACGCAGGCGGCGTGCGACCAGTACTCGAAGGCGTGCGCCTCTGACCAGTACGCCTTCTCCACCGTCGGCGGCCCACCGCGCCCAGGCGCGCGTACGGGATGAGCTCGTGCGAGCGGGCCAGGACCGAGATGGTGTCCAGCTGGACCTGGCCGAGCGACCGGAGGACCCGCGCACGCCCGCCGCGCGGTCGGGGGCGCCCAGGAAGCCCTGGGCGCGCAGGGCGATCCTGCGGGCTTCGTCGGCGGACAGTTCGGCGGCGGGGCGCGGCGCAGTCGTCATGGACCGCACCCTAGGCCCCGGTACTGACAGGCCCCTCCCCGGCGGGGGCGGGGAGGTACGGCAGGGGGCTCGGCAGGCCGAAGTCGGAGGGCAGCAGGGAGGCGATCCAGGCGTCCCGGAGCGTGCCCTTGTTGGGGAGCCCGGCGCGCTGCACGCCCTCGACGACGAAGCCGACCCGTTCGGCCACCGCGCGCGAGCCGGCGTTGCCGACCTCGGCGCGCCAGATCAGCCGGGTGCAGCCGAGGCCGGTGAAGGCCCAGTGGGCGAGCGCGCGGACGATCTCCGTCATGTGGCCGGAGCCGCGCTGCTCCTTCGCCAGCCAGTAGCCGACCTCCCAGACGCCCTGCCCGCGGCTCATCAGACTGGCCGCGGCGATCAGCGGGCCGCCCTCCACGGGTTCGGCGGCGAAGGTGTACTCGGTGTCCTCCCGCCAGCCGTCCGGGACCAGCCGCTGCGTGAAGAATTCGGCATCCTCACGCCGGTAGGGGTCGGGGACGGTCGTCCAGCGGCGGATGCCGGGGTCCTGGCAGAGGGCGTACACCCGGTCGACGTCCTCGGGGACGAAGCTCCGCAGCCGCAGGCGGTCGGTGGTGAGGATGATGGGATCCATGCCGGGATTGTGCTGACCCCGCCGACCGGAAGCGAACACTTTTCGGATGGTGCGGCACCTTCCGCCCACCTCGTGCGTTCTCCATACGGGCGGACGTACGGCTCCGGTACTGCGGGCCTCCCTGCGCAAGGGCTGTCTCGCTTACGATGGCCGTTGCGGTGGGGACCACCTGCCGTGCCCGCGCTCGCGTCCATCACAAGACCCAGTGCCAGGCCCGACCGGCAAGGAGACCAGCCTCAGTGTCCGTCTTCAACAAGCTCATGCGTGCAGGCGAAGGCAAGATCCTGCGCAAACTGCACCGCATCGCGGACCAGGTCAACTCCATCGAAGAGGACTTCGTCAACCTCTCCGACGCCGACCTGCGGGCGCTCACCGAGGAGTACAAGCAGCGGTACGCCGACGGCGAGAGCCTCGACGACCTGATGCCCGAGGCCTTCGCGACCGTCCGCGAGGCCGCCAAGCGCGTCCTCGGCCAGCGCCACTACGACGTCCAGCTGATGGGCGGCGCCGCCCTGCACCTCGGCCATGTCGCGGAGATGAAGACCGGTGAGGGCAAGACCCTCGTCGGCACGCTCCCGGCGTACCTGAACGCGCTCTCCGGCAAGGGCGTGCACCTGATCACGGTCAACGACTACCTGGCCGAGCGCGACTCCGAGCTCATGGGCCGGGTGCACAAGTTCCTCGGTCTGACCGTCGGCTGCATCCTGGCCAACATGACGCCGGCCCAGCGCCGCGAGCAGTACGCCTGCGACATCACGTACGGCACGAACAACGAGTTCGGCTTCGACTACCTCCGCGACAACATGGCGTGGTCGCAGGACGAGCTCGTCCAGCGCGGCCACAACTACGCCTGTGTCGACGAGGTCGACTCGATCCTCGTCGACGAGGCCCGTACGCCGCTGATCATCTCCGGCCCCGCCGACCAGGCGACCAAGTGGTACGGCGACTTCGCCAAGCTCGTGACCCGCCTGAGCAAGGGCGAGCCGGGCAACCCGCTCAAGGGCATCGAGGAGACCGGCGACTACGAGGTCGACGAGAAGAAGCGCACCGTCGCCATCCACGAGGCGGGCGTCGCCAAGGTCGAGGACTGGCTCGGCATCGACAACCTCTACGAGTCGGTGAACACCCCGCTCGTCGGCTACCTGAACAACGCCATCAAGGCGAAGGAGCTGTTCAAGAAGGACAAGGACTACGTCGTCATGGACGGCGAAGTCATGATCGTCGACGAGCACACCGGCCGCATCCTCGCCGGCCGCCGCTACAACGAGGGCATGCACCAGGCGATCGAGGCGAAGGAAGGGGTGCAGATCAAGGACGAGAACCAGACCCTCGCCACGATCACCCTCCAGAACTTCTTCCGCCTCTACGACAAGCTCTCCGGCATGACCGGTACGGCCATGACCGAGGCCGCGGAGTTCCACCAGATCTACAAGCTCGGCGTCGTCCCGATCCCGACGAACAAGCCGATGCAGCGCAAGGACCAGTCCGACCTGATCTACCGGACCGAGGTCGCCAAGTTCGCCGCCGTCGTCGACGACATCGCGGAGAAGCACGAGAAGGGCCAGCCGGTCCTCGTCGGCACGACCTCCGTCGAGAAGTCCGAGTACCTCTCGCAGCAGCTCGCCAAGCGCGGCATCCCGCACGAGGTCCTCAACGCCAAGCACCACGAGCGCGAGGCCACGATCGTCGCCCAGGCGGGCCGCCGCGGCGCCGTCACCGTCGCCACGAACATGGCCGGCCGCGGTACGGACATCAAGCTCGGCGGAAACCCGGACGACCTCGCCGAGGCCGAGCTGCGCCAGGCGGGCCTGGACCCGGTCGAGCACGTCGAGGAGTGGGCCGCGGCCCTGCCCGGCGCCATGGAGCGCGCCGAGAAGGCCGTGAAGGCGGAGTTCGAGGAGGTCAAGGACCTCGGCGGTCTGTACGTCCTCGGCACCGAGCGCCACGAGTCGCGCCGCATCGACAACCAGCTCCGCGGCCGCTCCGGCCGTCAGGGCGACCCCGGCGAGTCCCGCTTCTACCTCTCGCTCGGCGACGACCTGATGCGCCTGTTCAAGGCGCAGATGGTCGAGCGCGTGATGGCCATGGCCAACGTGCCGGACGACGTGCCGATCGAGAACAAGATGGTCACCCGCGCCATCGCCTCCGCCCAGTCCCAGGTCGAGACCCAGAACTTCGAGACCCGTAAGAACGTCCTGAAGTACGACGAGGTCCTCAACCGGCAGCGCGAGGTCATCTACGGCGAGCGCCGCCGCGTCCTGGAGGGCGAGGACCTGCACGAGCAGGTGCGCCACTTCATGGACGACACGATCGACGACTACATCCGCCAGGAGACCGCCGAGGGCTTCGCGGAGGAGTGGGACCTCGACCGCCTGTGGAACGCGTTCAAGCAGCTCTACCCGGTGAAGGTCACCGTGGAGGAGCTGGAGGACGCGGCCGGTGACCGGGCGGGCATCACCGCCGAGTTCATCGCCGAGTCGATCAAGGACGACATCCACGAGCAGTACGACGCGCGCGAGAAGCAGCTCGGCTCGGACATCATGCGCGAGCTGGAGCGGCGCGTGGTCCTCTCCGTCCTCGACCGCAAGTGGCGCGAGCACCTCTACGAGATGGACTACCTCCAGGAGGGCATCGGCCTGCGCGCCATGGCGCAGAAGGACCCGCTGGTCGAGTACCAGCGCGAGGGCTTCGACATGTTCACCGCCATGATGGAGGGCATCAAGGAGGAGTCCGTCGGCTACCTGTTCAACCTGGAGGTCCAGGTCGAGCAGCAGGTCGAGGAGGTCCCGGTGCAGGCGTCCGCGCCGTCGCTGGACAAGGAGGACGCCGTCCCGGCGGCCGCCGGGCGTCCGGAGATCCGCGCCAAGGGGCTCGACGCCCCGCAGCGGCCGGACCGGCTGCACTTCTCCGCGCCGACCGTGGACGGGGACGGCGGTGTCGTCGAGGGCGACTTCGCCGCCGACGACCTGGACTCCGGCGACGGGCTGACCTGCGCGGAGCGCCGCAAGGCGCAGAAGAACGCGGGCGGCGGGCGTCGCCGCAAGAAGTGACCCGTTCGAAGTGATGTGACGGAAGGGGTCGGTCGCCCAGGGCGGCCGCCCCTTCGTCATGGGGCGGGGCCGGTGGGGCGGGTCCCCGTCATGCGTGCGGGGGCGTGTCCAGGCCGTCCAGTTCCACCGCCGCGCAGCGCCAGCGCTGGTCCTCGCCGCGCTCCAGGCGGAACGCCATGGCCCGTACGCGGGTGCCGGTGGCGATGCTCGCGAAGGCCTCGACGACGGACTGCGGGCGTGCACCTGGACCGAGCAGCGGCGCAGGACCGGCCGGGGGCCGTGCGAGCGCAGGGGCGTCTGCGGGGCGAGCCGGACCAGCTGCTCGTACGCGTCGCCGACGGTGTGGCCGAGCATCCAGTGGACGGGCCGCTCCCGCTGAGCACGGCGAGCAGGCGCTCGGCGAAGACGGTGTGCGGGGAGCGCCCGGGTGCGGCCGCCCTGGGCCGGAGTGCGGGGCGGATGCCGGCGGGCCCGCGGGGCGGGCTCCGGCGGAGCCGCGCGGGCGCGTGCCGGCGGGGCCGCCGGGCGTGCCGGGGGCCGTGCGGGGGCGGGGAGCGGGGAGGGGTGGTGGTGAGCGTGGTGTTCATGGCGGGCCCCTGTCGTCGCGTACCTGGCGCTGCGTAACCGAGCGATACCAGTCGGTAACTTTCGTTGGGGATCTTGTACGGGGTGCTCCGGGGCCCCGCAAGGACCCCGCCGAGGCGGGGCGGTCCCGAGGCCGGACCACCTATCAGGGTGACGCGATCGGAAATCGGGTCTCCGGCGCCTCGGCGGACGGCCTTCCGCGGTGGACGGACGGCTGGTTCGGCCCGCCGCCCCGAAGGGGGACTCCGCACGTATCCTGAGGGCCTCTCCGTCTACGAAAGCGGCCTGCCATGCGCGTCTACGTCCCCTGACCCTCCCCGGTCTCGCACAGGCGCACAAGGCGGGCGAGCTGGGCCCCGGTCCGCTGACCGCCTACGCCGTCACCCCGCGCTGCGCGAGTGGTACGTCTCCGACGACATCGAGGAGCTGGAGTACGCGGCGCTCAACCGGGCCGCCTCCGCCTCCCTGCGACTCCTCGCCGGCGACCCCGAGGCGCCCCGGCGCCGGATCGTCGTCGCCGTCGACGTGGCCGACAAGGACGCGACCGTCGACCCGGACCGAGGGCTCACCGCCGCCTCCATCGGCGAGGTCCGCATCGCCGGAGCCGTGACGCTGTCCAAGGCCGCGGCCGTGCACGCCGACGCGGACGACGCAGAGGCGGACGTCGCGGCGGCGGCGGGTGCGCTCGGCGCGGCGGACCAGGGCGACGACGACGCCCAGTTCGTGGTGGACGGGGCCGAGGACCACGAGCTGCTGTGGTTCGGGGTGCAGGAGATCCCCTCCCTGCTCGGCTGACCCGCCGGGTACCGTCTCCCCATGGGGAAGCACGGAAAACACCTGGTCTGGGACTGGAACGGCACGCTGCTCGACGACATCGGCGCGGTGATCGGCGCGACGAACGCGGCCTTCACCGAGCTCGGGCTCGAAACGATCACGCTGGAGCGGTACCGCGAGCTGTACACGGTGCCGGTGCCGAGGTTCTACGAGCGGATCATGGGGCGACTGCCCACCGACGAGGAGTGGACCGTCATGGACGGGACCTTCCACCGGCACTACTGGGAGCGGGCCGAGTCCTGCGGCCTCACCGCCGGGGCGGCGGAGCTGCTCGCGGCGCGGCAGGCGTCCGGGTTCACGCAGTCGCTGCTGTCGCTCGCGCCGCACGCCGAGCTGATACCGCTCGTGCGGCGGTACGGGATCGCCGAGCGGTTCGTCCGCATGGACGGGCGCGTGGACGCGTCCACGGACGGGAAGTCCGGGCACATGGTGCGGCACCTGGCCGCGCTCGCCGTCCCGGCCGAGCGGGTCGTCGTCATCGGTGACGCGGCGGACGACGCGGTGGCGGCGGCGCACGTGGGGGCGCGGGCCGTGCTGTACACCGGCGGCTCGCACAGCCGGGCGTCCCTGTCCCGGGTCGGGGTGCCGGTGGTGGACTCCTGGAGGAGGCCGTCGCCGTGGCGGAGGAGCTGGTCTAGCGGGGCGGTGGTGGGCAGGCCGAACGCCTGCCCACCACCGGCGTCAGCCCTTCGCGCGGAGCACCTTCAGGAACTCGCGCATCCAGGTGGGGTGGTCGGGCCAGGCGCGGGAGGAGACGAGGAGGCCGTCGACGACGGCGGCGCTGTCCTGGAAGGTGGCGCCGGCGGCCTGCATGTCGAGTTCCAGGGCCGGGTAGGCGGTGACGCGGCGGCCTTCGAGGCTGCCGACGGCCGCCGTGAGGAGCGGGCCGTGGCAGATCTGGGCCACCGGCTTGTCGGCGTCGAAGAAGGCCTTGAGGATCTTGCGGAGCTCCGGGTCGTTGCGCAGGTACTCCGGGGCGCGGCCGCCGGGGATCACCACCGCCAGGTAGGCGCCCGGGTCGACCTCCGAGAAGGCGAGGTCGGCGGGCCAGGTGTAGCCCGGCTTCTCCGTGTACGTGTCGTAGCCCGGCTCGAAGTCGTGGACGACGAAGCGGAGCGTCTTGCGGGCCGGGGCCGCGATGTCGACCTCGTAGCCCTCCTCCAGAAGCCGCTGGTAGGGGTACATCACCTCCAGCGACTCCGCCGCGTCCCCGGTCACGATCAGGATCTTCGCCATGGCTCTCCCAGGTCACAGATGGTCGGTCTGCCGTGCTGTGTCCATGCTCGCGCACCCGCCCCCTCCGGCGTGGTGGTTTGCCAGGACGACACGTGTCGCTGTCCATATCGTCAAACTTCCCTCGCTCTTTTGTACGCATACGGCTCATGACGGTTCGGGGGTCGGGAGCGATAGGCTTTTGCCGTGATCAGCGCGATACGCCAGGGGGGCAGTGAAGCCCCCGGCTGCCGCCCGGCACGCGACAGCGGCCGGGTCGCCCGTGCGTTCGCCGATCCCCTCCGTCCGGGCGCGCCACGTTCCGTGGCCGATAACGACCCGGGCATCTCCCATCCGGGCATAACGTCGACTTCGACCGGAATCACCGCGTCGTGGCGTTGTGCCCTTTCTTCCACCGACGTCACGCAACGGCGCGCGACAGGAGTCAGAGGACATGCAGACCAAGCTGGACGAAGCAAAGGCCGAGCTGCTCGAGAGGGCCGCCCGGGTAGCTGAGCACAGCCCGGTCGGGGGGCGACTTCCGACGGGCCCGGAGGGTGCGGGGGAGCGCCCGGACCGGGACACCGTGCTCGCCTACCTCCAGCGCTACTACCTGCACACCGCGCCCGAGGACCTCGCCGACCGCGACCCGGTCGACGTGTTCGGTGCCGCGCTCTCTCACTACCGGCTCGCGGAGAACCGCCCGCAGGGCACCGCGAGCGTGCGCGTCCACACCCCGACGGTGGAGGAGAACGGCTGGACCAGCAGCCACTCCGTCGTCGAGGTCGTCACCGACGACATGCCCTTCCTCGTCGACTCGGTCACCAACGAGCTGTCCCGCCAGAACCGCGGGATCCACGTCGTGATCCACCCGCAGGTCCTCGTCCGCCGTGACGTCGCCGGCAAGCTCATCGAGGTCCTGTCGACGCAGATCCACGGCGAGCTGCCGCACGACGCGCTCACCGAGTCCTGGATCCACGTCGAGATCGACCGCGAGACCGACAAGGCCGACCTCAAGCAGATCACCGCCGACCTGCTGCGCGTCCTGTCCGACGTCCGCGAGACCGTCGAGGACTGGGACAAGATGCGCGATGCCGCCCTGCGCATCGCCGAGGGCCTCCCGGCCGAGCCCACCGCCTCCGACCTGCGGCCCACCGAGGTGGAGGAGGCCCGCGAGCTGCTGCGCTGGCTCGCCGACGACCACTTCACCTTCCTCGGCTACCGCGAGTACGAGCTCGTCAACGGCGACGCCCTGTCCGCCGTGCCCGGCACCGGCCTCGGCATCCTGCGCTCCGACCCGCAGCACGGCGCCGACGACGAGGGCCACCACGCCCACCCCGTCTCGCCCTCCTTCAGCCGGCTGCCCGCCGACGCCCGCGCCAAGGCGCGCGAGCACAAGCTGCTGATCCTGACGAAGGCCAACAGCCGGGCGACCGTCCACCGCCCCTCGTACCTCGACTACGTCGGCGTGAAGAAGTTCGACGCCGAGGGCAACGTCATCGGCGAGCGCCGCTTCCTCGGCCTCTTCTCGTCCGCCGCCTACACGGAGTCCGTCCGCCGGGTCCCCGTCGTCAAGCGCAAGGTCCAGGAGGTCCTGGACGGCGCCGGCTTCACGCCGAACAGCCACGACGGCCGCGACCTGCTCCAGATCCTGGAGACCTACCCGCGCGACGAGCTCTTCCAGACCCCGGTCGACCAGCTGCAGTCCATCGTCACCAGCGTCCTGTACCTCCAGGAGCGCCGCCGGCTGCGGCTCTACCTGCGCCAGGACGAGTACGGCCGCTACTACTCGGCCCTCGTCTACCTGCCGCGCGACCGCTACACGACCCGCGTCCGGCTGCGGCTCATCGAGATCCTGAAGGAGGAGCTCGACGGCACCAGCGTCGACTTCACCGCCTGGAACACCGAGTCGATCCTCTCCCGGCTGCACTTCGTCGTCCGCGTCAAGCCCGGCACCGAGCTGGCGAAGCTCACCGACGCCGACGTCGACCGCATCGAGAACCGGCTCGTCGACGCCGCCCGCTCCTGGGCCGACGGCTTCGGCGAGGCACTCAACGCCGAGCTCGGCGAGGAGCGCGCCGCCGAGCTGCTCCGCCGCTACGGCAACGCCTTCCCCGAGGGCTACAAGGCCGACCACTCGCCGCGCGCGGCCGTCGCCGACCTGTGCCACCTGGAGGCCCTCGCCGGCAGCGGCAAGGACTTCGCGCTCTCCCTGTACGAGCCCGTCGTCGCGGGCCCCGGCGAGCGCCGCTTCAAGATCTACAAGACGGGCGACCCGATCTCCCTCTCGGCCGTCCTGCCGGTCCTCAACCGGCTCGGCGTCGAGGTGACCGACGAGCGCCCGTACGAGCTGCGCTGCTCCGACCGCACCCACGCCTGGATCTACGACTTCGGTCTGCGGATGCCGGTGGCGACGGGCAACGGCGGGGACTACCTCGGCGACGACGCCCGCGAGCGCTTCCAGGAGGCCTTCGCCGCCACCTGGACCGGCGAGGCCGAGAACGACAACTTCAACTCGCTCGTCCTCTCCGCCGGGCTCACCTGGCGCGAGGCGATGGTGCTGCGCGCCTACGCCAAGTACCTGCGCCAGGCCGGTGCCACCTTCAGCCAGGACTACATGGAGGACACCCTCCGTAACAACGTCCACACCACCCGGCTGCTCGTCTCCCTCTTCGAGGCCCGCATGGCGCCCGAGCGCCAGCGCGCCGGCACCGAGCTGACCGACGGCATCCTGGAGGAGCTGGACGGCGCCCTCGACCAGGTCGCGAGCCTGGACGAGGACCGGATCCTGCGGTCCTTCCTCACCGTCATCAAGGCGACGCTGCGGACGAACTTCTTCCAGAGCGCGGCCGACGGCAAGCCGCACTCCTACGTGTCGATGAAGTTCGACCCGCAGGCCATCCCGGACCTGCCGGCCCCGCGCCCGGCCTTCGAGATCTGGGTGTACTCCCCGCGCGTCGAGGGCGTCCATCTGCGCTTCGGCAAGGTCGCCCGAGGCGGTCTGCGCTGGTCCGACCGCCGCGAGGACTTCCGTACGGAGATCCTCGGCCTGGTCAAGGCGCAGATGGTGAAGAACACCGTCATCGTGCCGGTCGGCGCCAAGGGCGGCTTCGTCGCCAAGCAGCTCCCGGACCCGTCCGTGGACCGCGACGCCTGGCTGGCCGAGGGCATCGCCTCGTACAAGACCTTCATCTCGGCGCTCCTCGACATCACCGACAACCTGGTCGCGGGCGAGGTCGTGCCGCCGGTCGACGTGGTCCGCCACGACGAGGACGACACGTACCTGGTGGTCGCCGCCGACAAGGGCACCGCGACCTTCTCCGACATCGCCAACGGCGTCGCGGAGTCGTACGGCTTCTGGCTGGGCGACGCCTTCGCCTCCGGCGGCTCCGCCGGCTACGACCACAAGGGCATGGGCATCACCGCCCGCGGCGCCTGGGAGTCCGTCAAGCGGCACTTCCGCGAGCTGGGCCACGACACCCAGACCGAGGACTTCACCGTCGTCGGCGTCGGCGACATGTCCGGCGACGTCTTCGGCAACGGCATGCTGCTCTCCGAGCACATCCGCCTGGTCGCCGCCTTCGACCACCGCCACATCTTCATCGACCCGAACCCGGACGCGGCCGTCTCGTACGCCGAGCGCCGCCGGCTCTTCGACCTGCCCCGCTCCTCCTGGGCCGACTACGACAGCTCGCTGCTGTCGGCGGGCGGCGGCATCCACCCCCGCAGCGCCAAGTCGATCCCGGTCAACGCGCAGATGCGGGCCGCCCTCGGCATCGAGGACGGCGTCACCAAGCTGACCCCGGCCGAGCTGATGAAGGCGATCCTCCAGTCGCCCGTCGACCTGCTGTGGAACGGCGGCATCGGCACGTACGTGAAGTCCTCGGCCGAGTCCAACGCCGACGTCGGCGACAAGGCCAACGACGCCATCCGCGTCGACGGCCAGGACGTCCGCGCCCAGGTCATCGGCGAGGGCGGCAACCTCGGCGCGACCCAGCTGGGCCGCATCGAGTTCGCCCGCAACGGCGGCCCCGAGGGCCAGGGCGGCAAGGTCAACACCGACGCCATCGACAACAGCGCCGGCGTCGACACCTCCGACCACGAGGTCAACATCAAGATCCTGCTCAACGGGCTCGTCGCCGAGGGCGACATGACCGTCAAGCAGCGCAACAAGATCCTCGCCGAGATGACGGACGAGGTCGGCGCGCTCGTCCTGCGCAACAACTACGCGCAGAACACCGCCCTGGCCAACGCCGTCGCCCAGTCGCCGTCCCTGCTCCACGCCCACCAGCGGTTCATGCGCCGCCTGGGCCGCGACGGGGCCCTGGACCGCTCCCTGGAGTTCCTGCCCAACGACCGGCAGATCCGCGAGCTCCTCAACGGCGGCAAGGGACTGAGCCAGCCCGAGCTCGCAGTCCTCCTCGCGTACACCAAGATCACGGTGGCCGACGAGCTGATCGGCACGGACCTGCCGGACGACCCGTACCTGCGCGGGCTGCTCCACGCGTACTTCCCGACGCTGCTGCGCGAGAAGTTCACCGAGGCCGTCGACAACCACGCGCTGCGCCGCGAGATCATCACGACGGTCCTGGTCAACGACACCGTCAACACCGGTGGCTCGACCTTCCTGCACCGCCTGCGCGAGGAGACCGGCGCGTCCATCGAGGAGATCGTCCGCGCGCAGACCGCCGCCCGGATGGTCTTCCGCCTGGGCCAGGTCTGGGACGCCGTCGAGGCCCTGGACAACCAGGTCCCGGCCGAGATCCAGACGCAGATGCGGCTGCACTCCCGCCGGCTCGTCGAGCGCGGCACCCGCTGGCTGCTCAACAACCGGCCGCAGCCGCTCCAGCTCACCGAGACCATCGAGTTCTTCGCCGACCGGGTCGAGGAGGTCTGGGCGCAGCTGCCGCAGCTGCTGCGCGGCTCGGACCTGGAGTGGTACCAGGGGATCCTGGCGGAGCTGACCGAGGTCGGCGTGCCGGAGGAGCTCGCGGTCCGCGTGGCCGGCTTCTCCTCCGCCTTCCCGACGCTCGACATCGTCGCGATCGCGGACCGGACGGGCAAGGAGCCGCTGGCGGTCGCCGAGGTCTACTACGACCTGGCCGACCGGCTGCGGATCACGGACCTGATGGACCGGATCATCGAGCTGCCGCGCAGCGACCGGTGGCAGTCGATGGCCCGTGCCTCGATCCGCGAGGACCTCTTCGCGGCGCACGCGGCGCTGACCGCCGACGTCCTGACGGTCGGCAACGGCACGACGAGCCCCGAGGAGCGGTTCAAGGCCTGGGAGGAGAAGAACGCGGCGATCCTGGGCCGCGCGCGGACGACCCTGGAGGAGATCCAGGGCTCGGACACCTTCGACCTGGCGAACCTGTCGGTGGCCATGCGGACGATGCGCACGCTGCTCCGTTCGCACAGCTAGCAGGGTGAGAGCGAAGGGCCCCGCCGGTTTTCCGGTGGGGCCCTTCCTCATTCCTCGACGGGGGTCACCGTCGAGGTCCACAGGCGGCGGGCGGCGAGCAGGGCCGCGGTGAGCAGCAGGGCGTTGCGGAGGGCCATGACGGTCAGGCCGGCGGGGGTGCCGGAGACGACCTCGTCGTAGAGGACGGGGTACGCGAGGGAGCTGAGGGCGGCCGCGGGGAGGAGCAGCAGGGCGACCGGGCGCATCACGGTCCGGCGGGAGGTCAGGCAGACGGCGGCGAGGCCGAGCAGCCAGATCATGTACTGGGGGCTGATCACCCGGCTGGTGACGGTGAAGAGCAGCACGGCGGCGAGGGCCGCGTCGAGCGGGGTGGCGGGGGTCCAGCGGCGGGCCCTCATGCGCCACAGGAGCAGCCAGCCGAAGGCGATGACGGTGAGCAGCAGGGCGAGGTGCCCGAGGGTGGAGACGTACGGGCCGACGTACTCGAAGGCCCCGTAGCGGAACTCGACCCGGCCCGGCCACAGGCCGCCGGATCCGGCCAGTGCCAGGGCGGTGCCCCCCAGGGACTCGATCTGGATGCCGCGGCTGCCCTGCTGGCGCAGGAAGCCCAGCGCGTCGGAGAAGAACAGCGCGAGGGTGGCGAGGAGGACGAGCGCGGTGACGGCGGCGGCGGTCCAGGCCTCCCGGGTGGTGCGGCCCCGGGGCGTGCCGATCAGGGCGAGCGCCGGCCACACCTTGACCATGGCGCCGATCCCGGCGAGCGCCCCGCCGAGCTGGTGGGCGCGGGTGGAGCGGGCGCCGAGGGCGAGCAGGGCGAGCACGGCGAGGGCGGTGGTCTGGACGTCGTACCGGGCGAGCGGCAGGTGGAGGAGGAGGGGGAGGCCGCAGGCCCAGACCAGGGCGCCGTGGGTGAGCTGGGCGCTGTCGGCGCGGGCGAGGGCGGCGGTGACGACGGCGTCGGCGAGGAGGGTGAGGGCGACGAAGGCCTGGAAGTAGGTGAGCCAGGGCAGGACGCCCGGCGACATGATCACGAGGCCCGCGCCGGGCGGGTACTGCCAGGTGACGTCGCCGGGCGGGAAGGTCCCTTCGGCGAACTTCCCGTACCAGTACTGGTAGAGGCCCACCTCGCGGCCCACGCCGCCGATGCCGAGGCTGTCGCGGGAGAGCAGCAGGAGCATCCCGGCCCGGGTGAGGAGCCAGACGACGGCGAGGGCGAGGTAGCGGGCGCTGCCGACGGTGACGAAGGTGGCGGAGGTGAAGGTGTCCGAGTCGAAAGGGGACTTGGTGAGGGCGGGGGGCTCGCTCGCGGAGCGGGGCGGGGGCTGTGAGGGAGCGGGACGGGAGTGATCGATGGGGAGGTGATCGTTCGTCATCCCACCGCACTTTAGACCGCGATGCCCCTCTTGCCCGGTTTCTTCGCGTCCGGTTTGGCGGTGAACTCCTCGTACGCCGCCACCACCTCCCGCGCCGGGCCGTCCATCCGCAGCGTGCCCGACTCCAGCCACAGCGCCCGCTCGCAGGTCTCCGTGATGGTGGAGTTCGAGTGGCTGACCAGGAAGACCGTGCCGGCCTCCGCCCGCAGCTCGTCGATCCGCCGCTGGCTGCGGAGGCGGAAGCGGGCGTCGCCGGTGGACAGGGCCTCGTCGATCAGGAGCACGTCGTGGCTCTTGGCGGCGGCGATGGAGAAGCGCAGCCGGGCGCCCATCCCGGAGGAGTACGTCCGCATCGGGCGGGAGATCGCGTCGTCCTTCTCGTTGATGCCGGAGAAGTCGACGATCCCCTCGTAGCGCTCTCCGACCTCCGTGCGGCTCATGCCCATCGCGAGGCCGCCCAGGATCACGTTCCGCTCGCCGGTCAGATCGTCCATCAGGGCCGCGTTGACGCCGAGGAGCGAGGGCTGTCCGTGAGTGTAGATCCGGCCCCGGTTCACGGGCAGGAGGCCCGCGACGGCCTTCAGGAGGGTGGATTTCCCCGATCCGTTCGAACCGATCAGGCCAATTGCCTCGCCCCGGTACGCGACGAAGCTGACGCCCCGCACGGCGTGGACCCGGCGGGCGGCCGGAGCCGGGCGGCGGCGCGCCATCCGGCTCAGCGCGGCGGTGGCGCCGCCCCGGCCGCCGGGGTGCCCGCCGTTGACGGTGTACGTGATGTGGACGTCGTCGGCGATGACGGTGGGGTCTTCGGGTTCTCAGCCACGGCCGTACGTCTCCTCCGCCTTCCAGAACCAGACGAAACCGCCCGCGAAGGCCAGCACGGCCCAGCCGGCGGCCAGCGCCCACACGTGCGGCGGCAGCTGCGCCGTCGTGAAGCTGTCGATCAGCGCGAAGCGCATGAGGTCGATGTAGACCGCCGCCGGGTTGCACTGGAGGGCCAGCACCACGGTGTGCGGGAAGCGCCCGCTGTGGGCCAGGTTCTGGATCGAGAACATGGCGCCCGAGGCGTACATCCAGGTGCGGAGCACGAAGGGCATCAGCTGGCTGACGTCCGGGGTGCGGGCCGAGATCCGGGCCAGGAAGAGCGCCAGGCCCGTGCTGAACAGCGCCTGGAGCAGCAGCGCCGGGACGGCGAGCAGCCAGCTGGGGCGGGGAACTGGCCGAAGCAGGCCAGCATCACGACGAGCGCGGCGAGCGAGAACAGCAGCTGCTGGAGCTGCTGGATCGCGAGCGAGATCGGCAGGCTCGCGCGCGGGAAGTGCAGGGCGCGGACCAGGCCCAGGTTGCCGCTGATCGCCCGGGTGCCGGCCATGGCCGTGTTGGAGGTGAAGGTCCACACGAAGATGCCGGTCACCAGGAAGGGGACGTAGTCGGGCACGCCGTTCTTCGCGTTCATGATGACGCCGAAGATCAGGTAGTACACGGCCGCGTTGAGGAGCGGGGTCATCACCTGCCAGACCTGGCCGAGGCGCGCCTGGCTGAACTGGGCGGTCAGCCGGGCGGTCGCGAAGGCGGCGATGAAGTCGCGGCGGGACCAGAGCTGCCGCGTGTAGGAGAGGAGCGAGGGGCGGGCCCCGCTGACGCTCAGGCCGTGCCGGCGGGCGAGCGCGGCGAGGTCCTCCCGCTCCGCGGGGGCGGCCGGCTGCGCGGGTGGGGCGAGGGTCGTGGTCACGGGCGGCACTTTCGACGAGGGGTGCGGTGCGCGGGGCGCACGGGAGGTCGTCGGCGATGGGACGGGTCCGTATCGTCGCTACGGGGAGACTAGGGCGCCCATACGACGGAACGCAACCGTATCGTCGTAACGCTTTCGGGGCATCGCGGTTCGTTAGGATGCCGTTCATGACCGATCCGACCCCCGCCGCGCCCCGCCGGAGCCGCCGTACTCCGCGAGGACGTGACCGAGGCCATCCGCGCCGCCGTCTTCGAGGAGCTCGCGGCCGTCGGCTACGCCCGGATGTCCATCGAGGGCATCGCGCGCCGCGCGGGAGTCGGCAAGACGGCCGTCTACCGGCGCTGGAAGTCCAAGCTCTCCCTCGTCCTCGACCTCGTCGGCGCCTTCGCCGCCCAGGGACTGCCGGCCCCGCCAGCGGCTCCCTCTACGGAGACCTCCGCGTCCTCCTCGAAGTGGCCGCGCACGCCCTGCGCCACCCGGTCGCCTCCCAGGTCATCCCCGACCTGCTCGTCGAGGCCGCCCGGCACCCCGAGATCGCCGAGACCGTCAAGGCCGTGCTGCTCGACGGACAGCAGGGCGTCATGACCCAGGTCGTCCGCGAGGCCGTCGCCCGCGGCGAACTCCCCGAGGGCACCGACCCGGGCAAGGCCCTGGACCTGGCCGTCGGCCCGCTCTACTGGCGCCTCGTCGTCGTCCGCACGCCCCTGCCCAAGGGATATCTGGACGAGCTCGCGCGCGCGGCGGTCGCGGCGCTGCGCGCGTAAGCCGGGCCACTTCACCGCGCGGAGGGGCGCTCCGGCGGTCACTTCACCGCGCGGAGGGGCGTTCCGGCGGTCACTTCACCGCGCCCGCCATCACCCCGGTCGTGAACTGCCGCTGGAACGCGAAGAACACCACCAGCGGCACCACCATCGACACGAACGCCCCCGGCGCGAGCACGTCCACGTTGTTCCCGAACTGGCGCACCTGCTGCTGGAGCGCCACCGTGATCGGCGGCGACTGCGAGTCCGCGAAGATCAGCGCGACCAGCATGTCGTTCCACACCCACAGGAACTGGAAGATCCCCAGCGAGGCGATCGCCGGACCGCCCAGCGGCAGCACCACCCGGGTGAAGAGGCGGATCTCGCCCGCCCCGTCGAGCCGCGCCGCCTCCAGGAGCTCGCGCGGGATCTCCGCGAAGAAGTTCCGCAGCAGGAAGATCGCGAACGGCAGGCCGAACGCCGTGTGGAACAGGACCACCCCGGCCGTCGTCTCGAACAGCCCCACCGCGCCGAACAGCTTCGACACCGGCACCAGCGCCACCTGCACCGGGACCACGAGGAGCGCGACCACCCCCAGGAACCACCAGTCCCGGCCGGGGAACTCCAGCCACGCGAAGGCGTAACCGGCGAGCGAGCCGATGACGAGGACGAGCAGGGTGGCCGGGACTGTGATCAGGACGGTGGAGAGCAGGGAACCGGTGATCGTGTGGTTCGAGAGGAGGTGCGCGTAGTTCTCGGTGGTCAGCCGGGCCGGCGCCGCGAACACCTCCCACCAGCCGCTCGCCGCGATGTCGGACGGCGAGCGGAGCGAGGAGAGCAGCAGCCCGACCGTCGGCAGCAGCCAGAACAGGCCGGCGAGCAGGAGGAAGACCCGGACGGCGCCGGACGCCGCGCGGGCGGCGAGTCGGGAGACGGTCCTGGTGGCGAGGGACGTCATCGGCGGGACTCCCTTCGGATGCGGCGGATGTTGACCACCATCACCGGCAGCACGAGAAGGAGCAGGACGACCGCGATGGCCGAGCCGACCCCCAGGTCCGCGTCCGTGCCGAAGGACGAGCGGTACAACTGGAGCGCGAGCACGTTCGCGTCGTCCTGCGCGGAGCCCGGCGCGATCACGAAGACCAGGTCGAAGACCTTGAGCACGTTGATCATCAGGGTGACGAGGACGACCACGAGGACCGGCGCGAGCAGCGGCACCGTGATCCGCCGGAACACCTGCCACTCGTTCGCCCCGTCCACCCGCGCCGCCTCCAGGAGCTCACGCGGCACGGCCGCGAGCCCGGCGCCGATCAGGACCATCGCGAACCCGGCCCACATCCACACGTACGCCCCGATCACGGCCGGGGTGACGAGCGTGGGCCCAGCCACTCCACGCCGTCGTACTGCTCCCGGAAGTTGCTCGCGGGGAGCCGCAGCACGGCCCCGTCGGCGCGGTCGGCGGGCAGCGTGAAAGAGCCGTCGGCCGCCGCCGTCGCCGTGGCGACCACCTTCCCGTCCCGCACGGCCTCGATCCGCAGCCCCTTCAGCCCCAGCTCCCGAGGGTCGACCACGTTCGGCTTCCCGCCGCCGCCCCGGGTGAAGTCCAGCCAGGCCGTACCGGTGACCTCCCCGCCCGTGGCGGCCGGCACGCGCGCGGGCGGGCGTCCTTCGGCATCCGCCCCGGCGCCACCCCGACCAGCGGGAGCCGTACGGGCACGCCCGCGTGGACCGGTTCCTTCGTCACGAACGCGCCGCCGCCCGCCGCCTCCAGCGGATGCACGGGCAGCGGCCGGGCCCGCGGAAGCCGGAGGCCTCGGCGAAGGTGTCGTGGACCCCGACCCAGACCGCGTTGGCGACCCGCGGTCCGGGTCCTGCTCGTACACGAGCCGGAAGATGATCCCGGCGGCCAGCATCGAGATCGCCATCGGCATGAAGACGACCAGCTTGAACGCCGTGCCCCACCGCACGCGCTCGGTGAGCACCGCGAAGACCAGGCCGAGCGCGGTGGCGACCGCCGGGGCCACCACCAGCCAGATCAGGTTGTTCCGTACGGCGGTGCGCAGCGAGTCGTCGGTGACCAGCGCGAGGTAGTTGTCGAGGCCGACGAAGGAGGAGTCCGTACGGTCGAAGAACGAGCGCCGGACGGAGTACCCGATCGGGTAGACGACGAGCGCGCCGAGGAGGACCAGGGCGGGCAGCAGGAACACCGCCGCCACGGTCCTGGTCCTCGGCCTGGTGCCGGTGGCCGCCACGTCGACCTCAGCCCTTGTACGCCTTCGCCGCGTCCGCCTCCAGGCGCGCCTGCGTCCCCGCGACGTCCTTCGGGTTCTTCAGGAAGTCCTGGAGCGCCTTCCACTCGCCCTTGCCCGGAGTCCCGCCGAAGGACTGCGGCATCTGGTCCGACATGTCGAAGCGGAAGTCGTCTCCGGCGCCGATGAGCGCCTTGGCGATCTCGCGCTGGACGTCGTTCGGGTACGCCGCCGGGTCCAGGCTCTTGTTCGGGGAGAGGAAGCCGCCCTCGGCCGCCCAGATCCTCGCCGCGTCCGGGGAGGCGAGGAAGGCGAGCAGCGCCTGCGCGCCCTTGGTGTCCTTCAGGGCCACGGCCGCGTCACCGGCCGTCACCACGGGCGAGGTGCCGCCGTCGCCGACCTTCGGGAACGGGAAGACCTTCGCGTCCTTCCCGATCTCCGCCTTCGTCTGGGCGATGTTGACGGCGGCGAAGTCGCCCTCGAAGACCATCGCCCCTTGGGCTGGTCGCCGCCCGTGAACGTCTGCGTGACCGAGGCCGGGTACTCCGTCTGCAGCGCCCCGGACGCCCCGCCCGCGATCAGCGACGGCTTCCCGAAGAGCTCGGCCAGGGTCTTCAGCGCGGCCGCGACGGACGGGTCCGTCCACTTGATCGCGTGCTTCGCCAGCTGGTCGTACTTGGCCGGGCCCGCCTGCGAGAGGTAGACGTTCTCGAACCAGTCGGTGAGGGTCCAGCCGTCCGCGCCGCCCACCGACACCGGGGTCACGCCGGAGGCCGAGATCGTCTCGGCGGTGGCGAGGAACTCCTTCCAGGTCTTCGGCTCGGACGCGCCCGCGTTCTCGAAGACGGCGGAGTTGTACCAGACCAGGGACTTGTTGGCGGCCTTGAAGTACACCCCGTACTGCGTGCCGTCCACCGCGCCGAGCTCCTGCCAGCCGCGCGAGTAGTTCGCGGCGAGCGCGGCCTTGGCCTCCGGGCCGACCGGCTTCAGCCACTTCTGGGCGGCGGCCTGCTGGATCGCGCCCACCTGCGGGAGCATCGCCACGTCGGGCGGCGAACCGCCGGCGATCTTCGTCCCCAGGAAGTTCACGATCGGGTCCTGCGCGGGCACGAAGGTGACGGTCGCGCCGGTCCGCTTCTCGAACTCCTTCAGGACCTTCGTGAAGTTCTCCTGCTCGGGGCCCGTCCACACGGCGGCGACCTCGATCTTCTCGCCCTTGAGCGAGAGGTCCCGGTCGGGCGCCGGCCGCGGGTCCTTCGCGGACTCGCCGCCGCAGCCCGCGAGGGTCAGGGCGAGGACCGTCGCCGCTAACAAGCCCTTGTGCAAGCCCTTGTGTGGACGAAGAGTTGTACGCATCGCTGCCCCGTCTCTCCCGTGCGCTTCGCTGTCCGTCCGACAGGTTCTACGCCCGGGTGCGGGGCCCCGCAATACCGCCTCCGGCTCCGAACGGGGGATCGTGATGCCCTCGTGACGTGCCGTCAGGCGTGGGAGGCGGGGGTCAGCGGGGGCACGGGAGTCGCCTCGACCGAGCGCGCCGCCCGGTCCAGGGCGCTCGCCAGGAGCGCCAGGTCCGTCGGACCGTTGCCCAGCTCACGGACCGGGCGACGGGTCGGCGGATCGCCCATCCGCTCCCACTCCAGCGGCAGGACCGTCGGGCGCAGCGTCGCCGTCCGGGGATCCGGCCCGTGACGCGGCCCGCCTGGAACGGGTCACCCGGCCGTCCGGATGCCCGAGACGGCCCCGCCCGGCCGCCGGCACGTCCGGGCCCGCCGCCACCGGGGCGCGTCGAGCACGATCCGCAGCCGCGCCCCGTGCGCCAGCTCCGTGTCCGCCGTGCGGTCCGGGCGCGCCGAGGTCGCCACCAGGTGCACCCGAGCCGCTCCCCGTACCGCGCGACGGCCTCCAGCGCCCGCACGACGGACCCCGCCGCCGGCCGCCCGGGGCCCTGAGCGCCGGCGCGACCAGCGCGTCGAAGTCGTCCACGAGCACGACGAGCGCGGCAGCTGCCCCCGGAGCCGGTACGCGCGATCCGTCCTGCGGCGTCCTCGGTCGTGGGGTGGGGATGCGGGCGCCCGGCTGCTCCGCGAGCTCGCCCTCGTGCGCCCGGAGCGTCCGGCTGCTCGGACGCTCGTCGAGCCCCCGCCGTCCCGCCGCGGCAACCGCCCACTGGGCGTGTCCCCCAGGAACGCGTCCCCACCGGACCGCCCCCGCCCCCCGGCCCGGCCGGCGACGTCCTCCACCCCCGGGTGGGGCACCCGTCCGCTGGTGCGGCTGTGGAGGTCATCGGCGCTGGGGTACGGGGTGCGGCTGCTGGTGCGTCCGGTGACGTCGTCCGTGCTCGGGTACGGGACCCGGCCGCTCGGTCGGCCTGTGACGTCGTCGGCGCTGGGGTACGGGGTGCGGCTGCTGGTGCGTCCGGTGACGTCGTCCGCGCTGGGGTACGGGACCCGGCCGCTCGGTCGGCCTGTGACGTCGTCCGCGCCCGGGTACGGCACGCGGCCGCTCGCACGGCCCGTCACGTCGCCCGCGCCCGCGCCCGCGCGCGGGACGCGGCCGCTCGGGTGCTCCGTGAGGTCGTTGTCGCTCGTGCGGAGGGTGCGGCTGCTGGGGCGGGCGCCGAGCTCTCCCGAGCTGGGGTGGGGATGCGGCCGCTGGTGCGGCTGTTGAGGTCGTCGGCGCTGGGGTACGGGGTGCGGCTGCTGGTGCGGCCGGTGACGTCGTCCGCGCTGGGGTACGGGACCCGGCCGCTGGACCGGCCGGTGACGTCGTCGGTGCCGGGGTACGGGATACGGCCGCTGGACCGGCCCGTGACGTCGTCCGCGCCCGGGTACGGCACGCGGCCGCTGGAACGGGCGGGACGTCGTCCGCGCCCCGTACGGGGTGCGGCCGCCGCGGCTGGTCGGGAGGGCGCCGATCGTGCCGTCGCCGGTGCGGAGGGTGCGGCCGCTGGGGCGGTCGGTGAGGTCGGTGGTGTCGGGGACGCGGACGGTGGCGCGGGCGGCTTGGGGACGGACTCCGCGGGGCTCGGGGGCGCTGGCCGATCAGGCGGTCGGCGGCGCGTGCCGTGCCCCGGCGGTCGGCGAAGCTGCCGTCGCCCAGGAGCTCCGCGCGGCGCTTCAGCTCGGCGCCCAGCGCCTGCGCGAACTCCCGCATCCGTACCGGGTCGGAGGCGACGAGGTGCTCGGTGACGTGCGGCAGCTCCGTACAGGCCGCGAGGCCCTCGCCGCGCTCGCCGCCCGCGCCGTCCACGAGGAGCAGGCCGAGCCGGTCGGGCGGCCGCCCGCCGCGAGGGAGGCGGCGACGGAACGGAGGAGCTCGGTGCGGCCGCTGCCCGCCGGGCCCTCGATCAGGAGGTGGGGCCCTCGGCCGTGAGGTCCACGGACAGGGGCCGCGCGGGCCCGCGCCCAGGACGGCCGTGCCGTCGCCTGCGGAGGCCCAGCGGGCCATGAGGGAGGCGGGCGTGGCGCGGGCGAGGCCGAGCTCGTCGAGCAGGCGGGAGGACGGGGCAGCGCGGACGTCCGGGAGCCCGGGGCGGCCACCGTCTCCGGACGGAGCGGGGCGAGGGCCCGGCCGAACCGCTCGGCCCAGGCGACGGAGACCGCGTCGACGACACCGACGGTGCCGTGCCCGCGAGCCGCCCGCCGGAGGTCCTGAGCAGCCGCAGCGCCGTCGCCACGTCACCGCTGAGGAGCGCGGCGGCCCGCACTCGCGGAAGGCGAGAGACGCGGCGCACGCGGCCTCGTACGTGGCGGCCACCGGCGAGTCCGGGGTCGCGGAGGGCGCCTCGGCGAGGCAGAGGAGGTGGATGCCGGCCGCCGCGCCGACGCCCGCGAGGCGCGCGACCGTCTCGCGCAGCGCCGCCGTCCAGGGTCGCCGTCGACGATCACGACCGTCGTCGGCCCCTCGTGGCGGGCCGCGGCCTCGGCGACGGACGCGCGGTCGGCGCTGGGCCAGCCGGGACCGAGCGGGCCGTCGTCGAGCCGCCGGGTCAGCTCGGCCGTACGCGCCTGGGCCTGCTCGCGGTCGTACGCCAGGAGCAGCCGGCAGTCCTGGCCGTGGGCCGGGCGGACGTGCGGGAGCCAGCCGAGCCAGCCCCAGGCGCGCCGCCGCTCCTCCAGGGACCGGTTCCGGTCGGCGCTGACGAGGACGATCTCCAGGTCGGAGGGGAGTGCAGGGCGGCGAGCTGGGCCACGACCGAGCGCGCGAGCCCGGTGAGCCGGTCGCCGGGGCCCGCCAGACCGAGGGAGCCGACCTCGCGCAGGCCGACGGTGACCGGCACGCCGGACAGCTCGGCGCGGTCCGCCGTGCCGAGCCGGACGACCAGCGCCTCAGGGTGGTCCTGGGGCCGCTCCCAGAGCCGGGGCCCGGGACCGAGGGCGGTGAGCAGGACGGTGGCCGGGTCGGGCCAGGTGTCGGCGACCGGTACGGGGCCGGGGCGCCGTCCCGCGCGCCGGGGCCGGGCCGGGCGCCGGCGTGCGTGTCCGGGGAGACAGGGACCTCGGTGGTGGGAGCTCCTCGCGGCCGCCCGCCAGCCGCCGGGCCCAGGCGCCGAGCCCGCGCCTGCCGCCGCGCGCGGGCGCGGCCGGAGCCGCGGGCGCCTCGCCCCGGGACCCGCCGCGCGGCTCGCCGCCGTCGTGGCCGAGGTGGTCGTCGTAGCCGTCGGGTCCGTCATGGGGTGCCCCGCGTGCGCGTGGGCCTCGCCGTACGCGATGCCGCGCGCCCCGCCGTGGGTGGCGTCGTCCGCCGGGCCCGGCCGCTCGGGCAGGTCCGTCGCGTGCGCGACCCGCAGGTGGCCCTCGCCGTCCGGGGCCGTCGCCACCGCGTCCGTGCCGCCGTCGCCGGGGCCCGTCAGACGGAGGGCGGACTCGCCGAGGCGCAGCAGCGCGCCCGGCCGGAGCGGGACCGGGCGCTCGCCGACGGGCAGGCCGTCGAGCGTCGTCCCGTTCGTGGAGCCGTGGTCGGCGACCGTGACGCGGCCGTCCGCGCCGACGGTCACCGTGCAGTGGGAGCGGGAGACGTCGGGGTCGTCGAGCGGCACGTCGGCGTCGACGGAACGGCCGATTCTGATCGCTCCGCCGTGCAGCAGGTGCACCCCGCCCGCGTCCGGTCCCGCCACCACGTGCAGCCGGGCGGAGGCCGTCTCGTCGGCGCGGTCGTCCGGTCCCGGGACCTGGAGGAGAGCACCGCGCCGTCGACCAGCGGGGTTCGCCGAGCACGCAGCGCCGACCGTCGAGCCGCTCCGCGCCCGCGTAGAGCACGGTCGTGCCCGAGGAGGAGGTGTCGGGGCCGGTGACGGCGGCGGCCAGGTTCGAGGCGACGGCGGCGAGCGCCGTCCCGGCGGGGGCCGTGACGAGCACGTCGCAGGCGCGCCCGGTGCCGTGGCCGGCGTACGGCGCGAGGACGGTCAACCGGATCTGCATCGCCGTCAGCGGTCCCTTCTGCGCGAGCCGGCCCGGCAGGGGGGAACCGCCCTGTGTCTCCCCCCCACCCGGCACGGGCGCGTCGCCCGGTACAGGTCGGCACGGCGCGGGGGCTCCCGACCCCGTCGACGCGACGTGCTGGAGGCATCCTCGCACCTGCTGCCGACAACACGCCCGCCGGTCGGCCAGAAGTGATCTTGAACGGTCGGTCGTGGACGAGAAATGGCCTGGTTGAGCATGTCTTCGGAGCATGCGTGGCAACCGTCGGCCCTCGTGGAGCGTCTTCTTCCGGACAAGTTCCGGACGGATCCCGTTCGCTCCGGGCCCCCGCGGAGGCCCGGACACGGCGGCGGAACCGGCCTGTGGACGACCGGCCTGTGACCCGTACGGCGGCACTAAAGTGGGTCGGACACCCGGACGGGTCACAACAGAGGACAGGGACCCGGGACACCTCGGGAACCACCCCAGGACCACGATCAGCAGGGAGCGCGTGACGTGCGGCCTATCGGCAGCAAGTACCTGCTCGAGGAGCCGCTCGGCCGCGGCGCCACGGGCACCGTCTGGCGAGCCCGCCAGCGGGAGACGGCGGGCGCCGAGGCGGCCGTGCCCGGCGAGCCCGGCGAGACCGTGGCGATCAAGGTCCTCAAGGAGGAGCTGGCCAACGACGCGGACATCGTCATGCGCTTCCTGCGCGAGCGGTCCGTCCTCCTCCGGCTGACCCACCCGAACATCGTGCGCACCCGCGACCTGGTCGTCGAGGGCGATGTCCTCGCCCTCGTCATGGACCTCGTCGAGGGCCCCGACCTGCACCGGTACATCCGGGAGAACGGCCCGCTCACCCCGGTCGCCGCCGCCCTCCTCACCGCCCAGATCGCCGACGCGCTCGCCGCCAGCCACGCCGACGGCGTCGTCCACCGCGACCTCAAGCCGGCCAACGTCCTGCTCGCCGAGCAGGGCGGCCGGATGCACCCGATGCTGACCGACTTCGGCATCGCGCGCCTCGCGGACTCCCCGGGCCTGACCCGCACCCACGAGTTCGTCGGCACCCCCGCGTACGTGGCGCCCGAGTCCGCCGAGGGCCGCCCGCAGACCTCCGCCGTCGACATCTACGGCGCGGGCATCCTCCTCTACGAGCTGGTCACCGGCCGGCCCCCGTTCGCCGGCGGCACCGCCCTGGAGGTCCTCCACCGGCACCTCAGCGAGGAGCCGCGCCGCCCCTCGACCGTGCCCGGACCCCTGTGGACGGTCATAGAGCGCTGCCTCAGCAAGGACCCGGACCGGCGGCCGAGCGCCGTGAACCTCGCCCGCGGCCTGCGCGCGGTCGCCGCCGGCATCGGCGTGCACGCCACGCCCGCCCAGATCGAGGCGGCGGAGGGCGTCGGCGCGTCCTCGCCCCGGACCCGGCGCCCGCGCCGGTCCCGGCGACCCGGAGGCGCAGGCCCCGGGCGCCGCCGACCCACCCAGGTGCTGCCCACCGGCGCCCCGGTGCCGGGATGCCCCGCAGTACGACCCCGCCGCCGCGACCAGCGTCATGCCGACCGGCGGCCCGCGGGCGCCGCCGACCCGACGGCGGTCCTGCCCTCGACCGGCCCCGGCGGTCCCGGCAGTCCCGGTCAGGGCGCCGCCGACCCGACGGCCGTCATGCCCCCGTGCCGCAGGGCCGCCGGCGGAGGACCCGCACCCCTGGCAGAGCCAGCTGCGGCAGGTCCGCGACCGCAACGAGCAGACCCAGGTGCAGTACCTGGACCCGAGCGAGGACCCCCTGCGCCGCCGCCCGCAGCGCCAGCCGCAGCGCCCGCAGCAGCCGCCGCAGGACGTCAGGCCCGGCCCGTACGGCCAGCAGCAGCACGGCCAGCAGCCGCCCCAGCCGTACCAGCAGCCGCGCCCGGCCCCGCAGCGCCCCGGCCCCGCGCCGTACCAGCAGCAGCCGCAGCAGTACGCGCCCCGCCGCCCCGCCCCAGCAGTACGCCCCGGCCCCGCCCCAGCAGCAGTACCAGCCGCCGCAGCCGCCGCCCCAGGCCCCGGCGCCGCGCGAGCCGCGCCCGCCACGCCAGCGCAGCGCCAACCCGGTGCGCATCCCCGGCCTCGGCTGCCTCAAGGGCTGCCTGATCATGATCGTCCTGTTCGTGATCGGCGGCTGGCTCGTCTGGGAGCTCACCCGCTCCAGGACTGGGTCGCCCAGGGCAAGGGCTACTGGCAGGCCATCGGCGACGGCATCTCGGCCGTCAGCGACTGGATCTCCTCGCTCGGCGACTCCGCCGGTTCCGGGGTACTACCGGCGGTACAGGACAGTAACCCTGCCGATTTGTCGACTTCCGAGGGGTGATTTCCCCTCGGAAGTCGAGACCGGCGGCCGTGGACGCGTAGCTTTGTCGAGAACCGCAGCCGCTGAGGGAGCAGTCTTGGCACGGAACATCGGCAGCCGCTACACCGCCCACCAGATCCTCGGGCGGGGCAGCGCCGGAACGGTGTGGCTCGGCGAGGGACCCGAAGGGCCCGTCGCCGTCAAACTGCTGCGCGAGGACCTGGCGTCCGACCAGGAGCTCGTCGGCCGCTTCGTCCAGGAGCGCACCGCGCTCCTCGGACTCGACCACCCCGGGTGGTCAAGGTCCGCGACCTCGTCGTCGACGGCACCGACCTCGCCCTCGTCATGGACCTCGTCCGCGGCACCGACCTGCGCACCCGGCTCGACCGGGAGCGGCGCCTCGCGCCCGAGGCCGCCGTCGCCATCGTCAGGGACGTCGCCGAGGCCCTCGCCGTCGCCCACAAGGCCGGCGTCGTCCACCGGGACGTCAAGCCGGAGAACATCCTGCTCGACATGGAGGGCCCGCTCGGCCCCGGCGGCGCCCACCCCGCCCTCCTCACCGACTTCGGCATCGCCAAGCTGATCGACACCCCCGGCCGCACCAAGGCCACCCGGATCATCGGCACCCCCGACTACCTCGCCCCCGAGATCGTCGAGGGCCTCCCGCCGCGCGCCGCCGTCGACATCTACGCCCTCGCGACCGTCCTGTACGAGCTGCTCGCCGGCTTCACCCCGTTCGGCGGCGGCCACCCCGGCGCCGTCCTGCGCCGCCACGTCACCGAGACCGTCGTCCCGCTGCCCGGCATCCCCGAGGAGCTCTGGCAGCTGATCGTCCAGTGCCTCGCCAAGGCCCCCGCCTCCCGGCTGCGCGCCTCCGAGCTCGCCGCCCGCCTCGGCGACGTCCTGCCGCTGCTCAAGGGCATCCCGCCGCTCGACGTCGACGAGCCCGGCGCGGAGCCGTCCCCGGAGCCGTACGAGGAGGACGCGTACGCCACCGGCACGGGCGCGGGCGAGCCCGGCCCGCGCCGCGCCGCCGTCCCGCTCGTCCCCGGCGCCTCCGCCGACTCCCACCGCGACACCCACACCTCCATGCGGGTCCCGGCCCCCGACGAGCTCTCCGGCGGCCCCTCGGCACCGCCTGCGCCCCGCGCCCCTCCGGGGCCCGCCGTCCCGGCTCGGCCCGCCACAAGGCCGGCACGGTCCGCAAGAGACGGATCACCCTCGCCGTCGCGGCGGTCGTCGTCGTGGGCGCGCTCGGCGCCGGCGGCTACCTGGCGGCCTCCGGGGACGGGGACGCGCCGCCGCAGGACTCCAAGCAGTCCTCTCACCCTAGCAAAGGTTCGGCTCCAGGCCCGGAGCCGTTACGCTGGACGCGTGGCAGTCGTCGATGTATCCGAAGAGCTGAAGTCCTCTCCTCGACCATGGGGTCGATCGAGGCCGTCCTGGACCTCGAGAAGCTGAGGGCCGACATCGCCGTGCTCGAAGAGCAGGCCGCGGCCCCGTCCCTGTGGGACGACCCGGAGGCGGCGCAGAAGATCACGAGCAAGCTTTCGCACCTCCAGGCCGAGGTCCGCAAGGCCGAGACCCTGCGCGGCCGGATCGACGACCTCGCGGTGCTCTTCGAGCTCGCCGAGGAGATGGACGACCCGGACACCCTCGCCGAGGCCGAGACGGAGCTGACCTCCGTCCGCAAGGCCCTCGACGAGATGGAGGTCCGCACCCTCCTCTCCGGCGAGTACGACGAGCGCGAGGCCCTGGTCAACATCCGGGCCGAGGCCGGCGGCGTCGACGCCTCCGACTTCGCCGAGCGCCTCCAGCGCATGTACCTGCGCTGGGCGGAGCGCCACGGCTACCCGACGGAGGTCTACGAGACCTCGTACGCGGAAGAGGCGGGCATCAAGTCCACCACCTTCGTCGTGAAGGCCCCGTACGCCTACGGCACGCTCTCCGTCGAGCAGGGCACCCACCGCCTCGTCCGCATCTCGCCCTTCGACAACCAGGGCCGCCGCCAGACCTCCTTCGCCGGCGTCGAGATCCTCCCGGTCGTCGAGTCCTCGGACCACGTCGAGATCGAGGAGTCGGACCTGCGCGTCGACGTGTACCGCGCCTCGGGCCCCGGCGGCCAGGGCGTCAACACGACCGACTCGGCCGTGCGCATCACGCACCTCCCGACCGGCATCGTCGTCTCCTGCCAGAACGAGCGCTCCCAGATCCAGAACAAGGCGAGCGCCATGAACGTCCTCCAGGCCAAGCTCCTGGAGCGCCAGCGCCAGGAGGAGCGCGCCAAGATGGACGCCCTCAAGGACAGCGGCAGCTCCTGGGGCAACCAGATGCGTTCGTACGTCCTCCACCCGTACCAGATGGTCAAGGACCTCCGTACGGAGTTCGAGGTCGGCAACCCGCAGTCCGTCCTGGACGGCGAGATCGACGGCTTCCTGGAGGCGGGCATCCGCTGGCGCAAGCAGCAGGAGAAGTAACCCCCTCGTTCGTACGAGCCCGGGCCCCGCACCCCTCGGTGCGGGGCCCGGCGCCGTTCCAGGGCCTCCCGCGCATTCGCTGACGCAAGCGGAAGCGAGGCCGTCGGGACGCTTTGTCGACAAGGGAACTGCCGCCGCCGGGCCCGGAGTTCCGGGTTTACGTCACAGTTGCATCGTCGCATGTCGGTCAGCTGGTGATCTTTCGGGCATCGCACGCGCAACGACCTTGACGCCTCATCGGAAACTCGGAAGGGTGGCGTACCGGCATGCGCTTTTCTGGGACGCGTGTGAACGGGGGCCGGTCCAGTCGTGACACGCTCCTGCTGCGCGAGGCCATGAGCGCTGCCCCATGACGAGATGAGCTACTGGGGGTAGCAGCCAGATGACCAACAAGACGCGAGTCCGCCTGGTGCGGGTCGCGGCCAGTGCCGTGATCATCGCCGGTGCGTCCCTGACGGCGGCCGGTGCCGCGCAGGCCGTCGGCGGATTCGGAACCGACTCCAACCAGACCCAGGGCGCGGGTATCGGCATCCAGTCCGAGGGCGAGGACGACGGCGGCAACGCGATCCTCGGCCAGACCTCCGGTTCCAGCGACACCGAAGGCGCCAGCGGTTCGAACGGCGCCAACGGTTCGAACGGGACCGAGGGCACCAACGGGACCGAGTCCTCCTCTTCGTCGGCCGATTCGTCGTCCTCGTCGAGCGACTCCTCGTCCTCGTCGGCCGACGCGTCCGCGACGTCGACGGACTCGTCCTCCTCTTCGGCCGACTCGTCCTCCTCGTCGAGCGACTCGTCCTCGTCGTCGGCCGATTCGTCGTCGTCGAGCGACTCCTCGTCCTCGTCGTCGAACGACTCGTCGTCCTCGAACTCGAGCAACTCCTCGACGTCGAGCGATTCGTCGTCGTCGAGCGACTCCTCGTCGTCGAGTGACTCCTCGTCCTCGTCGTCGAACGACTCGTCGTCCTCGAACTCGAGCAACTCGTCGTCGAGCAACTCGTCGACGTCGAGCGACTCCTCGTCCTCGTCGTCGAACGACTCCTCGTCCTCGAACTCGAGCAACTCGTCCTCGACGTCGCCGACCTCGGGCAACAGCTCGTCCGCGACGTCCTCGGACTCGTCGTCCTCCTCGTCGAACGGCGAGCAGACCTCGTCCGGCAGCACGGGCGGCCCGTCCACCGACGGCGGCGCCGGCACCTGCACCGTCGACCTCGACGGCGCCGAGTGCGTGGACACCCCGAACAACGCCGACCCGAACCAGGGCGGCTCGCAGCCGGTGCAGCAGGGTGCGGCGAAGGAGGAGCTCGCCGAGACCGGTGCGGCCGAGACCTCGTTCCTGATCATCGGTGCCGCGACGATGATCGCCGGCGGCATCGGCTTCCGGATGCTGCCGCGTCTCGTGGGCGGCGGTCGCGCCGCCGTCTGAGGCGCGTGACGCATGACGAAGGGCCGGGAGCGCGTCTCCCGGCCCTTTCGTGTGGTTCCGGCTCGTGTGGGCTTCGGGCGCCCTCCGGTCAGGCCGCCTGGACCGCGGCGAGCAGCGCTATCGCGGCCAGCAGCGCGATCGCCAGCGTCAGCAGCATCGCGGGGGACAGCCCCTGGGGGGTCAGTCGCTCCCGGTTGGCGCGGCAGACGGGGCAGCGGCCCTCGGCGACCGGCGCCGCGCAGTTGGCGCACACCAGTCGGTCGTAGGTCATGCGCTCTCCTCCTCCCGCACTGGGGTACACACCAGGACAACGTCCGGAGGGGCCGGACGTTCCCCTACCACTGTGCCAGCTCCGGGGCGTTTCGGCGCGCCCCGTCGGACCGCCCGCCGGACACCCCCGGGGGCGAAAAGGATAAACGTCGCAAGCCAGGACCGCGACTGCGCGGGCCATCCCCGGTCGCGTAAGGTCACGCACACCTACTCCCGGCCGACCGTGGTGCATCCGTGATCCGATTCGACAACGTCTCCAAGTCCTATCCGAAGCAGAGCCGCCCCGCGCTCCGGGACGTCTCCCTGGAGATCGAGAAGGGCGAGTTCGTCTTCCTCGTCGGCTCCTCCGGCTCCGGAAAGTCGACTTTCCTGCGACTGCTCCTGCGTGAGGAGCGCGCCAGCCAGGGCCAGGTGCACGTCCTCGGCAAGGACCTGGCCCGGCTCTCCAACTGGAAGGTGCCGCAGATGCGGCGCCAGCTGGGCACCGTCTTCCAGGACTTCCGCCTGCTGCCCAACAAGACCGTCGCCGAGAACGTGGCCTTCGCGCAGGAGGTCATCGGCAAGCCGCGCGGCGAGATCCGCAAGGCCGTGCCGCAGGTGCTCGACCTGGTCGGGCTCGGCGGCAAGGAGGACCGGATGCCGGGCGAGCTCTCCGGCGGTGAGCAGCAGCGCGTCGCCATCGCCCGCGCGTTCGTCAACCGCCCGATGCTGCTGATCGCCGACGAGCCCACCGGCAACCTCGACCCGCAGACCTCCGTCGGCATCATGAAGCTGCTCGACCGGATCAACAGGACAGGGACCACCGTCGTCATGGCGACCCACGACCAGAACATCGTCGACCAGATGCGCAAGCGCGTCATCGAGCTCGAAAAGGGCCGGCTCGTCCGTGACCAGGCGCGCGGCGTCTACGGATACCAGCACTGACGGCGGGGGAATCAGAACACCATGCGCGCTCAGTTCGTGCTCTCCGAGATCGGTGTCGGTCTCCGGCGCAATCTCACGATGACCTTCGCCGTCATCGTCTCCGTGGCCCTCTCGCTCGCCCTCTTCGGCGGTGCGCTGCTCATGCGCGAGCAGGTCAGCACGATGAAGGACTACTGGTACGACAAGGTCAACGTCTCCATCTTCCTCTGCAACAAGGCGGACGCGGCCTCGGCGGGCAAGTGCTCCAAGGGCGCCGTCACCGGCCAGCAGAAGGACCAGATCGAGGCCGATCTGAAGAAGATGGACATCGTCGAGTCCGTCCAGCACGAGACGGCCGACCAGGCGTTCAAGCACTACAAGGAGCAGTACGGCGACACCGCCATCGCCTCCGTGGTGACGCCGGACCAGATGCAGGAGTCCTTCCGGGTCAAGCTCAAGGACCCGGAGAAGTACAAGGTCGTCGCCACGGCCTTCGCCGGCCGTGACGGCGTCGAGTCGGTCCAGGACCAGCGGAACATCCTGCAGAACCTCTTCGACCTGATGAACGGCATGAACATCGCCGCCCTCGGCGTCATGGGCCTGATGCTGATCATCGCGCTGATGCTGATCGTCAACACCGTCCGCGTCTCGGCCTTCAGCCGCCGCCGCGAGACCGGCATCATGCGGCTCGTCGGCGCGTCCAGCTTCTACATCCAGATGCCGTTCATCATGGAGGCCGCCTTCGCCGGTCTCCTCGGCGGCGGCGTCGCCTGCGTGCTGCTGCTCGTCGGCCGGTACTTCCTGATCGACCACGGCATCGCGCTCGCCGACAAGATGCAGCTGGTCAACTTCATCGGCTGGGACGCCGTCCTCGCGAAGCTCCCGCTGGTGCTGGTCATCGGCCTTCTCATGCCCGCCGTGGCCGCCTTCATCGCGCTGCGCAAGTACCTGAAGGTTTGACTGCTCCCCGCCTCCAGGAGGCGGGGATTTCTGGCTCAGGCCGCCCGGCGGGACTGCGTCCCGCCGGGTCTTGTGCCCTCGGCGCCACCCGGGTTCAGACCGGCCCGGACGAGCATCACGCGTGCGGAGTTCCTGTCCCTGGGGGACGAGGCTCCGCAGGCGGTGCAGGTGTAGGTGCGCTCACCCAGCGGCAGGGCGTGCTTGGCTCTCGCTCCGCACTGCGCGCAGTCCATCGTGGTGTACGCGGGGTGGACAAGGTGCACGGCTCTGCCGTGCTTGCGGCCCATGTCGATCAGGGCCTGCTTGGCGGCGCCGATGGCGGCGTCAGCGGCCTTCCTGGCCATGGTCGTCTTCGCCAGGAACTTCGGCCGGAAGTCCTCCACGGCGATCTCGTCGTGGTCACGGACCACCGCCTTGGCCCACTTGCGGGCCGTGTCCTCACGCTGCCGGGCGACCTTCCTGTGGAGCTTCGCAGCTTGATGCTTCGCGGAGCGGTAGCGCTTCGAGGCCGCCTGCCCCTTTGCCGGGCGGCGGCGGGCCGTCATTCGCTGGTAGCGGGCGAGTCGCCGGGCCGAGGCCTTGCCGTGCTCGGCATGCGGCAGGTCGTGGTCGTCGCTCGTGGTGGTCGCGGTCTCGCGTACGCCCCAGTCGATGCCGATGGCCCGGCCGGTCGCCGGCAGTGGTCGTGTCTCCGCAGGAACGACGAAAGAGGCGTACCAGTGGCCGAGGCTGTCCCGGTGGATTCGGACGCTGGAGGGGGCGGCGGGCAGCTCTCGTGACCACACCACGTTCAGTACGATGCCGCCGGCCAGGTGCAGATGGCCGTCTTTCAGGCGGAAGCCGTTCCTGGTGTAGTTCAGGCTCGGAAGCGCGTCACGCTTCTTCTTCCACTTCGGCATTCCGCACCGGCGCGCCATCGGCAGCCTGGCTCTGATGTCCTTCAGCGCCTTTGTCCTGGACTTTCCGAAGTCCCGGATCACCTGTTGCTGCGGAACGGAGGACCCTTCGCGCAGCCACGGAGTTCCCGAACGGGCCTCGGTCAGCATCCTGTCCAACTGTGCCGGGCCGCAGGTACGGCTGCCACCAGTGGCTTTGTTGTGAGCGGACACTTGCCTGGACTTGGCCACGCACTCGTTCCAGATCCAGCGACACCGGTCCCATTCCGCCAGCAGAGCGGTACGGGCGGACGACGAGACGCGCAGCCTGAAAGCCCACCGGGCATGCCCGGAACGGTCGGCAGCGGTGGTGGTCGTCATGACGCGACCGTAGGCCCCAGGGCTTCGCGTCTTCACTCGAAGTCCTGACGTTCCCTCGAACGAGTGAGCGACGGTGCTGGTTTCGACCATTGACGACGTCGTACGGCCAAAGCCCGTGCGGCGCCATCGCCTTGTCCTAGAGTGGGCGCCATGCCGGCCGGGCCCGCACCCTTCTGTATCCGGCCCCGTGGAGTCGTCCGCGGGGCCGTTCTGACGTTGGTCTTCGCGGGGTTCTCGCCACCGCGGCTGCCACCGGGCGTTGCCCCGGCAGGAGCCCGGGGTGCGGGGCGGGCGGCCCAGGCGCGTACGCCGGGCGGGGCGACCGTCGACAGTGCGGCGCTCAGCCGGGCGGCCGAGGCGGCCATGGCCGACGGGAAGTCGGGCAAGCAGGCGGCGGAGGAGTTCGTCAGCCGTAGCGGGGACCGCTGGGGCGCGGTGTACGACAAGAAGGAGTACGCGGAGTTCGAGCAGGCACTCGACGGCGCCTACACCGGGGTCGGGCTCTCCGCCGGGCGCTCCGGGGCGGACGGGGTGCGGGTGACGCGGGTGCGGCCGGGGGCCCGCCGAGCGGGCCGGGCTGCGGGCCGGTGACCGGATCCTCTCGGTCGACGGGCGGGCGGCCGACGGGCTCTCCGTCTCCGAGGTGGTCTCGCTGCTGCGGGGGACGGCGTGCCCGGCTCGGCCGTCGGCCTGCGCGTCGAGCGCGGCCGGGCCGTCTGGACGCAGACCCTGCGCCGGGCCCGGGTGGCGACGGACCCGGTCACCGTCCGCAGCCTCGACGACGGGACGGTGCTGATCCGGGTCTCCGCCTTCACCAAGGGCGCGGGCACGCGCGTGCGTGACGCGGTACGGGCCGCCCCGGCCGGTGCCGGGGTCCTCCTGGACCTGCGCGGCAACTCCGGCGGGCTGGTCGAGGAGGCCGCCGTGGCCGCCTCCGCCTTCCTCGACGGCGGGCTCGTCGCCACGTACGACGTGGACGGCGAGCAGCGGGCCGTGTACGCGGAGGGCGGCGGCGACACCGGCAGGCCCTGGTGGCGCTGATCGACGGGGCACGATGAGCGCGGCCGAGCTGCTCACGGGCGCCCTCCAGGACCGGGGCCGGGCGGTCACCGTGGGCTCGCGGACCTTCGGCAAGGGCTCGGTGCAGATGCCGAGCGCCCTGCCCGACGGTTCCGTGGCCGAGCTGACCGTCGGCCACTACCGGACCCCCGCGGGGCACGCCGTCGACGGCCGGGGCATCACGCCGGACCTGGCGGCGGGGGAGCGGGCCGAGGAGCGGGCGAGAACGGTATTGAGTGGCCTCGGAGGGGCTCGTAGTGCGAAAATGACCGCACTATGGCAAAGGGACTCGTGAACGTGCAGGGCAAGCCTGCGAAGAAGGCATCGGACAAGGCGCCGGAGCGCAAGCTCATCGCGCAGAACAAGAAGGCGCGCCACGACTACCACATCATCGACACGTACGAGTGCGGTGTGGTGCTCATGGGCACCGAGGTGAAGTCGCTGCGGATGGGGCGGGCCTCGCTGGTCGACGGCTTCGTCCAGATCGACGGCCACGAGGCGTGGCTGCACAACATCCACGTGCCCGAGTACATGCAGGGCAGCTGGACCAACCACCACGCCAAGCGGAAGCGGAAGCTGCTGCTGCACCGGGCCGAGATCGACAAGCTGGAGTCGAAGTCGCAGGAGACGGGTCACACGATCGTGCCCCTGTCGCTGTACTTCCTGAACGGCCGGGTGAAGTGCGAGATCGCGCTCGCCAAGGGCAAGAAGGAGTACGACAAGCGCCAGACCCTGCGGGAGAAGCAGGACACGCGCGAGACGAACCGCGCGATCGCGTCGGCCCGACGGAAGCAGCGGGCGGCGCAGGCCGCCGAGCGCGGGTAATACGCTGGCGACGGCACCCGTCGGTCGCGTACGATGGGAACCAGCACCCCGAGAGGGTGCGACCTTTGAAAAAACAACATGGGGATGATCGGTTTCGACAGCGGATGTCGAAGCAGTGGGAAGCGTGTCGAGGAAGCGGCAATGATCTCGTAAACCATATGTCGCAACCAATAATCGCCAACACCAAGAGCGATAACTCCCGCTTCGCCCTCGCTGCCTAATTTTAGGTAACGACAAGAAGCCTCTGTGAGGAGCGTCAGCCCGGGGTGGTCCCGACCCGGATCCTGGCGTCATTTAGGGATCTAAACCTCCAGCCCCGGTCACGGGGGTTGGAGGGAAATCAAACAGTGGCTGAGCCCGTTCCGGACTTGTCTGGGTGATCCGGAGGGCCGAGAAACTCGTACCAGACTGCACACGGAGAAGCCCTGATTCCGCACCGTTGGACGCGGGTTCGATTCCCGCCATCTCCACTCATCCCATGTGGGCACAGGCCCGGTGGTCGCGCGAGCGACTGCCGGGCCTTGTCATGCCCGGCGTCAGGAGGGCCAGCGGGCCTTCGGGAGCTCTTCCTGCCGCTTCGGCCCGCCCGTGCCGGTCGTCGCGCACAGCGTCAGGGCCGTCGCCGCCGCCGTCACCGGGATCAGGAAGCCGAAGGAGGCGAAGGGGGCGTGGTCGGCGGCCCAGCCGCCGGTGGCGGAGCCGGTCGCGATGCCCGCCAGGAGGGCGGTCACGGCGAGGGTCATGCCTTCGTTGAGCTGGCCGGGCGGGGTGAGGCGTTGGATCAGGCCCATGCCGGTCACCATCGTCGGGGCCGTGGCCATGCCCGCCAGGAGGAGGGCAATGGCCAGGGCGGGCAGGGAGGCGGTCGAGGCGGCGAGGAGGGGGAGGGCCATCAGGACGGTCATGGCGGCGAGGCAGGTGCGGAGGCGGGCGGTGCGGCGGATGCGGCCGTAGGGAGGCCGGCGGCGCAGGAGCCTGCGGCCTGGAGGGCGAGGACCGGGCCCGCGACCGGGCCGTCCACGTGGGCGAGGGTCACGACCTCCATCGAGCCGAAGACCGCGCCCGTGGCGAGGAAGACCGCGAGGAGCGGGGCATCCCGGGGGCGCGGAGCGGGAGCCCGAGGAGGGCGGGGGGCGACGGGGGCTCGGTGGCGCGTTGGGCGGTGAAGAGGAGGACGCCGCCGAGGAAGAGGGCGGCCGCGGTGAGGGTGCCGGCCTCGGGAAGAGGGCGGAGCAGAGGACGGCGGCCAGGACGGGGCCGAGCATGTAGCAGAGCTCGTCGGCGGCCTGTTCGAAGGCGTTCGCGGTGTGCAGGGCGTCCGGGTCGTCCCGGAGGAGGTGGGCCCAGCGGGCCCGGGACATCCCGCCCGTGTTCGGGGTGGTGGCGGTGAGGGCGGCGGTCAGGAAGAGCGCCCAGACCGGGGCCTTCGCGTGGACGCAGAGCGCCAGGACCAGATGGCCGAGGACCGCGTGGGCGGTGGCCGGGACCGCGACCCGGGCCTGGCCGTACCGGTCGACGAGCCGGGCGATCAGCGGGCCGGTGACGGAGCCGACGGCGAGACCGGTGGCGGTGACCGCGCCGGCCAGGGCGTACGAGCCGTACACCGCCGAGATCATGATCACGGCGCTGACGCCGAACATGCCGCTGGGCAGCCGGGCGATCAGGTTCCCGGCGGTGAAGGCGCGCGTGCCGGGACGGGAGAAGAGGCGCAGGTACGGATTGGCGGGAGCGCGCGGGGGTTTCGCGGTAGCGGGGGGCGAGGGCCGGGCCCGCCGGGGTGAGGGTGAGGTCCGGTTGCGGCATGGCCCCAGGGTGGGTCGGCGCGGTCCCGGCGGTCCAACACCTGCTCGGTGGTGATTCACGCGCCCGTGTTGTTGACTGCGACGATGTCCGTCGACCCGCGTCTGCTGCGCTCCTTCACCGCCGTCGCCGAAGAGCTGCACTTCACCCGCGCCGCCGCCCGCCTCTACGTCGCCCAGCAGGCCCTCAGCCGCGACATCCGGCGCCTGGAGCGCGAGTTGGGCGCCGAGCTCTTCGTACGGACCACCCGGCAGGTCTCCCTCACCCCCGACGGCGAACGCCTCCTCCCGTACGCCCGCCGGGTGCTGGCCGCCCACGACGAGCTGAGCGAGGCCTTCCGGGCCGTGCCCCGGCCGCTCCTCGTCGACCTCAACAGCCCCGACCTCGTCCACGAGCGGGTCCTGCTCCGGGCCCGCGAACTGGCCCCGGAACAGGAGCTGATGGCCCGCTACGAGAGCGGCCTCACCGGCGCCGTGCGGGAGATCCTCGCCGGCCGGATCGACACGTCCTTCGGCCGGTACGGGGGCTCGACGCCCGTCTCAGGGCCCGGCTCGACTCCCAGTTCGTCCGGTACGAGCCGATGGCCGTCGTCCTTCCGGGGACCACCCGCTCGCCGCCCTGCCCGAGGTGCCGCTCGCCCGGCTCGCCGGAGAGCGGATCTACGCCGGGGCCGGGAACGACCGCACCCCGAGTGGACCGACCTCGCCGCCCGCCTCTTCGCCGGGCGGGGCATCAGGATCGCCCCGCCCGCGCCCCTGGCGGTCGGCCGCCAGGAGTTCCGCCGGCTCATGGCCAAGCACCGCCACCCGGTCCTCGCCGTCGTCGGCTTCCCGCCCATGCCGGACTGCGTGACCCGGCCGCTCGTCGACCCCGTCCCCTCTCGCCCGTGAGCCTGGTGTGGCGCAGGGACTCCGCCACCCCGGCCTGGACGCCCTGCGCCGGGCGGCGGCGGAGCTGGGCGCCCGGGAGGGGTGGCTCACCCGTCCCCCCGGCTCCTGGCTGCCGGAGGAGGAACCCGGCCTGCCCGCGTAGGCCCGCACAGGTCCGCCCCAGGCCCACATAGGCCCGCCCAGGCCCGTACGCCCGCCTCCCGCCCAGGCCCGCACAGGGGGCGCTCACAGGGCCCCCGCGCTCCGGGTGAGAGCAAGGTTCCGTCACCGTCACCTCACGGCACCGGCCCGAAACGCGCCCTTCCTAGCGTCGGTCGCATCAGGGATCCGACTCCGTGGAGGTGCGCGATGGGTGGCCGCTGGATCGAACACTGGGAACCGGAGGACGAGACCTTCTGGCGGGAGAGGGGAGAGCGGATCGCCCGCCGGAACCTGCTCTTCTCCGTCCTCTCCGAGCACATCGGCTTCTCCGTCTGGAGCCTGTGGTCCGTCATGGTCCTCTTCATGGGCCCCCAGTACGGGATCGACCCCGCCGGCAAGTTCTTCCTGATCGCCACCGCCACCCTCACCGGCGCGCTGATCCGCGTCCCGTACACCTTCGCCGTCGCCCGCTTCGGCGGCCGCAACTGGACGGTCCTCAGCGCCCTGCTGCTCCTGGCGCCCACCGGCCTCGCCCTCGCGGTGATGCGGCCCGGCACCCCGTACACCGTCCTCGTCCTCGTCGCCGCGCTCACCGGCGTCGGCGGCGGCAACTTCGCCTCCTCCATGACCAACATCAACGCCTTCTTCCCCCTCCGGAAGAAGGGCTGGGCGCTCGGCCTCAACGCGGGCGGCGGCAACATCGGCGTCCCCGTCGTCCAGCTCGTCGGCCTCCTCGTCATCGGCACCGCCGGAGCCCTGCACCCCAGGATCGTCCTCGGCGTCTACCTGCCCCTGATCGTCGTCGCCGCCGTCTGCGCCGCGCTGTTCATGGACAACCTCGCCCCCGTGAAGAACGACGCGGGCGCCGCGAAGGAGGCCGTGCGGGCCCGGCACACCTGGATCATGGCCTTCCTGTACGTGGGCACCTTCGGCTCCTTCATCGGCTACAGCTTCGCCTTCGGCCTCGTCCTCCAGACCCAGTTCGGCCGCACCCCGCTCCAGGCCGCCTCCCTCACCTTCATCGGCCCGCTGCTCGGCTCGCTCGTCCGGCCCGTCGGCGGCTCCCTCGCCGACCGGCACGGCGGCGCCCGCATCACCCTGGGGACCTTCGCCGCGATGGCCGCCGCGACCGGCGTCGTCCTCTACGCCTCCGTCGTCGAGTCCCTCGCCGTCTTCCTCGTCGGCTTCATCGGGCTCTTCGCCCTCAGCGGCCTCGGCAACGGCTCCACGTACAAGATGATCCCCGCGATCTTCCTCGCCCAGGGTCACCGCGAGGGCCTCGCGGGCGAGGCCGCCGAAGCCTACGGACGGCGGCTCTCCGGCGCCGCCATGGGCCTCATCGGCGCCGTCGGCGCGCTCGGCGGACTCGGCATCAACCTCGCCTTCCGCCAGTCCTTCCAGACCGTCGGCACCGGCACCGCCGCCTTCGTCGCCTTCCTCGCCTTCTACGCGGTCTGCATGGCCGTCACCTGGGCGGTATACCTTCGGAGCCCGGCCGCCGCCCCGCGACCGCGGCGGCGGCCACGGAGCGGAGCCCGGCCCCTCTCCGCGCGGGTGTGATCCCCGTGCCCTCCCCGGCGCCCGGCGCGGACCGTAACGGCCAGGAAATACCGACGAACCCGGCCCGTCACGCGCTCCCGTCAGGCTCGGACCCCATGGACGAGCCCCAGGACGAGCAAGAACACGGCCCCTCGCCGGCTTCACCGTCGGCGTCACCGCGGCACGCCGCGCCGACGAGCTGATCGCGCTGCTGCGCGGCGCGGAGCGGCCGTCGTCCACGGCCCCGCCCTGCGGATCGTGCCCCTCGCCGACGACACCGAACTCCTCGCCGCCACCAAGGAACTCGTCGGCCACGCCCCGGACGTCGTCGTCGCCACCACGGCCATCGGCTTCCGGGGCTGGATCGAGGCCGCGGAAGGCTGGGGGCACGGGGAGGAACTCCTCGACGTGCTGCGCCGCGTCGAGCTCCTCGCCCGGGGCCCGAAGGTCAAGGGAGCCGTCCGGGCCGCCGGACTCACCGAGTCCTGGTCGCCCTCCTCCGAGTCCATGGCCGAGGTCCTCGACCGGCTCCTCGCGGAGGGCGTGGCGGGCCGCCGCATCGCGCTCCAGCTGCACGGCGAGCCCCTGCCGGGCTTCGTGGAGGCCCTGACGGCGGGCGGCGCGGAGGTCGTCGGCGTCCCCGTCTACCGCTGGATGCCGCCCGAGGACCTCGGACCGCTCGACCGGCTCCTCGACGCGGTCCTCGCGCGCGGGCTCGACGCGGTGACCTTCACCAGCGCGCCCGCCGCCGCGTCGCTGTTCTCCCGGGCGGGGAGCGGGGCGTACGGGACGCGCTCGTCGCCGCGCTCCGGCACGAGGTGCTCGCGGTGTGCGTGGGGCCCGTGACGGCGCTGCCGCTCCAGGCGGAGGGCATCGACACCCACCAGCCGGAGCGCTTCCGGCTCGGCCCGCTCGTCCAGCTCCTCTGCAGGAGCTGCCCGCCCGCGCGCGGGTCCTGCCCGTCGCCGGGCACCGCGTCGAGGTCCGCGGGCACGCCGTCCTCGTCGACGGCGCCCTGCGGCCCGTCCCGCCCGCCGGAATGGCCCTCCTCGGCCTCCTCGCCCGCCGCCCCGGCTGGGTCGTCTCCCGCGCCGACCTGCTCCGCGCGCTGCCCGGCGCCGGGCGCGACGAACACGCCGTGGAGACGGCGATGGCCCGCCTCCGCACGGCCCTCGGGACGCCGAAGCTGATCCAGACGGTGGTGAAGCGGGGATACCGCCTCGCGGTGGACCCGAGGGCGGAGCAGAAGTACGACGACCGGGCCCCCTCGCCGCGCGCCTGACACGGTGCCCCCTCGTGGCGTACGCTCGACGGCTGCCCAGTGCACGTGAGAAGGGGGCCGTAGGTGGCCGCGCAGGAAGCCGTGGACACGGTCAGAGACCGTGAGATCGGTGTCGAGCAGGAACATCTGGATCAGGTCTACCGCCGACTGGAGGAGAAGATCCACGAGGCGGAGTTCCTGATGAACGACGCCGCCCAGCGGGGTCAGGTCGGCACGCCCGGTGCCCTCGCCGAGCGGGACGCCCAGGTGTTCCGGGCCGGCATCCACCTCAACCGGCTCAACAACGAGTTCGAGGACTTCCTCTTCGGCCGGATCGACCTGCTGTACGGGAAGGACGGCAAGAAGGGCCCCGACGGGGCGTACACGTCCGTCGAGCCCGCCGAGGACGCCATCCGTCCCGACAACACCGCCGACATCGGAGAGACCCTCCACATCGGCCGGATCGGCGTGCTCGACGCCGACTACTCGCCGCTCGTGATCGACTGGCGCGCGCCCGCCGCCGCGCCGTTCTACCGGTCCACCCCGGTCGAGCCCGGCCGCGTGGTCCGCCGTCGTGTCATCCGCTCCAAGGGCCGCCAGGTCCTCGGCGTGGAGGACGACCTCATGCGCCCCGAGCTGCGCGCCACCCTCGACGGGCACGAGCTGCCCGTGATCGGCGACGGCGCCCTGATGGCCGCCCTGGGGCAGGCCCGCAGCCACACCATGCGGGACATCGTGTCCTCCATCCAGGCCGAGCAGGACCTCGTCATCCGCGCGCCCGCCGCCTCCGTCACGTACGTCGAGGGCGGGCCCGGGACCGGGAAGACCGCCGTGGCGCTGCACCGGGCCGCCTACCTGCTCTACCAGGACCGGCGGCGCTACGCGGGCGGCATCCTGATCGTCTCGCCGACCCCGCTGCTCGTCTCGTACACCGAGGGCGTCCTGCCCTCCCTCGGCGAGGAGGGCCAGGTCGCGATCCGCGCCGTCGGCTCGCTCGTCGACGGGGCCGAGGCCACCGCGTACGACGAGCCGGCCGTCGCCCGGATCAAGGGCTCCTCCCGCATGGTGCACGTGCTGCGGAAGGCCGCCCGGGGCGCCCTGGAGACGCCCGCCCCAAGGCGCAGCCCGAGCTGGGGAGGAGGCCCGCGTCCGCCGGGACCCCACCCGGCTCCGCGTCGTCGCCTTCGGGCGGCGCCTGGAGCTGGAGGCCGACGAGCTCCGCCGCATCCGGCACAACGTTCTCGGCGGCACCGCCCCCGTCAACCTGCTGCGGCCGCGGGCCCGCCGGCTCCTCCTCGACGCGCTGTACGCCAGGTCCGGCGCCGCCGGCGGCACAGCGACCCCGAGCTCGCCGCCGAGCTGCGGTCCTCCTTCGACGAGGACGTGTCCACCGAGGACTCCTTCCTCGGCTTCCTCGACGCCTGGTGGCCCGAGCTCACGCCCCGGCAGGTCCTCGACGCGATGGCCGACGAGCGGCGGCTCGGCCGCTGGGCCCGCCGGATCCTCAACCCGGGCGAGGTGCGGCGGCTCGCGCGTTCGCTGCGCCGCCGGGAGCTCTCCGTCCACGACGTGGCCCTCCTCGACGAGCTGAACACCCTGCTCGGCGCCCCGGCCCGGCCCCGCAAGAAGCGGGAGTACGACCCGCTGGACCAGCTCACGGGCCTGGAGGAGCTGATGCCCGTACGGGAGGAGACCCAGCGGGAGCGGGCCGAGCGGCTCGCCGCCGAGCGCACCGAGTACGCGCACGTGATCGTGGACGAGGCCCAGGACCTGACGCCCATGCAGTGGCGGATGGTCGGGCGGCGCGGCCGGCACGCCACCTGGACGGTCGTCGGCGACCCGGCGCAGTCCTCCTGGTCGGACCCGGACGAGGCCGCCGAGGCCCGCGACGAGGCCCTCGGCACCCGGCCGCGGCGCCGCTTCGAGCTCACCGTGAACTACCGGAACCCGGCGGAGATCGCCGAGCTGGCCGCCAAGGTCCTGGCCCTGGCGATGCCGGGCAAGGAGTCGCCGCGCGCGGTCCGTTCGACGGGCGTCGAGCCCCGCTTCGTCCCGGTGGCGGAGAAGGGCGAGCTGGCCGAAACCGTACGTTTGGAGGCGGAGCGGCTGCTCGGCGAGGTGGACGGAACCGTCGGTGTCGTCGTCGCCATGAACCGGCGGGAAGAGGCCGCGCGGTGGCTCGCCGGCCTCGGCGACCGGGTCGTGGCCCTCGGCTCCCTGGAGGCGAAGGGGCTGGAGTACGACGCCACCGTCGTCGTGTCCCCGGCCGAGATCGCGGACGAGTCGCCCGCCGGCCTGCGGGTGCTGTACGTGGCCCTGACCCGGTCCACGCAGGCACTCACGGTGCTCGCGGGCGACCGGGACATGCCGGACGAGGCGGGGTCCCGGACCTGCTGCGGGACTGAGCGCTCCCCGCGAGGGGCTGGATCCGACCTCTCGCGGGTCCGGTCCGGCCCGCGCGGGGCGCCGATTTCAGGTCAACCTGTGGCGCTGGAATCACCAGCCAGGGTGGTTTGTTAGCCTTGTCGTGGCACCGGCTCGATCCAAGCCCCCGGGCCCAACCTTCGTCCCTCAGAGGGACCACTTGCCGCGAGGCGAGCATGGCGGGTCGGTGCCACTTAGATGTATGTACGAAGTTGAGGCCCCTGGTCACCTCCGGTGACGGGGGCCTCTTCTGTTTCCCCAGTGGTTCTCGTATGGTGGAAACTACTTTCCGAAAACGAAATGACCGCATTACCTGCTACCGGCGGGTAGGTGCGACCATCGGAGGGCGCCGCCAGGGCAACCAGCCGGGGCGACGTAGCAGCGAAGCTAGGGAAAGCAGAGGAACTCGGCCATGGCAACGGCGCCCAGCGTCTCGTACTCGATGACGGTCCGGCTGGAGGTTCCCGCCAGCGGAACCGCGGTCTCCCAGCTCACCACGGCGGTGGAGTCCCACGGCGGATCCGTCACCGGCCTCGACGTGACCGCCTCCGGCCACGAGAAGCTCCGCATCGACGTCACGATCGCCGCGACCTCCACCGCGCACGCCGACGAGATCGTCCAGCAGCTGAAGACGATCGAGGGCGTCGTCCTCGGCAAGGTCTCCGACCGTACGTTCCTGATGCACCTCGGCGGCAAGATCGAGATGGCGTCGAAGCACCCCATCCGCAACCGTGACGACCTCTCGATGATCTACACCCCGGGCGTCGCCCGCGTGTGCATGGCGATCGCCGAGAACCCCGAGGACGCCCGCCGCCTCACCATCAAGCGCAACACCGTCGCGGTCGTCACCGACGGCTCCGCCGTCCTCGGCCTCGGCAACATCGGCCCGATGGCCGCCATGCCGGTCATGGAGGGCAAGGCGGCCCTGTTCAAGCGCTTCGCCGACATCGACGCCTGGCCGATCTGCCTGGACACCCAGGACACCGACGAGATCGTCTCGATCGTCAAGGCCATCGCCCCCGGCTTCGCGGGCATCAACCTGGAGGACATCTCCGCGCCCCGCTGCTTCGAGATCGAGGCCCGGCTGCGCGAGGCCCTGGACATCCCGGTCTTCCACGACGACCAGCACGGCACCGCCATCGTCGTCCTCGCCGCCCTCACCAACGCGCTGCGCGTGGTCGGCAAGGGCATCGGCGACGTACGGGTCGTCATGTCCGGTGCCGGCGCCGCCGGTACGGCCATCCTCAAGCTGCTGATCGCGGCCGGCGTGAAGCACGCCGTCGTCGCCGACATCCACGGCGTCGTGCACGCGGACCGCGAGGACCTCGTGGAGGCCGCCCCCGGCACCCCGCTGCGCTGGATCGCCGACAACACCAACCCCGAGGGCGTCACCGGCACCCTCAAGGAGGCCGTCGTCGGCGCGGACGTGTTCATCGGCGTCTCGGCCCCGAACCTGCTCGGCGCGGAGGACGTCGCCGCCATGGCGGAGGGCGCCATCGTGTTCGCGCTCGCGAACCCCGACCCGGAGGTCGACCCGGCCGCCGCCCGGCAGACCGCCGCCGTCGTCGCCACCGGCCGCTCGGACTTCCCGAACCAGATCAACAACGTGCTGGTCTTCCCGGGCGTCTTCCGCGGCCTGCTCGACGCCCAGTCCCGTACCGTCAACACGGAGATGATGCTGGCGGCGGCCTCCGCCCTCGCCGACGTGGTCACCGAGGGCGAGCTCAACCCGAACTACATCATCCCGTCGGTCTTCAACGACAAGGTCGCCGGCGCGGTCGCCGGAGCCGTCCGGAACGCGGCGAAGGCCGCGGGCGCCGGAGCGTCGTCGAGCGGGCGCTGACGGCGCGTCGCGATTCGCGGAGCCGTAAACCCGCCTTTAGGGTGGCTTTTCGGCTCCGCGCTGTTTGCGCGGCGTCGACAGAACGTCACCACCACGGGGTTCCGGCGCTTTTCGTGTGACCCGCGGGGGTGCCGGATTGGCGTTCCCGCCGCTGGTGGGGGCAGGATGCGTGTTTGGGCGCGAGGGTCTGTCATGTGACCCGGGTCCGGGGACTGTCCGAGGGCCCTGGCAGCATCGGCTTCGCTGTACCCAATCGCGCGGCTTCCGCCGCGTGGCACGCCTCACAGGCAAGAAAGACACGGGAGTAACAACATGAACCGCAGTGAGCTGGTGGCCGCCCTGGCCGACCGCGCCGAGGTGACCCGCAAGGACGCCGACGCCGTGCTGGCCGCTCTCGCCGAGACCGTCGGTGAGGTCGTCGCCAAGGGTGACGAGAAGGTCACCATCCCCGGCTTCCTGACCTTCGAGCGCACCCACCGTGCCGCTCGCACCGCTCGTAACCCGCAGACCGGCGACCCGATCGACATCCCGGCCGGCTTCAGCGTGAAGGTCTCCGCGGGCTCGAAGCTCAAGGAAGCCGCCAAGGGCAAGTAAGGCAGCCCAGAGGCGCAGAAAGGGCGGCCACCCTGTCAGGGGGTGGCCGCCCTTTCGTATGCGCCCCAAGGGGCCCGTGGGGCGCCCGTACGGGCCCGTACGCGTCGGTACGGGCCCGTCGGCGTCTCCTAGACCAGCGCGCTGCCCGGCAGCTCGACCTTCGCGCCCAGCTCCACGAGCTTCTCCATGAAGTTCTCGTAGCCGCGGTTGATCAGGTCGATGCCGTGGACCCGGCTCGTGCCCTGGGCCGCCAGCGCGGCGATCAGGTACGAGAAGCCGCCGCGCAGGTCGGGGATGACCAGGTCGGCGCCCTGGAGCTTCGTCGGGCCGGAGACGACCGCCGAGTGGAGGAAGTTCCGCTGGCCGAAGCGGCAGTCGGAGCCGCCGAGGCACTCGCGGTAGAGCTGGATGTGCGCGCCCATCTGGTTCAGCGCGGAGGTGAAGCCGAGCCGCGACTCGTACACCGTCTCGTGGACGATGGAGAGGCCGGAGGCCTGCGTCAGGGCCACGACCAGCGGCTGCTGCCAGTCCGTCTGGAAGCCGGGGTGCACGTCCGTCTCCAGGTGGATCGCGTTCAGCGAGCCGCCCGGGTGCCAGAAGCGGATGCCCTCGTCGTCGATCTCGAAGGCGCCGCCGACCTTCCGGTACGTGTTGAGGAAGGTCATCATCGAGCGCTGCTGGGCGCCGCGCACGTAGATGTTGCCGCCGGTGGCCAGCGCCGCCGACGCCCAGGAGGCCGCCTCCAGGCGGTCCGGGATCGCCCGGTGGGTGTAGCCGTCGAGCTTGTCGACACCGGTGATCCGGATGGTCCGGTCGGTGTCCATGGAGATGATCGCGCCCATCTTCTGCAGGACGCAGATCAGGTCCTCGATCTCGGGCTCCACGGCCGCGTTCGAGAGCTCCGTGACGCCCTCCGCGAGGACGGCCGTGAGCAGCACCTGCTCGGTCGAGCCGACCGAGGGGTACGGGAGGCGGATCTTGCAACCGCGAAGACGCTGCGGGGCCTCCAGGTACTGGCCGTCCGCCCGCTTCTCGATGGTCGCGCCGAACTGGCGGAGCACGTCGAAGTGGAAGTCGATGGGCCGGCCGCCGATGTCGCAGCCGCCCAGGCCCGGGATGAAGGCGTGGCCGAGGCGGTGCAGCAGCGGGCCGCAGAAGAGGATCGGGATGCGCGACGAACCGGCGTGGGCATCGATGTCGGCGACGTTCGCGGACTCGACGTGCGTGGGGTCGAGGACGAGCTCGCCGGGCTCCTCGCCCGGACGGACCGTCACTCCGTGCAGCTGGAGCAGCCCGCGGACGACGCGGACGTCACGGATGTCGGGAACGTTGCGCAGGCGGCTGGGGCCGCTGCCGAGCAGGGCGGCGACCATCGCCTTGGGCACGAGGTTCTTCGCGCCGCGAACGCGGATCTCGCCCTCGAGCGGGGTTCCGCCGTGGACAAGCAGGACATCGTCTGTGCCGGTCATGTATCTCGCGTTCCGAAAGTGGGGTCCGACGGGTGGCCAGAGAAAGGGTAGGGGCCATGAGACCCCGATCGGGTGCCTCGGGGGGCCTGTCAGATGTAATGAATTCGGCACAACACCCTCTGCTTCCGTGATCTTGCGGAGCGTCACCGTCCGCTTGTCCTCGCGGCGCGCCCCGCCACCGCGGGCCCGGCCCTCCTGAGCTGCGGTGGTCACCGGCTTCCCCGGATCCCGTCCGACAACCCCCCGCGAACGCCGAAGATGCGGGATCATGTGTCGCATGACCGAGGTGTCCTCGCTCACAGGACGGCTGCTCGTGGCCACCCCCGCGCTGGCGGACCCGAACTTCGACCGCGCGGTGGTCCTGCTGCTCGACCACGACGACGAGGGCTCGCTCGGCGTCGTCCTCAACCGGCCCACGCCCGTGACCGTCGGCGACATCCTCGCCCCCTGGGCCGCCCTCGCCGGCGAACCCGGGGTCGTCTTCCAGGGCGGCCCTGTCTCGCTCGACGCGGCCCTCGGCGTCGCCGTCATCCCCGGCGACGAGGGCCCCTCGGCTGGCGGCGGGTGTACGGGGCGATCGGCCTGGTCGACCTGGAGACCCCGCCCGAGCTGCTCGGACCGGCGCTCGGCTCGCTCCGGATCTTCGCCGGATACGCGGGCTGGGGCCCCGGCCAGCTGGAGTCCGAGCTCGGCGACGGCGCCTGGTACGTGGTCGAGTCGGAGCCCGGCGACGTCTCCTCGCCGCGCCCCGAGACGCTCTGGCGGCAGGTGCTGCGACGCCAGCGCGGCGAACTCGCGATGATCGCGACGTACCCCGACGACCCGTCCCTCAACTGAGGGCCACGGCTTTCAGTACCCTTGGCGGTTATGAGCACTCTCGAGCCCGAGCGCGGGGCAGGTACGGGAACCCTCGTCGAGCCGACGCCGCAGGTGTCCCACGGTGACGGCGACCACGAGCGCTACGCCCACTACGTCCAGAAGGACAAGATCATGGCGAGCGCCCTCGACGGCACGCCCGTCGTGGCGCTGTGCGGAAAGGTCTGGGTACCGGGGCGCGACCCCAAGAAGTACCCGGTCTGTCCGATGTGCAAGGAGATCTACGACTCCATGGGCGCGGGCGGCGGCGACAAGGACAAGGGCGGCAAGGACAAGTAGGCGGTCCTGACGCCGGGCAAACCTTCGGCGGCCCCGCCGCGCGTACTCCGGTACGCGCGGCGGGGGCCGTTCGCGTTGCACGGAGTGCTTTCGCCGGTCACGGATCGGTCGATGTGGTCGAGACCTCTTGTCGGCCCGCTCGGGACGCGCCTAACCTCACGCGTGTTGTGCAGCACGAAACGCTCATTGCGCATGTTGCAACGCGCACGCTCGGAGGGATTCAGCCATGAAGTTGCCCGCCCTGAAGTGGCCCGCCCGTCTCACCGTCCCGGCCACCGCACTCCTGCTCGCCGGCCTCACCGCCACCGCCTGCGCCCCCAGACGTCCGGGGCACCGCCGCGACCGACGAGAAGAGCGGGACCCTGCGCGTCTGGCTCTTCCAGGAGGTGAGCAACAAGCCCAAGGAACAGGTCGTCGAGCAGGCCGTCGCCGCCTTCGAGAAGACCCACGCGGGCGCGAAGGTCGAGGTCGAGTACATCCCCGTCGAGACCCGCGCCCAGCGCGTCAAGGCCGCCTTCAACGACCCCGCCTCCGCCCCCGACCTCATCGAGTACGGCAACACCGACACCGCCGGATACGTCAAGGACGGCGGACTCGCCGACATCGGCGCCGAGTTCGCCGCCTGGGACGAGGCGAAGGACCTCGACCCCACCGCCCGCCAGTCCGTCACCGTCGCCGGCAAGGTCTACGGCGCCCCGCTCTTCGTCGGCGTCCGCGCCCTCTACTACCGCACCGACGTCTTCCGGGAGCTCGGCCTCAGCGCCCCCAGGACGCAGGCCGAACTCGTCTCCACGGCCCGGAAGATCCGCAAGGCGAAGCCCGAGCTGTACGGCATCGCCGTCGGCGGCGCCTACACCTACGGCGCCCTGCCCTTCGTCTGGGCCGCCGGCGGCGAACTCGCCACCGCGAACGGCACCGCCTTCGAGGCCGCCGTCGACAGCGAGGCCGCCCGCAAGGGCATCAGCACGTACGCCTCGCTCTTCGGCGACGACAACTGCCCCGCCGCCAAGTGCGCCCAGATGGGCGGCAATGCCACCGTCACCGCCTTCGCCTCCGGCAAGGCCGGCATGGCCATCGGCGGAGACTTCAGCCACGCCGCCGTCGAGGCCGGCGCCGTCAAGGGCAAGTACGCCGTCGTCCCGCTGCCCGGCACCACCCCCGGCTCCATCGCCCCCGCCTTCGCCGGCGGCAACAACATCGGCGTCCTGAGGAGCACCTCCCACCGCACCCTCGCCGTCGCCCTCCTCAAGTCCCTGACCGGCAAGGACACCCAGGCCAAGCTGTTCGACGCGATGGGCTTCCTGCCCACGTACACCGACGTCCGCACCGCCGCCGCCCGGCGCCAGCCCTTCGTGAAGCCCTTCATCGACACCCTCGGCGCGGGCACCAGGTTCGTCCCCGCGTCCCCCGGCTGGGGCCAGATCGACGCCTCCCTCGTGCTGCCCACGATGTTCCAGGAGGTCGTCAGCGGCCGTAAGGACGTGGCGACGGCCTCCGGGGACGCGGCGAAGAAGATGGACGCGGCGTTCGCGGCGGCGGGCTGAGACCCATGACGCTCCAGCTCACGAGGGCCGCCGCGCCGGTGAGGACACCCGCGCCGGCTCCTCGTACCCTCCGGCGCACCAGCCCCTGGACCCCCTGGCTCTATCTGCTGCCCGCCCTCGTCGTCCTCGGCGGACTCCTCGTCTACCCCGTCTACCAGCTCGGCCTGATCTCCTTCCTGGAGTACACCCAGGCCCAGGTCAGCGGCGGCGAACCCACCTCCTTCCAGGGCTTCGCCAACTACACGGCCCTCTTCACCGACCCCCAGTTCCGGCAGGTCCTCCTCGCCACCGTCGTCTTCGCCGCCGCCTGCGTCCTCGCCACCCTCGCCGTCGGCTGCACCCTCGCCGTCCTCCTCACGCGCGTGCGTGCCCTGCCCCGGCTGCTGCTGATGCTGGCCGCGCTCGGCGCCTGGGCGACCCCCGCCGTCACCGGCTCCACCGTCTGGGTCTTCCTCTTCGACCCCGACTTCGGCCCCGTCAACCGGCTGCTCGGGCTCGGCGACTTCTCCTGGACGTACGGGCGGTACAGCGCCTTCGCCCTCGTCCTCCTCGAAGTCGTCTGGTGCTCGTTCCCGTTCGTGATGGTCACGGTCTACGCCGGCATCAGGGCCATCCCGTCCGAGGTCCTGGAGGCCGCCGCCCTCGACGGCGCCTCGCAGTGGCGGACCTGGCGCTCGGTCACGGCCCCGGTGCTCCGGCCGATCCTGGTCGTCGTCACGATCCAGTCGATCATCTGGGACTTCAAGCTCTTCACCCAGATCTACGTGATGACGAACGGCGGCGGCATCGCCGGCCAGAACCTCGTCCTCAACGTGTACGCCTACCAGAAGGCCTTCGCCTCCTCCCAGTACGGCCTGGGCTCGGCGATCGGCGTCGTCATGCTGCTGCTCCTGCTGGCCGTGACGCTGGTCTACCTGCGGCTGCTGCGACGCCAGGGGAAGAGCTGTGAGTTCCGTACGGATCCGGCGTCCCGGACGCCTCGCCGCCGAGGCCGTCACCCTCCTCGTCGCGGCCGCCGTCGCCTTCCCGCTGTACTGGATGGTCCTCTCGGCCCTCAAACCGGCCGGCGAGATCCAGTCCGCGCACCCCAGGCCGTGGACGCTCTCCCCGTCCCTCGACTCCTTCCGGCGCGTCTTCGAGCAGCAGGACTTCGGCCGGTACTTCGTCAACTCGCTGGTCGTCGCGGGCGCGGTCGTCCTCTCCTCGGCGCTCATCGCCTTCCTCGCGGCGACGGCCGTCACCCGGTTCCGCTTCCGGTTCCGGACGACGCTGCTCGTCATGTTCCTGATCGCCCAGATGGTGCCGGTCGAGGCCCTGGCCATCCCGCTGTTCTTCCTCATGCGCGACGCCGGGCTCCTCAACACCCTCGGCTCGCTGATCCTGCCGCACCTCGCCTTCTCGCTGCCGTTCGCGATCTGGATGCTGCGCGGCTTCGTCAGGGCCGTCCCGGAGGCCCTGGAGGAACAGGCCCAGATCGACGGCGCGAGCCGCGCCCGCTTCCTCTGGCGGATCCTCTTCCCGCTGGTCCTCCCGGGCCTGGTCGCGACGAGCGTCTTCTCGTTCATCTCGACCTGGAACGACTTCCTCTTCGCGAAGTCCTTCCTCATCAGCGACACCTCGCAGTCGACCCTCCCCATGGCGCTGCTCGTCTTCTTCAAGCCCGACGAGAACGACTGGGGCGGCATCATGGCCGGATCGACGGTCATGACCCTCCCGGTCCTCGTCTTCTTCGTACTCGTACAGCGCCGCCTGGTCTCCGGACTGGGCGGGGCGGTGAAGGACTGACGTGATGACCCCTCCCGATTCCCTTCCCGGCTCCCTGGACCTGATCCCCGCGCCCCTGTCGGTCGTGCCGCAGGGCGGCGGGCGCCTCGTCCTCGACGCGCGGACCGTCCTCGACGCCGGACCCGGCACCGGGTCCACCGCCCGCTGGCTGCGGACCGCGCTCGGCGCCGCCACCGGACTGCCGCTCCCCGACGGAACGGGCGAGCGCGCCGTACGCCTGCGGATCAGCGAGGAGGCGGCACGGGAACGCGGCCCGGAGGGCTACCGGCTGGTGGTCGACGACACCGCCGTCCTCATCGAGGGCGGCGGGCCCGCCGGGTCTTCTGGGGCGCCCAGACCCTCCGCCAGCTCCTCGGCCCCGACGCGTACCGCAAGGCGCCCGTACGGGGCGACGGGCGCTGGGAACTCCCGTACACGACCGTCGAGGACGCGCCCCGCTTCGGCTGGCGCGGCCTCCTGCTCGACGTCTCCCGGCACTTCACGCCCAAGGACGACGTCCTGCGCCTGCTCGACCTCCTCGCCGCCCACAAGCTCAACGTCTTCCACTTCCACCTCACCGACGACCAGGGCTGGCGCATCGAGATCGAACGCCACCCGAAGCTCACCGAGGTCGGCGCGTGGCGGGCGCGCACCAAGTGGGGGCACCGGGCCTCGCCGCTCTGGACCGAGACCCCGTACGGCGGCTTCTACACCCGGGACGACATCCGCGAGATCGTCGCGTACGCCGCCGAACGGCACATCACCGTCGTCCCCGAGATCGACCTCCCCGGCCACGCGCAGGCCGCCATCGCCGCCCACCCCGAACTCGGCAACACCGACGTCGTCGACACCGCCGCCCTCACCGTCTGGGACACCTGGGGCGTCAACCCCAACGTCCTCGCCCCCACCGAGGCCGTCCTGCGCTTCTACGAGGGCGTCTTCGAGGAGGTCCTCGACCTCTTCCCGTCGCCCTTCGTCCACGTCGGCGGCGACGAGTGCCCCAAGGACCAGTGGAAGGCCTCCCCGACCGCCCAGGCCCGCATCGAGGAACTCGGGGTCGGCGACGAGGACGGGCTCCAGTCCTGGTTCATCCGCCACTTCGACCGCTGGCTCGCCGCCCGCGGCCGCCGCCTCATCGGCTGGGACGAGATCCTGGAGGGCGGCCTCGCCGAGGGGGCGGCCGTGTCGTCCTGGCGGGGCTACGCGGGCGGGATCGCCGCCGCCGAGGCCGGCCACGACGTCGTCATGTGCCCCGAACAGCACGTCTACCTGGACCACCGCCAGGCGCCCGGCGAGGACGAACCGGTGCCCATCGGATACGTCCGCACCCTGGAGGACGTCTACCGCTTCGAGCCCGTCCCGCCCGGCCTCTCGCCCGAGGCCGCCGCCCACATCCTGGGAACCCAGGCCAACGTCTGGACCGAGGTGATGGAGAACCGCTCCCGCGTCGACTACCAGGTCTTCCCGCGCCTCGCCGCCTTCGCCGAGGTCGCCTGGTCCGCGCTGCCCGCGCCGGAGGCGCGCGACCACGCCGGTTTCGAGCGCCGCATGCGCACCCACTACCGGCGCCTGGACGCCCTCGGCGTCGACTACCGGCCACCCGCCGGACCCCACCCCTGGCAGCGGCGGCCCGGAGTGCTCGGCAGGCCCCTGGAGGGCACGCCCCCGAACGTGTGAGAGACCCGACGTCGCCCGGTCACCCAAGAGTGGTGAAACGGAAGTTACCGTCACACCGGGGACGTCCCGGACGGAACAGTCCTTCGCGGACCCTCGCGCCGGACTCCTCGGAAGATGTGCCAGAGTTGCCACGTCCGGCCTGTGAGCACGTACGGTACGCCCACACGCAGGCGCGTCGTACCGCCGCTCGCAGGCACGACGGCCGGGCACAGTCGGGGACCACCGGGACACCGGAAGGGGCAGCGGGTTGACCACGCACGCACCACAGACGGCGCAGTCCGTGACGCTGCCCGCCTCGCTCGACGAGGCCGTCGCGGCACTCACCGCCATGCCGGCCGCCGTGCCCGTCGCCGGCGGCACCGACCTCATGGCCGCCGTCAACAAGGGCCAGCTCCGCCCCGCCGGACTCGTCGGCCTGAGCCGCATCAACGAGATCCGCGGCTGGCAGTACCAGGACGGCCACGCCTCCTCGGCGCGGGCCTCACCCACGCGCGCATGGGCCGCCCCGACTTCGCCGCCCTCATCCCGGCCCTCGCCGCCGCCAGCCGCGCGGCCGGGCCGCCCCAGATCCGCAACGCGGGCACCCTCGGCGGCAACGTCGTCACCGCCGCGCCCACCGGCGACTCGCTGCCCGTCCTCGCCGCCCTGGAGGCCGACCTCGTCGTCCTCGGCCCGCTCGGCACCCGCGAGATCCCCGTCTCCCACCTCCTCGCGGGCCGCGACCTGCTCGCCCCCGGCGAGCTCGTCGGCTTCGTCCGCGTCCCGCTGCTCCACGCCCCCAGGTCTTCCTCAAGGCCACCGGCCGCACCGGCCCGGCCCGCGCCACCGCCTCCGTCGCCGTCGTCCTCGACCCGGCCCGGCGCGGCGTGCGCTGCGCCGTCGGCGCCGTCGCGCCCATGCCGCTGCGCCCGCTGGAGGCCGAGCGCTGGATCGCCTCGCTGGTGGACTGGGACAACGACCGGGGCTCGCCCCGAGGCGCTCGCGGCCTTCGGCGAGTACGTCGCCGCCGCCTGCATCCCGGACCCGCCGGGCGACGAACAGCTGCCGCCCGCCGTACTGCACCTGAGGCGCACGGTCGCCACACTCGCCCGACGGGCACTGGGAGGGCACTCGCGTGAGCGACGAGCACAAGGCACAGCAGACGGGCGGCTGGGAGCCGCTCCCGCAGAGCGAGGGCTACGACGGCGACGCGACCGCCTTCGTCCAGCTCCCGCCCGACTTCATGCTGGACGGCATCCCCCTGGAGGCCCCCGGCCACGGCTACGTGCCGCCGATGATCACCCCTCCAGCCGCTCGCCCCGCCCGCCGCACCCGACCCGGCGGCGACGGGCACCTGGTCGGTGCACGTCCCGACCGAGGCGCAGCAGCCCCAGTACTTCGAGGGCTACGAGAGCGGCGAGCACTTCCAGCCGCCCGCGTACGTCGAGAACGCGGTCGAGCACATCGAGCGCGTGGAGCACGTGAGCCACGTCGAGCACGCGAACCACGTGGAGCACGTGAACCACGTGAGCCACGTCGAGCACGCGAACCATGTGGGCCACGTCGAGCGCGTGGACCACGTGGACCACGTGGACCACGTGGACCACGTGGAGCACGTCGAGCACGCGGGCATGTCGAGCACCTCGACCACGCCGAGCCGGACCCGCACGCGACGGCCGAGTGGCGCTTCGACGAGGCCGTGGCGCCCGTCGCCGCCGAGCTGGACCCGGGGCCACTGGCCAGTGGCGGATCCCGGACGCGGTGACGGCCGCGCCCGCCGAGCCCGCCGCGTACGCGGAGGCCCCGGCGACGCTGCCGGGCGGCGCGGCGGCGCCGTGGGCGCTGCCGGAGGAGCCGGTGGAGCGGGCGGCGGAGGCCGTCGAGCCCGTGGCGCCGGTCGCGCCCGTGGAGGCGGTCGCGGCGGTCGAGGCTGTCGCGGTCGTCGAGGCGGTCACGGAGGAGCCGGAGGCCGCGGCGGAGCCCGTACAGGAACCCGTAGTGGAACCCGTACAGGAGCCCGTAATGGATCCCGTACAGGAGCTCGCTCCGGAGCCCGTACAGGAGCCCGCGCCCTCGGTGGACGAGGTCCCGCCGGTTCCCGTGCCGGAAGCGGAGTCGCCCGCCCCCGTACCCCTGTTCGTCGAGGCGTCCACGGACAGCGACGAGCACCCCACACCTCGTACACCCTGCGGGTCAACGGGACCGACCGGCCCGTGACCGGTTCGTGGATCGGGGAGTCGCTGCTCTACGTGCTGCGCGAGCGCCTGGGCCTCGCGGGGGCCAAGGACGGCTGCTCGCAGGGCGAGTGCGGCGCGTGCAACGTGCAGGTCGACGGCCGCTCGTCGCCTCCTGCCTGGTGCCCGCGGCGACCGCCGCCGGGAGCGAGGTGCGGACGGTGGAGGGCCTCGCGGTCGACGGCGAGCCCTCGGACGTGCAGCGGGCGATGGCCAGGTGCGGCACCGTCCAGTGCGGCTTCTGCATCCCCGGCATGTGCATGACCGTGCACGACCTCCTGGAGGGCAACCACGCCCCCACGGAGCTGGAGACCCGCCAGGCCCTCGCCGGCAACCTGTGCCGCTGCTCCGGCTACCGGGGCGTGCTCGACGCCGTACGGGACGTCGTCGCCGAGCGCGAGGCCGGTGCCGCGGCCGCCGCGCCCGAGGCCGCCGACGAGATCCGTGTTCCGCACCAGATTCCCCACCCGCACGACGGAGGCATGGCGTGAGCAGCGACGCGACCACGGCCGTTCCCACGGCTCTGGACGTCACCGGGAGCATCGGCCAGGAGCCGGCCGCGCACGGCCTCGGCACCTCGCTCCCGCAGGCCGAGGCGCGGGCGAAGACCGAGGGCACGTTCCCGTACGCCTCCGACCTGTGGGCCGAGGGCCTGCTCTGGGCCGCGATCCTGCGCTCGCCGCACCCGCACGCCCGGATCGTGTCGATCGACACGAGCGCGGCGCTGGCCATGCCGGGCGTACGGGCCGTGGTGACGGCCGCCGACGTGCCGGGCGCGGCGACGTACGGGCGCCGGGTCGCCGACCGGCCCGTCTTCGCCTCCGACCTGGTCCGGCACCACGGCGAGGCCCTCGCGGCCGTCGCCGCCGACCACCTGGACACGGCGCGCCTCGCGGCCGCGGCGATCGGCGTCGAGTACGAGCTCCTGGAGCCGGTGACGGACCCGGAGAAGGCGTTCGCGGCCGAGGCGCTGCACCCCGACGGGAACCTGATCCGGCACATCCCGCTGCGCTTCGGGGACCCGGAGGCGACCGGCGAGGTCGTCGTCGAGGGCCTGTACCGGATCGGCCGCCAGGACCCGGCGCCGATCGGCGCGGAGGCGGGCCTCGCGGTGCCGCGCCCGGACGGAGGCGTCGAGCTGTACACGGCCTCCACCGACCCGCACACCGACCGCGACCTGGCCGCCGCCTGCTTCGGGCTGCCGCCCGAGCAGGTCAAGCTGGTCGTGACGGGCGTCCCGGGCGCGACGGGCGACCGCGAGGACCCGGGCTTCCAGATCCCGCTGGGCCTGCTCGCGCTCCGCACCGGCTGCCCGGTCAAGCTCACCGCCACCCGCGAGGAGTCCTTCCTCGGCCACGCCCACCGCCACCCCACCCTGCTGCGCTACCGCCACCACGCGGACGCGGAGGGGCGCCTGGTGAAGGTGGAGGCGCAGATCCTGCTCGACGCGGGCGCGTACGCCGACTCGTCGAGCGAGTCGCTCGCGGCGGCGGTGGCCTTCGCCTGCGGCCCGTACGTGGTCCCGCACGCCTTCGTGGAGGGCTGGGCCGTCCGCACCAACAACCCCCTCCGGCCACGTCCGGGGCGAGGGCGCGATGCAGGTGTGCGCGGCGTACGAGGCCCAGATGGACAAGCTGGCCGCGAAGCTGGGCGTGGACCCGGCCGAGCTGCGCATGCGGAACATCATGGCGACCGGCGACATCCTGCCCACGGGCCAGACGGTCACCTGCCCGGCCCCCGTGGCGGAACTCCTCGCGGCCGTACGCGACTTCCCCCTCCCGTCCCTCCCCAAGGACACCCCGGAGGACGACTGGCTCCTCCCCGGCGGCCCCGAGGGCGCGGGCGAACCCGGCGCGGTGCGCCGGGGCGTGGGCTACGCGCTCGGCATGGTGCACATGCTGGGCGCGGAGGGCACGGACGAGGTCTCGACCGCGACCGTCCGCGTCATGGACGGCGTGGCCACGGTCATCTGCTCGGCCGTGGACACGGGTTCGGGCTTCTCGACCCTCGCCCGCCAGATCGTCCAGGAGACCCTGGGCATCGACGAGGTCCACGTGGCCCCCGTCGACACCGACCAGCCCCCGGCGGGCCCGGCGGCCCACGGCCGCCACACCTGGGTCTCCGGCGGCGCGGTGGAGCGCGCGGCGAAAATGGTCCGCACCCAACTGCTCCAGCCCCTGGCCCACAAGTTCGGCATGTCGACCGAGCTCCTCCAGATCACCGACGGCAAGATCACCTCGTACGACGGCGTCCTCTCCACCACCGTCACCGAGGCCATGGACGGCAAGGAGCTCTGGGCCACCGCCCAGTGCCGCCCCCACCCCACCGAACCCCTCGACGACTCCGGCCAGGGCGACGCCTTCGTCGGCCTCGCCTTCTGCGCGATCCGCGCGGTCGTCGACGTCGACATCGAACTCGGCTCGGTCCGCGTCGTCGAGATGGCCGTCGCCCAGGACGTCGGCCGCATCCTCAACCCCGCCCAGCTCACCGCCCGCATCGAAGCCGGCGTCACCCAGGGCGTCGGCGCCGCCCTCACCGAGAACCTCCGCACCACCCGCGGCCTCGTCCGCCACCCCGACTTCACCGGCTACGCACTCCCGACATCACTGGACGCCCCGGACATTCGCATCGTGAAACTCGTCGAAGAACGCGACGTCGTCGCCCCCTTCGGCGCCAAGGCCGCCAGCGCCATCCCCGTCGTCACCTCACCCGCCGCAGTGGCCTCAGCCGTACGGGCGGCGACCGGCCGCCCGATCAACCGCCTCCCGATCCGGCCTCAGGCCGCCGTCGCCGTGCCCAATTCGTAACCATGTGATGTCCGTTGCTTGTGCAACCGGGAGATGCGGACTGTCGTCGTTCCTGACTACAGTGGACTTCTTGACTTGTGCCGTGCGCGGCACGGTGGTTCACGGGGGAGGGAGACGGACATGCGGGCCGAGATGGATGGCATGACGTCCGGGATGCGGACGCAGGCCGTGAAGTACAGCGCCGACTCCATGGCTGAGTTCAAGAAGGACGTCGACAAGCTCATCACCACGCTCGACGCGACGATGAAGGTGACGGCCGACCCGAACGGCACGGTGTCCGTGATCGACCGGAGCAAGTTCGGTGGTGGCGGCGCCGCTTGGGCCGAGGCGCAGAGCGCCTACGCCGGGTACTCCAAGGTGCGCCAGAGCCTGGTGGACCTGTCCAAGCTCCTCAGGGACTGCCTGGAAGGGCTCGGCATCGCGGTCGTCGCCTCCCAGGACGGCATCGAGGCGATGGACGAGGACATCAAGCTGAAGATGCGCGGCATCTACAACCGCACGAAGGACGCGCACGACAAGGCGCAGGCGCAGCAGCAGGCGGCCGCCCAGGGCAAGCCGGCGGACAGCGGCAGCAGCGGCGCCTCGGGCGGCGGCGCCTTCGATTAGGCGCGGACGACACATCGGGGACACGGGGAAGAGGCGAAGGATGATTCCGGCAGACGGCGGCGGAGGGTACAGCGGGACCAACTTCCGCGCCATGGATCACCAGACGATGCTGGCCTGGCTCGACGAGGCCAGTACGTTCTACGTCGGCGACGCGGCAGACGTGCTGCGTTCGACCGGCCAGCAGCTGACAGAGATCGCCGATCGACTCGTCAGGCGCATGAAGGAGATGGACTGGGAGGGCGAGGCGGAGAAGGCGTTCTCCGAGTGGGCCCTCTCGGTGGCCTCGTCGACCGCGGATCTCGGCACGTACAGCGACAACGGCGCGTACTGGATGGAAGGCAACGCCACGGCCATCGCCGCCGCTGCCAGTGCCATCCCCAGGTACACCTCGTACGAGAGCGCCAAGGCGAACCTGGAAGCCGCGATCAAGTACCACAACGACCCGGACGCGCAGACCGTGGCGCGTGAGGCGAAGAAGGCGAGCGAGGATCTCGCGACCATCGAGGGGAAGCAGGAGGCGAACAGGCTGGCGGCCGCGGCCGAGATGGAGCGGCTCTCGTCCTCGTACAGCTGGAACAGCCAGCAGATGTCGAACCAGCCGCCGCCGACGTTCCCGCCGCCGCCGGGGGCGTTCGTTCCGGACAATCTGGGCAAGAAGGGGGGCGAGTCCCAGTACATCAGCTCCTCCCCTCAGAGTGACAGCCGTTCCACCGGTACGGACTCGGGTACGACGGCGCAGCCCACACGGTCGCATCAGGACACGACGCGGACCACGCCCGACACGAACGTCGTCCTGCCGTCCCAGGACACGACCGGGCCGACGCACGTCATCCGCCCCGAGGTCCGTCCCGACGTGCCCGTGGACCTCGGCATCGACAGCGTGGACACCCTGCCGCACCCGACCACGACCGGGCCGACGACCCAGACCCCGGGCGGTCCGCCGCCGATCACCAAGCCGGACATCGGTACGCCTCCGATCGTGACCCCCGGCATGCCCCCGCTGTCCGTGAAGGGCGGTCCGGGCCCCCTGGGCCCCACCTCGCCCATCACCGGCGGCACCGGCAACCCCGCGGTCCGCAGACCGGCGGCCTCCGCACCGGCCTCGGCATGCCCCGAGAGGGCATCAGCGGCGGCCGTCAGGTGCCCAGCACCATGGGCCGGCCGCAGACCGGCATCCCGCGCAGCACCGTCATCGGCAACGAGCCCACCGGGCAGAACGGCCAGAACCGGACCGGCATGGGCCGCGGCATGGGCGGCGCCCACGGCATGGGCGGCTCCATGGGCGGCGCCTCCGGCCAGAACGGCATCACGGGCGGCTGCCGCCTCGCCGGCGAGACCGGCGGAGTCGTCGGCGGCAAGGCGCAGCGCGCCGGTGCCGCGGGCGGCGGGAAGCCCTTCACGGCCGGCGGTTCGGGCCTCGTACGCGGAAACGCCGCGAAGCCCGGCGAGCGCGAGGAGCGGAACGGAGAGCGTCCCGACTACCTGGTCGAGGACGAGGAGACCTGGCAGCAGGGCAACCGCCGCGTGGCACCGCCCGTCGTCGACTGATCAGCGCGAGGAAGCAGATGCGTACCAGCAGTATTCGTCGGAGCCGTGCCCGAGTCACCGCCTCGGCCGCCTTGGGGATGCTGCTGGTGGGCATCGCATCCGTCCCCGCCCACGCGGAGGGCATCCGGGCCAAGCAGTGGCATCTGGACGCCTTCAGTGCCGAGAAGATCTGGCAGCTCAGCACGGGCAAGGGCGTAACCGTCGCGGTGATCGACACTGGTGTGGAGAAAAGCAATCCCGACCTCCAAGGCCAGGTGCTCGAAGGCAAGGACTTCGCGCCGGAGAAGCCGGGCGACCAGTTCACCGACTACGACGGCCACGGCACAGGGATGGCCGGCATCATTGCCGGTACCGGGGCGAGAGACGGCGGGAACGGGGCCTTCGGACTGGCGCCGGGCGCCAAGATCCTGCCGGTGCGTGTTCCCGGCCTCCGTGATGACGACAACGGCAACATGGCCGAAAGCGATGAGGAGTTCAACCGCGTCATCCCTCAGGCGATCAGGTACGCGGCTGATTCCGGTGCCCAGGTCATCAACCTCTCTCTGGGAGCCAGTACCGGCTCGCAGGCGCTCACCGATGCGGTGAAGTACGCACTGGACAAGGGTTCTCTCGTCTTCGCATCCGTCGGGAACGAAGGCGACAAGAGCAATATCCTCGAATACCCGGGGGCGACCCCCGGCGTGGTCGGTGTCGGTGCCGTCGACAACAAGGCGATGCGCATCCCGATGTCGAATTACGGTGCCCAGGTGGACGTCGTCACCCCGGGCAAGGACATCGTGCACGCCTGCGGCGGAGGAACCGGCCTCTGCAAGTCCAGCGGTACCAGCGACGCGACGGCCCTCGCCTCCGCCGCCGCCGCGCTCCTCTGGTCGAAGCACCCCGACTGGACCAACAACCAGGTCCTGAAGGTCATGCTCAACACCGTCGCCGGGCCCAGCGGGGCGAGAAGCACAGCAATCACGTCGGCTTCGGCGCCCTTCGCCCGCTCCGTACCCTGAAGACGCCCGGCGACCCCGGCCCGGCCGACGTCCGTCCTATCGACGACCTCGCCGCGCCGCCCACCGCGACTCCCACGCCCTCCGCCGCCCCGTCCTCCGCGGCCCCGGCCCCTTCGGAGTCCGCCCCCGCCGCCCAGGCCTCCGCCGCCGACGGCGGAGACGGCGGCAACACCGGCCTCTGGATCGGTCTCGGGATCGGCGCCGCCGTACTGCTCGGTGCCGCGATCGCCGTGCCCGTACTCCGGTCGCGGCGGAGCTGAACCCGCCCTCTCCGCCGCCGGCCGTCCGTGACCCACTCATGGGGAAGTAGATGCCGTTCGACGAGGAGTGGAGCCAAGTCCGCAGCGAGACCGCGGCGATGAGGCTCGACAGTGTGCCCGCCGACGGTGGTGGCGGGGGAGGCGCCAGTGACTACAAGGTGACCTCCGCCGACCTCAAGGCCATCGGGAACGAGGCCCAGGAGCTCTATCACTGGTTCGAGTCGGTTCAGAGGCCCAGGGAATCATGGACGAGACGTGCATGGCGCAGATCGACCAGGCCGGGTACCGCCTACGCGACCGCCCCCGGCTGGAGCAGAGACGCCAGCAACGATCTCGAAGAGCTGATGAACAAGTACAGCCTGGACTCCCGCTTGCACGGTCACGACAACAATCTCCCCGACCCGTACAAGAAGAAGTGACGCACATGCGTTCTGCGCTGGCGCGAATCGGATCGGCCGTCGCCGTCGCCGTGGTCCTCACGAGTTGCTCCAGCGGCGGCGATACGGAGAAGCGGAAAGGCCTGGCGGCGAGCGCGGTCTGCGGCGGCTTCGCCAAGGATGCCGCAGCCACGGCCGCGCTCAAGGCCGCCACGGGGAGCGAGCGCTTCGACGACGGTCCGTCGAAGCCCCAAAAGGCCCTCGACGGACTGCGCGATGCGACCCGTGCGCCGCTCGCCGACTCCTACCGGCCGCTGCCGGTGCCGTACTGCCGGCTCCTGCCTGCCGAGGGCGGGGAGAAGACCCTCATCGTGAAGTTGAGCCCGACGGACAAGGCCCCAGGGCTGACCCCCGGGCACGCCAAAAGGGTGACCTCCTACGCCTCGGGACTGCAGGCGTTCTCCTCCTCTGAGCTTGGCTTCCTCTATTTCCCCTGCGACCTCGAGGAGCCTGCCCACGACTTCGTCGTCGAAGTGAAAGCCTGGGGACCCCCGGGGATCCCCGAGGCGGACCTGGCGCAGCGGACCCGGCTGATCACCCTCGCCAACGCAGTGGCCCGGAAGGTCTCGGCGGAGCTGGGCTGCCAGGGGGACCGGCTTGCCACCGGGGTACCGGTGGCCGTCCCGAACCCTTCCTCGGCGCCCTGAGGAGCCACTCCACGCGCACCGCGGTCCACGGGATCGTGCTTCCGGTCGCCGCCCTCGCGTGGGCGGCGACCGGCTGCACGAAGGGAACCGACGACGCCTCGAAGGACCTCGTGACGGCCTACTCCACCGGGCGCCCCGCGACCTCGTCCGACCTCTGCGCCGCGCTCTGTTTCACGTGCCGCCTCGCTGCTCCGGCGCACGAGGTCGTCCTCGGCGCCGAGCTGGAGCGCGCGGACGAGAACGAGGCCGGTCACCCGGGCATCAGAGACGAACAGATCGCCCTGGCCAACGCCGCGGCCGCGCATGTGGCCGCCGAACCGGGGTGTGCGGGGACGGGGCTGGTGTCGGGGTGCCGGCGAAGGCACGGCCCTGAGGCTGTCTACGTCCCGAACACCGGCATCGCCCCGATCCGGCCGCCCCGGGCGACGAAGACGCGGTTGCCGGCGCTTGCCAGCTGGTAGGTGCCCTGACGCTTCATCTTGATGAAGAAGAGGTGATCATGGGTGGCTTTGTGGACGACCTGGACGTAGCTGCTGTCCGGGGAATGGAGCCAGACGGTCGCACCCTCCACGGCCGGCGGGTTGACGGTGCCGGGGCCCACGCCGTCCAAGACCTCGTACCAGTCTGAGACGGGGAAGCGGACTTCACGCATGGTGGTGTACCGGTAGGCGTGGTAGCTGTTGATCGCGAAGACGAGGTCGCCGTCGGCGGTGGGCGTGCCCCAGTCGCCCGTTCTGTGGGCGTCCTCCTCCCACAGAAAGTCGCCACGGTCGAGGCGGCGGGCCGTCAGCTTCCCGCCGCCGAAGTAGGCGACGTTGTTGTCGCCGAGGGCCGGGGCCTGGCCGTCGGTGCCCTGGCCCTTGATCTCCCAGTCGGTCTCGCCCGTCTCCGTGTACAGGGCGGCGCAGTGGCCGTCCCTGCCGTGGATCACCAGCCGCTTCCTGCCCACGGCCGCCTTCGCGGGGCCGTTCTGGGAGCGCGGGGACGTCATGGGGCGCGCCCACGTCGTGGCCAGGGTCCAGGCGTCGACGGCGCGCAGTTCGTTGTCCTTCGTCACCAGGTACACGTGCGTGTCGTCCGCGGCGAGGACGTCGTCGACGCCGGACTGCGTCTGCCAGACGGGGGCGCCGGTCGAGGCGACGAAGGCGTTCAGGACGCCGTTCTTGTCGACACCGACGACGAGCCGGTCGGCGACGGACACGAAACCGGCGTCCGCGTCGATGTTCCTGGCCCGCCACCGCTCCTTGCCGTTCGTGACGGACAGGGCGAGCAGACCGCCCGTCTTCGCCTGCACGATCACCACATCCCGTACGGGCAGGGGAAGTTCGCCCTCGTCGGCCACCACATCGAGCGGCCCCCACAGGGCCTTCGGGCCTTTGCCCGGCGGCACGTCGATGGCCGAGACGAACGCGGCCTCAGGGGTCGCCACGGCGGGTGGCACGTCGGCGGTCGGCGACTTCGGCTCCCCGCGATCCAGCCACCAGACGCCCGCCCCGCCGCCCGCGCCCAGGACGGTCACGCCCACGGCGGCGCCGGTGAGGAAGCGGCGCCGGGACGGCCCGGAGGAGGGTACGGCGGTGTCCTCGGGTGCCGCCAGGCGCTTCGTGGCCGTCTCGCGCCGCTTGATGTCCTCGGCGAGCGGGCCCTTGCGCCAGGCACGGTCCGCGCCCTTCGGCGGGCCGAAGGCCTCCGCGATCTGCGGGGCCGCGGGCGGTGCGCCGGGTCCTTCGCCAGGCACGGCCCGATCAGTTCCTGGAGCTCCGGTGGCACCGGGCCCAGGTCCGGCGTGCCGTGCACGACCTCGTACTGGACCGCCGCCACGTGGCCGCCGTCGAAGGCGCGCCGGCCGCTCGCCGCGTACGCGAGGACCGCGCCGAGCGAGAAGACGTCCGAGGCCGGGCCGACGCGCTGCCCGAGGACCTGCTCGGGAGCCCCGTACCCCGGTGTGACGGGGATCTGGCCCGTCGTCGTGAGCGTGAGGCCGTGCTCGGGGCGTGCGATGCCGAAGTCGATGATCCGGGGGCCGGTGGAGGTGAGCACGATGTTCGCGGGCTTGAGGTCGCGGTGGACAAGACCCGCCCCGTGGATGTCGTGCAGGGTGCGTGCGAGCTGCGCGGCGAGGGCGCGGACGGTCGGCACGTCCATCGGGCCGTGCGTACGGACGGCCTCGTCGAGCGTCGGGCCGGCGAGGAACTCGGCCGCGATCCACGGCCGTCCGCCCTCGGTCCGCGCGCCGAGGATCCGCGCCACGCCCTTGCTGGTGACGGCCCGCGCCATGTCGGCCTCGCGGACGAACCGCTGCGCGAGGTGCTGGTCGTGGGCGAGTTCGGGGCGCAGGACCTTGACGGCCGCGGGCGCGCCGGAGCCGTCCCGGCCCACGTACACCTTGCCCATGCCGCCCTCGCCGAGGACGCCGAGGAGTCGGTACGGGCCGAGCCGGAGCGGGTCGCCGGCGGCGAGGGGCTGAGTGGTCACGGGGCTGCTTTCCGGTTCGGGAGGGTCTGAGGGCCGGGGCGACGGCGAGAGGTGATCAGGCGAAGGGGATGGCCACGACGGACGTCTTCCCCGCGCCGATGATGCGGGTCCGCTCCTTGTCGACGACGAAACGCCGGGCGTCTGTCGGGAACACCCAGGCCGAGCGGTTGGTGATCAGGTCGATTGCGCTCAGCCCGCCCCGTACGGGCGCGTACACGTACTTCTCGCCGACCACGGGGGCCGCGAAGAAGTCGGGTGTCAGAGAGCGGCCGGAGGGCGACTCCGTCCAGCGCCTGACGCCGAAGTCGGTGGTGACGGCCAGGAGGCCCGGGTGTCCCTGTCCTCGTGGGCGTAGACGATTCCGCCCGAGACGGCCGGTACGCCGTAGGAGGTGGTGGCGGAGCCGGAGCCGTACTCCCAGGCGACTCCGCCGTCGGTGAGACGCAGTGCCCGGAGGCGGTCCCCGCCGAAGTACGCGTGCCGCTCGTCGACCGCGAGCTGGCCGGGGATGAAGTTCGCGGAGTCCTTCAGCGGCAGGCGGCGCTGCCACAGTTGGCGTCCGGTCCGCACCTCGCGCGCCTGGACGAGGAAGGAATCCAGGTCACCGCTGTTCTTGCCCAGGATCAGCCGGCCGCCGGCCACCTGGGAGAGCCAGGGGCGGACGCCGTCCCATTCGTACGGCTCCCGCCATACTTCCTTGCCGGTACGCAGGTTGACCGCGATCAGGTGCCAGCCCGTCTCGTTCGCGTCCGGGTCGCTCTCCTTCTTCCCCCGTCGCGAGGCCGCGAAGAGCATGCCGCCGGAGGCGGTGAGGAGTTTGGTACCCGAGTTCGACCCGTCGAAGCCCTTGATGACGATCTGCGGGGCCGTCTCCTTGCCGGTGCGGGGGTCGAGCGTGCGGATCTGCAGTGCGCCCGGCCCCTCGTGGGTGCCGTCGGAGGCGTAGAAGGACGTGCCGTCGGTGGTGATCTGCCAGGGATCCATGACCATGTCGTCGGACCAGAGTTCGCGGCCGTCCTTCTGGTCCAGTGCCCGGAAGGAGACGGTCTCCGCGAAGCCGACGACATCGCCGGCGATCAGTTGCGTGCTCGCCTCCTCGCGGTCGAGGGACGAGCCCTTCCACAGCGCCACCGGCGCCCCGTCGGCGGCCGTCGAGGCGGGGATCGCGGTCGGACCCGTGGGGGCCGGGGTGCCGCCGTCGGACTCCGGGTGTTCCGCGACCCCAGCCACGCCCACATCCCGCCCCCGCTCCCGCGAGCCCGATCAGTGCTCCGCCGCCCACGGAGAGCAGGCGGCGGCGGGAGAGTCCCGTGCTCGGAACGGTCTCGGCCACGGCGGCGCCCGCCGGCGCGGGCAGGCGGTGGGGCGCGTGGAGCCAGACGTCCGTCGCCCGGCGGGCGATGTCGGCCAGCAGGAGCGGCGGGAGGTGGTCGGCGAACTCGCCGTGGCCGTCGTGGAGATGGTCCACCAGGGTGCGGGTGGTGGGGCGGGAGGACGGGTCCTTGGTGAGGCAGGCCGTCAGGAGGGGAGGAGGGGCTCGGGTACGCCGGTGAGGTCGGGGTCGGCGTAGCGGACGCGGTAGAGGAGGTCGGCGGGGAGCCGGTGCCGAAGGGGCCGTGGCCGGTGGCGGCGAAGACGAGGACGCCGGCGAGGGCGAACACGTCGCCCGCCGGGGTGTGTTCCTGGCCGCTCGCCTGCTCCGGCGACATGAAGGCGGGCGTGCCGGCGGCCGCTCCCGTACGGGTGAGGTGGTCGTCGCCGGCGGCGCGGGCGATGCCGAAGTCGATGATCTTCGGGCCGTACGCGGTGACGAGGACGTTGGAGGGCTTCAGGTCGCGGTGGACGACGTCCGAGGAGTGCAGCTGGGCGAGGGCCCCGGCGAGCGCGGCGCCGAGGGCGCGGACGGTCGGTTCGGGGAGCGGGCCGCCGAGGGCGACGGCGTCGTCGAGGGGCGGACCGAGGACGTACTCGGTGGCCAGCCACGGCGTCTCGGCGAGCGGGTCGGCGTCGACGACGGCCGCGCCGTGCCGCGCGCCGATGATCCGCGCCGCGTCCGTCTCCAGGCGGAAGCGGCTGCGGAAGGTCGGGTCGGTCGCCAGACGGGCGTGCACCGTCTTCAGGGCCACCGTGCGGCCGCCGGGCGTGCGCGCCAGGTAGACCGTGCCCATGCCGCCGGAGCCGAGGCGGGCGAGGAGGCGGTACGAGGCGACGGCGGCCGGGTCGTCGTGGGTCAGGGGCGACAGCATGAGGTCAGGTCCCGGAAGAGGCGTCGGCGGCGGGGTCGGTATCGGGGGAGGGGGAGGGGAGGAGGCGTTGGTGTCGGTGTCGGTGTCGGTGTCGGTGTCGGTGTCGGTGTCGGGGAAGGGGGAGGCTTCGGCGGGGAGTTCGGCGGCCAGGAGCGCGGACGACTGGCGGGCCAGCGCCGCCACCACCCTCCCCGGCAGCCAGCCGGGGGTGAGCAGCGTGCCGGCCGAGTTCAGGACCGTCCGGTGCGGGGTCGGGGGCGCCAGGGCCGCCATCAGGGTGGCGGCGGTCGGGCGGTCCGCCGGGTCGCGGGCCAGGCAGGAGGAGACCACCGGCCGCAGGGCGGGCGGGAGTTCGTCACGTTCGGGGACCGTGTGGCCGGTCGCGGCGTACGCGAGGACCGCGCCGAGCGCGAAGACGTCGCCCGGCGGGCGGGGCGGCCGCCGGACGCCTGCTCGGGGGCGAGCGCGCCCGGGTCGAGGCCCGGCAGGCCGGTGCGGGCTCCCGTCGGCGCCCGCCGCCCGTACCGCGCCGAAACAGCCCAACCGTGGCCCGTCGGCGGTGAGCAGGACCGCGGCGGGGAGACCCCGGCATGGGTCAGGCCCTGCGCGTGCGCGGCGGCGAGCGCCTCGGCGAGGGCGGCGCCGACGGCCCGTACGGTCGCCTCGGGCAGCGGCCCGCCGTGCACGGCGAGCGCGACGGGGAGGGGCAGGGCCGGGAGGTAGGGCGTCGCGTACCAGGGCGTTTCGCCGGGGCCGGCCACCTCCGTCACCGGGGCGATCCAGGGGCCGAGGAGCCGTCGTGCCGCGTCGGCCTCGGCGGCGAAGCGGCCCGGGTCGGCGCCGGGGAGCGGGACGCTCAGCAGGACCGTGCGCTCGCCGTCCCGGGTGCGGGCCACGAAGCGGCGGCAGGGGGAGGGGGCGAGGGGAGCGGCGGGGGACCCGGCCGGACCGGTTGGACCGGTTGGACCGGTTGGACCGGTTGGACCGGTTGGACCGGTTGGACCGGGCGGGTCGAGGCGGGTGATGAGCCGGTACGGGCCGATCCGGCGCGCGGACTCCCCGCGTGCGCGACTGCTCCACGTGTACGGCCCCCCGCTCGTTTCTGGCACCCCGTGACGGCGGGGGCGGGACGAGCCTATCGAGACGGGGGCGAGGGGCCGGTCCGGGGCCGGAACGTCCCGGCTGCCCGAGTTGCGAAGGTGAAGTATGTATAGATACCCGCGTCGATCACGAACATGCGGCAGTTCGCGGCGGGGAGTGCTGGAACGGGTGCCCTGGGGCTAGGGTGGCGGGGCTTCCCCGGGTGCGGAACTTGCTGGGGCGAAGCGGGAAGGCCACGGAAGCAGCGGGGGAGAGCATGTCGTTCGAAGACGAGTGGGCGTCCGTACGGTCCGCGGCGACGGCCAACGTGAGCATGAGGCTCAACCAGGTCGCCCCCGAGCCCGGTGGCGGCGGCGGGGGCAATGCGGACCTCAGCGTCGACCAGGACAAGCTCGGCGCCATCGGCAGCGCCGCGTACGCGCTGCACGGCCGGCTCGCCAAGGACGGCAACCACGCCCGTACGAGCACGACCGAGGCGGCCACGCAGCTCAAGGGCCACGACTTCCTGACCGGTTCGGCCATGGCGGCCGTGCAGGAGACCTGGGACGAGCAGCTGAAGACGCTGATGGACGCCTGCGCGAACATCTCCAACCACCTCGACTACAGCGCGGCCTCGCACGCGAAGGAGGAGCAGGACATCGCGACGTCCCTCGCGACCTCCCAGATCGACCAGTACTTCAAGTAGGCCGGGGGGCCAGTCGTGTTGACCTATCAGAACGTGATGCAGGCGCCGCTCGACAATATGAAGGGGGCCGCCGACGATTGGGCGGCCCTGAAGGGCAAGCTCGACACCCTCGCCCAGGACGCGCAGTCGACGATGGCCGCGAAGGCCAGGGACGACTACTGGCGCGGGGTGAACGCCGAGGTCACCAAGCCCTTCGTGGACAAGACGGCGAAGGAGTTCGGCGACGCGGCGAAGGCGGCGGACGGCATCGCCAAGGTCCTGGCGGACGGCCACCAGGCCTTCAAGAAGGCGCAGGACGACCTCAAGAAGATCGCCGAGACCGAGGCCCCCGCGAAGGGCTTCCACGTCGGCGCGGACGGCACCGTCACCGCCAAGGAGCCGCTCTCCCAGACCAAGGACCCCGGCGCCCGCCACGACCCCGACTTCCAGGAACTGGTCCGCAAGGAACACGCCGACATCCAGGCGATGCAGGAACGCATCAAGGCGATCCTGGAGGTCTGCACCGAGGCCGACGTGGCGTGTTCCAACGCGCTCAGGGCGAACAACACCGGCGACAAGCACAACTTCAGCGGCCCGAAGTACACCAGCCTCGACGCCGAGGAGGCGCAGCGCGCCGTCGACCTCGCCAAGAAGGGCCGGGACATCTCGCACGAGGAGCTGATGCGCCTCAACGAGCTCCTCAAGGACAACAGCGGCTCCAAGGAGTTCTCCCGCGCCTTCTACGACGGCATGGGCCCCAAGGGCGCCCTGGAGTTCTTCGGCCAGCTCTCCACCGACACGTACGACTACACGAAGGTCGACAAACAGCGCCTCGCCGACGTCCAGGAGCTCCAGAAGAACCTGGGCTTCAACCTCGCGACGGCCACCCAGGGCGGCGACGCCTGGACCGAGAAGTGGTCCGCCGACATGCGCAAGCTCGGCACGGAGCGCATCCCGCTGATCAAGTACGACAACAACCCCGCGTACGGCTACCAGTTGCTCGGCGGCATCATGCGCTACGGCGACTACGACAAGAAGTTCCTGGTCCCGATCGCGGAGCACGTCACCCAGCTGCACGCGAAGGACCCGTACCTCTTCGCCAACAGCAAGCCGATGATCGGCGGCGGGCTGCAGAACCAGTACAACCCGTCGGGCGTCAACGGGTCCGGGTTCGACCCGATGATCTCGATGCTGGAGGCGCTCGGGCACAGCCCGGAGGCGTCGAAGGACTTCTTCTCGAAGGATCCGACGTCGTACAACCAGGACGGGAGCGTCGGCGGGACGGTCGACCTGGACCCGAAGAAGGGCGGGGTACAGAAGAGCTACCTGGACTTCTTCGCGAACAAGGACTACACCTTCTTCGCCGACGTCGAGGGGCACAACCCGGACGACCTCACCAAGACCATGGGGTACATGCCGGACGCCCTCGGCCACGCCCTGGAGTCGGCGACGCTCGGCCACGCCTGGGACGATCCGAACCCGGAGCTGAAGCGGGACGAGACCACGGCCGGGATCATGAAGGACGTCGTCGAGAAGTACGGCAATGACGCCGAGCTGCTCAAGAAGTGGCAGCCGGCGCTGTCGGACAGCCTCGGCAACATGGGGGCCGGTTACATCGACGACCTCAACTGGGCCCTGGACAAGAACACCCCGGACAGCGTCTTCCATCCGACGAAGGAGACGGCGGCCCATCCCGCATTCGGGCGGGACGTGGCGGTCAAGTTCCTGAGCACCCTCGGTCAGCACCCGGACGCCTACGCCTCGGTCTCCACGGCCGAGCGTCTCTACACCACGAGTGTCCTCGAGGCGCAGGTCGGCCCGGACGGCCACATCGACGAGGGCCGTGCGCGGGGCGCCGCGTTCACGGGTTCCACTCTCCAGGGCCTGCTCGACCAGTCCCGCGGGGACCAGGTCGAGGCCGAGGGCATGAAGAAGCACGAGGAGTACGAGAAGGCCGCCGCGCCAAGGCCGGCTGGGTGGAGTTCGGCGCCACGGCGGGCATCGCGGCCGGTGTCGCCTTCCTGCCCGCGACCGCCGCGGTCGGAGCGGCCGCCATCCTCGTACCGCTCGCGGTCGACACCGGCTCGGGCGCCATGGAGCAGCTGGCCGGGCAGGTCATCGGGGACTGGTCCGACAAGTCGGTCGAGGACCACAAGGACAAGACCGAGGACCAGATCCACGAGGACAACGCGGCCATGTACACGGCCGGCCGGTACAGCGCCGAGTCCCCGATGGAGCGGTTCCTGTCCGAGCACCGGAGCCAGGTGAGCAGCGACTTCCGTCAGGACATGATCGAGTCCGTGAGCAACGGCTACATGAACGGCAACGCCCACGCCCGGCAGACCGGCAACGCCCCCGAGACCGGTTGATCAGCCGGCGCACCGACCCCACCAGGAACCCGAGGAACACGATGAGAAGAGCGTCCGCGTCCGTATCGACCGTGCTGGCCCTCGGGTTGCTCCTCACCGCTTGCGGAGGCGGAGGCAGCGGTGAGGAGGAGCGGCAGGTCGCGCAGAAGTGCGACGGCTCGCTTTCACCCACGGCGGTCGGGGCCCTGGAGACGGTGCTGGGCACGAAGGAGTTCCAGTGGGGCGGCACCGGGCTGGATCGGACGGCGAAGGCCCTGATCGACGATCAGGCGACGCCGGGCCGTGCGCCGGGGGTTCCCTCGACGTGCGAGGTCGGAACCGCCGCCGATGACCGGCTCGGCATCAGCGTCGACTTCCGGCTGTACGAAGACGCCGACCTGTACGACGACGGCACCAAGTGGACGGCCGCAGGGCGCCACCTCTACGGGATGGGGCGGGAGGCGAGCACGGACAACGAGTCGGCGTACCTCTTCGTCGGGTGCGCCAGCCCACAGCTGAAGGGGTCGGACAAGGAGCCCGCCCCCGTCGAGAGCGTGCTCAAGTTCAAGAAGCCGACCAAGGGCGCCTACCCCCAACACCCCGCCACCCGCGAGGCCTACCTCACCGTCCTCCACTCCGTCACCCTCGCGGTCGTGAAGAAGCTCGGCTGTGAGGACGACGCGGGGCTTGCCGAGAAGCCCGTCTTCACGGAGAAGAAGTGGCGCGGGGAGCCGTAGCGGTCGCGGTCGGCGCCCCGCTGCTCACGGTCCCGGAGGGCCTGTTTCCGTGAGGGGCGTTGCGTCAGTCCTCGGCCGTCTCGGCGGCCGGGAACAGCTGGGACAGGAGCAGGGTCGTGGCGCGGGTGATCAGGGCGGCGAGGAGGATCGTGGTGAGGCCGTCGACGCGGAGGTCGCCGATCTTGGGGCCGAGCCAGGAGGAGCCACCAGATCAGGGCGTCCTGGGTGAAGCCGGCGAGGCCGAAGAGGAGGAGGGCGGGGTGGGACGCGGCCCGAGGGGCCGATGAAGACCACCTGGGTGAGGACCGTCATGACGAGGGCCGCCGTGAGGACGGAGAAGAGCGTGTCGACGGTCTCCTCGCCGCGCACGGCGATGCCGGGCACCAGGGCGCAGGCGAGGCCGACGCCGAGGAGGATGCCCAGTCTGCGGCCGGCTTGAGCGTTCATGGCCGGACTGTCGCACACCGTGCGGTGTGCTGTGAAGATCATGGGATCCCGCGTGAGGGAGATCGTTTGGAGACCGTGATCGGAATCGAACCGACGTAACTCGCTTTGCAGGCGAGCCCTCAACCACTCGGGCACACGGTCGTGTTGTGCACGAGTAAGACCGTAGGGCGGGGGTGGGGAGGGGCTCAAGGGTTTCCGGGGGCGTGACACGCGACTGCCATGCGGCCGCAACAATCGGTGCGGGGGCGTACGTCGGAAGGACGAGGGGGATCGGGACTCCTGACAGGAGCCAATCCCGGGATCGCCTCTTACTCTGGGGGGATGAGCGCCCTGGAACCACGCGACGCCGACGTCGCCGACATACCCGGACCCCCTGCCGCCCCCGGCGACGCCAAGGGGTCCGTTCTCGACGCCCGGCACCGGGCGCTCAGCATCGGGATGGTCTCCGTGGTGCTGCTCATCGCCTTCGAGGCGACGGCGGTGGGCACCGCGATGCCGGTCGCGGCCCGTGAGCTGGACGGCATTCCCCTCTACGCCTTCGCCTTCTCGGCGTACTTCACGACCAGCCTCTTCGGCATGGTCCTGGCGGGCCAGTGGTGCGACCGGCGCGGTCCCCTCGCGTCGCTGACCGCGGGGATCAGCGCCTTCGCCGCCGGACTGGTGCTCTCCGGGACGGCCGGGGCGATGTGGCAGTTCATCCTCGGCCGGGCCGTGCAGGGGCTCGGCGGGGGGCTCGTCATCGTGGCCCTGTACGTGGTGATCGGCCGGGCCTACTCCGAACACCTCAGGCCCGCGATCATGGCCGCCTTCGCGGCCTCCTGGGTCGTCCCCTCGGTCGTCGGACCCCTCGCCTCCGGCACCGTCACGGAGCACCTCGGCTGGCGGTGGGTCTTCCTCGCCATCCCCGCCCTCGTCGTCTTCCCGCTGGCCCTGGCCCTGCCCGCGATCCGCCGCACGGCCTCCGGTCCCGCCGACCCGGCCGCGCCCGTCGCGCCCTGGGACCGGCGCGGGATCCTGCTGGCCCTCGGGATCTCGACGGGCGCGGCGCTCCTGCAGTACGCGGGCCAGGAACTGAGCGTCCTGTCCCTGCTGCCGGCCGCGGCCGGGCTCGCGCTGCTCGTGCCCGCCGTCCGCGGGCTGCTGCCGCGCGGCACCTACCGGGCCGCCCGCGGGCTGCCCTCCGTCATCCTGCTCCGCGGCATCGCCGCCGGGTCGTTCATCGCCGCCGAGTCCTTCGTCCCCTCATGCTGGTCTCCCAGCGCGGCCTGAGCCCCACCCTGGCGGGCTTCTCCCTCGCCGCCGGCGGCCTCACCTGGGCGCTCGGCTCCTGGATCCAGTCCCGGCCGTGGACGGAGCCGTACCGGGAGCGGCTCGTCGTCCTCGGGATGGTCCTCGTCGCGCTGGCGATCGCCGCCGCGCCCAGCGTGCTCATCACCTCGGTGCCGGTGTGGGTGGTCGCGGTGGCCTGGGGCTTCGGCTGTCTCGGCATGGGCGTGGTGATCGCCTCGACGAGCGTGCTCCTGATGAAGCTCTCCGCCCCGGAGGAGGTCGGCGCGAACTCGGCCGCCCTCCAGATCTCCGACGGCCTCTCAACGTCCTGCTGCTCGCCGCCGGCGGCGCGGCCTTCGCGGCCCTCGGCGGCGGCGCCATCGGCCACGCGATGGACGTCGGCGCGTCCACCGGCTCCCACCCGGCCGCCTTCGCGGCGGTCTTCCTGCCGATGGCGGGGGTGGCGGCGGCGGGGCGTGGGTGGCGACGCGGCTGCACACGGCCGGGGACGGCGCGGTGCGGCGCGCGTAAATCCGTCGCCGCCGGTGCCGCCGTCCCCTACCTTCCCGGTATGCGTGAGATGACCCTTCCGGTCGGTGACGGGTTCGCCGACCTCGCCGACGCCCTGGGGCTCACCCGGAGGAGCTGGCCGCCGAGGCCTGTGACCGTGCCGTGCGCGCCGAGGCCCACCGGGTGCGGGAGCAGGCCCTGCGCCTCGCCGCGCTGCACGACTCCCTGCTGAGGAGGCTCGGCGCATGACGGACACCACGAGGAGCGCCCGGTTCCTCACCGTCGCCGAAGTCGCCGAGATCGCCCGGTTCGCCTTCACCGGCGACGGCGTGCCCGAGCTGCGGGCGCCCGGTCTGCTGGCGTCCGCCGTGCACCGGCCGCGGGCCCGGATGATGGGGCGGAGCGCGTACGAGGACGTGTACGAGCAGGCCGCCGCGCTGCTGCACGCCCTCGCGACGAACCACCCCTTCGTCGACGGGAACAAGCGTGCGGCCTGGCTCTCCGCGGCCACCTTCCTCGCCGTCAACGGAGTGGATCTCGCCGACGCCGACCTCGACCGGGCATACGGCCTGGTCATCGCCGTGGCGGGCGGCGAGCTGGCGGACATTGCGGACATCGCGCGCCGGATCCGGGAGCTGTGAGGACCGTCTCAAGCGCACCCGCCACGCCTTCGGGCGGGGTGGGTCGCGACGCCCGCACCGGTAAGGTGGCCCGGTTGTCATATCTGGAACTGTCATTCCGTGACGAGCGTCGAACCCGGAGATCGTGACTACTACCGCCACCTCCTCCCATCACCTTTCTCCCGCCTTCCCGGGCCGGGCCCCGTGGGGTACCGCCGGCAAGCTGCGCGCCTGGCAGCAGGGCGCGATGGAGAAGTACATCCAGGAGCAGCCCCGTGACTTCCTCGCTGTCGCCACGCCCGGCGCCGGCAAGACCACCTTCGCGCTGACCCTCGCCTCGTGGCTGCTGCACCACCACGTCGTGCAGCAGGTCACCGTCGTCGCCCCCACCGAGCACCTGAAGAAGCAGTGGGCGGCCGCGGCGGCGCGGATAGGCATCAAGCTGGACCCGGAGTACAGCGCGGGCCCGCTCAGCAAGGAGTACGACGGGATCGCCATCACGTACGCCGGCGTCGGCGTACGGCCCATGCTGCACCGCAACCGTTCCGAACAGCGCAAGACCCTCGTCATCCTCGACGAGATCCACCACGCCGGAGACTCCAAGTCCTGGGGCGAGGCCTGTCTGGAGGCCTTCGAGCCCGCCACCCGGCGCCTCGCCCTCACCGGCACGCCCTTCCGCTCCGACACCAACCCGATCCCCTTCGTCACGTACGAGGAGGGGAACGACGGCATCCGGCGGTCCTCGGCCGACTACACCTACGGCTACGGCAACGCCCTCGGCGACGGCGTCGTCCGCCCGGTCATCTTCCTCTCCTACAGCGGCAACATGCGCTGGCGCACCAAGGCCGGCGACGAGATCGCCGCCCGCCTCGGCGAGCCGATGACCAAGGACGCCGTCTCGCAGGCCTGGCGCACCGCGCTCGACGCCAAGGGCGACTGGATGCCGAACGTCCTGCGCGCCGCCGACCAGCGCCTCACCGAGGTCCGCAAGTCCATCCCGGACGCCGGCGGCCTCGTCATCGCCTCCGACCAGGACTCGGCCCGCGCGTACGCCAAGCTGATCCGCGAGATCACCGGCACGAAGGCCACCGTCGTCCTCTCCGACGACACCGGCGCCTCGAACCGCATCGACGAGTTCAGCGAGAACAACGACCGCTGGATGGTCGCCGTCCGCATGGTGTCCGAGGGCGTCGACGTCCCCCGCCTGTCGGTCGGCGTGTACGCGACGACCATCTCGACCCCGCTGTTCTTCGCCCAGGCCGTCGGCCGCTTCGTGCGATCCCGCAGGCGCGGCGAGACCGCGTCCGTGTTCCTTCCGACGATCCCCAGCCTCCTCGGTTTCGCCAACGAGATGGAGGTCGAGCGCGACCACGTCCTCGACCGGCCGAAGAAGGCGGGCGAGGACGAGGACCCGTACGCCGAGTCCGAGAAGGAGATGGCCGAGGCCGAGCGCCAGCAGGACGAGGACACCGGCGAGCAGGACATGCTGCCCTTCGAGGCGCTGGAGTCCGACGCCGTCTTCGACCGCGTCCTCTACAACGCCGCCGAGTTCGGCATGCAGGCCCACCCCGGCAGCGAGGAGGAGCAGGACTACCTCGGCATCCCCGGCCTCCTCGAACCCGACCAGGTCCAGCTGCTCCTCCAGAAGCGCCAGGCCCGGCAGATCGCGCACAGCCGCAAGCGGCCGGACACCGAGGCGGACCTCCTGGAGCTTCCCGCCGAGCGGCGGCCCGTCGTTTCCCACAAGGAGCTCCTCGAACTGAGGAAACAGCTCAACACGATGGTGGGTGCGTACGTTCATCAGAGCGGCAAGCCCCACGGCGTGATCCACACCGAGCTGCGCCGGGTCTGCGGCGGGCCGCCGAGCGCCGAGGCGACGGCCGGACAGATCCGCGAACGGATCAAGAAGGTCCAGGAGTGGGCCACGCGGATGCGCTGACCCCTTCGGAGGAAGGGCCGAGGCCCGTACGCCGGTGCGCGTACGGGCCTCGGGCGTCCCGTAGCCACGGGAGCGCGCCCGGAGACCGGCCCCACGGTCGGCCTCCGGCCGCCTCCACGCTACGGGCACGACATAGCCGATCTTGTCCGCCAAAGTCCCACGTCCGACCGACGAAGGTCCCGAACCGTCTTGATCCGCCCGCCTGCGCCCGGATTCTGGACGAGGTCTTCCGCTGAGCGGAGCGCGACGCTACTGTCCCGGCTCACAAGCAATCGCCCCGTGGCAGCGCCGCCGCGGAGCGCAGCCGGTGTACCCCTTCCTGCCGGCGGCCTCTGACGTGCGTCGCCGCGGGACCGGCGCCGCAACTCCGTGAGAGATCCGCCGCCACTCACCTCGAAGGAGAGGGCGTCGTGACCGCGGAGACCTCCCAGACGCTCGACCGGGGACTCAGAGTCCTCAAACTGCTCGCCGACACCGACCACGGCCTGACGGTCACCGAGTTGTCCAACAAACTCGGCGTCAACCGGACCGTGGTCTACCGGCTGCTCGCCACGCTGGAGCAGCACGCCCTGGTCCGCCGCGACCTCGGCGGGCGCGCCCGCGTCGGCCTCGGCGTGCTGCGGCTCGGCCGGCAGGTCCACCCCTCGTGCGGGAGGCCGCGCTGCCCGCGCTGCGCTCGCTCGCCGAGGACATCGGGGCGACCGCCCACCTGACCCTCGTCGACGGGGCCGAGGCGCTCGCCGTCGCGGTCGTCGAACCGACCTGGACCGACTACCACGTCGCCTACCGGGCCGGCTTCCGCCACCCCTCGACCGGGGCGCCGCCGCCGCGCCATCCTCGCCGCCCGCCAGGGCGGCCTGACCGAACCCGGCTACACCCTCACCCACGGCGAACTCGAAGCCGGCGCCAGCGGCGCCGCCGCCCCCTCGTCGGCGTCACCGGCGTCGAAGGCAGCGTCGGCGTCGTCATGCTCGCGGACGCCGTCCCCGAGCGCGTGGGACCGCGCGTCGTCGACGCGGCCCGAGAGGTGGCGGACGCGCTGCGCTGAGGCGCACTGGGCTGAGGCGTGCTGTGCTGGGCCGTGCTGCGCTGGGCCGTGCTGGGCTGGAGCGTGCTGTGCTGGGCCGTGCTGCGCTGGGCCGTACTGGGCTGAGGCGTGCTGCGCTGGGCCGTACTGGGCTGAGGCGTACCGCGCTGAGCCGTACCGCGCCAGGACGCGGCGCATCCTGGCGCGGTACGTCCTGGCGCGGCGCGCGACATCCGCTCCGGGCCTCCGCCCCCGCTAGAGGGCCCCGTGGGGCGGGTGGCCCCGGTTCAGCAGGCCGCCCAGGGCCGTGCGCGCGTGGTGGACCGAGCGGCCCGTGCGGGTCGTCGTGAGGAGGCCGGCCGCGCGGAGGGCCTGGGCGTGGGACGAGGCCGTCGCGTTGCTGACGCCGAGGTCGCGGGCCAGTTCGGTGGTGGTGCGGGGGGCGGTGAGGGAGCGGAGGAGTTCGGCCCGGGTGCGGCCCAGGACGCCGGCGAGGGCGTCCTCGTCGGAGGTGGCCGCCGGGTCGAGCGGCAGCCCGCCGCCCGCCGGGTACGTCAGGACCACCGGCCGGTCCGGGAGGTCCTGGACGAGCGGCCCGCCCCGCCAGTGGAAGGTGGGCAGCAGGACGAGGCCCCGTCCGGCGAGGTGGACGTCGCGCGAGGGCGGCCCCGGCCACTCCCAGATCCCGGTCCCTCCCGGGGCCGCGCCCCAGAGCCGTCAGCGCCGCCCCAGCCCCCTTCCGCCATCATCAGCGCGTGCCGCGTGAACTCCGCCCGGTGCAGGTCCTGGACCAGCGGCCAGACCGGCGCGAGGACCGTCTCGTACGCGGCGCGCTGCGCCCCTCAAGGACCCGCCACGCGCCCGCGTCCCCGCCGTGCAGGCCCCGGACCCACGGCGGTACGGGGCCCCGCCCGCGTACACCCGCTCCAGCTCGGAGCGGACGAACTCCGGCCGGGCCGACCGGATCAGGAGAGGCCCTCCTCGCGGGTGTCGCCGAGGACGTCGAGGAAGTGAGGGGCGGCGCCGCCGGGGACCAGGTCGGCGAGCGGCTCGGAGGCGCGGGGCAGGGCGCGGAGGAGCCTGCCGCGCCAGCGGCCGAAGAGGAGGTCCTCGTGGGGGCGCCCAGCATCATCAGGGCGGCGTGGAGTTCGGGGACGGGGGAGGGACGGGGGCGAAGCGGACCCGGGTGAAGTCCTCGGGCGTGAAATGGACGCGCAGCAATCGTTCCCCTCCGGAAGCCAGCCTTTCGGGCAGGGCCTGAACCTTCGCGGCCGGGCCCCGCCCGCCCAAGGATGCCGTGCATGACACCGAACTCCGCACCCGAGTCCGCACCGCACTCCGCCCCGCACTCCGCCCCGCACTCCGCACCCAGCCGCCGTACCGTCGCCAAGGGAGCCCTCCTCGGCGCCGCGGCCCTCCTCCTCGGACCCGGAGCCGGAGCCGCCCGGGCGGCGGACGGGCCGGCCGTTCTCCGGCTGCCCGCGCCGACCGGCCCCCACCCCGTCGGGCTGCGGACCTTCGTCCTGACGGACACGGCGCGCAAGGACCCCTGGGAGCCCGCGGCCGTACGCGAGGTGAAGATCAGCGTCCTGTACCCGGCCCGTGCCGTCGACGGCTTTCCGCGCGCCCCGCAGCTCACCCGCGAGGAGGCGGATTGCTTCGCCGTCCTCGCCCACCTCGTCCACCCCGGGCTTCCCGGGCCCGAGGCCGGGGTCGACTGGGGCGCGGTCCTCACCCACGGGCACGTGGACGCGCCGCCGCTCCCGGGGCGCCGTCCCGTGCTGCTGTACACGCCGGGCGGCGGCGACTCCCGCACGCTCGGTACGGCCCTCGCCGAGGACCTCGCGAGCCACGGCCGGGTCGTGGTCCTCGTCGACCACCCGGGCGACGCGAGCCAGGTGGAGCTGCCGGGCGGGATGCGGACGACGGTGCTGCGGGGGACCCGGACCCGGCGACCTTCCGCACGATGGTCGACACGCGGGTCGCGGACCTCCGCCTCGTCCTCGACCGGCTGCCCGGCCTGCCGCTCGCCCCCGTCATGGACCTGCGGCGGATCGGCGTGTACGGGCACTCGGCGGGCGGCACCGCCGCCGTCCACGCGCTGGCCGGCGACGAGCGGATCGCCGCGGGCGTCAACCTGGAGGGGTACCTCGACCTCGACCCGGGGCCGGTGGCGGGCCTCGGCAAGCCGCTGCTGATGTTCCGTACGGACGGGTTCGAGTTCGCCGACCGGCTCGAACGCTCCTGGGCGGGGTCCCGGCCCCCGTGTCCTGCTGACCGACGCCAACCACTGGATCTTCAGTGACTACGCCCACCTCGTGCCCCGGCTCCAGGCCGCCGGCCTGGTCACCGCCGCCGCCAGGGCCGAGCTCGTGGGGCCGGGGACCCGGCGGTGGCGACGGCCCGCGTACGGCACGGGGTGCGGGCCTTCTTCGACCGGAGGCTGCCGGTGGCCGGGCACCGGCGCCCGCCCCAGTAGATTGGGGGCGTGTTCTCCAGCCTCTCCCGTCCCCGTGCCCTCGCGCTCTGCGCGCTGCCCGTCGCCGCGCTCTTCGCCGTCGTCGGGTTCGCGCCGCTGCCGTACGCGATCGCGCAGCCCGGCACGACCGCCGACGTGCTCGGCGAGGACAAGGGCGGAGGTCATCACGATCACCGGCGCCCCGGTCCGGCCCACCGAGGGCGAGCTGCGGATGACGACGATCATCGCGACCGGGCCGTCCGCGGACGTGGACCTCCGGGACGTGGCCGACGCCTGGTTCCGCACCGACCGGGCCGTCCTGCCGCACGACTCCGTCTACCCCTCGGGGCAGTCCGACGCCGAGATCGAGAAGCACAACCTCGGGCAGATGAAGGAGTCGCAGGACGCGGCCGCCCTCGCCGCCCTCGGGTACCTGAAGAAGGACCCGAAGCAGGTGAAGGTGACCCTGCACCTCGCCGACATCGGCGGGCCCAGCGCCGGGCTGCTCTTCTCCCTCGGCATCGTCGACAAGCTCGACGGCGACGGGCACGGCGGCGACCTCACCGGCGGCCGGATCGTCGCCGGTACGGGCACGATCGACCCGGACGGCTCGGTCGGCGCGGTCGGCGGGGTGTCCCTCAAGACGCAGGCCGCCGCCCGGGACGGGGCCACCGTCTTCCTCGTGCCGAAGGACGAGTGCTCGGACGCCCTGGCCGAGCGGCCGAAGGGCCTGCGCCTGGTGCCCGTCACCGCGCTCAGCGACGCGGTGGCGTCCCTGCGGGCCCTGGAGCAGGGGCAGGAGTCGAAGGTCCCGAGCTGCTGAGCCCGTCCTCCTTCTCCTTCCCTCCTCCCGGGGCGCGGCGCGTCCATCGCCCGCCAGGCGGGGAAGACGAACGGCGAGAGCGTCGCGAGGAAGTAGACCGCGCCGAAGGAGAGCAGGGCGGCGGTGAGCCCGGCCCGCTCCACCAGGTAGCCGGCCGCGAGGCCGCCGAGCGGGGTGGTCAGGAGCACGCTCGCGGTACTGGCGCTGCCGACCCGGCTGCGCAGCTCCTCGGGGACGATCTCGTAGAAGACCGTGGTGAGGATCGGGTTGAGCACCCCGCGCCGAGCCCGCCCAGCGCCATCGTGACGAGCAGCGGCAGGGTGCTGTCGGTGAACGCGGCGGTCACGTGCGAGGGGGTGCCGACGAGCAGGAAGCCGACGGCGAAGACCGGGCGGCGCGGGAAGCGGTGGCCGAAGGCCCCGTAGAGCAGGGCGCCGAGCAGGGCGCAGCCGCCGAAGACGGCGACGAGCAGGCCGAGCGCGGCCGAACCGCCGAGGTTCTCGCGGGCGTGGACGGGCAGCAGGACCCCGTTCCAGCTCTGCCCCAGACCGTTGGTGATCATCACCATGACGCTGACGCCGAGGAGGAGCCGGGTGCGCAGCAGGAAGCCGTAGCCCTCCCGCAGGTCCGCGCGGTACGTGGCGAGGGACAGCGGCGGCGCGTCGCGCAGCGGCTCCGCGGACGGGATGCCGCGCAGGCCCGCGAGGACGAGCAGCGCGGAGACGGCGAAGGTGGCCGCGTCGAGGTACAGGACGGTGTCGGCGCCGATCAGCGCCACGAGGAGGCCGGCGACGGCGGCGCCCGTCATGCGGGCGCCGCGCGAGACGGCGTCGTACAGGCTGGCGGCGCGCGGGAGGGGCGTCCCGGCGTGCCGGGCCAGGTCGGGGACGAGGACGTGCCGGGCGGTCTCGCCGGGCGCGTGGAACAGGCCGGTGACGGCCATCAGCGCGCACAGCATCCAGAAGCGGAGCAGCCCGGCCCCGTTGAGCAGGGGGATCGCGGCGAGCGCGAGGCCGCAGACGAGGTCGGAGGCGATGGAGACCCGGCGGCGGCCGATCCGGTCGATGACGGGGCCGCCCGCGAGGGCGGAGAGGACGACGGGCACGGCGGCGCAGAAGGCCACGAGACCGGCCTTGCCGGGGCTTCCCGTGGTCTCCAGGGCGAACCACGGGACGGCGATGAAGGTGAGCGCGTTGCCGCTGATGGAAACGGTGTTGGCCGCCAGGACGGCGGCCAAGGGTGTGCGTGGGCGCACGGTGACTTTCCCCCCGGTCGGTTTTCTGCCGCGTACTTTCCGTCTTCCGTTCCGTCTTCCCGCCCGTCAGGCGAGGGTGGTGGCGGTACGGGGCGGGGTGACGGCCAGCTTGAGGCCGAACTCGACGAGCTTCCAGCCGAGTTGGACCCGCATCGGGGTCGCGGCGGCGGTGGGGAGCGGCCGGGTGGCGGCGGCCTCGTGGTGGAGTTCCGCGGCGGTCAGGGCGTGCAGCTGGAGGTGGATGTCGGCGTGCATGGCGGGGTTCCTTCCGTCAGTCGGCGTGCTGCGGGAACGCGTGCAGGTGCATCCGTACGCGCTCGGCTCCCGGCGCGTCGGGGTCGGCGGTGGCGCCGTACTCGTTGATCAGCGCGTGGATCCTCAGGTTGAGCTCGCGCAGCCGCTCCGGCGGGAGGGCCAGCGTGAAGTCGCTGAAGTCCGAGGCGCCGTACCACTCCTCGTCCCAGGTGTGGCGGGTGGCGACCCAGGTCGACAGCTCCTGGGTGTGGATGGTCGTGATCTCGTGCATGAGGACGTCCAGGGCGCCCTGGACCTCCGGGTCGGGGTTCTTGTGGAGCGTCTCGTCGAAGGTCGTCCCCCGGTGGGCCGCCTTCCACCAGCGCTCCCGGCCCTTGCCGCGCGTCGGGTCGTCCGCGATGAAGCCGTGGGCGGCGAGCTGGCGCAGGTGGTAGCTGGTGGCGCCGCTGGACTCGCCGAGCCGCTCGGCCAGTTGGGAGGCGGTGGCAGGGCCGTAGCGGCGCAGGGCGCGCAGGAGCTGGATCCGCAGGGGGTGGGCGATGGCCCGGAGGGAGCGCGGGTCGAGCGTGCGGTTCAGGGGCTCGTCGGGCTGCGGTGACGGAGCTCCGGGGTGCTGTGACGGGTCTTCGGGCCGCGACGGCTCTTCGGGTCGCTCTGACGGGTCTTCGGGCTCGGGCATGGCTCCACCTTAGAGTTGCAAAGAAGTAGTTGCAAGGGTTTCTTTGCAACTACTTCTTTGCAGAGCTCTTTGCACGGGGCCCGGCCGCTCCTACTCCTGCGCCGCCTGCTCCACCAGCGGGATGATCCGCAGCGGCACCGGGTTCTCCATCACGATCGCCGTGGAGGCCCGCACGATCCCCTCGAAGGCCACCACCTTGTCGATCACCCGCTGGAGGTCCGCGTTCGAGCGGGCGACGAGGCGGCAGAGCATGTCGCCGTGACCCGTCGTCGTGTGCAGCTCCAGGACCTCCGGCACCGTCGCCAGGTGCCCCCGGACGTCCGCGCCCTGCCCCTGCTTGATCTCCAGGGTCGCGAAGGCCGTCACCGGATAGCCCAGCGCCGCCGGGTCCACCTGGGGCCCGAACCCGCGGATCACCCCGCTCGCCTGGAGCCGGTCGAGCCGCGCCTGCACCGTGCCGCGCGCCACCCCCAGGCGCCGCGAGGCCTCCAGGACCCCGATGCGCGGCTCGCGCGCGAGCAGCGCGATCAGCCGGCCGTCCAAATGATCGATCGCCACAGCGGTCTCCCCATGGTCAGGATGTACAAGTCGCACGGCCATACTCGCCGGTCGCTGTACACCTTGACCAGCAGATCAGCAAACTCTTGCGCACCTTGCCGGGCAGCGGGACTCTGCTCCCATGACTGAGACCATCGATCACACCCCGACCACCGCGCGGCAGGCCGATCCCTTCCCGGTGAAGGGCATGGACGCGGTCGTCTTCGCCGTCGGCAACGCCAAGCAGGCCGCGCACTACTACTCCACGGCCTTCGGCATGAAGCTGGTCGCCTACTCCGGACCGGAGAACGGCAGCCGCGAGACCGCCAGTTACGTCCTCACCAACGGCGCCGCCCGTTTCGTGTTCACCTCCGTCATCAAGGCCTCGACCGACTGGGGCCGCTTCCTCGCCGAGCACGTCGCCGAGCACGGTGACGGCGTCGTCGACCTGGCGATCGAGGTCCCAGACGCCCGCGCCGCGTACGCCTACGCCGTCGAGCACGGCGCCACCGGCATCACCGAGCCGTACGAGCTCAAGGACGAGCACGGCACCGTCGTCCTCGCCGCCATCGCCACGTACGGCAAGACCCGTCACACCCTCGTCGAGCGCTCCGGCTACGACGGCCCCTACCTCCCGGGCTTCGTCTCCGCCAGCCCGATCGTCGAGCCGCCGGCCAAGCGCACCTTCCAGGCCATCGACCACTGCGTCGGCAACGTCGAGCTCGGCAAGATGAACGACTGGGTCGGCTTCTACAACAAGGTCATGGGCTTCACGAACATGAAGGAGTTCGTGGGCGACGACATCGCGACCGAGTACTCGGCGCTCATGTCGAAGGTCGTCGCGGACGGCACCCTCAAGGTGAAGTTCCCGATCAACGAGCCGGCGATCGCGAAGAAGAAGTCGCAGATCGACGAGTACCTGGAGTTCTACGGCGGCGCCGGCGTCCAGCACATCGCCCTCGCCACCAACGACATCGTCGCCTCCGTCCGCGCCATGCGGGCCGCCGGCGTCCAGTTCCTCGACACCCCCGACTCGTACTACGACACCCTCGGCGAGTGGGCCGGCGAGACCCGCGTCCCCGTCGAGATCCTCCGCGAGCTGAAGATCCTCGTCGACCGCGACGAGGACGGCTACCTCCTCCAGATCTTCACCAAGCCGGTCCAGGACCGCCCGACCGTCTTCTTCGAGATGATCGAACGCCACGGCTCCATGGGCTTCGGCAAGGGCAACTTCAAGGCCCTCTTCGAAGCGATCGAGCGCGAACAGGAAAAGCGCGGCAACCTGTAGCCCCGCCGCCTCCGTTGTGGGCAATCGTTCCGCTGGGGCGGAACGGGTGGGCACAACGGAGCGGCGCCCTTGCCGGCGCCAGAGGCTTCCGATCCTGGACCCGCACCCCGTGCACAGCTCCCTGGGGTGCGGGTCCAGGCGCGTAACGCGGAGGCGCCGCTAAGGGCGCCGTCCCGTGTGCCCACCCGTCCCGCCCAGCGGGACGATTGCCCACACGGGGCGGGTGAGCGAAGCGCGCCGCCCCGGCCCACACGGGGATGGGCCGGGGCTCACGCCCCGAGCCCCCGACGCCCCGCGGACCGCTCCGCGCGCAGCTCCGGCGGCAGTTCGTCCGACGGCTCCCCAGCGCCGCCAGGCCCTCCGCCGCCCGGGGCGCGTGGAGCAGGGAGAACCGGGGTTGACGCGGAGCGACTCCTCCAGGTGACGGCGGGCGGGGCCCGTCTGGTTGAGGGCGCGTTCGATCGCGCCGCGGTGGTACAGGAAGGGGCGCTGCGGAGACCCTCTTCGGTGGCGCGCTTCGCGTAGGGCAGGGCCTCCTTGGAGGCGCCGGGCGGTGCAGCGCCCAGGCGAGCGCGTCCGCGACCTGGACGGAGCGGTGGCCGCGGGCCCACTCCGCCCGCATGCGGACGACCGCGGCGGCCGGGTCGCCGTGGTCGGCGTCGAGGAGACCGAGAGGGACCTGCGAGGCCGGACGGACGGCCGTGCGCAGACGCCCGTACAGGGCCTGCGCCTCCGCGTCCCGGCCCAGCGACTCGTACAGCTCGCCGGCCTCCAGGAGGTACTCCGGCAGCGGCAGCCGGGCCAGGGCGGCCCGCCAGTCGCGCACGGCCTCGTCGGGGCGGCCGAGGGCGGCGAGGAGCGGGCCCGGCCCGCGAGGGAGGGGCCGTGGTCGCGTACGAGCCGCAGCGCCTCCCCGTACCGCCCGAGGGCCTCCGCCGGCTCGCCCCGCTCCCACGCCAGGTCGCCGAGGAGGGCGAGGGCCTCCGCCTTCTCCGGGTCCGTCGCGGAGAGCGCCACCGCGTCGAGGGCCGCCGCGTCGGCGTCCTCCCGCCAGCCCCGGTCGCGGTACGTCCGCGCGGCCCCCGCCCGCACCACCGCGCCCGCGTGGAGCCCTCCAGGCTCTCCAGGGACTTCTGGGCCGCCTTGTAGTCCCCGAGGCCGCTGTACGCGTCCATCAGGACCGGGTACACGGACCACCGGCGCGGGTCGGCCTTCCGCACCCGCTCGCCCCACTCCTCGGCCGACTTCCAGTCGCCCCGCGCCCCGCGAGCGCCCCGAGCCCGAGCTCCGCCTCCAGATTGCCGCGCGCGGCGGGCCGTTCGGCGAGCGAGCGGCGCAGCGCCAGCTCGGCCCGCGGATAGTCCCGTACGTCCCCGAGCCGGCTGCCCCGCTCCGTGTACGCCGCCCCAGCTCCGCCCAGGACGCCTCGTCGTCCGGATGCTCCCGCAGCCACGCCTCCCGGTCGGCGATCAGCGCGGCCAGGTCCGGGAGCGCCGCCCGCGCGCCCGCGCGGGCCGCGATCACCGCCCGCTCCGCCGGACCGGGCGGACCCGCGGACCCTTCCCGGCGAACTCCGGGACGTACACCAGCGCCGCCGCCGCGAGCACCGCGCCCACCCCGGCCGCCAGAACCGCCCTCGACACGTTCTCGGTCTTCATGGCGCTCACTGTGCGCCCGCGTCCGCCCGTCGCAAGAGCGCGCGAAGGACCCGCCCCGGCAGGTTCACACCGATGGCGGCGGGTGCCACGCTGGACGCATGGACGATCTTCAGCGGAACGACCTCGTGGCGCGGCTGCGCGCCGGACTTCCCGACGACACGATCCTCACCGACCCGGACGTCACCGCCTCCTACGCGCGCGACATGGCGAGTTTCTGCGCGGCCGGCGACCCCGCGGTCGTCGTGCTCCCGAGGACGGTCGAGCAGGTGCGGCACGTCATGCGCACCGCGACCGAACTCCGCGTGCCCGTCGTCCCGCAGGGCGCCCGCACGGGCCTGTCGGGCGGGGCCAACGCCTCCGACGGCTGCATCGTGCTCTCCCTCGTGAAGATGGACCGCGTCCTGGAGATCAACCCGGTCGACCGGATCGCCGTCGTCGAACCGGGCGTCGTCAACGCCGTGCTGTCGCGGGCCGTCGCCGAACACGGCCTGTACTACCCGCCGGACCCCTCCAGCTGGGAGTCCTGCACCATCGGCGGGAACATCGGCACCGCCTCCGGCGGCCTGTGCTGCGTCAAGTACGGGGTCACCGCCGAGTACGTCCTCGGGCTCGACGTCGTCCTCGCCGACGGGCGGCTCCTGCGCACCGGCCGGCGCACGGCGAAGGGCGTGGCCGGATACGACCTGACCCGCCTCTTCGTGGGCTCCGAGGGCAGTCTCGGGATCGTGGTCGGGGCCGTGCTCGCGCTCAAGCCGCAGCCGCCGGCGCAGCTCGCGCTCGCCGCCGAGTTCCCCTCCGCGGCCGCCGCCTGCGAGGCCGTCTGCGCGATCATGGAGCGCGGCCACACGCCCTCGCTGCTCGAACTCATGGACCGCACCACCGTCCAGGCGGTCAACAAGCTGGCGAGGATGGGGCTTCCGGAGACCACCGAGGCGCTGCTCCTGTGCGCCTTCGACACCCCGGACCCCGCCGCCGACCTGGCGGCCGTCGGGGAGCTGTGCCGGGCGGCGGGCGCCACCGAGGTCGTCCCGGCCGCGGACACCGCCGAGTCCGAACTCCTCCTCCAGGCACGCCGGCTCGCCCTCACCGCCCTGGAGACGATCAGGTCCGCGACGATGATCGACGACGTGTGCGTGCCGCGGACGCGGCTCGCCGAGATGCTCGACGGCACGGCGGCGATCGCGGAGAAGTACCGCCTGACCATCGGCGTCTGCGCGCACGCCGGCGACGGCAACACCCATCCCGTCGTCTGCTTCGACCACACCGACGAGGACGAGTCGCGGCGGGCGCGGGAGTCCTTCGACGAGATCATGGCGCTCGGGCTCGCCCTCGGCGGCACGATCACCGGCGAGCACGGCGTGGGCGTCCTCAAGAAGGAGTGGCTGGCACGGGAGCTGGGGCCGGTCGGTCTCGAACTCCAGCGCGGCATCAAGGCCACCTTCGATCCGCTGGGCCTCCTCAATCCCGGAAAGCTCTTCTGACCGGACCGGGGTCACAGCTCGCCGTCCTGGGACTCGTCCGACGGCCACGGGTCGCGCAGCCACAGCTCGTCGGCGGCCACGGTCGTCGCCAGGAGCTCCGCGAGGCCGTCGTCGATGCCGAGCCGCTCGGACTCGGTGCCCGGCGGCACCGCGCGCAGGGTCCGCTCCAGCCAGGCGGACACCTGCGCGGACGGCGCTTCGAGCAGCGCGTCGCCGTCGGGGAGGAGAGGGCCATCAGGATGACGCTGCGGCCGTCGACCTTCGTGGGCCAGATGCGGACGTCCCCGTGGCCGCAGGCCCGGAAGACGCCCTCGACGAGCAGTTCGCGCGCGAACGTCCAGTTGACCGGGTGCTCCGTGCCGATGTGGAAGGTGATGTGCACGGCGTACGGGTCGTCGGTCCGGTACGCGAGCCGGGCGGGGACGGGCACGGAACGCTCGGGGAGAGCACCAGCTTCAGCTCCAGCTCGCGCTCGACGGTGGTGTTGTCGGTGTTCTGCATGACCGTGCTCCTTCTCGCGGACGTGCCCCGGACGGGCCTTCACCTGGAGAGAGCGGGGTGGACGCGGTTCATTACGCGACTTCGGGAAGTTTTTTCGGGAAGTTTTTCCGGGCCTCCTCCCGGGCAGGATGCATCGGCCCGAACATCACGGGGAGTGACTGATTCCGGTATGCGTCCCCTCGAAGGCGGGCTTTCTCGTGGGCTCCTTCTCCCCCGGGGGACGTTCTTCGTTACTGTCCTCCTTGGGCGCGGCACGTCCGGGGGTGCGGCCGCGCGGATCAAGGGCGTTGTGACTGAACGGAGTCGGGGCAGTGGCTACTCCTCCTGGAGGCGGCGGGAGGTACCGCACGCGGGTACTACCCGGACCCGTCCATTCCCGGATACATCCGGTACTGGAACGGCGGCGCGTGGGTGCCCGGCACCAGCCGCCCCGCCCCCTCGGAGGGCGAGGTCCCGCCCCACCCGCCCGCCTCCGCCCTCCCGGCCGGCCCGATCCTGGCCCCCGGCCCGGCCCCCGCCCCGGTCCCGGCCCCCGCCCCGGTCCCGGCGCCCCAGCGGTCCGCGGAGCCCGCGCAGGCCGCCGCACCGGCACAGGCCGCCGCCCCGTGCGGACCGCACCGCACGTGCCCGCCCAGGCACAGGCCCCGCGCCGCCCCCGCCCCCGTACCCGCCGTGGAGGAGACCGGGCCCGTCTTCCTCGACGAGGACCCGCTCCCGGCGGAGTCCGCGTCGGCCTGGCAGGCGGACTCCGCCCGGCAGACCGGCTTCGGCGGCGACCTCGACCAGAAGGTCTCGTGGGCGCGCCCCGGACGCCCGACCCGCGCACCCCGGCCGAGTGGCCGGTCGCGGGCGCGAGCGAGCCCGAGGAGGAGCCGCCCGCCCCGGCGCCCGCCCCTCGCCCGTCGCGGACCCCCGGACGCCCGGGGAGCGGCCCGCCTCGGAGGCATGCCCGTCACCCCGATCCCGTCCCCGGCCCCGACGCCCGCCCCGGCCCCTCAGCCCCAGCCCCAACCCCAGCCCCGACCGGCCCCGCCGCGGCGGCCCCGCGCCGACCCCGGCACCGGCTCCCGTCCCCGCGCCCGTCCAGACCTCTGCCCTGCCCCCGCCCCGCTCCCGTACCGGCGACTCCGTCCGCGCCCTCCACGCCGTCCACCCCTCCTGGGCGCAACAGCCCCAGCAGCCCCAGCCCGTCCTCCCCTGGAAGCCGCCCGTCGAGGACGTGTTCCAGGCGGCGGCCGCGCGCAGGCCGCCGCGCGTCCCGCCGGGCTCGGCAGGCGTCTGGTCGCGAGGCTGATCGACAGCGTCGTCCTGGGCGCGCTGGTCGGCGCGGCCGCCGTGCCCTTCGTGACCGCCGCCGTCGACCACATCGAGGGCAAGATCGAGGCGGCCAGGCAGTCCGGGACCACGGTCCAGGTGTGGCTGCTCGACTCGACGACCTCCGTCCAGTTCGGCATCGTGCTCGCCTCGCTGTTCGTCATCGGCGTCCTGTACGAGGCGCTGCCCACCGCCAAGTGGGGCCGCACGCTGGGCAAGAAGCTGTGCGGGATCGAGGTGCGGGACATCGAGGCGCACCAGCCGCCGACCTTCGGGAAGGCGCTCCGCCGCTGGCTCGTCTACGGCTTCCTGGGGCTCCTCGGCATCGGCGTCGTCAACGTCCTGTGGTGCCTCTTCGACCGCCCCTGGCGGCAGTGCTGGCACGACAAGGCGGCCCGCACCTTCGTGGCGCGCTGAGGGCGGGAGCCCTCCCGGGGCTCCCGTCCCCGAACGGGCGGTGATTCCTTGCGGGCCCGTCCCGCCCGGGATGCACTGCCCCATGAGCACCGACCAGCCGCCCGACCGGCCGCCCGAGGACGACCCGTTCAGCAAGAGGCCCCGGAGCCGCCGCCGGGAGGGCCGCCGCCGTCGGGGCCACCGCCCGGAGGACCGCCCCGGGGAACCCGTACGGCTCCCCGTACGACAACCTGCCCCGCCCCCGCCCCCGTACGGCAGCGGCTACGGCGGCGGTTACGGCGGGGCCGATCCGCTCTCCGGGATGCCGCCGCTCGCCGAGACCGGGCGGCGCGTCCTCGCCCGGCTGATCGACTGGGTGATCGTCGCGGTGCCGCTCGCGATCATCGGCATCCCGTTCGACATCTACCAGCGGGCGACCCGGGACGGAAACGGCTTCGACAACACGGTCAACAGCCTCAACGGCGGCAGTCAGCTGGTCTTCCAGCTCATCACGATCGTCGCGTACGTCGCGTACGACACCGTGCTGACGGCCAAGGACGGCCGGACCCTCGGCAAGAAGATGATGAAGCTGCGGGTCGCGATGCTCAACGACGGCTCGACGCCCCCGATGAGCCAGTCGCTGCTGCGCGCCGTCGTGCTCTGGCTGCCCGCGCTGATCTGCTGCGCCTGCCTGTGGCCGCTGCTGATCCTCGTCCTGATCGTGCTCGACAAGCCGTACAAGCAGGGTCTGCACGACAAGGCGGCGAAGACGGTGGTCGTCACCGTCCCGCAGTAGAACGTCCCGCAGTGGAACGCCCCGCAGTGGAACGTCCCGCGGGAGAACGTCCCGCGGCGAAGGGAAAAGGCGGACGAAGCGTTACGAACCGATCCGGGTCTCGGCCCCCGCGCCCACGCGCTCGGCGGCCGGCACCCGGATCTCCTCCGTCGCGGGGGTATTGACGGGCCGCCCGCGCACCGGCATCGTCACGGCCACGAGGACGCCGAGCAGCAGGCAGGCGGTGCAGACGACCGCGATGCCCAGGGGCGTCGTCGTGCCGGAGAGCAGCAGCAGGGCGACGGTCGTGAGGACGACGGTGGCCGAACCACAGGTGAGCTGTGCGGCGTTCGGACGCTGCATGACGGGTACCGCCCCTCGGGACTCTGGCTCGACTCTACGACGGTGGATGCCCGGCCGGTACGAGAGGTAAGCGTGACCTAACCCACGCTGCCGGTGCACGGGGGGCGCACGGGGGTCACGAAACCGTCGATCTCCCTTCATAGTGCGCCTACCGGGTGTTCGATTATCGGAAACCCACTCCCGCATAGTGCAGTTGACCGGTTCAAGTCAAGATCTGTCTTTTCTCGTTGCACTCCGGTCGAATGTCGTCACTTGTGACGCGCGACCCCGCCGGACGGACACCCCACCTTCGGTCCGGGGGCGAGGGGCGCCGGGGAGGACAACGATCAAGTGACCAACAGACGACGGGCCATCAGAGCGTCCGCAGTCGTCGTGGCGCTCGCGGCCACCGCCGCCACCGCCTCGACCTTCACCACCGCCTGGGCCGACAACGGCGGCAACGTGGCGCCGGCCGGCATCCGGACCGTCGACAAGACGACGGTCGACCACGACCTCGAGGGTCCCTACAGCGACCAGCAGGAGAAGCAGCGCAAGGCTGCCCTCGAAGCGGTCATCAACGGCGACGCCAAGGTCGAGAACCGGGGCGGCTCGCAGGTCGTCAAGCTCGGCGCCAAGAAGTACGTCGAGCTCGGCCGCGAGAAGACCGACAAGATCTTCACGATCCTCGTCGAGTTCGGCGACCAGGTGGACAACACCACCCTGGTCGACCGCAAGGACGACGACACGCCGGACCTCAAGCCGAAGTACGGCGGCGTGCCCGGCCCGCTGCACAACCGCATAGCCCAGCCCGACCGTGCGAACGACAACTCCACGGCCTGGAAGGCGGACTACAACCAGCAGCACTTCCAGGACCTGTACTTCGGCACCGGCAAGAACGCCGACGGCAGCCCGAAGCACTCCATGAAGACCTACTACGAGCGGACCTCGTCCGGTCGTTACTCGGTCGACGGAGCGGTCTCCGACTGGGTCAAGGTCCCGTACAACGAGGCCCGTTACGGCTCGAACTACTGCGGCCAGACCAACTGCGCCAACGTCTGGGACACCGTCCGCGACGGCGTCACCGCCTGGGTCGCCGACCAGAAGGCCAAGGGCCAGACGGACGCGCAGATCAAGGCCCAGCTGGCCTCGTACGACCAGTGGGACCGGTACGACTACGACGGCGACGGCAACTTCAACGAGCCCGACGGCTACATCGACCACTTCCAGATCGTCCACGCGGGCGAGGACGAGTCGGCCGGCGGCGGCGCCGAGGGCACGAACGCCCTGTGGGCCCACCGCTGGTACGCCTACGGCACCAACGCGGGCAAGACCGGCCCGGCCAACAACAAGGCCGGCGGCACCCCGATCGGTGACACCGGCATCTGGGTCGGCGACTACACGATGCAGCCGGAGAACGGCGGCCTCGGCGTCTTCGCGCACGAGTACGGCCACGACCTCGGTCTGCCGGACAACTACGACACCGCCGGCGGCGAGAACTCGACCGGGTTCTGGGACCTGATGTCCTCCGGCTCGTGGCTCGGCGAGGGCAAGGACGCCATCGGCGACCTGCCCGGCGACATGAGCGCCTGGGACAAGCTCCAGCTCGGCTGGCTGAACTACGCCAAGGTCGGCGACTGGCAGCGCGGCACCAAGACCACCCACAAGCTGGGCGTCTCGGAGTACAACACCAAGAACCCGCAGGCGCTCCTCGTCGAGCTGCCGAAGAAGCAGGTCACCACCGACATCGTCGCCCCCGCCGAGGGTGCGACGCAGTGGTGGAGCGACATGGGTGACGACCTCAAGAACACCCTGACCCGCTCCGTCGACCTCACGGGCAAGACGTCCGCCTCCCTGGACCTCCAGGGCTGGTACGACATCGAGGCCGAGTACGACTACCTCTACGCCGAGGTGTCGACCGACGGCGGCGCCAGCTGGAAGGCCCTGGACGGCACCGCCGACGGCGTGGCCATCCCGAAGGACGCCTCCGGTGCGGCCGGTCTGACCGGTGCCTCGGGCACGTACAAGAAGCTGCACTACGACCTGGGCGCCTACGCGGGCAAGAAGTTCGACCTCCGCTTCCGCTACCAGACGGACGGCGGCGCGGGCGGCAAGGGCTTCACCGCCGACGCCATCAACGTGACCGCCGACGGTGCCTCCGTCTTCGCCGACGGCGCCGAGAACGGCGACAACGGCTGGGTCGCCAAGGGCTTCTCGCGCGTCGGCAAGGGCTTCACGAAGGAGTACGAGCAGTACTACCTCGCGGAGAACCGCCAGTACACCTCGTACGACACCACCCTCAAGACCGGCCCGTACAACTTCGGTTTCACGGGTGACAAGGCCAGCTGGGTCGAGCACTACCCGTACCAGAACGGTCTGCTGATCTGGAAGTGGGACCTGTCCCAGAAGGACAACAACACCTCCCAGCACCCGGGCGCCGGTCTGATCCTCCCGATCGACTCGCACCCGACCCCGCTGAAGTGGTCGGACGGCACCCTGATGCGCAACCGCGTCCAGGCGTACGACTCCCCGTTCAGCATCTCCCGCACGGACGGCTTCCAGCTCCACAAGGCCGGCGTCGCCACCTGGGTCCCGTCCCAGGCCGGCAACCCGACCTTCGACGACCGCAAGGGCGTCTACTGGTTCGCCGAGACCCCGCGCGCCGGTGTCCAGGTAACTGACACCAACACCAAGATCCAGGTCGTCAAGGAGCCGAAGGATGGCCAGACGATCACGGTTCAGGTCGGTCCCTCGACCAAGTAATTTGTAAAATCGCAGGTCAAAGCATGATCGGCCGTCGCCCCCTAGCGGGCGGCGGCCGATCGTGTTTAGGTGCGTCTGACGCAAGTCTTATTGACATCTGATCCACGGGGAGTGGTTCCGCATGCCCAACGGAGGGTTCTGCAAGCTGCCGGGAGGCAGTGTGGTCGTCGCCATAGGGCTCCCCAGCCCGGCCGGCGACGGCGACACCGTGCGCTTCCTGGTCCACGCCGCCAACCGAGCCCGCGCCCTGACCCGGCTGCGGAACCTGGGGCTGCGCGCGGTCTACCTCCGGGGCAACAGCGAGCCGCCCACCCCGGACGAGATCACCGCCGTCCTGCACCACCCGGACGGCCTGCTGTGGCGATCCGCCCAGGGCGCCGCCCAGGAGCTCTGGCACCCCGCCCGCTCCCTCCCCAGGAGCCCGCGGCCTAGGTCCTAGGAGCCGACCACCGGCCTGCCGGACAGCTCCACGCCCGCCGCGCGGAGCTCCTCCAGGGCCCGGTCCGTGGTCGCCCCGGCCACCCCGGCCGTCAGGTCGAGCAGGACCCGGGTGCGGAAGCCCTCCGGGCCGCGTCCAGGGCCGTGGCCCGGACGCAGTGGTCGGTCGCGATGCCGACCACGTCGACCTCGGCGACCTCCCGCTCGCGCAGCCACTCCGCGAGCGTCCGGCCGTTCTCGTCGCGCCCCTCGAAGCCGCTGTACGCCGCGGAGTACGCGCCCTTGTCGAAGACGGCGTCGATCGCCCCGCTGGCGACGGCGGGCGCGAAGTTCGGGTGGAAGCCGACGCCCTCCGTCCCGGCCACGCAGTGCACCGGCCAGGAGGAGACGTAGTCCGGCTCCTCGCCGGCCGGGGCGAAGTGCGCGCCCGGTCGACGTGGTGGTCGCGGGTGGCGACCACGTGCCGGTAGACGGGGCCCGCCGCCTGGCCGACCAGCTCGGTGACGGCGGCGGCGACGTCCGCGCCGCCGGTCACCGCGAGGCTGCCGCCCTCGCAGAAGTCGTTCTGAACGTCCACAACGATCAATGCGCGGTGCATGGCGGGTGTCCTTAGCGCGTCGGAAGGAGAGGGTCGAGCCTAGAGACTTCCCCCTCCGTTCGGGAGGGGGCCGCCCCGAGGACTCCTACACGTACTCGGTCGGCAGGACGGCCTCGCCCCGCGACAGCTGCATCGCCGACATCGGCAGCCCGGCGCGGGCCGCGATGTGCCGCGCCCTGGCCGTCTCCAGGGGCTCCCTGGCCACCACGTCGCCGCCCTTGACCAGCTCGACGAGCAGCTGGTGGCCGGCGAGCTCCGGCGGACGGGGCCGGTGCCCACGACCTCCGCCTCGGCGACCCCGGCCGCGTCGGGCGGCGGGCCGCCCACTTGCGGCCGCCGACCGAGGCCTTGCCGCCCAGCGACTTCTTGGCCACCGGCACCAGGGGCGCCTTCGGGTCGGCGGAGGCGGCGCGGGCGACCAGCTTGTAGACCATGGAGCAGGTCGGGTGGCCGCTGCCGGTGACCAGCTGCGTGCCCACCCCGTACGCGTCGACCGGGGCCGCCGCGAGCGAGGCGATGGCGTACTCGTCGAGGTCCGAGGTGACCACGATCTTCGTGTCCCGGGCGCCCAGCTCGTCGAGCTGCGCCCGCACCCGGTGCGCGACGAGCAGCAGGTCGCCCGAGTCGATCCGGACGGCCCCGAGGCCGGGCCCCGCGACCTCGACGGCGGTGCGGACGGCCTCGGCGACGTCGTAGGTGTCGACGAGCAGGGTCGTGCCGCTGCCCAGCGTCTCCACCTGGGCCCGGAAGGCGTCCCGCTCGCTGTCGTGGAGCAGGGTGAAGGCGTGGGCGGAGGTGCCGACGGTCGGGATGCCGTAGCGGAAGCCGGCGGCGAGGTCCGAGGTGGCCTGGAAGCCGCCGACGTAGGCGGCGCGGGAGGCGGCGACGGCGGCGAGCTCGTGGGTGCGGCGGGCGCCCATCTCGATCAGGCGCCGTCCGCCGGCCGCGGCCGACATGCGGGAGGCGGCGGCCGCGATGGCCGAGTCGTGGTTGAGGATCGAGAGGATCACGGTCTCCAGGAGCACGCACTCCGCGAAGGAGCCCTCGACGCGCAGCACGGGGGAGCCGGGGAAGTACACCTCGCCCTCGGGGTAGCCCCAGATGTCGCCGGAGAAGCGGTAGCGGGCCAGCCACTCCAGGGTCGGTTCGTCGACGATGCCGCGCTCCCGGAGGAAGCCGAGGACGGCGGGGTCGAAGCGGAAGTTCTCGACGGCGTCCAGGACCCGGCCGACGCCCGCGAGGACGCCGTAGCGCCGTCCCTCGGGCAGCCGCCGGGTGAAGACCTCGAAGACGGAGCGCCGGTCGGCGGTGCCGGCCCGCAGGGCCGCCTGGAGCATGGTCAGCTCGTACTGATCGGTGAAGAGCGCGGTCGACGGCACGTCCACCGGCAGCCCAAGGTCCGCAGCGTTCATGTCAGCGATGCTAGCGCAGAAATCGTCAGAGTGACGAATAGTGGGTCCGATCAGCGGATCCCTTCGCGTGCCCCGTTTGCGCGACCGCCCCCCAGGGGTGACAACATGGGGTGAGTGAGCGTCGCGCCTATTGAGATCGAACGTACGGAATCGGCCGAGGAGGTCTCCGCGGTCGTCGAACCCGACGTGCCCTGGGTGACCCTCGTGCACAACGATCCGGTCAACCTGATGAGCTATGTCGAGTACGTCTTCCAGTCGTACTTCGGATACCCAAGGACAAGGCGCACAAGCTGATGCTCGACGTGCACAACAAGGGCCGCGCGGTGGTCTCCAGCGGCACCCGCGAGGAGATGGAACGGGACGTGCAGGCGATGCACGGCTACGGCCTGTGGGCGACCCTCTCCCAGGACCGCTTCTGATGGCCGGGCAGTTCGAGCCGCTCCCCGGCGGCGGCGCGGCCGTCGCGCTCGACGACGTCGAGATCTCCATCCTCCGCTCCCTCGCCGTCCAGCTCATGGAGCTGATCGGTCCCGGCGACGAGCCCGCCCCGGACGCGGACCCGCTGGCCGCGCTCTTCGCCGAGGGGCCGAGCGAGCCGCCGTCCGACCCCGCCCTGCGGCGTCTGTTCCCCGACGCGTACGGGGACGACAGCGAGAGCTGCGGGCGGCCGCGTCCGACTTCCGCCGCTACACCGAGAACGACCTGCGGGCCCGCAAGCGCGAGGACGCCCTCGCGGTCGTGCGCGCCCTGGACTCCCTGTCCGCCGAGGCGGCGGGGAGGGCGGCGCGGTCCTGAAGCTCACCCCGGACGAGTCCCGGGCCTGGCTCGGCGCGCTCAACGACCTCCGGCTGACGATCGGGACCCGTCTGGAGGTCACGGACGACGAGCAGAGCGAGGAGCTGTACCGGCTGCCGGACTCCGATCCGCGCAAGCCGATGGTGATGGCGTACCTCTGGCTGGGGGCGCTGCAGGAGTCCCTCGTCGCGACCCTGATGGTCTGACCGGACGGCCGTTCACGCACTGTTCGCTCAGCGGACGCTCAAATCCGGATAACGAATGCGTTATCAGAGCGTCCGCTTCTCCATCTTGTGCGCCTTTTGTCCGCATTTAATTGTGGTGTGCGTCACACACAACTCCACCGATCACCCCGCACCCCGTGATAAATCTTCACGACCACTCGGGCAACGCCACCCCTGTTCCCGAGGGCGCTTGGGCCGGCTGACCGCCGGTAGCACTCCATCCACATCCGGGGGGATCAGGAACTGATCCGCAGCAGACGCACTCGCAGTCGCGCGGATCGGCATGGAGAAAGGCGCACCACCATGACCTCAGCGCAGGTCGATCAGCAGCACGACGGCAATGAGGCCGCGGACTCCGCCCAGGGCGAGGGTTACCACCGGGCACTCGGCGCCCGCCAGATCCAGATGATCGCGATCGGCGGCGCCATCGGCACCGGGCTCTTCCTCGGAGCGGGCAAGGGCATCTCCATCGCGGGACCCAGCCTGATCCTCGCGTACGCGGCCGCGGGCCTCGTCATCTTCTTCATCATGCGGGCGCTCGGCGAGCTCCTCATGTACCGACCGGTGTCGGGCTCCTTCTCGGAGTACGCCCGCGAGTTCATCGGCCCGTTCGCCGGCTTCGCGACCGGATGGACGTACTGGCTCTTCTGGGTCGTCACCGGCATCACCGAGGTCACCGCCGCGGCCACCTACATGACGTACTGGTGGGACATCCCGCAGTGGCTGTCCGCCCTCGTCTTCACCGTGATCCTCTACGCCGCCAACCTGATCTCCGTGAAGCTCTTCGGTGAGCTGGAGTTCTGGTTCTCCATGGTCAAGGTCACCGCGATCGTCGGCATGATCCTGATCTGCGCCGGCATCCTCACCCTCGGCTTCTACGACGCCGGCGACACCGCCTCCGTCACCCACCTGTGGGACCTCGGCGGCTTCTTCGCCGGCAAGGACGGCATCTTCTCGACCCTGATGACCCTCCAGATGGTCATGTTCGCCTTCCTCGCGGTCGAGCTCGTCGGCGTGACGGCGGGCGAGTCCAAGGACCCGAAGACGGTCCTGCCGAAGGCCATCAACACCGTGCCGTGGCGCATCGCCGTCTTCTACGTCGGCGCGCTGATCATGATCCTGTCGGTCGTCCCGTGGACCGAGTTCAAGCCGGGCGTCAGCCCGTTCGTCGCGGCCTTCGAGAAGATGGGCCTCGGCATCGGCGCCGCGATCGTCAACTTCGTCGTCCTCACCGCGGCCCTGTCCTCCTGCAACTCGGGCATGTACTCCACCGGCCGCATGCTGCGCGACCTCGCGCTCAACGGCCAGGGCCCGAAGGTCTTCACCAAGCTGACGAAGTCCGGCACCCCGCTGGTCGGCACCACCGTCTCGGCCGCGCTGATGATGGTCGGCGTCTGGATCAACTACCAGTGGCCCGGCGACGCGTTCAACTACGTCGTCTCCTTCGCCACCATCTCCGGCATGTGGGCCTGGATCGTCATCCTGATCTGCCAGATCCGCTACCGCCGCAAGGCCGACCGCGGAGAGCTGCCCCAGTCGCCCTTCAAGGCGCCCGGCGGCATCTGGTTCAGCGTCTTCTCGCTCGCCTTCATCGGCATGGTCATCGTGACCATGGGCATGGACAAGGACAACCGCGTCGCGCTGTACGGCGCGCCGGTCTGGGGCCTGCTCCTCGCCGTCTCCTACCTGGTCCTGAAGGCCCGCAACCCGGAGGGCGCGGCCTTCGCCAAGCGCTCCTGACACCCCTGACCTGCAAGGTCTCAGCATCCGGGCCGTTCCGTACCAAACCTCGGTACGGGGCGGCCCGTCTGCTTATCCTGTCGGCATGCTGACCATCACCCGGGCCCTGTACGAGCAGATCGTGGAGCACTCCCGCGCGGACCACCCCGACGAGGCCTGCGGCGTGGTCGCCGGCCCGGTCGGCAGCGGCCGCCCCGAGCGGTTCGTCCCGATGCTCAACGCCGCCCGCTCGCCCACCTTCTACGAGTTCGACTCCGCGGACCTGCTCAAGCTCTACCGCGACATGGACGACCGGGACGAGGAGCCCGTCATCGTCTACCACTCGCACACCGCGACCGAGGCCTACCCGTCCCGCACGGACATCTCGTACGCCAACGAGCCCCAGGCCCACTACGTCCTCGTCTCCACCGCCGACACCGACGGCGCCGGCCCCTTCCAGTTCCGCTCCTTCACGATCGTCGAAGGCGTCGTGACGGAGGAGGAGGTCAAGGTCGTCGAGGCCTACGAGTAGGACGCGGCCCCCGGCGGCGCGGGCCTACGAGTAGGACGTCGTCCGGAAGCGCGCCAGATACGCGGAGGGCGTCACCCCGAAGTGCCGGGCGAACGCCCTCCGCAGGCTCTCGTCGCTCCCGAGCCCGCTCCGCGCCGCCGCCCCCGTCACGCTCGCCCCGCCTTCGAGCAGCATCCGCGCCGCCTCCACCCGCACCCGCTCCACGTACCCCGCCGGCGTCGCCCCGACCTGCTCCCGGAACAGCCGCGCCAGGTGCCGGGCGCTCATCCCGGCCCGCCGCGCGAGCGCCGGGCGCTGTGGTCCGCCGCCGGATCCGCCGCCACCGCGTCCAGGAGCGGCCGCACCACCGGGTGCCCTGTCGGGGAGTCCGCGAAGCCGCCGAGAACTGCGACTGCCCGCCCGGCCGCTGGAGGAACACCACCAGGTCCCGCGCCACCGTCCGGGCCGCCTCCGGCCCCCGGTCCTCCTCCAGCAGCGCCAGACACAGGTCGATCCCGGCCGTCACCCCGCCGAGGACCACACCTCCCCGTCCCGCACGTGGATCGCGTCCCCGCTCACCTCCACCCCGGATACCGGCGGGCCAGCGCCGCCGCGTGCTCCCAGTGCGTCGCCGCCCGCCGCCCCGCGAGCAGCCCCGCCTCCGCCAGCGCGAACGCCCCCGTGCACACCGAGGCCACCCGCCCCGAGCGCGCCGCGAGCGCCGCGACCTCCGGAGCGACCGCCACGCACCGCTCCACGTCCACCGCCCCGGGACGATCAGGGTGTCCGCGCCCGGCACCTCCCCGGCCGCGCGGTCGGCCCCGATCCGCAGCCCGCACGAGGTCCGCACGCCCCGCCCGTCCGGCGAGCACACCCGTACCGCGTAGCCGTCCCCGGCCGTCGAGAAGACCTCCAGCGGGGCCGACACGTCCAGCAGCCGGACCCCGTCGAAGGCGAACACCCACACCTCGTGCGTCGTCGTCATGTGTCCGATTCTGTGGGACACCTGTCCACGAGGACATGGCGGGCCCCCGGCCCCGGCGGCGAGGCTTGCCCCATGAACCCGATGACGCTCGTCCCCGACAGCAAGCTCGCCACCGCCGCCACCGAACTCGTCCGCGACACCACCAGCGAGCTGATCTACGACCACTCCCGCCGCGTCTACCTCTTCGGCGCCCTCCAGGGCCGCGCCCGCGGCCTCGCCTTCGACCCCGAACTCCTCTACGTCGGCGCCATGTTCCACGACCTCGGCCTCGGCGAGGAGCACCGGACGAGCGGCCGCCGCTTCGAGGTCGACGGCGCCGAGGAGGCCGCCGCCTTCCTCCGCTCCCACGGCGCCGACGAGGACGCCGTCCGCCGCGTCTGGACCGCGATCGCCCTCCACACCACCCCCGGCGTCCCCGCGTTCATGGAACCCGAGGTCGCCCTCGTCACCGCCGGCGTCGAGTACGACGTCCTCGGCATCGGCTACGACGACCCCGCCGCCGTCACCCCCGAGGACCGCGCCGCGATCGTCGCCGCCCACCCCCGCCCCGACTTCAAGCGCCGCATCCTGGCCGCCTTCACCGAGGGCATCGCGCCCAAGCCGGACACCACCTTCGGCAACGTCAAGGCCGACGTCCTGCGCCATTTCGTGCCCGGTTTCGGCCCCGGCGACTTCGTGACGACCATCCAGGACTCCGCCTGGCCCGAGTGAGGAGCCCCGTCACCACCTGCGACGTCCGGCAGCCGGTCATAAATCATCCACGATGTGAGATCACATTCCGGAACCCGGACCGGGAATCGATACGATGAGCCCATGGTTTCCCACGACGTGAGCGAAGAGACGCCGAGCAGCACCCTGCTCGTGGCACGCCTGCACGTCGACCTGTGCCGCCTGGCCAGCGCGATCTGTACTTCACGCGCCGCGCTCTGAGCGACCGGCCGAGCGCCCTCACCGTACGACCCCTTCCGCGCGGGGCCACAGAAGCGCGCCCATCACGCCACTTCCGACAGGAGCCCACGCCATGGCCATCGAGGTCCGCATCCCGACCATCCTCCGCACCTACACCGACGGCGAGAAGGCCGTCGAGGGCAACGGCGGGACCCTCTCCGAGCTCTTCGCCGACCTGGAGACCCGCCACGCCGGGATCGAGGCCCGCATCGTCGACGGCGGCAAGCTCCGCCGCTTCGTCAACGTCTACCTCAACGACGAGGACGTCCGCTTCCTCGACGGCATCGACACCAAGCTCACCGACGGCGACAGCGTCACGATCCTGCCGGCCGTCGCCGGCGGCATGGTCTGATCCACATGCGCTACGACTCCTCGCTGGCCGCGGTCGGCAACACGCCGCTGGTCCGCCTCCCCCGGCTCTCGCCCTCGGACGACGTCCGCATCTGGGCGAAGCTGGAGGACCGCAACCCGACCGGCTCGGTCAAGGACCGCCCCGCGCTCCACATGGTCGAGCAGGCGGAGAAGGACGGCCGCCTCACCCCCGGCTGCACCATCCTGGAGCCGACCAGCGGCAACACCGGCATCTCCCTCGCCATGGCCGCCAAGCTCAAGGGCTACCGCATCGTCTGCGTCATGCCCGAGAACACCAGCGAGGAGCGGCGCCAGCTGCTCGCCATGTGGGGCGCCGAGATCATCTCGTCCCCCGCGGCGGGCGGATCGAACACGGCGGTGCGCGTCGCCAAGGAGCTCGCCGAGCAGAACCCCGACTGGGTGATGCTCTACCAGTACGGCAACCCCGACAACGCCGGCGCGCACTACGCCACCACCGGCCCGGAGATCCTCGCGGACCTCCCCTCCCTCACCCACTTCGTGGCGGGCCTCGGCACCACCGGGACCCTGATGGGCGTCGGCCGCTACCTGCGCGAGCACAAGCCCGACGTCAAGATCGTCGCCGCCGAGCCGCGCTACGACGACCTCGTCTACGGCCTGCGCAACCTCGACGAGGGCTTCGTACCCGAGCTGTACGACGCCTCCATCCTCACCACCCGCTTCTCCGTCGGCTCCGCCGACGCCGTCACCCGCACCCGCGAACTCCTCCAGCAGGAGGGCATCTTCGCCGGCGTCTCCACCGGCGCCGCCCTCCACGCCGCCATCGGCGTCGGCAACAAGGCCCTCAAGGCCGGCGAGAGCGCCGACATCGCCTTCGTCGTCGCGGACGGCGGCTGGAAGTACCTCTCGACGGGCCTCTACACGGCCAAGACGACGGAGGAAGCGATCGCGGCGGTCCAGGGCCAGCTCTGGGCCTAGCGGCACAGCGCGGGCGGACGCCCCGCACCCGTACCCGCGCTAACGCGCAAGATGGCGGACCTGGTCCCAGACGACCGGGTCCGCCATTCCCACTCTCCGCCGGAACTCCCCCACCGGCACGTCCCGCAGCTCGTCCGTCTCCAGGAAGCTCGGCCGCCCCTGCGCGTCCCCCACGGACCCCGGCGGCAGCGCGATCACACCCGGCCGCTCGTCGTGGTACTTGCTGGTGATCTTCGCGACGAGCGCGCTGTCCCCCCGTACGAGCAGCACCAGACAGGGCCGGTCCTTCGACCCGGGCCCGTCCTCGAAGGGCACGTCGGCCCACCAGATCTCACCCGCCCGCGGAAGCCGCTCGGGAAGCCGCCCCGGCACCCGCCCCGCGGCGGACGCGCCGGCGGCCGGGTCCGCCCCGAGGGCCTCCGCCCCGACGGCTTCCGCCCTCCCCGGACCCCGTCCGGGGACCCCAGGCGACCGCCACCACCAGTGCGATCACCACGACCGCGACCAGCGCGGGCCACCACGACGTGTCCATACCTCAAGAAGGTACCGGTGCGCGCGCCACCCCGCCGCCGCGCTCCGCCATCCATCCGAACCGGTGACAGAGCCCGTGAGTTCGCCCACAACGGGCCGCCACGGAGGAGCGACAGGCCCGGGTGCGCCGTACGCTCGACAGACCGCACAGCCTCCCCCTCCCTCAGCGCGCTTTCCGCACCCGTCCACGGAGGTTCACGCTCCATGAAGCTCACCGTCGTCGGCTGCTCCGGGTCGTTCCCGTCCGCGGACTCGGCCTGTTCGAGCTACCTCGTCGAGGCCGACGGCTTCCGGCTGCTCCTCGACATGGGCAACGGCGCCCTGGGCGAGCTGCAGCGCCACATCGGTCTGTACGACCTCGACGCGATCTTCCTCAGCCACCTCCACGCCGACCACTGCATCGACATGTGCGGGTACTTCGTCGCCCGCTACTACCGGCACGAGGGCGGACGCTGCGACGCGATCCCCGTGTACGCCCCCGAGGGCGCCGAGCAGCGCCTGACCACGGCCTACGCGGACACCCCTCGCCGTCCTCGATGGGCGAGGTCTTCGACTTCCGCACGCTGAAGTCGGGCGGCAGCTTCGAGATCGGCCCCTTCTCCGTCCGTACGGAGAAGGTGTGCCACCCGGTCGAGGCGTACGGCATCCGCGTCGAGCACGGCGGCCGTTCGCTCACCTACTCCGGGGACACCGGCGTCTGCGAGGCGCTGAACGACCTGGCCGCCGGCACCGACCTCTTCCTCTGCGAGGCCTCCTTCACCCACGGCAAGGAGGACGTCCCCGACCTCCACCTCAACGGCCGGGAGGCCGGCGCGCAGGCCACCCGGGCCGGGGTCGGCCGTCTGGTCCTCACCCACATCCCGCCGTGGACGGACGGCGAGCGCAACCTCGCGGACGCGCGCGAGACGTACACGGGCCCCTCGGAGCTGGCGCGGGCGGGAGCGGTGTACGAGGTTCGAGGCTTCCGCGCGTACGGAAGGGCCCCGGAACCGTCCGTACGGTTCCGGGGCCCTTCCGTCGTGCGGAGGGAGGCTCACGCCTTGGTGAGGTCCTCGATCTCCTCCTCGGGCTCGCGGCCCGGGGTGGGGAGGTTGAACTTGGTGATCGCGAAGCGGAAGACCACGTAGTAGATCGCCGCGAAGACGAGACCGATCGGGATGATCAGCCACGGCTTGGTCGCGAGGTTCCAGTTCAGCAGGTAGTCGATGCCGCCGGCGGAGAAGGTGAAGCCCGCGTGGACGCCGAAGGCCCAGGTGACGGCCATGGACACGGCGGTCAGGACCGCGTGGATCGCGTACAGGACCGGCGCGATGAACATGAACGTGAACTCGATCGGCTCGGTGATGCCGGTGACGAAGGAGGTCAGCGCGAGGGAGAGCATCATGCCCATGACGGCCTTGCGGCGCTCGGGGCGGGCGGCGTGGGCGATGGCGATCGCGGCGGCCGGGAGGCCGAACATCATGATCGGGAAGAAGCCTGTCATGAACATTCCGGCGCTCTGGTCACCGGCGAAGAAGCGGCTCAGGTCGCCGTGGACGACGTCGCCGGCGGCGTTGGTGAAGTCGCCGATCTGGAACCAGGCGACGGAGTTCACGAACTGGTGCATGCCGACCGGGATCAGACCGCGGTTGATCAGACCGAAGAGACCGGCGCCACCGGCGCCGAGGCCGGTCATCCACTCGCCGAAGCTGGAGATGCCCTCACCGATCGGCTCCCAGACCAGGCCGAAGAAGACGCCGACGGCGGTGCCGACGAAGGCCATGATGATCGGGACGAGGCGGCGGCCGTTGAAGAAGCCGAGCCAGTCGACCAGCTTGGTGCGGTGGAACCGCTGCCACAGGACGGCGGACAGCAGACCCATGAGGATGCCGCCGAGGACACCCGGGTTGTTGTACGTCGCGGCGACGTCGACGCCCTTGTTGGCGGTCGTGTTGACGACGGCCTCGGTGACGGGGAAGGCCTTCAGCACGTTGCTGTAGACCAGGAAGCCGACGAGCGCGGCGAGGGCGGTGGAGCCGTCCGCCTTCTTGGCGAAGCCGATGGCGACGCCGATGCAGAAGAGCAGGGGCAGGTTGTCGAAGACCGCGCCACCGGCGGTGGCGAAGACCGACGCGACCTTGTCCCAGCCGAGACCGTCCTTGCCGAACACGTCGGCCTGGCCGAGACGGAGCAAGATACCCGCGGCCGGCAGCACGGCGATCGGCAGCTGCAGGCTGCGACCGACCTTCTGCAGGCCCTGGAACAGGCCGGATCCGCGCTTCTTCGCGGGAGCGGCGGCCTGGGCGGTGGCCGTACTCATCAACTTCCTCCAGTAAGGCAAGGCGCCGCCAGGGCATGGACACGGGGAGGCGACGTCTCGTGGAACGCGGTGGTCTGGACCGCGTGGTCTACACCAATGAGTGGTGTAGACCAGTTTTAGCACGTGAGACTTAGATAAGGAACCTGCGAATTCTGTGCGTTCAGCCATAGCCGGAGATGCACGACAAAAGGCCCCCGGACGGTCAGGTCCGGGGGCCCGCGACGAGCCTCGTGACGGGGACGAAAGCCCCGAAGCGCTCAGGCCTTCGTGACGTCCCGCTCGATCTCCTCCTCCAGCTCGTCGGGCTCGCGGCCGGGCGTCGGGAGGTTGAACTTGATGATCGCGAACCTGAAGATCACGTAGTACACGACCGCGAACCCCAGGCCGATCGGGATGATCAGCCACGGCTTGGTCGCGAGGTTCCAGTTGATCACGTAGTCGATCAGGCCGGCCGAGAAGCTGAAGCCGTCCTTCACGCCGAGCGCCCAGGTCAGCGCCATCGAGACACCGGTGAGCACGGCGTGGATCGCGTAGAGCACCGGCGCGATGAAGAGGAAGGAGTACTCGATCGGCTCGGTGATGCCGGTGACGAACGAGGTCAGCGCGACCGAGAGCATCATGCCGCCGACCGCCTTGCGCCGGTGCGGCTTCGCGCAGTGCGTGATCGCGAGCGCCGCCGCCGGCAGCGCGAACATCATGATCGGGAAGAAGCCGGTGGTGAACTGGCCGGCGTTCGGGTCGCCCGCGAGGAACATGGTGATGTCGCCGTGCACCACCGTGCCGTCCGGCTTGGTGTACGAGCCGAACTGGAACCAGATGGGCACGTTCAGGAACTGGTGCAGGCCGATGACGAGCAGCGCGCGGTTCGCGACGCCGAAGATGCCCGAGCCCCAGGCCCCCAGGCCGACCAGCCAGTCGCTGAAGTTCTCCAGGGCGTCGCCGATGGGCGGCCAGATCCACAGGCAGAGCGCGGCGAACGCGATCGCGACGAAGGACATGATGATCGGGACGAGTCGGCGGCCGTTGAAGAAGCCGAGCCAGTCGACCAGCTTCACCCGGTGGTAGCGCTGCCAGAACCAGGCCGCGAGCAGGCCCATGACGATGCCGCCGAAGACCCCCGGATTCTGGTACGTGTACCCGACGAAGGCGTCCCCGGCGCCGAGGCAGGCGCCCTTGATGTCCTTCGTACCGGCGGGGCAGTCCTTGGGGAAGGCGTGCAGCACGCCCCGGTAGACGAGGAATCCGGCCACGGCCGCCAGGGCGGTGGAACCGTCCGCCTTCTTCGCCATGCCGATGGCGACGCCGATGCAGAACAGCAGGGGGAGACCGAGGTCTCCGTCGAGCAGCGCGCCGCCCGCGCCCGCCATCACCTTGGCGACGTTGTTCCAGCCCAGGCCGTCGGCGCCGAAGACGTCCGGCTGCCCGAGGCGGTTGATGATGCCGGCGGCCGGGAGGACGGCGATGGGGAGCTGGAGGCTGCGGCCCATCTTCTGGAGCCCCTGGAAGGCGCCGCCCCAGGACAGCGACTTCTTGGGTTTCGCCGGTTTCGGTGCGGCCGCGGCGCTGTCGGTACTCATCGGCGTCCTCCCTGCCCGGAACATCCCGGGTCCGCATCTCGTTGCACACTGGTGTAGACCAGTTGCGGTAGGCTCCGGGAGCCCGCTGAGGACAGGCCGCCGGTGATCGTCATCATTCGGCAGAACGGCTGCATGCGCTCGCGAAGTTGAGCCAACCGTGGGTTACCGTGACAAAGCGGACCGTCGGTACGCAGAACGGACAGGGAGAAACACATGGCCAGCAAGGCTGAGAAGATCGTCGCCGGCCTCGGCGGCATCGAGAACATCGAAGAGGTCGAGGGCTGCATCACCCGCCTGCGCACCGAGGTCATCGACCCGTCCAAGGTCGACGAGGCCGCCCTGAAGGCCGCCGGCGCCCACGGCGTCGTGAAGATGGGCACCGCCATCCAGGTCGTCATCGGTACCGACGCCGACCCGATCGCCGCGGAGATCGAAGACCTGATGTGAGCCGCTGACTCACATCGACGAGGGCCCGTTCCGGCAGGGGAACGGGCCCTCCGTCATGTCCGGCTAGGCTCGACCCATGTCTCGCATCGACGGCCGTACCCCCGAACAGCTCCGCCCCGTCACCATCGAACGCGGCTGGAGCAAGCACGCCGAGGGCTCCGTCCTCATCTCCTTCGGCGACACCAAGGTCTTCTGCACCGCCTCCGTGACCGAAGGCGTCCCGCGCTGGCGCAAGGGCAGCGGCGAGGGCTGGGTCACCGGTGAGTACTCCATGCTCCCCCGCGCCACCAACACCCGCGGCGACCGCGAATCCGTCCGCGGCAAGATCGGCGGCCGCACCCACGAGATCTCCCGCCTCATCGGCCGGTCCCTGCGCGCCGTCATCGACTACAAGGCCCTCGGCGAGAACACCATCGTCCTCGACTGCGACGTCCTCCAGGCCGACGGCGGCACCCGCACCGCCGCCATCACCGGCGCGTACGTGGCACTGGCGGACGCGGTGGCCTGGGCCCAGGGCAAGAAGCTGGTCAAGGCCGGCCGCAAGCCCCTCACCGGCACCGTCGCCGCCGTCTCCGTCGGCATCGTCGACGGCGTCCCCTCCTCGACCTCTGCTACGAGGAGGACGTCCGCGCCGACACCGACATGAACGTCGTCTGCACCGGCGACGGCCGCTTCGTCGAGGTCCAGGGCACCGCCGAGGCCGAGCCCTTCGACCGCAAGGAGCTCAACGCCCTCCTCGACCTCGCCTCCGGCGGCTGCGCCGAACTGGCCGAGATCCAGCGCAAGGCGCTCGAAGGAACCCTCTGACACCTCGCTGCGTCCTGACGGGCGGGCGGCGCGCGGACAAGCTCCACGCACCGCCCGCCCGCATCTCTGTACGCACCTGCCTGTACGCACCTGCCTGTACGCATCCGGGGGAGGACCCACCATGAAGCACCGCCGCCTCGCACTCGCCGTGGCCACGGCCGCCGCACTCACCACCGTCCTGAGCGGCTGCGGAGCCCTCGACACGGCCATGGACTGCGTCAAGACCGCCGACGCGATAGCCACGTCCGTCCAGAACCTCCAGCAGGCCGTCTCCAACGCGTCCAACGACGTCACGCAGATCGAGGAGTCCCTGAACCAGATCTCCACCGAACTCGGCAACCTCAAGAACACCACGGACAACGCCGACCTCTCGAAGGCCGTCGACGACCTCACGAAGGGCGTGGACTCCGTCCGCACGGCGGTCAAGAACGGCGACGCGACCCCGGACATCACCCCGATCACGGACGCCGCCGGCGAGGTCGCCAAGGTCTGCACCCCGGATAATCGGGCCATGACCCACCAGCGCCTGATCCTCGCCACCCGCAACGCGGGCAAGATCACCGAACTCCACGCGATCCTCGCCGACGCGGGCCTCGACCTCGAACTCGTCGGCGCGGACGCGTACCCCGACATCCCCGACGTCAAGGAAACGGGCGTCACCTTCGCCGAGAACGCCCTCCTCAAGGCCCACGCCCTGGCCCGGGCCACCGGCCTCCCCGCCGTCGCCGACGACTCCGGCCTCTGCGTCGACGTCCTCAACGGCGCCCCCGGCATCTTCTCCGCCCGCTGGTCCGGCACCCACGGCGACGACAAGGCCAACCTGAACCTCCTCCTCGCCCAGCTCTCCGACATCGCCGACCCCCACCGCGCCGCCCACTTCGCCTGCGCCGCCGCCCTCGCCCTCCCCGACGGCACGGAACGCGTGGTCGAAGGCCGCCTCCCGGGCACCCTCCGCCACGCCCCCGTCGGCACGAACGGCTTCGGCTACGACCCGATCCTCCAGCCGGCCGGCCACGACGTCACCTGCGCCGAACTGACCCCGGCCGAGAAGAACGCGATCAGCCACCGCGGCAAGGCGTTCCGGGCGCTGGTGCCGGTGGTGAAGGAACTGCTGGGCTGAGAGGTCCTGCCAATGCGAAGGGCCGCCCGAATCGGGCGGCCCTTCACCTGTGCGGCCGGTGGGACTCGAACCCACACGGGCTTTCGCCCACTGGGACCTAAACCCAGCTCGGCTGCCAGTTACGACACGGCCGCCAGTACGGCCATGGTAGCGGTCACGCGCTCTCGGTCTGCGGGGTGCGCCGATGTTCGCCGCGGCACCAGGTCTCGGTCATCGAGTGGCAGTTGGGGCACAGGTGGCGAAGGTTCTCGCGACGGTTGTCGAGCCAGTTCCCGTTGATGTCGTCGATCTGCGGGGTGATGGTCCCGCCCCGCCACATGCCCTCGTTTGGAGCATGTGCCTGAGTGCGGCACGGGATCTGCCGTCATCGCCTACGCCCGGCAAGCGAGCCATGGCCCTGACGCTCCGTGTGGCCGCCGCGGCCGCCTTGAGCTCCTCCGTGGTGAACGGGCAGGTCCGTCGCGCCCTGTCGCGTGCGTATCGCGTACGGAAAACGGGACGGCCCGCACCGGAACGCGTCCGGTGCGGGCCGTCCCGGCGGTGGAGGGGGTCAGAACCTCGGTTCCGGGGTCTGGGCCAGGATCAGCTCGGCCGCCTCCTCCGGGGTCGCCACCGACGGGGGCGATCCGTCCAGGGGGCGTCGGGCGGTCTCCTTCATGCAGGCCACCGCGATCACGCCGACGAGCGCCGCGGCCATCGCGTAGTACGCCGGCATCAGGTTGCTGCCGGTCGCGCCGATCAGGGCCGTGATGACGAGGGGGGTGGTGCCGCCGAAGAGGGAGGCCGAGAGGTTGTAGCCGACCGACAGGGAGCCGTACCGCACGTCGGTCGGGAAGAGCGCGGGGAGGGCCGCCGACATGGTGCCGAGGAGGCAGACCAGCGAGAGGCCGAGCATCAGGATGCCCGCGGTGATCGCGGGTACGCCGCCCCGGCCGATCAGGAGGAAGGCGGGCAGGGAGAGGAGGAGGAAGCCGAGCATGCCGGTCATCAGGACGGGCTTGCGGCCGAAGCGGTCGCTGAGGCGGCCGACCTGAGTGATGACCAGCATGAGGAGGACCATCACGAGCAGGAGGATCAGCAGGCCGTGGGTCTCGCTGTAGCCGAGCTCGTCGGAGAGGTACGTCGGCATGTACGACAGCAGCATGTAGTCGGTGATGTTGTACGCGCCGACCAGGGCGACGCACAGGATCAGCGCGGGCCACTGCTGCCGGAAGATCTTCGTCAGGTCGCCCTTGGCGGAGGTCTCCACCGGGGCCGCCGCCTCCGGGGCGCGCGCGGACTCGTTCTCCAGCTTCTGGAAGGCGGGCGTCTCGTCGAGCCGGAGCCGCAGGTAGAGGCCGACCAGGCCCAGGGGGCCCGCGACGAGGAACGGTACGCGCCAGCCCCACGCCTCCATGGTGTCGGTGCCGAGCCACGCGGTGAGCGCCGTGACGAGGCCCGCCGCGCCGACGTAACCGGCCAGGGTGCCGAATTCGAGGAAGCTGCCGAAGTAGCCGCGGCGGCGGTCGGGGGCGTACTCGGCGATGAAGGTCGAGGCGCCGCCGTACTCGCCGCCGGTCGAGAAACCCTGGAGCATGCGGAAGAACACCAGGAGCGCCGGTGCCCAGAAGCCGATCGAGGCGTACGAGGGGATGACGCCGATCGCGAAGGTGCCGACCGCCATGAGGATCATGGTCAGTGCGAGGACCTTCTTGCGGCCCAGCCGGTCGCCCATCGGGCCGAACACCAGGCCGCCGAGGGGCGGATCAGGAAGGCGACCGCGAAGGTCGCGAACGACGACAGCAGCTGGACCGTGTCGTTGCCGGACGGGAAGAAGACGTGTCCGAGGGTGACGGCGAGGTAGGCGTAGATGCCGAAGTCGAACCACTCCATGGCGTTGCCCAGGGAGGCGGCCCGCACTGCCCGCTTGACCGCCGCCTCCTCGGTGACCGTGATGTCGGTCCGTCGCAGTCTGGGCTGCCGACGCCGGATGGCGGCCTTGAACAGGTGCGGGTGGCGTCTCAAAGCCTCGGGATCGTCCGCGGGGGAGCGGTCTGTGGCCGGCATGACCGTACGTCCTCTCTGGGGGTGTGCAGACTCCAGAGGCGCTTCTGCACGGTCATGCCGTTCGCAAACGGGAACGATCCCGGAATGAGACGCCCGTCACACGGGGCGGGGCTCAGACGCCCAGGTCGCGCATGATCTTGGCGACGTGGCCGGTGGCCTTCACGTTGTAGAAGGCGTGTTCGACCTTGCCCTGCTCGTCGACGACGATCGTGGAGCGGATGACGCCCGTGACGACCTTGCCGTAGAGCTTCTTCTCGCCGAAGGCGCCGTAGGCCTCCAGGGTCTCCTTGGAGGGGTCGCCGACGAGGGTGACCTTGAGGTTCTCCTTGTCGCGGAACTTGGCGAGCTTCTCCGGCTTGTCGGGGGAGACGCCGATGACGTCGTAGCCGGCGGAGGCGAGGACGTCGAGGTTGTCGGTGAAGTCGCAGGCCTGCTTGGTGCAGCCGGGGGTGAGGGCCGCGGGGTAGAAGTAGACGATGACCTTGCGGCCCTTGTGGTCCGCGAGGGAGACCTCGGTGCCGTCCGCGTCGGGAAGGGTGAAGGCGGGGGCGGTGTCGCCGGGCTGCAGTCGCTCGCTCATGGCTGGCTCTCCTCGGGGTGTTCTCGTACGCATTCCAGAGCCTAATGGGGGTCTGGCGCGACCCGATCGCGACAGAGCTGACAGACTGACCGTCAACGACCGATTACGACTACGGAGGCAGCGCGGTGTCGGAGGCCAGGACCCCTGCGCAGATCGAGGCGGACATCGTCCGCCGGCGCGAGCAGCTCGCCGTCACTCTCGACGAGATCGGCATTCGGATGCACCCGAAGACGATCATCGGGGACGCCAAGGCGAAGGTCGCCTCGACCGTCGACCAGACGGCCGGACGCGCCTTCGTCGCCGTCAACCGGGTCGTCTCGGACGTGAAGGCCCGCTTCACCCACGAGGACGGCGCGCCCCGCCTGGAGCGGGTCGTTCCGGCGGCCGTCGTGGCCCTCGCCGTCGTGGGGCTGATCGTCTCCTCCTCGCGGAGGAACAAGGGGTGATCGTCTTACGGCCCGCCGGGGCAGGTAGGTTCACCCCGTGAGCGAGAACACGCACGACAAGCTGCCCATCCGGATGCTCCACGACCGGGTCCTGGTCCGCACCGACTCTCCGGAGGGAGAGCGGCGTTCCGGCGGCGGCATCCTGATCCCGGCGACGGCCGCCGTGGGCCGCCGCCTGGCCTGGGCCGAGGTGGTCGCGGTCGGTCAGAACGTCCGTACCGTCGAGATCGGCGACCGGGTGCTGTACGACCCCGAGGACCGCGCCGAGGTCGAGGTGCGGGGCGTCGCGTACGTCCTGATGCGCGAGCGCGACCTGCACGCGGTGGCCGCGGACCGGTTCCAGGGGACGTCGGACTCCACCGGGCTGTACCTCTGATACGTGAGACGAACGGGCAAAGGCCCTGGTGACCGGAGTCACCGGGGCCTTTGCTCGTTCTTTGCTAGCCTGGAGACACCCCGACGAGACGCGCCGTACCGGGTTGACGACAAGACGACGCACCCCTGTTGATCCGTCTCACGGAGGTGTCCCGTCATGGCCTGGGTTCTGCTGATCGTCGCCGGTCTGCTCGAAGTCGGCTGGTCCATCGGAATGAAGTACACGGACGGTTTCACGCGGCTCTGGCCGAGCGTGTTCACCGGCGTCGGGATCGTCGCCTCCATGGTGCTGCTGTCGCAGGCGGCCAAGACGCTGCCGATCGGTACGGCGTACGGCGTGTGGGTCGGCATCGGCGCGGCCGGTGCGGCGGTGCTCGGCATGGTGGTGCTCGGTGAGCCGGCGACCGCCGCCCGGATCTTCTTCGTCTGTCTGCTCCTCGTCGCCGTGGTGGGGCTCAAGGCGACGAGCGGCCACTGACCCCGGACGGCCGTACGGACCCGGAGGGCCGCGCGGCGCCCGGCCCCGCCTCGCCCGCGGAGGGTGCGCGGCGCCCGGTCCCGCCTCGCCCGTCTCGTCCCCGCCGCCGCTTCCCGGCCCGTCCGGGACCGGCGGCGGCTCCGCCCCGGCATCAGCCGGAGCTCGAAGTCCCGGGCGGGGTCCCGTCCAGGGCCTCCCGGGTGAAGGCGCCCCAGATCTCGGCCGGCACCCCGCCCCCGTTGACGCGCGGCTGGCCGAGCGCCCCGTACAGGGGTTCCTGCGCGCCCGACTCGGGGTCCTGGCCCATGACCGCGACGACCGTCGCGAGCTCCGGGGTGTAGCCGGCGAACCAGGCGGCCTTGTCGTCCTCGGCCGTGCCCGTCTTGCCGGCGGCCGGGCGTCCGGCGGCCTGCGCGGCCGTGCCCGTGCCGGTCTCGACGACGCTCCGCAGGACCGACGTGGTCGTGTCGGCGGCCTCGCGGCTCACCGCCTGCCGGCGGGCGGTGGCCGGAGGGCCAGCCTCCGGCCGTTCCGGCTGATCTCCTCGACGAGCGAGCACGTGCCGTTCCGGCCGTGCGCGGCGAGCGTCGCGTACGCCGAGGCCATGTCGAGGACGCTGGCGGTGGCGGGGCCCAGCGCGATGGAGGGGGAGGCGTTCAGGTCGGGGGTGGTGCCGGGCAGCCCGAGGTCGATCGCGGTGCGCCGTACGTGCGCGGGGCCGACGTCGACGGCCATCTGGGCGTACACGGTGTTCACCGACAGGTCGGTGGCGGCGCCGACGTTGATGTCGCCGTAGCTCGCGTCGTCCTCGTTGGCGGGGTCGTACGGGCTGCCGCCCCAGCCCTCCACCGGGCGCCGGTTGGTGCCGTCGTACATGGTGTACGGGGTGATGAGGCGGCCCTGCTGGGTCTGGGCGCCGTTCTGGACGGCGGCCGTGAAGACGAAGGGCTTGAAGGTGGAGCCGACCTGGTAGTCGCGGCGGGTGGCGTTGTTGACGTACTGCTGGGTGTAGTCGACGCCGCCGTACATGGCGAGGACCTTGCCGTTCGCCGGGTCGACGGCCGCGGCCCCGACGCGTACGTACCGGTCGGCAGGGGCGTTCGCCGGGTCGAGGCGGGAGACGACCCGGTTCTCGACGGCGTCGACGAGGGCCTCCTGCGTGGCGGGCTCCAGGGTGGTGGTGATGCGGAAGCCGCCGCCGGCGAGGGTCTTCTCGTCGACGATCCCGTGACCGGTGAGGTACTCCTCGACGGCCTGGACGAGGTAGCCGCGCTGGCCGGAGAGGGCGGTGGCGGCGCGGGCGGTCTGCGGGGCGGGGAAGCGGGCGGCGGCGCGGGCGCGGGGCGAGCCAGCCCTCGCCGACCATGCCGTCGAGGACGTAGTGCCAGCGGGCGACGGCCTTGGCCCGGTTCTCGGGGTGGGTGGTGACGTCGTAGGCGCTGGGGGCCTTGAGGAGGGAGGCGAGGTACGCGCCCTCGGCGGTGTCGAGGTGCTCGACGTCCTTGCCGTAGTAGGCGCGGGCGGCGGCCTGGATGCCGTACGCGTTCCGGCCGAAGTAGCTGGTGTTCAGATAGCCCTGGAGGATCTCGTCCTTGCTCTTCTCGCGGCCCAGTTTGAGCGCGATGAAGAACTCCTTGGCCTTGCGGGTCAGGGTCTGTTCCTGGCCCAGGTAGTAGTTCTTGACGTACTGCTGGGTGATGGTCGAGCCGGACTGGCGGCCCTTGCCGGTGACGGTGTTCCAGGCGGCGCGGACCATGGCCTTGGGGTCGACGGCGCGCGAGGTGCGGAAGTCGCGCTCCTCGGCGGCGAGGACGGCCTGCCGGACGGTGAGCGGGATCTGGTCGAGGCGGACGTTCTCGCGGTTGACCTCGCCGTCGCGGGCGAGGGGGTGCCGTCCCGGTAGAGGTAGACGTTGGACTGGGCGACGGCGGCGGCGTTGGCGGGCGGGATCTCCACCAGGAGGTAGCCGGCGGCGAAGGCGCCCGCGAGCAGCAGCGCCCCGAGCAGCAGGAGCCCGAGGAGGGTGCGCAGGATCCGGCGGGGGCGCCGGCGCCTCTCCACCGGGCCGGGAAGGGTGGGGTCCCTCGGCTCCCAGCCGTCCGGGTGGGGGTCGTCGTCGCTCGTACTGCTCGTACTGGAGGAAGGGGACATGGCATCACATACTGCACGGAATGCACCGAAACTCCCCCAACCGACCCGAAGGTGGCGTGAAAACCGCTCGCGGCACGCCGGACGGAGCCACTAGGGTCGTGCGCTTCGCCGTCGACCGCACCGGAGGGGACACGCATGCTGCGGCTCTACGCGACGGTGGCCGCGGGCGGCTTCCGGCGCTTCGCCACCTACCGCGTGGCCACGGCCGCGGGCGTCTTCACCAACAGCGTCTTCGGCTTCGTCCTCTCCGCCACCTACATCGCCCTCTGGGACCAGCGCCCGCGGCTCGGCGGCTACTCCATGGACGACGCCCTCGCCTACGTGTGGATCGGACAGGCCCTGATCACCGTCTGCGGACTGATGGGCGGCGGCTTCGAGGACGAGCTGATCGAGCGGATCAGGACCGGCGACATCGCCGTCGACCTCTACCGCCCCGCCGACCTCCAGGCCTGGTGGTTCTCGGACAACGCCGGCCGCTCCGCCTACCAGCTGCTCGGCCGGGGCGTCGCCCCGATGGCCGTCGGCGCGCTCGTCTTCCACTTCACCCTGCCGCCGGACCCCGGCACCTGGCTCGCCTTCCTCCTCGCGGTGGCCCTCGGCTCGACCGTCGGCTTCGCCCTCTGGTACCTGGTGGCGATGAGCGCCTTCTGGCTGCTCGACGGCCAGGGCGTGGCCCAGGTGGCCTGGCTCAGCGGCCTCTTCTTCTCCGGGATGCTGCTCCCGCTGAACGTCTTCCCCGGCGCGCTGGGCGACCTCGCCCGCATGCTGCCGTGGGCGTCCCTCCTCCAGGTCCCGGCCGATGTGTACCTGGGCAGGTACGAGCCGGGCTGGGACCTCGCGGGCGCGTACGCCTTCCAGGGCTTCTGGGCACTGGTCCTGCTGGGCGCGGGGAGGGCGGCGCAGGCGGCGGCGACGCGGAAGGTGGTGGTGCAGGGTGGATGAGCGCACCGGACCGGGCCTCGGCGCCGGGCGTGCGTACCGGGAGACAGGGGATTCCCGGCGTACGTACCGGGAGACCGGGGATTCCCGGCGTACGTACCGGGGATCGGGGATTCCTGGCGCACGTACAGGATGGTGGCGGGCATGTGGATCCGCTCCACGATGGCGTACCGCTCCTCCTTCGCCCTGACCCTCGTCACCAGCTTCTGCGTCACCTTCTTCGACTTCGTCGTCATCCTCCTGATGTTCGGTCAGGTGCGGGGCCTCGGCGGCTTCTCGTTCGCGGAGGTCGCCCTGCTGTACGGGACGGCCGGCACGTCGTTCGGGCTCGCGGACCTGACGATGGGCTCGCTCCAGCGGATGGGGAAGCGGGTGAGGGACGGCTCGCTCGACACGTTCCTGCTGCGCCCGGCGCCGCTGCTCGCGCAGGTCGCGGCGGACAAGTTCGCGCTGCGGAGGCTCGGCCGGGTCGCGCAGGGCCTGCTGGTCCTGGTCTGGTCCCTGCTCCTCCTCGACGTGCGGTGGACCCCGCTGAAGGCGGTCCTGCTGCCGGTGTCGGTGGTGTCCGGGGCGGTGATCTTCGCGGCGGTGATGGTCCTGGGCGCGTCGACCCTGTTCTGGATCCAGGACGCGGCGGAGGTCACGAACTCCTTCACGTACGGAGGAACACCCTCCTCCAGTACCCGCCGACGATCTTCGCCCAGGAACTGGTGCGGGGCGTCGTGTACGTCGTCCCGCTGGCCTTCGTGAGCTGGCTCCCGCGCTGTACGTCCTCGGCGGCCGGCCCCGGCGGGGTGCCGGACTGGGCGGCGTTCGCGTCGCCGCTGGTGGCGGTGGCGAGCTGCGGGGTGGCGGGGCTGGCGTGGCGGGCGGGGATCCGCTCGTACCGATCGACAGGAAGCTGAAGAAGCATGCCTTTCATCGAACTGGACGCCCTGGAGAAGATCTTCACGGTCCGCCGCAGGACCGGCCCGCTCCGCCGCGAGAAGCGGGAGGTCCGGGCGGTCGACGGCATCACCTTCGGCGTGGAGCGCGGGGAGATGGTCGGCTACATCGGCCCCAACGGCGCCGGGAAGTCGACGACGATCAAGATGCTCACCGGCATCCTGACCCCCAGCGGCGGCCGGCTGCGGGTCGCGGGCATCGACCCGTCGCGGGAGCGCACCCGTCTGGCCCAGCGGATAGGGGTGGTCTTCGGCCAGCGCACCACGCTCTGGTGGGACCTGCCGCTGAGGGACTCGTACCGCCTGGTGCACCGCATGTACCGCATCCCCGACGCCCGCTACGAGGAGAACCTCGCCCGCTGCGTGGACCTCCTGGACCTGGGAGACCTCCTGGACGTCCCCGTGCGCCAGCTCTCCCTGGGCCAGCGGATGCGCGGCGACATCGCGGCGGCGCTGCTGCACGACCCGGAGGTGCTGTACCTGGACGAGCCGACGATCGGCCTGGACGTGGTGTCGAAGGCGAAGGTCCGCGAGTTCCTCCGCGACCTGAACAGGACCCGGGGCACCACGGTCCTCCTCACGACCCACGACCTCACGGACATCGAGCAGCTCTGCTCCCGGGTGATGGTCATCGACCACGGCCGTCTGATGTACGACGGCGAGCTCGCCGGCCTCCACGCGGTGGGCGAGAGCGAACGGCTCCTGGTGGTGGACCTGGAGCGGGAGGCGGACCCGATCAGGGACGTCCCGGGCGCCCGCTTCGTCCGCGCGGAGGGCCCCGCCAGTGGCTCGCCTTCCCGGCCGCCGCCTCGGCGGCGCCGCTGGTGGCGGCGGTGGCGGCGAAGTACCCCTGCTCGACCTCTCGGTGCGGGAGCCGGACATCGAGGCGGTGATCGCGAAGATGTACGGGGAACTCGGGAGGATCGCCGGGAGTCCCTGTTGTGGGGGACGGAGGAAGGCGGGTCGATGGTGAGTTTCTCGTACACGGCGGCGGACGAGGAGAAGAGCAGAGGCGTCCGGCGCATGAAGGCGCTGGCCACGTCCCTGCTGCTCGTCGTGGCCGTGGTCTACGGCCTGGCGACCTGGGCGCGGAACGAGGGCTGGGGCGCCTGGGCGGGCTACGTCGCGGCGGCGGCGGAGGCGGGCATGGTCGGCGCGCTGGCCGACTGGTTCGCGGTGACGGCCCTCTTCCGCCGCCCCTGGGCCTCCCATCCCCACACGGCGATCATCCCGACGAAGAAGGACCAGCTGGGAGCGTCGCTGGGCACGTTCGTGGGCGAGAACTTCCTGTCGGCGGACGTCGTGCGCGGCAGGCTGGCCTCCCTGGGCATCGGCAGCCGCCTGGGGCCTGGCTGGCGAACCCGGCCCACGCGGACCGGGTGACGGCGGAACTGTCCACAGCGCTACGGGGCGCCCTGACCGTCCTGCGCGACGCGGACGTCCAGGCGGTGGTGGGGGAGGCGATCACCCGCCGCGCCGAATCCGCCGAGATCGCCCCCGGCCTCGGCAAAACCCTCGAAAGGGTCGTCGCGGACGGGGCGCACCACCGGGCGGTCGACCTGATCTGCACCCGCGCCCACGACTGGCTGGTCACCCACGGCGACTCGGTGATGGACGCGGTCCAGGGCGGAGCCCGGGCTGGACCCCCGCTTCGTGGACCGCCGCATCGGCGAACGCGTCTACAAGGAGCTCCTCCGCTTCGTGACGGAGATGCGCGACATGCCGGGCCACCCTGCGCGCGGCGCGATCGACCGCTTCCTCACCGACTTCGCGGCCGACCTCCAGGCCGACACCGACACCCGGGCCCGCGTCGAACGCCTGAAGTCGGACCTCCTGGCCCGCCCCGAGGTCCAGGACATCATCGCCTCCGCCTGGTCCTCCGTCCGCTCCCTCATCCTCGCCGCCGCCGAGGACGACCACAGCCAACTCCGCCTCCGCGCCCGCGCCTCCCTCATCTCCCTCGGCACCCGCCTCTCCACGGACTCCCGCCTCCAAGCGAAGCTCGAAGGCTGGGCCGAAGACGCGGCCGCCTACGTCGTCACCACCTACCGCCACGAGATCACCTCCCTCATCACCGACACCATCGCCGGCTGGGACGCCACCCAGACCTCCCGCAAGATCGAAGCCAACATCGGCCGCGACCTCCAGTTCATCCGCATCAACGGCACCGTGGTCGGCGCCCTGGCGGGTCTCCTGATCTATACGGTGAGTCGGGTGGCGGGGGGCTGAGGGGGATGGGGGCCCGGGTGAGGGAGGCTGGGGCCCGGGCGAGGGAGGCTGGGGCCCGGGCGAGGGGCTGGGGCCCGGGTGGGGCGGCCACCTTCCGCGGGTGACGGCCCAGCCCCGGGCGTGGGGCAGGCCTTTCGCGGGTGACGGCCCAGCCCCGGGCGGTGGACCCCGCCCCGGACGTGGGTCAGGCCTTCCTGCGGGTGACGGCCCAGCCCCGGGCGGTGGACCCAGCCCCGGACGTGGGTCAGTCCTTCCCGCGGGTGACGGCCCAGGAAGCCGCCGCCATGCCCCCGGCGACGGAGAACACGGCCGGCCACGCCCCGATCTTCTTCGCGAGCGGATGCGACCCGGCAAAGGCGGCGACGTACGCGGCGCCCAGCCCGGCAGCCACCTTCGCCCCACCCACCTGCTGCCACTCCCTCGCAGCCACCCCACCGGCCGCCGCCAGCACGACACCCCCGAGCGGCCGCTTCTTCGTCCACCGCGCGACGGCGTAACCGCCGACGAGTCCGGCGGCGGCTATGGCGGGGGAGGGGATGCGGGGCATGGTGTCACCTCGTGTTCGTATCGACATTTCTACGGTGAGAGCCTAACGAGGACATTCCCTCGAGGTTCAGGAGAGCAGGTCGGCGAAGAACCCGATCGACGGGTTCTCCGGGGTACCCACGAGCAATGCGCGGTCGAGCAGGATGTTGTTGTGCTCGCAGCTCGTCTCGGGGAGCATCACGCAGGCATGACAGGCCGCGAGATTGGTGCCGGCCGTTCCAGACGCCTCGGCCTCGATGCAGAGCGGATCGGAGGAGCACCACTCCGCCCTGTGCACGGCCCCCCGGATCGTGGCGGCGAGCCGGGCGGGTTCGCCTTGGGCGACGAGCCCTCCGAGACTGCCGGCGGAGTCGCTCGTCGCCGTGTAGATGAGGATCCCTGCCATGTCCTCGTCGGCGTACAGGCGCTCGCGGAGCGCGGCGGCCGGGTAGCCGGCGTCGAGGCTCCACTCGGTGATGAGCACGTGGGCCAGAGTGTGGAGCAGGATCATGCGTGGCCCGGCCGGGGAGGGCGGGACCAGGGAAGGGTCCGAGGCCCGCTGCCGCATCAACCTCTCGTGTGCGGTGCGGATCCGTTCGGCACGGGCTCGTACGGCCTCCGAACGGGACCAGCTGTCGAGCCGGTCACCGGCGAGTCGGAGGAAGACGCCCTCGCCGCGGACCTCCATCGCGGGCAGCCAGGCCAGGGACGCCGTGGAGAGGGCGGCCTCCTTGCCCTCGGTGGTCGAGTCGGGGTCGGCGAGCCGGGTGAATGCCTTGAGTGCGCGGACCTCGCGGAGCTTCTTCACCAACATCGGGCCGACGACGCCGAGTGGCTGGAGAGGCGTCGGGTCGCCGAGTGGGGTCTCGCAGACGAACTGTTCCTCGTGGGAGCGTTCGCGCTCGTCGTTGCCGGCGCGGAGCCGCTCGTACTCCTTGTGCCGCAGTGCGAGGTAGCGGTGGTCGAAGGAAGGCGGCTCGTCCCCTTCCGGATCCTCTTCGCGTTCGGCGGCGAGGAGGGCCATGACCTCGTCGACGGAGACCGGGATCCTGCCCTTGAACAGGAACTTGAGGCACAGCTCGACCTCTTCCCTTCCGTCCAGCTCATGCAGTTGCTCCCAGTGCTCCGCGAGAGGGTCGGCCCGGCCGTCGCTCCATGGGGGATGGACAACGCCGACTTCAGGACGGGCTGCCACACGGAGGAGGAACCGCGCTGGAGCGTACGGGCGGCGAGGCCACAGGTCTCCGCCGGGACGGATGTGCCGAGCCATGGGCGGGTGCCGCGGCAGCGCAGCCCCAGGTCCTTGAGGGCAGTCCTGCGGAAGGAGCCCTCCATCGAGACCTCCGGTACCCCACAGGTGCAGGACACGATGATGGAACGGAGGGATGAGCTGCGTCCCGAGGAGCGCAGCATGAGGGTGCCGCCGCACAGTCCGGCGGCGGTCGTGCCGATGCCGGCGGTCCTGTGGACCCAGTGCCAGTAGGGGAACTCATCGAGGTGCCCCGCTTCGCAGGCGATGACGAAACGGGAGGGCACGAGGTCCACCCCGCAGGTGCCGCACTCACTCCTGCCGGCCGGTGGGTTGAACTGGTTCCAGCGACGCAGCTCGCCGCACTCCGGACAGGAGTGCATGAGCGGGAAGCGTCGGACGCGGACCCCGTCCTTGCTGGTGTCGTCGGACGCGGGGGGCAGCCTGAAGTACTGGACACCCAGGAGACGGGCGAGTCGCCGTTCGTGGATGCGAGGGGACTCGTCGGTCCTCCAGTGCTCGTCGGCGCCGTCGAGACCGGAGACGACGAAGGACTCGTGGTCCACCGCGATCAGCGAACCGACCCCGTAGGTGGTGATCATCTGGGAGCGGCGGACCGAGCCTCGGCGGAGCAGATTGTGGGCGGGTGCCCGGCCGTCCGTGCCGGTACGGCGGCGACGCGAGGGGGGCGGGGTCATCGGGATGCCTCCATGAACAGGGCGGACTCGGCGTCGACATCGCGCAGGCTCCACAGCGTGCGCCATGCCTCGGCGTCCTGGGACTCGTCGTCGTACGACTTCAGCAGGGACGGGGTGCGATCACCCCGCTGTGGTTCGAAGTACAGGCGGCCGTGGACATCCGCCTCGGCACACCACCAATCGACGAACTCGTCGAAAGCGCGGGCCACGGCTTCACGCTCTGCCGGGACGATGCCGGCCACACGGTCGAGGAGGATCGCCCCGATGTCCCGGCGGAGCCGGTGCTCGTACGACTCGACCCTTCCGGCGGCGTCGTTGGCGCGGGCCTCGGGGAGGAGAATCCGTGCCAGGGCGACGATCACCGCGTGGAGTCCGCGCTCGCGCGCGCGGGCCGAGAAGGGAGTGACCGACGTGGACTCGACCTCGCGGTAGAGGGCGGAGTGGAAGTGCAGGAAGTTCTCGTAGTGCGAACGGTCGCGGGATCGGGTGGCGTTGAGCATGACGGCGACCAGGCCGGGATGGGCCCGGCCGACGCGGCTGGTGGCCTGGATGTACTCGGCGGTGGTCTGGGGCTGTCCCATGACAGCCATCAGGCCGAGTCGATCCACGTCCACGCCGACCGCGATCATGTTGGTGGCGAGCAGGACATCCACCGTGTCCTCGTCGGGAAGCCTCTTCTCGATGCTCTTGAGGCGGGCGGGGATGTCGCTCGCGTCGACGCGGCTGGTCAGCTCCGAGTAGTTCGCGGAGGATCGGACCTCCACGCCTTCCCGCTCGGCGAGCAGTTCCAGGTAGTCCACGACGTCGTCGTGGACCTGGAGCTCGGCGGCGGACAGCAGCCGAAGGCTGTTGAAGTAGCCCACCAGGCTCCAATAGGCGTCGCGGACCGCGTCGTCGGCCCGTGCCTGCTTGGCGCGGTGCATCAGGGTGGCGTAGGTGCGGATGAGGAGGGTGGACTGGCTGGTGCCGGGGGCGAGCAGACCCACGTAGAGGCGGCTCGCCTTCTCCTTCCGAGGCGTCTCGACGGCGAACCACGAGTCCCGGGAGTCCAGGCCTGCGGGCGGGAACTGGCGCACTCCCCGGGCGAAGAGGCTCAACCCCTGGTCGGCGGCGCGTCGGATGGTCGCTGTGGAGGCGATCACCTTCGGACGGTCGGCGAGGGCGTCCACAGCCGTCTCGTAGAGGCCTGTGAGCGTCCCCAGCGGGCCCGAGATGAGATGGAGTTCGTCCTGAACGATCAGTTCGGGCGGCGGCGTGCAGTCCGTCGGGTCGTCCCGGTTGAAGAGCGCCGCTGTGGCGGGCCGCCACGGCATCGAGGCGAACTTGTCGACAGTGGCGATCACGAGGGTGGGTCGGGCGGCGTAGACGGCCTCGTCGATCAGGTGGACCGGAAGGCCGCCGCCGAAGTCGCAGTCGGATCCAGGGCACCGCACGTGCATGCGTCGTGCCTCCTGCTCGACCGCGTAGTCCCGAGCGTCGAGGCGGGTGCCGCACCAGGGGCAGGCATGCAGCTGGACCGGATTCTCGGTGGCGAGGCGCCTGCCGAGGTCCCTGCGGAGTTCGCCCAGTTTCTTGTCCGCCTCCTCCAGGGTGTTGGGCGTGGCCGAGCGCCCCACCCACATTCCGATCGAGAACTCCTCGGAGCCCAGCTCCGAGACGAGACCACGGCGCATGTGCTCCATGGCGCACAGCAGGATCGCGGCCCGTTCGAACTGCTGCAGGGTGAGCAGCCGCAGGGTGTAGCGCATGAGCACGGTCACGCCGCCGCCGTCGGTGCCGCGCCGGATCCGGCGCAGGAACGCCGTGAACGCGATCAGCCCCAGGTACGCCTCGGTCTTGCCACCACCTGTCGGGAACCAGAGCAGGTCGGCGACCGTACGGTCCTCGTGGTCCGGGTCGTCGATGCCGGACAGGCAGAGGAGGACGAACGCGATCTGGAAGGGACGCCATCGGCCGGCCGCCGGATCAGGGGCGCCGACCCCGCCGCCCTTGACCCAGGCGCTGCGGGCACGCTGCTCGGCCATGGCACGGTTGGCGAGCCGGAAGGCCCGCATCAGCTCGGGCTTGTCCTCGTCGCCGAGGAGCGCGATACCCGCGCGGATCCTCCGAAGCGCTTCCCGACAGGTCACCACCTGTTCGAGCGCAGGCGGTCCGTACTGCGTGCCCTCCAGCGCGACGGCCTCCGTCTGCTTGCGGTCGATCCACTGCTCATAGCCGGCGGCCAGCGTCTCCAGCGCGTCCAGGACGTCCGCGTCCGAGCCCTCGGCGAGCCCGAGCATGGACAGCGCGGAGCTGTCGATCTCGGGGTTGGAGTCGGAGAGGAGCACTTCGACGGCGGGCAGGAACTCGCTGCGCACCTCCGTCACGGCGGCCTTCATGGAGTCCGTCACCCCGATCGGCGGGGCCGGCCAGTCCCAGACGGCGGAGCATCCGTGCCCGACGGCGAAGGTCGGGGCATGGCGGTGGAGCAGGCGGCTGGTGGCCACCTCGTCGTCGTGCGAGGAGCCCGGGGCGGTGCGCTCGACGAAGGCGCTGGACCCGTTCGTGGCACGGACCGTGAGGCCGCACTGGAAGAGGGACGCGGCGTCCTGCAGATCGTGCTCGCCGACCCGCTGGGTGTTGACGAGTGTGACGGTGACGGTGACGGTTCCGGTGGTCGGTCGAGGACGACGTACGTTGACCCGAAGAGCGGCCCTCTCTCCGAGAGACACATCGATCTTGGCGTTGGGCGTGCACACGTCGATCGTGGTGGAGGGCAGGGACAGAACCTTGCGATGCCACTGTTCCTGCTGGTCGGAGGTGGTGCGTGCCTCGGCGCGTCGGGCCGGTACGGGCCGCCCGTCCGCGTCGGTGGGCTCGTAGAGGGCGGCCTGCGCGTGGACCACGATCGAAGGACTCTCGGCCGGGTCGACCGCGAAGGTGAGGCCCATCGACGAGGGGCGCCGGGACGCGGAGGCCCCGACTTCATCGGCGGTGGTGGACTCGTCGCCTTCCTTGCGGGAGAGCAGCGGAGCAGTGTCCGACGCGTCCTTGTCCTGCCCCGCGTCGTGGAGCCGATCCGCCGCAGCGGCGTCCACGGGCCGCGGATAGAGGACACCGGCGACGTAGCGGTCGATCGGAGCGTCCTGGACGAGGACCTCGTCCCGGTCCTCCGGGGTTGCGTCGGGAGAAGGACCCAGGAGTTCGCGGCGCAGCCCGACCAGGAGTTCCTCGTCCCGGACCCGGTAGTGCTCGTCGTGCTCGCCTGCCACGTGCGTCATGCGTTCCTCTCCTCGTTCTCCTCGGACCGGCGGTACCGACCGACGCCGGTGAGCCGGGCGGCGATCCACAGACCCCGGTCGCCCAGGCCTGCGTTGGCGCCGGCGGCGGTGCTGCCGGCCACGGTCTCCAGAGTGTCGATCCGTATGCCGTGGATCTCGTCCGGCCACCAGGGTCCCAGGTCCGGTTCACCTTCTGCACCTGGAACAGGTCCTCGCGGAACCGCTCCGACGCCTCGCCGATCTCCCAGCCGTCGTGCACGATCACGTACGGGGGCTCTGATGTTCGCCCATCGGTACGTCGTGGCGCTTGCGCAGGACCACGGCGTCCCCGGCCGCGACCCGCTCCAGGAGGTAGGACTGGGTCGCGACGGCATCGGACTCGTGCCCGGCGGGACGGTCCCGGGCCACGTCGCCGGCCTCGGCGACGATCCCGAACCGGTCGTACGGTCGCCACCCGGCCACGTACCGACGTCCGGACTTCCGCGCCCCGCTCTGCGCATGAGCGGCAGCTCGGGAAGGGCCACGTGGTGGAGGTCCTGGCGGGCCCGGGTCATCGCCACGTACAGCGCTCGTGCCTCGGCAGGAAGGTCGAGGTCGTCCTTGTGCTGCTTGCGGAGCTCGGCGACGGACGGTGGGGCGAGCACGATCACGCGGTCGAACTCCAGTCCTTTGGCCCGGTGGACGGTGGAGACGACGAGGGGCTCGGTCTCGAGGGCTCCGGCCTCGTCGGGGAACCGGCCGTCGGCGACGACACGGCGCAGCCCCTCCAGGTCGAGCACGTTCCGTCCGGCTCCGCGCGCGGCACGACGCAGCACCGACCACAGCGCGGTCGGGTTCGGCTCGTACGGCAGGGGGATTTCTGCGAGCAGCATGCGAAAACGTTCCTCGGTGAGGCCGTTTGCCTCGGTCCGGCGCAACAGCTCGGCCACCCAATGCGGGACCGGTCGGTCCTCCAAGGGCGCCGCAGCCGGTGGGGGACCGCGTGCTCGTGGAGCAGCTCCGACACCGCGAGGGCCTGGCGATTGTCGCGAGTGAGGATCGCGCAGCTGTCGGACGTCCTCCGCAGCGAGCCCAGGGTGAGCGGATCGGTGAGGTCGGCCATGGTGTTCGCCGGCTCCAGCAGCAGCTCGCGCAGCTCCTCGTACAGGTTCGCGCCCTCGTCCGGGTCCGTGACCTCCTGCAGGCGAGGGCCGAGGTGCAGGGCCGCGCGGGCCTCGGGCGTGACGGCACGGAAGTTCCGAGTGAGGTGGAGCTCGACCAGTTCATCCGGGTACGAGGCGCGCAGCCAGTCGAAGAACCGTCCGGTCTCGTCGGCCCGTTCGGCCAGGTCGTCGATCTGAAATCCGTAGACGTTCTGGGCTGCGTCGCCGACGACGGTGAATCCGCAGCTGTCCTGGTATCGATCGAGCAGTGTCTCGACCAGTTCACGCCGGCCACCCAGCAGGTCCTGCACCTCGTCGATCACCACATGGGCGGGAGGCGCTGCGTCGCCCGCCTCCAGGGCCCCCTTCTCGATCGCCTGCGTGGCCGCCACGATCCGCTCGTCGAAGCCGACCCCGGCCCAGTCGCCGTCAGGGTGGGCTTGTCGCAGCACTCCGTATGCCCAGGCGTCGAAGGTCTGGGCCCGGACGCGCCGTGCCCGTTCCCCGTGACGGACGATCCGCTCGCGCAACTCGCGCGCGGCCGCCCGGGAGAAGGTCAGCACGAGGATCTCGGACGCCTCCAGGACCTCCTCCGGGTCCTCGTGCCCGCACAGGGCGTCGAGCCGGCGCACCAGTGTGTGCGTCTTGCCCGCCCCCGCTCCGGCGGTGACGAGCACCCGTGCGTCCCACGGTTGCTCGACCACGGCCCGCTGCTCATCGGTGAGCGGCGGAGTGTCGAGGTAGGCGTCGATCACGCGGGGCTCCAGAGGTGCTCGAACTGGGTGAAGGCGAGCTTGGTGTCGAAGTTCTCGATGTTGTCGCTGACGTTGAGGATCAGGCAGGTGTCCTTGCCGCCGTTGCGGGGACCGCGCAGACCGCGACCGATCATCTGCTGGTAGACGTTCGTGCTGTAGACCGGTCGGGCCACCACAACGACCCGGGTGGCGGGGGCGTCGAACCCCTGGGAGAGCACACCGTAGTTGGTGAGGACCCGGATGCGACCGGCGCGGAAGTCCTCGATCCGTCGCCGACGGTCCTGAGGGCTGGTGGTCGCGTCCACTGCGGCGGACGACACCCCGCGGTCGTTCAGCATGGCCGCCACGTACTTGGCGTGGTCCACCGAGGTGGCGAAGAGCAGGGTCGGCCAGTCCTCCGGGAGATCTGCCACCTCGTCGACGATGCGACGGCTTCGCCCATGGTCGTCGGCGAGCCGTTGCTCGGCGGCGCGCGTGAGCATCGACATGCGCTCGGCCTGTGCCTTTTCCTCCCGGGTCAGCTCGATACTGCCGCCCTGGAGGGTGCGGTGCTCGACCTGGGCGAGCATCCCCCAGTCCTGCAGGTCCCGGTAGGGGTCGCCGGAGGGGAAGACTCCCTCGTCGAGCCGCTTGTTTCCGAAGCGTCCGACCAGGCGCCGGGTCTCCTCCTCGTTGGTGTTGCGGTAGGGGGTGGCGGTCAGCCCCAGCAGATGCCGCTTCGTCTCGTACTGGGTGAGGCCCAGGTGCCCCAGGATCGTGGTGTAGCGCTTGGAGACGGCGGTGTGTGCCTCGTCCACGACCACCAGGGCGGCTGCCCGCAGCCATGCGTACGCGTCGGTCTCCAGGCAGCGTTCGAGCTTCGCGTCCGTGGCGACGACGAGGTGAGGGTGGCCGGTGACGTCGCCGACCTCGTTGCTGCCCCAGAGCCTGCTGACGGTGAGAGGTCGCTCGGCTCCCACCTTGCCCCACACGAACTTCCAGCTCTGCACGGCCTGCTCGCACAACTCCTCGGTCTGCGCGATCCACAGCAGAGGGCCCTGCAGGTCGCCGACCTGCTTCACCCACCTGATCACGGCCTCTGCGGTGACCCGGGTCTTGCCCGCGCCGGTGGGCAGCGACAGCATCGCGCGCTGGGGGGCGAGCCGGTCGAGGAGACCGCTGATGTTCCGGACCAGGTCCTCCTGGTAGTCGTGGAGTCGGGGGAAGTCGCGAGGGCCCTCGACCGTCTCGGAGGTGGGCGGGGTCGGTGTCCGGGAACCCGCGAACGTCACCGGCAGCCGGAGGTCCGACACGAAGGCGACGGCGGCTGACGAACCCCCGTATGCGACGGGGGCGTTCGGGAACCTGGCCTGGATGTCCCGGGCGTGCCGCTGGAGCACGCCGTCACCGTGCGCGTTGAAGGCCATCTGCGCGATGCGGTGCCCGGACGGCTCGGCGCCGTCGGTCGCCTGCAGCTCGGCCTCCATCAGCCCTTCGGGCAGCCCGGCGCGCAGGGCCTCCGCGCCGATCAGCAGCTCGATCTTGGTGACGGCGTCCTCCGCTTCACGTACGGCCTTGACCGCCGCACGCATCTGACTGTCTCGGGCGATGCGGTCCTGCAGTTCCAGGACCGCCCGGCAGCCGGCCTGGCCCAGGCCGAGCTCCAGCTCTCGGTCGATCAGTCGCAGCATGGGCTCGGGGGCGATCGGAACGAGGATCTTCACCGTGGAGCCCTGCCGTACGGCGTCGAGGGGCTGAGGCCTGGTGCCGTTCGGAGTACGGGTCAATTCCTCCAGCTCGCTGCACCGCTGCACGAGGCTGTTCCTGTTGGTGCTGTTCAACTGCTGACGAAGCCCGGGGAAGAGCTCGACGAGAGGCACCGGGTCACCCTCGGGGACCTCACGGGTCTCCTTGCTGATCACGTCGGCGAAGCGGAGCATGCCCCACTTGTCGATCAGCAGCTCGGCGTCCTCGGCCTTGGACACGAGCAGGGCGGGCAACTGCTCGGCCCGCAGTGCCCGGTACTCGGTGGCTCCGACCGCGACGGTGATCTCCTCGTCGGGGCGGGTCCCCCAGACGTCGCCGATCCGGCACCGGGTGAGGGAGTCCTCGGGGAAGTCGGCGCCGAAGCGCGTCAGCATGACGTACGTGCTGCCGACGAAGGCATCGTCCTCGCTGTGCGACAGCTCGGTGAGGAGTGCCTCCCAACGGTCGGCCGGGACCTCGTCGACGGTGGTGGCCAGGTGCAGCTTGCGGGCCTTCTCGGGGGAGACGTCGGCGACGGGAAGAGCGTCCCGGTAGGCCGCCAACTGCGGTCCGACGGCCTCCGTCAGGGGTTTGAGTCCCTGGGAGGTGGTGACGTACCCGTACTTCCTCAGCATCCAGCGGATGGGGGAGGCCACGGACTGGCGGGTGCTCGTCTGCGCGCCGATCTGGCGGGTCCAGTTGTCCACCACCGCCTCGTCGGGCAGCGCCTTCAGGAAGGCGGCGCGGGACTCGTCCGACAACGCGCGGAAGAGGTGCAGAGGGCCGCCGACGGGCGAGCCCTCGACCTTCATCCGGCTGAGAGCGGGTCGGGGAGCGTGGTTGTCGAGTTTCCTGAGGTACGCGGAGTGGACCGCCTCCCGGTACTCCTCGAACCACTCCTCGCCCTCGGGACGCACCGAGGCCGAGGGTCGTTCCCGCAGGCCGAGGTCGGGGAAGAAGGAGAGGTCGTCGGAGTGGAAGCGGGTGTCGACGGCGATGCCCGGGTCGCGCTCGGCGGTGACCACGGCTCCAGGGATCATGCAGTCCCGCACCGGCCGGAACCTGCCGTCGGCGGTCCGTACGTGCAGCGTCTCACGGGGGTGCGGCACCTTCTCCAGGACCGTGTGGGAGAGGCGGCGGCCCCCGGCTCGCCGGAACAGCTCCCAGAAGCGTTCCCACTCGGCGTCCCCGTAGCCGTCGAAACCCTGGTCGAGGACGCTGGTGAACCTGCCCTCGGCATGCGCCTCGTGGATGTTCAGGACGTTGAGCGCATGAGCGAGGGACGGGTCCTGGGCGATCGAGCCGACCACGTACACGAGGGATTCGGGCAGTCCGCCCTCGTCGGTCCGCCGGAAGACCTGACCCGCCACGGGGGCCACGAGGCCGTGCTCCTCGGTGAGGACGATCTTCGCCTGCCGGGCCTCGTCGGCGTAGGGCGAGCCGTGCTCGACCATGTCGGTGAGGATACGGATCGCAGCTGCCGAGGCCTCGGCCGTCCCGGACGCCACCAGTGCCTCCAGCCATGCGCGGACGTCGGCCCGCTGGTGTCCGGCGGCGGTCAGGATGTGCTCCACCTTGCCGGAGCGGAGGGTGTCGACCTCTGCGCTGGGGTGCAACCAGTCCGAGGGGCGCCCCGGGCACTCGTGCCACATCCGCAGCCAGCGGGTGAGGCGGTCCTTGTCGAGGCGCGGGGGGATGCGCAGCTCGGTCGGCACGCGCAGGACACCGTCCTGGTCGGGGAGCGACGGACGGATGGCGGCGCGGGCCCAGATCTCCCGGGTCAGGAACTCGTCCGCCCAGCTGATCGCCTCCTTCACGCGACCCGGCAGCAGGGGGAGGTAGGCGGCGGGGTCCTCGGCGGGGGCGAGCCGAGGGAGGGAGTCGACCACGAGTCCCGCGGACACCTTGATCATCTCTTCGTTGAAGGCGGAGGAGTCGAGCAGGTTCTGGCGGTCCTCGTTGGTCTTCCAGGCGCCGTTCAGGATGCCGCTCAGGGACATCTCGTACTTGGTCGGGAAGAACGACCAGAAGCGGCCCCGCCCACGTGACTTCGGGGACAGGTGCAGGCCGGTCGTCGCGTCCTTCACCAGTGCCGGTACGGCCCAGGCGAGGTCGAGCGTGAGACGGTCGTGCAGCTCGCCGGCGTCGGCCCGCGCCGCGGGTCCGGGCTCGTGCGTGACGGAGAAGACCCGCCAGCGGTCGGCGGTGGTCGGCTTCCCCGTCCGCTCCTCGTACACCGTGTGACGGTCACCCGTCTGCTCGGCCGTCAGCACCCGACGGACGACGGGTCGGGGCCGCCGGTCCTCCAGGACGACCCGCGCCACGTGCGGGGAGAGGAGCTGGAAGCCGAGCGGGAACTCCTCGCGGGAGGAGGCGCTTGTCCGTCCGCCGTGCATGTCCTGGGCAAGCCGCTCCGCGGCGCCCCGCAACAGAGGCAGGCGGACGACCGTGGTGGCCCACCGCAGCAGTTCGTCAAGCACGAGGTCCTGGGCGCGCTCGGCGTCCATGTCGAGGGGCCGGGCCATGCGCAGCACCGGAGCCTCGAACGACGCGCCGAGGTGCTCCTCGACCCCTCGCACCGAGCGGATCCGCTCGTAAGCCCACTCGCGATCGAAACCGAAGGAGCCGGTGGTGCTGAAGAACTGCGGGGTGTCGGTGACGACCAGCACCGACTTCACGCCCACGCCGAAGCGGCCGATCTGCCCCCCGCGCTTGCGCGACATGCTCATCCGCAGGATGGTCTCCGCCCCCTCCGGGGTGACGGCCGTGCCCTCGTTGGCGCAGTAGAGGTGGGTGTCGGTGAGGACGACGTGGACGGTGCCGCCCGGGTGGGAGGCGATCTCGTCGGCCGCGTTCTGCACGAGCTCGAAGAGCTGACGGTCGCCGTACCCGCCCTGGGTGATGCGCCGCTCACTGTTGGCGTGCTCCGGAATCAGACCGGGGTCGACCTCGTAGGTCTGCAGGACACGGGCTGACTGTTCGAGGACGGTGCGGATGACGGGGGAGTCGGTGTCTGACATGTCTCTGCGGCTCCAGGATGTCGAGGGAAGAGTGAGGAGACGAGGGCCGCGGCGGGCCGGCCCGGTTCAAGGTCCCGGGTGTATCCGCGGTGCCTTGCACCAGGCCGGCGCGCCGCACGGTGCCGAGAGAGCGGTCAGCCGTCATCGCGGTCAGGGTCGGGCAGGGGCATGCCGACGATCTCGATGAAATAGATACGATCCTCCCCGAGTTCCTTCAGGAAGTTCTCCCGCATCTCTGGAGCGCTCTGCCGATATCCGAGATCGGCGGCCGAGCACTCCCGTCCGGACCAGGGCGGGGGGTCCAGGGGGTATTCGCCGTAAAGGTCGGGCATGCCTTATCTCCTCAGCTTTTGGGAATGTTGCTGCGCCCCGCGACGACAATTCGACGCAGGGTGTGTTCTGTGTGGGCAGGGAGGATTCCGCCGTTCGGCGCAGATCGATCCTGTTTCGAGCGGTTCTTGCCTGTGGGGGCCGGTGTCTCGTAGCTCCGCTTGACGCACGGGAGGATTCTTGTGGAATTCCGTGAAAATGTCGCCGTAGAGGGAGCAGGGCCAGCTGAGGATAGAGCTGTATTGGGCGCATCGAGATGTTTTCTCGAAGCGGTGCGGCTTTTCCGACCCTTCGACTCTGTCAACGATCTTCGATGCAGTCAAGGCGGGTCGGAGAACCTTCACTTGAGGAATCTCGAGATCCACTTGCGGAGGTGGGGAAATGGGGCAAATGGGAGTATTGGGAATCCTTCGGTCCGGTGTCGGTGTTCTTGGCCGCAGGGTTCGAGTCAAGTGACAGTTGACGACCTGCTTCGCGTCAAATTAGCCTGCTTGTTGTTCATGGACGCGGTCATGGAACGGGTGGTTGCATGGAGACGGGCGAGGACTTCGGGCCCTGGCTGGCCCGCCAGCTCAAGCTCGCGGGAAAGACGCAGGCCGAGCTGGCAGAGGAGCTGGGCCTGACCCGTGCTGCGGTGTCGGCGTGGATCACCAGGAGGTCGGTGCCACGTCCGGCGGTCATGACGGAGATCGCCAAGGCCCTCGGCACGGACGTCGGGACGGTGCACACCCGTACCACCGACACCCAGGCGGGCCTCCCGGTCACCTGGTACCACCGGCCCGGCTACCAGGACGGAGGTCGTGACGGCGGCAATGCCGCGGCCTTCGCGTTCGACGCGGATGTCCAGGTGCTGGCCCGCGAGACCTGCCAGAACAGCCTCGACGAGCGGCTGACGGAGAACGGCCGCCCGGTCCGCGTCCGGTACACCATCCACGAACTCACCGGGGAGATGCTCGAGTCCTTCCGACAGGCGATCCTGTGGGACGAGCTCCGGCCTCACTACGAGGCGGTGTCGGCGGCGGCCTCCCATCAGAAGGTCGGGCGGGTCGTGCACGCCGGCGTGCAGCACATGTTCGAGAAGGGGCGGCTCATCCTCCTGAGGGTCGACGACTACAACGCCTCCGGGCTCGTCGGCGACGACTACGACAACGGCAAGTTCGCCGCCGTCGTGCGGCGCCAGCTGGAAAGCCTCAAGTCCGACCGCGGCGCGGGCGGCTCCTTCGGTCTCGGCAAAGCCACGCTCTGGGCGACCAGTGCACTCGGCATGGTGCTGATCAACTCCACGCTCTCGGTTCCCCACGAAGGTCGGACCGAGCGACGCGTCATCGGACGGCTGGAGCTGCCGTGGCGATCCGTCGGCGACGAGACGTACGCGGGCCCCGCCTGGCTCGGGCGCCCCGACCCGGACAGCCCCGGGGCGCAGGTGACACGTTCCTGGTGGGCCGACGAGGAGACCGTCGAACGGCTCCACCTCACCCGTGACAGCGACGAGCCGGGCACTTCCTTCCTCATCGTCGGCGCCCACGACGTGGCCAGTCTCGACGAGGGCCAGGCCGACCGCGCCACCGACGACGAGACCGACGGGGACGACGACGCGACCCGCGACATCTGCTCCATGCACAAGAGACTGGTGCAAGCCCTGGAACGGGATTTCTGGGCGGCCATGACGGCCGGAGGGAGCAGGCTCCCGTTGTTGGAGACCTCCGTCCGTACTCTGCGCAACGGCCGGGTGGTCATCGGGGAGCAGAAGGTCGATCCGACGGAGGCCCAGCCTGCCCGTACCCGCGCGTTGCGCGCCTTCTACGAGGGGACGACCGTCGACCGGTTGACCGAGGCCGGACAGGTCGCCATGCGCACGGTCCCGCTCAGGCTGCCGCGCAGCGGTGGCCTCGGCGGCACACTCGGCACTCACCAAGCCGTGCTCCTGGTCACGGACGCGCAGGACAGGGACGGCGTGCCCAAGCAGGTCCACTCCTGCGGGGCAACCGGATGACCATCAGGAAGTCCACCGTGTTCGGACTTCCCGTGGGCGTCACCGATTTTCAGGCCGTCCTCCTCACGGGGACCGCGGCCGGGAGACCGCCCCTTCGCGGAGGAGGCCGAGGAGTTCCTGCGGGCCGCCGAACCGCCCGAGCACGACCGTTGGGGGCAGACGGAGGAACTCACCCTGCGCTGGTCCCACACGGCGCACCACCGGATCGCCCGGCTGACCACCGAGGTCAACGCGGCCGTGAAGGAACTGGTCGTCCGGCCCAAGCGCTCCGGCGACGAGGGCGGTGCGAAGCTGCGGAAGGCACTCACCGTCCCCACGGGACGGAAGACGGCGACGAGGCGCGTCGTGGGGCCGGGGCTCCCGGAACTCGACGGCCTGGAGGCGTCGATCGGTCCGTCGGGCGAGTGGCGGATCACGGCCGAGGTGAAGCTGCCGCGTGCCGACGAACTCCCCGGTATGGCACCGGTGGTCCTGCTCGACGTGAGGTCGGGCACTCGCCCCAGGCTGGACTGGGCGGAACTCGTCGCCGTGGACGGATGCCGGATCGAGGACGGCATGCTGCGGTTCACGCCGGGCGCCCGCCGTGCCGTCTTCAGTGGTTCCACCGATGTCACCAGCCACCCGGTCCGTACTGCGCTCACACGGCTCGTGCTCGAACTGCGCGCCGGCAAGGGGGAGTGAGGCATGAAGTTCTATCCGTACAAGCGACTCAATCGCCCGATCGCCCTCCGGGTGACCTCCGCCTCCCTGAAGTTGCCCGACGGCACCCGCGACCATCTGGACACATCGGCCTTCTCCGTGCCGCAGCGGACCGTGGCCTTGGGGGTGGCGCAGCACGATGCCTGGGTCTCGGCCAGGATCGGTCTGTCGGCCACCCTGCCCCCGGGCGCCATGGCCGACGACGCACCGTGGAGCGGGCTGCGCGTCCTGGTGATGCTCACCGACGGCGAGACCAATGTGCGGAGGGTCGTCGACCTCCGACAGGACGCTCCGGGAAGCAAGGAATGGTCCGGCACCGTCGAGCTGCTCCGCGACGAGCACGTGGGGCGTGCGTCGCTCTCGGCGCAGGCCGTCGCCACTGTCGACGACGTACCGGGTCGATCGATCGCGGAGACCGACGAGGACTGGACCGTCGACGTGACCGCCGACGAACCTCTCGGCGGTCTGCGCCTCGATGTGAAGCAGGTCGGCTTCGCCAGGAGTTCCCGCGCATGGCTGCAGGCCTACGCCGACGTCCCTTGGATCGTGGACACCTCCGGACGGGTCCCGGCGGTGTGGGTCAACACCGATGTCGAGGGCTTCTCCGATCTGCTCGACGCCGAGAACGGCGGCATCGAGAACAAGGTCCACGAGTTGCTCGTCTCGCAGATGTCCACCGACGTGTGGACCGCCGTCTTCCACAGTGCCCTGGGCGACCTGGAGGTCGAACCCGACGGCTCGCCGGTCTTCCCCACCGACTGGCGGGGCGAGGTGCTCCGCGAGATGCTCCCCGACGTCGCTCCCGGCGCGCACGTGGAGGAGGCACTCCGGCGGGTTCACCGCCGGCGCACCGGGGACGCGGGATGGGTCGAGCTCCAGACCCGCATCCACTACGCCGCCGTGCGCCGTGCCGGTGCGGGCAAGGCGCTCTCCCAGGCGCTGCGTGCGCTTCAGCAGCTGAACCGAGGAGACAAGGCATGATCGAGAAGCCGTACCGCCTTCCCGCGCGACTCGGCCTGCTGTCGGCGGCGGCGGCAGAGCCGTTTCTCACGGAGGATCTGCTCAAGGGCGTCGAGGGGCATGCCGGCGTCGACCTGGACAAGGTTGTCGAGCCGTCGGACGACGACGATCCCCGCTGGGAGGTCGAGCCGCTCAGGGATCTCATCGAAGACGCCATGCACGCGTTCCGAGACAACCGCACACAGGCGGACGCCTGGCTGGCCCCCCGCCTGCACGCCGCGCTGCGCCTCACCCGCCGGGAGGCGGCGGACAGGAGACTGTGGAACCATCTGGCACTGGCGGTGGCGCCCGACTACGTGGCGTGGCGACACTATTCCCGGACGACGTCGAGGATCGGTCCCGAGCGTTTCAGAGGGGCGCTCGACCGGCAGTGCTTCTCGCGACTGTGGTGGGCGGCCGAGATGTTCCGCGACGGCGGCGACTACGCTCCGGTGGTGGCCGCCTGCGGCAACCAGGACCTGATCCACTCCGCCCTCCGACGCGAGCTGATCGATCACCGTCCCACCGCCCAGGCACTCGTACGGGTGCTGGAGCGGGGAATCGCCACCACAGGCCGCGAGATCGAAGGACTCATGACGGCGATCAACACCGTCGCCGTGACGGTGGTCTACGACGCGTTCGCTCCCGATCTGCCCCGTGACCCCGACGCTCTGGGCACGTGGATCGCGGAGGCGGGAAACGCGACGTCGGTCCCGAGGCACACCTTGCCGTACGGCCCCGACGAGGACCCCGCGCCGCCGGAGTCGGTGGAGGCGCTCACGCGCTACTTCATCGACCTGTTCGAGACGGCTCCGATCCGAGGTCGAGAGTCCCAGAGGTGAGCGAGGAGGGTCACCTGTCGGTGAGCGGGTGGCCCTTCAGTCCCCTGTGGCGCAGGGCTTCCGTCGGGACTGCGGGCTTCGGCCGGGTCCTCAGACGTTCCGCGGCCTGCTTCAGACGCTCCTCGGCCGCTTCGCCGTCCAGGTCGGGTTCGAGGACGTGCCGCAGCACGTGCAGGGCGAGCAGCGGCGGGACCGCGTTGCCGATCTGCTGCGCCACGTCCTTGCCCTTCCAGGGATACAGGGCCGGAAGGTCTGCAGCACTCCTGCCTCGGCGTTGGAGAAGCGGCCGAGGTCTCCGGCGAGGTCCTCGTCCGTCCCCTTGTGCACCACGCGGTTCCGGGAGACCTTCCCGGTGATCGTGGCCGAGGGCATGTCGTGGTCGCGTCGCCCCCTGGCCTCGGGGTCCCCTCCGGTGCCGTAGTTCGAGACGACGGTGAACTCGCCGCGTGGAGGGAGGAGCTCCTCGGCCTTCCGCAGGGCCTCCGGGAGGGCCTCGCGGGCTTCCTGGAGAGCCCTCTCCATGGAGACCCACGCGATCCTGGGCCTCGCCTCCACCTCTGCAGACGCGGAGGCGTCCCGAGAGGACAGGTACATCTGCTCGCAGGCCTCACGAGATGCTTCGCCGGCGCGCGCACCCGGGCGGTAGCGTTCATGGGTCTCGTCCAGGGCCGCGAGTTCGCCGGGGCCGAGGCGGGCCATCAGCACGGCACGGCGCCGTGTCTGGGGACACCGAACGCCTCCGTGTGCAGATATTGCACGTTCGTCCTGTATCCGAGGGTCCTGAGGACGTGGACGTACTCCTCCCACACGGGCATCACCGCAGGGACCTGTTCCAGGACCACGGCCTCGTAGGGCCGGGAACCGGGCCGCAGACTGCGCTCGATCACCCACCACAGAGGCTGGAGAACCAGCCCCGTCCGGGGGTCGCCCAGCTCCTCGAGCCGTTTCCGTGCCTTGTCGAGGTTCCCGTTCAGGTCGGCGTACTTCTTGAGCAGAGCGGTGAGCTCGGGGTCCTGGAGGCGGACGTCCTGGGGGGACTTGAGCTTCTTGAAGAAGTCCTTGATCTCCTGCGGCGAGTGAGCGGATTCCGTCAGCCACTTCCGCATGGCCCTGCGCACCTCGGCCCGGGCCTTCTCGATCCCGGCCTTCTCGTTCCTGACCCCTTCGGCCAGGATCTCGTTGACCCGAAGCTTCTCGTAGATCTTCCGCCAGCTCCGGAAGACGTTCTTCCAGGCACCGAGACGCTCGTCGTCGGACTGTGCCGTGAGTGCGGCGCGCACGGCCTCGTGCATCGTGCGGATGTACTGCTTCACATCGTGCAGAGACCTGCGGCCTGCACCGTTCCCTGCGACCGTGAAGGTCTGGCAGGGCGGGCCGCCGGTGAGCACCTCGGCGTGGGGGAAGAAGGTGGCGCGGTAGCGTCGGACATCACCGCGGAAGGTGTCCATGCCCGCATGGTTGCGGGTGATGACCGCGTCGTCGTCCCACTCGATGCCCGTGGCCCGGTAGCCCAGCGCCTCAGCGGCCACGTCCAGTCCACCGGGGCCTGCGAACAGGTCCAGAATGCGGAAGTCCGCAGGTGGGATGTGCTGGTTCAGGACGTGGCTCATGTGCCGGAAGTCTAGGACAGAAAACCCTAACACCTGTCCGTCGCGTCGAGGGGGCACCGCAGCGCCTCGGCCAGGGCCGAGCCGAGCGCTCGTCCCACCGGCGGGGGAGTGGCATGGCCGATCTGCCGGTACCGCGCGGTCTTGCGTCCCGTGATGTGCCACTCCGGCGGGAACGACTGGAGGAGGGCAGCCTGGTCCACCGTGATCTTCACCATCAGGGCGGGGTCGGTCGAGCGCGGCCACGTGTAATCGGGTCCCGGGACCTCGTCGGCCAGCGAGCCCGCGTTCACCCCCATCCGTGCCCATGCCCGTTTGGTGCCCGACGGCCCCAGATCCGCACCGCCGCGGTTCTCCGACCCTCCGACCAGAGTGGGTGCGGTCGCCGTCGCCTGGGCGGCCCATTCCTCGGCATCACTCCATCCGCGGGCCCTCATCGAAGGGAGCAGCACCCGCCCCACCGGGACGTGCTCGGTGACCGTCGGGCCAGGCGGGGTGAAGGCGTGGAACCACGGTTCCTTGAGCGCCACCAGGACTCCGAGCCTGCGTTCCTGCGGTACGCCGAAGTCGGCGGCGTTCAGTACGAACCAGTGGAAGCGATAGCCGAGGTGGGTCAGCTCGGCCTTGATGAAGGACCGTATCGACGCGTACTCAGGAGAACCGACCAGCGCGGGCAGGTTCTCCAGGAGCAGGGCTCGTGGCTGAACGGCGTGGAGCAGGTAGACCGTCGCTTCGAGGAGCCTCAGCTCCCGGTCGTCGTCCGTCCTCCCCGTGCGGCCGACGCCTTCACCCGGGGCAGGCCCGCCGACAGGAGGTCGACGTCCAGGGATTCGGGATGGTCGTCGGGCAGGAAATCGACAAGGTCCTGACAGAGCACGTTCCAGTGCGGCCGGTTGGCGAGGATCGTCTCGCAGGCCTGGGGGCCGTGATCGAGCAGCAGAGCCGGTGTGAAACCGGCGCCCTCCAGTCCGGAGGCGAGCCCGCCCGCGCCGGAGCAGACGTCCACGAAGCGAAGCGGATCATCCATGTGTGCCCTGGCCGTCCTGACCCCCGGTCGTCACCGGGCCTCCCCGTCGAGGCCGTGACCGTCTCCTTCCGGCGACGGCCACGTGGACCGTTGCCGCGACGTCCTCCGGGAGCTCATGTTCCCAGAACCGCAGGACGGCCCACCCCTGGGCCTCCAGGTGTTCGGTCGTCTCCTTGTCGCGTGCCATGTTGCGGTCGAGCTTCTGTCGCCACCACTCGGCGTTCGCCTTCGGCTGCGTGGCGTGCTCGGGGCAGCCGTGCCAGAAGCAGCCGTCGATCAGGACGGCCACCTTGACGGAGGTGAAAGCCACGTCGATCCGTCGTCGGGCCATGCCCGGAACCGGGAACTCGACGCGGTAGCGCAGGCCGGCTGCGTGGATCAGTCGGCGGACCGCGAGCTCGGCGGCGGTGTCCTTGCTGGGCTGCCGGCTCATGCGGGCCGAGACGGCGGGGGAGGACGGAACGGCTTCGGACACACCTGCATTCTGCCGGCGGTCCGGTGTGTCACTCCGCCCCGTGGCACTCCCCATAAGTCCGCCCCGACCCGCACCAGCACTCTGCCCCCTGGGCCGGGGGCCAGGGGGTTGCGCGGCCGCGGGCGGCGAGGGTGGTGGCGTATTGGGGGAGGAGGTCGGGGTGGGAGGGGTGGGTGGATTCGGAGGCGGCGAAGGCTTCGTAGGAGGGGACGGTGGCGCGGACGATGCCGAGGTTGGGGGTGCCGGCGGCGGAGAGTTCGCGGAGGGAGGCTTCGATGTCTGTCAGGTGGGCGCGGTAGGTGGGGTACTCGGCTTCGAGTTCCGGGTAGGCGGCGAGGAGCTCGTCGAGTTCTCGTTCGGGCCAGTGGAGGACGGCGACCGGGAAGGGGCGGGAGAGGGCGGTGCGGTAGGTGCCGAGTTCGGAGCGGAGGCGGGTGATCTCGGCTTGGAGTTCGGCGGGGTCGGAGGAGCCGAGGGACCAGAGGCGCTTCGGGTCGTGGAGTTCGTCCAGTGCCACCGTGCCGGTGTGGAGGCGGTCCGCGCGGTCGTCCCAGGCGTCGTGGTCACGGGCCAGCATGCGGCGGATGCGGTGGCGGGTGGTGAGGAGCGACTGGGTGGCGTGGGGGAGGTCTTCCGGGCCGGCCAGGAGGGTCGCGGCTTCGGTCAGCGTGGATTCCGCGGCTTCCAGTTCGTCGTGGGCTTCCAGTGTTTCCGCCAGGGTTTCCCAGGCCGTCGCGTCCGAGGGGCGCGCGCGTCTCACGCCGTCGATGATCGCCCGTGCCTCGGCCTCGTGGCCGTACTCCCACAGGTTCGCGGCTTTCAGCGCCCTGATGAGGTGGGGGTTCGCCGGCTCTCCGGAGAGGAGGGTGTCGTAGAGGGCGGTCGCGGCCTCGCGGTCTCCCGCCAGTTCTCGGTGGGCCGCGGCCTGGAGGTAGAGGGGTTCCCGGTCGCCGGGGTACTGGGCTGCCGTGCGCAGCAGTCGCTCGGCTTCGGTGATGTGGGCGGCAGGCGTGTCAGAGCGCATGCCCTTCACCGTACTGCTGTACGGGCCTGGAGAGTTGGCGCCTCAGCGCTTAGGGTGCCCCGCGTGCGGGCCAGGGTGCGGGAGCGGGTGCCGGTGGTCGTCCAGGGGGGAGGACGATCTCGTACGGGCGCCCGCGCGCTGTGGCTGGGCGCCGAGACCGCCGTCACCTGCGGGGTTCTCATCCTGCTTCTTGTCGTCCATCAGCTCTGGTGGACGAATCGGGAGGCCCGCGCCGAGGCCCTCGGGGAGGTGCGCGTCCTGGAGAGGGAGTGGGATGTCTCTCCGGGGCCCGAGGCCGTGTCCGGGGCCGGGACTGGGACTGGGGCCGGGGCCGGGGCCGGGGCTGAGCCCGAGGCGGGGGCCGGGAGTGAGGCCGAGCCCGGGGCCGGGGTCGACTCCGGTTCCGGGGCGGGTGGGGTGCCGCCGCGTCTGCCGGTCCTCCTTCCTCCTCCGGTGCCTTCGCCGTTCTTCGGATTCCTCGGCTCGGGCTGGTCGTTCCCGTGGCCGAGGGGTTTCCAAGCGGGCGGTGCTCGACAAGGGGTACGTGGGGCACTATCCCGGCACGGCGGGGCCCGGGAGGGTGGGGAACTTCGCGGTGGCCGGGCATCGGAACACGCATGGTGAGCCGTTTCGGTACGTGAATCGGCTGGGGCGGGGGGACGAGATCGTGGTGCGTACGCGGGCGCGTACCTACGTCTATCGGGTCGATCTTGTTCTGGGGTCGACGTCGCCGCGTGATGTCGGGGTGATCCGGGCCGTGCCGAGGTCCCTCGTGAAGCCGTCCTATGGGTACGACGCTCCCGGGGCCTATCTCACCCTCACCACCTGCACGCCCGAGTTCACGAGCACCTACCGGTTGGTGGTGTGGGCGAAGCTGGTGTCGGCGGAGGGGTGATCAGGGGCGCTTCCGGCCCAGTGCGAGGGTGAGGGCGGCGCCGGTGAGGGCCAGGGCGGCCGAGACGAGGAGGGCGGTGTCCGGGCCCGTCGTCAGGAGGGCCAGGGTCAGGGCGACGCCGGCGGAGGAGCCGATGTAGCGGGCGGTGTTGTTGGCGCCGGAGCCCATCGCGGCCCGCTCGGGGGCACGGAGTCGACGGCGAGGCGGGGAGGGCCGCGTTCAGGAGGCCGCTGCCGACGCCGGCGGCCAGGAGGCCGGGGAGGAGACGGGGCCAGGGGCCGTCGAGGGCGCCGAGGAGGGCGAGGACGCCCGCGGCGGACAGGGTGAAGCCGACGGCGAGTTGGTGGGTGGCGGAGAGCCGGCCCGCGAGGCGGCGCGCCTGGAGGGCCACCACGAACGCGGTGCCCGACCAGAGGAGGAAGAGGGACGCCGAGGCCAGGGGGGACATTCCGGCACGGCTCTGGAGCAGGGCGGGAGCACGCTGAACAGGCCGATGACCGCGAGGCCCGTGAAGAGCGCCCCGAGCGTCGAGGTCAGGAAGGCGGGCCTCCGCAGCAGTCCCAGGTCGATCATGGGGGTGCGGCTCCGGTGCTCCACCAGGACGAACAGGGCCGTGAGGGCGGCCGACGCCAGCAGCAGGAGGCCCACCGGGGTCCGCAGCCAGCCGTCCCGGCCGAGGGTGAGGGCGGTGAGGAGGGCGGTCAGGGCCAGGCCGAGGGCCAGGGCGCCCGCCGTGTCGGGGCGGGGGCGCCGGAGACCTTCTCCTCCCGTGCCAGGGTGCGGGTTCCCACGGCCGCGGTCAGGAGGGCCGCCGCGCCCAGCGTCGCGTACGCCAGGCGCCAGTCGGCGAGGCTGAGGGCGCCCGCGAGGAGGGGCCGAGGGCGATGCCGCCGCTGACGGAGGCGCCCCAGATGCCGGTGGCCCGGATCCGGTCGCGGCCCGCCGGGTACGCGTGGGCGAGGAGGCCCAGGCTGCCGGCGAGGACGGCGGCGCTGGCCGCGCCCTGGGCGATGCGGGCCAGGGTGAAGGTGAGCGTCGAGCCGGCGAGGGCGCCGAGGGCGGTGGTGAGGCCGAGGGTGAGGGTGCCCAGGAGGAAGACCCGGCGCCGGCCGTGCGCGTCGGCGAGGCTGCCGGCCACCAGGAGGAGGACGGCGAGGCCGAGGGGGGTGCCGTTGAGCAGCCAGGCCTGGGCGGAGGGCGGGGTTCCGAACGCGGCGGCCATGTCCGGGAGGGTCAGCATCGGGGCCGTGTAGTTCATCAGCGCGACCGCGGTGGCGGCGGCCGTGACGGCGAGGGTCGCCCGGGGCGGGCGACGGGCGTGGGTGGCGCGGTGCGGGTGTGGCGGCGAGCTGGGGCATGGCAGGGACCTCCACCCGTCGGTTCGGTGATTGAACTCACCGTAGCAGGTCGGTTCGGTGAATGAACCTGTGGTCGGTACGATGGGGCCATGGCTCTCGGCAAGGACTACGCCCAGCAGCAGTGCTCCATCGCCCGCTCCCTGGAGGTCATCGGCGAGCGCTGGACCCTGCTCGTCGTGCGCGACGCCTTCTACGGCGTCCGGCGCTACAGCGACTTCCTCGCCCACCTCGGCGCCCCCGCGCGGTCCTCGCCGCCCGCCTCCAGGCCCTCGTGGAGGCCGGCGTCCTCGACCGGCGGCGCTACCAGGAGTCGCCCCGCGCGACGAGTACGTGCTCACCGCGCGCGGACTCGCCCTCTGGCCCGTCCTGCGCGCGCTCGGCACCTGGGGCCGGGCCGAGGTCCCCGGGGCGTACCGCTGCGCCACTTCCACCACGCCGACTGCGGCGCCGAACTCGATCCGTACGACTTCTGCGCCTCGTGCGGCGTCGTCGTGCCGCTCGCCGGCATCGAGATGCGGCCCGGCGCCGGGCTCGACCCCGACCCCGCCGATCCCGTCAGCCGGGCGTTCCTCCGGCCCCGCCGCCTGCTCGTTCCGCTGGAGCACGAGAGCGGTTCGGGCGGTTCGAGCGGTTCCTGAGTCTTCTGGGCGGCGTGCGGGAACTTCCGTGCCCTCCCGTGCGTCCTCCCCGTGAGACGGCGGTCGAGAGTCGGGAGGAGGTGGCGGGATGACGGTCAGGGCCCTGGTGCTGCGCTTCGTCGCGCCCTTGTTCTTCCTCCTCGCCCTCGCCGACCTGCTCCTCTCCGACGGCGCGAGCCTCTCCGCCGCCGTCGCCCTCGCCGCCACCGGCGTCGTCTGCGCCCTCTTCGGCGCCCGTACGGCCCCGGCCGTGCCGCCCACCGCGGTCCGCACCGCGATACGCGACCGCGAGCGGCGCACCGCCTTCCTGCCCCAGCGCGATCCCGACGCCGCGGGGCGTCGCAGACCCGCGCTCCCGGCCGTCTCCTTCCGACGGCCGCGTAGGGAGCCCGTACAGCCGGCCGGTACAGCCGGCCAGTCAGTACAGCCAGTCAGTCAGTACAGCCAGTCAGTCAGTACGACCCGTACAGCACTGGGCGCCTCCCCGCGGATCCGTCATGCCGAATTCCCGCACCCCGGCACGACGAGACCCCACGGAGGGCTCCCTTGAACGTCTTCGCATCCCTGGTCGAGCGGCTCGCCGACCTGCTCCAGCCGCTGTTCGCCGGCGGCGCCACGGCCGCCGCGATCGTCCTCTTCACCCTGCTCGTACGGCTCGCCGTCCATCCGCTCTCCCGGGCCGCGGCCCGGGGGCAGAAGGCGAGGACGCGGCTGGCTCCGCAGCTCGCGGCGATCCGGAAGAAGCACGCCAAGAACCCGGAGCGGATGCAGAAGGCGATCATGGAGCTGCACGCCGAGGAGAAGGTGTCGCCGCTCGCCGGGTGTCTGCCGAGCCTGCTGCAGGCGCCCGCGTTCATGCTGATGTACCACCTGTTCTCCAGCGGGCGGATGGCCGGGCACAGCCTGCTCGCCGCCCCGCTGGGCGACCACTACGCCGACGCCCTCGCCCACGGTGGCGTCCTCGGCCCGGCCGGGCTCGTCTACCTGGTGCTCTTCGCGATCGTGGGCGCCGTCGCCACGTACAACTACCGCAGGGCCAAGCGGCAGCCCGCGCCGGTCGCGGTGGAGCCGGGCAGCCGGGGCCGGGGTGGCCGCGGGCATGGCCCGGTACCTGCCGCTGCTCTCCTTCGCGACCCTGGTCTCGGTCGCGGTCGTGCCCCTGGCCGCCGCGCTCTACCTCGTCACCAGCACCACCTGGACGGCCGTGGAGCGGGCCTTCCTCTACCGGGACGCGCCGGAGGCGGCGACCGCGGTTACCGCCGCGTAAGGGTCCAGGGTGTGAACGGGGTCTTGCGGGCTGAACCAATGTCTTGGAGGATCGGCCAATCCTCCGATGGCCGCACTCCATCGGCCGGGCACCTCAGGGCCCTTCCGGGCCCACCTCGACCACAGGAGAAGACCATGAAGCTGCTGCGTGTCGGGCCGCCGGGAGCCGAGCGTCCCGCCCTGCTCGACCAGGACGGAACGCTCCGCGACCTGTCCGCCCTCGTCGACGACATCGACGGCAGTCTGCTCGCCGACGCCTCCGCCCTCGACCGCGTCCAGCCGCCGCCGGCGCCGGTGTGCTGCCCGCGCTCGACGCCGCCGGGCTGCGGGTCGGCCCGCCGGTCGCCCGCATCGGCAAGGTCGTGTGCATCGGGCTGAACTACCACGGGCACGCCGCCGAGACCGGCCAGGCCACCCCCGCCGAGCCCGTCGTCTTCCTCAAGGCCCCCGACACCGTCGTCGGCCCGGACGACACCGTGCTCGTGCCGCGCGGCTCGGTGAAGACCGACTGGGAGGTGGAGCTCGCGATCGTCATCGGCCGCACCGCCCGCTACCTGGAGACCGACGAGGAGGCCCTCGCGCACGTCGCCGGGTACGCGCTCGCGCACGACGTCTCCGAGCGCGAGTGGCAGATCGAGCGCGGCGGCACCTGGGACAAGGGCAAGAACTGCGAGACCTTCAACCCGCTCGGCCCCTGGCTCGTCACCGCCGACGAGGTGCCGGACCCGCAGGACCTCTCCCTGAAGCTGTGGGTCAACGGCGAGCTGAAGCAGGACGGCCACACCTCGGACCAGATCTTCCCGGTCGCGGAGGTCGTCCGCTACGTCAGCCGCTTCATGACCCTGTACCCGGGCGACGTCATCAACACCGGCACGCCCGCGGGCGTCGCCATGGGGCAGCCCGAGCCCAGCCGTACCTGCGCCCCGGCGACGTGGTCGAGCTGGAGATCGAGGGCCTCGGCCGGCAGCGGCAGGAGCTCAAAAGCGCCTGATCGCGCAGGTCGGGTGGTGTGCGCCTGACCGCACGGGTGTGAAAGTGGCGGCGCTCCGCGTGGGGCGTCGCCATTTTCGTCCCCTTTGCATATTGCCCGATATGGAAAGAATTCCCGCGAACGCCGACGCGACCGGCGCCGCCTCGCCCTCATCGCCGCGTCCACGATCGGAGCGACCGCCCTCGTCGGCGCGCTCGCCGTCACCGGCCACGCCGACCCGCTGCCCGGTGGCCTCGGCCCCTGCAAGCCGGGCAACTGCCCCCGGAGTACCCCGACGACAACGGCAACGGCCCCGTCACCTACCGCGACAACAACATCAACATCTTCGTCGGCGGCGACTTCCTCGTCCGCGAATCGGCGGCCGAGGCCGAGGGCAAGGTCGTCGTCCTCGGCGGCTTCGACCAGAACAAGAGGGCGGGCGTCTCCGCCGTCTACAACGTCGGCATCGTCGGCGTCGGCTCGCGGATCCCGCCCGAGAACGGCACCGACTTCCTCACCGTCGGCAAGAACCTGACGGTCGCCTCCGGCCAGCGCCTGCTCGCCGAGGAGGGCACGGTCAGCGGCGTCGTGCGGTACGGGGCACCCTCTCCGGCACGGTCAGCCCGGCCCCGTCCACGACGCCGCGCCGCCGACCCGTACAAGGCGCTCCGGGGTCAGCTCACCGACGCGAGCCACTGCTACGCGTACGTGAACGGCGCCTCCCGCACCCCCACCGGCACCGCCGTCAACAACAACTACGAGACGCTCTTCACGGGGGACGGCACCTCGGCGCTCCAGGTCTTCAACGTCGACTTCGACCTGGAGTCGTCGACCGGCGGCCAGCAGGGCATCCGCTTCGACAAGATCCCGGCCGGCGCGACCGTCCTCGTCAACGTCCTCGGCGCCGACCGCACCGTCGACTCGTACATCAACCAGCTGCCGGACGGCCTGCGCGAGCGGGTCCTGTGGAACTTCCCCGACGCCACCACGGTCAAGTTCGAGGGCACGGCCCAGTTCGCGGGCAGCGTGCTCGTCGGCAACCAGGCCAGTACGACGACGGTGACGATGCCCGGCATGAACGGCCGCTTCTTCACCACCGGCAACCTGACCCACAGCTCCGAGGTCAACGGCGGCGGCGGGCAGGAGATGCACGCCTATCCGTTCAACGGCGACCTGCCGTCCTGTGCGGAGCCCACGCCCACCCCCACGCCGACCGAGCCGACCCCGACGCCCACGGAGCCGACCCCGACCCCCACGCCGACCCCGACTCCCACCCCGACGCCCACCGACCACACGAGCGGCGGCTCCAACGGCGGCTCCGACGGGGGCTCGACCGACGGGGGTTCGAACAGCGGCGGATCGTCCGACGGCGGCGGTGACAACGGCGGTGGCAGCACCGGTGGCTACGGCGACTCCGGTGGCTACGGGGACTCGGGCGGCTACGGCGACTCCGACGGGAAGAACCACGGCCCCCAGGGCGCGCTCTCCGAGACCGGCGCCGCACCGGGAACATCGTCATGGGCCTCAGCGCGATCGGCCTCGGCCTCGGCGGCGGCGCGCTGGTGCTGATCAGTCGTCGTCGCCGGCGGCGTATGAGCTGAGCAGTCGCTCCAGCCCCTCGACGACCAGGGCGTGGTCCTCGGCCTGCGGCAGCCCCGAGACCGTGACCGAGCCGATCACGCCCACGCCCTCGACCGCGATCGGGAACGAACCGCCATGGGCGGCGTACCGGTCGAGGTCGAGGCGCGAGGAGGCCTCGAACGTCGTCCCTTGGCCCGGAAGCGGGCCCCGACGAGGAACGAGCTGACGCCGTACCGCTCGACGACCCGCCGCTTGCGGTCGATCCAGGCGTCGTTGTCCGCGCTGGACCCCGGCAGCGCGCAGTGGAACAGCTGCTGCGCGCCCCGCCGGATGTCGATGGCGACGGGGGCCTTCCGCTCGTGGGCCAGCTCCACGAGGAGACCGCCGAGCGTCCACGCGTCCTCGTACGTGAACCGGGGAAGCGTCAACCGGGCTTCCTGGGACGCCAGTTCGTCTATTTCCGTCACAGCCGTACCGTAATTCCCTCGCGTACCGACTGCAATGCCGCCTCCAGGACGTCGAGGGCGGCGGCCGCCTCGTGGGCGGTGACCGGGTTCTCGCCGGTGCCGCGCAGCGCGGCGGCGACGGCCGCGTAGTACGCCGGGTAGTCGCCCGGCAGCGACTCCACCGGGATGCCGCCGCCGGTCAGCGGCGACTCCCGGAGCCGATCCGGCCCCACAGGCCCTCGGGCTCCGCGCCCCAGGCCGTGCCGGGATCGGGCCGCAGCCCCTCGCGGAGGGCGGCCTCCTGGGGTCGAGGCCGTACTTCACGAAGCCCGCGCGCTGCCCGAGCACCCGGAAGCGGGGGCCGAGCTGGGCGGTGGTGGCGCTCACGTACAGATGGGAGCGGACCCCGTTCGCGTGCGTGAGCGCGAGGAACGTGTCGTCGTCGGCCTCGGCGCCCGGCCGGCGCACGTCCGACTCGGCGTACACCGAGACGACCGGCCCGAACAGCACGAGCGCCTGGTCGACGACGTGGCTCCCCAGGTCGTACAGGAGCCCGCCGATCTCCTCCGGCGCCCCCGACTCGCGCCAGCCGCCCTTGGGGCGGGGCCGCCACCGCTCGAAGCGGGACTCGAAGCGCTGGACCTCGCCGAGCGCGTCCTCGCCGAGGAGCCGGCGGAGCGTGCGGAAGTCGCTGTCCCAGCGGCGGTTCTGGAAGACCGAGAGCAGCAGCCCGCGCTCCTCGGCGAGGGCGGCGAGCGCGCGGGCCTCGGCGGCGGTCCCGGCGAGCGGCTTGTCGACGACCACGGGAGGCCGGCCTCCAGGGCGGCCGTGGCGAGGGCCACGTGCGTCTTGTTGGGGAGGCGACGACGATCAGGTCCAGCCCTCGGCCCCCCGCCCCACAGCTCCTCGGGCGGGCGGCGACCCGGACGCCGGGGTGGGCGGCGCGGGCCTCGGCGGCCCGCTCGGGGTTGCCGGTGGTGACGGCGGCGAGGGCGAGGTCCTCGGAGGCGGCGATCAGCGGGGCGTGGAAGACGGAGCCCGCGAGGCCGTAGCCGACGAGTCCGACGCGGAGCGGGTGGTCATGCGCTCCACTTAAGCAACGTGGTTGCCAAAGTGCAAGCGGGGGCGACAATGGGCGTGTGAGAAGAGAACGCGCAGGTACCGGCCGTGCGCAGCCCCAACGCCGCGCACGTGCTCGACCTGCTGCGTACGGCGGGGAGACCGGGATCAGCCGCCTGGAGCTGGCCGAGCGGACCGGGCTCACCCCGCAGGCCGTCAGCAAGATCACCGCCCGGCTCCGGGCCGAGGGCCTCGCCGCGGAGGCCGGCCACCGCGCCTCGACCGGCGGCAAGCCCCGCACGGTCCTGCGCCTGGAGCCCTCCGCCGCGTACGCCGTCGGCGTCCACCTCGACCGCGACGAGCTCACCTCCTCCTGACCGACCTCGCGGGCACCCCCTGAGGTGCGCCGCCGCCCCGTGGACCTGGGCGCGGGCGCGGGGCCGGTCCTCGACGCGGTGACGGAGGAGGTGCGGGCGCTGCGTGAGGGGTCGCGGCGAACGCCGCCGTCCTCGGCGTCGGCCTCGCCATGCCCGGCCCGCTCGACCACCGGGCCGGGGTGCCGGGCCGGGTGACCGGCTTCCCGCGTGGGCCGGGCATCCCGTACGGGACGAGCTGGCGGCGCGCCTCGGGCTGCCCGTCGTCCTCGACAAGGACACCAACGCCGCCGCCCTCGGCCTCGCCCTCCGCCCCGCCGCCCCCGGCTCCTTCGCCTACGTCCACCTCGGTACGGGGCTCGGCGTCGGCCTCGTCCTCGGCGGCGCGCCGCTGCGCGGGGACAGGACCGGCGCGGGCGAGCTCGGCCACCAGACCGTCCAGCTCGACGGGCCGCCCTGCGGCTGCGGCGGGCGCGGCTGCCTGGAGGTCCTGTGCCTCGCGGCCGTCACCCGCGGTGAACTCGCCGAGGCCGCGCGGATCCTGGGCACGGGCGCCGCCAACCTCGTCCGGCTCCTCGACATCGACCAGGTCCTCCTGGGCGGCCGGGTGGTGCTCGCCGCGCCGGAGGCCTTCGCGGAGGGGGTACGGGAGGTCCTGACCGGCCTCGGCCTGACGGCCCCGGTGGGCCTCGCGACGGGGCGGGACGCGGTGGCGGAGGGCGCGGCGTGGCTGACCCTGGCGCCGGTCTTCGGGAAGTGACGGGACTTCGGGAAGCGGCCGGTCTCCGGAAAGCAGCCGGTCTTCGGAAAGCGGCCGAAGGAGATCCGGTCTCCGGGAAGCGACCGAAGGAGATCGGGTCTTCGGGAAGCGACCGAAGGGGATCCAGACAGAAGGTCCGATCATCAGGCGATAGGCCGATCAGGCGGATCTCTCCCTCTCCCCGGGTGTCCCCCCGGTGTCGCTGCCCCGCCCGCCCCCTCCCGCGTGGCAGCGTCGCCGCCGTCCCCTGCCCTCAGGGCCCGTCCGAGCAGCAAAGGCACCCGCCCATGGCAACCGCCCCCGGCGCCTGAGCGGCGTTCGCGCACTGACCGTGGCCACGGCCGTCGCGGGCCCCCTCGCGATCGCCGCCCCGGCCCTCGCCGCCCCGCACCCGACCCGCCCGCCCCACCTGCGAGACCCCGGCCGGCGGCGGGTTTCCGCTGGACACCCGGATCCACGGAGGTCCGGCCGACTATCCGGCCGGAGGTCCCTTCCAGGACTGGAAGCTGGACCTCACCAACACCACCGACGCGCCCTGTTCGGGGTGCACCCGGTGCTCGTCCTGACCGACCGGGACCGGGTCCTGCGCCCGGACCAGATCCGGTTCGAGTTCTACGACGCGGGTCGGCGCGCTGGCGTCCGGTGGCCTTCGAGGCGACCGACGAGGCGGAGAACGTGGGCGCGTTCACCGGCTTCGGGGCTTCGCGGTGCCCGCGGCCGGACGGTCACCGTCCCCGTGCGCCTGACGTTCGCGCGGGAGACGGCGCCCGACGAGGTCGTCGTGAACGCGGCGGTCGTGCAGCGCCGGGGCGAGGACGGCGACTGGGTCGGCGAGTCCGGCGACTACCGCCTGACCGTGGGCCCCGCCGAGCCGGGCGCCCCACCGCACCTGACACACCCGACCCTTCCGCACCGCCCGGAACGGCCCGCCCTCCGGTTCCGGCCCCGTCCGTCACGGGCGCGCCGAGCCCCCGCGCGAGAGCCCGTGCGGGACCCCGCGCGGGACCCCGAACTGGCCAGCACGGGGCGGGAGTCCGAGGCGTACGCGCGGGTCCTCGTCCCGCTCGCGGGCGGCCTGGTCCTGCTCGGCGCGGTCCTCTTCCGGCCGCCCGGCGGCCCCGGCACCGCTGAGTCATGCGCCGTACACCTTCCCGTTCATCCCCGTCTGCGACCATCCCCGGATGAACTACCAGACCAGCCCCGGCGCCCCCGTCCGCTCCGGCATCCCCGAGCACGGCCGCGTCCCCAAGTACTACGCCGTCAAGGCGAAGCTCGCCCTGATGGTCGACGAGTTGGGGGAGGGCGGGCTGCTGCCGACCGAGCGGGACCTCGCCGTCCGGTACGAGGTGTCCCGCGAGACCGTCCGGCAGGCGCTGCGCGAACTGCTCCTGGAGGGACGGCTGCGCCGCCAGGGCCGGGGCACGGTCGTCGCGGGGCCCAAGCTGGAGCAGCCGCTGTCGCTCGCCAGCTACACGGAGGGCGTGCGCCGCCAGGGCCGCCGCCCGGCCGCAGTCTGATCTCGCTGGACCGCTTCCCCTGCCCGGAGGTGCTCGCCCCCGAGGTCGGCGTCGAACGGGGCGAGCCCGTCTGGCACATGGAGCGGGTGCTGCTCGCTGACGACGAGCGGGTCGGTCTGGAGAGCACGTACGTCTCCGAGGCCCGCGCCCCGCGCCTGGACGCCGAGTTCGATCCGGACTCGTCCTTCTACGCGTACCTCCACGACCGGCTCGGCATCTCGTTCGGCGACGCCGACGAGCGCATCGAGACCGTCCTCGCGACCCCGCGCGAGGCCCTGCTGATCGGCACCCCGCCCGCGCTGCCGATGCTGCTGATCCACCGCGTCTCCCGGGACACGGCGGGGCGGCCGCTGGAGCGGGTCCGGACGCTCTACCGGGGGGACCGGTTCAGCTTCACCACGCATCTGGGGCGGCAGGACTGACCGTCCGGCCCCTCAAGGAGCATCACGGAACGATAACGGGTCTGGTCCAAGCTTGTCGGCCCGTTCACCGTCCCGTCGTCCGCCGGACCCGTCCGGTCCACCCGCTCCCGCGACCGTCGTCGTCATGAAGGTGATCGTCGTAGGAGCCGGCGTGGTGGGAACCATGCACGCCTGGCACGCAGTGGAACGCGGCCACGAGGTCGTACACATCGAGCGCGAGGCCGAGGCGCGCGGAGCCTCCTCCGCAACTTCGGCCAGATCTGGGTGAGCGGACGGGCGGGCGGCGAGGAGCTCGACACCGCCCTCCGGGCCCGGGAACTCTGGGAGGGCATCGGCGCCCGCGTCCCCGGCCTCGGCTTCCGGGCCATCGGCTCCCTCACCCCCGTGCGGAACGAGCTCGAACTCGCCGTCGCCGAGGCCGCCCTCGCCCGCCCCGACGCCGCCGCCCGCGGCTACAAGCTGCTCACCGCCGACGAGGCCCGCGCGGTCAACCCGGCCCTGCGCGGCGCGTTCGAGGCGGCGCTGTGGTGCGAGCGGGACGCGGCCGTCGAACCGCGCCTCGCCCAGCTCGCCCTGCGCGAGGCCCTCCTCGCCACCGGGAAGTACACCTTCCTGCCGAACCGCGAGGTCCGGGACGTCGTCGGCGAGAACGCCGTCCGCGACGACCGGGGCGAGGTCCACACCGGCGACGCCGTCGTCCTGTGCACCGGCGCCTGGCTCTCCGGCCTCGTCCGCGAGGTCGCCGGCGAGATACCCGTCCGCCGCGTCCGGCTCCAGATGATGCAGACCGCGCCCCTCGGCGAGCCGCTCACCACCTCCGTCGCCGACGCGGACTCCTTCCGCTACTACCCGGCGTACGCGTCCCCCGCCCTGGACGCCCTCAACGAGCGGCAGGCGCAGGACCCGACCGCCGCCGCCCACAAGATGCAGCTGCTCATGGTGCAGCGGCTCGACGGCGGACTGACCATCGGCGACACCCACGAGTACGAGCACCCTTCGCCTTCGACACCCTCGAAGACCCCTACGAGCACCTCACCCGCGTCGTCGAGTCCTTCCTCGGCCGCCCGCTGCCGAAGATCCGGCGCCGCTGGGCCGGGGTGTACGCGCAGTGCGTCGACACCAGCCGGGTCGTGCACCGCCAGCGGGTCCGCGACGGCGTGTGGCTGGTGACCGGACCCGGCGGCCGGGGCATGACCTGCTCGCCCGCCATCGCCGAGCAGACCGCGAACGAACTGGGCTGGTGAACACCGTGCAGAAGAACAACCTCGTCGTCCTCGACATGGCCGGCACGACCGTCGCCGACGGCGGACTCGTCGAGCGGGCCTTCACGGCCGCCGCCGAACGCCTCGGCGAAGACCCCGCCACGATGATCGACTACGTCCGCGCCACCATGGGCGAGTCCAAGATCTCCGTCTTCCGCCACCTCTTCGGCGGCGACGAGACCCGCGCCCAGGAGGCCAACCTCGCCTTCGAGGCGGCGTACGGAGAGCTGGTCTCCGGCGGCCTCATCGCCCCCGTCCCCGGCGCCGCCGAGGCCATCGCCGAGCTGAAGGACCAGGGCCGGACCGTCGTCCTCACCACCGGCTTCGCCCGCGTCACCCAGGACGCCATCCTCGACGCCCTCGGCTGGCGCGACCTCGTCGAACTGACCCTCTGCCCGGCCGACGCGGGCGGCCGGGGCCGCCCCCACCCGGACATGGTCCTCGCCGCCTTCCTCCGGACGGGAGCCGTCGACGACGTCCGGCGGATCACGGTCGCGGGCGACACCTCGTACGACATGCTCAGCGGCGTCCGCTCCGGCGCCGGGATCGTCGCCGGCGTCCTGACGGGCGCGCACGACGGGACCGCGCTCAAGGAGCACGGCGCCACGCACGTCCTCGCCTCGGTCGCGCAGCTCCCCGGTCTGATACGGGAGTACGAGGCATGACCAGCGGCATCCGCTTCGACGGCGTCACCGTCGCCTACGGGAGCAACACCGTCCTCGACTCCCTCGACCTCACCGTCGAACCCGGCGAGGTCATGGCGCTCCTCGGGCCCTCCGGCTCCGGCAAGACGACCGCCCTGCGGGCCGTCGCCGGATTCGTCCGGCCGGCCTCCGGGCGGGTGTTCATCGGCGACCGCGACGTCACCGCGCTCCCGCCGTACAAGCGGGGCATCGGCATGGTCGTCCAGCAGTACGCCCTCTTCCCCCACCTCAGGGTGGACGCCAACGTCGCCTTCGGCCTGAAGGCCCGGAAGGCGCCGAAGGACGAGATCCCCGGGCGGGTCGCCGAAGCCCTGGAGATGACCGGCATGGCGGCCTACGCCCGGCGCTACCCCCGGGAGCTCTCCGGCGGCCAGCAGCAGCGCGTGGCCATCGCCCGCGCGCTCGCCATCCGGCCCCACGTCCTCCTCCTCGACGAACCCCTCTCGGCGCTCGACGCCCAGCTGCGCTCCGGGATGCTCGCCGAACTGGCCCGGCTCCACCGCGAACTCCCCGACGTGTCGATCCTGTACGTCACCCACGACCAGGTCGAGGCGCTGACCCTCGCCGACCGGATCGCCGTCATGGACAAGGCGCGGCTCCAGGACTGCGGCACGCCGCAGGACCTGTACCGGCGGCCGCGTACGGAGTTCACGGCGTCGTTCGTGGGCAACGCGAACCTGCTGCCGGTGCGCGTCGGGACCGACGGGGTGACCTTCGCGGGCGCCGACCTCAAGGTTCCGGTCCCCGGCGCGGCCCCCGGCTCCGCCGCCACCCTCTGCGTCCGGCCGCACCTCGTCGGCCTCGGCGACGGCCCCAACCTCCGGGGCCGGATCGTCGAGGTCCAGTGGCGCGGCTCCACCCACCGGCTGTACGTCGAGGTGGGCGGGCACCGCGTCAAGGCGGACGTACGGGAGCTCAAGGAGACGCCGGCGCTCGGCACCGAGGTGACGCTGCACTTCGCGCCCGATGACGCGGTGCTGCTGGCCGCAGGGGTGAACGATGGCTAGTCCCGGCACAGGTCTCGTGGAACGCCGGGCCGCACCGGGGGCCGTGCCCACCCTCCCCCGGACCCCGTCCGGGAGGGACCCCCGCGCCCCTGGCGGACGAGGGCCCACCACGGTGCTCTGGGCCCTTCCCCCCGTCGCCGTCCTCGCGCTCGTCTTCCTCTACCCCCTCGCCCTCGTCGTCCAGGAGTCCCTGGCCCCCGGCGCGTACGCCGAGGTCTTCGCCTCGGCGTCCTTCCGGGAGGCGCTCGTCACGACCGTGTGGCTGGCGGTCGCCGCGACCGCCGGGTGTCTCGTCCTGGGGTTCGTGCTGGCGCTGGTGATCGCGTTCGTGCCGTTCCCCGGGGGGAAGGCGGTGTCGAAGTTCATCGACGTGTTCCTCTCCTTCCCGTCGTTCCTGATCACGCTCGCGCTGCTGTTCGTCTACGGCACGGTCGGCATGGCGAACGGGCTGTGGACGGACGTCACGGGGGCGGCCGAAGGGCCGTTCCACTTCCTCACCACGCCGTGGGGGGTCCTCCTCGCGGAGATCACGTACTTCACGCCGTTCGTGATGCGCCCGCTGCTCGCCGCGTTCTCGCAGATCGAGACCGCGCAGCTGGAGGTGGCGTCCTCGCTCGGCGCGCGGCCGCTGCGGATCGTCCGGCAGGTGATCCTGCCCGAGGCGCTGCCCGCGCTGGCCGCCGGCGGCAGCCTCGTCCTCGTCATGTGCCTCAACGAGTTCGGGATCGTCCTCTTCACCGGAGCCAAGGGCGTCACGACCCTGCCGATGCTCGTCTACGGCAAGGCGATCCTCGAATCCGACTACGCCGCCGCCTGCGTCGTCGCCGTCGTCAACGTCGCGCTCTCGGTCGGCCTCTACGTCCTCTACCGGGGGGTGAGCCGCCGTGCTGGTGCATAGCCGTACGGGCAGGTGGACGGCCTGGGCCGTGCTCGCGGTCCTCTTCCTGCCGCTCTTCGCCCTGCCCCTCCTCGTCATCCTCACCGCCTCGTTCTCCACCCACTGGTCCGGCGCCTTCCCCTCCGGACCCACCACCGCCCACTACGCGGCGGCCGTGCGCGGGGAGTCCCTCCAGGCGCTCACCACCAGCCTGGTCACGGCCGTCACCGCGAGCGTGGTCGCGCTGACCCTCGGCACCTGGGCGGCGCTCGCCGCGGCCGCCCTGGGCAAGAAGGGCAAGCGGCTGCTCGACGCCCTGTTCATGCTGCCGGTCGCCGTGCCGTCCGTGGTCGTCGGTCTCGCCGTCCTCGTCGCCTTCTCGAAGCCGCCGGTGCTCCTCAACGGCACGCCCTGGATCGTGATCCTCGCGCACACCGTCCTCGTCACGGCCTTCGCCCACCAGTCGGTCTCGGCGGCCATCCGGCGCCTGGACCCGATGTACGAGCAGGCGGCGGCCAGCCTCGGCGCCCGCCCCTCGTACGTGCTGTTCCGGGTGAGGCTGCCGCTCCTGCTGCCGTCCCTGACCGCGGCCGCCGGGCTCTGCTTCGCCCTGTCCATGGGGGAGCTCAGCGCCACGATGATGCTCTACCCGCCGGACTGGATGCCGCTGCCGGTGCTCATCTTCACCGCCACCGACCGGGGCTCCCTGTTCACCGGCTCGGCGCTGGCCGTGGTCCTCATGGCCGCGACGCTGCTCGCGCTGCTCGCCGTCTCCCGCATCCGCACCAAAGCCTCGTACCGCTAGTACTCGACTGCCAGGAGAGAACAACGTTATGCGTACGTACGCCAAGCCGGTCGCCGCCGTCACCGGCGCCCTCGTCCTCGCCGCCACGCTGACCGCCTGCGGCGGCTCCTCCGACGCCGTCGACGAGAAGGTCGTCACCGTCTACAGTGCCGACGGCCTCAAGGGGGAGAAGGGCGACGGCTGGTACGACAAGGTCTTCGCCGACTTCGAGAAGCAGACCGGCATCAAGGTCAAGTACGTCGAGGGCGGCTCCGGGGAGATGGTGCAGCGCGCCCTCCGCGAGAAGAGCAACACGCAGGCCGACCTCCTCGTCACCCTGCCGCCCTTCATCCAGCAGGCCGGCTCCAAGGGCCTGCTCCAGTCGTACGAGCCGAAGGGCTCCGACCAGGTCGACGGCGCCGACAAGTCGGAGGACGGCACCTGGACCTCCGTCGTCAACAACTACTTCGGCTTCGTCCACAACAAGAAGGAGCTGCCCGCCGCCCCGAAGACCTGGGAGGAGCTCCTCGACACGAAGTACAAGGACAAGCTCCAGTACTCCACCCCCGGCGTCGCGGGCGACGGCACCGCCGTCCTCATCAAGGCGATGCACGACTTCGGCGGCAAGGAGCCGGCGATGGAGTACCTGAAGAAGCTCCAGGCCAACAACGTCGGCCCGTCCTCCTCCACCTCCAAGCTCGCCCCCAAGGTGGACAAGGGCGAACTCCTCGTCGCCAACGGCGACGTCCAGATGAACTTCGCCCAGGCCAAGTCCATGCCGAACCTCGGCATCTGGTTCCCGGCGAAGGACGGCGGCAAGCCCACCACCTTCGCCCTGCCGTACGCCGCCGGCCTGGTGAACAAGGCCCCGCACACCGAGAACGGCAAGAAGCTCCTCGACTTCATGCTGAGCGAGGGCGCCCAGCGCGAGGTCAGCGCGATCGGCGGCGGCTTCCCGGCCCGCAAGGACGTCAAGACCACCGACGCCAACGCGATCGAGCTGGGCAGGCTGATGGAGGGCGTCGAGGTCTTCGAGCCGGACTGGGCCGACATCGACAAGAACCTCACGGCGTACGTCGACGCGTGGAAGTCCGCGACCGGAAGCTAAGAGTTCACCCACTGCCCCTGGAAAGCCTCCGAACATCGCGGAAAGATAACGGGTACGGACCAACGCCCCTGAGGAATCAGGGGCGTTGGCGCGTCCCGACACACTTCCCGGAGGACTCCGACATGCCGATCACCGGCATCCCCGCCGCACCGTGCTCGCCGCCGCCGGTGCCACCGCGGCCGTCGCCGCCACCGGCCTCGCCGCCGCCCCTGCCGCCCTCGCGGCCACCGCCCCGACGCTCCCTAACGGCACCAGCAAGGACAAGGTGCTCTTCGTCGGCATGGACGGCCTGCGGTACGACCGGATCGACGCCGCCCAGGCCCCCACCCTCAAGTCCCTGATGGCGAACGGCACCTACGGCCGCTCCCTGCTCTACGCCAACCCGATGGCCGGCACCCTCTCCGGCCCCGGCTGGTCGACGATCTCCACCGGCGTGTGGCCCGACAAGCACGGCGTGAAGGACAACACCTTCACCGGCCGCAACTACGGCCAGTACCCCGGCTTCCTCGCCCGCCTGCACCAGATCCGCCCCGAGCTCTCCTCTTCGCCGCCGTCGACTGGCCCGAGCTCGACACCTACGGGACGGTCACCCCCGGCGCCGACGCCAAGCTCGTCTACAACAACGACTACGCGGTCAACGACCTCGCGATCACCGACATCACCGAGGACGTCCTCCGCAACCAGAACCCCGACGTCCTCTTCGTCTACTTCGGAGAGACCGACGAGATCGGCCACAACTACGGCGCCGCCAGCCCCAAGTACACCGCCGCCATCGACGTCCAGGACGGCTACCTCGGCCGGCTCCTCGCCGCGATCCAGGCCCGCCCCGCGTACGCCACCGAGCGCTGGACCGTCATCGTCGCCACCGACCACGGCCACACCGACGCCGGCGGCCACGGCGGCTCCAGCATCGAGGAGCGGCGCACCTTCGTCCTCGCCCAGGGCCCCGGCATCGCCGCCGGAGCCCGCCCCATCGACACCCGGCTCGTCGACGTCGCCGCCACCGTCTTCCACCAGCTCGGCATCGTCCCCGACCCGTCCTGGGGCCTCGACGGCAAGCCGATCCAGGAGCGGTCCACCGACCCCTTCGACAGCCTCTACCCGTCGCTCTCCGGCCGCGTCGACGAGACCGGCATCCCCGCCGGGATCCTCGGCTTCACCCACACCGCGCCCAGCGGCTGGTCCGTCATCAACAACGCCATGGGCACCGGCGGCGTGACCGAGTGGCGCGGCTGGTCCTTCGCCACCGACGAGTTCTGGTCCCGCGCCCAGCGCGACCAGTCCCGCGAGCTCAACGTCCGCGCCCGGGGCGTCTTCGCCGTCGCCGACTCCGACGAGTGGGCCGACAAGACGTTCTCCGGTACGTACGACTCCACGCTGGTCACGCCCGCGTACGCCGTCTCCGGCGCGTCCGCCGTGACGCTCGACTTCACGACCTTCTACCGCCAGGAGGCGCCGCAGACCGCCCAGGTCCTGGTGAGCTTCAACGGCGGCACGCCGACGGTCGTCAAGAGCTACACGGCCGACGTGGTCTCACAGCCCCAGTCGCTCACGGTCCCGGTGCTCGCCGGGGCCTCGAACGTCAGCTTCCGTTTCCGTTACACGGGCTCCAACAACTGGTACTGGACGATCGACGGGGTCAAGATCACGACATCCTGACCTAGGCTGGGGGCGTCGCCACAGCGTCGTCGCGTCGCCCCCAGCACACCGCACGTTCGTCACGTTTGTACGGCAGGAGTCCCGCACCCATGGCAGAGCGCAAGCCGATCGAATCCTGGCTGACCGACATGGACGGCGTCCTCATCCACGAGGGCGTGCCGATCCCCGGCGCCGACGCGTTCATCAAGAAGCTGCGGGAGACCGGGAAGCCGTTCCTGGTCCTCACCAACAACTCGATCTACACGGCGCGCGACCTGCACGCCCGCCTCGCCCGCATGGGGCTCGAAGTCCCCGTCGAGAACATCTGGACCTCGGCCCTCGCCACCGCCAAGTTCCTCGACGACCAGCGTCCGGGCGGCACCGCGTACGTCATCGGCGAGGCCGGCCTCACCACGGCCCTCCACGACATCGGCTACGTCCTCACCGACCACGACCCGGACTACGTGGTGCTCGGCGAGACCCGCACGTACTCCTTCGAGGCGATGACCAAGGCCGTCCGCCTCATCAACAACGGCGCCCGCTTCATCTGCACCAACCCCGACGAGACCGGCCCCTCCCTGGAGGGCCCGCTCCCGGCCACCGGCTCGGTCGCCGCCCTCATCACGAAGGCCACCGGCAAGGAGCCGTACTTCGCGGGCAAGCCGAACCCGCTGATGATGCGCACCGGCCTCAACGCGATCGGCGCCCACTCCGAGTCCAGCGCGATGATCGGCGACCGGATGGACACCGACATCCTGGCCGGTCTGGAGGCGGGCATGCAGACCTTCCTGGTTCTGACCGGTCTGACCACGCAGGCGGAGATCGACCGCTTCCCGTTCCGCCCGTCGAAGATCGTCGACTCGATCGCGGACATCGTCGACCGCGTCTGACGGACCCGCCCGCCGTCCCCTGCGGATGCGGGAAGCGCGGATCCGGGTGACCCTGCCTGTATCAGGAGGTCACGATGCGTTCAGGTCCCATTGCTCTCCGTGCCGCAGGGGCGGCCCTGGTGCTCGTCCTGGCACCGGCGGCGGCGGCGCGTACGCCCACGACGGGTGAAGGCCACCGTCACCCCGTCCACCGCCCCGCCCGGCGCCGACGTCGACGTCCGGGTCCAGGGCTGCAAGGGCACGACCGGCGCCGCCAAGTCCAAGGCGTTCGTCGCCGACGCGGAGCTGACCGGCAGGGACGGGGGCGGCAACCCGCTGTTCGGCGACACGACCCTCCGCTCGGGCCTCCTGGACGGCACGTACAAGATCGGCGTGGTCTGCGACGGCCACGACCACCCGGACGCCGGCACCGTGCGGGTCCGGCACCAGCAGGAGCCCACCCGCCGCCGACGCACGAACCGACGCGCGAGCCGACCTACCGGCCGACGCACCACCCCAGCCCCGTGGCCCCGGTGCGGGCCGGCGGGGAGGGACCGCGGCTTTCGCCGCGCCGGTGGCCCCGGCGTCGCCCAGACGACCTCCGAGAGCGGCCTCGGCACCCCGTACACCCTGCTCGGCCTCGGCATGGCCGCGCTCGCCGCCGTGGCGGTCGCCTTCCGCAGCGCCCGCCGCCGCGCCGGCGGCGACGGGGAGTGACCGTGTCGCTCGGCACCCGCCCGGCGGGCACCGGGCGACTCGTCACGGGCGTGACCTGGGCCCTCCTGCTGTCCGGCCTCTGGCTCTGGGGCCGCGAGGCCACCGAGGGACCCGGCGGCGGCTCCGCGCCGACCACCGGCGACATCGCCGCCGTCGGCCGCCCCTCGGCGTCCCGCTGCCCCGGCCCACGCCCCGCTGCCGCCGCTCGAACCCCGGCGGGTCGAGATCCCTCCCTGGGCATCAGCGCGCCCGTCGTGGCGCGCGGCCTGGACGACATGGGCGCGATCGACCCCCGCCCTTCGAGATGCCCCACACGGTGGGCTGGTACGGCTCCGGCACCCGGCCGGGCGCGGCCGGCGCCGCCCTCCTCGTCGGCCACGTCGACACCGAGACCCGCAAGGCCGTCTTCTACGGCCTGAGCGCGGCCCGCCCCGGCGCGAAGGTCCGCGTCACCCGGACGGACGGATCGGTCGCCGAGTTCACCGTCGACGACGTCCAGGTGTTCCCGCGCGAGGGCTTCGACGCGGCCAAGGTCTACGGCGCCCGCGACCCCCACCGCGCCGAGCTGCGCCTGATCACCTGCGGCGGCACCTTCGACCGGGCGACGGGCGCGTACACGGCGAACGTGGTGGTCTCGGCGTATCTGACGGGCGACGCCCCGTAGCCGGTACACACGGAGGCGGGACATACGGAGGCGGTACATACGGAGGCGGTACATACGGAGAAGACCGAGGCCCCTCACCATTCGGTGAGGGGCCTCGGCTCTGCGTGCGCCGCCAGGGACTCGAACCCCGGACCCGCTGATTAAGAGTCAGCTGCTCTAACCAACTGAGCTAGCGGCGCCTGCTGACAAAGAGAACTCTACCTGACGTGGAGGGTGCCTCTGACCAATACCGGTCGCCACCGGCCTGTCGGATGGTCGTATCGGGCCTTCGATCCGTCAAAATGCGATTTGTCCAGACAGTTGAGACACTGACGGCCGAAACGAGGGCCAAAAGATCTTGACGAGTGTGGAGGGATCACATGAGCGTGCCGGTTTTCGAGGAGTTCGAACCCGCGGCCGACTGTGGCTGCCCGGGCTGCGCCCGGCAGCGGCGCGACCTCGCCCTGGGCCGCCCGTGCGGGCGGGCGGCCACCCGGCGGCGCACGGCGCCCGCCGCGCGCTGGTCCTGGTGACGGCGGCGGGCGTGGTCCTGGGCGGCGGCGGGGCCGGAGCGGCCGCCGCCCTCACCGGCCCGCCGGGCTCCGCCGACTCCGCCGGCGCGTCCCTGCCGGGATCCGACACCCCCAGGGCGGGCGGGGACCCTCCACGGCACGCCGGGCCCCGGCCCCACCCCGGGCTCCGCCCCGACGACCAGTCAGATCTCGACGGAGACGCTGCGGGAGACGACCCGCGCGGAGATCATCAACCGGGCCAAGAAGTGGGTCGCCGCACAGGTCCCGTACTCCATGGAGAAGTACTGGTCCGACGGCTACCGCCAGGACTGCTCCGGCTACATCTCCATGGCCTGGAACCTGAGCAGCAACGAGTGGACCGGCAGCCTCGACCGCTTCGCCGTACGGATCGACCGCACCGAACTCCAGCCCGGCGACATCCTGCTCTTCCACAACCCGGACAACCCCACCCGCGGCTCGCACGTCGTGATCTTCGGCGGCTGGACCGACTACACCCACACCTCCTACATCGCCTACGAGCAGACCAAGCCGCGCACGCGGAAGCAGGCGACGCCGATGGCGTACTGGGAGAACTCCGACCGGTACGTGGCCTACCGCTACAAGGGCGTGGTGAGCGGCGGCAGCACCGGCGCCGGGGCGGAGCCGCGGAGTCCGCCACCTACCCGGGGGCGGGGATGTTCGGTCCGGGCTCGGACAACGCGTACGTCACCCGGCTCGGAGAGCTCCTCGTCGCGCGCGGCGGCAAGAAGTTCTACACCCGGGGCCCCGGCCCGAAGTGGGGCGAGGCGGACCGCAGGGCGACCGAGGCGTTCCAGCTCGCGCAGGGCTGGAAGGGCAGGGGCGCGGACGGCCTGCCCGGTCCGCAGACGTGGCGGCTCCTCATGACCGGCGGGGGCAAGGACATCGGCGGTTCGAGTGGTTCGGGCGGCCCGAGCGCGAATGCGACGGGGTTTCCCGGGCGTGGCTCCTTCCGTCCGGGCCAATCCAACGCATATGTGGAGAAGCTGGGCAAACAACTGGTGAAGCGGGGCTTCGGCAAGCACTACCTGTCGGGACCCGGTCCGCGCTGGACGGAGGCGGACCGCCGCAACGTCGAGGCGTTCCAGCGGGCGCAGGGCTGGCGCGGCGCGGAGGCCGACGGCTACCCGGGCCCGGAGACCTGGCGGCGTTTGTTCCGATGACCCCGAGAGCATGAGGTGGACCCGAATGACGGCATCGACCCCGAACCCCGCGGACTCCGGCGCGGCGGCCTCGCGTGACGCGGCCCGCACCGCCAGACGCCTGACGGACGGCACCCTCCCGCGCACGGCCCCGCCGGACCCGGGCTGCCCGCCGACCACCCCGGAACCGCCGGGGAGGGACGCCGCCGGCCCCGGGGGCGGAGGCCGGCACGGGGACGGAGGTCGGTACGGGGACGGAGATCGGTACGGGGACGGAGATCGGCACGCCGACGCCGGTCGCCCAGGCGCCGGAGCCGGTGCCGGTACCGGTGCCGGAGTCGGTACTGGCACCAGCGCCGGCACCGGTGCCGACACCAGCACCGGTATCGGCTCCGGTATCGGCTTCGGCTTCGGCTCTGGCGCCGGTATCGGCTCCGGGTGAGGCGGACGGATCCGCCCCCGGACCGGAGGCCGTCGCCCGGGCGCCGACCGCCCCGCCGAGCCGACCCCACCGAGCCCACCCCGCTCCTGCTCCCACCCCCACCCCGCGCTCGACTTCGGGCGGATCCGAGGGCGGGGTCGGTGCCGTCGCGGTGCCCGTCGCCGCCGTGGTGCGGGTCTCGCGGCGGAAGAACGTGATCGGGACCGAGACGACCGGTGCCATCCCGGTGCACCTCCTCTTCCGGGACGGGCCGGACACCCCGTTCCCTCGCGGCGGACGACGACGGGGACCCGACACCGTCTCCATGGCCGCGCCCACCCCGCCGACGACGACGGGCCGCAAGCCCGCCATCCCGGGCCCGTCGAAGGTCCAGGCCCCGGCCAGGCCGGACCCGGAGCCCCGGACCGAGCAGCGGTCCGGGGCGCGGCCCGCGCCGAAGTCCAGCCGAAGCCGCAGTCCAAGGCCCAACCCGGACTCCAGCCCAAGCCCCGACTCCAGCCCGAGTCCCAGCCCACGCCGCAGCCTCGGCCCAGGACCCAGTTCCAGCCCCAGCCCCAGGCGCGGTCCCGCCCCAGCCTCGTCCCCAGTCCCAGGCCCAGGCGCAGCCCCGCCCCAGGCCTCTGCCTCCCGCCCCGCCCCCACCGCCGATCCCGTGCTCGTCGAGCGGCCGGGGCCGGTGCTGCCGGGATGGGTCGGGGTCGTCGCGGGGCGCTGGCGGTCGCCGGGTGTGCGGCGGTCGTGTGGTGGGTGGGGGCGGTGCCCGCCGAGGCGGCGCGGATGCTGCGGCTGCCGGCGCGTCCGTACCACGGGATTCACCTCGGGCAGTGGGCGCTCCTGGCCCTGGGGGTGGTGCTCGCGCTGTTCGCGCTGGGCGGTCTCGGCCGGGGCCGGGTCGGCTACGCGTGGGTGCTGACGCTGTTCGGCGACTACCGGGGCACGGTCCGCCGTACGGGCCTGGTGTGGGTCAGTCCGCTGCTGCTGCGCCGCCGGGTGGACGTGCGGCTGCGGCACTGGCGCAGTGAGCCGCTGTCGGCGGTGGACGCGAAGGGCACCGCGCTCGACGTGACCGTCCTGGTGGTGTGGCGGGTGCGGGACACGGTCCGGGCGGCGCTCGGGGTGGACGGGCACGAGGAGTACCTGCGGGAGCAGGTGGAGGCGGCGATGGCCCGGGTGCTGTCGCAGCTTCCGGCGGACGCGTTCCACGAGGACGCGCCGACGCTGCGGGACGCGGAGGCGGTCGGCGAGGCGCTGACGCGGATGCTGTCGGCGGAGTGCGCCCCGGTCGGCGTGGACGTGTTCTCGGCGCAGCCGACGCGCATCGAGTACGCGCCGGAGGTGGCGGCGGCGATGCGCCGGCGCCGGATCGCGGCGATCGACGCGAAGCACCGGGACAGCGTGCTGACCTCGGTGGTGGACGCGGTGGACGACGTGGTCCACCGGCTGACCAGTCGTGGTCTGGTGGAGCTGGACGACTACGAGCGCAAGGCGCTGGTCAAGGACCTGACGGTGGCGTTCTACACGGGCAGGACGGGCCCGGTGGAGGGTGCGTGACGGGGATGGACATGTTCAACTTCCGTCCCTACCTTGATACTTGGTCCAGACCAAAGTGTGAGTGAAGCAGTGAGGCAGCACCCGTACGCGCGCGCACGGCCCGACAGAACTCCCCCACGTTCTCCAGGAGCGACAGCATGCGCAAAAAGTCACTCGGGGCGGCGGTGGTGGCGCTCGGCGTCGCCGGCGTCACCCTCCTGGGCACCGGCACCGCCGGGAGCCACGGCTACACCGACGCGCCGATCAGCCGTCAGAAGCTCTGTGCCAACGGCACCGTGAAGAACTGCGGCGACATCCAGTGGGAGCCGCAGTCGGTCGAGGGGCTCAAGGGCTTCCCGGCCGCGGGCCCCGCCGACGGGAAGATCTGCGCCGGCGGGAACTCCCGCTTCGCGCAGCTCGACGACCCCCGGGGCGGCGCCTGGCCGACGACCCAGCTGGTGGCCGGGCAGAGCTACGGCTTCCGGTGGCAGTTCACCGCCCGCCACGCCACCACGGACTTCCGCTACTACATCACCAAGAACGGCTGGACCGGGACCAAGGCCCTGACCCGGGCGGACCTCGACCCCCAGCCGTTCCTGACCATCCCCTACAACAACCAGCAGCCGCCGTCGACGCTCACCCACTCCGGGACGATCCCGGCGGGCAAGACGGGCCGACACCTGATCCTGGCGGTGTGGACGGTCGCGGACACCGCGAACGCCTTCTACGCCTGCTCGGACGTCTCGTTCTGACCGTTCGGTTCCGACCGTTCAGTTCTGACGAAGTGTCAGTTAAAGTCCGGCCCATGAGGAGCGCGGACACCGTCGCGGAGCTCGTACGGCGCCAGTGGGGCGACCACCGGACCGGTCTGAGGGACGAGCACCACACCCTCACCCACCACCAGGTCGCCGCCGGGGCCGCCGCGCGGGCCGCGCTGCTCGTGGACCTGATGCCACCCGTGCCGGGGGGCGAGCCGCACCTCGGCCTCCTGCTCGACAACACGCCGGAGTACCCGCTCTGGCTCAGCGCGGCGGCCCTCGCGGGGCCGCCGTCGCCGGGATCAACCCCACCCGGCGCGGCGCCGAACTCGCCCGGGACATCCGGCACACCGCCTGCCGGGTCCTCGTCACCCAGCGCGCCCACCTGCCGCTCCTCGACGGGCTCGCGCTGCCGGGCCTGCGGGTCCTGGTCACGGACACCGAGGCCTACCGGGAGCTCCTCGCCCCGTACGCGGACGCCCGCCCCGGCGAGGCCCGGCTCGGCCCCGTACGCCCCGACAGCCGCTTCCTGCTCTCCTTCACCTCCGGTTCGACGGGCGCGCCGAAGGCGGCCCTGTGCAGCCAGGGCGCCTGGCGGCGGCCGGCGCCTCCCTCGTCTCCCACTTCTCCGTGGGCCCGGACGACGTCCACTACGTCTGCATGCCGATGTTCCACGGCAACGCCGTGATCGCCGACTGGGCGCCCGCGCTCGCCGCCGGGGCCGGGGTGGCGCTGCGGGCCCGCTTCTCGGCCTCCCGCTTCCTGCCGGACGTGCGCCGCTTCGGCGCCACGTACTTCACGTACGTGGGCCGGGCCGTCCAGTACCTCCTGGCCACCCCGCCGGGACCCGACGACCGCGTCCACCCGCTGCGGCTCGGCTTCGGCACGGAGGCGGGCGCGGTGGACGCGGCCCGCTTCCGGGAGCGCTTCGGGGTCCCGCTCGTGGAGGGGTACGGCTCCTCCGAGGGCGGCGCGGCGATCCAGCGGACCCCGGACACGCCGACGGGCGCGATAGGCCGGGCGGCGCCGGGGACGACCTGGCGGTCGTCGCGCCGGACACCGGCGAGGTGTGCCCCGGCCCGCTTCTCCGCCACCGGCCGCCTCCTCAACGCGACGGAGGCGGTCGGCGAGCTGGTCAACCGGGGGCGCTCGCCCTTCGAGGGCTACTGGCGCAATCCGGAGGCGGAGGCGGCGCGGCTGCGCGGCGGCTGGTACTGGACGGGCGACCTCTTCTACCGGGACGCGGACGGCTTCCTCTACTTCGCGGGCCGCACCGACGACCGGCTGCGGGTCGACAGCGAGAACCTGGCCGCGGCGATGATCGAGAACATCCTCGCGCGCTGGGACCGGGTGGCCGGGGCCGCCGTCTACGCGGTGCCGGACCCGGTGGCGGGGGACCAGGTCATGGCAGCGCTGGCCCTCCGGGAGGGCGAGACCTTCGACCCGGCGGCCTTCGCGGACTTCCTCGCGGCCCAGTCCGACCTCGGCACGAAGATGCCGCCGCGCTTCGTCCGCGTCCTGCGGGAGCTGCCCCTCACCGCCACGAACAAGATCCACCGCGCGGCCCTGAGGCAGGCGGCCTTCCGCTGCCCGGACCCCGTCTGGTGGCGCCCGGCCCCGGGCGCCCCGTACGAGCCCCTGACCCCGGCGGCGCTCGACGCCCTCCGGGCCGAGCACGCCCGGCACGGCCGCCCGGAGGCGTACGGCTAGGACCGCTCCAGGGCCCGCCCCGCCCTCCGTACGCCCTCCAGACCCATGGTCCCGCCCGCGTCCCCGGCCCTACGGTGGGCGCCATGGAACCCCGTACGCCCTGGCAGGCACTCGTCCGGTCCCGGTATCCGCGCGGCTCCTGGCCCTGGCGGTCGGCCGGGTACCTGGCCGGCGGAGTCCTCGTGGGGCCGCCGCCGGGGCCGTGCTCCTGGTGCTCGGGGTGTTCTCGGTGTTCCTCGTGGGGCTGCCGCTGCTCCTGCTCTCCGGAATCGCCCTGGGCCGCGTGGAGCGCCTCCGGCTCCGCCTCGTCGACCTCGATCCCGTCCCCGACCCGCACCGCCCGCCCACCGCCCCCGGCCTCGCCGCGTGGCTGCGGACCCGGGCGAAGGAGCAGGCCACCTGGCGGGAGCTCGCGTACGCCCTGCTGCTGGCCACCGTCCTGTGGCCGCTCGACCTCCTCGCGCTCGCCGTCGGCGCCGGCCTGCCCGCGGCGCTCCTCAGCGCCCCTTCCAGCTGGCCGTGGACGGCCGGGAGGTCAAGGTCGTCAAGGCGTACCTGGTCACCTCCTATCCGGAGGCCCTCGCCGCCGCCCTGCTCGGCGCCGCCCTCCTCCTCGCCCTCTCCTATCCGCTCGCCGTCGTCGCCGGTGCCCGCGCGGCCCTCGCGCGGGCGCTGCTCACGCCCGGGAGAGCGAGCGGCCGGACGGCATCGGCGAGGTCATCGCCTCCCGCGCCCGGCTCGTCGACGCCTTCGAGGCCGAGCGGCGCCGCATCGAGCGCGACCTCCACGACGGGGCCCAGCAGCGCCTGGTCGCCCTCACCATGACCCTGGGCCTGGCCCGGCTGGACGCCCCGCCCGGCGGCCCGCTCGCCGAGCAGCTGGCGAAGGCCCACGCGGAGGCCGGGCAGGTCCTCACCGAGCTGCGGGAGCTGATCCACGGCATCCACCCCAGGTCCTCGCCGACTACGGCCTCGGCCCGGCGCTCGCCGACGCCGCCGACCGCTCCGCCGTGCCCGTGGACACCGACGCCGGAGGACTGCCCCGGCTGCCCCGCGCCGTCGAGAGCGCCGCGTACTTCGCCGGCCGCGAGGCCCTCGCCAACATCGGCAAGCACAGCGGCGCCCGCCGGGCCCGGATCACCGCCCGGCACGCGGACGGCGTCCTGCGGCTCGACATCGAGGACGACGGGCGCGGGGGCGCCGATCCGGCCGGCGGTTCCGGACTCACCGGACTCGCCGACCGGATCGCCGTCCTCGATGGCACACTGACGATCATGAGCCCGCCGGGCGGGCCGACCCTCCTGCGAGTGGAGATCCCGTGTCCCGCACCGACCGCACGCTCCGCGTCGTCCTCGCCGAGGACGGCGTCCTCCTCAGGGAAGGGCTGATCGGCCTCCTGGCCCGCTTCGGCCACGAGGTCGTCGCCGCCGTCGGTGACGCCGACGCCCTGCGCGGGGCGGTCGCCGCCCACGGGCCCGACATCGTCGTGACCGACGTCCGGATGCCGCCCGGCTTCCAGGACGAGGGCCTGCGCGCGGCGGTCGCGCTCCGCGCCGAGCGGCCCGCCCTGCCGGTCCTCGTCCTCAGCCAGTACGTGCAGCGCAGCTACGCCGCCGATCTCCTCGACGCGGGCGACGGCACCGGCGTGGGGTACCTGCTCAAGGACCGGGTCGGGCAGGTGGAGGAGTTCGCGGACGCCCTGGTCCGGGTCGCGGACGGCGGCACGGTCGTCGACCCGGAGGTCGTGCGGCAGCTGCTCCGCCGGCACCGGGACCCCCTGGAGGCGCTGACCCCGCGCGAGCGCGAGGTCCTCGGCCTGGTCGCGGAGGGCCGCTCCAACGGGGCGATCGCCCGCCGCCTCGTGGTGACCGAGGCCGCCGTCGGCAAGCACATCGGCAACATCCTGGCGAAGCTGGACCTGCCCCCGGCGGAGGACACCCACCGCCGGGTCCTGGCCGTCCTGACGTACCTGAGGGCGTGACCTCCGGGCATACGAGAAGGCCCCTCACCGAAGTGAGGGGCCTTCCCTGTCTGTGCGCCGCCAGGGACTCGAACCCCGGACCCGCTGATTAAGAGTCAGCTGCTCTAACCAACTGAGCTAGCGGCGCCTGCTGACAGAGAAAATACTACCTGGTCCCGAGGGGTGCTCCTGACCACCCCGCGGGACCGGCCCGGTCCGCGCCCTCAGATCGCCAGCGAAAGCACCACCGGAGCGGCCCTGCGGTTCAGCGTGTCGGCCGCCGCGCGCAGCCGGTGGGCGTGCTCGATCGGCAGGGAGAGCGCCAGGCAGCCCACGGCCGAGCCCGCCGTCAGCGGGACGGCCGCGCAGACCGTGCCCACCGCGTACTCCTGGAGGTCGAGCACGGGCACGGTGGCCGGCTGGCTGTCGAGCTTGGAGAAGAGCAGCCGCTCGTTGGTGATCGTCCGGGAGGTCAGCCGGGCGATCTTGTGCCGCGAGAGGTGGTCCCGGCGGCCGTTCGTGTCGAGCTGGGTGAGCAGGCACTTGCCGACCGCGCTGGCGTGCGCCGCCGAGCGGAAGTCCACCCACTCGTTGACCCGGGGCGTGCGCGGGCCGTCGGCGAACTGGGTGATCTTCACCTCGCCGTCGATGTACCGGCTGATGTAGACCGCCGCGCCGACGGAGTCGCGGAGCTCGGTCAGGGTCTCCTGGAGCTTGGCCTGCAGGGCCTCGCTGCGGGTCTGGCCGGAGCCGAGGAGGACGAGGGAGTCCCCGATCACGTACGCGCCGTCGGCGACCTGCTCCACGTACCCCTCGCGGCGGAGCATGAGGAGCAGCGAGGACAGGTGGGCGACGGGCAGGCCGGACTCGCGCGCGATCTGGACGTCCGTCACTCCGCCACCGTGCCGCGAGACCGTCTCGAGGACGCGCAGGGCGTATTGCACCGAGTGGAACGGCGCGGTGGGCTCGGGCTTCAGCGCCACGGTTTCCCCCTACCAGGTTGTGACCGCTAGCTTTCGTCCCACGATAGCCGCCAAGGGCCCTTTGAGGGGCGGCTGTTGGCGAGAATGATGCGGCGGACCCGGCCCCTGGACTGGGCTTCGCCACTCTGGCATATGCCCATGTCATGGGTGGTGCGCGGAGCCTCAGGTCAGGGGCGTGCGCCGGGGCGCGGACGTCGGTGTTCGGCCAGTGGCCGGGGGGGAGAAAAATCCGCCGCGCGGGCGGGTGGAATAAGCGGAGACACCCTCCTGTTGTGCTCCTGATGTATCTGTACGCGTGCCGAGAAGGGTCCCGACGGTGACCGACGCTATTCGAGGAGAGGCGCGGGGCACCGCGCCCGTACCGCTGTCCGTGCTGGACCTGGTGACGGTCGGCAGCGGGCGGACCGCGACCGAGGCGCTCGCCACCAGCGTCGAGCTGAGCCGGCTCGCCGAGCGGCGCGGCTTCCACCGGCACTGGGTGGCCGAGCACCACTCCATGCCCGGGGTCGCCTCCTCCTCCCCGGCCGTGATCCTCTCCCACCTCGCGGCGCACACCCGCCGCATCCGGCTCGGCTCGGGCGGCGTCATGCTGCCCAACCACGCCCCGCTCGTCGTCGCCGAGCAGTTCGGCACCCTGGAGGCCTTCGCCCCGGGCCGGATCGACCTCGGCCTCGGCCGCGCCCCCGGCACCGACGGGGCCACGGCCGCCGCCCTGCGCCGCACCGACACGCTGAACGAGGGCGCGGACGACTTCCCGAGCAGCTGGCCGAGCTGACCCGGTTCCTGGACGACGACTTCCCGGACGGGCACCCGTACGCCCGGATCCACGCCGTGCCGGGGCCGGTGCAGGGCCCGAAGGGGCGCCCGCCGATCTGGCTGCTCGGCTCCTCCGGCTTCAGCGCCCGCCTCGCGGGGCTGCTCGGGCTGCCCTTCGCCTTCGCCCACCACTTCTCGGCCAGGAACACGATCCCGGCGCTCGACCTCTACCGGGACTCCTTCCGGCCCTCGGAGGTCCTCGACGCCCCGTACGCGATGATCGGCGTCTCGGCCTTCGCCGCCGAGGAGGCGGCGCGGGCCCGCCGCCAGGTCCTCGCGGGCGCGCTCGCGATGCTGCGGCTGCGCACCGGCCGGCCCGGTCTGGTGCCGACGCCGGAGGAGGCGGAGGCGTACGGGTTCAGCCCGGCCGAGCGGGAGTTCGTGGACGGCTGGCTCGCGAACCTCGTGTACGGCACCCCGGACGAGGTCCGCACGGGCCTGGACGACCTGCGGAAGCGGACGGGCGCGGACGAGCTGATGATCACGGCCAACGGACACGGCGGCGCGGAGCGGGTGCGGAGCTACGAGCTGATCGCCGACGCGTACGGGCTCCCGGAGCTTCCCGAGGCGTGAATCCGTGGAATCCGGGGGCCGGTTGGTTCACTCCCGAACGAACCACGATCCCGCCCTAAAGAAACCTTAAACCGCTCGTCACCGATGGTGGCGGGCGGTTCCGTTTTGTGCTGCACGGCTCTGACAAGGGCTTTCATCGGCAAATTGGTCTAGTCCTCAATCTGGTTCAGACCATTGACGCGCTGTTCATGCGGCGGATATCACTGCTCCAACTTCCGTACCGCCACCCCCACTCGGAGGCAGCACGTGCACCCCCGTAAGCCCTTGATCGCCGCGCTTCTCAGCTCGGCCCTCGCCGCCGGCGCCCTCGCCGCCACGGCAGGCCTCGGTTCCGCCCAGGCGGCCGAGACCGCCGCCGCCCCCTCCACGGGCGGAGTCAAGATCGCGTACTACGACCAGTGGAGCGTCTACGGGAACGCCTTCTACCCCAAGCACCTCGACGAGCGGGGGATCGCGGCCAACCTGGACGTCATCAACTACTCGTTCGGCAACATCCACCCCACCGACCTCACCTGTTTCGAGGCGAACAAGGCGGCGGGCGACGACAACAACCCCAACGCGGGTGACGGCGCCGGCGACTCGTACGCCGACTACCAGAAGTCCTTCTCGGCGGCGGACAGCGTCGACGGCGTCGCCGACAAGTGGGACCAGCCGATCGTGGGCGTCTTCAACCAGTTCAAGAAACTGAAGGCGAAGAACCCCAAGCTGAAGATCAACATCTCGATCGGCGGCTGGACCTACTCCAAGTACTTCTCGGACGCGGCCAAGACCGACGCCAGCCGCAAGAAGTTCGTCGCCTCCTGCGTCAAGCAGTACATCCAGGGCGACCTGCCCGTCGAGGGCGGCTTCGGCGGCGCCGGCTCCGCCGCCGGCGTCTTCGACGGCATCGACATCGACTGGGAGTACCCCGGCTCGGCCGACGGCCACCTCGGCAACCACTACGCCCCCGAGGACAAGCAGAACTTCACCCTCCTCCTCGCCGAGTTCCGCAAGCAGCTCGACGAGTACGGCGCGGCCCACGGCGGCAAGAAGTACCTCCTGACCGCCGCGCTCCCGGCCGGCCAGGACAAGATCAAGAACATCGAGACGGACAAGATCGGCGCGTACCTCGACTACGCGAACATCATGACGTACGACATGCACGGCGCCTGGGACGGCGACGGGCCGACGTACCACCAGTCCCCGCTGTACTCCGGGACGAACGACCCGACCGACGTCATCAAGCCGGGCACCGAGAAGTACTCGATCGCCAACGCCATCGACTCCTGGATCGACGGCAAGCCCGCCTACGGCATCACCGGCGGCTTCCCGGCGAACAAGCTGACCCTCGGCTACGAGTTCTACTACCGCGGCTGGAAGGGCGTCCCCGCCGGCACCACCAACGGCCTCGCCCAGACCGCCACCGGCGGCTCCGGCGCCCGCCCGCTGAGCCAGGCGGCCGGCATCGCGTACTACAAGGAGCTCGGCGGCATCGTCGACAACGCGGCCACCACCTTCTGGGACGACCAGGCCAAGTCCGCGTACTTCTACAAGGACGGCGAGTTCTTCACCGGCCTGGACAAGCGCACCATCCAGGCCCGCGCCGACTACGCCCACCAGCGCGGCCTCGCCGGCGCGATGATGTACTCGCTGCTCGGCCTCGACGCCAACGCGACCCTCTTCAAGGACATCGTGACGGCGGTCGGCTCGTCCCCGACGTCCCCGACCACGCCTCCCACCACCCCGCCGACCACGCCCCCGACCACCCCGCCCACGACCCCGCCGACCACGCCTCCCACCACGCCTCCGACGACGCCGCCCACCGGCTGCACCGCCCCGGCGTACGTGGCCGGCACCGTCTACACCGGTGGCCAGACCGTCTCCTACAACGGCCACAACTGGAAGGCCAAGTGGTGGACGCAGAACGAGGCGCCCGGCAGCACCGGCGAGTGGGGCGTCTGGCAGGACCTCGGCGCCTGCTGATCCCCCGCTGAAACCCGCATGAACCACTGCCCCCGCCCGGAATGTCCCTCCGGCCGGGGGCAGTTCCATGCCCGCGCGCCCTACACGGGCAGCGGCTCCGTGCCGATCAGCTCGGCGATGCGGTCCGGGGCCACCGCCCGCGAGTACAGCCAGCCCTGCCCGGTGTCGCAGCCGATCCGGCGCAGCCTGCTGGCCTGCCCGGCCGTCTCGACGCACTCGGCGGTCACGGTGAGGCCCAGCCGGTGCGCGAGGTGCACGAGCGCCTCCACGATCAGCTCGTCCGCCGGGTTGGCGTGCTCCTCGTCCTGGAAGCCGCGGACGAAGGAGCCGTCCAGCTTGAGCACGGAGACCGGCAGCCGGCTCAGATAGGCGAGGTTCGAATAGCCGGTGCCGAAGTCGTCGATGGCGATCCGCACCCCCATGTCGCTCAGCGCCTGGAGCGCCTGGAGCGGCCGGCCGTTCGAGCCCATCACGGCGGACTCGGTCAGCTCCAGCTGGAGCAGGTGCGGCGCGAGACCGGTCTCCGCGAGGATGCCGGCCACGTCCGCGACGAGGTCGGAGTCCCAGACCTGACGGACCGCCACGTTCACGCTGACGAAGATCGGGCGCTCGCGCGGATGGTCCTTCTGCCACTGCCGGGCCTGGCGGCAGGCGGTGTCGAGCACCCACCGGCCCAGCTCCACGATGGAGCCGTCCTCCTCGGCGATGCCGATGAACCGATTCGGCGAGAGCGAGCCGAACTGCGGGTGGTTCCAGCGCACCAGCGCCTCCACCCCGCGCACCGCCCCGTCGGCCAGGTCCACGAGCGGCTGGTACTCCAGGGCGAACTCCCCGCGCTCCACGGCCGGCCGCAGGGTGGAGGAGAGCGCCTGCAGGGTCATCCGGTGGGCGTTGCGCTCGGGGTCGAAGAGCGTCCAGCGGGCCTTGCCGTCCGCCTTCGCCCAGTACAGCGTGGTGTCCGCGGCCTGCATGAGGGCGGTCGGCGTCGTCCCGATCCCGACGCGCTCGACCACGCCGATCGAGGCGGAGACGGAGAGCCGCTGGCCGCCCAGGTCGAAGGGGCGGTGGAGCGCGTCGAGCACCGCCCGCGCCAGGTCCGCCAGTTGTTCCGTGCCGGTGGAGTCCTCGACGAGGATCGCGAACTCGTCGCCGCCGAGCCGCGCCACGAGGTGGCCGCTGTTACGGGTGTAGCCCTCGCGGTCCGCGCACTCCGTGAGGCGCGTGGCGACGGCGGCCAGGAGCCGGTCGCCGACCCGGTGGCCGAGGGTGTCGTTGACCGCCTTGAAGCCGTCGAGGTCGAGGTAGCAGAGGCCGATCCGCCCTGTTCTGCCATAGCCGTACGACTCGTATGACTCGTGCGATTCGTGTGACCGGCCGCCGGTCCCGGCGCCCGCGACGGAGTCCTGGGCCGCGGACTCCAGGGCCGCCTGGAGCCGCTCGAAGAACAGCGCGCGGTTGGGCAGCCGGGTCACCGGATCGTGCATCTGGAGGTGGCGCAGCCGCGCGTGGAGCTCGCGCCGGTCGCTGATGTCCGTGATCGAGAGCAGGACGCGCCGGCTGTCGGGCACCGGGGCGACGGTGACCTCGGCCCACAGCGAGCGGCCGTCGGCGTGCTTGAGGCGGCGGGTGCAGCGGAAGCGGGAGCGGCGGCCGCCGAGCACCTCGCGGTAGGCGTGCCAGGTGCGCCCGTCGGAGGCGAGGTCGACGAGGTCGGCGGCGGCCTGCTCGCGGAGCGCCGCGGGCTCGGTGCCGAGCAGGGTGCCGAAGGACTCGTTGGCGGCGACGACGACGCCGTCCTCGTCGACGACGGCCATGGCGAGCTGGGCGACGCGGAAGGCGGCCCGGTAGTCGCGGAGTTCGGCCGCCCGGCGCGCGAGGTGACGCTCCGTGAGTGCGGACTCGGCCGCGCGTGTCTCCACCGGCTCTGGGTGCACCGGTCCTTCGGGGTTCCGCTCACCGCTCGCTCCCGTGTGCAGTCGGGCCGGTCACATGTGGTCGGGACGGTCGGCCAAGGAAGAGTGAGCCGATCATAGAGCCAGGCGGGGGAGCGTTCCAGCTCCGAGGGGTCTCCGGGCGGGCCCCGGTGCTGTGGGGCCGCCCGCCGGGGCGGCGCGCCCGATCGTTTCTGCGCGGGTCTGACGCGAGCCGTTGAGGACGTGACCGAATGTGACTTTCCGTGAGCTGAAGCGCGCCCGTGTCGCGTCGACCCCATGGCGCGCCCTCACCCGACCGGGGCAGCGGAAACATGCGAAACACCGCGAACCACCACAAGGTGGGTGGGGTGTCCCGCATTCCCGATACGGAGGTCCACGTGAGGGCTCAGCAGCCACCCGGGGAGTGGACCGCCCACGGCTGCGTGCCGGCGCGGCGGCCTTCACCTCGCTCGCCGCCCTGGCCGCCACCGGGCTCGTCGCCGGCCCCGCCGTCGGCGCGTCCCCGGGCGGTTCCTGCGCCCTGCCCCGCACCGCCGCCCACCACTCGCTCGGCCTCGACACCTGGAACGGGTCCTACACGCGCCCGAACCGGCCCCTCGACGCGGTCATGATCTTCCTGTCCTTCCCGGACTCCGCGCCGCTCACCACGCCGGCCGAGCTCACCGCCGACCACTTCCCCGCCACCAGCGAGTTCTTCGACCGCGCCTCCTACGGGCGCTTCGCCCTCCGCCCGCACGCCCGCTCGGTCTGGACCCCGATGCCGCACGAGTCCGGCGCGTACGACATACGGCGCGACTGGGACGCCGGGAAGCGGGCCGCCTACCTCCGCGACGCGGTCGCCGCCGCCGACAAGGACGTCGACTTCTCGCGGTACGACGTCGTCTACCTGGTCGCCGACCCGGACGCGCCCGGCGTGGACTCCGACGCGACCAAGGTCGTCAACCTCGAACGTCCGCTGGAGGCCGACGGCACCGAGATCAAGCGCGTCGTCACCGTCTTCGAGCGGCACCCGCCCGACCGCAACGTCCTCGCCCACGAGACCGGCCACGTCTTCGACCTGCCCGACCTCTACCACCGCCCGGCGGACGGCAAGGGCGACTGGGACACCCATGTGGGCGACTGGGACGTCATGGGCAGTCAGTTCGGGCTCTCCCCGGACCTCTTCGCCTGGCACAAGTGGAAGCTCGGCTGGCTCTCCAGCGCCCAGGTGACCTGCGTCCGGGGCTCCGCCCCCCGCCTCGCCACCCTGGAGCCGGTCGACGCCCCGCCCGGACCCGGCGGCGCCCTCGGCACCCGGCTCGCCGTCGTCCGCACCGGCCCCGACAGCGTCCTGGCGATCGAGGCCCGCAGCGGCGCCGGGAACGACGCCGACACCTGCGCCGAGGGCGTGCTCGTCTACCGGGTCCGCAACGGCGCGGCCTCCGGCGAGGGTCCGGTCGAGGTCGTGGACGCGCACCCGGACACCGAGGCCTGCGTCGAGCGCTCCGTCTACCCGCCGCTCGCGGACGCCCCCTGGAGGAGGGCGAGACCCTGACCGTGCCCGGGACGGGCGTACGGGTGGAGGTCGTGGAGCGCACCCGGTCGGGCGCCTGGACCGTGAAGATCACCCCGCCCGGCAGGAGGTGACCGGGAGCACCGGCCGGGAAAACGCCGGGAAAACCCGCGAAAACCCGGGAAAACAAGGAAGCCCCTCGCTTTCGCGAGGGGCTTCCCCTGTCTGTGCGCCGCCAGGGACTCGAACCCCGGACCCGCTGATTAAGAGTCAGCTGCTCTAACCAACTGAGCTAGCGGCGCCTGCTGACGTCGTAGACATTAGCATCCGGATCGGCGGGAGGAAAAATCGATACCCGCACGTCGGCGGCGGAAGCCGTCCGGACCGCCCGCACACAGGCCCAGAGCATGACCTCGGGGCCGGGCAGCCACGGGTGCGAAGTGTCCGGGGCGACCAGCCAGCGGGGCCCGGCGGAGTCCGAGGGCACCAGCGCCGGCACGGTCACCGCGTCCCCGAGCCCGTGACAGAGCGGCCGGGGACGGCGTCGCCCCATTCCTCCCAGTCGAGCAGGGCGGGCAGCCGCTGGGCCGTCCCCGGCGCGGCGAACAGCATCATCCGGCCCCGGTGCGTCGCCACGGGCCCCGAACCCGGGCCCTCCTCCCACAGCCGGTCCAGCATCCGGCGGCCGAAGACCGGGTCCACGTTCACGACGTCGAAGACGGTCCCGCAGGGCAGCGCCGCCGGAGAGGCCGGCCGGGACTCCCAGCGGGTCAGCGCGGCGCCCGTGCGGCCCCGGCGGCCGAGGCGAGCCAGGCGGCCCTGTCGGCGGTCACCCGGGCCGTCTGGTGCCGCCCCTCGTCGCCCTCCCGGAGGAACCGGAAGATGTCGTGCCGGGTCTCGTCGCGCAGCCAGGTCGTCATGCGTCCAGGTCTACCGGGCGTCACGAGATGATTGCCGAGGGTTCACGGAATCCCGGACAGGAGGGGTGCGCGAGGAGTATCGTGCCCCCTCGGCATATGCCAGGGGGGCTTTTCGGTCAGGTGTACGCCTCCGGGCCGAGCGCCGGCACGGGGCGGCGCGGGCGGGCTCAGTCCTCCGGCGGACGCCCGTTCGTCCGGATCAGGTCACGGCCGAACTCGATCATCTTCCGGGCGTAGTCCTCGGTCCACTCCGCCCGCTCGGCGACGTCCGCCGGCGTCAGCCGGTCGAACCGCTTCGGGTCGGCCAGCTGCGCGGCCGCGATCGCCTGGAACTCGGTCGCCCGGTCCGTCGCCGCCCGGAAGGCGAGCGTCAGCTCCGTCGCCCGGGACAGCAGCTCGCGCGGATCCTCTATCGACTCCAGGTCGAAGAAGTGCTCCGGATCGGCGGTCGCCTCGGCAGGCTCGAAGATCAGCGGTGCCGGCCGCAGCCGCCGCTGTGCGCTCCGCTCCTCGGGTTCCGCCATCGTCCTTCTCCTCCTCGCACAGGCACGGCCCGGACTCCCGGGCCACCTTCCATTCTCCCGCGCCCCGCAAGAGCGCGAACCCTTCCCCGCACGCCCCCCGTGCCCGCCTCAGGGCGTCCAGGACACCCGGTGTTCCTCCAGGTGGGAGAGGACCGCGTGGTTCGCCTCCCAGCCGTCCGGGAACGACACCGCGACCCCCAGCCGCACCGGATCCGCCGACGGGTGCTCGTCGAGGAGCTCCGCCACGCCCGCGCGGCACACCACGACGCACGCGTGCCGGTGCCGGGAGGCCAGCACGCACAGGCGGCCCGTCTCCAGGTGGAAGGCGGTGGCGTCCGGACGGCCCGAGAGGGGGTGGAGGACGACCGTCACGTCGTACTCGCGGCCCTGGAGCCGGTTCGCGGTGTCCACCGTCACGCCCGTCACGCCCAGGTCCGCGAGCGCCGCCCGTACCGCCGCCGCCTGGTCGCGGTGGGCGGTGCCGACGGCGATCCGGTCCGGGGTGACCGGGGCCGGGGTCTCCGAGCGCTCCGAGACCGCCGCGCCGCCCCGGTCCAGGAGCCGGCGCACGACCAGGGCGATCGCCCCGACCGCCTCGGGATCGGTGCGCGGGTGTGCCGGGCCGGGAGTTCGAGCAGGCCCCAGCCGGACTCGGCCGCCTCGTCGAGGACCCGGTCCGCGGCCGAGCCGTCCGAGGCGGTGCCGAAGGACAGCTTCCGGTCCCAGGGCCCGTGCCGCTGCGGAACGGCGTGTACGGGTAGAACGCGTCCGACACCAGCGGTGCCGCCGAGGCGGGCAGCCGCCAGGAGACCGGCAGCCGGTGCTGCGGCAGCTCCGGGTTGTGCGCCAGCAGGGTGGAGACGGCGGACGCCGACGGGTCGTACGACAGCCCCGCCCACTGCTCCGCGCCCACCACCGAGAACGGGTCCAGCTGCCCCGGATCGCCCACGAACAGCGCCCGCTCGAAGAGCCCCGCCACCGCGAGCAGCGCGTCCGAGCGCATCTGGTACGCCTCGTCGACGATCGCGTGCGCCCACGGCTCCACGTTCTTCACGTGCCCCCACTTGGCCGCCGTGGACAGCACGACCGGCAGCCCGGCCAGCTCGGCCGCCTTCGCCGACTTCCGTACGTTGGCCAGGTCGTCGAGCGCCTTGTCGTACGGATCGGAGTCGCTGGAGTGCAGCCGGCCCACCTCCAGCTCGGGCTCCTTCTCGGCGAGCCGCAGCACCAGATCGTCCACCTGCGCGTTCGTCTGGGCCACCACCATCAGGGGCCGCCCGGCGGCGGCCAGTTCGAGCGCGGCCCGGACCACCAGCGTCGACTTCCCGCCCCCGGCGGGAGTTCACGACGACACCGCGCGCGGTGCCGCGCAGGGTGTCCGCGAGGATGGCGTCGGTCGCGCGGGCGGCCTCGGCGGACGGGTCGAACAGGGTCACGGCAGGTCCTCGCGGGTCACGGCGTCGAACAGGGTCACGGCAGATCCTGGCGGGTCACGGCGTCGAACAGGGTCACGGCAGATCCTGGCGGGTCACGGCGTCGAGCACGGTCACAGCACGTCCTCCGGGGTCACGGCGTCGGGCAGTTCCACGGCGTCCGTCCGGGGCGGGCCGCCGTGCGTCCAGGGCGTCTCCTCCGGGTCGGGCAGCTTCGGCCCGACCCGCTGGTCGTGCTCGAACAGGGTCCAGGAGATCCGCTCGCCCTTCTCCGGCACCGAACCCTCCGCGGGCTCCTTGGAGCGTCCCATCCGGTCCAGGATCCGCAGGAGCAGCGAGCCGTCCTCCTCGTACCGCACGAACTCGGCCGTCTGCGGCCTGCCGTCGAGCGAGCGGTACACCTTCGTCTTCTCGCCCAGGTGCGGCCGGTCGTCCGTGCGCACGGCGACGAGCGGGCGCGGCGCGGGCCGCTTCGACTCCGTCCACGCCATCGTCACCTCGACCACCTCGGCGGCGAACGCCTCGCCCGCCAGCCGCCGCCCCGCCATCACCAGCGGGTCGTCGAGGGCCTCGTGCGCCTCCAGCTGGCCCTGCGCCTGCTCGCGGGCGGCGAGCTTCTGCGCCGCCGTCACCGCGTCGTCCCGGCGCGGCTGCGGCGGCTCCCCGGCCGCGACCCGGTCCCGGTGACCGGTGAAGGACCAGCGGTCCCGGGTCCAGCGGTCCTCGACCCTGGCGCCCTCCGGCAGCTCCCGCAGCAGCCCGATCGCCCGCCAGGTCGCCTCCCACGTCGGCTTCAGCTGCGACACGACGAGCGGCGCAGCTCCCGCTCGGCCGCGTGCAGCGCGCCGAGGCCCGCGTCGGCCGCCTCGCCGTCCTCGGCCGCGCCGAGCGCCTGCCGGGCCTTGTCGTACCGCTCGATCGCGGGCGCCAGGAGCTTGTTGTCGAAGGCCGGGTCGGTGGCCGGACCGGCCGGCGGGCACAGCAACTGGCCCTGGGCGTCCCGGCCCACCTCGGCCCGCAGCGCCCCTCCGCGCCCGGCTCCCCGTCGCACGGGTCGATCCAGGCGAGCAGCGCGCCCAGGTGCTGGTCCTCCAGGGAGGACTGGCCGGTCGCCCAGTGCCGGTTGAGGAGGTCGGTCGCCGCGAGGAGCAGCGAGGAGCCGGGCACCCGGGCCCGCTCGCCGAAGTGCGTCAGCCAGCGCCCGAGCAGCGGCACCCGCGGCGGCGCGGGGAACGGCGTCTCCGGGTCCTGCTCGGCCGTCCGCCGGAACCGCGTGGACCGCCCGAGCAGCCGGACGTACTCGATGCCCGCCCGGCTCGGCACGATCAGCTGCGGCGCGTCCGCGCACAGCTCGACCTCGACCTTCACCTTCTTGCCGGTCTCCGGGTCGACCTCGCTCCTCTCGGCCGTCTCGACGACGTCCGTGAACGAGTCGACGTACGGCAGGATCTCCTCGGCCAGATCGGCGAGGAACGCGAACCGCAGGTCACGGTCCCGGGGCTGCGACACCACGAGCAGCCGCGGCTCCTCCGGGTCGGTGCCGACGAGCGCGCCCAGCGGGGCGCCCGCCTCACCGGCGGTCGTCAGCGGCACGAGGACCAGCGGCCGTGCGGAAAGACGCCGGTGCCGGACGGTCGCGAGCGGCTGCGCCCGGCCCGACTCGACGGCCTCCATCCGGGCGAGCGTGGAGATCAGCGACATGCCGCCACCCCCGCGAGGGCCTCGTCCCGCAGCGCCCGCGCCCGCCGCAGCGCCGCCACCGCCGGGTCCTCCGGGTCGCCCTCCTCGCCGCGCGCCGCCGCCAGGACCGCGCCGACCGTCGTCAGGCCGCCCAGCTCGCCCCGCACCGAACGGCCCAGGGTCTCCACCGCGCCCGCCTCACGGGCGCGCGAGCGGCAGTGGAAGGCCAGCTCGCAGGCGGCCAGGCACTCCGGCGCGTACTGGTGGGGGACGCACTCCACGGCGGCCGTCAGCTCCTCCGCCGTCCGCTGCGTCACGTCGAAGCTGACGCCCTCCGGCAGCGCCCCGGCGATCTCGTCGATCCGGGTGAGGCGGGCCAGCTGACGCCGGGTCACCGACCGCTGCTTGCGCACGTCGACCACCGAGGCCGCCGGCACGTTCGAGAAGTCCTTCGGGCAGACGAGGAGCACCGACTGCGCGACCCGCGCGCCCTCGGTGCGCGCCGCCACCCGCTCCAGGGCGAGCACGTACACGGCGGCCTGGCGGGCCGCGGCGCCCACCTTCGCCGCGTCGGCCGAACCGTCGATCATCGGGAACGACTTGATCTCCACGACCGTCCACCCGCCGTCGGGGTGCACGACCACCGCGTCCGGCTCCAGGTGGACGGGGAGCCCGCGACCTCCAGGGCGAGCAGCGGATGGTCGAGCAGCGCCCACGTCCCGGCCGCCGTCGCCTCCCGCAGCGCGAGCGCGGTGCGCGCCACCCGGCCTTCGGGCCCGGCCGCCGCCAGGTCCGGCACGGACACCTCGCCCGGCTCCTCCACGCCGATCAGGCGCAGCAGTTCGCGGCCGCCGTCCGCCTTGACCTTCGCCTCGAAGGAGTTGCCCCGGACGATCGCGAACTGCGACTGTCCGAAGGGCGCGGGCGAGCCGAGCTTCGCGGCCAGCGCCGACTTGTCGACTCCGGCGCCGTCGAGGACGGCCCGCCGCCGGCAGCCGGGGTTGGCGGCCAGCGCGGCGAGGGCGCGGGCGTCCAGCGGACGCGGTACGACGCCCGGTCCGCGCAGCTCAGCGAGCAGATGCCTGCTTGTCGTCGGCCGTGGTGCGGACAGACCGCTGTCCGGGGATGCGCTCACCCGCCGAAGTCTCGCATCCGCCACTGACAACCGGGGGCGCTTCCGCCGTCCCGCGCAGCCGGTCGACGAGCCGCAGCGCGTGCGGGGCGAGCAGCAGACCGGCGCCCATCACGGCCGCCCCGGCGACCGCGTCGAGCAGATAGTGATTGGCCGTCCCCATCACGACCACTGTGGTGACCAGCGGATACGCCAGTCCGATGGCCTTCGTGAGCGGTGTCCGCCCGTACCGCCACAGCATCACCCCGCACCACAGCGCCCAGCCGACGTGCAGGCTGGGCATCGCCGCGTACTGGTTCGTCATCCCGCCGAGACCGCGCGGCGCGCTCGCCTCCCCGCCCCACCAGCCGTACGCGCTGAAGTGCGCCATCGTGTCCGTGAAGCCGTGCGCCGCGCCGAGCAGCCGGGGCGGGGCGGTCGGCAGCAGCGTGAAGCCGACGAGCCCCAGCAGGGTGGACGTCATCAGCCAGGCGCGGGCGGCCCGGTAGTGGGCGGGGCGGCGCCGGAAGAGCCACACCAGGACCGCCGGGGTCACCAGGTAGTGCAGCGAGGCGTACGCGAAGTCCGCCGGGACCCCCAGCGCGGGGACGTCCGTGAACAGCCGGTTCAGCGGATGCTCGGCATCGATCCCGAGCCCCTCCTCGAACCGCAGGATCCCGAGCCCGTGCCCCACGGCCGCGGCCTCGTCGCCCTTCACCAGGATCCGGCCGCCCGAGTAGGCCGCGTACACGACGGCGATCAGTGACAGCTCCGCCCACCAGCGTGGTTTCCGCATCGGCATGGTCCCCCCGGTCGGTGATCGCCTCGGGGGAGGACGCCGGAGGGCGCCCGGGGGTTGCCCGGAGGTCACCCCGAATTCAGGTCGGCGATGATGGGAGAGGCATCCGTACCCGTGAACCCCCTGGAGCGTCCCACCCATGGCACCGCGCATCCTGCTCGCCCGGCACGGCCAGACCGAGTGGTCACTTTCCGGCCGGCACACCGGCAGGACCGACATACCCCTGCTCGACGAGGGGCGGCGCGGCGCGAAGCTGCTCGGCGAGCGCCTGCACCGCGGCCCTGGCAGGGCCTGCCCGACGTCGAGGTGCGCACCAGCCCGCTCGTCCGGGCGGCCGAGACCTGCGAGCTCGCGGGCTTCGGGGACCGGGCCGAGCCCTGGGACGCGCTGATGGAGTGGGACTACGGGGCGTACGAGGGCTCACCCCGCCCGAGATCAAGAAGATCCAGCCGGGCTGGTTCATCTGGCGCGACGGCGTCCCGGAGGGCGAGACCCTCGCGGAGCTGTCGGACCGCGCCGACGCGATCGTGGAGTGGGCCCGCTCCGCCGACCGCGACGTCCTGGTCTTCGCCCACGGGCACATCCTGCGCTCGATCGGCGCGCGCTGGCTCGGCGAGGACGTCTCCTTCGCCTCCCGCATCCGCCTCGACCCGACGAGCCTCTCGGTCCTCGGCTGGGCCTACGACGCCCCGGCGCTCGAACGCTGGAACGACACCGGGCACCTGGAGGGTAGGCCCCTCAGGACCTGCCGGCCAGGGCCCGGCCCGTCTCCGTGAGCAGGCCGCGGACGCGGGCCGAGGCGATGCCGTCGAGGGAGTCCGTGACGCGCCGCGCCTCCGCCGCCGCCTCGTCCGGACGGCCGGCGTGCGCCAGGGCCTTGGCGAGGTGGGCCCGGTAGAGCGCGAGGTTCCGGGCGAAGTGGGGTTCTGCAGGACGGCGGCCCGGTGGGCGTGGCGGGCCGCGCGGCCCCACTCGCCGAGCGCCGACCAGCACCCGGCCTCCAGGGCCTCCCGCTCCGGCTCGCCGAAGAAGGACATCCACTCGGGGTCGTTCTCGGACGGGCCCCGGTCGAAGTGGGCGTGCGCGCGGCCGAGGGCCTGCTCGCAGGCGGAGCGGTCGCCGAGCCCCGCCCACGCGCCCGCCTCCCGCAGCGAGAGCAGCGAGAGCAGCCGGGCCGAGCCCAGCGGCTGCGCGGCCCGCAGCCCGGCCTGCGCCGCCCGCACCGCCTCGCGGTGGCGGCCGGTGTCCCGGGCCAGGAACGAGGTGTTGCAGAAGGCGTGCGCCTCCAGGGCCGCGTTCCCCGCCACGCGCGCGGTGGCCAGCGCCTCCGCGTAGTGCGAGCGGGCGTCCTCGTGGCGGCCCGAGTCGTGGGCCAGCCAGCCGACGGAGAGGAGAGCTCGCCCGCGCCCGCGTGCAGCCGGTCCTCGGTGGAGCGGCGGGCCATGGTGCCGGCGTCCAGGAGCGCGTACGCGGTGCGGAGCGGCTGGGCGGCCACCTTGTAGAGCCCGTCGGCGCCGTGCCGGTCGTCGAGCAGCCGGATCCGCCGCACGGCGTCCTCGACGGCCCGCACCTCGGCCTCGCCGATCCGGTGGGTGCCGCGGGGAGGGATCGCGACGGCGGGGCCGCCGAGTCCCAGCGAGGCGGCCGCCAGGGTGGCGGTGCCGCTCGTCATGAATGCGCGACGCAGCACGTCGCTCTCCTCATCGTTCCGGAGGGTGGGGCGGCGGGAGGCGCCGTCCCGGCCGGGACGGCCTGCCGCCGGCCGCGCACCGTCTCCCGCGCGGAGAACCCCAGGTCGGAGAGGCCCAGACCGGGGAACATGTGCAGGAAGACCCGCTCGTACGCGTAGTTGGGGCAGCGGATCTCGCCCGCCTCCACACGCCCGATGTAGCGGGCGTCGCACGCGACCTGTTCGCCGATCTCCCGTGCCGCCCGGCGGACCGCCGCGGCGAACTCCGCCGGCGAGTGCTGTCCGCGGAGCCGGCGGAAGGCGAGATTGGGAACTGCCCGTGACATCGCCATGGCCGAGCCCTCTCCTGGTGCTGCCGGGTGTCCGGCGGGCATGAACGTACCTGCTGTGACGGACTGCTCACGCTGAGTTTGGCTACAAATCGGATATCTCGCCTGCGATCTGCCATGAACTGCCATCCTTTGCGGCGGCATCCCGCCGTAGCCGTTGACGCGCGCGGACGTTGAACCGTATGGGAGAGACGGAACGTGTCTCCTCTGGTAGCGAGGAGGGGTCCTCATGTCGGAGATCGGTTCGCAGTCGGCCATGCGGCACGCGCCTGCCACGGAGACCAGGGGCTTCGCGCCCGCCACGGAGACCAGGGGCCTCGTGCCCGCCACGGACGCCGACGCCGGAGCCGCCGGGGCCTGGGACCTGGTGACCGTCCCGGTCCGCCAGGGCCTGGAGGCCGTCGACATCCTGCGCCGCGCCGCCGCCCCGCCGTCGGCTCCGTCGTCCACGACGGGACCTGCGACACCCTCGGCTTCCTGGTGCCGCCGGGCACCGCCGCCGCCTGGGACGTGCCGGGCAGCGCCTGTACGCGGACCTCGGGGCGCGGCCTGCGCCTCCCGAGCTGCCGGAGCTCCCCGAACCGGCGGGCGACGGGCCCCGCCCGGCCGGCTGGCTGCTGCCCCGGGCGACACCGACCCCGTCACCGACCCCGCCGTCCTGCGCGAGGCGCTGGGCGAGGCGGCCCGGCTGATCGAGGCGGCCGACGGCTGCCACTGAGCCGCCCCCGGCCGTGGCTCGATAATGGGCCCGTGGCCAGGAACAAGCAGAAGGACCGGGCGGCGGCCGCCGCCCCCGTCGTCGAGACCGTCGACGGCGGGCTCGCCGAACTCATACCCGACCGGGAGCGCCCGCGCGGCTGGACGCTGCTCATCGACGGCGCCCCGCAGTCGCACGTCGACCTCGACGACCCCGCCCGCCTCACCTTCGAGTACCAGCGGCGCCTCGGCCACATCGCCGACCTCGCGGCCCCGCCGAACCGGCCGCTCCAGGTCGTGCACCTCGGCGGCGGCGCCTTCACCCTCGCCCGGTACGTCGCCGCGACCCGGCCCCGCTCCACCCAGCAGATCGTGGAGCTCGACGGCCGCCTGGTCCAGCTGGTCCGCCGCGAACTGCCCCTCGACGCCGGGGCCCGCGTCCGGGTCCGCTCCACCGACGCCCGCGCCGGCCTCGCCAAGGTCCAGGACGGCTGGGCCGACCTCGTCATCGCCGACGTCTTCAGCGGGGCCCGCACCCCGGCCCATCTGACCAGCACCGAGTTCCTCGCCGAGGTGCGGCGGGTGCTGCGGCCTGGCGGCTTCTACGCGGCGAACCTCGCCGACGGCCCGCCGCTGGCCCATCTGCGAGGCCAGATCGCCACCGCCGCCGCCGTCTTCCCCGAACTGGCCCTCACCGCCGACCCGACGGTCCTGCGCGGCCGCCGCTTCGGCAACGCCGTCCTGCTCGCCTCGGACCGCGAGCTGCCGGTGGCCGAACTGACCCGCCGCGTCGCCACCGACCCGCACCCGGGGCGCGTGGAGCACGGCCGGGCCCTCGCCGACTTCGCCGGCGGGGCGGCGCCCGTCACCGACGCGAGCGCCAAGCCCTCGCCCGTACCGCCGGCGTCCGTCTTCCGCTGAGGACCGGCTAGGTCTGCCGGTCGTCGATCTCCACGCGGGGCGCGGTGTCGTGCCACACGCAGAACACCGACAGTTCGCGGCCGTCCCGGGTGAAGGTGACCCGGATCCAGGTCGACTGCTTCCACACCTGCATCTGCCAGCCGGACGCGGGCGTCGCCGAGACCAGTTCGGCCGAGGTCTCGCCGAGGTCGAAGGTGACCCGGCCGCCGTCCACGACGGTGGTCTTCACGCCCGAGCCCGAGCCGGAGCCCGCACCCGGGTCCGCGCCCGGGTCCGGTGGCGTGGCCGGGTCCGGTGGCGTGGCCGGGGTCCTTGTCGGCGGGCTCGGGCGGTGCGAGGGCGTCGCGGGCGGGGCGGCCGGGGTCGTACGGGCCTCGCCCGGCGTGGACTTCGGGGTGGCCGGCGCGGACGGCGGGGCGGTCGCGGGGCTCAGGGTTGAGGAGGTCTGCGGATCGTCGCCGGACGCGGCCGAGGAGACGGCGGGCCCCGCCGGAGCGGCAGGGCGAGCGGCGGGTCGTACACCGTGCCGGACAGCACCGTGTGCACCCCCACCAGGACAGGGTGACCGCCGCGCCGGTGGCGAGCGACCAGGCCAGGGCGTGAACGAGTCCTCTTCGCACCGGGACATAGTGCACCACCGGCGCGGGTGCGTACCGGAGGGTGGACATGGCTCACGGCCTCACCCGGATGGCGTACGGTGCCGCCCATGGCAAGTGTGCTCGTGGTCGAGGACGACCAGTTCGTGCGCTCCGCCCTCATCCGGCAGCTCTCCGAGGCCTCCCACACCGTACGGAGCGTCGGCACGGCTCTGGAGGCGCTGCGCGAGGTCGCCCATTTCCGCTTCGACGTCGTGATCCTGGACCTCGGTCTGCCGGATCTCGACGGGTCCGAGGCGCTCAAGATGCTGCGCGGGATCACCGACGTCCCGGTGATCATCGCGACCGCCCGGGACGACGAGGCCGAGATCGTACGGCTCCTCCACGCGGGCGCCGACGACTACCTGGTGAAGCCCTTCTCGGTCGAGCACCTCTCGGCCCGGATGGCGGCCGTCCTGCGCCGGTCCCGGGCCGCCGCGGGCGAGGCGCCGCCGTCCCGGGTCATCCGGGTCGGCGGGCTCACCGTCGACCCGCTGCGCCGTCAGGCGGAGCTCGACGGGACGCCCCTCGACCTGACCCGGCGCGAGTTCGACCTGCTCGCCTTCCTCGCCGGGCGCCCCGGCGTCGTCGTCCCGCGCAAGGAGCTGCTCGCCGAGGTCTGGCAGCAGTCGTACGGGGACGACCAGACCATCGACGTCCACCTGTCGTGGCTGCGGCGGAAACTGGGCGAGACGGCCGCCAGGCCCCGCTACCTCCACACCCTGCGCGGGGTGGGCGTGAAGCTGGAGCCGCCCCGGGAGCGGGAACCGGGGACACGGCCGTGAGATGGGCGCTCGTCAAGGTGTCGCTGGCCGTCACCGCCATGGTCGTCGTCGCCTTCGCCGTGCCCCTCGGGCTCGTCGTCAGGAGATGGCCCGCGACCGGGCCTTCTCCAACGCCGAACGGCGGGCCGCCGGGCTCGCGCCCGTCCTGGCGATCACCACCGACCGTGACGAGCTCGACAAGGCCGTCGCCACCACCGAGGACGGGGCCGAGGGACGGCTCGCCGTCCACGTGCCCGCCGCCGAACCCGGTGGGACCGCCGTGGAGATCGGCACCCGGCGCGCCGATCCCGAGGCGCTCGCCGCCACCCGGGCCCTGGGCCGCGCCTCCATCGCCGAGGTCCCCGGGGCTTCGCGCTGCTCCAGCCCATGGCGCTCAGCAGCGGCCGGGTCGCCGTCGTCGAGCTCTTCGTCCCCGAGGGCGAGGTCAGCAACGGCGTCGCCACCGCCTGGCTCGTCCTCGCCGGGGTCGGCATCGCCCTGATCGTCGGCTCCGTCGCCGTCGCCGACCGCCTCGGCGTCCGCATGGTCCAGCCCGCGCAGCGGCTCGCGGGCGCCGCCCACGACCTCGGCGAGGGCAGGCTCGGCGCGCGCGTCCCCGAGGAGGGGCCGCCCGAGCTGAAGTCGGCCGCCGTCGCCTTCAACTCCATGGCCGACCAGGTCGTCCAGCTGCTCGCCAACGAACGCGAACTGGCCGCCGACCTCTCCCACCGGCTCCGCACCCCGCTGACCGTGCTCCGGCTCAACGCGGCCTCCCTCGGCTCGGGTCCCGCCGCCGAGCAGACCCGCGCGGCCGTCGAGCAGCTGGAGCGCGAGGTCGACATCATCATCCGCACCGCCCGCGAGGCGAAGCCGCAGACCCAGGCGACCGGGCCCGGCGCGGGCTGCGACGCCGCCGAAGTGGTCCGCGAACGGATGGACTTCTGGTCGGCGCTCGCCGAGGACGAGGGCCGCCGCGTGCGGGTCGCGGGCGTCGAACGCCCGGTCCGCATCCCCGTCGCCCGCCCCGAGCTCGTCGCCGCCCTCGACGCCCTCCTCGGCAACGTCTTCCGGCACACCCCGAGGGCACCGCCTTCTCCCTCGACGTCCACAACGGCGACGACGCCGTCATCATCCTCGTCTCCGACGCGGGCCCCGGCATCGCCGACCCCGCCGCCGCGCTCGCGCGGGGCGCGGGCAGCAGGCGCGCCGGCTCCACCGGCCTCGGCCTCGACATCGCGCGCCGCATGGCCGAGTCGACGGGCGGCGACGTCCGCATCGGCCACTCGATCCTCGGGGCACGGAGATACGGATCTGGATCAGCCTCGACGGACGCGGAGCCGGCCGGAGCGGGGCGGGGGCGTCGCGGCCGCCGCCGCAGGGGTGAGGCACCGCCCCAACCTTCCTGGTTCCGATGCCTCCCTTAAGCGGAGCCTAAGAATCCCAACCCCGGCCCCCGTCAGGGCATTTGTCCGTTTCCCGCCCGCTAGCGTGCTGCCGCACCCCACCCCCACCCCCGGCACACCAGAGGCAGGCACGCGATGGGCAGCAGTTCGCACCGGCGCAGGACGAGCACCCGCACCAAGGCCGTCGGCGCGCTCGTCGCGGCGGCCGTCGTCGGCGGCGCGGCCTTCGCGCTCTCCGGCACCGCGCAGGCCGCGGGCGTCGGAGCCGCCTACACCCGCACCAGCTCCTGGACCGGCGGCTACACCGGCCAGTACGTCGTCACCAACGCGACGACCGCCGTCCAGTCCGACTGGACCCTGGAGTTCGACCTCCCGGCCGGCACCACCCTCGGCTCCCTCTGGAACGGCGACCACACCGTCTCCGGCAGGCACGTCACCGTGAGGCCCGCGAGCTGGAACAGGCAGCTGGCGCCCGGCCAGTCCGTCACCGTCGGCTTCGTCACCTCCGCCGCCGGCCAGGCGGGCGACCCGGCCGGCTGCCTCATCAACAAGGCGGTCTGCTCCGCCGGAGGCCCCGCCCCACCCCCAGCGGCCGTCCCACCGAGCAGCCCACCGCGACGGCCACCCCGAAGCCGGCCCCGACCGCTACGGCCACCACCAGCCCGAAGCCCACCGCCACGGCCACCGCGAAGCCCACCACCGCGCCGACCCCCACCCCCACCGCGACCGCCACGGGCACCCCGCCCCCGCCACGGCCGCCACGTTCGCCCCGTACGTCGACACCTCGCTCTACCCGGCGTACGACCTGCTCTCCACCGCCGACGCCACCGGCGTCAAGGAGTTCACCCTCGCCTTCATCACCTCCGGCGGCTCCTGCGCCCCGCTGTGGGGCGGCGTCACCGACCTGGCGGGCGACAAGGTCGCGGCCCAGATCGGCGCGCTGCGCGCCAGGGGCGGTGACGTCCGCGTCTCCTTCGGCGGCGCCGCGGGCCACGAACTGGCCCTGAACTGCTCGACCTCCTCGGCGCTCGCCGCCGCGTACGGCAAGGTCGTCGACCAGTACGGGCTGACCAAGGTCGACTTCGACATCGAGGGCGCGGCCCTGCCCGACACCGCCGCCAACACCCGCCGCGCGCAGGCGATCGCCCAGCTCCAGAAGTCCCACCCGGGCCTGGACGTCTCCTTCACCCTCCCCGTCATGCCCGAGGGCCTCACCCAGCCGGGCGTGGACCTGCTCGCCGACGCGAAGCGGAACGGGGTCCGCGTCGACGCCGTCAACATCATGGCGATGGACTACGGGCCCGCCTACAGCGCCGACATGGGCACCTACGCCGTCCAGGCCGCCACCGCGACCCAGGCCCAGATCAAGGGCGTCCTCGGCCTGACCGACGCGGCCGCCTGGAAGGCCGTCGCCGTCACCCCCATGATCGGCGTGAACGACGTCTCCAGCGAGGTCTTCAAGGTCGAGGACGCCACCCAGCTCGTCGACTTCGCGAAGTCCAAGGGCCTCGGCCGGCTCTCGATGTGGTCCTCGGCCCGCGACAAGCAGTGCGCGGCCGGCGCCGTGACCTACGCCGACCCCACCTGCTCCTCGATCCTCCAGCAGCCGCTGGCCTTCACGAAGGCCTTCGGCGCGTACCGCTGAACCACCGCGCCCCCCACACCGCGCGCCCCGGTCGGAACCACCCCCACCGCCGACCGGGGCGCGCCCTTTCGCGTGCGGACTCAGACGACCCGGGTGGCCTTCCACTCCTCCGCGTAGTCGTTGAAGATGGCCCGCAGGTGGTGGCCGATCTTCAGGTAGTCCAGGTCGTCGAGGTTGGCGAGCGAGACGCGGACCGACCACTCGGGGCCGTCGAAGCCGCCGCCGTTGAGGAGCACCACGCTGGTCTGCTCGGCGAGCCGGAACAGCGGGTCGACCGGCTCGTAGTTCTTCTCCAGGAAGTCCGCGAAGTCCTTGCCGTGCACCCGCTCGGCCTCCGCGAGGAGGTCGAGCTCGATGTAGTACCCGGCCCGCTTCGGGTCCTCGGCGATCTTCATCTGGGCGCCTTCGAGGAGCAGGCCGAGGCGCTGGCGCACGATGTCCCGGATCTTGTGCTTGTAGGCCTGGCCCTCCTCCAGCATGTCGAAGAGCGAGAAGAGCGCCATCATCACCTGCTGGGGCAGGGAGAGCCCGGCGGTGTGGTTGAGGGCGACCTGCCGGGAGTCGGCGACGAGCCGGTCGATGAAGCGGATCTTCTCCGGCTCCAGGGACAGCGATCCGTACCGCTTGTTCAGCCGCTCCTTCTCCGCCTGCGGCAGCTTCGCGAGCATCTCGTCGATGACGTTGTCGTCGTGGAGGCCGATGACGCCGAGCCGGTGGCCGGTGCAGCCGTAGTGCTTGGAGTACGAGTAGACGAGCAGCGTGTTGCGCGGGAGGTCGGCGGCGAGCGAGCGGAAGCCCTCCACGAAGGTGCCGTACACGTCGTCCGTGACGATCAGCAGGTTCGGGTTCGGTCCGGCGACGATGTCCTTGATCTGGTTCGCGACGCGCTCGCTCATCGCCAGGGACGGCGGGTTGGACGGGTTGACGACGCAGACCAGCTTGACCGACGGGTCGGCCAGCTTGGCGACCTCCTCCGTCGGGTAGCGCCATTCGCGGACCCCTGCCTCCGCGAAGGAGCTCGCGTTGACGGTGACGACGTCGAACTCGTACGTGTCGAGCTCGGGGATCTCGATGTACGGGGTGAAGACCGGCACCATCAGCGCGATCCGGTCTCCCTTCCTCAGGATCCCGTTCTTCATCAGGGAGTCGAAGACGTAGCACATCGCGGCCGTGCCGCCCTCGGTGGCGAACAGCGACAGGTTCCCGGCCGGCGGCCGTTTGTCGAACATCTCGTCGTGCACGTAGCCGCGGACGATGTGCTCGGTGTGGGTGAGGATCCGGTCCGGCACGGGTAGTTGTCGCCGATCGTGCTGTCGGTCAGCTCGTGCACGAAGGCGTCCTTGTCGAAGCCGAAGCGCTCCACGGCGTACTCGACGCAGTCCCGCAGCAGTTCGACGCCCGGCAGGTCCGGGTGGCGGCGCACGAAGGTGTCGAAGCGTTCGGCGGAGCCCCGGAGTTCGGGCATGCCGCCGAGGTTGTCGGCGGTCCACACCCGGCGCGACTCGGAGAGCGCGAAGTAGCCGAGGGCGTAGAAGGCCTCGCGGGGGCCGGTGGCGACCCAGTTCGGGTTGCCGCGGCCCGCGTTGAGCATCTGCGTCTGCGACTTCTCCTTCTGGCCCGGCTTGTCCGCCTGGGCGGCCTGCGCGATCTGGATGAACTTGTCCTTCAGCTCGAACGGCGAGAGCTGCGCGAAGGACTGGATCTCCTGGCGGGTGAACGTGGTCCTGGGCATGACGGCGTCCTTACGTGGGTCAGTGGTTGAGGATGACGATCACGGCGCCCCAGATGGTCAGCAGGACGTTGCCCACCGCGTAGGGGATCGTGTAGCCGAGGGTCGGGATCTGGGACTTGGACTGCTCGTTGATCGCGCCGATCGCCGCGGTCGTCGTCTGGCCGCCGGCCAGGACGCCCATCAGGATCGGGAAGCGGATCTTCTGCACGTAGTGGCCGTACAGGAAGCCCACGATCAGCGGGACCACCGTCGCCACCGCGCCCCACACGAGCAGCCCCCAGCCGGCCGTCGACAGGCCGCTGGTGAAGCTCGGGCCGGCGTTGATGCCGACGACCGCGACGAACAGGCAGAGCCCGAGGGTGTCCATGAACCACTGGGCGCCCGGCGGTACGTTGCCGTACGTCGGGTACTTGCCGCGGATCCAGCCGAAGACCAGGCCCATGATCAGCGCGCCGCCGGAGGTGGACAGCGAGATCGGGACGCCGGAGACCGTCAGGGCCGGGATGCCGACGCAGCCGCCGAGGAAGATGCCGAGCCCCACCCACAGCATGTCGGTGGCGAACGAGGTCGGCACGGGCTTGCCGAGCGCCTTGCCCGCCGGGTCCACGAGCCGCTTCGGGCCGGTCAGGATCACCGTGTCGCCGCGCTCCAGCTTCGTGGAGAGCCGGTACGGGAACTCCGCGCCCGAACGGTAGATCTTGTCGATGTACACGCCGACCATGAAGGGCTCGCGGCGCAGCTCCGCGACCGTCTGCCCCAGGTGCGCCTTCTCCGAGGCCACCACGTGCAGGGTCTCGGTCTGGTAGCCGAGCAGTTCGACGTCGTCGGTCTCGGGCCCGATGTGGGTGCGGGCGTCGAAGTCGATGAGGGAGCCCCGCAGGGCGCTGACGGCGAGCACGTCGCCCGAGCGCAGCACGGTCTGCTGGTTGTGCGCGAGGATCTGGCCCTCGCGCCGCACCCGGGTGATGTAGATCCGGTGCCCGAGCTCCTTCTGCTGGTTCTCGAAGTCGTCGATGGTCCGCCCGACGAGCGGGAGTGGTCCATCTCGTACGCGCGCAGGACGACCTCGTAGTAGCCCTCGGCCAGGTCGGGGTCGTCGCCGGGCGCGTCCAGCTCCTTCGCGAGCTGGGCCGACTCGGCGGCCAGGTCCCGCTTGTAGAGCTTGGGCAGGACGTTGGCGAGGAGCATCGCGCACAGGATCGTGCCGAGCGGGTACGTGACGGCGTAGCCGATCGCGACGAGGTTCTCCTCGGTCTTCATCTGGTCGGCGGAGAGCCCCGGCAGGTTGCCGATGGCGTCCTGGGCGACGCCGATGACGGCGGACTGGGTGAGCGCGCCGCCGAGCAGGCCGGCGGAGAGCCCGGGGCCGTACCCCAGCATCACGGCGAAGCCCCAGGAGACGAGGAGGCCCGTCACGCAGACCACGATCGCGTTGACGACCTGCGGCAGGCCGTCCTTCTTCAGGCCCCGGAAGAACTGCGGGCCGACCTTGTAGCCGAGGGCGAAGAGGAACATGGTGAAGAAGAGGTTCTTCACCGTGCCGTCGATCGTGATCTTGAACTGGGCGCCGAGCAGCAGACCGGCGACCAGACAGCCGGTGACGGCGCCGAGCGCGATCGCCTTGTAGCGGAGCTTGCCGAAGAGGAAGCCGAGCGCGACGGTGAGGAAGACGAGCAGCTCGGGGTGGGGGTGGAAGATGTTCCGGTTGAGGAAATCGATCATTGCGGCTCCTCACGCCCCCAGGATGCCGACGAGCAGGGGCCCGGTCAGCGGGAGCAGGAAGTTCGAGAGCGTGTACGTGATCGTGTAGCCGAGCATCGGCACCGAGCTCTGGGCGACCTGCGTCACCGAGGTGATCGCCGGGGTCGAGCACTGCTGGCCCGCGATGGCGCCGATCAGCAGCGGCTTCTCGATGTTCAGGAACTTGCGGCCGACGACCAGCGAGATCGTCGCCGGCACCAGGACCATCGCGATCCCCGCGAACGGCAGCAGCGCCCCGTACTCCTTGAGCAGCGGCCAGGCCTGCGGGCCCGACACCAGGCCCGTGCAGGCGATGAAGATCGCGAGGCCCATGTCCTTGAGGGTGGTGGCGGCCTGCGGAGGGAACGCGCCGAAGGTCTGCGTGCGGGAGCGGAACCAGCCGAAGAGCAGCCCGGAGATGAGGCAGCCGCCGCCCGTGCCGAGCGACATCGGGACGTCGCCGAACCTGACCACGACCTGCCCGAGCAGCGAGCCGCAGGCGATGCCCAGGCCCAGGTAGATGAAGTCGGTGGCGTCGTTCCTCACGGTCGCGCCGACCTTCGCCGCCAGCTTCCCGAGGCCCGAGCGGGCGCCGACCAGGGTGAGCACGTCCCCGCGGTTCACCACGGTCTCCGGGGTCGCCGGCAGGCGCTGCTCGCCCCGCATCAGGTCCGTCACGTACACCCCGCCGGAGGAGAACTCCGGGTGCTCCTTGGTGAGGGTGTCCAGGGACTTGCCGATCGCCGACTTGTCGGTCAGCGAGACCTGGGTGGTGGCGAGCGGGGTGTCGAGGCCGGGGATCGCCGGGGTCTCGGGGCCGATGTGCCGTCCGGCCGCGATGATGTTGGACCGGCGGCCGACCATCAGGACCAGGTCGGAGAGGGTCAGCTCGAAGTCGGGCGGGGGAGGGGTGAGGACCTTGTCGCCCCGCTTCACCGCCTCGACGGTGACCCGGCTGCCGTTCTGGTGCTCCAGCTGGGAGACGGTGGCGCCGTCCGCGATCGTCACCAGGAAGGTCCGGCCGACCATGCCGGGGAGCGCCTCGCGCTCGTCGGACTCCAGGCCGCCGCCGGAGCCGCGCATCCGCTCCCACAGTTCGCGGGAGGCGTCGCGGAGGTTGATCCGCAGCAGCATCGGCATGATCTGGCTGGTGTAGATGACGATGGTGACGAGGCCGAAGAGGTAGCAGACCGTGTAGGCGGTGGCGACGTGCCCCTGGTACTCGGTGATCTGCTGCTGGGTCAGGGTGGAGAGCTTGCCGATGGCCTCGGTGGCCGTGCCGACGACGGCGGACTCGGTGGCGGCGCCGGCGAGGATGCCGGCGGCGGTGCCGATGTCGAGGTCGAAGGCCTTGGCGAGTCCGAGGGCGATGCCGACGACGCAGACGACCTCGATGAGGCAGAGGGCGAAGAAGCGCAGGCTCTTCCGGTTGAGGTTGGCGAAGAACTGGGGGCCCGCCAGATAGCCGAGCGAGAAGATGAAGAGCGCGAAGAAGATCGTCTTCACGTCGTCGGAGACGGTGACCTTCGTCCAGGCGCCGAGGAGCAGGGCGACGATCAGCGTGCCGCAGATGCCGCCGAGCGTGATGGGGCCCACACGGAGCTTGCCGACGAGGTAGCCGGCGGAGAGGCAGAGGAAGAGGGCGAGTTCGGGGTGGTCGCGCAGCACTCCCACGGGGCCTCACCCACCCCAATATGTGCGAATCATGTGAATGTCGGACATAAGGGGAAGCTAACAGCGGGTCGGCCGAAGTGGATCAATGGCTCGCCCGTCCGGGTGAAGACATGCGAAAACGAGTCAGGCCCCGGTTCTTTCGAACCGGGGCCTGACCCATCAGGGTGAGTAACGGGACTCGAACCCGCGACATCCTGGACCACAACCAGGTGCTCTACCAGCTGAGCTATACCCACCATGACCGGCGGTTTTCCCGAAGGTTTCCCTGACCGGCCGAGAAGAAGTCTACAGGGTTCTGGAGGGTGCTCGCGCCACCGTTTTCCGCGGGGGCTTCCCGGGGCTTCCGGGGGCGCGAGCGGGGGCTCATTCCGCGGGGACGACGTGACGGGCCGCGATCTGCTTCGCGGTCTCCGAGTCCGGGCCGGGCTGCGGGACGAAGACCGCCTCGCGGTAGTAGCGCAGCTCGGCGATGGACTCGCGGATGTCGGCGAGCGCCCGGTGGTTGCCGTTCTTCTCCGGACTGTTGAAGTACGCCCTCGGGTACCAGCGGCGGGCCAGCTCCTTGACCGAGGAGACATCGACGATCCGGTAGTGCAGGTGGCTCTCCAGGGCGGGCATGTCGCGCGCGAGGAAGCCGCGGTCCGTGGAGACCGAGTTCCCGCACAGCGGCGCCTTGCCCGGCTCCTTGACGTGCTCGCGGATGTACGCGAGGACCTGGGCCTCCGCGTCGGCGAGCGTGGTGCCCCCGGCGAGCGCGTCGAGCAGCCCGGACTTCGTGTGCATCTCGCGCACGATGGCGGGCATGGTCTCCAGGGCCGCGTCCGGCGGGCGGATCACGATGTCCACCCCTTCGCCGAGCACGTTCAGTTCCGAGTCGGTGACCAGCGCGGCCACCTCGATGAGTGCGTCGTCCGTCAGCGAGAGCCCGGTCATCTCGCAGTCGATCCACACCATGCGATCGTTCATGCGTCCTACCTTAGGGGTCGTGAGGGCCTCCCGGCCCGCCCCCGAGAGGCCGCAGGGCCCCCGGGGGAGGTGTCCCCGGGGGCCCTGCGGTCCTGCGTTCCACCGCTTGTGGCGGCGGCGGTCGGTGATTACGGCGCGCTGCGCTGGCCCGGGAGGCCGGGCAGGGCCGGGCGGCCGGGCGCGTAGGCGTCCGACGGGGCTTGCCCGGCTCCAGCGGCCTGCGGAGCCCCGCCGAGCCCTGCGCGGGCACCGCGACCTCCAGGACCGCCGTACCGGCCTCGCCCTGCGGACGCCGCGCGCGGTACGCCGCGCGGTAGGCGGCGGCGAGGAGCCCAGCTGGCGCCGGAAGTGGCCGCGCAGCGTCACCGGGAGCGGAAGCCGCACCGGCCGGCGACCTCGTCGACCGAGTAGTCGGAGGTCTCCAGGAGCCGCTGCGCCTGCAGCACCCGCTGGGTGATCAGCCACTGGAGCGGGGCCGAGCCCGTCAGCGAGCGGAACCGGCGGTCGAAGGTCCGCCGCGACATGTAGGCGCGTGCCGCCAGGGTCTCCACGTCGAACTGCTCGTGGAGGTGCTCCAGCGCCCAGGCGACGACCTCGGCCAGCGGGTCGGCGCCGATCTCCTCGGGTAAAGACCTGTCGAGGTAGCGCTCCTGACCGCCGCTGCGCCGCGGCGGGACGACCAGCCGGCGCGCCAGGGCGCCCGCGGCCTCCGTGCCGTGGTCGGTCCGCACGATGTGCAGACACAGATCGATTCCGGCCGCTGTTCCGGCGGAGGTCAGCACGTCCCCGTCGTCGACGAAGAGCTCCCGCGGGTCCACGTGGACCGACGGATAGCGCTTGGCGAGCGTCGGCGCGTACATCCAGTGCGTCGTCGCCGGACGGCCGTCGAGCAGGCCGGCCGCGGCGAGCACGAACGCACCCGTGCACAGCCCGACGATCCGCGCGCCCTCCTCGTGGGCCCGGCGCAGCGCTTCGAGCGCCTCCGCCGGCGGCGGCGAGGTGATCGACCGCCAGGCCGGGACGACGACGGTCCCCGCGCGGCTGATCGCCTCCAGGCCGTACGGCGCGGTGAGTTCGAGCCCGCCCGTGGTCCGCAGGGGGCCTTCCTCGCCGGCGCAGACGAGCAGCCGGTAACGGGGCACGCCGGCGTCCTGCCGGTCGATGCCGAACACGGAGAGCGGGATGGAGCTCTCGAAGATGGGGCCGCCGCTGAACAGCAGCACCGCGACGACTTCGCGACGGCGGCGCCCGGACAATTTCCGTGCGGCCTCCTGCGCGGTGGAGTCCTGGCTCATGACGCTAAGCCCCCCTCGGTGTTCGCGTCTCCCTGGTCGTGTCGCACCTGCACGTTTCCCCTCGGTTTTGCACGAGACCCCAGTCTTCGGTACCCATGATCGAATCTACTGCGTCCCGTGGCGCCGGCGTGACAAGTTCTCCATCCGGCAGATTGTCGACAAGGCAACTTGGCGTGAAGCGATCGATCGCGAAGTCTTGCGTCCGACGGCCGCCGGAGGGAGGGGCGCGGCGCCGAACGCCCCCGTACGCGGGGGGTGCGGGCCCCTGGAGCAGGGCTTCCGCGGGCTCCCGTAGCGGGGTTGGCCAATCGTTCCGCCAAGGACTCGCCGATGGCCGGAAGTTGGCTGAAAACATATGGGGTCGCGTGTACGAACCTGTCAACTCGAAGGGGGTCTGGTACGGTCCCCGGCCCTCCGGGAGCTAGTTCCGGCGCCCCGGGCGGCCCGCCTCGGCGCGCAGTCCGCGCTCCGAGCGGCGCAGCAGCAGCCGGCAGGCCGCCGTCACCGAGACGAGCCCGAGCGCGGCCCCGCCGCCCCGCCGAGCGAGGTGCCGTAGACGACGAGCACCACGGGGACGAGGACGCAGCAGAAGACCGCCCAGCGGAGGACGTCCCCGGCCTGCTCCGCCGCGCCCTCGCCCCCGTCCCCCTTCCGGCTCCGTGCCGGGGGCCGGGAGGGGCGGGCGCCGGCGGCGGCCGCCGGGCGCTCCGAGCGCGGGGCGGGTGTGGCGGAGGTCTGGCCGGCGGCGGTCGATGGTGCGGGCACGGGCGGTCTCCCTGCGACGGTGGGGCGGGTCTGCGGGCGGGGCTCTGCGGCGGCGGTGGGCCGGTCTCGGGGGCGGCGGCGGGCTGGACCTGTGGCAACGAGGAGCGGAACGTTCCGGTCACTCTCGGCGACGTCCGTTTGGCCCCGTACGGACGCCTGTAGGGCGCATCCGGCATTGCCAGATCCCGAACCGCTCGTGCATGCTCCCTGGAACGCCGCGCGCGAGCGGCGGGCACGCCGGGAGTGGCACGGCGGGCTCTGGGCAGGAGAGAGTGTCGCCGTACCCTTGGGGTATGGGCTTGGGAAGATGATTCCCGGACACAGCTCCGCCGCCACCCGTCGTTCGTCCCCTCCTTTCCCCGTCCCTTCCCACGAGGACTCTCTTCGCCGAGACACCGATGGCCGGTCACGAATTCCCCGAACCCGCGGACCGCAAGCGCGTCGCCGACTCCACGGTCGACCCCCTCGCGGTAGAACAGCCACGTCATGCCTGCGACCCGGCCTTCCGGCACGGGGTGGTCGTCGGCTTCGACGGTTCCACGTCCAGCGAGCGCGCCCTCGCGTACGCCATCGGCATGGCCCGCCGCTCCGGATCGGGCCTGATCATCGTGCACGTGGCCAACCGGCTGCCCACCACGGTGTGGGCCGGCTGCGAGCCGCCGGTCTTCGTCGACGTGCCCGACCACCGCACCGAGGTCCTCGGTCTGGAGCTGGCCTGCGCCGACCACCTCTCCGAGGTGCCGTGGATCCTGGTCGAGCGCGGCGGGGACATCTGCCACGAGCTGGAGGAGGTCGGCCGGGAGTACTCGGCCGACGCGATCGTGGTCGGCTCCACGCACGGGATCGTCGGCCGGATCTTCGGCTCGGTCGCCGGCCGTCTCGCGCGCCGCGCGCAGCGGCCCGTCATCGTCATCCCGTAGCCCCGGGCGCCCCAGAGGCCCCGACGCTCCGTCGGTTCGCTCCCTCAACTGCCGTTATCCGGCCATAAATTCAGCCTTCCTCAGGTGAATTGTGCGCTTGTGAAGGGTACATAAAGGTCACCGGAACACAGCAGCTCACGCAGGACAACTGCACACCTGAAGGGAGCCCGCCGTGAACAACGAAGTCGCCGCGGGAAACACCACCTCCACGCTCGGCAACCTGGCACTCGGACTGACCCTGCTGGCCTTCGGCCTGGGCGGAACCGGTGTCATCGACAACGTCGCGGCAGCGGATGCCGCGGGCCTCGCCACCTGGGTCGGCGGAGTGACCCTCTTCCTCGTCGGACTGCTCGCCCTGCGCGCGGGCGACAAGGGCGAGGGCACGGCGTACGCGGCGCTCGGCGCCTTCTGGTTCACCTGGGGCAGCGGCGCCGGCGGGCACGCCTCGGCCGACGCCATGGGGCTCTTCCTGCTCCTGTGGGCGCTCCTCGCGCTCACGCTGACCCTGGCGTCCGCGGGCAGCGGGCTCTTCGGACAGGGCGTGTACGGGCTGCTGTTCGTCGCGCTGCTGCTGGGCGGCATCGGCGCCCTCGCCGACAACGGCGGCCTCGGGAAGGCGGCGGCTGGGTGGCCGCCGCCGCGGTCTGGTCGCCTGGTACGGCGCCACGGCCGCGGTCGCCGGCTGGCCGACGGCCCTGCGCCGCGCGGGCGGCAGCGCTCCGGCCGCGGGCTGATCACCACGGAAGCACAGCGGTCCCCGTGCACGGGAGGTGTGTGCACGGGGACCGCTGCCGTGTCCGGCCGAGGCTCCGGGGACAGGCCCGGAGGGGCGGGGCGCCGGGGGACAGGCCCGGCGGCCCCGCCTCGGCCGCGACGGCTGAGGGGGCCGGATGGGCCTACTCGACGGTGACGGACTTCGCCAGGTTGCGCGGCTTGTCGATGTCACGGCCCATGGCGAGCGCCGTGTGGTAGGCGAGGAGCTGGAGCGGGATGCCCATGAGGATCGGGTCCAGCTCGTCCTCGTTCTTCGGGACGACGATGGTGTGGTCGGCCTTCGGCTGCGGCTGGTGCGCGACGGCGAGGATGCGGCCGCTGCGGGCCTTGATCTCCTCCAGGGCGGCGCGGTTCTTCTCCAGCAGGTCGTCGTCGGGGACGATCGCGACGGTCGGCAGGGCCGGCTCGATGAGGGCGAGCGGGCCGTGCTTCAGCTCGGAGGCCGGGTACGCCTCGGCGTGGATGTAGGAGATCTCCTTCAGCTTGAGGGAGGCCTCCAGGGCGACGGGGTAGCCGCGCACACGGCCGATGAACATCATCGACTGGGCGCCGGCGTACTCCGCGGCGATCTCCTTGATCTGGTCCTCGGTCTTGAGGATCTCCTCGATCTGCGCGGGCAGCTTGCGCAGGCCCTCGATGATCCGCTTGCCGTCGGTGACGGACAGGTCGCGGATGCGGCCCAGGTGCAGGGCGAGCAGCGCGAAGGCGGTGACCGTGTTGGTGAAGCACTTGGTGGACACGACGCAGACCTCGGGGCCGGCGTGGACGTACACGCCGCCGTCGGCCTCGCGGGCGATGGCGGAGCCCACGACGTTGACGACGCCGAGGACGCGGGCGCCCTTGCGCTTGAGCTCCTGGACGGCGGCGAGCACGTCGTAGGTCTCACCGGACTGGGAGACGGCGATGTAGAGGGTGTCGGGGTCCACGACCGGGTTGCGGTAGCGGAACTCCGAGGCCGGCTCGGCGTCGGCGGGGATGCGGGCCATGGACTCGATGAGCCCGGCGCCGATGAGGCCGGCGTGGTACGAGGTGCCGCAGCCGAGGATCTTGATGCGGCGGATGGTGCGGGCCTCGCGCGGGTCGAGGTTCAGGCCGCCCAGGTGCACGGTGGAGAAGCGGTCGTCGATCCGGCCGCGCAGCACGCGGTCGACCGCGTCGGGCTGCTCGGAGATCTCCTTGTGCATGAAGGTGTCGTGGCCGCCCATGTCGTAGGAGGCGGCCTCCCACTCGACGGTCTCGGGGTGGCCGTGGTGGAGGCGCCCGAGGTCGTGTAGGTGCGGAAGTCGTCGGCCTTGAGGGTGGCCATCTCGCCGTCGTCGAGGGTGACGACCTGGCGGGTGTGGGCGATCAGGGCGGCGACGTCGGAGGCGACGAGCATCTCCTTCTCGCCGATGCCGAGGATGACCGGGGAGCCGTTGCGGGCCACCACGATGCGGTCGTTGAAGTCGGCGTGCATCACGGCGATGCCGTAGGTGCCCTCGATGTGCTTGAGCGCGTCGCGGACCTTCTCCTCCAGGGTCTCGGCCTCGGAGCGCGCGATGAGGTGGGTGATGACCTCGGTGTCCGTCTCGGAGGCGAAGACGACGCCCTCGGACTCCAGCTTGGCGCGGAGCTCCTGGGCGTTGTCCACGATGCCGTTGTGGACGACCGCGACCTTGTTCTCGGGGTCCAGGTGCGGGTGCGAGTTGATGTCGCTCGGCGCGCCGTGCGTGGCCCAGCGGGTGTGGGCGATGCCGGTGGTGCCGGTGAAGCGCTTGGGGACCTTGGCCTCCAGGTCGCGGACCCGGCCCTTGGCCTTCACGACCTTCAGGCCGGTGGCCTTCGGGCTGGTGACGACCATGCCGGCCGAGTCGTAGCCGCGGTACTCCAGGCGGGCCAGGCCCTCCAGGAGCAGCGGGGCCACGTCGCGCTTACCGATGTAACCGACAATTCCGCACATAAAGGTGAAACCCCTCCAGGTTGATGACAGGTGCTGCTCAGCCGTAGACGATCCGGCGCAGCTGCCGGAGCGAGAGCTCCGGTGGCGCCACCGCGCGGTGCGGCAGCTCCGCCGCGATCCGCTCGAAGATCTCGGCGTTCACCGCGCCGCCGGACTGCAGCTCGCGGTGGCGGCGGCGGACGAACTCCTCGGTCGTCTCGTCGAAGTACGCCAGCACGTCGAGCACCACCCGGGCGGCCTCACCGCGCTGGAGCGCGGTGCTGCGGACCAGGTGGTCGATGAGGTCGTCGTGCGACGGGCGGCGTTCGAGCACCCGTGAATACTGAGGGGCGACCCGGCCCCTTCGCAAGAATCCTGCCCGAAATCGGGCAGGGGAGGCATGATCCACTCGCTCTTTCGGTCTCTTGGTCCAGACCTTGCGCCCGGGAACAGCGCGCGGTACGCATGACCACCAAGGGGATATACAGAACGACGGAACGTGTCGATCACCGAAGTCGATCACCCGAAGGGGAGCCCGCCTGTGAGACAGCGCATGACGATCCCGCGCCTGATCGGATCCCTGCTCCTGTTCGCGACCGCCGGAGTCGGCTGCGGCGAGGCAGCCGCCGACGCCAAGGCCCCCGCCGGGGCCGCCGCCGAACCCGAGGTGCGCCCGCTCGGCCGCATCGTGCCCGTGCCCGCCTCCGTCACCCCCGAAGGCGAGCCCTACACCCTCACCGCCGCCACCCGCATCGGCATCGACGAGACCTCCGGCGCCTCCCGGGCCATCGGCCGCTACCTCGCCGGACTCCTCGGCCCCGCCACCGGCTTCCCGCTCCCCGTCGTCGACGACAGCGCCGCAGGCCGCGGCATCCACCTCCGCCTCGCCCCCGACGAGACCGGCCTCGGCGACGAGGGCTACCGGCTCGTCTCCGCACCCGAGGGCCTCACCCTCACCGCCCGCGAACCCGCCGGCCTCTTCCGCGGCGTCCAGACCGTGCGCCAGCAGCTCCCGTCCGCCATCGAACGCAAGAGCGTCCAGCAGGGCCCCTGGAAGATCGCCGGCGGCACCGTCACCGACACCCCGCGCTACGCCTACCGGGGCGCGATGCTCGACGTCGCCCGCCACTTCTTCACCGTCGACGAGGTGAAGCGGTACATCGACCAGCTCGCCCTCTACAAGGTCAACACCCTCCACCTGCACCTCTCCGACGACCAGGGCTGGCGCATCGCCGTCGACTCCCGCCCCCTGCTCACCACCCACGGCGGCTCCACCGAGGTCGGCGGCGGCCCCGGCGGCTTCTACACCAAGGCCCAGTACCGGGAGATCGTCGAGTACGCCGCCTCCCGCTACCAGGAGGTCATCCCCGAGATCGACATGCCCGGCCACACCAACGCCGCGCTCGCCTCCTACGCCGAGCTCACCTGCGACGGCGTCGCCCCGCCCCTCTACACCGGCACCAAGGTCGGCTTCAGCTCCCTGTGCGTGCCCAAGCCCGCCACGTACGACTTCGTCGACGACGTCGTCCGGGAGATCGCCGCCCTCACCCCCGGCCGCTACCTCCACATCGGCGGCGACGAGGCCCACTCCACCAGCCACGACGACTACGTGACCTTCATGAACAAGGTCCAGCCGATCGTCGCCAAGTACGGCAAGACCGTCGTCGGCTGGCACCAGCTGACCGGCGCCACCCCCGCGAAGGGCGCCCTCGTCCAGTACTGGGGCCTCGACCGCACCCCCGCCGAGGAGAAGGAACGCGTCGCCGCCGCCGCGCGCAACGGCACCGGCCTGATCCTCTCCCCGGCCGACCGCACCTACCTCGACATGAAGTACACCAAGGACACCAGGCTCGGCCTCGCCTGGGCGGGCTACGTCGAGGTCCGCCGCTCCTACGACTGGAACCCCGCCACCTACCTCCCCGGCGCCCCCGCCGACGCGATCCGCGGCGTGGAGTCCCCCCTCTGGACCGAGACCCTCGCCACCACCGGCGACCTCGACGTCATGGCCTTCCCCCGCCTCCCCGGCATCGCCGAACTCGGCTGGTCCCCGGCCTCCACCCACGACTGGGACGCCTACAAGGTCCGCCTCGCCGAACAGGCCCCGCGCTTCGACGCCCTCGGCATCACGTGGTACCGCTCGCCGGAGGTGCCCTGGCCGGCGGAGTGACCGGCGCCGCCCCGGACAGACGCGAGCCCCGCCGGAGGAACGTACTCCGGCGGGGCTCGCACGTGGGGGGAGGTCAGGCGAAGCGGGCGATCGGGTTCGAGAGGTCGCCGACGAGCTGGAGGGCCGCCGAGGGGTCCGCGAGGTCGACCATCTGCTTGTTGTTGCGGAGCTGGAGGCGGTTGAGGGCGGAGAGGGCGAAGGTCTCCGCGAACATGTCGTACTGGGCGAAGCGGTCCGAGAGTTCCGGATGGGACGTCTGGTAGTCCTTCACGCACTCCGCGACCGTGCGCCAGAAGTCGTCCTCCGCCAGGACGCCCTCGGCCGCCAGGGTCGCGCCCAGGAAGCGGAAGAAGCAGTCGAAGACGTCCGTGAAGACGGACAGGAGCTTCATGTCCTCGGGGACCTCGGCGCGGATGCGCCGGACCGCCGGCGGGAGGGCCGCCGCCGGGTCCATCACGCAGATCTCCTCCGCGATGTCCTTGAAGACCGCCCGGACGACCGCGCCCCGCTCGTCGAGGACGAGGATCACGTTCTCGCCGTGCGGCATGTAGACCAGGTCGTAGGCGTAGAAGCAGTGCAGGATCGGGAGGAGGTAGGCGTCCAGGTACCGGCGGAGCCACACGGCCGGCGCCAGGCCCGATTCCTTGACCAGCGCGCCCGTGAACGAGGCGCCCGCGTGGTCCACGTGCAGCAGGGACGCCATCGTCGCCAGGCGCTCGCCCTCGGCGAGGGTCGGCACCGGGGACTCGCGCCAGAGCGCGGCCAGCATCTTGCGGTAGGGGAGTAGCGGTCGGTGGCGGCCTCGTACTCCAGGTGCCGGTAGCCGACCGCCGCCCGCTCGCGGATGATGGAGAAACGGGCCTCCCGGAGCGTCGGGTCCGCCTCGATCAGGGCGTGCAGCCAGTCGTTGATCGCCGGGGTCGCCTCCATGTACGCCGCCGACAGGCCGCGCATGAAGCCCATGTTGAGGACGGACAGGGCCGTTTTCACGTAGTGCTTCGCCGGGTCCGCCGTGTTGAAGAACGTACGGATCGACTGCTGCGCCAGGTAGGCGTCGTCGCCCTCGCCCAGGTACACCAGGCGCTGCTGCGCGACCTCGGCGGCGAAGGTGACGGACAGCTTGTTCCACCACTGCCAGGGGTGGGCCGGTATGAGGAGGTAGTCGGAGGGGTCCAGGCCCCGGGCGGCGAGGGTCGCGGCGAAGCCGTCCACCGTCGCGTCGCCCAGCTCGGCGCGGACGAACGTCTCGTACGCGAGGTCCGCGCCCGCCGTGAACGTGGCGCGGTCGCGGTGCGCGGCCAGCCAGATCAGGTGGATCTCGCTCGCGGCCTCGGGGGCGTACGCGCGGTACTCGTCCACGCCGAAGCCCAGCCGGCCGTTGTTGGCGACGAAGCAGGGGTGGCCCTCGGTCATCCCCGTCTCGATCTCCTGGAAGCCGGCGCGGGCCAGCTCGGCGGAGGGCACGGGCGGCTTGGTCGCCTTGTACGCCGTGCCGGCCAGGGTGGAGGAGATCTCCTCCAGGTAGACGGGGAGGACCTCGTCGCCCAGGCCGAGGGAGCCCCGCAGTTCGGTGATGAACTGGAGCGCGTCCAGGGGAGTTGTTCGTCGCCCCGGTGGCGGCTGATCGAGTCCGGTAGACCTGCCAGTGGTCGAGGGCGAAGCGGTCGGCCGTGAAGCGGTACTCGGTCGTGCCGTCGTCACTGAGGACCTGGTAGCGGCTCTCGCCCAGCTCCCGCGGGTCGATCAGCCGCTCGTGGGCGAACTCGGCGAGGCCCTTGCGGATCAGGGCGCGGTTGGCGGCGGCCCAGCGCTCGGGGGTGAGGTGTGCGACGGGATTCATGCGGAGGCTCCGACGGCGGTCTCGAACTGGGCGCGGGTGCAGAAGCTCAGGAGGGCCTTCTTCTCCGGCTTCCGGATCTCCCGGTCGGGCACGAAGCCGACGGCCTCGTTGAGCGCGTGGACGGCCTTGTTGCGGACGTCCGGCTCGACGACCACGCGGGCGGTCGCCGGGTCGGCGAACAGCTCCGCCATCACGGCGGTGATGACCGTGCGCGTGAAGCCGTGGACCGGGGTGTCGGTCGGGGCGACCAGGAAGTGCATGCCCACGTCGCCGGGGAGCGGCTCGTACAGGCCGACCAGCTCGACCCGCGCGGGGTCGTAGCGCTCCATCAGGAAGGCCGGTTCGCCGTCGACGAGACCGATGAAGGCGTCGTGGTGCGGGTGCGCGGTGATCGCCGTGTACTCGCGCTCGACGTCCTGGAGTTTCGCGTCCTGCATCATCCAGAAGGCGGCCTTGGGGTGGGTGACCCAGGGGTGGATCAGCTCGGCGTCCGCCAGGGGGTCGAGCGGGCGTATGCGGATGGTGTGGGCGGTCATACGGCGAACTCCTGGAACGCGATGGTCTTCTCTACCGGGTAGTACTCGGAACCCAGCATCTCCCCGATGATGTAGGCGTTCCGGTACGGGCCCATGCCCAGGTCGGGCGAGGTGATCGAGTGCGTGTGCACGCCGGCGTTCTGGAGGAAGACCCCGCGGCCCGTGGTGTCGACCGCGTAGTTGCGGGCCACGTCGAAGCGGCCCCGGCCGTCGAAGCGGAGGCGGTCGCGGATCGGCTCCAGGAAGGCGGGCACGGCGTACTTGTAGCCGGTCGCGAGGATCAGGCCCTCGGTCTCGACGGTGAAGTCCTTCTCCTGCTCCTCCTGGCGGAAGCCCAGCGTGTACGTGCCCGTCGCGCTGTCGTACGCGGCCGAGCGCAGGGCGGAGTTGGTGAGGAGGCGGGTGGGGACCGGGCCGGCCAGGTTCTTCTGGTAGAGCAGGTCGAAGATCGCGTCGATGAGCTCGCCGTCGATGCCCTTGAAGAGGCCCTTCTGCGCCGTCTCCAGGCGGTAGCGGGTCTCCTCGGGCAGGCCGTGGAAGTAGTCCACGTACTCCGGGGAGGTCATCTCCAGCGTGAGCTTGGTGTATTCGAGGGGGAAGAAGCGGGGGGAGCGGGTGACCCAGTTCAGGCGGTAGCCGTGGACGTCGATCTCGCTCAGGAGGTCGTAGTAGATCTCCGCCGCGCTCTGGCCGCTGCCGACCAGGGTGATCGACTTCTTCTTCTGGAGCTCCTCCTTGCCCGGGAGGTAGCGCGAGTTGTGGATCAGGTCGCCGCCGAGGCCCTCGCAGGTCTCGGGGATGTGGGGCGGGGTGCCGGTGCCGAGGACGAGCCGGGGCGAGCGGAACGTTTCTCCGCCCTCGGTGGTGACCACGTAGAGCTCTTCCGCCGCGTCGTACGCGACCGTCGTGACCGTCGTCGAGAAGCGGATCGAGGTGAGCTTCCCGGCGGCCCAGCGGCAGTAGTCGTTGTACTCGGTCCGCAGCGGGTAGAAGTTCTCGCGGATGTAGAAGGAGTAGAGGCGGCCCTTCTCCTTCAGGTAGTTGAGGAAGGAGTACGGCGAGGTCGGGTCCGCGAGGGTGACCAGGTCCGACATGAACGGGGTCTGGAGGTGGGCGCCTTCGAGGAACATCCCCGAGTGCCATTCGAAGTCCGGCTTCGACTCCAGGAAGACGCCGTTCAGCGCGTCGATCGGCTCGGTCAGGCAGGCGAGTCCGAGGTTGAACGGACCGAGCCCGATGCCGATGAAATCAAGAGGCTGCGTGGACAAGGTTCTCTCCCAGGTACTGCTCGGCGTGGCCGGCGATCAGATCGAGGACGGCGGCGATGTCGGCCGCGCTGGTCTCGGGGTTGAGCAAGGTGAACTTGAGGTACTGGCGGCCGTCGACCTTGGTGCCGGCGACGACGGCCTCGCCGGAGGCGAACAGGGCCTTGCGGGCGTGGAGGTTGGCCCGGTCGACCTCCTCGGGGGAGGCCGCGCCCTCCGGGACGTAGCGGTAGACGAGGGTGGAGAGCCGCGGCTCGACGACGACCTCGTAGCGCGGGTCGGCGGTGAGGAGCGCGAAGCCTTCGGCGGCCAGGTCGCAGACCTCGTCGAAGAGCTCCCCGATGCCGTCGGCGCCCATCACGCGCAGGGTCATCCAGAGCTTGAGCGCGTCGAAGCGGCGGGTGGTCTGGAGGGACTTGTCGACCTGGTTGGGGATCTGCTCGGCCAGGGTCCGGAGCGGGTTGAGGTAGTCCGCGTGGTACGTCGCGTGGCGCAGGGTGGCGCCGTCGCGGACCAGGACGGCGGAGGAACTCACCGGCTGGAAGAAGGACTTGTGGTAGTCGACGGTGACGGAGTCGGCCCGCTCGATGCCGTCCAGGAGGTGGCGGCGGGTGCGGGAGGCGAGCAGTCCGCAGCCGTAGGCCGCGTCGACGTGCATCCAGGCGCCGTACTCGGCGGCGAGGGCGGCGATCTCGGGCAGCGGGTCGATGGAGCCGAAGTCGGTGGTGCCGGCGGTGGCGACGATCGCCATCGGGACCAGGCCCTCGGCGCGGCAGGCCTCCAGCTCGGCGGCGAGGACGACGGACTGCATCCGCTTGTCCGCGTCGACGGGGACGGCGACGACGGCGTCGCGGCCGAGGCCGAGCAGCTGGGCGGACTTCTGGACGCTGAAGTGGCTGCACTCGGAGGAGAAGATCCGCAGCTTCGACAGGTCGGTGGCGCCGGCCTCCTCGCGGGCGAGCAGCAGGGCCTGGAGGTTGGACTGCGTGCCGCCGCTGGTGAACACGCCGTCGGCGAGCGGGCCGAGGCCGATCCGGCCGGCGGTCCAGTCGATCAGTTTCCGCTCGATGAGGGTGCCGCCGGCGCTCTGGTCCCAGGTGTCGAGCGAGGAGTTGACCGCCGAGAGGACGGCCTCGCCGAGGACGGCGGGGATGACCACCGGGCAGTTGAGGTGCCCGAGGTAGCGGGGGTGGTGGAAGTAGACGGCGTCGCGGAGGTAGACGTCCTCCAGCTCGTCGAGGGCGGCGGAGGAGTCGCCGAGCGGGCGGTCGAGGTCGACGGCGTCGATCACGGGGGCCAGTGCGGCGGGCGTGACGCCGGTGAAGGGGCCCCGGGTCGAGGCGAGTTTGCCCGCCACCCGCTCGACTCCTTCGGTGACGGAGCGTCGGTAGACGTCCGCCGTCGTGTCGTTGAGCAGGTGGGAGCGCATGTGGGGGCCCTTCCGGGAGCGGACTCGGTCGGTTTAAGTAAGGTTAGCCTAACCTAATTTTGACCACGGAAAAGCCCCCCGGCTCCGATGGGCCGAGGGGCTGTGGGTGATGGCCGGTTCGCTACGCCTCCACCTGTGCTCCCGCCTGTACCTCCGTCTGTGCCTCCACCTGGGCCTCCGCCCGCGCCTCTTCCTGCGTCTCGTCCGGCACCTCGCGCAGGGCGTCCTCCGACAGGCCCTTGCGCCAGTAGCCGACGAAGGTGACCCGGCGCCGGTCCAGCCCCGGTCCCGCACGAAGTGGCGGCGCAGCGCCTTCACGGCCCCCGACTCGCCCGCGATCCAGACGTACGGGGCGGCCCCGGGCAGCGCGGTGCCGGACACCGCGTCCACGGCGGACGGCGCCCCTCCTCCCGTACGAGCCAGGTGACCGTGGCGTCCGCGCGGGTCGCGAGCTCCATCCGGTCGCCGGAGTAGGGCACTTCCAGGAACACCTGGGCGCGGGTCTCGGCCGGGAGCCACTCCAGGATCGCGGAGGCGGCGGGAGGGCCGTCTCGTCGGCCCAGATCAGTACGGAGTCGGCGTCCTCCGGCAGCCGGAAGCGGACGCCCGTGTTCTCGGCGACCGCCGGGCCCAGGACCACCACCCGGTCGCCGGGCTCGGCGCGGCCGCCCAGCGGCAGGCCGGGCCGACGCCCGCCGCGCCGGTGGCCGACGTCTCCCCGTGGAGGGCGAAGTCGATGTCCACCTCGTGCGCGGGGCCGTGCGCTGCTCGCGGACGGTGTACGAGCGCATCACGGCCCGCTCGTCGTGGGGCATCGCGCGCCAGGCGCCGAGGATCGCGTACATGTCCGGGTCGTCGAGCGGCGGCAGGACCGGCGCCTCCTGGCCGGGGTGCGGCAGGAAGAGGGAGAGCGACTGGTCGCGGCCCCCGGCGGCGAAGCGCTTCAGATCGTCCCCGGTGAAGGTGATCCGGACCAGGGACGGGCCGAGCCGCCGGGTCCGGGCGACCTGGAGGGAGAAGAACTGGAAGGGGGCGGTCTCGACGGCGTTCGTCATCGGGTCAGGGCACCTTCTTGGTCGGCCGGGATCGGTCCGGACAGGTCGAAGATAGGTTAGCCTAACCTCATTTTGATCAGTAGGGGGAGCGACTGTAATAACGTGGCTGATTCTGGAGAGGGGGGCTCCTCGTTCAGGCGACGGTGCGACGCCTCTCCGCGTGCGTTGCCAATCTGCGAAGGAGATCCATGGCTGACGCGATGGTCGAGAGGGCCCAGCGCTTCATCAACTCGACCTACAACAACGGGGCGATGCTGGGCATATCCAAGCTGGACGAGGACGGCAAGACTGGCTGGACGGTCATGTACGCCCTCACCCGGGCCCTCCAGTACGAGATGGGCATCACCAGCCTGTCGAACGCCTTCGGGCCCACCACGCTGTCCACGCTGCAGACGAAGTACCCGAGCCTCAACGCCTCCACGATGCCGTCGGCGAACTTCTGCCGCATCATCCAGTCCGCCCTGTACTGCAAGGGCTACGACGGCGGCGAGATCGACGGCGTCTACAACAGCCGGGTCCAGGCCGCCGTGGCGCAGCTCAAGCTCCACATGGGCGTCGACGGCGCCTACCCGGGCACGTCCCTGGAGCCGAAGGTCGTCAAGGCCCTGCTCACCATGGACGCCTACGTCAGCCTCAGCGGCGGCAACGAGCAGATCCGCACCGTCCAGCGCTGGCTGAACGCGCGCTATGTGAACCGCCGGGACTTCTACATCATCCCCGCCGACGGCTACCACTCCCGCGACGTCGCCAAGTCCATGCTCTTCGCCATCCAGTACGAGCTGGGCATGGCCGACGGCGTCGCCAACGGCAACTTCGGCCCCGGCACCCAGTCCGGCCTGAGGTCCCACACCATCGGCCAGGGCAACAGCACCACCTGGGCGTACCTGTTCACGGCCGCGATGGTCCTCAACAAGCGCAACGTCCTCTTCGGCGAGTTCACCGGCGGGGTCCAGAGCGAGGTCGAGGCCTTCCAGGCCTTCTCCATGCTGCCGGTCACCGGTGTCGCCGACTACGCCACCTGGTCCTCGCTGCTCGTCTCGTACGGAGACCAGACCCGCAAGGGCAGCGCCTGCGACGGCGTCACCAAGATCACGCCGGAACGCGCCCAGACCCTCGTCAACGCCGGGTACAGGTACGTCGGCCGGTACCTCTACAACCCGTTCCCCAACGGCAGGACGCCCGAGAAGCAGATCCAGCCGGGCGAGCTGGAGACGATCAAGAACGCCGGGCTGCGCTGCTTCCCGATCTACCAGACGTTCTCCGACTCGGTGGGCTACTTCAAGTACGGCCAGGGCTGCGTCGACGCGACCAGCGCCGTCGAATGGGCGCGCGCGCACGGCTTCAAGCCGGGCTCGATCATCTACTTCGCCGTCGACTACGACGCCATGGACGGCGAGGTCACCTCCAACGTCCTCCCGCACTTCCGCGGCGTCTTCCGCACCGTCACCGAGAACTCGGGCTACCGGGTCGGCGTCTACGGCCCGCGCAACATCTGCCAGCGCGTCACCGACGCCGGGTACGCCGAGACCGCCTTCGTCTCCGACATGTCGGCCGGCTTCTCCGGAAACCTCGGCTACCCGCTGCCGGACAAGTGGGCCTTCGACCAGATCGCCACGATCACGATCGGCTCCGGCGCCGGCTCCATCAACATCGACAACAACATGGCCTCCGGCCGGGACCAGGGCCAGGCGGACTTCGACCCGCCCGCCGGCATCGTCTCCGGCCTGGACAAGGACCTCAACCAGGCCGCGTACAAGGCGCCCCTGCTCGCCGACATCCAGTCGTACCTCACCTCCATCGGCGTCCCCGAGACCGGCGGCGAGGGCTGGACCGCGGACGGCGACTGGGTCACCTACGGGGCCGTCACCACCACCGAGGCCTTCAACCGCGTCATCGACGCCGACTACCTCTTCACCAACCTCGCCAGGACGCTGAAGATCCGCAAGGCGCTCATCCAGGCCCCCGTCCTGTGGGAGCTGCGCAAGCTGAACGTGCTCGACGCGGTCGCCGACGAGGCCGTCAAGGCCGGCCTCAAGGACGACTGCAGCACCGGCTGGGGCCAGATCTTCGCCTGGGTCACCATCCAGGCCCGGAACTACTGCATCCAGCAGGGCATCCTCAACGGCACCCCGCTGACCAGCGCCGACACCAAGGCCGTCTGGAACCAGCTCCAGGACCCCGAGTACAACATCCGGTCCGTCGCGTACCTGACGATCTACAACGCGCACCAGCTCGGCATCGCCGCGCCGTCGCTGACCACCGGCCTCGCCGACACGCAGGCCCTGCTCGCCCGCTACAACGGCACCGGCGACAAGGCGGCGCAGTACGGGCGCGAGCTCGTCGGCCTGTACCAGGTCCTGGAGAACTACAACGCGCTCAGCCGCGTCTAGCGGCTCCCGCCGATCGCGAAGAATGGGCGCATGAGGAAGCTTTTCGTGCCGGCCGTGGTGAACCTGCTGCTCGGCGTGCCCGGAATCGTTCCGTACTTCCTGGTCTGGTACGTCCTGGCCAACGGGCCGCTCGCCGCCCTCGGGTGGACGACGCAGGACCCGAACGAGAACGACGGCATGCTGCTGTGGCTGGTCATCCTCGTACCGGTCCTCGGGATCTACGGCCTCGTCTGGGGCCTGGTGAACGCGCGCCTCGCGCGCCGGGCACCCGCCCCGAGGTCCGTGTTCTGGACGGTGTGCGCGGTGGCCTCCCTGGCGCCCTTCCTGGCGATCGGGCTGTTCTGACGAAGACTTGAGAGGAGATGTGCAGCACATGCAGCAGAAGATGACGCGCCGTACGGTCGTGCGGACCGCCGCCGTCGTGGGCGCGACCGCAGCCCTCGGCCCGGTCCTGTCCGCCACCGCCGTCGCCGCGCCGAACGCGGGGACCGCCGACGGCACCGTCCCGGGGCCCGCAAGCCCAAGCGCCCGGCGACCTCCGCCAACGGCTGGACCATCCAGACGAACGTCGACCGCGACTCCCAGGTGTGGACGCGCTCGGTGGCCGGCGCCGGACTGACCGTGCCGGTGTGGATCGGCGACGTCGAGACCGTCCTGCTCCACGTCGTGCGCCGCTTCCACTACGAGGTGGAGGAGCTCCACGCCGGAGACCTCACCGGCTGGCGCCCCGCCGGCGAGGTGCGCCGCCACCGCCCCGAGTCGAACCTCGCGTCCGGCACGGCCGTGCGGATCCGTCCGGGCATCGGGGCGACGCGGGGAACGCTGTTCCCGCTCCAGATCGACACCGTCCGCGCCATCCTCGCGGACTGCGACGGCGTGGTCCGCTGGGGCGGTGACGACGAGCCGGTGGACGAGTCCCTCTTCTCCATCGCCGTCGGCCCGCTCGACCCCCGCCTCGCCGCGCTCGCGGCCCGGATCCGGGAGCGGAACGCCACGCCGGGCGAGGGCGCCGGAGTGACGGCGGCTAGTCCGGCACGCGGAAGGGCGTGCGGCTCGAAGCCGCACGCCCTCTTCTTCACGCGTCCCGTCAGGCCGGGAGGCCCAGCTCCCGGGCGATCAGCATCCGCTGGACCTCGCTGGTGCCCTCGCCGATCTCCAGGATCTTCGAGTCGCGCCACATCCGGGCCACCGGGTACTCGTTCATGAAGCCGTAGCCGCCGTGGATCTGCGTGGCGTCACGGGCGTTGTCGACGGCCACCGTGGAGGAGTACAGCTTCGCGACGGCCGCCTCCTTCTTGAACGGCTCGCCGAGGACGAGACGGGAGGCCGCGTCGCGCCAGCCGATCCGGGCCATGTGCGCCCGCGTCTCCATGTCGGCGATCTTGAACTGGATCGCCTGGTACGTGCTGATCGCCGAACCGAAGGCGTGACGTTCCTTCGCGTACTTCACCGACTCGTCCACACAGCCCTGCGCGAGGCCCGTCGCGAGCGCCGCGATGGCGACCCGGCCCTCGTCCAGGATCCGCAGGAACTGCGCGTACCCCCGGCCCTCCTCGCCGAGCAGGTTCTCCACCGGGACGCGGACGTCGTCGAAGGAGAGCTCACGGGTGTCCGAGGCGTTCCAGCCGACCTTCGAGTACGGCGCCGCGACCGTGAAGCCCGGGGTGCCGGACGGCACGATGATCGAGGAGATCAGCGGACGCCCGTCGGGCTTGCGGCCGGTGACCGCCGTGACCGTCACCAGACCCGTGATGTCCGTACCGGAGTTGGTGATGAAGCACTTCGACCCGTTGATGACCCACTGGTCGCCGTCCCGGACGGCCGTCGTGCGGGTGCCGCCGGCGTCGCTGCCCGCGCCCGGCTCGGTCAGACCGAAGGCACCGAGCACCTCACCGGCGCACAGCTTCGGCAGCCACTCCCGCTTCTGCTCCTCCGTGCCGAAGCGGTAGACCGGCATCGCGCCCAGCGAGACGCCCGCCTCCAGGGTGATGGCCACGGAGGAGTCGACCCGGGCCAGCTCCTCCAGGGCGATCCCGAGCGCCAGGTAGTCGCCGCCCATGCCGCCGTACTCCTCGGGGAACGGCAGCCCGAACAGGCCCATGCGGCCCATCTCGGCGACGATCTCGTACGGGAACTCGTGCCGCTCGTAGTAGTCGCCGATCTTCGGCGCGACGACGTCGTGCGCGAACTCCTCGACGGTGCGGCGGAGTTCCTCGTGCTCTTCGGAGAGCCGGTGGTCGAGGGACATGGTGATCGTCACTCCTTGTGGGAGAGGGCGCGGACGGTACGGGAAGGGCTGGGCCGGCCCAGCTGTTCGGCCATCCACACGCTCGTGGCGGTGAGGGCGGCCAGATCGACCCCGGTCTCGATGCCGAGACCGTCGAGCATCCACACGAGGTCCTCGGTGGCGAGATTGCCGGTCGCGCTCTTCGCGTACGGGCAGCCGCCGAGGCCGCCGGCGGAGGCGTCGACCGTGGTCACCCCGTGGCGCAGGGCGGCCAGGGTGTTGGACAGGGCCTGCCCGTAGGTGTCGTGGAAGTGCACGGCGACACGGGAGGTGGGCACGCCGGCGTCGTTCAGCTCCCGCAGGAGCCGGGCGACGTGGCCCGGGGTCGCGACCCCGATGGTGTCCCCGAGGCTCAGCTCGTCGCAGCCCATGTCGGCGAGGGCCTTCGTGACCCGGACGACCTGCTCGACGGGGACGGCGCCCTCCCAGGGGTCGCCGAAGCACATCGACAGATAGCCGCGGACCTTCAGCCCGGCCTCTATGGCCCGGGTGACGGTCGGCTCGAACATCGCGAGCGCCTCGTCGACGGTCCGGTTCAGATTGGCCTTCGCGAAGGACTCGGTCGCCGAGGCGAACACGGCGACCTCACGGGCGCCGAGCGCGAGCGCCCGGTCGAGCCCCGCTCGTTCGGCACCAGCACCGGGAGCCGCACGGGCAGGTCCCTGACCCGGGGGAACAGCTCCTCGGCGTCGGCGAGCTGCGGCACCCACTTCGGGTGCACGAAGCTCGTCGCCTCGATCGTCGTCAGTCCCGCCGCCGCGAGCCGCCGCACGAACTCGGCCTTCACCTCGGTCGGGACGGCCGTCTTCTCGTTCTGCAGCCCGTCCCGGGCACCGACCTCGTGGATCCGCACGCGGGCGGGCAGGGCGGGATCCGGCACGGTCATCGGCAGTCCGCTCATGCCGCGTCCTCCTCCTCGCGGGGCGTCACCACGGCCAGGATCTGGTCCATGGCGACGGTGGTGCCGGGCGTGACGTCCAGCTCGGTGACGGTGCCGGCGTGCGGGGCGGAGATGACGTGCTCCATCTTCATCGCCTCGACCACCAGCAGGCTCTGCCCGGCCTCCACCTCGTCCCCGACGGCCACCTTCACGACCGTCACGGTCCCCGGCATGGGCGCGGCCAGCGTGTCGGCGCCCCGTGCCGGGCGCCGGAGAGGGCGGCCTCGACGGGGTCGTGGTCCAGTACGTGCCAGGAGTCGCCGTCACGGCCGAGCCAGCCGCCCGCGCGGCGGAAGGCGTGGGTGACGCCGTCCACGGTCACGGTCACCCCGGTGGCCGTGACCCGGGCGGCACCCGGGGCCTCGACCGCCACGGGCTCCAGGCCCGGTACGCGCACGGGGAAGGAGAGCGGGGCCGGGGCGCCGCCCAGACGCCAGCCGTTCGGCACCGAGAAGGGTCCGTCCAGCCGTCCCGGGGCGCCGGGGCCAGCCCGGCGAGCCGCACGGCGGCCGCCGCCGCGTACACCTCCGCCGGCACCGAGGCGTCGATCAGTGACTCCGCGTCCCGCTCCACCAGGCCCGTGTCCAGCTCGCCCCTCACCACGTCCGGGTGGGCGAGGAGGCGACGCAGGAAACCCGCGTTGGTGGGGACGCCCAGGGTGACCAGCTCGGCGAGGGCCGCGCGCAGCTTCCGCAGGGCCGTCGGCCGGTCGGCCGCGTGGACGATGACCTTCGACAGCATCGGGTCGTAGAGGGACGAGACCTCCGTGCCCTCCGAGAGCCCGGAGTCCGTCCGTACGCCGTTCCCCTGCGGCTCGCGCAGCGCGAGGACCGTGCCGCCCGAGGGCAGGAAGCCGCGCGCGGGGTCCTCGGCGCAGATCCGGGCCTCGATCGCCCAGCCGTCGAGCCGGACGTCCTCCTGCGCGAAGGGCAGCGGCTCGCCCGCCGCCACCCGCAGCTGCCACTCCACCAGGTCGACGCCGGTGATCAGTTCGGTCACCGGGTGCTCGACCTGGAGGCGGGTGTTCATCTCCATGAAGTAGTACGAGGAGGGATCGCCGCCCGGCACGATGAACTCGACCGTGCCCGCGCCCACATAGCCGCAGGAGCGCGCCGCCTCGACCGCCGCCGCGCCCATCGAGGCGCGGATCTCCGGGGTGAGCAGGACGCTCGGGGCCTCCTCGATGATCTTCTGGTGGCGGCGCTGGAGCGAGCACTCGCGCTCGCCCAGGTGCACCACGTTCCCATGGGCGTCCGCCAGGACCTGGATCTCGATGTGCCGGGGCCGGTCGATCCACCGCTCCACGAGCAGCGTGTCGTCGCCGAAGGACGCCCGCGCCTCCCGGCGGGCCGCCGCGATCTCCTCCTCCAGGACCGCCAGGTCCCGCACCAGGCGCATGCCCTTGCCGCCGCCGCCCGCGCTGGGCTTCAGCAGGACGGGCGCGCCCAGCTCACGGGCCGCGGCGACGATCTCGGGGTCGGCCGCGCCGGGCACCACCGGCACGCCCGCCGCCTCCACGGTCTCCTTCGCCCGGATCTTGTCGCCCATGAGGGAGATCGCGGTGGCGGACGGCCCGATGAAGACGAGGCCCGCGTCGGCGCAGGCCTGCGCGAAGCCGGCGTTCTCCGCGAGGAACCCGTAACCCGGGTGCACGGCCTGCGCCCCGGTCCGCCGGGCCGCGTCGAGCAGGGCCGGGACGGAGAGGTACGACTCGGCGGCCGGCGCCGGACCGATCCGCACCGCCGTGTCCGCCTCCCGCACGTGCCGGGCGTCGGCGTCCGCGTCGCTGTAGACGGCCACCGAGCGCACGCCCATCTCCCGCAGGGTGCGGATGACGCGGACGGCGATCTCGCCCCGGTTGGCCACGAGGACGGTGTCGAACATGCTCTGCATCTTCTGGGGGCCCTTCACATCCGGAAGACGCCGAACTGGGGGTCACCCAGGGGCGCGTTGGCACAGGCGGTCAGGGCGAGGCCGAGGACCTGCCGGGTCTCCATCGGGTCGATGACCCCGTCGTCCCACAGCCGGGCGGTCGCGTAGTAGGCGCTGCCCTGCGTCTCGTACTGCTCGCGGATCGGGGCCTTGAAGGCCTCCTCGTCCTGCGCGCTCCACTCGTCGCCGAGCTGGTCGCGCTTGACGGTCGCGAGGACGGAGGCGGCCTGCTCGCCGCCCATGACCGAGATCTTGGCGTTGGGCCACATCCACAGGAAGCGGGGGGAGTAGGCCCGGCCGCACATCGAGTAGTTGCCCGCGCCGTACGAACCGCCGACGACGACCGTCAGCTTCGGGACCCGGGTGGTCGCCACGGCCGTGACCATCTTGGCGCCGTGCTTGGCGATGCCGCCGTGCTCGTACGCCTTGCCGACCATGAAGCCGGTGATGTTCTGCAGGAAGACGAGCGGGATCCCGCGCTGGTCGCACAGCTCGATGAAGTGCGCGCCCTTCTGGGCGGACTCGGCGAACAGGATGCCGTTGTTGGCGACGATGCCGACCGGGTGGCCGTGGATCCGGGCGAAGCCGGTGACCAGCGTCTGCCCGTACTCGGACTTGAACTCCTGGAAGCGCGAGCCGTCCACGACCCGGGCGATGACCTCGCGCACGTCGTAGGGGGTGCGGGAGTCGACGGGCACGGCCCCGTAGAGACCGTACGGGTCGACCTTCGGCTCCTCGGCCGGCTCGACCTTCCAGGGCAGCGGACCGCGCTCGGGGAGCGTGGCCACGATGTTCCGCACGATCCGCAGGGCGTGCGCGTCGTCCTCCGCCAGGTGGTCGGTGACGCCGGAGATCCGGGAGTGGACCTCGCCGCCGCCGAGCTCCTCGGCCGTGACGACCTCGCCGGTCGCCGCCTTCACGAGCGGCGGACCGCCCAGGAAGATCGTGCCCTGGTTCCGCACGATCACGGCCTCGTCGCTCATCGCGGGCACGTACGCGCCGCCGGCCGTGCAGGAGCCCATGACCGCCGCGATCTGCGGGATGCCCGCGCCGGACATCCGGGCCTGGTTGTAGAAGATCCGGCCGAAGTGCTCCCGGTCCGGGAAGACCTCGTCCTGCATCGGCAGGAAGGCGCCGCCCGAGTCGACCAGGTAGAGGCAGGGGAGACGGTTCTCAAGCGCCACCTCCTGCGCCCGCAGGTGCTTCTTCACCGTCATCGGGTAGTACGTGCCGCCCTTGACGGTCGCGTCGTTCGCGACGATCACGCACTCCCGGCCGCTCACCCGGCCGATGCCCGCGATGACCCCGGCCGCCGGGGCCTGGTCGCCGTACATCCCGTTCGCCGCCAGCGGCGCCAGCTCCAGGAACGGCGAGCCCGGGTCGAGCAGCGTGTCCACCCGGTCCCTCGGCAGCAGCTTCCCGCGCGCCGTGTGCCGTGCCCTGGACTTCTCACCACCGCCCAGGGCGGCCGCCGCGAGCTTGGCGCGCAGGGCCGCGGCCAGCTCGTGGTGCGCCGCCTCGTTGGCCTGCCAGGCCGGCGAGGCGGGATCCGCCGCACTCGACAGCACAGGTGCCTGCTGCATCGACCGATCTCCCTTGTCCGGTTAATGAGCGTTAACGTATGGCGCCAAGGTTAACGACCGCTAACCGGGTTGTCCATTGTTCAAGTCCGCCGAGTCTCAGGGGTGTGGCTCGCTTGGTGGCGAAACGTTACGGCCGCCTGCGTGCAGGGTGTCGTTCTCGCCATGCGTCGAGCTGATCGATCGGCCAGAGCGGGGTTCGTCCCACGTGGAGGGGGTGGGAAATCGCCGTGCTGGCCGTTGAGGTTGTAAATGGTCTTGATGCTGATGCCGAGGTGGTCGGCGGCCTGCTGCGCGGTGAGATATCCGGGGATCGTTGCTGTCATGGGTGAAACGTACCGGATTTGCAGGTGTTGACTTCCCGTAATATCTTGCGGGAAGTCAACACCCGGAGGGGGTGATGGACGTGCGGGCCGCTCGCAGGTGTCGGGGAAGGGCAAGGCCCCGAAGTGGACGAAGCCCGACGACGGGGTCGTGTCGGTGATGGTGTTGCCGCTGACCGTCACCGACCCCGCCGACCTCGCCCGGCTGAGCAGCTTGTACGGGGCGATGTGGTCGATCAAGCATGCCGTTCAGCGTGATGCCCGAGCCAAGGTGGACGCTTACTGGGCCGCGACGCATGAGCGGCACAGACAAGGGCGAAGACTGTAAGGCAGCGTCTGGGGCTATCTCGTAACGGTCTGGAACGCTGTGCTTACGCCCATCTGGAAGCCTCCGGGCACCTCAAGCATCACTCCTCCAAGGCCCTGGCCATGCATATCGCTGACGAGGTATGGAACGGCGTCTCCCGGCATCTGTTTCCCGACTCGGCAGGCCGCCGGTCCGGCCGCCCGAAGCCCGGCCGCTACCACGACTTCACCCGCGTCCCCGGACGCGCCCGCTCGCACACCACCAGCAACAAATGGGAGACCTTCCGGCTGGTCGGCACCCTGGCCGGCCACGTCCTGGCCTACACCGACGGCGGTCCTTCCCTGGGGCAGCCCCGTCGGATGCCGAAGCCCACAGCGCCGGAAGGGCGTGTGCGGACGGGGAAGGTGGCGGCCTCGGGTGTGGCGGGGATGCGCAAGGCGACCTGGTGGGACCACACCGGTCCTCTGGCCGTGATGTTCGCCGGTGGTTCCGACAGCAAGCGCGGCGAACTCGTTCTTCCCGTCCGCATCCCCCAGCGGCCTGGTCAGAGGGCACGGGTGCGGCACTTCCTCGACGATCCAGGCCGGTGGCACAAGGTGGACCTCGTGCGCCGCCGGAAGGCGTCCGCGCCGGGCGGCTGGGTGTACGAGGCGCATCTCATGGTCCTCGGCCCCGGATACTCCTCTCCAGCCGTACAGGAGATGCGCCACGAGGCCGCCCGGCTCGACCGCATCGGTGGGGTGGACGGCAACGTCTCCAACCTGTCGGTCGTCTCCTTCCCCGCCCGGCTCGACGGCGGCACACCCGTCTCCACCGAGGTCACGCTCACCGACACCGAGCGCGCCCGGCTGGAGAAGGAGGCGAAGAAGCGACGGGGCCGCGCCAGGGCGCTCGACCGCTCCCGCAGGGCGACGAATCGGCAGCAGTACGGGTTGTCGAGGAAGCAGGCCGCCCGCGCCGAGCGTCGCGCCGCCAAGGGCCTGGAGCCCAAGACAGTGACGGCGCCGGGCGGTGCCCGCGCGGCCCGCTCGGACGGCGTTCCGAAGCAGGCGTACCGGCAAGACCGGCTCTCCGCCCGCTACTGGGAGCAGCGCGTCCGGCAGGCCGAAGCCGCCGCCTCGGCCGCAGAGCGGCGCCGCCAGCGCGCCCGCCTGGTGGCGCGGGAGATCATCGTCGCCCACGGCCCCGTGCTCGTGGTCGAGGACTGTGACATCCGCACCTGGTACCGGCTGTGGGGCAAACGACTCTCCCAGACCACGCCCGGCATGCTCATCGCCGCCCTGGATGTCGAGTGCAAGGCCGCCGGTGGCCGGCTCGCACGGGCCTCCACCTGGTCGACGTCCTTGTCACAGCACTGCCTGTGCGGCGAGCGCGTACGCAAGTCCCTGCGGGACCGTGAGCACAGGTGCCCTGCGTGCGGCCTGGTCGGCAAGCGCGACCTCGTGTCCGCCGCCCTCGGCGCGTTCGTCCGCTTCACCGACGTGGACGACCCGAAAACCGCGTACCTGGACACCACTGCATCCGGAAACGCCCGGATCACATACGCAGAAGCGCTGGAAGAAGCGCTGCGGGAGTCAACCGCACCGAGCCCGAACACCCCTCGGGGTGCGGGACGCGTGGCAGTCCCACGGCAACGCCGCGAGACCTCTGCTCCCCGAACCGCCGGACAGCGGCACCGAGCAACCCCGGATGAGACACGCCCCGTGCGCGACCACGCCGGAAAGCCCGGTCCCCGCCCCGGCAGCAGCCCGCACGCCGCCCTCCGGGCGGCCTGCGGGTCAAGTCTTAGAATCGAATCCATGGCCACGACCACCCCGACCGCCACCGGCAGGACCGACGCCCCGACGCGACGCGAGCAGATCCTCAAGGAGGCCGCCCGCCTCTTCGCCGAGCGCGGCTTCCACGGCGTCGGCGTGGACGAGATAGGGGCCGCCGTCGGCATCAGCGGTCCCGGGCTCTACCGGCACTTCCCGGGGAAGGACGCGATGCTCGCGGAGCTCCTGGTGGGGATCAGCGAGCGGCTGCTCGACGGGGGGCGGCTGCGGGCCGAGGAGTCCGACGGGGACCCGCGCGTCCTGCTCGGCTCCCTCATCGACGGGCACATCGACTTCGCGCTCGACGACCGGCCGCTGATCACCCTCCACGACCGGGAGCTCGACCGGCTCAAGGACGAGGACCGCAAGCGGGTCCGGCAGCTCCAGCGGCAGTACGTCGAGCTGTGGGTCGCGGTCGTCCGCGAGCTGTACCCCGAGGCGGGCGAGTCCGAGTCACGCACGGCCGTCCACGCCGTCTTCGGCCTGCTGAACTCGACCCCGCACCTCGCCGCGCTCGGCCGCGGACCCATGGAGGACCTGCTGCGACGCCTCGCGCACGGGGCGTTCGGGGCGCTGGGCGCATAACGGCGGGGGGTCCAGGGGCCGGAACGGGTTGCCCGTGGCGTCCGCGGCTCCGACAGAATGAGGCACATGCCGATACTCAGCCGCGCCGCCCTCGTCGAGCACCTCGTCCGCACCCGGATCGCGGGAGACGTCGCCACCCCGCGCGACAACAACCTCTCCCACTACCGCAAGCTCGCCAACGGCGACCGGCACTACTGGCTCGGCCTGGAGCTCGGCGACCGCTGGACCGACGAGCAGGACGTGCTCGCCGTCATGGCCGAGCGGTGCGGCGTCATCGACGACCCCGCCCACCGGGCCGGCCAGGACACCATCGACCCCGAACTCACCGTCGACGGCCTCGACCGGATGGCCGCCCGCCTCCGCAAGGCCGCCGCCGGCCGCGAGCGGGTCCTCTTCGCCACCGGCCACCCCGGCTCCCTCATCGACGTCCACAGCCGGGTCGCCGCCGCGCTGCGCGCCCAGGGCTGCGACATCGTCCGCATCCCCGGCGGACTCGTCGCCGACGAGGGGTACGTCGTGCAGTTCGCCGACGTCGCCGTCTTCGAGCGCGGCGCCAGCCTGTGGCACACCCACTCCCCGGAGCCGATGAACGCGATCCTCGACGCCCTCGGCGAGGACGGCCGCCCCGACCTGGTGATCGCGGACCACGGCTGGGCCGGGCGCGCGGGCCAGCGGGCGTCGACTCCGTGGGCTACGCGGACTGCAACGACCCGGCGCTCTTCCTCGGCGAGGCCGAGGGCACGATGCAGGTCACGATCCCCTGGACGACCACGTCGTGGACCCGCGCTTCTACGAGCCGATGACGGCGTACACCCTGCACGCGGCGGGCCTGGACTGATCGCGGGCGGCTTCCCCGGGACGGCCCCGTCCCGGGGAACACCGCGGTGATCTTGGTCGTTGCCCCGGCATGAACTCACACCGGGCCACCCCCGACGTCCTGCGCTACACCGCCTTCTCCGACGATCCCGAGGGAGGCAATCCCGCCGGCGTCGTGCTCGACGCCACCGGCCTCGGCGACGAGGAGATGCTGGCGATCGCCGCCGGACTCGGCTACAGCGAGAGCGCGTTCCTGACCGCCCCGCCCGGGGAGGCCGGCTCCGGCGCGTGGGACACCGGGCGCGCCTTCACCATCCGCTACTTCAGCCCCAAGGCCGAGGTGCCCTTCTGCGGGCACGCCACCGTCGCGACGGCCGTGGCCCTCGGCGAGCGCCTGGGCCCCGGTGAGCTGGTGTTCACCACGGCGGCCGGGACCGTGCCGGTCACCGTGACGCGCGAGGGCGGGGCGCTGCGGGCCACGCTCACGAGCGTCGAGCCGCACGTCGAGGAGATCGCGGCCGACGACCTGGCGGAGGCGCTCGCCGCGCTCGACTGGCCGGCCGGCGACCTGGATCCCGCCCTGCCTCCCCGCATCGCCTTCGCGGGCGCCCGCCACCTGGTCCTCGCCGCCGCGAGCCGGGAGCGGCTGGCCCGCCTGGAGTACGACTTCGCCCGCCTGGAAGCCCTCATGCACCGGCTCGACCTGGTGACCCTGGAGCTGGTCTGGCGCGCCTCGGCGGAGGTCTTCCACGTCCGCGCCCCGTTCCCGGTGGGCGGTGTGGTCGAGGACCCGGCGACCGGGCGGCGGCCGCCGCCTTCGGCGCGTACGCCCGTGAGCTCGGCCTGGTCCCCGAGGCCTCGGTCCTCACCCTCCACCAGGGCGAGGACATGGGGCGTCCCGGTGTCCTCACCGTGGAACTGCGGGCGGGCGACCGGCGGATCCGGGTCGGCGGCGCGGGGCCCGCATCCCGGCCTGATCCGGGCGCCGGGCGCCGGGCGCCGGGCCCGGGACCCGAGCGGGGCGGCGGGGCGTCAGGGCCCCGCCCGCCGCTGCCCCACCCCGGTGTCGGGTCCAGGTAGACCCGGCGGATCGCCGGGTAGCGCTCGCGGAGCTGGGACTCGGCGTCCTCGCAGGCCCATTCGACCTGCTCGGCCGAGGACACGTCCCGGAAGTCGATCTTCGCGGCGACGAGGACCTCGCCGGGGCCCTGGATGAGGGTGATGAGGTCGAGGACGTCGATGACGTGGGGGACGGAGAGGAGTTCCTCGCGGATGCCGTCGCGCATGCGGCGCGGGGCCGGGCGGCCGATGAGGAGTTCGGCGTTGGAGCGGCCGAGGACCCAGGCGACGTACACGAGCAGGGCGCCGATGAGGATCGAGGCGACGCCGTCCCAGACGCCGGAGCCGGTGATCTGGCCGCCGAGGAGGCCGCCCGCGGCGAGCATGAGGCCGGCGAGGGCGGCGGAGTCCTCCATGACGACGGCCTTGACGGTGGTGTCGGGCATCAGCCGGAGGTACCGGGCGAAGGGGGCCTTCATACGCTCCGCCTCGGCCTTGACCTGTCTGACGCCGGTGCGGAGCGAGTAGCCCTCCAGGAGGAAGGCGATGCCGAGGACGACGTACGAGACCGTCGGGTCGCCGAGCTCCTCGCCGTGGGTGAGGGTGTGGATCCCGTCGTAGACGGAGAAGACCGCGCCGCCGACGAAGGTGGCGACGGCGGCCAGCATCGCCCAGACGTAGCGTTCGCCCGCGTAGCCGACGGGGTGGTCCTCGTCGGCCGGTTTCTCGCTCCGCTTGAGGGCGGTGAGCAGCATGACCTCGGTGACGGTGTCGGCGACCGAGTGGGCGGCCTCGGAGAGCATCGCGCTGGAGCCGCTGACGATGCCCGCGACGGCCTTGGCGACGGCGATCCCGAGGTTCGCCGCCGCCGCCACGATCACCGTGAAGGTGCTCTCTCCCTGTTCCGGCATGATCGGACGGTATGTCCGGTCAGCGGCGCGGGACGCGAACGACACCCTCCTGGATGACGGAGATCGCCAGCCGCCCGTCCTGGGTGAAGATCCTCGCCTGGCCCAGGCCGCGCCCGCCGGAGGCGGTCGGGGACTCCTGGTCGTACAGGAGCCACTCGTCGGCCCGGAAGGGGCGGTGGAACCACATGGCGTGGTCGAGCGAGGCGCCCACGACGTCGCCGACGGCCCAGCCGCCCCGCCCGTGCGCGAGCAGGACCGAGTCGAGCAGCGTCATGTCGGAGACGTACGTGGCGAGGACGACGTGCAGCAGCGGGTCGTCGGCCAGCTTGCCGTTGGTGCGGAACCAGACCTGGGAGCGCGGTTCGCGCGGCTGCCCGACCGTCCCCCACGGGGGCGTCTCGGCATAGCGCAGGTCCACCGCCGCCCTGGCCTCGATCAGCCGGTCCGCGACCTCGCGGGGAAGGTGCCGGGGAAGCATCTCGGCCGGCGTCTCCAGGGACTCCGGGTCCGGCGCGGCCGGCATCTCCACCTGGTGGTCGAGCCCCTCCTCGTACGTCTGGAAGGACGCCGACAGGTGGAAGATCGGCTGCCCGTGCTGGACCGCGACGACCCGGCGCGTGGTGAAGGACCGGCCGTCCCGGATGCGGTCGACCGTGTAGACGATCGGCGCGCCCGGGTCGCCCGCGCGCAGGAAGTACGCGTGGAGCGAGTGGGCGAGCCGGTCCTCCGGGACGGTCCGGCCCGCCGCCACCAGCGCCTGGGCGGCCACCTGGCCGCCGAAGACGCGGGGGACGATCGAGGGGCGGGACTCGCCCCGGAAGATGTCCTGCTCGATCCGCTCCAGGTCGAGGAGGTCGAGCAGGTCATCCAGAGCCGTGTGAGCGTCGGGCACCTACAGGCCCATCGACTTGGCGATGATCGACTTCATGATCTCGCTGGTGCCGCCGTAGATGCGGTTGACGCGGTTGTCGGCGTACAGGCGGGCGATCGGGTACTCGTTCATGTAGCCGTAGCCGCCGTGCAGCTGGAGGCAGCGGTCGATGACGCGGTGGGCGACCTCGGTGCAGAAGAGCTTGGCGCTGGCGGCCTCGGCGGGGGAGAGCTCGCCGGCGTCCAGGGCCTCCAGGGCGCGGTCGGCGACGGCCTCGGCGGCGTCGACCTCGGCCTGGCAGGCGGCCAGCTCGAACTTGGTGTTCTGGAAGGAGGCGACCGGCTTGCCGAAGACCGTGCGGTCCGTGACGTACTGCTGGGCGAAGCGGACGGCGGCCTTGGCCTGGGCGTAGGCGCCGAAGGCGATGCCCCAGCGCTCGGAGGCCAGGTTGTGGCCGAGGTAGTAGAAGCCCTTGCCCTCCTCGCCGAGCAGGTCCTCGGCGGGCACCTTGACGTCGACGAAGGCCAGCTCGGCCGTGTCGGAGGTGCGCAGGCCGAGCTTGTCCAGCTTGCGGCCGATGGAGTAGCCCTCGGACTTGGTGTCGACGGCGAAGAGGGAGATGCCGAAGCGGCGGTCGTCCTCGGAGGGGGCGGAGGTGCGGGCGCAGACGATCACGCGGTCGGCGTGGACGCCACCGGTGATGAAGGTCTTGGCGCCGTTGAGGACGTAGTGCGTGCCGTCCTCGGAGAGCTTGGCGGTGGTCTTCATGCCCGCGACGTCGGAGCCGGTGCCCGGCTCGGTCATGGCGAGCGCCCACATCTCCTCGCCGGTGACGAACTTCGGCAGGAAGCGCTTCTTCTGCTCGTCGGTGGCGAGCATCTTGATGTACGGCAGGGCGAGCAGCACGTGGACGCCGGAGCCGCCGAACTGGACGCCGGCGCGCGAGGTCTCCTCGTACAGGACGGCCTCGAACTTGTGGGTGTCCAGGCCCGCGCCGCCGAACTCCTCGGGGACGTTGATGCCGAAGATGCCGAGCTCGCCGAGCTTGTCGTAGAACTCGCGCGGCGCCTGGCCCGCGGCGAACCACTCGTCGTAGACGGGGACGACCTCGGCCTCGATGAAGGCGCGGATGGTCTCCCGGAACGCCTCGTGGTCCTCGTTGAATACGGTACGGCGCACGGTGCGTCTCCTCCGGTGTGCGGGCCAGTTGTCTAAGCGCTTGCTCAGTTTGTTCTGTCCGAAGTTACCCAGCGGTCACCCGCTCTGTCCAGACTCCGCGCCTGTGATCCAGCGCCCCTTCGCCGGGTCGAAGGCGTGCACCGGGCTCCCCTTCGCCCGCCCGCTCGTGCGGAAGGCCTCCCCGCCGGAGTCCGCGATCCGCGTCACACCGGTCCTTCCCTCCGCGCTCCACTCCAGCTCCAGGTACCACCGGCAGTCGCAGCGGGCCGCGCGGGCGGAGACGAGCAGCTCCTCGGGCTCGGCGGCGGTGACGGTGTACGGGAACCTCACGGCCGGGATCTCCCGCCCCTCCTCCCCGGACGCGTCGTACCCGTCGACCGGCCGCGCGAGCGGGCGCGGCACGTCGAGGTCCACCGCGAACCGACGCGGAGTGACCGCCCCGCCGCACCCCTCGTCCATGCGGTACGCCGCCCAGCCCAGCGGCTTCGAACGGCCCACCACGCGCACGTGCAGCCCGTGGAGGACGACGGCGGAGGCCCCTTCCCTGCACCGACAGCCGTACGAGCGTCTGCCCGCCGTCCACCGCCCCGAGCGCCCCGCCCACCGGCCCGCGTCGGCGGACACCGGGGAGCGCCGACCCGCGCCGGGGCCGGTCCGCGAGATAGGTGTGCCCGCAGCCGTTCTCCCAGAGGTCGGAGGAGACCGTGTACGTGAACGGCGGCGCCACCGCCGGCTTCGCGCGCCGCTGCGGCTCCCTCCGCGTCCGGGCAGCAGAACGGCCCCGAGGACGAGCGCCACGACACCGACCACGACACCGGCGACGAGCCACGCTTTCCGCCTCCGCCGCCCGTGCAGCCCTTGCCGGGGACCTGGGGAGGGAGCAGGCGCGGGGCAGGGACGGGAGCGGGGTGGGGACGGAGGCGGGGCAGGCGCGGCCCCGGGGTGGCCGCGTCCCCAGGTGCCGGCTCGGACGCAGGTGCCGACTCGGACGCGGGCGCCGGCTCGGACGTGGGCGTCCGCTCGGACGTGGGCGTCCGCGCGGACGTGGGCGTCCGCTCGGACGTGGCCGCCCGCCCCGCCCCGGTCCCCCGTCCGTGGCCGGTACGGCCTGCTTCGCCGGGGCCTGCGGACGAGGTCCGCGCGCCGCCAGTGGTCCTCCAGCTCCCGCACCTCGTCCGCGTCGGCCCCGCACAGCAGGGCCAGGCGCCCGACGACGGCGAAGGCCTCGGGGACGGCCGCGCCGGAGCCGTAGCGGTGCAGGGTGGAGGCGCTGACGCCGAGGCGTCGGCCCAGCGCCTCGTAACTGCGCCCGTCGCCTTCCTTCAGCGCCCGCACCCGCGCCGCGAACTCCTCGACCTCACCCATCGGACCGCCCCCCGGCTCATTCCACCCCTCTTGTGTTCTCCCACGTCAGAGGGGGTGGAATGGTTCCGGACGGGAAGAGGGCGCGTCGCCGTTGTCCGGGGCGGGCGGGGGCCCGAGGCTGGTGGAGCACTGACCGAACGACCCGACGGGGATCCACCACGATGAGCAAGCTCCGTACCGCACTCGCCGCCACCGCCGCCGCCGGCCTGGGCCTCGCGGCCCTCGCCGCCGCCCTGGCGCAGGCGGCCGCCCAGCCGGCCTTCCTCTCCGCCGCGCAGATGCCGGCGTCGTCGACGCCGTGGACCGCCACCCGGGTCTTCACGGGCGTCCCGGAGAACGGCGGCGCCCTCTGCGCCCCGTACAAGATCCCGGCGCAGAACAGCCGCTACCGCGAGTTCAGGACCGAGGCCGACACCAACGGCGTCCAGATCACCACCGTCGCCCGCACCGAGGCCGACGCGGTGAAGCTGGTCGACGCCCTCCGCAAGGCCCTCGCCGGCTGCGGCCCCTCCTGGAGCGGCAGAACCCGGGCCTGCACGCCGTCAGCGCCTACCACGGCAAGCTCGCTGTGGAGGAGGGCGCCTGGGTCTACAGCCTGGACACCGCCGACCCGCAGGTCGGCAACACCGACGTCCACCTCTTCGCCGTCGGCCGCGACGGCCGGACCGTCACCTACGTCCGGTGGGGCCAGATGGGCGACCTGGCGGACGCCCCGCTGGCCGCCTTCCGCACGACGGCGAAGACGGCGGTGAACAAGCTCTGGTGAGCGTCACGCGCCCCGTCAGGGCCCTCACGGGGCGCGGAGCGCGAACCACAGCTCCATCCGTACGTCCGGGTCGTCCAGGTCCCGGTCGAGGAGCGCGGCGCAGCGGGTGATGCGCTGGCGGACGGTGTTCCGGTGCAGGCCGGTCGCCACCGCCGTGCGGTCCCAGCTGCCGTGCAGGGAGAGCCAGACGCGGAGCGTCTCGGCGAGGGGTTCGGTGAGGGGCGCGAGGAGCGCGCGGGCGTACGCGGCGGCCTCGTCGTGGTCCACGAGCGCGGCGAAGCCGTTGGCGCGGTGCCGGACCAGGGGGGCCCGCGAGGCCTCAGCCCGGCGCAGCGCCCGCTCCGCCTGCGCCTCCCCGGCCCCGAGCTCGGAGGCCTCCACGGGTGAGCTCACGCCGAGCGTCCAGCCCTGCTGCGCGGTGACGGGGTGGAGGAGGGAGGAGGAGCCGTACGGTTCCTCCTCCTGGGCGTCCGGGCCCGAGCCGCCTGCTGCGCCCGTGCCCGCGCCTGTCGTCCCCGCGCCCGTACCGCCCCCGCCCCCGCGTCCACCAGCGGTGTCCCCAGTGCCGCCGCCAGGCTCGCCGCCGCGAACGGGGTGCCGTCGCCGCCGTGGGCGTGGACGACCGTCCAGGGGCCGGGGCCCAGGGCGCCCGCGACCTCGGCCGGGGTGCGCCGAGGAGGAGCCGGACCAGGGCCCCGTCGCGTACGGTCGCGTCCGCGCCCCGGTGGGGGCCGCGAGCAGGGAGAGCAGGACGACCGCGACGCCCGCGATCGTGTGGTCGCCGGGGCCGCGCCGCTCCGTCGCCACCCCGAGGGTCAGCCCGTCGCCGCCGCCGAGCGCGTACGCGGCGAGCCGCAGCCCGCCGCCGTCCCCGCTGGCCGAGGCGGGGCCGCCCGGACGCGGGCCGAGGACCCCGGCGAGGTCCCGCAGGGCCCGTGCCGCCTCGGCCGGGACCTCCCGGCCGGCGGCGGCGGACTCCGTGCCGTCCGCGGCGAAGAGGACCGCCCGCCCGCCGAGCCGTGAGGCGAGCGCGCCGAGGACCGCGGGACGGGCGCGGGGCGGCCGCGCCGCCGCCAGGGACTGCTGGGCCTCGGTCACCCGGCGCAGCTCGTGCAGCCGGGCCTCGGCCATCAGCCGCCACAGCGCCCGCGCGACCGCCGTGAACGGGGTGCGCGGGGCACTTCGACCAGCGGCAGGCCGTGCCGCTCGCAGGCCGCGACGAGCTCCGGTGGGACCGTGTCGTAGACCGGGGTGACCCCGAAGGCGAGCGCCGCCGCCCCCGCCTCCACGACCCGCTCGACGTAGTGCGCCGGGTCGGTGAGCTGCACGCCGGCCGTCATGAGCAGTTCGCCGCCGAGCAGATACGGGTACGGGTCGGCCATCTCCGAGGTGTGCACCCAGTGCAGCGGGACGTCCTCGGGCCCGGCGAGCAGCCGCAGGCCCAGGTCGGGGCGGGCGAGCAGCGCGGCCAGCGGCACCGGCGGCGCCGGGGGAGTGGAGCCGGGCTCCTGAGTGGTCACCGATGTGGGCCCTTCGTACATCCCCCGCCCGGACAGTGGAGGAAACGTACACTTCAACGTCGCTTTCCGGCCACTTACTGTCGAAAGAACCCAGGGCCGCGGGTACGGGCGGATGTCCCCGCGATCAGCACCTGGGCACTCCCCCGCACGACACGCCACCGAGGTGAGAAGGAGGGCCCCATGGCCGTCGACTACACAGTGATCGTCCTGTACTTGGCCGGCATGCTCGCGATGGGCTGGTGGGGCATGCGCCGCGCCAAGTCCAAGAGCGAGTTCCTGGTGGCCGGCCGCCGCCTCGGGCCCTGGATGTACTCCGGCACGATGGCCGCCATCGTCCTCGGCGGCGCCTCCACCATCGGCGGCGTCGGCCTCGGCTACAAGTACGGCCTCTCCGGCGCCTGGATGGTCTTCGCCATCGGCCTCGGCCTGCTCGCGCTGAGCGTGTTCTTCTCCGCCCGCATCGCCCGGCTGAAGGTCTACACCGTCTCCGAGATGCTCGACCTGCGCTACGGCGGCAAGGCCGGTGTCATCTCGGGCGTCGTGATGTGGGCGTACACGCTGATGCTCGCGGTCACCTCGACCATCGCGTACGCCACGATCTTCGACGTCCTCTTCGACCTGCCCCGGACGCTCGCGATCGTCCTCGGCGGCACCATCGTCGTCGCGTACTCGACGCTCGGCGGCATGTGGTCGATCACCATCACCGACATGGTGCAGTTCGTGGTGAAGACCATCGGAGTGCTGCTCCTGCTGCTGCCGATCGCCGTGATCAAGGCCGGCGGCTTCGAGGGCATGCGCGAGGCGCTGCCCACCTCGTACTTCGAGCCCCTCGGCATCGGCGGCGAGACGATCTTCACCTACGTGCTGATCTACACCTTCGGCATGCTCATCGGCCAGGACATCTGGCAGCGCGTCTTCACCGCCCGCAACGACAAGGTCGCCAAGTGGGGCGGCACCGTCGCCGGCACCTACTGTCTGGCGTACGCGCTGGCCGGCGCCGTCATCGGCACCGCGGCCAAGGTCATGTACCCCACGCTGCCCAGCGCCGACGACGCCTTCGCCACCATCGTCAAGGACGAGCTGCCGATGGGCGTCCGGGGCCTCGTCCTCGCCGCCGCGCTCGCCGCCGTGATGTCCACCTCCTCCGGCGCCCTCATCGCCTGCGCCACCGTCGCCAACAACGACATCTGGTCACGCCTGCGCGGCAGGGGCACGAAGAAGGACGAGAACGACCACGACGAGGTGAAGGGCAACCGCCTCTTCATCCTCATCATGGGCGTCGCCGTCATCCTCATCGCCATCGCCCTCAACGACGTCGTCCAGGCCCTCACCGTCGCCTACAACCTGCTGGTCGGCGGGCTCCTCGTGCCCATCCTCGGCGGCCTGCTCTGGCGCCGCGGCACCGTCCAGGGCGCGCTGGCCGCGGTCGCCGTCGGCGGCGTGACCGTCATTGGCCTGATGTGGACTTACGGAATCCTGGCAAATGAGCCTGTTTACTACGGTTTGTTGGCCTCGCTCGCCGCATATGTGATCGTTTCCCTGGCGACCCGCCCGACGGACGCCGCCGTGCTCGCGAACTGGCGCGCCCGGCTGGCCGCCAGGAGACCCCGACCGAGCCCGAGTCCGCGGACCGGGCGCCCGCCACCGCCTGACGGCGGCTCCACGCCCCGGGCGTCGTGACCCGACGCCCGGCCCACCGAGAAGCACCCAGGAGGACCCGACCATGAGCAGCAGCGACCAGAACGCCTTCCGCGCCCGATCGACTCGTCCCGCATCCCGCGGTACGCCGGTCCCGCGACGTTCGCCCGGCTGCCGCGCTCGACGAGGTCGGCACCGCCGACGTCGCCGTGGTCGGCGTCCCCTTCGACACCGGCGTCTCCTACCGCCCCGGCGCCCGCTTCGGCGGCAACGCCATCCGCGAGGCCTCCCGCCTGCTCCGCCCGTACAACCCCGCGCAGGACGCCTCCCCCTTCGCCCTCGCGCAGGTCGCGGACGCCGGTGACATAGCCGCCAACCCGTTCAACATCAACGAGGCCGTCGAGACCATCGAGGCCGCCGCCGACGACCTCCTCGGCACCGGCGCCCGCATGATGACCCTCGGCGGCGACCACACCATCGCCCTGCCGCTGCTGCGCTCCGTCGCCAAGAAGCACGGCCCCGTCGCCCTGCTCCACTTCGACGCGCACCTCGACACCTGGGACACCTACTTCGGCGCCGAGTACACCCACGGCACGCCGTTCCGCCGCGCCGTCGAGGAGGGCATCCTCGACACCTCCGCGCTCTCCCACGTCGGCACCCGCGGCCCGCTCTACGGCAAGCAGGACCTCACCGACGACGAGAAGCTCGGCTTCGGCATCGTCACCTCCGCCGACGTCTACCGCCGCGGCGCCGACGAGGTCGCCGACCAGCTGCGCCAGCGCATCGGCGACCGCCCGCTGTACATCTCCATCGACATCGACTGCCTCGACCCGGCCCACGCCCCCGGCACCGGCACCCCCGAGGCCGGCGGCATGACCTCCCGCGAGCTCCTGGAGATCCTCCGCGGCCTCTCCTCCTGCAACCTGGTCTCCGCCGACGTCGTCGAGGTCGCCCCGGCCTACGACCACGCCGAGATCACCGCGGTCGCCGCCTCGCACACGGCGTACGAACTGACGACGATCATGTCCCGCCAGATCGCCGCGGAGCGCGCCGCGGGCGCGAAGTAACCTCTGGGCGGCAGCGGGCTCAGGTACGTGGTGGGGTGCGGCCCGATGGCCGGGTCGTGCCCGCCCGTTCCGCCCTGCGGAACGCCTGCCCACGACCTGACCGCCATTCCCGAAGGGAACGCTCCATGACCCACGACCACGACCTCGTGCTCCGGCCCACCGCGGCCCAGACGGATGCGGCCCTCAACCCGCCCGAGGGGCGCAACGGCGGCGACCTCGTCGTCGAGACCCTCACCGGCCTCGGCGCCACGACGGTCTTCGGCCTCCCCGGCCAGCACGCCCTCGGCATGTTCGACGCCCTGCGCCGCTCGACGCTGAAGTACGTCGGACTGCGCGTCGAGAACAACGCCGGCTTCGCCGCCGACGCGTACGGCCGGATCACCGGCGAGGCCGCCCCGCTGCTGCCTCCACCGGCCCCGGCGCGCTCATGTCGCTCGCCGCGCTCCAGGAGGCGGCCGCCGCCTCCGCCCCGTCCTCGCGATCGGCAGCCAGATCCCGGCGGCCGGGCTCGGCGGCGGCCGGCACGGCTACCTGCACGAGCTCCGCGACCAGCAGGCCTCGTTCCGCGACGTCGTGAAGTCCGTGCACACCGTCCGTACGCAGTCCCAGATCCCCTCCGCGATCGCGGCGGCCTGGGAGTCGGCGCTCACCGCCCCGCACGGGCCGGTCTGGGTGGAGATCCCGCAGGACGTGCTCCTCGCCGAGACGACCCTGCCCGTGGTCACGGCCATGGACGCGACGCCCGAGGAGGTCGTCCCGCGCCCCGAGCTGACGGCGGTCGCCGCGCACCTCCTGGCCCACGCCGAGCGGCCCGCGATCATCGCGGGCGGCGGCGTCGTCCGCGCCGACGCCTCCGGCAAGCTCCTCGCGCTCGCCGAGAAGATCGACGCGCCCGTCGTCACCACCTTCGGCGGCAAGGGCGCCTTCCCCTGGGAGCACCCGCTCTCGCTCCAGTCCTGGCTGGAGGACCGGCACACCACGGACTTCCTGGAGGACGCCGACGTCCTCCTCGTCATCGGCTCGGGCCTCGGCGAGCTGTCCTCGAACTACACACGTTCGCCCCGCGCGGCCGGGTGATCCAGATCGAGGCCGACGCGGGCAAGCTGGAGTCCAACCACCCGGCGCTCGGCATCCACGCGGACGCCCGCCTCGCGCTCCAGGCGCTCCTGGAGACCGTCGAGACCCGTACGGACCCGGCGGCCCCGGAGCGGGTCTCGGCCGTCCTCACGAAGGTCCGGGACCGGATCGCGGCGCAGGACCTCGGCCTGGAGCAGCGGATCGTGGCGTCGGTCCGCGAGGCCCTCCCGGACCGGGCGCCGAGCTTCTGGGACATGACGATCCTGGCGTACTGGGCGTGGTCGGCCTTCGACGCGCGGCACCCGAACACGATGCACTCCGCCCAGGGCGCCGGCGGCCTCGGCTACGGCTTCCCGGCCGCGCTCGGCGCGGCCGCCGCCGACCCTCGCAGCCGGTCCTGGCGGTCTCCGGCGACGGCGGCGCGATGTACTCGATCGCGGAGCTGGCGACGGCGAAGCAGTACGGCCTGGACGTGACCTGGCTGATCGTCGACGACGGCGGCTACGGGATCCTGCGGGAGTACATGACGGGCGCCTTCGGCGAGGCCACGGCCACCGAGCTCACCCGCCCGGACTTCGTCGCCCTGGCCGAGTCCTTCGGCGTCCCGGCCACCCTCACCACCCCGGAGTCCCTGACGTCCGACCTCACGAAGGCCCTCGCCACCCCGGGCCCCTCGGTCGTCGTCCTCCCGGCCCTCCTGCGGATGTTCGAGCCGACGCACCTGTGACGGGAGGGCCCGCACGGGCCCTCCCCGCTCAGTCGACCAGCCCCTCCCAGGCCTTCCGGTACTCGGCGTGCTGGGCCTCGTACCCGAGGCGGAAGTGTTCCGCCTCGGGTGTGACGTTCTTGCGGTCCATGCTCCGCGGCGGTATCAGCCGCGCCACGTCGGCGAAGGCCACCGCCGCCGCCTCGGCGACGGCCCCGCCCCGCTGCCGGGCCGCGAAGACGTCGAGCCCCGCGGTCCGCAGGAAGCTCTCGAACGCCGACCGCGGCCGGCTCGCCGTGTCCTCCAGCTCCCGCTGCGTCGCCGCCACCACCCGCCCCGCCGACGCCAGCCCCGCACCGCCCGCAGCGCCGCGTACAGCCGCCCCACTGATACGGCTTCCCGTCCTCGACCTTCCCCACGGACCTCCCCTTCCGCTCGACTCCGCCAGGAACCTCCTACCCGCTCCGGCGGGAATTGTTGCGGCGGGATGAAATCCCACGTCGGCCGTGTTGGGCCTTCCGGTAGAGCAGGACGAACGGGAGGCGACTCGTGGCGGCGGTCGGGGAGAAACAGCGGGGCTGGGCGCGCAGGCTGGCGGGGTACGCGTGGCGGTACAAGGCGAACACGCTGCTCGCGCTCGGGTCGTCGCTGGCCGGCATGGCCGTGCTGGCGCTGGTGCCGCTCGTCACCAAGGTGATCATCGACGACGTCATCGGGGCGAAGACCCGGTCGCTCGGGGTCTGGACGGGGCTGCTCATCGGCGCGGCCGTCCTCGTGTACGTCCTCACCTACGTCCGCCGCTACTACGGCGGACGCCTCGCGCTCGACGTCCAGCACGACCTGCGCATCGACATGTACGCGACCGTCACCCGGCTCGACGGGCGGCGGCAGGACGAGCTGTCGACCGGGCAGGTCGTCGGGCGGGCCACCAGTGACCTCCAGCTGATCCAGGGCCTGCTGTTCATGCTCCCGATGACCATCGGGAACGTGCTGCTGTTCCTCATCTCGCTGGCCGTCATGGCCTGGCTGTCGATCCCCTCACCCTCGTCGCGCTCGCCGTGGCCCCCGCCCTCTGGTGGATCGCCAAGCGCAGCCGCACCCGCCTCCACCCCGCCACCTGGCACGCCCAGCAGCAGGCCGCCGTCGTCGCCGGGGTCGTGGACGGGGCCGTGACCGGCGTCCGGGTCGTGAAGGGCTTCGGCCAGGAGGACCAGGAGACCGGCAAGATCCGCGAGGCCGGGCGGAAGCTGTTCGCGGGGCGCCTGCGGACCATCCGGCTGAACTCGAAGTACACCCCGGCGCTCCAGGCCGTCCCCGCCCTCGGCCAGGTCGCCGTCCTCGCGCTCGGCGGCTGGCTCGCCTACCGCCACCAGATCACCCTCGGCACCTTCGTCGCCTTCTCCTCCTACCTGGCGTCCCTCGTCGGCCCGGTCCGCATGCTCGCCATGGTCCTCACCGTCGGCCAGCAGGCCCGCGCCGGCGTCGAGCGGGTCTACGACCTCATCGACACCCGGCCGGTCATCGAGGACGGGACCAAGGAGCTGCCCGCCGACGCGCCCGCCACCGTCGAGTTCGACGACGTGTCCTTCGCGTACGAGGACGGCCGGCCGGTCCTGGACGGCTTCTCGCTGGAGATCCGGCCCGGCGAGACCGTCGCCGTCGTCGGCGCCTCCGGCTCCGGCAAGTCCACCGTCTCGCTCCTCCTGCCCCGCTTCTACGACGTCACCCACGGCGCCGTCCTCGTCGGCGGCCACGACGTCCGCGAGCTCACCCTCGACTCCCTGCGCGCCGCCGTCGGCCTCGTCCCCGAGGACTCCTTCCTCTTCTCCGACACGGTCGCCGCGAACATCGCGTACGGCGTCCCCGACGCCACCCGCGAGCAGATCGAGACCGCCGCCCGCGCCGCCCAGGCGGACCGTTTCATCGCCGAGCTCCCGGACGGCTACGACACCAAGGTCGGCGAGCACGGCCTCACCCTCTCCGGCGGCCAGCGCCAGCGCGTCGCCCTCGCCCGCGCCATCCTCACCGACCCCCGGCTGCTCCTCCTCGACGACGCCACCTCCGCCGTCGACGCCAAGGTCGAGCACGAGATCCACGAGGCCCTGAAGTCGGTGATGGCGGGCCGTACGACCCTGCTCATCGCCCACCGCCGCTCCACCCTCGGCCTCGCCGACCGCATCGCCGTCCTGGAGGACGGCCGCCTCGCCGACGTCGGCACCCACGCCGAGCTGGAGGCGCGCTCCCCGCTCTTCCGCCGCCTCCTCACCGACCCCGAGGAGCTCGGCGCCGTCTCGCCAGGCCACCTCACCCCGCCCGAGCCGCCCGAGGACCGCACGCTGCGGGCCGAGCTGGACGCCGAGTTCGACGCCGAGCGGGGCATCACCCCCACCCTGTGGGTACGGGACGAGACCGCCGGCCGCGAGGCCCCGCGCCCGGCGCCACCCCGAACTCCTCGCCGCCGTCGCGGCCCTCCCGCCCGCCGACGACACCCCCGACATCGACGAGGCCAGGGCCGTGGCCCCGAGGACGCGTACGGCCTGCGCCGGCTGCTCCGCGGCTTCGGCGTCCCGCTGCTCATCAGCCTCGCCCTGGTCGCCCTCGACGCGGGCGCGGGCCTGCTGCTCCCGGTCCTGATCCGGCACGGCATCGACGAGGGCGTGAACCGGCTCGCGATCGGCGCCGTCTGGGCGGCCTCCGCGCTCGCCCTGGTCACCGTCCTCGTGCAGTGGGTCGCGCAGACCGCCGAGACCCGGATGACCGGCCGCACCGGCGAGCGGGTCCTGTACGCGCTGCGCCTGAAGATCTTCGCCCAGCTCCAGCGGCTCGGCCTGGACTACTACGAGCGCGAGCTCACCGGCCGGATCATGACCCGGATGACCACGGACGTCGACGCCCTGTCGACCTTCCTGCAGACGGGCCTGGTCACCGCCTTCGTCTCGGTCGTCACCTTCTTCGGGATCATGGTCGCGCTGCTCGTGCTCGACCTCCAGCTCGCCCTGGTCGTCTTCGCGACCCTGCCGGTCCTCGCGATCGCCACGTACTACTTCCGCCGCTCCAGCGTGAAGGCGTACGAGCTGGCGCGCGAGCGGATCAGCGTCGTCAACGCCGACCTCCAGGAGTCGGTCTCCGGCCTCCGGATCGTCCAGGCCTTCCGCCGCGAGACCTCGGGCGCGGCCCGCTTCGCGGAGCGCAGCGACTCCTACCGCGAGGCGCGCGTCCGGGGCCAGTGGCTGATATCGGTCTACTTCCCGTTCGTCACCCTGCTGTCCTCCGTCGCGGCCGCCGCCGTCATGATCGTCGGCGCGAACCGCATCGAGGCCGGCACCCTCACCACCGGCGCCCTCGTCGCCTACCTCCTCTACATCGACCTCTTCTTCGCCCCCGTGCAGCAGCTCTCGCAGGTCTTCGACGGCTACCAGCAGGCCGCCGTCTCGCTGAAGCGGATGCAGGAGCTCCTCCAGGAGCCGACGTCGACGGCCGCCGCCGACGCGCCCCTGGACGTCCTGTCGCTGCGCGGCGAGATCGCCTTCGAGGACGTGTCCTTCGCGTACGGCGACGAGGAAGAGGCACTGACGGGCATCGACCTCCACATCCCCGCCGGGCAGACCGTCGCCTTCGTCGGCGAGACCGGCGCCGGCAAGTCCACCCTGGTCAAGCTGGTCGCCCGCTTCTACGACCCGACGGGCGGCCGGGTCACCGCCGACGGCACCGACCTGCGGGACCTCGACATCACCGCGTACCGCCACCGGCTCGGCGTCGTCCCCCAGGAGGCGTACCTCTTCGCCGGGACGATCCGCGACGCCATCGCCTACGGCCGCCCCGAGGCGACCGACGCCGAGGTGGAGGCGGCGGCCCGCGCGGTCGGCGCGCACGACATGATCGCCACGCTCGACGGCGGCTACCTCCACGCGGTCGCCGAGCGCGGCCGCAACCTCTCCGCCGGACAGCGCCAGCTGATCGCCCTCGCCCGCGCCGAGCTCGTCGACCCCGACGTCCTGCTCCTGGACGAGGCCACTGCGGCCCTCGACCTGGCGACCGAGGCCCAGGTCAACCAGGCCACCGACCGCCTCGCGGGCCGCCGCACGACCCTCGTCGTCGCCCACCGCCTGACCACGGCCGCCCGTGCCGACCGCGTGGTCGTCATGGACCACGGCCGGGTCGCGGAGGACGGCACCCACGACGAACTCCTCGCCCTGGGCGGCCGGTACGCGACGCTGTGGAACACGTTCATCGGGGAGGCGGAGGAGCCGGAGCCGGAGCGGGTGTGAGGCTTGGTCCGAGACCGCGTCTGAGTACGGGGATCCGCCGGGTGAGTACCCGGCGGATCCCCGCCACCGTCCCGCGGGCTTGAATCGGGACATGAGCCACGACCCCGCGCCCGCGCCGCCTCGCCCGTCCCCGTCACCCCGCCGGACGTCGAGGGCGCACGCCTCCGGAAGCGCTCCCTGATCGCGGCCGGGCTGTTCGTCCCGGCGGCCGTGCTCGCCGGCGTCGTCGCCCTCATGGCGGAGAACGCGGGCCGCTGCATCGAGTACGGGGAAGGCTGCGGCTCGACCCCGGGCTACCCGTACGTCGTGAGCCTGGTGCTGGCGGCGGTGGCCTTCGCGGTCGCCCAGGGCGCGGACCGCGGCACCGTCCGCCGGGCCGCGTTCTGGACGCAGCTCGGCGCGGAGTTCGTGTTCCTGATGCTGGTCATGACGACCTTCGGTTGACGGGGCCATGCGGAGGCAACCATTCCGAGGTCTCGTGCGTCGTACGGCCGTACGACGACTCGCCCGGGAGGGACCGCATGATCACGGACACCGGCACGCCCGCGCACTCGCCCGCGTGCTCGTCCCGCTCCTCGCCGCCCTCGCCCTGCTCCTCCTCCCGGGCCCGGACCCGGCGGCGGGACCGCCGAAGCCGCCGCGCCTGCCACGGCCGGCCCACCCGGACGATCGCCTTCGCCACCGGCGAGCTGCGCCTCTACCGGACCCGCCAGTACGTCTGCGCCGTCACCGTCGCCCAGCGGCCCGGCCCCCGCCGCCAGATGGCCGTCTCGCTCCAGCCGCGCGGCGGCCGCGCCGTCGTGAAGTCGGGCCGGTCCGACCGGCAGGCGGGCCCCGTGACCGTCCACGCGCTCAACCGCTGCGTCCGGGCGGCCGGTTCGGTGGCGGGCCGGGGGACGGTGACGGGCTGGATCCTGTGCTGATGTACAGGAAAGTCCAAGAGTAAGGACCAACTGGGTCTGGCGGTCCCCACGTTGTCCCCGCTAGGTTCGCGACACCGTTGTGAACCAAGGGGAGGGTGAATGCGCAAGTCGCTGAGATGGGCGCTGTCGCTTTCGGTGCTCATAGGCACCGTCGGGTCGACCGGTGTGGCTACCGCCGCGGACACGGAGACCGGCAGCACGGCCGTCGTCGACTCGCAGAGCACGAGCACGGACATCAAGGACCGCATCCTGGCGATCCCCGGGATGAGCCTGATCGAGGAGAAGCCGTACGCGGGCTACCGCTACTTCGTCCTCAACTACGAGCAGCCGATCGACCACAAGCGGCCGTGGCTGGGCACGTTCCAGCAGCGGATCTCGATCCTCCACAAGGACACGAGCCGCCCCACCGTCTTCCGCACCAGCGGCTACGGCCTCTCCACCACGCCGAGCCGGACCGAGCCGACCCGGATCATCGACGGCAACCAGGTCTCCATGGAGTACCGCTTCTTCACGCCGTCCCGCCCGGCGCCGGCCGACTGGTCGAAGCTGGACATCTGGCAGGCCGCCAGCGACCAGCACCGCATCTTCACGGCGCTGAAGTCGATCTACGGCCAGAAGTGGCTGTCCACCGGAGCCTCGAAGGGCGGCATGACCGCCACGTACTACGAGCGCTTCTACCCGCGCGACATGGACGGCGTCGTCGCGTACGTGGCCCCGAACGACGTGGTCAACAAGGAGGACTCGGCCTACGACCGGTTCTTCGAGACCGTCGGCACGAAGGACTGCCGCGACCGCCTGAACAACATGCAGCGCGAGGCGCTCGTCCGCCGCGAGCCGCTGGAGAAGAAGTACAAGGCCTGGGCCGAGTCCGAGGGCGCCACCTTCAACACGGTCGGCTCGCTCGACAAGGCGTACGAGGCCGTCGTCCTCGACTTCGTGTGGGGCTTCTGGCAGTACTACGGCCAGGACGTCTGCGACCAGATCCCGGACGCGGCGACCGCGAGCGACGACGTCGTCTACGACACGATCGACGCGTACTCCGGCTGGTCCGCCTACACCGACCAGGGCCTGGAGTACTACACGCCGTACTACTACCAGGCGGCCACCGAGCTGGGCTCGCCCACCATCAAGCAGCCCCACCTCAACGGCCTGACCCGCTACGGCTACCAGCCGGCCAGCAGCTTCGTGCCGAGCTCCATCCCCATGAAGTTCAAGCCGTGGGTCATGCGCGACGTCGACGACTGGGTCCGCAAGAACGCGAACCACATGCTCTTCGTCTACGGCGGCAACGACCCCTGGGGCTCCGAGAGTTCCACGTCGACAAGGGCGCGCGCGACAGCTTCGTCTACGTCGCTCCCGGCATGAACCACGGCGCCAACGTCGCCGGCCTCGTTCCCGCCGAGCGCGACAACGCCACCGCCCGCATCCTCGCCTGGGCGGGCGTCTCGGCCCCGGCGGTGCGGGCGGCGCAGCCGCTGGCGCGGTTCGACGCGCGACTGGACGCGACGGTCGACGAGGACGCGACGCGAGCACGGCCTGCGCCCGTGACCCCGGCCGCCGGGCACCGCTCCACCGGGGCGGTGCCCTGCGGCAGCGCCTCGCGTTCCGCGCCTTGACCCGCACCCCGGCGTGCCGCTCCGGAGGGTGCGGGTCCGGGCCCGAAGCCCTGGCGCCCACCACGGCGGGGCGGGGTCAGTACGACAAGCCGTACCCCACCGGGTGCAGGACCTTCGTCGGGTCGGACGCGTCCTGGATCGGGACCGGCAGGCGGCCCCGCGGCGCGGCTCGGCCCGCCAGGACGCGCACCGCCGCGCGGAGTTCGACGTCCGTCCAGGAGTAGGACGCCAGACTCGCCCGCTGCCCCCGAGGCGCGCCACGTCGTACGGGTTCCGGATCGCGACCGTCACCACCGGCACCCCGGTCGCGACGAGCCGCGCGACCAGCGTCCGCTGCGGACTGGTCGCGGAGACGTTGTACGTGCCGACGAGCACCACGTCCTTGCCGGCCGCCGCCGCCACCGCCTCCTCGATCTTCGCCGCCGTCGGCGTGATCCCGGTGGAGAGCGCCGTCGCGCCGAAGCCCAGCTCCGTGAGGGCCGTCGCGAGCGTCGTCGTCGGCGGGCCCGTCGTACCGGACGGGGAAGCCGGGTCGGCGCCGACGACGAGGACCGAGCGGTGGGTCGCCGGGCTCAGCGGCAGGAAGCCGTCCTCGTTGAGCAGCAGGGTGGTCGTCGCCTCGGCGATGCGGTCGGCGTGGGCGAGGTGGGACTCGGTGCCGACGACGCGCTCGACGCCCGCCCGCGTGGCGTACACCTGACGGAAGAGGCCCAGTTTGGCCTTGAGCCGCAGGATGCGCAGGATCGATTCGTCGAGCCGGGCCTCGGTCAGCTCGCCCGACCGGACCGCCGCCAGGACCGCGTTCCAGGCGACGTCGAGCCTGGGCGGGTTGAGCAGCTGGTCGACCCCGGCCCTGAGGGCGAGGACGGGGACGCGCTCGTCCCCGTACTTGGTGCGGACGCCCTCCATGCCGAGGGAGTCGGTGACCACCACGCCGTCGTAGCCGAGCTGTTCGCGGAGGATGCCGGTGAGGATGGGCCGGAGAGCGTCGCCGGGTCCTCGCTGGGGTCGAGCGCGGGGACCACGATGTGCGCGGTCATGATCGAGTCGATCCCGGCGTCGATCGCCGCCCGGAACGGGGGCGCGTCGAGCTCCGCCCACTGCTCCCGGGTGTGGGTGATCGTCGGCAGGCCGTAGTGGCTGTCGACGGCGGTGTCGCCGTGGCCGGGGAAGTGCTTGGAGGTGGCCGCGATCCCGGCCTGCTGGTAGCCCTTGACCTGGGCGGCGACGAGGCCGGCGACGGCCTGCGGGTCGGAGCCGAAGGAGCGGACGCCGATGACGGGGTTGGCCGGGTTGACGTTCACGTCGGCGACCGGGGCGTAGTTCTGCCGGATGCCGATGGCGGCGAGCTCCTCGCCCGCGATCTGCGCGGCCTTGCGGGCGTCCGCGTGCGAACCCCCGGCGCCGAGGGCCATCGCCCCGGGCAGCAGGGTGGCGGGCTTGCCGACCCGGCAGACGATGCCGTGCTCCTGGTCGGTGGAGATGAGCACCGGGACGGGGGTGGACCGGGCCAGCGCGGCCTGCTGGATGCCGTTGGAGAGCTCGGCGATCTGCTGCGGGTCGCGGGTGTTGTGGGCCCAGGAGAAGTAGATGATCCCGCCGACGTGGTAGCGCTCGACCAGCTCGGCGGCGGTGCGGACGCCGATCTCCGCGAGGTTGGCGTCGATGTCGGCCTGGTCGGGGGCGGTGGCGGAGTGGCCGTAGACCCGCATCACGAAGAGCTGGCCGACCTTCTCCTCCAGCGACATCCGGTCGATGATCCGCCGGAGCTTCGGGTCGTCGGCCCGGCGGTCGGCCCGGACGCCGGTCTCCGCGTGGGCGGCGGGGCGAGGGCGCCGGTGACGGCCGCCGCGGCGGCCGCGGCGGTCACCGTGAGGAGGGTGCGTCGGGAGGGGCGGGGGCGCGGTGGTGCACTGATGCTCCTTCCGGCCGTGCAAGGTTGAAGGAAACTTCCAAGGTGTCACGGATAGCCCGAAAGTAACTGCCAGGTCAAGGACCCGCGCAGGAATCGCCCGCGGACGCCTCAGCCGGCCGAGGCGATCGCGGGCCAGAGCTCCTGGAGCGTACGGACCGTCTCCCGGATCGCCGGGCGCCGCGCCGCACCCGTCCGCCACATGGCGTGCAGCCGGCGCGTCGGCACCGGGTCCAGCCGTACCGCCACCACCTCCGGCGGCAGCGCCCGCGCCCAGACGCGGGACGAGCGCGATGCCCAGACCGGCCGCCACCAGGGCCACCTGCGTGTGGTTCTCCTCGGCCTGATGGACGATCAGCGGCTCGTACCCCGTCGCCCGCAGCGTCCGCGTCAGCCAGTCGTGGCAGACCGTCCCGGGCGGCTGCGAGATCCACCGCTCCACCGCCAGCTCCTCCCGGCGCACCGCCTCCCGCCCCGCCAGCGGATGGTCCCGGTGGACGAGGACGTCGCACCGGTCGTCGCCGATGACCACCTCCTCGACCCCCGGCGGCACCGGCAGCGGCGCGATGTCCCAGTCGTGCGCCACCGCCAGGTCGATCACGCCCCGCGCCACCAGGTCGACCGAGAGGTGCGGGTCCACCTCCGAGAGGCGGGCGTCGAGCTCCGGGTGGAGCCGGGCCAGCTCGGCGAGCGCCCGGGGCATCAGACCGCGCGCCGCGCTCGCGAAGCAGGCGATCGTGAGCCGCCCGGCGGGCCGGCCGCGCCGCTCTTCGAGCCGCACCTCGGCCTCCTCGACGAGCGCCAGCAACTGGCGGGCGGTGGCGGCGAGCTGGTGGGCGTCGTCGGTGAGCCGGATGCCGCGCCCGCTGCGTTCGAGCAGGGTCGTGCGGGTCTCCCGCTCCAGCTTCGCGATCTGCTGCGAGACCGCCGAGGGGGTGTAGCCGAGGGCGGTGGCGGCGGCGCCGACACTGCCGTGGACGGCGACGGCGTGCAGGGCGCGCAGACGGCCGAGATCCAGCACGGGGCAGCTCCTGAAGGGTCCTGGATGTAGGGCTCCTTAATCCCACCATGAAGAGACCTGTGCTGGTGCTACACGGTCGACGGCGACCATCCTCGAAGACATGCACCCCGCCCCCACCCGCCTCGCCCCCTCCCACCTCGCCCTCGCCGTCCTGGTCGCCGCCGTCTGGGGAGTCAACTTCGTCGTCATCGAGATCGGCCTCGACCACTTCCCGCCGCTGCTCTTCTCCGCCCTCCGCTTCCTCGTCGCGGCCCTGCCGGCGGTGTTCTTCGTCGGGCGCCCGAAGGTCGCCCGGGACGGGGGCTCCCCTGCGCGAACGGCGCGGAGGGCCTGGGGAGGGATCGTGGGCGTCGGACTCGTCCTCGGCGTGGCCAAGTTCGGCCTGCTCTTCACCGGCATGGACCTCGGCGCCCCGGCCGGGCTCTCCTCCCTCGTCCTCCAGGCCCAGGCCGTCTTCACCGCCCTCTTCGCCTTCGCCGTCCTCGGCGAACGCCCCGGCGGCTCCAGGTGCTCGGGATGGCCGTCGCCCTCGCGGGCATCGGCGTCGCCGCCGCCGACGAGGGCGGCTCGGGCCCGCTCGCCGGCTTCGCCCTGGTGATCGCCGCGGCGGTCTGCTGGGGCGTCTCCAACGTCCTGACCCGCAAGGCCTCCCGCCCGACGCCCTCAACTTCATGGTCTGGGTCAGTACGGTCCCGGTCCTGCCGCTCCTCGCCCTCTCCCTCCTCCTGGAGGGCCCCGAGCGGGACCTCGAAGCCCTGCGCGGGCTCGACATGACGGGCATCGGCGTCATCGCGTACGTCGCCTGGGTCACGACCGTCTTCGGCTTCGGCGCCTGGGGCTGGCTGCTCCGCCGCTACCCCGCCTCCTCCGTCGCCCCCTTCTCCCTCCTCGTCCCCGTCTTCGGGATGTCCTCGGCGGCCCTGTTCCTGGGCGAGTCGATGAGCCCGCTCCGCTGGTGCGCGGCGGCGCTGCTCGTCGGCGGAGTGGCGCTGACCTCGCTCGCGCCGCGCCGCGACGCCCTGGCGTCCCCGGAACCCCCGGCCGTATCGTTCCCCCGTCCCACCGGCGAGGAAAGGCCCGCATGACCTTCGAGAACGTCACCGTCGACAGCCCCGAACCCGCCCCCGGCGCCGTCCTGCTGGCGGGGATCCCCGGAAGCGGCAAGAGCACCGTCGCGGCGGCCCTCGCGGCGCGCTTCGCCCGCGCCGCGCACATCGAGGTCGACCACCTCCAGGAGCTGATCGTCCGGGGCGGCCACTGGCCGAGCCCGGACGGCGACCCGGAGGCGGACCGGCAGATCCTCCTGCGCGCCCGCCACGGCTGCCTCCTCGCGGACAGCTTCGCGGCGGCCGGCTTCCTGCCCGTCCTCGACGACGTGGTCGTACGCCGCTCCCACCTCGACTTCTACCGCGCCCATGCCCGGACCCTCCCCTCCACCTGGTGATCCTCGCCCCGGCCCGGACAAGGCCTGGGAACGCAACAACGCCCGCCACAAGAAACTGACGACGAACTGGTCCTTCCTCGACGAGGCCATGCGCGCCGAACTCTCCGACCAGGGCGTCTGGATCGACAACGCGGACCAGACGGTCGAGCAGACCGTCGACGCGGTCCTCGCGGCGACCGGCCTCAGGACTCACTGATCGTTTCAGAATGACTTTCGAAGGCGCCACAGGCAGAACTGGTGGGGCCGGGCGAAGGCCCGCTCAACGACCCAGCGCACTGTGCCGGGTCCGGAGCCGTGGACGGCGCCCCGTCGGGCGATCCCCGGCTTGATGCCGCGCTTGCACAGCAGGCGGCGGTACTTCTCGACGTCGTAGCCCCGGTCGGCGAACAGCCGCCGGGGCCTGCGACGGGGCCGCCCCGCAGACCGCGGATCGGTGGGACCGCGTCCCCAAGCGGTACGAGCCGGGTGACGTCATGCCGGTTGCCGCCGGTGAGCGTGACGGCCAGCGGGTGCCGTGGCGGTCGACTGCGGGCACCACCGGGGTGCCACCGCGCTGTGGGAAGGCGTGGCAGGCCTTGAGCGCGGGGCGCAGGTCGTCCTTGCCGGACTTCTTGTCGGCGAGGACGCGCCGGCAGCCGGTGGCGGCGAGGGCGTCGATCTGGCGGTCGGGCTTCTGCCCGCCGGTGGAGACCCGAGCCCGCGATGAGGATCTCGGTCCGCATCGCGGGCTCGGCGGTCAGGGGTTCGAACGGGTCGGGTTCAAGTGGCACGCCCACGCCCGGAATTCTTCTTGGTGCCGTTCTGGGAACCCTGCTGTGTGTGCGGAGAGAGAAGGTGATACGGCCCGGTGCGGGCGTGAGTGAGGAGATGGGATGCGGGAGCGGATACGCGCGGGCGATCGCGAGGCGTTCGGCGAGCTCTATGAGCAGTATGCGAAGGCGGTGTACAACCATGCCTTCCGGCTGACCGGCGACTGGTCGGTGGCCGAGGACGTGATGTCGGCGACGTTCCTGGACGCCTGGCGGACGAGGGAGAAGGTCGGAGAGGAGGGGGGATCGCTGCGGCCGTGGCTGCTGGGGATCGCGACGAACAAGGCGCACAACGCCAGACGCGGTGTCCGTCGGCGTTTCGCCTTCCTGGCCCGGGTGCCCGCCCCGGAGCCGGTGGAGGACTTCGCGGACGAGTCGGCCGGGCGGATCGACGACGCCCGTCGCCTGGACGCGGTTCACCGGGCGGTGCGGGGCCTGCGCCGTCAGGAGAGGGAGGTGCTGGCGCTGTGCGTGTGGTCGGGGTTGGACTACCAGCAGGCCGCTGACGCGCTGGGGGTACCGGTGGGCACGGTGCGCTCACGCCTGTCGCGCGCGCGGGTCAGGCTGCGGGACCTGACCGACCGGCAACTGGCCGAAGAAGAGCGGGAACCGCGCCCGGGGCGCGGAGAGGTAGAGAGCGAGGCCGCGTTCGCGGTCCTGTCCGTCCAGGAGGGAACCCGATGAACGCCACCCCGTACCGGCCCGCACAGGCCGAGCGCGAGGAGACGGCCCGGCTGCTGCCGGCCCCGGCCGAACGGGACCTGCCGCCGGGCCGCCACCTCCACCACAAGGAACTCCTCATGCGACAGATCGACCAGGACACCACCCGCACCTCCCACCAGCCAGGCGGACCGCGCCGGCGCTTGGTCGACGCGGCCGCCCCCGGCCGTCCCCGGCGCCGACTGGTCCTCGGGGCGTCGCTGGCCGCGGGGCGGTGGCTGTGGTCATCGCGGTGACCGCCGTCGGTTCCCACGCCCCGACCACGGTCCCTCAGGCGGGCAGTGCTCCGGGCGGCTCGGTCAGCGAGCGCGGGCCCGGCGGCGCGTCACCCCAGGCCGTCCAGCTGCTGACCCGCATCGCCGCCGTCGCCGCCGGCACCTCCGCCCCGCAGGTCCGTGACGACCAGTACATCTACATCGCCAGCCAGGTCTACGGCGCGAGCAAGAAGATCGGCGCCGACGGCGACGGCGCCAAGGCCCAGTACAACGACGACGGCACCGGGACCACCCACCCCCGACAGGCGTGGTTCTCCGTCGACGGCAGCCGCGACGGTCTCCTCACCGGGCCCCTCGACCCGGGCATCCGGCCCGGTGAGGGAGGCGTCAGCCTCGGCAAGAACACCGAGCCCTCCCTCCAGCTGCCCACCTACACGTACCTGGCCTCCCTGCCCACCGACCCCGACGCCCTGCTGACAGCCGTCTACGCCCAGAACACCGGCGTGGACAAGAACCTCAACCCCGACCAGGAGGCGTTCCAGACGATCGGCGACGCGCTGCGCGAGTCCCTGATGCCCCCGCAGACCGGGGCGGCACTCTACAAGGCCGCGCCAAGATCCCCGGGGTGAAGGTCGTGGACGACGCCGTGGACGCGTCCGGCCGGCACGGCGTGGCCGTCAGCCAGGACCACGGCAATCAGCGCACCGAATGGATCTTCGACAAGGGCAAGCTCACCTACCTCGGCGAGCGGACCGTCCTCATCGACGACGACAGCGCCGGTGGCAAAGCCGGACGCATCCTCGTCAGCACCGCCGTGACCGAACGCGCCGTCGTCGACAAGGCCGGCCAGAAGCCTTCTCCGGGTACAGCCACCTGACCTTCGACACCGGGACCGGTTCTTCCTCCCAGGCCGCTCGGCGCCCCGACCACCGATCCGTCCTCCGGCGCCCAGGTCTACGCCTACGCGCTGACCGGACCGGGCTGGGAGGGCGAACTCCCCGACGACGTCCATCAGGTCCCCATGGGGACCGACACGGTCTGGCTGATGGGCCGCATCGAGATGTTCAACAGGGGCGACGACATGGCGAACGTCACCGCCTACCAGAGACTGATGCGACTGCTGCCCACCACCCCGCTCGACCCGCCGGACCCGGCCATGAGCGCCACCCTCGCAGAGCTGGGCGTCCACCCCTACGACGCCGACAGCTTCCTGACGCACCCGGACACCCCGTCGACCAAGACCGGCGAGTGCGAGACCCGCAGCTCGACTCATTCTGAAACGATCAGTTGCGCGGACGCGAAGGCGAACGGCTCCGCCGGCTCGTAGCGGCCCCTACCCCGCGGCGCCGCCGTCGACCCCCGCACCACCAGCTCCCCCGGGACCGTCTCCACCCCGCCCGCAGGAGGCTCCTCGGCGGACATGGCGAGGCGGCCGGCGCGGACGCCCGTCTCGTGCAGGGGCAGTCGTACGGTCGTGAGGGCCGGGACCGCGTCCACGGAGAACGGAGGTCGTCGAAGCCGGCGACCGAGACGTCGCCGGGGACGGACAGGCCCTGTTCGCGCAGGGCCGCGCAGACGCCGAGCGCCACCGTGTCGTTGGCCGCGACGACGGCGGTGAGGTGCGGGTCGCGGGCGAGGAGTTCGGCGGTCGCCCGGTGGCCGGAGGCGCGGTCGTACGGCCCGTGGACCGTCGGGCCCTCGGGGACGCCGGCTGCGGCGAGGGCCTCCCGGTGGCCCTCCAGGCGGTGCCGGGTGGTGGTGCGGTCGGCCGGGCCCGCCACGTAACCGATCCGCCGGTGGCCGAGGCCGAGCAGGTGCTCGGCGAGGAGCCGCCCGCCGGTCCGGTTGTCGAAGACGAGGGCCGCCGCGCTCGCGTCGCCGGGCGCGGGCGGGCGCCCGCACAGCACGACCCGGGTCCCCGCCGCCGCCAGCTTCGTCAGCTTCCCGGCCGTCGCCGCGAGGTGCTCCGGGTCCTCCAGGGAGCCGCCCATGAGGATCACGGCCGCGGCCCGCTGCCGCTGGAGCAGGGTGAGGTAGGTCAGCTCGCGCTCGGGGGAGCCGCCCGTGTTGCAGACGACGGCGAGCTTCTCGCCCCCGCCGCGCCCGGTGGCGCCCTCCCCGATCGCGCTCTGCGCCGCGCTCGCCATGATCCCGAAGAAGGGGTCGGCGATGTCGTTGACGAGGACGCCGACCAGGTCGGAGGTGGCGGCGGCGAGGGAGCTCGCGGGGCCGTTGAGGACGTAGTCGAGCTCGTCCACCGCCCGCAGCACCCGCTCGCGGGTCGACGCGGCGACCGGGTAGTTGCCGTTCAGGACGCGGGAGACGGTGGCGGGGGAGACCCCTGCGCGGGCGGCCACGTCCGCCAGGGTGACGGTCATCGTGTGCGTACCTCCAGCATCGTGTGCGTACCTCCAGGCCCTTGTCGGCGGTGATGTCGGCAGGCTAGCGTCCTCCCCGACAGAAAGCGCTTTCTATCCGGGTGGTCTTCCCGCCGGACGGCCGGACGGACCGGGGGCGCCGCGCACCGCGGAGAGGAACGTTTCGTGACACGCAGGACAGTCCGCATCGCCATGAACGGCGTCACCGGCCGCATGGGATACCGCCAGCACCTCGTCCGCTCGATCCTCGCCCTGCGCGAACAGGGCGGCCTCGACCTCGGCAACGGCGAGACCCTCTGGCCCGAACCCGTCCTCGTCGGCCGCCGCGAGCACGCCCTGCGCGCCCTCGCCGAGCGCCACGGCCTCACCGAGTGGTCCACCGACCTCGACGCCGTCCTCGCCGACGACACGGTCGACGTCTACTTCGACGCCCAGGTCACCCCGGCCCGCGTCGACGCGATCACCAGGGCCGTCGCCGCCGGCAAGCACGTCTACACCGAGAAGCCCACCGCCGCCGACCTCGCCGGCGCCCTGGAGCTGGCCCGCCTCGCCGAGGCGAAGGGCGTCAAGCACGGCGTCGTCCAGGACAAGCTGTTCCTCCCCGGACTGCTCAAGCTCAAGCGGCTCGTCGACGGCGGCTTCTTCGGCGAGATCCTCTCCGTGCGCGGCGAGTTCGGCTACTGGGTCTTCGAGGGCGACTGGCAGGACGCCCAGCGCCCCAGCTGGAACTACCGCGCGGAGGACGGCGGCGGCATCGTCGTCGACATGTTCCCGCACTGGGAGTACGTGCTCCACGAGCTCTTCGGCCGGGTCACCAGCGTCACCGCGCACGTCGCCACGCACGTCCCGCGGCGCTGGGACGAGCGGGGCGAGCCGTACGCCGCGACCGCCGACGACGCCGCGTACGGCATCTTCCAGCTGGAGGGCGGCGCCGTCGCCCAGATCAACTCCTCCTGGGCGGTCCGCGTCCACCGCGACGAGCTCGTCGAGTTCCAGGTCGACGGCACCCACGGCTCCGCCGTCGCCGGACTGCGCGACTGCCGCGTCCAGCACCGCTCGGCCACCCCCAAGCCGGTCTGGAACCCCGACCTCCCCGCCGCCCACTCCTTCCGCGACCAGTGGCAGGAGGTCCCCGACAACGCCGAGTTCGACAACGGCTTCAAGGCCCAGTGGGAGCTGTTCCTCCGGCACGTCGCGCTCGACGAGCCGTACCACTGGGACCTCCTCGCCGGCGCCCGCGGCGTCCAGCTCGCCGAACTGGGCCTGCGGTCGGCCGCCGAGGGCCGCCGCCTGGACGTCCCGGAGGTGACCCTGTGACGATCCGCCTCCCGCTGCCGGACGGCACCACGCGCGCGTACACCCCCCGCACCGAACCGCTCGCGCTCTCCCCGGCGGGCCCCTGGCCTCCCGTACGGTCTTCTCCGCCGCGCACGTCGTCGCCGACCCGTACGCCGACACCACCCCGACTCGCCCGCCGCCGTCGACTGGGACGCCACCCTCGCCTTCCGCCGCCACCTCTGGTCCCACGGCCTCGGGGTCGCCGAGGCCATGGACACCGCGCAGCGCGGGATGGGCCTGGACTGGGCGGGGCGGCGGAGCTGATCCGCCGCTCGGCCGCCGAGGCGCGGGCGGTCGGCGGCTCGATCGCCTGCGGCGTCGGCACCGACCAGATCGCCTCCGGGACCCTGCCGGAGATCCGCGCGGCCTACGAGGAACAGCTCGCGGTCGTCGAGGAGTCGGGCGCGCGGCCCGTCCTCATGGCCTCCCGCGCCCTCGCCGCCGCCGCGCGCGGCCCCGAGGACTACCTCGACCTCTACGGCCACCTGCTCCGGCAGTCGGGCGAGCCGGTGATCCTGCACTGGCTGGGCCCCATGTTCGACCCGGCGCTCGACGGCTACTGGGGCTCGTCCGACCTCGACGCGGCCACCGGGACCTTCCTCGACGTGATCGCCGCCCACCCCGACAAGGTCGACGGCATCAAGGTCTCCCTCCTCGACGCCGGACGCGAGGTCGCCCTGCGCCGGCGCCTCCCGGAGGGCGTCCGCTGCTACACGGGCGACGACTTCCACTACCCGGAGCTGATCGCGGGCGACGAACAGGGCTTCAGCCACGCCCTGCTCGGCGTCTTCGACCCGCTGGGACCCCTGGCGGCGGAGGCGGTGCGGACCCTGGACACCGGTGACACCGAAGGGTTCCGCGAGATCCTCGACCCCACCGTCGCCCTCTCCCGGCACCTCTTCCAGCCGCCCACCCGCTTCTACAAGACGGGCGTGGTGTTCCTCGCCTGGCTGGCCGGGCACCAGGACCACTTCACGATGGTCGGCGGCCTCCAGTCCGCGCGCTCGCTGCCGCACCTGGCCCGCGCGTACGAACTGGCCGACGGGCTCGGCCTGTTCCCGGACCCGGCCCGCGCGGAGTCCCGCATGCGCTCGCTCCTCACGGTGTACGGAGTCCCGCGATGAACCTCGCCCGCTTCAGCGTCAACCAGATGACGGTCAAGCAGCTGCCCCTGCCCGAACTGGTCGCCCACTGCCTGCGCCTGGGCATCCCGGGCATCGGCCTGTGGCGCGAACCGGTCCGGGAGTACGGGGTGGAGGCCGCCGCCGAGCTGCTCCGGGACGCGGGTCTCGCCGTCACCACCCTCTGCCGGGGCGGCTTCTTCACCACCGACGGCTGGGAGGCGGACAACCGCGCCGCGATCGACGAGGCGGCGGCCCTCGGCACCGACACCCTCGTCCTGGTCTCCGGCGGCCTCACCCCGTCCTGCCCCGACCTGCCGTCCGCGCGGGCCCGCATCGCCGGGGCGATCGGCACCCTGGCCCCGTACGCCGGCGAACGCGGGATCCGCCTGGCCATCGAGCCCCTCCACCCGATGTACGCCTCCGACCGCTGCGCCGTCTCCACCCTGGACCAGGCCCTGGAGATAGCCGAACGCTTCCCCGCCTCGCAGGTGGGCGTCACGGTCGACACGTACCACCTCTGGTGGGACGACCGCGCCCCGGCGGCGGTGGAACGCGCGGGCGCGGCGGGCCGCATCCACTCCTTCCAGCTCGCCGACTGGACGACCCCTCCCGGCGGGCGTCCTCAACGGCCGCGGCCAGCTCGGCACGGGCGCGATCGACCTCCGCGCCTGGTCGGACCTGCTGGAGAAGGCCGGCTACACGGGCCCGGTCGAGGTCGAACTCTTCAACGAAGCGCTGTGGGCCCGGGACGGCGTCGAGGTCCTGGAGGAGACCCTGGAGGCCTTCCGGGCGGTCTGACGCGCCCCTTCCGGCGCTCCGCCCCCACCGACGCGGGGGCGGAGCACCGGCCGCCGGGCGATCAGCACGGGCGGATGTGCCACACCGGCGACCACGAGGCCGTTCCGCTCTGCGGGGCCGTGCTGGTCCACCTCAGGCTGCCGTCCTGGTTGTAGAACCTCGCGACCGTCCCCGCGCTCTGGTTGTTGTTGAAGTACCCGTCGCCCACCCCGTAGAAGTCGTAGTAACCGCAGTAGTAGTAGTCCCAGGTGCTGCCGTTCCCGTCCTGGATGCACAGGTGCCCGTAGCTGCAGCTGATGGCCGCCGCCTCCGCGCTCCCCGGCGTCGAGAAGGTCACGGACCCCCCGGGCATGGTCGCCTTCCCCCCGGCGATCTGCCGTTCCCCCGGATGCCCCGCCAGATAGGCGTCCACCTGCCGCTGCACCCCCTCCGCCCCACCGTCCGCCGGCGCCGCCGACGCACTCCCGGCCCACAACTGCCCGGCCGCCAACGTCACGGCCGCACCCGTCATGACCAGGCTCTTGATCCACTTCATGCCCTTTTTCCCCTCACCTCGACGACCTCCACGGCACGCCCATCGTTCCGGCGACGAGGCCCCCCTTTGAAGGGCTATTTCAGGCAATTGGGTGGCAAGCGCGGCTATCTTGACGAACACCGCGCACACACCTTTTCCGGATACCGGCAGCGTGCACGCACGCCGGCCGCCACCAGCGGGACGACCGACCACGCCACCTGGCGAAAAAACGCCAGCTCGGATTCCCGGGCGGTCGCGGTCACCCGCCCAGGTGTCGCACGTCCTGCTGATCGACGTCCTTGAGGACGCGGGCGACCGTGGCGAAGTCGTTGTCCCTGTGCAGGACGGTCAGCCCGTGGTGGACCGCCGTGGCGCAGAGAAGGAGATCGACGACGCCCGCCGCGCGGTGCTGCCCCTTCCGCGTCAGCTTGTACTGGGCGGTCTCCACCCATCGCCACGCATCCTTGGGCACGCGCACCGGAGCGAACAGGGCGGTGAGGTCCTCGTCGATCTCTTCGCGGTCGTCCGGGCCGGTGGCCATGAAGAGAACCTCCGCCCGCGTGGGCTCGCACATGCCGACGGCGCCCGTCTCGATCTCGGCGTCCCAGCGGCGCTGCGCTACGGGATCGGTGCCGAGGTGGACGTACGCGCTGGTGTCGATGAGGTAGGTGATCACCCGGCGTCTCCGCCGTGCTGGGCGGCCTTACGGGCCTCCCAGGCCCGGCGGAGGGGCTCCAGTTCCCCTCGCGCTCCGCGCTCCGCGAGCCGCTGGAAGGCCGCCCGGCGGCGGTGACGCCTTATGACCTCTTCGAGCGCCGTGTTGATCGTGTCCTTCTTCGTGGTCGTCCCGAGCAGTTTCGCGGCCTCGGCGAGTACGTCGTCGTCCACGTCCACGTTGGTCACGCCCATGACCGGCCTCCATGTGCATCATGTGGGAAGAGGATCCACTCTTCCCACATGATAAGTCGGGGTGGCCCCCTGGAGCGGAAGTCGTCCCCGGCCCCGCGATGTCAGCGCCCTTCGCTACCGTCGGTGTATGTCCAACGAGGGTCAGCCATACCGCCCCGCCGTCGTCGAAGGGGTGCTGGAGCGGATCACCTACGCCAACGAGGAGAGCGGGTACACGGTCGCCCGGGTCGACACGGGGCGGGGGGCCGGGGACCTGCTCACGGTGGTGGGGGCGCTGCTGGGGGCGCAGCCGGGGAGTCGCTGCGGATGGAGGGGCGGTGGGGGTCGCATCCGCAGTACGGGAAGCAGTTCAGCGTGGACAACTACACGACGCTGCTGCCCGCGACGATCCAGGGCATCCGCCGTTATCTCGGCTCCGGTCTGGTGAAGGGGATCGGGCCGGTCTTCGCGGACCGGATCACGCAGCACTTCGGGCTGGACACGCTGGACATCCTGGAAACGGCGCCGGCCAGGCTGATCGAGGTGCCGGGGCTGGGGCCGAAGCGGACCAGGAAGATCAGCGAGGCCTGGGAGGAGCAGAAGGCGATCAAGGAGGTGATGGTCTTCCTCCAGGGGGTGGGGGTGTCGACGTCGATCGCCGTGCGGATCTACAAGAAGTACGGGGACGCGTCGATCTCCGTCGTGCGGAACCAGCCCTATCGGCTGGCCGCCGACGTGTGGGGCATCGGGTTCCTCACCGCCGACAAGATCGCCCAGGCCGTCGGCATCCCGCACGACAGCCCCGATCGGGTGAAGGCCGGGCTGCAGTACGCGCTGTCGCAGTCCAGCGACCAGGGGCACTGCTTCCTGCCGGAGGAGCGGCTGATCGCGGACGGCGTGAAGCTGCTCCAGGTCGACACGGGGCTCGTCATCGAGTGCCTGGCCGAGCTCGCGGAGGACCCCGAGGGGGTCGTGCGGGAGACCGTGCCCGGCCCCGAGGGGACGCCCCTCACCGCCGTGTACCTGATCCCCTTCCACCGGGCCGAGCTGTCGCTCGCCGGGCAGGTGCGGCGGCTCCTGCGGGCCGAGGAGGACCGGATGCCTGCCTTCCGGGACGTGCCCTGGGACAAGGCGCTGGCGTGGCTCGCGGACCGTACGGGGGCCTCGCTCGCGCCGGAGCAGGAGGAGGCGGTGCGCCTCGCCCTGACCCGGAAGGTGGCCGTGCTGACGGGCGGGCCGGGCTGCGGAAAGTCGTTCACGGTCCGCTCGATCGTGGAGCTGGCGCGGGCGAAGAAGGCCAGAGTGGTGCTCGCCGCGCCCACCGGGCGGGCCGCGAAGCGGCTCGCCGAGCTGACCGGGGCGGAGGCCTCCACCGTGCACCGGCTCCTGGAGCTGAAGCCGGGCGGGGACGCGGCCTACGACCGGGACCGGCCGCTGGACGCCGATCTGATCGTCGTCGACGAGGCCTCGATGCTCGACCTGCTGCTCGCGAACAAGCTGGTCAAGGCGGTGGCGCCGGGCGCCCACCTGCTCCTCGTGGGGGACGTGGACCAGCTGCCGTCGGTCGGCGCCGGGGAGGTCCTCGGCGATCTGCTCGCCCCGGCAGCCCCGTACCGTCCGTGCGGCTGACGCGGATCTTCCGCCAGGCCCAGCAGTCCGGGGTGGTCACCAACGCGCACCGGATCAACGCCGGCACGCCGCCGCTCACCCAGGGCCTGCCGGACTTCTTCCTCTTCGTCGAGGAGGAGACGGAGGACGCGGCCCGGGTCGCCGTGGACGTGGCCTCCCGGCGGATTCCGGCCAAGTTCGGCCTGGACCCGCGCCGGGACGTCCAGGTCCTGGCCCCGATGCACCGGGGCCCGGCGGGCGCGGGCTCGCTGAACGGCCTGCTCCAGCAGGCGATCACCCCGCCCGGCCCGACCTTCCGGAGAAGCGGTTCGGCGGCCGGGTCTTCCGGGTCGGTGACAAGGTGACCCAGATTCGGAACAACTATGAGAAGGGGGCCAACGGGGTCTTCAACGGTACGGTCGGCGTCGTCACGGCGCTCGACCCCGTCGAGCAGCGGCTGACCGTGCGGACGGACGAGGACGAGGAGGTGCCGTACGACTTCGACGAGCTGGACGAACTCGCGCACGCGTACGCGGTCACCATCCACCGTTCGCAGGGCAGCGAGTACCCGGCGGTGGTCATCCCGGTCACCATGAGTGCCTGGATGATGCTCCAGCGGAACCTGCTCTACACGGCCGTGACCCGGGCCCGGAAGCTGGTCGTTCTGGTCGGCTCCCGGCGGGCGATCGCCCAGGCGGTCCGTACGGTCTCGGCGGGCAGGCGCTTTACCGCACTCGCGCACCGGCTCACAGGGGAGACCCTCGTGTGAAAGATCACGGAGGACTACCGGAACCGGGGCGAAGGGGGCAGGATATGAAGGTTGGCGGCACTGAGTGCCGCCGAATGGCCCAATGAGCGACCCCGAGTGCACTCTCCTGAGCCAAATGGGGGATGGTAGAGACAGTCAGGGCACCTCGAAGAAGAGGCACTACGTCGGTGAGGGATGACGTGAGCGACAACTCTGTAGTACTGCGGTACGCGGACGGTGAATACACCTACCCGGTGGTCGAGAGCACCGTCGGCGACCAGGGCTTCGACATCGGCAAACTCCGAGCCCAGACCGGGCTGGTCACCCTGGACAGCGGATACGGCAACACCGCCGCCTATAAATCCGCGATCACCTACCTCGACGGTGAGCAGGGCATCCTGCGGTACCGCGGCTACCCCATCGAGCAGCTGGCGGAGCGCTCCACCTTCCTTGAGGTGGCGTACCTGCTGATCAACGGTGAGCTGCCCAAGGTCGACGAGCTGTCGACCTTCAAGAACGAGATCACGCAGCACACGCTGGTCCACGAGGACGTCAAGAACTTCTTCCGCGGCTTCCCGCGGGACGCCCACCCGATGGCGATGCTGTCCTCGGTGGTCTCCGCGCTGTCCACGTTCTACCAGGACAGCCACAACCCGTTCGACGAGCAGCAGCGTCACCTCTCCACGATCCGGCTGCTCGCCAAGCTGCCGACGATCGCGGCCTACGCATACAAGAAGTCGATCGGTCACCCGTTCGTCTACCCGCGCAACGACCTCGGCTACGTCGAGAACTTCCTGCGCATGACCTTCTCGGTCCCGGCGCAGGAGTACGACCTCGACCCGGTCGTCGTCTCCGCGCTCGACAAGCTGCTGATCCTGCACGCGGACCACGAGCAGAACTGCTCGACCTCCACCGTGCGCCTTGTCGGCTCCTCGCAGGCGAACATGTTCGCCTCGATCTCCGCCGGCATCTCGGCCCTGTGGGGCCCCCTGCACGGCGGCGCCAACCAGTCGGTCCTGGAGATGCTGGAGGGCATCCAGGCCAACGGCGGCGATGTCGACTCCTTCATCCGCAAGGTGAAGAACAAGGAGGACGGCGTCCGCCTGATGGGCTTCGGCCACCGGGTGTACAAGTCCTTCGACCCGCGCGCCAAGATCATCAAGGCGGCGGCGCACGATGTCCTCTCGGCCCTCGGCAAGTCCGACGAGCTGCTCGACATCGCGCTCAAGCTGGAGGAGCACGCGCTCTCCGACGAGTACTTCGTCTCGCGCAACCTCTACCCGAACGTGGACTTCTACACGGGCCTGATCTACCGGGCCATGGGCTTCCCGACCGAGATGTTCACGGTCCTCTTCGCCCTCGGCCGCCTCCCGGGCTGGATCGCCCAGTGGCACGAGATGATCAAGGAGCCGGGTTCCCGCATCGGCCGCCCGCGCCAGATCTACACCGGTGAGGTCCTCCGCGACTTCGTCCCGGTCGAGGCCCGCTGACGGCACTGACCCGCACGGTCACCCAAGCGAAAAGCGCCCCGCCGCCGATCCCCCCACGGGTCGACGAGCGGGGCGCTTTCCATGTCCCGGTGCGGATTCCCCCCACGGGATCCTGGCCGGGCGTCTGACGCGCGGTCTGCCGGGGTACGTACGGGAGGGCCGCTCAAAGCTCCCCGGTGCACGTGCCCCGGCCGCGCTTGCCATGGGACGTCCCCCAAGACATCCCATGAACGTCCCCCAAGACGTTCTCTGGCATCGCCCACTTAGACTCGCGAACAGCCCAGATGGTTACCCCCCAATATCTGTGATCTAGATCTCCTTGTGAAGGTCCTGTGCGTCACACGTGGGTGAATTCACGAGAACCGCCGCAGGCGAAGGCTGTTGGATACGACGAAGACGGACGAAAAGGCCATGGCCAGGCCCGCGATCATCGGGTTGAGGAGTCCGGCCGCCGCGAGGGGGAGCGCGGCGACGTTGTAGCCGAAGGCCCAGCCGAGGTTTCCCCGGATCGTCGCCAGGGTCCGCCGGGCCAGCCGGATGGCGTCCGCCGCGACCCGCAGGTCGCCCCGGACCAGGGTCAGGTCGCTCGCCTCGATGGCGGCGTCGGTGCCCGTGCCCATCGCGAGCCCGAGGTCGGCCGTGGCGAGCGCGGCGGCGTCGTTCACCCCGTCGCCGACCATCGCGACCGTGCGGCCCTCGGCCCGCAGCCGCCGGACCACCTCGGCCTTCTCCTCGGGCAGCACCTCCGCGATCACCTCGTCGATGCCCACCTCGGCCGCCACGGCCTCCGCGACCGCCCGGTGGTCGCCGGTGAGCAGCACCGGCCGCAGGCCCAGGGCGCGCAGCCGGGCGACCGCCTCGGCGCTGGTGTCCTTGACGGTGTCGGCGACGGTCAGGGTGCCCCGGGCGACCCCGTCCCAGGCGACGTGGACGGCGCCGGGCCCGGTCGTCACGGGGCCTCGACGCCCTCGGACGCGAGGAGGGCGGCGCGCCCGACGAGGACGAGGCGGCCGTCGACGGAGCCGCGCACGCCGAGTCCGGGCACGTTCTCGAAGGTCTTCGGGGTGGGAGCTCTCCGCAGCGTTCGGCGGCGCCGGCGGCGATCGCGCGGGCGACCGGGTGCTCGGAGGAGTGCTCCAGGGCGCCCGCGAGCCGCAGCAGCTCGGTCTCGTCGGCGGAGTCCGTGCCGTAGCGCCCGCCGTGCACGTGGACGCCGGTCAGCCGCATGCGGCCGGTGGTGACCGTGCCCGTCTTGTCGAGGACGATCGTGTCGACGCGGCGGGTGGACTCCAGGACCTCGGGCCCCTTGATCAGGATGCCGAGCTGGGCGCCGCGCCGGTGCCGACCATGAGGGCGGTCGGGGTCGCGAGGCCGAGGGCGCAGGGGCAGGCGATGATCAGGACGGCGACGGCGGCGGTGAAGGCGGCGGTCGGGCCGTGCCCGGTGCCGAGCCAGAAGCCGAGGGTGCCGAGCGCGAGGGCGATGACGACCGGCACGAAGACGGCGGAGATCCTGTCCGCGAGCCGCTGCACCTGGGCCTTGCCGCTCTGGGCGTCCTCGACGAGCTTCGCGATCCTGGCCAGCTGGGTGTCGGAGCCGACCCGGGTGGCCTCGACGACCAGGCGGCCGGAGACGTTGACGCAGCCGCCGGTGACGGCGGAGCCGGGGGTGACGTCCAGGGGCAGCGACTCGCCGGTGAGCAGGGAGGCGTCGACGGCGGAGGCGCCCTCGGCGACGGTGCCGTCGGTGGCGATCTTCTCCCCGGGGCGTACGACGAAGAGGTCGCCGGTACGGAGCTCGCCGACCGGGACGCGTACCTCCCTGCCGTCCCTGACGACCGCCACGTCCTTGGCGCCCAGCTCCATCAGGGACCGCAGCGCGGCGCCCGCCTTCCGCTTGGCGCGGGCCTCCAGGTAGCGGCCGAGGAGGATGAAGGTGACGACGCCGGCGGCGACCTCCAGATAGATCGCGGAGGAGGCGTGGGCGCGGTCGGCGGTGAGGTCGAAGCCGTGGCGCATGCCGGGCGTGCCGGCGTCGCCGAGGAAGAGGGCCCAGAGGGACCAGCCGTAGGCGGCGAGGGTGCCGACCGAGACGAGGGTGTCCATGGTGGCGGCGCCGTGCCGGAGGTTGGTCCAGGCGGCCCGGTGGAAGGGCAGGCCGCCCCAGACGACGACGGGGGAGGCGAGGGTGAGCGAGAGCCACTGCCAGTTGTCGAACTGGAGCGAGGGGACCATGGCGAGCAGGACCACGGGCGCCGAGAGGAGCGCGGAGACGGTGAGCCGCTGCCGGAGGGAGGCGAGTTCGGGGTCCTGCGGCTCCTCCTCCGGCTCGGCCGCCGGCGGGAGGGGTTCCTCGGCGGTGTAGCCGGTCTTCACGACGGTGGCGATCAGCGCGTCGACGCCGACGTCCGGCGCGTGTTCGACGCGCGCCTTCTCCGTGGCGTAGTTGACGGTGGCGGTGACGCCGTCCATCCGGTTGAGCTTCTTCTCGATGCGGGCGGCGCAGGAGGCGCAGGTCATCCCACCGATCGTCAGCTCGGTGACGGTGGTGCTGGGCATGTGCGGTTCCAAACGGGAGCAGGGCCGTACCCGTAACGGTACGGCCCTGCGGGGAGCGTGCGGAGGCGGGTCAGACCAGCTCGTAGCCGGCCTCGTCCACGGCGGCGGCGACGGCCTCGCGGTCGAGGGGGGCGACGGAGACGACGGTGACCTCGCCGGTCTTGGCGACGGCGGTGACCGAGGAGACGCCGGCGATCTCGGAGATCTCGCTGGAGACCGCGCCCTCGCAGTGGCCGCAGGTCATGCCCTTGACCTGGTAGACGGTGGTGAGTTCGGTCTTCGTCTCTGCGGACATGGTGGTCTCCTCCTGAAGTTCAGCGTCTTACGATACCGAGACTATACCCCTGGGGGGTATGAGTCCAGTGCTCCCCGGCGCGCGGCGCGGCCCGGCGGGTCGCCGGAGCCTATGGTAAATACCCGATATGTCGCATTCGGGGAGCACGCTCGTCCTGATCATGGCGATCGCCGTCCTGGCGCCGCTGCTGGCCTACTGGGTGGGGCGCAGACTCCCCGTCCCCCTCGTCATCTTCGAGATCCTGCTCGGCATCCTCATCGGCCCCGACGTCCTCGACTGGGCCCGTCCCGACGCGCTGATCGACGGGCTCTCGCAGCTCGGCCTCACCATGCTGATCTTCCTCGCCGGGTACGAGATCGAGTTCGGCAAGGTGCGCGGCGACACCCTCAGGCGCTCCGTGTGGGCCTGGGTGATCGCCCTCGCCCTCGGGCTGGGCACCGGTGTCCTGCTCGGTGGCGGCTACACCAAGGGCGTCTTCATCGGCGTCGCCCTGACCAGCACCGCCCTCGGCACCGTCCTGCCGGTGCTGCGGGACGCCGGCGACCTCCACGGGCGGTTCGGCGCGGTCGTCATGGCCTTCGGCGCGGTCGGCGAGTTCGGCCCGATCATCGCGATGGCGCTGCTGCTCAGCGGGCGGGGCGCCGCCGAGTCCACCGCCCTCCTCGCCGTCTTCGCCGCGCTCACGGCCGGGGCCGTCCTCTGGGCGCTGCGGCCCCGCCCGCCGTGGTTCTCGAAGGTCATCGCCAAGACCCTGCACAGCAGCGGCCAGTTCGCGGTCCGCTTCGTCTTCCTGCTGCTCGCCCTGATGCTCGGGGCGTCCACGGCGCTCGGGCTCGACGTGCTGCTCGGCGCCTTCGCCGCCGGGCTCATCACCCGGCTCGTGCTGACCGGCGCCGCGCCCGACTCCGGGCCGCAGATCCTGGAGAAGGTCGAGGGCGTCGGCTTCGGCTTCCTCGTCCCCGTCTTCTTCGTCGTCACCGGCATCGAGTTCGACCTCGACTCGCTCCTCGACGGGGGCAGGACCCTGCTCCTGCTGCCGGTCTTCCTGCTGCTCTTCCTGGCCGTGCGCGGCGGCCCGATCTGGTTCCTCGCCCCCCGCGACCTCGGCCGCCGCGACCGGGGCGGGCTCGTCCTCTACGGCTCCACGGCGCTCCCGCTCGTCGTCGCGATCACCACCATCGGCGTGGACGACAAGGAGCTGACGGCCGGCGAGGCGGCGGCGCTCGTCGGGGCCGGGATGCTCTCCGTACTGATCTTCCCGCTCCTCGCCCTGAAGCTGCGGGCGCGGAAGGGGGGCGCGGCGCCGTCCCCGGAGTCGGTCGGCGGGTCGGAGTCGTGGTGACCGTCCCCGGAGCCGGTCAGCGGGTCGGAGTCGTGGTGACCGTCCCGTCGACCAGTGGGGAGAGGTAGCGGAGGAGGACCGTCTTCAGTTCGGCGATGGTCGCGTCCCGCTCGGCGCCCTCGGGGGCGGCCAGGACCAGGCCCAGACCGCCCTTGAAGATCGCGAAGGTCATGTCGGCGATCCGGGCGCGCTCCTCGGGCGACAGGGTGGGCGCGAAGTGCGCGATCACGTCCCGTACCGAGGTCAGCAGGTTGGCGTGCAGGGCGTCGTGCTCCTCGGCGATCCGGCCGGGCACCTCGGAGCCGTGCATCAGGGCGAGGAAGACCGGGTTCTCGCAGTTGAACTCGATCATCGGGTCGACGACGACGTCGAGCAGCTCGGGCAGCGGCAGGGCGAGGTTCCCCGGGGTGAACGCCTGGCCGTGGGCCTCGCGCATCTCGTGCAGGAGGCGCTCGCCGAGCTCGATCGCGATGGCCTCCTTGTTCGGGAAGTACTGGTAGAGCGTGCCGGGCGACACGCTCGCCTCCCGGGCGATCGCGTTGGTACTGGTCGCCGTGTACCCGTACGTGCAGAAGACGTTCGCGGCGGCCTGGAGCAGCTGCGCGATGCGGCGCTCGCCGCGCGCCTGGCGGCGGCGCGGTTTCGATTCTTCGGACACGTCTTCGGACATGGCTGTCCCCAGGGCTCCTCGACACACGTTTGACAAACACGAGAGGTCGCTCGCATTCTTGAGAAACGCGAGTGATCACTCGTGTTTGCCAGTCTATGGCAATGGGCGACCCATGCGACCTGCCGGGAAGCGTGTGCGCACGGGTCAGGTGAAGGGGACACCGGGGCATGGCCGAAGTCAAGAAAACAGCGTCCGGCGGGTCCGGCGGGGGATGGACGCGGTTCGTGACCGCCAGGCCGCGCCTCACCCTCCTGGTGGCCCTGGTGCTCACCGCGCTCGCCGTCCTCGCGGGCGGCGGCGTCGCGGACCGCATGGGCAGCGGCGGCTGGGAGGACCCGGCCGCCGAGTCCACGTACGCCACCAGGGCCCTGGAGAAGCAGTTCCCGGGCTCCCAGCCGAACGTGCTGCTGCTGGTCGACGCCGGAAAGGGCGGGAGCGCCGGCGCCGGCGGGACCGCCCGCGTCGACGACCCGCCGTCGCCGCCGAGGCCCGGCGGCTCGCCGAGCGGCTCGACGCCGAACCGGGCGTCGACGGCGTCGGCTCCTACTGGTCCACCGGCTCGCCCGCCCTCCGCTCCGAGGACGGCCGCCAGGCCCTGATCGCCGCCCGGATCGCCGGCGACGAGAAGGACGCCTCCGCCGTCCTCGACCGCATCGCCCCCGCCTACCGGGGCACCCACGGCCCCGTCGAGGTCTCCCTCGGCGGCGGGCTCGCCGTCCGGCACGAGATGCAGACGATCATCCAGGAGGACCTGCTGCGGGCCGAGCTCATCGCCCTGCCCCTCACCCTCGTCCTGCTCGTCATGGTCTTCGGCAGCGCCGTCGCCGCCCTGCTGCCGCTCGGCGTCGGCATCGTCGCCATCCTCGGGACGAACGCCGTCCTGCGCGGCATCACCGAGTTCACCGACGTCTCCGTCTTCGCGCAGAACCTGACGACCGCCCTCGGACTCGGACTCGCCATCGACTACGCCCTGTTCGTCGTCCGCCGCTACCGCGAGGAGCTCGCCGCCGGCGCCGACACCCACACCGCCGTCCGCGCCACGCTGCGCACGGCCGGGCGGACCGTGCTCTTCTCCGCCCTGACCGTCGCCGTCTCGCTCGCCGCGATGCTGGTCTTCCCGCAGTACTTCCTGCGCTCCTTCGCGTACGCCGGGATCGCCGTCGTCCTGCTCGCCGCCACCGCCGCGCTCACCCTGCTCCCGGCCGCCCTCGTGCTGCTCGGCGACCGGGTCAACGCCCTCGACCTGCGGCGCCTGCTCCGGCGCGGCCGGGCGGCCGGCGCGGACCGCGGCGGGGCCACCGGCGCCGGCTGGGCGCGGGCCGCCGCCCTGGTGATGCGCCGGGCACCCGTCTTCGCCGTCGTCACCACCGCCGGGCTCGTCCTCCTCGGGACGCCCTTCCTCGGTGTCAGGTTCGGCACCGCCGACGACCGCCAGCTCCCCGTCACCTCCTCCTCCCGGGTCGTCCAGGACCGCCTGAGGGACGGCTTCCCGGCAACCCGGGCGGCGCCGTCACCGTCCTCGCCGAAGGGACGACCACCCCGCGCGGTACGCCGACTACCGCGAGCGGATCGCCGCCCTCGACGGCGTCGTCCGGGTCGAGGGCCCGTCACCGCCGGCGCCGGCACCGCCTACTTCACCGTGGTGCCCGAGGGCGAGACCGTCGGCCCCGAAGCCCAGCGGGTCGTCGGGGAACTGCGCGCGGCCGAAGCGCCGTTCGCGACCTCCGTCACCGGACCGGCCGCCGTCCTCGTCGACTCCAAGGACGCCATAGGCGAGCGACTGCCCTGGGCGGCGGGCGTCATCGTCCTCGTCACCCTGCTCCTCGTCTTCCTCCTCACCGGCAGCGTCCTCGTCCCGGTCCAGGCCGTCCTCCTCAACGCCCTCAGCCTCACGGCCATGTTCGGCGCCGTCGTCTGGGTCTTCCAGGACGGCCACCTCGCCGGCCTCCTCGGCTTCACCGCCACCGGAGACATCGAGACCACCCTGCCCGTGCTCATGTTCTGCGTGGCCTTCGGACTCTCCATGGACTACGGGGTGTTCCTGCTCTCCCGCATCAAGGAGGAGTACGACGCCACCGGCGACCACGAGCACTCGGTCCGCTTCGGACTGAGCCGCACCGGCGGCCTCATCACCGCCGCCGCCGTGATCCTCGCCGTCGTCATGGTCGCCATCGGCACCTCCCGCGTCACCAACACCAAGATGCTCGGCCTCGGCGTCGCCCTCGCCGTCCTCATGGACGCGACGGTCGTCCGCAGCCTCCTCGTCCCCGCCGTGATGAGACTGACCGGCCGCCTCACCTGGTGGGCCCCGGCCCCCCTGCGCCGCTTCCACGACCGCTTCGGCATCAGCGAGACGGACGAGCACAACCTTTCGCCGACCCCGGATGTCGAAGAGGTGTCCGGGAGGTGGAGAGAAGCCACCTCGCCACGCGGTTGAGACCCCCCGGGGGGATTCGTGGCACGCACACGTACGGCTCTGCTCCTGGTGGTGGCGCTCGTCGCGGGGATCGCCCCGCAGGCCCTGGGCGGACCGGCGGCCGCCGCCCCGGCGGCCGAGGTGGGGACGGTCGTCCAGGAGGGCGGCCGCCTCACGGTCCCGGCCGGTACGGAGGGGCCGGTGACGCTGCGGCTCAAGGTCACGCTGCCGGCCGGGGTCACCGGCCCGGTGCGGGCCCGGCTGGCCCTCCCCGTCACGAACTACCCGCGCGGGCTGGCCGAGGCGCTGCGCTCCACCTGCGCGGTCGACGGCGGGGCGTTCGCGCCCTGCGCCTGGGACCTGCCGTGGATCGACGGCGAGGAGTACCCGTACCCGGTACGGCTCACGCTGCCCGTCGCGGAGGCCGCGACCACCCTCGCCTACGCGGTCACGATCGACACCTCCTCGGACGAGGCGTGGCTCGGTTCCCTCGACGCGCCCGTGGAACTGGCCGACTCCACGGGCGCGGTGGTCGCCCGGGGCGCGGCCGGACTCGACTTCGTCCTCGGCACCTCCGAGCCGAACCGCCTCGGCGCCGTGCACGCCCGCGACAGGAACGGCGTGCTCTGGCGCTACGAGGGCACCAGCCGCCTCGACAAGCCGCTGAAGCCCCGCAAGAAGATCGGCGCCGGCTGGAACGCGTACACCGCGATCGTCCCGGTCTCCGGGATCCTCGCGGACGGCACCGGCGACCTCGTGGCCCGGGACAGGGCCGGTGTCCTCTGGTACTACAAGGGCACCGGGAAGGCCGACGCTCCCTTCGCGCCCCGCGTGAAGGTCGGCGGCGGCTGGAACATCTACACCGCCTTCGCCGGGCGGGCCAACGGCTCCCTGGTGGCCCGGGACAGGAGCGGCGTCCTGTGGGTCTACGAGCGGAACCACCACGGCTCCGCCCCCTTGACCCCGCGGAGCAGGGTCGGCGCCGGCTGGAACGTCTACCACGCCCTCACGGGATACAGCGGCGGACCCCTGGCCCGGGACGCCGACGGCGTGCTGTGGAAGTACGACGAGACCGGCAGCGGGGGAGACCCCGAGGGCTACCCCTTCCGCTCGCGCCTCCGGGTCGGCGCCGGCTGGAACGCGTACACGGCCTTCGCCGGCACCGTGGACCTGGGCCGGCGCAGCTATCCGGACGTCGTCGCCCGGGACAAGTCCGGCCACCTCTGGCTGTACCAGGGCGTGATCAAGAGCGGCGCCCTGGTGCCCGGCCCGGCCCGTACACCGGTCGGGCCCGGCTGGAACATCTACGACCTGATCTTCTGAGGGGGTTTCTCATGAGACGTACACGCACGGCTCTGGCACTGGCGGCGGTCCTGTTCGCCGGGGTCGCACCGGCGGCGCTCGGGGGAGTGGCGATGGCCGCTCCCGCCACGTCGGCGGCAGCGGTGGAGGAGGTGGGGACGGTCGTCCAGGAAGGGGGCCGACTGAAGGTTCCTGCGGGCGGCGAGGGGCCGGTGACGCTGCGGCTCAAGGTCACCCTGCCGGCCGGGGTCACCGGACCGGTGAACGCGGACATCGGCCTGCCCGTCGTGAACTACCCGCCCGCGGGGCCCAACCCGCGCCGGCTGGCCGTCGCGCTGCACTCCACCTGCTCGGTGAACGGCGGGGCGTTCGCGGTCTGCGAGTGGGACGCGCCGCAGGCCGACGGCATCGACTACCCGCACTCGGTGCGGCTGATCCTCCCGGTCGCCCAGGCGGCGACCACGCTCACCTACGCGGTCACGATCGACACCTCCTCGCAGCAGAGCTGGCTCGGTTCCCTCGACGCGCCCGCCACGCTGCGGGACTCCGCGGGCGCCGTCGTCGCCCAGGGCAAGGCCGGGCTCGACTTCGTCGCCGGGGTCCTGCCGGACCCGGAGACGATGGGTGTCGTCCACGCCCGGGACAAGGCCGGCGTCCTCTGGCGGTACGAGGGCACGAGCCGCGTCGACAGGCCGTTCAGGCCGCGCAAGAAGATCGGCGGCGGCTGGAACGTGTACACCGCGATCGTGCCGCTCAGCCACGTCACCGCGGCCGGGCAGGGCGACCTCGTGGCCCGCGACAAGGCCGGTGTCCTCTGGTACTACAAGGGCACCGGAAACCCCGACGCCCCCTTCGCCCCCCGCGTCCGCCTCGGCGGCGGCTGGAACATCTACACGGCCTTCACCGTGAGCCCCCGGGGAGAACTCGTGGCCCGCGACAAGGCCGGGGTCCTCTGGTTCCACGCCTGGAACCGGGACAGCGAGCCCTTCTCCATCGACTCGCGCCTGCGCGAGGGCGCCGGCTGGAACATCTACACCACCCTGAACCAGCTCGGCTGGGGCGCCGTCGCCCGTGACACGAGCGGCGTGCTGTGGAAGTACGACGGCGTCATCGGCGAGCCGACCCGGCTCTACCACCGGCGCGTGCGGGTGGGCGCCGGCTGGAACGCGTACACCTCGATCACCACCCTGCGCGACGTCGTCGGGGACCGCGAGCCGGACCTCGTCGCCCGCGACAGGACGGGCAAGCTCTGGCTCTACCAGAGCGTGATCAAGAACGGCGTCCAGGTCCCCTCGCCGACCCGCACGCCGGTCGGCCTCGGCTGGAACATCTACGACCTGATGTTCTGAGCCTCCCCCGGATCCCCCACGGCAGGACGCCGGGCCCCGGAACGTTCCGGGGCCCGGCGTCCTCGTCCGGGCCGCCGGCTCAGTCGCGGCGGGCCCGGTTGCCCGGACGGCTGGCGACCCAGGCGCGGATCGTGTCCGCGTACCAGTAGGGCTTGCCGGACTCCACGTGGTCGGGGGCCGGAAGGAGTCCGTGCTTCCGGTAGGAGCGGACCGTGTCGGGCTGCACGCGGATGTGTGCGGCGATGTCCTTGTACGTCCAGAGCCTTCTGTCCGTCATGCCTGGTACCTCCCTGCGCGCCGCGCAGCGGTGGCGGGAGTGCCGTTCGGGGGCGCTGCGGGCGGGCGGTTGATCAGCCTGTGCCCGGTGCAACGCGGCTTCCGACAGGAGGAGAGCGGCTGTCGAACGCCTGTGACGCGAAAGCCGCGTAATGGTGACAAGCGTGACGGGGAAGGGACCCGCGTGACGGAAACGGCACAGGCGCCCGCCGGTGTGTCCGCGTGCGTCACCCCTGGTCAGAGCGGTATGCGCCGCTCACACGCCGCACGAGCGGAGAAAACGCCGGGTCCGCAGGGCGATCGGGTAGGGGACGTCCGGCTCGCACGGGTACATGTCCTGCTCGACGATCGCGAACAGGTCCGCGTCCAGGGCCGACGCGGCGGCGAGCACCGGTTCCAGCGCGGGCACCCCGGACGGCGGCTCGCACATCACGCCCCGCGCCACCGCCGGACCGAACGGCACCCCCTCGGCCACCACCCCGGCCAGGACCTCCGGGTCGACCTGCTTGAGGTGGAGGTAGCCGATCCGCTCCCCGTACGTCTCGATCAGCTTGACGCTGTCCCCGCCGGCGTACGCGTAGTGCCCGGTGTCCAGGCAGAGCGCGACCGCGTCCGGGTCGGTGGCGTCGAGGAAGCGCGTCACGCTCTCCTCGCCGTCGAGATGGGTGTCGGCGTGCGGATGGACCACGATCCGCAGCCCGTACCGCTCGCGCACCTCCCGGCCCAGACGCTCCGTCAGCCCGGTCAGGTCCCGCCACTGCCCGGCGGTGAGCACGGCGTCCTCCAGGACCTCGCCCGTCCGGTCGTCCCGCCAGAACGACGGGATGACGACGAGGTGCTCCGCGCCCATCGCCTGGGCGAGGGCGGCGTTCTCCGCGACGTGCGCCCAGGTCCGGTCCCAGACGTCCGGGCCCCGGTGGAGCCCCGTGAAGACCGTCCCCGCCGAGACCCGCAGGCCGCGCCGCGCGGTCTCCTCCGCGAGGACGCCCGGATCGGTGGGCAGATAGCCGTACGGACCGAGCTCGATCCACTCGTAACCGGCCCCCGACACCTCGTCGAGGAAGCGCTGCCACGGCACCTGCCGGGGATCGTCGGGGAACCACACCCCCCAGGAGTCCGGGGCGGAGCCGATCCGGATGCGGGACCGCGGGGACGAGGGCTGCGGCGACGGCTTCGTCATGCCTGCCACCTTGACCGGGGTCCGAGAGCAGCGTCAAGCAGTCGTCCGGATGTCCGGACATATCGTTGACACGCCTCCCGGCGGACGACTAGACCTGGGGACGGAGCCGACGGCGGGCCGGGGCCTGTCCCGACCGAGAGGTGGCGCGTGGAGACGGAGCCGTACGAGCTGATCGCCATGGGGCGCCTCGGCGTGGACCTGTACCCGCTCCAGACCGGCGTCGGGCTCGACCGGGTCGAGACCTTCCGCAAGTTCCTCGGCGGCTCCCCGGCGAACGTGGCCGTCGCCGCCGCCCGCCTCGGCCGCCGCACCGCGCTGGTCTCCCGCACCGGCGCCGACCCCTTCGGCTGCTATCTGCGCCGCGAGCTCAAGGGCTTCGACGTGGACGACCGCTGGGTCACCGAGGTCGAGGCGTACCCCACCCCCGTCACCTTCTGCGCGCTCTTCCCGCCCGACGACTTCCCGCTCTACTTCTACCGCCGCCCGCAGGCCCCGACCTGGAGATCCGGCCGGAGGAGCTGGACCTCGACGCGATCCGCGCCGCCCGGGTCTTCTGGGCGACCGGCACCGGCCTGTGCGCCGAACCCAGCCGCACCGCCACCCTGGAGGCGCTGCGGGCCCGCTCCGGCCGGGAGGTGACCGTCCTCGACCTGGACTGGCGGCCGATGTTCTGGACGGACCCGGCGGCGGCCCGCCCTCCTACGCCGAGGCGCTGCGGCACGCGACCGTCGCCGTCGGCAACCTCGACGAGTGCCGGGTCGCCACCGGGGAACGGGAGCCGGAGGCCGCCGCCCGCGCCCTCCTCGCGACCGGCGCGGTCCGGCTCGCCGTCGTCAAACAGGGCCCGCGGGCGTCCTCGCGCTCGCCGCCGACGGGACCCGCGCCGAAGTGCCGCCGCTGCCGGTCGAGGTCGTCAACGGGCTCGGCGCGGGCGACGCGTTCGGCGGGGCCCTCGTCCACGGCCTCCTCGCCGGACAGGACCTCCCCACGGTCCTGCGCCACGCCAACGCCGCCGGCGCCATCGTCGCGGGCCGCCTCGCCTGCTCCGCCGCCATGCCGGACGCCACGGAGATCGCCGCGGCACTGGCGGCGGGCAACGGGACCCTGCCGCCCGCCGCCGGGCGGGCAACGGGACCCGCCGGACGCCCCGGGCGGGGCGGCGGGCCTCCGACGGAAGCCTTCGCGGCAGGCGGCGGGACCTGCCGGACGCCCCGAGGCCGGCGGCGGCGTCTCGCCGGACGCCGCCGCGCCGGGCCGGGCGTCCTGCCGGAACCGGGGTAGGGATCCGCCATGCAGACGAGTCTCCACCTCCCGCCGGGGCCGCCGCGCGCGGGCCGTACGCCGTCGACATCGACCCCGGGCGGGCCGGATGGACGTATTCCGCGCTCCGGGTGCTCACCCTCGGGCCGGGGAGGAACACGCCTTCGAGAGCGGGGATTGCGAATGGGTCGTGCTTCCCCTCGCCGGTGCCTGTAGCGTGCGCGTCGACGGCGAGATCCTCGAACTCCTGGGCCGCGCGAGCGTGTTCGACGGGGTGACCGATTTCGCCTATGTACCGCGCGACGCCCACGCCCAGATCGCCTCCGGCGCGGGAGGCCGCTTCGCTTTGGCAGGAGCGAAGTGCGAGCGACGACTCCCCGCCCGCTACGGCCCCGCGCCGGAGGTTCCCGTCGAGACCCGGGGCAGCGGCAACCGTGCCCGCGGCGTGCGGAACTTCGCCTCGGCCGAGGCCTTCGACTGCGACCGGCTCATCGCCGTCGAGGTCGTCACGCCCGGCGGGAACTGGTCCTCCTACCCGCCGCACAAGCACGACGAGCACCGGCCCGGCACCGAATCCGTCCTGGAGGAGATCTACTACTACGAGGTCAAGGGCCCCCACGGCTACGGATACCAGCGGATCTCGCCCTCCCGGCCCGGCGGCGCCGACCTCCTCGCCGAGGTCCGGGGCGGCGACGCCGTCCTCGTCCCCGACGGCTGGCACGGGCCCTCGATCGCCCAGCCGGGGCACGACCTCTACTACCTGAACGTCATGGCGGGCCCCGGCCCCGAAAGAGAGTGGAAGATCTGCTTCCACCCGGACCACACGGAGGGGTACGCATGAGGCTCACCGTCGCGCAGGCCCTCGTCCGCTTCCTCGCCGCCCAGCACACCGAGCGCGACGGCGTCCGGCAGCGGCTCATCACCGCCACCTGGGGCATCTTCGGCCACGGCAACGTCGCCGGCATCGGCCAGGCGCTGGTCGAGGAGAAGGGCATGCCCTTCCACCAGGGCCGCAACGAACAGGCCATGGTGCACGCCGCCGTCGGCTACGCCCGCCAGCGCAACCGGCTCTCCGCGCACGCCGTCACCACCTCCATCGGCCCCGGCGCCACCAACCTCGTCACCGGCGCCGCCCTCGCCACCATCAACCACCTCCCGGTCCTCCTGCTGCCCGGCGACACCTTCGCGGCCCGCCCCGCCGACCCCGTCCTCCAGCAGCTCCAGCTGCCCTACGCGGGCGACGTCTCCGTCAACGACTGCCTGCGCCCGGTGTCGAAGTACTTCGACCGGGTCACCCGTCCCGAGGCCCTGATCCCGGCCGCCCTCGCCGCCGTGCGCGTCCTCGCCGACCCCGCCGAGACCGGCGCCGTGACCCTCGCCCTGCCCCAGGACGTGCAGGCCGAGGCGTACGACTGGCCGGAGGAGTTCTTCGCCGAGCGGGTCTGGTCCGTCCGCCGCCCCGCCCCGCCACGGAGGAGCTCGACGCCGCCGTCCGGGCCGTGGAGGCCGCGAAACGGCCGCTGGTCGTCGCGGGCGGCGGCGTGAAGCACAGCCGCGCCGAGGACGCGCTGCGCGCGTTCGCCGAGCGCACCGGGCTGCCCGTCGCCAGCACCCAGGCCGGCAGGGCGTCCTCCCCACGACCACCACTGCGACGTCGGCGGGATCGGCCACACCGGCACCGACACCGCCAACGTCCTCGCCCGCACCGCCGACCTGGTCATCGCGGTCGGCACCCGCCTCACCGACTTCACCACCGCGTCCGGCACCCTCGTCCGCCCCGACACGCCGTTCCTCAACCTCAACATCACCGGCTTCGACGCCCACAAGCAGGCCGCGCTGCCCCTCGTCGCCGACGCCCGCGAGGGCCTCACCGCCCTCACCGAGGCCCTCGGCGGCCACCGCCGGACCCGCGCCGACTGGTACCGCTCGAAGGCCGCCTGGCAGGAGCGCACCGACGCCGCCTACGCCGTCCCCGACGAGGACGCCCGCCCCACCCAGACCCAGGTCCTCGGCGCACTCGACACTCTGGTCGACACCAGCGACATCCTGATCAACGCCGCCGGCTCGCTCCCCGGCGACCTCCACAAGCTCTGGCGGACCCGCTCCCCGGACCAGTACCACGTCGAATACGGCTACTCCTGCATGGGATACGAGATCCCCGCCGCGATCGGCGTCCTGCTCGCCGCGCCCGAAAGGCCCGTCTGGGCCCTCGTCGGCGACGGTACGTACCTGATGAATCCCACCGAAATCGTCACCGCCGTCCAGGAACGGCTGCCCCTGAAGCTGGTCATCCTGCAGAACCACGGATACGCCTCCATCGGCGGTCTCTCCGAGGCCGTCGGCGCCGAGCGGTACGGCACCGACTACCGCCACCGCGCGGACGACGGCAGCTTCACCGGACCCCCGCTCCCCGTCGACCTCGGCGCCAACGCCGCCTCCCTCGGCATGCGGGTCCTGCGCCCCCGCACCGTGCGTGACCTGCGGGAAGCCCTCGCGGACGCCCGGACGGCCACGGATCCCACATGTGTCTACGTCGAGACCGAAACGGCAGACAGTGTGTCGGGCCCGCCCCCGGCCCAGGCGTGGTGGGATGTGCCCGTGGCCGAGACGTCGACCCGCCCGTCGGCGGTCGAGGCCCGCGAGGAGTACGACCGGCACGTCACCGCCCGACGCCGCCATCTCTGAAGGAGTAACTCGTCATGACGAAGACCGTCCACCACTGGATCGGTGGCAAGACCGTCGAGGGCACGTCGGGCAACTGGGGCCCGGTCACCGACCCGGCCACCGGCGCCGTCACCACGCAGGTCGCGCTCGCCTCCGTCGACGAGGTCGACGCCGCCGTCGCCGCCGCGAAGGACGCCTTCGCGACCTGGGGCACCTCCTCGCTCGCCCAGCGCACCACGATCCTCTTCAAGTTCCGCGCGCTGCTCGACGCCAACCGCGACGCGATCGCCGAGCTGATCGTCGCCGAGCACGGCAAGGTCCACTCCGACGCCCTCGGCGAGGTCGCCCGCGGCCTGGAGATCGTCGACCTGGCCTGCGGCATCACCACCCAGCTCAAGGGCGAGCTGTCCACCCAGGTGTCCAACCGCGTGGACGTGGCCTCCATCCGCCAGCCCGTCGGCGTCGTCGCCGGCATCACGCCCTTCAACTTCCCGGCCATGGTGCCGATGTGGATGTTCCCGATCGCCATCGCGACCGGCAACACCTTCATCCTCAAGCCGAGCGAGAAGGACCCCTCGCCGTCCCTGAAGATCGCCGAGCTGCTCGCCGAGGCGGGCCTCCCGGACGGCGTCTTCAACGTCCTGCACGGCGACAAGGTGGCCGTCGACCGCCTCCTGGAGCACCCGGACGTCTCCGCGATCTCCTTCGTCGGCTCGACCCCGATCGCCCGGTACATCCACACCACCGCCTCCGCCAACGGCAAGCGCGTCCAGGCGCTCGGCGGCGCGAAGAACCACATGCTGGTCCTCCCGGACGCCGACCTCGACGCGGCCGCCGACGCGGCCGTCTCGGCGGCGTACGGCTCCGCCGGCGAGCGCTGCATGGCGATCTCCGCGGTCGTGGCCGTCGGCTCCATCGGCGACACGCTCGTCGAGAAGATCCGCGAGCGCGCCGAGAAGATCAAGATCGGCCCCGGCACCGACCCGACCTCCGAGATGGGCCCGCTCATCACGGCCGTCCACCGCGACAAGGTCGCCTCGTACGTGAAGGGCGCGGCCGACGAGGGCTGCGAGGTCGTCCTCGACGGCACCGGCTACACGGTCGAGGGCCACGAGAACGGCCACTGGATCGGCCTGTCCCTCCTGGACCACGTCCCGACCACGGCCAAGGCCTACCAGGACGAGATCTTCGGCCCGGTGCTGTGCGTGCTGCGCGCCGACACCTACGAGGAGGGCCTCGCCCTCATCAACGCCTCGCCGTTCGGCAACGGCACCGCGATCTTCACCCGCGACGGCGGCGCCGCCCGCCGCTTCCAGCTGGAGGTCGAGGCCGGCATGGTCGGCGTCAACGTGCCGATCCCGGTGCCGGTGGGCTACCACTCCTTCGGTGGCTGGAAGGACTCGCTCTTCGGCGACCACCACATCTACGGCAACGACGGCATCCACTTCTACACCCGCGGCAAGGTCGTCACCACCCGCTGGCCCGACCCGTCCGACGCCCCCGCCGGCGTCGACCTGGGCTTCCCGCGCAACCACTGATCCACCGACGGCCGACGGCCCCCGGGGTGCTGGACAGCACACCCGGGGCCGTCGGTCCTTCCGTACCGCGCCCGCTGTACGGGAACACCGCCGTGTACGACCTGAGAAGGCCGCCGATCTCCGTCCGTGGTCAGCCGTGCCCCTAGGCCCCGCCCCCTAGGCTCGACGCCATGCGACTCCGACTTCCCCGGTGGGCCGCGGTCACCGCCGCGCTCGCCGTTCTCGCGGGCGCCGGCACGTGGACCGCCGTCGCCCAGGACGATCCACCGCCCGTCACGCGCGCGGACCGGATGCTCGACGTCGACGGGGTACGGCTCGACACCTCGTACTTCACCGGCCCCGGCGACGGCAGACGTCCCGCCGTCCTCCTCGGCCACGGCTTCGGCGGCTCCAGGACGACGTCCGCGCCCAGGCCGAGGGCCTCGCCCGCGACGGCTACGCCGTCCTCACCTGGTCCGCCCGCGGCTTCGGCGCCTCCACCGGAGAGATCGGCCTCAACGACCCCGACCACGAGGTCAAGGACGTCTCGAAGCTGATCGACTGGCTCGCCGCCCGCCCCGAGGTCCTCCTCGACAAGCCCGGCGACCCGCGCGTCGGCGTCACCGGCGCCTCGTACGGCGGCGCGATCTCCCTGCTCGCCGCCGGACACGATCCGCGCGTCGACGCGATCGCCCCCCAGATCACCTACTGGAACCTCGCCGACGCCCTCTTCCCGAACGGCGTCTTCAAGAAGCTCTGGGCCGGGATCTTCTTCTCGGCGGGCCAGCCGGCCCAGGGCAGCGGAACGACGCCTGCGGCCGGTTCACCGCCGAACTCTGCTCGCTCTACCAGCGCGTCGCCGTCTCCGGGAAGCCCGACGCCGCCGCCCGCGCCCTCCTCGAAGCCCGCAGCCCCGCCGCCGTCGGCGCACGCGTCAAGGTGCCCGCGCTCCTCGTCCAGGGCCAGTCCGACTCGCTCTTCACCCTCGCCCAGTCCGACGCCATGGCCCGTGCCCTCACGGCCAACGGCGCCCCCGTCGCCGTCGACTGGATCGCCGGCGGCCACGACGGCGGCGACCGCGAGACCGAGCGCGTCGAACGCCGCATCGGCACCTGGTTCGACCGCTGGCTGAAGCGCGACGCCTCCGTCGACACCGGCCCCGCCTTCCGCGTCAGCCGTACCGGCGGCGTCGACTCCACCGACGGGCGGGCCACCCTGCGCGCCGCGACCGCCGACCGCTACCCGGGTCTCACCTCCGGCACCACGGACCTCGCCCTCGACGGGCCGCCGCAGACCTTCACCAACCCCGCGGGCGCGGCCCCGCCCGCCGTGTCGGCCGTCCCCGGCCTCGGCGGCGGACTCTCCGGACTCTCCTCCCTCGGCGTCGGCCTCTCCCTCGACTTCCCCGGCCAGTACGCCCGGTTCGACGCGAAGCCGCAGACCCGGGCCCTGCGGATCACCGGCACGCCGACCGTCCGCGTCAAGGTCGCCTCCACCGCCGCCGACGGTTCCGCCGTCCTGTTCGCCAAGGTGTACGACGTGGGGCCCGACGGCCGGCAGCAGGTGCTGCCCGCCCAGCTCGTCGCCCCGTCCGCGTCGACGGCGCCAAGGCCGGGAAGAGCCTCACGCTGACCCTGCCCGCGATCGACCACGAGGTGGAGGCGGGGCACCGGCTGCGGCTCGTCGTCGCCGCCACCGACCTCGGCTACGCCTCCCCGGCGGTCCCCGCCGGCTACACCGTCGCCGTCGAGGGCCCGCTCGCCGTGCCCACCGCGCCCGGCCTCTCCACCCAGGCCGCCGCCCTGCCCTGGTGGGTGTGGGGCCTGCCGCTCCTCGGCCTCGCCGGAGCCGCCGCCCTGCTGCTCACCGCCCGCCGGAGGACGACGGCCCCCGCGCCCGATCCCGAACTGGCCGCCGTACCGCTCCAGATCACGGGCCTGTCGAAGAAGTACAAGGGCGGCGACCGGTACAGCGTCCGGGACCTGTCCTTCCGTGTCGAGCAGGGCCAGGTCCTCGGCCTCCTCGGGCCCAACGGCGCGGGCAAGACCACCACCCTGCGCATGCTGATGGGCCTCATCACCCCCGACGAGGGCGAGATCCGGGTCTTCGGCCAGGCCATCAGGCCGGGCGCCCCGGTCCTGTCCCGGGTCGGTTCCTTCGTCGAGGGCGCCGGCTTCCTGCCGCACCTGTCGGGCCGGGAGAACCTCGACCTGTACTGGAAGGCCACCGGCCGCCCCGCCGAGGACGCCCACGTCGACGAGGCCCTGCGGATCGCGAACCTGGGCGGCGCCCTCGAACGCGCCGTCCGCACCTACTCGCAGGGCATGCGGCAGCGCCTCGCCCTCGCCCAGGCCATGCTGGGCCTGCCCGACCTGCTGATCCTCGACGAGCCGACCAACGGACTGGACCCGCCGCAGATCCGCGAGATGCGCGAGGTGATGATCCGGTACGCGGCCGGGGGCCGGACCGTCATCGTCTCCAGCCACCTCCTCGCCGAGGTCGAGCAGTCCTGCACCCATCTGGTCGTCATGGACCGGGGCGGCTGGTGCAGGCCGGACCGGTCGCCGAGATCACCGGCAACGGCGACACCCTCCTGGTGAGCCTGGCCGGGGAGATCGACGACGGCCTCGTCGCGAAGGTCGACGCCCTGACCGGCGTCGGCGCGGCGACCCGCGCCGACGAAGGGCTCCTGGTCCGTCTCGACGGCATCGACCCGACCGCCCTCATCGGCGAACTCGTCCGCCTGGACGTGCCGCTGACCGGCGTCGGTCCCCACCGGCGTCTGGAGGACGCCTTCCTGAGCCTGATCGGAGGAGCCGCGTGACCACCGCGTCCGTCCCCACGAGCGCCCCCGGCTACCGCCCCGGACGCACCCTGCCCCTGCGCGTCGAGGCCCTCCGCCAGTGGAAGCGCCGGCGCACCCTGGTCATGGGCGGCATCCTCGCCGCCCTGCCCTTCGTCCTCATCGTGGCCTTCGCGATCGGCGGCCCCGGGACGGCGAGGGCAACGGCCGCGTCACCCTGATGGACACGGCGACGGCCTCCGGCGCCAACTTCGCGGCGACCTGCCTGTTCGTCTCGGCCGGTTTCCTCCTCGTCATTCCGGTGGCGCTGTTCTGCGGGGACACCATCGCCTCCGAGGCGAGCTGGTCCTCCCTGCGGTACCTGCTCGCCGCGCCCGTCCCGCGCTCCGGCTCCTGGCCTCAAGCTGGCGGTCGCCCTCGCCTACAGCGCGGCCGCGATGCTGCTCCTGCCGCTCGTGGCCCTGGCGGCGGGCACGGTCGCCTACGGCTGGGGCCCGCTCCAGCTGCCGACGGGCGGCTCCGTCCCGGCCGGGGACGCCCTGCTCAGGCTGGGGATCGCCGTCGCCTTCGTCTTCGCCTCCCAACTGGTCACCGCGGGACTCGCCTTCTGGCTGTCCACCCGCACCGACGCCCCGCTGGGCGCGGTGGGCGGCGCCGTCGGCCTGACGATCGTCGGCAACGTCCTGGACGCCGTCACGGCGCTCGGCGACTGGCGCGACTTCCTGCCCGCGCACTGGCAGTTCGCCTGGATCGACGCGCTCCAGCCCCAGCTGGAGTGGGGCGGCATGGTGAAGGGAACGGCGATCTCCTGACGTACGCCCTGGTCCTCTTCGCCCTGGCCTTCCGCGGCTTCGCCCGCAAGGACATCGTGTCGTAGCGGCTCCTACAGCCACCCCCTCCGAGCCGCTTCCGCGCCCGCGCGGAAGCGGCTCGTCGTGCCGAGGGCGGCCATCAGGTCGCCCACCCTGCGGCTGTACGTCCGCGCGGACATGCCGAGCCGTGCGGCCGCCGTCTCGTCCGTGACCCCCGACAGGAGGGCGTCGAGCACCGGCCGCAGCTGGGGCGGCAGATCGCGGGGCGGCGGCGGGGAGGCGGGGCGTACGACAGCTCGTCGGCCGCCGCCCAGCAGGCGTGATGGGTCCGGACGAGGGCCTGCACCACGACCGGGTCCCGGATCAGCAACACCCGTTGTACAGCAGCTCCAGATCGAGCGGGAGGGCGGCGACCGTCCGGTCGACGACGATCATCTTGAACGGGATGGCGTCCGCGAGGCGGGCCCGGCCGGGGAGCCGGACCCCTCTTCGAGCCGGGGCAGGGCGTGCGCGGCACGATCCGTCTGACCTCCTCGGCCCGCTCCGCCGCGCCCGCATGCACGCTCCCGCCAACTGCAGGAACGGCTCGGGGATCGCGCAGCCCGCGGACGCGACCGGGTCGTCGAAGGTCAGCAGCTCGTGCCGGGCGGAGGCGGCCAGCCCGGCGAGTGCGGCGCTGATGCGCCGCGCGCCCGGACCGGCCGTCCGGCGGGCCGCTGTCCTCGGTCGCGGCCCGGTTCATCGCCGAACGGGCGAGCATCACGGAGCCCGCGCTCTCTGCCACCGCTGACCACCCCGCCCGATCGATGTCCACTCCATGTACGCACGCGACTGCACACGGTGACAACCCCTGTTGGGAAGGATGGCGAATCCATGCCACCCGGGTTCACCCCCGTCGCGGTCGCCGCACCGGGATCCTTCCGCAACTCCCCCGACCGCTCCGGGCGTCGGGACAGAATGACCGCATGGCCACCCTGCTGCTCGCCCTCGCCGTCGGAAGCACCGGGCTCTACGCCGGCTTCCTGCTGATCTTCCAGACCGGGATCATGCCCGCGCTCGCCCGTCTGACGGACCCGGAGTTCGTCACGGCGATGCGCCGGATCAACGAGTACGTGCCCAGGCCCGTGTTCCTCACGGTCTTCCTCGGCGTGATCGCCTTCCCCGCCGCCGCGTTCCTCGTCCCCCAGGACGGGCGGACGGACACGCAGAAGTGGCTCGTCCTCGCGGGACTCGTGGCCGCGGCCCTCAACCACCTGGTGACCATCGGCGGGAACGTCCCGCTCAACACGGCACTGGCCGCCTCGGAGGACGGGCCCGCGGCGGCCCGGACCGCCTTCGAGCGGCGCTGGAACGCCTTCCACCGCATACGGACGGCCCTGATCGTCCTCGCGTTCGGCCTCCTCACCGCCGCGGCCGCGCTCTAGCGGAACCAACCCGGCGGCCGGTTTCTGGCGTGATCTCGCGCGTGTCGGCCACCTCCGCATCCCCAAGGAACCTGCGAAACCGTACCCCCGAGTCCTGAAACAGTCCTTCCGGCGACGTGAGATCTCCACAGTGACGAAAACATGACGCCGAGAAATCATGACAAAGGGGTGAATCACCTCGATATCCGAGAGAGTCATTCCGTACCCTCCGGTTTCTTATTGACATGCCTACGGGGTCTTTTCTAATCAACGGGAGTCATCCCGCGCACAGGCACCGCACAGGCACTGAGGGGGCAAGGTGGACGTCCGGATTCTGGGGGGACTGTCGGTACGTGAGAACGGGGTGTCGATCACCCCGACGGCGGCCGCGCCCCGGCAGCTGCTCGCCCTGCTCACGGCCAGCGCCGACCAGGTCGTGCCCGTGACGGTCCTGACCGAGGAACTGTGGCCGTCCGGCCCGCCGCACGGCGCCCGCGCCGAACTCCAGGCCCACATAGCCGAGTTGCGCACGCTCATCGAGGGCGCCCTGCGCGACGCCGACCCGGCCGAGCCGCGGCCCGGCTGGTCGGACCGGCGCGGCGCCGACGGCATCCTCGTCTCCCAGCCCGGCGGCTACCGCCTCGACACCGGCGGCGGCCCCAACGACGTCCGGCAGTTCGAGCGCGCGGCCGGCGCCGGCTACCGCGCCATGGAGGCCGGCGACCTCTCCCGCGCCGCGCTCCGCCTCGGCGAGGCCCTCGCCCTGTGGCGCGGCGAGCCCTACGCGGGCGTGGCCGCGGGCCCCGGCTCCGCAGGAGATCGAGCGCCTCGAAACCGCCCGGCTCAGCGTCCTCGACCAGTGGGTGGAGGCCCAGCTGGGCCTCGGCCGCACGCCGAACTCGTCTCCGAGCTCACCGGACTCGTCGCCCGCTACCGCACCAACGAGCCCCTCCACGCCCACCTCATGGTCGCCCTGCTGCGCTGCGGACAGCCCGACGAGGCCCTCATCGCGTACGAGCGGCTGCGCGTGAACCTCAAGAGCGAGACCGGCATGGAACCCTCGGCCCGGCTGCGCCGGCTCCAGCGCTCGGTCCTCACCGCGCGCGACACCCCGCCGGCCCCCGTACGGCCTCCGCATCCCCACGCAGTACATTCCGGGCCGTCAGGTCCCCGCCCCGTACGCCACCGCGCGGTACGGTCCCGCGCGCGGCGGCTCGTCCCGGCGGGCTCCGTCGGCTGACCCGCCGCGCCACACGGCGGCCCCCGGTGGAGTGATCGTCCCCACGGGGAATGAAGTGCGGCAACTCACCGTTGACCGACTCCCGAAGCCGAATTATTTTCGGCGGGCAGTACGGGTTTCCTCCCAGGTGCCCGATTTCGCTCGACCACGGGGGTAGGGGCCATGACAGGGGACCGCGCGGACGGAGCCGGTGGTGCCGACGCGCTGCTCACGGTCCTCGAACTGCTCGCCCGGCAGGCCCCGCCCGCCCGGTTCGACGACCTCCTCGACGAGGCCCGCCGGACCGGCCTCGCCGACGGGGAGCTCCACCGCCTGGAGCGGGCCGTCGAACTCGCCGGCGAGGTCCACGCCGCACGCGCCCGCGAAGCCCGCCACGAGGACGGACTCGCCGCCCTCACCGACACCGCCCGCGACCTCACCTCTCCTACGACCTCGACAGCCTGCTCCGCGTCATCACCCGCCGCGCCCGCCGGCTCCTCGGCCTCGACCTCGCGTACGTGACCCTGCGCGACCCGCACGGCGCCGGCCACGTCCACACCACCGAGGGCTCCCGCACCCCGCCCGGCCCCGGCCCCCGCCTCGCCCCGGACTCCGGATCGCCGACGGGTACGGACTCGGCGGTGCCGTCCACCTCCACGGCGAACCCGTCTGGACCGCCGACTACCTCGCCGACGAGCGCTTCGCCCCTCCGGCTCCCTCGACGCCGGCGTCCACGCCCCCGCCTTCGACGAGGACGCCGAATCCGCCCTGCGCGCCGAAGGACTCCACGCGATCGTCGCCGCGCCGCTGCGCAGCGGCGACACCGTCATAGGCGTCCTGCACGGCGCCGACCGGCGCGTCCGGCACCACACCGGCGAGGAGATCGGACTCCTCGCCGCCCTCGCCGACCTCGCCGCCCTCGCCGTCGAGAAGGCCGGACTCCTCGACCACACCCGCGCCGAGGTCTCCGAACTGGAACGGGACAGCGCCCGGGTCCGCACCCGCCTCACCCGCATGCGGCACGTCAGCGAGGCCCACGGCCGCATCATGAACCTCGTCCTCGCCGGCGGCGACCTGTGCCACGTGGCCAAGGCGGCCTCCGACGCGCTCGACGCGACCGTGCTGATCCGCGACCCCGGCGGCCGCCCCCTCGCCGGCGCCGGGGACATCCCGGCCTCGACGAGGAGGCCATCGCCAAGGCCTCCCTCGACGCCCACGCCCGCCGCCGCCCGGTCCCCGCCGCCGACGACACCTGGGTCGCGCCGGTCATCGCGGGCTCCGAGGACCTCGGCGGCCTCGTCATCCGCGCCGCAGGCGGCCTCACCGGCGAGGACGAACGCCTCCTCGAACTCGCCGCCCAGTCCGTCGCCTTCCTCCTCCTGATGCGCCGCTCCACCGCCGTCGCCGAAGGACCCGTCCGCGACGAACTCCTCGACGACCTCATCGCCGACCCGCCGCACGCGCCGCAGCAGATCGCCCAGCGGGCCCGCCGCCTCGGCGTCGACCTGCGCCGCCCGCACGTCCTCGTGCTCGCCCGGCCCGAGGGCGGCGAGCAGGGCCGGGCGGTGGTGTGGGCGTCCTCGTACGCGTACCGCCTCTCCGGCCTCAAGACCGTGCAGGGCGGCCGCATCGTGCTGCTGCTCCCCGGCATCGACGCCTCGGCCGCCGCCAAGGCCGTCGCCGCCGAACTGACCCCGCTGCTCGGCCACCCCGTCTCCGTCGCCGCCGCCGGACCCGCCCAGAGCCCGGACGGCATCGGACGCATCCACCAGGAGGCCGGCCGCTGCCTGGACGCGATGAGCGCCCTCGGCGGCACCGGAACGGCCGCCTCCATGCAGGACCTCGGCTTCCTCGGGCTGCTGCTCTCCGACGACAACGACGTCGACGGCTTCGTCGAATCGGCGATCGGACCCGTACTGGACTACGACGCCGAGCGGTTCACCGACCTCACCCACACCCTGGAGGCCTACTTCGCCTCCGGCGGCAGCCCCACGAACGCGGCCGAGGCGCTCCACGTCCACCCCAACACGGTCTCCCGCCGCCTGGAACGGATCGGTGAACTCCTCGGCCCCGAATGGCAGAAGCCCGGCCAGGTCCTGGAGGTGCAGCTGGCACTGCGCCTCCAGCGGACCCGCGAGCTCTCGCCCGCGGCCGCGCCCCACGGGACCGGCGGGACCCGCGGGACCCGGCTGACCGACCGGCGGTCAGGTCGCCGAGCGCCGCGGTTAGCTCGCCGGGCGCCGCGGTCAGCTCGCCGAGCGCCGGGCGGCGTACCCCGTGTCGTAGGCCGAGTCCCAGCCGCCGCCAGGACCGTCGCCGCGTGCGCCGCCGAGGCCAGCGTGATGTGACGGTGCCAGCCGCGGTACGAGCGGCCCACGAAGTCCCGCAGCCCCGCCCCCTCGCCGACCTCCGCGAAGTCCCGCTCCACCCGGCGGCCGAGCTTCGTGATCCGCACCAGCGAGCCGACCGGGGAGTTCGTCAGATCGCTGATCCACACCCGGGCCGGCGCCCTGCGCGGGTCGTCCCATTCGCCGAGCAGCACCAGCGGACGCATCCGCTCCCCGCCCGGCGTGGGCAGCGCGACCCGCACGGCCGTCGCGAGCGAGGTCCGCGAGGTCCGCGCCCCGCCACCGTGTCCACCCAGCTCACCGGCCTGCGCAGCCCTTGAGGGACTCCAGGATCTGCACGGCCGACAGCGGGCCCGCGCCGAAGCCGGGCAGCGAACGGTCGGCGATCGCGAGCCGCGAGCCCGGGTTGATCCGCGCCACCACCGGCACGCCCGCCCCGGCGAGCCGCGTCAGGGCGGCCCGCCCCGCGCCGCCCCGGATGTCGAGCAGCACCGGCTTGCGGGCGACGTCGGACCAGCGGGCGGTGTCGAGCGCCGCCGCGACCGCGCACTCCTCCAGGGTCTCCTCGCCGGCCTCCTGGGGACCTCCGCGCGGTCGCGCCGCGTGCGGTCCTTCACCCAGGGGTCCGGCAGGAACAGCCGCCAGTTGACCGGCACGCTCAGCTCGTCGCTCGCGAACCACACCCCGAACGCCTGCTGCCCGTGGAAGACCTGCCCGCGCTCCGGGTCGAACCGGCGGTCCACGCCCACCGAGTGCTCGCCGGCCTTCGGGATCGGCATCGGCCGCACCACCCACGCCTGCGGGCAGGTGTTCCGCTCCAGGTACTTCGCGAGCGAGGCCCGCATGGGCTGCCAGTCCCAGGTGGAGCTGGACACGAAGTGGTGCAGGCTCTGCTCGGCCGCCGGACCGCCGATCTGGGCGGCGATGTTCCGTATCGACTTGCGGCCCTGCGCCGTGAGCAGCCCGTGCAGGTACTGCTCGGCCTTCAGCCGCTGGTCGCGGCGCGGGAAGCCGGAGAACAGCGCGGCGCACAGCTCGGCGTAGACGTCCCCGCGCGAGTCGGCCGCGCCGCCGGAGGACCTGACGACGCCCAGGGGCACGGCCGGGGCGACGGCCCCGGTGACGGCCCTGCGCTTGGTTGCGACGGATGTACTCACGACACTCCTGCCCGAAGGTTGCGCAGCTCCTCCCGCTGCTCCACCACCTCGCCCGCCCCGCCCGCGGGGACGAGGTGTACCCGGCACCCGAATCGGCCGCCGGATGGTGGCCCGGCCACCTCTCCGCGTGTCCTCGCAGGTCAGAGCCCCTGCCCTCACCCCTCGCGGACCCCTCACCGGGCTTCCGGAATACCCCGAGGGGGGATCTGACAGACTCGCCGGCCCTCCTTTGACCCGTCGCAGCCCGTGGCCGGACCATCGCAGAGCGAGGCGGCACGGGCCGGATCCCGGTTAATGCCCCAGGCCGGGGACCGCGCCCGTGCATGCCTCGCACTTGCTCCGAAGCCTTGCTCCGGAGCCGCGCTCGGAAGTCTTGGTCCGAAGCCTCGACGCCGCGCCCGGCCCCGAAGCCGCCCGGCTCCGAAGCCAGCCGGTCCGGAACCCCCGGTCCCCGTCCCGGCCCCTCGCGGGCCTCTCGTAACCTTGGGCGCATGGGGCTGCGCAAGGAACTGCCGGTCGTCGCGGTGGTGGCCGTCGGCGGCGCGCTCGGCGCGGTCGCGCGCTACGGGGCCACGCTCGCCTGGCCCACCCCGGACAGCGCCTTCCCTGGACGGTCCTCACGGTCAACGCGACCGGCTGCGCGGTGCTCGGCGCCCTCATGGTCCTCCTCACCGAGACCACGACCGCCCCGCACCCGCTGCTCCGGCCCTTCCTCGGCACCGGGATCTGCGGCGGGTTCACCACCTTCTCGACGTACGCCCTCGACACCCGGCGCCTGCTGGACGCGGGCGACCCGGTGCGCGGTCTGCTCTATCTGGGCGGGACGCTGTTCACCGCCCTCGCCGCCGTCGCGGCGGGCGTCACCGCCGCCCGGGCGGTCGTACGGGCCCGGGGAGGCGCGCGTGAACTGGCTGCTCGTCGTCGCGGGGCCGCCGTCGGCGCACCCTGCGCTACCTCACCGACCGCGCGGTCCAGGCGCGCCACGACTCGGTCTTCCCGTGGGGCACCTTCACCGTCAACGTCGTGGGCTCGTTCGTCCTCGGGCTCCTGACCGGAGTCTCCTCGGCCCAGGCCCACCTGCTGCTCGGCACGGGCTTCTGCGGCGCCCTCACCACGTACTCCACCTTCTCGTACGAGACGTTCCGGCTGTACGAGAACGGGGCGAAGGGCTACGCGGCGCTGAACGCGGCCGGGAGCCTGGCCGCCGGACTCGGAGCCGTGTGGCTGGGAGTCGAGACGGCGGCCGGGCTCCTCTGACCCACCGGGTCAGGCGGTGATCCAGTCGCTGGTCGCGATCACCGGCTGGACGCCGTCACGGTGGATGGTGCCCTCGATCAGGCCGTACATCCGGTCGGCCGCGAAGTACACCTCGTTGTCGTTCTTCAGGCCGAACGGCTCCAGGTCCACCAGGAAGTGGTGCTTGTTCGGCAGGTTCAGCCGGACCTCGTTGACCGTGGAGACGTGGTCCAGGACCCGGTCCGCCATCGCGTGCAGGGTCTGCTGGAGCGAGTAGCTGTACGTCTCCGCGAACGCCTCCAGCATGTGGCGCCGCACCTTCGCGTACGAGGCGTCCCAGTCGTGCCCCGCGTCCGCCGCGGCCGAGGCCGAGTTCGCCCAGCGGGCGGTCACCTTGGTGGCCAGGATGCGGTCGTACGCCTCCTGGAGCGTCGTGTACCGGTCCTTGATGAAGCCGTGGAACTCGGAGTTCGTCGAGTTCATCACCGTCAGCTCCTTGAGGCCCGAGAGGACCTGGAGGCCGGTGTTCTCCGAGTACGTGATCTGCGCGGTGCGGACCTCCTGCCCCTTGCGGGCGAAGGAGTGCTGCTCCTTGCGGCTGGGTACGGAGATCCGCTCCCAGGCGAACTCCTCGATCCGGATCTGGGCCTCGTGGATCACGGGCTGGGAGGACACGAAGTGCTTCGCCAGGAGGATGCCGAAGGCCTCGGGGGAGGCGACGCCGTGCTCCTTGGCGAAGGCGTAGACCGTGTTCTTGGTGGTGTCGGTCGGCAGGCAGTTGCCGTTGTCCCCGGTCAGGTGGACCTCGCGGAACTCGCCGCGCAGCGCCACCGACACGTTCAGGTCGCGGACCTCGTGCCACGCGCCGTCGTTGCCCTTGCGGGTGACCGTGACGATGCGGTTCTCGGCCTTGCCGTACTGGTTCTGGGCCAGGACGTGCTTGCTCATGTACAGCTCCTGCGGGTACGTGGATACGGATATCCCGTACGCCCGGCGTCCAGCGTCCTCCTCGTCCAGGAGGGTGCGCTCCCCGCCGTCCGGCCCGTGAACGGCGGACCGCCCCGGGACTGACGAGCATCCCGGTCCGTAGGTGTCGGCTCGAAGATATGTGCACTTCTGGTCACTGGCAATGGGAGAGCTTCACGCGGAGCAGGCGTAGAGGAAGCGTCAAGACGGGCATTCGCGGCGTTAGGGGCACGTCAACGGAGGCGATGAGCGGCCCGGCGCGGGGTTTCCTCATCTCGTCCGAGAATCCGTTCTTCCTTCTTCCTGCATCCGGGAGCTCACGATGGCCGACGTGGCCTTCGTCGTCACCACGGTCGCGGTCTTCGCGCTGGTGGCCTTCATCGCCAAGGGGGTGGCCAAGCTGTGACTGCCGAGAACATCGTCGGTCTGCTCGTCGCGGCCGCCCTCCTTGGCTATCTCGTCCTCGCCCTCGTCAAGCCGGAGAGGTTCTGAGGTCCCCAGATGAGTCCCGTTCTTGCTGGAGTCCTCCAGCTCCTGGCCCTCGTCGTCGCGCTCGGCCTCTCCTACCGGCCGCTGGGTGACCACATGGCCAAGGTGTACTCCTCGGAGAAGCACTACAAGCCCGAGAAGTGGATCTACAAGGCGATCGGCGCCAACCCGGACGTCGAGATGCGCTGGCCGGCGTATCTGCGCGGGGTGCTCGCCTTCTCCGTTGTGAGCGTCCTCTTCCTCTACCTGCTCCAGCGGGTGCAGGGCTCGCTGCCCGGCTCGCTCGGCTTCGTGTCGATCGACCCGGACCAGGCCTTCAACACCGCGGCCTCCTTCGTCGCCAACACCAACTGGCAGTCGTACTACGGAGAGCAGGCCATGGGGCACGTCGTGCAGACCGGCGGCCTGGCGGTGCAGAACTTCGTGTCGGCGGCCGTCGGCATCGCCGTCGCGGTCGCTCTCGTCCGCGGCTTCGCCCGCTCCCGTACGGGTGAGCTGGGCAACTTCTGGGCCGACCTGGTCCGGGGGACCGTGCGGATCCTGCTGCCGATCGCGGTGATCGGCGCGCTGGTGCTGGTGGCCTGCGGGGCGATCCAGAACTTTGCCGGGATCCACGAGGTCGGCCAGTTCGCGGGCGGCTCGCAGCAGTGGAACGGCGGGGCGGTGGCCTCGCAGGAGGCCATCAAGGAGCTGGGCACCAACGGCGGCGGCTACTTCAACGCCAACTCCGCGCACCCCTTCGAGAACCCCAACGGGCTGTCGAACCTCTTCGAGATCTACCTGATCCTGGTCATCCCCTTCGCGCTGACGCGGACCTTCGGCCGGATGGTCGGCTCGCTGAAGCAGGGCTACGCGATCCTGGGCACGATGGCCACCATCTGGCTCGCCTTCACCGGCCTGATGATGTGGACCGAGTTCGCCCACCACGGCCCGGCGTTCGACCTCGCGGGCGGGGCGATGGAGGGCAAGGAGACCCGCTTCGGGATCGGCGGCTCGTCGATCTTCGCGGTCGCCACCACGCTCACCTCGACGGGCGCGGTGAACTCCTTCCACTCCTCGTACACCGGCTTCGGCGGCGGGATCACCATGCTGGGCATGCAGCTCGGCGAGATCGCGCCCGGCGGCGTCGGTTCCGGCCTCTACGGCATGCTGATCATGGCGGTCATCGCGGTGTTCCTCGCCGGTCTGATGGTCGGCCGCACCCCGGAGTACCTGGGCAAGAAGATCGGCACCCGCGAGATCAAGTTCGCGGCCTGCTACATCCTCGTCACCCCGGCCCTGGTCCTGTGCTTCACCGCCGTGGCGATGGCCCTGCCGACGCCCGCGCACTCGATGACCAACTCCGGCGCGCACGGTTTCTCCGAGATCCTCTACGCGTACACCTCCGGCGCCAACAACAACGGCTCCGCCTTCGCGGGCCTGAACGCCGACACCCAGTGGTTCAACACCACGATCGGTCTCGCGATGCTCCTGGGCCGGTTCCTGCCGATGGTCTTCGTCCTCGCCCTCGCCGGTTCGCTGGCCGAGCAGACGCCCGTACCGGAGACGGCGGGCACGCTGCGGACGGAGAAGCCGCTGTTCACCGGCCTGTTGGTCGGCACGATCGTGATCGTCACCGGTCTCACCTACTTCCCGGCCCTCGCCCTGGGACCGCTCGCCGAAGGGCTCGCGGCATGAACATCGACGCAAAGAAGCAAGAGGACGCTGTGAACCAGTCGTCTATCGCCACGGCCACCAAGGCCCCGCACGGCGACCTGTCCGCCGGACACCACGCCCCCGGTCGGGTCGGCGGCGGGCTGTTCGACCCGAAGCAGCTGGTCAGCTCCTTCCCGGACGCCCTGCGCAAGCTCGACCTGCGTGTGATGGTCAAGTCGCCGGTCATGTTCGTGGTGCTGGTCGGCTCGGTCGTCACCACCGCCCTCGCCGTCAAGAACCCGGGGGACTGGTTCGGCTGGGCGATCACCGCCTGGCTGTGGCTGACCACCGTCTTCGCCAACCTCGCCGAGGCCGTCGCCGAGGGCCGGGGCAAGGCGCAGGCCGACACCCTGCGCAAGGCCAAGACCGACACCGTCGCCCGCCGTGTGACGAAGACGGGCGAGGAGCGGGTCCCCGGCACCGAGCTGAGGATCGGCGACCTGGTGGTCTGCGAGGCCGGGACGTCATCCCCGGCGACGGGGACGTCGTCGAGGGCGTCGCGTCCGTCGACGAGTCCGCGATCACCGGCGAGTCCGCCCCCGTCATCCGGGAGTCCGGCGGCGACCGGTGCGCGGTCACCGGCGGCACGAAGGTGCTCTCCGACCGGGTCGTCATCAAGATCACGACGAAGCCCGGCGAGACCTTCATCGACCGGATGATCAACCTGGTCGAGGGCGCCGCGAGGCAGAAGACCCCCAACGAGATCGCCCTCAACATCCTCCTCGCGTCCCTCACGATCGTCTTCCTGCTGGCCGTCGTCACGCTGAAGCCGTTCGCGATCTACGCGGGCGCCGACAAGCAGACCTCGATGATCGTCCTCACGGCCCTGCTCGTCTGCCTGATCCCGACGACCATCGGCGCCCTGCTCTCCGCGATCGGCATCGCGGGCATGGACCGCCTCGTCCAGCGCAACGTCCTCGCCATGTCGGGCCGCGCGGTCGAGGCCGCCGGAGACGTCTCCACCCTGCTGCTCGACAAGACCGGCACCATCACGCTCGGCAACCGGCAGGCCGCCGAGTTCGTCCCGGTCAAGGGGGTGACGGCCGCCGAACTGGCCGACGCCGCCCAGCTGTCCTCCCTCGCCGACGAGACCCCCGAGGGCCGCTCGATCGTAGTCCTCGCGCAGGCGAAGTACGGGCTGCCCGAGCGTCACCAGGGCGAACTGGCGGGCGCCGAGTGGGTCGCCTTCACCGCCCAGACCCGTATGTCGGGCGTGGACGTGGACGGGCGCAAGGTCCGCAAGGGCGCGACCGGTTCGGTCGCGGCGTGGGTGGAGGAACGCGGTGGAGAGGTCACCGAGGACGCCCGGAGCTCACCGACGCCCTTGCACAGGCTGGTGGCACGCCGCTGCTGGTGGCTGTGGAGGACGAGAAGGGTGCCCGCGTCCTCGGGGTCATCCACCTCAAGGACGTCGTGAAGGAAGGCATGCGGGAGCGGTTCGACGAGCTGCGCCGCATGGGCATCAGGACGGTCATGATCACGGGTGACAACCCGCTGACCGCGAAGGCCATCGCCGAGGAGGCGGGCGTCGACGACTTCCTCGCCGAGGCCACCCCCGAGGACAAGATGGCCCTCATCAAGCGCGAGCAGGCCGGCGGGAAGCTGGTCGCGATGACCGGCGACGGCACCAACGACGCCCCCGCCCTCGCGCAGGCCGACGTCGGTGTCGCGATGAACACGGGCACGTCGGCCGCGAAGGAGGCCGGCAACATGGTCGACCTCGACTCGAACCCGACCAAGCTCATCGAGATCGTCGAGATCGGCAAGCAACTCCTCATCACCCGGGGCGCGCTGACGACCTTCTCCATCGCCAACGACGTCGCGAAGTACTTCGCGATCATCCCCGCGATGTTCGCCGTCGCCTACCCGTCCCTGGACAAGCTCAACATCATGGGCCTGGCCTCGCCCCAGTCCGCGATCCTGTCCGCCGTCATCTTCAACGCCCTGATCATCGTGGCCCTCGTCCCGCTCGCCCTCAAGGGCGTCCGCTACCGGCCGTCGAGCGCCGACTCGATGCTCCGCCGCAACCTCGGCATCTACGGCCTGGGCGGTCTGATCGCCCCGTTCGTCGGCATCAAGCTCATCGACCTCCTCCTCTCCCTCGTCCCCGGGCTGCGTTAAGCGGAAAGAGTGCTGAAGACCATGAACAACTCGGTAGGCAGTACGGGTCGGGTGCTCTGGGCGGGCCTGCGCGCCCTCCTCGTCCTGACCGTGATCTGCGGCGTGCTCTATCCGCTCGCCGTCACCGGCATCGCCCAGGCGGCGTTCCCCGGCAAGGCGAACGGCTCCGAGGTCGAGGACGCGAGCGGGAGGGTCGTCGGCTCGGAGCTCATCGGCCAGACGTACGAGGACCTCCGCTGGTTCCAGCCCCGCCCGTCCCGCGGCCTGGGCACCAACACCGTCAACACCCGGTACAAGCTGATCCTCTCCGGCGCCACCAACCGCTCCGGCGACAACGCCGAGCTGATCCAGTGGGTGAAGGAGGCCAAGGCCGCCGTCGTCAAGGACAACTCCACCGCCGACTACCGGGTGAAGCCCTCCGACGTCCCCGCCGACGCCGTCACCTCCTCCGGCTCGGGTCTCGACCCGCACATCTCCCCGGAGTACGCGAAGCTCCAGGTGCACCGGGTCGCGGAGAGGAACCACCTCGCCGTCGCCCAGGTCGACCGGCTCGTCGCCGCCCACACCGACGGCCGCGTCCTCGGCTTCATCGGCGAACCCCGCGTCAACGTCCTCCAGCTCAACATCGCCCTCGGTGAACTGGCGAAGGGGCGTGCTCAGTAGGGCAGTACCCGGGTCTCGGCCGCCGGGAGGCCCTTGACCCACCAGTGGTCGTACCGCCCGTACACCCGTGGATCGCGGCCGGCGAGCAGCGTCCCCAAGGACGCCGCCTCGGCCGCGATCCCGTCCCAGTCCCCGGCCGTCAGCGGGTGGAAGGCCGAGGCCTCGACCCCGCCGTCGACCGGCCGCCAGACCCCGGCCACGTACCCGTCGACGAGGAGGGCCGGAGGGTGTCGCCGTTCACGCGGATGACGTGCTTGCGGTACTCGGGCGGGATGATCCGGCTGCGGTCCGCGTACGCGAGGAGGACGCTGTCCCACATCGCCAGCAGCCGGGGCGGGGCCGGGACGTCCTCGTCCGGCCGCTCCGCCCCGGCACGTCGTACAGCACCGTCCCGTCGGGCCCCTCCAGCCGGTCCAGCTCGCCCTCCAGGGCCCGCACCGCCTCCCGTACGAGTCGGCGCGGGGCCGTCGTGAACTGCGCCATGTCGGGTACGGACGCGGGCCCGAAGCCCTCCAGATAGCGCCGGAGCAGCACGGCCAGGCCGGCGGCGGAGGCCTCCGGGTCGCGGAGCACCGGCAGTTCGCCCGCCGTGACGAAGGACTGCGCGGTCCCGAACGACCACGGCGGCCCGGTCGGCGCGTGCCACAGCGGCGCGTACTGCCGGACCATCCGCCAGACCACGGCCTCCACGGGCCCGCCCCGGCCCTCCTCGATGTGCCCCTTCAGCTCGGCCCCGGTCCGCGCGCTCCCGGCGTACGCCAGGAGGCCGGGCAGCAGCGCGTCGGCGTCGGCGGCCGTGAACCCCGCCTTCGTGAACCGGGGATCGTGCAGCCGCGAACCCCGCAGCGTCGGCTCCATGCCCTCCCGGAAGGCCCGGTAGTCCTCGGCGTGCACGAGGTGCAGCGTGAGCCGCATCAGCGTCGACCTGACCAACTCGTAACCGCTCACGGCCCCGTCGAGGTGCCCGGGATCGAAGTCCGCGACCCGGTTCCACAGCGCCACGTACGGCGAGCCGGGGTGCTGGGCCTGGAGGCACACCACCCGCCGCACCGCGTCCGCGACGCCGAGCGGCGCCCGCCGGAGGAGCAACTGCCGGTGGAGCGTGGAGCGGTTGAGGGCGCGCGCGGTGATCACCATGGCGCGATTCTCCCTCCCGGACCTCCCGGGTACGCACCGTAGGGTCGTGGCCATGGGGAACGCGCCGCCGTACGTACCGACCCGCCCGCGCCCGTCCGGAGAACGGGACACCGCGGCGGCTTCCGCCGGACTCCCGGGCACGGGGACCGGAGCCCGGGGCCTCGCCCTCACCGCCCTCTGCTTCCTCGTCTGCGCCGGGCTCGGCCTCCAGTCCTGGACGGCCCTGCGGGCCACGGGCTTCGACCTCGGCATCTTCGACCAGGCCGTGCGGGCGTACGCCCACTTCGAGCTGCCCAGGTCGCCGATCAAGAACGTCCACCACGAGTTCCCGCCCGGCTTCTCGCTCCTCGGCGACCACTTCACCCCGGCGCTCGCCCTCCTCGCACCGCTCTACTGGCTGTGGGACGACCCGAGGACGCTGATCCTCGCGCAGGCCGCGCTGTTCGCGGCGGGCGTGCCGGTGGTCCGCCGCATCGCCCGGCACGCCTTCGCGGCCGCGGAGCCCCTCGCCGTACGCCGGGCCGCCGACCTCGCCGGACTCGTGTACGCCCTGGGCTGGCCGCTCCTCAACTCCTCCTACAACGGCTTCCACGAGGTCGCCTTCGCGGTGCCTTTCACCCTCCTCATGCTGGAGCGGGACTCGCCCACCGGTACGGCGCGGCCGCCCTCTGGGCCGCCCTGCTGTGCACGGCCAAGGAGGACATGGGCCTCGTCGTCGGCGCGTACGGGCTCGTCCTCGCGGTCCGCGCCCACCGCGCCGGCCACCGGACGGGCCGCGCCACGGGCATCGCGCTCGCCCTGGCCGGGCCGCTGGTGTCCGCCGCCGTGATCGGCTGGTTCATCCCCGCGATGGGCGGCCCCGAGGGCTACTACTGGTCGTACGGGAGCCTCGGCGCCGACCCGGGGACGCCCTGGCCCGCGTCCTCACGGCCCCCTGGGTCCTGCTCCAGGCGGCCGTCACCCCCTCCGTCAAGCTCGCCATGCTCGCCTGGATCCTGGGCAGCCTCGCCCTGCTGCCGCTCGGCTCCCCGACCTTCCTGCTCGCCGTCCCCTCTCGCGGAGCGCGTCCTCTCCGACAACCCCAACCACTGGCCGGTGATCAACCACTACGACGCCTTCCTGTGGCCGATCCTCCTGACGGCGGCCCTGGAGACCCTGGCGAGGCTGCACGCACGCCGGAGCTCCGTCCGGGGCTGGGCGGTCACCGCGCTCGTCCTCTCCTCGGCGGCGGCCCTCGTCCTCGGCCTGCACCTCCTCGTCCGCCCCGACTCCTGGCGGCCCTCCCGGACAAACGCCCCCTCGCCACGGCCGCCGCACTCGTCCCCGACGGCGCCACGGTCGAGGCCGACAACACCGTCGCGCCCCGCCTGACCGCCCGCACGGACGTGGTCATCGTCGACCGCACGCCCCGCGGCGCCGACTGGGTCCTCCTGCGGACCAACGACCGGACCTTCCCTTCGCCTCCACCGAGGAACAGCGCCGGCGGGTCGAACTCCTCCTCGCCCACGGCTACACGGAGGCGTGGAGCGCGGACGGAACGGTCCTGCTCCACCGCACCGACCCCGTCCCCGTCCCCGGCATGCGCCGCCCCGGCCCGGACAGCACCCCGGTCCGGGAGGCCGTCCCGGAGGACGTGGGCGCGAACCTGCTGCTGCGGTAGGCCCCGTACCGTCCCGTCCGGTTCACCGGGGCACGTCCCGGGGTCACGCGGTCCTCACCCGGGCTCGTGAGCATCGGCGCATGACCTTCCTGCCCCGTGCCACGCGCCCGGCCGCCGTCGGTTCGGCCGTCGCCCTCGCCGTCGCCGCCGCCCTCCTCGCCCCGACCTCGCCGGCGTACGCGGCGGCCAACGCCGTCCCGACGTACGAAGTGAAGATCAACCTCACCACGGCGGCCCTCGACGCGAGCTTCGCGCCGAGCACCGCGGTCAAGTCGGCCTTCGGGATCACCGGTTCCGCCAAGGCCCGCTCGTACAGCTACTACGACACGGACGCGCTCGCGCTCGACGCCCAGGGCTGGAGCGTCCGCCTGCGCCACAAGAGCGGCTCCTCCTTCGAGGAGACGTACAGAAGCGCTTCCCCGTGACCAACGGCGACATCGACGCCGCGCTCACCACGGCCAACGCCGCCGGCTTCGACAGCAGCGACACCAACTACGACGCCGAGGTCGACTGGGGCTACGCCAAGCAGACCCTCAGCTTCTCCAACGAGAAGTCCCACAGCGCCAGCGGCTACTCCGGCACCGCGATGCCCACGAGCACCACCGGCCGCACCTGGGTCGTCAACGACATCCCCGGCAAGCTGGAGAACTGGAACGCCACCGGCTGGGGCAAGACCACCCTCCAGGCCTCCCGCGCCCACGGACCGGTCACCGCCAAGGTGTACGGGGGCGCCTGGGGCCCCTCCGACGACGCCAGTATCGAGGTGCTGCCGGTCGTCGGCGCGAACGGCACCGGCACCGAGTACGTCGTCGAACTGTCCTTCAAGACCTCCTCGTACGCCGACGCGGCCGCCCTGCACGCGGACGCCATCGACGTCGCCGAGTCCCACGGCTGGCTGTACCACGGCGACATCCTCAAGACGCAGCTGATCCTCGACCGCTACTGAGCCGGGCGGGCGCGGAGGCGCGCGTTCACCCAGGACTCCCGTGCCGTCGCGCGCGCGTCGCCGCGCGTTGAGCGAAGGACTGGACCATGAGGCCGCCCTCACCGGCGACTTTCCATGCACTCCAGGGAGTTCAGATGAATCCGCTGCGCGCGCGTCTCCTGCGCCGCCCGCCCTCGTCGTCCTGCCGCTCTCCGCCGCGCTCGCGTCCTCGGTGGTCGTCGGCACGGCCGACGCCACGCCGGCGCACCACGGCGGGCCCGCCGCCGGGTCGTCTCCACCTCGACCCTGCCCGACATCCCGCTGGCCGACTTCAGCAACGCCCTGCTGCCGGGCAGCGTCGCCGACGACCGGGGCGTCGACCTCGGCGGCATCGGCAGCGACCTCTACCCGGCCGGGCGGCGCGGCGAGTACTGGACCGTCACCGACCGGGGCCCCAACGGGCAGATAGCCGTCGGCAAGGACAAGCGGCGCACCTTCCCCGTGCCCGGCTTCGACCCGGCCATCGTGAAGGTCCGGGCCGAGGGCGACCGGCTCCGGGTCCTGAAGTCCATCCCGCTGACCACGGCGTCGGGCGCCCCCGTGACCGGACTGCCCAACCAGGCCGGCCGCGACGAGGCCCCGTACACGTACGACGCCTCCACCCCCCTCACCTACGACCCGAACGGCCTCGACACCGAGGGCCTCGTCCGCGACCGGGACGGCAGCTTCTGGCTGGTCGACGAGTACGGCCCCTCGCTCGTGCACGTCTCCCCGCGGGGCCGGGTCCTCGCCCGCCACGTCCCCAAGGGCCTGGGCCTGACCGGCACCGACTACCCGGTCGTCGAGTCCCTGCCCTCGATCTTCCTCCAGCGCAAGGTCAACCGCGGCTTCGAGGGCCTCGCGCTGCTCCCCGACGGCGACCTCGTCCTCGGCCTCCAGAGCCCCCTGCTCAACCCCGACAAGGTCTCCGGCGAGAACTCCCGCACCACCCGCCTCCTGCGCTTCTCGCCCCAGCGGAACCGGGTCACCGCCGAGTACGCCTACCGCTTCGACGCCGTCGACGTCGTCGAGCCCGGCCAGACCAAGACCTCCGAACTGAAGCTCTCCGCCCTCGTCGCCCTCGGCGGCGACCGCCTCCTCGTCCAGGAGCGCACCGACAAGGCCGCCCGCCTCTACGAGGTCCGCCTCCGCCGCGGCTCCGACATCCTCGGCACCACCTGGGACACGGCGAAGACCCCACCCTGGAGCAGCTCGACGACACCACCGCCACCCAGGCCCCGGTCCTCGACAAGCGCCTCGTCATCGACCTCAACACCGTCGAAGGCGTCCCCGGCAAGATCGAGGGCATCGCCGTCGAAGGCCCCTCCACCCTCGTCCTCCTCAACGACAACGACTTCGGCATGACCGACGGCCCGGCCGCCTTCGACACCGACGGCCGCCTCGTCGACAGCGGCGTGGAGACCACCCTCGTCCGGGTCAGGCTGGACCGCCCGATCCGCTGACGCTCGTGCTCAGCGGATTGGCCATCGGTACGTAGCGGGCGTCGGCCCCGTCCACGTCGAGCCAGCGCAGCAGCAGGTTCGTCTTGGCCGGAACGTGCGGAGATCCGAGCAGGTCACGGATCTCCGCCGGACCGCCGTGGTCCGCCGCGTACCCGGCGAACACCGCCCGCGCCCGGGGCCACAGCTCACCGGCGAGCTCCGGGTGGCGGTCGGTGAGGGCGCCGGCGATCTCGGAGAGGTTGTTCGTCACCAGGCAGTACGCGAGCCGCTCCCAGCCGTGCGCCGCGTCGAGGACCGGGGCGGGGCCCCGGGACGCGTAGCGGTCCAGGAGCGCGCGGTGCCGCTCGGCGACGATCCGTACGCCCTCGTGGTCGCGGAAGACCACCCGCGCCGGGAGACCGGCGCCGTCCACGCCCACGAGGACGTTCTGCAGGTGGCACTCCAGGACCAGGCCGTGCGCCCGCCAGGCATGCAGCACCGGTGGCACGAGGTGGTCGAGGTAGCGCCGCCACCACAGGAGCGCCCCTCGGCGCCCAGCCCGTCGAGCGGGTTGCCGGGAAGCCCTCGGCGATGCCCGCCGCCAGCAGCGGCGTCACCCCCGGCGGCAGGTGCGGCCGCAGGCCCTCGCGGGCGATCACCGCGAAGCCCTCGTAGGCGTGCTGCCCGCCCAGGTCGGCGGTGCGGTAGCCCCGGTCGGCGAGGAAGGACGCCGTCGGCAGGGGATCGAAGACGGGCGTGAGGAGCTCGCCGACCGTCCGCAGCCACAGCAGGTCCCGCAGCTCCAGACGCCGGTTCCCGTTGGTGATCCGCACGTCCAGGCTGAGCTTGCAGAAGAGGTCGGCCTCCGGCAGGTACACCGTCCGCACGGAGGAGGTCGCCGCGCCCGCCCCGCCCGCGCCGCGGCGGGTCCGAGCCGCAGCAGCCGCCCGTCGCGGAACGCGGACAGCCCGTCCGCGTGGAGCAGGTCCAGCTCCCAGGGATGGACGGGCAGCGGTACGTAGCCCTCGGGAGCCGCCCCGTCGGCGAGCACGTCGAGGAGCGACAGGTCGCCGTCCTCCGCGACCACGTCGGCCCGGACCCCGAGCAGCTCCAGCGGGAACCGGGCGTACGCCTCCGGCGCGTACGGCAGCCAGCTCTCCGGTGCCCCCGTCCCGCGCGCCTTGGGCGCCGGGTGGTACCGGTGCCCGGCGAGCAGCGCCTGCTCCGACCGCAGATACGGGTCCTCCGGCGGACTCGCGGACGCCCGCGCCTCCTGGAGCGCCGCGATGACGTCCCGGCTGGCGGTCATCTCACCGACGACCGTCCTGTTCGTGACTCCGGTACGCCGGGCCAGCTCGTCGGCCGTCAGCGCCACGAGCGCCTCGAAGGTCAGCGGGAGCCAGCCGCCCCCGGTACGGACACAGGGCTCGGCGGGCCACCGACCGGCCCGCACCCGCAGCAGCCGACCGGTCTCGGGAGGAGGTGGATGATGTGATCCGGTCTATGGCCATGGTCGGGTCCGGGTCCGGGTCCATGGCCGGGTCCGGGTCCGCGTCCACGGTCGGGTCCGGGGCCGGGTCCACGGTCGGGTCCGGGTCCACGGCCACGGTCGGGTCCGCGTTCACGGTCGGGTCCGCCTTCATGGCCGCGGCCGCGTCCGCGTTCGGTCCGGGGTGGGCGACCTCCCGGATCAGGCAGTTCAGGAGGGCGGTGGCCGACAGGGCGTCGGCCCGGTCCTTGGCTTCGCTCACGACAGCGCCTTCCACCCGTGCCCCGGCGGGTCGTCCACCGGTAGGGACATCTTGCGCCGGGTAGTGAGCCTTCATGCACTCCGCTCCGGATCACGACACAGGCGTACGCGACGCGGCGCGCGCCCCTGAGGCGGCCTTCGCCGCCCAGCTGGCGGACGTGGCCCCGGGCTCCTCCCGCCTACCACCGGGAACTCCCCGGCGCGGGCCGCCGTCCTCGCCCGGCTCTGGCGCGCCCTCCTCCACGAACCGCTCCCCGGCATCGCCGCCCGCGACGCCCGCACCGGCCGCGTGGAACTCTCCGACGGCCGCCTCCTGAGCGGCCCGCCCCGGCTCCCGCACGACCTCGCGGTCCCCGGCGAAGACGTCACCATCCGACTCGACGGCCACCCCACGACCACCCGGCCGTCCTCCTCGCCACCCTCGCCCTCCCGGGCGCCGACGCCCTCGTCGCCGAACTCGGCAACAGCGTGGCGTCGCTGGGGGTGTCGCGTGCGGGGGCGGTGTCCGGGCCCACCGCCGCCGACCCCTCGCCTTCCTTGGGCACGGGGACCCCTCGTCCCCTTGGGCACGGGGATCCCCTTGCCTCCCTTGGGCACGGGGACCCCCTCGCCTCCCTTGGGCACGGGGACCCCCTCGCCCCCCTTGCGCACGAGGACTCCCTCGCCTCCCTCGCCTACGGGGACTCCCTCGCCTCTGCCGACCCCCTCGCGTACGTCGAACAGGGCGTCGTCGACGGGCACCCGTACCACCCCTGCTGCCGCAGCCGCCCCGGCCTCTCGGTGGCCGAGCAGCTGGCGTACGCGCCGGAGCACCGCCCGGTCGTCGGCCTCGACCTGGTGGCGGTCCCGGCCGACCGGTGCCGGATCGCGGGGGAGTGGCCGGACCGGCTGAGGGACGGCGACCGGCTGCTGCTGCCCGTGCACCCCTGGCAGAGCGCGCACGTCCTGCCGGAGCTCGGGCACCGGCCGTACGCCATCGGAGCGATCCCCGCCCGGCCGCTGATGAGCGTACGGACCCTCGCCCCGCTCGACGGGGGCCCGCATCTGAAGACGGCGCTGACCACGCGGATGACCAGCGCGATCCGCGACATCTCGGCGAGCGGCGTCGAGAACAGCGCACCGCTCTCGGCCCTGCTGACGCAGGTCGTGGCCGATCTGGCGGACACCCTGTGGATCACCCGCAACCTCGCGGGCGCCTCCGCGCTCGTACGGGGCGAGCCCAGCGGCGACCTCGCCGTCCTCCTCCGCGAGTCGCCGTCCGCCGCCGCGCGCCCGCGGCCGGGGAGAGGGTCCTGCCGGTGGCGGCGCTCGCCGCCCGTCCCGCCGGCGACGGACCGCCCCTGATCCGGTCGCTCCTGGCCTCCGCCGGCGCCCCGGACGCGGGTGCCGACTGGCTGGCCGCCTTCGCCGGGCTCGCGGTGCCGCCGCTCGTCCGCCTCCTGGCCCGGGGCGTCGCGCCCGCCGCCCACGGACAGAACCTCCTGGTCGTGCTCGACGAGCACGCCCGCCCCCGCCGGCTGGTCTACCGGGACCTCGCCGACGTCCGGCTGAGCCCGCGCCGCCTCGCCCGGCACGGCTTCGACGCCGCCGCCGTCGGCGGGCGGGTGATCGACGACGATCCGGCCGTGCTCCGGACGATGCTCTTCGGGCACCTCTTCGGCACCACCTTCGGGACCCTGGTCTCCGCCCTGGCCGACCGCGACCGGGCGGCCGGGGCCCGCCTCTGGTCGATCGTCGCCGCCGCCGCCCACCGCGCGTACGACGACCTCCCGCGACCCCGGAGAACCGGGCCGACCGCGCGGCCCTCTTCGCCCCGGAACTCCGCGTCAAGGCCCTCACCCTGATGCGCCTGCGGGGCGTGGACCACGACGCGTGGATCCCGGTCCCGAACCCCTGGTCAGTGACGCGCACCCGGGGCATCCGGGGCACCTGAGACACCCGGGGCGCCCGGGGGCGTGACCAGCACGTCGCCGCCCAGCAGGACCGCCGCCCCGCCCGTGCTGGAGGCGCTGATGGTGGCGGGGCTGCCGAGCGAGTCCCCATGTCGACCGCGATGCGCCCGATGCCCCGGCCGCCGAGATGGGCGGCGAGGCAGGCCGTGCTGTTGGCGTTGGCGATGTCCTCGGGGACGCCGATCGACGGGGCGAACATACGGGCCGCGACCCGCCCCGAACGCGACGGCGCGGAGTACACGTAACAGCCCAGCAGCCCGAGGCGGTCACAGGCCTCCCGCAGCCGCCCCATGTCCGGGGCGAGCGCGGCGAGCACGGCCCGCGAGACCACCGGCACGAGCAGCCGCGCCGCCCGACGGACGCGACCCGCATCCCTCCCGAGCCCCTCCGGGCCCACGCCCAGCGCCGGCAGGACCAACCCGGCCTCCTCCCTGTCCGGCTCGCGCAGCTCCACGGGCCCGTACGCGAACCCCACCCGCACGTACGGCCCTCCCGCACGCCCCAGCCGTCGAACGTCCGCCCCGCCACCCGCAGCGAGCCCCGGTACCCGTCCCCACCGGCCCGCGCGGCGAGATACCCCAGGGCGGCGACCGTGCCGTGCCCACAGGAGGGCAACTCCCCTTCGGAGGTGAAGAACCGGAGGGAGACGAGGGGGCGCGTGTCCTGCCCGGAGGGCCTTCCCGAGACCTCGGCTCGGGTCCCTTCCTCGGTCCCGGCCTCGGCTCTGGCCCATCCCCGCCCCCGGCCCCGGCCCTGGTTCCGACCTCGACCCCGCCCCGGCCCCGGCCCTGGTTCCGACCTCGACCCCGCCCCCGGCCCCGGCCCTGGTTCCGACCTCGACCCCGCCCCCGCCCCCGGCCCCGGCCCGCCCCGGCCCCGGCCCCGGCCCCGCCCCGGCCCCGCCCCGGCCTCGGTCGAGACGAAGACGGCGTGCGAGGCCCCACCGCCCCGGCCAGCCGCCGCCGCTCCTCCTCCCCGAACGGCCCGTCGTCCACCACGGCCGTCGGACTGCCGCCCCCGCCGTCCCGCAGGCACGCGCGGACGACCGTCACCCCGGACTCTCCGTCAAGCACCACAGGGGTGTCCGTACCCCGTCGGCCACTCCCGCCAACCGCCATGGATGACGGCACGAGCGGCGAGCGCATCAGAGGCTGCGGGCGGTGATGTCGCCGTAGGAGGTGGTGGCCCGGATGGTGAGCCCGGCGGCGGAACCGACGTCGTTCCGGAGGGAGTTGCGGATACGGCCGTAGGCGGTGCCGGCGTCGAGGGAGGCGGAGACGCCACGGGCGGCGCCGACGCTGATCTCGCCGGCGTCGGTGCGCAGCACGACGGTGCCGCGTACGGCCTCGTCGATCCGGAGCTCGCCCTTCCGGGTCCTGATGTCGGCGTCGCCGCCGAGCCGCCCGACGGTGATGTCACCGGCCTGCACGGAGAGGCGGGCGCTCGCGGTCTCGTCGAGCTTGACGGTGGCCTGCGCGCCCTCGAACGTGACGTCGCCGAGCCGCCCCACCCCGCGCAGCTCGGCGGCGGCCGCCTTCGCCTCGACCCGGGACCCGGCGGGCAGCTGCACGGTCACCTCGACCGCCCCGGACGGACCGAACAGCTGGTTCTTCGCCGCGGGCCCCGCGATCCGCAGGACACCGTCCGCGAAGGAGACCCCGGTCTGTTCGGCCGCCCGCACGTCGCGGCTCCTGGAAGCGTCCGCGGGCAGAACCTCGACGGTGGTGTCGGCCCGGTCGGCGGCGATGAACCGGATGCGCCCCGAGGGAATGTCGAGAACGGCGGAGACGGGGGCGGCGGTGGCGAACTTCTGCATGGTGCTTCTCCTTGGACTCGTCGTTTCCGATGAAGGAAAAGCTACGTTGCGTTCGCGAGTCTGGCAACGACAAAGTTGCATGCAATCGACGTATCCTCAGATGGAGGCCCAGATTTCATTGCAACGACTATGAAGCTAACGCAATGGTCGAAGCGTCATCCGTTGCAATGACATGAAAGTGAACGCTATGCGTGCCACCCCGATATCCCGCCGGAACGGGGCTCGGCTCAACGCGGCGCGGACCGCCGCCCCGACCCGCGTGGCCGCGCGGACGTGTCCGGCGGCGACGAGCTTCGGGCGCGCCCCGGTCGTACGGTCGCACCCGTCCCGGCCCGCGCCGCCGAGCGCGGGACTCGGGCCCCGACGTGGCCCCCGGCGGTGTACGAGTCCCCGGCGCGACCCACTCCACCGGCTCCGGCGCCACTGAACCCCCGCCACCGCTGAAGCGCCCGCCGCCGCCGAAGCGCCCGCCGGCGCGGCGGCCGCGAGTGTCAGCGCGATGCCCGCAGCCCATGCGCCCTAGCCCCGATCCCGAGTCTTGTCACGGTCCTTTTCGGGCGTTTATGCAGCTCTAGGGCCTCAGGGGTCAATTCGCGACCAACTGGAAGGAAAACCAGTCATATTCGCCGGGCATGCTGCCGCCCTGTGAACGAACTGCGTAGGTTCTGGGGCGGTTCAGGATGCCCCGCGGCAACCCGGCCGAAAGGTCCTGTCACCGGAACCGGAGGGGAAATCGCATGGCTGACATCGATCTCGGGGTTGCGTCGGACTGGGACGAGGGGGACATCCACGGCCGCGTCAAGCTGCGGCAGAACCAGGTCTACCCGACCTCCCCGAAGAAGGACGTGCTCATCAGCTCCCCGGTGAGCATCGAGCTGTCCGTGAACACGAACTACTCCTCCTCCCAGGAGGCGGACAAGATCTACTTCACCACCCACCACGGCTCCACGAAGAAGATCATCGCCGTCCTCGACTCCGACGGAAACCTGCACATCGCCGGCCGCCTGATCACCGAACAGAAGGACCTCCAGTACTAGACGGTCCCGACGGTCCTGCGCGACCGGGGGCGGCGGACTCGCAGCAGCGACCCGCCGCCCTTGCGTGAACCGGCGGCAAACCGCCCCGCGCGCAGCCCCCCACCCTCGACCGGAAATCCCCCCGACCAGCAAAAAGACCCTCCCGAAGGAGGGTCTTCGTCGTGCGCCCCCGGCAGGACTCGAACCTGCGGCCAAGTGCTTAGAAGGCACCTGCTCTATCCACTGAGCTACGGGGGCCGGTGGTGGCCGTGTGGCCAGGAGCCCCTGGTGGGTGGGGTGTGCCTGCCGGGACAAGGATAGGGCTCCGATGGCCTTGGCCTGGTTGCTTCACCTGCGTGGCACGATGTGGAGGTTCGGTGAAGCGAACCGATAATCGCAGGCAGGTGCGATTCGCGCAGCGCTTTTCGCGCCGCTCGGGGCGGGTGTTGTGCACTCGTTATGCCCGACCTTCCGGTCACCACCCTTCTCTTCGGCGCGCAGGGTCGCAATAGGCTTCAAAAACACTCATAAATTGGGCATTCTTCGCATGTGGTGACCTTGGACGAACGGCCTCAGCTGATCGACGCACTCTCCGCCCTGCGCGACCGAGTCGCCGCCGTGCGTCTCCCACTGCCCCTTCCGGACGCGCCCCGCGCCCGCCAGACCCGGACCGAGCTGCTGGCCCAGCTCGACGACTACCTGGTGCCCCGTCTGAAGGACCCCGACGCCCCGCTGCTCGCCGTCGTCGGGGGATCCACCGGGGCGGGGAAGTCCACCCTCGTCAACTCCCTTGTCGGGCGCCGCGTCAGCGAGGCGGGGTGCTGAGGCCCACGACCCGGACGCCCGTGCTCGTGTGCCATCCGGAAGACCACCACTGGTTCGCCGGGATGCGGGTCCTTCCGCAGCTGACCCGGGTCTGGCTGCCCCAGGCCGACGAGGACCACCCCGTCGACGAGCCCCCCGCCGAGGAGAACGCGCTCCGCGTGGAGACGGCCGCCTCGCTGCCCCGGGGGCTCGCCCTGCTCGACGCGCCCGACATCGACTCCCTCGTCGTCGAGAACCGGCTGCTCGCCGCCGAGTTGATCTGCGCCGCCGACATCTGGGTGATGGTCACCACCGCCTCGCGGTACGCCGACGCCGTGCCCTGGCACCTGCTCCGTACCGCCAAGGAGTACGACGCCACCCTCGTCACCGTCCTCGACCGCGTCCCCCACCAGGTCATCGGCGAGGTCTCCCGCCAGTACGGGGCGCTGCTCGACAAGGCCGGTCTCGGCCACGTGCCCCGGTTCACCATCCCCGAACTGCCCGAGTCCACGGGCGGCGGCAGCGGGCTGCTGCCCGAGAACGCCGTCGCCGAACTGCGCGGCTGGCTCGCCCACCGCGCCCTGGACCCGGCCGCCCGCCAGCAGGCCGCCGACCGGACCGCCTCCGGCGTCATCGACTCCCTCGACGCCCGGCTGCCCGAACTGGCCGGCGCGGTCGCCGCCCAGTACGCCACCGCCGTCCGCCTCGGCGGCGTCGTCGAGGCCACGTACCGGGAGCAGGGCAAGCGGGTCCGCAGGACCTCGGCCGCGGCGCCGTCCTCGCGGGCGACGCCCGCACCCGCTGGCGCGGCTACCCCGCGACAGCACCGCCGACGAGCTCCTGGACGCCCTGGCCGAATCCCTCGCCGCCCTCCTGCACTGCGCGGTCTCCGCCGCCGAGGAACACGTCCGGGACACCTGGCGCCGCGAACCCGCCTCCGAGGCCCTCGGCCCCTGCGGGCCGGCGGCGACCGGGAGACGGCGGAACGCATCGGCGTGGAGGTGCGCCGCTGGCGCCGCGTGCTCGAAGAGCTGGCCGAGGAGGAGGTGCGCGAGGTCGAGCGCCCCTCCGGTTCGCGCGCGGCCCGCGCCGCCGTACCCGAGCCCGACACCGTCGCCGCCCTCCTCGCCGCCTCCCTCCTCGGCGGCCGCCGCGCCCGCGCCGCCGGCGAACGCCTCGCCGAACTCCTCGGCGCCCAGGCCGCCCTGCGGCTGCGCGACAAGGGCGGCGAGCTCGTCCTCTCGTACGTCGACCGAGTCCTGCACGCCGAGCGCGACCGGCGCCTCGCCCCCCTCGAAGCGCTCGACGTGACCCCCGAGCCGCAGGCGGAGCTGATCGCCGCGCTCTCCGTACTGCAGAAGGAGAAGTGACGTGGTGGATGACGGGCGTGAGGCCGGACGCGAGCCGGACGTGAGCGTGGACGTGAGCCCGGACGTGAGCCCGGACGTGAGCCCGGACGCGAGCGTGACGGGCGGCGCGGGTACGACCTCGAACGCGGTACCGAACGCGGTGACGGGCGCTGGGACGACGGGCTGATCGCGCGGCGGGCCGCCGCGCGGGCCGCCGTCGCCGAGGAGGAGCCGAGCGAGCCGCCCGAGGAGGACGTCCTGCCGTCCCTCGGCGGCAGCTACGGCGGGCCGCTCCGCAGCCGCCTCGACGCCCTCCACGAGCTCGTCGGGCTCTCCCGCGCCCGCGTCGAGAGCGAGGCGCTCGCCGAGGCCGGACGCGTCCTCGACGAGGCCGCCGCCCGGCAGCGGCTCTCCTCCCGACACACCGTGATCGCCCTCGCCGGAGCCACCGGAAGCGGCAAGTCCACCCTCTTCAACGCCCTCGCCGGCGTCCCCGTCTCCGAGACCGGCCTGCGCCGCCCCACCACCTCCGCGCCCATCGCGCTCAGCTGGTCCGAGGGCGCCGCCGGGCTCCTCGACCGGCTCGCCGTCCCCGGCAGGCTGCGCCGCCGCCCCTCGCCGGGGGCGCCGCCGACGCCGAGCTCCAGGGGCTCGTCCTCGTCGACCTGCCCGACCACGACTCGGCCGTCACCGCCCACCGCGACCAGGTCGACCGGGTCCTCGGCCTCGTCGACGCCGTGATCTGGGTCGTCGACCCCGAGAAGTACGCGGACGCCGCCCTCCACGAGCGCTACCTGCGGCCGCTCGCCGGGCACGCCGAGGTCACCTTCGTCGTCCTCAACCAGATCGACCGGCTCGGCACCGAGGCCGCCGACCTCGTCCTCGACGACCTGCGCCGCCTCCTCGACGAGGACGGCGTGGCGCTCGGCGAGCACGGCGAGCCGGGGCCACGGTCCTCGCGCTCTCCGCGCTGACCGGCGAGGGCGTGCCCGAACTGCGCGAACTCGTCGCCCGGTTCGTCCAGGAACGCACCGCCCCGAACGCCGCCTCGCCGCCGACGTCGACGCCGCCGCGGCCGGCTGCGCCCGCGTACGTCGCCGACGGGCGGCCCGGTCTCGACGAGCGGTCCAGGGACGCCTTCACCGACCGGCTCGCCGCCGCCGTCGGCGCCCAGGCCGCGGGCGAGGCCGCCGAGCGGGTCTGGCGGCGCGGCGCCATCCGCGCCTGCGGCACCCCTGGCTGCGGCTCTACCGCTGGTACGAGCGGCAGCGCGCGCACGGCTCCGCCGACCCGCACCCCGTCGCCCCGTCGAGGACGAGCTGACGGCCCGCCAGCGCGTCGAACAGGCCGTGCGGATCGTCGCCGACGAGGCCTCGCGCGGCCTCCCGACGCCCTGGGCGCAGGCGGTCCGAGGCGGCCGCGCGCGGCGCCGAGGGGCTGCCGGAGGCCCTGGACGAGCTGACGGTCTCCCTCGGGGACCCGGCGGCCCGGCCACCCCGCCCCGCCTGGTGGCCCGCGGCCGTCCTCGCGCAGGCGGTGATGACGCTCCTGCAGGTCTTCGGCGCGCTCTGGCTGGTGGCGCAGATCGTCGGCGTCGTCGAGCCGGGCCTGCTGCCGCCGGTCCTCGTGATGCTCGGCGGGATCATCGGCGGTCCACTGGTCGAATGGGCCTGCGAGGGCGCCGTGAAGGGCCCGGCCCGCCGGTACGGCCAGGAGGCCGAACGCCGCCTGCGGGAAGCGGCCGCCGCCTGCGGCCGGGCCCGGGTCCTCGACCCGGTGGCGGCGGAACTCGTGCGCTACCGGGAGGTCCGCGAGCAGTACGCGACGGTGGTCGGCACACGGCCGTCGGCGGCCGCCCGCGTGGTGGGCGGGGCCGCCCCGGTACGAGGCGGCTGGGGGCTACGCGGGCGGGGGCGCGGGGGAAGTAGCGAGGACCGGGGGAGGTGGTGGCGAGGGCCGGAGGAGGAGGTGGCGAGGGCCGGGGAAGGAGGGGAAGGCCGGGGGAGGAGGGGAAGGCCGGGGGGAGAGGGGAAGGCCAGGGGGAGGTGAGGAGGCCCGGGGAGGTGGTGAGACCTGGGGTCGGCAGTGAGGCCTGGAGTCCGTTTTCCACCCTTCCGGGTGAGGGAGCTGTCCCCAGGTACGTGGCTGTCCACAGGCCCGAGCGGGATTCCCGCGCTCGTCCGAGGATCGTCTCCACGGGGTGCCCGCACAGCCGGGCACCAGGGAACAGGGAGAGTGGGGGCGGACCCATGAACGACACGACCGTGACGCTCGTCGGCAACGTGGCGACGGCGGTGGAGTACCGGGACACGGTGGCCGGCGGGGTGGCCCGCTTCCGGTTCGCGGTGACGGCGCGCCGCTGGGACCGGGAGCGGGGCCTCTGGTCCGACGGGAACACCAGCTTCTACACGGTGTCGGCCTGGCGCTCGCTCGGGGCCAATCTGGCGGCCTCGGTCTCCGTCGGCGAACCCTTGGTGGTGCACGGACGGTTGAAGGTCCGCGAGGAGGAGTACGAGGGGCGGCGCAAGACCTTCGTGGACGTGGACGCGGTGGCCGTCGGGCACGACCTGAACCGGGGGACGGCGGCCTTCCGGCGCGCCCCGAGGGTGGAGCGGGCGGGGCCCGAACCGGGGCCCGAGCAGGACCCGTGGACGGTGGCGGAGGAGGAGGGAACGGCCGTGACTCCGCAGCTGGTAACCGCTCCCTGACCTTGCGTTGTGGAGATTTGTCGACCAACTCGCGCGGGTGATAACGATTCCGAGTCGGAATGGTTATCTGACCGTACGACAGGGCACCGGGAGGTTTTGCGTCCCTAGGATTCCCGAATACTCGTGCGGCACGTGAGCCCATTGAGTCTGTGAGTTCTGCTGGCGTGCGCTCCCCCCACGCGAATCGACCAAGTTCGCGGAGCCGCTCGCCCGGAGGGGAATCCAATGTTTTCAGTTCGTGGGCGTGGTGTTGCCCGCCTGGCAGCCACGATCCTGGTCTCCGGCCTCGTCGCGACCGGTGCGATAGCGACCGCCGGTCCGGCGCTGGCCGATGACGGTGCCCCGGGCGCCGGCGGTGTCACGGCGAAGCTCGGCGGTCTGACGGAGGACAACGCCGCCGTCGAGATCACCGAGAAGAACGGCGACAAGTGGCCGGTCCACGGTGGTCTGTTCAAGATGCAGGTCGAGGGCGGAGGCTCCCTCTTCACCTACTGCATCGACCTCCGCACCGGGGCGAAGCGCGACTTCGACTACAAGGAAGTCGGCTGGGGCGAGTCCTCCCTGCACGACAACAACAACGCGGGCAAGATCCTCTGGATCCTGGAGCACTCCTACCCGAAGCTCTCCGCCGAGACCCTCGGCGGCACCCTGGGCGTCGACCTGTCCAAGCAGGAGGCCGCCGCCGGTACCCAGGCCGCGATCTGGACCCTCTCCGACGACGTCGTCGCGACGCCGAAGGACAAGGACGCCGAGAAGCTGAAGGAGTACCTGCTGGAGAAGGCGGTCGAGCTCGACGAGCCGACGGCCTCCCTCAGCCTCTCCCCGGCGACCGTGGCGGGCAAGGCCGGCGAGAAGCTCGGCCCGATCACCGTCACCACCAACGCCACCGCCAAGCTCGCGACCGCCCCCGGCGCCCCCGCCGGCGTCCAGGTCGTCGACAAGGCCGGCAAGCCGGTCACCGACGCCAAGAACGGCGACCAGGTCTTCCTCGACGTCCCGGCCGGCACCGCCGACGGCACCGCCGAGGTGACCGCCGAGGCCACCACCAAGGTCTCGCTCGGCCGCGCCTTCGTCTCCATCGACGGCCCCTCGCAGACCCTGATCCTGGCCGGTTCCAGCGACTCCACCGTCACCGCCAAGGCCTCCGCCACGTGGGCCAAGAAGGGTGCCGTCCCGTCCGTCTCGGTCGCCAAGGACTGCGCCAAGGGCGGCCTGGAGGTCATCGCCGGCAACAAGGGCGACGAGGCCTGGACCTTCGACCTGAAGGGCACCTCGTACACGGTCGCCGCCGGTGAGACGAAGACCATCACGGTCCCGCTCGCCGAGGACGAGGCCTACAACTTCACGATCACCGGCCCGAACGGCTTCGAGGAGACCTTCGAGGGCGTCCTGGACTGCCAGACGGCCACCCCCGGCCCGAAGCCCTCCGAGACCCCTCCACCACCCCTCGGCGACGCCCTCCACCCCGTCGACCACCGGCGGCAGCACCGGTGACACCACGGGCGGCACCACCGGCACCACCGGCACCACGACCGGTGGCGGCGACCTCGCCGAGACCGGCAGCTCCAGCGCCACCCCGATGATCGCCGGCATCGCCGCGGCGCTCGTCGTGATCGGCGGCGGCGCGGTGTTCTTCCTCCGCAAGAAGAAGACCGCCGGCCAGTAAGCGGTCCGGGCCCGCGGCCTGACCCCGCACGATCCCGCACCACCCGCACCACCCGCACGACCCTGGAGCGCACCCGCGCCCGGGGTCGTCGCGCGTCCGGGGGCGGCGGAGGGCGTCCGGGGCGGCGGAGGGTGACCGGGCCGCTACGGAAAGGGGTTCGGGAAGCCGCAGGTCAGGGGGGTCGCCGCCTACTGGTTGGCTCCCGGGGTGGCCGTCAGGCAAGATGGGGTGTATCTGCCCACTCACTCCTTGCCGGACGGTTTCTCTTGGCTGAGTACATCTACACGATGCGCAAGACGCGCAAGGCGCACGGCGACAAGGTCATCCTCGATGACGTGACGCTGAGCTTCCTGCCGGGTGCGAAGATCGGTGTGGTCGGCCCGAACGGTGCCGGTAAGTCCACCGTTCTGAAGATCATGGCCGGCCTGGAGCAGCCGTCCAACGGTGACGCGTTCCTGTCGCCCGGTTTCTCCGTCGGCATCCTCATGCAGGAGCCGAAGCTCGACGAGAGCAAGACCGTCCTGGAGAACGTCGAGGACGGCGTCGCCGAGATCAAGGGCAAGCTCAACCGGTTCAACGCGATCGCCGAAGAGATGGCGACCAACTACACCGATGAGCTCATGGAGGAGATGGGCAAGCTCCAGGACGACCTGGACCACTCCAACGCCTGGGACCTCGACGCCCAGCTGGAGCAGGCCATGGACGCGCTGGGCTGCCCGCCCGGCGACTGGCCGGTCAACAACCTCTCCGGTGGCGAGAAGCGCCGCGTGGCGCTCTGCAAGCTGCTCCTGGAGGCCCCCGACCTGCTGCTCCTCGACGAGCCCACCAACCACCTCGACGCCGAGTCGGTGAACTGGCTGGAGCAGCACCTCGCCCAGTACAAGGGCACCGTCGTGGCCATCACCCACGACCGGTACTTCCTCGACAACGTCGCCGAGTGGATCCTGGAGCTCGACCGCGGTCGCGCCCACCCCTACGAGGGCAACTACTCCACCTACCTGACCAAGAAGTCCGAGCGGCTCAAGGTCGAGGGCCAGAAGGACGCCAAGCGCGCCAAGCGGCTCAAGGAAGAGCTCGAGTGGGTGCGGTCCAACGCCAAGGGCCGTCAGGCCAAGTCGAAGGCCCGTCTCGCCCGCTACGAGGAGATGGCGGCCGAGGCCGACAAGATGCGGAAGCTGGACTTCGAGGAGATCCAGATCCCGCCGGGCCCGCGCCTGGGCTCCATCGTCGTCGAGGTCGAGAACCTCTCGAAGGCCTTCGGCGACAAGGTCCTCATCGACGACCTGTCCTTCACCCTGCCCCGTAACGGCATCGTCGGCGTCATCGGCCCGAACGGCGCCGGCAAGACCACGCTCTTCAAGATGCTCCAGGGTCTGGAGACCCCGGACTCCGGCACCGTCAAGGTCGGCGAGACCGTCAAGATCTCGTACGTCGACCAGAGCCGCGCCAACATCGACCCGAAGAAGACGCTGTGGGCCGTCGTCTCCGACGAGCTCGACTACATCAACGTCGGCCACGTCGAGATGCCCTCCCGCGCGTACGTCTCCGCGTTCGGCTTCAAGGGACCGGACCAGCAGAAGCCGGCCGGCGTGCTCTCCGGCGGTGAGCGCAACCGTCTGAACCTGGCGCTCACCCTCAAGCAGGGCGGCAACCTGCTGCTCCTCGACGAGCCCACCAACGACCTCGACGTCGAGACGCTGTCCTCCCTGGAGAACGCGCTCCTGGAGTTCCCGGGCGCGGCCGTGGTCATCTCCCACGACCGCTGGTTCCTGGACCGAGTGGCCACCCACATCCTCGCGTACGAGGGCGACTCGAAGTGGTTCTGGTTCGAGGGCAACTTCGAGTCCTACGAGAAGAACAAGATCGAGCGCCTCGGCCCGGACGCGGCCCGTCCGCACCGCGCCACGTACAAGAAGCTGACCCGAGGCTGATCACTTCATGGCTCGGCACATCTACAGCTGTCCCCTGCGCTGGTCGGACATGGACGCCTTCGGGCACGTCAACAACGTCGTCTTCCTGCGGTACCTGGAAGAGGCGCGGATCGACTTCATGTTCCGGCTGGCGCCGGGGGACGGTTCCCCCTCGTTCTCCGGCGGGTCCGTCGTGGCCCGGCACGAGATCGACTACAAGCGGCCGCTGGTCCACCGGCACGAGCCGGTGACCATCGAGTCGTGGGTCACGAAGATAGGTGCGGCGTCCCTGACGATCGCCTACGAGGTCAAGGACGCCGACGTCGTGTACGTCCGGGCGTCCACGGTCGTCGTGCCCTTCGACCTGGAGGCGCAGCGGCCCCGGCGGATCACCGACGAGGAGCGCGCGTTCCTCCAGGAGTACGTCGACGACGGGATGTCGTCGGCCGCATGACCGTGCTCGCTCCGTTGCACTTCGCCGACCCGAGGGAGGCGGCGGCCCTCGCCGCCTTCCTCGGCCGGCTGGTGCACTACGACCGCGCCGCCGCCGTCCGCCTCCAGGCGGGCGCCGGGGCGCTGGCCGTCTCGGACGGCCGCCGTCGTTCGAGGTGCTCGCGGTCCGCACGGCCCGCCTCGTCGACGCCGTGGACCTCGACGTCACCGTCTCCGCCGGTGAACTCCTCGACGGCATCGAGGAGTCGGCCGGCAAGGCGGTCGTCCTGGACTCCGTGACCGGCCCGCCGTGGGCCGGTGTCCTCCGCCGCGCGGCGGCTGGCAGCCGGTCCCCGGCCTTCCCGACGTCGCCGGGATGCGGGGCGCCGTCGCCGCCGCCGTCGGCGAGTTCCGCACGCGGGACGAGTCGCTGCCGGAGGAACGGCGCACCCGGGCCGAGCGCGACGCCCTCGGCCGCGAGATCTGGTCCCGCACCCTCGGCACCACCGGGCTGCCCCTGCGCGCCGTGCACGCCGCCCAGTCGCTGGGCTTCCTGCCACCGGGGAGGCGCCGGTGGCGCTCTTCTCCTCCGGACCGTGGCTGCGGCTCCGCACCCCGTACGGCTCGATCGCGCTCCGCACCGCACCGGTCGCGATGGGGCTCAGCCCCGGTGACCGACGGCGGGAGCGACTCGGTGCCGGTGCCGGTGACCGATGCCGGGGACGGCTCAGCCCCGACGACCGATGACGGGGGCGACTCAGCCCCGGTGACCGGCGGCGGGGCGACTCGGCCCCGACGACCTGCGACGGGGCGACTCGGCTCCGATGACCCCCGGCGGGGACGGCTCGACCCCGGCGACCAGCGGCGGCCTCGATGCCGGCCTCGGCGCCGACCTCGACCTCGGCCTCGCCGTCGAGGTCGACAGGGCCCTCACCGGGGACGAGCTGAACACCCTCTTCCACGCCGCCTGGCCCGGACACCGGGGCACCGACTTCGGGCCCGTGTTCGCCCGGAGTCTGCTCCGGGTGACCGCGCGCAGGGGCGGGAGGCTCGTCGGGTACGTGAACGTCGTCGGGGACGGTGGGGTCCACGCCTTCCTCCTCGACACCACGGTGCATCCCGAGGAGCGGCGCCGGGGCCTCGGCGTCACGCTCGTGCGGGCGCGGCCGGGGCCGCCCGCGGGCGCGGCGCGCAGTGGCTGCACGTGGACTACGAGCCCCACCTCACCGCGTTCCACGAGCGGTGCGGCTTCCGGCCCACGGCGGCCGGCCTCATGGACCTGAGCGCCTAGGGCCTTCCGCGTCGTCCGGCCACACCCCGATGTGGTCCTGCTCCAGTTCGAGGGCCACGCGGTGCTCCATGCCCAGGGACTCCGTGTACTCCGCGGGAGCTGGAGCCGCCCGCGCGGTCGAGCATCGCGTACTCCCGTGCCACCAGCGACTCCTGGCCCTGGGCGTCGACCTCCGTGCGGCGCAGCACCTCGGAGGAGGTGCGGCCGTCGCGGATGGCGACGGTGCGGCGCACCTCGGAGGCGACGGCCTGGTCGTGGGTGACGATCACGATCGTCGTGCCCAGTTCCTCGTTGGCGCGGCGGAAGGCGGCGAAGACCTGCTCGCCGGTGGCCGAGTCCAGCTCGCCCGTCGGCTCGTCGGCGAGGAGCACGGACGGGTTGTTGGCCAGGGCGACCGCGATGGCCACCCGCTGCTGCTGGCCGCCGGAGAGCTGGTGCGGGCGGCGGTCGCGGATCTCCGCGATGCCCAGCATGGCGAGGAGTTCCTCGGCGCGCTCCGCCTTCTGCTTCGAGCGGCCCCGCAACTGCATCGGCAGCGCCACGTTCTGGGCGGCCGTCAGGTACGGCAGGAGGTTGCGGGCGGTCTGCTGCCAGACGAAGCCGACGACCTCGCGGCGGTAGCGCAGCCGCGCCTTGCCGTCCATGCCGAGCAGGTCGCAGCCCGCGACCCGGGCCGCGCCGGCGGTCGGCACGTCCAGGCCCGCCAGGATGTTCATCAGCGTCGACTTGCCGGAACCGGAGGCGCCGACCAGGGCCATCAACTCGCCCTCCTTGACGAGGAGGTCGAGCCCCTGGAGCGCCTGCACCTCCACCCCGTCCGTGGTGAAGATGCGGACGAGCCGGTCGCAGGCGATGAGCGCGTCATGACCGTACGAGGGCCGGTCGCGGTGCGCGGTGGCCCGCCGCTCCAGCTCCTCCAGGGTCGTGTCGGACGGGGCCGTTCCGGTCTTCGTCATCGTGCGTCTCCTGCCCTGAGTTCCTTGATCGAGCCCCTGCGGCCCACCCACCACGCCTGTCCGACCGCCGCGAGCGCCGTCAGGACGACGACGGCGAGCGCGGGCAGCAGCAGCGACCAGGGTCCGCCCGCAGCGGGGCGCTGTCCAGCGGGCGAACCCGGTGCCGTCGCGAGCGCGAGCCGGAACAGGTCGATGCCCGGGGCGAGCAGCGGCACCGTCGCCCAGCCGACGAGGATGCCGCCGAGGGCCGCGAGGACCGCCTGCGGCAGCGCTTCGAGGCCGAGGAGCCGCCGCGCCTGCTTCCGGGTGAGGCCCATCGTCCGCAGCCGCGCGAGGAGCGTGTTCCGCTCGGGTGCGCTCTGCAGCAGCGAGAGCAGCAGGGCGGCGACGGCGAAGGCGGCGCCCGCGCCGATCGCGCCCAGGTAGATCCGCTCGGCGCCGGACTGGATCGGCGAGTCCACGTACGTGGCCCGCTTCTCGCTGCGCAGCGCCACGTCGAGCTTGGACGACTTCGCCCGCACGGCGGCGCGCAGCGCGGTGCCGTCGACCGGTCCCGTGACGAGCAGCTGGGTGTTCGTCCGGTGGGTGAGGTCGGCGCCGTTGACGAGGAGGAAGTCCGCGTCGTCCAGGGCCGGGGTGGTGGAGCGGACCGCGACCACCTTCACCCGGAAGGCGCCGGCCGCCGCGATGATGCTCATCGGGGCGCGGCCGAGGCGTTCGGCGACCTTCGGCGAGGCGATGGCGGGCAGCACCCGCTCGGTGTCCGCGACGGCGTCCTCGCCGCCCTTCCCGGTCGGGGCGAGCAGCCCGGCGGGAAGGGGCCGAAGCCGGTCCGGTCCGCGAGCCGGGTGTACGAGGCGGGTCGACGCCCACGATCGGCGCGCTCATCGGCTCGACGGCGGTGCCCTGGACGGACGGCAGGGAGACCCGTACTCGATCTGCACCGGGGCCACGTCCCGCACGCCCGGCAGGCCGCGCACCGACTCGGTGAGTCCGGGGGCAGCGGGGTCCATTCGATGTAGCCGCCGATGCGGGCGTCCGCGCCGGTCGCCAGGAGCGCCGCCCGGTCGCGGGCGTCGGCGACGCCGGCGAGGACGGAGCCGCCGAAGGCCGCCGTGCTCAGCGCGAGGACGAGGGCGAGCAGCGGGAGGGTGCCCGAGGACGGGCGCGCCCGGCGCGGGCCAGGGCCAGCGGTCCGACGGCCCCGCGCAGCCGGTGGGCCGGGCGGGCCAGCCAGCGCAGCGGCAGCGGGTAGATCCGTACGAGGAGGGAGGCGGCGATCAGGCCGACGAGCACGGGCGCGGCGCTCACCAGCGGGTCGCCGGAGTCGCCGCCGTCGTCGGTGCCGCGCAGCCGCAGCGAGGCGACCGCGCCCACGGCGAGGACGAGGAGGGTGAGTTCGAAGACGGTGCGGCGCCGGGAGGGGCGCGCGGTGAGCAGGTCGTCGCGTCCCCGTGCAGGCGCGGGCGTCGGTGGCGGACGACCGCCCGTACGGGCAGGACGAACATCGCGACCAGGGCGACGAGGGCGGCGGCGAGGACGGAGGGGCGAGGGGATGCCGCCGGAGCCGCCGGGCGGCCGGACGGTCAGCACCGCGAGGCCCAGGGCGAGCGCGGCGGCCGGTACGGCGACGGCCGAGGTCTCGCCGAGCAGCCGCAGGCCGATGCCGGTGAGGGAGGCGCCCCGGGAGCGGAGCAGCGCGAGCTCGCTGTCGCGGCGGGCGACGAACAGGCCGCCGGTCATGGCGAGGACGACCGCGGCGACCGTGCCGATCCCGAAGACGGCGACGGCCACGACCGGGTTGATCGCCTCGCGCATCGAGCGGTAGGCGTCGACGATCTCGTCGAGGTCGGTGGCGAGGGCGGCGTTGCCCCCGACGGCCTCGCGGAGCTTGACCAGGTCGGGGCCGCTGGCCGCCGAGTCGAGGGCGGAGGCGAGCCGGTCGGTGTCCCGGCCGGTGAGGTGGCCGGCCGTCGGCATGTACCGGAAGAAGAGCTCCGGTTCGGTGTTGGTGGAGAGGATGAACGCCGCGGAGTCGGGGGAGAGGAGCAGCGCCCCCTGCCAGTAGTACTTGATCTCGTCGCTGACCTTGGCGGTCAGCGCCGGGGTGCGCAGCAGCGGCTCGACGGCCCAGTACGGGGACTGGGGGCCGAGGGGTTCCACGATCCCGGTGATCGTGACGGCGAGCGGTTCCGGGCTGGTCTTGCTCGGCACGTGCACGACGGAGCCGGGCTTCAGGTGCAGGGATCCGGCGGTCTGCGTGGTGACGACGGCTTCCGGGGCTTCGGCCGTGCCCGCGGCGAGCCGGCCCTTCCGCAGCGTCGCGTGCCCGGGGAGCCGGGACGGGGAGGAGAGCACGAACTCCGGGGGGAGTCCGTCGGGCTGGGGCAGCCACGGGTCGAGGCCCTGGACGCGCTTGAGCGTGCGGACGCCGTGGACGGTCTGCTCCGGGTCGGTCAGGATCGGCGCGGGCAGCAGCGCGCGCGCCTCGTCGCTCTTGCGCTGGATGAGGTGGGGGGCCAGGCGGCACCGTGCTCGGACAGCGGGATCGGGGTCGTCAGTTCGAGGACGGAGTTGCGCGGTTCGGCGGTCAGGATGTCGTGCCGCAGGCCTCCGTCTCGTACCGGTCGACCGCGCGCGGCAGCGCCGCCGCGAGGTACGCGGTGACCAGGACGAGCAGGGCGAGGGCGGCGGCGGCCCAGGGGCGGTCCGCAGCCGGGTCCGCACCCAGGGCGCCACCGCGCGGGCGGGCTTGTCGGACCGGGACCGGGGCATGTCGGGGCCTTCCTGCGTACGGCGGGCGTGTCGGTGCGGTCGCTGTCCTCGTCAGGGGTGTCGGCGGCATCAGTTGTCCCCTGGTGGCGCAGGGTCACGGCCGGGTCGGCGCGGCGCAGGGCGATCGAGGCGACGATGGCGAGCGGCAGGGCGGCGACGCCGGCGAGCAGCAGCGCCACCTGGCCGAGGGGCAGTTCGACGAGGACCGGCGGGACGGGCCGGGCGGCCTGGCCGGTGAGGACGACGAGCGGGACGACCGTCCGGGCGAGGACGGTGCCGAGCCCGATGCCGACGAGCAGGCCGATGCCGATGAGCAGTCCCTGTTCGGCGGCGACGAGCCGGGCGAGCTTGCGGCGCGGTGCGCCGAGCGCCCGGAGCACGCCGAACTCGGCGGCCCGTTCCCGCATCGCGCCGGCCGAGCCGACGGCGAAGCCGACGGCGGCGAGCGCGGCGGCGGCCGCCGCGACCGCCATCAGGGCGGCGTTGGGGCCCGCGCCGAGCGGGTCGCCGAGGAGTTCGGCGGCGACCTCGTCCCGTACGAGGATCTGGGTCGGTTCGATGTCGGGGCGGGCGCGCAGGGCGCGGCGGCCTCGGCGGCGCGGCCGGGGCGGTGGTCAGCCACCACTCGGTGGGCGGCAGGGTCGCGGTCCCGTCGGATTCGGCCGCCAGGAACCGGTTGACGGAGGCCAGGTCGAGGAGGATCGCGCCGCCGTCCTCGGGGGTGGTGGTGCCGGAGGCGGCGGAGGCGGTCCGCGCGCCCGGACCGGTGGTCGGCAGCTCCTTGACCACCTGGCCGACGGTGACGTCGAGCTGCCGCCCGGCGAGGGCGACCTGGAGCGGTTCGCCGGGCTTGGCGCCGGTCGCCGTCATGAAGGTCTCGGTGGCGACGGCGGTGAGCCGCCCGGGGCCTTCGGGGCGGGGGCGTTCAGCCGCAGGGTGAACTCCAGCGTCCACGAGTAGTCGTAGGCCTTCCCGCCGACGACGGGGAACGACAGGGAGTACGGGGCCGGCCGGCCGCCGGGTCCGGCGGACCCGGCACGACCGGTCGCGCCGGCCTCCACCGTGCTGCCGTCGTCCTTGGTCTGCTCGAACGCGGAGGCCCAGGACGCGAGGACCTGCGCGGGGGCGTGGGTCTTCGTCCGGCCGTCGGCTCCGACGGTGGTGAAGCGCTCGACGTCCAGCGTCTGGGTGCCGTGCGTGCCGTCGGTGATCGTGCCGGTGAGCTCCAGGTCCGTGAGGGTCAGGAGGCCGCCGGAGCCGCGGGCGGCGTCGGCGCCGGGCACGGCGCCCTCGGCGGCCAGGTCGAGGGTCAGCCGGTGCGTGCGGCCGTCGGAGGGCAGCGGTCCCAGGTCCCGCCGGTACGGGACGCCGGTCGGGTCCTCCAGGACGGCGCCGACCCGGGCGTCGGGCGTGCCGGCGGGCGCGGCCGTCCGCAGGTCGACCGAGAGCGTGCGGGTTCCGGCGGGCAGCGCGAGACCGGCGCCGGCGAAGGCCTTGGGGTCAGCGGGGCGAGCAGGGCCGGGGCCGGGGCGGACGAGAGGTCGGAGCGGAGGAACAGGCCGCCCGCGTTGCGGGTGTCGACGGCCAGGACGGCGGCGTTCTTCCCGGCCACGTCCAGGGAGGCGCGGTGCACGGGGCCACGGCCCTGACGCCCGGCACGGCGGCGAGGCGTTCGGTCTGCGTCGGCTCGCCGGAGCCCACGCTGAGGACGCGGACGTCCGTACCGGTGCGGAAGTCGGCCTGGTCGCGCTGAGAGCGCTCCCAGGAGCCGCTCTGCCCGATGGCCAGCATGCCCATCGCCACGGCGAGGACGAGGAGGAGGACGGGGCGGCGCCGCGCAGCGGGCGGCGGCTGAACTGCCAGCCGGCGAGGGCGGCGGAGAGCCCGCGCCCGCCGGCCGCGCGCCGCTCGGCCAGCTTGGCGGCGGGCGGCAGCAGACGCAGCGTCAGGACGGTGCCGGCGAGCAGGGCGAGGGCGGGCGCGGCGATGAGCACCGGGTCGACGGAGCCGCCGCCGGTCCCGTCCGCGCCGAGGGTGCCGCCCGCGGCGGACGGCCGCTGGAGCTGCCAGTAGGCGACGCCCGCGACGGCGAGCAGGCCGAGGTCGGCCCCGGCCCGCACCGGGGCGGGCAGGAGGCCGAGCGGGCCTTGCGCAGCGAGACGACGGAGCCGTCCCCGGCGGCGAGCGCGGGGCGACGACGGCCGCCGCGCAGCAGAGCGCGACCACGGCGGCGACCAGCCACACCGGGGCCGAGGGCGAGGTGTCGAGCCGCACCCGAGCCCGGCGAGCGCGGACCGCTCGGCGAAGAGCCGGGTCAGCGGGCCGGACAGGAGCGGGGCGGCGAGCGCGGCGGGCAGGGCGAGCAGCAGCGCCTCGGCGGCGGCGAGTCCGGCGATGCGGCGCCGGGAACCGCCGCGGGCCCGCAGCAGGGCCGTCTCGCCGGAGCGCTCGGTGCTGAGCAGCCGGGCGACGAGCAGCAGCGCGTACGCGGCGAGCAGCACCAGCTGCACGGCGACGATCAGGAGGGTGGAGCGGGAGACGAGCAGGGCCCGCTGGGTCTGGTCGAGGACGGTCGGGAGCGCGGTCGACGCGGAGATCGTCGTCCCGAAGGCGTCCGTGGCCTCGGCCAGCTTCTTCGGGCCCTCGGTCGACGCGGCGCGCAGGGCGTCCATCCGGTCCGTGGTGAAGCCGGTGTAGTCGGCGGTGCCGACCCAGGTGGTGTCGCCGGGGCTCAGCGTCCCGGAGGCGAGGACGGCGGGGTCGACGTCCAGCGGCCCGTACGTGGTGAAAGCGACGCTCCGCACGCCGCGGCCGCCCGCCGGGTCCAGCTGCCAGTACAGGTCGGTGGTGTCGGCCGGCTTGTAGACGCCGGTGATCCGGGCCTTCACCTTCTGGTTCTTGAGCCGGTCGGTGAGGTCGAGGACGGTGCCGGGGCCGACCTTGAGGCGCCGGGCGGCCTCCTCGGGCAGTGCCGTCTCGATCGTGCCCCCGGCCCTGGCGGGCGAGGGCCAGGCGCCCTGACGAGGGAGAGCCGCGAGCGGTCGAGCGCGGCGAACTGCGTCAGGTCGGGGTCGCCCTTGCGGGCGGCGGGCGGCTGGAGGTCACGGGGCAGGGCGTACGGCCCCGAGCGTTCGAGCCGCCACACGGTCGTCGGCAGTCCGCTGAAGGTCTTCCGCACGCCGTCCTCGACGGCGGCCTCGGCACTGGCCCGTTTCGCGGCCGGCACCTGCCCGCCCACGACCAGGGAGGCGGCGGCCGCGGACCGGCCGCGCAGTCCGGCCTGGAGCGCGGCGTCCCCGATCGCGCCGGAGAAGGCGGCGAGGGTGGCGAGCACCGAGGTCGTCAGGAGCACGGAGAGCAGTGCCGCGGCGAGCAGCAGCCGGTGTGCCCTGACACGCAGAAATACGAACCCCGTCACCCATCCCCCTGGACCCGCTGAAAGTTTCCTCGGATGCTTTCAGAGGGCACGCGTCGCTGGTAACCGCTTCCCCGCGCACCTTGATGGGATCGTGACCGTTATTCGGCGTTCCGTGTCCGGAACGTTTCAGTCCGTGGAGCCGGACGGCGGCTTCCTAGTCGGCGCTGTTCACCATCGACGCCGCCGCGTACGTCAGATAGCGCCACAGCTCGCTCTCGTGCTCCGGGGCCAGACCGAGCGAGTCGACGGCGTCGCGCATGTGGTGGAGCCAGGCGTCGTGGGCGGCCCGGTCCACGGTGAACGGGGCGTGGCGCATCCGCAGCCGGGGGTGGCCGCGGTGGTCGCTGTAGGTGCGGGGGCCGCCCCAGTACTGCATCAGGAAGAGGGCGAGCCGCTCCTCGGCCGGGCCGAGGTCCTCCTCGGGGTACATCGGGCGGAGCAGCGGGTCCGCCGCGACGCCCTCGTAGAAGCGGCGGACCAGACGGCGGAACGTCTCCTCGCCGCCGACCTGGTCGTAGAAGGTCTGCTCCTGCACTGTTTCCCCGGGAATCTCGTTCACCGTTCCATCGTCTCAGATGCCCCGGCCGAGGACCTGGGGCTTAGGACCACCTGTACGGGCGGTCGACCGGGCCCGGCGGGGCGGGAGAGTGGGGGCATGGACGCGGTGCGGGACGAGTTCGCCGAGACCGGAGCGCGGGAGCGGCGCGCGTCGTGCGGGAGGTGGAGGCGCAGGGCCTGCTGACCGACCCGCCTGGCGGGCGGCCTTCGCCGAGGTGCCGCGCCATCTCTTCGTCCCGTACTACTACGTCTCCGCGCCCGGCGGCTACGAGCGGCTCTGGTCCGGCGACCCCGAGCCCGCGCGGCGGGACCGCTGGCTGCGCGGGGCGTACGCGGACACGGCGGTCGCCACCCGGGTGCGGGACGGGGACCTGGTCTCCTCCGCCAGCCAGCCCTCCCTGATGGCGCTGATGCTCGACGCCCTGGACGTACGCGACGGGGACGACGTCCTGGAGGTCGGCGCCGGCAGCGGCTACCACGCGGCCCTGCTCTGCCACCGGCTCGGCGAGGAGCACGTCACCACCGTCGACCTGGACGAGGAGATCGCCGAGTCCGCCCGCACCCACCTCGCCGCCGCCGGGTACCGGCCCGCGGTGCTCGCCGCCGACGGCGCCCGCGGCTGCCCCGAGCGCGCCCCGTACGACCGGATCGTGGCGACCTGCGCGGTGCCCTCCGTCCCGTACCCCTGGCTCGCCCAGTGCCGGCCCGGCGCGCTGGTCCTCGCCCCGCTCTCCACCGGGCTGATCCTGCTGAGGGTGCGCGACGCCGGGCACGCGGAGGGGCGGTTCCTCGCGACCTCCGCGTACTTCGTGGCCCTGCGGGCGCCGCCGCCCAGCGCCCGGCGACGGCCGGACCGCGCCACGGCCCGGCCGGGGACGAGCGCTTCCTCTTCCTGTGGGGCCTGGTCGGCGGCACCCTCGACCGACGCGAAGCGCTCTGCTCTGGCTGCGCGAGCGGCGGCCGGAGCGGGAGCGCTTCGGGGTGACGGTCAGCGGCGACCGGCAGTGGGCCTGGCTGGACGACCCGGCGGGGCCGTACGCCTGGCCCCTGCGCTGAGGCCCTGCGTCAGGAGCCGCGGATCGTGATCGTGGTCCAGGCGCCGACGTGCACCCGGTCGCCGTCCTGGAGCTGGACGGGGACGTAGGGCTGGATCGGCTCTTCGCCGCCGTTGACCGTGGTGCCGTTGGTGGAGTTCTGGTCCACCACCGCCCACGAGCCGTCTGGCTGCTGCACCAGCACGGCGTGCTGGTGCGAGACGCCCGGGTCCTCCGGCGGCACCGACAGGTCGATGTCGGGGACTCGCCGGTGGAGTGCCGGCGGCGCCCGATGGAGACCTGGTTGCCCTGGAGCGGCACGTGCTTGTCCGGCGAGTACGCGGGCAGGTTCAGGCCCGTGGCCTCCGGGCCGCTGCGCTGCATCATCGCCATGAAGTACTCGCGGTCGGGACCGATGACCGCGGTCCAGCTCAGCGGCTGCGGCGGGCGCGGCGGCTGGAACTGCTGCGGCGGAGGCCCCTGCTGCGGCGGAGGCTGCGGGGCTGGTGCTGCTGCGGAGGCTGCGGCGGGGCCTGGTGCTGCGGCGGGGCCGGGGTGCCTGCGGCGGCTGGTGCTGCGACGGCGGCGACAGGACCCAGTCGTCGTCCGCGCGCGGCTGCGGCGGCGCGGGCGGGGCGGGGGCCTGGGCCGGAGCCTGGAGGTACGCGGGCGGGGCCGGGGCTGCTGCGCCGGCGGGCGCTGCGGCGGGGCCTGGTGGTGCGTGGGCTCGGCGCCCAGCGGCTCGGCCGGCCGGTTCACCTGCGAGGGCCGCGAGCCCTGGTAGCCGAACGGGTCCGGCTGCGGGGCTGCTGCTGCGGCGCGGGCGGCGCGGTCTGGAAGCCGGGCGGCAGGTTCGCTCCCGGCGGCGGACCGGGCTGCCGCGGCGGCGCGGGCGGCGCCGACGGGGCGTTGCGCGGGGCCAGCGGCGTGTACGAGGTCGCCGTGTTCGTGAGGAAGTTCCAGCGGCACTCCTCGCAGAACGGCGCCATGTGCTCGCGCGGCGTCCGGCACTGCGGGCACAGCTCCGCCTGCGCCGTCGCGTTCGGATCCCCACCGGGACCGAAACCACCGGGGCGGCGGGCGCGGGCGCGCCGGGGCCACCGAAGGGGCCCGGACCGGAGGGGCGCCGGGGTCTCCGGGACCGCCGAAGGGACCGGGGCCGCCGGGACCGCCGGGGCCGCCGAAGGGGCCGGGACCGGAGGGGCGCGGGGTGCGTCAGGGGCGTTGAAGGCGCCGGGACCACCAGGGCCGCCGGGAGCCGCGGGGCTCCAGGGCCGCCGGGGCCGCCGAAGGGGCCGGGGCGCCCGGCGGGGGCCCTGGGGCGGGCCCTGGGGGCCTGGCCGGGGCGGCGGGGCCGGGGTATCCGTACGCGGGGGCGGCGGCGGGGAGGCGGCGGTACGGCACCCGTCGGCGCACCCGCCCCGGCCATGCGATGGCCGCAGACCTCGCACCAGTCGTCGGAGACCGACTGGTGTCCGTTCGGGCAGGTCGGCATGTCGGTGCTTCCCCCTCTCGTCGTCCGGCCCGGTGGCCGGGCTACCTCTTGACGCGAACGGTCTTGGTGGAACGGGTCTCGAGTGTCATCTCGTCCGCTTCCGCGACCTTCGCCTTCAAACGCACAGTACCGGTCGCCGCGTCGACGACGTCGACCACCTTCGAAAGCAGTTTCGCGGTATCCGCGTTGCCGGAGGCCGCCGCGAGCTGCACGGCACGGCCCAGTTTGGCCGTCGCGCCGTCCCGATCGCCCGTTTTGCGGGCATCCAGGCCCTGCTGGATGGCGTCCGCCAGCTCGGCCTGGCCCGTGTAGTGCGCGACCTGCGGGTTGATCGACGTCGACATCGCGAGGTCGTCCGTCCACACCGCCCGTACCAGTCCCTGAGACAGCGGACGCGGATCGCCGCCCGCCGGGTCCGGGGCGAGCAGCGAGACCCGGGCGGCGAGCATCTCCTGGCCGACCGCGGCCTGCGGGACCCGCACGCTCACGTGGTAGTCGCGGGACTCGTCGCCCCACGAACCCGTCGGGTAGTCGCCGGCGCGCGGCCCGGCCTCGGTGCGCCGCCCGGTCAGGTCCTCGACCGCCGGAGCCACCTGCTTGACGAACATGATCTCGGTCCCGACCGGGGTCCACAGGCGCAGCGCGACGTCCGCCACGCCCTTGCCCATCGCGTGCTCCATCATCGCCGTGAAGTCGGCGGCGAGCCCCGCCGGGTCGGCGACGATGTCGGCGGTGCCGAGGAGCGCCGAGGCGATCCCGGTGACCTCCTTGACCTCCCAGTCCGTGCCGACCCCGCGCGCGTCGCAGGTGAAGCGGCCCGCGCAGGCGTCGAGCGCGGCCCGCAGCTCCTCCGGGGACTCGTGCTCGTTGCGGCCGTCGGTGAGCAGGATGCCGTGCCGGATGGTGAGCTCGGCGGAGGAGAGCAGCCGGTCCGCGAGGCGCAGCCAGGTGCCGATCGCGGTGCCGCCGCCCGCGGAGAGCCGGCGCAGCGCCTCCTTGGCCTCGGCGCGGGTCCGGGCGTCGACGACGGCGAGGCCGCCGTTCCCGGGTAGACCTCCTTCGCCACGTGCGTCCCGGCGACGACGGCGAAGTGCGTGCCGTCGCGCAGGGTGTCGACGGCGGCGGCGGTCGCCTCGCGCGCGCCGCGCATCTTGGTGGCCGGGTAGTCCATCGAGCCGGAGCAGTCGACCATGATCACGACGCCGGCCGACCCGCCGCCCGCGAACCCGCCGGTGGTGCCGCCCCGGTCGAGGTGACCGTGACGATCGCGCTGACGTCCCGGCCGCCCTCGGGCAGGAACTCGTTCTGGTAGACGTCCACCGAGAACTGGGGAACGGTCGGCTTGGAGAAGTTCGCCATCTGTTTTCGGCTCCTACGCGACAGACGCAACGACGGTGAAGGGACGGGGATCGGCGACCGCTCTCAGGCGGATCCTGCCCCTTGGGACGCGACGGTGAACGGGACGAGCGCGACCGTGATGTTGTCGTGGCCTCCGCCGTCCAGGGCGTGGCCGACCAGGACCTGGGCTCCGTGGAGCAGCCGGTCCGAGGCGTCGGCCGGGAGGACCCGGGCCATCTCCTCCGCGGCCTCCGCGTAGTTCCACAGGCCGTCCGTGCAGACCACCACCACGCCGGAACGGTCCGGCTTGAACGCGGCCGTGTGCGGGTCCAGTTCGTACGAGTCGGCGCCGAGCCAGCCGGTGATCGCGTGGGCGCGCTCGTCCGCGTACGCCTCGGCCTCGTTCATCAGGCCCGCCGCGACCATCTGCGCGGCCCAGGAGTCGTCCTCGGTGAGCCGGGCGGGCGGGGTGCTGCGGTCGTCCGGCACCCAGTAGGCGCGGCTGTCGCCGACCCAGCCGACGACGAGCAGCCCGGCGGCGACGACGGAGCCGACGATGGTGCAGGCCGGGGCGTTGCGGTGGCGGTGCGGATCGTGCTCCGCGCCGTCCTGGCCGGGCTCCTCCGCGAGGGAGTCGACGGCCTCGGCGGCGGCCACGATCGCCTCGTGCATCGCCTGCTGCGGGTGCGTGCCCCGGGGAGCGCGGCGAGCAGCGAGGCGCCGGCGGCCTCGGCGGCGGCGGCGGAGGCCTCGTCGGGCCGGGTCGCCGAGGAGACGCCGTCGCAGACGATCGCGAGGACGGCGGGGAGCCGTCGGGCAGCGTGGTCGAGGAGACGGCGAACGCGTCCTCGTTGCGGTGGTGGCGCAGCCCCGGTCGCTGACGGCGGCCACGCCGGGCAGCTCCTGCTCCATGTGGTCGCGCTCGCGCGGCTGCGCGTGCCCGCAGTTCTCGCAGTACCCGTCGGTGTCCACCCGCCCGGCCCGGCAGGCCACGCAGAGCGCGGCGGCCGGGCGCCGCGGCGGCCGGGGCCGGGTCCGCGCGCACGGCGGTACGGGGATCGGGCGCGGCCAGCTCGAAGTCCCCGCCGTCCGCCGGGGACGCGTGCGCGGGGGCTCCGGCACCGGCCCGTCCGCGCGGCCGCCGACTGTCGGCAGGTCACGGCCGCCGGAGTCGGTGCCCGGAGGTCGCCCGGGTGCTGGGTCATCGTCGAGAGCGAACCGGGCTCGCGGGGCGGGGCGTCCGGCCAGATCACCCGGGTGCCGATCGCCACGGTCGGGCGGTCCGGCTCGGTCCCGGCGGTCGGCAGGGCCGACAGGTCGTAGCCGCACGCCCCGCAGAACCGGTCACCCGACTCCAGCGGCTCCGCGCAGCCCGGACAGGCGGCGAGTCCGTGCGACGGCTTCGGCTTCTGGGACATCCTCACACCCACGTCCTGGGGCGGAAGCGGTTGGCCCGCTCCACCAGTTCGATCCTCTCCTCGCCCCGCTGGGCGAGCCGGGCCAGTACCCGGTACGAGCGTTCGAGGCCGAAGCGCAGTCCGCGCTCGTCCAGTTCACTGCCGAGCAGCAGCGCGCCGCCGCCCGGTGTCGCGCCGGGACTCCCGGAGAGTACCCAGTCGAGGGCCGTCCCGAGGACCTCCGTCGACAGGCGCTCCCGGCGCACCGCGTCCAGACCGAAGCCCTGGAGCGCGGAGACCTGCGCCGCGGCCGCCGTCAGGTCGGCACCGAGCGGCTCGTGCGCCGGGCGCCGCCGCAGCCGCGCCCGTACGGCCGCGACCCGGGCCGCCGTGTAGTGGATCGACGCCTCCGGCACGGACTCCAGGGCCTGTACGGCTCCGTCGCGGTCGCCCGCCGCGAGCCGCACCCGGGCGAGCCCGAAGGCCGCGCTGACGTAGCTCGGGTCCGTCGCCCACACCAGGCGGTAGTACTCGGCGGCGTTGTCCAGCTGGCCGAGGACCTCGGCACAGATCCCGAGGGCCAGCTTCGGCGCGGGCTCGCCGGGAAGGCGTCGTACACCGCGTCGAAGGCCAGCGCCGCGTGCTCGTGGTCCCCGGTCACCAGGGAGGCGATCCCCGGTACCAGACGACCCGCCAGTCGTCCGGGTCCCGCTCCTCCAGACCCGCGAGGGTCCGCGCGGCGGCGGGCAGGTCGCCCAGCTCCAGCTGGGCCCGCAGGGTCCGCAGCACCAGCTCGGGGGAGGGCGCGGGCGCGCCCTGGAGCGCCCCCAGCAGCTCGGCCGGCGCGGCGCCCGCGAGCCCGGCGAGGAAACCGGCGTGGGGTCGCCCGCGTCGACGCGCGGCACGGGCAGCGCGAGCGCGGTGGCGGGCGCGTCGAGCGGGGCGAGCGCCGCCCCGAGCCCGGAGCCTCCGGCGACCGGCGCGGCACCCGCCCCGGAGGCCGCCTCCGCCCCGGCGGCCGACGCCCGCCCCGGAACGGAGCCGGGCAGCGCCGGACCGGACGCGGACCGGGACCGCTTGCGGCCCCGCGCGCCCCCAGCAGCGACACGTCCTCCGTCAGTTCGGCGAACAGCGTGGTGTCCGTGACCCGCACCTCCGTGCCGAACAGCGTCGACAGGGCCGGGCGCGGCCGCCCCGACTGGAGCGCGACGACCTCGCGGAGGACGCCCGTCAGCTGCTCCGCCATCTCCTGCGCGGAGGCGAACCGGCGGGCGGGGTCCGGGTCGGTGGCGCGGACCAGGAAGCGGTAGTACGACTCGTACGTCCGGAAGACCTCGATGTGCTCCGGGTCGGGCAGCGAGTCCACGAAGACGTTCGTGTAGCCCTGGAAGTCGAAGGTCATCACGGCGAGCGTGCGCGCCACCGTGTACAGGTCGCTGGCCACCGAGGGGCCGACCTCGGCGACCTCGGGCGCCTGGTAGCCGACCGTGCCGTAGATCGCGGACTCGTCGTCGTCCATCCGCCGGACCGCGCCCATGTCGATGAGCTTGAGCTGGTCCTCGGACTGGATGGCGTTGTCGACCTTGAAGTCGCAGTACAGCAGGTTCCGGCTGTGCAGGTGGCCGAGCGCCTCCAGGGCCTCGATGCCGTACGCGCAGGCCTGCTCCACCGGCAGCGGATCGCGCCGGCCGTCGGGGGTCCGCCGGTCGTTGGCGATCTCCTTGAGCGACTTGCCGCCGACGTACTCCATGACGATGTAGCCGTCCATGGAGCCGGTGCGCGGGTCGAGGTGCTCGACGAAGTTGTAGATGCGGACGATGTTGGAGTGCTCGATCTCGGCGAGGAAGCGGCGCTCGGAGATCGCCGCGGCCATGGCGTCCTGGTCACCGGTGTCGAGCAGGCCCTTGAGGACCACCCACCGGTCGGAGACGGCCCGGTCCACCGCGAGGTAGATCCAGCCGAGCCCGCCGTGCGCGAGGCAGCCCGCGACCTCGTACTGGCCGTGGACGATGTCCCCGGCGCGCAGCTTCGGCACGAAGGAGTACGGGTGCCCGCACTTGGTGCAGAAGCCCTCCGTGCGGCCCGGCCGGTCCCCGCGCGAACGGCCCACCGGGGCCCCGCAGTCCGCACGGGAGCAGAAACGCTTCCGCTCGGGAACCTCGGCGTTCTCCATCACCGCGCCCCGCGGGTCCGGACGCGGCACCTCGGGGATCGTCACCAGACCCGCGCCCAGCCGGTTCCGGGCGGACTGCCCGGTCGACGAGCCCGAGCTGCGCACCGACACCGAGCGGCCGGTGGAGGACCCGGAGAGCGAGCGCGAGAGCCGGCCGGAGACCGAGCGGCGCGAGGTCGAGGAGCGGACGAGGACCGCGAGGAGGCCCGCGAACCGCTCCGCGAGGAGCCGGAGTCCGGCCCCCCGACGCCCGTGCCCCTCCCGGGCACCGCCATCCCCGTCGGCGTCGAACCGATCAGACCCCCGGGCGCGACGACCGGCGCGAGCCCGCAGGTGTCGCAGTACAGCTCGCCGCCTCCCATGTCCTCGTACGCACCCTCGCACGAAGGACGCTGACAGCTCCTCACGCCCGTTCCCCCGCTCACCACTGCTGTCCTCCCGCGTCTCCCGCGTCTCCCGCGTCTCCCGTGTCCCGCGGACCGGACAGTACCTCCGCCACCGCCCGCTGGTAGCGCAGCACCGCCTGCTCGGCGACCCGCAGGTCGCAGGGCGCGCTCCACAGCATCCGGCGCGCCGCGTCGTACCGCTCGACGAGCAGCGGGTCCTCCGCCGCGCCGAGCCGCGCCGCCTTCGCCTTGTACGCGTCGAGCCGGCCGCGCAGCTCGGCCTGGACCGCGAGCGGCGCGGTGACCGCCGTCAACGACTCGCGGGCCCGCAGCAGTTCGTCCTCCGCCTCCCGCCCAGGGAGTCCAGGAGCGGGAGAGCCGGTGCCACTGGGCGTGCCTGCGGTACTCGGCGGCGGCCGCGAGCCGCTCCTGCAGCACGATCGGCGGGCCGCTGACGGCCGGCACCTCGGAGGCGGCGATCTTCGCGAGGACCTCGCCGCGCGCCGACCGCGCCTCGGCGAGCGTCCGGTCCGCCCGCGAGAGCACGTCCCGCAGCCTCAGCAGCCGGTCCTCGGAGTCCTGCCGGACCGCGAGGACGGCCTCGACCTCGCGCCGCACGTCCTCCAGGGCCAGCGCCGCCCGGTCGTACCGCCCGGTGTCGGGACGGCCCCGCCGGGCGCCGAACTCCCGCCGCCGGGCGCCAGAACGCCAGCGGGTCGGTCACCACCTGGGAGCGCAGCGCGGTCAGCTCGGCCGTGATCGCCTCCAGCTCGTCCCCCGCCGGGTGCTCCCCGGGCGCACGCCCACCGAGTGCGCCAGCGAACGGGTCCGGCCCAGCTCGGCGGCGAGCAGGTCTATCCGGGCCGGCAGCGCCGACCAGACGGCGTCGGCGGTGACGACCAGGTCGAGCGAGGAGGCGTACAGCTCGTTCATCCGCCGCACCAGACCCTCCAGGGTGAACCGCTCCGTGAGCAGTGCGCCTCGGCGGCCCCGCCCGGCACCAGCACGGTGTCGCCGCGCAGCCGGTCGGTCAGCTCCACGAGCTCCTCCCGGCCGGGCCAGCGCTTGCGCGCGCGCAGCTCACGGGCGTCCCGCAGGGCGGCGGTGTACACGTCGAAGCAGGTCCACAGCAGGCTGATGGTCCGCTCGGCGGCCGCCCACCGCTCCCGGGTCGAGCCCGTCAGCTCGGCCCCTTCGAGCAGCCTGCGGCCCGCGTGGTCCTGGAGCGCGAGGAGCGAGTCCTCGATCGCCTGGTGCTCCGCGCCGAGCCGCGCCAGCGCACGGTCCACCTCGTCCCGGTCCATCACCGGCCCGGGGGGTCCCGTGACGCCCATCGGTCACCTCTTCCGCTTCGTCGTGTGCAGGGTCGCTCCTCCGGGGCGCGTACCGCGCTACTTGTACAGCGGGGCGGGCGGCCCCGTTATCCCCGGCAGGTCCTTCGCCAGCCACTTCTCGTACGCCCGCTGCCAGGGGCCCTGCCGGTAGCCGACGAGGACCTGGTTGACCCGGCGCACCAGGTCGTCGTTGCCCAGCTTGGCCGCCACCCCGTAGTACTCCCTGGTGAACGGCTTGCCCTTGAGCTCGACCGCCGGGTCCTGCGCGGCCTGGCCGGCCGCCAGGGCGTTGTCGGTGACGACGGCGTCGACCTCGCCCATCTGGAGCCGGGCCAGACAGTCCAGCTGGTTGGGGACGGTCAGCAGGTCCCGGTCGTCCTTGGTGCCGTCGCCCTCGTCCTTGAAGACCGCGCCGAAGGAGTTCTCCGCCAGCGCGTCGTAGGCCGTGGAGCCCTCGGCGGTGCAGACCCGCTTGCCGCGCAGCGAGGAGTCGTAGCCGGTGATCCCCGTGGCGAGCTTGGGCGCCAGGACCTGCTGTCCGGCCTGGAAGTAGGCGGTGGAGAAGGCGACCTGTCCGATCCGCTTGCAGTTGATCGTCATCGTGCGGACGACGAGGTCGACCTTGCCGCTGTCCAGGGCGGCGATCCGCTGGTTGGTCGGGATCGTCCGGAAGATGATCGCCTCGGGGTCGCCGAGGACGTCCTGGGCGATGGCCTTGGCCAGGTCGATGTCGAAGCCCTCCAGGACGCCCTTCTCCGGGTTCCGGTAGCCCCAGCGGTAGCTGGACTGGTCGACGCCGACGATCAGCTTCCCGCGCGCCTTGATCGCCCGGATCGACGGGCCGTCCGCCGAGGAGGGCGCGAGCGAGGCCTCGGGGTGCTCGCAGGTGTCGGCCTTGACCTGGACGCCGGTGCCCACGCCGGGGCCGGACGTCCGGGCGCGGCCGCCGCGCCGCTCCCTCCTGCGCGAGGGGCAGCAGCGTGAGCGAGGCGGTGGTGAGCCCGCAGGCCACGGCCATGGCGGCGACCCCGCCCCAGCCCCGCAGCCGCCCGGCCGCCCGCCGCACGCGCAGGACCGCGCCGCTCCCCGCCGCCGCGGCTCCGCACCGCTCGCCGCCGACCGCGCCACCGGGTCCGCGCCGTTCGCCGTCCGCCGCACCAGCGGGTCCGCGCCGTTCGGCATCCCGCCCCTCTCACCGGTACTCCGACAGTCTGCGGTTGATGCCGAGCACGGCGCCCGCCGCGCCCAGGATCCCGAGGGCCGCCGCGCCCAGGGGAAGCCCGGTCAGCGCGTCCCGGGCGCTCCCGGCGGAGCGGGTGAACTCGTCCTGCTCGTGCGCGAGGGCCCGCTCCAGGGCCGCGTCGACCTGGTCGAAGGACTGGCCCGTCGACCCGTTCGCACCGACGACCCGGGCGAGGGCGCCCTCGTAGTCGCCGGCCTCGTCCTGGCGCGGGCCTCCTGTGGCGCTCCCGCCACTCGGCCGCGCGGGCGGCGGACTCGTCGACCGGGCCGCGCCCGGCGTCGTCGTCGGCCCGCTCCGCGCCGCGGCGAGCGCCGTCGTCAGGGCGCTCATGCTCGCCGTGTAGTCCGCCTCGTACTTGTCGTTCTTGCCGTCAGCGGTGAGGACGGCGCCCCGGGCGACCAGGGTCAGGTTCTCGTTGGAGCGGGCGGTGAGGGAGCTGATCCGGGCCGTGTTGAGGACCTGGAGGAGTCCTGCCCGTGCGCCCGCGCGCTGTTCAGCTCGGTCCGCGTCACGGTGTGCGCGGCGAGGAGCCAGAGCAGGACGGACAGGGTGGCGGCGGTGGCGGCGAGCAGCCCGTGGTTGAAGACCCGGTGGGTGCGGGCGTAGGTGCGGCGCTGGGCCCAGACGAGGACGCCGAGGGCGAGCACGCCGAGCGCGAGCGACACGTACGGCCAGGCGCGGGCCGAGTCGTCGTCCCCGTGCAGCCGCGCCGTCTCCGCCGCGTACAGCCGCTCGGCCGCCGGGAGCAGCGTGCCGGACATCTGCGCGTTGGCGTACCGCAGATAGGCGCCGCCGAGCGGCAGGCCCTGCCGGTTGGCCGCCCGGGCGCGCTCCATCAGGCCCGTGTAGCGGGGAGCTGCTCGTTGAGGGTGGCGATCTCGCGGGCCGAGGCGGACGAACCGTCCGTGTGGGAGGCGGCCTTGACGAGGAGCCGGGAGGCGGTGGTGACGTCCTGGTCGTACCGCGCGCGGGACTCCGCGGGCTCCAGGGTGCCCGCCAGGAACCCGGCGGCGGCGGTGCTGTCGGCGTCGGCGAGGGAGCGGTAGATGGCGGCCGCGTCGGCGCTCAGGGGCTGGCTGCGGCTGACGACGTCGTCGGCGGCGGAGGCCCGTCCGGTCACCTCCAGGGCGGTGACGGCCCCGAACGCGACGACGAGCAGCGCCAGTACGGCCCCGAGGATCTGGAGCCGCCCGGCTCGGTGGTCGCGGCCTCCCGCAGCCGCTCCCGGCCCACGGCCCAGGCACCGCGCCCCGCGGGCGGAGCGGCGGCGGGCGCGGGCGACGGCTGCGCGGGCACACCGCCCGGCCGCGCGGGCGCCTGTGCCGTGCCCCTCGCCACCGGGCGGCGGGCGCCTTCGGCGGGTGTGTCACTTGACCTCCCCTCGGTCGCTGACGTCGGACCCTCCGGCCCGGGTTCCGGTTCGGGACCGGTTCCGGTGGCGGACCACCCGGCCAGCAGTATGGCCTCAGGGGCCCGTCCGCACACCGGGATTGACTGGATCTTGTGCCTATCGTGCCCCATGCCCCCAGGCGTCAGCAGGCGAACCCCCTCCTCATGAATACGTCGCCCGACCGGGATCGGTTCCGTACCGGCCATCGCTCGAACAGGTGAACATGCGTGAGGGGCGCCCCGTCGGCCTGACGGAACGCCCCGTGACGCCGCCCTCAGACCACCCCGTAGTGCTCCCGCAGCCGGGCCTTGGCCGCCGGGCCCGCGTCCGCCGCGTCCAGGGCCAGCAGCCCCGCCCCGAGGACCGGCGGCGCGGTCACGAAACCGATCACGGCCTTCGGCGCCCGCTCCGCCAGGAGCGCGCGGATCCGCTCCTCCAGCTGCGGGTGGCGGGCGGCGAGCACGCTGCCGCCGAGCAGCACCGGCGCCTCCGTCCTGGAGCCCGAGCCGGCGGAGCGCGACCGCGGCCATGGCGGCGACCTCCTCGGCCTGCCGGTGCACGATCGACAGCGCCACCGGATCGCCCCCGGCCGCGACCGCGAACAGCACCGGCGCCAGCTCGTGCCGCCGCGCCGTCGTGATCCGGCCCAGGTGCAGCGCCTCGATCAGCGCGTACATCGACTCCAGGCCGAAGTGCGCGGGCAGCGCCTCGGCGAGGGCGGTGGGCAGCCCCGCCCGTCCTCGGCACGGGCCGCGCACCACAGGGCCTCGTCGGCGAGCCCGCCGCCCCCGCCCCAGTCCCCGGAGATCTTCCCGATCGCCGGGAAGCGCGCGGTCCGCCCGTCCGGGGTCATCCCCACGCAGTTGATCCCGGCCCCGCACACCACGGCCACGCCCCGGGGTTCGTCGACCCCGGCCCGCAGGATCGCGAAGGTGTCGTTGTGCACCCGGACGGACGGGCTCCAGCCCCGGCCGAGCAGCTCGTCCCGGAGCCCGGCCTCCTCCACCGGCAGGTCGGCATTGGCGAGACAGGCCGTGACGTGCGCGAACTCCACGGGGACGCCCGCCCCGGCGCACGCCCGCCCGACGATCTCCGCGAGCCCGTCGATCGCCGTCCCCACCCCCACCAGCGGGGGCTGGAACCCGCCGCCGCGCGCCGACCCCAGGACGGTCCCGTCCGGGTCGAGGACCGCGACGTCGGTCTTGCTGTTCCCCGCGTCGATCGCGAGGAGGAGGCCGTTCGGGTTCACGCCCACGGAGGTGCTCCCGGTTGTGCGCGATCAGCCGGTCGGTGAGCCCGTCGGCGTACGCGTACTGCCCGACCAGCGGGTGCGCGAGCAGCGCCTTGAACACCCGGTCGCGGCCCCCGCGCAGCGCCGCCTCCAGGGCCAGGTCCTCATAGGCCGTGACGTTCGCGATCAGACCGGCGTACAGCGGGTCCACCGGCGCGACCGGCAGCGGCGTCGCGCCGTGCGCGCCGACCGCCGCCTGCGTCTCGATGACGGCGTCGTCCGGCAGGAACGGCAGCGTGCCGTTGTTGTACGTGTTCACCACCTGGTACGGCGAACCGCCGCCGCCCAGCAGGGAGGCGGCCAGGTCCACGGCCGCCTCCGAGTAGAAGGCGCCGCCCCGCTTGGCCAGCAGCTCCGGCTTCTCGTCGAGCGCCGGGTCCCCGTACATCCGAAGGAGCTCCCGCTCCATCGCCGCGACCTCGGCGGCCCGCGAGGGCTTCGTGCCGAGCTCCCGCACGACCTCGTCGTGCGCGTAGAAGTACCGCAGGTAGTACGAGGGACGACGCCGAGCCGGTCCAGGACCGGGCGCGGCAGGCGCAGGTCGGCGGCGATCGCGTCACCGTGCTCGGCGAGCAGCCGGGGCAGCGCGTCCTCGCCCTCGGGGCCCCCGATCCGTACCGACCGCTCCCAGGTCAGGTGGTTGAGCCCGACGTGGTCGAGGTGGACCTCGGACGGGGTGACGTCGAGGAGCTTCGCGAACTTCCGCTGGAAGCCGATGGCCACGTTGCACAGGCCGACGGCCTTGTGCCCTGCCCGGAGCAGCGCGCGCGTGACGATGCCGACGGGGTTGGTGAAGTCGATGATCCAGGCGTCGGGGTTGGTGCGGCGGACGCGCTCGGCGATGTCGAGCACCACCGGCACCGTGCGCAGCGCCTTCGCGAGGCCGCCGGCCCCGTGGTCTCCTGGCCGACGCAGCCGCACTCCAGCGGCCAGGTCTCGTCCTGTTCGCGGGCGGCCTGCCCGCCGACCCGCAGCTGGAGCAGGACGGCGTCGGCGCCCTCGACCCCGGCGTCGAGGTCGCTCGTGGTGACGACCTTCCCGTCGTGGCCCTGCCTGGCGAAGATCCGCCGGGCGAGCCCGCCGACGAGCTCCAGGCGCTCGGCGGCCGGGTCGACGAGGACGAGTTCGGTGATGGGCAGGGTGTCGCGCAACCGCGCGAATCCGTCGATCAGTTCGGGGGTGTAGGTGGACCCGCCCCCCACGACAGCGAGCTTCATGTGATGACTCAGCCCTTCACTCCGGTCAGTGTGACTCCCTCGACGAACGCCTTCTGCGCGAAGAAGAACACGAGGATCACGGGGGCCATGACCAGGACGGTCGCGGCCATGGTCAGATTCCAGTCGGTGTGGTGCGCGCCCTTGAAGGACTCCAGGCCGTAGCTGAGGGTCCAGGCGGCCGCGTTCTCGGAGGCGTAGATCTGCGGCCCGAAGTAGTCGTTCCAGCAGGAGAAGAACTGGAAGAGGGCCACCGCGGCGATGCCGGGCTTCGCCATCGGGAGCACGACCCGGATCAGCGTGCGGAATTCGCCGCAGCCGTCGATCCGCGCGGCCTCGACGTACTCGTTCGGGATGGTCAGCAGGAACTGGCGCAGCAGGAAGATGGCGAAGGCGTCGCCGAAGGCCATCGGGATGATCAGCGGCCACAGCGTGCCGGAGAGGTCCATCTGCTGCGCCCAGAACAGGTACATGGGGATGATCACGACCTGTGGCGGCAGCATCATCATCGCGATGACGAGCAGCAGCGACAGGTGCCGCCCGCGGAAGCGGAACTTCGCGAGCGCGTACGCCACGGGCACGGACGACACCACGACGAGGGCGGTGCCGGCCCCCGCGTACAGCAGGGAGTTCCTCCACCAGGTCAGGAAGCCGTCGGTGTGGAAGACCCGGACGTAGTTGTCCCAGTGCCAGGAGTTCGGCGTCAGGTCCCGGGTGAGGGCCTGGTCGTCGCTCATCAGGGACGTCAGGAAGACGAAGACGAACGGGAGCACGAAGAACAGGGCGGCGGCGATGCCGAGCGAGTGCACGGCGATCCAGTGCAGCAGCGCCTTGCGGCGGGCCCGCCGCGCGGCGGGGCTCGCCACCCCCGGGACGGGAGCGGTTGCGGTCGTCATGGTTCAGTCACCCGAGCCGATCAGGCCGCCGCGCCGGCGCATCAGCAGCGCGGTGAAGGCCATGGAGAGTGCGAAGAGCACGAGCGCCACGACACAGGCGGCGCCGTAGTTGAACTGGCTGAAGCCGAGGCTGTAGATCAGCTGCGGCAGGGTCAGCGTGGAGTCGTCCGGATAGCCGGGCTGGAAGACGACGCCGGAGCCGCCCATCACGCCCGAGGCGACCTTGGAGGCCACGATCGGCTGCGTGTAGTACTGCATCGCGCCGATGATCCCGGTCACGACCGCGAACAGCACGATCGGGGAGATGTTCGGCAGCGTGACGTAGCGGAACCGCTGCCACGGGGACGCGCCGTCCAGTTCGGCGGCCTCGTACTGCTCCTTCGGCACGTCGAGCAGGGCGGCCATGAAGATGACCATGAGGTCGCCGATGCCCCACACGGCGAGGACGGTGAGGGCCGGTTTGGCCCAGGCCGCGTCGTTGAACCAGGAGGGGGCGGGGATGCCGACCGCCTCCAGGAACGAGTTGACCGGCCCGGTGCCGGGGTTGAGCAGGAAGACGAAGGCGAGCGTGGCGGCCACCGGCGGGGCCAGGTACGGCAGGTAGAAGAGGGTGCGGAAGATCCCCGTGCCCGTCTTGATCTTGGTGATCAGCATGCCGACGCCGAGGCCGAAGACGACCCGGCAGGTCACCATCACGACCGCGAGCCAGAGCGTGTTCTGCATGGCCGGCCAGAACTTCGGCATGTCGGAGAAGACGTACGTCCAGTTCTCCAGGCCCCGCCAGGTCGGCGGGTTGAGGCCGTCGTACCGCATGAACGAGAAGTACAGGGTGGAGACCAGCGGGTAGGCGAAGAAGAAGCCGAAGCCGACCAGCCAGGGCGACATGAACAGCGCGGTGCGCAGGGCGTCGCGCCGGCGCTTGGACCGCAGGGTGTACGTGGTCATGGCGGGTTACTTCGCGGCGGCGATGTCGCGGTCGATCTGGGCCGCGGCGTCCGCGAGGCCCTTCTTGAGGTCCGTGACCTGCCCCTTCTCGTACTTGTGGGCGAGGTCGGAGAGGGTCTCCTGGTAGGCGGGGCCGTTGACCGCGTTGTCCATGCTGGTGGACTCCGGGTGCGCGGCGATGTCCAGGAAGGTCTTGAAGCGCTTGTCGAACCTCAGGTTCGGGGACTTCAGCGCCTCGAAGGTGGAGGGGACGTTCCCGATGGCGTTGGCGAACTCCACCACCGCGTCGGTGTCCGTGGTCATGTACTTGACCAGCTCCCAGGCCGCGTTCTGCTTCTTGCTCTGCGGCGCGATGCCCATGATCGTGCCGGAGAGGTAGCCCTTGCCGTACTCGGCGATCTCGTCGTCCGCGACGGGCAGCGGCGCCACGCCGACGTCGAACTTCACGCCGGCGTTCTTGATGAAGTTCAGCCGCCACTCGCCGTCCAGCTGCATGGCGACCTGCCCGGTCTGGAAGGGGTGCTTGGCGCCCCACTCGTCACCGAAGGTGGTGCGGTACCTGTCGAGCTTCTCGAAGCCGCCGAGCGAGTCCACCAGGGACTTCTGGTACGTCATCATCTCGGCGAACGCCGGGTCCTTCGCGACGTTCGACCTGCCGTCCTTGGTGAAGTACGCGTGGTCCCACTGCGACATGTAGTGCTCGACGACGGTCTCGTAGCCGAGGTAGTTCGGCATGAAGCCGAGCTGCTCGTACGAGTCGCCCGTGGACTTCGTCAGCGTCTTGGCGACCTTCGCGAACTGCGACCAGGTCTTCGGCGGGGCCTCCGGGTCGAGGCCGGCCTTCCGGAACGCGTCCTTGTTGTAGTAGAGCCCGTACGCGTCGGAGAGCAGCGGCAGGGCGCAGCGCCTGCCCTCGAACTGGGTGTAATCCTGGAGGACCTTCGGGAAGGTCTTGTCGAGGTCGAGCTTCGACTTCTCTATGAAGGGCTTGAGGTCGGCGAGCGCTCCGGAGGAGCAGAACTTGCCGACGTTCGACGTGGTGAACGAGGAGACGACGTCCGGCCCGTTCGAACCGCCCGCGCGCAGCGCCTGGCCGAGCTTCGCGTCGTTGATGTCGCCGACGACCTTCACCTTGATGTTCGGGTGGGTCTTCTCGAAGCGGGCGACGTTGTCCTCGATGGCCTTGACCTCGGCGGGCGCGTTCCAGCCGTGCCAGAAGGTGATCGTCGTCCGGGCGTTCGGGTCGTCGGTGGCCGCGTTGTTCGCGGAGCCGGTACAGGCGGAGGTGAAGAGGGCGACCGAGGCGGTGGCGGCGAGCGCGGCGGCGGCTCTGCGCGGACGTACGGGCATGGCGGTGTCTCCCTGGACGGTGGTGGACTGGTGGGGGCGGGGACGGTCAGCGCGAGGTGTCGAAGACCTCGTCGCGGGTGGTGGCGAGGGCGCTTGAGGGCCCCGCGCAGGACGGGGCTGCGGCGTACGGCGGAGAGGACGAGCCGCGGCCGGGACGGGGCGAGGTCGGCGAGTTCGGCCTGCACGCGCGCGCGGAGGGCTCGCCGCCGGTGACGAGGGCGGATCCGGACAGCACGATCAGTTCGGGGTCGAGGACGGCCACGAGGGCGGCGAGCCCGGTGGCGAGCCGCTCGGCGTAGCGGTCGAGCAGCTCCGCGTACCGGGGGTCCTCGCCGTGCGCCTCGGCGGCGTGCGCGAGGAGTCCGGTCACCACCGGCACGTACGGCTGGTCGGGGGTCTCGATCCCGGCCTCGCGGGCGATCCGGGGCACGGCCTGGATGCCCGCGAGCTCCTGGAAGCCGCCGGAGTTGGCCTTGGTGACCTGCCGTACGAGCGGGGTGCCGGGCACGGGCAGGAAGCCGACCTCGCCGGCGCCCCCGGTGAAGCCGCGGTGCAGCCGGCCGCCGAGGACGAGGGCGGCGCCGAGGCCCCCTCGTTCCACAGCACGGCGAAGTCGGAGTGGCTCCGGGCGGCGCCCAGGCGCTGTTCGGCGACGGCGACGAGGTTGACGTCGTTCTCGTACTCGAACGGCATGGGCAGGACGGCGGCCAGCTCCTCCAGGAGGGTGGGGAGTGCCAGCCGGGCAGGTGGGAGGCGTACCGCAGCCGCCCGGTGGCCGGGTCGAAGGCGCCGGGGTGCCGATGACCAGGCGCCGCACGTCCGCGCGGGTCAGCCCGGCCGCCCCGACGGCCCCGTCGAGGGCCTCGGTGACCTGGCGGACGACGCCGGAGGCCGCCCGGCCGGGCGTGCGGAGCTCGTACTCGCCGACGATCTCGCCCGTGACGTCGGCGACGGCCGCGTGGACCCGGTGCTGGTCGACGTCGAGCCCCGCGGCGTACGCGGCCCGCGCGTTCACCGCGTACAGCTGCGCGTTCGGTCCGGGCCGCCCCTCGCTGGTGCCGGTCGCCACGACGAGCCCCGCCGCTTCGAGGCGGGCGAGCAGCTGGGAGGCGGTCGGCTTCGACAGGCCCGTCAGCTTGCCGATCCGGGTCCGCGAGAGGGGCCCGTGCTCCAGGAGCAGGTCCAGCGCGGCGCGGTCGTTCATGGCCCGCAGGACGCGCGGGGTGCCGGGGGTTCCCGGGGTCGTACCGGCCATGGGATCGCACCTGCCCTCGTACGGCGGCCTCAGCACCGTGACCGGCACTGTTAGGAAGGTTTCCTATCTGCTGGGAGGAAGGTAAGGCGGCCGTCACGACGCCGTCAATACCCGGGAACGCGACACGCCCCCGACGGCGACCGAAGCGTCACCGGCGGGGGCGTGCGACCCGTGAGGGGGGAGTTACTTGGAAAGGTCCGGCTTCGGCAGCGGGGTCGCCGCCGTCGACTGCGGCGAGGTCGCCGAGGCGAACACCGAGGGGGCCGCCATGCCGGCCGTCGGGTCGGGCTTCGGCTCCTCGGCCTGCGGCGGAACCCCGCCGACGATCCGGATGCCGGCCTCGTCGAGACCCTGCTTGATGCGCCAGCGCAGCTCGCGCTCCACGCCCAGCTTCTTGCCCGGCATCGTCTTCACCGAGACGCGGACGGTCATCGAGTCGAGCAGGACCTCGCTCAGGCCGAGCACCTCCACCGGACCCCAGAGCCGCTCGTTCCACGGCTCCTCCTTGGCCATGGCCTCGCCCGCCGCGGCGATCACGGCCCGCACCTGCTCCAGGTCCTCCGTCGGCCGGACGGTGACGTCCACGCCCGCGGTCGCCCAGCCCTGGCTGAGGTTGCCGATCCGCTTGATCTCGCCGTTGCGCACGTACCAGATCTCGCCGTCCACCCCGCGCAGCTTGGTCACCCGCAGACCCACCTCGACGACCTCGCCGGAGGCCACGCCCGCGTCGACCGAGTCACCGACGCCGTACTGGTCCTCCAGGATCATGAAGACGCCGGACAGGAAGTCCGTCACCAGGTTCCGCGCGCCGAAACCGATCGCCACGCCCGCCACACCGGCCGAGGCCAGCAGCGGCGCCAGATCGATCTTGAAGGCGCCCAGGATCATCAGCCCGGCCGTGCCCAGGATCAGGAAGGACGTCACGGAACGGAGCACCGAACCGATCGCCTCGGAGCGCTGCCGCCGCCGCTCGGCGTTGACGAGCAGACCGCCGAGGGCTGTCCCTCCACCGCCTGCGCCGAGCGGTTCATCCGGTCGATCAGCTTCGTCAGGGCCCGGCGCACGGCCCAGCGCAGCACGATCGCCACGACGAGGATCAGCAGGATGCGCAACCCGGTGTTCAGCCAGGTGGACCAGTTCTCCTCCACCCAGCTCGCCGCGCTGGTGGCCTTCTCCGCGGCCTCGTCCAGGGTCACCGGTATCGGTTCGGGTTCGGTGGCAGCCGCCAGGGCGGACCAGGACACGGGACAACCTCCAGGCATCGCGTACGCAGGCCATCCACACTAACGGGGCGTCGGACGGGACCCCGCAGCCGTGTTCGAGGGAGAGACGGACCTCACCTGGGCACATACCGGGGAGAGATGCCGATGTGGTCGAGAACACCCAGGGGCCACCACCCCGATCCCGCGACGTGGTGGCGCCACGACCGGGCATGAGGAGAGACTGAGAGCAGTTCGTCCCGGCGCGAGCCACGCGCCGCCGGCGTCATAGGAGGCATCCGTGCCGCATGTCCTGGTCCTCAACGCGTCGTACGAGCCCCTGGGCGTCGTACCGCTCCGCCGCGCACTCGTCCTCGTACTGGAGAACAAGGCCCTCTGTGTCGAGGAGTCCGGCGCCTTCCTGCACAGCGAGACCCAAGTCCTCCCCGCGCCCAGCGTGGTGCGACTGAAGCGCTTCGTGCGGGTCCCCTACCGGGGGCCCGTTCCCTTGACCCGCAGAGCGCTCTTCGCGCGCGACGGCGGGCGCTGCGCGTACTGCGGGGGCGTCGCCACCAGCGTCGACCACGTCATCCCGCGCAGCCGCGGGGGCACGCACGCCTGGGAGAACGTGGTGGCGGCCTGCCGCCGCTGCAACCACGTCAAAGCCGACAAGCACCTCCGGGAGATCGGCTGGCGGCTCCGCCACCAACCCGCCCCGCCGACCGGCCTGGCCTGGCGGATCATCGGCACCGGACACCGGGACCCCCGCTGGCTCCCGTACCTGGAGCCGTACGGCGCCGAGGACGTCATGGCCCGGATCGACTCCGTCGCGGAGACCCCTGTGGGGGCGCTGACGACGGGTTGAGTCGGGCCTTTCGCGTACGCGGGGACTTCCGGCACGGAAGCGGTGCGCCCCTCAGGGGGCGGGCCGCTCCTCCGGCACGTCCGCGCGCTTCTCGTCCGGCTTCTCCACGTCCTGGTTCTCCTGGTCCCGCTTCCCCGCCGGCGCCTTCTCCGGGTTCTTCCCGGCCTTCTTCCCGGGCTTCTTCCCGGGAGGGGCCACCGCGTACGTCTCCACCGACCAGAGGGAGTAGCCGAAGCGGGTCGCCCGGGTCTCCCCTGGACCCGCAGGAAGCGGGTGTCCGCCGCGTCCATGCGGACCGACTCGCGGCCGCCCCTGCCGTCCGCGACGGTGGCGGCCGTCCGCCAGAGCCGCCCGTCGGTGGAGACCTGGAGCCGGTAGCGGGAGGCGTAGGCGTCCTGCCAGTGGAGCACGACCTGCCCTATCCGGGCGGGCCGGGGAGCTCCAGCTGCCACCAGGCGCCGTCCTCCGCGGGGAGGACCAGCGGGTCGCCGGGTCGCCGTCCACGGCGGAGGCGGCCGGAAGTCGGGGTCTCGTCGCCCGAGGAGGAGGCGGTCGCCGTCCGTGCCAGGTCGGGGCCCGCGGTCCGGGGAAGGCCCGTACGGTCAGGACCCGCTCCTCGCCCGCGAAGGACACCGGAACCCGGTACGAGCCGGCCGGCACGTCCGCGGCCACCGACACCTCCAGGGGACGGTCGTCCGTGCGCCGCGCTCCACCACGGCCCGCTCCGGCAGCCGCACCGCGATCCCTCCGGGGCCTTCGCCGTCAGCGGCCCGCGGACCTCGCCCGCGCGGCGGCCCGTCAACTCCACGCCCACCCGCTGCGCCGGGCCGCCGATCTCCGCGTCCGTCTCGGTGCGGGCGAGGTCGAGACCGGCCCGCGGGCCGTCCGCGAACCACGGCACGAGCGAGCGCACCTCGGGCGCGGGACCGTCGCCGCTCCACACGACCCGCAGGGCGTCCGCCCGCAGCCCCTTCAGCTCGGTCTGCGTCCACCCGGAGGCCGACAGCGGGCCGAGCGGCCGCCAGCCCTCACCGGGCACGGACGCCTCCACGCGCGCGTTCCCGGCGGTGTCCGGCTCGGTCATGACCGTCAGCGCCTCCACGGGCCGCGCCCGGCCGAGCCGCACGGTGTACGAGCCGGGGCGCGGTCGGGCTTCGCCACCGGGGCCGGTCGGCGCCGGTCCAGGCCGCCGCCTCCGTCACCGCGCGCGTGAGGAACGGATCGAGGACCCCGGGGCCGACCGTCACCCGGCTCGTCTTCAGGGCCTCCCGCCGCGTCTCCAGGGCGAGCTGGGCCCGCCAGGCCGCCGTGCCGTCGCCGCGCGCCTGGGCGAGGAGCATGTCGACCGCGGCCTCGCCCGCCCGGCCGTACCGGGAGAGCTGCTCCAGCCAGGGCCCCGTCTCGTCGTCGAAGGTCCCGCCGGCCGTGGCCGTGAGCCGCTCGGGGCCTGGCGCATCACGGTGAACGCGGCCCGCAGCTCGCGCGCCGCCTTCTCCCGGGCGGGCGCGCCGCCGCCCGCGCGGGACGACCAGAAGGCCTCCAGGAGCGGCTTCAGATAGGCCGATTCGCCCGCCGGGTCCAGGATCGAGGAGGAGCCGTTCCCGGCGAGCGCGCGCAGCGCTCGCGGGCGCCCGGGTCCCGGCCCGCGAGGTCGTCCACCGCCGCCTGCCAGGACTCCTGGGGCCGGTAGCCCTTCGGGTTCCAGGCGTAGTCGGCGGCGGTGAACAGCGGGACGCGGGAGGCCGCGGGCTGCTCCATGGCGTGCGCGAGGTAGGCGGCGGAACCGGCGGCCACGGCCGGCTCCCGGCCGGTGGCGGGGCCGAGGAACAGCCGGTCCTGCGCGTAGTCGTTGACCGGGTAGTTGTCCATGGTGACCAGCGGATGGCCGCCGAGCGCCTCGCGCGCCCCCGCCAGTTCGCCGCCGGTGATCGTGCGCGGGACGACGCCGACGCCCGTCCAGGCCACCCGCACGCCCGCGTCGAGGGCCTCGGCGAACTTCGTGCGGTACGCGCTCGCGCCGTCCTGGTAGTACTCCGTCGGCATCACCGTCAGCGGCTCGGCGTCCGGGTGCCGTTCGGCCAGCCACCCGGCCACGGCGTTCGCCACGCGCGTGGGCCCCGGCCGCGGCCTCCGGGCCGCGCCCGAAGACGTCGGCGTCCTTGTCGCAGTGCCACTCGTCGTAGGAGGCGTCCTGGAACTGGAGCTGGAAGGAGCGCACCCCAGCTCCCACATCGCGTCCAGCTTCCGCGTCAGCGCCGTCACGTCCCCGGCCGAGGACAGGCACATGGACTGGGCGGGCGCCACGGCCCAGCCGAGCGTCACGTGGTCGGCGCGGGCCCGCTCGGCGAGCGCCCGGAACTCCTCCGCTGCGCGGCCGGATAGGGCTCGCGCCACTGCGCCTGGCGGTACGGGTCGTCCCCGGGCGCGTACAGATAGCGGTTCTGCTTGGTCCGGCCCAGGAAGTCCAGCTGGGCGAGCCGCTGCTCCAGGGTCCAGGGGCGGCCGTAGAAGCCCTCGGTGACGCCGCGCTCGGCCGTGCCCGGCCAGTCGCGGACGACGACCCGGGGACCTCCCGGCCGGTGCCGAGGAGCTGACGCAGCGTCTGGACCGCGTGGAACAGGCCGTCCTCGCCGACCCCGTCCAGGACGACGGTGTCCCGCCCCTGGAAGCGGCCCGTCGCCAGCCGGTACCCGCCGCGCGGCAGATCGAGACGCTCGGGCACGCGCAGGGCCGTCAGCGCCGCCTCCGCGCCCGAGCCGCCGTCCTCGCCCGAGGGCCCGGCGGCCCGCAGCACCGGGCCCCGGCCCGGCAGGCCGGTGGACGGTCCGCACCCCGCGCCCACAGCAGCTCGCGCAGGGCGGCGACCGCGTACGGATCGGCGTCGGCGTCCGCCAGCAGCGTCACCTCGTCCCCGAGGCGCACGGCGGGCCCGGCGGCGGTCAGGGACTGCGGGCGCGGCCAGACGGCCGGTACGCGCGCGGGGAGGCGGCCGGGGAGTCGCGGCGGGCTTCGCGGGACCCGTCGGCGCGGTCGTGGCGGCGGAAGCCGTCGTGGCCCAAGGAGCGGTCGGGGTCACGGGTGCCGTCGGCGCGGCCGGAGCCACGGGGCCGTCGGAGCCGTCGGGACCGCCTGCGCCGAGCCCGGCACCGCGCCGCCGAGGAGGCCGCCGATGACGGCGGCGGCGACGGCCGTCGCGGTGCGCTTCCTGCGCCCGAGGTGCACGCGGGTCTCCCTTCGGCCGGTCCCGGCGGCCCTGCCGGTTGGTCACGAATGAATCACGAGCCCACCACCCGTCGCACGGCAGTGTCAATGCACGTGGCCGATGTGTCGGCTTTGCCCGGCGAGCCGTCGGCGAGGTGACACCGCTCCGCCACGATCCGCCGGTAAAACGAGGTGCGGTGGGTAGGGCTTCAGTCATGCCTCAGGTCCCGCCTGTCGAGACGAACCGGGAGACCCCCGTGACCACGACCGCCCGCCACCTCGGACGGATACGGATTCCACAGCAGTCGGCGACGGCCGGCGAGCCGCTGACCAGCGAGCCGCCGCTGCCCGCCGCCTCGCCCTCACCAGCGAGCCGCCCCTCGCCGTGGCGGCCCCCTCACCAGCGAACCCACCGCCCCCGGCAGCGCGGGCGGCCCGGAGTCCCCGGAGTGTGAAGTGACCCTGGCCCGTCTCGCCGCCCGTCACGGCGTCGCCACCGTCCACAGCCCCTCGGAAGGCGTCACCGTGCCCGTGCCGGACGCCACCGTGGTGGCCGTCCTCGGCGCCCTGGGCGTCGACGCGGGCACCCGGAGGCGGTCGCCGCCGCCCTCGACGCGGCCGAACGGGCCGACCGGGAGCGCCTGCTGCCCCGTCCCTGGTCCGGTGGGGCGGGAGGAGGTCCGCCCGCCGGAGGACCTGCCGCCCGGCACCCGGCTGCGGGTCACCACCGAGGACGGTGCCGTCCTCGGCGGCCGGGACTGGTCCGGGCTGCCGCCCGGCGTCCACACGGTCCGGGCGGACGCCCCCGACGGGCGCGCGGCCACCGGCACCCTGATCGTGAGCCCGCGCGCGTGCCCGGCCCCTCCCGCCGCTCGTACGGACTGCTCGTCCAGCTGTACTCGCTGCTCTCCACCCGCTCCTGGGGCATGGGCGACCTCGGCGACCTGCGGGAGCTCGTCAGCTGGGCGGGCCGCGCGCACGGCGCCGGGTTCGTCCAGGTCAACCCGCTCCACGCGGGCGTGCCCGGGGCCCCGAGCGACCCCTCCCGTACCGGCCGTCCTCCCGCCGCTTCCCGGACCCCGTCCACCTGCGGATCGAGGAGGTCCCCGAGTACGCCCTGGTGGGCCCCGAGCGCCGCGAGGAGCTCGACCGGATCCTCGCGGAGGCCGCCGAACTGCGCGAACGGGTCCTCGGCAAGGGCGCCCTGATCGACCGGGACGCCGTCTGGGAGGTCAAGCGGCGGGCCCTGGAGCTGGTCCTCGGCTCCGTGGAGCCCGGTCCCGGGCGGCGCGCCGACTTCCACGACTTCCTCGCCGAGCGGGGCCGCGCCCTGGAGGACCACGCCACCTACCAGGCCCTCGCCGAGCGCCACGGCCCCCACTGGCGGAGCTGGCCCGAGGAGCTGCGCACCCGCGCGCGGCGGAGACCGCCGTGCGCGCCGACCCCGCCCTGGCCGCCCGGGTCGACTTCCACTGCCGCCTCGCCTGGCTGACGGACCGGCAGCTCGCCGCCGCCGCCGCGCCGCCCGCGAGGCCGGCATGGCGGTCGGGATCGTCCACGACCTGGCCGTCGGCGTCCACCCCGAGGGCTCGGACGCCTGGGCCGGACAGGAGGACTTCGCGGTCGGCATGTCGGTCGGCGCCCCGCCCGACGCCTTCAACTCCCGGGGCCAGGACTGGGGCCTGCCGCCCTGGCGGCCCGACGCCCTCGCCGCCGCCGGCTACGCCCCGTACCGGGGCTCCTGCGCGAACTCCTGCGCCACGCGGGCGCGCTGCGCATCGACCACGTGATGGGCCTGTTCCGCCTGTGGTGGGTGCCGGAGGGCCGCGAGCCCACGGAGGGCACGTACGTCCGGTACGACGCCGAGGCGATGCTCGCGGTCCTGGTCCTGGAGGCGCACCGCGCCGGCGCCCTCGTCATCGGCGAGGACCTCGGCACGGTCGAGCCGGGCGTACGGGAGGAGCTGGCCCGGCGCGGGTGTTCGGGACCTCCGTGCTCTGGTTCGAGCGGGACTGGGCGGGCACGGGCCGCCCGCTGCCGGCGGGGAGTGGCGCGCGAGTGCGTCGCCACCGCCACCACCCACGACCTGCCCCCACCGCCGCCCGGCTCTCCGGCGAGCACGTCGCCCTGCGGCACCGGCTCGGGCTGCTCCCCGGCGACCTGGAGCGCGAGCGGGCGGCGGACGCGGCGGAGACCGCCGAGTGGCTGGACGTGTTCGAGCGGACGGGGCTGCTCCCGGAGGGGCCCGGCGACGAGGAGGCCGAGATCAGGGCCGTGCACCGCTTCCTGCTCGCCACCCCGGCCCGGATGGTGGGCGCCTGGCTGCCGGACGCGGTGGGTGACCGCCGGCCGCAGAACCTGCCGGGCACCTGGGACGAGTACCCCAACTGGCGGCTGCCGCTCGCCGGTCCGGACGGCCAGCCGCTCACCCTGGAGCAGCTCGCCGCCTCGCCCCGGGCGCACGCCCTGCTGAGCGGGCTGAGGGCCCGTACGACCGGAGGGGACGCCCGTACGGCACCCCGGGCGCGCGGCTCGTTTAGGTGTTCGCTACTTTGGGGCTGTGGACAAGAAGAACGCTCTGCGCGCCGGCTCGCTCGCGGCCGGTACGACGCTGATGATGCTGCTCATGTCGTCCCCGCGCTCGCGCTCACCCGCGACGACGGTGACGACCCGGCCCCTAGCTGAGTGTCGTCGAGACCCTCGGCCTGTACGTGGCGGCGCCGCTGGTGCTGTTCCTGGTGATCGCCGGCCTGGTGATGGTGCTCGACAAGTCCAAGAAGAAGGCGTAACCGCCTCACACGTCTCCGCCGAGGGCGCCGCACGGTACACGAGGTACCGCGCGGCGCCCTCGCCTGCGTCGAGCCGCTTCTCCGCACGGCGGCCGCGGGTCACACGGTGCTCGCGAGCAGCTTCCTGAGCAGCCCGGCCAGCTGCTCCGACTCCTCCTCGGTGAGGGCGGAGTGCAGGGCGGTCCGCTGCTCCGCGAGACCGGCGCCGACGGCCTCGTCCACCAGTTCCATGCCGCGCTCGGTGAGCGTGACCCGCAGCCCGCGGCGGTCGTTCGGGTCGGGGCTGCGGGTGAGCAGCCCGGCCTTCTCCAGCTTGTCCAGCCGGCCGGTCATGCCGCCGGTGGTGATCATCAGCGTGGCGGTCAGCTCGCGCGGCGAGAGCGTGTACGGCTCTCCCGACCTGCGCAGGGTCGCCAGTACGTCGAACTCCCCGAGCGCCATGCCGAAGGGCGCGTACGCCTTGTCCACCTTGCCGCGCATGGCGTTGGCCAGCCGGTAGATCCGCCCGAAGACGGCCATGGGGACGGTGTCCAGGTCGGGCCGGACGGCCGCCCACTGGTCGGTGATGGCGTCGACGGCGTCGTGGTCGGGGGTGTGCGTGTTCATGTCCTCAGTCTTCCCTTCTCCGCGCTTCGATCGCAAGCAAGCCACTCAGAAGCAAGTCACCCTTGAGCAAGTCACTCGACAGTAAGTCACTCACGAACAAGTCACTCAGCAAAAAGCCTCTTGCGTAAAAGTAGCTTAGTGGTAAGTTACTCATCACGAAGTCAGTCCGGCGCCCGCCGGGCCGGCAACCACCGCAGGGGGAACCGTCATGTCCCGCAAGGCCGCAGTCACCGCGCTCACCGCCCTCGCTCCGATCTCCTGGGGCTCGACCTACTTCGTCACCACCGAGTTCCTGCCGCCCGATCGGCCGCTCTTCACCGGCCTCATGCGCGCCCTGCCCGCCGGCCTCGCGCTCCTCGCCCTCACCCGCAAGCTCCCGCAGGGCGCCTGGTGGTGGAAGTCCGCGGTCCTCGGAGCCCTCAACATCGGCGCCTTCTTCCCCCTGCTCTTCCTCGCCGCCTACCGGCTGCCCGGCGGAGTCGCCGCGGTCGTCGGCTCCGTCGGCCCGCTCTTCGTCGTCGGCCTCGCGGCCCTCTTCCTCGGCGAGAAGCCCACGGCGAAGACCCTGCTCACCGCCGTCGCCGCCGCCTTCGGCGTCAGCCTCGTGGTCCTCAAGGCCGGAGCCGCCTTCGACCTGATCGGCGTGGGCGCCGGACTGCTCTCCTCCCTCTCGATGTCCGCCGGCATCGTCTTCACCAAGCGCTGGGGCCGCCCCGAGGGCGTCGGAGCCCTCGCGGTCACCGGCTGGCAGCTCACCGCGGGCGGCCTGATCATCGCGCCCATCGCCTTCCTGATCGAGGGCGCCCCGCCGGCCCTGACCGGCACCAACCTGGCCGGCTACGCCTACCTCGCCTTCGGCAACACCGCGATCTCCTACTTCCTCTGGTTCCGCGGCATCGAGCGGCTGAGCGCCTCCTCGGCCACCCTCCTCGGCCCGCTCTCCCCGATCACCGCGGCCGTCATCGGCTGGGTGGCGCTCGGCCAGGCCCTCGGCGCGGTGCAGCTGCTCGGCATGGTGATCGCCTTCGGTGCCACCCTGGCGGGCCAGCTGAGCCCCCGTAAGGCCAAGGCCCCGAGGCGGCCGCCGGATCGTTCAGCTCCGCTGAAAAGAACGGTCAGGAAGTTTCGATGGACCTGGAGGTTTCGGAGGTGCGACGGTAAGGCACATGAGCCTCGACGCCGCCCCAGCCGACCGCCGGCACCGAAAGAACCACCGACGGAACCACCGACGGAACCACCGGAAGAACCGCCGACAGCACCACCGCAGCCACCGAGAGGCCGGCGCCCGCCAAGGGCGCCGGCCTCGGCGTGCTCCTCGCGCTCCTCGCCACCGTCGTCTGGTCCGGCAGCTTCGTCGTCGCCCGCGCCCTCCACGACACCGTCCCCCCGGTCCAGGCCGCCTTCTGGCGCTGGATCGTCGCCCTCGTCGCCGTCGCCCCGCTCGCCGCCCGCGAGACCTGGCGGCAGCGGCAGCTGATCCGCCGCCACCTCGGCTTCCTCACCCTCGCCTCGCTGCTCGGCATCACCGTCTACAACACCCTGGTCAACCAGGCCGGAACCGCCACCTCCGCCGGCAACATGGGCATGATCATGGCCGCCTCCCCGGTCCTCATGGCCCTCTTCGCCCGCCTCGGCGGCAACCGCCTCGGCCCGCGCCGCACCACCGGCATGTTCATCGCCTGCGCCGGCGTCCTGCTCCTCGTCAGCAAGGGCTCGCTCGCCCCGGACTTCGCCACCGGCGACCTCTGGGTCATGGCCGCCGCCGTCTGCTTCGCCTCCTACAGCGCCCTGCTCAAACGCCGCCCCGCCGAACTCGGCGGCCTCGCCTTCCTCTTCACCACCTTCGCCCTCGGCGCCCTCATGCTCCTCCCGGCCTACGGGATCAGCCTCGCCGTCCAGGGCGGCTTCGAGCCCACCACCGGCACCGTCGGCCCCTCGTCTACGTCGGCGTCCTCTCCTCCGCCGTCGCCTTCTTCGCCTGGAACAAGGCCGTCACCCTGATCGGCGCCGCCCGCGCCGGGATCGTCTACTACCTCCAGCCCGTCTGCGTCGCCCTCCTCTCGTACGCCCTCCTCGGCGAGCGGCTCGGCCTCCTCGGCGGGGCGAGCATGGTCCTCATCCTCGGCGGGGTCGCCATGAGCTCCGCGCGGTAGACGGGGCCCGATAGGTTGCGCCCCATGACCGAGTGGGACATCAAGAAGCTCCAGATCCTCCGCACCCTCCGCGACCGCGGCACCGTCACCGCGACCGCGGAGGCGCTGCTCATGACCCCCTCGGCCGTCTCGCAGCAGCTCACCAACCTCGCCAAACAGCTCGGCGTGCGGCTCCTGGAGGCCCAGGGCCGCCGCGTCCGCCTCACCGACGCCGCCCATCTGGTGCTGCGCCACGCCGAGGTGGTCTTCGCCCAGCTGGAGCGCGCCGACGCCGAACTCGACGGCTATCTGCGGGGCGAGGCCGGGCAGGTGCGGGTCGCGGCCTTCTCCACCTCCGTGCCCGCGCTCCTCGTGCCCGCCGTACGGCAGCTGCGGACCGCCCACCCCGGGCTCGACGTCCGCATCCGGGAGGCCGAGGCGGCGGAGGCGTACGAGCTACTCATCGCCGGCGAGGTCGACCTCGCGCTCTCGCTCGCCGCGCACGCGCCCTCCGCGCGCGACCCCAAGTACAGCCGGGTCCCGCTGCTCGCCGACCCCTCGACGTCGCCCTGCCCGCCGGCCACCCGCTCGCCGACGCCCCCGGCCTGCGGCTCGCCGACCTCGCCGCCGAACCCTGGATCTTCGGCGGCTCGGGGCCCTGGTCCGAGATCACCACCGCCGCCTGCGAGGCCGCCGGTTTCGTGCCCGAGCAGGCCCACAGCGCCTCCGGCTGGACCGCGATCCTCGCCATGGTCGAGGCCGGGATGGGGATCGCGCTCGTCCCCGGATGGCCTCCGCCGACCGCCGGGGCGGCGGGACCGGGTCGTCATGCGGGTCCTCTCCGCCGACCAGCCGCGCCGCCACGTCGTCGCGGCGGTGCGGAGCGGGCGGAGGAGGGCCCGGCGGTGGCCTGGATGCTCGCCGCGCTCCGGCAGGCGGCGGCGGCCCGGGAAACCGTTCAGCAGAACTGAACATGTCCATCGAAAACATTCGATGGACCGGGGAGCAGGCCGCGCGGCAGAGTCGAAGCCATGAGCAGCCTCGAAGCGAACCAGGACCCGCACGCCAACGACGCCGCCCCCTACTCCGGAGGCGACCCGTACGCCGACTACCGCACCGGTGACTTCCCCTTCACCGAGCTGGTCGACCTCGCCGACCGCCGTCTCGGCGCCGGGGTCGTCGCGGCCAACGACGAGTTCTTCGCCGAGCGGGAGAACCTCCTCGTCCGCGAGCGCGCCGTCTTCGACCCGGAGCACTTCGGCCACAAGGGCAAGATCATGGACGGCTGGGAGACCCGCCGCCGCCGTGGCGCCGACGCCGAGAACGTCTTCCCCGCCCCCGAGGACCACGACTGGGCGATCGTCCGCCTCGGCGCCCCCGGCGTGATCCGCGGGATCATCGTCGACACCGCCCACTTCCGCGGCAACTACCCGCAGAAGGTCAGCATCCAGGCCACCGCCGTCGAGGGCTCGCCCAGCCCCGCCGAGCTGCTCGACGCCAAGTGGGAGGAGCTCGTCCCGCCGACCCCCGTCCGCGGCCACGCCGCCAACGGCTTCGAGATCACCGCCGAGCGCCGCTTCACCCACGTACGCCTCTGCCAGCACCCCGACGGGGGCGTCGCCCGGCTCCGCGTCCACGGCGAGGTCGTGCCCGACCCCGAGTGGCTGGAGCTCCTCGGCACCCTCGACCTGATCGCCGTCCTCAACGGCGGCTCGTACGAGGACGCCTCGGACAAGTTCTACTCCTCGCCGACCCAGATCATCCTGCCCGGCACCTCCCGCAAGATGGACGACGGCTGGGAGAACCGCCGCCGCCGGGTCCGCGACACCAACGACTGGGTCCGCTTCAAGCTCGTCGCCCAGGGCGCCGTCCGCGCCGTCGAGATCGACACCGCCTACCTCAAGGGCAACAGCGCCGGCTGGATCGCGCTCCAGGGCCGCAACGGGAGAACGGCGAGTGGTTCGAGATCATCCCGCGCACCCGCCTCCAGCCCGACACCCTGCACCGCTTCAAGCTCCCGCGCAGGCCGTCGTCACCCACGTCCGCCTCGACGCCTTCCCCGACGGCGGCGTCGCCCGCATGCGCCTGCACGGCGCGCTGACGGAGCAGGGCGCGGCCGACCTGCGCGCCCGGTACGCCCGCCTGGGCAGCTGACACGCTTCCGCCCGGCGGCGCGGCCGCGCGCCGACGCCCGTCCGCCGGGCGGACTCAAGCAGACGAAGGGGCGCCTCCGTGGGGAGGCGCCCCTTCGTCGTTCAGCCGGTGTCACTTCGCGGCGGCCGCGTCCGCCGCACGCGCCTTCAGGGCACGCTCGACGCCCGCGCGCGACTCCGTCACCAGACGCCGCAGCGCCGGGACCGGGTTGTTCGCGGCGATCCACGCGTCCGTCGCGTCCAGGGTCTCCTGCGAGACCTGGAGCGTCGGGTAGAGGCCGACCACGATCTGCTGGATCATCTCGTGGCTGCGGGTCTCCGAGACGTGCTTGATCGACGCGAAGTACTTCGCCGCGTACGGGGCGAGCAGCTCGCGCTGGTCGGCCTGGACGAAGCCGCCGATGACGGCCTCCTGCACGGCGTTCGCCAGCTTGTCGTCCTCGACGACCGAGGCCCAGGCCTCCGCCTTCGCCGCCTCGGTCGGACGGGCCGCGCGCGCGGTCGCCGCGTGCCGCTCGCCCGCCGCCGTGCGGTCGCGCTCCAGCTCGGCGGCGATCTCCGCCTCCTCGAAGCGGCCGGTGGCCGCGAGGCGCTGCACGAACGCCCAGCGCAGCTCGGTGTCGACGGCCAGGCCCTCGATGACCTCGGAGCCGTCGAGCAGCCCGGCGAGCACGTCGAGCTCCGCGTCCTCACGGGCCGTCGCCGCGAACGCCCGCGCCCACGCCAGCTGGTGGTCGCTGCCGCCCTCGGCCGCGCGCAGCTGCTCCTGCGCGAAGGCTCCCCAGCGCGCCAGACCGGTCGCGCGCCACTCCGGCGCCGCGTACAGGTCGAGGCCGCCTTCACCTGGCCCTGGAGCGACTGCACCACGCCGATGTCGGACTCCTTGGCGATGCCCGAGAGCACCAGGTCCAGGTAGTCGCGGGTGGCGAGCTCGCCGTCGCGGGTCATGTCCCAGGCCGAGGCCCAGCACAGGGCGCGCGGCAGGGACTCGGCGAAGTCGCCGAGGTGCGCGGTGACGTTCGCCAGGGACACGGCGTCGAGGCGGACCTTCGCGTACGACAGGTCGTCGTCGTTGAGGAGGACGACCGCCGGACGGGCCTTGCCGGCCAGCTCCGCGACCGGGGTCAGCTCGGCCGCCGCGATGTCCAGCTCCAGGCGGTCGGTGCGGACCAGCTTGCCGGCCCCGTCCAGGTCGTAGAAGCCGATCGCGATGCGGTGCGGGCGCAGCACGGCCTCGCCCTTGGCGCCGGCGGGCAGCGCCGGGGCCTCCTGGCGGACGGCGAAGGAGGTGATGACGCCGTTCTCGTCGGTCTCGATCTCCGGGCGGAGGATGTTGATGCCGGCCGTCTCCAGCCACGCCTTCGACCAGGTCTTCAGGTCGCGGCCGGAGGTCTCCTCCAGCGCGCCGAGGAGGTCGGACAGGCGGGTGTTCCCGAAGGCGTGCGCCTGGAAGTACGCCTGGACGCCCTTGAAGAACTCGTCCTGGCCGACGTAGGCCACGAGCTGCTTGAGGACCGAGGCGCCCTTGGCGTACGTGATGCCGTCGAAGTTGACGAGCACGTCCTCCAGGTCGTTGATCTCGGCCATGATCGGGTGCGTCGACGGCAGCTGGTCCTGGCGGTAGGCCCAGGTCTTCTCCGCGTTGGCGAAGGTGGTCCAGGCGTTCGGCCAGCGGGTGCCCGCGACGGAGGCCTGGCAGGCGACCGAGGTGTAGGTGGCGAACGACTCGTTCAGCCACAGGTCGTTCCACCACTCCATGGTGACGAGGTCGCCGAACCACATGTGGGCGAGCTCGTGGAGGATGGTCTCGGCGCGCCGCTCGTACGCCGCGTCCGTCACCTTCGAGCGGAAGACGTACTGGTCGCGGATGGTGACCGCGCCCGCGTTCTCCATCGCGCCCGCGTTGAACTCCGGCACGAACAGCTGGTCGTACTTGGCGAACGGGTAGTCGTAGGCGAACTTCTCCTGGAACCAGTCGAAGCCCTGACGGGTCACGTCGAAGATGTGGTCCGCGTCCAGGAACTCGGCCAGCGACGGACGGCAGTAGATGCCCAGCGGGACGACCTGCCCGTCCTTCTCGTACGTCGAGTGCACCGAGTGGTACGGGCCGACGATGAGGGCCGTGATGTACGTGGAGATGCGCGGGGTCGGCTCGAAGACCCACACGTCGTTCTCGGGCTTCGGCGTCGGCGAGTTCGAGATCACCGACCAGCCGCTCGGGGCCTTCACGGTGAACTGGAAGGTCGCCTTCAGGTCGGGCTGCTCGAAGGAGGCGAAGACCCGCCGCGCGTCCGGCACCTCGAACTGGGTGTACAGATAGGCCTGGTCGTCGACCGGGTCGACGAAGCGGTGCAGGCCCTCACCGGTGTTGGTGTACGCGCAGTCGGCGACGACCTTCAGCTCGTTGCGGCCCTCGGCCAGGCCGGCGAGCGCGATCCGCGAGTCGCGGAAGACGGCGGCGACGTCCAGCGAGCGGCCGTTGAGCACGACCTCGTGGACGGCGGGGGCGACGAGATCGATGAAGGTCTCGGCGCCCGCCTCGGCGGAATCGAAGCGGACGGTGGTGACGGACCGGTAGGTGCCGCCCTCCTGCGCACCGCTGAGGTCGAGGTCGACCTCGTACGCGTCCACGGTCAGCAGCGCCGCCCGCTGCTGAGCCTCTTCACGGGTCAGGTTGGTCCCAGGCACCCGGTCAACTCCTCGGTTTCGTGACGTTTGGGCCATCCTTCCACGGGCCGGGTCAACGGCGCACGGAGCATTTCCACGGCCCGTCGCCGCTGATCCGCAACAGCCCCGGCCCCGGCACCGGAGCGCTCGCCCGGACCTCCCCGATCTCGTTGACCAGCAGGTCCTGCTCCTCGTCGTCGTAGAGCGGGTCCAGCGGCGGGTGTGCTGGTGCACCGTGAAGTGGGACTCCCGTGGTGCAGGAAGTCGAGCACCCCGGGCGGCCCTCGTAGACCACCAGATCGTGCGCGATCCCCTCGACGTGACTGTCGAAACGGCGGGCGTGGGCCAGCGGCAGCACCCGCAGCGTCCACGGCGCGTCGGCCTCCACCCGCAGCGTCAGCGGGCGGGCCCGCGGCACCAGGGCGACCGTACGCGCGCGTACGTCGTCCTCGTACGCGGTGAGCAGGAAGTCCTCGGCCCGCCCGTACGCGTCGCAGATCTCGATCGTCGTCGACAGCGAGTGGTACGACTCGATCTCCAGGAGCACCCAGTGCCCCGCCGGAAGCCCCGGGTCGCAGTGCACGGTCTCCTTGCCGCGCCCCTGGTACACGCAGGGCCGGAACTCCCCGCCGTACGGATCGGACACCGGCACGGGCGGGGCGGCGGGCGCCGGGGCGGCGGCGGGGCACGTAGCCGGGGCCCGGGATCGGCGGCGGCGGGTACTCCACCACGATGCCGAGGTCCGTCGCGAGCCCGGCGAGCCCCGAGGCGTACCCCCGGCCGACCGCCCGGAACCGCCAGCCGCCGTCCCGCCGGTAGAACTCCCCGAAGACGAAGGCCGTCTCCGTCGTCGCGTCCCCGATCGCGCAGTACGCCACCGGGTTCCCGGCCCCGTCCGTGACCCGCACGTCGAGCTCGGGCACCTGACCGAAGGCGCCGCCGTCGGCGGAGGCGGCGATCACCAGGCGCCCCACGTCGGGCTCCACGCGCGCGAGGTCCAGCCACAGCCAGTCCGCGGCCGGGCTGCCGGGCGCGCCGGGGCCGACTTCCCAGGTGCCGGACGGCCCCCGAGCGGTGCTCCGCGTGGTTGTAGAAGACCAGGTCGTCATCGCCCCGCACCCGCTCCCCGGCCCCGAGGAGCAGCGCGGACACGTCCACGTCGGGCACCCCGTGCCCGGTGCGCCAGCTGACCGCGACATGAAGGTCCTGCGGGGGCACCGCGACGTCGGCCCCCTCGGGTATCTGGGTCATGGGGGAACTCTGGCACGGCCGGGCACGCCGGAGGGGCGGCTCCCCGCACGGGAAGCCGCCCCTCCGGAGGGGCGGGGGATCAGCCCTTGAGCTCGGCGGCGACGAGCTCCGCGATCTGCACGGCGTTCAGCGCCGCGCCCTTGCGCAGGTTGTCGTTGGAGAGGAAGAGCGCGAGGCCGTTCTCGACGGTCTCGTCCACGCGGATGCGGCCCACGTACGAGGCGTCCTTGCCGGCCGCCTGGAGCGGGGTCGGGATCTCGGAGAGCTCGACGCCCTCGGCGTCCTTGAGGAGCTCGTAGGCGCGCTCGACGCTGATGGGACGCTCGAAGCGGGCGTTGACCTGGAGGAGTGGCCGGAGAAGACCGGGACGCGCACGCAGGTGCCGGAGACCTTGAGCCCGGGGATCTCCAGGATCTTGCGGGACTCGTTGCGGAGCTTCTGCTCCTCGTCGGTCTCGAAGGTGCCGTCGTCGACGATCGAGCCGGCCAGCGGGACCACGTTGAAGGCGATCGGGCGCTTGTAGACGGCGGGCTCGGGGAACTCGACGGCCTCGCCGTCGAAGGCCAGCTGGTCGGCGGTCTCGGCCACGGCGCAGGCCTGCGTGCGCAGCTCGGCGACGCCGGCCACGCCCGAGCCGGAGACGGCCTGGTAGGTGGTGGCGATCAGCGCGGTGAGGCCGGCCTCCTGGTGGAGGGGCTTGAGGACCGGCATGGCGGCCATCGTGGTGCAGTTCGGGTTGGCGATGATGCCCTTGGGGCGGTCCTTGATCGCGTGCGGGTTGACCTCGGAGACCACCAGCGGGACCTCGGGGTCGCGGCGCCAGGCGGAGGAGTTGTCGATCACGACGGCGCCCTGCGAGGCGACCTTCTCGGCGAGGGCCTTGGAGGTGGCCCCGCCGGCGGAGAAGAGCACGATGTCCAGGCCGGTGTAGTCGGCGGTGGAGGCGTCCTCGACCGTGACGCCGTCGACGACGGTGCCGGCGGAGCGGGCCGAGGCGAAGAGGCGCAGCTCGTCCACCGGGAAGTTCCGCTCCGCGAGGATCTTGCGCATGACCGTGCCGACCTGACCGGTGGCTCCGACGATTCCGACCTTCACGGGGACTCCTCCGTACGAATGTGCAGGTGCTGCCGGTCCATGATGCGTATGTCCCCGGCCACCTTGTCCAATCCATTGTCCAAGGGGCGGACGACTCGCGGACGACTCGCGGACGGGGACGGGGACGCGAAGGGGGCGGGCACCGGTTCCGGCGCCCGCCCCTCACGCGTGCGGGTGTTACGGGGTGACCGCGCCGATCAGGACGCTGCCGGTGCCCGCGACGGTGCCGCGGGCGTTGAGGAGCTGGACCTCGCCGAAGAACTGGCGGCCCTCGGGGGCCGCGCCGGCGACGACGACCTCGGCCGCGACCGGGGCGGTCGCGCCGTTGGCCAGGACGACCGGCTTCGAGGCGTCGACCTTCACGGAGCCGAGCGCGGACGAGTAGTACACGTCCTTGTAGTCGTACGTGGTGCCGCCCGCGGCCTGGACCGAGTAGCCGTCGATGGTGACGGTGTACGTGCCCGCGGCCGGGTTCAGCAGGGAGACGGACTCCTCCGAGTCGCCGTCCGCCGACTGGGCCACCTTCACGCCGTTCAGCGTGACGGTGAGGTCGAGGTCGGCGGCCCGGTCGGAGGTGTTGCCGATCCCGATGTCGAGCCGCTCCACGCCCGCGCCGATGGTGACGGTCCGGACCTGCTTCTCGTGGTTCTGGATGGTCGGCGTCTCGGTCTTCTGCGAGCCGAGGGAGCCGCCCTTGAGGGTGCCCGTGATGCCCGCGAAGCGGTTGGAGACCTGCCACTGGACGGGGGCCGGGGTGCCGGTCTTCGCCTCGGGGACCGTCTGGACGGCCGGGTCGAAGTCGGCGCCGAGGGCCGTGACGTTCAGGGTGTACGGGTTGTCCAGGTCCGGCGACGTGCGGCGGGCCTCGACCTCGATCTCCCAGACGCCGGGCGTCGGGTTCGCGTAGGACCGCAGGTCCGGGCGGCAGGTGTTGGCCGGGTTGTAGTGCGGGTAGCAGGTCGTCGAGCCGCTCGACTCCATGCCGACGCCGAACGGGTGGATGGAGATGAACCGGGTCTGGCTCTTCTCCTTCAGACCGCCGAGCGCGACCTCCAGCGTCTTGGCGCCCTTGGGCACGGTGACGAAGTAGGACTTGCTGCTGTTGCGCTGCACCGAGCCGGAGGCGGAGAAGCCGTAGCCCGGGGCGAGCAGGTCGTCCGCGACGACGGTGGTGGCGAGGATCTGCTTGTCGACGCCCTCGGTGCGCTCGTCGTCGGCCTCCAGGATGACGCTGTGCACACCGGCGGTGGCGGCGCGGGCCTGGAGCCTGACGGTGACCGGCTTGTTCAGCGGCAGGGAGACCTCGTCGTCGCCGAGGATGCGGAAGGTGCCGTCGTTGTACTTGAGGTCCAGCTCGTGCTCGATCGGCCGGTCCGGGCCGCTCGTGCGCGTGATGGTGACGTCGTAGACCTTCTTCTGGCCGACCTTGAGGCCGCCCTCGCGGTCGTACACACCGGTGCCGGTGTGCGGGGCCGGGAAGATCACGGTGTCGACCGGGGCCTGGACCTTGTAGTCGTGGGCGGTGGCACCGTCCTTGATCGACTCCCAGGCGTCCTCGATGTCGATGCGGCCGGCGCCCTGCTCGTGCGCGGCGACACCGGGGATGCGCTTCGCGGTCGAGGTCAGCGCGGTCCGCAGGGTGAGCGGGGAGAGCGCGATGCCCTTCTGCTTCGCGGCCGAGATCAGCAGCGCGCTCGCGCCCGCCGCCTGCGGCGAGGACATCGAGGTGCCGTTGAACATGCCGTAGCCGGCGGGCAGGGTGTAGCCGGCCTCGGCGACGCCGGAGCCCGGCTGCCAGGTCGGGGTGGAGCTGATGGCCGAGCCGGGGGCGGTGATCGTCGGGGTGAAGCCGCCGTCCTCGCGCGGGCCGCGCGAGGAGAAGGGGAACATGGCGTACTTCTTCTCGACGGCCGAGCCGTAGTTGGCCGCCCAGGTCTCCTTGGAGACGGCCGCGCCGACCGAGAGGACCTTGTCGGCCAGGCCGGGGTCGCCGATGGTGTTGATGCCGGGGCCCTCGTTGCCGGCCGAGATGACCAGCTGGACGCCGTAGGTGTCGATCAGGCGGGTGTAGAGGCGCGCGCGGACGTTGTCGCCGTCGTTCTGCTGCGGCAGGCCGCCGATCGACATGTTGACGATGTCGACGCCGCGGTTGACGACGAGGTCCGTCATGCCCTCGGTCAGGGCGGTGTTGGTGCAGCCGCCGGACCAGGTGCACGCGCGCGCGGAGACGATCTTCGCGCCGGGCGCGGCGCCGTTCATCTTCCCGCCGAAGAAGCCGTTGCCGGCGGTGATGCCGGCGACGTGGGTGCCGTGCGCGGACTCGACGAGACCGATGTTGACGAAGTCGCGCTTCTGGCCGACCCAGGTCCCGCCGAGCGGGTCCATCGGGACGTCCTTGCGGATCTCGACGACGAACGGGGTGCGCTCGGCGACCTCGGTGGCCGGGTTGTCGGTACCGAAGTAGCCGATCTGGTACCCGTCCTTGTACGGCTTCATCGGCGCGTCGTCCGTGAAGTCGTTGTTCTGGTTCGTGTCCACGCGGACGGTTCCGGCGGCCGGGTCGTACAGCATGCCGAAGACGTCGGTGGTGTCGCCGTCCCGGTTGATGTCGCCCTGCGGGTCGCCGCCCGCGGTGGCCGCCTCGGCGAAGCGGCTGAACTGGTACGAGCCCGCCGGGGCCTTCCAGCTCTGGGAGGCGGCGGTGAAGACGGGGCCGGCGACCGGGGTGACCTGGGCGCGCCAGGTGGCGTCGCCCTCGGTCAGCGGGTCGGTGGCGGTGACCCAGTCGACGATCTTGCGCTCGCCGGTGGTGGTCTTCTGCAGGGCCGGGTGGGCCAGGTCGACGCCCGAGTCCAGGATGCCGATGGTCACGCCGCGGCCGTCGGCCTTCGGGTGCTCCTTGACGAAGTCGACCGCGCCCGTCTCGTACGAGGGGTTGTACGGGTTCTTCGCCGGGGTGTCCTTGCCCGGGGCCGGGTACGTCGTCGTGACGGTGGTGCCGTCGACGGCGCCCTTCACGGCGTCCGCGCCGGGGTCGGGTCGTCCTGGGCGATCTCCGCCTGGAGGTCGACGGCCTGGACGGAGGAGAGCTGGGTGGCGGCCTTGATGGCGGCCGCGGCCTTGGCGGTCGGCAGGGTGGCGCGGACGTAGCCGAGCGCGTCCTGCCGCTTGCCGACCGAGGCGCCGGCGACGGCGTCGAGCTGGGCCGCGACCTGCTCGGTGGCGCCGGGGACGGTGGCGACGAGGACGGTGACGTTCTTCTCGCCGCTCGCCTCGGCCTCGGTGAGCCGCTGGGCGTCGACGGCGCCGAGCTTGTCCGCCGGGTCCGAGGACTTGACCGGGGAGTGGCCGCCGGGTCCTCGGCGGCGATCACGGGCGCGGCGCCGGCCGCGACGAGCGCGGCGACGAGTCCCGCGGCGGCCGCGATGCGCGCCGCGCGTCTGGGCCCGTGCGGTGCGCTTCCGGGTATGGAGCTCTTGGTTTCGGGGTGGTCATCTACATCCCTGCTCGTGAAAGGAGGACGTCCGGATTCCGACACCGGATGACCGCTCAGCCTTTCGCAAGTGACAGGGTTTTGTGGAGAGTTGCCCGGGGCCGGATTGCCGCCGCGGCGTAAACCCGCCAGCGCCGCGGAAGCGTCACGGGGGACCAACTCCCCCGAACGGGGGCGAGTCGCCGTGCCGTACGGCTCAGCTCTCCTTCGTGCGGGCGTAATGGCGGGAGGCCTTGGCGCGGTTGCCGCAGACCGCCATCGAGCACCAGCGGCGGGTGCCGTTCCGCGAGGTGTCGAAGAAGTGCAGGATGCACGCCTCGTGGGCGCAGGCCCGGATCCGGTCGGGGCCGTGCGCAGCAGGTCGAGGTAGTCGCGGGCGGCGGTCCAGCCGGGGCCCCAGGCGGGGTCCGCGAACTCGGCCTCCTCGCCGGGGCCCTCGGCGGTGAGCGTGGCCCGGATGCGGCCGTGGCCGAGGACGGCGTCCACGCGCGCGGTGGCGGCGGGGTCGCCGGGTCGGTCGACGAGCGCGGCGAGCGCGTCCCGGGCGGTGAGGGTGTGCCGCAGGGTGGTCGCGTCGGCGGCGAACCGCTCCTCCAGGCCGTTGGCGGCGAGCCAGACGGCGAGGCCCCCGACGTCCGTCAGCAGGTCCTGGCGGACGCCCTCCAGGTTCCAGCGGGTGTTGAGCAGGTCCAGGGAGACGGGCTCGCCGGTGAGCGGCCGGGGGTCGATGGCGGTCATGGCGGGCACCCTCCTCGGTGAACTAACCCCTCAAGAGTACGTGAGTGGTTGACGATCTCCGTGGCTAACCCCTAAAGTCGAATTAAGAGGTTAGCCCGAGGGGGCCGGCCGCACCGGAGAGGGACCGTCATGTCCGCGATCGGCACGCTCACCACCCACCACGTCGGCATCAACGTCACCGACCTGACCCGCTCGCTCGGCTTCTACGCCGACGTCCTCGGCTTCGAGGTCCTCGGCGAGGGCGCGGAGCGGGACAGCCGCTACGCCTTCCTCGGCCAGGACGGCCGCCTGGTCCTCACCCTCTGGCAGCAGTCCGAGGGCACCTACGACTCCGGCCGGCCCGGCCTGCACCACCTCGCCTTCGAGGCCGAGTCCCTCGACCACGTCCGCGCCGCCGAAGCCGCGCTCACCGCCCGCGGCGCCACCTTCGCCTACGAGGGCGTCGTCGCCCACCGCGAGGGCGCGGCCTCCGGCGGCATCTTCTTCCACGACCCCGACGGCACCCGCCTGGAGATCTCGGTCCCGAAGGGCGCGGAAGGCGCCCAGGCCCCGTCGGAGACGGCCCCCACCTGCGGCTTCTTCTAGAGCGTCCGGGCCCCTGGCCCCCCGCACCCACCCGGAGGTCCCCGTGAACACCGCCTACCACCCCGGCTCCCGCGCGGTCCAGGACCGCGTCGGCGTCCAGCACCTCGCCGACCACGTGGGCCGCTCCATCACCGACGGCATCCGCCCCGTCGCCGCCGCCTTCCTGGAGGACCAGCCGATGCTGGTGATCGGCGCGGCGGACGACCGGGGCCGCGTCTGGTCCACCCTGCTCACCGGTGCCCTGGGCTTCGTCCGGGCCACCGGCCCCACACGGTCTCCGTCGCCGCCGCCCTCCCCGGGGCGTGCCCGACGGCGCCCCGTCGGCACCCTCGCCCTCGACCCCGCACCCGCCGCCGCATGCGCCTCAACGGCACCGCCCGGACCAGTGCGCGCGGCTTCACGATCGAGGCCGAGCAGGTCTTCTCCAACTGCCCGAAGTACCTCCAGAAGAGGGAGTGGTACGGCTCCGGGCCCGCCGGTCCCGAGGCCGGTGCCGTACGGCACGGCGAGGAGCTCACCCCCGACCAGATCCGCCGGATCCGGTCCGCCGACACCTTCTTCATCGCCACCGCCGCCCCCGACGGCCTCGACACGAGCCACCGCGGCGGCAACCCCGGCTTCGTCCGGGTCGACGCGCCCGGAGAGCTCAGCTGGCGCGACTACCCGGGCAACGCGATGTTCCTGACCCTGGGCAACCTGGAGTCGGACGGCCGCGCCGGACTCCTCTTCCTCGACTGGGAGACGGGCCGCACCCTCCAGCTCAGCGGCCGCGCCCGCACCGCGTACGGCCCCGGGGACCGCGTGACCCGCTTCCGCGTCGACCACACGATCGAAAACCCGTCCGGCAGCCCCTGCGCTGGTCACCCCGGAGTACTCCCCGGCGAACCCGCCGACGCCCTGACCACCCCGCGCCCCCGGAGGCCCCGTTGACGACCGCCACCGCCCCGCCCGCCCGCCCCCGCCCCCGTACCGTCCTGCTCTCCACCGCCGCCGCCGTCACCGCCCTCCTCCTCCTGGTCGCGGCGGGCACCCTCCTCCACCAGCCCCTCCTCATCCCGCCCCTCGCCGCCAGCATGGCCCTCGTGGCGGGCGCCCCCGACCTCCCGCTCTCCCAGCCCCGCTCGGTCATCGGCGGCCAACTGCTCTCCGCCCTCACCGGATTCGCGGTGCTGACCGTCGCGGGACCGGGCCCGTGGTCCGCGGCCGTCGCGGGCGGTCTGGCGCTCGGCGTGATGACGACGGCCCGCACCCCGCACTCGCCCGCCGCGCCACGGCCGTGATCGTCGCCCTCCAGGACCCGCCCTTCTGGTCGTTTCTCGGCCTTCTCGCGCTCGCCTCGGCGCTCCTGGTCGCCGCCGGCCCGGCGGCCGCCCGTGCCACGGGGCGGACGTATCCCGCGTACTGGCTCTAACCTCGGTTCATGCAGCAGGAGTTGCGGGTGGCGGCCTACGCCGTGTGCGTCCGGGACGGCGAGGTGCTCCTCGCCCGCTGGGTGGCGAAGGACGGGACCAAGCGGTGGACTCTGCCGGGCGGCGGCATGGACCACGGCGAGGAGCCCGTCCACACCGTCGTCCGCGAGGTCGAGGAGGAGACGGGGTACCTGACCGAGCCCACCGCCCTCCTCGGCATCGACTCCATCCGGCGCTCCTGGCTCCGCCGGCTCGCCGCGCCCGGCGACTGGCAGGGCCTGCGGATCATCTACGAAGCGCAGGTCACCGGGGGTGCGCTGCGCCACGAGACCGGCGGCTCCACGGACCTCGCCGCCTGGCACCCGCTCGACACCGTGCCCTCCCTCACCCGGGTCGAACTCGTCGACATCGGCCTCGACCTGTGGCGCGAGAGGCCCCCGGTGGGCCGCTCCCGCCTCACGAACCCGGCGAACGGCTGAAAAGCGCTCAACCGTCAAGATCGCTCTCAACCCGCCTCCCGGACCGTGAAGTCCCCTCCCGTGACCGAGCACGACCGAGCCGGACCGGATCGCCACCGATCACGTCCGCATGTCAGGGAGCCCGCATGTCAGCCGCACGCACCACCGCCCGTACCGTCGTCGCCGCCACCCTGGTGGCAGGTCTCGCCGCCACCGCCCTCGCCACCCCCGCCCTCGCGGCACCGGCGCGGCACAAGGGCCACGCGGCCACCCAGCAGGCCCTGGACACGGCCGTCGCCGACGGCGTCCCCGGTGCCGTGGCCCAGGCCCGCGACGGCCGGGACCGCTGGACCGGCACCGCCGGCGAGCGCAACGGCGACGACCGCTTCCGCGTCGGCTCCATCACCAAGACCTTCACCGCCACCGTCCTCCTCCAGCTCCAGGCGGAGGGCCGCATCGACCTCGACGACCCGGTCGAGAAGTGGCTCCCCGGCGTCGTCCGGGGCAACGGCCACGACGGCAGCGAGATCACCGTCCGCCAGCTGCTCAACCACACCAGCGGCATCTACAGCTACACCAGCGACCCCGGCTTCCAGGCGAAGGTCTTCGGCCCGGACTTCCTGCGGCACCGCTACGACACCTGGACCCCGCAGCAGCTGGTCTCCGTCGCCATGGCCCACCAGCCGGACTTCGCCCCGGCACCTCCTGGAACTACTCCAACACCAACTTCGTCCTCGCCGGCATGGTGATCGAGAAGGTCACCGGCCGCCCGTACGGCAAGGCCGTCGAGAACCGGATCATCAAGCCGCTCAAGCTCCGCGCCACCACCGTCCCCGGGACCCGCTCGGCCATGCCGCAGCCCAGCAGCCCGGCCTACTCCAAGCTCCAGGCGGGCGTGAACGCCCCCGTCCACGACGTCTCCGCGCTCAACCCGAGCATCGCGGGCGCGGCGGGCGAGATCATCTCCGACTCCCGTGACCTCCAGACCTTCTACACGGCCCTCCTCAAGGGCCGGCTCCTCACGAAGGAGGGTCTGAACGAGATGACGACCACCGTCCCGATCTCCCCGACCGTGAGCTACGGCCTCGGGCTGATGAAGGACAAGCTGAGCTGCGGGGTGGAGGTCTGGGGCCACGGCGGCGGCATCCACGGCTCCTCCTCGTTCGCCCAGGTCACCCGCGACGGCGGGCACTCCCTCGCCGGCAACTTCAACGCCGACTGGACGGGCGACACCCAGAAGGTGATCGAGGCCGAGTTCTGCGGGACCGCCCCGAAGGAGTAGGCCCTCACCTGGGCAGGACGACGACGTACGCGGCGGGGTGCCGGTCCGGCGCGGCCATCAGGGCCGTACGGACCACGGTGGCCTGCTGGTCCATCGCCTCGCGCAGCTTGCGCGGGGTCAGGTGGACGACCGTGATGCCGAGCCGCTCCAGGTGCTCCCGCTTGCGGGTGTACTCGGTCCACAGCTCGTCGTCGTCCTGCCGGGGCGCCCGGGTGTCCAGCTCCACGGCCACCGCCTGGTCCGGCCAGTAGGCGTCCACCCGCCCAGGTGCGGGCCGCCCGGCAGCCGCAGGTCCACGTTCCACAGCGGGTCCGGCAGCGCGAACTCCCGCACCATCTCGTAGAGACGCTGCTCGGAGCGGGCGCGCCCCTCGGCGAGCAGCGAGTCCACCGCGTCCACCACGTGCGGCCGGGACAGCAGCCGGGCCCGGCTCAACTCCCTCACGACCGCGCCCGGTTCGCAGTGGCCGCCGCGCACGGCCTCGGTGAGCAGCCGGCGCACCGTCTCCGCGTCCGGGAGGCCCGACACCGCGTCGGCGACGGCGCGGGCGACCGGGCGACGGGGAGGCCCGTGAGCTCCACCGGCTCCGGCGACTCGGGCGCGCACCACCCGCACCCAGCCGGTCGAGCGCAGCCGCCGGGTGCGCGGCACCAGCACGTCGATGCGCTCCAGGGCGGTCAGCGGGGAGCGGAGGAGAAGCGGTGCAGGGTCAGCGCCGCGAGGCCGGTGATCATCGCGTCCGGGCCCTGCTGGGGCACGGCCCCGGTCCTGCGGGCGTAGAGCAGCGCGGCCCGCAGCCGGTCCTCGCTGGTGGGCGGCCCGGGGTGGAGCAGGAAGACGCCGGGAGCAGCTGCTGCCAGCCGCCGGGCCGGCACTGGGCGGCGACCTCGGCGGCGGGGACGCCCTGCGCCCTCAACTGGTCGGCGGAGGCGAGGCGTTGCGCGCGGCCGGTGCGGGAGGAGAGGGGGAGGGGGCGGGGGTGATGGGGGTGTTGTGGTTCATGCCGGGGGTCTTCCGCTTCCGAAGGCTCCCCTAACCCCTGTTACACACCCGTCGACATTCAGGGACAACACCGCCCTAAAGTACGCACGTTCGACTGCCGATGGGGGCCGCGGACCGCGGCCCCCATCGGCCAGGACTCACGAGGCCGGGCCGTCGCACTCCTGCGCCCGCAGGGCCCGCGCCAGGTCGTCGCGGGCCTCCAGGACGAGGCGGCGCAGGGCCGGCGCGGCCGACGCGTGCTCCGACAGCCAGGCGTCCGTCGCGGCCAGCGTCTCCGGACGGTCCTGGAGCCCCGGGAACAGGCCCCGGACCACGTGGATGCCGATCTGGATCGACCGCTCGTCCCACACCCGCTCGATCGCCGCGAAGTACTTCTCCGCGTACGGCGCGATCAGCTCGCGCTGCGAGGGCTGGACGAAGCCCGCGATGGTCGCCTCGACCAGCGCGTTCGACAGGGTGTCCGCCTCGACGACCTGCGCCCAGGCCTGCGCCTTGACCGCCGCCGAGGGCCGCGAGGCGAGCAGCCGGGTCTGGTGGCGCTTGCCGGTGGCCGTGTCGTCCCGGGCCAGCTCCTCGCCGATCCGGGCCTCGTCCGCGCGGCCGTGCGAGGCCAGCGGGAGAGCAGCGCCCAGCGCAGCTCCTGGTCGACGTCGAGGCCGTCGATCTTCGCCGTGCCGTCGAGCAGCCCCTCCAGGAGCTGGAAGTCGGCCTCGGTGGAGGCCGTCGAGGCGAAGAACCGCGCCCAGGTCAGCTGGTGCTCGCTGCCCGGCTCGGCGAGCCGCAGCTCGCGCAGGCCGCCCTCGGCGAGCAGCCGCCCGCCCTCCTCGCGCCACGCGGGCGCCGCGTACAGGGTGACGGCCGACTTCGCCCAGGTGTGCACCATCTGGAGGACGCCGATGTCGGTCTCCCGGCCCGCGAAGGCGAGGGCGACGGCGACGAAGTCCCGGGCGGGCATCAGCCCGTCGCGGGTCAGGTTCCACAGCGCCGACCAGCACAGGGCGCGGGCCAGCGGGTCGGTGATGTCGCCGAGGTGCGCCCGCAGGGTCGCGAGCGAGCCCTCGTCGAAGCGGATCTTGCAGTAGGTGAGGTCGTCGTCGTTGACGAGCACCAGGTCGGGCCTCTCCCGGCCCGCGAGCTCGGTGACGACGGTCCGGGCGCCGGTGATGTCGGCCTCGGCCCGCGCGTACCGCACGAGCTCCCCGTCCGAGAGCCGGTAGAGGCCGACGGCCGCCCGGTGGGGACGCGGCTCGTCGCCCTCCTGGAGGACGGCGAGCTCGGTGATCCGGCCCTCCGCGTCGTAGGTGACGGCCGGGGTCAGGCTGTTGACGCCGGAGGTCTGGAGCCAGGACTTCGCCCAGGCCTTCATGTCCCGCCCGGAGGTCTCCTCCAGGACCGACAGCAGGTCGCCCAGGCGCGTGTTCCCGTAGGCGTGGCGCTTGAAGTAGCGGCGCGCGCCCTCCAGGAAGGCGTCCCGCCCGGCGTACGCGACGAGCTGCTTGAGGACCGAGGCGCCCTTGGCGTACGTGATGCCGTCGAAGTTGAGCTTGGCGTCCTCCAGGTCACGGATGTCGGCCGTGATCGGGTGCGTGGACGGCAGCTGGTCGGCGCGGTACGCCCAGGCCTTGCGGTTGTTGGCGAAGGTCACCCAGCTGTTGGTGAAGCGGGTCGCCTCGGCGTTCGCGAAGGAGCCCATGAAGTCCGCGAAGGACTCCTTCAGCCACAGGTCGTCCCACCACACCATGGTGACCAGGTCGCCGAACCACATGTGCGCCATCTCGTGCAGGATGACGTTGGCCCGCGCCTCGTACGCGGCCCGGGTGACCTTGCCCCGGTAGATGTACTCCTCGCGGAAGGTCACCATGCCCGGGTTCTCCATCGCGCCGAGGTTGTACTCGGGGACGAAGGCCTGGTCGTACTTCCCGAAGGGGTACGGGTAGTCGAAGTTGTCGTGGAAGAAGTCGAAGCCCTGCTTGGTGACCAGGAAGACGTCGTCCGCGTCGAAGTGCTTCGCCAGCGACTTCCGGCACATCGCGCCGAGCGGGATCTCCAGCTCGCCACGGGTGTAGCTGTCGGTCACGTAGTGGTACGGACCGGCCACGACACAGGTGATGTACGTGGAGATCGGCGCCGTCTCCGCGAACCGCCACACGCCCTCGGCGTCCTGCTCCCCGGCGCCGTTCGACCAGACCGTCCAGCCCTCCGGCGCGGTCACGGAGAAGCGGTACGGGGCCTTGAGGTCGGGCTGCTCGAAGTTGGCGTACACCCGGCGGGCGTCGGCCGGCTCGTACTGCGTGTAGAGGTAGACCTCGCCGTCCTCCGGGTCGACGAAGCGGTGCATGCCCTCGCCGGTCCGGCTGTAGGCGCACTGGGCGTCCACCACGAGGGTGTTCTCGTCGGCGAGGCCGTCGAGCGCGATCCGCGCGCCGTCGAAGACGACGGCCGGGTCGAGGGAGCGGCCGTTGAGGGTGACCGCGTTCACCGAGGGGGCGATCAGGTCCGCGAAGGTGGCGTCGCCCGTCCCCGTGCGGCGGAACCGGATCGTCGTCACCGAGCGGAAGGTGCGCACCGGCTCGTCGGAGTCGCCGACCGCCGACCGCAGGTCGAGGACGACCTCGTACCCGTCGACGGACAGCAGCGCGGCCCGCTCGTGGGCCTCGTCGCGGGACAGATTCTCACCGGGCACGGTCACTCCTTCGTGGCGCGTTCGAAACAGCACCGATCCTCCCATGTGCGACTGTCACCCGGGACACGGGAATGCGTCCGCGCGTCCTCGGGTTGGCTCCTTTCGGCGCACCACCTTCTTCTTTCACGAGGCCTCACCGAGGAGAGACATGTCCGAGAGCAGGACCATCGCCGACTTCTACTTCGACCCGCTGTGCCCGTGGGCCTGGATGACCTCCCGCTGGATGCTGGAGGTGGAGCGGGTCCGCCCGGTCGACGTGCGCTGGAAGGTCATGAGCCTGGCCGTGCTCAACGAGCACCGGCTCGACGAGGTCCCCGCCGAGTACCGCGAGATGATGGAGACCCAGGCCTGGGGCCCGGTCCGCGTGGTGATCGCCGCCCAGCAGCTGCACGGCGACGAGGTCGTCGGCAAGCTCTACACGGCGCTCGGCACCCGCATCCACAACAACGGCGAGGGCCCGACCCGCGAGGCGATCGTCGGCGCCCTGGCCGACGCGGGCCTGCCCGCGGACCTGGTGGACTTCGCCGTCAAGGACACCTACGACGCCGAGCTGCGCGCCTCCCACAAGGAGGGCATAGACAAGGTCGGCCAGGACGTCGGCACCCCGGTCATCTCGGTGCCGGGCCCGACGGGCGAGGAGGTCGCCTTCTTCGGGCCGGTCGTCACCCCGGCCCCGCGCGGCGAGGCGGCGGCCCGGCTGTGGGACGGCACGCTGCTCGTGGCGTCGACGCCGGGCTTCTACGAGATCAAGCGCACGCGCACGGCGGCGCCCAGCTTCGAGTAGTCCGCACACGGCAGACGGCCCCCGCGATTCACGTCATCGCGGGGGCCGTCCTCTTTTCCACCCGCCCGGTGAAGGTTGAGAAGACGATCACGAGCAGGAGCGCGGGGTCAGAACGAGATCAGCGGGACGCTGGCCTTGGCCGACAGGTAGCGCTTGTGCACGTCCTGCCAGTTGACGACCTGCCACATGGCCTCGATGAAGTCGACCTTCTGGTTCTTGTACTGCAGGTAGAAGGCGTGCTCCCAGGCGTCGAAGACCAGGATCGGGACGGAGCCCTGGCCGACGTTGCCCTGGTGGTCGTAGACCTGCTCGACGATGAGGCGGCCGCTGACCGGCTCGTACGCGAGGACGCCCCAGCCGGAGCCCTGGGTGGTCGCGGAGGCCTTGGTCAGCTGGGCCTTGAACTTGGCGAAGGAGCCGAAGGACTCGGTGATCGCGTCCGCGAGGTCACCGACGCCGTCGGCGGCCAGCGGCTCGCCGCCGCCCCCGTCCTTCGGGCTGTTCATGTTGTTCCAGTAGATGGAGTGGAGGATGTGGCCGGAGAGGTGGAACGCGAGGTTCTTCTCCAGGCCGTTGACCGCACCCCACTGGTCCTTGTCGCGCGCCTCTTCCAGCTGCTCCAGGGTGTCGTTCGCCCCCTTCACGTACGCGGCGTGGTGCTTGTCGTGGTGCAGCTCGATGATCTGCGGATTGATCACCGGCTCCAGCGCCGCGTAGTCGTACGGCAGCTCCGGAAGTGTGTAGATCGCCATGTGCCCGAGCCCTTCGACGGCTTATTGCAACCTCTATGCAAGTGCAGGTTAGCAGTAGGTGCGGGAGAAGTTGATCAGCCCTTCGTCCTAGGTCCCGTCCGCCGGGCATGACGAGACCCCCGGACCGAGCGGCGGTCCGGGGGTCGTGTCGTACGCGGGGAGGGGTCAGGAGGCCCGGCCGGCCGCCGCCTTCTGGCGGACGAAGCCGACGACGGCGAGCAGCAGGGTCAGGCCGCCCGTCGAGTACAGCTGGACGCGGGTGCCCTCCTCGCGGGCCATCAGGACGAAGACCGCCGCCATGCCGGCCAGTGCCACCCAGGTCAGCACCGGGAAGGCCCACATCTTCACGACCAGCTTCTCCGGCGCCTCGCGCTCGGTGCGGCGGCGCAGCCTCAGCTGGGCGGCGGCGATGAAGAACCAGACGACCAGGATGATCGCGCCGATGGTGTTGAGCAGCCAGATGAAGGCCTTGTCCGGCGACCAGTAGCTCAGCAGCACGCAGCCGAAGCCGAAGACGGAGGAGACCAGCACGGCCGGGCGGGGACCCCGCCGTACAGCCGGCCGAGCGCCTTCGGGCCCTGGCCGCGCGCGACCAGCGAGCCGGCCATCCGGGAGGCGCCGTAGACGTTGGCGTTCATCGCCGAGAGCAGGGCGACGAGCACGACCACGTTCATGATCTGGCCGGCCGCCGGGATGCCCAGGTGGTCGAGGGCGGCGACGTACGGGCCCTTCTCGACGACCGCCTCGTCGTCCCAGGGCAGGAGGGTGACGATGACCGCCATCGAGCCGACGTAGAAGAGCGCGATCCGCCACATCGCCGTGCGGACGGCCTTGGCGACGCCCTGGACCGGGTGCTCGGACTCGGCCGCCGCGATGGTGACCGTCTCCAGGCCGCCGTAGGCGAAGACGGAGGCGAGCAGGCCCACGATGAGGCCCTCGGAGCCGTGCGGGAAGAAGCCGCCGGCGCCGTTGAGGTTCGTGGTGCCGGGGGCGTCCGTGCCGGGCAGGAGGCCGAGGATCGCGAGGACGCCGATGCCGAGGAAGAGGACGATCGCGCCGACCTTGAGCGCCGCGAACCAGAACTCGAACTCGCCGAAGTTCTTCACGGCCGCCAGGTTGGTGGCGCAGAAGACCAGCATGAAGAGCGCGACCCAGGCCCACTCGGGGCTGCCGGGGAACCAGCCGGTCATGATCTTCGCGGCGCCGATGCCCTCCAGGCCGACGGCCACGCAGAGCAGGAACCAGAAGGCCCAGCCCGAGGTGAAGCCCGCCCAGGAGCCGAAGGCGCGCTCCGCGTGGACCGAGAAGGAGCCGGAGGCCGGGTTCGCGGCCGACATCTCGCCGAGCATCCGCATCACCAGCATCACGAGGACACCGGAGAGGGCGTAGGCGATCACGATCGAGGGACCGGCGGCGGCGATGCCGGCGCCGGAGCCGACGAAGAGCCCGGCCCCGATGACGCCGCCGAGGGCGATCATCGAGAGGTGGCGCTGCTTGAGGCCGTGCGCGAGGCCCTCAGCGGGGGCGGGCGCGCCGTCCTTGCGGTCGGCCGGCGCGGGCGCGGTGGTCCGAGACATGAGAGAGCTCTGTTCACTAGCCGAGACGGGGGAGGGAGCCCACAGTCTGGGCGGGTGCCCCGCTCAGAGGGAACAGGAGTCCGCTATACGGGCACGGGCCTCACACATTGTGAAGGATCAATTCCGGTTCGTGCGCAGTTCCCTCACCCACGCCACCAGGAGGACCGCCCCGGTCGCCCCCGCCGACCACAGCACCTGCGGCCGCGCCCCGTCGTCGAGCAGCATCAGGACGAGCACCGCGCCCATCGCGGCGAGCGCCACCCAGGTCAGCCACGGGAAGCCCCACATCCGCAGCGTCAGCGTCTCCGGCGCCTCCCGCTCGATCCGGCGCCGCAGCCGCAGCTGCGAGACCGCGATCAGCGCCCAGACGAAGAGGAGCACCGCCCCGACGGCGTTGAGCATGTAGAGGAAGACCGAGTCCGGCCACTTCAGATTGAGCAGGACCGAGACGAAACCGAAGGCCACCGAGGCGAGCACCGCCCGGCGCGGCACCCCGCCGCCCGCGATCTTCAGGAGCCCCTTGGGCGCCTCCCCGCGCTCCGCGAGCGAGAACACCATCCGGGAGGAGCCGTACAGGTTCGCGTTGAGCGCCGAGAGCAGCGCCACGAACACCACCACGTTCATGATCTGACCCGCCGCCGGCACCCCGATCGCGTCCAGGACCGCCACGTACGGCGACTCGCCCGGCTTCATCGAGGTCCACGGCAGCAGGGTCACGATCACCAGCATCGAGCCCACGTAGAAGAGCAGGATCCGCCAGACCGCGCTGCGCACCGCCCGCGCCACGTTCCGCGCCGGGTCGTCCGACTCGGCCGCCGCGATCGTGACGACCTCCAGACCGCCGAAGGCGAAGACGACGGCGAGGACCCCGGAGACCACCCCCGACCAGCCGTTGGGCAGGAAACCGCCCTGCCCCGTCAGGTTCGCGAGGCCCACGGGATCGGTGTCGGGCAGCCGGCCCGTGATCGCGAGCACACCGAGCACCAGGAAGAGGACGATCGCGCCGACCTTGAGCGAGGCGAACCAGAACTCGAACTCGCCGAAGTTCTTCACCGCCGCCAGGTTGGCCAGGGTGAACACGACCATGAAGACGAGCACCCAGCCCCACTGCGGCACCCCCGGCACCCAGCCGTGCGCGATCCGCGCCGCGCCCGTCGCCTCCACGGCGAGGACCACGACCAGCAGGAACCAGTACAGCCAGCCCACCGAGAACCCCGCCCAGCGGCCGAGCGCCCGCTCCGCGTGCACCGAGAACGCCCCGGAGGCGGGCATCGCCGCCGACATCTCGCCGAGCATCCGCATGATCAGCATCGCGAGCGCGCCGGCGATCAGGTACGAGACGACGATGCCGGGCCCGGCGACGGCGATGCCGGCGCCCGAACCCACGAAGAGCCCGGCGCCGATCACCCCGCCGAGCCCCAGCATCGTCAGGTGACGCTGCTTCAGACCGTGGGAGAGGGGCTCCGGTTCGGCGGTGAGGGGTCGTGCATGTGGGGCTCTTGCTCTCTGACGATTTATGGAGACTCCACAGTCTCTCCAGTGAACCTCCCTCGGCGCAAAAGGGACCTGTGCATACGAGTTCCCAGTGACAAGCGTCACGCGGGGAGAGGTGTGAGCGGCGGGCTTTGTGTGGTCTCCACGAAGCGCTCGCCCGTCGCTTTGTCGGCGGCTGACGGTGATCGGACGCTCACTCCTGGCATAGCGTCAACCTGTCCTTTCCACCCTCACCCCCGCGGAGTACCGATGAGCACCGCCGCCGCCCCCGTCCGCTCCCTCCGGGCGGGCACCGTCCTCGCCGACCTCATCCCGGCGAGCCGCGCCCGCGACATCGCCCTGGTCGTCGGCGGCGCCGCCCTCACCGGTCTCGCCGCGCAGATCTCGGTCCCGGTCCCCGGCTCCCCGGTCCCGGTCTCCGGCCAGACCTTCGCCGCCCTGCTCGTCGGCACCGCGCTCGGCGCCCGCCGCGCTTCCTCGCCCTCGCCCTGTACGCGGTCGCGGGCATGGCGGGCGTCCCGTGGTTCGCGCAGGCCTCCTCCGGCTACGCGATGCCGTCCTTCGGCTACATCCTCGGCATGCTCCTCGCCTCGACCGTCGTCGGCGCCCTCGCCCGCCGCGGCGCCGACCGCTCGGTGCCGCGCACCGCCGGCGCGATGGTGCTGGGCTCCGCGATCATCTACGCGGTCGGCGTGCCTACCTGGCCCTCGCCACCGGCATGACCCTCGGCCAGGCCGTCGCCGCCGGCCTCGTCCCTTCCTCATCGGCGACGCCCTCAAGGCCGCGCTCGCCATGGGCGCCCTCCCGGCCGCCTGGAAGCTCGTCGGCCGCAAGGGCTGACCCCGGGGCCGTACGGCGAAGGGCCCTGCCGCTCGGGGGAGCGGCAGGGCCCTTTCGTACGCCTCGGGGAGCTACACCCGCTCCAGCTCCTCGGCGGGGGCGTTCTTGCCGAGCCGCTGGCGGACCAGCGCGATCGCGATCACCAGCGCGGCCACGAGCAGGGACAGCACGACCTGCTCGCGGTTGCTGCCGCCGTCGTAGACCATGTAGCCGAGGACGGCGACGATCATGGCGATGGTCGCCCAGGTCAGGTACGGGAAGAGCCACATCCGCACGACGAGCTTCTCCGGCGACTCGCGCAGGATGATGCCGCGCATCCGCAGCTGGGTCACGCAGATGACCAGCCAGACGAAGAGCGCGACGGCGCCGGAGGAGTTCAGCAGGAAGGCGAAGACGGTGTCCGGCCACTTGTAGTTGAAGAAGACCGCGACGAAGCCGAAGACGACCGAGCCGAGGATCGCGGCCGTCGGCACGCCCCGCTTGTTGACCTTGGCGAAGGCCTTCGGCGCGTCGCCGCGCCGCCCGAGCGAGAAGGCCATGCGGGAGGCCGTGTAGAGGCCCGAGTTCAGGCAGGACAGGACGGCCGTCAGGACGATCACGTTCATGATCTGGCCGGCGTGCGCGATGCCGATGGAGTCGAGGGCGGCGACGTACGAGCCCTTCTCGACGATCGACTTGTCGTTCCACGGCAGCAGCGTCAGGACGACGAAGATCGAACCCAGGTAGAAGACGCCGATCCGCCAGATCACGCTGTTGGTGGCCTTGGTGACCGCCTTCTGCGGGTTCTCGGACTCACCGGCGGCGAGCGTGACGATCTCGCTGCCCATGAACGAGAAGACGACCATCAGCACACCGGTGAGGACCGCGCCCGCGCCCATCGGGAAGAAGCCCCCGCTGTCGGTGAGGTGCGCGAATCCGGCGCCCGGGTTGTCCGAGCCGGGGAGCACCCCGAAGACCGCGAGCAGGCCGATGACGACGAAGGCGCCGATGGCGACGACCTTGATGCCGGCGAACCAGAACTCGAACTCCCCGTACGAGGCGACGGAGCCCAGGTTGGTCGCGGTCAGCACCACCATCACGATGAGCGCCCAGCCCCACTGCGGCACGGCCGGGACCCAGCTCTCCAGGATCTTGGCGCCCGCGGTCGCCTCGACGGCGAGGACGACGACCCAGAAGAACCAGTACAGCCAGCCGATGCTGAAACCCGCCCAGCGGCCCAGGGCCCGGTCGGCATAGGCGGAGAAGGAGCCGGAGGACGGCCGGGCGGCGGCCATCTCGCCCAGCATCCGCATCACGAAGACGACCATGGCGCCGACGAGAGCGTACGAGAGGAGGATCGCGGGACCGGCCGCGGCGATGCCGGAGCCGGAGCCGACGAAGAGACCGGCGCCGATGACGCCGCCGATCGCGATCATCGACAGGTGGCGGTTCTTGAGCCCGGCCTTGAGGCCGTCGGAGGAGTGCGAGGGGCCGGTGATGTCGGTCTCCTGGCCGTCCTGCGTCAGGGTCGGTTGCGTGTTCATCGACGCTTCCTCGTGTGTGGGGGGTGCCCGGATCGCGAGCCCAAGCATTGAACCCCGGGAACAGGGATGATCGGAAGACCTCATTCCGGATCGTCGTACGGCGACCGCGCGAGAGTCGAAGGTCCGTACCAGGCCGGGTGAAGCTCCCGACCCCGCTGCCTGCTACCCGCGCCCTGACGTGCCACACTCGGCATCATGCGCGTCTATATCGGTTCCGACCACGCCGGCTTTGAACTAAAGAACCACCTCGTCGAGTGGCTCAAGGCCCACGGCCACGAGCCCGTCGACTGCGGTCCCCACATCTACGACGCCCTCGACGACTACCCGCCGTTCTGCCTGCGCGCCGCCGAGAAGACGGCCGCGGACCCGGACAGCCTGGGCATCGTCATCGGCGGCTCCGGCAACGGCGAGCAGATCGCCGCGAACAAGGTGAAGGGGGTGCGCGCCGCCCTCGCCTGGAGCGAGCAGACCGCCGCCCTCGGCCGCGAGCACAACAACGCCAACGTGATCTCCGTCGGCGGCCGGATGCACACCCGGGAAGAGGCGACCAAGTTCGTCGAGATCTTCCTGAACACCCCGTACTCGGGTGACGAGCGCCACACCCGCCGCATCGACATGCTGTCGAAGTACGAGACCACCGGTGAGCTCCCGCCGATCCCCGCGCACCACCCGCAGGAGCCGACCGCCTGATGCCCGAGGGGCACACCATCCACCGGCTGGCCGCCGACCACCGCGAGCGGTTCGGCGGCCGGCCCGTGCGCGTCTCCAGCCCCCAGGGCAAGTTCGCCGACTCGGCGGCCCTGCTCGACGGCGCGACCCTGGAGACGACGGAAGCACACGGGAAGCACCTCTTCCTGGGCTTCCCCGGCGAGGAATGGATCCACATCCACCTGGGCCTCTTCGGCAAGGTGAACTTCGGCGACGCCCCCGCCCCGCCGCCCACGGACACCGTCCGCCTCCGCCTCGCGAACCCCGAGGGCTACGTCGACCTGCGCGGCCCCACCACCTGCGCCCTGATCACGGACGCCGAGAAGCGGGCGGTACACGACCGCCTCGGCCCCGACCCGCTCCGCGAGGACGACGACCCCGACAGGGCCTGGCGCCGCGTCTCCAGGTCCCGCACCACGATCGCCGCCCTCCTCATGGACCAGAAGGTCATCGCGGGCGTCGGCAACGTCTACCGCGCCGAGGTCCTCTTCCGGCACGGCATCGACCCCTACCGCGCGGGCAAGGACCTCACGGCGGGGGAGTGGGACGCGATCTGGCGGGACCTCGCGGCCCTCATGCGCGAGGGCGTCCGCCTCAACCGCATCGACACCGTCCGCCCCGAACACACCCCCGAGGCCATGGGCCGCCCGCCCCGCGTCGACGACCACGGCGGCGAGGTCTACGTCTACCGCCGCGCGAACCGGCCCTGCCACATCTGCGGCACCGAGATCCGCACGGCGGACCTGGCAGCCCGCAACCTCTTCTGGTGCCCGAGCTGCCAGCAGCGCTAGGAGCGGCTCCGCCCGCTCCCCCGCGCCCGTCCCTAGAACCCGTGCGGCAGCCACGGCGCCACGGGCGACCCGAAGGCCACGGACGCCTCCACCAGCGCGCCCTCCCGCAGCTCCCGCACCCGCCCCGCCGAGGCCAGCGACACCAACGAGGTCCCGCCCAGATAGGCGGCACCCAACTCCCGCACGGACAGCGAGAGATCCGCGGGATCGGACGTCCGCACGCACACCGCGCCCTTCGCGTCCCCGGTCAACCGCCACCGCCCCTCGTTCCAGGGACAGAACGCGTCCGCGACCTCGAAGACCACGTCCACCGGCGCCTGGTACGTCCGCGCCTCCAGCGCCGCGCCCACCTCCACGAGCCGCACGTGCAGCCCGTCCCGGACCGTCGGCTCGCACCGCCGCACGTCGCTCACCAGGTGCTGCCAGCCGTCGTCCACGGGCCGGCTGCGGAACCGTACCGACGAGGTCAGGTCCACCGAGCAGAGGAACCGCCACAGCGCCGCCTCGGCCAGCGGATCGAGCCCGAACAGCTCGTGCACGTGCACGGTCCCGCCGGAGCCCGCGTGCGACCACTCCGGCTTGATCGCGTAGTGCGCGAAGCCCACCACCTCCCCGTCCCGCTCCGCCAGCACGCACTGCCGCGGCGACGCGCCTCCCGCTCGCCCACCGGGTCGAGCAGCGGCAGCCGCTCCCACCCCGGCCGCCGCGCGAGCATCCCGGCCGCCCCGGCACCCGCCGCGCGTACACCGCCTCGCACACCGCCGAGGACTCCGCCAGGCCGGCCAGCCGCAGGGAGACCCCGTCCGTGCCCTCCGGCACCGTCAGCCGCACCCGGGTCGTGTCGATCCTCGCGTGCACCGAGTACGCCCCGACGCCGTAGCCGAACCGCCCGTAGATCTCCGGCTCCGAGGCCGTCAGCACGGCCAGGCACTCGCCCGCCGCCCGCAGGTCGTCCAGCTGCCGCCGCATCATCGAGGTCAGGATCCCGCGCCGCCGGTGCGTCCCGGCCACGCTCACCATCGTCACCCCGCCCACCGGGACCGAGGCCCCGCCCGGCACAGTCAGCCGGAACGAGAACGCCCCCGCCGTCCCCACGCACAGATCGCCGTCCCAGACGCCCAGGGAACGGTCGCACTCGGTCAGATCACGCCACAGCAGCCGTTCCTCCGGCGCCTCCGGCACACCCCCGAACGCGAGCTCCAGCACCCCGAACCAGCGATCCCACTCCGACGGGTCGAGAACCCGCAGTTCAGTCGTCATATGCCATCGATATCAGCGCCACGCGTCCAGGGCGACCCGATTTCAGGCACATTGTCACCGGGTACCCCTGCACGATGTCCGACGGGATGGATAGGGTCCAGGCCAATGGGACAGCGCGCCGGAGTGAACACGTACGCGGCCCGGGCACGCAGGCGCGTGCGCCGGGCCCGCGTCACGCTGCGCAGATCCGCCGTCGACTACTTCCGCGGCGACGGCGCGGACTGGCTCGCCTTCGCCGGACTCCTCCTGATGATCCCCGCCATCGCGTGCGGGACCCTTTTCGACCCCGTCTGGTGCGCGCCCGCCGCGCTCGTCCTGCCCATCGTGGCCGGCGGCCTGCTGCTGCGCCCGGCCAGCCTGCTCGCCCTGTACGCGGCGGCGCGGGCGCCCTCATCGTCGAGTCCGTCGTCCTCGGCCCGTACACCCGGGGCCCGGCCAGGGTCACCCCGGCACCGTCCTGGTCGTCGCCGCCTGCGGACTCTTCGGACTGCTCATCGCCCAGTTCCGGGCCCGGGTCGGCGTGCCCTGGCGGCGCGGCGGCACCATGCTCTTCGACCTGCGCGAACGCATCCGCGTCCAGAGCGCCCTGCCCCGGCTCCCCAGGGCTGGCACCGCGAGATGGCGCTGCGCCCGGCCGGCGGCCAGTCCTTCTCCGGCGACTTCGTCGTCGCCGCCCGCACCCACGGCGGCCGCACCCTGGAAGTCGTCCTCACCGACGTCTCCGGCAAGGGCATGGACGCGGCCTCCCGCTCCCTCCTCCTCTCCGGCGCCTTCGGCGGCCTCCTCGGCTCCCTCCCGCCGCACGGCTTCCTCCCCGCGGCCAACGGCTACCTCCTCCGCCAGAACTGGGACGAGGGCTTCGCCACCTCCATCCACCTCGTCCTCGACCTGGAGTCCGGCGACTACGAGCTGTTCTCGGCCGGCCACCTGCCCGCCCTCCAGCTCCACGCGGGCACCGGCCGCTGGGAGGAGAAGGCCGGCGAAGGCCCCCTCCTCGGCGTCTACGACGGCGCCGAGTTCCACCCGGTCAAGGGCTCCCTGCGCCCCGGCGACGTCCTCATGCTCTTCACCGACGGCCTGGTCGAGGCCGCCGACCGGGACATCGCCGAAGGCATCGACCGCCTCACCGGCGAGGCCGACCGCTGCGTCGCCGAAGGCTTCGAGGGCGTCGCCTGGCACCTCATCGAAGCCGTCGCCAAGGACGTCAACGACGACCGGGCCCTGCTGCTGCTGTCCCGTCCTTCCTGAACGCCCAGGCCAGCTCCGGCTCCGTCAACGGCTTCATGACCCGGTGCACCACCGGGGTGCACAGCAGCGTCATCACGACGAGCGCCGTCACCGTCAGGACGACCCGGCCGCCCGGCGTGCCCAGGGACGGCCAGCGGTCGAAGAAGCCCGAGTACTGCCCGCCCCGGATGAGGAGGCCGTGCAGCAGATAGCCGCAGATCGTCCCGGAGCCCAGCACCGTGCACCAGAGCCTCCGCGCGGGCACCAGCGCGAGGAAGGCCGCCGTGAGGATCAGCGCGCAGACGAAGAGGGCACCCACCCTGACGAGGCCCGGCCCCAGGCCACGCCCATCTCCTGGGCGCTCACGGTCCGGTAGAACCAGGTCATGTAGATGCTGGCGGTCGCCCAGTACGTGAAGGGCACGGCGCCGACGAGGACCAGGGCGGCCACGACGCGCACCGGCCGCCGCCGCAGGAACCGGAAGTGCTCCGGCCGCATGCGCAGCCCGATCACGAAGAACGGCAGGAACTGCAGCACCCGCTGCATGCCGATGACGCCGTCCAGGCCGGGGGTGATCGCCGCCAGCGCCCCGATCCCGAGGGAGACGGGCACGGGCCAACGGATGATCGACCAGAAGGGGGCGGTGACCCGCCAGACGAACAGCGCGATCAGGAACCACATCAGGTACGAGGGGTGCAGCAGGCTGTACGGCCGTTCCGGCTGCGCTCCCCAGCGGATCAGCAGCGTGTACGCGACCTCGAAGACGAGGTACGGCACGACGACCCCGGTGAGCAGCCGGCGGAGCTGGTCGGGCCGCCCGGTGTAGCTCCGCGAGAGGTGGCCGGATATCAGGACGAAAGCCGGCATGTGGAAGGCGTACACCAGCATGTACAGGGCTCTGGTCGTCCGGCTGCCCTCCACCACCACGGGGAGCACGTGCCCCACGGCCACGAGCAGGACGGCGAGGTACTTCGCGTTGTCGAAGTACGGGTCGCGCCGCCGCCCGGTGCTGGGGGCGGACGCGGTCCGAAGGGCGGAAGCGGTGGTTCCGGGGTGAGTGGTGGACGACATTGCCGAGACGCTAGTGGTGAGCCCCCTGTCCGAAAAGGGTGGGGGACATAGCGCTCAGGACAGAGGAAAACGGTCCTGAAGGGGACAGTTGGCGGTGTCGCAAAAGCCGCAGAACACCGCAATCGCCCTCTGGTTGTACGGATGTGGCGATGCTCTCCCCTCGCGATGCCCGCCTTCGACGATTCGTCACCCGGCAGCGGGGGCAAGGGGGTTGATGGCACGATGGAGACAGCGGGGGGCGTTCCGAGACGGGGACTCCCTGGTGGGCAAGGCGGACCGACCGAGGGTGTGATCAGTTGTGGCCATTTCACTGTCTGTGGTGTTGCTGTTGGCAATCATCCTGGTGGTGCTGATCCGCGGGGGGAACCTCAAGGGCGGCCCGGCCGTGGTCGCGATCCTCTTCGGCTTCTTCCTGGCCTCCACCGGCATGGCCGACGACATCCAGCGCTTCCTGGACTCGATAACGCAGACGATCGCCTCCATAAAGTTCTGAGCGATCGACGCCCCCGTCGGCGCCGGCGGGGGCGAAGCAGAGGCCGGAACGAAGAAAGCCCCAGGTGACCTGGGGTTTTCTTCGTTCAGAGCGGGTGACGGGAATCGAACCCGCGTAGCTAGTTTGGAAGACTAGTGCTCTACCATTGAGCTACACCCGCACAGCATCGCGCCGCAGGTCACGAGGACCGCGGCACGAGGAGCATGGTAGCCGGTCGGCGGCCTTTCGCGCACACCCCGAAAATCGGGGGGCGCCGCACAGTCCCCGTCCATGTACCCTACGTGTCGCACCGACGGGGTGTGGCGCAGCTTGGTAGCGCGTCCGCTTTGGGAGCGGAAGGCCGTGGGTTCAAATCCCGCCACCCCGACCATGACGATCACGCGCCGAGCGCGCGCTCTTGATCACGTTGTGGGCGTCATCCCGCTTGCGGTTACTATGCAAGCTGCGTGCCCGTGTGTCTCTCTGACCGGGCCGACCCGCCGGAACCGCCACACGCGGCCCCGGCGGATTCCAGGAATCAGCCACAAGGAGACCGAACCGTGAAGAGCGCCGTGGAGACCCTGAACCCGACCCGGGTTCGGCTCACTGTCGAGGTGCCCTTCGAGGAGCTCAAGGACAGCCTCGACGCGGCGTACAAGAAGATCAACCAGCAGGTCACGGTCAAGGGCTTCCGTAAGGGCAAGATCCCTGCTCGCGTGATCGACCAGCGGTTCGGCCGCGGCGCCGTGCTGGAGGAGGCCGTCAACGACGCGCTCCCGAAGTTCTACACCGAGGCCGTCAACGAGGCCGAGGTCAACCCGCTCGGCCAGCCCGAGGTCGACATCACCGAGCTGAAGGACGGCGAGCTGCTGGCCTTCACCGCCGAGGTCGACGTCCGCCCGACGATCGAGATCCCGGACTACTCCGGCATCGAGGTCACCGTCGACGCGGTCGAGGTCACCGACGAGGACGTCGAGAAGTCCGTGGAGCAGCTCCGCGAGCGCTTCGCCTCGACGAAGACCGTCGAGCGCGCCGCCGCCGAGGGCGACGTCGTCACCATCGACCTGGAGGCCAAGGTCGACGGCGAGGTGCTGCCCGACGGCGTCGCCTCGGACGTCTCGTACACCATCGGTTCCGGCGAGCTGCTCGACGGCATCGACGAGGCCGTCAAGGGCCTGGAGGCCGGTGGCGAGGCCACCTTCACCTCGCAGCTGAAGGGCGGCTCCGCCGAGGGCAAGGACGCGGAGGTCACCGTCAAGGTCACCGCCGTCGCCGCCCGTGAGCTCCCCGAGCTCGACGACGAGTTCGCGCAGATGGCGTCGGAGTTCGACACCCTCGACGAGCTCAAGGCCGACAGCCGCAAGCGCCTCGAGAACATGAAGCAGTTCGACCAGGCCACCCAGGCCCAGGAGCGCGTCCTCGACGAGCTCCTCAAGCTGGTCGAGGTCCCGATGCCCGAGAAGCTCCTCGAGGACGAGATCAACACCCGCAAGCACAACCTGGAGCACCACCAGCTCGGCCAGATGGGCCTCGACCTCGCGAAGTACCTGGAGCTCCAGGGCAAGACCGAGGAAGAGTTCCTGGCCGAGACCAAGGAGCAGGCCGAGAAGGGCATCAAGACGCAGTTCATCCTCGATGAGCTCGTCAACAAGGAGAAGCTCGACGTCTCCCGCGAGGAGCTCACCGAGCACCTGTTCCGCCGTGCCGCCTCCTCCGGCATGAGCCCCGACCAGTTCGCCCAGGCCGTGGCCCAGCAGGGCCAGGTCCCGATGCTGGTCGGCGAGGTCGCCCGCGGCAAGGCCCTCGCGGTCGTCGTCGAGGCCGCCAAGGTCGTCGACACCAACGGCGAGGTCGTCGACCTCTCCGACGACGAGGACGAGGTCGAGAACGCCGCCGAGGCCGTCGAGGCCGTCACCGGCGAGGCCGAGGTCTCCGAGGACAAGTAAGGGCCCCCGCCCCCGGCGGACCCCGCTCCACGGGCCCGTACGCACAGCTGTGCGTACGGGCCCGTGGACGTACCGGGACGGCCTTATGCGCCCTCCAACTACCTTGCGCTCCCAGCGAACAGTTCGGGAACCGGGATGGCGTTGTCCGACCTGCGCGTTAGGGTCCATGAATACGAGGGCACTGCCCTCAGAACAAGACGCTGAGACGGCTTGGGGCCGTCGGAGACGAGCAGGTGGATACGTGACGAATCTGAAGCCTTACGCCGCGGGTGAGCCGTCCATCGGTGGCGGCCTCGGCGACCATGTCTACAACCGGCTGCTCGGCGAGCGCATCATCTTCCTCGGCCAGCAGGTCGACGACGAGATCGCCAACAAGATCACCGCGCAGATGCTCCTCCTGGCCGCCGAGCCGGAGAAGGACATCTTCCTGTACATCAACAGCCCCGGCGGCTCGGTGACGGCCGGCATGGCGGTCTACGACACCATGCAGTTCATCCCGAACGACGTCGTCACCATCGGCATGGGCATGGCGGCCTCCATGGGCCAGTTCCTGCTCACCGCCGGCACCCCCGGCAAGCGCTTCGCGCTGCCGAACACCGACATCCTGATGCACCAGGGCTCCGCCGGCATCGGCGGCACGGCCTCCGACATCAAGATCCAGGCCGAGTACCTCCTGCGCACCAAGAAGCGCATGGCCGAGATCACCGCGCACCACTCCGGCCAGACCGTCGAGGCGATCATCCGCGACGGCGACCGCGACCGCTGGTTCACCGCGGAGGAGGCCAAGGAGTACGGCCTCATCGACGACATCATCACGCACGCCGCGGGTGTTCCGGGCGGCGGCGGCACGGGCGCCTGAGCGCCGGCAGCCCGCCGAAGAGCCCCCAGCCCCCTCTGAACGCCACCAGGACGGTGAACACCCAGATGCAGAACAACCTCTCCCCGAGCGGCCTCTACACCGGCGCGCCGATGGACAACCGCTACGTCGTGCCCCGCTTCGTCGAGCGCACCTCGCAGGGCGTCCGCGAGTACGACCCGTACGCGAAGCTCTTCGAGGAGCGCGTGATCTTCCTCGGCGTGCAGATCGACGACGCCTCCGCCAACGACGTCATGGCGCAGCTGCTGTGCCTGGAGTCGATGGACCCGGACCGCGACATCTCGATCTACATCAACAGCCCCGGTGGTTCCTTCACCGCGCTGACGGCGATCTACGACACGATGCAGTTCGTGAAGCCGGACATCCAGACGGTCTGCATGGGCCAGGCGGCCTCCGCCGCGGCCGTGCTGCTCGCCGCCGGCACCCCCGGCAAGCGGATGGCCCTGCCGAACGCCCGCGTGCTGATCCACCAGCCCTCCGGCGGCACCGGCCGCGAGCAGCTCTCCGACCTGGAGATCGCGGCCAACGAGATCCTGCGGATGCGCAGCCAGCTGGAGGAGATGCTGGCCAAGCACTCCTCGACGCCGATCGAGAAGATCCGCGACGACATCGAGCGTGACAAGATCCTGACGGCCGAGGACGCCCTGGCGTACGGCCTGATCGACCAGATCGTCTCGACCCGCAAGAGCACGGCCGCCGCGGCAGCCTGACGCTCGACCTTCCCTCGCCGTGGTTGGCGTGGCCGAATTGCGACCATGCCAACCACGCCAAGGGGGGCCCGAACGGGGGGCCCGGCAAGGTACCGTCGAATATGAGGCACCAGGAGTCGCTGAACCAAGCACTCCCAGGCGAAGGGGAAGCACCTCGTGGCACGCATCGGTGATGGCGGCGATCTGCTCAAGTGCTCGTTCTGTGGAAAGAGCCAGAAGCAGGTGAAGAAGCTCATCGCGGGACCCGGTGTGTACATCTGCGACGAGTGCATCGACCTCTGCAACGAGATCATCGAAGAGGAGCTCGCGGAGACGAGCGAGGTGCGGTGGGAGGAACTCCCAAGCCCCGCGAGATCTACGAGTTCCTGGAGGGTTACGTCGTCGGCCAGGAGCCGGCCAAGAAGGCCCTCTCCGTCGCGGTGTACAACCACTACAAGCGCGTCCAGGCCGGCGAGAACGGCGGCGCGCAGGGCCGTGACGACGCCATCGAACTGGCGAAGTCCAACATTCTGCTGCTCGGCCCCACGGGCTCGGGCAAGACGCTGCTCGCGCAGACCCTGGCCCGCATGCTCAACGTGCCGTTCGCCATCGCCGACGCGACGGCGCTGACGGAGGCGGGCTACGTCGGCGAGGACGTCGAGAACATCCTGCTCAAGCTGATCCAGGCGGCCGACTACGACGTCAAGAAGGCCGAGACCGGGATCATCTACATCGACGAGATCGACAAGGTCGCCCGCAAGAGCGAAAACCCGTCGATCACGCGCGACGTGAGCGGCGAGGGCGTGCAGCAGGCCCTCCTGAAGATCCTGGAGGGCACCACGGCCTCCGTCCCGCCCCAGGGCGGCCGGAAGCACCCGCACCAGGAGTTCATCCAGATCGACACGACGAACGTGCTCTTCATCGTGGGCGGCGCCTTCGCCGGCCTGGAGAAGATCATCGAGTCGCGGGCGGGCGCCAAGGGCATCGGCTTCGGGGCGACCATCCGCTCCAAGCGCGAGATCGAGGCGAGCGACCAGTTCCAGGAGGTCATGCCGGAGGACCTGGTGAAGTTCGGGATGATCCCCGAGTTCATCGGCCGTCTCCCCGTCCTCACCTCCGTCCACAACCTCGACCGCGAGGCGCTCCTCCAGATCCTCGTCGAGCCGCGCAACGCGCTGGTGAAGCAGTACCAGCGCCTCTTCGAACTCGACGGCGTCGAGCTGGACTTCGACCGCCCCGCCCTGGAGGCCATCGCCGACCAGGCGATCCTCCGCGGCACCGGCGCGCGCGGCCTGCGCGCCATCATGGAGGAAGTCCTCCAGTCGGTCATGTACGAGGTCCCGTCCCGCAAGGACGTGGCCCGCGTCGTCATCACCGCCGACGTCGTCCGCAACAACGTCAACCCGACGCTGGTCCCGCGGATCGTGAAGAACGACGGCAGGCACGAGAAGAGCGCGTAGCCGCTGAAGCAAGGCGCCAGGCCGGTCTTTCGACCGGCCTGGCGCCTTTGCTTCCCTGCGGAATCTTCCCGTGGCGGGACGATCAAGCCATTCGGGGGTGTAAGGGTTGATCAACTCGCGAATGTGCCGAACCCTTGAACGCGAACGGGATGTCAGCTCGCGTGCAGGAGCAGGAAGCGTGATGCGTCCGAGGGTTCAGCGGATACTTGCCGCGGCGTGTGTGGCCGGTGCCGCGAGCATCCTGCCGGTTGCGGTAGCCGCCCCTGCGCAGGCTTCGCGGATCACCTGCATGACGTATCTGCACGACGTGGGCTACAAGGTCGGCCCGAAGGTCACCTCGGCGTGCCGCTACGGCGAGGGTGTGGAGACCGCCGGATTCTGCTATCCCACCCTCGTGTCCCTAGGGGTCAAGGACCGCCATGCGACCCAGGCGTGCCGTTTTGCGTGGGACGCCTGAACGCGACGCCTCAGTCGGACAGGCTGCCCGGCCGACCCGTACAGTCGGCCAGGCCTTCCTGTGAGTCGACGACGGGCTAGTCGGCCTTGACGCGGACTTCCTTGCGGAACTTGGCGGTGAGGGCCGCGGCGTCCTCGGCGGAGGTGCCCTTGCCCGTCATCATCGAGGCCATGTCGACCGGAACCACGAAGCCCACGGTGCTGTGGTCGGCCCACACGCACATGTTGATGGGGAACGAGGGCACCTTGTTCGTCGGGTCCGCCTTCGTCTTGGCCTGCTGGCACTTCAGGACCGCGCCGTCGAGGTCGGCCGGCTCGTACGCCTGGGGGCTGCCCTCCAGCTGCGGGGCGTCCTCCTTGCCGGCGTCCTTGTCGGCCTCGGCCTTGGCGGTGGCGAAGATGGCGTCGACGACCTTCTCGGGGTCGTCGATCTCGCCGTAGAGACCGTTGAACGAGATCAGCTTGCCCGCCAGCGGGTTGGCCTTGTCCTCCACCTTGTAGCCGGCCTTGACCTGCTTGGCGTTCTTGACGCCGTTCTTCTCGGCCTCCTTGAGGGAGTCGTCGCCGGTCTTCCCCTGCTCGGGGGACTTCTTGTACTCGGTCAGCACCGTGTCCGGCGTGATCAGCTTGTGCGGGCCGTCGTCCGCGACCGAGGCGCCACCGCCGCCCCCGATCACGAAGTACGCCGCCACGCCGATCGCCGCGACCACCGCGATGCCGCCGATGACCCAGCCGGCCTTGGACTTCTTGGGGGCCGGGGGGTGGGGGACGTAGCCGCCGGGGCCCTGGGGGGCGCCGTACGGGGCTGCTGGCCGTAGGGGCGGGCTGCTGCGGGGGTAGCCGTAGGGGGGCTGCTGCGGCGGGACGCCCTGGGGGCCTGCTGGGGTATCCGTATCCCGGCTGCGGAGCCTGCGGCTGGCCGTACGGGCCGGGCTGCTGACCGTACGGGCCCGGCTGCGGCGGCTGCTGGCCGTAGGGGCCCGGCTGGCCGTAGGGGCCAGGCTGCTGGCCGCCGTACGGGCCCGGCTGGTTGTAGCTCATCGACAGGTTCCCCTCACAGGATGTTTATGCCTGGTGAACATCCTGTCGGAACCGGGAGCCGCAGGTGCGGCGGGGCCACACCGTTACCGAACCAAAGCGTTTCGGGACAGTGGCGGGACACCCTAAACTGGCCCCGTGACCGAGAACACTCAGCAGCAGACAGCGCCCACCACCGAACTGCCGACCACCTACGCGCCGGCCGAGGTAGAGGGGCCGCTGTACGAGCGCTGGGTAGACCGGGGGTACTTCGAGGCGGACGCGAAGAGCGAGAAGCCCGCGTACACCATCGTCATCCCGCCGCCGAACGTCACCGGTTCGCTCCACCTGGGCCACGCCTTCGAGCACACGCTGATCGACGCCCTCACCCGCCGCAAGCGCATGCAGGGCTTCGAGACGCTGTGGCAGCCCGGCATGGACCACGCCGGCATCGCCACCCAGAACGTCGTCGAGCGCGAGCTCGCCAAGGAGGGCAAGTCCCGCCACGACCTGGGCCGCGAGGCCTTCGTCGAGCGCGTCTGGGAGTGGAAGGCCGAGTCCGGCGGCCAGATCGCCGGCCAGATGCGCCGCCTCGGCGAGGGCCTGGCCTGGAGCCGGGACCGCTTCACCATGGACGAGGGCCTGTCCCGCGCCGTCCAGACCATCTTCAAGAAGCTCTACGACGACGAGCTGATCTACCGCGCCGAGCGCATCATCAACTGGTGCCCGCGCTGTCTGACGGCCATCTCCGACATCGAGGTGGACTACCAGGAGGACGACGGCGAGCTCGTCTCCATGCAGTACGGCGAGGGGGACGACACCATCGTCGTCGCCACCACCCGCGCCGAGACGATGCTCGGTGACACCGCCGTCGCCGTCCACCCCGACGACGAGCGCTACGCCCACCTGATCGGCAAGCAGATCAAGCTGCCGCTGACCGACCGTACGATCCCGGTCGTCGCCGACACCCACGTCGACCCGGAGTTCGGCACCGGCGCCGTCAAGGTGACCCCGGCGCACGACCCGAACGACTTCGCCATCGGCCAGCGCCACGACCTGGAGTCCATCGAGGTCCTGGACGAGCGCGGCGTGATCACCGTCCACGGTCCGTTCCTGGGCCTGGACCGCTTCGAGGCCCGCTCCGCGATCGTCGCCGCCCTGCGCGCCGAGGGCCGGATCGTCGCCGAGAAGCGTCCGTACGTCCACTCCGTCGGCCACTGCTCGCGCTGCAAGACGACGCTGGAGCCCCGCCTCTCGATGCAGTGGTGGGTCAAGGTCGAGACCCTGGCCAAGGCCGCCGGCGACGCCGTCCGCGACGGCCGGGTCAACATCCACCCGGCCGACATGTCGCAGCGCTACTTCGACTGGGTCGACAACCTCAACGACTGGTGCATCTCGCGCCAGCTGTGGTGGGGCCACCGCATCCCGGTCTGGCACGGCCCGAACGGCGAGCTCGTCTGCGTCGGCCCCGACGAGGAGCCGCCGACGGGCGAGGGCTGGACGCAGGACACCGACGTCCTCGACACCTGGTTCTCGTCCGGCCTGTGGCCGTTCTCGACGATGGGCTGGCCGGAGCGGACGCCGGACCTGGAGAAGTTCTACCCGAACTCCGTCCTGGTCACCGGCTACGACCTGATGTTCTTCTGGGTCGCCCGCATGATGATGTTCGGCCTGTACGCGATGGACGGCCAGCCGCCGTTCCACACGATCGCGTTCCACGGCATGGTCCGCGACGAGTTCGGCAAGAAGATGTCGAAGTCGTTCGGGAACACGGTCAACCCGCTGGACTGGATGGACAAGTACGGCTCCGACGCCCTGCGGTTCACCCTGGCCAAGGGCGCCAACCCGGGCGTCGACGTCCCGATCGGCGAGGACTGGGTCCAGGCGTCCCGGAACTTCGCCAACAAGATCTGGAACGCGACCCGTTTCGCGATGATGAACGGCGCGAACATCGAGGGCCCGCTGCCGGACGCCTCCGAGATGTCGGCCACCGACCGCTGGATCCTGTCCCGGCTGAACAGCGTCGTCGCCGAGGTGGACGCCTACTACGACGACTACCAGTTCGCCAAGCTCGCCGACTCCCTCTACCACTTCGCGTGGGACGAGGTCTTCGCCTGGTACGTCGAGCTGTCGAAGACCACGTTCTTCGCGGGCGGCGAGGGCGCCAAGGTCTCCGGCCGGGTCCTCGGCGAGGTCCTGGACGTCATGCTGCGGCTGCTGCACCCGATCGTCCCGTTCGTCACGGACACCCTGTGGACGACGCTCACCGGCGGCGAGTCGCTCGTGATCGCCGACTGGCCGAAGGACAGCGGTTTCCGCGACGAGGCCGCCGAGAAGGAGATCGAGCTCGTCCAGCGGGTCGTCACCGAGGTCCGCCGCTTCCGCAAGGAGCAGGGCCTCCAGGACGCCCAGAAGGTGCCCGCGCGCCTGACGCTCGACGGCACCGCGCTCGTCGCGCACGAGGCGGCCATCCGTCAGATCCTGCGCCTCCAGCCGGAGGGCGAGGGCTTCTCCGCCACCGCCTCCCTGCCGGTCGCCGGTGCCACCGTCGCGCTCGACCTCTCGGGCACGATCGACGTCGCCGCCGAGCGCAAGCGCCTCGCGAAGGACCTGGCGGCGGCCGAGAAGGAGAAGGCCCAGGCCGAGGCCAAGCTCGGCAACGAGGCCTTCCTCGCCAAGGCCCCCGACAACGTCGTGGACAAGATCAAGGGCCGCCTCGCCAAGGCGGACGAGGACATCGCCCGCATCCAGAACCAGCTGGCGAGCCTGCCGCAGGCCTAGGACGCGACGAAGGGGCCCGGAACCGTTCCCCACGGTTCCGGGCCCCTTCGGCTTTGTCCGTTTGTGGGTGACATCACGCGACTTGTGACCGAAGTCCCTGGGGTCGGGACGAAAGACCCGGGATGATGGAAGGCATGCTCCGCCTCCCCACCGTCCCCGCGCTCCGCCGTCGCGTGGACCGGTGGGCCGTCTCGCCCGCGCCCTCGACGTCGTCGCCGCGCTCAGCGCCTTCGGCCTGATGGTCCTGGACGTGCCGGGGCTCGCCCGCGCCGACAACTCCCTCACCGGGGTCACCGCGACCCTGGTCCTCGCGGCCGGCGCGGCCACGCTCGTCCTGCGGCGCCGGCTGCCCTGGCTGCCGTACGCGGTGGCGCTCGGCCTGATGGGCTGGCTGCACGAGCTCACCATGATCCAGTTCGCGCTGTACGCGATCGGCCGGTTCCGGGGGCGCCGCGCCGCCGTCCTCGCGACCCTGCTGTACGTCGCCGTCGCGTACGCCTACTTCCTCACGCCCGGCTGGCCCGCCAAGCACGGCGAGACCCTCAGCGAGTTCCTCAGCCTCGTCGTCCCGATCGGCGTCCTCGCGGCGGGCGTCGGCATCGCCGCGTACCGCCAGGACCTCGTCCGCGCCCTGGAGGTCCAGCGCCGCGAGGCCGCCGCCCGGCAGGCCGTCCAGGAGGAGCGGATCTCCGTCGGCCGGGACGTCCACGACCTGGTCGGCCGCGAGCTCACCGTCCTCGCGGTACGGGCCGAGGTCCTCGCCGTACGGGCCAGGGGACGCCCACCAGAAGGACTTCGAGGAGCTCGCGGACACCGCCCGGCGCGCCCACCTCATGCTCAACGAGACGATCGTGCGCCGCGCCGACCGGGACGCCGCCACCCCCGGCCTCGAAGGGCTCGCCGCGCTCGCGGAGGAGGGGGAGCGGATGGGCAGCCCCGTCGGCCTGACGGTCGCCGAGGAGGCCAAGGCGCTGTCCCCGCTCCGGCAGGCCGCCGTCCACCGGGTCGTCCGGGAGTGCCTCACGAACGCCGCCAAGCACGCCCCGGCCTCCCGGTGACCGTCGCGATCACGGTCGAGGGACCCGACCTGCGGATCGAGGTCCGCAACCCGCTGCCGAAGACCCCGCCGGCCCCGGCCCCCGTCTCGACCGGCACCGGCCTGCTCTCCATGGAGGAGCGCGTCACGAGCATGGGCGGCACCCTGAAGGCCCGCCGGGAGGACGGCGCCTACCGGGTGACGGCCCTGCTCCCGACGGGCCTCCGGGGCTGATTCAGCGGACCGCCTCCGCCTTCCCCAGGACCCGCTGGAGCCCGTCGAAGTCCTCCACGCACCGGCCCGAGCCCAGCGCCACGCAGTCCAGCGGCTCGTCCGCGACGAAGACCGGGATGCCGGTCGCCGAGGCCATGCGCAGGTCCAGGCCGGGCAGCAGCGCCCCGCCGCCGGTCAGCACGATGCCGTGCTCCATGACGTCGCCGGACAGCTCCGGCGGGCACTCCTCAGGGTCGCCCGCACGGCCGCGATGATCGCCTCCACCGGCTCGTCGAGCGCCGCCCGCACCTCCGGCACCGTCAGCTCCACCGTCCTCGGCAGCCCGCTGACCTTCTCCCGCCCCGCACGGTGAACGTCCGCCCTCGAACTCCTCGTCGCCCGGCACCGGCCAGGCCGAGCCGATCGCCACCTTCACGTCCTCGGCCGTCCGCTCGCCGACGAGCAGCGAGTGCTCCTTGCGGACGAAGTCGGTGAGGGCCGTGTCGAGCCGGTCGCCGCCCACCCGCAGCGAGCGGGCCGTGACGATCCCGCCGAGCGAGATCACCGCCACCTCGGTCGTACCGCCGCCGATGTCCACGACCATCGAGCCGCGCGGCGAGGAGACGGGCAGCCCCGCGCCGATCGCCGCCGCCATCGGCTCCTCGATGAGGTGGACCGCCCGCGCCCCCGCCGAGAGGGAGGCGTGCACGATGGCCCGCCGCTCGACCTGGGTCACCCCGCTCGGCACGCACACCACCATCCGGGTGCGGGGCCGCCGCCGCCCGGGACGGCCTTGCGGACGAAGTGCCGGATCATCTCCTCGGCCGCCTCGTAGTCGCTGATGACCCCGTCCCGCAGGGGCCGGATCGCGGTGATCGAACCGGGCGTGCGGCCGATGGTCTCCTTCGCCTCCGTGCCGACCGCGAGGGCCTGCCGGGAGCCCTCCTGGACCGCCACCACGGACGGTTCGTTGAGCACGATGCCCCGGCCCCGGGCGTAGAGGAGCGTGTTGGCCGTGCCGAGGTCGATCCCTATGTCCATGATCGCCAAGTTTGCCGGGGTGATCGCGCGGACGGGGGACCGAAAGTCCCGAATGGGGTGGGTCCATGGTCCTGTCGGTACCCCTCCGTAGACTGGGTGCGTGAGTGAGCCGAGCGACCAGCGCGACGACCAGTTCGACGAGATCGTCGACGCCGAGACCGACCGAGACCCCGACCTGGCGGTGATCGAGGCCGGCAGCCGCACCCTGCGCGCCCAGGCAGGCCCGCCGCAGGGCGACCCCGTGCCCAGCCGTCCCGAGGACCCCGAGCTGGACAAGGCGCTGCGCGAGGTCGAGACCGAGCTGTCCACCCGCTGGGGCGAGACCAAGCTGGACCCCTCCGTCACCCGGATCGCGGCCCTGATGGACGTCCTCGGCGAGCCGCAGCGCGCGTACCCCTCCGTCCACATCACCGGCACCAACGGCAAGACGTCGACGGCCCGCATGATCGAGGCCCTGCTCGGCGCCTTCGAGCTGCGCACCGGGCGGTACACCTCGCCGCACGTGCAGACCATCACCGAGCGGATCAGCCTGGACGGCGCCCCGATCTCCGCCGAGCGGTTCATCGAGACGTACCAGGACGTCAAGCCGTACGTGGAGCTGGTCGACGCCCGCGAGGAGTACCGGCTCTCCTTCTTCGAGGTCCTCACCGGCATGGCGTACGCGGCCTTCGCGGACGCTCCGGTCGACGCGGCCGTCGTCGAGGTCGGCATGGGCGGCACCTGGGACGCGACGAACGTCATCGACGGCTCCGTCGCCGTCGTCACCCCCATCGACCTGGACCACACCGACCGGCTCGGCTCGACCACCGCCGAGATCGCGGCCGAGAAGTCCGGGATCATCAAGCAGGGCGCGACCGTGATCCTGGCCCAGCAGCCGGTCGACGCGGCCCAGGTGCTGCTGAAGAAGGCCGTCGAGGTGGACGCGACCGTGGCCCGCGAGGGCATGGAGTTCGGCGTCGTCTCCCGTGAGGTCGCGGTCGGCGGCCAGCTCCTCACCCTGCGCGGCCTCGGCGGCGAGTACGACGAGGTCTTCCTGCCGCTGCACGGCGCCTACCAGGCGCACAACGCGGCGGTGGCGCTCGCGGCGGTCGAGGCCTTCTTCGGGATCGGCGCCGAGCACGCCAGGACCCTGGACGTCGACACCGTCCGCCGGGCCTTCGCCCAGGTGGCCTCGCCGGGCCGTCTGGAGATCGTCCGCTCCTCGCCGACCGTCGTCCTGGACGCCGCGCACAACCCGCACGGCGCGCGGGCGACGGCGGAGGGCATCAGCGAGGCCTTCGGCTTCTCCCGGCTCATCGGCGTGGTCTCCACGAGCGGGGACAAGGACGCCAAGGGGCTCCTGGAGGCCTTCGAGCCGATCCTCGCGGAGGTCGTGATCACCGCGAACTCCAACCCGCGGGCCACCGACGTGGACGCGCTCGCCGCGATCGCGGTCGAGGTCTTCGGCGAGGACCGGGTCGTCGTCGAGCCCCGGCTGCCCGACGCCATCGAGGCCGCGATCACCCTCGCGGAGGAGGAGGCCGAGTACGGCGGCGCGGGTGTCCTCGTGACCGGGTCGATCTTCACGGTCGGCGACGCCCGGCTGCTGCTGAAGAGGGGCTGAACCGATGCGTGTGCTCTGCTCCTCCACGCTCATCGGCGAGTTCTTCGTGATCGGCTTCGCCGGACTCGTCGCCATGAAGGACGACGGCCTCGCGATGTCCACCGTGTGGTGGGTCTGCGGCGTGGCCATGGTCTTCTCGGTGCTGCTGTGCGGGATGATCACCCGGCCCGGCGGGGTCCAGCTCGGCTGGGCCCTCCAGATCGGGCTGGTCCTCAGCGGCTTCTTCGTCCCCACCATGTTCTTCCTGGGCGCGGTCTTCGCCGGCCTGTGGTGGGCCTCGGTGCACTACGGGCGGCGGATCGACGAGACCAAGGCCCGCTGGGCCGCCGCGCAGGCCTCGGCAGGGCCTGACGCTGCGTAATCGACGGGGGTGCGGGCCCTGTAGCCTCGGAGGTCCCGCACACCGCTTTTCCGAAGGAGTTCCCCCGTGAGCCAGCGATCGCTCGTCCTGCTCAAGCCCGACGCCGTCCGCCGTGGTCTGATCGGCGAGGTCATCGGCCGCATCGAGCGCAAGGCCGGCTGGACCATCACGGCCCTGGAGCTGCGCACGCTGGACCAGGACACGCTGGAGCAGCACTACGGCGAGCACAAGGGCAAGCCCTTCTACGAGCCGCTGATGGGCTTCATGCAGTCCGGTCCGGTCGTCGCGCTCGTCGTCGAGGGCGAGCGGGTCATCGAGGGCCTGCGCACGCTCGCCGGTCCGACCGACCCGATCGCCGCCGCGCCGGGCTCCATCCGGGGCGACTTCGGCACCATCGTCCGCGAGAACCTGATCCACGCCTCGGACTCCGAGGAGTCGGCGGCCCGCGAGCTGAAGATCTTCTTCCCGGGTCTCGTCTGACGCGAAGTCAGGCGCAATCGGCCGAAGTCGGCCGAACGAAGCACTCTGTGGGGCGACCGAAGGAATTCGGTCGCCCCCAGGCATATGAACGCCAATCCCGGGAACGGATCGCCGCGTCCTGCCGTCACCAGTACTGAGGTGGACCAACGCGCGCCATTCGCGCGGGCGGCACTACGATGGAAAACTCCACGCCGCACCACTCTCAGCCATGGGAAATCAAGGGGAACTCAATGTCGTTCATCGGCCGTGACATGGCTGTCGACCTCGGGACCGCCAACACGCTGGTGTACGTCAGAGGTCGAGGCATCGTTCTGAACGAGCCGTCCGTCGTCGCCATCAACACCAACACCGGAGGCATCCTCGCGGTCGGCGCCGAGGCGAAGAAGATGATCGGCCGGACCCCCGGCAACATCGTCGCCGTGCGCCCGCTCAAGGACGGTGTGATCGCCGACTTCGAGATCACCGAGCGGATGCTCCGCTACTTCATCCTCAAGATCCACAAGCGCCGCTACCTGGCCCGCCCCCGCGTCGTCGTCTGCGTGCCCTCCGGCATCACCGGAGTGGAGCGCCGCGCCGTGATCGAGGCGTCGACCCAGGCCGGCGCCCGCCAGGTGCACATCATCGAGGAGCCCATGGCGGCGGCCATCGGCGCGGGCCTCCCCGTCCACGAGGCCACCGGCAACATGGTCGTCGACATCGGCGGCGGCACCACCGAGGTCGCCGTCATCTCCCTCGGAGGAATCGTCACGGCACAGTCCATCCGGGTCGCCGGCGACGAGCTGGACAACGCGATCATCCAGCACATCAAGAAGGAGTACTCGCTCCTCCTCGGTGAGCGCACCGCCGAGCAGATCAAGATCACCATCGGCTCCGCGTACGACCTCGACAAGGACGAGCACACCGAGATCCGCGGCCGCGACCTCGTCTCCGGCCTGCCCAAGACCGTGGTCATCTCCGCCGCCGAGGTCCGCAAGGCCATCGAGGAGCCGGTCAACGCGATCGTCGACGCCGTGAAGACCACCCTCGACAAGTGCCCGCCGGAGCTCTCCGGTGACGTGATGGACCGCGGCATCGTTCTCACGGGTGGCGGCGCCCTGCTCCGCGGCCTCGACGAGCGCCTCCGGCGCGAGACCGGCATGCCGATCCACATCGCCGAGGACCCGCTGGACTCGGTGGCGCTCGGCTCCGGCAAGTGCGTGGAGGAGTTCGAGGCCCTCCAGCAGGTCCTGGACGCCCAGCCGCGCCGCTAGCGACACCGTTTCACCCGCACAGCCGAACAACCGAACCACGAGGAAAGGCACGGCCGCCGCACGTGAGGGACACACGAGAGAGCCGGCTGCTCCTGGTGCTGCTGATCGCCATCGCGTTCGCACTGATCACGGTGGACATCCGCGGCGGTCAGGAGTCACCCGTCGACGGTGCCCGGCAGGCCGCAGCGGCGGTCTTCGGACCGGTCGAGAACGGTGTGGCGGCCGCCGTCGATCCCGTCGGCAACGCCATAGGCGCGGTACGGGACTCCGGGGAGCGGCACACCCGGATCGCCGCCCTGGAGAAGGAGAACGCCGAACTCAAGGCGAAGCTCGGCAGCGACGACCGCAACCGCAACCGGCTGCGCGAGCTCGACACCATGCTCAAGACCGCCGGCGCCGGGCAGTACGGCATCAAGGGCGCCCAGGTCATCGCCATAGGAGCGGCCCAGGGCTTCTCCTGGACCGTCACCATCGACATCGGCGCCCGCGACGGCATCAAGCGGGACATGACCGTGCTCAACGGCTCCGGGCTCGTCGGCCGCGTCACCACCGTCGGCCCCTCCACCTCCACGGTCCTCCTCGCCAACGACCCGGACTTCACCGTCGGCACCCGCATGGAGAAGAGCGACGAACTCGGCTTCGCCACCGGGCAGGGCGACCAGCCCCTCCTCGTCCAGCTCCTCAACGGCAAGGCCAAGGTCAAGCCCGGCGACCGACTCGTCACCTTCGGCTCGCGCGCCGACAAGCCCTTCGTGCCCGGCGTCCCGGTCGGCGAGGTCGTCCGCGTCGACCCGTCGGGCGGCGGCCTGACCCGCAACATCTACGTCCGCCCGTACGTCGGCTTCACCAAGCTCGACATCGTCGGCGTCGTCGTCCAGGCCCCCGGCTCCGACCCCCGCGACATGGTCCTCCCGCAGAAGCCCAAGCCCGCGCCGACCGTCACCGTCACGGTCACACCGCCGCCACCGGACGGACAGCAGACCGCCGACGGACAGAAGCCGAACCAGAACCAGCAGGACCAGGGGGGCGTGACACCGTGAAGTTCAACCGCATCCTCCTCTCCGCCACCCTGATCGTGGTGGCCCTGGTCGTCCAGGTCTCCGTCCTCGCTCGCCTCCAGCTCCCCGGCGCGGTCCCCGACCTGGTCCTCCTCACCGTCGTCGGCCTGGCCCTGGTGTACGGACCCGTCAGCGGCTCCCTCATCGGCTTCACCGCCGGCCTCCTCGCCGACCTCGCCCCGCCCGCCGACCACGCCGCCGGCCGCTACGCCCTCGTGCTCTGCGTCATCGGCTACCTCGTCGGCCTCGCGAAGCCGGACAACGGCCGGCTGACCTCCGCGACCGGCCCCATGGCCGTCGTCGTCGCCGCGGCCGTCGGCTCCACCCTGCTCTACGCGGGCGTGGGCGCCCTCGTCGGCGACACCGCCGCCCGCCATGTCGGCCTCGGCTTCCTGCTGTTCACCGCCGCCGTGTACGACCTGCTCCTGGCGCCCTTCACCGTGCCGCTCATCATGGCCCTGGCCCGCCGCGCCGAGAACGACCCGCTCGCCGACGCCGGCGGCGGCAACGGCGCCGACGTGGCCTCCGGCTGGCTCTCCTCCGGGACCGGCCTCAGGATCGGCACCCAGCGCGGCGGCCTGCGCGTGAAGGCCGCCCGCGGCCGCGCCTCACGCGCCGGACGCATCAAGGGAGTCAAGCGACTGTGAACGAGGGGGCACCGGCAGCATGACCAACATCCCCGAGACCGGCCGGACCCCCCGGGTCCAGATCCGGCTCGTCATCATCCAGATCCTCGTCTTCTCCCTGCTCCTCACCCTGGGGGGCCGGCTCTGGTACCTCCAGATCCGCAACGGCAAGGAGTACACGGACGAGGCGAAGAACAACCACGTCCAGCAGGTCGTCCAGCCCGCCGTCCGAGGCTCGCTCCTCGACGCCCGCGGCGTCCCGCTCGCCGACAACGAGACCCGGCTCGTGGTCTCCGCGTCCCGCACCGAGCTGATGAAGATGAAGGACCGGGGCAGGACCGTCCTCACCCGGCTCGCCGACGTCCTCGACATGAAGCCCGACGACGTCATCAACAAGATCCGGCTCTGCGACGCCAAGACGCCCAAGCCCTGCTGGAACGGTTCGCCCTACCAGCCGATCCCCGTCACCGACGAGGCCACCACCCAGCAGGCCCTCCAGATCCGCGAGCGCGCCGAGGACTTCCCCGGCATCACCGCCGAACCCACCGCCGTGCGCCGCTACCCGGCCCCCGGCAAGTCCCGCACCTCCCAGGTCCTCGGCTACCTCTCGCCCGTCACCGACGCCGAGATCGAGAAGGCCAAGGACACCGACTCGCCGTTCCTCCGCTCCGACCAGGTCGGCCGCTCCGGCCTGGAGCGCACCTACGACAAGGAACTGCGCGGCAAGGCCGGCGTCACCCGCTACGAGGTCGACAACCTCGGCCGCGTCATCGGCCAGGCCAAGAGCGACCCTCCCGTGCCCGGCTCCAACGTCGTCACCTCCATCGACGCCCGCGTCCAGGCGGTCGCCGAATGGGAGCTGCACAACGCGATGGTCGAGGCCCGCAAGACCTTCGACAAGAACACCAACGAGAACTACAAGGCCGACGCCGGCGCCGTCGTCGTCATGGAGGCCAAGACCGGCCGCATCGTCGCCATGGCCTCCCAGCCCGACTACGACCCCAACGCCTGGGTCGGCGGCATCTCCGCCAAGGACTACGCCGCCCTCACCGGCAAGGACTCCAACTTCCCGCTGCTCAACCGGGCCATCCAGGGCCAGGCCGCACCGGGCTCCATCTTCAAGGTCATCTCGACCACCGCCGCCGTGAACGCGGGCTACGACTTCGACGGGCGCTACCCGTGCACGAGCTCGTACTCCATCGGCAACCAGGTCTTCAAGAACTTCGAGTCGCAGAACCACGGCCCGATCACCCTCGGCCGCGCCCTCGAAGTCTCCTGCGACACCGTCTTCTACGCCCTCGCCCACCAGCAGTGGCTGAAGGACGGCGGGATGAAGCCGAAGAAGAACCCGGGCGACTGGTTCTACAAGACGGCCCATCAGTTCGGCCTCGGCGCCGAGACCGGCATCGACCTGCCCAACGAGGTCTCCGGCCGCGTCCCCGACCGCCAGTGGAAGCAGAAGTTCTGGGAGGACAACAAGGACTGGTGGTGCAAGTACGGCAAGAAGGGCGGCACCTACGTCCAGCAGCTCTCGTACGAGAACTGCCTCGAAGGCAACCTGATGCGCGCCGGTGACTCCGTCAACTACTCCATCGGACAGGGCGACACCCTCGTCACCCCCATCCAGATGGCCACCATCTACTCCGCCATCTCCAACGGCGGCACCCTGTGGAACCCCACCGTCGGCAAGGCCGTCATCAGCCCCGACGGCAAGAAGGTGCACGAGATCGCGCCCAAGTCGCACGGCCGGCTGCCCTTCGACGCGAACACCCGCAACTTGATAGACGAAGCCCTCGCGGGAGTCGCCACCCGCGGCACCGCCGCCTGGCGGTTCGGCGGCTGGCCGCAGGACAAGATCCCGATGCACGCCAAGACGGGCACCGCCGAGGTCTACGGCAAGCAGACGACCTCCTGGTTCGCCACATACACCAAGGACTACGCGATCGTCATGACGATCTCCCAGGGTGGTACCGGCTCCGGCGCCTCGGGCCCCGCCGTGCGCAACATCTACGACGCGCTCTACGGACTCGACGACGCCGGCAACCAGGACCTCAAGCGCGCCCTGCTGCCGCAGCCGCAGAAGGCCCTGCCGAAGATCGAGGCCGACGGCTCCATCGACGCGCCGAAGATCAAGCCGTACGACCCGGAGGAGCAGAAGGTCGACGAGACGAAGCCGAAGACCGACGGCACCCAGCCGCCGGCCCCGCCGGCCGACCCGGCGACCCCCACCCCGACCAGGAAGCCGGACGACAACCAGCTCGCCGGCCCGCCCGCCACCCGCGGGAGGCTCTGAACAGATGACCGCACCCCACGGCTTCTCCGTCTCCCGGTACGCGCCCGAGCGCGGCACCCTCGCCAAGCTGGCCGCCCGCGACTCGGTGCTCCGTCGGCTCGACTGGCCCATCCTGCTCTCGGCGCTCGCCCTCTCCGGCATCGGCTCGCTGCTCGTCTGGTCCGCCACCCGGGGCCGCACCGAGCTCAACCAGGGCGACCCGTACTACTTCCTCTTCCGGCACCTGCTCAACACCGGCATCGGGCTCGCCCTGATGATCGGCACGGTCTGGCTCGGCCACCGCACCCTGCGCGGCGCGGTGCCGATCCTCTACGGCCTCTCGATCGTGCTGATCCTCGCCGTCCTCACCCCGCTCGGCGCCACCATCAACGGCGCCCACGCGTGGATCGTCATCGGCGGCGGCTTCTCCCTCCAGCCCAGCGAGTTCGTGAAGATCACGATCATCCTGATCATGGCGATGCTCCTCGCCGCCAAGGTCGACGCCGGCGACCAGCTCCACCCCGACCACCGCACGGTCGCCAAGGCCCTCGCCCTGGCCGCCCTCCCCATGGGCATCGTCATGCTGATGCCCGACCTCGGCTCGGTCATGGTCATGATCGTCATCGTGCTCGGCGTGCTCCTCGCCTCCGGCGCCTCCAACCGCTGGGTCCTCGGACTCATCGGCGCCGGCGTCCTCGGCGCGGTCCTCGTCACCGCGCTCGGCATGCTCGACGAGTACCAGATCAACCGCTTCGCGGCCTTCGCCAACCCCGACCTCGACCCCGCCGGCGTCGGCTACAACACCAACCAGGCGCGCATCGCCATCGGCTCCGGCGGCCTCCTCGGCGCCGGCCTCTTCAAGGGCTCGCAGACCACCGGCCAGTTCGTCCCCGAACAGCAGACCGACTTCGTCTTCACCGTGGCCGGCGAGGAACTCGGCTTCGTCGGCGCCGGCCTGATCCTCGTCCTCCTCGGCGTCATCCTCTGGCGCGCCTGCCGCATCGCCCGCGAGACCACCGAGCTCTACGGCACGATCGTCGCCGCCGGGATCATCGCCTGGTTCGCCTTCCAGTCCTTCGAGAACATCGGCATGACCCTCGGCATCATGCCCGTCGCCGGTCTGCCCCTGCCGTTCGTCTCGTACGGCGGCTCGTCGATGTTCGCCGTGTGGGTGGCGATCGGACTGCTCCAGTCGATCCGCGTCCAGCGCCCCATGACGGCCTGACGGCGACTAGGTTCGACACATGGCCGAGACGAAACGCGAGATCGAGCGAAAGTACGAAGCCACCGGGGACACGGCGCTCCCCGACCTCACCCGCGTCCCCGGGGTGTCGTCCGTCGCCGACGACGGCGTCATGGAGCTCGACGCCGTCTACCACGACACCCCCGACCTCCGGCTGGCGGCCGACGGGCTCACCCTCCGCCGCCGCACCGGCGGGAGCGACGCGGGCTGGCACCTGAAGTTCCCCGTCGCCGCCGGAGTCCGCGACGAGATCAGAGCCCCGCTGAGCGACACCCTGCCGGGTGAGCTCGCGGGGCTCCTGCGTTCCCGCGTCCGGCACGCCGAGGTCGTCCCGGTCGTCCGGCTCCGCTCCGCGCGCGACGTCCGCCACCTGCTCGCTGCGGACGGCACCCTCCTCGCCGAACTCTCCGTCGACACGGTCCACGCGGAACGCCTCCCGGACGGGGGAGAGGCCTCCTGGACCGAGATCGAGGTCGAGCTCGCGGACGGCGTCGACGACGAGAGCCTCCTCGACGCGATGGAGAAACGCCTCAGGAAGGCTGGCATCCTCCCCTCACGGGCCCCGTCGAAACTGGCCAGGGCCCTGGCCGAGACGACCCCGCCGGCGGAGTCCCCGGGCGACGCCCGGCAGCCGGCCGAGGGCTCGGGCGCCGCGCCCGCCACGCGACGGGAAGGACGGGAAAGCCCCCGGCCCCGGCGGAGCGCCCCGGCACCGCCGGAGCCGCCGTGCTCGCCTACGTACGCGAGCAGGCCGAGGCGATCGTCGCGCTCGACCCCGCCGTGCGGCGCGACCTGCCCGACGCCGTGCACCAGCTGCGCGTCGCCTGCCGGCGGCTGCGCAGCGCCCTCAAGACGTGCCGCCCCGTCCTCGACCGGGAGGTCACCGACCCCCTCGGCGAGGAGCTGAAGTGGCTCGCCGGCGAGCTCGGCGCCGCCCGCGACCACGAGGTCCTCGGCGAGCGGCTGCGCGCCGCGCTCGACGAGGTCCCCAAGACCCTCCGCCTCGGCCCCGTCGGGGCCCGGCTGCGGATCTGGACCACCGCCCGGGGCCGCGACGCCCGCCGCAGGGCCCTCGACGCCCTGGACTCCGCCCGCCACCTGGCCCTCCTCGAAGCCCTCCACGCCCTCCTCGCCGACCCGCCCCTGCGCAAGGCCGCCGGGCGCGACGCCCACGAGGTGCTCGCCCGCGCCGTCCTCAGGACCACGCCCGCCTCGCCGGCCGCGTCGACCACGCCCTCGCCCTGGACCCCGGCCACGAGCGGGACCTCGCCCTCCACGCGGCCCGCAAGGCCGCCAAGCGCGCCCGCTACGCCGCCGAGGCCGCCCGCCCCACCCTCGGGAAGCCCGCGAAGAAGCTCGCCAAGCGCGTGAAGGCCGTCCAGACGCTCCTCGGCGAACACCAGGACGAGGTGGTCGCCCGCGCGGCCCTCCGCGAGCTGGCGATCCAGGCCCACGGCGCCGGCGAATCGGCCTTCACCTGGGGACTTCTCCACGGCCGTGAGGAGGCGGCGGCCGCCGCGACCGAGCGGGAGCTGCCCGGGGCGTGGGCGCGGGCCTCGGCCCCGGAGGTCCGGGCGGCACTGACCCGCTGAGCACCGGGGTACGCTTGAGAGTCGCCCCCCTGCCAGCTCACGAAGGTTCGAGATGTCTGCTGCCGAGTCTGTCTTCCCGCAGCTCGAAGCTCTGCTCCCGCACGTGCAGAAGCCGATTCAGTACGTCGGTGGAGAGCTGAACTCCACGGTCAAGCCGTGGGAGTCCGCCGACGTCCGCTGGGCGCTGATGTACCCGGACGCGTACGAGGTCGGCCTGCCCAACCAGGGCGTCATGATCCTGTACGAGGTGCTCAACGAGCGCGAGGGCGTCCTCGCCGAGCGCACGTACAGCGTGTGGCCGGACCTCGAAGAGCTGATGCGCGAGCACAAGGTGCCGCAGTTCACGGTCGACAGCCACCGCCCCGTCGGCGCGTTCGACGTCTTCGGCCTGAGCTTCTCCACGGAGCTCGGCTACACCAACATGCTCACGGCCCTGGACCTGGCGGGCATCCCGCTGGAGTCCAAGGACCGCACCGTCGACCACCCGATCGTGCTCGCCGGCGGCCACGCCGCCTTCAACCCCGAGCCGATCGCGGACTTCATCGACGCGGCGATCATCGGCGACGGCGAGCAGGCCGTCCTCGACATGACCGAGATCATCCGCCAGTGGAAGGCCGAGGGCCGTCCGGGCGGGCGCGAGGAGGTCCTCTTCCGCCTCGCCAAGACCGGCTCGGTGTACATCCCGGCGTTCTACGACGTCGAGTACCTGCCGGACGGCCGCATCGGCCGTGTCGTCCCGAACAAGTCCGGCGTGCCGTGGCGCGTGTCCAAGCACACCGTCATGGACCTCGACGAGTGGCCGTACCCCAAGCAGCCCCTCGTCCCGCTCGCGGAGACCGTCCACGAGCGCATGTCCGTCGAGATCTTCCGCGGCTGCACCCGGGGCTGCCGCTTCTGCCAGGCCGGCATGATCACGCGCCCCGTGCGGGAGCGAAGCATCACCGGCATCGGCGAGATGGTCGAGAAGGGCCTCAAGGCGACGGGCTTCGAGGAGGTCGGCCTCCTCTCCCTCTCCTCCGCCGACCACACGGAGATCGCGGACATCGCGAAGGGCCTGGCCGACCGGTACGAGGAGGACAAGGTCGGTCTGTCCCTCCCGTCCACCCGCGTCGACGCCTTCAACGTCGACCTGGCGAACGAGCTGACCCGCAACGGCCGCCGTTCGGGCCTCACCTTCGCCCCCGAGGGCGGCTCCGAGCGCATGCGCAAGGTCATCAACAAGATGGTCTCGGAAGAGGACCTCATCCGCACCGTCTCCACCGCCTACGGCAACGGCTGGCGCCAGGTGAAGCTGTACTTCATGTGCGGCCTGCCGACGGAGACCGACGAGGACGTCCTCCAGATCGCCGACATGGCGATGAACGTGATCGCCGAGGGCCGCAAGGTCTCCGGCCAGAACGACATCCGCTGCACCGTCTCCATCGGCGGCTTCGTGCCCAAGCCGCACACCCCCTTCCAGTGGGCCCCGCAGCTGTCGGCCGAGGAGACGGACGAGCGCCTGCGCAAGCTCCGCGACAAGATCCGCGGCGACAAGAAGTACGGCCGCTCGATCGGCTTCCGCTACCACGACGGCAAGCCCGGCATCGTCGAGGACTCCTCTCCGCGGCGACCGCCGCCTCGGCGCGGTCATCCGCGCGGTGTACGAGGACGGCGGCCGCTTCGACGGCTGGCGCGAGCACTTCTCGTACGACCGCTGGATGGCCTGCGCCGAGAAGACCCTCCCCGAGGTCGGCGTGGACGTCGCCTGGTACACCACCCGCGAGCGCACCTACGAGGAGGTCCTGCCCTGGGACCACCTGGACTCGGGCCTCGACAAGGACTGGCTCTGGGAGGACTGGCAGGACGCCCTCGACGAGACCGAGGTCGAGGACTGCCGCTGGACCCCGTGCTTCGACTGCGGCGTCTGCCCGCAGATGGACACGCACATCCAGATCGGCCCCACCGGCAAGAAGCTGCTGCCGCTGACGGTGGTCAACCAGTAGTAACACTTGCGTGACGGCCCGGCGGAGGGGAAACCCTCCGCCGGGCCTTCGCGTCGTTCTGGGCATGAACACGGAAAACCCGGGCTGCCTCACCGGGGTCGCGCGCGCCGTCGCCCTGGTGATCGTCCTGCCCGTCCGGCTGCTCTGGGACGCCTTCGCCTTCTGCGTGAAGCAGCTGTGGCGCTGGGTCCTCGCCCCGGTCGGCCGCGCCCTCGGATGGCTGATCCACCACCTGGTCGTGATCCCGCTGCGGTTCCTGTGGGAATGGGTGATCGCCCCGGTCGGCCGGGCCCTGTGGTGGGTGATCGACCTGCTGGTCGTCACCCCGCTGACCTGGCTCTGGCGCTGGGTCCTCCTCCCCGTCCTCAAGGCCCTGTGGTGGGTCGTCGACCTGCTGGTCGTCACCCCGCTCGGCTGGCTCTGGCAGTACGTCCTCGCGCCCGTCGGCCGGGCGGTCGGCGCCGTGCTCGCCTGGGCCTGGGGCATCGCCGGGCTGGTCTCGCGGGCCCTCGGCCGGGCCGTCGGCTGGGTGCTGTGGAACGCGGTCGGGCGCCCCTCGCCTGGGCGTACCGGGTGGTCCTCACGCCGGTCGGCCACTGGCTGCGGACCTGGGTGTGGGCGCCCGTCGCCACCGCCGCGCGGGCCGTCCGCGCCGCGGCCCGGAGGTGCGCCTCGCCCTCTTCGGCGGACCCCGCTGACCGAGCCCGGGGAACCGGGGCCTGCCCGTGCGCGTACTCTGGGTAGTACGACCGAACGTCCCCGGAGCGGTGCCCGCCCCGAGATCTCCCCGCAGGACGCGGGGTGATCCGGGCGGGCCGCCCGGGGCCGTCCCCCGAACTTCCGGGCGGAGCGCCACCCGCGCCCGCCCCGCACCGAGGAGAAGAACCACTGGGCAAGCGACAGCCCGAAGGCCCGCCGCCCGCACCGGCGGTGCAGCGCATCCGACTGCGCTACACCAAGCGCGGCCGCCTCCGGTTCACCAGCCACCGTGACTTCCAGCGCGCCTTCGAGCGTGCGCTGCGCCGTGCCGAGGTGCCCATGGCGTACTCGGCGGGATTCACCCCGCACCCCAAGGTCTCGTACGCCAACGCCGCCCCGACGGGCACGGGCTCCGAGGCCGAGTACCTGGAGATCGCGCTCACCGAGGCGCGCGACCCGGAGACCCTGCGGGCCCTGCTCGACGAGTCCCTCCCGCCGGCCTCGACATCACCGACGCCGTCGAGGCCCGGACCTCGGGTCTCGCCGACCGGCTCACCGCCTCCGTGTGGGAGCTGCGGCTCGAAGGCGTCACGGTCGAAGACGCCGAGAAGGCCGTCGAGACGTTTCTCGCGGCCGAGACGGTGGAAGTACAGCGCAAGACCAAGAACGGAGTCCGCACCTTCGACGCCCGTTCCGCCGTCACCGAGCTGACCACGGCCCGTCCCCAGGGCGATCCCCAGGGTGATAGGCCGCTGGACAGCGCTTGTGCGATACTGCGGCTGGTTGTTCGGCACGTGACACCTGCCGTGCGACCCGACGACGTCCTGTCCGGTCTCCGAGCTGTGGCCGACCTGGCGCCGCCGGTCCCCGCTGCGGTGACCAGGCTGGCGCAGGGGCTCTTCGACGAGAGTCCGGCACGGTGACCGACCCGCTCGCGCCCGACCGCGAGGCAGCTGCCTCAGCGACGGCGCCGGGTGCCGGTACCGCGTAGGGAGCGGTCGTCGTAGCGCCGCCCTGGCACTCGGGAGCCACCTGGGTCGGGCAGCGCACTGACCAGGAGACTTTCGCCAGGCCGTCCGCACAGGGCGTACGGAACCGGCGAGCCAGACATACAGCTCCCGTGCGGCGCCCGCGCCCCGGACGGCGGCACCGCGCCACAGGCGCGACCGTGCCGCCGGACCGGAACCAGGCGCGGCGCCCGGGAGCGTGACGGAGAAACCCCGCATGCTCGAGTCCAACGAAGACACCAACGCCCCCGGTGACAAGCTGCCGCCGCGCCGCAGGCGCCGCGCCGCTTCCCGCCCCGCCGGTCCGCCGGTGACGGGCGCCACCGCGGAGACCCGCGGGGCCGTGGAGGCCCCGCCGCGGAGGCCGCCCCGGTCGAGGCCGAGGCCGCCCCGGCGCCGCGCACCCGCCGCCGCGCCACCCGCAAGGCCACGGCGCCCGCCGCGGAGACCCCGGCCGAGCCGGTCGTGGAGCCGGTCGCCGAGACCCCGCGGCCGAGGCCGTCGAGGAGGCCCCGAGGCCGCCCCCGCCCGCCCGCGCCGCCGCGCCACCCGTAAGGCCACCTCGCCGGTGACCTCCACGGCCGCCGCCGAGCCGGTCGCCGTCGAGCCGGTCGCCGCCGAGTCGGTCGCTGCCGAGTCGGTCGCTGCCGAGGAGACGGCGGAGCCCGCCGCCGAGGCCGCGCCCGCGCCGCGCACCCGCCGCCGTGCCACCCGTAAGGCCACCTCGCCGGTGACCTCCACGGCCGCCGCCGAGCCGGTCGCCGCCGAGTCGGCCGCCGTCGAGGAGACGGTGGAGCCCGTGGCCGCCGCCGAGCCGGTCGTCGAGGCCGAGGCCGCCCCGGCGCCGCGCACCCGCCGCCGTGCCACCCGCAAGGCCACCTCGCCCGAGGCGCCCGCCGAGGCCGCGCCCGCCGGCGAGTCGCTGCCGGCGTCCACCGTCGAGCAGATCGCCGCCGACGAGGCCGAGGTCGCCGCCGCCGAGACCGCCGCCACCCGTGGCGCGGCCGCCGCCGCGTCACCTCGCCGCAGTTCACCTCCGAGCCGCCCCGGCCCGCGAGCCGCGCCGCGCCGCGCGCCCCGCCGTCGCCGTCTTCCAGGCCCCGGTCTTCGCCGAGCCGATGTTCCAGACCCGGAGACCGCCGCCTTCGCCGCGGCCGCCGCCGTGGCCGAGGAGCCGGAGGAGGACGAGACGGTCGAGGCCGTCGAGGCCGTCGAGACGGTCGAGGTCGTGGAGGAGCCCGAGCGCGCCGAGACCGGCTCCGCCGTCGCCGTCGCCGCCGTGGCGAGCCCGTCGCAGTCGAGCCCGTCCCGGCCACCGTCGCCGACGAGCCCGAGGTCGAGGCCGTCGCCGACGAGATCGAGGAGGCCGAGGCCGAGGAGGCGGACGAGTACGAGGACCGTCCGTCCCGCCGTCGCCGCCGTGGCGGCCGTCGTCGCCGTCGCGGCGAGCTCACCGAGGCCGAGGAGACCGAGGAGGGCGAGGAGCCGCACGCCGAGGACGAGGCCGAGGAGGCCGAGGAGTCCGAGGAGGAGCCGGAGGAGGCCGAGGCCTACGCCGGCGGCTCCAGCAGCTCCCGCCGTCGCCGCCGTCGCCGCCGCCGCAGCGGGACGCCTCCGCCGACGTCGAGGCGGGCGACGAGGACGGCGTCCGTACGGTCGTCAAGGTCCGCGAGCCCCGCCCGGCCCGCGAGAAGGCCGAGCCCGGTACGAGCGCCGACGAGGTCCAGTCCATCAAGGGCTCGACCCGCCTGGAGGCCAAGAAGCAGCGCCGCCGCGAAGGCCGCGAGCAGGGCCGCCGCCGCGTCCCGATCATCACCGAGGCCGAGTTCCTCGCCCGCCGCGAGGCCGTCGAGCGCGTCATGGTCGTCCGCCAGAACGGCGAGCGCACCCAGATCGGCGTCCTGGAAGACAACGTGCTCGTCGAGCACTACGTCAACAAGGAGCAGGCCACCTCGTACGTCGGCAACGTCTACCTGGGCAAGGTCCAGAACGTGCTGCCGTCCATGGAGGCCGCCTTCGTCGACATCGGCAAGGGCCGCAACGCCGTCCTGTACGCCGGCGAGGTCAACTTCGAGGCGCTCGGCATGGGCAACGGCCCGCGCCGCATCGAGTCCGCCCTCAAGTCCGGCCAGTCGGTCCTCGTGCAGGTCACGAAGGACCCGATCGGCCACAAGGGCGCGCGTCTGACCAGCCAGGTCTCCCTCCCGGGCCGCTACCTCGTGTACGTCCCCGAGGGCTCGATGACCGGCATCAGCCGCAAGCTCCCGGACACCGAGCGCGCCCGCCTGAAGACCATCCTCAAGAAGATCGTCCCCGAGGACGCGGGCGTCATCGTGCGCACCGCCGCCGAGGGCGCGAGCGAGGACGAGCTGCGCCGCGACGTCGAGCGCCTGCAGGCGCAGTGGGCCGACATCCAGAAGAAGGCCGCCCAGATCTCGACGTCCGCGCCGAGCCTGCTCTACGGCGAGCCGGACATGACCGTCCGCGTCGTCCGTGACATCTTCAACGAGGACTTCTCGAAGGTCATCGTCAGCGGCGACGACGCCTGGGAGACCATCCACGGATACGTCTCGCACGTCGCGCCCGACCTGGCCGACCGCCTGTCCAAGTGGACGAGCGAGGTCGACGTCTTCGCCACGTACCGGATCGACGAGCAGCTCATGAAGGCGCTGGACCGCAAGGTCTGGCTGCCGTCCGGCGGCTCGCTGGTGATCGACAAGACCGAGGCGATGATCGTCGTCGACGTCAACACCGGCAAGTTCACCGGCCAGGGCGGCAACCTCGAAGAGACCGTGACGAGGAACAACCTCGAAGCGGCCGAGGAGATCGTCCGCCAGCTGCGCCTGCGCGACCTCGGCGGCATCGTCGTCATCGACTTCATCGACATGGTCCTGGAGTCCAACCGCGACCTGGTGCTGCGCCGCCTCCTGGAGTGCCTGGGCCGGGACCGGACCAAGCACCAGGTGGCCGAGGTCACCTCGCTTGGCCTGGTCCAGATGACCCGCAAGCGGGTCGGCCAGGGCCTCCTGGAGTCCTTCTCCGAGACCTGCGTCCACTGCAACGGCCGCGGCGTCATCGTGCACATGGACAGCCGGCCACCGCCGGTGGCGGTGGCGGCAAGCGCGCGAAGAAGCGCGGTCGCGGCGGCGCCGAGCACGTCCACGAGCACGAGCACGCCGAGGCCGTGGAGACGGCGGAGACCGAGGTCGAGACCGAGGCCGAGGTCGCCGCCGAGCTGGCCGCCCCGGTGGCCGTGCCGGTGCCGATCGCCCCGGACGAGGAGCTGTACGGCTCCGTCGCCGAGGCCGAGGCCGCCGCCACGCGCGGTCGTGGCCGCCGTCGCGCCACCCGCCGGGTGTCCGCCCTGGTCGTCTCGACGCCCGTCGCCCCGGCGCCGGTCGTGGAGACCGAGGCCATCGACTTCGAGCCGGCGCCCGTCGCCGAGCCCGAGCCGGTCGTCGCCGCCGAGACCGCCCCGGAGCCGGAGCCCGTCGTGGCGCCGGAGCCGGTGGTCGAGCCCGTCGCCGAGGAGGCCCCGCCCCGGCCCCGCGCGGTCGCCGTCGTGCCACCCGCCGGGTGACGTCCCCGGTCGTCTCCACCACGGAGGCGCCGGCCGAGGTCGTCGTCGAGCCGGTCGCCGAGCCCGCGCCGGAGCCCGTCGTGGCGCCGGAGCCGGTCGTCGAGGCCGTCGCCGAGCCCGCCGTCGAGGAGGCCCCGCGGCCGCCGCGCCGCGTGCCCGTCGCCGGGTGGTCCGCAAGGCCACCGCTCCCGCCGGTTCGCCCGCGGGCGCCGAGGAGGCGGCCGTCGTCGTGGTGACCACGGCCCCGGCCGAGAGCACCGAGGCGCCGGCCGAGGCCGCCGAGGCCGAGCCCGCCCCCGTCAAGAAGACGGCGGCGCGCAAGACCGCGGCGAAGAAGACCACGCCCAAGAAGGCCGCCACCAAGAAGACGGCGGCGACCAAGAAGACCGCGGCGAAGAAGACCACCGCCAAGAAGGCCCCGGCCAAGAAGGCGGCGGAGAAGACCGCCGCCCCGGCCCAGGACTGACCGGCCGGTGCGGGCCGCCCCTCCCCGGCGGAGGGGCGGCCCGCACCGCACGGGCGAATTGACCCTCTGTGGCAGCCGCCCGTAACCTAGACCGTCGGCGTGTCTGATCGGCATGCCGCGCCTCTGAGCACCTCCTCCCGCTCGCCGGGAGAGGCCGCTCGTCCGATTCCGGAACGCCGCGGGCCCCGGGCCCGTGTGAGCGGCTGGCTTCAGAGGTTCCACCCCGAGTGAGAGAGAGATCCGCGTGTACGCCATCGTGCGCAGCGGTGGTCGCCAGCACAAGGTTGCTGTCGGCGACATCGTTGAGGTTGACAAGATTTCCACTGCCAAGGTTGGCGACACGGTCGAGCTCTCGACCCTGCTCGTTGTCGACGGCGACGCCGTGACCAGCGACCCGTGGGTCCTGGCCGGCATCAAGGTCACGGCCGAGGTCGTGGACCACCACAAGGGCGCCAAGATCGACATCCTGCGCTACAAGAACAAGACCGGCTACCGCCGTCGCCAGGGTCACCGTCAGCAGTACACGGCGATCAAGGTCACCGGTATCCCCGCGGCTGCGAAGTAAGAGGGACTGAGACATGGCACACAAGAAGGGCGCATCGTCCACCCGGAACGGGCGCGACTCGAATGCCCAGCGGCTCGGCGTGAAGCGCTTCGGCGGTCAGGCCGTCAACGCGGGTGAGATCCTGGTCCGCCAGCGCGGCACCCACTTCCACCCGGGCGCGGGTGTCGGTCGCGGTGGCGACGACACGCTGTTCGCCCTGCAGGCCGGCGCGGTGCAGTTCGGCACCCACCGTGGCCGCAAGGTCGTGAACATCGTTCCGGTCGCCTGATCGGAACACTGTGCGGAGGCGGACCTCACTTCCCGGACCGGGAAGCGGGTCCGCCTTTCGCGTGTTACTAGATAGACATTCCGCACGTAAGTAATTCTCTGGAGGCACCACCATGACCACCTTCGTGGACCGCGTCGAGCTGCACGTCGCCGCGGGTAACGGAGGCCACGGCTGCGCCTCCGTCCATCGCGAGAAGTTCAAGCCGCTCGGCGGCCCCGACGGCGGCAACGGCGGCCGTGGCGGCGATGTGACCCTGGTCGTCGACCAGTCGGTCACCACGCTCCTGGAGTACCACCACTCGCCGCACCGCAAGGCGACCAACGGCCAGCCCGGTGCCGGTGACAACCGCGCCGGCAAGGACGGCCAGGACCTCGTCCTGACCGTGCCCGACGGCACCGTCGTCCTCGACAAGAAGGGCAACGTGCTCGCCGACCTCGTCGGCCAGGGCACCACCTTCGTCGCCGGACAGGGCGGCCGCGGCGGCCTCGGCAACGCCGCGCTGTCCTCGGCCCGCCGCAAGGCCCCGGCTTCGCGCTCCTCGGCGAGCCCGGCGAGGCGCGCGACATCGTCCTGGAGCTCAAGACCGTCGCCGACGTGGCGCTCGTGGGCTACCCGAGCGCCGGCAAGTCCTCGCTCATCTCCGTCCTCTCGGCCGCCAAGCCGAAGATCGCGGACTACCCGTTCACCACGCTCGTCCCGAACCTCGGCGTGGTCACGGCCGGTTCGACCGTCTCACGATCGCCGACGTCCCGGGCCTCATCCCCGGCGCCAGCCAGGGCCGCGGCCTCGGCCTGGAGTTCCTCCGCCACGTCGAGCGCTGCTCGGTCCTCGTCCACGTCCTCGACACGGCGACCCTGGAGTCCGAGCGCGACCCGGTCACCGACCTCGACGTCATCGAGGAGGAGCTCAAGCAGTACGGCGGCCTGGAGGACCGGCCCCGGATCGTCGTCCTCAACAAGATCGACATCCCGGACGGCCAGGACCTCGCGGACATGATCCGCCCGGACCTGGAGGCCCGCGGCTACCAGGTGTTCGAGGTCTCCGCCGTGGCCCGCACGGGTCTCAAGGAGCTCTCCTACGCCCTCGCCGGCATCATCTCCGAGGCGCGCGCCGCCAAGCCGAAGGAGGAGGCGACCCGCATCGTCATCCGCCCGAAGGCCGTCGACGACGCGGGCTTCACCGTCACCTACGACGAGCACGAGGACGTCTACCGCGTGCGCGGCGAGAAGCCCGAGCGCTGGGTCCGCCAGACCGACTTCAACAACGACGAGGCCGTCGGCTACCTGGCCGACCGCCTCAACCGCCTCGGCGTCGAGGACGAGCTCATGAAGGCCGGCGCCCGCGCCGGCGACGGCGTCGCCATCGGCTCCGAGGACAACGCCGTCGTCTTCGACTGGGAGCCCACCATGACCGCCGGCGCCGAAATGCTCGGCCGCCGCGGCGAGGACCACCGCCTCGAAGCCCCGCGCCCGGCGGCCCAGCGCCGCCGCGACCGCGAGGCGGAGCGCTTCGACCCGCAGCGCGAGTACGACGAGTTCAACCCGTTCTAGCAGGACGGCCGCGCCGGCCCGGCGGACGGAGTCCGGCGCAGCCGTGCGAGGGGGGCGGTGGGAGGTTCTGCCCACCGCCTCGGAGCCGCCTGCCCCGGCGGTGTCCGGGGCTTTCGTGCCCCGTCCGAGGGGTCGGGGGCTCCGTAGGATCCTGGTGTGAGTAGCGTCCCCCCGCCCGAGACCGCAGGTCGGCTCAGTGTCGTCGTCATCGCCTACAACGACGAGGAGCTGGTCGCCCAGGCCATCGGCTCCGCGCTCGACCAGGGGCCCGTGGTGGCGGAGGTCGTGGCGGTCGACGACTGTTCGAGCGACGGGACGGCCGCGGTCCTCGACGAGCTGGCGGCCCGGCACTCCCGGGTGCGGGTGGTGCGCCGCACCGAGAACAGCGGTGGCTGCGGGACCCCGCGCAACGACGGCATCAGCGCCGCGACCTCCCGTACGTCATGTTCCTGGACAGCGACGACGTCCTGCCGGCCGGCGCCGCCGAGGCCCTGGTCGCCGCAGCCGAGCGGCACCGCGTCCCGGTCGCCGTCGGCGTCGCCGTACGCCGTGAACTGCCCGAGGGCCGGGACGTGCGCTGGCAGCCCGCCCTGTACCGGGAGCCGGCCGTCCTGGAGACCCCGACGAGCTGCGCCCGCTCGTCCACGACACGCTCTGCGTCAACAAGATCTACGACCGCGCCTTCCTCGCCGAGCACGGCATCCGCTTCCCCGACGGCCGCTTCGTCTACGAGGACTTCCTCTTCACCGCCCGGGTGTACGCCGCCGCCCCCCGCGTCGCCGTGATCCCGGACACCGTCTACGTCTGGCACGTGCGCCGGGCCGCCGCCCAGCTGTCGATCTCCCTGGACCGCGGGGGCGTCTCCAACTGGGAGTCCCGGATCGCCGCCCACCGCGCGGCCGTCGACACCCTCGCCGAGGCGGGACGCGCGGAGCTCGCCGCCGCCTGCCGCACCAAGTTCCTCGAACACGACCTCCGCATGTACGCCCGCGACCTGCGGCTGCGGGACGCCGGACACCGCGCCGCATGGTGGGAGCTCACCCGCGCCCACCTCTCCGGCTTCGCCGACGAGGAGATCGCCGCGGCGACCGCGCCCGCCCGCTGGACCGCCCGCTTCCTGCTGGCCGCGAAGGAGCCGCGCGACCTGCTCCGGCTGTCCCGGCTCACCGCCAACCCGGGCGGCTGCTCCGCCGTACGCCGGCGGCCGCACCGCCGCCGTCTGGGCCGACGACCTGCCGGAGGCCGTCTCGACGGCATGGACGAGCTGCCCCTCGACGGGCTGCCGTTCGTCGTCGACGCCGTGCTGAGCACCGGCGGGGCGGCGACCTGCGCTTCACCGTCCGCGACCTGTACGGGCGGCTCGCCGAGGCCGGGCCCGCGCGCGGAACTCGCCTTCCTGCCGCGCGGCGACGCCGAGCCCGCCCGTACCGAGGAGGCCGCGCTGAGTCCGGTCACCGGGGCCGACGGCACGGTGGAAGCCTGGACCGCCCGGGTCCCCGTCGGCCTCACCGGGCTCGCCGGATCCGGCCGCCGACGGGGGCGCGAGGGCGTCCAGCTGTGGGACATCGGCGTCACGGTGACGTGTGCGAACGGTGAGTCGTTCACCACGTCGCTGCGGGCCCCGGACGGTTCCCAGCGGCGCTCGGTGCTTCCGAGCAGCCGGTACGGTGTACTCCTGGTGCAGCCGTACACCACGGCCAACGGCTCGCTGGCGGTGCGGATCGCGCCCGGCGCACGGGACGGATTCCGGGCGGTCAGGGCCCGGCTCCGTCGGCTTGCCCGCAGTTCACAGTGAAAGGGTTTGGGGCACTATGACTTATCTGATCACCGGCGGCGCCGGATACATCGGCTCCCACGTGGTCCGCGCCATGACGCAGGCGGGCGAGCGGGTCGTCGTCCTCGACGACCTGTCCACGGGCTACGAGTCGCGGGTCCCCGAGGGCGTCCCCCTGGTGGTCGGCTCCACCCTGGACCGTGAGGTCCTGGACCGCACGATCGCCGAGCACGGTGTGACGGGCGTCGTCCACCTCGCCGCGAAGAAGCAGGTCGGCGAGTCCGTCGAGCTGCCGCTGCACTACTACCGCGAGAACGTCATCGGCCTCACGGTCCTCCTGGAGGCCGTCGCGGCCGCGGGCGTGCGCAACTTCCTCTTCTCCTCCTCCGCCGCCGTCTACGGCATGCCGGACGTCGACCTCGTCACCGAGGAGACCCCCTGCCTGCCGATGAGCCCGTACGGCGAGACCAAGCTCGTCGGCGAGTGGCTGGTGCGCGCCGCGGGCGCCGCCCACGGCATCTCGACGGCCTGCCTGCGCTACTTCAACGTGGCGGGCGCGGCGACCCCGAGCTGGCCGACACCGGGGTCTTCAACCTGGTCCCGATGGTCTTCGAGCGCCTCGACGCGGGGGAGTCCCCGCGGATCTTCGGCGACGACTACGACACGCCCGACGGCACCTGCATCCGCGACTACATCCACGTCGAGGACCTGGCCGACGCGCACCTCGTCGCCGCGCGCAAGCTCGCGGAGTGGGCCGAGGCGGGCGAGCCGCGCGACCTGACCGTCAACATCGGCCGTGGCGAGGGCGTCTCCGTCACCGAGATGGTCCGGCTGATCAACGAGATCACCGGCCACACCACCGAGCCGCTGGTGACCCCGCGCCGTGCCGGCGACCCGGCCCGGGTCGTCGCCGCCGCCGACCGCATCGAGACGGAGCTCGGCTGGAAGGCCCGTCACGACGTGCGCGACATGATCGAGTCGGCCTGGGCGGGCTGGGTCTCCCGTCGGGGCGCGACCGTCTGACCGTAGACACGGAACGAGGGAAGGGCCGGGGAGTACGAACTCCCCGGCCCTTCCCTCTCGTGCGTGTGCGGACGCGCCGTCAGCGCTCCAGGAAGGCGAAGAGCGCCTCCCAGCGGTCGGTGATCTCCTCGGCGGAGTACCGCTTCACGTTCTCGAAGGCGGCGTCGCCCATCCGGTTGCGCAGCTCCTCGTCGGCGATGAGGGAGCTGATGCGGGCGCCGAGCTCGACGGTGTTGCCGAGCCGCGCCAGCAGGCCATCCTCGCCGTCGCGGATGATCTCCCGGACACCCGGGGCGCAGTCGAACGCGGCGCAGGGCACGCCCGCGGCCATCGCCTCCAGGAGGGTGATCGGGAAGCCCTCGGCGCGGGACGCCTGGGCGAAGACCGAGGCCCCGGAGAGCGCCCCGAGCACATCGCTGGTGCGGCCCATCCATTCCACGGAGCCCTCGATGCCGAGCGTGGCCGCCCGTGCGGTCAGGGCCTGCTCCTCGTCGCCCGCGCCGTAGATCCGCAGCTTCCAGTCGGGGTGCCGGTCGGCGATCTCGGCCCAGCTGTCGAGCAGCATGTCGACGCCCTTCTCGTGCGAGAGGCGTCCGATCGAGGCGACGACCTTCGCCGTCCGGGGCGCCGGGGCCTCGGGCATGAACGGCAGGGCGTTCGGCATGTGACCGACGTTGTTTATCCCGGCCCGGATCCAGAGGTCCGCGTCGCCCGGGGTGAGGACGAGCATCCGGTCGACGTCCTTGTAGTACCGCTTCACCCGGGCGAGCCGGGAGGAGGCGGCGCTCGCCGCGTACGACTCGTGGCTCATGCCGATGACGACGTGGCCCTTGGTGTCGGCGAGGGAGACCCACTCCATCGCCCACACCTGGGTCACGATGATGACGGCCCCGGGCCGGGCGGCGGCGAACAGCGCCGTCATCCGGTCGGCCCGCTCGCGCATCCCGGCGGCACGGGCCGTGTGGCGCCGGCGCTCCACCGCGTTCAGCTTGCCCTTGAGGCCGCGCAGCGGCTTCACCTGCGGCGGGTGCGCGTCGTACAGCGTGGTGGTGTCGTACGGCAGCGGCTCGGGGAACTCGTGCTGCCGTCCGGCGGGGCGGGCGTGATGCCGATGACGTGGACCTTGTGGCCCCGGTCGGTGAACTCCCGGGCCATCTGGTGCGTCCAGGTGGTCACACCGCCCATCTCGTCCACGCTGTTGGAGACGAGGAAGATGTCGCGGCCGCCGGACACGGCGGTCTGGTTGGTCACTTACCGCTCCCGCTGGTGAAGAACTTGGCGACGATCTGCCGGGCCGCGTCGCCCCGGTCGTACTCGCTGAACTCCGCGTTGAACCGCCGACGGGCCGTCGCGTACTTGGTGTCGGCCTCGTTCTCGAAGTCGGCGATCACCTCGAAGAGCTCCTCCTCCGTGGCCACGACCGGCCCCGGGGCGTGCTCCTTCAGGTCGAAGTAGGTGCCGCGGTTCTCCGTCGCGTACTCGTCGTAGTCGTACGCGAAGAAGATCATCGGCCGGTCGAGCAGCCCGTAGTCGAACATCACGGACGAGTAGTCGGTGATCAGTCCGTCCGCGAGGGCGAGCAGCGGCGTGATGTCGTGGTGCTTGGACACGTCGACGATCCGGCCCTCGACCGACTCCGGCAGCGTCACGTGGTTCAGGTAGTGCGTCCTGATCAGCAGCGTGTGCGTGTCGCCGAAGCGCTCGGCGAACTCCTCCAGGTCGAAGGGCGGCGTGAAGGCGCGCACCTTGCCGCCCGGGGCGGAACGGAACGTCGGCGCGTACAGCAGCACCTTCTTGTCCGGGTCGAGGCCCAGCTCGGCCGCGAGCGGACCGCGCTCCGGCCTCCCGGTTCCCTCCTCGGAACGCGCCTGGGCGAGCTCGTCGTTGCGCGGGTAGCCGACGGGCAGCAGCACCTCGTCGCGGAGCCGGAAGGCCCGGCCGAGGGTGCGGCGGTCGTGCTCACCACGGATGAGGAAGTGGTCGAAGCGGTCCAGGGCGCGCTGGAAGGACTCCTGGGCGGCCAGCGGGCGCGCCTTGGAGTTGGGCTCGTCGAAGCCCATCCGCTTGAGGGCGGTGCCGTGCCAGGTCTGGATGTAGGTGGTTCCGGGGCGCTTGGTGAGGCGCAGCGGGAAGCCCTGGTTGTCGATCCAGAACTCGGCCTGGGCCAGCGCCTTCAGGTACTGCCAGCTCCAGCGCCGGACGAGGGTGGCGTCCTGGGGGAAGCCGGCCGGCGTCGCCCCGGAGTACGACCACACGGCGTCGAAGGGGACGCCCTGGCGGCGCATCTCCTCGTAGATCGCCTTGGGGCTGTCGCTGTACTGCTTGCCGAGGTGGCTCTCGAAGACGACGAGGCCCTTGCGGATCGGGAGCTTGCTGTAGAACTCGTGGTAGACGCGCAGCTTCGTCTCGCCCGAGGTCAGGTCCTTCTTCGCCTTCCGCAGGCGGCGCAGGCTGGTCTTCGCCAGCTGCGCGGGGCGCCCCTGCATCGCGCCCTCGATCATCGCCGAGGTGCGCACGGCCGCCTTGCCCTCGGCGGCGAGGACGTACGACAGGTTCCCCTTCTTGGTGATCTCGGGGACGAAGCGGTCCGACACCAGCGTGGTCAGCCGGGGGCGGACCTTGAGGGAACGGGCGTCGTCGAGGGACGCGTCGCCGACGGAGACCCGGGTCCTGAGACGCTGGCCGTCGACGGTGAGTATCACGCGGACGTCCCAGACGGCGTCGATGATGCCGAGCGGACGGACGGTGCCCGCGATGTCGGCGGTGCCCTCCCACTCGATCCACTCGCCCGCGTGGCGGAGGGAGGTCACCGGGATCCGGGCGGCCTTGCCGCTGATGCTGCGGCGGGCCGAGAACTCCAGGACGGCGCTGATCTTGGCGTCCGGGCTGATCCGGCCGAGCGGGTTGACGATGCGTCCGGCCAGCTTGACCACGCCGTCGGTGCTCTCGTACGAGGTCAGGCGGTTGCCGAGGGCGAGGGTGGGGAGCGACCGGGTGTGGAAGTTGCGAGCGGTGACGTCGAGGATGGCACGTCCCTGCTCGGTGTCCAGGTGGCGGTCGCACCAGTAGATCTGCTCGTCCAGCTCGGCGAGGGGGACGGTGAGGCGGCCCGGGTTGCTGAGCGCCTCGGTGGCCGGGAGCAGGTTCTCCCAGTCCTCCTTGCTCAGCAGGTAGGCGCAGATCGCGTGGATCGGCTGCACTTCCTCGTACGCCTGCGGGTCGATGTCGGCGAGGTAGGCGTTGGCCAGTTCGGCGAACGCGTGGCGGTACTCGTCGTCGGCGCGCGCCAGGTCACGGAAGTGGAGGACCAGGTCGTGCTTGAGGAACTTGATGTCCTTGCGGTACTTGAGCTCGTCGTAGCCCTTGCTCGCGAGCAGCGCGTCCACGCGGCGGTGGATCTCCATGCGGTGCTCGAAGTTGGCGATCTCGTGGCGCCGGTTGCTGATCGACTTGGCGGCGGCGCTCTCCTGCACGTTCCAGTAGTAGACCGTGTTCGGGATGAGCGTGATGCGGCGGGCGGCGACGTAGGCCTGGGCCGAGAAGAGCAGGTCCTCGTAGTGGATGCCGACCGGGAACTCGAGGCCGGACTCCAGGAGGAACTCCCGGCGGTAGCACTTGTTCGTCGACAGGGTGTCGAAGGTCAGCAGGTCCGACAGCTCGGTGATCGAGTCGATCGTCCGGGTCGAGGAGTAGAGCCAGGGGTACCAGGCGGTCTGCTTCTGGTTGCGGCTGTCGAGGTGCACGCGGACGCAGAGGCCGGAGACGATGTCGGAGCCGGTGCTCTCGGCGGCGTCCAGCATGTTGCGGCAGGCGTTGCGCTCCAGCACGTCGTCGCTGTCGAGGAACATGACGTAGTCGCCGGCGCACTGCTGGATGCCGTAGTTGCGGGGCGCGCCGCAGCCGCCGCTGTTCTGCGGCAGCTGGAAGGCCCTGACCCGGTCCGGGTGCGCGGCGGCGAGCGCCTGTGCGACCTCGAAGGTGCTGTCCTTGCTGCAGTCGTCGACGATGACCACTTCGACGGCCTGCAGGGTCTGATCCAGTACCGACTGAACGGCCGTCGGGAGACGCTCTGCGTCGTTGTAGGCGATGACGACCACGGAGACGTCAGGCACTTGCACCTCGATCCACTTGTCTTTCCTCTAGACACACCCAAGCTACCTGGTGTTGTCCACCTGGTCCGACGCCACTTCGGGCGCGACGGCGGGCCCCGTGTCCCGATCGTTACGGGACGGGGAGCGGTTGGGAGGCAACCATCCGCACGCGCGAGGGGTCGCCCTTATGGGCGCTCGTTCGGGGGCGGCTGTGCGGACGGCGGCACATGGGGCGAGAACCTACCCCAAAGCTGCTTACTTCCGACCACTCCAAGTGACAGGCATCACAGCAACCCCAGGGGTGTCGTAGGTCATGGCCGGTGCAGCCGGTCCACCCCGTAGTAACGGGCGGCGCACTGCGCCACCCAGTCCCGCGTGTACACGGTCGTGAAGAAGGGTTCCGCGAGGCCGCCGATGAGCAGCGGGCGGTACGCGACGTCCGTGCGTCCCGCCGCCGCCTCGGCGCGGATCCCGGAGTCCTGCCGGTCCCAGGCCAGGCCGCGCGCCACCGTCCTCGTCGTCAGGGCCCGCGTCGGAGCCACCAGGGCCGCCGTGCCCGCCACGGCGACGATCCCGCGACCCCGCCGCGAGTGCCGCGAGGGCCGAACGGGTGCCGAGCCGCCGCCCGATCCGGTGGCCGAGCCAGGCCCCGTACCCGCAGAGCGCGACCAGGAACGGCACGAGGAAGCTGGTCCACGCGCGCGCGTACGTCCAGCCGCCCGCCCCGTAACCACCGCGCAGGCCGTACACGGTCACCAGGCTGCCCAGGGCGATCAGGGGCACGGGGAGGACGGCGATCACGAGCAGCGCGCCGCGCGGCGGGCGGGGGCCCGGGAGGCGGGGCCAGGGAGCGGCGGCGGGCCGTGAGCGCCACCGCCAGGCCGAGGAGCACCCCGGCGGCGAGGGCGCCGGCGTACGCCCACTGGCCGCCGATCGTCTCCCAGACGCGGGCCCAGTCGTGGAACGTCGCCCGGACCTCCGCCAGGGACAGCGGACGCTTCGGCTGCTGGGCGCGCCGCCAGCGGGCCCCGGGCGACACGAAGAGCACCACCGAGCCGATGACGAGGCCCAGGCACCAGGCGGCGCACCACGTCGAGGCGAAGCGGTCGTGGGTGAGGCGCAGCCGGGGAGGCAGAGCACGCAGACCGTCGCGGCGAGCAGCCCGGACACGGCGACGAAGGGCTCGCTGAGGGTGCCGGCCGCCGCGCCGAGCAGGACCGCCGAGCCGACGGCGACGGACCGGGCCCAGGGCCGGCGGCTGCGGGCCGCCCACACCCCGAGAGGGCGGCCCAGACGCCGAGGACGCTCGGGAGCGTGTGGGAGAGGGTGGCCGGCGCCCAGAGCAGCACCTGGTACGAGCGGGTCCCCGCGAGGAACAGCAGCGCTTCGAGCACCAGCACCGCCGTCACGGTCGCCACCACCGGGAACGGCAGGCGCAGGGCGCGCAGCGCCTCCCGGGCGAGGAGGAACAGCCCCGCGCCGAGCGTGACGATCAGGAAGGCGGGCAGCAGCTTCGGCCCCCGCATGCCGTCGGAGTAGAGGAGACCGGTGAGGAAGGCGTTGGTGACGCGCCCGTTCTGGGTGCGGTAGAAGTCCGAGGTGATCCCCAGGGGGCCCATGTCGCGGGCCTTCCAGAGGGCGCACCAGTCGTCCGAGGTGGGGCGCACGTAGACGCCGAGGAAGGCGCCGACGGAGAGCAGCGCCCCGGCGCCGGCGGCGACGACGAGCGCGATCCCGAGCGACAGCCGCCGGAGGGCGTCCGGGAGCCCGTCCGTCGCGCCCTCCGTCCCCTCAGTGCCGTCCGCGCCCTCCCCGTCCTCTCCGCCGTTCCCTCCGCGCGCGTCATCGTGCGCCGTGATGGTCGTCCCGCTCACCGGTCATCGCTCCAACTGGCCGAGTTTCGTGGCATGTCGCCCCTACGGGTGATAAATGGGTGAAAACGCCACGTACACCAATATCTTCCTCGCATGCTTTGCCCCGTGGACGACATGCCGACCGGGGGCGGTCACTCGCGCGACGCCGTGCGGTCACCGCCGCGCCGTACCGTGGCCGCGCTGCTCGAAGGAGAGTCCGGTGGCGGTCCTTCCAGTCCTTCAGGACGCAAACTCGCCCATCCCTCTGGAGTGACCGTTCCATGACCAGGCTTTCCGTCGTCGTCCCCTGCTTCAACGAGGAGGACGTCATCGAGCGGTTCGACACGCGAATGCGACACGTGCTCGACGCACTCCCGGTCGGATACGAGATCTGCTACGTCGACGACGGAAGCTCCGACGGAACCCTGGGCAAGCTGCGCGAGATCGCCGCCCGGCACCCGCAGCACACCCAGTACGCCTCCTTCAGCCGCAACTTCGGCAAGGAGGCCGCCATGCTCGCCGGCCTGCGCAAATCCACCGGCGACGCCGTGGTCATCATGGACGCCGACCTCCAGCACCCGCCCGAGCTCCTCGCGCGCATGATCGACCTCTACCACCAGGGCCACGACCAGGTGATGGCGCGGCGCACCCGCGAGGGCGACAAGAAGGTCCGTACGGCACTCAGCCGTGTGTACTACCGGGCCGTCAATCGTTGGGTCGACGTCGAACTCACGGACGGGGTCGGCGACTTCCGGCTGCTCTCCCGCCCCGCCGTCGACGCCCTCCTCTCGCTGCCCGAGTACAACCGCTTCTCCAAGGGCCTCTTCTCCTGGATCGGCTTCGACACCGTCACCTTCGACTACCAGAACGCCGCGCGCGAGGGCGGCGAGACGAAGTGGAAGTTCAGCTCCCTGCTCAACTACGGCATGGACGGGCTGATCTCCTTCAACAACCGCCCGCTGCGCATCGCCCTCTGGCTCGGCATGATGCTCACCGGCCTCGCCGCCCTCTACGCGGTCTGGGTGACCGTCGCCGCGATCACCAACGGCGTCACCGCCCCCGGTTACGTCACCCTGGTCGCGATCATCGTGGGGCTCGGGGGAGTCCAGATGGTGATGCTGGGACTGATCGGCGAGTACATCGGCCGCATCTACTACGAGACCAAGCGCCGCCCGCACTTCCTCGTCAAGGAGACCCACCGCTCCTTCGGCCGCGCGGCCGCCGAGCGCGCCGCCGCCGAACGCATCCGCATCGTGACCGCCGAGCGGGAGCGCTGATGGGGGCGGTGCGGGGAGTGGGGCAGGGGTCGGGTCCGGGCTGGGGCTGGGGCTGGGTCCGGGTCCGCGGCTGGGGCTGGGGCCGAGGCCGGTTCCGGGTCCGGGGCGAGGCTGGGGCCGGGTCTGGGTCCGGGGCCAGGTCCGGCGGTCGGCGGGCGCGGCTCGCGGAGATCTTCCGCTTCGCCCTGGTCGGCGGCGTCAACACCGGGACCTTCTTCGGCTGTTACCTGCTCCTGCACCCGTGGATGCCCTACTTCGCCGCGTACTCCCTCGCCTTCCTCCTCAGCATGATCGGCTCCTTCTTCCTCAACACCTACTTCACCTACCGCACCCGGCCGACCTGGAAGAAGTTCGCCCTCTTCCCGCTCACCAACGTCACCAACTACCTGGTGCAGAGCGTCGGTCTCTACGCGCTCGTCACCTGGGCCGGAATGGACGACAGGATCGCGCCACTCGTCGCGGCCGTCGTCGCGATCCCGTTCACCTACCTGATCTCCCAGCGGATCCTGGTGCCCCGCGGCACCGGCCGGTCCTCCGACGCCCCGACCAGACCGACGCCTCCGGTCCGTCCGGCCAGTCCGGCCAGTCCGGTCCGTCCGGTCCAGGGAGCGAAACGGACGAGCGGCACCCCTCCCGGCTCGCGTAGATTGCCTCGCAGCCGCGGCGGGGAGCACGCGGCGCGCAGCACAGCCGAGTGAGGACGACGCAGGTGACCGGAGAGACGGACGTGGCAAGGCAGTACGTGGCGGAGGCCCGCAGGATCGTCGTCAGGTCGGATCCTCCTCGCTCACCACCGCCTCCGGAGGCCTCGACGCCGACCGCGTCGACGCCCTCGTGGACGTGCTCGCCAAGGTCCGCAGCGGCGGCGAGAAGGAGATCGTCCTCGTCTCCTCCGGCGCCATCGCCGCGGGACTCGCCCCGCTGGGCCTCACCCGCCGCCCCAAGGACCTCGCCCGCCAGCAGGCCGCCGCCAGCGTCGGCCAGGGCCTCCTGGTCGCCCGCTACACCGCCTCCTTCGCCCGCTACGGCGTCCGCGTCGGCCAGGTCCTCCTCACCACCGACGACACCAGCCGCCGCGCCCACTACCGCAACGCGTACCGCACCCTGGACCAGCTCCTCGCCATGGGCGCGGTCCCCGTCGTCAACGAGAACGACACCGTCGCCACGGACGAGATCCGCTTCGGCGACAACGACCGGCTCGCCGCCCTCGTCGCCCACCTCGTCCGCGCCGACCTGCTCGTCCTGCTCTCCGACGTCGACGGGCTGTACGACGGAGACCCGTCCAAGCCCGGCACGTCGAGGATCACGCAGGTCACCGGCCCCGCGGACATCGCCCACGTCGAGATCGGCTCGGCCGGAAAGGCGGGCGTCGGCACCGGCGGCATGGTCACCAAGGTCGAGGCCGCCCGGATCGCCGCCGCCGCGGGCATCCCCGTGGTCCTCACCTCCGCGAGCCGCGCCGCCGACGCCCTCACCGGCCGGGACACCGGCACCTACTTCCACCGCACCGGCCGCCGCTCCGCCGACCGGCTGCTCTGGCTCGCCCACGCCTCCACCCCGCAGGGCTCCCTCAGCCTGGACGACGGAGCCGTACGCGCCGTCGTCGAGGGCAAGAAGTCCCTGCTCGCGGCCGGTGTCGCGGCCGTCGAGGGCGACTTCGTGGCCGGCGACCCCGTCGAGCTCCGCGACGCCTCCGGCCGGGCCGTCGCCCGCGGCCTCGTCAACTTCGACGCCAAGGAACTGCCCCGGATGCTCGGCCGCTCCACCCCCGAACTCGCCAGGGAACTCGGACCCGAGTACGAGCGCGAGGTCGTCCACCGCGACGACCTGGTCGTCATCCGCTGACGCGGCCGACGCCGAAACGGCTGAAAGTCTGGCCATCAGGAAGGGACGTTTACCAAAACCGCCCCATGTCCCGCCTCGGACTGGTCAACTTTCTCTCGGGGGTAAGACAAGGCGGGGTACAGCACCACACGCATCACACAGGAGGCCGCCGGTGAGACGAGCGCGCCCAGGGGCACCGCCCCGCGGGACTGCCGAACGCGCCCTGACCAGTGTCGAGGCCGGAGCCGACTTCGACGAGGCACGGGACGGGTCGGACAGGTCGGACCTGTCCACGGACAGGAAGACCGAGACCACCACCGAGACACGTGAGGAACGGCCGGTGTCCAAGCTCTGGCACATCACCCTCAGTGTGTCGGGCGTGGAGTCACCGCTGAAGGAGGTGCGCCGCGGGCTCGAACAACTGGCCCACGACCACCCCTTCCTGCTGACCAGCCGCTACGCCAACGACCACGCCGAGATCCGGTACTGGGAGGAGGCCCGCGACCTGCACGACGCGGCGGCCGTGGCCCTGCGCCTGTGGGGCGAGCACCGGCAGACCGCCAAACTGCCGCCCTGGGAGATCGTGGGCCTCGAAGTCATCGACCGCGAGACCTACCACCAGCGGATCGCGGAGGGCTACGGCCCCCCGCCCGCCGCCCCGGTCGGCGTCCACCCGTACTGAGCCGACACCCACCCGCACCGACGGCCGAGTCCCCGCGCAGGGTTACGTCTCGGGTGCGGGATACGTGAGGATGTCCGCAGGGGTGCCAGTACCCTGCGGGCATGACCTCGCTCACGCCCTTCGACAACCTCTCCCCGGTCACCCGGGCCGCCTACCGGGCCCGTGGCGCCGCCGCCGAAATCGCGCCACTCCCGCGCGCAGCCAGGACGACGCGCTCCTCGCCATCGCGGACGCCCTCGAAGTCCGCACCGCGGAGATCGTCGAAGCCAACGCCGTGGACATCGCCAAGGCCCGCGAAGCCGGGACCAGCGAGGCCATCATCGACCGCCTGACCCTCACCCCCGAGCGCGTCCGGGCCATCGCCGCCGACGTCCGTGCCGTCGCCGCGCTGCCCGACCCCGTCGGCGAGGTCGTCCGCGGCCAGACCCTCCCCAACGGCATCGACCTGCGCCAGATCCGCGTCCCGCTCGGCGTCGTCGGCATCATCTACGAGGCCCGCCCCAACGTCACGGTCGACGCCGCCGCCCTCTGCCTCAAGTCCGGCAACGCCGTCCTGCTCCGCGGCTCGTCCTCCGCGTACGCCTCCAACACCGCCCTGGTGACCGTCCTGCGCGACGCCGTCGGCGGTGCCGGGCTGCCCGCCGACGCGATCCAGCTCGTCCCCGGCGAGTCCCGCGAATCGGTCCGCGAGCTGATGCGCGCCCGCGGCCTCGTCGACGTCCTCATCCCGCGCGGCGGCGCCTCCCTGATCAAGACCGTCGTCGAGGAGTCCACCGTCCCGGTCATCGAGACCGGCACCGGCAACTGCCACGTCTACGTCGACGCCCAGACCGACCTCGACATGGCCGTCGACATCCTGATCAACTCCAAGGCCCAGCGGGTCAGCGTCTGCAACTCCGCCGAGACCCTCCTCGTCCACCAGGACGTCGCCGAGGCCTTCCTGCCCAAGGCCCTCGCCGCCCTCGCCGAGGCCGGCGTCACCGTCCACGCCGACGAGCGGGTCCTCGCCCTCGCCGAGGGCTCCAAGGCCACCGTCGTCCCGGCCACGCCCGAGGACTGGGAGACCGAGTACCTCTCGTACGACATCGCCGCCGCCGTCGTCGACTCCCTCGACAAGGCCGTCGAGCACATCCGGATGTGGTCCTCCGGCCACACCGAGGCGATCGTCACCACCTCGCAGGCCGCGGCCCGCCGTTTCACCCAGCTGGTCGACTCCACCACGGTCGCCGTGAACGCCTCCACCCGCTTCACGGACGGCGGAGAGTTCGGCTTCGGCGCGGAGATCGGCATCTCCACCCAGAAGCTCCACGCCCGGGGCCCGATGGGCCTTCCCGAGCTGACCTCGACCAAGTACATCGTCACCGGTGACGGTCACGTGCGCTAACACCTCCTTTCGGTACGGGGAGGGACGGGCGGGGAGGCTTCGCACTCTCCCTGCCTAAAACCACCTTCCGGGTCTACTCTGAATCCGTGCCGGACGACGTGGGGGGCAAGCCGTTCCAGGACGGCGGGGACCCCGAGGAATCTGTCGACCGCGGAGGCGCCGACGAGGTCTACGCCGACGTGGTCTTCGACGAGGACTTCGTCAGGGCCGCCACCATCCACGAGCCCACCGCGGTCGAGCGGTCCTCGCCGCCGCCCAGGCCCGTGCCGAGGCGGAGGCGGCCCGCGCCCGCGCCGGCGGCGGATCCGTCGAGGACGACCCCTACGAGGACGGCCACGACCCCCTCGGCCTCACCTACGAGCCCGACGACATCGGCGACGACGCCAGCCCCTACGGCCGCCACGGCGGGGCCCTGCGCCCCTACCGGGGCCGGGCCCGCTGGCTCCGGCCCGTCGCCTGGGTCCTCGCCCTCGTCATGGGCGTCGGCATGGTCGCCCTCGCCTTCAGCGCCGTCTACCGGGGCGCGGCCGCCAACCACGAGGACCAGATCCCGCCACCGGCCACCACCGGCGTCGACGTCCCGAACCCGAACCCGGCCCCACCCGCTGCCCAGGCCCCCGCTCCCGCCCCCGCGACCGGGTCGGCCGCCGGGGCGACGTCACCCCGTTAGGCGCCCGCCGTCGGGTCGACGTCCCCGCCGCCGGGCCGACGGCCCCGCTCCGGAGCCCGCGCGCCCCGGCACACCCCGACGGCGGAATTCTTCCGAACTTGTCGTGTACCTGGGCGTTTACCGAAGCCCCGCAGACCTACCCTGAAGGTATGGCAGGGCGTGGCGACCCGCCTGAGGGGACGCCCGAGGGGTTCCCCGGCGGTGGTGAGGACGAATACCGATCCGTCGTCTTCGACGAGGCGTTCATCCGCGCTGCCCACCTCCAGGAGTTCTCGGCCCAGGAGCGGATGGGCGAGCACGCCCTGGCCGTCCGCAGCCGCTCCTCCTGGGAGAGCCGCGGCGGCTCCCGCCAGGCGGTCCTGCTCGTGCTGCTGATCCTCCTCGCCTTCGGCACCGCCATCTACCTGGGCGTACGCAACCCGTACCAGCCCCCGTCGACCAGCGGGCCGAGCCGCTACGGACCACCGTGGTCCCGCTCGCCCCCGAGGGCCGCGTCCCGGGCGGCACGCCCACCCAGCTCTTCGCCCACAGCCCCGCCGCCGAGTACCGCACCGGGGCCGCCGGCATCAACCTGCCCGTCGCCGGACGCACCACCAACTTCGCCGAGAGCCAGGTCGTCGCCGGACTCAGCATCGCCAAGGAGTACCTGGTGGCCTCCGGCCTGGAACCCGACGTCCTGTCCGGGGCGACCGTCCGGCCCGCGCGCCTGCTGATCGACCCGGACCAGCTGGAACAGTTCGACCAGAGCGTGGCGGCCCCGCCGACGACGGCCGGCACGCCCTCGCGGGCTGGCTCGTCCGCTTCGACCCCCGGCAGGTGGTCCTCGCGGAGCCCGCCGCCCGCGTGCAGGGCACCCTCCGCTTCGAGGAGACCGGCCCCGACACGCTGGACGTCACCGCGGACCACACGTACACCTACGCCCTGCGCCCGGCCGTCCAGGGCGCGGGGCCGGTCGCCGCGGCCTCCCTCTTCACGGTCCACCGCGTGGTGCACTTCCGCTTCGACCGCGAGGACCTGCGCATGCACCGCGCCGAGCTGCTGACCAGCACCGTGGAGGCCGGCCCCAGGCGTGCGGCGCCGACACCACCGGCTCCCTGAAGCCGCTCCTGGCGGGAGCGCGGGCCTCCGACGCGGGCGTCGGTCCGGCGGTCACCGACCCGTACGCCACCGCCCGGCCCGCCGCCCCTGCGCTGTGCGGAGTGCTGGCGCCGAGCGCTCAGCCCTCTCTCTGACCGTCCCCGGCCCCGTCGCCCGATTCCCTGCCCGACCCGCCGCCGGCCGGTCCGTCCCCGGCCGGGCCCTCGGTGCCCTTGCCGTCGCCGGCCGGGCCGCCGTCCGCCTTCTGGCCGCCCCCGAAGCGGTGGCGCAGCCGTCCGCCCAGGTCGCCCGCCAGGTCCCCGGCTCCGCCGGCTATGTCCCCGACCAGCTTCAGCAGCGGATCCTTGCTGGTCCGCACCGTGTCGGCGTAGTGCCCGGCGGACTCGCGGAAGGAGTCCGTGACCGAGGTGTCCTTGTCCTCCGCGCGCTTCGGGTAGTGCCCGTCCATGATCCGCTGGAAGTCGCGGCTCTCCGACCACTTCTTCAGCTCCGCCGCCCGGACGGTGGTGAAGGGGTGCGAGCGCGGCAGCACGTTCAGGATCTTCAGGACCGAGTCCCGCAGGTCACCGGCCTTCTCGTACTCGTCGGCCTGGGCGAGGAACGCGTCCACGTTCATCTCGTGCAGGTGGTTGCCGCCGGCGATCTTCATCAGGCCGCGCATCGAGGCCCGCACGTCCTGGCCGACGAGGAGCCCGGCCCGGTCGGCGGAGAGCTCGGACTTGCGGAACCACTCGCGCAGCCCGGTCACGATGGCCGTGATCGCGACCGTCCCCAGCGGGATCCAGGCGACCTTGAGCGCGAGGCCGGTGAGGAACAGCAGGACCGTGCGGTAGACGGAGTGCCCGGACAGGGCGTGCCCCACCTCGTGGCCGACGACCGCCCGCATCTCCTCCTCGTCGAGGAGCTCCACCAGACCGGTGGTGAGCACGATGATCGGCTCGTCCATGCCGATGCACATCGCGTTGGGCTTCGGGTCCTGGACGACGTACATCGGCGGGACCTTCTCCAGGTCCAGGATGTAACAGGCGTCCCTCAGCATGTCGTTGAGGTGGCTGAACTGAGCGTCGCTCACCCGGACGGAGTCCGAGAGGTAGAGAAGTCGCAGGCTGCGCTCCGGCAGCAGCCCGCTGAGCGCCTTGAAGGCCGTGTCGAAGCCGCTGAGCTTCCGCAGCGCCACGAGCGCCGAGCGGTCGGCCGGGTGCTCGTAGGCCCGCGAGGAGATGCCGGGGAACCGCTTCCGCTGCCTGCTCGGCACGCTCCCCTGGTCGTTCTCGGTCATGGATGCCCCCTGTTCGTACGAGTCGGTGCTCGTCCCCCTGACTGAACCCAGACTAGGCGCTGGCGCTACCGTGTGCCGGGGGCCCTGTGGATAACTGGGGCGCCGAGGACGACCGAAGGGCACGACCGACATGCCGGACACCGCCGACGCCGCCGCCGCGCTGCTCGCGGCCACCGCACAGCAGGGGCCGGGCGACACGCTGCGGATCCTGCTGCTCGTCTCGATGGTGGGCGGGGCCCTGCTCGCCTGGTTCCTGCTGCGCGGGTACCGCAGCGACGACACGGCCGGCGACGAGACGGCCGCCGGCGGCACGGACACCGACACGGGCCGCGACGCCAACGCCTGAGTCGGCGTGAGCGCGCCGCGACCGCCCGCATACGATGTGCGCGAAGTCTCCGCTCCCATCCCCGATCGATAGGTCTGTCGAAGATGAGCCTCCACAGCACCGCCGTCCACCTGGTCTCCCTCGCGGAGGGTGCCGAGCACGGCGGCAACCACGAAAGCCTCAACCCCTACCTCACCGGCTTCGGTGCCTTCGGCACCCTGCTCCTCCTGCTGTGGATCACCACCCGCTTCAACCGCGACCGCTGAATCGGAGACCGCTGATCAGGCGTCCGCCGCCGTGCCAGTAGGCTCTGCACGCATGGGAGAGCAGGAAGTGCCTACTGGCGGGCGCGGGAAGCGCCGACTCGGCGTGATGGGCGGAACCTTCGACCCGATCCACCACGGACACCTGGTGGCGGCCAGCGAGGTCGCCGCCCTGTTCCACCTGGACGAGGTGGTGTTCGTACCGACCGGGGAGCCGTGGCAGAAGAGCCACAAGGCCGTCTCGTCGCCCGAGGACCGCTATCTGATGACGGTCATTGCCACGGCGTCCAACCCGCAGTTCTCGGTGAGCCGGATCGACATCGACCGCGGCGGCGCGACCTACACCATCGACACCCTGCGGGACCTGCGGGCTCTCAACAGCGACTCGGACCTGTTCTTCATCACCGGGGCCGACGCGCTGTCGCAGATCCTCACCTGGCGCGACGCCGAGGAGCTCTTCTCGCTCGCCCACTTCATCGGCGTCACCCGGCCGGGTCACGACCTCACCGACGACGGACTGCCCAAGGGCGGGGTCTCGCTCGTCGAGATCCCCGCGCTCGCCATCTCCTCCACCGACTGCCGGGCGCGGGTCGCGAAGGGCGATCCCGTCTGGTACCTGGTCCCCGACGGCGTGGTGCGCTACATCGACAAGCGCCAGTTGTACCGCGGCGAGTGAGCTTCGGGGAGGGGCACCGGTGAACGATCAGCAGCACCCGTACGACCCGTACTATCCGCAGCCGCAGATCATCGGCTACGACGCGTACGGGCAGCCGGTGTACCAGCAGCCGCAGGCGCAGCAGCAGCCCGCGCAGCACTACGACCCGTACTCCGGTGCAAGCACCGGCTCCACTGGAGCGGCTTACGCCGCGCCCTACGATGAGCAGCAGCCGCAGCAGGCCTACGGCTACGACCCGTACGCCCAGCAGCCGCAGGCCCAGGAGCCGGTCCAGTCCCCGCAGTACGACCCGTACGGGCAGCAGGGCTACGCCTATCCCTCCTACGACACCGGACAGCAGTGGGCCGCCCAGGCCGAGCCCGCCCCGTCCAGGCCCCCGCCCCGTCCAGGCCGCGCCGGCGGCCCCGCGGCGCCGGCCGCCCCGGTCGCGGCGCCGGCCGGAGTGCCCGGCCAGCGCCCCGCGTCCGAGCGGCCCGGATCCGAGCGGTCCGCCACGGCCCGGCCGGACGAGGACGACCGCGCGTACCGCACGGAGCAGTTCTCGTTCATCGAGGAGCCCGACGAGGACTCCGAGGACGTCATCGACTGGCTCAAGTTCACCGAGAGCCGCTCGGAGCGGCGCGAGGAGGCCAGGCGGCGCGGCCGCAACCGGATCGTCGCGCTCGTCGTCGTCCTCGTGCTCGCCGTCGTCGGCGGCGTCGGCTACCTCTGGTCCGCTGGCCTGCTCCCCGGCTCGTCCGACCCGGAGCAGAAGGGCGGGAGCGCGGCGACCGGCCCGCAGCAGCGCGACACGATCGTCGTCCACCTCCACGACCTCAAGAACGGCACCACCTCCACCGCCCTGCTCGTGGACAACACGACCACCCGCCAGGGCACCACGGTCCTCCTCCCCAACTCCGTCGTCGTCGCCGACGCCGAGGGCTCCGCGACCACCCTGGGCAAGTCCGTCGAGGACGACGGCTCCAGCGGCACCCGGGAGGCGATCGGCAACCTGCTCGGCACGGAGATCGCCGGCACCTGGCGGCTGGACACCCCTACCTGGAGAACCTCGTCGAGTCCGTCAGCGGCATCGAGATCGACACCGACGCGACGGTCCCCGACACCAAGAAGGGCGCCGAGCCGCTGGTCAGGCAGGGCGAGAAGCAGACGCTGAACGGCCGCGCCGCCGTCGCCTACGCCACCTACCGGGCGCCCGGCGAGGCCGAGGCCAAGCAGCTCCAGCGCTTCGGCCAGGTCATGTACGGGGTGCTGCGCAAGATCTCCAGCGACCCCGACGCGGCCACGGTCACCATCGAGACCCTCCAGCAGATCCTCGACCCCTCGCTCCCGGAGAAGGACCTCGGCGCCTCCCTGGCCAAGCTCGCCGAGCACGCCAAGATCGGCGACTACAAGACGGCCCTGCTCCCGGTGGGGCAGGACGGCGCGCTGACCGAGGGCGCGAGCGACAGTGTGGTGAAGGACATCCTGGGCGGCAAGGTCACCGCCCCCGAGGCGGGCGACGTGCCCCGGGTCTCGGTGCGGGACGGTTCCGGCAAGAAGGCGGCCGAGGCGGCACGGGTCGTCCTGATCAACGGCGGCTTCGCCTTCGTGGGCGGCGCCGACGCGGAGACCCGGGCGGAATCGCAGGTCCTGTACGGCGACGACGCCCAGAAGGCGACGGCGGTCGAGGTGGCCAAGACGCTGGGGCTTCCCGCCGGCTCGGTCGCGAAGGGCAAGCCCTCCGGAACCATCGCGGTCACCGTGGTCCTGGGCCAGGACTACAAGGCCCGGACGACCCGGTAAGGGGCGCCCGGGAAAACGCCGACGGGGTCGTCGGCGGTCCGTGAGACCCTGGAGGGGTACTGGACCGCCGACGAAAGCCTGCTTGTGACCGCCACGGACCGTTCCATCGAGCTCGTCAAGACCGCCGCCCAGGCGGCTGCCGACCGGCTCGCGCACGACATCATCGCGTACGACGTCAGCGACGTGCTGTCGATCACCGACGCCTTCCTGCTCGCCTCCGCGCCCAACGACCGCCAGGTCAAGTCGATCGTCGACGAGATCGAGGAGCGGCTGCAGAAGGAGCTCGGCGCCAAGCCGGTCCGCCGTGAGGGCGACCGCGACGCGCGCTGGATCCTCCTGGACTACGTCGACATCGTCGTCCACGTCCAGCACAGCGAGGAGCGGGTCTTCTACGCCCTGGAGCGGCTGTGGAAGGACTGCCCCGAGCTCGACCTGCCCGAGGACGCCCTGAACACCCGCGGCAAGGCCGCCGAGCACGCCGCGCTGACCGGCGCCGACATCGAGGCCGGCTCCGGCCTTCCCGAGGGACCGGACGGTGAGCTGAGCTGAGCACCACCAAGGGCGGCAGCGGCCGCCGGATCGTCCTCTGGCGCCACGGCCAGACCTCCTGGAACCTGGAGCGCCGCTTCCAGGGCTCGACCGACATCGAGCTGACGGAGACCGGCGTCGCCCAGGCCCGCCGGGCCGCACGGCTGCTCGCCGCGCTCAAGCCGGACGCCATCGTGGCCTCCGACCTGAAGCGGGCGGCGGCCACCGCCGCCGAGCTCGCCGCGCTCACCGGCCACGCCGTCGCCCACGACTCCGCCCTGCGCGAGACGTACGCGGGGAGTGGCAGGGCCTGACCCACGAGGAGATCGTCGCGCGGTACGGCGAGCAGTACGCCGCCTGGAAGCGCGGCGAGCCCGTGCGCCGGGGCGGCGGCGAGCTCGAGACCGAGGTGGCCGACCGGGCCGCCCCGGTGGTCCTGGAGCACGCCGACAAGCTCCCCGAGGACGGCACGCTCGTCGTGGTCAGCCACGGCGGCACCATCCGCACCACCATCGGCCGGCTCCTGGGCCTGGAGGCCCGGCACTGGGAGAGCCTGGGCGGGCTCTCCAACTGCTGCTGGTCGGTGCTCGGCGAGGGCGCCCGCGGCTGGCGCCTCCTGGAGCACAACGCCGGGACGCTGCCCGAGCCGGTCCTCGGCGACGACGACTGAGCCCCACGACCGGCCTGCCGGACCCGGATTTCACTTTCCGGCAGGTCACAGGCTAAAGTTCTTCTTGTTCGCAGCGCGGAGCGCGAAGAACACGAGGGGCTATAGCTCAGTTGGTAGAGCGCCTGCATGGCATGCAGGAGGTCAGGAGTTCAATTCTCCTTAGCTCCACAGTCACCGAATCCCGTCCCCGGCAGGGGCGGGATTCGTCGTTCCATCACCCTTTCGCCCTGCGGAGGGCCTCGATCCCCCGGCGGCTCTCCTCGTCGCTCGGCGTGTACGTCACGATCCGGCACTCCGGCATCCCGTTGACCGAGAGGGAGACCGAGGTCAGCCGGACCTCGCCCACCAGCTCGTGCCGGAAGGTCTTCACCCGCGTCCCCGGGGGCACCACGTCACCACTGCGCCAGAGCCGGGAGAACTCCGGACTGGCCTCCGCGAGACGCCGGACGAACTCCTCCCAGCCGGGCTCGCCCACATGGCGGCCGTACGCGCCCCGCAGCTGGGCCACCATCAGCGGCAGCTCCCGCTTCCGGTCGACCACGGGGCACTTGGGCCCCGGCACGCTGAAGAGCGCCCACAGCACGTTGCGTATGCCGAACGGGCCGGTGTCCAGGCCCGACCCGTCCTGCATCAGGAGCCGCTCGTACAGGAGGTTGGTCGCGAGCACGTCGTACCGCGCGTTGTAGAGCACCGCCGGGAGCGGGTCCAGGGCGTCGAGGATCCCCTGGATCTCCTGGCTGACCTCCGGGACGTCCGCGGCGGAGCGGTCGGGGGCGTACGGCACTTCGGCCAGGTGGTAGAGGTGCTCGCGCTCCGGCCGGTCGAGCCGGAGGGTACGGGCCACCGCGTCGAGGACCTGCGCGGAGGCGTTGATCGGCCGGCCCTGCTCCAGCCAGGTGTACCAGGTGACGCCGACTCCGGAGAGCTGGGCGACCTCCTCGCGGCGCAGCCCCGGCGTGCGCCGGCGGAGCCCCGGCGGCATGCCCACGTCCTCCGGGGTCACCCTGGCCCGGCGGCTGCGCAGGAACGCGGCCAGTTCCGGTCGTCGCCGACGCTGCGTCGGTAGTGCTGCCACGATCGTCACGCCCCCCATGGTCGAGTCCCCGCGCCGCCGCTGCCAGGTGGTGTCAGTACCAGCATCGGCGGGCTCTCGTCACCCGTATCCGGCCGGGGTCACGCTCGTCGCATGACCTCGACCACGACACGTCCCGTACTCAGTAAAGACGGTGCCACCGACAACCGCCCCGGTCTGCTGCTCGGCGTGGTCCTCGCCGCCCAGTTCATGGCACTCCTCGACGTCTTCATCGTCAACGTCGCCGCCCCCACCATCCGCGCCGAACTCTCCGCCTCAGGAGGCGCGCTCCAGCTCGTCATCGCCGGATACACCATCGCCTACGCGGTGTTGCTGATCACCGGAGCCCGCCTGGGCGATCTGCTCGGCCACCGCCGGGCGTACCTCGGCGGCCTCGCCCTGTTCACCGCGGCCTCCCTCGCCTGTGGACTCGCCGCGGGGGCCGGTCAGTTGATCGCCTTCCGGCTGGTGCAGGGAGCGGGCTCCGCACTGATGATCCCTCAGGTGCTGAGCCTCATCCAGCGCAACTTCACGGGCGAGCACCGGGTACGGGCGCTCAGCGCCTACTCCGCGGTCCTGGCCACTGGTGCGGCCGCCGGGCAGGTCGTCGGCGGCGTCCTGGTGAGCGCCGACCTCTTCGGCAGCGGCTGGCGGCCGGTGTTCCTGGTGAACGTCCCCATCGGGATCGCCCTGCTCGCCCTCGGTGGCCGGGTGCTGCCCCGTGACGTCCGTGCCGGGTCCACGCGTGCGCGTGCCCTCGACCTGCCGGGGCTGCTCCTCCTCGCCGCCGCCGTGTCCCTGCTGACCGTCCCCCTGGTCCTGGGCCAGGAGCAGGACTGGCCGCTGTGGTCCTGGCTCTCCCTCGGCGGCTCGCTGGTGCTCGCCGCCGTGTTCGGCGCGTACGAGTCCCGGCTCGCCCGGCGCGGCGGCGCACCGCTGATCGCCCCGCGCGTGCTGCGGCTCCCGGGATGGGCCGGGCCGTCCTGTCGATCTCCCTGTCGATGGGCGTCAACGCCGGCTTCCTGTTCACCCTCACCCTGCACCTCCAGGGCGGCCTCGGCCACAGCGCCCTGCGCGCCGGACTCACGTTCGGGCCCGCCGCCGTGGTCTTCGGGGCCGTCGGCCTGACCTGGCGGCGGTGGCCGGCCCGGCTGCACCGCGCGCTGGTCCCGGCCGGTTTCCTGCTCGCGGCCGCGGCGGTCCTCGCCCTCGGCGGACTGCTCGGGGACGGCGGCACCGGCGGCTGGGGCTCTACCCGGCTCTGGGGGCCTTCGGGGCGGGGATCTCGCTGGCCTTCAGCCCGGCCCTGACCGGGGCACTGGCCACCGTGCGTCCCGAGGACGCCGCCGACGCCAGCGGACTGCTCGCGACCGTCACACAGCTCGGCCAGCTCGTCGGCGTCGCCACGTTCGGCACCCTCTTCCTCGGCCGGTACGCGGATTCCGGAGCCCAGGCCTCCGCCGACGCGCTGTGGGCGACCGCCCTGGCCCTGGCCGCCGCCTCCCTCGTGGGCGCCGTGGCGGGACTGCCGCGACGATCGCGCTGACCCTCTTGCGGGGCCATGGCAGAATCGGACGGCCGGAGGGGGACGAGGATCCGGACGGGAGGGTGACCCACGTGCTCGGCGACAACGGCAGGGCGTCCTATGGGTGTACGGCCTGCGGCCACAGCTGGAGCTGATTCATGGGTGCACACAGGCGGAAGTGCGACTGGTGCGGCAGCGGGACGCCCATCGTGCGCGACATGGACCCCGTCAACACCGGGTTCCAGTACTGGTGCGAGGAGTGCGCGCGGGCGCTGATCATAAAAGGCGACCCGATCGAGACCTACCGCGAGCTGGAGGGGGAGCCGATCTACGGCCGGCTCCTCGACGAGCACTGCACCCTCAAGCGGTTCTACTCCTTCGCCACGGCCTGACGCCGCAGGGTCAGCGCGTACCCGACGAACAGCGCCGTCACCGTCAGCGGATAGACCGCCGACAGCAGCATCTGCCCCGCGTTCTGGTCCAGTTCGGGGCGGCCCGGGTCGTGCGGGACCCACCACAGCGCGAACGAGGCGAAGACCAGCGCCACGGTCCCCGTCACCCACCACGCGCGCGTGGCGCGGTCCGCGAGCAGGATCAGCAGGGGCACGCACCAGACCCAGTGGTGGGACCAGGAGATCGGGCTGATCATCAGCGCCGTGAGCGCGCAGACGACCACGGCCACCGCCTTGTCGCCGCGCACCGCGGCCCGTACCGCGAGCACCATCGCCGCGCCGCCCAGGACGGCCGCGGTCACCGCCCACCACATGCCCGGGTCGTCCGTGTGCATCAGCCGGGCCAGGACCCCGCGGATCGACTGGTTGGCGGTCTCCTCGGCGAAGCCGACCCGGCCGGTCTCGAACAGGGTCTGCGTCCAGAACCGCTTCGAGTCCGCGGGCAGGGCGAGCGCCACGGCCAGCGTCGTCCCCAGGAACACCCCGGTCGCGGTCAGGGCCGTGCGCAGCCACTGGTTCACGGACCGGTCGCGGCGCCACAGCAGCAGGCCCGCGGCGAGCAGCAGGACCACGAAGAGCCCGGGGGTGAGCTTCACCGCGGTCGCTAGGCCGATGCCCAGGCCGGCCCAGCGGCTGCCTTCGCGGCGGGTGAGGTCCCAGAGCACCGCGACCGCTATGAGCAGGTTGATCTGGCCGTACCGCAGGGTCGTCCACACGGGCTCGCACCAGACCACGACGGCGGCGACCCACAGCGTCGTGCGCCACAGGTCCGCGCGGGACAGCGAGGGGCGGATCAGCTGGAGCGAGAGCTGCACCAGCGCGACCACCAGGAGCAGGTTCCCGGCGGTGGTGAGCGTCCGCATCAGCGGGACGCCCACCAGGGTCAGCGGGACGAACAGCAGGGCCGCGAAGGGCGGATAGGTCATGCCGAGGTTCGCCGAGGTCGCCCGCATCGCGTACAGGTCGCCGCCGGCGCGGACCGTCTCGCCCTCGGCCCGGTAGACCATCACGTCGAGCATGTTCACGTGGGCGAGGCGTTGCGCCACCCAGAAGGCCGCGAACGAGAGCAGACAGACCGCCGCGGCGGTGGCCAGGGGCCACGGCCGGGCGCGGGTTTTGGAGAGCACGGAGACGGACACAGTCGGCGACCCTACCCGGCAGGTCAGGGGCGTCCCGAGAATCGATTTGGAGATCTGCCGGGCGGGCCGTTACTGTTCTGTCCGTCGCCGCGAGCGAGAGCGAGACGGGGACGACGAATCAAGGGGCTATAGCTCAGTTGGTAGAGCGCCTGCATGGCATGCAGGAGGTCAGGAGTTCAATTCTCCTTAGCTCCACAGAACGGAAGTGAGCCATCCGGACCGGATGGCTCGCACCGCTTCTGCGGAAAAGTGAAAATTCCCGCACACGGGGCTATAGCTCAGTTGGTAGAGCGCCTGCATGGCATGCAGGAGGTCAGGAGTTCAATTCTCCTTAGCTCCACAGAAGAGAAGCGGGCCACCCTGACCAGGGTGGCCCGCTTCTTCGTGTCACCGCCCCCTTTCGCTCCGTGGAACGCCGGTGCGGCCCGCTCGGGCCCTGCGGTACCCTGGCGCCATGCGTGCCGTACGCCTCCTGCTTACCGAGCCGCGCTGACCAGTCCCGACGGGCGACAGAATCCCGTCGGAGTCGGCGCGGCATCCCCTCCTGTGCGAGGGGATTTTTCATTTCGGGCAGTTCGTGGCAGTGGGCAGAGACGATCGATGGAGCATCAAGGACCATGACCGAGATCACGACGGCCGCCGAGACGGCGGCCCCTCATCGCTACACGGCGGCCATGGCCGCCGACATCGAGGCACGCTGGCAGGACTTCTGGGACGCCGAGGGAACCTACGAGGCGCCGAACCCCACCGGTGACCTGGCCGGTGACCCCGCGGTCGCCGCCCTGCCCAAGAAGTTCATCATGGACATGTTCCCGTACCCCTCGGGTGCGGGCCTGCACGTCGGCCACCCGCTGGGCTACATCGCCACGGACGTCTTCGCCCGCCACGCGCGCATGACCGGCCACAACGTGCTGCACACCCTGGGCTTCGACGCCTTCGGCCTGCCGGCCGAGCAGTACGCCGTGCAGACGGGCACGCACCCGCGTGTGTCCACCGAGGCCAACATGGAGAACATGAAGGTCCAGCTGCGCCGGCTGGGCCTGGGCCACGACAAGCGCCGGTCGTTCGCCACGATCGACCCGGAGTACTACAAGTGGACCCAGTGGATCTTCCTGCAGATCTTCAACTCCTGGTACGACGACGAGGCCAAGAAGGCCCGGCCGATCGCCGAGCTGATCGAGCAGTTCGAGAACGGCACCCGTGAGGTCCCCGGCACGCGCGCGTGGAGCGAGCTGAGCGCCGCCGAGCGCTCCGACGTCCTGGGCGAGTACCGCCTGGCGTACGCCTCCGACGCGCCCGTGAACTGGTGCCCCGGCCTGGGCACCGTCCTGGCCAACGAGGAGGTCACCGCCGACGGCCGCTCCGAGCGCGGCAACTTCCCCGTCTTCAAGGCCAAGCTGCGCCAGTGGAACATGCGGATCACCGCCTACGCGGACCGCCTGCTGGACGACCTGGACGCGCTGGACTGGCCCGAGGCCATCAAGCTGCAGCAGCGGAACTGGATCGGCCGCTCCGAGGGCGCCCGCGTCGACTTCCAGGTCGGCGACACCGGCGCCATCACCGTCTTCACCACCCGCCAGGACACCCTGTTCGGCGCCACCTACATGGTCCTGGCGCCCGAGCACGACCTGGTCGAGAAGATCGTCCCGGCCACCTGGCCCGAGGACACCCACGAGGTGTGGACCGGCGGTCACGCCACCCCCTCCGAGGCCGTCGACGCCTACCGCAAGCAGGCCGCCTCCAAGTCCGACGTCGAGCGCCAGGCCGAGGCCAAGGACAAGACCGGCGTCTTCACCGGCGCCTACGCGACCAACCCGGTCAGCGGCGCCCGGGTCCCCGTCTTCATCGCCGACTACGTCCTGATGGGCTACGGCACCGGCGCGATCATGGCCGTCCCGGCGCACGACAGCCGCGACTTCGCCTTCGCGCGCGCCTTCGAGCTGCCGATGCGCTGCGTCGTGGAGCCCGGCGACGACCGCGGCACCGACCCGTCCACCTGGGACGACGCCTTCTCCTCGTACGAGGCGAAGCTGATCAACTCCGCCAACGACGAGATCTCCCTGGACGGCCTGGGCGTCGTCGACGCCAAGGCGAAGATCACCGCCTGGCTGTCCGACCGCGGCATCGGCGAGGGCACCGTCAACTTCCGTCTGCGCGACTGGCTGTTCAGCCGCCAGCGGTACTGGGGCGAGCCCTTCCCGATCGTCTACGACGAGGACGGCGTCGCCCACTCGCTGCCCGAGTCGATGCTGCCCCTGGAGCTGCCGGAGGTCGAGGACTACTCGCCGCGCACCTTCGACCCCGACGACGCGGACACCCAGCCGGAGACCCCGCTGTCCCGCAACGAGGACTGGGTCAACGTCACCCTGGACCTGGGCGACGGCCGCGGCCCGCGCCGCTACCGGCGCGAGACCAACACCATGCCCAACTGGGCCGGCTCCTGCTGGTACGAGCTGCGCTACCTGGACCCGCACAACGCCGAGAAGCTGGTCGACCCCGCCGTCGAGCAGTACTGGATGGGCCCCCGCGAGGGCATGCCGACCGGTGGCGTCGACCTGTACGTCGGCGGCGCCGAGCACGCCGTGCTGCACCTGCTGTACGCGCGCTTCTGGTCCAAGATGCTGTTCGACCTGGGCCACATCTCCTCGGCCGAGCCGTTCCACAAGCTGTACAACCAGGGCATGATCCAGGCCTTCGTCTACCGGGACGCGCGCGGGATCGCCGTGCCGGCGGCCGAGGTCGAGGAGCGCGACGGCGGCTTCTGGTACCAGGGCGAGAAGGTCAGCCGCGTCCTGGGCAAGATGGGCAAGTCCCTGAAGAACGCGGTCACGCCGGACGAGATCTGCTCCGAGTACGGCGCCGACACCCTGCGCCTGTACGAGATGGCGATGGGCCCGCTGGACGTGTCCCGCCCCTGGGACACGCGCGCGGTGGTCGGCCAGTACCGGCTGCTGCAGCGACTGTGGCGCAACATCGTCGACGAGGCGACCGGTGAGGTCACGGTCGTCGACACCGCGCCCGACGAGGACACGCTGCGTGCCCTGCACAAGGCGATCGACGGCGTCGCGCAGGACATGACCGCGATGCGCTTCAACACCGCCATCGCCAAGATCACCGAGCTGAACAACCACCTGACCAAGTCCGGTGGCGCGATCTCCCGGCCGGTCGCCGAGCAGCTGGTGCTGCTGGTCGCCCCGCTGGCCCCGCACATCGCCGAGGAGCTGTGGCGCAGGCTGGGCCACACCGACTCGGTCGTCCACCAGGACTTCCCGGTCGCCGACCCGGCGTACGTCGTCGACGAGACCGTGACCTGCGTCGTGCAGATCAAGGGCAAGGTCAAGGCCCGCCTGGAGGTCCCGCCGTCGATCACCGACGCGGAGCTGGAGACGCTGGCGCTGGCCGACCCGCACGTGGTCGCGGCGCTGGGCGACGCGCAGATCCGCAAGGTCATCGTGCGCGCGCCGAAGCTGGTCAACATCGTGGCCGGCTGACACCGGCCTTCCCCTAGGGGAAGCGTGGGGGCAGGTTGAGGGTTCGGAGGGAACCGTCGACCTGCCCCTTCCGTTTACGGTGGAAGAACCACAACCGAGGCCGGAGGGGCGCACATGGAAGCCACGATTATCACGATCATGGCGCTGCTCTTCTTGTCCTTCGTGGCGCTCGGGGTGTTCGTCACCGTGAAGGTCGCGAAGGCCGCCAAGCGAGGCGTGGACCGCACGCTCGACCAGGCCCGGCGCACGGTCGAGGACACCACGCTGCGGGCCAAGAGCCTCGGCCAGGCCGGAGCCGCCGGCGAGATCGCCCGGCTGCGGCTCTCGCTGCGCACCTCGATGCGCGCCACGCAGGAGGCGCTCCAGGCGGGCGTCGGCGAGGACGCCTCGCTGAAGGAGTCGCTCGACCTGTTCCACCGGCTCAGCGCCCACGGGCTCGAACTGGACGCGGACCTCAAGCGTCTGGAGCGGGAGCCCGACCGGGCATGGGTGGCCGGCCAGCTGTCCGAACTCGCCGCCAGGACCGAGCGGATCACGGCCTCGGCCGACGCGCTGCGGCACGCCGCCCGGGACCGGGCGCTGAAGTTCGCGGAGGACGACCTGTCGGCGCTCAGCGCGCAGATCGACGTCGAGGCGGGCGCCCTGCGCCACTGGGCGGGCCCGGAGACCACGCCGAGGACGGCCCGCGCGGCCGGGGCGGGGGCCGGGGCGCCGGACGCGGCGACGGCCGACGGATGGGGACAGCCCGCCGGGCCCACGGGCCAGACCGGTCCGAGGAACGGCGGCGAGCCTTCCGCGATCACGGCGCCCGACCCCCGGCGGACCACCCACCCCTGGGAGAAGTCGGCCCGGCCGGAGACCACCACCTGACGGAACGGCCCCGCGCACGACCGCGACGGGGCACGGACGGGTGTCCGGTGGGGGGCCGGGCTGCCGCACGGCAGCCTCGGCGGGTAACCTCCCGCTCATGTCCCGGCATGTCGCGATCCTCACCGATTCCACGGCCTACCTGCCACGCCAGACGAGGGAGCGCCACGCGATCACCACGGTCCCGCTGACCGTCGTCATCGGCGACCACGCCCTCGAGGAGGGCACGGAGATCTCGGCGAAGGCCCTGACCGAGGCCCTGCAGAAGCGCCGGTCCGTCACCACCTCGCGGCCGAGCCCCGAGGTCTTCGCCGAGGCCTACCGCGCGGCCGCCGCGGCGGGCGCCCAGGGCGTCGTCTCGCTCCACCTGTCCGCCGAGGTCTCCGGCACCTACGACGCCGCCGTGCTCGCGGCGAAGGACGCCCCCCTGCCCGTACGGGTGGTGGACACCCGCATGATGGGCATGGCGCTGGGCTTCTGCGCCCTCGCGGCGGCGGAGGTCGCGGAGGCGGGCGGTTCCCTCGACGAGGCGGTCGCGGCGGCCGAGAAGCGCGCCGCCGGCACCTCCGCCTACTTCTACGTCGACACCCTGGACTATCTGCGCAGGGGCGGACGCATCGGGACCGCGCAGGCACTCCTCGGTTCCGCGCTCGCGGTGAAACCGCTCCTCGAACTCGACGGCGGGAAGATCGAGCTGCGGGAGAAGGTGCGCACCGCCTCGAAGGCCATCGCACGCCTGGAAGAGATCGCCGTGGAACGGGCCGGTTCCGGCCCCGTCGACATCGCCGTCCATCACCTCTCCGCGCCGGAGCGAGCCGCCGCGCTCGCTGACCGGCTCAGGGAACGCGTACCGGGAATCGAGGAACTCCAGGTCAGCGAGGTGGGCGCGGTCATCGGCGCCCACACGGGCCCCGGTCTCCTGGCGGTCGTCGTCTCGCCGCGCTGAGCCCTTCCGTCCCTCGTATGGGTGAGAGAGTTTTCCACAGCGGAGCGTCTGTCCACGGAAGTCGGCTGAGCTCCGCACGGGCCTTCCGTGATCTCTACCGTCACGGACATGACTCTTCGTACACCTATCGCATCGACCACCCCCAGGACCTCGGACACGGCGGGTGCCCCGACGAGCAGGCCCGGACGGATGCCCGGTGGCGCCGTACGACGGCGGGGCGAGGCCCTGTTCCCGACGGTGGTGCCTCCGGTGCCGGCGTGGGCACCGCTTCCGGTGTTCGCACCGGAGGCCCGGAGGCTCCGGAGGCACCGGGCGGGGTTCCCCGCCAGGGGCGCGGGAACGGCTGGCCGCCGTGCTCCGCGACCGGACCCCGGTGTGGGTGCAGACCAGGTGCGGGCTGGAGCCGAGGGCACTCGCCGCGCTGACGGTGGTCCTGCTCGTGGCCGCGGGTCTCGCCGGCGCGTACTTCTGGACCGGGCGGCCGGAACAGGTGCGCGCTCCCGAACTCGTCCGCGCCGCCGTTCCCGTGGCGGCCGCGCCCGCGCCGAAAACCGGCCCGGGGAGGCGGGACGGGAGTCGGTCCCTTCGGGGGCGGGAGTGGGGCGGTGCCCGGGGCGGGGCTGCCGGGGCCGTCGGTGTCTCCGGGGCCGCCGGGGTTTCCGGGGTTTCCGGGGCGCGGGTCGTCGTCGACGTCGGCGGCAAGGTGCGCAGGCCCGGGGTGCTGACCCTGCCGGCCGGCTCACGGGTGGCGGACGCCCTGCGGGCGGCGGGTGGGGTGGAGCCCGGCGCGGATCTCACCGGGGTGAACCGGGCCCGTGTCCTGTTCGACGGGGAGCAGGTCCTGGTCGGTCTGCCGGGAACGCCGGCGGGCGGCTCGGGTCCGGGCGGTGGTGCCGGGGGAGGCGTGGCGGGGGTGCCGCTGAGCCTCAACACGGCCACGGCGGAACAGCTCGACGGCCTCCCGGGAGTGGGACCCGTGCTCGCCCAGCACATCGTCGACCACCGGACGGAGCACGGAGGCTTCCGGTCGGTCGGGGAGCTGCGGGAGGTCAACGGCATCGGTGAGCGTCGGTTCGCCGATTTGGAACCTTTGGTCCGGCCGTGAAGCGCGACGGGATGGCCGACGGCTGTGTGACGGGCATCGGTGTGACGGGCGTCGGCGTGGCGAGTGATGCCGTGGCCGGTGACGTCGCTGCTGGGGCTGCTGGGGCTGCTGGAGCTGCTGGAGCTGCTGGGGTTGGTGGGGCCGATGGGGCCGGTGGACCTGATGGGGCCAGTAGGACCGGTGGGACTAGCAGGGCTGCTGGGGCCGATGGGGTCGCTGGGGTCACGGGGGCCGATGGGGAGTCCGGTGTGCGGGGGCCGGTATGGCGGGAGGGGCCGATCGATCTCCGGCTCGTTCCGCTCGCGGGGGCGGCCTGGGTGGCGGCGGCCCTTGCCGTGGGGATCACCGGGTGGTGGACGGTGGCCGGTGTCACGGTCTGTCTGGTGGGGGCCCTGGTCCTGCTGGTGCGGGGCCCGGCGCGGTGGCGGGGTGGCACGGGGGCAGGTCGTGGATCGCCTCCATCAGGGGCCACGCCCGGGTGGCGGTTGCGGGCGACCGCGTGGGCCGGGGTGCTGCTCTGTGCGGCGGCCGGGGCCACCTCGGCGGGGCTGCACGCGGCGGACCTCCGGCGGGGCCCGTGCCGGAGCTGGCGCGGGAGTACGCGCGGGCGCGGCTGGACGTGGTGGTGACCTCGGATCCACGGCTCACCCGGCCCAAGGTCCGGGGCAACGCGATGGTGCCGGTCTCGGTCGTTCTGGACGGCGAGGTGACCCGGGTCGAGCGGTCGGACGGCTCGGTCCACCGGACCAGGGCGCCGGTCCTGCTGATCGTGCCGTCGGGGAAGGGGCGGGAGGAGTGGCTGCGGCTCCTCCCCAGCACCCGGCTGCGGGTCGGTGCCCGGCTCGCGCCGCCGCTGCTCCCCGGCGAGCCCTTCGCGGCGGTGCTCAAGGTGGACGGGGCAGGCCCGCCGAGGATCGTCGGTCCGCCGAGTGCCCTGCACCGGACGGCGGGGATCTGCGGGCCGGGTTGCGGAGGGCGACCGGGAAGCTCGATCCGGACGCGCGGGCCCTGCTGCCCGGACTGGTCGTCGGGGACACCTCCAGGGTCACCCCGAGCTGCGGGACGCGTTCGAGGCGACCGATCTCACCCACCTGCTGGCGGTCTCAGGGAGCAACCTCACGATCGTGCTGCTCCTGCTGATCGGGCGGCCCGGACGGGCGCACCAGGTGGAGCGGGGCGGGCTCGCGCCCCGGATCGGACTGTCGTTGCGGGTCACGGCGCTGGCCGGGGGCGGGCTGACGCTCGCGTTCGTGATCGTCTGTCGGCCCGATCCGAGCGTGCTGCGCGCCGCGGCCTGCGGGCTCGTCGCACTGCTCGCGATCGGGACCGGACGCCGGAGATCGCTCGTCCCCGCGCTGGCCGCGGCCGTTCTCGTCCTGGTGCTCTACGACCCTGGCTCGCGCGGAGTTACGGTTTCCTGCTCTCGGTGCTGGCCACGGGGCGCTGCTGACGATCGCCCCGCGCTGGAGCGAGGCGCTGCGGAGGCGCCGGGTGCCCGGCCGGTTGGCGGAGGCGCTGGGCGCGGCCCTGGCGGCGCAGGCGGTGTGCGCGCCGGTCGTGGTGGTGTTCGCCGCCCGGGTGAGCCTGGTCGCCGTCCCGGCGAACCTCGTCGCCGAACTCGCGGTGGCGCCGGCGACGGTGTGCGGGTTCGCCGCGCTCGCCCTGGCGGCGGTCTGGATGCCGGCGGCGGAGGGGTGGCGTGGCTGGCGGGATGGCCGGCCGGGTGGATCGCGTGGGTGGCCCGTACGGGGCGGCGCTGCCGGGGGCCGAGTTGGACTGGCCCGGTGGGTGGTGGGGCGGCCTGGCGTGGGCGCTGCTCACGGTGCTGGTGGTTCTCGGGGCGCGCAGGCTGCCGTACCGGGGCGTGGTCGGCGTGGTCGTCGCCGGGCTGCTCCTGCTGGTGGTGGTGCGGCCGGTGGCGCTGGACCGGTGGGTCACGGGTGGCCGCCGCCGGGCTGGGCGTTCGGGATGTGCCAGGTGGGGCAGGGGACGCGACGGTGCTCGCGGCGGGCGGGGACTCCGCCGTCGTGGTGGACGCGGGCCCGGACCCCGTACCGGTGGACCGCTGTCTGCGTGAACTCGGGGTGCGGCGGGTGCCGTTGCTGGTGCTCACCCACTTCCACGCGGACCATGTGGCCGGGCTTCCGGGGTGTTGCGGGGAGAGCGGTGGGGGCGATCCAGGTCACGGGGCTCGAAGAGCCGCCGGGCCAGGCGGCGTTCGTGCGGCGGACGGCGGCCGCCGCCGGGGTGCCGCTGATCCGAGCGGTGCCGGGGAGCGGCGGAGGGTCGGGGCCCTGGGTGGCGGGTGCTCTGGCCGTGGGGAACGGGCGGGGTCTCCGGGGTGGGGCGAACGACGCCAGCGTCACCTTGCTCGTCCGTACCGCCGGAGGGATGAGCCTGCTGCTTCTCGGGGACCTCGAACCGCCGGCCCAGCGGGCGTTGTGGCGGCTCCATCCGGGGCTCGGGCCGGTGGACGTGCTGAAGGTCGCCCATCACGGTTCCGCGTACCAGGACCCGGGGCTGATGGGGTGGTGCGGCCGAGGCTCGCGCTGGTGTCGACGGGGCGGGACAACCCGTACGGGCATCCCTCGGCCCGGACGCTGGAGGCGCTGCGGGCGGGTGGCGCGCGGGTGCTGCGGACCGATCGGGACGGGGCCGTCGCGGTGGTGGGGGCGGGGCGCGGGCTCATGGCCGTACCGGGAGGAGGGTGAGGCGGCCCAGAAGGAAGGTGCTTGTAGAGATGCTTGCAAAGAGATCCTTGTAAAGGAGTCTTTCTAAAGATATCTTTTCATCATGCCGGAGATCAGCGAACCGCAGTCCGGGGGCGAGCAGCCCCGCAGCATCCGACTCACCGACCCGCGCGCCCTGCGGGCCTACGCCCATCCGCTGCGGATGTCGCTGGTGGGGCTGCTGCGGAGCAGCGGGCCCTTCACCGCCACCCGGGCCGCTGAGCTGACCGGCGAATCGGTGGCCAGCTGCTCCTACCACCTGCGGATACTCGCCAAGTACGGGCTGGTGGAGGAGGCGCCCGGCGGGCGGGGGCGGGAGAAGCCCTGGCGGGCCACGGCCCGGTACACGGAGTGGCCGGAGCACAGCGAGGACGCGACGGTCGCCGAAGCGGCGGACGCGCTGAACGTCGCCGTCGCCGAGCGCTACTTCGAGCGGGTCACCCGGGCCATGGAGAACCGGCACCGGCTGCCGAGGGAGTGGCGGGAGGCCGAGGAGTTCGGCGACTCCCTGCTCCACCTCACCCCGGGAGCTGACCGACCTCGGAGCGCGGATCGACGCACTGCTCCGGCCCTACGAGGCGCGCTCGGCCGACCCGTCGCTCAGGCCCGAGGGCGCACGCCCCGTCAGCATCCTGCGGATCGCCTACCTGGACCAGGACATCCCCGACCACGAAGAGGAGTGACCGAGATGGCCCTCGCGGAACGCGTACCGGCCCTGCTGCGGGAGCGGACCTTCCGCCGCTACTGGACCGGACAGACCGTCTCCCTCGTCGGGGACCAGATCTCGCTCATCGCGATCCCGCTCGCGGCCGTCCTGATCCTCGGCGCCGACGCCACGGCGATGGGCCTGCTCAAGACCGCCGAACTCCTGCCGGCCCTCCTGCTCAACCTGCCGTTCGGCGCCTGGGCCGACCGGCGGGCCGGCCGCAGACGGGCCATGATCGCGGCCGACCTCGGGCGGGCGGCGCTGGTGCTGACCCTCCCCGTCGCCTACGCGCTGGACGCGCTGACGCTCGGCCAGCTGTACGCGGTGGCCTTCGGGATCGGCGCGCTCACCGTGCTCTTCGAGGTCTGCAACGTGACGCTGTTCGTCGCGCTCGTCCCCACCGAGCGCTACGTCCAGGCGAACGCGCTGGTCAACGGCAGCCGTTCGATGGCCTGGCTCGCGGGGCCCGGGATCGGGGGCCTGCTCGTGCAGGTCCTCACCGCGCCCTTCGCGCTGGTCGCGGACGCCCTCACCTATCTGGCGTCGGCCGGGTACCTGGCCCGGATCAAGCCGGTCGAACCCGCACCGGCGCCCGTGGCCAAGGGGCACTTCACCGAAGGGCTGCGCTGGGTGCTGCGGGAACGTTCGATGCGCGCGCTCTTCGCGGCCTCCGGGACGATCCAGTTCTTCAACTTCATGTTCTCCACCCTCTTCGTGCTCTACGCGACCACCGAGCTCGGCATCGGCGCGGGGCTGCTCGGCCTCGTGCTCGCGGCCGGAGCCGTGGGCGGTCTCCTCGGGGCGGTGTGGGCCGGGGCGGTCGTCCGCCGGATCGGCCTCGGCGCCGCGCTCGTCGCGGGCTTCCTCGGCTTCACCCTCCCCTGCTCCTGGTCCCCCTGGCCGACGGGCCGCTCCCGCTGGTGGCGGGCGTGCTGTTCGTCGCGGAGTTCCTCTCCTGCGTCGGCGTGATGCTCGCCGACATCGCCGCAGGCTCGCTCCAGATGGCACTGATACCCGACGCCGTGCGGGCCAGGGTCATGGGCGCCTACCGGACCCTCAACCACGGCTTCCGCCCGCTCGGCGCACTCGCCGGCGGCCTGCTCGGCACCGCGATCGGGCTGCGCCCCACGCTGTGGATCGCCACTGCCGGGGCCGCCCTCGCCGTGCTCTGGCTGCTGCCCTCGCCGCTGCCGAAGATGCGGGAACTGCCCGCGAAGGAAGGGGAATCGGTGCCCGTCGGGTGAAGGGACGATTGAGGAGTTGATCATCGAGCGGGCAGACTGACGGTATGACCACAGTCGAACCCGTCGAACCCGTCGAACCCGTCGAACCCGTCGGACCTGTCGAAGCCGTCGAACCCGCCACCGTCGACGCCTATCTGCGCCGCATCGGCGCGGAGCGGCCGGAGTGCGCGGACGTCGCCGCGCTGCGCGAGCTGCACCTCCGTCACCTGCGGACCGTGCCCTTCGAGAACCTCTCCCTCCACCTCGGCGAGCCCGTCGTCCTGGACGAGAAGGCGCTCCTCGACAAGGTGGTGGGCGCCCGCAGGGGAGGGTTCTGCTACGAGGTCAACACGACGTTCGCCGTCCTGCTGCGGGAGCTCGGGTACGGGGTCGCGCTGCTCCAGGCGCGGGTGTTCGGGCCGGACGGGAAGCCGGGCATCCCCTACGACCACATGGCGCTGCTCGTGGAGACGGCGGAGGGGGAGCGGTGGCTGGCCGACGTCGGGTTCGGCGACCACAGCCACTACCCGCTGGCCTTCGACGCGCGCGACGACCAGGAGGACCCGGGCGGGACCTTCCGGATCGTGGAGACCGCGGACGGCGACCTGGACGTGCTGCGGGACGGGGTGCCCAAGTACCGGCTGGAGCGGCGGCCGCGCGAGCTCGCCGACTTCACGGCCGGGGCCTGGTACCACCAGACCTCGCCGGACTCGCACTTCCCCCGGGCGCTCATCTGCTCCCTGCTCACCGAGGACGGGCGGATCACGCTCAGCGCGCCGAAGCTGATCGTCCGCGCGGGCGGCGAGCGCGAGGAGCGGGTCCTCGACGGGGAGGAGGAGGTGAGGAGCGCGTACCGGGAGCTGTTCGGCATCGAGTTCGACGTCCTGCCGGCCGCGCGAAGCGGAATCCCCAATTCGGACTCTCGGTAACACTTGCCTCCACTCACCCCGTTTGCCTCGAACGCCTCAATGGTGATCGAATGCAACTTCGTTGCATGGTGAATGATTCGCACGGGGGTGCGTGAAGAATGTTCGATCGTCTCTTCGGGAAGCGCGGAGCGGGAGCCGCTCGCGGCGGCCCGCTCGCCGGTCTTACCGTCCCCTCCTCGGCGGGCGTGCTCAGCTGCCGGGTGCTCGACCCCGTGCACGAACCGGTCCGGCAGGCCGAGTTCGTCGTCAGCGACACGGCCGGCCGCAAGGTCCTGGGAGGCGAGACCGACCCGTACGGCACGGTCCTCGCGACCGTGCCGGCGGGGAGTACCGGGTCGCCGTCACGTCCGAGGGCTACACCCGTACCACGGCAGCGCCGTCGTCACCGAGGGCGAGCACCACGGCCTCGGCGACGTCCTGCTCCAGGTCGCGCCGCAGCCGCAGCTCCCCGAGCCGGGCGACTGGGAGATCGACCCCCTGCACTCGCAGATCGGCTTCACGGCACGCCACATCGGCCTCGCCCGGATCCACGGCCGGTTCAACAGCTTCGCGGGAGCGGTACGGATCGCCGAGCGCATGGAGCAGTCCGCGATGCACGTCGTCATCGACGCGGCCTCCATCGACACCGGGGTGCAGATGCGCGACGACCACCTGCGCTCCGGCGACTTCCTCGACGTCGGCGCCTACCCGACGCTGGAGTTCTACAGCGAGCGCTTCGTCCACCGGGGCGGCAGCCGCTGGGGCGTCACCGGAGCGCTCACCCTGCACGGCGTGAGCCGCACGGTGACCCTGGACACCCAGTACCTGGGCCTCGGCAACGGCCTGGAGGGCGAGGTCCGGGGCGCCTGCCGGGCCACGACCGAGCTGCACCGCGAGGACTTCACCCTCACCTGGCAGACGCTGCTCGCGCGGGGCATCGCGGCCGTCGGGTCCAGCATCAGCATCGACCTCGACGTCCAGATCGTGCCCAAGAAGGGCTGACGCACACGGCCGGCGGTCCTAAGGGGCCTCCAGCCAACCCTCGTACTCGGCGGCCAGCGCGTCCAGCGCCGCCGGGTCGAGGCGGGAGTCCGGGTCCTCGACGACCACCAGCCACTGCGCGTCCTCGGCGTCGTCCTCCCCGGCCAGGGCGTCCCGCACGAGCTGCGGTTCCTCGGACAGGCCGAAGCGGTCGGGCAGCTCCTCGGCGACCTCCTCGGCGGCGTCGCGGTCGGGGAGCACCAGTACGTGTCGTTCACTCACCCCGCCATTCTCGTCCCCGTCCCGGGCAACGGTGTCAGTGGCCCGTGGGATGCTGGACCGCGATGGCCACCAGAAAGACTTCCCCCGACGACCTCCTCGGCCCCGTGACGCTCGCCGTGGGGCAGGAGGACCTGCTCCTCGACCGCGCCGTCCAGGAGGTGGTGGCGGCCGCCCGTGCCGCCGACGCCGACACGGACGTGCGCGACCTCACCCCCGACCAGCTCCAGCCCGGGGCCCTCGCGGAGCTCACCAGCCCCTCGCTCTTCGCCGAGCGCAAGGTGCTGGTCGTGCGGAACGCGCAGGACCTCTCCGCCGACACGGTCAAGGACGTCAAGGCGTACCTGGACGACCCGATCGAGGACATCTCGCTGGTCCTCCTCCACGCCGGCGGCGCCAAGGGCAGGGACTGCTCGACGCGGCGCGCAAGGCGGGGGCCCGGAGGTCGCCTGCCCGAAGACGACGAAGCCGGCGGAACGGCTGACGTTCGTGCGGCAGGAGTTCCGGGCGCTCGGGCGGTCGGCCACGCCCGAGGCCTGCCAGGCGCTCGTGGACTCGATCGGCAGCGATCTGCGGGAGCTCGCGTCCGCGGTCTCGCAGCTCACGTCCGACGTGGACGGGACGATCGACGAGGCGGTCGTCGGGCGGTACTACACGGGCCGCGCCGAAGCCTCCTCCTTCAACGTCGCGGACCGCGCCGTCGAGGGCCGCGCCGCCGAGGCCCTGGAGGCCCTGCGCTGGTCGCTCTCGACCGGGGTCGCGCCCGTGCTCATCACCAGCGCGCTGGCCCAGGGCGTCCGGGCGATCGGCAAGCTCTCCTCGGCGCGGGGCGGCCGGCCCGCCGACCTGGCGCGGGAGCTGGGCATGCCGCCCTGGAAGATCGACCGCGTCCGCCAGCAGATGCGGGGCTGGACCCCCGACGGGGTCTCGCTGGCCCTGCGGGCGATCGCGGAGGCGGACGCGGGGTGAAGGGCGGGGGCGACGACCCGGAGTACGCCCTGGAGAAGGCGGTGGTCGCGGTGGCACGGGCGGCGAGGCTGCGGAGGGCCTAGCCCGGTCGGCCGGGGCGTGAGGGTCGCCGTCCGAGGCTGGGCGTCAGCTTCGCGCCGCCCGGCCTCCGTACCCTGGCCTCCGTACCCCGGCCCCGTACCCCGGTCTCCGTACCCCGGCCCTGTGCCCCCGCCCCGTACCCCGTACCCCGGCCCCCGTACCCCCGGCCTCCGTACCCCGGCCCCGTACCCCGGCCCCCGTACCCCCGGCCTCCGTACCCCGGCCCCGTACCCCCGGCCCCCGTACCCCCACCCCGTCCCCACACACGGCGAAGGCCCCGTGGCCTCCTGGGGAAGGAGGGCACGGGGCCTTCGGCGTTACAGCTGGTGGGCTCGCGCCCGCGTGGCGAACGCGTCCGCGCGCGAGTCCGGGTGGCCGGGCGGGAGCGGGGTAGAGGGCCCGCTGGGTCCCGTACGGCCGATCACATCAGAGCTCAGCCCTGGAGGGAGGCAACCTTGGTGGCCAGCGCCGACTTCTTGTTGGCGGCGGCGTTCTTGTGGATGACACCCTTCGAGACAGCCTTGTCGAGCTGACGCGAGGCGGCGCGAGCGGCAACGGTGGCCTTCTCGAGGTCGCCGGCGGCGACAGCCTCACGGGCCTTGCGGATCGCGGTCTTGAGCGAGGACTTGACGGCCTTGTTGCGCAGGCGCGCCTTCTCGTTCGTCTTGTTCCGCTTGATCTGGGACTTGATGTTCGCCACGAAAAGAGCCTTTACAGGTTCGATGTTCCTTCTGGATGCGCCCCGCAGCTGAGAGGGCATGCGAGACACAGCTGTCCACACTATCAGCCACCCTCAGGGCCGCCCAAACCGGGCGCCGGGCGCCGGGCATGGGACCATGGTGTCTACGTATCCGTTCTGAACATCGCCCGAGACGAGATCCCTGCGTGCCCGCGACTCCTACCAACGTGCCCGAGCCGAGCCGTACCGACCCGGCTCTGATCCGCAACTTCTGCATCATCGCGCACATCGACCACGGCAAGTCCACGCTCGCCGACCGGATGCTCCAGCTGACCGGTGTGGTCGACCAGCGGCAGATGCGTGCCCAGTACCTCGACCGGATGGACATCGAGCGGGAGCGCGGCATCACGATCAAGTCCCAGGCGGTCCGGCTGCCGTGGGCGCCGACCGAGGGGCCGGCTCAGGGCAACACGCACATCCTGAACATGATCGACACCCCCGGGCACGTCGACTTCACCTATGAGGTCTCGCGCTCGCTGGCCGCCTGCGAGGGCACGATCCTGCTCGTCGACGCCGCGCAGGGCATCGAGGCGCAGACCCTCGCGAACCTGTACCTCGCGATGGAGAACGACCTCACGATCGTTCCCGTCCTGAACAAGATCGACCTGCCGGCCGCCCAGCCCGAGAAGTTCGCCGACGAGCTCGCGAACCTCATCGGCTGCCAGCCGGAGGACGTCCTCAAGGTCTCCGCCAAGACCGGCATGGGCGTCGAGGCGCTGCTCGACCGCGTCGTCCAGGACATCCCGGCCCCGGTCGGCGTCGCCGACGCCCCCGCCCGCGCGATGATCTTCGACTCCGTGTACGACTCGTACCGCGGTGTCGTGACGTACGTCCGTGTCGTCGACGGGCAGCTCAACAAGCGCGAGCGCATCCGGATGATGTCGACCGGAGCCACGCACGAGCTCCTGGAGATCGGCGTCTCCTCCCCCGAGATGACCTCCTCCGACGGCCTCGGCGTCGGCGAGGTGGGCTACATCATCACCGGTGTGAAGGACGTCCGTCAGTCCAAGGTCGGTGACACGATCACCTCCCAGAACCAGGGCGCCACCGAGCCGCTCGGCGGTTACAAGGACCCGAAGCCGATGGTCTTCTCGGGCCTCTACCCGCTGGACGGCTCCGAGTACCCGGACCTCCGCGAGGCCCTGGACAAGCTCCAGCTGAACGACGCCGCGCTGGTCTACGAGCCGGAGACCTCCGCCGCGCTCGGCTTCGGCTTCCGCGTCGGCTTCCTCGGCCTGCTCCACCTCGACGTGATCCGCGAGCGGCTGGAGCGCGAGTTCGGGCTCGACCTGATCGCCACCGCGCCGAACGTGGTCTACCGCGTCGTGATGGAGGACGGCAGCGAGCACACGGTCACGAACCCGAGCGAGTTCCCCGAGGGCAAGATCAGCGACGTGTTCGAGCCCGTCGTGCGCGCCACGATCCTCGCCCCGAGCGAGTTCATCGGCGCCATCATGGAGCTCTGCCAGACCCGTCGCGGCACGCTCATCGGCATGGACTACCTCTCCGAGGACCGGGTCGAGATCCGCTACACCCTGCCCCTCGCCGAGATCGTCTTCGACTTCTTCGACCAGCTGAAGTCCAAGACCCGCGGTTACGCCTCCCTCGACTACGAGCCCACCGGCGAGCAGGCCTCCAGCCTGGTCAAGGTCGACATCCTGCTGCACGGCGACAAGGTCGACGCCTTCTCGGCCGTCACCCACAAGGACGCCGCGTACGCCTACGGCGTCCGGCTCGTCGCCAAGCTCCGGGAGCTCATCCCGCGGCAGGCCTTCGAGGTGCCCATCCAGGCCGCCATCGGCTCCCGGGTCATCGCCCGGGAGACCATCCGTGCCATCCGGAAGGACGTCCTCGCCAAGTGCTACGGCGGTGACATCTCCCGCAAGCGGAAGCTGCTGGAGAAGCAGAAGGAAGGCAAGAAGCGCATGAAGATGGTCGGCTCGGTGGAGGTGCCCCAGGAGGCCTTCATCGCCGTCCTGTCGAGCGACGAGTCCTCCGGCAAGAAGAAGTAGCCCGGGACGGCGACAAGTAGCTGTCCTGTGCAACGAACGGGTCCACGTGCCATGCGCGCGTGGGCCCGTTCGTTATGGAAGAGACGTGAAGCGACGCCTTGCAGGCCCTTACGCGCCGGTCCCCGGCCCTTTAGTCTGAACGCGGCTCGAAGGTTACTCGCCAGTTAGTTACGAACCACCAGAAGGCACCGCCGCCGCCCGGAGGACGTCGTGAGCGACACACAGACCCAGATCGAGAACCGGCCGCCCTCCGTGGCGACCCTCTTCCTTGAGCGCGTCGAGCGGACCCCGGACGCGGAGGCCTACCGCTACCCGGTGCCCGCCGCCTCCGGCACCGGCCCGGACGACTGGAAGTCGCTCAGCTGGGGACAGGCCGCCGAGCGGGTCTACGCGATCGCCGCCGGCCTCGTCGACCTCGGCGTCGAGTCCGAGGAACGCGTCGCCCTCGCCTCCTCCACCCGGGTCGAGTGGATCCTCGCGGACCTCGGCGTGATGTGCGCGGGCGCCGCGACCACCACGATCTACCCGCAGACCAACGCCGAGGAGTCGGCGTTCATCCTCTCCGACTCCGAGTCCCGGGTCCTCATCGCCGAGAACGCCGCCCAGCTGGCCAAGGCCGTCGAGCGCCGCGCCGAGCTGCCCCACCTCCGTCACGTCGTCGTCGTCGACGCCGAGGGCGTGGAGGGCGACGGCGAGTTCGTCCTCTCCCTCGCGGACCTGGAGGCGCGCGGCAAGGCCTACCTGGAGAAGCACCCCGAGGCCGTCAAGGAGCGGGTCGGCGCGATCACCTCCACGCAGCTCGCCACCCTCATCTACACCTCCGGCACCACCGGCCGCCCCAAGGGAGTCCGCCTCCCGCACGACAACTGGTCGTACATGGCCAAGGCCATCGCCGCGACCGGCCTCGTCACCCAGGCCGACGTCCAGTACCTGTGGCTGCCGCTCGCCCACGTCTTCGGCAAGGTCCTCACCTCCGGCCAGATCGAGGTCGGGCACGTCACCGCCGTCGACGGCCGCGTCGACAAGATCATCGAGAACCTGCCGGTGGTCCAGCCGACCTACATGGCGGCCGTCCCCCGCATCTTCGAGAAGGTCTACAACGGGGTCGCCGCCAAGGCCCGCGCCGGCGGCGGCGCCAAGTACAAGATCTTCCAGTGGGCGGCCGAGGTCTCCCGCGAGTACGCCAAGGCCACCCAGGACAACTTCCGCCGCACCGGCACCGCCTCCGCGCCCTTCGGCCTGGCCGCCAAGCACAAGGTCGCCGACGCCCTCGTCTACGCCAAGATCCGCGAGGCCTTCGGCGGCAACCTGCGCGCCTGCATCTCCGGCTCCGCCGCCCTCGCCCCCGAGATCGGCTACTTCTTCGCCGGCGCGGGCATCCACATCCTGGAGGGGTACGGCCTCACGGAGTCCTCCGCCGCCTCCTTCGTCAACCCGGGCGAGGCCTACCGCACCGGCACCGTCGGCAAGCCGCTCCCCGGCACCGAGGTCCGGATCGCCGACGACGGCGAGATCCTGCTGCGCGGCCCCGGCATCATGGAGGGCTACCACGGGCTGCCCGAGAAGACCTCCGAGGTCCTGGAGTCCGACGGCTGGTTCCACACCGGTGACATCGGCGAGCTGTCCCCCGACGGCTACCTCCGGATCACCGACCGCAAGAAGGACCTGATCAAGACGTCCGGCGGCAAGTACATCGCCCCGGCCGAGGTCGAGGGCCAGTTCAAGGCCGTCTGCCCGTTCGTCTCGAACATCCTCGTCCACGGCGCCGACCGGAACTTCTGCACCGCCCTCATCGCCCTCGACGAGCCCTCCCTCCTCGGCTGGGCCGCCGAGCACGGCCTCGGCGGCAAGCCGTACGCCGAGGTCGTCGCCGCCCCCGATACCGTCAAGCTGATCCAGGGCTACGTCGACCGCCTCAACGAGGGCCTCCAGCGCTGGCAGACGATCAAGAAGTTCCGCCTGCTGCCCCGCGACCTCGACATCGAGCACGGCGAGCTCACCCCGTCCCTGAAGCTGAAGCGGCCGGTCGTCGAGCGCGAGTACAAGGACCTCATCGAGGAGATGTACGCGGGCTCGCGCGAGGCCTGAGCCGCGGGACCGGGCCGCCACCCCGGGCAGTACGGGACAATGGGGCTCATGCCTTCCGTACTGCCCGATGGTGAGCCCATGCCCGACGACGGGGCGCTGCCCCCGCGCGCCCTCGAAGGGGCCGGGGAGCGGCCGCTCGGGTTCTACCTGCACGTGCCGTACTGCGCGACGCGCTGCGGCTACTGCGACTTCAACACGTACACCGCGAGCGAGCTGCGCGGCACGGGCGGCGTCCTCGCCTCCCGCGACAACTACGCCGAGCAGGTCGTCGAGGAGATCCGGCTCGCCCGGAAGGTCCTCGGGGACGACCCGCGGCCCGTGCGGACCGTCTTCGTCGGCGGCGGCACGCCGACGCTGCTCGCCGCCGGGGACCTCGTGCGGATGCTGGGGGCGATCCGGGACGAGTTCGGGCTCGCGGACGACGCCGAGGTGACGACGGAGGCCAACCCGGAGTCCGTGGACCCGGCGTACCTGGGCGAGCTGCGGGAAGGCGGCTTCAACCGCATCTCCTTCGGGATGCAGAGCGCCCGGCAGCACGTGCTGAAGGTCCTCGACCGGACCCACACGCCCGGCCGGCCCGAGGCGTGCGTCGGCGAGGCACGGGCCGCCGGGTTCGAACACGTCAACCTCGACCTCATCTACGGCACCCCCGGCGAGTCCGACGACGACTGGCGGGCCTCGCTGGAGGCGGCGATCGGTGCCGGACCCGACCACGTGAGCGCCTACGCGCTGATCGTCGAGGAGGGGACCCAGCTCGCCCGGCGCATCCGGCGCGGTGAGGTGCCCATGACCGACGACGACGTGCACGCCGACCGGTACCTGATCGCCGACTCCGTCCTCGCCGAGGCCGGATTCGAGTGGTACGAGGTCTCCAACTGGGCCACCTCCGAGGCCGGGCGCTGCTTCCACAACGAGCTGTACTGGCGCGGCGCCGACTGGTGGGGCGCCGGGCCGGGCGCCCACTCGCACGTGGGCGGCGTCCGCTGGTGGAACGTGAAGCACCCCGGCGCGTACGCCGCCGCGCTGGCCGCCGGCCGGTCGCCCGGCGCCGGCCGGGAGATCCTCGCGGACGAGGACCGGCGGGTCGAGCGGATCCTCCTTGAGCTGCGGCTCCGGGAGGGCGTCGAGCTGTCGATCCTCAAGCCGGCGGGGCTGGCCGCCGCCGGCGCGCCCTGTCGGACGGCTCCTCGACCCCGCGTCGTACGAGGCGGGGCGGGCCGTCCTGACCCTGCGGGGCGGCTGCTCGCGGACGCGGTGGTGCGGGACCTGGTGGACTGAACCGGCCCCCGCCGCCCGTTGCGCCCCCCCCGCCGGGTGGGGGGCGAGGCGTTGTCGTCCCGTGCGGGCAGGGGGTTATGGGGCCGTCACGAAGTCGATGAGTTCTTCGACGCGGCCGAGGAGGGCAGGTTCCAGGTCCTTGTAGGACGTGACGCGCTTGAGGATGGCCTGCCAGACCGCGCCGGTGTTGTCGGAGGGCCAGCCGAGGGCGCGGCAGACGCCGGTCTTCCAGTCCTGGCCGCGGGGGACGGAGGGCCAGGCGGGGATGCCGAGGGAGGAGGGCTTCACGGCCTCCCAGACGTCGATGTAGGGGTGGCCGACGACGAGGACGTCCGGGCCGGTGACCCGGGCGGCGATGCGGGACTCCTTGGAGCCGGGGACCAGGTGGTCGACGAGGACGCCGAGGCGGGCGTCCGGGCCGGGGGCGAAGTCCGCGACGATCGCGGGGAGGTCGTCGACGCCGTCGAGGTACTCCACGACGACGCCCTCGATGCGCAGGTCGTCGCCCCAGACGCGCTCGACGAGCTCCGCGTCGTGGCGGCCCTCGACGTAGATCCGGCCCGCCCGCGCCACGCGCGCGCGTGTGCCCGGGACCGCGACCGAGCCGGAGGCCGTACGGGTGGGGCGCGAGGGGCCCGACGCCGGACGGACCAGGGTCACGACCTCGCCCTCCAGGAGGAAGCCGCGCGGTTCCAGCGGGAAGACCCGGTGCTTGCCGAAGCGGTCCTCCAGGGTCACCGTGCCCGCCTCGCAGCGGATCACCGCCCCGCAGAAGCCCGTGGTGACCTCCTCCACGACCAGGTCGTGGTCCGCCGGGACCTCCGGGACGGGCGCCGACTTCTTCCAAGGCGGCGTCAGATCGGGGCTGTAGCTGCGCATTCGGGTGACGTTAGGGCACCTCGAAGCGCCGTGCCAGTTCCCGCGCTGCGCCCGGACGAACGCGGCGTCCACCACCGCCCCGTGCCCCGGCACGTACGCCGCCTCCTCGCCGCCCAGGGAGAGGAGGCGGTCCAGGGCGTCCGGCCAGCGGGACGGGATGGCGTCAGGGCCCGCCTGGGGCTCGCCCGACTCCTCGACCAGATCGCCGCAGAAGACGATCTCGCGGGTGCCGGGGACGCAGAGCGCCAGGTCGTGGCCCGTGTGGCCGGGGCCCACGTTCGCCAGGAGGACCTGGCGGTCGCCCAGGTCGAGCGTCCACTGCCGGAGACCACGTGCCGCGGGCCACCAGGACGTCCGCCGCCGCCTCCGCGCCGCCGGGTCCAGGCCCTGCGCCACCGCGTCCCCGTACAGCTCCTCCCGGGCCCGCGCCCCGCTCAGGAGGTCCTCCGAGCCCACCGCGCCGAAGACCTCGGCCCCGGCGAACGCCGCCGTGCCGAGGACGTGGTCGAAGTGGGGGTGGCTGAGTGCGATGTGCGTCACCTTTCGGCCACCCGTGAGTTCCGCCACCTGCGCCCGCAGCTCCGCGCCCTCCGCGAGCGAGGCCCCCGTGTCGTACAGCAGCACCCCCTCCGTGCCCAGGACCAGCCCGACCGTGGCGTCCCAGACGGGCAGCCGTCGCCGGCCCACCCCGTCCGCGAGCCGCTCCCATCCACACGCTTCCCAATCCACGTCCATGGGGCGACGCTAACGGGTGCGGGCGCCGCCTCCTTGCCAGGAGCGATGCCCGCCGCCGTACACTGGCCGGGGGATCGCTGGCACTCGGACAGGGCGAGTGCCAAAAGCGGAGCAACCGGAACGACCGTCGACAGCTGGAGGTGCGCACGATGCTCAGCGAACGCAGACTCGAGGTCCTGCGCGCCATCGTCCAGGACTACGTCGGGACGGAGGAGCCCGTCGGCTCCAAGGCGCTCACGGAGCGCCACAAGCTCGGCGTGTCGCCCGCCACCGTGCGCAACGACATGGCCGTGCTCGAGGAGGAGGGGTACATCGCCCAGCCTCACACGAGCGCCGGGCGGATTCCGACGGACAAGGGCTACCGCCTCTTCGTCGACCGGCTCGCCGGCGTCAAGCCGCTGTCGACGCCCGAGCGGCGGGCCATCCACAACTTCCTCGACGGAGCCGTCGACCTCGACGACGTCGTCGGCCGCACGGTACGGCTGCTCGCCCAGCTGACCCGGCAGGTCGCCGTCGTCCAGTACCCCTCGCTGACCCGTTCGACCGTCCGGCACGTGGAGCTGCTCTCGCTGGCACCCGCCCGCCTGATGCTCGTCCTCATCACGGACACCGGCCGGGTCGAACAGCGGGTCGTCGACTGCCCCGCGCCCTTCGGTGAGACCTCGCTCGCCGACCTGCGGGCCCGGCTCAACAGCCGGGTCGTCGGCCGCCGGTTCGCCGACGTGCCGCAGCTGGTGCAGGACCTCCCCGAGTCCTTCGAGGAGGCCGAGGACCGCGCCACGGTCTCGACCGTGCTCGCGACCCTCCTCGAAACGCTCGTCGAGGAGCACGAGGAGCGGCTGATGATCGGCGGCACCGCCAATCTCACCCGCTTCGGACACGACTTCCCCTGATGATCAGGCCCGTCCTTGAAGCTCTGGAGGAGCAGGTCGTGCTCCTCAGCTGCTCGGTGAGGCCAAGGAATCGGGCATGACCGTACGCATCGGGCACGAGAACGCCCACGAGGGGCTGAGCTCCACGTCCGTCGTCTCGGTCGGCTACGGTTCGGGCGGCGAGGCAGTCGCCAAACTCGGCGTGGTCGGACCGACCCGCATGGACTACCCCGGAACGATGGGAGCGGTACGCGCAGTGGCACGTTACGTCGGACAGATCCTGGCGGAGTCGTAAGTGGCCACGGACTACTACGCCGTACTCGGCGTACGCCGCGACGCGTCCCAGGACGAGATCAAGAAGGCGTTCCGGAGGCTCGCGCGCGAGCTGCACCCGGACGTCAATCCCGATCCCAAGACGCAGGAACGCTTCAAGGAGATCAACGCCGCCTACGAGGTCCTCTCGGACCCGCAGAAGAAGCAGGTCTACGACCTCGGCGGCGACCCGCTCTCGGCCTCCGGCGGCGGTGGCGCGGGCGGCGGCTTCGGAGCAGGCGGCTTCGGCAACTTCTCCGACATCATGGACGCCTTCTTCGGCACGGCTTCGCAGCGCGGCCCGCGCTCGCGGACCCGCCGAGGCCAGGACGCCATGATCCGCCTGGAGATCGACCTCAACGAGGCGGCCTTCGGCACCACCAAGGACATCCAGGTCGACACGGCGGTCGTCTGCACCACCTGTTCGGGTGAGGGCGCCGCGCCCGGCACCTCCGCGCAGACCTGTGACATGTGCCGCGGCCGCGGCGAGGTCTCCCAGGTCACCCGGTCCTTCCTCGGCCAGGTCATGACCTCCCGCCCCTGCCCGCAGTGCCAGGGCTTCGGCACCATCGTCCCGACCCCGTGCCCCGAGTGCGCGGCGACGGCCGCGTGCGGTCCCGCCGCACGCTCACGGTCAAGATCCCGGCCGGTGTCGACAACGGCACCCGCATCCAGCTCGCGGGCGAGGGCGAGGTCGGCCCCGGCGGCGGCCCCGCCGGCGACCTGTACGTCGAGATCCACGAGACCCCGCACGAGGTCTTCCAGCGGCGCGGCGACGACCTGCACTGCACGGTCACCATCCCGATGACCGCGGGCGCGCTCGGCACGAAGGTGCCGCTGCAGACCCTCGACGGCGTCGAGGAGATCGACATCCGTCCGGGCACGCAGTCCGGCCAGTCGATCCCGCTGCACGGGCGCGGCATCACGCACCTGCGGGGCAACGGCCGGGGCGACCTGGTCGTGCACGTCGAGGTGACGACCCCGAGCAAGCTCGACGCCGAGCAGGAGCGCCTGCTGCGCGAACTGGCCAAGCTGCGCGGCGAGGAGCGGCCCACGGGGCAGTTCCAGCCCGGTCAGCAGGGGCTGTTCTCGCGGCTGAAGGACGCCTTCAACGGGCGGTAGGACCCGAGGGAGGGGCGGCACCCGGCGTGCCGCCCCTTTCCGTTGTCCGCGCGCGGGCATGACACGATGCCCATATGTCCACCACCGCACTGAACGATCTCTCTCGTTTCCCGATCGTGCAGGCCCCCATGGCGGGTGGCGGCTCCTGTCCCGAGCTCGTCGGAGCCGTCTGCGAGGCCGGGGCGCTCGGCTTCCTCGCGGGCGGGTACAAGACGGCCGGAGGCCTGTACCAGGAGGTCAAGCGGGTACGGGGGCTCACCGCGCGCCCCTTCGGGGTGAACCTCTTCCTGCCGCAGGACGGCCGGCCCGCCGACCCGGCCGCCGTCGAGGTCTACCGCCACCAGCTCGCCGGCGAGGCCACCTGGTACGAGACCCCGCTCGGCGAGGCGGACGAGTCCCGTGACGACGCGTACGACGCCAAGCTGGCCATCCTCCTGGAGGACCCGGTCCCCGTCGTCTCCTTCACCTTCGGCTGCCCGCCGCGCGAGACCTTCCACGCCTTCGACCGCGTCGGCACGTACACGATCGTCACCGTCACCTCCGCCGACGAGGCCCTCGCCGCGCAGCGGGCCGGCGCCGACGCCGTCTGCGTCCAGGGCGTCGAGGCCGGCGGGCACCAGGGCACGTACCGCGACGACCCGGCCGACGAAGGCGCCCCGGCACCGGGCTCCTCACCCTCGTCACCCAGGTCCGCGAGGCCGTCGCGCTGCCGATCGTCGCCGCCGGAGGGCTCATGCGCGGCGCGCAGATCGCCGCCGTCCTCGCCGCCGGGGCCGACGCCGCCCAGCTCGGCACCGCCTTCCTCCCTGCCCCGAGTCGGGCGCCCACCCCTGCACAAGCAGGCCCTGACGGACCCGCTGTTCACCCGGACCGCCCTCACCCGGGCCTTCTCCGGGCGCCCGGCGCGCGGCCTCGTCAACCGCTTCATGCGCGAGCACGGGCCGTACGCCCCGCCGCCTACCCCGAGATCCACCACCACCGCCCCGCTCCGCAAGGCCGCCGCCGACGCCGGCGACGCCCAGGGCATGGCCCTGTGGGCCGCCAGGGCCACCGCCTCGCCCGCGCGCTCCCGCCGGGGAGCTGGTCGAGGTGCTGGCCGCCGAACTGGACACCGCCCTCTCCGAGCTCGCCCACAGGAGCGCTTCATGACCGCACCCGTCTTCGTCGTCGACACCGTCCCCGGTGCCGGAGTTTCCTCCTGGACGGGCCCGAGGGGCGGCACGCCGTCTCCGTGAAGCGGCTGCGGGCCGGGGAGGAGCTCGTGCTCGCCGACGGGCACGGCCGCTGGGCCGAGTGCGTGGTCGTCTCCGCCGAGGGCAGGGACGAACTGACCGTGCGGGTCGAGGAGGTCCACGAGGACCCCGAGGAGGAGCCCCGCGTCACCGTCGTCCAGGCGCTCCCCAAGGGCGACCGGGGCGAACTGGCCGTCGAGACCATGACCGAGACCGGCGTGGACGCGATCGTGCCCTGGGCCGCCTCCCGCTGCATCACCCAGTGGAAGGGCGACCGGGGCCTCAAGGCGCTCGGCAAGTGGCGGTCCACCGCGCGCGAGGCCGGCAAGCAGTCCCGCCGCACCCGCTTCCCCGAGGTCGCCGAGCTCATGACGACCAAGCAGGTCGCCGCGCTCCTCGCGGGCGCCGACTTCGCGGCCGTCCTGCACGAGGACCGCGACCACCCCAGCGGCGCCCTCGCCACCGCCGAACTCCCCGCCAAGGGCTCGATCGTGCTCGTCGTCGGCCCCGAGGGCGGGGTCTCCCCGGACGAGCTCGCCGCCTTCGAGGCCGCGGGCGCGAAGCCGTACCGCCTCGGCCGCAGCGTCCTGCGCACCTCGACGGCCGGTACGGCGGCGACGGCCCTGGTCCTGGGCCGCACCGGCCGCTGGAGCTAGGGCCCCTCCGCTCCCGTCGGCTCGTCCCCCGTCGGCTCGTCCCCTGTCGGCTCGTGCTCGGTCGGCTCGTCCTCCGGCGGCTCGTCCCTCGTCGGCTCGTCCTTCGTGGGCTCGTCTTCCGTGGGCTCGTCCCTCGTCGGCTTGTCTTCCGTGGGCTCGTTCTTCGTGAGCTCGTCGAAGAGCGGCCAGGCGTCGACCTCCCGTACGCCGTTCCCGTACGGGAGGAGGCCGCGGGCCGCCGCCAGGTCGAGGAGCCGGCGGATCACGCCCGGTTCGTTCAGGTTGAGGTGCCCGCCGGCGGCGGCCACCTCGCCCGCGCCGTACGGGAAACCCGCAGTGACGCGGCCGGGGCCGCTCTCGAAGACCAGCCGGACCAGGGCGTTCCGGGCCTCGGCGCGGCGCAGCGTGACGTAGGTGCGGCAGCCGGGATGCGTGTGGCCGAGGTTCCACAGCCAGACCCGGCCGTCCACCGTCAGCCGGCGCGGTGCGCGGGCGCGTCTCATGGGCCGCAGCCTACGGGGGCGGGCAACCCGCTGGACGGGGGGCCGGGCGGCCTTTCTAGGCTGGCCCCATGGCCGACGAGTCCCCCTCATCCGCAGTCTGCGCGCCGCCGTGGCCGCCGCCCCGGCGACGTGCCCCTGCGCCTCCACTTCGCCGAGCTCCTCCTCGCGGAGGGGCGCCACGACGAGGCCGTCGCGGAGGCGGCCGTCGCCCTCCAGCACGCGCCGGGCGACGCGGGCGCGCGGGCGCTGATGGTGCGGGCCATGGGGCTGCCGACCGCGCCCGCACCCGCCGAGCCCCGGCGCCCGCGCCGGTCGAGCCCTCCGCGCCCGCACCCGCCGAGCCTCCCGCGCCCGCGCCGGTCGAGCCCTCCGCGCCCGCGCCGGTCGCGGAAGAACCCGCGAAGCCCGTCGAGCCCGTGCGGCCCCGGTCGCCCCCGCCTTCGACTGGGACGCAGCCGAGCAGCAGGTGAGGGACCTCGTCGGGCCCCGGTTCCTCGACGAGCCGCAGGCCGAGGGCGGGAGGGGACCGCCGGGACGCCGCCGCCTGGGACGTCGACGCCCCGGGGCCGTGCGCCTCGCCGACGTCGGCGGCATGGAGGAGGTCAAGGAGCGCCTGGAGGCCGCCTTCCTCGCGCCCATGCGCAACCCCGAACTGCGCAGGCTGTACGGCAAGTCGCTGCGCGGCGGCCTGCTCCTGTACGGCCCGCCCGGCTGCGGCAAGACCTTCATCGCGCGGGCCGTCGCGGGCGAGCTCGGCGCCAACTTCCTCACCGTGTCGCTCTCCGACGTCCTCGACATGTGGATCGGGGCCTCCGAGAAGAACATCCACGACATCTTCGAGACCGCCCGCCGCCAGGCGCCCTGCGTCGTCTTCCTCGACGAGCTGGACGCCCTCGGCGCCAAGCGCTCGCGCACCCACCACAGCGGTCTGCGCAACGTCGTCAACCAGCTCCTCACCGAGCTCGACGGCATCGCGAGCGGCGCCGGGAACGAGGGCGTCTTCGTGCTCGCCGCCACCAACGTGCCCTGGGACGTGGACATCGCGCTGCGCCGCCCCGGCCGTCTGGACCGGACCCTGCTCGTGCTGCCGCCGGACGCCGCCGCCCGCGAGTCGATCCTCCGCTACCACCTGCGGGAGCGCCCCATCGAGGCCGTCGACCTCGGCAAGCTCGTCAAGGCCACCGAGGACTTCTCCGGCGCGGACCTCGCCCACGTCTGCGAGAGCGCCGCCGAGGCCGCGCTCCTCGACTCCGCCCGCAGCGGCTCCGTACGCCTGATCACCACCAAGGACCTGCTCGGCGCGGCCAGGCAGATCAAGCCGTCCACGGAGCCGTGGTTCGCCGCCGCCCGGAACGTCGCCATGTTCGCCAACGAGGGCGGCCTGTACGACGACCTCCTCGCCCACCTCAAGCGGAAGCGCAAGCTGTGACCGCCTCCACCGAGCTCGCCCGCGCCGAGGCGCTCTACGAGACCGGGCGGTACGCGCAGGCCGGCGAGCTCGTCGCCCGGCACCTGGCGGGCGAACCGGAGGACGCCGAGGCGCTCGTCCTGCTCGCCCGCTGCCACCACCGGGCCGGGGACCGGGCCGCCGCCCTGGCCGCCGTCGACCAGGCGCTGCGGGCCGAGCCCGAGCTGCTCGGCGGCTGGCTGATGCGGGTCCACATCCTCCTCGCCGACCGGCGGTTCCAGGAGGCCGAGGCCACCGCCCGGCACTCCGTCGCCCTCGCCCCGAACCACTGGGGCACCCACTACGCGCTCGGCACCGCCCTCGCCGAGCACGGCGAGGCCACCGGCACGCGCGCGCGTACCGTCGAGGCGTACGAGGTGGCGCGGACCGCCGTGAACCTCGCCCCCGAGGAGGACGCCGCCCACTTCCTCGTCGGCCTCACCGCCCAGCGGCGCGGCGACCACGCCACCGCCCAGCGCGCGTACGAGGCGACGCTGCGCCTCAACCCGCAGAGCAGCGAGGCCCACAACAACCTCTCGCTGCTGCGGCTGCGCCGCCGCTGGTTCCGGCGCGGTGCCTGGACCCAGGCCGCCGAGGGCTTCGTCGCCTCCGCCGCGCTCGACCTCCACGACCGCAAGGCCCGCTACAACCTGGAGGCCATGGCCTGGAACACCGCCGCCGGGGCCCGCTGGGTCGCCCTCCTCGGCTTCCTCGCCTCCGGCGTCGCCCGCATCGTGATCCCCGACGGCGCGGGCTGGGCCGACGCGGCCGTCCCGCTGCTCGTCGGCGGGGCCGTGGTCCTCGGCGCCTGGACCGGGTGGGCGGTGTGGATGGCCCGCCGGGTGCCGCCCGGCTGCGCCGGCCGATGCTCCTGGTGGCCCGCAACTGCCGGCCCGTGCTGTGCATGGCCGGGGCCGTCGGCCTCCTCGGCCTCCACTCGCTCGCCTCGCTCGTCCTGTGGTCCTCCGGTTCGGGCGTGGTGAGCGGACTCGGCACCGTGCTGTTCTGGGGCGTGATCGTCACGTACTGGGTGAGCCGCTCGGCGCTCAACCGCCGCGCGCCGAAGGACTGAGGGTTTTCCACAGGCCTTCGGCGGGGGTCGGAAGCGGCGGATAGCATGACCGGGTAGTGATCGTCAGTAGTCGGCATCATCAGACCGAGGAGGTCCGGGACATGGCCGGAGAGCCGCAGAGCGACTGCCTGTTCTGCAAGATCGCGGAAGGGGAGGTGCCGGCGACGATCGTGCGCGAGACGGAGACCACCGTCGCATTCCGCGACATCAACCCGCAGGCGCCCACGCACGTCCTCGTGATCCCGCGCGTCCACTACCCCGACGCCGCCTCGCTGGCCGCCGCCGCGCCGACCGTCGCCGCCGACATACTGCGCGAGGCGGGCGAGGTCGCCGCCCAGGAGAAGATCGACGGCAGCGGCTTCCGGATCGTCTTCAACACCGGCGCCGGCGCCGGCCAGACCGTCTTCCACGCCCACGCGCACGTCCTCGGCGGCCGCGGCCTCAACTGGCCCCCCGGATAGGCCATGTCCGTACGCGAACTGGTCGTCCTCGGGACCGCGAGCCAGGTCCCGACCCGGCACCGCAACCACAACGGCTACGTGCTGCGCTGGGACGGAAGGGCATCCTCTTCGATCCCGGCGAGGGCACCCAGCGGCAGATGCTGCGCGCCGGGGTCGCCGCGCACGACCTCGACCGGATCTGCGTCACGCACTTCCACGGCGACCATTCGCTCGGCCTGGCCGGGGTGATCCAGCGGATCAACCTCGACCAGGTCCCCCACCCGGTCACCGCCCATTACCCGGCGAGCGGGCAGCACTTCTTCGACCGGCTGCGGTACGCCACGGCCTACCGCGAGACCGTGCGGCTGACCGAGGCGCCGGTCGCCGCCGACGGGCCGCTCGCCGTCACCGAGGACTTCACCCTCGACGCCCGCCTGCTCTCCCACCCCGTCGAGTCCTACGGCTACCGCATCACCGAGCCCGACGGGCGCCGCCTCCTGCCCGAGAAGCTCGCCGCGCACGGCATCAAGGGCCCCGACGTCGGCCGGATCCAGCGCGAGGGCGCCCTCGGCGGGGTCACCCTCGACGACGTCAGCGAGGTCCGGCGCGGGCAGCGCTTCGCCTTCGTCATGGACACCCGGCTCTGCGACGGGGTGCACGCCCTCGCCGAAGGCGCCGACATGCTCGTCATCGAGTCGACCTTCCTCGACGAGGACGTCCGCCTCGCCACCGACCACGGCCACCTGACGGCCGGACAGGCCGCCGCCGTCGCCCGGGACGCGGGCGTCCGGCACCTCGTCCTGACCCACTTCTCGCAGCGCTACTCCGACCCCGCCGCCTTCGAGCAGCAGGCGCGGGCGGCCGGGTTCGACGGCGAGCTGAGCATTGCCCAGGACCTCATGAGGGTCCCCGTACCGAAACGAACGTGAACATGCCTGTACCCAAGGCCGAACTGCACCTCCACATCGAAGGCACCCTCGAACCCGAGCTCGCCTTCGCGCTCGCCGCCCGCAACGGCGTCACCCTGCCGTACGCCGACACCGAGGCCCTCCGCGAGGCGTACAGCTTCAGCGACCTCCAGTCCTTCCTGGACCTCTACTACAACCTGATGGCGGTCCTGCGCACCGCCGAGGACTTCACCGAGCTCGCCGACGCCTATCTGGAGCGGGCCGCCGCCCAGGGCGTCCGGCACGCCGAGATCTTCTTCGACCCGCAGGCGCACATCGCCCGCGGCGTCCCGATCGGGACCGTGATCGAGGGGCTCGGCGCCTCCCTCGACCGGGCCGAGGAGCGGTACGGGATCTCCACCCGGCTCATCCTGTGCTTCCTGCGCGACGAGTCCGCCGAGTCGGCGCTCGCGACCCTGGAGGCCGCGAAGCCGTACCTCCGCCGGATCACCGGCGTCGGCCTCGACTCGGCCGAGGTCGGCCACCCGCCGGCCAAGTTCCGCGAGGTGTACGAGGAGGCCGCCCGGCTCGGTCTGCGCCGCGTCGCCCACGCGGGCGAGGAGGGCCCCGCCGCCTATGTGCGCGAAGCCCTCGACGTCCTCGGCGTGGAGCGGATCGACCACGGCCTGCGCTGCATGGAGGACCCGTCGCTCGTCGAGCGGCTGGCCCGCGAGCGGGTGCCGCTCACCCTCTGCCCCCTGTCGAACGTCCGGCTCCGCGTCATCGACACCCTCGCCGACCATCCGCTGCGCGCGATGATGACGGCCGGGCTGCTCGTGACCGTCAACTCCGACGACCCGGCGTACTTCGGGGGGTACGCGGGGGACAACTTCGACGGGGTGCGGGACGCGCTGGGGCTGACGCCGGAGCAGCTCCGGGAGCTGGCCCGGAACTCGTTCGAGGCGTCGTTCCTGGAGGACGACGAGCCGCGCAGGGCGCGCTATCTGGCCGAGGTCGCGGCGTACGAGTTCGGAGCCTCGGAGTAGTCCGGGGCGGGGGCGGGCGGGGACTCCGGTCCCGGACCCCCGTGCGTCGAGCACCGGCGGGGCCGGATTCCGGACCGCCCGCCGGGCCACCGCCGTCATCGGGGCCGCCACCAGCAACAGCAGGGCGCACAGCAGCAGGCCCATGCCCGGGTAGCCGGCGCGGTCGGAGAGCAGGGAGCCGACCGCCGGGCCGCACGCCGTCCCGAGGGACGAGGCCGAGCCGACCATGACGGCCCAGCGGCCGCGCGGGTCGAGGGAGGCGGCCAGGCCCAGCAGGTAGGACAGGACCACCGGGTAGACCGCGTTCCACGCGATCTCGCCGGTCGCGAAGCCCGCGAGGCCTTCCGCGGTCGAGCTCAGCAGGACGCAGCCCGCGATCGTCACCGTGCCCGCGCCGATCGGGACCGCCCGGCCCAGCCGTGAGCCGAGCGCGCCCGCCGCCGTGACGCCGGCGAGACCTGCGCCGAGCGCCGCCGCGAAGACCACGCCCACGGTGACCTCGGACAGGCCGGCCTGGGTGAGGCCGATGCGGCCGCTCACGCCCCAGAGCGCGTTCTGCGCGAGAGACCAGCACAGGATGCCCCCGGCGAGGACGGCACCGGCCCGCCGGTGGGGGAGGGCACGGAGCCCGATGCCGCGTGCGCGGCCGCCTCGGCCTCCCGCACGGCCTGCGCGGCCGCCTCTGCATCCCGTACCGCGTGCGTGGTTGTGGCGCCTTCCCGTACCGCGTGCGTGGTTGTGGTGCCTTCCCGTACCGCGTGTGCGGTCACGGCGCCTTCCCGTACCGCGTGTGCGGTTGTGGCGCCCTCCCGTCCCGCCCGCGCGGCCGCCGCACCTTCCCGTCCCGCGCCCGTGGCGTCCGGCAGGCGGCTCGTGACCGGCCAGGCCAGGGTCGCCGCGCAGGCGAGGGCGAGCAGGGGGCGGAGTGGCCGCCGCCAGGTGCGGGAGGGTCAGGTAGAGGGCGCCGGCCGTCGCCGAGACGGAGAGGAGGCCGAGGGTCGAGGCGCGGTGCGGGTCGGGCCGTCCCGCGATGCCGGCGACGGCCACGGCCGTCGCCGTGCCCGAGCCGAGGCCGCCGAGGACGGCGCCCGCGATCACCAGGGGCACGAGGCCGGTCGCGGCGGCGGAGCCGTATCCGATGACCATCGCGAGCAGGCCGGCGCGGGCGGCCCGGCGGGGCCGATCCGGTGCCCGTGCGCGGCGAGCGTGAAGCCGGCGGTGGAGGAGCCGAGGAGCAGGACGGAGCCGATCAGGCCCGCCTGGGCGGGGGTGAGGCCGAGTCCGGCGGAGAGGCGGCCGACGACGGTCGGCAGGAGGTACGGGGCGAGGTAGCCGGTGGTGAAGAGGGCGACGAGGGCGGCGAGGGCCCCGGCGTCGCGGGTCCGCGAGGACATGGGCGTTCCCTGGAACGGAAAGGGGGGGAAGGGGTGGAGCGCCCGATGGTGTGCCCAGGGCCCGGGGCACGGGGTCGCGGGACATGTGTATCAAGCGGGTGAGCGGCGGGAGAAGGTGGTTTCCGGCGGTTCGGGGTGTGATCTGGGTCACGTAAGGTTTGGGGGTGGGGATCAGGGGTAAAGGGCCGCTCTTCTTGTGCGTCCCACCCGCCACCCCACCCCATCGGGCACACTGATCTGATCCGCACCACGACCGGGGAGCCTGCCGTGACCACAGCAAGGGGAGAGCAGCCGCAACACGACGCCGGGGTCGACCCGTTGGTGTGCCTGCGCGAGCCCACCGACCCCGCCTGCGACGTCTTCCTCACCGGCACGGTCTTCCTCGACATCATCTTCACCGGCCTGGACAGCGCCCCCGTGCGCGGCACCGAGTCCTGGGCCCGGGGCATGGGGTCGAGCCCCGGCGGCGTCGCCAACATGGCCACCGCGCTCGCCCGGCTCGGACTGCGGACCTCGCTCGCCGCCGCGTTCGGCGACGACCACTACGGCGAGTACTGCTGGGACGCCCTGGAGCAGGGCGAGGGCATCGACCTGTCGCTGTCCCGGACCGTGCCGGGGTGGCACTCGCCCGTCACCGTCTCCATGGCCTACGAGGGCGAGCGCACGATGGTCTCCCACGGCCACGAGGCCCCGCCGCTCGACGGCGCCCTGCCCGCCTACCCGCCGCACGCGCGCGGCCGTCGCCTCCCTCGTGCCCGGCCGCTCCGAGGAGTGGGTCGCCCAGGCCGCCCGGGGCGGCGCCAAGGTCTTCGCCGACGTCGGCTGGGACGACACCGGCCGCTGGGACCTGGCCGGACTCACCGACCTCCAGCACTGCGAGGCCTTCCTGCCCAACGCCGCCGAGGCGATGCGCTACACCCGCACCGACTGCCCCGGGCCGCCGCCCGCGCCCTCGCCGACAAGGTCCGCTACGCCGTGGTCACCCTCGGTTCCGAGGGCGCCTACGCCGTCGACGGCGCCACCGGCGAGACCGCCGAGGTCCCCGCGATCCAGGTCTCCGCCCTCGACCCGACCGGCGCCGGGGACGTCTTCGTCGCCGGTTTCGTCACCGGCACCCTCGCCGACTGGCCGCTCGCCGACCGCCTCGCCTTCGCCGGGCTGACCGCCGCGCTCTCCGTGCAGGAGTTCGGCGGCTCGCTGTCCGCCCCGACCTGGGGCGAGATCGCCGCCTGGTGGCAGCACGTCCAGGGCCACGCCCGGCAGGACCCCGAGGCGCTGCGCGGCCGCTACGCCTTCCTGGAGCGGCTCCTGCCCGCCCCCGCCCGCGCCTGGCCGCTCCGCAGGGCCGTGCCGACCATCGGCTTCCGGGCCGCTCATCCGTAAACCCCTACGAGCTTGTCGGCGCCTGGTCGTAGGCTTGGTAGCCGAGAGGTTGTCGAGCGGCGAGAACCCTTCAGCGGGAGGTATGCGCAGGCCACAGTGCCGGCCCATGACTCAGACACCCACAGCCCACAACGGGGCATCCCACGACGGGGTGCCAGGACAGGCCCGCGCCCACTTCACCGTCCCCGCGAAGCACCCCATGGTGACGATCCTCGGATCCGGTGACTCCCTGCTCCGCGTGATCGAGCGGTCGTTCCCGCTCGCCGACATCCACGTCCGGGGCAATCAGGTCAGCGCGGTCGGCGACGCGGTGGAAGTCGCCCTCATCCAGCGCCTGTTCGACGAGATGATGCTGGTGCTCCGCACCGGTCAGCCGATGACGGAGGACGCAGTGGAACGCTCGATCGCCATGCTCAGGGCGAGCGGGGACGGATCGGCGGAGGGCGGCGAGGAGACTCCCGCCGAGGTGCTCACGCAGAACATCCTCTCCAGCCGGGGACGCACGATCCGTCCCAAGACGCTCAACCAGAAGCGGTACGTCGACGCGATCGACAAGCACACGATCGTCTTCGGCATCGGCCCCGCCGGCACCGGCAAGACCTACCTCGCCATGGCGAAGGCGGTCCAGGCCCTGCAGTCCAAGCAGGTCAACCGGATCATCCTGACCCGGCCCGCCGTCGAGGCGGGCGAGCGGCTCGGCTTCCTGCCCGGCACGCTCTACGAGAAGATCGACCCGTACCTGCGGCCGCTCTACGACGCCCTGCACGACATGCTCGACCCCGACTCGATCCCCAAGCTCATGGCGAGCGGGACGATCGAGGTCGCGCCCCTGGCGTACATGCGCGGACGGACGCTCAACGACGCGTTCATCATCCTCGACGAGGCGCAGAACACGAACCCCGAGCAGATGAAGATGTTCCTCACCCGCCTCGGCTTCGACTCGAAGATCGTCATCACCGGTGACATCACCCAGGTCGACCTGCCGAACGGGACGAAGAGCGGTCTGCGGCAGGTCCGCGACATCCTGGACGGCGTCCCGGACGTGCACTTCTCGACGCTCACGTCGCAGGATGTCGTCCGGCACAAGCTCGTCGGCCGTATCGTCGACGCGTACGAGCAGTACGACAGCCGCAACGGGCTGCGACATTAAGCGAGAGAAGCAGAAACAGCACATGTCGATCGACGTCAACAACGAGTCCGGAACCGAGGTCGACGAGCAGGCGATCCTCGACATCGCCCGCTACGCGCTCGCGCGGATGCGCATCCACCCGCTCTCCGAGCTCTCGGTGATCGTCGTGGACGCGGAGGCGATGGAGCAGCTCCACATCCAGTGGATGGACCTGCCCGGCCCGACGGACGTCATGTCCTTCCCGATGGACGAGCTGCGCCCGCCGTCGAAGGACGACGAGGAGCCCCGCAGGGCCTCCTCGGCGACATCGTGCTCTGCCCCGAGGTCGCCACCCAGCAGGGCAAGGACGCGCCGACGCAGCACTCCATGGACGAGGAGCTCCAGCTTCTCACCGTCCACGGCGTGCTGCACCTGCTCGGGTACGACCACGAGGAGCCGGACGAGAAGGCCGAGATGTTCGGCCTCCAGGCGGCGATCGTCGACGGCTGGCGCGCGGAGAAGGGCCTCACCGGCCCGTCCCCGGCACCGACCGTCTCCTGACCCGATGGACGTCTCGCTGATCCTCGGCGCCGTCGCGCTGGTCGTCGTCGCCTGGCTCGCCGCCTGCGCCGAGGCCGGTCTCGCCCGCGTCTCCACCTTCCGCGCCGCCGAGGCCGTACGGTCCGGGCGGCGCGGAGCGGACCGGCTGGCCCAGGTCGCGGCCGACCCGACCCGCTATCTCAACGTGGCGCTGCTCGTCCGCGTCTCCTGCGAGATGGCGGCCGGCGTCCTCGTCACGTACGTCTGCCTCAAGGCCCTCCCGGAGACCTGGGAGGCGCTGCTCGTCGCGATCGCCGTCATGGTCCTCGTCTCGTACGTGGCCGTCGGCGTCTCGCCGCGCACCATCGGACGCCAGCACCCGCTGAACACGGCGACCGCCGCCGCGTACGTGCTGCTGCCGCTGGCCCGGATCATGGGCCCGATCCCGCAGCTGCTCATCCTCATCGGCAACGCGCTGACCCCGGGCAAGGGCTTCCGCAAGGGCCCCTTCGCCTCCGAGGCCGAGCTGCGGGCCATGGTCGACCTCGCCGAGCAGGAGTCGCTCATCGAGGACGAGGAGCGCCGCATGGTGCACTCCGTCTTCGAGCTGGGCGACACCCTCGTCCGCGAGGTGATGGTGCCCCGCACCGACCTGATCTGCATCGAGCGGTACAAGACGATCCGTCAGGCCCTCACCCTCGCGCTGCGCTCCGGCTTCTCCCGGATCCCGGTCACCGGGGAGAACGAGGACGACATCGTCGGCATCGTCTACCTGAAGGACCTGGTCCGCAGGACCCACATCAACCGGGACTCCGAGTCCGACCTGGTGTCCACCGCGATGCGGTCCGCCGCCTTCGTGCCCGACACCAAGAACGCCGGGGACCTGCTGCGCGAGATGCAGCAGCAGCGCAACCACGTCGCCGTCGTCATCGACGAGTACGGCGGCACCGCCGGCATCGTCACCATCGAGGACATCCTGGAGGAGATCGTCGGCGAGATCACCGACGAGTACGACCGGGAGCTGCCGCCCGTCGAGGAGCTCGGCGACGACCGCTACCGGGTCACCGCCCGCCTCGACATCGGCGACCTCGGCGAGCTGTACGGCTTCGGCCCCGACGAGTACGACGACGAGGACGTGGAGACCGTCGGCGGCCTGCTCGCCAAGGCCCTCGGACGGGTCCCGATCTCGGGCGCCAAGGCCGTCGTGGAGCTGCCGGACGGCCGCTCGCTGCGGCTGACGGCCGAGTCCCCCGCCGGCCGCCGGAACAAGATCGTCACCGTGCTCGTGGAACCGCTGGAACCGGAGGAGAAGCCGGAATGACCCCCGACGAGCTGCGCGCCCTCTGCCTGGACTTCAACGACGCCTCGGAGGAGTTCCCCTTCGGGCCGGACACCTCCGTCTTCAAGGTCGCCGGGAAGATGTTCGCGCTCTCGTGGCTCGACGGCCGGCCCCTGCGGGTCAACCTCAAGTGCGATCCGGACGAGGCCGTACGGCTCGGACGGAGCACCCGGCCATCGCCCCCGGCTACCACATGAACAAGCGGCACTGGAACACCGTGACCGTCGGAGAGCTCCCGGACCGGATGGTCCGGGAGCTCGTCGAGGACTCGTACGACCTGGTGGTCGCGGGTCTGCCGAAGGCCGTACGGCTCCGCCTCGACCGTCCCTGACTCAGGACCGGCGCCGCAGGCCGAGGGCGACCACGAGCGCCGCGCCGACCACGATCGCCGCGTCGAGGGCGATGACCGTGCGGACCCCGGCGAAGAGGTCGGATCCGGTGGTGGCGAGGACGCCGAGCAGCGGGATGCCGACGGTGAGCCCGACCTGCTGGGTGGTGGTGACCAGACCGGTCGCGAGCCCCTGCTCCTCGTCGCGGACGCCGGAGGTGACGGTCACGCCGTACGAGATGATCGCGCCGAGGTGCAGCATCGACGCCAGCGAGACGGCCACCGTCGCCAGGACCGCGCCCGACTCGCGGCCGATGCCGAGGATCGCGGCGGTCAGCAGGCCCTGGCCGAGGAGCGAGACCACCAGGGTGCGGTGGGCGCCGAAGCGGCCGATCACCTTCGGGGTGATCATGCCGGCGAGCACCGAGCACACGCCCTGGACGCCGAAGACGATGCCGGAGGCGAAGGCCGAGAGGCCCAGGGTCTCCTGGAGGTACAGGGTCAGGACGAAGACGATCGTCGACATCATCGAGAACGTGACCAGACCGCCCAGGTTGCCGAAGGCGACGGTGCGGCGGCGCAGCACCGGCAGCGAGACCAGCGGGGCCGGGTGCCGGGACTCGATCACGCCGAAGGCCACGAGCAGCAGCACGCCGAGGGCCAGGGCGACGGGGACGTCCAGGCCGCCGAAGCCGCGCTCGGCCGCCGTCGTCAGGGCGTAGATCAGGAGAGCAGACCGCCGGTGACGGTCAGCGCGCCGGGCACGTCGAGGCGGGGCCGCTCGGGGTGCGGGACTCGGGCAGCAGGCCCGGGGCGAGCGGCAGCACGATCAGGGTGAAGACGGCGAGCAGGCCCATCGTGGAGCGCCAGCCGAGGGTGTCGGTCATGACCCCGCCGAGCACCATGCCGATGGTGAAGCCGAGGGACATCAGGGTGCCGGAGATGCCGAGCGCCCTCGCCCGCAGCGGGCCCTCGGGGAAGGCGGTGGTCAGCAGCGCCATGCCGGTCGGCACGATCGCCGCCGCGCCGAGGCCCTGGAGGGCGCGGCCGGCGAGGAAGGAGGCGGGGTTCCAGGCGAGGGTGGCGAGCAGAGAGGCCGCGCCGAAGAGCGCGAGGCCGGAGAGGAAGAGCCTCTTGCGGCCGAAGAGGTCGCCGATCCGGCCGAAGAGGAGCAGGAAGCCGCCGGAGGGCAGGGCGAAGGCGGTGACGGCCCACTGCAGGGCGGACTGGTCGAAGCGCAGGTCGGCGCCGAGGACGGGCAGGGCGACGTTCAGGACGGAGAAGTCGAGCGCCACCATGAACTGGGCGGCGCACAGGACGAAGAGGACGAGCCGGTCGCGGCCGGTGAGGGCCGGGGGAGCGGGGGGAGCCGGGGGAGCGGCGGGTGCGGTGGCGGATGCGGGCTTGGTGGTCGTCGTTGCCATGCGTCCACCTTCGGCGCCCGGGAACAATGCCGGGGAGCGGGAACTTATCCTGTTGGTCGCACCACCAGGCACCGACGGGCGCCACCGGCATCCACCATGCGTCCAGGGGGAGGAAGCACACGTGGCCACCGCTCTCGAGAGCACCAGCGCGAAGCGGCACCGACTCGGTGAACTCCGCGAGTTCCTGATGAGCCGCCGGGCCCGGGTCACCCCGGCCGAGGCGGGCCTCCCGGACGGCGGTGCCCGGCGCCGCACCCGGGCCTGCGCCGCGAGGAGGTCGCGGTCCTCGCGGGCGTCGGGGTCTCCTGGTACCAGTGGCTGGAGCAGGGCCGGGACATCACGGTCTCCCCGCAGGTCCTCGACTCGGTGGCGCGGGTGCTGCGGCTGAGCCCGGCGGAGCGCCGCCATCTGTACGTCCTGGCGGCGCTGAACCCGCCGGCGCTCGAACTGGCCCCCGAGGACCGGGACATGTGCCACGGCCTCCAGCGGCTCATCGACGCGTGGATGCCGTTCCCGGCGCACATCATGGACCAGTACTGGAACACCGTCATGTACAACGACGCGGCGGCGATCGTGCTCGGGATGCGGCCGGAGATCGCCCAGAACTGCCTGGTCGCGTTCTTCACCGACCCGCTGTACCGCTCGCGGTCGACCCGCTGGGAGGAGCTGGCGCCGAAGGTCGTCGCACAGTTCCGCTCGGCCTGCTCCGAGTGCCCGGACGACGAGGGCTTCCGGACGGTGGTCGAGGAGGCCAAGGCGGTCAGCCCGGAGTTCGCGGAGCTGTGGGAGCGGCGGGACATCCTGCCGGGCGGCCAGAACCGCAAGGAGATGGACCACCCGCTGGTCGGCACCCTGGTCGTCGAGGCGACCCAGCTGAGGGTCCCGGCCCGCCCGGACCTGGTCATCGTGATGCACACGCCCCTCCCGGAGGCGGACACCGCCGAGAAACTGGAGTGGCTGGTGTCACCGGAGGGGCGCCGGGGGGCGATGTACCCGGTCGCGGGCTGAGCGCGGAGGCGGTGGAGGCCGGAGCCGGTTGAGCCGGTGAGGCCGGTCGTGGGCCGGGGCCGGAGGCCGTGCGGCCGGTCGCGGGCTGAGACCGGGGCGATCACGGGCTGAGACCCGCACCGGCCCGGTCCCGGGCGCGACCTATGCTCGGCTCATGACACTCAGCAGCGAGCACGGCGACCTGGGCGCCGAGGACCTCAAGATCATCACCCTTGCGCGGAGCGCCCGCGCCCGCAACGGCGTGCCCGAGGGCGCGGCCGTACGGGACGAGACGGGCCGCACCTATGTGGCCGGCACCGTGGAGCTGGAGTCGCTCAGGCTGAGCGCGCTGCGGACCGCGGTCGCGATGGCCGTGGCCAGCGGCGCCGAGTCCCTGGAGGCGGCGGCCGTGGTGTCGAGCGCCGGGAGCTCTCGGACGAGGACCGCGCGGCGGTGCGGGACCTGGGCGGGCCGGAGACCCCGGTCCTGCTCGCGGGCCCGGACGGGCAGCTGCGGACGGCCGTCACCGCGGGCTGAGCCGGCGGGCGCCCTACGGCGAGATCAGGACAGCGGGGCCCGGCGTCACGCCGGGCCCCGCTGTCTTTGTGTGTTTGTGAAGGATCACCGCACCTTCTCTTGCCTTCCCCGGCGGTCTGCGCGTCAATGACAGCGGTCCGTCCGACGGACCGTCAGATCTCCATCGTTCACGCAGTGTCCGCACCCTGCGTCAGGCAGCAGAAGGGTTCGAACTCGCCATGAGAAACAGAAGCACCTTAGGGACCGTCGCGGTACTCACCGGGGCGCTCGCCGCCGCCGGACTCGCCTTCGCCCCGACGGCCGGCGCCGTCGCACCGGGCTCGGCGACAGCGACGTACGACTGTGGCACCTGGGGCAGCGGCACCGCCAACCTCACGGCCACGCAGAGCGGCACCGCCGCGACCATCACCCTCACCTCGGCCATCACGACGCCGGTCGCGGTCGGCGCCGACACGATCAGCTCCACCCTGACGATGGCCAAGGGTGGCGGTGGCACCCGGGTCTTCACCGGGAAGAAGAACCCGGCGCTCTCCGCCGGGCAGTCCGTCAAGATCGGTCCCCTCGCCGGGACCGTGGCCTCGGGCGACAGCCTCAACTCGTACTTCGCGGGGGTCGCCCTCAAGATGGTGATCTTCGGGGTGACGGTGAACTGCGACGCCGTGACCTCGCAGTCGCCGGGACCGTTCGTGTTCAGCTGAGCCCGCACCACCCGGACCGGTGTCGCCCTGGGCGGCACCGGTCTCTCGTGCGCCCGAGTGTGCGCCGAAGGCTGTGACCTGCGGAAACGTGCCTCCATTCCGATCTTGACAGCATCTGATGGGCCATCAGTCGGTGTGTCTCGATTCCATTGACTTCTCTCCGCCCGCGCCCGTCAATGGCGCCCACTCTCATCCCTCAGGAGGGGCCCACATGGCACTCAACCGATCCCGGGCGGCGGCCCGAAGACGGCGCTGGACCGCCGCCCTCGGCGTCACCGCCCTCGCGGTCGCCGGCGGCGGCGCGCTCGCCGCACCGGCCGGCGCGACCACCACCGCCCAGGCGGTGGAATTCCAGACCCGCTGCGTCCCGCCGCCGATCGCCCAGATCCCGCCGATCGAGGGCGCCACCACCGCCCAGATCACGGTCGACAAGCCGAGCCCCAAGGTCGGCGAGACCGTCACCGTGACCTACACGATCACCAAGCCCGCCGCGTCCAACCCCGTCGACCTCGCGCTCCCGGCCGACATCATGACGCCCACAGGCAAGGTGGTCCTCGGCGGTGCCCAGAGCGGCACGGTCACCGTCACCGGCCCCAAGAAGAACCCGCCGGTCCCCGGCAAGGGCTCCTTCCCGGCCTTCTCCATGACGGGCACCTTCACCGCCACCGAGGCCGGCTCGATCACCCTCTCGCCCGGCGACTACAACATCCACACCAGCTACCTCATGGAGCTGGACACCCCCTGTACGGTGCTCAACCCGCCCGCCCCGGTCTCCGAGACGGTCGTCGCGAGCCCCGTGACCAGCCCCAACCTCCGCGCGCTCCAGCTCGACAACGCCTCCGGGGACCCCGGAGTCCGGGTGACCGTCACCGGCTCCAAGTTCAGCCCCTCACCGAGGTCACCGTCGTCGGCCGCGCCGGAGCGGCGGAGACCGCCGACAAGATGACCGTCACGACCGACAGCGAGGGCGGCTTCGCCGCGCGCCTGAAGGTCAACGACCCGGCGACCACCGGGATCGTGGCGTACGAGGGCACGGCCTGGGACCCGGAGAAGGGCGCCGGACCCGCCGCGTACAAGGTCATCGTCCCGGCCCCGCCGAACAGCCAGACGATCACGGCGGCCGTCAACGCGGGCGAGCTGTCGATGACCCAGGCCGGGGACGCCGTCCAGCTGTCCTCCGTCGACTTCGGCGCGGGCGGCGCGGCCACCGGCGCGCTCCAGACGGTGACCGTCAGGACTTCGCGGCGGCCCCGCCGGCTGGTCCCTGACCGGCAAGGTCACCGACTTCACCGGCCCCGGCGGAGCCATCGGCGCCGGGAACCTCTCCTGGACGCCCGCCTGCACCGCCAAGGCCGGCAGCCCCAGCGCCTGCGCCGCCGGATCGGCGGGACCGGTCGGCAGCGGCGGAGCGACCCTCGCCTCCACCCCGAACGGCACCCTCACGGGCGGCGAGTTCACCGTCGACGCGCAGCTCTCCTCGACGTCCCGGCGTTCACCGCGCCCGGCTCGTACGCGGGCGTGCTCACGCTGACCCTGTCCTGACCGCCCCGCGGCCGGGCGCGCACCCGGCCGCCCGCCCCTCTCCGCACCCGTCTCCGATCCGCACCCCGGGGTCCGCACCCGTGCGCACGAAGCCGTACGTCCTCCTCCTGAGCACGCTGAGCACGCTGAGCGCCCTCCTCGTGCTGCTCGGCCCCGCGCCGGCCGCACGGGCCGCCGAGAACGGCGAGTGGGCCGTCTACCCGGCCGCCTCCAAGCTCGGCGGCCGCCCGTACTTCTACCTCTCCGCCGACCCCGGCACCACGCTCACCGACCGGGTCACCGTCGCCAACAAGACCGCCGCCCCGCTCACCTTCCGGCTGTACGGCGCCGACGCCTACAACACCGACCGGGACGGCGGCTTCGCCGTCCGCACCCAGCGGGAGAAGCAGACCGGCGCGGGCGCCTGGATCAAGCCCGAGCGGACCCGGATCACCGTCCCGGCCCGCTCCGCCGTCACCGTCCCCTACACCCTGACCGTCCCCGCCGACGCCGACCCCGGCGACCACCCTGGGGCCCTCGTCGCCCTCGACGAGCGGATCGCCCCGGGCGGCAAGGGGGCCGTCGCCATGGGCGTCCAGCGCGCGGTCGGCGCCCGCGTCTACCTCCGGGTCAACGGACCGACCGTCCCCGCCCTCGCCGTCGAGGACGTCACCCTCGACCAGGACCGGCCGTGGGTCCCCGGCACCCGCACGAGCAGCGCCCTCGTCTCGTACACCCTGACCAACCGGGGCAACGTCACCCTCAACCCCAAGGTCGTCCTCAAGGCCGAGGGACTCTTCGGCCGCACCCTCCTCGACCGCGACCTGGCCAAGGTCCCGGCCGAGCTGCTGCCCCGGCAGAAGATCAGGCTCACCGAGCGCTGGACCGGCTCCCCGCAGCTCGACTGGGGCGACGTCACCCTCACCGCCACCGCGAAGGGCGTGCGGGAGACCGGCACCGTCTCCTTCCTGGCCCTGCCCTGGCTGGCCGCCTCGGTCCTCCTCGTGGGCGGCGCGGCCGGGGTCTTCGGCCTGCGGATACGCCGCCGCCGGGCACTGAGTGCGTGAGGCGGGCGCTCATCGGGGACAATGGCCCCCATGAGCGCTCGCAACCAAGAAACCGAAGCCGTCCACCGGGCCGGCTTCGCCTGCTTCGTCGGCCGCCCCAACGCGGGCAAGTCCACCCTCACGAACGCTCTGGTCGGCCAGAAGGTGGCCATCACCTCGAACCGGCCGCAGACCACCCGGCACACCGTCCGCGGCATCGTGCACCGCCCCGACGCGCAGCTGATCCTGGTCGACACCCCCGGCCTCCACAAGCCGCGCACCCTCCTCGGCGAGCGGCTCAACGACGTCGTGCGCACCACCTGGGCCGAGGTCGACGTCATCGGCTTCTGCCTGCCCGCCGACCAGAAGCTCGGCCCCGGCGACCGCTTCATCGCCAAGGAGCTCGCCGAGATCAAGAAGACCCCCAAGGTCGCCATCGTCACCAAGACCGACCTGGTGGACTCCAAGACCCTCGCCGAGCAGCTCATCGCCATCGACCAGCTCGGTCGCGAGCTGGGCATCGAGTGGGCGCAGATCGTCCCCGTCTCGGCCGTCGGCGACAAGCAGGTCCAGCTCGTCGCCGACCTGCTGATCCCGCTCCTCCCGCAGTCCCCGCCGCTCTACCCGGAGGGCGACCTCACGGACGAGCCGGAGCAGGTCATGGTCGCGGAGCTGATCCGCGAGGCCGCGCTCGAAGGCGTACGGGACGAGCTGCCGCACTCCATCGCGGTCGTCGTCGAGGAGATGATCCCGCGCGAGAACCGCCCGGCGGACCGGCCGCTGCTCGACATCCACGCGAACGTCTACATCGAGCGCCCCAGCCAGAAGGGCATCATCATCGGCCCCAAGGGCAGCCGCCTCAAGGAGGTCGGCATGAAGTCCCGCAAGCACATCGAGGCCCTCCTCGGCACCCCCGTCTTCCTCGACCTCCACGTGAAGGTCGCGAAGGACTGGCAGCGGGACCCCAAGCAGCTGCGGAAGCTGGGCTTCTAGACGACCTCCTGGGCGGTCTTCCGGGCGGCCGCCCGGCGCGCGTGTCAGCATGGCGCCGTGACAGAGATCGTCAAGGGGGGAAACCTGCCGGTCCCCGGGCAGGTGTGGCGGGTCGCGGTCGTCCGGCGGGCCGCCGGTGACGGAGTGCCGGAGGTCGACGCCTCGGCGCTGCTGCTCGACGCCGGGGGCCGGGTCAGGGGCGACGGCGACCTGGTCTTCTACAACCAGCCCGCGCACGCGTCCGGCGCGGTGCGCCTGCTCGGGCAGGTGCGGGACGAGGAGCGGCGGGTCGCCGACTGGCTGGAGATCGACACCGAGAAGGTGGAGCCGGACGTCCGGCGCATCGTGATCACCGCCTCCAGCGAGGACGGGACGTTCGGCCGGGTGCCGGGCCTCCACATCCGGACGATCAGCGCCACCACCGGCGAGCAGCTGGCGCTGTACGAGGTCGACGACGCGAGCACCGAGACGGCGTTCGTCCTCGGCGAGTTCTACCGGCGCGACGGGGCGTGGAAGTTCCGGGCCGTGGGCCAGGGTACGACTCCGGCCTCGTCGGCCTCGCCGAGGACTTCGGCATCCGGGGCAGGGACCCGCAGCCCGCCCCCGAGGACCTGCCCGCCCCCGAGGACCTGTCCGCCCCCGAGGACCTGCCCGGCCCCGCCGAGGAGCCCGCCCCGCCGACGCCGTCCCGGAGGTCATCCCCGAAGAGCTCCTGGCCAAGGTCCGGAAGGCCGAAGCCGAGGCCGAGGGTCCGGCCCGGCCCCGGGTCCCCGTCCAGCGGCCCCCGCACGACGGCCCGCGGTCGGACGTCGAGCTCTTCGGAGGGGACTTCCCCGAGTTCGTCCGCAGCGGCAAGGGCAGGACGACCCTCACCGTCGACGTGCCGATCCCGGCCGGCTACGTCGTGGTCGACACCACCCGCGCCGGCGAGGGCTACTTCTGCGTCGACAGCCTCGACGAGAAGGGCGAGGCCAACGGTCTGCTCGCGAACACGACCCTGGCGGACCACGAGGGCCGCGCGCTGCTGCGGTACGACGGCCGGAGCCCGCTGCGCCTGCGCGTGACCGCCGGAGGCAGCGCGTGGACGCTCGCCGTCCGCCCGGTCGGCACCGTGGAGGAACTCGGCCGCCGCGCCCGGGGCCGAGGCGGCGACGTGCTGCTGTACACGGGTCCGGCCGGCCACCTCTCTCCCGGCTCCGCACGGGGTTCGACCACGCGTACTTCCTCGTCCAGGGCTACGAGCCGGACGGCCGCGACCACCTGCTGGCCAACGTGGCGAGCAGGCTCCCCCGGGACGGCCGCCCGCTGCCCGAGGGCCCCCTTCTCGTCCAGGTCGAGAGCGCCGAGGGCGACTGGTCCCTGGAAGCCCGCCCTCCCCGACCGAGCAGGTTCTGGCGCCGGGACGCGAGCTAGGGCCTACGCGCCTTCCTTGAGGACCCTCGTGACGAGGGTCCTCTGGGCGTCCGTGAGGTGGGGGTCGCCGCAGTGGAGCGTGCGGCCGTCGATGTCGATCTCGTACGAGAAGCCGTCCGGCACGCCGCGGGTGTCACCGGGGGCTCCGTGAGGACGGCGGAGGTGAGGGACTCCCACTCGGGGCCCGAGACCTCCACCTCCGCCGACCGCTCGATGCCCGCGAAACCGCCCGTGCGCCGCACTCGAATCCGCATGGGCCCTGTCTACCAGCCCGCTCAGGACGTGGGTACTCCGACGCCGGACCAGGCGCGGCGCACGGCCTCGGCCGTCGCCTCGTCGTAGAGGTTCCGGGCCGTCGCCACCGTCACCCGGGCGAACTCGGAGAACCGGGCGTCCTCGGTGAGCTCCCCGCCGGTCATCGTCGCGTACCAGATCCGGCCGGGCCGCTCCCAGGCGTTGCCGCCGAGCTCGGTGGCCAGCAGGTAGAAGGCGCGGTTGGGGATGCCGGAGTTGATGTGCACCCCGCCGTTGTCGGAGCCGGTGCGGACGTAGTGGTCCATGTGGCCGGGCTGCGGGTCCTTGCCGAGGACGTCGTCGTCGTACGCGGTGCCGGGGTCCTTCATGGACCGCAGCGCCGTGCCCTTGTCGACGGCGGGGCCGAGCAGCCCGGCCCCGATGAGCCAGTCGGCCTGCTCGACGCCCTGGCCGAGCGCGTACTGCTTCACGAGCGTGCCGAAGACGTCCGACACGTGCTCGTTGAGCGCGCCCGACTGGCCGTAGTACGCGAGGTTCGCCGAGTACTGGGTGAAGCCGTGGGACAGCTCGTGGCCGATGACGTCGACCGGGATCGTGAAGTCGAGGAACAGCTCGCCGTCGCCGTCGCCGAACACCATCTGCTCGCCGTTCCAGAAGGCGTTGTCGTACTTCTCGTCGTAGTGGACGGTCGCCGTGAGCGGCAGCCCCGCGCCGTCGATCGAGTCGTGGCCGAAGGCGTTCAGGAAGAGGTCGAAGGTCGCCCCGAGGCCGGCGTAGGCGCGGTTGGCCGTGTCGTCGGTGGTCGGCGGCTCGCCCTCGGCGCGCACCTGGTGGCCGGGCAGCCGGGTGCCGTTCTTGGCGTCGTGGATGGTGCGCCGGGGCTTTCCGTCGGCGGCCCCGCCGGGGCGGGCACGGCCCGCTCGGTCCGGGCGGTGCGCTGGGCCAGGTCCCCCGCGAGGGTGCGGCGGGCGGCCTCGGCGACGGCCGGGTCGGCGTGCTCGGCCAGCCGCTCCAGGACGTGCGGCGGGACGATCGTGCAGAAGACAGGCGTGTGGGGAGTCATGGCAGCAATGTGGCACTGCGTACCGCCGCTGTCACGAGCAGCGACGAGGATTGGCGAAATGGAGTGATGGGTCACCTTTCCGCCTTGACGCGGGGCCCGTCTTGCATACTGAAACAGGACGTCCGCCTTCCACGGACCTGGGCTAGGGTGACGCACATCATGCGTTTCGGGCTGCTTCTCCTTAGCTGCCGCGGCGAGGGCCTGTAGTCGTAGGCCGACCCCCTCCCCGCGGGACCTGGTGTTGCGTTCGACAGTCGGCCGTCCCTCCCGCAGGACCCCGAGGAGCCCTACGCAATGTCTCAGTCGCCTTTCGTCAGCCGCCCGACGCCCGTCACCAACGCGACCCACACGCAGAAGCCGTCCGGGATGCCGATCCACAAGTACGGCCAGTACGAGGCCGTGACCATCCCCGACCGGACCTGGCCCGAGAAGCGCATCACCAAGGCGCCCCGCTGGCTGTCCACGGACCTGCGCGACGGCAACCAGGCCCTGATCGACCCGATGTCCCCGGCCCGCAAGCGCGAGATGTTCGACCTGCTCGTACGCATGGGCTACAAGGAGATCGAGGTCGGCTTCCCGTCCTCCGGCGAGACCGACTTCGCGTTCGTGCGCTCCATCATCGAAGAGGGCGCGATCCCGGACGACGTCACCATCTCCGTCCTGACCCAGGCCCGCGAGGACCTGATCGAGCGGACCGTGGAGTCCCTGATCGGCGCCAAGCGCGCCACGGTCCACCTGTACAACGCGACCGCCCCGACCTTCCGCCGGGTCGTGTTCCGCGGCTCGAAGGACGACATCAAGCAGATCGCCGTCGACGGCACCCGCCTGGTGATGGAGTACGCGGAGAAGCTGCTGGGCCCGGAGACCACCTTCGGCTACCAGTACAGCCCCGAGATCTTCACCGACACCGAGCTGGACTTCGCCCTGGAGGTCTGCGAGGCGGTCTGTGACGTCTGGCAGCCCGGTCCGGGCCGCGAGATCATCCTCAACCTGCCCGCCACCGTGGAGCGTTCGACGCCGTCCACGCACGCGGACCGGTTCGAGTGGATGGCCCGGAACCTGACCCGCCGCGAGTACGTCTGCATCTCCGTCCACCCGCACAACGACCGCGGCACGGCCGTGGCCGCGGCCGAACTGGCCGTCATGGCCGGCGCCGACCGCATCGAGGGCTGCCTGTTCGGGCAGGGCGAGCGGACCGGCAACGTCGACCTGGTGACGCTGGGCATGAACCTGTTCTCGCAGGGCGTCGACCCGCAGATCGACTTCTCGCAGATCGACGAGATCCGCCGCACCTCCGAGTACTGCAACCAGATGGAGGTCCACCCGCGCCACCCCTACGCGGGCGACCTGGTCTACACCGCCTTCTCCGGCTCCCACCAGGACGCCATCAAGAAGGGCTTCGACGCCATGGAGGCCGACGCGGCCGCCCGGGGCAAGACCGTCGACGAGATCGAGTGGGCCGTCCCGTACCTGCCGATCGACCCGAAGGACGTCGGCCGCTCCTACGAGGCCGTCATCCGGGTCAACTCGCAGTCCGGCAAGGGCGGCATCGCGTACGTCCTGAAGAACGACCACAAGCTGGACCTGCCCCGCCGGATGCAGATCGAGTTCTCGAAGATCATCCAGCAGAAGACCGACACCGAGGGCGGCGAGGTCACGCCGGCCGCGATCTGGGGCGTCTTCCAGGACGAGTACCTGCCCAACCCGGACAACGCCTGGGGCCGCATCCAGCTGCGCTCCGGCCAGTCGACCTCGGACACGGACGGCACCGACACCCTGCGCGTCGAGGCGGTCGTCGACGGCGTCGACACCGTCCTGACCGGCTCCGGCAACGGTCCGATCTCCGCGTTCTTCGACGCGCTGCAGTCCGTCGGCGTCGACGCCCGCCTGCTCGACTACCAGGAGCACACGATGAGCGAGGGCGCCTCCGCGCAGGCCGCCTCGTACATCGAGTGCGCCATCGACGGCAAGGTCCTGTGGGGCATCGGCATCGACGCCAACACGACCCGCGCCTCCCTGAAGGCGGTCATCTCGGCGGTCAACCGCTCCGCCCGCTGACCCCTTTCCGCCGTCCCCGGACGCCGTCGACTGTGACCTCCGTCACGCCTTTAGCTTGACTTAAGGAGGAACAGTCGGCGGCGTCCGATTTCCGGGATATGGGAGAAGTTGACGGGACATCAGGGTGTGCCGGAAGGTCGGCTTCACATCCCCTCCGCACCTCCTTGACCTGGAGTTCCGCATGCGCACGTCCGCTGCCGTGGCCGCCGTCCTCGCGGTGACCGGTGCCGCCCTCACCTGGGCCCCCGCCGCTTCCGCCACCACCGCGGAGTGCGTGACGCAACCGCTCGGCACGGCCGGTCTGTACGCCGAGTTCGTCGAGAAGGACTCCGTCCGCCACGCGGACTCCGAGGGCGCGGTCGCGGTCGGCGGCGACGCCACCTTCGGCGAGCCGGGCCTGTCCGGCTTCTCCGTCGGCTCCAAGCTCTCCGAGGCCGACCTCGCCAAGCTGCCCGGCGGCCACAGCCTCGTCGTCGGCGGCACCCTCAAGGCCAACGGCGTCGTCCTGGTGAAGGGCTCCGGCATCGCCGGCGAGGTCGTCGACAACTCCCGGGGCGACGGCTTCGGCGTCGACGGCGACAAGGTCGCCACCGGGCCCTCCCCGATCGACTTCGGCAAGGAGTTCGCCGAGCTCCGCAAGCGCTCCACCGCCTGGGCGGGCGTCAAGCCCAACGGAGAGGCGGCCGTCGACGGCCGCAGCCTCTACCTCACCGGCACCGACGCCAAGCTGAACGTCTTCGCCCTGAGCAGCGCCGACCTGGAGAAGGCCGGCGAGATCTACCTCAAGGTCCCGGTGGGCTCCTCCACCCTCGTGAACGTCATCGGCACCTCGTACGACATGCAGGCCAAGCCCACCTCGGGCGTCTGGATCTCCGAGGGCGGCGCCTACGTCCAGGACGACTACGACCGGCACACCGACGGCCACAAGAGCATCCGCTCCAAGCTGCTGTGGAACTTCCCGCAGGCCGAGACCGTCAAGAAGAACTACGCCGCCTGGCCCGGCGCGATCCTCGCGCCCAACGCCGCCGTCAGCATGGGCAGCAAGGGCGGCTACGGGCCCGGCCACATCAACGGCTCCGTGATCGCCGAGTCGCTGGACACCGTCCCCGGCGCCGAGACCCACCAGATGAACTTCACCGGCTGCCTCCCCGAGGTGACCACCCCCGGCCCGGTCGTCACCCCCGGGACGCCCAAGCCGACCGACACCCCCGCGCCCTCGCCGTCGACCACCACCCCGGCGCCCGAGGGCACGCCGACCGCCCCGGAGGGCACCGGGAGCCCTCCGCGTCTCCGTCCACCCCGGGCGCCCCGGGCGAGACCCCTGACGCGACCCCTCCGGCTCGGCCCCGGCCCCGGCTCCGTCCGCCACCCCGGAGGGTGATCTCGCGACGACCGGTTCGGCCATCGGTCCGGGCACGATCGGAGCCGCCGTGGCGGCCGTCCTCGTCGGCGGAGGCTTCCTGGCCTTCGCGAAGCGCCGGCGCCGCACTTCCTGAGCCCGCGAGAGCGATGGCATGTCTCGGCCAACTAGGCGGCGAACTCCTGACGGGGTGCTGACGCCACATCGAGGATGTGGCTAACATCACGCCAACGCCGGCAGTGCAGCCGGGCCGTTGAGGAGGTGCGTGTGCGGTCTGCCCGGAATTCACGTGGTGGGAAACTCGGCATCTGCGGGATCCGCACCTCCTGGAACACCGTCGGAGACGGCGAGTTCTTCTGCGAGGAGTGCGGGGGCGACCGCAACTACCGGCGGCGCACCGGCCGCCGCAGGTTCGCCGTCCTGGGCGTCCCCGTCCTGCCCCGGGGCTGTACCGGCCCCGTCGTCGAGTGCGCCGCCTGCCACACGCACTTCGGTACGGAGGTGCTCGACCACCCGACGACGGGCCGCTTCTCCGCGATGCTGAGGGACGCCGTGCACACCGTCGCCCTGGCCGTCCTCGCGGCCGGCGGCACCGACTCCGGCGAGGTCCTGGACCGGGCCGTCAGCGCGGTCCGGTCCGCCGGCTTCGCCGAGTGCACGGCCGTCCAGCTCGTCGACCTCGTCGAGGCCCTGGAGGCCGACACCGGGCGCTTCATGCCCGAGGTCAACCCCGAGGGCGCCCTCCTCGCGATCGAGCTCCACGAGGCCCTGGAGCCGCTCACCCCGCACCTGGCCCTCGCCGGACGCGAGTCGATCCTGCTCCAGGCCGCCCGGATCGCCCTCGCGGACGGCCCCTACAGCCCGGCCGAGACCGAGGTCCTCGGCACCGTCGGCAACGCCCTCGCCCTCGCCCCGAGGACACCGTCCGCCTCTCGCCTCGGCCCGCACGGTCTCGTAACCCCGGGCCCGTCGGCCGCAGGCGGGCAGCGCGAGGATGCCCGCGCCCCGGCAGGGGAGCGCCACGCGGGCGAGCCCCAGCCGTTCAGACCGGTACGGCCCCGAGCCGCTCGAACACCGCCCGCGCCGCGTCCCGTTCCCGGCGGGCCGCCGACCCGTCGCCCAGGGCCCGGAAGGCCGCCGCGAGCAGGGTCCGGGTCCGGGCCGCCTCGTACGGCACCCGCAGGGCCAGCCAGCCGGCGAGCGCCGGACGCAGCAGCCGCACCGCGGCTCCGGCCGGGCCTCGGCGAGGGCGACCGCGCCCCGCGCCGAATATGCCATCGCCCGGAGGAGAGGTACGTCCCCGGCCAGGACCTCCAGGGAGGCCGCCGCGGCTGCCGCGCCCGGCACGTCGTGGACGGCGAGGGCCACGTCCGTGCGGGCGGCGAGGAGCCGGGCCCGGCCCAGGAGGTCGTGGCGGGGTCGCTCTGGCAGGCGAGCGCGAGGTCGAGGCCCGCGACCGCGGCCTCGGGCCGGCCCCGGGCGAGGCGCAGCAGCGCGAGCCCGGGTTGGGGACGCGGCCCAGTTCGTGGGCGTGGGCGTACGAGACGGCGGCCTCCTCCAGGCGGCCCTGGCGCCGCTGGACGTCCCCGGCGGCGCAGTACGCGGCGGCCGCCGCGTCCAGGCGGTCCACCGGGATCTCCCGGCACGCCTGCCGCGCCTCCGCCTCCGCGAGCGCCCACGCCCCGAGGAGGTCGAGCACCTGGACCCGGTGCGCCCGGCACACGCCCCGGAAGGGTTCTCGCCGGAGGGGCGGGGCCCGTGCGCGCGTGCGCCGGGCGGCCCGTCCACGGGGCGTGCACCACTCCATCGCCGCGTTCGTCCACTCCACCGCCCGGCCGAGCTCCGCCGCCTCCGTGCACCGGGTCAGGGCCAGGTCGTACAGCAGGCCCGTGAACAGGCCGGTCAGCCCGCCCGCCGTGACCGCGCGCATCGCCTCGTCCAGGAGCGCCAGGGACTCGGCGCGGCGGCCGTGCGCGAGGAGGACCGAGGCCTCGGCCTGGCGGCTCAGGGCGAGGAGGTCCGGGCTGCCGGAGCGGAGGGCGAGCCGGGTCATCCGGTGGGTCGCGGCGAGGGCGGCGGCGCGGTCGCCGCGGGCCGTCGCCTGCTCCGCGTCGGTCCAGGCGGGGAAGCACTGCTCGGGGCAGGGCGGCTCGTCGTCCAGGTGGTGGTGGGCCCGGTGCAGCCAGCCGGCCGCCGCCGCGGCCGACCCAGGCCCGCGTACGCGTACGAGAGCCACCAGGAGGCGAGCCCCGCGCCCCGGTGGTCGCCGCCCGCCACGTACGCCGCGTGCGCCCGCAGCCGGGCCGCGACGGACTCGTCCACGTGCCCCGACCACCAGGCGGCGTCGGCCAGGATCATCAGGTCGCGGGCGGTCGGCGCGCGGGAGGGTGCGCGTCGTGGGCGCGCAGCAGTCCGTACGCCTCGGACCAGGACTCCCGGGTCGCCGCGTCCCTCGCCCGCGCGATCCGGTCGACCGTGGGTGCGGACATGGCCCTCACCTCTTCCGGGTCCTCTCCAGCGTAGGACCGGAAGGAGGTGGGGGCCTCCGTGAGCCGCTACGCGACGACGCCGCTCGCGCGCAGCATGTCCTCGCGCTCGACGATCTTCACGCGCTCGCGGCCCTGCGGCTCGCCGAGCGCCTTCTCGGCGGCGTCGAGGGCGTACCAGCCCTCCCACGTCGTGTACGTGACGCCCTTGCCCTCCAGGAAGGACACGACCGCGTCCTCCTCCGGGGTCTCGGGGGCGAGCAGGCGCCCGTTCGCGAAGTCGTCCAGGAGGTTCGCCACGGTCTCGTTGGCGTCGCCCTTGGTGTGGCCGATGAGGCCGACGGGGCCGCGCCGGATCCAGCCGGTGCAGTACGTGGAGGCCATGTGCTCGCCGGTCTCCTCCACCACGCGGCCGCCCTGGTCCGGGATGGTGCCGGAGGCGGCGTCCCACGGGATCTTGGGGAGCTCGTCGGAGAGGTAGCCGACGGCCCGGTACACGGCCTGGACGTCCCAGTCGGTGGTGGTGCCGGTGCCCTTGACGTTGCCCGTGCCGTCGAGCTCGGTGCGCTCGGTGCGCAGGCCGACGACCCGGCCGTCCTCGCCGAGGATCTCGACGGGCGACTCGAAGAAGTGCAGGAAGAGCTTGTGCGGGCGGTCGCCGACGTCGCGGATCGCCCAGTTCTCCAGGGTCTTGGCGACCATGTCGGTCTGCTTGTTCTTGCGGCGCTCGGCGATCGAGCCCTCGTCGTAGTCGATGTCCTCGGGGTTGACGATGACCTCGATGTTCGGCGAGTGGTCGAGCTCGCGCAGCTCCATCGGGGAGAACTTCGCCTGTGCCGGACCGCGGCGGCCGAAGACGTGGATCTCGACGGCCTTGTTGGCCTTGAGGCCGTCGTACACGTTCGCCGGGATCTCCGTCGGGAGCAGCTCGTCCGCCGTCTTGGCGAGGATCCGCGCGATGTCCAGGGCCACGTTGCCGACGCCGAGGACGGCGACCTTCTCGGCCTCCAGGGGCCAGGTGCGCGGGACGTCCGGGTGGCCGTCGTACCAGGAGGCGAAGTCGGCCGCGCCGTACGAGCCGTCCAGCTCGACGCCGGGGATCCGCAGCTCGCGGTCGAACATGGCGCCGGTGGAGAAGATCACCGCGTCGTAGAAGGAGCGCAGGTCGTCGAGGTGGACGTCGGTGCCGTAGTTCACGTTGCCGAAGAGGCGGACCTGCGGCTTGTCGAGGACCTGGTGGAGGGCGGTGATGATGCCCTTGATGCGCGGGTGGTCGGGGGCGACGCCGTAGCGGATGAGGCCGAAGGGCGCGGGCATCCGCTCGAAGAGGTCGATCGACACGCCCGGCTCGGCGGCGGCGTCGGACTTCAGCAGCGCATCGGCGGCGTAGATTCCGGCGGGGCCGGCGCCGACGATCGCGACCCGGAGGGGGCGGGGCATGACGGGGTTTCCCTTCGCAAGCGACGTGGCGGCGAAGCCGCCGACACTTAGGCCACCCTAAATAATCCCCCGCACGGAGTGGTACCCGCCCCCGGTCTATGGCCTCATAAGGCGAACTTATGACTTCCATAAGGAGGGCTAGGCGGTTCCGGTGATCGCCGTGGACGGGACGGCGGGGGCGGGGCGCGGGGGCTGGCCCCACCTCGGGCGCGGGGGCCGCCACCATGTCCGCGGCCGGGCCCGGATGATCAGCTGGGCGGATGAAGGAACGTATCGGTTGTGCCGCGTGGATCGCGGGTGTGGTCCAGTTCTCGGCCGTCCACGGAATCGTGCAGTCCGCCTGGGCGGAGCCGTACAGCTGGGCCCACAACAACATCAGCGACCTGGGCAACGCGCTCTGCGCGCTCCAGCGCGAGCCGGAGCCCCGCTTCATATGCTCGCCCGAACACGGCCTGATGAACGGCTCGTTCGTCGTCCTCGGCGTCCTGCTCGCCGTCGGCGCCGCGCTGACCGGCCCGCTGTGGCGCCGGGGCGCCGTCGCCGTCACGGCGCGGGTCCTCGTGGCCTCGGCCGGCCTCGGCTTCGTCCTCGCGGGCCTCGCGCCCTCCGACACCGCCGAGAACCTCCACGTCCTCGGCGCCCTCCTCATCATGGGCCTGGGCAACACCGGCCTCGCCCTGGCGGGCGGCGGCCTGTCCCGGCAGCTCCCGGCGGCCCTGCGCCGGGCCACCACCCTGCTCGGCCTCGTGGCACTCGCGGCCCTGGTGCTCTTCCTGTCCCGCCACTACCTGGGCCTCGGCATGGGCGGCATGGAGCGCGTCGCCGCCCTGCCCGTCCTGCTCTGGGCGCTCACCGTAGGCGCGTACGGCCTCGGCCGGCGGCCCGCTTCGGAGTGAAGGGGGTCTTCTCCGAAGGGGCCGTCGTCCCCGCCGTCGAGCCGGACGCCGACGGCGGACGCGGCCGGGCGGCGGTCGGGGCGATTTCGAAAAGACTGACGGTTTATAAGGCCTCGTCGATTCTTGCCGCAACGTCCGGCCGGGGCTTTCGAATTCCCCGCTCGAACAGTCCGATGCGCGCCCCCGATACGAACACCCGTCTGCCCGGATCGTTCCGGGCGGGGCCCGCCGCCGCGCGGCGTTCCCGGGGATCTCGCCGGAGAACTCCCACGGTTCCCGGCGCCCGCTCGTGGCCATGGACGAACTGCCCAGGTCCGCGCCGCAGTTGTGCGGCCTGCGCGTCTGCCGATTCTACGGATCTGCCCGTGCCCTGGAGAGGCGAAGCGGGAAATGGATTCAGAAAGGCATACGTTGGTGAAGGAAGACACCATGAAGACGATCTCGGGGACGGTAGGAACCGCACAAGAGGCGGTGGCGGAATTGCGCGAGGCACTCGCGAGGGCGGGAATCACGCTCCCTTCGCTCGGGCTGGACGCCGTCACGCTCGCCGCTGATCCCCCGCGGCCGCTCGTGGAATTGGGATGCTGCACGGTGGAAACGGCTCGGCTGCTCGCCGCCGCCGTACTGCCGAGGGAGGAGGGTCGCTCGTGACGCTGCCCATCGGGTCGTACGTCGTCGAGATCCGTACCGGACGGGTCGGGACGCTCATGGGGCGAGAGGGCCCGTACGTCCAGATCCGGCCGCTGGGGGGCGGGCGGGAATGGGACGTGGAGCCGGAGGGGGTGCGGGAGGCCACCTCGGCGGAGCGGCTGAGCGCGGTGACGGCGCACGTCAACGCGCGGAGCAGGGGCGAGGTGCCCTGAGCGGTCCGTGACCGTGGGTCACGGCTGTTAGTCCATCCGCCGCGCCCGCGCTGCACGCGCCTCGCAGCCCCGGTTACGTGGTCGTCGCGAACCGGTTCGGGTTCGCCGACCACACAAGGGAAGCGAGGTGTTCGGCATGGCGGGAACGGCGTACCGGCTGGCCGCGGTGTCCGCGGCGGCAGGCGCGTTGCTGGCGGGGGGACTCACGGGGGCCGAGGCGAGGGAGGGCAGGGCCGCGGAACCGGAAGGGCGGTACGTGGTCGTCCTCAAGGACTCGGCCCGCGACCGGCTCGACTCGGTCGTGGAAGGCCACGGACGGGACCACGGGGCGCGGGCGGGCTTCCGCTACCGGGACGCGATCGTCGGGTACTCGGCGGTGATCCCGGAGTCCCAGGTGGCCGCACTGCGGGCGGACCCGAACGTCAAGGCGGTCGCCCCCGACCTGCCCGTGCACGCCACCCAGCAGGTGCTGCCGACGGGGGTGGACCGCATCCAGGCCGACGTGAGCAGTACGGCCGCCGGGAACGGATCGGGCGGCGTCGACGCGGCGGTGGCGATCCTCGACACCGGGATCGACACCGGGCACCGCGACCTCAACGTGGTCGGCGGGTACAACTGCATGAACCCCTTCCTGACCGGCTCCTACCGCGACAACAACGGCCACGGCACCCACGTGGCCGGTACCGTCGCCGCCCGGGACAACGCCGACGACGTCGTCGGGGTCGCGCCCGGCGCCCGGCTGTACGCGGTGAAGGTGCTCGGCGCCAACGGCAGCGGAAGCACCTCCAACATCATCTGCGGGCTCAACTGGCTGGCGAACAACGCCGCCCGGTACGGCATCAAGGTCGCGAACATGAGCCTCGGCGGCGACGGCGCCGACGACGGCAACTGCGGCAACACCAACCAGGACCCCTGGCACCAGGCGATCTGCAACGTGGTGAAGAACAAGGGCGTCACCCTGGTGGCCGCGGCCGGCAACAGCGCCGACGACATCGCCAACCACCGGCCCGCCTCGTACGACGAGGTCCTCACCGTGACCGCCATGGCCGACTTCGACGGGCAGCCCGGCGGCGCCGCCGCCGCGACCTGCCGGGCCGACGTCGACGAGACGGCGGCCGACTTCTCCAGCTTCGCCGTGAGCACCGCGGACGCCGCCCACACCATCGCCGGTCCGGGGTGTGCATCAACTCCACCCGCAACGGCGGCGGCACCACCGTCCTCTCCGGCACCTCGATGGCCTCGCCGCACGTGGCCGGCACGGCCGCGCTGTGCATCGCCGCCGGGCCGTGCGCGGGCCTGTCCCCGGCGGGCGTGGCCGCCGAACTCCGGGGCCACGCCTCGGCCCAGCCGCTCTCGTACGGCTTCGCGGGCGACCCGAACACGCCCGTCGCCGGGCGCTACTACGGGTACCTCGTCCACGCCGGCGGTTACTGAGCACCCGTCCGAGGCCCCGCCGACACCGTCAGCGGGGCCGCGGCACCCGCTGGACCTCGCGGGTGACGGCCCAGGCGTCGGCGACCGGGCCGAGGTGGGCGAGCTTGTCGGGGTTGAGGACCGCGCGGACGGTCTGGATCCGGCCGTCGAGGACGTCGAGGGCGAAGATCTGGAGGACCTTGCCGTCGCGGTCGCGGAAGAGCGCGCCGGGCTGGCCGTTGACCTCCCGCGGCTCGCACGTGACGTCGATCTCGACGAGGGTGGGGAAGACCGTGCCGAGGAGCCGCGCGACCTTCTCCGCGCCCACGATGGTCCGGGCGAAGTTCGGGGCCTTGCCGCCGCCGTCGCCGACGAGCTGGACGTCGGCCGCCAGGAGGGCCTGGAGCCCGCCGACGTCGCCGTCCTTGAGGGCCTCGAAGAAGCGGGTGGCGAGTTCCTGCCGTTCCCTGCGGTCGGCCGCGAAACGGGGACGGCCCTCGTGCATGTGCCGCCTGGCCCGTACGAGCAGCTGACGGCAGGCCGCCTCCGAGCGGTCCACGGCCTCGGCGATGTCCCGGAAGTCGAAGGCGAAGACCTCCCGCAGGAGGAAGACGGCCCGCTCCAGGGGGCTGAGCCGTTCGAGGAGCAGCAGCGAGGCCATCGAGACCGAGTCGGCCAGCTCCACCGCGCGCGCCGGGTCCTCGTACGGATCGCTGAGCAGCGGCTCGGGGAACCAGGGCCCCACGTACGCCTCGCGCCGCACGCGCGCGGAGCGCAGGACGTCGATCGAGAGGCGGGTGACCGTGGCCGAGAGGAAGGCCTTGGCCGAGACGGGGCGGGTCGAGGAGCCGTCGAAGCGCAGCCAGGTCTCCTGGACGGCGTCCTCGGCCTCGCCGACGCTGCCGAGGATCCGGTAGGCGATCGAGAACAGCAGCGGGCGCAGTTCCTCGAACTCCTCGACCTTGGTCCTGCTCATGACGACTTCCTCTCCCCGTACCGTCTTCCCGATCCTTCAGGAGATCGTCCGTCAGTGGAACTGTCCGACCTCGTAGTCGCCCGCGGGCTGCCGGGTGATCGCGTTGACGCGGTTCGCCAGGTTCATGAAGGCGATGTGCAGCACGAGGGCGGTGAGCTGGTCCTCGTCGTAGTGGAGGGCCGCGCGCTCCCAGACCTCGTCGCCGACGCCACCGGCCCCGTCCGCGACCCTGGTCCCCTCCTCGGCGAGTTCGAGGGCGGCGCGCTCGGCCTCGGTGTAGACGGTCGCCTCGCGCCAGGCCGCCACCAGGTGGAGCCGTACCGGCGTCTCACCGGCGTGGGCGGCCTCCTTGGTGTGCATGTCGATGCAGACGGCGCAGCCGTTGATCTGGCTCACGCGCAGCGCGACCAGCTCCTGCGTCGCGACCGGCAGCGTCGACTCCCTGACCGCCTTGCCCGCCGCCATGATGTGCTTGAAGGCCTTGCCGGCGGTGGGGCTCGCGAAGAGGTTCAGTCGTGCGTCCATGGGGTGCTCCTCGGGGGTGCGTCATCGGCTGCTTGCACCCCCTGAGACGAGACGGCCCGGCCCCCTGTGACACGGCCGGGTGTGACCCGCGTCTCCCCGGGGCCGTACGTCCCGGCTGTCAGTGCCGTACGCGAGAATGGCCGCATGAGTCTGTTCCGCGACGACGGCATCGTGCTGCGCACCCAGAAGCTGGGCGAAGCGGACCGCATCATCACGATCCTCACGCGCGGTCACGGCCGCGTACGCGCCGTCGCGCGGGGCGTGCGCCGGACGAAGTCCAAGTTCGGGGCGCGCCTCGAACCCTTCTCGCACGTGGACGTCCAGTTCTTCGCGCGGGGGAGCGAGCTGGTCGGGCGCGGCCTCCCGCTCTGCACGCAGAGCGAGACCATCGCCGCGTACGGCGGCGGGATCGTCACCGACTACGCCCGCTACACCGCCGGCACGGCCATGCTGGAGACGGCCGAGCGGTTCACCGACCACGAGGGCGAGCCCGCCGTCCAGCAGTACCTCCTCCTCGTGGGCGGCCTGCGGACGCTCGCCCGGGGCGAGCACGCCCCCCACCTCATCCTCGACGCCTTCCTCCTCCGCTCCCTCGCCGTGAACGGCTACGCGCCCAGCTTCGAGGACTGCGCGAAGTGCGGCATCCACGGACCGAACCGGTTCTTCTCGGTCGCGGCGGGCGGGGTCATATGCGGCGACTGCCGGGTCCCCGGAAGCGTCGTCCCTCCACCGAGGCCCTCGGCCTCCTCAGCGCGCTGCTCACCGGCGACTGGGCCACGGCGGACGCCTGCGAACCGCGCCACGTCAGGGAGGGCAGCGGGCTCGTGTCCGCCTACCTCCACTGGCACCTGGAGCGCGGCCTGCGCTCGCTGCGGTACGTGGAGAAGGGCTGACGGCCCCGGAGGAGCGGGCCCCGCGCCGTGGGAGACTCGACCACGCGTGAAGTACGGAACACCTTTTAGGAGATCCACGCCATGGCCATCGCACGACTCCTCGGGCGCCAGCGCCGGGAGTACAGGACCCCCGAGCCGCACCCGTCCGGCGCCCGCCCGCCGAAGCTCCAGACCGAACTGGTGCCGGAGCACGTCGCGATCGTCATGGACGGCAACGGCCGCTGGGCCAAGGAGCGCGGCCTTCCGCGCACCGAGGGGCACAAGGTCGGCGCGGAGCAGGTGCTCGACGTGCTCCAGGGCGCGATCGAGATGGGCGTGGGCGCGATCTCGCTGTACGCCTTCTCCACGGAGAACTGGAAGCGCTCCCCCGAGGAGGTGCGCTTCCTCATGAACTTCAACCGCGACTTCATCCGCAAGACCCGCGACCAGCTCGACGAGCTCGGCATCCGGGTGCGCTGGGTGGGCCGGATGCCCAAGCTGTGGAAGTCCGTCGCCAAGGAGCTCCAGGTCGCCCAGGAGCAGACGAAGGACAACACCAGGCTCACGCTGTACTTCTGCATGAACTACGGCGGCCGCGCCGAGCTCACCGACGCGGCGCAGGCGCTCGCCGAGGACGTGAAGGCGGGCCGGCTCGACCCGGCGAAGATCACCGAGAAGACCGTCCAGAAGTACCTGTACTACCCGGACATGCCGGACGTGGACCTGTTCCTGCGGCCCAGCGGCGAGCAGCGCACCTCCAACTACCTGATCTGGCAGAGCGCGTACGCCGAGATGGTCTTCCAGGACGTGCTGTGGCCCGACTTCGACCGCCGCGACCTGTGGCGGGCCTGCGTCGAGTACGCCCAGCGCGACCGCCGCTTCGGCGGCGTCGACCCGGCCGACCTCGCGGTCCTCGACAAGGCCTGACGGGACGGCCGGGGGAGCGGGACGATGGAACTGGTCTACACGCCGACGCGTGACGACGTCGTCGACGCCATGCGCGTGCGCCTCCGGTACGGCTCGATCCGCTGGCTGCTGCGGCTGCTGCCGGTCTGTGCCGTCCTGATCCTCCTGCTGGCGGCCCTGGAGGTGTTCGGCCCCGGCGGGCCGCACCTGGGATCGGCGCTCCGCAACGCGGGGTTCGGGCTCCTCTTCCTCGCGCTCGGCCCGCTGCTGACGCGGGCCGCCGCGGGGCAGATGTACCCGGTGATCCAGCGGCAGGGGGAGCACAGGGCACGGGTCGACGGGGACGGGGTGCGCTGGGTGACCCGCGAGAGCGAGGTCGTCGGCCGCTGGACGCTGATGTCCCGGTACGCCGAGACGCCCACCCAGTTCGTGCTGCTCTCGGCCGACAAGCCCGGCGTCGGCATGGGCGCCCTGCCCAAGCGCGGGCTCGCCGACCCCGCCGACATAGACCGGCTCCGGGCGCTCCTGGACAGCAACGCCACCCGCCTCTGACCGCGCGTACGCGAAGGGCCCGCACCGGATCGATCCGGTGCGGGCCCTTCTCCGTCAGGTCACTTCCCGGCGCAGTCCGCGCACGTGCCGAAGATCTCCACGGTGTGCGCCACGTTCACGAAGCCGTGCTCCGACGCGATGGTCTCGGCCCACTGCTCCACCATGGGGCCCTCCACCTCCACGGCCTTGCCGCAGACGCGGCAGACGAGGTGGTGGTGGTGGTCGCCGGTCGAGCAGCGGCGGTAGACCGTCTCGCCGTCGCTGGTGCGCAGCGCGTCGACCTCGCCCGCGTCCGCGAGGGACTGGAGCGTGCGGTAGACGGTGGTGAGGCCGACGGAGTCGCCGCGGTGCTTGAGCATGTCGTGCAGCTCCTGGGCGCTGCGGAACTCGTCCACCTCGCTCAGCGCTGCCGACACGGCAGCCCGCTGCTTGGTCGAGCGGCCGCGTACGGGGGGTCCTGCCGTCGCCACGGGGGCCTCCTTGGATGCTTGTCTGCCCCCGCCATTCTGCCAGCCCCCCGTCCCCACGGGATCAGCCGCGGATCAGACCTTCACGTCGTCCGTCGGCCGTCGTGTGGCCGGAACCCGCGCGTCGCAGTCCCGTGTGGCCGCTTCCGCGGCGCGGGCGCGCCGCTTGGCGAGGGGGGTGGCGAGCAGGGTCAGGAGGATGAAGACGCCGATCGCGTACAGGACGATCGTCGCGCCGGGCGGGGCCGCCACGTAGTACGTGGTGACCGTGCCGGACAGGGCCACGACGACGCCGATGAGGACCGCGCCCGCGAAGGTCGCGCGGAAGGACTTCGACAGCTGCTGGGCCGCCGCGACGGGCACGACCATGAGCGCGCTGACGAGGAGCAGTCCGACGACCCGCATGGCGACCGTGACGGTCACCGCGGCCGTGACCGCGATCAGCAGGTTGAGGGCGCGCACCGGCAGGCCGGTGACGCGGGCGAACTCCTCGTCCTGGCTGACGGCGAAGAGCTGCCGCCGCAGGCCGACGGTGACCAGGACCACGAAGGCGGCCAGGATGCCGATCGCGGTGATGTCCTCGGGCGAGACGGTGGTGAGCGAGCCGAAGAGGTACGAGGTGAGGTTGGCGTTGGAGCCGGTCGACGAGAGGTTGATCAGCAGGACGCCGCCCGCCATGCCGCCGTAGAAGAGCAGCGCGAGCGCCATGTCGCCGCGGGTCTTGCCGTACGCCCGGATCAGCTCCATGACGACCGAGCCGACGACGGCGACGAGGGTCGCCATCCACACCGGGTTGGCCGACATGAGGAAGCCGAGGCCGACGCCGGTCATGGCGACGTGGCCGATGCCGTCGCCCATGAGCGCCTGGCGGCGCTGGACGAGGTAGACGCCGACGGCGGGCGCGGTGATGCCGACGAGGAGGGCGGCGATCAGCGCCCGCTGCATGAAGGCGGGTTCGAGGAAGTCCATGATCAGGTCAGCAGTCCCGTGCGGAGCGGCTCGCCGGCCGCGTGCGGATGTACGTGGTCGTGGCCCGGCAGGGCGTGCTGGCCGAGCGCCTCGGGCGGCGGGCCGTCGTGGACGACGCAGCCGTCGCGGAGGACGACCGCGCGGTCGATGAGGGGCTCCAGGGGGCCCAGCTCGTGCAGGACGAGGAGGACGGACGTCCCGCCGGCGACCTGCTCGCGCAGGGTCGAGGCCAGGATCTCCTGGCTGGCGAGGTCCACGCCGGCCATCGGCTCGTCCATGATCAGGAGTTCGGGTTCGGAGGCGAGCGCGCGGGCGATCAGGACCCGCTGGTGCTGGCCGCCGGAGAGCGCGGAGACGGAGTCCCCGGCGCGGTCGGCGAGGCCGACGAGGTCGATGGCCCGCTCGACGGCGGCCTTGTCGTCCTTCGTCAGCCAGCCGAACTTCCGGCGGGAGAGCCGGCCGGAGGAGACGACCTCGCGGATGGTGGCGGGGACGCCGCTCGCGGCGGTGGTGCGCTGCGGGACGTAGCCGACGCGGGCCCAGTCGCGGAACCGCTTCTGCTCGGTGCCGAACAGCGTGATCGTGCCGCCGGTCAGCGGCACCTGGCCGATGACGGAGCGGATGACGGTGGACTTGCCGGAGCCGTTGGCGCCGAGCAGCGCCACGACCTCGCCGGGCCGGACGGCGAGGTCGACGCCCCGGAGGACGGGACGGGCGCCGAGGGCCGCCGTGGCTCCGCCGATCGACAGGACGGGCTGGTCATCACTCACGGGGGTCTCCTACTTGGCGCCGAGCGCGGTCTTCAGCGCGGCGAGGTTGGACCGCATGACCTCGATGTAGTCGCGGCCCTTGGACTTGTCCGTGATGCCTTCGAGCGGGTCGAGCACGTCGGTCTTGAGGCCGGTGTCGCCGGCGAGGGTCTTCGCGGTCCTGTCGCTCGCGAGGGTCTCGAAGAAGACGGTGGAGACCTTGTCCTTCTCCGCGATCGCGTGGAGCTCCCGGACGCGGGCGGGGCTCGGCTCGGACTCGGGGTCGATGCCGGTGATGCTCTCCTGCTCCAGGCCGTAGCGCTCGGCGAGGTAGCCGAAGGCGGAGTGGGTGGTGATGAAGGTCTTCGTGGCGGTGTTCTTCAGGCCCGCCGCGAAGGCGGTGTCCAGGTCGCCGAGCTTCTTCACCAGGGCGTCGGTGTTCTTCCCGTAGTCGGCGGCGTGGGCCGGGTCGGCCTTCGCGAAGGCGGCGCCCACGCCCTTGGCGACCTCGGCGTACTTCACGGGGTCGAGCCAGATGTGCGGGTCGGCGCCGGCCTCGGAGCCGTGCTCGTCGCCGTGGCCGTGGTCGTGGCCGACCTCGGCGCCGTGCTCCTCCAGCTTCGTGAGGGTGGCGGCGTCGACGGTGTTCTTCACGCCGGCCTGGGCGATGGCGTCGTCGACGGCGGGCTGGACGCCCTTGAGGTAGAGGATGACGTCGGCCTCGCCGAGCTCGCCGACCTGCCGCGGCTTGAGCTCCAGGTCGTGCGGCTCGACGCCGGGCTTGGTGAGCGTGTTCACGGCGACGTGGCCGCCGCCTATCTGCTCGGCCAGGTACTGCATGGGGTAGAACGACGCGACCACGTCCAGCTTGCCGCTCTTCCCCTTGTCCGCGGCGTCGGAGGTCCCGGAGCAGGCGGAGGGAGACGACGCCGAGCGCGAGGGCTCCGGCGAGGGCGGTGCTGGGTATCAGTCGACGTACGTTCATGACAGTCATTTTCAACAAAGATGGAAACGGTTGTCAATTGCCTTGCCCGTGTTCCGGACCACCCGGGACATCGCGGGCCCCGTCGCGGAACCGATTTGATACGGGGCCCCAGGGCGCCGGTAACCTGAGGCATTCGCACTTCGTCGTCGTAATGAAGAGAGCACCGTGGCCGCCGACAAGATCGACACCATCGTCAGCCTGAGCAAGCGCCGTGGCTTCGTTTTCCCCTGCAGTGAGATCTACGGCGGTCAGCGCGCCGCCTGGGACTACGGACACCTCGGCGTCGAGCTCAAGGAGAACATCAAGCGCCAGTGGTGGCGTTACATGGTCACCTCGCGCGAGGACGTCGTCGGTATCGACTCGTCGGTCATCCTGGCCACCGAGGTCTGGGAGGCCTCCGGCCACGTCGCCACCTTCACCGACCCGCTGACCGAGTGCACCTCCTGCCACAAGCGCTTCCGCGCCGACCACCTGGAGGAGGCGTACGAGGAGAAGCACGGCCGTCTCCCCGAGAACGGCCTCGCCGACCTCAACTGCCCCAACTGTGGCAACAAGGGCACCTTCACCGAGCCGAAGAACTTCTCCGGCCTGCTCTCCACCCACCTCGGCCCGACCCAGGACAGCGGCTCCGTCGCCTACCTGCGTCCCGAGACCGCCCAGGGCATCTTCACCAACTTCGCCCAGGTGCAGGGGACCGCGCGCAAGAAGCCCCCGTTCGGCATCGCGCAGATGGGCAAGTCCTTCCGGAACGAGATCACTCCGGGCAACTTCATCTTCCGCACGCGCGAGTTCGAGCAGATGGAGATGGAGTTCTTCGTCAAGCCGGGCGAGGACGAGCAGTGGCAGGAGTACTGGATGCAGCAGCGCTGGAACTGGTACACCGGCCTGGGTCTCCGTGAGGAGAACATGCGCTGGTACGAGCACCCGCAGGAGAAGCTCTCCCACTACTCGAAGCGCACCGCCGACATCGAGTACCGCTTCTCCTTCGGCGGCAGCGAGTGGGGCGAGCTGGAGGGCGTCGCCAACCGCACCGACTACGACCTGAGCGCCCACTCCAAGGCCTCCGGCGCCAGCCTCACCTACCTGGAGCAGGAGACGGGCGAGCGCTACACGCCGTACGTCATCGAGCCCGCCGCCGGTGTCGGCCGCACCATGCTCGCCTTCCTGCTCGACGCCTACGTCGAGGACGAGGCCCCGAACGCCAAGGGCGTCATGGAGAAGCGCACCGTGCTGCGCCTCGACCACCGCCTGGCCCCGGTCAAGGCCGCCGTCCTGCCGCTGTCCCGCAACGCGCAGCTCTCCCCGAAGGCCAAGGGCCTCGCGGCGGACCTGCGCCAGAACTGGAACATCGAGTTCGACGACGCCGGCGCCATCGGCCGCCGCTACCGCCGTCAGGACGAGATCGGCACCCCGTTCTGCATCACCGTCGACTTCGACACCCTCGAGGACAACGCGGTGACCGTGCGCGAGCGCGACACCATGAAGCAGGAGCGCGTCTCCTCGACCAGATCCAGGGCTACCTGGCCAGCCGCCTCATCGGCTGCTGAACCCGATCTGATCGCACGTACGGAAGGCCCCGGTTCCGTCCTCGGAACCGGGGCCTTCCGTATCGCGTTCCTTCGTCAGGCGGTCGCGGCGGCCGCGCCTCCGCCTCGGCCGTCCGGCGGGCGCCCTCCGCCGCGCGGCGCTTGCCGAACCAGGCCGTCCAGGCACCGACGGCGCCAAGGACGCCGTAGATCATGATCGGGCTGAGCGTGACCATGGTCTTGGTCGACAGGACGTACGCGAGGGCGATGCGGACCAGCGCCTCGGTGATGTACGCCACGCCCCACACCAGCGTCATCGTGCGCATGGTGCCGCGGAAGCCCTCGTACTGCCACATGCCGTTCCACCAGGCCGTGGAGGCCGGGGTGCCGTCGGTCGCGAACTTGCGGCCGAAGTAGAACATCAGCGGGCGCGGGGCGAACAGCGTGCCCAGGCAGAGCAGGCCGAACAGGCCCGTCACCGAGGAGTCCTTGATCAGGAGCGCGCGGGCGGTGTGCGCGCCGACCAGCGAGACCACGGCCGTGATCACCAGGAAGACCAGGGTGACCATGGCGAACTCGTCGATCTTGCGGCGCCAGGCGGCCATGATCGCGGTGTCGAGGACCGGCCAGGCGCTGCTGAGGAGCAGCGCGGAGAACTCGGACCAGCCGTGGTCCTCGGTCAGGGTGTTGTAGGTGAGGATCGGCGCGACGACGTTCAGGCCGATCGTCAGGACCCACCCGATCGCGGAGGCCCCGCCTGATCGAGCCGGCTTGGCGGGTGTGGACATGGTTCCCCCTGGGTGCTTCTACGGTCGAGGTGCGGGAGAACGCTAGTCATGTACCGGACAGGGAAGGGGAAACTCCAGGCCAAATGATCTTCAAATGCCTTTTCAGGACCGCAGTGCGCGCTGTACGAGGGAGACGACCGCCGCGAACGCGTCCTCGGCGCCCGGGGACGACCACTCGGCGGCGTGCGCCGGATTGTGGAAGCGGTCCGTGGCGTCGAAGACCGCGCGGGCCGTGGTCGCGAAGTCCCGCTCCGGCGCCGCGAACAGGCCCTCGCGGTGCCCGTCCTCCAGGATGCGGGTGATCTGCTCGACGAGGTGCTCCTCGTGCCGGTCGACCACCGCGCTGTTCTCGCCGATGAGCACCTGGAAGGTGGCCATCAGCTCCGGATCCCCGCCGGCCTTCTTGCGCTTCAGGGCGAACAGGGCCGTGAGCCAGCCGGTCAGCCGCCAGTCCGCCGGGCCCTCGGCCTCCAGGTACGGTGTGAGCGCCACGATCGTCCGCTCCAGCCACCGCTCGGTGACCGCCTCGCGCAGCGCCGCCTTCGTGCGGAAGTGGCGGTAGACGCTGCCGTGGCTGACGCCCAGCACCCGGGCCACGTCGACGACGGTCGCCTTCCCCGGCCCGTAGCGCCGCAGCACCTCCTCGGTGGCTTCGAGGATGCGCTCTGCGGTCAGGGTCTCGGTGGCGGCCATGCGACGACAGTACCCGTCAGTGCTCGCTGTCCAGGTGGGCCATCTGCGCCTCCGGGTAGCGGGCGCCGGCGGCGGCGTCCGCCGGGACCGCCTCCTCGATCGCGGCCAGGTCGGCGGCGTCGAGCGTGACGTCCAGGGCGCCGAGCGCCTCGGCGAGCCGGTCGCGGCGGCGGGCGCCGATCAGCGGCACGATGTCCTGCCCCTGGGCGAGGACCCAGGCGATGGCCGTCTGGGCGACCGTGACGCCCTTGGCCTCGGCGACCGCGCGCAGACGGTCCACCAGGTCCAGGTTGTGACGGAGGTTGTCGCCCTGGAAGCGGGGGCTGAAGCCGCGGAAGTCGCCGGCGGCCAGCTCCCGGTCCCGGGTGAAGTGGCCGCTGATCAGCCCCCGGGAGAGGACCCCGTACGCCGTGACGCCGATGCCCAGTTCGCGGGCGGTCGGCAGGATCTTCTCCTCGATGGAGCGGGAGATGAGGGAGTACTCGATCTGGAGGTCCGCGATCGGGGCCACGGCCGCCGCCCGGCGCAGGGTGTCCGCGCCGACCTCGGAGAGGCCGATGTGCCGCACGTGCCCCGCCTCGACCAGCTCGGCGATGGCGCCGACGGTCTCCTCGATCGGCACGTCGGGGTCGACGCGGGCGATCCGGTAGACGTCGATGTGGTCGGTGCCGAGCCGCTGGAGCGAGTACGCCGCGAAGTTCTTCACGGCGGCCGGACGGCCGTCGTAGCCGGTGAAGCCGCCCTCGACCGTGCGCAGGGCGCCGAACTTCACGCTCGTCAGCGCCCGCTCGCGGGCGGCGGCCGGGGCCGTCCGCAGGGCCTCGTTGATCAGCAGCTCGTTGTGGCCCATCCCGTAGAAGTCGCCCGTGTCGAGCAGGGTGACCCCGGCGTCCAGGGCCGCGTGGACGGTCGCGATCGACTCGGCGCGGTCGGCCTCGCCGTACAGCGCGGACATGCCCATGCAGCCGAGGCCGAGCGCGGAGACGGCGGGGCCGGTGGCGCCGAGGGCGCGGGTGGGGACGGAGGTCTTCGGTGTGGTGGTCATGGAACAACCATGACATGTGCGATGACAGATTTCAATATCTGTCAGTCCACTTCTCGTTTTCCGGAGTCACCGCACCGTGCGCGGGAGGCGGAGGCTCAGCAGCAGCGTCAGCGCCACCACCCCCAGCTGGACCAGGAGCGTCGTCCGCAGCGCCGTGCCCATGTCGGCCGGAGACGGCGCCAGCGAGAGGAAGAGCGAGCCGAGGGTCGCCACCCCGAGCGTCAGCGCCGACTGCTGCGTCGTCACCATGACCCCGCTGCCCACGCCCGCCCGCTCCGACGGCACCTCGGAGAGCACCACCCGGAACAGCACCGGCAGCTGGAGCCCCTGACCGAGGCCCGCCACCGCCACGCCCGGCACCAGGTCCCAGGCCGACAGCCCCTGCCAGTCGTGCCCCACCGCCCAGGCGACGGCGGCGACCCGAGGCCCTGGAGCAGGGACCCCACCGGCACGATCCGGGTGCCCCAGCGCCGCACCAGACGCGGACCCGCGAGCGAGGCCGCGAAGAAGGCGAGCGCCATCGGCACGAGCGCCGCGCCCGAGGCCACCGCGCCCATCTCCAGGCCCTGCTGGAGCGCCACCGCGATCACGAACATGAAGCCGGAGAAGCCCAGCGAGAAGACGAGGACCACCGGAAGCCCGCGCCGCACCGGAACCAGGGCGAGCAGGCTCGGCGGGACCAGCGGGACGGCGCCCCGGCGGTCCGCCCGCCGCTCCACCCACCAGAAGGCCCCGCCGCGAACGGGAACACCGCGAGCGACACCCAGGTCCACAGCGGCCAGCCCGCCGCCCGGCCCTCCGTCAGCGGAGCGAGCAGGGACAGCAGCGCGAGCGCGAGGAGCAGCGTGCCCGGCACGTCCACCGGCGCGGGCCGGTCCGAACGGGTCTCCGGCACCGTGCGGAGGGCGAGGACCAGGCCCGCCACCGCCACCGGCACGTTCACCAGGAACACCGCGCGCCAGCCCGAGCCCGCGACGTCGGCGGTCACGAGCACCCCGCCCAGGATCTGGCCGCCCGCCATCGCGAGCCCCGCGGTCGCCCCGTACAGGCTGAGCGCCCGCGCCCGGCGCGGCCCCTCGGTCGAGGAGTGGATGGTCGCGAGGACCTGCGGCAGCATCAGCGCCGCCGCCGCGCCCTGCGCCACCCGCGCCGCGACCAGCGTCCAGGCGTCCGGGGCGAGCCCGCAGGCCAGCGAGGTCAGCCCGAAGGCGGCCATCCCGGCGAGGAAGAGCCGGCGGCGGCCGAAGAGGTCGCCCAGCCGCCCGCCGAGGACGAGCAGCACGGAGTACGCCAGGCCGTACCCGGCGACGACCAGCTCCAGGAGCGCCGGGCCCGCGGCGAGGTCCCGGTCGATGGACGGCAGGGCGACGTTGACGATGAAGAAGTCGATGAGGGGGAGCGCGGCCCCGAGGAGGACGGTGAACAGGCCGAGGGCGCCGAGCGCCGGGGCCTGGCGGCCGACCGGGGAGGCCGTACGGACGGAGGGAGAGGTCGTGGTCACAGGACCGAGCCTCCGCCTCCGCTCAGCCTGGTACCAGAGTCTCCTTATCCTGGTACAAGCACTACCTGGAAAGCGGCTGACCACCCCGGCACCCTGGAGGCATGACCCTCATGGCGATCAGCTCACCCGAACAGGACGTACGGCGCCACGAGCTCGCCGCCTTCCTGCGCAGCCGCCGCGAGCGCATCACCCCGAGCAGGTCGGCCTCCCCGGGGCGCGCCGCCGCACCCCCGGCCTGCGCCGCGAGGAGGTCGCGTACCTCTCCGCCGTCGGCGTCACCTGGTACACCTGGCTGGAGCAGGCCCGGGACATCCAGGTCTCCCCGCAGGTCCTCGACGCCCTCGCCGGAGCCCTGCTGCTCGACCCGACCGAGCGCAGCCACCTCTTCGCCCTCGCGGGCCACGCCGACCCGCACCCCGAGGCGTCCTGCTCCGCCGTCACGCCCACCCTGCGCCGCCTGCTCGACCAGCTGGAGCCGGTGCCCGCCGCGATCCAGAACAGCCGCTACGACTTCCTCGCCCACAACCGCACCTTCGGGCAGCTCTTCTGCGACCTGGACGCGCTGCCCCGCGAGGACCGCAACTCCCTCTGGCTGGCCTTCACGAACGAGGACTTCCGTGCCTCGGTCACCGACCTGCCCGAGGTCATGCGCGCCCTCGCCGGGAAGCTCCGCGCCGCCATGGCCGAGCACCTGGCCGAGCCCGCCTGGAAGGAGCTCGTACGACGCCTCGAAGAGGCCTCGCCCGAGTTCCGGGAGATCTGGGCCCGGCACGAGGTGGTCGCCCCCGGCGGCCGCGTGAAGGTCATCCGCAACGCGCGCGTGGGGCTGCTCAGCTTCGAGCACACCAACCTGTGGCTCGGCCCGAACGCCGGGACGCACCTGGTCACCTACGTCCCCGTGGACGAGGCCACCGAGGACGGCGTCGCCCGCCTCCTCGACCTGGTGGTCCGGGATCAGGCGGAGGGCGTCCTCGCCATCGCCTGAGGCCCGCCCTCGGCCGAGCCCTCCGGCGCCAGCGACCGCGCCGTCCGCTCCGCCGTGCGCCGCGCCCACGGACCGCTGGTCAGCGCCCCGACCGCGAGGACGGCGAGCCCGCAGCCCGTGATGATCCAGTAGCCGGGGCGGGCCGCCGCCACGAACGCGTCCGCGTCCAGCGAGGCACCGGCGCCCACCGCCAGGACCGTGCCGATCACCGCGACCCCCAGCGTCTGCCCGACCTGGCGGCTCGTCGAGGCCACGGCCGCCGCCACCCCGGCCTGCGCGCGGGGCATCCCGGAGACGGCGGTGTTGGTGATGGGGGCGTTCACCAGGCCGAAGCCGATGCCGAAGACCACGTACCCGGTGAGGAGCAGCGGATCGCTCGTCTCGGCGGAGAAGGCGGCGAAGAGCAGCGGACCCGCCGCCATCGCCGTCCCCGCGAGCAGCAGCGAGGGACGCGGCCCGCGCGAGGCGGTGAGGCGCCCCGACAGCGGGGCGAAGACGAAGGTCATGCCGGCCATCGGCAGCATCCAGAACCCGGCGGCCAGCGGGGAGAGGCCGCGCACGTCCTGGAGGTACAGGGTGTTCAGGAAGAGGAAGCCGCCGAGCGAGGCGAAGGCGCAGACCGCGATGACGGTGGCCCCGCTGAACGGCGCGCTGCGGAAGAACCGCAGGTCGATCAGGGGCTCGTGGCGGCGGGGCTCGTAGAGGAGCAGACCGACGAGGGCGGCGGCCGCGATCCCGGCGAAGAGCGGGTCGGTCTCGATGATCGCGTACGTGAGCGAGCCGAGGAGCACCGTCACCAGGACCTGCCCCACGGGGTCGGGGCGCCGGGGCCGGGGCGCGCGGGACTCGGGGACGTACCGCAGGGTCAGGACCAGGGCGGCGAGGGCGACCGGCAGGTTGACCCAGAAGATCGCCCGCCAGTCGACCGACTGGACGAGCACGCCGCCGACCAGCGGTCCGGCGGCCATGGAGACGCCGACGACCCCGCCCCAGACGCCGATGGCACGCGCGCGTGCGGCCGGTTCCGTGAAGGTGTTGGTGATGATCGACATGGCGACCGGGTTCAGCATCGAGCCGCCCACGGCCTGGACGGCCCGGAAGGCGATCAGGGACTCCAGGTTCGGCGCGAGGGAGCAGAGCAGCGAGCCCAGCGCGAAGACGGCCAGGCCGGTGACGAAGACCTTGCGGCGGCCGATCCGGTCGGCGGTGGAGCCCGCGAGCATCAGCAGGGAGGCGAGGACCAGGGTGTAGGCGTCGATGGTCCACTGCATGCCGGCGACGGTGGCGCCGAGGTCGCGCCGCATGGCGGGCAGGGCGACGTTCAGCGCGGTGTTGTCCAGGCTGACGATCAGCAGGCTCATGCAGCAGATCGCGAGGACGACGAGACGGCGCGCGCGTGTGAGCTCGGGCATGCCTGGATCGTACGGCTGTCTAACAATCTTCGCCGTGCGCGACAATGGCTGAATGACCGCGTTCACCCCTCTCGCCATCGGGCCGCACATCGTGCAGCCGCCGGTGGTGCTCGCGCCCATGGCCGGCATCACCAACGCCCCCTTCCGTACCCTCTGCCGCGAGTTCAGCGGTGGCAAGGGGCTGTTCGTGAGCGAGATGATCACGACGCGTGCCCTGGTCGAGCGCAACGAGAAGACGATGCAGCTCATCCGCTTCGACGAGACGGAGAAGCCGCGCTCGATCCAGCTCTACGGAGTGGATCCGGTGACGGTCGGCAAGGCCGTGCGGATGATCGTCGACGAGGACCTCGCCGACCACATCGACCTGAACTTCGGCTGCCCGGTGCCGAAGGTGACCCGGAAGGGCGGCGGCTCGGCCCTGCCCTACAAGCGGCCGCTGCTGCGGGCGATCCTGAACGAGGCCGTGACCAACGCGGGCGACCTGCCGGTCACGATGAAGATGCGCAAGGGCATCGACGACGACCACATCACCTATCTCGACGCGGGCCGGATCGCCGTCGAGGAGGGCGTCACCGCCATCGCCCTGCACGGGCGGACGGCGGCGCAGCACTACGGCGGCACGGCCGACTGGGACGCCATCGCGCGGCTCAAGGAGCACGTGCCGGAGATCCCGGTGCTCGGCAACGGCGACATCTGGTCGGCGGACGACGCGCTGCGGATGATGCGGGAGACGGGCTGCGACGGCGTCGTCGTGGGCCGCGGCTGCCTGGGCCGCCCGTGGCTCTTCGGGGACCTGGTGGCGGGCTTCGAGGGCACGGGCGAGTACGCCCAGCCCGGTCTGCGGGTGGTCGCGGACGCGATGGTGCGGCACGCGCGGCTGCTCGGCGAGTGGCTGGGCGACGAGGCACGCGGTGTCATCGACTTCCGCAAGCACGTGGCCTGGTACCTGAAGGGCTTCTCGGTGGGATCCGAGATGCGCAAGAAGCTCGCGATCACCTCTTCTCTGGACGAGCTGCGCGCTCAGTTGAGCGAGCTCGACCTGGACCAGCCGTGGCCGGTGGGTGCGGACGGTCCCCGGGGCCGTACGTCCGGAAACAACCGGGTTGTCCTGCCGGACGGCTGGCTCAAGGACCCCTACGACTGCGCCGGAGTGAGCGAGGACGCGGAGCTGGACACGTCCGGCGGCTGAGATCCGGCCCTTCCGGGGAGTGATCCTCGCCACCCCTGAGGGGGTTGTGCTCAGATGAGCAGGTTACGGAAGGGTGCACCGCCTGAAGGGGTGGCACTGGGTGCCACCCCTTTTGTGTTTAAGAGTTGAACGCAAATGCTCGATCTAGCGCTCATGTGAGCGAGTAAGCTGGAGATTGGGCCAGATGGCCTTCGGGGCGTGAAACCGGAAGCTTCGCCTCGGTAACTTTCGAAGTGCTGGCGGACGGGTGGTTAAGACCGTGTGACCGGCAGGCGTACCTCCCCAGAAGCCTTCGATCTGGGTATGTTCCTCGCCGTCAGGGCAGCCAACCGAGTCATCGAGGAGTCGGGACCCGTGTCGGAAAACAATGATCAGAAGTTCGTCTACGACTTCACCGAGGGCAACAGGGACCTGAAGGACCTGCTCGGTGGCAAGGGCGCCAACCTCGCCGAGATGACCAACCTCGGCCTTCCGGTGCCTCCGGGCTTCACGATCACCACCGAGGCGTGCAAGGTCTACCTCGAGAGCGGCTCGGAGCCGGTCGAGCTCCGCGACGAGGTCACCGCGCACCTCGACGCCCTCGAGCAGCAGATGGGCAAGAAGCTCGGCCAGGCCGACAACCCGCTTCTCGTCTCGGTCCGCTCGGGCGCCAAGTTCTCCATGCCGGGCATGATGGACACCGTCCTCAACATCGGCCTCTCCGACGAGTCGGTGGCCGGCCTCGCCCGCCAGGCCGACAACGAGCGCTTCGCCTGGGACTCGTACCGCCGCCTGATCCAGATGTTCGGCAAGACCGTCCTCGGCGTCGACGGCGAGCTCTTCGAGGAGGCCCTCGACGAGGCCAAGGCCACGAAGAAGGTCGCCAGCGACACCGACCTGGACGCCGCCGACCTCAAGAAGGTCGTCGAGCACTTCAAGAAGATCGTGAAGGCCGAGACCGGCCGCGACTTCCCGCAGGACCCGCGCGAGCAGATGGACCTCGCCATCGAGGCCGTCTTCAACTCCTGGAACACGGACCGCGCCAAGCTGTACCGCCGCCAGGAGCGCATCCCGGGCGACCTCGGCACCGCCGTCAACGTCTGCTCGATGGTCTTCGGCAACCTCGGCCCCGACTCCGGCACCGGCGTCGCCTTCACCCGCGACCCCGCCTCCGGCCACGCCGGCGTCTACGGCGACTACCTGCAGAACGCGCAGGGCGAGGACGTCGTCGCCGGCATCCGCAACACCGTGCCGCTGGCCGACCTCGAGTCGATCGACAAGACGTCGTACGACCAGCTCATGCACATCATGAACACGCTGGAGACCCACTACAAGGATCTCTGCGACATCGAGTTCACCATCGAGCGCGGCCAGCTCTGGATGCTCCAGACCCGCGTCGGCAAGCGCACCGCCGGTGCCGCCTTCCGCATCGCCACGCAGCTCGTGGACCAGGGCCTGATCGACGAGGCCGAGGCGCTCCAGCGCGTCACCGGCGCCCAGCTCGCCCAGCTGATGTTCCCCAAGTTCGACGAGACCGCGAAGGTCGAGCAGATCGGCCGCGGCATCGCCGCCTCCCCGGGCGCGGCCGTCGGCAAGGCCGTCTTCGACTCGTACACGGCCGTCAAGTGGTCCCGCTCCGGCGAGAAGGTCATCCTGATCCGCCGCGAGACCAACCCGGACGACCTGGACGGCATGATCGCCGCCGAGGGCATCCTCACCTCCCGCGGCGGCAAGACCTCGCACGCCGCCGTCGTCGCCCGCGGCATGGGCAAGACCTGTGTCTGCGGCGCCGAGGAGCTGGAGGTCGACACCAAGCGCCGCCGGATGACCACGGCCGACGGCCAGGTCGTCGAGGAGGGCGACGTCGTCTCCATCGACGGCTCCACCGGCAAGGTCTACCTCGGTGAGGTACCCGTCGTGCCGTCCCCGGTCGTCGAGTACTTCGAGGGCCGCATGCACGCCGGCGCCGACGACGCCGACGAGCTCGTCGGGGCCGTCCACCGGATCATGGCCTACGCCGACCGCGTCCGCCGCCTGCGCGTCCGCGCCAACGCCGACAACGCCGAGGACGCCTCGCGCGCCCGCCGCTTCGGCGCCCAGGGCATCGGCCTGTGCCGCACCGAGCACATGTTCCTCGGCGAGCGCCGCCAGTACGTCGAGCGCCTCATCCTGGCCGACACGGACGCCGAGCGCGAGGAGTCGCTGAAGGCGCTGCTCCCGCTGCAGAAGCAGGACTTCATCGAGCTCTTCGAGGCCATGGACGGGCTGCCCGTCACGGTCCGCCTGCTCGACCCGCCGCTGCACGAGTTCCTGCCCGACATCACCGAGCTGTCGGTCCGCGTCGCCCTCGCCGAGTCCCGCAAGGAGCCGCACGAGAACGACCTGCGCCTGCTGCAGGCCGTGCACCGGCTGCACGAGCAGAACCCGATGCTGGGTCTGCGCGGCGTCCGCCTCGGCCTGGTCATCCCCGGCCTGTTCACCATGCAGGTCCGGGCGATCGCCGAGGCCGCGGCCCACCGCATCGACGCCAAGGGCGACCCGCGCGCCGAGATCATGATCCCGCTCGTCGGCACCGTCCAGGAGCTGGAGATCGTCCGCGAGGAGGCCGAGCAGGTCATCGCCGAGGTCCAGGCGCAGACCGGCGTCGAGCTGAAGCTCGCGCTCGGCACCATGATCGAGCTGCCGCGCGCCGCCGTGACCGCCGGTCAGATCGCCGAGGCCGCGGAGTTCTTCTCCTTCGGCACCAACGACCTGACGCAGACGGTCTGGGGCTTCTCCCGCGACGACGTGGAGGCCTCGTTCTTCACCGCGTACCTGGAGAAGGGCATCTTCGGCGTCAGCCCCTTCGAGACCATCGACAAGGACGGCGTCGGCGCCCTCGTGCGCAGCGCCGTCCAGGCCGGCCGCGCCACCCGCCCCGACATCAAGCTGGGCGTCTGCGGCGAGCACGGCGGCGACCCGGAGTCGGTGCACTTCTTCCACGAGGTCGGCCTCGACTACGTCTCCTGCTCGCCCTTCCGGATCCCGGTGGCGCGCCTGGAGGCCGGCCGCGCCGCCTCCGGCGCGAAGGGCAGCGACAGCCGCTGAGGCCACCGGAGCCGCCGTCGGTCACCTCTTGACCCTCACCGACGGGCGGCGGCTCCGGATTCATAAAAGAGACGGGACGGACACCTTTTGTGCGGAGGTGTCCGTCCCGTTGTTCGTTCGTTTGTCGAGCTGATGTGGGTCAATGTTCAATTGCGGCCGATTGAATTATTGGAAATTGAACATCCTCGATTCCCCGGCACAAAGAACGGGGCGGGCGCGACCCCCGGATCCCCACCCGGAGGCCGCGCCCTTTACCGGTGCCGGACAGGTGAGCCGCAACCTCGCCGACCGCCGCCGGACGGACAAAGCCCCCCACGGTCTTCGCCCGTCACCTCGGTCCTGAAGGTTTCCTGCCCGACCCGTACAGCTTTTCGGTTCCGCTGGATTGCCGCGATGCCTTTCAACTGTGGCTGAAACACCCTGGTAACGTGCAGTGATGCTGTGCATACTCGTCGTCGGGGGTGGTTGCGAGTGCACAGGTGGGGACGTTCATGCTGCGGATTCATTTCACCGGGAACGATTTGGCAGGGGTGCGGACGGCCGCCCGGCCGGACGTTCTGTGGGAAACGATTCTGAGCTTTCACCGCTTAAGAGACCGGCGCGGACCCGTCGTCTACGGAGAATGGCGCTCGGACGCCCGCATGCGGCTCGGCGGCGAGACCCGCCTCCTCGCCGCCCTCGTTCCCAGCCGAGGCTATTTCCCCGACTTCCTGACGCCCGCGGAAGGCGTCCACGGCATCGACGAGGGACTCCAGGCCATCCGCGCCACCGAGCCCGGCCGGCTGCGCGGCGAACTCTCGCTGCTCGCCGCCGACCGCTCCGGCGGCCGGACCGTGCCCCACTCGCTGCGGGCCCTCGCCGACGGCGGCGCGGAGCCCTTCGACCGGCTCGTGGGGCGCTCAGGAGCTACCACCGGGCCGCGATCGAGCCGTACTGGCCGCACATCAGGGCCCGCGTCGAAGCCGACCGGGCCCGCCGCGGCCGGGCCCTCCTGGACGGCGGGGCCGAGGAACTCCTCGCCTCGCTGCCGCCGATGCTCCGCTGGCGCGCGCCCGTCCTGGAGGCGGACTACCCGGTCGACCGGGACGTCCACCTCGACGGACGGGGGCTGCTGCTCCAGCCCTCGTTCTTCTGCCGGGGGACCCCGGTGGTGCTGCGCGACCCCGCGCTGCCCCCGGTCCTCGTCTACCCCGTCACCCACGGCGAGGCGCCCACCGTCCGCGCGCCCGGCGGCTCCTCGCTGGCCAAACTGGTCGGCCAGACCCGCTCGGCCGTCCTCCACGCCATCGGCGACGGCGGCACGACCAGCGAACTGGCCCGCAGGGCCGGCGTGTCCCTGGCCTCCGCCAGCCAGCACGCGGGCGTCCTCCGCGAGGCCGGACTCATCGCGACCCTCCGCCACGGCAACGCGGTCCTCCACACCTCACCCCGCTGGGCGCCGCCCTGCTCGGCGGCGCCCAGCGGCAGATGGACCTGCGGTGCTACACGGGTAGATACGCGGGGAAGGGGCCCGTCACCTCGTAGCCCACGCGGACGCCGACGCGGACGCCGACGCCGGGCGGGGGGACACTGGAGGGCATGCGTGCCACCCCCGACCTCGGCGACCGCCACGACCTCGACGTGCTGCTGCGCCGGTTCTACGGCGCCGCCTTCGCGGACCCGCTGATCGGGCCCTTCTTCACGGAGCTCGCCGGTACGGACCTGGAGGCCCATCTGCCGCACATCGCCGGCTTCTGGGAGCGGGCCCTCTTCCGTACGGGCGGATACGGGCGCGACGCCTTCGCCCCGCACGCCGCGCTGCACACCGCCCGGCCGCTCACCGCCGCGCACTTCGGCCGCTGGGTGCAGCTCTGGCGCGCGAGCGTCGACGGGCTGCACCGGGGCCGACGGCGGAGCGGGCCAAGGCGCAGGGGAGCGGGTCGCGCTCGGGATGCTGCGGCGGCTCGCCGGGGACGGGGCGGGCACCGGGGGGACGGGCGGGGGTTCGTCCCGCTGGCGGCGCTCGAACTGCGCTCGGTCGGCCGAGCGAAAAGAATCCCCGGAGAGCGATGAGTTCCGAGGGGCGGCCACGTCTTACCTCTCGACAGCGCCGCACGACGTGAACGAACGAGAGAAGAGAGCGCCATGGCCCCGCAGATGATCTTCGTGAACCTGCCCGTGAAGGACGTCGACGCCAGCAAGGCCTTCTTCGAGAAGCTCGGCTACTCCTCGAACCCGCAGTTCAGCGACGAGACCACCGCCTGTGTGGTCATCAGCGACACGATCTTCGCGATGCTCCTCGAAGAGCCCAAGTTCAAGTCCTTCATGGCCCCCGGCAAGAGATCTCCGACGCGACCAGGACCACCGAGGTCCTGGTCACGCTGAGCGCCGGGAGCCGGGAGGAGTGCGACCGGCTCGCCGACGCCGCCCTCGCCGCCGGCGGCGGCCCGGCGAAGGAGCCGCTGGAGCTGGGCTTCATGTACGGCCGCTCCTTCACCGACCTGGACGGCCACCACTGGGAGGTCTTCTGGATGGACCCGGCGGCCGCCCAGGGCCAGGGCTGACCCGGGCCCGGGTCAGGCCCGGATCAGGCTCGGGTCAGGCCGACACGCCGCCGTCGATCACCAGGTCCGTGCCGACGGCGGAGCCCGCGTCGTCCGACGCGAGGTACAGCACCGCCGCCGCCACCTCGGCCGCCGACGAGATGCGGCCGAGGGGCGACTGCTCCTTCATCCGGACCGCCCGCTCGGCCTCGGTCTCACCGGGCCGGAGCGACATCGTGGACTCCGAGGCGCCGGGGCTGACCGCGTTGATCCGGATCCCGTCGGCGATGTGGTCCAGGGCCGCCGCCCGGGTCATCGCCGAGACCGCCGCCTTCGAGACCTGGTAGCCGAAGAGCCCGGGTATCCGCACGTGCGGGCCCAGGTTGGACGCGATGTTCACGATGGCCCCGCCGCCGTTCGCCCGCATGTGCGCGACCTCGGCCTGGAGCGCGTGCAGCACCCCGTCACGTTGGTGTCGAGCAGGGTCCGCCAGTCCTCCAGGGGAAGTCGGCGGCGCTGTGCCCGCCCGGAACACCCGCGTTGTTCACGGCGACGTCCAGGCCGCCGAACAGCTCGACCGCGCGCCGGACCAGCTCCCGGGTGGACTCGGCGCTCGCCACGTCGGCGGTCACCGCGGCGGCCGTGCCCCGGCGGCCTCGATCAGGGCGACCGTCCCGTCCAGGGACTCCGCCGTACGGCCGGCGACGACGACCTTCGCGCCCTCGGCGGCGAAGGCGAGCGCGATGGCCCGGCCGAGACCGGAACCGGCGCCGGTGACGAGGACGGTGCGGTCGGTGAAACGTGCGGACATGGTGGTCAGACCTTTCGGTGGAGGAGCGTGGCGGTGGCGAGGGCGGTGAACAGGACGGCCGCGGCCGCCAGGGACACCGCGTCCCCGCCGAGGGTCAGCAGGGCGGCGAAGAGCACGGTCGGCCCGAGCTCCATCGCCGTGTTCAGGACGCCTCCCGCGAGGCCCGCGCGGTGCGCCGGGACCCCGTCGGTGGCGAGGACGGCCGCGCCCGCGAAGGACAGCGCGCAGCCGGCGGGCAGCAGGACCAGGCCGGGCAGCAGCCCGTACGCGTACGGGACGGCCGTGTCGAAGCCGGTCGCGGCCAGCAGCCCCAGCCCGGCCGCCGCCGCGCCGAGTCCGGCGGCGGTCACCCGCCCAGGGCCGTACCGCCCGATCAGGGGCCCGCGAGCCGCCCCGCGCCGAGCAGGGCGGCCGCGAAGGGCGCGAACGCGGCGGAGGTGAGCAGCGGGGACCAGCCGCGCTGTTGCTGGAGCGCGAGCGACAGCAGTACGAAGACCGTCGCCGTGCCGGCCGCCGTCACCCCGATCGCCGCGAGCCCCAGGGCCCGGCGGCCGTCGCCCAGGAAGTCCGGCGGCAGCAGCGGGTCGGCGGCCCGCCGCTCGACCGCCGCGAAGGCGACCAGCAGGACGAGCCCCGCGAGCAGGGGGAGGAGCACCGGGGCGGAGGCCCACGGGTGGGCGTCGGTGAGGACGAGCCCGTAACTGGCGAGGGTGATCCCGGAGGTGGCGAGGAGGGCACCGGGGAGGTCGAGGGCGCGGCGGACGCCGGGGCTGGCGTCGGTGTCGGTGCCGGGCGGGGGAGTGATCTGGGCCTTGTCGGTGCCGGACGGGGGAGTGATCTGGGCCTTGCCGGTGCCGGACGGGGGAGCGGTTCGGGCCTTGTCGGTGCTGGGCGGGGGCGTGGTCCAGGCCTCGTCGGTGCCGTGCGGGGAAGCGGTGTGGGCCTCGTCGGTGCCAGGCGCGGGAGTGGTGTGGGCCTCGTCGGTGCTGGGCGCGGGAGTGGTCCGGGTCTCGTCGGCGCCTGGTGGGGCCGTGGTTCCCGCGTGTTCCCCTTCCCCGGGCGGTGGCGTCGGCGGCAGCAGTTTCGGGGCCAGGAACAGCGCCGTCGCGGTGACCGCCAGGGGGACCGCGAAGGTGCCGCGCCAGGAGGTGGCCGAGGCGATGACGCCGGAGAACAGGTTTCCGGCGGTGGCGCCGAGGACGGAGAGCCGCCCCAGGTGGCCATCGCCCTGCCGTAGGCGGCGGGTCCAGGGTGCAGCGCCCGGAGGACCGCCATCGCGGCCGGGGCGACGAGGGCCGCGCCGGCGCCCTGAGCGAAGCGGGCGGCGAGGAGCGTCCCGTAGCCGGGGCGAGCGGCGCGAGGGCGGAGGCGGCGCCGAAGAGCAGGAGTCCGGTGGTGAGGACCCGGCGTCCGCCGGAGCGGTCGGTGAGCCGGCCGCCGAGGAGGAGGAGCCCGGCGAAGGTCAGCCCGTAGGCCGCGCTCAGCAGGATCAGCTGGGCGCGGTCGAGCCGGAACTCGGCGCCGATGCGGGGGAGCGGGACGGCCAGGGAGGCGAGCGTGAAGATGAGGGTCGTCTGCACGGCCCCGAGCAGGAGGAACCCATGCCGGGTATCCACGGCGGGGCGGGGCCGCCGCACCTGTGTCGTCGTCATCTCTCTCCCCCTGCCGAACCCCACCGAAAGGGAATCCGACCATATTGAACTTGACCGTACGTTCTTGAATGGGCGCCGAAGAAAGGGCGCCCTCGTGGGCGCCCGCTCCTCAGTCCAGCAGTCCCAGTGCCTGCTCCGCCGCGTCCAGGACCCGGCCCGGGTCGTTCGACGCCTTGCCGACCACCCGGATGCCCTGGAGCAGCACGAGCAGCATCCGGGCCAGCGCGCGCGGGTCCCGGTCGGCCGGGAGCTCGCCCCGGCACGGGCCCGGGTGAGCGCCCCGTGCAGGAGCGTCTCGATCTGCTCCCAGCTCAGCTCGACCCGGCGGGCGACCGCCGTGTCGTGCGGGCCGAGCTCCGCCGCCGAGTTGGTGACGAAGCAGCCGTTCAGCCGCTCCCCGTCCGTCGCCGCCTCGGTGGCGAAGCGCCGGACGAGCGCCCGTACGGCCGGCAGTGCCGGGCCCGGCACGGACAGCTCCTCGACGATCCGCGGGTCGCGCGTCTCCAGGTAGCGGTCCATCGCCTTCAGGTACAGCTCGTGCTTGTTGCCGAAGGTCGCGTAGATGCTGGCGCGGCCGACGCCGAGGTGCTCCACGAGGTCCGCCATCGACGTCGCCTCGTAGCCGCGCGCCCAGAACAGTTCGAGGGCTGCCTGGAGCGCGGCCTCCGGATCGAATTCCTTGGTCCTGGCCACGAGAAGACCGTACGGCTATCTGGAACGATCGGTCAAGGCCGTTCGGGTCGTACGGATCGGATACACCGTCACCGCGACCTCCTCGTCGTCCAGGCACCGGCCCGTCTCCAGGTCGAAGCGCTGCTTCAGGAGCGGCGAGGCCACGAACGGCCGCCCGCCGGCCGAACCGACGAGACCCTGGACAGCACCTGCGCCCCCGTGAACGGATCGCGGTTGTCGATCGCGTACGCGCGCCCCGAGCGGTCCCGGAAGACCGCCGCCTGCCGGCCGTCCGGAAGCAGCGCCGCCACGCCGCGCCGGGCGTCAGCCGGGCCTCCTCGCAGACCGGCATCCAGGTGTCCGGGGACGGGGACAGTTCGAGCGTCGTCGTCATCGGGAGGAGGTCCCTTCCAGGTTTCCGATCGTCAGGACGGTCAGGTCGGGCTTGATCTGGTCGCGCTCCGGCACGAACCGGACCGACGGGTCCGGCGTCCCCGGCGCGTTCACGAAGGAGACGAAGCGCCGCAGCCGCTCCGGATCGTCCAGGGTCTCGGCCCACTCGTCCCGGTAGCCCGCGACGTGCGCGGCCATCAGCGCCTCCAGCTCCTCGCAGAGCCCGAGCGAGTCGCGCACCACCACGTCCTTGAGGTGGCCGAGTCCGCCGTCGAGCCGCTCCAGCCACGTCGACGTCCGCTCAAGGCGGTCCGCCGTCCGGATGTAGAACATCAGGAACCGGTCGACGAGACGGACCAGTTCGGCGTCCGAGAGGTCCTGCGCGAGGAGGTCCGCGTGGCGCGGGGTCGCGCCGCCGTTGCCGCCGACGTAGAGGTTCCAGCCGTTCGCCGTCGCGATGATCCCGAAGTCCTTCGACTGGGCCTCCGCGCACTCGCGGGCGCAGCCCGAGACCGCCGACTTCAGCTTGTGCGGGGCGCGCAGGCCCCGGTAGCGCAGCTCCAGCCGGATCGCCATCCTCACCGAGTCCTGGACGCCGTACCGGCACCAGGTCTGCCCCACGCAGGACTTCACCGTGCGCAGCGCCTTGCCGTACGCGTGCCCCGACTCGAAGCCCGCGTCGACGAGCCGCGTCCAGATCGAGGGCAGCTGGTCCACCCGGGCGCCGAAGAGGTCGATCCGCTGACCTCCGGTGATCTTCGTGTAGAGCCCGAAGTCCCGGGCCACCTCGCCGATCACGATCAGCCTGTCCGGGGTGATCTCGCCGCCGGGGATGCGCGGCACCACCGAATAGGAGCCGTTGCGCTGCATGTTGGCGAGGAAGTGGTCGTTGGTGTCCTGGAGGGAGGCCTGCTCGCCGTCCAGGATGTACCCGTTGTCGAGCGAGGCGAGTATCGACCCGACGGCCGGCTTGCACACCTCGCAGCCCTCGCCGCCCCGCGCCCCCTCGCGGCCGTGCGAGTCGAGCAGCGCGGCGAAGGAGGTCAGCCGCAGGGTGCGGGCGATCTCGTACAGCTCGCTCCGGGTGTACGGGAAGCAGCCGCACAGCCCCCCGTCGACGGCGGCCGGCAGCAGCTTCTCGATCGTCTTCACGCAACTGCCGCAGCCCGTACCGGCCTTGGTGCACTTCTTCACCTCGGGGAGGCTCGCGCACCGGCCGATGGCGTGCTTCGTCACGTTGTGGCAGGAGCAGATGACGGCGTCGTCCGGCAGGGCGGACGGGCCGAGCGCGACCGGTGCGCCGACGCCCGCCGGGAGCACCAGCCGCTCGGGGGAGACGGGCGGGACGGAGCCGGTGAGCGGGCGCAGGAGGCCGTACTGCTCGGCGTCGCCGACCAGGACGCCGCCGAGCAGCACCCCGTCCCCGGAGACGACCAGCTTCTTGTAGACGCCCGAGCGGGAGTCGGAGTACACGATGTCGAGGGAACCCTCGGCCGTCCCGTGCGCGTCGCCGAAGGAGGCCACGTCCACGCCGAGCAGCTTCAGCTTGGTCGACAGGTCGGCGCCGGTGAAGCCGTCGGCCGTCTCCCCGGCGATCGTCGCCGCCGCCGTCTGCGCCATCTCGTAGCCCGGCGCGACCAGGCCGTATACCCGGCCGTCCGAGGCGAGCGCGCACTCGCCGATCGCGAAGACCGCCGGGTCGGACGTACGGCACAGCTCGTCCACCGCGATGCCGCCGCGCTCGCCGACGTCCAGGCCGCAGTCGCGGGCCAGCTGGTCCCGGGGCCGCACGCCCGCCGAGAACACCACCATGTCCGTGGCCAGTTCGGAGCCGTCCGACAGCCGCATGCCGGTGACGCGACCGTCCCCGGCCACCACCACCTCCTGGGTGCCCGTCCCGGTGTGGACGGTCAGGCCCATCCGCTCGATCGTCCGCAGCAGCGCCGCGCCGCCGCCCTCGTCGACCTGCACCGGCATCAGGCGCGGCGCGAACTCCACCACGTGCGTGTCGAGCCCGAGGCCCTTCAGCGCGCCCGCCGCCTCCAGACCGAGCAGCCCGCCGCCGACGACCGCGCCCGTCCTCGCCGTCTTCGCGTACTCCTCGATCGCGAGGAGGTCCTCGATCGTGCGGTAGACGAAACAGCCCTCCGCGTCCTTGCCGGGGACGGGCGGCACGAAGGGGTACGAGCCGGTGGCGAGGACGAGGGTGTCGTACGCGACCACCCGCCCCGAGCGGGCGGTGACCGTCCGGGCGGCCCGGTCGACGGACCGGGCGGGGTCGCCCGTGTACAGCTCGATCCCGTGCTCCGCGAGGAAGCCGTCCCCGACCATCGACAGGTCGTCCGGCGTCCTCCCGGAGAAGTACGAGCTCAACTGCACCCGGTCGTAGGCCGGGCGCGGCCTCGCACAGGACCACGACCCTGGCCCGCCCCGTGACCCCGCGGTCGGCGAGCGCCTCCAGGAACCTCTGCCCGACCATTCCGTGGCCGACCAGGACGATGGTGGGGATGGTGCCGGTCATGTGGAGCCTCCGTCATGGGTGAGCAGATGGATCAAAGGGGCCTCCTCGGACAGGGCCTCATCGCCCTCCCAAGCCCTCGCGAGCGCCCCCACCGCCGCCAGGTCCCCCAACAGCACCCCCCCGACCAGCCGGTCCCCCCGCACCACGACCTTCCGGTACGCCGCACGCGTCGCGTCGGTCAGCTGCACGACCTCGTCCCCCGCCTCCGGGGCGACCCGCCCGAAGGCGGCGAGATCCAGGGGGCGGGGGCCGCCGAGGGTGAGGCGGGTGAGGGCGCGGGTGCCGGTGTATCTCGGGGCGGGGGCGGGTTGCGCGCCCGTGTCGGACGGCCGCTCCGCCGGGGCGGTGCCCGTGCCCGCTGCCCGCGTTGTGGGCAATCGTTCCGCTGGGGCGGAACGGGTGGGCACAACGGACCCGCGCCCTGCCGGCGCCAGAGGCTTCAGGGCCTGGACCCGCACCCCAGGTGCGCCGTCGCCGGTGGTGCGGGCCGGGGCGCGGAACGCGGAGGCGCCGCTGAGCGCGCCGTCCGTGTGCCCACCCGTCCCGCCCAGCGGGACGATTGCCCACAGGGGCGGGGCGCCGCCCGGCCCGGACGCGGTGGCCGCCTCACGCGGAGCGGGCCCGGAGGCCACGGCCGAGTCCCCGCCCGCCACGGCCGAGTCGCCACTCGGCACGGCCGAGTCCCCGCCCGCCCCGGCCGCCGTCTCCGCCAGTAGCAGGTCCGCCAGGACGTCCGCCTGTTCCAGGGCGGGGCCGGCGAGGCCGTAGACCTGGCCGGCGTGTTCGGCGCAGTCGCCGATCGCGTGGATGAAGGGGTCGGAGGTCCGGAGCGCGTCGTCGATCACGATGCCCGTGGCGACGGAGAGGCCGGCCGAGCGGGCGAGGGAGACGCGGGGGCGGACGCCGCAGGCGAGGACCACGACCTGGGCGTCGAGGACGTAGCCGTCGGCGAGTTCGACGGCGGTGACGGCGCCGTCGAGCTGCCGCAGGCCGCCGACGCGGCACTCGGTGTGGACCTCGACGCCGAGGGACTCGACGTGCGAGCGCAGCAGCGCCGAGGCGGGGAGTCGAGCTGGCGCTCCATCAGGCGCTCGCCCTGCTGGGTCAGGACCACGTCCGCGCCGAGCGCCGCGAGGGCCCGCGCGGCGGAGACGCCGAGGAGCCCGCCGCCGATGACGACGGCCCGCACCCCCGGCCGTACCAGCGCGCGCAGCGTCAGGCAGTCGTCCAGCGTGCGGAAGGGTGGACGCCCGCCGGGAGCACCGCCCCGCGCGGTCCGCGCAGCCCGCGCAGCGGCGGGAGGACCGGGTTGGAGCCGGTGGCCAGGACCAGCCGGTCGTACCCGACGAGCGAGCCGTCCGCGCACTCGACCGTGCGCGCCGCGCGGTCGATCCGTACCGCCCGCACCCCGAGCCGTACCGGCTCCCGGGGCGCGGGCAGGGCGATGACCTCGGGGCCGTACCGTCCGGCGAGGACGTCGGCGAGCAGCACCCTGTTGTAGGGGGCGTGCGGTTCCTCGCCGAGGAGGGTGACGGGCAGGCGCTGGGCGAGCCGGGCGCCCGCCGTCCCGCCCCCGACCACCACGATCCGTGTACTCATGACGGAAGGGTGCGGGGCGGGTGTTACCCGTCGGCATCCCGGCTGTTTCCCGTACGGAACGCTGATCTCCGAGCGGTGCGGCGACCGCTGTGAGGCCCGCCGGATTAATGCGCGGTCAGTGTCGGCTCAAGGCCGCCTTAAGCGCGCCGTTTCCGTATACGGGCCGCCCTAGGGTGCCGGACGTGACCACCGAGGCCAGCCACCCCTCTACTCCCCCTGCCCGTCCTGCTGACCGAGCGGCCGCCGGCCGGGGTCCCGCCCGTGCCCGCGCTGCGGCTCGCCCCCGGGCGGCTGCGGAACGCGATCGCCGCCGGCGCCGGGGCCGTCGCCCTGCTGTGGGGCGTCCAGGCCCGGCCCTCCGCCCGCCTCGACGCGCTCTTCGCGACCGGCGCCCACCTCACCGGCCTCCTCGCCGGGTACGGCGTCCTCGTCCTGCTGCTGCTCATGGCCCGGGTCCCGGCCGTCGAGCACGGCGTGGGCGCCGACCGGCTCGCCCGCTGGCACGCCCTCGGCGGGCGGTACGTCCTCGGTCTGATCGGTGCCCACGCGCTCCTCGCCCTCTGCGGTTACGCCGTGCACACCCGTACCGACCTGGTCACCGCCACCGGGGACCTCCTCGCGTACAGGGCGATCGCCGCCGCCACCGCGGGCACCGGCCTCTTCGTCGCCGTCGGCGTCACCTCCGCCCGAGCCGTCCGCCGCCGCCTCCGCCACGAGACCTGGCGGGCCGTCCACCTCGGCGCCCTCCTCGCCGCCGCGCTCGGCTTCGTCCACCAGCTCGCCGGACCCGACCTCGCCGGCGGGCTCCTCACCCGCTGGCTCTGGTCGATGGCCCACGGCACCGTCGCCGTCCTCCTCGTCTGGTACCGGCTCGTCGTCCCCGTCCGCGCCGCCCTCCGCCACGACCTGCGGGTCGCCGAGGTCCGCGACGAGGGCCCCGGGGTCGTCTCCGTGCTCGTCCGCGGCAGGGGAGTGGCGCTGCTGCGCGCCGAACCCGGCCAGTTCTTCCGCTGGCGCTTCCTCCGGCGCGGACTCTGGGCCACCGCCCTGCCGTTCTCGCTCTCCGCGCCCGTCCGCGACGACACCCTGCGGATCACCGTGAAGGCGCTCGGCGACCACACCCGCCGCATCCGCCGCCTCCGTCCCGGCGTCCGCGTCCTCGCCTCGGGACCCTTCGGCGCGCTCACCGCGCACCGCCGCACCCGCCGCAAGGTCCTGCTGCTCGCCGGCGGGGTCGGCATCACCCGCTGCGCGCCCTCTTCGAGACCCTGCCCGGCGGTCCCGGCGACGTGACCCTCCTCTACCGGGCCTCCGACGCCGCCGGCCTCGTCCTGCGCGCCGAGCTGGAGGCCATCGCCCGCGAACGGCGGGCCGCCCTGCACTTCCTGCTCGGCCCCTCGGACGGCGCCTTCGACCCCTCGCGCCCCGCGCGCTGCGCCGCTCGTGCCCGAACTCGCCGCCCACGACGTCTACCTGTGCGGACCGCCCGCGATGGCCCGCGCCGCGACCGCCTCCTGCTCCGGGCCGGAGTGCCGGCCTCCCGCATCCACAGCGAGGACTTCGACCATGCCTAGACCCCTGGACACCGCGAGGACCCCGACCACGCCCAGGCACCGCGCGCCCCGCACCGGCGTGGAGTCCGCCCGGAAGCGGCTCGCCGCCGCGCTGCTCGGCACCGGGCGCTGGCCGCGACGCTGCTCACCGCCGTCGTCACCCCGGCGGGCCCGCCCGCCCCGGACCGGGAGCCGGGCGCGGCAAGCTCAGAGCTTGCTCAACGATCAGGAGATTGATGGACGGGGCAACGATCGCGTCCCTAGGCTCACGGCCATGCCCGACATCTCGCTGACCACCCTTGTCCTGCTCTGCCTCGCCTCGCTCGTGGCGGGGTGGATCGACGCGGTGGTGGGCGGTGGCGGGCTGCTCCAGCTGCCCGCGCTGCTGCTGGGACTGCCCCACGTACCGGCCGCGCACATCCTGGGCACGAACAAGGCCGTCTCGATCGTGGGCACGACGGGGGCCGCCGTCACCTACCTCCGCAAGGCGCCCGTGCGGGTGGGGACGGCGGTGCGGATCGGGCTCGCGGCCCTCGCCGGTTCCATGGGCGGAGCGTTCTTCGCGGCCGGGATCAGCAGCGACGTCCTGCGGCCGGTGATCATGGTGGTGCTGCTCGCGGTGGCGGCCTTCGTGATGCTGCGGCCCTCCTTCGGCGCGAAGGCCGAGGGGGAGGAGCGGGCGCCGCTGACCCGGGCGCGGATCGTGACCGCGATCGTGGTCGTCGGCGGCGGGATCGGCTTCTACGACGGCCTGTTCGGGCCGGGCACCGGGACCTTCCTCGTCCTCGCGCTGACCGCCGTGCTCCACCTGGACCTGGTGACGGCCTCCGCCACCGCGAAGATCGTGAACGTCTGCACCAACGCGGGCGCGCTCGCCATGTTCGCGTACCAGGGCAGCGTGTACTGGCAGCTCGCGGCCGTCATGGCCGTCTTCAACCTGGCCGGCGGGATGCTCGGGGCCCGCATGGCGCTGAGCAAGGGGGCCGAGTTCGTGCGCGGGGTGCTGCTCGTGGTCGTGCTCTCGCTGGTCGCGAAGCTGGCCTTCGACCAGTGGGCGTGACGCCCGTGACGCCCGTGACGCCCGTGACGCCCGTGACGTCCGTGACGTCCGTGACGTCCGTGACGTCCTACTTCACGCCGATGAGGTGGCCGAAGGCGACCACGTTCCCCTGGTAGCCGTTCTTCTTGGAGAAGCCGCCGCCGCAGGTGATCACCCGGATCTCGGCCCGGTCCGCCTCGTCGTACACCTTCCGGTCCGGGAAGTGCTTGCTGTCGTACACCTCGATCGCGTCGACCGTGAAGACGGCCGTCCGCCCGTCCTTCCGGTCCACCTCGATCCGGTGGCCCTTCTTGAGGGCGCCGAGCGTGTAGAAGACGGCGGGCCCGTCGGCGTTGTCGACGTGGCCCGCGACGATCGCGGTGCCCTTGGCGCCGGGCGTCGTCCCGTCCCCGTACCAGCCCGCCATGTTCCGGTCCGCGGCCGGCGGCACGTCGAGCGCGCCGTCCGCCGTGAGGCCGAGGCGCATCATCGGGGTGTCCACGTCGGTCTCGGGGATCCGCAGCCGGACCGGCGGCGAGGGCGGCAGCGGGTCGGCGGCGGCGTCGGTGTGCACGCTCGGCCCGGCGGCGAAGGCCTGCGCGGCCGACGGCACGGGCGGGGTGACGTCGTGCGAGCCGCTCTGGACGAGCCAGAGCCCGACGCACGCGGCCGCGACTATGCCCCAGCCCTTGCTCTTGTCGCTCACCTGGACTCCCCGGTTCCTCGCTCGCTTCGTGGGTGTGGCCCTGCCCCGCCGGGCCGTGATCGGGCGCGCGGCGGGGCAGGACGGGCGGTGGTCTCAGTGGCCCCGCGCGCCGCTCGCCCGGCGGCGCAGGACCAGGACACCGCCGACGGCAGCCGCGCCAGCACCGCCGCGCCCGCCGTGACCTGGGCGGTGTCGGGGCCGACGCTGCCCCGACACCGGTCTGGACGTGACCGCTGGGACCCCGGTGCTTGACGGTCAGGTCGCCCCGGGCCGTCTTGCCGTTGTCGCAGGCCACGCTGATCCAGTAGGAACCGGCCCTGACGTGCTCCGGCACGGTGAACTGTCCGACCACGACCTCCTTGTGCGTGCTCGGGTTCAGCTGGAACTCGCCCGCGCCGAGCGCGTTCGCGTCCCCGACGCCGTGCCCGTGCTTGCCGCAGGCGAGCGTGTTCACGGTGACGGTCTCGCCCGGGGACACGGACGACGGGAAGATCTCCAGCGCCTCGCGGCTCCCCCCGGAGTCGTGGTTCCCGCTCGACTCGTGGCTCTCGTTGTTCCACTCGCCGGGGTCGTTGTTCGCGTACGCGGCGGGGGCGGCGAACGCCCCGATCGCGGCGACCGTCAGCGCGGTACCGGTGAACAGTCGGGCAAGGGTGCGCATGGGGGTCCTCCGGGGCGCGCGAGCGGTCATGCCGGCTGGTCCTGCCGGGAGGGACGTCCCGGAGCCGGACCTTCTAAGACCGAGATAAGAGCCGCGCCGCGCACTCCGCCTCCTGATGAGGCATCAGGATTGCTCCGTCCGATACGGCGCGTCCCCTGGATTCCTGGCGTTTTCGCAGGTCGGAGCGGTTTACGGGCGTCATCTGACGGCCCGTGCCGAACGGGTGAGCACACGAGGGGCCGGGGCGCCCTCAGGTGCCCCGGCCCCTCGCCGGCCCGTCAGCCGCGGTCCGCCCCGCAGCCGGAGCCGGGCGGCAGACAGCCCCGGTCCGGCGGGCGGACCCCACCGACGCGTGCCGACATCGCCGGCACTCGTGCAGGATCAGGACGATCCGCTGCCCCGCGCAGCCCACGGCGGGCGAGGTGTACGTGCGGTGCGGCGTCGCCACGGCGCACCGGGGGCAGTCGAGCGTTCGCTCGTCTCCTGAGGTCATCGCCCCGCCCTCCCCGCGCCGCCCCGGGCGCCCGTCCCGAGGGCGGCGAGGGTCCCGAGGAGCAGCCAGGTCTGCTCCGGGGTTCCCGTGGCCGTCGCGGGGGAGAGCATCAGGACGATGCCGAGGACGAGCGAGGCGAGGAACGCGGCGCTCCTGACCGGAAGGTCTACGGTGAGATCGACGAACACGGGGTTCTCCCTTGCTGTGGTCGGAATCCTTCGTGTGGGGTCGGGAGGCCGCCCCTGCTCCTGCCCGGATGCGAAGGGGCGGCCTCGGTCGTTTCCGTGATGTCCGCGACGTCTGCGATGTTCGCGATGTGCGCGTTGTGCGCGAGGTCGGTCAGGTCACATGGGACGTCCTCCTTCCCGCCCGGGGCCTCTCCGTCCGGCCCCCCGGCTCGTGATGTCGAGTGTGGAACCGTCCGGGAGGCCCGGCAATGACTGGAAGACGCGCGTAGACCGGCACTGACGCGGCGGAACGCCCTCCGGGGTCTGTCAACTTCTGTGAAGCTGAAGGACAATGACGGACCATCGGAGAACACCAGGAACGTCCGGCGAGCCGAAGGGCACCGCTCATGACCGACAGGGCCGCCCCGCCGGACCCGCACGGCCCGCAGGGCCGGTTCGCCGCCGAGCTGCGCGAGCTGCGGCGGCAGAACCTCACCAAGCCGACCCTCGACGCGCTCGCGCGGTCCATGGGCTGCGCGCGCAGCAACGTCTCGATGATCCTGAACGGCCGGCGCTTCCCTCCTGGGAGCACATGTGCGCGCTCGTCGAGGCACTCGGCGGCACCCCGCCGACTGGCGGGACCGCTGGCTGGCCGCCCGGCGCCAGATCGAGGAGGCCGGCAGGGCGGGCGGCGCCTCGCCGCCGCCCCGCCGCCCCTCCCGTTCGACGTCCCGTCCCTCGCGGGCGGGAGGCGCTGCCCGGGATCCACTGGTACAAGGACAACCGGGAGTTCTACGAGGCCGCGGCGGAGCGGGTGCGGGGCGCCGCTTCGGAGATCCGCGTCACCTACACCCGCCGCTACCCGCCCGACCAGACCAGTACGAACGCCTCCCGCGAGTACTTCAGGGCGGTCCAGGAGTGGGCCGCGGCCGACAGCGAGGACGAGCGCAGCGTCCGCCGGATCATCGGCGTGCCCGAGCGGGACGGGGTGCCCGACAAGGACGTCCTGGCCTGGGTGCGGCGGCACCACGAGGCGACCGGCGGCGTCCTCAACTACGAGGCGGCCGTGCTGCGGTGGACCGCCGCCGCCGACGGGATCAACATGGCGCTGATCGACGACAGCGCGGCCTTCCTGGCCTTCTCCGGCGGGTCGAAGCAGCGGCTCAACGGCTTCAGCGTCGAACACCCCCGGTTCATGGGGTACTTCGCCGCCCACTTCGACCAGCTCTGGGTCGCCCTCCCCTCACTCGCCCACTACCTGGACGAACTCCCGGACTGAACCGCGACCTCCTCCGGGACGACGCTCCCGTACGCCGCGAACACCCGGCCCATCAGCTCCTCGTCCACCGCGAACGCCACCTCGTCGATCGCCGTCACGGGCGCGATCGTCCGGGAGTTGGCCACGAACGCGGCCCGGTAGCCCGGCAGGTCGGCCAGGGTGACCGGGCGGCGAACCGACTCCAGGCGCGGCTCCAGGAGCGCCATGGTGATGCCGTGGAGGCAGGGGGCCGACGGCCAGACCACCGAAGTGCCGTCCCAGAAGGCGATGTTGGTGACCGCGCCCTCGGAGATCTCGCCGTACGGGGAGGTCAGCAGGGCCTCGTCGTAGCCGGCCCGGCGGGCCGCCTCGCCGTGGAAGCGCTGGCCGAAGCCGCCCAGGTGCTTGATGTGCGGCGCGGGCCGCCAGTAGTCGACGGTCGTGAGGCGCTGCGGGGCGCCGGGGCCGTCGGGCGCCGGGTCGGCGACGGTCACGACGGTGCGGGCGCCGGGTACACGTACACCCGGACCGAGGCGTCCCGCCGCCCGGCGTTCGCGAGGGCCCCGGCGACGAGTTCGCGCACCCGCCCGCCGTCCAGCTCCCGGTCGAACAGCTCGCGGGTGGAGCGGTCGAGCCGGTCGAGGTGCAGGGCGAGGCCCTTCACGCGCCCGTCCCGTACCTGCATCGCCGTGAAGTGGCCGTAGCCGCTCAGGAGGGCGGCGAGGAGCTCCGGATCGGTCGCCGGGACGCCGTCGATCTCCGTGTGCGGGGGAGGTGTCGTCATGCCCTCACCGTACGGCGGACCGGGAGGCACGCGGCCCGGACCTGCCCTCGCGCCGGAACCCGCTTGACCCGCACCGGACTTCGGCCGGACGTGCTTGACCTCGACCAAACTTGAGGTATCACGATCATCCGCATGCTGTTCCGACTGCTCGTCCCCGCCTCCGGCCGTACCGGTCCCTCCTCGTCCTCCTCGTCGTCCTCCAGCTCGTCCAGACCCTCGCCTCCCTCGCCCTGCCCACCCTCAACGCCGGCGTCATCGACCACGGCGTCCTGCGCGGCGACACCGGCCGCGTGCTCGAAGGCGGCGCCGTGATGATCGCCGGCACCCTCCTCCAGGCCGTCGCCGCGGCCGCCGCCACCTACACCGGGGCCAGGATCGCCATGGGCGTCGCCCGCGACCTGCGCTCCGAGGTCTTCCGGCGGGTCCAGGACTTCTCCGCCCGGGAGCGCGGCCGCTTCGGCGCGGCCTCCCTGATCACCCGCACCACCAACGACGTCCAGCAGATCCAGACCTTCACCGTCCTGGTCCTCACCATGCTGGTCGCCGCCCCGCTGCTCTGCGCCGGCGGCCTCGTCATGGCCCTGCGCCAGGACGTGCCCCTCGCGCTCGTCCTGGTCGCCTTCGTGCCCGTGATGGCCGGCGCCGTCGGCACGGTCGTCCTCCGCATGCGGCCCCTCTTCCGCGGCATGCAGGAGCGCGTCGACCGGGCGGCCCGCGTCCTGCGCGAACAGATCACCGGCGTCCGGGTGGTCCGCGCCTTCGTCCGCGACCGCCACGAGCGGGAACGGTTCGCCGCCGCCAACGACGAACTCCTCGCCGTCGGCCTCGGGGCGGCCGGCTCCAGGCCCTCATGTTCCCCACGGTCCTGATCGTCTGGCAGCTGACCACCGTCGCCCTCGTGTACGCCGGAGCCCACCGCATCGACTCCGGAGCCCTCCAGCCGGGCGGCCTCGTCGCCTTCCTCGGCTACCTCCTCCAGACCTCCATGTCCGTGATGATGGTCCTCTTCCTGTTCATGCACGTGCCCCGCGCCGAAGCGGGCGCCGAGCGCGTCCGCGAGGTCCTCGACACCCGCTCCTCCCTCACCCCGCCCGCCCACCCGGTCCGCATCCTCCCCGGCCCCGGCCGCCTCGAACTCGACGGCGTCGGCTTCCGCTACCCGGGCGCGGAGGAGTCCGTCCTCCACGACGTCGGACTCGTCGCCCGCCCCGGCGAGACCACCGCCGTCGTCGGCTCCACCGGCAGCGGCAAGTCGACCCTCCTCGGACTCGTCCCCCGGCTCTTCGACGCCACCGACGGCGAGGTCCTCGTCGACGGCGTCGACGTGCGGGAACTCGACCCGCGGCTGAGGGCGCGGACCGTCGGACTCGTCCCCCAGAAGCCGTACCTCTTCTCCGGGACCGTGGCGACCAACCTCCGGTACGGGAAGCCCGACGCCACCGACGAGGAGCTCTGGCACGCCCTGGAGGTCGCCCAGGCCGCCGACTTCGTACGGGACCTCGACGAGGGCCTCGACGCCCCCGTCTCCCAGGGCGGCGCCAACTTCTCCGGCGGCCAGCGCCAGCGCCTCGCCATCGCCCGCGTCCTCGTCGCCCGCCCCCGCCTCTACCTCTTCGACGACTCCTTCTCCGCCCTCGACCCCGGCACCGACGCCCGGCTCCGCACCGCCCTGCGCGCGGAGACCGCCGACGCCACCGTCGTCATCGTCGCCCAGCGCGTCTCCACCATCCGGCACGCCGACCGGATCGTCGTCCTCGACCGGGGCCGCACCGTCGGCACCGGCACCCACACGTCCCTCATGCGGGACAACGCCACCTACCGGGAGATCGTCCTCTCCCAGCTCACCGAGGAGGAAGCCGCATGAGCACGGCGACCGACACCCGCGCCCCGAGCCCCGCGAAGACACCGGGCGCCGCGAAGGCCCCGCCCGCACCGGCCCCCGCCCCAGCGCGGCCCCGGCCTCGCCGCCCCTCCCTCGAACGCTCCCTCTCCTTCCGCTCCTCCGGCCTCCGCCTCCTGCGCACCCTCGCCCCCGACCGGTCCCTCCTCCTCGCCGTCCTCGCCGCGGGCGCCGCCGCCGTCTCCCTCTCCGTCCTCGGCCCCTCCTCCTCGGCCGCGCCACCGACCTCGTCGTCACCGGAGCGCGCGGGCCCGGCGGCGTCGACTTCGCCGCCGTCGGCCGGATCCTCGCCCTCTCCGTCGCCGTCGTCACCGGCTCCTCCGCCCTCACCTGGCTCCAGCTGCGGACCGCCACCACCGTCGTCCAGCGGGCCGGACACCGGCTGCGGGAACGGGCCCAGCGCAAACTGGCGAGACTGCCCCTCACCTACCTCGACGGACAGCCGCGCGGCGAGGTCCTCTCCCGCACCACCAACGACATCGACAACATCGTCCAGACCCTCCAGCAGGCCTTCAGCCAGATGACCCGCGCCCTGCTCACCCTGGCCGGCGTCCTCGTGATGATGTTCTGGATCTCCCCGCTGCTCGCCCTCGTCGCCCTCGCCACCGTGCCCGTCTCGGTCGCCGTCGCGGCCTTCGTCGGCAAGCGCGCCCAGCCGCAGTTCGTGAAGCAGTGGGCCGTCACCGGCCGGCTCGGCAGCCACGTCGAGGAGATGATCACCGGCCACACCGAGGTCGCCGCCTTCGGCCGCCGCGCCGAGGCCGTCGCCCGCTTCGACGAGCTCGGCGAGGAGCTCCACCGGGCGAGCTTCCGCGCCCAGTTCGTCTCCGGCTTCATCCAGCCGGCCCTGACCCTCGTCGGGAACCTGAACTACGTCGCCATCGCCGTCGTCGGCGGACTGCGGGTGGCGAGCGGCACCCTGTCCGTCGGCGACGTGCAGGCCTTCATCCAGTACTCGTACGAGTTCAACGGCCCCGTCAACCAGGTCGCCGCCATGGCGAACCTCCTCCAGTCCGGAGTGGCCTCCGCCGAGCGGGTCTTCGACCTCCTCGACGCCGGGGAGGAGTCCCCCGACCCGGAGGAGCCGCGGCGGCCCGCCGAGCTCCGCGGCCGGGTCTCCTTCGAGAAGGCCGCCTTCCGCTACGAGGACGGCAAGCCGCTCATCGAGGACCTGTCGCTCACCGTCGAACCCGGCCGGACCGTCGCCATCGTCGGCCCCACCGGCGCCGGCAAGACGACCCTGGTCAACCTGCTGATGCGCTTCCACGAGGTGACCGGCGGCCGGATCACCCTCGACGGCGTCGACACCGCCGCCATGACCCGCGAGGAGCTGCGCTCCGCCACCGGCATGGTCCTCCAGGACACCTGGCTCTTCGGCGGCACCATCGCCGACAACATCGCCTACGGGGTCCCCGGAGAGGTCTCCCGCGAGCGGATCGTCGCCGCCGCGAAGGCCGCCCACGCCGACCGCTTCGTCCGCACCCTGCCCGAGGGGTACGACACCGTCCTCGACGAGGACGGCGGCGGCCTCAGCGCCGGCGAGAAGCAGCTGGTCACCCTCGCCCGCGCCTTCCTCTCCGACCCGGTGATCCTCGTCCTCGACGAGGCCACCAGCTCCGTCGACACCCGCACCGAACTCCTCGTCCAGCAGGCCATGGCCTCCCTGCGGGCCGGCCGCACCAGCTTCGTCGTCGCCCACCGGCTCTCCACCATTCGGGACGCCGACACCATCCTGGTGATGGAGAACGGCTCGATCGCCGAACAGGGCACCCACGAGGAACTCCTCGCCGCCGGAGGCGCCTACGCCCGGCTGCACGCCGCCCAGTTCGCCCGTACGGTGGAGACGTGATCGTCACCGTCCGCACCACCACCGACGCCCGCGCCAAGGCCGACGCCCTGGCGCGCGGCGCCGTCGAGGCCCGGCTCGTCGCCTGCGCCCAGATCCACGGGCCCGTGACCTCGGTCTACCACTGGCAGGGCGCGATCGAGACCACCGAGGAGTGGGAGGTGGTGTTCAAGACCACCGAGGCCCATTACCAGGCCCTGGAGGCCCACCTCCTCGCCGCCCACGACTACGAGACGCCCGAGATCCTCGCCACCCGCGTGACCCGCGTCAGCGAGGGCTACGCCCGCTGGGTCGAGCGGGAGACCACGGCGGCCCGGCCGGTCGAGACCCCGGCCCACGAGGAGCGGCCGTTCTTCGTGTACGGGACGCTGCGTCCGGGCGCGTACAACCACGACCGGTTCCTCGCCGGCCGGATCGGCACCGAGGCGGACGCCGTGCTGCACGGGCGGTCCTGCACGACGGCCCCGGCTATCCGTACGTCGTCCCGGCGCACGAGGGCCGGGTGGTCGGCACCCTGCTCACGCCCTCGCCCGGCGACTACGGAGACCTGTTCGGCCTGCTCGACCGCCTGGAGCTGCCCGTCGGGTACGAGCGGGTCGCGATGGACGTCGAACGGGTACGGGACGGGGCGCGGGTGTCCGCCTGGGTGTTCCTGGCGGCCCCGGACGCGCCCCTCGGCCCGGTCATCGAGAGCGGCGACTGGTTCCGGAAGGACCGCTGACGGGCTCCAGCCGCACCGCGCACACCTTGAACTCGGGCATCCGCGAGACCGGGTCGAGCGCCGGGTTCACCAGCGTGTTCGCCCGCCCCTCCCCGTACCAGTGGAAGGGCATGAAGACGGTGTCCGGGCGGATCGACGCCGTGATCCGGGCCGGGGCGACGGCCCGCCCGCGCCGCGAGACCACCGCGATCCGCTCGCCCTCGGCGACCCCGAGCCGCTCGGCGAGCCGGGGTGGAGCTCCACGAAGGGGCCCGGGGCGGCGGCGTTCAGCTCGGCGACCCGCCGGGTCTGCGCCCCGACTGGTACTGGGAGACGACCCGGCCGGTCGTCAGGACCACCGGGTAGTCGGCGTCCGTCTCCTCGGCCGCCGCCCGGTGCACCACCGGCACGAACCTGGCCCGCCCGTCGGCGGTCGCGAACCGCTCCAGGAAGAGCCGGGGCGTGCCGCCGTGGTCCTCGGCGGGGCAGGGCCAGAAGACGCCCTGCTCCTCCTCGATCCGCCGGTAGCTGATGCCCGCGTAGTCGGCGGGGCCGCCCGCCGAGGCGCGGCGCAGCTCCTCGAAGACCTCCTCCGGGTCGGTGGGGAAGCCCTTCTCCCGGCCGAGCAGCGCGGCGAGTCCGTGCAGCACCTCCAGGTCGCCGCGGACGCCCGCCGGAGGGTGAGGGCGCGGCGGCGCAGCAGCACCCGCCCTCCAGATTGGTCATGGTGCCGGTCTCCTCCGCCCACTGGGTCACCGGCAGGACGACGTCGGCGAGTTCGGCGGTCTCGGAGAGCACGACGTCGGCGACGGCGAGGAAGTCGAGCGAGCGGATGCGTCCCTCGACGTGCGCGGCGCGCGGGGCGGAGACGACCGGGTTGGACCCCATGAGGAGCAGGGCCCGCACCTCGCCGCCGAGCGCGTCGAGGAGCTCGTACGCGCTCCGTCCGGGTCCCGGCAGCGACTCCGGGCGACGCCCCACACGGCGGCCACGTGCGCGCGTGCGGCGGGGTCGTCGAGCTTGCGGTAGCCGGGCAGCTGGTCGGCCTTCTGGCCGTGCTCGCGGCCGCCCTGGCCGTTGCCCTGGCCGGTGAGGCAGCCGTAGCCGTTCAGCGGTCGGCCGGCCCGCCCGGTGGCGAGGCACAGGTTGATCCAGGCGCCGACGGTGTCGGTGCCCTTGGACTGCTGCTCGGGCCCGCGCGCGGTCAGCACCATGGCGTTCTCGGCCCCGCAGAACAGCGCGACGGCCTCCCGCAGCTCCGGCACGGACACTCCGGTGATCCGCTCGACCTGTTCGGGCCAGTGGGACATGGCCCCGGCGCGGGCGTCCTCCCAGCCGGTGGTGCGCGCGGCGACGAACTCCTCGTCGACCCGCCCCTCGGCCACCACCAGGTGCAGCATGCCGAGGGCGAGCGCGAGGTCGGTGCCGGGGCGCGGCGCGAGGTGCAGATCGGCCTGCTCGGCGGTGCGGGTGCGGCGCGGGTCGACGACGATCAGCTTCCCGCCGTTCTCCCTCAGCTCGGTGAGGTGGCGCAGGGCGGGCGGCATGGTCTCGGCGAGGTTGGAGCCGACGAGGATCACGCAGCCGGTCCTCGGGACGTCCTCCAGGGGAAGGGGAGTCCCCGGTCGAGGCCGAAGGCCCGCTGGTGCGCGGCGGCGGCCGAGGACATGCAGAAGCGTCCGTTGTAGTCGATCTGGGAGGTGCCGAGGACGACCCGGGCGAACTTGCCGAGCGCGTAGGCCTTCTCGTTGGTGAGGCCGCCGCCGCCGAAGACCCCCACGGCGTCGGGGCCGTGGTCGGCGCGGGTCCGGCGCAGCCCGTCGGCGACGGCGGCGAGCGCCTCCTCCCAGGACGCGGGTTCCAGGGCGCCCGTGCCGGGGCGCCGGACCAGGGGCCCGGTGAGCCTGACCCGGGAGGAGAGCACGGAGGGGGCGGTGCGGCCCTTGCCGCACAGGGCGCCCCTGTTGACGGGGAAGTCGGTCCGCTCGACCACCTCGGCGGGCAGCTCCGGGGTGCCGGTGGGGCGGAGCGACATGCCGCACTGCAGGGCGCAGTAGGGGCAGTGGTGGGCACTGCGGGGTGTCGGGCATGGCGCCAGCGTGCGTCCGGAGTGTTACGGGGCGCGGCGCGGCGTATTACGGGCGCGGTGCCATGCCCTCCGCGGGGCGGCCCGCGTCGGGTGAGGCCAGGGCCTCGGCGACGCCCTTCTCCTCCGGTCCCAGGAAGTGCGGGTCGGGGCGCAGACCGGCGTCGAGGGCGGCCTTGCCCGCCGCGAAGAGCTCCCGGGTGGTGCCGTAGTACCAGGTGCGGTCGTGGGGTTCGGGGACCCCGACCCCGTACGCGTCGACTCCGGCGCGGTCGCAGAGGGCGACGGCCCGCTTGATGTGGAAGTCCTGGGTGACGAGGACGGCCCGGTCGACGCCGAAGACCTTCCGGGCGCGGACGCAGGAGTCCCAGGTGTCGAAGCCCGCGTAGTCGCTGACGATCCGGCCGTCCGGGACCCCGCGCGCGGTGAGGTAGGCGCGCATGGCGCTCGGTTCGTCGTACGAGGTCCGGCTGTTGTCTCCGGTGACGAGGAGGACCCGGACCTTGCCCGTGCGGTACAGCTCGGCGGCGGCGTCGAGCCGGTGCGCGAGGTACGGGGTGGGCCGCCCCTTCCAGAGGCCGGCGCCGAAGACGACGGCGACGTCCCGGGCGGGCACGTCGGCGGTGGTGCGGAGCTTCCGGCGGCCGCGGTCTGCATCCAGGTCGCCGGGGCGAGCGCGAGGACGGCGCCCAGCATCACGGCCTGGACGGTGCGGCGGCGGGCCCGGGTGGTGCGGGGATCAACCGGGTGAGCCGTGCCGGCATGCGGGAACCTCCGTGGTTCGGCGGCGTTCTGTCACCCCGTCCGACGCGCTTCGGCGGCGTTCGGTTCACCGGAGGCCCGCCCTGTTCCGTACAACACACCCGCGAGGACCATCCCCAGCAGCATCCCGAGCAGCTGCGCGGCGGCGAAGGCGGGCACGGAGGCGGGGGCGATGCCGGTGAAGGAGTCGGAGAAGGACCGGCCGAGGGTGGCCGCCGGGTTGGCGAAGGAGCCGGAGGAGGTGAACCAGATCGCCGCGCCGATGTACGCGGCGACGGCGACGGGGGCGAGGCCGGGGCGGCGGATGTGGCGCAGGCCCTGCACGACCAGGACGAGCCCGGCGGTGGCGACGGCCTCCCCGAGGAGCAGGTGCGGCTCGGTGCGCGGCTCGGTGGACCAGGAGCCGGGGCCCGCCCGAACATCGCCTCGGCGAGCAGGGCGCCGGTCACGGCCCCGGCGAGCTGGGCGGCGATGTAGACGGGGACGTCGCGCCCGCTGCCCTCGTGCCGCCGGGACCACCACTCGGAGAGCGTCACGACGGGGTTGAAGTGGGCGCCGGAGAGCGGGCCGATCAGGGCGATGAGCAGGCCGAGGCCGAGGGCGGAGGCGGCGGCGTTGGCCAGCAGCCGGACGCCGATGTCCTGGCTGAGGAGTCGGCGCGGATGCCGGAGCCGACGACGACGGCGACGAGCGCGGCGGTGCCGACGAACTCGGCTGCGGCGCGCCGGGGGAGCGCGGGCGGGGACATTCTCATAGTGGAAAAGATATTCCGTGATTCGGAAGGAAAAAAGAGGGGAGGAGAGGGGCGCGCTCCTCCTACGATCGGCGTCATGATCACCGACGACGTCCTCGGGGACGCGGTCCGCAACAACGCCGAGTGGTGCCACACCATGTGCCGCGCCCACGGCCTCACGGGCACCTACGGCCCCCGCGCCTGGACCAGCGCCGCCCGCACGCCCCTGTACTACCCGGACGCGGTGACGCTGACGGAGGACGCGGAGGCGAAGGACGTCCTGGCCGGCATCGACCGCACGGCCCCCTGGGCCTCGGTCAGGACAGCCACGCGCGCGTGGACCTGACGGCCGAAGGCTTCCGGCTCCTCTTCGAGGCCCAGTGGATCGCCCGCCCCGCCGGCCTCCCCGCCCCGCCGCCCCCGGCGACTGGCGCCCGGTCCGCACCCCGGAGGAGCTCGCCGCCTGGGCCCTCGCCTGGAGCGGCGACGACGCCGGGACGCGGCGCTCTTCCGCCTGGAACTCCTCGCCGACCCGGCGACGACGATCCTCGCGGGGTACGGGGACGACGGCCGGATCCTCGGCGGCGGCGTCCTCACCGCGAGCGCCCGCGTCACGGGCGTCTCGAACCTCTTCGCCGCTCCCGGCACGGACCCGTCCTCGCCTGGGCGGGCGTCCTCGCCGCGACCCCGCCGACCGCCCGGTCGTCGGCTACGAGTCGGGCGACGACCTGCCCCCGCGCTCGCCGCCGGTTTCGGGACGATCGGCCCCTCCGGGTCTGGCTGGACGGCTGACAGCACCCGCGCCCCGCCCGTGAGGTCACGGAAAACAGCCGTGACCCCGCGCAACGGGCAGGCAACGTGCCCCGTCCAGGATCGGTCCATGACGGACCCGGACAGCACGTTCGACAGCGCCGCCGGGCTGCTCGGCAGGATCACCGAGCAGCTCGGGGCCCGGCTCGGCCACCTCCCCGCCCGGGGACGCGCCCACCCGCGCACGCCCCGCCCTCGTCGCCGTGGGACACGGCAGCCGCGACCCCGCGCCCGCGCCGCCCTGGGCCGCCTCCTCGACCGCGTCCGCGAGCTCCGCCCCGGCCTGGACGTCCGCCTCGCCCACGTCGAGCTGGACGAACCGCTCCTCGAAGACGCGCTCACGGCGCTCGTCGGGGAGGGACGGGACGCCGTCCTCGTCCCCCTGCTCCTGGCCCCCGGCCACCACGTCACCCACGACCTGCCCGCCGCCGTCCGCCGCACGGGCGCCCGCGCCCGCGTCGCCGACCCCTCGGCGCCCACCCCTCCTCGTCGAAGCCCTCGCCGAACGCCTCGCCGAGGCCGGCTGGACCCGGGTGAAGGGACGGCGTCGTCCTCGCCTCCGCCGGCTCCCGCGACCCGAGGTCCGGGGCCGAGATCCGGAAGATCGCCGCACTCCTCGGCGAGCGCCTCGGCGGGTCCCCGTCGTCCCGGCGTACGCCTCCGCCGCCGCGCCCACCGTCCCCGAGGCGGTCCGGGCGCTCACCGCCCGGGGCGGCACCGGATCGCCGTCGCCTCCTGCTTCACCGCCCCGGCCTCTTCGCCGCCCGCGCCGCCGCCCATGCCCCCCGGCTCGCCTCCGCCCCGCTCGGCGCCCACCCCGCCCTCGCCCGCCTGGTCCTGCACCGCTACGACCGGGCCCTGACCGCCGCCCTTCCCGCGAGGGAACTCGCGGCCATGTGACCGCTTCTGTCGGTCCCTCCGGTTACCGTCGAGGCATGGAAGGCAACGAGGACACCAGGAACAGCACGGGCACCGAGGACACCACCGGCTACGACTCCGCGGCGACCGAGCGCTGGGCCGCCGAGCCCGACAAACGTCCCGGGCGCACCGCCTTCCAGCGGGACCGCGCCCGCGTGCTGCACTCCGCCGCGCTCCGCAGGCTCGCCGGCAAGACGCAGGTCGTCACCCCCGGCACCCGCAGCCACGCCTGGGACGCCAGCCCCGCACCCGGCTCACCCACTCCCTGGAGTGCGCCCAGGTGGGCCGCGAGCTCGGCGCCGCCCTCGGCTGCGACCCCGACCTCGTCGAGGCCGCCTGCCTCTCCCACGACATGGGCCACCCGCCCTTCGGGCACAACGGCGAGCAGGCGCTCAACGACGTCGCCAAGGACTGCGGCGGCTTCGAGGGCAACGCCCAGTCGCTCCGGCTCCTCACCCGCATCGAGCCCAAGCGCTTCGTCCAGGACCAGGAGGGGGAGCTCGTCAGCGTCGGCCTGAACCTCACCCGCGCCGCGCTCGACGCCGCCACCAAGTACCCCTGGCCGCGCGGCGGTCACCCCGAGGACCCCGGCTCGTCCAAGTTCGGCGTGTACGAGGACGACCTGCCCGTCTTCGACTGGGTCCGGCAGGGCGCCCCCGCCCACCGCAAGTGCTTCGAGGCCCAGGTCATGGACTGGTCCGACGACGTGGCCTACTCGGTCCACGACTTCGAGGACGGCCTCCACGCCGGACACATCGACCCCAACCTGCTGTACGCCGAGCCCGAGCGCGCCGACGTCTTCGCCGTCGCCATCGGCCGCTACGTACCCGAGGACACCGACCCGCAGGAGCTCGCCGAGGCCCTGGACCGGCTCGTCGACCAGGACTGGTGGCCGCACGGCTACGACGGCTCGGCCGTCGCGCAGGCCCGCCTCAAGGACGCCACCAGCCAGCTCATCGGCCGCTTCTGCCTCGCCGCCGAGAACGCCACCCGCCTGGCCCACGGCCCCGGCCGCCTCACCCGGTACGGCGCCGAACTCGTCGTCCCCGCACCACCCGCAACGAGTGCGCGGTCCTCAAGGCCGTCGCCGACCGGTACGTGATGCAGCGCGCCGAGCAGGAGGCGCTCCGCGCCGACCAGCGCGTCGTCGTCTCCGAACTCGCCGAGGCCCTCGTCGCCCGCGCCCCCGACGGCCTCGAACCGCAGTTCCGGGCCGCGTTCGACCGGGCCCCTGACGACCGGGCCCGCAAGCGCGTCGTCGTCGACCAGATCGCCGGCCTCACGGACGCCTCCGCCCGCGCCCTCCACGCCCGGCTGCGCCCCCGCTCCGCGTAGGTCCTCTTCCGTCGCCTCCCTCCGTACGGGACCCTCGCAGGCACGGCCCGGGGAGGTACGACGGGACGAACGCCCGGGGGCGTAGGTTGGAACCGGTCGCAACGAGGAGGAAACGACGTGGTCGACGCAGATCAGACCTTTGTCATCGTCGGCGGAGGCCTGGCAGGGGCCAAAGCGGCGGAGACCCTGCGCGCCGAGGGGTACAACGGCCGGGTGATCCTCATCGGAGACGAACGGGAGCACCCGTACGAGCGCCCACCGCTCTCCAAGGGCTACCTCACGGGCGCCGAGGAGCGCGACGGCGTCTTCGTCCACGAGGCCGCCTGGTACGCGGCGAACGACGTCGAGCTCCACCTCGGCCAGTCCGTCACCGCCGTCGACCGCGAGGCCCGCACCGTCCGCCTCGGCGACGGCACCCTCATCCGCTACGACAAGCTGCTCCTCGCCACCGGCTCCGAGCCCCGCCGCCTCGACGTCCCCGGCACCGAGCTCGCCGGCGTCCACCACCTGCGCCGGCTCGCCCACGCCGACCGGCTCCGCCAGGTCCTCAGCGGCCTCGGCCGGGACAACGGCCACCTGGTGATCGCCGGCGGCGGCTGGATCGGCCTGGAGGTCGCCGCCGCCGCCCGCGGCTACGGCGCCGAGGTCACCGTCGTCGAGGCCGACCCCACCCGCTGCACCGGGTCCTCGGCCCCGAGCTCGGCCAGCTCTTCGCCGACCTGCACAGCGAGCACGGCGTCCGCTTCCACTTCGGCGCCCGGCTCACCGAGATCGTCGGCCAGGACGGCATGGTCCTCGCCGTCCGCACCGACGACGGCGAGGAGCACCCGGCGCACGCCGTCCTCGCCGCGATCGGCGCCGCGCCCCGCACCGCCCTCGCCGAGAACTCCGGACTCGCCCTCGTCGACCGCGCCGACGGCGGCGGCATCGCCGTCGACGAGTCCCTGCGCACCTCCGACCCCGACATCTACGCCGCCGGGGACGTGGCCGCCGCCCACCACCCGCTGCTGCACACCCGGCTCCGCGTCGAGCACTGGGCCAACGCCCTCAACGGCGGCCCGGCCGCCGCCCGCGCCATGCTCGGACAGCGCGTCTCCTACGACCGGGTGCCCTACTTCTTCTCCGACCAGTACGACCTGGGCATGGAGTACTCCGGCTGGGCGCCCCCGGGCTCGTACGACCAGGTCGTCGCCCGCGGCGACGTCGGCAAGCGCGAGTTCATCGCCTTCTGGCTCAAGGAGGGCCGCGTCCTCGCCGGCATGAACGTGAATGTGTGGGACGTCACAGAGCCGATCCAGGCCCTCATCCGCTCCCGCACGGCCGTGGACGCGGAAGCCCTCGCCGATCCCTCCGTCCCTCTGGAGAGCCTGATCTGATCACCCCCGCGTCCCCGTAGAATTCATGCGTGGCAGGCAGGATCAACGATGACGACGTGAAGGCGGTACGGGACGCGGTCCCGATCGATGCCGTCGTGTCCGAGTACCTCCAGCTGCGCAACGCGGGCGGCGGGAACCTCAAGGGCCTCTGCCCCTTCCACGACGAGAAGTCGCCCTCCTTCCAGGTCAGCCCCAGCAAGGGACTCTTCCACTGCTTCGGCTGCCAGGAAGGCGGCGACACCATCGCCTTCGTGATGAAGATCGACCACCTCTCCTTCTCGGAGACGGTCGAGCGCCTCGCCGCGAAGGCGGGCATCACCCTGCGGTACGAGGAAGGCGGCTACAACCCCGGCCACCAGCGCGGGGAACGCATCCGGCTGATCGAGGCCCACAAGGCCGCCGCCCAGTACTACGCCGACCAACTCGGCTCCGCCGAGGCCGAGATCGGCCGGAAGTTCCTCGCCGAGCGCGGCTTCGACCAGGCCGCCGCCGAGCACTTCGGCGTCGGCTACTCCCCGGCCGGCTGGGACCACCTCACCCGCTTCCTGCGCGGCAAGGGCTTCTCCGACAAGGAACTGCTCCTCCGGGCTCTCCCAGGACGGCCGCCGCGGCCCCATCGACCGCTTCCGCGGCCGCCTCATGTGGCCGATCAAGGACGTCGGCGGCGAGATCGTCGGCTTCGGCGCGCGCAAGCTCCGCGACGACGACAACGGCCCCAAGTACCTCAACACGCCCGAGACGCCGATCTACAAGAAGTCCCAGGTGCTCTACGGCATCGACCTGGCCAAGAAGGACATCGCCAAGGTCAGCCGGGCCGTCGTCGTCGAGGGCTACACCGACGTCATGGCCTGCCACCTCGCCGGCGTCACCACCGCCATCGCCACCTGCGGCACCGCCTTCGGCGGCGACCACATCAAGATCCTCCGCCGGCTCCTCATGGACAACGGCTCGGCCCGCGTCATCTTCACCTTCGACGGCGACGCCGCCGGCCAGAAGGCCGCCCTGCGCGCCTTCGAGGACGACCAGAAGTTCGCCGCCGAGACCTACATCGCCATCGCGCCCGACGGCATGGACCCCTGCGAGCTCCGCCTCGCCAAGGGCGACGAGGCCGTCGCCGAGCTCGTCCAGCCCCGCACCCCGCTCTTCGAGTTCGCCCTCCGCCAGATCGTGACCCGCTACGACCTGGAGACCCCGGCAGGCCGCGCCGCCGCGCTCGACGAGGCCGCGCCGATCGTCGCGAAGATCAAGAACATCGCCTCCCAGCACGAGGTCGCCGTCCAGCTCGCCGGCATGCTCGGCATCCTCGACACCCAGTTCGTGGTCCGCCGGGTCGCCCAGATCGCCCGCTGGCAGCGCCAGGGCGGCGAGCGCGGCCCCGGCCGCCGCAGCAGCCCCGGCGGACCTACGACACCCCGGCCCCGGCCGCCGCCTCCCCGGGGCCCGCGCTCAACCTGCGCAGCCCCGCCCACCGCACCGAGCGGGAGCTCCTCAGCTCGCCCTCCAGCGGCCCGAGCTGGTCTCCCCGGCCTTCGACGCGTACGGGACCGACGAGTTCACCGCCCCGCCCTACGCGGCCGTCCGCCAGTGCGTCCAGGACGCGGGCGGCGCCACCGGCGCCCCCTCCGACTACCTCGACGCCGTCCGCGAGGCCGCCCCCAACGACTCGGTCCGCGCCCTCGTCACCGAACTCGCCGTCGAGACGATCTTCGCCAAGACCGTCGACGAGGCCTACGCGGGCGACCAGCTCGTCACCGTCCGCCTCCGCGCCGTCGACCGCCGCCTCCGCGACGTCCAGGGCACCCTGGCCCGGCTCGGGACGAACGGCGACCCCGCGCAGATCGCCGCCGTGCAGAACGAGCTGTGGGTCCTCACCCAGTACGGCCAGTCCCTCCGGAACAACGGCGCCGCCGCCCTCTGACGCACGTTCGGTCACGGGGCGGTCTCAAAAAGTCACCGCACGCCCCTCGTGGCGGCGATGTGTCGTACCCCACACTGGGTGACGGTGTCGTTCCGCCCCTCCTGGAGGTCGCCCACCGTGCAGACCGAGATCCAGACCACCGAACCGGACGAGCAGACCGAACTCCCCGAGGCGCCCGAGGTCCCGCCCCAGCGCCGCCGCACCGGCGATCCCGGCGGCAACGGCCCCTCCTCCGACCTCTTCCGCCAGTACCTGCGGGAGATCGGCCGCATCCCGCTGCTCAGCGCCGAGGAGGAGGTAGAACTCGCCCGCCGCGTCGAGGCGGGGCTCTTCGCCGAGGAGAAACTCGCCAACACCCCCGACCTGGACACGCGGTTGGCGGGCGATCTGGACCGGCTCGTCGTCCTCGGCCGGATCGCCAAGCGCAAGCTCATCGAGGCCAACCTCCGCCTCGTCGTCTCCGTCGCCAAACGGTACGTGGGCCGCGGCCTCACCATGCTCGACCTCGTCCAGGAAGGGAACCTCGGCCTCATCAGGGCCGTCGAGAAGTTCGACTACGCGCGCGGCTACAAGTTCTCCACGTACGCCACCTGGTGGATCCGCCAGGCCATGTCCCGGGCCCTCGCCGACCAGGCCCGGACCATCCGCGTCCCCGTGCACGTCGTCGAACTCATCAACCGGGTCATCCGCGTCCAGCGCCGCATGCTCCAGGAGCGCGGCTACGAGCCCACCGCCGAGGAGGTCGCCACCCACCTCGACCTGTCCCCCGAGCGGGTCGGCGAGGTCCTCCGCCTCGCCCAGGAACCCGTCTCGCTGCACGCGCCCGTCGGCGAGGAGGAGGACGTCGCCCTCGGCGACCTCATCGAGGACGGCGACGCCGCCTCACCCGTCGAGTCCGCCGCCTTCCTGCTGCTCCGCCGCCACCTGGAGGACGTCCTGTCCACCCTCGGCGAGCGCGAGCGGAAGGTCGTCCAGCTCCGCTACGGCCTGGACGACGGAAGGCCCCGCACCCTGGAGGAGATAGGACGCATCTTCGGCGTGACGCGCGAACGCATCCGCCAGATCGAGTCCAAGACCCTCACCAAGCTGCGGGACCACGCCTACGCGGACCAGCTGCGCGGCTACCTCGACTGAGCCGGGGCTCAGTCGACCTCGGCGACCGCCTGCGCGAACTGCGCCGCGTACAGCCGGGCGTAGGCCCCGCCGGACGCCAGCAGTTCGTCGTGCGTGCCCTGCTCGACGATCGAGCCGTTCTCCATCACCAGGATCACGTCCGCGTCCCGGATCGTGGAGAGCCGGTGCGCGATGACGAAGCTCGTCCGGCCGTGGGCCAGGCGGGCCATCGCCTTCTGGATGAGGACCTCGGTGCGGGTGTCGACCGAGCTGGTCGCCTCGTCGAGGACGAGGATCACCGGGTCGGACAGGAACGCCCGCGCGATGGTGATCAGCTGCTTCTCGCCCGCGCTGACCCCCGCCCCGTCGTCCTCGATCACCGTGTCGTAGCCCTCGGGCAGGGTCCGGATGAACCGGTCGGCGTGGGCGGCCCGCGCCGCCTCCTCGACCTCGGCACGGGTCACCTCGCGCGTGGCGCCGTACGCGATGTTGTCCGCGATGCTGCCGCCGAAGAGCCAGGTGTCCTGGAGGACCATGCCGATGCCCTTGCGCAGCTCCTCGCGGGACATCTTCGCGACGTCCACCCCGTCCAGGGTGATCCGGCCGCCCGTCACCTCGTAGAACCGCATGAGCAGGTTCACCAGGGTCGTCTTGCCGGCGCCGGTCGGGCCGACGATCGCGACCGTCTGGCCCGGGTCGACGGTGAGCGACAGGTCCTCGATGAGCGGCTTGTCCTCCTCGTAGCGGAAGGAGACGCCCTCCAGGGCGACCTTGCCCTTGAGGTCGACCGGCTTCTCGCTCCTCGGCGCGTCCGGCTCCTGCTCCTCGGCGTCGAGCAGCTCGAAGATCCGCTCCGCCGAGGCGACACCGGACTGCACCAGGTTCGCCATCGACGCGACCTGCGTCAGCGGCATCGAGAACTGGCGCGAGTACTGGATGAAGGCCTGCACGTCACCGATGGACAGGCCGCCGGTCGCGACCCGCAGACCGCCGACCACGGCCACCAGGACGTAGTTGATGTTCGACAGGAAGAACATCACCGGCTGCATCACGCCGCTGTTGAACTGCGCCTTGAACCCGGCCTGGTACAGCGCCTCGTTCTGCTCGGCGAAGTCCTTCGCGGACTCCTCCTGCCGGCCGAAGACCTTCACCAGGCTGTGCCCGGTGTACATCTCCTCGATGTGCGCGTTGAGCGCGCCCGTCGACTTCCACTGCTGCACGAAGTGCGGCTGCGAGCGCTTGCCGATCTTCGCCGCGACGAACACCGACAGCGGCACCGTCACCAGCGCCACCAGGGCGAGCAGCGGCGAGATCCAGAACATCATGCCGAGCACGCCGACGATCGTGAGCAGCGAGTTGATCAGCTGGCCCATCGACTGCTGGAGGGTCTGCGAGATGTTGTCGATGTCGTTGGTCGCCCGGGACAGCACCTCGCCACGCTTCGCCTTGTCGAAGTACGACAGGGGGAGCCGCGCCAGCTTCGTCTGGACGTCCTCCCGCATCCGGTAGACCGTCCGGTTGATCACCTTGATCGACAGGCGGGTGGAGACCAGCATGAGCAGGCCCGCCGCCACGTAGATCGCGAGGACCCACAGCAGGACCTCGCCGATCGCGCCGAAGTCCATGCCCTTGCCGGGCGTGAAGTCGACCCCGGACAGCATGTCGGCCATGCCGCCGTTGCCGGAGGCCCGGAGCCTCTCCAGCGCCTGCGCCTTCGTGGCCCCCTCGGGCATGTTCCGCCCGACGACGCCCGCGAAGATCAGGTCCGTCGCCCGGCCGAGGATCTTCGGCCCGACCACGGAGGCCGCCACCGACAGCACGCCGGCGATCAGCATCAGCCAGAGCGTGCCGCGCTCGGGCGCCAGCTGCCGCAGCAGCCGCTTGCCCGAGTTCTTGAAGTCCATGGACCGCTCACCGGACTGGCCCATCATCATGCGTCCGCCAGGACCGGCCATCAGGCTGCCTCCGCCTCGGTCAGCTGGGAGAGCACGATCTCCCGGTACGTCTCGTTCTCCGCCATCAGCTCACGGTGCCGTCCGGTGCCCACGACCCGGCCCTCGTCGAGGACGACGATCCGGTCGGCGTCGCGGATGGTCGACACGCGCTGGGCGACGATCACCACGGTCGAGTCGGCCGTCTCCCGGGCCAGCGCGGCCCGCAGCAGGGCGTCCGTCTCGTAGTCGAGCGCGGAGAAGGAGTCGTCGAACAGATAGATCTCCGGCCGCTGCACGAGCGTCCGCGCGATGGCGAGGCGCTGGCGCTGCCCGCCGGAGACGTTGGTGCCGCCCTGCGCGATCGGGGCGTTCAGACCGCCCTCCAGCCTGGACACGAAGTCCTTGGCCTGGGCGACCTCCAGGGCGTGCCAGAGCTCCTCGTCGGTCGCGTCGGGCTTCCCGTACCGCAGGTTCGTCGCCACCGTCCCCGAGAAGAGGTACGGCTTCTGCGGGACGAGCCCCACGGTCCTCGCCATCAGCCGCGGGTCGAGCTTCCGCACGTCCACGCCGTCGACGAGGACCTCGCCGCCGGTGGCGTCGAAGAGCCGGGGCACGAGCCCGAGCAGCGTCGACTTGCCGCTGCCCGTCGAGCCGATGATCGCGGTGGTCTCACCGGGCCGGGCGACCAGCGCCACGTCCTTGAGGACCGACTCCTCCGCGCCCGGGTACCGGAAGTCCGCGCTCTTGACCTCCAGGTGTCCGCGCTTCAGCAGCTTCGTCACCGGCTCGGCCGGCGGCACGACGCTCGTCTCCGTGCCGAGGACCTCCTCGATGCGCTCCGCGCAGACCTCGGCGCGCGGCACCATCATGAACATGAAGGTGGCCATCATGACGGCCATCACGATCTGCATCAGATAGGCGAGGAAGGCGGTCAGCGCGCCGATCTCCATCCCGCCGCTGTCGATGCGGTGCGCGCCGAACCAGACCACGGCCACGCTGGAGACGTTCACGACGGTCATCACCGTCGGGAACATCAGCGCCATCAGCCGCCCGGTCGCCATCGACACGTCGGTCAGCTCGCCGTTGGCGCCCCGGAAGCGCTCCTCCTCGTACCCGTCCTTCACGAAGGCGCGGATGACCCGGTTGCCGGTGATCTGCTCGCGCAGCACCCGGTTCACCGTGTCGAGGCGCGTCTGCATGGTCCGGAAGAGGGGCCGCATCTTCCGCACGATCAGCGAGACGGCGACGCCGAGGACCGGCACCACCGCGAGCAGCACGCCCGACAGGGGGACGTCCTGGCCGAGCGCCATCACGATGCCGCCGACGCACATGATGGGCGCCGAGACCATCAGGGTGAACGCCATCAGGACCAGCATCTGGACCTGCTGCACGTCGTTGGTCGTACGGGTGATCAGCGAGGGCGCGCCGAAGTGGCCGAGCTCCCGGGCGGAGAAGGACTGCACCCGGTCGAAGACGGCGGCGCGCACGTCGCGGCCGAGCGCCGAGGCGGTGCGCGCGCCGTAGTACACGGCACCGATGTTGCAGACGACCTGGACGACGGAGACGCCGACCATCAGGGCGCCGAAGCGCAGGATGTAGCCGGTGTCGCCGTTGACGACACCGTTGTCGATGATGTCGGCGTTCAGGGTGGGCAGGTAGAGGCTCGCGCAGGTCTGCAGGAACTGCAGCAGGACGAGCAGCGCGATGGGTTTTCGATACGGCCGCAGGTGGGTTCGGAGAAGTCTTATGAGCACGGGTCCTACTATCGCCCGCACCGCCGGAGCGTTACGACTCCGTTTTGGGGCGCGGGCGGCGCCCTGGTCAAGACTTTACGAACCGGTGTACGACCCTCAGGCGCCGAACGCGCCCGGGTGGATCTGCTCCCGCGTCGCCACGTACTGCTGCCGCACCGCCTGCCCGACCGCGAGCTCCTCGCCGGGCTCCAGGATCTGCGCGACCGCGCCCTGCCAGGCCGGGGAGCGGACGGGGACAGCGTGCCCGCGCGACCCCGAGCGCCCAGGCGGCCTGCCGGGCCGCGCCGAGCGCCGCGTAGTCGGCCGGCTGGGGACGACGACCTGGGCGCCGAAGAGCGCCGGGGCGAGCGCCTGCACGGCCGGCAGGGCGGCCGCCGCGCCGAGCAGGAAGACCCGCCGCACCTCCACGCCCCGCCCGCGCAGCACGTCCATGGCGTCGGCGAGCGCGCAGAGCATGCCCTCGAACGCCGCCCGCGCCAGGTGCTCGGGCTTCATCGACTCGCGCCGCAGCCCGCTGAGCGTGCCCGCGGTGTGTGGCAGGTTCGGGGTCCGCTCGCCCTCCAGATAGGGCAGCAGGACGAGCCCGGAGGCGCCGGGCGTCGACTTCAGCGCGAGCGCGGAGAGCTCGTCGAGGGACTCCGTGCCCAGCATCTCGGCGGTCCCGCGCAGCGCCCGCACCGCGTTCGAGGTGGAGACGACGGGCAGGTGCATGCCGGTGGCGTCGGCGAAGGAGGTGATCATGCCGCTGGGGTCGGCGAGGGCCTCGTGGTGCACGGCCATCACGGAGCCGGAGGCGCCGAGCGAGACCACCGCGTCGCCGGGGCCGAGGCCCAGCCCGAAGGCGGCGGCCATCGTCTCGCCGGTGCCGGCGGAGACCAGGAGGCCCTCGGGGTGATGCCGGCGGCCTCGGCGGGCCCGAGGACCTCGGGCAGCACGGCCTGGTGGCCGAGGGCCAGCTCGACGAGGTCGGGGCGGTACGTGCCGGTGCGGGCCGACCAGTAGCCGGTGCCGGAGGCGGCGCCGCGGTCGGTGGTGCGGCGGGCGGGACGGCCCAGGAGCTGCCAGACGAGCCAGTCGTGGGGCTGGAGGACCATCGCGACCCGCTGGGCGTTCTCGGGCTCCGTACGGGCCAGCCAGCGCAGCTTGGCGACCGCCTGCCCGGCTCCGGGCGCGGCGCCGACGGCCTCGGCCCAGGCCTGCCGTCCGCCCAGCGCCTCGACGAGGTCGGCGGCGGCGACCTGCGCCCGCTTGTCGTTGCGGACCAGCGCGGGCCGCACCAGGCCGCCCTGCGCGTCGAGCGGCACGAGCCCGTGCTGCTGCGCCGAGACGCCGATGGCCTCCACGCCCTCCAGGAGCCCGCCGGTGGCGGCCTCCCCCAGCGAGAGCAGCCAGGTCTGCGGGTCGACGTCGACGGCCTTGGGTTCGCCGGGATGCGCGGCGTACCCCTGCCGCAGTACGGCACCCGTGTCCGTGTCACAGACGACGATGCGTGTGAACTCCGCAGAGCTGTCCAGTCCGGCGACTATCCCCATGACACATGATTCTGCCGCACGCGCGGGCTCAGGTGTTGCTGGTGCCCCAGTCCTCCTCGTCGACCTTGCCGTTGACCCGGCCGCGCTCGCGCAGCGCGTGCACCCGGTCGGTCACCGAGGACGGCAGCCGGTCGCCCACCTTGTCGCCCACGAGGTGCGCGGCCCTGCCCGCGGCCTGCCGCCCGGTCTGGGCCGCGGTCTCCGCCGCGTTCCGCACGGCGGGGTTGCGCGCCAGGTCCTGCGCGGACTTCTTCATCTGCTCGTAGCGCTCGCGTCCGGCCCGCGTGCCGACCACGTAACCGAGGGCGAGTCCACGACGAACGTCAGCTTGTACCGCACGGCGGCGATCCTTCCCTGGAGGCCCTGGGGAACCGATTGGCGGAGCACCCCTGCTTGCGCTAATGTATGTCTCGCAGCGAGCGGTCGCCGCCCGGCAAGGCCCGAGGTGGATCCGTTCGATGCAACGCAGCAATCCCCTGTAGCTCAATTGGCAGAGCAGCCGGCTGTTAACCGGCAGGTTACTGGTTCGAGTCCAGTCGGGGGAGCGCGATCCCCTGTAGCTCAATTGGCAGAGCATTCGGCTGTTAACCGGAGGGTTGCTGGTTCGAGTCCAGCCGGGGGAGCGAGACGGAAGAGGACCCTTCGGGGTCCTTTTTCGCGTCTCGGGGAACCATCCGGGACCCCACGCGGTCTTCATGGTCGAGCAGAGCCGATCATCCGAAGCAGGAGATCGTATGAGCGGCTATGCTGCGGCAGACGGCGCGCACACATGTACGCGCCTCACCGTTCGGGGCGGTAGCTCAGCCGGTTAGAGCAGCGGACTCATAATCCGTCGGCCGTGGGTTCGAGTCCCACCCGCCCCACCGAAGAAAAACGTTCTGACCTGCGGAAACACCCCTGAGGGGGCGTTTCCGCAGGCGGAGCTCACCCCTCGCCCATGGAGCGAGGCGGGTGTTCCCGGCCTGTCGTGCCGGTCCCTGGTCCTCCCGGCCCGGAGTTCCGGAGGGAACGTGGGTGCGGATCCAGGACGATGATTCCACGGTGCTCCCCCACCCCCGCGTGTGACACGCCGCACACTGGTCCGAATGGCTGGTGCCGGGCGGGACGGCCGGTCCGGTGTCCGCCCCCGGGGGCGGGGAATGTTTCCGGGCAGCGCGAAGCGACCCTTGGCGGCTGCCGGAACGAATCCAGGAAATGAACCTTCGCCGACAAGAGTTCGGGTGAATCGCCGATCGGGAATCGGACCGACGGGAATCGGACCGGCGGGAATCAGCTCTGCCGGGTCTCGTCCCCTCCCGTGCACGCGGTGCGGCCGAATGGGCCCGTGGCGGTGGAGCGCTGGATGTGCTTGTTTCGGACGGTGAGGGTGCAGGAGGCCTGTCCGCCCTTTTCGTCGAGGACGACGGTGACGGTCGGGGGCTTGCCGAGGGGCATTTGGACCGATGTGGTCCAGGGAGGGTGACGGCCTTTTCGACGGTGGTCGTACCGGTTTCGTCGCGGGTGAGATAGGAGATCTCGGCGGTTCCCGTACCCGTGACCGCGTACGTCACCTCGGCGGTCGGCGCGGTGCCGGTGTTCGGCCGGGCGTCGGTGCCGAGGACGCCGTAGCCGACGAGAGCGGCGCAGGCCAGCAGGGCGGTTGCGGCGATCAGCCGTCCCCGTCGGCCGGGGGTGTGCTCCGGGCTCCCGGGCTCGTTCTCCTCCGGAGCTGCGCTTTCCGCGCGTTCATTGGACGACATGAGAGGGCCGGCTTTCGGTCGGTCGGTAGAGGAACCGGGCGGTTATACACCACGCCGTCGGTCGTGGGCGAGCGAGCGGAAGAATCGGGCGAACCGCACCCCTAGAGCCCTTTATTTGTCCTTTATGTCTCGGGGTTGACCGGGCCTCGCGGAAGTGACTAGAAAGCCCGCTGCAATGCCCGTGAGCTCGCGGTTCTCATCTTCCGTGCGCTCGCTGCGCATTGCTCCAAGCTGGGCGGAAACCTTCGCACCAGCTCGTTCGGCATGCCCATTTCGCATGCAGCGGCGCGGGCGTGCCGATGCCGAAAGGTATTGAGGTGAAAGTTCCGTACAGGAGATATCTCTCCTGTCTTGTCGTGGCGACGGTGGCGGGCACGCTGTGGCCGCAGGTCGCCTATGGGACTCCGCGGTCACCGGCGGCGGGTGACGACAAGAGCGTCTCCGACACGATCGCGGGCTGGTTCTCGGGGGACGGGAACCAGGACGGATCGCGGGGGACCGGGGCGGCGTCGACCGGCGGGGCCCCGGTGGTGCCGAGCCGGGAGAAGCTGCCGAAGGGCAAGGCGGCCCCCCAGTCGAAGCGCGTCGCCGAGCTGACCGGGAAGCGGACGGCGAACGCCCGCTACTGGCAGCTGTCCGACGGCCGCGTGCAGGCCGAGGTGTCGGCCGTCCCGACCGGCTACCGGGCGGGAAGTCCTGGAAGGACATCGACCCGACGGTCGTCCCGTCCGGGGCCGAGGGCTTCCCCTTCGCCAACACGACGAACGCGGCGTCCAGCTGGTTCGGCTCGGACGCGGGCAGGCTGGTCCGCTTCGAGGCCGGTGACGGGCACGCGGTGACCCTGGGCCTCGAAGGCGCGGGGAAGCTCGCGCCGGCGGCCAAGGGCGACACGGTCACGTACAAGGACGCGGTCTCCGGCGCGGACCTGTCGTACGAAGTCGGTCCGGGGCGGGTCAAGGAGAACATCGTCCTGGGCGCGAAGCCGTCCGGTCCGGTGTCCTTCACCTTCACGCTGGACTCCGGCGGCCTGACGCCGAAGCAGAACAAGGACGGCTCGGTCTCCTTCTACGGCGAGGGCGCGGACCCGGTCCTCGTCATCCCCGCGGCGTTCATGACGGACGCGAGGAAGGACGCGAAGGCACCGTACGGCTCCGCCTACAGCGGGAACGTGGCCCAGAAGCTGACGAGGGCCGGGCACGGCTGGAAGCTCACGGTCACGCCGGACGCGACGTGGCTGGCCGCGCCCGAGCGGCAGTACCCGGTCACCATCGACCCGACGCTCTCCATCGCGCCGACGCCGACCACGGCGCAGGACGTGATGATCTCGTCGGACGGCGCGACGACGAACTACGACGACAACTGGCGCCTGTCCGTCGGCAACACCTCCACGGGCTCCTCGCGGGCCCTCATCCGGTTCCCGGTCGGCAGCATCCCGGCCGGCACCAAGCTGGACTCGGCCGACCTGCGGCTGTACTTCGACCAGACCCACACCACGGGCGACACCGAGGTCCAGCTGGAGGCCCACCGCGCCACCCAGGCCTGGACCGAGTCCGGGGCGACCTGGAGCAACGCCAACGCCCTCACCGGCGAGCTGTCCGGCACGGCGGTCGTGGTGGACAACGGCGACGCCGGCCGCACGGCCGCCGTCGGCGCCTGGCCCGCCTCGGGGAACACGGCGTACACCCAGTACGCGGTCAACCAGACGTACATGTACAACAAGGACGCCGTCGCCGGCGACACGTACACCTGGCAGCCGAGCCTTCCCGAGGACGGCACCTACCAGGTCGAGACGCACAACGTCCCGGCCTCGGACCGCGCCGTGAACGCGCCGTTCACCGTCACCTACGACGGCGGCACGAAGGCCTACACCGTCAACCAGCAGGCCGGCACCGCCGGCGTCTGGAAGACGCTGGGCTCGCACCCGTTCAAGGCGGGCACGCTCGGCAAGATCGTCCTCGGTGACGGCCCCGCCTCGGCCACGACCTCGGTCATCGCCGACGCGGTCCGGTTCACCAAGGGCGGCGTGGTCACCAAGCAGCCCGGCGAGCTGAACACCTGGCACTCCTTCCCGGTCACCAAGACCGTCCAGTCCTGGATCGACGGCACGAACGTCAACAACGGCTTCGTGATCAAGGCCGGTGACGAGTCCGCGAACGGCCCCAAGGGCGGTCCGCGCTACGAGGGCTCAGAGTTCGGGTACGGCGGCGAGACCGCCAACTACCCGCGCCTGGTCCTGACCTTCGGCCGTCAGGGCGTCGACCTCGCCGCCCCGACCACCATCCACGACACCGGCGCCGAGCTGAACTGGTCCGCCTACCAGGACAAGGACCCGGTCGGCACCGGCGACGACATCGTCGAGTACCAGGTCCACCGCTCCGTCAGCCAGACCTTCACCCCCTCGGCCGCCACGCTCGTGGCACCGGTCGCGCCCGGCACCACGTCGTACACCGACACCTCCGCGACGCCGACGAAGGCCGACGACCCCGACCCGTACGGCCGCGCCTACTACTACATGGTCGCGGTGAAGACGAAGGACGGGCAGGTCGTCGCCGCGCCCACCCAGCTCGTGCGCCTGCCGAAGGCCGGCCGCACGACGAAGGTGTTCACCGCGACGCAGGACACCACCCTGTCCTCGGCGCAGCCCACCACGGCGCATGACACGATCGACGACTCCGGCGCGAAGAACTGGCTGTCCGTCGGCAACAACTCCGCCACCTACGGCGACACCCGCGCCCTGCTCAGGTTCCCGGCCCTCGGCATTCCCGCCACGGCCCGGGTCCTGGACGCGAACGTGCGCCTGTGGTCCACGCAGACCGCCCAGGACACCGCCGGAGCGATCTACGAACTGCGCCCGCTGACCCGCGACTTCGACGAGTCCGCGACCTGGGTGAAGGCGGACGCCGCCACCAACTGGACCGCGCAGGGCGGTGACTTCGGCGCCTCCGTCGCCGACACCGGGGCGATGACGAACGACCCGGCCCGCCACGACTGGAACGTCACCTCGCTGGCGCAGTCCTGGGTGACCACCCCGGCCTCCCAGAAGGGCGTCGTCCTGAAGACGGCCGACGAGGCCGCCTCGCAGGAGCGCACCCTCTTCCTGTCGTCCGAGGGCACCGAGCCGCGGCTCCAGCCCCGGATCGTGGTCACGTACATCGACTCCACCACGGACTCGACGTACTACGCGCCGCAGACCCCCGCGCGCATGACCCCGAACAGCGACTACACGGTCGACTTCAACCTGACCAACACCACCGCGTCCACCTGGACCCCGGCCGACAACGTCCTGACCTACAAGTGGGCGCTGCCCGACGGCACGGACGTCACCACCGGCGGCAACCAGGTCCAGACGGCCCTGCCGTCGAACGTGGCGCCGGGCGGTTCGGTCGGCCTGCAGGCGCAGGTGAAGACGCCGATCAACTCGGACAACGGCAACAAGCGCACCGACTACGTCCTGACCTGGGACGTCTACAACAAGACGACCGGCACCTGGGTCTCGGGCACCTCCGGCATCCCCGGCCTCGCCCAGAACGTGGCGGTGGAGGACCCGACCTCCAACACGCTCGGCCTGGAGAAGTTCTACGGCTACACCGGCAAGAACACCGGCGCCGGCGCCAGCATGATGAACAACATGTCCTCCGGCAACGCGGTGTGGTCGTACAACGCGTTCAACAACCCCGGCCGGGGCCTGAACACCTTCTTCCGGCTGGCCTACAACAGCCTGGACACCTCCGACACGGTCTCCGGCTACGGTTGGTCCATGCAGGCGTCGGGACCGGTCCGGCTGGGAGCGCCGCTGGAGTTCCAGCCCAAGCCCAACCCGACCGAGATCCGTCTCCCCGACGGTGACGGCACCACCCACGTGTTCCGCTGGGACGCGGCCACGAGCGCGTGGAAGGCGCCGGCCGGTGTGCACTACAAGCTGACGGCCAAGCCCGGTCTGGACTGCACCCCGCTGAAGGACCCGATCCCGGACGCCTGGACGATGCTCCGTCCGGACGGGACCCGCTTCCTCTTCGGCTGCGACGGCTACCTGACCTCGACGGTGGACAAGAACGGCAACACCATGCTGTTCACCTACGAGGAGCGGAAGTCCAACAACAAGCCCACCAAGTTCCTGAGGTACATCACCGACCCCGCGTCGCGGCAGACGCTGACGGTGGACTACTTCAAGAAGGGCGACAACTCCTACGAGTACGTCACGGACACGGGCACCGTCGCCACGGGTTCGAACCTGACCAACTCCAAGATCTACGACCACGTCAAGTCGGTCACCGACGTCTCCGGCCGCAGGATCGACTTCCGGTACACGGACAAGGGCCTGCTCGGCCGGTTCACCGACGGCGCGGGCTCCTCGCAGCCGAAGGTCTTCGCGTTCACCTACGACGCCACGCAGGGCAACAAGAACGTCAAGATGGTGGCGGCCACCGACCCCCGGGGCAACGCCACCAAGCTGGACTACTACGCCCCGAAGACCGGCGACGACCCGAAGTACCACTGGTGGACCAAGACCATCACGGACCGGCTGAACAACGACACGACGTTCGCCTACCAGGCCGACCCGGCGAACTCGAAGTTCACCGACACCAAGGTCACGGACTCCGAGGCGCACTCCTCGGACTACGTCCTGGACGACTTCGGCCGCCAGGTGAAGGCCACCAACGCCAAGTCCGAGACCGTGGACATGTCCTGGGACGCGGACAACAACGTCATCCTCATGAAGGAGGCGAACGGCGCCCGGACCACCTGGACGTACGACCAGAAGACCGGCAACCCGCTGACGAAGAAGGACGCGGAGGCCAACAAGAACGGCACCGCGGCGACGGTCTACACGTACCTGACCCGCGCGGACGGCTTCTCGGCCGACCTGGCCACCAAGACCTCCCCGGAGGGCCGCACGTGGCAGTTCGGCTATGACGCCTTCGGCAACCTGAAGACGGTCACGGACCCGCTGGGCGCCGCCACCACCTCGGTGCCGGACGACTACACCACGAAGTACGAGTACGACGCCTACGGTCAGCTGACCAGGGCCACCGACGCCAACGGCAACGCGACGGTCAACTCCGACTTCGACGTCATGGGCTACCCCAGGACGATCACCGACGCGGAGAACCACGCCACCGCGTTCGTCTACGACGAGCGCGGCCAGGTCACCTCGGTGACCGACGCGCTGGGCACCACCACCACCGAGACCTACGACGTCTTCAAGCGTCCGCTGGTCAACAAGCTGCCCAAGGACCAGGCGCAGGGGGTCTTCATCACCACTCCCGCCCCGGTGTACGACGCCAACGACAACGTCACCACCAGCACCGCCGCCGACGGCGTGGTGTCCACCGCGGTCTACGACGCCGCGGACCAGGTGACCGAGTCGACCGGCCCGGACAACAACCTGAGCGGCCGCACGACCCGCTACACCTACGACAAGGTCGGCAACCTCAGGACCACGACCGAGCCCAAGGGCGTGGCGACGGCCTCCGTCCCGGACGACTACGTCACCACCAACACCTACAACGAGATCTACCAGCTCGTCTCGGTGGTGAACGCCCAGGGCGACAAGGTCTCCTACGAGTACGACAACGTCGGCAACCCGGTCACGGTCATCGACCCGAAGAAGAACGCGACCGCGGACACGACCGACTACACCAGCAAGAGCGCCTTCGACCTCAACCACCGCGTCACCAAGGTCACCGACGCGGCGGGCAAGTTCACCACGAGCGAGTACGACAAGGACTCGCTGCTGGTGCGGAGCACCGACAAGGAGGGCAACACCAGCGAGGTCGTCTACGACCAGCGCGGCAAGAAGACCGAGCAGCGGGTCCCCTACGCGGCCGGCACCCTGCGCGTCACGAAGTTCGAGTACGACCAGATGGGCAACACCACCAAGGTGATCAGCCCGCGCGGCACCGCGACCGCGGCCGTCGACGACTTCACCAGCCGCACCGAGTACGACAAGCTCAACCGTCCGGTCAAGCAGTACCAGCCCTACGACCCGGCGGACGCGCGCTACAACGACCCGAACGTCTACACCCAGACGACCTACGACGCGGTCGGCCGCGCCTCGCGGGTCTCCGCGCCGCCGTCGGCGGGCCAGACGGTCCGCAACGACACCGACTACAGCTACTTCGACAACGGCTGGACGAAGACGTCCACCGACCCGTGGGACATCGTCACCTCCTACGGCTACAACACGACCGGCCAGCAGGTCTCGCGCACCCTCACCTCCGCCGGCGGCTCCAGCTCGCGGACGCAGGGCTGGGCGTACTACCCCGACGGCAGCCTCCGGTCCCGCTCCGACGACGGCGTGCCGGTCGGCGCCCACGTGGTCGTGGCGGACGACTCGGACAGCCAGACGGTCGCGGCGACCGGCACCTGGGCCACGGCCTCGGCCACCGGCCAGCAGGGCTACGGCCACCGCACCCACGCGGCGGGCACGTCGACGGACACCTTCACCTGGACGCTGAACGTCCCGCAGGACGGCAGTTACACCGCCTACGTGAAGTACCCGACGACCTCGGGCGCCTCCACGGCGGCGAAGTACACCGTCACCCACGACGCCGGCACCACCGCCAAGACGGTCAACCAGACCACCGGCGGCGGCACCTGGGTCTCGCTGGGCTCGTTCACCTTCAAGCAGGGCAACGCGTCCAAGATCGTCCTGGGCGCCGACGCCTCCGGCAAGGTCGTCGCCGACGCGGTGAAGATCGTCCGCACCGTCACCGAGACGGACAACGAGAAGAAGAACTTCACCTACGCCTACGACCTCAACGGCAACCTCACCTCGATCACGGACTCCTCCTCGGGCGCCAAGGTCGACACGTACGCGATGACCTACACGGGCCTCAACCAGGTCCAGAAGGTCAGCGAGTCGCTGTCCGGCGTCGAGAAGAAGGCCACGTCGTTCACCTACGACGCCAACGGCCAGAAGGAGACGACCTCCCACCCGGACCAGTACGCGCAGTACGTCTACGACACGCGTGACCTGGTCAAGACGGTGAAGGTCGGCACGTCCGTCTCGGACGCCTCGCCGAAGGTCACCGACTACACCTACACCGACCGCGGCCTGCGTCTGAAGGAGACCAAGGCCAACGGCAACACGGTCGACTACACCTACTACCTCAACGCGGCGCTGAAGACCCAGACCGAGAAGAAGCCCAACGGCACCCTGGTCTCCTCGCACACCTACGCCTACGACGCCAACGGCAACCAGGCGCAGGACGTCGCGTCCAAGATGAACGCCGACGACCACGGCGCCTATCTGACCTCCACCACCGACTACACCTACGACCCGGTCAACCGGCTCGCCCGGTCCGTGAAGACGGGCAACGGCGCGGGCACCGAGACCTACGTCCACGACAACAACGCCAACGTCGTGACCCAGACGATCAAGAACGTCACGACCGACTACACCTACGACCGCAACCGGCTCCTCAGCTCCAGCGTCGGCGCGGCCACCAACAACTACAACTACGACCCGTACGGCCGGCTGGACACGGTCGTCGCGGGCGGCAAGGTGGTCGAGGACCGGGACTACGACGGCTTCGACCACGTGGTCAAGAACGCCAAGCTGCAGACCGACGGGGTCACGACGAAGACCACCACCTACGTCTTCGACCCGCTGGACCGCACGGCGTCCAAGACGGAGGCCGGCAAGACCACCGACTTCAACTACCTCGGCACCTCCAGCGAGGTCCTGAACGAGGCTGTCGCCGGTTCGGTCACCAAGTCCTACCAGTACAGCCCGTGGGGCGAGCGCCTGACGCAGCTGAAGAAGAACACCGACGGCTCCGAGGAGCTCGGCGTCTACGGCTACAACGGCCACACCGACGTCGAGACCCTCACCGACACCAGCGGTGACACCAAGTCCACCTACGGCTACACGGCCTACGGCAACAACAACGACGCCGAGTTCACCGGCATCGACAAGCCGGACACCGCCCAGCCCGACAAGGAGGCCTACAACCCCTACCGCTTCAGCGCCAAGCGCTGGGACGCCGCCAGCGGCACCTACGACATGGGCTTCCGCGACTACAGCCCCGGCCTGAACCGCTTCACCAGCCGGGACATGTACAACGGCGCCCTCGCCGACATGCGGCTCGGATCGGACCCCTTCACGGGGAACCGCTACGCCTTCACCGGCGGCAACCCGATCAGCAGCGTCGAGATCGACGGCCACAACTGGTGCGAGGGGGGCGCCTTCTGCCCCTGGGACGACCACTTCGCCTCCGCCTGGGTCGGCACCGTCGAGACGGTCGCCGACACGCTCGCCAGCCCCGTGATCGCCGCCGAGCCGCTCCTCCGCGAGCACTGCCCCGGATGCTTCGGCACCCCCGGCAACCCCAACGGCGTGGACCTGGGCTTCGAATGGGTCTCCGGCACCGGTCCCAAGCACCGGGACTTCGGCGGGAACGACGCCTTCACGCAGTCGCTCATGGACCACTACCACGTCCAGCGGGTGCGCGAGATCGCGGCCGACAACGTCAACGGCGGAAACTACAACCTGGGCGCCAAGGTCTCCCAGTACACGGACAAGGACACGGGGGTCGTCTACAACAACGGCCTGAACCATTCGCTGAACTCCAAGACCGTCTTCATGGACTTCACGTCGAACATGTCCGCGGCGTTCCTGGGGTCCTACAACATGGACTACACGGTCAAGTCCGTCGACAAGGAGGCGGGCACGGCGACCATTCAGTTCCACGTGTCGAACGACAGCACCATGAATTCCGGGACGCACATCGCCCCGGAACTCGGCGGGTACAGCGACTGGTGGAGCGAGAACATCGCGAAGCCGCTGAACTCGTATTACGATACGGGGCGCTTCAGCACGAAGTCGCAGGACATCACGTGGACGGAGACGGTCGACCTCGACGACCCCAAGGCTCCGTCGCAGTCCTCGTCCTCGTCGTCCTCTTCCTCCTCGTCGAACGATTCGGGTGGATTCCTGGACACCGTGACGAGCTGGCTGGGCAGCCTCTTCTGATGGCGGCTTGAAAAACGGTGGGCCGCCCCGGGAAATCCCCGGGGCGGCCCACCGCTGGAACGACTGGAAGCAGACGGCATGAAGCTCGACGTATTTCGCATCGGCGCAGGTCTCGCGACGGCCGTTGTGACGGTGCTCGCCGCGACGGCCTGCGGGCCGGGCGCGCCCGCCCCGGTCCTCCCGAAGGCCGTGCGGCATTCCGAACTGGTCGGCCGGTGGGACGGGGACCCGGAATGCGGTTCGCCGGTTCTCCGGCTCCGCGACGACTACGGGTTTTCCGGAAAGGACGTCCCGATCGCGTGGGACGGCCCCGTTCCGGACGCGAAGGTGACGCGTCTTTCGGCCGACGGGAAATGGCACGCGGTGAATGACGATCCCGGTCTGCCGCCCTATCTGGTGCTTCGTTTCGACGGTCGGAACGACCACCAGACCCTGTCGTTCACCCTGGTGCGGGGAAAGCTGCGGATGAACGGGAGCGTCGAGGCGGACGGGGGGGACCCCTATTCCTACCCGTGCCATTACACGCGCACGTCGGCCGACCCGGAATCCGGTCGATAGCGGGCCGGCGGCACGCCGAAGGGGCGGACGGGTCCTCGTACTCGTCCGCCCCTTCGTCTTTTCCTAGTAGGTCAGGATGCCCGGGTCCGAGACGTCCGGGGCGCCCGTCTCGATGTGGCCCGCGAGACGGCGGAGGTAGTCCGCGCTCGCCGGGCTCGTGATCGTCACGTCGTACCAGCGGTGGCCGGTGGCCGGGGTGACGGTGTGGGTGACGGTGGCGCCCTTGGCGACCGAGAGGGTCGTGGGGAGCCGCCGTAGGCGTCGGTGACGGTCACGGTGGCGGTGGTGCCCGCGTTCGTGAACGTGAGGTCCAGGGTGCCCGTGCCCGCGTTGTGGCGGGCCGCCACCTCCGGGACCGCCGTCTTGCCGGGGGAGCGGAAGCGGCGGAGGAAGCCGTTGGGGCCGTGGACCGTGAGGTCGGTGACGCCCTTGGAGTACTTGGTGTTCCAGGTGTCCGCGATCGACTTGCCCGCCTCCGCCGTGTACGTCCAGGGGACGTCCGTGCGGTTGGCCGAGGTCACGTAGAACTGGGCGCCGGCCGTCGGGCCGCCGCTGAAGGCGAGGCGGTAGGTGCCGGCCGTCACGTCCGCCGCGCCGTCCACGTAGGGGGCGTACTTCAGCGGGCGGGTGGGCTTGGCGCCCGGCTCCTGGCGGGGCATCGTGCCGACGGCCGGGGCGGTGGCCGGGAAGTCGGGGTGGCGGTTCTTGTCCGGCGGGTAGTAGCCGGCCGTCGACGGGAGCGGCGCGGGCTGCGCGTCCGTCCGCGAGAAGTCGAACGCCGAGGTCAGGTCGCCGCAGATCGCGCGGCGCCAGGGGAGATGTTGGGCTCCCGCACGCCGAAGCGGCTCTCCATGAAGCGGATCACCGAGGTGTGGTCGAAGGTCTCCGAGCAGGTGTAGCCGCCCTTGGACCAGGGGAGACGACGATCATCGGGACGCGGGGGCCCAGGCCGTAGGGGCCGGCCGCGTAACCCGTCTTGCCGCCGAAGTAGTCGAGGGCGGTCGGGGCCGTCGACAGGCCCTGCGCCGCCGAGCCGGGGGCGTACGGCGGGACCACGTGGTCGAAGAAGCCGTCGTTCTCGTCGTACGTGATGAACAGGGCGGTACGGGCCCACACGTCCGGGTTCGAGGTCAGCGCGTCCAGGACCTGCGCGATGTACCAGGCGCCGTAGTTCGCGGGCCAGTTGGCGTGCTCGGAGAAGGCCTCGGGGGCGGCGATCCAGGAGATCTGGGGGAGGGTGCCCGCCTGGACGTCGGCGCGGAGCCTGTCGAAGTAGCCCTCGCCGGCCTTGGCGTTCGTGCCCGTGCGGGCCTTCTCGTACAGCGGGCTGCCCGGCTGCGCGTTGCGGTAGCTGTTGAAGTAGAGGAGCGAGTTGTCGCCGTAGTTGCCGCGGAAGGCGTCGTTGATCCAGCCCCAGGACCCGCCCGCGTTCAGGCCGTCGCCGATGTCCTGGTAGATCCTCCAGGAGACCCCGGCCGCCTCCAGGCGCTCCGGGTAGGTCGTCCAGCCGTAGCCCGCCTCGGCGTTGTTGAGGACGGGGCCACCGCCCGTGCCGTCGTTGCCGACGTAGCCGGTCCACATGTAGTAGCGGTTGGGGTCGGTCGCGCCGATGAACGAGCAGTGGTACGCGTCGCAGATGGTGAAGGCGTCGGCGAGCGCGTAGTGGAACGGGATGTCCTCACGGGTGAGGTGCGCCATGGTGGCCTTGGTCTTGGCCGGGATCCAGTTGTTGTACCTGCCCTTGTTGAAGGCGCTCTGGCCGCCCGCCCAGTCGTGGTTGAGGCCCTGGAGGTACTCCATGCCCAGCTTGTCGCTGCTCGGCCGGAAGGGCAGCGTGACGTTCCCGACGTTGTCCTCCTGGTTCCAGACCGACTTCCCGCTGGGCAGGGTCACCGGGCGCGGGTCGCCGAAGCCCCGTACGCCCTTCATCGCCCCGAAATAGTGGTCGAAGGAACGATTCTCCTGCATCAGGACGACGATGTGGTCGATGTCCTGGATCGTTCCGGTGGAGCCCTGCGCGGGGATCGAGGCGGCGCGGGCGATGCTCTCCGAGAGCATCGTGAACGCGGCGGCGCCGCCGGTCAGCTGAAGGAACCGGCGGCGATTGAGGTCGGCCATGGGGGAGTTGTCCTCCGGTGGTGAGTACGTGCGGTGGGGGTGCGGGTCCGGCGGCCGGTGGGGCGGCCGACGAGCGCCCCAAGGAGAGCGCCCGAGGACCACCGCCGGGCGGCCGTCCCATGACTGCCCGCCGTACGGCAGACGAATCCCCCGTGCCCGAACGTGAAAACTCACAACCGAACGCCCCTGAAAGGTCATTGACCCTCAGGGGCGTGCAGGAACCAACAGAAAACTACTCGACGACGAGCTCGACCTCGATGTTGCCGCGGGTGGCCTTCGAGTAGGGGCAGAAGGCGTGCGTCTTCTTCAGGAGGGCGAGGCCCGCCTCGCCCTGGAGGTGCTCGGGGAACTCGGCGCGCATCACGACCGAGAGGCCGAAGCCGCCGTCCGCCGGGTCCTTGCCGATGGAGACCTCGGCGGTGACGGAGGCCTCGGAGACGTCGATCCGCTCCTGGCGGGCGACCACGCCCATGGCGCTGGCGAAGCAGGCCGCGTACCCGGCGGCGAAGAGCTGCTCCGGGTTGGTGCCCTGACCGTTGCCGCCGAGGGCCTGCGGGTGGGCGAGGGGGAGGTCGAGGCGGCCGTCGGAGCTGACGGCGCGGCCCTCGCGGCCGTTGGCGGTGGCGACGGCGGTGTAGATCGCGTCCATGGGGTTCTTCCGTCCTGTCGTGGTGCGGGATGCGGTGGCCCTCCATTTGTAGCGCACGATTCAGTTGTGCACAACTCAATCGCGTGTGAGGGGCCTCGCGTATCCTGGAGCCATGGAGACGCTCGACACCGTCCCGGACGAGGAATTCCTCCGGCTCGACCACCAGATCTGCTTCTCGCTGCACGCGGCGACCCGCGCCTTCAACGGCGTCTACCGCGAGGCCCTCAAGGAGCTCGGGCTCACCTACCCCCAGTACCTCGTCATGCTCGTGCTCTGGGAGCACGGCGAGCTGCCCGTGAAGGGCATCGGTGAGCGGCTGCGGCTCGACTCCGGGACCCTGTCGCCGCTGCTCAAGCGGCTGGAGGCGGCCGGACACGTCGAGCGCCGCCGCAGCCCCGAGGACGAGCGGTCCGTCACCGTCCGCCTCACCGCCGAGGGGACCGCCCTGCGCGGGAAGGCCCTCGGCGTGCCGCGCCGGATCGCCGCCGCGACCGGCCTGGAGCTCGGCGAGATCGTCGCGCTGCGGGCCCGGCTCGACGCGCTGACCGCCCGGCTCGGCGGCCTCGACCCCGACGACCTCGCCTCCTGCGCGGCCGGTACCTGACAGGCGGGCGCTCCAGGACGAGGAACCCGGCGCCCTCCGCCCTCACGAAACCCTCCCGGTCCCGGTCGAACGGCCGCAGCCCGTCCGCCGGGTCCAGGCCCAGCTCGACGAGCGGGGTCTTCAGTTCGTCGAAGGCCGTGGGCGTTCCCCGGGAGGAGAGGGGCGGCGTACGCGCGCGCGTGGTTCAGGCCGAGCAGCACGCACACGTCCGTCAGGAGCGGCACGTGGTACGCGAGCGGCCGGGGGCGGCCTGGTCGGGGCGGGAGACGAAGCCGCCGTCCGGCCGCTGCCGCTCCAGGAGGTGGCGTACCGCCCGCCCGGTCGCACCCCGGGCGGACGGCACGGTCGGGGTCCGGGCGACGGCGATCAGGGCGTACGCCGTGCTGATCGGGTCGCTCGGATCGGACGGCACGTGCCCCAGCCGCCGTCCGCGTTCTGCGTGTCGACCAGCCGCGCCACGGCCCGCGTCCGGGCCCGGAGCACCTCGGCCCGGTCCGGGCGGCCGGGCACCGCGGCCAGGAAGGAGTCATGGGCGAGGACCGCGCGGAACAGGGCGTTGCTCTCGTTGAGGCTCCAGCTCCGCTCGAACGGCCCCGCGGCCTCCGACCGGGCCGTCACGAACCGCACCGCGGCCTCCACCGCCCACCGGTGCGCGGGCTCGGGGCCAGCGCGTTCACGGCCGCCGCCGTTATCGCCACCTCGGAGGCGGTGCCGCGCTCGAAGGTCGGGAACCCGCCGTCCGCGCCCTGCCGGGCCAGCAGGTACCGCTCGCCCGCCGCCACCTCCGCGCCGAAGAGCCCCGGGTCCGTCGCCCGCAGGAACTCCACGCAGTACGAGGTGTCGTCCACGTCGCTCTGCCCGACGCCCCGGTCGAACCCCCAGCCGCCGTCCGCGTTCCGGCGCTCCGCCAGGGCCGTCGCGAGGGCCCGCAGGGTGTGCCCGGGGCGCCCGCGCCGCCAGGGCCAGCCCGCCGGTCGCCGTCGCGAACACGTCCATGCCCGTGATGAACGGCAGCCCGCCGTCCTCCCGGAGCCACCCGCGCAGCTCCGCGCCCGCGCCCGGACGGCCGCCGCGTACCGGGGCGGAACCGCAGCGCCAGCAGGGCCATGATCCGGGCGAGATGGTTGCCGTACGGGGCGGGCCGGGGAGCGAGCAGGGTTCGAGCGCCCGCCAGTCCTCCTCCGTGACGAGCCCCGGCGCACCGGTCCCGTGGGCGTGCAGCACCTTGAGGGCGGCCATCTCCGTGACCAGCCAGCGCTGTTGGCCGCGCGCCTCGAAGAGGGACTCGGGGAGGGGAGTACGGGAAGGGTGGGCGCCCAGCTCCGCCAGGAGCGTCTGGAACATCAGCCGCTTGCGCCCGGCGGTGAAGTGGTCGAAGCCGCCGAGCAGCCGGGCGAGCGCGCCCCGCCCGTCCACGTACTCGCCGAGGGCGGCGCGGGCCGCGCCTCCTGCACGGGGTCGGGGCGCCCTCGTCGACGGCCGTCTTCAGGCGGCGGGTCAGCCGCTCCTGGGCGTCCGGGTCCACGCCCGTCACCGTGAGCAGCCGCAGGGCCAGGGCGGATTCCAGGATCCGGCTGTCGCACGGGGCCCGGAGCAGCCCGTCGGGCCCGGCTGCCGCGACCAGCCGGGTGGCGAGCCGGGCCCGCGCCCGGTCGAGCCGCTCGGCTCTGGCAGGGGCGCCGGCCGGGGCCGGGGACGGCGAGGGAGGCACCGGGTAAGGGCAGCGCGGGGTACGTCATGGGTGGTGTCCTTCGGCGGTGTCGTGAGAGAGAGGGGGGAGGGAGGCGCCGGGCGTCAGAGCGGGAACAGGCGCCGCAGGGCCTCCGCGCCGGCCGGGACCAGCGGGGTGTAGCCGCCGGTCAGGACGGCGAGGGGCGCGACGAAGCCGCACCAGGCGATCTCCCGGGGTCGGGCCGGGGCGCGCGGTCCGCCGTCCAGCGGTGGACCGTCAGGAAGCAGGCGCCGTGCGGATCGTCGACGCGGATCCGGTACGCCTCGGCGAGGCCGGGCGCCCGCTCCCAGCCCAGCTCCTCGCGGAGCTCCCGGAGCGCGGCCGCGCGGTACTCCTCGCCGCTGCGGACCGCCCCGCCGACCAGGACGTCGTAGTGGTCCGGGTAGGCCGGGGCGGCGGCGGTCCGCCGGTAGAGCAGGACCCGGCCGGCGTGGTCGGTGCAGACGGTCGCCGCGTACCGGCGGAGCAGTCCGGAGGGGGACCGGCGGCCCGTCGGCCCTGGGTCACCACCCGGTCCCGGGGTCGACGTAGTCGACGCGCTCGGCGGCGCGCCCGGGGAGTCGTACGGGTCGGGGCGGGCGCGTTCACGCGCGCGCGTGGACGCGGGCGCGCAGGGGCCCGCCGGGCGCAGGTTGATGCCGAAGACGGGCTCGCCCGCCGGTCCGGTCGTCTCCACCCGGAACCGGGCGAGCAGCGCGCCGAGCAGCACCTCCATCTCCCGCATCGCGAAGCGGGTGCCGAGGCAGGCCCGGGGCCCGATGCCGAAGGGGAGGTACGCGCCGGGCGGCAGCGGCGAGCGGGCCGGGAAGCGGCCGGGGTCGAAGGCCTCGGGGTCGGGCCACACCTCCGGGTCGCGGTGGGTGAGGTACGGGCAGACGAGGAGGTCCGTGCCGGCGGGGACCGCCCAGCCGTCGAGGGTCTCGTCCGCCGGGCTGTGCCGGGGCAGCAGCCAGCCCGTCGGGTAGAGCCGCAGCGTCTCGCAGAGCACCGCCTCGACCGCCCGCGCGTCGTCCGAGGCCCGCTCCATGACCTCCGGGTGCGCGGCGAGCAGGACGAACGCCCAGGTCAGCGTGCGGGCGCTGCTCTCGTATCCGGCGACGAGCAGGGTGACGAGCTCGTCGCGGATCAGCCGGTCCGTGTACGCGGGATCCGTCCCGGCCGCGTCGAGCAGCCGGTCCAGGACGCTGGTCCCGGCGCCGTCCGCCCGGTGGCGGACCCGGGCGTCGGCGAGCGCCCGGAACATCCGCTCGTCGAGCGCGCCGAGCGCCGCCTCCGCCGCCGGGGCAGCGTGCCCGCGCCGCCCACATCGGGGGAGCGCGGCGACGATGTCCTGCACGGCCGCCAGGTCGAGGTACGTCTCCCGGTCCAGGGGCCGGCCGGTGAGCGAGCGCCAGATGGTGTCGACGGTGAAGAACTGCGCGTCCTCGGCGATGTCCGTCGGCTCGCCCCGGCGGGCCCGCTCCGCCCAGCGGTCGACGACGCGGGCCGTCGCCCCCGCGATGTGGTGTTCCCAGCGCTGGACGCCCCGGCCGGTGAACAGGGCCTGGAGGAGCCTGCGCTGGGACCGCCAGGCCTCGCCGGTGGCGGTGATCATGCCGTCGCCGAGCAGGGGCCTCGCCCGGTGCGACCGCTTCACGTACCGGTCGCCGCCGACGCCGAGCACCCGGTGCACGTGCCGGGGCTCCGTGACCAGGACCGCCGCCCGGCCGCCCCGGCGGAATCCGGTCAGCCGGCCGGGGTGTGCGCCCGCCGGAGGAGGTCGACGAGGGGGGCTCCGGAGGCCGTCCAGGCCGCCACGACCTCGTCGTCGAGGAAGTCGGGAGGGGTGGGAGGCATGCCGTCCGTCACGGCGGCCGTCACGCATTGCGATTGCATGATGACGTATCGTAGCGGGCTGTGCGATCTTCAGATCCGATGCGATCCTCCCCCGCGGTGCCGCTCGCGGTGCTCGACCGGCTCTCCCTCGACGTGGCGGCGCCGCACGCGGCGGACTCCGCCCTCCACCTCGGCGGGCTGATCGTCTTCGAGGGTGAACCACCCTCCCGCGCAAGGGCGTTGGACCACCTGAGGCACCGCATCGGCCTGCTCCCGGAGCTCGCCCACCGGCTCGCGGGCGGACCGGGGTGCCCGCGCCGGGAGCCCGACCCCGGCTTCGATCCCGATCTTCACCCCTACGGGCGACCGGGAGGCGCCGACCTGTTGACGGCCGCCGCCGAACTCCTGCGGCAACCCCTGCCGCGTGACCGGCCGTTGTGGGGGATCCGCCTCTACCCGCCGGCCTGGGCGATCACCCGCACTGCCACCCGCGCCACCGAGCTGGCCGGGCGGACGCTGCCGCCCGGCTCCGTCGTCATCTGCTGCCTCTATCTGCTCCACCGGCGCCGGGAGCTCTTCCCGACCCGGCGCGCTTCGACCCCGGCCGGTGGGCGGCGGGGGCGTGCCGAGGGACGCCTGGCTGCCGTTCGGGCTCGGCGCCACCAGTGCGTCGGCGAGATGTTCGGCACGGCCGAGGCCACCCTCGCGCTCGCCGCGATCGCCTCGCGCTGGCGGCTCACCCCGGTCTCCCCGCGCCCGCCCCGCCCGGTCCCGCGCATCGTCCTCTCCCCGGGGCCGCAGCCGATGCGGCTCGCACAGCGGTAGGGCCGCTGTGTCGCGTTCATTAAATTGTAAGGAGCGAGTAGGGATCTCGCCCTATACTCAATCCATGTCCGACATCAGCATCCGGCGCGCCACCGCCGACGACTCCAAACGGCTCACCCGGCTCGTCCGGACCTCAGGGGCCTACCGGGGCGACTACGCCGCCATGGTCGAGGGCTACCAGGTCGGCGGCCCGTACATCGAGCACCACCCGTCCACGTCGCCGTCGACGACAGCGACGGCGGCCGTGTCCTCGGCTTCTACGCGCTCCTCCTCGACGAGGCCGAACTCGACCTCGCCTTCGTCGCCGACGCCGCCCAGGGACTCGGCATAGGCCGGCTCCTCATGGAGCACATGACCGAGCAGGCCAGGGCCGCCGGACTCGCCTCCGTGCGGGTCGTCGCGCACCCGCCCGCCGAGCAGTTCTACCTGCGGACCGGCGCCGTCCGCACCGGCACCGTGCCGCCCACCGGACGCATCCACTGGGAGCGCCCCGAGCTGCGGTACGACGTCGCGTGACCGCCACCCAGGACAGCCGGGAACAGGAGCGGGAGCCGGAGCAGGACCGCCGCAAGCTCCTCGCCGACCTCACCCCGCTGCGCACCTCCGCGCACTATCGACGCCTCTGGTTCGGGAACACCGTCTCCTGGGTCGGGCAGGGCATGACCGCGCTCGCGGTCTCCTCCAGGTCTACGACATCACCCGCTCGCCCTTCTCCGTCGGACTCGTCGGCCTCTTCGCCCTCGTCCCGCTCGTCGTCTTCGGCCTGTACGGCGGCGCCATCGCCGACACCGTCGACCGCCGCAAGCTCGGCCTCGCCAGCGCCGGCGGCTCCGCCGCGCTCTCCATCGCCCTCGCCGGCGCCGCGCTCGCCGGCTTCCACCACGTCTGGTTCCTCTACGGGATCGTCGCCCTCCAGGCCGTGTGCACCGCCCTCAACGCGCCCGCGCGCTCCGCGATGATCCCCCGGCTCCTGCCGCCCGAGCAGCTGCGCGCCGCCAACGCGCTCAACTCGATGGTCATGACCTTCGGCACGCTCGTCGGACCGAGCCTCGGCGGCCTGATCGTGGGACTCGCCGGCTACCAGGCCGCGTACCTCGTGGACGCCGTCGCCTTCACCGCCGGCCTGTACGCCATGTGGCGGCTGCCGTCCATGCTCCCGGAGCGGACCGGGAGCAAGCGGGCCTCCGTCCTCGACGGACTGCGGTTCCTCGCCACCCGCCCCAACCTGCGCATGACGTTCTTCTCGGACTTCTGCGCGATGATCCTCGCCCACCCCCGCGCCCTGTTCCCGGCCGTCGCCGTCCTCTGGTACGGCGGCGACGCGAAGACCACCGGACTCCTCGCCGCCGCGCCCGCGTTCGGGGCGCTCCTCGGCGGGGTCCTCTCCGGCTGGCAGGGCCGCATCCGCCACCACGGGCAGGCGATCCTCCTCGCCGTCGCCTGCTGGGGCACCGCCATCGCCGTCTTCGGACTGACCCGGAACCTCTGGCTCGGACTGCTCCTGCTCGCCCTCGCCGGCTACTCCGACACCGTCTCGATGATCTTCCGGAACACGATGATGCAGGTCGCCGCCCCGGACGAGATGCGCGGCCGGCTCCAGGGCGTCTTCATCGTGGTCGTCGCGGGCGGGCCCCGGCTCGGCGACTTTCTCGCGGGCTCCGTCGCCGGCCTCACCTCCCCGGCGGTCGCCATCACCGGCGGCGGGATCGCCTGCGTCCTGGCCATCGGCATCCTCGCCCTGTACGCGCGCGGATTCCGCCGCTATGACGCCCTCGACCCGACTCCGTGAGCATTCTCCGCCAACGTCCCTTCTCCTCCTGGCGGTTGACCGCCACGGCACATAACCGCCAGGAGTGACAGGGGTCAACTCCCGCCCCACGGGCCAAGACTCCTCGCGGACCCGGCACACCCCGACCCCGGGTCCGCGAGGAGTCCGAACGATGACGCCGAGGACCACGCCCTTCGACAGAGGGAGGGCCGCGCTGCTCGCCGCGGGCCTCTCCCTCGCGCTGCTCACGGCCGGGCAGGCCGCCGCCGCGCGGACCCCGCCCCGCCGTCCCGGACACCTTCAAGGCGTCCGCGACCCGCCACACCGTCACCCTCGTCACCGGCGACCGCGTCACCCTCACCGACCTCGGCGACGGCGCGAGCACCGTCACCGTCGACCGGGCGAAGGGCGCCACCGGCGCGATCCGCAGCCGGACCGTGAACGGCCGCGTCACCGTCGTCCCCGACGAGGCCCGCCCCTACCTGGCCTCCGGCGCGCTCGACCCCCGCCTCTTCGACGTCACCGGCCTCGTCGAGCAGGGCGTCACCGGTGAACTCCCGCTGATCGTCACGTACGGAGCCGAGGGCGCCCGCACCGCCACCGCCGCCGCCCCGCGCGGCACCGAGACCGTCCGCGCCCTGCCCAGCATCGGCGGCGCCGCCGTCACCGCCACCGACCCCGCCGCCTTCTGGAAGGGCTTCACCGCGCGCTCCACCGCCCGCGCCGCCGCCCCCGCCAAGGTCTGGCTCGACGGCCGCGTGAAGGCCGCCATGGCCGAGTCCAACGCCCAGATCGGCACCCCGAAGGCCTGGGAGGCCGGGCTCACAGGCAAGGGCGTCAAGGTCGCCGTCCTCGACACCGGCGCCGACCTCGGCCACCCCGACCTCGCGGGCCGGATCTCCGCGACCAAGTCCTTCATCGAGGGCCAGGAGGTCGCCGACCGCGCCGGGCACGGCACCCACGTCACCTCCACCGTCGGCGGCTCCGGAGCCGCGAGCGACGGCAAGGAGAAGGGCGTCGCCCCCGGCGCGACCCTCGCCGTCGGCAAGGTCCTCAGCGACCAGGGCACCGGCACCGAGTCGCAGATCATCGCGGGCATGGAGTGGGCCGCCCGGGACGTCGACGCGAAGATCGTCTCGATGAGCCTCGGCTCCACCGAACCCAGCGACGGCACCGACCCGATGGCACGGGCCGTCGACGCCCTCTCCGCCGAGACCGGCGCCCTCTTCGTCATCGCCGCCGGGAACTCCGGCTACCCCGGCTCCATCGGCTCGCCCGGCGCCGCCGACTCCGCGCTCACCGTCGGCGCCGTCGACTCCGCCGACCGCGCCGCCTACTTCACCAGCCAGGGCCCCGATACGGCGACCAGGCACTCAAGCCCGACGTGTCGGCACCCGGCGTGGACATCCTCGCGGCCCGCTCCCGGCTCGTCCCCGGCAGCGGCCCCTACACGAGCATGAGCGGCACCTCGATGGCGACCCCGCACGTCGCCGGCGTCGCCGCGCTGCTCGCCGAGAGCACCCGACTGGACCGGCGCCCAGTTGAAGAACGCGCTGATGTCCTCCTCGAAGACCCTCGACGCCACCGCGTACGAACTCGGCTCCGGCCGCGTCGACGTGGCCGCCGCGATCGCCGCGGACGTCACCGCCACCGGCTCCGCCGACCTCGGCTTCACCTCCTGGCCGTACGAGGCGAACAAGCCGGTCACCAGGACCGTCACGTACACCAACTCCTCCGACAGCCCGGTCGACCTGGCCCTCGCCGTCGAGGGCGTGCCCCAGGCGTCGCGACCCTCGCCGACACCGCCCTCACCGTCCCCGCCCACGGCACCGCCTCCACCACCGTCACCGGAGACGGCACCAAGGCCCCCGTCGGCGTCTCCTCCGGCCGGATCACCGCCACCGCGGGCGGGACGCCCGTCGCGCACACCGCGCTCGGCCTGGTCAAGGAGGAGGAGCGCTACACGCTCACCGTCCACGTCAAGGACCGCGACGGCGCCCCCGCCCCCGCCTACCTGGACGTGCAGCGGCTGATGGGGGACACCGACCCCTTCACCGCCCCCGTCGACGAGTCCGGCACCCTTCGGCTGCGCCTCAAGCCCGGCACGTACACCGTCGACACCTTCCTCGACGTCCGCGGCTCCCACGGCCGGGACTCCCTCGGCCTCGGCTTCCTCACCGAACCCGAGATCGCCCTCGACCGCGACCGCGAGATCACCCTCGACGGCCGGAAGCTCCGCGAGATCCGCGCCGAGGTCGAGAAGCGCACCGAGACCCGCCAGCTCCTCATGGAGTTCGACCGCGAGGCGAACGGCGCCTCCTACGGCGGAGCCGTCCAGGTCCCGCCGAGGTACGACTCGATCTTCGCCGCGCCCACCCGGAAGCCCGCCACCGGCACCTTCGAGTACCGGACCGTGTGGCGCCTGGGCAAGCCGCTCCTGGAGGCGGCCGTCGACGGCGTCCGCCTCTCCGACGCCACCCCGCAGGCCGGCACGGCCCTCCTGGAGGGCCGCCACCGCCTCGGCCTCGTCGACGCGGGCACCGGCACCCCGCCGAGTACACCGGCAAGGACGTCACCGGCAAGGCCGTCCTCGTCCGGCTCGCCGAGGGCGCCGACCCGACGGGGCTCGCCCAGACCGCCCAGGACGCCGGAGCCGAGGCCCTGTTCGTCACCGACGACCGGCCCGGCCGCCTGATGGACTGGTTCGGCACCGCCGCCTACGAGGACCGGCCGCTCGCCGTCGCCACCGTGAACACCGCCGACGCGAACCGCCTCGCCGCCGGCGCGGCCCGCGGCCTGCGCCTCGACCTGACCGGCACCCGCTTCACCCCGTACACCTACGACCTCTCCGAGGGGCACCCCGGCGCCATCGGCACGGACCTGGTCCTCCGCCCCGACGAGGACGAACTCGCCACGATCCACTCCACGTTCCGCATGCCCACGAAGCGGAAGGAACTCGGCGGCGAGTTCCGCTACTCCCTCACCGACACCTTCCGCGTCGGCTTCGGCTTCAAGGAGTGGATCGCCTTCCCGGCCGAGCGCACCGAGTACGTCTCCACCGGCACCGGCCAGCGCTGGCACGAGTCCGTCGACCTCGGCGAGTCCCTGGAGGAGCGCGGCGGCCAGTCCGTGTACCGGGGCGGCAGCCGCGCCGACCTCGACTGGTTCGGCCCCGTCTGGCACCCCTGGCTGGGCACCGGCCTCGGCTGGGGCCAGCAGCGCACCGGCAACCAGCTCCGCTTCAACACCCCCGGCTGGGGCGACTCCGGCGGCGACCACACCGGCTTCGGCGACGTGTGGAACGACGCCACCATGACCCAGTACACCGAGGTGTACGTCGACGGCGTCCGCGTCGACCGCAGGAAGAGCTCCGGCGCCTACGCCTGGGACGCCCCGGCGGCGGAGGCCGCGTACCGGGTCGTCACCGACACCGCGCTCGACGCGGACCGCTGGCGGCTCGGCACCAAGGGCCACAGCGAGTGGACGTTCCGCTCCGCCGAGACCCCGTCCGACCGGGTCACCTACCTGCCCCTGCTCAACCTCGGCTTCGACGTGGCCACCGACCTCGACGGCGACGTCCGCGCCGGCCGGCGGCTGCCCGTCGGGATCTCCGCCGAGTACGTGAAGGGCGCGGCCGGCACCGGCACCATCGGGACCGGCACCCTGGAGGTCTCCTACGACGAGGGCGCGACCTGGACGAAGGTCGCCCTCAAGAAGTCCCCGCGGGGCGCCTCCTGGACCGGTGAGCTGCGGATCCCGTCCGGCGCGGGCTCGGTCTCGCTGCGGGCCGGGGCGAGCGACGACCGGGGCGGCTCCGTCACGCAGGAGCTGATCCGCGCGGTCGGCGTGAAGTAGGACGCGGACGGCCGGGCCCCTCCTTCGGGGGGCCCGGCCTCCGCCGTCCGCTCAACCGGCCGTCGGCAGCGCCTTCTTCAGCACCTTGCCCATGTCGTTGCGGGGGAGGGCGTCGAGGTAGCGGACCACCCGGGGACGCTTGTGCGGGGCGAGCAGCCCGGCCACGTGGTCGGCGAGGTCCGCCTCCGAGGGCGGCTTCTCCCCGTCCCGCGGCACCACCCAGGCCACGATCCGCTCGCCCAGGTCCGGATCGGGCTCGCCCGTGACGGCCGCCTCCCGGACGCCGGGGTGGTCGAGCAGCGCGTTCTCGATCTCGCCCGCGCCGATCTTGTAGCCGCCGCTCTTGATCAGGTCCGTGGCCTTCCGGCCCACCAGGCGCACCGTGCCGTCCGCCTCGCGGACCGCCATGTCGCCGGTGCGGAACCAGCCGCCGTCGAAGGCCGCCGCCGTCGCCTCCGGCCGGTTGAGGTAGCCGGAGAAGAGGTTCGGGCCGCGCACCTGCACCTCGCCGACGGTCTCCCCGTCGAGTTCCCCGATCGCGGAGCCGTCCTCGTCCACGAGCCGCAGCTCCACGCCCGCGAGGGGTGCCGACGGTCCCGGGGCGGGGCTCGCCGCCGGGCCGCACGCTGGTGTTCATGAGGGTCTCGGTCATCCCGTACCGCTCCACGACGGTCCGGCCCGTCGCCGCCGCGATCCGCTCGTGGTCGTGCACGGGCAGCGCGGCGGACCCGGAGACCAGCAGCCGGGCACCGGCCAGGGCCTCCCTCAGCCGGGCGTCGTCCAGGGCGTCGGCGATCCGGTGGTACATCGTCGGTACGCCGAACAGCACCGTCCCGCCGCCGCTCAGCTCCCGCGCGACCCCGTCCACCGAGAACGCGCCCAGGTGCCGCACCTCCCGCCCCGGCGCAGCGGCCCCAGGACCCCGAGGACGAGCCCGTGGACGTGGAACAGCGGCAGCGCGTGCACCAGCACGTCGTCCGCCGTCCAGGACCAGGCCTCCGCCAGCGCGTCGAGGGACGCGGCGACGGCCCGGTGCGAGAGGAGGACGCCCTTCGGGGGGCCGGTGGTCCCGGAGGTGTAGACGACCAGGGCGGGCGACTCCGGGTCCACGGGGGCCGGGACGGGCGCCTCCGGCCCGGTGAGCTCCACGTCGATCCGGGGCAGCGACACCGGCAGCTCGTCCCCGGCCCCGCGAGCACCACGTCGGGCTCGCTGTCCCCGAGGATGTGCGCCAGCTCCCGCTCGCCGGTGCGCGGATTCAGCGGTACGGCCGGCACGCCGGCGAGCAGGGCCGCGACGACGGCGACGGCCGTGCGGGCGGTGGGCGTCGCCCAGACGGCGACGCGCCCGGCCCCTTGAGCCGTACCGCCAGGGCCCCGCGGCGCGGGCCAGTTCGCCGTAGGTCAGCCCGTCGGCGCCGAAGCGCAGGGCGGGCCGGTCGGACGGTTCCTTCAGGGCGGGAAGAGCGCACTCACCGGTCGGACTCCTTCGAAGGTCACGGCGCCCATTCTGCCGGGACGCCCGCCCGCCCGGGAGCCGTCACCGGCTGGTCGCCGCCGCCTTCTCCGGTGACGGGTCCGGGTCCTCGTCCCGGCGGATCCCCCGCATCCGCCCGTACGCGTACACGCACCCCGCCAGCGCCAGGTCCGACAGCAGCATGAACCCGATCGAGTACGAGCCCTTCGCGCTGTAGATCGCGCCCATCACCAGCGGCGGCAGGAAGCCGCCGAGGCCGCCCATCGCGCCGACGATGCCGGTCACGCTGCCGACCTTGGCCTGGGGGGTGACCTGGGAGACCAGGGCGAAGACGGAGCCGCTGGCCGTGCCGAGACCGGCGGCCATGAGGAGCAGGGCCGTGGTGCCGCCCGGGTCCAGGGGCGGGTCGAAGGCCTGCACGATCGCGAGGAGGGCCACCACCCCGAGCGCGGCGGCCGTCACCAGCGCCGGGTGCAGGCGGTCCGAGAGCCAGCCGCCGATCGGGCGGAACACCACCGTCACCAGGGCGAACCCGGCCGCCTTCGTGCCCGCGTCGGTCGGGTCGAGTTCGTACCAGGTCTTCAGGTACGTCGGCAGGTAGACGCCGAACGCGACGATCCCGCCGAAGCCGATCGCGTACAGGGCCGACAGTTCCCAGGTGACCCGCAGCCGCGCCGCCGAGCCCAGGCGGGTCGCCAGGGACGCCGTCGGCACCGGGCGGTCCGGGCGGTCCGTGATGAGGAACGCGGCGAGCACCGCGTACGCGGCCAGGGCGATCGCGACCACGACGAACGGCAGGTTCTCGCCGTGCTTGGCGATCCGGGGGGTGAAGTAGCCGGAGAGCGCGACCCCGCCCATGCCCATGCCGAACACCCGAGGGCCAGACCGCGCTTGGCGGGCGGGAACCAGGAGTTGACCAGCGGGATGCCGATGGCGAACGTCGTGCCGCCGAGGCCGAGGAGGAAGCCGACGACCAGCATCAGGCCGTAGCTGTCCTTCACGACGACGAGGAGCAGCACCGGGACGATCGTCAGCGCCGACACCAGCGGGAACATCAGCTTCGCCCCGTACCTGTCGGTCAGCGCCCCGGCCGGGATGCGGCCGACCGAGCCGACGAGGACGGGCACCGCGACGAGCAGCGACTGCTGGAAGGAGCTGAGCGAGAGCCGGTCGCCGTACCAGCTCGCGATCGGCGCGATCAGGTCCCACGCCCAGAAGGTGAGGGTGAAGCCGATCGTGGCCGTCACCAGATTGCGGTAGGCCGCCGCTGTCGGGGGAGTGGTCTCGGTGGTCACGTCACCAGTCAAGATCCGGGGCGGGGCCGGGCGCGCCGGACTGCTCCGTACGAGGGGTCAGGGCCAGGTCACCGCCGTCGGCGGCGTGCCGTCGTCCTCCACGCGGAGCCGGGCGCCCGCGTCCCCGGCCGAGACCTCGACCGTGATCGCGCCGATCCCGGACCGCCGGTGCGCCGCCGCGAGCGCCCGCGCAGGGCGGCGAGGAGCCGGTCGGCGGTCGCGTCGTCGACGAGGGTGTCGACGGCGCCGGAGAGTGCACGGACGGCTGGAAGCCGAGGAGGGCGGCGGCGCCGCCGGTCTCGCGCAGCACCCGGCCCCGGAAGGAGGCAGGGGCGTCGGCCGGCGGCTGCTGGAGGGCGAAGATGGTCGTCCGGACCTCCTGGATCGTCGAGTCCAGCTCGTCGACGGCCCGGCCGAGCAGCGCGTTCTCGTCGGAGGACGCGGCGGCCCGCCGCCGGGTCGACTCCAGCATCATCTCGGTGGCGAACAGCCTCTGCACCACCAGGTCGTGCAGGTCCCGGGCGATCCGGTCGCGGTCCTCGAAGACCGCGAGCCGCTCCCGGTCGTGCCGCGCGTCCGCCAGGACGAGGGCGAGCGCGGCCTGCGAGGCGAACTGCGAGGCGAGCAGCCGGTCCACCGCCGAGTAGGGCGCCTCGCCGCGCCGCCGGGGCAGGGCGAGGGTGCCGATGAGCTTCCCGCCGCTCTGCAGCGGCAGCATCATCGACGGCCCGAAGCGGGACCGCACGTGCGTGGTCATCCGGGGGTCGGTCGCCGAGTCCTCGACGAACACCGGCTCCCCGCCCAGGAGCTGGACCAGGACCGGGGAGCCGGGCGCGATCGTCGTGCCGACCAGATCGCCCGGGTCGTCGGCGGTGGAGGCGGCGACGATCTCCATCCCGCCCTCCGCGGTGGGCTGGAGGACCACGCCCGCCGAGGCGCCGGCGAGGACGCGGGCCCGCTCGGCGACGGTCGTCAGGGCGTTCTCGGCGGTGGCGCCGGTGAGCAGGGCCGTCGTCACCGCGGCCGCGCCCTCGATCCAGCGCTCCCGCTGCCGGGCCGTCTCGTACAGACGGGCGTTGCCGATGGCGATCCCGGCCTGCGAGGCGAGGACCCGCAGCAGGGCGAGGTCCTCCTCGGTGAAGCCGCCCCGCGCTTCCCGGTGAGGTACAGATCGCCGAAGACCTCGGTGTGGACCCGGATCGGGACGCCGAGGCGGGAGCGCGTCCCCGGCCGGCCCCGGGCGCGCCGGAGGTGCGCGGGCGGCCGTCGGGCCGTCGGGCCGCCGGGGTCCGGATCCCCGGGCAGGGCGCCGAGCAGTCCGGTGAGGCCGTCGGGAGGCGGCCGATCCGCCGCCGCTCCTCGTCCGTCAGGCCGGAGGTGAAGAGCTCGGTGAGGCGGTGGCGCTCGGGTCGACGACCCCGAGCGCCCCGTGGCGGGCTCCGGTCAGTTCGGTGGCGGAGTCCACGATGTGCTGGAGGGTGGCGCGGAGTTCGAGGTCCGTGCCGACGCCGAGGACCGCTTCGAGCAGCAGGGGCAGGCGGGGGGACCCCTCCGCGTCCGCGGCCTCCGGGCCCCCGGCCTCGGCGTCCTCGTCCATGATCGTCATGGTCTCATTGTCGTACGAACCGTCCTGTTTCGGGCGCCCGGTCCGCCGGTCAGTCCTCCTCGTCGGCGAACGGGCTCCGCTCCGCCAGCGGGTCGAGGACCATCGGCTGGACCTTGCCCTCCAGCATCGCGCCGAGGCCCAGGACCGCGCACACGTCCGGCCGTTCGGCGATGTGCACCGGCATCCCGGTCGCCTCGCGCAGCATCTGGTCGAGCCCCGGCAGCAGGGCGCTGCCGCCCACCATCATGATCCCCCGGTCCGCGAGGTCGGCCACCAGGTCCGGCGGGCAGTCCCGCAGCACCTTCCCGATGCCGTCGAGGACCGCCGTCAGCGGGGTGTGGATCGCCTCCCGCACGGCGGCGGTGTCGACGGTCACCGAACGGGCCAGCCCCGTGGCGACGTCCCGGCCGTGGATCTCCGTCCAGGCCGGCCCCTGCGCCGTCAGGCCGTTGCCGCTGAGGGCCAGCTGCAGCGGACGCACCGACTGGCTCGGCAGCATCAGCTCGTGGTGGTGGCGCAGGTGCTGGATGACGGCGTGGTCGATGGCGTTGCCGCCGACCGGCATCCGCTCGGCCGTGACGATCGCGCCGAGCGAGAGCACCGCGACCTGCGTGGTCGCCGCCCCGCACACCAGGATCATGGTCGCGGTCGGCTGCTCGACGGGAGCCCGCAGCCCACGGCCGCCGCGATCAGGGTGTCGACCAGCTCGACCCGGCGGGCCCCGAGACCGACGAGGGTCTCCACGGCGGCGCGCTGCGCCAGCGGGTCGCTGTCGTGCGGGTGCAGGCGGCCGCGCGCAGCCGGGGCTTGCGGCGCAGCTGCCGGCGCAGCTTCTCGCCGAGGAGGTGACGGAGCATCCGCTGCGCCATCTCGATGTCGACGACCGTGCCGCCCGAGACCGGGCGGACGACCCGGATGTAGTCGGGGGTGCGGCCGGTCATCTTCTCGGCGAGCGCGCCGACGGCGATCAGCGCTCCCGTACGGGTGTTGACGGCGGCGACGCTCGGCTCGTCGACGACGAGTCCGGCGCCCTTGACGAAGACCCGGGTGCGGGCGGCACCCAGGTCGACGGCGACATGGCAACGACGCAGCTGCTCAAGGCTGACGGTCACGGCGGATCCTCCGGAGTGCGGTGCTGGCACGGGCGAGGGGCGCGATGCGCGGTCCTGTTCGCATCGTCCGGCCGTCCGCGGCCCGGCGCGCGCTGGGCTGCGCCGCCCGGGGCTCCGGGGCGGGCGGTGCGCCGGGCCGTCAGGGTTCCGGGACGGGCGGTGTGCCGGGCCGTCAGGGCTCCGGGACGGGCGGTGCCGGAGGCCCCACTCCGGGTGAGGAACGATCCGGAGGTCATCCTTCCCGAAGCGGGAGAATCACGACGCACCGCCGCCGACCTGCGGTTTCCACACAGGATCCTCACTTCCGCGCCTACCTGGCGCCGCGCCGGGCCGCATAGCCTGCGGGCCCCATGGACTACTGCCACGCGTGCCGGCGGCATCTCAACGGGGCCCTCGCCTGTGCCGGGTGCGGGACTCCCGTCGAGGAACTGCGGTACGAGACCCCCCACATACCGGTCCCCACCCCGGACCACGGATACGGCGAGCCGCACCCGGCCACGGCACCCAGGACCACGGCCTCACCGAGCCGGACCACGGCCCCGTAGACCCGGACCACGGCCCCACCGAGCCGGACCGGCCCGCGTCCGAGCACGTCTACGAACTGGACGTCCTCGAACCGCCGCGCCCCGCCCCGGCGGACGCCGCGCGGCCCAGGGCCGTTCCGCCGGGCGGCGGGGAGGCGGGCGCGCTCGGGGCGGGGCCGTACGGTCCTGGTGGGGACGGTGGGTCTGGTCCTCGCGGCCGGGACGCTGACCTTCGCGAAACTCGCCCTGGAGCAGCCCCCGCAGGACGGCGCCGCCACCGCCGTCGAGGAGCTGGACGTCACCGAACCCCCGCTGTCGCCCGAGCCCGTCGAGACCTCCGAGGCGCCGGAGGGGACGAGCCCGGCCCCGACGACGGACGCGCCGAGCTCCGTCCCGACCCGCCCCCGCCAGGTGAGCACGGGATCCGGATCGGGCACGGGATCCGGATCGGGATCGGGTACGGGATCGGGTACGGGTGCGGGCACGGGGACGGGATCCGGTACGGGGACGGGCTCCGGGACCGGGGCCGGCCGGGAAGCGGCGGCGCCCCGACCTCCGCCGCGCCCGCGACCACCGGCCCGGCCTCCCCGGCCGTCCCGCCCGCGGAGACCGCGTCCGCGACGCCGGGCGGTCCGACGGCGAGCGACCCGGGACGCCCGGCGGGCCCGTGCCGTCGACCACCGCGCCCACGCCGGGCCAGAGCCAGAGCCCGACGCCCGCTCCGACGCCGACCTGCACCCGTTTCCTCTGGTGGTGCGTCTGACCGGTGCGGCGCGGGGCTACGCCGCGTCCACGCCCAGCATGCGCTTCAGCAGGTCCCGCAGCAGGGCCCGCTCGGCCTCGGTCAGCTCGCCGAGCGGCTCGCGCGCGAAGTCCAGCGACTCGCGCAGCCGCCGGGCGGTGTCCGGCCCTCGTCCGTGGGGACGGCCAGCTTGACCCGGCGGTCGTCGGGGTCGGGCCGGCGCTCGACCAGGCCGCGGGCCTCCAGGCGGTCGACGATCCCGGTGACGTTGGAGGGCTCGCACTTCAGCTTCTGGGCGATGCGGCGCATCGGCAGCGGATCGAGCGAGAGCAGGCCGAGGACGCGGGCCTGCGCGCCGGTCAGCGCGTGCTGCGCGGCCGCCTGCTCGTACTCCTCGTAGTAGCGCGCCACGACCGTGCCGATCAGCTCGACGACTTCGAGGGTCAGGGGGTCCGTGCGTGAAGTGGCCATGGGTGCCATCCTACCCAGTTACTTGACAACGTGAAATATCGAAGCGCATGGTTGTTTGAGTAAGTAAACCTTTGTGGATCTGAAGCTTTCTCTGGAGGCCGTGCTCATGTCCGTTCTTCCCGCGTCCAGCCGTGAGTGGCACCTCGTCGCCCGTCCGCACGGCTGGCCCGTCCCCTCGGACTTCGCCCTGCGCGAGACCCCGGTCACCGAGCCCGCCGAGGGCCGCATCCTCGTGCGCAACCTGCACTTCTCCGTCGACCCGTACATGCGCGGCCGGATGAACGACGTGAAGTCGTACATCCCGCCCTTCCAGCTGGACAAGCCCATGGACGGCGGCGCGGTCGGCGAGGTCGTCGCCTCCAACGCGGAGGGCTTCGCCGTCGGCGACCACGTCCTGCACGGCCTCGGCTGGCGCGAGTACGCCGACGTCCCGGCCCAGCACGCCACCAAGGTCGACCCGGAGCTCGCCCCGCTCTCCGCCTACCTCGGCGTGCTCGGCATGACCGGCCTCACGGCCTACGCGGGCCTCTTCGAGGTCGCCTCCTTCAAGGAGGGCGACACCGTCTTCGTCTCCGGCGCGGCCGGCGCCGTCGGCAGCCAGGTCGGCCAGATGGCGAAGCTCAGGGGCGCCTCCCGGGTCATCGGCTCCGCCGGCTCCGACGAGAAGGTCAAGTTCCTCGTCGAGGAGCTCGGCTTCGACGCCGCGTTCAACTACAAGGACGGCCCCGTCGCGGTGCAGCTCCGCCGGGCCGCCCCGGACGGCATCGACGTCTACTTCGACAACGTCGGCGGGGAGCACCTCGAAGCCGCGATCTCCTCGCTCAACGTGCACGGCCGCGCCACCATCTGCGGCATGATCGCCCAGTACAACGACACCGAGCCGACCCCCGGTCCGCGCAACATGGCGATGATCATCGGCAAGCGGCTGCGGCTCCAGGGCGTCCTGGTCGGCGACCACTACGGCCTGCAGGAGCAGTTCGTCCGCGAGGTCGGCGGCTGGCTCGCCTCGGGCGAGCTGAAGCACCGCGAGACCTTCGTCGAGGGCATCGAGAACGGTGTGGACGCCTTCCTCGGTCTGCTGCGCGGCGACAACACCGGAAAGATGATCGTCTCGGCGACCCGCTAGGCTTCCCCCAGCCGTCGCGATCGTGGGCGCGAGTCGTCGGCGGAACGAACAAGGAAGACACCAGCATGTCGATCCAGCAGTCCGACGTCCTCTACACCGCCGTCGCCACCGCCGAGAACGGCCGTGACGGCCGCGTCGCCACCGACGACGGTCAGCTCGACGTCGTCGTGAACCCGCCGAAGGCCATGGGCGGCTCCGGCGCGGGCACCAACCCCGAGCAGCTCTTCGCGGCCGGCTACAGCGCCTGCTTCCAGGGCGCGCTCGGCGTCGTCGCCCGCAACGAGAACGCCGACATCTCCGGCTCGACGGTCACCGCCGAGGTCGGCATCGGCAAGAACGACGAGGGCTTCGGCATCATCGTCAAGATCTCGGCGACCATCCCGAACGTGGACGCCGAGACCGCCAAGAGCCTGATCGAGAAGGCCCACCAGGTCTGCCCGTACTCCAAGGCGACCCGCGGCAACATCACGGTCGAGCTCGCCGTCTGATCCCGGACGCGCGCGCGACGAGGGCCGCACCCCACCGACAGGGGGTGCGGCCCTCGCCGTGCCGGGACGCGCTGCGGCATCATGTCCCCGTGCCCGGCGGACGGCGGGCGGGGGAGCGAGTGGTGGCGTACAACGGTCCTGAACAGGCCGATCGCGAGCTGATCGGCGGGCGGTACCGCCTCGGCGAGCGCCTCGGCCAGGGCGGCATGGGCGTCGTCCGGCGGGCCACCGACGAGCTCCTCGGGCGCCAGGTCGCCGTCAAGACGCTCGCCCTCGACTCCGGCGCCGACCCGGCGGACGCCCTGCGCGAGGCCCGGGTCGTCGCGCAGGTCCGCCACCCGCACGTGATCGTCGTCCACGACGTCGTCGAGCACGAGGGACGGCCCGCCCTGGTGATGGAGCTCGTCGACGGCGGCTCGCTCGCCGACCGGCTGGCCGCCGGCGAGGTCCTGTCCCCGCGCGCGACCGCGCGGCTCGGGCTCGGCCTGCTCGACGCGCTGTCCGCCGCCCACGCTCGTGACGTGCTGCACCGGGACGTGAAACCCGCCAACGTCCTCCTGGAGAAGGACACCGGCAGGGCGGTGCTCACCGACTTCGGCATCGCCAGCCTCCCCGGGGCCACGACGCTCAGCCGGACCGGGGTCTTCATCGGCACCCCGGAGTACACGGCGCCGGAGCGGATGCAGGGCGGCGACGCGGGGCCCGCCTCCGACCTGTGGTCGCTCGGCGCGGTGCTCTGCGCGGCGGCCACGGGCACCTCGCCGTTCCGCCGGGACTCGATCGGCGCGATGCTGCACGCGATCGTGTACGAGGAGATCCGGCCGTCCGAACGGATGGGGCCGCTCGTCCCCGTCGTCCAGGGCCTCCTGGAACGGGACCCGGCCCTGCGCCTGGGCGCCGCCGAGGCCCGCCGGCTGCTCGCCGCGTGCGCCGCGGGGAGGAGCCGGCCGCGCCGGTCACCGGCCCGACCGCGCGCGAGGCCGCCGCACCGGCCGCCGCGACGGAGGTACGGGACCGGCCCACCGCTCAGGACCCGGCGGTTCCGGCCGCCGGCGGCCGGGGAGCGGGAGCCGGAGGCCGAAGGCGCTGCCGTTCGTGGCCGCCGCCGTCGCGGTCTGCGCCGCGGCGGTGACGGTGGCGGTGCTGGTCGCGATGAAGGACGAGCCGCCGGCCGGGGCGGCGGGGCGGCCGTCCGGCACGTCCGGCTCCTCGGCGAGCTCCGCCCCGGCCACGGCGACTACCACCCCGCCCCTCCGCCGCCGCGACGGCCGGCACCGTTCCCGACCCCGAAGCGGACCGGTACCCGTCCAAGGAGGTCACCGACGAACGCGGCTTCGCCCTGAAGGTCCCCTACGGGGCGATCCGTTCGACCGACGGCGAGCGGGTGTTCTACACCTCGACGGACGGGGCCGTACGGGTCGGGGTGCGGATCCGGGCGATCCCGCCCGGCGGGGCGATCGGGGTGATGCGCGCCTCCGCCGAGAACGGTCCGACGACCAATCCGGGGTACCGCGACGCCCTGGTCCAGGAGACGACGCACCAGGGACTGCCCGCCGCCCGCTGGGAGTTCACCTGGGACGGCTTCACCAGCGCCGAGGGGGCCCGGCACACCATCGACGTCTGCTGGGAGAAGGACGGGACGCTGTACGACGTGTGGGTCTCCGCCCCGGTGGGCCGCTCCGAAGAGGACCGCATCCGCTTCGACGAGGCCCTGGAGTCCTTCCGCACGACCGGCGGTTAGGGTGACCTCCATGCGTGATCTCGGGGTGGGTTTCAGATATCTGCTGCAGGGCCAGAAGTGGGTCGGCACACACGGGCGGTGGCTGGGCATCGGACTGCTGCCCGGACTCGTGACCCTCGTCCTGTACGCGGGGGCGCTCGTCGGCCTCGGGTACGGCGCCGACGACCTGGCCGCGTGGGCGACGCCGTTCGCCGACGACTGGAGCTCGCCCTGGCTCGGCGTCTTCCGCGGCACCCTGACGGCGCTGGTCTTCGCCTTCGGGCTCTTCCTCGCGGTCATCACCTTCACCGCCGTCACCCTCCTCGTCGGCCAGCCCTTCTACGAGTCGCTCTCCGAGGAGGTCGACCGCGACGAGGGCGGCGAGGTCCCCGAGTCGGGGCTGCCGCTCTGGCGCGACCTGTGGATCTCGGCCCGGGACAGCCTGCGGATCCTGGTGCGGGTCGCGCTCTACGGCGTGCTGCTCTTCGCCTGCGGGTTCATCCCCGTCGTCGGCCAGACCGTCGTGCCCGCCATCGGCTTCTGCGTCTCCGGTTTCTTCCTCACCGAGGAGCTGACCTCCGTCGCCCTCCAGCGCCGGGGCGTCGAACTCCGGGAGCGGCTGCGGCTGCTCCGCGGGCGCCGGATGGCCGCCCTGGGCTTCGGCGTGCCGCTGACGCTCGCCTTCCTGGTGCCCTTCGTCGCCGTCTTCCTCATGCCGGGAGCGGTCGCCGGAGCCACCCTGCTCGCCCGCGACCTGCGCGGCGAGACCTCCGGGACGAGGACTCCGAGGAGGAGGACGAGGGCCGGGAGGCGTCCCGGCTGCCCCGTTAGGGCCCGTCAGCCCTCCAGGACCGGGTGCAGTTCCGGCCGGGCGTCCCACCAGGCCCGGTGGAAGGCGTTGTTGCCGACGTTCGCCAGATAGGCGCGGGCGGCCGCCCCGTACAGCAGCTCCGCCTGCCGGACGGAGACCGCCGCCCGGTTCCAGGCGAGCCGGATCCGGCCCGTCACCGGGTCGCCCTCCAGGGGACGCAGGACCGTGCCCTCGGCCGCCGGGGCCGTCGGCTGGCTCATCGAGATCGCCCGGCCCGCGGCGATCAGGTCGTAGTGCATCTTGCGGTCGGCGACCCGGTGCCGCAGCGAGGGGGTGAACCCGGCCTTCTCACAGGCCGCGACCAGCGCCTCGGGGCCGCCGTCGTCGTCCTCCACCAGCGTCATCCAGGACTCGCCCGCGAGCTCGGCGAGCGGGATCCGCTCCCGGGCCGCCAGCGGGTGCGTCGCCGAGAGCCGCACGCAGAACGGCTCCTTGGGGACGAGCGTGCGGGCGGTCGTGCCCTCCGGCAGCGGCACCTCGTGGTCGTTGACCTCCCCGTACAGCACGGCGTCGTACCGTCCCGCGCCGAGCTGCCGGGTCAGGGTCGTCGCCGAGTGCTCCACGGTCACGGAGAACTCCCGGCTCGCCATGACCTCCTCCAGCTCCCCGAGCAGCCGGTCGACGAGGACCAGCAGGATGCAGCCGAGGCGCAGCGGGGTGTGCGGGGCGACGGCCCGCGCGCCGGCGGCCAGCGCGTCCATCTCGCCGAGCACGAGCCGCGCCTTGGAGAGGACGAACTCGCCCAGCGGAGTGGGCTCCACGCCGTGCCGGCCGCGCAGGAAGAGCTCCCCGCCCGCGACCCGCTCGATGCGGCGGAGCTGCGCGGAGAGGGCCGGCTGCGAGACCCCGAGCCGTCCGGCCGCCCGCCCCAGACTGCCCGCCTCCGCTATCCGGCAGACGGCCTCGAGGTGCCTCAACTCCAGCTGCATTTCAGCAGCGTACGCAGCGGCGCCCGGTCCGCACCATAACCCGCGTCTTATGCCGCGTGAGATGTCCCGAACTCGCCATGTGCACGCCCATACTCGGCGCGTTGATCCGTCTCCCCACCCTTGAACGGAGCACGACGTTGCATCCGACCAGACTCACGGCGGCCGTGGCCGCCCTGGCGCTCTCGGCGAGCCTCGCGACCGCACTCGCCGGACCGGCGACCGCGGCGGCCCCGCAGGCCCGGCCCGTTCCCCGGGCCACGGCAGGGCGCTCGCCCTCGCCGCCGCCGACAAGGCCGCGGCGAGCGGTCTCGACGAGCTGCGGCACGGCGCCGACGAGGACCTCGTCCGGACGTCCGTCACCCCCTGGACGAACGGCCTGTACTACGCCTCGTACGAGCGCACCTACCGCGGCCTCCCGGTCGTCGGCGGCGACGCGGTCGTCGTCTCCGACAGCTCCGGCAAGGTCCGTGACGTCACCGGCGCGCCCGCCCCGCCCTCCGGCTCTCCACGAAGGCGAAGGTCACCGCCGCCGCGCCCTCGCCACCGCCCGGAAGCAGTTGGCCACGGTCGACAGCGCGAGCGCCCCGAGCTGACCGTGCTCCTCAAGGGCGGCAAGGCCGTCCTGACCTGGCACACCCTGGTCACCGGCCGGACCGCGCGGAACGCCCCGAGCTCCCTCGCCACCTACGTCGACGCGCGCACCGGGGCCATCACCCAGGCCACCGACAAGGTCGTGGACGCCGACGGCCGCGGCTACCACAACGGCAACGTCACCATCGACACCGCCGCCACCTCGATGACCGACCCGAACCGCTCCGGCCTGCGCTGCGGCGGCCAGAACGGCGGCACCTACACGGGCTCCTCGCCGTGGGGCACCGGCGGCGCCAACGACCTGGTGACGGCCTGCGTCGACATCATGTACACGGCCCAGCGCGAGTACGACATGCTCAAGCAGTGGTTCGGCTACAACGGCCAGAACGGGCAGGGCGGCATGGTCCCGGCCCAGGCGGGCCTCGGCGACGTCAACGCCTACTACGACGGCACCAAGACCACGTTCGGCCACAACCAGCAGAACGCGAACCAGCTCACCGCCATCGACGTCGTCGCCCACGAGTACGGCCACGAGATCTTCGACAAGACCCCCGGCAGCTCCGGCTCGTCCAACGAGAACGGCGGGATGAACGAGTCGACCGGCGACATCTTCGGCGCGCTCACCGAGGCCTTCGCGAACAACCCGAACGACACCCCGGACTACACCGTGGGCGAGAAGGTCAACTTCTTCGGCGACGGCAAGCCGATCCGCTACATGTACAACCCCTCGCTCGCCAACAACGACCCCAACTGCTACACCCAGTTGAGCTCGGGCACCGAGGTGCACGCGGCGGCCGGACCGCAGAACCACTGGTTCTACCTGCTCGCCGAGGGCTCCAACCCGGGCGGCGGCAAGCCGAGCAGCCCGATATGTTCCGGCGGGCCCTCCTCGGTGACCGGCATCGGCATCCAGAAGGCCGGCAAGATCTTCATGGGCGCCCTGCTCATGAAGACCTCCTCCTGGAACCACCTCGCCGCCCGCAGGGCGACCCTGACCAGCGCCAAGAACACCTACGGCAGCACCGAGTGCAACGCCGTGAAGGCGGCCTGGAACGCGGTCGGCGTGCCGGCCCAGTCCGGTGAGACCGACTGCGGCGGCACCACCACCCCGGACTTCTCCCTCGCCCTGAACCCCTCCTCGGGCTCGGTCCAGCCGGGTGCCTCCGCCACCTCCACGGTGAACACCTCCACCACCGGCGGCAGCGCGCAGACCGTGCAGCTCTCCGCGAGCGGCGCCCCGAGCGGGGTCACCGTCTCCTTCAGCCCCTCCTCGGTGACCTCCGGCTCCTCGTCCACGATGACCGTCCAGGTCGCGGCGGGCACCGCCAACGGCACGTACCCGATCACCGTCACCGGTACGGGCTCCGCCACGCACACGGTCACCTACCAGCTGTCGGTCGGCAGCACGACCCCGCCCACCGGCTGCGACAGCACCGAGTACACCTACCAGGGCACCCTGGCCTCCGGTCAGGCCCAGGCCCAGCCGGACGGCTCGTACTACTACTCGGCGACCTCCGGCACCCACGTGGGCTGCCTGCGCGGCCCGGCCGGCGCCGACTTCGACCTGTACCTGCAGAAGTGGAACGGGTCGGCCTGGGCGGACGTGGCCGTCGGCGGCACGGCGTCCGCCAATGAGGACACCAGCTACTACGGCACCGCGGGCTACTACCGGTACGTGGTCCACGCGTACAGCGGCTCCGGCGCGTACACGCTGGGCCTGAGCGCCCTGTAACGGGGGCGGGGAGCCGTCGCGGACCGGGGTTCCGTGACGGCCTCCCGGAGGGCCGGGCGGTCGTATGTCCCACGACCGCCCGGCCCTTCCGCGCGTCAGCCCACCTCGGCGAGGACGAAGCCGGGCCCCTCGGGGCCCGCGTCCGCGATCCGCCCGCCGTCCGGGCCCCAGGCCCCGGCCCGGCCGCAGCCCACGCCGTCCTCGTTGGGCCCGAGGACGTTGCCGAGCACCACGTACAGGCCGAAGTCCCGGGCCCGTACCGGATACACCTCCTCGAAGGAGTCGTTGTCGGCCCCGAGCACCGAACTCGCCAGGTACACCGCGCAGCCGTCGGCCGCGGCGCGCTCCGCGAGCCCGGAGAAGCGGTTGTCGTAGCAGGTGGCCAGGGCGAAGCGGACCCCGTCGAGCGTGAACCGCCCGTCGGCGGCGCCCGGCGCGAAGACCTCCGCCTCGACCCCGTACAGGTTCCGCTTGTCGTAGCGGGTGAGCGGCGAGCCGTCCGGACCGATCACCAGCGTGGTGATCCCGAAGCCCGAACCGCCGTTGCTCACCGGACCGTTGACGACGGCCGCCGCGCCGGCGTCCCGGCAGGCCTCCCGTACCGGGTCGAGGCGGGGGTCGTCCTCGGTGAGGACCAGGCCGGGGGTGTCCCGGATCAGGGAGGGTTCGTACCCGGTCAGGCAGAGCTCGGCGAAGACGACCACACGGGCCCCCTCGGCCCCGGCCGCCCGGACCAGACCGGCGACCGTACGGACGTTGGCGTCGATGTCCCCGGCGACCGGGGCGAACTGGGTGGCTGCGACGATCATGACCCTCATCCTCTCGCGCGGGTGTGTAAGGGTCAATATGGGGTTGGGTCTGTTAGCTCCTGGGCCGTTTCGCGCAGCACGGCGAGGAAGGCGGTCGCCGCGACCGTGGGGACCGGCGGGGTGGCCGCGTGGACCGGGCGGTACGGGACGTCCTCCGGGTGGATCGTGACGAGCGCGACGTCCGGGCGCACCGAGGCCGCCGCGAGCGCCGGCACGAGCGTCACGCCCAGACCCGCCGCGACCGCGCCGAGCTTGGCGATCCACTCCCCGGCGAGCAGCCCGCGCGCGGGCGGAACCCGGCCTCGACGGCCGGGCGGAACAGCGTGTCCTCCAGGCGCTCGGTGCCGACGATCCACTCCTCGTCCGCGAGCTCCGCGAGCCGCACCCCGCCGGCCCGTGTGCGCGTGCCCGCGCGGGAGCGCCACCAGCATCGGTTCGTCGAGCAGGTGGTGCAGCGTCACCCCCGGCGGCGGGGGAGCGTCCGGGGCGGGCAGACCACGGCGAGGTCCTCCTCGCCCGTGGCCACCAGGCCCAGGTGCTTCACGGAGAACCCTCCACCCGGCTGACCGCCACCCCGGGTGCCGCTCCCGGAACACGGCCTGCGCGCGCGGCACCAGGGCCGCCGTGGCGCTGGAGAAGGAGCCGAGCCGCAGCAGCCCGCCGTCCAGGGAGCGCAGCGCGGCCAGCTCCGCCCGTGCGGTGGCCAGCCGGTCCCGGACCGCCTCCGCGTGCGGGACGAGCACCCGGCCGGCCTCGCTCAGCCGCACCCCGCGGCAGGCGCTCGAAGAGCTCGGCGCCCACCTCGTCCTCCAGGGACTGGACCTGCCGCGAGACCGCGGACTGGGTGTAGCCGAGGGCGTGGGCGGCGGCGGTGAAGGAGCCCGCGCGGGCGACGGCGAGGAACACCTCGTACAAGCCATGAGAGTTGGGCATGGGAACCATGCTAGACATTCGCTTGTCGCATGGCGCGGGCGGTCCTAGCGTCGAGATCATGGAGAACACCGCGCAGAAGATCGCCTTCCTCGGCCTCGGATCCATGGGCCTGCCGATGGCCCGCCGCCTGCTCGACGCCGGACACCCCTGACCGTCTGGAACCGCACGGCCGCCAAGGCCGACGCCCTCGTCGCCGACGGCGCCGTCCGCGCCGCGAGCCCCGCCGAGGCCGTCCGGGACGCCGACGTCGTCGTCACGATGCTCGCGGACCCGGCCGCCGCCCTCGCCGTCGCGGACGAGATGCTCCCGCGCTGCGCCCCGGCACCCACTGGATCGACACCTCGACGGTCGGGCCGGACACCGTCGCCGCCTCGCCGCCCGGCTCCCCGCCGGGTCACCCTGGTCGACGCGCCCGTCATGGGCAGCGTCGACCGGCCGCCGCCGGAGAGCTGATGATCCTCGCGGGCGGCGACACCGCGCCCGTCGCCGCCGTCCTCGACCGGCTCGGGACCGTCACGCCCTGCGGGGCCCCGGCACGGGCGCCGCCCTCAAGCTCGTCCTCATCAACGCCGTCATCGGCGGGGTCGCCCTCGTCGCCGAGGGCCTCGCGCTCGCGGACACCCTCGGCCTGCCCGCGAGCTCGCGCTGCGCACCTCGGCGCGGGCCCCCTCGCGGGCGCCGTCGGCCGGGCCACCGCCACCGGCTCGTACTTCCCCGTCGCCCTCGCCGCGAAGGACGTCGCCCTGGCCACGGCGACGGCGGAGCTCCCCGTCCTGGAGGCCGTCCACGCCTCCCTGACGCGGGACCCGGCCCTGCTCGGCGAGGACCTGGCGGCGGTCGTCCGCTAGCCGCGCTCCTCGGAGCCGCCGAGGAGCCGCAGGAAGTCCCGGAAGGCGCCCGGCATGTCCACCGCCGACGGGTCCAGGAGCCACTGGTACTGGAGGCCGTCCATCACCGCCGTGAGCAGCGGGGCCGCGCGCTCCGGGGTGAGGCCGCCGGGCAGCCGCTCGCCGAACTCCAGGCGCAGGATGTCCGCCATGTTGACCCGGACCTGCGCGTACCGCTCGGTGAAGAACTCCCGCGCCGGGTGTCCGTCGGTGACGCTCTCGCCGAGCAGCGCGGAGAAGGTCTGCACGATCCCCGGGCGCATCGCGTTGTACTCGACGAGGGACTCCAGGAGGTCGAGCCGCCAGCCCTCGCGGTCCCGGCCCCCGCTGGTGTCCCAGCGGTCCCGCTCCTCCAGGACGGCGACGAGCAGCGCCTCCTTCGTCGGGAAGTAGTGCAGCAGCCCCTGCTGGGTCAGCCCGACCCGCTCGGCGACGGAGCCCAGCGAGGCGCCCCGGTAGCCGCGCTCGGCGATCACTTCGAGGGCGGCGCGCAGGATGTCCGCGCGCCGCTCCTCGCTCCTGGCCCGCACCATCGCCGTGGCCTCCTTCCTCGGGTTCGTCCGACAGGACGGTACCTCCTCGCCATGACCTGTAGATAACGGAATGGTTACGTAACCTACCGATCTACAGGTAACCGGGTGCACGATGGGCGCGTCGGGGGTCATCGGTACGTCAACGAGGAGGCACGGCCATGGCGGACGCCAGCGCGGAGACCATGAGGAACACCGTCGTCGAGGCGGCGCTCGGCAAGCTCGACCTGGACGCCAAGACCAGGCTGCTCGCGGGCCAGGACATGTGGTCCCTGCCCGCCCTGCCGGAGATCGGCCTGAAGTCCCTGGTCATGTCGGACGGCCCCATCGGCGTCCGGGGCGTCCGCTGGACCGCCGACGACCCGTCGATCGCGCTCCCGTCCCCGACCGCCCTCGCCGCCACCTGGGACCCGGCGCTCGCCCGCCGCGCCGCCGCCTCCTCGCCCAGGAGGCCCGCCGCAGGGCGTCCACGTCCTCCTCGCGCCCACGGTCAACCTGCACCGCACCCCGCTCGGCGGCCGCCACTTCGAGGCCTACAGCGAGGACCCGTACCTCACCGGCGCCATCGGCACCGGCTACGTCCAGGGCGTCCAGGACGGCGGCGTCGGCACCACCGTCAAGCACTTCGTCGCCAACGACGCCGAGACCGACCGCTTCACCGTCGACAACCGGATCGCCCCGCGCCCGCTCCGCGAGCTCTACCTCGCCCCCTTCGAGGCCATCGTCGAGAACGCCCGCCCCTGGGGCATCATGACCGCCTACAACCAGGTCAACGGCGTGACCATGACCGAGCACCACGAGCTCGTGAACGAGGTCCTGCGCGGCGAGTGGGGCTTCGACGGCTACAACGTCTCCGACTGGATGGCCGCCCGCTCCACCACCGCCGACATCGCCGGCGGCCTCGACGTCGCCATGCCCGGCCCCGACACCGTCTACGGCCCGGCCCTCGCCGCCGCCGTCCGCGCCGGCGAGGTCGAGGAGTCCGCCGTCGACACGGCCGTGCGCAACGTCCTGCGACTCGCCGCCCGCGTCGGCGCCCTCGAAGGCGCCCCGCCGGTCGTCACCGAGCACCCTGCCGCCCTCGACGGCGACGCCCTCGCCCGCGAGATCGCCCGCCGCGGCTTCGTCCTCGTACGGAACGAGAACGGCGCCCTGCCCCTGAGGCCCGGCACCGTCGCCCTCTCCGGCGCCGCCGCCCGCGACGCCCGCGTCCTCGGCGGCGGCTCCGCCCAGGTCTTCCCCGAGCACGTCGTCTCCCCGCTCGACGGCCTCACCGCCGCCCTCCCCGAAGGCGCGCTGAGCTACGCGATCGGCGCCGACCCCAGCGAGGAACTCGCCCCCGCCGATCAGGGCTTCACCCTCCGCGCCCGCTGCCGCGACGCCGCCGGGAACGTCATCGGCGAGGGCTCCCTGCCCAACGGCCAGGTCCAGTGGATCGGCGACGACCTCCCCGAGGGCGTCACCCACGAGGCCCTCGCCTCCATCGAGGTCGTCGGCACCTTCACCCCGCGCGAGTCCGGCGAGCACGCCTTCGGCACCCGCGGCCTCGGCGCCTTCACCCTCACCGTCGCCGGCACCACCGTCTTCGACGGCGTCCAGGTCATGGGCCCCGAGACCGACCCCTTCGAGGCCTTCTTCGGCTCCCCGGTCGAGCGTGGCAAGGTCGCGCTCACCGCCGGCGAGACCGTCGAGGTGTCCCTGCTCCACACCCTCGCCAAGGAGTTCGCGGCCCCGCTCCCGGCCGTCATGTTCTCCTTCGTCCACCTCGGTCCCCGCCGTGACCCCGACGAACTGATCGCCGAGGCCGTCGAGGCCGCCCGCGCCGCCGACACCGCCGTCGTGGTCGTCGCCACCACCGAACGCGTCGAGTCCGAGGGCTTCGACCGCAAGGACCTCGCCCTCCCCGGCCGTCAGGACGACCTCGTCCGGGCCGTCGCCGCCGCCAACCCGAACACCGTCGTCGTCGTCAACGCCGGCTCCCCGGTCGAACTGCCCTGGCGCGCGGACGTGGCCGCGGTCCTGCTCAGCTGGTTCCCCGGCCAGGAGGGCGGCGCCGCCCTCGCCGACGTCCTCACCGGCGCCGAGGAGCCCGGCGGCCGCCTCCCCACCACCTGGCCCGCCGCCCTCGCCGACGTCCCCGTCACCGAGGTGACCCCACGGACGGCGAACTGCACTACACCGAGGGCGTCTTCATCGGCTACCGCGCCTGGGACAGGGCCGGTGCCGTCCCCGCGTACCCCTTCGGCCACGGCCTCGGCTACACGACCTGGTCGTACGACTCCTGGCCGCGACCCCGGACGGGGTCACCGTCCGGATCACCAACACCGGCGGGCGCCCCGGCCGCGAGACCGTCCAGATCTACCTGGCGCCCGTGACGGACGCGGTGGAGCGCCCGGCCCGCTGGCTGGCCGGCTTCGCGAGCGTCGAGGCCGCGCCCGGCGAGACCGTCGAGACCGAGATCGCGCTGCCCCGCCGCGCCTTCGAGATCTGGGACGAGGAGAAGCACGCCTGGACCCTCGTCGGGGCGCGTACGAGGTCGTCGCCGCCCACTCCCTCACGGACGCGCGCCTGACCGCCACCCTGGAGGTCTGACCTCCGGGGACCCTCATGACCGGCCCCGGGCGGAACCTGACGACCGCCCCGGGGCCCTCACTCCTTCGTGATCCGCCGGTACGCGAGCTCCGCGAGCCGCGCCTGCCCGTCCCGGCTCGGATGGAACCAGTCCCAGGGGCTCAACTGCCCCCGTCGAAGCGGAAGCCGAAGACCGCCCCGCCGTCGTACCGGCAGCGCGCGTCCTTCGCGCAGACCTGCTCCAGGACCCCGTTGTACGCCACCACCCGGTCCCGCACCGCCGCCCGCCGCCGCTCGGCCGCCGGGCCCAAGTCCTCCGCGTCCGCCAGCATCGCGCCGCAGATCCCCAGCTTCCACACCCGGAGCCCCATCGGACTCAGCCGCCCCGTCGACCACAGGTGCTTCAGGTCCGGCACGCTCGCCACGTACACCTGCGCCTCGGGCGCGCCCGCCCGCAGCCGGGCGAGGGCCTGCTCGAAGGAGGCGCGGAACTCGGCGACCGGGGTCATCTGGTCCGGGGTGGCCCGGCAGGCGTCGTTGGCCCCCATCATCACCGTCACGAGCTCGGGCTTCTCGGCGGCCGCCCCGGCCATCTGCGCGGGCAGCTCCGCCATCCTGGCGCCCGTCCTGGCCAGGTTCCAGCTGTGGGTGGCCACCTTCGCCGGGCCCAGCAGCCGCAGCGCCAGACTGTTGACGGCGGTGTCCGTCCCGGTCGCCCACGAGACCTCGGGGCAGTCCGACAGGACCGAACAGGCGTCGAAGGCGCGGGTCACGGAGTCGCCGACGGCCGCGACGGAGGCGGGGAGACGTCCCAGAGCGGCGCCGGCGTCGCCCTCGGGGTCGCCCGCGTCTTCGCCACCGGCTCCCCGGCCGTGCAGCCGGAGAGCGCCCCGGCGCACAGCAGCGCGGCCGTCGCGGCGGCGACAGCGGTACGGAATCGGCCTCGGCCGCGCATTCCCGGCCCCTCCTTCGGCGTCCTGGCGGGTGAAAGGTTCGTGTTGCCCGGCCCCCGGACCGACCGTACGTCACACCGATGACGGTGCGGCACGGTAGCTTTTCCCCCGTCGAACCAGAGGCGCCTTCGCCGACCGGCTCCGGTAAATTACATCACGTCACAAGCTGTCCCCTTTTTGAGGGTTTGCGATGTTCTGCTCCTGATGCTGTTTACTGAGGCCGCTGGGCAAGGCGAACCTCGTCCCACACTGGAGGTCCCGGTGACGACACGTGGAGTCCTGTACGTACACTCCGCACCGCGCGCGCTGTGCCCGCACGTCGAATGGGCGGTCGCGGGCGTCCTCGGTGCGAGGGTCCAGCTCGACTGGATCCGCCAGCCGGCGTCCCCCGGCACCTGGAGAGCCGAGTTCTCCTGGCAGGGCCAGACCGGCACCGCCTCCAGACTCGCCTCCGCGCTCCGCGGCTGGCAGATGCTCCGCTTCGAGGTCACCGCGGAACCCTGCCCCACCGCCGAGGGCGAGCGCTACAGCGCCACCCCCGACCTGGGCATCTTCCACGCCGTCACCGGCATGCACGGCGACATCCTCGTCCCCGAGGACCGCCTCCGCGCCGCCCTCGCCCGCTCCGCCCAGGGCGAGACCCAACTGGAGGCGGAGATCGCCAAGCTCCTCGGCAAGCCCTGGGACGACGAACTCGAACCCTTCCGCTACGCCGGCGAGGGCGCCCCCGTCCGCTGGCTCCACCAGGTCGTCTGAGGCCCTCCCGGACACGCCGAAGGCCCGCCCCGGACCGGGGGCGGGCCTTGCCGCGCCTAAGGGCGTCAGACGGTGCGGAACGCCAGGACCACGTTGTGGCCGCCGAAGCCGAACGAGTTGTTGATCGCGGCGATCGTGCCCTGCGGGAGCTCGCGGGGCTCGTCGCGGACGATGTCCGCGTCGACCTCCGGGTCCAGCTCGTCGACGTTGATCGTCGGCGGGGCCAGGCGGTTGTGGAGGGCGAGGACCGTCGCGACGGTCTCGATGCCGCCCGCGCCGCCCAGGAGGTGACCGGTCATCGACTTGGTCGCGGAGATCGCGACGTGGTCCAGGTCGTCGCCCAGGACCTTCCGCAGCGCCTTGATCTCGGCGACGTCGCCCTGCGGCGTCGACGTGGCGTGCGCGTTGAGGTGGACGACCTCGGACGGCTTGAGGTCCGTGGAGTCCAGCAGGTTCTGCATCGCGGCGGCGATGCCCCGGCCGGTCGGCTCGGGCTGCGCGATGTGGTGGCTGTCGGCCGACAGGCCCTGGCCGAGCACCTCGCAGTAGACGCGGGCGCCGCGCGCCTTCGCGTGCTCCTCGGACTCCAGGATCACGACGCCCGCGCCCTCGCCGAGCACGAAGCCGTCACGGCCGGTGTCGTAGGGACGCGAGGCCTTCGTCGGCTCGTCGTTGCTCTTGGACATCGCCATCATGTTGGCGAAGGCGGCGATCGGCAGCGGGTGGATCGCGGCCTCGGTACCACCGGCGACGACCACGTCGGCACGGCCGGTACGGATCATCTCGACGGCGTAGCCGATCGCCTCGGCACCCGACGCGCACGCGGAGACGGGGGTGTGGACGCCCGCCCGGGCGTTCACCTCCAGGCCCACGTTCGCGGAGGGGCTGTTGGGCATGAGCATGGGCACGGTGTGCGGGGAGACGCGGCGGACGCCCTTCTCCTTGAGCACGTCGTACTGGTCGAGCAGCGTGGTGACACCGCCGATGCCGGAGGCGATGACGGAACCGAGCCGCTCGGGCGCGATCGTCTCGTCCTCGCCGGCCGGGGCGGTGTAGCCCGCGTCGGCCCAGGCCTCGCGGGCCGCGATCAGCGCGAACTGCGCCGAGCGGTCCAGCTTGCGGGCGAGCGGGCGGGGAAGCACGTCGCCGGGTCGACCGCGGCGAGCGCCGCGATCTTGACGGGAAGTTCGGCGAAGCGCTCGCCCTCCAGGGGCTTGACGCCGGAGCGCCCCGCGAGAAGACCTTCCCAGGTCGACGCGGAGTCGCCACCCAGCGGTGTGGTTGCGCCGATACCGGTGACGACCACGGTGCGATTGGTCGAGCTCACAGGAATTCGTTCTCCATGTGTGTGATGGTCGGAATGCGGCGCCACCGCCGGGTGGCGTACCGAGTCAGCGAGGACCGAATCAGTCCTGGTGCTTCAGGATGTAGTCGGCGGCGTCGCCCACGGTCTTGAGGTTCTTGACGTCCTCGTCCGGGATCTTGACGTCGAAGCGCTCTTCGGCGGCGACGACGACCTCGACCATGGACAGCGAGTCGACGTCCAGGTCGTCCGTGAAGGACTTGTCCAGCTGGACGTCCTCGACCGGGATGCCGGCGATCTCGTTGACGATCTCGGCGAGGCCCTTGAGGATCTCTTCCTGGGTGTCAGCCATAGTGGTGCTCCTTCTTGCGGTTACTTCGGTAAAAGAGGGGGCTTCCGGAAGAATCCGGTGTGCCTAGGGGAGGGTAACGACCGTCGCGGCGAAGACGAGACCCGCCCCGAAGCCGATGACGAGCGCGGTGTCGCCGCTCTTCGCCTGCCCGGTCGCCAGGAGCCGCTCCATCGCGAGCGGAATCGAGGCGGCCGAGGTGTTGCCGGTGGTCTCCACGTCACGGGCGACCGTGACGTGCTCCGGCAGCTTCAGAGTCTTCACCATCGAGTCGATGATCCGCATGTTCGCCTGGTGCGGGATGAAGACGTCCAGGTCGTCCGCCGAGATTCCGGCGGCGTCCAGGGCCTGCTGGGCGACCTTCGCCATCTCGAAGACGGCCCAGCGGAAGACCGCCTGGCCCTCCTGCGTGATGGCGGGGAACTTGATCTCGCCCTGCTCGTTGAGCGGGAGGTTCGAGACGTCGCCGGCGTGGAACTCGTCCCACGGCACGGTCTGCTTGATGGTCTCGGACTTGTCGCCCTCGGAACCCCAGACGGTGGGGCCGATGTGCGGCTCGTCCGAGGGGCCGACGACCACGGCGCCGGCGCCGTCGCCGAACAGGAAGGCCGTCGCGCGGTCCTCCAGATCCGTCAGGTCGCTGAGCCGCTCCACGCCGATGACGAGGACGTGCTCCGCCGAACCCTCGACGATCATGCCCTTGGCGAGCGTCAGGCCGTAGCCGAAGCCCGCGCAGCCGGCGGAGATGTCGAACGCGGCCGGCTTCCCGGCGCCGATCTTGTCGGCGATCTCGGTGGCGACGGCCGGGGTCTGCTTGAAGTGCGAGACCGTGGAGACGATCACGGCACCGATCTGCTCGGGGCTGATCCCGGCGTCGGCGATGGCCTTGCCCGAGGCCTCCACCGACATGGCGGTGACGGTCTCCTGCGGAGAGGCCCAGTGGCGGGTGGCGATGCCGGAGCGCGAGCGGATCCACTCGTCGGACGAGTCGATCTTCTCGAGGATCACCTCGTTCGGCACGACCCGGGTGGGGCGGTAGCCGCCGACACCGAGGATCCGCGCGTACGGGGCGCCCTTGCTGGGCTTGATCTTCGACATGTTTCTCGACACTCCTTGTCAGACGGCCGCGTGCTCGGCGATGAGCGTACGGGCCGCGTCGAGGTCGTCGGGAGTCTTGAGCGCGACGGTGGCCACGCCGGGCAGGGCCCGCTTGGCGATGCCGGTCAGGGTGCCGCCGGGGCACACCTCGATCAGCGCGGTCGCGCCGAGGGCCTGGAAGGTCTCCATGCACAGGTCCCAGCGGACCGGGTTCGCGACCTGGCCGACCAGGCGGGACACGACCTCGGCGCCGTCGGTGACGACCTGCCCGTCCTTGTTGGAGACGTAGCGGGTGGCCGGAGCGGCCGGGGACAGCTCCTTCGCCGCCTCCGCCAGCTTCTCCACGGCCGGGGCCATGTGGTGCGTGTGGAAGGCGCCGGCGACCTTGAGCGCGACGACGCGGCGGACGCCCTCGGGCTTGTCCGCCTCCAGGGCGGCCAGCTGCTCCAGGGTGCCGGCGGCCACGATCTGGCCCGCTCCGTTCACATTGGCCGCGGTCAGGCCGAGCTTCTCCAGGTGCGGGACGGTGACCTCGGGGTCGCCGCCGAGCAGCGCCGACATGCCCGTCGCGGTGATCGCGGCGGCCTCGGCCATCGCGAGACGCGGGTGCGGACGAGGCGGAGCGCGGCCTCGGCGTCGAGGACGCCAGCGAACGCGGCGGCGGTGAACTCGCCGACGCTGTGACCGGCGACGACGCCGGGCTTCACGTCACCGAGCGCGGCCGCGGAGAGCAGGCCGGCGGCGACGAGGAGGGGCTGTGCCACGGCGGTGTCACGGATCTCGTCCGCGTCCGCCTTCGTGCCGTAGTGGACGAGGTCGAGCCCGATCGCGTCGGACCAGGCCGCGAGGCGGTCGGCGGCGCCGGGGAGTTCGAGCCAGGGGTCAGGAAGCCGGGCGTCTGGGCGCCTTGGCCGGGAGCGACGAGTACGAGCACCCTCACACTCTCTCTTGGGGACGGCTCCGAGCGCCCGTGGGGACAAGGACGAAGAACCGTCGGGGGAATTGTCGGTGTTCGACAAAAGTCTAGGACTGCGGATCTCCGTCGGCCAAGCGTCCCAGGATGAGGGCGATCCGCAGTGTGAACGCGGAGCGAACATCGGAGGGTGACCATCCGGTGACGTCGGTCACACGTCGAAGCCGGTAGCGCACGGTGTTCGGGTGGACGAAGAGCATCCGGGCCGCGCCTTCCAGGCTGCTCGCCTGCTCCAGATAGACACTGAGAGTTTCGAGCAGGGCCGAGCCCGCCTCCTCCAGCGGTCTGTAGATCTCCTCCACCAGCTGCTCGCGCGCCGAAGGGTCGGAGGCGATGGCGCGCTCCGGGAGGAGATCGTCCGCCAGGACCGGCCGCGGCGCGTCCTGCCAGGCCGAGCAGGCCTTGAGCCCGGCGGCGGCCGCCTGCGCGGAGCGGGTCGCGGCGAGCAGGTCGGGGACGACGGGACCGGCGACGACGGGACCGGCCGCGTACGGCCCGATCAGGGCCTTCGCGACGGCCAGCGGATTGTCGTTGCCGCCCGCGATGACGACGAGCCGGGTGCCGAGGACGCCGGTGAGGACCTGGAGCTTGGCGTGCCGGGCGGCTCGCCGGATCGCCTCCACGGTCAGCTCGCTGTCCCCGTCGGGGGCGGTGCCGAGGACGACGCACACGTGCTCGGGCGAGTTCCAGCCGAGGGCGGCGGCCCGGGAGACGGCGCCCTCGTCGGCCTCGCCCGAGAGCACCGCGTTGACGACGAGCGACTCCAGGCGCGCGTCCCAGGCGCCCCGGGCCTCGGCGGCCTGCGCGTACACCTGGGCGGTGGCGAAGGCGATCTCCCGGGCGTAGACGAGGAGCGCCTCGCGGAGCACGGACTCGTCGCCGGGGGCGGCGACCTCGTCGATCGCCGACTCCATGACCTCGATGGTCGTCCGGACCATCTCCACGGTCTGGCGCAGGGTGATCGCCCGGGTCAGCTCGCGGGGCGCCGTGCCGAAGACGTCGGTGGAGATGGCCTGCGGGGTCTCCGGGTGCCGGAACCACTCCGTGAACGCGGCGATGCCGGCCTGGGCGACCAGGCCGATCCACGACCGGTTCTCGGGCGGCATCGCGCGGTACCACGGGAGCGTCTCGTCCATGCGGGCGATGGCGCCGGCGGCGAGCCGCCCGGACGACTGTTCGAGGCGCTTCAGGGTCGCGGCGTGCGGATGGGCGGCGTTCACGGGTTCAGGCACGGGACAAGACTGCCTTATCGGAACGCCGGCATGCGGGGCCGGGTGCGTTTCCCGGGCTACGGTACGTCCGTGATACGCATCCAGCGCGCCGCCGAGCGCTACCCGGGGCGACCCGGCCGCCGGCATCGAGACCCGGCACGCCCTGTCCTTCGGCCCGCACTACGACCCCGACAACCTCCGCTTCGGTGCGGTCCTCGCCTGCAACGAGGAGCGGCTCGCCCCCGGCGCGGGCTTCGCGGAGCACCCCACTCCCACACCGAGATCGTGACCTGGGTCGTCGAGGGCGAGCTCACCCACCACGACACCGCCGGGCACACCACGACCGTCCGCCCCGGCGACCTCCAGCGGCTGAGCTCGGCGGGCGGCGTCCGCCACGTCGAGCGCAACGACGGCCCCGCCCCGCTGGTCTTCGTCCAGATGTGGCTGGCCCCCCTGACACCGGGCGGGGAACCCTCGTACGAGGTGGTGCGCGGCCTCGGCGACACGTACGACCTCCCGGCGGCGGACGCCCGCCTGCACGTCCACCGCCCCGCGCGGGGAGCGGACCGCGCTCCCGGCCGCGGACTTCGCGTACGTGCACGTCGTGCGCGGCGGGTGCGGCTCGGCGCCGAGGACCTGGGTCCGGGCGACGCGGCCCGGCTCACCGGCACCGGAGCCCTCGAACTGACCGCCACGGCCGACGCGGAGGTCCTGGTCTGGGAGATGCGGGACTGGCGCAGGGCCCTGGGCTGACCCTTCAGCCCAGCGCGCTCTTCGCCTTCCACTGCTCCCAGCCGAAGTTCCACGCCCCGTAGCCGTTGCCCGCCGCCACCGTGCCCTTCGTCTCGCGGCCCTTGATCTCGAAGGGGTCGCCGACGTTCACGGAGGCGTAGAAGGAGGACGCGTCCTCGTCGCTCATGCCGATGCAACCGGAGCTGTGGTTGGCCTTGCCGAAGTACGCCGCGTTCCACGGGGCGGCGTGCGCGTACATGCCCGACCAGGTCAGCCGCATCGAGTAGTCGACGTCCTTGTCGTAGGCGTCGCCGAGGCCGACCGTCTCGGAGTTCATGTTGATGGTGCCCTCCTTCGCCATCAGGACGGCCGTGCCCCGCCAGGACCGCTTGTCGCCACCGGGGGTGCCGCCGGAGACGGGGATCGTGCGGACGGTCCGCCCGTCCCGCTCCAGGGTCAGCCGGTGGGAGTCGAGGTCGACCTTCACGACCTGCGCCGCGCCGACGGTGAAGCCGGTGCGGTAGTCCCGGACGAACCAGCCGCCGCCCGAGTCCGTGCCGTCGAGGTCCGCTTCGAGGGTGACCTTCGTGCCCGGCTTCCAGTACTCCCGGGGCCGCCAGTCCACCCGGTCCCGGCCCGAGTAGTCCTTGACCCAGCCCCAGGAGCCCTCGGTGCCGTTCGAGGTGGTCACCTTCAACTGCCGCTCCACGTCCGCCTTCTTCGTGACCGGCAGGTCGAAGACGATGGAGAGGGGGTGGGCGATGCCGACCGTGGTGTTCTTGCCGGGGGCCAGGGTCACCTTGTTGACCTTGCCGGGCGCCGGGGTGGCGAAGGACGACCGGGAGGTCGACTCCTTGCCGTCGGCGGTGCGGGAGGTCACCTCGACCGTGTAGGAGGTGCCCGGCACCGCCTTGCGGTCCGAGGTCCAGCGCGTCCCGCCCGTGCCCGTACGGCCCTCCAGGACACCGCCGTCGGCGTCGACGACCCGGACCGCCGTGAGCGTGCCGCCGGACGCGGCCACCGTCACCGGGCCGCCCGCCGCCTTCCCCACGACCGTCACCTTCGCCGGGGCGCCCTGGCCCCGCCGGGCCCCGCCCTGGACGGCTTCCCGTCCGCCGCCTGGGCGCTGCAGGCGGTGAGGGACACGGCCAGCGCGAGGGCGGCCAGGGCGGACGGGATGTGCGTATCGGCAGCACGGAAGACCTCCGCGGGGTGAGGGTTCGGGTGGGATGACCTGGACTGTAGGCCGCCTCCGCACCCCCGCGGGGCGCCGTACGCCTCTGTGACGAGGGCTGCGGCGGAACGGTCATCGTCCGGTCACAATCACCGCGCGCACCCGTCGAATTCGGCTGTGAGCCTGCTGTGCGCCCCACCACCGAGGGGCGGAACAAGGAGGCTCCCGTTGTGTCAGCGCTGCTCGTGACGGCCGCACCCACCGACCGCCGCGCCCCCGCGGGACCGGTCAGGCTCGGTCCCGTGACCCCCGAGGCGTACCGCGCGTTCCTCGGCTCGCGCTCCGGCGCGGACGGCCCCAGCTTCCTCCAACTCCCCTCCTGGGCCCAGGTGAAGGACGGCTGGAGTCACCAGCTCCTCGGCTGGGGCCGCGAGGGCGCGGAGCTCTCGGGCGTCGCGCTCGTCCTCCTGCGGCCCTTCCCCGGCACCCGGAAGTACTTCGCCTACCTGCCCGAAGGACCCGTCGCCGACTGGGCCGACCCCGACCTCGACGGCTGGCTCTCCCCGCTCCTCGGCCACCTGCGCTCCCTCGGCGCCTTCGCCGTCCGCATGGGCCCCGGGCCCGCCTACCGCCGGTGGAACGCCGCCACCGTCAAGGCCGGCGCCGGGCCGGGACGCCGGCTCTCCGACGTCCTCGCCGACGAGGTCGACCTGCTGGGCACCGCCGTCGCCGAACGGCTCCGCGCCCGCGGCTGGCGCAAGTGCGGCGGCGACTCCGAGGAGGGCGCCGACGCCCAGCCCCGGCACGTCTTCCAGGTCCCGCTGACCGGCCGCAGCACCGACGACCTGTGGACCGGCCTCAACCAGGAGTGGCGGCGCAACGTCCGCAAGGCCCGCAAGTCCGGCGTCGAGGTCGTCGTCGGCTCCGCCGCTGACCTCCCCGAGTTCTACCGGCTGCTGTGCGTCACCGAGGAACGCGACGGCTTCCGCCTCGGCCGCTCCCTCGCCTACTACGAGCGCCAGTACGCCGTCCTCAACGCCGAGCAGCCCGGCCGCATGAAGCTCTACCTCGCCCGCCACGAGGGCGAGGTCCTCGCCGCGCACACCATGGTCACCGTCGGCGGCCGCGTCTGGTACCAGACCGGCGCCTCCGCCGACCACCGCCGCGAGGTCCGGCCCTCCAACGCCCTCCAGTGGCGCATGATGCTCGACGCCCACGCCCTCGGCGCCGCCGTCTACGACCTGCGCGGGGTACCCTCCACCCTCGATCCGGACGACCGCGCCCACGGGCTGCTGCGCTGGAAGCTCGGCACGGGCGGACAGGTCGTCGAGACGCTGGGGGAGTGGGAGATTCCGATGCAGGGCACGACCAACGGGGCGCTGTACCGCGCCTTCCAGGCCTATCTGGCCCGTCGATGACGGCCACGCTCACCGCGCCTCCGGAGCCTTCGGAGCGGAAGAAGCCCTCCGCCCTCCGCAGCGGCGCCCTCATGGCCGCCGGCTCGCTCGTCTCCCGCGCCACCGGCTTCGTACGGGCCTCCGTCGTCGCCGCCGCGCTCGGCGCGGGCTGGGTCGCCGACGGGTACGCGGTCGGCAACTCCGTCCCCACGATCGTCTACATGCTGCTGCTCGGCGGGGCGCTCAACGCGGTCTTCGTGCCCGAACTGGTCAAGGCCGCGAAGGAGCACGAGGACGGCGGCGTGGCGTACACCAACCGGCTCCTCACCCTGTGCGGACTGGCCCTCGCCGTCCTCACGGCGGTCGCGGTGTCCGCCGCTCCCCTGATCGTGGACACGTACACCGACTACACGGGTGCGCGCCGGGAGATGACCATCGGCTTCGCGCGCGCGTGCCTGCCGCAGATCTTCTTCCTCGGACTCTTCACCCTGCTCGGACAGGTCCTCAACGCCCGGGGCCGGTTCGGCGCCATGATGTGGACCCCCGTCCTCAACAACGTGGTCGCCGTCACCGTCTTCGGCCTCTTCCTGGCCGTCGGCGACGGCGGCGAACTCACCCCCGGGGAGACCGCGTTCCTCGGCTGGGGCACCACGGCGGGCATCGCGCTGCAGGCCCTGGCCCTGCTGCCTCGCTGCGCGCCGCCGGCTTCCGCTGGCGGCCCTGCCTCGACTGGCGCGGCAGCGGCCTCGCGGCTCCGCTGCGCTCGGCGGGCTGGCTGGTGCTGCTCGTCCTCACCAACCAGGGCGCGTACTGGGTGACGACCTGGCTCGCCACCTCGGCGGGCGCGGATCCGGCGGTGAGCGGCGGCGGCCTCGCCGCGTACAACAACGCCTACCTCCTCTGGACCGTCCCGCACGGCATCGTCACCGTCTCCTCGTCACCGCCCTGCTGCCCCGGATGAGCGGCGCGGCGGCCGACGGCGACCTCGCGGGGTCCGGCGGGACGTCGCGTACGCCCTGCGGACCAGCGCGGCGGCGGTCGTCCCGGCGGCCTGCGCGCTCCTGGCCCTCGCCGTCCCGCTGATGACGGTGGTCTTCGGGTACGGGGCGACCGGCGGCGACGACGTGCGCGCGATGTCCTGGACGCTGATGGCCTTCGCGCCGGGCCTGGTGGCGCTCTCCGGCCAGTACGTGTGCACCCGGGCCTTCTACGCCCTGCGCGACACCCGCACCCCTTCTTCCTGAACCTGGTCATCGCCGCCCTGAACGCCGGCCTCTCGTACGCCGCCTACCAGCTCCTCCCGACCCGCTGGGCCGTCACGGGCATGGCCGCGGCGTACTCGCTGGCGCTGTGGGCGGGCTGGGCGGTCACGGCGTACGCCCTGCGGCGGCGGCTGGGGGCGCGTCCGACGGGACCCTCCGCGCCCTGACGCGGCTCCTCGTCGCGGCGGTGCCGCCGCCGGGTACGGCCTGTTCGTCGCGGACGCGGCGGGTACGGCGGGCCCGGTGGTGGCGGGCCTCGCGGGGCCGTCACGATCCTGGCCGTCTTCGCGCTCCTGGCCCGCCCCTCCGCCTCACGGAGGTCCGCAGCCTCTCGCCTCGGCCGCGACCCGCCTCCGCCGCACCTGACCCGCCCCGCCCCGTGGGGCGCCCGCACCGACCTTGGGATACTCACACATGCCCCGCGTGCTCCTGATAGAAGACGACCCCTCCGTCCGCGAAGGCGTCGAGCTCGGCCTCCGCCGCCGCGGGCACGACGTGCGCACCGCCCCCACCGGCGAGGCGGGGCTCGCCGCGCTCGGGGAGTTCCGGCCGGACCTGCTGCTCCTCGACCTGATGCTGCCCGGCATGAACGGCGTCCAGGTCTGCCGCCAGGTCCGGGAGAGCAGCCAGCTGCCGATCATCATGCTCACCGCGCGGGGCGACGACTTCGACGTCGTCATCGGCCTGGAGGCCGGGGCCGACGACTACATCGTCAAGCCCGCCCGCACGGAGGTCATCGAGGCCCGGATCCGGGCCGTGCTGCGGCGCATCGAGGAGCCCGGCACCGGCCGCTCCGCCGTCGAGTTCCACGGGAGCTCGCCATCGACCGGGCGGGCCTGACCGTCGCCAAGGCGGGCGAGCGCGTCGCCCTCGCCCCTCCGAGCTGAAGCTGCTGCTGCACCTCACGGCCGCCCCGAGCAGGTCTTCAGCCGGCAGCAGCTCCTCGAACACGTCTGGGAGCACAGCTACCACGGGGACGCCCGGCTGGTGGACGCCTGCGTCCGCCGGCTGCGGAACAAGATCGAGGACACCCCGGGCGAGCCCCGGTACATCCAGACCCTGCGGGGCTTCGGCTACCGCTTCGGCCCGCTGTGAAGGCCTGCGTGAGCCCCGGACCCGGCACGGACGCGGGTGCGGACACGGGCTCCGCGCCGGGCTCCGCGCCGGGTGGCAGACGGGCCCGCCGCCTCGCCCGCGCCCCCGCCCGCGCCCCTTCGGCCTCCGCACCCGCCTCGTCCTCGCCTTCCTCCTCGTCGCCGCCGTCGGCTGCGGCACCACCGCCGCGCTCACCTACCGCGCCGCCCGCAACGCGATCCTGGAGCAGACCCAGAACACCGCCGTCTCCGCCCTGCGCGACCAGGTCGACCCGCTCGTCGTCAGCCTGCCCGTCAACCCCGACAGCCTGCGGGACGTGGCCCTCGGCATCGCCCGCCAGGGCAAGCCCCGCCCCTGGCGGGTCTACGCCGAGTACGGCGCGGTCCACGTCTCCTCGACCGACCGCCCCACCTCCTCCGTCATCACCCCCGAACTGCGGGCCCGCGCCCAGGCCCGGCAGGCCACCCCGCACGGCAGCTTCCAGCGGGTCGTGAAGAACGGCACCCGTACCTGACCATCGCCATGCCCGCCGTGTTCCGCACGCATGCCACCGAGGGGACCGCCCAGCCCACCGGCCTCGTCTTCTACGCCGTCATGGAGCTCGACGACGAGGAGGCCAACATCGAGGCCCTGGTCACCGCCGCCCGCGACGGCGCCCTCCCGGCCCTGGCCGTGGCCCTGATCCCCGCGCTGATCGCCTCGCGCGGCGTGCTCCGCCCCGTACGGGAACTGCGGCACGCGGCCCACAGCATGGGCCGGGGCCGGCTCGACACCCGCATCCACGCCAAGGGCAGCGACGAACTCGCCGACCTCGCCCGCACGTTCAACGAGTCCGCCGCCGAGCTGGAACGTTCCGTCACGGAACTCCGCAACGCCGAGGCCCGCGCCCGCCGCTTCGCCTCCGACGTCTCGCACGAGCTGCGCACCCCGCTCGCCGGCATGCTCGCGGTCACCGAGGTCCTCGACGAGGACGCCGGCAGCCTCGACAGCGACACCGCCCGCGCCGTCCGGCTGATCAGCGCCGAGACCGGGAAGCTCGCCGTGCTCGTCGAGGACCTGATGGAGATCTCCCGCTTCGACGCCCGCGCCGCCGAGCTCCACACCGACGAGGTCGACGCCGCCGACTGCGTCCGCAAGACTCTCCAGCACCGGCACTGGACCGACCCGGCCCAGGTCGTCCCGTATTTTGAGGAGGGGGTCAGGGCGCGGCTCGACCCGCGCCGCTTCGACGTCGTCGTGGCCAACCTCGTCGGCAACGCGCTGCGGCACGGGGCCGCGCCGGTGACGGTCAGTGTGTACGCGGAGGGGGACGAGCTGGTGACGGAGGTCGCCGACCGGGGTCCGGGCATCCACCCGGACGTCCTGCCGCACGTCTTCGACCGCTTCTACAAGGCGGACCGGGCCAGGACCCGTTCGGCGGGCAGCGGCCTCGGCCTGGCGATCACCCTGGAGAACGTCCGGCTGCACGGCGGCACCGTCCGCGCCGCCAACGGCCCGGCGGGCGGGGCCGTCTTCACCGTACGGATGCCGCGGTGAACCGCCGGAAGACCGCGCTGGCCCTCCTCGCCATGGCCTCGCTCGCCGCCTGCGGCATCCAGGAGAGCGACGTCGTCGAGGCGGGCGGCGCCGCGACCGTCGCCGTCACCCCGCCGCCCGAGTTCCGGATGGTGCTCTACTTCCTCGGGCCCGAGGGGCAGCCGGTCCCGGTGGTCCGCGAGACCGGGCAGCCGCTCCCGACACGACGTTCGCCGGGGTGGCCCCGAGACGGACGCCGAGCAGCGGAAGACCGAGGGCTGGGCTCCGGGCACCAGGCGTACGGGCAGAGCGGCACCGCGGCCTTCGCCGACAAGGCGATCTCCGCGCTCCTCGCGGGACCGGCCGGGGCCGACACCGCCGCGGGCCTGACCACGGGCCTCCCGCACCCGACACGTCCTGGAAGACGCCGCACACCGAGGCCGTCGGAGGCCCGGACGCGGAGGGCCGCCGGACCGTCCGGCTCCGGCCGCCGTTCCCCGTCAGGGACCTGCCGGACGCGGCCGTCCAGCAACTGGTCTGCACGGCCGCGTACGCGACGGACCACGGGGGCATGGTCGACGTGGTCCTCATCGGACCCGACGGCACGCTCCCGGCGACCCGCTGCGACGCCTAGGAGACATCCGGGACCGGCCGGGCCCCGGGGCCGCCGGACGCTCCTCGTCCGGATCAGGCCGTACGCAGGTCCGCGAGCACCGCGTCCGTGAAAGGCGGCCAGGCCTCGACCGCCCAGGCCCCGAAGGGCCGGTCGGTGAGGGCCACGCACGCGGCCCCTGTGCCGTTCCCGCCCGCCCACCCTGCGTCCGGGTCGATCCACAGGAAGGTGCCGGACTGCCCGAAGTGCCCGAAGGCGCGCGGCGAGGAGTGCGCGCCCGTCCAGTGCGGGGACTTGCCGTCGCGGATCTCGAAGCCGAGCCCCCAGTCGTTCGGCTTCTGGTGCCCGTAGCCGGGCAGGATGCCGGTCAGGCCGGGGTACGTGACGGTCATCGCGTCCAGGACGGTCCGCGCGTCGAGCAGCCGCGGCGCCTGCACCTCGGCGGCGAACCGCACCAGGTCGTCCACGGTCGACACGCCGTCCTTCGCGGGCGAGCCCTCCAGGGTCGTCGACGCCATGCCGAGGGGCTCCAGGACCGCCTGGTGCAGATACTCGGCGAAGGGGATGTCGGTGGCCTTCGCGACGTGGTCGCCGAGCGCCTCGAAACCGGTGTTGGAGTAGATCCGGCGGGTGCCCGGCGCGGCCGTCACCCGGTTCTCGTCGAAGGCGAGCCCCGAGGTGTGGGCGAGCAGGTGGCGGACGGTCGCGCCCTCGGGCCCGGCCGGCTCGTCGAGGTCGATCGCCCCTCCTCGTACGCGACGAGGACGGCGTACGCCGCGAGCGGCTTGGTCACGGAGGCGAGCGGGAAGCGCCGCCCGGTGGGGCCGTGGGACCCGGCCAGGGTGCCGTCCGCGCGGACGACGGCGGCGGCGCGGTGGGAACGGGCCAGTTCTCGATCGACGCCAGGCTCGGCAAGCTGCTCTGCATGGGGCCGAGCCTACTTGCTTCGAGTGCACTCCAACGTTTTAGCGTGGGGCCCATGAGCGTGATCGAGAGCACGACCGGGCTTGCCGGGAAGGACCGCTACACGATCAGCGAGGTGGCGGTCATCACCGGGCTCACCGCGCACACCCTGCGCTGGTACGAGCGGATCGGCCTGATGCCGCACGTCGACCGTTCGCACACCGGGCAGCGCCGCTTCACCGAACGCGACCTGCACTGGCTGGCGTTCGTCGGCAAGCTGCGGCTGACCGGGATGCCGGTCGCCGACATGGTCAGGTACGCCGAGCTGGTGCGCGAGGGGGAACACACCCGGGACGCGCGGCGGGAGCTCCTGGAGGCCACCCGGCGCGACGTCCTCAGCAGGATCACCGAGCTCCAGGACACGCTCGCCGTGCTCGACATCAAGATCAGCCATTACGGGACCGCAAGCGGAGGAACACCTTCATGACCAGCGTGACCAGGATCGACACCGTACGCCTCGGCCAGGGCGGACCCGAGGTCGGCGTCCAGGGCTTCGGCGCCATGGGCATCAGCGAGTTCTACGGCGACACCGACGAGGCGGCGGCCCGCGACACCCTCGACGCGGCCCTGGAGGCCGGCGTCACCCTGATCGACACCGCCGACATCTACGGCAGCGGCGCCAACGAGGAGTTCCTCGCCCCCTTCCTCGCCGCCCACCGCGACGAGGTCACCCTCGCCACCAAGTTCGCCATAGAGCGCCGCGCCGACGACCCCACCTACCGCGGCGTCCGCAACGACCCGGCGTACATCAAGAAGGCCGCCGAGGACAGCCTGCGCCGCCTCGGCGTCGAGACCATCGACCTCTACTACATGCACCGCCGCGACCCGGAGATCCCCTTCGCCGAGTCCGTCGGCGCGATGGCCGAGCTCGTCCAGGAGGGCAAGGTCCGCTTCCTGGGCCTGAGCGAGGTCACCGGGCCCGAACTGCGCGAGGCCCACGCGGTGCACCCGATCACCGCCCTCCAGTCGGAGTGGTCGCTCTTCTCCCGGGACGTGGAGCGCAGCGCCGTCGGCGCCGCCGCCGAGCTCGGCGTGACCTTCGTGCCGTACTCGCCGCTCGGCCGGGGCTTCCTGACCGGCGCGTTCGCCGACGCCACCAAGGACCTGTCGGACGACGACTTCCGCCGGTACCAGCCCCGCTTCAGCGGCGAGAACGCCGAGCGGAACGCCGCCCTCCTCGACCCGGTCCGGAAGATCGCCGCCACCCACGGCGCGACCCCGGCCCAGATCGCCCTGGCCTGGGTCCAGCAGCGCGCCGCCGTCCACGGCCTCACCGTCGTCCCCATCCCCGGCACCCGCAAGCGCTCCCGCCTCCTGGAGAACGCGGCCGCCACCCGCATCACCCTCACCGCCGCCGAACTCGCCGAACTGGAGCCGATCGCCGGCCAGGTGGCGGGCGACCGCTACCCGGACATGCGCTTCACGTCCACCGACCGCGAGGTCTGAGCCGCACATCTAGGCCAGCCCCAGGGCGAAGACCGCGAAACCCGCCGCCAGGACGCCCGCCAGGGCGCGCCTGGCGGTGCCGGTCTCGCCCACGGCGACTCGAAGACGCGCGCGTACCGGCCGATCAGGACGAGGAGCCCGGCGAAGACCGGCATCCAGGCCAGCCGGGCGAGGACCCAGCCCACCGAGTCCGGCGCGCCGACCAGGCCGGCGACCTCACCGGCGTACGAGGCGGGGATCGCGGCGGTCAGCATGGCCGTCTGGTGCCAGCACAGGATCGTCATCGCGGACAGGTTGATCACGACGACCGGCGCCCACAGCGCGGGCCGCTTCAGGAACCGGCCGAGCCGGTCGCGGAGCAGGATCGCCGCACCGCTCTGCGCGGCGGCCAGGGCGAGGACGAGCAGCGACGGCGGGTGCGAGTTGGTGCGGGCCTCGCCGGGCACGCCGACCATCGACACCGGGTAGCCGAAGACGAGCAGCAGGGCCGCGAAGAGCGCGGCGCCGCCGAGCAGCAGCCCCACGCGTGGCGCCGGCCGACCCGGCCCTCGCCCCAGGAGACGCCGAGCTGGTACGCGAACAGCCAGCCGGGCAGGATGTTCAGCAGGCTCAGCCAGGACGGCACGGCGTCCGCGTACGGCCCGTACCGCAGGAAGTCGACGACGGCGACCGAGCCGAGCAGCGGCGCCGCCGCCCACACCCGAGGCGGCGGGCCGCCCGCACGCACAGCAGGGTCAGCGCGGTGACCACCGTGTACACCCCGACGAACCACAGCGGCTGGATCACCAGCGTGGACGCCGTCCGCAGCGTGTCCACGGGCACCCCGAGACCGAGGTGCAGCACGGGCAGCAGCGCCGCCCACACGGCGGTGACCCCAGCACCGGACGCCCGAGCCGGGCGAGCCGTCCCCGAGCCACGCGCGCGTGGAGCCCTTCCTGCGCCGGTACGACAGCACCGAGGCGTACCCGCCGACCAGGAAGAAGATCCCCAGCATCTGGAGGACCCAGCTGACGGGCGCGAGCCCCGCGAAGGCGCTCAGCGGGCTGGCGTTGTGGATCGCGCCGTCGGCGGAGAGCGTGAACCCGCCGAGCAGCCAGTGCCCCGTCGGCACGGCGAGCAGCGCCAGGGCGCGGAGCCCGTCGATCGCGCGGTCGCGGTGGGCGGGGTGGAGGACTCGATCCTCGCGACGAGCGTCCTCATCGGACGTCCCCTCGGCGATCGCGGCGAACGCGCGGAGGGAGGAGGTGCCGGGCGCGAGTAGCCGCCGTGCCCGGCGGCGTCCCCGGCGGGGATCCGGCGGGCCCCGAAGGCCGGCTCGGTGGGGTCGGCGCCGTGCCCGAGCCCCGCGAACTCGACGTTCGGCACCCGGTCGATCCAGTCGGTGGGATCCTTCGCCGCCCAGACCCGGGCGGAGGTCCCGAGCTCGGACACGTTCCCGGCGCGCATCCCGGGGGAGCCGAAGACCACCAGGTCCTTCGCCTTCAGCTCGTGGGCGGCGAGACCGCAGACCACGGAGCCGTAACTGTGGCAGAACAGCGACGGCTCGGCCGCGCCCACCGCCGCGAGCCCCTCCGTGAACCGGGTGAGCCGCTCCGCCCCGACCTCGGCGAGCCGGCCGGTGGCCGCGTCCAGACCCACGCCCACGGGCGTCGTGTACCCGGCCCACGCGACCACCGCCGTACGGCCCCGGTCGCCCGCCGCAGCCCGGCCGCCATCTCCGCGAGCGGCCCGACGTGCCCCGCGTCGACGTCGGAGCCGGGCACGATCACCGCCACGTGCTCGGCCCGCGCCAGGTCCCCGTAGACCAGGGCCACCTGCCCCGCCCGCGCGGATCGTGGGCGAGGACCCGCGCCCCGCCGAACTCCCCCCGCGCGGAGCGGGCGTTGGCCTCGTACCGCAGCTCCAGGGGCGCCCCGTCGAGGTTCCCGACGACCGTGGGGTACGCACGGGCCAGCTCCCGCTGCCGTACGGGACTCAGCCCGGCGAAGAAGCGCGCGACCTCGGCCGGGCCTATCCCTCCGGGTCCGGCAGCCCTGCCGCCCGCCACGCCCCGGTCCCCACGGGGGCCCCGGTCACGGCCTCCTGGCTGTTCCCGGACGCCCAGCCCGCCGTGCCGGCGATCACACCGGCCACCGTCGCGGCGGTGATCAGTGTCCTCGTGAAGCGGCGCATCGGCCCGCCCTCCCTCGCTCTCGTCGTTGGCGAGAGGAAGGTAGGAAGACGAAGGGTGACGCCACGTCACACCGGGGCCAACTCCCTTTGATACCGGGGTAGGGGGTGGAGGAGCAGCCAGCCGGAGGTCGGGGGTGGGGTTTTCCCCCTGGTGCCGGGGCCTGTCCGCCCTTCCCGCCGGGTCCGGCCCGAAGAGACGGGCAGGCCCTAGCGCGAGTCCCCGGGCGTGACCAGGCCCGACTCGTACGCGAAGACCACCGCCTGCGCCCGGTCGCGCAGGTCCAGCTTGGCGAGGACCCGGCCGATGTGGGTCTTCACCGTCTGCTCGGCGAGGACCAGGCTGTCGGCGATCTCCTGGTTGGACAGGCCCCGGGCGATCAGCTCCAGGACCTCCGTCTCGCGCGGGGTGAGCCCGTTCAGACGCAGGGCCGTGCTGTCCCGGCGGGGCGCCGGGCGGGAGGCCGCGAAGTCGGCGATGAGACGGCGGGTCACGGACGGGGCGAGCAGCGCCTCGCCCGCCGCCACCACCCGCACCGCCGCGATGAGGTCGGCCGGCGGCGCGTCCTTGAGGAGGAAGCCGGACGCGCCCGCGCGCAGCGCCTCGTACACGTAGTCGTCGACGTCGAAGGTGGTCAGCATCAGTACCTTCGGCAGGTGCGTGACCCCGGCCGGCGGGTGCAGGATCTCCCGGGCGGCGGCGAGCCCGTCCAGCTCCGGCATCCGCACGTCCATCAGGACCACGTCCGGGTGCGCCGAGCGCGCCACCTCCACGCCCTGCCGCCCGTCCGGAGCCTCGCCGACCACGTCGATGTCGGGCTGTGCGGCGAGGAGCGCGGCGAAACCGGCCCGCACCATGGCCTGGTCGTCGACGATGATCACGCGGATGGTCACTCGGTGTCCTTCGTACGCAGGGGGAGCCTGGCCGCGACCCGGAAGCCGCCGTCCGGCAGCGGCCCGGTGTCCAGCGAGCCGCCGGTCAACCGTACGCGCTCCCGCATGCCGACGAGCCCGTGACCGGTCCCGGGGACGCCCCGCTCGACGGAGGAACGCTCCTCCAGGGACGGCCCGTTGACGACGAGGACGGTCAGCCACCCGTCCTCGGCCCGCACGGAGACCCGGGTCGACGCCCCGGGCGCGTGCCGCACGACATTGGCCAGGGCCTCCTGCACGATCCGGTACGCCGACAGGTCCACGGCCTGCGGCACGTCCCCAGGTCGGCGGCGAGCCGCAGCTCGGCCGGCACGCCCGCGCGTACGGTCGCCTCGACGAGCTGCTGCACCCGGTCGAGACCCGGCTGCGGGGCCCGCTCGCCCTCGCTGCCGTCACTGCGGAGGACGGAGAGCAGCCGCCGCATCTCGGCGAGCGACTCGCGGGCACTCGCCGCGATCGAGGTGAACTCCTCGCGGGCGGCCTCGGGAAGTCCGGGAATCCGGTACGGCGCGGAATCCGCCTGCACGGTGATCACGGACATGTGGTGGGCCACGACGTCGTGCAGCTCCCGCGCGATCCTGGCCCGCTCCTCCAGGAGCGTCCGCCGCGCCCGCTCCGCCTCGCTGATGGTCTCCTGCTCGGCCAGCCTCCGCTGCGCGTCGCCCCGGGCCCGGATCGCCGAGGTCAGGAGCAGCAGCACCCCGCTCAGGACGAGCATCAGCAGGTGCAGACTGGTGAACCGGGCAGGCCGGAACAACTCCAGCACGAACCCGGCCAGACCCGTCGCCAGCCACACCCCGAACAGCGCCCGACGGGACTCCCGCAGCCCCAGCGCGACCATCAGGGCGCAGTAGCCGATGACGACCGGCGGCGTCCACGGCCACATCTCCGCGTGGGGCCCGTCCGCACCCAGCAGCACGAGCGCCCCGAACACGTCGGCGGCGAAAACGATCCACCAGGCCTGGAGGGGCCGCGTCACGGCCAGCAGCAGCGGCGCGGCCTGCGCGGTGCCGAGCGCACCCGCCAACGCCCCGTTCACCCCGTAGTCGTTGATCAGCAGCAGCACCGTGGACGGCAACAGCGCCGTCCCGAACGCCACCGCCACCACATACGGCAACAGCCGCACCCACCTCCCCGACGCCCCCGCCAACAGCGCCTCCCCCGGCCTGCTCGGCGTCGTCAGCGCCTCCCCCACCCCCCGCGCCCTCTCCCGGACCCACCCCCCGACCCGACGACTGACCCCGGACAACGACTCCGCTGGCGGCTCAGGCCGCGATCCACTCACCATGACGCCCTCACCCTAAGCACCCCCCCTCCCCCCAACGTCATACCGAGGACCGGACCGGAACCTGCTACTGGGGTATGACACCGACCGCGATTGCGGGCCGCCCCGCTCCGTCGCCGGCAATCGTTCCGCCGGGTCGGTGCCCACCCACCCCGTTGCGGGCCGCGCCCCGCCGGGCCTGTGCCCTCGCGCCCCCGTTGTGGGCAGTTGTTCCGCTGGGGCGGAACGGGTGGGCACAACGGAACGGCGCCCTTGCCGGCGCCAGAGGCTTACGCGCCTGGACCCGCACCCCGTGCGAGCTGTGCACGTGGTGCGGGTCCAGGCTCGGAACGCGGAGGCGCCGCTGAGCGCGCCGTCCCGTGTGCCCACCCGTCCCGCCCCAGCGGGACGATTGCCCACACGGGGCAGCGGGCGCCCCCCTCAAAGCTCCGCCAACAACTCCGCCTTCTTCGCCGAGAACTCCGCATCCGTAACCAGCCCCGCCCGATGCAGCTCCCCAGATGCCGAATCCTTTCAGCCACCACCCGGGATCCCGACGCCCCACCCCCACCGGCGCCGCGACAGGCACAGGCACGGGCACAGGAACGGGCGCCCGGTCCTTGCCCCGGATCGCCGCGAGCACCGCCGCCGCGAAGGTCAGCGACTCGTACACCGGCCCGTAGCGCCCGAAGACGACGCACGCCGGGTCCTGGTCGGGCCGCTCGGCCCGGGACGAGGCCCCGTCCCGGCGCACCAGCCGCAGGTACCCGTCGACCCCGTCCGGCGAGCGCCACTCGACCCCGCAGAGGTCCCGTACGGGAAAGACCTGGTCGCCGGCCTTCCACTTCTCGGAGGACGCCCCGTCCGGGACCAGCGGAACGCGACCTCCGAGGTCCCGTCGAAGCAGGCCTTCCCGTCGTAGGCCTTGAAGGACTGAGGCCCCGACGGCGGCGCGACCAGGAACCGCTCGGCGGGCGCGACGCCGCCGCCGACGGCCCCGTCGACCACCTCGCCGCCGACCCCGTCGAAAGCCCCGCCGAAGGCCCCGTCCGCGTCGTATCCGACGGCCCCGCGGCCCCGGACGCACCGCGAGAGCGCCTCCAGCTCGTCCCGCCAGCGCTCGGCGAGCGGCTCGCGTTCCGCCGGGAGCACCAGGCGGTACGGATCGCTGCCCTCCTTGAGCTGCCCCGCGGCCGCGTCCATCAACGGGTCGGCACCCGGCCTCGGCACGGCGTGCAGCACGACGGTGCCCCGCTTGCCGGGCGTGAGCGTCACCGACGCCAGCGCCTCGTGCGGCACCCGTCTCTCGCGCAGCGCGGAGTACAGCTTCGGTGTACGGATCCCCCGGTCGAAGCGGATGACGAGGGCGTCGCTCTCGAACTCCCAGGTGGCATGAATTCCGGCCAGCACATCACCCATACGCCTCATCGTAAGCGGCGTGTGCTCGTGCGTCGCCCCTGTGAAAGGTCCCGAAATTGCGTGATCTACGCGCGTCAGGGGCCTTCCGCGCCGGATATTCCGTCGTGGCAAGCGCTGTCGGCACGTGCGCAGACCAGCCGCGGGTAGTCCCCGACGCCTATCGCGGCGAAGTTGCCGAGGCTCTCGGTGCCGGGCGCGAAATAGCCGCTGTGGCCGACCGCCCCGCGCGCGGAGAGCAGCCGGGCGCCGAACTCCGGCGCGACCGGGTCCGCGCCGTGCCCGACCCCGCCCACCTCCAGGTGCGGCACGTCCGCGATCCAGTCGTCGGCGTCCCGCATGGCCCACACGCGCGCGGGGCTGTCGAGGTCGGCCGCCCGCTCGACCCGCATCCCGGGCTGCCGGCCACGGCGACGTCGGTCACCCAGGCGGGCAGCGCGGCGCGGCGACACCGCAGAGCACGGAGCCGTAGCTGTGGCAGAAGAGCGCCACGCGCGCGCGTGGGGCAGCGATTCGGTGAGGCCCACCAGGCGCACGGCTCCTTCCTCGGCCAGCCGGCCGGTGATGGCGTCGACGCCGACGCCGACGGGCGCGGTGTAGTCGGCCCAGGCGATGACGGCCACGCGCGCGCGGGCGCGGTCCGCCGCTCGGCGGCGTAGAGGGCCTGGGCCATGCCGGCGGGGGCGCCGTACCGGCCGTTGGTCTTCTGGAAGGTGAGCAGGTTGGTGTCGACGCCGGGCACGATCACCGAGACGCGCCGGGCGTGCTCCAGGTCCCCGAGGACCTCGGCGGTCCGTCCCGCGCCGGACGGGTCGAAGGCGAGGACCTGGCGGCCGGGCCGCAGCAGCGAGGCGAAGCGGTCGACCCGGCGCCGGGCCTCGTGCCGCCCTCGGGGAGAGCCGGGCGTCGTCGACCCGGCCGCGTTCGGCGGCGTACGCGCGCGTGAGGGTGATCCGGTTGGCGCGGTAGCGCAGGGCGACCGGGGCGCCGTTGAGGTTGCCGACGACGAGCGGGTGCCGGGCGGCGAGCAGGGTGGCGTCCGCCGGGCCGAGTCCGGCGAAGAAGGCGGCGACGGTACGGGCCGGGGCGCCGGGGTCGGGCAGCGGCCGGTGGTCGATCCGGTCCCGCGCCCAGGCGGCGAGCGCGGCCTCCCGGGACGGCCAGGGCATGGGCCGGTGCCGGATCGTGGTCCACCCGGTGGTCGCGAGGAGGACGAGCACCACGGCGAGCACGAGGAGCGTGCGCGTGGCGACGAGGGTGGGTGAGGCATCGGCTGAGGTCACGGGCGGCCACCCTACGGGGCGCGGCCGGCGGCACCGGACCTGCGGGGGGTATCAGCGCTCCCGGCCCCGGTCCCGCCAGTGCGGGGCGAGCGCCGGACCGAGGTGGTCGAGGTACTCCTCGGTGAGCGCGCGGATGGCCTCCAGGCTCTGGTCGGTGCCCCGGCCCCACATCTGTCCGGTCACCCGCATCACGCCGCTGAACGCCGCCACCGCGATCCGGGGGCGCGGGTCCTCGTCGACGTCGAGGCCCTCGCGCGCGGCGATGATCCGGGCGATGGTCTCCTCCGTCTCGGTGGAACGGCGCAGATGCACGGCGAGCAGCGCCGGCGTGGACTCGATCATGCAGTACGCGCGCAGGTAGAGCTCGACGGGGACGACCTCGGCGATCGCCTCGCCGATGGTGTCCCAGGCGCTCAGGACGGCGTTGCGCATCGCGTCGAGGGGGCCTCCTCCGGGGCCGCCGCCCGAGGGCGCTCACGAAGCGCTCCTCCACCATCTGCTGGACGGCGAAGGCGACCTCCTCCTTGGAGGAGAAGTACCGGAAGAAGGTCCGCTGGGAGACCTCCACGGCGTCGACGATCTCGTCGACGGTGGTCCGCTCGTATCCGTGCTCGGTGAAGAGCTCCAGGGCGACCCGGATCAACGCGTCGCGCGTGCGCTGCTTCTTCCGCTCGCGCAGTCCGGGCAGGGACACGGGCAGGGTCACGTAGAGGTCCTCTTTTCCGGCATTTCGTCCTGCTCAGCGTACCTGTGAGCTACGTGACAGTTACCGACGCATGAATAGCTTTGTCAATTGTCAGTGACTGTCATTAGCCTCTTTCCATGACTAGTCAGACCACCGTGGAAAAGGCCCCGCAGGGTCAGGGGGACGCCCGGGAACCCGCACCGGTCCCGGCGAAGGGACTGCGCGGCCACCCGTGGTTGACGCTCTTCGGCGTCGCCGTGGGCGTCATGATGGTCGCGCTCGACGGCACGATCGTCGCCATCGCCAACCCCGCCATCAAGACCGACCTCGGCGCCAGCCTCGCCCAGGTCCAGTGGATCACCAACGGCTATCTGCTCGCCCTCGCCGTCGCCCTGATCACCGCCGGCAAGCTCGGCGACCGCTTCGGCCACCGGCAGACCTTCCTCATCGGCATCGCCGGCTTCGCCGCCGCGTCCGGCGCGATCGGCCTGTCCCACTCCATCGGCGCCGTGATCGCCTTCCGCGTCCTGCAGGGCGTCTTCGGCGCCCTGCTGATGCCGGCCGCGCTGGGCCTGCTGCGCGCCACCTTCCCCGCCGAGAAGCTGAACATGGCCATCGGCATCTGGGGCATGGTCATCGGCGCCTCCACGGCGGGCGGCCCGATCGTCGGCGGCCTGCTCGTCGAGCACGTCAGCTGGCAGTCCGTCTTCTTCATCAACGTGCCGGTCGGCGTCGTCGCGCTCGTCCTCGGCCTGCTCATCCTCAAGGACCACCGCGCCGAGAACGCGCCGCGCTCCTTCGACGTCCTCGGCATCCTGCTGCTCTCCGGCGCCATGGCCTCCCTCGTCTGGAGCCTCATCAAGGCCGGCGAGTCCTGGGGCTGGTCCAGCGGCAAGACCTGGGGCTGCCTGGTCGGCGCGCTGCTGCTCTTCGCGGTCTTCGCCTTCTGGGAGACCAAGGTCAAGGAGCCGCTCATCCCGCTGGGCATGTTCCGCTCCGTGCCGCTCTCGGCCGGCGTGGTGCTGATGGTCCTGATGGCCTTCGCCTTCATGGGCGGCCTCTTCTTCGTGACCTTCTACCTCCAGGGCGTGAAGGGGCTCAGCCCGGTCGACAGCGGTCTGCACCTGCTGCCGCTGACCGCGATGATGATCGTCTCCTCGCCGCTGGCCGGCGCGCTGATCACCAAGTTCGGGCCGCGCGTGCCGCTCGTCGGCGGCATGGTCTGCACGGCCGTCGCGATGTTCGGCATGATCTCGCTCACCGCCGGCACCGGCACGCTCACCATGTCCCTCTGGTTCGCCCTGCTCGGCCTCGGCCTCGCCCCGGTCATGGTCGGCGCCACCGAGGTCATCGTCGGCAACGCGCCGCTCGAACTCTCCGGCGTGGCCGGCGGCCTGCAGCAGGCCGCCATGCAGGTCGGCGGCGCGCTCGGCACGGCGGTCCTCGGCGCCGTCATGTCCTCCAAGGTCGCCGACTCCTTCGCGGGGAACTGGAAGGCGGCCGGCATCCCGGCCCCGGTCAACCCGCAGCTGGAGCAGGCCGCCGAGTTCGGCATGGCCCCGCCGGAGCTGGCCGAGGCGCCGGGGATGACCCCCGACCTCTTCCAGGTGATCACCAAGGTCATCCACGACACCTTCCTCGACGGCATGGGCCTGGCCTTCGCCGTCGCCGGCGGCGTCGCCGTCGTCGCGGCCCTCGTCGCCACGCTCACCAAGCGCGGCGAGAACGCTGAGGCGGGCGGCATGGGCGGCCACATCTGACGCTCGCCGGACCGGCGCCCGTCAGGGTTCCCGTAGGGGGCCGTCACCCGTTCGCGTGAACGGGGGCGGCCCCTCTTCCGTTGCCCGGAGACCTCCGCCATTCTCTGATTACAGAGAGTGACGAAACGGGGGTTCATCAGTATGTATACGAAGACTGTCCTCACCGGCACGGCCGTCATGGCCCTCCTCCTGACCGCCCTCACGGCGGCCTCGGCGGCACCGGCGGCCGTGACCGCGCCGGCGGCCAGGCCCGCACCGCCGGCCGCGACCGCCGGGGCACCGCGCTCGGGGCCTGCGGCCCCGGCCGGCTCTGCCTCTGGCCCAAGCCCGACTTCAAGGGCAGGCCGTGGACGCACGAGCTGGCGACCACCGACCTCGACAGCTGCGTCGCCCTGCCGCCCGGCACCTCGGCCCAGTCCCTCGCGAACCGCACGGGGCGGCCGGTCACGACCTACCAGTCGGCCGAGTGCGGGGAGACGGGGGAGTTCGAGACGTACCCGGGGCGGGGGACCTGGGTGCCGCAGATGCCCTACGAGGTCAGAGCGTTCAAGCTCTGGGAGCGCTAGCCGAGGGCACCTCGCACGGGCCGTCCGGACCGGGCGGTTCGTGCGGGCCCGGACACGGCGGGGCCGAGAGCCGGGCCACCTCGGCGCGCAGCTCCCGGACCTCCAGGGTGAGCGCCTCCAGCAGCTCCGTCTGCCGGCGCTCCACCGCGTCGTCGCGGTCGAAGCGGGAGATGAACCAGGCCGCGATGTTGGCCGTGACGACACCGAGCAGGGCGATGCCCGAGAGCATCAGGCCCACCGCGAGGATCCGGCCGAGACCCGTGGTCGGGGCGTGGTCGCCGTAGCCGACGGTGGTCATCGTGGTGAAGGACCACCACACCGCGTCCCCGAGCGTCTTGATGTTGCCGTTCGGGGCGTCCCGCTCGACGTGCAGCACGGCCAGCGAGCCGAACATCATCAGCCCGACCACCGCGCCCGCCACATAGGTGGTGAGCGTTATCTGCGGGGCCATCCGGGCCCGCCGGCCCACGAGGAGGAGCGTGGAGACGACCCGCAGCAGCCACAGCGGCTGCACCATCGGAAGTATGACCGCGAGCAGGTCCAGCGGATGGCCGCGCACGAAGTGCCAGCGCTCCCGGGCGAGAGCGAGACGGACGAGGTAGTCGAGCGCGAAGGCGCCCCAGACGACCCACTCGACATGGGTGCACAGCCGGTGCACCCACGGTTCGGCGCCGGGAGCCACGATCGGCACCGCGTAGGCGATGCCGAACGCGATCGCGAGCACCAGGAGCGGCGTCTGGGTGCGCTCCTCCCAGCGGACCTTCATGACGGGCATGACCGGCATCGTAAGGAACGCAGGGAACGCCGAAGGGCGGCGGGACCGCGTCCCACCGCCCTCACCAGCCGAAACGGGCCACCGGCCGAAACGAACTACCAGCCGTCAGCCGTCAGCCATTGCCGTCAGGCGTCGCCGCCCGCGGCGCCCGGGTCGGCGGCCGCCACGTCGAGCAGCTGGTAGCGGTCCACGGCCTGCTTCAGGGCCGAGCGCTCGACCTTGCCCTCACGGGCGAGCTCGGTCAGCACGGCGAGCACGATCGACTGCGCGTCGATGTGGAAGTAGCGGCGGGCCGCACCGCGCGTGTCCGCGAAGCCGAAGCCGTCCGCGCCCAGCGAGGTGTACGTGCCGGGCACCCAGCGGGAGATCTGGTCCGGCACCGCGCGCATCCAGTCCGAGACCGCGACGAACGGGCCCTGGGCACCCTGGAGCTTGCGCGTCACGTACGGGACGCGCTGCTCCTCGTCCGGGTGGAGCAGGTTGTGCTCCTCCACGGCCACGGCCTCGCGGCGCAGCTCGGTCCAGGAGGTCGCGGACCAGACGTCGGCCTTGACGTTCCACTCCTCGGCGAGGATCCGCTGCGCCTCGATCGCCCACGGCACGGCGACGCCCGAGGCCATGATCTGCGCCGGGATCGTGCCGGCCTCGGCCGCCTTGAAGCGGTGGATGCCCTGGAGGATGCCGTCGACGTCCACGTTCTCGGGCTCGGCCGGGTGCTGGATCGGCTCGTTGTAGACGGTCAGGTAGTAGAAGACGTCCTCGGCCTCGGAGCCGTACATCCGGCGCAGACCGTCCTTGACGATGTGCGCGATCTCGAAGCCGAACGCCGGGTCGTAGGCGATGCAGGCCGGGTTGGTGGAGGCGAGGAGGTGGGAGTGACCGTCCGCGTGCTGGAGGCCCTCACCGGTCAGCGTCGTGCGGCCGGCGGTGGCGCCGAGCACGAAGCCGCGGGCCAGCTGGTCGGCCATCTGCCAGAACTGGTCGCCGGTCCGCTGGAAACCGAACATCGAGTAGAAGACGTACACCGGGATCAGCGGCTCGCCGTGCGTGGCGTACGCCGATCCGGCGGCGATCAGCGAGGCCGTGCAGCCGGCCTCGGAGATGCCGTCGTGCAGCATCTGGCCGGTCGGCGACTCCTTGTAGGCGAGGAGGAGTTCGCGGTCCACCGCCTCGTACTGCTGGCCCAGCGGGTTGTAGATCTTGGCGCTCGGGAAGAACGCGTCCATGCCGAAGGTGCGGTACTCGTCGGGGGCGATCAGCACGAAGCGCTTGCCGATCTCCTTGTCCCGCATGAGGTCCTTCAGGATGCGGACGAAGGCCATCGTGGTGGCGATCGACTGCTGCCCCGAGCCCTTCTTGGCCGCCGCGTAGGCCTTGTCGTCGGGGAGGGCCAGCGGCTTCGCCCGCACGACGCGGGTGGGGACGTACCCGCCCAGCGCCTTGCGGCGGTCGTGCATGTACTGGATCTCCTCGGAGTCCCGGCCCGGGTGGTAGTACGGCGGCAGGCCGTCCTCCAACTGCCGGTCCGTCACCGGGATGTGCAGCCGGTCGCGGAAGCGCTTGAGGTCGTCGACCGTCAGCTTCTTCATCTGGTGGGTCGCGTTGCGGCCCTCGAAGTTCGGGCCGAGCGTCCAGCCCTTGACGGTCTGCGCGAGGATCACGGTCGGCTGGCCGGTGTGGGCCTTCGCCGCCGCGTAGGCCGCGTAGATCTTCTTGTGGTCGTGGCCGCCGCGCCCAGGTGCAGGACCTGCTGGTCCGACATGCCCTCGACCATGGCCCGCAGCCGGTGGTCGTCGCCGAAGAAGTGGTCCCGGATGTAGCCGCCGGTCTCCGTGGCGTACGTCTGGAACTGGCCGTCCGGGGTGGTGTTCAGCTTGTTGACCAGGACGCCGTCGCGGTCCTGCGCGAGCAGCGGGTCCCAGGAGCGGTCCCAGATCAGCTTGATGACGTTCCAGCCGTTGCCCCGGAAGATCGACTCCAGCTCCTGGATGATCTTGCCGTTGCCGCGGACCGGGCCGTCGAGCCGCTGGAGGTTGCAGTTGACGACGAAGGTGAGGTTGTCCAGACCCTCGCGGGCGGCGATGGAGAGCTGGCCGAGCGACTCGACCTCGTCCATCTCGCCGTCGCCGAGGAAGGCCCAGACGTGCGACTTGGAGGTGTCGGCGATGCCGCGCGCCTCCATGTAGCGGTTCATCCGCGCCTGGTAGATCGCGCCGAGCGGGCCGAGGCCCATGGACACGGTCGGGAACTCCCAGAAGTCCGGCATCAGCCGCGGGTGCGGGTACGAGGAGAGGCCGTTCGGGAACTTCGACCTCTCCTGGCGGAAGGCGTCGAGCTGCGTCGCGTTCAGCCGGTCGAGGAGATAGGCGCGGGCGTAGATGCCGGGGGAGGCGTGCCCCTGGAAGAAGATCTGGTCGCCGCCGTCGCCCTCGTCCTTGCCGCGGAAGAAGTGGTTGAAGCCGACGTCGTACAGCGAGGCCGAGGAGGCGAAGGTCGCGATGTGACCGCCGACGCCGATGCCCGGACGCTGGGCGCGCGAGACCATCACGGCCGCGTTCCACCGGGTGGCGTTGAGGACCTTGCGCTCGATCTCCTCGTTGCCGGGGAAGAAGGGCTCGTCCCTGGTGGCGATGGTGTTGACGTAGTCCGTGCTGCGCATCTCGGGCACGGCCACGCGCTTCTCGCGGGCCCGCTCGATCAGACGGAGCATGAGGTAGCGGGCCCGCTCACGGCCCCGCTCGTCGACGGCCGCGTCGAGGGAGTCGAGCCATTCCTGGGTCTCTTCCGGGTCGAAATCCGGGACCTGGCTGGGAAGGCCGCCAATGATGATCGGGTTGCGATCGGATCCGGGAGCCACGCTCTTCCTTCGCTGTTCGGTGGTGCCCACGGGGCGGCCACGGGCTGGTCGGGGTGTCCATCGTGTACCCCACCGGTGCCGGACGTCACATTTACCGGGGAGTAACCCCCGGGGTGCCTCGCTCACCTTCCCGATGTCGGGGTGTGGTCAAATCGCAACCTTACGCCCAACCCGCGCATGCGTTTCGTCCGGGCGTTCGGCAGACTGAAACCTCAGAAGTCCATGAACCGGGACGAATCATGTGTGCCTGATCACCGAGGAGGGTCAGAAGGTGCCGGAAGTTGCGGCGAGACGGCCCCAAACGTCACCGTTTCGGCGGTCTCGGCGGCCGGGTACTTGCGCGATCCGCCCCGGCACGTGTGGACTACGGCCAGCGCCGCGCGCATACGCGTGGCCCACAGCATTTTCCGAATGAGCAGGAGGCAAGCCGTGAGCGCGACCGCGGACCACGCGGAGGAGCGGACCAACCCGGCCGTCAGGCTGGGGTTCGAGCCCGGACAGGTGGTCCAGGAGATCGGCTACGACGACGACGTCGACCAGGATCTCCGTGAAGGCATCGAGTCCATCATCGGCCAGGACCTCGTGGACGAGGAGTACGACGACGTCGCCGACGCCGTGGTCCTCTGGTTCCGCGACGAGGACGGCGATCTCACCGACGCCCTGGTGGACTCCATCGGTCTTCTGGAGGACGGCGGCGTGATCTGGCTGCTGACGCCGAAGACCGGCCGTGACGGCTACATCGAGCCGTCCGACATCAACGATGCCGCGCAGACCGCTGGTCTCTCCCAGACCAAGAGCATCAGCGTCGCGAAGGACTGGTCGGGCACCCGCCTGGTCGCCCCCAAGCGCTGATCACCACGTTGCGAGAAGCCCCCGCCGGCCCGCCGGCGGGGGCTTTCGCGCGCAGGCCGTAGGGTGGGATCCACCGGGTTCACCGATACGGCCCAAGGCGACCGGGCCGGGGCGACACGACCGAGGCCCGGGTCCGTCGGAAGGGACGCGTACGCGATGGCGATCGAGGTCGGCACCCAGGCCCCGGATTTCGAGCTGAAGGACAACCACGGCCGGACCGTGCGGCTCTCCGGCTTCCGCGGCGAGAAGAACGTGGTGCTGCTCTTCTACCCCTTCGCCTTCACCGGCGTCTGCACGGGTGAACTGCGCGAGCTCCGCGACAACCTCCCGGCGTTCGTCAACGACGACACCCAGCTCCTCGCCGTCTCCAACGACTCCATCCACACCCTCCGCGTCTTCGGCGACCAGGAGGGCCTGGAATTCCCGCTGCTCTCCGACTTCTGGCCGCACGGCGAGGCCTCCCGCGCCTACGGCGTCCTCGACGAGGAGAAGGGCTGCGCGGTCCGCGGCACCTTCGTCATCGACAAGCGGGGCGTCGTCCGCTGGACCGTCGTGAACGCCCTGTCGGACGCCCGTGACCTCGGCGATTACCTCAAGGCCCTCGAAGCCCTCTGAGCGCCGCGGGACCGGGACGGGATCGACACCCCGGGGAATCACCGGGCGAATCGACTGTTTCGACCGGGAACCCGTCACTAGGATCCAGACGTTGATCCGATGCCAACGCACGACTGGGGGCGCTGCCCCTGGAAACCTATGGAGGGACTCGTGGGAGTCAGCCTCAGCAAGGGCGGCAACGTCTCGCTGACCAAGGAGGCCCCTGGCCTCACCGCCGTGACCGTCGGTCTGGGCTGGGACGTCCGCACCACCACCGGTACGGACTTCGACCTCGACGCCAGTGCCATCCTGGTGAGCGAGGCGGGGAAGGTCCGCAACGACCAGGACTTCGTCTTCTTCAACAACCTGAAGAGCGCCGACGGCTCGGTCGAGCACACCGGTGACAACCTCACCGGTGAGGGCGAGGGTGACGACGAGCAGGTCAAGGTCAACCTCGCCGGTGTCCCGGCCGACGTGGCCAAGATCGTCTTCCCGGTCTCGATCTACGACGCCGAGAACCGCCAGCAGTCCTTCGGCCAGGTGCGCAACGCGTTCATCCGCGTCGTGAACCAGGCCGGCGGCGCCGAGATCGCCCGGTACGACCTCTCCGAGGACGCCTCCACCGAGACCGCGATGGTCTTCGGCGAGCTGTACCGTCACGGTGCGGAGTGGAAGTTCCGCGCCGTCGGCCAGGGATACGCCTCGGGTCTGCGCGGCATCGCGCAGGACTTCGGCGTCAACGTCTGAGTCGAACCGTTCGAACCGTCCGGCGCCGCACCTCACGTGCGGCGCCGGACGTGCCTCATCACCACCGGGGAGGAACCGAATCATGGGCGTCACGCTCGCCAAGGGGGGCAACGTCTCCCTGTCCAAGGCCGCACCCAACCTCACGCAGGTCCTCGTGGGACTCGGCTGGGACGCGCGCTCCACCACCGGAGCCCCCTTCGACCTCGACGCCAGCGCCCTGCTGTGCCAGGCCGGCCGGGTGCTCGGGGACGAGTACTTCGTCTTCTACAACCAGCTCCGCAGCCCCGAGGGCTCCGTCGAACACACCGGCGACAACCTCACCGGCGAGGGTGACGGGGACGACGAGTCCCTCATCGTGGACCTCACCAAGGTGCCGGCCCACTGCGACAAGATCGTCTTCCCGGTGTCGATCCACGACGCCGACAACCGCGGCCAGAGCTTCGGCCAGGTCAGCAACGCCTTCATCCGCGTCGTGAACCAGACGGACGGCCAGGAACTCGCCCGCTACGACCTCTCGGAGGACGCCTCCACGGAGACCGCGATGATCTTCGGCGAGCTCTACCGCTACAACGGCGAATGGAAGTTCCGGGCGGTGGGCCAGGGGTATGCGTCCGGTCTCCGGGGCATCGCTCTAGACTTCGGGGTCAACGTTTCGTAAAGGCATGTAATTTCACGATGGGGTAGACAGTGATTCTGAAAACCTTCGGCTGGTCGTTCGCGATCACTGTGATCGGCTTGGCCGTGGCCGTGCTCTACGGAGGGTGGGAGGCGTTCGGGATCGTCGCGATCCTCTGCGTCCTGGAGATCTCCCTCTCGTTCGACAACGCGGTGGTCAACGCCGGAATCCTGCAGAAGATGAATGCCTTCTGGCAGAAGATCTTCCTCACGGTCGGTGTGCTCATCGCCGTCTTCGGCATGCGCCTCGTCTTCCCCGTCGTGATCGTCGCCATCAGCGCCAAGATCGGCCCCATCGACGCCGTCAACCTCGCGCTCAACGACGCGGACAGGTACCAGGAGCTGGTGACCGACGCGCACCCGTCGATCGCCGCCTTCGGCGGAATGTTCCTGCTGATGATCTTCCTCGACTTCATCTTCGAGGAGCGTGACATCCAGTGGCTGCGCTGGATCGAGCGCCCGCTGGCCAAGCTCGGCAAGGTCGACATGCTGTCGGTCTGCATCGCCCTCGTCGTCCTGCTGATCACCTCGATGACCTTCGCGACCCACGCCCACCAGCACGGCGGCGCGCACGTCGACAAGGCGCAGACGGTCCTGGTCTCCGGCATCGCCGGCCTCATCACGTACCTCGTCGTCGGCGGTCTCTCCGGCTACTTCGAGAACAAGCTGGAGGAGGAAGAGGAGCGCGAGCACGAGGCCGAGGAAGAGGCCAAGCGCACCGGCAAGAAGGTCACCGTGGTCCAGCTCGCGGGCAAGGCCGCCTTCTTCATGTTCCTCTACCTGGAGGTCCTCGACGCCTCCTTCTCCTTCGACGGCGTCATCGGCGCCTTCGCCATCACCAACGACATCGTCCTGATGGCGCTCGGCCTCGGCGTCGGCGCCATGTACGTCCGTTCGCTGACGGTCTACCTGGTCCGCCAGGGCACCCTCGACGACTACGTCTACCTGGAGCACGGCGCCCACTACGCCATCGGCGCCCTCGCCGTGGTCCTCATGGTCACCATCCAGTACGAGATCCCCGAGATCGTCACCGGCAGCATCGGCGTCCTCCTCATCGCCTGGTCCTTCTGGTCCTCCGTCCGCCGCAACAAGGCGCTCGCGGCGGCCGAGGGCGGCTCCGGCTCCCCGGGCGAGAAGACCGAGGTGCCGTCCGGGGTGTGACACCCCGACAGCGAGGAATGCTTCCTGCGGGGCGGCCGGAGCACCGGCCGCCCCGCAGGCGTGTGCGCGGTGGGACGAGCAGTGGGGGGTGAAGGCGACATGGCCTTCTGGGACAACCTGTTTCCGGGGAGGGCGGCGCATTTCGATTCGGGCAGCGCCGCCTCGAACGCGATCGACCTGACGAAACGGCGTCCGACCGTCTCGCTCACCCAGCAGGGCGCCGCCACCGGCAACCTCCGGGTGAACCTCTCCTGGCGGATGCGGACCTCCGACATCGAGGGCCGCTCCCGCCAGAGCGGACGGCTGCTGCGCAATCCCTCCCAGCTCTTCAAGCCCGAGGTCGTCCAGGCCCACACCCAGGGCATGGTCAACGTCGACCTCGACCTGGGCTGCCTCTACGAGCTCACCGACGGCAGCAAGGGCGTCGTGCAGCCGCTTGGCGGCTTCTTCGGCGACCTCAACGCGGCCCCGTACGTGAAGCTGAGCGGCGACGACCGCTTCGGGGGCTCCTCGGGCGAGACGCTCTTCGTCAACCTGGACCACCGGGACGAGATCAAGCGCCTGCTGTTCTTCGTGTACATCTACGACCAGACGCCGGCCTTCGACCGTACGCACGCCAAGGTCACGCTCTACCCGAGCAACGGCCCCCGGATCGAGATCGAGCTCGACGAGCGCGCCCCACAGGCCCGCTCCTGCGCCGTCTTCTCCATGGAGAACGTCAAGGGCGAGCTGACCGTCCGCCGCGAGGTCCGGTTCGTGTACGGCTTCCAGGCCGAACTGGACCGGCTGTACGGCTGGGGCCTCCAGTGGGGCCGCGGCTACAAGACGAAGGCGTAGCCCCCGGCCCGTAGGCCCGGCCCGTAGTCCCCGACCCGTAGTCCCCGACCCGCAGCCCCTGCCCGTAGACCCGGCTTACGGCCTCGGCCCACGGCTTCAGCCCACGGCCTCAGCCCGCGGCGTCAGCCCACGGCCTCGGCCCCCGCCTCAGCTCCGGACGAACTGGGGACCCATCGGCGGCATGCGGAACTCCGGTGCCGGGTTCTGCTCGGGGCGGGGCGCCCACCGGCTGCGGGTAGCCGTACGCGGGGCCGGGCGTTCACCGGCGGCTGCGGGTAGCCGTAGGAGGGCGCCCGGTCCGGCATGGGCGGCACGGCCGGCTGCGGGGGCACGGGGTGTGGACCACGGTCGCGTCGAGATCGGGGCCGTGGGAGCCCGTGGCGACAGCGGCGGGCGCCCCGGAGGCCTCCGGGGTCCCGGAGCCGCCGTCGGGGCCCTGGGCGGCGCCCTGCGCCGCGTCCTCGTCGACCGAGATGCCGAAGTCCGTGGCGAGCCCCACGAGCCCCGTCGGATAGCCCTGGCCCACCGCGCGGAACTTCCAGCCGTCCCCGCGCCGGTACAGCTCGCCGCAGATGACCGCCGTCTCCTCGCCGGTCTCCGCCGTCACGTCGAACAGCGCCAGCGGCTCGCGGTCCGGCCCGCCCACCGCGTCGTACAGCAGGATCCGCAGGTCGGAGACGGACCGGAAGGTGCCGCCGTCGGAGGAGGCCGCGATCACCACGCGGTCCACGGAGACGTCCAGGCCGGCGAGATCGGCCTCCACGGTGTCCGTCAGGCCCTCGGAGTCCCGCTTCTTCGGCAGCCGCCGCACCAGGCCCGAGGGGTGGCGCGGCTGGTTGTAGAAGACGAAGTCCTCGTCGGACCGCACGCGCCCGGACGGCCTGAGGAGCAGGGCCGAGGCGTCCACGTCGGGGACCCTGGGGCCCGGGGTCCAGCGGAGCACGGCCCGTACGGCCGCGGTGTCGAGAGGGACGTTGGAGCCCTTCAGCATCGCGTGCGTCATGACCGCAATCCTGCCCTCCCGCCCGACCCGCGGACAACGCGGGGGCGCCGCCGATACCGGGAAGGGGTGACGGATGCTGACGAGTTACCTGAATTTCATGTGCAGAGGGAACTAAGGACACCCGTACCTACGTACTATTACCGGCCACATGTCATCAGGCCCGGAGAGGCAGACGGGGGACTCACATGCGTCATTTCGGGCACATCCCGTCCGCGGTGCGGGCCGGGCTGTTCCATCGCGAGCCGGTCGACTTCACGCCCGACTCGCCCGCCCGCCTGCTCGCCGTGGCCCTGGGCGCCACGCTCTACAGCCCCGCCACCCGGCCGCGGCTCGCCGACGCCGTGCGCAAACAGGCCGCCCGCGGAGTGGTCTCCATGGTCCTCTGCCTGGAGGACTCCATCAGCGACGCCGAGGTCGAGGCGGGGGAGGCCAACCTCGTCGCGACGTTCGCCGACCTCGCCGCCGACGGCTCCGAGGCACCCCTGCTCTTCATCCGGGTCCGCGAACCGAGCCAGATCGTCGACCTCGTCGACCGCCTCGGCGCCTCCGTGAGCCTGCTGTCCGGATTCGTACTGCCCAAATTCACCGAGACCCGCGGCCACGCCTTCCTCGGAGCGCTCGCCCAGGCCGAGCGGACGAGCGGCAGGCGACTTTTCGCCATGCCCGTCCTGGAGTCCCCCGAGCTCCTCCACCTGGAGACCCGGGCCGAGACCCTCGCCGGGATCGCCTCGATCACCGACAAGCACCGCGACCGTGTCCTCGCCCTCCGCCTCGGCGTCACCGACTTCTGCTCCGCCTACGGACTGCGCCGCTCGCCCGACATGACGGCGTACGACATCAAGATCGTCGCGAACGTCATCGCCGACGTCGTCAACGTCCTCGGCCGCTCCGACGGCACCGGCTTCACCGTCACCGGACCCGTCTGGGAGTACTTCCGCCCCGGCGAGCGCATGTTCAAGCCCCAGCTGCGCCGCAGCCCCTTCCTGGAGGGCCGCGCCGAGGACCTGCGCACCGCGCTCATCGAGCACGACCTCGACGGCCTGCTGCGCGAGATCGAGCTCGACCGGGCGAACGGCCTCCTCGGCAAGACCTGCATCCACCCCACCCATGTGGTGCCGGTGCACGCCCTCTCCGTCGTCAGCCACGAGGAGTGGAGCGACGCCCAGGACATCCTGCGGCCCGAGCGGGACGGCGGCGGCGTGCTCCGCTCCGCCTACACGAACAAGATGAACGAGGTGAAGCCGCATCGCGCGTGGGCCGAGCGCACCCTCCTGCGCGCCGAGGTCTTCGGCGTGGCCAACGAGGACGTCGGCTTCGTGGATCTGCTCACCGCCGGCCTGGCCGGCAGCTGACGAAGGGACGTCGACGACGTGGTGTGGACCGGAACGTGGGTCGCTGAGCGGCTGGGCGTCGAACTGATCGGCGACGAGGAGCTGCCCGCCCTGCTGGGCCTCGCACTGCGCCGCAACCCCAAGCGCGCGCACCTGCTGGTCTCCAACGTGCTCGGCAAGCACGTGCCGCAGCGCCCTCCGTCGTGTACGGCTCCGGCCTCGGCCTCGGCCGGCGCGTCCGCGAGCTCCTCGGCGACGCGGAGGCCGCCCGGTCCGTCGTCCTCGGCTACGCGGAGACCGCCACCGCCCTCGGGCACGCCGTCGCCGACGGCCTCGGCCTCGCCCCGTACCTCCACTCCACCCGCCGCCCGGTGCCCGGCGTCACCCGCGCGGGCGGCTTCGAGGAGTCCCACTCCCACGCCACCTCGCACCTCCTGCCGCCCGAGGACCCGAAGCTCCTCGCCGGCGACGGCCCCTCGTCCTCGTCGACGACGAGTTCTCGACGGGCAACACGGTCCTCAACACCATCCGCGCCCTCCACGAGCGCTACCCGCGCGACCGGTACGTCGTCGTCGCCCTCGTCGACATGCGCTCCGCCGCCGACCTTGGCCGCCTGGACGCCTTCGCGAAGGAGATCGGCGCCCGCGTCGACCTGATCACCGGCGCCGCCGGCACGGTCCGCCTCCCGGACGGCGTCCTGGAGAAGGGCCAGGCCCTGGTGGCGGAACACGAGGCCACGCCCCCCGCCCCCGCCCCCCTCACCCCCCACCAGGCACCGGTACGGGTCGCACTCGCCTGGCCGGCCGGCCTCCCCGACGGCGGCCGCCACGGCTTCACCCCCGCCCACCGGGCACTCCTGGAGACGGCCCTGCCGGCCCTGGCGGACACGATCGCCGAGGCGTTGCCCCGCCCGGCCACCGCGGAACGACCCGCCACTCCTGGACCGGCCTGGGGGCTCTGACGGACCGGGGGCTCTGGCGGACCGGGGGCTCTGGCGGACCGGGGGGCTCTGACGCCCCGGGAGGCGCTGACGGCCCGCGAGGCTCCGGCGGTCCACGAGGCTCCGACGGCCCGGGAGACTCCGGCGGTCCACGAGGCTCCGGCGGTCCACGAGGCTCTGACGGCCCGGGAGACTCCGACGACCCGCGAGGCTCTGACGGCCCACGAGGCCCACGAGGCCCACGAGGCCCACGAGGCCCCGACGACCCGGGAGGCCCGGACAGCCCGGACAGCCCGGGACGCCCGGACGGCCCCGGAACCCCAGGTGACCCAGGTAACCCCGGCCGCCCCGGAGCCCCCGCCCAGCCGCCCGCAGGGCCCGGCCCCGCGTCCTCGTCCTCGGCTTCGAGGAGCTGATGTACGCGCCGCTGCGCCTCGGCACCGCCCTGGAGGACGCCGGGCACGATGTCGCGTACTCCACCACCACCCGCTCGCCCGTCCTCGCCGTCGACGACCCCGGCTACGCGATCCGCACCCGGCTCGTCTTCCCGGCCCACGACGACCCCGCCGACGGGCCCGGCGAGCGCTACGCCTACAACGTCGCGGGCGCGGGCTTCGACGCCGTCGTCCTCGTCGTGGACTCCGCCGCCGACACCCCGGCCCTGCACGCCCCGGACGGCCTGCTCGCCCAGCTCGCCGCGCACATCCCGCGCGTCGTGCTCGCGGTGGTCCCGTCCTACACGCCCACGGTCCGCGTCACCGAAGCGACCGACGCTCCCGAAGCTCCCGAAGCTCCCGAAAGGAGCTCCATGCTGCCCGAGCCCCTCCGCGGCCCCGCCTTCTCCTCGTACGCCCCCGAAGAGGTCGGCTGGCTGCTCCAGGACCTCTCGGACGTCGAACTCGAAGCCCCCACCGAGGAACGCGAGGAGGCCATCCAGAGCGGCGGCGCCCACTACGCCGAGTCGCTCCCCGTCGAGTACCAGCCCAGCGAGCGCTACCAGCGGCTCTTCCAGACCGCGCTGGAGAGCTCGGCCGACCGCATCGCCCGCGCCGTCGGTACGGTCACCGAGACCGTCCTCGCCGAGCGGTCCGCGCGCCCGGTCCTGGTCTCCCTCGCACGGGCCGGCACCCCCGTCGGCGTCCTCATGCGCCGCTGGGCCCAGGCCCGCCACGGCCTGGACCTCCCGCACTACGCCGTCTCCATCGTGCGCGGCCGCGGCATCGACGCCAACGCGCTGCGCTGGCTCGCCGCCCACCACGACCCGGCCGACGTCGTCTTCGTCGACGGCTGGACCGGCAAGGGCGCCATCACCCGCGAACTCGCAGAAGCCCTGAAGGAGTTCGACGGCTTCGACCCGGAGATCGCGGTCCTCGCCGACCCCGGCTCCTGCGTCCGCACCTACGGCACCCGCGAGGACTTCCTCATCCCCTCCGCCTGCCTCAACTCCACGGTCTCCGGCCTGATATCGCGTACGGTCCTCCGCTCCGACCTGGTCGGACCGCACGACTTCCACGGCGCCAAGTTCTACCGGGAACTGGCCGGCGCCGACGTGTCCGAGGCCTTCCTCGACGCCGTCGCCGCCCGCTTCGACGAGGTCGCGGCGAGCGTCGACACGGACGTCAAGGAGCTCCTGACCGCCGACCGCACCCCCACCTGGGAGGGCTGGGCGGCCGTGGAGCGGATCAGCGAGGAGTACGGCATCCACGACGTCAACCTGGTCAAGCCGGGCGTCGGCGAGACCACCCGCGTCCTGCTCCGCCGCGTCCCCTGGAAGATCCTCGCCAAGCGGGGCGCCGACGCCGACCTCGCCCACGTCCGCCTGCTCGCCGAGCAGCGCGGCGTACCGGTCGAGGAGGTCGACGAACTCCCGTACAGCTGCGTGGGCCTGATCCACCCCCAGTACACGAGGGGCGCGACAGGCGCCGACGGAAAGGCGGTGGCGTCCCAGTGAGCGAGTCCACGGCTACGAGTACGGGCACGACTACAAGTGCACGTACGGGTACGGGTAGGGGTACGAAGACGCTGGTCGCGAGCGACCTCGACCGCACCCTCATCTACTCGACCGCGGCCCTCGCCCTCGGCATGCCGGACGCCCAGGCACCCCGGCTCCTCTGCGTCGAGGTCCACGAGTCCAAGCCGCTCTCGTACATGACCGAGGACGCGGCCGACCTCCTCGCACGGCTGACCGCCGAAACGGTCTTCGTGCCCACCACGACCCGGACGCGCAAGCAGTACCAGCGCATCCAACTCCCGGGCACCGCACCGGCGTACGCGATCTGCGCCAACGGCGGGCACATCCTCGTCGACGGCGTCTCCGACCGCGACTGGCACGAGTCCGTCGTCCGCAGGCTCGCCGACGAATGCGCGCCGCTCTCCGAGATCCGCGCCTACCTCACCGCCACCACGGACCTGTCCTGGGTGCGCAAGCACCGGGTGGCCGAGGACCTCTTCGCGTACCTCGTCGTCGAGCGGGAGCGGCTCCCCGCGGACTGGCTCGCCCGCTTCGCCGACTGGGCGGGCGACCGCGGCTGGACCGTCTCGCTCCAGGGCCGCAAGGTGTACGCCGTACCGAAGCCGCTCACCAAGAGCGCGGCCGTCCGCGAGGTCGCCCGCCGCACCGGCACCACGCTCACCCTGGCCGCGGGGACTCCTCCTCGACGCCGACCTGCTGCTCGCCGCGGACCGGGCCTGGCGCCCGGGCCACGGCGAACTGGCCGACAGCGATTGGACGGCCCCCACCTCGACGTCCTCGCGGAGCGCGGGGTCGCGGCGGGGAGGAGATCCTCCGCCGCTTCAGAGCGGCGGCGGCGTCCTAGCCGCAGCAGCCCCCACCACAACAGCCACCGCCGCCACCGCCCTGCGCGGGGGCGGCGGAGCCGCTTCCGCCGACGGCCACGGCCGACAGCAGCTTCACGGTGTCGTCGTGCCCGGCGGGGCAGGCGGCGGGAGCGGAGGACTCGGCCATGGGACGGCTGAGCTCGAAGGTGTCGCCACAGGTGCGGCAGCGGTATTCGTAACGAGGCATGGCACCAGGCTAACGGCGGGACGGGCCGTACCTCAGTGCCCGGCGCCGCGCTCTTCCCGGATCTGCCCGACGACGTGCGCGGCGGCGGACCGGACGGCCTCCAGCTCGGTCAGGAAGTGCCAGTAATCGGGGTGGCGGCCCTCCAGACCCTCCACCGCCCGGTCGAGGCGGGCGACGGCCTCGTCGAGGGGCCGGGCGTGCCGGGGTCGGGCGTGCTCCGCCCGCCATCGCGAGCCGCTGGGCGTCCCGTACAGCGAACCGCGTCCGCTCGATCTCCGCCTTCGGGTCCTTCGCGACGGCGTCCAGACGGCGCAGCCGCTCCCGGCGGCCGAGACGGCCTCGTCGGTGGAGTCGAGCAGCGCGCGGGCCGTGGAGAGCAGCGAGGTCGCGTCGGGCCACTGCTGCTCGGCCCGCGCCCTCCCGGCCTCGGCGAGCCGCTCCCCGGCCTGCCGGAGGCTCGCGGCGGCCTGATCGGGCACGTGCTGGAGGTCCTGCCAGCAGGCGGCCGAGTACCGTCGCCGCAGCTCGGAGAGGACGGGCTCGACGCCGCCGGCGCGGGTGGTGAGCGCTTCGGTGCGGGTACGCAGCGACACCAGGCGCTTGTCGATCTCGGCGGCCCGCTCGGGCAGCCGCTCGGCCTCGGCGCGCACGGCCTCGGCGTCCCGCAGCACCCGGTCGGCGCGCTGGAGCGTCTCGGCGACGCCGTGCCGCCCCGCGCCCTCGTTGAGCAGGGTCAGCTCGGGCCCGAGCCGGGCGAGCCGCACCGCGAGGTCATCGGCACGCAACCCGCCCTCCCGCGCGGCGTCCAAGGCCCCGCTCGCCCCCGCAGCGCCTGCCGGGCCCGCTCGACGGCGGGTGCGAGGCGGGCGAGCTGCGTCTCGGCGCGCCCGAGGAGCGGAGCGAGCCCCTCCTCGAACCGGTCCAACTCGCCCTTGACGCGGTCGAGCTCCTCCTTGGCCCGGGTCAGATCGGCACGCGCGCGCGAGGCACTGCCCGCGTCCAACTCGTCCCGATCGAGATCATGCGCGTCGACGGCACCGATGTACCCCTGACTGACGTCGTCGATCCGCCGCCCGAGCGCCTCGAACCCCTCGACTGCACGACGCGCCTCCGGAGAACCGTCCACAGCCGTGATCGTCTCGATGGAGATGCGCAGCCCCCGCTGAGCCGTGTCGAGCTCGTAGAAAGCGGCCGCTGCTGCGTCCTTGGCAGCCTGCGCCTCCGCCCTCTGCCCCTCTCCACGCCCCCCGAACCACCGCCGCGTCCCACCCCCCGCGAAAGCACCCGGCACCAGCACCCCCGCGAGCACGGGCAGCGCGAGGGCGATCCGGAGCACAGACAAACTCCCGGGCACCGAAGCCCCCCTCACACCACTCGCCGCCACGTACCTCTCCCGTGCTGTCTCCGCCGTGCCCGGTCCGATTCATTGTCCCACCCGCTAAGGACGAACACACGGCCCGGTCAGTTCACCCCCCCCGCACCACCCCCTCCCCCCTCCCCAGACGCACCCCACCCCCACCCCCTCTCCCACGCCCCAGCCCCACCCCGACCCGGACGTCCCCACCACCACACCCCCCGACACCTCCGCGTCATGAGACGACTCCCTTCCGTAACGACCAAGCGGCCCACCCTCCCCACTGGGCCTCCCCTCCGCCTCCCCGCATCCGTTTGCAGCACCCACCCCCGGCCATGTAGGCTGTTGCCTTCTCCACGGGTGCGTAGCTCAGGGTAGAGCGCTGCTCTTACAAAGCAGATGTCGGCGGTTCGAAACCGTCCGCGCCCACCAGGGAAAAGGCCCCCAGCCGATCATGGCTGGGGGCCTTTGACATCTACATCTGACATCAACGTCCATGGTCATCTGGGCTCTGGGGCCTGCCTGGCTGATCATGATGAGCGTCAGTGCTGCGATTCCGTCGAAGGGGGAACGGTGGAGGACGTTTTCGACACGACTGGCAGACCGCCGAAGGGCTGGATGCACGCGATCTTCCACGGCGGCCCCTACGGGGAGGACGTGGGCCGCTGCATCCCCGGTCCTCCCGCGCCAGAACTCCTCGCGGTGCCGCTGGCCGAGGGTGGCGTCCATACGTACCGCCTGTGGACGGTGGGCTCGTGGTCCGATCCAGAGGACCCCATAGCCGTCTACAACCCCGATGGGCCGCCTGTGCCGCCGCCTCTATTGGACGGCCAGGAGCAGACGTGGCTTCGGGAGAGGCATCAAAGGGAGGGGCTCGGGCCGCTCAACCTTGTCGCGCTGGACGCCCGAGGACAGCCGGTTCGCGACCCCGGCGCCTCCACCATCGAGTCGATGCTTGCCGGGCTGCAGCACAGGGAGCACATGGTCCTCCAGCGGCTGGCCGACCACGATGAGGGCGACTGGTATCTCCAAGTCCTGTTCGGTGAGGACGACACCTACGAGGTGGTGCACCAGGCGGGTACGGCTGCTGAGCGTGAGGGGGCGTGGTCGGGTTCCTGGGGTGCGGTTTGTGAGGCCGTTCTTTGCTGGGTGGCTGGGGAGTCGGGGTGGCGGAGCGCATTTGAATGGCATAGGTGGGGGGAGGGCTCTTGAGTGGTTGGTTCGTGTGGCTCGTGGCTTTGGGGGGTGTGTCAGGGGCGGCGTGTGGGGTGGGGGGGATGTGATCGGATGGGGGGATGAGCACCTTGTACTTGTTTGCCGGTGGGGCAGAGCCTGTTTTTGACATTGCCTGGGTTGTCGAGGAGGCGCAGGCTGATGGGTGGGATGTCTGTCTGGGGTTGACGCCGACGGCGGCGGGGTGGCTTGGGGGGTCGTTGGAGGGGTTGGCGGTGCTGACGGGGCATCCGGTGAGGTGGGACTACGGGTTTCCGGGGGAGGGGGAGGTGTGGCCGGAGGCGGAGGCGGTGTTGGTTGCGCCGCCACGTTCAATACGGTCAATCAGTGGGCGTTGGGGATTGTGGACAAGTTTGTGGTGGGGTGGTGGCGGAGGGATAGGGAAGGGGGTTCCGATGGTGGCGGTGCCCTGTTTGAGTGCGGCTCAGGCCAGGCATCCGCAGTTCGAGCGGTCGGTGGAGACGCTGCGGGGGGCCGGGGTGACCGTGCTGTACGGGGAGGGGGAGGAGGAGAGGGGTGAGGGTGCGCTGTTTCCGTGGCGGGCGGCGCTCGATGCCGTGCGGGGGGCGGTCGCGGTCGGCTGAGGGGAGGAGCGGGGGCGGTGCGGGGGCGAGTTGACGTGGACTCGTCGTTGGCGGTGTACTCCCGGCATGGCTGAGGTGGGGGACGCGCCCGAACCAGGGGTGCAGGGTGGCGAGATGACGCCGCAGCGGTACATCGAGACCAGGCTCGCGCAGTACCAGGGGTGGTACGACGTCAAGGCGACCCGGATGAAGGCGATGCACCTGCGGATGCGGACCGTGTCCGTCGTCGGCGGGGCGTTCGTGCCGGTGTTCGTCAATCTCGACCTGGCGTTCGCGCGGGTCACCGCGACCGTGCTGAGCGTGGTCGTCGTCGCCGCGGTGTCGCTGGAGAGCGTGTACCGGTACCGGGAGCAGTGGAAGAACTACCGGTCCACCGAGCAGTTGCTCGGGCATGAGCGGGTCTATTTCGAGACCAAGGTCGGGCCTTACCAGAACCTGGGCAAGCGAGATGCGTTCTCCGTCCTCGTTGCCCGCGTCGAGAAGGCCATCGCCAATGAGAACTCCGCGACCCTGAATGTGATGACCCTCGGGGGGCAGGTCAACTCCGATGTGCAGCAGCAGGGTGTTTCCAACCCTGTGCCCGGTTCCGTTGCCGGTTCTGATTCTGTTCCCGCTGCTCGGGGTGGGGCGGAGGCTTCCTGAGGGACTCCGGGGGCGGGGGCCTTCGTGGGCCCCGGGTCGCGGGGCCCACGGGGTGGTCACGTGGGCGTCAGCACCACTTGTAGTCGACCCGGGTCGAGTTGTACGAGCAGGTGTCGACGCTCGTGCCGTTCGACTTGCGCAGCGTCGCCGTGTCCTTGTCGTTGTTCCAGACGTACGCGGCGCGGTTCTGGTACACGTTCGCGGCCGTGTTGGTGCCGCGGCCCGTGCGGACCGTCACGGTCTTGCCCGCGCCGAGCGTGTAGCTGCCGAAGGTGTACGTGTGGCGCGAGGCGTCGGTCAGCGTCCAGCCCCGCAGGTTGACCGCCGCGCGGGTCGTGTTGCGTATCTGGACGTACTCGGCGTTGAGGCTGCTGTTGGAGCGGTTGTCCGTACCCGGGCTGTCGTAGTAGATCTTGTACAGGTGGACCGAGCCGGCGGCCTGCGCCTGCGAAGGCAGCAGGAGGACGCCGGAGGCGGCGGCCGCGGTCACGGCCGCGAGCGTGCGTACGCGAAGCATGAATGTCCCTCAGTTCTCTGCCGGACGCCCGCCGATGGGGCCCGGCGAGCACACAGAATACGCACGCCCTTCACCTTTTCTGCACGTCTTTCGGCCATTCGTTCGCGCCCCGCGCGTCCCGGCCTAGACTCGGCGCATGGGCAGCGACGCGCTGCGGATCACCGTCCTCGGGTCCGCCACCCCCTTCCCCCGGCCGGGCAACGCCTGCTCCGGCTACCTCGTCGAGGGCGGCGGCGTCCGCCTGTGGGTGGACGCCGGCACCGGCACCCTCGCCGAGCTCCAGCGGTACGTGACGCTCGCCGAGGTCGACGCCGTGTGGATCTCCCACCCCCACGCCGACCACAGCGCCGATCTGCTCACCGCGTACTACGCGCTGCTGTACGCGGGACTCGACGTCCCCCTGCCCGTCCCCCTCTTCGGTCCGCCCGGCCTCGCCGACCGCCTCGCCGCCTTCCTGACGAACGGACCCGATCGCAGTCCCGTCGAGAAGGCCTTCGGCGTGGAGGAGTTGTACGACGGACACGTCGTCCGCGTCGGCGGCCTCACCCTCCGGTCGCGTGCCGTCGAGCACGGCGGGCTGCCCGCCTTCGCCCTCCGGGTGGAGACGGAGGGAGGGGCTTCCCTCGTGTACTCCGGGGACTGCGAACCGTGTTCCGGACTCGTCGAACTCGCCCGGGGGTGCGATCTGTTGCTCTGCGAAGCCGATGGGGACGTGCCCGGTCACCACTCGGCGGCACAGGCCGGGCGGAGCGCCGCCGAAGCCCGTGCCGGACGGCTGGTCGTGACCCACGTCGGGTCGGGGGTCGCGCCGGCCGACGCCGTTGTCCGGGCCGCCGCCGAGTTCGCCGGTGACGTCGTCCATGCCGATTCCGGGGCGCGGTTCGAGGTCGGGGTGCAGGTGGAGGTGGAGGCGTAGGTGGAGGGTGAGGTGGGGGCGTAGGGCGAGGCCGGTGTTGGGGGCGTCAGGCGTCGAAGTCGTACTCCAGGACGTATGACGACGAGTCCAGCGTCATCTCGTTGAGCTCCACCGCGATTCCCGGCCCCGTGAACGCCGTGCGTCCGATGAGCACCACCGGCGTCCCCGACTCCAGTGACAGCCGGTCCGACTCGTCCGCCGTCGGCATCCGGCAGCGGATCTCCTCCCGGAACCGCACCGGACGGTGGCCCAGTTCCGTGAGCCGTGCGTAGGTGCCGCCGGGGCCCGTGTCCGGATCGGTGATCGGCGTACCCCGTACCAGCTCGGCGGAGAGGTAGGAGACCGAGAGCAGCACGGGCTTGGCGTCGAGGACGAAGCGGCGGCTGCGGACGCAGACCGGCGCCCCCGGTGCCAGGTTCAGTGCTCCCGCGATCCGATCGCCGGCCTCCGTCTCGCCCACCTCGATCTGGTCGACGACCAGTTCCCGGTCCTCGACGTCCGCCGACCACACCGAGCGGCCGTTGCCCCAGTGGTCCCCGGCGAGGCGGGGGATGCCCCGGCGCCGCAGCGGACGGAAGACCCGGACGAAGACCCCGGCACCTCTGCGCGCCTCGGTGAGCCCTTCCGAACGCAGCACGGAGAGGGCCTGGCGGGCCGTCATGCGGGCCACCGCGTAGGTCGTCATGAGGTCGTTCTCGCCGGGGAGCCGGTCGCCCGGCGCGAAGGTGCCCGACTGGATCGCGGTTCTCAACTCATCTGCGATCCGCTGGTACTTGGGCCGACGAGCGCTGTCCTGGTCAGTCACGGGTGGACCACTCCCTTCCGTTGCGGGACACCCTACGGCGCGCTCCTCGGCCCGGGTGCACACCCGTACGCCGTCCCGCCCGGTCGATCCATCCAACGGGGGACATCTCTAGAGATACGTTGACAGGGCGGGGTCGCCGCGCTTCCCTGAGTGTCCCCAAGCTTCAGGATTCGGGACGGAGGGGATGCGTGCAGCCACTGCCCGAGGTCGGTGACCTCGTCCGCGACACCGCCACGGGGCGGGTCGGTTTCTATGTGGAGAGCGTCTCCGGGCGCTTTCTGATCCGCGCCGTCCACGGCGGCACGGAGTGGGAGGCGGAGCCCGTCGACGTCCAGCCCGCCACCCCGCTGCACGAGCTGCGCGCCCGCACCGCCGAGATCAACGCACGGAGCAGACGCGGGCTGGGTGGGTGAGGGGGACGGCGGGCCGGGGTGCTGTCGGGGGCGCGGTTCGGGGCGTTGTCCGGGGCGTTGTCTGAGGCGTTGCTCGGGGCGTTGTCAGTGGGGCGCGCCACACTGGAGACATGTGCCGCAGCATCAAGACGCTCCGCCCGCCCGTACTGCCCGAAGAGGCGACCGAGGACGACATCCGCGCCGCCGCCCTGCAGTACGTCCGCAAGATCTCCGGCTTCCGTGCCCCCGCCGCCCACAACCGCGAGGTCTTCGAGCGCGCCGTGGACGAGATCGCCGAGGCGACCGCGAGACTCCTCGACCGCCTGGAGGTACGGGGGTCCCGCCCTGCCGGCGTCGGGACGCGGGAGTCGTAGTCCGCTGCCGGCGTGGTGCGGGAGCCACCGTCCGCTGCCGGCGGGGTGCGGGGATCTCGGCCTGCCGCCGTTGGAGCGCGGGAGTCTCAGGCCGCTGCCGTCGAGGTGCTGGGGCGGGAGCCGTAGCCGGGTGTCGGGTGTTCCGTCGCCGGGAGCCGGGAGCCGGGAGCCGGGAGCCGGGAGCCGGGAGCCGGGTGCCCCGTCGCCGGGTGCCGGGTGCCGTAGTCGGGTGGCGTCAGGACACGGGCCTCTCCCCCCCCGCTGCCGTCAGGACGTGGGAGCCTGCCTCGCCGCCGTCGCAACGCGGGGCCCTGCCCCGTCGTCCGTCACGAGGCGGTTGCGGGAGCCGTGACCGGGCGGCGGAGGAGGTACGCGGCGAGGCCGCCCGCGAGGAAGAGGGCGAGGGTCGACACCCCCGCGCTGAACCAGGTCGCGCCCAGCCACTGGCCGCCCAGCCAGCCGAGACCCACGCTGTACGAGGCCCAGGTCACACCCGCCAGCGCCGACCACGGCAGGAACTCCTCCACCCGCCGCTTCGCCGCGCCCGCGCCCAGGGAGACCACGGAGCGTCCGGTCGGCGCGAAGCGCGCGAGCACCACGAGCAGTCCGCCGCCCCGCGCGAGCGCGGTGCCGAGACGTTCCTGCGCCAGTGAGAGGCGGCGCGAGCGGGCGATCACCCGGTCCAGCCTGGCCCCGCCGCGCAGTGCCAGGCGGTACGCGAGGAAGTCGCCGAGGGTCGAGGCGGTCGCCGCGCAGAGCAGCAGCGGGAGCAGCGACAGCACGCCGGGGGAGGCCCCGGTGGCCGTCGCCGCCGCCGTGGCGGCGGTGATCACCAGGAAACCGCTCGGCAGCACGGGCAGGAAGACGTCGAGCAGGATCGACGTCGCCACCACCGGGTAGATCCATGGACCGGCGGTGAGCGACCGCAGCGAGCCCAGGCTGTCGAGCAGATTCACAGGGCCAGAGCCTACGCGGGGGCGGGGGACCGACCGCCGGTGGGGCGGGAGGCCGCCTCTGGGGTGGGGGTGCTCCGGGGCGGAGTCGCCCTCCCGGGGATAGTCGCCCCCCGGGATAGGGCCGCCCCCTGGGCAGGGCCGCCCCCTGGGTGGGGTCCCCCTGGGGTGGGGGTGTTCCGGGGCGGGGCCGCCTCCCCCGGGGGATAGGGCCGCCCCCTGGGCAGGGCCGCCCCCTGGGCAGGGCCGCCCCTGGGCAGGGCCGCCCCCTGGGCGAGGTCCCCTGGGGTGGGGGTGCCCTGGGGGTGCCACCTGGGGGCGGGGGCCGCCCCGGCGTCGCGGAGCTCGTACGCCTGCTCCTTCGGGGTGTCCCCGGGGCGGGAGCTGCCCCCTCGGGCGAACCCGGCGGGGGCCCCGGTCGGAGCCCTCGACAGGAATCCCGGCGGGAGACTCTGTCGGGCACCCGGCGGGAGACTCTGGCGGGGAGACCCCAGTGCGAGATCCCGGTGCGAGATCCCGGTCCGAGACCCCTGCCCGAGACCCCGGTGCGAGGCCCCGGTGCGAGGCCCCGGTGCGAGGCCCCGGTGCGAGGCCCCGGTCCGAGATCCCGGTCCGAGATCCCGGTGCGAGGCCCCGGTCTGAGACCCCAATGCGAAGCCCCGGCAGGGAGTCGGCCGTTCAGAGAGCCTCGCCGACGCCCCCGCCGAGGAGGGCCGGAAAGCGCGCTGCGGTTTACGGGCCCTTCTCGTAGGTGTGCCTGTGGGTTACGCGGCGACCGGTGTGCCCTGCTGCTCGTGGGTGTTCGGGGCCGGGGTGTTCCCGGTGCCGAAGAGGCGGTCGAGGGCGAGGGCGCCGGGGCCCGTGAAGACGAGGAGGGCGAAGGCCCAGCAGAACATGGCCGCGTTCTCGCCGCCGTTCTGGAGGGGGAAGAGGGATTCCGACTGGTGGACGCTGAAGTAGGCGTACGCCATCGAGCCCGAGGCGAGGAAGGAGGCGCTGCGGGTGAAGAGTCCGGCGAGGACCAGGAGGCCGGTGACGAGCTGGATGACGGACGCGTACCAGGTCGGCCAGGTGCCGGCGGATACGGCGGTGCCGCCGAGGACGCCGAAGAGCAGGGCGATGCCGTGGCAGGCGAAGAGCAGGCCGACGACGATGCGGAAGAGGCCGAGCGCGTAGGGCTGGGCGTGGTTCAGGCGGGCGGTGAGGTTCGGGGGAGTGCTCGTGGGGGTGGTGCTCTGAGCGGTGGCCATGGGGGACTCCTTCGGCCTGACCCCGGCCGGGTGGGCGCGGGGCGGGGGACGGAAACCGATGAGGCCGTAAGGTTAGGCACCCCTCACTAGTGCTTGCAAGTTCAACATTTGGCCATCGGGGAGCGTGTGGCGAGCCTCACTCCCCGATGGCCGGCGCTGACGCGGGTTCAGCAGGGGTCCGGTCAGCAGCCGTTCAGGACGGACTGGAGGGCGCTTTTCTCGGCGGAGTCGACGCTGAGGTTGTAGTAGTGCTTCACGTCCACCCAGGCCCGGACGTACGTGCAGCGGTAGGACGTCACCGAAGGCAGCCACTTCGCCGGGTCCAGGTCGCCCTTGGCCTGGTTGACGTTGTCGGTGACGGCTATGAGCTGCGGTCGGGTGAGGTCGTTCGCGAAGGCCTGGCGCTGGGCGGTGGTCCAGGAGTTCGCGCCCGAGCGCCAGGCCTCGGCGAGCGGGACCATGTGGTCGATGTCGAGGTCGGAGGCGGCGGTCCAGGTGGCGCCGTCGTACTCCGAGTACCAGCTGCCGCTGATCGCGGCGCAGCTGGAGTCGGTGACGACGTTCACGCCGTCGCGCTTGAGGACGGTCTCGCGCGTGTTGCAGGTGCCGGACTGGGTGATCCAGTGCGGGAAGAGGTCCCGGCTGTAACCCGAGGTGGAACCTTCCGCCTTGACCGTGAGGGCGGCCAGGTAGGTGCGCGCGGTCGCCGCGCTGACCGGGGTCGGCATGGCGGCCTGCGCGGCCGGGGCGGTGGCGAGGAGGCCGGTGACGGTGAGGGCGGCGGAGGTGGCGAGTACGGCGAGTCGACGCGCGTAGATCATGCCGACGGGCATGGGAACTCCCTTGATGTGGGGGGACCTTGGCTGCTGCCGTCCCCTCGGGGCGCCGGGGGGTGGGCCCGGTCATCGTGGCGGCGCCAGGTTTCCGTGGGGGGTGCGCCAGGTAACAGGGTGGCGACATGAGCACGTCACATCAAGGGGTGTGAAGCTCCTGACGGAGCGACAGATTCCGCCCGGCGCCCGGATGTTCGTGGGAGTGCGCGGCCGGAGGTTGTCCCGGAGGCGCCTTACGCGCGGCCGGGCGTCGTCCCGGAGACGCTTGGCGGGCGGTCGGACGTCGGCCCGGAGGCGCCTTACGTGCGGCCGGGTGTCGTCCCGGAGGCGCTTGGTGAGTGGTCGGACGTCGCCCCCGGAACTGCTTTACGCGCGGCCCGAGGTCGTCCTGAAACGCCTCGCGCGCGGCCGGAAGGTCCGGTCGCGCGCGAGGGAGGGGAGGGGTGGTGTCTACGGCAGGAAGGTCAGCGTGATCGAGCCGTCCGGTGCGGGCTCCACCCGCAGCCGGGTGAGGTCGGCGACGTGCACGTCCGGTGCGAATGCCGCCGCGCGCGGGCCCACGCCCACGACGCGCATGCCGGCCGCGCGGCCCGCCTGGATGCCGGCCTCGGAGTCCTCGAAGACCACGCAGTCCGCCGGGTCGAAGCCCAGTGCCGCCGCGCCCTTGAGGAAGCCCTCGGGGTCCGGCTTGCTCGCGCCGACGCCTTCGGCCGTCACGCGGACCTCCGGCATCGGGAGCGCCGCCGCGCCCATCCGGGCCTGCGCCAGGGCCTCGTCCGCCGAGGTCACCAGGGCGTGCGGGAGGTCCGCGATCGCGGCCATGAAGGCGGGGGCGCCGGGGACGGGCACGACCCCGTCGAGGTCGGCGGTCTCCTCGGCCAGCATCACGCGGTTGTCGGCGTGGTTCTCCGCCATTGGGCGGTCCGGCAGGAGGACGGCCATCGTCGCGAAGCCCTGGCGGCCGTGGACCACCTTGAGCACCTCGTCCCCGTCGAGTCCCTGGCGGTCCGCCCAGCGGCGCCAGCAGCGTTCGACGACGGCGTCCGAGTTGACGAGGGTGCCGTCCATGTCGAGGAGGAGGGCGCGGGCGGTGAGCGTTGCCGGGGTGGCGGCGGGCATCGGGTCTCCCGTGGGGTGGCGCGGAGAACGAAGCGGTCCCGCCCGCCGGTCAGGGGTGCGGGCGGGTCCACTTTGTTCTTTCACGATACAAAACCGGGGGCCGTCTTGGCCAGCCGGTCCCCTGACCTGCCCCGACCCGCCCCGTCAGAGCCAGGTGCTCCGCTCCAGGGCCTCGCGCGTGTGGGGGCCGTACACGCCCTTCGGGTCACCCTTGATGTACATCCAGGTCTGGTAGCTCTTCACCGCGCGATAGACCTCCTGGTCGTACTCCCCGTCCATGTCGCCGTGGTACGCCCCCGCCAGCGTCAGCCGCGCCTGGAGTTCGAGCACCTCGTCGCCCGACGAGCCGAGGCTCAGCGTCACCGCCGCCTCCTCGGTCGGCGAGGGCGGCGCCGAGGACGGCGTGGCCGTCGCCGGCGCGGAGCTCGTCGGCGCCGCGGACGTGGTGGCGGCCGGAGGGCCGCCGGGCCGGTCGACGCGCTCGGGCTCGGGCTCGCGGTGGTGCGGCTCGGGGTGGGCGTCGGGGACGGCGACGCGGACGTCTCGTGCGGGGTCGGGGAGGACGTCGTCGGCTCGGGGGTCTCGGAGGAGGGGACGGCGCCTCCGACACGGCGACGTTCAGGGACGCGCTCGTGGTCACCTCGGGCGCGGCCGCGCGGTCGCCGCCCTCGTCCGCGCCGCCGAGGACGGCCGCCGCCAGGGCCGCCGTCCCCGCCACCGCGACGGCCGCCACCGCCGCGACCACCGCACCGCGCCTGCGGCCCCGCGCCCGCTCGTGACCGGGCGGAGGCGGTACGTCGCCGATCCCGCGCAGCAGCAGCGGCATCGTCTCGGAGGGGTCGCCCACGACACCCGGGTGGCCCTGGGCGGGTACGCCCCGGTGCCGGTGCCGGTGCCGGTGCCGGTGCCGGTGCCATTGCCGGAGCCGGAGCCGGAGCCGGTGCCGGAGCCGGATGCGGAGCCGTAGTCGGTACTGGTGCCGGAGCCAGGGCCGGATGCGGAGCCGTAGTCGGTGCCGGTCCCGGGGTCAGTGCCGTAAGCGGAGCCGTGCGTCGTGGGTCCCGGGCCGCCCGGGTGCGTCTCCGGGCCTGCGCCGGTCGGGCGGGCCGTGGCTTCCGGGCCGCCCGGGTACGTGCCCGGCTGTCCCCGTCGGCCGCACCGCCGGTATCGGGGCGGTGAGGTCGGCCTCCGGGCGGATCGCCGCCAGCTGGGTGGTCGGAGGGTCCTCCGGCGCGTACGCCGGCAGGTGCGCGGTCGGCTGCCCGTCGGGCCCCGCCGCGAAAGCACCCGCCGCGAAAGCACCTGTCGCGCCTGCCCCCGCCGCGCCTGCCGCGCCTGCCCCCGTCTCGTACGGTCCCCTGTCTCGTACGGTCTCCCCGTCTCGTACGACCCCTCCGGCCCCTGGAGTCCCTCCGGCCCCCCGGGCGAGTCCAGGTTCACGTACGGCCTGATGCGCAGCGGGTCGAAGTCCTCGGCAGCCGCCGTCTCCGCCGCGCGGTCGCAGGCGCAGCCAGGTCTGTGTACACCGCATTCAGGACAGACGTGTCCGGTCATGATGGGTCCCCTCCCCGATACCAATGCGAGCGATTATGCAGCCCGACCCTGTCCGACGGGCGAACGGCTGTACCCTTCCGCAGGCCATAACGGCATATTCCGACCAGGATGAAGGGGTCCGCCGCGACACGGAGACGGAGACCCCATGGCCCAGGACACACGCCCGTCCGAGCTCGGCGACGCCTCCGTGCCCGGGGAGGGGCAGAGCCGCCGCACGGTCCTCGTCGCGATCGGCGCGCTGCTGCTCGGCATGCTGCTCGCCGCCCTCGACCAGACGATCGTGTCCACGGCCCTGCCGACGATCGTCAGCGAGCTCGGCGGCATGGAGCACCTCTCCTGGGTGGTCACCGCCTATCTGCTCGCGTCCACGGCCGGGACCCCCCTCTGGGGCAAGCTCGGCGACCAGTACGGGCGCAAGAAGCTCTTCCAGGGCGCGATCGTCCTCTTCCTCATCGGCTCCGCCCTCTGCGGCATCGCCCAGAACATGCCGCAGCTCATCGCCTTCCGCGCGGTCCAGGGCCTCGGCGGCGGCGGTCTCATCGTCCTGGCCATGGCGATCGTCGGCGACCTCGTCCCGCCCCGGGAACGCGGCAGGTACCAGGGCCTCTTCGGTGCCGTCTTCGGCGCCACCAGCGTCCTCGGCCCGCTGCTCGGCGGGATCTTCACCCAGCACCTCTCCTGGCGCTGGGTCTTCTACATCAACCTCCCCATCGGGATCGTCGCCCTCTTCGTCATCGCCGCCGTGCTGCACATCCCGGTGCGTGCCACCCGGCACACGATCGACTACCTCGGCACCTTCCTCATCGCCTCGGTCGCCACCTGCCTGGTCCTGGTGACCTCCCTCGGCGGCACCACCTGGGCGTGGGGCTCGGCGCAGATCGTCGGACTCGCGGTCCTCGGAGCCGTACTCCTCGTCTGGTTCGTGTACGTCGAACGGCGGGCCGCCGAACCCGTGCTGCCGCTCAAGCTGTTCCGGATCCGGACCTTCAGCCTCGTCTCGGTCATCAGCTTCATCGTCGGCTTCGCCATGTTCGGCGCGATGACCTACCTGCCGACCTTCCTCCAGGTGGTCCAGGGCGTCACCCCGACCATGTCCGGCGTCCACATGCTGCCCATGGTCCTCGGCATCTTCCTCGCCTCGACCGGCTCCGGCCAGATCGTCTCGCGCACCGGCCGCTGGAAGGTCTTCCCCCTCGCCGGCACCTTCCTCACCGGGCTCGGCCTGCTCCTCCTCCACCGGCTGTCGGAGACCAGCTCGACCTGGTCGATGAGCGTCTGCTTCTTCGTCTTCGGCGCCGGGCTCGGCCTCGTCATGCAGGTCCTCGTCCTGGTCGTGCAGAACGCCGTCTCCTACGAGGACCTCGGCGTCGCCACCTCCGGAGCCACCTTCTTCCGCTCCATCGGCGCGTCCTTCGGCGTCGCCGTCTTCGGCACGCTCTTCACCAACCGGCTCACCGACACCCTCGACGAGGTGTTCGCGGGCGCGGGACGGAGCTCCGCCCGGCACCGGCGCCGCCCGGGTCGCCGCCGACCCGCGCGCCATCGAGGCCCTCCCGCCAGGGCTGCGCCCGCAGGTCCTGCACGCCTACGCCACGTCCATCACGGACGTCTTCCTGTACGCGGCGCCCGTCGTCCTCGTCGCCTTCGTCATCGCCTGGTTCCTGAAGGAGGACAAGCTCCGCGCCTCGGTCACCGCGCCCGACACCAGCCAGACCCTCGCCTCCAACCCGGTCGAGCGCTCCTCGTACGACGAGTGCGCCCGCGCCCTGTCCGTCCTCGGCTCCCGGGAGGGCCGCAAGGCGGTCTACGTGAAGATCACCGCCCGCGCCGGGCTCGACCTGCTGCCCGCCGCGAGCTGGCTGCTGCTGCGCATCCGCCGTCACGGGACCGTCGAGCCGTCCCTGCTCGCCGAGACCACCCCCGTACCCCTGCGGGTCATCACGGAGGCGTCCCGCCAGGTGGAGGAGCGGCGCCTGGCGACCCGGGAGGGCGTCCAGCTGACCCTCACCGAGGAGGGGGTCCGGGCGGCGACGCTGCTGGCCGAGGCCCGGGAGGAGTCACTCGCCGAACTCCTCGGCGACTGGTGGGGCCCCGACCGGCCCACCGACCTCGTCCAGCTGGTGGAGGAGCTGACGGCGGAACTCTGCGGCTCGGACGGGGAACGACCCACACGCCCGAGCCGCCCGGCGACCACCACACGTAGACCAGCCATGCGCCCCGTGCCCCCTGCGCCCCTGTGCCCCTGCGCCCCCGCGCCCCTGCGCCCCGCGCCCCCGGCGTCCCCATGGGCAGAGGCCCCGGACGCCCGAGCCGTTAGGCGACCACCACACGTGGACCGGCCCTGCGCCCTCACGCCCGAGCTCCGTCCCGCGTGGGCTCAGAGCTCCTTGCCGTACCAGATGTCCATGTAGGGGCCGGTGCAGTACGCGGGGATCTCCGCGTATCCGTGGCGGGTGTACAGGCCGCGGGCCTCGACGAGGTCGAGGCGGGTGTTGAGGACCATCCGGCGTGCGCCGAGGGCGCGGGCCTCCTCCTCCAGGCTTCGCAGCAGGGTGCCCGCGCCGCCCGTGCCGCGGAAGGCGTGCCGCAGGAAGACCCGGGTCAGTTCGGCGCGTTCCGCGTCCAGCATCAGGATCCCGCCGCAGCCGGCCGGCTTGCCCTCGAACCGGGCGACCAGGAACTGCCCGGTCGGCGGCGTCAGCTTCTCGGCGCCGTCGTCCGTCAGCCCCTCGTCGATCTCCGCCTCGGTCGCGGGCCGCTTCCAGTAGCGGCCGGCCACATCGCCGTAGTAGTCGCGGCGCAGGGCGGTGGCGTCCGGAGTGTCGACGCGCTCGGGAGAGAAAGTCCAGGTCATGCGGGCCATTGTGTGACCCGCACGACCGTGCCCGCCGCTGAATTACGGCGGCTCGGGGCGGCTTACTTCGGCGGCGTCTGCTGGACGACCTCGAACGACCACAGGGTGGAGCCGGACGCGGCGGGCTTCGGCCGCTCGCCGCCCTCGCCACCGCCCTGGTGCGCGGCCTTCATGGAGCCGTTCATCCAGTTCTGGAAGTCCTCCTCGCTGCGCCAGCGCGTGTACACCAGGTACTGGTCGGTGCCCTCCACCGGGCGCAGCAGCTCGAACCACTCGAACCCGTCGGACCCCTCGACGGCCCCGGCCCGCGCGGCGAACCGCTGCTCCAGCACCTCGCGCTGCTCGGCCGGCACGGTCAGGACGTTGATCTTCACGATGCTCATGAGGGGCAGGATATGACCCGCGGCCCGACGGTCTCGTCACCGCCGGGGGGAAGCGGTCCTCAGCCGACGACGCGGGCGAGCAGCAGGCCGTCGTAGCCCTTCGCGCCCACCGTCTGGAGCGCGGTCGCGTCCAGGCGGGGTTCGCGGGCGACCAGGTCGAACATCTCGCGGGTGCCGGTGATCGCCGGGTCGTCCGGGTGCGGGGTCGCGACCCCGCCGCCCCGCACCACGTTGTCGACGATGATCAGGGTGCCCGGCCGGGAGAGCTTCAGGGCCCACGTCACGTAGTGAGGGTTGTTGACCTTGTCGGCGTCGATGAAGACGAGGTCGAAGGGGCCCGCGCCCTCGGTCTCCAGCTGCGGGAGGGTGTCCAGGGCCGCGCCCGTGCGGACCTCGACGGTCTTGTCGAGGCCGGCGCGGGCGATGTTGGCGCGGGCGACGTCCGCGTGGGCGGGGTCGTACTCCAGGGTGATCAGCCGGCCGTCCTCGGGCAGCGCGCGGGCCAGCCAGATCGTGCTGTAGCCGCCGAGGGTGCCGATCTCCAGGATGCTGCGCGCGCCCTGCGTCCGGGCGAGCAGCTGGAGCAGCTTGCCCTGGTTGGGGGCGACGGCGATCTCCGGCAGGCCCGCCGCCGCGGAGTCGGCGAGCGCGGCCGTGAGCGCCTCGTCGGCGGGGGCGATCGTGTCGGTGAAGTACTGGTCGACTTCGGTCCACTGAGGGTTCGTCATGTGGTCGAACGTATACCGGGGGTGAGGCGCGAGCGGTGTCTTTTCACCCGTACGACGAGTAGCGCGACGAGCGGCGTGCCGACGGCGACCGTCAGGAGCCAGGCGGGGACGCCGCCGACGGTGAGGAGGCGGTCGGTGTACTCGACCTCGCGGTACGGGGTGTCCGCGACGGCCCGCAAGTGGTGGTCGTCGTCGATGCGTTCGGGGTGCGGGAAGTGCTGCTCCAGGGCGGTCAGCCGGACCGGGGCGCCGCCGGTGAGGCCGGCGAGGGCGAAGCTCTCGTCGCCGTCGATCCGGCCCGCGAAGGTCACCTCGGGGCGGTCGCCGCCGATGGGGGAGCGGGGCTCCATGCGGTGCTCGGCGAGGATGTAGAGGCCGAGGGTCTGCGGGGTGCGTGCGAGGCGGGAGAGACGCATGGGGTAGACGAGTTCGGGGAGCGGAAGGCGATCCGCAGCGGGGTCAGTTCGCCGTAGAGCGTCGCGTCCTTCTCCTGCGGGGCGAGGCGGACGGCGACGTACTCCCACTTCCGGTCGACGTACGGCCGGAGCGCCCCGGTGAGCCGCTCGGGCAGTTCGAAGCCGTTGGCGTGCAGCCAGGCGCCGAGGGCCTCGGGGTCGGTGGCGGTGAGCCGGGCCACGTCGAAGGGGCCGAGGCGTCCGCGCCCGACGACGCCGACGCCGCCCGGGGCGGGCGGTGCGGCGGCGACCCCGTCCGCGTGCGGGCCGTCGAAGGGCCAGTCGCCCTCGCGCGGCCAGAAGTAGGACCGGTCGCGCCGCTCGGGTGCGGTGAGCGATTCGAGGGCGTCGAAGAGGGCCGGTTCGCCGAGGCGTACGTCGGCGCGGCCCGGCACCGGCATGATCCAGGCCGCCCGGCGGGCGTTCCCGTGCACGCGGAAGCGCATGACGACGAGTCTCGGTGCGGCCGTCCCAGTGGACGGCCGACTCCTCCCGGTCGACGCCGATGCGCGCGGAGCTGTCCGGGATCATCGCGCCGCAGCCGCAGGCGTAGGCCGGTGCGACGAGCGAGCCGAGCTGGAGCGCCAGCAGCGCGATGACGATGGTCAGGATGTGTCTCTGTGTCCCCCGCATGTGGGGTCGGACGCGGCCGGACGAACTCCGGTTCCGCGCGTACCGGCGCCGCGGTCGGTGGGCACGGGCGTCTTGCCGTCCGTGCGCGCCGGCGCCTCCTGTCCCGTGCGTACGGGTGCCTCCTGTCCCGTGCGCGCCGGCGCCTCCTGTCCCGTGCGTACCGGCGCCTCCCGTCCCGCGCGCACCGGCGCCTCCCGTCCCCTGCGTACGGTTCAGGCGGAGGTCCGGACCTGTAGTTCCTTCACGCCGTTCAGCCAGGCCGCCCGCAGTCGGCGTGGTGCGCCGACGAGGGTGAGGTCGGGCAGGGTGTCGGCGAGGGCGTTGAAGATCAGTTCGATCTCCTTGATCGCGAGGGACTTGCCGAGGCAGAAGTGGGGTCCGCCGCCGCCGAAGCCGAGGTGGGGGTTGGGGTCGCGGGTGATGTCGAAGCGTTCGGGGTCGGTGAAGACCTCGGGGTCGTTGTTGGCGGAGGAGTAGAAGAGGCCGATGCGGTCGCCCTTGCGGATCTTCTGGCCGCCGAGTTCGGTGTCCTGGGTCGCGGTCCGCTGGAAGGAGACGACCGGGGTCGCCCAGCGGACGATCTCCTCGGCGGCGGTCGCGGGCCGCTCGCGCTTGAAGAGCTCCCACTGGTCGGGGTGGGTGAGGAAGGCGTGCATGCCGTGGCTGATGGCGTTGCGGGTGGTCTCGTTGCCGGCGACGGCGAGCAGCAGCACGAAGAAGCCGAACTCGTCGGAGGAGAGGTTCCCCTGCCCCTCGGCGGCGACGAGCTGCGACACGATGTCCTTGGCCGGGCACTCCTTGCGGGCGGCGGCCATGTTCATCGAGTAGCCGATGAGTTCCATGGCGGCCTCGGCGCCGATCTCCTCGGTGATGGCGTACTCGGGGTCGTCGTACGCGACCATCTTGTTCGACCAGTCGAAGATCCGGGAACGGTCCTCCTGGGGGACGCCGATGAGTTCGGCGATGGCCTGGAGGGGGAGTTCGACGGCGACCCGGGTGACGAAGTCGAAGGTGCCGTCGGCGTCCGCGCCGCGCTTCGCCTCCTCGACGATGGCCCGCGCGCGCTCGCGCAGGGCGGTCTCCAGGCTCCGGATGGCGCGGGGGGTGAAGCCGCGCTGGACGATCTGGCGGACCCGGGTGTGCTCGGGCGGGTCCATGTTGAGCATGATCAGCTTCTGGACCTCGATCTGGTCCCGGGTGATGTGCTCGTTGAAGCGGATGACGGCGGTGTTCTCGTTCGAGGAGAACAGCTCGGGGCGGGTGGAGACGTACTTGACGTCGGCGTGGCGCGTCACCGCCCAGTACCCGGCGTCCGCGAAGCCGGTGACGCCGGCCGGCTGGGGGCACCACCACACGGGCGCGGTCTGCCGCAGCCGGGCGAACTCCGGGAAGGGGACCCGGTCCTGGAGCAGGTCGGGGTCGGTGGCGTCGAACCCCTGGGGAACGCCCTCGGGAAGCCCTTCCGGGAGGCCTTCGGGATTCCTGCGGGGAGTCCTTCGGGGAGATGGGGGCAGGCCATCGGCAACACTCTCCATATCTGATGGACCATCAGAAGTTGCCGCGAAAGTTAGTAACGAGTTCTACAAGTAGCAAGGGTCGGGGCGGGAACTGTTGCCTCCCGGACCCTTGCGTACCGGCGGTAGCAGTCATAAGACTGCACTCAGAACTAGAACGCGTACTAGTTCCCCCGTGACGCCGACCGGACGAGGTGCCGGGACACCCCGTCCGGTCGAGGAGAGGACGAGCTCATGGCCGCGGAACCCGTCATCGTCGAAGCCGTACGCACCCCCATCGGCAAGCGCGGAGGCGCGCTCGCCAACCTCCACCCCGCCTACCTCCTGGGCGAGACCTACCGCGAACTCCTCGGCCGCACCGGCATCCACGCCGACTGCGTCGAACAGATCGTCGGCGGTACGGTCACCCACGCCGGCGAGCAGTCCATGAACCCCGCCCGCACGGCCTGGCTCACCATGGGCCTCCCCTACGAGACGGCCGCCACCACCGTCGACTGCCAGTGCGGCTCCTCGCAGCAGGCCAGCCACATGGTCGCCAACATGGTCGCGGCCGGCGTCATCGACATCGGGATCTCCTGCGGCGTCGAGGCCATGTCCCGCGTCCCCCTCGGCTCCGGCTCCAAGCACGGCCCCGGCAAGCCGTTCCCCGACGAGTGGAACGTCGACCTGCCCAACCAGTTCGAGGCCGCCGAACGCATCGCCCGCCGCCGCGGCCTCACCCGCGAGCGCGTCGACTCCCTCGGCCTGCTCTCCCAGGAGCGCGCCGCGGTCGCCTGGTCCGAGGAGCGCTTCAAGCGCGAGACCTTCGCCGTCCAGGTCCCCACGACGGAGGCCGAGCAGGCCGCCGGACAGGGCATGTGGCGGCTCGTCGACCGCGACGAGGGCCTGCGCGACACCACCATGGAGGGCCTGTCCCGCCTCAAGCCCGTCATGCCCACCGCGATCCACACCGCCGGGAACTCCTCCCAGATCTCCGACGGCGCCTCCGCCGTCATGTGGGCCTCCAAGCGCATGGCCCGCGCCCTGAAGCTGAAGCCGCGCGCCCGGATCGTCGCCCAGGCCCTCGTCGGCGCCGACCCCCACTTCCACCTCGACGGGCCGATCGACGCGACCCGGGCGGTCCTCGGGAAGGCCGGGATGTCGCTCAAGGACATCGACCTCGTCGAGATCAACGAGGCCTTCGCGTCCGTGGTGCTGAGCTGGGCGCAGGTCTTCGACCAGGACCTGGAGAAGGTCAACGTCAACGGCGGCGCCATCGCCCTCGGCCACCCCGTCGGCGCCACCGGCGCCCGGCTCATCGCCACCGCCCTGCACGAGCTGGAGCGGACGGACAAGGAGTTCGCGCTCGTCACCATGTGTGCGGGCGGGGCGCTCGCGACCGGCACGATCATCCAGCGGCTCTGAACCGGGCGGCGCCGGGTGGCGTCGAGCGGCGTCGAGCGACACCGAGCGGCCTCGACCGGCCTGGAGGAACGCCGCAGGCCCCGCCCTCCGTGCGGAGGGCGGGGCCTTGCGGATGCGCGGTGCGGCAGTGGCGCTGGGTGTTTCTCAGTACCAGCCGTTGGCCTGCCAGAACGACCAGGCGGCGTTCGGGGAGCCGTAGCGCTCGTTCATGTAGTTGAGGCCCCACTTGATCTGGGTGGCCGCGTTGGTCTTCCAGTCGGAACCGGCCGAGGCCATCTTCGCGCCCGGCAGGGCCTGGACCAGGCCGTAGGCACCGCTGGACGAGTTGGTGGCGCTGGGGTTCCAGCCGGACTCGTGCTCGACGATCTTGCTGAACGAGGCGTACTGCGAGGCGGGGACGATCTGACGAGCGAGCTCCTGCGGGCTGGCGGCCGAAGCCGAGCCCGTCGTGCCCAGCACCGCACCCGACGCGCCCAGCAGCACGGCTGCGGACACGGCGATCTTCTTGTTGCGGGCAGAGACACGAGTGGTGAGCGAGCGGATCAAGGTATCGACCTAACGTCGGGAACAAGGGCCGCGCCGGGCGTTTTCGGCAAGCCGGAACCAGAGCCCGGGAGACCCGGGAACTGGGGGGATCCGGCCGGCCGTGGCGCTGTGATCAGCACCGGCTGCCTGGCGACGTCCACCAGAGAAGCAGGGCCGGAACGCCGACGCAATGACCCCCTGTACGAGGCAGGTTCGGACCCGGGGGGTTACGGGGGATGAGTGGGTATGTCGCGTTTCCGCAGGTCACGCGGGTGTGTGGGGGGATTTGGAGGGGTCTGGCGGTCTACTATTTCGGTTCGTACGTGATGTAGGTCCTATGGGGCGCCTCACTTCGGGAGGGCCCTTCCGGGGCCTCGAATGTGACCTGGGCCTCGAAGTTCGCCCGCCGCGTGGCCCGCCGCAGCGCCCGCAGGAGCGTGCCGCCGACGGTGAGGGTGAGGACGACCGTGAGGGCGGCGCGGCCGAGGTCCCAGCCGAGGGAGGTGGCGAGGACGTAGGCGAGGAAGCGGAGCAGGTTCTCGTGCAGCGGGGCACCCGGCGCGAAGGAGATCCCGCTGCTCAGGCCCTGGAGCAGGACCCAGCCCTGCAGGTTCATGACCGTTCCGTACGCGAACGCCGCCACGAATCCGTACGCGGACAGCATCAGCAGCTCGGCCCGCCCCCGCAGGCGGTCCGGGCCCGGCAGCAGCCCCGCGCCCATCGTGAACCAGCCCATCGACAGCATCTGGAACGGCATCCACGGGCCCACCCCGCCCGTGAGCAGCGCCGACGCGAACATCGTCACCGAGCCCAGGACGAAGCCGAAACCCGGGCCCAGGACCCGGCCGCTCAGCACCATCAGGAAGAACATCGGCTCCAGACCGGCCGTCCCCGCCCCAGCGGGCGCAGCGCCGCCCCACCGCGGCGAGCACCCCCAGCATCGCCACCGCCTTCGCGTCCATCCCGCAGTCCGCGATCGTCGCCACCACCACCGCCACCAGGAGCGGGAGCAGCGCGGCGAACAGCCACGGCGCGTCCCCGGCGTGCGAGGTGACGGCGGAGTCGGCGTCCGCGAAGAGGGGCCAGCAGAAGGCGAGGACCCCGACGAGGGAGACCAGGACCAGCGCGGTGACCGAGCGGGGCCCAGGCGGACCGGGCGGGACGTCTTGGCCGTGCTCACAGCGCCGCCTCCACCTGCTCGACCGTGAGCCACGGCTGCGGGGCCAGGATCTTCGCGACCTGCGGCGAGAACGCCGGCGAGGACACGACGACCTCGGCCGTCGGGCCGTCCGCGACGACCTCGCCGTCCGCGACGATCACCACCCGGTGCGCCAGCTCGGCCGCCAGCTCCACGTCGTGCGTCGCGAGCACGATCGCGTGCCCGTCCGCCGCGAGGGCACGGAGGTGCGCCACCAGGCGGGCCTTCGCCGCGTAGTCCAGGCCCCGGGTCGGCTCGTCGAGCAGGAGCAGCGGCGGGCGGCCGGTCAGGACCACGGCCAGCGCGAGCGCGAGCCGCTGGCCCTCGGACAGGTCGCGGGGTGCGTGTCGTCCGCGACGCCCGGCAGCAGCTCCTCCACCAGGGCCCGGCAGGTCCCCGCGGCGTGCCCGCGTCCGCGTCCGCCGCCGCGCACTCGGCGGCGACGGTGTCCGCGTACAGCAGGTCCCGGGCTCCTGCGGCACCAGGCCGACCTGGCGGATCAGCTCGCGGGGTCGGTGGTGTGCGGGGCCCGCCCCGCGACCCGGACCGTGCCGGTCGTCGGCTCGATCATGCCCACGAGGGTGGAGAGCAGGGTGGACTTCCCCGCGCCGTTCCGGCCCATGAGCGCGAGGGTCTCGCCGGGGCGACCCGGAGGTCGACGCGGCGGAGGGCCTCGACGCGGCCACGGCGGACGCCCAGGCCTTCGGCGAGGACCAGCGGGGTGGCGGGGCGGGGGCGGTGGGGCGGGTGCGGCGCCGTAGGAACGGGAGGAGTCCCCCACCCCGCCCCTTCCCGGAACCGGGGGCGTCGGTCCCGGACCCCCGCGCCTCACGCGCCGGTGGGGCCGGGTGGGGAGAAGCCCCGCAGGGGCCTGCCCCTCCAGGCGCGCCTTCAGCTCACCCGCCCTCCGCCGCGCGTCGCGCACCGTCAGCGGCAGGGGGTCCCAGCCCGCGAGGCGGCCCAGGGACACCACCGGCGGATGCACCGGCGAGATCGACATGATCTCGGCCGGGGACCCCATCACCGCGTCCGGAAGCAGGAGGACCTGGTCGGCGTACTGCACGACCCGCTCCAGGCGGTGTTCCGCGAGGAGGACCGTGGTGCCGAGGTCGTGGACCAGGCGCTGGAGGACCGCGAGGACGTCCTCCGCCGCCGACGGGTCCAGGGCGGAGGTCGGTTCGTCGAGGACGAGGACCTTCGGGTGCGGGGTCAGGACGGAGCCGATGGCGACCCGCTGGCGCTGGCCGCCGGAGAGGGTGGCGAGGGGCGGTCGCGGAGGTCCGCGAGGCCCAGCAGGTCCAGGGTCTCCTCCACGCGGCGGCGCATGACGGCCGGGGAGGCCCAGGGACTCCATGCCGTAGGCGAGCTCGTCCTCGACGGTGTCGGTGACGAAGTGCGCGGACGGGTCCTGGCCGACCGTGCCGACGAGGTCCGCGAGCTCGCGCGGCGGATGGGTGCGGGTGTCGCGGCCGTCGACCGTGACCCGGCCGGTCAGGGTGCCGCCGGTGAAGTGGGGGACGAGGCCGGAGACCGCGCCGAGGAGGGTCGATTTGCCGACGCCGGAAGGGCCCACGAGGAGGACGAGCTCACCCTCCGGGACCGTGAGGTCGACGTTCCGCAGGGTCGGCTCGGCGTCCTCCTCGTAGCGCACCGAGACGTTCTCGAAGCGGATCACACGTTCTCCTTGGGAACAGGGGCCACGAACGCCGGGACCAGGCCCACGAGGACCGACACCGCCGGCCACAGCGGCAGCTCCGGCGCCTCCAGGGGGACGACCCCGGGTGCAGCGCCTCCGGGGCGTACGCGTTCGCCCAGATCATCAGGGCCGCGACCGCCGCCCCGGAGCCCGCGACCAGCCAGGCCCGCGCGCCCCAGCGGTCGGGGCGGTAGCGGGTGCGGACGGTCCGGCGGCCGCCGAGCCGGAGCCCGGCCATCGCGGCGAGCAGCCCGGCGCAGAGGAGCGGAAGCCCGTACCCGCGCCCTCCGCGGCGAGCAGCCCGTACGAGCCGGCGCAGACGCCGAGGAGCCCGCCGAGCGTGAGGACGTCGGTGGTGCGGCGTACCGAGGCCGGGACCCGGGCCGTCCGGCCGTAGCCCCGGGCGTCCATCGAGGCCGCCACCGCGATCGACCGCTCGAGGGCTCCTCCAGGACCGGCAGGCCGATCTGGAGCACCGCCCGGACCCCGCCCGTGGGGCGGCCGCGCAGTCGGCGGGCGGTCCGCAGCCGGGCCACGTCGGCGACCATGTTCGGCGCGAAGGTCATCGCCACGACGACGGCGACCCCGGCCTCGTACAGCGCCCCGGCAGCGACTTGAGGAGCCGCGCCGGGTTGGCGAGCGCGTTCGCGGCGCCCACGCAGATGAGGAGGGTGGCCAGCTTGGCGCCGTCGTACAGCGCGAAGACCAGCTGCTCGGCCGTCACCCGGCCCCCGATCCGTACCCCCTGCGCCCAGTCGGGCAGGGGCACCTCGGGGAGGGTGAACAGTTCGTGCTCGCCGGGGACGGGGGAGCCGAGGAGCAGGGAGAAGACCACCCGCAGCGCGACGACGAACAGGCCCAGCTTCACGAACGCGCCGTACGAGCGGGCCCAGGGCGCGTCCGTGCGCCGGGCCGCCACCACGTAGCCGGCCACGCCGACGAGCAGTCCGAGCAGCAGCGGGTTCGTGGTCCGGGAGGCGGCGACGGCCAGGCCGAGGGCCCACAGCCACCACGCGCCCGCGTGCAGGGCGTTGGCCCGGCTCGCCGCGGGCGCCGCGAACGCGCTCCGGGCCGTACTCATCCGCCTCATCCGCGCCGGCGGGCCTTCCAGATCGCCGCCCCGCCGAGGGCCAGGACGCCCGCCCCGCCCGCGAGCAGGCCGAAGGACGGGCCGCCGGTCCCCCGGAAGGGGAAGGGAGGGCGAGGCCGTCGGCGCCGGGGTCTTCCGCCCACCTCGACCTGCTCGCCGCAGCCCTTCGCCGGATAGCCCGCGATCCCGCACAGCATGGCCACGCTGTCGTACCGCAGCGGCTTCGCCACCGCGGCCAGCGCCTCCGCGCCCGTCGCGTCCTCGCGGACCTCCGCGCAGCCGGTCTCGACCCGCTTCTTCGGCGGGGTCTCGCCGGGCGGCGCGTCGGCAGGGCCGCCGAAGTCGACGACGACCGCGATCCGCTTGGTGCCGTCCTTCTTCTCCACGCCCCGCAGATCCCCGCGAAGCCGGGGGCGGCGGTGGGCCGGAGGCGTCGTCCGTGCCGCTGCTGACCGCGAAGCGGAAGCCGATCGCGTCGCCGTCGGCGGGCCGGGCGCTCGCCGGGCCCAGCGTGGCGTACGTCCAGGGCTTGCCGCCGTCGCTCTCCCAGAACGACCAGTAGCGGTAGCCCGCGGCCTGCGCCGGGGCCGCCGCGGCCAGGGTCAGGAGGGCCCCGGCGGCGGCGCCCGCGATCCTTCTCCGGGCTCCCGACCGCGTTCGAGCGGGGACGCCCCGTCCCGCGTGTGCGCGCGGCTCACTTCTTGCGGCCGCTGATGAGGAAGCCGATGCCGACGCCGACGACCGTGCCGATGCCGATGATCCACCAGATGTCGAAGCCGGACTCGTCGTCGCTGGTGGAGGCGGCGGAGGTGTCCGGGGTCTTGGGCGCGGGGCCGGTGGCGTTGAGCTGCTCGACCAGGTCCGTCGTGCCGAACTCGCGCGGGTCGGTCTCCGTCGCGCGGGCGGCCAGGATCAGCTGCGCGTAGGCGGCGGGGCCGTTCTCCTCCGCCCAGGCGGCGGAGTTCTTCTCCAGCCACGCGAGCGCCGGCTCGGCCTCCTTCGCGGCGCCGGCGGCGGCGAGCGCGACGACGGCGTCGGCGGTGTTGCCGATGTCGGGCCGCTCGGTGGTGTCGGTGGCGCCCGGCATCGGCGGCAGGGTGAGGTGCCCGGTCTTCGCGAGGGCCTTCGCCAGGTAGGAGGCGCCGTTCAGCGCGGCCCGCTCGACGGTCGGCTTCGACAGGTCGTGGCAGGTCGGCGGCTGCTCGGGGGAGGCCTTGGTGGCGACGACGCTCTTGCCGAGCGCGGCGAGGGTGGCCGCGGCGGTGGCGTCGGCGTTGGCGAGGAGCTTGCCGGTCTTGTCCGGCTGGTACGCGAACGCCCCGGCGCCCTCCTTGTCGGAGCAGGGCAGGGCGAAGGAGAGGAGCGCGTCGTAGGGGGTGCGGCCCTCGGCGGAGGTGAACGAGGCGGGCCGCACGCCGATCGCGGCGAGCGCGCCGACGACGACCGAGGTGGAGTTGGCGTCGCTCGCGCCGCCGGCGCCGTAGCCCCAGCCGCCGTCCTTGTTCTGCACGGTCCGCAGCCAGGCGGAGCCGGACGTGACGGCCTTGTCGATCTTCTCGGGGGCGGCGGCCTGGCCGCGCGCGGCGCGCAGCGCCTGGACGGCGACGGCGGTGGCGTTGGTGTCCCGCATCGTCTTCGGGTCGCAGGGCTTCGACACGTCCGCGCGGTACGAGGCGAAGGAGCCGTCGGCGCACTGCTGGCCGAGCAGCCAGTCCACGGCCCGGTCCGAGGGCTGGTAGCCGGTGGCGCGCTGGGCGAGGAAGGCGAGCGACTGCCGCCAGACGCCGTCGTACGTCGGGTCCTTCGTGCCGTACAGGCCGGTTCCGGAGTGCCCGGCGGAGGCCGAGGCGGACGGGAGGGCGCGGCGACGGCCGGAACGGCTGCTGCGGTGCCGAGCGCGACTGCTGCGGCGGCGAGCGCGGCGGCGCCGCGGCGGACGGTGTTCATGGGGCCCTCTCCTGCGGCCGGGCACCGGCACGCCTCAGGGGCACCAGGCTCCGGCTCCGTGTTCCTCGACGGTGCCGGCGGTCACGTCCCGGGCGGAGGAGAGGACTCAGGGAAGGGTCGGTGCCGGATTTCCACCGGATTCCCCCCGTACGGGCATGATGACGACGGGCCCACTCTACCGGCCCGTAGGCCCGCCGCCCCGGGGGTGGGAGGCGCCTCACACCGCGATGTACGTGACCGGGTCCGAGCCCGCCACGGGCTCCGCGCGGCCGAGTTTCACCAGGCGGCGGAGGTGGGCCTCGGCCTCGCTGACGGCGATGTTGCGCGAGCCGTAGGGGATCTGGTCCCAGGGGCGGTTCCACTCCATGCGCTCGGCGAGCTGCCAGGGGGTGAGGGGGGTGGCGAGGAGGCCGAGGAGGCCGGTGAGGCGTTCCTCGTGGTGGTCGAGGAGTTCGCGGACCCGGCCGGCGGCGTCGGTGAAGGCGTACTGGTGGGCGGGGAGGACCTCGGCGACGCCGAGGCGGCCGATGCGTTCGAGGGAGTCGAGGTAGTCGCCGAGCGGGTCGGTCTCGGTGACTTCGTCGGGGTCCTCGTACAGCCCGATGTGCGGGGAGATCCCGGGCAGCAGGTGGTCGCCGGAGAAGAGCCGGCCGTGGCCGGGCAGCCGGGAGGGGTGCTCCTCCTCCAGGTGGAGGCAGACGTGTCCGGGGTGTGGCCGGGGTCCAGATCGCGCGGAGGCGCCGTCCGGCCAGGTCGAGGAGTTCGCCGGGGACGATCTCGCGGTCGGGGAGGGCCGAGCGCAGGCCGGGCAGGGTCCGCGTCCGGCCCGCGGCGCGGGCGGCGCGCAGCGGGACGATGTGGTCCTCAGGGGCGCCGACGGCGGCGAGCTTGCGGGCGAGGTAGTCGAACCAGGTGCCGGGCTCGGCCTCGCGGGTGCGGCGGACGACGGCCGTGTCGGCGGCGTGCATGGCGATCCAGGCCCCCGACTCCTCGCGGACCCGCCCGGAGAGGCCGTGGTGGTCGGGGTGGTGGTGGGTGATGACGACCCCGTGGACCTCCCCGACCGAAATCCCCAACGCACTCAGCCCGCCCGTGAGTTCGTCCCAGGAGGCCGGGTCGTCCCAGCCCGTGTCGACGAGGACCGGGCCCCGGTCGGTGTCCAGGACGTGGACCAGCGTGTGGCCCAGCGGATTGTCCGGGATGGGCACCCGCAGGGACCAGACGCCTCCGCCGTGCTCGGTCACCTGGGGCACCTGTGTCATGAGCGTCCTCGTCTCTGCGTACCGGTACGACCATTGCCCACCATAACTAGAACTGGTATCAGTTCTGAAGCACCGTCAGGAACATCGTCGGAACTTCAACGGGCAATTCCATCTCCTCGGGAGGCAGCGGTCATGACCGAGCTTGTGGAGCACGGAAAGCTGTTCATCGGCGGGGAGTTGACCGACCCGCTCGGCGACGGGGTCATCGAGGTGATCTCCCCGCACACCGAGCAGGTCATCGGCCGGGTCCCGCACGCCTCCGAGGCCGATGTGGACCGGGCCGTGGCCGCCGCGCGCGCCGCCTTCGACCACGGGCCCTGGCCGCGGATGACGGTCGAGGAGCGGATCGCGGTCGTCACCCGGATCAAGGACGCGATCGCCGTCCGGTACGAGGAGATCGGCCGGGTCATCAGCTCCCAGAACGGCTCCCCGTACTCCTGGTCCGTCCTCGCCCAGGCGCTCGGCGCGATGATGGTCTGGGACGCGGCGATCACCGTCGCGCGGGACTTCCCGTACGAGGAGCGGCGGGGCGGGGTCCTCGGGCCGCTGCTCGTGCGGCGGGAGCCGGTCGGGGTCGTGGCGGCCGTCGTCCCGTGGAACGTGCCGCAGTTCACCGCCGCCGCCAAGCTGGGGCCCGCGCTCCTGGCCGGCTGCACGGTGGTCCTCAAGCCCTCGCCGGAGTCGCCCCTCGACTCGTACGTCCTCGGGGAGATCGCGGCGGAGGCCGGGCTCCCGGAGGGGGTGCTGTCGATCCTGCCCGCCGACCGCGAGGTCAGCGAGTACCTCGTCGGGCACCCCGGCGTGGACAAGGTCTCCTTCACCGGCTCGGTCGCGGCCGGCAGGCGGGTCATGGAGGTCGCCTCCCGCAACCTCACCCGCGTCACCCTCGAACTGGGCGGCAAGTCGGCCGCGGTGATCCTGCCGGACGCCGACCTGGAGACCGCCGTCGCCGGGATCGTCCCGGCGGCCTGGATGAACAACGGGCAGGCGTGCGTGGCCCAGACCCGCATCCTCGCGCCGCGCTCGCGGTACGACGAGATCGCCGAGGCCCTCGCGGCGGCGGCCGGCGCCCTCGTCGTCGGCGATCCGCTCGACCCGGCCACCCAGGTCGGCCCGCTCGTCGCCCGCCGCCAGCAGCAGCGCTCCCTCGACTACATCGCCATCGGCCAGGCGGAGGGTGCGAAGGTCCTCACCGGCGGCGGCCGCCCGGACGGCCTCGACCGGGGCTGGTACGTCGAGCCGACCCTCTTCGGCGACGTCGACAACTCCATGCGGATCGCCCGCGAGGAGATCTTCGGCCCGGTCATCTGCCTCCTGCCGTACGGGGACGAGGCCGAGGCCCGGCGGATCGCGAACGACTCCGACTTCGGGCTCAGCGGCAGCGTCTGGACCGGCGACGTCGAGCACGGCATCGACTTCGCACGGCAGATCCGCACCGGCACCTTCAACGTCAACACCTTCAGCCTCGACATGCTCGGCCCCTTCGGCGGCTACAAGAACTCCGGCCTGGGCCGCGAGTTCGGCCCCGAGGGCTTCGGCGAGTACCTGGAGCACAAGATGATCCACCTCCCGGCCGGCTACGAGGGCGGCGCGTGATGGGCGACCGCTGGCGCGTCGAGGTCGACCGGAGCGTCTGCATCGGCTCCGGCATGTGCGTCAACCACGCCCCGGACGGCTTCCGCCTCGACACGGCCCGCCAGTCCCACCCCCTCACCCCGGAGACCGACGCGGGCGAACGCCTCCTCGCGGCGGCCGAGGGCTGCCCGGTGGAGGCCATCCTCATCACCCTGGCGGAGGGCGGGGAGCCGGTGTACCCGCCGGAGGAGTGAGCGGACGCCCGCGCCGGACCGTCGTTCCCGCGTGCAAAACTGGGCCCCTTGATCACGGGGGCAAGGGGCCTTCGTGCGCGCGTAATCGGGAGTGTTGTGCGCAAGGCGATGTGGGTGGCCGCGGCTGCCGGTGTGATGCTGATGGTCGCGGGCTGCGGGAGCGAGGGCGGTGCGGACAAGGGGGTTCGGCCTCGGGGGGCTCCTCCTCGGCGGGGGCGGCCGCGACGGGCGGGTCCGGCGGGGGCTCGGAGGCGGACGGCGGGACGCTGACCGCCGAGGCGGTGAGCAAGGAGATCGAGGACGCGGCGACCGCCGCGGGCTTCGCCGAGGACCCCACCGGAGACCCGGTGGCGCCCGAGCTGAAGAAGTGCATGGTCACCTGGAACGCCGACGCGGAGAAGGCGGCCGACCCGAAGAAGTCCTACGACGGCACGGTCACGACCCTCGCCAAGGGCGGCTGGGCCGAGGGCAAGGGCTTCGCGCAGGCCGGTTCGGAGATCAAGACCTTCACCAAGAGCGGCTGGCAGCTCAAGGCCAGCAACCACTCCACGGGGCCGCTGAAGATGGTGATGTTCATCGCCACCGACACCGGCCCGGAGTGCGAGGCGCTCTTCGCCGCCGACCTGAAGAAGAACAAGAAGCCCTGAGTCACCCGCCCCCGGGAGCGGCACCGGCCCCGGGGGCCGTCAGGTCGATCAGCCGGCAGACCGTCTCGATGTCGATCTTCACCTGTGCGATCGAGGCGCGCCCGGACAGCCAGGTGATCAGCGCCGAGTGCCAGGTGTGCTCGATCACCCGGACCACCGAGAGCTGCTCCGGGCCCGGATGCTCCGCCCCCATCGCGTCGAGGATGATCGCGGTCGTCAGCCGGGAGACCGTGTCGACCTCGGGGCTCACGCTGCGGTCCGCGAAGGTCAGCGCCCGCACCATCGCGTCGGCCAGCTGCGGTTCCCGCTGGAGCGCCCGGAAGGCGCGCATCAGCGTCTCGGCCACGCGCTGCGCCGGGTCCGCGCCGGCGGGCGGCCGCTTCCGCAGCGTGGTGTGCATGTGCTGGAGCTGGTCCTGCATGGTCGCCACGAGGAGGTGGATCTTGGACGGGAAGTACCGGTACAGGGTGCCGAGGGCGACCCCCGCCGCCTCGGCGACCTCCCGCATCTGCACGGCGTCGAAGCCGCCCCTGGCCGCGAGCTGGGCGCTGGCGTTCAGGATGCGGCGGCGCCGCGCCTCCTGGCGCTCCGTGAGGGGCGGCGACGCGGGTCTGTGGTCCGCTCTGCTCTCTGCGGTCATGGGGTCCCGTTCCGTGCGAGGGGAGCGACAGTATGGCGCTTCGGCCGCCGTGGCGTGAATCACCCGTTCCGGCTCTCACCAGGGAGCTACCTGCCGGTAGATTCTGTGCTCCTTGAAGGATCAAGAACGATCAAGTCTGTAACTTGTTCTAGATTAGCGCGAGCGGTTACGCTCCGGCTCAACGCACGCTCGAAGGGGGTCGCGCATGACCGCTGAGGCCATAGAGGCAAGCCCCGACAGGGCGTCACCGCGGCCGGTGACCTCCCCAAGGTCTCGGCTCCGCTCGACCAGGGGGACCCCATGTTGCGGATCGCTCTCCTCACGTACAAGGGAAACCCGTTCTGCGGTGGCCAGGGCGTCTACGTCCGCCACCTCTCCCGCGAGCTGACCCGCCTCGGCCACAGCGTCGAGGTCATCGGCTCCCAGCCGTACCCGACGCTCGACGAGGGCGTCCCGCTCACCGAGATAGCCAGCCTCGACCTCTACCGCTCGCCGGACCCCTTCCGGACCCCGAAGCGCGAGGAGTACCGGGACTGGATCGACGCCCTCGAAGTCGCCACCATGTGGACCGGCGGCTTCCCCGAGCCCCTCACCTTCTCCCTGCGGGCCCGGCGCATGCTCGCCGCCCGCCGCGGCGACTTCGACGTCGTCCACGACAACCAGACCCTCGGCTACGGGCTCCTCGGCGGCCCGCGCGCGATCGGCGCGCCGCTCGTCACCACGATCCACCACCCCATCACCGTCGACCGGCAGCTCGAACTCGACGCCGCCGCCGACTGGAAGCGCCGCGCCTCCGTCCGCCGCTGGTACGCCTTCACCGGCATGCAGAAGAAGGTCGCCCGCCGGCTGCCCTCCGTCCTCACCGTCTCCGGCACCTCCCGCCAGGAGATCGTCGACCACCTCGGCGTCCGCGAGGACCGCATCCGCGTCGTCCACATCGGAGCCGACACGGACCTGTGGTCGCCGGACCCGTCCGTCGCCGAGGTCCCCGGCCGGATCGTCACCACCTCCAGCGCCGACGTCCCCCTCAAGGGCCTCGTCTTCCTCATCGAGGCGCTCGCGAAGCTCCGTACGGAGAACCCCGAGGCGCACCTCGTCGTCGTCGGCAAGCGCGCCGAGGACGGGCCCGTCGCCGCCGCGATCGAGCGGTACGGGCTCGACGGCGCCGTCGAGTTCGTCAAGGGCATCAGCGACGCCGAGCTCGTCGACCTCTACCGGTCCGCGCAGGTGGCCTGCGTGCCGTCGCTGTACGAGGGCTTCTCGCTGCCGGCGGCCGAGGGCATGGCGACGGGGACTCCGCTGGTCGCGACGACCGGCGGGGCGATTCCGAGGTCGCGGGACCCGACGGGGAGACCTGCCTCGCGGTGCCGACCGGTGACGCGGGCGCGCTGGCCGCTGCGCTCGGCCGGGTGCTCGGTGATCCTGAGCTGCGAGCTCGGCTGGGTGCCGCCGGGCGTCAGCGGGTCCTGGCCAATTTCACCTGGGCCAGGGCCGCGCAGGGGACGGTCGAGCTGTACCGCGAGGCCGTGGCCCGGCAGGGAGCCGGAGTCCGGCGGTGACACCTCAGCTTGTTCGCCGGGTGCAGCCCGGTGGGTGGGTTGTGCCCACCCGTTCCGCCCAGGGGGCACCTCCCGGACGAAGTCTGGGGGAGGAACGCCTGCCCACCACCTCCGTCAACCGCGAAAGCAGGGCCTCGTGCTGACCGTCGACTTCACCCGTTTCCCGCTCGCCCCCGGCGACCGCGTGCTCGACCTCGGCTGTGGCGCGGGCCGGCACGCCTTCGAGTGCTACCGGCGCGGTGCGCAGGTGGTGGCGCTCGACCAGAACGGCGAGGAGATCCGCGAGGTCGCCAAGTGGTTCGCTGCCATGAAGGAGGCCGGTGAGGCCCCCGCCGGCGCGACCGCGACCGCGATGGAGGGGGACGCGCTCAACCTGCCGTTCCCCGACGAGTCCTTCGACGTCGTCATCATCTCCGAGGTGATGGAGCACATCCCCGACGACAAGGGGGTGCTCGCCGAGATGGTGCGCGTCCTCAAGCCGGGCGGCCGGATCGCGATCACCGTGCCCCGGTACGGCCCCGAGAAGGTCTGCTGGGCGCTCTCCGACGCGTACCACGAGGTCGAGGGCGGCCACATCCGCATCTACAAGGCCGACGAGCTGCTCGCCAAGATCCGGCAGGCCGGCCTCAAGCCGTACGGCACCCACCACGCGCACGCGCTGCACTCGCCGTACTGGTGGCTGAAGTGCGCCTTCGGCGTCGACAACGACAAGGCGCTGCCGGTCCGCGCCTACCACAAGCTCCTGGTCTGGGACATCATGAAGAAGCCCGCCCTGACCCGGGTCGCCGAGCAGCTGCTCAACCCGGTCGTCGGCAAGAGCTTCGTGGCGTACGCGACCAAGCCGCACCTCCCGAAGGCCGACGTCAAGTGACGTCTCCCGAGCGGATCGCGGAGCACCTCGTCCTGCCCGGGGTGCTCACCGCGGAGCAGGCCGCCGAGACGGTGGCCGGGATACTCGCGGTGCAGCGCGAGGACGGCGCCATCCCCTGGTTCCGCGGCCACCACCTGGACCCGTGGGACCACACCGAGGCGGCCATGGCCCTGGACGCGGCCGGCGAGCACGAGGCCGCCGCCCGCGCCTACGCGTGGCTCGCCCGCCACCAGAACGGCGACGGTTCCTGGTACGCGGCGTACCAGGACGGCGACCCGGACGACGTCACCGACCGCAGCCGCGAGTCCAACTTCGTCGCGTACATCGCGGTCGGCGTCTGGCACCACTACCTGTCCACCGGCGACGACGCCTTCCTCGACCGGATGTGGCCCGTCGTGTACGCGGCCGTCGAGTTCGTCCTCGGGCTCCAGCGGCCCGGCGGGCAGATCGGCTGGAAGCGGGAGCCCTCCGGCGAGGCCGTGCACGACGCGCTGCTGACCGGCAGCTCGTCGATCCACCAGGCGCTGCGCTGCGCGCTCGCCATCGCCGAGGTCCGCGAGGAGGCGCAGCCCGACTGGGAGCTGGCGGCCGGGGCCCTCGGCCACGCGATCCGCCGGCACCCCGAGCGCTTCCTCGACAAGTCCCGCTACTCGATGGACTGGTACTACCCGGTCCTCGGCGGCGCGGTCACCGGGGCCGAGGCCGCGGAGCGGATCGAGGCCTCCTGGGACGCCTTCGTCGTCCCCGGCCTCGGCGTGCGCTGCGTCGTCCCCAACCCGTGGGTGACCGGCGGCGAGAGCTGCGAGCTGGCCCTCGCCCTCTGGGCGACGGGGCAGTCCGACCGGGCCCTCACGATCCTCCAGGACATCCAGCACCTGCGCGCCGGGAACGGCATGTACTGGACGGGATACGTCTTCGAGGGCGAGACGGACGGCGACAGGGCCGTCTGGCCCGAGGAGCAGACCAGCTGGACCGCCGGTTCCCTCCTCCTCGCGGTGGCCGCGCTCGGCGGCGAGGAGGCGACCGTCGCCGTCTTCGGCGGCGACCGCCTCCCCACGGGGCTCGAACCGGACTGCTGCGGGGACTGAGCGGCCCCGTTCGGCGTCGCCCCGGTGGCGGGCGCCGCGGGGCCGGGTGAGGCTGGCGGGACCGTCGTCAGGAGGTCCCGCCTTGCCCAGAACCGTTTCGCGCGGAGTCGTGGCGCTGCTGCTGTCCTGCGCGCTGCTGCTGACCACCGCGGCGTGCAACGACGACAAGAAGAGCACGAGCAGCGGTGCCGCGACCCCGTCGGCCTCCGCGAGCTTCGAGCAGCAGAAGCTGGCGAAGACGCGGTTCGTGGCCAACGCGGGCCTCGCCGCGGGCGCCACGTACCAGTGGATCGTGAAGCCGTACCGCGCGGGCAAGTTCAAGAAGGGCGCGGACGGCCGCACCTTCGCCCTGGTGAAGGCGGGGCTCGCGGGAGCGTTCACGTACAACCGGCTCAAGGCGGCGGTGAACAACGCCAAGGGCGACCCGCTGCTCGCGAAGGCGGTCGCGCCGCTCTCCGCCGGGATCGAGTCGATCAAGGACCTGGGGACGAAGTTCCGCAAGGGCGAGGCGGGCGACGCGGACGTCAGCACCTTCGAGAACCTCATCAACAACGTGAAGGACGCGGGCAAGAGCGCCGGCGCCGAGGTCGTGGACAAGGTCCCCAGCGCCTCCGAACTCGGCGGCTAGAGCTACGAGCCGAGCTCCGCCAGGAGGCGGAGCGTGGCGGGGTCCGGTGCCGTGACCAGCAGGTCCGTCACCGGGCCCCGCCGCCATCGCTCCAGGCGTTCGGCGATCCGCTCCCGGGGGCCGACGAGCGAGATCTCGTCCGCGAAGGCGTCCGGCACGGCGAGCACCGCCTCCTCGCGCCGCCCCGCCGCGAACAGCTCCTGGATGCGGCGGGCCTCCTTCTCGTACCCCATGCGCCCCATCAGGTCGGCGTGGAAGTTGCGGGCCGCGTGCCCCATGCCGCCGATGTAGAAGCCGAGCATCGCCTTGACCGGCAGCAGCCCGGCCGCGACGTCCTCGCAGAGCTGCGCCCGGACCAGGGGGGCGACGAGGAAGCCCTCCGGGAGCGCGTCCGGGAGGGCGTACACCTCGGCCCAGCGGTCGGGCGTCCAGTAGAGGGCAGCCAGCCGTCGGCGATGGCGAGGGTCTGCGCGATGTTCTTCGGGCCCTCGGCGCCGAGCAGGACGGGGACGTCGGCGCGCAGCGGGTGCGTGATCGGCTTGAGCGCCTTGCCGAGGCCGGTGCCGTCCGGACCGGTGTACGGGTGGGAGTGGTGGCGTCCGTCGAGCCGGACGGGGCCCTCGCGGCGCAGGACCTGGCGGACCACGTCCACGTACTCGCGGGTCGCGGTCAGCGGGGAGCGGGGGAAGGGGCGCCCGTACCAGCCCTCGACGACCTGCGGCCCGGAGAGCCCGAGCCCGAGGAGCAGGCGCCCGCCGGAGAGGTGGTCGAGCGTGAGGGCGTGCATGGCGGTGGTGGTGGGGGCGCGGGCCGCCATCTGCGCGACGGCGGTGCCCAGCCGGATGCGGCTGGTGTGCGCGGCGATCCAGGTCAGCGCGGTGAAGGCGTCGGAACCCCAGGCCTCGGAGGTCCACACGGAGTCGTAGCCGAGCCGCTCGGCCTCGCGGGCGAGGTCGAGGTGGGCGGGGAGGGCCGCGGCCCCAGTAGCCGAGGGCGAGTCCGAGTCGCATGCCCCGCATCCTTTCTGACGCTCCGTCAGGTCTGCTGCGGGGACTGTACGGCAACGGCCCCCGCCCGGAAGGGATTCCGGGCGGGGGCCGTGCGGGCGGGTACTAGCCGCGCTGGATGCCCGTCGTGTCCTGGAGGACACCGCGGCGGCCGTCCTGCGTCTGGGCCACCAGGCCCGGACCGCGCTGCTCGACCGCCAGGTACCAGGTGCCCGGCGCCAGCTCGGCGATCGGCGCCTGCGAGCCGTCCTCCGCGTACAGCGGACGCGCGACCGGGACCGCGAACCAGAACGGCGCGAAGTCCGCCGCCGGCTGCGGGCCGGAGCGGCCGCCTGCGGCTCGGGCTGGTGCGCGGCCTGCGGCTGCGGGGCGGCGGCCTGCGCGCCGAACGGCTGGCCCGCGCCCTGCGAGGGTCGTGCGGGCCGCCGTACGGCTGCTGCTGCGCACCCGGGTAGCCGTAGCCGCCGGGGACGCCCGGCTGACCCGGCTGGCCGGGCTGCATGCCGTACGGCTGCGGGGCCTGCGGCTTGGGCGCGCCGACGAGCGGGGCCTTCAGGGCCGGGACCAGCGGCCCGGCGACGGCGGCACCGGCCGCGACCAGCGCGGCGATGAAGCCGAGGATCAGGCCCGCGCCGGCGTTGGCCGCCTCGAAGATCCACATGAGCAGGGTCCAGGCGGACGCGAGGGTGAACGCCGCGCCGACCTGCCCGAGCTCCAGGCCCACGACCTTGCGGGGCTCCGGCAGGGCGCGGGAGGCGACGACGAGAGCGGCGCCGGCGATGCCGACGAAGAAGGAGCCCCAGCCGAGGTACGAGATCTCCCACGCGTTCACGGTGGGGACCTTGTCGCAGATCTCGGCGCTGGCACCACAGCCGGCGATGCCGAGGAACGAGGCGATGAACAGCACCACCGCCGCGCCGATCAGCACGCCATCGCCTCGGGTGAGGGAGCGGATATTCACGTAAGAGTCCTTCGTCGGGTCGTCGGTCGTCGCGTCGGGGGGTGGCGCTCGGAGTGGCGCTCGGGTGTGCCACTCGGGGTTTCACGGCACGGGGGAGGCCCCATCGTACGGAGCGAATCTATCGCCCGTCGGTTCTACCCCTTGAGGTAGGTCGCGATGCCGTCCGCCAGTCCCTGCGCCGCTTTCTGCCGCCACGCCGCCGAGGTGAGCAGCCGCGCGTCCTTCGGATCGCGCATGTTGCCGCACTCGACGAAGACCTTCGGGACGGTCGAGAGGTTGAGGCCGCCGAGATCGTTCCGCACGTCCAACCCCGTGCCGTCACCGATGTAGTTGGCGGGCGAGGTGCCGGTGGCGTGCGCGAACCGGTCCGCGATCCGCTCACCGAGGGTACGGGAGGGCCCGACGATCTTCGTGGTGTCGGCGGTGCCCGCCCGCACCTTTGCGGGAAGGATCACATGGAAGCCGCGGTTTCCGACGGCCGAACCGTCCGCGTGGACGGAGACCACGGCGTCGGCGCGGGCCGCGTTGCCGATCCTCGCCCGCTCGTCGATGCACGGCCCCCAGGGGCGCTCGCCGTCGTGGGTGAGGACCACCTCGGCGCCGCGCGCCGTGAGCAGCTCCCGCAGCCGGTGGGAGACGTCGAGGGTGAAGGCGGCCTCGGTGTAACCGGCGTTCGTGGACGTCCCCGTGGTGTCGCACTCCTTGCGGTTCGTCCCGATGTCGACCTTCTTGTTGATTTCTGCGGAATGGCGGAAATTGCCGGAGTTGTGGCCGGGGTCGATGACGATCGTCCTCCCCGCGAGCGAACCGCTTCCCCGCGCCGGCGCGGACGAGCGGCTGGGCCCGGGGACGGCGGAGGAGAGGCGAACGGCGGACGGGACTGCGCCCCGCTCTCGCCCCGGGTGGCCGGGGACGTCCCTGGGCCTTCCGCCCGGCGGCGAGGCCTGTGAGGTCGCGCACCCGGCGAGCACGGCACAGCAGCCCGTGGCGGCGAGGGCGAGGACGAGGGTACGGCGGACGGTCTTCCGGTGGTCGTACGGCACCCCGCGACTTTAGGCCCTGCGCGGGGCGAAACGCCGCAGCGGTTACGTCGCAGCTTGGTCACCGGCCCGCCGAATCGGTGGACGCGTGTGGGCGAACCGTGAAGGGTAAGGGACAAGAGGCGACGGTGGGGTGTCACCGCGCATGGACCCACGAGGGGGAACCGTGGTGGGGGAAGAACCGAACGACGCACGTCCCGAGCCGAACGACAGACCGCCGGGCGGGGGTGGGTTAAGCAAGGGTGAGCAGACGGCTTCCGGGACGGCCTCCGCGCCCTTCTCCGGGACGGCTTCCGCGCCGTCCTCCGGGACCTCCGGGACTCCCGGGACCTCCGGGACTCCAGGACTTCCGGGCGGCTTTCGGGGCGCCCGAGCCGCCCTGGGCCGCTCCGACGCCGACGGCACCACCGACCCCGGCTCCGGCCGCGCCCGCGCGCCGGTTCCGGCGGATGCCGTTCCGGCTGCCCCGGCGGCTCCACGACTCCCGCCGCTCCCGCCAGCGGAACGCCCACGCTCGCCTTCGGCCCGCCGCCCGGTGCCGCACCCGATCCGGCCCCGGTCCCGCAGGATGCCGCCGCCGCCCCGTCCGGTGCCGCCCCGTCAGGGCCCGCGACCGCGTCCGGCTGGGCGGGAGGCGGAGCGTGCCGCCGCCCGGGGCGCCGCCCGGATTCGGGCCGCCGCCGGGTACGGGCCGCCTGCCGGGCAGGGGCCCGCGCAGCCGCAGGAGAGGCGAACCCGGCACAGGCCGCCGCGATCGCCCTGCTCAACCTGTCGGGCCTCGGCCTGGGATACGTCCTGCTGAGGAACTGGGTCGGTGCCGCGCTCTGCTGGCTGGCGACCGGGGCCCTGCTCGTGGCGGCGCTCCCCGCCGACGTCGACGGCGTGCCCTTGGGCCTGCTCGTCGGCTACAGGGTGTTCCTGCTCGCGGTGGCCGCCGACGGCGCCCGGCGCGGACTGCGGGCCACGCTCAGGGTCGGCGCCTCCTCGCGGCGCCTGGCGCTGCCGCTCGCGCTCGTGCTGCTCGCCGTGCCCGCCGGAGGCTCCCTCGCGTACGGCGCGGCCCGCGACGAGGCGAAGGAGCAGGCGATGCTGGACATGCTCGCGGCGGCGGACGCGCTGGTGAAGTCCAACGAGGGCCTCGCCTTCGACAAGGCCGAGCCGACCTTCCGCCAGGCGCTCAGCGCCTATGAGGACCTGGGCACGAACCACGCCGGGTCACGGGCCGGGAAGCTCGTCCCCGACCGCCTCGACGCGTACTACAAGGCGGTCTCCGCCCCGTACGAGAAGAAGCGGTACTGCGAGGCCATCGCGCCGCTCAAGCACCTGCGGGGGCTCCCCGCCACCGTGGACAAGGACCTCCTCGGCTCCCGGCCCGCCAAGACGGACGAGCCGCTGGCCGAGTCGCTCTACGAGTGCGGCACGGCGGCGCTCGGCGTGCGGACGGCGGACCCGACGGCGAGCGAGAGCCTCAACGAACTCCTCGGCACCTTCCCGAAGTCGCCCCAGGCGGCCAAGGTCGAACCGGCCGTCCGCGCGGCGATCAAGACCCGTACCACCGCCCTCGCCGGCGGCTCCGCGCCCTGCGACACGACGGAGGAGCTGCGCGCGCTCCGCTCCTCCCTCGACAACATGACGGACCCGTCCCTCGAAGACGCCTCGAAGGAGGCGGCCGACGCGGTCCAGACGGGCGACTTCGCCTGCGGCACCTCCCAGTTCAAGAACAAGGAGTACGACAGCGCGGTCACGACCATGACCGACTACGCCAAGACGTACCCGAACAGTCCGAAGGCCGCCCAAGCACGGTCCATCGCCATCGCCGCCGAGATCGCCGAGGAGGAGCCCGCGGCCGGCAGGAGCCTGCCCTCGGCCGACGTCCCCGACGGCCCCCGGATGGTCATGGTGATCAGCAACGACGGCCCCGGCGAGGTCGAGGTGCTCTACACGGGCCCGATGACCGGCAGGGTCACCCTCAAGGCGTGCGGGACCTGCACGAAGTACCAGACCCCGCTGCTCGTCAACTCCCCGAAGATCAAGGCCTGCTCGGGGCCGTCCTCGAAGTACCCCAAGGCGACCCTGCTGCTGCCCGCCGGCGACTACCACTTCCTCCAGAAGCGGGCGGCGAGCGGCACGTCGAGGGGGGACACCAAGACCAGCAAGACGAAGATCGAACCGGGCTACAGCTACACCAACTGCCTGTACGTGACGTCGCTGTTCTGATCCGCCCCGGCGTCAGCGGCGGCGCAGGACCCGCAGCGAGTCGGTGACCGAGACCTCCTCGAAGTCGCCCGACTCCAGTGCCCGCAGATAGATGCGGTACGGGGCCTGGCCGCCGTCCTCCGGGTTCGGGAAGACGTCGTGGATGACCAGCAGGCCCCCGGGGGCGACCTTGGGGGCCCAGCCCTCGTAGTCGTTCGTGGCGTGCTCGTCGGTGTGCCCGCCGTCGATGAACACGAACCCGAGCTGTCCGCCCCAGGCCCTCGCGACCAGCGGCGACCGGCCCACGATCGCGATCACGTGCTCTTCGAGCCCCGCCTTGTGGAGCGTCCGCCGGAACGTCGGCAGGGTGTCCATCAGCCCGACCTCCGGGTCCACCACGCTCTCGTCGTGGTACTCCCACCCCGGCTGCTGCTCCTCGCTGCCCCGGTGGTGGTCCACGGTCACCGCGACCGTCCCCGCCTGCCGGGCCGCGTCCGCGAGCAGGATCGTCGACCGCCCGCAGTACGTCCCCACCTCCAGCAGCGGCAGCCCCAGCTTCGCCGCCTCGACGGCCGCCCCGTACAGCGCGAGCCCCTCCCCGACGGGCATGAACCCCTTCGCGGCCTCGAAGGCGGCAAGGATCTCGGGCGAGGGCTCGGACATGGTCACTCCTACTGGCGGGTACGCGGCTACGGGCGCCCATGGTGCCCTATGCGCCGCACGTGAACCACACCGTCTTCCCCCGGCGGTGAACCAGGCCGCGTCCGAGGAGGGGCCGCTCCGTTACGCTCGCCCGAGCGGCCGCGTCAGGAGGAGCAGCATGGAGACCGACCGGAGCCCGGCGGGAGCGTGCCCGCGCACGCCCCCGTACGGCGGTGACGGAGGCGGCTGACCGTGGCGACCCTCGTGGGGATGGTGATCCTCGCCCTCGCCCTGCCGGCCTGGGCGGGGCTCACGTACGCGGGACTGGTCCGGGCCCGGCGGGAGAACGCCGCGCTGCCCCCGCCGCCCCGGCCCCGCCGCACCGCCGCGAAGAAGGCTGCCTGGATCGCCGGGCTCGCCTGTCTCGCGGGCGGCGCGCTGCACCTGTACGGCCTCTCGTACCTGCCGTTCCTCTTCCCGGAGGACGCCTGCTGGTTCAACGCGGGCGCGAAGGTCGTGCCGGACTCCAGCGGCGCCCTGCCCGTCAGCCTGGTGTGCCGGGGCGAAGAGGTCGTCCCGTGGTGGGTGAACCCGGGGCTGCTGGTCCTGGCGGTGACCGCCGTGGCCGCGACCGTCGCCGCGGTCGTCCTCCGGTTCAGGCGCCGGTAGGGGACAGGCGGAGGGTCCAGGTGTCGACGGTGTACTTCGCCGGGTCGGTCGCGTGCGGCTCCGCGATACTGGCGACGATCCTGCCCTCCCGGTCCTGGTGGAGGGTCCGGATCGCCCGGCCGTCGTAGGCTTCCCTCAGCTCGGCGAGGACGGTCGTGCCGAGGTCCCGTCCCACCGCCCGGAGCACCCCGGCGTCGAGCACCAGCACGGTCCCGTCCGGGAGGACGAGCGGCTTCGGCGGCTGCGGGTCGGACAGCCGGGGGCCGGGGGTGACGACGCCGCCGGGCAGGAGCCGTACGACCCGGTTCCCCGTCGGGACCTTCCGGTCGGCCTCCACGACCCGGACGCCGCTGCCGACGACGTAGTGCCCGTACGAGGGCCACGTGTCGGTCTCGTTGCCGTCGCGGTCGTACTCCCGCGTCTCGAAGGCGCCGTAGCCCTCCAGGCCCAGCAGGAACCGTCCGCCGCCGCGCTCGCCCCGCGCGCCCCGCGCAGCTCGGCGACCAGCCGCCCGTCGGCGAGGTCGAGGAGGAGCGCCGGGCCGAGGTGGCCCCACGCCGTGTACTCCAGCGAGTCGGTGGTGACGAGGACCCGGCCGCCCGAGACGTGCGCCGCGTTCGGCCGCCCGGAGAAGGAGTGCGTCCACAGGGTCCGGCCGTCGGCACCGACGCCGCTGACCGCACGGGTCCGGCCGTGGACGGCGGTCCCGTCCCGCGGGCGAGCGGCGCGCCGGGCCGGGGCCGCTCGTACGGAGGCAGGCCGTCGGCCCGCCGATGGTCCAGGATCACCGCGCGGATGCTCGCCATGGCGGGAGCGTAGCCCCCGCCGGACGTCCTCGGGCAGCCGCTCAGCCCCGGCCAGCACCCCCGCAGCTTCAGCACCCCGCCTTCCACTCCTCACCGTCCGACTCCTCCCAGAGTTCGAGGAGTTCGGACGGCTCGGCGAGGACCCGGTCCAGGGCCTCCACGGCCGCCGGGCGCAGCTCCGCGGGAGTTCGGGCAGCGGCTTCTTCGGTCCGTACGAGGTGGTGACCGGTTCGCCGCCGGGGCACTGCGCCGCGAGCAGGGCGGCCGAGGCGATGGCCTCCATCGCGAGGTCCGCGTCGAGGTACTCGCCGCCGGTCCCGACGACCTCGCGGAAGGCCGAGGACAGCACCTCGGCCCGCTTCTCCTCCGGGGCCTCGTCGACCCGGTACGAGAAGTCGGCGGCGGTGTCGTTGTCGAAGGGGCCGATGTCCCACGTACCCATGGTGTGCTCGCTCTCTCTGCGCTGTCGTTCGGCTGTGTTGACAGACTGACAGCCGCCACTGACAACGCCCCCCGCCCGCCGGACTAGGCTCTTCCGGGCCGCCGGAACGGGCGGTACGGGACGGGACACGACGCGGGGTCGGGGCGATGAGCGGGCAGACCGGGGCGGCACGGGAGACGGCGGGGCGGGCGGCAGCGGGCGGGTGCCGCCGCCGCGGCGGGCGTTCCGGAGCCGTACCGCCCGTACCGCGGTGGTCGCCGGGCTCGTCGGCGCCCTGCTCGGTGCCGGTGCCGTCGCGTGGCGCACCGGGACGCTGCCCCTGGCCGCCGGGCCGGCCCCCTGCTGGGGTTCGCTGGGCGAGGGGACGGTGACCGCGCTGTTCGGGGAGGGCCGGGAGGTCCGTTCCGAGGAGCAGGAGTTGGGGCGCGACTGGCGGGAGCGCGACCTGGAGTACGGGGAGTGCCGGGTGTCGGGCCTCAAGGACGGGCAGGTGCGCAGCCGGATCACGATCCGCGTCCACGAGCTCGACGGGCAGTACGGCACGGACGGCGACCGCTGGCCCACCGAGTACCTGGATCCGGACATGGCGCCGCTCGGCAAGGGGTGCCCGGCATGGCGAACGCGTCCCGTGCCTGGGTGGCTCTCCCGAGAGCTGCACCGGCGAGCCGCGCGACTTCACCGCCTCGACGGTCGTCGACGTGGCCCTGGGCCGGGCGGGCGTCGGCCGCTGGTCCGACGTGTCCGGCTGGAAGGAGGACCGCGCCGCGCTGGCGCGGACCGTCGTGGACGCCGCGAACGGCGCGATGCGCGCCCTCGGCTGCACCGCGTCCTACCCGCTGCCCGGCGAACTCCCGGCGGTGACCGACCGGGAGAGGAGGCAAGGGGGCACGCTGTGCGGGATCGAGGGCTTCGTCCTGCCCGCCGGCTTCTCCGCCGAGCGGCGCAAAGCGCTCTCCGGTGAGCGGTTCGGGCCCTTCGGCGGTCCCGCCCGGGTCTGCGAGGTCGGCAATGGACAACCCCACACCTACCTCCGCTTCACTACGGTGGAGTCCCCCTCGCTGACCGCGATCTTCAACAAGGCCGTCCTGCACGGGGGCACCCGGGTGGAGGGCCCCCGGGGCCACGGCTCGCTGAGCGAGACGCGCGCCGCCTACGTGGCGACGTGCCCGAAGGGCAGGGCGGTCTTCCTCGTGGAGCAGAAGCGGGCGATCGACGACGTCGCCTTCGACCTGACGCGCTCGCTGCTGCCCGCGTACGTGGCGGCGGAGGCGGAGCGGATCGGCTGCGGCCCGGAGAGGTTGAGGATCACGCGCGGCTGACGCGGGACGGCGCCGCGGGCTCCGGTGCCCGCACCGACGTCCAGTCGTGGGTCCGGGCCCAGTCGGCGAAGCCGTGCCAGGCGATCTCGGGGAACGCGCGGCGCAGTCCGGTGACGTCGACGTCGAGGCCGGTCGTGGTGAAGTACGCGAACATCGCGGCCAGGTCGGCGGACCGGTCGCGGACGTACGCGAGGGGACCTCCCGGTAGGAGACCGGGCGGCCGAGGGCGGCGGCGAGGACGGCGGTCATCTCGGCGGGGGTGCGTTCGTCGGCGGCGATGTCGACGCGGCGGCCCGTGAAGTCCTGGCGGCGGCCGAGGGCGAGCGCGGCGAACGCGCCGATGTCCCGCGAGGAGATGAGCGCGAGGGGACGGTCGGCCGGCATCGGCCAGGCGAAGGTGCCCTCGCGGAGTCCGTCGGCGGTCCAGCCGCCGGCGTAGTTGTCCATGAAGGCCGCCGGGCCGAGCACCGTCCAGGGAGTGCCGGAGGCGCGGAGGTGGTCCTCGACCGCGCGCTTGCTCTCGTAGTGCGGGATGCCGGTGTCGCGGTCGGCGTGGGCGACGGAGGTGAGGACGACGTGCCCGAGGCGGGCGGCGGCCGCCGCGTCGACGAGGGCCCTGCCCTGCCGGATCTCCGCCTCGACGCCGGCCTCGAAGGTGGTGACGGCGAACAGGAGTCGGCGCCGGTGAGGGCGGCGTCGAGCGAGGCGCGGTCGTCGAAGTCCGCGCGCCGCACGTCGGCGCCGAGGGCGCGCAGGGCGGTGGCGGCGGGCGAGTCGGGGCGGCGGGTGAGGGCGCGGACGCGGTGTCCGGCGGCGAGCAGGGCGCGGGCGGTGGCTCCGCCCTGGGAGCCGGTGGCTCCGGTGACGGCGACGGTGAGCATGGGTTCCCCCGGGGTGGTGGTTGCTGTGCTGCGCTGTGCATTCTCTGCGTTGCGCAGAAGATTCTATCCGCACTTCTCTGCGTCGCGCAGGTTTTCCCTAATCATGTTTCTGACCTTCCGTCAGAATGGAACGTGTTCTAGTCTGCGGCGCATGGGCATCGCCATCACGCACGAACAGCGGGAGCTCGCCCGATCCGTCCGGGGCTGGCTCACCCGCGCCGTACCCCCCGAGGAAGTCCGCAAGCACCTGGACGTCCCCGACACCGCCACCGGACGGCCCTCGTACTGGGACGCCGCCGCCGAGCAGGGACTCCTCGGGCTCCACCTGCCCGAGGAGCACGGCGGCGGGGGCGGCGACCTCGGGGACCTCGCCGTCGTCGTGGAGGAGGCGGCCAGGGCCCTGCTGCCCGGCCCCTACCTGCCCTCCGCGCTCGCCGCCGAACTCCTCCACCGCTGCGGGCGGCACGAAATGGCGGGCACGCTCGCGCGGGAGAGCGGATCGGGGCCGTCGCCCTCGGCGGCACCGGCACCCTCACCGCCGTCCGCACCGCGAGCGGCTACCTCCTCGACGGCACCGCGCCCCCGTCCTCGGCGGCGCCCAGGCCGACCTGGTCCTCCTCCGGGCCGCCACCGCCGACGGCTCCGTCTGGCTCGCCGCCGACACCGAAGGCCTCGCCGTCCGGCCCCACGAGAGCGCCGACCCGACCCGGCCCACCGCCGAGATCACCGCCCGCGCCGCCCACGTACCGGCCGACCGCGAACTCGCCCTCGACGCACACCCCGACGGGACCGCCGTCACCACCCTCGTCCACGACCTCGCCGCCGTCCTCTTCGCCGCCGACGCCTGCGGCACCGCCGCCCGCGCCGTCGAGACCGCCGCCGAACACGCCCGCACCCGCGAGCAGTTCGGCCGGCCCATCGGACAGTTCCAGGGCGTCAAACACCTCTGCGCCGACATGCTCGTCCGGCTCGAACAGGCCCGCGCCCTCACCTGGGACGCCGCCCGCGCCGCCCAGGACGGCCAGGAGGGAGCCCGCTCCCTCACCGCCGCGCTCGCCGCCGCCACCGCCCTCGACGCCGCGTACGGCTGCGCCAAGGACTGCATCCAGATCCTCGGCGGCACCGGCTTCACCTGGGAGCACGACGCCCACCTGCTGCTGCGCCGCGCGCTCGTCGCCCGCCAGCTCCTCGGCACCGGCGACCACCACCGGCTCGCCGCCCTCCGGCACGCCGCCGCCGGCGTCCGCCGGGGCCTCCGCCTCGACCTGCCGCCCGAGGCCGACGCGTACCGCCGCCGGGCCCGCGAGGCCGTCGCCCCGCCGCCGGACTCGACCCGGCCGCCGCCCGGCGCGCCCTCGTCCCCACCGGCTACGCGGCCCCGCACCTCCCGGAGCCGTACGGGCTCGGCGCGGGCCCCCTCCAGCAGCTCGCCGTCCAACGGGAGCTCGACGAGGCCGGGATCCGCCTCTCCGGACTCGGCATCGCCACCTGGGTCGTCCCCTCGCTCCTCGCCCACGGCACCCCCGCCCAGCAGGCCGAACACCTCGGCCCGACCCTGCGCGGCGAACGCCTCTGGTGCCAGCTCTTCTCCGAGCCCGGCGCGGGATCCGACCTCGCCTCCCTGCGCACGCGCGCGGAGCGGACCGAGGACGGGCGCTGGCGGATCAACGGGCAGAAGGTGTGGACGAGCGCCGCCCAGTGGGCCCACCACGGCATCCTGCTCGCCCGCACCGACCCCACCGCCCCCAAGCACCAGGGGCTCACGTACTTCCTCGTCGACATGAAGAACACCCCCGGCATCGACATCCGGCCGCTCAAGGAGATCACCGGGGACTCCCTCTTCAACGAGGTCTGGTTCGACGACGTCCTCCTCCCCGCCGACGCCGTCGTCGGCGAGGTGAACGACGGCTGGCGCGTCGCCCGCAACACCCTCGGCAACGAACGCGTCCACATGGCCGACCAGGTCGCCTTCGACACCGGCCTCGAAGCCGTCATCGACCGGGCGGACCGGGCCGACAGCTCCGTCCGCGTACGCGTCGGGGCCCTGCTCGCCGAGGCCCACGCGCTCGCGTGCATCGGCCTGCGCACCACCCTGCTCCAGGTGTCCGGGCTCGAACCCGGCGCGGGCGCCAGCGTCCGCAAACTCGTCCAGACCCTCCACCAGCAGAAACTCGCCGAACTCACCCTCGAACTCCACGGCCCCGAGGGCGCCGTGCGCGAGGGCCCCGGCGAACGGGTCGTCCACGGCCTGCTCATGTCCCGCTGCCTCACCATCGCGGGCGGCACCACGCAAGTGCAGCTCAACGTCGTCGCCGAGCGTCTGCTCGGCCTCCCGAAGGACTGAGGGGGAACTCGGAAATGGGCAAGGCGTACGTCGTCGGCGTCGGCATGACGAAGTTCGAGAAGCCGGAGACCCGGGACTGGCAGTACTGGGACATGGCCGAGGAGGCGGGCACCGCCGCCCTCGCCGACGCGGGCGTCCCCTACGCGCGCGTGGAACAGGCCGCCGTCGGCTACTGCTTCCAGGCCTCCACCGCGGGCCAGCGCGCCGTGTACGAGCTCGGGCTCACCGGCATCCCCGTCTACAACCTCAACAACAACTGCGCCACGGGCTCCACCGCCCTGATGACCGCCCGGCAGTTCGTCGAGGGCGGCGTCGCCGACTGCGTCCTCGCCCTCGGCTTCGAGAAGATGGCCCGGGGCGCGCTCGGCGGGGGAGCGGGCGCGGGAGACTTCAAGACCTCGCCCGTCGCCCGGCACTACGGCATCATGGCCGCCGCCCACGGCTTCGAGATGTCCCCGCCCACCGCCCAGATCTTCGGCAACGCCGCCCGCGAGCACATGGAGCGGTACGGGACCACCGAGGTGCAGCTCGCGGCCGTCGGCGCCAAGAACCACCAGCACTCGGCGAACAACCCCCACGCCCAGTTCCAGGACGTCTACACCGTCGACGAGATCCTCGCCGCGAAGACCGTCCACCGGCCGCTCACCAAACTCCAGTGCTCGCCCACCTCCGACGGCGCGGCCGCCGCCGTCGTCGTCTCCGAACGCTTCGTCGACGAACACGGGCTGCGGGACCGGGCCGTGGAGATCGCCGGACAGGCGATGACCACCGACACCGGGGAGTCCTTCGCCTCCGGCTCCTGCATCGACGCCGTCGGCCGCCCGATGTCCCGGGCCGCCGCCCGCCTCGCGTACGAGCGCTCGGGCCTCGGCATCGAGGACGTGGACGTCGTCGAACTCCACGACTGCTTCTCCATCAACGAGCTGCTCACCTACGAGGCGCTCGGCATGTGCGAGGAGGGCGCCTCCGGCAAGCTCGTCCAGTCCGGCGCCACCACCTACGGCGGGCGCTGGGTCGTGAACCCCTCCGGCGGCCTCATCTCCAAGGGCCACCCGCTCGGCGCGACCGGCCTCGCCCAGGCCGCCGAACTGGTCCGGCAGCTCCGGGGCGAGGCCGGGCCCCGGCAGGTCGCGGGGGCGCGGGTCGGCCTCGCCCACAACATCGGCCTGGGCGGCGCGGCGGTGGTGACGCTCCTCCGCAAGGTCTAGGACCCTCCGGAAGGGCCGGGCCCGTCCGCGAGGCCCGGTCCCTCCGCAAGGCCCAGGACGGAAACCCCATGTGCGGGGCGGAGCCGGTCTGCGAGCATCACCCCCATGCCGCAGACCGACTCCGACACCGCCACCACGCCCTCCGCCCCGGTGCCCGCCGCCCGTTCCTGGGCGGTCGTCCTGACCGCCTGCGCGGGCCAGTTCCTCGTCGTCCTCGACGTCTCCGTCGTGAACGTGGCGCTGCCGTCGATGCGGTCCGACCTCGGGCTCTCGGCGGCCGGCCTGCAGTGGGTGATCAGCGCGTACGGGATCGCCTTCGCCGGGTTCATGCTGCTCGGCGGGCGGGCCGCCGACCTCTACGGGCGGAAGGCGATGTTCCTGCTCGGGCTCGGCCTCTTCACCGCCGCCTCGGTCGCGGGCGGCCTCGCCCAGGAGGGCTGGCAGCTCGTCGCGGGCCGCGCGGTCCAGGGCCTCGGCGCGGCCGTCCTCTCGCCGGCCACCCTGACCCTGGTCACCGGCGCCGTCGCGGCCGGGCCCGCCAGGACCCGGGCCATCGCCACCTGGACGGCGGTGGGCGCGGCGGCGGCGCGGCGGGCGGCTTCGTCGGCGGGCTCCTCGTCGACCTGTTCTCCTGGCGCTGGGTCCTGCTCATCAACGTCCCCGTGGGGTCCTCGTCCTGGCCGGGGCGGTGTTCTGGCTCCGCGAGAGCCGCACCGGCGCCGGACGCCACCTCGACCTGCCGGGCGCCGTCCTCGTCACCGCGGGCCTCGCCACCCTCGCGTACGGCATCGTGCAGACCGAGGAGGCCGGCTGGACCGATCCGGCGACCGTCCTGACGCTCCTCGGCGGCCTCGTGCTCCTCGCCGTCTTCGTGACCGTCGAGGCCCGCACGGCGGCCCCGCTGATGCCGTTGAAGCTGTTCCGCACCCGGGCGGTGTCGGCGGCCAACGTGGGGATCATGCTGTGCGGTTCGAGCTCGTTCGGCATGTGGTTCTTCATGACGACGTACGCGCAGAACGTCCTCGACTACACCCCGCTCCAGGCCGGTCTCGCACTCGTCCCCAGCTCCCTCAGCGTCATCCTCGGCTCGAAGCTGGCCCCCGCCTGATGCCGGCCGTCGGCGCCCGGAACCTCGCCGTGACCGGCGCGCTCATCGGGGCCGCCGGCTTCGCCTGGCAGTCCACGATGACCCCCCACGGCGGCTTCCTCACGACGATCCTCGGCCCCGGCATCCTGATGATGGGCGGCATCGGCCTGGCCACCACCCCGCTGGCCACCCTCGCCACCTCCAGCGCCGCCCCCGGCGACGCCGGCCTCGTCTCCGGCCTCGTCAACACCTCCCGCACCATGGGCGGCGCCCTCGGCCTCGCCACCCTGAGCACCCTCGCCACCGCCGTCACGGGCCCCACCGCCACCCCCGCCACCCTCACCGCCGGCTACGCGACCTCCTTCCGCGTCTCGACGGCCGTCCTCGTCTGCGCCGCCCTGCTGATGCTGCTCTGGCTGCCGAGGGCCACGGCGACGCGCGCCCGGTAGCGCCTTCCCGGCCGCCTTCCCTCCCGCCCGTCGGCCTGATGGAATGACCGGATGACCGATCTTGTGATCGCGGTACTGGCCGCGCTCCTCGTGGGATGGCTGCTGCGCGTTCGGAACCGGCGCCGGAGCGCCGCGCAGGCGGCGGACGGGCGAGTCGAGGTCTCGTGCATGCTGCGGCGGGACAACGGACGCTGGAAGGCCGGCCGGCTCGTCCGGGACGGCGGCGGCCTCAGCTGGAAGCCCGCCTTCCGAGGGGCGGCCGTGAGCCTCCCCGGCGATCTCAGGGTGGAGACGACCCGCCGGGTCTCCGCGCGCGAGGCGATCTCGATGAGCCCCCGGGCGGAGATCCTCGCGTGCGACTCGGCGCAGGGGAAGCTTGAGCTGGGAGTCCTGCCCGAGGACCACCCGCGGGTGGCGGACCTGCTCGGGACGTAGCCCGCGCGGCCTTCCTCCGCCGGGCGGCTACAGCCACCCCTGCTGCCGCGCCGCCCGCACCGCCTCCATCCTGTTCCGCGTCCCCGTCTTGCCGATCGCGGACGAGAGGTAGTTGCGGACGGTCGACTCCGAGAGGTGGAGGGTGGCGGCGATGTCGGCGATCGTGGCGCCGTCCACGGAGGCGGCCAGGGCGTCGCGTTCGCGTCCCGTCAGGGGTTCGGGCCCGCGCTGAGGGCCGCTGCCGCGAGGGCCGGGTCGATGACCGTCTCGCCGCGCAGCACCTGGCGCACGGCCTCGGCGAGGTCCTCCACGGGGCCGTCCTTGACGAGGAAGCCGGCCGCGCCGGCCTCCATGGCGCGGCGGAGGTAGCCGGGGCGGCCGAAGGTGGTGAGGATGAGGACGCGGCAGTCGGGGACCTGGTCGCGGAGGTCCGCCGCCGCGTCGAGGCCGGAGCGGCCGGGGAGTTCGATGTCGAGGAGGGCGACGTCGGGGCGGGAGAGGAGGGCGGTGTCGACGATCTCGTCGCCTCGGCCGACCTGGGCGACCACCTCGATGTCGTGTTCCATGTCGAGCAGCAGGGCGAGCGCCCCGCGCATCATGCCCTGGTCCTCGGCGAGCAGAAGTCTGATCATCGGGACGGATCCCCTCGGGTGGGACGGAGGTCTCCACGGGGAGTTCGCGGTGACCCGGAACCCGCCGCGCGGGCCGGTCCCGAGTCAAGGGTGCCGCCTGCCGCGGCGACGCGCTCGCGCAGGCCGCGCAGTCCGCTGCCCGGCGTGGCGTCCGCCGGCCCGCGGCCGTTGTCCGTGACGGTGAGGCGGACCCGCTCGGCCGTGCCGGAGAGGTCGATCTCGCAGCGGGAGGCGCCGCTGTGGCGGACCGCGTTCGTCGCCGACTCCCGCACCACCCAGCTCAGCAGGGCCTCCGTCTGCGGCTCCAGGAGGGGGCCCGAGCGGCGTACGACGGGTTCGATGCCGGCCGTGGAGAGGGCGTCGCGCGCCCGGTCGAGCTCGGTGGCGAGGCTGCCCTCGCGGTAGCCGGTGACGGCCTCGCGGATCTCGGTGAGCGCCTGGCGGCCCACGGACTCGATGTCCGCGACCTGCGCGAGGGCCGCGTCCAGGTCGCGCGGGGCGAGGCGCCGTACGACCTCCGACTTCACGACGATCACCGACAGGGTGTGGCCGAGCAGGTCGTGCAGGTCGCGGGAGAACCGCAGCCGTTCCTTCTCGACGGCCGCCCTGGCCAGCTCCTCCCGGGTCGCCCGCAGCTGCCGGACCGTCTCGTCCAGGGCGAGGATCGCCGCCGTCACCATGATCGAGATGAAGGTGCCGTACACGATCCCGATGGAGTCCCAGCCGTCCCGCCAGAAGGTCACCACGCCGACCGCGAGGACCAGCGGGAAGGTGATGACGGGGAGGAGCCGGCCGCGCCGGACCACGGCGCCGACCCCGAGGCCCAGGAGCGGGAAGAGGAGCAGCCACTCCCGGCCGTACCCGATGGCCAGGCCGAAGGTGAGCGCCCCGAGGGTGACGAGGAGTCCCCAGGTCAGGGGCGATTCCCGGCTGCGCGGGTCGAAGGCGCGGAACACGATCGCGATGTAGACCGAGTTGAAGGCCAGCAGGCCCGCCGCGCCGATCCACGGGTTGGCCGCCTCGCCGCTGATGAGGTGGGAGAGCGCCCCCAGCCCCATCAGCAGCCAGGGGAGCAGGCTCAGCCCGCTGGGCCCCCGTTCACCGCGCTCGTCCGCCCTGGCCCGCAGCCTCTGCCGGATCGTCATGTCCGCTCCTCACACCGTCCTCGCCGAACGACGGTACGAGACCGCCGCGTACGTCCCGAACAGTGCCGCCCAGGCGACGATCACCGCCAGGGCCGTCGTCCCCGGGGCGTGCCCGGCCGTGACCGAGACGCCGATCTCGGCGAAGCGGTTGGTCGGGGTGTACGCGGAGAGGGACCGGAGCCAGTCGGGGAAGAGGCTCACCGGGAACCACAGGCCGCCGAGGACCGCGAGGCCCAGGTTGCAGGCGATGTTCGCGACGCCGGTCGTCTGGGCGGTGAGGCGGTAGCCGTTGCCGATGCCGAGGAGGGTGAAGGGGAGCGAGCCGAGCCAGAGGGTGAGGGTGACCACGGCCCACTGCCAGGCCGCCAGGTGGACGCCGTTGAACAGGCCGCCGGCGAGCAGGACCCCGAGGATCGCCGGGAGCACCACCACCGAGCCGGTGAGGGCGCGGCCGGTGACGACCTGGCGCGGGCTCATGGGGTGATCCGCAGCTGCCGCAGCCAGCCGGAGCCCTTGTCCTCGGCGACGCCGGTGCCGATCGACAGGGCGGCGCCGAGCGCTCCGTACGCCGCCATGCCGACCATGGAGGCGGCCTTCCACTCGGGTGCGTTCTGGCCGCCGAGGTTGGTGAAGAGGAGGTACATCATCACCGGGACGGCGATGGTGCCGATGGCGAAGCCGGTGTCGCGCAGGGTGCGGCGGACTTCGAGGCGTACGTACTCGGTGATCATCGGGTCGTCTCCAGGGAGGGGGCCGGCGCGGTCGAGGCGCGCGCGGTGAGGGTGAGGAAGGCGTCGTTGAGGGAGACGGGGCCGACTTCGAGGCCCCGGATCGCGTTCCGTCCGGCGAGCGCGCGGACGGTCGCGTCGGAGTCGTCGGTGTGCATCCGGGCGCGGTCGCCGCGGATCTCGACGGAGGTCACGCCGGGGAGGAGGTGCAGGCCCTCGCTGGGCTCGCCGGCCAGGTCGAAGGAGACCAGGTTGCCGCCGGCGGCGCGCTTGAGGTCCTCGCTGGTGCCGGAGGCCAGGACGCGGCCGGAGTCGATGACGACGATCCGGTCGGCGCTGGCGTCGGCCTCCTCCAGGTAGTGGGTGGAGAACAGGATGGTGTTGCCGCGCCGGGCGTAGCCGCGCATCGCCTCCCAGAAGACCTCGCGGGCCTCGACGTCGAGGGCGGCGGTGGGCTCGTCGAGGACGATCAGTTCGGGGTTGCCGACGAGGGCGACGGCGAAGCGGACGCGCTGGACCTGGCCGCCGGAGAGCCGGTCGACCCGGCGGCCGGCGAGGTCGGTGAGGTCGGCGAGGGCGAGGGCCTCGGAGACCGGCATGGGCTTCGGGTAGGTCCGGGCGACGAAGGTGACGAGCTCGCGGACGGTGACCCGGGGACCGGGCGGCCGTCCTGGAGCATCGCGCCGACCCGGCCGGCGGCGACGGCACGGGCCGGGGTGTCGCCGAAGAGCCGGACCTCGCCGCCGTCGGGCTCGTCGAGGCCGAGGAGCAGGCCGATGGTGGTGGACTTGCCGGCGCCGTTGCGGCCGAGCAGGGCGACGGTCTCGCCGCGGCGGAGGGTGAGGTCGATGCCGTCCACGGCGCGGACCGGTCCGAAGGACCGGGTGACCCCGGTGAAGGCGACCGCTGTCTCGTTCTTCATGGGGACGACGCTACGGAGCGGGGGCGGTGCTCCGGCAGGAGTGAATGTACGGACCCGGCCGTGACAAATGTCCCGGGTCGCATCTGACGCGCCGTCAGGAGGGGTTCCCAGCCATCGCCCCTCCGCTATACATGGGGCACCGAACTGGAACGCGTTCTAGATCCGGCGCGTCTCCGGGACGGTCCCCGCACGGCCTCGGTGCGGTCGACGGTGCGGACGGCCGCGCCGAGGTCTCCACCCGCCACAAGGAGCTGCAGCCCGATGCCCATCGACCCCGCAAAGGCCGTCGCCGCGGAACCCCGCAGCGCCGAGATCTCCTGGGACCACAAGGACGTCCAGCTCTACCACCTGGGCCTCGGGGCGGGCGTCCCCGCCACCGACCCCGACGAGCTCCGCTACACCCTGGAGTCCAGGCTCCACGTCCTGCCCAGCTTCGCCACCGTCGCGGGCGCCGGCATGGGCGTCGTCGGCGGACTCTCCGCCCCCGGCATCGACATCGACCTCACCGCCGTCCTGCACGGCGGCCAGTCGATCACCCTCCACCGCCCGCTGCCCACCGGCGGCCGCGCCGTCTCCACCTCCCGCGTCGCCGCCGTGTACGACAAGGGCAAGGCCGCCGTCCTCGTGCTGCGCTCCGAGGCCGCCGACGAGGACGGCCCGCTGTGGACGAGCGACGCCTCGATCTTCGTCCGCGGCGAGGGCGGCTGGGGTGGCGACCGCGGACCCTCCGAGCGCCTCGCGCTCCCGGACCGCGCGCCCGACGCCACCGTCGAGCGGCCGATCCGCGAGGAACAGGCCCTGCTCTACCGGCTCTCCGGCGACTGGAACCCGCTCCACGCCGACCCCGAGTTCGCCAAGCTCGCCGGCTTCGACCGGCCGATCCTGCACGGGCTCTGCTCGTACGGCATGACCCTCAAGGCGGTCGTGGACACCCTGCTCGGCGGGGACGTCACCCGGGTCCGCTCGTACCGCACCCGCTTCGCGGGGGTCGTCTTCCCGGGCGAGACCCTGCGCATCCGGATGTGGGCCGGGGACGGCCGCGTCCAGGTGGCGGTGACGGCCGTGGAGCGCGACGACGCCCGGTCCTCGCCGACACCCTCGTCGAGCACTCCTGATCACCTGAATCGCCTGATCGCCTGATGGGAGCCGCACCATGCGCGCAGCCGTACTGCACGAGATCGGCCAGGACAAACTCGAAGTCCTCGACGACGTCGAGGCGGTGGGCTTCGGCCCGGGCAAGGTGAAGATCCGGGTGCGGGCCACCGGCCTGTGCCACTCCGACGTCTCCGCGATGAGCGGCGTCCTGCCGCAGCCCGCCCCGTTCATCCCCGGCCACGAGGGCGCCGGCGAGATCCTCGACGTCGGCGACGGCGTCACCGGACTCGCCCAGGGCCAGCGCGTCCTGCTCTGCTGGCTGCCCGCCTGCGGCAGCTGTCCCGCCTGCAGGCGCGGTCAGACCCAGCTCTGCCTGGCCGGGTTCTTCAACGCCGGAGTCCCCAACTTCAAGCGCCCCGGCGGCGACGTCTTCGGCTTCGCCGGCACCGGCACCTTCACCGAGGAGGTCGTCGTCGACGCGGGCTGCGCCGTGCCGATCCCCGACGACGTGCCCTTCGACATCGCCGCCCTCATCGGCTGCGGCGTCACCACCGGCCTCGGCGCCGCCATCAACACGGCCAAGGTGGAGGCCGGTTCGTCGGTCGCCGTCATCGGCTGCGGCGGCGTCGGCATCTCCGCGATCCAGGGCGCCAAGCTCCAGGGCGCCGCCCAGATCGTCGCCGTCGACCCCGTCGAGTCCCGCCGCGAGGCCGCCCTGAGGTTCGGCGCCACCGAGGCCGTCTCCCGGAGGCGCTCGCCGACGCCAAGCAGCGGATCACCGGCGGCGAGGGCTTCGACTACGTCTTCGAGGTCGTCGGCAAGTCCGCCACCGCGCGCACCGCGTACGAGACGACCCGCCGCGGCGGCACCCTCTGCGTCGTCGGCGCGGGCGCCCTCGACGACCACCTCCAGCTCAACATGTTCGAGCTGTTCTTCGACGAGAAGCGGATCCTGCCCTCGATGTACGGAGGCGGGGACGTGCTCCGTTCGTACGAGCGGGCCATCGCGCTCTGGCGGGCCGGCCGCATCGACCTGGAGTCGCTCATCACCCACCGGGTGCCGCTGGCGGGCATCAACGAGGCCCTGGAGCAGATGCGGACCGGCGCGGCCCTCCGTACCTGCATCGAGATCTGAGGAGACTGTGATGGCACTGCCTCTTGAGGGGCTGAGCGCGATCGTCACCGGCGCCGGGCGCGGTCTCGGCCGCGCCGAGGCCCTGGAACTGGCCCGGCTCGGCGCCGCCGTCGTCGTCAACGACTACGGGCAGCCCGGCCGCGACGGCTCGGGCGAGGCCTCCGCCGCGCCCGCCGAGGAGGTCGCGGCCGAGATCCGCGCGGCGGGCGGCCGGGCGGTCGCCCACCTCGGCGACGTCTCCGACTTCGAGACGGCGCGGGCCCTGGTGGACCTGGCGGTGTCCGAGTTCGGGAAGCTGGACGTCCTGGTCAACAACGCGGGCATCCTGCGCGACCGGATGGTCTTCTCGATGAGCGAGGACGAGTGGGACTCGGTCGTACGGGTCCACCTCAAGGGCCACTTCAACACCACCCACTTCGCGGCGGTGCACTGGCGGGGCCGCGCCAAGGCGGGCGAGACCGGCGTCTACGGCCGGATCGTCAACACCTCCTCGGAGGCCTTCCTCGCGGGCTCGGCCGGCCAGCCCAACTACGCGGCGGCCAAGGGCGGCATCGTGGGCCTGACCACCTCGTCGGCGCTCGCGCTCGCCCGGTACGGGGTGACGGCGAACGCGATCTGCCCGCGGGCCAGGACCCGGATGACCGAGGACGTCTTCGCGGGCTTCGCGGAGCCGTCCGCCGAGGGCGAGCTCGACCCGCTGTCCCCGGAGCACGTGGCGCCGCTCGTCGGCTATCTGGCCTCCCCGGCGGCGGCCGGGGTCAACGGGCAGCTGCTCGTGGTGCACGGCGGGATGGTCGCGGTGGTGGACCGGCCCAAGGTAGCGGCCAAGTTCGACACGGCCAAGGAGGTCTTCACCTACGAGGAGCTGGACTCCTCCTGACCCGCACTACGCGTCCCGCCCGGCGGGCGAGACGTTCGCGGCAGCGGAGGTGCTGGGGCTGAAGAAGGGCTGAGCCACGGGGTGGCGGTGGGGAAGGGCGAAGGGCCCGGGGAGACCCGGGGCCCTTCGTTCCTGCCTCAGTGCGCGTGGGCCTCGGCCTCGCGGCGGTGCCGGCCGTGCGGGGAGGACGTGGAGTCCTCCGCCGGGGACGACTGACCGCGGTGCTTCCCGGAGCCGGTCGACTCCGCACCCTGCGTGCTTGCTTCGGACATGCTGGAACTCACCCCGTTGGTCGTGCTCTTGCTGTGCGGCGGAGAGTCTAGCCAGCCGGTTTGCGGTCCGTCAGGGAGCCTGCTGCAAAGGCACCGGGCGGCACACCCGGGGCTCCTCGACGGCCGCCGGCCCGGGACCGGGCTCGGGCTCGGGCTCCGGCTCCAGGGGCGCTTCCAGGGCGGCGAGGCCGCAGGGCGCCCCGGCCGTCGCGTACGGCAGCCGCAGCACGCCCCGGCCGTCCACAGGCCCGCCCCGGCCAGCCAGCCCTGGGGCGCCGCCAGTTGGGCCATCCGGCGGGACGAGGGCTGCCAGGTGCCCACCCAGCTGCCGGCCGCCGCGTCGATCCGCAGCGCCACCGCGCAGCTCTCCGGCATCAGCACCTGCCCCGGCTGCACCGCGAACGGCGTCACCGCCGCGTCGTCGAGCCGCAGGCACTCGGGGAACCGCACCGGCAGCAGGCTCCCGAGGACGCCCCAGCCGAGCCGGTCGTGGCCCGGGGAGGGGCGTCGGAGCGGATCAGGAGCAGCCCGCTGTCCGGGTCCGCGAGCAGCAGCCGGTCGTCGCTCTCCTCGGTGATCTGGAGCAGCGGCGTGACCTCCCCGCCCGCTCCAGGTCGACGGCGACCGCCTTCACCGGACCGCCGTCGAGCCGCCGGTCGAGCGCGAGCATCCGGCCCGTACGGTCGAGCCAGACCCCGCCCGAGCAGTGGCCCCTGACCTCCGCCACCTTCTCCGGTCCGAAGGCCCCGCCCGCCACCAGCCACAGCGTCGTCGTGCCGGGGCCGACGCACATCGCGTACGCGCAGATGCCGTCCGGCGAGGGCGGGAGCAGGACGAGGCGCTCGGAGCCCGGCGCCTCCACGGCGCCGAGCTGGAGCTCGCCGGTGGCCGGTCCGGTGGGGTAGAGCAGGAGAACGTGTTGCGCCGCCCGTCGACGCGGCGGGCGACCAGGACCCGGCCGTCCGCGAGGGGCAGCAGCTGGGTCCCCGCCTCCTCCGGCTGGCCGAGGGGAGCGGCACGGCGTACGGCTCCGGGCCGTCGAGGGTCCACCTCTCCACGTACAGGGCGTCACCGTCGCCCGCGAGCCTGGCCGCGTACGCGCCGTTGGCCGTGATCGTGAACCCCGTCGGCCGGCCGCCGTCGCCGCCGGGAAGTCCGGCGCGGTCGTCGTCCTCGGCCGTGGTCTCGATGGCACACGCTGTCATCGACTCGTCACCTCCGGCCACGAAGCTAGTTTTCGCACTTCCAGCCGAACAACACGAGTGGGGTCACTTCACACATAAGGGTGGCCCCGGGGCGGTTCGGCTGAGGGGGAGGGGGTGGGTGTGCTGAAGTGGCCCGTGGTGAGTAAGGTAAGGCGAACCTAAGTGGAAGCTGGGGCTCCGTCGCGGTGCGCCAGGACGACCCGTACAGGAGCCCTCTCATGTCCCTCCGCCGCCGTGGCACCGCCACCGCCGTCGCCCTCGCCGCCGCGCTCTCGCTCGCGGCCTGCGGAGGGGGCGACGGGACCTCCGGGTCCGCCGGGAAGGAGGAGCCGGCCAAGAAGAAGGACGTCGCCACCGGCGGCAAGGACTTCGGCGACGCCGCCGCCAAGACCGCCGCCATGGGCACCGACGCCCGGCCCGGCCAGTTCCCCGCACCCTCACCCACGCCCTCGGCACGACCGAGCTCAAGGCCGCCCCCAAGCGGGTCGTCGTCCTCGACGTCGGCGAGCTCGACAACGTCGTCTCCCTCGGCGTCAAGCCCGTCGGCTACGCCCCCTCCGAGGGCGACGACGGCATCCCCGGCTACCTGGCCAAGGACGCCGGCGCCCCCAAGTCCGTCGGCACCATCAACAACCTCAACCTGGAGGCCATCGCCAACCTCCAGCCCGACCTCATCCTCGGCAGCCAGCTGCGCGCCGCCGACAAGTACGACGAACTGTCGAAGATCGCGCCCACCGTGTTCTCGATCCGTCCGGGCTTCACCTGGAAGGAGAACTACCTCCTCAACGCCGCCGCGCTCGACAGGACGGCCGAGGCGAAGGCGAAGCTCGCCGCGTACGAGACCAAGGCCGAGCGGCTCGGCGCGGACATCGGTCCGAACAAGCCCACCGTCTCGATGGTCCGCTACCTCCCCGGCAAGATCCGCCTCTACGCCAAGGCCTCCTTCATCGGCACGATCCTGGAGGACGCCGGCCTGCCCCGGCCCAAGAACCAGCAGATCGACGAGCTGGCCGCCGAGGTCAGCCCCGAGCGGATCGACGAGGCCGACGCCGACTGGATCTTCACCGGCGTGTACGGCGACGCCAAGGCCACCAAGAAGGACACCGCCCAGGCCAACCCGCTCTGGAAGAACCTCAAGGCCGTCAAGGCGGGGCAGGCCAAGGACGTCCCCGACGAGACCTGGTACCTCGGCCTCGGCGTCACGGCGGCGGACAGCGTCCTCGACGACCTGCGCGGATACCTCGTGAAGAAGTAGCGCCCCCGGGGGCGGGTGGCCCGGCCGGGTTGCCCAGTCGGGTCATCCGGTCGGGTCGCCCAGCTGGGTCATCCGGCCTGGTTGCCCAGCTGGGGCATCCGGTCGGGTTGCCCAGTCGGGTCATCCGGCCGGGTTGTCCTGCTGGGCCGTCCTGCCGGGCCGTCCGGCCTGGTTGCCCAGCTGGGTCATCCGGCCGGGTTGTCCTGCCGGGTCGTCCCGCCGGGCGTCCGACCGGGTCGTCCCGCCGGGCGTCCGACCGGGTCGTCGCGCCGGGTTGTCCACAGGTCAGGACGGCGGGGCGCGGGGCCAGGTAGCCTTTCCTCGTGCCCCGTCTGTCTGAAGTCATCGCCGCGCTCGACGCCCTCTGGCCGCCAGAGCGGGCCGAGTCGTGGGACGCCGTCGGCACGGTCTGCGGCGACCCCGACGCCGAGGTCACCCGCGTCCTCTTCGCCGTCGACCCCGTCCAGGACATCGCCGACGAGGCGATCGCCCTCGGCGCCGACCTGATCGTCACCCACCACCCGCTCTACCTGCGCGGCACGACGACGGTCGCCGCCGGCCACTTCAAGGGCCGCGTCGTGCACACCCTCATCAAGCACGACATCGCCCTCCACGTGGCGCACACCAACGCCGACACCGCCGACCCCGGCGTCTCCGACGCCCTCGCCGGCGCGCTCGGCCTCCGGGTCACCGGCCCCTCGTCCCCGAGAACAACCTCGGCCGGATCTGCGAGCTCGACCACCCCGAGACCCTCGCCGAGTTCGCCGCCCGCGCCGCGAAGCGGCTGCCCGCCACCGCGCAGGGCATCCGCGTCGCCGGCGACCCCGGCATGATCCTGCGCCGCGTCGCCGTCAGCGGCGGCTCCGGCGACAGCCTCTTCGGTGCCGTACGGGCCGCGGGCGTCGACGCCTTCCTCACCGCCGACCTGCGCCACCACCCGGTCTCCGAGGCGACCCAGCAGTCGCCCCTGGGCCTGGTCGACGCCGCCCACTGGGCCACCGAATGGCCCTGGTGCGAGCAGGCCGCCGCGCAGCTCGACTCGATCTCCGACCGCCACGGCTGGGACCTCCGCGTCCACGTCTCGAAGACGGTCACCGACCCCTGGTCCTCCCACCACACTTCCTCTGGAGCCCCCAACTGAACGCCGCGCCCGCCGACCAGATCCGCCTCCTCGACGTCCAGGCCCTGGACGTCCGCCTCCAGCAGCTCGCCCACAAGCGCAAGTCGCTGCCCGAGCACGCCGAGATCGAGGCGCTGACCAAGGACCTCACCCAGCTGCGCGACCTGCTCGTCGCCGCGCAGACCGAGGAGAGCGACTGCGGCCGCGAGCAGACCAAGGCCGAGCAGGACGTCGACCAGGTCCGCCAGCGCGCCGCGCGCGACCAGCAGCGCCTCGACTCCGGCGCCGTCTCCTCCCCGAAGGACCTGGAGAACCTCCAGCGCGAGATCGTCTCCCTCGCCAAGCGCCAGGGCGACCTGGAGGAGATCGTCCTGGAGGTCATGGAGCGCCGCGAGTCCGCCCAGGAGCGCCTCGCCGAGCTGACCGAGCGGGTCGCCGCCGTCCAGGGCAAGGTGGACGACGCCACCGCGCGCCGCGACGCCGCCCAGGCCGAGCTGGACACCGAGTCCGCCTCCGTCGCCAAGGAGCGCGAGGTCGTCGCCGGGCCCCTCCCGGAGGACCTCCTCAAGCTGTACGACCGCCTGCGCGAGAAGCAGGGCGGCGTCGGCGCGGCCCGGCTCCACCAGCGCCGCTGCGAGGGCTGCCGCCTGGAGCTCGACATCACCGAGGTGAACGAGATCCGCGCCGCCGCGCCCGACAAGGTCGTCCGCTGCGAGAACTGCAGCCGCATCCTGGTCCGCACCGCGGAGTCCGGCCTGTAATGACCTCTTCACGCGAGCTGATCGTCGAGGCGGACGGCGGCTCCAGGGCAACCCGGGGCCCGCCGGTTACGGCGCCGTGGTCCTGGACCCGGCGACGGGCGAGACGCTCGCGGAGGCCGCCGAGTACATCGGCGTGGCGACCAACAACGTCGCCGAGTACAAGGGCCTGGTCGCGGGCCTCAAGGCGGCCCGGAGCTGTTCCCGGACGCCGCCGTCCACGTCCGCATGGACTCCAAGCTCGTCGTCGAGCAGATGTCCGGCCGCTGGAAGATCAAGCACCCGGACATGAAGCCGCTCGCCGCCGAGGCCGCCCGCGTCTTCCCCGGGCCGGGTCCGCTACGAGTGGATCCCCGCGAGCGGAACAAGCACGCGGACCGCCTCGCCAACGAGGCGATGGACGCGGGCAAGCGCGGCCGTCAGTGGCAGCCCTCTGCCTCCACCGCCGCCCTCGACGCCTCCGCCGCCCGCAACGCCGCGACCCCGCCCCGTCGGGCCCGCCCGGCGACGCGGCGGCGGGCGCGGCACGAGCCCGCGCGGCACTGGCGACGTCCTCCTCCGGACCCGCGGCCGCCTCGGGCGGTACGGGCACGGGCGGCGGCCCCGGAACCGGTGGTACGGGCACGGGCTCCTGGCCGGGCACGGCGACGGGCCCGGCCGCCGAGACCCGGCCGGGCGCGCCGACCGGTTCCGCCCCGGGCTCCTGGCCGGGCGCCGTGGCGCGCCCGGCGACCCCGGACACCGGCCCGGACGACGGCCTGTTCGCCGCCGAGGAGGCCCTCGCGGCCTCGGTGGCCTCCGGCGACTTCGAGGCCGAGGCGGCCGCCCTGGCCCCGACGGGCCACGAGGCCCGCACCCAGCCACCGGCCGCACCGCGGCACGGGGCGGCACCATCGCGCCCGCCCAGGCCCCCGCACCGCATGGGGCCGACACCACCGCGCCCGCCCAGGCTCCCTCACCGCAGCACGGGACCCACCCCACCGCCCCTGCCCAGCCCCCGCCCCCCGTCAGGGCTGGGCCGCACCCGACATGGGGCGCCCGCGACCTTCGTGCTGCTTCGGCACGGGGAGACGGCGTTGACGCCCGAGAAGCGGTTCTCGGGGAGTGGGGAGTGACCCGGAGCTGTCGGCGGCGGGGCTGCGGCAGGCGGAGGCCGTGGCGGAGGCGCTGGCGGCGCGCGGCACGATCCAGGAGATCGTGAGCTCGCCGCTCACGCGCTGCCGGCAGACCGCCGGGGCCGTCGCGGCCCGGCTGGGGCTCGACGTGCGGATCGAGCAGGGGCTGCGGGAGACGGACTTCGGGGCGTGGGAGGGCCTGACGTTCGGGGAGGTCCGGGAGCGGTACCCGAGGACCTGGACGCCTGGCTGGCCTCGGCGAAGGCCGCGCCGACCGGCGGGGCGAGAGCTTCGCGACCGTCACCCGGCGCGTCGCCGCCGCACGGGACCGGCTGGCCGCCGCGTACGCGGGCCGCACGGTCCTCCTCGTCACCCACGTCACGCCGATCAAGACGCTGGTCCGGCTCGCGCTCGGCGCCCCGCCGGAGTCGCTGTTCCGGATGGAGCTGTCGGCGGCCTCGATCTCGGCCGTGGCGTACTACGCCGACGGCAACGCCTCCGTACGGCTCCTCAACGACACCTCGCACCTGCGATAGCCCGCCGCAGCGCGCAAACCGATGGCGGCGGGCCCCGTCCCCGTACCATCATCGCCCGCATGACCTGGTCCTTCACCGACAGTCCCGCCGTCTTCCGGGCGGCCGCCGCGAGCATCTCGCGGCCGAGGCCGCCCGCAACACCGCCGTGCTCACGCTGATGGACACCGCCGGGCGGCTCGGCTGGTGGGCGGAGGCGGACGGGCGGGTCACCGGCGTCCTCGTCGTCCCGTCGCCCGGCATGCCCTCCCTCGGGGCGATGCCGGAGGAGGCGGCTGGCGCGCTGGTGTTCCCCGGGGCGAGGAGCCGACGGAGGTACGGGGCGAGACCGCCGCCGTCGAGGCGTACGCGGAGGCCACCGGACGCCCCTGGGCACCCATCAGCCGCATGCGGCTCTTCCGGCTCGGCGAGCTGACCCCGCCGGACCCCGCCCCGGAGGGCCGCGCCAGGCTCGCCACCGGGGCCGACGTCCCGCTCGTCGCCGCCTGGACCCGTGAGTTCGTGGCGGCCATCGGCGAGGAGCCCGCCGAGGACTACACCGCCTTCGTCACCGAGCGGACCTCCGAGGGACGACTGTGGCTCTGGGAGGCCCCCGACGGCCGCCCGGTCTCCATGGCCGCCGTCTCCCGCGCGATCGAGGGCCAGGCCCGCGTCCACCTCGTCCACACCCCGCCCGCCGAGCGCGGCCGGGGCTACGCGGCCGGCGCCACCGAGGCGGTCAGCCGCGCCGCCCGGGAAGCCGGAGTCGCGCGGGTCCTCCTCTTCACGGACCTCGCCAACCCCACCAGCAACGCCCTCTACCAGCGCCTCGGCTACCGCCCCGTCACCGACCACCTCGGCGTGAGGTTCACGTCCTGACCGGCGCCCGCAGCCCCGCCGCCCCCGCGCCAGCGCCTCCACCCGCGCCCAGTCGCGGGCCGCGAGGCGTCCGGCGGCAGCATCCACGTACCGCCGACGCAGCCGACGTTCGGCAGGGCGAGGTAGGCGGGGCGGAGGCGGGGAGATGCCGCCCGTGGGGCAGAAACGGGCCCGGGGAGCGGGCCCGCGAGGGACGCGAGGTACGGGACGCCGCCCGCCGCCTCGGCCGGGAAGAACTTCATGTCCGTCACCCCGCGCTCCAGGAGGGCCACCACCTCCGAGGCCGTTGACACCCCCGGCAGGAACGGCACGCCCGAGTCCCGCATCGCGCCGAGCAGCCGCTCGGTCCACCCAGGCTGACCAGGAACCGCGCCCCGGCGCCCACCGCGTCGGCGGCCCCGGCCGCAGAGACGACGGTCCCCGCGCCGACGACCGCCTCCGGCACCTCGGCCGTGATCGCGCGGAGGGCGTCGAGCGCGGCCGGGGTCCGCAGGGTGACCTCGACCAGCGGCAGCCCGCCCGCGACCAGGGCCCGCGCCAGCGGCACGGCGTCGGCGGCGTCCTCGATCACGACGACGGGGACCACGGGGACGCTCGGGGCAAGGCCGAACACGCTCGTCATGGGCGTCATCCTGCCCAGGGCGAGCGTCACCCGCAACGAGCGTTGCGGAGGGTGCAACGAAGGGTCAGTGGATCTCGTCCACCAGGACGTCCAGCGCCCCGCCTTCCCGCCCTCCTCCACCACGTACCCCAGCTCCCGCAGCGCCCCCACCAGCTCCGCCGGCGAACCCGGCTCCGCGCCCGCCTCCAGGAGGCTCCGCACGATCCGGCCCTTCGTCGCCTTGTTGAAGTGACTGACCACCTTCCGGGTCGGCGCGTGCAGCACCCGCACCGTCGCCGTCCGGGCCGCGAGCTCCCCCTTCGGCTTCCACGCCGACGCGTACGCCGAGGAGCGCAGGTCCAGGACGAGCCCGTCCCCGGCCGCCTCCGGCATCACCGAGGCCATCGCGCCCCGCCAGTGCGCGCCCAGCGCCCCGAGGCCCGGCAGCTTCACGCCCATCGAGCAGCGGTACGACGGAATCCGGTCCGTCACCTTCACCGCGCCCCACAGTCCCGAGAACACCAGCAGCGAGTCCCCGCCCGCTTCCGCGCCGCCTCGTCCAGCGTCGCCAGACCCAGCGCGTCGTACAGCACGCCCGTGTAGATCTCCCCGGCCGGACGCGCGCCCGCCGTCCGCAGCTCCACGTTCTTCGCGACCTCGCCGCGCAGCCCCTCGCTCAGGCCCAGCACCTCGCGCGCCTTCTCCTCGTCGGCGACGCACAGCTCGACCAGCTCGTCCAGGACCGCCGCCCGCGCCTCCGCGAGCCCCGGCAGCGACAACGACTCCGGCTTCAGCGGCGCCCCGCGCCCCGAGGAGGCCTTGCCTTCGGAGGGCGGCAACAGCACGAGCACGGTGGTTCTCCTTCGTCCGTACGGGGTGGGGTGCGGCCCCGACGATCCAGCGTACGAGGTCCGGGACCCGGCTCCCGCGCACGTACACCCCGCGCACACCCACGGGGCCCCCGCCCGCCCCTCCGTACGGGGTCCCCGCCCGCCTCCTCCGTACGAGGTCCCTGCCCGCTTCGTCCCCGCGCCACCCGCGCGATCCCGGCCTGCCCCGCTTCGTCCCCGCGCCACCCGCGCGATCCCGCCCCGCCCTGCTTCGTCCCCGCGCCCCCTCCGTACGAGGTCCCCGCCCCGCCCCCGTACGAGGTGCCGCACCCTCCCCCAGCTCATACGCTCGGTCCATGCCCCGCCGCCACATCCACGTGACCGGCGCAGCCGAGGCTCCGCTGCGGGCCGCCCTGCGCGCACTCCGTACCGAGCTGGCGGTCCCCGAGGACTTCCCGCCCGCCGTCCTCGCGGAGGCCGAAGCCGCCGCCAGGAACCCCCGGCTCCCCTCGTACGACGCCACAGACCTCCCCTTCTTCACCATCGACCCGCCCGCCTCCACCGACCTCGACCAGGCCATGCACCTGGCCCGCCGGGCCGACGGCGGCTACCGCGTCCACTACGCCATCGCCGACGTCGCCGCCTTCGTCACCCCCGGCGGCCCGCTCGACGCCGAGGCCCACCGGCGCGTCCTCACCCTCTACTTCCCCGACGGGAAGGTCCCCTCCACCCGCCCGTGCTCTCCGAGGGCGCCGCCAGCCTCCTCCCGGCGAACCCCGCCCCGCCCTCCTCTGGCGCATCGACCTCGACGCCGAGGGGCGGCGGGTCGCCACCGACGTCCGCCGCGCCCTCGTCCGCAGCCGCGCCAGACTCGACTACGCGGGCGTGCAGCGACAGATCGACGACGGCACGGCCGAGGAGCCGCTCGCCCTCCTCCGGGACATCGGCCGCCTCCGCGAGGCCCTCGAAGCCGAACGCGGCGGGATCTCCCTCAACGTCCCCGAACAGGAGATCGTCGAGCGGGACCACACCTACACCCTCGAATACCGCGCCCCGCTCCCCGCCGACGCCTGGAACGCCCAGATCTCCCTGCTCACGGGCATGGCCGCCGCCGACCTCATGACCGCCGCCGGCACCGGCATCCTGCGCACCCTGCCCACCGCCCCCGACGGCGCCGTCGCCCGGCTGCGCCGCTCCGCCCAGGCCCTCGGCGTCGACTGGCCGCACCACGTCTCGTACGCCGACGTCGTCCGCTCCGCCGACCCGGCCAACCCGCGCCACGCCGCCTTCCTCCAGGAGTGCACCACCCTCCTGCGCGGCGCCGCTACACCGTCTTCACCGACGGCCACGTCCCCAGCCCCGCCGTCCACGCCGCCGTCGCCGACGAGTACACCCACTGCACCGCGCCGCTGCGCCGCCTCGTCGACCGGTACGCGGGCGAGCTGTGCGTGGCGGCGGTCGCCGGGGACGAGCCGCCCGAGTGGGTACGGGCCGCGCTGCCCGCCCTCCCCGACGAGATGGCCGGCGGCGCCCGCCGCGCCAACACCGTCGAACGCGAGAGCGTCGACATCGTCGAGGCGGCCCTCCTCAAGGGACGGGTCGGCGAGATCTTCGACGCGTACGTCATCGACGTGAAGGAACGCGAACCGGCCGTCGGCACCGTCCACCTGGAGGACCCGGCGGTCGTCGCCCGCATCGAGGGCGGCGGCTCCAAGCTGCCGCTCGGGGAGTGGCTGCGGGTCAGGCTGTCGGAAGCGGATCCGGGGACGGCGAAGGTCCTCTTCGCGCCCGCGTGAGCGCCTCGTACAGGTCCTTCGGCTCGTCGGCGTGCAGCCGGATCAGCCGTACGGGCCGGGGCGCGCCCAGCAGCCGGGGCACGTCGACCGGCTCGGTCAGCTCGATCGTGACGGAGGTCCGCGAGCCGATCGCGAGGTTCAGCTCGCCGTCCCTCCTCTCGTGCGAGAAGAGGGACTCGCGCCGGACGGCGGCGATCCGCCCGACCGGCACGCGCACGTCGACGTGCGCGGCCTGCCGGACCCGCAGGACGCCCCGGCGAGCGTGTGCGGGCGGGCCGCCGAGGCGGCGTGCAGCCCCAGCACGAACAGCACGGTGTAGACGTCGAGGACGAGGACGACCCCGTGGACCAGGGGCCAGCCGGCCAGCAGGTACGACATGCCGACCGTCTCGACCACGCACACGAACGCGAAGCCGTACATCAGCGCCGCCTGGTCCCTGGCGTACGGAAACACCCCGTCCGCCCCCGCCACCCCGTCCGGCCGCCGCGCGACCCACCGCACGAGACTCGCCAGGAGCCGCAGCTCGTGCCCGACCAGCCGCAGGACGGCCTCGGGCACGAGCTCGGCCAGGGCCTCCCGCGCGGAGAGCCCCGCCGCCGCAGCCGGAGGAAGACGAGGCCCTCGGCGCCGAGGACCCCAGCACGAGCAGCTCCCCGGCGAGGAGCACGCCGCCGGGTATCCGCACCCCGGCGAGCAGACAGACGAAGAGCACGAGCTCGGCGGGCAGCGCGGCGTACGCGACCCCGCGCAGCAGCCGCAGCACGCGACCGCGCGCCACCCCGGTGGTGTGGGTCATCGGTCCCCTTCCCTCTCTCCGTCCGCCGTGCCGCCACCAGCTCCACCGCCCTCCGCACCGCCGCCGACTGGGCCGGGGCGAGGTCCGCGAAGAGCGTGTCGGCGAGACCCCGGAGCCCTCCGGCGGCAGGTCCACCGCCATCTCGTCCGGCAGGGCGGCGGCCAGGGCGCGTGCCGCGCCCTCCACCCGGGGTCGTCCGCCGCCGCGTCGGCGAGGGCGTCCAGGAGCCCGTACAGCTCCGCGCACCCTCCGCCGCCCCGTGCATCAGCCCGATCAGCCGGGCCCGCTCCTCCTCGGGCAGGACGGTGTCGAGGAGGGTCAGGATCTCCCGGTCCTTCGCCGCCATCGGGGACTCGGGCTGCTCACCGAGGCCCACGAGCAGCGCGGTCAGCTCCGGCGAGAGGGCCCCTCGGCCGGCAGCCGCCCGGCGCGGGCCTCGGCGAGAGCGGGGCCAGGCGCTCCCGGCGCTCCTGATCACCGCCTCCTGCCGCGCCAGGTCGTCCGCCAGCTCCTCCAGCACCTCCACGAGCCCCCGCCCCTCGTCGTCCGCCAGCACGTCCCGCACCTCGTCGAGCCCGAGCCCCAGCTCGGTCAGCCGCCGGATCCGGGCGAGCAGCACGGCGTCCCGGATCCCGTACTCCCGGTACCCGTTCGCCCGCCGCCCCGGCTCGGGCAGCAGCCCCGCCTGGTGGTAGTGCCGCACCGCCCGTGGCGTCACCCCCACGAGCGCGGCGATCTCGCCGATCCTCATGCGCCCAGTAGAAACCCTGACGCTGCGGCAAGGTCAAGCGCCGTCCCTCCCGCCAGGTAGCATGGTCGGCACGGCAGACGAGCCGGGCGGACGGCCGCGTGGAGATCCCCGGATCTCCCCGAGGAACGTCCGGGCTCCACAGAGCAGGGTGGTGGCTAACGGCCACCCGGGGTGACCCGCGGGACAGTGCCACAGAAAACAGACCGCCGGGGACCTCGGTCCTCGGTAAGGGTGAAACGGTGGTGTAAGAGACCACCAGCGCCTGAGGTGACTCAGGCGGCTAGGTAAACCCCACCCGGAGCAAGGTCAAGAGGGGACACCCGGTGTCCCTGCGCGGATGTTCGAGGGCTGCTCGCCCGAGTCCGCGGGTAGACCGCACGAGGCCGGCGGCAACGCCGGTCCTAGATGGATGGCCGTCGCCCCGACGACCGCGAGGTCCCGGGGCACAGAACCCGGCGTACAGCCCGACTCGTCTGCCCCTCAGGCTCCTGACCAGCGAATTCGCAGGTCAGGAGCCTTTCTCGTGAATCGTGGGCGTCGCCTCACCCCGTTCCTTACCGGTTTAAACCGGACCTCGCGGCTACGAAAGTAGCCATGAAAGTAGCCACGCTGGGCGGCTTGGCGCGGGCGTCGACTGGGCAGGGAGGGATCTGCTTTATGTGTCTACGCCTCGGTATCTTCCGTTGCTGTCCCGGGGTCGGTGGAATTCTGTTCGTCAAGCCAGGCTTGAATACCGCCGGGATTCTGCGCGGGCGCGTCGAACGGGAGGATCGGAACAGGGGACGAGGTGGCCAGCAGAGCCGCCATGTCAGCGGGGAGTACGGCCACTGAGGGCTCAAGCTCCTCGATCTTGGTCAGGAGTCGCTGAAGTTCCTCAACCATGAAACGCCGATCGAGGTCTGCACCAGCGACGTGGATCGTTCCTGCCTCTGCGTCAATGAGGCGCATGGGAGGAACGGCGAACTCTGGCCTCGCGTCTGCCTGCCACTTTTCGACGGTGGGGCGAGGCAGGCTGACGATCCACTCGTCAAGGCGCTCGTCGAAGTGCTCGCTTCCGTTGCGGACTTCGCGGGCCTTCAACGGGGACGAGTCCTCCACCTCAAGGATCTTTCGAAGAAACGGGCCTCGCTTCGTCCGCCACTTCCAGCCCTCTTCGGTCCCGTACGGATTCTTTCCGGCAGGCCACAGAGTCCGGGAGACCTTTCCGAGGAAGGAAAGGAAGTCCTCGAAGCAGACCCAGGCGGCTGGCGGGACCGGAATGGTCTGCGCATAGCCGATCAGGGAGTCCAAGGCTGCCAGAGCGTAGCGAGTGTCGCGGGCCAGCCACGTCAAGTACACCCGCTGGGCCCACCGGGTGGGAGCCGGTTTCAGATACATGGCACGGGCTGGGCCTCCAGCAGAGTCATGAGGGTGTCGGAGGCTTCCGATGTTTGCCGGTCCCGGGACCGAGCTTCGGTGACGCTTCAGGAGTGGCGGCAGCCTCGGCGTGGGGAAACAGGATGCGCCGTGCTTCCGCGAGGTTCGCCGCGAAGCTGTGCGGCTCCCACAGATGGCCGTTCCACCGCTGGATCGCACGGGGCGCATCGGGGTTCAGATGCGAAGCCCTCGGGCCGTCGCCGGTCACGAGGGGTACGGCGCGGAGCTGCCCGATCCTCGCGTCGCGACGCTCGGCCCACTGGGAGAGCGGTTCGTCGTCCATGTCCGGAGGGTAGTGGGTCAGGCGATCCGGTGTTCCCAGCGTAGGGAGGGGACCTGATCGATCCAGTACAGGTGGGACGCGGGCGTCACGCGGAGCCGTACGGAGTCGATCTCCGGCGCCCCGGCGTCCTGCCAGGCGACGAGGGAGCGTTCCACGTCGTCCCACAGGGCCACCGGGCCGCCTTGGCGAACGGTCCAGCTCTCGCCGTCGGAGAGGAACTCGGCGAACGACTCCTTCTCCGGGTCGAACAGGTACAGCATGGGCGACCCGTCACCGTCCGTCGCGCGGACGAACTGAGCGCCGGGCGCGGCCAACTGTGCCAGGAAAGCGGGCATCCATTCCTCAAGGACGAGAGGGGACAGCAGAGCGGGCCGCTCACTGTCCGCGTACGCGGTCCGGGCGGAGAGATCGCCGGTCACGGGGGCCACTGCCTGGGCCCGCGCCTGCATGAAGGAGGAGCGCCCGACGAGCGAGCCCTCGGCGGTGCCGTCATCGCCGACGGTCAGTTTCGCGAGGCCGGTTCCCCACGGCCACGAGCCGACCGTGCCGAGGACAACGCCTCCAGGCCTCGTCTGCCTGATCCACGCGTACGGGATGCGGCGGACCGCGCAGGTGGCGATGACCCGGTCGTACGGTGCCCGGTACGGGTGGCCGAGGAGGCCGTCGCCCGTCACCGTCCACGTCGAGAAGCCGGCGGCTTCGAGAGCAGCATCCGCCCGGGTGGCCACCTGTGTGTCCACCTCGACCGTGGTGACGTTGTCCTCGCCGAGGTAGTGGCACATCAGGGCTGTGGAGTAGCCGGTGCCCGTACCGATCTCCAGGACTCGGTGACCCACCGTGAGGTCCAGGGTCTCGATCATGCCGACGACGGTGGCCGGGGCGGTCGAGGAGGACGTGGGCACGCCCACGACGGGTTCACCGGCCTGGTCGGCGGTGAGGTGGCCGTCGAGCTGGGTGGTGAGGGTGTCGACGCTGTATGCGATCTTCAGCCACTCGTCCGGGTCCGTGTCGGCGGCGGTGACGGGCCGCCAGGTCCGCCCCTCGTCCAGGAACACTCCCGGGCAGAGGAACCGCTCACGGGAGACGGTCTCGACGGCCGCACGCAGCCAGGGGGATTTCAGGACGCCTTCGTTCACGAGCACGGTGGCCATGCGGCGTCGCTCGGATGCCGGGTCGGTCATCGGCGGTCTCCTTGTGCGAGTAGGTCGGCGAAGGCAGCGGACATCGGGAGGCCGGTCTCGGTCTCCAGCCACCCCCACTGGCCGTTGGGATTCAGTTCCAGCCACCAGTAGTCCCCCGCCCGGTCGACCGCGAGGTCGAAGCTTCCCGACACCAGGTCCAGTCGGTCCAGGTAGGCGCGCAGTGCCTGGTCCACCCGGTCGGGAAGGTGCTCCACGGTGTAGGTCAGGGCGCTGTAGTCCTTGCGCCAGTCCAGGAGGTCGGAGTCGATGCGTACGGCGAACGTATGCCGGCCTACGAGCAGTACGCGAACGTCGGCGACCTTGTCCACGCGGGCCTGGAACAGGTGGGGCGCGACCCGAACGCTGTCGTCGATCTCGTCGGGGGTGACAGGGAAGCCCATCCCGTCACCGGCACGTTGTCACGCGTGTAGGGGTCCATCGCAGCGTCTTGAAGATCGCCTGCCTCTGAGCCTGGACGAACTCGCGGGCCTCGTCCGGGTCGTTGGTGACAAGGGTGGGAGGGATGGTGAAGCCGAGTTGCTGGGCGAGAACGAGCTGCGCGGGTTTGTAGTCGGCTGCGGCAATGCGCAACGGGTGGTTGACCCAGAGCGGGCCGCCCAGGGCGTAGAGGGTGCCACCGAGTCCGTAGCGGACCTGTGCCGCCGCGAACCGGGAGTCATCAGCGGACAGGTGGGGAAACGTGGGCCATTCCGGGCGGCGCCAGTACACCGACCGGACCTCGGTCACATCAGCGGTTCTCGACGGGGTGCGCACCTGCCCGACCACCGGGGCCGGGCAGGTGCCGAACCGAGCCGAGACCGTGAGGTTTTCGCCGATGTCGGCGGGATTGAACCGGACCACCGGCACATCGCGCCGGTTGAGTTCGGTGATCACCATGTCGGCGGTGATGTCGTCCGCCTCGGTGGCCACCAGAACCGGCCTCTCCTCGGTCATGGTCATCAGTCCTGCGTGCTGTCCTGATCGTGACCCTGGTCGTTCTGGGAGTCCGAGTTCGTCGTCGTGGAGGTCTCGGTGCCGGAGCTGGTGCCGTGCTTGCCCATCTCGACCACCTGCCCGACGCGGTCGCGGAACACCCCGAGCTGCGTCGTGGGGTCGATGGCGACCGTGGCGTGGGGTCGGCGGATGACCGTCGGGTAGGGCGCGAGTCGGCCCGCACCCCACGGCCGCGTGGGGGAGGGGAGTGCGACAGAGGTGGTCATGAGACTCCTTGTGCTGAAGGGTGTGGTACGGGAATCCGTCTGCGCCAGGGGGCGCGGACGGCGATCTGCGGGCCGCGGCTCAGGGGCGAGCGGCCTGGATGTTGTCGGCCGCGGTCGTCCACTCGACTCCGGACGCGGGCCGGATGTGCGCGATGCGGATCGTGCCGTGGCTGTGGAGCTCGTGTGTGACGGCGACGAGCACACCCTCCCCGCGCGAGGCGATGTCACGGACACGCGTGTCCAGGAGCGGGTGATGCTCGTAGCCGTCGGAACCGACTGGGTTCACTCCTCCGGCTCCTGCCGGGCCTCGACGCGGCGCATGAATCTCTCCCAGCCGCCGGCCGCCCGTACCCGCAGAGCCCGGCTCGGCGCACCCGGCCGGGGCTCCGGCGGCGTGTACGTACGGCCACTGGCGCCAGGGTTCCTGCGGGGTAGTCCGGAGGTCGTCACGTGGTCGCTCCTCTCCGTGGGAGCCGCCCGGAGGGTCCTTCGGCCTCCGAGCGGCGTGTGACCAGTGAACGACGATCCGTTACCTTCTCCCAGAGCGGACCTCGCGCAATACCCAGGCTTTTTCCAGGCGTTGGCACGTGTCGGGTATGAGTGCGTGAAAGGGTTCTCGTGAGGGGAGACCTATGACGTCGAGGCGTAAGCACTTTGCGGTACGGCGCGCAGCCCGGGGTTACTCTCAGGAGGAATTCGCAGAAGCGCTCTCGGTGGCCCCGTCCACCGTGGTCCGTTGGGAAAGTGGTCGCGCCACCCCGCGTCCCCACCAACGGCCGAAGATCGCAGAGCTGTTGGGAGTGACCCTCCCCGAGCTGGAAGCCCTTCTCTCCGACGAACAGCCGGCCGAGACAGCCGGGCTCTCCGCTGCTCCACCCCTCCTCCATGGTGATGATGACGACATGAAGCGCCGCGAAGTCCTGGGCCTGCTCGCCGTTACGGGTGCGCTGGTCGCTCTTCCTGATCCCGGTGAGGCCGCCCGAGGGCGGGCAGTATCGACGCTCTTGGAGACAGGGGACGCCCTGCACCGCAGCCTCTGGCAGGTCTACGCGCTATCGGACTCCAGGCAGGTCGTCTTCCTGCGGTGCGCGCACAGCTCGATGTGATGGCGAAGGGGCTGACCGAGACCCGTACTGCTGTGGATCGGTCCCGATTGTGTCGGATGACAGCCGACATCTACCAGCTCGTCGGTGAGCTGTTCTTCGACGCCAACAGGTACACCGACGCCGCGCAGTGCTACACACTGGCCGCCAACGCGGCCTACGCCGGTGGCGACCACGACCTGTGGGCCTGTGCCATGACCCGCCACGCGTACGTCGAGCTGTACGCGCGCCGCGCGCACGCCGCCCAGCCCCTGCTTGCGGCAGCTTTCCACATCGCCCGGAGGGGCGACGACACCCTCTCCACCCGTCACTGGGTCGCGGCCGTCCAGGCGCAGGCGTACGCCGCCGTGGGCGACCTCGACGCATGCAACCGGGCTTTTGACGAAGCAGAGAAAGTGCATGCCCTCGACGGCACTCACTCCCACAACGGCGGCTGGCTCCGCTTCGACGGCTCCCGCCTGGCAGAGGAGCGAGGAGCCTGCTACCTCCAACTGGGTCGCCCTGATCTCGCCGAGGAAGCGCTCACCACGGCCCTTGCCCAGCCTCTGTCCCTGCGTCGCCGCGCCGCTGTTCTGAGCGACCTCGCCGTGCTCGGGGCGCACAGGCGGGACATCGACCAGGTCGTGCACTACGCGGAGCAAGCACTCGGACTGGCCGACCGGTCGAATTCGGGATTCATCGGCAAGAAGCTGGACGGGCTTCGGGGGCGTCTTGCCCCGCTCATGTCCGATGACCGAGTCTCGACTCTTGATCACCGAATCGCTGCGCTTCCGCGCACCGCATGATGAGAGGGACACGCGCATGAATGACGGCCGGATCTTCCGCGAGGCGTGGATCGACGGTGTGAACAAGCACTACCCCGGCGAGCCCAAGCCCGGCTACGTCACGCCGTGGGACGAGACGCCCGCGTGGGAGCGTGAAGCCGCCACCGCCGTGTACGGGCAGGTGCGCGACTTCATCGAGGTCAGCGGCGGGCATGCGGTCCGGCTCACCCGCGAGCAGAAGGGGCGATTCGTCGCGATCTGCTGGACTGCCCAGATGTTCAAGCACTTCGAGGACCCCAAGCCCGGATATGTCGCCGACTGGGCCGACCTGCCGAGCTGGCAGCAGGAGACGGACGCGGACATCTTCGAACGCATCGAGCGGACCGTCTGACCCCGGAGTGACGACGTCCCCGTCCGGGGCCGATCCGGGCGGGGATGGCTTGTTGCGTAGCCATCAAAGTAGCCACGGAAGCACCATCCCTGCACGTTTGTGCAGGTCATAGCGTTGCGCCGACAGTCCCCGGCGTACAGCCCGACTCGTCTGTCGGCTCACCTGGGAAGGGCCCCTGAACAGGTTTCCGCCTGGTCAGGGGCCCTTTTGCTGCCTCGAACGCGACAAGCCTCGCATCGGGGGATGCCAGGACGCGAGCGGCCGAGCCGGATACACTCAAGTCGCCCGAAAATTCCTGTAGTTCGTCAAGAGAGATCGGCCTTGACAAGGCGATGCCGGTTCGACCGCCCTTGCATCGGGGGCCGGGGGGCCGGGCGGTCATCTCGGCGCCTTTGCCGAACCCTCTCTGAAAGGAGCTACATGGAGCTTGCGGGATGGGTGACCGTGGGGACAGCCGCGGTCGTAGGGGGCTTCACCGTGGTGGGGCACCTCTTCGATCAGGTTCCCGCACTCGCCCAGAAGATGATCACGGCGATTCGGTCTGTTCGCGCGGTGCGCGACGAAGTCATGGCCAAGCGCAAGTGATCGAGGGTCCCGCTGGGGAGAGCCCCGAGCCTCCAGCGGGACTCTGTCCCAGAACCCGCGTCGCCTCCTGTGGCCGACGACGGCGGCGATCGCTTCCCGGGCTCGTACGGCTCGACGCGCGCGGCGCTGGTCGCCCTCGGGGGTCAGGGGCGCCGTACCTCGAACTGGAAGCAGCCGTACTCGACGGCCCGCACGTGCACCAGGGCGACGGCCGGATCCGCGAAGGCCTCGGCGAAAGCCCGGTCGAAGCCCTCGGCGGGGCCTCGGGCAGCTCCAGGAGGCGGCCGCCGACGATCCGCCCGGCCGCGTCGTAGCGGCGGAGGGTGCGGAGCGCCCCCGTACGGGAGAAGGGGTACGCCTCCGAGGACGCGGGTCCGCCGCAGTCCTCGGCGTGGATGAAGACGGGGCCCTGCTCGTCGTACGCGCCGGGCTCGGCCCCGCTCTCGGCGGCCCAGCGGCGGAGCGGCGCGTAGGAGACGAGGGCGATCCGCTCACCGGGCTCGGACGGGCGCAGGCAGCAGCGGAGGGGATGGCCGCCGTCGGTGGCGGTGTACGGCACGCAGGCGCGGCCGGCGTCGTCGGTGACGCGCAGCCGGGCGAGGGCGGAGGGGGCGATGGGGCGGGCGGAGTACGTGGTGTTCATGCCGTCAGGATCACGGGGGACGACAGCGCGCCGCTGGCGTGATTCGGACGTCGCGTTCGAGTGTCAGTGGGCTTCGGTACGGTCGGATCACGAACTGCTGAGAACCACTGAGAACCACTGAGAACCACGAGAACCGCTACGCATCGCCACGAACCGAACGGAGCCGTCCGATGAGCCGCCCGATGAAGCGTCAGTTCCAGGTCACCTTCGATGCCCACGACCCCGTGGCTTTGTCCTCCTTCTGGCGCGACGCGCTGGGTACGTCCACCCCGGGCCGCCCGGGGTCGAGCTGCCCGAGGGCGCCGATCCGCTGGCCGCCTGGGACGAGTTCCTCGCGCGGATCGGCGTACCGGAGGGGGAGCGCGACACGCGGTCGGCCATCGAGGACCCGGACGGGCAGGGGCCCCGGGTGTTCTTCCAGCGGGTGCCCGAGGGCAAGGTCGCCAAGAACCGCGTCCACCTCGACGTCCGGGCCGCCCCCGGGCTCCAGGGGGAGGAGCGGATGGCGGCCCTGGAGGCCGAGTGCGACCGCCTCGTGGGGCTCGGGGCGAAGCGGGTGCGCCGCTTCGAGCCCGCTCCGCCGATGAGCGGCGGCCACATCGTGATGACCGACCCGGAGGGGAACGAGTTCTGCCTCGACTGACCCGGTTCCACCCTGGGGACGCCCGGTGAAATCGCAGGTCATACCCTGTGTGGCGCCGAGGCGTCGTCAGGGAGGGGCAGAGTCGGGTGGGCGTGTCGCTGGACAAGGGACAGGGGCAGGGGCAGGGACGGGGACGGGGGCAGGAACGGGGGCAGGAACGGGGGCAGGGGCAAGGGTCGGGACAGGGCCGGGAATCGGTACGAGAGCCGGTAGGAGAGCCGGCGTCGGAGTCGCGATGGCGGCGGCCCGGGGTCGTCGTCCTCTGTCTGATCCTCCTGCCGCCCCTGGGTATCGTCCTCGCCTGGCGGAGCCGTTGGTCGGCGGGGCGGAAGGTGCTCGCGACCGTGCTGTCCGCCGTCTGGTTCGTGGCCGTGGGTACGAGCGAGCCGTCGGCGGACAAGCCGGCGGTGGCCGACGCCGCCCCCCGGCCGCGGGTCACCCCGTTTCCGTCGTACACCCCGTACACCCCGTACAGCCCCACGCCGACCCCCCTCGTGCGCAGGGTCGTCGCCGACTACACCGGACAGAACCTGGAGGCCGCGTCGCGCGCCGCGTACGAGGCCGGGTTCCGGGCGCGGTCGCACGACGCCACCGAGGACGACAAGACGCAGCTCGTCGACGGCAACTGGAAGGTCTGCTTCCAGGAGCCGGCGGCCGGGGAGACCACCACGACCGAGGAAGGGCGGCGGAGCCGGATCGAGTTCGCCGTCGTCGAGAAGAGCAGCCCCTGCCCGGCGCGGGACGGCGAGGCCGTCGTCTTCCCCAAGGTCCCGAACGTCGTCGGCAAGAGCTTCGCCGCAGGCTCCGCCGTGCTCCGGAAGGCGGGCCTGACCGAGATCCGGGGCGCGAGCGCGTACACGGACGTCGACCTGGCGGCCCGTCACGACGACTGGCGGATCTGCTTCCAGGACCCGGAGGCCGGCGAGGACATCGAGCGCCCCGCGTACATGTCCGTCCGCCTCTCCTCGCCCGCCCCGGGCTCTCCTGTCCCTCGGAGGAGTACGCCCGCCTGAACCCGGACCCGGACCCGGACCAGGACCGCCACGGAAGCGGAAGCGGAAGCAGAAGTGGAAGTGGAAGCGGTTCGGGAAGTTCCGGCAGCTCCGGCGGCTCCGACGGTTCCGGCTCCGCCTACTACAAGAACTGCGACGCCGTCCGCGCCGCCGGCAAGGCCCCCATCTACGCAGGCCAGCCCGGTTACCGCTCCGGACTCGACCGCGACGGCGACGGCAAGGCCTGCGACTGGTCCTGACCGTTCCGGACCGCTGTCGGGGGGACCTCACGGCCGGGGCGCCCGGAGCCGGGCGCCCCGCGGGTGTACGGGTGGGGCATGACCATTCCCGTGGACCAGCTCAGCGACCCGGCCGTGCGCGCCTTCGTCACGGCCCTCAACGCCCATGACCGGCAGGCCCTCTCCGAGGCCCTGGCGCCCGGCGCGACCATGTCCGACGACGGATCCGACCGCGATCTCCAGCAGTGGCTGGACCGCGAGGTGTTCTCCTCGAACGGGGCCATGGAGGTGGAGTCCGAGGCGGACGACGGACTGACCCTCGTCGCCGACTACCGCAACGACACCTGGGGTGCCATGCGGACCACGTGGGCGTTCACCGTCGACGGCGGGAAGGTCTCGCGCTTCGAGACCGGGCAGGCCTGAGCGGTCGGCCGGGGTGGTTCTCATCCCCGGCCGATGTACGGCATCGCGGTCGCCATGACCGTCGCGAACTGGACGTTCGCCTCCAGGGGGAGGGCGGCCATGTGGACCACCGTCGCCGCGACGTCCGCCGCGTCCATCACGGGCTCGACCGCCGTCCGGCCGTCGGCCTGGAGGATGCCGGTCTGCATGCGGGCCGTCATGTCCGTGGCGGCGTTGCCGATGTCGAGCTGGCCGCAGGCGATCCGGTAGGGGCGTCCGTCGAGGGACAGGGACTTGGTGAGGCCGGTCATGGCGTGCTTCGTGGCGGTGTACGCGATGGAGTGGGGGCGCGGCACGTGGGCGGAGATGGAGCCGTTGTTGATGATCCGGCCGCCCTGGGGGGTCTGCTCCTTCATGGTGCGGAAGGCCGCCTGGGCGCAGAGGAAGGCGCCCGTCAGGTTGACGTCGACGACCGAGCGCCAGACCGCCGGGTCGAGGTCCTCGACGGGGACGCCGCCGCCCGCGAAGGTGCCGGCGTTGTTGAAGAGCAGGTCGACGCGGCCCCAGTGGTTCCGTACCGCCGTGAAGAGGGCGGTGACCTCCTCCTCGGAGGTGACGTCCGTCGGGACGCACAGGAAGTCGCCGGCCGGGAGGGACGCGGCCGTCTCCTCCAGGGCCTCGGCCCTGCGGCCCGCGAGGGCCACCGACCAGCCGGCCGCCGCGAGGGCCAGTGCCACGCCGCGTCCGATGCCCGAACCGGCTCCCGTCACCACTGCGATGCTCATGGGCGCGCAGCGTACGCGAGACGCGTGCCCCGTGAACTCATCCGTCCGACACGTGGATGTTCTGTACTCGACAAGGAGGAGTCGCCCCGTCCCCTTCGAATGAAGGACGGACAGCATCCGTCTGGGGAGGGTACATGAACCACGTACAGGAGCACTCCGAGGAACTCCGCGCCGCCGCACGTCACTTGGGGCGCCGCCGGTTCCTGACCGGCACCGGCGCGGCCGTCGCGCTCGCCTTCGCCACCCAGCTGCCCGCGGCCGGTGCCGCGGCCGCCGCCGAGCTCGACGCCCGGCGCGTCACCGAGGACCCGTTCACCCTGGGATCGCCTCCGGCGACCCGCTGCCCGGCTCCGTCCTGCTGTGGACGCGGCTCGCGCCCCGCCCCTTCGAGCCCGGGGCGGACTGCCGACCGCGCGGGTCGCGGTGCGCTGGGAGCTCGCCCGTGACGAGCGGTTCACCCGGATCGTCCGGCGCGGCCTGGCCTTCGCGCACCCGGAGTTCCGGCACACCGTCCACGTGGAGGTCGGGCACCTCGAATCCGGCCGGGCGTTCTTCTACCGCTTCCGGGTCGGCGACTGGATCAGCCCGGTGGGGCGGACCCGCACCGCCCCCGCGCCCGGCGCGCACAACAGCCGGCTCAAGCTCGCCGCCGTGTCCTGCCAGGCCTACCAGGACGGGTACTTCACGGCCTACCGCCACCTCGCGGACGAGGACGTCGACGTCGTCTTCCACCTCGGCGACTACCTGTACGAGTACGCCGTCGACGCCACCGGGGGCGCCCGCGCCTACACCGACCGCCGGCTGCCCGGCGTCTTCAACCGGGAGACCCTGACCCTGGAGGACTACCGGCTCCGCTACGCGCTCTACAAGTCCGACCCCGACCTGCGCGCCGCGCACGCCGCCCACCCCTTCGTCGTCACCTGGGACGACCACGAGACCGAGAACAACTACGCGGGCGACGTCTCCGAGGACGACGCCCCGCCGGAGGAGTTCCTGCTCCGCCGCGCCGCCGCCTACCGCGCCTATTGGGAGCACCAGCCGCTGCGCCGCCCCCAGCTGCCGGTGGGCCCGGACATGAAGCTGTACCGGCGGCTGCGCTTCGGGCGGCTCGCCCAGTTCGACATCCTCGACACCCGCCAGTACCGCTCCGACCAGGCGTACGGGGACGGCTGGCAGGTCCCGGGCCCGAGTCCGAGGACCCGGCGCGGACGTTGACCGGCGCCGCCCAGGAGCGCTGGCTGCTGGACGGCTGGCGGGCCTCCCGGCCCCGCTGGAACGTGCTGCCGCAGCAGGTCGTGTTCTCCGAGCGGCGTGACCGCGCCACCGCCGGCTTCAAGCTCTCCATGGACTCCTGGGACGGCTATCCGGCCTCCCGGCGGCGCGTCCTCGCCGGGGCGGAGGCCGCCGGCGTCGAGAACCTGCTGGTGCTCACCGGCGACGTCCACGTCGGCTACGGCCTGGACATCAAGGCCGACTTCCGCGACCCGGCCTCCCGGACCGTCGGCACCGAGATCGTCGCCACCTCGATCACCAGCGGCAAGGACGGCGCCGACCGCCCCGCGAACCACGACAAGTTCATGGGGGCCAACCCGCACCTGCGGTTCTACAACGGACGCCGCGGGTACGTGACGGTCGCCCTCGGCGAGGAGAGTGCCCGCGCCGACTTCCGGACGGTGCCGTACGTGACGCGGCCGGGCGCTCCGGTCGCCACGGCCGCCTCCTATGTGACGGAGGCGGGCGACCCGGGGCTCAAGCCCGCGTGACCTCCTGCGGGTAGCGGACGCCGACGCGGTCGCGGACCGCGTCGAGCGTCCGCATGACGGCGAGGGAGCCGTCGAGGGGGACGAGCGGGGACTCCGTCTCGCCCGCCCGGAGCGCGCGCGTCACCTCGGCGGCCTCGTGCCGGAAGGAGTGCGGGTCGTCCGTCGACACGTACTCCTCCGGCTCGTGGCCGTGGCGGTGCAGGGTGAACCGCTCGGGGAAGAAGAAGCCGCGGGGGACGTCGATCCGGCCGAGCGAACCCGTCACCGAGGCCGTCAGGGGCGTGTCACCGTCCAGGGAGCAGGACAGGAGCGCCGAGGCGCCCGAGTCCCAGCCCAGCAGCATCCCCGTGTTCAGGTCGACGCCCTCCGGCGAGAGCAGCGCGTGCGCGTGGACCGTGGAGGGTTCGCCGAGCAGCAGCTGGGCGAAGGACACCGGGTACACGCCCAGGTCGAGCAGCGCCCCGCCGCCCACGGCCGGGTCCCGCAGCCGGTGGCCGGCGTCGAAGGGGCCTTGGAGCCCGAAGTCGGCCTGGACCGTCCGGACCTCGCCGATCGCCCCGCCGCGGACCAGCTCCGCGATCCTGCGGATCAGCGGGTTGCAGTACATCCACATGGCCTCCATCAGGAAGAGGCCGCGGTCCCGGGCGAGGGTGACCAGTTCCTCCGCCTCGCGGGCGTTGAGTGTGAGCCTTCTCGCAGAGCACCGCCTTGCCCGCCTCCAGGGCGAGGCCCGCCGCCGCGCGGTGTGCGTGGTGCGGAGTCGCCACGTAGACCACGTCGACGTCCTCGTCGGCGAAGAGCCCGGCCCACTCCCCGTACGCCCGGGGAATCCCGAACCGGTCCGCGAAGGCCGTCGCCGACGCCTCCGTGCGGGAGGCCACCGCGACGACCTCGGCGCCGTCGAGCGCCAGCAGGTCCGTGGTGAACCGTTCCGCGATGCCGCCCGTCGCCAGGATTCCCCAGCGCACCTTGTCACTCATGTCCCCACCCGTCCCCGTCCGCCCCACAGAGGTCTCGACCATGCCGGTCGAACTGAGAGCATAGGTAAAGATTCAACGAAATGGAGCAGTCGATGCCGGAGAGCGGCCAGAAGACGATTCAAGGACAGAAGGCCGACCCCGTCCCGGCCGCCGCCACCCGGCGGGCCGGGCTCCTCGTCACCCTCGTCCTGGGCGGCCTCACCGCCCTCCCCCCGCTCTCCATGGACATGTACCTCCCGGCCCTCCCGGAGGTCACCGGAGCCCTGCGGGCCCCCGCCGCCACCGTGCAGCTCACCCTCACCGCCTGCCTCGCCGGCATGGCCCTCGGCCAGCTCGTCGTCGGCCCCATGAGCGACAAGTGGGGACGCCGGCGCCCGCTGCTCATCGGCATGGCCGTGTACGTCCTCGCCACCGCCGTCTGCGCCCTCGCCCCCACCGCCGGGCTCCTCATCGGCTTCCGGCTGCTCCAGGGCCTCGCCGGCGCCGCAGGCATCGTCATCGCCCGCGCCGTCGTCCGCGACCTGTACGACGGCGTCGAGATGGCCCGCTTCTTCTCCACCCTGATGCTGATCTCCGGGGCCGCCCCGATCATCGCCCCCCTCATCGGCGGCCAGATCCTGCGGCTCACCGACTGGCGGGGCGTCTTCCACGTCCTCACCGTGATCGGCCTCCTGCTCACCCTCGTCGTCTGGCGCTTCCTCCACGAGACGCTGCCCCCCGAGCGCCGCCACGAGGGCGGCGTCGGCCAGGCCCTGCGCACCATGCGGGGGCTCCTCGCCGACCGGGTCTTCACCGGCTACATGCTGACCGGCGGCCTCGCCTTCGCCGCCCTCTTCGCGTACATATCGGCCTCCCCGTTCGTGATCCAGGAGATCTACGGCGCCTCCCCGCAGACCTTCAGCCTGCTCTTCGGCCTCAACTCCGTCGGCCTCGTCGCCGTCGGCCAGATCAACGGCAAGCTCCTCGTCGGCCGCGTCAGCCTCGACAAGGCGCTCGGGTTCGGCCTCAGGCTCCTCCTGCTCGCCGCGCTCGCGCTCACCCTCATGACCACCGGCGTCCTCGGCGACGTCGGACTCGTCCCCGTCGCCGCCGGGCTCTTCGTCCTCATGTCCGCGATGGGCCTGGCCACGCCCAACACCAACGCCCAGGCCCTGATGCGCACCCGCACGCCGCCGGCTCCGCCTCCGCCCTCCTCGGCACCTCCTCCTTCCTCATCGGCGCCGTCGCCTCCCCGCTCGTCGGCATCGCCGGCGAGCACACCGCCGTCCCCATGGCGGTCGTCCAGCTCGCCTGCGCCGTCCTCGCCGTCACCTGCTTCCTGGTCCTGTGCCGCCCCGGCGCACGCCGGAGCCCGGGGCGGGCGAGCCCGCCTAGACTGTCGCGGTGAACGCCCTCTCCTCCGCCTCCGCCGACTCCCTGCGCGCCGCGCTCGCCGCGGTCCTCGACGGGCTGCCGCCCAGCCGGGCGGCGCAGGCCGTCGAGCGGCTGATCGCCAACTACCGGGGCACCACCCCGACCGACGCCCCCGTGCTGCGCGACCGCTCCGACGTCGCCGCGTACGCCGCGTACCGGATGCCGGCGACCTTCGAGGCGGTACGGGGCGCCCTGTACGCCCTGCGGGAGGCGGCGCCCGACTGGGAGCCGCGCGGCCACACCGACGTCGGCGGCGGCACGGGCGCGGCGGGCTGGGCCGTCGCCGAGGCCTGGGCCGAGGAGCCGCCCGCACCACCGTCCTCGACTGGGCGGAGCCCGCCCTCGCGCTCGGCCGCGAGCTGGCCGCCGGGTCTTCGACGCCGAGTGGCGGCGCGAGCGGATCGGCGCCGCGCTGCGCCTCGACGACAGCGACCTCGTCACCGTCTCCTACGTCCTCAAGGAGCTGACCGAGGCCGACCGGACGGCGCTCGTCGCCGAGGCGGCCCGCGCCGCGCAGGCCGTCGTGATCGTCGAGCCCGGCACCCCGACGGCTACGAGCGGATCATCGCGGCCCGCACCCAGTTGATCGAGGCGGGCTTCACGGTCGCCGCGCCCTGCCCGCACAGCGGGGCCTGCCCGATCGTGCCCGGCACGGACTGGTGCCACTTCTCCGCCCGGGTCAGCCGCTCCTCGCTGCACCGGAAGGTGAAGGGCGGCTCGTTGCCGTACGAGGACGAGAAGTACGCGTACGTCGTCGCCGTACTCCCCAAGCTCTCGGCTCCGCTCGAGCAGGGGGGACCCCCCTCTCCGTGACCCCGGCGCCCTCCCGCGTCACCCGCAGGCCGCAGATCCGCAAGGGCCTGGTCCAGCTGGAGCTCTGCGGGCCCGAGGGCCTCGCCCGGGACGTGGTCACCAAGCGGCACGGGCCCCTGTACAAGCAGGCCCGTGACGCGGAGTGGGGCGACGCCTGGCCGCCCGCCGAGGACTAGGGCCGCAGCTCCTGGGTGCAGCACTTCACGCTGCCGCCGCCCTTGAGGAGTTCGCCCAGGTCCATGCCGATCGGCTCGAAGCCGCGGGCGCGCAGGGGCCGAAGAGGCCCACCGCGGCCTGCGGGAGCAGGACGTGCCGGCCGTCGCTGACGGCGTTGAGGCCGAGGGCCGCCGCGTCCTCGCCGGTCGCGATCAGGGCGTCGGGGAAGAGCCGGGCGAGCACCGCGCGGCTGCCGGGGGAGAAGGCGTCCGGGTAGTACATGACCTCGTCCCGGGCGTCGTCCAGGACGCACAGCGCCGTGTCCAGGTGGTAGTAGCGCGGGTCCACCAGCTCCAGGCCGATCACCGGGCGGCCGAAGAACTCCTGCGCCTCGCCGTGGGAGAGCGGGCTGGAGCGGAAGCCGCGGCCGGCGAGGATCCAGGAGGCGGTGACGGCGAAGTCGCCCTCGCCCTCGTTCACGTGCTCCGGGACCCGTACGGCGTCCTCCGCCCAACCGTTCCGGCGGAACCAGGCCAGATGGGCGGCGGCCTCGTCGACGCGCTCCGCGTGGGCGAACTTCGCGCCGAGGACCCGGCCCTCGACGACCGTCGCGCCGTTCGCCGCGAAGACCATGTCGGGCAGCGCCGGTGCGGGCTCCAGGAGCTCCACGGTGTGGCCGAGCGAGCGGTAGCGGTCGCGCAGGTCCTCCCACTGGGCGAGGGCGAGCGGCAGGTCGACCGGTTTCGTGGGGTCCATCCAGGGGTTGATGGAGTACGTCACCGTGAAGTGCGTGGGTGGGCACATCAGATAACGGCGGGGCGAGGACGTGCGCGGAGTGGGGCGCAAGGAAGGCTCCTCACAAAGGGCGGTGGGTGATCGCTGGACGATCGGAGGACCCCCATGGTCCGCTCTCGGCGGGCTTCGCGCAGTGGACCGTTCGGGTGGTTCGGGCCTGTTCGAGTGGCGAGACGTCTCGTCTCGTACGCTGCTAGATTGAGGCCATGTCCGCCCCCGCCCCGCGTCCGGGCCCGCCAAGGCCGCCCCCGACGCCTCCCGCCGCAGCGAGCGCTCCCGCCGCGCCATCTTCGACGCCGCCCTCGCCCTCGTCTCCGAGGCCGCTACGCGAAGACCACCATCGAGGGCATCGCCGCCCGCGCCGGCGTCGGCAAGCAGACCATCTACCGCTGGTGGCCCTCCAAGGCGGCCGTCCTCCTCGACGCCTTCCTCGACCTGGCCGCCCGCGCGAACGAGGCTCTGGGCGGCGACGCCGACAGTGAGATCCCCGACACCGGAGACCTCGCCGCCGACCTCAAGCACGTCCTGCGCGCCACCGTCGACGAGCTGACCGACCCCGCCTTCGACGGCCCCACCCGCGCCCTCGCCGCCGAGGGCATCGTCGACCCCGAGCTCGGCGCCCGCTTCACCGAGGCCCTGCTCGAACCCCAGCTCCAGTACTACGTCCGCCGCGTCCAGGCCGCTCAGGCCAAGGGCGACATCGACCCGGGCGTCGACCCCCGCGTCGCCGTCGAACTGATCGTCGGACCGCTCCACCACCGGTGGATCCACCGCACCCTGCCGCTCACCCACGCCTACGCCGACACCCTCGTCGACCTGGCCCTGCGCGGCCTCGCCCCCCGTTCCTGACCCCTCGCGCGCACCCCGGTTCCGCACTCCGGTCACCCGGGGCGCAGGATGGTGGGACCATGGGCAGAGCCGAACGGGCGAGCATGAGGTGTGAGGGGATAGATGGGCGACGGCATCGGCCGCTACCGCGGCACGGAGAGCAAACTCGCACAGTGGCTGCGCAGGCGCCCCAAACGCACCGCGGCCGACGACGAGAACGACCGCGAGAAGCTGCTCCTGGCCACCGCCGCCGCCGGGCTGCCCCTGGCCCCCGCCGCGTACCCCGTCGGCTACAGCTGTTCCTGTGAGCGGATCGGCTGTCCCACCCCCGCCCGGCACCCCGTCTCCTTCGCCTGGCAGACGCAGTCGACCACCGACCGCGCCCAGATCGAGCGCTGGGCCCTGGGCGAGCCCGAGGCGAACTTCATCACCGCCACCGGCATGGTCCACGACGTCCTCGACGTCCCGCTGGCCGCGGGCCGCGCCGCCCTGGAGCGGCTCCTCGCCGAGGGCGTCGAGGTCGGCCCGGTCGCCGAGGCCGCCGACGCCATCGGGGACGGCGGCCGGATGCTCTTCTTCACCGCCACCCGCGGCACCCCCGAGGACGAGGACGAGTGGTGGCCGTGCGAGCTGGACTGCCACCCCGAGACGATGGACGAGCACCCGGGCTGCGCTGGCACTGCCGCGGCAGCTACGTCCTCGTCCCGCCGGCCCGCCTCCCCGGTGACGAGGACGCCCATCCGGTCGTCGCCTGGCTCCGCGGCCCCGAGCACCCGCTGCCCGACCCGCTCAACCTCCTGGAGGCCCTCCAGGACGCCTGCGCCCGCCACGCGGCCGACCGCGACGGCGAGCACCCGGCCCACGAGATCGCCTGGCCGCTGACCCGCTAGGGCCGCACCCCGGACGGGGCGCTACGAGCCCTCCGCGCCCACGACGCCCTGGAGCCGGCTCGCGACCGCGACGCCGTTCCGGTCCGTGCCCGCCGGCTTCACCAGGGCGGCCTGGCTGGAGACCCACTCGCGGGTGACGGTGTTCTTGATCTCGCCGGTCAGCAGGGCCTTGGTGTCGGGGCCCACCTTCGGGCGGTAGCCCTTGGCCGCCGTCTGGCGCTCGAAGTACCGGGTGGCGAAGAAGACGAGCGCGCCGCCGTCCCGGGTCCGCAGCGCGAGCGGCGCGAAGTCCCCCCGGTCCGTGACCCGGTCGAGGTACTGGGTGGCCATGCCCAGGCGCTTGGCGGCCTTCTCCCGCTGCGCCCGCCACTCCGTGGTGTGCGGGCCCGGCGCGAACGGCCCCGGCCGCCCGTCCTTCAGGTACGCGACGTACCGCGTGCCGAGGTCCTCGGGCGCGACGGCGAGCGCGTCGCTGTCCGCGGCGACCGGCACCGCGTACCCCTCCTCCTCGGCGAACTCGGGGACGTCGCCCGCGGAGAGGATCGTGAGGTACGCGGCCTCCCACAGCTGCTCGGGGCCGTTGCGCACGAAGACCAGGAGCCAGCGCTGGTCGCCGGAGCCCCGGTTGGAGGCGGTGTCGGCGACGAACCAGCGCGGCCAGCCCGCCTTCCGGGGCAGGACGAACCGCGCGTCGGTGAGGGCGAGGGGCTTGTGCTTCGGGTTCCCGCCGGGCGTGTTGATCGACCGGGCCCGCAGCCCGGCCTGGTTGATGGCCCCGAGCGGACCGGTGACCCGGTCCTCGTCGAGGGCCGGGTCATAGGCCTTGTCGGCCCGATTGTAGGCGTTCGTGAAGTCGGCGAGGGCCTGCGCCGCCTCGGCCTTCGAGGCCGGCGGCAGCAGCGCCAGCTCGCCGTGCACGGTCACGCAGCCGCTCGCCGTCAGCGCCAGGACGGTCGCCGCCGCCGTCGCCGCGAGGAGCCTCGCCGGCCGGCGGTCCCCGGAGGGCGACCACCGCTCAAGCGCTCGCCTCAGCCTCAGCCTTCTCATCGGTCGCCTTCTGCTTCTTCACCCGCGCGGACGGACCCGACCCTATCGGGGCCAGGAACAGCGCGAGCGTCGGGACCAGATACAGCGCCCACACCGTGACCTGAAGGACCGTCGGATCCGGCTGGAAGTTGAAGACGCCCTTGAGGAGCGTGCCGTACCAGCTGTCCGGCGGGATCGTCGCCGAGATGTCGAAGGCCTTGTTCGCGAGGCCGCCGAGGAAGTTCCCCTCCTGGAGGTCGTGCACGCCGTACGCGAGGACGCCCGCCGCCACCACGACCAGCATCCCGCCGGTCCAGGTGAAGAACTTCGCCAGGTTGATCTTCAGCGCGCCCCGGTAGAACAGCCAGCCGAGCAGGATCGCGGTGAGCAGGCCGAGGATGACGCCGATCAGCGGCCCGTACGTGCCGTCCGAGGAGGCCCGTACCGACGCCCACACGAAGAGCGCCGTCTCCAGGCCCTCGCGGCCCACCGCCAGGAAGGCGGTGGCGACCAGCGCGCCCGTGCCCATCTGCAGGGCGGCGTCCAGCTTGCCGTGCAGCTCCGACTTGAGGTGCCGGGCCGTGCGCCGCATCCAGAAGACCATCCAGGTCACCAGGACGACCGCGATGATCGACAGCGAGCCGCCGAGCAGCTCCTGCGCCTCGAAGGTCAGCTCCTGGGAGCCGAACTCCAGGCCGGCGCCGAAGGCCAGGGCCACGCCGACGGCCACGCCGATGCCGATCCAGATCGGCTTCAGCGCGTCCTTGCGCCCGGTCTTCACCAGGTACGCGATGAGGATGCAGACGACCAGACTGGCTTCGAGGCCCTCACGCAGGCCGATCAGATAGTTTCCGAACACGTCGGTTCTCCTCCTCCGTTACGCGAACAGCGCCCGGCCCCACCAGTCGTCCTTGTCACGGACGCCCGGGGGGATCGCGAACAGCGCCGAACCCACGTGCTGGGTGTACTCGTTGAGCGCGTCGTGCTTGGACAGCTGGGTCTGCACCGGGATGAAGCCCGTGCGGACGTCCTTCATGTACGCCAGGAAGAACAGGCCCGCGTCGAGCCGGCCGAGGCCGTCCGTGCCGTCCGTGAACGAATAGCCGCGACGCAGGATCGTCGCCCCGTTGTTGCTGTCGGGGTGGGCGAGCCGGACGTGCGAGGTCGGCTTCATCGCCTTCAGGAACGGCTCGTCGTGCTCCTTGGCCTTGCCGACCGGAGCGCCTTCCTTCTTGTCCCGGCCGAAGATGTCCTCCTGCTCGGAGAGCGGAGTGCGGTCCCAGGTCTCGATGTTCATGCGGATGCGGCGGGCCACGAGGTACGAGCCGCCGTCCATCCAGGCCGCGGCGCCCTCGGCGTCCTTGCCGGAGACCCACACGTGCTTCGCGAGCCGGTCGGTCTCGGTGCCCGCGATGTTCCGCGTGCCGTCCTTGAAGCCGAAGAGGTTGCGCGGGGTCTGGGCGTCCGGGGTCGTCGAGGACGTCTTGCCGAAGCCCAGCTGCGACCAGCGCACCGCGACCTTGCCGAAGCCGATCCGGGCGAGGTTGCGGATGGCGTGCACGGCGACCTGCGGGTCGTCCGCGCAGGCCTGCACGCACAGGTCGCCGCCGCTGCGCGCCGGGTCCAGGTTGTCGCCGGGGAACTTGGGCAGCTCCACCAGGGCCCCGGGCCGCTTGTCCTTCAGCCCGAAGCGCCCGTCGAAGAGCGAGGGGCCGAAGCCGATGGTGAGGGTGAGGCGGGAGGGCTTGAGGCCGAGGGCCTCGCCCGTGTCGTCCGGCGGCGCCTCCGGCAGGCCGCCGTACGCGCCCTCGCCGACCTCTGCGCCGGCCGTCATCCGCTCGGCGGCCCGCGTCCACTCCTTGAGGAGCTCGATCAGCTCGTCGCGGTCCGTCGTCTTCACGTCGAAGGACGCGAAGTGCAGCCGGTCCTGCACGGCGGTGGCGATGCCGCCTGGTGCGCGCCGTGGAAGGGCACGGCCCCGCCGGTGTCGGCGACCGGGGCGGTGGTGTCGCCGTCGCGGGTCAGGGCGACGGCGCCGCCGCCACGGCGGCACCGATCGCGAGCCCGGCCCCGCCCCAGCCCATGACCTTGCGGCGGGAGGGCGCGGCGCCCTGCTCCGTGGTGGTGGTCTCGTCGGTCATGATCCGTCCCCCGTTACTTCACGACCGCGGCGGCGAGCTTGGAGAGCGGCTCGGCCAGGGCGTTGACGCCGTCGGACAGTTCCTTGCGGTCGGCCTGGCCGACCTTCTCGTACGAGGTGAAGGCGTAGCCCGTCTTGTCCGCGCGGTACTTGTCGAGCAGCGTGTTCAGCGCGGCGAACTGCTTGTCGAGTTCGGCGACCAGCTTCGGGTCGTTCTTCGAGGCGACCGGCTTGAGCAGGTCGAAGGACTTCTGTGCGCCCTCGACGTTCGCCTTGAAGTCGACGAGGTCGGTGTGCGAGTAGCGCTCCTCCTCGCCGGTGACCTTGCCCTTGGCGACCTCGTCCAGGAGCTCCTTGGCGCCGTTGGCCATGGAGGTCGGGGTGATCTCGGCCGTGCCGACCCGCTTCTGCCAGTCGGCGAGGTCCTTGTCGAGGAGGTCGGCGAGCTGCTTCTCGCGGTCGCCGATCTTCTTGTCGTGCCAGAGCGCCTTCTCCAGGCGGTGCCAGCCGGTCCAGTCCTTGGCCGGGTCCTGGCCGTCCTCCAGGCCGTCCTCGCGGACGTCGACCTTGGGGTCGATGTCGCCGAAGGACTCGGCGACCGGCTCGGTGCGCTCCCAGCCGATGCGGGACTCGGCGTAGGCCTTCTTCGCGGCCTCGATGTCACCGGCGCGGACGGCGTCGGTGAAGACCTTCGACTTGGGGAGGGTCGCGTCGGCCTGCGCCTGGACGTACTGGCGGTAGGCGGCGACGGCGGCGTCCATCTCGGGGGAGCGCCGGGCGGCGGCCTTGCCTCCGGTGGCCTTGACGGCCTGGCGGATGCCGTCGCCCTTCATGCCGGGCTTGCAGGCGATGAAGTAGTCGCCGGACTTGAACTCGGCGGTGATGGTGACCTTGGTGCCGGGGCCGATGTTCTCGCGCTCGGTGACGATCCGGTCGTCCGGGAAGAGGACGTAGACCTCGGTGATCTTGGAGCCGCGGTTCTCGACGGCCAGCTTCACGTGCCCGGCCGGGAACTCCTTCTTCGACACCTCGCAGGAGTCGTCCTTGGCGACGACGGTGATCGCGTCGTCGTTCGCCTTGGAGTCGCTTTTCTCGGCGCAGCCCGTGACGGCGGTCAGAGCGGCCGCGGTCGCGGCGGCGGTGACGACGGAGAGACGGACGGCTCGCATGGGGACTCCAGGAACGCGGGGGACGGTGCTGAGGCGGACCTAACTTAACTGAGGCTCACCTCAGCAATACCCACTGGTCCAGTGATTCAGCTCTCAGGCCGGGCGCCGGGGACACAGTGCGATCACAAGGTTTCCATGCGGTCCTCATGTATTGGTCAAGGGAGAGTCAAGCGGGGTGGAATGTCCCGATTGGCGCTACTCGCCGGTACGAAGCAGGTACGAAGCGGGTGCGAAGCCGGTGGGGAGTCGGCACGGCGTCGGCGCGGCGCCGGTGGGGAGTCGGAGCGGAGGAGGAGAGTCCTCCGCGACCGCCTTTCCCGAGTGGTTGAATTCCGCCATGAACACGACCGTCACTGACATCGACGTCCTCCGGGTCTTCTGCGCGGGCGACGGCCGGTACGGCAACCGCCTCGGAGTCGTACGGGACGCCCGCACCCACCCGGACGAGTCCTCCCGGCAGGCGCTCGCCAAGGAGCTCGGCTTCAGCGAGACGGTGTTCGTCGACGACCCCGAGCGCGGGATCGTCGACATCTACACGCCCGGCCTGCGGCTGCCGTTCGCCGGGCACCCGCTCGTCGGCACCGCCTGGCTGCTCGACCTGGAGGTCGTCCACCCGCCGGCCGGAGAGGTGTGGGTGCGCGGCGACGGGGAGTTCACCTGGATCGAGGCGCGCGCCGAGTGGGTGCCGCCCCGCACCCTGCGCCGCTACGCCTCCGTCGCCGAGGTCGAGGCCCTCGACGTGCCGGAGCCGGGGGAGTGGATCTACGCCTGGGCCTGGGAGGAGGCCGCCGGCCGCGTCCGGGCGCGGGGCTTCCGGGGCGCGGCGACGGCATCGACGAGGACGAGGCGACCGGCGCGGCGGCCCTGCTCCTCACGGCGGAGCTGGGGCGGGCCCTGAACATCACGCAGGGCCGGGGCTCGCAGCTGCTCACGGCCCCCGGCCCCGACGGCATCGTGGAACTGGGCGGACGGGTCCGCCTGGAGGGGACGATGGTCCGCTGAGCGCTCAGGCGCTGAGGGAGAACTCCCCGCCCAGCTCCCGGAAGACCGCGCTGTTGAAGTCGAAGGCGCGCTTGCACTCGTCGACGATCCGCTGCTTCTCCAGGTCGTCGGCGTCCACCCCGTCGAGCAGCTCCCGGTACGCCCGCTTGAAGGCGGCCGGGTTGCCGATCTCCTCGAACACGTAGAAGCGGACGCCGTCGCCCTTGCGGTCGAAGCCCCAGGTCCGCTCCGCCTTGTCGCGGATGATCTGACCGCCCGACAGATCGCCCAGGTAGCGCGTGTAGTGGTGGGCCACATAGCCGGCGGGCCAGTCGCGGGCGCACTCGGCGACCCGCTCGGCGTAGGCGAGGGTGGCCGGCAGCGGGGAGACCCCGGCGCGCCAGTCCGGGCCGCGCAGATGTGCGAGGTCCTGCTCCAGGGCGGCCGTGCGGAACAGCTCGGGCCGTATGAACGGCCCCGCGACCGGGTCCTCGCGCAGCGACTCGGCGCCCTCCTCCAGGGCCCGGTACACGAACCAGAGCTGCTCCGTGTACCGCGCGTACGCGTCGACGGCCAGCCGCCCGCCCAGGAGGTCGCCCATGAACGACGAGGTCTCCGCCTCCGTGTGCTGCGCGTGCGAGGCCGTACGGATCAGGGTGGAGAAGGGCGTGTCCAAGGCGTGCCTCCGGGACCGATGGGACGGGAACCAGAGACGATCCTGCCTACTTAGGCTTACCTAAGTCAATGGTTCCCGACGTCCTGTCGGTAAAACGGTACCCACTTCGGGGGTCAGGGCAACGTGAGGATCTCCGCCCCGTTCTCGGTCACCACGAGCGTGTGCTCGAACTGCGCGGTCCGCTTCCGGTCCTTGGTCACCACGGTCCAGCCGTCGTCCCACATGTCGTAGTCGTGCGTGCCGAGCGTCAGCATCGGCTCGATCGTGAACGTCATGCCGGCCTTGATCTCGGTGGTGTGGTGGGGCGAGTCGTAGTGCGGGACGATCAGGCCGGAGTGGAACGACGAGTTGATGCCGTGTCCGGTGAAGTCCCGCACGACCCCGTAGCCGAAGCGCTTGGCGTACGACTCGATGACCCGCCCGATGATGTTGATCTGGCGGCCCGGCTTCACCGCCTTGATCGCCCGGTTCAGGGACTCCCGGGTGCGCTCCACGAGCAGCCGCGACTCCTCGTCGACGTCGCCGCAGAGGTAGGTGGCGTTGTTGTCGCCGTGGACGCCGTTGATGTACGCGGTGACGTCCAGGTTCACGATGTCGCCGTCCCGCAGGACGGTGGAGTCCGGGATGCCGTGGCAGATGACCTCGTTGATCGAGGCGCACAGCGACTTCGGGAAGCCGCGGTAGCCCAGCGTGGACGGATAGGCGCCGTGGTCGCACATGTACTCGTGCGCGACCCGGTCGAGCTCGTCGGTGGTGACCCCCGGGGCGATGTGCTTGGCGGCCTCCTCCATCGCCCGCGCGGCGATGCGGCCGGCGATCCGCATCCGCTCGATGGTGTCGGAATCCTGCACCTCGGGCCCCGTGTACGGGGTCGGTGCGGGCTTCCCGACGTACTCGGGACGGCGGATGGAGCCCGGACGGAGCGGTGGGGAGAGCTCCCCGGTACGAGAAGCGACTGGCCAGACATGCCAGCGAGTCTAACGACCGGGTCTGGGGCAGCATGGTCCCGAAGGAAGGAGCCGAAGACGATGGCCCTGTTCAAGAAGCGCACCGCGGGCAAACCGGGCGAGTGGTACTACTGCCTGGAGCACAAGAAGGTCGAAGAGGGACCCGAGTGCCCCGCGAAGAACCGGTTCGGCCCGTACGCCAGCCGTGAGGAGGCCTCCCACGCCATGGAGACCGCCCGCGAGCGGAACCTGGAATGGGAGACGGACCCCCGCTGGCACGAGACCACGGGGAAGGACGCGACGCCGGAGGAGTAGCGGCGCGGGGCCCAGGGCGGCGGGGCCGCTCAGGCGGTCCCGGCGGCCCCGCTGGTCTCCCGCAGGGCGGCCTCCTGCTGGCCTTGCGGCGCAGCGAGTCCTCGTCCGTGGCGGAGTCGTACGTGAGCAGCTTCGGCAGCGCCAGGCAGAGCAGCCCCACCGAGGCGACGCACGCCACGCCCCCGTCCAGACGGCCGCCCGCGTGCCGGTCCAGCCGGCCATCGCGCCCGCCCGGACCTGGCCCAGCTGCGGGCCCACGCTGTACGAGAGCACCTCGATGCCGGGCGAGCCGCCCCGCAGCTCCTCCGGGATCGTCTGGTTCCAGATCGTGGCGCGCCCCAGACCGCTCAGCATGTCGCCCGCGCCCGCGAAGGCCAGGCACAGCAGCACCACCCACACGTTCCCGAACCAGCCGCCGCCGCGATCGCCAGGCCCCAGCCCGCCGCGCCGCCGCCACGAGCAGCCCGTGCCGCCGCACCTTCGAGGTCCAGCCGCTGGTCAGACCGATGACGAGCGAGCCGGCCGAGCCCGCCGCGTACATCAGGCCGAGCGACCAGTCCGCGTCCAGCTCGTCCGCGAGGAACGGGAAGATCGTGTTCGGGAAGGCGAAGAACATCGCCGCCAGGTCGACCACGTACGTGCCGAGCAGCACCGGCCGCGACCAGGCGTACCGGGCGCCCTCCGCGATGCCCCGCAGCGAGGGCTTCTCCGCGTCGTGCGCGGGCGGAGCCGGGAGAGGCGGCGGCACATCAGGACCGAGACCGCGAAACAGACGGCCGTCGCCCCGTACGCGGGCGCGTGACCCGCGTACGCCACCACCAGGCCCGCGACCGCCGGGCCGGCGATCGCGCCGATCTGCCAGCGCAGCGAGTTCAGCGCGGCCGCCGCGGTCTGCTGGTCGTGCGGCACGATCCGGGCGAGCAGCGAGTCGAGCGCGGGACGCTGGAGCCCCGCGAGCGCCGACACCCCGGCCGCGACCACGTACAGCGGCCAGAGCATCGGCTCCGGCAGCAGCGCGTTCAGCAGCAGCAGGAGGGCGAGCAGCCCGAGGCCCGCCTCCGTCCCGAGGATCACCTTCCGCCGGTCGACCGCGTCCGCGAGCGCCCCGCCGTACAGGCCGAACACCACGAGCGGCACCAGCTCGACCGCGCCCATCGCGCCGACCGCGAGCGGCGAACCCGTCAGCTCCTTGATCTGGAGCGGCAGGGCGATCATCGCCATCGCGCTGCCGAAGTACGTGACGAGCCCCTGCACCCACAGGAGCCGGAAGTCGCCGGAGGAACGCCAGGGCGCGAGATCGGGCAGCAGGGCGGAGAGCCTGGACAGAGCGGAGGACACGAGAGGCCATGCTCCGAGGGCCGGACGGGGACGGCAACCGAATTACGGGCGCCGCGCCCGTTCCCGTACGGGTGGAAGCTCCCCGATCGCCCGCGCGCGGGCCCCGGCTCGGGCAGGATGCGGGCCCATGGATGCCGTACGGGTCGCGTTGCTGCGGGAAGTGCTCGCCGGGACGGAGTGGCCCGGGCGGCCCGCCGGTTCGCGGGCGCGCTCCGGTCCTCCGTCGTACCGCACCGGGGCGGCCTGCTCCTGGTCGGCACCGAGGAGTACGAGCCCTGGCACCTGGCGGCCCACCTCGTCGACGAGTCCGCCTGGTCGGGGCTGCCGGAGCTGGCGCCGACCCTCGTGCGGCACCGGGTGCGGCCCGGCGACCCGGCGCACCTCGCGGTCGGCCTCGGCCGCCTGGAGGCCGCCGGGCGCGGGGCGACCCTGCTCATGGTGGCGCCGGAGCGGCCGGGCGCCGGGCTGCTCCAGCGGGTGCACGACGCCCGGCGCGCGGGGCGACCGTGCTCGCGCTCGACGGCGGCGACGCGGAGGTCGGGGGCCTGGCGCACGAGACGCTCAGCGTGACGCAGGACGCCGGGGTCGACCTGGACACGGTGCAGCACCTGGTGAGCGCGGCGGCGGCGAGAACAGCCTGCCGTCCCCGCGCGGCGGCCGCCGCCTCCAGGACCGGCTCTCGGGCCTCGCCGACCGGCTGACGGCCCCGCCGCCGCCCGCTGGTAGTCCCGAGGACGTCCTGACCGGCCCGACCGGTCGGTAATGTCGGGGCCATGACTACGACTGAGAGCAAGCCCGCCCCAAGGACCCCTGGGACCTCCCCGACGTCTCCGGACTCGTCGTCGGCGTCCTCGGCGGCACCGGCGACCAGGGCCGCGGCCTCGCCTACCGGCTCGCCAGGGCCGGCCAGCAGGTGATCATCGGATCCCGCGCCGCCGAGCGCGCGCGGGACGTCGCCGCCGAGATCGGCCACGGCGTCGAGGGCGCCGACAACGCCGAGACCGCCCGCCGCAGCGACGTCGTCATCGTCGCCGTCCCGTGGGAGGGCCACGCCAAGACCCTGGAGTCCCTGCGCGAGGAGCTCGCCGGGAAGCTCGTCGTGGACTGCGTCAACCCGCTCGGCTTCGACAAGAAGGGCGCCTACGCCCTCAAGCCCGAGGAGGGCTCCGCCGCCGAGCAGGCCGCCGCGCTCCTCCCCGACTCCCGGGTCGCCGCCGCCTTCCACCACCTCTCCGCGGTCCTCCTCAAGGACACCTCCATCGAGGAGATCGACACGGACGTCATGGTCCTCGGCGAGGAGCGCGCCGACGTCGAGATCGTCCAGGCCCTCGCCGGCCGCATCGCCGGCATGCGCGGCGTCTTCGCCGGGCGGCTGCGCAACGCCCACCAGGTCGAGTCGCTCGTCGCGAACCTGATCTCCGTGAACCGCCGCTACAAGGCCCACGCGGGCCTGCGGGTCACCGACATCTGAGCCGACGTCCGAACCGGCTTCCGAGCCGGCTTCCGGGCCGGCCTCCGGGCCGACATCCGAGCCGGTACCGTCGCGGACCGGGGCATGGGGGACACTGGACGGGCAGCATCAGCCGTACCGCCCGACAGGAGCCGACCCCATGCCCCGCCTCGCCCTCTACGCCCTCGTGGTCTGCGCCCTGGCCGTCGCCGCCGCGGTCGTCTCCTTCGTCCAGGGCAACTTCCTGGGCGTGGTCTGGGTCCTCCTCGCGGGCCTCTCCTCCAACATGGCCTGGTACTACATCCGCCGCGCGAAGGCCGAGAAGGCCACCGCCCAGGGCTAGACCCGGCAGAGCTCCGGGGCCGCCTCCCAGAACCGGAACAGCTGCGAACCGCAGTACCGGCTGACCTCCGGCACCCCGAGGGACCGCATCAGGGCGTCGATCGCGTCGAAGAAGGCGTCGTTGACCGCCGGCACGAACAGCAGCGCGATCACGATGAAGAAGCCGTACGGCGCGTACGGCTCGATCTGCCGCTTCACCCGGTACGACAGCCAGGGCTCCACCACCCCGTAGCCGTCGAGCCCCGGGACCGGCAGCAGGTTCAGCAGCGCGGCCGTCACCTGGAGGAACGCCAGGAACGCCAGCGCGAACTGGAAGGCGAACGGCACCCCGTCGAGCGCGCCCAGCCAGAACGGCGCCGTGCAGACGAGCGCGAACAGCACGTTGGCCAGGGGGCCCGCCGCCGAGATCAGGCTGTGCTTCCAGCGGCCCTCGATCCGCCCCTGCTCGATGAAGACCGCACCGCCCGGCAGACCGATCCCGCCCATGATCACGAACAGCACCGGCAGGACGACGCTCAGCACGGCGTGCGTGTACGCCAGCGGGTTCAGCGTCAGATAGCCCTTCGCGCCCACGGTGACGTCCCCGCCGTACAGGGCGGTCCTCGCGTGCGCGTACTCGTGCAGGCACAGCGACACCACCCACGCCGAGGTCACGAACAGGAACACCGCCAGCCCCGGCAGGGCGGCGAAGTCCGTCCACACCGCCCAGCCCGTGACGGCCATGACGGCGAGGATCGCCAGGAAGACGGGACTGATCCGCCGTTCGTGGCGCCGGGTGGCGGCGGTGGTCATCGCGGGGGCTCCCAGGGGACGGAGGACTGGTGCCCGGGAAACGTACCGGGCCCCGGGGCGAGTTCCGCACGGCGGGGGCGCACCGCCCGGCGTGGGGCTCCGGGCCGGGCTCGCGGAGAATGGGGGGCGTGCGTTACTCCGTGCTCGGGCCGACCCTCGCCCGTACCCCGACGGCACCGACCTGAGCGTCGGCGGCCCCGGCTCCGTGCGCTGCTCACCGTCCTCGTGCTGAGGGCGGGGCGGACCGTTCCCGTGGCGGACCTGGTGGACGAGGTGTGGCACGGCGACGAGCCGCCCGCCGACGCGCCGGCGGCGCTCCAGGCGCTGGTGGGGCGGCTGCGCAGGGTCATCGGGCGGGAGCGGGTGGTCTCCGTGGAGGGGGCTACCGGCTGGACGCGCGGGCCGAGGACGTGGACGCCCGCCGGTTCGAGCGGCTCGCCGCCGAGGGGTGGCCGCGCTCGGGGCCGGGGACCCGGGCCGGGCCGCCGCCCTGCTCGACGAGGCCCTCGGGCTGTGGCGCGGGCCCGCCCTCGCCGACCTGCCGGACCGGGAGGCGGAGGCCGCCCGCTGGGAGGCCCGGCGGCTCGACGCCCGCCGGGCCGGGCTCGACGCGGCCCTCGCCCTCGGCGAGGCGCCCGCCGCCCTCCCGAGCTCACCGCCCTCTGCGCCGACCACCCGCTGGACGAGCCGCTCCAGGCGCTCCGGATCCGCGCCCTGCGGGACACCGGCCGGGAGGCCGAGGCCCTCGACGCGTACGAGACGGTCCGCCGCGCCCTCGCCACCGCCCTCGGCACCGACCCCTCACCCGCCCTGCGCGCCCTGCACGCGGAGCTCCTCGCCCCGAAGCCCCGGCCCGCCCGGGGCAACCTGCGCGCGCGGCTCACCAGCTTCGTCGGGCGCGACGAGGAGATCGCCCTCGTACGGGACGACCTGCGCGGCGCGCGGCTCGTGACGCTGCTCGGGCCCGGCGGCGCCGGGAAGACCCGGCTGTCGCAGGAGGCGGCCGAGCGGGGCACCGCGGACTGGCCGGACGGCGCCTGGGTGGCGGAACTCGCGCCCGTACGGGACCCGGAGGCCGTCCCGAGGCGGTCCTCGCCGCCGTCGGCGCCCGCGAGACCGTGCTGCGCGGCGCCGGAGCCGAGGAACTGCGCGGCGGCGGCGACCCCGTCGCCCGGCTCGTCGAGCACTGCGCCGGGCGCCGCATGCTGCTCCTCCTCGACAACTGCGAGCACCTCGTCGGCGCGGCCGCCGAACTCGCCGAGACCCTCCTCGCCCGCTGCCCGGAGCTCCGGGTCCTCGCCACCAGCCGGGAGCCCCTCGGCGTCCCCGGGGAGACGATCCGGCCGCTGGGCCCGCTGCCCGACGGGATGGCGCTGCGGCTGCTCGGGGAGCGGGGCGCCGCGGTCCGTCCGGGCTTCCGGACCGAGGACGACCCGGTGGCCGCGGGCGAGGTCGTGCGGCGCCTCGACGGCCTGCCGCTGGCGATCGAGCTGGCGGCCGCCCGGCTGCGGATGCTGACCCTGCGCCAGATCGCGGACCGCCTCGACGACCGCTTCCGGCTCCTGACCTCCGGCGCCCGGACCGTCCTGCCCCGCCAGCAGACCCTGCGCGCGGTCGTCGACTGGTCCTGGGACCTCCTCGACGGGGCCGAACGCGCCGTCCTGCGCCGCCTGTCCGTCTTCACCGGCGGCTGCGACCTGGAGGCGGCGGAGGCGGTGTGCGCGGGGACGCGACCCCGGTGCTCGACGTGCTCGGGGCGCTCGTCGACAAGTCCCTCGTCGTCGCCGCCCCCGCCGAGACCGGCATGCGCTACCGGCTCCTGGAGACCGTCGCCGAATACGCCGCCGAACGGCTCGACGAGGCGGGGGAGCGGGACGCCACCGAGCGCCGGCACCTCACGCACTACCGCGAACTCGCCCGCCGCACCGACCCCGAGCTGCGCGGCTCCGGCCAGGCCGCCGCCATCGCCCGCCTCGGCACCGAGTACGGCAACATCCGCACCGCCCTGCGCCGGGCCGTCGACGCCCGCGACGAGGACGAGGCGCTGGTCATCGTCCACTCGCTGCTCTGGTACTGGCAGATGCGGGACCTGCGCGGCGACGCCCTGCACTGGGCGGAGTCCGTCGTCGCGCTCGGCCCCGACCCTTCGGGACGCCCGCCGCCCCGTCGTACCGCTGTACGAGCCGTGCACCGCCGGGCCGCCGCCGCTCTCCGAGGAGCAGCGCTGGGAGGCCCGGCGCGGGGTGCGGCTGATCGAGCTGCTCAACATGGACCACGAGACCGGCCGCTGGACCACCCCGGAGGGCTGAAGCGGCTGCGCCGGATCAACGAGGTCTACGCCCCGGGCTCCCGCAGACCTGCCGGCTGCCCGGCTCCTTCGCGGTCTTCGCCGTCCTCCTCATCGCCGAACCGGGCCGGATGGGCGCGGCCCTGGAGGCGCACGTCGCCGCCTGCCGCCGCTACGGCTACGACTGGGAGCTCGCCAACGCCCTCCAGCTGCGCGCCAACATGCGCGCCAACCGGTCCGACCTGGCCGAGCGGGCGAGCGCCGACGCCGAGGAGAGCCTGGAGATCTTCGTCCGCCTCGGGGACGCCTGGGGCGCGGCCGAGTCGCTGTCCGCGCGCGCCGAGGCCCGGAGCGGAGGCTCGAATTCGAGGGCGCCGCCCAGGACTACGCCGACGCCATCGCGTACGCGGAACGGATCGGCGCCCAGTCCCAGATGGCCCTGCTGCGCGCCCGGTACGCCGACATGCTGATCGAGACCGGCCGCGGCGAGGAGGCGGAGCGGATCCTGCGCGAGGTGGTGGAGGGCGAGCACGGCCGGGGCCACGAGCCGATGCTCGCGGCCCGGATCTTCCTGGCGCTGCTGCTCGCCCGGACCGGCCGGACGGCCGAGGCCCGGGTGCACCTGGAGCGGCTGCTCGACGAGTTCGGCTCCGAGACCCTCTCCATCTTCGAGGGCTTCACGCTCGGCAGCCTGGCCTGGGTATTCGACCTCGAAGAGCGGTACGAGGCGGCGTTCGACCTGGCGCGGCGGGCGTACGAGCGCTCCCTCGGGGCCCTGTCGCTGATGGTCGCCCCGCAGATGCCGGCGGTCCATCTGATCAGCGCCGCCTGGGCGCTCGCCGGGCTCGGCGGCCCTTCGGCCCGTACCGCCGCCGTGCTGCTCGGCGCGTACGAGGGCTGCTGCCGCCCGGTCACCTGCCGCCGCCCATGGAGCGGGAGAACAGGGCGCGGGCCACGGAACTGACCCGGTCGGCCCTGACGGACGGGGAGTTCGAGGGGGCGTACGCGGAAGGCGGCGGCCTCTCTCGGGAAGAGGCCGCCGCCCTGCTCGGTCGCGCCGCCGACGCGATCAGTGAGCGCGCCGAGTCATGATCCCCGGTCGGGACTCAGGTCTTCTTGCGGAACTTGGCGACCGCGAGCGGCGCCATGACCACCGTGATGGCGACCGACCAGCCGAGGGTCATCCACACCGAGTGGGCGACCGGGCCGCCGTTGATGAGGTGACGGGCGGCGTCGGCGAGGTTGGACAGCGGGTTGTAGTCGGTGAAGGTCTGCAGCCAGCCGGGCATCGTCGTCGGCGGGGCGAAGATCGAGGAACCGAACTGGAGCGGCATCAGGACGAGCATGGCCACGCCCTGGACGGCCTGGGCCGTCTTCATGGTGAGGCCGAGCAGGATGAAGATCCACATCAGGGCGGCGCCGAAGACCATCGACAGACCGATCGCGGCGAGGAGGTGCAGGACCGAGGTGTGGATCGTCAGACCGAGCAGGAAGCCCATGCCGAGCAGGATCGCGGTGGCGATGAGCATCCGGCCCACCTCGACGACGATCTTGGCGATGAGGACCGAGGAGCGGGCGATCGGCATGGTCCGGAACCGGTCCATGACGCCCTTCTTGAAGTCGTCGTTGATGCCGGTGCCGACGCCCATCGCGATGTTCATGCCCATCATGGCCATCAGGCCGGGCGTCACGTAGTTCACGTAGACGTCGTTGTTGCCCTTGCCGGCGATGGCGCCGCCGAAGACGTACACGAACAGCAGGATGAAGATGATCGGCATCAGGACGGCGTCGAACATCGACTCCGGGTCCTGCTTGATCTGGAGGGCGTTGCGCCGGGCCAGGGCGCCGATGTGGCGCAGGTTGGCCCGCAGGCCGATCCGGCCCTCCGCGCCGGGCGCGGTGCGGGCGCGGCCGGGCGGGAACCGCCGCTCTGGGCGGGGGACTTGGTGACAGTGGTCGTGCTCATGCGGCGACCTCCTCGGTGCTCGCGTCGGGAAGCTCGGCGTCGGCGGTCTTCTGGCCGGTGATCGCGAGGAACACCTCGTCCAGGCTGGGCAGGTGGGTGCCGATGTGGGCGATGCCGAAGCCGCGCGTGCCGAGCAGGCCCACGACGGCCGTCAGCTGCTCGTCGGCGAGGATCGGCACGTACAGCACGCCCTCGTCGGGCACGACGGTCGAGCCGGCGACCCCGTCGAGGCCGGTCTCGCGGAGCGCGGCGGCCATGGCGGGCAGCTGCGCCGGGTCCACGGGGCGGACCTTCAGGGTCCGGCCGCCGACCTTGGCCTTGAGCTCGTCGACCCCGCCCTTGGCGATGACCTTGCCCTTGTCGATGACGGTCAGCTCGCTCGCGAGCTGCTCCGCCTCCTCCATGTACTGGGTGGTGAGCAGGACGGTCGCGCCCTCGGAGACCATCCGCTGCACCTCGTCCCACACCTCGTTGCGGGTGCGGGGGTCGAGGCCGGTGGTCGGCTCGTCCAGGTAGAGGACGGCGGGCCGGCCGATCATCGAGGCGGCGAGGTCGAGGCGGCGCCGCATGCCGCCGGAGTAGTTCATCGCCGGGCGCTTGGCGGCCTCGGTGAGGAGAAGCGCTCCAGCATCTCGTCGGCGCGGCGGCGGGCGTCGGCGCGGGAGAGGTCGAGCAGCCGCCCGATCATGTAGAGGTTCTCCCAGCCGGACAGCTTCTCGTCGACCGAGGCGTACTGGCCGGTGAGGCCGATGGTGCGGCGCAGCTGGCGGGGGTGCCGCACCACGTCGTAACCGGCGACGACGGCGGTCCCGGCGTCCGGGACGAGGAGGGTGGACAGACAGCGGACGAGGGTGGTCTTGCCGGCGCCGTTGGGCCCGAGGACCCCGAGGACGGTGCCCTCCCGGACGTCCAGGTCGACCCCGTCGAGGGCCTTCGTCGCGCCGAAGTGCTTCACGAGGCCCCGGACCTCGACGGCGTTGGTGTGTGATCGCGTCATGTCCACCATGGAACAGGGCGCCACCGACAATCCCCGACAGACGACCGACAGCCCGCCGATGGGGGATGTCGGCGGGCTGTCGGAGGTGCCGCAGTGGCTTCGCGTGCCTAGTGGAAGGTGTGCTCCTCGGCGGGGAACGCCCCGCCGCTGACGTCCTCGGCGAAGGCGCGGGCGGCGTCGCCGAGCGTCTCGCGGAGGTTGGCGTACTGCTTGGTGAAGCGCGGCACCTTGCCGCCGGTCAGGCCGGCCATGTCGGTCCAGACGAGGACCTGCGCGTCGGTGCCGGCACCGGCGCCGATGCCGATGGTCGGGATGTGCAGGGAGCGGGTGACCTCGGCGGCCAGCTCGGCCGGGACGAGCTCCAGGACGACGGCGAAGGCGCCCGCGTCCTGCGCGGCCTTGGCGTCGCTGAGCAGGCGGTGGGCGGCCTCGTCGGAGCGGCCCTGCACCCGGTAGCCCATGGTGTTCACGGACTGCGGGGTGAGCCCCAGGTGGGACATGACGGGGATGCCGGCCTGGACGAGCAGTTCGGTCTGCGGCAGCGAGCGCTCGCCGCCCTCCAGCTTGATCGCGCCGACGCCCGCGTCCTTGACGAGCCGGGTGGCGTTGCGCAGGGCCTGGACGGGCCCTTCCTGGTACGAGCCGAAGGGCAGGTCGCCGACGACGAGGGCGCGCTTGGTGCCCCGGACGACGGCGGCGGAGAGCAGGGTCATCTCGTCCATCGTGACGGGCACGGTGGTGTCGTAGCCGAGGTGGCAGTTGCCCATCGAGTCGCCGACGAGGATCACCGGGATGCCGGCCTCGTCGAAGACGGAGGCGGTCATCGCGTCGTAGGCGGTGAGCATGGGCCACTTCTCACCGCGGACCTTGGCGGCGGCGATGTCGTGGACGGTGATGCGGCGGGTGCCCTTCCCCCCGTACAGCGCCTTGCTGCTGTCGGCGGGCGTCTTCTGGGCAGCCTGAAGCGTCATGGTGAACGGCTCCTCTGTTGTGTCATCTCGAGGCGCCCTGTGGCGTCCCCGGACCACATCCATGGTGGCACTTCGCCGGGCGGGCGGGGAAGTGGGCCGGAGTGGCGCTGTTCACACCGCCGCAACGTAAAGACTTCCTCAGCGTTTTCGATACGAGACGGTCTCGTATCGAAATGGCTTTAGTCTGATCGTCATGTCACAGCAGTCCACCGCACTCGCCCCACCCGCCGGGCCCCGCGTCCCCGAAGCCGTCCACCGGCGTCGCTGGGCCGTCCTCGGCGTCCTCATGCTCAGCCTCCTGATCGTCGTCCTCGACAACTCGATCCTGAACGTCGCGGTCAAGACGATCGCCGCTCCCGCGCCCACCGGCATCGGCGCCACCCAGAGCGAGCTGGAGTGGTCCATCAACTCCTACACGCTCGTCTTCGCCGGACTCCTCTTCACCTCCGGCCTGCTCGGCGACCGCCTCGGCCGCAAGAAGGTGCTGCTCTTCGGCATCACCGTCTTCGGCATCGGCTCCGCCCTCGCCGCCTTCTCCGGCTCCCCGGGCGAGCTCATCGCCTACCGGGCCGTCATGGGCCTCGGCGCCGCCTTCGTCATGCCCTCGACGCTCGCCGTCCTCATGAACGTCTTCGAGCGCGACGAGCAGCCCAAGGCCATCGGCATCTGGGCCGGCAGCGTCGGCCTCGCCATCGCCATCGGCCCCATCACCGGAGGCATCCTCCTGGAGCACTTCTGGTGGGGATCGATCTTCCTCGTCAACGTGCCCGTGGTGCTGCTCGCCCTCGCCCTGATGCTGTGGCTCGTGCCCGACTCCGGGACCCCCGCCCCGGCCGCGTCGACATACCCGGCGTGCTGCTCTCCGTCGTCGGACTCGTCCTCCTCGTGTACGGGATCATCCACGGCGGCGAACTGGCCTCCTTCACCGACGTGACCGTCCTCGCGCCCGTCCTCGGCGGCCTCGCGGTCCTCGTCGGCTTCGTCCTCCACGAGCGGCGCAGCGACCACCCGGCCATCGACATGGCGCTCTTCAGGAAGCCCGCGTTCGCGGCGGCCGTCGCCGCCATCGCGCTCGTCTTCTTCGCCCTCATGGGCGTCACGTTCTTCTCTGCCTTCTACCTGCAGAGCGTCCGCGGCTACAGCGCGCTGGAGTCCGGGCTGCTCATCCTGCCGCTCGCCGTCGCGCAGATGGTCTTCGCGCCCCGGGCCCGGCTCGTCGTCGAGCGCTTCGGCGCGCGGGCGGTCTGCACCGCCGGCATGCTGCTCGTCGCCGCGGGCCTCGCGGCCTTCGCCACCTTCGAGGCCGACACCCCCGTCTGGGTCCTGAGGTCGTCTTCTTCCTCCAGGGCGCGGGCATGGCGCACATCATGCCGCCGGTCACCGTCTCGATCATGCAGGCGCTGCCCCGCGAGAAGGCGGGCTCCGGCTCCGCGATCAACAACACCTTCCGGCAGGTCGGCGGCGCGCTGGGCGTGGCCGTCCTCGGCTCGGTGCTCTCCTCCACGTACCGGGGCGAGATCGAGGGCACCTGGGCGGCGTCCCGGCGGCCCTGCGCGACACGGCCGGCGAGTCCGTCGAGGCGACGCTCGCGATCGCCGCGAAGCTGGGTCCGGCGGGGAAGGAGCTCATCGCCCCCGCGTACACGGCCTTCCTGGACGCGATGCACGTCACGGCGCTGGCCTCGGCGGCGATCGCGCTGGTCGGCGCGGGGTCGTCGCCGCCTTCCTTCCGGGCGTCCGGGCCGGGACGGGGCCTCGGCGGGCTAGCCCGCGCCCGCTGCCCGTGTGGGCGGTCGTCCCGCGGGACGGAACGATCGCCCACGACGGGGGCGGTGGCGAGGTCGCGAGAGAATCAGGGGACAGGTATGAGCCGGACCAGAGAGGGAGCGCACGTGTCCCTGCAGGACAGCGGGAAATCCGAATCCCAGGACGCCGAGCCGGTGGCGCCCGCCGGGGCGGCCGCGGTCCGAGGCGGTGGAGCAGGCGATCTTCGAGGCGGTCGTCGGCCTCCTGGAGGAGGGCGTGCCGCTCACCGAGCTGTCCATCGAGCGGATCGCCCGCACCGCCGGCGTCGGCAAGGCCACCATCTACCGGCGCTGGCCCGGCAAGGAGGAGCTCTTCGTCGAGCTGCTCCGCTCCTCGAACCCCGGACCCGGTGCTCACCGGCACCTCCGTCCGGGACGACCTCGTCATGCTCCTGGAGATGCTGCGGCAGCGCGGCCTCGCCAAGCGGTCCTCCGCCCTGCTCCACAACGTGTTCTCGCAGATGCAGGCCTATCCCAAGCTGTGGGAGGCCTACCAGAACACCGTCATCGAACCGCGCCGCCGCCTCGGCCTCGACACCGTGCGGCGCGGCATGGAGCTGGGGGAGATCCGCGACGACCTCGACGTCGAGTTCGCCCACGACCTCTTCACCGGCCCCCTGCTCCTGCGCACCGTCATCCGGCCCGGCTCCGACCTGGACCCCGGTCTCGCCGAGCGGGTCGTCGACGCCGTCATGGAGGGCATGCGCCCCCGCCCCTGAACCGTACGAATGTGCGCGTTCTGTCACAGCCTGCCCGCCCGCGCCACCAGCAGGAACCCGCCACGCGCCCGTGTCGTCCCTCGGGGAGTACGACGGACCCGTCATCGCCTAGTGTCGACGTCGGGTCACCGAGCGGGACAGCAGTACGGCACGACGGCAAGGCAGTGAGGACAGTGCGATGGCGCGGGTGGACATGACGGAGACCGACCCCTACGGCGCGGGGAACGGACGTTCCCGGTCCCGGTTCCGGACCGCGCTCCGCGGGCTCCGCCACGACCGGGGGATCTGGCGCAGAGGCATCCTGCTCGCCGTGGCCGCCGTGGCACTGACCCTGCTCATGGTGTTCCACTCCGACATCCCCAACCGGATCGGCAACCTGGGCAGCCTCACCGAGACCTTCCTGCCCTGGCTCGGCCTCTTCGTGCCGCTCCTGTTCGTGCTCGCCCTCCTGCGCCGCTCGGCCACCGCGCTGATCGCCCTGCTGCTGCCGGCCGTGGTGTGGCTCAACCTCTTCGGCGGTCTCGTCGCCGACAAGTCGGCCCCGGGCGGCGACCTGACCGTCGCCACGCACAACGTGAACGCCGAGAACGCCGACCCCGAGGGCACGGCCCGCGCGCTCGCCGCCTCCGGCGCCGACGTGCTCGCCCTGGAGGAGCTGAAGGGCGACATGGTCCCGGTCTACGAGAAGGGCCTCGCCGAGGCCTACCCGTACCACTCCGTCCAGGGCACCGTCGGGCTCTGGAGCAAGCTGCCGCTGCGCGCCGCGCAGCCCGTCGACATCCGCCTGGGCTGGACCCGCGCCATGCGCGCCTCGGTCGTCACCCCGAAGGGCGAGGTGGCCGTGTACGTCGCCCACCTGCCCTCCGTACGGGTCAAGCTGAACGCCGGCTTCACCGCCAACCAGCGCGACACCAGCGCCAACGCCCTCGGCGAGGCCATCTCCAAGGACCGGCACGAGCGGATCGTCCTCCTCGGCGACCTCAACGGCACCATGAACGACCGCGCCCTCAACGCCGTCACCTCGCAGCTGCGGTCCACCCAGGGCGCGGCGGGCGACGGCTTCGGCTTCAGCTGGCCGGCCTCGTTCCCGATGGCCCGCATCGACCAGATCATGGTCAAGGGCGTGGAGCCGATGTCCTCCTGGGCGCTGCCGCGGACGGCGAGCGACCATCTGCCGCTCGCCGCCCGGGTGAAGCTCTGAGGCCCGGCCTCAGGTCGTCTCCCGCCAGCGGTTCGTGATCGGCAGGCGCCGGTCCTTGCCGAAGCCCTTCGCGGAGATCTTGGTGCCCGGCGGGTACTGGCGCCGCTTGTACTCCGCCGTGTCCACCATCCGCAGCGTCCGCGTCACCAGCTCCTCGTCGAACCCGGCGGCCACGATGGCGTCCCGGCCCCGGTCGCGGTCCACGTACAGCGCGAGGACCGCGTCCAGGACCTCGTAGTCCGGCAGCGAGTCCGTGTCGACCTGGCCGGGGCGCAGTTCGGCGCTGGGCGGCTTGGTGATCGAGCTCTCCGGGATCGGCGGGGTCTGGCCGCGCTCCTCGGCCGCCCGGTTGCGCCAGCGCGCGAGGCGGAAGACGTCCGACTTGTAGACGTCCTTGATGGGGCCGAAGGCGCCGACGGAGTCGCCGTACAGCGTCGAGTAGCCCACCGCCAGCTCGGACTTGTTGCCGGGCGCGAGGACGAGGTGGCCCTCCTGGTTGGAGAGCGCCATCAGCGTCGTGCCGCGCAGCCGCGACTGGAGGTTCTCCTCGGCGAGCCCGGTGAGCCCGAGCGCCCCCATGTACGCGTCGAACATCGGCTCGATCGACACGGTGCGGAAGTGCAGCCCGGTCCGGCGGGCCAGTTCGGCCGCGTCGCCGCGCGAGTGGTCGGAGGAGTACTTCGAGGGCATCGACACGCCGTGGACCCGGTCCGCGCCGAGCGCGTCGCAGGCGATCGCCGCGACGAGCGCCGAGTCGATGCCGCCGGACAGGCCGATGAGGACCGAACGGAAGCCGTTCTTCGCGAGGTACGCCCGCAGCCCGATCACCAGCGCCGAGTACACCTCCTCGTCGTCGTCGAGCCGGTGCGCGTAACCGCCCGTCAGCTCCGGCTCGTACGCGGGCAGCGGCTCCTCGGAGAGCACCACCCGGTCGATCCGCAGCCCGTCGTCCACCAGGCCCTCGGGGGCGTCCGCCGAGGCCGCCGGCAGCTCCAGGTCGAGGATCACGCTGCCCTCCACGAACTGCGGTGCGCGCGCGATCACTTCGCCGGCCGCGTCCACGACGATCGAGTCGCCGTCGAAGACCAGCTCGTCCTGACCGCCCGTCATCGCCAGGTACGCGGTGACGCACCCGGCCTCCTGGGCCCGCTTGCGGACCAGTTCGAGGCGCGTGTCGTCCTTGTTCCGCTCGTACGGCGAGGCGTTGACCGAGAGCAGCAGCCCGGCCCCGGCGCTGCGCGCCGCCGGCACCCGGCCGCCGTCCTGCCAGAGGTCCTCGCAGATCGCCAGGGCCACGTCGACGCCGTGGACGCGGACCACCGGCAGGGTGTCGCCCTGCACGAAGTAGCGGTACTCGTCGAAGACGCCGTAGTTCGGCAGGTGGTGCTTGGCGAAGCGCAGCGCCACCTCGCCGCCGTACAGGACGGCGGCGGCGTTCTCCGGGGACCCGGCGGGCCGGCCGAGGCGCGGCGCGGCCCGCTCGGAGCGGTCGAGGTAGCCGACGACGACCGGCAGCTCCCCGAAGCCCTCGTCCGCGAGGCGCCGGGCGAGCCCGCGCAGGGCCGTCCGGGACGCCTCGACGAAGGAGGAGCGCAGCGCGAGGTCCTCGACGGGATAGCCGGTCAGCACCATCTCGGGGAACGCGACGAGATGCGCGCCCTGCCCGGCGGCGTGCCGGGTCCAGTGCACGATCGCCTCGGCGTTCCCGGCGAGGTCTCCGACGGTCGAGTCGATCTGATTCAGTGCGAGGCGTAGTTGAGGCACCCGCCCAGTGTAATCGTCAGACCGACGCTATGTCCTGGGATACGGACGAGCCGTGTCCCGGCCGCCGACATGCGGGGCGGCCGCACCCCGCTGATCATGGCCCCATGACGACCACTGACGAACCGGCAGAGTCGGCACGGCCCACCGCGACCGACACCGCGGCACCACCGGACGACGGCACCAGGAAGCAGTTCATCTCCTGGCTGACGCTGGCCTTCATGACCACCGCGTCCGTCGCCAGCCTGCGGCCCTCGCCGTCCATGGCCATCTACGGACTCGCCGCGATCTTCCTCTACCTGCTCCCCGCCCTCGTCTTCCTGCTGCCCACCGCCCTCGTCGGCGCCGAGCTCGCCTCCGGCTGGTCCGGCGGCATCTACCGCTGGGTCAGCGAGGCCCTCGGCAAGCCCCTCGGCTTCCTCGCCGTCTGGTGCCAGTTCGCCATGACCATCGCGTACTACCCGAGCCTGCTCGCGTACGTCGCCTCGACCTTCGCGTACGTCATCGACCCCTCCCTCGCGGAGAACGGGCTCTACGTCGCCATCGTCATCGTCGTCATCTACTGGTCCGGGGTCTGGATCTCCTCGCGCGGCACGAAGACGATCGCCGGCCTGTCCTCCTTCGGCCTGATCGTCGGCACCCTGATCCCCGGCGTGCTCCTCGTCGTCCTCGGCATCGTCTTCCTCGGCCAGGGCAACCCCTCCGCCCAGCCCATGAGCGCCGACCACTGGCTCCCGCCGTGGACCGGACTCGCCAGCCTCGTCCTCATCGTCAACAACTTCCTGTCCTACGCGGGCATGGAGATGAACGGCGTCCACGTCTCCTCGCTGCGCGAGCCCAAGCGCGAGTACCCGAAGTCGATGTTCCTGGCGACCGGCCTCGTCCTGCTGATCTTCATCCTTCCGGCCCTCGCCATCGCCTGGGTCATGCCCTCCGCGCAGCTCAGCCTCACCGCCGGTCTGATGCAGGCCTTCCAGGCCTTCTTCGACCACTTCTCCATCGGCTGGATGACCAAGGTCGTCGGCGTCATGCTGGTCTGCGCCGCCCTCGGCGGCATGCTCACCTGGCTCGCCGGACCCGCCAAGGGCCTCGTCCTGCTCTCCCGGCAGGAGGGCTATCTGCCGCCCTCGCTGCAGAAGTTCAACAAGGACGGCGCCCCGCGGAACATCATGGTCGCGCAGGGCGTCGTCACCACCCTGATCGGCGTCCTGTACGCCTTCAGCGACGACGTCTCCAGCGCGTACTGGATGTTCTCCGTCATCACCGTGCAGATCTACCTCATCGCCTACCTGCTGATGTTCGTCGCGGTCGTCAGGCTCCGCAGGTCCCAGCCGGAGGTCGACCGGGGCTTCCGCGTCCCCGCCGTCGAGTGGGTCGCCGGCATCGGCTTCGTCGCCTCCGTCGCCGCGCTCGTCATCGGCTTCGTCCCGCCCGACCAGTTCGGCGACCAGCCGCTCTGGCGCTACCTGCTCATCGTCGGCGGCGGCCTGCTGCTCCTCGGCCTCGTCATCCCGGGCGCCCTCCTCAAGTACCGCAAGCCCGGCTGGGTCCACCCCGACCACCGGGAACCCACCGCCGCGCCCTGAGGGACGCGCGACGGCCCGGCCGCCCCCGCACGGGGCGACCGGGCCGTCGCACGGTTCAGGAAGCGGCGTACACGCTCGCGCAGAACGCCTTGAGCTGTTCGTCCGACAGGTGCTGGGCCAGATCGGCCTCGCTGATCATGCCGACGAGCCGCTTGTCCTCGATGACGGGGAGCCGGCGGATCTGGTGGCTCTGCATCTCCTCCAGGACGGCGCCCACGTCCGCGTCCGACTCGACCCAGCGCGGGGTGCCGTTCGCCATCTCGCCACAGGTGATCTTCGCCGGGTCGTGGCCCATGGCCACGCAGCCGACGACGATGTCGCGGTCCGTGATGATGCCGCAGAGCCGCTCGTTCTCGTCGGCGATGGGCAGCGCGCCCACGTTCAGGTTGCGCATCAGCTGTGCGGCGCGGTCGAGCGTCTCGTGGGCCGGGATCCACTGGGCCCCGCGATGCATGATGTCCTTCGCCATGGTCATGGGGTGCGTACCTTTCGTCGAACGTGTCGTACGAATACCCCGAGCCCACCCATTGTCGGCGGACGGCCCGGCCCCGCGACCGCAGCGGTCGCGGGGCCGGCCGCCCCGCGGATCAGGCCCCGCGCTTCTTCAGCATGTCCGCCATCAGCGCGATCTCGGACTTCTGCGCGTCGACCATGCCCTGCGCGAGGTTCCGCTCGATGTCCACGGAGCACTTCTGGACGCAGCCCTCGGCCATGTGGACCCCGCCCCTGTGGTGCGCGGTCATCAGCTTCAGGTACAGCACCTCGGCCTCCCGGCCGCTGGCCCGGCGCAACCGGTCGAGCTCCGCGTTGGTCGCCATGCCCGGCATCAGGGCCCCGTCCAGGTCGCCCGTGTCACCCGAACCGCCCATGCCCATCCAGGCCATCGGCTCGACCCCGGACTCGTTCTTCGGCAGCCCCACAGGTCGAGCCAGCCGAGCATCATGCCCCGCTGGTTGGCCTGCGTGTTGGCGATGTCGTACGCCAGCCGCCGGACCTCCTCGTCCTTCGTCCGGTCCCGGACGATGAACGACATCTCGACGGCCTGCTGGTGGTGGACGGCCATGTCCCGGGCGAAACCGGCGTCCGCCGAGGAGGAGACCGGGGTGGCCGGGGCCTCGTCCCGGTCGGCGGAGGCGACGGTGACCGCGCCCCCGGCGAACAGCACGGCCAGGGCGACGGCGGCGACCGCCGCCAGCTGCGTACGGTCGAGCCTCACTGGCCCATCCCCGTACCGCCCTGACCGCTCGCGTCCAGGCCGCCGGTGCAGGCCGCGCCCGGCTCCGGGGTCTGCGGGCCGTTCACGTACTTGGTGAAGAAGGCGTCGACGCGCGGGTCCTTCGCGCCGTCCACGGTCACCTGCTTGCCCCAGGCGGACAGCATGATCGCCCCGGCCTGGTCGTCCACGGGGCTCATCAGCGAGTACTTGGTCTTGCCGACCTTGTCGGCCAGCTCCTTCACGTCGGCCGGGGAGGCCTTCTTGTTGTACGTCACCCAGACGGCCCCGTGCTCCAGGGAGTGCACGGCGTTCACATTGGCGATCTTCTTGTCGTAGACCACGCCGTCGCAGTTCATCCAGACCGGGTTGTGGTCACCGCCGACCGGCGGCTCCATCTCGTACTTCACGGCCGTCTGGACGTGGTTGCGGCCGAGCTTCTTCGGGTCCCAGCTCTTCTCGCCCGCGATCGGGGCCTTCGCGGCGGCGTCCTTCTGGTCCTGCTCGTCGGACTTCTTCATCAGCACGAAGGTGCCGAAGCCGACGAGGCCCAGCACGACGACGGTCGAGATGCCGATGGTGAGCACGCGGTTGCGGCGCTCACGGGCCTGCTCGGCGCGGCGCATCTCCTCTATTCGGGCGCGGCGGTCGGCGGTGGCGGAGGTGCGGGAAGCCATGGTGATGTCGTCCTTCTTCAGGAGTGGGGTGGAGTTCGGGGTGGACACGCGCGGGCGCGGAGCCCGGCTATGTCCGGAGAACTTGAAGGACGTGCAGGTCCGGCGCGCGCGGCCGGGCGTCCGAACGGCGCGCCGGCCCCTCACCGGCGGGCGGCGCGAGACGCGGCGCCCGCCCTCCGCGTGGAGCGGGGGTCGAGCAGGGGCGCGCTGAGCACCGCGGGGAGAGCGAGGGGAAGAGGGAGCAGCCGCCGCGGTCGTACGGGCAGGTGTACTCACCGGTGACGGCGGCGAAGGCCGTGGCCTTCGCGGGGCCCTCCGGATGGTGGGCCCGTTCCCCGTCCGGCCCCGTCCCCAGACAGAGGAAGAGCGCGGCGAGGAGCGTCGCCACGGCACTCACCAGTGCCATGGGACGCGCGTGTCGGGACAGGCGTACGAGCCGTGAGGCCCCCATGGGCGCAGATCGTAGTGGGAGAGAGCCCCCGATGGGCCGAACGGGGTACCACTCGGTAGCGAAGAACGCGTGGACACGACACCTCCCGTCCCCCGGACCGTCACCCGGATCGGGGCGTTCCCCGTTACCTGAGTCACACCCGAGCAGGCACTATGGGTGTGCAACGTGCGCGAAACCATGTGGTGGGATGCTCAGGTGCCCCCCGATGTACCGGAGGCGGTGGGAGCAGGCGGCCTGACCAGCGAGGATGGGTGTGGAAATGGACAAGCAGCAGGAATTCGTGCTCCGTACGCTCGAGGAGCGCGACATCCGCTTCGTACGTCTGTGGTTCACCGACGTGCTCGGCTTCCTGAAGTCGGTCGCCGTGGCCCCCGCCGAACTGGAGCAGGCCTTCGACGAGGGCATCGGCTTCGACGGCTCCGCGATCGAGGGCTTCGCCCGCGTCTACGAGTCCGACATGATCGCCAAGCCGGACCCGGGCACCTTCCAGATCCTGCCGTGGCGTGCCGAGGCCCCGGGCACCGCCCGCATGTTCTGCGACATCCTCATGCCCGACGGCTCCCGTCCTTCGCCGACCCGCGCTACGTCCTCAAGCGGGCCCTCGCCAAGACCTCCGACCTCGGCTTCACCTTCTACACCCACCCCGAGATCGAGTTCTTCCTCCTGAAGGACAAGCCGCTCGACGGCACCCGGCCCACCCCGGCCGACAACTCGGGCTACTTCGACCACACCCCGCAGAACGTCGGCATGGACTTCCGCCGCCAGGCCATCACCATGCTCGAATCCATGGGCATCTCGGTGGAGTTCTCCCACCACGAGGGCGCGCCCGGCCAGCAGGAGATCGACCTCCGCTACGCCGACGCCCTCTCCACCGCCGACAACATCATGACCTTCCGCCTGGTCATGAAGCAGGTCGCCCTGGAGCAGGGCGTGCAGGCCACGTTCATGCCGAAGCCCTTCTCCGACTACCCCGGCTCCGGCATGCACACCCACCTCTCCCTCTTCGAGGGCGACCGGAACGCGTTCTACGAGTCGGGCGCCGAGTACCAGTTGTCGAAGGTCGGCCGCTCCTTCATCGCGGGCCTCCTCAAGCACGCGGGCGAGATCTCCGCCGTCACCAACCAGTGGGTCAACTCGTACAAGCGCATCTGGGGCGGCTCCTCCCGCACCGCCGGCTCCGGCGGCGAGGCCCCTCGTACATCTGCTGGGGCCACAACAACCGCTCCGCCCTCATCCGCGTCCCCATGTACAAGCCCGGCAAGACGGGCTCCTCCCGCGTCGAGGTCCGCTCCATCGACTCGGGCGCCAACCCCTACCTGACCTACGCCGTCCTCCTCGCCGCCGGCCTCAAGGGCATCGAAGAGGGCTACGAACTCCCCGCCGGCGCCGACGACGACGTCTGGGCCCTCTCCGACGCGGAACGCCGCGCCATGGGCATCGAGCCCCTCCCGCAGAACCTGGGCGAGGCCATCGCCCTCATGGAGAAGAGCGAACTGGTCGCGGAGACCCTCGGCGAGCACGTCTTCGACTTCTTCCTCCGCAACAAGAAGCAGGAGTGGGAGGAGTACCGCTCCGAGGTCACCGCCTTCGAGCTGCGGAAGAACCTGCCGGTGCTGTAGGGGCGGCGGGGAGCTCCCGCCGAGGCGCGCCGACCGGGCGCGGGGCGGTCCACGAGGGCACCGTCCGGTCGCGGCGCCGGGCGGCCCTTCCTAAACCCGTTGCCCGGACCGCCGGGGGCGGTTCAGACTGCCGCGGTGAAGATCGAAACAGTCGCCACCGCGCGGCTCGTACTGCACCCGATGACCACCGCCAGGGCCGAGCGCATCGTCGCCCGGCAGCCCGAGGACGGGGACCTCTGGGGAGAGGGCTACCCCAGTGAGGGGGACGTCCGGGCCAACACCGGCTTCCTGCGGGGGGTCGCGGAGCGCGGCGACCCGGGGGTGTTCCGGACGTACGAGATACGGCTCGACGGCGTCGTCGTCGGCGGGATCGGCTTCCACGGGCCGCCGGACGAGATCGGCGTCGCGACCGTCGGATACGGCCTCGTCCCCGGCGTCCGGGGCAACGGCTACGCCTCCGAGGCCCTGCGCGCCCTCCTCGAAGTCGCCCGCGCGGCGGCATCACCGGCGTCAAGGGCGATGCCGACCTGGCCAACCCGGACTCGCACCGGGTGATGGAGGCCGCCGGGATGCTGTGCGTCGCCGAGGACGACAAGCTCCGCCACTTCTACCTGGGCTTCTAGCGCCTCCCGCGACGGGGGCTCAGGGGCCCGCAGGGGTCCAGTGGAGGCGGCCGTCCAGGCCGATGACCGCGACGCCGTCGGTGCCGGCGTCGGGGGCGCCGGAGAAGAGGAGCTTCTCGAGGGTCCAGACGGGGCGGGTGCCGGCGCTGCCGTGGGGGCGGTGGCGAGGAAGCCGGTGCGGGAGCGGACGGCGAGGAGGGTGTCGCCGCCGCTGACGGGGCCGAAGCCGGCGACGCCGGTGCCGGGGAGGTCGGTGACGGGGGAGACGGGGTCGGTGCCGGAGAAGTCGGCGCTGCGGAGGTCGCCGGAGGCGGGCTTGCGGAACCAGAGGCGTACGCCGTCGCCGTCGGGGGACGGGCTCGCGCTGAGGGCGAGGGTCGTGGCCGGCAGACCGGTCCGCACCGGACCCGCGAGCAGCCTGCCGGGGGCCTGCTCGGCCCAGGCGAGGACGGTGGTGGGGGTGCTGGCGAAGACGTACCCGCGGCCGGTCGCGTCCGTCGCCGCCACCGGGTCGCCGTACACCTCCGCCCCGCCGAGGGACCGCCACGGCCCCAGCCGCCGTCGGGCCGCTGCTCACGGGCCGTCAGCCGGTGGAGGCTGTCGCGCAGGACCAGGACCGCCCGGCCGTCGGGGGCGACGGTCACGGCAGGGGCGCTGATGTCCGAGGTGCCGGAGGCGTCGTTCCGCTCGGGGGTGCCGAGGAGCGCCAGGGGCCGAAGGCGCCGCCGGGGACCGACTGGACGGTGGTGACCACCTCGCGCCGGTAGTCGGCCGCGGTCGTGCCGAGGACGGTGCGGGTGCCGTAGACGGCCGTGCGGCCGCCGGGCAGGGTCACGGAGGTGACGCCGCTGTCGATGCCGCCGCCGGGCAGCAGCTCCGGGCCCTTCCAGTCCAGGGAGCCGGCCGGCTTCCGCCAGGTCGCGAGGTGCCCGTCGAGGACGGAGAAGGCGTGCAGCCCGCCCCGCGGGTCGCGCTGGACCCAGGAGGTGGAGGTGCCCCGGGCGTACCGGACGGTCTTCGTCCAGCCCCGTCCGGTGGGCCGCACGGACACCTTCAGGTCGCCGCAGCCCGCGTCGGCCTCGCAGTCGTGGACGCCGTCCAGCCAGGAGTACGTCTTGAGGGACCGCAGCTTCGTCTCGGCCGCCGCCGGGTCGAGGGTGTGCGGCAGGGCGGAGGTCGGGTAGCCCAGGTAGTTCTGCACGCTCACGTGCGGGTGGCCGGGCAGCTCCGCGTACCGGGCGAGCGCCGCCTGCGCGAACCGCGCCCCGTACAGGTGGTCCTGGTGGTCGCGGAGCGCCCCGGTCTTCGGGTACGTGCCGGGGCTCGGGTCCTGCATCCGGACGAAGGTCGGCCGGAACCGCTCCAGGATCCCGGTCAGCGTGGCGACGACCTGTTCCTTCGTGTAGGCGAAGTCGGCGGCGACCGGGGTGCCGGAGGAGCGCTGGGACTCCAGGGTGGTGATCCGGCCGTTCCAGAGGCCGTGGAGACTGTGGGGCCGGTCGCCGTTGATGGAACCGGCCTCGCGTATCTGCAGCCACATCAGTTTGATCTGCGGCCGGTCGCGCAGGGTGTCCAGTTCGGCCCACCCGCCGCCGGCCGTGGGTATCGCCTCCCGGTCCCAGGCGCTGGTCCTGCTGCCCGTCGCCATCTCGGCGTAGGCGGCGCGTATGCCGTTCTGCCGGGCCTCGGCGTAGCCCGCCTTGTCGGGGGCGACCAGGCGGCGGTCGCGGGGGCGCGAGTTGATGCCGTCGGACTCGCCGGCGGTGAGGTAGACGCCGGTGAGGGGGCTGCCGGAGCGCAGGGACTGGGAGACGTCCGGGTTCATGAAGAACAGGTCGTCGTCCGGGTGGGCCACGATCTGCACCACGGAGACCGGGGAGCCGCCGCCCGTCGCGGGCTTCCCGTGCGCCTCGGCCGGCAGGGCCTTCACCGGCGGGTGCGACTCCGGGGCCTTCGCCGAGGATCCCGCCGCCGCGTGCGCCGCCGGCGCGTTCGACGCGCCCGACACCGTGAGGAACCCGACACAGGCGCCGCCCACCAGGGCGGCCGTCACCACCGTCGCGGCGGTCCTGCGGCGGGACGGGAGGGCGGGGCGGCGCATGGGGCGGGGCATCTTCGGTGGCGTGCTTTCACAAGGGGTCGGACGCGCGGGACGGTCCCGCGGAAGACAAGACGGACTTTCGGATGATGCGGTTCATCGGACCGCGGGGCGACCGATGTGCGCGACGTCACGGGCGGCCCGCCGCGATCCGCGGGCCCGGCGCCCGTCCTCCGGACGAGGGAGACGGGCCCTGGGCGCCAGGGCCCCGCTGCGGATAGGCTCGGCTTCCCGGGTTCGTCCCGGGCTCTTGGACCTGCTCGGAGGGAGCGGCGGAATGACGGTGCCGGGACGCAGGAGCAGTACTTCTCACGTCTGCTGCGGCACGGGTTCACCGACCCCTCGGGGCCGAGGCGCTCCTCGACGGGCCCGAGCTGTCCGCGCTGCGCGGGGACTCCGTCCTCCTCGACGCCCTCGGCGCCACCGCCGACCCCGATCTCGCCCTGCGGGGACTGGTCCGTCTGGTGGAAGCGCAGCCCGAGACGGAGCGGCAGACCCTCGTCGCCACCCTGCTCTCCGCGAAGCCCTTCCGGGACCGGCTCCTCGGGGTGCTCGGCGCCTCCGAGGCGCTCGGGGATCACCTGGCCCGGCACCCCGCGACTGGGAGTCCCTCGTCACCTACGAGGCGGCCGACCTGCACCCGGGGTCGCCGAGTTCGAGCAGGGGCTCGCCGAGGCCGACGACCCGGTGTCGCTGCGGGTCGCCTACCGCCGCTGCCTCCTGGCCATAGCGGCCCGTGACGTGTGCGGCACCACCGACGTCGCCCAGGCCGCCGCCGAGCTCGCCGACCTGGCGACGGCGACCCTGCGCGCGGCGCTCGCCATCGCCCGTGCGGCCGCACCCGCCGACGCCGCCATGTGCCGGCTCGCGGTGATCGCGATGGGCAAGTGCGGCGGCCACGAGCTGAACTACGTCTCCGACGTGGACGTGATCTTCGTGGGGGAGCCCGCGGAGGGCGCTGACGAAGCCAAGGCGATCCAGGCCGCGACCCGGCTCGCCTCGCACCTCATGCGGATCTGCTCGGAGACCACCGTCGAGGGCACCATCTGGCCGGTCGACGCCAATCTGCGCCCCGAGGGACGCAACGGCCCCCTCGTCCGCACCCTCTCCTCGCACCTCGCCTACTACCAGCGGTGGGCGAAGACCTGGGAGTTCCAGGCGCTCCTGAAGGCGCGGGCGGTCGCCGGCGACCTGGAGCTCGGCGCCCAGTACATCGATGCCGTCTCCCCGCTCGTCTGGCAGGCCGCCGAGCGGGAGAACTTCGTCGCCGACGTGCAGAAGATGCGCCGCCGCGTCGTCGACAACATCCCGGCCGCCCAGGTCGAGCGCGAGCTCAAGCTCGGCCCCGGCGGCCTCAGGGACGTCGAGTTCGCCGTCCAGCTCCTCCAGCTGGTGCACGGCCGCAGCGACGCCACCCTGCACAGCGGCACCACCCTCGACGCGCTCGCCGCCCTCGCCGCCGGCGGCTACGTCGGCCGCGCCGACGCCTCCCAGCTCGACGAGGCCTACCGCTTCCTGCGGGCCATGGAGCACCGCATCCAGCTCTACCGGCTGCGCCGCACCCACCTCGTCCCCGAGGACGAGGCCGACCTGCGCCGCCTCGGCCGCTCCCTGGGCCTGCGCACCGATCCGGTCGCCGCGCTCAACAAGGAGTGGAAGCGGCACGCGGCCGTCGTCCGCCGGCTGCACGAGAAGCTCTTCTACCGGCCGCTGCTCGACGCCGTCGCCCAGCTCGCCCCCGGCGAGATCCGGCTCAGCCCCAAGGCCGCCGGGCAGCGCCTCGAAGCCCTCGGGTACGCCGACCCGCCGCCGCCCTGCGCCACCTGGAGGCCCTGGCCTCCGGGGTCAGCCGCAAGGCCGCGATCCAGCGGACCCTGCTCCCCGTCCTCCTCGGCTGGTTCGCCGACTCCGCCGACCCGGACGCCGGCCTCCTCGGCTTCCGCAAGGTCTCCGACGCCCTCGGCAAGACCCCCTGGTACCTGCGGCTGCTCCGCGACGAGGGCGCCGCCGCCGAGAACCTCGCCCGGGTCCTCTCCGCCGGCCGCCTCGCCCCCGACCTGCTGCTCCGCGCCCCCGAGGCCGTCGCGATCCTCGGCGACCCCGAGGGGCTGAGGCCGCGCGGCCGGGACCACCTGGAGCAGGAGGTGCTGGCGGCGGTGGGCCGCGCCGACGACGCCGAGCAGGCCGTCGCGGCGGCCCGCGGGTGCGCCGCAGGAGCTGTTCCGCACCACCGCGGCCGATCTCATCGGCTCGTACGGCACCGAGGACAACCCCGCGAGCAGGACCCGGGCGCGCTCGTCGACCGGGTCGGGAGGCCGTCACCGACCTCAACGCGGCGACGATCGCCGGCGCCCTGCGGGCCGCCGTGCGCGCCGAGTGGGGCGACGAGCTGCCGACCCGGTTCGCGGTCATCGGCATGGGCCGCTTCGGCGGCCACGAGCTGGGGTACGGCTCCGACGCCGACGTGCTGTTCGTGCACGAGCCGCGCGAGGGCGTCGACGAGCAGGAGGCGGCCAGGGCCGCGAACCGGGTGGTCACCGAGATGCGGCGGCTCCTCCAGCTCCCCACCGCCGACCCGCCGTTGCTGATCGACGCGGATCTGCGCCCGGAGGGCAAGAACGGCCCCCTGGTGCGCACCCTGAAGTCGTACGAGGCCTACTACCGCCGCTGGTCGCTCGTCTGGGAGAGCCAGGCGCTGCTGCGCGCCGCGCCGATGGCGGGGGACCGGGAGCTGGCGGACCGCTTCATCGAGCTCGTCGACCCGCTGCGGTATCCGATGGAGGGCCTCGGCGAGGACGCGGTCCGCGAGATCCGCCGCCTCAAGGCCCGGATGGAGTCCGAGCGGCTGCCGCGCGGCGCCGACCCGACCCTGCACGCCAAGCTCGGGCGCGGCGGCCTCAGCGACGTCGAGTGGACGGTCCAGCTGCTCCAGATGCGGCACGGCTGGGTCGAGCCGGGCCTGCGGACGACCCGTACCCGCGAGGCCCTGGCCGCCGCCCACGCGGCGGGCCTGATCCCGACGGAGGAGGCCCAGACCCTCGACGAGGCCTGGGTCCTCGCCACCCGCGTGCGCAACGCCGTGATGCTGGTCCGCGGCCGCCCCGGCGACACCTTCCCTCGGACCCCCGCGAACTCGCCGCCGTGGCGCGGTACTTGGGGTACGAGCCGGGTCACGTCGGGGAGATGGTCGACGACTACCGCCGCATCACCCGCCGCGCCAGGGCCGTCGTCGAGGAGCTGTTCTACGGGGCGTAGGGTCCCTGGTGCACCCGGAGCAACGGGCCCTGGAACGGAGTCCGTTCCTCCGGGAGCCGGGGCGCGGGCGGCTCGTCCGCACCCCGTTCCCGCGACCGTCAGAGGAGCCCGCCGTGGACGTCCCGTACCCCCGTCTGCTCGTCACCCGCTTCGCCGACTGCTTCCGCTTCTACGCGGAGGTCCTGCCGCCGCTGACCGGCGCGGTCCTCGACAAGGGCGGCCCGGACGGGCCGTACGCCAACTGGGAGGCGGAGGGGCGGGCCGTCCTGGTGCTCTTCGACCGGGCCGCGATGGCCTCGGTGCTCGGCACCGAGGAGCTGCCGGCCCGGCCGGGGCCCGCGCAGGACGCCGCGATGCTCGTCCTGCGGGTGGCCGACGTGGACAAGGCCCTCGCCCGCTGCCTGGAGGCCGGGGGACCGCCGTGCTCGGCGCGGCCGACCGCCCGGAGTGGGGGCCCGGCCTGCGGACCGCCCATCTCCGGGACCCCGAGGGTACCTGATCGAGCTCCAGTCCTACAGCTGATCCGAGTCGAGCAGCCCCGGACATGGGCCAGATAGCCCGCCAGGGCCAGCTCGAAGGCCTGCTCGGTGCGGCCCTCCGGGGCCGCGCCGAGGGCGCGGGCCAGTCGCGGGGTGGCCGTCTCGTCGGCCAGTTCCCACATCGCCTCGGGGGCGGCCATGTCGAGCGCCGAGCCGAGGACGATGTTCTCCAGGGCGATGATCACCTGCATGACGTCCGCCAGGGCGAAACCCGCGTCGAGCAGGCGGCCGACGGCCTGCTCGTACTGGCCGAGGACCTTCGGCGCGCGCACCGGTGGTGGTGAGCAGCGGGATCGCGCGCGGATGGGCGGCGAAGGCGGCCCGGTAGGAGCGCGCCCAGGCGGCCATGGCGGCGTCCCAGGGCTCCCGGTCGAGGGTCGCGCCGTCGATCGCGGCGGCCACCCGCTCGCGCAGCAGCTCGACGATGCCGTCCCGCCCGTCCACGTGGTGGTAGACGGAGGCCGTCTGCACCCGAGGCGTCTCGCGATCTGCGGGACGCTGAACTCGCCCTGCTCGTCGACGATCTCCAGCGCCGTGGTGGTGATCCGCTCCCGGTCGAGGAGGGGTCTGCGCGGCCGGCCCATGAGTCGTCACTCCCTGTTCAGGTCTTCCCGTATCGATGAACGCGAGGCTACATTGCGCAAACCGAAAGCCTTTAGGTTTCCTGTCGCGGAAAGGCTTCCCCCGCCATGCCCTCACCCACCCCCGACGAGCCCCCGGGCCTGAGAACCGGCACCCTCACCACCGCCGACATCTCCTTCTTCGTCGTCTCCGCCGCTGCCCCGCTCACCGTCATGGCCGGCGTCGCCCCCGTCGCCATCCTGCTCGGCGGCATCGGCGCCCCCGTCGGCTACCTCCTCGCCGGCCTCACCCTCGCCGTCTTCGCCGTCGGCTTCACCACCATGAGCCGCCACGTCCGCAGCGCCGGCGCCTTCTACGCGTACATCACCCGGGGCCTCGGCAAACCCGTCGGCATCGCCGCCGCCCTCGTCGCCATGCTCGGCTACAACGGCATGGAGATCGGCGTCTACGGACTCCTCGGCTCCGCCACCTCCGACACCGCCGCCGCCCTCGGCCACCCCGTCCCCTGGCTGCCCGTCTCCCTCGCCGGGCTCCTCCTCATCTGGTACGGCGGCTACCGCTCCATCGACTTCGGCGCCAAGGTCCTCGGCGTCCTCCTCGTCGCCGAGACCGGCATCCTCGTCCTCCTCGCCGGCGGCGTCCTCCTCGACGGCGGAGCCCACGGCCTCTCCCTCGGCGGCCTCGCCCCCGCCCACGTCCTCACCGGCGGCACCGCCGCCGTCCTCGCCTTCGCCTTCGCCGCCTTCACCGGCTTCGAGTCCACCGTCATCTACCGGCGCGAGGCGAAGGACCCCGAGCGCACCATCCCCCGCGCCACCTACATCGCGGTCGCCTTCCTCGGCCTCTTCTACGCCTTCGTCGTCTGGACCGTCATCCAGGCCTTCGGCGAGGACAAGGTCGTCCAGGCCGCCGCCCAGGACCCCGGCGGCCTCTTCTTCGCCGCCATCACCACCTACGTCGGAGCCTGGGCCGCCGACCTGATGCACCTGCTCATCATCACCAGCGTCCTCGCCTCCCTCCTCGCCTTCCACAACGCCATCAACCGCTACGCCCTCTCCCTCTCCGAGGAGGGCGTCCTGCCGAAGGCCCTCGGCCGGATCCACCCCCGCCACCGCTCCCCGTACGTGGCCGGAGCCGCCCAGACCGTCCTCGGCGCCCTCGTGGTCCTCGCCTTCGCGCTCGCCGGGGCCGACCCGTACCAGCAACTGCTGCTCTGGGTGAACACACCCGGGATGATCGGCCTGATGCTGCTCCAGCTGCTCGCCGCGCTCGCCGTGCCCTGCTTCTTCCGGAAGATCGACCACCGCGAGGGCGCGCTGCGCACGGTCGTCGCCCCCGCCGCCGCGTTCGTCCTGCTCGCCGGGGCGATCGGCCTGGTCACCGCGCACGTCGACCTCTTCACCGGGGCCTCGACCACCGTCAACACGGTGCTCGTCTCCCTCGCCCCCGCCGTCTTCCTCCTCGGGCTCCTCCTCGCGCACCGGCTCCGCCGCACCCGCCCCGAGACCTACGCCCGCTTCGCCGCCGAACCGACCGCCCCCTCCGTCGAAGGAACAGACCCCGCATGTCCGCACCCGACCTCGTCCTCGTCAACGCCCGCGTCCGCGACCCCGAGCTCACCGGCCACACCGCCGTCGCCGTCCATGGCGGACTGATCACCGCCCTCGGCACCGACGCCGAGGCCCGCGCCTGGGCCGGACCCGGCACCGAGACCGTCGACCTCGCCGGCGCCACCCTCGTCCCCGGCCTCACCGACGCCCACAGCCACCCCGTCTGGGGCCTGGAGATGTTCACCGGCACCGACCTCTCGGCCGTCACCGACCTCGAAGGACTCCGCGCAGCCCTCCGCGCCGCCGAACGCCGCGACGGCTGGATCCTCGGCCACGGCCTCGACCACAACGTCTTCGGCGGCCGCCCCGTCCACCACGACCTGATCGAGGACGTCCTCGACGGCGCCCCCGCCCACCTGCGCCTCTACGACGGACACTCCGTCCTCGTCAGCGCCACCGCCCTCAGGGCCGCCGGCATCGAAGGCCCCCGCGCCTTCGCCCAGCACTCCGAGATCGTCTGCGACGCCGCCGGCCGCCCCACCGGACACCTCGTCGAGCACGCCGCCATGGACCTGATGGCCCCGGTCCTGCCCGTCCAGCCGTACGCCGAGCGCCGCGACCGGCTCGTCGAGCTGCTCGCCGCCATGGCCGCCACCGGCCTCACCGCCGCCCACGTCATGGACCTCGGCGGCCCCGACGTCCCCGGTCTGCTCGCCGGCATCGAGGAGGACGGCGACCTGCCGGTCCGCCTCCGCCTCGCCCCTGGTGCATGCCCGGCGCCACCGCCGAGGAGCTCGACGGACTCGTACGGCTCCAGGAGCGGGCCGGGCGCCTGTGGGCGGTCGGCGGCGTGAAGTTCTTCATGGACGGCACCGTCGAGGGCGGCACCGCCTGGCTGGAGCACGCCGACTGCCACGGCCAGGGCACCGACGCCTTCTGGCCCGACCCGGCCGCCTACTCCGCCGCCGTGCGCCACCTCCACCGCGCCGGGGTCGGCACCGCCACCACGCCATCGGCGACGCCGCCGTACGCCACGTCCTCGACACCGTCGAAGCCCTCGGCACGGGCGGTCCCCGCCACCGGATCGAGCACATCGAGACCGTCCCCGACGACCAGCTCGCCCGCTTCGCCGCCCTCGGCGTCGTCGCCTCGATGCAGCCCCGCACACCGCGTACACCCGCGCCGACCACACCGACGAGTGGTCCAGGCGGCTCGGCGAGGAGCGGGCCTCCCGCGCCTGGCGCTGCCGCGACCTCCGGGACGCCGGGGCGCACCTCGCCCTCGGCTCCGACTGGCCCATCGCCCACTACGACGCCCGCCAGGTCCTCGCCACCGCGCGGGCCCCGCGCGGCGCCGCCTCGGCCCGCCACGGGCTCACCGGCCCGATGGCCCTGGAGGGCATGACCACGCACGCGGCGCTCGCCGCGGGGAGGAGACGCTCGCGGGCCGGATCGCCCCGGGCTTCCGGGCCGACCTCAGCGCCTTCACCGTGGACCCCGTGGAGGCCCCGGCGGACGAGACGGCCCAGGCCCCGGTCCGGCTGACGGTGGCGGGAGGGCGGATCACGTACAGGGGCTGATCGGTGGCCGGATCACGTACAGGGGCTGACCGGCGGCCGGATCACTTACGGGAGCTGACGGGCTCCTCGGCCGCTTCCTTCTCGCCCGGCTGCTCGCCGGCCTTCTCGCCGGACTTCGCACGGTCCGTCCCCGCGTCCGCCGGGGACGGACCGCTCCGCCGCGGCGTCGAGGCCGCCGGCTCCACCAGCCGCGGCAGCCGGTGCGGGCGGGAGCCGTACCAGAAGTAGGAGACGGAGAAGCCGAAGGCCAGGCAGACCATGCCGCCCACCGCGTCCATCCAGAAGTGGTTGGCGGTGGAGACGATGACGACGAGGGTGGCCGCCGGGTAGAGCAGGCCGAGGATCTTCGCCCAGGGCGCCCGGGCGAGCAGGAAGATGGTGACGCCGCACCACAGCGACCAGCCGATGTGCATCGACGGCATCGCCGCGTACTGGTTCGACACGTGCTTGAGGTTGCCCGAGGCCATCGAGCCCCAGGTGTGGTGGACCAGCACGGTGTCGACGAAGTCCTGGCCGTTCATGAGCCGGGGCGGCGCGAGCGGGTACAGGTAGTAGCCGACCAGGGCGACGGCGGTGGTGGCGAACAGGACCGTGCGGAACGCCGCGTAACGGCCCGGGTGCCATCGGTACAGCCACACCAGCACACCGATGGTCACGACGAAGTGCAGCGTGGCGTAGTAGTAGTTCATCGAGACGATCAGCCAGGTCACCGAGTTCACGGCGTGGTTGACGGCGTGCTCGAAGGCGAGGCCGAGGACTGCTCGGTCTTCCAGATCCAGTCGGCGTTCTTGAGCGCCTCGGCCTTCTGCTCCGGCACCGCGTTGCGCGTGAGCGAGTACACCCAGTAGCTCACCGCGATGAGCGCGATCTCGAACCAGATCGTGGGACGCCGGGGCGTGTGCGCGCGGAGGCGCGCGAACCTGCCCTCGCCCGCCACGATGGGTGACGACGGGGTCGTCCGGCTGTCCAAGCTCTTCACGGTCGTTTCACCCATAGCGAGAGAGTCTGCCAGATCCCGTCCCCCCGACCGATCATCCCTCCGTCGGGTTCCGGGTGCACCCCCTCCCCCTCAGGAAGGAGGCCGCACGGCCGCCGGAGCCGAGGCCGTCGACCCGCGAACGACCAGCTCAGGCATGAAGACGAACTCGGAGTGCGGGGCCGGGGTGCCCCCCACCTCCTCCAGGAGCGCGCGGACCGCGGCCTGCCCCATCGCCTGCACCGGCTGCCGGATCGTGGTCAGCGGCGGATCGGTGAACGCTATGAGCGGAGAGTCGTCGAAACCGACGACCGAGACGTCCCGGGGGACGTCCAGACCCTGCTGCCGGGCCGCCCGGATCGCGCCGAGCGCCATCATGTCGCTCGCGCAGACGACCGCCGTGCAGCCGCGGGAGATCAGCGCCCCCGCCGCGGCCTGACCGCCCTCCAGGGTGTAGAGGGAGTGCTGGATCAGTGCCTCGGACTCCTCGGGGGACAGGCCGAGCCGCTCCCGCATGCCCTCCTGGAAGCCCTCTATCTTGCGCAGCACCGGCACGAAGCGCTTCGGGCCGACGGCGAGGCCGATCCGGGTGTGCCCGAGCGCGGCCAGGTGCGTCACGGCCAGCCGCATCGCCGCCCGGTCGTCGGGTGAGACGAAGGGCGCCTGGACCTTGGGGGAGAAGCCGTTGAGGAGGACGTACGGGACGCCCTTGCCGCGCAGCTGGTCGTAGCGCGTCATGTCGGCGGTGGTGTCGGCGTGCAGTCCGGAGACGAAGATGATGCCGGCGACGCCGCGCTCCACCAGCATGTCGGTGAGCTCGTCCTCGGTGGACCCGCCGGGGGTCTGGGTGGCGAGGACCGGCGTGTACCCCTGCCGGGTCAGGGCCTGCCCGATGACCTGGGCGAGGGCGGGGAAGATCGGGTTGTCCAGCTCGGGGTGATGAGGCCGACGAGGCCCGCGCTGCGCTGGCGCAGTCGTACGGGCCGCTCGTAGCCGAGCACGTCGAGCGCGGCAAGGACGGACTCGCGGGTGGCGGTGGCCACGCCCGGCTTGCCGTTGAGCACGCGGCTGACTGTGGCCTCACTGACCCCCGCCTGGGCTGCGATGTCTGAGAGCCGCGCGGTCATGAAGGTGGACTGTACCGGTCGGGGGACGTATTGCCCACCGCTGCCCCACAGACGGTGACGACGCGGTGCTTTCGCAAGCCCTTGCAGTCCTTGCGGGCGCCTTGCGGGGGCGTTCGGCCCGGAAAAGACGGGCGATCACCCCTGTCAAGCGATCCTTCCGCAACCTTAGGGACACGTGAATGTAACGATCGCCGTTCCTTGCAGAAAGTTCTCGCAAGACCTTTCGGCGCGTTTTCATCCCTGTTACGTTCCTGGCAACCCGGAGCGCCGCGAGGGAGCGGTCGCAATGAGGAAGGTTCCAGCCCCTCGTCTCCCCGGGATCACTGAAGGAGTTCACATGCGGCGTGGCATAGCGGCCACCACGCTGGTCGCGGCCCTGGGCGTGACCCTGGCGGCGTGCGGCGGAAGCGACAGCGGTTCCAACGGCGGCTCGAAGAGCTCGGGCGAGCTCTCCGGCACCGTGACCTGGTGGGACACCTCCACGGTCGGCTCCGAGGACAAGGTCTTCAAGAAGGTCGCCGAGGAGTTCACCAAGCTGCACCCCAAGGTCACCGTCAAGTACGTGAACGTGCCGTTCGGCGAAGCGCAGAACAAGTTCAAGAACGCCGCGCAGTCCGGCTCCGGTGCTCCCGACGTCATCCGCTCCGAGGTCGCCTGGACCCCCGACTTCGCCAGCCTCGGCTACCTCGCCCCGCTGGACGGCACCCCGCGCTCAAGGACTCCGACGACTTCCTGAAGCAGGCCACCGCCTCGACGAAGTTCAACGGCAAGACCTACGCGGTCCCGCAGGTCATCGACTCCATGGGCATCTTCTACAACAAGAAGATCTTCAAGGACGCCGGCGTCCAGGTCCCCAAGACCATCGACGAGCTCAAGTCCGTCTCCGCCAAGATCAAGCAGAAGACCGGCAAGACCGGCCTGTACCTGCGCGGCGACGACCCGTACTGGTTCCTCTCCTTCCTGTACGGCGAGGGCGGCGACATGGTCGACGCCGAGAAGAAGACCGTCACGATCGACAACCCCCAGGGCGTCAAGGCGCTCGCCACCGTGAAGGACCTGGTGGACTCCAAGGCGGCGATCACCGACGCCACCAACGGCTGGGACAACATGCAGTCGTCCTTCAAGGACGGCAAGGTCGCCATGATGATCAACGGCCCGTGGGCCGTCACCGACACCTACGCGGGCAAGGAGTTCGCCGACAAGGCGAACCTGGGCATCGCCCCCGTCCCGGCCGGCTCCGGCGGCCAGGGCGCCCCGCAGGGCGGCCACAACCTCGCGGTCTACGCGGGCTCCAAGAACCTGGACGCCTCGTACGCCTTCACCGAGTACATGACCTCGGTCGAGACCCAGACGCGGATCTCCAAGGAGCTCAGCCTGCTCCCGACCCGCGAGTCCGTCTACATCAAGCCGGACGTCGCGACCAACGAGATGATCATGTTCTTCAAGCCGGTCGTCGACAAGGCCGTCGAGCGCCCCTGGATCCCGGAGGGCGGCAGCCTCTTCGAGCCCATCAAGGTCGAGTACACCAAGGTCCTCACCGGCCAGACCACCCCGGAGGCCGGTGCCAAGGCGATCGGTGACTCGTACCGCAAGCTCCTGAAGGACTGGAAGTAAGAAAGAAGGCAGGCCGGCTCATGGCTGTGGACAGTCCCAGCCAGTCGGTGGCGAAGGCCGCGGGCGACAGCGTCGCCCGCGGCCGGAGCCGCGGAACTGGTACGCCGCGCCGCGCGGCGAAGCGCTCCCTCTCCACCCACTGGTACGCCTGGGCGATGGTCGCCCCCGTGGTGATCGTCATCGGCGTGATCATCGGCTATCCGCTGGTCCGCGGGATCTACCTCTCGTTCACCGACGCCAACGAGCGGAACGTCGCGCGCTCGATCGGCGTCAACGAGATCCCGGCCACCTACGAGTTCATCGGCCTGGACAACTACAAGGACGCCCTCACCGGGAGCCAGTTCCTCGGAACGCTCGGCTGGACCGTCGTCTGGACCGTGTCCTGCGTGGCGCTGACCTTCGCCCTCGGCCTCGGCCTCGCCAACATCCTGAACCGCAAGATCGCCGGCCGCTCCGTCTACCGGATGCTGCTGATCCTGCCCTGGGCCGTCCCAGGCTTCGTCTCCGTCTTCGCCTGGCGCTTCCTCTACGACGAGCGCCGCGGCATCCTCAACCAGATCCTCGCGGGCGGCGGCATCGACGCCGTCCCGTGGCTCAACGACCCGACCTGGGCCAAGCTCTCGGTCATCGCGACCAACGTCTGGCTCGGCGTGCCGTTCATGATGATCGCCCTCCTCGGCGGACTCCAGTCCATCCCCGGCGAGCTGTACGAGGCCGCCGAGATGGACGGCGCGGGCGCCTGGCAGCGCTTCCGGCACATCACGATGCCCGGACTCCGCTCCGTCAGCACCACCGTGATCCTGCTGAGCACCATCTGGACCTTCAACATGTTCCCGGTGATCTTCCTGCTCACCCGGGGCGGCCCCGGCGAGGCCACCCAGATCCTCGTCACCCAGGCCTACAAGTTCTCCTTCGAGGTCAGCCCGCGCGACTTCGCCCAGTCCTCCACGTGGGGCGTGCTGATCCTGGTCCTCCTGATGGTCTTCGCCGCGTTCTACCGGCGCGTCCTCCGCAAGCAGGGAGAAGTCTGGTGACCACCACGACCCCCACCCCCCGGACCGCCGCTCCCCAGGCGGTGAACACGCCGATCCGGGGCCGCCGTTCGCCGCTCGCCTCGGTCGGCCTGCACGCCACGCTGATCGCCGCCTCCGTGATCGCCGTCTTCCCGGTGCTCTGGGTGCTGCTGACCTCGCTGAAGCCGGCGAAGTACGCGACCACCACGGACTTCTTCAAGGAGACGACGCTCGAGAACTACACGGGCCTGCTCGACGACACCCCGTTCCTCACCTGGTTCGGCAACTCGCTGCTCGTCGCGGGACTCACCACCGTCGTCGGCGTCTTCATCTCCGCCACCACCGGCTACGCCGTCAGCCGCTTCCGCTTCCCCGGCAAGCGCGGCCTGATGTGGACGCTGCTCATCACCCAGATGTTCCCGGTCGCCGTCCTGATCGTGCCGATCTACAACATCATGGCGTCGATGGGCCTGCTCAACCAGCCGGCCGGCCTGGTCATCACGTACCTGACCATCGCCGTCCCGTTCTGCGCCTGGATGATGAAGGGCTTCTTCGACACCATCCCGCGCGAGATCGACGAGTCCGGCTACGTCGACGGCCTCACCCCTTCGGCACCTTCTGGCGGCTCATCCTGCCGCTCGCCAAGCCGGGCATCGCCGTCACCGCCTTCTACTCCTTCATCACCGCCTGGGGCGAGGTCGCCTACGCCTCCGCCTTCATGGTCGGCGACGAGAACCTCACGCTCGCCGGCGGACTCCAGAAGTTCGTCAACCAGTACGGCGCCCAGTGGGGCCCGATGGCCGCGGCCTCCGTGCTCATCGCCATCCCCGCCGCCCTGGTGTTCCTCTTCGCCCAGCGACACCTGGTCACCGGCATGTCGGCCGGTGCCGTCAAGGGCTGACGGCCCTGAGCACCCCGCCCGAACGCACCTCCTTACCTCCCAGGAAGACATGACCCAGCATCTCGCCACCCCGGCCGACGCCCCCACCACCGGCACGCACACGGGCTGGTGGAGAGACGCCGTGATCTACCAGGTCTACCCGCGCAGCTTCGCCGACGGAAACGGCGACGGCATGGGTGACCTGGAGGGCGTCCGCAGCCGGCTGCCGTACCTCAAGGAGCTCGGGGTCGACGCCGTCTGGCTCTCCCCGTTCTACGCCTCGCCGCAGGCCGACGCCGGTTACGACGTCGCCGACTACCGGGCCATCGACCCCATGTTCGGCTCGCTCCTCGACGCCGACGCCCTGATCCGCGAGGCCCACGAACTGGGCCTGCGCATCATCGTCGACCTGGTCCCCAACCACTCCTCCGACCAGCACGAGTGGTTCCAGCGCGCCCTGCGCGAGGGCCCCGGCTCGGTGCTCCGCGAGCGCTACCACTTCCGCCCCGGCAAGGGTGAGAACGGCGAACTCCCGCCCAACGACTGGGAGTCCATCTTCGGCGGCCCCGCCTGGACCCGCACGGAGAACCCGGACGGCACCCCCGGCGACTGGTACCTCCACCTCTTCGCCCCGGAGCAGCCCGACTTCAACTGGGAACACCCCGCCGTCCGCGACGAGTTCCGCTCCATCCTGCGCTTCTGGCTCGACATGGGCGTCGACGGCTTCCGCGTCGACGTCGCCCACGGCCTGGTCAAGGCCGCCGGCCTGCCCGACATCGGCGCCCACGACCAGCTGAAGCTGCTCGGCAACGACGTCATGCCCTTCTTCGACCAGGACGGCGTCCACGAGATCTACCGCTCCTGGCGGCAGATCCTCGCCGAGTACGACGGCGAGCGCGTCCTCGTCGCCGAGGCCTGGACCCCGACCGTCGACCGCACCGCGAACTACGTGCGCCCCGACGAGATGCACCAGGCCTTCAACTTCCAGTACCTGGGCACCCACTGGGACGCCGCCGAGCTCCGCGCCGTCATCGACGCCTCCCTCGACGCCATGCGCCCGGTCGGCGCCCCCACCACCTGGGTGCTCTCCAACCACGACGTCACCCGGCACGCCACCCGCTTCGCCAACCCGGCGGGCCTCGGCACTCAGCTCCGCGAGGCCGGCGACCGCGAGCTCGGCCTGCGCCGGGCCCGCGCCGCGACCCTCCTCATGCTGGCGCTGCCCGGCTCCGCGTACGTCTACCAGGGCGAGGAGCTCGGCCTCCCGGACGTCACCGACCTGCCCGACGAGGTCCGCCAGGACCCGTCGTTCTGGCGGGCCAGCGGCCAGGACGGCTTCCGCGACGGCTGCCGCGTGCCGATCCCGTGGACCGTCGAGGGCTCCTCGTACGGCTTCGGCGACGGCGGCTCCTGGCTGCCGCAGCCCGCGACCTGGGCCGAGCTGAGCGTCGAGGCGCAGACCGGCGACCCCGGCTCCACCCTGGAGCTCTACCGCAGCGCGCTCGCCGTCCGCCGCGAGCGCCCCGAACTCGGTGCGGGCGACTCCGTCGAGTGGCTGGAGGCACCCGAGGGCGTGCTCTCCTTCCGCCGCGGCGGATTCGTCTGCACCGCCAACACCACCGGCCGGGCCATCACCGTCCCGCTGCCCGGCCGGTATCTCCTCTCCAGCGAGGAGGTGGGCGGCTCCGCCGTGGAGGGACGGTGGAGCTGCCCGCCGACACCACCGTCTGGTGGGCGGTGTGACGATCCCCTGCCGCGGGGCGCCGGAACGGCGCCCGCGGCTCGCGGACATCGCGGCCCAGTCAGGCGTCAGCGAGGCCACCGTCAGCCGGGTCCTCAACGGCAAGGCGGGAGTGGCCGGAGCGACCCGGCACAAGGTGCTCGCCGCGCTCGACGTCCTCGGCTACGAGCGTCCCGTACGCCTCAAACGCCGCAGCGCGGGCCTCGTCGGGCTCGTCGTGCCCGAGCTGACCAACCCGATCTTCCCCGCCTTCGCGCAGGTCGTCGAACAGGTCCTCGCCGGGCACGGCTACACCCGGTGCTCTGCACCCAGATGCCCGGCGGCGCCACCGAGGACGAGCTCGTCGAGCAGCTCGTGGAGCGCGGGGTGGCCGGCATCGTCTTCCTCTCCGGGCTGCACGCCGACGCCACCGCCGACCCCGCGCGCTACGCCCGGCTGTCGGCCCGGGGCGTCCCGTACGTCCTCATCAACGGCTACAACGAGCACATCGACGCCAACTTCGTCTCCCCGGACGACCGGGCCGCCGCCCGCATGGCCGTCCGGCACCTGGTCGAGCTGGGCCACGAGCGGATCGGCCTCGCCATCGGCCCCACCCGCTACGTGCCCTCGCGCCGCAAGGCCGAGGGCTTCACCGCCGAGCTGTACGAACTCCTCGGCGTCGAGCGCGCCGAGGCCGAACGGTTCATCAGGCCCACGCTCTTCGGCGTCGAGGGCGGCCACGCGGCCGCCGACATCCTGCTCCGCGAGGGCTGCACGGGCATCGTCTGCGGCTCCGACCTGATGGCGCTCGGCGTCATCCGCGCGGTCCGTGCCCGCGGTCTCGACGTGCCCGGCGACGTCTCCGTCGTCGGCTTCGACGACTCCCCGCTCATCGCCTTCACCAGCCCGCCGCTCTCCACCGTGCGCCAGCCCGTCCAGGCCATGGCGACGGCGGCCGTCGGCGCGCTCCTGGAGGAGATCGAGGGGAACCCGGTGCAGCGCACGGAGTTCGTCTTCCAGCCGGAACTGGTGGTGCGGGTTCCACGGCGCAGCCGCCGGCCCGGCCCCGCACGTCCTTTCGTAACAACTCGCGCCGGGGCGTCCGGAGGGTTGACCGGGCGCCGGGGCACTCGTACGGTCACGGCTGAAAACAGTTGCTGAACCTTTCGGCAACTTCTTGCGACAGTGAAGTCAGCAGGAGGAAGCATGGCCAGAAAGACCGTGGCCGCTGCACTCGCCCTCGTGGCGGGAGCCGCTGTGGCCGTCACGGGCAACGCCCCGGCGCAGGCCGCCCCGCCCGGCGAGAAGGACGTCACCGCGGTGATGTTCGAATGGAACTTCGCCTCCGTCGCCCGGGAGTGCACCGACCGCCTCGGCCCCGCCGGATACGGATACGTCCAGGTCTCCCCGCCCCAGGAACACCTCCAGGGCAGCCAGTGGTGGACCTCGTACCAGCCGGTCAGCTACAAGATCGCCGGACGTCTCGGCGACCGCACCGCCTTCAAGAACATGATCGCCACCTGCCACGCGGCGGGGGTCAAGGTCGTCGCCGACTCCGTCATCAACCACATGGCGAACGGATCGGGCACGGGAACGGGCGGGACCCCGTTCTCCAAGTACGACTACCCCGGCCTCTACTCGGGCGCCGACATGGACGACTGCCGGGCCACCATCTCCAACTACCAGGACCGCGCCAACGTCCAGAACTGCGAACTGGTCCAGCTCCCCGACCTGGACACGGGCGAGGACTACGTCCGCGGGAAGATAGCCGGCTACCTCAACGACCTGCTCTCGCTCGGCGTCGACGGCTTTCGCATCGACGCCGCCAAGCACATGCCGGCCGCCGACCTCGCCAACATCAAGTCCCGGCTGACGAATCCTTCCGTCCACTGGAAGCAGGAGGCCATCTACGGCGCCGGCGAGGCCGTCTCCCCGAGCGAGTACCTCGGCAACGGCGACGTCCAGGAGTTCCGCTACGCCCGCGACCTCAAGCGGGTCCTGAACGGCGAGAAGCTCGCCTACCTCAAGAACTTCGGCGAGGCCTGGGGCTACATGCCCTCCGCGCAGTCCGGCGTCTTCGTCGACAACCACGACACCGAGCGCGGCGGCGACACCCTCAGCTACAAGGACGGCGCGAACTACACCCTCGCCTCCGTCTTCATGCTCGCCTGGCCCTACGGCTCCCCGGACGTCCACTCCGGCTACGAGTGGACCGACAAGGACGCGGGCCCGCCCAACAACGGCCAGGTGAACGCCTGTTACAGCGACGGCTGGAAGTGCCAGCACGCCTGGCGCGAGATCTCCTCCATGGTGGCCTTCCGTAACACCGCCCGCGGCCAGGCCGTCACGAACTGGTGGGACAACGGCAACAACGCGATCGCGTTCGGCCGCGGCTCCAAGGCGTACGTGGCGATCAACCACGAGTCCTCCGCCCTGACCAGGACCTTCCAGACCTCCCTGCCGGCCGGCACCTACTGCGACGTGCAGTCGAACACCCCGGTCACCGTCAACGCGTCCGGCCAGTTCACGGCCACCCTCGGCGCCAACACCGCGCTCGCCCTGCACACCGGCGCCACGAACTGCGGCACCACCCAGCCCGCCACCGCCGGAGCCTCCTTCAGCGTCAACGCCACCACGGTCACCGGCCAGAACATCTACGTCACCGGCAACCGCACCGAGCTCGGCAACTGGGCCCCCGCCTCCGCCCTCAAGCTCGACCCGGCCTCGTACCCCGTCTGGAAGCTGACGGTGAACCTGCCCGCCGGCACGGCCTTCGAGTACAAGTACGTCCGCAAGGACGCCGCCGGGAACGTCACCTGGGAGTCCGGCGCCAACCGCACCGCGACCGTCCCCGCCTCGGGCCAGATCGTCCTGAACGACACCTTCCGCAACTGAGCCTCCCCCCTCGCAAGGGCCGTCCCGCCGGGGCGGCCCCTCTTCCAGTACCTCCAGGGAGCACCCCGTGACACGCAAGAGAACGGCGGTCGCACTGGCCGCCGCGCTGTGCGCCGCCCTCGTGCCCGCCGTCCCGCGGCGGCCGCGCCCCGGCCCCCGCGCCGCCCTCCGACCGGACCCTCGCGGCCGAGCCCGCCCGCCAGGACCTCACCCGCGAGCAGTTCTACTTCGTCCTGCCCGACCGCTTCGCCAACGGCGACGCCTCCAACGACCGCGGCGGCCTCACCGGCAGCCGCACCGAGACCGGCTTCGACCCCTCCGACAAGGGCTTCTACCAGGGCGGCGACCTCAAGGGCCTCACCCGGCGGCTCGACTACATCAAGGGCCTCGGCACCACCGCCATCTGGATGGCGCCGATCTTCAAGAACCGGCCCGTGCAGGGCACCGGCAAGGACGCCTCCGCCGGCTACCACGGCTACTGGATCACCGACTTCACCCAGGTCGACCCCCACTTCGGGACCAACGAGGACCTGGAGAGGCTGATCTCCGCCGCCCACGCCAAGGGCATGAAGGTCTTCTTCGACGTCATCACCAACCACACCGCCGACACCGTCGACTACGCGGAGAAGAAGTACGGCTACCGCCCCAAGGGCGCCTACCCGTACCTCGACGCCTCGGGCCGCCCCTTCGACGACCGGACGAAGACCGGAAAGGTGGACGCGGACTCCTTCCCGTACACGCCGACGACGACCGGCGGCAAGGTCCCCTCCTGGCTCAACGACCCCACGATGTACCACAACCGGGGCGACTCCACCTGGGTCGGCGAGTCCGCCGAGTACGGCGACTTCGTCGGACTCGACGACCTGTGGACCGAGCGTCCCGAGGTCGTCGAGGGCATGAAGAGGATCTACGAGAAGTGGGTCCGCGACTTCAAGATCGACGGCTTCCGCATCGACACCGTCAAGCACGTGAACCTGGACTTCTGGACGCAGTGGGCCACCGCCCTCGACGCGTACGCCAAGAAGCGGGGCCGCGAGGACTTCTTCATGTTCGGCGAGGTGTACTCCGCCGACACCGCCGTCACCTCCCGTACGTCACCCGGGGCCGGCTCGACGCCACCCTCGACTTCCCCTTCCAGGACGCGGCCCGCGCCTTCGCCTCCCAGGGCGCCGGAGCCGACCGCCTCGCCAAGGTCTTCGCCGAGGACTACCGGTACACCACCGACAAGGCCAACGCCTACGAGCAGGTGACCTTCCTCGGCAACCACGACATGGGCCGCATCGGCACCTTCCTCAAGCAGGACAACCCGAACGCCTCCGACGAGGAACTCGTCCGCCGCGACCGGCTCGCCAACGAGCTGATGTTCCTCTCCCGGGGCAACCCGGTGGTCTACTACGGCGACGAGCAGGGCTTCACGGGACCCGGCGGCGACAAGGACGCCCGCCAGACCCTCTTCGCCTCGAAGGTCGCCGACTACCTCGACGACGACCAGCTCGGCACCGACCGCACGCACGCCTCCGACGCGTACGACACCACGCACCCGCTGTACCGGTCGATCGCCGCCCTGTCGAAGCTCACCCGGGAGAACCCGGCCCTCCGCGACGGCGTCCAGCGGGAACGGTACGCCGAGGGCTCCGTCTACGCCTTCACCCGCACGGACGCGAAGACGCGCACCGAGTACCTGGTCGCCGTCAACGGCGCCACCACCGCGAAGACCGTCACCGTCCCCGTCGACTCCGCCGCCTTCCGCACCCTGTACGGGGGTCGGGGCGCCGTCGCGGCGAACGACGGCAAGGTCACCGTCACCGTCCCGGCCCTCTCCTCCCTGGTCCTCAAGGCCGGCGCGCCGCTCCCGGCCCCGGCCACCGCGCCCGCCGTCTCCCTGAAGGCCCCCGCCGCCGGCTCCACCGGCACCGTCGAGCTCTCCGCCGACGTCACCGGCGGCGGCCTCAACCGCGTCGTCTTCGCCGCCCAGGTCGGCGACGGCCGCTGGCAGACCCTCGGCACCGCCGACCACGCCCCTACAAGGTCACCCAGTACGTCACCGCCCCCGCCGGCACCCCGCTCCGCTACAAGGCCGTCGCCGTCGACGCCGCCGCCGCACCGCGAGCGCCCTCGCCGCCACCACGGCGGCGCGCCCCGGCCCCGAGAGCCGGTCGCCGTCGAGCGCGCGTACGCCGTCGTCCACTACAAGCGCCAGGACGGGAACTACGACGGCTGGAAGCTGAAGGCCGCCGGGCAGGAGACGGCCTTCACCGGCCGCGACGCCTACGGCGCCTTCGCCTGGGTCAAGGTCCCCGAGGGCGCCTCCACCCTCACGTACACCGTCGAGAAGGACGGCACCGCCGACGGCCCGCAGCGGGCCATCGGCCTCGGCCGCACCGGCGAGGTCTGGATCACGCAGGGCGCCGACGGCCAGTCCGACACCGACCCGGCCCCCGCCACCCCGGACAGGACCAAGGCCGTCATCCACTACCAGCGGGAAGACGGGAACTACGACGGCTGGGGCCTGCACACCTGGACCGGCGCCGCCCAGCCCACCGACTGGTCCCGGCCGCTGATGCCGACGCGCGTCGACGCGTACGGCGCCGTCTACGAGGTCCCGCTCACCGAGGGCGCGAGCTCCCTCTCGTACATCCTCCACAAGGGCGACCAGAAGGACCTGCCCACCGACCAGTCCCTCGACCTCGGCACGTACGGCAACGAGGTCTGGCTCCTCTCCGGACAGCCCACGTACCTCCTCCCGACCGTCGGCGGCGCCCCCAGCCTCGACCTCGGCAAGGCCGAGGCCCAGTGGATCGACCGGAACACCGTCGTCTGGAAGGTGAAGACCACCGACGCCACCAGCCAGCAGCTGGTGTACGCCGAGGACGGCGGGATCACCGTCACCGACGGCGCCCTCAGCGACGAGGGCCGGTGGCTCCGCCTCACCCCGTCCGCGCTGAGCGACGCCCAGAAGGCGAAGTTCCCGCACCTCGCCGCCTACCCGGCCTTCACCGTCGACCCGCGCGACGCCGACCGGGTGCGGGACTCCCTGCGCGGCCAGCTGATCGCCACCCAGCGCGCAGCCAACGGCGCCCTGCTCGCCGCCACCGGCGTCCAGACCGCCGGAATCCTCGACGACCTGTACGCCGCGAAGGCCACGCGGGCCGACCTCGGCCCGGTCTTCCGCGACGGCCGCCCCACCCTCTCCCTCTGGGCCCCCACCGCCCGGTCCGTCGCCCTCGAACTCGACGGGAAGACCGTGCCCATGCGGCGCGACCCCGCCTCCGGCGTCTGGTCCGTCACCGGCCCCCGCGACTGGGCGGGCAAGCCGTACCGGTACGTCGTGAAGGTCTGGGCGCCCAGCGTCCAGAAGGTCGTGGAGAACCGGGTCACCGACCCCTACTCCACCGCCCTCACCACCGACTCCGCCCGCAGCCTCGTCGTCGACCTCGCCGACCCGGCCCTGGCCCCCGGGGCTGGAAGGAACTGAGGAAGCCCGCCGCCGTGCCGCTGCGGGACGCCCAGATCCAGGAACTCCACATCCGGGACTTCTCGATCGCCGACCCGACGGCGAAGGCCGACCACCGGGGCACCTACCTCGCCTTCACCGACGAGAACAGCGAGGGCTCGCGGCACCTGCGCGACCTCGCCGCCTCCGGCACCTCCTACGTCCACCTCCTCCCCGCCTTCGACCTCGGCACCGTCCCCGAGAAGAAGTCCGACCGGACCACCCCCGCCTGCGACCTGAAGGTCTACGCCCCGGACTCGGCGGAACAGCAGGCCTGCGTCACCGCCGCCGCGGCGAAGGACGCCTACAACTGGGGCTACGACCCCCTGCACTACACCGTCCCCGAGGGCTCCTACGCCACCGACCCCGAAGGCACCCGCCGCACGGTCGAGTTCCGGCGGATGGTCCAGGCCCTCAACGGCGACGGACTGCGCACCGTCATGGACGTCGTCTACAACCACACCGTCGCCGCCGGACAGTCCGACAAGTCCGTCCTCGACCGGATCGTGCCCGGCTACTACCAGCGCCTCCAGGCCGACGGCTCCGTCGCCACCTCCACCTGCTGCGCCAACACCGCGCCCGAGAACGCCATGATGGGCAAGCTCGTCGTCGACTCGGTCGTCACCTGGGCCAAGCAGTACAAGGTCGACGGCTTCCGCTTCGACCTCATGGGCCACCACCCGAAGGCCAACATCCTGGCCGTGCGCAAGGCCCTGGACGCGCTGACGGTCGCGAAGGACGGCGTCGACGGCAAGTCGATCGTCCTCTACGGCGAGGGCTGGAACTTCGGCGAGGTCGCCGACGACGCCCGCTTCGTCCAGGCCACCCAGAAGAACATGGCCGGCACCGGCGTCGCCACCTTCTCCGACCGGGCCCGCGACGCCGTCCGCGGCGGCGGCCCCTTCGACGAGGACCCCGGAGTCCAGGGCTTCGCGAGCGGCCTGTACACCGACCCGAACACGTCCCCGGCCAACGGCACCCCGGCCGAGCAGAAGGCCCGCCTCCTGCACTACCAGGACCTCATCAAGGTCGGCCTGACCGGCAACCTCGCCGACTACCGCTTCACCGACACCTCGGGCCGCACGGTCAAGGGCTCCGAGGTCGACTACAACGGCGCCCCCGCCGGATACGCAGCCGCCCCCGGCGACGCCCTCGCCTACGCCGACGCCCACGACAACGAGTCCCTCTACGACGCGCTCGCCTTCAAGCTCCCGGCGGGCACCCCACCGGCCGACCGCGCCCGCATGCAGGTTCTCGCCATGGCCACCGCCACCCTCTCGCAGGGCCCCTCGCTCTCCCAGGCGGGCAGCGACCTGCTCCGCTCCAAGTCCCTGGACCGCAACTCCTTCGACAGCGGCGACTGGTTCAACGCCATCCACTGGGACTGCCGCGACGGCAACGGCTTCGGCCGCGGCCTGCCCCCCGCCGCCGACAACAAGTCCAAGTGGCCCTACGCCAAGCCCCTCCTGGCCAACCCGTCCCTCACGGTCGGCTGCGCCCAGATCGACGCCTCCTCCGCCTCCTACCAGGACCTCCAGAAGATCCGCACCACCGAACCCGCCTTCTCCCTGACCACGACGGACCGGGTCCAGGAGGCCCTCTCCTTCCCCCTCTCCGGCCCCGACGAGACCCCCGGCGTCCTCACCATGCGCCTCGGCGACCTCCTCGTCGTCCTCAACGCGACCCCGGCCACCACCTCCCAGAAGGTCACCGCCCTCGCCGGCACGCCCTACTCCCTCCACCCGCTCCAGGCGACCGGCTCCGACCCCGTCGTGAAGACCTCCACCTACGACCCCGCCTCGGGCACCTTCACGGTTCCCGCGCGAACGGTCGCGATCTTCAAGACGCGCTGACCCCGGCCGCCGCGCCCGTTGTGGGCCGTCGTTCCGCCGGGGCGGGACGACGGCCCACACGGCAGGGGAGGACAGAAGGGCCAGGTCACGGGCGTCCACCTGCCGGAAGGTCACTTGTGCCGTCCTGGCGGCCACCGTAAAGGTGTGGCCAGACAATCGTTTCCTCAGGAGTGACCCCATGCCCCAGATCACCGTCGACTACTCCGCGCCCCTCGACCGCCGCGGCTTCGCACGCGCCCTGCACCCGCTCGTCGTGGAGACGGTCGACGCGAGCCTCGGGGCCTGCAAGACCAGGTTCCGGGAGGTCGAGGAGTTCGTCGTCGGCGGCGGGGCGGAGGAGGAGGTCCTCGTGCACGTCGAGATCGGCCTGCTGGCGGGCCGTACGGACGAGGTGAAGGCCCGGCTCGCGGAGGCGGTCCTGGACCTGCTGCCCGGCTACCTCAAGGCGGCCGAGGGGGTCAGGCTCTCGGTCGAGGTGAGGGACCTGGACGGGTCCTACCGCAAGCGCTGATCGGGCACGTGGGGCATGAGGGCGGAGAGCCGGGCCACCAGCTCCCCGAAGGGGCCGTCGGCCGGCTCGTCGGCGAGGATGCCGACGAGGATCTCCGCCATGTCCGCGTCGTACGCGGCGCTCACCGCGGCCAGCGCGGCGAAGTCGTGCACGAGCTGGAGCTCCAGCTCGGCGCGCGGCACCCGGCGGCCGTCCGCCACAGCAGCGCCGTCGACTCGGCGAGCGACACCCAGGAACGGACGACCAGTTCGAGCCGGGCGGAGGGCTTCTCGACCTCCAGGTGCGCGAGGATCTGCTCGTACGCGGCCTGCCGCACCTCGTCGATCATCGCGTTCGTCGTGGAGGAGCCGACCGCGGGCCCGCCGCGCATCAGCGCCGCGAAACCGGGCCCGTGCTCGTCGACGAAGTCGAAGAAGCGGCCCATCACCCGCAGCAGCCGCGCCCGAGCGGCCCCGCGGCGGCTCCACGAAGCGGGCCGCCAGCTCGTCCGCCGCCCGCCGCAGCGCCGCCTCGTAGAGGCTCTGCTTGCCGGGGAGTAGTGGTAGACCAGCGGCCGGGAGATGCCCGCGGCCGCGGCGATCTCGTCGATGGACACCTCGTCGGGAGAGCGGTGGCTGAAGAGTTCGAGGGCCACCCCGATCAGCTGCTGCTTGCGCTCCTCGACGCCCATCCTGCGGCGTACACCGGTCGTCATACGAACAGCCTAACCGCGTCCGTTACGCTCCTGCCCCATGAGCTCTTCCGACCAGGACACCCCGACGGCCGAGGCCCCGGAGAACGACGAGCCCCGGGAGACCGAAGAGGCCCGGGAAACCCCCGACTCCCCTGACCCGGAAGGGAGGAGGAGACCGGGGACCCCTCCTCCGGACTGACCCCCAAGCAGGCGCGGCGGCTGCGCGTCGCCGCCGCCTCCGTGCTCCTGGTCGCCCTGGCCGTGGTGCTGGTCGTCCGGCTCGCGAGCCGCACGTCCGTCCTGGTCGTCGGCGTGTACGGACTCGCCATGATCCTCTGCGGGATCGTGATCGAACTCTCCCGCAACGGCCGTACGCGACTGGGCACCTGGCTCCTGGTCGGGGTCTCCTCACCGCCCTGGCCCTGGACTGGCTGGTCCTGCCCTAGCGTCCGCGGGCGGCCCCTACAGGTCGAGGACGAGCTTCTCGCCCGCGCAGCTCGAGACGCAGATCAGCATCGAGCCGTCCCGCTCCTCGTCGGTGAGCAGCTCGTCCCGGTGGTCGATCTCGCCCTCCAGGACCCGCTGTTGGCAGGTCCCGCAGAAGCCCTGCCGGCAGGAGTACATGAGGCCGGGCACCTCCTCGCGGACCGCCGCCAGGAGCGACTGGTCGGCCGCCACCGTCACGGTCCGCCCGGAGCGGCGCAGTTCGACCTCGAAGGCGGTGCCGCCGGTCGTCGCGGCGGCGGTGAAGCGCTCGAACCGCGCCGTCCGCCCCTCGGGCATGCCGGCGGCCACCGCGTCCATCAGGCCGTCGGGCCCGCAGCAGTAGATGACGGTCCCGGCGGGGAGGCGGGCGAGGAAATCGAGGCCGGGGAAGCCGGATTCGTCCTCCGCGACGACGGTGACGCGGTCGCCGCCCAGCCGCTCGATCTCCTCCAGGTACGGCATGGTGGCCCGGCTGCGCCCGCAGTACACGAGCTGCCAGTCCGCCCCGGCCGCCTCGGCGGCGCGCAGCATGGGCAGGACGGGGGTGATGCCGATGCCGCCGGCGACGAAGGCGTACGCGGGGGAGCCGACGAGCGGGAAGCGGTTGCGCGGCCCCCGGATCTCGATCTCCACGCCCTCGCGGAGCTGCTCGTGGACCTCGCGGGAGCCGCCGTTCCCGTCCTCGACGAGGCGGGTGGCGACGGTGTACGAGGCCGGGTCGCCGGGGTCCCCGCAGAGCGAGTACTGCCGGACGAGGCCGGAGGGCAGGACGAGGTCGATGTGGGCGCCCGGCTGCCAGGCGGGCAGTCCGGCGCCCTCCAGGCGCAGTTCGACGACGCCCTCGGCGGGCGTGGAGCGACGGGTCACGCGGACCTTGCGCGGGACGGTGCTGCCCGCCCGTACCCGGATATCGGGGTGTCGAGGGCGGGCATCGGCCACAGCGGTGCCGTGGTCATGCGGCTGCGGACGGCGCGGCGGACGAGCAGCGCGGCCCCGGCGACGAGGGCGACGGTGGTGAGGCGGGGCATCAGTGGCCTCCGTTGGCGCCGGGGAGGAGGCCAGATAGGCCATGGCCTGCGCGGTGTTCCCCTCCTGGGAGGGGTGGTAGGCGCGGCTGAGGTAGCGGGGATGGAGCGCAGCATGGCCGGGGTGGAGGGCAGGACGCCCTGGCGGCCCTTGCGGACGAAGTCCGCGAAGGAGGACTTCGGGTTGACCAGGCTGGGGTCGTTCTCCATGAAGAAGCGGATGCCCCGCTGCCAGAGGAAGACGAGCGCGGAGAAGGCGAGCGCCCAGGTGCGGGCGCGGCGCCGGTAGCCGCCGTCGAGGTGCATGAAGAGCTCGAAGGCGACCGCGCGGTGCTCGACCTCCTCGGCCCCGTGCCAGCGCAGCAGGTCCAGCATGGTCGGGTCGGCGCCGACCCGGTCGAGCTCCTCGGCGTTGAGGACCCAGTCGCCGAGGAAGGCGGTGTAGTGCTCGATGGCGGCGATCAGCGCGACCCGCTCCATGAGCCACCAGCGGCGCGGCCGGCCGGGCGGCAGGGTCCGGTCCCCGAGGAGCTTCTCGAAGAACCAGTCGACCTGCGCGGTGTACGGGGTGGGGTCGAGGCCCAGCTTCCGCAGGTGGGGGAGGACGTCGTCGTGGGCCTGGGAGTGGATGGCCTCCTGGCCGATGAAGCCGATGACGTCCTCGCGCAGCCGGTCGTCGGTGATGTACGGCAGTGCCTGCTGGTAGACGTGGACGAACCAGCGCTCGCCGGCCGGCAGCAGCAGGTGCAGCACGTTGATGGTGTGCGTGGTGAAAGGGTCGCCCGGTACCCAGTGGAGCGGCGTCTCTTCCCAGTCGAAGGAGACCTTGCGGGCCTTGAGCTCGACGTGCTCCGACGCCACCGGTGCAGGCTGCGTATTAGACATGACGTCAATGTACTGAGGGTAAGCCGCTGGCAACAGGCTTGCGCACCGTCTTTTCCCTGCTCTTGCCGGACCTTCACCGCCCTTCCGGGACCGGTGGGGCACCGGCCGGGGCCGGGTCAGCGAAGGGCGCCGACCCGGGTCCCGCCCCGCAGGGTCCCGTTCAGGTCCGCCCGCGCGCCCGCCGTCGCCTTCACCGCGAGGAGCGGTCCGTCGGAGCGGCCCCTCACCCCGCCGGAGACCTCCAGGGTCGCGAAGTCCGGACCGCCCGCCGCCAGGACGAACCAGTCGCCGCCCGGCGCCTGCCACAGCACGCCCGCGAGGACCCGGGGATCCCGCACCCCGCAGGCCGGCGAGCCCTCGGAGCGGGCCGCGAGCGCGGCCGGGACCCGGGGCGAGGGACCAGGAACTGGGCGAGGACCCGGCTGCCCGTGCCCCGCCAGGTCTCCGCGCGCGTGCACACCCAGGTGCCGAGCCCGGCGCCCTGCGGCAGCGGCTGCCGCGCGAAGCGCCAGGCGTTCACCGACCGCACCCCGTGCCCCAGCACCGCCGCCAGCTGGCACGCCGTCCGCGCCCACGCCTCCCGGGCCTCCGGGCCCGTCGCGTCCACGGGCGCGGCGGGCGGCCCCACAGCAGCCGGGCGGGCGCCAGCTCGCCCAGGTCACCGAGGAGCCGCACCCCTCGCCGTCCCGCACCTGGAGCGTGTTCCAGCGGGCGCAGGCGCCGGCCCGCGCGGGGCTCGGCAGGGTTCGGTCACCCGTCGGCGTCCCGCGCCAGCGGCCACGGGTCCTTCGCGGGCATGAGCAGGTCCCGTACGGCCGTCTCCCGCACCCAGGGCGCCGTCAGATAGCGGACGTTGCCCCCGCGCGGGAGACGACGAGCGCGGCGGCGCCCACCGTGTCGGCCGCGTCCGTCCGCGCGAAGTCGAGCGCGGCCCCGCCGTCCCCGCCACCGGCTCCGCGTACCGCACGGCCCGCAGCCCGTCGTGGAAGAGCACCACCCGCATCGCGTCGACCCGGCCCGCGAACAGCAGTTGCGGCGGCCCCATCGGCGGCCCGACGGGCGTCCCCGGCGTCGCCGAGGTCCGCACGGAAGCACCGGGCCGCGCCCACACGGCGAGCGCCCGCCGCAGCAGCGCGTCGTCCCCGGTCAGCCCGCCGCGCGCCGGCCACACGGAGAAGTCCCGCCGCGTCGCCCCGGCCACACCCGGGGTCCACCCGCTTGACCGCGCCGGGGTCGAGGGCCGCCTCGGCGGCGGGGTTGCGCGTACGACGGCGCCGCAGCACCGTTTCTGCCCCACCCGTCCCCCGGCAGCCCGAGCAGCGTCCCGCACACCACGAGCGCCACGACGGCGACGAACCCGGCCCGCGCGTGCTGCCTCCGCCGCATCAGATCGGTCGGCCGCGCCTGCAGGGCACACGGATCGAACTCGTCGGACTCGAGCAGGGCGGCGCCGCTGAGGCGGCGGGGAGAGCGGCTCCTCCGGGAGCCCCGGCGCGGCACCCGCCGGGGTGGAGGGCCCCGTCGGCGCCTCACCCCGCCGGGCGCCCCGGCCCTCCCGGCCCTTCCGGGCCCGGCCTGCTCGCCGACCCTCTCCGAGCGGCTTTCCGGGGCGGCGGGACCGGTGGGGTGGCTGGGCTTGGTGAGATGGCTGGGTTCAGTGGGGCGACTTGGCTCAGTGGGGTGGCCAGGACTGGTGGGGCGGCCAGGGCCAGTGGGGCGGCCGGGCTCACCGGGGTGGGAGGGTCCGTGAAGGCGGGGTCCTCCAGGGCGTCCGCCTCCGCCAGGGCCGCCGCCGGGTCGTCGACGCCGACGGAGGCCAGGACGCGCAGGACCTCCGGGTCGCCCTGGCGCTCCAGGCCGCGGAGCACATAGGCCGCGCGGCCGGGGCCGGAGAGCCGGGACAGCCGCTGGTCCAGGGCGAGTTCGTCGGCGCCGCCGACCCGGGGAAGAGGCGGAGCCCCACACGTGCGGCAGCAGCGGCGGGAACTGCGCCCGGCGCGGCAGCGCGAGGCGCCGCAGCGGCAGCCCGGCGACCAGCGCCTGCCGCAGCACCTCGCCCCGTACGTACGCGTACCCGGGATCCACCGCGTCCTCGTCCCGCCGGGGCCCCGGCACCGCGGGCCCAGGGACCCGGCGGCGCGGCAGCGACCGCTGGACGAGGGCGTGCGCGGTCAGCACCCGGCGGTTGCGGCCGAGGAGGGCGGCAGCACGAGGTAGGCGATGCGGACGAGCCGCGGATACCGCTCGACGAGCGCGGCCTCGGCCTGTTCGACGTCGACGGGGCCCACGGGCGAGGAACGAGATCCTGGGTGCTCACGTTCAGCAGAACGAGCGATTCTTCCGATGGTCACCCCGGCCGCCGCCCGGGGACCAGGCCGCGGAGACCGTCCGCCGCCCGGGGCGCAGGCCGCGGAGACCGGCCGCCGCCCAGGAACCAGGTCGCCGAGACCGGTCGCCGCCCGGGATCACGCCGCCGAGACCGTCAGCCGTTCGCGGATCAGCGCCGTCACCTCGTCCGGGACGCCGAGCCCCTCCCGCACGTACTTCTCCATCGAGCCGTGCCGGACCGCCACCTCGTCGAGCGCCGCGTCCAGGTACTCCGGCAGCACCCCGATCAGTTCGAGCGCGAGCTCGGGGTCGCCGCCCTGGGCCGTGAAGCCCTCGATCATCGGAGCGAACGCGAGCCGCACCGCCGGGTTGACCGACAGGTACTCGGCCCGCACCGTCTCCTCGTCCGCGCCGAGCAGCGACAGGACGACCGTCGCCGCCCAGCCCGTGCGGTCCTTGCCGGCCGAGCAGTGGAAGAGCACCGGCCCCGCGCCCGGCGTGCCCAGCTCGCCGAGCAGGGCGCGGTAGGAGGCGCGGGCGGAGTCGCCGGAGACGAAGGTCCGGTAGGTCCGGGCGAGGCCGCCCGGACCCTGCCCCCGCCGAGGTGCTCCTCGGCGAGCGCCGGAGTCGGCGAGCAGGGCTTTCAGCCGGGCGGCGGGCGGCAGTCCGCTGCCCGCCAGATAGTCGGCGAGGACGTCCGCCACGAGCAGCCGCGCCCCGGCCGGCAGCCGGTCGGGCCGGTCGGCGCGCTCGGTCCCGGTCCGGAAGTCGACGACGGTGCGGATGCCGAGCCCGGCCACGGCGGGCTCGGCCGGGTCCAGCCGGTCGAGCTGTGCGGAGCGCAGGGCGAGCCCGGACCGGACGGAACGCCCCCCGCCGAGCGGCAGGCCGCCGAGGTCACGGAGGTTGGCGACGGAGGTGGCGGGGATGGCGGGCATGGCGTCGGCTCCTCCGGTTCGTACGGCTTCCTGCCGACCGTAGTGGATCGTCCCGGTCCGGGCAGGTTCACCCCGGTACGGGTCCGCCCCGGGCGTCGCCCCCCCCGCCCTCACCCCTTCGCCAGCGCCGCCAGCACCTCCGCCTCCCGCTCCGGGCTGAGCCCCGCCCCGCCCGGTCCGGTCGCCGCGGGGCGACCCCGCCGAGGAGCGCAGCCACGTCCAGGTGTCCGCGACCGTCTCCGCCACGGGGCGGCAGCGCAGGCCGGTCGCGAGGGCGCGGGAGACGTCGGCGGTGTGCAGGGCGTCGTAGGTCTCGCCCGGCGGAAGCCAGACGGGGAGCTCGGTCCACGGCTCGGCCCCGGCGGCGAGGAGCGCCTCGGGGTCCGTCCAGCGGAGTTCGGCCTCGGCGCCGGTCACCCGGACGCAGGCGTCGAGGAGTTCGCCCATCGTGGTGTGGCCGGGCGGCGAGACGAGGTTGTACGGCCCCAGAGCCCGGCCGCCACCGCGTCCAGCGTCCACGCGGCGAGGTCGCGGACGTCGACGTACTGCACGGGCAGTTCGCGCGGCCCGGGGGCCAGGACGGGCCCGCCGCGCGCGATCCGGCCCAGCCACCAGGGGAGCCGGCCCACGTTCTCGTACGGGCCGAGGATCAGCCCCGCGCGCACGAGCAGCGTCCGGTCGGGCCCGAAGGCCTCGGCGGCGGCCAGCTCGCCGCCCCGCTTGGCCTCCGCGTAGGGCACGTCCCCGTCGTCCGGGAGCCCTCCACCAGCGGCCCGTCCTCCCCGAGCCCGGCGGCGGGCGGCCAGGCGTACACGGACCGGCTCGACACGTACGCGTATCGCCCGGCCCGGTCCGCGAGCAGCCGCGCCGCGTCCCGGACCGCCGAGGGCGCGGCCGACCAGGTGTCCACGACGGCGTCCCAGGAGCCGGTGCCGAGCGCGGCGAGACCGCCGGGGCTGTGCGGTCGCCGAGCAGCGACGCGGCTCCCGCCGGAACGGCATGGCGGCCCCGGTGGAAGACCGTCACCTCCCAGCCCCGTTCGCGCGCGTCCTCGACGATCGCGCGGCCGACGAACTCCGTACCTCCGAGCATCAGCAGTCTCATGGTCCGAGCCTGCCCGGCGGGAGGGCCGGGGCCAGGGAGTTCCGCTCCCGGAGGATTCCGCCGGGGAGGAACGACTTCGGGAGGTCCGTCTGTCCGGCCCGTCCGGGCGGATGACACGATGGCGGCGATGACAGATGCCCGGTCGCCCCTGCGCACCCTGCGAGCCGCACTTTTCGCGGTCGTGTGCGTGACTTTGGCCGCCGTGGGGCATTCGTCCATGTCTGCGCACCAGCTTCCGGCGACCACCCTGCTCGGCGCCTTCGCCGCCACGACGGCCCTCGCCTGGGCGCGGCCGGACGCCGCCGGGGCGCGCCCTCGATCGCGGGGCCCTGCTCCTCCTCCAGGGCGCGCTGCACCTGCTCTTCTCGGTGACGGGCGGTCACGCGCGGGAGCCGCACCCGCTATGCCCGGGATGGAGGGCATGCCGGGCATGGACGCGATGGACTCCATGGGTGGCATGGGTGGCATGGGTGGCATGAGCGGCATGGGTGGCATGACCATGGCCACCTCCACCCCCTGGGCTCCGGCGCCGGCATGCTCGCCGCCCACCTCCTCGCCGCACTCCTCTGCGGCCTCTGGCTCGCCCGCGGCGAGGCCGCGTTCCTCGCGCTCGCCCGCGCCGCGCTCGCGTACGCCTTCACCCCGCTCCGCCTGCTCCGCGCCCTCGTCCCCGTCCCCGGGACCCCGCGCCGCCCGGTCCGCCGGGCGCGGCGGAACGCCCGCCGCCCGCACACCGTCGTCCTCGCGCACACCTCTCCCGGCGCGGCCCGCCCCGGCTGTCCCCACCCGCGCCACGGCCCTCGGAGCACACGTCTGACCCGGGGTCGCTTCCCCTGTCGACACACCGACTCCAAGGACAGTCAGCCAGCATGACCATCGACGATCTCGCGCGCCCGAAAACACCGGAGAACCCGGAAACCCCGGAGAACCCGGAAACCCCGGAGAACCCGGAAACCCCGGAGAACCCGGAAACCCCGGAGAGCCCGGAGAGCCCGGAGAGCCCGGAGAACCCCGACTCCGCAGCGCCGCCGTCCCCGCCGGCCCCCGCCCGGCCCGGCGCCTGGAGCGCCCTGCGCCCCTCGTCCTGCGCCTCCACTTCTACGCGGGCGTCCTCGTGGCCCCGTTCCTCCTCGTGGCCGCCGTCAGCGGCCTGCTCTACGCGATCTCCTTCCAGGCCGAGAAGATCGTGTACGCGCACGAGCTGGAGGTCCCCGTCGGCGACACCACCCTGCCGCTCTCCCGGCAGGTGGACATCGCCCGCGCGGCCAACCCGGACGGCACCGTCACCGCCGTCTGGCCCGGCGCCGAACCCGGCGCGACCACCCGGGTCCTGATGGCCGACCCCGACGTCCCCGAGGACGCCTCGCTGGCCGTCTTCGTCGACCCGTACACCGGTGACGTGCGGGGGCAGCTGCCCAGCTACGGCAGCTCCGGCGCCCTCCCGCTGCGGACCTGGATCGACGGCCTCCACCGCGATCTGCACCTGGGCGACCTCGGCCGCAACTACAGCGAACTCGCCGCCAGCTGGCTGTGGGTGATCGCGCTCGGCGGGGTGCTGCTCTGGGTGGGCCGCCGCCGGAAGAACCGCCGCGCCCTCGTCCTGCCCGAGCGCGGCCCGAAGTCCCGCCGCCGCACGCTCTCCTGGCACGGCTCGGTCGGCCTGTGGGCGGCGCTCGGCCTGGTCCTGCTCTCCGCGACCGGCCTGACCTGGTCGCGGTACGCGGGCGAGAACATCGGCACCGTCCAGGACGCGCTCGGCGGCGCCACCCCGCCCTGTCGGCGGGCGCGGCCCCGTCCTCGGAGCACGAGGGGCACGGCGGCGGCCACCACGGCGGCACGGCCCCAAGGGCGCGGACATCGGCATCGACGAGGCCCTCGCGGCGGCCCGCGCGGCGGGGATCGACAGCCCGTCGGTCTCGGTCGTCCTGCCCTCCGAGGGCAAGGGTACGTGGTCAAGGAGACCGACACGCAGTTCCCGGTCCAGCTGGACTCGGTGGCGCTGAACCCGACGGACGGCACGGTCCTCGACCGCCTGCGCTTCGCCGACTACCCGCTGCTGGCGAAGCTCACCCGGATAGGCATCGACGCGCACACCGGCGTCTTCCTGGGCCTGTTCAACCAGCTGGCCCTCGCCGCCCTCGCGCTCGCCCTGATCCTGCTGATCCTCTGGGGCTACCGCATGTGGTGGCTGCGCCGTCCCGGCCGGCCGGTGGCGCGCGGGGCCTGGCGGAAGGTCCCGGTGACGCTGCTGCTGCCGCTCCTGGCGGCGACGGCGGCCGTGGCCTGGTTCGTCCCGCTGCTCGGTCTGAGCCTGCTGCTGTTCCTGGCGGCGGACCTCACCCTGGCACTGACCGCCAGGATGAGGTCCGGCCGAACGGCCTGATCAGGGCGTGTACTTGTAGCCGACCCGCCGCACGGTCTGGATCGTGTGGCGGTGCTCGGCGCCCAGCTTGCGGCGCAGCCGGGCCACGTGCACGTCGACCGTCCGGCCGTCGCCCACGTGCCCGTACCCCCACACCGTCGTGACCAACTGGTCGCGGGTGTGCACCCGGTGGGGGTGTGCCACCAGGTGGGCGAGCAGTTCGAACTCCAGGTATGTCAGGTCCAGCGCCTCCCCGTCGACGAGGGCGATCCGCTGGACGCCGTCGATGGTCACCGGACCCAGCTCCTCCGCCGCGACGGGGCCTGCGCGGGGACGGGGCCACGGGCAGGTGCGGCTGCTGGTCGGCCGGCACGAGGACGAGGTACCCGACCATCGGCGGACGCCCCGGCAGCGTCGGCAGCGCGTGCTGCGGCGCGGGCAGCAGGGTGGCGCCGGGCGGCAGGAAGTCCGCCACCTGGGAGAAGTCGACGACCTCGTTCGGATCGACGGCACGCAGTCGGTGCCGGCCGGGACGGACGGCCGTGAGGGAGGCACTCTGGGCGTGGGCGCTCGGGAAGTGGGCGCTCTGGGTGTGGGCCATGGCAGGTCAGCTCTTTCGCGCGGGAAACGGACGGAGGTGTCTCGTACGTCGTGCGCGTGCGGCCGAAGGCCTGGATCGGACCGTGTACCGATCGGGGCTTTAGAGGGCCGACGCGTTCCTCACGCGTCGACAGCACCGGTCGAAGTCGTGGTGCTGCCGGGAAGGCCAGAACGGCTCGAGGTCGTGGCGACCCGTCGCGGTGTCGTTCTGCATGATGGCCATATCCCTATTGAACCAGAAGGGAATGCCCCCGACGACCCTCCGGGCCCCGAAAACCGTGTCATCCATCCCACATGGCGAGAGGGGCGCCCACCGTGTGAAACGGCGGGCGCCCCTCGGGAAGCGGTGCGGATCAGACCTGGCCGGCCTTCTCCAGGGCCTCGCAGCAGGTGTCCACGATGAGGCGGGTCACCACGTACGGGTCGACGTTCGCGTTCGGGCGGCGGTCCTCGATGTAGCCCTTCTGGTCCTGCTCGACCTGCCACGGGATGCGGACCGAGGCGCCGCGGTCCGAGACGCCGTAGGAGTACTCGTCCCACGGGGCCGTCTCGTGCAGGCCCGTCAGGCGCTCGTCGATGCCGGCGCCGTAGTTCTTGACGTGGTCGAGCGGCTTCGAGCCCTCGCCGAGCGCCTCGCACGCGGTGATGATCGCGGCGTAGCCCTCGCGCATCGCCTTCGTGGAGAAGTTGGTGTGCGCGCCCGCGCCGTTCCAGTCGCCCTTCACCGGCTTCGGGTCGAGCGTCGCCGAGACGTTGAAGTCCTCGGCCGTGCGGTAGAGCAGCCAGCGGGCGACCCACAGCTGGTCCGAGACCTCCAGCGGGGCCAGCGGGCCGACCTGGAACTCCCACTGGCCGGGCATGACCTCGGCGTTGATGCCGGAGATGCCGAGACCGGCCTTCAGGCAGTTCTCCAGGTGCGCCTCGACGATCGGACGGCCGTGGATCTCGTCGATGCCGACGCCGCAGTAGTAGCCGCCCTGCGGGGCCGGGAAGCCGTTGACCGGGAAGCCGAGCGGACGGGTGCCGTCGAAGAAGGTGTACTCCTGCTCGATGCCGAAGATCGACTCCTGGGCGGCGTACCGGCCGGCGACCTCGGCCAGCGCGGCACGGGTGTTGGACTCGTGCGGCGTCATGTCCGTGTTGAGGACCTCGCAGAGCACCAGGACGTCGTTGCCGCCGCGGATCGGGTCCGGGCAGACGAAGACCGGCTTGAGGACGCGGTCCGAGGCGTGGCCCTGGCCTGGTTCGTGCTGGAACCGTCGAAGCCCCAGAGCGGGAGCTCGTCGAGGGCGAGGCCCTCACCCGCGATGATCTTCGTCTTGGAACGAAGCTTCGCGGTCGGCTCGGTGCCGTCGATCCAGATGTACTCAGCCTTGAAGGTCACGGGTCTCATCCTTTGGCGTGCTGCTGCGGGGATCCGCCGCGGCTCGCGGCACTGCGAGAAGCTGCGGTCACCGCGCCGTCTGCGCGGTGTGTGTTCGACCGCAGCTTCGCAACCTGGGATTTCCCGTCGGTTGCCCGTTTGTGAACCCCGTGTTACTCAGCCGTCCGGGTGAACCCGGATCCGCCGTGCGACGACGTGCGCGTCGAGCAGCGCCCCGAGCCCCGCCGACCGCACCCGCCGGACCACCTCCGCGTACGAGGTCCCCAGCGCCTCGGCGGTCCGCCCGAGGTGCCAGTCGCAGTCCGCCAGCCGGTTCAGGAGGTACCCCTTCCGGATCTGGTTCTCGGACAGCCGGAACGTCTTCAGATAGGCCGCCCGCCCCTTCCGGTCGGTGATCACCTCCCCGATGTGCTGCTCCCGCCCGCCCCGCTCGAACGGCGGGACGAACCGGTGCAGGTCGAAGCCGTCCATCCGCTGCACCCGCTCGAAGGCGTACGGGGTCTCCAGGAGGTCCCGCGCCATCAGCCCGTCGTGCGCCGCCGCCCAGGCCCGCTCCTGCTCCAGGGCCGCCGCCCGCAGGTCCCCGAGGCTCCGGACGCCGCCGGCGCCGTCCCGGATCCGCGCCGTGAACTCGGGCACCGGGGCGCCGTAGCGCGCGTACTGGTGGACCGGCTCCCCGTACAGGTCCTCCACCAGCGTCGGGTGCAGCAGCCGGTAGTCCTCCGGGTGCGGCACCACGAAGGCCGCGGCGAGCGCGTCGGCCACGTACAGGAGCAGCCCGCACTGCCCCGGATGCAGCTCGAACACCCGCAGCGCCTCCCCGAGGCCGGGCACCGCCCACCCGCGTACGCCGCCTCGGCCCGCGGCGAGAGCCCGCGCCGCAGCGCCTCCGGGACCAGTCGTCCCAGACCACGGACGGCCCGCCGAAGTGCAGCGCGAGGTACCCCTCCAGGGCGAGGTGCAGCGGCAGGAACCGCAGCCGCCGCTCGCCCCGCCGCCGCTTGGCCAGCCGGTGGATCCGGCGCACGGGCACGGCCGCAGGCTCCCCTCGCCCCGAGCCGGGTCCCGTACGCGGCGGCCTCCGCCCCGTCCCCGACCAGTCGGCGACGAAGCCGTGCGGGACGTACGAGGTGTACGTGGTGCGGTCGCCGAGCTCGACGGTGGCCGCGCCCCAGCCCTCGTACACCTCCCGGCGCAGCCGCAGCCCGGCACCGGCTCGTCCCGCACGAGCGGCACGATCCGCACCCCGCCCCACACCTGCGAGGGCCGCACCGACAGCCCGCCCAGATCGATCCGGGTCATCCGTCCGCCCCCTTCAGGAAGGCCTCCACCCGCCGGTCCAGATAGGCCCGCAGCTCCGCGAAGCCCGTCCGCCCCTCGGCGAACTGCGCGATCTCCACCAGGGCCGCCAGATCCTCCGCGTCCCTGATCCCCGCCACCGGCACGCCCGGCGCCAGCCGGCGCACGTCGAAGCCCTCCGCGTCGTATACGGGGTTGAGGTGCACCACGCTCGTCCGCCGCACCGGATCGAGCCGCGCACGCCACACCCGGAGCACCTCTCCGGCGAGCCCCGGAGGGGCGTTGTCCCAGCCGTCCGAGACGATCACCAGCCGCTCCGGTCCGGTTTCCAGGGCGTCCAGGATCCGCAGGCCGAGCGGGGTCGGCCCGTACGGGTGGACGAGCAGCGGATCGTCCCGGCCCGAGGTCCACAGCGGGGCGTACGCCCCGGGGACGCCAGCGCCTCCAGGAGGAAGTGGCAGCCGAGGGCCACGGCCAGCGGACGGCGCCGCTTCACCGCCGAACCGGAGGACGAGAAGCTGTCGTCGAGCACGGCCGCCACCCGCCCCAGCTCCCGGCGTACGGCCCCGCCGCCCGCCGGGCCGCCGCGCGCAGCGCACCTGTCAGCTCGGCCCGCCGCGCCACCCGCTCGGCGAACGGCAGCGCCAGCACGTACAGGGCGAGCCGGGTGAGCGGCATGACCGACAGATCGGCGGCCCGGTCCGCGCGCAGCCGTTCGAGGCGGGTCATCCGGGGCGCGATCCGCTCCAGGAACACCTCCCGGGGTATCCCGTGCTTCGCGGCGAACCCCTCCGCGACCGTGAACGGCAGCTCGTACAGCGCGGCCTGCTCGTAGTGGGCCCGCCGGTGCGCGTCCAGCGTGGCGTTCTCGTACCGCACGCGGCGGCCCGGCGCGAAGAGGAAGTCACCGGTCTCGGGGTCGGCCGGCCGCGCGTGGACGTGCCGGAGGGCGGTCTTGAGACCGGTCCGGTACTTCACCGCGTCGAGGGCCGGATCGGGGCGGGCCGCGAGCCACGCGCGCGTGATCGCGCGCGTGCGGCGGTTGTTGACCCCGGCGGCCCGCAGGGCGCCGAAGAGGCGGTAGACCCGCTGGGGCGGCAGCAGCGCAGGCGCGCGGCGATCAGCCGCCCTCGCCCGGCTCCGCCTCCCCCGGGGTGCGGAGCAGGTGCTCGACGATCAGCGCGGCGTTGTGGTCGTTGATGTCGAGCGCGAGGGCGGCGGCGTACACGGGCCGGTAGTTGATCCGTACGTACGCGTGGAGGAAGGCGAGGGAGAAGCGCTGCTCGGCGGCGGAGGAGCGGAACTCGCGCTGGCCCGTGGCGGTCACGGCGGCGTTGACGAAGAGGAGCACGTCCTCGGCGGCGACCAGCTCGGACACGGCACCCTCCCCTTCCCGCGCGTGGTGCCGGCCGGGGAATGAGGGCGCGAACAGCGAAGACGTTGCTTCAGAGGCAGGTTCCGGAAGTCGCACCGGAGTCCCGCGGCCGGCACGGGAACGCTAACACCGGCCCGGGGGAGGCCCGCCAGCGGTTTACGGGGGAAGCGGTGACTGTCGGTGCCGCCCGGCAGACTGGGGGCATGGCGAAGAAGATCGGTGACAAGCCCCGCGTCGGACTCCTCGGCACCGGCCCCTGGGCCGCCGCACGCACGCGCCCGCGCTCGCGGGGCATCCGGGCGTCGAGTTCAGCGGGGTGTGGGGCAGACGCCCCGAGGCGGCCGCCGCGCTCGCCGCCGCGTCCGGCACGCGCGCGTACGAGGACGTGGAGGCCCTGTTCGCCGCGAGCGACGTCGTGGCCCTGGCCCTCCCGCCGGACGTCCAGGCACCCTTCGCCGTCCGGGCGGCGGAGGCGGGCTGCCACGTGCTGCTCGACAAGCCGGTCGCCACGACGGTGGAGCTCGCGCGCGAGGTCACCGAGGCGGTCGAAGCGGCCGGGGTCGCCTCGGTGGTCTTCTGCACCCTGCGGTTCGCGGAGCCGACGGCCCGCTGGACGGACGAGCAGGCGGCGGCGGGCGGCTGGTTCCTGGGCGAGGCGCACTGGCTGGGCTCGCTCTACGGCCCCGGCTCCGTCAGCGCCTACGCGGCCTCGCCCTGGCGGCGGGAGAAGGGCGGCCTGTGGGACGTCGGCCCGCACGTCCTCTCCGTGTACCTCCCGGTCCTCGGCGACGTCACCGAGGTCACCGCCGTGCCCGGCCCCGGCGACACCCGCCACCTGGTGCTCCGCCACGCCTCGGGAGCCACCAGCACGGCCACGCTCACCCTGAGCGCGCCCCGGAGGCGGCGGAGGCCGCCCTCACCCTGTACGGCACCGCCGGCCGGGCCCAACTGCCCCGCTGGGACGGCGCCGTGGACGCCCTCGCGGCCGCCGTGGACTCCCTCGTCACCGCGGCCCGCACCGACGAACCCCACCCCTGCGACGCCCGCTTCGGCCTCCGCATCACGGAGATCCTGACGGAGGCGGAGCGGCACGCAGGCCGGGGGTGACGGGGGCACGGTCGGCGACGGCACGCCCGGCGGCGAGCCGCTCCTCCGGGCCGTCACGTCCGCGGGTCGTGCCCGTCCGCCGGTCGTGCCCGTCCGCGGGTCGTCCCCGTCCGCCGGTCGCGCCCGTCTGCGGGTCGTCCCCGTCCGCCGGTCGTCCCGTACGCCGCTCAGCGGGACAGCGCGTCCCGTACGGCCTCCTCGGTCCGGCCGACGACGGCCGTGCCGTCCTCCGCCGTGATGATGGGCCGCTGGATCAGCTTGGGGTGCGCGGAGAGCGCCTCGATCCACCGCTCCCGGCCGGCCTCGTCCCGGGGCCACTCCTTCACCCCGAGCTCCTTGGCGATGTCCTCGCCGGTCCGCGTGATGTCCCAGGGTTCGAGGCCGAGCCGCTTGAGGACGCCGCGGATCTCCTCCGGCGTCGGCACGTCCTCCAGGTACCGCCGCACGGTGTAGTCGGCGCCCTCCGCGTCGAGGAGCGTGAGGGCGCTGCGGCACTTGGAACAGGCGGGATTGATCCAGATCTCCATGCCCCACACCGTACTCGCACGGCACCCCCCACAGCCCCTGCCACCACCCCCCAAACCCCACCTGGCCAGGGGCGATTGTCAGTGGGGTTCTCTAAAATGGGGGGTGAAGGTGAGGGTCCCGGGAGGATCCGCACCCCACCGTTCGCCAGGAGGTAGCCCATGGCTGTTGCCGTGATCCGGACGCCGTCCCTCGAACCCTGGAAGCCGCTGGAGAAGAAGCCGCTCCCCGCGGGCCGCCCCCGCGAGTGGTACGTGTCCCACAACCGCCGCCTGAAGGCCATGCGCCTCGCGATCGCGCTCCTCGACGCGGGCGTCTACGTCCCGTCGAAGGCGACGAACGCGACGATCAGCGCCACGGCCGCCGACATAGGCATCCACCCGCCCTCCGACACCACCTGCCGCATGGTCCGGGCCCTGATCCGCTACGGCCGCTGACACCGGCGGGGCGCCGCCCGGGTCCGGACGGGACCCGGGCGGCGCCGTCGTCGGACCCCGTCCGCTACCAGGCCACCGGCAGCCGCTCGGGGAGCCGCTTCATGAAGTTGGTGCGCCACACCAGCTGCTCGACCGGCACCGCGAGCCGCAGCCCCGGCAGCCGGTCGAGGAGCGTCTCCAGGGCGATCTCGGCGTGCCGCTTGCCGAGCGCCGTCGCCGGGCAGTAGTGCGATCCGCCGCCGAAGGAGAGGTGGTCGGAGGCGTTCTCCCGGTCCGGCCGGAAGGCCAGCGGGTCCGGGAAGTGCTCCGGATCGTGGTTCGCGGCCTCCACGAGCACCAGGACCAGCTCGCCGGCCCGCACGTCGACGTCGCCGAGCCGCACGTCCTCCAGGGCGAGCCGCGGCAGCCCGTCGCCGATCGACAGGTTCACCCGCAGCAGCTCGTCCATGGCCCCGGCGACCCCGCCGGTGGTCAGCGCCTCCCGGACGTCCGGCCGGGTCAGCACCGACACCAGCGCCATCGTCAGGAACCCGGCGGTGGAGATCACCCCGGCCCCGAACAGCGTCACGCCCACCGTCGCCAGCATCTCGTCCGTCAGGTGCGCGTACTCGGGATCCTCGCGCAGCGCCGCGAGCTCCGCCATCAGCCCGCCGGTCGCCGGATCGTCGAGCCGCTCCGCCATGTACGCGATGTCCCGGTCCCAGTTCAGCCGGGCCGCCTCGATCTCGCGCGGCGCGTTCATGAAGGCCACGTCCAGGCTGCGCAGCAGCCGGGGCCCGTCCTCCTCCGGGATGCCCAGCATCCGGCAGTGCAGGCCCGCCGAGTACGGGTCGGCGTAGGCGCCCCGCAGCTCCCCGGGAGCCCCCTCGGCGACCAGCGCGTCCACCAGCGCCCCGGCCCGCGCCCGCAGCCACTCCTCCAGGCCGGGCGCCTTCGGGTTGATCGCCTTCATCACGGCCTTGCGCAGCCCGGCCCCGGTGATGTTGCCCATGTTGTTCACCACGTGCGGCGGGATCGTCAGCGCGTACTGCCGCGGCGCTCCCGGTGCCGAGGTGTCCTTCAGGCTGAACCTCCGGTCCTCCAGGACCCGTCTGCACAGCTCGTACGAGGAGACCAGCCAGGCCTCGGCCCCGGCGATCGTGCGGACCCTCCGCACCGGCTCGGCGCGCAGCGCGGCGACCTCGGCGGGCAGCCGGGTCCCGTCCCAGTCGAAGGGGAAGGCGGGCAGGGTCTCGACGGCGACGCTCATCGCGCGGCTCCTTCGGCGTTCTCGGCGGTGGTCTCGACGGGCGTGAGGATGCCGTGGCCCTGGTTGCGCGAGGCCCGGAGCCCGGACCCCCGCCCGTACAGCAGCTCGGCCAGCGGCAGCGCCTGGTGGTAGCAGTTGAGCGAGGACGGCACCCCGAGGATCGCGGGCGTGTCCAGGAACAGCGGCACCTCGGCGCAGATGTACGCCCGGCACACCTCCCGCTGCCGCTCGTCGACCACCTGCCCCGGCGCCAGCTTCCCGGCCAGGAAGATCCCGGTCAGCGCGTCACAGGTCTCCCGCACCACCGGGTCCGCCGCCACCGCGTCCAGCACCGTGCGGTGCAGCTCCCGGTAGGCCGGGACGTCCCCGAACTCCGACATCCCCCAGGCCCGTACCCGCACCCCCGTCGGATCGGCCTCCGCCACGGCCGCCCCGACCTTCGCCCGCACCCCCCGCAGGTTCTTGACGGCCTTCCGCCGCGCCTCGTCGGCCCCGTACCCCAGCGCCTCGTACATGTCGGCGACATGCAGATCCGTGTAGACGAGATCGACCTGATCGAAGTGGTCCAAGCCCCAGCGCGTCAGCTCGCGCAGCCGCTGGGCGGTGAAATAGCTGTTCCCCGGTGAGACCCCGATGACCACGTGCGCGCCCTCGTCGGCGATGACGCGGCAGTGATCGGTGTACGGCTGAAGTCGGAGCGTCTCCACAGAGGCGAAAGCCGCCTGAGTCACGTAGGCAGTCCTCATCGCGCCAGCTAGTCCCGGCGGAGCCCTGTGCTCCAGGTGTGGCGGCAGCGACGACGACACGCTACCGACCGGTCGCGGAGCGTGAACCCCTACCCGCAGGTACGTACGAGGGTTCGCCTGTTGTTCGCGCAACCGTTGCTTTACTCCTCCGTGCCCCCACCGTCCGGCCCGTCTTCCGCCCCGCGCCCGCCGCCGCGCAGCTCCTCGCGCACCTCGCGCCAGGCCCGGATGATCCCCGGCAGCCGCCCCAGGACCTCGCCCACCTGGGCGAGCAGCAGCGTGACGCACCCGAACGCGGCGAGCAGGAAGAGGGTGATCCCGTCCCAGCTCATGCCTCCGCCTCCGGCCCCGGCTCGTCGATCAGCCGCTCGTCGAGCAGCCCCCGCCGCGCCAGCCAGTCCAGCGCCTCCGCCCCGAGCCGGTCCGGAGCCTCGCGCAGGGCGTGCTCCACCGCGTCGGGGTCGGTCAGGGACCCGGGCGCGCTGCTCAGGTCCGTTCCGGCGAGCTGGGTGACGACCGCGTCGACCACGGACGGCCAGGCCGGCATGCCGAAGTACGCGGGCGCCTTGACCGCCGCCGAGGCGGCGCGGTGCACCAGCGCCCCGCGCCAGCCCTCCGCCCGCATCACCTCGCCGGTGAACCAGACCCGGTCGTCGACGTGTCGGACGAACGCCGCCAAGAGCTCGTCGTCCGGCTCCGCCGCCGTCTGCCGCAGCATGAACCCGGAGTCGCCGGCCCACCGCAGCCGTATGTCCGAGGCGACGGCCGCGAAGGCCGCCAGGGCCCCGGGACCGTGGTCCCGCGCGGCCAGCAGCGCCGCTCTCGCCCGGCGGTACAGATCGACGCCCTGCGCGACGATCTCGCCGTCGCTCGGACCCCCCTCCCGTGTGTGGATCTCGTCCAGCGGGCCCTCGCGCCAGGCGTCGAGGACCAGACCGACCGCCGCCGCGCTCAGCAGCGCCTCCGGGTCGTCCGCGTCGACGCCGAAGTGCGCGAGGACGATCCCGCACCCCTCCACCAGCTTCGCCGTCCGGGTGTCCGCCGACTGCCCGCCCGCTGCCGACGGTTCCACATCCGACGGTTCCGCATCCGAGGATTCCGACGCCCGCATCCGTTCCAGCAGTGCCCGCAGGGCCGGTTCCAGCGGTTCCGGTTCCGGTTCAGGGGTCTCCAGGGTGACGCCCTGCTCCGCCAGGTCGTCGAAGACGGCGTCCGGGCCGCAGTCGATGTGGGAGCTGTCGTGCCGGCCCGAGCAGTCGGCCGGGCACTCGAACTCCTCGCACAGCTCCGGCTGCTCCCCCTGGGCCTCGTTGAGGAGGTGGTAGGCCAGCCGCTCGGCCACCGCCTCCCGCGCCGAGATCATCGCCAGGTCGAGCCGGAACGCCCCGTCCCTCAGCTCCGGGGCTTCCCCGCCCACCGAGGGCGGCGGCTCGGGCGGCTCCGGCAGCCAGGCGTACGCCGACTCCAGCGAGACGAGCAGCCAGGCGATCCGCAGCGCGGCCGGTTCCTCCTCCCCGGCCAGCCCGGCCACGGCCTCCGCCGCCTCGCGCACCCGGTCGAGCCGGGCGAGATGCCGCGTCCGGGCGGCTCCCACTCCGCCGCCTCGGCCCGCGCGCGTGCCGCGTCACGCACGAGCGCGGCGTCCCGGTCCCTGCGCGCCCGGGTGACCAGCCGGGTCAGGCAGTCGCGGCAGGCGAACAGCCCCGACTCCGGCGTCGGACCGAGCGGTACGACCGCCCGGTCTCCGAACGGTTCGTCGCACAGACAGCAGTCGACGGCGCCCACCTGACGGGACGTGGGCAGCGTCGGCAGCGCGGCCCGGATCGCGGCACGGGCGTAGACGGGGATGTGCACGGGGGATCGGCTCCTCGGAGAAGGGCACCGGTTCGGTCACGGCGCTGGCTCCATGCTCCAGCCCCTTTCGGGCCGCTTGCCGCCGCCTGACGGCCCGCGCGGGGAAGTTGGCGAAATCTGACGCGCGCGGTGTGGCCTGCGACTTCTAGGCTCCTGACGCCATCTGACAACTGCTGACGCACGGCCGAAGGGATCCGCCGCACCGTGGCCACCACCCCGACACCCCGCCCAACCCGGCGCACCAGGAACTGGTGCGGGCCCTGGAAGAGCTCCATCGCGCGGCCGGCCGCCCCAGCATGAGGAAGATCAGCGAGCTCATCGAGGAGGGCGAGCACCCCACGGTCATCAGCCACGAGGGCGTCCGCGGCGCGCTCAGGGGGCTGACGGTCCCGCGCTGGGAGACCGTGCAGTCGATCGTCGAGGTGCTGGCGCCCGCCTGCGTCGACCCGCCGCGCGACCCGGCCACGGAGGTGGCGCGGTTCCTGAAGCTGTGGCGCGCGATACGGGAGGGGGAGTCCGGCGGCTACCAGTCGGCCCGGGAACTGGGCCTGTCCCGGGGCTGGGGCACCGACGACGGCCGGTGGACCCCCGAGGCCCTCCTCGGCATGATGATCAACCCCTTCAACGCCATCGAGATCCACCCCTCCCTCGCCGTGCCCCACGAGCCGATGGTGACGGAGGACGAATGGGTGCAGCTCGGCCTGCGCCTCATCGAGGAGAGCGGCGCCGAGCTCGCCCTGCGCGCCCTGCTCAAGACCCTCAAGGGCGACTACCTCGGCGCGGAGGAGGGGGCTCCGTACGGCTACGGCTATCCCGACCAGGAAGCCGTCGAGATGCACACGGCCTACCGCCACGGATGCGACCTGATGCTCCGGCGTCTCGCGGTCGAGCCCAATCTGCTGCAGCGGTCGATCGCCGCCATGCGCGCCGACGAGACCATGGACCGCGAGGACCGCATCGCGATGCTGGAGGCGGAGTCGGACGCCTCGCTGATGCGGGAGGTGATGACGGTGACGCCGGAGACCTGGCACGAGATCTCGGAGGAGGCCCAACACCAGGTCTTCGGCTACCTCGTCAAGTCGTTCGGCCCCGTCGGCAGGGTCGGCCTGCCGCCCGAGCAGCGCTACCAGTACGTCTGGCGGATCCCCGAACCGCCCGCGCCCGAGAGCCTCTAGGGAGGACGCCGGGAACGGCGAAGCCCGCCGCCCCCCTCGAAGGGGAACGGCGGGCCTCGTCAGGCAGCCTCGGCCTAGAGGTCGAAGTAGAGCTCGAACTAAGAGGTCACCGCCCCGACCTGCGGAAACGTACGCCGTACCCGCTCTGACCTGCGGTTTCCTTGCCGATCAGTGCCGACTGTTTCTCACTGTTTTTCACTGTCCTGCGGACTGTCTGCGGACTGCTGAACGGTGACCCTCAGCGCTGGTTGGAACGGCCCCCGAGAGCGGACGCATGAACGCTCTCGGGGGCCTCTCTGCTGCCCGCCGACGATCGGCGTGCCCGCGGGCAGGAGATCAGCGGCGGTCGTCGTCGCGGGGCGAGGTACGTAGGACGCGCGGCCCGCACTCGGCCGCGGTGGCGTGCCAGTAGGCGAGCGCGTGGGCGCCGCTTCCTGCATCGTCCTCGACAGGGGCGGCCACACCGAGGATCGGCTGCTCGCAGTACGCGCAGATCTTCGTCATCGATCACCCGGGGATGCTTCTTGCAGGCGCGGGGAACCACTAGGTCACCCAGTCACCGCGCCGGTAGCGGCGGGGACCGAGGTCGACGACACCGCCGGCGCCGAGGGTGATGCCGCACCACACACAGTCCTGGCCGCGCTGCTGCCGCTGCGTGAGTGTCCCCATGCGCGGCAGTGCTACGGCCGTCAGGTCTTCGGTCTCTGTGGCCATGACCAGGACCGTAGGAGGGGCGGAGAATCGCCGTGCCGCGTGATTCGCCGTGATTCTCGGGACGGTGCCGGGATTCCCCGCGATCCTCAGGCAGCGGCGAGCATGGCGCGGGCGCGGGCGATGAGCCTGTGCGCAGATGCCCCGTAGACGGCCGACTTCTGGAGCCGGTCCCATACGCGTCCGTACAGGCCGATGCTGTCGGCGTCGTCGAGCCAGAGCTCGGCGTGCCAGTCCTCGACGATGACGAGGCGGTCGTCGTACAGCCAGAATCCACCCGCGGGTGGCAGGGCGACCGGGGCGCCGAGGGGGACGATGCCGAGGCGGACGGTGTCCAGGCCGATCACGCTGGCGAGCCGGTCGAGTTGGGCGGCGAGGACCTGCGGCGGGCATACGGCGGCGTGGAGGGCCGCTTCCCACATGACGACGTCGAAGGTCCGGCCGGGCTCGTACAGGAGGGCCTGGCGCCGTAGGCGGGCGCGTACGGCGTCGTCGGTGTCCCGAACGGACTGGTGGAGCTCGCTGTAGCGGGTGAAGACGGCGCGGGCGTAGTCGGCGGTCTGGAGCATGCCGACGACGAGGGCACCCTCCCACGCACGCAGGTGGGCGGAGCGCTCGTACTCCACGGTGAGGGTGTCCTGCACCGGCCGGTGGCCGGCGGTGAGCTGTCGGCGCCACGACCGAGTACGCGATTCCAGACCCTGCACGCGGGCCGCCAGCTCGGCCGCGGCCTCGGGCTGGCCTGCCGCATCCGCCCACGCCTGTACGTCGCCGGTGGTGGCGGTCTGGCGGCCGGTCTCCAGCTTGGACACCTTCGACTGCGTCCAGCCGAGGCGGGCGGCGAACTCGCGGCCAGAGACCGGGCCGCGGAGCTCGCGGAGACGCTCGCCGAGCGCGGCCCGGGACTGCTGGAAGTCGGTCGTCACCCGTCGGACGGTACCGCGTGATGCCACGCCGCCTCACGGAACTGGCAGTACCGCAGCACCTCGACGGGGTTCGTGATGAGCTCTACGCCGGTCATCTCGTCGGCCTCGTTGAAGTGGAGCAGCGCGACGACGCGGGAGTCGAAGATCCAGAAGTCCTCGGCGGGCAGGCGCAGCTCGTCCGCCTGGGCGCGAGTGAGGGTCCGGATGTCCTCGCCCGCGGCCCGGTTCCGGCGGGCGTTGTCGGCGAGGTACAGCTGTCCCGGGGTCGGCGGCTCGTCGACGACGCGCACACGCTCGAACCGCTTGCTGAGCGCGGTCTGCTCGCGGCGCTCACGGCACCATGGGTCATCGAGGTCCCACTCGACGGGCTCGCCGGCGGCGAACTGGCGGTAGGTGTCCTGCTGCTCGTCCCACGCGTAGCGGCGGCGAGTCTCCAGCCTCCATGCGGAGTGCTTGAGGCTGGTGAACATGCCGTCGAACTCGTCGAACCCGATCCACTGGGGCACGTGCACGGGCTCCTTCGGGCCGAAGTTGGCGAGCAGCTCGCGCGGGACGACGACGGCGCCCTCGTCGGCCGTGAGGTTGTCGAGCTGGGACAGCTCGTCCGGGTCGGTGACGCGGTCGCCCTGGACGACGTAGGCGCCGGCCTCGGTCTCGTACAGGGTGGGGCAGCCGTTGTTGCCGCTGTTCGTGCCGACCTTGCGCAGGTGCCGTGCCATGCGTCCCCCTCGGTGACGGGCGGTAAGTTGCTCGCACCGTAACGACAGAGACCCGGCGCACGGTAGACAGCCGTAGGCCGACACGCCCAGCTTGATCAGGGGCCGACGTAGCAGAGTTCGAGCGGCGACCTGATGATCCCGTCCGTTTCAGGGAACGTAATGGTCTGGGCCGGGAAGCGACCGTCAGGGCAGCCGAGAGGGCCCCGGATGACGTAGCTGCCGCGCACATCAGGCACCAGCTTACGAACGTCGTCCTCAGTCACGCTCTCGCCCGCCGGACCCGCCGGCCCCTCGGGACCTTGAACACCCGCAGGCCCCTGCGGACCAGCAGAGCCCTGCGGCGGCATCAGGAGGTAGGCGCCGCCCATGGTGAGGACGGAGCCGAAAGAGCTCCGAGCACGGCGACTATGAGGAGCTGAGACTGAGATCTGTCAGGCATGGCCGGATCGTACGGCTCATGTCCGGAACGTTGCGGCAGAGGGCAGTCAGCAGCTTCAAATCGGCCGTGTAAAAAAGTGGGCGACAAGGGCTTTTGGGTCGCCCGCCCCTCCCCTGAAAGAACAGGTCGGGGTACCCAGCCCTCCGGATGCGGACATGAGCAGTGCCCCGCTCCGAGGGAGTCGGGGCACTGCGAGGCGAGATCAGGTAGCCGAGTGGGCGAAGTACTTGATGCTGCCCGTGGTGTCGATGAGCGCGGCGTCGGCGCGGAGTACCGCGCGGAACGTGACGAGGTCGCGGTCGAAGGCGAAGTCGTCGCTGCGCTCGAAGCGGATCCCGTTGACCATGCGGACGAAGTAGCGCGACCAGTCGCCGAACAGGACCGACTTGGCGCCGGCGCCCATGGCGGGCACGAACGGGTCGATGTACGCGGGCTTCCCGATCATCGACGCCGATGCCCCGGCGGGGCCGGCGGTCACGAAGTCACCGCCGACCGATTCGCCGTCGGTCGCCTTGAGCTTCCGGATGCTCGTCAGCGTGGCGTTGCGCAGCAGCCAGCCGGCCGCGGGCTGCATCACGTACGGCTCGGCGACGGCCCCGAAGAGGTCGTACAGCAGATCCGTTCCCTGCCCGGCGGTGCCCTGTGCGCCGAAGCTGGTGGCGGTGCCGGTCGGTCCGGTGACGCCGAGCGTCGCGTCGGCGAGGACGCCCCGCGGCTGCCCGGTGCCGGTGCCGTTGATGAGGTGGTTGCCGAGGCCGAGACCGATCGCCTGGCCCGCCTCGCGGGCGAGGTATGCCGCGAGGTCGACGCCGGAGTCCTGTACGAGCTCCGAGGACACCTGAACCATGAAGCCGTACTTGTAGGCGCGCAGGGTCACGCTGGACATCGTCGGGTCGGATTCGGGGAGCTGGGCCGCCTCGGCGACGATGCCGGCGGTCGACAGGCCGGTGGTGCGCGGTACGCGCATGTCCTCGCCTGTGTTCGTCGTCAGCAGCGTCGCCCCCGCCCGCAGTACGGCAGAGGACTCCACCATGTGCTCGACCAGGCGGCCGTAGAACGAGACCGGCGACATGTTCGCCGGGGCCGTCGTCACGAGGTCGCGCCGTTCCAGGCCCGGCTGGTAGGCGGAGCGGGGGGACTCCCACCGCACGTCGATCGGGCGCGGGTTGTTCTCCAGGATCATCGACCGGAAGTCGTCCATGACGGCGCCGTCTGCGGCCCGGTGGTATCCGCCGTTCTGCGTCGCGGGCTGGGCGAGCAGTCGACCGAATGCCGCGTCGGCGTTGGCCGTGCGCTGCTGCTGCGCGCGCAGGTCGGTGATCCGGCTGTCGATGGCGTCGAGCTGCGCGGTGATGGCCCGGTACTCGGCGTCCTCGGAGGCGGTGAGGTCGCGGGCTGCGGTTTCGGCGGTGTCGAGCATGCGCTTCTGGTCGTCCAGGAGGCGGGACCGGCGCTGGGTGAGTTCGTCGATGAGAGACATGCTGTGGCTCCACAAGGGGTCAGCACGCGATGAGCGTGCGTAGCGTGTGGCAAGCCCCAATGGCTCTACAACGGCTGTGATCTGCCCGGTGGTTGTCGACCTGCCGGGCGCCGATGGAGCGGGCCTGCGTCACGCTGCCCGGTGGGTTTCGCCCTGCCGTGCCGCGTCGTCCCGTTGGGGACTTGACCATGATGCCACGTTCCACCGACACCCGGGGGTGTCGTCATGCCGTTGTCAGGGTGCCATGTTCAGGCGGTGGTCGGGGGTCCGTCGTAGTCGTTCTGCATGGCGCGCAGGACGCGGGTCTCGCCGTCGGTGATGTCCGCGGTGAGAGCTGCGAGCGATGCGTACACGTCGGCCATCGGGTCACCTGTCGTTGCCGCGCGGTCGCGGGCCTCGACGAGCGCGACGGTGTAGGCGCGTTGGGCCGTGCGGCCGAGTCTGCCGATGGCGCGGCGCAGGTCCTGCTCGGGTGTGGTCACGGTGTCACTTCCTCGCGTCAGGCATCGCATATGGGCTGGTCAGGGCCGGGGGGAGAAAAATGAAAGCTGGGCGCGGGGCTGGGAAGAGGCCCGACCCAAAAATGGAGGGGCGCGCCCGGCTCGATTACGCGCCGCACCCCGGGTGTGTGGTCTCGCCGGTGAGGGCGTGGACGGGGTCGAGGGGGGTCTTGCAGACCGTGCAGCGCCCCGATTCGGTGGTGACGTTCGGTGACGGCTCGGGGGAAGGTGACGGCGAAGGTGACGAAGGAGACGATGATTCCGAGCTCGGTTGGGCCGTCATCTTCGTCATCTTCGTGTGTTCTTCGGTGTCGTCGGTGACCCTGAGTACCCAGACCCAGCCCTTGCCGAAGCCGGACTTCTGGGAGGTGACGCCGGCCTTCGAGCGGGCGCGCTGGATGGTGTGCTTGGCGAAGCCGTCCTTCTCGGCGGCCTTGATGACATCTCCGGCGGACGCCTCACCGCCGTTGTCGCGGAGGTAGTCGACGAGCCAGGCGCCGGCCTCGTCGCGCTCGCCGCGGTCGGTGTCGTTCCCCTGCGCGAGGATCTCCTGCACGCTGCGGGTCGACTGGCCGAGGAAGACGAACCGGCCGACGTAGGCCGGTCCCTTCTTCGTGGGCACCTCGGCGGACTCGATGTTGTAGGCGAGCGACGGGAGGTCGGACCGGCCGAGGCTGTTCTTCGCTTGGGTCATGACACGGCAGTCGTTGTCCTCGTCGCGGGCGAAGCCGAACACGGCACGGGGCACGTTCTTGAATGCCCCGGAGCCGGTGATGAGCGACGCGGGGTCGGTGCCCGCTCCCTTGCCGAAGTGGGCGATGCCGAGGAGTACGGCGCCGGTCCGGTCGGCCATGCGGGCGAGCGGGTCGAGGGCGGTCCGCACGTCGCGTTCGCGGTGAGTGTCGATGCCCTTGCCGATGCACGACATGAGCGGGTCGAGGACGACCAGGGCGACGCCGTGTTCTCTGACGGCCTTCTCCATGAGGGAGTTGTCCTGGGGGAGGCTGAGCGTCGTCTCGCCGTACTCAGCCTCGACGGCCTCGACTCGGTACACGAGGTCGAGGTCGGCGCCGGCGCCGATGAGGCGGGGCACGATGGTCTGCTTCCACGAGTCCTCGACGGCCACGTAGAACACCGCGCGGGGGGTGCCGTGGAAGTTGCCGGGCAGAGTGCCGCGGGTGATGTGCGCGGCCATCCACATGCCGAAGGACGACTTGCCGGTGCCCTCGCGGCCGGCGGCCACGGACAGGGCACCGGCGGGTACGCGGCCTTCGCCGTCGTCGAGCCACGCCCACACGACCGGCTCGGGCTCGATGTCCGAGGCGCGGGTAAGGCGCAGCGACCGGCGGGGGGCCGGGGTTTCCAAGTCGCCCCAGTCGACGCCACCGGGGTCCTGCTCGGGAGGCCCGAGAGCCCTGCCGCCAGGATCTCGCTCGGCGGCAGGGTCGCGGGGTCGTACGAGGTAGTCACGCGGTGGCCTCCTGGCCGAAGACGAGGTACCGGCCGGGCCGGCCGGGGATGCGGATGGGCGGCCATCCCGGGTGGCACGGAGCTGGTGCGGGGGCCGGTTGCTGGCCCGGTCGGCGGCGACGCGGCGTTCCTCGGCGGTCTGGCGAGAGGCAAGGGCGCGGCCGAGGGTGGCGGCGTACGCGTTCGCCTCGGCGGTGATCTCGCGCCACCACGTCTCGGGGTCGTGGTCCATGAGCCAGTCGAGACGCTGCCGCTCGGCCTCGGCCCGGCGGTGCAGCTCGGCGGCCTCCAGGGTGGCCGCGTAGCAGCGGGGGTCCTTGGGGCTGAGCTGGAGCCAGTCGGGGCTGCCGTACGGCGGCCAGGTGTCGACGCCGAGGGCGGCGATCTGGGTTTCCGCGCGGAGCGCGGTGACGTCGCCGGGGTGACGCCGTCCGGTACGGCGCGCAGGGGCGCCCCTGCCCGGCGACGGCCAGGCGAGGGCGGTCCTGCGGGCGGCTGGTCACTCGCCCGTCTCCACGCTCGGCGTGACCGTCTCGGCCGTGATGAAGGTGGGGAACTGGTCGGTGGGGAGCCCGAGGTGGAAGGCGAGCAGGAACCGCGCGGCGCAGTCCTGCTCGATCGGTTCGCGGCCGGCAGGCATGGCGAGCACGACCTTGCCGGTGCTCTTGCGAAGGAGGACAGCTCCGAAGAACTCCGGGTCGGTCAGATTGATCTCGACGAGCCGCGCGTTCTGCTCGACGAGTAGCTCGTCGAGCGGGGCCGTGATGACGTGCTCGATCGCGGGCGCGGTGGCGATCTCGGGGGCGGTCGTGCCAAGCTTCACGGGAAGCTCCTTTCGACGGCGGCGCAACGGGTGTAGGGCCCGCGCCGCCGTTCGGCTGTAGTGCTCGATGTGGCGCTTCGTGGCCCCCGGCGACGGTGTTGACGCACCTGCTGGGGGCCGTTCTCATGCGGCGATCGTCTGGGAGTCGAGCCAGGATTCGACGTCCTCGTGCCGGTAGCGGACGTGCCGACCGACCTTGATGTACCGGGGCCAGTGCCCTTGTGGTTCCAGCTGTAGACGGTCCTCACCGGCACCTTGAACCGCTCGGCGAGGTCATCGGGCGAGTAGAGCTTGAGGGACATAGCCCCCTCCGTGTGTCACAGTCGAACATGGATGTTCTTTGAAAGCACATAGGTGGGTGTTGAGTTCCCGCCGCTGCCGATGATGACTCATCCTTGCGTGTTCTACAAGCGTCCCCTAGCGTGCTCTCATGGAACACGTGAAGAGCTGGACCCCGACGGAAGCTGTCGCGCATCGTGTGCGGGAGGTTCGTACGCGGCGAGGACTCACCGCGCAGCAACTCGCCGAAAAGCTCGCTGAACAGGGCGTTCCCTGGGAGCGAAGCACCGTCGCCAAACTGGAGAACGGCAACCGGCAGAACATCACCCTCACCGAGTGGCTGACCCTTGCGGCCGTGCTCGAAGTCGCGCCGGTTCACCTGTTGGTCCCGCCGTTTCCTTCCCCGCTCTGGAACAGGCCGGCGGGGGAGAGGAACGACCCGAACGACGAGGCCGACTTCCAGGTGACGCCAAGGCAGACGGCTCCGATGCACAGGGTTCGCCGTTTTCTGCGCGGGGAGGGTCCTCTCTCCGGCATGGACGACCGTGCGTTCTTCTCTGAGATCCCGCCGCAAGAGTTCTCGCCGCTGCTGGAGAATCTGGGGCCGGAGCACATCTCTGAGACGGATGGCCGGCCGTACCGCAACCAGGGGGAGACGGGCCGTGGCGAGCATCGCTAAGCGCCCGAACGGTAAGTGGCGCGCCCGGTACCGGGACGCCGCCGGCCGCGAGCACGCGCGGCACTTCGACCGGAAGGTTGACGCGCAGCGCTGGCTCGACGAGGAGACCGCGAGCATCGTCACGGGGCAATACGTCGACCCGCAGGCCCGGAAGGTCACCGTGGACGAGTGGTGCGACACGTGGATCGAGGGCTACGGCTCGCGGCGCGAGTCGAGCGTCCGCCAGGCCAAGGTGCACCTCGCGCGGATCCGTCAGGAGTTCGGCCCGTTGCCGCTCGCCGCGGTGCAACCGAGCGCGATCCGGAACTGGCTCGCGCGGCTGCGGAAGGAGGGACTGTCGGCGTCGTACCTGTTCGCTCTGCACTCGCGTCTGTCGCAGGTCATGAAAGACGCGGTCCTCGACAGGAAGGTGCCGGCGAATCCCTGCTCGCGTCGGACCTCGCCGGGGGCGGGCAAGCAGCGGGCGTACGTTGCGACCGAGGCGCAGCTCTGGGGACTGTACGAGCAGGCGGAGGAGCAATACCGGCTCGCGCTGTTGCTCGGGGCGTTCGTCGGGCTACGGACGGCGGAGGCGTGCGGGCTGCGACCCGAGGACGTCGACCTCGACGGGCGGACGATCACGCCGACGGTGCAGTACCCGGCACTCCCGCTGAAGTCGGAGATGAGCGGCGAGACGGTGCCGATCCCCGACAGTCTCGTGTCGGTGCTCAAGCCGCTGTGTACGGGCCGGACGCACCTCCTGGTCGACGAGGACGGTGTCCAGGTCGGGCCGTGGCAGGTCGAGCGCGAGATGCGCCGCATACGCGGCAAGGTGGCCGGCCTTCCGGGCGGCTTCCGGTTTCACGACCTGCGGCACTTCTACGCGTCGCTGCTGATCGCGTCCGGGGCAGACGTGAAAGTGGTCCAGCACCGTCTTCGCCACGCTTCGGCGAAGACGACGCTGGACACCTACGGGCACTGTGGCCCGACTCTGACGAGTCGACGCGGACCGCTGTCGAGCGCGCCATGAGTGGCAAGATCGAAAATCTTGCGGACTCTGTGCGGACTGGGGTGCGTCGGAGTGACGTACCCTCAGCTCACGGAGTGGGTAAGGCTTAGAGGTCGAAGTAGAGCTCGAACTCGTGCGGGTGCGGGCGCAGCTGGATCGGGGCGATCTCGTTGGTGCGCTTGTAGTCGATCCAGGTCTCGATGAGGTCGGAGGTGAAGACGCCGCCGGCCTGGAGGTACTCGTTGTCGTCCTCGAGGGCGTGGAGGACGGCCTCGAGGTTGGTCGGGACCTGCTGGACGTTCGCGTGCTCTTCGGGGGCGAGCTCGTAGAGGTCCTTGTCGATCGGCTCGGCAGGCTCGATCTTGTTCTTGATGCCGTCGAGGCCCGCGAGGAGGAGGGCGGAGAAGGCGAGGTACGGGTTCGAGGACGGGTCCGGGGCGCGGAACTCGACGCGCTTGGCCTTGGGGTTCGAGCCGGTGATCGGGATGCGCATGGCGGCGGAGCGGTTGCGCTGCGAGTACACCATGTTGACCGGGGCCTCGAAGCCCGGGACCAGGCGGTGGTACGAGTTCACCGTCGGGTTGGTGAAGGCGAGGAGCGAGGGGGCGTGCTTGAGGATGCCGCCGATGTAGTAGCGGGCGGTGTCCGAGAGGCCCGCGTAGCCGGTCTCGTCGTAGAACAGGGGCTCGCCGTTCGACCAGAGGGACTGGTGGACGTGCATGCCCGAGCCGTTGTCGCCGAAGATCGGCTTCGGCATGAAGGTCGCGGTCTTGCCGTTCCGCCAGGCGACGTTCTTGATGATGTACTTGAACAGCATCAGGTCGTCGGCCGAGGCGAGCAGCGTGTTGAACTTGTAGTTGATCTCGGCCTGGCCGGCGGTGCCGACCTCGTGGTGCTGGCGCTCGACCTGGAGGCCGACGTTCTCCAGCTCCAGGGACATCTCGGAGCGCAGGTCGGCGAAGTGGTCGACCGGCGGGGCCGGGAAGTAGCCGCCCTTGTAGCGGACCTTGTAGCCGCGGTTGTTCTCCTCCGCACCGGTGTTCCAGGCGCCGGCCTCGGAGTCGATGTGGTAGAAGCCCTGGTTCGCCGAGGTCTCGAAGCGCACCGAGTCGAAGACGTAGAACTCGGCCTCGGGGCCGAAGTAGGCGGTGTCGGCGATGCCGGTGGAGGCGAGGTACGCCTCGGCCTTCTTCGCGATGTTCCGCGGGTCGCGGCTGTAGGCCTCGCCCGTGATCGGGTCGTGGATGAAGAAGTTGATGTTCAGCGTCTTGTCGCGGCGGAAGGGGTCCACGCGGGCCGTCGACAGGTCGGCGCGGAGCGCCATGTCGGACTCGTGGATGGCCTGGAAGCCGCGGATCGACGAGCCGTCGAAGGCGAGCTCCTCCGACGGGTCGAAGGCCGTCGCCGGGATCGTGAAGTGCTGCATCACACCCGGAAGGTCGCAGAACCGGACGTCGACCATCTTGACGTCGTTGTCCTTGATGAACTTCTGGACCTCGTCGGCGTTCTGGAACCCGTTGTTCTGGGACATCCCACTCCTCCTACTCCCGGCCCGGGGAGGGGCGGGGTCTGCAGCGGTCGTGCGGCCAGTGCGGTGGCACAGCTGGACCCGACCATAGGCAGACGGGATTTCTCAAGCATGACCCAATTGTTTCGTCGAAGTTAACCGGGCCGGGTGCCGTTCCGGCAGGCCGGAGCCGTACGCCGACCCGGGCCGAACTGATCAAAAACGGGCACAGTACCGTGGTCGGGTGGACAACAGGCAAGCACTCGGATCTTGGCTCTCCGGCCCCGCGCGGCGGCCGAGGACGCAGGCGTCGACTTCGGCTACCGCGGCGAGCAGCTCGGGCTGCCCGAGCAGGGCCCCGGCTCGATCGCCCGCCCCGGGCGGCGCCTGGGCGCCCTCGCCGTCGACTGGGCCCTCTGTATCCTGATCGCATACGGCCTGATCACCGACGGCTACAACCAGGCGACGGGCAACTGGGCCCTGGTCATCCTGTTCGTCCTGGGCGTGCTGACGGTCGGCACCGTCGGCTCGACGCCCGGCAAGCGGATCTTCGGGCTGCGGGTCGTCTCCGCGCACGGCGGCCGCCTCGGCCTGTTCCGGGTGGCGCTCCGCTCCCTGCTCGTCTGCCTCGCCCTCCCGGCCCTCATCTGGGACCGCGACGGCCGCGGCCTCCACGACCGCCTCTCCGGCGCCGTCCAGGTCCGCATCTGAATCGCGTATACGAAGACGGGAAAGGCCCCGGACCGTGCGGTCCGGGGCCTTCCTCGTCAGGTCGGGGGTCAGCGCATCTTTCCGCCGCGCGGCATCCGCATGCCCTTCGGCATCGGCCCCTTCGGCAGCGGCATGTTGCTCATGAGGTCGCCCATCGCCCGCAGCCGGTCGTTGGCGGCGGTCACCTGCGGGCCGGTGAGCACGCGCGGCATCTTGAGCATGGTCGTACGGATCTTCTTCAGCGGCACCTGGCCCTCGCCGTCGCCGACGATGATGTCGTGCACCGGCACGTCCACCACGACGCGGCTCATGCGCTTCTTCTCGGCCGCGAGCAGGGTCTTGACCCGGTTCGGGTTGCCCTCGGCCACCAGCACGATGCCGGCCCGGCCGACCGCGCGGTGCACGACGTCCTGGCTGCGGTTCATCGCGACCGCGGGGTCGTCGTCCAGCCGCGCCCGACGTTCTGCAGCACCGCCGCGGCGGCGCCCGGCTGGCCCTCCATCTGTCCGAAGGCCGCGCGCTCGGCACGCCGTCCGAAGACGATGGCCGCCGCCAGGAGACCCAGGACGAAGCCCAGGATGCCCAGGTAGACCGGATGGCCGATGAGGAAGCCGATCGCGAGGAGGACACCGAGTACGCCGATGCCCACGCCCGCGACGACCAGACCGACCTTCGGGTCCGCCTTCCGGGTCATCTGGTACGTGAGGGCGATCTGCTTCAGTCGCCCGGGGTTCGCAGCGTCAACGCTGCCCGTGTTTGCCTTCCTCGCCATGTCCTGAAGTTTACGTGGCCCGGGAAGCCCGGCCGGACGCGACCTCCATCACGCGCTGGGCCTCCACCCGGTCCTTGGCGCGGCGGCGGTCCTCCAGGACGGAGTTCCAGGCGTTGCGCCGGGCGGTGCGCTGCCCTGCGCCCAGGAGCAGGGCCTCCACGGCCTTCAGGGCGTCGGTGACGGACGGGATCGCGGTGACGCGGACGTGCGTCGATGCGGCCGGCATGTCGGGGTCCTCCCTCGATTGCGGGTGAGACGAGGTGGGGGGTGCGAGCGGTGGTGGCGGTGAGTGAAACCAGGCTCACAGATCGGTGTTACCAGGACGTGACCCGGCGGTCAAACACTGATGAAACGTTGATGCGGCCGGTCGGACGAGCGGGGAAACGGCGGTGCGGCCCGCACGCCCCGCTGAGCTGCGGGGTCGTGCGGACCGCACCGGATCCGGCCAGTACCGGCCGGTAACTACTTGTGCTCGGATTCACACGGGGTCAGACGGCCTGCGTGGCGTTGTCGACCGCGCCGCGCTTCTCGATCGCCTGCTGGTACAGCCGGCCCGCGCGGTACGAGGAGCGGACCAGCGGGCCCGACATCACGCCGGAGAAGCCGATCTCGTCGGCCTCCTCCTTCAGCTCCACGAACTCCTGCGGCTTCACCCAGCGCTCCACGGGGTGGTGCCGGACGGAGGGGCGCAGGTACTGGGTGATCGTGATGAGCTCGCAGCCCGCGTCGTGCAGCTGCTGGAGCGCCTCGCTGATCTCCTCGCGGGTCTCGCCCATGCCGAGGATCAGGTTCGACTTGGTGACCAGGCCGTAGTCGCGGGCCTGGGTGATGACGTCGAGGGAGCGCTCGTAGCGGAAGCCCGGACGGATCCGCTTGAAGATCCGCGGGACGGTCTCGACGTTGTGCGCGAAGACCTCGGGACGGGAGTCGAAGACCTCCTTGAGGAGCTCCGGCACCGCGTTGAAGTCGGGGGCGAGCAGCTCGACCTTGGTGCGGCCCTCGGCGCGCTCCGCCGTCTGCTGGTGGATCTGGCGCACGGTCTCCGCGTACAGCCAGGCGCCGCCGTCCTCCAGGTCGTCGCGCGCGACGCCCGTGATGGTGGCGTAGTTCAGGTCCATCGTGACGACCGACTCGCCCACGCGGCGGGGCTCGTCACGGTCCAGCGCCTCGGGCTTGCCCGTGTCGATCTGGCAGAAGTCGCAGCGCCGGGTGCACTGGTCACCGCCGATGAGGAAGGTCGCCTCGCGGTCCTCCCAGCACTCGAAGATGTTGGGACAGCCCGCCTCCTGGCAGACCGTGTGCAGGCCCTCGCTCTTCACGAGGCCCTGCATCTTCGTGTACTCCGGACCCATCTTCGCGCGGGTCTTGATCCACTCGGGCTTGCGCTCGATGGGGGTCTGGGCGTTCCGGACCTCCAGGCGCAGCATCTTGCGTCCGTCGGGGGCGACTGCGGACACATCGGCTCCTGTAGCTTCGATTCTTCGGCGCACACCAGGGTACGCCCGTTGCTTCCATGCCTTGCTCTACGCGTGGCCAACCCGTGGCCACAGCTCGGCATTCCTCAGGCCGAGGCCGGTACCGCCTGGCCCGCGCCTTCGTCCGCGCTCTCGCGCTCGATCTCCCGCGGCTTGAGCTCCGCGTTCTCCAGGACGTCCCGCAGGTGCTTCTCCACGACCGGGAGCACCTCCTCGATCGTGAGGTCCCGGCCGAGCTCGTTCGCCAGCGAGGCCACGCCCGCGTCCCGGATGCCGCACGGGATGATCCGGTCGAACCAGGTGTTGTCCGGGTTCACGTTCAGGGCGAAGCCGTGCATGGTGACGCCCTTGGCGACCCGGATGCCGATGGCGGCGAGCTTCCGGTCCTCGCGGCGCTGGCCGGCGTTGGACGGGGCGTACTCCGGGCCGTTCAGGCGCGGGTCGAACTCCTCGTCCGTCAGCCGCGGGTCGAAGTCCAGCGACAGACCGCCGAGCGACGGGCGCTGCTCGACCGGGTCGCCGAGGACCCAGACCCCGCTGCGCCCCTCGATCCGCGTCGTCGCCACGCCGAACTCGGCGGCCGTGCGGATCAGGGCCTCCTCCAGGCGGCGCACGTGCGCGACGACGTCCACCGGGCGGGGCAGCTTCATGATCGGGTAGCCGACCAGCTGGCCGGGGCCGTGCCAGGTGATCTTGCCGCCGCGGTCCACGTCCACCACGGGCGTCCCGTCCAGCGGCCGCTCGCTCTCCTGCGTGCGCCGGCCGGCCGTGTAGACCGGGGGGTGTTCGAGGAGCAGACAGGTGTCGTCGATCTCGTCGGCGAACCGCGCGGCGTGCACCTCGCGCTGCTTGTCCCAGGCCACCCGGTACTCGACGGCTTCCTCGCCGAACCCAAGGCGGACGAATCGCAGCTCACTCACGGCCATGCCTCCTCCTGGGTGCCGGGGTCCGGAATCCGGGGATCATCCCGGGCCGGCTCGGCACCATGCGTCATTCGCGCCCATGCCACTGTACGGCGGCGGTGGGAACGCCCCTCCGGCAGGTGGACGGGGGCGTCTACGTCAGCGATGCCGTCAATCCTCACACGATCGGATGAATGTGGGGCGAAGGTGGCGGTACGGGCCGTGGAGACCGCTAAATTCACGCCGTTCCATGAGGGTCCGACGGGGCTGCCGTCCGGGCCCGGAAGGCAGGAGACCGCACAGCTGATGACGGAACGACCACCGCAGCGCATCCCGAACCGCCAGCTCGCCGCGCTCATCGCCGAAGCCGGGTTCTCCAACGCGGGGCTCGCCAGACGGGTCGACCAGCTCGGACTGGAACACGGGCTCGACCTGCGGTACGACAAGACCTCCGTGACCCGCTGGCTCCGCGGGCAGCAGCCGCGCGGCACCACCCCGCCCTGATCGCCGAGGTCTTCACCCGCCGCCTCGGCCGTCGGCTCTCCGCCCAGGACCTCGGCCTCGACGCCTGCGCGCCGGTCTACGCGGGCCTGGAGTTCGCCGCCACCCCCGAGGAGGCCGTGGACATCGTCAGCGGCCTGTGGCGCAAGGACTCCGGCAGCCACGCCGAACTCCGCAAGATCGCCTTCACCCCGGCCGGCCTCGTCGTCCCCAGCCGCGACTGGCTCATCGGCCGCGCCGACGACCGGGTCGCCCGCGGCGAACCGGCCCCGGTCGCGCCCCGCGCCTCCGCGCCCCGCAGGACCCCGGGTGCCGCCCCAGGGCCGCTTCTCCGTGCCCCGCCAGCGCGGTACGGACAGGGGGCCGGGCCAGCGGGTCTCCAGCGGGGACATCGCCGCCCTGCGCTCCGTCGGCGAACTCTTCCGCACCCTCGACCACGCCTACGGCGGCGGGCACGCCCGGCAGGCCCTCGTCCGCTACCTGGAGCACGAGGCCGAGCCCATGCTGCGCGGCACGTACGGGGAGTCCACCGGCCGCCGCCTCTTCGCCGCGGCCGCCGACCTCACCCGGCTCGCCGGCTGGACCTCGTACGACATCGCCGCCCACGGCCTCGCCCAGCGGTACTTCGTCCAGGCGCTGCGCCTCGCCCAGGCCGCCGGGGACCGGGCCTACGGCTCGTACGTGCTCCTCACCATGAGCTGCCAGGCCGTCTACCTCGGCCACGGGCGCGAGGCCGTGCAGCTCGCCCGCGTCGCCCAGCAGGGCGTCGGGCCCGCCGCGCCGCCCGTCGTCCAGGCGATGCTGCACGCCGTCGAGGCGCGGGGCCACGCGGTCCTCGGCGAGGCGCGGGCGTGCAGCGCCTCCCTGGTCCGCGCGGAACGGGCCCTGGAGGCCTCCCGGCCCGGCGACGAGGTCCCCTACTGGGCCCGCCACTTCGACGAGGCCCAGCTCGCCGACGAGCTCGGCCACTGCCACCGGGACCTCCAGCAGTACCGCCCCGCCGCCCAGCACGCCGAACGCGCCCTCCAGCTCCGCGCCCCCGGCTTCGCCCGCAGCCGCCTCTTCTGCCGCGTGGTCCTCGCCACCTCCCGCCTCGCCCTCGGCGAACTGGACCAGGCCTGCGCGCTGGGCGCCGAAGCGGCCCAGCAGGCCTCCGAGATGCGCTCCGCCCGCGCCGTCGAGTACGTCCGCGACTTCGAACGCCGCCTGGAGCCCTACCGCGACGCCGCCGCCGCCCGCACCTACCGCGACCGGGTGGCCGCGATCGGCTGACGCCCGCGCCCCGTCGCGGGCCCGCGACGGGGCCTCAGGCCGCCTTGGCCGGGGCCTCCGCCGAGGCGGACAGGCCGAGGTCGGCGAGGAGGGCCGTCGTGGCGCGGGCGGCCGAGGAGAGGCGCCGGAGACCGTACCGGTGTCGCGGTGGTCGCCGCAGACGTAGAGGCCCGCGAGGAGGCGGACCGAGCGGTGGGCGTCGTGCGGGGAGGCATCGCGGGGACGGCCTCGGGGTGTGGTGGAGGGCGAGGAGCTCCCAGTCGTCCGTGGAGGTGCCGTACAGCGTGGCGAGGTGCTTGCGGACCCGGCGTTCGGTGTCGTCCGGCGGGGTGCCGAGGACGGTCGAGGTGATCAGGGTGCGGCCGGCGGGGGCCCGGGTGGGGTCGACCGCGCTCATCACCGCCGTGTGGGCCACCGGACCGCCCGGGTCGGACTCCAGGAGGAGGGTGGGGTCGGCGGTGGGCGCCACGGGGCCGTGTGGTGCAGGACGGTGACCGGGTGGAAGCGGGCACCCGGAGGCCCGGCAGCAGCTTCGCCGCCGTGCGCGCGCCCGTGGCCAGGAGGACCGCGCGGCAGCCGATGACGCCGTGCTCGGCGGTCGTGACCCGGGAGACGGACACGTCCGTGACCCGGACGCCGGTGCGGACCGTGCCCGGCGGCAGCGCGGCCGCGAGCCGCTCCGGCAGCGCCGCCGAGCCGCCCTCGGGCACCGACGGCCGGCCCAGGGCGAACGCCCGGAGCGCCAGGTCCGCCTGACGGCTCGACATGCCGAGGTCCGGGTCGGCGAGGAGCGCCGCGAGAAGGGGCGCAGCACCCCTGGACCGTGCGGGCGGGGAGCCGGGCGGTGAGGGCCTCGCGGGCGGTCCGCTCGGGGCGGGCCAGCAGGCGGGCGGGAGGCGTCGCGGCGAGCCGGACGAGGAGGCGCCCAGCCGCGCCTGGTCGAGCGAGGCGGCCGGATTGCGGGGGCGCTCGCGAGGGCGCGCGCCACGCTGAACGCTCCCCACGCCCCGGTGGACCCCGCCGCCCCGCTGGCCGGGCGCCCGGCGCGGACGCCCCACCGTCCGTACCGCCCGTCGCTGTGGACGAGCACCCCGGACCGAAGGGGCGCAGCGCGAGCCCGGACAGTCCCGGCGCGGTCCGCAGCTCCTCGGCCAGGACGGCGACCGCGAGCCCGGCGCCGGTCAGTCGGCGGGCGGCCGCGAGGCCCGCGGTCCCGGCTCCTACGATGACGACGTCGACGGTCTCCACGACGTCCCTGTGCTGTGCGCTGGTTGCGGTACTGAGCACGTGCCCTCCCCAGGTCGGCGCGCCGGTGGGAGGCCTATGCCCCCAACGGGCCCCCGGAATGCCCGAGTTCGCGTTCGCGTTCGCGCGTGTGTCGAACCGTGGGCTTCGACAGTGGGCATCGAGCCTAGGCAGCGTCCGCGGGAAGTCGGCCGCGCGCGGCGGGTGCACGCAGCACGGGGAGCGCAGACGCCCTCCCCCGCGGGCGCGGACGCCCCCTCGCTAGCGCAGCGCCGCCCGGATCGCCTCGTCGATCGTCGGGAACGCGAAGTCGAAACCGGTCTCCAACAGCCGTCCCGGCAGCACCCGCTGACTGCCCAGCACGTCCTGGGCGAAGTCGCCGAGCACGATCCGCAGGGCCGGCGCGGGGACGGGGAAGAGGGTCGGGCGGCGCAGCACCCGGCCCATCGCCGCGGTCACCTCGCGGTTGGTGACGGGCTCGGGGGCCGTCAGGTTCACCGGGCCCGACAGGGACGGGGTGTCGACGAGGTGGCGCAGGGCGGCCACCTCGTCGTGGAGGGAGATGTGCGACCAGTACTGGCGGCCGTCGCCCATCCGCCCGCCGAGTCCGGCGCGGAAGACGGGAAGAGCCGCCCCAGGCGCCGCCCTGGCGGGCCACGACCAGGCCCGTGCGGGCGTACGTGACCCGGATGCCGGCCTCCTCGGCGGGGCGGCGGCCGCCTCCCACTCCACGCAGACCGAGGGCAGGAAGCCCGTGCCGGCGGGGCGCCTCGTCCACCGCGCGTGTGCCGGTGTCCCCGTACCAGCCGAGCGCCGTGCCGCAGACCAGGGCCTCCGGCGGGTTCGCGAGCGAGGCGAGCGCCTGGGCGATCGCCGTGGTGCCGAGGACGCGGCTGTCCCGGATCTCCTTCTTGTACGCCTCGTTCCAGCGGCGTTCGCCGACGCCGGCGCCCGCCAGGTGGACGACGGCGTCGACGCCGACGAGCCCGGCGGCGTCGACGTACAGCCGCTTAGGGTCCCACTCGACCTCGTCGGCGGTCCGGGCCGGGCGGCGGACGAGGCGGAGGACGTCGTGGCCGTCGGCGCGCAGGGAGCGGACGAGGGCCGAGCCGATGAGCCCGGAGGCGCCGGTGACGGCGACACGCTTGCGGATCGCGGAACGCTGCATGCCCCCATCCTGCCCTCCCGGGGGCGGGACCTGGCACAGTGACCGCCATGATCGTGCCGGAGACGCAGATACGTACCGCCGTACAGGACGACGACGCCGCGCTCGCGGAGCTCGACCGGGCCACCTGGTCGACGCTCCACGCGGTGATGCCCGCCCCGGAGCCGGGCGCGCCCTTCTTCGACGCGCGCCACCTGCCGGAGGACTACCTCGTGGCGGTGCGCGGGGAGCGGTCGTCGGTTACGTCCGGGTGGTGCCGCCGACCCCGCTCGCCGCCACCGCCCACGTCCGCCAGATCCAGGGCCTCGCCGTCGCCGAGTCGGCCCGGGGCGCGGGCGTCGCGCGGGCGCTGCTGCGGGCCGCCGCGGACCGGGCCAGGGAGCAGGGCGCCGTCCGGCTCACCCTGCGGGTCCTCGGGCACAACGCGCCGCCCGCGCGCTCTACGCCTCGGAGGGCTTCGCGGTCGAGGGCGTGCTGCCGGGGGAGATGTTCCTCGACGGCGCGTACGTGGACGACGTCCTCATGGGCCGGTCGCTACGGGGCTGAGGCGCCCCCCGGCCCTTCCCTCAACAGCCTCATCCCGCCCATCAGTTCGCGCAGGCACCGCACCGCGAGGCGGCCGGGGCGCCTCGCCGTGCTCCGGCGCGTCCGTCCCGGCCCAGCTCTCCAGGGCGATCCGGATGGCGTCGGTGGCCGCCGCCGCCGCGAGGCGCACCTCCAGGGGTCGGCGTCCGGGCCGGCGAGTCCGGCGACGACCTCGCGGAGCCGCTCCTCGGACTCCTGGTTGACCCGGTACCAGACGGCCCGGAGGGCGGGGTCCTCGGCGGCGGCCCGGAGCAGGCCGCGCGTCCAGCGCAGGCCCTCGGCGTCGGCCTCGCCCGAGGGGTGAGCGAGGCGGCGATCGAGCGCTCCAGGGCCTCGGGCACGCCCGCGCCCGGTTCCGTCGCGGCGAGGAGCTCCCGCCAGCGGTCGGCGCCGCCCGCGAGGAGCGGGCGACGGCGTCCTGCTTGGAGCGGAAGTAGCGGTAGAAGGTGCGCAGGGCGACACCGGCCCGCTGGGCGATCTCCTCGGCCGTGGTGCCGTCGGGGCCGCGCTCGGTGAAGAGCTCGGCGGCGGCGCGGGCGATGTCCAGCTGGGTGGCGGCCTTGCGGCGCTCCGTCAGCGAGGGGAGCGAGGGGGTGGGGGGCGTGGCGCCCTCGGGCTTGGTGCTCACCCACGAAGCGTACGCCCGCGACTGCCGAGCGTGCACGACGTGCAGGTGTGGCAAAACGTGCCACTCAGGCGTACGGTGGCAGTACCCCCGGAAAGCTTGACATCGAGAGGTTGTCGACATGAACCAGCTGACTCGTTACGAAGGACGCCGCGCCCTCATCACCGGCGGCGGCTCCGGCATCGGCCAGGCCACCGTCCTGCGCATGCTCGCCGAAGGCGGCCGGGTCGTCGCCGCCGACATCAGCGAGGACGGCCTCAAGGACACCGTCGCCAAGGCCGGCGACGCCGCCGACCGCCTCACCACGATCGTCGTGAACATCGGCGACGAGGCCTCCGTACGGGCCGGCGTCGCCGCCGCCGTCGAGACCCTCGGCGGCCTGGACGTCCTGGTCAACGCCGCCGGCATCCTCCGCTCCTCGCACACCCACGAGACGAGCCTCGACGCCTTCGAGCAGGTGGTCCGGGTCAACCTCACCGGCACCTTCCTCATGATCCGCGAGGCGATCCCGGCGCTCCTGGAGGGCAACGACTCCGCCGTCGTCAACTTCTCCTCCACCTCCGCGATGTTCGCCCACCCCTACATGGCGGCCTACGCGGCCAGCAAGGGCGGCATCCAGTCCATGACCCACGCGCTGGCCTCCGAGTACGCCAAGCAGGGCATCCGCTTCACCGCCGTCCAGCCCGGCTCCATCTCCTCCGGCATGACCGACGGCTCCGGCGCCTCCAAGCAGTCGGCGGGCCCCGGCCTGCCCGAGGACACCGACTGGTCCCTCTTCACCAAGCTCGCCCCCGCCCTCGGCCAGGGCTTCGCCGGTCCCGAGACCGTCGCCGGCGTCGTCGCGATGCTCGCCTCCGAGGACGGCCGGTTCATCACCGGCACCGAGGTCCGCATCGACGGCGGGACGCACTTCTGATGTCCGCCGCCGAGGTCTTCGGCGGCCGCACGGCCGTCATCACCGGCGCCTCCTCCGGGATCGGCGCCGGCCTCGCCCGGCACGCCGCCGGACTCGGCATGAAGCTGGTCCTCGCCGACATCGCCGCCGACCGGCTCGCCGAGTTCGCCGGAGAGCTGTCCGCGACCGGGGCCGAGGTCGCCGCCGTCGTCACCGACGTCGCCGACCCCGCCTCCGTCGAGGCCCTCGCCGACACCGCGTACACCCGCTTCGGCACGGTCGACCTGCTCGTCAACAACGCCGGGATCATGGCCATGGGCTACTCCTGGGAGATCCCGGCCGAGCGCTGGGACGCCATGCTCCGGATCAACATCGGCGGGTACGTCAACGGCATCCGGGCCTTCGTCCCGCGCATGCTGGAGCGCGGCGAGAAGGCCTGGGTGGTCAACGTCTCCTCGATCGGCGGCATGCTGCCGAGCCCGCTGATGGCGCCCTACAGCGTCACCAAGTTCGGCACGCTCGCCCTCACCGAGTCGCTGCACTACGAGATGCAGATGAAGGGCGCCCCGATCCAGGTGTCCGTCGTGACGCCCGGCTCGGTCAAGAGCGAGATCTTCAAGGCCGCCCGGCCCGGGAGACCGCCCGCCGGAGATCGCCGCCTTCAACGAGCAGCTCCAGACCATGGCCGACGAGCACGGGCTCACCCCCGAGGAGCACGCCGCCCGGGTCTTCGAGATGGTCGCGGAAGGCAGGTACTGGGCGATCCCCCAGCCCGAGCAGCTCTTCCCGGCCCTCCAGCCCAGGACCGACATGATCCTCCGCCAGGAGAACCCCCGGCTCCAGCTGGGCTGAGACTCCCGGGGGCGTGGAATCCGCCCTCCACGCCCCCGGGCCCTACGCCGCCCCGAAGCGCTCCCACAGCCGGGGGAAACGGGCCGCGAGCACGGCGTCGTCCTCCAGGTCGAAGGGGGAGCCGAGCGGCTCGCCGCCCGGCATCGGGATGCCCAGGTCGGGGGTCTCGGCGCCGGTCAGCGCCTCGTAGGCCTCGTCCGCCGCGAAACCGATCTCCTCGCCGTCCCCGTCGATCTCCACGTCGAAGTCGCCGAGCAGCTCCGCCAGCGCGTCCGGATCGTGCACACCGCCCTCGTACACCTCCCGGCCCTGGCCGATCAGCCAGCAGCGGAAGGAGTCGAAGGCCTCCTCGCCCGCCCCGTCGAACAGCACGGCCGCCGCACCCCACAGGTCCCAGAGGTACGCGCGGTTGAACCGGGCCTCGAAATGGCGCGCGTAGTCGAGCACCGAGTCGGGGTCGAGCCGGGTCAGCCGCTCCACGAGCAGATCGGCCTGCTCCTCGGGTCGCCCTCGGCTTCCTCGCGGGTGGTGTCGATGAGCTCCCAGAACTCGGTCTCGTCCATCACGGCACCAGCATCGTGGCTCGGCGGGTCCGACGCACCCGGAAAGCCCGAAATGAATCCGGACAGAAGATGTCGTGTTTCCCTGCCAGTCTGGTGATCATGACGACTGAGACCACACCCCTGAACGGACGGATCTGCCTGGTCGCCGGTGCCACCCGGGGCGCCGGACGGGCCATCGCCGTCCAGCTCGGCGCCGCCGGAGCCACCGTCTACGTCACCGGCCGCACCACCCGCGAGAAGCTCAGCGAGGTCGGCCGCGCCACCGAGACCATCGAGGAGACCGCCGAACTGGTGACCGCCGCCGGCGGCGAGGGCGTCGCCGTCCCCACCGACCACCTGGAACCCGAGCAGGTCCGGGCCCTCGTCGACCGGATCGACCGCGAGCGGGGCCGGCTCGACGTCCTCGTCAACGACGTGTGGGGCGGCGAGCACCTGGTCGCCTTCGGGAAGAAGACCTGGGAGAACGACCTCACCGGCGGCCTCAGGATGCTCGAACTCGGCGTGCGGACCCACGCCATCACCTCGCACCTCGCCGTCCCGCTGCTGATCCGCGATCCCGGCGGCCTCGTCGTCGAGGTCACCGACGGCACCGCCGCCTACAACGGCACCCGCTACCGCGAGAACCTCTTCTACGACCTCGCCAAGAACGCCCCGATCCGCATGGCCTTCGGCCTCTCGAAGGAGCTGGAGGAGTACGGCGGCACCGCCGTCGCCCTCACCCCCGGCTGGCTCAGGTCGGAGCAGATGCTCGCCGGTTTCGGCGTCACCGAGGAGAACTGGCGCGACGCCACCGAGAAGATCCCCGACTTCGGCGTCTCCGAGTCCCCGGTCTACGTCGGCCGGGCCGTCGCCGCCCTCGCCGCCGACCCCGACCGCCACCGCTGGACCGGACGGTCCCTCTCCAGCGGGCAGCTGGCGAAGGAGTACGGCTTCACGGACGCGGACGGCTCCCGCCCGGACGCCTGGGGCTTCATCATCGCGAGCGAGACCGGAAAGCCGGACGTCGCGGACTACCGCTAGAGCCCTCCTCTGGAGCCCTCCCGCCGGAGTCCCTACCGGTAGAGCTCCGCCAGCCCCCGGGCCGCCTCCGCGAACCGCTCCCGGAGCGCGGCCGGGGCCAGCACCTCCACCTCCGGGCCGAGCCCGAGGAGCTGGCCGAAAGCGACCTCCTCGCTCTCCACCCGGAGCGTCACGGTCACCCGTCCCCTCCGGCGCCGTCCCCCGCCGCGAGCGCCTCCCCGGCCGCCGCCCGGTCCGTCACGTACGGCAGCCTGCGCGCCCCCGTCTCCGTCAGCCGTACGACGACCTCGGCGCGCAGGATCGACCGGGCGAACTCCGCCGCCCGCTCCTCCCAGAAGACGGGCAGGTCGAAGTCCGGGTCCCGGTCGAACCGCTCCTCGCCCACGGCCACCGCCGTGAACCGGTCCACCCGGTACGTGCGGAAGGAGGAACCCGAGCGCGCACACGTACCAGACGCCCGCCTTCAGGACGAGGCCGTACGGCTGGAGCTCCCGCTCCACCTCCTCGCCGTCCCCCCGCCGGTACCGGGCCGACACCCACCGGTCGTCCCACACCGCCTCCGCCACCGGCGCGAGCAGCTCCGGCGTCTCCGGCTCCTGGTACCAGCCCGGCGCGTCCAGGTGGAAGCGCCGGGCCGCCGACTCGGAGGCGTCCCGCAGCGAGGGCAGCAGCGCCGCCGACACCTTCAGCCGGGCCGCCGAGGCAGCGTCCTCCAGACCCATGTCCCGCAGCGCGCCCGGCAGCCCCGACAGGAACAGGGCCTCCGCCTCGCCCCGCCCCAGACCCGTGAGCCGCGTCCGGTACCCGCCGACCAGCCGGTACCCGCCGGCCCGGCCCCGGTCCGCGTACACCGGCACCCCGCCTCCGACAGGGCGAGGGCGTCCCGCGTGACGGTCCGCTCCGACACCTCCAGCTCGGCGGCGAGTTCGGCGGCGGTCATCGACGAGCGCGACTGGAGGAGCAGGACCATCTTGATCAGGCGGGCGGCACGCATGGGGCCACCCTCCCATCCGTACGGGGGACTCGGGGCAGCGGACCGCGTACGCCGAGGGGCCGCCTCCGTATGTGCGTACGGAAGCGGCCCCTCGGACGGGTGGGGCCCTTACAGGCCGTAGCGCTCGCGCGCCTCCTTCACGGACGTCGCCTGGACCTCGCCGCGGCGGGCGAGCTGGGCCAGGGCCGCGACGACGATCGACTGGGCGTCGACGCCGAAGTGGCGGCGGGCCGCGTCGCGGGTGTCCGAGAGGCCGAAGCCGTCGGCGCCCAGCGAGGTGTAGTCCTGCTCGACCCACTGCGCGATCTGGTCGGGGACCTGGCGCATGTAGTCGGAGACCGCGAGGACCGGGAGTCCACGCCCGCCAGGGCCTGGCGGATGTACGGCACCTGCTCCTCGCCGCGCAGGAGGGCCGCGTCGGCCTCCAGCGCGTCGCGGCGCAGCTCCGTCCAGGAGGTCGCGGACCACACGTCGGCGGCCACGCCCCACTCGGCGGCGAGCAGCTTCTGCGCCTCAGGGCCCAGTGGATGGCCGTGCCGGAGGAGAGGAGCTGGATGCGCGAGGCGTTCGCGGGCAGGTCGAGACCGGCAGACTCCGCCGTGTTGAAGCGGTAGAGGCCCTTGACGATGCCCTCGTCGATCCCGGACGGCTTGGCCGGCTGCGGCATCGGCTCGTTGTAGACCGTCAGGTAGTAGAAGACGTTCTGGTCCTCGCCCTCGGCGGCCTCGCCGTACATCCGGCGCAGACCCTCCTTGACGATGACCGCGACCTCGTAGGCGAACGCCGGGTCGTACGTCAGGGCGGCCGGGTTGGTGGCCGCGATGACGGGCGAGTGGCCGTCGGCGTGCTGGAGGCCCTCACCGGTCAGGGTGGTGCGGCCGGCGGTCGCGCCGACGAGGAAGCCGCGGCCGAGCTGGTCGCCGAGCTGCCACATCTGGTCGGCGGTCCGCTGCCAGCCGAACATCGAGTAGAAGATGTAGAAGGGGATCATCGCCTCGCCGTGCGTGGAGTACGCGGTGGAAGCGGCGATGAAGTCGGCCATGGAGCCGGCCTCGGTGATGCCCTCGTTCAGGATCTGGCCGTTGACGGCCTCCTTGTAGTACATCAGCTGGTCGCGGTCGACCGGCTCGTACGTCTGGCCCTTCGGCGAGTAGATGCCGAGCGAGGGGAACAGCGACTCCATACCGAAGGTACGGGCCTCGTCCGGGACGATCGGGACCCAGCGCTTGCCGGTCTCCTTGTCGCGGATCAGGTCCTTGACGAGGCGCACGAACGCCATCGTCGTGGCCATCGACTGCGAGCCGGAGCCCTTGTCGAACGCGGCGAACGCCTTGTCGGCCGGGGCCGGCAGCGGGCGAGCGGGTGCGTGCGGCGGGCCGGGGCCGGGCCGCCGAGGGCCGCGCGGCGCTCCTGGAGGTAGCGGACCTCGGGGAGTCGGCGCCGGGGTGGCCGTACGGCACCTGGCCGTCGACGAACTGCGCGTCCGAGATGGGCAGTTCAAGAAGGTCACGCATGTTCTTGAACTCGTCCGTCGTGAGCTTCTTCATCTGGTGGTTCGCGTTCTTCGACGCGAAGCCCTCACCCAGGGTGAAGCCCTTGACGGTCTGCGCCAGGATGACCGTCGGCGCGCCCTTGAACTCCAGGGCGGCCTTGTACGCGGCGTACACCTTGCGCGGCTCGTGGCCACCGCGGGAGAGGTGGAAACACTCGAGGATCTTGTCGTCGGACAGCAGCTGCGCCATCGCGACGAGCGCCGGGTCCTTGCCGAAGAAGTCCTGGCGGATGTAGGCGGCGTCGCGGGTCTGGTACGTCTGGACCTGCGCGTCCGGCACCTCGCGGAGGCGGCGGACGAGGGCGCCGGTGGTGTCGAGCGCGAACAGCTCGTCCCAGGCGTTGCCCCACAGCGACTTCACGACGTTCCAGCCGGCGCCGCGGAACTGGGCCTCCAGCTCCTGCACGATCTTGAAGTTGGCGCGGACCGGGCCGTCGAGGCGCTGCAGGTTGCAGTTGATGACGAAGGTCAGGTTGTCCAGACCCTCGCGGGCCGCCAGGGCGAGGGCCGCGGTCGACTCGGGCTCGTCCATCTCGCCGTCACCGAGGAACGCCCACACGTGCGAGGCGGAGACGTCCTTGATGGAGCGGTTGGTCAGGTAGCGGTTGAAGCGCGCCTGGTAGATCGCGGAGAGCGGGCCCAGACCCATGGAGACGGTGGGGAACTCCCACAGCCAGGGGAGGCGGCGCGGGTGCGGGTAGGAGGGCAGGCCGTTGCCGCCGGACTCCTGCCGGAAGTTGTCGAGGTGGGCCTCGTTCAGGCGCCCGTCGAGGAAGGCGCGGGCGTAGATGCCGGGGGAGGCGTGGCCCTGGATGTAGAGCTGGTCGCCGGAACCGTCGGCTTCCTTGCCCTTGAAGAAGTGGTTGAAGCCGGTTTCGTAGAGCCAGGCCGCGGAGGCGAAGGTGGCGATGTGGCCGCCGACGCCGTGCTTGGAGCCGCGGGTGACCATCGCGGCCGCGTTCCAGCGGTTCCACGCGGTGATCTTCCGCTCCATCTCCTCGTCGCCGCCGAACTCGGTGACCGAGGGCTCGGCGGAGGTGGGGATGGTGTTGACGTAGTCCGTCTCCAGGAGCTTCGGCAGGGCCAGGCCCGCGCCTTCGGCGTGCTGGAGGGTGCGGCGCATCAGGTAGGCGGCGCGGTGCGGACCCGCGGCCTTGGTGACGGCGTCCAGGGAGGCCGCCCACTCGGCGGTCTCCTCGGTGTCACGGTCCGGGAGCTGGTCGAGCTCACTCGGATTCTTGCCTACGGGACCGGTCATGATCGCCGCCTTCCGGACAGATGGGGTGGAGATGGGTGCCTTGTCTGGCAGGACAGGGCGGCGGGCCGGGTGTGGCCCGCCGAAGACTCTAAACCGGCGATCGATGATCGATCAAAGGGTTGAAGGGGAAAACCTCTTCGAATCAAGAAAGTCGGCACCGGGTGTCAAGGAAAAGGGCACCCGGTGCCTAGTTTTCTGGCCTGTTTTCGCAGGTGGGGCCGGATGTCCCCGGGTGCGCGCACACGAACGGGCGGGCCCGCCGAGGAGGCGGACCCGCTCACTGTGCGTACGGCTCAGGCCCGCGGTGCGCAGCCCAGGACGTGCGCCTTCACCAGCGCGCCGATGTTCGGGTCGCCCCGCCGGAAGGCCTCCACGAGCTCCTGGTGCTCCTCCGCGTACGACTTCTGGACCGTGCCCAGCCAGCGGATCGACAGGGCCGTGAAGACCTCGATGCCGAGCGTCTCCCAGGTGTGCAGCAGGACGCTGTTCCCGGCCGCCTTCACCAGCTCCCGGTGGAAGGCCACCGTGTGCCGCACCTGCGCCGTCCCGTCCGCGGCCGCGTCCGCCTCGTACAGGGCCGCCACGTGCGGTTCCAGCGCCGAGCAGTCCGTCGCCAGCCGCCCGGCCGCCAGCTCGGCCGCGATCTGCTCCAGACCGGCGCGCACGGGGTAGCTCTCCTCCAGGTCGGCCGCCGTGAGGTTGCGGACCCGGACGCCCTTGTTGGGCGCCGACTCGATCAGCCGCAGCGACTCCAGCTCGCGCAGCGCCTCGCGCACGGGCGTCTGGGAGACCTCCAGCTCGGTCGCGATCCGGCGCTCCACGATGCGCTCGCCCGGCTTCCAGCGGCCGCTGACGATCCCCTCCACGATGTGCTCGCGGATCTGCTCGCGCAGCGAGTGGACGACGGGGACGGTCATGAAGCGGCTCCTCGGGAGTGTTGACCCTTAGACAATACGGCGGCGCCCCGTCCGGAAACACTTCCGGACGGGGGCGCCGCAGGTGAGGCTCGTTACGTTGCCTTGTCGGCACCGCGCCTTACAGACCGAGGTCGACCTCGAACTCGCCGGCCTCCAGGATCGCCTTGACGGCCGTCAGGTAGCGGGCGGCGTCGGCGCCGTCCACCAGACGGTGGTCGTAGGAGAGCGTCAGGTAGGTCATGTCGCGGACGCCGATGACGGTGCCCTCGGCGGTCTCGATGACGGCCGGACGCTTGACCGTGGCACCGATGCCCAGGATGGCGACCTGGTTCGGCGGGACGATGATCGTGTCGAACAGCGCGCCGCGCGAACCGGTGTTGCTGATGGTGAAGGTCGCACCGGACAGCTCGTCCGGCGTGATCTTGCTGGCGCGGACCTTGCCGGCCAGCTCGGCCGTGGCCTTGGAGATGCCGGCGATGTTCAGGTCGCCCGCACCCTTGATGACCGGCGTCATCAGACCCTTCTCGGAGTCCACGGCGATGCCGATGTTCTCCGAGTCGAAGTACGTGATGGTGCCCTCGTCCTCGTTGATCCGGGCGTTGATGACCGGGTGGGCCTTCAGCGCCTGGGCCGCCGCCTTCACGAAGAACGGCATCGGGGAGAGCTTGACGCCCTCACGGGCGGCGAAGGCGTCCTTGGCGCGGGCGCGCAGCTTCATCAGCTTGGTGATGTCGACCTCGACGACCGAGGACAGCTGGGCCTGGCCGTGCAGCGCCTTCATCATGTTGTCGCCGATGACCTTGCGCATGCGGGTCATCTTGACCGTCTGGCCACGCAGCGGGGAGACCTCCAGGGCGGGGCCTTCGGCGCGGCGGCGGCGACGGGAGCGGCGACGGAGCGGCGGCGGCGGCCTTCTTGGCCTCGGCGGCCGCGAGGACGTCCTGCTTGCGGATGCGGCCGCCGACGCCGGAGCCCTTGACGGACGCCAGGTCGACACCGTTCTCGGTGGCGAGCTTGCGGACCAGCGGGTCACGTACGCGCCGTCCTCGGCGGGGCGGCCGCGGGGTCGCCGGGACCGGGGTGACGACGGCCGGGGCGATGGACGGGGCGGCGGCGACCGGAGCGGCCGGAGCCGGGGCCGGAGCGGCCGGGGCCACCGGCGCGGGGGCCGGAGCCGGGCGGCCGGGGCGGCCGGAGCCGGAGCCGGGGCAGCGGCGGCGGGAGCCGGAGCGGCCGGGGCCGGGGCGGCGGCCGGAGCGGCACCCGCGGCACCGATGACGGCCAGCTTGGCGCCGACCTCGGCGGTCTCGTCCTCGCCGACGACGATCTCCAGGAGAACGCCGGAGGCGGGGCGGGATCTCGGTGTCGACCTTGTCCGTGGAGACCTCGAGCAGCGGCTCGTCGGCCTCGACGGTCTCGCCGACCGACTTCAGCCAGCGGGTCACGGTGCCCTCGGTGACGGACTCGCCGAGCGCCGGCAGCACGACGTCGGTGCCCTGGGCGGCACCGGCGGCCGGAGCCGCGGCGGGGCCTCGGCCACGGGGGCCGGGGCGGCGGGGCCTCGGCGACCGGCGCCGGGGCGGCGGCCGGAGCCGGAGCGGCCTCGGCGGCCGGGGCCGGAGCGGCAGCGGGGCGCCCGTGCCGTCGTCGATGATGGCGAGCTCGGCGCCCACCTCGACCGTCTCGTCCTCGGCGACCTTGATGGAGGCCAGGATGCCCGAGGCGGGGCGGGGATCTCGGTGTCGACCTTGTCGGTCGAGACCTCGAGCAGCGGCTCGTCGGCCTCGACACGCTCACCCTCGGCCTTGAGCCAGCGGGTGACGGTGCCCTCGGTGACGCTCTCGCCGAGCGCCGGCAGGGTTACGGAAACCGACATGGTTTCAGTTGCTCCTAACGAATTGCGGAAAGTGGTCGTCGCGCCCTGTGATGACGTGAGCGTCAGTCGTGGGAGTGCAGCGGCTTGCCGGCCAGGGCCAGGTGGGCCTCGCCGAGCGCCTCGTTCTGCGTCGGGTGGGCGTGGATGAGCTGCGCGACCTCGGCCGGCAGCGCCTCCCAGTTGTAGATCAGCTGAGCTTCGCCGACCTGCTCGCCCATGCGGTCACCGACCATGTGGACGCCGACCACGGCACCGTCCTTGACCTGCACGAGCTTGATCTCGCCCGCGGTCTTGAGGATCTTGCTCTTGCCGTTGCCCGCGAGGTTGTACTTCAGGGCGACGACCTTGTCCGCGCCGTAGATCTCCTTGGCCTTGGCCTCGGTGATGCCGACGGAGGCGACCTCGGGGTGGCAGTACGTCACCCGCGGCACGCCGTCGTAGTCGATCGGGACGGTCTTCAGACCGGCCAGGCGCTCCGCGACGAGGATGCCCTCGGCGAAGCCGACGTGCGCGAGCTGGAGCGTCGGGACGAGGTCGCCCACGGCCGAGATCGTCGGCACGTTGGTGCGCATGTACTCGTCGACCAGGACGTAGCCGCGGTCCATCGCGACGCCCTGCTCCTCGTAGCCCAGACCGGCGGAGACCGGGCCGCGGCCGATGGCGACCAGGAGGACCTCGGCCTCGAAGGTCTTGCCGTCGGCCAGGGTGACCTTGACGCCGCTGTCGGTGTACTCGGCGGACTGGAAGAAGGTGCCGAGGTTGAACTTGATGCCGCGCTTGCGGAACGCGCGCTCAAGAAGCTTCGAGCTGTTCTCGTCCTCGACCGGGACGAGGTGCTTCAGGCCCTCGATCACCGTGACGTCGGTGCCGAAGGACTTCCACGCGGAGGCGAACTCGACGCCGATGACGCCGCCGCCGAGGATGATCGCGGACTCCGGGACCCGGTCGAGGGTCAGCGCGTGGTCCGAGGAGATGATCCGGTTGCCGTCGATCTCCAGGCCGGGCAGGGACTTCGGCACGGAACCGGTGGCCAGGAGAACGTGGCGACCCTCGACGCGACGGCCGTCCACGTCGACGGAGGTCGGGGAGGACAGGTGGCCGGTGCCCTCGATGTAGGTCACCTTGCGGGAGGCGACGAGACCCTGGAGGCCCTTGTACAGGCCCGAGATCACGTCGTCCTTGTACTTGTGCACGGCCTTGATGTCGATGCCCTCGAAAGAGGCCTTGACACCGAACTGCTCCGCCTCGCGCGCCTGGTCGGCGACCTCGCCGGCGTGGAGCAGGGCCTTCGTGGGGATGCAGCCGTTGTGCAGGCAGGTGCCGCCGAGCTTGTTCTTCTCGATCAGTGCGACGTCCAGGCCCAGCTGCGCTCCGCGCAGCGCCGCGGCGTAACCGCCGCTACCGCCGCCGAGGATCACTAGGTCGAAAACGGTGCTGGCGTCGTTCGCCACGTCACGTCCTCCATGCATGTGCGCTCGTCGCCGGTCGTCGACGACCTGGCGGCGGCTGGTGTCCGGCCGCTTTATTTCGGCCCTGTGGTGGGGCCCTGTCCTGCCGAGAACCCATCTTCGCACTTGTTGACGGACGACGGGACGCGGGGCCGTGCTCTGAGACGGCCGATCGTCCGTACGGCGGGGTAACCAGAGCGTACGAACCTACGGATTTCGTCGCGAGCGAACAGCCCCGGACGACGAACGGACGACAGGGGGAAGACCCCGGAGCCGAAGCTTCCGGGGTCTTCCGCCACACGCGTGGAGCTCAGAGCTCGCCGGCCGCCGTGCGCTCGGCCAGCTTCACCAGGGTGCGGACCGAGGAGCCGGTGCCGCCCTTCGGGGTGTAGCCGTACGGGGCGCCCTCGTGGAAGGCCGGGCCCGCGATGTCCAGGTGGGCCCAGGCGATGCCCTCGCCCACGAACTCCTGGAGGAAGAGGCCGGCGACCAGGCCGCCGCCCATCCGGACGCCCATGTTGGCCATGTCGGCGGTGGGGGAGTCCATGGACTTGCGCAGGTCGGCGGGGAGCGGCATCGGCCAGGACTGCTCGCCGACCTCCTCGGCGATCTCGTGGATCGCGGTGCGGAAGTCGTCGTCGTTGGCCATGATGCCGAAGGTGCGGTCGCCCAGGGCCAGGACCATGGCGCCGGTCAGGGTCGCCACGTCGACGATCGCGTCCGGGTGCTCCTCGGAGGCCTTGGTCAGTGCGTCGGCGAGGACGAGACGGCCCTCGGCGTCGGTGTTCAGGACCTCGACGGTCTTGCCGCTGTACATGTTCAGGACGTCACCCGGGCGGGTGGCGGAGCCGGACGGCATGTTCTCCGCGAGGGCGAGCCAGCCCGTGACGTTGACCTCCAGGCCGAGGCGGGCCGCGGCGACGACGGTGGAGAACACGGCGGCGGCGCCGGCCATGTCGCACTTCATCGTCTCGTTGTGGCCGGCCGGCTTCAGGGAGATGCCGCCCGAGTCGTAGGTGATGCCCTTGCCGACCAGGGCGAGGGTCTTCTCCGCCTTCGGGTGGGTGTAGGCGACGCGGACCAGGCGCGGCGGGTTCACGGAGCCGTTGCCGACGCCGAGGATGCCGCCGTAGCCGCCCTTGGCGAGCGCCTTCGTCGAGGACCTGGACCTTGAGGCCGTGCTCCTTGCCGGCGGCCTGCACGGCGGCGGCGAAGGTGGCCGGGTACAGGTCGTTCGGCGGCTGGTTGACCAGGTCGCGGGCGCGGTTGATCTCCTCGGCGACGGCCTGGGCGCGCTCGGCGGCGGCCTTGTGGGCCTTGTCGCGCGGCTTGGCGCCGAGCAGGGCCACCTCGGCGAGGGGCTTCTTCGCGTCCTTGCCGGTCTCCTGGTACGCCGTGTAGGCGTACGCGCCGAGCAGGGCGCCCTCGGCGATGGCGCCGGCGTCCTCGGCGGCGGCGATCGGCAGCGCGAACGCGGCCTTCTTCGTGCCGGTCAGGGTGCGGGCGGCGGTGCCGGCGGCGCGGCGCAGGACCTCGGCGCCGAAGGACTCGCCGTCCTCGGGGGCCTCGCCGAGGCCGACGGCCAGGACGACGGGGCCTTGAGACCGGCGGGAGCGGGCAGCTTCGTCGCCTCACCTTCGGCACCCGAGGCGCCCAGGGTCTCCAGGACGGCGGCGAGCCGGCCGTCGAAGGCCTTGTCGACGGCCTCGGCGCCCGGGGCGACGACCAGCGTCTTGCCGGACTTCGCGAGGCCCACGACGAGGGCGTCGGCGCGCAGCGTCGCCGCGCCGGCAGTGCTGAGAGTGAGAGCAGTCACGGTGGTGAAATCTCGCTTCCATTGAGTTCTGTGGCGGTCGAGGGATGGGCCGACCGTGCCCGCCGCATCGTATTTCGGCCCGGAGAGCGCCGAGAACGAGCCTACGCTCGCTCACCCGGTTCGCTCACGGCGGCGGTGATTCACTCATCCGTGGTGTCTCTTTCATGTTTACCCTTCCGGCTCCTGCCGCCCGGCCACACTCGCCTCATTCACGCAAGGACGACCCACCCGTTCTTCGCCTCATCCGCGACATCTCCACGCGTTCCGCCCATGTCGGCGGGGCCCGTCGAGGGGGGACACCCGCCATGGACTCCGGCCGAATCCGTACGCCCAGAACCGCGCCCCGCACCGCCCGCGGAGCCCGCCCCGCGCCCCGCACCGGCCCCGGACGGGCAGGATCGCGGCCCTCGCCGCCGCCGCGCTGCTCGCGACCGTCCTGCCGTCCGCGCAGGCGGTCGCCGCGACGCCGCCGCGCGTCGACCTCACCGTCCTCGTCGTCGACGACGGCGGCGGCGCGGTCGGGGCGATCACCGCCGAGCTGAAGGGCTCCGGCGTCCCGTACCGCACGGTCGACCTGAACGACCCGAACCGGCCGGTCGTCGACGCCGCCTTCCTCGCCGACACGGTCGACGGGCGCCCCCGCGCCAAGTACCAGGGCGTCGTCCTGCCCCACGAGAGCGCCTTCGGCCCCGACTCCGCCGAGACCACCGCCCTCCACACGTACGAGCGGACCTTCGGGATCCCGCAGGTCGACGCCTACACCTGGGCGCACCCCGGCGTCGGCCTCGACTACACCGACCAGGGCGGCTGGTCCGGCGTCCTCGACGGCCGCCGGGCCGACGTCACCGCCGCCGGCAAGGCGGGCCCCTTCGCGTACCTCGCCGGGGCGCTCGCCTTCGAGGACAACGATCCCTCGGTCTCCGAGAGTTACGGCTACGCGGGCCGCCCCCGCGCCGGCTACACCAGCTTTCTGGACATCCCCGTCGACGGCGCCGGCGGCGGCCGGGCCAGCCTCCTCGGCGAGTACACCGTCGACGGGCGCCGCGAACTCGTCCTCACCTTCGCCTACAACCCGTACCAGCGGCCGTTCCGCGCGCTCGCCCGCGGCATCGTCGACTGGCTCACCCAGGGCGTCCACCTCGGCCAGAGCCGCAACTACCTCTCCGTCCACGTCGACGACGTCTTCGCCCCCGACGCCCGCTGGAACCCCGGGCTCAACTGCACCCCGGCGACTTCGACTGCGCCGGCGACGACGGCGAGGGCGCGAACCCGATCCGCATGACGGCCGCCGACGCCCAGTACGCCGCCGCCTGGCAGAAGGCCTCCGGCTTCACCCTCGACATGGTCTACAACGGCGGCCAGGGCGAGCAGTGGAAGACCGAGCACGGCGGCACCGACCCGCTCACCGACCGGCTCGTCGCCGACCGCGCGCAGTACCGGTGGATCAACCACACCTACACCCATCCCTTCCTCGGCTGCGTCCAGGACAACGGCGTCGTCCCCTGGCAGTGCGCCAAGGACACCGCGGGCAACACCCTCTGGGTCGGCCGCTCCGAGATCTCCGGCCAGATCCGCGACAACCACGACTGGGCCGTCCGCAAGGGCATCTCCGTCGACCGCTCCGAACTCGTCACCGGCGAGCACTCCGGCCTCAGGACCCTGCCCCAGCAGCCCGCCGACAATCCCGCCCTCGCCGGCGCCCTCGCCGACAACGGCGTGAAGTGGACCGCGAGCGACGCCTCCCGCGAGCCCCAGCAGCGCCCCGTCGGCACCGGCGCCACCCAGACCGTGCCCCGCCACCCCATGAACGTGTACTACAACGTGGGCACCGCCGCCGAGATGACCGACGAGTACAACTGGATCTACACCTCCCGCGCCGACGGCGGCAGCGGGATCTGCGAGTCCAACCCGGCCTCCACCTGCCTGCCCGCCCCGCTCCCCACGGCCACCGGCTACGCCGACCACATCGTCCCGCAGGAAGCCCGCACCGCCCTCTCCCACGTCCTGGGCAACGACCCCCGGCCGCACTACGTGCACCAGTCCAACCTGGCCGAGGAGCGGCTCCTCTACCCCGTCCTCGACCGCGTACTGGCCGACTACCGGGCCCTGTTCGCGGCCACCGCGCCCCTGGTGAACCCGGCCCAGCGGGACGTCGGCACCGAACTGGCCCGCCGCTCCGCCTGGGACCAGGCCCTCGCCGCCGGAAAGGTCACCGCCTACCGCGTCGGCACCACGGTCACCGTCAAGGCGCCCTCCGGCGTCACCGTGCCCCTCACCGCACCCGAGGGCACCCGCAAGAAGCTCCTGCTCGGCACCACCGCCTTCGGCACCGCCTACGCCGGCAGCCGCTCCGCCTGGACCACGCCCGAACTGCTCCAGACCGCCGTCACCCTCACGCTCCCGACCACCTGACGCCCGACCCGCACGCCCTGGGGAACCCGCTCATGCCGAGCCGTGGCCGTCACGTCACCATGCTCACCGAAGGCACCTACCCGCACGTCCACGGCGGCGTCAGCACCTGGTGCGACCAGCTCGTCCGCGGCATGCCGGAGGTCGACTTCGAGATCCTCGCCCTCACCGGCAGCGGCCGGGAACCCGTCACCTGGGAACTGCCGCCCAACGTCACCCGGCACACCGCGTACCCCTGTGGGGACCCCGCAGGGCCCGGCCGTGCGCCGGCCCCTGCGGGGACGCGAACGCCGCCGCTTCCTCTCCGCGTACGAGAGCCTCCTGCTCGCCCTCCTCGACCCCGGGGCGGGCTGCGACTTCGGCACCGGACTGTACGAACTCGCCGAACTCGCCCGGCAGGGACGGCTGACCGCCGCCCTCCGCTCCGAGCGGGCCCTGCGCTCCCTCATGTGGATCTGGACCATGCCGCACCTGCCCACCCTCGCGGCCCGGCCCACCGTCCACGACGCGCTCACCGCCACCGACCTCCTGGAACACGCCCTGCGCCCGCTCGCCGCCCGGATATCCACCGGCGGCGTGGCGCACGCCGTCTCCAGCGGTCTCGCCACGCTGCCCGCCCTCGCCGCGCAGCACTTCGAAGGGTGCCCTTCCTGCTCACCGAACACGGCATCTACCTCCGCGAGCGCTACCTCGGCTACCGCACCGAAGCGCAACGCTGGCCCGTCAAGGCCCTCATGCTCGGCTTCTACCGCGAGCTCAACACCCTCGGCTACCGCAAGGCCGACCTCATCACCCCCTGCAACCAGTACAACCGGCGCTGGGAGGAGCGCGGCGGCGCCCCCACCGACCGCATCCGCACCGTCTACAACGGCGTCGACCCCGCCCTCTTCCCCGAGGCCGGACCCGAACCCGAGACCCCCACCCTCAGCTGGTGCGGCCGCGTCGACCCCATCAAGGACCTGGAGACCCTGATCCGGGCGTACGCGATCTGCCGCGCCGAACTCCCCGCCCTCAGGCTCCGCCTGTTCGGCCCGGTCCCCGCGGGCAACGAGGACTACCTCACCCGCCTGGAGAAGCTCGCCGCCGAACTGGGCGTCACCGACGGGGTGAGCTTCGAGGGCCGGATCAGCGACGTCCCCTCGGCCTACGCCGCCGGCAGCGTCGTCATGCTCTCCTCCATCAGCGAGGGCTTCCCCTTCTCCTCATCGAGGCCATGTCCTGCGGCCGCGCCACCGTCTCCACCGACGTCGGAGGCGTACGGGAGGCCGTCGGCGACACCGGGATCGTCGTCCCGCCCCGCGAACCGGCCGTCATGGCCGCCGCCGTCTCCGCCCTCCTCACGGACGACACCCGCCGCGCCGAACTCGGCCGCCGCGCCCGTCAGCGCGTGATCGACCGCTTCACCCTGCGCCGCTCGGTGGACGGCTTCCGCCAGATCTACCGCGAACTGGCGGGCGCCCGCCCGGCCCCGCTGCCGCCCCCGAACCCCTCCGCCTGCGCATCCCCGCCCCCGCCGCACCTCCCCGGCCCTCGTCACGGGAGGCACCCCGGCATGAGCGGCTCCCTCTGGCTGAAACGCCCGACGACCGGGAGACCCCTCCCGGCGATCCCCGCCCCCGCCGCCGGACCCCCACAGGACCGCCCGGCCCGCCGCCCCGGCCGACCCTGCCCCGCCCCCGCCGGAGGCGACCTCGCCGCCGACCCGCTCGACGAACTCGCCCGGCGGCTCGACGGGTTCGTCGCCGCCGCCGTGCACCCGGACGAGATCGCGGCGATCCTGGAGTCGGACGGCATGACCGACGACCACATCCGGCTCACCTACGGCCGCGCCGACTCCTTCTCCCTCGCCGAGGACCTCTACGCGCGCGTGGAGCGGCGCCACCCGAACCGGCCGCGCCGTCCGGCGGAGCCTGGTACGGGAACTCGCGGGCTGTCTGCTGCGCGGGCTGGTCTTCACCCTGCCCGGCCTCGCGTACGTCCTCGCCGCGCCGCTGCTGGCCGGCGCGCACGGCCGGTTCGGGCTCCCCGCCGGAACCGTCCCGCTGCTCGCCGGGGCCGTCACCGGCTGGATGTGGAACCAGGCCCTCTCCCACCGCGCGTACACCTGGCTCGGCCTCGGCGACCGGCCCGCCGCCGCCCGCGCCCTGCTCACCGGCGCCTCGGCCGGGGCCCTCGCCGGGACGGCCGTCGCCCTCGCGACCGCCGCGCCCGGCGAGACCCCCGCCGCCGTCTTCGCCGCAGGACAGTCGCTCTACCTCGCCGCCGCGACCGTGCTCCTGGTCCTCGGCCGCGAACGGGCCCTGCTCGGCGCCCTGCTGCCGCTGACCGGCGCCCTCCCGCCCTCCGCTGGGACCTGCCGGACGCGCTGCGCGCCGCCCTGCTCCTCGCCTCCCTCGCCGCGTCCGTCACCCTCGCCGCGCTGGTCCTCCGGCCGGGCCTGCGCCGGCGCGCGGCCGGCCGGGGCGGGCCCCGCGCTCCACCTCCCTCCCGTACGGCTTCTTCGGCCTCGGCAGCGGACTGCTCGTCCTCCACGCGGGCGTCGGCGACACCCTGGCCGGCGGAGCGGGGCGGTCATCGCGCTCACCCTCTCCATGGGGCCCGCCGAATGGCTGCTGCACCGCTTCCGGGGCGAGAGCCTCACCCGGCTGCGGACCCTCTCCACCGCCCGCGAGTTCCGCCGGGCGGTCACCGGGACCCTCGTGCTCTGCCTCGGCGGCTACCTCACCGTCCTCCTCGCCCTCGCCCTCACCGCGGCCCTGGCCCGGCCGGGAGCACCCTGGCCGGCGCTGCCGCGCCTCCTCGCCCTGCTCCTCGTCGGGACCGTCCTCTGGCTCGGCCTGCTCCTCCAGGCCTTCGGCGCGGTCCTCAGCGCCGCCACCGTCTGCCTGCTCGCGGCCGCCGCCCAGACCGTGGAACCACTCGCGGGCCCCCTGGCCACCGGGGAGCGGCCGCCGTCCTCGCCACCCTGACCTGCTCCCTCCTCGTACGACCCACCGCCCACCGTGCCTAGAGGTGTCATGACCGTCCCCTCCCTCCTGGTGCCGTACTACGAGCACCCAGCCGAGCGTCCCGAGGCCTGGTCGGCGCTCGTCGACGCGGCGCCCTCCCTGTACGGCGTCGTCCTCAATCCGGCGAGCGGCGCCGGGAGGCGCCCGACCCGGCGTTCGCGGAGGCCGCCGGGCGGCTGCGGGCGGCCGGGGTCCGGCTCCTCGGCTACGTGGACACCGCCTACGGGCGCCGCCCGCACGCCGAGGTCGTCGCCGAACTGGTCCGCCACCGCGACTGGTACGGCGCCGACGGCACCTTCCTGGACCAGGTGGCGACCGCGCCCGCCGCCCTCGCCCACTACCGCCGCATCGCGGTCGCCGCGCGGGCCGCCGGGGCGGCGACCCTCGTCTTCAACCACGGCGCCCACCCGGACCCCGGCTACGAGGCCCAGGCGGACCTGCTCGTCACCTTCGAGGGGCCCTGGGACACGTACCGGACCCTGGAACTGCCGGTCGCCGCCCACTACTGCCACCTCGTCTACGCGGCCCCGCGGCTTCCGGCCGGACACCCCGGTGCACTGCGCCGTCCCCGGCACGGGCGCGCACCCCTGGGGCACCCTTCCGCACCTCCTGGAGCCCGCCCGATGAGACGCCCCGCTGCTCCTGCTCCTGGGGTGCTGCTCCTCGCCACGGCCTGCACGGCGGCCCCCGGCCCGGACCCGGGAAGACCGGCGACCGCTGGCGGCCGCCCCCGGCCTCGGCTGGCAGTGGCAGCTCAGCGGCCGCCTCGACCCGGCCGTCGACGTCCCCGTGTACGACATCGACGGCTTCGACCACCCGGCCGCGACCGTCGCCGACCTCCACCGCCGCGGCCGCAAGGTCATCTGCTACCTGTCCACCGGCGCCTGGGAGGACTTCCGCCCCGACGCCGGCCGCTTCCCGAAGGCCCTCCTCGGCGAGGGCAACGGCTGGGAGGGCGAGCGCTGGCTCGACGTCCGCCGCACCGACCTCCTGGAGCCGCTCATGGCGAAGCGCCTCGACATGTGCCGGGACAAGGGCTTCGACGCCGTCGAGCCCGACAACATGGACGGCTACGAGAACCGCACCGGCTTCCCGCTCACCGCCGCCGACCAGCTCCGCTACAACCGGCTCATCGCCCGCATGGCCCACGAGCGGGGCCTCGCGGTCGGCCTCAAGAACGACCTGGACCAGATCCCGCAGCTGCTCCCGGACTTCGACTTCGCGGTCAACGAGCAGTGCGCGGAGTACGACGAGTGCGGCCGCCTCACCCCGTTCGTCGCGGCCGGCAAGGCCGTCTTCCACGTCGAGTACGAGCTGACGACGGGGCAGTTCTGCCCGCAGGCCCGGAAGCTGGGCCTCAGCTCCCTGCGGAAGAGGTACGAGCTGGACGCCTGGCGCGAGCCCTGTCAGCCCAGCGTCAGCGCGACCAGGGCCACCGTCGCCGCCGTCTCCTCCAGCGCCCCGAACACGTCGCCCGTCACCCCGCCGAACCGCCGCACGCACCGGCGCAGCAGCAGCGCCGCCGCACCGAGGCCCGCCCCGGCGGCCAGGACGGCGTGGACGGAGTCGTAGGCGGAAGGAGGAGGCCCGTCGCGGCGCAGAGGACCAGGACGGCGGCGGTCGCGCAGGTGGCGGAGCGGGTCGGGACGGTCGCCGCGACGATCGCGCCGAGGCCCTCCGGGCGGGCCGCCGGGACGCCCTGGCGGGACGCGTGGGTGAGCGAGCCGGGCCACGGTCGCGGCGAGCGCGGCGGCGAGGACGCCGTGCGCCCAGCCCTCCCGTACAGCTCGTACAGCGCGGCGACCTGGGCGAGCAGGACGAGGACCAGGGAGATGACGCCGAACGGGCCGATGTCCGACTGCTTCATGATGCGCAGCGCGTCCTCGGCCGGCTTGGCGCTGCCGAGGCCGTCGGCGGTGTCCGCGAGGCCGTCGAGGTGCAGGCCCCGGGTGAGCAGGGCGGGGACGGCGGTGGTGACGACGGCCGCGAGCAGCGGTCCCGAGCCGAGCAGCAGGAAGAGCCCGCCGGCCGCGGCGGAGCAGAGCCCGACGACGAGACCCGCGAGCGGGGCGCAGAGCATGCCGGCGCGCGCCGCGTCCCGGTCCCAGCGGGTGATGCGGGCGGGGAACACGGTGAGGGTCCCGAAGGCGAAACGCAGGCCGTCCATCCGGGCAGGGTAATCGCCGCCCCCGGACGGTAGATTGCGCATACGGCGCATATCGGAAGCGGGTGGCATGGGTCACTGGTTCTCGCGGAACATCGTCGAGCCGGGCAAGCTCCCCACGCTGCTCGCTCTGACCTCCTTCGTCCTGACATTCCTGGTCACCCGCACCGTCACCCGGCTCATCCGGGCGGGGAAGGGGCCCTTCCGGAACGTCTCCGCCGGGGGCCTCCACATCCATCACGTCGTGCCCGGCGTGGTCCTCACCGTCCTCGGCGGTTTCGGTGCGGTGGGCAGCGACCGGCACGGCGTCGGCGCGGGCGTGTTCGCGGTCGTCTTCGGGATCGGCGCGGGGCTCGTCCTGGACGAGTTCGCGCTCATCCTCCACCTCGACGACGTGTACTGGTCGGAGGACGGCCGCAAGAGCGTCGAGGTGGTCGTGCTCACCACGGCCCTGGTGGGGCTCGCGCTCAGCGGCTTCTCGCCGCTCGGCGTCAACGACATGACCCCCGGCGAGCGCCAGGACCGGACCACCTTCATCCTGACCCTGGCGCTGAACTTTCTCCTCGTCCTGGTCACCCTGGTGAAGGGGAAGCTCCGGATGGCCGTGTTCGGGACCCTGGTCCCGTTCGTGGCGATCGTCGGCGCCGTCCGGCTGGCCCGCCCCGGCTCCTGGTGGTCCAAGCGCTTCTACCGGCGCCGCCACCGGGCCAGGGCCCGTTCCCGGCTCCGCACGTACCGCCACGACCGGCGCTGGAACAAGGTCCGGCGCCGCTTTCAGGACCTGATCGGCGGCTTCCAGGAGCGGGTTCCGGGCGCGGCTCGACGCCGTCGTCCTGACGGCGCCCGCGCAGGGCCCGGACCGCGATCAGGAGGAGGACGGCGGCGATGGCCGCGAGGTGCTCCTTGCCCGCCAGGTTCGCCTTGATCATCACCTCGACGACCATCGCCGCGACCACGAGCCCGCCGGTCCAGTACGCCCGGTAACGCCAGCAGACGTAGACCGCGAGGCCCACCACGGCCGCCGACGGCCCGGTGTCGACGACCCGGGCGTCGGAGGCGGGCAGTCCGAAGGGGCTGTCCGGGCCGAGCGCGATGCCCACGCGCGCGTAGAGCGTGCCGGCCAGCGTCGCCAGATAGGCGACGGCGAGCGTCCGCCACCGCCCGAGGCAGATCTCGGCGATCCCGAACACCAGCAGGACCTGCGCGAGGGCCCCCCACACGGGCAGGTCGAGCGCGGGGACGAACAGCGAGAGCGGGGTCCGGAGCAGCGCGAGCCACAGCGGGTCCTCGGCCCGTACGGAGCCGATGTCCTGGACCGGCTGGTAGCCCCAGTCCTGGTTCTGCACGATCTGGAACAGGGAGGTGAGGCAGACGGCGGCCAGCGTCATCGGCACCGCCCGCCACTTCTTCGTGACGAGCGCCGTCCGCACGGTGGTGAACAGCGGGCCCCACTCGCGGCGGGCGAACTCCCGGACGGAGCGGATCAACGGCTGCTCTCCAGGTGTCTGCGGTGCAGCCACTTCGGCAGCCCGGGGGCCTCCAGGAAGCCCTCGGCCCGGCCGGCGGCGAGGCCGATCCGCAGCAGGTCCGCACTTTTCTCGAAGAGCATGAATCGGGGCTCCCAGATCGGTCGGTACTTGGCGTTGGCGCGGTACAGCGACTCGATCTGCCACCAGCGGGAGAAGAAGCTGAGCAGCGAGCGCCACATGCGCAGCACGGGTCCCGCCCCGAGCTTCGAGCCACGTTCGAAGACCGATCTGAACATCGCGAAGTTGAGCGAGACCTGCGTGATCCCGATCTCCTTGGCGCGCTGCAGGAGTTCGATGACCATGAACTCCATCAGGCCGTTCTCGGAGTCCCGGTCGCGGCGCATCAGGTCCAGCGAGAGCCCCTGCGGCCCCCAGGGGACGAAGGACAGCACGGCCCGCAGCTCGCCCCGCTCGTCGGTGCACTCCAGCATCACGCACTTGCCGTCCCGGGGGTCGCCGAGCCGGCCGAGGGCCATCGAGAAGCCGCGCTCGGTGGCGCCGTCCCGCCAGTCGTCGGCCTTGCGCAGGAGTTCGGCCATCTCCTCGGCGGGGATGTCCTCGTGGCGCCGGATCCGGACCTCGTACCCGGCCCGCTTCACCCGGTTGAAGGCCTGCCGGACCGTCCGCATGGCCCGCCCGTCGAGCGTGAACTCGTCGGTCTCCACGATCGCCTCGTCGCCCAGCTCCAGGGCGTCCAGGCCGTGCCGGGCGTAGACGACCCCGGCCTCCTCGCTGGCGCCCATCACCGCCGGGATCCAGCCGTGCTCGCGGGCCTCGGCGAGCCAGGGCTCGATGGCGCCCGGCCAGGCCTCGGGGTCGCCGATCGGATCGCCGGAGGCGAGCGAGACCCCGCCGACCACCCGGTAGGCGATGGCGGCCTTCTCGCTCGGGGACCACACGACGCTCTTCTCGCGGCGCAGCGCGAAGTAGCCCAGCGAGTCGCGCTCGCCCTGCTTGTCGAGCAGGGCCCGCAGCCGCTCCTCGTCCTCCTCGGTCAGCGGGTCGACGGCCCGCCGGGAGCGGAAGGCGGCGAAGAGCACCGCGAAGAGCAGCAGCGTGGACATCACGTTGATGGTGACGTCGACCCAGCCGGGCGGGTGGATCCCGGTGAAGCCGGAGTCGTCCGAGGCCAGCGTGACCAGGCGCAGCAGGCCGTACTTCCAGCGCTCCAGGAAGGTGGAGTGCCCGGTGGACCGGTTGGTGACGGTCACCAGGACGGCGGCGAGCAGCGAGGTGACCAGCAGTCCGCCGACCGCCACCGCCGCCGCCAGCTTCGGGTTGGAGCGGTCGCCCTTCGCGTAGAACTCCTTGCGGCCGAGCAGCAGCGCGAGCACGAACAGGGCGGTGAGGATCAGCGAGATCCAGTTCTGGGCGTGCTGCCGGATCTCGGGGAAGAACATCACGAGGGCGAAGAGCAGCAGGAAGAGCCCGCTGAGCACGAAGTTCAGGATCCACGCGGCCCGCTTGCGGCGCCGCATGGTGATCGCCAGGACGAGGGTGAAGACCCCGGAGGCGAAGCCCGCGGTGAGCAGGTACGGGGTGAAGTAGTTGTCCTCGTTGTGGCGGCGCAGGTCCTGCCCGAACGAGACCCAGACGGCGCTCAGCAGATTGACGAACGTGACGACGCGCAGGTACCAGACGGCGAACGCGGCGCTCCGTCGCGAGCGGGCGGTGCTGCCCCGGGGGGTGGCGCTCCGGGGCGCTGCTTCGGCAGACAAACGGACTTCTCCCATGAAAAGCGATCATATGGGGCGGTGCTTGCCGTGCGGAGACGCCGGAGGCGGCCACGCGCGCGTCGCGCGCGACCGCCCCGGAGTCGGTCGTTCCGTTCCCCCGGCTCAGGTCACGTCGACGCCGTCGACGTCCGGAGCGGTCGGATCCGGACGCTCGGGCAGCTCCGCCGCGAACGCCGCGGCGGCCTGAACGAGGGGAAGTGCGAGCAATGCCCCGGTTCCCTCACCCACATGGACGCCGTGGTCGAGCAGAGGGTTGAGCGCCATCCGGTCCAGCGCCTTCGCCTGCGCCGGCTCCCCGCTCACCTGACCCGCCAGCCACCAGTCCGGCGCCCGGAACGCCGCCCGCTGCGCCACCAGCGCGCAGGCCGCGCCCACCACACCGTCCAGGATCACCGGCATCCGCCGCACCGAGGCCTGGAGCAGGAAACCGGTCATCGCCGCCAGGTCCGCCCCGCCGACCGCCGCGAGCAGCTCCAGCTGATCACCCAGGACCGGCCGGGCCCGCCGCAGCGCGTCCCGGATCGCCGCGCACTTGCGCATCCACGCCAGATCGTCGATCCCGGCACCGCCCCGGCCGGTCACCACCGAGGCGTCCGTCCCGCACAGCGCCGCGACCAGCGTCGACGCCGGGGTCGTACCGCCGACGCTCAGATCCCCGAGCACCACCAGATCGGTGCCCGAGTCCGCCTCCTCGTCGGCGATCGCGATGCCGAGCCGGACCGCCGCCTCGGTCTCCTCGGCGGTCAGCGCGTCCTCCACGTCGATCCGGCCCGTGCCGCGCCGCACCCGGTGGCGCACCACCTCGGCCGGCAGCAGCTCCGGCTCGCAGTCCAGACCGGCGTCCACGACCCGCACCGGCACGTCCATCGAGCGGGCGAGCACCGCCACCGGACTCACCCCGTCGAGCACCGCGCGCACCAGCTCGTGCGCCGTGCCCGCCGCCCGGCCCGACACGTCGAGCGAGGCCACCCCGTGGTCGCCCGCGAACAGCACGACCTTCGGCTGCCCGATCGCCCGCACCTTGACCGAGGCCTGCGCCGCGGACAGCCACTCGCCCAGCTCGTCGAGCCGGCCCAGCGCCCCCGGCGGCACCGTCAGCCGCTCCCGGCGCTCCTCGGCGTCACGCCGTATCCCGCCGTCGGGGCGCTCGATCAGATCGGAGAAGTCGTCCAGGTTCAAGGGTTCCGCCCAGTGATCAAGTCAGCTGATCAAGTCAGCGAGGTCCATCAGCGATCGGAACCCTACCCGCGCAGCACCAGCGCCTGCCCGGCGACCACGAGGACGACCTCCTCGCACTCGTCCGCGAAGGCCGCGTTCAGCCGCCCCAGCTCGTCCCGGAAGCGCCGCCCCGCCGCCGTCGCCGGCACCACCCCGAACCCACCTCGTTCGTCACCGCCACGACCGTGCGGCGCGTCGCCCACACCGCCGCCACCAGCTCCGCCGTCCGCTCCCGCAGCGCCGCCTGCCCGCCGTCCGCCCACATCGCGTCGTCCCAGGCGCCCACCCGGTCCATGGCGTCCGTCAGCCACAGCGACAGACAGTCGACCAGCAGTGCGGGACCGTCCTCCACGAGCAGCGGCACGAGCTCACAGGTCTCGGCCGTACGCCACGAACCCGGCCGCCGCTCCCGGTGCAGCCCCACCCGCTCGGCCCACTCCGGATCGCCCTCCCGCGTCCCGCCCGTCGCCACGTACAGCACCTCGGGGAAGGTCTCCAGGCGCCGTTCCGCCTCCACCGACTTCCCCGACCGGGCCCCGCCCGTCACCAGCGTCCGCCGGGGCACCTCCGGCGCCTCGTGGTAGTCGCCGACGTACAGCGTCGTCCCGTCCGGCACCGCCCGCGCCCCCGCCGCCGCGAGCCGCCGGTCCAGCTCGGCGCCCGTCGGCGCGTCGTGGTCCAGGTGCACCGCGACCACCTCGGTGGCCGGACCGACGGCCCCGGCCGCCCGCAGCCGGGCCAGCCCGTCCGGCCGCCCGACGACATCGGCGACGACCATGTCGTACGGCGCCCGGTGCTCGTCCCCGATCCCCGCGGGCGCGCCCCCGGCGGCAGGTACAGCAACCGCTCCCCGTCGGCCGAGGTCACCTCGTACCCCGTCCGGGCGAGTCCATCGACACCGCCCGCACCCGGTGCCCGCTGATCAGCGTCAACTCCCGTCCGTCCGGCACCCGCCCGGCGGTGGGCAGCCGGCGGGCACCTCCACCGCCGGCCCGTCGTGCGGATGGGTGAGAGCACCTGCCGCACCCCCACGAGGGAATGCCCCGACCGGGCCGCCGCCAGCGCGGCCCCGGGGGTCAGGTCGAGCAACAGGGCCCCGTCCACGAGCAGCGAGGTCGCGGCCCTCGCGCGCTTCCCTCGGGACAGCGCGCACACGGCGCAGGGGCAGTCGGGGCGGGGGAGCCCGAGCGGGGCGCCGGTGCCGAGCAGAGTCAGTTCCACCCTCAGATCCTCCCGCGCCACCGCGAGGCGTGCGCGCCCGGCTACGCTGCGGGCAGGAAACCGATCATCCGGTGAGCTCCAGGAGGCTGGCATGGCATGGACGTGGCGGTTCGAGAAGTCCGACGGCACCGAGGTCGAGCCCGTCGTCACCCCCGAGGAGTTCCCCACCCAGGGCGACGCCGAGAGCTGGATCGGCGAGAACTGGCGTGACCTCCTCAGCGGCGGCGCCGACCAGGTGACCCTCTCCGAGGACGGCACCAAGATCTACGGCCCGATGCCCCTGGACGCGGAGGGCTAAAGCACCCGGCCCCGCCGCCCCCCGTTGTGGGCAATCGTTCCGCTGGGGCGGAACGGGTGGGCACAACGGAACGGCGCCTTGCTGGCGCCAGAGGCTTACGCGCCTGGACCCGCACCCCGTGCGAGCTGTGCACAGGGTGCGGGTCCAGGCTTCGGAACGCGGAGGCGCTGCTAGAGGGCGCCGTCCCGTGTGCCCACCCGTCCCGCCCTGCGGGACGATTGCCCACACGGGCAGCGGGCGGGGCCTACATCTCGCCCAGGGTGACTTCCGTCTTCTGGGTCGTCGCGCCCCGCGCGTACGTCACCGTCACCTTGTCCCCCGGCTTCATGGACGCCAGCGCCTCCGACAGCGAGGTGATCGTCGTGATGTCGGTGTCGGCGAGGCGGGTGATCACGTCGCCCGGCTTGAGGCCGGCCTTTCCGGCGGCGCCGTCCGCCGGGGCTTCGACGACGGCGACGCCCGCCGGGTCGTAGTTGTCGTCGAGGACCGTGCGGCCGGTGATGTTCAGGGCGGCCCGGCCGGAGTCCGTCACCTTGCCGTTCTTGATGATCTGGTCGGCGACCGTGCGGACCATCGAGGCGGGGATGGCGAAGCCGATGCCGGGGGCCGAGCCGCCGCCGAGCTCCGGGTTGGTGGCGGCGAGCGTCGGGATGCCGATGACCTCGCTGTCGAGGTTGACCAGGGCGCCCCCGCTGTTGCCGGGGTTGATCGCCGCCGACGTCTGGACCATGTTCCCGATGGTCGCGCCCGTGCCGCCGCCGGCCCGGCCCTCGCTGACGGTCCGGCCGGTCGCGGAGACGATGCCCTGGGTCACGCTGCCGGACAGGCCCAGCGGGGAGCCCATCGCGAGCACGATCTGCCCCATGTCGACGGTGGCGGAGTCGCCGAACTTCGCGGCTTTCAGCCCCTGAGGCACGGTGTCCAGCTTGAGCACCGCGAGGTCCTGCTCGGGGTACGAGGAGACGAGCCGCGCCGTGACGGCCTGCCCGCCGGTGGCCGCCGTGACCTTGAAGCTCTTCTCCTGGCCGATCACGTGCGCGTTGGTGACGATGTGGCCCTTGGTGTCGTAGACGACCCCGGAGCCGAGGCTGTCCGCCGCGTCGATCTGCACGACCGAGGGCAGGACGTTCTTGATGACGGCCCGGTAGTCGTCCTGGAGCTCGTTGGAGACGAGGGCGCCGCCGCCTGGGTGGAGCGCTCCGGCGCGGCCGCGTCCCCGCCGGAGGAGGAGCAGCCGCCGACGAGCGCGGCGGCGCAGGCCCCGGCGGTGAGCGGGAGGAGGACACGACGGGCACGGGTACGGGATACGTCCATGTCCGGATTATCCGATTCCGCCCGCTCCCGGCCCGGCGAGCGCACCCGATCAGGGGTGCGCGCCCACCGGGGACCGGCCTCAGCCCCGCACCCCGCACAGGTGCAGCAGCGCCGCGATCCGCCGGTACGGTTCCGTGCGCCCCGCGCGGTCCTCGGCGGCGAGGAGCCGGTCGAGCTCCTCGGCGGCGGGGAGGCCCGCGTCGGCGGGGACGTCGTCGGTGAAGACCCGCACCCCGTACCAGGCGTGCAGCGGCGCCGCGATCCCCGCGAGCGTCGCCGTGAGCGCGTCGAGCCGGTCGGCCCGCACCTTCACGCCGTTGTCGTCGGTGTAGACGTCCGAGTCGAAGGCGGCGAGCGCGCCCGACCAGTCCCCGGCGAGCCCCGGCCGCATGGACAGCGCCTCCGCGTTCCGCACGACCAGGGACAGCAGGCCGCCGGGGGCCAGCATCCGGGCCAGACCGGCGAGCAGCGCGTCGGGCTCGTCCGCGTACATGAGGACGCCGTGGCAGAGGACCACGTCGAAGCTGCCGGGCAGGAAGTGCACCCCGGTCTCGCGGCCGTCGCCCTCGATCATCCGGACCCGCTCGCGGATCCCGGCGGGCTCCGTCGCCAGCGACTCACGGGCCGCCTTCAGCAGGTCGGGATCGGCCTCCAGGCCGGTCACGGTGTGCCCGGCGCGGGCGAGGCGCAGGGCCTGGGTGCCCTGCCCCATGCCCGCGTCGAGGATCCGCAGCCGCTGCCCCACCGGGTAGCGGCCGGCTATCTGCTCGTCGAGCTGACGGGCGACGATCTCCTGCCGGATGGTGTCGCGGAGCCCGCCGGGACCGGCGGGCCAGTGGGCGACGGCGGGCAGCACGGGGCCGCCCGACTCCGACGTGGCCCCGCCGAACGCGCGCCCGTCGAACTCCGCCTCCGAACTGTCGGCGCTCAGGGCCGCTCTCCGCGCTTGACCTGCGGCTTCGGCAGACGCAGTCGGCGCATCTGGAGCGTGCGCATCAGGCCGTAGGCGATGGCACCGCGCTTCGGCTCGTTCGGGAAGCGGGTGTTGAGCTGCTTCCGCAGACGGATCCAGATGCCGATCGAGTCGATGACGATCAGGACGATCACACCGAGCCAGAGCAGCAGGGAGATGTTCTGCAGCGACCTGTTGGAGTTTCCGAACACCGACAGCACGAGGATCACCACGGCCATCGGCAGGAAGAACTCGGCGATCGCGAACCGCGAGTCGACGAAGTCGCGCACGAAGCGGCGGACCGGACCCTTGTCGCGGGCGGGCAGGTAACGCTCGTCGCCGTTGGCCAGCGCCTCGCGCTGCCGGGCCAGGTCCGAGCGGCGTGCCTCGCGCTGGCGCTTGGCGGCCTCCTTGCGGTCGGTCGGCACCGTCGCGGCACGACGGCGCTGGGTCTGCGCCTCGCTCCGCTTCGAGTCGGGCGGCCCTTGGGGGCCTCGGGGTCGCGGGGCTGCTTGGTGGAGAGGTCCGCCGTCACCTTGTCGGTGGGGCCTTCTCGTCCTTCGAACGGCTACGGAACACAAAACCCAAGGGTACGGGGTGGCGGGCATGAACCCCATGCGGGGCGGGAACGATCCGCTAACGGACTGCGTCTTGGGCGGTACGTACACGGGACGGTGAGGGGTCTCCCCGAGATCGATCTACTCCCTGGGCGGGAGCGGGGGCCGCGCACAGTCGTCCTTGGGGAGGAGCGCATCCCGCTCCGAACAGTGCGGTAATGGAGACAGGGACCGTACTGTGGATCCTGTCGAAGAGCTGGAGCCGAGTCCGTCAGAAGGGGGCGCGCGAAGCCCATGAGCGGTGTCATGAAGCGTATGGGGATGATCTTCCGCGCGAAGGCGAACAAGGCCCTTGACCGGGCCGAGGATCCGCGCGAGACGCTCGATTACTCCTACCAGAAGCAGCTGGAGCTGCTGCAGAAGGTGCGGCGGGGCGTCGCCGACGTCGCCACCTCCCGCAAGCGGCTCGAACTCCAGCTGAACCAGCTGCAGGGCCAGTCCGCCAAGCTGGAGGACCAGGGCCGCAAGGCGCTGGCGCTCGGCCGCGAGGACCTGGCGCGCGAGGCGCTGTCCCGGCGGGCCGCGCTCCAGCAGCAGGTCAGCGACCTGGAGGTGCAGCACCAGACGCTGCAGGGCGAGGAGGAGAAGCTCACCCTCGCCGCCCAGCGCCTGCAGGCCAAGGTGGACGCCTTCCGCACCAAGAAGGAGACCATCAAGGCGACCTACACGGCGGCCCAGGCGCAGACCCGGATCGCCGAGTCCTTCTCCGGCATCTCGGAGGAGATGAGCGACGTCGGCCTGGCGATCCAGCGGGCCGAGGACAAGACCGCCCAGCTCCAGGCGCGCGCCGGCGCGATCGACGAGCTGCTCGCCTCGGGCGCGCTCGACGACCAGTCGGGTCTGGGCAAGGACGACATCCAGGCGGAGCTGGACCGGCTCTCCGGCGGCACGGACGTCGAGCTGGAGCTCCAGCGGATGAAGGCCGAGCTGGCCGGGGGCCCCTCGGCGCAGCAGCAGGCCATCGAGGGCGGCTCCGGTACGAACCAGAACCAGGGCCAGCAGCAGTCCCACCCGCGCTTCGAGAAGTAGCTTCCGCCGCTTCGGCGGCAGACAGGACGCGTCATGATCGTACGGATCATGGGGGAGGGCCAGCTGAAGCTGGCCGACAGCCACTTCGTCGAGCTGAACAAGCTCGACGACGAACTGCTCGAAGAGATGCAGGCGGGGGACGAGGCGGGCTTCCGGCGGACGCTGGGCGCCCTCCTCGACGCCGTCCGCCGCCTCGGCTCACCGCTCCCCGACGACGCCCTGGAACCCTCGGAACTGATCCTCCCGGCTCCCGACGCGAGCCTGGAGGAGGTCCGGGACATGCTCTCCGACGACGGCCTGATCCCCGGCTGACCCCGCCGGCCCCGCCCGTCACGGGCGGGGCCCCGCGCGACCGGGGCCCGTACCGTTGTCCCGTGACCCCACCGGCACCCCTACGCCCGCCTCCGTGACGGCTTCCGCGCGCACCCGCTCGCCTTGGACGCGACGATCGCCGCCGGCGCGCTCGTCGCCATGATCGCCGGGTCCTTCACGAATCCGCACGGGAGCCCGGACGGGCCGACCTTCGGGGAGCACGCGCCGGACGTGTGGAGCGTGCTGATCATGATCGTCGGGGCGGCGGCGCTCGTGATGCGGCGGCGCAGCCCCTTCGCGGTGCTCGCCTTCACCGTGACGATCAGCCTCTTCGAACTGGTCAACGACAACCGGCCCGCCCCGATCGCGATGAGCGCCGTCGTCGCGCTCTACACGGTCGCCTCCCGCACCGACCGGCCCACCACCTGGCGGGTCGGCCTGGTCACGATGGCGGTGCTGACCGCCGCGGCGATGGTCTTCGGGCCCACCCACTGGTACGCGCAGGAGAACCTGGGCGTGTTCGCCTGGACCGGGATGGCGGCGGCGGCCGGGGACGCCGTGCGCAGCCGCAGGGCGTTCGTCGACGCGATCAGGGAGCGGGCCGAGCGCGCCGAGCGGACCCGCGAGGAGGAGGCCGGGCGGCGGGTCGCCGAGGAGCGGCTGCGGATCGCCCGCGACCTCCACGACGTCGTCGCCCACCACATCGCCCTGGTGAACGTGCAGGCCGGGGTCGCCGCCCACGTCATGGACAAGCGCCCCGACCAGGCGAAGGAGGCCCTCGCCCACGTCCGCGAGGCCAGCCGCTCCGCCCTGGACGAGCTGCGCGCCACCGTCGGCCTGCTGCGCCAGTCCGGCGACCCGGAGGCCCCACCGAGCCGGCCCCGGCCTCGCCGTCCTCGACGGACTGCTCGACAGCTTCCGCAAGGCCGGGCTCCCGGTCTCCCTGGCCCGCCCCGACGAGGGCCTGACGCTCCCGGCGACCGTCGACCTCGCCGCGTACCGGATCGTGCAGGAGGCCCTGACCAACGTGCGCAAGCACGCGGGCCCGGACGCGGAGGCCGAGGTGAGCGTCGTCCGGGTGGGCCGCACGGTCGAGATCACCGTCCTCGACAACGGCACCCCCGGACCGTCCCGCCGCAGGCCGTCGAGCAGCCCCCGTCGGCGGCCACGGGCTGCTCGGGATGCGCGAGCGGGTCGGCGCGCTCGGCGGCACCCTCACCGCGGCCCCCGCTACGGCGGCGGCTTCCGCGTCCAGGCGATACTGCCGGTGACGTCCCGCACGGGGAGGACCGCGCATGACCATCCGCGTACTGCTCGCCGACGACCAGGCCCTGCTCCGCAGCGCCTTCAAGGTCCTGGTGGACTCCGAGCCGGACATGGAGGTCGTCGGGAGGCGCCCGACGGCGCCGAGGCGGTCGCGCTGGCCCGCGCCACCCGGCCCGACGTCGTCCTGATGGACATCCGCATGCCGGGCACCGACGGCCTCGCCGCGACCCGCGCGATCACCGCGGATCCCGGGCTCGCCGACGTGCGGATCGTCATGCTGACCACCTTCGAGGTCGACGAGTACGTCGTGCAGTCGCTGCGCGCCGGCGCCTCGGGCTTCCTCGGCAAGGGGCCGAGCCGGAGGAGCTCCTCGGCGCGATCCGGATCGCGCACGCCGGCGAGGCGCTGCTCTCTCCGGCCGCCACCAAGGGGCTGATCGCCAGCTTCCTCGCGCAGGGCTCCGGCGCGGACGCCGTGGACGCGGGCGTCGCCGTCCGCACCGGGCGGCTCGCCGCGCTCACCGCCCGGGAGCGGGAGGTCCTCGTCCTCGTCGCGGGCGGCCTCTCCAACGACGAGATCGCCGAGCGGCTGGACGTCAGCCCGCTCACCGTGAAGACGCATGTCAACCGGACCATGGCCAAGCTCGGCGCCCGCGACCGGGCCCAGCTGGTGGTCACGGCCTACGAGTCGGGTCTCGTACGTCCCCGGGTGGAGTGAGCGCGTACTCCAGACGCGGTATGCGCGGGATAAAGAAGTGGACCCGGGGGCCGAGGACTTCTCGACGGGGATCGCTGATCGTGTATGCGGGGGTGCCACGGTGTGCCCGCCTGCCGACGAGTACGCCACAGAAGAGAGACCCCATGTCCTGGCTGTCCAGATTCAGCCTCGCGCAACGGGCCCTGATCGGGCTGATGTCCATCGTCGCGATCGTGTTCGGCGCGATCGCGATCCCGCAGCTGAAGCAGCAGTTGCTGCCCTCGATCGAGCTCCCCGTGGTGTCGGTCCTGGCCCCGTACCAGGGCGCCTCCCCCGACGTGGTCGAGAAGCAGGTCGTCGAGCCGCTGGAGAACACCCTGAAGGCGGTCAACGGCCTGAAGTCGGTGACCTCCACCGCCTCCGAGGGCAGCGCCGTCATCATGGCCTCCTTCGACTACGGCGACGAGTCGACGAAGCAGCTCGTCGCCGACGTCCAGCAGGCGGTGAACCGGGCCCGCGCCCAGCTGCCCGACACCGTCGACCCGCAGGTGATCGCCGGCTCCACGGACGACATGCCGACCGTCGTTCTCGCCGCCTCCTCGGACAAGGACCCGCAGGCCCTCGCCGACCAGCTGCAGAAGACCGTCGTCCCCGCCCTGGAGGACATCGAGGGCGTCGGCCGGGTGTCGGTCGACGGCGTCCAGGACCTCCAGGTCTCCGTCACCCCCGACGAGCGCAAGCTCGCCGCGGCCGGACTGACCACCATGAAGCTCGCCGAGGCCCTGCGCTCCGGCGGCGCGACCCTGCCGGCCGGCGCCTTCTCGGAGGCCGGGAAGTCCCGCACGATCCAGGTCGGCGGCGGCTACACCTCGCTCCAGCAGATCGAGGACCTGCGCGTCCCGGCGGCCGTCCCCGGCAAGGGCGGGGCGGTCCGCCTCGGCGACGTGGCCACCGTGAAGCAGGAGGAGTCGCCGCGCGTCTCCCTCACCCGTACGAACGGCAGGCCCAGCCTCGCCGTCATGGCCACCATGGACAAGGACGGCAGCGCCGTCGCGATCTCCGACGCCGTCGAGGAGAAGCTGCCCGACCTGCGCCGCGACCTCGGCTCCGGCGCCGAGCTGACCGTCGTCTCCGACCAGGGCCCGGCCGTCGCCAAGGCGGTCTCCGGCCTGACCACGGAGGGCGCGCTCGGCCTCGTCATGGCCGTCCTGGTGATCCTGGTCTTCCTCGCGTCGATCCGCTCGACGCTGGTGACCGCGGTCTCCATCCCGCTCTCGGTCGTCCTCGCCCTCATCGTGCTGTGGACCCGCGACCTCTCGCTCAACATGCTGACGCTCGGCGCGCTCACCATCGCCATCGGCCGGGTCGTCGACGACTCGATCGTGGTCCTGGAGAACATCAAGCGCCACCTCGGCTACGGCGAGGAGCGCCAGGCCGCGATCCTCACCGCGGTCCGCGAGGTGGCGGGCGCCGTCACCTCCTCCACCCTCACCACCGTCGCCGTCTTCCTGCCCATCGGTCTGGTCGGCGGGATCGTCGGCGAGATGTTCGGCCCCTTCTCGCTGACGGTGACGGCGGCCCTGCTCGCCTCGCTGATCGTCTCCCTGACGGTGGTCCCGGTCCTCTCGTACTGGTTCCTGCGCGCCCCCAAGGGCACGTCGCAGGACGCCGCGGAGGCCCGCCGCCTCGCCGAGGAGAAGGAGGACAAGAGCCGGCTCCAGCGCGCGTACGTGCCGGTCCTGCGCTTCGCGACCCGGCGCCGGTTCCTCAGCCTGGTCATCGCGCTCGTCGTCCTGGCCGTCACCTTCGGCATGGGCGGGTTCCTGAAGACCAACTTCTTCGACCCCGGCGAGCAGCAGGTGCTCAACATCCGGCAGGAGCTGGCGCCCGGCACCAGCCTGAGCGCCTCCGACGAGGCCGCGAAGAAGGTCGAGAAGGTCCTCGCGGGGACCGAGGGCGTCAAGGACTACCAGGTCACCGTCGGCTCCTCCGGCTTCATGGCGGCCTTCGGCGGCGGCACCGGCTCCAACCAGGCCTCCTACAAGGTCAGCCTGGAGGAGTCCGCCTCGTACGAGAAGGTCCGCGACGCCCTCCGGAAGGGGCTCGACGCCCTCGACGGCATCGGCGACACCACCATCGCCGCCGGTGACGGCTTCGGCTCCCAGAACCTGAGCGTGGTCGTCAAGGCCGCCGACGCGGAGGTCCTGAAGAAGGCCTCCGAGCAGGTGCGGGCCGCGGTGGCCGGGATGAAGGACGTCACCGACGTCGAGAGCGACCTCGCGACCTCCGTCCCGCGGGTCTCCGTGCGGGCGAACGCCAGGGCGGCCGACGCCGGCTTCGACACCACCTCGCTCGGCATGATCGTCGCCCAGGCCGTCCGGGGCACCCCGGCCGCCAAGGCGATCCTCGACGACAGCGAGCGGGACGTCCTCATCACCTCGGCGCACCCGGCCACCACCCTGGCCGAGCTCAAGGCGCTGCCGCTCGGCCCGGTGAAGCTGGGCGACGTCGCCACCGTCGAGCTGGTCCCCGGCCCGGTCTCGATGACCCGGATCGACGGCGCGCGCTCCGCGACGATCACGGCCAAGCCGGTCGGCGACGACACCGGCGCGGTGGGCACCGCCCTCGACGCGAAGCTCAAGGGGCTCGACCTGCCGGAGGGCGCCACGGCCACCGTCGGCGGCGTCACCGCGGACCAGTCCGACGCCTTCGGCAACCTGCTCCTGGCGATGCTCGCGGCCGTCGCGATCGTCTTCATGCTCCTGGTGGCGACCTTCAGGTCGCTGGTCCAGCCGCTGATCCTGCTGGTCTCGATCCCGTTCGCGGCGACCGGCGCGATCGGTCTGCTCCTGGTCACCGGCACGGCGATGGGCGTCCCGGCGATGATCGGCATGCTGATGCTCATCGGCATCGTCGTCACCAACGCGATCGTCCTGATCGACCTGATCAACCAGTACCGGGCGCAGGGCCTGGGCGTCGTCGAAGCGGTGGTCGAGGGCGGCCGGCACCGGCTCCGCCCGATCCTGATGACCGCCCTGGCGACGATCTTCGCCCTGCTGCCGATGGCCCTCGGCGTCACCGGCGACGGCGGCTTCATCGCCCAGCCGCTGGCCGTGGTGGTGATCGGCGGTCTGGTCACCTCGACGCTGCTGACCCTGCTCCTCGTCCCGACGCTCTACGCGATGGTGGAGCTCCGCAAGGAGCGCCGCGCGCAGAAGCGGGCGGCGAAGCGGGAGGCCACGGGCGACACGGTGGTCCCGCCGCAGGTGAAGGAGCCGACCGCGGTCTGATCCGTACGGCACGAGGAAGGGGCGCCCCGCGAGTCCGCGGGGCGCCCCTTCCGGCGTGCGTACGGCAGAACCGTCACGGGAGAACCGTTACGGCAGGGCCAGCATCCGCTCCAGGGCGAGCTTGGCGAAGCTCTCGGTCTCCTTGTCGACCTGGATCTGGTTGACGAGGTTGCCCTCGGCCAGCGACTCCAGGGTCCACACCAGGTGCGGGAGGTCGATGCGGTTCATCGTCGAGCAGAAGCAGACCGTCTTGTCGAGGAAGACGATCTCCTTGTCCTGGTCGGCGAATCGGTTCGCCAGCCGGCGGACGAGGTTCAGCTCCGTGCCGATCGCCCACTTGGAACCGGCCGGGGCCGCCTCCAGGGTGTTGATGATGTACTCGGTCGAGCCGACGTGGTCCGCGGCGGCGACGACCTCGTGGCGGCACTCGGGGTGGACGAGCACGTTCACGCCCGGGATGCGCTCGCGGACGTCGTTCACCGAGTCCAGCGAGAACCGGCCGTGCACCGAGCAGTGGCCGCGCCAGAGGATCATCTTGGCGTTGCGCAGCTCCTCGACGGTCAGGCCGCCGTTCGGCTTGTGCGGGTTGTAGAGCACGCAGTCGTCCAGGGACATGCCCATGTCGCGGACGGCGGTGTTGCGGCCCAGGTGCTGGTCCGGCAGGAACAGCACCTTCTCGCCCTGCTCGAAGGCCCAGTTCAGGGCCCGCTCGGCGTTGGACGAGGTGCAGATCGTGCCCCCGTGCTTGCCGGTGAAGGCCTTGATGTCGGCCGAGGAGTTCATGTACGAGACGGGCACGACCTGCTCGGCGATCCCGGCCTCGGTCAGCACGTCCCAGCACTCGGCGACCTGCTCGGCGGTGGCCATGTCGGCCATCGAGCAGCCGGCCGCGAGGTCGGGCAGGACGACCTTCTGGTCGTCGCCGGTGAGGATGTCGGCCGACTCCGCCATGAAGTGGACGCCGCAGAAGACGATGTACTCGGCCTCGGGCTTGGCGGCGGCGTCGCGCGCGAGCTTGAAGGAGTCACCCGTCACGTCGGCGAACTGGATGACCTCGTCGCGCTGGTAGTGGTGGCCGAGGACGAAGACCTTGTCCCCGAGCTTCTCCTTGGCGGCGCGGGCGCGCTCCACGAGGTCCGGGTCGGAGGGCGACGGCAGGTCGCCGGGACACTCCACGCCGCGCTCGCTCTTCGGGTCGGCCTCGCGGCCGAGCAGGAGCAGGGCGAGCGGCGTCGGCTGCACATCCAGGGGCTGGGCGGTGGTCACGTCACGCACCCTTTCTTCGGGGTCTTCGGGAAACGCTTTTCGTCGAAATGACGCTATCTATCATAACTGCTTCACGTCAGAATGACGATGGCCATAGTGTCGATGTGACGAATTCGCCGTCCGCACTCCTGGACAGGGTGTGCGAGCATGAAAGAAGAAAGACCCGCTCGGCCCGGAATGAATCCGGGACACCGCCGGTTGCAACCGTCGGCAAGCAGTCTCCGTACACACCGGGAGAGAAGCAGATGTCCGTATCGGACGAGAAGACCACTGTCAGCGACGGCATCCTCCTGTCCGACGCCGCCGCGGCCAAGGTCAAGGCCCTCCTCGACCAGGAAGGCCGCGAGGACCTGGCCCTGCGCGTCGCCGTTCAGCCCGGCGGCTGCTCCGGCCTGCGTTACCAGCTGTTCTTCGACGAGCGTTCGCTCGACGGCGACGTCGTGAAGGACTTCGACGGCGTCAAGGTCGTCACCGACCGCATGAGCGCCCCGTACCTGGGCGGCGCGTCGATCGACTTCGTCGACACGATCGAGAAGCAGGGCTTCACCATCGACAACCCGAACGCCACGGGCTCCTGCGCCTGCGGCGACTCGTTCAGCTAAGCCCGTACGCACGTGAGGGCGGTGGCCCAGGAGCTTCCGGGCCACCGCCCTCACGCGTACCAGGCCCGCCCGGCGCGCTCAGCGCCGCGGCACGGCCTCCCCGCTCGCCGCGTCCACCACGGCCCGGTCGCCCAGCGGGCTCTGCAGCGTCACGGTCAGCGTGATCTCCTTGGCGATCGCGATGCACACCCGCCCGGGGTCGGACTTCTCGTCGATCCGCACCGTCACCCTCTCCGGGGTCTCCACGGCCTCGGCGGTGTACGTGCCGCACACCCCGCCCCAGAAGGTGACCGTCAGCTTCCGGCCGTCCTCCGCCGTCCGGTACGACCCGATCTGCCGGGCCGGCGCCGTGCCCTGGTCCGGCGGCGAGGGCTTCACCGGCGGCGCCAGGTACTCCCGGACCACCGCCGTCTCCACCACCGTGTAGGGCGCCGCGTCCACCGGGTCCGCGGTGAACAGCCACGCCGGTACGAGCAGCCGCTCGCCGGCCACGTCCCGCGCGGCCAGACCGAACACCGCGCCCGTCACCGGGACCTCCGCCGGCGGCGCCACGCCCGCGTCCGGCCGGCAGGGCGCGACCGGGTCGGCCTTGCCGTTCCTGTCGACCCCGCCCCCGCCGGCGGGTCGGTCGCGCAGCCGCCGATGCCGACCGGGCCCGTGCCCTTCGACTCCTCGTTCAGCTCGGCGAGCGCCTTCGCCGCCCCGACCACGGGATACGTGGCGCCCTTCACCGGCTCCTTGAGCATCCCGCTCCCGCCGACGGCCTTCCCGTCCGGGCCGATGTGCAGGCCCGTCGACCAGCCGTGGGTGGGCAGCCCGGCCACCACCGGATCGGCGTTGACCACGCGCACCGAGCCGTCGATCACCTGGGTCGCGGTCACCTTCGCGTCGTCCTGGCCGAGCGCCTTCAGGACGGGGACGGCCGCCGCCTTCGCCGCCGCCTCGCTCACCGGCGTACGGCCCGCCGTCGGGGCTTCACCTCGCCCGGGGCGGGCAGGCCGCGCCCTTGAGGCAGGAGTCACCGGCCGGGCCGCCGTCGTACCAGGAGAACGTCCAGTTCCCGGGCGCCTTCCGGGCCACGTCGAGGCGCGGCCCCGGCCGTCCTTCTCGGGCCCGATCGTCCAGACGTCCCCGACCAGCGCGGGCCGTCCCCGATCCCGAGCGCTTCGGCCAGCCTGGTCACCTCCGCCGAGGTGACCAGGCCCTCGGGCCGGTGGACCGCGGCCGAGGAGGGCCCTTGGGGAGGGGGCCCTGGCTTTGTAGACCGTCCCGCGCGGGCCGCCGCCCGGGTCCGGTTCACCGGGCGCGATCCCGGCGCCGCCGCTGCCCGTCTCCAGGCGCGGAGGCGGGGACGGCACCGTCCGGGCGGCCCCGTCGGCCGCCGCGGCCGGGTGGCCGCGCCCGGCGACGTCGCCGCCACCGCCAGATAGACGCCGCCGCCCCCGGCGATCAGCACACCCGCCGCCACCGAGGCGGCCAGGGCGTTCCGTCGCCTCCGCACGTTCTCCGTACCGCTCACCGCAACGCTCCTCGTCTCGACCGGACGTCGATGGGACGGAGCGGACGGGCGGACGGTTCCCCTCCGTCAGCCGCCGTACTCGACGGTGGCCTCGATCAGCCGGGCCGAGGCCGCCGGCACGACGACGCCGTGGATCGACGCGGGGGAGACCCGTACGGGCTCGGGGGAGACCGGCGCGACCCAGTGGGGGGCCATCCGAGCACCGTCCCCGCGCAGCTGGGCGAGGCTCAACTCGGACTCGTGTCGCTCGCGAGGAGCGGGGTACATGGTCATGGGCGCACCGTATGCACCGCAGCGCTCCGGGGAAAAGACCTACTCTGGGGTAGTTTCCACTGTTCGGCAGGGAGTCCCCCAGCCGGTAGCGTGAACTGTCGTCCTTCGTTCGAGCGCCTCGCGCGCCCCTACTGAACTCCGCAGGAGCACCCCGCCGTGCGTATCGCAGTCACCGGCTCCATCGCCACCGACCACCTCATGACCTTCCCCGGCCGGTTCGCCGACCAGCTGGTGGCCGACCAGCTCCACACGGTGTCCCTCTCCTTCCTCGTCGACAACCTCGACGTCCGCCGGGGCGGCGTCGCGCCGAACATCTGCTTCGGCATGGGCCAGCTCGGCGGCAGCCCGATCCTCGTCGGCGCGGCCGGGTACGACTTCGACGAGTACCGCGCCTGGCTCGACCGGCACGGCGTCGACACCGCCTCGGTGCGGATCTCCGAGGTCCTGCACACCGCGCGCTTCGTCTGCACCACCGACGCCGACCACAACCAGATCGGCTCCTTCTACACCGGCGCCATGAGCGAGGCCCGGCTGATCGAGCTCAAGGCCGTCGCCGACCGCGTGGGCGGCCTCGACCTCGTCCTCATCGGCGCCGACGACCCCGAGGCGATGCTCCGCCACACGGAGGAGTGCCGCGCCCGCTCCATCCCCTTCGCCGCCGACTTCTCGCAGCAGATCGCGCGCATGGACGGGGAGGAGATCCGCACCCTCCTCGACGGCGCCACCTACCTCTTCTCGAACGAGTACGAGAAGGGCCTCATCGAGTCCAAGACCGGCTGGACCGAGGCCGAGATCCTCTCCGCGTCGGCCACCGCGTCACCACGCTCGGCTCGCGCGGCGTCCGCATCGAGCGCGTCGGCGACACCCCCATCGAGGTCGGCTGCCCCGAGGAGACCGCCAAGGTCGACCCGACGGGCGTCGGCGACGCCTTCCGTGCCGGCTTCCTCACCGGCCTCTCCTGGGGCGTCGGCCTCGAGCGGGCCGCCCAGGTGGGCTGCATGCTCGCCACCCTCGTCATCGAGACGCTCGGCACCCAGGAGTACACCCTCCGGCGCGCCAACTTCATGGAGCGCTTCACCAAGGCCTACGGCGAAGACGCCGCCACCGAGGTCCACACCCACCTGCTCTGACCCCCTGCCGCCGGGGGCGGCGCCCACCCTCGCCGCCTCCGTTGTGGGCCGCCCGCCCCGCCGGGCGCGGGCCCCGCGCCCGCGGGTGAAGCGTGACGCCCCGGGGCGGCGCAGGTCCTAGGACACCCGGCGGACCACGTACGCCACGCCGCCGCCCGCCGAAGGCGACTCGCCGACGTACTGCTGGCCCCGCATCTGGCACCACGCGGGAATGTCGAGCCGGGCCGCCTCGTCGTCGGACAGGACGGTCACGGTCCCGCCGACCGGCACGTCGCCGATGACCTTCGCGAGCTCGATCACGGGGATCGGGCAGCGCTTGCCGAGGAGTCGACGAGGAGGGAGTCGGAGGGGCGGGGAGGAGGGGCGGGGACGGGGCGCCCAGGCGCTCCCGTACGCCCGCCACCACGCCGGGGAGGACCGAGAGGAAGCGGTCGACGTCCTCGGCCGGGGTCCCGTGGGGGAGGGACACGCGGACGTTGCCCTCGCTCAGTACGCCCATCGCGCGCAGCACATGGCTGGGCGTCAGCGTCGAACTCGTGCACGAGGAACCGGACGAAACGGAGAAACCCTCCCGGTCCAGCTCCGACAGCAGCGTCTCCCCGTCGACGTACAGGCAGGAGAAGGTGACGAGGTGGGGAGCCGGCGGACCGGGTCGCCCACCACCTCCATGTCCGGCACCAGCTCCGGCACCCGCGCCCGGATCCGGTCCACCAGGGCCCGCAGCCGTGCGCCCTCGGCCGCCGCCTCCGCCCGGACGGCCCGCAGCGAGGCCGCCGCCGCCACGATCGCCGGCAGGTTCTCGAAGCCGGGCGCCCGCCCCGACTCCCGCTCGTCCGAGGGGCCTTGGGGGCGAACCTGACCCCTTGCGCACCGCGAGGAGCCGACCCCGCCGGCCCGCCCCACTTGTGCGCGCTCGCCGTGAGCAGCGACCAGCCCGCCGGCACCGACCCCCAGCCCAGCGACTGCGCCGCGTCCACGAGGAGCGGCACCTCCGCCGCCCGGCAGGCCCCGGCGACCTCGGCCACCGGCTGCTCCGTGCCCACCTCGTGGTTGGCCGACTGGAGGCAGGCCAGCGCCGTGCCGGGGCGAGCGCCGCCGCGAAGGCGGACGCGTCCACCGCGCCCGAGCGGTCCACCGGCACCTCCGTCACCGTGCCGCCCGCCGCCGCGTGCGTCTCGCCGGCGTGCAGGACGGAGGAGTGCTCGACCGCCGAGACCACGAGCCGGTTCCCGACGCGCCGACGCCCCGCGAGCGCCCCGGAGACCCCGGCGTGAACCGCGCGCGTCCCCGAAGGAGTGAACACGAGCTCGTCCGGACGACACCCCACGGCTTCCGCGGCGGCCTCCCTGGCCGCGTCGAGCAGCAGCCGGGCCCGCCGCCCCTCCCGGTAGAGCCGGGCCGGATCGGCCCATCCCTCGTCCAGGGAGGCCAGCAGCGCCTGACGGGCGACGGGGTGCAGCGGGGCGGAGGACGCGGCGTCGAAGTACGGCATCCGCCCACCGTAGAACGCGCACGCCCCCACCGCGGTCCCGGCCCCGCCGAAGCCCCGCCGCCGGGCGGCCCCGGCACCCGATGAGCCCTCGTCAGAAGTGCGGCCCGGTGCGTCGGCAGACCGCCGAACGGGGTGTCGTACCCCCTCCGGAACACCGGAGTCCACCCCTTCGGGGACTCGGACGGCGCGTTGGGCACCCTCCCGCGCGACCCCAAATAGCGTCCAGTAGGGTTTGGTCCGCATAAACATCCAAACCCCTGCCCGCGGCCGGGGCGGCGACCGACCAGCGAGACGGACGGCCGTGGCCGACCACTGCGGGCCGAGACTCTCGGGAAGGCGCTACGTGAGTCCCAACGGCTCCGACCGCTCGTCGCGGCGCCCGATGCGGCGGAAGCTGCCGCAGGTGCTGACTGCGGGCCTGATCCTGGCGACAGCCACGGGCTGCTCGTACAACTGGGAAGACTTCCCCCGCCTTGGCATGCCCACCCCCGTCACGGAAGAGGCGCCTCGGATCCTCTCCCTCTGGCAGGGCTCCTGGGCCGCGGCCCTGATCACGGGCATCCTGGTGTGGGGCCTGATCCTCTGGGCCACCATCTTCCACCGGCGCAGCCGGACCAAGGTCGAGGTACCTCCGCAGACCCGTTACAACATGCCCATCGAGGCGCTGTACACGGTCACTCCGCTCATCATCGTCTCGGTGCTCTTCTACTTCACCGCGCGCGACGAGTCGAAGCTCCTCGAGCTCACCCCGAAGCCGGCTCACACGGTCAACGTGGTCGGCTACCAGTGGAGCTGGGGCTTCAACTACGTCGAGAACGTGCCCGGTGTGAAGGGTGACGCCAAGACGGACAAGAACCTCGCCTCGCTCCCGGACAAGTTCCTCGCGGACTTCCCGGAGAACGCGGGCGGTGTCTACGACGCCGGCATCCCCGGCGACCGGAACCCGCAGACCGGCAACCCGGGCCCGACCCTGTGGCTGCCGAAGGGTGAGAAGGTCAGGTTCGTCCTGTCCTCCCGTGACGTCATCCACTCGTTCTGGGTGGTCCCCTTCCTCATGAAGCAGGACGTCATTCCGGGTCACACCAACTCCTTCGAAGTGACTCCGACCCGTGAGGGCACCTTCCTCGGCAAGTGCGCCGAGCTGTGCGGTGTCGACCACTCCCGGATGCTCTTCAACGTCAAGGTGGTCTCCCCGGAGCGCTACCAGGCGCACCTGAAGGAGCTGGCCGCGAAGGGGCAGACCGGCTACATCCCGTCCGGCATCGCGCAGACGGACCCGGCTAGGAATGCGGAGAAGCACCAACTGTGAGCATCCCCAACGAAACCCAGGGTGCCGCCGCGGCTGAGGACTCTTACGAGAACGAGCTGCCCGTACGGCGCAAGCAGCCCGGCAACGTGGTCATCAAGTGGCTCACCACCACCGACCACAAGACCATCGGTACGATGTACCTGGTCACGTCGTTCGTGTTCTTCTGCATCGGCGGCCTGATGGCGCTCTTCATGCGCGCCGAGCTGGCCCGTCCGGGTACGCAGATCATGTCGAACGAGCAGTTCAACCAGGCGTTCACGATGCACGGCACGATCATGCTGCTGATGTTCGCGACGCCGCTGTTCGCCGGTTTCGCGAACTGGATCATGCCGCTGCAGATCGGCGCGCCCGACGTGGCGTTCCCGCGGCTGAACATGTTCGCCTACTGGCTGTACCTCTTCGGCTCGATCATCGCGGTGGCCGGCTTCCTCACCCCGCAGGGTGCCGCCGACTTCGGCTGGTTCGCCTACTCCCCGCTGTCGGACGCCGTCCGCTCGCCGGGTGTCGGCGCCGACATGTGGATCATGGGTCTGGCCTTCTCCGGCTTCGGCACGATCCTCGGCTCGGTCAACTTCATCACCACGATCATCTGCATGCGCGCTCCGGGCATGACGATGTTCCGCATGCCGATCTTCACCTGGAACGTGCTGCTGACCGGTGTCCTGGTCCTGCTCGCCTTCCCGGTCCTGGCGGCCGCGCTGTTCGCCCTGGAGGCGGACCGCAAGTTCGGTGCCCACGTCTTCGACGCGGCCAACGGCGGCGCCTTGCTGTGGCAACACCTCTTCTGGTTCTTCGGACACCCAGAGGTGTACATCATCGCCTTGCCCTTCTTCGGCATCATCTCCGAGGTCATCCCGGTCTTCAGCCGCAAGCCGATGTTCGGCTACATCGGTCTGGTGGCCGCGACCATCGCGATCGCCGGTCTGTCCGTGACCGTGTGGGCGCACCACATGTACGTCACCGGTGGCGTGCTCCTCCCGTTCTTCTCCTTCATGACGTTCCTCATCGCCGTACCGACCGGCGTGAAGTTCTTCAACTGGATCGGAACGATGTGGAAGGGCTCGCTGTCCTTCGAGACCCCGATGCTCTGGGCCGTCGGCTTCCTGATCACCTTCACCTTCGGTGGTCTGACCGGCGTCATCCTGGCCTCGCCCCCGATGGACTTCCACGTCTCCGACTCGTACTTCGTCGTGGCGCACTTCCACTACGTCATCTTCGGCACCGTCGTCTTCGCGATGTTCTCCGGCTTCCACTTCTGGTGGCCGAAGTTCACCGGCAAGATGCTCGACGAGCGCCTCGGCAAGATCACGTTCTGGACGCTGTTCGTGGGCTTCCACGGCACGTTCCTGGTGCAGCACTGGCTCGGTGCCGAGGGCATGCCGCGTCGTTACGCGGACTACCTCGACGCCGACGGCTTCACCACGCTGAACACGATCTCGACGATCTCCTCCTTCCTGCTCGGTCTGTCGATCCTGCCGTTCTTCTACAACGTCTGGAAGACCGCCAAGTACGGCAAGAAGATCGAGGTCGACGACCCGTGGGGCTACGGCCGTTCGCTCGAGTGGGCGACCTCCTGCCCGCCGCCGCGGCACAACTTCCTCACCCTGCCGCGGATCCGTTCGGAATCCCCGGCGTTCGACCTGCACCACCCTGAGATCGCCGCTCTCGACCAGCTCGAGAACAAGCCGCACGAGGCCGCGGCCCTCACGGGCAGCAAGGAGGCCGGCAAGTGAAGATCCAGGGCAAGATGTTCATCTGGCTGAGCGTCTTCATCCTTGCCATGGCGATCCTGTACGGCGTCTGGTCCAAGGAGCCGGTCGGCACGACGGCGCTCTTCCTGGCCTTCGGCCTGGCCATCATGATCGGCTACTACCTGGCCTTCACGGCCAAGCGTGTCGACGCGATGGCGCAGGACGACAAGGAGGCCGACGTCGCGGACGAGGCCGGTGAGGTGGGCTTCTTCGCCCCGCACAGCTGGCAGCCGCTCTCGCTGGCCATCGGCGGCGCGCTCGCCTTCCTCGCCATCGCGATGGGCTGGTGGCTGCTGTACTTCTCCGCCCCGCTGATCCTCGTCGGCCTGTTCGGCTGGGTCTTCGAGTTCTACCGCGGCGAGAACCAGAACCAGTAGCGGTACCCCGCTCCGCACCGGAGCACACGAGGGGCCCGGACACTTCGTCAACGAAGCGTCCGGGCCCCTCTTTTGCAGCACTCGGCGCGCCGGGCGCGAGGATCGTACTTAGCGTGAGGTCATGAACGACACGCCGCGCATTCGGACTGTTCTGAGCTGCACCCTTCTGGCCGTCACCGTCACCGCCGGCGCCACCTCGTGCGCGGGCTCCGACGGCCACCCGCTGTCGGAGAAGGCCTACGACGCGGCGGACCAGCTCGCGGTCAGCGCCCCCGCCGACGGCACCAGGGCGGACCCCGAGAAGCCCCTGGAGATCACCACCAAGGGCGACGACGGCCGGATCACCGACGTCACCGCCACCGACGCCTCCGGGCACCACCTGGCCGGCGAACTCACCGCGGACGGCCGGCGCTGGCGCTCCACGGCCGCCCTCGCGGCCGGCGCCCGCTACACGGTCCAGGTGGCCACCGAGGACGAGGACGGCGCTCCAGGCGCCCGTACGTTCACTTTCGAGACGGCTCCGGCCAAACGGGCCCTCACCGTGACCTTCGGGCCGGAGGCGGGCACGTACGGCGTCGGACAGCCCATCACGGCGGACCTCAGCCTCCCCGTCAAGGACCGGGCGGCCCGCGCGGTCGTCGAACGGGCCCTCAAGGTCCGCTCCACGCCCGCCGTCGAGGGCTCCTGGTACTGGGTGGACGACAAGAAGCTGCACTTCCGTCCGAAGGAGTACTGGCCGGCCGGGGCGCTCGTCACGGCCACCGGCAACCTGGACGGCCTCAAGGTCGGCGACAAGCTCTACGGCGGCGCCTCCAAGCCGCTGAAGCTCACCATCGGCGACCGGATCGAGGCCGTCGCGGACGCCGAGTCGCACTACATGACCGTGAAGCGCAACGGAGAAGTGATCAACACCATTCCGGTGACCACCGGCAAGCCCGGCTACTCCACCCGCAACGGCATCAAGGTGGTGCTCGGCAAGGAGTACTACGTCCGGATGAAGGGCACCAGCATCGGCATCGCGGAGGGCAGCTCCGACTCGTACGACCTGCCCGTGTACTACGCCACCCGGGTGACCTGGAGCGGCGAGTACGTGCACGCCGCGCCCTGGTCCGTGGACTCGCAGGGCGTCGAGAACGTCAGCCACGGCTGTGTCGGCATGTCGACGGGGAACGCGGCCTGGTTCTACGAGACCGTCCGCCCCGGGGACGTGGTCCGGGTCGTCAACAGCGCCGGCGAGGCGATGGACACCTTCGGAAACGGCTACGGCGACTGGAACCTGCCGTGGGACAAGTGGCGCACGGGCAGCGCCCTGGTGGAGGCCGCCGGAAGCCCGGTCACCGCCACCGAGAAGGCCCGTCTGAGGCCCTCGATCTGACCCGGAAGGGTGGAATCCCGAAGAGCCGACCCCGAAGGGGCCTGTCCGCCGGACAGGCCCCTTCGCGCGAAGTTTCCACGGGCCCGGGGCCCCGGACGGCTCAGGCGTCGATCGACAGGCGCGAGCGCAGCAGGGCGGCCAGGGAGGCCGCGAACTCGACCGGTTCCACCGGAAGGGTGACGGCGGCGTCCGCGCGGCTCCAGGTGGCCAGCCAGGCGTCCTGCGGGCGCCCGATGAGCAGCAGGACCGGCGGGCAGCGGAAGACCTCGTCCTTGATCTGCCGGCACACCCCCATGCCTCCGGCGGGCACCGCCTCGCCGTCGAGCACGCACACGTCGATCCCGCCCTCGTCCAGGCGCTTCAGGACCGCCGGCAGCGTCGCGCACTCCACGAACTCGACCGGGGGAACGTCGGCCGCGGGCCTGCGTCCGGCCGCGAGCCGCACCTGCGCGCGGGTGTTGGCGTCGTCGCTGTAGACCAGGACCGTGGCACTCGACTGCATCGTTCCTCCGTGGGGAAGTCCGTGGGAAGGTCGTCGATCGATGCGCCGGATGCTACTCCGGTCCACACCCCGTCAACACCCGTTCAGCAGCTGTTCGAACCGGGCTCCGGGGGCTCCGCACTGGGCCGTTCGGGCTGGACACGCCCCCCTGACACTCCGAACGGCACCCCCCGGAGTGAGGGCGGGATAAGCGACCGACATAATGTCGGTCGTGGCGACAGTAACGACAGTAGAAACAGGGCACGCGCACCCGTCGGTCAATCGACCGAACCTCACCAGCGTCGGAACCATCATCTGGTTGAGCTCCGAGCTGATGTTCTTCGCGGCCCTCTTCGCGATGTACTTCACCCTGCGATCGGTGACGGGTCCCGAGTTCTGGGCGGAAAAGGCCTCGGCCTTGAACTTCCCCTTCTCGGCGACCAACACCACGATCCTGGTGCTCTCCTCCCTCACCTGCCAGCTCGGCGTCTTCGCCGCCGAGCGGGGCGATGTGAAGAAGCTCCGGACGTGGTTCATCATCACGTTCGTGATGGGTGCGATCTTCATCGGCGGCCAGGTCTTCGAGTACACCGAGCTGGTCAAGAAGGACGGCCTCTCGCTGTCCTCGGACCCGTACGGCACGGTGTTCTACCTGACCACCGGCTTCCACGGCCTGCACGTGACGGGCGGTCTCATCGCCTTCCTGCTGGTCCTCGGCCGGACCTACGCCGCCAAGAGGTTCACCCACGAGCAGGCAACCGCCGCCATCGTCGTGTCCTACTACTGGCACTTCGTCGATGTCGTCTGGATCGGCCTCTTCGCCACGATCTACATGATCAAGTAATCGGTTCCGCCTCCACGGCGGACCGAGACATCCAGCAAGCATCGACGCAGAAGATCCTGACACCGGGGTAATCCGTGAAAAAGCTCTCCGCACGACGACGCCATCCGCTGGCGGCGGTCGTCGTCCTACTTCTCGCGCTGGCGGCCACGGGGGGGCTGTACGCCGCGTTCGCGCCCGCGGGCACGGCGAAGGCCGATGAAACCGCCCAGTCCCTCGCCATCGAGGAGGGCAAGAAGCTCTACTCCGTCGGCTGCGCCAGCTGCCACGGAACCGGCGGTCAGGGCACCACTGACGGCCCGTCCCTCGTAGGCGTCGGTTCGGCCGCGGTCGACTTCCAGGTCGGCACCGGCCGTATGCCGGCCCAGCAGCCGGGCGCCCAGATCCCGCGCAAGAAGGTCATCTACTCGCAGGCCGAGATCGACCAGCTCGCGGCGTACGTGGCCTCCCTCGGCGCCGGCCCGATCGCGCCGACCGAGGGGCAGTACAGCCCTGACGGTGCCGACATCGCCAAGGGTGGCGAGCTGTTCCGCACCAACTGTGCCCAGTGCCACAACTTCACCGGCGAGGGTGGCGCGCTGACCTACGGCAAGTACGCCCCGAGCCTTGAGGGCGTGGACCCGAAGCACCTCTACGAGGCCATGCAGACCGGCCCGCAGAACATGCCCTCCTTCCCCGACACGACCATGCCGGAGAAGGAGAAGAAGGACATCATCGCGTACGTCCAGGCCGTCAACAGCGACAAGGCAGACAGCCCGGGCGGTCTCAAGCTCGGTGGTCTCGGCCCCGTCAGCGAGGGCCTGTTCGCCTGGATCTTCGGTCTGGGCGCGCTGATCGCAGTTGCCATCTGGGTCGCGGCCCACACCGCTAAGGCCAAGAAGTCATGAGTAGCCAAGAGATTCCAGAAGAGACCCTGCCGGCTGGGCAGGACACCGCGCACGGCGCGGTGACGGTCGCCGACGACCCGTTCGCCGACCCGGGCCTCCCGCCCCACAAGCCCCGCATCCAGGACATCGACGAGCGGGCCGCCCGCCGGTCCGAGCGTGCGGTCGCCTTCATGTTCACGCTGTCGATGCTGGCCACCATCGGCTTCATCGCCTCGTACGTGATCTTCCCGGTCGACAAGATCGTGTACATCTTCCCGTTCGGGCGGGTGTCCGCGCTCAACTTCGCCCTGGGTCTGACCCTCGGTGCCGCCCTCTTCTTCATCGGCGCGGGCGCGGTCCACTGGGCCCGCACCCTGATGTCCGACGTCGAGGTCGCCGACGAGCGTCACCCGATGGCGGCGACGCCCGAGGTCAAGGCGAAGGTCATGGCGGACTTCGCGGCCGGTGCCGCCGAGTCCGGCTTCGGCCGCCGCAAGCTGATCCGCAACACGCTCTTCGGAGCGCTCGCGATGGTTCCGCTCTCCGGCATCGTCCTGCTGCGTGACATGGGCCCGCTGCCCGAGAAGAAGCTCCGTTCCACCATGTGGACCAAGGGGCTCCAGCTCATCAACATGAACACGCACGAGCCGCTGCGTCCCGAGGACGTCGCGGTCGGTTCGCTGACCTTCGCGATGCCCGAGGGCCTCTCGGAGCACGACGAGCACTTCCAGACCGAGATCGCCAAGGCCGCCCTGATGATCGTCCGGATCCAGCCGGAGGACATCAAGGACAAGCGCGAGCTCGAGTGGTCGCACGAGGGCATCGTCGCGTTCTCGAAGATCTGCACCCACGTGGGCTGCCCGATCTCCCTGTACGAGCAGCAGACGCACCACGTCCTCTGCCCGTGCCACCAGTCCACCTTCGACCTCTCCGACGGCGCCCGCGTCATCTTCGGCCCGGCCGGTCACCCCCTTCCGCAGCTGCGGATCGGCGTGAACGACAAGGGCTTCCTCGAGGCGCACGGCGACTTCGAAGAGCCCGTCGGTCCTGCCTTCTGGGAGCGCGGATGAGCACTGTGACCAACACGCAGAAGAAGGCACCCGCCGGTGAGCGGGTCGCCGACTGGGCCGACGGTCGCCTGGGGATCTACACGCTGGCCAAGGCCAACATGCGGAAGATCTTCCCGGACCACTGGTCCTTCATGCTGGGCGAGGTCTGCCTCTACAGCTTCCTCATCATCATCCTGACGGGCGTCTATCTGACGATGTTCTTCCACCCGTCGATGAACGAGGTGGAGTACGCCGGACCGTACGTCCCGCTCCAGGGACAGCTGATGTCCGAGGCGTTCAACTCGACCATGCACATCTCCTTCGAGGTGCGCGGTGGTCTGCTCATCCGGCAGATCCACCACTGGGCGGCGCTGATCTTCCTCGCCGGCATGTTCGTGCACATGATGCGCGTGTTCTTCACCGGCGCGTTCCGCAAGCCGCGTGAGATCAACTGGCTGTTCGGCTTCCTGCTGTTCTTCCTGGGCATGTTCACCGGCTTCACCGGTTACTCGCTCCCGGACGACCTGCTCTCCGGCACCGGTGTCCGCTTCATGCAGGGCGCGATCCTGTCCGTGCCGGTCCTCGGCACGTACCTGTCGATGTTCCTGTTCGGCGGCGAGTTCCCCGGCGGCGACTTCGTCGCCCGGTTCTACTCGGCGCACGTGCTGCTGCTCCCCGGCATCATGCTGGGCCTCGTGGTCGCCCACCTCATCCTGGTGTTCGTCCACAAGCACACGCACTTCGCCGGCCCCGGCCGGACGAACGAGAACGTCGTCGGCATGCCGCTGCTGCCCGTGTACATGGCGAAGGCCGGAGGCTTCTTCTTCCTGGTCTTCGGCGTCATCGCGGTCATCGCGGCGATCGCCTCGATCAACCCGATCTGGGCCATCGGCCCGTACCGCCCGGACCAGGTGTCCACCGGCGCCCAGCCCGACTGGTACATGGGCTTCGCCGAGGGTCTGATCCGTGTCATGCCGGGCTGGGAGATCAACCTGTGGGGCCACACGCTGGTCCTCGGCGTGATGATCCCGCTGGCGATCTTCCCGGCGGTCCTCGCGGCCATCGCGGTCTACCCGTTCATCGAGTCCTGGATCACCGGCGACAAGCGCGAGCACCACATCGCGCAGCGCCCGCGCAACGCTCCGACGCGCACCGCCTTCGGTGTCGCCTGGATCACCGCGTACATGATCATGCTCGTGGGTGGTGGAAACGACCTCTGGGCGACCCACTTCCACCTGTCGCTGAACTCGATCACCTGGTTCGTGCGGATCTTCTTCTTCGTCGGTCCGGTCATCGCGTTCATCGCCACCAAGCGGATCTGCCTCGGCCTCCAGCGCCGCGACAAGGACAAGGTGCTGCACGGCCGCGAGTCGGGCATCATCAAGCGCCTGCCGCACGGTGAGTTCGTCGAGGTCCACGAGCCGCTCAGCCAGGGCGAGCTGCACCGCCTCACGGCGCACGAGCAGTACGCGGCCGCCGAGCTTCCGCCGGCCGTCGACGAGAACGGCGTGGAGCGCAAGATCGGCCGCATGGAGAAGCTCCGGGTCAAGCTCAACAAGGGCTACTACGGCGACGACAGCCAGATCGCCAAGCCCACGGTCGAGGAGTACAAGGAGATCCAGAGCGGCCACGGCCACCACTGATCACCTTGAACACCTGACCATGTAGGTGTCGCCACGGCGAGAGCCCCGTCCATTCGATGGACGGGGCTCTTTGCCGTCCCCGGAGGTCGATAGGGTGGAACCGTATCCGTCACGTGATCATCACAGGAGCTGCCATGAGCGCTGCGACCCCCGCTGGAGGACCTACGTCGGCGGGCCGCTCCTGGCCCGTCCTGCTGAACGGCCTGCTCGACGGCCAGGACCTCACCGCCGACGACACGGCCTGGGCGATGGACCTGATCATGAGCGGCGAGGCGACCGACGCGCAGATCGCCGGGTTCATGGTGGCGCTGCGCGCCAAGGGCGAGACCGTGCAGGAGATCTCCGGCCTCGTCCGGACCATGTACGCGCACGCCAACGTCATCGAGGTGCCCGGCAGGACCGTGGACATCGTCGGCACCGGCGGCGACGGCGCCAAGACGGTGAACATCTCCACGATGGCGTCGATCGTGGTCGCCGGGACCGGCGCCAAGGTCGTCAAGCACGGCAACCGCGCCGCGTCCTCCGCCTCCGGCTCCTCCGACGTCCTGGAGAAGCTGGGCGTCAACCTGAACCTGACTCCGCAGCGGGTCGCGGAGGTCGCCGACGAGGCCGGCATCACCCTCTGCTTCGCGATCAAGTTCCACCCCTCGCTGCGGCACGTCGCCGCGGCCCGCGGCCAGCTGGGCATCCGGACGACCTTCAACGTCCTCGGCCCGCTGACCAACCCGGCCAAGGTCCGCTCCCAGGCCGTCGGCGTCGCCGATCCGCGCATGGCGCCGGTCGTCGCCGGGGTCTTCGCCGAGCGCGGCAACTCCGCCCTGGTCTTCCGCGGCGACGACGGCCTGGACGAGCTGACCACCACCTCCACCTCCCGGGTCTGGGTGGTCCGGGACGGCGGCGTCACCGAGGAGCGCTTCGACCCGCGGGACGTCGGCATCGACCTCGTCCCCCTGGAGGCGCTGCGCGGCGACGACGCCTCGTACAACGCCGACGTCGCCCGCCGGCTGCTCGCGGGGGAGACCGGTCCGGTACGGGACGCGGTGCTGCTCAACGCGGCGGCGGCGCTCACCGCCCTGGAGCCCGGCACGGGCACCCTGGCGGAGCAGCTGGCCGCGGGCATCGCCAAGGCGGCCGAGTCGATCGACTCCGGCGCGGCCCGCCGGTCCCTGGAGCGGTGGATCGCCGCGAGCAACGCCTGAGGACGTGTGAACGGAGCGTTGCGGCCCCGTCCCGGATGCCGGGACGGGGTTGCGGCGTCGTGATCGTCTGGCATAAGTTCTGGAACAGGTCATGAGTGACAGCTGCAAGGCCCCGGCCGGCTGTCCGGCAACCCTCCGTCCGTGGCGGGGTGCCCCGGGTGAAGACCAGGCCGTACGAGCAGAAGCCTGCGGCAAGCGCGGACCCCTGCGCACCACCCTGGGGTCCTTGGTCCTCTAGGGAGCGTTGTCTCGTGAGCAAGCGAATGCGTTAGGGCCTTTCCGGCCCCTCTTCCCTCTCCACCCGTATGCGGCGCAGCCCTCGCGCGCTGCCGTCCCACGGGCCCCTTCACGCCTTTTCGCGCCCTTTTATGCCGGGAGATACCGCCATGTCCGCACGCCCGAACGCCGCCGCCACCGTCGAGACCGCCGCCGCCGAGTCCGCCGACCCCTGCTGCGCCGCCCCGCTGCCGGTCCTCGGCCGGGACGTCACCGTCCCGCTCGTCACCGGCGGCGAGGTGGCCTACGCGGCGCTCGACTACGCGGCCAGCGCGCCGGCGCTCCAGCGGGTCTGGGACGACGTCGCCGCGTACGCCCCGTACTACGGCAGCGTGCACCGCGGTGCCGGCTACCTCTCCCAGCTCTCCACCGACCTCTTCGAGAACAGCCGGGTCACCGTCGCCGAGTTCCTCGACTGCCGCCCCGACGACCAGGTCGTCTTCACCCGCTCCACCACCGACTCGCTCAACCTGCTCGCCGCCGTGATCCCGGCGGACTGCCAGGTCTTCGTCTTCGAGACCGAGCACCACGCCTCGCTGCTGCCCTGGCGCGACGCCCGCGTCACCTACCTCAACGCGCCGCGCACCCCGCAGCAGGCCGTCGAGACCCTGGAGCGCGCCCTCGCCGACCGCGACCCCTACGGTCCCGCCCTGGTCTGCGTCACCGGCGCCTCCAACGTGACCGGCGAGCTGTGGCCGGTGAGGGAGCTGGCCGCCGCGGCGCACGCGCACGGCGCCCGGATCGTGCTCGACGCCGCCCAGCTCGCGCCCCACCACCCGGTCTCCGTGCGGGAGTTGGACGTGGACTGGGTCGCCTTCTCCGGGCACAAGCTGTACGCGCCCTTCGGCTCCGGCGTCCTGGCCGGCCGCGCCGACTGGCTGCAGGATTCCGAGCCCTACCTCGCGGGCGGTGGAGCGTCCCGCAAGGTAGCCCGTCGGGCCGACGGTGGTGTGGACGTGGAGTGGCACACCACGTCGGCCCGACATGAAGCCGGTTCGCCGAACGTCATCGGCGTCTACTCGATCGCCTCCGCCTGCAAGGCGCTCACCGAGGCCGGCTTCGACTCCCTCGTCGCCCGCGAGCGGCACCTGATCGCCAAGGTCCGCGAGGGTCTGGCCGAGGTGCCCGAGGTGCGGGTGCTCTCGCTCTTCGGGGACGACGCGCCCCGCGTGGGCGTCATCTCCTTCGTGGTGGACGGCTGGAACAGCTCCCACTTCGCCGCCGCGCTCTCCGCCGAGTACGGCATCGGCGTCCGCGACGGCCTCTTCTGCGCCCACCCGCTGGTCCGCACCCTGCTCGGCAGCGACCCGCAGGACCCGGGCGAGTGCGGCGCCCCCGAGGCGGCTCCGGGGGAGCGGTCCCTCAACGCCATCCGGGTGAGCTTCGGCGCCGGTACGCCGGACGAGCACGTGGAGCGGTTCGTCGGCGCCGTGAAGGAGCTCGTCCGGGACGGCGCGCAGTGGAAGTACCGCACCGAGGACGGCCGCTGCGTCCCGGACCGCGGCTGATCAGTCACTCGTACGGGTGAAGGGGGCCTCCCGGTCGGGAGGCCCCCTTCGGTCGTGCCGCGTGCGCGCCGTCAGGACTCCAGGCCGATGGCGAAGGCCGCCTCCAGGTCGTGCTGGGAGTACGTGCGGAAGGCGACGTGGGTGTCCGTGGCCTCGACGCCCGGGATCTTGCTGATCCGGCCGGGGATCACGTCCGCCAGGTCGTCGTGGCGCGGCACCCGGACCATGGCGATCAGGTCGTACGTACCGGTGACCGAGAAGACCTCGCTGACGCTGTCGAGCGCGGCGATCGACTCGGCGATCTCGGGGATGCGGTCCACGCTGGTCTTGATGAGCACGATCGCGGTGATCACGGCTGGCTTTCTCCCTCGGTCGCCGCGGCTTGGGCTTTCACTCTATCCCCACCGCGGTAGCGCCCCCAGGCGTAGAGGAAGCCCACGGAGAAGCCCACGACGTGGGCCAGATAGGCGACGCCGGGCCCCGCGCCCGCCGCCCGCGCGGCCAGCCACTGGAGCGTGAACCAGAAGATCAGCACGATCCAGGCGGGGAAGCGCAGCGGCAGGAAGAAGAGGAAGGGGAAGAGGCTGGTGACCCGGGAGCGCGGGAAGAGGAAGAGGAAGGCCCCGAGCACCGCGGAGATCGCCCCGGAGGCCCCGACGAGGGTCTGCTCGCTGTCGGCGTGCGCCACCGCGTACCCGAGCAGGGCGACGTAGCCGGTCCCCAGATAGAAGAGGCAGAACTCGACGGGCCCCATGCGCTCCTCGGCCATCGCGCCGAAGACGTACAGGAAGAGCATGTTGCCCAGCAGGTGGAGCCAGCTGCCGTGGACGAAGAGCGCGGTCAGCGGGGTGAGCAGGGCGCGCGGATCGCCGCTCGTCAGCTCGGCGGGCACGACGCCCCAGCGGCGGAAGTAGGCGCCCTGGGCCGCCAGCAGCTCGTCCCCGGTGCCGTGTCCCGGGACGAGCCCGGCCACCGGACTGATCACGAAGAGCAGGCAGCAGGCGGCGATCAGTCCGTACGTCACCGTGGGGCCGCTGCGGGTGCCCCGCCAGGCACCGAGGGCCGCACCTCGCCAGTCGATCATGGACAGATCATGGCGTACCGGGGCCGAAGTGGACAGAGTGCCTCGCCGTGCCCCGGCCTCCCCGCGAGGCCTTAGGGTTACGGGCACCACCACCGCAGTTCGACGGCGCACCGCGGCACCCGCACCTGGCACCACGCCACAGGAAGAAGGACGGACCGATGACGACGGTTCCCCTGCCGACCGACGAGACCCGCTGGCGCTGCACGCTCTGCGGCAACCTCACCCGCTTCGACGTGACCCGCTCCTCCAAGGTCGTGGAGTACGTCCATCTGGACCTCGCCGGGGACCCGACGGTCGAGGAGCGGCAGGTGGTCAGTGAGACCATCGAGTCGGTCCGCTGCCGCTGGTGCAACGCGGTGGACCAGATCGAACTGGTGGACAGGCCGGGCACCGCCTCCTGAGGCGCGGTGCGGACGACATAGGGGTGACGGATCGTGGAGCAGCCCGCGCACGGTGGCGAGCCGGCCGGCGCGGCAGGTGACGCTGCCGAGACGCTCGACCACCCATTGCCGGAGGGCGTACGGCGGCGGGTCGTCGCGCTGGTCGCGGACGCCTTCGGCGGGCTGACCGTCGCGGAGCTGCCCGCACCCCTGCGGCAGTACGCCCGCTTCACCGCGAGCCGGCGGGCCAAGTTCGCGGGCAACGCGATGGCCGCCGCCCTGGAGAGCGACCCGCTCTTCCGGCAGCGGATCGGCGAACGGTTCAAGCAGGGCCAGCCCGAGCTGGCCGGAGCCGTGGAGACCGGCACCCGCCGCGGCCGCCGACCCCGTCGACGTGGCGGCCGCCGCCTATGTGCTGCGCCCGCCCGGCTGGGTCAAGCTGGTTGCCGCCGCCGGCGAGGAGGCCCAGCGGGTCGACGCCGAGCGGGCCGACGAGGCCGGCCGGCGCGAGCTGGAGCGGCTGCGCGAGAGCTCGCCGCCGCCCAGGACCGCTCCGGGGCGAGACCGAGCAGCTGCGGCGCGATCTGGAGACCGCCCGCAAGGAAGCGGAATCGCTTCAGCGCAAGCTGCGCAGCGCCCAGAGCGACGTCAAGCGCGGCGAGGCCGCGCTGCGCAAGGTCCAGGGCGAGATCGAGGCCGCGCGCGCGGAGTCGGCGGCCCAGGTGTCGGCCGCCGAGGCGAGACCCGGCGGCTCAGGGCCCGGCTCGGCGAGGTCGAGGCGGCCCTGGAGGCGAGCCGCAGGACCGCCCGCGAGGGGCGTTCGGTGGAGGACATGCGGCTGCGGCTGCTCCTCGACACGGTCCTCGACGCGGCCCAGGGGCTGCGGCGCGAACTCGCGCTGCCGCCCGTCTCGGTGCATCCGGCGGACACCGTGGACGCGGTGGAGCCGGGGCGGATGTCCCCGAAGGACATCGCGGCGCGGGCGCTCTCCGAGACGGACCCGGCGCTGCTCGACCAGCTGCTCGCGCTGCCCCAGGCGCATCTGGTCGTCGACGGCTACAACGTCACCAAGACCGGCTATCCCACGATGCCGTTGGAGAAGCAGCGGCTGCGGCTGCTCGGCAGTCTGTCGGCCCTGGCGGCCCGTTCGGGCGCCGAGGTCACCTGTGTCTTCGACGGGGCGGAGCTGGCGGCCCCGGTGCTGCTCGCGCCGCCGCGCGGGTGCGGGTGCTGTTCTCCAAGCCCGGTGTCACGGCGGACGAGTTGATCCGGCAGCTGGTCCGGGCGGAGCCGCCGGGGCGGCCGGTCGTGGTGGTCTCCACCGACCGTGAGGTGGCCGACGGGGTCGCGAAGGCGGGCGCGAGGCCGGTGACGTCCGCCTTGTTGCTGAAGAGGCTTTCGCGCCTCTCGTGACGCATCGCAACTCATGGGGCGTATGCCCGAATTATGGACGGCGCACCGTCAAGTGCTCATCACTGCCCGTGTGATGTATGTAAATAAAGTGGTGCGTGAGCGAGATTTTTGCCATCGGGATTTGAACTGATCACAACTTGGTCACTAGGGTCGGGCTTCGAACCTTCGCGCGGTTGATCACCCATCCGGGGTGGCGGCGGAGGAACCGCCTGCCCCTGACCGGTTGGGCGGCTCTGAGGAAGAAGGAGCTCGCCCCCGTGGCGTCCCACCGTCGACCCAAGCAGCCGAGCCGTACCCGTGTGACCGTGCTCACCGTCACCGCCGCCGCCGCCGTGGCGCTGACCGCCCAGTCCGGGGCCCAGGCCGCTCCCGCCAAGCCGAAGATCGACGAGGTCAAGTCGAAGGTCGACAAGCTGAACGAAGAAGCCGAGGTGGCCACCGAGCAGTACAACCTCGCCGATGAGCAGCGGGGCAAGCTGCAGAAGGAGATCAGTCAGCTCCAGGACAAGGTGGCCCGCGGCCAGGAGGACCTCAACACCCTCCGCGACCAGATCGGTTCGGTCGCCAGCGCCCAGTACCGCTCCGGCGGCATCGACCCGGCGCTCCAGCTCTTCCTCTCCGCCGACCCGGACACCTACCTCGACAAGGCGTCCGCGATCGACCAGCTGAGCGCCCAGCAGGCCGACGTGCTCACCACGATCCAGGCCAAGCAGCGCACGCTCGCCCAGGAGCGGGCCGAGGCCACCGCGAAGCTCGCCGACCTCGAGGACGTCCGCAAGACGCTCGGCGAGAAGAAGAAGAAGTTCCAGGGCAAGCTCGCCGAGGCCCGCCAGCTCCTCAACACCCTGACCGCCGCCGAGCGCGAGAAGATGGAGCAGAAGGAGCGGGAGCAGGTGCAGCGCGCCAGCCGCGACGCCGCCGGCTCGCGCCCCGACCTGGGCAACGAGGCCCCCGCGAGCGGCTTCGGCGCCGCCGCGCTCTCCGCCGCCGCCACCCAGCTCGGCAAGCCGTACGTCTCCGGCGCCGAGGGCCCCAACTCGTACGACTGCTCCGGTCTGACCATGTGGTCCTACCGCCAGGCCGGCATCACGCTCACCCGCACCACCTACACCCAGCAGAACGACGGCGTGAAGATCGGCCGCAGCCAGCTCAAGCCGGGCGACCTGGTCTTCTTCAACAACCTGGCGCACGTGGGCCTGTACGCGGGCAACAACACCGTCCTGCACGCCCCTCACTCGGGCGCCGTCGTCCGCTACGAGTCCATGAACACCATCGGCTCGTTCCAGTTCGGCGTCCGCATAGCCGGCTGACCCGCCGCGACCCGCTCCGGCCTACCGCCCAATCGGGTGGTTCGCCGCGACGCGCACTGACCTGACGCCCCGCCGGTGACCTGTGTTCTCCGGCGGGGCGTCACTTTGTGTGCCCGGCGCCTTCGTTGGACGAGGACTGATCAACGGCTACTGTCTGCCGCGCCAGTCTGCGTCGAGCCGAACGGAGCGCGATTCGTGGCGTCCCACCGCCGACCCGCGAGGGTCACCGTCCTCACCGCCGCCGCGCCACCGCGGCGGCGTCCTCGGGCCGTCCCCGCGAGCGCCGACCCTGGGGCCACCCCGCGGCCACCCGCGCCACGGTCGACCGCCTCTTCGAGGAGGCCGAGAAGGCCACCGAGGGCTACAACCGCGCGGACGAGAAGGCGGACGCGCTGCGCCGGACGGTCTCCCAGGCGCAGGACAGCCTCGCCCGCGGCCAGGAGCGCATCAACCGCATGCGGGGCGTGCTCGGTTCGGTCGCCGGGGCCCAGTACCGCTCCGGCGGCATCGACCCCGCCCTCGCCCTGCTGCTCTCCTCCGACCCCGACAGCTACCTCGACCGGGCCACCGCCCTGGACCGGGTCACCGCCCGCCAGAGCGCCGCGCTCGGCGAACTCCGCCGCGAGCAGCGCGCCCTGAACCAGAAGCGGAGCGAGGCCCGCACGGCCCTCGCCGCACTGGAGGAGAGCCGGGCCGAGGTCGCCCGCCACAAGCGCACCGTCGAACAGAAGCTCGCCGAGGCCCGCCGGGTGCTCGCCTCCCTCACCGTCGAGCAGCGCGCCGACTACGACCGCGCCTCCCGCACCGGCGAGCGCGCCGGCGGCCCCGACGGCGCGACCGCCGAGGCGCTGCCCCGCTCGCCGACCTCGGCCCCTCGCGGGCCGCCGCCGCGTGATCGCCGCCCGCAGCGCGATCGGCAGGCCGTACGTGTGGGCGCGACCGGCCCCTCCGCCTTCGACTGCTCGGGCCTGATGGTCTGGTCGTACCGGCAGGCCGGGATCAGCCTCCCGCGCACCTCCTCCGCACAGCGGTACGCCGGCCGGCAGATCCCGCTCTCGCAGGCGCAGCCGGGCGACCTCGTCACCTACCGCGGCGACGCCAGCCACGTCGCGATCTACGCCGGGAACGGCCAGGTCATCCACGCCCCCTACCCGGGCGCGCGGGTCCGCTACGACCCGGTGAACATGATGTCCCACGTGACGGTGACCCGCGTCTGACGCGCTCCCCGTACGATCGGGGCGTGGCGACCCGGCGGAGCACGGCGGTGCGCGGCGCGGCGGCGGGTCTGCTGGCCGCGCTCCTCGCGCTCGGCGGATGCGCGGCCCCGAACCGTCGGCGGGCCCGGCGACCGGGGAGGTCCAGGGCCTCCTCGACCGGCACGCGCGGGCGCTGCTCGACCGCGACGAGGCCGGCTACCTCGCGGCCCTCGACCCCGCGCTTGTCCCCGCCGCGCGCACCGAGTTCGACCGGCTCGCGCAGGTCCCGCTGGGCGACTGGTCCTACCGGGTCACCGGCGTCGACCGGACCGGCGAGGGCCGGGCCACCGCCAGGGCCGAGCTCGGCTACCGGATCGAGGGCTACGACTCCGGGCCCGCCACCACCGAGCGGGTCCTCGACCTCGCCGAGCGGGACGGCCGCTGGTACGTCACCGGCGACCGCGCCGCCGAGGGCGCCCGCAGCAGCTGTGGCAGCAGGGCCAGGTCACGGCCGTGACCGGCCGGCACAGCCTCGTCCTCGGCGTGGGGCAGAGCGGGAGCGGCTGCGGGAGATCTCGGCCGCGGCGGACCGGGCGGTGCCCGCCGTCGGGGACGCCTGGCACGGGAACTGGGCGGGCCGGGTCGTGGTCCTCGTCCCCGCCTCGATCGAGGCGATGGGCCGGCTCCTCGGCGGCCCCGCCGCCTCCTACCGGGGCATCGCGGCCGTCACCACCGGCCACACGGGCGGCGGCCCCACCGCGCCCGCGGACCGGGTGATCGTGAACCCGGACGCGTACAACGTCCTGGGGAGTTCGGCCGCCAGCTGGTCCTCACCCACGAGACCACCCACGTCGCGACCCGCGCCCGGACCACCCGGGCCACCCCGTCTGGCTCTCCGAGGGCTTCGCCGACTGGGTCGCCTACCGGGGCACCGAACGCACCGCCGCCCAGGCCGCCCCCGAGCTGCGCCGCGCCGTCCAGGCCGGCGAGCTCCCGGCGGCGCTCCCCGACGACGCGGCCTTCGCCTTCGGCAGCGACGCGGAGGCCCTGGCCCGGGCGTACGAGGGCGGCTGGCTGGCCTGCGAGCTGATCGCGGACCGCTGGGGCGAGCAGAAGCTGACCGCCTTCTACCGCGCGGTGGGCGCCCACCCGGCCCAGGACGGCGCGGTGGAGAAGGCGCTCCGGAGGTCCTGGACACCACGCCGGAGCGGTTCACCGCCGACTGGCGGACGTACCTGGGGGAGCGGCTCGGCTAGCGGCGGCTCAGACCGAGCCGGACAGGGCCTTCTCGCGCTCCGGCCGGTTCGCCTGCGCGGGGATCCGCCCGGCCGCGGCGAGACGGGGCTCCGTCACGGTGTGCCGCCACAGGATGCGGCAGGCGATGAGGGTGGCGGCGATCAGCAGGCCGTTCCGCGTGAACAGCACCGCGATGCCCAGCGGATCGCTCCGCGTCACGTGCGAGAACCACACCGGGAACTCGAACTGCGTCACCGCCGTCGCCCAGAGCACCAGGTGCGCGGGCTTCCGCATCCGGCTCGACCGGTAGGCGAGGCACACCGCCGCCAGACCGACCAGCCACAGCATGTACTGGGGGGAGAGCACCCGGCTCGTCGTCGTGAACAGCAGCACCGCCACGAAGGCCGCGTCCGCCACCGTCGACGAGGCGAAGTGCCGCGCCCGGAGCCGCCACACGAGCAGCCAGCCGAAGGCGGCGACCGTGAGCGCCAGCGCGGCCGTCGAGACCGTGGACACGTACGGGCCGAGGAACTCGATCGAGCCGTAGTTCATCCTCGCCTCGCCCTCCCAGCCGAGGTGCCGCAGGACGTGGAAGACCATCGCGCCCAGCGACTCGACCTCCGTGCCCCGGTCGCGCTGGAACCCGAGGAAGGCCAGCGCCCCCGGCATCCACAGCAGGCAGAAGCCCAGCACGGCGGCCGCCGCGACCACCGCGGCCGACCAGGAGCGCAAGGTCGCCCGCCCCTTCGGGCTGCCCGCCAGCAGCAGCACCGGCCACACCTTCAGGACCGCGCCGAGACCGGCCAGCGCCCCGAGCACGCGCGGGCTGCGGCCCGCCGCGAGCAGCGCGGCCACGGCGACGGCGGTCACCATCACGTCGTACCGGGCGTACGCGGTCGGGCCCAGCAGCGGGACGCCCGCCAGCCAGAACCAGGCGCCGCGCGACGAACGGCCGCGCGGCGGCCGGTGTACAGGAGCAGCCCGAAGACGAGGGCGTCGCAGAGGAAGGCGAGCAGGAAGAAGGCGGAGGCGTAGCCGAGGAAGGGCAGCAGGCCCGGGGCGAGGATCGCGAACGCGGCGGCCGGCGGGTACTGCCAGGTGACGTCGTCCAGCGGGTACGTGCCGGTCCGCAGGACCTCGTACCAGCCCTGGTAGATGTTCGAGACGTCGAAGGTGATGTCCGGACCGGGGATCACCACGACCTTGAAGACGCACAGCAGCAGAAGGACCCGGAGAGCCCCAGAGACCGAGCGGAAGTCGCAGACCCGTGCGTGATCGATTCTCCACGGCACCCGTCGTCACTGTCGCGTCCCTGTCCTGTCGGCCCGCGGTGGCGGGGCGGTCGTGTTGCCGGGCGGTGGATGCGATCGCGTACTGTCGGCCACGATGCACAAGACCCTGATCGTAACCAACGACTTCCCGCCGCGTCCCGGCGGAATCCAGGCCTTCCTGCACAACATGGCACTCCGCCTGGACCCCGACCGGATCGTGGTCTACGCCTCCACGTGGAAGCGCAGCCGTGAAGGGATCGAGGCGACGGCCGCGTTCGACGCCGAACAGCCTTTCACGGTCGTGCGGGATCGCACCACCATGCTGCTGCCCACACCTCGGGTGACCGCCCGCGCCACCGCGCTCCTGCGCGAGCACGGCTGCGGGTCCGTGTGGTTCGGCGCGGCGGCCCTGCTCGGCCTGATGGCCCCGCGCTGCGCCGGGCCGGAGCGGAGCGCCTCGTCGCCACCACCCACGGGCACGAGGCGGGCTGGGCCCAGCTCCCGCCGCCCGGCAGCTCCTGCGCCGCATCGGCGAGGGCACCGACACGATCACCTACCTCGGCGAGTACACCCGCTCCCGGATCGCGACGGCCCTCACCCCGGCCGCCGCGGGGCGCATGGTCCAGCTCCCGCCCGGCGTCGACGAGAAGACCTTCCACCCCGGCTCCGGCGGCGACGAGGTCCGCGCCCGCCTCGGGCTCAGCGACCGCCCGGTCGTCGTCTGCGTCTCCCGGCTCGTCCCCCGCAAGGGCCAGGACACCCTGATCCGGGCCATGCCCGCGATCCTGCGGCGGGTCCCGGACGCCGTCCTCCTGATCGTCGGCGGCGGCCCGTACGAGAAGGACCTGCACCGCCTCGCCGCCGAGACGGGCGTGGCCGGATCCGTACGGTTCACCGGCGCCGTCCCCTGGTCGGAGCTGCCCGCCCACTACGGCGCCGGCGACGTCTTCGCCATGCCCTGCCGCACCCGGCGCGGCGGCCTCGACGTCGAGGGCCTCGGCATCGTCTACCTGGAGGCCTCCGCCACCGGCCTGCCCGTCGTCGCCGGCGACTCCGGCGGCGCGCCCGACGCCGTCCTGGACGGCGAGACCGGCTGGGTCGTCCGCGGCGAGTCCGCCGAGGAGACCGCCGACCGCGTCGCCACCTCCTCCTCGACCCCGAGCTCCGCGCCCGCATGGGCGAGCGGGGCCGGGCCTGGGTGGAGGAGAAGTGGCGCTGGGACCTGCTCGCGGAGCGGCTGCGCGAGCTGCTGTAGTCCCTGGGACACGGTGAAGGGCCCGGAGCGATCGAAATCGCCCCGGGCCCTTCCCGTACTCTCGCCCCTACTTCGTGTAGATCGCCTCGATCTCGTCGGCGAAGTCCTTCGCCACCACGTTCCGCTTCAGCTTCAGGGACGGGGTGATGTGGCCCGCCTCCTCGGTGAACTGCGCCGGAAGGATGCGGAACTTGCGGACCGACTCCGCCTTCGACACCGCCGCGTTGCCGTCGTCGATCGCCCGCTGGACCTCCGCGACGAGGTCCGCGTCGTCCCGGAGGGAGGCCGCCGTCGAACCGGCCGGCTTGCCGTGCTCGCTCGCCCAGCGGCCGAGGAACTCCTCGTCGATGGTGACCAGCGCGCCCACGAACGGACGCCCGTCGCCGACCACCATGCACTCCGCGACCAGCGCGTGCGCCCGGATCCGGTCCTCGATGACCGCCGGGGCGACGTTCTTGCCGCCCGCCGTCACCAGGATCTCCTTCTTGCGGCCGGTGATCGCGAGGTAGCCGTCCTCGTCGAGGGTGCCGATGTCACCCGTGTGGAACCAGCCGTCGGCGAGCGCCTCGGCCGTCGCCGCCGGGTTGTTCCAGTACTCCGTGAAGATGTGCTCGCCGTGCAGCAGGACCTCGCCGTCGTCGGCGATCCGCACCACCGAGCCCGGCAGCGGCTGGCCGACCGTGCCGATCTTCTGCCGGTCCCACGGGTTGAACGCGGTCGCCGCGCACGACTCCGTCAGGCCGTAGCCCTCCAGGACCGTGAAGCCGATGCCCCGGAAGAAGTGGCCGAGCCGCTCGCCGAGGGGAGCGCCGCCCGAGATGGCGTACTCGCCGCGACCGCCGAGCACCGCCCGCAGCTTGCTGAAGACCAGCTTGTCGAAGACCTTGTGCTTCAGCTTGAGACCGAAGGACGGGCCCTGCGGGGTGCCGATCGCCCGGCTGTACGCGATGGCCGTGTGCGCGGCCTTGTCGAAGATCTTGCCCTTGCCGTCGGCCTGCGCCTTCGCCCGTGCCGAGTTGTAGACCTTCTCGAAGACGCGCGGCACGCCGAGGATCAGCGTCGGCCGGAACGAGGCCAGCTCGTCGGTCAGGTTCTTGATGTCCGGGACGCAGCCCAGCTTGATCGGCGCCATCACGGACGCGACCTCGACCAGCCGCCCGAAGACGTGCGCGGCCGGCAGGAACAGCAGCACCGAGCACTCGCCCGTGCGGAAGAGGGGCTTCAGCCGCTCCACCACGTTGCCGCACTCGGCGAAGAAGGCCCGGTGCGTCAGGACGCAGCCCTTGGGGCGGCCCGTCGTGCCCGAGGTGTAGACGATCGTCGCCGGGTCGTCCGCGTTCGCCGCCGACATGCGCGCGTCGAGCAGCTCCTCGGAGACGTCCGCGCCCTCGGCCGTGAGCCGCGCGACCGCGTCGTCCTCGATCTGCCGGACGCCCTTGAGGTCCGGCAGGTTCGCCCGGACGGACTCCACCGCGGCCTGGTGCGCCGCGCTCTCGACGAGCGCCAGCCTCGCGCCGGAGTCGCCGAGGATCCACTGGATCTGCTCCGGCGAGCTCGTCTCGTACACCGGCACGGTCACCGCGCCCGCGCTCCAGATCGCGAAGTCGAGGAGGACCCACTCGTAGCGGGTGCGGGAGAGCAGCGCGACCCGGTCGCCCGGCTCCACACCGGCCGCGATCAGGCCCTTGGCGGCCCCGCGGACCTCGGCGAGGAACTGCCTTGCGGTGACATCGGTCCAGACGCCGTCGACCTTGCGCCCCATCACGGCGACGTCTGGGTGCTGGGAGGCGTTGCGGCGGATGAGATCCGTCAGGTTGCCGTCCGTGGGGACCTCGTACAGGGCCGGAAGGCTGAACTCGCGCAAGACTGCTGCTCCTCATCGGGCGCCGGCGCCACGGCTCTGTGTGATGCACCGGTGAAGTCCATGATCGGGCAGGTGCTCAGTGGGGTGAGCACGCTGGTGGACTGCCCGGACGTTACTCGCCGGTACGCGGTTCCCGATAGGGGTCCCGGCCAGATGTTCCGTGCGTCACACACGCGTGACCGTGCTCTGCGCACAGTAATCCACAGGTTTCACGACTCCCAAGTAACCGCAGGTGACACCCCCTAAGGTGGGGTCATGCGAGTCCATGTGGTCAGTGACGTGCACGGCAACGCCGGCGACCTCGCCAAGGCGGGGGAGGGCGCCGACGCCCTCATATGCCTGGGTGACCTGGTCCTCTTCCTCGACTACGCCGACCACAGCCGGGGCATCTTCCCCGACCTCTTCGGCACCGAGAACGCCGACCGGCTCGTCGAGCTCCGTACCGCCCGCCGCTTCGACGAGGCCCGTGACCTGGGCCGACGCCTCTGGGCCGAGCTCGACGTCGACCGCGAGACCGCCATCGAGGGCGCGGTCCGCCGCCAGTACGCCGAACTCTTCGCCGCCTTCCCCACCCCCACGTACGCCACCTACGGGAACGTCGACATCCCCCGGCTCTGGGTCGACTTCGCCGGTCCGGGGACGACGGTCCTCGACGGCGACCGGATCGAGCTCGGCGGACTGGTCTTCGGCTTCGTCGGCGGCGGACTGCGCACGCCCATGCGCACCCCGTACGAGATCTCCGACGAGGAGTACGCCGCCAAGGTCGAGGCCCTCGGCGACGTCGACGTCCTCTGCTCCCACATCCCCCCGGACGTGCCCGAGCTGACGTACGACACCGTCGCCCGCCGCTTCGAGCGCGGCAGCCGGGCCCTGCTCGACGCCCTCCACCGCGTCCGGCCCCGCTACGCCCTCTTCGGCCACGTCCACCAGCCGCTCGCCCGGCGGATGCGGATCGGTGCGACCGAGTGCGTGAACGTCGGCCACTTCGCCTCGACCGGAAGGCCCTTCGCCCTGGAGTGGTGACGGCGCGGCCACGGGGGCGCGATAGCCTTCCACCGGCACGCCTGTGCCCTCGTACTTCCGCCGGACCGCACAGTGGAGGAGCCACCGCGATGGCCGAACACACCAGCTCGAGCATCACCATCGAGGCGGCGCCGGCCGACGTCATGGGCGTGATCGCCGACTTCGCCCGCTACCCCGAGTGGACCGGCGAGGTGAAGGAGGCCGAGGTCCTCTCCTCCGACGGCGCCGGGCGCGCCGAGAAGGTGCGCCTCCTCCTCGACGCGGGCGCCATCAAGGACGACCACACCCTCGCGTACACCTGGACCGGGGACAACGAGGTCAGCTGGACCCTGGTCAAGTCCCAGATGCTCCGCTCCCTCGACGGCTCCTACCTCCTCAAGGACCTCGGCGCCGACCGCACCGAGGTGACCTACCAGCTCACCGTCGACGTCAAGATCCCCATGCTCGGCATGATCAAGCGCAAGGCCGAGAAGGTCATCATCGACCGCGCCCTCCAGGGCCTGAAGCAGCGGGTCGAGTCGGGCGCGTGACGCCCCGCGGCGGCGGCCCGCGAGCGGGTCGCCGGCCCCTCACGGGGGACCGGTAACGTTTCGCCGCATGCGGATCATCCTTGTCACCGGGCCCGGCGGCGCAGGCCGTACCACCCTCGCCGCCGCCACCGCCCTCGCCGAGGCGCGGGCCGGGCGCAGGGTGCTGCTGGTCTCGGAGGAGGCGGGCCCGCTCCCGGGAGTGGAGAGCCTGAGGCCGCGGCCCGGGACGACTTCCGGCGGAGTTCCTCGCCCTCCAGGAACGCTCCGCCGCCGCCTTCGACCTGCTCGGCGCCGCGCCCTTCGAGGAGGCCGAGCTGACCGAGCTCCCGGGAGCCGGCCGTTCGCCCAGCTCAGGGCGGTGCGCGACGCGGCCGAGGGCGGGCACGACCTCGCCGTCGTCGACCTGCCCCCGCTGCGGGAGGCACTCGCCCTGCTCGCCCTGCCCGGCCAGCTCCGCCGCTATCTGCGCCGCCTGCTGCCGCGGGAACGGCAGGCCGCCCGCGCCCTGCGCCCGATGCTCGCCCAGCTCGCGGGCGTCCCCATGCCGGCGCAGTGGCTGTACGAGACCACCGCCCGCTGGGAGGCGGAACTCGCCGCCGTCCAGGCCGTCGTCGAAGCCCCGGCACCACCGTCCGGCTCGTCCTCGAACCCGGCCCCGGCGCCGCCCGCGCCCTGCGCACCGCGCGCCTCGGCCTCGCCGTCCAGCGCCTCGCCCTCGACGCCGTCGTCGCCAACCGGATCCTCCCGCCGCCTCCGAGGACCCCTGGCTCGCCGGACTCGCCGCCGCACAGCACCGGCACCTCGCGGAGCTCCGCACCGACGCCACCGGCGAACTGCACGAGCTCCCGCACCTCGGCCGGGCCCCGGGCGGGCCTGAGGACCTCGCCCTCCTCGCGCCCGCCCGGACCGTGAAGACGGCCCCGTACCGGAGTGGGCCGTCGAGGACCGGCGCGAGGAGGACGGCGTCCTGGTCTGGCACATCCCTGCCGGGCGCCGTCAAGGAGGAGCTCTCCTCGTCCGCCGCGGCGACGAACTGCTCCTGACCGTCGGCGCGTTCCGCCGCGGCGTCCCGCTGCCCGGCGCCCTGCGCCGCTGCACCGTCACCGGCGCCGGGCTCGTCGACGGGGACCTCCGGGTGCGCTTCACGCCCGACCCCGGGCTCTGGCCCCGCACCCCCTGAGGCGGCGTGTACCGTCGAAGTACGCAGCCACTGAGGAGTACGCCATGAGCGATTCGGACGCCTGGGCCGAGGCCTGTGCCGAGGACCTGGAGGCGGAGAGGGCCCGCCGCCGGGCGCGGCGCGCCGAGGGGCCCGGCTCGCCCGCGGAGGAGTTCCGCAAGCTCTTCGAGGCCGTGGCCGAGAAGGTCTCCGGCGGCCTGGGAGCCCCTCCTCGGCGGCCAGGCCGCGCAGACCGCCGCGCACACCGTGCAGCAGCTCGTCAACCAGGCGAAGGCCGTCGTCGAGCCCGTCATCGAACGCAACCCGCAGGTCTTCGACCACCTCGCCGCCGCCGGCAGCGAACTGCTCGCCGCCTACCGCTCCGCCGTCGAGGGCCACGAGACCCGCTGGACCCGCGGCGGCGCCGTACCGGACGAGGACGACCCGCGCCGCGACGCGGACGCCCCCGGCACGGGCGGTCCCGAGGGCGGTCCCGAGGGAGACCGCAAGGACGACGAGGGGCCCGGAACCGGCCAGCACATCGACCTCGACTGACCGGGGGGCCGTCCCCGCTCGGGTACGGTGGGCCTTAGCGGGGCTCGACCGAAAACTGAGGGACACATGGGACTCACCATCGGCGTCGACATCGGCGGCACGAAGATCGCGGCCGGCGTGGTCGACGAGGAGGGCAACATCCTCGACACGCACACCGTGCCCACCCCGCCGACCCCCGAAGGCATCGTCGACGCCATCTGCGCCGCGGTCTCCGAGGCCGGCAAGGGGTACCAGATCGAGGCCGTCGGCATCGGAGCCGCGGGCTACGTCGACGACAAGCGCGCCACCGTCCTCTTCGCGCCGAACATCGACTGGCGCCACGAGCCGCTCAAGGACAAGGTCGAGCAGCGGGTCGGTCTGCCCGTCGTCGTCGAGAACGACGCCAACGCGGCGGCCTGGGGCGAGTACCGCTTCGGCGCCGGCCAGGGCCACGAGGACGTCATCTGCATCACCCTCGGCACCGGCCTCGGCGGCGGCATCATCATCGGCAACAAGCTGCGCCGCGGACGCTTCGGCGTGGCCGCCGAGTTCGGCCACATCCGGGTCGTCCCGGACGGCCTGCTGTGCGGCTGCGGCAGCCAGGGCTGCTGGGAGCAGTACGCCTCCGGCCGCGCCCTCGTCCGGTACGCCAAGCAGCGCGCCAACGCCACCCCGGAGCGCGCGGAGCTCCTCCTCGGCCTCGGCGACGGCACCCCGGAGGGCATCGAGGGCAAGCACGTCAGCCAGGCCGCCCGCGCGGGCGACCCGGTGGCGATCGACTCCTTCCGCGAGCTGGCCCGCTGGGCGGGCGCCGGTCTCGCCGACCTGGCCTCGCTCTTCGACCCCTCGGCGTTCATCGTCGGCGGCGGCGTCTCGGACGAGGGCGACCTCGTCCTCGACCCGATCCGCAAGTCCTTCCGGCGCTGGCTGATCGGCGGCCAGTGGCGCCCGCACGCGCAGGTCCTCGCGGCCCAGCTCGGCAACAAGGCCGGCCTGGTCGGCGCGGCCGACCTCGCCCGCCAGGGCTGAACCCGTACTCAGGGCATCTGACGACCGCCCGCCGCGTCCTCTCGGACACGGCGGGCGGTCGTCGTATGTTGGCCGCCATGGCGATCAGTGAGCTGCCCAACTCCCGCACCGAGAGCGACGGTTCGGCCGTCCTCCGGGTCCTGAGCTACAACGTCCGCTCGATGCGCGACGACGAGGACGCCCTCGCCCGGGTGATCCGCGCCTGCGCCCCGGACCTCGTCTTCGTCCAGGAGGCCCCGCGCTTCTTCCGCTGGCGCAAACACGCCGCCCGGCTCGCCGCCAAGAGCGAGCTCGTCATGCTGAGCGGCGGCGCCACCGCGGCCGGACCGATGCTGCTGTGCTCCCTGCGGGCCACGGTGGAGCGCACGGAGGACGTCCTGCTGCCGCTGACGCCCGGCCTGCACCGGCGCGGCCTCGCGACCGCCGTCGTCCGCTTCGCCGGGGCCCGGCTCGGGGTGATCAGCTGCCATCTGAGCCTGCGGCAGGACGAGCGGTACGCGCAGGCCGGGATGGTCCTCGACCGGGTCGCCGCCCTCGGCACCCGCACGCCCTCGTCGCCGGCGACCTGAACGAACGCCCCGGCGGCCCCGCCTTCACCCGCCTCACGGACGAGCTCCGGGACGGCTGGGCGGTCAGCCCCTGGGGCGGCGAGCACACCTCCACCCCCGCCGACCCCCATCAGCGCATCGACGCGATCCTGGCGACCCCCGGCGTCGAGTTCCTCGGCTGCGGGGTCCCGGACGACCTCGACCCGGCGGACCTCCGGCCGCCACCGACCACCTCCCGGTACTGGCGGCGGTCCGGGTGCCCGCGGCACCCTGAGGGCCGCCCGACTCGACCGGCCCGGCCGCCTGCCCGACGGACGGAGTCCGGCGCGGCCGTCCGAAGCCGGGAGGCGCCCCGGCGCCGGCCGGCGCGAGGGCGGCGTCGGGAGGATCAGCCCGCCTTCCGGTACCGGTGGCGGTCCGGGTGCCCGCCTCGTGGGGCGCGTCCTAGACGACCGCGCCCCGGCCCGGGTCGTCGAAGCCGTCGTCATCGTCGTCGTCGTGCTTCATGCGGGCCACCAGGGTCACGAAGCCGCCCAGGAAGCCGCCCACGCAGATCGTGGTGAGCCACCAGGTCATGTCCCACTGGAGCAGGACGGCGAGCAGCATCAGGACCGGGCCGCCGACGACCGCGAGCCAGGCGAACTTGGTCGTGGTGTCCGCCTCGGGGAGCGGGGGCGGCTCCGGCGGGACGAAGTGGCCCTCGCCGTCGCCGTCCGCCGTCCCGTCCGGCTCGGCCGGGCTGTAGTCCCGGGGCCGCCGGTCCGCACCCCGGGCGCGAACACGATCGAGCTGCCGAGCGCGGGCCGCTCGGGACCCCCTCCGGGTCCTCCTCCGCCTCGGGCTCCTCGGGCACGGGCTTCGGCCGGGGCTTCCAGGCCGTGCCCTTCACCGGCCGGATCTCCCCGGAGTCCTCGTCCTCCTCGGGCTCCGGCAGCGACAGGTTCTCGACGGGCCGGAACGGCTTCGTCCCCGGGGGGTCCGCGGGCTCCTCGCCGTACCCGGCGACGATCGCGGCCCAGGCCGCCTCCTCGTCGATGGGCTGCGGCTCCCGCCCGTCGCCGTCCTGCTGCTCAGCCACCGCTCCTGCTTCCCTTCCCGTCGGCCAGATCCGGGGCCAGACGCTCGACGAAGGCCAGGCTCTCGTCGAAGATCCGCTCCGCATCATGGTCCAACGTCGCCACGTGGTAGCTCTGTTCCAGCAGGACCTCCCGGACGTCCGTGGAGGAGATGCGGGACAGTATCCGGGCCGAGTCGGCGGGCGGCACTATGTGGTCCTGGGGGCTGTGGAGCAGCACCACCGGCTGGGTGACCTGCGGGAGCTGCGCGTCCACGGTCTTGAAGAGCTGCCGCAGGGAGTGCGCGGCGTGCAGCGGCACCCGGTCGTAGCCGATCTCGGCCGCGCCCTCCTTGGCGATGTCGCTGGCGATGCCCTTCGTGGAGGGGACCAGGTGACGGGCGACGGGCAGCGCGTACGCCGCCAGGCCGTGCACCTTGTTGCCCGGGTTGACGAGGACGATGCCCCGCACCGCGTCACCGTGCTGGGCGGCGAGCCGCAGCGTGAGCGCCCCGCCCATGGACAGACCGAAGACGAAGACGGTCCGGCACCGCTCCAGGAGCTCGCGCAGGGCCCGGTCGGCCTCCGCGTACCAGTCGTGCCAGGTGGTGAGCTGCATGTCCTGCCAGCGGGTGCCGTGGCCGGGCAGCAGCGGCACCGACACCGTCAGGCCGCGCTCGGCCAGGTATTCGGCCCACGGGCGCATCGACTGCGGGGAACCGGTGAATCCGTGACAGAGAAGGACGCCGACCTCTCCGCCCTCATGGCGGTAGGGCTCGGCTCCGGGAAGGACCGGCACCGGGGTCTCCTGTTCGGTTGCGACTCCGGCGCCTTCGGGTGCGCCGGAGCGGACGGAGTACGGGAAGGGACCTTCACGGTACGCGACCGGACCGACACCGACCAGGGCCGTAGCGGGGGCCGTACTCCGGTAAGGGATAAAGTCGTGACGACGGCACACGGAAGGCATGGCGAGTTGATCTACGGCGCAATGAAGTTCTCCCTCGGAGGGTCCCTGAAGCTCGCCTTCCGGCCCTGGGTGGAGGGCCTGGAGAACATTCCCGCCGAGGGACCCGCGATCCTCGCGAGCAACCACCTGTCCTTCTCGGACTCCTTCTTCCTGCCCGCCGTCCTGGACCGCAAGGTCACCTTCATCGCCAAGGCCGAGTACTTCACCACCCCCGGGGTGAAGGGCAAGCTCACCGCCGCCTTCTTCAAGGGCGTCGGCCAGCTCCCGGTGGACCGTTCGGGTGCCCGCGGCGCGGGCGAGGCGGCCATCAAGGCCGGCATCGAGGTCATCGAGGGCGGCGGGCTCTTCGGGATCTACCCCGAGGGCACCCGCTCGCCCGACGGCCGCCTCTACCGGGGCAAGCCCGGCGGTCTGGCGCGCGTCGCCCTGGCGACCGGCGCGCCCGTGATCCCGGTCGCCATGATCGACACGGAGAAGATCCAGCCGCCCGGCAAGGTCGTCCCCAAGCTGATGCGCCCGGGGATCCGGATCGGCAAGCCGCTGGACTTCACCCGCTACCAGGGCATGGAGGGGGACCGCTTCATCCTCCGCTCGGTGACCGACGAGGTCATGTACGAGATCATGAAGCTGTCCGGCCAGGAGTACGTCGACATTTACGCGACCGCCGCCAAGCGGCAGATCGCGGACGCGGAGAAGGCGGCCAAGGAGGCCGTCAAGGCCGAGATCGCCGCTCGGGAAGAGTCCGGCGCGTAAGTCCCCGCGAGGGGTTTTCGGGGGGTGGGGAAGATGGCCAGGCGCGAGCGTGTCGTGCGCATGTCGGTCGAGCAGCCGCTGTGGCGGGCGCTGACCGGCTACCGCGTCCTGACGATGGTCTACGCGGTGCTGATCTTCGCGTTCGGCCGGGAGCGGTACGAGCGGCCCTGGATCGCCGTCGCCTATCTGGCGGTGCTGTGCGTCTGGACCCTCGTCACCCTCCCCAGGGTGGCGAACGCGGCGAGCTGCACCAAGCGCTTCCTCGTCGCCGACCTCGCCGTCGCCCTCACCGGCATCCTCCTCACCCCGCTCGCCGACGCCCAGGCCCAGTCGTCCGACGGCCCCACCCTGCCGTCGATATGGACCGCCGGCTCCGTCCTCGCCTTCGCGCTCAAGGGCGGCTGGCGCTGGGCCGGGGTCGCCTCCTCCCTGGTCGCCGTCGCCAACATCGTCGAGCGCGGGCACCCCAGCCAGGACACCTTCCACAACGTGCTCCTCGTCTGGGTCGCCTCCATCGCCATCGGCTACGTCGTCGAGGTCGCCCGCGCCTCCGAGCGCACCCTCGCCCGCGCCCTGGAGATCGAGGCCGCGACCCGGGAGCGGGAGCGGCTCGCCCGCGACATCCACGACAGCGTCCTCCAGGTCCTCGCCATGGTGCAGCGGCGCGGCACGGCGCTCGGCGGCGAGGCCGCCGAGCTCGGCCGGATGGCGGGGGAGCAGGAGATCGCCCTCCGCACCCTCGTCGCGGGCGGGCTCACCCGGCCCAGCCTGGTCTCCGAGGACGAGTCCGAGGGCGCCTTCGTCCGGGTCGTCGAGGTGGACGACGAGCCCGACGACGACGCGCCCGTCGACCTGCGCACCCTGCTCGCCCCGCGCGCCGGGGCCAAGGTCACCCTCTCCGAGCCGGGCGCCCCGGTGCTGCTGCCCGCGCCCACCGCCCGTGAGCTGACCATCGCCGTCGACGTCGCCCTGGACAACGTCCGGGTGCACGCCGGGGAGGACGCGCGCGCGTGGATCCTGATCGAGGACTGGCCGGACGAGGTGATCGTCACCGTCCGGGACGACGGCCCCGGCATCCCGGAGGGCCGCCTCGCGGAGGCCTGGGGCGAGGGCCGGATGGGCGTCGCCCTGTCCATCCGGGGAGACTGCGGGACCTGGGCGGTTCGGCCGAACTGATCTCGGTCCCCGGCCAGGGCACGGAAGTCGAGTTGAAGGTCCCACGGGGGAAGGCAGGGGAGAAGTGAGCGAGCAGCGGATCAAGGTGATGGTCGTCGACGACCATCCGATGTGGCGGGACGCGGTCGCCCGCGACCTCGCCGAGGCGGGCTTCGACGTGGTCGCCACCGCCGGCGACGGGGAGCAGGCCGTGCGCCGCGCCGTCGCGGCCGGACCCGACGTCCTCGTCCTGGACCTGAACCTGCCGGTCAAGCCGGGCGTCCAGGTCTGCAAGGAGCTCGTCGGCGGCCGCCCCGAGCTGCGGGTCCTGGTCCTCTCGGCGAGCGGCGAGCACGCCGACGTCCTGGAGGCGGTCAAGTCCGGCGCCACCGGCTACCTCCTCAAGTCGGCCAGTACGGAGGAGCTGATCGACGCGGTGCGCCGGACGGCCCTCGGCGACCCCGTCTTCACCCCGGGCCTGGCCGGGCTGGTCCTCGGCGAGTACCGCCGGCTCGCCTCCGAGCCCGCCCCGGCGGCCGGCACCGACGAGCCGAAGGCCCCGCAGCTGACGGAGCGCGAGACCGAGGTCCTGCGGCTCGTCGCGAAGGGGCTCAGCTACAAGCAGATCGCCGAGCGGCTGGTCATCTCGCACCGCACGGTGCAGAACCACGTCCAGAACACCCTGGGCAAGCTCCAGCTGCACAACCGGGTGGAGCTCGTCCGGTACGCCATCGAGCGCGGTCTCGACGACGCCTGAGGCGGCCGGGCGTCACGAGGGGCCGTATATTCACGCATGTACGGCCCATCGTGACGTTGAGGGGAAATCCGTGGAAATCCTGGCATTCGGCGTGCAGGCGGACGAGCGGCCCCTCCTGGAGAAGGCCTTCGAGGGACACCACGAGGTCCGCTGCCTGAGCGTCTTCCTCGACGAGGACACCGCCCCCATCGCCGCCGGCCACGAGGCCGTCTCCACCAGCGTCAACGCCGATCTGAACCACCGGGTCCTGCGGACCCTCGCCGCCGGCGGCACCCAGCTGATCGCCCAGCGCTCCACCGGCTTCAACAACATCGACCTGGAGGCCGCCGAACGCCTCGGCCTCATCGTCGCCCGGGTCTCCTCCTACTCGCCGTACTCCGTCGCCGAGTTCGCCTGGACCCTCGCCCTGGCCGTCAACCGCCGGATCGTCCGCGCCTCCAACCGCACCCGCGACTTCGACTTCCGGCTCGACGGACTGATGGGCCGCGACCTGCGGGGCCGTACCGTCGGCGTCCTCGGCACCGGCAAGATCGGCGAGGCCTTCACCCGGATCGCCCACGGCTTCGGCATGAACCTCCTCGGCTGGGACGTCGCCGAGAACCCCGCCTGCGTGGAACTCGGCATGAAGTACGTCGACAAGGAGCGGCTCCTCGCCGAGGCCGACCTCGTCAGCCTCCACGTCCCGCTCATGGAGGCCACCCGCCACCTCGTCGACGCCGCCGCCCTCAGAGCCATGAAGGACGACGCCATCCTGGTGAACTCCAGCCGCGGCGGCCTCATCGACACCGAGGCCCTCGTCGGGGAGCTCCGCGCCGGCCGCTTCACCGGCGTCGGCCTCGACGTGTACGAGGCGGAGGCCGGGCTCTTCTTCCTCGACAAGTCCCTGGAGGTCGTCGAGGACGACACCCTGGCCCGCCTGGTCACCTTCCCGAACGTGGTGGTCACCTCCACCAGGCGTACTACACCGCCGACGCGGTCGGCCAGATCATCGACACCACCGTCCAGAACGTCCTCGACTACGCCGCGGGGCGGCGCGGCGAGAACGTCCTGGTCCCGAGGGCCTCCTAGACGAGCACACCGGCGAGCAGCGAGGCCGTCAGCGCGGCCCCGTCCGTCGTGAGCACCGACTCCGGGTGGAACTGGACCCCGGCGAAGCCCGGCCCGCGCAGGGCGTGCACCTCACCGCTCTCCGCGTCCCGGCTCACCTCGATGCGGTGCAGCGCCAGCTCGGTCGCCGTCCGGTCGTCGCAGCGGGCCGTGAAGCTGTTGTAGAAGCCGACCGTCTGCTCCTGCCCGAAGAGGTCGATCCGCAGCTGAGCCCCCTGGAAGGGGGTCCGCTTGCGGACGATGTCCAGGCCGAGTTCGGCCGCGATCAGCTCGTGCCCGAGGCAGACGCCGAGCAGGCCGTGGCGGTGTTCCCGTACGAGCTCCGCCGTCAGGCCGCGCAGGAAGCGCATCTTCGGGTCGGAGGCGTCCGAGGGGTCGCCCGGACCGGGCCCCAGGACGACCGGGCCCTCGTGGGCGAGCGCCAGCTCCCGCAGCCCCGGCTCGTCGTAGCGGAGCACCGACACGTCGAGGCCCGAGGAGCGCAGGACGTGCGCCAGCATCGCCGTGAAGGTGTCCTCGGCGTCGATCACCAGCGCGTGCCCGGCCAGCTCCGCCGACCTGACCTGCATCTTCAGCCAGAAGGGGCGAGGTCCGCGCGGCGCGCGTCGAGCGCGGCCCGCACCCGGGGTCCTCGCCGAGCCGCGGCGGCACCAGGCCTCGTCGCGCGGCCGCCCCTCCCGCACGCCGAGGGCGGTCAGGATGCCCGCCGCCTTCGCGTGGGTCTCCGCGACCTCGCCCTCCGGGTCCGAGTGCCGCACGAGCGTGGCGCCCACCGGCACCCGCACCCGCCCGTCGGAGGCGATGTCGGCGGTGCGGATCAGGATGGGCGAGTCCAGGGTCTGCGCCCCGCTCGCGTCCGTGCCGAGCAGCGCCAGGGCGCCCGCGTAGTACCCCCGGCCGCCCTCCTCGTGACGCTCGATCACCCGGCAGGCGTTCTGCACCGGCGAGCCGGTCACGGTCGCCGCGAACATCGTCTCCCGCAGCACCTCCCGCACGTCCAGCGAGGACCGGCCGCGCAGCTCGTACTCGGTGTGCGCGAGGTGGGCCATCTCCTTGAGCCGCGCCCGACGACCACCCCGCCCATGTCGCCGACCGTGCACATCATCTTCAGCTCCTCGTCCACCACCATGGAGAGCTCCTCGGTCTCCTTGCGGTTGGCGAGGAAGTCGAGCAGGTCCTCGGGGTCGGGGCGGTCCCGGCCGGGTAGCGGTACGTGCCGCTGATCGGGTTCATCACGACCGTGCCCCCGACATCCGGACGTGCACCTCGGGGCTCGCCCCGACGAGCGTCCGGTCCCCGGTGTGCACGACGAACGTCCAGTACGCGCCCCGCTCGCCCGCGAGCAGCCGCCGGAACAGGGCGAGGGCGTCGGCGCGTCCGAAGCCCGGGATCTCGCCGGTGTAGGTGCGGCGGATCACGAAGTTGGCGCCCTCGCCGGAGCCGATCTCCTCCTCGATGACGCGCCGCACGGTCCGCGCGTACTCCTCGTCGGAGACGTCGAACCCGCCGCCCTCCACCCGCACGTCATGGGCGGGCAGCGCGGCCAGGGCCTCGGCGAGCGGCAGCTCGTACGCCTCGTCGGCGACGAGCACGGAGAGCGGGGTGCCGTCGTCCCGCACGTCGAAGCCGCGCTCCCGGATCTGCCGGAACGGCACGAGCGCGAGCGTCGGCAGCGGACCCACGGGCAGCTCCGCGAGCCGCTCGGCCTCGTGGACCCGGCCGATCAGCACCTCGACGGTGTCGTGGTCACGGCCGGGGGTGCGGCGGCGCAGCAGGGCGAAGGGAGGGCAGGAGTCGTCGAGGAGACGGGAGAGGTCCATGGGACGTGTCGTTCCTTCCGGGTGGAGTACGGAGAGGAGGAACGGCCCGGGTACGAAAGGCCGCCCCTCGGGCGGCCTTCGCGAGTCAGTCGGTGTACGCGCGATCAGTGGGCCGCCGGATGAGCGGTCCACCACCAGTTCTGGTTCGAGTGCGCGTACATGCGAGCACTGTAACCCAGCCGGACACGGGAACGGGGTCCGTTCCACACCGTGGACGGTGCGGAACGGACCCCGGGGGTGCCGAACGGGCCGATTCCGATCAGAAGATCAGGTTGTAGGCCTGCCAGCCCGCAGCGACCTGCACACGGGCGGAATACGGGGCCGTGGCGCTGCCGGTGCCCTTGTACAGCCACAGCGCGCCGGCCCCGTCACGGGCGACGAAGTCGACCTTGCCGTCCCCGGTGAGATCGCTCGGACCGGTGATGCTGTTGTAGATCTGCCAGCCGCTGCCGACCTTGACGCGGGCGGCGTACGGGGCGGTGGCGCTGCCCGTGCCCTTGTACAGCCACAGCGCGCCGGTGCCGTCCCGGCCGATCATGTCCGGCTTGCCGTCGGAGGTCAGGTCACCGGTGCTGACGATGTCGTTGTAGATCTGCCAGCCGGTGCCGATCTTCACCCGGGGGGCGAACGGCGTCGCCGGCGTGCCGGTGCCCTTGTACAGCCACAGGACCCCCGACTTCTCGCGGGCGATCAGATCCGGCTTGCCGTCCCCGGTGAGGTCACGGACCCCGATGATCCTGTCGTAGATCTGCCAGCCCCCGCCGGTCTTCAGCCGCGCCTTGAACGGCGCGGACGGGTTCCCGCTGCCCTGGTAGTACCAGAGCACTCCGCCCGCGTCCCGCGCCACGGCGTCCCCCGTCCCGTCCGCCCGCAGCGCGGTCAGCGGCGTCACGGCGTTGTAGATCTGCCAGCCCCCGCCGACCTTGTACTTCGTCAGGAACGGCGCGGCGGCGCCGCCGCTGCCCTGGTACTGCCAGAGGACGCCGGAGGCGTCACGGGCGAGGAGGTTGTAGCGGTTGTCCGTACGGACGGCGGCCGCGGTGGCGACCTCCTTGACGTCGCTCGCCTTCACGAACGCCAGGCGGTGGTTGTAGCGGATCGGGATGAAGACGTTGGTCGTGCCGACGACCCGGGTGCCGTCCGCGTTGAACGCGCTGGAGTAGTAGTCGCCCGCGACGGCGTCCCCCGCCTTCGTGTACAGCTGCCCGGCCGGGAGGCTGTACTTCGTCAGCGACTCGCCGTTCCTCGCCTGTACCGGGACGTTGGTTCCGGTGTACGCGGCGTCCTCGGGGTAGGCGCGGCCGTAGACCGGGACCGGGTCGGTGCCCTTGGCGGTGATCGCCGTCTTCACGCCCGCGGGGGCCGTGTACTGGCCGCCGGGGTTGTAGAACCAGGCCTTCTTGCCGCCGTACCAGATGGCGGTCCAGTCGGTCCGGGACTCGGCGACGACGTGGGTGCTGCCGGCCGTGACCTTGTTCGCCCAGTTGGAGCCGAACTGCCAGCCGGAGGAGAAGTACGGGTCGGTCAGCGCCTTGGTCTGGTCGGCCACCGGCTCCGAGTACAGGTAACCGAAGTTCACCGGGAGCGGGACGGTCGTCTTGGTGACGCCGGCCTCCGTGTACTTCATCGCCTGCTGGTTGGCCGAGGTGAACGGAGGCACGATCCGCACCAGCTGGCCGGCCTGGAGGAGGCCGCCCGCGTTGCCGACGCCGGTGGGGGCGCCGAGCAGCTGCATGAAGTGGTTCCAGTCCCAGAACGGGCCCGCGTCCCAGTGGTCCTGGATCAGGCCGTCGTGGACGCTCGGGGCTTCGTCGTGCCCGATGACGTGCTCGCGGTCCAGCGGGACGTTGTACTTGTCGGCCAGGAACTTCACGAGGTTCTTCGAGGCCTCGTACTGCGGCTCGGTGTACCAGCCGCCGTCGCCCTTGATGGCGTAGCCCTCGTGCTCGATGCCGATCGAGTGCATGTTGATGGTCTTGTTGTTGGCGTGGAACGCCTCGTTCTTGGTCTCGACCATCTGGGTCACACGACCGTCGGCGCGCACGATGTAGTGCGCGCTCGCCCACGCGTCCGGCGTCTGGAAGACGCTCACGGCGGCGTCGTGGGTGCCCTCGACGTCATGGATGACGATCTGGCGGACGTCGAAGCCACCGGTGCCGTTCTTGGTGCGGCTCGCGATGTTGTAGTTGCCGTGCTCCTCCGAGTACAGGGCGGGAATGAAGGTGCAGGCCACCGTGGTGGGGCACTCGACCGCCGGAGTCTCGGTCGTGCTCGCGAAGCTCGCCGCCAGCGGCACGTTCGACGGCTTGACCGGCTCGACCGACGGGTCCGCCGGCAGGACGACCTGCTCGCCGTCGGCGGTGGTCCCCCGTTCACCCGTCTTGATGGACGTGAAGACGCGCTGCGCGAAGAGGTCGGCTTCCTTGCGGTCGGACTGGCTGTAGCGGGCCACGGCCGGGTACCAGGCGCCCGGGTCGTCGGACAGCTCCGCGCCCGCCTGCTTCTGGTACTCCGCGAGCAGCGCGGCGCCCGCGCGGATCGAGTCGGCGCTGTCCTTCTGGACGGCGTCGGTCGAGGCGTCGATCAGCTCGGCGGCCTTGTCCAGGGTGTGCAGCTTCGGGTCGGAGGTGTCGACCGACTTCTTGCGGAGGGACGCCAGGACCTTCTTCTTGTCGAACTTCTTGTCGATCGACGGGTCGCCCGTGCCGTTGAGGAGGTGGGCGAGGCCTTCGGTCGGGTCCTCGACGTCCTCCGGGTCGACCTTCGTCAGACCCATCACGTTGTACGCGCCGGCGACGCTCGGCTGCCCCTCGTGCGACTCCCACCGCGTCTGGCGGTACGACACCGCCATCAGCACGCTCTGCGGCACGTCGAACTCGCGCGCCGCGTTTGCGAACTGCGACTGGAGGGAAGCGTCCCCACCGGACGTGCCGTCGCCCGCCGTGCCGAGGAGGCTCGGTGAGGCGACCGCGATGGTGCCGATGGCCGCCGTGGCGACGACCGCAGCCGCCGTTCCGTACAAGAGTCGTTTCTTCTTGCGGTCCCTGCGGTGCCTCTGGGTCACGCCCACCCCTGTGGTTCGACTGTGTTCTTGTGAAACGCGCCGCAGGGTAACACCACCCGGAGGGGCGAAGATCGCCCGCCGACATTTCGGGCGCGCGTCTCAGCCACTGGGCAGAGGGACAGGAGTGGACGAAGAACCCGTAATGTTGTGCTTGTGACCGTGAACGCTGAATCCCACGCCGTCGCCAAGGCGACCTGGCGAGACCTGCCCGCGGCGCAGCAGCCCGAGTACCCCGATGCCGAGGCTCTGCGCGATGTGATCGCGGACCTCGAGTCGTATCCTCCGCTCGTCTTCGCCGGCGAGTGCGACCAGCTGCGCGCCCGGATGGGAGCCGTCGCCCGTGGCGAGGCGTTCCTGCTCCAGGGCGGCGACTGCGCCGAGGCCTTCGACGCCGTGTCCGCCGACCACATCAGGGCCAAGCTCAAGACGCTGCTCCAGATGAGCGCCGTCCTCACCTACGCGGCCTCCGTGCCCGTCGTGAAGGTCGGCCGCATCGCCGGCCAGTACTCGAAGCCCCGCTCCAAGGGCACCGAGACCCGTGACGGCGTGACCCTGCCGACCTACCGCGGCGACTCGGTCAACGGCTTCGACTTCAACGAGAAGGCCCGCGTCCCGGACCCCGAGCGGCTGAAGCGGATGTACAACGCCTCCGCCTCCACGCTCAACCTGGTCCGCGCCTTCACCACCGGTGGCTACGCCGACCTGCGCCAGGTGCACGCCTGGAACCAGGACTTCGTGAAGTCGTCCCCCTCGGGCCAGCGCTACGAGGCGCTCGCCCGCGAGATCGACAACGCCCTGAACTTCATGAAGGCCTGCGGCACCGACCCGGCCGAGTTCAAGGCCGTCGAGTTCTACGCCTCCCACGAGGCGCTGCTGCTCGACTACGAGGGCGCCCTGACCCGTACGGACTCGCGCACCGGCAAGCTGTACGACACCTCCGGCCACATGGTCTGGATCGGTGAGCGCACCCGCCAGCTCGACCACGCCCACATCGAGTTCTGCTCGCAGATCGCGAACCCGATCGGCATCAAGCTGGGCCCGACCACCACGGTGGACGAGGCGCTCACCTACATCGACCGCCTCGACCCGGACCGCGAGCCGGGCCGGCTGACCTTCATCGTCCGCATGGGCGCCGACAAGGTCCGCGACAAGCTCCCCGAGCTGGTCGAGAAGGTCACCGCCTCCGGCGCGGTCGTCGCCTGGGTCACCGACCCGATGCACGGCAACACCTTCGAGGCGGCCTCCGGCCACAAGACCCGCCGCTTCGACGACGTGCTCGACGAGGTCAAGGGCTTCTTCGAGGTCCACAAGGCGCTCGGCACCCACCCGGGCGGCATCCACGTCGAGCTCACCGGTGACGACGTCACCGAGTGCGTGGGCGGCGGCGACGAGATCTTCGTCGACGACCTGCACCAGCGCTACGAGACGGCCTGCGACCCGCGGCTCAACCGCAGCCAGTCGCTCGACCTGGCCTTCCTGGTGGCGGAGATGTACCGCGATCAGTAGGGAGCTTCCTACGGAGATGGGGCACGGATCCTGTGATCCGTGCCCCATCGTCGTATCAGAGGCTTTTGCGCCTCCGGAGTGCCGGGTAAGGTTAGGTTAGCCTTAACGATCTCGGCGGGAGGTGAACCGCGTGTACGTCTGCTCATGCTTCGGTGTCACGGAGAAGCAGGTCAAGGAGCACGCGGACGCGGGCGCCTGCACGCCGCGCCAGATCGCCTCCGCCTGCAAGGCCGGCACGGACTGCGGCTCCTGCGTCCGTCGCATTCAGGCCATTCTCGGGCGCGGCAACTGCCCGCGACGCGAGCTCGTGGACCAGGGCATGCCCGCCCTGGCGACGGAGGCGGTCGCGGAGCTCCGGGAAGCGGCGTAGGGACTTAAGGTCCTCAGCTGGGCTGCTCGATCAGCGTCGAGATGTACAGCGCCTCGCCCAGGGACTCGATCAGCTCCAGCTGCGTGTCCAGGTAGTCGATGTGGTGCTCCTCGTCGGCGAGGATCTCCTCGAAGAGGTTGGCGGACGTGACGTCCCCCTTGGCGCGCATGACCTCGATCCCGCGCTTGAGGCGGTCGATCGCCTCCACCTCGACCTGGCGGTCCGCCTGGAACATCTCGGTGATCGTCTGACCGACCCGCACGTGGAAGAGCCGCTGGTAGTTGGGCAGGCCGTCGAGCATCAGGATGCGCTCGGTCAGCTTGTCCGCGTGCTTCATCTCGTCGATGGACTCTTCGCGGGTGTACTTGGCGAGCTTCGTCCACCCCTTGTTGTCCTGGATGCGGTAGTGCAGCCAGTACTGGTTGATGGCCGTCAGCTCGCCGGTCAGCTGCTCGTTGAGGAACTCGAGGACCTCGGGGTCGCCCTGCATCGCTTCAGGATCCTTCCACGCTACGTGTCCACCCCGTCACCGGGCGGGATGGCCGCATCCTCGCACCCCGCATGGGGGCGTCCAGTAAGTGCAGGCTTAGTGGGAGTTGCCCCAATCGAGCCGCCCCGGTGGTCGCCTGGTCATGACCACCCCTCGCCGTCTGTCACCATGGAGGACATGGGTCAGCCGGAGAGCGGAGTACACCGGGAAGCGGGTCAGCCGGATCGTTCGCCGGACCTTTCGTCGGATCTTCCGCCGGGGCAGCGGATCCAGCGCGGCTGGCCGGTCACCCATTACGGGCCCGTCCCCAAGTTCAAGCCGGACCGCTGGGAGTTCCGCGTCTTCGGGGCGACGGCCGACGGCGACAAGCGCTGCTGGAACCACGAGGAGTTCTCGGCCCTCCCGTTCTCCACGGTCCTGGCCGATCTGCACTGCGTCACGAAATTCAGCATGCTCGGGGCCGAATGGGGCGGTGTCCCCGCCCGCACGGTCCTGGAGCTCGCCCGCCCGCGCCCCACGTCACCCATGTGATGGTCTGGGCCGAGTACGGCTACAGCGCCAACATGCGGCTCTCCGACTTCGCCGCGGACGGCACGATCTTCGCCACTCACAAGGACGGGGAGCTGCTCACCGCCGAGCACGGCTTCCCGCTGCGGCTCGTCGTCCCGCACCTGTACGCCTGGAAGGGCCCCAAGTGGGTCCGGGGCGTGGAGTACATGGCGGCCGACCGCCGGGGCTTCTGGGAGGAGCGCGGCTACCACAACCTCGGTGACCCGTGGACGGAGCAGCGCTACTCGTACCAGGAGGAACCGGGAGACGGCCCGGAGCTGTAGCGGCTCCGGACCGTCCCGGTGGTGGTGCGGCGGTGCGGCGGTTCCTCGGTGGTGGTGCTGCTCAGTGGTGGTACTGGTGGACCACCGCGTGGCCCTTGCCGCGGCCGATCATCCACTTGTTGACCGGCGTGGTGAGCACGAAGGCGACGGCGAGCGAGATGGCCAGGACGATCCAGAACAGCGGCTCGTCGAGGTGTGCGTCCATGGCGCCGGGCCAGAGGGCGATGACGCCGTTGTCGATGAGCTCCATCACGGCGATGGAGAGGGTGTCAGCGGCGAGGGCGACCTTGAAGGCCGTCTTGAAGTCGACGCCGGCGGCGAGGATGCCGCGCAGGGTGAGCGCGTAGCCGAAGAAGAACGCCAGGATGATCGCGAGGATCATCGTCTGCATGTTGTTCCAGCCGAACGCGGTCCCGACGATCATGCCGAGGATCTCGCCGATGGCGCAGCCGGTGAGGCAGTGCAGCGTGGCCTGGGCGGCCATGGACCAGGAGACGGTGCCACCGGGGGTGTGGTGGTGCCCGGCGTGGGCGTCGTGGCCGGTGTGAGCGTCGTGACCGGCGTGGGAGTCGTGCCCGGCGTGGTGGCCTTCGTGACCCTGGTGGCCGGCGTGGTCGTGGTGACCCTCGTGCCCTGCGTGGCCGCCGTGTCCTTCGTGGCCCTCGTGCCCCTGGTGCCCCTCGTGGCCGGAATGGTCGTGGTGTGCGTGCGCTTCGTGCTGCATGAGGTGCCCCCAGCCTCGGGTACGCGGTTCTGTCGTCATCAGGAACCGTATACCCCCTAGGGTATTCCTCAAGGGAAATGATCATCCTCGGCGCTCGCGGAGCTTCTTCAGGAGCTCGATGTCGGCCACGTGTCCTTCCTTGCCGCCCGGGGTCTCGATGATCAGCGGCACGTTCTCGGTGGCCGGGTGGCGCAGGAGATCGAGGAAGGCCTCCTCGCCGATGTGACCGGCGCCGATGTTCGCGTGGCGGTCCTTGTGCGCGCCCACCACGTCCTTCGAGTCGTTGGCGTGGATCAGCTTCAGCCGGCCCTCGCCGACCGTCTCCACCAGCAGGTCGAGGGTCCGCGCCGCGCCGTGCGGGCCCGCCAGGTCGTGTCCGGCGGCGAAGATGTGGCAGGTGTCGAGGCAGACGCCCAGCTTGGGGTGGCGGTCGAGCGCGTCGAAGTACGGGCCGAAGTCCCAGGTCCGCGAGCAGAGCGAGAAGCCCTGGCCCGCCGTCGACTCCAGGAGGAGGTCCGGGTCGTCCTCGTGCGTCAGCTCGTCGAGGAGCGGCAGCATCCGCTCCCGCACCTGGGCGAGGGCCACCTCGCGGGGGCGGCCGCCGGTCGCCGAGCCGGTGTGCACGACGACGCCCTTCGCGCCGATCTCCCGGGCCCGGCGCAGCGAGTGCCGCAGCGACTCCACCGACTTCTCCACCGTGGCCTCGGTGTGGGAGCCGAAGTTGATCAGGTACGGGGCGTGCACCCAGGCCGAGATCGACGCGGCCTCGCACTCGGCCCGGAACCGCTCGTCCTGGGCCGGGTTGCCGACCGGGGTCGCCCAGCCGCGCGGGTTGGCGACGAAGACCTGCACGGTCTCGGCGGCGAGCTCGCGGGCGTAGCCGAGGCCGACGGTGGCGAGGCCGCCGGCCACGGGGACATGGCCGCCGACGGGGTTGCGCATGAGTTTCTAGAGTCCCTTGATCGTGAGGGTGATGGTGGAGCCCTCGGGCGCGGTTCCGCCGCCCTCGACGGACTGGCTCGCGACCGTGTCGCCGAGGTAGGGGAAGGACTTCTTGACCTCGACCTCGAAGCCCGCGTCCTCCAGGGCCGTCCGGGCGTCGTCGGTCGACTCGCCCGTCACGTCCGGGACCTCGACGAGCTTGGGGCCCTTGGAGACGGTGAGGGTGATGACGTCGCCCTCGGCGGCCCGGCTGCCCCCGGCGAGGGACTGGGCCGCGACGGTGCCGGCGGCCTCGGGGGAGTTGATCCGCTCCGGGGCGACCTTCACGGTGAGCCCCTCCTCCTGGAGGGCGGCCGTGGCGTCGGCGACGCTCTCGCCGCTGACGTCGGGCACGTCGATCGGGGAGCCCTTGCTGACGACCAGGGCGACGGCCGAGTCGGGGGCGCGCTCGGTGCCGGGCTCGGGATCGGTGCTGATCACGGAGCCCTGCCCGACGGAGTCGCTGAAGGCGTAGGTGATCACTCCGGGGGCGAGGCCCTCGTCCTCCAGGGTGCGCTTGGCCTCCGCGAGCGGCTTGTTCTTGAGGTTGGGGACCTTCACGATCTCCGGGCCGCGGGAGAGGGTGAGGGTGACCGTGGCGTTGCCCCGGACGCGCTCGCCGGGGGCGGGGTCGACGGCCATGACCGTGCCGCGCTCGTACACGTCGCTGAAGGCGCGCTTGGTGTCGCCGACGTCCAGCCCGGCGTCGGTGAGACGTTTCGTCGCGGCGGCCTCGGACTGGCCGAGGACGGCGGGGACGCGGGTGAACTGGCCGGAACTGATGTACCAGACGCCCGCGCCCAGACCGAGGGCGAGCAGCACGGCGGCGACGATGAGGAGCGGTCCGCGCGGGGCCGCCGGCGGGCGGCGGGCGGCGCCTCGGGGCGGGCAGCCGGCTGGTGTGCTCGGCCGCCGCCGGTACGGGGCGGGCGATCACGCTCGTCCGGTCCTCGGCCGTGTCGCGGGCCTCGGAGCGCGCCGACGGGGCACCGCGTCCAGCTGCTCGTCGCCGAGCCCGGCGCGGGCCTCCCGGAGCAGCGCGAGCAGCGCGACGGCGTCGTACGGGCGGAGCTCGGGGTCGCGGGCCGTGGCCGCCGCGACCAGCTCGTCCAGCTCGGGGCGAGCCCGGGACGGTGGCGGACGGGGCGGGGACGTCGGTGTTCAGGTGCTGGTAGAGCACCTGGGCGGGGGTGTCGCCCGCGTGCGGCTTGCCGCCGGTCAGCATCTCGTACAGCACGACCCCGCAGGCGTACACGTCGGCGCGGGTGTCGGCGGTGCCGTGCTCGATCTGCTCCGGCGCGAGGTACGAGACCGTGCCGAGGACCGCGCCGGTGGTGGCCGTCGCCGAGCCCACGGCCCGTACGAGACCGAAGTCGGCGACCTTCACCCGGCCGTCGTCCCCTATCAGGACGTTCTCCGGCTTCATGTCCCGGTGCACGAAGCCGGCCCGGTGCGCGGCGCCCAGCGCGGCGAGCACCGGCTCCAGGATGTCCAGCGCGGCCCGGGGCGACAGGGCGCCGCGCTCGCGCAGGACGTCGCGGAGGGTGCAGCCGGCGACGTACTCCATCGCCAGGTAGACGTACGCGCCCTCGGCGCCCTGGTCGAAGACGCCGACGACGTTCGGGTGCGCGAGCCGGGCGACGGACTTCGCCTCGCGGATGAACCGCTCCACGAAGGCGGCGTCCGCGGCGAGGGCGGGGTGCATCACCTTGAGCGCGAGGACGCGGTCGAGGCGGGTGTCCACGGCCCGGTAGACCGTGGCCATCCCGCCGACGGCGATGCGCGCGTCGACGCGGTAGCGGCCGTCGAGCAGCCGCCCGACGAGGGGGTCCTGAAGGGTCGTGTCCACGGGCCGAGTCTACGAGCCGGGGACGGGGGACCCGTGCCTCCGTCCCCGACTGCAGCGCACCTGTGACGCGCGGCACCACCGGGCGGCGGGGTCAGAACGCCGGGCGCTCCGGGTCCAGGGCCGCCCGGCCCTCCGCGGGAGGAGGCTTCCGCGAAGTGCCGGCGGGGGATCCGGCCCGCCCGGTGCGCGAGCCGTCCCGCCTCCACCGCGTGCCGCATCGCCGCCGCCATCAGGACCGGCTCCTGCGCCCGGGTCACCGCCGACGCCAGCATCACCGCCGCGCACCCCAGCTCCATCGCGAGCGCCGCGTCCGAGGCGGTGCCCGCTCCGGCGTCGAGGATGACCGGGACCCCGGCCCGTTCCACGATGAGCTGGAAGTTGTGCGGGTTGCGGATGCCGAGGCCGGAGCCGATGGGGGAGCCGAGCGGCATGATCGCGGCGCAGCCGACGTCCTCCAGCTTCCGGGCGAGGACGGGGTCGTCGTTGGTGTAGGGGAGGACGGTGAAGCCGTCGTCGACGAGGGTCTCGGCCGCGGCGAGGAGCTCCTCGCCGTCCGGGAGGAGGGTCCGCTCGTCCGCGACGACCTCCAGCTTGATCCAGTCCGTGCCCAGCGCCTCCCGTGCCAGCCGGGCGGTGAGGACGGCCTCGCCCGCCGTGTAGCAGCCCGCCGTGTTCGGCAGGACCCGGATGCCGAGGCGCTCCAGGACGGAGAGGACGGAGCCCTGGACGGTGGGGTCCAGGCGCCGCATGGCGACCGTGGTCAGCTCCGTACCGCTGGCGAGGAGGGAGCGCTCCAGGACGTCGAGGCTGGGGGCGCCGCCGGTGCCCATGACGAGGCGGGAGGAGAACTCCGCGCCACCGAGGGTGAAGACGTCGTCGGACATCGCTCAGCCTCCCTGCACGGCCGTGAGGACTTCCACCCGGTCGCCCTCGCCGAGCACCGTCGTGGCCCACTCGCCGCGCGGGACGACCGTCTCGTTGAGCGCCGCGGCGACCCCGGACGGGGCCGTGGTGAGGGTCGCGACGAGGGCGTCGAGGGAGAGGGGCCCGTCAGGACCCGGGGCTCTCCGTTCACGGACACGTTCATGCGGGCTGCTCCTGACGTACGGGGAGAAACGGCGGGGGTGAAGGGGCGCGCCTCGTCGGGGAGGGCGCCCGTGGTGAGGGCCTCCGCCATGACGTCGCCGGTGACGGGGTGAGCAGCACCCCGTTGCGGTAGTGGCCGGTGGCCAGGTGGAGGCCGGGCAGGGCGGTGGGGCCGAGCAGCGGGGCGTTGTCGGGGGAGCCGGGGCGCAGTCCGGCGCGCGTCTCGGTGAGCGGCAGCTCGGTGAGGCCGGGGACCAGCTCGTGGGCGTCGCGGAGGAGTTCGTACACCCCGCCCGCCGTCACCGTGGTGTCCCAGCCCAGTTCCTCGCTGGTGGCGCCGACGACGAGCTCGCCGTTCTCGCGGGGCACCAGGTAGACGTGGCTGCCGCGGACGACGGCCCGGACGGTGCGGGAGAGGAAGGGGCGTACGGGGCGGGGATCCGCAGCCGCAGGACCTGGCCCTTCACCGGGCGGACCGGGGCAGGACCTCGTCGGGGACGCCCGCGAGGCGGCCGCTGAGGCTGCCGGCGGCGAGCACGACCTGATCGGCCGTGAGCTCCTCGCCGCCGGGGAGGAGGACCCGCGGGCCCGGTCGCGGACGACCGCCAGGCGCTCCGCGAGGGCCCGGTGGAAGACCACCCGGCCCGCTCGCAGGCCGTCACCAGCGCGGCGGCCAGGCGGCGCGGGTCGACCTGGTGGTCCCCGTCGACCCGCAGTCCGCCCCGGACGCCGGGCGCCAGCATCGGTTCGAGGCGGCGGCACTCGCGGCCGCTGAGCCACTCGGAGACGAGCCCGCAGCGGGTCTGCAGGGCGTGCAGTTCGCGCAGGTGGGCCCGGTCGTCGGCGTCGAGGGCGACGGCGAGGGTGCCGCAGGCGCGGTAGCCGACGTCGTGGCCGGCGGCTTCCTCCAGTTCGGCGACGAAGGCGGGATAGCGCGCCGCGGAGGCGAGGTTGAGCCCGAGCAGGGTCTCCTCGCCGTAGTGGAGTTCGGTGACGGCGGCGAGCATCCCGGCCGCGACCCGCGCGGCCCCGCCGCCCGGGTCCGGGTCGACGACGGCGGTGCGCAGTCCGCGCTGCGCGGCCCGCCAGGCCGTGACCAGGCCGATGATGCCGCCCCGACCACGAGGACGTCGGACCTCAGGACATCGGAAGAACGCATGGGCGTCCAGCCCCTCCCTTCGCCGGCATGACCCGGATCAGGTTCGTACGGTCGGAGGCCGTCCCAGCCTCCCTCTCAGCCCGGTCGTCCGGGCTCCCGCGAGTGCTTTACGTCCGCCAGACTAGCCCGCGTCTCCGGGGGGCCACAGACCCCTCCCTTCCTGACGGACCGTCAGATACGTAAGGTGGTCGAGTGAGCGAGCAGAAGCAGGCCCAGCAGCACGTCGTGATCGTCGGCGCCGGAATGGCGGGCGTCCAGACCGCCGTCGCCCTGCGCGAGCAGGGCTTCACCGGCCCCGTCACCCTCATCGGGGCCGAGCCCCACCAGCCCTACGACCGGCCGCCGCTCTCCAGGCGATCCTCCTCGGCAAGGCCGAGGACTCCGCCTTCGAGATCGGCTTCGAGGACCTCGGCATCGAGCTCCGCCTCGGCCTGGACGTCACCGGGCTGCGCGCCGCCGACCACGAGATCGACACCGAGACCGGCCCCGTCGCCTACGACGTCCTCGTCCTCGCCACCGGGGCCCGGCCCGTCACCCTGCCCGGCACCGAGGGCGTCCCCGGCGTCCACCTGCTGCGGACCCTCGACGACGCCGTGCGCCTCGCGCCCGTCCTGGAGCGCCGCCACTCCGTCGTGGTCGTCGGCGCCGGCTGGATCGGCGCCGAGTTCGCCACCGCCGCGCGCGAGGCGGGCTGCGCCGTCACCGTCGTCGAGGCCGCCGAACTCCCCTCGCCGGAGCGCTGCCCGCCGAGGTCGCCGCCCCATGGCCGAGTGGTACGGGGCGAACGGCGCCGAACTCTCACCCACGCGCGCGTGCGCACCGTCGAACCCGGCCGCGTCGTCCTCGCCGACGGACGCGAACTGCCCGCCGACGCCGTCGTCGTCGGCATCGGCGCCCGCCCTGCCACGGACTGGCTCGCCGGCTCCGGCATCGCCCTCGACCCCAGCGGCGCCGTCACCGCCGACGACCGGCTGCGCACCTCCCTGCCCGGGGTGTACGCCGTCGGCGACTGCGCCTCCTTCCCCTCCGCCCGCTACGGCGAGCGCCTCCTCGTCCACCACTGGGACAACGCGCTCCAGGGCCCCGGGCGGTCGCCGCGGCGATCACCGGGGCCGCCGACGCGCCCTACGACCCGGTGCCGTACTTCTGGTCCGAGCAGTTCGGCCGCTTCGTGCAGTACGCCGGCCACCACGCGGGCGCGGACCGGCTGCTGTGGCGCGGCGACCCGGCCGACGAGGTCTGGTCCGTGCTCTGGCTGCGCGACGCGGTGCCGGTGGCCCTCCTCGCCGTCGGCCGCCCCCGCGACCTGGCCCAGGGCCGCAAGCTCATCGAGGCCGCCGTCCCCGTCGACCCGGAGCGCGCCGCCGACCCCTCCGTCCCCCTGAAGGCGGCGGTCCGGTAGGGCCCGGCTACCGGCTGTCGGTCCGGGATGGCAGGCTTGTCCCGTGACCGAGATTGACGTGAAGATCGATGCGCTCGTCCCCGCCTGGCTCTACGTGCCCGACATCGCGGAGATGCTCGACATCGACGTGCTGCGCGTGCGGCAGCTGATCAAGGACGGCCAGCTCATCGCCGTCCGCCGTGGCGAGAACAGGTCCTGCAGATCCCCGCCGCCTTCATCCAGGGCGACAAGATCGTCAAGGGCCTCGTCGGGCTGCTGACCGTCCTGCGGGACGACGGCTTCACCGACGAGGAGATGCTGGAGTGGCTCTTCACTCCGGACGAGAGCCTGCCCGGCACCCCCGCGCAGGCCCTCAACGAGAATCGCGGCACGGAGGTGAAGCGCCGCGCCCAGGCGCTCGCCCTCTGACGCGCGCAGCCACCGAAGACACCACCGCGGGTGCCGCGGCGGCCGGGCCCTCACGGCCCGGCCGCCGGGGCACCGGCGACACGAACGGGGGGAACCCACCCATGTCCACGCCTCGTGAGCGGCTCGCCGACGCCCGGCTCTACCTGTGCACCGACGCCCGGAAGCGCCAGGGCGACCTGCCCGCCTTCCTCGACGCCGTGCTCTCCTCCGGCGTGGACGTCGTCCAGCTCCGCGACAAGGGCATGGAGGCCGGTGAGGAGCTGGAGCACCTCGCCGTCTTCGCCGAGGCCGCCCGCCGGCACGGCAAGCTCCTCGCGGTGAACGACCGGGCCGACGTCGCCCACGCCATCGGCTCCGACGTCCTCCACCTCGGCCAGGGCGACCTGCCCGTGCCCGCCGCCCGCGCGATCCTCGGCGACGAGGTGCTGATCGGCCGCTCCTGCCACGCCGAGAGCGAGGTGGCGCGCCGCCGCCGAGCCGGGCGTGGACTACTTCTGCACCGGCCCCTGCTGGCCCACCCCACCAAGCCCGGACGGTACGCGCCGGGCCTCGGCCTCGTGCGGTACGCGGCGGAGCTGGCCCAGGACCGGCCCTGGTTCGCCATCGGCGGCATCGACGAGACCAACCTCGACGAGGTCCTGGACGCGGGCGCCCGCCGGATCGTCGTCGTCCGCGCCCTCACCGAGGCCGCCGACCCGGCCGCCGCGGCGGCCGCCCTCGCCAAGCGCGTCCGCGAGCGCGCCGAAGCCTGACCCGGGTCCGGAGGGGAGCTCGGGCCGCGCCGCGTGGCGCACCGCACATCCGAAAGTTGTCCGAAAAGGTGTCCATTACTCGGACGCCGTCTACGCGGCCGCCCGCCCCCCGTCTAACCTGCCCGTATGGCCCTTGGTACCGCTTCCGTCCGCTCGGACCGTGCGCGCACCGTCCGCGAGATCCTCGCGGCCGGTGAGACGTCGTACTCCTTCGAGTTCTACGCGCCCCGGACCGAGAAGGGCGAGCAGGTCCTCTGGAACGCCATGCGCCGGGTCGAGGCGGTCGGACCCAGCTTCGTCTCCGTGACCTACGGCGCCGGCGGCTCCACCCGCGGCGGCACCGTCAAGGCCACCCAGAAGATCGCCTCCGACACCACGCTCACCCCCGTCGCCCACCTCACGGCCGTCGACCACTCGGTCGCCGAACTGCGCAACATCCTCGGCCAGTACGCCGACGCGGGCATCCGGAACATGCTCGCCGTCCGCGGCGACCCGCCGGGCGACCCGCTGGGCGAGTGGGTCGAGCACCCGGAGGGCGTGAAGTACGCCGCCGACCTCGTCCGGCTGATCAAGGAGTCGGGAGACTTCTGCGTCGGCGTCGCCGCCTTCCCGGAGATGCACCCCCGCTCCACCGACTGGGACACGGACATCCGGCACTTCGTGGACAAGTGCCGCGCGGGCGCCGACTACGCGATCACCCAGATGTTCTTCGACCCGGAGAACTACCTGCGGCTCCGCGACAGCGTGGAGAAGGCGGGCTGCGAGACCCCGATCATCCCCGAGGTCATGCCCGTCGTGAACGTGAAGACGCTCGACCGGCTGCCCCAGCTGAGCAACGCCGTCTTCCCCGCGGATGTGAAAGAGCGCATCCTCGCCGTCAAGGACGATCCCGCCGCTGTACGCTCCATCGGTATCGAGTTCGCGACGGAGTTCTGCGCGCGTCTGCTCTCCGAGGGTGTCCCCGGACTGCACTTCATCACGCTCAACAGCTCCACCGCGACGCTCGAGATCTACGAGAATCTCGGACTGCACCAGCAGTCGTGACCGGTCGTACCCGCCCCGACCCGCGGCGGTGACCGCGGAGAGGGGCGGCGGGGCATGGGGTGGACGGTCCTCTACATCGCGTTCGGCGTGGTCGCGCTGTGGCTGCTGGGGGAGGTGCTCCTCCAGTACAAGGCGCGGCTGCGCTGGCGCCTGCTCGCCTTCGGCGGCTTCCTCGGCGTCGTCGTGGGCGTCCTGCTGCCCTCGGTCCTCGTCATCGTCGCCGGGGCCGTCGCCTTCGCCGTCGGCCAGACCTATGTGACGCTCTCCTTCCGCCGCGGCTTCTCCACCGGCTGGGCGATCGGCGGGAGCCCCCGCGAGAGCCGCCGCCGCAAGGCCGCCCCGCCGGCCGGGGCCGGAGCCACCCTCGAAGTCACCGAGCTCTCGTACGACACCGTGGACTCCGCGTACGACACGGAGGACGGGCCCGCTCACGAGCCGCACCCCGAGACCGCCGCCGAGACGACCGCGGTCTACGAGCCGCAGCCGATGCCCGAGGACACCGGCCGGTACGGGGTCTACGACACCACCGCCCAGGACGCCGCCGGCTACGGGACGCCGTACGACCCCTACGCGTCCGGGTACCAGCAGCCCGGCCACGAACAGCCCTCCTACGGGCAGCCCGGCTACGAGCAGCAGCCGGCCTACGACTACGGCACCGCCGCCGGACAGCAGCAGTACGCCGCCTACTCCGACCCGTACATCGGCCCCGGCACCGACGGCCAGCAGTACGGCTCGTACTACAACGACCCCTACGCCCCCTCGTACACCTACGACACCCCGCCCGGCGGCGTCTGGGTCCCGCAGCAGCGCGACACCGACCACCCCCGCAGCAGCCGCAGGCCCCGTACGGCTACGAGCAGCCGCACCCGGACGAGCAGTACCGCGCGTAGGGGCGGACGGGCCCTGGGCCTACCGGGAGCCGCGGAAGTCCGCGCCCTCCACGATGAGTCCGGCCACCAGCGCCCCCGACATGCCCGCGTGGGCGAGGCCGCCGCCCGGGTGCGACCAGCCGCCCGCGAAGTACAGCCCGGGAACGGGGGAGACGTTCGCCGCCGGGAGGTGGGTCCCGGCGGCGTCCGCGAGCGCGGGGAGGATCTCGGCGGCACCGGTGGCGGCCCGGACGTGCTCCGGGTGCGCACCTCGCGCCAGAGCAGCCGCTCGGCGAGCCCCGGCACCGCCCGGGCGGCGGCCTCGACCATCCGGTCGGCGAGGGCGGACCGGTCCTCCTCGGAGCCGAGGTCCACCCTCGCCGAGACCGTCACCGACTCGTGCTCCGCGTCGGGCCGCAACTCCGGGTCGTCGGGCCGCAGGACGGTCACCGTAGGCCGGTCGCCGTCCCCGTGGACGACCGTGCGGTGCACGGCCCCCTCCTCGCGGGCCCCGCGCAGGGCCAGCAGGACCGTCAGACGCCCGGTGGCCCCGTGCGCGAAGGGCGGCCACTCGTCGCCGCTTTCCCAGGGGAGGACCTGCTCGCGGTAGAGGGACGGCACCGGCGCGCCCGCCACCACGTGGTCCGCCCCCACCGTGTCGCCGGAGACGAGCCGGACCCCGACGGCCCGGCCCGCCTCGGTCAGCACCTCGTCCACGGGCGCGTCGAAGACGAACTCCACGCGCCGCTCCCGGCACCGCTCGTACACCGCGTCCGCGAGCGCCCGGATGCCCCCGGCCGTGTACCAGCTGCCGAAGGTCTGCTCCATGTACGGCAGGACGGCGGCCGACGCCGGGGCGGCCGACGCCGGGATCCCGTACGCCTCCGCGTAGGAGTCCAGGAGCGCGACCAGCCGGGGGTCGCGCAGCTCCCGCGCGCCCACCTGGGCGAGCTTCGTCGTCGGGCGGCGCAGGAAGCCCGCCCTGGGCGCCGGGTACGGCTCGCGGGCCAGCGCCTTGCGGTCGGCCGGCTGCGGCTCCTCCAGGAGCGGGCGCCGGGTCCGGTCCCAGGCCTCGCGGGCCCGCGTCAGGAAGTCGCCCCAGCGCGCGCCCGCGCCCGCGCCGAGCGCCGCGTCCAGGGCGTCGACCGTGCCGGCCCGGGAGGCGTTCGGCAGGTCGACGCGGGTTCCGTCGGCGAAGACGTGACGGGCCGCCGGATCGACCTGCGTCAGCGCGACGCACTCCTCCAGCGGCTTCTTCCCGGTCTTCACGAACAGGTCCCGGTAGACGGCCGGCAGGTGCAGCAGCCCGGACCGGTGTCGAAGGCGAAGCCGTCCCGCTCGAAGCGGCCGACCGCGCCGCCGTACGTCGACGTCTTCTCGTACACCGTCACCGCGTGTCCGGCGACCGCGAGCCGCGCCGCCGCCGCCATGGCGCCGAGTCCCGCGCCGATCACCACAATCCGTGCCATGCGGGCGAGCCTATCCGGCCCCTCCGGCACCGCCGGAGGGCAGGCCGGGCACGGTCAGAAGCGGTCCGAGCCGTCGTCCCGCGGCGCCTGGGCCCGCGGGCGCGCCCCGAAGCGGCGAGCCGTCTCTCCTCCCGGCGCCGCGACCAGCGCCGCCAGCCGCGGCGGATCCGCTGGGCGAGGAAGAGCAGTATCGCCAGGCCCGCCAGGAGCAGGACGCCCGCGACGACCGCCGCCGCCACCGGATGGAAGAGCGCGAAGGTGACGATCGCCGCCACCCCGAGGTCCTCCGCGAGGCTCAGCGCGATGTTCGAGAACGGCTCCGGCGAGGTGTTGACCGCCAGCCTCGTCCCCGCCTTGACGAAGTGGCTGAGCAAGGCCGTCGAGCCGCCGACCGCACCCGCCGCCAGCTCCGGCAGCGAACCGCTCTGCCCGGCGAGCAGGGCGGCGACCACGGCTCCCGCGACCGGCCGGATCACCGTGTGGACGGAGTCCCACATCGAGTCGACGTACGGGATCTTGTCCGCCACCGCCTCGCAGAGGAACAGCACGGCCGCCGCGACGAGGACGTCGGTGCGCTGGAGGGACGCGGGCACCTCGTCGGTCAGCCCGGTCGCGCCGAAGAGGCCGAACAGCAGGACCACCGCGTACGCGTTGATCCCGCTCGCCCAGCCGCTGGTGAACACCAGGGGGAGTACGGACACGCCCGTGATCGTAGCCAGGTCTGAGTATCCGTACCTAGGGGCCGAGATGAGTAGGTGCGCGGATGGGGCCGGTGCGGGCGGGAGGAGAGTGGAGCCCACGGAAGGGGCGCGGCTCCGGTACCGCCGGCACGGGGCTGCGGAACGGGGCCGCGCACCTGCCGGCACGGGGCGCGAGAGGCCGGTGCGGTGAGGCTCGGGGATCGAGCCTCGCCGCACCGGCGTTTCCCGTGTCTCAGCGGCCGCCGACGCGGCCGTGCAGCAGGCGGGACAGCGCCGCGTGCACGTCGTCGAGCGAACGCTCGCTCTGGAAGGCCTGCCAGTCGAGCGCCGCCACGAGCACCATCCCGACCAGGGCCGAGGCCGTCAGCTGGACGTCGATCTCGTCGCTCAGCTCACCGGCCGCCACCCCCTCGCGCAGCACGCCCTCCACCACCGCGACGGCCTCCTGACGGACCACCAGGAGGGTCGAGTTCCAGGCGCGTCCGGTGCGCCAGAGCTCGGCCACGTACAGCTGGGTGAAGGCCGGGTAGCGGTCGATGAAGACGAGGCCCGCCCGGATCATCGCGTCCAGCGCGTCGACCCGGCTCCCGCCGCGCTCGGTGGTCTCCTCGGCCGCCGAGCGCAGGGAGGCGGCGAGCAGCGCCACACCGTGGCGCAGCAGCTCCTCGAAGAGCTCGGTCTTGCTCTTGAAGTTGTAGTAGACCGTGCCCTTGGCCACGCCGGCCCGCTCGGCGATCTCGTCCACCGTCGTCGCGGAGAAACCCTGCTCCGCGATGAGGGTGACGGCCGCCTCGTAGAGCTTCGTTCGCGTGGCCTGGCGTCGGGTGCTGCTGCTGTCCATGGCGTCGATTCTCACAGGTTCAGAGCGACAGTTCGGGGTGGAGCCGGTCCAGCGTCCACACCTGCTTCTTGCGTGCCGTGACGGCGGTCAGGGCCAGGGCGCCGACGGTGAAGGCCGCCAGGACCGCGCAGGCCTGCCAGACCGGTCCGAGGCCGCCGCCCGTGATGAGGCGGCGCAGCGCCTCGACCACGTGGCTCATCGGCAGGAACGGGTGGACGGCGTTGAAGAAGGCCGGGCTGGTCTGGACGGGGTAGGTGCCGCCCGCCGAGGTCAGCTGGAGCATCAGGAACGCGAGCACCAGGATCCGGCCCGCCGCGCCGAAGTGGGCGTTGAGCCACTGGATGATCGCGGCGAAGCAGCAGGTGACCAGGGCGAGGAAGCCGATCGTGCCGGCGGCCCGGGTCATCTGGAGGCCGAGGCCCCAGTGCAGCACCGACATCAGGGCCGCGACCTGGAGGACGCCGATCGCCGCCACCGGGAGCCAGCCCGCCAGCGCGATCCGCCAGGCGGAACCGCCGGCCGCGAGGGCGCGCCGGTTCAGCGGCTGGATGATCATGTACGCGACCATCGCGCCGACCCAGAGGGAGAGCGGGATGAAGTACGGGGCGAAACCGGTGCCGTAGTTGGGCGCCTTGTGCAGGGACTGGGAGGCCAGCTTCACCGGGTCGGCCATGACCTCGGTGCGCCGGTCGCGGTCCTGCTGGTCGTAGTCGGGGATCTGGCCGACCCCGTCCTTCAGACCGGTGGCGAGGGTGCCCGAACCGTCGGCCAGCTTGAACAGGCCGCCGTCCAGGGCGCCCGCGCCCTTCTTGAGCTTGCCGACGCCGGTGTCGAGGCTGACCGAACCGGTCTTCGCCTGCGTGATGCCGGTGTGCAGCTGGTCCGCGCCCGCCGCGACCTTTCGCGCGCCCGCGTTGAGCTCGTTGATCTTCCGGATGGCGCCCTCGACGTCCTCGTCGAGGTGCGGGGCGCGGGCGGCCAGCTCGTCGGCCTGCTTCACGAGCGTGGCCAGGCGCGCGTCCAGGGTCTTCAGGTCATCGGTCTGGCCCTTGGTCAGCTCGTGCACGTCGTCGGCGATCGTGGCCACGTCGCCGGCGGTGACCGTGGCCTCCTTGAGCTTCGCGCAGACCTGGGGGTCGAGCGGGGGAGTGGTGGGGGCGGCGTCGACGCACAGCTCGCGGTGGAGCCGCACGAGGCCGTCGTCGGCCTTGTGGGCGGCGGAGCGGACCAGCGGCGCGCGCTTCACCAGGTCGGCCAGGTCGTGGCGGGCGGCCGTGGCGGAGTCGGAGACGAGCCGGGCGGTGTCGCGGATCGACTTGCCGTTGTTCGCCAGGTACGGGCGGACCTTGTCGGCGGTGCCGTTCACCTTGTCGGCGAGGGCCTGCGTGCCGTTCGCGACCTTGCGGGAGCCGTTCTCCAGGTCCTTGGCGCCCTTGTCGAGCTTCTTCAGGCCCGTGGCCAGGTCGCCGCTGCCGGTCTTGGCGTCCGTGAGCCCGTCCGACAGGCTCTTGGAGCCCTTCTTCGCCTTGTCCACGCCCTCCTTGAGGTCGGCCGCGCCCTTGGCGGCCTTCGCGGTGGCGTCGTGGAGGTCGGAGAAGGAGATGAAGATCTTGTCGAGGAAGCTCCGCGAGGACTTCGTGGAGGCCGCGCTGCGGACCTCGGAGAAGACCGTCCGGGAGATCGAGCCGACGATGTAGTTGTTCGCGTCGTTCGTCCGCACCTGGAGCGCGCCGGTCTCGGGGGAGTCGCCGGAGCTGGAGGCGATGCGGGTGCTGAAGTCGCCGGGCATGGTCAGGGACAGGTAGTACGTCCCGTCCTCCACGCCCTTGCGCGCCTCGGCGTCGCTCACCTGGTGCCACTCGAAGGTCTTGCTCTCCAGGAGCCCCTCGGTGATGTCGTCACCGGCGTTGATCTTCTTGCCGCCGGCGGTGGCGCCCCGGTCCTCGTTGACGAGGGCGACGGGGATCTTGTCGAGCCTGCTGTACGGGTCCCAGAACGAGTACAGGTACAGGGCGCCGTACAGCAGGGGCAGCAGCAGGATCGCGACGAGCGCGGCGCGCGGCAGCTTTCCCCTGCCGAAGCGCTTCAGCTCAAGCGCGGCCAGTTTCGGCGAGCGCATCGGCCGCCCCCTCCTCGGTCGTGGTGTCGGTGGTGCCGCCGGTCGCCGTCTCCCCGACGGCGGTGGTGTCCCCGGCGGTGGCCGGGGCTTCGGCGGCGGTGGCGGCGCCGGGCGCGGTGTCCTCCGCGGTGCCGGTGGCGGTGCCGGTGCCGGTGGCGGCCGGGTCCCCGGCGGTGCCGTCGCCGGCGAGCGTCGTGATGCGCAGGGCGTCCTCGGGGCCTCGCTGCAGACGGCGAGGACCGTCGTCCCGGACGCGGCCACGGAGCGCAGCAGCGCCCAGGCCTCGGCGCGGTCGGCGTCCGAGAGCTTCAGGTCGGTGTCGTCCACGGCGAGCAGCCGGGGACGGCCCATCAGGGCCAGGGCGATCGAGAGCCGCAGCGCTTCGAGGCGCTCCAGGTCCCGCACGGAGGTCCGCTCGCCCTTCGGCAGGGCGTCGAGGTCCAGACCCGCGGCCGCGACGGCCTCGTCGATCCGGGCCCGGGACGTCGCCGCGCGCTCGGCGGGCGCCGCAGGAGCGCCCGTACGGAACCGTCGTAGCGGCGCTGGAGCAGGGCCCGCTCGCGCAGGTGCTCGGCGACCGTGAAGGCGGGGTCGAGCTCGCTGACGCCCGGGACCTGGCCGAGCGCGGTGATCCGGCGCACGGCGGCCATCTTGCGGGGGAGGGCGAGACCGCCGACCTCGGCGTGGCCCTCCTTGGTCTTCATCCGGCCGGTGAGCGCGAGCAGCAGACAGGTGCGGCCCGAGCCCGAAGGGCCCTCGATCGCCACCAGTGCCCCCGGCTCCGCCCGGAAGGAGACCTTCCGGAAAGCCCAGCCGCGCGGCCCCTTCAGTCCGAAGCCGTCCGCGACGACGGCGGCGCCGTGCGGCTGCTCCTCGGTTTTCGCGCCCACGGACTCACCCCCACTCCCTTTTGAACTGACCAGTCAGTTCAAAGTTACCCTGTACGGGAGTTCAGGCAAAACCCCAGGTCAGCGCGATTGTCAGTGGGGCACGACACGATGAACACATACGGCCACAGCGCCGTCACGCGACGACAGGAGGCTCGTCATGGCCAGCCCTTCCGCAGCAGCCGCGCCCCGCCGCCGTCCCACCCCGGGGAGACGGGACCCGGCTCCGACATCCACCCCGTCCAGCGCCGCTCCGCCGCCCCGCCCGCCGCCCTCGACCTCCTCGCCAAGTCCCACGCCGGACTCGCCGAGGCCGCCGTCCTCGACCGCCCCCACGAGCGGTACGCCACCGCCCACCTCGCCGCCCTGCGCGCCGCGCCGCCGTCCTCGCCGCCCGCGCCAGGCCCGACACCCGGCCCCGCCACCGGCAGCGGATAAGGAGCACCTGGGAGCTCCTCCCCGACCTCGCCCCCGAGCTGACCGAGTGGAGCGCCCTCTTCGCCGCCGGGGCCCCGCGCAGGGCCCGCGCCGAGGCCGGCATCAGCGGCGCGGTCACCCGACGCGAGGCCGACGACCTGTTCCGGGACGCCGGGCACTTCCTGCGCCTCGTCGAGCGGCTGCTCGACCTCCGGCCGGTACTGCCCCGGCAGCCCGGGACCGACGGGAGCCCGGGATGATCCGAAAGGGCAGGACGAGGCCATAGGGTGGGGAGCGTCCAGACCCGTCACCGAGGAGTCAACAGCCGTGCCGGACCCTTCCCCTGTCTTCGGCCGTGAGGCGTCGTCGCGCCCGTCGCGCGCCTCCCTGCGTACCGCCGTCGTCTGGGACGTCCTCAAAGAGGCCCTGGACCGCCGGGTCGAGGCCACCGGGAAGGACAGCCTCGACGTCCTCGACACGGGCGGCGGCTCCGGGAACTTCGCCGTGCCGGTGGCCCGCCTCGGCCACCGCGTCACCGTCGTCGACCCCAGCCCCAACGCGCTCTTCGCCCTGGGCCGCCGGGCCGCCGAGGCCGGCGTCGCCGACCTCGTCACTGGCGTCCAGGGAGACATCCGGGGCCTCTTCGACGTCGTCGAGCGCGACTCCTACGACGCCGTGCTCTGCCACGGCGTCCTGGAGTACGTCGACGACCCCGCCGAGGGCGTGCGGAACGCGGCCGCCGCGCTCCGCCCCGCCGGCAGCCTCAGCCTGCTCGCCGCCGGGGTCGGCGGCGCCGTCCTCGCCCGCGCCCTCGCCGCCACTTCACCGAGGCCCGGCACGCGCTCGACGACCCGGCGGGCCGCTGGGGCACCGGCGACCCGGTGCCCCGGCGCTTCACCGCCGAGCAGCTCGCCGAGCTCGCCGAGGCGGCCGGCCTGGAGGTCGGCGCCGTGCACGGCGTCCGGGTCTTCGCCGACCTCGTCCCCGGCGCCCTCGTCGACACCGAGCCCGGGGCCGCCGAGGCCCTCCTCCGGCTGGAGGCGGCCGCGGCGGAGCTGCCCTCCTTCCAGGCCATCGCCACCCAGCTGCACGTTCTCGGCGGGAAGCGGGCCTGAGCAGGACGGCCACCCGTTCGATGGAGTGCGCCACAGCCCGCCCGATGTGGGGCTCCGCCCCGTATGATCGGGGGACACCATCCGGCATGACGGACGAGGGGCTGGGGAATCAACGCCTCAGCAACCGATCCGCATGGCGGCCCGGATTGGCTATTCGGCATTGAGGGCGGGTTTCACGGGGGCGATTCCCTGCCTATCCTGAAAGGGCCGCAAACCGGTCGCCCCCGCGACCGACGACTAGGAGGACTCCGTGCCGCTCTCGGAGCACGAGCAGCGAATGCTCGAGCAGATGGAGCGAGCGCTGTACGCCGAAGACCCCAAGTTCGCGACAGCGCTCGAGGGAAGCGGACTGCGTACGTACACCCGGCGACGGGTTTACCAGGCAGTCGTCGGCTTCCTGGTGGGTATCGCGCTCCTCATGGCCGGAATGGTCGCACAGCAGATCTGGATCAGCGTGGTGGGTTTCCTCGTCATGCTGGGCTGCGCGGTCCTGGCGGTCACCGGATGGCGCAAGGCGCCCCGGCCGGGCGAGCAGCGGACGGCCGGCGGCCGTCAGGCTCGGCAGCGACGCTCCATGATGGACCGGATCGAAACGCGGTGGCAGCGCCGCCGCGACGAGCAGCAGGGCGGCGGCCACTGACGGCCCCTGAGCGGTAGCCCCGCACCCCGACTCCGAGCCCGCAGGTCGGCGCTCATCCGCGCTCCTGCGGGGCTCGATCCGTTTCGTGCCCGTCCGTGGAGGGGCCCCGCCCCGTCGCGGGCGGGGCGGGGCCCTCACGGGCAGGTCCCGTCAGCCGGCCTCGCGGCGGAGGAACGACGTCGCTCGGGTGGTCACCGCGTGGCGGCGGTTCGACCAGCGGGTCGTCCATGACGCCCAGCGGGCGGACGCCGCCCAGCGGAGGCGTGCCGCCGAGCGGGGCGCGAGGAGGGCGCGGAGGCGGGTGCGGGGGTGGCGGCGGCGTGGAAGCCGGCGTGGACCCGGGGGCCTCGGAGGCCAGGTCCGGGACGGGCCGGGGCCGGGGCGCGTACAGGGCCTCCTCGACCGCCCGTGCCACCCGGTGCACCGCGTCGGCGGACTCGCCGCGCAGTTCGCCGAGGCGGACGATCCGGGCGGCGGACTTCCTCGGGGTGAGGGAGTCGTCCGGCTCGACCCCGTGGTCCCAGGCCGTGTCGTTGATCTCCTCCCAGACCGAGCGCGCCGGCGTCGGGGCCGAGCCTCCGGGCCCGTACCCGCGTCCGCCAGAACAGGGGGAGGAAGGGGAGGGAGAGGAGCAGCACGGCCGCGAGGGACAGGAGGAGGACCGTCCGGAGGTCCGGGCCCGAGTCGTCCGAGGACGCGCCCGCGGCCGTCGCGTCCGGCCCGCAGTCGCCGAGCTTCTTCATCTGCGGGGTGCAGCTCTCCGGGAGGTCGGCGCGGCGGACGGCTGCGCCGAGGCGCTCGGCTGGGGCTGCGCGGGACCGGTGGCCGTGCCCGAGGGCGTGGTCTCCCGGGTGTACGAGGGGGTGGAGCCCCGCGAGGGGGTCGGCTCGAACCGCGTCCACCCGGCGCCCTCGAAGTACAGCTCGGGCCAGGCGTGCGCGTCCCGGATGCCGACGGAGACCGATCCGTCGGTCTGCGTCGTGCCCGGCATGAAGCCCACGGCCACCCGCGCCGGGATGCCGAGCGAGCGGGCCATCGCCGCCATGGAGAAGGAGAAGTGGACGCAGAAGCCCTCCTTGTCCTTCAGGAAGCGGGAGATCGCCTGCACCCCGGTGCCGGACACCACGTCGACGTCGTAGCGGAAGCCGCCGTCCCGGGCGAACCAGTCCTGGAGCTTCACCGCCCGCTCGTAGTCGTTCCGCGAGCCCTTGGTGACGGTCAGGGCCGTCGCCCGCACGTCGGCCGGCAGCGACGCGGGCACCTTGGTGTACTCGCGGCGCAGCTTCTCCGGGCGGGCCCGGCGCCGCCAGCTGCTCGGCCGTCGGCTGCACGTCCAGGCTGGCGACCTGGTAGCGGGCGCCCCGGTGGTCTGCTTGTCGTCGCCGACGAGCATCCGGCCGGCCGGCTCGTACCGCCAGCGGCCGTCGATGTCGACCCGGCCGGCCGGGTACGGCATGGGCAGCCACTTCTGTTCGTACGCGTCGGAGGCGACGAAGTTGCTGGTCACCTCGGTGACCTTGACGCTCTGGGAGAGGCCGTCCGGCCAGGGCAGTCGCGGGGGGACGTCCTCGATCGGGCGGACCGAGGACTTCCACGAGGTGCCGTCGAACTGGTCGAGCGCGACGAGCCGCAGGTACATGCCGCTGGTGTCGGGGGCGTTGGTCCGGTAGCGCAGGACCTCCCGGTCCTCCGGCTGGCGCAGGTTGTTCTGGAGGGAGACCAGCGGGTTCACGGCGGAGATCGTGCCGCCCTTGCCGGAGCCCCGCTCCCTCGCCGCCCCCGCCGAAGAGACCGCCGGAGAAGCCGGGCAGCGCGAACGGCACGACGAGCGCGACGCCCATGGCGACGGCGCCGATCCGGCGGCCGGTGCGGGCCGGGGCGAAGGCGGTGCCGCCGCCGGCGGCGACGGCGGAGCCGGGCCGGCCGGAGCGCTGGGCGCCGCCGAAGACCCGCCCCCACTGGGAGAGCCGGTCGCGGCCCTCGGCGAGGAGCAGCAGCAGATAGCCGGAGGCCGCGAGGAGGAACCAGAGCCAGCCCGCGCCGCCACCGGAAAGACCGGCGGCCACCGAGTACAGGGCGAGCAGCGGCAGGCCGGCCGGGGCGGCCTTGCGGAAGGTGACCGCGAGGCCGTCCACCAGGAGCCCGATCGCGACGACGCCGCCGACCAGCATGAGCCGGATGCCCTCGGTGTCGGGCGCGGGGATCGCGTACCGGCTCACGTCCTCGGCGCCCGCTCGGAACAGCTCGGCGGCGTGCGCGAAGACCTGGGGCCCGGGACGATCCAGAGGAGGGCCTGCTCGCGGGCGAAGAACAGGGTCAGCGCGAGGAGCGCGGTGACGGTCTGGGCGAGGAGCGTCAGCGGCCGGGCCAGCGGCACCCGGCGGGCCAGCGCGCCCACCCCGCTGACCAGGGCGAGGACGAAGGCCGCCGAGAAGATCCAGGTCGCCGGCTTCACCAGGGGGAGCAGCGCCCCGGCCGCCGTCAGGGTGGCGCCCCAGGAAGCGAGCGTCAGCCGGGTGCGGCCGCTCATGACCATCCTCCGTAGGTGTCGGCGGCGGCGGTCTCCGGACGGAGTCCGGCCGCCTGCTGCCACAGGTCGGCGAGCGGGGCGCCGGGCGGTACGGCCAGTGCCGTCCAGCCCGCCTCCCGCAGCTGCCGCACCCGGTCCTCGACCGCTCCGGCGACCGCGCCGCCGGTGAGCCAGGTGCCGGAGTCCAGGACGAAGGCGACGGCCGCGCCGGACCGCCCGCGCATCCGGGCGGCGAGGGCCGCCTGCTCCTCGTCGAGGTCGCCGAGGAAGGCGATGAGCAGTCCGTCGCCGCCGCCGCGCAGCACGTCGGAGGCGCGGGAGAGCCCGCCCCTCGGAGTGGTCGACGACCGCGAGGGTGTCCATCATCAGACCGGCCGCCTCGGCCGAGTCCTGGGCCGAGCCGGCGAAGCCCTCGGCGCCCTCGCCGGGGATCGCGCTGCCGGTGTCGGTGAGCAGCCGGACCGCGTAGCCGCGCTCCAGCATGTGGACGAGGGCGGAGGCGGTGCCGGAGACCGCCCATTCGAAGGCGGAGTCGGGGCCCGCGCCCTGGAAGGCGATCCGGCGGGTGTCGAGGAGGACGGTGCAGCGGGTCCGCTGGGGCAGTTCCTCGCGGCGGACCATCAGCTCGCCGTAGCGGGCGGTGGAGCGCCAGTGGACCCGGCGCAGGTCGTCGCCGTGCCGGTAGGTGCGCGGGATGACGTCGTCGTCGCCGGCCAGGGCGAGGGAGCGGGACTGCCCGTCCCCGTACCCCGAGGCCTCGCCGAAGAGCTTCACCGGCGGGAGGGCCTCGGTCCTGGGCACGACGGTGAGGGTGTCGTACGCGCTGAAGGAGCGGGTCAGCTCGCACATCCCGAAGGGGTCGTTGAGCCGGAGCTGGAGCGGGCCCAGCGGGAAGCGGCCGCGCAGGTCGGAGCGGACCCGGTAGGACACCTCGCGCCGCCCGCCCGCCTCGACCCGGTCGAGGACGAAGCGGGGGCGGGGCCCCAGCATGTACGGCACGTGGTCCTGGAGCATCAGGAGGCCGGTGGGCAGCTTGGAGACGTTCTCCATCCGCAGCTGGACCCGGGCCTCGGTGCCGGTCTCCACCCGCTGGGGGTGAGGCGGCGGGAGGCGGCGACCCGGTAGCGGGTCCGGTGCAGCACGAGGACGCAGATCAGCGGGAGGGCGGCGAGCAGCAGCCCGACGCGCAGCAGGTCGGCCTGGCCGAGGACGTACGCGCAGACGGCGGCGGCCACCCCGCGGCGAGGAAGGAACGGCCGCGGGTGGTCAGACCGCCGAGGGCGGCCCGCAGCCCGCCCCGGTCGTCCTCGTCGCCCCGCTGTCCGTCCGGCACGGCGGCGCCACTCATCACAGCCGCCGGGCGCCGGGCTGCTGCTGGCCGTGGAGCGGTCCGGCGGACGGCCCGGCGGAGGGGCCCGCGGCCGGGACGGGGTGCGCTGGAGGATCTCCTGGACGACCTGCTCGGCGGTGCGCCGGTTCAGCTGGGCCTGTGCCGTCGGCAGCAGCCGGTGGGCGAGGACGGGCGCGGCGAGGGCCTGGAGGTCGTCCGGCAGGACGTACTCGCGGCCGCTGAGCGCGGCGGAGGCCCTGGCGGCCCGCACGAGGTGGAGCGTGGCCCGGGGGGAGGCGCCGAGCCGCAGGTCGGGGTGGGTGCGGGTGGCGGCGACGAGGTCGACCGCGTACCGGCGTACGGCGTCGGCGACGTGGACCGTGCGCACGGCGTCGATCAGCTTGAGGATGTCGTGGGCGTGGGCGACCGGCTGGAGGTCGTCCAGCGGGGAGACCGAGCCGTGCACGTCGAGCATCTGGAGCTCGGCCTCGGCGCTCGGGTAGCCCATGGAGACGCGGGCCATGAAGCGGTCGCGCTGGGCCTCGGGCAGCGGGTAGGTGCCCTCCATCTCGACCGGGTTCTGGGTGGCGACGACCATGAACGGGCTGGGCAGCTCGTACGTCTGGCCGTCGACCGTGACCTGCCGCTCCTCCAGGGACTCCAGGAGCGCGGACTGGGTCTTCGGCGAGGCGCGGTTGATCTCGTCGCCGATCACGATCTGGGCGAAGATCGCGCCGGGCTTGAACTCGAAGTCCCGGCGCTGCTGGTCGAAGACGGACACGCCGGTGACGTCCGAGGGCAGCAGGTCGGGGGTGAACTGGATCCGGCGCACCGAGCAGTCGATGGACCGGGCCAGCGTCTTGGCCAGCATGGTCTTGCCGACGCCGGGGACGTCCTCGATGAGGAGGTGCCCCTCGGCGAGCAGCACGGTCAGCGAAAGCCGTACGACCTCGGGCTTGCCCTCGATCACGCTCTCCACCGAACGGCGGACCCGCTCCGCAGTGGTGGTCAGATCAGCGAGGCTCGCTCGATCGTCATAGGTCGTCACCCCGGCCCTCCTCGGCCTTTCGGAACTGTCGTCCGAGCATTGTTGTTGGCGTGGCCGGGCCTGTCACTTGCAAGCGGACAAGTGAGGGGGAAATGCCAGAGTTTGGCGGTTTAAGTTGCTGGTTCAGGCCGGATCGATCTCGCGCAGCAGGCCCGTCGTCACGTCGAAGACGAAACCCCGCACGTCGTCCGAGTGCGGCAGGAAGGGGGAGGTCCGGACCCGCTGCATCGACTGCCGGACGTCCTGGTCGACGTCGCGGAAGGCCTCGACCGCCCAGGCCGGACGCTGGCCGACCTCGTCCTCCAGCTCGTGCCGGAAGTCCTCGGTGAGGGATTCGAGACCGCAGTTCGTGTGGTGCACGAGCATCACGCTGCGGGTGCCCAGGGCGCGCTGGCTGATGGTGAGCGACCGGATCACGTCGTCGGTGACCACGCCGCCCGCGTTGCGGATGGTGTGGCAGTCGCCCAGTTCGAGGCCGAGGGCCGCGTGCAGGTCGAGACGGGCGTCCATGCAGGCGACGACGGCGACGCGCAGCACGGGTCGCGCGTCCATCCCCGGGTCGGTGAAGTCGGCGGCGTAACGTGCGTTGGCCTCGACGAGACGGTCGGTGACCGTGGGGCCGGTGCGTATGGCGTCGGCGGAGGGGTGCGCGGAGGTCGACATGGTTCCGACGGTAAGGGCCGCACCCCCGTCCGGCCCGCTGTGAGAAGGGGACAAACGACATCATCGAGTCCGGTTGTGAGCTAATCCACAGGTGGCGCTCTCCAGGCCGCGCGGCGCGCCAGTCGGTTGATTGACCGGCGCGTCCCGTGGACTAAAGTGACGCGGAGTTCACGGAGACAACGAGCGGTATCCGCGGTTTCTCCCCCCGTGTGTGCGGCGGTACCTACGGCTCGGCCCCTCCCGCGGTACGTGCCTCCGCGCCGGCTCTGAGAGGGCGCATTGAGCAACGACCGACACGTCCCGGTGATGCTCCAGCGGTGCCTGGACATGTTGGCCCCCGCCATCGAGCGCCCCGGAGCGGTCGTCGTCGACTGCACCCTGGGCCTCGGCGGCCACAGCGAGGCCATGCTCGCGCGGTTCCCCGAGGTGCGGCTCGTCGGCCTCGACCGCGACAAGGAGGCCCTGCGGCTCTCCGGCGAGCGGCTCGCCCCGTACGGGGACCGGGCCACCCTCGTCCACGCCGTGTACGACGAGCTGCCCGAGGTCCTCGACCGGCTCGGCATCCCCGAGGTGGACGGCGTCCTCTTCGACCTGGGCGTCTCCTCCATGCAGCTGGACGAGGCCGACCGCGGCTTCGCCTACGCCCAGGACGCCCCGCTCGACATGCGCATGGACCAGACGACCGGCATCAGCGCGGCCGAGGTCCTCAACACCTACCCGGCGGGCGAGCTGGTCCGGATCCTGCGCGCGTACGGCGAGGAGAAGCAGGCCAAGCGGATCGTCTCCGCGATCGTGCGCGAGCGCGAGAAGGAGCCCTTCGGCAACAGCGCCCGGCTCGTCGAGCTCATCCGCGACTCCTGCCCCAGGCCGCCAAGCGCACCGGCGGCAACCCGGCCAAGCGCACCTTCCAGGCCCTGCGCATCGAGGTCAACCGCGAGCTCGAAGCCGTCGAGAACGCGATCCCGGCGGCCGTGAAGGCCCTCGCCGTCGGCGGACGGGTCGTCGTCCTCTCGTACCAGTCCCTGGAGGACCGGATCGTCAAGGGCGTCTTCGCGGCCGGCGCGGCGACCACCGCCCCGCCCGGACTCCCGGTCGTCCCCGAGAAGTACCAGCCCCGGCTGAAGCTGCTCACCCGGGGCGCGGAGCTGCCCACCGAGGAGGAGGTCGCCGAGAACCGGCGCGCCGCCCCCGCGCGGCTCCGGGGCGTCGAGCGCATCCGGAAAGACGTCCTGTGAGCACGGCGAAGGGGCCCCTCAAAGGGCGGGCCGCGCGGCTCGGACGGCTCATGCCGTCGGGGCCCAGCTCGGCCGCCCGCACCCCCTTCGTCCTGCTCGTCGTCGTCCTCCTCGGCGGCGGGCTGATCAGCCTGCTCCTGCTGAACTCGGCCCTCAACCAGGGCTCCTTCAAGCTGAACGAGCTCAAGAACAAGACCACCGAGCTCACCGACGAGGAGCAGGCGCTCCAGCGGGACGTCGACGACTACGCGGCCCCCGACGCCCTGGAGCGCCGGGCCCGCCGGCTCGGCATGGTCCCGGGCGGCAGCCCCGCCTTCCTCGGCCCGGACGGCAAGGTCCTGGGCGAACCTCGGTCGCGACCGCCCCGAAGCCGACCCCGAAGCCCAGGCCGAAGCCCACGAAGCCGTCGGCGACCACCGCAACGGCACCGGCGAACCCCGGCACGAATCCGACCGGCACCGCGCCCACCGGCGCGAGCGCCACCGGTCCGGGCCCTCCGGCGCCGGCCAGGCACGGACCGTGCCGGTACCTGAGCCCCACGAGCCCCACGAAACCAGGTGACCGAGCAGTGCCTCCCAGGAGCCCCCGCGCCGTCGCGTCCCCGGTCCCGCCGGGCCCGCACGTCCCCGGCCCGCCTCCGCCGGAGCCCGCACGCCCGGAGCACGTCCGACCCGTCCCGCCCCGCGCCCGGCGGCGAAGCGGACCGGGCCGAGGCCCCGGCCCGGCCGGCCCGGAACATCCGGCTGGGCCGCCCGCGCCCCGGCTGCGGCTGATCGCGCTCGGGCTGACCCTCGTCATGCTGGTCTTCGTGGTCCGGCTGCTCCAGGTGCAGGCCGTCGACGCCGGCGCGTACGCCGCGAAGGCCGACAAGTACCGCTTCCAGGAGTACACGCTCTCCGCCGAGCGGGGAGAGATCACCGACCGCAACGGCATCGCGCTCGCCGACAGCGTCGACGCGTACGACATCACCGCCGACCCCAAGCTCTTCACCCCCGAGGAGTCGAAGGTCCCCGACGCCCCGAGCAGGCGGCCGCGCTCCTCGCCCCGATCCTCGGCAAGGAACCCGCCGAGCTCGTGAAGAAGCTCCGCACCCCAAGTCCTGCTACACCCTGCTCGCCCGCAAGCGGACCCCGCAGGTCTGGAACCAGATCAAGGACCTCAAGAAGGTCTACGGGCAGAAGGCCCAGGCCGTCGGCGGCAACGGGGTCAACCTCCTCGGCGGCATCCTCAGCGAGCCCAGCACCAAGCGCGTCTACCCGAACGGCGAACTGGCCGCCGGGATACTCGGGTACGTCAACGCCGAGGGCCGCGGCGCCGGCGGCCTGGAGTCCATGCTCGACGCGGAACTCGCCGGCAAGGACGGCAAGATCCGCTTCACCCAGTCCGGCGGCCGCCAGGTGCCGACCGCGGGCTCCCAGGGCACCCCCGCCGTCCCCGGCTCCGACATCGAGCTGACCATCGACCGGGACATCCAGTGGGCCGCCCAGCAGGCCATCACCGACCAGGTGCGCAAGTCGAAGGCCGACCGGGGCTACGTCGTCGTGCAGAACACCCGGACCGGCGAGGTCCTGGCCATGGCCAACGCCCCCGGCTTCGACCCCAACGACCTCTCGGCCGCCAACGCGGCCGCCATGGGCAACGCCGCCCTCCAGGACGCCTACGAGCCCGGCTCCACCGCCAAGGTCATGTCCATGGCCGCCGTCCTGGAGGAGGGCAAGGCGACCCCCGACACCCACGTCACCGTCCCCAACCGGCTCCACCGCGGCGACCGGCTCTTCAAGGACGACATCGACCACATCACCTGGTACCTGACCCTCAACGGCGTCCTCGCCAAGTCCAGCAACATCGGCACCATCCTCGCCACCGGCCAGCTCGGCAAGGACCAGGCCGAGGCCAACCGGGTCCTCTACTCCTATCTGCGCAAGTTCGGCATCGGCAGCCCCACCGGCCTGAACTTCCCCGGCGAGACCCCCGGCATCCTCGCCAAGCCCCAGGACTGGTCCACCTCGCAGCAGTACACGATCCCCTTCGGCCAGGGCCTCTCCGTCAGCGCCATGCAGGCCGCCTCCGTGTACTCGACCATCGCCAACGGAGGCGTACGGATCGAACCGACCCTCGTGCGCGGCACCAAGGGCCCCGACGGGCGCTTCACGGCGGCCCCGGCGCCCAAGGAGTCCCGGGTCGTCAGCGAGAAGACCGCCGAGGCCCTCTCCCGGATGCTGGAGTCCGTCGTCAAGGACCGGGAGGGCACCGGCACCAAGGCCGCCATCCCCGGCTACCGCGTCGCGGGCAAGACCGGCACCGCCAACCGCGTCGACCCCGAACTCGGCTACTACAAGGGGTACACCGCCTCCTTCGCGGGCTTCGCCCCCGCCGACGACCCGCAGATCACCGTCTACTGCGCCATCCAGAACCCCACCAAGGGCAACTACTTCGGCGGCCAGATCTGCGGACCCATCTACAAGAAGGTCATGGAGTTCGCCCTCAAGACCCTCCACGTCGCCCCGACGGGCAGCGCACCCGCCCGCCTGCCGGTCACCTTCGAACCCACCCCGTGACACTCCGGGAGCACCAGTGACAACGATCACCCCACATTCCGGGAACCGGAAATCGAACTCCGGCGAGGCCCCGGGCTCTTTGGCCTCGCACAGGTGCGCCCGGTACGCTCACCGCCGTGCCACACGCTGATCAGTACCGAAACGCCCCACCCCGGCCGGAGCAGGCCCGCCCGACACCCCTGGGCGACCTGGCCGCACAGCTCGGGGCCGACGCCTCGGGACCGCCGAGATCTCGGGCATCACGCACGACTCACGGGCCGTGCGCCCCGGGGACCTGTACGCGGCCCTGCCCGGTGCCCGCCTGCACGGCGCCGACTTCGTCGCCCAGGCCGCCGGACTCGGCGCCGCCGCGATCCTCACCGACCCGACGGGCGCCGAGCGCGCCGCCGCGACCGGCCTCCCGGTCCTCGTCGTGGACGACCCGCGCGGCCGGATGGGCGAACTCGCCGCCGAGATCTACGGGCGCCCCGGCGAGCACCTCCTGCAGATCGGCATCACCGGCACCTCCGGCAAGACCACCACCGCGTACCTGGTGGAGGGCGGCCTGCGCGGCTCCGGACGGAAGACCGGCCTCGTCGGCACCGTCGAGATGCGGATCGGCGACGAGCGCATCAAGTCCGAGCGCACCACCCCCGAGGCCACCGACCTCCAGGCGCTCTTCGCCGTCATGCGCGAGCGTGACGTCGAGGCCGTCGCCATGGAGGTTTCCAGCCACGCCCTCGTGCTCGGCCGGGTCGACGGCTGCGTCTTCGACGTCGCCGTCTTCAACAACCTCAGCCCGGAGCACATGGAGTTCCACTCCGACATGGAGGACTACTTCCGGGCCAAGGCCGCGCTCTTCACGCCCGAGCGCAGCCGCCTGGGCGTGGTCAACGCCGACGACGCCTACGGCCGCAGGCTCGCGAAGGAGGCGACCGTCCCGGTCCTCACCTTCTCCGCCGAGGGCCGCGCGGACGCCGACTGGCGCGCCGAGGACCTCGTCCTCGGCTCCCACGACTCGACCTTCACCGCCGTCGGCCCCGAGGGCGAGCGGATCCCCGCCACCGCCCCGCTGCCCGGCCCGTTCAACGTCGCCAACACCCTCGCCGCGATCGCCACCCTCGCCGCCGCCGGCCTGGACCCGAAGGCCGCCGCCGAGGGCGTCGCGGCCGTCCCCGGCGTCCCGGGCCGCCTGGAGCGGGTCGACGCCGGTCAGCCGTACCTCGCGGTCGTCGACTACGCCCACAAGACGGACGCCGTCGAATCGGTCCTGCGCTCCCTGCGCGAGGTCACCGAGGGCCGGCTGCACGTGGTCATCGGCTGCGGCGGCGACCGGGACACCACCAAGCGCGGCCCGATGGGCGCCGCCGCCGCCCGGCTCGCCGACACGGCCGTCCTGACCTCCGACAACCCCCGCTCCGAGGACCCGCTCGCGATCCTCACCGCCATGCTCGCCGGCGCCGCCGAGGTGCCCGCGGGGAGCGCGGCGCCGTCCTGGTCGAACCCGACCGGGCCGCCGCCATCGCCGCCGCCGTCACCCGCGCGCGGCCCGGCGACACCGTCCTGGTCGCCGGCAAGGGCCACGAGCAGGGCCAGGAGATCGCCGGGGTCGTACGCCCTTCGACGACCGTCAGGTCCTGCGCGAGGCGATTCTCAGCCAGCAGAGCCAGCAGGACGCACACCGTCACGAGAACAGTCAGGGATGAAGCAGTGATCGCCCTCTCCCTCGCCGAGATCGCCGAAATCGTCGGCGGGCAGGCGCACGACATACCGGATCCGGCCGCCCGGATCACCGGGCCCGTCGTCATCGACTCCCGCGAGGTGCGGGCCGGCAGCCTCTTCGCGGCCTTCGCCGGCGAGCACGTCGACGGCCACGACTACGCGGAGCGCGCCGTCGAGGCGGGAGCGGTGGCGGTGCTCGCCGCCCGCCCCTCGGCGTCCCCGCCATCGTCGTCGACGACGTCCAGACCGCCCTGGGGCCCTCGCCCGCGCGGTCGTGGAACGGCTCGGCACCGATGTCGTCGCCCTCACCGGCTCGGCCGGCAAGACCTCCACCAAGGACCTGATCGCCCAGGTCCTCGACCGGCACGCGCCCACCGTGTGGACGCCCGGCTCGCTCAACAACGAGATCGGCCTGCCGCTCACGGCGCTCCGCGCGAGCGCCGAGACCCGGCACCTGGTCCTGGAGATGGGCGCCCGCGGCATCGGGCACATCCGCTACCTCACCGGCCTCACCCCGCCCCGCATCGGCCTCGTCCTCAACGTGGGCACCGCCCACATCGGCGAGTTCGGCGGCCGGGAGCAGATCGCCGTGGCGAAGGGCGAGCTCGTCGAGGCCCTGCCGTCCGCCGAGGAGGGCGGCATCGCCGTCCTCAACGCCGACGACCCCCTCGTCCGCGCGATGGCGGACCGCACCAAGGCCCGCGTGACCCTGTTCGGCGAAGCGGACGAAGCGGCCGTACGGGCCGAGAACGTCCACCTCACCGAGACCGGACGGCCTTCTTTCCGGCTTCACACACCCACCGGGTGCAGTGACGTGACCTTGCGCCTGTACGGTGAGCACCACGTGTCGAACGCGCTCGCAGCGGCCGCCGTCGCGCACGAGCTGGGCATGCCTGTCGAAGAGATCGCCACCGCGCTCTCCGAGGCCGGCACCCTGTCGCGCTGGCGCATGGAGGTCACCGAGCGTCCGGACGGCGTGACGATCGTCAACGACGCCTACAACGCGAACCCCGAGTCCATGCGAGCCGCCCTGCGCGCGCTCGCGGCCATGGGCCGGGCCGCACAGGCCCGAGGGGCTCGTACGTGGGCGGTGCTCGGCAAGATGGCCGAGCTCGGTGACGCATCGCTCGTCGAGCACGACGCGGTCGGACGGCTTGCCGTCCGGCTCAACGTCAGCAAGCTCGTCGCGGTCGGGGACAGGGAAGCGTCCTGGCTGCAACTGGGCGCATATAACGAGGGTTCGTGGGGTGAGGAGTCGGTGCACGTGTCCGACGCGCAGGCGGCTGTCGACCTGTTGCGCAGTGAGCTGCGCCCGGGGGACGTCGTCCTTGTGAAGGCTTCCAGGTCGGTCGGTCTCGAACAGGTCGCGCTGGCGCTCCTCGACACCGAGGGCGAGGTCACCGGCCGATGAGGCAGATCCTCTTCGCGGGGGCCATCGGGCTCTTCCTGACCCTGATCGGCACGCCGCTGCTGATCAAGCTCCTTGCCCGCAAGGGGTACGGGCAGTTCATCCGTGACGACGGCCCGCGCGGTCACGCCGGGAAGAAGGGCACGCCCACCATGGGCGGCATCTCCTTCATCCTGGCCACGCTCATCGCGTACGCGCTGGCCAAGGTCATCACCGGTGAGGACCCGACGTACTCGGGCGTCCTGGTGCTGTTCCTCATGGCCGGCATGGGCCTGGTCGGCTTCCTCGACGACTACATCAAGATCGTCAAGCAGCGTTCGCTCGGTCTGCGGGCGAAGGCGAAGATGGCCGGACAGCTGATCGTGGGCATCGCCTTCGCGGTGCTCGCGCTCCAGTTCTCCGACTCGCGCGGACTCACCCCGGCCTCCGAGAAGCTCTCCTTCATCACGGACTTCGGCTGGACCATCGGCCCGGTGCTCTTCGTGGTCTGGGCGCTCTTCATGATCCTGGCCATGTCCAACGGCGTGAACCTGACGGACGGCCTGGACGGTCTGGCCACCGGCGCCTCGGTGATGGTCTTCGGCGCGTACACCTTCATCGGGCTCTGGCAGTTCCAGGAGTCCTGCGCCAACGCGGTGACGCTGACCAACCCCAACGCCTGCTTCGAGGTCCGCGATCCGCTCGACCTCGCGGTCGTGGCCTCCGCACTGATGGGCGCCTGCTTCGGCTTCCTCTGGTGGAACACCTCGCCCGCCAAGATCTTCATGGGTGACACCGGCTCGCTCGCCCTCGGCGGCGCCCTCGCCGGTCTCGCCATCTGCTCCCGTACGGAGCTCCTGCTGGCCCTGCTCGGCGGCCTGTTCGTGCTGATCACGATGTCCGTGGTCATCCAGGTCGGCTCGTTCAAGATGACCGGCAAGCGCGTCTTCCGGATGGCCCCCCTCCAGCACCACTTCGAACTCAAGGGGTGGTCCGAGGTCCTGGTCGTCGTCCGGTTCTGGATCATCCAGGGCATGTGCGTGATCGTGGGCCTGGGAATCTTCTACGCGGGATGGGCAGCCGAAAAGTGACAGAACAGCTCGACTGGAACGGCAAGAAGGTCACCGTCGCGGGGCTCGGGGTCTCCGGGATCCCGGCCGCCCGCGTCCTGCACGCCCGCGCGCGCTCGTGACGGTCGTCAACGACGGCGACGACGAGCGCTCCGGGCCCAGGCCGCCGAGCTGGAGGCGGAGGGCATCACCGTCCGCCTCGGCGACGGGGCGACCCTGCCGGCCGGCACCGAGCTGATCGTCACCGCCCCCGGCTGGCGGCCCGACAAGCCCCTCTTCACGGCCGCCGCCGAGGCGGGCGTGGAGGTCTGGGGCGACGTCGAGCTGGCCTGGCGGCTGCGGGGCCCGGACGCGGCCCCGTGGCTCGCGGTCACCGGCACCAACGGCAAGACCACGACCGTGCGGATGCTCGCCTCCATCCTGGAGGCGGCCGGCCTGCGGACCGCCGCCGTCGGGAACATCGGCGTCTCGCTCCTCGACGCCGTCCTCGGCGAGCAGGAGTACGACGTGCTCGCCGTCGAGCTCTCCAGCTACCAGCTGCACTGGGCGCCCTCCGTCCGCGCCCACTCGGCCGCCGTGCTCAACCTCGCGCCCGACCACCTCGACTGGCACGGCACCATGGAGGCGTACGCCGCCGACAAGGGCCGGATCTACGAGGGCAACAAGGTCGCCTGCGTCTACAACGTCGCCGACGGGGCCACCGAGGACCTGGTGCGCGAGGCCGACGTCGAGGAGGGCTGCCGCGCCATCGGCTTCACCCTCGGCACCCCGGCCCTCCCAGCTCGGCGTCGTCGAGGGCATCCTCGTCGACCGGGCCTTCGTCGAGAACCGGCAGAAGAACGCCCAGGAGCTCGCCGAGGTCGCCGACGTCCAGCCCCCGGCCCCGCACAACATCGCCAACGCCCTCGCCGCCGCCGCCCTCGCGCGCGCCTTCGGCGTCGAGGCCAAGGCCGTACGGGACGGCCTCAAGGCCTTCCGGCCCGACCCGCACCGCATCGAACTGGTCGAGGAGGTCCGGGGAGTCACGTACGTCGACGACTCCAAGGCCACCAACACCCACGCCGCGGAAGCCTCGTTGGCCGCCTACGACCCGATCGTCTGGATCGCCGGCGGCCTCGCCAAGGGCGCGACCTTCGACGAGCTCGTCCAGAAGTCGGCGAAGCGCCTGCGCGGCGCCGTCCTGATCGGCGCCGACCGCGCCCTGATCCGCGAAGCCCTGGCGCGACACGCCCCGGAGGTCCCGGTGGTGGACCTCGACCGGACCGACACTGGGGCGATGTCCGAGGCGGTCCGCGAGGCGGCCCGGCTCGCCGCCCCGGGGGACACGGTCCTGCTCGCCCCGGCCTGCGCCTCGATGGACATGTTCACGAACTACAACAAGCGGGGCGAGGCCTTCGCGGACGCCGTCCGCGCCCTCGCCGCCACCGGGGACGCCTGACCCGACCAGCGGGAGGGTCCGGCCGACCGGGCACGACTGGAGGGGACAGCGAGCATGCCGAGCAAGATCGCCGGGACGCGCCGCCCTCCGCCGCACGCGGCGGGGGCGGGCCCCGCGACCCGCGGCGCGCGCGGCGGAGGCGTACGGGGCTGTACGGACGGGCGAAGAAGGCCTGGGACCGGCCTCTCACGGCCTACTACGTGATCATCGGCGCCGCGCTGCTCATCACCGCGCTCGGCCTCGTGATGGTCTACTCCGCCTCGATGATCACGGCGCTCCGCTACGAGCTGGTGCCCTCCTACTTCTTCCGCAAGCAGTTCTTCGCCGCGCTGCTCGGCACCGGACTGCTCCTGGCCGCCTCACGGATGCCGGTGAAGCTGCACCGGGCCCTGGCCTACCCGATCCTGGTCGGCGCGGTCTTCCTGATGGTGCTCGTCCAGATCCCCGGGATAGGGCGCAACGTCGGCGGCAACCAGAACTGGATCTCGCTGGGCGGCCCGTTCATGCTCCAGCCCAGCGAGTTCGGCAAGCTGGCGCTGATCCTGTGGGGGGCCGACCTGCTCGCCCGCAAACAGGACATGAAGCTGCTCACCCAGTGGAAACACATGCTGGTGCCGCTGGTCCCCGGCACCTTCATGCTGCTCGGGCTCATCATGCTCGGCGGCGACATGGGCACCGCGATCATCCTCACCGCGATCCTCTTCGGCCTCCTGTGGACCGCGGGAGCGCCCACCCGGCTCTTCGTCGGGGTGCTCGCGGTGGCCGGCGCGATCGGGACGCTGCTCATCAAGACGAGCCCGCACCGGATGGACCGCTTCCAGTGCATCATGGCGTCCGACCCCGGCGGCGAGGGAGCCCCCTGTCTGCAGGCCGCGCACGGAATCTATGCTCTGGCCTCGGGCGGATGGTTCGGTTCCGGACTCGGTGCGAGCGTCGAGAAATGGGGCCAACTCCCGGAGGCCCACACCGACTTCATCTTCGCGGTCACCGGTGAGGAACTGGGTCTCGCGGGGACGCTGTCGGTACTCGCCCTGTTCGCGGCTCTAGGCTATGCGGGTATCCGCGTGGCCGGAGGCACGGAGGACCCCTTCGTGAGGTTCGCCGCGGGAGGTGTGACCACCTGGATCACGGCCCAGGCCGTGGTCAACATCGGTGCGGTGCTCGGCCTGCTGCCGATCGCCGGTGTCCCGCTCCCGCTGTTCTCCTACGGAGGGTCGGCCCTGCTGCCGACCATGTTCGCCGTCGGGCTCCTCATCGCCTTCGCGCGACAGGAACCCGCCGCGAAAGCGGCCCTGGCCATGCGCCGCCCCGGCTGGGGCAAGCGGGCCGGGAAGAGATGGAAGTCGATGCGACGGCGCGTCAAGAAGCGCCCGTCCGGAGAGCGGTGAATTTCGGTGCATGTCGTACTCGCCGGCGGGGGGACCGCCGGCCACATCGAGCCCGCGCTGGCCCTCGCGGACGCCCTGCGCAGGCAGGACCCGAGCGTGGGGATCACGGCGCTCGGCACGGAGAAGGGCCTGGAGACCCGGCTCGTGCCCGAGCGGGGCTACGAGTTGGCGCTCATCCCCGCCGTACCGCTGCCCCGCAAGCCCACCCCCGAGCTGATCACCGTCCCCGGGCGGCTGCGCGGCACGATCAAGGCGGCCGAGCAGGTCCTGGAGCGCACCAAGGCGGACTGCGTGGTGGGCTTCGGCGGTTACGTGGCCCTGCCCGGCTATCTCGCGGCCAAGCGCCTCGGGGTGCCCATCGTGGTCCACGAGGCCAACGCCCGGCCCGGTCTGGCCAACAAGATCGGTTCGCGGTACGCGGCCGGGGTCGCCGTCGCCACCCCGGACTCCAAGCTCCGCAACGCCCGTTACATCGGCATCCCGCTGCGGCACACCATCGCGACCCTCGACCGGGCGCGGGTGCGGCCCGAGGCGCGCGCCGCCTTCGGCCTCGACCCGAACCTGCCGACGCTGCTCGTCTCCGGCGGCTCCCAGGGCGCCCGGCGGCTCAACGAGGTGATCCAGCAGATCGCCCCGGTGCTCCAGCGCTCCGGCATCCAGATCCTGCACGCGGTCGGCCCGAAGAACGAGATGCCGCGCGTCGACAACATGCCCGGTATGCCGCCCTACGTGCCGGTACCGTACGTGGACCGGATGGATCTCGCGTACGCCGCGGCCGACATGATGCTCTGCCGCGCGGGCGCGATGACCGTCGCCGAGCTCTCCGCCGTCGGGCTGCCCGCCGCGTACGTCCCGCTGCCCATCGGCAACGGCGAACAGCGGCTCAACGCCCAGCCGGTGGTCAAGGCGGGCGGTGGACTCCTCGTCGACGACGCGGAGCTGACGCCGCAGTGGGTGCAGGGCAACGTCCTGCCCGTTCTGGCCGATCCGCACCGGTTGTACGAGATGTCCCGCGCCGCCGCCGAGTTCGGCCGCCGGGACGCCGACGACCTGCTCGTCGGCATGGTGTACGAGGCGATCGCCGCCCGCTAGCGGGCGGCCGAGGCAGGAGGCGCCGGGTGGCAGTCGGACCGACGACCGCGGAGAAGAGCGGTACCAGCAGGGCGAAGGGGTCGTCGGGCCGGTCCTCCGGCACGGGCGACCGGAATCGCCGATTCCGGTTGCCCGCCCCCCGGGTGCTCCTCGTGGTGCTCGGCCTCGTCGCGCTCGCGGTCGGCGGGGTCTGGGCGCTCTACGGATCGACCTGGTTCCGTGTAGAACGTGTGAAGACTTCCGGCACCGGGGTGCTGACCCCGGCCCAGGTCGAGGCGGTCGCCGCGGTCCCCATGGGCGCCCCGCTCGTCACCGTCGACACCGACGCGATCGAGGCACGGCTCCGGCAGGGGCTGCCGCGGATCGAGTCGATCGACGTCGTGCGGTCATGGCCGCACGGAATCGGGCTGAAAGTGACGGAACGGCAGCCCGTTCTCCTTGTCGAAAAGGGCGGAAAGTTCACCGAAGTGGACTCGGCGGGCGTGCGGTTCGCCACGGTCGACACCGCCCCCCGCGGCGTACCCCGACTCGTCCTCGACAGCGCCTCCTCGCCGAGTCTCCGCCGTTTCGGCGCGGACCGGTTGCTCCAGGAGGCGGTCCGCGTCCGGGGTGAACTCCCGGCGGAAATCGCCCGGGACACTCGTGTCGTACGCCTCACCTCGTACGACTCCGTCACTCTGGAGCTGAGCGGGGGCCGAACGGTCTTCTGGGGCAGCGGTGAGCACGGGCCCGTCAAGGCCCGGGTGCTGACCGCCCTCATGAAGGCCACTCCCAAAGCGGGGCACTTCGACGTAAGTGCCCCCACAGCCCCCGCCTCGTCCGGAAGTTGACGGGCATCTCCGCTGGCCAGCACCCTGGTTGGCCAGCGCTACGGGTGATCACATAGGGTGAAAAGAAAAACGGGAGGTTCGGCGTGTTCGTTGAACGTGCGCCACTTGTCGACTTAGTGTCCTGTTCGGAAGAGTCCAACGAACAGCGACACTGGTAACCCTAAACTTCAACGTTAGGGTTCGGGTCGGCTATTCGGACCGTCCCAATCGGCATCCGTCGGAGCGGCGCGACCAACCGCGCAGCGACGACACGTAACTCGAGGCGAGAGGCCTTCGACGTGGCAGCACCGCAGAACTACCTCGCAGTCATCAAGGTCATCGGTGTCGGCGGCGGTGGTGTCAATGCCATCAACCGAATGATCGAGGTCGGCCTCAAGGGCGTCGAGTTCATCGCGATCAACACCGACGCGCAGGCGCTGTTGATGAGCGACGCCGACGTCAAGCTCGACGTCGGCCGTGAACTCACCCGCGGCCTCGGCGCCGGGGCCAACCCGGCCGTCGGTCGCAAGGCGGCAGAGGACCACCGTGAGGAGATCGAGGAGGTCCTCAAGGGGGCCGACATGGTCTTCGTCACCGCCGGCGAAGGCGGCGGCACCGGCACCGGCGGCGCGCCCGTCGTCGCCAACATCGCGCGCTCGCTCGGCGCCCTCACGATCGGTGTGGTCACCCGCCCGTTCACCTTCGAGGGCCGCCGTCGCGCCAACCAGGCGGAGGACGGCATCGCCGAGCTCCGCGAAGAGGTCGACACCCTCATCGTCATCCCGAACGACCGACTGCTGTCGATCTCGGACCGTCAGGTCTCCGTGCTCGACGCCTTCAAGTCGGCCGACCAGGTCCTCCTGAGCGGTGTCCAGGGCATCACCGACCTCATCACCACCCCGGGTCTGATCAACCTCGACTTCGCCGACGTCAAGTCGGTCATGTCCGAGGCCGGTTCGGCGCTCATGGGCATCGGCTCCGCCCGCGGCGACGACCGCGCGGTCGCGGCGGCCGAGATGGCGATCTCCTCGCCGCTCCTGGAGGCCTCCATCGACGGCGCCCGCGGCGTGCTGCTCTCCATCTCCGGCGGCAGCGACCTCGGTCTCTTCGAGATCAACGAGGCCGCGCAGCTGGTCAGCGAGGCGGCCCACCCCGAGGCCAACATCATCTTCGGCGCCGTCATCGACGACGCCCTCGGCGACGAGGTCCGGGTCACCGTCATCGCGGCCGGCTTCGACGGCGGCCAGCCGCCGGCCCGCCGGGACAACATCATCGGCTCGGTCTCGGCCAAGCGCGAGGAGCCGCCCCGGCGCCCCGCATCACCGAGACCCCCGCCCGCTGGGCGGCCTCGGCACCCTCGCCCCGCGCGAGGAGCCGCCCCGGTCCCGGCCGAGCCCGCCCCGGTCGTCAACGAGACCCCGCTGACGCCGGCCCCGCCGGTCGTCCCGCCGGCCCGTCCGTACGCGGACAGCCAGGCCGAGGAGCTGGACGTCCCGGACTTCCTGAAGTGATAGGGCAGCGCTTCGACGCGAACGGCGCCCACTTCGCCTTCACCGACCGGTGGGGCGGGGTGAGCGCCGTTCCGTACGAGGAGCTCAACCTCGGCGGGGCGGTCGGGGACGACCCGGAGGCCGTCCTCGCCAACCGGGGATCGCCGCCCGCTCGCTCGGGCTCGACCCGGCGCGGGTGGTCTGGATGAACCAGGTCCACGGCGCCGGGGTCGCCGAGGTCGACGGACCGTGGGAGGACGGGAGGTCCCGTCCGTCGACGCGATCGTCACCGCCCGCCCCGGACTCGGCCTCGCCGTTCTCACCGCGGACTGCGTCCCGGTCCTGCTGGCCGACCCCGTCGCCGGAGTCGTCTCGGCCGCCCACGCGGGACGGCCCGGGATGGTCGCCGGAGTCGTCCCGGCCGCGGTCGCGGCGATGGTGGGGCTCGGCGCCGATCCCGCCCGGATCGTCGCCCGCACCGGACCCGCCGTCTGCGGCCGGTGCTACGAAGTGCCCGGGGCGATGCGCGCCGAGGTCGCCGCCGTCGAACCGGCCGCCCACGCCGAGACCTCCTGGGGCACCCCGCCGTCGACGTCGCCGCCGGAGTGCGCGCGCAGCTGGAGCGGCTCGGGGTCCGGGACGTCGCCGACGCCGGGGTCTGCACCCTGGAATCGCGCGACCACTACTCGTACCGCCGCGATCGCACCACCGGGCGACTCGCGGGATATGTCTGGTTGGCAGGGAAGAGCTGATGACGGACCGCAAGTCGGAACTCGCCGCGAACCTGGCCCTGGTGGAGGAGCGCATCGCCGCCGCCTGCGCCGCCGCCGGGCGCGCGCGGGAGGAGGTGACCCTGATCGTGGTCACCAAGACCTACCCCGCGAGCGATGTGAGGATCCTGCACGAACTCGGTGTCCGGCACGTCGCCGAGAACCGCGACCAGGACGCCGCCCCCAAGGCGGCCGCCTGTGCCGATCTCGACCTGACCTGGCACTTCGTGGGCCAGTTGCAGACCAACAAGGTCAGATCCGTGGTGGGTTATGCCGATGTGGTGCAGTCCGTCGACCGCCTGAAGCTCATTTCCTCCCTCTCCGCGGCCGCGGAGAAGGAGGAGCGCGAGATCGGCTGCCTCCTCCAGGTCGCACTCGACGCCGAGTCCGGCGAGCGGGCGACCGCGGCGGCGTCGCACCGGACGGGATCGAGGAGTTGGCCGCGGCCGTGGACGCCGCGCCCGGACTGCGGCTCGACGGACTGATGACCGTCGCCCCGCTCGCCGGGGAGTACGCCGGCCGGCAACGCGCCGCCTTCGATCGGCTGATGGATTTGTCGACTGCCCTGCGCACGGCCCGTCCGGCTGCGAACATGGTGTCAGCAGGGATGAGTGCGGACCTCGAAGAGGCCGTCGCTGCCGGGGCGACACACGTACGCGTCGGTACGGCGGTACTCGGCGTCCGCCCGAAGCTCGGGTAACGTCGCGAAGCAAGTCGGACCACAGCAGAAAATATGGTCATTCCGCAGAACGGCGGGGTGGCCCGTGGATCGCCGGCACTTGGTGACGAGGCCGATCCACCACAGAGCGGAGGACTCAGAGAATGGCCGGCGCGATGCGCAAGATGGCGGTCTACCTCGGCCTCGTGGAGGACGATGGGTACGACGGCCGGGGCTTCGACCCCGACGACGACTTCGAACCCGAGCTGGAGCCGGAGCCCGAGCGCGACCGGCGCCACACCCCCCCGCGTCAGGTGGAGCGCGAGGAGCCGGTGCGAGTGGTGCAGCCTCCGGCCCCCCGGGAGCCGATTGCCCATTCTGTCCCGGTGCTCGCCGAAAGCGGACGTCCGGCCCGAATTGCCCCCGTGGCATCCATCACACCCGAACGCCCGAGCCTGGAGAAGAACGCACCGGTGATCATGCCCAAGGTCGTGTCCGAGCGGGAGCCGTACCGCATCACCACGCTGCACCCGCGGACCTACAACGAGGCCCGTACCATCGGGGAACACTTCCGCGAGGGCACCCCCGTGATCATGAACCTCACGGAGATGGACGACACGGACGCGAAGCGACTTGTCGACTTTGCCGCCGGACTCGTCTTCGGGCTCCATGGCAGCATTGAGCGCGTGACGCAGAAGGTGTTCCTGTTGTCGCCTGCTAACGTCGATGTCACGGCGGAGGACAAGGCCCGGATCGCAGAGGGCGGATTCTTCAACCAGAGCTGAGAACACGAGAACCGGACGGACCGGTCGCGAAGCGGCCGGACAAGCGAGAGCACGAAAGCCAGGGGAGAGGGAAACGCGGGATGGGCGTCGCACTACAGGTGGTCTACATCGTGCTGATGTGCTTCCTCGTCCTCCTGATCGTCCGGCTTGTCATGGACTACGTCTTCCAGTTCGCCCGTTCATGGCAACCCGGTAAGGCGATGGTGGTCGTCCTTGAGGCCACCTACACTGTCACCGATCCACCGCTCAAGCTTCTGCGGCGACTGATCCCGCCGTTGCGTCTCGGGGGCGTGGCACTCGACCTGTCCTTCTTCGTTCTGATGATCATCGTCTACATCCTGATCTCCATCGTGAGCCGCTTCGCGGGGTGATGGTGGAGGAACAAGTGGACGATACGGTCTTGCCGACTGCCGACGACTACGTAGAGGTGAAGAAGAGATGCCGCTGACCCCCGAGGACGTGCGGAACAAGCAGTTCACGACCGTCCGCCTTCGAGAAGGCTATGACGAGGACGAGGTCGATGCCTTCCTCGACGAGGTCGAAGCCGAACTGACCCGCCTGCTCCGCGAGAACGAGGACCTGCGCGCCAAGCTGGCCGCCGCGACGCGTGCCGCCGCGCAGAACCAGCAGCAGGGCATGCGCAAGCCCCGGAGCCGCAGGATCGTCCCGTCGGTCCCGGCGCGCCGGTGCCCGCCGCCATATCCGGACCGCCGGCCCAGCAGCAGCAGCCGCAGATGGGTCCGCCGCAGCTGCCGTCCGGTGCCCCGCGCTTCCCCCGGCCCCATGCAGGGCGGCCCCATGGGCCCCGGCCCGATGCAGGGCGGCCCCATGCAGGGCGGTCCGATGGGTCCCGGCCCGATGCAGGGCGGCCCCATGGGTCACCCGCAGCAGCAGATGCAGCAGCAGATGCCGCCGCAGATGCAGCAGCCGCAGCCGCAGCAGGGCCCCGGTGGCGACAGTGCCGCGCGTGTCCTCTCGCTCGCCCAGCAGACCGCCGACCAGGCGATCGCCGAGGCGCGCTCCGAGGCCAACAAGATCGTCGGCGAGGCGCGTTCGCGCGCCGAGGGCCTGGAGCGGGACGCCCGCGCCAAGGCGGACGCTCTTGAGCGGGACGCGCAGGAGAAGCACCGCGTCGCGATGGGCTCCTGGAGTCCGCCCGCGCCACGCTGGAGCGCAAGGTCGAGGACCTGCGCGGCTTCGAGCGCGAGTACCGCACGCGTCTGAAGTCCTACCTGGAGTCTCAGCTGCGTCAGCTGGAGACCCAGGCGGACGACTCGCTGGCTCCGCCGCGCACCCCGGCCACGGCCTCCCTGCCGCCGGCCCCGTCGATGGCCTCGGCGGGCGCGAGCGCGCCGTCCTACGGCGGCAACGGCGCGATGGGCGGTGCTCCGTCCATGGGCGGTGCCCCCTCCTACGGCGGCCAGCAGCAGATGTCCCCGGCGATGACCCAGCCGATGGCTCCGGTCCGTCCGCAGGCGCCCCAGCCGATGCAGCAGGCGCCGGCGCCGATGCGGGGCTTCCTCATCGACGAGGACGACAACTGACGCGGCGGGCTCACACGTGCTGAGCACGTAGCCGTCGGCAGTCTTGAAGGGCCGGTTCCCCCTGGGGAACCGGCCCTTCGGCGTACCCGGCCGTGGGTACGGGTACGCCGAAGGCCCGGCACCGATACGGTGCCGGGCCCTTCGGGAGGGCTTACGCCTTGCGGAGGCGGAAGGTGAGGGCGAGGCCCTCGTCCTCGAAGGCGGGGCCGTAGGCGGCGTCGGCTTCGCCGGAGGCGTAGTCCGTCGCGAGGACCTCGTCCGCGATGAGGTCCGCGTGGGCCGTGAGGGCCTCCGTGGTCTCCGGGAGGAGGAGGTCCAGCGGGCGCGATGCGGTCCGCGACGTCGAGGCCGCTGTTCTTGCGGGCCTCCTGGATGAGGCGGATCGCGTCACGGGCCAGGCCCGCGCGGCGGAGCTCCGGGTGATCTCCAGGTCGAGGGCGACCGTGGCGCCGGAGTCGGAGGCCACCGACCAGCCCTCGCGGGGGGTCTCCGTGATGATGATCTCCTCGGGGGTGACGGTGATCTCCTCGCCGTTCACCACGAGGGCCGCCTCGCCGGAGCGGAGGGCCAGCGAGAGGGCCGCCGCGTCGGCCGCGGCCACCGCCTTCGCCACGTCCTGGACGCCCTTGCCGAAGCGCTTGCCGAGCGCGCGGAAGTTCGCCTTGGCCGTCGTGTCGACGAGCGAACCGCCGACCTCGGAGAGGGAGGCCAGGGAGGAGACGTTCAGCTCCTCCGTGATCTGCGCCTGGAGCTCCGGGGACAGGGCCGGGAAGCCCGCCGCCGCGACCAGCGCGCGGGACAGCGGCTGACGGGTCTTCACGCCCGACTCCGCCCGCGTCGCCCGGCCCAGCTCGACCAGGCGGCGCACCAGGAGCATCTGCTCCGAGAGCGTGCCGTCGATCAGGGAGGCGTCGGCCTCCGGCCAGGTGGAGAGGTGGACCGACTCCGGGGCGTCCGGCGTGACGGGCACCACCAGGTCCTGCCAGACCCGCTCGGTGATGAACGGGGTCAGCGGGGCCATCAGGCGGGTGACCGTCTCGATGACGTCGTGGAGCGTGCGGAGCGCGGAGGCGTCGCCCTGCCAGAAGCGGCGGCGCGAGCGGCGCACGTACCAGTTGGAGAGGTCGTCGACGAAGGCCGAGACGAGCTTGCCGGTGCGCTGGGTGTCGTACGACTCCATCGCCTCGGTCGTCTCGGCGACCAGCGTGTTCAGCTCGGAGAGCAGCCAGCGGTCGAGGACCGTGCGCTCGGCGGCGCCGGGTCCGCCGCGCTCGGCGCCCAGCCGGACGTCCGGGCGTACAGCGCCTGGAAGGCGACCGTGTTCCAGTACGTGAGGAGGGTCTTGCGGACGACCTCCTGGATCGTGCCGTGGCCGACGCGGCGCGCCGCCCACGGGGAGCCGCCGGCCGCCATGAACCAGCGGACCGCGTCGGCGCCGTGCTGGTCCATCAGCGGGATCGGCTGGAGGATGTTGCCCAGGTGCTTGGACATCTTCCGGCCGTCCTCGGCGAGGATGTGGCCCAGGCAGACCACGTTCTCGTAGGACGACTTGTCGAAGACGAGGGTGCCGACCGCCATCAGCGTGTAGAACCAGCCGCGGGTCTGGTCGATGGCCTCGGAGATGAACTGCGCCGGGTAGCGGCTCTCGAACAGCTCCTTGTTCTGGTACGGGTAGCCGTACTGCGCGAACGGCATGGAGCCCGAGTCGTACCAGGCGTCGATGACCTCCGGCACGCGGGTGGCGGTCTTCGAGCAGGTGGGGCACGGGAAGGTGACCGCGTCGATGAACGGGCGGTGCGGGTCGAGCTCCGACTGGTCGGTGCCCGTCAGCTCGGTGAGCTCCGCGCGCGAGCCCACGCAGGTCAGGTGGTCGTCCTCGCAGCGCCAGATCGGCAGCGGGGTGCCCCAGTAGCGGTTGCGGGAGAGCGCCCAGTCGACGTTGTTCGTCAGCCAGTCGCCGAAGCGGCCGTGCTTGACCGACTCCGGGAACCAGTTCGTCCGCTCGTTCTCCGCGAGCATGCGGTCCTTGACCGCGGTCGTACGGATGTACCAGGACGGCTGCGCGTAGTACAGCAGCGCCGTGTGGCAGCGCCAGCAGTGCGGGTAGCTGTGCTCGTACGCGATGTGCTTGAAGAGCAGGCCGCGCGCGTCCAGGTCGGCGGTCAGCGCCTCGTCGGCCTTCTTGAAGAAGACGCCGCCGACCAGCGGGACGTCCTCCTCGAAGGTGCCGTCGGGGCGGACCGGGTTGACGACCGGCAGGCCGTACGCCTTGCAGACCTTGAGGTCGTCCTCACCGAAGGCGGGGGACTGGTGGACCAGACCCGTGCCGTCCTCGGTGGTGACGTACTCGGCGTTGACGACGTAGTGCGCCTCGGCCGGGAACTCCACCAGCTCGAAGGGGCGCTGGTACGTCCAGCGCTCCATCTCGGCGCCCGTGAAGGACTCGCCCGTGGTGACCCAGCCCTCGCCGAGGGCCTTCTCGACCAGCGGCTGGGCGACGACGACGCGCTCGTCGCCGTCGGTGGCGACCACGTAGGTCACCTCGGGGTGCGCGGCGACCGCCGTGTTGGACACCAGGGTCCACGGGGTCGTCGTCCAGACCAGGAGCGCCGCCTTGCCCGCGAGCGGGCCGGACGTGAGCGGGAAGCGCACGTAGACGGAGGGGTCGACGACCGTCTCGTAGCCCTGGGCCAGCTCGTGGTCGGAGAGGCCGGTGCCGCAGCGGGGGCACCAGGGGGCGACGCGGTGGTCCTGGACCAGCAGGTCCTTCTCGAAGATCTGCTTGAGCGACCACCAGACCGACTCGATGTACGAGGGGTCCATGGTCCGGTACGCGTCGTCGAGGTCGACCCAGTAGCCCATGCGGGTCGTGAGCTCGGCGAAGGCGTCGGTGTGCCGGGTCACGGACTCGCGGCACTTCTCGTTGAACTCGGCGATGCCGTACGCCTCGATGTCCTTCTTGCCGGAGAAGCCGAGCTCCTTCTCGACGGCGAGCTCGACCGGCAGGCCGTGGCAGTCCCAGCCGGCCTTGCGGGCGACGTGGTAGCCGCGCATGGTCCGGAAGCGGGGGAACACGTCCTTGAAGACGCGGGCCTCGATGTGGTGGGCACCGGGCATGCCGTTGGCGGTGGGCGGACCCTCGTAGAACACCCACTCGGGGCGTCCCTCGGACTGCTCCAGGGTCTTGGCGAAGACCTTGTTGTCGCGCCAGAAGTCGAGCACGGCGTGCTCGAGGGCGGACAGGTCTACCTGGGCGGGTACCTGGCGGTACTGCGAAGACATCGATCTTCCTCCGGCGGATGTGCCACGTTTCCGTCCGGAGGGACGAGAGCGCTGCTCCCGCGGTACCACCCTCCTTGGCCCCGGGCGCGGACGCCCTGAGCCCCCTCATTGGGGTCGCGACGCCGGGTCTAGTCACCGCGCTGTCACGCGGCTTTCTTCCGACGGCTCCGGGGTGATGCTTCACATCGGGCTCGCCCCGGGCTCTCACCGTCCCCGGGTCGCTCATGGCTGCTTGCGACGCTACTCGTCCCCATCCAAGCCTTTCGCTCCCGCCAGTGTAAGGGCCCCCGGGGGTGACGGCAGACCGGTTTTCCCGTGACCCGAATGGCCATACGGGCCGTGCCGGACTTCGCGTGCGCCCATGTGGGGGAGGGGCGGGACGGATAACCGGGCGGGGAGCTGGGCACAACGGAGGCAGGCCCGCCCCGTGGGGAGCGGGGGCGGGTGGGAACGGCGGCGTGCCCCGTTGCCGCGGGCCTTGGGCCGATTTATCGTCCCAGCACGATTCGCGAGCAAGATCACAAAATGTGAAGGGGCCGCGACATGGTGGCGAAGAAGACCGCCGCGAAGAAGACCTCGGTCGCCGGTTCCGACGGCGCGACCGGGGTCGCCGAGGACGTGGCCGTCAAGGACGTGGCCGGCAAGAAGTCGACGGCCGACGGGCGGCGGAGCGCGAAGAAGGCGCAGCCCCGGAAGACGGTCGCCGAGAAGGCCGGCGCGGAGAAGGCGCCCGCCGGGAGGACCGCGGCCCGGAAGGCGTCCTCCGAGGCCGCGGCCCCGAAGGACGCCGCCGCGAGGAAGGCCGGCGCGGCGGTCTCCGCCGACGAGGCCCTGGAGGAGGCCGGTGCCGCGGATTCCGCCGACGGCGTCCCCGCCCTGAAGACGCCGGCCAAGAAGGCCGTGGCGAAGAAGGCGGCCGCCCGGAAGGCGCCCGCCGCGAAGAAGCAGACAGGAGCCAGGACGGTGGCAGCGAAGAAGACCACGGGTGGCGTCACGACCGTCGGGGACGAGGCGGCGGTGCCCCGGCGCGGGCCGGCGAGCTCGCGGTGCGTCCCGGCGAGGACCCGTGGACGCCGGCGGAGGTCGCCGAGGCCCGTGACGTCCTCGAATCGGAGGTGCTGCGGCTGCGCAGCGAGCTGGTCCACTCCCAGGAGGAGCTGACCGGTCTGATGCGGGACTCCGGCGACGGCGCCGGGGACGACCAGGCCGACACCGGCACCAAGAACATCACGCGCGAGCACGAGCTGGCCCTCGCGGCGAACGCCCGGGAGATGCTGGAGCAGACCGAGCACGCCCTGGAACGGCTCGACGCGGGCACGTACGGCCTCTGCGAGGTGTGCGGGAAGCCGATCGGCAAGGCGCGGATGCAGGCCTTCCCGCGGGCCACGCTCTGCGTCGAGGACAAACAGCGGCAGGAGCGGCGCGGCTGACGATCTCGGCTGCCGGTCTCGTACGCCTGTGCCGTACGCTCGGGGCACGGTCAGGCATCGAGGTCGAGGGACTCACTCACGTGGCAGAGGCGGAGCGCATCATCGGTACGCCGGATTCAGCAGGGGCCGACGAGACGGCCGCCCCCGAGGGCACGGACGCTCCCGAGGGCACGGCCGCTTCCGAGGGCACGGCCGCTTCCGAGGAGCGGCCGAAGGGCAGGCGCAAGATCGTCGCCCTCTTCGTCGTGGCCGTGCTCGCCTACCTGCTCGACCTCGGCAGCAAGATGCTGGTGGTCGCCAAGCTGGAGGGCCACGAGCCGATCGAGCTGGTCGGCGACCTGCTGCGGCTCGACGCCATCCGGAACCCGGGCGCCGCCTTCGGCATGGGCGAGGCCTTCACGATCATCTTCACCTGCATCGCGGCCGCCGTGATCGTCGTGATCATCCGGCTGGCGCGGAAGCTCTACAGCCTGCCCTGGGCGATCGCGCTGGGCCTGCTGCTCGGCGGGGCGCTCGGCAACCTCACGGACCGGATCTTCCGCTCGCCGGGCGTCTTCGAGGGCGCGGTCGTGGACTTCATCGCCCCCGCGCACTTCGCCGTCTTCAACCTCGCCGACTCGGCGATCGTCTGCGGCGGCATCCTGATCGTCATCCTGTCGTTCCGGGGCCTGGACCCCGACGGCACCGTCCACAAGGACTGAGCACGCAGGACCGAGCACTCCCGGCACAAGGCATACTCGACGGGTGAGCACGAGTCCCGAGATCCGCACGCTGCCCGTTCCCGATGGCCTGGAGGGCGAGCGCGTCGACGCCGCCATCGCCCGAATGTTCGGGTTCTCCCGTACGAAGGCGGCCGAGCTGGCCGCCGCAGGGAAGGTCCAGGTCGACGGCGCGGTCGTCGGCAAGTCCGAGCGGGTCAGCGGCGGCGCGTGGCTCGAGGTCGAGATGCCGGGCGCGCCCGCCCCGGTGCAGATCGTCGCCGAGCCCGTCGAGGGCATGGAGATCGTCCACGACGACGACGACATCGTCGTGATCATGAAGCCGATCGGCGTCGCCGCGCACCCCAGCCCCGGCTGGACCGGCACCACGGTCATCGGCGGCCTCGCCGCCGCCGGGTACCGCATCTCGACCTCCGGCGCCGCCGAGCGCCAGGGCATCGTGCACCGCCTCGACGTCGGCACCTCCGGTCTGATGGTGGTCGCCAAGTCGGAGTACGCGTACACCTCGCTCAAGCGCCAGTTCAAGGAGCGCACGGTCGACAAGCGCTACCACGCGCTGGTCCAGGGCCACCCGGACCCGATGAGCGGCACCATCGACGCGCCGATCGGCCGGCACCCGAACCACGACTACAAGTGGGCGGTCACCGCCGAGGGCAAGCCCTCGGTCACGCACTACGACCTCATCGAGGCGTACCGCTCGGCCTCGCTGCTCGACATCAAGCTGGAGACGGGCCGCACCCACCAGATCCGGGTGCACATGTCCGCCCACCGCCACCCCTGCGTCGGCGACCTCACCTACGGCGCCGACCCGACGCTCGCCAAGCGCCTCGGCCTGACCCGGCAGTGGCTGCACGCCGTCCGCCTCGGCTTCGAGCACCCGGGCGACGGGTCCTGGGTCGAGTTCGCCAGCACCTACCCCGCGGACCTGCAGAAGGCCCTCGACCGGATCGCCTCGGAGAGCCGGTGAGCGAGGCCTACGCCGTCCGCGAGGCGGCCGGGGACGGGGACCGGGAGGCCTGCTTCGCGGTGCGCCGCGAGGTCTTCGTCGAGGAGCAGGGCGTTCCGGAGGAGCTGGAGTACGACACGTACGACGCCACCGCGGTGCACGTCCTGGCCGTGCGCGCGGACGGACTGCCGCTGGGCACCGGACGCCTGCTGCACGGGGCGGACGCGGCCGGCAGGACCGGTGGGGACGCCTCGGTGGGCTCCTCGGCCGGCTCGCCGTCGCCAAGGCCGCGCGCGGCCTCGGGGTCGGCGCGGCGCTCGTGCGGGCCGTCGAGGACGCGGCGCGGGAGCGCGGTCTGAGCGCCGTCGACCTGCACGCGCAGACCCGGGCGCTGGGCTTCTACGAGCGGCTCGGCTACGAGGCGTACGGCCCGGAGTTCCCGGACGCGGGCATCCCGCACCGGGCCATGAGGCGCGCGCTGTAGGACGTCCGGCGGGAGCGACCGCCTCGCGCGCCGCACGGCGTTCCGCAGGGGGCGATTGCCTTCAAAACGGACGTACGTGACAGGGTGGGGCCGTGGATCAATTGGCCCTGCTCTTCCTGCTGCTCCTCGGCGCCCTGCTCACCGTGCCCCTGGGTGAGAGGCTCGGACTGCCCGCGCCCGTCCTGATGACCCTCGTCGGGATCGTGCTGGCCTTCCTGCCCTTCGTGCCGAACGTCGACATCCCGCCGGAGTTCATCCTCCCGCTGGTGCTGCCGCCGCTCCTGTACGCCTCCGTGCAGCGGACCTCCTGGCGGCAGTTCGCGGCCAACAGGCGGCCGATCTTCCTGCTCGCCGTCGCCCTGGTCTTCGTCACCACGGCCGCCGTCGGCGCGGTCGCGCACTCCTCGTGCCCGGCCTCCCGCTGGCGGCCGCCCTGGCGCTCGGCGCGCTCGTGGCGCCGCCGGACCCGGTCGCCGCCACCGCCGTGGCCGGTTCGCTGGGGCTGCCCGGCGGCTCGTGTCGATCCTGGAGGGCGAGGGCCTCTTCAACGACGTCACCGCGATCGTGCTCTACCACGTGGCGATCGCCGCCGCCGTCAGCGGCTCCTTCTCCTGGCCCGAGGCGCTCGGCGCGTTCGTGCTGTCCGCGGTGGTCGCCGTGCTCGTCGGCCTGGCCCTCGGCTGGCTCTCCAACAAGCTCATCGGATTCCTCGGCGACGTCACCCTGCAGACCGGCCTCACCCTCCTCGTCCCCTTCGTGAGCTACGTCCTCGCCGAGGAGCTGCACGGCTCCGGCGTCCTCGCCGTCCTGCTCACCGCCCTCTTCCTGGCCGAGCACGCGGTCGACGCCGACGACGTCATGGGCCGGCTCGCCGGACAGACCTTCTGGCAGATCGTCGACACCCTCGTCACCGGCATCGCCTTCGGCCTCATCGGCCTGGAGCTCATCCACGTCTTCGGGGTCGCGGAGGGACGCGGCTGGCGGATGCTCGGCTGGGGCGCCGCCGTGGTCGGCGTGGTGGTCGTCGTCCGGCTGCTGTGGCTGCTCCCCGCCACCTGGCTGGCCAAGCGGCTGCACACGCTCCGGGACGTCGACGAGGAGATCCCGATGAGCTGGCGGGAGACCGTCGTCATGTGGTGGGCGGGGATGCGAGGGTGGCCTCGGTGGCGCTCGCCCTGGCCATCCTGCTCACCACCGACGACGGCTCCCCTTCCCGGCCGGGACGAGATCGTCTTCATCGCCTTCTGCGTGATCATCGCCACCCTCGTCGTGCAGGGCCTCACCCTGCCCTGGCTGGTCAAGCGGCTCGGGGTGCGGGCCGACGCGGCCGCCGAGCGCGCCCTAGAGCGGGAGCTCGCGATCCGCGCGGCGAAGGCGGCCAAGCGCCGGCTCAAGGAGATCGAGGAGGTCGAGGAGCTGCCCGAGGAGGTCCAGGAGCGGCTGCTGCGCGGGGCGTACGACATCGGGGCGCGGATCAGCCCGGACATGGTGGACGACGAGCGGCGGGCCGCGTTCCTGGAGCGGAGCAAGCGGTTCAAGGCGGTGCAGCGGATCCAGCGGGAGCTGATGTCGGCCGCCCGGCACGAGGTCCTCGCGGCCCGCAGCGAGCCGGGCGCCGATCCCGAGGTGGTGGACCGGGTGCTGCGCCAGCTGGACGTGCGGAGCATGCGCTGACGCCTCCGGGGCCTGCCCGGTCCTGTCGGCGCCGGGTGGCAGGATGGGGCGCATGGACATCATGCTCTTCCACTCGGCCTACGGGCTGACTCCTTCCGTCGAGGCGGCCGCCGAGCGGCTCCGGGCCGCCGGGCACCAGGTCTGGACCCCGGACCTCTACGACGGCCGGACGGTCGGGACCGTCGAGGAGGGCGTGGCGCTCCGGGACGAGATCGGCAAGGACGAGCTGCTGAAGCGGGCGGTCCTGGCCGCCGCGCCGTACTCCGAGCGGGGCCTGGTCTACATGGGCCTCTCGCTCGGGGCCTCGATCGCGCAGACCCTGGCGCTCGGCGACGAGAAGGCGCGCGGGCTGCTGCTGCTCCACGGCACCTCGGACCTCGCGGAGTCCGCCTCGGTGGACGAGCTGCCGGTCCAGCTGCACGTGGCCGAGCCGGACCCCTTCGAGACGGACGACTGGCTGTCCTCCTGGTACCTCCAGATGCGCAGGGCCGGGGCGGACGTGGAGATCTACCGCTACCGGGGCGCGGGGCACATCTACACGGATCCGGAGCTGCCGGACTACGACGCGGAGGCGGCGGAGCGGACCTGGTCGGTCGCGCTGTCCTTCATCGACGGCCTGTAGGACGTACGGGCGCGCGAGCGCGGAAAGGGTGTGGCCCCGGGACTCCCCGGGGCCACACCCTTCCGCGCGGACGGTCCGTCAGCCGCGGTACGCGACCCAGGCGTCGTTCATGCGGGCCACCTGGCCGGCGGTGAACTGGTACATGCAGGAGTCGTACGTGTAGTCCATGAAGTTGTGGATCGGGTCCACACCGGGCTTGGAGGTGCAGGTGTCACGGCCGGTCGGGCACTCGAAGGCGGCGCTCTTCTCGGCCGGGGTGTCGGAGACGTAGTCGCCGTTGCCCGTGCAGCCGCCCTGGAAGGTGTGGTACAGGCCCATCCAGTGGCCGACCTCGTGGGTGGCGGTGTCGCCCTGGTTGTAGTTGGTGGCGGAGCCGCCCGGGAGCGAGGCGTCGAGGATGACGACGCCGTCCATGTTCGGAGCGGACTTGTAGGAGGACGGGAAGGTCGCCCAGCCGAGGAGGCCGCCGCCGAGGTTGGCGGTGTAGATGTTCAGGGCGTTCGCGCCGCCCTTGCGCAGGGCGGTCTTCATGTCCTTCTCGGCCTGGGTGCCGTCGGTGATGTTGTACCAGGTGGCGTTGTCCGTGTAGTCGGTGCCGGCCAGGGTGAACTGGAAGCCCGAGTTGACGTTGCCGGTGCCCTGGCCCGCGTAGGCGGCGTTGAGGACGGCCATCTGGTTGTTGATGGCGGTGGCGCTGAGCTTGCCCGTCGTGCCGCTGTGGATCACGTGGAAGTAGACGGGGATCGTGGCGCCGGCGGTGGCGGAGGAGGCGCTGAGGCGGCCGGACTTCCGGGCGGCGGAGACCTTCTTCTGCAGGTCGTCGTCCATGGCCTTGGCCTGGGCGGCGGTGAGGGCGTTGGGCTCGGCCTTGGTGGCGCTGCCCTTCGCCTTGCGGGCGCCGGACAGGGCGGTGGCGCCGTCCGCGCACTTCTCGGCCGAGGCCAGCGTGGTGGTCGACGGGCTGGCCGCCGGGGCGGACAGCGGGGCCAGGGCCAGGGTTCCGGCCATCACGGCGGTGCCGAGCATACGACGGGACATGCGCGGCGATATACGGACAAGAGCACGCACGGGTGACTCCTCGCGGGGGGTGGTTGCGAGGAACTTCCTCGCCACGCCGGGGAGATTACGCGTCCATGTCAGGGGTCGCCGAGAATTGATCAAGCCCAATCATTCATGGGGCAATTCGGGTCATCAGGAAGAAAAACTTCTGCCGCTTCCAGGGTTTGAGACGTGGACGTAACGAACGAAGTGCCGGAGGCGGGTGATGTGTCCGGATTCGATCGCCGGAACCCACCACCCGCCGTAGCGATGTGATCCCCCGTTAACAAAGAGGATCATGGCTAAAAATCGCCGTCAGGGAGTCGCTCAGAGCACCGGCTGGTACACCCGCTCGACACGCTGCGTTCCGCTCAGCGTCCGGTACGAGCGCGCCCAGGACGCCGTCGCCGCCGGGTCCTTCTTGTCGGAGACCGTGTAGTAGTCCATCTGCGAACGCGCGGCCGTCACGTCGAGCACGCCGTAGCCGTGGTGGTCCATGTCCACCCACTTCACGTGGCGGTTGGCGGCCTTCACGGCGCCCGCGGCCACCACCGAGAGCGTCCCCGGGGCCACGTGCAGCAGGTCGTCCAGGTTGTCCGAGGTCACCGAGGTGACCACGAACTCGGTCGCCGCCGAGGCCGAGAGCGGATACGTCGCGGCCTTCACCGGCACGTCGTTGGCCCAGGCCATGTGGATGTCGCCGGTCAGGAAGACCGTGTTGCGGATCGCCCGCTCGGTCAGGTGCGCGAGCAGCTCCTTGCGGTCGTCGGTGTAGCCGTCCCACTGGTCGACGTTGACCGCGATCCCCTCCTTCGGCAGGCCGAGGAGTCCGGCGAGCGGCTCCAGGAGGTACGCCGGCAGGGAGCCGAAGGCCACCGGCGAGATCATCACCGAGGTGCCGACCAGCTGCCAGGCCGCGTCCGAACCGGCCAGACCGGCCTTCAGCCAGTCCAGCTGCGCGCGGCCGGTGATGGACCGCTCCGGGTCGTCCACCGTGCCGCTGCCCGCCTTCGCCTGCGCGGACCGGAACGACCGCAGGTCGAGCAGGTGCAGATCGGCCAGCTTGCCGAAGCGCAGGCGCCGGAAGACCGTGCCCTCCGTGGAGGTGCGGACCGGCATCCACTCGAAGTACGCCTGCTTCGCGGCGGCCACCCGGGCCGCCCAGTCGCCCTCGGTGCCCGGGGTGTGGTTCTCGGCCCCGCCCGACCAGGCGTCGTTGGCGAACTCGTGGTCGTCCCAGATGGCGACGATCGGGTGCGCCGCGTGCATCGCCTGGAGGTCGGCGTCCGTCTTGTACTTCCCGTGCCGGGTCCGGTAGTCGGCCAGCGTGAGGATCTCGTGGCGCGGCTCGTGCTGCCGGACGACGTACTTCGCCTCCGGGTAGGCGCCGGTGGCGTACTCGTAGATGTAGTCGCCGAGGTGGAGGACCGCGTCCAGGTCGGAGCGGGCCGCGAGGTGGCGGTAGGCGGAGAAGTAGCCGGACTCCCAGTTCGAGCAGGAGACCACGCCGAAGCGGACGCCGGGCGCGGCGGAGTCGGCGGCGGCGCGGTGCGGGTGCGGGCGGTCGGGGAGACGGCCTCGCCCGCGGTGAAGCGGAACCAGTAGGCGGTGGCCGGGCGCAGGCCCCGGACGTCGGCCTTCACCGTGTGGTCGGAGACGGCGCTCGCCGTGGTCGTGCCGGAGGCGACGACCCGGGCGAAGGCGCGGTCCTCGGCGAGCTCCCAGCCGACCTGGACGTCGGGGCCGAGACCGGATCCCGGCACGGCCTCGGGGTGGGGGTGACGCGCGTCCAGAGCAGGACGCCGTCGGGCAGCGGGTCGCCCGAGGCGACGCCGTGGAGGAAGGCGGGTGCCCCGGAGTCCGCGAGCGCCGGGGAGGCCGCGCCCAGCAGGGCGGGCGTGGCGACGGCGGTGACGGCGGCGGCCTTGACGACGGCGCGGCGCGTGGGGCGGAGGATATGAAACGACTGGTCACGGGCAGTCAGATTACTGGCGGGTACGCCCGAGGGGCAGACCTCATCCGGAAGTTCGTCCACTCGTCGCCCCCGGACGCCCGCGCCGGACGCGCCTCGGCCCCGGACCGCACCGGTCCGGGGCCGAGGCGAAGTGCCAGGGCGTCAGGCCTTGAGGGCCGCGTCGATCGCCGTGTCGAACTCGGCCACCGTCATCGGCGGGTTGGTCGTGCCCGGCGTCGTGACCGTCTTGCCGTCCATCTTCAGCGTCGGGGTGCCCTGCACCCCGCTGGCGTCGAAGGCCTTCGACATCTTCATCGCCCACGCGTCGAAGGTGCCCTCCTCGACGTTCTTCTTGAACGCGGCGTTCCCCTTGAGGGCCGGGACCGAGTCCGCCACCTCCAGGAGGTAGGAGTCCTTGGCGAACTTGTCGTCCTTCTCCTCCGGGTGGAACTTCGTGGAGTAGAGGGCGTACTTGTACTTCAGGAAGGCCTCGGGGCTCACGTCCAGCGCGGCGCCCAGCGCCGACAGGGCGTTCTTCGAGCCCTCGCCCGGGATGCCGTTGTCGATGAAGGTCGCGCCCACGTACCGGATCTTGTACTTGCCGGCCTCGACGTCCTTCTCGACCGTGGAGCCCACGGTCTGCTCGAAGGTCGCGCAGACCGGGCAGCGCGAGTCCTCGTACAGCTCCAGCGTCTTCTTCGCCGAGTCCTTGCCGATGACGACGGTCGTGCCGTCCGTGCCCGAGGTGTTCTTCGGGGCCGTCACGCTCTTCGCGTCGGCCGCCGCCTCCCAGTGGGAGGGCTTGTTCGACTGGACGACCGCGTAGCCGATGCCGCCGGCGGCGGCCAGGACGGCCACCGCCGAGACGCCGACGATCAGCTGCCGGCGCGCCCGGTCCTTCTTCGCCTGGCGCTCGCGCTCCTCGCGCAGGCGCTCGCGGGCGGCGGCCTTGTTGGCGTGGCTGTTGCGTGCACTCATGATGGTGTTCTCCGTGAAAGCTGGGGAAGGGCAGGGGAGGCGCGGGACCCGCTCAGACGGAGCGGGCACCGGACGCGGCGGCCCCGCCGCCCCACGGAGTGCACGAGGAGCCGGGCGCGGGCGGACCGGGGCCGCCCGACGGGCCAGCCGGCCCGCAGCGGCGCCGGACCGGCGGCCCGGAAGAAGGCCGCCACGAGCAGCAGCGGCCGGAACGCGAAGCCCTCCACCGCGCGGAGCAGCCGGGCCAGCGCCCGCTCCCCGCCGCGCAGCCAGCACGCCGCCGAGAGCCCCACGCCCACATGGGCCAGGAGCAGCAGCCACGGCAGCGCCGGGTCGGGGAGTCGAGCAGGGCGGCCGCGCCCCGCCCTCCGGGCCCACCACCCCGGGCAGCGGCGTGCCCACGGCGCCGCCGCAGAACACGTCCACGCCCACCGAGCGCAGCGAACCGGCGACCGGGCCGCCGGCGGGGCCGTAACAGACCGCCTGACCGCTGGTGAAGAGCGTGTCGGCGGCCAGCTCCAGGGGACGAGGAGCCCGGCGATCGGGCCGAGGCCGCGCTCGCGCCCGGCCAGCGCGTACGCCACGGCGAAGACGCCGACCGCGACCGGGACGACCGTCCCGAGCGGCAGCGGCACGCGGGAGAGCAGCACGTGGGACGCCACGGACAGCGTCACGACCAGTGCCGTGAAGAACGCCGCCCGCAGCGCCCTCAGCTGCGTCCCTGCCATGTCCATCGTCGTGGAGTGTCCCATGTCCGCCCGTAAGACGGCCCTAAGCGCAGCCTGTGCGCCCGCCCTACAGGCCCGGTATCCGGCCGTTGCGGAAGAGGTCCACGAAGATCTGGTGGTCCGCCCGCGCCCGCGCCCCGTAGGAGTGCGCGAAGTCGACCAGGAGCGCGGCGAAGCCCTCCTCGTCGGCGGCGATCGCCGCGTCGATGGCCCGCTCCGTCGAGAACGGCACCAGCGAGTGGCCGCTGGAGTCGTCCGCCGCCGCGTGCATCGTGGCCGTCGCCCGGCCCAGGTCCGCGACGGTGGCCGCGATCTCCTGCGGGTCGTCGATGTCCGACCAGTCCAGGTCCACCGCGTACGGCGACACCTCGGCGACCAGCTGGCCCGCCCCGTCCAGCTCCGTCCAGCCCAGCCACGGGTCGGCGTGCGCCTGGAGCGCCCGCTGCGAGATCACGGTGCGGTGGCCCTCGTGCCGGAAGTACTCCCGCACCGCCGGGTCCGTGACGTGCCGCGAGACCGCCGGGGTCTGCGCCTGCTTCATGTAGATCACGACGTCGTTCTCCAGGGCGTCGCTGTTGCCCTCCAGGAGGATGTTGTACGAGGGCAGGCCGGCCGAGCCGATGCCGATCCCGCGCCGCCCGACGACGTCCTTCACCCGGTACGAGTCGGGGCGGGCCAGGGAGGACTCCGGCAGGGTCTCCAGGTAGCCGTCGAAGGCCGCCAGGACCTTGTAGCGGGTGGCCGCGTCCAGCTCGACCGTGCCCGCGCCCGCCGAGAAGCGGCGCTCGAAGTCGCGGATCTCGGTCATCGAGTCGAGCAGCCCGAAGCGGGTCAGCGCCCGCGCCTCGCGCAGGGCGCCGAGGAGCGCCCCGTCGGCGGTCTCCAGGGTGAAGGAGGGGACCTCGTCGCCCTTGGCGCCGGTGGCGAGGGCGTGGATCCGCTCCCGGTACGCGCCCGCGTAGATCCGGACGAGCTCGGTGATCTGCTCGTCGCCGAGCGCCTTGGCGTAGCCGAGCAGGGCGAGCGAGGCGGAGAGCCGCTTGAGGTCCCAGGTGAAGGGGCCGACGTACGCCTCGTCGAAGTCGTTGACGTTGAAGACGAGCCGCCCGTTGGCGTCCATGTAGGTGCCGAAGTTCTCGGCGTGGAGGTCGCCGTGGATCCAGACCCGGCCGGTCCGCTCGTCCAGGTACGGGCCGGAGTGCACCTCCCGCTCCAGGTCCGCGTAGAAGAGGCACGCCGTGCCCCGGTAGAAGGCGAAGGCGGATCCGGCCATCTTCCGGAACTTGACGCGGAAGGCCGCCGGGTCGGCGGCGAGGAGCTCGCCGAAGGCGGTGTCGAAGACGGCGAGGATGTGCTCACCGCGCTCTGCGGCGGTGGGCTGCGGGACCGACATCGAGGGTGCCTCCTGGTGCGGGACTGCTGTATGACAAATGGGGACAGGTGTTCCCGGTCTCCCAACGCCCGACGGTACCGGCGAGTGCCCGCTCGCTGTCAGTGGGCCGACGTAGACTTCGACGCTGTCCCCCCAGAAATTCATCGTCGGAGGCATCCCCACAGTGACCAGGCCGCCCTTCACGCACCTCCACGTCCACACCCAGTACTCGCTGCTGGACGGTGCCGCGCGGCTGAAGGACATGTTCAACGCGTGCAACGAGATGGGCATGACGCACATCGCCATGTCCGACCACGGCAACCTGCACGGGGCCTATGACTTCTTCCACACCGCGAAGAAGGCCGGTGTGACGCCGATCATCGGCATCGAGGCGTACGTGGCGCCCGAGTCCCGGCGCAACAAGCGGAAGATCCAGTGGGGCCAGCCGCACCAGAAGCGGGACGACGTCTCCGGCTCCGGCGGTTACACCCACAAGACGATCTGGGCGGCGAACGCCACCGGTCTCCACAACCTCTTCAAGCTCTCCTCCGACGCGTACGCCGAGGGCTGGCTGCAGAAGTGGCCCCGGATGGACAAGGAGACCATCTCCCAGTGGTCCGAGGGCCTGATCGCCTCCACCGGCTGCCCCTCCGGCGAGCTGCAGACCCGGCTCCGCCTCGGCCAGTTCGACGAGGCCCTCAAGGCCGCCTCCGAGTACCAGGACATCTTCGGCAAGGACCGGTACTTCCTGGAGCTGATGGACCACGGCATCGAGATCGAGCACCGGGTCCGCGACGGGCTCCTGGAGATCGGCAAGAAGCTCGGCATCCCGCCGCTGGTCACCAACGACTCGCACTACACCTACGCGCACGAGGCCACCGCCCACGACGCCCTGCTGTGCATCCAGACCGGCAAGAACCTCTCGGACCCGGACCGCTTCAAGTTCGACGGCACCGGCTACTACCTGAAGTCCACGGACGAGATGTACGCCGTCGACTCCTCGGACGCCTGGCAGGAGGGTTGCCGCAACACCCTCCTCGTCGCGGAGCAGATCGACACCACCGGCATGTTCGAGGCCAAGAACCTCATGCCGAAGTTCGACATCCCCGAGGGCTACACCGAGGTCACCTGGTTCCGCGCGGAGACCATGAAGGGCATGCACCGGCGCTTCCCCGGCGGCATCCCCGAGGACCGCATGAAGCAGGTCGAGTACGAGATGGACACCATCATCTCGATGGGCTTCCCGGGCTACTTCCTCGTCGTCGCCGACTTCATCATGTGGGCGAAGAGCCAGGGCATCGCCGTGGGCCCCGGCCGAGGCTCCGCGGCCGGCTCGATCGTCGCGTACGCCATGGGCATCACCGACCTCGACCCCATCCCGCACGGCCTGATCTTCGAGCGCTTCCTCAACCCCGAGCGCATCTCGATGCCCGACGTCGACATCGACTTCGACGAGCGCCGGCGCGTCGAGGTGATCCGGTACGTGACCGAGAAGTACGGCGCCGACAAGGTCGCCATGATCGGCACGTACGGAAAGATCAAGGCGAAGAACGCCATCAAGGACTCCGCGCGCGTCCTCGGCTACCCGTACGCCATGGGCGACCGGCTCACCAAGGCCATGCCCGCCGACGTCCTCGGCAAGGGCATCGACCTCGACGGCATCACCAACCCGAGCCACCCGCGCTACAGCGAGGCGGGCGAGATCCGGGCGATGTACGAGAACGAGCCGGACGTGAAGAAGGTCATCGACACCGCCAAGGGCGTCGAGGGCCTGGTCCGCCAGATGGGCGTGCACGCCGCCGGCGTGATCATGTCCAGCGAGCCGATCGTCGACCACGCCCCGATCTGGGTGCGGCACACGGACGGCGTGACCATCACGCAGTGGGACTACCCGCAGTGCGAGTCGCTCGGCCTGCTGAAGATGGACTTCCTCGGCCTGCGCAACCTCACCATCATGGACGACGCCGTCAAGATGGTGAAGGCGAACAAGGGCATCGAGCTGGACCTCCTCGCCCTGCCGCTGGACGACCCCAAGACCTTCGAACTGCTCCAGCGCGGTGACACCCTCGGCGTCTTCCAGTTCGACGGCGGGCCCATGCGTTCGCTGCTGCGGCTGATGAAGCCGGACAACTTCGAAGACATCTCCGCCGTGTCCGCCCTGTACCGGCCGGGCCCGATGGGCATGAACTCGCACACGAACTACGCCCTGCGCAAGAACGGCCAGCAGGAGATCACCCCGATCCACCCCGAGCTGGAGAAGCCGCTCGAAGAGGTGCTCGCGGTCACCTACGGCCTCATCGTGTACCAGGAGCAGGTGCAGAAGGCCGCCCAGATCATCGCCGGCTACTCGCTCGGCGAGGCCGACATCCTCCGCCGCGTCATGGGCAAGAAGAAGCCCGAGGAGCTGGCGAAGAACTTCACCATCTTCCAGGCCGGAGCCAAGAAGAACGGCTACAGCGACGAGGCCATCCAGGCCCTCTGGGACGTCCTGGTCCCCTTCGCCGGCTACGCCTTCAACAAGGCGCACTCCGCCGCGTACGGCCTGGTCTCCTACTGGACCGCCTACCTCAAGGCCAACCACCCCGCCGAGTACATGGCGGGACTGCTGACCTCGGTCAAGGACGACAAGGACAAGTCCGCGGTCTACCTCAACGAGTGCCGCCGCATGGGCATCAAGGTCCTCCCGCCGAACGTCAACGAGTCCGAGGCGAACTTCGCCGCGCAGGGCGACGACGTGATCCTCTTCGGCCTCACCGCCGTCCGGAACGTCGGCGCCAACGTCGTCGAGTCGATCATCAAATCGCGCAAGGCCAAGGGGAAGTACTCCTCCTTCCCCGACTTCCTGGACAAGGTCGAGGCCGTCGTCTGCAACAAGCGGACGGTCGAGTCGCTGATCAAGGCCGGCGCCTTCGACGAGATGGGCCACACCCGCAAGGGCCTGGTCGCCCACCACGAACCCATGATCGACAACGTGGTGGCGGTCAAGCGCAAGGAGGCCGAGGGGCAGTTCGACCTGTTCGGCGGGATGGGTGACGAGGCGAGCGACGAGCCCGGCTTCGGCCTGGACGTCGAGTTCTCCGACGTCGAGTGGGAGAAGTCGTACCTGCTCGCCCAGGAGCGCGAGATGCTCGGCCTGTACGTCTCCGACCACCCGCTCTTCGGCATCGAGCACGTCCTGTCCGACAAGACGGACGCGGCGATCTCCCAGCTGACCGGCGGCGAGCACAGCGACGGCGCGGTCGTCACCATCGGCGGCATCATCTCCGGCCTCCAGCGCAAGATGACCAAGCAGGGCAACGCCTGGGCCATCGCCACCGTCGAGGACCTCGCCGGCTCCATCGAGTGCATGTTCTTCCCGGCCACCTACCAGCTGGTCTCCACCCAGCTCGTCGAGGACACGGTCGTCTTCGTCAAGGGACGCCTCGACAAGCGCGAGGACGTGCCCCGCCTCGTCGCCATGGAACTGATGGTCCCCGACCTGTCGAACGCCGGGACCAACGCGCCGGTGGTCCTCACCATCCCGACCGTCAAGGTGACCCCGCCGATGGTCAGCAGGCTCGGCGAGATCCTCAAGCACCACAAGGGCAACACCGAGGTGCGGATCAAGCTCCAGGGCCCCCGCACCACCACCGTGCTCCGGCTCGACCGGCACCGGGTGACGGCCGACCCGGCGCTCTTCGGCGACCTGAAGGTGCTGCTCGGCCCGTCCTGCCTGGCCGGCTGACCCGGCCCCGTCCGCGCGCAGGGCGCGCCCGTTCCCACGGGCGCGCCCTTTGCCGTCCGAGCGTCAGTTGTGGCCGAAGCGCTTCTGACGGCCCTGCGGGCCATGTCACCGGGCGTGACCTGGCTCGCGCGCGACTCGGCCTGCGACTCCATCGACGACTGCTGCGCCTGCTGCTGACCGCGTTCGGCCTGCGACGACTGCTTCTGACTGCGGTTCTGGTTGCGGTTCTTGGCCATGGGGATGCCTCCTCAAAGGGACCTAGGGGCCAGGGCCGCTGTCAGACTCACACACGGTACGAACCGCCGCATGTTGGATCATTACGGAGCGTATGCGGTGCGCGGAAGTGACACTCGCCACGCCGATGATCCAGTTCCGGACGTCAACCACCTGGCCGTCGGGCAGACTCGAAGGAACCCGAAGCACCCTTTCGATTCCGAGGCTCCCGAAAGAGGGTGGAACACGTGGACCGCTGCGTCGTCCTGGTGGACGCCGGCTACCTGCTGGGCGCCGCCGCCAGTCTCCTCGCCGGGGAACCGGCCCGCTCCAGGATCACCGTCGACCACGCCGGTCTGATCCAGCAGCTGCGGCAGCGCGCCGAGGCCGAGACCGCGCTGCCCCTCCTGCGGATCTACTGGTTCGACGGCGCGCCCGACCGGGTGCCCCAGCCCGAGCACCGCAGACTCCGCGTGATGCCCCGGGTCACCGTCCGGCTCGGCGCCCTGACCAGGAGCGACGGGCGCTGGGCACAGAAGGGCGTCGACGCGGCCATGCACACCGAGCTGACCGAGCTCGCCAGGAACAGGGCCTGCTCCGACATCGTGCTCGTCACCGGCGACGGCGACCTGCTGCCCGGCCTCATGTCGGCCAAGGAGCACGGCGTCGCCGTCCACCTCTGGGCCGTCCAGGCCGCCGACGGCGACTACAACCAGTCCGAGGACCTCGTCGCCGAGGCCGACGAGCGGCGGGTCCTCGACCGGGCCTGGATCACCCGCGCCGTCCGCGCCAGGGACCTCACCGGCATCTGCGCGCCGCCGCCCGCCCCGCGCCCGGAGATCGCCGCCATCCTCTCCGCGCCGCTGCCGGAGGCGGCGCTCGCCGCCTCCGCCTCCGCCGAACGGGCCGCCGGGGCGGCCGCCGCCGCTGCCGCGGCCCCGTCGAAGCCAACGGCGAAGGCGGCCACGACCACCTGCGCGCCAACGGCCACCTCCACACCAACGGCCACGTCCGCGAGGACGAGCACGTCCACGGCGCCGGCGTCCCTCCCCGGCGGGAGGCAAGGGCGTCCCCACCCCAAGGACCTCGCGGGACTGCGCGGCCCCGGCACCCAGGCCACCCCGGTGCCGCAGGGCGCGAGCGCCCTGCGCTGGTCCTCCGACCGGGGCTGGATCGAGCGCCCGGCCCCCTCCTTCGGCGAGCCGGCCGAGACCGCGAGCCTGCCCACCCTCGCCGCGCTCACCAGCGCGGAGCAGCGCTGGGCCGACCGCGAGGAGGACATCACCACCGTCGGCGGCGACCCCTTCGAGGTCGGTCAGGTGTTCGCCAGGCGGTGGATGGAACGGCTCCCCGAGCAGAGCCACGTCCAGAAGCTCTCCACCCTCTACCCCCGGATCCCGCACCGCATCGACGGCGAACTGCTCCGCTACGCCGCCCGTTTCGGACTTCTCGCCCACAAGGACGACCAGATCGACGAGCACGACCGGTACGCGATCCGGGCCGGTTTCTGGCGCGAGATCGACGTCCGGGCCGCCGCCGAACACGCCCCCGCGCCCGGAGCGGGCCCGGCGACCCCGTAGGCTCTTACCCCGTGAGTACGGTGTGCGTGGTGCGGGATCTGGTCAAGACGTACCCCGCCACGCGCGGCAGGCGGGGCGCGCCCGCGACCCCCGAGGTGCGGGCCACCGACGGGATCAGCCTCGACGTGCGCGGCGGCGAGATCTTCGGCCTGCTCGGCCCCAACGGCGCCGGCAAGTCCACCCTCGTCCGCCAGCTCACCGGGCTCATGCGCCCCGACTCCGGCACCGTCGAGCTCCTCGGCCACGACCTCGTGCGCCACCCCGAGCGGGCGTCCGGCTCCTCGCCTACCTCGGCCAGGAGTCCACCGCCCTCGACGAGCTGACCGTCTCCCTCGCCGCCGAGACCACCGGACGGCTCCGCGGCCTGTCCGCCCACGACGCCCGCGCCGAGCGCGACGCCGTCCTGGACGAGCTGGGGCTCGGCGAGATCGCCGGCCGCCCCTCAAGAAGCTCTCCGGCGGACAGCGGCGGCTCGCCTGCTTCGCCGCCGCGCTCGTCGGCCGCCGGCCCGTCCTCGTCCTCGACGAACCCACCACCGGCATGGACCCCGTCGCCCGGCGCGCCGTCTGGGCCGCCGTCGACCGGCGCCGCGCCGAGCACGGCGCCACCGTGCTGCTCGTCACCCACAACGTCATCGAGGCCGAGACCGTCCTCGACCGGGTCGCCGTCATCGACCGCGGCCGGGTCATCGCCTGCGACACCCCGCCGGACTCAAGGAGCGGGTCGCCGGCGAGGTCCGCGTCGAGCTGGTGTGGCGCGACGCGCCCCGCTCCAGCTGCCCGAGGTCGCCGCCCTGCGCGGCCTCGCCCAGGAGACCGGACGCCGCTGGCACCTCCGGCTCGCCCCGACGCCGCCCGCGAGGCCGTCGCCGCCGTCACCGGCGGGGCCGCGTTCGCCGCGCTCGACGACTTCACCCTGGCCACGCCCAGCCTGGAGGACGTGTACCTCGCCCTGGGCGGCGCGACCGAGGGACTGGTGAAGGCGTGACCCGCCCCCTCACGTACCGCACGTCACCCCCAGGAGCTGTACGCAGTGAGCACCCTGCCCGCCGAGGTCCTGCCGACCGGCGCGCTCCCGCCGCCGGCCGGGACGAGGACAGGGCCGCCGCGCCCTCGCCCCGCGCGCCCGGCTCCTGCCGGCCCTGGCCGCCGTCTACCGGGCGCAGCTCTCCCGGGCCCGCGTCGCCCGCATCCCGCTGCTGTTCGTCGCCACCTTCCAGTCGATCGGGATCATGATCCTGATGCGCGGGGTCGTCGACGGCGGCTCCGAGGCGCGCGCGGTCGTGGCCGGCTCCACCGTCCTCGTCGTCGCCTTCGTCGCGCTCAACCTGCTCGCCCAGTACTTCGGACAGCTGCGGGCCGGCGGCGGCCTCGACCACTACGCCACCCTGCCCGTGCCGCCCGCCTCCGTCGTCCTCGGCGCGGCCGGGGCGTACGCCTCCTTCACCGTGCCCGGGACCGTCGTCACCGCCGTCGCCGGCTCCCTGCTCTTCGGGCTGCCCCTCGGCCAGCTGTGGATCCTCGCCGCCGTCGTCCCGCTCGCCGGGGCGGCGCTCGCCGGACTCGGCGCGGCCCTCGGACTGCTCGCGCCCCGCCAGGAGCTGGCCACCCTCCTCGGCCAGCTCGGCATGTCGGCGGCCCTGCTCCTCAGGGTCCTCCCGGCCGAGCGACTGCCCGGACCGATCGGCTGGGCGAGGGACCTGCTGCCGTCGACGTACGGCGTGGAGGCCCTGGCCCGCACCTTCGAGCCGCATCCCGACTGGGCGGCCGTCGCCGTCGACCTCGCCGTCTGCGGAGCGGTCGGCCTGGTCTCGCTCACCGTCGCCACCTGGGCCTACCGGCGGGCCGCCGTCCGCTGAGGCGGGCCACAGGGACACCTGGCACGATGGCGGGGTGACCGCACCCTGACTCCGCCTCACCAGCCGCCGCACGATCCCGACCGGCCCCGCCGCCCCGCCGCCGCTCGGCCCGGCCGGGGACCCGATCACGGGCGCCGAGGTCGTGCAGGGCGTGCTGGTGACCCTCGCCTCCGCGGTCGCGGGGCGCTGCTCAGGTGCTGTGGCTGAACCTGGCCCCGCGGGTCCTGCTCATCTCGGACGGCAAGGGCGTCTACCTCAGGAACTCCGAGGGGAGCAGGCGATCGGCGCCGACGGAACGTTCGTGCTGCTCGCGCTGGCCTTCGGCGCGGTCGCCGCGCTCGTCGTCTTCCTGCTGCGCCGCAAGGGCGGCGTCCCGCTCGTCCTCGGCCTGGCGCTCGGCGGCGGCCTGGGCTCGCTGCTGGCCTGGTGGATCGGGACGAGCTTCGGCCCGACCGGTGACGTGGTCGCCCACGCGAAGGCGGTCGGCCCGAACGTCCCCTTCGAGGCGCCGCTCGAACTGAACCTCGGGGCCGCCGCGATGCTGGCCTGGCCGCTGGCCGCGATGATCGTGCACCTCGCGCTGACGGCCCTGCTCGGCCCCCGCGACCCGGAACCGGAGCTCTGGGCGGAGCCGAAGCCGTACACGCGGGGCCCCGGCTCGCACTGAGGCCCCGCGCGGCCGCGCCCGAGGTCAGGCGCGGCCGATGGGGGCCAGGACCGCCGAGGTGAGGGCGGCCAGGTCGGCGGGGAGAGCTCCACCTCCAGGCCGCGGCGGCCCGCCGAGACGCACACGGTCGCGTGGTCCGAGGCCGAGGAGTCGAGGACGGTACGGAGCCGCTTGCGCTGGCCCAGCGGGGAGATGCCGCCCCGCACGTAGCCCGTGGTGCGCTCCGCCGCCGCCGGGTCGGCCATCGCGGCGCGCTTCCGCCGACCGCCGAGGCCAGCGCCTTCAGGTCCAGCTGGCCCGCCACCGGGACCACCGCGACCGTCAGCTCGCCGTCGACGTCCGCGACCAGCGTCTTGAAGACCCGGTCGGGGGAGACGCCGAGGGCCTCCGCCGCCTCCTCGCCGTACGAGGGGGAGGCCGGGTCGTGCTCGTACGCGTGCAGGGTGAAGGGGGTGCCGGCCGCCGTCAGGGCCACCGTCGCCGGAGTGCCCCCGTTGTTCTTCTTCTGCTTCTTCGCCACGCGCTCTTCCTCGGCTCGGCTCAGTTCGGATAGGTCGGGGTCTGCGTCAGGTCCACCACCGGCAGCGACGGCAGATGCCGCAGCACCGCGGTCTCCGCCCGCAGCAGCGTCAGCTCCTCGCGCAGCCGGGTCGCCGTGTCCGGCGCCTGGAGCAGCCGCTGCTTCGACGGGACGTCGAGCACCGCCGCCGCCGCGACCAGGTACGACACCACGGAGGGCTCGTCGGGCAGCTCGCTCGCCGTCAGCGAGCGCTCCCGGCCCCGCGAGGCGCTTCTGATAGCTCCGGAAGGCCCGCAGCACGCCCTCGGCGAGCGCGGCCGCCTCGCCCTGCTCCTCGGGGATCTCCTCGACCTCGGCCGTCAGGAACGGCCCGCTCGCGTCGACCGACAGCAGCTTGACCCGGGTCGTCCCGGTGGTCATCACCTCGAAGCTGCCGTCGGCGCGCTCCCGGATCGACGCCGCGTCGGCGATGCAGCCGACCCGGTGGAAGGACTGGATGGGATCGGAGCCGAAGCCCGCGGCCGGGCCCTTCTCCGGCAGCGCCGTCTGGTCCGGCATGCCGGGAGCCGTCGGCGCGACCTCGCGGCCGTCACGGATGGCGACGACGGCGAAGCGGCGCGGCTCCGCGTCGTCGATCGTGAGCAGCTCGCGCATCATGGCGCGATAACGCTCCTCGAAGACGTTCAGAGGCAGCACGAGGCCGGGGAACAGCACCGCGTTGAGCGGGAAGAGAGGCAGGCGAGCGGTGGTCACAGCCGCCAAGCCTAATGGCCGCCGGGCCCGCCCCGTCCGGTCCTTTCACGACCCGTGCCCCGCAGGGCCGTCCGACCCGCTCCGCCGGACCGGTCCCAGCGGGGTCTGACGGGCCAGTTCGCCCCTCGTCCGGTCCCGCGCGGCCAGGAACCCCAGCAGGGGTCCCCCTGCCCGACCGGAGCCGGGAGCCCGGGGAGGGTCTCCCGTACGGCACCGTGCGCGGCGCCCCAGGGAAGGAGGTCGCGTACGGGCCGATCCGCTCGAACTCCTCCCAGGCCTCCGCCCAGCGCGCCCGCTCCACCAGCACGTACGCCAGCAGGTTGCGGACCTCGGCCGACCACGGATCGCCCGCCGGGAACTCCGCGGACAGGGCCAGGGCACGGCCCACCGCCCGGTCGACCCGGGCGGCCGGCACGGCCCCGTCGGGACCCGGCGGCACCCGCAGCCCGTCGTAGGCCGCGCGCACCGGCAGCGCCCCGACGAGCGAGCCCGGGGCGGCGTCGTCCGCGGCCTGCTCGGCGAAGTCGAAGGCGGCCCGGTGCGAGCCGTACCACTGCGCGGAGAGGTACTTCAGGGCGGCGACGTGGCAGCCGTAGTGGTGCGGGGAGCGGCGCACGGCCTGCTCCCACAGCGACTCGAAGACCGCGTGCCCGGCGTGCGCCCCGCGCGCGTGGTCGAGCGCCAGCCGCCACGGCACCGGATCGTGCGGGGCCTTCCCGGCGATCTCCCGCACCAGCGGGGCGAGCTCGCGCAGCCGCTCCGCCCGCGCCGGGGACTCCCAGGCCCTGCGGACGGCGAGCTGCGCCGTGACGAGCAGGGCGTCGGGATCGCCGGGCGCGGCGGCGCGCCACCGGGTGAGCCAGTCGCCCCTGCTGTACGCGAAGGTGGCGAGCCGGACGACGTACCGGTCGCGGTCCTCCCACTCGCCGGCGTCCCGGGTGGTGGCGAGCAGCTTCGCCGCGGGCTCCGGATCGCCGAGGGCCGCGGCGACCAGGGCGGAGAGAGCCGCTCGTCCGGGGCGTCGAGGAGCACGTCGTCGTCCGGCACGAGCCCCGCGGCGAGCCGCGGGGCGTGCCGTGCCGAGCGGACGGTGCCGACCAGGGCGCGGAGAAAGCACATGATGTCTGCATTCTCCCCCGGCGGTGCCCGCCGCCGCAGCGACGTCACCAGGTCACGACAGCACCCTCACCTCGTGGTGACAGTGCCCTCACCCCCTCCTCAGCAGACGGGTCGCGCCCGCCGCCACCGTCGTCGCCAGGATCCAGCCGAGGAGGATCAGCACCGCCGCCACCCACTGCCAGATCCCCTCAAGGCGCCAGTAGCCGTCCTGGCCCAGGGTGATCACGGGCAGCAGCAGGTCGAGCGCGTACAGCGTGCCGTTCCACTCGGGCCCCTCGCCCACCTTCATCGGTATCGGGCGGTAGTGGGAGAAGACCGCCGTGCCCGCCGCCCACAGCACGGCCATCCACAGCGCCGCCCGGCCCGGCCGGTAGCCGTACGCCACGGTCCAGTCCTGGAGGTACCCCCACAGCTTGCCCGCGATCGGCAGGGTCTCCCGTCTGCGCCGCTGCTTGGCGAGCAGCACCTCGCGGGCGTCGGCGTCCTCCCCGCTGTTCCGCAGGACCGCCGCGAGCCGCTCGTACGGCTCGGGGGCGTACTCCGGGGTCGCCGCCGCCACCCACTCCAGGCGCCGGGCCAGCGGGAAGTGTCCGTAGGGCACGAGGTTCTCGTAGACGAAGCCGCCCATCGCGAGCCCGCCGGGCCCCGGCCAGCTCGTCGACAGGTCGATCAGGGTGACGACCTTGGCGCCGTTGAGCACCACCCGCCCCTCCTCCGGCCGCTCGCTGTTGAAGCGGAGCTCCGGCGTGGCTATCCGGCGCAGCGACACCTCCTCCCGGCGGGCGCCGTTCAGCAGGAAGCGGGCGAAGTGCAGGTCCACCGCGTCGCCGAACCGGCCGTCGTCGAGCCGCACCCCGCCGTGGCACTCCACCGGTCTGCGCCGGGTGCCCTGGGCGGGCGTCACCCCGTACGGCGGAGTGGCAGTGCTGCTCCCCGTCCGGCCGGAGGCCTCCTCGTACACCCAGGCCGCGTTCAGATAGAGCGAGCGCTCCACCGTCAGCTGCGGGGCGTTCAGCGCGCGGCGGCCCTGTGCCCCGCGCAGGACGCTGCCCCGCAGGCTGAGCGAGACGCCCACCTTCGCCCCGCGCAGGCTCAGCTCCCGTGGGTCTCGATCAGCTCGGCCTGGAGGTCCTGGGCGACCACCATCCCGTCCGCCGTGATCGCCCGCCCGCGCCGGTCCGGCCACACCTGGATCTGGTTGATCAGCAGGTCCGTGCCGATCTGGGCGTCCGTCAGCCGGATGCCCCGCCGCACCCGGCAGCGCGGCAGGTGCAGATCGCCCTCCGTGTGCAGCCGGGCCGCCTCCAGGCGCGGCAGCGCGCACTCGACCATCCGCAGGGTGCCGAACCGGGCCTCGGGCAGCACCACCTCGCCGTCGAAGCGGCAGCCGTGCAGCTCCACGTACGGCCCTATCGTCCCGCCCGCCAGGTTCAGCACGCCGGTGATCCTGACCCCGCGCAGCTTCAGCGCGGCCACCCGCCCGGACCGGGCCGGCGGCCCGTCGAGCAGCAGCAGCGCCACCACGTCGGCGCGGACGCTCCGCTCCTCTCCCCACTCCCGTCCCCCGAAGGGGTCGTCCCACTCCGCGATCCCCTCCGTCAGATCGCAGGTCCTGCCGATCCGGAACGCCCGCCACACGGCCCGCTCCGGGCCCGTGAGACCTTCCGGCATCCCGTCCTCGTGCGGCTCGGTCACTGCCGCCCCCTCGCTCTCCCCGATGCGCTCCCACGATTCCGCTTCCCGGGACTCGTGGATTCGTACAGTCGTTCTTCCCGCACTGTGACGGGCTGAACGCTAACGGTCAGGAGTGGCGAGGAGACGCCACCGTGGCGCGTATCAGCCAGTGAGGGGCATGTATCAGCAGCTGATACGGGCGACCGGCGTGGTGGCCCGTCTGCGAGAATTGACCCGTGATCTCTCGAATCGATCTGCGCGGCGACGCCCTCCCCGAGGGAACCGCCCTGCGCGACCTGCTGCCCCGTGCCGAGTTCGACGTGGAAGCCGCCCTGGAGAAGGTGCGGCCGATCTGCGAGGACGTCCGGCATCATGGCGCGGCGGCGGTGATCGACTACGGGGAGAAATTCGACGGCGTCCGCGTCCCGGGCCTGCGCGTCCCCGCCGAGGAGCTCACCCGCGCCCTCGACGAGCTCGACCCGGCCGTCCGCGCCGCCCTGGAGGAGTCCATCCGGCGCGCCCGGCTCGTCCACCGCGAGCAGCGCCGCACCACCCACACCACCCAGGTCGTCCCCGGCGGCACGGTCACCGAGAAGTGGATCCCCGTCGAGCGCGTCGGCCTGTACGTGCCGGGCGGCCGCTCCGTCTACCCGTCCTCCGTCGTCATGAACGTCGTCCCGGCCCAGGAGGCCGGCGTCGAGGGCATCGCCGTCTCCTCGCCCCCGCAGAAGGAGTTCGGCGGCCTGCCGCACCCGACGATCCTCGCCGCCTGCGCCCTCCTCGGCGTCGACGAGGTCTACGCGGCGGCGGCGCCCAGGCCATCGCCATGTTCGCGTACGGCACCGAGTCCACCGCCGACGAGCCAGGCTGCGCCCCGTCAACCTGGTCACCGGCCCCGGCAACATCTACGTGGCCGCCGCCAGCGCCTCCTCAAGGGCCGCATCGGCATCGACGCCGAGGCCGGCCCCACGGAGATCGCGATCCTCGCGGACTCCACCGCCGACGCCGTGCACGTCGCCGCCGACCTCATCAGCCAGGCCGAGCACGACCCGATGGCCGCCTCCGTCCTCGTCACCGACTCCGAGGAACTGGCCGCCGCCACCGAGGCCGAGCTGAAGACCCAGGTCGCCGCCTCCAAGCACGTCGACGACCGGATCGTCCCGGCCCTCGCCGGCGAGCAGTCCGCGATCGTCCTCGTCCGCGACCTCGCCGACGGCCTCAAGGTCGTCGACGCGTACGGCGCCGAGCACCTGGAGATCCAGACCGCCGACGCCGCCGCCGTCGCCGACCGCGTCCGCAACGCCGGCGCGATCTTCATCGGCCCCTGGGCGCCGGTCTCGCTCGGCGACTACTGCGCCGGCTCCAACCACGTCCTGCCGACCGGCGGCTGCGCCTGCCACTCCTCGGGCCTCTCCGTGCAGTCCTTCCTGCGCGGCGTGCACATCGTGGACTACACGCGCGACGCCCTCGCCGAGGTCGCCCACCACGTCGTCACCCTCGCCGAGGCCGAGGACCTGCCCGCGCACGGCGCGGCGGTCAAGGCACGGTTCGGATGGAAGGTCCCCGAGAGCAAGTGACCGGAATCGACGATCTTCCCGTCCGGGACGAGCTGCGCGGCAAGTCCCCCTACGGCGCGCCCCAGCTCGACGTCCCCGTCCAGCTGAACACCAACGAGAACCCCTACCCGCTGCCCGAGCCCCTGGTGGCCCGGATCGCGGAGCGGGTCGCCGAGGCCGCCCGCGGCCTCAACCGCTACCCCGACCGCGACGCGGTCGAGCTCCGCACCGAGCTAGCCGCCTACCTCACCCGCACCGGGAAGCACCCGGTCGGCGTCGAGAACGTCTGGGCGGCCAACGGCTCCAACGAGGTCCTCCAGCAGCTGCTGCAGACCTTCGGCGGCCCCGGCCGCACCGCGATCGGCTTCGAGCCCTCGTACTCGATGCACGCCCTGATCGCCCGCGGCACCGGCACCGGCTGGATCTCCGGCCCGCGCAACGAGGACTTCACCATCGACGTGGAGGCCGCCGTCCAGGCCATCGCGGAGAACGCGCCGGACGTCGTCTTCATCACCTCGCCCAACAACCCCACCGGCACCGCCGTCGGCGCCGAGACCGTCCTCGCCCTGTACGAGGCGGCGCAGGCGGCCAAGCCCTCGATGGTCGTCGTGGACGAGGCGTACGTGGAGTTCAGCCACCGCGACTCGCTGCTGCCGCTCCTGGAGGGCCGCCCGCACCTGGTGGTCTCCCGGACGATGTCCAAGGCCTTCGGCGCCGCCGGGCTCCGCCTCGGCTACCTCGCCGCCGACCCGGCCGTCGTCGACGCCGTGCAGCTGGTCCGCCTGCCGTACCACCTCTCGGCCGTCACCCAGGCCACCGCGCTCGCCGCCCTGGAGCACACCGACACCCTCCTCGGGTACGTCGAGCAGCTCAAGGCCGAGCGCGACCGCCTCGTCACCGAGCTGCGCGCCCTCGGCTGCGAGGTCACCGACTCCGACGCCAACTTCGTGCAGTTCGGGACGTTCCCCGACACGCACGCGGCCTGGCAGTCGATCCTCGACCGGGGCGTCCTGGTCCGGGACAACGGCGTACCGGGATGGCTGCGGGTCACCGCCGGCACCCCCGAAGAGAACGACGCGTTCCTCGACGCGGTCCGTGAACTGATGAAGGAGCAGGAACGATGAGCCGCGTAGGCCGCGTTGAGCGCACCACCAAGGAGACCTCCGTCGTCGTCGAGATCGACCTCGACGGCACCGGGAAGGTCGACGTGTCGACCGGGGTCGGCTTCTACGACCACATGCTCGACCAGCTCGGCCGGCACGGGCTCTTCGACCTGACCGTCAAGACCGACGGCGACCTGCACATCGACTCGCACCACACCATCGAGGACACCGCCCTCGCCCTCGGCGCCGCCTTCAAGCAGGCCCTCGGCGACAAGGTCGGCATCTACCGCTTCGGCAACTGCACCGTCCCGCTGGACGAGTCCCTCGCCCAGGTCACCGTCGACCTCTCCGGCCGCCCGTACCTCGTGCACACCGAGCCCGAGAACATGGCGCCGATGATCGGCTCGTACGACACGACGATGACCCGGCACATCCTGGAGTCCTTCGTCGCCCAGGCGCAGATCGCGCTGCACGTCCACGTGCCCTACGGCCGCAACGCGCACCACATCGTGGAGTGCCAGTTCAAGGCCCTCGCCCGCGCGCTCCGCTACGCCTCCGAGCGCGACCCGCGCGCCGCCGGAATCCTCCCCTCCACGAAGGGCGCGCTGTAACCGTGACCGGCCTCTCCAGCATCCTCATCCTCGTCGGGCTCTTCCTGCTCGGCGGCATCTACTCCTTCGTCAAGCAGAAGATGCCCAAGAGCCTCATCGTGCTGCTCTCCATCGGCGCCGCGATGTGCCTCTCCGCCGGTGTGCTGCGTCTGGACGTGTGGTCATGAGCGCGACCTCCCCGAAGAAGGTCGTCGTCTTCGACTACGGCTTCGGCAACGTGCGCTCCGCCGAGCGCGCGCTCGCCCGCGTCGGCGCCGAGGTCGAGATCACCCGCGACTACGACACGGCCATGAACGCCGACGGACTCCTCGTCCCCGGCGTCGGCGCCTTCTCCGCCTGCATGCAGGGCCTCAAGGAGGCCCGCGGCGACTGGATCATCGGCCGCAGGCTCTCCGGCGGCCGCCCCGTCATGGGCATCTGCGTCGGCATGCAGATCCTCTTCGCCCAGGGCATCGAGCACGGCGTGGAGACCGAGGGCCTCGACGAGTGGCCCGGCACGGTCGAGCCGCTGAACGCCCCCGTCGTCCCCCACATGGGCTGGAACACGGTCGACGCGCCCGCCGGCACCCAGCTCTTCGCGGGGCTCGACGCCGACGCCCGGTACTACTTCGTGCACTCCTACGCGGTGCGCGAGTGGACCCTGGAGGTCGGCAACCCCAACATCCGCGCCCCCAAGGTCAGCTGGGCCACCCACGGCGAGCCCTTCGTCGCCGCCGTCGAGAACGGCGCCCTGTGGGCCACCCAGTTCCACCCCGAGAAGTCCGGCGACGCCGGCGCCCAGCTCCTCACCAACTGGATCGGAACCCTGTGAGCACTCTCGAACTCCTCCCCGCCGTCGACGTCCGCGACGGCCAGGCCGTCCGGCTCGTCCACGGCGAGTCCGGCAGCGAGACCTCCTACGGCTCCCCGCTGGAGGCCGCCCTCGCCTGGCAGCGCGCCGGCGCCGAGTGGCTCCACCTCGTCGACCTGGACGCCGCCTTCGGCACCGGCGACAACCGCGACCTGGTCCGCCAGGTCACCGAGGCCATGGACATCAAGGTCGAGCTCTCCGGCGGCATCCGCGACGACGCCACGCTCGCCGCCGCCCTCGCCACCGGCTGCACCCGCGTCAACCTCGGCACCGCCGCCCTGGAGACCCCGAGTGGGTCGCCAAGGTCATCGCCGAGTACGGCGACAAGATCGCCGTCGGCCTCGACGTGCGCGGCACGACCCTGCGCGGCCGCGGCTGGACCCGCGACGGCGGCGACCTGTACGAGACGCTCGCCCGCCTCGACTCCGAGGGCTGCTCCCGCTACGTCGTCACCGACATCGCCAAGGACGGCACCCTCCAGGGCCCCAACCTGGAGCTCCTGAAGAACGTCTGCGCGGCCACCGACAAGCCCGTCGTCGCCTCCGGCGGCGTCTCCTCCCTGGACGACCTGCGGGCCCTGTCCGGCCTGGTCCCGCTGGGCGTCGAGGGCGCGATCGTCGGCAAGGCGCTGTACGCCGAGGCCTTCACCCTCGAAGAGGCGCTCGCGGCGGTGGCGTCGTGACCGCCGAGGTCCGCAAGGTCGTCACCGGCGCTCCCTGGGAGGAGCAGTTCGGCTACTCCCGCGCGGTCGAGCTCCCGAACGGCACGGTGCTCGTCTCCGGCTGCACGTCGGTGGTCGACGGCCAGATCGCCGACGGCGGCCCGTACGACCAGGCGGTCAACTCCTTCAACGTGGCCTTCGGGGCGTTGAAGCAGCTGGGCCTGGGCGCGGAGCACGTCGTCCGTACCCGGATGTACCTCACCCACGCCCGGGACGTGGACGAGGTCGGCCGCGCCCACAAGGAGCTGTTCGACGCCGTCCGCCCCGCCGCCTCCATGATCATCGTCTCCGGTTTCGTCGACCCGCGTCTCGTGGTCGAGGTCGAGGTCGAGGCGCTCCGCCCAGAGGGACAGAGGGGGGACGCCGCATGAGTCTCGCCGTACGCGTGATTCCCTGCCTGGACGTGGACAACGGCCGGGTCGTCAAGGGCGTCAACTTCCAGAACCTGCGGGACGCGGGCGACCCCGTCGAGATGGCCAAGCTGTACGACGCCGAGGGCGCCGACGAGCTGACCTTCCTCGACATCACCGCCTCCTCCGGCAACCGGGAGACCACCTACGACGTGGTGCGCCGCACCGCCGAGCAGGTCTTCATCCCGCTCACGGTCGGCGGCGGCGTCCGCTCGGCCGAGGACGTCGACAAGCTGCTGCGGGCCGGGGCCGACAAGGTGGGCGTCAACACCGCCGCCATCGCGCGCCCCGAGCTGATCCAGGAGATCGCCGAGCGCTTCGGCCGGCAGGTGCTCGTCCTGTCGGTCGACGCCCGCCGCACGCCCACCGGCTCCTTCGAGGTGACGACGCACGGCGGCCGCAAGGGCACCGGCATCGACGCCGTCGAGTGGGCGCACCGGGCCGCCGAGCTCGGCGCGGGGGAGATCCTGCTCAACTCGATGGACGCCGACGGCACGAAGGACGGCTACGACACCGAGATGATCGCGGCCGTGCGCAAGCACGTCACGGTCCCGGTGATCGCCTCCGGCGGTGCCGGCAAGCTCGCCGACTTCCCGCCGGCCGTGGCCGCCGGGGCGGACGCGGTGCTCGCGGCCTCCGTCTTCCACTTCGGCGACCTGCGGATCTCGCAGGTCAAGGAGACGCTGCGGGAGGCCGGTCACCCGGTCCGCTGACGCGTCGTTCCGCTTGTGGGAAGGGCCCCCTCGGGGGCCCTTCTTCGTGCCCAGATGCGAAAGATAAGTTGCGCAATTTCCATTGCGCAAGTTTTGTTTCCTATCTAGGGTCGGTGTCATGACCTCGTCGGAGAACCGCCGGATCACCGATCTCGGCACCCTCAAAGCCATCGCGCACCCGCTGCGGATGCGCCTCTACCGCGCCCTCTTCGTGGCCCGCACCGCCACCGCCTCCCAGCTCGCCGAGCAGGTCGACGAGGCCGTCTCCCTCGTCAGCTACCACCTGCGCAAACTCGCCGAGCACGGCCTCATCGAGGAGGCCGGGACGCAGTCCTCGGACGGCCGCGAGCGCTGGTGGCAGCCGAGCTCGTACGGCTTCAGCGTCCAGGAGGAGGACCTCCGCGACGCCCCCGAGCTGCTCGCCGCGAGCGCCGCCTTCGGCCGCACCGTCAACCAGCAGCGCGCCGAACTGCACAGCCGCTTCCTCGACGAGCGGCTCACCTGGTCCGGCGAGTGGCGCGCCGCCTCCATCAGCTCCGAATGGCTGCCCCGGCTCACCGCCGCCGAGCTCACCGCCCTCGGCGAGGAACTCGAAGCCGTCCTCCAGAAGCACGACCGGCGGGCCCGCGCCGCCGAAGCGGCCGGGGACACCGAGGGCCGCGAGAACGTCGCCCTCCACCTCCACGCGTTCCCGTACCACTCATGACGGCCACCCTCGTCGCGCCGACGACGCCCCGCCCCGCCCACCGCGACCCCGGGTCCTGCGCTGGCTCGGCGCCTACACCGCCTCCACGCTCGGCGACAGCGTCTACCACCTCGCCCTCTCCTGGACCGCCGTCAGCAGCGGCAGCCCCGCCCAGGCCGGACTCGTCATGGCCGTCTCCGCCGTGCCCCGGGCGCTGCTCATGCTCGGCGGGGAGTCATCGCCGACCGCCTCGGCCCGCGCCGGGTCGTCATCGCCTCCGACACCGTCCGCGCCCTGGTCGTCCTGGGCCTGGCCGCGACCCTGCTCCTCGCCTCGCCCGGCCTGGGGGCGCTCACCGCCGTCGCCCTCGTCTTCGGCGTCGTCGACGCCCTCTTCCTGCCCGCCGTCGGCGCCCTGCCGCCCCGCATCGCCGAGCGCGACCAGCTCGCCCGCGTCCAGGGGATGCGCGGCCTCTCGTACCGCCTCGGCGCCGTCCTCGGCGGCCCGCTCGGCGGCCTCGCCGTCGCCCTCGGCGGCACGGCCACCGCCTTCGGCGTCGCCGGAGCGCTCTTCGCCCTCTCGATACCCCTGCTGAGCACCCTCCGCCTCAGGGCGCTGCCCGCCGAGGCGGGGCCCGCGACGGCACCGCCCTGCGCGACCTCGCCGACGGCCTGCGCTACCTGCGGGGACACCGCGTCCTGGGCCCGCTGATGGTCGTCGTGCTCCTCAGCGACCTCGGCTTCGCCGGCCCCTTCAACGTCGGCCTCGCCCTCCTCGCCGACCAGCGCGGCTGGGGCGCCTCCGGCATCGGCTGGATCCTCGCCGGCTTCGGCACGGGCGCGGGCGCCGCCTCGCTGATCCTGAGCGTCCGGGGACGCGTCCCGCGCGCCGGGGCCGTCAGCGGCTGGACCATGACGGCGGGCGCCGTCTGCATCGGCGCCCTCGCCGTCACCCCGTACCTGCCCGTCGCGGTCGCCGTCGCCCTGTCCGTCGGCCTGCTCGCCGGACTGTCCGGGGCGCTGTGCAACGCCCTCGTCCAGACCGAGTGCGACCCCGCCTACCTCGGCCGCGTCAGCGCCGTCTCCAGCCTGCTCTCGCTCGGCATCGCCCCGCTCAGCTTCCCCCTCACGGGCGCGGCGACCGAGCTGTGGGGCCTCGGACCGGTGTACGCCGTGAGCGCGGCCGTCTGCGGCCTCGCGGGCGTCTACAGCCTCCTGGTCACCGCCGTCCGCCGCGCCGAACTGCCCCGCTAGCTCAGATCCCCAGCTGCTTCGTCTCCCGCAGCCGCTCGATCGCCTCCGGCTCGCCCTCCAGGGCCACCTTCGCCGAGTCCTGGCGGCCGTACAGGTACATCATCAGCTCGCCCGGCTCCCCGGAGGCCGTCACCACCGGGGTGCCGCGGTGGGCGACCGCCGTCTGGCCGTTCGGACGGCGCAGCACCAGACCCACCGGCGCCTTGCGGCCGAGCAGCCGGGCCATCCGCTCCAGACGCGACCAGAGGGCGTCCGCGAAGACCGGGTCCAGCTCGCGCGCCGACCAGTCGGGCTGGGCCCGCCGGACGTCCTCCGCGTGCACGTAGAACTCGACGACGTTCGCCCCCTCGTCCACCTGCTTGATGGTGAACGGCGAGAACTTCGGCGGACCCGTCCGGATGAGCTGGACCAGCTCCTCGTACGGCTTGTCGGCGAACTCCGCCGTCACCCGGTCCATCCGCTCCTTGAGCGCCGGCACGACCGCACCCGCCGCCGCGTCCGGGCGCCGCTCCCGCACCACCACGTGGGCCGCCAGGTCCCGGGTGCGCCAGCCCTCGCAGAGCGTCGGCGCGTCGGGACCCGCCGCCTCCAACAGATCGGCGAGCAGAAGCCGTTCACGTTTCGCATGGGTCGACATGCCCGCCAGCGTACGACCGCCCCCGCCGGTCCGCCCAGTGGACGCCCCGCCGGACACCCTCCCGGATCGCGGCACAATGGCGGCATGACCAGCGCGCCCCGGACCCCCAGCGACCTCGACCCGGCCATCGCCGCCCGCCTCAAGCGCAGCGCCGACGGGCTCGTCCCCGCCATCGCCCAGCAGTACGACACCGGCGAGGTGCTGATGCTCGGCTGGATGGACGACGAGGCCCTCCACCGCACCCTCACCACCGGCCGCTGCACCTACTGGTCCCGCAGCCGGAACGAGTACTGGGTCAAGGGCGACACCTCCGGGCACGTCCAGCACGTCAAGTCCGTCGCCCTCGACTGCGACGCCGACACCCTCCTCGTCAAGGTCGACCAGGTCGGCGCCGCCTGCCACACCGGCACCCGCACCTGCTTCGACGCCGACGTGCTCCCCGTCTCCCAGTAAGGTCCGGTGCCATGGATCTCGAGACCTTCCGCAAGCTGGCGGCCGACCGCCGCGTCATCCCCGTCAGCCGCAGGCTCCTCGCGGACGGCGACACCCCGGTCGGGCTCTACCGCAAGCTCGCCGCCGAACGCCCCGGCACCTTCCTCCTCGAATCCGCGGAGAACGGCCGCAGCTGGTCCCGCTACTCCTTCATCGGCGTCCGCAGCGACGCCACCCTGACGGTGCGGGACGGACAGGCGCACTGGCTGGGCACCCCGCCCGTCGGCGTCCCCGTCGACGGCGACCCGCTCGACGCCCTGCGCGCCACCGTCGAGACCCTCCACACCCCGCGCGACCTCGCCTCCGGGATGCCCCCGTTCACCGGCGGCATGGTCGGCTACCTCGGCTACGACATCGTCCGCCGCCTGGAGCGGATCGGCGACTCCACCCGCGACGACCTGGAGCTCCCCGAGCTCACCATGCTCCTCACCAGCGACCTCGCGGTCCTCGACCACTGGGACGGCTCGGTCCTGCTGATCGCCAACGCGATCAACCACAACGACCTGGAGACCGGCGTCGACGAGGCGTACGCGCACGCCGTCGCCCGCCTCGACGCCATGGAGGCCGACCTCGCCCGCCCGGTCGCCACCGTCCCCGCCTCCCTCCCCGCCTCGGAACTCCCCGAGTCCTCCGCCCTCTGGGGCGGCCCGGCCTACCAGGACGCCGTCGAGGACATCAAGGAGCGCATCCGCGCCGGCGAGGCCTTCCAGGTCGTGCCCTCGCAGCGCTTCGAGACCCCCTGCACCGCCTCCGCGCTCGACGTGTACCGGGTCCTGCGGGCCACCAACCCGTCCCCGTACATGTACCTCTTCCGCTTCGAGAACGGCTTCGACGTCGTCGGCTCCTCGCCCGAGGCCCTCGTCAAGGTCGAGGACGGGCGGGCGATGCTCCACCCCATCGCCGGCACCCGGCACCGCGGCGCCACCCCGCAGGAGGACCACGACCTCGCCGAGGAGCTGCTCGCCGACCCCAAGGAGCGCGCCGAGCACCTCATGCTCGTCGACCTCGGCCGCAACGACCTCGGACGGGTCTGCGCGCCCGGCTCGGTCGAGGTCGTCGACTTCATGTCGATCGAGCGCTACTCGCACGTCATGCACATCGTCTCCACCGTCACCGGCGAGGTCGCCGAGGGCCGCACCGCCTTCGACGTCCTCACCGCCTGCTTCCCCGCCGGCACGCTCTCCGGCGCCCCCAAGCCCCGCGCCATGCAGATCATCGAGGAGCTCGAACCCTCCCGGCGCGGCCTCTACGGCGGATGTGTCGGTTATCTCGATTTCGCCGGGGACGCGGACACCGCCATCGCCATCCGCACCGCGCTGCTGCGGGACGGAACGGCGTACGTGCAGGCCGGAGCGGGTGTCGTCGCCGACTCCGACCCGGTCGCCGAGGACGAGGAGTGCCGCAACAAGGCCGCGGCCGTCCTCCGCGCCGTACACACCGCCAACCGGATGAACGGCGGCTGAGCACGTAGGGGATAGTGGGGTACGTGAGTGCCGTACCCGTACCCAGCCCCGGGCCGCCCGACCGGGCGGCCCCACCGGCGGCCGCCGCAGCCTGGCCGCGGCCCTCCTCCTCGGCGCCCTCGGCGCCACCGTCGTCCTGCTCTCCGCCGGCCAGATCTGGGCCGAGGGCACCGCGTCCGTCGGCGGCGGCACCGTCCCCGTCGAGGCCGACGGCAGCGCCGTCACCGGCGTGCCGACCGCCCTCGCGATCGTCGGCCTCGCCGCGCTCTTCGCCGTCTTCGCCGTCCGCCGCGCCGGCCGCACCCTCGTCGCCGCGCTCCTCGCGCTCAGCGGCGCGGGCGCCGCGCTCGCCGCGGTCCTCGGCGCCTCCGACAGCGCCGCCCTGGACTCCGAGGCCGCCCGGATCAGCGGCGACACCGCCGCCGCCGTCGCCGGCCTCACCCACACCATCTGGCCGTACGTGACCGCCGCGGGCGCCGTCCTCATCCTGCTGGCCGGTCTCTGCGCCCTCCGCTTCGGCAAGAACTGGCCGGCGATGGGCGGCCGGTACGAACGCTCCGGCACCCCGCGCGCCGCCCGCAAGGCCCCCACGACCGACCCGGACCGGCCCGAGGACCTGTGGAAGGCCCTGGACCGCGGCGAGGACCCGACCCAGGGCTGAGGACCGGTCCCGTGCGCGACGCGTGATCGTCCCGGCACCCCCGATTCATCCTCGCGCGCCCGCGTGCGGGACAATGAACGCCGAGTGTCCGCGCACGCGAGACCTCACCATCGAGCAACTGCAACGAGGAGCAACTCATGGCGGGCAGCGCCCACGGACACACCCGGCCGCCTGGACCGGTGTCATCATCTCCTTCATCGGCTTCTGCATCGCCGGCGTCTTCATGGTGGCCGCCAACCTGCCCGGTTTCTGGGCCGGCGTGGGCGTCATCGTCCTCGGCGGCATCGTCGGCGGCGGCATGAAGGCGGCGGGCCTCGGCATGCCGAAGGAATCGGCCGACGTCGTCGCCGCCCGCGAGGCCGCGACCGCGACCGCCAAGGCCCGCGTCTGACGCGGCCCGACGCATCCGAGGGCGCAGTCCGGCCGTGCCGGGCTGCGCCCTCGCGCGTCAGGCGCGACAATCACCGGATGGACGCGCAGCCGACGGCCGGAGCCGTGACCCACGACCCCCACCCAGCCGGGTGAACCGGCCCGCCCGAATGCCACGGCGGACGCGGCGGCGCCGGGTGGGCCCGTGCCGTCCGGACCGGGCTCCTGGCCCGGCGCCCACGTCCCGGCGGCACCGCCCGTGCCGAGGTCCCTCGTGCGGCGGCTGTCCACGCCGGTCGGCATCCTCGCCGGGGTCGTCGCCGCCTTCGCGTACGTCGGGGCCGTCGACCCCAACGAACCCGGGCACTACCCCGTCTGCCCGCTCCTGCGCTTCACCGGGATCTACTGCCCCGGCTGCGGCGGACTCCGCAGTGCCCACGCCTTCGCCCACGGCGACCTCCCGGCCGCCCTCGGCTCCAACGCCCTCGCCGTCGTCGGCTACGGAGTCTTCGCCGTCCTCATGGCCGTATGGCTGGTTCGCGCCGTTCGCGGGCTGCCCATGCGCGTCACGGTCTCCCCGGTCTGGTGGTGGGGGATCGGGGCCGTCCTGGCCCTCTTCACCCTCGTCCGGAACCTTCCCTTCGGCTCCGCGCTGGCCCCTTGAGAGCCGGTCCGGAGTCCCAGCAGATGGGACGCGACTCCGGCCGATGCGAGTCCGGGGCCGTCCTGCGGATAGGATCGAAGTGGCTGAACCTGGTTCATCATCACCGTCCCGGAAGGGGGCCCCTCGCGTGAGTGTGCTCGACGAGATCATCGAAGGCGTGCGCGCCGACCTCGCAGAGCGGCAGGCGCGGGTCACCCTCGACGAGCTCAGGAGCGTGCCGCCAAGGCGCCGCAGGCTAGGACGGCGTCGCCGCACTGCGCGGGGACGGCGTCAAGGTCATCTGCGAGGTCAAGCGCTCCAGCCCGTCCAAGGGCGCGCTCGCCGCGATCGCCGACCCGGCGGGCCTCGCCGCCGACTACGAGGCGGGCGGCGCCGCCGTCATCTCCGTCCTCACCGAGCAGCGCCGCTTCGGCGGCTCGCTCGCCGACCTGGAGGCCGTCCGCGCCCGGGTCGACATCCCGGTGCTGCGCAAGGACTTCATCGTCACCGCGTACCAGCTCTGGGAGGCACGGGCGTACGGAGCGGATCTCGCGCTCCTCATCGTCGCCGCCCTGGAGCAGGAGGCCCTGGTCTCCCTCATCGAGCGCGCCGAGTCCATCGGTCTCACCCCGCTCGTCGAGGTCCACGACGAGGAGGAGGTCGAGCGCGCCCTCGACGCCGGCGCCCGCATCATCGGCGTCAACGCGCGCAACCTCAAGACCCTCAAGGTCGACCGTTCCACCTTCGAGCGCGTCGCCCCGAGATCCCCGCGCACATCGTCAAGGTCGCCGAGTCCGGCGTCCGGGGCCCGCACGACCTCATCGCCTACGCCAACGCGGGCGCCGACGCCGTCCTCGTCGGCGAGTCCCTCGTCACCGGCCGCGACCCGAAGGCCGCCGTCGCCGACCTCGTCGCCGCCGGCGCCCACCCCGCCCTGCGCCACGGCCGGAGCTGACCGAGCCATGACCCCCGTCCGCGCCACGCCGACCGCCCTGGGCCCCGCCCCGGGCGGCCCGGCCGTGCCCGCGGACGCCTCGGCCGCCGTGGCCGGCTCCGTACCGCCGCCGCCCCGTCTCCAAGCACGCCCCCTGGCCCGGGGCTGCCGCCCGCGTGGCTGCCGCGCACCCGCCCGCCGCGTCCACGGCCGCCGGGTCCGCTACGTCATCGGCTCCGAGCCGGGCCAGGTCAACGGCATGCGATGGCGCCGGCGCCTCGCGCGCGACTTCACGTACGACGCCTGAACCCACGCCACCTCGGCCCGTGTGGGCCGCGCCCACCGCCGTGTGGGCAATCGTCCCGCAGGGCAGGGGTCCCCTGCTCGAGCGAAGCCGAGGCTTGGGGGAGGGTGGGCACACGGGACGGCGCTCCCAGCGGCGCCTCCGCGTTCCGTGCCCTTACCCGCACCTCAGCGGCGGCGCGCAACGCGGTGCGGTCCGGGCTCGGGAGCCTCTGGCGCCGGCAAGGGCGCCGTTCCGTTGTGCCCACCCGTTCCGCCCCAGCGGAACGACTGCCCACAACGGGGGCGACCAGGTTGCCGTACGTGAGTGCGTCGCGCGCATACCGTGACCACCAACCCCACGTATCCCGGGGCGGCCCCCGCCCCGCGAGGAGCGCATCCGCATGTCCAGCGAGTTCTTCATCCCGGACCTGGAAGGCCAGGTCCCCAACGCCGAGGGCTACTTCGGCGCGTACGGCGGCAAGTTCATCCCGGAGGCGCTGGTCGCCGCCGTCGACGAGGTCGCCGTCGAGTACGAGAAGGCCAAGGCGGACCCCGAGTTCGCCCGTGAGCTCAACGACCTGATGGTCAACTACACCGGCCGGCCGAGCGCCCTCACGGAGGTGCCGAGGTTCGCCGAGCACGCCGGCGGGGCCCGGATCTTCCTCAAGCGCGAGGACCTGAACCACACCGGCTCGCACAAGATCAACAACGTGCTCGGGCAGGCCCTCCTGACCAAGCGCATGGGCAAGACGCGGGTCATCGCCGAGACCGGCGCCGGCCAGCACGGCGTGGCCACCGCCACCGCCTGCGCCCTCTTCGGCCTCGACTGCACCATCTACATGGGCGAGGTCGACACCCAGCGCCAGGCCCTCAACGTGGCCCGGATGCGGATGCTCGGCGCCGAGGTCATCGCCGTGAAGTCCGGCAGCCGCACCCTCAAGGACGCCATCAACGAGGCGTTCCGCGACTGGGTCGCCAATGTGGACCGGACGCACTACCTGTTCGGCACCGTCGCCGGCCCGCACCCCTTCCCCGCCATGGTCCGCGACTTCCACCGGGTCATCGGCGTCGAGGCCCGCCGCCAGATCCTGGAGCGCGCCGGACGCCTGCCCGACGCGGCGATCGCCTGCGTCGGCGGCGGCTCCAACGCCATCGGCCTCTTCCACGCCTTCGTCCCGGACGCGGACGTCCGCCTGATCGGCTGCGAGCCGGCCGGCCACGGCGTCGAGAGCGGCGAGCACGCGGCCACCCTCACCGCCGGCGAGCCCGGCATCCTGCACGGCTCCCGCTCCTACGTCCTCCAGGACGAGGAGGGGCAGATCACCGAGCCGTACTCGATCTCCGCCGGACTCGACTACCCCGGCATCGGCCCCGAGCACGCCTACCTCAAGGACAGCGGGCGCGGCGAGTACCGGGCCGTCACCGACGACGCCGCCATGCAGGCGCTGCGGCTGCTCTCCCGCACGGAGGGCATCATCCCGGCCATCGAGTCGGCGCACGCCCTCGCCGGGGCCCTGGAGGTCGGCAAGGAGCTCGGCAAGGACGGCCTGCTCCTGGTGAACCTCTCCGGGCGCGGCGACAAGGACATGGACACCGCCGCCCGCTACTTCGGGCTCTACGACAACGGCGCCGAGGGGGGCTCCAAGTGACCACCGGAAACATCCAGCTGCTGAGCGACACCCTCGCCAAGGCCAAGGCCGAGAACCGGGCCGCGCTCATCGCGTACCTGCCGGCCGGCTTCCCGACCGTGGACGGCGGCATCGCCGCGATCAAGGCCGTCTTCGACGGCGGCGCCGACGTCGTCGAGGTCGGCCTCCCGCACAGCGACCCGGTCCTCGACGGCCCGGTCATCCAGACCGCCGACGACATCGCCCTGCGCGGCGGCGTGAAGATCGCCGACGTCATGCGGACGGTCAGGGAGGCCCACGCGGCCACCGGCAAGCCGGTCCTCGTCATGACGTACTGGAACCCGATCGACCGGTACGGCATCGAGCGCTTCACCGAGGAGCTCGCCGAGGCCGGCGGCGCGGGCTGCATCCTGCCCGACCTGCCCGTCCAGGAGTCCGCCGTCTGGCGCGCGCACGCCGACAAGCACGGTCTCGCGACCGTCTTCGTCGTCGCGCCCAGCAGCAAGGACGAGCGCCTCGCCACCATCACCGCCGCCGGCTCCGGCTTCGTCTACGCCGCCTCGCTCATGGGCGTCACCGGCACCCGCGAGTCGGTCGGCGAGTCCGCCGCCGACCTGGTCCGCCGCACCCGCGCCACCTCCGAACTCCCGGTGTGCGTCGGCCTCGGCGTCTCCAACTCCACGCAGGCGCGCGAGGTCGCGGCCTTCGCCGACGGCGTCATCGTCGGCTCCGCGTTCGTGAAGCGGATCCTCGACGCCGACGGCGACGAGGCGGCCGGGCTCACCGCCGTAAGGGAACTGGCGGCCGAACTCGCCGAGGGCGTCCGCCGCGTTTCGTAGCCCGTATGGGTGGATCTGGGACCGGGGAGGCGCGGATGTGCCTCCCGGTTCGTTGCCTGGGGCGTGAGCGAGAAGAACAGCGGTGACGGTAACCGGAGCGCGCGGGAGCGCCTCCAGCAGCAGCGCGAGCGCGACAAGGCCCGCGAGAAGCAGCGGCGCGTCCTGATCGTGTCGGCGGCGGTGGTCGGCGTCCTCGGCCTGGCCGCGGTCGTCGGCGTGATCGCCGCCGGCGGCGACAAGAACAGCGGATCCGACAAGGCGGGCCCCGTGGTCGCGCCCACCGGAGCGACCGACGAGGACGCCAAGCCCGCCATCCCCACGGGCAAGGCGGACGCCCCGTCGACGCTCACGGTCTGGGAGGACTTCCGCTGCCCGGCGTGCGCCCAGTTCGAGAATGTCATGCGGGACTCGATCCACGAGCTGCAGGCCTCCGGCGCCCTCAAGGTCGACTACCACCTCGCCACCCTCATCGACGGGAACATGGGCGGCAGCGGCTCGCTGCGCGCGGCGAACGCGGCCGCGTGCGCCCAGGACGCGGGGAAGTTCACCGCGTACCACGACACGCTCTACATCAACCAGCCGCCGGAGACGGACGACGCCTACGGGAAGAACGGCAAGCTGATCGAGCTGGCGGCGAAGGTGCCGGGCCTCGACACCCCCGCCTTCCGCGGCTGTGTGAACGACGGCACGCACGACAGCTGGGTGAAGAAGTCGAACGAGGCTTTCCAGAACGGCGGCTTCCGCGGCACCCCGTCCGTCCTCCTCAACGGAGAATCGATCTTCCCGACCAAGGGGAACGAGCAGATCTCCCCGGAGAACCTGAAGAAGTGGGTCGCCGAGGCCAACAAGGGCAAGAAGGCGGGCACCGCCTCCCCGTCGGCGGGTTAGCCGGGGGGCGGGTTTACCCATAAGTTGCCGGGTGGGCTGCCGTTTCGCCCGCCCGGCAGGGTAGCGTCGGTCCTGTCATGGACCTTGCCTACATTCCCAGCCCGTCGACCGGCGTGATCCACCTCGGACCGATCCAGCTGCGCGGCTATGCCTTCTGCATCATCATCGGTGTCTTCGTCGCCGTCTGGCTCGGCAACAAGCGCTGGATCGCCCGGGGCGGCACCGCCGGCACCGTGGCCGACATCGCCGTCTGGGCGGTGCCCTTCGGCCTCGTCGGCGGACGCCTCTACCACGTGATCACCGACTACCAGCTGTACTTCAGCGAGGGTGAGAACTGGGTCGACGCCTTCAAGATCTGGGAGGGCGGCCTCGGCATCTGGGGCGCCATCGCGCTCGGCGCGGTGGGCGCCTGGATCGGCTGCCGCCGGCGCGGGATCTCCCTGCCCGTGTACGCGGACGTCATCGCCCCCGGCATCGCCTTCGCCCAGGCCATCGGCCGCTGGGGCAACTGGTTCAACCAGGAGCTCTACGGCAAGCCGACCGACGTGCCGTGGGCGCTGAAGATCACCGAGGGCCCCAACCGCGAGGCGGGCCTGTACCACCCGACCTTCCTGTACGAGTCGCTGTGGAACGTCGCCGTCGGCTTCCTGGTCATCTGGGCCGACCGCCGCTTCAAGCTGGGCCACGGCCGCGCCTTCGCGCTGTACGTCGCCGCGTACTGCTCCGGCCGCGTCTGGACGGAGGCCCTGCGCGTCGACGAGGCGCACCACATCCTCGGACTCCGGCTCAACGTGTGGACCGCGATCATCGTCGGCCTGCTCGCGGTGCTCTACTTCGTGATCTCGGCGAAGGTCCGTCCGGGCCGCGAGGAGATCGTGGAGCCGAGGGCCGAGAAGACCGCCGAGCAGACGGACGCCGTCGAGGGCGCCGAGGCCGACAAGGCCGACAAGGGCACCGACGCGACCGACGCGACCGGGACCGTCGAGGACAAGGCCGACGGACCCGGGGACGAGGACGGGGAGACCGAAGGCGACGGCGCCGACCACGGCGCCGGGTCGGCCGCCAAGAGCTGACCGGACCGTAGTACGTCGCGAGGGCCGCCGGGCCGCAGGGGTTTCCGGCGGCCCTTCGTCGTGCCTCAGGCCGTGCGGGCCGCGAGGGCCAGGACCCGGTGGGCGCCCTCCACCACCGCCGCGTCGACGAAACGGCCGTCCGGGAGGGCGAGGGCGCCCCGCTCGGCCCCGGCCGCCTCGACGACCTCACGGGCCGCGTCGACCTCCTCCGGGGTGGGGAGGTAGGCGCGCTCGATGACCGGGAGCTGGCGGGGATGGATCGCCGCCCGGCCCAGGAAGCCCATCGCCCGGCCCCGGGCGCAGCCGACCGCGAGCGCGTCCAGGTCGCCGACGTCCGGATGGACGGACTGCACCGGCGGCGGGAGGGCCGCCGCGCGGGCGGCGACCACCACGCGGCCGCGCGGCCAGTCGAGGCCGCTGTCCTCCCGCACCCCAGGTCGGCGCGGAGGTCGGCCTCGCCGAGGAGATGCCCCGGACGGCGGGATGGGCCGTGGCGATGGCGTAGGCGTGCTCCACGGCGAGGGCGCTCTCCAGGAGCGGATAGAGCGCGAGACCCGGGCGAGCCCGGCGATCCGGTGGATGTCAGTGGCGTGTGTCACCTTGGGTACACGGAGACCGCAGAGGCCGGGGAGGGGGCCAGGGTGGGGATGTCGCGCGGGGTGTGGACGCGGACGTGCACCGGGACGGGGTGGACGTCCGCGAGGAGATCGGCCGTGGCGTCCAGGGCGTACGCCTTGCGGTGCGGGGCGACCGCGTCCTCCAGGTCGACGATCACGACGTCGGCGCCGGAGGACAGCGCCTTGAGGACGACCCCGGGACGGTCGCCGGGGGCGTACAGCCAGGTGAGCGGGGTGCGCGGGCTCATACCGCGCCCTGCTCGCGGAGGGCGTCGATCTCGGCGGGGCTGAGGCCGAGTTCGGCGAGGACGGCGGTGGTGTCGGCGCCGTGCGGCCGGCCGGCCCAGCGGATGCCACCGGGGGTCTCGGAGAGGCGGAAGAGGACGTTCTGCATCTTGATCGGGCCGAGTTCGGGGTCCTGCACCTCGGTCACGGTCCGCAGCGCCCGGTACTGGGGATCGTCCACGACGTCCCGGACGTCGTAGACGGGGGCGATGGCCGCCTCCGCCTTCTCGAAGGCCGTCATCGCCTCCTCGCGGGTGTGGCGGGCGATCCACGAGCCGACCGCCTCGTCCAGGACGTCCGCGTGCCCGGCCCGGCCCGTGCCGTCGGCGAACCACGGCTCGTCGATCAGCTCCGGGCGGCCGACGAGCCGCAGCACCCGCTCGGCGATCGACTGGGCGGAGGTGGAGACGGCGACCCAGGAGCCGTCGGAGGTCCGGTAGGTGTTGCGCGGGGCGTTGTTGCGGGAGCGGTTGCCGGTCCTGGGCTGGACGTAACCGAGCTGGTCGTACCAGAGGGGGTGGGGTCCGATGACGGAGAGCATCGGTTCGATGATCGCCATGTCGACGACCTGGCCGCGGCCGGTCGTGGTCCTGGCGGTGAGCGCGGTCATCACGGCGTACGCGGTGGCGAGGGCCGCGATCGAGTCGGCGAGGCCGAAGGGCGGCAGCGTCGGCGGGCCGTCCGGCTCGCCGGTGATCGCGGCGAAGCCGCTCATCGCCTCGGCGAGGGTGCCGAAGCCGGGGCGGTGGGCGTACGGGCCGAACTGGCCGAAGCCGGTGACCCGGGCCAGGACCAGACGCGGGTTGACGGCGGAAAGCTCCTCCCAGCCCAGACCCCAGCGTTCCAGGGTGCCGGGGCGGAAGTTCTCCACGATCACGTCCGCGTCGGCGGCGAGCGCGAGCAGGGTGTCGCGGCCGCCCGGCGAGGACAGGTCGAGGGTGATCGTCCGCTTGTTCCGGCCGAGGACCTTCCACCACAGGCCGATCCCGTCCTTGGCGGGGCCGTGGCCACGGGACGGATCCGGCTTGCGGGGGTGCTCGACCTTGACGACGTCGGCGCCGAAGTCGCCCAGCATCATGGCCGCGAGCGGGCCGGCGAAGAGGGTCGCGAGATCCAGCACGCGCAGCCCGTCCAGGGGCGCCGTGGACTTCTCGGTGCTCATACGGCGTCGGCCTCCAGGCTGTGGGGAGAGGAACGCGGCCTCGATCTCGACGCGGTACGGCATCGAGGTCGACGCGCCCTCGCGCCGGACGGACAGCGCGGCGGCCGTCTGCGCCCAGGCGAGCGCCTCCGGGGCGGGACGGCCCTCGCCGAGGGCGACCGCGAGGGCGCCGACGAAGGTGTCGCCCGCTCCTGTGGTGTCCACGGCCCGGACCCGGGGCGCGGGCACGGCGAGCGGTTCGGCGCCCCGGGCGGCGTACAGGCTGCCGGCCGCGCCCAGGGTGACGACCACCTCGGGGACGTCCCGCAGCAGGGCCCGCGCCGCCGCGCGCGGTCGGTGAGGCCGGTGAGCGCGGCGGCCTCGTGCTCGTTGGGCACCAACAGGTCGGTGGCGGCGAGGAGTTCCGGCGGCAGGGGCTGCGCGGGGGCGGGGTGAGGATCGTGCGGACGCCGAGCCGGCGGGCGGTGGCGGCGCCCTCGACGACGACGGGGAGGGGGAGTTCGAGCTGGAGGAGCAGGGCGTCGGCGGTGCCGATGAGGGCCTCGTCGCCGTGGCTGAGGGAGGTGACGGTGCCGTTGGCGCCGGGGACGACGACGATCGCGTTGCCGCCCTCGTCGTCGACGACGATGTGGGCGGTGCCGGAGGCGCCCTCGGCGGTGCGCAGGAGGTCCGTGTCCACCGCGCAGTGCTCCAGGGTGGCGCGGAGCCGGGCCCCGAAGTCGTCCGTGCCGACCGCGCCGATCATCGCCACCTCGCCGCCCGCGCGGGCGGCGGCGACAGCCTGGTTGGCGCCCTTGCCGCCGGGGACCGTGCGGAAGGAGCGGCCGGTGACCGTCTCACCGAGGGCGGGGCCCGTGCGACGTAGGTGACGAGGTCCATGTTGGTGCTGCCGAGTACGACGATGCCGGTCATGGGCGTACTGCCTCCAGATGTGTCAGTTCGGCCAGGGTGTCGAAGCCGATGCCGTCGAAGGACGACACCGAGGTCGCCAGCCGGTTCTTGAGGGGGGAGGTCCAGCGCTCGGGCAGCCGGTCCGGGTGCCCGGCGAGCAGCCCGGCCACCGAACCGGCGGTGGCGCCGTTGGAATCGGTGTCCCAGCCGCCCGAGACCGCCGCGCAGACGGAGCGGGAGAAGTCGCCGTCCGCGTGGGTGAGGGCGGCGGCGAGCAGGGCGGCGTTGGGCACGGCATGCACCAGTGGTACCCGCCGAGTTCGGCGTGCAGACGGTCGACGACCACGTCGAAGTCCGGCGTGGCGCGGGCGTGCCCGATGCCCCGGCGGACGGCCTCCGCGAGCCGCGAGCCCGGCGGGACCACCCCAGACCGGCGGCGAGCGCCTGGTGGACGTCCGCCGTCCGCCCGCCGCGGCGGCGAGGACTGCGGCGACGAACATCGCGCCGTAGACGCCGTTCGCGGTGTGCGTCAGCACGGCGTCCCGGTACGCCTGCGCCGCGGCGGCCACCGGGTCGCCCGGGTGGGTCCAGCCGTGCACATCGGCCCTGATCTGGGCCCCGATCCACTCCGGAACGGATTGCGGCGCACGGCGGTCAGCGGGGCTCGACCCCGTCCAGCAGATTGCGGTAGGCGACGCGCTCGGCCGTGAACGTACGCCCCGCGGGCAGCTCGTCGAGCCAGAGCCGGGCGACGTCCGCGGTCGTGAAACCGCGCCCGTACCGCTGGAGCAGCAGCAGGTTCAGGAGCGGGTAGTTGAGGTCGTCGTCCTCGGGCATGCCGTCGATGTTCTCGGCGAGCGAGGTCCCGGCGGAGCGCCGGTTCCACGGGTGGGCGGCGAGCAGCTCCGGCGGGACACCGCGCTCCGTGAACCAGGTGCTGAGCGGCCAGTTGCCGGCGGCGCGGGCGAGGGCCCGGAGAGCGGGGAGGGGAAGCTTCTCGACGGGCTTGCCGAGCAGACACCCGACGGCCCTTCCCAGCCAGGCGGCGTGGAGGCGGTCGCGGAGCGGCGGGTTGCGGGCCGCGTCCGCGCCGTTGTGGGCAGTTGTTCCGCTGGGGCGAGGGGTCCCTCCTGCTCGAGCGAAGCCGAGAGCTTGGGGGAGGGTGGGCACACGGACCCGCGCCCTGCCGGCGCCAGAGGCTTCCGATCCTGGACCCGCACCCCGTGCACAGCTCCCTGGGGTGCGGGTTCAGGCGCGTGACGAGGAGGCGCCGCTGGGGGCGCCGTCCCGTGTGCCCACCCGTCCCGCCCTGCGGGACGATTGCCCACACGGGGGTGGACGGGGGCATCGCCCGGCCCGGTGCGGGTCCACGCGGGGCCGCCGTCAGGGCCTGGATCGCCGGGAGGGCGGTGGGCTCGGCGGTGGACAGGGGAGGGAGGGATGCCAAGGAGTCCAGGAGGGCTTCCGCCAGGGGCGGAGGTCCGGGCGGGGGTCGGGAGGCGCCCGCCGCCTCCGGGGCCGGCGGGCCGCCCGCCGCCCGCCACCGGGCCGCCAGGGCGTCGGCGTCGCGGCCGTCCTCGGACGCCTGGCGGAGCTCGTGGCCCACGAGGTCCTCGGGTTGGACCCAGGTCAGGCGGAGGGTCACCGGGCCGCGCTCGTCAGGGTCGCGAAGGCCGCTTCGTGGGAGCGGCGGGCCTCCAGGTCCCGGGTGAAGATCTCGCGGGCCACCGCCGTCAGCGCCCTCGCGGGGGCGTGGAGGTCCAGGCGGCTCGCCTCCGCCACCCGCTTCGCCCAGTCCGACGGGACGGCGGACTCGCCGTGCAGGGCGCCCACGATCGCGCCCGCCATCGTGGCGATCGAGTCGCAGTCGCGGCCGTAGTTGACCGCGCCCAGGACCGTACGGCGGTAATCGCCCCGCCGACGAGGAGCATGCCGAGGGCGATCGGGAGTTCCTCGATCGCGTGCAGGCGGGAGGGCGGCGGGCGCCGAGGAGGGGGCGCGGTAGTCGGGGCCGACCGTGTCGAAGGGGGCCACGGCCCGGCGGAGGGGAACGAGGGCGGACTCGAAGTCTCTCTGTCCGGCCGCCGCTTCGGTGACCGCCTCGATCGCCGCGCGCGTGCCGTCCTTCGCCAGGGACAGGGCCGCCTCCACCACCGACGCCGGTGTCGCGCCCGGCGCGCAGGCCGCCGCGACCGCCGCCGCGAAGACGCCCGCCGCCTCCCGGCCGTACGAGGACTGGTGCGCGCCCGTCAGGTCGACCGCCTCGGCGTAGGCGGCCGCCGGATGGGCGGCGTTGACCAGGCCGACCGGCGCCATGTACATCGCCGCCCCGCAGTTGACGACGTTGCCGTTGCCTGCCTCGCGGGGGTCCGCGTGGCCGTAGTGGAGCCGGGTCACGATCCACTTCTCGGCGAGGAAGATCCGCTGGAGGGGGAGCGCCTCGGCCTCCAGCTCCGGGATCCAGACGGGGGAGCCGATGAGTTCGGGGACGAGGTGGTCCGCGACCGCGTACGCGTCGAGGTGGCCGCGGACCCTCTCGTACACCCGGATCAGGGCGTGGGTCATCAAGGTGTCGTCGGTGACGTGCCCGTCGCCCTTGTGGTACGGCGCGAGGGGGCGGGCGGTGCGCCAGTCGCCGCCGTTCCAGGGGCCGACGATCCCGGTGACGCGGCCGCCGTGGCGTTCCACGATCTGCTCGGGGTGTAGCCCTCGACGGGGCCGCCGAGCGCGTCGCCGACGGCGGCCCCGAGGAGACTTCCGGTGATCCGGTCATCCAGTGTGGGTGTCATGTCGGAATTGTCCACCTGGGGTGGCCGGTTCCACGGCTCCGAGCAGCCCGGCGAGTTCCACCAGATCCGTCCCCGCGAGCCGGGGCAGCGCGCAGCCCGCGAGCGTCCTGCACGCCTCGCGCCAGCTCGCCGGGACCGAACGGGCGCCGCCCAGCGCGCCGGTGAGCGCGCCCGCCAGCGCCGGGGCCGAGTCGGCGACCCGGGAGAGGCAGGCGGCGGCCGGTACCGCCGCCGTCATCCCGCCCCGGGCGGCGGTGGCGAGGGCCAGGGCGACCGGGACGGTCTCGGCGGCGGCGATGCCGTAGCTGTAGACGTGGTCCACGATCTGGTGCTCCAGGAGCGGGACCAGTTCGAAGGCCGAGTCGGCGGTCCGGGCGAGCCGCACGGCGTGCCGGGCGTTGCGGCCGATCTCGGTGCCGGGCGGGAGTTCGGCGAGCGCCGTCTCGACGGCCTCGTCGACCGTCGCCCGCCGAGGGCCGCGGCGACGGCCGCCGCCGTCGCGCGGGCGCCGTGCACGCCGTCGCCGTCCTGGGTGTACCGGGCGTCGAACTCGGCGAGTTCGGCGGCCGCGCGAGGTCGCCGGGGTGCACGACGGCGAGGACGGCGGCCCGGACGCAGGCCGCGTCGTCGAAGAAGTGCGGGTTGTCGTGGCCCGTCGCGGGCGGGCGCAGACCGGTGGCGAGATTGCCGAGGCCCGCGCGGACCGAGATCCGGGCGCGGAGGGAGTACGGCCGACTCGACCTCGGGAGCGCGGTCCGCGGCGGCGGCGACCTGGCCGGCGAGGACGTTCCAGGCGAGGTCGACGGCGGTGCGGAGGCGGCGGTCCGGGGGGAGGGCGGCGAAGATCCCGCTGTCGGCGGCGAGGATCGCCTCGGCGGTGAACACCGCCCACTCGGCGTCGTCGGAGGGGCCCAGGCGGAGGGGCTCGGGGGGCTGGTTGAGGGCGATGGGGACGGGGAGGGTGGTCGTCGCGTTCTGCTCGGCGAAGGTGTCGAGTTCGCGGGTGAGGCGGCGGGTCCATTCGGGCATGCGGGCGGCGCGGTGCCTTGCGGCGGGCCAGCCGGACGCGTCGCCCGCGGCGAGCCCGAGCAGCAGGCCCTCCGTCTGCTCGCGGGTCGCCCTGCGGGGCGTCGGGTGCAGGGCGGTCCGGGCGCCGCCCCAGGAGCCGGTGCCGCGGACGGGGGCGGGGCGGGGGCTCGCGCGAAGCCCTGCGGGGCGAAGCCCGATTCGTCCGCCCCCGGCACCAGGGCGAGGCCCCGCGGTCCGGTCCCCGTGCCTCCGCGCCCCGTGCCTCCGCGCTCCGCGACGGGGCGTGGTCCTGCGGGTCACCGAGCAGGGGCCGGAACCCGGCACCGTGGGCTGTGCCCACCCGTCCCGCCCTGCGGGACGATTGCCCACAGGGCTGGCGGCGATGCCGTCTGGCCCCGAGGTCCCGCCCACAGCGGTGACAGCGACCGTGTCCGGCCCCAGGGTCCCGCCCGCAGTGGTCACGTCCGTGCTCATGCCGCCTCCTCCGGGGTCAGGAGGTCGGCGATGTCCAGGACGTGGTGGCCGCGCATTGATGGGAGGCAGCTGCCCGTCACCGGGGTGATGGCGGAGGCCCAGTCCTGCGGGATCGAGGCCACGCCGCCCGCCGCGCCGGCCAGGGCGCCCGCCACCGCCGCCGTCGTGTCGGCGTCGCGGCCCATGTTGACCGCGGTGAGGACCGCCGTACGGAAGTCGCCCCGGGCGGCGGCGAAGGCGCCGAAGGCCAGGCCGACCGCCTCCGGGGCCAGGTCGGTCCAGGGGTAGCCGCCGATGACGACGGCGGAGCGGACCTGGCGTTCGCGGGTGAGGGGTCGGGCTGGACGCGCTGGGCGGCGACCACCGCGCGGCGCAGCGAGCGGGCCGTCCAGGAGTCCATCGGGACGACGGAGAGGCCGCCGCGATCACGGACGTGACGGTCGCTCCCGCCATCGCGGCGGCCACGCCCGCCGCGACCGCCTGGCCGCCGTAGATGCCCTCGCCGTCGTGGCTGACGCTGCCGTCGATGGCGACGAGCCGGGCCGCTTCCGCCGGGCGGCCGGCGGCGAAGACGCCGAAGGGGGCCGCGCGCATGGCGAGGCCGTCCGACCAGGCGTGGCGGTGCTGGGCCGAGATGGGGCGGCCAGGCCCCGGCGGAGGTTCTCCAGGGTGCCGCGCTCCGAGAACCCCGCCCCGCGGAAGGGGCCTTCGTCGAGGTCGGCGATCCAGTGGTGCCAGGCCCGCTCGACGTGGTGGACGGTGAGGGCGGAGCCGTGCCGGGCGAGGAGGAGCGCGGAGAAGATCGCGTACTCCGTGTCGTCGGTGCCCGCCGGGCGGTCCGTCACGAAGCCCTCGATGCGGCCCCAGCGGCGGCGGATCTCGGAGGGCCGCAGGTTCTCGGCGGGGGCGCCGAGGGCGTCGCCGACGGCGAGGCCGAGGAGCGCCCCTCTCGCCCGTTCACGCGTGCCGCATGCCGTGCTGTTGACCATCTCGCGCCCCTTCCGTCGCGGGGGCGCCGACGACGGCGCCCCGTTGCCTGCATCTGTGCCACCAGGGGCCGCGAACTCGCCGAAGAAACGTCTCTGTCACCCGGCTGACGGCTCGCCAGATTGGGGTGCCCTCAGTGAGGCGGGCCTTAGTAAGTACGGCCTGGCTTGCTGGCGCGACCCTTACATCGGGCGTATTTTCGAGGGCGTTGGGGGCGGCGGGTGCATCCCGGCCCGCCGGAACGAGGGGAGAGTCATGTCCATCATCGAAGCTCAGGCGCCACTGCACGAGGCCCACCGCGACAACCACACGCACCGCGACGTGAACGGCGGTTGGCTGCGCCCGGCGGTGTTCGGCGCGATGGACGGTCTCGTCTCCAACCTCGCCCTGATGACCGGTGTCGCCGGTGGTCAGGTCTCCACGCAGACCGTCGTCATCACCGGCCTCGCGGGCCTCGCCGCCGGCGCCTTCTCCATGGCGGCCGGCGAGTACACCTCCGTCGCCTCGCAGCGCGAGCTCGTCCAGGCGGAACTGGACGTCGAGCGCCGCCAGTTGCGCAAGCACCCCATCGACGAGATGGAGGAGCTCGCCGCGCTCTACGTCTCCCGGGGCGTCGAGCCCGCGCTCGCCCGCGAGGTCGCGATGCAGCTGTCGAAGGACCCGGAGCAGGCCCTGGAGATCCACGCCCGCGAGGAGCTCGGCATCGACCCGGACGACCTGCCGTCGCCGATGGTCGCCGCCGTCTCGTCCTTCGGTTCCTTCGCGCTCGGCGCGCTCCTCCCGCTCCTGCCGTACCTGCTCGGGGCGACCGCGCTCTGGCCGGCCGTGCTGCTCGCGCTCTTCGGGCTCTTCGCCTGCGGCGCCCTGGTGGCCCGGGTGACCGCCCGCGGCTGGCTCTTCAGCGGCATGCGCCAGCTCGTCCTGGGCGGCGCCGCCGCGGCCGTTACATACGGATTGGGAATGCTGCTCGGGGCCGCTCTTTAGCCGCCCGCGGCCCCGTGGGCGGGTGCGGATTCCGTACCGCCGCAGACAGCCGAGAGGCCCCGAAAAGGGGCCTCTCGGTCTTTGGGTCAGCTTTTCGGGACGAACCACGCGAAGCGGCTGTGACGTATCTCCCTGGTCCGATCCGCCGCGGCGATGAGACACTATGCGCGGCGCCACATATGTAGCCGGTTACCCGGCGGTTTCGAACCCGTGACCAACGGGAAAGAGGCCTGAGCGCCATTCGGGCAACGAAGCCCACTCCCAGCGACGGGTCGCCGGAGACCCGAAGACCCTCCGGACCCCCGATCCGTCCCCTGCGGGACAGTCCCCCTGTCGCCGCACCCCCAGGTGAAAACACACCACCGCTGCGTATCGGCGGTGTCCGCATGTTGGAATGAGCTTTCCGCCAGTCGAGAAGCCAGTCATCATGTAACCTGCACGAAATTTCGCGGAGGGCCAACGTCGTCCCTCGGCATCTGCATATGCCACGACGACGACGGGAGAGCCGATGCGTTCCGACGCCTGGTCGCCCATGGACGGTCGCCCTGCCCCGCAGGAATGTACGACCCCGTAACGAACACGACGCCTGCGGTGTCGGGTTCGTGGCCACCTCACCGGTGTAGCCAGCCACGCGCTGGTCGAGCAGGCGCTGACCGTACTGCGCAACCTCGAACACCGCGGCGCCACCGGCTCCGAGCCCGACTCCGGTGACGGCGCCGGCATCCTGCTCCAGGTCCCGGACGCCTTCCTCCGCGAGGTCGCCGGATTCGAGCTCCCCGAGGCCGGCGCGTACGCCGTCGGCATCGCCTTCCTCCCCGAGGACGGCACCGACGAGACCGCCGCGAAGATCGGGACGATCGCCGCCGAGGAGGGCCTCACCGTCCTCGGCTGGCGCGAGGTCCCCGTCGCCCCCGAGCTGCTCGGCGCCTCCGCCCGCGCCACCATGCCGGTCTTCCGCCAGCTCTTCGTGGCGGACGCCGACGGCGCGGCCACGGGCATCGCGCTCGACCGCAAGGCCTTCGTGCTCCGCAAGCGCGCCGAGCGCGAGGCCGCGACGTACTTCCCGTCGCTCTCCGCCCGCACGATCGTCTACAAGGGCATGCTGACCACCGGCCAGCTGGAGCCCTTCTTCCCGGACCTGTCGGACCGCCGCTGCGCCACCGCCGTGGCCCTCGTCCACTCCCGGTTCTCCACCAACACCTTCCCGAGCTGGCCGCTGGCCCACCCGTACCGCTTCGTCGCCCACAACGGTGAGATCAACACCGTCAAGGGCAACCGGAACTGGATGACCGCCCGCGAGGCGCAGCTCGACTCCACCGTCTTCGGCGAGGGCTCCCTGGAGCGGATCTTCCCGATCTGCACCCCCGACGCCTCCGACTCGGCCTCCTTCGACGAGGTCCTGGAGCTCCTCCACCTCGGCGGCCGCTCCCTGCCGCACGCGGTCCTGATGATGGTCCCGGAGGCGTGGGAGAACCACGAGACCATGGACCCGGCCCGCCGCGCCTTCTACCAGTACCACTCCACGATGATGGAGCCCTGGGACGGCCCGGCCTGCGTCACCTTCACCGACGGCGTCCAGGTCGGCGCGGTCCTCGACCGCAACGGTCTGCGCCCCGGCCGCTACTGGGTCACCGACGAGGGCCTCGTCGTCCTCTCCTCCGAGGTCGGCGTCCTCGACATCGACCCCGCCAAGGTCGTCCGCAAGGGCCGCCTCCAGCCCGGCAAGATGTTCCTCGTCGACACCGCCGAGCACCGCATCGTCGAGGACGACGAGATCAAGGCCTCCCTCGCCGCCGAGCACCCCTACCAGGAGTGGCTGGAGACCGGCGAGATCGAGCTCTCCGACCTCCCCGAGCGCGAGCACATCGTGCACACCCACGCCTCGGTCACCCGCCGCCAGCAGACCTTCGGCTACACCGAGGAAGAGCTCCGCGTCATCCTCGCGCCGATGGCCCGCACCGCCGGCGAGCCCCTCGGCTCCATGGGCACGGACTCGCCGATCGCGGCCCTGTCCGCCCGCCCGCGGCTGCTCTTCGACTACTTCACGCAGCTGTTCGCGCAGGTCACGAACCCGCCGCTGGACGCCATCCGTGAAGAGCTCGTGACCTCGCTGCGGTCCTCGCTCGGCCCCCAGGGCAACCTGCTCGAGCCCACCGCCGGCTCCTGCCGCAGCGTCACCCTGCCCTTCCCGGTGATCGACAACGACGAGCTGGCCAAGCTCATCCACATCAACGCCGACGGCGACATGCCCGGCATGAAGGCCGCGACCCTCTCCGGCCTCTACCGGGTCTCCGGCGGCGGCGACGCCCTCGCCGCCCGCATCGAGGAGATCTGCGCCGAGGCCGACACCGCCATCGAGGGCGGCGCCCGCCTGATCGTGCTCTCCGACCGGCACTCCGACGCCGAGCACGCGCCGATCCCCTCGCTGCTGCTCACCGCGGCCGTCCACCACCACCTCATCCGCACCAAGCAGCGCACCAAGGTGGGTCTGCTCGTCGAGGCCGGTGACGTCCGCGAGGTCCACCACGTCGCCCTGCTCATCGGCTACGGCGCCGCCGCGGTCAACCCGTACCTGGCGATGGAGTCCGTCGAGGACCTGGTCCGCGCCGGCACCTTCATCGAGGGCCTGGAGCCCGAGCAGGCCATCCGGAACCTGATCTACGCCCTCGGCAAGGGCGTCCTCAAGGTCATGTCCAAGATGGGCATCTCCACCGTCGCCTCCTACCGCGGCGCCCAGGTCTTCGAGGCCGTCGGCCTGGACGAGACCTTCGTCGCCACGTACTTCAACGGCACGGCCACCAAGATCGGCGGCGCCGGTCTCGACGTCGTCGCCAAGGAGGTCGCCGCCCGCCACGCCAAGGCGTACCCCGTCTCCGGCGTCCCCTCGGCGCACCGCGCCCTGGAGATCGGCGGCGAGTACCAGTGGCGCCGCGAGGGCGAGCCGCACCTGTTCGACCCGGAGACCGTCTTCCGCCTGCAGCACGCCACGCGCACCAAGCGGTACGACATCTTCAAGAAGTACACGGAGCGGGTGAACGAGCAGTCCGAGCGCCTCATGACGCTCCGCGGCCTGTTCGGCTTCACCTCCGACCGCGAGGCCATCTCGATCGACGAGGTCGAGCCGGTCTCCGAGATCGTCAAGCGCTTCTCCACCGGCGCCATGTCCTACGGCTCCATCTCCCGCGAGGCGCACGAGACGCTCGCCGTCGCCATGAACCGGCTGGGCGCCAAGTCCAACACCGGTGAGGGCGGCGAGGACCCGGACCGCCTGTACGACCCGGTGCGCCGCTCCGCGATCAAGCAGGTCGCCTCCGGCCGCTTCGGCGTCACCAGCGAGTACCTGGTCAACGCCGACGACATCCAGATCAAGATGGCCCAGGGCGCCAAGCCCGGCGAGGGCGGCCAGCTGCCCGGCCACAAGGTCTACCCGTGGGTCGCCAAGACGCGTCACTCGACGCCCGGCGTCGGCCTCATCTCGCCGCCGCCGCACCACGACATCTACTCCATCGAGGATCTCGCCCAGCTGATCCACGACCTCAAGAACGCCAACCCGGTCGCCCGCATCCACGTGAAGCTGGTCTCCGAGGTCGGCGTCGGCACGGTCGCCGCCGGCGTCTCCAAGGCCCACGCGGACGTCGTCCTCGTCTCCGGCCACGACGGCGGCACGGGCGCCTCCCCGCTGACCTCCCTGAAGCACGCGGGCGGCCCCTGGGAGCTCGGCCTCGCCGAGACCCAGCAGACGCTGCTGCTCAACGGCCTGCGCGACCGGATCGTCGTCCAGACCGACGGCCAGCTCAAGACCGGCCGCGACGTGGTCATCGCCGCGCTGCTCGGCGCCGAGGAGTTCGGTTTCGCGACCGCCCCGCTCGTCGTCTCCGGCTGCGTCATGATGCGCGTCTGCCACCTGGACACCTGCCCGGTCGGCATCGCCACCCAGAACCCGGTGCTGCGCGACCGCTTCTCCGGCAAGCCCGAGTTCGTCGTCAACTTCTTCGAGTTCATCGCCGAGGAGGTCCGCGAGCTCCTCGCCGAGCTGGGCTTCCGCACCCTCGAAGAGGCCGTCGGCCACGCCGAGCTCCTCGACACCAGCCGCGCGGTCACGCACTGGAAGGCGCAGGGCCTCGACCTGGAGCCGCTCTTCTACGTGCCCGAGCTGCCCGAGGGCGCGGTCCGCCACGCCCGCGTCGAGCAGGACCACGGCCTGGAGAAGGCCCTCGACAACGAGCTGATCGAGCTCGCCGCCGAGGCCCTGAACGCGGCTTCCGCCGAGGAGGCCCAGCCGGTCCGCGCCCAGGTCGCGATCCGCAACATCAACCGCACGGTCGGCACCATGCTCGGCCACCGGGTGACGAAGAGGTTCGGCGGTGCCGGCCTCCCGGCCGACACCATCGACATCACCTTCACCGGCTCCGCCGGCCAGTCCTTCGGCGCCTTCCTGCCGGCCGGTGTCACCCTCCGCCTGGAGGGCGACGCCAACGACTACGTCGGCAGGGCCTCTCCGGCGGCCGCGTGATCGTCCGCCCCGACCGGGGCGCCGACCACCTGGCCGAGTACTCCACCATCGCGGGCAACACGATCGGCTACGGCGCCACCGGCGGCGAGCTGTTCCTCCGCGGCCGCACCGGCGAGCGCTTCTGCGTCCGCAACTCCGGCGCCCTGGTCGTCTCGGAGGGCGTGGGCGACCACGGCTGCGAGTACATGACCGGCGGCACGGCGGTCGTCCTCGGCGAGACCGGACGCAACTTCGCGGCCGGCATGTCGGGCGGTGTCGCCTACGTGATCGACCTCGACCGGGACAACGTCAACTCCGGGAACCTGGAGGCGATCGAGGCCCTGTCGGACACCGACAAGGCGTGGCTGCACGACGTCGTGCGCCGCCACTTCGAGGAGACCGGCTCCACGGTCGCCGAGAAGCTCCTCGCCGACTGGGACGCCGCCGCGGCCCGGTTCAGCAAGATCATCCCCACCACGTACAAGGCAGTGCTCGCCGCCAAGGACGCCGCTGAGCTCGCCGGTCTCTCCGAGTCCGAGACCACCGAGAAGATGATGGAGGCTGCGTCCCATGGCTGACCCCAAGGGCTTCCTGACCACCGGGCGCGAAGTCGCCCAGACCCGACCGGTGGGCGAGCGCGTCAGGGACTGGAACGAGGTCTACGTCCCCGGCTCCCTGCTCCCGATCATCAGCAAGCAGGCCGGCCGCTGCATGGACTGCGGCATCCCGTTCTGCCACAACGGCTGCCCGCTGGGGAACCTGATCCCCGAGTGGAACGACTACGCCTACCGCGAGGACTGGTCGGCGGCGCAGGAGCGCCTGCACGCCACCAACAACTTCCCGGAGTTCACCGGCCGCCTCTGCCCGGCTCCCTGCGAGTCGGCGTGCGTGCTCGGCATCAACCAGCCGGCCGTCACCATCAAGAACGTCGAAGTCTCCATCATCGACAAGGCCTGGGACGCCAACGACGTCAAGCCGCAGGCGCCCGACCGCCTCTCCGGCAAGACCGTCGCCGTCATCGGCTCCGGCCCCGCCGGTCTGGCCGCCGCCCAGCAGCTGACCCGGGCCGGCCACACGGTCGCGGTGTACGAGCGCGCGGACCGCATCGGCGGTCTCCTGCGCTACGGCATCCCCGAGTTCAAGATGGAGAAGCGGCACATCAACCGCCGCATCGAGCAGATGCGCGCGGAGGGCACCAAGTTCCGCACGGGCGTCGAGATCGGCCGCGACATGCCGGCGACGGCCCTGCGCAACCGGTACGACGCGGTCGTCATCGCCGCCGGCGCCACCACCGCCCGCGACCTGCCCGTCCCGGGCCGGGAGCTGAACGGCGTCCACCAGGCGATGGAGTACCTGCCGCTCGCCAACAAGGTCGTCGAGGGCGACTTCGTGGCCCCGCCGATCACCGCCGAGGGCAAGCACGTCGTCGTCATCGGCGGCGGCGACACCGGCGCCGACTGCGTCGGCACGGCACACCGCCAGGGCGCGGCCTCGGTCACGCAGCTGGAGATCATGCCGAGGCCGGGCGAGGAGCGGAACCCCGGCCAGCCCTGGCCGACCTTCCCCATGCTCTACAAGGTCACCTCGGCGCACGAGGAGGGCGGCGAGCGGGTCTACTCCGTCTCCACCACCCACTTCGAGGGCGACGAGGACGGCAACGTCCAGTTCCTCCACCTCGTCGAGGTCGAGTTCGTCGACGGCAAGCTGACCCAGAAGCCGGGCACGGAGCGCAGGATCCCCGCCCAGCTGGTCACCCTCGCCATGGGCTTCACCGGCACGGACGTGGAGAACGGCCTGGTCGCCCAGTTCGGCCTGGAGCTCGACGAGCGGGGCAACGTCGCCCGCGACGCCGACTTCGCCACCAACGTCGACGGCGTCTTCGTCGCCGGTGACGCCGGCCGCGGCCAGTCCCTCATCGTCTGGGCCATCGCCGAGGGCCGCTCCGCCGCCCGCGGCGTCGACCGCTACCTCACCGGCGCCAGCTCCCTGCCGGCCCCGATCCGCCCGACGGACCGTGCCCTGACGGTCTGATCCGACCGGATCACCCCTGAGGACGTCCCGTACAACGGCGTACGGAACCGAACGCGGCGCCCCCCGAATGTCCCCGACCGGACGACCTGGGGGGCGCTGCGGCGCGTTCTCAGCGGAAGCGCGGGATGACGTGCTCGCCCCACTGCCGGATCGTCTCCAGGCAGACCTCCTGCGGGACCGTGCCCATCTGGATCAGGCACATCACCTCGTCGACGCCGATCTCCCGGAGCCGCTCGACGTAGGCGATCGCGGTGGCGGCGTCCCCGTAGGCGTGGTCGGTGTTGTACGTGCCGGTGTCGACGGGGCGGGCGGGGATGTTCGCCTCGTGGAGGCGGGCGATGAGCTTCTGGCGTTGTTCGTCGAGGGCTCCGGCGTGGTCCTCGTCCTCCGCGTAGCCGGTGGGGGCGGGGGCGCCGCCGTACCAGTGGGCGATCGACTCGGCGAAGAAGCGCTGGCCTCGGGTGCCGAGGCGGAGGGCGCGGGGGGCGTCGTCGAGGACGACGGTCGGGCACAGGGCGGAGAAGTGGTCGTTGACCTCGGTGGAGACGAACCGGGAGCCGTCCCGGGCGGCGATGGCCTCGTCGTACACCGCGCGCATCGCCCGGACGTCCTCGGCGCCGGCGAAGCCCATGACCAGGGCGCCGATGCCGAGTTCGGCGGCCTGCCGGAGGGAGTCGTGCTGCGAGCAGGCCATGAAGAGCGGCGGGTGCGGGGTCTGCACGGGGCGGGGAGGACCGTGCCGGGGCCGATGTCGAGGGTGCCGTGCCACTCGAACTCGGGCTCCCGCCAGGCGGCGGCGAAGATCCGCAGGGCCTCCTCGGTCTGCGGGCGGGTGTCCTCCGGGCGCACCCCGAACATCCGGGTCTCCTGGCGGGTGGCGCCCCGGCCGGCGCCCACGTCGACCCGGCCGCCGGAGAGCACGTCGAGCATGGCGGCGCGCTCGGCGACCCGGACCGGGTGCTGGTAGCCGAAGGGCATCGTGACCACGCCGTGGCCGACGCGAAGGGTGCGGGTGCGGGCGGCGACCCAGGTCAGGAAGACCTCGGAGGCGCTCATGTGGGCGTACTGGGTGAGGGAGTGGTGCTCGACCGCCCAGATCCGGTCGAAGCCCATCTCCTCGGCGAGGACGGCCTGTTCGACGCAGTCGTGGATGACCTGGCGTTCGCGGTCGGGGGTCGGGTCGACGAGCTGTGCTTCGAAGATCATGGAGAACTTCACGGGACGCTCCTCCCGAAGAGGACTGGCTCCTATGCCTAATCGAAATATTTCTAGCAGGCATGGAGAGAGGAAGGAAGGGCCGTAGACTGCCGTCCGTGGCGGACCGAGAGAACGTGCCAGGGCTTCCCGCGACCGGCTGGGCGGTGCTCGGACTGCTCTCCCACGGACGGGAGTTGTCCGGCTACGACGTCAAGAAGTGGGCCGACCGCTCGCTGGGACTCTTCTACTGGAGTCCCTCCTTCAGCCAGGTCTACGCCGAGCTCAAGCGCCTGGAGACCCACGGCTACGCCACCTCGCGGCTCGTCGCCCCCGAGACCGGCAGCCGCGACAAGCGCGTCTACCGGATCACCCGCGAGGGCCTCGACGCCGTCCGCGCCTGGGCCCGCACCGCCCCGCTCGACCCGCCCGTCCTCAAACACGGGCCGATGCTGCGGCTCTGGCTCGGCCACCTCCTCGAACCCGAGCGGATGCGCGAGATCCTGGCCGCGCACCGCGAGTACGCCGAGGGCATGCGGCGGCGCGCCGAGGCCGACGCGGCGGACGCGGGCGCGGACGAGGCCTGGGCGTACCCCCGGCTCACCCTCACCTGGGCCGAGCGGTACTACGCGGCGGAACGCGACCTGGCCGACGCCATGCTCGCGGACATCGAGCGGCTGGAGGGGTGACGGTGGCGACCGGGGGCGGCGGTTCCGGACGAGGCCCGGAATCCGGTGGCTTCCGGCCGCGCCGAGGGCGATCATGACGCCCATGAGTTCTCTCGTACGCCACGTGACCATCGACTGCGCCGACGCCTACGCCCTGGCGGGCTTCTGGGCCGCCGCCCTGGACGGGAAGCTCGCCGACGACGACTTCCCCGGCGACCCCGAGGCCACGGTCGAGTCGGCCGGTGCCAGCCTCCTCTTCATCCAGGTCCCCGACGTGAAGTCGGTGAAGAACCGCGTCCACCTCGACCTCCAGCCGCAGGACCGCACCCGGGACGAGGAGGTCGAGCGGCTGCTCGGCCTCGGCGCCACCCTGGTCGACGACCGCCGGAACCCGGACGGCACCGGCTGGGCGACGATGACGGACCCCGAGGGCAACGAGTTCTGCGTGGAGCGCAGCGCGGCGGAGCGCGCCGCCACCTCCTGAACCCGCACCGGGCGACGGAGCAATCCGGACAGTAGGTGTCGGGTATCCGGTGTTTCCTGAGGTCATGCGAGACACAGCCACGGGAGACACCGGAACCACCTGGCAGGCCTTCGAGGCCGCCGAACCCGAGTTCGCCGCGACCGTGCGGGAGCGCTTCGGGCAGTACCCCCACCACGCCCTCGCCACCGTCCGCGGGGACGGCTCGCCCCGGCTCAGCGGCATCGAGGCCGACTTCCGCGACGGGGAGCTCTGGCTCGGCATGATGCCGAACTCCCGGAAGGCGCTCGACCTGCGCCGGGACCCCGCTTCGCGCTGCTCGCCAATCCGGGGCCCGGCACCGACATGGGCGGCGGGGACGTCCGGATCTCCGGGCGGGCGGTCGAGGTCACCGACCCGGGGACGCTGGACCGGTACGCGGCCGAGGCGGGCGCCCCGCGCCCTTCCACCTCTTCCGGGTGGAGCCGACGGAGGTCGTACGGACCCGGGTGGACGGCGAGGAGCTCGTCCTTTGCAGCTGGGCGCCGGGACGCCCGGCGCGGACGCTCCGGCGCGGCAACGACGACGGCCCGCCCCGCGAGGACGCCCGACCCTGAGGTGCGCGGCCGCGCGGGGACCAGAATGGGCCCGTGCCGAACACTGCAAGCAAGAAGAAGACCCAGGTGAGCGGCGGGCCCGAGCGGCGCCGTGAGCTCCTCGACACGGCGGCCGAGGTGTTCGCCGCCCAGGGGTACAACGCCACCACCGTCCGCAAGATCGCGGACGCCGCCGGAATGCTCGCCGGCAGCCTCTACTACCACTTCGACTCCAAGGAGTCGATGCTCGACGAGATCCTCTCCACCTTCCTGAACGAGCTGTGGGAGGGGTACGACGCCGTCCTCGCCGCCGGTCTCGGCCCCCGCGAGACCATCGAGGCCCTCGTCACCGAGTCCTTCCGGGAGATCGACCGGCACCGCGCCGCCGTCGCCATCTACCAGAAGGAGTCCCTCCACCTGGTCGACCTGCCCCGCTTCGGCTATCTGACCGACTCGCAGCGCAGGTTCGAGGAGGCCTGGCTCGGGACCCTGGAGCGCGGGGTGGCGGCCGGGACCTTCCGCGCCGACCTGGACGTCCGGCTGACGTACCGCTTCGTCCGCGACACCGTCTGGGTCGCCGCCTCCTGGTACCGGCCGGGCGGCCGGCACAGCCCCGAGGAGATCGCCCGGCAGTACCTGTCGATGGTCCTGGACGGGATCGCCGTACGGGCTCCCGAGGCGTCCGGGGAGTCCGGGGAGCGGGGGGTCGGGGCGGGAAGGTCCTGAGGCGCACTATTGTTCCGGTAGACATCCGGGACCCGCATCGCGTGCCCGGGAGAGACAGCCGGGGCCCGTACGAAGGTGTTCCGGGGAGAACAGCCGGAGCCCGTATCTCGTGTTCCGGGTAGAACAGCCGGGGCCCGCATCGCGCAGGTGCGGGCCCCGGCTGTGCCGCGCACCGGCCAGGAAGGCACGAATGACCCGCCCGAACGTCCCCAGAGGCGAGGCCCCGCACCGCCCAGGCGAAGTCCACGTCCCAGCCCAAGGGCACCCGCGGCGGCCGTCGTCCCGCCGCGCCCCCGCCGCCGCAGGAGTTCACTCCGCCGGAGACGGTGACGCCCGCGCTGCCGCCCGTGGCGTCCTTCGAGGACCTGGACATGCCGGCCGCGCTGCTGCGGACGCTCACGGAGCAGGGCGTCACCGAGCCCTTCCCGATCCAGGCCGCGACCCTGCCGAACTCGATCGCCGGGCGCGACGTCCTCGGCCGGGGCCGCACCGGCTCCGGCAAGACCCTCGCCTTCGGGCTCGCGCTCTCGCCCGCACCGCGGGCCGCCGCGCCGAGCCGACCGCGCCCTCGCGCTCGTCCTGGTGCCGACCCGCGAGCTCGCCCAGCAGGTGACGGACGCCCTCACCCCGTACGCCGCCGCGCTGCGGCTGCGGATCACCACGGTCGTCGGCGGCATGTCGATCACCCGGCAGTCCTCCTCGCTGCGGCGCGGCGCCGAGGTGCTCATCGCCACGCCCGGCCGGCTCATGGACCTCATCGAGCGGGGCGACTGCCGTCTGGACCAGGTCGCCGTCACGGTCCTCGACGAGGCCGACCAGATGGCCGACATGGGCTTCCTGCCGCAGGTCACGAAGCTGCTCAAGCAGGTCGAGCCGGGCGGGCAGCGGCTGCTGTTCTCCGCGACCCTCGACCGGAACATCGACAAGCTCGTCAAGATGTTCCTCGACGACCCGGTCGTGCACTCCGTCGACCCCTCGGCGGGCGCGGTGACCACGATGGAGCACCACCTGCTGTACGTGCAGGACGAGACCGACAAGAAGGCCGTCACGCTGCGGATCGCGGCCCGCGACGGCCGGACGATCCTCTTCATGGACACCAAGCGGTCCGTGGACCGGCTGGTCAAGCGGCTCCTGGCCAACGGCGTCCGGGCCTCCGGGCTGCACGGCGGACGCTCGCAGCCGCAGCGCAACCGGACCCTGGACCAGTTCAAGACCGGCCAGGTCACCACGCTCGTCGCGACGAACGTGGCGGCCCGCGGCATCCACGTCGACGACCTCGACATGGTCGTGAACGTCGACCCGCCGATGGACCACAAGGACTATCTGCACCGCGGCGGCCGCACCGCCCGCGCCGGCGAGTCCGGCAGCGTCTTCACCCTGGTCCTGCCCGAGCAGAAGCGGGACATGGGCCGGCTGATGTCGAACGCGGGCATCAGCCCCGGACGGCGCAGATCAAGTCCAGCGACGAGGAGCTCGCCGAGCTCACCGGCGCCCGGGAGCCCTCGGGCGTCCCCGTCGTCATCGAGACCCGCAGCCCACCCCGCCGCGCAAGCCGGCGGGCACCGGCGGCACCGGCACGGGCGGCGGCCGCCGTCGCCGCCGCCCGGCCGGTTCCGGAAACGGTGGTACGGGCACGGCCGCACCCGCCTCGGGCCGCGCCCCCGGCACGTCCACGGGCCGCGGCTCCGCCACCCCACCGGAAGCCGCACCTCCGGCACCACGACGGGCTCGGGCCGGGCTCCGGCACCACGGGCGGCTCCGGACGGGGCGCGGGCGGCGCGGGCGCGGCTCCGGCGCGGGCCGGGCTCCGGTTCCGGCGCGGGCGGCGGGCGCGGGCGTCAGGCCCCGGCCACCAGCCGTTCGCGGAGCGCCGCGAGCTCGCGCGGCTCCAGGCCGAGGCCGACCGACACGTAGCGGAAGAGGCTCCCGTAGGAGGTGCGGAGCTGGTCGAGGGCGGTGTCCAGATACGCGTCCCGCACCTCCTGGAGCGGCACGATCAGGTCCGGGTTCCGCATGAGCCCGGCCTGCTTGAGGCCCTCCCGCACCCGGGCGTCGTTCGCGGCGCGGAAGGTGTTGGAGGCCAGGTAGTCCGCGCGGACGGAGCTTCCGGGCACCCGACCAGGGTGAGCAGGAGCCAGCTCGTCCAGCCGGTGCGGTCCTTGCCGGACGTGCAGTGGAAGAGCAGCGGCCCCCGGCGGGGATCGGCCAGGTCCCGCAGGGTGGCCGCGAAGGCGGCCCGGTTCGCGGCGTCGGTGACGAAGGTCCGGTACACCTCGCACATGAAGGCGGCGGCCCGCCCGCCGCCGAGCATCTCCTCCTGCCGCACCGGGTCGCGGGAGCCGATGGCGGCCATCAGCTGCCCGAACAGGCCGTTGTCGGTGACGGGCCGGGCGACCGGGACCGGGCCCGCGGGCAGCCGGTCGGCGCCGTCGTACCCGACCTCCATCGGGATCCGCAGGTCGACCGCCGTGCCGAGGCCGAGCCCGGCGAGGGTGGTGAGGTCGGCGTCGGTGAGCTTGGCGAGGTGGTCGCCGCGGTAGGCGCGGCCGTACCGGACCCGGCCGCCGTCGTAGGTGACGTATCCGCCGAGGTCGCGGACGTTGACCGCGCCCTGGAGCGGGATCTGCCGGATCGCCTGCGCCGAGCGGGGCGGGGCGGGCGCTCGCCTCCGCCGGCAGGGCCGAGAGCAGGGCGGCGGCGCCGGTGCCGGTGAGCAGCGCGCGACGGGACAGGGGCATGGCTGGGACTCCCTTGCGGACTGACGGACGTACGGCGACTGCCGTACGGCTGACGGACTCGGGTGGGACAGCCGTGGGCGGACGGGCCCGCGGGGCCACTTCTCCACCTAACGTTAGTTAGGCGACGTGCTGGCGAGGAACGTAGCAGCCGGGCGGGCCGAAGGGGAGGGGTGTTGCGAACATCGGGTGAGGGGTGGTGAACGTCCGGCGAATTGAAGGGGGTTGGGCTTCCGGGTCCGGGTCTACGCGCGTCAGCATCTCCTCATGCGCATCCCCCCTCGAATGACCCTCGCCGGTGGCGTCGCCGCCGCCCTCCTCCTCCCTCCTCCTCGGCGCCCCGGCCACCGCCGCGCCGGCCCCGGCGCCCGTCGCCGCCGTGTCCACGATCACGGCGGCCTCGTCCGTCGGGGACATCTGCTACTCGGCCCTGCCCGCCCAGGCCTACGACACCCTGCGCCTGATCGACGCGGGCGGCCCCTTCCCGTACAGCCAGGACGGGATCGTCTTCCAGAACCGCGAGGGCGTCCTGCCGGCCCACACGTCCGGCTACTACCACGAGTACACGGTGAAGACCCCGGGCGTCTCGACCCGCGGCGCCCGCCGGATCGTGACCGGGAACGCGGTCGACGAGGACTACTACACCTCCGACCACTACGCCACGTTCGACCTCATCGACTACGCCTGCTGACCCTCCACCGGGTCAGCCCCGGCGCGGCGTCGTCCATTCCAGCCGGGTCCTGACCCGGGGTCGTGGACGTGCTCCAGGGCGCCGAGCGCCGTCTCGCGGGCCGCGCCGTCCGCCTCGCCGTCCGCCAGGATCGAGGCCAGCGCGTCGACGGCGCGGGGTCCTGGCGGATCGCCAGGCCCCGCGCCGCCTCCGCCGCCGTCTCCGGGTCCGGGTCGCCGAGCCGCTCCGCGAGCCCTCCCGGACGAGCGGGGTGTCGTCGGGCAGCTCGGCGAGCGCGAGCGTCGCCCAGTCCCGCACCCGGGCGTCGCCGTCCCGGCTCAGCGCGAGCACCACCCCAGCGCCTCGACGTGACCGGCCGGCACGATCCCGGCGAGGGCCGCCGCGACGGCCCGGCGGACCACCGCGTCGGGATGCCCGGCCGCCGCGAGCAGCTCGGGCACGGCGGCCGGGTCCGCGCACTCCCGAGCGCCGTCACCGCCGAGAGCAGCGGCTCCCGCGCCGGGGCACCGCCTCCGCCGCCAGGCGCCGCAGCACCGGCACCGCGCTCGCGCCGAAGCCGGGCAACGCGCCGAGGACCCGCGCGCCCAGCGCCCGGCGCAGCGGATCCCGGTCGGCGCACCAGCCGCCGCCGCCACGAAGGTCTCCTCGTCGGCCCGGCCCGTCAGCTCGGCCCACGCCGTCGTCCAGTCGTCGAGCTCCGGGTCGCCGCAGCGCAGCGCCCGCGCCGCGAGCTCCTCGCGCGGGTGCGCCGCCGAGCGCCGCCTCCAGGAGTGTGGCGATCGCCGCGTGACCGGTGCCCCGGTCGTCGCCGCGCCCCGGCGCGCCGTCCTCCCGCAGCAGCTCGACGACGACCGTGATCCCGCCGTCCTCCTGGACCCGCCGGACGACCGCCTCGTACGTCTGCCCGCCCTCGTGCCCGGCGACCAGGCCGCGCCGCAGCTCGGCCGCGATGTCGGCGCCGATCCACCGCCGCGCCTCCCGCAGCGCCTCCTCCCGGAACCCCGCCCCGTGGTCGAGGAGCGCCCGCACGCACGCGGCGGAGCCGCGCCGGGCGGCGGCGACGAGCGGCCGGAGCCCGTCCGGGCCCGGCCGGTCCGGGTCCGCGCCGTGCTCCAGGAGGGCCCGCGCCGTGTCGGCGTGGCCGAGCCGGAGGGCCCAGGCGAGGGCGGTGAACCCGAACTCCTCCTCCTGGTCGGCCGCCGCGCCCGCCGCGAGCAGCGCCCGCACCACCTCGGTGTGCCCGCCGCAGGCCGCCCCGCACAGCGGCAGGTCGCCGCCGTCCTGGCCGCTGGCCCGGCCCGGATCGGCCCCGGCGGCGAGCAGCAGCCGCACGATCCCGGCCTCGTCGCCGACGGCCGCCCGGTACAGGGCGCTCTCCCGTCGTCCAGGTCCTCGGGTCCGGCCCCGCTGCGCAGGGCCCGTACGACCCGTTCTCGTCCCCGGCCAGGATCGCGTCGAACAACGTGCTCATGCGCCGACCCTGACCCGCCGTCCGGTCCCGGCGCAAGTCGGTTCTCAGGTCGCGCACTCCAGGACCGAGCGGCACACCCCGCACCGGGCCCGCAGGGTCCGGCCCGCCGGGATCCGCAGGCGCTGCCCGCAGACCGGGCAGGGAAGGAGACGCCGGTCGCCGGGGCCCCGCCCTCGAAGGCGTACGGCGCGTCCCCGGCGGCCCGGCCCCGGCGCCGCTCCCAGCCGTACCGGCGGCGCTCGGCCCAGCCCGCCCCGGCGAGGGCGGCACGGTCCGCTCCCGCGCGGCCTCCGCCCGGCCCCGCAGCCACGCCTCGTACGCCACCGCGCTGGTGAACCACGGCGAGGGGTCCTCGCCGAAGACCTCGGCCCGCTTGGCGAGGACGTAGCCGAACTCCTCCGGGGTGAGATAGCCGAGCCGCTGGCTCTCGACGCCGTCCCGCCGGTACGCGTCGAGCAGCAGCCAGCCGGCGCCCAGATAGGCGGTGACCACGTCCGTGAGGATCTCGTTCTCGGCGGTGCCGGGGAAGCCGAGGCCGAGCCGGTGCAGCAGGACGTGGGTGATCTCGTGGGCGAGGGCCGCGCCGACGTCCCTGCGGCGGGTCCGGAAGCGGTCGTTGAGCTCCACGAAGTACTCGGGCCCCGCCGTGAGCTCGACGGCCGCCGCGTGCTCCATGGGCCGGAAGCTCACCACGACGCGCGCCTCGGGCAGCCCCAGGTGCCGGACGAGGGCGCGGGCCACCCGCTGGGCGCCCGGATGGAGGTCCTCCTCGTCGCCGAAGGCCACGTCGGCGGCGGTCACGGAGGCCGGGTAGCGGTGCACGCCGTCGGGGGAGAGACGGCGGTAGAGCGCGGTCAGCGAGGCCCGCACGACGGCGCGGTGCGGAAAGCCGTGGATGACACGGTCGGCCTCATGTCGGTTCGGCATGCCGGATCCCCCCTCCCGTCCACTGTACGGTCCCTCCAACGGATCTGGCCGAAAAGGCTTTCTTGTGGCGTGAGTTGGGCGCTGTCCATACTCCGGACATGCCTTGACGGGCGCATGTCATGGCTTGCGGCCCGCCCGCACACCGCCACCCGCCGAGGCCGACCCCCCACGAGAGAAGGAAGACACGTGAAGCAGAACCGCATGGTCCGTGCCCTCCAGAAGCTGGCCGCCGCCGGCGCCGTCGTCCTGGCGGCCGTCAGTCTCCAGCCCACCACCACCGCCTCCGCCGCCCCCGCGCCCGTCGTCGGCGGCACCCGCGCCGCCCAGGGAGAGTTCCCCTGGATGGTCAGGCTCTCCATGGGCTGCGGCGGCTCCCTGATCACCCCGCAGATCGTCCTCACCGCCGCCCACTGCGTGAGCGGCTCCGGCAACAACACCGGCATCACCGCCACCGCCGGAGTCGTGGACCTCCAGTCCAGCAGCGCCATCAAGGTCAAGTCGACCAAGGTCCTCCAGGCCCCCGGCTACACCGGCCAGGGCAAGGACTGGGCGCTGATCAAGCTCGCCAGCCCGATCACCTCGCTGCCCAACCTGAAGATCGCCGACACCACCGCCTACAACAACGGCACCTTCACCGTGGCCGGCTGGGGCGCCGCCCGCGAGGGCGGGGCGCAGCAGCGCTACCTGCTCAAGGCGAACGTCCCCTTCGTCTCCGACGCCTCCTGCCAGGCCGCGTACGGCAGCGACCTCGTCCCCTCCGACGAGATCTGCGCCGGCTACAGCCAGGGCGGGGTCGACACCTGCCAGGGCGACTCCGGTGGCCCCATGTTCCGCAAGGACGACAGCGGGGCCTGGATCCAGGTCGGCATCGTGAGCTGGGGCGAGGGCTGCGCGCGGCCCGGCTTCCCCGGCGTCTACACGGAGGTCTCGACCTTCGCCGCCGCCATCACCTCCGCCGCCGCCACGCTGTAGCGGACGGCGCGTGAACGGGTGCCCCGGAGCGGCCGGCTCCGGGGCACCTTCCCCGTTCAGAGGACGTCCAGCTCCACCGAGGACGGCGCCCCGCCCTCCAGCTCCAGGACCCACACCTCGTTCGCGCCCTCCCGCAGCACCGGGCCCGGCACGAACAGCGCCTCCTGCGGGCCCGCCGACCAGTAGCGGCCCAGGCAGAAGCCGTTCACCCACACGAAGCCCCGGGTCGAGCCCGGCAGCCGCAGCCACGCGTCGCCCGCCCCGGTCACGTCGAGCGTCCCCCGGCAGAGCCCCGGACCGTCGGAGACCGGCCCGAAGGGCACCTTGCCTACCGCCGCCGGTTCGAAGGCGTCCAGGCGCAGGCCCCGGGCCCGTACCCCGTGCAGATACTGCCGCTCGTGCCGCACGCCGCCGGTGATCCCCTTCGGCTCCGCGAGCAGCGGCCCGTAGTTGACCCGGCCCAGCGACTCCACCCACAGGTCCACGAGCGCCGGACCCGCCACCGGCTCGGGAAGGACGTGGTCCTCCTCGTCGAGCACCCCCGCCCGCAGCCCGTCGACGTACACCACCGCCCGGTCCCGCAGCCCCGTCACGCCCAGCGGGTACGGCTGCCGGGGGCCCGGCACCGCCACCCGGTAGCGGACCAGACCCCGGTCCACGCCGAGCTCCTCGAAGGTCGGCGGCACCGGCGTCACCGTCTCCTCGCCGCCGAGCACCTCCAGGACCGCGTCCAGCGGCGCCCAGCCGTCGAGCGCGCGGGACACCGGCGCCGCGAGCCGGGCCGGCGGCTCCGGCACCTCCGGCAGCGGCCCTGCCGCGTACTCCGCGAGCACCTCGCGGAAGGCCCGGAACTTCTCCGTCGGCCGCCCCGCCTCGTCGACCGGCGCGTCGTAGTCGTACGAGGTCACCGTCGGCCGCAGCGGACCGTCGTGCAGCTCACCGTCCCGGTTCGCCCCCGCCCAGCCGCCGAAGTTCGACCCGCCGTGCGCCATGTACACATTGACCGAGGCCCCGCACTCCAGGACCTCCCGCAGCGCCGCCGCCGCGTCCGCCGCGTCCCGCGCGGAGTGCTCCGTGCCCCAGTGGTCGAACCAGCCGCACCAGAACTCCATGCACATCAGCGGCCCCGACGGCCGGTGCCGCCGCAGCGTCGCGAAGCCCTCCCGGGCCCCCGAGCCGAAGTTCGCCGTCGCGAGCACCCCCGGCACCGAACCGCCCGTCAGCATGTGGTCCTCGGGCCCGTCCGAGGTGAACAGCGGCACGCTCACCCCGCAGCTCCGCAGCAGCTCCGCCACCCACTCCAGATAGCCGCGGTCGCTCCCGTAGCTCCCGTACTCGTTCTCCACCTGCACCAGGACCACCGGCCCGCCCCGGTCCACCTGCCGCTCCACCACCTGCGGGAGCAGCCGCCGGAACCAGGCCTCCACCGGCGCCAGGAACTCCGGGTCGAGGCTCCGCACCCGCCGTCCCAGCGGACCGGTCAGCCAGTGCGGAAGCCCGCCGTTCTCCCACTCGGCGCAGATGTACGGACCCGGGCGCACGATCGCCCGCATCCCGGCCCGCCCCACCGCGTCCAGGAACCTCCCGAGCGCCTCCGGGTCCGCGTACCGGCCGGGCTCCGGCTCGTGCAGGTTCCACGGGACGTACGTCTCGACGCAGTCGAGGCCCATCGCGCGCAGCATCCCGAGCCGGTGCTCCCAGTGCCCCTCGTGCACCCGGAAGTAGTGCAGCGCCCCCGAGAGCAGCCGCACCGGCCGCCCGTCGAGCAGAAAGTCCTCGTCACCGACAGCGAAGTCACCCACAGCGAACGTGCTCATGACCTCACCCTGGCCCTCTGGCGGCGGCGCGGTCCATGGACAAAGATCGTCGCAGTTTGGACGTTACGGAAGGCCCCGCGGCATGTACCACACCTGGATGCGCTACTTCACGCCCAGCCCCGTCCACCACCGCCTCGGCCTCGTCTGCCTCGGCGTCGGACTCCAGCACGGCACCCTGCCCACGGTCGGCCCGCGCACCCTCGACCACCACGTCGCCGTCGTCGTCTCCGCCGGCAGCGGCTGGTACCGGGCGCCGACGGGCGCCGCACCACCGTCACCGCCCCCGCCCTGCTCTGGCTCACCCCGGCACCCCCACCACTACGCCGCCGACCCCGGCACCGGCTGGGACGAGGCCTTCGTCGACTTCACCGGACCCGCCACCGCCACCTACACCGAACTCGGCTACATCGAGCCCGACCGGCCCGTCGTCCCCTCTCCGACGCCGCCCCCGCCCGCGCCGCCATCAGCCGCATCGCCCGCGCCGCCCGCCCCGGCAACCCCTCCTGGAGGTCGAGACCGGCGCCGCCGTCCACGAACTCCTCGTCGCCCTGCGCCGGGCCCGCGCCGACACCAACGCCGAGGGCGACCCCGTGCTCGCCGCCCTCGCCCGCGACGCCTTCCAGCCGCTCTCCGTCGCCGACCACGCCACCCGGCACGGCATGACCCCCGCCGAGCTGCGCACCGCCGTCCGCCGCGCCGCCGGGTGCAGCCCCAGGACTACCTGCTCACCGTCCGCCTCGGCCGCGCCAAGGAGCTCCTCGCCGCCACCGAGCTGCCCGTCGCCTCCGTCGCCCGCCGCGTCGGCTACGACGACCCGCCTACTTCTCCCGGCTCTTCACCCGCCGGGTCGGCACCGCGCCCATCCGCTTCCGCGAGCAGCAGGGACGGTCCGTGCACGGGGCTGGAGCAACGCCGTTCCGGATCCCGAACACCCGCCCACGATCCCGCCCAGATCCGTCTAAGCTCGCAGATCATGAGCGACACCAGCGACACCAGTGCCATCGACCCGAAGGTCATCGCCGAGCTGACCCGGCTGCGCGAAAGCATCGACAACATCGACGCCGCGGTCGTGCACATGCTCGCCGAGCGCTTCAAGTGCACCCAGCAGGTCGGTGTCCTCAAGGCCGAGCACCAGCTCCCGCCCGCCGACCCCGCCCGCGAGGCCCGCCAGATCGCCCGGCTGCGGGAACTCGCCGAGAGCGCGAAACTGGACCCGGCCTTCGCGGAGAAACTCCTCAACTTCATCATCGCCGAGGTCATCCGGCACCACGAGACGATTGCGGACGGAGCACGCTGATGGCCCGCGTCACGGTCTTCACCCTCGGAGGCACCATCTCCGCCCGAGGCGGTGACGCCGCCCGCATGACCGGCCGGGAGGTCCTCGCCGAGCTCGGCGCCCCCGAGGACGTCGTCCTGCGGGACTTCCGCCGCGTCCCCAGCTCCACCCTCTCCTTCGAGGACCTCGCGGCCCTCGCCGACGAGGTCCGGGGGGCCGTCGCCGGCGGCTCCGGCGTGGTCGTCGTCCAGGGCACCGACACCCTGGAGGAGACCGCCTTCCTCCTCGACCTGCTCTGCACCACCGAGCAGCCGATCGCCGTCACCGGCGCCATGCGCCGCCCCGACCTGCCCGGCGCCGACGGCCCGCCAACCTCGCCGCCGCGCTCGCCGTCGCCGCCGACCCCGCCTGCCGGAACCTGGGCGTCCTCGTCGTCCTCGCCGACGAGATCCACGCCGCCCGCCTCGCCCGCAAGACCCACACCACCTCGATCGCCACCTTCGCCTCGCCCGGCGCCGGACCGCTCGGCACCGTCGTCGAGGGCGAGCCCCGCGTCCTGCTCCGCCCCGCCGCCCCCACCGCGCTCTGCCCGCTGAAGCTCGACCCCTCCGTGCGCGTCGCCCTGGTGACCCTCTCCCTCGGCGACCGCGGCGAACTCCTCGACGCCGTCGACGACCGCTTCCAGGGCCTCGTCGTCGCCGCCTTCGGCGCCGGACACGCCCCGCCCCGCTCGTCGAACCCCTCGCCGAGATCGCCCGGCGCATCCCGGTCGTCCTGGCCTCCCGCACGGGCGGCGGCGCGACCCTCTCCCACACCTACCGGAGCCCCGGCTCCGAGTACGACCTGCTGCACCGCGGACTGATCCCGGCCGGCCCGCTCGACCCCGCCAAGGCCCGGATCCTGCTCCACACCCTGATCTCCAGCGGCGCCGCCGGACCGACCGGCTACGACCGCCCCGCATCGCCGCCGCCTTCGCCCACCTGAACGGCTCCGGGCTCGCGTAAGAGGCGGGCGGGAGGCGCCTCGACGGACATCCCTGTACCGCTGGAGAGGTCCATCAGGCAGCATGGCCCCATGTCCGTACTGACGCGCGACGAAGCGCAGACCCGTGCCCAGCTCCTCGACGTCCACCACTACCGCGTGGACCTCGACCTCACCACCGGCGACGAGACCTTCGGGTCACAGACCCTCATCCGCTTCACGGCCCGCGCCGCGGGGGACACCTTCGTCGAGCTCAAGCCCGAGACCCTGCACTCCGCCCTCCTCGACGGCGAGCCCCTCGACGTCGCCGCCCTCGACGGCAACCGGCTCCCGCTGACCGTCACCGAGGGCGAGCACACCCTCCGCGTCGACGCCACCATGCGGTACTCCCGCACCGGCGAGGGCATGCACCGCTTCACGGACCCCACCGACGGCGAGTCGTACGTCTACACCCAGCTCTTCATGGAGGACGTCCAGCGCGTCTTCGCCGCCTTCGACCAGCCCGACCTGAAGGCCGTCTTCGAGGTGGGCGTCACCGCCCCCGAGGGCTGGACCGTCCTCTCCAACGGCATCACCGAGCAGCAGCCCGACGGCAGCTGGCGGGCCGCCCCCACCCCGCTGCTCTCCACCTACTTCGTCTGCGTCGCCGCCGGCCCCTGGCACAGCGTCCGCACCGAGCACGCCGGCCTGCCCTTCGGCATCCACTGCCGCCGCTCCCTCGCCCCCCACCTGGACGCCGACGCCGACGAGATCCTCGCCGTCACCAAGGCCTGCTACGACCGCTACCACGAGAAGTTCGACGAGCCGTACCCCTTCGACTCCTACGACCAGGCCTTCGTCCCCGAGTTCAACGCCGGCGCCATGGAGAACCCCGGACTCGTCACCTTCCGCGACGAGTTCGTCTTCCGCTCCGCCGTCACCGCCACCGAGCGGATGACCCGCGCCATGGTCATCGCCCACGAGATGGCCCACATGTGGTTCGGCGACCTCGTCACCCTCCGCTGGTGGGACGACATCTGGCTGAACGAGTCCTTCGCCGAGTACATGGGCTTCCAGACCGTCAACGAGGCCTGCTCCGACCTCTTCGCCGACACCTGGATCGACTTCGGCGTCACCCGCAAGGCCTGGGGGTACGAGGCGGACCAGCGCCCCTCCACCCACCCCGTCGCCCCCGACCCGGAAGCCGTCCCCGACACCGCCTCCGCGCTCCTCAACTTCGACGGCATCTCCTACGCCAAGGGCGCCTCCGCCCTCCGCCAGCTCGTCGCCTGGCTCGGCGAGAAGGACTTCCTCGCCGGCATCAACATCCACTTCAAGCGCCACAAGTTCGGCAACGCCACCCTCGCCGACTTCATCGACAACCTCGCCGCCGCCACCGACCGCGACGTCCACGCCTGGGCCGAGCAGTGGCTCCGCACCACCGGCGTCGACACCCTCACCCCCGCCTCGAAGGCGAGGGCACCCGCTGGCGGCTGCACGTCGACCGGGACGGCAGCCGCCCGCACCGGATCGCCGTCGGCGTCTACGACCGGGAGCCCGACGGCGACCTCACCCTCCGCGAGCGCCACGAGCTCGACGTCCCGCAGGAGGCGCCCGTCGAGCTGACCGGCCCGCGCCCCGCCCTCGTCGTCCTCAACGAGGGCGACCTCACCTCACCAAGCTCCGCTTCGACGAGGTCTCCGAGGAGACCGCCCTGCGCGGCCTCTCCCGCATCCCCGACGCCCTCACCCGGGCCGTCGTCTGGAACGCGCTGCGCGACATGGTCCGCGACGGCGCCCTCACCCCCGCCGACTACCTGGAGACCGCCCTCGCGCACCTGCCCGAGGAGACCGAACTCGCCCTCGTCCAGGGCGTCCTGGGCTTCGCCCGCACCCAGATCGCCGACCGGTACGTCACGACGGAGGAGCGCCCCGCCGCCCTCGCCACCATCGGCGAGATCGCCCGCGCCCTGCTCCGCCGCACCGAGGACGGCGAGGCCCCGGACTGCGCCTCACCGCCGTCCGCGCCTGCATCGACAGCGCCACCACCCCCGACAAGATCGCCTCCTGGCTCGACGAGGGCACCGTCCACGGCGGCCCCGAGCTCGACCCCGAGCTGCGCTGGCGGATCCTCGCCCGGCTCGCCGTCCTCGGCGCCACCGACGAGACCGTGATCGCCGCCGAACTGGAGCGGGACCCGAGCGCCACCGGCCAGGAGGGCGCGGCCCGCTGCCGCGCCGCCCTCCCCGACCCCGAGGCGAAGGCCGCCGCCTGGGCGGCGCTCTTCGACTCCGACGACCTCTCAACTACCTCTTCACCGCCACCGCCCAGGGCTTCTGGCAGCCCGAACAGGCCGCGCTCGTAGGGGAGTACGTGCCGCGCTTCTACGAGGCCGCCGTCGCGCTCGGCGACCGCCGGGGCCCCGCCATGGCCGAGGCCGCCGGCCGCTACGCCTTCCCCGCGTACGCGATCGACGCCGACTCCCTGGCCCTGGGCGACCGCCACCTCGCGGACGACCGGATGATCCCGGCCCTCCACCGCAAGCTCGTCGACCAGCTGGACGACCTGCGCCGCGCCCTGCGCGTCCGGAGCCGGGACTCAGACCGGGCCTGAGGTCCAGTCCCAGCCCGTGAGCGCCGCGTGCATCAGGCGCGCGGCGCCCGTGGGCGGACTGTCGGTGTGCCGGAGCAGGGTGAGGACGCGCCGGCAGTCCGGGCTGTCGACGGAGATCCACGCCACGGGGGCGCGGGTGGCGCTGCGCCGGGCCATGTCCGGGATGAGGCCGATGCCGAGCCCGGCGGCGACCAGGATCGCGGTCGCGCTGGGCTCGTCGCCCTCGCAGACGACCCGCGGGGAGCGAGGCCGTCCCCGCGAAGAGCCGGTCGAGGAGCCGGCGCTGCCAGTGCCCCCGGCGGGTGGTGACGAAGGGCTCCCCGGCGAGCTCGCCGACGGTCACCGAGGCGCGGCCCGCCAGCGGGTGGTCGAGCGGCGCGACCACCACACCTCCTCGTCGAGCAGCGGCACCGCCCCCAGGCCCTCGGGCGGACACGGCTGCGAGGCGACGCAGAGGTCCACCTCCTGGGTGCGCAGGGCGCGGGCCATCTCCTCGGCGCCCATCTGGTGGAGCTCGACCTCGACCGCGGGATGGGCCCGCTTGAACGCCCCGAGCGGCCCGGTCAGGGTCAGGAAGGTCTCCGAGGCCAGCCGCACCGTGCCGGACTCCCCGTCCGTGAGGGCGGCGACGGCCCGCCGCCCGCGTTGAGCTCCCCGAGGAGCGCTCGACGTACCGGAGGAAGACCTTCCCGCCTCGTTCAGCCGGAGCCGGCCGACCCGGTCGAACAGCGGAGTCCCGAGCTCGCTCTCCAGCCTGGCTATGGTGCGGCTCAAGGACGGCTGGGCAACGTGGAGTTCCTCGGCCGCCCGGCTGAGGTGCTCAAGGCGGGCCACGACGACGAATTGCCCGAGCGCGTGGAGATCCATCATGCCCCCAGGGGCATGGCCCCATAGCGATATCGATCTTGGACAGATTATCGCCGCCGGGCATAGCGTCATGAGCGTTCCGCGCCGACAACCAGGGGGAGAGCGCGCCATGTTGAGAGGTGTGTGGCGAGGCATCGTCACCGTGCACGTGCTGGCGGTCCTCGGCCAGCCGGTCTTCGCCGGCGTCTATCTGAGCGGCGACTTCGACGGTCTGAGCATGCACGCGGCGGGCGCCAACGCCGTCGCCACGCTCGCCCTCGTCCAGCTCGTCGTCGCGATCGTCGTCTGGGTACGGCTGCGCCGCTCCTGGCCGTTCTATGTCACCTTGGCGCTCGTGGCCGCCGAGATGACGCAGTACACCGCGGGACTGGCCGGACTGCTGTGGCTGCACATCCCGCTGGGCGTGTTCACCATCGCCTCCGTCGTCCTGCTGTTCGCCGCGGCCTGGCTGCGGCCGCTGGAGCCCAAGGAGAAGGAGCTCGTCGATGCCTGAGCCGACGAGGCGCCGGGTCCTCGGCATCGGCGGCGCGCTGGGAGCGATGGCGGCCACCGGCCTCACCGTCGGCGCCGTGCTCTCCCGCAGCCCCGCCGCCACCGGAGCCGAACTCCGCAGCGCCGTACCGCTGCCGCCGCCGTTCCAGGTGCCGCTGCCGCTCCCCACCGTCCTGAAGCCGGTCTCCACCTCCGGCCGCACGGACCGCTACGAGATCGTCCAGCGCGAGGCGACCGCCGAGATCCTGCCCGGCGTCAGGACGAAGCTGTGGACGTACGGGGGCACCTTCCCCGGCCCCACGATCGAATCGCGCCGCGGCCGCCCGGTCACCGTCTCCCACCGCAACGAACTGCCCGTCCCGACCGTCGTGCACCTCCACGGCGGACGCACCCCGGCGGCCTCGGACGGCTACCCGACGGACCTGGTGCTGCCCGCGGGCTGGAGCGCCCAGCAGGGCGGCCACGGCGGCGGCCACGGTGGCGGCCACGGCTCGGGGCACGGCGGCATGCACGACCCCAGGCGGTGACGACCGACCTGACCAGGGACTACACCTTCCCGCTCGAACAGCGGCCGACGCTGCTCTGGTACCACGACCACCGCATGGACTTCACCGCCCCGGCGATCTGGCGGGGTCTGGCCGGCCTGCACATCGTGCGCGACGACGCCGAGGACGCCCTCGGCCTGCCCGCCGGGCCGCGCGAACTGCCCCTCATGATCACGGACCGGGCCTTCGCCGCCGACGGCAGCCTCGACTACCCCTCCCTCGACCCCACCCTGCGCGAGCGCCCCGGCGTCCGCGAGCCCTACCTCGCCGGCGTCCTCGGCGACGTCGTCCTCGTCAACGGCGCCCCCTGGCCCGTCCACGAGGTCGACGCGGCCCGCTACCGGCTGCGCCTCCTGAACGCGTCGAACGCCCGCCACTACGAGCTGGAGTTCACCGACGGCGACGGACGCACGGTCGACTTCGTCCAGATCGGCGCCGACCAGGGCCTGCTGACGGCACCGGCGAAGCTCTCGGCCCTGCCCGTCGCCCCGGCCGAACGCTACGACCTCGTCGTCGACTTCTCCCGCTTCCCCGTCGGCACCCTCGTCAAGCTCGTCAACCGCGTGGGCTCCGGGCGCACGCGCGACGTGATGGCCTTCCGCGTCGCCCGCAAGGCCACCGACGACAGCCGCGTCCCCACCCGCCTCTCGGCCGACCTCCCGAACTGGCAGCGCTCCGACGCCGTCCGCGTCCGCGACTTCTCCTTCCGCGCCGGACGCATGGGCGAGGACAGCACGCACGGCTGGCTCATCGGCGGAAAGCCCTTCGACCCGGCCCGCTCCGACGTGACCGTCCGCCTCGGCGACGTCGAGATCTGGCGCCTCGTCGCCGACGTCCACCACCCCGTCCACCTCCACCTCACCGGCTTCCGCATCCTCTCCCGCGGCACCAAGGACCCCCTCCCGCACGACGGGGGCCTCAAGGACACGATCTCCCTCCGTCCCGGAGAGTCCGCCGAGATCATCACCCGCTGGGAGGGCTACCGGGGCCGCTACCTCTTCCACTGCCACAACGCGGAACACGAGGACATGGGCATGATGGCCAACCTCCAGGTGACGTAGCGCCACCGCCGGACACACTCCCCGTCCCCCGTTCGGGTCACATCCCTGCACTCCCCGGACAGGGCCCCGGGCCCCGGCACCCTGTCGTCCATGCGTGCCGCACCCCCGCCCCTCGCCGCCGACCCCACGGCCCTGAGCCGTCTGCTCGGGATCACTCTGGACGCCCTCCGGGAAGGGGCGCAGGCGAGGGGCGGGCCGCTGCCCGCCGGGGACCGGAGGCCGTGGCCCGGAGGATCAGGGCCCTCGGAGCCGTACTGCCCGAGACCGGTACCGGGCCGGACGAGGCGCTGAGGACCCTCGCGAGGGCCCTCGCGGAGGGGCGGCCGACCCGCCCACCCCGGTGCGCCGCCCACCTCCACACCCCGCCCCTCGCGCTCGCCGCCGCCGCCGACCTGGCCGCCTCCGCGCTGAACCCGTCGATGGACTCCTGGGACCAGGCACCGGCGGCCTCCGCCCTGGAGGCCGGGGTGACGGCGGCCCTCGCCGCCGAGGTCTTCCCCGGCGCCGACCGCCCCGACGCGCTCGTCACCACCGGCGGCACCGAGTCCAACCAGCTCGCCCTGCTCCTCGCCCGGGAGCGCCACCCGGACGTGAGGGTCGTCGTCGGCGCCAACGCCCACCACTCCTTCCGCCGCGCCGCCTGGCTCCTGGGCCTGCCCGAACCGGTCACCGTGCCCGCCCCGGGCGGCACGATGGACCCGGCCGCCCTCACCGAAGCCCTGGCCGGGGAGACGGGCCCCGTCCTCGTCGCCGCCACCGCCGGCACCACCGACGAGGGCCTGATCGACCCGCTGCCCGCGCTCGCGGACATCTGCGCCGCCCGGGGCGCGGAGCTGCACGTGGACGCCGCGTACGGCGGGCCCGTCCTCTTCAGCCGCACCCACCGGCACCTCCTGGACGGCCTCGACCGGGCCCGTACCGTCACCGTCGACCTGCACAAACTCGGCTGGCAGCCGGCCGCCGCGGGACTCCTCGCCGTGCGCGAGGCCGCCGACCTCGCCGTCCTCGGCCACACCGCCGACTACCTGAACGCCGACGACGACACCGAGGCCGGCCTCCCCGACCTCCTCGGCCGCTCCCTGCGCACCACCCGCCGCCCCGACGTCCTCAAGACCGCCGTCACCCTCCGGGCGCTCGGCCGCACCGGCCTCGGCGCGCTCGTCGACCGGTGCGTGGACCTCGCCCGGGAGCTCGCCGACCAGGTGGAGAAGGCCCCGGGCTCGACCTCAAGGCACGCCCCGCCCTCACCACCGTCCTCTTCCGCCCCACCGGCGCCGACGACGAGACCGTCGCGGCGATCCGCCGCACCCTCCTCGCCGAGGGCCGCGCCGTCCTCGGCCGGGCGAAGGCCGACGGCCGCCTCTGGCTCAAGGCCACCCTGCTCAACCCCCACACCACCCCCGGCGACCTCGCAGAGATCCTCACCCTCGTGGAAGGCAGCACGCACCGATGACCGGCAGCACCCCCCAGCAGGACCTCGACCAGCCCCACGACCTGGTGGGCGTCGGCATCGGCCCCTTCAACCTCTCGCTCGCCGCCCTCGCGCACGGCGTCCCCGGCGGCCTCGCCGCCACCTTCTACGAGCAGCGCCCGGCCTTCCACTGGCACCCGGGGCTGCTCATCGAGGGCGCCACCCTCCAGGTCCCCTTCCTCGCCGACCTGGTGACCCTCGCCGACCCGGCCAGCCCCTGGACCTTCCTCAACTACCTGAAGAGCCGCGAGCGCCTCTTCCCTTCTACTTCGCCGAGAAGTTCCACATCCAGCGCGCCGAGTACGACGCCTACTGCCGCTGGGTCAGCGAGCGGCTCCCCGGACTCCGCTTCGGCCACCAGGTCGACTCGGTCCGCTGGAACCCCGAACGGCGCCTGTTCGAGGTGGACTTCACCCAGATCGACCCGGACGGCGAGGCCGAGGCCCTGGGCCGCGCCTACACCCGGAACGTCGTCCTGGGCGTCGGCACCGAGCCGTACGTCCCCGAGCCGCTGCGCCCGCTCGCCGACGCCCCCGGCGTCCCGGTGATCCACGCCGCCGACTACCTGACCCACCGCGAGACGCTCCTGCGCGCCGGGCACGTCACCGTCATCGGCTCCGGCCAGTCCGGCGCCGAGGTCTTCCTCGACCTGCTCCGGGCCCGCCCCGCCGGGGCCGAGCGCCTCCACTGGCTGGCCCGCACCGAGGCCTTCGCCCCCATGGAGTACTCCAAGCTGGGCCTGGAGCACTTCACCCCCGACTACACCCGCTACTTCCACGCCCTGCCCGAGCCCGTGCGCGGCGAACTCATGCCCCGCCAGTGGCAGCTGCACAAGGGCATCGACGCGGAGACCATCGCCGCCGTCCACGACGAGCTCTACCGCCGCACCCTGCACGGCGGCTGGCCCGACGCCGTCCTCACCCCCGGCGTCCGGGTCCGCACCGCCGACCGGGTCGCCACCACCCAGGTCGAACTGCACCTGGAGCACGTGCAGCAGGGCACCCGCTCCCGGCTCACCACCGACGCCGTCGTCCTGGCGACCGGCTACCGGGAGCGCCCGGTGGACCGGATGCTCGCCGGACTCGACCCGTACCTGCGGCACGACTCCGCCGGGCGCCCCCGGATCGACGAGCGGTACCGCCTGGTCCTCGACCCCTCCGTCACCGGCTCCGTGTACGTCCAGAACGCCGAGCGCCACACCCACGGCGTCGGCGCCCCCGACCTGGGCCTCGCGGCCTGGCGCAGCGCGGTCATCCTCAACGCGGTCACCGGCAAGGAGCCGTACCCGCTGCCCCGCCGCACCGCCTTCACCAGCTTCGGCCTGGACGCGCGAGAGGCGCCGAGCATCCCGGCCCAGGACCGGAAGCTGACGCCTCTCGTACAGCAGTAGGAACGTACGGGCTAGAAGACCGGCACGCCGTCCCGGGTCAGCTTCCAGTCCACCGACGCGAAGGCGCCCGGGTCGACGGTCCCCTTGGCCTTCACCCACTGGATGATGGTGTTGCGGATCTCGTCCGAGTTCGCCCACAGCTGCTGGGCCTTGGCCACGTGCGGGAAGGCGCCGCCGCCGCTGGCCCGGTAGTTGTTCACCGCGAGGACGAACTGCGCGGCCGGGTCGAGCGGCTTGCCCTGGAAGGACAGGCCGGTGATCCGCTGCCCGGCCGGCTTGGCGATGTCGATGTCGTACGTCAGGCCCGACACGGCGTCGTAGTTGTAGTCGGGGGTGTTCTCCGCGTTCGTCAGCTTCGCGGTGTCGACGGGCGCGCCCGCCGGCGTCTGGACGTAGTACTTCGCCGAGTACTCCAGGTAGTCCTTCAGCTGGGCGCCCGTCATCAGGCGCGCTTCGAGGGTGTTCTCGAAGGGTACAGACCGGCGGCGTCCTTGATGCTGATCTCGCCGGCCGGGATCCGGGCCGTGCGGGAGAAGCAGGAGGCCTGGGAGAGCACCGGCAGACCGGCGTACGCGCCGCCCGCGAGGGCCGCCTTCACCGTCTCGGCCTGGACGACGTTGATCAGGTCGATGATCGGCTCGTCCTTCCACGGCGCGTCGGCCGTGGTCATGGCCGCCGTGGAGGTGCCGATGACCTGGTTGACGTACGCGACGACCTTCTTGTGCTCGTCCGCGAGCAGCCCGGTGATCTCCGGGTCCTCGGCGGCCGTGTTGGAGTTGAGGACCTGCGCGCCGGACTTCTCGACCACCCAGCGGCCCTTCTCCCAGACCAGGTCGAAGGAGAAGAGGGTGAGGCGCTGGCCCCACTTCAGCGGCTCGGAGAGCACGACCTCCTTGCCGGTCGCCTTGTTGGCGATCCGGTACTCGGGGATCTCGGTGTGCGCGTGGCCGACGAGGATCGCGTCGATGCCCGGGACCTGCTCGGCGACGAGCCCGGCCGCGTTCTCGACGTACGGGAGCTGGTCACCGTACGAGGAAGTGCCGGAGGAACCGGAGTGCGCCGAGACGATCACGACGTCGGCGCCCATCGAGCGCAGCTTCGGCACCCACTTCGCGGCCTGCTCCTCCAGACCGGGGAAGACCATCTTGCCGGTGACGTTCGCCTTGTCCCAGATGGCGATGCCCGGGTTGGTCAGGCCGAGGACCGCGACCTTGACGTCCCGGCCGTGCGGGGTGCGCAGGCAGTGCATGCTGTACGGGGCGAAGGCCGGGCGCAGGGTCTTGGCGTCGAGCGCGTTGGCGCCGAGCAGCGGGAAGTCGCACTGCTCCTCGAACTTGCGGAGCACCGGGATGCCGTAGTTGAACTCGTGGTTGCCGAGCGCGGCGGCGTCGTAGCCGATGGCGTTCATGGCCTGGGCCATGGGGTGGACCGGGCCGCCGGTCCGGGTGATCGGGTCGACCTTGGCGTAGTAGTAGGACAGCTGGGTGCCCTGGATGGTGTCGCCGGCGTCGATGAGGAGGGTGTTCTCCTCGCCCTTCTCGGCGCGGACCTGGTTGACCAGGGTGGAGATCTTGGCGAGGCCGACGTCATTGTGGGCCTTGTCGTCGAACTCCTTGTCCGTGAAGTAGTCCCAGTTGAAGACGTTTCCGTGCAGGTCGGTGGTGCCCATCACGGTGAACGAGTACCGCTTGGCCGGCCGGGGGCGGGCTTCGTGGGCCTCGGCCGGGGCGGAGACGCCGGCGGTGAGGGCGGCTCCGGCTCCGACGACGGCGGAGGCCTCCAAGAAGGCACGGCGGTTCAGCGGCATGTGGTTCTCCCCATTGATTCGGCGCCTGCCATGGCGCACAACGCGCGTAGATTCTGGCTCAGACTGCACTGTCGCAACAGACCTTTCGGGTTACGGAGTGGGAAAGTGTTCGGTATGACACATCCCCACCCCACCCCCGACGCGCCCCAGGTGACGGTCCGTGGCGAAGGACGCCTGGAGGTCGAGCCGGAGTTCGCCCGGATCTGGGTGACCGTCTCGGCGCGCGGCACCGACCGCGCGGAGACGCTCGCGGACCTCACCCGCCGCAACGCGCGGGTGCTCGAACTGGTCAAGGGCCACGGCGACGCGGTCGAGAAGCTGGAGACGGGCAGCCTCTCCTCTCCCGGAGCTGACCCGGAAGGGGCGCGGGAGAAGGTGCACGCTTATACGGGACGGGTGCGGGTGACGGCCGAGCTCACCGACTTCACCGCGCTCGGCGAGCTGGTGACCCGGCTCGCCGATCTGGAGCTGACGAGCGTCGACGGCCCGTGGTGGGACCTGCGGCCGGCCTCTCCGGCGTACGCGGAGGCGCGTCGGCTCGCGGTCGAGGAGGCCGTGCAGCGGGCACGCGCCTACGCCGGGGCGCTCGGCACCTCGCTCGCCTCACTCCTCGAACTGTCGGACGCGGGGCTCGCCGAGCCGCCGGTGCCGAGGCGCCCCGGCTTCGGGGCGAGGGCGGTGGCCTTCGCGGCGGAGGCGGCCGGCGAGGCGCCGCCGCTGGATCTCGAACCGCAGCGGCAGACGGTCACGGCCGAGGTCGTGGCGCGGTTCACGATGAGGCCGCCCGCACTCTGAGACAGGAGCCCGGGGGGCGCGAAAATCGCTCATCGGAGCGAGCCGGCGCACAGATTCAAGACTTGTCAACAGCCTTTCACGTAAAGGTTGTTGGACAGTCATGCCGAGCCAACTTTCTACTGGTGGGTAAGCCCTAGGCTCGCCTCATGCGCCGAGCGAAAATCGTTTGTACCCTTGGGCCCGCCACCGAAACATACGACCAGATCAAGGCGCTGGTCGAAGCCGGAATGGACGTGGCCCGCCTCAACCTCAGCCACGGCGGTTACGTCGAGCACGAGGAGCGCTACCAGCGCGTCCGCAAAGCCGCCGACGAGACCGGCCGCAGCGTCGGAGTCCTCGTCGACCTTCAAGGCCCGAAGATCCGCCTCGGCCGCTTCCGCGAGGGGCCCGTACTCCTTGAACGCGGCGACGAGTTCACCATCACCGTCGAGCCGGTCGAGGGTGACCGCCACGGCTGCGGTACGACCTATGCCGGTCTCGCCGGGGACGTGACCCCGGGCGAGCGCGTCCTCGTCGACGACGGCCGCGTCACCCTGGAGGTCGCCTCCGTCGACGGCCCGCGCGTGCGCACCCGCGTGATCGAGGGCGGCATGGTCTCCGACCACAAGGGCCTCAACCTGCCCGGTGTCGCCGTCTCCGTCCCTGCCCTCTCCGAGAAGGACATCGAGGACCTGCGCTGGGCGCTGCGCATCGGCGCCGACGTCATCGCCCTCTCCTTCGTCCGCAGCGCCCGGGACATCGAGGACGTCCACCGGATCATGGACGAGGAGGGCCGCCGGCTCCCCGTCATCGCCAAGATCGAGAAGCCGCAGGCCGTCGAGAACATCGAGGAGATCGTCGCCGCCTTCGACGGCATCATGGTCGCCCGCGGCGACCTGGGCGTCGAGATGCCCCTGGAGCAGGTGCCGATCGTCCAGAAGCGCGCGGTGAAGCTGGCCAAGCGCAACGCCAAGCCGGTCATCGTCGCCACCCAGATGCTCGACTCGATGATCGACAACTCCCGCCCCACGCGCGCCGAGGCGAGCGACGTGGCGAACGCGGTCATCGACGGCACCGACGCCGTGATGCTCTCCGGCGAGACCAGCGTCGGCCGCCACCCGATCGAGACGGTCCGCACCATGAGCCGGATCGTCGAGGCCGCGGAGGAGGACGTCCTCGCCAAGGGCCTCCCGCCCCTGACCGAGCGGAACAAGCCCCGCACCCAGGGCGGCGCCGTGGCCCGCGCGGCCGCCGAGATGGGCGACTTCCTCGGCGCCAAGTTCCTCGTGGCCTTCACCCAGTCCGGCGACACGGTCCGGCGGCTCTCCCGCTACCGCTCCCCGATCCCGCTGCTCGCCTTCACCCCGGACCCGGCGACCCGCTCCCAGCTCAACCTCACCTGGGGCGTGGAGACCTTCCTCGGTCCGCACGTCGACTCCACGGACGCGATGGTCGCCCAGGTCGACGAGGAGCTGCTCAGGATCGGCCGCTGCGAGCCGGGCGACATCGTGGTCATCACGGCGGGCTCCCCGCCGGGCGTCGCGGGCTCGACGAACCTGGTCCGTGTCCACCACATCGGCGAACCACTCGCCTAGAGGCCGCGGTCTTAAAGCTTGGAATCGAAGGTAAAGTGCCCCGGGTGGGATTCGAACCCACGCTGTATGGTGTTTGAGACCACTGCCTCTTCCGCTGGGCTACCGGGGCATCCTTCGAAACGAAGGTCGGTGATCACCCGCCGTGCCCCTACCTTACAGGAGGTAGGTAGGCTCATGGGGAGCTGTATCCGCCTCCGAACGAGGCCATGGAACGAGGAGCCCGCGTGACCGCCCCCGAGTCGCCCCAGCCCGCCGACGACGCCGAGGCGCCGTCGCACGTGCCGCCGCTGACGACCCGCGTCGTCATCGCCGAGGACGAGGCCCTCATCCGCCTCGACCTCAAAGAGATGCTGGAGGAAGAGGGCTACACGGTCGTCGGCGAGGCCGGAGACGGCGCCACGGCCGTCGAGCTCGCCCGCGAGCACCGCCCCGACCTCGTCATCCTCGATGTGAAGATGCCCGTCCTCGACGGCATCTCGGCCGCCGAGAAGATCGCCGGCGAGTCCATCGCCCCGGTCCTCATGCTGACCGCCTTCTCGCAGCGCGAACTCGTCGAGCGGGCCCGGGACGCCGGCGCCATGGCGTACCTGGTGAAGCCGTTCAGCAAGAGCGACGTGGTGCCGGCCATCGAGATGGCCGTCTCCCGCTTCGCCGAGCTCCGCGCCCTGGAGAAGGAGGTCGCCGACCTCTCCCAGCGCCTGGAGACCCGCAAGCTCGTCGACCGCGCCAAGTCGATCCTCCAGACCCAGTACGGACTGACGGAGCCGGCGGCCTTCCGCTGGATCCAGAAGACCTCGATGGACCGCCGCATGTCGATGCAGCAGGTCGCCGAGGCCGTCATCGAGGACGCCGAGGAGAAGAAGGCGGCCAAGGGGCAGTAACCGCCCCCCGCTTCCGCACCTCCGTACGCGAGAAGGCCCGCCCCACGGCACTGTGGGGCGGGCCTTCCGTTCGTGGTGCTCAGTCCTCGCCGAGGTACGCCTTGCGGACGGACTCGTCGTGGAGCAGGTTCTGCCCCGTACCGGACAGCACGATCTTGCCGATCTCCATGACGTGACCGTGGTCCGCCAGGGCGAGCGCGGCCTGGGCGTTCTGCTCGACGAGCAGGATCGTGGTGCCCTGGGCCTTCAGCTCGGCGATCGTCGCCATGATCTTCTGCATCATGATCGGCGAGAGGCCCATGGAGGGCTCGTCGAGCATGAGCAGCTTCGGCTGGGACATCAGCGCCCGCCCCATCGCGAGCATCTGCTGCTCACCACCGGAGAGCGTGCCGGCGGCCTGCTTGCGACGCTCGCCCAGGATCGGGAAGAGGTCGTAGGCGCGCTGGACGTCCTTGGCGATGCCGGCGGAGTCCTTCCGGAGGAAGGCGCCGAGGAGGAGGTTCTCCTCGATCGTCATCCGGGGGAAGATGTGCCGGCCCTCGGGGGAGTGGGCCAGACCCAGCGAGACGATCTTGTGCGCGGGGATCTTGCGGAGGGACTTGCCCTCGAACTTGATCTGGCCGCCGACCGGCTTGAGGAGCCCGGAGAGGGTCCGCAGGGTGGTGGTCTTGCCGGCGCCGTTGGTGCCGATGAGGGTGACGACCTCACCGGCGTCGACGGAGAAGGAGATGCCCTTGACGGCCTCGATCTTTCCGTAGGCGACGCGCAGGTCCTCGACTTCGAGCAGTGCGGTCATGCGTCGTTCTCCTTGCCCGAAGCAGGGTCGTGCGGGGTCTCCTTCGAGGGCTCCTCGTCGGTGCCTTCGGCGGCGGGGGCCTCCTCGGCGGGAGCCTCGGACTCCTCGCCGTCGGCCTCCGGAGCCGCCGGGGCCTCGGGGTCTCGTCGTCCTCGGAGGGCTCGGCGCCCTCCTCGGCCTCCTCGGCCGCCGGGGCTTCGTCGGCCTCCGGGGCCTCCTCCTCGGCGGTGGCGGCGGCCGGAGCCGGCTCCGAGTCGACCGGCTCGCCCAGGTACGCGGCGATGACCCGCTCGTCGCCCTGGACGGTCGCGCTGTCGCCCTCGATCAGCTTCTGGCCCTGGACGAGCACGGCGACCCGGTCGCAGAGGTTGAAGATGAACCGCATGTCGTGCTCGATGACGAGCACGGCGATGCCCATGTCCCGGATGGCGAAGATGAGTTCCTCCGCCACCCGCGTCTCCTGCGGGTTCATGCCGGCGGTGGGCTCGTCGAGCAGGAGCAGACCGGGATCGCTCGCGAGGGCGCGGGCGATCTCCAGCTTGCGCTGCTCTCCGTACGGGAGGTTCTTGGCGAGGTGCTGCGCCTTGTCCTGGAGGCCGATGAACTCCAGGAGCTCCATGGCCCGCTTCTCGGAGGCCGCCTCGGCCTTCTTGAAGCCGGGGCCGCGGAGCAGGGCCGACCAGAGGCCCTCCTTGGTGCGGGTGTGGCGTCCGACGAGGACGTTCTCCAGGACCGTCATGTTGCCGAAGAGACGGATGTTCTGGAAGGTGCGCGCGATACCGGCCGCGGTGACCTTGAACGACTTCGGCGGGAGGACCTGGCCCTTGTAGCGGACCTCGCCCTCGGTGGGGACGTAGAGACCGGTGAGGCAGTTGAAGAAGGTGGTCTTGCCGGCGCCGTTGGGGCCGATGAGACCGACGATCTCGCCGCTGTTCACGGTGAGGTTCACATCGCGTACGGCGGTGAGGCCGCCGAACCGCATGGTGACCCCGCGCGCGTCGAGCACGGTCTCGGGGGCGGACGGCTCGGTGGTGGCCCCGGCCTGGTGGGTGGTGGTCGTCATGGTTCAGGCACCTGCCTTCGCGAGCGTGGCGGGCGTCTCGTCCTTGTCGTGGAACTCCAGCTGGTTGCGCCGGTTGGCGATCATGCCCTCCGGGCGGAAGCGCATGAGCAGGATCAGCGCGACGCCGAAGGCGAGGAGCTGGTATTCGCCCATGAACTGGAGCTTGTTGGGGATGAGGAAGAGCAGGGACGCGCCGACCAGCGGACCGCTCATGGTGCCCATGCCGCCGAGGACGACGGCCGCGAGCAGGAAGGCGGAGTTGGGCGGGATGGGTCCGGCGAAGAGGTACTGCTCCGGGGTCACCGTGTAGGTGACGTGGGCCTGCACGGTGCCGGCGAGACCGGCGAGCGAGGCGCCGAGCGCGAAGGCGATGAGCTTGACCCGGAAGCCGTTGATGCCCATGGCGAGCGCGGCGGTCTCGTCCTCGCGGATGGCGACCCAGGCGCGGCCGATGCGGGAGTCGCCGCTGCGCCGGAAGACCAGCACGACGACCGCCATGATCAGCAGCATCAGGAAGAAGTAGTTCGCGAAGCGGCCGATGGTGAAGCCGGCGATGTCGTGCTCGGCGCCGAAGTCGAACCCGAGGATGTCGAGGTTCGGGATGGACGCGATGCCGTTGGCGCCGTTGGTGATGTCGGGGCCGGAGGTGCCGTCGGCGTTGTTCACCGCGATGCGGAAGATCTCACCGAAACCGAGGGTGACGATGGCGAGGTAGTCGCCGCGCAGGCGCAGGGTCGGGGCGCCGATGAGGACGCCGAAGACCAGGGACGCGGCCGCGCCGACCAGGATGGCCGCCCAGAAGGGCAGGTGCAGGCCGAACGGCGAGGTCGGGGCGCCGGAGACGAGGGCGGCCGCGTAGGCGCCGACGCCGAGGAAGGCGACGTAACCGAGGTCGAGGAGACCCGCGAGGCCGACGACGATGTTCAGGCCCAGGGCGACCGTGGCGAAGATCAGGATGTAGACGCCGAGCGTCGCGTACTGGTCGTCGGTCTGGGTGAAGGGGAAGAGCGCCGCGGCGATGAACGCGCCCGCGATGGACAGGTTCTGGTGCTTGCCGGTGAGCTGCGTGGCCTGCGCCGTCAGACCCGACTTGTTGACCGCGGCGAAGCCGAGGCCGGTCGTGATCAGGAAGCCGAGGAACTGCTCGTCGTACTCGGTGCCGACACCGTAGGTGAAGACGCCGAGCGCGACCGCGAGGACGCCCGCGATGATCAGGATCTCGACGGCCGAGTGCATGGCCGGCAGCTTGCGCACGGGGCCACTGGCGAAGGAGGCCTTGAAGGTGGCCCAGCCGTTGCCAGACCGGTGCTTGAACTGGTCCCAGCCGGTGTCCTCCGGGTCCACGGGCAGCAGCCGCGGCCGCTCGAAGGGGAGGGCGAAGGCGCCGAGGAGGGCGAGCAGGGTGGCGAGCGCGACGACCGCGCCGCCCGGCTCCAGGTTGACCGGTCCGCCGAGCTCGACGCTGATCGCGCCGACGGTGAACCAGGCGATCGCGAAGTTCGCGAGCGCGGCGAGCTTGAGCGCTCCGCCGCTGCCGGCCGGGGTCAGCCAGCGGGTGCCCTTGACGCCGTACGCGGAGAGGGCGAAGAGGGTGGTGAGCAGGCCGGTGACCAGGACCTGCAGCTGGAGGCCGCCCGGGTAGCCGTAGACCGTGAGGTCGCCCGGGAAGCGGGCGGTCCAGGTCCAGGCGAGGAAGCAGCTGGCGACGGTGAGGACGCCGCCGCCCAGGGCGAGCGGCCGGGCGATCCCGGCCGGGATGAAGCCGATGAGGCCGGTCGCCTCGGCCGGAGCGGCCTCGGAGGCGGCGGGTGCCTCGGGGTTCTCGGAGATGGTGGTCATGTTGCTCACGCCCTGTCCGCGACGCGCTCGCCGAGCAGGCCTTGCGGCCGGGCGAGGAGTACGACGATGAGGAGTACGAAGGCCCAGACGTCGGCCCAGGACTGGCCGCCGAGCTGCTGCATGCCGGGGATGTGGGCGATGTACGCCGTCGCCATGGTCTCGGCGATGCCGAGGACGAGTCCGCCGATCATGGCGCCGTAGATGTTGCCGATGCCGCCGAGGACCGCGGCCGTGAAGGCCTTGAGGCCGAGGAGGAAGCCCATCTTGTAGTCGACGACGCCGTACTTGAGGCCGTAGGCGACGGCGCCGACCGCGGCGAACGCGGCGCCGAGGGCGAACGCGATCACGATGATCCGGTCCGTGTTGACGCCCATGAGCTTCGCGGTGTCCGGGTCCTGCGCGGTGGCCTGCATGCCGCGGCCGACGCGGGTGCGCATGACGAAGAAGGCGAGGAAGGCCATGCAGATCGGGGCGGCGATCAGGAGGAAGACGTCACCGGTCTGGATGGTGACCGGTCCGAGCTCGATCGGGCCGCCGGGGATCTGCGGGAAGGTCCTGGCGGACTTCGCCTCCGGGTACAGGGACCAGACGGCCTGCTGGAGGGCGAGCGAGAGGCCGATCGCGGTGATGAGCGGGGCGAGACGGGGGCCACCGCGCAGCGGGCGGTAGGCGAGGCGTTCGGCGCCGACGGCTATCGTCGTCGCGACGAGGATGGCGCCTATGAGCATGAGGGGCAGCGCGATCCACATCGTGGTGCCGCCGGGCAGGATGAGCCAGACCGTGAGCGCCCCGAAGCCGCCGGTCATGAAGATCTCGCCATGGGCGAAGTTGATGAGCTGGACGATGCCGTAGACCATCGTGTAGCCGACGGCGACGAGCCCGTACATGGATCCCAGTAGCAGGCCGTTGACCAGCTGCTGCGGCAGTTCGTTCACCGCATTGTCCTCCGAGACTTTCGACGGATGTGACACCGCGCGGGGAGCCTGTGTGGCGCCCCGCGCGGTGAAGGTGGTGCTGAGTGGGTGGGGCTTGAGGATCAGCCGCCGAAGGTGCCGGACTTGACCGGCTTGTAGGCGCCGCCCCTGACCTGGTAGACGGTCAGCTGCTTGTTGGTGGTGTCACCGAACTCGTCGAAGGCGACCGAACCGGTCACGCCCTCGAAGGAGACGCCCTGCATGGCCTCGACGACCTTGGCGCGCTCGGGGAGCTTGCCGCCGTTGCCCTCGACGGCCTTCTTGACGGCCTCGATGATCGCCCAGGTGGAGTCGTAGGAGTAGCCGCCGTAGGCCTCGTAGGCCTCCTTGTAGTTCTCGGCCTTGTAGTTGGCCAGGAACTCCTTGGCGGAGGCGAGCTCCTCGATCGGCGCGCCGACCGAGGTGGCGATGTCGCCCTCGGCCGAGGCCGGGCTGGCGAGCTTCACGTACTCGGGGCTGAAGATCGCGTCGCCGCCGACGACGGTGACCTTCGCGCCGGCCGCCTTGATCTGCTTGGCCAGCGGGCCGGCGGCGGGGTACTCGCCACCGTAGTAGACGACCTCGGCACCGGAGCTCTTGACCTGGGTGGCGACCGCGGAGAAGTCCTTGGTGTCCGGGTTGATGTGCTGGGTGCCGACGACCTTGCCGCCGAGCTTCTCGAACTCGCCCTTGAAGGTGCCCGCGAGGCCGGCGCCGTAGGTCTTCTTGTCGTCGATGATGAACGCCTTGGTCTTCTTGGCGTCCTTGAAGACGTACTGGGCCGCGAACGGGCCCTGGATGGCGTCGGTGGTGGCGGTGCGGAAGTACGACTTGTAGCCGCGCTTCTTGTCGCCGGAGGCCCAGTTCGGGCCCTGGGACAGCGACGGGTTGGTGTTGGCCGGGGAGACCTGGACCAGCTTCGCGTCGTCGAAGACCTTCTGCATGGACTCGGCGACACCGGAGTTCAGCGGGCCGACGACGCCGAGGACGGTCTTGTCGGCGACGAACTTGGTGGCGTTCTGCTGGCCGGAGGAGGGCTGCGCCTGGTCGTCCAGGGACTCCAGCTTGAAGGTCACGCCCTTGACGTAGTTCTTCTTGTTGGCCGTCTTGACCGCGAGGTCGGCGGAGTTCTTGATGCCGAGGCCGAGGGCGGACAGCTCACCCGTGAGGGGCGCGTCGAGACCGATGGTCACGGTGACGTTGCCGTTGTCGCCGTTCTCGGCGCCGCCCTTGTCGTCACGCGATCCACAGGCGGTGAGCGTGAGGGCTCCCGCGGTGACCGCGGTGGTGAGTATGAGCAACGAACGGTTTCGCACGAAGGGTCCTTTCCCTGGCGCGGCCCCCTCGGAATGAGGCGGTGCCGTGAAGCTGCGGAGCGAGGGGTGCCGTTTTGGTACGCCGGGCCGTACTGGGGTTGGTACAGGGCCGTGCAGTAGGACGCGCCCGGCGGCGCGGTGACTGGCGGTGACTCTAAGCGCAGGTGGGGAGGGTCGGGGAGCGGCGAGGGAAGGATGTGACTGTCTTGTTATGCCGAGGGGGAAAGAGTGTGCGCGCCGGGTGGGAAAACCGGGGCAATAGGGTCTGTAATGCAGTGTTCACATCGTGAGAACACGCAGTTCCGCTAAGGGGCTTGAGGGATTCTTGGTCCTGTCGCACCCCTCGCGTCACTCTCCGGATATCGGACACTGGCAGAAAGCTGAGCGGACGAAACCGATCGCCCGCTCGGCTCGGTCCTCCCTCGCACGAAGGTCACGGAGAGTGACGGGAGGCGGGGCGGCGGCGTCAGGAAGCTGGACGAACGGCTTCAGGAAGTCACGCGCGCCGGGAGTGTCCAGCCGATAGGTCACATTGGTCGCGTAGCACGGCGTATCGCCGGTGATCGTGGTCGACACCAGGGTGCGCCTCCCCTTCAGCACGGCGAAGTTCGGGCCGCCCGAGTCGCCGTAGCAGGCGCCGCCGTTCCCCTGGGGCGCGGTCATGCCGAGCCGGATCCAGGCGTCGTTGAGCGCGTTGAACGAGACCGGGGCCTTCATGCGGACGCCGCCGCCCGGGTGCGTCTGGCCGCCCGGACCACGCCGCGCCTCCTCGGTGCCGAAACCGGCGACCAGGAAGTCGGTGTCGTTCAGTCCCCGCGGGCCGAGCGCGTCGAGGGCGCCCGCCGCGGGAAGTGTCGCCGGGGTGAAGGACCAGCGGGCCTTCACGGCGGCGGCAGGCAGCTCGATCACCGCGATGTCGTGCGTGTCGGAGGCGGGGCCGGGGTACGCGGGTGGGTGCGGGCGGCGCCCTCGACGGCCACGCTCCGGGCCTGGGCGGCCGGGTCGCCCGGGTGGGCGGCCGCCGCCCGGTCCAGGCCCGCCTGGACGTCCTGGTCGAGCGACACGTAGAAGCGGACGTTCGCCGGCCAGTCGGTGGTGCAGTGCGCGGCGGTCAGGAAGGTGTCCGCGTCGATCATGGTGCCGGAGCAGACCCAGTCGACGCGGTCGGGAGTCGCCGGGTCGTCGTCCTCGTCCCAGGTCGCGACGAGCGCCCCGACCTCGGTGCGCTCGGGGGCCGGGGTCGCGTTGTACGAGTTGATCGCCGAGGCCGGGATCGCGGTGGCGAGGATGGCGGCGCAGGCGGCGGCGGTGACGGTGGTCAGCGCGGTGGTGCGAACGGCGGTCACGAAGAACCCCTCGGTGGATGAGTGGATCGGGTGTTCTCCTGTGGGGGAGGTTCGTCAGTGAAGCGTCTGTATCCCTGTGGGGCAAGGGAGTTGACATGCGAACGGCGCGGCGCGGACGGTCGAACCGTCCCGCGCCGCGCCGTGTCTCCGGCAGCCCGCCCGCCGTCTTGGGGCGGGCTGCCGTCGTGGGTGGCGTCCGCCGTCGTGGGTGGAGACCGCCCGCCTCAGGCGGTCGCGGCCGTCCCCGCCTCCGGCAGGTTGCCCGCGTCGCCGGGGTTGACGTCCCGCAGCAGGCAGGTCAGCCGCGCCGAGCACACCCGCTTGCCCTGCTCGTCGCTGATCACGATCTCGTACGTGGCGGTGGTCCGTCCGCGGTGCACCGGGGTCGCCACACCGGTCACCAGACCGCTGCGCACCCCCGGTGGTGGGTGCAGTTGAGGTCGACGCCGACGGCGATCTTCGAGACCCCGCCGTGCAGCATCGAGCCGACGGAGCCCAGCGTCTCGGCGAGCACCGCCGACGCCCCGCCGTGCAGCAGCCCGTACGGCTGGGTGTTGCCCTCCACCGGCATCGTGCCGACGACCCGCTCGGCCGAGGCCTCCAGGATCTGCACGCCCATCCGGTTCCCGAGGTGCCCGGCCGAGAAGAGCGCCGGGAGGTCGACGCCGAGCGCCGCGTACTCCTCGATGACCTCCTGCGGGAACTTCACGTGCTGCTGCTCACCCATGGGCCCGGCTCCGTCCGTCGCTCTCTCTCGTCGCCTGAGCAAACGCTTAGGCGGACTGCGATTGTTCCAGACGCACGATCACGGACTTGCTGGCGGGGGTGTTGCTGACGTCCGCCGTCGACTCCAGCGGCACCAGCACGTTCGTCTCCGGGTAGTAGGCCGCCGCGCACCCCCGGGACGTCGGGTAGTGCACGACCCGGAAGCCGGGCGCCCGCCGCTCGGTGCCGTCCGTCCACTCGCTCACCAGATCCGCGTACGCCCCGTCCGCGAGACCGAACGCCGCCGCGTCCTCCGGATGCACCAGCACCACCCGGCGGCCGCCCCTGATCCCCCGGTAGCGGTCGTCGAGACCGTAGATCGTGGTGTTGTACTGGTCGTGCGAGCGCAGCGTCTGCAGCAGCAGCCGGCCCTCCGGCACCCTCGGGTACTCGACGGGAGCGGCCGTGAAGTTGGCCTTGCCGGTCTTCGTGGGGAAGCGCCGCTCGTCGCGCGGACCGTGCGGCAGCGCGAAACCGCCCGGACTCGCCGCCAGACGGGCGTTGAAGTCCTGGAAACCGGGCACCACGCGCGCGATGCGGTCCCGGATCCGGGCGTAGTCCGCCTCGAACTCCTCCCAGGGCGTGGCCGAGCCGCCGCCGAGGACGGCCCGTGCCATCCGCGCCACGATCGCCGGCTCGGACAGCAGGTGCGGGCTCGCCGGCGGCAGGTTCCCCGGGAGGCGTGCACCAGGCTCATCGAGTCCTCGACCGTCACGAACTGTCTGCCGCTCCGCTGCACGTCCTTGTCCGTGCGGCCCAGCGTCGGCAGGATCAGCGCGCGCGTGCCCGTCACCGCGTGCGAGCGGTTCAGCTTCGTCGACACGTGCACGGTCAGCCGCGCGTTCCGCATCGCCGCCTCCGTCACCTCCGTGTCGGGCGTCGCCCCCACGAAGTTGCCGCCCATCGCGAAGAACACCTTCGCCTCGCCGTCGCGCAGCGCCTGGATCGAACGCACCACGTCGAAGCCGTGGTGACGCGGCGAGACGATCCCGAATTCCTTGTCCAGGGCGTCGAGGAAGGCGGGCGCGGGGCGCTCGAAGATGCCCATCGTGCGGTCGCCCTGCACGTTCGAATGGCCGCGCACCGGGCACACGCCCGCGCCGGGCCGCCCGATGTTCCCGCGCAGGAGCAGGAAGTTGACCACCTCGCGGATGGTCGGCACGGAGTGCTTGTGCTGGGTCAGGCCCATCGCCCAGCAGACGATCGTCCGCTCCGAGGCGAGCACCATCTCCAGGGCCCGCTCGATCTCCGACCGTTCGAGGCCGGTCGCGGTGAGCGTCTCCTCCCAGTCGGCCGCCTTCGCCGCCGCCGCGAACTCCTCGTACCCGTGGGTGTGCTCGCGGACGAACTCCTCGTCGACCGCCCCGGCCGTCTCCAGGACCAGCTTGTTCAGCAGCCGGAAGAGGGCCTGGTCGCCGCCGATCCGGATCTGGAGGAACAGGTCGGTGAGCGCCGCGCCCCTGAGCATGCCCTGCGGGGTCTGCGGGTTCTTGAAGCGCTCCAGACCCGCCTCCGGCAGCGGGTTCACCGAGATGATCCGCGCGCCGGCCGCCTTCGCCCTCTCCAGGGCCGAGAGCATGCGCGGGTGGTTCGTCCCCGGGTTCTGCCCGGCCACGATGATCAGGTCCGCCCGGTGCAGGTCCTCCAGGGAGACGCTGCCCTTGCCGATCCCGATCGTCTCCGTCAGCGCCGAGCCCGAGGACTCGTGGCACATGTTGGAGCAGTCCGGCAGGTTGTTCGTGCCGAACTCGCGGGCGAAGAGCTGGAGCAGGAACGCCGCCTCGTTGCTCGTCCGCCCCGAGGTGTAGAAGAGCGCCTCGTCGGGGAGGCCAGGGCCCGCAGCTCCTCCGCGATGATCCCGAAGGCCCGCTCCCAGCTCACCGGCTCGTACCGCTCGCCGCCCTCCGGCAGGAGCATCGGCTGCGTGATCCGGCCCTGCTGGCCCAGCCAGTACCCGCTGCGGGTCGCCAGGTCCGCCACCGGGTGCGCGGCGAAGAACTCCGGGGTCACCCGGCGCAGCGTCGCCTCCTCGGCGACCGCCTTCGCGCCGTTCTCGCAGAACTCCGCCACGTGCCGCTTGTCACCCTCGGGCCAGGCGCAGCCGGGACAGTCGAAGCCGTCCTTCTGGTTGACCTTGAGCAGGGTCCGCGCGGTGCGCGCCAGACCCATCTGCTCCTGGGCGATCCGCAGGGTGTGCCCGATGGCGGGCAGGCCGGCTGCGGCATGCTGCGGCGGCGTGACCTGCGGTGCGTCCTGGACCGGGTCACCGGCCGGCGGCTTGCTGACCATCGCGCTCTCCCTTGAGCGGTAATCCTGCGGCGTACGTCTCCGATCCTGTCACGCGGCACCGACAGACCGGCACCCCGACCGGTGTCGACGGGATCGCCCGGCCGGTGTGGACGGGATTGTCGGTGGGCCGTGGCAGGATCGTCCCGTGGCCGAGACAGCATCGAAGAACCCCGCAGACACCCGCCCCCGCCTGCTCCTCATGGACGGGCACTCGCTCGCGTACCGGGCGTTCTTCGCGCTCCCCGTGGAGAACTTCACCACCGCGACCGGACAGCCGACGAACGCGATCTACGGATTCGCCTCGATGCTGGCGAACACGCTGCGCGACGAGGCCCCCACCCACTTCGCGGTCGCCTTCGACGTGTCCCGCAAGACCTGGCGGTCCGAGGAGTTCCCGGAGTACAAGGCGAACCGCTCGAAGACCCCCGACGAGTTCAAGGGACAGGTCGAGCTGATCGGCGAGCTCCTCGACGCGATGCACGCGCCGCGCTTCGCCGTCGACGGCTTCGAGGCCGACGACGTCATCGCCACCCTCGCCACCCAGGCCGAGGCCGAGGGCTTCGAGGTCCTCATCGTCACCGGCGACCGGGACTCCTTCCAGCTCGTCACCGACCACACCACCGTGCTCTACCCCACCAAGGGCGTCTCCGAGCTCACCCGCTTCACCCCGGAGAAGGTCCAGGAGAAGTACGGCCTGAGCCCCTCGCAGTACCCCGACTTCGCGGCCCTGCGCGGCGACCCGTCCGACAACCTGCCGGGCATCCCCGGCGTCGGCGAGAAGACCGCGGCCAAGTGGATCAACCAGTTCGGCTCCTTCGCCGAGCTCGTCGAGCGCGCCGAGGAGGTCAAGGGCAAGGCCGGACAGAACTTCCGCGACCACCTGGAGGCGGTCAAGCTCAACCGCCGCCTGACCGAGATGGTCCGGGACGTCGAGCTGCCGAAGACCGTGACGGACCTCGCCCGCGAGCCGTACGACCGCACGGCCGTCGCCCTCGTCCTCGACACCCTGGAGATCCGCAACCCCTCGCTCCGCGAGCGGCTCCTCGCCGTCGACCCCGGCTCCGCCGAGGAGGCCGCCCCCGCCCCCGCCGCGGGCGTCGAGCTCGACTTCACCGTCCTCGGCACCGGCGAGCTCGCCCCTGGCTCGCCGAGCACGGCACCGAGCCCCTCGGCATCGCCACCGTCGACAGCTGGGCCCTCGGCACGGGGAACGTCGCCGAGGTCGCCCTCGCCACCGCCGGGGGAGCCGCCGCCTGGTTCGACCCCAGCACCCTCGACGAGGCCGACGAGCGGGCCTGGGCCGCGTGGATCTCCGACCCCGAGCGGCCGAAGACCATGCACAACGCCAAGGGCGCCATGCGGGTCTTCCCCGAGCACGGCTGGTCCGTCGCGGGCGTCACCATGGACACCGCCCTCGCCGCCTACCTGGTCAAGCCCGGCCGGCGCTCCTTCGCCCTCGACGCCCTCACCCTCGAATACCTCGGCCGCGAGCTCGCCCCGGCGGCCGCCGCCGACGGCCAGCTCGCCTTCGGCGCCGACGACACCGCCGAGGCCGAGGCCCTCATGAGCCAGGCGCGGGCCGTCCTCGACCTCGGCGTGGCCTTCGAGGAGCGGCTCGGCGAGGTCGGCGCCCGCGAGCTCCTCCACGAGGTCGAGCTCCCCACCTCCGCCCTCCTCGCCCGCCTGGAGCGGCACGGCATCGCCGCCGACCGCGACCACCTGGAGGCCATGGAGCAGCAGTTCGCCGGCGCCGTGCAGCAGGCCGTGAAGGAGGCCCACGCCTCCGTCGGCCACGAGTTCAACCTCGGCTCGCCCAAGCAGCTCCAGGAGGTCTTCTTCGGCGAGCTGAACCTGCCGAAGACCAAGAAGACCAAGACCGGATACACGACGGACGCCGACGCGCTCGCCTGGCTGGCCGGCCAGACCGAGCACGAACTCCCGGTGATCATGCTCCGCCACCGCGAGCAGGCCCGCCTGCGCTCCACGGTCGAAGGCCTGATCAAGACGGTCGCGGCGGACGGCCGCATCCACACCACCTTCAGCCAGACGGTCGCCGCGACCGGCCGCCTCTCCTCCACCGAGCCCAACCTGCAGAACGTGCCGGTACGGACGGACGAGGGCCGCGCCATCCGGCACGGCTTCGTCGTCGGCGAGGGCTTCGAGGCCCTCATGACCGCCGACTACAGCCAGATCGAGCTGCGCGTCATGGCCCACCTCTCCGAGGACGAGGGCCTCATCGAGGCCTTCACCTCCGGCGAGGACCTCCACACCACCGTCGCCTCCCAGGTCTTCGGCGTCGAGCGGTCCGCCGTCGACGCGGAGATGCGCCGCAAGATCAAGGCCATGTCGTACGGCCTGGCCTACGGCCTCTCGGCCTTCGGCCTCGCGCAGCAGCTCGGCATCGACCCGGGCGAGGCCCGCGGCCTGATGGACACCTACTTCGAGCGCTTCGGCGGGGTACGGGACTACCTGCGGCGCGTCGTCGACGAGGCCCGCGCCACCGGGTACACCGAGACGATGCTGGGCCGCCGCCGCTACCTCCCCGACCTCAACAGCGACAACCGCCAGCGCCGCGAGGCCGCCGAGCGCATGGCGCTCAACGCCCCCATCCAGGGCACCGCCGCCGACATCGTCAAGGTCGCCATGCTGAACGTCGACCGCGCCCTCACCGAGGCGGGCCTCTCCTCCCGCATGCTGCTCCAGGTCCACGACGAAATCGTCCTCGAACTCGCCCCCGGCGAACGCGAGCAGGTCGAAGCCCTCGTCCGCGAGCAGATGTCCGCCGCCGCCGACCTCCGCGCCCCCCTCGACGTCTCCGTAGGCGCCGGCCCGAACTGGGACTCAGCCGCCCACTGACACCCCCTCCGCCGCGAGCCGCCCCGGCCGGTGCGGCGCCCGCCCCGTTGTGGGCCGCGCCCGCCGGGGCGGTGCCCACCCCGTGGCGGGCCGCGCCCTGCTGGGCCTGCGCCCGCCCCGCTGCCCCGTTGTGGGCAATCGTTCCGCTGGGGCGGAACGGGTGGGCACAACGGACCCGCGCCCTGCCGGCGCCAGAGGCTTACGCGCCTGAACCCGCACCTGTGCAAGCCGTCACTACTGGTGCGGGTTCAGGCGCGGAACGCGGAGGCGCCGCTGAGGGCGCCGTCCCGTGTGCCCACCCGTCCCGCCCAGCGGGACGATTGCCCACACGGGCGCGGGGCGACGCCCAGCAGGGTGCGGGCCCCACACGGGGCCGTGGGCGAAGCCCCGGGCAAAGCGCACCGCCCAGCAAGGCGAGGGCCGGGGCACCGCCCGCCGGGCGCGGGCCCCACACCGCGCGGGGCGAAGCCCCGGTCAGGCGCGGCCCCACACGTGCAGGGGCGCCCCGCAGGACGGTGTGCGCCAGGTGGACCAGTAAGGGGCGCCCACCCCACCCGCCTCCGGAAACTGAGGGCATGATCCACCGCTCCCGCCTCCGCGCCTGCGCCCTCCTCGGCGCCCTCCTCGGCGCGACAGGCACCGCCTGGCCCTCCCCCGCCGAGGCGCACCCCGCACACCACCGCACACCCACCTCCGCACTCTGCAGCTCGTCCCGGGAGCCGGCCCTGGCCGGCCAGCTGTCGCAGGACATCGCGGCGGCGCTCAAGGGGCGCGAGAGCACCGTCTCCCTCGCGGTGCACGACCCCGGGCGGGACCTGCGGTGCCGGCTCACCGACACCCTCGCGTACGACTCCGCCAGCATCGCCAAGGTCCTGATCATGCAGGCCGTCCTCGGCCGGGCGGAGGAACTCGGCCGCGCGCCCACCGCGCTGGAGGCACGGCGGCTGAAGGCGATGATCACCCGCTCCGACAACAAGGCCGCCACCGAGCTGTGGGACGGACTGTCCAAGGCCCGGCTGAACAGGGTCCTGCGGGAGGTGGGGGCCAAGGACACCGTCCTCGGGCACGGCAGCTACTGGGGCCTCACCCGTACCACCGCACGCGACCAACTCGCCCTCCTCGCCGCGGTGTCGCGCCGCACCGAGGCCCTGTCCCTGATGGGGCAGGTCGTCCGCGCCCAGGCCTGGGGCGTCACGGCGGGGGCACCCCGTACGGTCAAGGTCCACCTCAAGAACGGCTGGCTGCCCCGGGCGACCCACGCCTGGCGCGTCCACAGCATCGGCATCGTGCGCCCGGCGACGACACCGGACCCGGGCACGGACACAAGCACGACCCCCGACAGAAGCGCCAGCCCCGACGGAAGCACGACCCCGACGGAAGCGCCAGCCTCAACGGAAGCACGACCCCCGACAGAAGCACCAGCCCCGACGGAAGCACCACCCCCGACGGAAGCACCACCCCCCACAGAAGCGCCACCCCCGACAGAAGCGCCACCCCCGACGCGGACACGGACACCACCCCCGCAGCAGCCCCTCCCCCCGTCGACTACCGCATCGTCCTCCTGAGCCACGACAACCCCACCATGCGCTACGGCGTCCGCACCCTGGAGGGGGTCGCCCTCGCGGTGCACCGCAGGCTCTCCGGCAGTGCGGCGGCCCGGGAGTTCACCCCGCCGGAGCGGATCAGCGAGATCCCGGACGGGAGTGTTCCGGCCGAGGTGACGGATCGGGGAGGTCCCGGGGGACCGGCGTCGCCGGGGTCGTCCGGGACCGCCGTGACCAGAGGAGCCGTGCCCCCGTCCCGTACAGCACGAGCCCGAGGGCGAGCCCCGCGCCGGCGCCGAAGCAGGCCGTCGGAATGACGTCGAGGGGCGTCTCGATCCGGCCCCAGCCCCAGTACGCCGCCCAGCGCAGCACCCGGTGGGCGACACCGGCGAGGACGCAGCCGCCGATCAGCCCGGCGGCGAGGAGGCGTCCGCGCCGCCCGGGACCGGGGCCGGCGGCTCCGCTCCGGGGCCGAGGCGCGCAGGGACCGGATCGCGTACCAGCCGAGGATCGCGAGGGCCAGCGCCGAACTCCCGTACTGCGCGTAGAGGTAGCCCGGAGCCCGGCCACGATCTCACCGAGGAAGGGGACCGCGAGGGTGCCCCAGCGGTCGTGGTGGGTGAAGGAGTCCCACACGACGTGGGTCGTGGCGCCGAGCACCGCCGAGAGGCAGAACCATCCGGCGAGCGCGGCCGGGCGCCGCTCCCGCCAGGGGCGGCCGCGGACGAGCCCGTACACCCGGCCGCGCCACCGGGCGGGCAGCAGCACGACGAGCGGCTCGCGCACGGTCAGCCACAGGGCCACGAGCACGGCGGTGATCAGCACGTCCACCGTGACGATCCCGAGGGCAGAGTGGGTGACGTCCCCGAAGAGCATCGCCCCGGGGAACGCGGTCGCGGCGAAGTAGGTCATGTCGGGCGCGAAGGACCCGGCGACGAGCGCGGACGCGACCAGCGGTCCGCGCGCGGTCCCGTTCCGTCGCAGCGCGGGCAGCACCGCGGCGGCGTGGCTCAGCGTGAACGGCAACGGGAGTTCCCCCAGGGACGCGAGTGGTGACGGCGGCCGGAGCGCGTGACCGGCTGGAGTGCAAGAGTCCCGGGCGCCCCGGTCGGTTCCCGGACCCACCTGGTCGGCAGGCGGCCAAGAGGTGACGAAACCGTGAAACACGGTCAGCGCCCGGTATCCGGTGGTCCGGAGTTGGCATAGGGTCGCCAGAGGTTTCGCGCGGGGAGCGTGGGACGGCGTCGATGGGGAGGGGACGACGGACATGTCAGCGCACATGGGCCACCGGCTGCGCAGGGAGCCACCACCGGTGTGGTGATGGCGCGGCGGTCGCCGCACTCGCCGCCTCGCAGGCGCCGGAGATGGTTCAGCCGCCCGTGGACAACGCCGGCGGAGACCGCGCCGTCGGCGCCGGCGACACGACGCCGGCGCCCCACGACGGCTCCGCGACGGGCAATTCCCCGTACTACACGGAACTGCCTACGCTGAACACGCCCAACAAGCCCGGGGCGAGCGCCAACCTGCCGGTGATCGCGGGGCCCGCCGAGGCCGGCATACCCGCGTCCGTCTACTCCGCCTACAAGCGGGCCGAGCTGTCCATACGCTCCACCGATCCCGGCTGCAACCTGCCGTGGCAGCTGCTCGCCGGCATCGGCAAGGTCGAGTCCGGGCAGGCGCGCGGCGGCGCGGTCGACGCCAACGGCACGGCGTCGCCGCCGATCCTCGGCCCCGCCCTCAACGGCGTCGGCTTCGCCAAGATCACCGACACCGACGGCGGCGCCTACGACGGCGACAAGGTCCACGACCGGGCCGTCGGCCCGATGCAGTTCATCCCGTCCACCTGGGCCACCTGGGGCCAGGACGCCAACAGCGACGGGAAGAAGGACCCGAACAACATCTACGACGCGGCCCAGGCCGCCGGCCTCTACCTCTGCGCCAACGACCGGAACCTCGCGCTCAAGGCCGACCTCGACCAGGCGATCCTCAGCTACAACCACTCGCGGGAGTACCTGAACACGGTCCTGTCCTGGGTCTCCTTCTACGAGCGCGGCACCCACCAGGTCCCGGACGGCTCGGGCGTGCTGCCGGTCCACCGCAGCGACAACGGCAACCGGAACAGCGGATCCCGCCCCACCACGCAGCCCCCGGCCGTTCCCACCGTCCCGGTGCCGAAGCCGGGCACCCCGACGCCGAAGCCGTCGGAGACCCACCCAGGACGGTCAAGCCGCCGACCGTCCCGACCAAGCCCCCGGTCACCCCGCCGGTGACGCCGCCCGCCCTCCCGGCGGCCGCCAAGGTCTCCCGGCTCACGATCGTGGCCAACGAGAAGCTGACCACGACCACCGGCAGCGCCTTCACGGGAGCCCCCCGGGTCGCGGCGCTCGACGCCGCGGGCAAGCCGGTCGCCGGCGTGAGCATCCGCTTCGAGATCGTCGGCACCACCGACACCCGCTTCGCCGACGGCGCCACCACCGCCACCGTCACCACCGGCTCGACCGGCCTCGCGACCTCTCCCGCCCTCCGGGCCGGCGAGAAGACGGGCTCGTTCACCGTCCGGGCCACCGTCGTGCGCCGGACCCTCGCCCCGGCCGACTTCGCCGCGACCGTCACGGAGCGCCAGGCGGACACCCTCACCCGGCTCGCCGGCGACCCCTGTCGGCCACGACCGGCAGCCCTTCGCCCAGCAGATCCAGGTGAAGGCCACCGACAAGGGCGCCCTCGCCCCCGGCGTGCTCGTCACCGCGGTGATCGTCTCCTCGAAGACGGACTCCAAGGAGAGCACCGAGGGCCCGTCCTTCAAGGGCGCGAACGGCACCCCGGTCCGCACGGTCACGCTCAAGACCGGTACGAACGGACTGCTCACCTTCGCGTCGGGCGACCTCCTCGCGGGCGACAAGGCGGGCACCTTCTACCTCCGGCTGACCGCGCCGGGCGGCGGCACCACCTTCATCGACCTCACGGTCACCGCCCCCGCGACCCCGTCCCCGGAGCCCACCCTGGACCCGACGCCCTCCGGCAGCGGCACGCCCGAGGCCACCCCTCGCCCAGCGCCTCCCTTCGGCCTGACCGCCCGCCCCTCCGCACCGCGCTCCTCCCCACCGCGGTCCCCGCGCCGTCCCTCCGCCCGCACCGGGCGAAGGGGCGGCGCTTCGCGTTGCCCGGGTGCAACGTGTTCTCATCTCGCGGCCGCGTTGCTACGGTGCCCCAGCCCTGACGCCCTATCAGATCGCATCCCGGGAGGCCGACCATGCGCGCCCTCGTCGCCGCCGCCATCGGACTCGCCCCAGTCCTCCTCTTCGTCCTGCTCCTCTCCGTGGTCGATCTGCCGCCCGACGGCCCCACCTCGCCCAAGCCCCTGCTGACCGCCGATCCCGGCCTCAAGAGTAGGGGCGACCGTGCGCCGCCGAGCCAGCCTCGTCCTCCTCGCCCTCGCCGTCTTCTGCGCCGCGATGGCCCCCACCCTGCGCTGGTACGCCTTCCCCCGCCTCGCGAAGATCCCGGCGAACCAGTACCAGGAGACCGTCCTGGAGGCCCGGCCCGCGACCCTCCTCAACTACTCCACCCTCAAGGCCGAGAAGGTCGACAAGATCACGATCATCCAGACCCTCAAGGGCAACGTGGAGGAGTCGCGGCGCATCGAACGCGACGCCGGACGCGACGTCGTCGTCTGGGACGCCCTCGCCTACGTCACCGGACCCGACGGCAAGATGGTCTCCCAGGTCCCGGAGCGGTACGTCTTCGACGCCCACACCCAGGACCCCGTCCACGCCACCGGCGAATCCGTCGACGGGGACCCGGTCCGGCGCGAGGGCATCGAGTTCAAGTTCCCCTTCCTCACCGAGAAGCGCGACTACCAGTACTTCGACGCCCAGACCCGCACCGCGGCCCCCATCCACTACAAGGGCACCCGCACCTTCCGCGGCATGGAGGTCTACTACTTCGAGCAGACCATCCCCTGGACCGAGGTCCCCATGCCCAAGACCATGCCGGTCAAGGGCATCACCCCAAGGTCCTCGCCGACTCGGGCCTCACCCGCTGGTACACGACCACGCGCATGTTCTGGATCGAGCCGGTCACCGGAGCCCCCGTCAACGGCGAGGAGATCCACAAGGAAGAACTCCGCAACGCCAGGAAGCTGATGGGGCAGGACACCCTCACCGTCTTCGCGGGACACGTGAAGATGCGCGAGGACTACCTCGAAAGCGTCGGCGCGATGGTCTCCTCCAACCGCCTCGTGGTCCTCATGCTCGTCTCCTACGTCCCCTGGAGCCTCACCTTCCTCGCCCTGGCCCTCCTCGCCCTCGCCCTCTGGCTGGAGGCCCGCTCCCGCCGCCCCGCCCCGGAGCCGCCCGCCGCCCCGCCCCGGCCCCGGTCAGCGCTCCGCTCTGAGCCGCGCGCTGGTGTGCCGGGTCGGCACCGCCGCGACGGGTCCTCGGGCCACGGATGCTTCGGGTACCGCCCCGCAGCTCCGCCCGCACCGCGCGGTAGCCCTCCCGCCAGAAGGACGCCAGATCGGCCGTGACCGCCGCGGGCCGGCCGGCGGGGAGAGGAGGTGGACGAGCACCGGGACCCCGGCCACCCGGGGCGTCTCGGCCAGACCGAACATCTCCTGGAGCTTCACCGCCAGCACCGGCCGCTCGCCCCGTACTCGACCCGTATCCGCGAACCGCTCGGCACCTCGATCCGCTCCGGCGCCAGCTCGTCGAGACGCACCGCCTCGCCCGACGCCCACGGCAGCAGCCGCCGCAGCGCCTCCCGGCGTCGATCCGCCCCAGATCCGCCCGCCGCGACGCCCGCGACAGCTCCGGCTCCAGCCACTCACCGGCCCGCTCGACGAGCGCCTCCCCGACACGTCCGGCCACGGCTCCCCGAGCTCTCGGTGGAGGAAGGCGAGCCGCTCCCGCAGCTCCGAGGCCTCCCGGCGCCACCGCAGCAGCCCGAGCCCCTCGCGCCGCAGACCGTCGAGCAGCGCCTCCCGCACCAGCTCCGGCCCGGCCCCGCGCCCAGGGGACGGACCGTCAGCTCGACCGCGCCCAGCCGGTCCACGGACCGGGCGACCACGTCCCCGTCCTCCCAGCGGACCTCCTCGCCCGTGCTCCGCAGATGCCCCGCCGCCCGGCACGCCACGGACTCGTCCACCACGGCCGCGAGCCGCACCCGCGCCGTGGCGTCCCGCGCGGTACGGTCCGCCACCGCCACGGCGAGCCACGGGCTCGACCGCAACCTGACCCGTCGGCGAGGCGCGCCCCGCTCCCCGACACCATCAGATAGCCGCCCTGCTCCCGGGCCCTGGCCACCCGCTCCGGAAACGCCAGCGCCGTCACGAGCCCGGCCACCAGGTCGTCACCCGCCCGCCCCGCGGCCGCCCCGTCCCCGGCCCCTCCAGCGCCTCGCCCGCGGACCGCTCCAGACGGCGCGCCTCCGCCCGCCACCGCGCGCCGTACCCGTCGGAGCCCTGACGGGCCGTCCGCCAGGCCGCCACCAGATCGTCCCCGTACTCGCGCGGCGGCTCCTCGCCGATCAGCGCCACCACCTCCGCCGCCCGCCGGGCCCCGACCTCGGGCGCGCCGTCCAGGAGCGCGCGCCCCAACCGCGGGTGCAGCCCGAGCCGGGACATCCGCACGCCCCGCGCCGTGGCCCGGCCGTCCCCGTCCACGGCACCGATCGACCCGAGCACCGCGCGGGCCGCCGCCATCGCCCCGGCCGGCGGCGCGTCGAGCAGCGCGAGCCCCTCCGCCGTCGGGTCGCCCCAGCAGGCGGCCCGCAGGGCGAAGTCCGCCAGATCGGCGACCTTGATCTCCGGCGAGGGAAGCGCGGCCTGCCGCCGTCGCTCGCCTCCGCCCAGCAGCGGTACACGAACCCGAAGGCCTCACGGCCCGCACGGCCGAGCCGCTGGGTCGCCGTCGCCTCGGACACCGTCACGGTCGCCAGCGAGCCCAGCCCCGGGCGTGGTCCGTGCGCGGCTCCCTCGCGAGACCCGAGTCCACGACGATCCGCACCCCCGGCACCGTCAGGCTGGACTCCGCCACCGAGGTCGCGAGCACCACCCTGCGCCGCCCGCCCGGCTCCGTGCCGCGCAGCACCGCGTCCTGCACCGCCGCCGGGGCGCGGCCGTGCAGCTGCAGCACCTCCGCGTCGACACCGGCCAGCAGACCGGCCGTCCGCGCGATCTCCCCGTACCCGGCAGGAAGCAGAGGACGTCCCCTCATGGCGCTCCATCGCGAGCCGGACCGTCGCCGCCACGTGACGCAGCAGCGCCGGATCCACCCAGGTGCCGTGCGCGGGCCTGACGCCCGGGGCGGCTCCGCGAAGAAGACCCGGCAGCCGTGGCCCTCGCCCCTGCTCCGTACCACCGGCGCGGGCCCGCCGCCCTCCAGGACCGTGAGGAGATCCGCCCAGGCCGCGGCGTCACTGGTCGCCGACGCGGCGATCAGCTTCAGCTCCGGCCGCAGCGCCGCCCGCACGTCCACCAGGAAGGCCATCGCCGTGTCGGCGTCGAGGTGCCGCTCGTGGCACTCGTCGAGCAGCACCACGTCCACGCCCGCCAGCTCCGGATCGCGCTGGAGCCGCTGGAGCAGGACGCCCGTGGTCACCACCTCGACCCGGGTCGCGGGGCCCGCCCGCCGCTCGCCGCGCACCGAGAAGCCGACCGCGCCGCCGACCTCCTCGCCGAGGAGCCACGCCATCCGCCGGGCCGCCGCCCGCACCGCCATCCTCCGCGGCTCGGCCACCAGCACCCGGCGCTCCGGTCCGTCCCCTATGAGCCCGGCGAGCGCCAGCGGCACCAGTGTCGTCTTGCCGGTGCCGGGGGGAGCGGACAGCACCGCCGTGCCGCGCTCCGCGAGCGCGGCGAGCAGCTCGGGGACGGCATGACGGACGGGGAGACGGTCGAGCGCGTCGTTTCGGATCACGCACTCAGTCTCGTACGCGCGGAGAAAAGGGAGGACCCCGTTGTCCACAGGGCCCTCCATAAGTAGGACTATCCGTCCCGCTCGCAGACGAAGATCGCCGTCCCCGGGATCAGGTTCCCCCGCAGCGGGGACCAGCCGCCCCACTCCTGGCTGTTCCAGGCCGGCCACTCCGGCTCCACCAGGTCCACGAGCCGGAAGCCGCCGGCCACCACGTCCCGCACCCGGTCCCCGAGGGTCCGGTGGTGCTCCACGTACACGGCCCGTCCCCGCTCGTCCTGCTCGACGTACGGCGTGCGGTCGAAGTACGAGGCGGCGACCGAGAGGCCCTCCGGCCCCGGCTCGTCCGGGAACGCCCAGCGGATCGGGTGCGTCACCGAGAACACCCAGCGGCCGCCCGGCCGCAGCACCCGGCGCACCTCGCGGAAGACCCGCACCGGGTCCGCGACGAACGGCACCGCGCCGTACGCCGAGCACGCCAGGTCGAAGGAGCCGTCGCGGAAGGGCAGCGCCCCGCGTCCGCCTCCACCAGCGGCACCTCCCCGCCGATCCGCAGCGCGTGCTGGAGCTGCCGGTGCGAGAGGTCGAGGGCCACCGGTCGCGCCCCTGCGCCGCCAGCCAGCGCGAGCACTGCGCCGCGCCCGCGCCGATCTCCAGGACGTCGAGGCCCTTCAGCGAAGCGGCCGGTCCGAGGAGCCCGGCCTCGGCCTCGTCGAGCCCCTCGGGACCCCACACGAACCGGTCGTCGCCCAGGAAGGACCCGTGCTCGCTCTGGTACTCGTCCGCGTTCCGGTCCCACCAGCCCCGGCTGGCCCGGCTGCTCTCCGCGTCCCCCGCGTCACGCCGGGTCGCCTCGGCCCCGTCGTCCTCCCCGTCGACCGCGTCTTCGTGTCCGTACTCTTGGTTCATCTCGCCCGCCGATGTAGTTTGCGCTCAGTGCCGCGGAGCGGCGGACCCCCGCCGTGGCGGCGCAAGGGCCATGAGTCGCGCCGGAATTGAGGGCATCTGCCCCGGGTGCGCGCTTCGCGCATTGACCCTGTCCGGCCGCCCCCGTATGCTAAAGGTTGCGCTGCGGGCCTGCGCGCCTCAGACGGAGCAGGCCGTGCTCGCACCTGTTGTATGTCCCCTCGGTTTTCGAGGTTCCCTCCCGTTCGCGGAAGGGTGCTTCATTGGCTGTCCGGCTTCCTGGTGCGATACGGGCTCTCGGCGTAGCAGTACCTACGACTTTCTGTCCGTAACCGGAGCCCTTTCCCACATGACGAGCAGCACCGAGACCACCGCCACCACCCCGCAGGTTGCGGTCAACGACATCGGTAACGAGGAAGCCTTCCTCGCCGCGATCGACGAGACGATCAAGTACTTCAACGACGGCGACATCGTCGACGGCGTCATCGTGAAGGTCGACCGGGACGAGGTCCTGCTCGACATCGGTTACAAGACCGAAGGTGTCATCCCGAGCCGCGAGCTCTCGATCAAGCACGACGTCGACCCGAACGAGGTCGTCAAGGTCGGCGACGAGATCGAGGCCCTGGTTCTCCAGAAGGAGGACAAGGAAGGCCGCCTGATCCTCTCGAAGAAGCGTGCCCAGTACGAGCGCGCCTGGGGCACCATCGAGAAGATCAAGGAAGAGGACGGCATCGTCACCGGTACCGTCATCGAGGTCGTCAAGGGTGGTCTCATCCTCGACATCGGCCTCCGTGGCTTCCTGCCGGCCTCCCTCGTCGAGATGCGTCGTGTCCGCGACCTCCAGCCCTACGTGGGCAAGGAGCTCGAGGCCAAGATCATCGAGCTGGACAAGAACCGCAACAACGTGGTCCTGTCCCGCCGCGCCTGGCTCGAGCAGACCCAGTCCGAGGTCCGCCAGACCTTCCTCACGACCCTCCAGAAGGGTCAGGTCCGCTCCGGCGTCGTGTCCTCGATCGTCAACTTCGGTGCCTTCGTGGACCTGGGTGGCGTCGACGGTCTCGTGCACGTCTCCGAGCTGTCCTGGAAGCACATCGACCACCCGTCCGAGGTCGTCGAGGTCGGCCAGGAGGTCACCGTCGAGGTTCTCGACGTGGACATGGACCGCGAGCGCGTCTCCCTGTCGCTGAAGGCGACGCAGGAGGACCCGTGGCAGCAGTTCGCCCGGACCCACCAGATCGGTCAGGTCGTCCCGGGTAAGGTCACCAAGCTGGTTCCGTTCGGTGCGTTCGTCCGCGTGGACGAGGGCATCGAGGGTCTGGTCCACATCTCCGAGCTGGCCGAGCGCCACGTGGAGATCCCGGAGCAGGTCGTCCAGGTCAACGACGAGATCTTCGTCAAGGTCATCGACATCGACCTCGAGCGTCGTCGCATCAGCCTCTCGCTGAAGCAGGCCAACGAGTCCTTCGGTGCCGACCCGGCCTCGGTCGAGTTCGACCCGACCCTGTACGGCATGGCCGCGTCCTACGACGACCAGGGCAACTACATCTACCCCGAGGGCTTCGACCCCGAGACCAACGACTGGCTCGAGGGCTACGAGGCGCAGCGCGAGGCCTGGGAGACCCAGTACGCCGAGGCGCAGGCTCGCTTCGAGCAGCACCAGGCCCAGGTCATCAAGTCCCGCGAGGCCGACGAGGCCGCCGCTGCCGAGGGCGCTGCCGCCCCGGCCGCCGGCAACGCCGGTGCGGGCATCTCGGGCGGTTCGTACTCCTCGGAGTCGGACGACAACGCCGGCGCCCTGGCGTCGGACGAGGCGCTCGCCGCCCTCCGCGAGAAGCTCGCCGGCGGCCAGAGCTGAACAGGCTCTCCGCTGAGCGCTAGCCGATAGCGCATCGAGGCCCGCTCCCTTCGGGGAGCGGGCCTCGGTCGTTCTCCTTGAACCCCGCAGGAGCCCCGCCGGAGCCTCACCAGAGTGCCGCAGGAGTTCCGCCGGAGCAGCCGACTCCTCCACCGGAAGATCGCGCGACCGGGAATGGCCGTGCCGCGCCCGGCGTTTCCAGAGAGAACACGAGGAGGAGCGGTAATCGTGCTTGATCCCCAGGATTTGTACGAATGGGACCCGAAGGGTGTGGCCGTCGTCGACCTGGCCCTGGCGCAGGAGTCGGCCGGTCTTGTCATGCTGTACCACTTCGAGGGCTACATCGACGCGGGCGAGACCGGTGAGCAGATCATCGACGGGCTGCTCGACACCCTCCCGCACCAGCTGGTGGCCCGCTTCGACCACGACCGGCTCGTGGACTACCGCGCCCGCCGCCCGCTGCTGACCTTCCGGCGCGACCGCTGGAGCGCGTACGAGACGCCGTCCATCGAGGTCCGCCTCGTGCAGGACGCCACCGGCGCGCCCTTCCTCGTCCTCTCCGGTCCCGAGCCGGACGTGGAGTGGGAGCGGTTCGCCGTCGCCGTCCGGCAGATCGTCGAGCGCCTCGGCGTGCGCCTCTCCGTCAACTTCCACGGCATCCCCATGGGCGTGCCGCACACCCGCCCGGTCGGCCTCACCCCGCACGGCAGCCGCACCGACCTCATGCCCGGCCACCGCAGCCCCTTCGACGAGGCCCAGGTCCCCGGCAGCGCCGAGTCCCTCATCGAGTACCGGCTCACCGAGGCCGGCCACGACACCCTCGGCGTAGCCGCCCACGTCCCGCACTACGTGGCCCGCTCCCCGTACCCGGACGCGGCCCTGACCGCCCTGGAGGCCGTCACCGCCGCCACCGGCCTCGTCCTCCCGGGCGTCGCCCACTCCCTGCGGACCGAGGCCCGCCGCACCCAGACCGAGATCGACCGCCAGATCGGCGAGGGCGACGAGGAGCTGGTCGCGCTCGTGCAGGGCCTTGAGCACCAGTACGACGCGGTGGCCGGTGCCGAGACCCGCGGCAGCCTGGTCGCCGAGCCGGTCGACCTGCCGTCGGCCGACGAGCTGGGCCGCGAGTTCGAGCGCTTCCTCGCGGAGCGGGAGGGCGACGCCTAGCCCCGCCGGGGCAGGCCCTAAGCTGCCGCTCATGCTGAAGGTGGGCCTGACCGGCGGGATCGGCGCCGGCAAGAGCGAAGTGTCACGGCTGCTCGTCTCGTACGGAGCCGTACTGATCGACGCGGACCGGATCGCACGCGAGGTCGTCGAACCCGGGACCCCGGGGCTCGCGGCCGTCGTGGCGGCCTTCGGGGACGGCGTCCTCACCGCGGAGGGGACGCTCGACCGGCCGAAGCTCGGCTCCCTCGTGTTCGCCGACGCCGACCGCCTGGCCACGCTCAACGCCATCGTCCACCCGCTCGTCGGGGCCCGGTCGGCGGAGCTGGAGAGCCGCGCGGCCGCCGGGGACGTCGTCGTCCACGACGTGCCCCTGCTCGCCGAGAACGGGCTCGCACCGCTGTACGACCTGGTCGTGGTCGTGGACGCCTCCCCGGAGACCCAGCTCGACCGCCTGGTACGGCTCCGCGGCATGGTCGCGTCCGAGGCCGAGGCCCGGATGGCGGCCCAGGCCACGCGCGCGCAGCGGCTGGCCGTCGCCGACCTCGTGATCGACAACGACGGCCCGCTCGACGCGCTCGAACCCCAGGTGCGGAAGGTCTGGGAGGAGCTGGAGCGCCGAGCCGCGGCACCCGGAGGCGGGGCCTAACCGCGGAATGCGGCCGCCGGGTCCGGTGTTCAACCACCGGAACGAGGGGAAGGATGCCATCGTGGCCGACAGGAACCCGGAAACGCACGTCATCGACTTCCGCGCCGCCGAGCACCTGCTGGCCGCGCGGGACCCCCGTGGGGCCGTGAAGCTGCTGGACTCGGTGATCGCCGCCCATCCCGAGAACACCGCGGCGCGCCTGCTGCGCGCCCGCGCGTTCTTCGCCGCCGCGCAGCTCCGCCCGGCACAGCTGGAATTCGAGCTGGTCCTGGAGCGCGAGCCGGACAACGCCTTCGCGCACTTCGCGCTGGGCCGCACCTTCGAGCGCTCCGGGCTGACCGCCCAGGCCATACGGCACTTCCGCCTCGCGGCCGCGCTCGACCCGAAGCCGGAGTACCTCCGGGCGGCGGGGTTCGACACCCGGAACTGAGCGGGTCGGGGCGTCAGCGGCGCGTGCCGCCGTGGTCGGGCTCGTACGGGGGACGCCCCGGCCCGGCTGCCAGTGCGCGCCCTGGTGGATGTGGCGCAGCACCACCGCCAGGTCGACCGTGACGACCAGGAACAGCACTCCGCAGGCCGCCGCCCAGCCGGGGCGTCCCAGCAGGGAGAACACGGTCGTGCCGAAGACCGCCCAGAGCAGCCCCCACATGCTCAGCCAGAACCGCAGGCGCAGCGCGCTGCGCGCGTTCGCCGGCTCGTTCCCGGTCCGCATGACGCTCGCATCTCCCCTCGGCATCCCGAGGCCACTTCCAGCATGGACCCGGGACGGGGGAAACGGAACGTCCGTCGGCGGGTCCTAGTGGATGACGCTGTAGCTGCGCCAGGGCAGGGTGTCCGGGGCGATCCTGTTCCCGCTCTTGCTGGGCACGTAGATGGAGTTCTCGCCCCGGCAGTCGCGGGTCCGGTACATCACGATGTCGACCAGGGTGTTGTTCTCGACCTTGGTGACGCCCGAGGGCGCGAGGCGGTGGCAGCCCTTCACCGAGGGGCTCGTCACGGTCACCGCCACCTCGTGCTCCGTCTCGTACGCGATCGTGCCCACGGCGCTGCGGCCGAGGCCCGAGCAGCCGGCGACGGCGAGGGTGAGCAGCACGGCCCCGGTGGCGGTCGTGAGACGCCGGCGAACGGACATGGCGGAATCCTCTTCTGTCGTGTCGTTTCAGGCCACCATGCCGCCCGCGGGCACCGCTGTCATCCGCTGTTGGGCCGCCCGGGGAACCGTCCGGCGTCCGTTGTCAGACCTCACCCGTAAGGTCGGAGGTCCGGTCGGGATGCCGACACAGAGGGGAGGAGAGCGGAGCCGTGGCACACACCTGGACGACCTGCGCCGCCGTCTTCCTGCCGGCCGCCCTTCCCGGGACGGCCGGGTCGCCTTCTGGGCCCCCGACGGCGGCGAGCTGCCGGAGGCGAGCGAGCGGAGCGGGCCGGGCTGACCGTGGCCCGGCGGCACGGCAGCGGGGCCCGGGGCGGTCCGTGCCCGCCGTGATCCTGCCCGTCGAGGCCGCCCTGCCGCACCTCGTCGCGGCCCGCCATCACCCGGCCGCCCATCCCGCCGCCGCGGGCTGGGGCGCCGCCGCCCTGCACGCCCTGCACCTGGTCGCGCGCGGGCGGCTGCTGCCCGGACTGACCGCCGACGACCTGGACGCCTGGCGGGCCGGCCCCTGGACGCCGAGGACATCGCCCATCTGCGGGCCGTCGCCGCCGCCCTGCCGTACGAGGCGTACGCCGTGCCGGTGCCGGGGCGCGGTCCGCTGCGGCTGCCCGAGCCCGAGGCCCTCGTGCGGGCGTTCCTCGACGCGGTCGCCGACCTGCTGCCCGCACCCCGGCCGCCGCCCACGCGGCCGGCGCGCCGTTCGCGGCGCGCGCCCCGCAGCACCTGCCCGCGCGCGTGCCTGGGCCGCCGAGGCGGCGGCCGGAATGGACGCGGGGGTGCGGGTCTCGCTCCGCCTCGACCTGTCGCCGTACGAACTCTTCGACACCACGAAGAGCGCGGGCACGGGCGAAGGCGGCGGGGACCGTCACGCCGCCGCCGCGCTCCTCCAGGTCCACAGCCTCGCCGACCCGACCCTCGTCATCGACGCCACGGACCTGTGGGCGGGCGAGGGCGACCACTTCGGGCCCCGCGCCCGGATCGACGCGGTCCTCGCCCTGCGCCGGGCGGCCCGCGTCTGGCCCCCGCTCGCCCGGCTCCTGGAGCGGGACGTGCCCGACGTCCTCGCCGTCACCGAGGACGAGCTGTACGAACTGCTGGGCCCGGCCGCCGCCCGGCTCGCCGACGCCGGGGTCGCCCTCCACTGGCCGCGCGAGCTCGCCCGCTCGCTCAGCGCCTCCGCCGTCGTCCGCCCCGCCCACACCGCGCCCGGCTCCGCCACCGACGGCACCTCCTTCTTCGACAGCGAGGAACTGCTGCGGTTCGACTGGCAGCTGGCCCTCGACGGAGATCCGCTCACCGAGCGCGAGATGGACCTCCTCGCCGAGGCCCACCGGCCGGTCGTGCGCCTCCGCGACCAGTGGGTCGTCGTCGACCCCGCCCTCGTCCGCAAGGCGCGCAAGCGCGAACTCGGCCTGCTCGAACCGGTCGACGCCCTCGCCGCCGCGCTCACCGGCACCGCCGAGGTGGACGGCGAGTCCGTCCCCGCCGTTCCTGTCGGGGCGCTCGCCGCGCTCCGCGACCGGCTCCTGGCCGGTCCCGAGGAGGTGCGGGCCCCGGCCGGACTCACCGCCACCCTGCGCGACTACCAGCTGCGCGGCCTCGCCTGGCTGGACCTGATGACCTCGCTCGGCCTCGGCGGCTGCCTCGCCGACGACATGGGCCTCGGCAAGACCGTCACCCTCATCGCCCTGCACCTGCGCCGCGCCCGCCGCGCCCCCACCCTCGTCGTCTGCCCGGCCTCCCTCCTCGGCAACTGGCAGCGAGAGGTGGAGAAGTTCGCCCCCGGCGTGCCCGTCCGGCGCTTCCACGGCGCCGACCGGGACCTCGGCGGCACCGAGGGCGGCTTCGTCCTCACCACCTACGGCACCCTCCGCACCAGCGCCGCCCGACTCGCCGGGCGGGAGTGGGGGATGGTCGTCGCCGACGAGGCGCAGCACGTCAAGAACCCGTTCTCGGCGACCGCCAAGGCGCTGCGCGAGATCCCCGCACCCGCCAGGGTCGCCCTCACCGGCACCCCCGTGGAGAACAACCTCTCCGAACTCTGGGCGCTCCTCGACTGGACCACCCCCGGTCTCCTCGGCCCGCTCAAGGCCTTCCGCTCCCGGCACGCCCGCGCCGTGGAGAACAACGAGGAGATCGAGCACGCGGAGGCCGTCGAGCGGCTCTCCCGGCTCGTCCGGCCCTTCCTGCTGCGCCGCCGCAAGTCCGACCCCGGCATCGTCCCCGAGCTGCCGCCGAAGACGGAGTCCGACCACCCCGTCGCCCTCACCCGGGAGCAGGCCTCGCTCTACGAGGCGGTCGTCCGCGAGACCATGGCCCGCATCGAGGAGGCCGAGGGCATCGCCCGCCGGGGCCTCGTCATGAGCCTGCTGACCTCCCTCAAGCAGATCTGCAACCACCCCGCGCAGTACCTCAAGGAGCAGGTCCCGCGCGGCCCCGGCACCGCGCGGCTCGCCGGCCGCTCCGGAAAGCTCGCCCTGCTCGACGAGCTCCTCGACACGATCCTCGCCGAGGACGGGTCCGTGCTCGTCTTCACCCAGTACGTGTCGATGGCGCGGCTCCTCGCCGACCACCTGGCCGCGCGCGGCATCCCGGCCCAACTCCTGCACGGCGGCACCCCGGTGGCCGAGCGGGAGCGGATGGTCGACCGCTTCCAGGCCGGGGAGGTCCCCGTCTTCCTGCTCTCCCTGAAGGCCGCGGGCACCGGCCTCAACCTCACCCGGGCCGGCCACGTCGTGCACTACGACCGCTGGTGGAACCCGGCCGTCGAGGAGCAGGCCACCGACCGGGCCTACCGCATCGGGCAGACCCAGCCGGTGCAGGTCCACCGGCTCGTCGCCGAGGGGACCGTCGAGGACCGCATCGCCGAGATGCTCCGCGCCAAACGGGCCCTGGCCGACGCCGTCCTCGGCTCCGGCGAGGCCGCCTTCACCGAGCTCACCGACCGGGAGCTCGCCGACCTGGTGTCCCTGAGGAGGCCCTCGTGAACCACGCCCGGGACACGCGGGCCGCGCGGGGCCGCCCCGCCACGACGACCGCCGCCGCGGCTTCCCGCAGCTCGCGCCGCGCTCGGCCCCCGACGGCCGGTTCGCCGCCACCTGGTGGGGAACGCCTGGGTCGCGGCCCTGAGGCCGCCGCCCTCGACCCGGCCCGGCTCGCGCGCGGCAAGGCGTACGCGGGGCGCGGCCACGTCGACGCGATCACGGTCACCCCCGGCCGGGTCGTCGCCTACGTCCACGGCAGCCGGCCCCGCCCGTACCGCACCGAGATCAGGATGCGGACCCTCGGCGACGACGGCTGGGAGAGGTTCCTCGACGAGGCCGCCGCCCGCCCCGACCACATCGCCGCCCTCCTCGACAAGGACGTGCCGCACGCCCTGGAGGCGGTCACCGGACTGCTGCCCGCGCCGGGCGACCTCGTCCCCGACTGCTCCTGCCCGGACGACGGCTACCCCTGCAAGCACGCCGCCGCCCTCTGCTACCAGGCCGCCCGGCTCCTCGACGAGGACCCGTTCGTCCTCTTCCTGATGCGCGGCCGCGGCGAGCAGGAGCTCCTCGCCGAACTCACCCGGCGCAACGCCACGCGGGCCGCCGCCGAGACGGGCGCCGCCGCCCGCCGATGCCCACGGTCCCCGCCCGCCTCGCGCTCGACGCGGCCACCGGGGCCGGGCTCCCGCCGCTGCCGCCCGAGCTCCCGGTGCCGGACCGGCCCGGCCGTCCGGCCGTCTTCCCGCCGGACCCGGACGCCCCTGATCCGCTCGCCCTCGACCTCCTCGCCACCGAGGCGGCCGCCCGCGCCCACGCCTTCCTCGCCACCGGCCACGACCCGGTCGCCGCCCTCACCCCTGGCAGGACGCGGTCCGGCTGGCCGCCGCACACCCCGGCTCCGGACTCACCGCCTCCTCCCGGGCGCTCTACCGCGACCTGGCGGGCGCCCTCGACCGCACCCCCACGGACCTCGCCCGCGCCGTCGCCGCCTGGCGCCAGGGCGGCGCGGCGGGCTCTCCGTCCTCGAAGAGCCCTGGGACCCGCCGGCCGGGCCGTTCGACCGGGCCAGACCCGCGCTGCTCGCCGCCGACTTCCCGGCGCTGCGCCCCTGGCGCAACCGGCTCTCCGGGGAGTCCCTCCAGCTCCGGCTCGGCCGGGACGGCCTCTGGTACGGGTACGAATCGGACACCGGCCGTGAGGACTGGTGGCCGCGCGGCGCCCCCGACCCGGACCCGGTCGGCGCCCTCACCGACCTCCTGGGGCGATGACCGGACATCCGAACGAGTCCCACTCGATGGGGTGAAACCCGTCAACGGCCGGATCCGGCACGCACGTTTGTCGCGTTGATTCCGGTACGGGCACTTGCCCGTGCACACCTCCGGAAGGCAGGAAGCCATGAGGCAGATTCGCCGAAGTGGTCTGGCCACACTGTTGGTCACGGGTGGAGCGCTCGCCCTCTCGGCGGGCGCCGCGCACGCAGACGCCGGCGCGCAGGGCGCGGCGGTCGGTTCGCCGGGAGTCGGTTCCGGCAACACGCTTCAACTGCCGGTGCACGTGCCGGTCAACGTCTGCGGCAACACGGTCAGCGTCGTCGGTCTGCTCAACCCGGCCGCGGGCAACAGCTGTGCCAACCGCTCCGCCGGGCACGAGACCGGGGGCTACGGGGACGAGAGCGGCGTCGGCCGCGCCCACAAGGACCAGCCCGGCACCCGCGCGGCGGGGAGCAGGCCGGCGGTTCCCACACCGGCGGCTCCCAGGCGGGCGGCTCCCACGGGGCGGCACCTCCAACGGCGGCGGGTCCACCGCCGAGAGCCACGCCCAGGGGTCCCCCGGCGTGCTCTCCGGGAACGGCCTCCAGCTGCCCGTCGACCTCCCCGTGAACATCAGCGGGAACTCGGTCAACGTCGTCGGCCTGCTCAACCCGGCCCTCGGCAACACCGCGGTGAACGGCCCGGCCAAGCCCCAGCAGCCGATCGAGACGCCGACCCCGCGCCCGCAGACCCCCGTGCGCAACGTGCCGGTGCCGCAGGCCGAGACCGTGACCCCGCCGTCCCGGCCCCCGCCCCGCAGGGCGAGACGAGCAGGGCCTCGCTGGCCTCCACGGGTTCGGACGCCATGGGCTACGCCGGTTCCGCGAGCGCCGCGCTGCTCCTCGGCGGCGCCCTGCTGTACCGCCGCGGTCGCCGCACCGGCGACCAGGCCTGAGGTCCGCCCTCGCGGCCCGGCCGACGCGGGCTGACGCCCGAGCCGTCAGCCCTGTCCCAGGACGCCCGCGGCCCCGTCCTCCCGCCAGGTCCGGAGCACCGCCTCGACGGCGGGCGCGATCCTCGTCCGGGCCTGGTGCCGGGGAACGCCCTGCATCAGCAGGGAGTCGTACGGCGTGTCGACATGCCGTACGGAGGCTCGTACCGCGGCGGTGACCGCGCCGCGGTCGAGCGAGCGGCCCGCGGCCGTGCGTCCCACCCGTCCGCTGCCCTTCGCCGAGGCGTGGACGGCGATCTCCGTGGCCCGGTCCGCCGGGATGGAGGGAAGAGCCGCAGGATCTCCGCCCGGAGGACCTCGGTGATCTCGGCGTCGAGGGCCGCGCGCCGCACCGCGTCCCGGGCCCGCCGCGCGGCCCGCGCCTCGGCGTCCGCCAGGCAGGCCCGCTCCGCCGCGGCGAGGGCGGCCTCCTCGACGAGCAGGCCCTGCCGCTCGTACCGGGTGCGGCGCCGGTTGTGCCGTACGACCACGGCCCAGAGCGTGCTGGCCTCCCGGGCGCGGCGGGTGAGCGCCGTGTCGCCCCGGCGCAGGAAGACCAGGTGGCCGAGGTCGGCGCAGTCCAGGCAGACCGGCGCGTTGAACTCGACGATCATCCGTTCCAGCGGCCCCCGGTGGCATTCCGAGCAGCGGCGGCGCCTGAGCGGTTCGACGACGACGGGCGCGACGAGGTCCACGGCGGCTCCCCGGTCAGCGGACGCCGGGCGCGGCGGCGGCGATGAACGCGGCGAGCGCCTCCTGGCCCGCTCGGAGCGGTGGGCGCGGTCCGCCTCGTCGACCGCCTCGTGCATGCAGTGGGAGTCCACGAAGGCGGCCTCGGCGAGCCGTCGGACCTCCGGGTCGTCGCACACCAGCTGGACGCGGAAGAGTGCCTGCCGGGCGGCGGTCCGCTGCCGGTAGGAGGCGTGCCGGGACTCCTCCGCCTCCTCCGAGCCGGGCTGCTGGCGCGCCCGGAACCAGCGGTCGTTCTGGCTGTGCCGGTAGTCGACGACGGCGCCGGCGAAGGCGCTGTAGGTCGAGATCCGTTCCTGCCGGAGCTGTTCGGTGCGGGCGAGCGCGGCCGTGCGCTCGGTGGCCCGCCCCTGGAACCAGTGGGTGAAGACGACACCCAGCAGGGTTCCCGCCACGGCTATCAGCGCCGCATCCATGACCGGTCCGCCCTCCCGTTTCCCCTCGGCCGTCAGAGGCCCTCGGACCCGTAGATCATGACAGTAGAGGGGGCCGGACGTCACTGCCGGTAGCCGCTCAGGAAGCGCCCGATGCGGCTGATGGCGGCGTCGAGGTCGTCGGCGTACGGCAGGGTCAGGATGCGGAAGTGGTCCGGGCGCGGCCAGTTGAAGCCGGTGCCCTGCACGACCTGGATCTTCTCCCGCAGGAGCAGGTCGAGGACGAACTTCTCGTCGTCGTGGATCTTGTGCACGGCGGGGTCGAGGCGCGGGAAGGCGTACAGGGCGCCCTTCGGCTTCACGCAGGAGACGCCCGGGATCTCGTTGAGCTTCTCCCAGGCCCGGTCGCGCTGTTCGCGCAGCCTGCCGCCCGGCGCGGTCAGTTCGTGGATCGACTGCCGGCCGCCGAGCGCGGCCTGGATGGCGTACTGGGCGGGGGCGTTGGGGCAGAGCCGCATGGAGGCCAGCATGGTGAGGCCCTCCAGGTAGTTCTTCGCGTGCTGCTTGGGGCCGGTGACGACCAGCCAGCCGGAGCGGAAGCCCGCGACCCGGTAGGTCTTGGAGAGCCCGCCGAAGGTGAGGACGACCAGGTCGGGGGCGAGGGAGGCGGCCGGGTGGTGGACGACCTCGTCGTAGACGATCTGGTCGTAGATCTCGTCGGCGAGGACCATCAGGCCGTGGCGGCGGGCGAGTTCGAAGATGCCCTCCAGGACCTCCTTCGGGTAGACGGCGCCCGTGGGGTTGTTCGGGTTGATGACGACGATGGCCTTGGTGCGGTCGGTGATCTTCGACGCCATGTCGTCGAGGTCCGGGTACCAGTCGGCGGCCTCGTCGCACAGGTAGTGCACCGGCCTGCCGCCCGCCAGCGTGACCACCGCCGTCCACAGCGGGTAGTCCGGGGCGGGGACGAGGACCTCGTCGCCGTCCTCCAGGAGGGCCTGGACGGCCATCGAGATCAGCTCGGACACGCCGTTGCCGAGGAAGACGTCGTCGACGTCCACGCCCGGCACGCCCATGGACTGGTAGCGCTGGGCGACCGCGCGCCGGGCGGAGAGGATGCCGCGCGAGTCGGTGTAGCCGTGGGCCCTGGGGAGCATCCGGATCATGTCCTGGACGATCTCCTCGGGCGCCTCGAAGCCGAAGAGCGCCGGATTGCCGGTGTTGAGGCGCAGGACGCTGTGGCCCGCCTCCTCCAGCGCGTTGGCGTGCTCGATGACCGGGCCGCGGATCTCGTAGCAGACCTCGTTCAGCTTGCTCGACTGCCGGAACTCCATGTCCGACCTCCCAGGTCCCCGGAATCAGTGTTGCTTGGTTTTACCAAGTTCGAGCTTGGAAAGTCCAACAACATGTCTAGACTGCGTCGCATGCCACGTCAGCCACGCCGCCGCAGCTACGACCAGCACTGCGCCGCCGCGCGCGCCCTCGACCTCGTCGGCGACCGCTGGACCCTGCTCGTCGTCCGCGAACTCCTCGCCGGGCCGCGCCGCTACACCGACCTCCACGCCGACCTGCCCGGCGTCAGCACCGACATGCTCGCCGGACGGCTCAAGGACATGGAGGGCGCCGAGCTCGTCACCCGGCGCCGGCTGCCCCCGCCCGCCTCGGCGTACGTGTACGAACTCACCCCGCGCGGCCGCGAGCTGCTGCCCGTCCTGCGCACCCTCGCCGCCTGGGGCGCGCCCGACCTCGGAGAGCCGCGGCCCACCGACGCCGTCCGCGCCCACTGGTACGCGATCCCGCTCCTCGGGGCGCTGACGGAGCTCGGCGCCGGGGTCGTCCAGTGACCCTCGACGAGGGCGAGTTCCACGTACGGCTCGGAGCCGACGGGAGCGCGGCCTACGGGGACGGAGCGGTGGACGCCCCGACGCCCGGCTGCGGACCGACGCGGCGACCTGCCGGGCCCTCGCCGCGGGGAGCTGACGCTGGACGAGGCGGTCGAGTCGGGGCGGGCGGCGCTGGAACGCCCCGCGCAGGTCGTCGCGCACGCCGTCGCGTCGGCCTGACTCAGGACTGCGCGGCCAGCGCCTTCGCCAGGCGGTCACGGGCTTCCGTCTGCGCCGCGATGCGCGCGTCGATCACGGCGAGGCGCTCGCGGGCGATCTCCAGCGCGCGGGCGGACGGCGGGGCCGCCGAGACGTCCCCGTCCAGACAGGTCCGGAACGCGGCCACGTCGTCCAGCGTGAACCCCGCGTCCAGCAGGTACCGGATGTTCGACACCCGCGTCACGGCGACCTCCTCGTACACCCGGTACCCGTTGGCCGCGCGGGCCGACGCGATCAGCCCCGCCTGCTCGTAGTGCCGCAGCGCGCGGGCCGACACCCCGGTCCGCCGGGCCAGTTCGCCGATGCGCAAGGACGCCACCTCCTCGCGCAGTCGTATCACGCGACCAGCGCGCCCCCGTCGACGGGCAGGACCGTGCCGGTCAGGAAGGAGGCGTCCGGGCGGCGAGCGCGGTGATCGCCCAGGCGACCTCCTCCGGCCTGCCGATCCGCCCCAGCGGGTGTGCGCGAGCTGCCACGCCCGTACGGCCTCGCGCCGCTCGGGGGAGAGGCCCATGTGGTCCGCGATCGGGGTCTCGATCGCGCCGGGCGCGACCGCCACGACCCGGACCCCGGCCGGCGCGAGCTCCACCGCCCAGCAGCGGGTCAGGGTCTCCAGGGCGCTCTTGGTCGCCGGATAGAAGGAGTTGGCGGGCCAGCCGCGCTGACCGATCGTCGTCGTCACGTTCACCACGACGCCCCGGACTCCCGGAGCGCGGGAGGGCCGCCCGGGTCAGCAGGACCGGGGCGACGAGGTTCGTCTCCAGGAGCGGGGCGATCACGGAACGGTCGAGGGTGCCGAGCGGGCCGCCGGCGGAGATCCCGGCGTTGTTGACGAGGACGTCGAGCCGGCCGTGGTCCGCGAGGGCGGCGCGGACGATCTCCTCGGCCGCGCCCTCCGCCGTGACGTCGGCGGCGAACGGGCGGATGCCGGGGTGCCCCTCGGCGGTCTCCCGCAGCGGCTCCGCCCTGCGGCCGACGGCGACGACCGTCGCCCCTTGCCCGGCGAAGGAGCGCGCGGTGGCCCGGCCGATGCCCGTGCCCGCGCCGGTGACGACGACGACCCTGGTGGGTGTGGTGGTGTCCATGGACCGAGGGTCGGACCCTGACGCCAGTGACAAGGTCAAGCCGGGAGGGGGGATCAGCCCTTCGGGCAGAGGAATTCGAGCCGGTTCCCGTGGCAGTCGGCGGTGTAGAAGCGCCGGTGGCCCGGGAAGTGGTCGTCCCAGGTCACCTCGACCCCCCGACCGGTCAGCCGCTCCGCCAGGCCGTCGATGTCGGCGACCAGGATGCCCGGGTGGCCCTTGCGGGACGGCCGGAAGTCCTCCTCGACGCCCAGGTGGATCTCCAGCGCGTCCGAGCGCACCCACAGGCCGCCGCGGGCCGCGAGCACCGGGGGCTTCTGGATCTCGGTCATGCCGAGGACGTCCACGTAGAAGCCGCGGCACACCTCCTCCTCGCCCGGCGGCAGGGCGAGCTGCACGTGGTGCAGCCCGAGCCCGAAGGGCGTCGTCGCCCCGGTGGTCTCGTAGGGCAGGGCTTCCTGACGCGGGCTCATGGGGTACGAGTCCTCTCCTCCGTGGGCGCCGCGCGGTGGCGCGGCAAGATCACCGTAAGGCCGGAGGTGTCGACCGGTACACGTCAGGGGCCGGAGCGGCAGGCAGGATGGACGGCATGCGATACGAGGCGATCACCTGGGACCGACTGGCGGAGACCCTCGCCGGGCACCTCGACGCGTCCCCGCCGGGGCGGGCGACGCATGGCTCAAGGTGGCGGTCGACGGGCCGCCCGCCGCGCCCGGCGGCGAGCTCGCCGGGCTCTCGCCGAGGCGCTGCGCACGCGCGGGCGCGCGGTCCAGGTCTGGGCACCGACGGCTTCCTGCGACCCGCGTCCCTCCGGTACGAGTACGGGAAGCAGGACCCCGACGCGTACTACGGCGGGTGGACCGACACCGGGGCCCTGTGGCGGGAGGTCTTCGGCCCGCTGGACCCCGGCGGCACCGGGCGCGTGCTGCCCGACCTGTGGGACCCGGTCACGGACCGCGCGACCCGCAGCCCCTACGTCACGCTGCCGCCGCGCGGGTGCTCGTGCTGTACGGCCCCTTCCTGCTCGGCCACTGGTTCCCCTTCGACCTCACCGTGCACCTGCGCCTCTCGCCCGCCGCCCTCGCCCGGCGCACGGAGGAGCCCTGACCCTGCCCGCCTTCGCCCGGTACGAGACGGAGGTCGGCCCCACCGAGACCGCGGACGCCGTCGTCCGCGCCGACGACCCCCGCCATCCGGCCTGGACGGGACTGCGGGCGTAGGGGTTTCCGCCGGTCGGGTCGGGTCGGGCCGGGTCGGACCGGGTCGGGCCAGGTCGGGCCGGGCCGGACCGGGTCGGGCCAGGTCGGGCCGGGTCGGGTCGGGCCAGGTCAGGTCGGGCCGGGTCGGGCCGGGCCGGGCCGGGCCGGGTCAGCTCAGCTCAGGTCAGGCCGGGTCGTCGGGAGGTCTGCCCCCACCGTGGTGACCGCCTCCGCGCCCGCGCGGCAGCCCGCCTCGGCGGCCCGCGCCGGGTCTCGCCCGCGAGCCGCGCGGCCAGGAACGCCCCGGTGAAGGCGTCGCCCGCGCCCGTCGAGTCCACCGGCCGTGCCGGGGCGCCGCCACCCGTGCGGTGACCGCGCCGCCCTCGGCGACCAGCGCGCCCGCGCCCCGAGCGTGACCACGACCAGCGGGAAACGCCGGCTCAGCTCGGCGGCCGCAGACGCCGGTTCGTCGTGACCGGTGAGCGACCGGGCCTCGTCGGCGTTGGGCAGCAGCGTCTCCACGCCCTCCGCCGCCGCGAGGAAGCGGTCCGCCCCCAGCTCCGCCAGGAACCCCGCCGAGGCCGGGTCCACGCTCACCGGGATCCCCGCCTCCCGCGCGTCCCGCAGCGCCCGGCGGGCCGTCTCGCGGCTCGGCGCGGCGAAGAACAGGTACCCCGAGAGGTGCAGCCGGGCCACGCCGTCGAGGAGGTCCGCGGACCAGTCGGCGGGGAGAGGCGCAGCGCGGCGCCGCTGTCCGTCAGGAAGGTGCGCTCCGCCGAACCGTCCACGAGCGCGATCACGGTGGCCGTCGGCGCGTCCGGGTCCGGCACGAGCAGGGGCGCACCCCGCCCTCCGCAGCGCCCGCTCGTGCCAGCCGGCCGCGTCCGTCCCCACCCGGCCGAGCAGCCGCACCTCGCCGAGGCCGGAACGCGCCGCCCAGCAGGCCGCGTTGGCCCCGGCGCCGCCCGGAAGGGTCCGGATCTCCGCCGCCGTGTCCGTGGCGGGGCGAGCGGGTCCGGTGCCGGGCGACGACGTCCGTGACCACGTCCCCGACGACGAGCAGCGCGCCCCGGCCCGGGTCACCGGCCGCCGGCGCCGGGCGCCGCAGCGCTGTGCGCCCCGGCCCCAGGTATGCCCGGAGCCGCCGCGCCGCCCGGCCCCGTCCCCGACGCGTACGCTCCCGCGACGCTCGCCGCGAGCCGCACATTGCCCCGTACCGCCGCGAGGTTGGCCTCCAGGGACGCCCCTTCCGTGTGCACCATCAGGTATTCGAGGAGGAACGGCGTCACCGCCTGCCCGGTGATCCCTTCTCCTTCGCCGCCGCGAGGCCCCGCGCGAGCACCCGGTCGTGCAGGGCGGGATCCAACTGCTCGGCCACCGGCACCGGGTTGGCCACGACGAGCGCGGCCCGGGGGCCGCCGAGGCCGTCCTGCGCGCGCATCACCGCCGCCACCTCCTCGGGGCTCCGCAGGGTCCAGTCCACGGGCTCGCCCGAGGAGGAGAGGTAGAAGCCGGGGAAGTGCTCCGTGCCGTAGCCGACGACCGTCACCCCGAGGGTCTCCAGGCGCTGGAGCGTCGCGGGCACGTCCAGGATCGACTTGACCCCGGCGCACACCACGGTGATCCCGACCCGGGCGAGCAGCCGCAGGTCGGCGGACTCGTCCTGGGTCTCGCTCCACTCCCGGTGCACGCCGCCGAGCCCGCCCGTCGCGAACACCCGTATGCCGGCCGCGTCCGCGAGCCAGGCCGTCGCCGAGACCGTCGTCGCCCTGGTGGCCCCGGTCGCCAGGGCCGGGGCGAGGTCGCGGTGGCCCAGCTTCCGCACCGACGGGTCCTCGGCGATCCGGGTCAGCGCCTCCTGGTCGAGGCCGATCCTGGCCGTGCCGTCGACGACCGCGATCGTGGCGGGGACGGCGCCCCCGGCCCGTACCGACTCCTCCAGCTCCGCCGCCACGGCGAGGTTGCGCGGGCGCGGCAGGCCGTGGGCGATGAGCGTCGATTCCAGCGCGACGACGGGCCGGCCCTCGTGGAGCGCCTCCCGTACCTCTTCGGACACCTGTGTGGACATGTCCCATTCCTGGCGCGCTCACCGGCCCCGCAAACCTCGTTGGCGAGCTCCTGCCACTTGCCGGGGGCCGCCTGCGGAATCCGTGACGGGCCGCCGCGCGGGGCGGCGGGGACGGCCGCGGCGCCCTTGGGGCGCCCTGCCGGAGGGCCGGTGCGGATTTCGTCGCCGCCGGGGGTTCTCGGTATCGCGCCTGGTCGGGGTCGAAACGGAGGCTTCTGTTCCAGCCCCTCCCGGCCTCGGAAGGCCTCCGAACCCCCGCTACAGTCACCGCCCATGACCACTCATGACGTGCCCTCCTTCGCCGTGCACATCCCCGACGCGGAGCTCGAAGCCGAGCCCCTCGACCCCAGCCAGATCGTCTCCGGAACGCCCGAGGTGACGGGCAAGGTGCTGTGGGAGTCGGCCGACGGCAAGCAGCTGCGCGGCATCTGGCAGATCACGCCCGGCGTCGTCACCGACACCGAGGCCAACGAGCTCTTCGTGGTGGTCTCCGGACGCGCGACCGTCGCCGTCGAGGGCGGCGAGACCCTGGAGATCGGCCCCGGCGACGCCTGCGTGCTGCGGGAGGGCGACCGGACGACCTGGACCGTGCACGAGACCCTGCGCAAGGCGTACCACATCAGCCTCTGACTCCGAGCGCTTCCGGGCCCGCCCGTGCCGCGTGGTGCGGGCACGGGCGGGCGACCTCCCGGTCAGGCCTTCCGGAGGGCGCCCCGCAGGGCGAGCGCCGCCATCGGCAGCAGCAGGCAGGCGGCGATCGCGTTCAGCGGTCCGTAGCCCGCCTGCGAGACGATCAGGCCGGCCGCGAGGCCGCCGAGCCCGGCGGCGGTGTTCATGACGAAGTCGGAGAGCCCCTGCACGGCGGCCCGCGCGGCCTGCGGCACCGAGTCGGTGAGCAGGGCCGAACCGGACACGAGCCCGGCCGACCAGCCCAGACCGAGCAGGACGAGACCCAGGGCGGTCCGGCCGTGGGACGGTCCCGCCGTGCCCGCGACGAGCGCCGCCGCACCGATCAGCCCGACCGCGAGCCCGATCACCGACAGCCGTCCCAGCCGGTCGGACAGCCAGCCCATCAGCGGCGAGAAGGCGTACATCCCCGCGATGTGGCCGCTGATCACCAGGCCGATCAGCTGGATGTCCGCGCCGTGATGGGTGAGCGCCACCGGCGTCATCGACATGATCGACACCATGGCGGTGTGCGAACCGGCGATGGTGACCAGGGCGAGCCGGGCCCGCGGGACTTCCGCACCGCGTCCATCCCGGCCCGCAGCGAGCGGCCCTCCGCCGCCCCGCCCGGCCCGGCGCCCGCCAGCGCGCGGGCGGTGAGCAGCGGGTCCGGGCGCAGCAGCACGGCCACGACGGCCGCCGAGAGCACGAAGACGCCGGCGGCCCAGACGAAGGGCCGGCCGTGGCCGGGATCCCCAGGTCCGAGACGCTCCTTCCGGCGGGCGCCGCGACGTTCGGACCGAGCACCGCGCCGATCGTGGTCGCCCACACCACCGTGGAGATGGCCCGGGCCCTGCGGTCCGGCTCGGCGAGGTCGGCGGCGGCGAAGCGGGCCGCCAGGTTCGCCGAGGAGCCCGCGCCGAAGCCGACCAGCCCGACGAGCAGCAGCGGGAAGCTGTCGACGACCGCCCCGAGCACCACCACACCGGCGCCGAGCGCCCCGAGCAGATACGCGAGGACGAGTCCCGCCCGGCGGCCCCGCGAGGCCATCAGCGAGGCCAGCGGCATGGCGAGCAGCGCGGGACCGGCCACCGTCGCCGTCGACGCCAGACCGGACAGCGCCTCCGTACCGCTCACGTCCCTGGCCAGGACGGCGGCCAGGGCGACGCCGATGGCGATGCCGAGGCCTCCCAGGATCTGGGTGGTGATCAGCACGGCCTGAACGCGCCGACGGACCGCCGGCAGCTCGGCGGGGGTGACGGGGACGGATATGTCGTCGGGCAGGGTGGCGTCAGGGGCGCCGGGGGTCTGGGTCACTTACGTGAGTGTGCCAGCCGTCCCATCCGATGGGAACGCCGCCTCCTTCCCCGACGGCCGCCGCGGCTCAGAACAGCGGCGCCGGCAGCACCCCCTCCAGGGCCAGCAGCTGCCGCTTGGTCTCCAGACCGCCCCCGAAGCCGCCGAGCCCGCCGTCGCTCTCCACCACCCGGTGGCACGGCACCACCACCGGCAGCGGATTGGCGCCCATCGCCGCTCCGACCGCCTGCGCCGCGCCCGGCTGCCCCACGCGCCTCGCCAGCTCCCCGTACCCGACGACCGTGCCGTACGGAACGCCCGCCGCCAGCTCGCGCAGCACCTGCCGGTTGAAGCCGGTCGTGAGGCTCCAGTCCAGCGGCAGGTCGAAGTCGCGGGCCTCGCCCGCGAAGTACCGGTCGAGCCCGCGTATCGCCTCCGCGAGCAGGCCCGAGGCGCACTCCACCGGCTCGGCGCCGAGCTGTCCCGCCAGCCGGTCGAGCATCCGCTCCCGCCGCGCCGCGTCGGCGTGGAACTCGACCCGCACGAGCCCCCGCCCGGTCGCGGCGAGGAAGAGCGGCCCGATGGCGCTCTCCACGACCGTCCACTCCACCGGGACGGCCCGCTCCCCGCCGGCCGGCCCCGCCCCCGCATCGATGTCCATGCGCCCACGGTACGACCCGCCACCGACAATCCGGTCGCGATCGCGTCCACGGCCCCCTCGGAGATCACGGACCGGTCTCGCTCCGGTCCGGTGATCGGAAATTCCCCGGTCACATGGTCGCCGGACCCCCGGCGCGCCATAATCTCGCCCCGGTAGTACTACCCAGCGGTACCGACTGTTTTCGGACGACGTCGCACCAGGGGTGGAGGACGCACGCTCATGCAGGGCACGGTCAACGGATTCAGCTACGGGCTCGTCACGCCGGTGGCCGCCTTTCTCATGGCCTGCCTCGGCGGCGCCCTCGGCCTGAGGTGCACCACCAGATCGCTCCGCCACCACGACAGCTTCAAGGCGGGCTGGCTCGCCCTCGGCGCCACCTCGATCGGCAGCGGCATCTGGACGATGCACTTCATCGCCATGATGGGCTTCTCCGTCGACGGGGCGCCCCTCACCTACGACCGGCCCATCACCTTCGCCAGCCTGGGCGTCGCCGTCCTCATGGTCGGCATCGGCATCTTCATCGTCGGCTACCGCGGGGCGACCGCCCTCACCCTGGTCACCGGCGGCACGATCACCGGCCTCGGCGTCGCCACCATGCACTACCTCGGCATGGCCGGCATGCGCCTCCAGGGCCGCATCGAGTACGACACGCTCACCGTCGCCCTCTCCGTGGTCATCGCCGTCGTGGCCGCCACCGCGGCCCTCTGGGCGGCCGTCTCCGTCCATGGATTTCTGGCCAGTCTCGGCGCGAGCCTGGTGATGGGCGGAGCCGTGAGTGGTATGCACTACACCGCCATGGCCGCCGTCAGCGTCCACCTGCACGGCACCGAGGCGCAGGGCGGGACGGGCGGCAACACCACCTCGGTCCTGCTGCCCCTGCTGATCGGCCCCGCGGTCTTCCTGATCCTGGCCGCCGTCGTCGTCATGTTCGACCCGCTGCTCGTGATGGGCGACCCGGACTGGAACAGGCCCGCCGCCCGGACCCCGCACCGCCCCGGCGTGCCCGCCCCGCGCCACGTCCCGTCCTACGGCGAGCCCGCCAACTGGTCCGCCCGCCCCCACGGCCGGCCCGCCGGCCGGGGCGCCCGCCGGGCCGTCGCGCGCGGCGGACACCGCTCCCAGGACTGGTGACGGAAGGGCTCCCAGGACTGGTGACGGGGAGCGGACGAGCGGGCGGCGGGCCGATCCCCGCCCGAGTGTCAGTGCCGGGTCGTACGGTGGTTGCATGCGGCCCGTTTCCAAGATCGAACGTTCGGTGGCGCCCTTCGAGGTCGTCAGCGAGTACAAGCCCAGCGGCGACCAGCCGACCGCCATCGCCGACCTCGAGCGGCGCATCCGCGCGGGCGAGAAGGACGTCGTGCTCCTCGGCGCCACCGGCACCGGCAAGTCGGCGACCACCGCGTGGATGATCGAGAAGCTCCAGCGCCCCACCCTGGTGATGGCGCCGAACAAGACGCTGGCCGCCCAGCTGGCGAACGAGTTCCGCGAGCTCCTGCCGAACAACGCGGTCGAGTACTTCGTCTCGTACTACGACTACTACCAGCCCGAGGCGTACGTCCCGCAGTCGGACACCTACATCGAGAAGGACTCCTCGATCAACGAGGAGGTGGAGCGGCTCCGCCACTCCGCGACGAACTCCCTGCTCACCCGCAGGGACGTCGTCGTGGTCGCCTCCGTCTCCTGCATCTACGGCCTCGGCACGCCCCAGGAGTACGTGGACCGGATGGTCCCGCTCAAGGTCGGCGAGGAGATCGACCGCGACCAGCTGCTCCGCCGCTTCGTCGACATCCAGTACACGCGCAACGACCTGGCGTTCACCCGCGGCACCTTCCGGGTCCGCGGCGACACCATCGAGATCTTCCCGGTGTACGAGGAGCTCGCCGTCCGCATCGAGATGTTCGGCGACGAGATCGAGGCCCTCTCCACCCTCCACCCGCTCACCGGCGAGGTCATCAGCGAGGACCGCGAGCTGTACGTCTTCCCCGCCAGCCACTACGTCGCGGGCCCCGAGCGCATGGAGCGGGCCGTCAACGACATCGAGCGGGAGCTGGAGGGCCGCCTCGCCGAGCTCGACAAGCAGGGCAAGCACCTGGAGTCCCAGCGGCTGCGCATGCGCACCACGTACGACATCGAGATGATGCGGCAGATCGGCTCCTGCTCCGGCATCGAGAACTACTCGATGCACTTCGACGGCCGCGAGCCCGGTTCCGCGCCCAACACCCTCCTCGACTACTTCCCCGAGGACTTCCTCCTCGTCATCGACGAGTCGCACGTCACCGTGCCGCAGATCGGCGCCATGTACGAGGGCGACGCCTCCCGCAAGCGGACCCTGGTCGACCACGGCTTCCGGCTGCCGTCCGCCCTCGACAACCGCCCGCTGAAGTGGGAGGAGTTCCAGGAGCGGATCGGCCAGACCGTCTACCTCTCCGCGACCCCCGGGACGTACGAGCTCTCGCGCGGCGACGGCTTCGTCGAGCAGATCATCCGCCCCACCGGACTCGTCGACCCCGAGGTCGTCGTCAAGCCCACCGAGGGCCAGATCGACGACCTGGTCCACGAGATCCGGCTGCGCGCCGAGCGCGACGAGCGGGTCCTCGTCACCACCCTCACCAAGAAGATGGCCGAGGACCTCACCGACTACTTCCTGGAGCTCGGCATCCAGGTGCGCTACCTGCACAGCGACGTCGACACCCTGCGCCGCATCGAACTGCTCCGCGAGCTGCGCGCCGGCGAGTACGACGTCCTCGTCGGCATCAACCTCCTCCGGGAGGGCCTCGACCTGCCCGAGGTGTCCCTCGTCGCCATCCTCGACGCCGACAAGCAGGGCTTCCTGCGCTCCGGGACCTCCCTCATCCAGACCATCGGCCGCGCCGCGCGCAACGTGTCGGGCCAGGTCCACATGTACGCGGACCGGATCACCCCGGCGATGGAGCAGGCCATCGACGAGACCAACCGGCGCCGCGAGAAGCAGATCGCGTACAACACGGAGCACGGCATCGACCCGCAGCCGCTCCGCAAGAAGATCAACGACATCGTCGCGACCATCGCGCGCGAGGAGATCGACACCGAGGAGCTGCTCGGCACCGGCTACCGGCAGGGCAAGGAGGGCAAGGGCGCGAAGGCCCCCGTGCCCTCGCTCGCCGCACACGGCCCCACGGCCCGGGGCAAGGGCGGCAAGGCGGGTTCGACGGTCGAGCTCGGCGACCGGCCCGCCACCGAACTGGCCGCGATCATCGAGGAGATGACCGACCGGATGCGCGCCGCGGCGGCCGAGCTGCAGTTCGAGGTGGCGGCCCGGCTCCGCGACGAAGTGGGGAGCTGAAGAAGGAGTTGCGCCAGATGAAGGAGGCGGGACTCGCCTGACCCGGCGGGAGCGGAGGGACGGTCCGGTGTGTTGCAAGACCGACACAAAACCGGACCGTGCCTCCGCGGTGTCGGTGCCGCTGCGTAGGGTTCTCGACAACCGCACGCACCGGAACAGCGGTCGCGGGGAACGCCAACGAGAGGGGCAGACGCGTGTCGGTCAACATGACCAAGGGTCAGGCCATCAGCCTGGAGAAGAGGGGCGGGGGCAGCCTCACCCAGGTGCGCATGGGCCTCGGCTGGCAGGCCGCGCCGCGCCGCGGTCTCTTCGGCTCGCGCACCCGGGAGATCGACCTGGACGCCTCGGCCGTCCTCTTCGCCGAGAAGCAGCCGGTCGACGTGGTCTTCTTCCGCCACCTGGTCAGCGACGACGGCTCGGTCAAGCACACCGGCGACAACCTGGTGGGCGGCGCGGGCCAGGGCGGCGACGACGAGGCGATCCTCGTGGACCTGGAGCGGGTGCCGGTCCACATCGACCAGATCGTCTTCACGGTGAACTCCTTCACCGGCCAGACCTTCCAGGAGGTGCAGAACGCCTTCTGCCGGATCGTCGACGAGACGAACGGGCAGGAGCTCGCGCGCTACACCCTCGACGGCGGCGGCAACTACACCGCGCAGATCATGGCGAAGGTGCACCGGGTCGGCTCCGGCTGGCAGATGACGGCCCTGGGCAACCCGGCCAACGGCCGCACCTTCCAGGACCTGATGCCCGCGATCCTGCCGCACCTGTAGAAACCCGCCGAAACCCGTAGAAGGGGCCCGGCAGGGCACATCCACAGCTCCCGGAGGCACCAGGCCACCGGGAGCTGTCCGCATGACCCGGGAACACCGCAAGCACCGAGGGGACAGAGACGATGACGGCCGAGCTGGTCCGGGGCAGAACCACCTCCTGCCCGAGACCCGACTGGAGATCCGGGTGTCGGCCGGTCACCCCGTCCTCGCCGGAGCCACCCTCGGCGACGAACGGGGCCGGGTCGCGGGCGCGGAGTGGGTCGCCCACCCCGGCGCGCCCTCCCTGCCCGGTGTCGCCGTGCCTTCGGGGCCCGCCGCCGACCACCGTCTCGCCGTCGATCTGGACGCGGTCCCCGGCACCGTCCACCGCGTCTCGGTCCTCCTCGCGCTGACCGGCACCGCCGCCCGCTTCGGGGCCCTCGCCGCCCCGTTCGTCTCCGTCACCGGCCCCGACGACACCGAGATCGCCAGCTACACCATCACCGGCCTCGACCGGGAATCCGCCCTCGTCGCCCTGGAGCTCTACCGCCGCCAGGGCGCCTGGAAGGTCCGCGCCATGGGCCAGGGGTACGAGGGCGGGCTCGCGGCCCTGCTCGGCGACCAGGGCCTGGAGCGCGCCGCGGACCTCGCCGCGTCGATCCTGGCGGCGTCGGCGTCGGCCCCGGTGCCGACGCCCGAGCGGGACCGGCCGGCCGAGGCCCCGGCGGCCCGCGTCCCCGGGCGGAGCACGTCCCCGGACGACGGCACCCACCGCGGACGTGGCGCCCACGCCCGTACCGGACGCGACGGCCGCGCCTATGTCGGACCCGGCACCCGTACCCGTACCTGATCCGGCGCCCGTACCCGTACCTGATCCGGCGCCCGCGCCCGTACCGGACGCGACGGCCGCGCCTATGTCGGACCCAGCACCCGCACCCGTACCGGATCCGGCACCCGTACCGAACCCGGCACCCGCACCCGTACCGAACCCCGCACCCGTACCCGTACCGGCCCCGACGCCCGCGCCCGGCGCTGGCGGTCCCCTCAGCTACGCCCATGCCCGGCGGCAGGCGGCCGCTCCGGCGGTGCCCGCGCCCGAGCGCGGCGGGCGCCGCCGGTTCCGGTGGCCGGGGACGCCTCAGGGTGGTCGATGGACGAGCGGCTCTACAACCAGGTGTGGGGCATGTTCGAGGACCTGGCCCGTACCGCCGCCGCCTACCGGAGTGCCTGCGACTTCGCGGAGTCCCGGCTCGACCGGGAGCTGGACGAGGCGCTCACCGACTACCGGGCCCGGTCCGGGGAGCGAACGACGCCGCGCGGGCCGCCGCCCGCGCCCGGCACGACGAGCTCGTGGAGCGGGCCCGGAGGTCCTGGACCGGGACCTCGCCCAGCTCGCCGCCGAGTCCGAGGTCGTCGAGCCGGCGCTGCCCGTGGCCTACGCCCGCTGGGACAACCCGGTCTGGCACGCCTACCGCGTTCCGGCCGAGGAGCCGATGGCCGTCCGTCTCGGCGACCTCCACCTGCCCGAGCGCACCGATCTGCGGATCCCCATGCTCGTCCGGCTGCCGATGGAGCGCGGCCTCTGGGTGGACTCCGGCCGCGGCCACTCCGAGGCGGCCGCGCTCCTGGACGAGGCCGAGCTGCGGCGGCTCGCCCTGGACTGCGCGGTGGCGCACGCGGCGCGGCTGCTCGCGGCGCATCCGGCGGGCGGGTTCACCGTTCATCTCGTCGACCCGGCGGGCACGGGCGCCGCGGCCCTGGCCCCCTCGTGGAGACGGGGCGGCCGCCCCGCCGGCCCGGGGCGCGGCCGGGGTCTCGGCGGTCCTGGAGCAGCTCACGGAGCGGGTCGACCTGCTCCAGATGGCCCTGCGGGCGGGGCGGCCGACGCGCTGCCGCCCGGTCTGGACACGGCCCGGCAGCTGCTGGTCGTGCACGACTTCCCGCACGGCTTCGACGAGCGGGCGGTCACCCGGCTGCGCTACCTCGCCGACGAGGGCCCTTCGGTCGGCGTCCACCTGCTGATGGTCGCGGCCCGGGAGGACGCGGCCGCGTACGGGCCGCTGCTCGACCCCCTGTGGCGTTCGCTCCTACGGCTCACCCCGGTGCCCGACGACCACCTGGCCGATCCCTGGGTCGGCCACGCCTGGTCGTACGAGCCGCCGCTCCTTCCGCCGGGCAGCGCGATCCTGCGTCAGGTCCTGACGCAGGTGGCGGCCGCTCGCCATGGGAAGCGGCCCTGACCTGGCCTCTTGGTGATCCTTTACCTTCCTCTTTACCTTCTCTTGGGTTTTCGGGTAGTCTTCTTCGTGCGGAGGAGTACTCCCCATGCGCGGCGTACCCGTCAATACGGACGGATCCTCACCGATCCGATCCCGGGGCGTCGGCCCGGCGGCCCGTCCGCCGCCGGGTGGAAGAGACCTCCGGCAGCGACGACGCTGATCGAGTTGCCGTACGACGCCGGAGGCGCAATGGACGTTTCGATGACCCTGTGGGTCCTGACCATCCTCGGTCTGGGTGCCCTGATCGGTGCCGACTTCTTCATCGGGCGCAAGCCCCATGACGTGTCGGTCAAGGAAGCCGGAATCTGGACGATCGTCTGGATCGTGCTCGCCGCGCTCTTCGGCATCGGCCTGCTGGCGTTCGGCAACAGCCAGGCGGCCGGCGAGTTCTTCGCGGGCTACATCACCGAGAAGTCGCTCAGCGTCGACAACCTCTTCGTCTTCGTCCTGATCATGGCGAAGTTCTCGGTCCCCTCCACCTCCAGCAGCGGGTGCTGCTGGTGGGCGTGCTGATCGCCCTGGTGCTCCGCGCGATCTTCATCGCCGCCGGCGCCGCGATCATCGCGAGCTTCTCGTGGGTCTTCTACATCTTCGGCGCCTTCCTGATCTACACCGCCTGGAAGCTCATCCAGGAGGCGCGCTCCGACGAGGAGGAGGACGACTGGGAGGAGAACCGTCTCCTCAAGACCGTCGAGAAGAAGTTCGGCGTCGCCGACCGGTACCACGGCACCAAGCTCTTCATCCGGAACAACGGCAAGCGGGTGCTGACCCCGCTGATGATCGTGATGCTCGCCATCGGCACCACGGACATCCTCTTCGCCCTCGACTCCATCCCGGCGATCTTCGGCCTCACCCAGGACCCGTACATCGTCTTCACCGCCAACGCCTTCGCCCTCATGGGTCTGCGGCAGCTGTACTTCCTGATCGGCGGCCTGCTCAAGAAGCTGGTCCACCTCAGCTACGGCCTGTCGGTGATCCTCGGCTTCATCGGCGTGAAGCTCGTGCTGCACGCGCTGCACGAGTCCGGGTGCACGTCCCCGAGATCTCCATCCCGTTCTCGCTGGCGGTCATCGGCGGTGTCCTGGCCGTCACGACCGTCACCAGCCTGATCGCCTCCAGGAAGCAGGCGCAGCGCGAGGCCGCGGAGGCCCCGAAGGACAGCGTCGAGGCCTGACGCCCCTCCGCACACGAGCGACGGCCGACCGGGTCCCCGGTCGGCCGTCGCTCGTCCGCCGCTCCCGCTCAGGCGGCCGCCGGCTCGGGCGCCGGCCGTTCGGCCCGGCCCGGGAAGGTCTCCGGGAGCAGGGCGAAGCAGCCGAGGCTCAGGAGGGCGATCAGCGTGAGGTAGGCCGCGACGCCCCAGGGCGGGCCCGAGCCGCCCTCGGAGAGGGTGGTGGCGACGAGGGGCGTCAGCGCGCCGCCCAGGACGCCCGCCAGGTTGTAGCCCACGGCGGCGCCCGTGCAGCGGATCCGGGGCTCGTACAGCTCCGGGAGGTACGCGGAGACCACCGCGAACATGGTGATGAAGGCCAGCATCGCGCCCAGGAACCCGAGGAACATCAGCAGCGGCCGCGCGGTGTGCAGCAGGGCCACCATCGGGAACATCCAGAGCGCGCAGGCCGCGCACCCCGCCAGACAGAGCGGCCGGCGGCCCCAGCGGTCGGCGAGGAGCGCCACGAACAGGGTGACCGCGCCCTGGACCGCCACCGCCGCCATGACGCAGCTCAGCATCACCTCGCTGCTCACCCCGAGCCGCTCGGTGCCGTAGGCCAGCGCCCAGGTGGAGACCGCGTAGAGACGGCGTACCCGACCGCGAGGGCCCCGGCCGTCAGCAGCACGAGGCGCCAGTGGTCGCGGAGGATCTCGGCCAGCGGGGCGCCCGCGCGCCGCCCGGACGAGGACAGCTCCTCGAACTGCGGGGTCTCCGCGAGCGAGGACGCAGCAGCAGCCCGGCCAGCGCGAGCAGCCCCGCCGCCCAGAACGGCACCCGCCAGCCCCAGGCCCGGAACTCGGCCTCGCTCAGCCCGGTGGTGAGCGCCAGCATCACCCCGTTCGCAAGGAGGAAGCCGACCGGAGGGCCGATCTGCGGGAAGCTCGCCCACAGCGCGCGCCGGCGCTCGGGGGCGTGCTCGGCGGTGAGCAGGACCGCCCCGCCCCACTCGCCGCCCAGGCCGAGCCCCTGGAGGAAGCGGAGGCCGAGCAGCAGGACGGGGCGGCGATGCCGAGCGTCGCGTACGTGGGGACGCAGCCGACCGCGACCGTGGCGCAGCCCGTCAGGAGCAGCGAGGCGAAGAGGACCGGCCGCCGCCCGTACCGGTCGCCGACGTGCCCGAAGAGGACCGAGCCGAGGGGGCGGGCGAGGAACCCGGCGGCGAAGGTGCCGAAGGCCGCCAGGGTCCCGGCCAGCGGCGAGAAGGTGGGGAAGAAGAGCGGCCCCAGGACGAGGGCGGCGGCGGTCCCGTAGACGAAGAAGTCGAAGAACTCGATGGCGGTGCCGACGAGCGAGGCGGCGGCGAGCCGGCCCATCGAGGGGGCCGGAGGCCTCGGGGACGGCGACGGAGGGTGACTGTGGCGCATGTCGCGCCAACTACCCCGCCGCCGTCCGGGTTACGGGGGCGTACGGAGGTGCGCAGCTCGCGGGCCGCGCGCCTGGGGTCACCAGCCGCGCTCGCGCCACTCCGCGAGGTGCGGGCGCTCGTCACCGAGCGTGGTGTCCTTGCCATGGCCGGGATAGATCCAGGACTCGTCGGGCAGGACCGCGAAGAGCTTGGTCTCCACGTCGTGGAGGAGGCTCGCGAAGGCCTCCGGGTCCTTCCAGGTGTTGCCCACGCCGCCGGGGAAGAGGCAGTCGCCGGTGAAGACGTGGGGGTGGCCGTGCGGGTCGTCGTAGATCAGGGCGATCGACCCCGGCGTGTGCCCGACGAGGCGGCGGGCGGTCAGCTCGACCCGGCCCACCCGGATCGTGTCGCCGTCCTCCACCGGCTCGTCGGTCCCGACCGGAATGCCCTCCGCGTCGTACGCGCCCGCGTAGGTCCGGGCGCCGGTGGCGGCGACGACCTCCTCCAGGGCCTGCCAGTGGTCGCCGTGCCGATGGGTGGTGACGACGGCGGTGATGCCGTCGTCACCGATCAGCGTGAGGAGCGTGCCCGCCTCGTTGGCCGCGTCGATCAGCAGCTGCTCGCCGGTGGCCCGGCAGCGCAGCAGATACGCGTTGTTGTCCATCGGGCCGACCGCGACCTTCGAGATCATCAGGTCCGTCAGCTCGTGCACGTCCGCCGGGCCGCCGACCTTCACCACTCCGCTGTACGTCATGGCCTCAGCCTAGACCCGGGGAGTGACAGCGGCGGCTACAGCGGGGAGTTCCGGCAGCGGACCGCCCTCGGTCTTCAGGGCGGAGCCGTCGCGGCGGCCGGCGAGCCAGCCGAGGAGCTCGGGGGAGGGGCCGCTCACGGTCACCCCGGCGCCCTCCGCGGAGCCGGTGGTCCAGCTGCCCGGTCCGTCCGTGGCCAGGACCCGGGTCGGCGGCACGTCGGCGTTGCCCGCGAACCGGTCCGCGAGGAAGTCGATCTCCCGCCGGACGAACTCCTCCGGCAGGTCCTCCAGCTCGTAGCCGGCGCCCAGGTCGACGTGGTGCAGGGCCACCTCCACCCAGCGGCGGAAGGGGACCCGGGAGGCGCTGTCGGTGACCCCGTTGCGGAGCTCGACCGTACGGTTCCAGTCGGCGGGCTCGGCGGCGGCCTCCTGGAGGCGCTCGCCGGTCGCGCGCAGGTCGGCGAGCTGGACGTCGAGGGACGGTCCGCGTCGCGCTCGATGTCGGTGTCGCGGGCCTCGGCGCTCGCGTACATCGGCAGGCCCCGGAAGACGTTCACCAGGGCGTCGGCGTTGCGGGAGAGGTGGGCGAGGATGTGGCCGCGGGTCCAGCCGGGAAGCCGTGACGGCTCGGCGACGGCCGCGTTGTCCCAGGAGGCGGCGTCGTTCAGCAGCCGCTCGGTCGCTTCTCGTACGGAAGCGAGGTCGCGCTCGTGATCGATCATGGCCGCACCCTAGCGCCGCCACTCATTCGGGTGAAGCGGTCTCCGGACGGCCGGAAATCGAATGTGCGTGCTATAGGCTCGATGGAAGCATCCGGCATCCTTGGTTGTTGGGTATTCAGGCACATCCCAGGCATATCCGCTCTCTGAAGAAAGGTGCGGACCGGCGTGGCCGACCGTCTCATCGTCCGTGGCGCTCGCGAGCACAACCTCAAGAACGTCTCGCTCGACCTCCCGCGTGACTCCCTCATCGTCTTCACCGGGCTCTCGGGGTCGGGCAAGTCCTCCCTCGCGTTCGACACGATCTTCGCCGAGGGGCAGCGCCGGTACGTCGAGTCGCTCTCCTCGTACGCCCGGCAGTTCCTCGGCCAGATGGACAAGCCGGACGTCGACTTCATCGAAGGTCTCTCGCCCGCCGTCTCCATCGACCAGAAGTCGACCTCGCGCAACCCGCGCTCGACGGTCGGCACCATCACGGAGGTCTACGACTACCTCCGCCTGCTCTTCGCCCGCATCGGCAAGCCGCACTGTCCCGAGTGCCGCCGCCCCATCTCCCGCCAGTCGCCGCAGGCCATCGTCGACAAGGTCCTGGAGCTCCCCGAGGGCAGCCGCTTCCAGGTGCTCTCCCCGCTGGTGCGCGAGCGGAAGGGCGAGTTCGTCGACCTCTTCGCCGACCTCCAGACCAAGGGCTACAGCCGCGCCCGCGTCGACGGGCGGACCGTCCAGCTCAGCGAGCCGCCGACGCTGAAGAAGCAGGAGAAGCACACGATCGAGGTGGTCGTCGACCGCCTCACCGTGAAGGACAGCGCCAAGCGCCGGCTCACCGACTCCGTCGAGACCGCCCTCGGGCTCTCCGGCGGCATGGTCGTGCTCGACTTCGTCGACCTCGCCGAGGACGACCCCGAGCGCGAGAAGATGTACTCGGAGCACCTCTACTGCCCGTACGACGACCTGTCCTTCGAGGAGCTGGAGCCGCGCTCCTTCTCCTTCAACTCGCCCTTCGGCGCCTGCCCCGACTGCACCGGCATCGGCACCCGCATGGAGGTCGACCCGGAGCTGGTCGTCCCCGACGAGGACAAGTCCCTCGACGAGGGCGCCATCCACCCCTGGTCGCACGGCCACACCAAGGAGTACTTCGGCCGGCTCATCGGCGGACTCTCCCAGGCCCTCGGCTTCCGCACGGACATCCCGTACGCCGGGCTGCCGCAGCGCGCCAAGAAGGCCCTGATGTACGGCCACAAGACCCAGGTCGAGGTCCGCTACCGCAACCGGTACGGACGCGAGCGGGCGTACACCACCCCGGCCTTCGAAGGCGCCGTCTCCTTCGTCAAGCGGCGCCACAGCGAGGCCGAGGCGACTCCAGCCGCGAGCGCTTCGAGGGCTACATGCGCGAGGTGCCCTGCCCCACCTGCGAGGGCACCCGCCTCAAGCCGATCGTCCTCGCGGTCACGGTCATGGAGAAGTCCATCGCCGAGGTCTCCGCGATGTCGATCAGCGACTGCGCCGAGTTCCTCTCCCGCCTCACGCTCAACGCCCGCGACAAGAAGATCGCCGAGCGGGTCCTCAAGGAGGTCAACGAGCGGCTCCGCTTCCTCGTCGACGTCGGCCTCGACTACCTCTCGCTCAACCGGGCGGCGGGCACGCTCTCCGGCGGCGAGGCCCAGCGCATCCGGCTCGCCACCCAGATCGGCTCCGGCCTGGTCGGCGTGCTCTACGTGCTCGACGAGCCGTCCATCGGCCTCCACCAGCGCGACAACCACCGGCTCATCGAGACCCTGGTCCGGCTCCGGGACATGGGCAACACGCTCATCGTCGTCGAGCACGACGAGGACACCATCAAGGTCGCCGACTGGGTCGTCGACATCGGCCCCGGCGCCGGCGAGCACGGCGGCAAGGTCGTCCACTCCGGCTCCCTGGAGGAGCTCCTCGCCAACGAGGAGTCGATGACCGGGCAGTACCTGTCCGGCCGCCGCTCGATCGCCACCCGGAGCTCCGCCGCCCGGTGGACCCCGGACGACGGCTCACCGTGCACGGGGCCCGCGAGAACAACCTGCGGGACATCGACGTCTCCTTCCCGCTGGGCGTCCTCACCGCCGTCACCGGCGTCTCCGGCTCCGGCAAGTCGACCCTGGTCAACGACATCCTCTACACCCACCTGGCGCGCGAGCTGAACGGCGCCAAGTCGGTGCCCGGACGGCACACGCGCGTGGACGGCGACGAGCTCGTCGACAAGGTCGTGCACGTCGACCAGTCCCCGATCGGCCGCACCCCGCGGTCGAACCCGGCGACGTACACCGGCGTCTTCGACCACGTCCGCAAGCTCTTCGCCGAGACGATGGAGGCCAAGGTCCGGGGCTACCTGCCCGGCCGCTTCTCCTTCAACGTCAAGGGCGGCCGCTGCGAGAACTGCTCCGGCGACGGCACGATCAAGATCGAGATGAACTTCCTCCCGGACGTCTACGTCCCGTGCGAGGTCTGCCACGGCGACCGGTACAACCGGGAGACCCTGGAGGTCCACTACAAGGGCAAGTCCATCGCCGAGGTCCTGGACATGCCGATCGAGGAGGCCCTCGACTTCTTCGAGGCCGTCCCGACCATCGCCCGGCACCTGCGCACGCTCAACGAGGTCGGACTGGGCTACGTCCGCCTCGGCCAGTCCGCGCCGACGCTCTCCGGAGGCGAGGCGCAGCGCGTGAAGCTCGCCTCCGAGCTCCAGAAGCGCTCGACGGGCCGCACGGTCTACGTCCTGGACGAGCCGACCACCGGTCTCCACTTCGAGGACATCTCGAAGCTGATCAAGGTCCTGTCCAACCTGGTCGACAAGGGCAACTCGGTGATCGTCATCGAGCACAACCTCGATGTCATCAAGACCGCCGACTGGGTCGTCGACATGGGCCCCGAGGGCGGCAGCGGCGGCGGTCTGGTGGTCGCCGAGGGCACGCCGGAGGAGGTCGCCTCCGTCCCCGAGCCACACCGGCAAGTTCCTCCGCGAGATCCTCGGCGCCGACCGGATCAGCGACGCCACGACGATCCCGCGGCGCGCGGGGCCAAGAAGACGGCGGCGAAGAAGGCCCCCGCCAAGAAGGCCGCGGCGAAGAAGGCCGCCGCACCCGCGAAGAAGACGACCACCGCCAAGAAGACGACGACCACCAGGACCCGCAAGGCGTGACGGCCGGACCGGCGCGGGACCCGGGGCCGGACCGGCGGGGCCTGACGGTCGCGCCCGCGAGGCCTGAGGGTCGGCAGGGCCCCGTTCGCGGGGCCCCGCCCGTACCGCCGGGCCCGGGGAGGGGCCGGGAGTTCGCCGGTATCGTCGGTTCGGTCAGTCCTGGGGGTCTTGTCCCCGATCTCAACCGTGGAGCGCTCATGTCCGGCCAGTCCAGCCGCCGCACCGTACTGAAAGGCGCGGCCCTCGCCGGAGCCGCCGGGCTGGGCGTCGCCGCCTGCTCCACCGAGTCCAAGCTCGGGCACGCAGAGACCCCGACCCCGACCGCGCCCGTCCCGCTCGGCGCCCCGGACGAGGTGCCGGTCGGCGGTTCCAAGCTCTACCGCGAGCAGCGGCTCGTGGTGAGCTGCCCCGCCAAGGGCCAGTACAAGGCCTTCAGCGCCCAGTGCACCCACGCCGGCTGCGTCCTCGACAAGGTCGAGGACAACGAGGGCAACTGCCCCTGCCACGGCAGCCGCTTCGACGTGACGACCGGCAAGGCGATCCAGGGCCCCGCCACCGTCCCGCTCCCCGAGGTCCCCATCCGCGTCGAGGACGGCAAGCTGGTGGCCGGCCCCGAGGCCGCCGCGCCCAAGGCCTGAGGCCTCACGTCCAGTCCCAGTCGATCCCCAGGATCCCCGGGCGCACCCCCTGCTCCACGAGGTGCACCGTGCGGTGCCGGCCGCTCAGGGTCAGCTCCGCACGGCCGCCGCGCGCGCCCCGCGGAGACCTGGGCGAACCTCCGGCACCGCACCGGCAGCGCCGCCTCGTCGAAGCGGACCTGAAGCACGTACTGCCCGCCCGCGAAGCTGAACCCGCGCACGTACTCCCCGCTCGGCCCCGCCGTACCGTCCTCGAAGCCGTACGAGAACAGGTACGTGTCCCCGGCCCGCAGCCGAGCGTCGAAGAGCAGCTCCACGACCAGCACGCCCGTCGCGTCGTGCCAGCGCACCCGCCCGGTCCGGCAGTTCTCCCCGCCCGCACCACCACCCGGGACGGGTCGCAGCCGGGGTCCCCGTGGTGGATGGCGAGATAGCGGTCCACGCCGTCCCGGTGCGCCCGCACCACCTGCTGCGACTCGCGCCCCAGCAGCTCCCGCCCGGCCCCGATCCGCACCCGCTCGTGGTGCCCCACCGTGTGCAGCCCGCCGTCCGTCGGGGACTCGAGGTCCGCGAGCAGCTCCTCGACCGAGCCGGAGGCCTCCACCAGCGAGCGGTACGAGCGGCCCGCCGGGCGCTCCACCTCGGAGCGGGCCGCCGCGTCCTCCGCCAGGAGGCGCAGCAGCGAGTTCCCGGGCAGCCGGAGCACCTCCTCCAGGGCCCGTACGGCCTTCAGCGACTCCGGCCGCTGCGGACGGCGGGCGCCCTGCTGCCAGTAGCTCAGGCTCGTCACCCCGACCTTCACGCCCCGGTGCGCGAGGTGGTGCTGGACCCGCTGGAGCGGCAGCCCGCGCACGGCGAAGGCGGTGCGCAGCGCCAGATGGAAGGGGCCGGTGCGCAGCAGCCGCATCAGATCGGCCTCGGTGTGGCTCACGAGGACTCCTCCGTGAACGTTCACGACGGGGGGCACGGACCGTCGCGCCGCGAGGGGTGGGCGGGCAGGTGGGCCCTGGGCGTCCGTTCACACCCGGGCCACGCCGTTCACAGTCCGATGTCACCCCGCATTGAAGCGTGTTGACCCGGACCGGACAACGGCAGATGCTCCTGACCAGCGTCCGGACGCGCTCCTCCACTCCCCACATCCCCCCCATACGGGAGGAACGCGATGCGCAGAAGACTGATCCACCTCGCGGCACTCGCCGCGGCCGCCCTCTTCCTCGTCCCCACGACCACGGCCTCGGCCTCCGCCGCACCGGCCGGCCCCGGTGTCTCCGCCCTCGCCTCCAAGCGGCTGAACATCACCATGCAGGCCCAGCAGAAGAACAACTGGTGCTGGGCGGCCAGCGGCAACACCATCGCCACCTGGTACGGCCGCAACTACAGCCAGAACCAGTTCTGCAACGCCGCCTTCAACCGCCAGCAGGGCTACGACTGCCCCAACTGGCAGGCCGACCTGGGCAACGTCCAGAACGGGCTCAGCTGGGCGGGCATCAACCCCGGCTCGTACGTGACCGGCTGGCTGCGGTACTCGACCGTCCAGACCGAGATCAACGCCGACCGGCCCGTCGAGACCCGCATCCAGTGGGCCTCCGGCGGCGGCCACATGCACGTGATCTACGGCTACGACGACGCGAACAGCTGGGTCTACTGGGGCGACCCCTGGCCCTCCAGCGACCGCTACAACTGGGCCTCGCACGCCTGGTACGTCGACAACGGCTCCTTCTCCTGGACCCACTCGCTCTACCGGATCGGGGCGTGACGACGATGAAGGCACGTGTCACGGCCGCCGGCCTCCTCGCCGCCGCCCTCCTCGCCCTCGGGCGCTCCCGGCGGCCGCCGCCGAGGGCCTCCCGCCCGCACCCACCCCGAACAGGCCGCCTCCGCGCCGGGGACCCTGGACACCCTGTCCCGGTTCTTCGCCCGCGACGGGGCCCTCGCCCGCACGGCGGCCGCGCCGCGCGTCGAGGGCGCCTCCGTCCCCGTCCGCTTCCTCTCCCGGACTTCGTCGCCGGGAAGCCCGGGGCGCCCGTCGCCCGCGTCGAGTTCCGCGCCAGCCGCGCCGTGGCCTCCGACGGGCAGAAGGCCTCGCTGTGGACGGTCGAGCGGCCCGGCGGCTGGCAGGTGGTCAACATCGCCACCGGCGACGACGAGATCCGCTACGCGGAGCTGGGCGCGGCGGTCTCGTCTTCCGCGAGCCCCAGATCGACGCGTGGTACGTCCAGAAGGGGGCGAAGGTGCTGCCGCTGGACGAGGACGCGGTACGGGCCGTGGGGCGCGACGGCACGACCCTCTCCGCCTACCAGGAGCGCGTCGCCCGCGCCTACGGCGACAAGCTCCCCGGCTCCCCGTACGCCCGCAAGGGCGCGGCCGGCGGCTACGCCCGCAGGCCGCCCCGCGCCCGCCGGTCCGACCGTCACCGCGGGGCCGCCGCCGCGGCGCGGGCGTCCTGCTGTGCGCGGGCCTCACGGCCACGGCCCTCGCCCGCCGCCGCACCCACCGGGAGGCTTGAGCCCCGCCCGGCGCGGGCCCGCCCGTGCGCGGGCCCGTGCCTTGCGGGGCGGCGCGCTTCGCTCCACCGGCGTGGGACCCGCGCCCGGCGGGCGGCAAGCGCCCGTCCGGTGTCAGTGGGCCAGGTAGCCGCCGTCGACCGGGAGGATGGCGCCGGTGATGAAGGAGGCGTCGTCGGAGGCGAGGAAGAGGATGGCGGAGGCGACCTCCTCGGGGTGCCGAAGCGGCGCATGGGGTGGGCGCGGACGACCTCGGTGAGGTATTCGGGGCCGCCGGGCTCGATGCGCGCGGCGGCGACGCGCTCGGTCTCGATGGTGCCGGGGGCGACGGCGTTGACGCGGATGCCGTGCTCCGCCCACTCCACGGCGAGGTGCTTCGTCAGCCCCGAGGCCACGAACTTCGCGGGGCCGTAGACCGCCTGCCGGGCCTGGCCGGCCACGCCGGAGATCGAGGAGGTGCAGACGATGGCGCCGCCGCCCGAGACGAGCATGGCCTCGATGGCGTACTTGCAGGTCAGGAACATGCCCCGGCCGTCGACGGCCATCACCCGGTCGAAGTCCGAGGGCTCGGCCTCGGTGACGGAGAGCAGCGGGATGACGCCCGCGTTCGCGACCAGGACGTCCAGCCGTCCGAAGCGCTCCACCGCCGTGTCGATCATCCGCCGGGCGTCCTCCTCCCGGGAGACGTCGCCGACGACGGGGATCACGCCGCCGAGGGTCGCGAGCCGCTCCGCGTCGACGTCGGCCGCGATCACGTGCGCCCCCTCGCGGAGGAAGCGCTCCGCCGTCGCCCGCCCGATTCCGCTCGCCGCGCCCGTGATCACGCACACCCGGTCCGCCAGCCGTCCTGAAGTCTCCTGAGCCATGTACGGCCAACGAGCGTGGCCGCCCTGAGTGTCGGCGCCCGCCAGTAGGGTGGGGAGCATGGCAGACCCCTCCAGCTACCGCCCCAAGCCGGGGCAGATCCCCGACTCCCCGGGGGTCTACAAGTTCCGCGACGAGCACCGCCGGGTGATCTACGTGGGGAAGGCGAAGTCCCTGCGCCAGCGGCTGGCGAACTACTTCCAGCCGCTCACGAGCCTGCACCCGCGCACGGCCACGATGGTGACGACGGCCGCCTCCGTGGAGTGGACCGTGGTGTCCACCGAGGTCGAGGCGCTGCAGCTGGAGTACTCCTGGATCAAGGAGTACGACCCCCGGTTCAACGTGAAGTACCGGGACGACAAGAGCTATCCGTACCTCGCCGTCACCATGAACGAGGAGTTCCCGCGCGTCCAGGTCATGCGCGGGCAGAAGAAGAAGGGCGTGCGGTACTTCGGGCCGTACGCGCACGCGTGGGCGATCCGCGAGACCGTCGACCTGATGCTGCGGGTGTTCCCCGTGCGGACGTGCTCCGCGGGCGTCTTCCGGAACGCCGCCTCGGCGGGACGGCCCTGCCTCCTCGGCTACATCGGCAAGTGCTCGGCGCCCTGCGTCGGCCGGGTCACGCCCGAGGAGCACCGCGAACTCGCGGAGGACTTCGGCGACTTCATGGCCGGCCGCACCGGCACGTACATCCGCCGCCTGGAGAAGCAGATGACGATCGCGGCCGAGGACATGGAGTACGAGAGGGCCGCCCGCCTCCGCGACGACATCGAGGCCCTGCGCAAGGCCATGGAGAAGAGCGCGGTCGTCCTCGCCGACGCCACCGACGCCGACCTCATCGCCCTCGCCGAGGACGAGCTGGAGGCCGCCGTCCAGATCTTCCACGTGCGCGGCGGACGCGTCCGGGGCCAGCGCGGCTGGGTCACGGACAAGGTCGAGGCCGTCGACACGGCGGGACTCGTGGAGCACGCCCTCCAGCAGCTCTACGGCGAGGAGAGCGGCGAGACGGTTCCCAAGGAGGTCCTCGTCCCCGCGCTGCCGGAGGACGCCGAGTCCGTCACCTCCTGGCTGTCCGGCCGCCGCGGCTCCCAGGTCTCGCTGCGGATCCCGCAGCGCGGCGACAAGAAGGACCTGATGGAGACGGTCGCGCGCAACGCGCAGCAGGCGCTCGTGCTGCACAAGACCAGGCGCGCCGGCGACCTCACCACCCGCTCCCGGGCCCTGGAGGAGATCGCCGAGGCCCTGGACCTGGACTCGGCGCCGCTGCGGATCGAGTGCTTCGACATCTCGCACCTCCAGGGCGAGGACGTCGTCGCCTCGATGGTCGTCTTCGAGGACGGGCTGCCCCGCAAGGGCGAGTACCGCCGCTTCCAGATCAAGGGCTTCGAGGGGCAGGACGACGTCCGGTCCATGCACGAGGTGATCAGCCGCCGCTTCCGGCGCTACCTCGCCGAGAAGGACCGTACGGGGGAGTGGGCCGGCGGGGAGGTCCCCGAGGAGGAGGCCCCGGACGACGACGGCCGCCCTAAGCGCTTCGCGTACCCGCCGCAGCTCGTCGTCGTCGACGGCGGGCAGCCGCAGGTGGCCGCGGCCCGCCGCGCCCTCGACGAGCTCGGCATCGACGACGTCGCGGTCTGCGGGCTCGCCAAGCGCCTGGAGGAGGTCTGGCTGCCCGGCGAGAGCGACCCGGTGGTGCTGCCCCGCTCCAGCGAAGGGCTCTATCTGCTCCAGCGGGTGCGTGACGCGGCTCACGACTTCGCGATCCGCTACCAGCGGTCCAAGCGGACCAAACGCCTCCGGACCAGCCCGCTCGACGCGGTCCCCGGCCTCGGGAGTCGCGCAAGCAGGCCTTGATCAAGCATTTCGGCTCGGTGAAGCGGCTGAAGCAGGCGACAATCGAGCAGATCTGTGAGGTCCCCGGCTTCGGCCGGAAGACCGCGGAGGCGGTCGCCGTGGCCCTGGCCCAGGCGGCCCCCGCCGCACCCGCCGTGAACACGGCCACAGGAGAGATCATGGAAGACGACGGGGGCACCACCGCATGACCGAGCGCGACACGCACCACGAGCACGACCGAGAAGACGGAGCAGGACACGTGAGTACGGGCACGAAGGAGACCGCAGGCGACAACGGCGCCGAGGCGGCCATTCCCGAGCTGGTGATCATCTCCGGCATGTCCGGAGCCGGCCGGTCCACCGCGGCGAAGTGTCTGGAGGACCTCGGCTGGTTCGTCGTGGACAATCTGCCGCCCGCGCTGATCCCCACCATGGTGGAGCTCGGCGCCCGCTCCCAGGGCAACGTCGCCCGGATCGCCGTCGTCGTGGACGTCCGCGGCCGGCAGTTCTTCGACAACCTCAGGGAGTCCCTCGCCGACCTGGACGCCAAGCAGGTCACCCGCCGGATCGTCTTCCTGGAGTCCTCCGACGAGGCCCTCGTCCGGCGCTTCGAGTCGGTCCGCAGGCCGCACCCGCTCCAGGGCGACGGCCGCATCACCGACGGCATCGCCGCCGAGCGCGACCTGCTGCGCGAGCTGCGCGGCGACGCCGACCTGGTGATCGACACCTCCAGCCTCAACGTCCACGAGCTGCGCGCCAAGATGGACGCCCAGTTCGCCGGCGACGAGGAGCCCGAGCTCCGGGCCACCGTCATGTCCTTCGGCTTCAAGTACGGCCTGCCGGTCGACGCCGACCTCGTCGTCGACATGCGCTTCCTGCCGAACCCGCACTGGGTCCCCGAGCTGCGCCCCTTCACCGGCCTCAACGAGGAGGTGTCGAACTACGTCTACAACCAGCCCGGCGCCAAGGAGTTCCTCGACCGCTACACCGAGCTGCTCCAGCTGATCGCCGCGGGCTACCGCCGCGAGGGCAAGCGGTACGTGACCATCGCCGTGGGCTGCACGGGCGGCAAGCACCGCTCCGTCGCCACCGCCGAGCGCCTCGCCGCCCGCCTCGCCTCCGAAGGGGTCGAGACCGTCGTCGTGCACCGGGACATGGGGCGCGAGTGAAGCCGTACCGTCGGCGTACCTCCACCCTCGCGGTGCGGCGTACGCTCCGCAGGCGCGGCACCCAGCCCAAGGTGGTCGCGCTGGGTGGCGGCATGGGCCTGTCGGCCTCCCTCGCCGCGCTCCGCCGGATCACCGGCGACCTCACCGCCGTCGTCACCGTCGCCGACGACGGGGCTCCAGCGGCCGGCTCCGGGAGGAGCTCGGCGTGCTGCCCCGGGCGACCTGCGCAAGGCGCTCGCGGCCCTCTGCGGCGACGACGACTGGGGCCAGACCTGGGCCAGGGTCATCCAGCACCGCTTCCAGTCCAAGGGCGAGATGGGCGGCCACGCCGTCGGCAACCTGCTGATCGTCGCCCTCTGGGAGCAGCTCGGCGACCCCGTCCAGGCCCTCGACCTGGTCGGCCGGCTGCTCGGCGCCCAGGGCCGGGTGCTGCCCATGTCCGCCGTGCCCCTGGGCTCCAGGCCCTGGTCAGGGGCCACGACCCGGAGCGCCCTGAGGACGTGGACACCGTGCGCGGCCAGGCGACCGTGGCGCTCACCCCCGGCGAGGTGCAGTCCGTGCACCTCGTGCCGCACGACCCGCCGGCCGTGCCCGAGGCCGTCGCCGCGGTCCTGGACGCGGACTGGGTGGTCCTGGGTCCGGGCTCCTGGTTCTCCTCGGTGATCCCGCACCTGCTGGTGCCCGAACTCCTCGACGCGCTGGCCGAGACGAAGGCCCGGAAGGTGCTCTCGCTGAACCTCGCGCCGCAGCCGGGAGAAACCGAGGGCTTCTCACCGCAGCGTCATTTGGAGGTTTTGGGACGACACGCCCCTAAACTCGCCCTGGACGTGGTGCTGGCCGACGAGGCCGCCGTGCCCGACCGCGAGTCCCTCGCCGATGCCGCCAAGCGGCTCGGCGCCGCGGTCGAGCTGGCGCCGGTGGCCCGGCCCGACGGCTCCGCGAAGCACGACCCGGAGCTGTTGGCCGCCGCGTACGACCGTATTTTTCGGATGCATGGAAGGATCGGCCCATGGCGATGACGGCAGCGGTGAAGGACGAGATCTCCCGGCTTCCCGTCACCCGGACCTGCTGCAGGAAGGCAGAGGTCTCGTCGATCCTGCGGTTCGCGGGCGGGCTGCACCTGGTGAGCGGCCGCATCGTGATCGAGGCGGAGCTGGACACCGCGATGGCGGCCCGCCGCCTCAAGCGGGACATCCTGGAGATCTTCGGGCACAGCTCGGAGCTGATCGTGATGGCTCCCGGCGGTCTGCGGCGCGGCTCGCGGTTCGTGGTGCGGGTGGTGGCCGGCGGCGACCAGCTGGCCCGGCAGACGGGTCTCGTGGACGGCCGCGGCCGCCCCATCCGGGGCCTTCCCCGCAGGTGGTCTCCGGCGCGACCTGTGACGCCGAGGCCGCCTGGCGCGGGGCCTTCCTCGCGCACGGCTCGCTGACCGAGCCCGGCCGCTCCTCCTCCCTCGAAGTGACCTGCCCGGGTCCGGAGGCGGCCCTCGCCCTGGTCGGCGCGGCCCGCCGGCTCTCCATCGCGGCGAAGGCCCGCGAGGTGCGGGGTGGACCGGGTCGTCGTCCGCGACGGCGACGCGATCGGCGCCCTGCTGACCCGGCTCGGCGCGCACGAGTCGGTGCTCGCCTGGGAGGAGCGGAGGATGCGCCGCGAGGTCCGCGCCACCGCCAACCGCCTGGCCAACTTCGACGACGCCAACCTGCGCCGCTCGGCCCGCGCCGCGGTCGCCGCCGGGGCCCGGGTGCAGCGCGCCCTGGAGATCCTCGGCGAGGAGGTGCCCGAGCACCTCGCCGCCGCCGGCCGGCTCCGCATGGAGCACAAGCAGGCCTCCCTGGAGGAGCTGGGCGCGCTCGCCGACCCGCCGCTCACCAAGGACGCGGTGGCCGGCCGGATCCGCCGGCTCCTCGCGATGGCCGACAAGCGGGCGCAGGACCTGGGCATCCCGGGACCGAGTCCAACCTGACGGAGGAGCTGGACGACAGCCTCGTCGGCTGACGGGACCCTCCCCGTACGGAGTACGGAACGTTCGTACGGAACGGTGAACTCCGCGCTGCCGGTGCCTTTCTGAGGCACCGGCAGCTTTTTCGTCCACCCGCGAGGCACCCTTGACAGTGCCAAGAGCGCCCAAGAGCCTGGCGTCTGTTCACCTTCGTGACCGACAACAGCAAGGGGGGCTCATGAGACGCAGAGCGAGATCGATCCTCGCCGCTGCTTCACTGCTGATCGCCGGAGTGGCGGCGGCACCCGTCGCCGGAGCGCAGCCGAACGGCCGGGACGGCGGCGACGCCCTCTCGGTCTGGCGCGCCGTGGTCACCAAGGCGCAGGTGCCGCTGCTCCTCGACGCCGGCGCCGACGCCCATGAACTCACCGAGCAGGTCCCGGCGAAGGGCTCCGCGACGGTCGAGCTCTTCCTCACCGGCCGGCAGGCCGGGCAGCTGCGCGGCCAGGGCGTCGAGATCGCCGAGCACCGTCTCAGCGCCCAGGCCGAGAAGCGGGTCGCCGCTGCGGGCGACGGCGTCTTCCGCCCGTACGGAGGCCCGAACGGGCTCAAGCAGGAGATCCTGGACACCGCGCGGGCCAACCCCGGCCTCACCAAGGTCGTCTCCATCGGCAAGACCCTCAAGGGCAGGACATCCTCGCCCTCAAGCTGACCAAGGGCGCCCCGCGCGCCAAGGACGGCTCGAAGCCCGCCACGCTGTACATGTCCAACCAGCACGCGCGCGAGTGGATCACCCCGGAGATGACCCGGCGGCTGATGCACTACTACCTCGACAACTACGGCAAGGACGAGCGGATCACCCGCATCGTCGACTCCACCGAGCTGTGGTTCGTGCTCTCCGCCAACCCGGACGGCTACGACTACACGCACGCCGACCCCGCCAACCGGCAGTGGCGGAAGAACCTCCGCGACAACGACGGCGACGGGAAGATCGGCGCCGGCGACGGCGTCGACCTCAACCGCAACTTCGCCTACAAGTGGGGCTACGACAACGAGGGCTCGTCCCCCGACCCGACCGACGAGACCTTCCGCGGCAAGACCGCCATGTCGGAGCCCGAGACCAAGGCCCTCGACGCCTTCGAGAAGCGCATCGGCTTCGCGTACGGGGTCAACTACCACTCGGCCGCCCAGCTCCTGCTGTACGGCGTGGGCTGGCAGGTCGCCACCGACACCCCCGACGACGTGGCCCTCAGGGCCCTCGCCGGCACCCCGCAGAAATCCGCCGTGCCCGGCTACCGCCCGCAGGTCTCCTCGGAGCTGTACATCACCAACGGCGAGGCGGACGGACACGCCGCCAACGTCAACGGGATGCAGATGTTCACCCCGGAGATGTCGACCTGCGCCACCGCCTCCCGCGTCGACCCGAACGACGCCTGGAACCCGGCCGACTGCGCCTCCGTCTTCACCTTCCCGGACGACGAGAAGCTGATCCAGGCCGAGTTCGCCAAGAACATCCCCTTCGCGCTCGCCGTCGCCGAGACCAGCGCCCACCCCGACCGGCCCGTCTCCCCGGTCGGCATCGACGCCCCCGACCTCACCCCGAAGACCTTCACCACCTCCTACGCCCGCGGCCGGGACCAGGAGGTCGCCGTCACCGCGCGCAAGTCGCTGCGCGCCAAGACCCTGAAGTACCGGATCAACGGCGGCCGCACCCACAGCGAGGCCCTGGAGGCCTGGAAGGGCGGCGAGACCTACGGAGGCGACGACAACCTCTACTTCGACGAGTACCGCGCCGGGGTCGAGGGCGCCCGTCCCGGCGACTCCGTCGAGGTCTGGTTCACCGCCCGCACCCGTGAGGGCAGGGCCACCGCCTCCGCCCCCTTCACCTACGAGGTGGCCGAGCGCCCCCGCGGCGACGTGCTCGTCCTCGCCGACGAGGGCGGCACCACCGCCGCGCGGCACGCCGCCGCCTATGTGAAGGCGCTCGCCGACAACAAGCGCGCGGCCGCCGTCTGGGACGTCGCCACCCAGGGCGCCCCCGACGCCCTCGGCGTGCTCTCCCACTTCCGCACGGTCGTCTGGTACACCGGCGCCGAACGCCCCTCCGGGGCCGCCCAGCTCGCCGTCCGCTCCTACCTCAACGAGGGCGGCAAGCTGATCAACGCCGGTGAGAAGTCCGGCGGGCTCACCCAGATCGGCCTGGCCGAGTCCAACGACTTCGCCCAGTACTACCTGGGGCCTACCGCCGCGCGGGCCTCAAGAACCCGCCCGGCTTCGCCGGCACGGGCGCCTTCGCCGGAGCCGGCGCGACGCTCGGCGCCGCCGCCGACAACCCGCTGGACAACGCGGGCGCGTACACCGTCACCTCGGACACCCTGAAGCCGGAGCAGTTCCCGCAGTTCGCGAGCAGCGCCTCCGCCGGTGACTACCCGGGCATCCGCACCCCCTTCGAGCCCGCCGAGGGCTCGTCCTTCGCGGCCGTCCAGCACGCCGACGACGACTGGGCCCGGCTCGCCAGGACCGTCGACCTCACCGGGTCGCCGCCGCGTCGGGGCCGCGCCTGGACTTCCAGGTCAGCTACGACACCGAGCCCGGCTACGACAACCTCATCGTCGAGGCCCACACCGTCGGCCAGGACGACTGGACCACGCTGCCCGACCGCAACGGCGGCACCTCCACCCAGCCCCCGGCCGACTGCGGCGAGGGCTACTACGTCCGCGCCCACCCCTTCCTCGCCCACTACCTCACCGTCGGCGAGGACGGCTGCGCGCCCACCGGCACCACCGGCGCCTGGAACGCCTTCACCGGCCCCTCCAACGGCTGGCGGCAGGCCTCCGTCGACCTGAGCGCCTGGGCGGGCAAGAAGGTCGAGCTCGCGATCTCGTACGTCTCCGACCCCGGTACGGGCGAGATGGGCGCCTTCGTCGACGACACCCGGCTCGTCACCGGGACCACCACCGAGACGGAGGGCTTCGAGACCTCGCTCGGCGCCTGGTCCACCCCGGGCGCCCCGGCCGGCAGCCCCGGCAACGCCTCCGACTGGACGCGCTCCGCGGCGCTCTTCCACTCCCGGGCGGCGGTCACCACCCGCGACACCGTCCTCCTCGGCTTCGGCCTGGAGCACGTGCCCGGCACGGCGGAGCGCGCCCGGCTCCTCGGCCGCGCCCTCGGAGCGCTCCGGCGCTGACGGAGAGTAGTCGGGACAAAGGTCCCAAGATGGCCCGTACCCGTTGACAAGTACGGGCCGTCGACCGTTTTCCGCCACTTTTCGGGCACGTACGGCTGTGCACGATGTCACTCACCGGCGGCCGGGAGGGTAGGGTCGTAAACGGTCGGGGACATCCCAAACAATCAAAAATCTCGCCGGCGTCGAGCACTCCGGCGTTAGCTGACGAGGAGATCGGTTCGTGACGATCCGCGTAGGCATCAACGGCTTTGGCCGCATCGGCCGGAACTACTTCCGAGCGCTCCTTGAGCAGGGTGCCGACATCGAGATCGTGGCTGTCAACGACCTGGGTGACACCGCGACGACCGCCCACCTGCTCAAGTACGACACCATCCTGGGCCGCCTCAAGGCCGAGGTGACCCACACCGCCGACACCATCACGGTCGACGGCCACACCATCAAGGTGCTGTCCGAGCGCGACCCGGCGGACATCCCCTGGGGCGACCTGGGCGTCGACGTCGTCATCGAGTCGACGGGCATCTTCACCAAGAGGGCCGACGCCGCGAAGCACCTCGCCGGCGGCGCCAAGAAGGTCCTCATCTCGGCTCCGGCCACCGACGAGGACATCACCATCGTCATGGGCGTCAACCAGGAGCAGTACGACCCGGCGAAGCACGCCGTCATCTCGAACGCGTCCTGCACCACCAACTGCGTCGCGCCGATGGCCAAGGTCCTCGACGAGAACTTCGGCATCGTCAAGGGCCTGATGACCACGGTCCACGCGTACACCAACGACCAGCGCATCCTGGACTTCCCGCACAAGGACCTGCGCCGCGCCCGCGCCGCCGCGGAGAACATCATCCCGACCACGACGGGCGCCGCCAAGGCCACCGCCCTGGTCCTCCCGCAGCTCAAGGGCAAGCTCGACGGCATCGCCATGCGCGTCCCGGTCCCGACCGGCTCCGCCACCGACCTGGTCGTCACCCTCGACCGCGAGGTCACCAAGGACGAGGTCAACGCCGCGTTCAAGAAGGCCGCCGACGACGGCGACCTCAAGGGAATCCTGTTCTACACCGAGGACCCGATCGTCTCCTCGGACATCGTCGGCGACCCCGCGTCCTGCACCTTCGACGCCTCCCTGACAATGGTCCAGGAAGGCAACACGGTCAAGATCCTCGGTTGGTACGACAACGAGTGGGGTTACTCCAACCGTCTCGTCGACCTCACCGTCTTCGTCGGCGGCCGGCTCTAAGCTCTAGGGTTCAGGGCAGGCTTTCGATGTGAGCAGGGCTCGGGCAGCGCAATGCCGCGCTGTGCGAGCCCTGTTTGTGTGCTCCACCGCGTACCAAGGAGTCTGTTAACAGATGAAGACGATCGACGAGCTCCTCGAAGAGGGCGTCGAAGGAAAGCGCGTGTTCGTCCGCGCCGACCTCAACGTGCCGCTCGACGGCACCACCATCACCGACGACGGCCGCATCCGCGCCGTCGTCCCCACGGTCAAGGCGCTCGCCGACGCCGGCGCCCGCGTCGTGGTCGCCTCGCACCTGGGCCGCCCCAAGGGCGCCCCGGACCCGGCCTTCTCGCTCGCGCCGGCCGCCGCCCGCCTCGGCGAGCTGCTCGGCGCCGAGGTGGCCTTCGCGACCGACACGGTCGGCGAGTCCGCCACCGCCACGGTCGCCGGTCTCGGCGACGGCCGGGTGGCCGTCATCGAGAACCTCCGCTTCAACGCCGGCGAGACCTCGAAGGACGACGCCGAGCGCGGCGCCTTCGCGGACCGGCTCGCCGCCCTCGCCGACCTGTACGTCGGCGACGGCTTCGGCGCCGTGCACCGCAAGCACGCCTCGGTCTTCGACCTCCCGGCGCGCCTCCCGCACGCCGCCGGCCACCTCATCGCCACCGAGGTCGGCGTCCTCAAGAAGCTCACCGAGGACGTCCGGCGGCCGTACGCCGTGGTGCTCGGCGGCTCCAAGGTCTCCGACAAGCTCGGCGTGATCGACCACCTCCTGGAGAAGGCCGACCGCATCCTCGTCGGCGGCGGCATGGTCTTCACCTTCCTCAAGGCCCAGGGCCACGAGGTCGGCAGCTCGCTGCTCCAGGAGGACCAGATCCCGGTGGTCCAGGAGTACCTGGAGCGCGGGAAGGCCCGCGGCGTGGAGTTCGTCCTCCCCGTCGACGTCCTGGTCGCGCCCGAGTTCCCCGACATGAAGACCAAGGCCCCGGCCCACCCGGAGACCGTCGCCGCGGACGCCATGCCGGCCGGCCAGATGGGTCTGGACATCGGTCCCGAGACCCGCAAGCTCTACGCCTCGAAGCTCGCCGACGCCGCCACCGTCTTCTGGAACGGCCCGATGGGCGTCTTCGAGCACCCCGACTACGCCGAGGGCACCCGGGCCGTCGCCCAGGCCCTCATCGACGCCCCGGGCTTCACGGTGGTCGGCGGTGGCGACTCCGCCGCGGCCGTCCGCACCCTGGGCTTCGACGAGAACGCATTCGGACACATCTCGACCGGTGGCGGTGCCAGCCTCGAATACCTCGAGGGCAAGACGCTCCCCGGCCTCGCCGCACTGGAGGACTGACCCCCTTATGACCACGCGCACCCCGCTGATGGCGGGCAACTGGAAGATGAACCTCAACCACCTCGAGGCCATCGCCCACGTCCAGAAGCTCGCCTTCGCCCTCACCGACAAGGACTACGACGCCTGTGAGGTCGCCGTCCTCGTCCCCTTCACCGACCTGCGGTCCGTCCAGACCCTGGTCGACGGCGACAAGCTGAAGATCAAGTACGGCGCCCAGGACATCTCGGAGCACGACTCCGGCGCCTACACCGGCGAGATCTCCGGCCTGATGCTGTCCAAGCTGAAGTGCGCCTACGTCGCCGTCGGCCACTCCGAGCGCCGCCAGTACCACGCCGAGAACGACGAGGTCTGCAACGCCAAGGTGAAGGCCGCCTTCAAGCACGGCATCACCCCGATCCTCTGCGTCGGCGAGGGCCTGGACGTCCGCAAGGCGGGCAACCAGGTCGAGTACACCCTCGCGCAGATCGACGGCGGTCTGAAGGACGTCCCGGCCGAGCAGGCCGAGACCATCGTGATCGCGTACGAGCCGGTGTGGGCCATCGGCACCGGCGAGGTCGCCACGCCCGAGGACGCCCAGGAGGTCTGCGGGGCGATCCGCGGCCGCCTCGCCGAGCTGTACTCGCAGGAGCTGGCCGACAAGGTCCGCATCCAGTACGGCGGCTCCGTGAAGGCCGGGAACGTCGCCGCGATCATGGCCCAGCCGGACGTCGACGGAGCCCTCGTGGGCGGCGCCGCACTGGACGCCGACGAGTTCGTCAAGATCGTGCGCTTCCGCGACCAGTGAGTATGCGGTAGCGGAGTTACGTCGTACCCTTGCGGGGGTCGGGCAGGTGCCCGGCCCCCGTCCGTATAAGTCCGAGGAAGTTGGTCCAGCCGTGGTTATGGGGTTCTCGATCGCCCTGATCGTCTTCAGCGCGCTGCTGATGCTGCTCGTGCTGATGCACAAGGGGAAGGGCGGCGGCCTCTCCGACATGTTCGGAGGCGGCATGCAGTCCTCCGTCGGCGGCTCCTCGGTCGCCGAGCGGAACCTGGACCGGATCACGGTCGTGGTCGGTCTGTGCTGGTTCGCGTGCATTGTGGTGCTCGGTCTGCTGATGAAGCTGGACGGGTAACTCCAACCACTGGACGCGCGTTGGGCCTTACGTAGACTGGGGCATCTTCGAGCACCATCACGCAGGGAGTTACGACCGTGGCAAGTGGCAACGCGATCCGGGGAAGCCGGGTCGGAGCGGGGCCGATGGGGGAGGCCGAGCGGGGCGAGTCGGCACCGCGCCTCCGCATCTCCTTCTGGTGCTCGAACGGGCACGAGACACAGCCGAGCTTCGCCAGCGACGCGGCGGTCCCGGACACCTGGGACTGCCCGCGCTGCGGCTTCCCGGCGGGCCAGGACCGGGACAATCCGCCGGACCCGCCGCGCACGGAGCCGTACAAGACCCACCTCGCCTATGTGCGGGAGCGACGCAGCGACGCGGACGGCGAGGCGATCCTCGCCGAGGCGCTCGCCAAGCTGCGCGGCGAGATCTGACGTCCGGTGTGACGGTGTGACGAACGGGCCTGGCCCGCGAACTCGGTTCGCGGGCCAGGCCCGTTCGGCGTTCCGACCGCCTTCCCGTCGCCCGCTCCCTGATCAATTAGGTTGGGGGTGCAGCGGGGCAGACAAGCAGTATTGAGAAGGAATGGGCGATGTCCGAGATGACTACCGAAGGCCGTACCAGGCTCAACCGGCTGCCCGAGTGGGCGGCCCTCGGCAAGCACCGTGAGCAGCTGGGCGAGACCCACCTGCGCGAACTGTTCGCCGCCGACCCGGCGCGCGGCACCGACCTCACCCTGCGGGTCGGCGACCTCTACCTGGACTACTCCAAGCACCTCGTCACCGACGAGACGCTGACCCTGCTGCGCGAACTCGCCGCCGCCACCGGCGTCGCCGAGCTCCGCGACGCCATGTTCCGCGGCGAGAAGATCAACACCACCGAGGACCGCGCCGTCCTCCACACCGCGCTGCGCGCCCCCCGCGGGGCCGTGATCGAGGTCGACGGGGAGAACGTCGTCCCCGGCGTCCACGCCGTCCTCGACAAGATGGGCGCCTTCGCCGACAAGGTCCGCGCCGGCGAGTGGACCGGCCACACCGGCAGACCGATCAAGAACGTCGTGAACATCGGCATCGGCGGCTCCGACCTCGGCCCCGCCATGGCCTACGAGGTCCTGCGCTCCTTCACCCGGCGGGACCTGACGTTCCGTTTCGTCTCCAACGTCGACGGCGCCGACCTCCACGAGGCCGTCCGCGACCTCGACCCCGCCGAGACCCTCTTCGTCGTCGCCTCGAAGACCTTCACCACCATCGAGACGATCACCAACGCCACCTCCGCCCGCGACTGGCTCCTCACCGAGCTGCGGGCCGGCCAGGAGGCCGTCGCCCAGCACTTCGTGGCCCTCTCGACCAACGCCGAGAAGGTCGAGGAGTTCGGCATCGACACCGCCAACATGTTCGAGTTCTGGGACTGGGTCGGCGGCCGCTACTCCTACGACTCCGCCATCGGCCTCTCCCTGATGATCGCCATCGGCCCGGAGCGCTTCCGCGAGATGCTCGACGGCTTCCACCTCGTCGACGAGCACTTCCGCACCGCCCCGCCCGAGGAGAACGCGCCGCTGCTCCTCGGCCTCCTCGGCGTCTGGTACGGCGCCTTCTTCGACGCCCAGTCGCACGCCGTCCTGCCGTACTCCCACTACCTGTCCAAGTTCACCGCCTACCTCCAGCAGCTCGACATGGAGTCCAACGGCAAGTCGGTGGACCGCGAGGGCGAGCGGGTCGACTGGCAGACCGGACCCGTCGTCTGGGGCACCCCCGGCACCAACGGACAGCACGCCTACTACCAGCTGATCCACCAGGGCACCAAGGTCATCCCGGCCGACTTCATCGGCTTCGCCCGGCCCGTCGACGACCTGCTGCCCGGCCTCGTCGCCCAGCACGACCTGCTCATGGCCAACTTCTTCGCCCAGACCCAGGCGCTCGCCTTCGGCAAGACGCCCGAGGAGGTACGGGCCGAGGGCGTCGCCGAGGAACTCGTCCCGCACAAGACCTTCCAGGGCAACCACCCGACCACCACGATCCTCGCGGACGCGCTCACCCCCTCCGTCCTCGGCCAGCTGATCGCGCTCTACGAGCACAAGGTCTTCGTCCAGGGCGCCGTCTGGAACATCGACTCCTTCGACCAGTGGGGCGTCGAGCTCGGCAAGGTCCTCGCCAAGAAGATCGAACCGGTCCTGACGGAGGGCGAGGGCGGCGAGCGGCTCGACAGCTCCACCGCCGGACTCGTCTCGGCCTACCGCTCGCTGCGCGGACGGTAGACCCGTGACGGGGAGGGCGCGGTGCGGCTGCGGCCGCCCAGGAACGCCGTGGACGGGCGGGCCGTCGCCTGGTGGCGCAGCCGCCTCCTGGTGACCACCGCCGTCCCGGTGGTGGTCCTGGCCGTGCTCGGCGCGCTGACCGGGTCCGCCGGGCCCTGGCTGCTGCTCGCGGCCGGGATCGTGGCGGCCCTCGGCCTGGCCTGCACCGCGTTCTTCCCCGCCTGGTGGTTCCGGGTGCACCGCTGGGAGGTCACCGACGAGGCCGTCTACGTGCGCAGCGGGGCCCTGTGGCAGGAGTGGCGGATCGCCCCGATGTCCCGGATCCAGACGGTCGACACCGTACGCGGCCCGCTGGAGCAGGCCTTCCGGCTCGCCACCGTCACCGTCACCACCGCCTCCGCCAAGGGCGCGCTCCGCATCGAGGGGCTCGACCACGAGCTCGCCGCCGAGCTCGCCGAGCGGCTCACCCTCCTCACCCGGGCCACCCCGGGGACGCCACATGAGCGAGGAGCAGTGGCGGCGGCTCGACCCGCGGACCCTGCTCGCCGGGGCCGCCGTCCTCTGCGGGGTGGCGGCGGCGCGGCCCTCCCGGCCGTGGCCTTCCTCTCGGGAGGCCGGCCCCTGTGGCAGGCCGTCGCCTGGGTCCTCGCCGGAGCCCTCCTGCTCGTCCTCGCCGGCACCGCCGCCGACTGGGTCCGGCTGCGCCGCACCCGCTACCGCGTCGGACCCGCCCGGGTCGACCTGCACACCGGACTGCTGCTGCTCAAGCGCCGCTCCTGGCCCGGAGCGGATCCGCAGCGTCGACCTCACCGCCAACCCCTCCAGCGCCTCCTCGGCCTCGTCAAGGTCCGCATCGGCACCGGCGAGCACACCGGCGGCGAGTCCACCCTCGAACTCGACCTGGTCACCCGCGCCGAGGGCGAGCGGCTCCGCCGGGAACTCCTCGCCGGCACCGCCGGCCCTGGGGAGCCCGGCCCGGACAGCGCCCTGGCCACCCTCGACCCGCGCTGGATCCGCTACGCCCCGTCACCTTCCTCGCCCCCGCCCTCGGCGGCGCGGCGGTCGGCGGCGCCCTGCAGGTCAGCGACTGGTTCGGCGCCCAGAGGGAGGTCGTCGACTGGATAGGGGACCGCTTCCGGGAGGTCTCCCTCGTCTGGACGATCGTCGACCTGATCCTGCTCGCCACCGCCGTCGGGGCCGTCGGCGCCCTCGGGCTCTGGGTCGAGATGTGGTGGAACTACCGCCTGGAGCGCGAGCCCGGCGGCACCCTCCGGGTCCGCCGCGGTCTGTTCACCGCCCGCTCGGTCACCCTGGAGGAGCGCCGGCTGCGCGGGATCGAGCTCGTCGAGCCGCTCGGGGTGCGGCTGTTCGGGGCCGCCCGCGTCGACGCCGTCGCCACCGGCCTCGCCCAGGACGACGACGACAAGCACGGCGACCTGAAGAACCTGCTGCCGGCCGTCCCCGGGAGCACGCCGGGCGGGTCGCCGCCCTCGTGCTGCGCGAGCCCGAGCCGCCGACCGCCGCGCCCCTCGCCGCCCACCCCGGGCCGCCCGCGCCCGAAGGCTGCGCCGGGCCCTGTGGAGCGCCCTCGGACCCGCCGCGGTCCTCGCCGTCCTCGGCCTGTTCCTGACGCCGGTCCTGCTGTACGCGGCGGCCGGCTGCGCCCTCGTCCTCACCCCGCTCGCCGTGCTCCTCGCCCGCGACGCGTACCGCTCCCTCGGGCACGGCGTCACCGGCGGCTACCTGCTCACCCGTTCGGGTGCGATCCGGCGGGTGACGGTCGCCCTCCAGCGCTCCGGCGTCATCGGCTGGACCGTCAAGCAGTCGTACTTCCAGCGGCGCGCCGGCGTCCTGACCCTCACCGCCACGACGGCGGCGGGCGAGGCGCGTACGACGTCCTCGACGCGGGCGAGAGCCAGGGCCTGGCCTTCGCCGCCGAGGCCGTACCGGGGCTCCTCGCGCCGTTCCTGGAGCCCGCGCACACGCCCGCGCACGAGCCCGTACACACGCCGGAGGCCCGGCCCACCGAAGGTGAACCGGGCCTCCGTACCGCAGGATCAGGCCGGCCGGATCAGGCCGAAGCCGGCGGGTACAGGCTCCGCGGCAGCTCCGACGCGGCGGCCGCGTCGAGCAGCCACAGCGTCCGCGAGCGGCCGTGGGCGCCGACCGCCGGGGCCTGCACCTCGCCCGCGCCGGACAGCGCGACGGCCGCGGCCTTCGCCTTGTCCTCGCCGGCCGCGAGCAGCCAGACCTCCTTCGCCGCCCGGATCGCCGGAAGCGTCAGCGAGACGCGGACCGGCGGCGGCTTCGGCGCGCCGCGCACCCCGACCACCGTCCGCCCGGTCTCGCGGACCGCCGGCGACTCGGGGAAGAGCGAGGCCACGTGGGTGTCCGGGCCGACGCCCAGCATCAGCACGTCGAAGGTCGGCACCCGCCGTGGTCGCTGGGACCCGCGGCCGCCGCGAGCTCGGCCGCGTAGGCCTCGGCCGCCGCGTCGACGTCGCCGCCGTACGGACCGTCCGAGGCCGGCATGGCGTGCACCCGGGCCGGGTCGAGCGGCACCCGGTCGAGCAGCGCCTCCCGGGCCTGGGTGACGTTCCGCTCGGGGTCGCCCTCGGGCAGGAAGCGCTCGTCGCCCCACCACAGGTCGAGCCGCGACCAGTCGACCGCGTCCCGCGCGGGCGCCGAACCGAGCGCCGCGAGCAGGCCGTTGCCGTTGCGGCCGCCGGTCAGCACGATCGAGGCGGAGCCGCGGGCGGCCTGGGCGTCCACGATCTTGGTGATCAGCCGGGCCGCGGCGGCCTCGGCCATCAGCTCCTTGTCGCGGTGGACGACCAGCTGGGGGGCGCTCACCTGGCCGCCGCCTTCTTGGCCGGGGCCTTCTTCGAGGCGGGCTTGGAGGCGGGGGCCTTCTCCCCGGCGCCCTTCTCCCGGCGGCCCGCTCCCGACGGCCTTCTCCTCGGCCGCCTCCGCCACGTCCTCCACGATCGTCTCCACGACCGTGTCGACGAGGGTCTCGGGCGCGGTCGTCGCCGCCTCCTCGTCCAGTCGCTCCAGACCGAACTTGAGCGCCGTCGCGTAGGTGTCGTCCGGGTCGAGGCGGCGCAGCTCCTCCGCGATCAGCTCGGACGTCTCGCGGCGCTTGAGCGCCACGGCACGGTTCGGCTGGCCCTGTATGGACAGCGTGGCGAGCGAGCCGTCCGGCCGGTCGAGCACGATCGGGCCGGCGTTGGTCTCCATCCGTACGGAGGTGAGACCGGGGCCCGCCGACTTCGAGCGCCGCACGGGCACCTTCAGCCGGTCGGCCAGCCACATGGCGAGCAGCTCGACGCTCGGGTTGAACTCCTCGCCCTCCACCTCGGCCGAGGTGACCTCGCACGAGACCTGGTCGAGCGCGGCGGCGAGCATCGAACGCCACGGGGTGATCCGGGTCCACGAGAGGTCCGTGTCGCCCGGGTGTACGCGTCCGCGCGAGCGGTCAGCTCCTGGATGGGCTGCTCGGCGGAGTACGTGTCGGTCACCCGGCGCTGGGCGAGCGCGCCCAGCGGGTCGTTCGCCGGGTCGGACGGCGCGTTCACCGGCCACCAGACGACGACGGGGGCGTCCGGGAGGAGCAGCGGCAGCACCACCGACTGGGCGTGGTCGACGACCTCGCCGTACAGCCGGAGCACCACCGTCTCGCCGGTGCTGGCGTCGGCGCCGAGGCGGACCTCGGCGTCGAGCCGCGCCGTCGCGCGGTCCCGCGGGGAGCGCGAGACCCGCTTGATGACGACGAGGGTCCGCGAGGGGTGCTCGCGGGACGCCTCGTTGGCCGCCTTGAGCGCGTCGTAGGCGTTCTCCTCGTCGGTGACGATCACGAGGGTGAGCACCATGCCGACGGCCGGCGTGCCGATCGCCCGCCGCCCGAGCACCAGCGCCTTGTTGATCTTGGAGGACGTGGTGTCCGTCAGGTCGGTCTTCATGGCCGGCGCCAGCTCCTGCCGTCTCGTGCGAGCATCTCGTCCGCCTCGACCGGGCCCCAGGTCCCGGACTCGTACTGGGCGGGCTTGCCGTGCGTGTCCCAGAACTGCTCGATCGGGTCGAGGATCTTCCAGGACAGCTCGACCTCCTCGACGCGCGGGAAGAGGTTGGAGTCGCCGAGCAGGACGTCGAGGATGAGCCGCTCGTACGCCTCCGGGCTGGACTCGGTGAAGGACTCGCCGTAGGCGAAGTCCATCGACACGTCCCGGATCTCCATCTGGGTGCCGGGCACCTTGGAGCCGAACCGCACCGTCACGCCCTCGTCCGGCTGGACGCGGATCACGATGGCGTTGCGGCCGAGCTCCTCGGTCGCGGTGTGGTCGAAGGGGAGTGCGGGGCGCGCTGGAAGACGACCGCGATCTCGGTGACGCGGCGGCCCAGGCGCTTGCCGGTCCGCAGGTAGAAGGGGACGCCCGCCCAGCGGCGGTTGTCGATCTCCACCTTGATGGCCGCGTAGGTGTCGGTCTTCGACTGCGGGTTGATGCCGTCTTCCTGGAGGTAGCCGACGGCCTTCGCGCCGCCCTGCCACCCGGCCGCGTACTGGCCGCGGACCGTGGACTTGCCCAGGTCCTTGGGCAGCTTGACCGCGCCGAGGACCTTGGTCTTCTCGGCGGCCAGCGCGTCGGCGTCGAAGGAGGCGGGCTCCTCCATCGCGGTCAGCGCGAGCAGCTGGAGCAGGTGGTTCTGGATGACGTCACGGGCGGCGCCGATGCCGTCGTAGTAGCCGGCGCGGCCGCCGATGCCGATGTCCTCGGCCATGGTGATCTGCACGTGGTCGACGTACGACCGGTTCCAGATCGGCTCGAAGAGGGTGTTGGCGAAGCGGAGCGCCAGGATGTTCTGGACGGTCTCCTTGCCGAGGTAGTGGTCGATCCGGAAGACCGCCTCGGGCGGGAAGACCTCGTGGACGACCTCGTTGAGCTCCTTGGCGGAGACCAGGTCGTGGCCGAAGGGCTTCTCGATGACCGCACGGCGCCAGGAGCCGTCCTTCTGGTCGGCGAGGCCGTGCTTCTTGAGCTGCTGGACGACCAGCGGGAAGAACTTCGGCGGCACGGAGAGGTAGAAGGCGAAGTTGCCGCCCGTCCCCTGCGCCTTGTCGAGCTCCTCGATCGTGCTCTTGAGCTGCTCGAAGGCCGTGTCGTCGTCGAAGTCGCCCTGGACGAACCGCATGCCCTGGATCAGCTGCTGCCACACCTCCTCGCGGAAGGGGGTGCGCGCGTGCTGCTTGACGGCCTCGTAGACCTCCTGCGCGAAGTCCTCGTCCGCCCACTCGCGGCGGGCGAAGCCCACGAGCGAGAAGCCCGGCGGCAGCAGGCCGCGGTTGGCCAGGTCGTAGACGGCGGGCATCAGCTTCTTACGGGACAAATCGCCCGTGACGCCGAAGATCACCAGACCCGACGGCCCCGCGATGCGCGGGAGCCGTCGGTCTGCGGCGTCACGGAGCGGGTTGGCTCCGTGGACTGCGCTCAAAGTGCTTACGCCTCCGAAGATCCGCGGCGCGCGAGCTCCGCCTCGGTGGACTTGAGCAGGTCGTTCCAGGACGCCTCGAACTTCTCGACGCCCTCGTCCTCCAGGAGCTGGACGACGTCGTCGTAGCTGATGCCCAGCTTCTCGACGGCGGCCAGCTCGGCCCGCGACTGCTCGTAGGTGCCGCGGATGGTGTCGCCGGTGACCTCGCCGTGGTCGGCGGTGGCCTCCAGGGTGGCCTCCGGCATGGTGTTCACCGTGCCGGGCGCGACCAGGTCCACGACGTACAGCGTGTCCTTGTACGCCGGGTCCTTGACGCCGGTCGAGGCCCACAGCGGACGCTGCTTGTTGGCCTGCGCCTTGTCGAGGGCGGCCCAGCGGTCCGAGGAGAAGACTTCCTCGTAGGCCTCGTAGGCCAGACGGGCGTTGGCCAGGGCGGCCTTGCCCTTGAGCGCCTTGGCCTCGTCGGTGCCGATGCCGTCCAGGCGCTTGTCGATCTCCGTGTCCACGCGGGACACGAAGAAGGACGCCACCGAGTGGATCTTGGAGAGGTCGAGGCCGCGCTCGCGGGCCTTCTCCAGACCCGCCAGGTAGGCGTCCATGACCGCGCGGTAGCGCTCCAGCGAGAAGATCAGCGTCACGTTGACGCTGATGCCGAGGCCGATGACCTCGGTGATCGCCGGCAGACCCGCCTTGGTGGCCGGAATCTTGATCAAGGTGTTGGGGCGGTCCACCAGCCAGGCCAGCTGCTTGGCCTCGGCGATGGTGGCGGCCGTCTCGTGGGCGAGACGGGGGTCGACCTCGATGGAGACCCGGCCGTCCTGGCCGTCGGTCGCGTCGAAGACCGGCCGCAGGATGTCGGCGGCGTCACGGACGTCCGCCGTCGTGATCATGCGGATGGCCTCGTCGACGGTCACCTTGCGGGCGGCGAGGTCCACGAGCTGCTGCTCGTAGCCGTCACCCGACGAGATGGCCTTCTGGAAGATCGACGGGTTCGTGGTCACACCGACCACGTGGCTCTGGTCGATGAGCTCGGCCAGGTTGCCGGACGTGATCCGCTTGCGCGAGAGGTCGTCCAGCCAGATCGCGACGCCTTCGTCGGAGAGGCGCTTGAGAGCGTCTGTCATGAGAATTGCATCTCCATTAAGTCGTACGTATTCGCGTCAGCGCGCGGTGGCGTCGAGAGATTCCCGCGCGGCGGCGACGATCGCCTCCGGCGTGAAACCGAACTCGCGGAAGAGGACCTTCGCGTCCGCCGAGGCACCGAAGTGCTCCAGGGAGACGATCCGGCCGGCGTCACCGACGTACTTGTGCCAGGTGAGGCCGATGCCGGCCTCGACCGCGACCCGGGCCTTCACCGAAGGCGGCAGGACCGAGTCCTTGTACGCCTGGTCCTGCTCCTCGAACCACTCCACGGACGGCATCGAGACCACACGGGTCGGGACGCCGGCGGCCTGGAGCTGCTCGCGGGCCTCGACGGCCAGGTGCACCTCGGAACCGGTACCGATCAGGACCACCTGCGGCTCGCCGCCTTCGGCGTCGAACAGCACGTAGCCGCCCTTGACCGTGTCCTCGTTCGGCGCGTAGGTCGGCACGCCCTGGCGGGTCAGCGCGAGGCCGTGCGGGGCCCCCTTGCCGAACACCTTGGTGTGGCGCTGCATGATCTCGCGCCAGGCGATCGCCGTCTCGTTGGCGTCGGCCGGACGGACCACGTTCAGACCGGGGATCGCGCGCAGCGAGGCCAGGTGCTCCACCGGCTGGTGCGTCGGGCCGTCCTCGCCCAGACCGATCGAGTCGTGCGTCCAGACGTACGTCACGGGCAGGTGCATCAGCGCGGACAGGCGCACCGCGTTGCGCATGTAGTCGGAGAACACCAGGAAGGTGCCGCCGTAGACGCGCGTGTTGCCGTGCAGCGCGATGCCGTTCATCTCCGCGGCCATGGAGTGCTCGCGGATGCCGAAGTGGATCGTGCGGCCGTACGGGTCGGCCTCCGGCAGCGGGTTGCCCTCGGGCAGGAACGACGAGTCCTTGTCGATCGTCGTGTTGTTCGAGCCGGCGAGGTCGGCCGAGCCGCCCCACAGCTCCGGGATGACCGCGCCGAGCGCCTTGAGGACCTGGCCCGAGGCGGCACGGGTGGCGACACCCTTGCCCGGCTCGAAGACCGGGAGCTTCTCGGCCCAGCCGGCGGGCAGCTCGTTCGCCTGGACGCGGTCGAACTCGGCGGCGCGCTCCGGGTTGGCCGTGCGCCACTCGGCGAGCTGCTTGTCCCAGGCGGCGCGGGCCTCGCGGCCGCGGTCGCCCAGCGCGCGGGTGTGCGCGATGACCTCGTCGGAGACCTCGAAGGTCTGCTCCGGGTCGAAGCCCAGGACCCGCTTGGTGGCCGCGATCTCCTCGTCGCCGAGCGCCGAGCCGTGCGCGGCCTCGGTGTTCTGCGCGTTCGGCGCGGGCCAGGCGATGATCGAGCGCATCGCGATGAACGACGGACGCCCGGTCTCGGCCTCGGCGGCCTTGATCGCGGCGTACAGCGCGGCCGGGTCCAGGTCGCCGTTGGCCTGCGGCTCGACGCGCTGGACGTGCCAGCCGTACGCCTCGTACCGCTTCATCGTGTCCTCGGACACGGCCGTCTCGGTGTCGCCCTCGATCGAGATGTGGTTGTCGTCCCACAGCAGGATCAGGTTGCCGAGCTTCTGGTGGCCCGCGAGCGAGGACGCCTCTGCGGAGATGCCCTCCTGGAGGCAGCCGTCACCGGCGATCACGTAGATCCGGTGGTCGAACGGCGACGCGCCGGTGGCGGCCTCCGGGTCGAACAGGCCGCGCTCGTAGCGGGCGGCCATCGCCATGCCCACGGCGTTGGCGACGCCCTGGCCCAGCGGGCCCGTGGTCGTCTCGACGCCGGCGGTGTGGCCGTACTCCGGGTGGCCGGGGGTCTTCGAGCCCCAGGTGCGGAAGGACTTCAGGTCGTCCAGTTCGAGACCGAAGCCACCCAGGTACAGCTGGGTGTAGAGGGTCAGGGACGAGTGCCCGGCGGAGAGGACGAACCGGTCGCGCCCGACCCACTCGGGGTCGGCGGGGTCGTGCCGCATCACCTTCTGGAAGAGGGTGTACGCGGCGGGCGCCAGGCTCATCGCCGTACCGGGATGGCCGTTGCCGACCTTCTGTACGGCGTCCGCGGCCAGGATGCGGGCGGTGTCGACGGCCCGCTGGTCCAACTCGGTCCACTCGAGGTCTGTGGTGGTCGGCTTAGTGCTCACCCTGGGTCAGGGCTCCTCTCCACATGTCTTGAGCCGGTGACTGAGGGTGTACCGGCGTTGTCGAGCCTACCCCCGCGGAACGCCCCTCTTTTCGTGTCCATGCCCCTCAAATGAGCGGAGAAATGCATGCACACAGCAAGACTGCCGGTGGTCGGGGGCGTTCGCCTCCCGGGGCGCGCCCGGACCCGTCCGAGAACCGTGTCCACCCTTGGGACGTACCGCGCCAACACGACCCCACCCCGCGAAGATCGGCGTCTGGGCAACGTCTACAGTGGCGTGGTACGCGCAAGCTTTACCCCGTCTTCACGCGGGGAGCTTGCTGGGAATTTCTCTGTCAGGGGTGTGCGTGACGGCCGTCGAGTCCCGACCCGCAGGGGTCGTCTTGACTCCCAGCCCGGGGGGCCATCGGCCGTTCGGGGCCCGCGTCAAGGCATTCGTGGCGCTGACCAAGCCGCGGATCATCGAACTGCTGCTCATCACGACCGTTCCGGTGATGTTCCTCGCCGAGCAGGGCGTGCCGGACCTGTGGCTGGTGCTCGCCACCTGCTTCGGCGGCTACCTCTCCGCGGGCGGCGCCAACGCGCTGAACATGTACATCGACCGGGACATCGACGCGCTGATGGACCGCACCTCGCAGCGTCCGCTCGTCACCGGCGTGCTCACCCCGCGCGAGGGCCTGGTCTTCGGACTGACCCTCGCCGTGGTCTCCACGCTCTGGTTCGGGCTGCTCGTCAACTGGCTGTCCGCGGCCCTCTCGCTCGGCGCGCTGCTCTTCTACGTCGTGGTCTACACGATGATCCTCAAGCGGCGCACCGCCCAGAACATCGTCTGGGGCGGCATCGCCGGCTGTCTGCCGGTGCTCATCGGCTGGTCGGCCGTGACGAACTCGATGTCGTGGGCCGCGGTCATCCTCTTCCTCGTCATCTTCTTCTGGACGCCGCCGCACTACTGGCCGCTGTCGATGAAGGTGAAGGACGACTACGCGCGCGCGGGCGTGCCCATGCTGCCGGTCCTCGCCTCCAACAAGGTCGTCGCCAAGCAGATCGTGATCTACAGCTGGGTGATGGTCGCGGTCTCCCTGCTGCTCACCCCGCTGGGCTACACCGGCTGGTTCTACACCGCGGTGGCGCTGCTCACCGGCGGCTTCTGGCTGTGGGAGGCGCACGCGCTCCTCCACCGCGCCAAGGCGGAGGTGACGGGCGCCAAGCTCAAGGAGATGCGCCTCTTCCACTGGTCCATCACCTATGTCTCGCTGCTCTTCGTGGCGGTCGCGGTGGATCCCTTCCTCCGCTAGCGCTCAGATGATCAGACCGGCTCGACGGCCGGGTCGCGTGGGATAGGCCACGTGACCCGGCCGTCGCCGTTCGTCCTACCGATCGGTAGCATCCGTGTCATGGCAGAAACGAAGCAGGAAGAGCGCAGGGCGGCCCGGCTCGCCAAGGAGATCCAGGCCTTCTCCAAGGCGCACGGCGGCGCCGAGGGACACCTCGCGCACATCGGCCAGGCGGGCACCCGGATCGTCCTGGTCGGCACGGACGGCGGCTGGGGCGACCTCGTCGCGAAGTCGTACGCGATCGCGCAGCAGGCCGCCGAGAAGGCCGGGCTGACCCTCCACGAGGAGTTCGACGGCGAGTTCGCCGCCAAGGTCGCCACCGGCCCGTACGAGTGGACCCGGATGGCCGGCATCCAGATCGGCGGCCCCGCCAACGGCTGAGACCGGCCGGCGTCGGCCGACGAGGGCCGAGGCAACAACCTCGCGCGGGGCTCACCCGTTAGGACGTGTGGAGACACGTCCACACAGGGAGCCCCCCGAGATGATCGACATGCCGAGCCTGGTGGACCAGCACTGCCACGGAGTGCTCCGTACGGAGCTCGGCCTCGGCACCTTCGAGGCCCAGCTCGGCGCCCATCCGGGCGGTCGTCCGGACGGGTCCGCCGGGCCGCCCGCCCCGGGCACCACCTTCTTCGACACCCAGACCGGCTTCGCGGTGCGCCGCTGGTGCCCGCCGCTCCTGGGCCTGGAACCGCACTGCCCGCCCGCCCGCTACCTCGCCCGCCGCCGGGAACTCGGCGCCGCCGAGGCGGGCCGCCGGCTCCTGCGCGCCTCCGGGATCTCCACCTATCTGGTCGACACCGGACTCCCCGGCGACCTCACCCGTCCGGCCGAGCTCGGTGCGCGGCCGCCGCCGAGGCCCACGAGGTCGTCCGTCTCGAACCCCTCGCCGAACGGGTCGCCGACGCCTCCGGCACCGTCGAGGCCTTCCTCGCCGACCTCGCCGAGGCCGTCCACGGGGCCGCCGCCGACGCCGTCGCGTTCAGTTCGGCCTCCGGGTGCGCGGCGGGCCCGCGGCCCTGCCCGTGCCGCCGGGCCCCGGAGAGGTGCGCGGGGCCGCCGGGCGCTGGCTCGCCGCCCGCGCGGCCGGGGACCGGCTCACCGACCCCGTCCTGCTGCGCCATCTGCTGTGGATCGCGGTGACCGCCGGGCGCCCCTCCAGCTGCACACGGAGGACCCGGCCGCCCTGGACGGCTTCGCCGCCGCCACCGCGGGCCTCGGCGCCGACCTGGTGCTGCTGCACCGCTATCCGCACCACCGCGCGGCCGCCCACCTGACCGGGCTCCACCCGCACGTGTACGCCGACCTCGGCCCGGTCCTCGCCCACACCGGGGCCCGCGCGACGGCCGTCCTCGCCGAGGTCCTGGAACGCGCGCCGTTCGGCAAGCTGCTGTTCTCCAGCGGCGCCCGGGGCTCCCCGAGCTCCACGTGGTCGCGGCCGGCACGTTCCGCTCGGCGCTCACCCGGGTGCTCGGCGAATGGGTCCTGGACGGCGCCTGGTCCCGTACGGACGCGCAGCGGGTGGCGGCGATGATCGCGGCGGACAACGCCCGCCGCGTCTACGGCCTCGCCCGGACCGTCAGGCCTTCGCCAGTTCCGGGTCCGCCTGGGCCGGGATCCCGGCCGTGACGAGCGGGCGCTCGCGCAGGCTCAGGGCGAGGCGCAGAACGGCGATCCACATCAGCGAGGAGCCGAGCATGTGGGCGGCGACCAGGAGCTCGGGGACCCCGGTGAAGTACTGCACGTAACCGATCACGCCCTGGCCGAGCAGCACGATCAGCAGGTCGCGGGCGCGGGCGCGGGTGTCGTCCGGGGCGTCCACGACGCGCAGGACCAGCCACATGGCGACGGCGAGGACGCAGACGATCCAGGCGGCGACGGCGTGGACGTGGGCGGCGTTCGTCCAGTCCCAGGGCATGCGGGGGACGTCGCTGCTGTCGCCCGCGTGCTTGCCGGCGCCCGTGACCGTGGTGCCGAGCGTGATCAGCAGGGCGGAGACGATCGTGATCGCCCAGGACAGCTTGCGGACCGGGCGCGGCACGCGGGGCCGGGGGGCGGTGTCGCCCTCGCCGGTGCGGTGCCAGGTGATGACGGCGACCGTGAGCAGGGAGTTCGCGGCGAGGAAGTGGCCGGCGACCGTCCACGGGTTGAGGCCCATCCAGACCGTGATGCCGCCGATGACGGCGTTGCTCATCACGATCCAGAACTGCGCCCAGGTCCAGTGGGTCAGACCGCGGCGCCACGGCTTGGTGGACCGGGCCGCGATGATCGCCCAGCCGACGGCGGCCGACAGGACGTAGGTCAGCATCCGGTTGCCGAACTCGACGTAGCCGTGGAAGCCCTGCTCGGCGGTGACGATCAGGCTGTCGTCCGTGCACTTCGGCCAGGTGTCGCAGCCGAGGCCGGAGCCGGTCAGCCGGACCGCGCCGCCGGTCACGATGATCAGCACGCTCATCACGACGGCGGAGAGCGCGGCGCGCCGGAGCGTCCGGGGGGACGGGGTCCAGCGCTGGGCGATGAAGGCGAGGGGGGTCTGCACGGGCCTTATCGTAGGGCGGCGCTTGTGCGCGCTTTCACGAGGGGGGCGTATATGGCGGAACGGAACCTTACGGTTACTCCCAGCGGAAGAACCGCGCCGCCGCCCCGAGCCCCAGGACCGCCCAGACGGCCAGGATCCCCGCGTCGCCCCACGGCATCGCGGCCCCGTCCCTGAGCACGTCCCGCAGGCCGTCGGAGAGCGCGGAGATCGGCAGCAGCGCGAGCACGTCGCCGGCGGCGCCGAACTTCTCCATCGGGACGATCACCCCGCCGCCCACCAGGAGCAGCAGGAAGACCAGGTTCGCGGCGGCGAGGGTGGCCTCGGCCTTGAGGGTGCCCGCCATCAGCAGGCCGAGCCCGGAGAAGGCGGCCGTGCCGAGGACCAGGAGCAGCAGGACGGACAGGGGGTTGCCGTGCGGGGACCAGCCGAGCGCCAGGGCGATCACCGTCAGGAGCACGACCTGGAGGACCTCGGTGACCAGGACGGAGAGCGTCTTGGCGGTCATGAGCGCCCAGCGGGGGAGCGGTGAGGCGCCGAGGCGCTTGAGCACCCCGTACCGCCGCTCGAAGCCGGTGGCGATGGCCTGCCCGGTGAAGGCGGTGGACATCACGGCGAGCGCGAGCACGCCGGGGGCGAGGAAGTCGACGGCCTCGCCCGTCCCGGTGTCGACGACGTCGACCGTCGAGAACAGCACCAGGAGCAGCGAGGGGATGATCACCGTCAGGAGCAGCTGCTCGCCGTTGCGCAGCAGCATCCTGGTCTCCAGGGCGGTCTGCGCGGCGATCATCCGCCCGACGGGGCGGCCCCCGGCTTCGGGGAGTAGGTACCGGTGCTCACGACCGCAGCTCCTTGCCGGTCAGTTCCAGGCTGTGCTTGCCCGGGGGGCGACCCCCGGACCCCCGGCAGATCTGTGTGGCGCCCGACTTCATGACCTCAGCTCCTTGCCGGTGAGCTCCAGAAAAACGTCTTCGAGGGTGTGGCGTTCGACGGAGATGCCGTCGGGCATGACGCCGTGCTGGGCGCACCAGGTGGTGACCGTGGCGAGCAGCTGGGGGTCGACGGTGCCGGTGATGCGGTACGTGCCGGGAGCGGTTCCACGGCGGCCGAGCCGTCCGGCAGCGCCTTGAGCAGGGAGCCCAGGTCGAGTCCGGGGCGGCCGGTGAAGCGCAGGGTGTTCTCGGCGCCGCCCCGGCACAGCTCGTCGGGGCTGCCCTGGGCGGCGACCCGGCCGGCGTCGACGATGGCGACGTCGTCGGCGAGCTCCTCCGCCTCGTGCATGAAGTGCGTGGTGAGGACGACGGTGACGCCGTCGGCGCGCAGCTCGCGGACGAGGTCCCAGGTGGCGCGGCGGGCCTGCGGGTCGAGTCCGGCGGTGGGCTCGTCGAGGAAGACGAGCTCGGGGCGGCCGACGACGGCCATGGCGAGCGCGAGGCGCTGCTGCTGGCCGCCGGAGAGGCGCCGGTAGGCGGTGCGGCCGCAGGAGCCGAGGCCGAGCCGTTCGATCAGGGCGTCCACGTCGAGGGGGTGGGCGTGCAGCTTCGCCATGTGGCGGAGCATCTCGTCGGCGCGGGCGCCGGAGTAGACGCCGCCGGACTGGAGCATCACGCCGATCCTGGGGCGCAGGGCGGCGGCGTCGGCGACCGGGTCGAGGCCGAGGACGCGGACGGTGCCGGCGTCGGGCCTGCGGTAGCCCTCGCAGGTCTCGACGGTGGTGGTCTTGCCGGCTCCGTTGGGGCCGAGGACGGCGGTGACGGTGCCCGTGCGGACGTCGAGGTCGAGGCCGTCGACGGCGGTCTTGGCGCCGTACCGCTTGACCAGGCCGCGGACGCGGACGGCGGTGTCTGCGGATTCACTCGGTGCGGGCTTCCCGTGCATGCGGGAAGTCTGAGGACCCGCCGGTACGGGACGGGCCGCGCCCCCGGCGAGGGGAGTCCGGCGCGGGACCGGGCGGTGCCGGATGAGCGGGCGCGGACGGGGCAGGGGCCCCGTATGACGGTCTTCGTGGGCACTTCGGGCTGGCAGTACAAGGACTGGCGGGGCACGTTCTATCCCGAGGGCGTGCCGCAGCGGCTCTGGCTGGAGGAGTACGCGCGCCGGTTCGCCACCGTGGAGAACAACAGCGCCTTCTACGGGCTGCCCGAGCGCGACACCTTCGCCGCCTGGCGGAAGCGGACGCCCGAGGGCTTCGTCATGGCGGTCAAGGCGAACCGCCGGCTGACGCACGTCGAGCGGCTGCGGGAGCCGGAGGGGATGGTGGCGCGGCTGATGGAACGGGCGGAGGGGCTCGGGGACCGGCTCGGTCCGGTCCTGCTCCAGTTCCCGCCGTCGCTGCGGGCCGACCCGGGCTGCTCGACGCGGTCCTCGCCTGCTTCCCGGCGGGGTGCGGGTCGCCGTGGAGCCCCGGCACGCCTCGTGGTGGACGGACCGGACGGAGGCGGTGCTGGGGAGCGGGGCGCCGCGCTCTGCTGGGCGGACCGGCGGTCGAGGCCGGTGACGCCGCTGTGGCGGACGGCGGACTGGTGCTATCTGCGGCTGCACGAGGGCCGGGCCCGGCCCTGGCCCGCGTACGGCCGCCGGGCGCTGGAGGGGTGGGCCGGGCGGATCGCCGGGGGCTGGCCGGAGGGGGCCGACGCGTACGTCTACTTCAACAACGATCCGGGCGTCGAGGCGGTCCGTGACGCGGCCTTGTTCCGCCGTCTGATGAGCGGGGCGGGCCGGACGGTGGCCGTGCCGACGGAGCCGGCGGAGGGCTGGGAAACCGCTGGTCGGGACGGCCGCGATGCGTCCCACGAATGATCGTTTCCGCAGGTCAGGTAAGCCTTACCTGAGTGACGCACGACATCGTCGCCGGTCAGGACGCCGCTTGTCACTCCCCGATTAATTACGCAACAATGGCGTTGTGAAAAACGTTGGCGCGGCTCCGGTGGAGGAACTCGCGACCCGAGAGCGTTCCACGCGCAACCGGGTCGCGCGGTCGATCCTGGACCACGGGCCGTCGACCGTCGCCGACCTGGCCGGACGGCTCCGCCTCACCCAGGCCGCCGTCCGCCGCCACCTCGACTCGCTGGTCGCCGAGAACGTCGTCGAGGCCCGCGAGAAGCGCGTCTACGGGACCCGGTCCCGCGGGCGCCCCGCGAAGGTCTTCGCGCTCACCGACTGCGGCCGGGACGCCTTCGACCAGTCGTACGACTCCCTCGCCGTCGAGGCGCTCCGCTGGATCGAGCGCAACGCCGGGGGAGAGGCGGCCGTCGCCGCCTTCGCCCGCGACCGGATCGAGGCCCAGGCCGGGGCGTACCGTGAGGCCGTCGAGTCGGCCGAGCCCGCCCGGCGGACCGAGGCCCTGGCCAAGGCCCTCACGGCGGACGGGTACGCTGCCACTGCGCGGAACGCGCCGGTCGGCGAGCAGCTCTGCCAGCACCACTGCCCGGTCGCCCACGTCGCCGAGCAGTACCCCCAGCTGTGCGAGGCGGAGACGGAATTCTTCTCCCGCCTCTTGGGAACGCACGTCCAGCGTCTCGCCACCATCGCGCATGGTGACGGCGTCTGCACCACGTTCATCCCGCACAGCGCCCCACAGACCACCGAATCAGCATCCGCAAGCACGGCCGGGAGGAACCCCGCATGACCACCGAGATCAGCCACCCCGAGCTCGAGGGCCTGGGTCGGTACGAGTACGGCTGGGCCGACTCCGACGCGGCCGGCGCCGCGGCCAAGCGCGGACTGAACGAGGACGTCGTCCGCGACATCTCCGCGAAGAAGAACGAGCCCGAGTGGATGCTCAAGCTGCGTCTCAAGGGTCTGCGCCTCTTCGACAAGAAGCCCATGCCGACCTGGGGCTCGGACCTCTCCGGCATCGACTTCGACAACATCAAGTACTTCGTGCGGTCCACCGAGAAGCAGGCCGAGTCCTGGGAGGACCTGCCGGAGGACATCAAGAACACGTACGACAAGCTCGGCATCCCGGAGGCGGAGAAGCAGCGCCTCGTCGCCGGTGTCGCCGCCCAGTACGAGTCCGAGGTCGTCTACCACCAGATCCGCGAGGACCTGGAGGAGCAGGGCGTCATCTTCGTCGACACCGACACCGCGCTGAAGGAGCACGAGGAGCTCTTCAAGGAGTACTTCGGCACCGTCATCCCGGTCGGCGACAACAAGTTCGCCTCCCTGAACACGGCCGTGTGGTCCGGCGGCTCGTTCATCTACGTGCCGAAGGGCGTGCACGTCGAGATCCCGCTCCAGGCCTACTTCCGCATCAACACGGAGAACATGGGCCAGTTCGAGCGGACGCTGATCATCGTCGACGAGGACGCCTACGTCCACTACGTCGAGGGCTGCACCGCCCCGATCTACTCCTCGGACTCCCTGCACTCCGCGGTCGTCGAGATCATCGTGAAGAAGGGCGGCCGCTGCCGCTACACGACCATCCAGAACTGGTCGAACAACGTCTACAACCTGGTGACCAAGCGCGCCGTCGCCTACGAGGGCGCCACCATGGAGTGGGTCGACGGCAACATCGGCTCCAAGGTCACCATGAAGTACCCGGCCGTCTACCTCATGGGCGAGCACGCCAAGGGCGAGACCCTCTCCATCGCCTTCGCGGGCGAGGGCCAGCACCAGGACGCCGGCGCCAAGATGGTCCACATGGCCCCGAACACCTCCTCCAACATCGTCTCCAAGTCGGTGGCGCGAGGCGGCGGCCGCACCTCCTACCGCGGTCTCATCGAGATCGGCGAGGGTGCCCCGGGCGCCAAGTCCAACGTCCTCTGCGACGCGCTGCTCGTCGACACGATCTCCCGCTCCGACACGTACCCCTACGTGGACGTGCGCGAGGACGACGTCTCCATGGGCCACGAGGCCACCGTCTCCAAGGTCTCCGAGGACCAGCTCTTCTACCTGATGAGCCGCGGCCTCACCGAGTTCGAGGCCATGGCGATGATCGTCCGCGGCTTCGTCGAGCCCATCGCCAAGGAGCTCCCCATGGAGTACGCCCTGGAGCTCAACCGGCTGATCGAGCTGCAGATGGAAGGCGCGGTCGGCTAACAGCCACCGCACCCGCAGCGACCGACTCACACGTACGCAGGAAGAGAGCAACACGACAGCCATGGCTGAGGCTCAGAACATCCCGGCGGGTTCCACCACCGCCGGCTCGATCGCGGTGGCCGCCGAGTCCACCGTCGCCACGCGCATGAGCGCGCCCCCGTCCTTCGACGTCGCGGACTTCCCCGTCCCGCACGGCCGCGAGGAGGAGTGGCGGTTCACCCCGCTGGAGCGCCTGCGCGGACTCCACGACGGCACCGCCGTCGCCTCCGGCGAGGGCGTCAAGGTCGAGGTCGAGGCCCCCGAGGGCGTCACCGTGGAGACCGTCGGCCGCGACGACGAGCGCCTCGGCAAGGCCGGCACGCCCGTCGACCGCGTCGCCGCCCAGGCGTACTCCTCCTTCGAGAAGGCCTCGGTCGTCACCGTCGCCAAGGAGGCGGTGCTCACCGAGCCGATCCGCATCGCCGTGCACGGCCAGGGCGGCGTCGCCTTCGGCCACCAGGTGATCGAGCTCGGCGCCTTCGCCGAGGCCGTCGTGGTCATCGACCACACCGGCGACGCCGTGCTCGCCGCCAACGTGGACTACGTCCTCGGCGACGGCGCCAAGCTGACCGTCGTCTCCGTCCAGGACTGGGACGAGAAGGCCGTCCACGTCGCCCAGCACAACGCGCTGGTCGGCCGCGACGCCTCCTTCAAGTCGGTCGTCGTCACCTTCGGCGGCGACGTCGTCCGCATCCACCCGCGCGTCCAGTACGCGGCGCCGGGCGGCGAGGCCGAGCTCTTCGGCCTGTACTTCACCGACGCGGGCCAGCACCAGGAGCACCGCCTCCTGGTCGACCACAACACCCCGCACTGCAAGTCCAACGTGGCCTACAAGGGCGCGCTGCAGGGCCAGGACGCGCACGCCGTCTGGATCGGCGACGTGCTCATCCAGGCCGCCGCCGAGGGCACCGACACGTACGAGCTCAACCGGAACCTGGTCCTCACGGACGGCGCCCGGGTCGACTCCGTGCCGAACCTGGAGATCGAGACCGGCGAGATCGCCGGCGCCGGTCACGCCTCGGCCACCGGCCGCTTCGACGACGAGCAGCTCTTCTACCTGATGGCCCGCGGCATCCCGGAGGCCGAGGCCCGCCGCCTCGTCGTCCGCGGCTTCTTCGCGGAGCTCGTCCAGCAGATCGGTCTGCCGGACGTCCAGGAGCGACTCCTCGCCAAGATCGAGGCCGAGCTGGAGGCCTCCGTCTGATGGCCTTCGTACGAGTCTGCGCGCTGAGCGAGCTGGAGGCCGACACCCCGAAGCGGGTCGAGGTCGACGGCACGCCGGTGTCGGTCGTGCACACCGAGGGCGAGGTGTTCGCGATCAACGACATCTGCTCGCACGCGAACGTCTCCCTCTCGGAGGGCGAGGTCGAGGACTGCGCGATCGAGTGCTGGCTGCACGGCTCCAGCTTCGACCTGCGCACCGGCAAGCCCTCCGGCCTTCCCGCGACGCGCCCCGTCCCCGTATACCCCGTAAAGATCGAAGGGGACGATGTGCTCGTCTCCGTCACCCAGGAGTCCTGAGTCACCCATGGCTACGCTTGAAATCCACGACCTGCACGTCTCCGTCGAGGCGGAGAACGGCCCCCGCGAGATCCTCAAGGGCGTCGACCTGACCATCAAGCAGGGCGAGACCCACGCCGTCATGGGCCCCAACGGCTCCGGCAAGTCGACCCTGGCGTACTCGCTGGCCGGCCACCCGAAGTACACGATCACCGGCGGCACCGTCACCCTCGACGGCGAGGACGTCCTGGAGATGTCGGTCGACGAGCGCGCCCGCGCCGGCGTCTTCCTGGCCATGCAGTACCCGGTCGAGGTCCCCGGCGTCTCGGTCTCCAACTTCCTGCGCACCTCCGCCACCGCCGTCCGCGGCGAGGCCCCCAAGCTGCGCACCTGGGTGAAGGAGGTCAAGTCCGCGATGGAGCAGCTCCAGATGGACCCGGCCTTCGCCGAGCGCAACGTCAACGAGGGCTTCTCCGGCGGTGAGAAGAAGCGCCACGAGATCCTCCAGCTGGAGCTCCTCAAGCCGAAGATCGCGATCCTCGACGAGACCGACTCCGGCCTCGACGTCGACGCCCTGCGCATCGTCTCCGAGGGCGTCAACCGCGTCCGCGAGACCGGTGAGGTCGGCACCCTGCTGATCACCCACTACACGCGCATCCTGCGCTACATCAAGCCCGACTTCGTTCACGTGTTCGCGAACGGCCGCATCGTCGAGTCCGGCGGCGCCGAGCTCGCCGACCAGCTGGAGAACGAGGGCTACGACAAGTACGTGAAGGGTGGCGCATCCGCGTGACTTCCGCCCATCAGGGGCTGACCGGCCTCCTCGACACCGAGGCGATCCGCAAGGACTTCCCGCTCCTGGATCGCGTGGTCCACGACGGCAAGAAGATCGTGTACCTCGACTCCGCGGCGACCTCGCAGAAGCCGCGGCAGGTCCTCGACGCGCTCAACGCGTACTACGAGCGTCACAACGCCAACGTCCACCGCGGCGTCTACACGGTGGCCGAGGAGGCGACGGCGCTCTACGAAGGCGCCCGTGACAAGATCGCGGCCTTCATCAACGCGCCGAGCCGCGACGAGGTGATCTTCACGAAGAACGCCTCCGAGTCGCTGAACCTCGTGGCCAACATGCTGGGCTGGGCCGACGAGCCCTACCGCGTGGACCACGAGACCGAGATCGCCATCACGGAGATGGAGCACCACTCCAACATCGTGCCGTGGCAGCTGCTCTCGCAGCGCACGGGCGCGAAGCTGAAGTGGTTCGGCCTCACCGACGACGGCCGCCTCGACCTCTCCAACATCGAAGAGGTCATCACCGAGAAGACCAAGATCGTCTCGTTCACGCTGGTCTCGAACCTGCTGGGCACGGTCAACCCGGTGGAGACGATCATCCGCCGCGCCCAGGAGGTCGGTGCGCTCGTCTGCATCGACGCCTCCCAGGCGGCCCCGCACATGGTCCTGGACGTGCAGGCGCTCCAGGCCGACTTCGTGGCCTTCACCGGCCACAAGATGTGCGGCCCGACCGGCATCGGCGTGCTGTGGGGACGGCAGGAGCTCCTGGAGGACCTCCCGCCCTTCCTCGGCGGCGGCGAGATGATCGAGACCGTCTCGATGCACTCCTCGACGTACGCGCCGGCCCCGCACAAGTTCGAGGCGGGTACGCCCCCGATCGCCCAGGCCGTCGGCCTCGGCGCGGCCGTGGACTACCTGTCGGCGATCGGCATGGAGAACATCGCGCGCCACGAGCACGCGATCACCGAGTACGCCGTCCGGCGCCTCCAGGAGGTCCCGGACCTGCGGATCATCGGCCCCACCACGGCCGAGGACGCGGCGCGGCGATCTCCTTCACGCTGGGCGACATCCACCCGCACGACGTGGGCCAGGTCCTCGACGAGCAGGGCATCGCGGTCCGGGTCGGCCACCACTGCGCGCGGCCGGTCTGCCTGCGGTACGGAATTCCCGCGACCACGCGAGCGTCGTTCTATCTGTACTCCACTCCGGCCGAGGTCGACGCCCTGGTCGAGGGGCTGGAGCACGTCCGTAACTTCTTCGGCTAGGGGAACGGCTCGTGAAGCTGGATTCGATGTACCAGGACGTCATCCTGGACCACTACAAGCACCCGCACGGGCGCGGTCTTCGGGACGGCGACGCCGAGGTGCACCACGTCAACCCGACGTGCGGCGACGAGATCACGCTCCGCGTGAAGTACGACGGCTCGCGCATCGAGGACGTCTCGTACGAGGGCCAGGGCTGCTCCATCAGCCAGGCCTCGGCCTCCGTCCTCAACGAGCTGCTCGTCGGCAAGGAGCTGGCCGAGGCGCAGAGGATCCAGGGCACCTTCCTGGAGCTGATGCAGTCCAAGGGCCAGATCGAGCCGGACGACGCGATGGAGGAGATCCTGGAGGACGCGGTCGCGTTCGCCGGAGTCTCCAAGTACCCGGCCCGTGTGAAGTGCGCGCTGCTCAGCTGGATGGCGTGGAAGGACGCGACCGCCCAGGCGCTGGGTGACGCGGAGAGGAAGTCGGCATGACCGAGAACGCCGAGGCCACGATGAAGCCGGCCTCCGAGGAAGAAGTCCGTGAGGCGCTGTACGACGTCGTCGACCCCGAGCTGGGGATCGACGTCGTCAACCTGGGCCTGATCTACGGCATCCACATCGACGACTCGAACGTCGCGACGCTGGACATGACCCTGACGTCGGCGGCCTGTCCGCTGACCGATGTGATCGAGGACCAGGCGAAGTCCGCGACGGACGGCATCGTCAGCGAGCTGAAGATCAACTGGGTCTGGATGCCCCCGTGGGGCCCGGACAAGATCACGGACGACGGCCGCGAGCAGCTGCGCGCGCTCGGCTTCAACGTCTGATCGCAGAGGTACGGAAGAACGGCCGCGCCCTTCGGGGCGCGGCCGTTCCCGTTGCTCAGAGCACCCCCGCCGCCCGGGCCAGGTCCGGGGCGAGGTCCTCCTTGCGGATGCGCTGGTCGACGTAGAGCAGGCCGTTGACCAGGGGTGGGAAGGTGGTCTGGATCAGGTAGCCGATCAGCTGGCCCACCATGGTGATCGCGATGTAGAGCGCGAGGGCGGACAGGACCTCCGAGGGCTTCGGGTCGGTGCCGAGCCGCACGGTGGCGGCCATGGCGGGGAACAGCCCGATCATGCTGAACAGCTGTTGGATCACCCCGGCCGCGACCCCGGCGATCAGGGCGGCCAGCAGGGAGATGCCGAGGACGGGCCACCAGCGTCCGCGGACGAGCTGCGAGGAGCGGCGCATCGCCCGGATCGGGCCCTGCTTCTCGAAGACCGCGGCCGCGGGGGCGAGGCTGAACTTCACCCAGAGCCAGACCGACGGGACGGCGGCCAGCAGGAAGGCCAGGACGCCGAAGCCGATGAAGGCGCCGGCGAACTCGTCGCTGTCGCCGGCCGCGGAGGCCGACGCGCCGATCACGCCGATCACGAAGAGGATCAGCGCCGGCAGCACCGGGACCATGGCGATCAGCCCGGTGAGCAGGCTCGTGCCGATGAGGGCCGGTATCCGGGGGAGCGTCCGGCGCCACACGGAGCCGAAGGTCGCGGGGCGGCCCAGGACCGCGTCCTGGAGGACGGTGAGCATGGCCGCCTGGACGGTCGCGACGGCGAGCACGTAGCCGATCACGGCGACGGCCGCGACGAGGGCGAAGGCGATGAAGAGGGCCGGACCTCGTGCCACGCCGGTTCCTGGGCGCCGGGCTGGTCGGCCAGGTCCAGGAGCTCGTCGAGCCGGCCGGCGACCCCGGACAGGGCGACGGCGACGGCGAGGCCGACGAGCAGCGTGTACGCCCCGAAGACCGCCGCCGCCAGGCCCATGACGGGGCCCTTGTACCGCCCGATCGTCGACGTCGCGCCACCGAGGACCTCACCGAGGGTGAGCGGCTTCAGCGGGATCACCCCGGGCTTCGGCGGCGGGGGCATCCAGCCGCCCCACCCGGGCGCGCCCGGCCCTCCGGCCGCGTTCCCGTACGGTCCCCACCCCTCGCCCTGCGCCATGCCCCGCTCCCCGTGTCCTGTCCCTCGTCCCCGAACTGGTGACCGGAACACGGTATAGGGGCGGGGCGCGCCAGGAACACGGGCCCGCAGCGTACGGCCGTACACATCGCTGTGTACGCTCGTACGCATGGGTTACGGACTGCTCGCGGGCGCCATAGCGGCGGAGATACTCGCCACCACCTCGATGAAGTACAGCGAGGGCTTCAGCAAGCTCTGGCCCTCCCTCGTCACCGGCGCGGGCTATCTCCTCGCCTTCGCGCTCCTGGCCCGTGCGCTCAAGACGCTCCAGGTCGGCACGGCCTACGCCATCTGGTCCGGGGTCGGCACCGCCGCGGTCGCCCTCATCGGCTACCTCTTCCTCGGCGAGAGCCTGGGCCCCGCCAAGATCGCCGGGATCGTCCTCATCATCGCCGGGGTCGCCGTCCTCAACCTCGGGGGCGCGCACTGATGGCGCGGACCCGGCGGTACGACCCCGGGCGGCGCGAGCGGATCGTGGACGCGGCCCTCGCCGTCGTCGGACGCGCCGGGATCGACGGCCTCAGCCACCGCACGGTGGCCGCCGAGGCCGATGTGCCGCTCGGCTCCACCACGTACCACTTCGCCTCCCTCGACGAACTCCTCGTCGCGGCGCTCCGCGAGGCCAACGAGGGCTTCGGGCGGCTGCTCCGCGAGCACCCCGCCCTCACCGACCCGGACACCGGCCTCGCCACCGCGCTCGCCCGGCTCCTGGGGAGTGGCTGGGCGGCGAACGCGCGCGCGTGGAGCTGGAGTACGAGCTCTACCTCGCCGCCCTGCGCCGCCCCGCCCTGCGCCCGGTCGCCGCCGAGTGGAACGAGTCCGTGGTCGCCGCCCTGGCCCACCGCACCGACCCCCTGAGCGCCCGCGCGCTGGTCGCCGTCATGGACGGCGTCTGCCTCCAGGTCCTGCTCACCGACGGCGCCTACGACGAGGAGTACGTGCGTCTCGTACTGGCGCGGGTCCTGAACGAAGGACCGAATCCGCCGCTCACGGCCTCGTCGGAACCGCCGACGCACCCGACCGACACCTGAGACCGGTTGGCCCGGGCGGGGGCCCGCCGGTTAGGTTTTCCGTCATGACCACTGCTCCTCGCACCACCGGCGCCGTCGCCGCCGGCCTCGCCACCATCGCCGGCGACGGCACCGTTCTCGACACCTGGTTCCCCGCCCCCGAGCTGACCGACGCGGCCGGCCCCGCCGGCACCGAGCGCCTCACCCCGAAGAGGCCGTCAACGCCCTCGGCGAGGGCGCCGCCAAGGCCCTCGGCGTGGACGCCCGCCGGGGCGTCGAGGTGGTCGCCGTCCGCACCGTCATCGCCTCGCTCGACGAGAAGCCGCTCGACGCCCACGACGCCTACCTGCGCCTGCACCTGCTGAGCCACCGGCTGGTCAAGCCGCACGGCCAGAGCCTGGACGGCGTCTTCGGCCTGCTCGCCAACGTCGCCTGGACCTCGCTCGGCCCGGTCGCCGTCGACGACATCGAGAAGGTCCGGCTCAACGCCCGCGCCGAGGGCCTGCACCTCCAGGTGACCTCGATCGACAAGTTCCCCCGCATGACCGACTACGTCGTGCCCGCCGGGGTCCGCGTCGCCGACGCCGACCGCGTCCGCCTCGGCGCCCACCTCGCCGCCGGCACCACCGTCATGCACGAGGGCTTCGTCAACTTCAACGCCGGCACCCTCGGCACCTCCATGGTCGAGGGCCGCATCTCCGCCGGCGTCGTCGTCGGCAACGGCTCCGACATCGGCGGCGGCGCCTCCACCATGGGCACGCTCTCCGGCGGCGGCAACGTCGTCATCTCGATCGGCGAGCGCTGCCTCATCGGCGCCGAGGCGGGCGTCGGCATCGCGCTCGGCGACGAGTGCGTCGTCGAGGCCGGTCTGTACGTCACCGCCGGCACCCGGGTCACCCTGCCCGACGGCCAGATCGTGAAGGCCCGCGAGCTCTCCGGCGCCTCGAACATCCTCTTCCGCCGCAACTCGGTCACCGGCGCCGTCGAGGCCCGCCCGAACAACGCGGTCTGGGGCGGCCTCAACGACGTCCTGCACAGCCACAACTGATCAGGCGTCCACCAGCGCCCCGTGCGCCGCCCGCAGCCCGTCGGCCGTCTCCCGGTCGGCGGGCTGCAGCGGTTCGCGCACCGGGCCGCCGAGGAGCGCCTTCGCGGTCACCGTGCCCGGCAGGCCCGAGGCCATCATCAGCTCCGTCAGCGGCAGCAGCGGGCGTTGAGCCGGGCCGCGCCCGCCGTGTCGCCCGCGTCGAAGGCGTCGAGGACCGCGCGCAGCTGCCGCGGCGCCACGTTCGCCACCGTACTGACGTAGCCGGCGCCGCCCACCGCGTACAGCGGAAGGTTCAGCTCCTCGGAGCCCGAGTAGTAGGCGAGCCCCGTCTCCGCGATCAGCCGGGCCGAGCCGAGCAGGTCGTTCGCGCAGTCCTTCACCGCCACGATCCGCGGGTGCCGGGCGAGCCGCCGCATCGTCGCGGGCTCGACCCGGGTGCCGGTGCGGCCGGGGATGTCGTAGACCATCACCGGCAGTCCGGTCGCGTCGGCGACCTTCAGGAAGTGCGCCTCGACGGCCGCCTGCGGGGGACGGCTGTAGTACGGGGTGACGACGAGCAGCCCGTCCGCGCCCGCCTCCTCGGCCTGCCGGGCGAGCTCCGCCGTGTGCCGGGTGTCGGCGGTGCCGATGCCCGAGAGGACCGCGGGGCCGGGGCCGACCGCCTCCCGCACCGCGCGGATCAGCGCGGCCTTCTCCGCGTCCGTCGTCGTCGGGGACTCGCCCGTCGTGCCGTTGAGGACGAGGCCGTCGCAGCCCTCCGCGACGAGGCGGACGGCGAGCGCGCGCGCCGCGTCCAGGTCGAGGCCGCCGGCGGCGTCGAAGGGGGTGATCATCGCGCAGAGGGCGCGCCCGAAGGGGCGTTCAGTGTTCATTCGAGAAGTCTGTGTGCGCATGACCGTGAAGGTCCACTTAGATCTTCTTGGTCCGAGGATTCAGTTTCGGTGAACGATGGGGGTCTGGCATGATCGGCCGGGCGCGACAGGGGGACATGGAGAACAGCACAGCATGAGCGAACAGCGCGTCGCACTCGTCACCGGCTCGTCCTCCGGCATCGGAGCCGCCGTCGCCCGACGGCTCGCCGACGCCGGCTACCGGGTCGTCGTCAACTCCGGGCGCTCGGTCGAGGCGGGCCGGGCCCTCGCCGCCGAACTGCCGGACGCCGTCTACGTCCGGGCCGACGTCGCCGACGAGGCCCAGGCCACGGGACTCGTCGCGGCGGCCGTGGAGGCGTACGGACGGCTCGACCTGCTCGTCAACTGCGCGGGCACCACCCGGTTCATCCCGCACGACGACCTCGAAGCCGCCTCGCCCGAGGTCTGGCGCCACCTCTACGACGTCAACGTCATCGGCGTCTGGCAGACCGTCACCGCCGCCGTCCCGCACCTGCGGAAGACCCGCGGCGCCGTCGTGACCGTCTCCTCCCAGGCCGGCGTCCGGCCCGGCGGCAGCTCCATCCCGTACGCCGTCTCCAAGGCCGCCGTCAACCACATGACGAAGCTCCTCGCCAAGACCCTCGGCCCCGACATCCGCGTCAACGCGGTCGCGCCCGGCCTCATCGACACCCCCTGGTTCGACGGGGTGGAGGGCGCCGAGGCCGCCAAGGAGCACGTGGCCGGGGTCGTCCCGCTGCGCCGGGTCGGCCGCCCCGAGGACATCGCCGGGGCCGTCCTCGACCTGGCCCACTCCTCGTACATCACCGGCGAGGTGCTCCTCGTCGACGGAGGCGGCCACCTCCTCGGCTAGCGCGGGCTAGAGGGCCAGCTTGAAGCCGTCGTGGCTGCGGGCGAAGCCCAGCGAGGCGTAGAAGCGGTGGGCGTCCGTCCGCCGCTTGTCGCTGGTCAGCTGGACGAGCGCGCAGCCGCGCTCCTTCGCCCGCGCCACGGCCCGCTCCATCAGCTCCCGGCCGAGCCCGCCGCCCCGCCGGTCGGCCCTGATCCGGACCGCCTCGATCAGGGCCCGCTCGGCGCCGCCCTTGCCGAGCCCCGGAACGTACGTGGCCTGGAGGCAGCCCAGGACGAGATCCCCGTCCGCCAGGACGAGCATCTCGTTGCGCGGATCGGCCCCGATGGACGCGAAGGCCCGCTCGTACGCCGCGGTGACCACGATCGACGCGGGGTCCACGACCTCGTCCTCGTCGGCGAGCAGGGCGAGGACGGCGGGCAGTTCGGCGCGGGTGGCGGGGCGAAGGATCATGGCGCGAAGTCTCCCACGGCGAAGCCCCTTGACCTCAAGCATGGTTGAGGGAAGACGGTGGAGCCATCCCGGAAGAGCCGCTCCAGGAACAGCGACTCCAGGAACAGCGACTCAAGCAACAGCGACTCCAGGAACAGGAGACCCTCCATGAACGCCGTCGCCCGCCCCGACCACCGCCCCGACTTCCACCGCCCCGGCCTCGGCGCCGTCCTGGCCAGCACCTGGCGGGTCGCCACCCCGAGCGCCAGCGCGCCGCCGTCGACGCCATCCGCAGGGCCTGGGAGAGCCGGGAATGGCCCGACCTGGGGCTGCTCTCGTACAGCGTCTACACGGGCACGGACGGGGACACGCTCCTGCACTACTCGCAGTGGACGGCCCCGGAGGCCTACGACGACTTCGTCCGCGCCTACCGCGACGACCGGAACGCCGAGATCGACGCGGCCGTCCCCGGCATCGAGCGGGTGGTGCTGCACCGCTACGCCCCGCCGCACCGCAGCGCCGTCCTCGGCGCGGAGAGCGCCGGGGCGGTGCCGGGGCGCTCGCGGTCGTCGAGGTCGACTTCGAGGGGCCGGACGCCGGGCGGCAGGAGGCCTGGGTGGAGGCCGTGCTCGCCGCGATGGACGGCGAGGAGGAGCGCGCGGCGCGCGGCGGGATCGGCGCGCACTTCCACCGGTCCGTGGACGGCACCCGCGTCCTGAACCTCGCCGAGTGGGAGAGCGAGCAGGCCCACGCCGCGTGGCGGGCCGGGGACGGGCCGCTCGGCGAGGCCTGGCGGCGGGTGCGGAGTACCCGGGCCTCGTCGGCAGCCGGGTGCGGCGGTACACGCCCGCTCTGAGCCTCGAAGCGGGCGTGTGACCGTCCTGCGCGCTACGGGCGGAAGCGCAGCACCTGCGGGTCGTGGTCGCTGTTCTGGTCCGCGAACTCCGCGTTGATGTGCACCGAGTCGTACGCGAAGTGGTGCACGCCGGGGCTGGTCAGGATCTGGTCGAGGACCTGGCTGTTGCCCTGGTACACGTACGAGTAGCGCTCGCTCTCCGGCAGCGAGGTGATGGCCGGGTACAGCGCGCCGCCGTCGGTCATCGCCTTCGTCGTCCCGGAGAACTCGAAGTCGTTCATGTCGCCGACCACGAGCACGTCCGCCTGCTTGTCGACGGCCTCGATCTGCTTGACGAAGGCGTTGACGGCCTGTGCCTGGAGCAGCCGCTTGGCGTCGGAGGAACGGTTCGGCGGCTGGTGGTGCGAGACGATCGACTCGTCGCCGCCCTTCGAGGTGAGGTGGTTGGCGATCACGAAGACCGTGCGGCCGCGGAAGACGAACTCGCCCGCGAGCGGCTTGCGGCTGGCCTCCCAGGCGGTGTTCGCCGGGTCGACGCGGCCGGGGGAGAGGGTCAGCGCGGCGCGGCCCTTGGTGCCCGTCACGGCGGTGGCGGTGGTCGCGTCGCCGCCCGCGCGGTCCGTGAAGGAGACCCGCTCGGGGTTGAAGAGGAAGACCTGACGGATGTTGCCGCCGGGCTCGCCGCCGTCCTTGCCGTTCTGCGGGTCGATCGAGCGCCAGTCGTACGCCGGTCCGCCGGCCGCCACGATCGCGTCGGTGAACTTCTTCACCGTCACGTCGGCGGCGACCGTGCCGTCGTTCTTGGCGCCGTTGTTGTCCTGGATCTCCTCCAGCGCGACGATGTCGGGCGAGGAGAGGTTCTCGACGACCGCCTTCGCGAGCGCGTCGAACTTCTCCTGCGGGTCGGTCGGGTCGAGGTTCTCGACGTTGTACGTCGCCACGGCCAGCTCGTTCTTGTGCTGCTTCTCCGTGGTCTCGCGCTCCAGGCCGTTGTCCTCCAGCGTGCCCAGGGTGCGCGCGGTCAGCGTGTAGCCGCCGAACTGGTTGAAGTCGAGCGGGCCCTCGGTGGTGCCGGTCAGCCGGTCCCCGACGTTCGCCTTGGGGAAGGGCTGCTGGGCCAGCGGGGTCAGCGACTGCACCTGGAGCCGGCCGGTGTTCTGGGACTCGTAGGAGCCGTAGACCGTGCCGCCGCGCTCGTTGTCGTTCTCCCAGGGCTTCACCGTCACCCAGAGCTCCGCGTAGGCGTCGGTGGCGCCGACCACCCGCGAGGAGTCGATCCGGACGTTCATGCCCTCCAGGGACTCGTAGTAGTCCAGGGCGTACGTCTCGGGGTCCAGCTCCAGGCCGTTGATCGAGCCGCCGGCGGCCGGGTCGCCCTCGGGGGCGTACGCGTCGGGGACGGACCAGCCGGAGATCGTCACCGGGGCCGGGACGGGGTTGCCCTTCGAGACGACGGTGACGACGGGCTTGGAGATCTGGGTGAGGGACTGGTTGCCCGAGTTCAGGCCGCCGGGGACGTACTCGGTGACCGTGCCGTTCAGGCGGACCTCGTCGCCGACGGAGACGGTCGGGGCGGAGCTGGTGAAGACGAAGATGCCCTCGCTGGTGGCCGGGTTGTCGTCCGCGTTCGGATCCTGGATCCAGAATCCGCGCGAGCCGTACGTACGGACGCCGGTGACGATGCCCGTCACGCCGGTGACCTGCTTGCCGGCGAGGGGGGAGACGCGCGTCGTGCCCTGGATGTCGTGGACGCGGACGCCGGCGGCGGCGTCCTCCGCGGCGGCGTTCGCCGGACCCGCGAGCAGACCGGCGGCGAGGGCGGAGGCGACGACAGCGGAGACCGCGGCGAATCTCGGTATGGAGGAAGACATCAGAGGCTCCGAGGGTGCTTGGAGGAACGGCAGATGAATCTACGCGCGTCAATCTCTTGTGAGAGCGGTGTACTTGTCAAGAGTCGACGGGTGTACGAAGGCTGACGGATCCGTGAACCGGCGGACGGGGCCCCGGATGCGTCTACCCTGAGGACCGCTCTCCGAGCCCCTTCCCCCGTCACCCCACGCGCCGAGGAGATCCCCAGATGTCGGAGCACCCCACCCTTCCCCCGTTCGGCTGCGTGCGGACGCGGAGCTGGCGCGGGACGCCCTGGCCGCCCCTCCTCGCCCAGGCGGTGCGGCTCGCCCGCTGGGCCGGGCCCGACACCCGGGTCGACGCGGGCGGCGAACTCGTCGACGAGCAGCTCCCCGAGGCCGCCGAGGTCCTCGGCCTCGCCGACGACGAGGACGGCGAGACCTGGGCCGGCGACGCCTGGCGGCTCGCCGTCGACACCGGACTCGTCGCCGTCGAGGACGGCACGGAGGACGAGGAGGGCGCGACCCCCGGGCGCGCCGCGCCCGGCGAGAACCTCGCGCTGGTCACGGGCGGTTCGCCGCAGGACGTCCTCGGCCTCTGGCTCGACGGCTTCGACGCCGTCTTCGCCGACGCCGTCGCCCCCGTCATCGACGACCTTGACGCCCTCGTCGGCGAGGACGGCGAGATCGACTTCGACGCCCTGGACTGGGACCCCGAGGTCGAGACCGACTTCCTGGAGGCCGTCCTCGGCAACCTCTACCTGCTGACCGTCAGCGAGGGCGGCGCCGGCGAGGGCCCCGTACCGCTGCCCGCGCTCGCCGCGTCGATGGTCGTCCCCGACGACATGGGCGAGCCCACCGACGACGTCCTGGAGCAGGTCTCCGACGCGATGATGCGGCTCGACGAGCAGTTCCGGCTGCTCGAACCGATCGGGCTCGTCGAGTACCAGCCCGTCGACGAGGCCCTGATGGCCGAGGAGGGCGAGGAGCCCGCGCCGCCCCTCGACGACGAGGACGTCACCCGCTACGGCATGGTCCGGCTCACCCCCCTCGGGCTCTACGGCGTCCGCGCCCGGATGCTGGAGGCCGGCGTCGACGCGCCCGCCGTCGGCGACCTGGCGGACAAGGGCGCCGACGCCCTCCTCGACGGGATCGCCGGCTACCCCCAGGCCGCGGCCCGCGAGGAGACCGCCGCGTGGCTGGCCGGCCGCGACGCGCTCGGCGCGGCCCGCGAACTGCTGCACGCCGCCCGGGGCGCCGACGCCGGCTCCCCGCTCCGCCGCCTCCACTGCCAGCAGACCCTCTCCCTGGTGGGCGCCGAGGCGGAGCCCGCCGTACGGGAGGTCCTGGACGACGCCGAACTCGGCGGGCTCGCCCGGGTCTGGCTCGCCGAGCGCGGCGCGGCGGACGTCCCCGCGCCGCCGGAGTCCATGGTCTTCTGGCTGGCGATCGACACGATCGCGGCCCAGCTCGACGCGGACGGCGACCTGGTGGAGCTCCAGGAGCTGATCGAGGGCCTCACCGGCCGCCACGGCGGCTTCTTCGAGGCGGCCTGGCGGGTGGAGCACCCGGCGACCGCCGAGGTCCTGGAGGCCATGGGCCGCCTGCACCGCGACAGGACGGCGGCCAAGGAGGCCCGCAAGGCGGCCTTCAAGGCCCGTTCCCGGCAGGGGCTTCGGGAGCCTGACGCCCCGCTCCGGGGCCGGCGTCCCGCCGCGGAGCCTGCCCCCGGCCCCAGCGTCCCGCCACGGAGCCGGCCCCCGGCCCCGGCGGGCCGCGCGCGGGACGCCCGGTGGTGTTCCCGTGGCGTTCAGGCCCTGTTCTCGGGGAGCGGAAGGGTGGCCCGCGAGACCCGGCCACCACAGGGAGACGCCACCACCATGCCGCTGAACCGCCGAGAGTTCACCAAGCAGTCCGCCGTCGCCGGTGCGGGCCTCGCCCTCACCGGTGTCGTCGGAGCCCTCGCCACCGCCCCCGAGGCGCTCGCCTCCGACGAGCCGGAGGCGTACGGGGCGGGCCACGGACACGGCCACGAGCTCGGGTACGGGCCGCTGGTCGCCGACCCCGACGGGGTGCTCGCCCTGCCCGAGGGCTTCTCGTACCGCGTCGTCACCCACAGCGGCGTGACCCGCCTGGAGTCCGGCGAGTTCACGCCCTCCAACCACGACGGCACCGCCGCCTTCGCCGGGCCGCGCGGCACCACGTACCTGGTCAACAACCACGAGCTCAAGGGCCCCGCGCCAAGTGGCCCCACCCCGTCCCGCTCACCGAGGGCCTCGTCTACGACCCGGCCGCGCCGGCGGCTGCACCGTCGTCGAGGTCCACCGCGACGGCACCGTCGCCGAGTGGGTCGGCCTCGCCGGCACCTCCACCAACTGCGCCGGCGGCCGCACCGCCTGGGGCACCTGGCTGACCGGCGAGGAGACCGAGGACCTGGCCGGCAAGAACGGCATGACCAAGGACCACGGCTACGTCTTCGAGGTCGACCCGCGCGACCGCCGGGCCAACCTCGCCCCGAAGCCCGTCAAGGCCTTCGGCCGCTACGCCCACGAGGCCGTCGTCCTCGACCCCAAGCGCGGCCACGCCTACCTCACCGAGGACGCCTCCGGCCCGAACGGACTGCTCTTCCGCTGGGTGCCGCCGCAGGGCTTCGAGCACGGCCGCGGACAGCTCCGCACCCTCGCCGACGACGCCGGCGTGCTCCAGGCCTTCCGGTGCATCGACTCCTCGGGAAGCTTCGTCGACGACCTGTCCCGCGCCACCCGGATCGGCACCGTCTACGGCGTCGACTGGGTCGACGTCCCCGACCGCGACGCCCGCACCACCTCCGTCCGCAAGCAGTTCACGGACGGTCAGGTCACCCGCGCCCGCAAGCTGGAGGGCATGTGGTGGGCCGACGGCGGCGCCTACGTCGTCTCCTCCTACGCGCGCGAGGAGAGCCCCGGTGCCGCGCACGACGGCCAGGTCTGGTTCTACGACCCGAAGCACCGCACCCTCACCCTCAAGGTGCTCCTCGGGGTGAACGCCGCCCCGGAGGAGGACGGCGCCTTCGACGGCCCCGACAACATCACCGTCTCCCCGTACGGCGGGCTCGTCATCGCCGAGGACGGCGAGGGCGTCAACCACCTCTTCGGCGCGACCGATTCGGGCCGCACCTACCCGATCGCCCGCAACGACCTCAACGACAGCGAGTTCACCGGCGTCGTCTTCTCGCCCGACGGCGACACCCTGTTCGCCAACATCCAGGACCCGGGCATCATGCTCGCGATCACCGGCCCCTGGCGCCGCCAGCCCCGCCGCTAAGGTGGTTGAGGCTGAAACTGATCTCTGGTCAGTCCATGGACTGACATCTAACATGTCAGTCCATGGACGCACTGCGGCCCGTGGGCCGGACCCTGCTGCGTGACCGGGCGTACGAGGCGCTGCGCGAGGCCATCGTGCGCGGCGACCTCGCCCCCGGCGCCTCGCTGAAGGACGCCGATCTCGCCGAACGGCTCGGGCTCTCGCGCGCACCCGTGCGCGAGGCCCTGGCCCGGCTCGGCGACGAGGGACTCGTCGAATCCAAGCCGCAGAGCTACACCCGGGTCACCCGGCCGGTCAGCCGGGTCGTCCGGGACGCCGCCTCGGTGGTCCGGGTGATGCACGAACTCGCCGCCAGGACCGGCGTGCCGCTGCTCGGCCCCGAGGGCATCCGGACCATGCGCGCGGCCAACGAGCGCTTCGCGGCGGCCGTCCGCGCCTCCGACGTGGAGGCCGCGCTGACCGCCGACGACGAACTCCACCAGGTCCTCGTCGTCGCCAGCGGCAACCACGCCGCCGCCGCCACGATCGCGCGCTACACCCCCTGATCCGCCGCGTCGAGCGGCGCCTCTTCGGCGACTCCGGGAGCTGCGGATCGGCCGAACTGCACGCCCGGCTCATCGAGGCCTGCGCGGCGGGGGACGCGGAGGAGGCGGTACGGGTCACCACCGAGATCTGGGCCGCCCTGGAGCAACTCGCCGACGACGCCATCGAGGTGGCCGAGGTCACCGGCATCCCGGCGCCCGCGTCCGTGCCGTAGCGCGTCCAGGACCTCCGACCTGTCACCGCCACCCCCGGGAGCCGCTTTGCCGATCACCGACTTCGACCGCTACCCGCTCCTCTTCGGGCCCTCCCCGGTCCACTCGCTCGACCGGCTCACGCACCACCTGGGCGGCGCCTCCCTCTGGGCCAAGCGCGAGGACTGCAACTCCGGTGTCGCGTACGGCGGGAACAAGACGCGCAAGCTGGAGTACCTGGTCGCGGACGCCCTCGCGCAGGGCTGCGACACCCTCGTCTCCATCGGCGGGGTCCAGTCCAACCACACCCGCCAGGTCGCCGCCGTCGCCGCCCGCGCCGGCCTCGGCTGCGTCCTCGTCCAGGAGAGCTGGGTCGACTGGCCGGACTCCGTCTACGACAAGGTCGGCAACATCCTCATCAGCCGCCTCGCGGGCGCCGACGTGCGCCTGGTGAAGGCCGGCTTCGGCATCGGCTTCAAGGAGAGCTGGGAGCAGGCCCTGCGGGAGGTCGAGGAGGGCGGCGGGAAGCCGTACGCGATCCCGGCGGGCGCCTCCGACCACCGGCTCGGCGGCCTCGGCTTCGCGAACTGGGCCTACGAGGTGGCCGAGCAGGAGCGGGAGCTCGGCGTCTTCTTCGACACGGTCGTCGTCTGCTCGGTGACCGGCTCCACCCAGGCCGGCATGGTCGCGGGCTTCGCCGCGCTCGCCGAGGAGGGCGGCCCGGCCCGCCGGGTCATCGGCATCGACGCCTCCGCGAAGCCCGTCCCGACGCACGAGCAGATCACCCGCATCGCCCGGGACACCGCCGCCCTCATCGGCGTCGAGCGCGAGGTGACGGCGGCCGACGTCGAACTGGACGAGCGCTACCACGCCGGGGTGTACGGCATCCCCGACGGGACCACCCTCGACGCGATGCGGCTCGCCGCCCGCACCGAGGGCATGGTCACCGACCCCGTCTACGAGGGGAAGTCGATGGCGGGTCTGATCGACCTGGTGGACCGGGGGGAGATCGGCCGGGACTCGACCGTGCTCTACGCCCACCTCGGCGGCCAGCCCGCCCTCAACGCGTACAGCGCGCTGTTCTGATCCCCGCGCCGCGCCGTTCCGGGAGGTTCCGGCCGCTCAGAGTGCCTGGGCGGCCGGCTTCACCATGCCCCGGACGGTCCGCGACTTCACGAACTCGCCCATCGCCGTCATCTCCCACTCGCCGGAGAACTGCTTGATCAGCTTGGCCATCATCACGCCGGTCTGCGGCTCGGCGGTGGTCAGGTCGAAGCGGACCAGCTCCTCGCCCGTCGCCGCGTCGATCAGCCGGCAGTAGGCCTTGGCGACCTCGGTGAACTTCTGGCCGGAGAAGGAGTTGACCGTGAAGACCAGGCCGGTGGCGTCGGCCGGGAGGCGGCCGAGGTCGACGACGATCACCTCGTCGTCGCCCGCGCCCTCGCCGGTGAGGTTGTCGCCGGAGTGCTTGATCGAGCCGTTCAGGATGGACAGCTTGCCGAAGTAGCAGCTGTCCAGGTGGTTGCGCTGCGGGCCGTACGCGATGACGGAGGCGTCCAGGTCGATGTCCTTGCCCCGGTACGCGGGCTCCCAGCCGAGGCCCATCTTGACCTGGGAGAGCAGCGGGCGGCCGCCCTTGACCAGGGACACCGTCTGGTTCTTCTGGAGGCTGACCCGGCCCTTGTCGAGGTTGATCTTGCCGGTGGAGACGGGGGCGGCGGCCGGGGGAGCGGCCGGGGCCGGGGGCACCGGGGCCGCGACGCGCGGGTCCACGGGGCGGCCGGAGGCGCGGGCGGCACCGGCGGGGCGGGCGGCGCCGGGGCGGCGGGGGCCGGGGCCGGTGCGGCGGCGGGCTCCTCGTCCACCGAGACGCCGAAGTCGGTCGCGATGCCGGCGAGCCCGTTCGCGTATCCCTGGCCGACCGCGCGGGCCTTCCACGCGCCGTTGCGCAGGTAGATCTCGACGACCACCAGTGCCGTCTCCGTGGCCAGCCGAGGCGGCGTGAAGGTGGCGATCACGGTGCCGTCGTCCGCGTTCCGGAGGGTGGCCGTGGGCTCGATGCCCTGGAAGGTCTGGCCCGCGGCGTCCGGGCTGGCCGTGACGACGATCCTCTCGATGCCGGCCGGGAGGGCGCCGGTGTCCACCAGGATCGCGTCGGGCGCGGCCCCGCCGCCGGAGCGGTAGGTGACGCCGGGCCCGGCCGGCTGGTTGTAGAAGATGAAGTCGTCGTCCGAGCGCACCTTGCCGTTGGCGCCGAGCAGCAGGCCCGAGACGTCGAGCCGCACGGGCGCGGCGACGTCCACCGCCACGCGCGCGGCGGTGAGAGGGATGTTCGAGCCGGGGGTCATAGCGGTCATGCCTGGGGTAACGATCAGGCCCCCTTTGCCGTTCCCTTACCCGCGTCCGGTTCGGCCACCCCGGTGACGGGATGGTTCCCGTCGTTTCCGGCCAGATCCGTCATATGAATATTCTTTCGGTCCATGGGAGCAGTGGGGGCCGGGGGTGGCACGGGGGCGACGGGCGGGAGCTCGTTCCGGACGGACGACGTGGACGAGGCGCGCGAGGAACTCGACGTGCGCTACTACGCCAACCGCATGGCCGTCGTCGACCGGGAGCGGCGCCCCTTCGCGGCCCGCTTCGACACCGTGTCCCTCGGGCCGCTGGTCATCGGCGACCTCAGCTGCGGCGCCGACGTGCGGATGAGCTTCGGCGAGCTCGGCGCGTACCACCTGAACGCGCCGATGAGCGGGACGATGGAGATGCGCCAGGGCAGCCGCTCCCGGGTCGTCGCGACGCCCACCGAGGCGCTGCTGCTCGACCCCGCCGGGGACACCTTCCTCGACCGCTGGAGCGGGGACTGCCGGACCCTGTCCGTGAAGATCGGCGCGGCCGACCTGCGCGACCGCCTCGAACAGCTGCTGGGCCGGGCGCCGCGCGGCCCGCTCTCCTCGCGCCCCACCTGGACATCACGCGCGGCCCCGGCCTGAGCTGGGTCCGCTTCGCCCGCCAGGTCGCCGCCGAGGCACTCGCCGGGGAGGGCCTCGCCACGCACGAACTGGTCGCCCGCCCCCTCCAGGAGGCCCTGCTCAACGGGCTGCTCCTCGCCGCCGAGCACCCCTGGCGCGAGGCCCTCGCCCACCCGGGCGAGGCCCGGCGCCCCGCGCCGGTCAAGCGCGCGATGGACGCGGTGCGGGAGCGCCCCGAGCATCCGTTCACCAGCACCGAACTCGCCCTCCTGGCCCGGGTCAGCGTGCGCCGCCTCCAGGAGTCCTTCCGCGAGTACGTCGGGATGTCGCCGATGGCCTACGTACGGGAGGTCCGGCTCGACCGGGTCCGCGAGGAGCTCCGCGCGGCCGCCCCGGACGAGGTGAGCGTCAGCGAGGTGGCCTGGCGCTGGGGCTTCGCCCACCAGGGCCGCTTCGCGGCCCGCTACCGGGAGCGGTTCGGCGAGTCGCCGTCCCGGACGCTGCGGACGGGCCGCTGAGGGCCGCACCCGTGAGGGTGGGGCCCTGAAGGGGGCGCGTCGGACGCGCGCGTGTGCTTCTGTGCTTCTACCCGCCGCGCAATCCGGACAGGTGTCGCGTTCCGCGGATCGCGATGATCTTCGTCCGGGCCTACGGTGAGCTGGTCGGGTGCGCCGGTGCGCACCGTGGCCCGGGCCCCGGCCGGCTCCCCGTATCAGTCCGGCCGGGTCCTGCGTATCCCCTACGGGGTGTCCGGCAGGGCCGTGAGCAGGCGCAGGGTCGAGGCGCGGGTGTCGGCGACGTGGGCGCGGGCCAGGGCTTCCGCGGCGTCCTCGTCGTGGTCGCGGACGGCCTCGTAGAGCCGCTCGTGCGCCCCGCACATCGGTTCGCCGTCCGACTGGGCCGAGGTGAGCCGGAAGAGGCGGCGCAGCCGGGAGTCGAGCGGGGTCATCAGGTCCGCCAGGAGCGGGTTGCCGGAGAGCTCGACGATCCGCCGGTGGAAGTCGGCGTTGAGCGAGACGGCCTCGCGGAGCCGTCCGGACTCCGCCGCCCTCCGCGCCCGGGCCAGGAGCCGCTCCAGGTCCCGCAGCCGGGCGGGGCTCGCGTTCCGGGCGGCGAGCCGCGCGGCCAGGCCCTCCAGGTTCTCCCGCACGTCGAAGAGGTACGCGGCGTCCTCGGGGCCGAACTCCGCCACCACCGACCCCCGGCGCGGCTGCACCGTGAGGAAGCCCTCCGACTCCAGGCGCTGCATCGCCTCGCGCACCGGCACCCGGGAGACCCGCAGGTCGTCGGCTATCTCCCGCTCCACGAGGCGCAGCCCCGCCGGGTACTCGCCCTCGATGATCCGCTCGCGCAGCTCCACGTACACCCGCTCCCGCAGGGACATGTGGGTGTCCCCGACGGGGGTGGCGCGGGCGGCGGGACGGGGGGTGGTCATCGGGAGGGCTCCAGTCGTTCGGCCGGGAGGGGGCGGCGGTGTTCCCCGATCTTCGCAGACCGGTTCACGAAGGTTCCGAACCGAGGGTCCTCAAACCATTGCCTGGTATTCGGTATACCAGCTACGTTTGCGCCGCACCGCGGTCACCAGGGGGATCCCGACGCGCGCGCCCCCTCCCCTCGTACGCCCTTCCTGAAGGAGACACCATGAGCGAGGCCTCCGCCCCGCCCGGTCCCACCGCCCTCCTCGGGGCCACCCTCCCCGACGGCCGCACCGCCGACGTCCACCTCCGGGACGGCCTGATCGACGCCGTGCGGGAGCACGTCCGGGCCGCCCCACCCCGCCCGGCGCGCTCGACCTCGGCGGCGCGCTCCTGCTGCCCGCCCTCGTCGACGGCCACGCCCACCTCGACAAGACCCTCCTCGGCGCCCCTGGCGCCCGCACCGGGCCACCGCCACCCTCCAGGAGCAGATCGCGTCCGAGCGGGAGTCCCGCCGCACCGAGGAGGTGCCCGTCGCCGAACGGGCCGCCGCCCTGGCCCGCCGGATGGTCTCCCTCGGCACCGGACACGTCCGCTCCCACGTCGACGTCGACCCCGACACCGGCCTCGACCACCTGCACGCCGTCCTGGGCGTCCGTGAGGAGTTCCGCGACCGGCTCGGCATCCAGCTCGTCGCCTTCCCGCAGTCCGGGGTGGTCGCCGCGCCGGGCGTCGCCGACCTCCTCGACGCGGCCCTCGCCGACGGCGCCGACCTCGTCGGCGGCCTCGACCCGGTGGGCTTCGACGGCGACCCCGACGGCCAGCTCGACATCGTCTTCGGCCTCGCCGAACGCCACGGCAAGGGCATCGACCTGCACCTCCACGACGGCGGCGAGACCGGCACCGCCCAGCTGCGGGACATCGCCGCCCGCACCGCCGCCCTCGGCCTCGGCGGCAAGGTCGCCGTCAGCCACGCCTACGCCCTCGGCGGCGTCGACGACGCCGAACTCGACCGCACCGCCACCGCCCTCGCCGCCGCCGGGGTCGCGATCATGACCAACGGCCCGAGCGGCCACGTGCCGCCCGTCCTGCGGCTGCGCGAGCACGGCGTCCGGGTCTTCGCCGGCTCCGACAACATCCGCGACACCTGGTGGCCCTACGGCACCGCCGACATGCTCGAACGCGCCACGATCATCGGCCTCAGGACCGGGCTCATGACCGACCCCGAGCTGTCCGCCGCCGCCTCCCTCGTCACCGACGAGGCTGCCGCCGCGCTCGGCCTCACCGGCTACGGCATCGCCCCGGCGCCCGCGCCGACCTCGTCGTGGTCGCCGCCGGCTCCGTCCCCGAGGCCGTCGCCGCCCACCCCGCAGGCTGCTCGTGCTGCACGCCGGAAAGGTCGTCGGCCCTTCGCCGACGACGCCCACCCCACGCTCGTCCCGTCCGCCGGAGGGCCGCGTGACCACCACGGACACCTCCTCCCGCACGGCCCCGCGACGGCGGAGGCGGGCCGGCTCGCCGCCGGCCGGATCGGCACCTTCGACCTCGTCTTCTTCGTCGTGGCCGCCGCCGCTCGCTCACCGTCCTCGCCGGCGTCGCCCCTTCGCCATCGGCATCGGCGGCCCCGGCGCCCCGCTCGCCTATCTCGTCTCCGGCGTCCTGCTCGCCCTCTTCGCCGCCGGTTTCACCGCGATGAGCCTGCACGTCCGCAACGCCGGCGCCTTCTACGCGTACGTCGCCCGCGGCCTCGGCCGCACCCTCGGCGTCGGCACCGCCTACGTCGCCGTCGTCTCGTACAACCTCGTCACCCCCGGGGTCGCCGCCGCCTTCGGCTACTTCGCCGCCGGATCGATCCACGACGCCACCGGCGCCGACGTGCCCTGGTGGCTGCTCTCCGGGCTCTGCGTCCTCGCCGTCGGCGTGCTCGGCTGGCTGAAGGTCACGCTCAGTGCCAAGGTCCTCGGCGTCGCCCTGGTCCTGGAGGTCCTCTCGCTCGTCGTCATGGACGGCGGCATCCTCGGCGAGCGCGGCACCGCCGCCCTCGACACCGCCTCCTTCGATCCCTCCACCCTCGCCACCGGCGGCGTCGCGGGCATGTTTGTCCTGATCGTCGGCGCCTTCACCGGCTTCGAGGCCACCGCGATCTTCGCCGAGGAGGTGCGCGACCCGCGCAGGACCGTGCCCCGCGCCACCTTCATCGCGATCGGCTTCCTCGCCGTCTTCTACTCCCTGGGCTGCTGGCTGATCATGGGCGCCTTCGGCACCGACCGGGCCGTGGAGCTGGCCCGCGCGGCCGACGGACCCGAACTCACCTTCAAGGCCGCCGAGCTGTACGCGGGCGCGTGGCTGGCGGACGCCATGCACGGGCTCATCGTCGTCAGCGCCTTCGCCGCCACCCTCGCCTTCCACAACGCCGGGGCCCGCTATCTGTACGCCCTTGGCCGCGAGGGACTGCTGCCCCGCCGCCTCGGCGCGGTCTCCGGGAAGCACGGCTCGCCCGGCGGAGCCGTCGTCGCCCAGACCGGCTTCAACCTGGCCGTCGTCGGCGCCGGGGCGCTCCTCGCCGCCGACCCGTACGGCGAGGTCTTCCTGTGGACCAACAGCGTCGGCGTCCTCGGCATCATGGGCATGCAGGCCCTCGCCGCGCTCGCCGTCTGGGCCTACTTCCGGCGCGACCGGATGGGCCTCCCGGCCGCCCGCGTCGTCTGGGCGCCGCTGCTCTCCTGCGCGGGACTCGCCCTGCTCACCGTGCTCGCCGTGGTCCACTTCGACCTGCTCACCGGCCGCACCGGCGCCGTGAACACGGCCCTCCTGGTGCCGCTGCCCGTGGTCCTGGCCGCCGGTCTGTTCGTGGCCCTGCGCATCCGGCGCACGGACCCCGAGCGGTACGCCTCGCTCACCACGGTGGACGTGGAGCGGGACTGAGCACGCGTACGGGGCGGGGCCCGGCCCCGCCCGTACGCGTCCCTCCGCGCGGCTCAGACCAGACGGCCGTCCCGCGCCACCACCCGGCCCGCGCGGACCACGAGGTCGCGGCGGGCAGGTCCACCACCGCCTGCGGCAGGCACTCCCCGTCGACGAGCATGAAGTCGGCGGGGAGCCCGGCCGCAGGTCCGCCGCCGGCAGGCCGAGCAGCCGCGCGCCCCCGTCGGCGGCGAGCCGGAAGCAGCTCTCCAGCTCCTCGTCGAGCCGGGCGTCCAGGGCCCAGGCGGCGAGCCAGGCGCGGTGCAGCATGTCCCCGTTGCCGAACGGGCTCCAACTGTCCCGTACCCCGTCCGAACCCAGACCCACCGTCACCCCGCGCTCGGCGAGCCGCCGGAACGGCAGGATCGTCGTCTCCGACAGCGCGACCGTGGTGAGCGAGATCCCCGCCTCCGCGAGCAGGTCCGCCGTCTCGTCGAGCTCCCGGCCGGACAGGGCGGCCACCGCGAAGGCGTGCCCCACGTTCACCCGGCCCTGGAGCCCGAGGGCCCGGGTGCGGGCGGCGATGTCCCGCAGCGGCGCGAGGCCCTGCTCGCCCCGGTCGTGCAGGTGGATGTCGAGCCCGAGCCCGTGCTTCTCGGCGAGCCCGAAGACCGTGCCCAGCTGGTCGCCCTCCCGGCCGCCCTCCGCGTCGAAGCCGGCCGGGTCGATGCCGCCGATGTGGGTGACGAGCCCGCTCGCGGCGGCCTCCGCCAGGAGTTCGGCCACGCCCGGGGTCCGGACCACCCCGTGCTGCGGGAAGGCGACCAGCTCCACGTCGACGATCCCCGCGAGCTTCCCGGCCGCCTCGGCGATCCCCTCGATCCCGGAGAGCCCGTAGGCCGGGGCCACGTCCGCGTGGGCGCGCATCGCCCGGGTGCCGTGGGCGGCGGCGTGCGCCATCAGGCGCAGCGCCCGCTCGGCCACCGGCGTCTCCAGCGCGCGGGCCAGCTCCACGTCACCGGCGACGTACTCGGCGATGCCGTGCGCGGGCGGCGGCTGTGCCAGGGCTCGCCCCAGGAGGTCTTGTCGGGGTGGATGTGCGCGTCGACCAGCGTCGGGAGGGCCAGCCGCCGCGCCGTCGACGCGCTCGACGGCGGCGCCCCGCGGGACCTCCGCCACGAGTTCGCCGTCCACGGCGACGAGGTCCTGGGCGGGGCCGCCGAAGGGGCGTACGTCGTGGAAGAGGGTGGCGGTGCGAGTCACGAGGTCTCCTCGGGGCGGGGTCAGCTGATGGCCCATTTGGTATACCACGTGAGCTGGGGTGCGGGTCCGGGCGCGTGAGCCTCTGGCGCCGGCAGGGCCCGACGTCACCAGGCGAGGTCCTCCAGGGCGTCCAAGTCCGGGACCACCATCGGGACCGGTTCGGAGCCGTCGGCGCCGACGCGGAGTTCGGCCCAGATCGTCTTGCCGCGACGGGCGTAGCGGGTGCCCCAGCGTTCCGCGTACTGGGCGACCAGGTACAGGCCGCGGCCGCCCTCGTCGGTGGTCGCCGCGTGGCGCAGGTGGGGAGGTGCTGCTGCCGTCGGAGACCTCGCAGATCAGGGTGCGGTCGTGGAGGAGGCGGACGCGGACCGGGTCGGCTCCGTAGCGCACCGCGTTGGTGATCAGCTCGCTGAGGATCAGCTCCGCGGTGAACGCCAGGCCGTCGAGGCCCCACTCGGACAGCTTGGCCGCCGCCGCGTTCCGCACGGGGGACACCGCCGAGGGGTCCCGGGGGACCTCCCACTCGGCGATCCGGTCCCGGGGGAGCAACCGCGTCCGCGCCACGAGCAGCGCGATGTCGTCGCGCGGCGCGGGCGAGGAGCGTCGCGAGGACGTCCGCGCAGGTCTGCTCCGGGCTCCGGTCCGCGCGCGCGAGGTCGACCGCAGCAGCCCGAGCCCCGTGTCCAGGTCCCGCCCGTGGTCCTCCAGGAGCCCGTCCGTGAACAGGACCAGCTTGCTGTCCTCCGGCAGCCGCAGCTCCGTCGACTCGAAGGGCACGTCGCCCAGACCGAGCCCCAGCGGCAGCCCCGGCGACAGCTCGGGGAACTCGACCGTGCCGTCGGGCCGCACGAGCGCCGGACCCGGATGCCCCGCGCTCGCCACCGTGCACAGCCCGGACGCCGGATCGTAGATCGCGTACAGACAGGTCGCGCCCGTGATGCCCTCGTCCCGCCGCCGCGCCTCGCCGTCCGCCCCTCCGACTCCCGGTCGTCGATCCGGCCTGTCAGCTCGTCGAGGTGCCCGAGCAGCTCGTCCGGCGGCACGTCCAGGGTCGAAGTTGTGCACCGCCGTCCGCAGCCGCCCCATCGTCGCCGCCGCGTGCAGCCCGTGCCCCACCACGTCCCCCACCACGAGCGCCACCCGCGCCCCCGGCAGCGGGATCACGTCGAACCAGTCGCCGCCCACGCCCGCCTTCGCCGGGAGGTAGCGGTACGCCACCTCCACCGCGCTCTGCTCGGGCAGCACGCTCGGCAGCAGGCTCCGCTGGAGCGTCACCGCCATCGCGTGCTCCCGGGTGAACCGGCGCGCGTTGTCGATCGCGACCGCCGCCCGCGCCGCCAGCTCCTCCGCGAACGACAGGTCCTCGTCCCCGAACGGCTCCGGGGTGTCCGCCCGCCAGAAGTTCGCCATCCCCAGGACCACCCCACGGGCGAGCAGCGGCACCGTCAGCAGCGAGTGCATCCCGTACGCCAGGGCCTGCGCCGCCCCTCCGGGTCCTGCGCCCGCCAGCCCTCCGCCCCGGCCAGCCGCGCCTGCACCACCGCGTGCCCCGCGTGCAGGGCCGTCGCCATCAGGGTGCTGGGGACGTCGAAGCGGACGGTGTCCCCGACCGGCTGGAGCGGCTGGTCCGGACGCAGCCCGCTCAGCGCCGTCCGCCGCATCTCCGTGGCGCGCGCCGCCGTCGCCGGAGGCTCCTCCCCGCGCAGCACCGGCTCCAGCAGCTCCACCGTCGCGAAGTCCGCGAACCGGGGCACCGCCACCTCCGCCAGCTCCTCCGCCGTCCGCACGACCTCCAGCGTCGTCCCGATCCGCACCCCCGCCTCGTACAGCAGCTGCAGACGGCCGCGCGCCACCGCCGCCCGGCCGGTCACGGCCGCCAGCTCGGTGGTGTCCCGCATCGTCATCACGCACCCGGACTCCGAGCCGTGCGCCAGCGTGGGCCGCACGCTCACCGCGAGCAGCCGGTCGCCCGCCCGGTGCACCTCGTCCGTCGCCGCCCGCCCCGACTCCAGGAGCTCGACCGTACGGGGATCGAGACCCAGCTCCGAGACGTGCCGCTGCTCCGCCTCCGCCGTCAGGCCGAGCAGCCGGCGCGCCTCGTCGTTGGCGAGCAGCAGCCGGTGGTCGGCGTCCATGATCAGGACCCCTTCCCGCACCGCGTGCAGCACCGCCTCGTGGTGCTCCTTCATCCGGGTCATCTCCGCGGGCCGAGGCCGTGCGTCTGCCGCCGCAGCCGCCGGCTCACCAGCGCCGCCCCGCCCACGGCCGCCGCCAGGGCCCCGCCCGCCGCCCCGATGAGCAGCGGCAGCCGCCCCTGCACCGCGTGCGAGATGCTCTCCACCTCGATGCCGCTGCTGACCATGCCGACGATCCGGCCCCGGGCGTCGACCACCGGCACCACGGCCCGCACCGCGTTGTTCGGCGCGCCGTGGAACAGCTCCGTGAACGCCTGGCCGTCCACCGACGCCCGCGAGAGGTTCCCGGTCGCCTTCCGGCCGATCAGGGCCGGGTCCGAGTCCGTGTACCGCACCCCCGTCGGGCTCAGGACCGCGATGAAGTCCACGCCCGTCGCCTTCCGGGTCGCCTCCGCCCGGCTCTGCAGCTGCGCCGTCGGATCGGGCGAGGTCAGCGCGGCGTCGATGCCCGGCGCGTGCGCGAAGCCCTCCGCGACCGCGAGCGAACGGACCCGGGCGTCCCGCTCGGTGTCGCTGCGCGCCTGGTGGAGCGTCACGAACACCGCCGCCACGATCACCAGGAGCGCGATCAGCGCCTCCAGGGCGAACACCTGCCCGGCGACGCTCCGCAGCCCCGTGCCCCGGCCCCTTCCCGTCCTCCGCCCCCGCTCGCGGCCCCGGGTCATCCCGTGCTCCGGGCGATCAGGAGCGCCACGTCGTCCGGCGCGCCCGGTCGGCGCAGCGCCCGCAGGAGCCGGTCGCAGGTCTCCTCCAGGGGCCGCGTTCCTCGTCGAGGAGGCGGACGAGCAGGGCGAGCCGCTCGTCGATCCCTCCGTCCGGGTCTCGACGAGACCGTCCGTGTACAGCACGAGGAGGTCCCCGGCCGGAACGGCACCCGGGCCGTCCGGAACGTGCCGTCGCCGACCCCCAGCGGCACCCCGTGGAGAGCCGCACCAGCTCGGCCGGCCCGTCCGCCGGGACCCGGACGGGCGGCAGGTGGCCCGCGTTCGCGATCCGGCACCGCTGCCGCAGCGGATCGTGCACCGCGAACAGACAGGTCGCGATGTAGTGCTCCAGACCCGCCGTGATCCGGTCCAGGTGCCGCAGCACCTGGGCGGGGACAGGTCGAGGTCCGCGAACGCGCAGGTCGCCGTCCGCAGCCTCCCCATCGTCGCCGCCGCGTCGATCCCGCTGCCCATCACGTCCCCGACGACCAGCGCCGTCTTGTCGTCGGGCAGCGCGATCACGTCGTACCAGTCGCCGCCGACCTCGCTCGACGCGTGCGCCGGCTGGTAGCGGGCGGCGACCTCCAGGCCCGCCCGGTCCGGCGGGACGGCCGGCAGCAGGCTCCGCTGGAGCGTCACCGCCGAGTTCCGCACGCTCTGGTACCAGCGCGCGTTGTCGATGCTGACGGCCGCGCGCGCCGCGAGTTCCGTCGCCAGGAGCACGTCGTCCCCGTCGAACGGCAGCGCGTTGCGGTCCCGCTTGAGGTCCAGCGCGCCCAGCACCTCGCCGCGCGCGATCAGCGGCACCGCCAGGTACGAGTGGACCCCGGCCCGCGCGAGCAGCTCGGCGGCCTCGGGGCTGCGCGCGATCCGCGCCAGGTCGCCCGGACCGACGTGCTCCACCAGGACCGGCAGACCGGTGTGCACGCACCGGGTGACCAGCCGGTCCGCGCCGTACATCGCGACCTCCCCGGGCGGGTCCGCCGCCGGCAGCGCCTCCGTGCGGCCCCCGCCTTCACCGCGAGCGCGCGGAACAGCTCCGGCCCTCCTCCGGCGCCCCCGGCCTGCGCAGCGCGAGGACGGAGTCGAGGACGTCGACGGCGGCGATGTCCGCGAGCACCGGCACCACGACCGAGGCCAGCTCGTCGGCCGTCCGCTCCACCTCCAGGGTGGTGCCCACCCGGGCCGAGGCGTCCGCGATGAGCGCGAGCCGCCGCCGGGACCGGTCGGCGTCCTCGTCCGCCCGGTGCCGCTCGGTCACGTCGATCACCGAGGCCGCCACGCCCAGGATCCGGCCCTCGGAGCCCTCCAGGCGGAACAGGAGACCGACCAGGCGTGGTCACGCTCCGGGTCCGCGGGCGTGCGCCCCACGACGGGGCGGTCGAGCAGCGGTTCCCCGTCGTCAGCACCTGGCGCAGCGCGCCGTCGAGCGCCACGGTGTCGACCAGCGGCAGCATGTCGCCGATCCGCCGCCCGAGGTGCTCCGCGGCCGGGACGCCGTTGATCCGCTCCAGGGCCTGGTTCACCAGGACGTAGCGCAGCTCGGCGTCGAGGACGGCGAGCCCGATCGGCGACTGGGAGACCAGCCGGTCGGAGAGCGCCAGCTCGGTCTCGATCCGTTCGACGGCGGCGGCGTCGGCGACGATCCCCAGGGCGTACAGATCGCCCAGGTCGTCGGTGAGCCGCATGTTCCGGAACTCCACCCGGCGGACGGAGCCGTCCTTGTGCCGTACGGGGAAGGTGCCCGCCCAGGCCGCGCCGCCGCGCAGCACCTCGCCGAAGAGGCGCATCGCCTCCTCGCGGTGCTCCTCGCCGACGATCAGCCGGGCCACGTACCGGCCGAGCGCCTCGTCGGCGCGGAACCCGAAGAGGCCTCGGCCTGCGGGCTCCACAGCACGATCCGGCCGCGTCCGTCCACGACGACGGCGGCGACGCCCAGCACGTCGAGGAGCCCCTTGCCGTCCAGGGGCACCCCGACCCGGCCCGCCGTCCCCGTCCCGGGGAAGGATCCAGCGGTCACGCTGCCCTCCTCCCGCCGCGCCCTCGCCTCCCTCCATGCTCCCCGCCCGCCGCGCCCCCGCCCGTTGTGGCCCCCGCCCGGCGGGGCGCGCGAGTCAGCCGTCGCGCGGGAGCAGGCCGCGGCGGTACGCGCCCGGCAGGAGCGTCGCCGCCCAGCCGAGTCCCGCCACCGCGAGCAGCGGCAGCAGGACGCGGAAGTCGGCGAGGGCGACGAGACCGGCGCCGAGGGCGATGGCGAGCGCGTTCGGGGCCATGACGAGGGTGTTCGCGGTCGCGGCGACGCGGCCGACGGCCTCCGCCGGGGCCTCCTTCTGGACCGCCGTCATCACGGCGATGACGACCCACGGCAGCCCCAGGCCGATGACCGCGCTCGCGGCCAGGGCCGTCGCCTCGTACGGCAGGGCTCCGCGCACCCCGATCGCCACCGAGAACAGCGCGAGGCCGAGGACGGCGAGGGCCCGCTCCGAGATCCGGTCGAGGAGGGGGCCCGTGACCAGGCCGGCGAGGACCGAGCCCACGCCCTGGACGGCGTAGAGGACGCCGACGTACGCGGGCGCGTGCCCGAGCCCCCGGTCCGCCACGCTGTAGATCGCGGCGCCGTTCACCCCGGCGAGCAGCATCGTGAACGCGCCCGTCGCCACGAGCGGCGGCAGCGTCCAGGACTTCCGCAGCAGCCGCACGCCCTCGGCCGTCTCGCGCCACCAGTTCGAGGACTCCGGCCGGGTGGGCGCCGCCTCGCGGACCGGCATCAGCGCGAACACGCCGGCCGCGACCGCGAAGCTCGCCGCGTCGAGGAGGGCGACGGGCCCGCCGCCGTACGCGGCGAAGAGGCCCGCCGCCACCAGCGGGGCGATCAGCTTCATCGACTCGTTCGCCGTCATCCGCAGCCCGTTGGAGGCGCCGAGCCGCTTCTCGTCGAAGGCGGTCGCGATCAGCGCCTGCTCCGCCGCGTCGTGGACGGTGCCCTGCGCCCCGTACAGCACGAGGACCGCGAAGAGCAGCCACACCCGGTCCGCCGACTCCACCCACAGCAGGAGCGGCAGCAGGCACGCCATCGCCAGGTTCAAGGCGACGAGCAGCGGTCTGCGCCGCACCCGGTCGGCGAGCGTGCCGAGCAGCGGACCCAGGAGCACGGGCGCCCAGAGGGCGAAGGAGGCCAGGGCCGCCAGACTGTCCGAGCCCGTGAGGGACTTGACCCATATACCGGAAACCAGCCACATCGCCGTCGTGCCGAATCCGGACACGACGACACCTGTCAGATACCAACGCATGGCCGAAGGCTGGCGTCTGAGGAGGGCCGGGCGGATCGGTCAGATGTCCTAGCCGACCGGGCCCGTTCCCCGAAATGCTGGTCAGCGCCGTAAGGACCGCCGTACACAGCGCGTCGTCCTCCGGCACGGACCGCCAGCCGCCGTGCCCCACCGGACGCTCGTCCGCCGCCAGGAACGCCCGGAGCACGGGCACGGCGGGGCGGCCGCCGGCCCGATCCGGCCGAGCAGCCGGACCGTCTCCGGCACCGCGCGGGTGACGCCCCGCCGGTGTACGGCTCGATCGCCGCCACCAGCGCCGGCACCACCTCCTCGGCCCGGCCGGTGATCCGCCACAGCGCCTCGCCGACCCGCAGCGGCAGCCAGCCCGTGGCCTCCGTGGCGAGCAGCCCGCGGAGCCGGTCGGCGTACAGGGCGCCCGCCGGGCCCAGTTCGCCGAGCAGGACCGCCGGGTTGTCGTTGCCGTACGGCTCGCCGAGCCAGGGCAGGCACAGGGCGAGCGCGGGCGCGCGGTCGCCGGTCAGCCGCCCGTACGCCAGGGCCAGGGACCGCGCCGCGAAGGGCTGCCCCTCGGGCGGGGCGTCGATCAGGGCCCGCAGCCGGTCCCGGTCCACGGCCGAGGCCGCCGCCGGGCCGATCGCGGCGAGCGCCTCCGCCGCCCACACGGCGGCGTCCGTCTCCAGGAGCGCGCACAGCTCGGGGACGGCGGGCGCGGCCGCCGGACCCCACTCCGTCAGGACCTGGCACAGGGCCCGCGCCCCGTCCACCGACCGCACCGCCCGCAGCCGGGCCCGCAGCGGCGGAAGGAGCACCTCCGCGTGGGCGGCGAGCGGGCCGAGGGTCTCGCTCAGGCTCAGCTCGTGCGTCCACCAGCCCTCGGCGTGGACCGAGAAGAACCCGAAGCCGAGGCGCTCCCCGGCGAGCCGCCGGGCCAGCGGGGCGGCGCAGCGCGGGTCCCCGGTCGGGAGAGCGCCCACAGGGCGTGGTCCCGCACGGGCGGGGACGGCTCGCCCGCGTCGTCGGCCAGGGCGGCCAGCCGGTCCGCCCACGGCAGGGCGGCGGTCCCGCACATGCCGAGGACCCGGGCCGCGAAGAGCCGGTTGCCGGGCTCCGGGTCGTCGAGAGCTCCGCCACCGCCGGCAGCAGCGGCGGGACGGCCGAGCGCCACCGGCTCAGCTCCCCGGCCGCCGCCTCCAGGGCCTCGCGCCGGGTCGGCGCGGCCGGGTGCCCGAGGAGCCGGACGAGGTGCCCGGCCCGCTCCCGCAGGGCCCCGCCGAACAGCCGCAGCGCCCCGGCGACCCGGTACCCGCCGAGGTCGCCGCCCTCCAGGACTTCGCCCACCACGCGCGCGTGGCTCCGTCGCCGGGCCCGGGGCGGCGGTCCGCAGGGCGGCCACGGCCCGCAGCCGCTCCCCGGGGCCACGTCCGGGGCCGTCAGCGCCCGCAGCCGGGCGAGCGCCGGTTCCCGCTCCCGGTCCGCGTGGACGGCCAGTCCGCCCACCGCGTCCACGAGGGTGCCCAGGACCTCCGCCTCGGCCTCCCGGGCGTGCCGCGCCCACAGGGCGGCGAGGACCTCGTCGGCCCGCCCGCGGGCCTCGCCGAGGGCGTCGGCGACCGCCGTCCGCACCATCGGCTCGGGGTCGTGGAGCAGCGGCAGCAGACCGGGGACCGCCAGGTCCCAGGCCTCGGCCCAGCCGCGTGCGACCCAGCGGGCTCGACCCGGTTGCCCTCGGTGGCGACGCAGGCGATCAGCTCGATCAGGTCCCTCCGTACCGGCGCCCCCACGGCGGGGTCGACGGCGGCGCGGACGAGGAACGGGAGGGCGGCCACGGCGGCCGACTCGACGCAGCCGCCCTGGTGGTGCACGTGCGCGAAGAGGGTGTCGGCGGCTTCGGCGGCCTCCTCCGGCCGGTACAGCGCGCGGATCAGCCCCGGGACATCGGCCGCGGCCCCGTAGGCGTGCCGCAGGGACGCCCAGCCGAGGGCGTCGAGCCCGGCGAGCGGACCGTCCCCGCCCGTGTGCGCCTCCCGCTCACGCCCGTGCCTCGGTCCGTACGGCGGCCCGCTTCTCGTACCGCAGCGCGAGCCCCGTCACCACCGCGCCGAGGCCCTCCCACAGGCCCACGCCGAGGAAGCCGGCGGGGCGCGGCCGGTGACGACCGCGAGGGTGAAGACGGTGCAGGTGAGCAGGCGGAAGGGGACCGTCCAGCGGAAGAAGGCCTTCCAGTCGGCGAGGGCGGCCAGGACGTAGTAGACGCCCATGTTGAGCGCGGCCATCGAGGAGGAGGTCAGGAAGACCAGGGTGTGGTCGCCGTCCGCGCGCCCGCCGGCGGGCACCGGCTCGAAGCCCATGACGGTGAGCAGGGCGTCCGGGGCGACCAGGCCCACCACCCCCAGGGCGGCGGCGAGCAGGCCGAAGACCGCCATGGTCCAGCCGGACAGGGAACGGGGCAGACGCACGGCGGTCCTCCGTGGGACGAGAGCAGGGGCACGCCCCACGATTCGAATGAGCGATCGGATCATGGGGTGTGCCCCTGCATATCGTGCGGCGGGGGCCCACGGCCAATCGGCCCCCGCCCCCCGTCACTTCACCTCAGCGCCGCCTCCATCATCTTCTGCGCCACCGGGGCCGCCAGGCCGTTGCCGCTGACCTCGGAGCGGGCCGCGCCCGAGTCCTCGATCATCACCGCGACGGCGACCCGCTTCCCGGTCGAGGGGTCCTTGGCGTAGGAGGTGAACCAGGCGTACGGCGTCTTGCTGTTGTTCTCGCCGTGCTGCGCGGTGCCGGTCTTGCCGCCGACCTCGGCGCCGTCCACGGCCGCGTTGGTGCCGGTGCCCTTCTCGACCACGGTCACCATCGCGCTGCGCAGCTGCTCGGCCGTCGAGGAGGAGACGATCCGCTCGGTGTCCCCGTCCTGGTACGAGTTCAGCGCGTCGCCGTCGGAGTCGACGACCTCCGAGACCATGTGCGGGGCGGCGAGCAGGCCGTCGTTGGCGATCACGGCCGACACCATGGCCATCTGGAGCGGGGTGGCGGTCACGTCGAACTGGCCGATGCCGGTCAGCGCCGTCTGCGCCTTGTCCATGCCCGAGGGGTACACGCTCGCGTAGGCGCGGACGGGGACGTCCCGCTCGGCGTCGTTGAAGCCGAACTTCTCCGCCATCGCCCGCACCTTGTCCTGCCCCAGGTCGGCGGCCATCTTGGCGAAGACGTTGTTGCAGGAGTACTGGAGCGCGGTGCGGATCGTGGCGTTCTCGCAGGGCGCGGAGGCGTTCTCGTTCCTCAGCACGGTCCGGGTGCCCGGCAGGGTGTACGGGTCGGGGCTCTTCGTCGCCGTGTCCACCGAGCCGTACAGGCCGTCCTCCAGGGCGGCGGCCGCGACGACCAGCTTGAACGTGGAGCCGGGCGGCAGCGGCTGCCGCAGCGCGCGGTTCACCAGCGGCTTGTCCGGGTCGGCGGACAGCTCCTTCCAGGCGGAGCCGTCGTTCGTCCCGGCGATCCTCGACGGGTCGTAGGACGGGGTGGACACCATGGCGAGGATCCGGCCGGACGCCGGGTCGATCGCGACGGCCGCGCCCTTCTTGCCGCCGAGCGCCCGGTAGGCGGCCTTCTGCACGTCCGGGTCGATCGTGGTGACGACGGTCCCCGGCTGCTGCTGCTTGCGGGTGACCGCGTCCAGGGGGTTCTTCAGCCGGTCGTCGGTGCCGTCGAGGACCTTGGAGTAGATGCCCTCCAGCTGGGTGGCGCCGTACGCCTGCGAGCTGAAGCCCGTGACCGCCGCGTACAGCTCGCCGTCCGTGTAGGTGCGCTTGTACGCGAGATCCGATCCCTCCGTCCTCTTCGAGCCGGTGACCGGAGAACCGGCCACGACGATGTTCCCGAGCGGCTGCGCGTACTGCGCCATGGTCTTCCGCCGGTTCTTCGAGTCGTCCGCGAGCGCCTTGCCTTCGTACGCCTGCACCCAGGTGGCCCGCCCGAGGAGGGCCAGCACCAGGACGAGGACGAAGACCGACGTGTGCCTGATCGTCTTGTTCATCGCACTGAGGGGGACGAACGGGCCGGTGCGGGACGTTCCGGATGTGGCCCGTTTCTCAGCGAACCTTCATGTCCGAGGGCCGTGCGATCATGCGAAGTCCCCGGGGAGGGGGCGAGGACGCACACGAGGGGGAGTCGACGTGGGCAAGGGTGGGGAGCGGGACGGTTCGTCCGTGCCGGACGAGGTGTGGGAGGAGTTCCTGCGGACCGCCGGCGAGGGCGCCGGGGACGCGCCGAAGGAGCCGTCCGCGCGGGCCCGCGAGACCGCCGGACGGCTGCGGGCCGGGCCCGCGGAGCCGGTGCCGTGGCGCGCGCACGCGCCCGCCGGGCGCCCCGGCGCGGGAAGGGCTGGTACGTGGCGGGGTTCGTGGCCGCGCTGGTGCTGCTCGTCGTGGCCCTGGACCCGGGCGGCCTCGTCGACTGGTCCGGCGGGGACACCGCGGGAAGCCCTCGCCCAGGAGTCGGAGCGGCCCTCGAGGCGCCTCCGGCCGAGCCCGGCGGGCGGCCCGACCTCGACGAGCCCTTCCGGGGCTCCCCGGCGATCCGCTGGGCGGACGGCGCCGCCGGGATCACCGTGCCCCCGGCCGAGGCGACCGGCTGGATGACGAAGGCCGAGGTCGGGCGCGCGCTCGCGCGGACCCGCGACTTCCTCGCCGCGTCGAACCTGGACCCGGCGGTCCTGCGCGGCCGGCACCCGGACAGGGCGATCGCCCTGATGAACCCGCACCAGAAGGACGTCCGGACCTTCGTGACGACCTCGCTGCGCACCCCCGGGAAGGACCACGACCCCCTGCTCCTCTTCAGCCGCTTCGACCCGGCGCAGGCGCGCCCCGCCGGGGACGTCGTGAAGACCCGCGGCCGGATGAGCTACCGGGAGGGGCGCCTCGGGGCCCTGGAGGTGACCGCCGACGTCACCTATGTGTACCCGGTCGCGCCGGCCGGCGGCGGCGACGAGGTCGTGCGCGTGATCGTCCGGCGGGAGACCGTGGTCAGCTGGGACGATCCGTCGAAGGTGGTCACCGAGAAGGGCACCTTCAGCCTCCTGTCCTACAAGACCGACATGACGAACGGCGGCTGCGACAACACCACCGGTTCCTTCCGCCCGGAGTTCGGCGGGGCGGCGGCCCGGCCGCCGGCCCGGACGGCGAGGCGGCCGACCCGTACGACCGGACCGCCCCCTCACCGACGGCGGCGGCCGCTGCGGCACCGCGACGCGGTCCTAGCCCGCCCCACGAACCCCGACTCGTAGGCGAGGATCACCGCCTGGGTGCGGTCGCGGGCGCCCAGTTTGGACAGGACGGCCGCCACGTGGGTCTTGACGGTGGCGGGGCCGACGCCGATGCGGCCGGCGATCTCGGCGTTGGTGAGGCCCGTGGTCACGAGGCGGAGGACCTCCGCCTCGCGTTCGGTGAGGCGCGCGGCCCAGGGGGCGCGGCCGGGGCCGGCGGCGGGCGTGTTCGGCGGCCAGGCCGCGTACCGCCGCCGGGTAGAGGAGGGAGTCGCTGCGGGCGACCAGCCGGACCGCGCTCACGAGCTCGTCGGCCGCGGCCCGCTTCAGGAGGAATCCGGCGGCGCCGACGCGCAGGGCGTCGTACACGTAGGAGTCGTTCTCGAAGGTGGTGACCACCACGATCCGCGGCGGGTCCGCCATCCCGGCGAGGATCTGTTCGGTGGCCCGGATGCCGTCGATCTCCGGCATCCGCACGTCCATGAGGACGACGTCCGGCCGCTCGGCCCGCACCACCGAGACGGCCTCGGCGCCGGTGGCGGCCTCGCCGACGACCCGGAGTCCGGGCTCCGCGTCGAGGATGACCCGCAGGGCCGTCCGGACCATCCGCTCGTCGTCGGCGAGGACGATCCTGACCGGGGCGGTCACCGGGGATCCTGACCGTGAGGCGCCAGACGCCGTCCGCCGGGCCCGCCCGGCGGTGCCGCCGAGCAGCCGGGCCCGCTCGGCGATCCCGCGCAGGCCGCGCCCGCCGTCGGGCCGGGTGACCGGGGACGGTCGGGCAGGGGTTCTCCATGGTGATCTCCAACTCCTCGGTACGGGCGTCGAGCCGTACGGTGACGGGCGCGCCGCCCGCGTGCCGGGCCGCGTTCGTCAGCCCTTCCTGGACGATCCGGTACGCCTCCGGGACAGCGCCTCCGGTACGGGGTCCAGGGCCCCGTCGACGGTCAGCGCCACCCGCGGCCCGGCGCCCCGCACCAGGGCCTCCAGGGCGTCGAGCCCCGGACCCGGACCCCGCTCCGGCGCCCCGTCGTTCCGCAGCACGCCCAGGACCCAGTCCAGTTCGCCGACCGTGCGCCGGGTGGTCTCCTCGATCGCGGTCAGCGCCTCCGTACGAACTCCAGGTCGGCCGCCTCGCCGTCCAGGACCCGGCGGGCCGCGCCCGCCTGGAGGGTGACCGCGCTCAGGGCGTGGCCGACGGAGTCGTGCAGTTCGCGGGCGAGCCGGTTGCGGGACTCGGCCTCGGCGGCGCGCCGCTCGGCCGCCGCCAGCCGGTCCGCCGGGCTCGGCCCGAGCAGCCGGGGCGCCTGCCGGGCGAGCAGGGCGCCGGTCGCGGCGGCGACGGCGGCCAGCGCGAGCAGCATCGCCAGGCCCGCGGGAGCGCGGCCCAGACCCAGCCGGGCCGGTCGAGGCCCCAGAACCGGCCGAGTTCGGACGCCCGGAGCTCCGGCGAGAACGGCAGCGCCATGACCGCGACCGTGAACGGCGGCAGGGCCAGCGTCGCCCCGCTGAGCAGCGCCCCGGCGCCCAGGTGCAGGGTGAACCAGCCCGCCGTCCGGACCCTGGCCGCCCGGCCGCGCGCCGGGCCGTCCGCGAACCGGTCCGCCGCCACCCGCACAGCGCCCGCGCCGCCGCCACCGACATCGGCCGGGCCAGCGGGAAGAGCGCGACGACCGCGGCCAGCGGCAGCCCGGCCGCGTACGCCCCGAACTGCGCCCCGAGGCCGCCGGTGAACAGGCCGCCGCCGTCGAACAGCGGCGCGACGACCAGCGAGCCGACCATCCAGAACGGCATGAACAGCGCGCCGCCCAGGATCAGATGGAGCCAGCGCAGCCTGGCCCGCTGCCCGAACAGGGCCGCGACCGGTCTCATGCCCCGGCGCTCCGGCGCCGCAGGAAGACGGCCACGCACGCGGCGAGCAGGAACCCGGTGATCATCTCGCCAGCGTAGGACAGCTGTACGAGTCCCGGGACCCGCTTCGTGGGATCCGTGTCCGGGAGCAGCGCGACGAGCGACATGTAGGCGCCCCAGCAGCCGACCGCCGCCGAGGACGTCCAGGCCAGGGCGAGCGTGGTGCGGACCCCGAGCCGGGCGGGCCGGCGCAGGACCAGGAAGAGGGTGAGGACGACGGCGACGACGACGAAGCCGGCCGTCTGGGCCTCCAGGACGTGGAAGTCGGGATCGCGTTCGGCGATCCGCCGGGGGGACAGGCCCGTCGTGGCGCCGGTCGCCCAGAGCAGGTGCAGCGTCGCGGGCAGGACCGCGACCACCGCGCCGACCAGGGCGGTCGCCCGCACCCCGGGCCCGGACGTCCGGGCGGACAGCTCGCCGAGCCTGCCCCGCCAGACGTGGCCCCAGCGGTCCCGGGCGTACAGGGCGAACAGGGTGCCGAGGGCGAGGCCCTGGAGGATGAACCCGCTGTAGACGACGCCGAAGACCCAGTCGTCCAGGAAGGGTTCACGGGGCGCGGCGGCCCGCTCGTCGCCGGTGAGGAGGGCGACCGCGAGCTGCGCCGGATAGCCGGTCATGATCGGCGCGAGCAGCCCGGTCGCCGCCCACATGGGCAGGGCGAGCGGCCAGGCGGGGAACCGGCGCCCCCAGGCCTGGGTGAGCAGCAGGGCGAGGAGGACCACGAGGACGTCGGCGGCCACCGTCGCCGAGTTGGCGATCACCATCATCCGCCGGTGCTCCAGGAGCACGCTCCCCGCCGGGATGCCGATCTCGCTCCCCGCCACCCAGGCGACCTTGAGCGAGACGTACGGGAGGCAGGCGAGGACCGCGAGGGCGCGCAGCGCTCGGCGGGCGGGAGTGGCCCGCGCCGGAGCGGCCGCTGTCGGAAGGGTCTCTGTCATGGCTCCACGCTCCCGCGCGGGCCCCGGCCGCCACCTCCTGCCGGGCGGTGAACCGCCTCCGCCGCGCGGGGAGGACACCCTCCTCCTGGCGGAATTGACCCATGCTTCCGATGGTCAATTGCCCCTGGGGAGACGGTCAATGGCCTCCTAGAGTGGTGTTCATGAACGAGACCGAGACCTTCGCCCCGCTCCTCACCCGCGCCGCCACCGCCGAGACCACCGCCGACCCGAGCAGCGTGATGACCCTCCTCGCCGACTCGGACACCACCGGCGGGCAGCTCACCAGCTACCGTTCCTCGTTCGCGAAGGGCGCGGTCGGCGCCCCGGCGCACTTCCACACCAAGGCCTCGGAGATGTTCTTCGTGCTCGGCGGCTCGCTCCAGGTCCTGGTCGGCGAGGAGCTGGCCGTCCTGGAGCGGGGCGACTTCCTCCTCGTCCCGCCGCACACCCCGCACGCCTTCGCGGCGGCGCCCGGCGCCGAGGCCGACGTCCTCTTCGTCTTCACGCCCGGCATGGCCCGCTTCGACTACCTGCGCCTCCTCGGCCGCGTCATGCGGGGCGAGGCGGACTTCGAGGAGATCAAGGCCTCCTCGGAGCGGTACGACAACCACTACGTCGAAAGCCCGGTGTGGCAGCGGGCCCTCGCCGACCGCGCGTGACCGTCAGGGACGGCGGAGCGCCGGAGTCATCCGGTCCCGCGCGTCGAACAGCGCGTCCTTGATCGCCCGCTCGTGGGCCGGAGTGAGCCGCGCCACCGGCACCGAGCAGCTGATCGCGTCCCGCGCCGGGGTCCGGTGGGGGATCACGACGCCGAAGCAGCGCAGCCCCAGCGTGGTCTCCTCGCGGTCCACCGCGTAGCCCCGCTCGCGGACGGTGCGCAGCTCCGCGATGAGCCGCTCGCGGTCGGTGACGGTGTGCTCGGTCAGCGCCGGGAGCCTCTCCGGGAGCATCGAGCGCACCTGCTCGTCGCTGTGGGTGGCGAGCAGCGCCTTGCCCAGCGAGGTCGAGTACGCGGGCAGCCGGCGCCCGACCCGGGTGAACGGCCGCAGGTGGTGCGGGGACTGACGGGTCGCCAGGTGCACCACGTCGGTGCCGTCGAGCCGCGCCAGGTGGATGGTCTCGGTGGTGTCGTCGGAGAGCCGGTCGAGGGTGGGCCGGGAGGCGGCCACCACCTCGTCGCCGTCGAGGTACGAGGTCCCGACGAGCAGCGCCCGCACCCCGATCCCGTACCGCGTGCCCGTCGCGTCCGTCTCCACCCAGCCCAGCTCGACCAGGGTGCGCAGCAGCATGTACAGACTGGACTTGGGGTAGCCGACGGCCTCCTGGACGGCGGCGAGCGCGTGCGTCCCGGGGTGTCCGGCGAAGAACTCCAGCAACTCCACGGTCCGCACCGCGGACTTCACCTGCGCCCCACCCGCGTCGGCAGTCGCCACGCCCCCGCCCCCTTTTTCCGTTGTCCGGCCGCCCACCGGCGTCCCGGCCGACGGGAGCCTTGTGGAGACGGTCGGGCCGTCAATAGAGTCCCCTCCGGAACGCGTTCATCTACGGGAACCGCGTTCAGAGTAGCGAACAGGGGCGTGACGGTGGCGGAATCGGTGTGGAGCGTGGACCCCAGGACGGGCAGGCCGCGCGAGCAGGTCGCGGTGGAGGCCACCCCGAGGAGGTCGACCAGGCCGTCAGAGCCGCGCACGCCGCCCGCGAGGCCCTCGCCGACCGGGCGGTCCGGGCCGCCTTCCTCCGTACCGCCGCCGACCTCCTCGACGCCTCCGGCGAGCACGTCGTCGAGGCGGCCGACGCCGAGACCGCCCTCGGGCCCGTCCGGCTCACCGGCGAACTCGCCCGCACCACCGCCCAGCTGCGGTCCTTCGCCGAGGTCGTCGAGGAGGCTCCTTCCTCGACATCCGGATCGACCCGCCGGACCCCGGGCCACCCGCCCCGCGCCGACCTGCGCCGCTGGAAGATCCCGCTGGGCGTCGTCGCCGTCTACGCCGCGAGCAACTTCCCGCTCGCCTTCTCCGTCCCCGGCGGCGACACCGCGAGCGCCCTCGCGGCCGGCTGCCCCGTGGTGGTCAAGGCCCACCCCGACCACCCGGCCACCTCCGAGCTCTGCGCCTCCTGCTGCGCCGGGCCGCCGCCAAGACCGGACTCCCCGAGGACGTCGTCGTCCTCGTCCACGGCTTCGACGCGGGCCTGGAACTCGTCCGCCACCCGCTCGTCGCGGCGGCGGGCTTCACCGGCTCGGTCCGCGGCGGCCGGGCCCTCTTCGACGCGGCCGTCGCCCGGCCCGTCCCCATCCCCTTCCACGGCGAACTCGGCTCCTCAACCCGGTCGTGGTCACCGAGGCCGCCGCCGCGAGCGCGCCGAGGAGATCGGCGCGGGCTCGCCGCCTCCATGACCCAGGGCGCCGGTCAGTTCTGCACCAAGCCCGGCTTCGTCCTCGCCCCCCAGAGCGAGGACGGCGACCGCTCCTCGACGCCCTCACCGCCGCCGTCAGCGACACCGAACCGGCCGTCATGCTCGACCGCCGGATGCGGACGCCTTCGTCGCCGGGTCGCCGCACGCGCCGCGCTCACCGGAGTCGACACCCCGGTCACCCCGGCGCCGGCGGCGCCCACACCGTCAGCGCCGGAGTCCTCGCCGTCGACGCCGCCGCCCTCACCGGAGGCGACCACCACCTCCTCCTGGAGGAGTGCTTCGGACCGGTCACCGTCGTCGCCCGCTACTCCACGCGGGAGGAGGTGACCGCCGTCCTCGGCCTGCTCCCCGGCAACCTCACCGCCACCCTGCACATCGCCGAGGACGACGGGACGGCCGCCCCGCTGCTCGCCGCGCTCACGCCGCTGGCCGGCCGCGTCCTCGTCAACGGCTGGCCCACCGGCGTCGCCGTCGCCCCCGCCCAGCACCACGGCGGCCCCTACCCGGCCACCACCTCCACCTCCACCTCGGTCGGCGCGACCGCGATCGAGCGCTGGCTGCGCCCGGTCACGTACCAGTCGACGCCCGACCACCTCCTCCCGCCGGAGCTCCGCGACGGCAACCCGCTGGGACTCCCGAGGCGCTGACGGTCAGAGCCTGACCACGATCTTCCCGAGGTGCGCGTTCGACTCCATCAGCCGGTGGGCGTCGGCGATCCGCTCCAGACCCTCGAAGGTCTCGGCGATCACCGGCGCCAGGGAGCCGTCCCGCAGCCCCGAGCCGATGAACCCGGCCGCGCGCCGCCGGCCCTCCGCCGTCCTGGCGAGCGCCCCGTTCGCGTACGTGTGCGTGGTCAGCGGCCAGTTCCGCGACAGCTCGACCGGACGCGGGTCCAGCCAGCCGTAGAGGACGGCGGTGCCGCCGGTCCGCAGCGCGTCCCCGAGCCGGGCGAAGCCGGGCCCGCCGATCGCGTCGAAGGCCAGGTCGGCGCCCGCCCCGCCGGTGATCCGCCGCACCTCCTCGACCAGGTCCTCGGTGTCGGTGGCGACCACGTGCGCGGCCCCCAGCTCCAGGAGCCGCTTCCGCTTCCCCTCGCCCCGGGTGGTGGCGATCGGTACGGCCCCCACCCGCAGGGCGACCTGGATCGCGGCGGTGCCCACCGAGCTGGACGCCCCGTGATCACCACGTGCTCGCCCGCGCCGAGCCCGCCGGTCAGCACCATCCCGCCGTACGCGGTGAAATAGCTCAGCCACACCGCCGCCGCCGTCACCGCGTCCACCCCCTCGGGCCGGGCCACCACGTACTCCTCGGGGAGCACCACCCGCTCCGCGTGCACCCCGTGGATCCCGAAGTCGAAATTGGCCGCCGCCATCACCGGGTCGCCCGGGGCGTACGCCGTGACGCCCGCGCCGACCGCCTCGACCACGCCCGCCGCCTCGTAGCCGAGCCGCGAACCCGGCAGCGTCGCCGGGTAGTAGTAGGCCCCGGCGCGGAACAGCGCCTCGGCGCGGTTGAGGCCGATCGCCTCGACCCGGACGAGCACCTCGCCGGGACCGGGGTCCGGCAGCGGCACCTCCTCCACGCGCAGCACCTCGGGACCGCCGAGCTCGTGGAACAGAACGGCCTTCGTCGTCATGCCTGTTGTCGTCATGCCCCGACGTTAGGAGCGCCGAGGAAGACGATCCATATCTCCCCGGCTTCCCCCCATGTCCGATCGTCTCGCGCGCTACCGTTCGGACCATGGACGTACTGAGCGATGCCCTCGCCGTCATGCGCACCGGGCGCCCGCACTCCTCCCGCACCGTCCGCTTCGCCCCCTGGGGCTACCGCTTCCCCGAGCATGGGCGCCGGATTCCACGTCGTCCTCCAGGGCTCCGCCTGGCTGCTGCCCCGGACGACGGCGCCCCGTCCGGCTCGGCCCCGGTGACGTCGTCCTCGTCGCCCACGCCACCGGCCACGGCCTCGCCGACCGGCCCGACACCCCGCTCGTCGAGGCCGTGCCCGCCCCGACGGCTCCTGGCCCACCCGGCCCCACCGGGGACCCGTCGACGCCGACGAGACCCTGCTCCTGTGCGGCGCCTACCAGCTCAGCCGGGCCCACGCCCACCCCTGCTCACCGAACTGCCGCCGTACGTCCACCTCCCCGCCCGGGTCGGCGCCCACCCCCGGCTGCGCGCCGCCGTCGACCTCCTCGGCGCCGAACTCGCCGAACCCCAGCCGGGATCCGACGCGATCGTCCCCGCCCTCCTCGACACCCTGCTCCTCTACCTGCTGCGCACCTGGTGGCTCACCGAACGCGCCGACCGCTCCACCGGCTGGTCCGCCGCCCTGAGCGACCCCGCCGTCTCGGCCGCCCTGCGCGCCCTGCACGGCGACCCGCCCGCGCGTGGACCGTCGAGGAGCTCGGCGCGCTCGGCGGCCTCTCCCGCGCCGCCTTCGCCCGCCGCTTCACCACCCTCGTCGGCCGCCCGCCCCTCGCCTACCTCACCTGGTGGCGCATGACCACGGCGGGCCGCCTCCTCCGCTCCGACGACCTCCCGCTCCGCACGGTCGCCGAACGCTCCGGCTACTCCTCGGAGTTCGCCTTCGCCAAGGCCTTCAAGCGCGAGTACGGGGTGGCGCCGGGGCGGTACCGCAAGGGCGCGTAGGGCGTTAGCGGAACGTCAGTGAGACGCCAGGGGCGGCGGCCAGACTGGACCCCGCACCGCCCCCCTCACCCGGACTGGAGTCTCATGTCCCGCACCACCCCCCACGTCACGGGCGCCGGATCGCCCCGGCGTTCCCGCCGGCTGACCGGTCTGATGACGGCCGCCTGCCTCGCCCTGGGAGCCGCGCTGCTGACCCCTGTCACCGCCGACGCGGCGGGGTCGACGAACCAGGACGCCTACCGGAACATCGGGCAGCCCGACCGGGCCGAGTGGATGTGGGGCGTCGCCGGCGACACCCCGCTCTCGAACCTGTCCATCCCCGGCACCCACGACACGCTCGCCATCCACGACGGCACCAGCGTGCAGACGCAGGAGGACTGGGGAGACAGCGCCGACACCCTGACGGCACAGCTGGATCGGGGCATCCGGGCCATCGACATCCGGGCCCGGGTCTCCGGGGGATCGGCCTTCACGATCCACCACGGCGTGTACTACCAGCAGGCCAACTTCGACGACGTCCTGACCAAGGCGCAGTCCTTCCTCCGCGCGCACCCGACCGAGACGATCGTGATGCGCCTGAAGTCCGAGTGCCCCTACTCGGGCGCGGGCGCCTTCGACTGCGCGCACGACCCGAAGTCCGTGACCTCGGCGACGGTCCGGTCGATCTTCGCCGACTACGTGGCCCGGTACCCCGGCCTCTTCTACGCGCCCTCGGTGTCGGGCTCCGGCAGGGCGGACGTCCCGACGCTCGGGCAGGTCCGCGGCAAGCTGGTGCTGGGCAGCTTCGACAGCGTCGACAGCGACGGCTACGGGATCAAGGGCTTCAACGACCGCAAGGAGGACCACTGGGCGGCCGAGACCGTCGCGGAGAAGTGGGGCTACGTCAAGGGCAACGTCGACCAGGCGCGCTCCGGCCGTCCCGGTGACACGTACGTGACGTACACGTCCGCCTCCAAGGCCCCCTTCGGCCTGCTGCCGTCCGACTACGCCGGCGGCTGGAAGCTGGGCAACGAGAACGGCGACATCGTCCACGAGGAACCCGGTGTCAACGTCCAGCTGATGAAGCACCTCAACAGCACCACCGGCCGCGTCGGCATCGTCATGACGGACTTCCCCGGCTGGGGCCTGGTCAACGCGATCATCGACCACAACGCCGACAACGCGGTCAAGGGCGGCAACCGGACCATCTGGCTGGTCAACGCCGACAAGACCTACGTCAACAGCCTGTACGGCCGCTGCATGGTCCGGGGCCCCGAGTTCGACAGCTCCAGGACCGGCGGCCTGGTCACCCAGCGCGAGTGCCAGTCCACCCCGCCCAGCAGCCACCAGTGGGGAGCCGAGAAGCCGTCGACGTACGACGGCAAGGGCTACTACTGGATCAAGGCGAGCAACGGCAAGTGCCTGACCGTCCCCTACAACAACGGCACCCCGCCGGGCTCCGGCACCCAGCTCTTCTGGTGGGACTGCGAGACCCGCTGGTTCTCCGGCAGCCAGCTGTGGAACGTCATCCCCACCAAGCTCGCCACCGCGACCGGATCCCGGCCCGCCTACCAGTTCATCAACAACTGGACCGGCCTGTGCCTGTCGATGGACCCGGCCACCGCCGCCACCGCGGGCGGCAAGGTGACCCAGGAGACCTGCTCCAAGTAACGCCCGTCAGGGGTCCGGCGCACGAAGCGCCCGCCCCGCCCACGCCCCAGGCCGTCCTTCCCCCCGAAGGGCGGCCTGGCTCCTTCGCCTCGACAGGACGCCCCCTAGCGGTTCCGGCGGCGCGGCAGCCGCAGCGAGACCAGGGCCGTCACCATCAGCAGACCGGCGCTGATCAGGAGGCTCGTGCGCATCGCCGCTGCCGTGTCCCGCGCGGCGAGGGAGCCGAAGACCGCGATGGCGAGGGCGCCCGCCGTCTGCCGGATCGCGTTCAGGAGCCCCGCCGCCGTGCCCGCACGTTCCGCCGGGACCGCGTCCATCATCGCGGCGATGAGCGGGGAGGAGAAACCCGCGCCGAGTGCGAGCGGCACCAGGAGCAGGGCCTGGGCCGTCCGTGAGGAGTGCGCGTCCACGGTGAGCAGGCCGAGCAGCCCGGCCACGGCGACCGCCTGGCCGAGGACGATCGGCAGCCGCGCCCCGTACCGCGCGGCCACCCGTGCGGACAGGATGTTCACCCCGGCGAGCAGCCCCGTCATGGGCAGGAACATCAGTCCCGCGCCGAGCGCCGAGAGGCCCAGCACCTGCTGGAAGAAGAGGCCGAACACGAAGACCATTCCGTAGAAGGCCACGCTGTTCGCGGAACCGGCCGCCACCGCCACCACCACGGTCGTGTTCCGGAACAGCCCGAGCGGCACCATCGGATGCCGCCGCCGTGCCTCGATCAGCAGGAACGCGGCGAAGGACGCCACCGCGATCCCCAGCGCCCACCAGGCCTCCGTGCCGCCCTCGATCGCGGCGAAGGTCAGCGCTCCGAGCGCCGCCATCGCGGTCAGCTGCCCCGGGAGGTCCAGCGGGCCGGCCGGCGCTCCGACCGCGCGACCCGGGCCAGCAGGGCGAGCGTCAGGAGCCCGAGGGGCAGGTTGATGAAGAAGATCCCGCGCCAGCTCCAGGCCGTGGTCAGCGCCCCGCCCGCGACCGGGCCGAGCGCCACCGCGACCGTCCCGCCCGCCGCCCACAGCGACACGGCGCGGGCCCGCCGCCCAGGATCGCCGTACGCCTCCCGGACGAGGGCGAGCGAGGCCGGCAGCATCACGGCCGCCGCCGCGCCCTGCACCGTCCGGGCCGCCAGGAGCCCGGGAGGCCGGGGCCAGACCGCAGGCGGCCGAGGCGAGGGTGAAGACGACGACCCCGCCCCGTACGCCCGGCTCGCCCCGACCCGGTCGGCGAGCGCCCCGCTGGAGAGCAGCAGCGCGGCGAAGGCCAGCGTGTACGCGTCCACCACCCACTGCAGGCCCGTCATCCCGGTCCGCAGATCGGCGCCGATCGCCGGGAGGGCGACGTTCACCACGGAGGTGTCGAGGGTGATGAGCGCGAAGCCGAGCACGGCGGCGGCGAGGGCGGGCCCGGGGAGGGAGGCGTCGGATGGGGACAACAGGGGCCTTGGCGTGGAGTGTTGAGGACATGCGTCCAGCTTCGTGAGCGGCGGGCCCGTACAGTAGTGGCTGGAATGCCATACGACCGGAGGTTCTGGCCATGCCGTCGACGCCGCTCCCGCCCGCAGCGCCCGGCACGCCCGGCCCGTCCCCGCCTCCCGGGTCCGGCGCGTCGCCGTGATCGCGGCCCCGCCCGTCTCGATGTTCAACCTGGCCATCCCGGAGATGCTCTTCGGCAAGGTCGAGATCGACGGCCGGCCCGGGTACGAGACGGTCATCTGCGCCCCCGACCCCGGGCCCGTCACCACCACCGGCGGCCTCGACCTGGTCGTCCCGCGCGGACTCGAAGCCGTCGAAGGGGCCGACACCGTGATCCTCGCGGGCAGCGGGGCCTACGAGGACCCCGACCCGCGCGTCCTCGACGTCCTGCGCGCGTCCGCCGACGGGGGCAAGCGGATCGCCTCCATCTGCACCGGCGCCTTCGCGCTCGCCGAGGCCGGGCTGCTCGACGGCCGGGCGGCGACGACGTACTGGGCGTACCGCCCGCTGCTCGCGTCCCGGCACCCCGCCGTCGACCTCCAGGACGACGTCCTGTTCGTCCAGGACGGCCCCGTGCTCACCTCCTCCGGATACGCGGCGGGCATCGACCTCTGCCTGCACGTCATCCGCACCGACCACGGCGCCGCCGTCGCCAACGCCGTGGCCCGGCTCGCCCTCGTCGCGCCCGTCCGGCCCGGCGGCCAGACCCAGTTCACCCAGACCCCGCTGCCGCCCGAGCGCGGGATCTCCTTCGCCGACACGCGCGCGTGGGCGATGGAGCACCTCGACGAACCCCTCGGCCTCGCCGACCTCGCCCGGCACGCCGGGGTCTCCGTCCGCACCCTCTCGCGCCGCTTCCACGCGGAGACCGGCGTCAGCCCGCTCCAGTGGCTGCTCCACCAGCGCGTCGAGCGGGCGAAGGAGCTCCTGGAGACCACCTCCCTCCCCATGGACCGGGTGGCCCGCGCGGCCGGCCTCGGCAGCGCCGACTCGCTCCGCCAGCACCTCCTGCGCCGCACCGGACTCACCCCGAGCGCCTACCGGGCCTCCTTCGACCGCATGGTGCCGCGCCTCACACCGGGGCCGGAAACGGAATGAACCGGACCGCCGTGCGCGTTCCCCCCTGCGGCACACCCCATCGGAACCCCCGGAGAGAAGTCACATGCGCGTCGAGATCTGGAGCGACATCGCCTGCCCCTGGTGCTACATCGGCAAGGCCCGCTTCGAGAAGGGGCTCGCGGCCTTCGCCCACCGTGACGACGTCGAGGTCGTGCACCGCTCCTTCGAGCTCGACCCGCACCGCGCCAAGGGCGACACCGGCCCGGTCCTGGAGATGCTGGCGAAGAAGTACGGCCGCACCCTGGACGAGGCCCGCGCGATGGAGGCGCACGTCGCGTCGAACGCGCACTCGGAGGGTCTCGACTACCTCACCGACGGCCGCGACCACGGCAACACCTTCAACATCCACCGGCTGCTCCACCTCGCCAAGGAGCGCGGCCGTCAGGGCGAGCTCCTGGACCTGGCCTACCGGGCCAACTTCGCCGAGGAGCGCTCCGTCTTCGACGCCGAGACCCTGGTGACCCTCGGCGTGGAGGCCGGTCTCGACGAGGCCGAGGTCCGCGCGGTCCTCGCCGACGAGACCGCGTACGCCGAGGCCGTACGGGAGGACGAGCGCGAGGCCGCCGAACTCGGCGCCAACGGCGTGCCGTTCTTCGTCCTCGACCGCCGCTACGGCGTCTCCGGCGGGCAGCCCGCCGAGGTCTTCACCCAGGCCCTGGAGCAGGCCTGGCAGGGCCGCGTCCTCCAGCCGGTCGGCTCCGACGCCGAGGTCTGCGGCCCGGACGGTGCCTGCGAGGTCCCGCAGGCCTGAGTCCCGGCCCGCCGCACCACCTCCGACCTGCGGAGATAAGGGCGGCTTGGGTTCTCCCCACGGTCGAATCGCCATTGACGGGTGATCGTGGGGAACCCAGGGTGGGGGCATGGATTCCCTTGACCAGCCGCTCGGCGGCGCCGAGTTCGCGCCCAAGAAGACGTATCTGAACACCTCCGCCTGCGGACTGCTGCCCCGCCGGACCGTCGAGGCGGTCACCCTCCTCGCCGAGGAGACCGCCGACGGCCGTCCCGGCGGCGCCGGCGACTTCGACCTCGTGGACGAGGCCCGCGCCGCCTTCGGCCGGATCGCCGGGGTCGCCCCCGAGCGCGTCGCCGTGGGCAGCTCGGTCGCGGTGCACTGCGGGATGATCGCCCAGTCGCTGCCCGCCGGGTCCGAGGTCCTCTTCCCGAGGGCGACTTCTCCTCCGTCATCACCCCCTTCACGATCCGGGGCGACCTCAAGATCCGCTTCGCGCCCCTGGAGCGGCTCGCCGAGTCCGTCCGCCCGGGACCGCGCTCGTCGCCTTCTCGGCCGTGCAGTCGGCGGACGGGCGTACGGCCGACTTCGCGGCGATCCGGGCGGCGGCGGCCGCCCACGGCGCGCGCACCTCCTGGACGCCACCCAGTCGGCGGGCTGGCTGCCGCTGCGCGCGGGGGAGTGGGACTACACGGTCGCCGGCGGCTACAAGTACCTGCTCTGCCCGCGCGGGGCGTCCTTCCTCACCGTCACCGAGGAGGCGCAGGACTCGCTCCTCGCCATCCACGCGGGCTGGGTCACGGGCGAGGAGCTGTGGGTCAACAGCTACGGACCGGTCCGCGAACTGGCCCGCTCCGCCCGCCGGTTCGACGAGCCGGCGGCCTTCCTCTCGTACTACGGGGCGGCCCGTTCGCTCGCCCTCCTGGAGGAGATCGGCATCGAGCGGATCGAGGCCCACGACAAGGGGCTCGCGGCCCGCTTCCGCTCCGGCCTCCTCGCCCTCGGGCACGCCCCGGTCATGGACGACTCGACGGTCGTCGCCGTCCCCGGCCTCGGCGACCGGGCGGACGCCCTGCGCGAGGCCGGCGTCCTGCTCTCGGACCGCGCGGGCAACCTGCGGGCCTCCTTCCACCTGTACAACACGGCGGCGGACGTGGACCGGGTCCTGGAACTCCTGGCGGACTGAGCGGGACGGGACCGAGGCCCGGTGCCGCGCCGTGGGTCCGGTGCCGTTCCCGGGTCCGGTGCCGCGCCCGGGTCCGGTGCCGCGCCGCAGGTCTGGTGCCGCGCGGCAGGTCTGGTGCCGCGCCGCTGGTCCGGTGCCGCGCCGCGGTTCAGCAGACGGCGCCCGGCCCGGACGGGCAGTCGCCCTCCTCGGCGCTCAGGTTGTCGCCCAGGAGGCCGAGGAGGCGGGAGAGCTCCGCCCGGTCGGCCGGGGCGAGCCCGGCCAGGGTGGTCTCCTCCAGGTCGGCCCAGGCGCCCTCGACCCCGGCGCGCAGGGCCAGGCCCTGTTCCGTCGCCTCGACGAGGACGGCGCGCCGGTCGGCCGGGTCCGGGCTGCGGCGGACGTATCCGCACTGCTCCATGCGCTGGAGCATCTTCGTCACCGTGGAGGGTCGAGGCCGAGGGACTGGATGAGCTCCGACTGACGGGCCGCCCCACAGTCCCACAGGCGCATCATCATCAGCTCCTGGCCCGGGTAGAGGCCGAGGTCCTTCAGGCGGCGGCCCATGGCGCCCGGTGCAGCCGCGCGACCCTCGCCAGGGCCTCGCTGACGGTGCCGGCGCAGGCGGCGGAGGGCTGCGGCCCGGTGGGCCGGGTGGTACAGACGGGGTCGGTTCCAGGCATGCGGACTCCTCGGGACGGCTCTCCACAAGATTACCTTGGCTGGCCAAGGAATGGGGTTACAGTGGCAGCGGCCCGATTAGTTGGCCGACCACATATTTCATGTGAGGAATGCGCCGTGACCACTGCCTTCGACCCCGTCGACCTCGCCGGAACCCGCCTCGCCAACCGCATCGCGATGGCCCCGATGACCCGCAGCCGTGCCAACGGCCAGGACGGCACCCCCACCGCGGCCACCGTCGAGTACTACGCCCAGCGCGCCTCCGCCGGCCTCATCATCACCGAGGGGACCCAGCCGGTCCCCGAGGGCCAGGGCTACCCCGACACCCCCGGCCTGCACAGCCGCGAGCAGATCGCCGCCTGGCGCGAGGTCACCGCCGCCGTCCACGAGCGCGGCGGGCGGATCTTCGCCCAGCTCATGCACACCGGCCGGATCGGCCACCCCGACCTCCTGCCCGGGGACCTCCACCCCGTCGGCCCTCGCCGATCGCCGCCGCCGCCAGGTCTACACCCACGAGGGCCCCAAGGACTACGTCACCCCGCGCGAGCTCACCGGCGACCAGGTGCGCGAGGCCGTCGCCGGCTTCGCCTCCGCCGCCCGCAACGCCATCGAGGCCGGCTTCGACGGCGTCGAGATCCACGGCGCCAACGGCTACCTCGTCCAGCAGTTCCTCGCCACCGGCTCCAACCGGCGCACCGACGAGTGGGGCGGCCCGGTCGAGAACCGCATCCGGTTCGCCGTCGAGACCGTCAAGGCCGTCGCGGCCGAGATCGGCCCCGAGCGCACCGGCCTGCGCATCTCCCCGGCCAACGTGTACAACGACATCTCCGAGAGCGACACCGAGGAGACCTACACCGCCCTCGTCGACGCGATCGAGCCGGTCGGCATCGCCTACCTGCACATCACGGAGCCCGTCCCCGAGGTCCGCGAGCTGACCCACGCCCTGCGCAAGCGGTTCTCCGGCACCCTCGTCCTCAACCCGGCCACCGACGGCCCCACCGGCCCCGAGGCCCTGACCCTGATCGAGGACGGCACCGCCGACGTCCTCGCGTACGGCGCGCTGTTCCTCGCCAACCCCGACCTGCCCGCCCGGCTGCGGGCCGGCGGCCCGTACAACACCCCGGACCGCGCGAGCTTCTTCGGCGGCGACCACCGCGGCTACACCGACTACCCCGCCCTGTAGGGCCGGGCACGCGAAAGGGCGGGGTCCGTACGCCGGACCCCGCCCTTCGGCGTACGGACCCCGCCCTTCGGCGTACGGACTACGCCCAGGCCCCGGTGACCGCCCGGCGCGCGGCCTCCAGGTCCACCGCGCGGCCCGACTCGCCGAGCACCGCGCCCAGGGCCGCGAGCGAGGACTGCACGGCCCCGGCGTCGCGTCCACCCCGTAGTGGTTGACCCGGATCATCTCCTGGGCGAGCGCCCCGCCGCCCGCGATCAGCGGCAGCGACGGATCGGCCGCGAGGGCCTTCGCCACCAGCTCCGAGGCGTCCAGGCCCGCCGGCACGCGCAGCGTCGTCGCCACCGGGGCCGCGTCCTTCGCCTCGTGCACGTACGGCTCCAGACCGCCGCCCAGGGCCAGCGCGCCCGCGCGGGTCGCGGCCGCCGCCGAGGCGTGCCGGGCCATCAGCGTCCAGGCCCTCGGCCTCGATCCGCTCCACACAGGCCTCCAGGGCCAGCATCTCCAGCTGCGCCGGAGCGTGCAGCAAGGCCTTCCGGCCGCCGTCGATCCAGCGCTCCTTCCAGTCCAGGAGGGAGAGGTACGAGCGGCGCGGCGCGGCCGGGTTGGCGGCGAACCGCTCCCAGGCACGGGCGCTCACCGACACCGCCGACACGCCCGCCGGGCCGCCCATCGCCTTCTGCGCGCCGATGATGCACATGTCCACGCCCCAGGCGTCCGGCAGCACCGGCTCGGCGCCGATCGACGCCACCGCGTCCAGGTAGAACAGCGCGCCGTGCGCCCGCACGACCTCGCCGATCTCCGCCACCGGGTTGGTGTTGCCGGTCGCCGCCTCCGCGTGCACCAGCGACACGAAGTCGATCTCCGGGTGCTCGGCGAGCGCCCGCTCCACCTGCTCCGCCGTCACCGCCGTGTGGAAGGGCACCTCCAGGTCGACCACGGTCGCCCCGCAGTCCCGCAGCCAGTTCCCGAAGGTCTGCCCGTACGGACCGGTGACGACGTTCAGCGCGGTCGAACCGGCCCGCGCGCCGCTGCGGATGCATCCCTCCAGGGGCAGCAGCGCCTCGCCCTGGGTGATCACCACGTCCTGCTCCGTGGAGAGCAGGGCGGCCACCCGGCGCTCGATGGACGCGAAGTGCGCGGCGGTCAGCGGGGCCAGATCCAGCAGCGGATGTGTCACGGTCACGGGTTTTCCTTCTTCGGTGTCGCACGCGTGGCGCATACGTGGCGCATGCGTCGCGTACATCGGGATGAAGCTCGTGCCAGCGTAAGCGCTCCGCCCGCCGCCGGGCGGGTCGCCCCCGGTGCCGTCACGGCGGTGTGCGGAACGTGTCACAGGGCGCGCACCGAGGGCCCTCCCTTCCCCGGCGCCCCGCCGGTGGGATGTGCAGGCCGGAGCGGCGCCGCACGATGCCGCCTGGACGAACGGGGTGCACACCATGACCGGACGCGGGAGAACAGACGTGAACCACAGACCGCGACCGCGACCGCGCCGGGCGGCGGTGGCCGCCGCCGCGCTCGCCCTCACCGCACCGCTGACCCTCGGCGCCGCGGGAGACGCGGGGCGACGGGTACGACGGGCGCGGCGGGCGCGGCCGGGGCGGCGACGGCGCTGTCGGCGGCCGTCTACCGCCCGATCGTCTTCGCCCGCTACGACGCGGCGGCGCCCGTCGAGGACCTGTACGCGATGTCCCCGACCGGCGGCGCGCTCGTCAGGCTCACCCACACCCCCGACGTCAGCGACGTGATGCCCAGCTGGTCCCCGGACGGCAAGCGGGTGGCGTTCCTGCGGTACGGCGCCGGGGGCGCGATCAACGGCATCTGGACGATGAACAGCAAGGGCGGCGACCTCAAGTCCGTGCCCGGCACCACGGACGCCTCCGACCCGGCCTGGTCCCCGGACGGCAAGCGGATCGCCTACTCCCGGCCGGTCGACGGCCAGCGCGAGATCTACGTCGCCGACGTCGACGGCACCCCCGCCACCCGCCTCACCCACAGCCCGGAGGACGAGTTCCACCCCACGTGGTCCCCGGACGGCGAGAACCTGGCGTTCAGCCGCGCGGACGCGGCCGGACACAGCCGGCTGCTGCGGATCCAGGTGTCCACCCTGGTCCAGACGCCGATCACCCTGTCCTTCTCGCAGGACTGGACGCCCGACTGGTCGCGCGGCAACCGGATCGTCTTCAGCCGGGCGGACGGCACCGGCTTCACCCACCTTACTCCGTCCGCCCCGACGGCTCGGGGACCACCCCTCACCTCGGGGCAGGCCAACGACAAGTTCCCTCCTGGTCGCCGGACGGCAGGCTCCTGGTCTTCACCCGGGGCGGCACCGACGACGCCGACCCCGAGCACCTCTTCCGGGTGAGGGCCGACGGCACCGGACTGACCCAGCTCACCAAGGCCGGCACGCACGACCTGGAGGCCGACTGGCGCCCGTGACCCGCCCCCTCGACACGGCTCGTAGAGTGCCGGTATGAGCGATCACGAGGTGCTGCATGTGAAGGGCGGGTGCTCGTCGGCCCGGAGGACGTCCGCGACGAACTGTGGTGCGTCGACGGGCGGATCACCTTCGAGCGGCCCGCCGCCGAGGCCGTGACCGTCGAGGGCTGGGTGCTCCCCGGACTCGTCGACGCCCACTGCCACGTCGGCCTCGACCGGCACGGCCCCGTCGACGAGGCCACCAGCGAGAAGCAGGCCCTCACCGACCGGGACGCCGGCACCCTGCTCATCCGGGACGCGGGCTCGCCCTCCGACACCCGCTGGATCGACGACCGCGAGGACCTCCCGAAGATCATCCGGGCGGGCCGGCACATCGCCCGCACCCGCCGGTACATCCGCAACTACGCCCACGAGATCGAGCCCGCCGATCTCGTCGCGTACGTCGGCCGCGAGGCCCGCCGGGGCGACGGCTGGGTCAAACTCGTCGGCGACTGGATCGACCGCGAGGCGGGCGACCTCACGGCCTGCTGGCCGCGCGCCGAGGTCGAGGCGGCCATCGCCGAGGCGCACCGGCTCGGCGCCCGGGTCACCGCGCACTGCTTCGCCGAGGACTCGCTCCGGGACCTCGTCGAGGCGGGCATCGACTGCATCGAGCACGCCACCGGGCTCACCGAGGAGACGATCCCGCTCTTCGCCGAGCGCGGGGTCGCCATCGTCCCCACCCTCGTCAACATCGCGACCTTCCCGCACCTCGCCGACGGCGGCGAGGCGAAGTTCCCCCGCTGGTCGGCCCACATGCGCCGGCTCCACGAGCGCCGGTACGACACCGTCCGCGCCGCCTTCGACGCGGGCGTGCCCGTCTTCGTCGGCACCGACGCGGGCGGCTCCCTCGCCCACGGCCTGGTCGCCGAGGAGGTCGAAGAGCTCACCAAGGCCGGCATCCCGCCGGTCGACGCACTCGCTGCCACCGCCTGGGGAGCCAGGGCCTGGCTGGGCCGCCCCTCCCTGGAGGAGGGCGCCCCTGCCGACCTCGTCGTCTACGCCGAGGACCCGCGCGCGGACGTCCGCGTCCTGGCGGCGCCGCGCCGGGTCGTCGTCAACGGGCGGGTCGTGGGCTGAGACGGCCGCGTGTCGGGGGCGTTCAGGCCTCCGGGTGTTTCAGCGGCTCAGGAAGGCCAGCCGGGCCCGCTTCTCCGGGATGAACACCTCCGGCAGGTCCACCTCCGGCAGTACGACCTCGGGCCCGAGCTCGAAACCGGCCCGTACGAGCCGGGTGATCGCCTTGTCGTTGGCGGCGTCCGGCTCGACCACGATCCGGGTGTGCTCCTTGAGGGAGAAGGCGATCAGCGCGGTCAGCAGGCGGCCGGTGAAGCCGGGTTCCGGGGCGAGGCCGGGCGCGACGAACAGGTGCACGCCGATGTCCCCGGGCCGCACCTCGTAGCACTCGCTGACGCGGTCGGCCTCCGGGTCGTACGTCTGGAAGAGGGCGACCGGCTCGCCGTCCCGGGCGATCAGGAAGCCGTGGTGGGTGCTGAGCGAGTCGAGGTGCGCGTAGATCTCCCGCACCTGTTCCAGGGTCGTCCCGACCATCCCCCAGAAACGGGCCCGTTCCTCGTTGACCCAGCCGTGCAGGAGCGGCGCGTCGCCGTCGGGGTCGACGGGCCGGACCGTGACGGTGCCGAAGCCCTCGACGGTCTGGACGTGGACGTGTTCGGGGGTGGTCATCCCTGCTCCTCGGTGAGGCGGTTCCAGTCGGTGGTGACGGGGCGAGCTCGCCCCGCAGCCACAGGGGAGTTGGTCGTGGTGGTGCGGGTCGCCGGGGACGCCGGACGCGCCGAAGGGCACGATCCAGCGGCTCCGCTCCCGGTCGGCGAGGTCCCAGACGTAGCGGGCGGCGGAGGCGCGGGCGCTGCGGTCGGTCCAGCCGGGCACGCTGGACGTGGAGAGCACGCAGTCGTGGTCCCCGCCGAGCCCCGGCCACCGGTCGTCGTCCGGGTCGGGCAGCGCCTGCCAGGGCGCGAGCCGGTGCGTCACGCCCCAGGCGGCGGGCGGCTCGCCCGCGCCGACCTCGTCGAGCGCCTCCCGTACGATCCGGTCGACGTCCCCGGCGGGCACCGGCCCGGTCGTGAGCAGGGTCTCCAGGGCGAAGGCGACGCGCGGCCCGAGCGCGAGCCAGGGCCGGAACAGCTCGGGGTACGGGGCGGGTCCGCGCAGCGCCGCGAAGGCCTCGTGCCCGGCGAGCCGCCGCACGACGGCCCCGCGCACGGCCGCGTACAGACCGGCGTCGGCGCTGTCCGCGTCCATCCGCCGGTCCCAGCCGAGCAGCCGCTCCCGGACGTCGGCGCCGGCGGGGAGAGGCACGGGCCCGCCCGCCGCCGCCCGCGTCGGGCCCGTGGGGTGTGCTGGTGCCGGGCCGTCCCGGTGCCTCGCCCGCGCGCCGGACCGCCTCCAGGAGGCGGGCCGCCGAGGGTTGTCGGTGTCCGCGTGGATCGCCGCCGTCGTCTCCGGGGTCCAGGCCGCCGAGGCGCCGAGCAGGGCGTCGATCCGGGCCGCCCGGTGCGGCGGGGCGAACTCGACGCCCAGGGGTGCGGCCAGGCCCCGCGCGTTGGCCATGACGGCGTGGCCGCCGACCTCGGCGCGGGGCAGCGGCGCCGGGGCGTCCGCCCAGGCGTGCGCCGGATCCCAGGCGGGCACGATCCGCAGGGAGTTGGCCCGGTCCCGTACGGGCACGTGGCCCGCGACCCGGTGCAGGAGGCCGCCCCGGGTGTCGGCGGCCAGGACGACGTTCACCGGCTCGACCCAGCCGTCGAGGGCCCGGTCCACATCGGCGACGGTCCGGGCGCCGAGCAGCGCGGGCAGCGTCCCGAAGCCGAGTTCCCCGGTGACCCGGGGCGGATACCGCAGGGCCACGGCCTCCCACACGGGGAGCCGTCGCGGGCCCGCCGTCGGCCGCCGAGGTGCCGGTCGGGGCGCGTCGTCGAGCGCCGGGTACCGGCCCCGGGCCCGTCGCCCCGGCAGGGCGCTCGTCCCAGGCTCGTCGGCCGGGTCGACGACCACCGGTCCCCGGGCCGTCTCGATCACCTCGATCACCACCGGTTCCGCGCCCGCGACCTCGATGGTCTCCGTGTGCGCGGAGGCCGGGGCCCAGCCGTCCGGGCCGAGGGCCTCCACGGTGCCGTCGGGGAGGCGGCGCAGGCGTTCCCGGTAGAGGTCCTGGTAGTCGGCCATGGCGTTGGTGATGGCCCAGGCCACGGGGCCGGTGTGGCCGAAGTGGGCGAGGCCGGGGACGCCGGGGACGGCGAGGCCCACGACGTCGTACGCGGGGCAGGCGAGGCGGATCTGCTGGTAGACGCCCGGCGCCTCGATGAACCGGTGGGGTCGCCGGCCACGAGGGCCGCGCCGCTCGCGGTCCGGTCGCCGGCGACGACCCAGCCGTTGGAGCCGGCGGTGCCGGGGCCGTCGGTGGCGAACAGCTCCGTCCACTCCTCGCCGAGCCGCCGGGCGACCTCGTCCCGCCACAGCTTGGTGGGGAAGCCGGCGAAGAGGACGTGGGTCGAGAGCCAGACGGCGAGCGGGGTCCACGGCTCCCACCGGCCGGGCGCGAGGCCGGTCCGGGCGAACTCGGGTGCGCGGGCGGCGCCTTCGGCGAGGCCGTCGTTGACCCCGTCCACGTACGCGCGCACCCACGCGGCCGTCGGCGCGTCGGTCTCCTCCAGCCGCGCGAAGCAGCGGCGGGCGGTGTCGGCGAGCCGGGCCCGCCGGGCGAAGGAGTCCCAGCCGAGCTCGGCGGCGCCGAGGAAGGCGGCCGTGGTGCCCCGCGCCCGGTGCCGCTCGACCTCCAGCTGCCAGGCGCGGTCGCGGGCGGTGACCCGGCCCTGGGCGAAGGCGAGTTCGTCGGGGTCCGTGGCCCTCAGATGGGGGACGCCCCAGGCGTCCCGGTAGACCTCGATGCTCACGGAGACCCTTTCGGGGTTAGGTTAGGCTGGCCTAAATTAGCCTACAGGAGTCCGGGGCCCGCCCTCGTCACGGGGTTGACGATCCGTGACCCGGGACCGGCTCGGCTCGTTCTCACCCCTCCCATGCGCACCGCCCCGTACGAAACACGTGGGACAACCGGGAATGGTTGTATGGAGAAAAATCGAAAATGAACACGGAAACCCCCCTTTGGAGTGAACTCACGTCAGGCGACCACCGGTTCACTCTCCGTGCGTAAAGATTCCGGTGTCTCCAGTCGCCGAGGCCGTGCCGACCCACCGTCCCCGTGGTGAGCGGCCGGCGACGCCATGTCTCCTGTGGGGTTCCACCATCTTGAACAGCAACACCTTCCGCATGCCCGTACGCCGCTCCGCCGCCGCCGCGACCGTCGCCGCCCTGGCCGTCGGCCCCGTGCTCCTCGCGGCCCCGGCGGCGCACGCCACGGGCGGCGAAGGCGCGCCACCGCCGTCGTGCTGCGGGCCGGGCTCGACGTCTCCCTCCTCGGCAAGACCGTGAACGTGCCGGTGCGGGCCTCCCTGAACGAGGTCAAGGCGCCCGAGAGCGAGAGCGAGACCGCGCTCTCCGTGAAGGTGCAGGGGGCCGAGGGCGGGGAGCCGATCGACCTCCTCAAGGCCGACGTCGCCACCGCCGACGCGACCGTGGACGAGAAGAAGGCCGAGGGGCACGTCAACCTCGTCAAGGCCCGGGTCCACGTGCCCGGCATCCCGCTGCTCTCCCTCATCGAGGTCGAGAAGGTCACCTCCACGGCGCTGTGCGAGGCGGGGAAGAAGCCGGTCGCCCGGTCCAACGTCCTCGGCCACGTCACCGTGTTCGGCAAGAAGACCACCCTGTCCGCCGGCGGCCGGACCCAGGTCGCCGTGCCGGGCGTCGGCCAGGTCACCCTGGACCTCTCCCGTACCTCCACGACCTCCCGCACCGCCGCCGCCACGGCCCTCGAACTGAAGGTGAAGGTCAACCCGCTGGACCTGGGCGTGGCCCAGGTCGACGGCACGGTGACCCTCGCCGAGGCCACCTGCGAGACGCCCAAGGGCACGGCCCCGACCGAGAAGCCCACGGAGAAGCCCACCGGGCAGCCGACCGAGCGGCCCACGCACCAGCCCAGCGAGCGGCCCACGCACCAGCCCTCGGTCAAGCCGAGCGACGCCGGCGGCATCAAGACGAACAACGGCGGCACCACGCCCACCGAGAACCTCGCCGAGACCGGCTCCAGCTCCAGCACCCCGTACATCGCGGGCGGAGCGCTGGCCCTCCTCGTCGCGGGCGGCGGCGCCTCGCCGTGACCCGCTCGCGCGCCCGCAACCGCGGCTGACGGCCCGAGGGGAAGCGCCGGGGGCGCCAGAAGGGAACGGGGTCCGGGAGGGCGGCGGTGACGACACCGCCCTCCCGGACCCTTCCGCGTGCGCCCCGGGCGCGCGGCTCAGCCGCCGATCAGCAGCGCCTGGTCGAGCGCCTGCAGGAAGCGGTTCGTCGTCGCCCGGTCCCGCACCGCGAGCCGCAGCCAGTTCCGGTCGAGCCCCGGGAACGTGTCGCCCCGGCGGGCCGCGAACCCCAGCGACCGCAGCCGCTCCCGCACCGCGTCCGCCCCGTCGATCCGCAGCAGCACGAAGGGGCCCTCGGCCCCGCCACCGTCCGCACCTCGTCGAACTCCGCCAGCCCGGCGAGGAGATGGGCCCGCTCCACCCCGATCCGGTGCGCCGCGTGCTCCGCCTCCGCGAGCGCCGCCCGTGACATGCACGCCTCCGCCGCCACCAGGGCCGGCGTCGACACCGGCCACAGCGGCTGCGCCCGCTCCAGGGCCGCGATCGTCTCCGGCCCGGCCAGCACGTACCCGATCCGCAGCCCGGCGAGCCCCCAGGTCTTGGTGAGGCTCCGCAGCACCACGAGCCCCGGCACGTCGGTCCGCCCGGCCAGCGACTCCCGCTCGCCCGGCACCGCGTCCATGAACGCCTCGTCCACCACCAGGACCCGCCCCGGGCGGGCCAGCGCGGCGATCGAGGCGGCCGGGTGCAGCACGGAGGTCGGGTTCGTGGGATTGCCGATCACCACCAGGTCCGCGTCCTTGGGAACGGCCGCCGGATCGAGCCGGAAACCGTCCTCCTCGCGCAGCAGCACCCGGCCCACCTCGTGCCCGGCGTCCCGCAGCGCCGCCTCCGGCTCGGTGAACTGGGGTGCACCACCACCGGCCGCCGCACCGGCAGCGCCCGCGCGAGCAGCACGAACGCCTCCGCCGCGCCCGCCGTGAGCAGCACCCGGTTCGACGGCAGGTCGTGCCGCTCGGCGACCGCCGCCCGCGCGGCCCGGCCGTCCGGATAGGCCGCGAGACCGGTCAGCGAGTCGGCGATCCGTCTCCGCAGCCAGTCCGGCGGGGTGTCCGTCCGGACGTTGACCGCCAGATCGATGAGTTTCTCGTCCCTGACCTCGGCGTCACCGTGGTGGCGCAGGTCGTGGGCGTCGGTGTGCGTGTGCGTGTCCATGGCCGCCGTCGTGTGGGGGGTGGGGATGGTGGGGGTGAGCCAGGCTCGCCAGCGATGTACCCGTGGGTCGGGTGCAACAACCGTGCGCCTGGGGCGACTTCGTTCGGGCGAAACGGGACGGAAGCGGCGAGAGCGCACGTTACGGACCGGGTTTTCCGCTTCGGTACGAGCAGCACGGCCCCGGCCCCTCCGCCCGGCCCCTGCCCCGCCGCGAGCAGCGCCGCCGCCTCCGCCACGGACGCCGTGCCCGTCGCGGCCAGCGGCAGCGCCGAGGGATGCGGTACGGGCACGGCCGCCAGCTCCCGGGCGCGAACCCGCGCAGCGGCACCCGAGCGCCCCGGCGGCCGCCACGATCCCCGGCTCGGCCGCCCGCGCGTCGAGCGTGGCGAGCGACCCGACCTCCGCCCGCGTCAGGCCCGCCTCCCGCAGGACCGCGTCGACGAGCGCGAGGACCTCCTCCGCCGGCGCGCCCGACCGGGCCCCGACGCCGAGGTGCGCGGCCCGGGGACCATCGGATAGCAAGGGGCCATGGCTGTAGTCGTCGCGTTCGGCGCGTTCCTCATGACGCTCTTCGGCGGCTGGGTCGCCGGGCGCGTCACCGACCGCCGCCACCTCGTCCTCGGCCTCGCCGGCGGACTGATGCTCGGCGTCGTCGGACTCGACCTCCTCCCGGAGGCCCTGGACGCCGCCGGGCGGAAGGTCTTCGGCGTCCCCGAGGCCCTGCTGCTCTTCGTCGGCGGCTTCCTCTTCGCCCACGTCGTCGAACGGCTCCTCGCCGTCCGCAGGGCGGCGCACGGAGTCGGAGCCGACGAAAGGATTCCCCAGGTCGGTCTGACGGCGGCCGCCGCGATGGTCCTCCACAGCCTCATGGACGGCGTCGCGCTCGGCGCCGCCTTCCAGGTCAGCGACGGCATGGGCACCACCGTCGCCCTCGCCGTCATCACCCACGACTTCGCCGACGGCTTCAACACGTACACGATCACGAGCCTCTACGGGAACGCCCGCCGCAAGGCCGTCGCGATGCTCGTCGCGGACGCCGTCGCCCCGCTCGCCGGCGCCGGACTCGCCACCCTGTTCACCCTTCCGGAGGAACTGCTCGGCGGCTATCTCGGCTTCTTCGGCGGCGCCCTGCTCTACCTCGCCGCCGCCGAGATCCTGCCGGAGGCCCACCACGAACACCCGGCCCGCTCCACCCTGCTGTGCACGGTGGCGGGCGTGGCCTTCATCTGGCTCGTGGTGGGCGTCTCCGGCGGCTGAACTCACGCGCAGTGCTCCACGAACCGCGCGGCGACCTCCGGGGACCCCGCCCAGTGGGTGTGCACATAACTGGCGTGCACCCCGCCCCGCACGAAGCCCTCCACGCGCCGCTCCGGCTGCCGCAGCCCCCAGGCCGCCAGCGGCCCGGCACCCGGCTCGATCACGGTCCGGTGGAACTCGTGCCCCGCAGCCGCGCCCCTGCCGGCGCCAGGACGCTGTCGCTCACGGCCACCGCGTCCCGGTAGCCCAGCGTCAGCCGCTCCGACATCCGCGCGTCGGCGTCGAGCACGCCGCACATCGGGTGCCCGTCCAGCGACCGCGCGAGGTAGAGCAGCCCGGCGCACTCGGCGGCGACCGGCGCGCCGGACGCGGCGAGCTCGGCGACCGCCTTGCGGAGCGGCTCGTTGGCGGACAGCTGCTCGCCGTACATCTCGGGGAAGCCACCGCCGATGACCAGCCCGCTCGTCCCCTCGGGGAGGCGCTCGTCCCGGAGCGGGTCGAAGGTGACGACCTCCGCGCCGGCGGCCTGGAGCAGCTCGGTGTGCTCGGCGTACGAGAAGGTGAACGCCGCCCGCCGGCGACGGCGACGACCGGCCTCGGTGCGGGCATACGTTCCGCGAGGGCGGAACGGGTGGGCACACCGGTGGTGGCGATGTGCGGCCGCTCCCCGACCCCGGCCGCCCACGGCTCGGCGTGCAGCTCAGGCGCGCTGCGGGCCAGCGCCAACAGGGCCTCCAGGTCGCAGCCCTGGCGCACCTGCTCTGCCTGCGCCGCCACCGCCTCCACGGCGGCGGCCTGCCGCTCGGCCACCGGCACCAGGCCGAGGTGCCGGGACGGCGTCGCGACGGCGGGCGCCCGCCGCAGGACGCCGAGCACCGGCACTCCCGACTCCCCGAGCGCCTCCCGCAGCAGGTGCTCGTGGCGGTCCGACGCGACCTTGTTGAGGATCACGCCCCGATCCGCACCTCCGGGTCCCAGGACGCGAACCCGTGCACGAGCGCCGCCACCGACCGCGACTGCGAGGACGCGTCCACGACGAGGACGACCGGCGCCTTGAGCAGCTTCGCGACCTGCGCGGTGGACGCCAGCTCGCCCTGGTCGGCGGCCCCGTCGTACAGGCCCATGACGCCCTCGACCACGGCCAGGTCGCAGCCGCGCGCGCCGTGCAGGAAGAGCGGCGCGACCAGCCCCGTACCGCACATGTACGCGTCGAGGTTGCGGCCCGGACGGCCGGTCGCGAGCGCGTGGTAGCCGGGGTCGATGTAGTCGGGGCCGACCTTGTGCGGGGAGACCGCCAGGCCACGGCCGGCGAACGCGGCCATCAGGCCGGTCGCGACCGTGGTCTTGCCCGCGCCGGACGACGGCGCGGCGATGACGAGACGTGCTACCACTCGATGCCCCGCTGGCCCTTCTGACCGGCGTCCATCGGGTGCTTGACCTTGGACATGTCGGTGACGAGATCGGCGAAGTCGACGAGCTCCTGCGGGGCGTTGCGGCCGGTGATGACGACGTGCTGCTGCCCCGGACGGTCGCGCAGCACCTCGACGACCTCCTCGACGTCGATCCAGCCCCAGTGCAGGAGGTAGGCGAACTCGTCGAGGACGTAGAACCTGTACGTCTCCGCGGCGAGGTCCCGCTTGACCTGCTCCCAGCCCTGCCGGGCCTTCTCCTCGTGCGAGAGCTCGCCCTCGGCGACCTCGCGCTGGATCCAGGACCAGCCCTCGCCCATCTTGTTCCAGGTGACCGTGCCGCCCTTGCCGGTCTCGCCGAGCGCCTTGAGGGCGTTCTCCTCGCCGACCTTCCACTTGGCGGACTTGACGAACTGGAACACCCCGATCGGCCAGCCCTGGTTCCAGGCGCGCAGCGCCATGCCGAAGGCCGCGGTCGACTTCCCCTTGCCGACGCCGGTGTGCACCATGACCAGCGCCCGGTTGCGGCGCTGACGGGTGGTGAGACCGTCGTCGGGGACGACGGTCGGCTGTCCCTGAGGCATTAAGCGGCCCTCCTGGTGGCGTTGTCTGCTTGTACGTCTCTGACGAGGCCGGCGATCGAGTCGGCGCGCAGCTCGTCCAAGGTGACGGCGGTGCCGCCGAGTTCGCGCGCCAGGGCCCCCGCGAGCCCGAGCCGCACCGGCCCGGTCTCGCAGTCCACGACCACCGAGGCCGTGCCCTCGGCGGCGTGCAGCCGCGCCGCGCGGGCCGCGAGCGCCACCGGGTCGGCGCCGCCGCCGGTCGCCCGCCCGTCGGTCACGACGACGAGCAGCGGGCGGCGCGAGGGGTCCCGCAGCCGTTCGACCCGCAGCACGTCATGGGCCTTGAGCAGCCCGGCGGAGAGCGGCGTACGGCCTCCGGTCGGCAGCTTCTCCAGGCGGGCGGCGGCCGCGTCCACGGACGAGGTCGGCGGCAGCGCGACCTCGGCGTCCCGGCCCCGGAAGGTGACGAGACCGACCTTGTCGCGCCGCTGGTAGGCGTCGAGGAGCAGGGAGAGCACGGCGCCCTTGACGGCGCTCATCCGCTGCCGGGCGGCCATCGACCCGGAGGCGTCCACGGCGAAGAGCACGAGGTTCCCTCGCGGCCCTCCCGGGTCGCCTGCCGCAGGTCGTCCCTGCGGACCACCAGACCGGGCCCGGACCGGCCGCGCGCCCGCTGGTGCGGGGCGGCGGCCCGCACGGTCGCGGCCAGGTGCAGCTTGGTCAGCGCGCCCCGGGGCCGGGTGGATCCGGTGGTACGGCCGTGCTCGGTGCGGGCCCGGAACGGCGCCCGGCCGCGCCCTCGCCGAGACCGGGCACGCTCAGCACCTTCGTACGGAAGGGCTCACCGGCCCGGACGGCGGCCCGCTCACCGGCACCGGCACCGGCGCCCTGCGGGGCCTCCTGCGGGGCGGGCGCGTCCTCCGGGACCTCGGCGGACTCGGGCGCCGGGCCGTCGGGCCCTCGCCCTGCGGCGGGACGCCCCGCCACCACCGCCGGGACCGCCGTCGCCGGGGCCGTCCGGCTCGGGGTCCTCGTCCGGCTCGTCCCCTTGAACCGCTCCAGCGTCTCGTCGAGCTTGTCCTCGTCGAGGCCGGGCGCGTCGAAGGGCGAGCGCCGCCGCCGGTGGGGAGGGCCAGGAGCGCGGCCTGCCGCACGTCCTCCGAGGTCACCTCGGTCCGGCCCGCCCAGGCGGCGAGCGCGGTCGCGGTGCGGGCCATCACGATGTCGGCGCGCATGCCGTCCACCTCGAACGCGGCGCAGGTCGCGGCGATCTGGAGCAGCACGCCGTCGCCGAGCGTCACCCGCGGCAGCAACGCCCGCGCGGCGACGATCCGCTCGCGCAGGGCGGCCTCCTCGCCGCCCAGTGGGCGGCGAAGGCGGCCGGGTCGTCCTCGAACGCGAGCCGCCGCCGGACGACCTCGACCCGCTGCTCGGGGTCGCGCGAGGCGGCCACCTCCACGGTCAGCCCGAACCGGTCGAGGAGCTGCGGCCGCAGCTCGCCCTCCTCGGGGTTCATGGTCCCGACGAGCAGGAAGCGGGCGGCGTGCCGGACGGAGACGCCCTCGCGCTCGACGTGGGAGGCGCCCATGGCGGCGGCGTCGAGGAGGTGGTCGATCAGGTGGTCGGAGAGGAGGTTGACCTCGTCGACGTACAGGATCCCCCGGTGCGCGGCGGCGAGCAGCCCCGGCTCGAAGGCCTTCACGCCCTCGGCGAGCGCCTTCTCGATGTCGAGCGCGCCGACGAGCCGGTCCTCGGAGGCGCCGACGGGCAGCTCGACCATCCGCGCGGGGCGGGCGGTCCCGGGCGCGTCGCCGTGCGGCCCGTCGGGGCAGCCCGGGTCGGGCGAGGCCGGGTCGCAGCTGAAGCGGCACCCCGCGACCACCGGGACCTCCGGCAGCAGCTCGGCGAGCGCGCGGACGGCGGTGGACTTGGCGGTGCCCTTCTCGCCCCGCACGAGCACCCCGCCCACGGCCGGGCTGACCGCGTTGAGCAGCAGTGCGAGCCGCAGGTCGTCCATGCCGACGACGGCGGTGAACGGATAGCGGGTGCTCATCGGGGTGACTCCTTCGATAGGTACGGATGCCTGGACCGCGCGGCCGCTCACGGCGCCCCCGGCGGCACGAACGGCAGCCCCTCCGGGGCCCCGGACTCGATCAGCCGCAGCAGCGCGTCCGTGTCCGCGTGTTCCTCGATCAGGTCGCCGAGGCGGTCGAGCTGCTCCTCGCGCAGGGCGCCGAAGGAGGTGTCGGGCGCGGGGACGAAGCGGCGGCCCGCCGCCGCGGCGACCTCCCGGAGGAAGGCCCGGCGGAAGCCGTCGCTCTCCAGGGAGCCGTGCCAGTGGGTGCCCCAGACGGAGCCGACGCGGCAGCCGTCGAGGAACGGTTCGCCGCCGTCCACGGAGGCGACGCCGTGGTGGATCTCGTACCCCTCGACCCGCTCGCCGAGCGCCTCGCCGACGGGCCGGGCGAGGGTCTTCTCGACCCCGAACCGCACCCGTACGGGCAGCAGGCCGAGCCCGTCGACGACGCCGGCCTTCGACTCGACCTCGTCCTCGATGCGCTCGCCCAGGGCCTGGAAGCCGCCGCAGATGCCGAGGACCGGGCGGCCCTCGGCGGCGCGCCGGGCGAGGGCGTCGGCGAGGCCGCGCTCCCGCAGCCAGGCCAGCGCCTTGACGGTGCCGCGGGTGCCGGGCACGACGACGAGGTCGGCGTCGACGAGCTCCTCGGGCCGGTCGACGAAGCGGACGACGACGCCCGGTTCGGCGGCCAGCGCGTCCACGTCGGTGAAGTTGGACATCAGGGGGACGGCGCAGACGGCGACCCGCAGCACGTCCGCACCGACCGGCGGCGCGACGACCGACTCGCGGACGGTGCCCCGCAGGGAGACCCGCAGGCCGTCCTCCTCGTCGATGCCGAGCCCGTGCGCGTACGGCAGGACGCCGAAGGTCCGGCGTCCGGTGAGCCCGCGCAGCATGTCGAGGCCGGGTTCGAGGAGGGTCACGTCGCCGCGGAACTTGTTCACCAGGTAGCCCGCGACGAGCGCCTGGTCCTCCGGCGCGAGCAGCGCCGTCGTCCCGAAGAACTGGGCGAAGACCCCGCCCCGGTCGATGTCCCCGACCACGACGACGGGCAGCTTCGCGGCGCGCGCGATGCCCATGTTCACGATGTCCGTGCGCCGCAGGTTGATCTCGGCCGGACTGCCCGCCCCCTCGCAGATCACGGCGTCATACGTGCCCCGGAGCTCCTCCAGGCACGCCATCACCGGCTCGAACAGCGTCCGCTGCCGACCCCCGTGGTAGCCGCGGGCGCTCATCTCGCCGACCGGCTTGCCCATGAGGACGACCTGGCTGGAGCGGTCGCCGCCGGGCTTGAGCAGCACCGGGTTCATCAGGGCCGTCGGCTCGACCCGGGCCGCCTGCGCCTGCATGGCCTGCGCGCGGCCGATCTCGGCGCCCTCCCGGGTGACGAAGGAGTTGAGGGACATGTTCTGTCCCTTGAACGGCGCGACCTTGATCCCCTGCCGGACCAGCCAGCGGCAGATGCCGGCCGTGACGACGCTCTTGCCCGCGTCGGACGTGGTCCCGGCGACGAGCAGCCCCCACCCCTCATGCGTTCCTCCGCTTCAGCGCGCTCGCGATCGTGCGGCCGCCCACGCAGGCGGCCAGGGTCAGCGCGGTGATCCGGCGGGAGAGCCGGACCGCGCGGTCGATGTCGGCGACCTCGACGGGCCGCCCCTCCCCGTTGAGCACGGGCCGGTGCTCGACCCGCCCGGCGTACGAGAGGTCCCCCGAGCCGTACGCCCAGGGCGCCCGCGAAGGAGGCCTCGACGGGGCCCGCGTTGGGGCTCGGGTGCTTCGGGGCGTCCGACCGCCAGGCCCGCAGCGCCCCGCGCGGGTTCCCGCCGGCGACGGTCGCGAGGGCGGCGGTCAGCCGGGCCCCGGGCCAGCCGGCCAGGTCGTCGAGGCGGGCCGAGGCCCAGCCGTAGCGCCGGTGGCGGGGGACTTGTGGCCGACCATCGCGTCGAGGGTGTTCACCGCGCGGAAGCCGACCAGGCCCGGCACGCCCGCGACCGCTCCCCAGAAGAGGGCGCCCACGACCGCGTCGGAGGTGTTCTCGGCGACGGACTCGACGACCGCGCGGGCCATCGCGGGACCGTCGAGGGACTGCGGGTCGCGCCCGCACAGGTGCGGCAGCCGCTCCCGGGCGACCTCCAGGTCCCCGGCGGCGAGCGCGCCGCCGATCGCGTGGGCCTCGCGCCCCAGGGTCGTGCCGCCGACGACGGCCCAGACCGAGGCGGCGGTGAGGGCGACGGAGGCCGCGCGACTGTCCCGTACGGTACGGGCGGCGAGGGCGCCGGCCGCGACGGTGGCGCCGGCGCAGACGGCGGTGTGCAGGGCGCCCCAGCCGCGGTGGTCGTGCCACAGGGCCTTCTCGACCCGGGCGCGGCCCGGCCGAAGGCGGCGACAGGATGGCGCGGCGGGGTCGCCGACGAGCAGGTCGACGGCGAGACCGGCGGCGGCGCCGTACGCGAATCCGTCCCGGAGGGGCGGCTGGTTCTGGAGGGGTGGGGCTGCGGCCGGGCATGGCGCTGTGTCCTCACTCAGGGTCCGCGCCCTGGATCGACGTGACCGGCGACGAGAGTTCCTGACTCCCGGACCCCTGGGATCCGGTCACAGTGGCGGGACCGCGCCGGAATCGCACCGGACTTCCTCTCCTGCCGCCGCAATGGCCTCGGCAGTCCACCACGGCCCGAGAACAGCCGTCAACTCACCCTTGACCTGCATCGCGTCACTGTGCGAAGCACCACAAACATGACGGCGGGGCGGTCCGCACCGAAGGTGCGGACCGCCCCGCCGGTCACGCCCGGAGCGTCAGGCGACGATCAGGTAGATGCCGTACGCCACGGCCGCCAGGCACAGGGCGAAGCAGGCGTAGGCGCCGGTGCGGGCCAGGGTGGCGGAGCCGCCCTGGGCGGCGGCCCGCTCCTGCTTGGAGAGGCCGACGACGCCGAGGGTGAAGAGGCCCACGAGGGCGACGGTCGTCACGAGGCTGACTCCGAAGACGGAGCCGAGGGCTGCCCAGTCGATCTTCATGCTTGGTTCCAGTTCCTTAGACCGCGGCGGCGGGGCCGGGGAGCGGCCGGGTCCGTGGGGACCGGCGCGGGATGGTGGTCTTCAGGTCCTCGTCCGCGACGGCGGCGACGGAACCGGCCGGCGGCAGGGTGACGGCCGCGATCGCGGTGGTCACGACGCCCGCGGGCTCGGCGTCGCCGTCGAGGTCGTCGTCCGTGACGTTGTGCTGGTCGACCGGCTTGCGGCGGGAGAGCGACCAGATGACGCCCGAGCCGGCGACGAGGAGGACCGCGACGGCGACGATGCCCCAGGTGCCCTGCTTGGTGAGGAACTCGGCACCGGCGCCGACCAGGCCGGCGGCGGGCAGCGTCAGGCCCCAGGCGACGAACATCCGGGTCGCGGTCGACCAGCGGACGACACCGCCCTTGCGGCCGAGACCGGCGCCCATCACGGCACCCGAGCAGGACTGGGTGGTGGAGAGGGAGAAGCCGAGGTGCGAGGAGGCGAGGATGACCGTGGCGGCGCTGGTCTGGGCGGCGAAGCCCTGCTGCGGCCTGAGGTCGGTGAGGCCCTTGCCCATGGTGCGGATGATGCGCCAGCCGCCGAGGTAGGTGCCGAGCGCGATCGCCATGCCGGCGGAGACGATGACCCACAGGGGCGGGTTCGAGCCGGGGGCGACGACGCCCTGGGTGACCAGGGCGAGGGTGATGATGCCCATCGTCTTCTGGGCGTCGTTGGTGCCGTGGGCGAGGGAGACGAGACCGGCGGAGGCGATCTGGCCGGCCCGGTAGCCCTTGGCGGTGTGCTTCTCGTCGGTCTTCGCGCCGATCTTGTACGTCAGGCGCGTGGCCAGCATCGCGGCGAGACCGGCGACGATCGGGGCGGCGACGGCCGGGATGAGGACCTTGGTGACGATGGTCGGGGCGTTCACGGCGGACCAGCCGGCCGACATGACCGCGGCGCCGATGAGGCCGCCGAACAGGGCGTGGGACGAGCTGGACGGCAGTCCGAGCAGCCAGGTCAGCAGGTTCCACAGGATGGCGCCCACGAGCGCCGCGAAGATCACTTCTGTGCGAATGCCCTCTTCGTTGATGATCCCGCCGGAGATCGTCTTGGCGACCTCCACGGACAGGAAGGCGCCGACGAGGTTCAGCACGGCGGACATGGCCACCGCCGTCTTGGGCTTGAGAGCACCGGTCGAGATGGTCGTGGCCATCGCGTTGGCGGTGTCGTGGAAACCGTTCGTGAAATCGAACACGAGAGCTGTCACGACCACAATGGCGAGCAGCAGCGTGATGTGTTCCATTTACCCAGGCAATCGTTTGACGTCAGTGGCTCGTCGAACGTAGGCAACCTGGGTGAACGGAAGATGAACTGGGCCGGGCGGCATGGTGTCCCTAACCGGTGTCAAGAGGTTCCGCTTGTCCCTCCCGCGCGACCGCTGTCCACGATGCGGTCACCCCGGAACCACGGGTAATCCCGCTCCTCCCCGGGCCCGCGCGACCCACCCCGGCGCCACCCCGTCCACCCGGTTCCGCTCCCTGGACAGAACCATCCGACCGGGGACCCCCGGAGGAGACCCATGTCACTCCCGGAGTGAGCCCTCCGGCCCACCCCCGCCCGGGTCCGTCCGGTGGCAGGCCCCGGCCGTCCTGCCGACACTGGGAGCGTGCGCCCGGCTACAGCGACGGCAGCGGCCGTCACCACCCTGATCGGTGTCGGCGCGGCCGCGGTGGCGGCCGGCCGGTACGCCAGCGACGTCGCCCTCAAGGCGCCGTCCGGACGGCCCCTGCCCGGAGACCCCAAGCTCACCGTGCACGCCACGGAACCCGAACGGGTCACCTCACCCGCAGCCTCGCCTCGCTCCGCCCCGGCACCTACGGGATGACGGCCCCGGCCTGCACGCCGTCCTCGGCCCCGTCCTCGACCGGGTCCCGCACACCGCCGACACCGTCGTCCGCCGCCTGGAGCGCGTCGAGCTCGGCGCCCTCGGGCCGGGCGCCCGCGTCCGGCTCACCCCCAGCTGCACGTCGGCACCCCGCTCGGCGCCCTCGGGCTCGCCCACGAGGACGTCGAGATCCCCGGCGAGCTCGGCCCGCTGCCCGCCTGGCTCGTGGCCGCCCCCGCACCACCTGGGTGATCGCCCTGCACGGCCTCGGCACCACCCGCGAGCACCCGCTGAACCTCGTCCCCTTCCTCCACCGCCGCAAGGTCCCCGTCCTCGTCCCCGCCTACCGGGGCGACGAAGGCGCGCCCGCCTCCCCGGACGGCCTCGCCCACCTCGGCGACTCCGAGTGGCGGGACGTCGACGCCGCCATCCGCTACGCCGTCCGCCGGGGCGCGCGGAAGGTCGTCCTGCACGGCTGGGGACCGGCGCCTCGATGGCCCTGCGCGCCGCCGCCGAGTCGGGCGTGCGCGACCGGATCGGCGGCCTCGTCCTCGACTCCCCGGTCCTCGACTGGGAGGCCACCCTCCGCAACCTCGCGGCGGCCTCCCACGTCCCCGCCCCCTGCTCCCGCTCGCCGTCCGCGCCGCCCAGGGCAGGACCGGCCCGCACCCCGACCTCCTGGCGGCCGTCTCGGAACCGGACGCCCTGCGCGTCCCCGTCCTCCTCTTCCACGGCCCCGACGACACCATCGCCCCCTGGGAACCCTCCGTCGAACTCGCCGCCCGCCGCCCCGGACAGGTCGGCCTCCAGACCGTCCGGCACGCCCCGCACGCCTCGATGTGGAACGCCGACCCGGTCCGCTACGAGGAGTCCCTGCGCCGCTTCCTCACCCCCCTGCTCTGAGGCCGTTCCCGGGCCCGTACGGCGCCCGTTCCGACGGGGTGTCCGATTCCGATTGGGCTTTCGGGCCGTCAGCGGGAAGACTGCCCCCGTGACGTCTCGAAAGCCCGATGAACCATTGGCGCGCAACTCCAGACTCCGACTCGTCCGCCCGCGGCGCTGGCCACCGCCCGACGGGCCGTGACGACCCGGCGCACCCGGCCGGCGCCGCGCCGCCCGAGGGGACTCCGCCCCGCGCGGAGCTCGCCCGTCAGGCCCGGCACGTCCTCGCCGACGCCGTACGGATCGCCCGCTGGGCCGCCGTCGAGCACGGCGCCGACACGGCACTGCGCACCGGTCCGGGAGCGGGCCCCGTCCAGGAACGGGCCGCGCCGCACTGGACCTGACACCCGGCCAGATCCGGGCCGGCTGGGACCGCGCCCGGCTCGCCGGGCTCGTCGAGCTGCACGGCGACACCGCCCGCCCCGGCTGGCGGCTGCACGCCTGGGACCGCGACGACTCCGCCGTCCTGCGCGGCTGGGTCGCCCTCTTCGACGCCTGGTCCCTCGTGCACCCGGCCCCCGAGGGGGTCGCGGCGGCGGCCGTCGCCGAGGTCGTCGAGGCCGTCCCGCAGGTCCTCTCGCTGCTCCAGCTCTCCCAGGGCCCGGTCCTCGTCCCCGTCCTCCTCGATCTCCTCGGCCAGCGCGTCGAGGAGCTCCGCGAGGAGCGCTGCGAGGTCCCCGCGGCCGAGCCCGCGGACACCCCGGCCCCGGTCCCGCCGAGGGGCTGCCCGCCCTCCTCGACTGGGCCCTGGAGGGCCTGGCCGCCGTCGGCGCGCTCACCCTGGACCCCGCCGCCGACGAGCGCCACGCCACCCTGACCCCGCTCGGCAACTGGGCGGTCTGGGTCAAGCTGGAGCAGATCTGCGTCGCCGCGCAGAGCCCCGCGGGAACATCGAGCAGTCCGCCGAGGACATGCTCCGCGGCTGCGCCCGCCTCACCCCGGGCCCGGCCCGCGACGAGTACCGCGCCTGGCTCGCGGCCCGCACCCTGTCCAGCGCCGTCGGCGAACTCTCGCCGTCGCCCGCGGCGAGGACGCCCTCCTGCGCGGGCTCGCCTTCGAGGCGCTCCGCGTCGTCGGGGCGCCCGCCGAGGCCGAGGTGCGCGCCACCGTCACCGAGCCCTCGCTGCGCCCGTACGCGCTGCTCTGGCTCGCCGAGTACGAGGGGCCGACCCCGACGACGCCCAGGAGGTGCTGACCCGCGAGGAGTCCACCTGGCTCTGGGTCGACACCGCGGCGGCCGTCGCCGACCACGGCGAGAGCGAACTGCTCGTCCGCCACCTCGACTCCGCCGTGCAGGGCACCGTCCCGGCCCTGCTCGACGAGGTCCGCGCGATCGGCCACCCCGCACCGTCCAGGTCCTGGTCGCCCTGGCCGCGGCCCACCCGGACCCGGCCCTGGCCAAGGCGGTCCGCCGGGCCGCCTTCCAGGTCCACACCGGCGGGGCCTGAGCGCCAGGGCCTGTCCGTCCCTTCCCGTCGGATCCGGCGCGAAGGGACGGACAGGCCCTGGAACTACCGGAACTATCCGGCGGTGCCCGGGGCGTACGTGCCGAAGCTCCACACGTTGCCCTCGGCGTCCCGGGCCGTGTAGTCCCGCGAGCCGTACTCCTGGTCCGTCGGCGGCATCACGATCTCGATGCCGTGCGCCACCGCCCGGTCGTGGTGCGCGTCGACGTCGTCCACGCGCACGTACACCGCGGTCGGCCCGCCCCCGGCCATGAGCGTGTCGAACGCCGTGCCGCTGCCCTTGCTGCCGAGCATCACCATGCCGTTCCCGCAGAGGAGCTCGGCGTGCACCACACGGCCGTCCTCGCCCTCGTACACCGCGTGCTCGGAGAAGCCGAAGCCCTCCGTGAGCTGCCTGATCGCGGCCTTCGCGTCCTGGTAGCGCAGCGCCGGACAGATGTCGGGTGTGCCAGCCATCCCGATCACTCCCTCTCGATGAGTCGACGGGGCCCGATGTGACCTGGATCTCAGTCTCGCAGCCGCCACTGACAACTCACCGGAAGGTGTTGCACCGGGCCATGTCGCCGGTCCGGTAGCCCTCGTAGAACCACTGCTGGCGCTGCGCCGCCGAGCCGTGCGTCCAGTTCTCCGGGGTCACCCGGCCCTGGAACCTCTCCTGGATCCGGTCGTCGCCCACGGCCGCCGCCGCGTCCAGGCCGTCCCGGATGTCGTCGTCGGTGAGGCTGGTCATCAGCAGCCGGCCCGTCTTCTCGTCGGGGGTGGTCGTCGCGTGCCGGGCCCAGACCCCGGCGTAGCAGTCGGCCTGGAGCTCGACCCGCACGGCGTTGGAGTTCGCGCCGGTCCGCCCGTCCTGGGCGCGGCTCAGGGTCCCCATCAGGTTCTGGATGTGGTGGCCGTACTCGTGCGCCACCACGTACGCCTGGGCGAAGGGTCCGCCGCTCGACCCGAACTTGGTCCGCAGCTCGTCGAAGAAGCCGAGGTCCAGATAGACCTGCCGGTCGCCGGGGCAGTAGAAGGGCCCGACCGCCGAGGTCGCCGAGCCGCACGCGGTGCCGACCCGCTGGCTGAACATCACGGTGGTGGCGTTCCCGTAGGTGCCGCCCCGGCGCGGGTACTCGCCGCGCCAGTAGTCCTGGACGCTGTTGACGACGGCGACGATCCGGCAGTCCTGGCGCGCGTTGGCGTCCGAGCCCTTCCGGCAGCTCTGGTCCACCTGGGCCGCGGAGGAGGAGGACGCCGCCGGGGCGTCCCCTCCGGAGGAGAGCCCGAGCTGGTCGGGGCCCACCCCGAAGATCACGCCGAGGACCAGCGCGATGAGGCCGATGATGCCGCCGCCGACGGTCGCCCTGCCGCCCGGGACGCGGCTGCCGCGGACGTCCCGTACCTCCGAGGTGTCCAGGTCGGCGTCGTCGTCGAACTGCACGGTCCACCACCCTCCGCGTCGCTGTCGCGGCGGTGGCCGCCGCCCTGCGCCGAGTATCAGGTGGTACGGCGTTTGTCGCCCCTTTTGAGAGGCATTGGCGGGAATGTGAGAAAGATTCGAAAGTGTCCCGGTGACCCGCATGGCCGAAAAGCAGTTGCAGACGCCCGTTAGACTGGCCGTATGGACATTCTCCCCTGGGATCTGAGCCCCTGGGACATTCTTCCCTGGGTGCATTAGCGGCGTCGAAGCCTGCCACCAGTCGTCTCTTCCGCCGTTTCCCACCGCCCTGGAGTCTGTCCGTGATCACCGCTTCCGGCATCGAGCTGCGCGCCGGCGCCCGAGTCCTCATCGAGAACGCTTCCTTCCGCGTCGCCAAGGGCGACCGCATCGGCCTCGTCGGCCGCAACGGAGCGGGCAAGACCACCCTCACCAAGTGCCTCGCCGGCGAGGGCCAGCCGGCCGCCGGCTCCATCGCCCGCTCCGGCGAGGTCGGCTACCTCCCGCAGGACCCGCGCACCGGCGACCTCGACGTCCTGGCCCGCGACCGCATCCTCTCCGCCCGCGGCCTCGACGTCCTCATCAAGAAGATGCGGATGAACGAGGAGCGCATCGCCACCGGCTCCGGCGCCACCCGCGACAAGGCGCTGCGGCAGTACGAGCGCCAGGAGACCGAGTTCCTGACCAAGGGCGGATACGCGGCCGAGGCCGAGGCCTCCACCATCGCCGCCGCCCTCGGCCTGCCCGACCGGGTCATGGGCCAGCCGCTGCACACCCTCTCCGGCGGTCAGCGCCGCCGCGTCGAGCTCGCCCGGATCCTCTTCTCGGACGCCGACACCCTGCTCCTCGACGAGCCCACGAACCACCTCGACGCCGACTCGATCGTCTGGCTGCGCGACTACCTGAAGACCTACCGCGGCGGCTTCATCGTCATCTCCCACGACGTCGACCTCGTCGAGACCGTGGTGAACAAGGTCTTCTACCTGGACGCCAACCGCTCCACGATCGACGTCTACAACATGGGCTGGAAGCTCTACCAGCAGCAGCGCGAGGCCGACGAGAAGCGCCGCAAGCGCGAGCGCCAGAACGCCGAGAAGAAGGCCGCCGCGCTCAACTCGCAGGCCGACAAGATGCGCGCCAAGGCCACCAAGACCGTCGCCGCGCAGAACATGGCCAAGCGCGCCGAGCGCCTGCTCTCCGGCCTGGAGGCGGTGCGCGTCTCCGACAAGGTCGCCAAGCTCCGCTTCCCCGAGCCGGCGCCCTGCGGCAAGACCCCGCTGACGGCCGAGGGGCTCTCCAAGTCCTACGGCTCGCTGGAGATCTTCACCGACGTCAGCCTCGCCATCGACAAGGGCTCGCGCGTCGTCATCCTCGGCCTCAACGGCGCGGGCAAGACGACCCTGCTGCGGCTCCTCGGCGGCGTCGAGAAGCCCGACACCGGCGAGGTCACCCCGGGCCACGGCCTGAAGCTCGGCTACTACGCCCAGGAGCACGAGACGCTCGACCCCGAGCGGACCGTCCTGGAGAACATGCGCTCGGCCGCGCCCGACCTCGACCTCGTCGACGTGCGCAAGACGCTCGGCTCCTTCCTCTTCTCCGGCGACGACGTCGACAAGCCGGCGGGCGTGCTCTCCGGCGGCGAGAAGACCCGGCTCGCGCTCGCGACCCTGGTCGTCTCCTCGGCGAACGTGCTGCTCCTCGACGAGCCCACCAACAACCTGGACCCGGCCAGCCGCGAGGAGATCCTCGGCGCGCTGCGCACGTACAAGGGCGCCGTCGTCCTCGTCACCCACGACGAGGGCGCCGTGGAGGCCCTCGACCCGGAGCGGATCATCCTGCTCCCGGACGGCGTCGAGGACCTGTGGGGCGCGGACTACGCGGACCTGGTGGCCCTCGCCTGACCCCGGAAGGGGCCTCGGGGCCCTTGGGTGATCATCCCGGGCTGGATCATTCGGCTCATGGGTGATCCGTCATCTGAGTGAGGGTGTCTCATACCCCCGGCGCGGTGCTCTGCCGAATCCTTCCGGCAGACCCGCGCCGAACGTTTGTTCCTCCTGCCCCGCTGACCTGGCGCTTCCCGTGCCGGGCGGTCGGGAGGCGCCTTTTCCGTCGAGTGGAATCATCGCTTCCGTTCGTGATGACGGCGTACTCGTCCACAAACCCGGCGGCACGGACCTTGTCGAATGGGTGGCCAGGACGGACGGGAGGGGTGATCATGAGAAGTCCAGAGCGCACTTCCCATGAGGAGGCACGGGTGGCCGAGACTCTGAAGAAGGGCAGCCGGGTGACCGGCGCCGCGCGCGACAAGCTCGCGGCAGACCTGAAGAAGAAGTACGACTCCGGTGCGAGCATCCGGGCGCTGGCCGAGGAAACCGGCCGCTCCTACGGATTCGTCCACCGGATGCTGAGCGAGTCCGGAGTCACGCTGCGTGGACGCGGCGGAGCGACACGGGGCAAGAAGGCGGCCTCGGCCTGACATCGGGGCGGCCCGACCGGTCCACCGGGACCTCCCGGTGGGCACCCGGTCGACCCTGCGGTCGGCCAGGTGGTTACTGTGCAGTCACTTAGCATCTTTCGCATGCAGTGCTGCACCGGAACCGGAGGCGCCCCATGGCTACGCTCGACGACTCTGAGCTCGTATTCGACAAGGACGGTGTACGGCTCACCGTCGAGGACGCCGTTGCCACGGTGACCCTGACCAACCCGGCGAAGCGCAACGCCCAGTCTCCCGCTCTGTGGCGGGCGTTGACGGAAGCCGGACGGTCGTTGCCCGGCAGCGTGCGGGTCGTCGTTCTGCGCGGCGAGGGCAAGTCCTTCTCCGCCGGACTCGACCGGCAGGCGTTCACGCCCGAGGGCTTCGACGGCGAGCCGTCCTTCCTGGAGATGGCGCGCGGGTCCGACGAGGACCTCGACGCGCTCATCGCCGAGTACCAGGAGGCGTTCACCTGGTGGCGCCGCAGCGACCTCGTGTCGATCGCGGCCGTCCAGGGCCACGCCATCGGTGCGGGCTTCCAGCTCGCCCTCGCCTGCGACCTGCGGGTCGTCGCCGAGGACGTGCAGTTCGCCATGCGCGAGACCAGCCTGGGCCTCGTCCCGACCTGACCGGGACGCACCCGCTGGTCTCGCTCGTCGGCTATGCCCGCGCGCTGGAGATCTGCGCCACCGGCCGCTTCGTGCACGCGGAGGAGGCCGAGCGCATCGGTCTCGCCAACCTGTCCGTGCCCGCCGAGGAGCTCGACGCGGCCGTACGGGACCTCGGCGCCGCCCTGCTCGCGGCGCCCCGCGACGCGGTCACCGAGACCAAGGCGCTCCTCCAGGGCGCCTCCGGCCGCTCCTACGAGGACCAGCGCGCCGCCGAGCGCGCCGCCCAGGCCCGCCGCCTGCGCGACCTGGCGGGCCTCGGCGACTGACACGACCGGGCGACCCCACGGCCCCGGTCGCTCCGCACGCCGGACGCGCTCGGGCCGCGCCCGAGGCGCCCGCGCTCAGCGCAGTTCCGACACCAGTACCGTGACCGCGGTCGCCCTTCGGCGGCCGCGGTCGCGGCGTTCCGGGCGGCGCGGGCCACGTCGAGCGGGCGGTGGCCGGCCGTGACGGCCAGCTCGACGCGCAGCCCGTCCGGGTCCCGGCGCACCGGCGGCCCCCACAGGTCCGTCACGCCCGCGACGCCCGGGACCCGCAGGACCGCCAGGGCGACCGGATCGTCCGTCGCCGGGGCGGGCCGCCCCGGCGGGGAGCGGTCGGCTCCGCCGCCGGCTCCGTGTCGAGCAGCTCCGTCACCCGCAGGTCCACGGCCGCCACCCGCAGCCCGAGCCCCTCGACCGCCGCGCCGAGCAGGGCCGCACGCAGTTCCTCGGCCAGCTCCGGCAGCGGACGGCCCGCCACCGCCGCGAAGTCCGCGGTGATCCGCAGCGCCCGGGCTCCGGGTCGTCGGGCCCGACGCGGAGCCGCCCGGCACCACGCCCCGTACCGCCGCGGCGGCCGGGTCGAGGACACCGCGCGCCGCGCGCTCGGTGATCCACGCACCGTCCCCGGCCGCCCCGAGGGGCAGCAGCCTCCCCGGCGCCAGGTGCTCCCGTACCGCCGCCGTCCAACCCTCAGCCGTCGTCATTCCCCCAGCCTGCCGCATCCCTGGGGCGGATCCGGGCAAGCGCCCTTAATGTGAGCAAGGAACCCCAAAAGATGACAGAAGGGGCTGAATCCGATGACGGACACCACTCACTCCGGAGACCCGGCGACGGACGAGTCGCGCCGCACCTCCGTGACCAAGCGGGGCGGCGGCGCGGCGGCCTCCCGGGCCGGACGACGATCGCCGACGGGGTCGTCGAGAAGATCGCCGGGCTCGCGGCGCGCGACGTCGTCGGCGTCCACGCCATGGGCAGCGGTCTCTCCTGCACCTTCGGCGCCGTCCGCGACCGGGTCCCCGGCGGAGGCGGCGGCAAGGCGAACGTCACCCGCGGGGTGAAGGCCGAGGTCGGCGAGGTGCAGACCGCGCTCGACCTGGAGATCGTCGTCGACTACGGCGTCTCCATCGCCGACGTCGCCGGCGACGTCAGGGAGAACGTCATCGCCGCCGTGGAGCGGATGACCGGCCTGGAGGTCGTCGAGGTCAACATCGCGGTCAGCGACGTGAAGCTGCCCGAAGAAGAGGAAGAGGAGCCGGAGCCCCGACTCCAGTAGGCGCCACGAAAGGGGCTCATCATGAGCATGGCGGTGGTCGGCCTGGTGGCCGGCATGGCTCTCGGCTTCGCCGGATACTTCGGCGGCTTCGGAGCGTTTCTGCTGGTCGCGGCCCTCGGGGCGATCGGTTTCGTGGCCGGCCGGTTCCTCGACGGAGACCTCGAAGCCGGGGATCTGTTCCGGGGACGCGAGCGCGGCGACCGGCGGCGGTGACCGGGTGTGGTGACGGATCCGGCAGACGACCCGGTACGGGGCGGGACGCGGCGGCGGGGGCGACCACCATCGCCGACCGGGTCGTCGCGAAGATCGCCGCCCAGGCGGCCCGTGAGGCGCTCGACGCCGTCCCCGAAGGGGGTCGAAGCCGCACGCCTCGGTGGTCGTCCACCGGGAGTCCGCCCGCGTCGCGGTGAGCCTCGACCTCGACTACCCTCCGACGTCGGCCGCCAGTGCGGCGCCGTCCGGAGCCGGGTACGCACGCGCGTGGAGGAGCTCGTCGGCCTGGAGGTCCACGAGGTCTCCGTCCACGTCGAGCGCCTCCACTCCGCGCACACCCGCCACGCCACGCCGAGGGGCCGCCTCGCATGACCACCAGACCCGAGCCGGACCCCGCATCCGAGGCGGGCCCCGCATCCGAGGCGGGCCCCGCATCCGAGGCGGCCCCACACCTGAGCCGCCCCCACACCTCAGTCGGGCCCCGTACCCGAGCCGGACCCCGCGCCCCAGGTGCCCGCGGGCTCCGTCCGCCGCTTCTGGGCCGTCCGCCGGATCCCCGCGGCCCTGCTCGCGGCCGTCGTCCTCGGCGGCACCGGGCTGCTCCTCTACGACGTCGCGGCCGTCCGGGCCGACCGGTCAGCGATGGCCTGGCGCCGCGAGCTCGCCGACGGCCTCGCGACCCGGCCGCTCGACTCCACGGCGGTCGTCGTCGGCGCGGTCGCCGCCGTCCTGCTCGGCGTCTGGCTCCTCGTCCTGGCCGTCACCCCGGGCTGCGCGCCGTCCTCCCGATGCGCCGCGAGCACACCGACGTACGGGCGGGACTCGACCGGGAGGCGGCCGCCCTGACCCTGCGGGACCGCGTCATGGAGGTCTCCGGGGTGCAGTCCGTACGCGTGCGCGTGGGCCGCTCCAAGGTCGCCGTCCGGGCGGTGTCCCACTTCCGGCCCCTCGACGAGGTCCGGGCCGACGTGGAGACGGTGCTCGCCACCGGCGTCGACGAGCTCGGCCTCGCCCGCCCGCCCGCGTCGACGGTACGGGTGGCCCGGCCGCCCCGGAAGGAAGGGAAGGCCACGTGACCGTCGTCCTCCGGCGCGTCAACCGCGTCCTGCTCGGGCTCGCCGGGCTGGTCCTCGTCCTCGTGGGCGGCGGCGTCCTCGCGGCCGCCGCCGGCCTGTCCGTACCGTCCTGGTGGCCCTGGTCGGGCCCCTCCGACGTCCTGCTCTCCACCGCCGACCGGCAGCGCTGGCGGGACGAGGGCTGGTGGTGGCCGGCGGTCATCGCCGCCCTCGGGCTCCTCGTCCTGCTGGCCCTGTGGTGGCTGCTCGTCCAGTTCCGGCGGGCCCGGCTCGCCGAGGTCCTCGTCGACACCGGCGACGGCGAGGAGGCGGTGCTGCGCGGCCGGGCCCTGGAGGGCGTCCTGGAGGCGGACGCCGCCGCGCAGGACGGCGTGGCCCGCGCCAAGGTCTCCCTCACGGGCCGCCGGACCGCTCCCAGGACCCGGATCCGGCTCCTCCTGGAGCCGCACGCCTCCCCGGGCGACGCCCTGACCGCCCTCAGCACCGAGGCCCTCGCCCACGCCCGTACCTCGGCGGGCCTGCCCGCCCTGCCCACCGAGGCGCGCCTGCGCGCGGTGAAGCACCGGGCGCGCAGGGTCACCTGAGGCCACGCCCCGGGTTCAGAACCCGACGCGCGCCCCGCCGTCCACCGGCAGCATCAGGCCCGTCAGGTACGAGGCGGCCGGCGAGAGCAGGAAGGCCGCCGTGGTGCCGAACTCCTCCGGGGTGCCGTAGCGGCGCAGCGGGATCGTGAGCTCGGCCGCCGCGCGGGCCGCGTCCGCGTCGCCGGAGAGGGCGTCCAGGGAGCGGACCCGGTCCGTGTCGATCCGGCTCGGCAGCAGGCCGACGACCCGGATCCCGCGCGGGCCCAGGTCGTTGGCGAGGGACTTGGCGAAGCCGGCGAGCCCCGGGCGCAGTCCGTTGGAGATGGTCAGGCCCGGGATCGGCTCGTGGACGGAGCCGGACAGGACGAAGCCGATGACCCCGCCCTCGGTGAGCGTCTCGGCGGCCGCGCGGGCCAGCCGTACCGCCCCCAGGAAGACGGTGTCGAAGGCGGCCGCCCACTCCTCGTCGGTGTTGTCCGCCGCGAAGCCGGGCGCCGGGCCGCCGACGCTGATCAGGATGCCGTCGAAGCCGCCGAACCGGGCCCGCGCCTCGGCGATCAGCCGGGCCGGGGTCCCCGGGTCGGCGTTGTCGGCGGCGATGCCGCCGCGCCCTCGCCCAGTTCGGCCACCGCCTCGGCGACCGTCTTCTCCTCGCGCCCGGTGACCAGCACCTTCGCGCCCTCCGCGAGCAGCGCCTCGGCCGAGGCCCGGCCGAGCCCCCGCGTCGCACCGGTCACCACGTACACACGGTCCTTCAGTCCCAGATCCATGCGCCCTATCCTGCCGTCTCCCCGGCGTCGAGCGCCAAGGCGGTCCCGACCAGGCCGATGTGGCTGAACGCCTGCGGGAAGTTCCCCAACTGACGCCGTGCCACCGGGTCGTACTCCTCGGCGAGGAGCCCCACGTCGCTGGTGAGCGCGAGGAGCCGCTCGAAGAGCTCGCGGGCCTCCGCCACGCGCCCGGTCAGCCGCAGCGCGTCCGCCAGCCAGAACGAGCAGACCAGAAAGGTCCCCTCCTGCCCCGGCAGCCCGTCCAGGGCCGTGGAGTCGGGGCTGTAGCGGCGCACGAAGCCGCCGTGCGTGAGTTCGGCCCGTACGGCGTCCACGGTGCCCACCACCCGGGGTCGTCCGGGGGCAGGAAGCCGACCTGTGGGATGAGGAGGGTGGCGGCGTCGAGCTCGGTGGAGCCGTACGCCTGGGTGAAGGTGTTCCGCTCGGGGTCGTACGCCCGCGCGCACACCTGCGCGTGGATCTCGTCCCGCATCGCCCGCCAGCGCCCCGCGTCCCCCGGCAGGGAGGGGTCGTCCTCCAGGGTGCGGACCGCGCGGTCGGCGGCGACCCAGGCCATCACCTTCGAGTGGGTGAAGTGGCGGCGGGGCCCGCGGACCTCCCACAGGCCCTCGTCGGGCTCCCGCCAGGTGGACTCCAGGAAGCCGAGCAGGCTCAGCTGGAGGTTCCAGGCGTGCCGCTCCGCCGGGACCCCGGCCTCACGCGCGCGGTGGAGGGAGTCCATGACCTCGCCGTACACGTCGAGCTGGAACTGGTCCACCGCCGCGTTCCCGGTGCGCACCGGCGCCGAGTCGGCGTAGCCGCGCAGCCACGGCAGGCTCGTCTCGGGCAGCCGGCGCTCCCCGGCGGGGCCGTACATGATCTGGAGGTCGGCGGGGTCGCCCGCGACCGAGCGCAGCAGCCAGTCCCGCCAGGCGCACGCCTCCTCCTCGTACCCGGCGGCGAGCAGCGCGCCGAGGGTGAGGGAGGAGTCGCGCAGCCAGCAGGCGCGGTAGTCCCAGTTCCGCACGCCGCCGAGCTCCTCGGGCAGGGAGGTGGTGGGGGCGGCGACGATCCCGCCGGTGGGGGCGTACGTGAGCGCCTTGAGGGTGATCAGGGAGCGCAGCACCGCCTCCCGGTAGGGGCCCCGGTAGGTGCAGCGGGCGGCCCACTCCCGCCAGTCCGCGAGGCACTGCTCCAGGGCCTCGAAGGGGTCGACCAGGTCCGGGCGCGGCTCGTGCGAGGGGTGCCAGGTCAGTACGAAGGCCACCTTCTCGCCGGCGGCGACGGTGAAGGCGGACTGGGTGGAGAACTGCTGGCCCCAGGTCTTCACGTGCGGTTCGCTGCGCAGCCAGACCGAGTCCGGTCCGGCGATCGCGACCCGGTGGCCGTCGGACCTGCGCACCCAGGGGACGATCGAGCCGTAGTCGAAGCGGAGCCGCAGCACGGAGCTCATCTCGACGCTGCCGCTGACCCCTCCACGATCCGCATCAGGTCGGGGGCCTTGTCCCGCTGGGGCATGAAGTCGACGACCTTGACGGTGCCCGTACGGGTCTCCCAGTAGGTCTCCAGGACGAGGGAGTCCTCGGCGTAGCGGCGGGTGGCGCAGGTCGTGGCGCCCTTGGGGGCGATCCGCCAGTGGCCGTTCTCCTCGTCGCCGAGGAGGGCGGCGAAGCAGGCGGCGGAGTCGAAGCGGGGCAGACACAGCCAGTCGACCGACCCGTCGCGGCCGATGAGCGCGGCGGTCTGGAGATCGCCGATGAGGGCGTAGTCGTCGATACGTTGCGTCACGCTTTGGGCTGTTCCCGGAAGCGGCGACGGTCAATCAGAGGGACGCGGTGGCCTGCGCCTCTTCGGTGTCCGGTGCCGGGGATCCGGAGGCGTCGGAGGCGGCCTGCGCCTCCCGGTCGCGCTTCTCCCGGCGCACCAGGATCACCCAGCCGACGGGCACCCCGGCGACGAAGAGCCACCACTGCACGGCGTACGCCATGTGGGGGCCGATCGAGTCGTGGTCGGGCTCGGGGATCATCTCGGGGTGTCGCCGGCCGGCTCGGGCGCGGTCAGCTCCAGATAGCCGCCGAGCACCTCGCGGCCGATGAGCGCGGCCTGCTGACCGCTGCTGATCAGCATGACCTGCCGGTCCGGCAGGCCCTTGAGGTCCTTGATGCCGCTGGCGCCCGTCGTCTCGTCCGCCTTGAGCCGGCCGGTGACGGTCACCTCGCCCTTGGGGGCGGGCGGCACCGACGGGAAGGAGTGCTGGTCGGCGGCGGCCGGGACCCAGCCGCGGTTGACCAGGACGACCTTGCCGTCGCGCAGGACCAGCGGGGTCAGGACGTGCACGCCGACCTGGTCGTCGGAGGAGGTGCGGCGGCGGACGACCACCTCGTGGGCGGTGTCGAAGGTGCCGGTGGCGGTGACCCGCCGCCAGTAGTCGGCGCGCGGGACGGTGTGGCCGGGGGAGGTGAGCTCCTCGACCGGGCGCGGCTCCGCCTTGAGGTTGTCCGCGATCAGGGCGTTCTGGGCGACCCGGTTCTCGTGCCGGTGGAACTGCCAGAAGCCCAGCTCGATCATCGTGGGGATGAGGGCGAGGGCGACGAGGGTGAGGATCACCCACTGCCGGGACAACAGGAAGCGGTACACCCCACGACCGTACAGCGCGGGTCGCGGGGTGCGCGCAGGGGGGTTCGGGTCGGTTCGCCCGACCGTACGGGATCGTTTCCTCACACCCTGTCGACGATGCCCACCTTCCCCTCGGCGCGGGCGCAGTGGCCGCCGCAGTACCAGCTGCCCTCGACCTCGACGCCCTGCCCGATGATCTGGACCCGGCAGTGCTCGCAGAGGGGCGCCATGCGGTGGATGGCGCAGGCGAAGCAGTCGAAGACGTGCACCGCGCCCTGCGCGTGCACCTCGAAGGACATGCCGTAATCGTTTCCGCAGACCTCACAACGTGCCATGCGCCACAGGGTGGAGCGCCCGGCGGGCGCGCGCAGCTCGGCACGCCCGCAGGGCCGGGGGCGTCACCCGTCTGCCGGGCTCACGTCCCGCAGCAGCTGGGTGTAGGCGGCCTCGTCGACGACCGGGGTGCCGAAGGACCTCGCCTTCGCCGTCTTGGAGGTGACGGAGTCCGGGTCGTTGGTGACGAGCAGGCTGGTCAGCCGGGAGACGCTGGTGGCGACGTGGAGGCCGGCCTCGACGGTGCGGTCCTCCAGGAGCTCGCGGTCGACGGAGGTGTCGCCGGAGAAGGCCACCCGCATGCCCTGCTTGAGCGGCTTGTCCGCCTCGTACCGTCCGGGGTTGGGGTACGGGCACGGCGGGCGCTTGCGCGAGGGGCGCCAGCCGCCCGCCCGGTAGGAGGACTGCTGCCCGATCCGCGGCTGCGCGGGCGCCGAGGCCCACTCGGTCAGCGGCCGGCACTCCAGGAGCGGCAGCCGTACGTTCCGCTCGGCCGCCGCGTGCAGGCTCGGCCGGAACGCCTCGGCGAGCACCCGGGCGTCGTCGAGCGCGTTGTGCGCGTGCTGCTGCACGACGCCGAAGTGCGCGGCGAGCGACTCCAGCTTGTGGTTGGGCAGCGGCAGCGACAGCTCCTTGGCGAGCGCGATCGTGCACAGCCGCTGGCGCACGGGCGCCGCGGACTGCGCGCGCGCGTACTCCCTGGCGATCATCTGCCAGTCGAACATCGCGTTGTGCGCGACGAGCACCCGGCCGTCGAGCCGGGCCGCGAACTCCGCCGCGATCTCCGGGAAGAGCGGCGCGCCCTCCAGGACGTCGCTGGTCAGCCCGTGGATCCAGACCGGACCGGGGTCGCGCTCGGGGTTGACGAGCGTGTACCAGTGGTCCTCGACGTTCCCCTGGGCGTCCAGCCGGTAGACGGCAGCGGACACTATCCGGTCGTCACGGGCGAGTCCGGTGGTCTCCACGTCGACGACCGCGTACCCCTGCGGGTAGGCGGCCGGCCACATCGCTGCTGTCGTACGGTCGTCAAGCACGGTCATTGAGAATACGGCCCGCGGCCGACAATCCCGTCCCTGGTGTCTTCGATCTCACTTCCGGCGCCCGCGAGCAGGCCCTCCACCAGGGCCCGCACGGAGTCCGTGAAGAGCCGCTCGGTGTCGATCGGCGCGGCCAGCGCGCGGGCGAGGGGACCGTCGGCCTCGGCGTCCTCCCCGCGCCACAGCTCCTCCTCGGCGGGGGACTGGGCGGGGCCCGCTCGCGGTTGCGCTCCACCAGGACGTAGCCGACGACCTGGAACTGCACGGCGCGCACGGCCCGCGCCGCCCGCGCCCCGCGCAGCCCCGCCGCGTGCGCCTCGTGGACCAGGGCCCGCTGGGCGGCAGGAACATGCGCTCGGTGAGGCCCCGCTCGTGGACCATCGCCACCAGGTGCGGGCGCTCGCGCAGGGCGCGGCGCAGCGCGCGGGCGACCGAGACGATCCGCTCGGCCGGGGTCGTGCCCCGGGGCGGATCGCGCCCAGGTCGGAGACGGTCCGGGCGACGAGGGCGTCGAGCAGCGACTCGCGGTTGCCGACGTGCCAGTAGATCGAGGTGACCGCGGTGCCGAGCTCGGCGGCGAGCCGGCGCATCGTGAGCGCGTCCGGGCCGTGCTCCCTCACCAGGGCGGCCGCGGTGTCCAGGACCTCGTCGCGGGTCAGCGCGGAGCGTGCCATCGATTCCCCAACTCCTCTGCGTGCAGACCTCTTTACCCTTCACCGGTCGCGGTGTAACTGTGTTACAGGCCGACGATCCCGAAGGGTGGTACGTCATGGCACGAGTACGGTACGGGGCACGCAGCGACGCCGAGGCGGCGGCGGCCCGCGAGCGGTCCGCCAAGCTCCCCGACATCTGGTCCACCGGTGTGGTCGCCGTCTGGGAGACCGACCCGGACGTCGTGGCGGCGGTCCTGCCGCCCCCGCTGAAGCCCACCGCGCGCCCCCTCGTGCGCGCCAACATCAGCAAGGTCGACCTGCCCGGCTATCCCCTCGGCGCCGGCTCGGTGGCCGTGGCCGCCGCCCACGGCGACCGCGAGGGCTGGTACCCGCTGGTCATGCCGATGACCCACGAGCGGGCCCTGATCGGCGGGCGCGAGGTCTTCGGCGAGCCGAAGAAGCTCGGCGAGGTGACGGTCGAGCGCGAGGGGCTCGTCGTGCGCGCCGCCCTCGCCCGGCACGGCATCGCCTTCGTGGAGGTGCGCGGCGCCGTCTCCGGACCGCTGCCGCTGCCGGAGCCCGTCGAGAAGACCGACTTCTACTTCAAGTTCCTCCCCGGGGTGGAGGGCACCGGCTTCGACGCCGACCCCGTCCTCGTCCACTGCGTCCGCAACGAGAAGGTGCGGAAGCTGGAGCGGATCACCGGGGACGTGGTGCTGCGCGAGTCCATGTACGACCCGGTCGCCGACCTCCCGGTGCGCCGGATCGTCGAGATCACGATCGGCGAGAAGACCACCGACCAGAAGGGCACGGTCGCCGAGCGGGTCTCCGCCCGGGACCTGCTGCCCTTCGTCCACCAGCGGTACGACGACCCGCTCCAGATCCTCGACGGACCCCCGGAAGGAAGTGCCTGATGGAGCTGCGCGCGGGACAGGTCGCCGTCGTCACGGGCGCGGCGAGCGGCATCGGCCTCGCGATGGCCCGCCGCTTCGCCGCCGAGGGCCTCGCCGTCGTCATGGGGGACGTCGAGCGCGGCGCCCTCGAAGCGGCCGCCGACGAGCTGATGGCCGGCGGGGCGCAGGTCCTCGCCCGGACCGTCGACGTCTCCGACCCCGACCAGGTGCGGGCGTTCGCGGACGCCGCCTACGACACCTTCGGCGCCGTCCACGTCCTCTGCAACAACGCGGGCGTCGGCTCCGGCGCCGAGGGCCGCATGTGGGAGCACGAGCCCAACGACTGGAAGTGGGCCTTCTCCGTCAACATCTGGGGCGTCTTCCACGGCATCCAGGCCTTCGTCCCCCGCATGCTCGCGGGCGGCGAACCCGGCCACGTCGTGAACACCTCCTCCGGCGACGGCGGCATCGCCCCGCTGCCCACCGCCTCCGTGTACGCGGTCACCAAGGCGGCCGTCGTCACCATGACCGAGTCGCTCTACGCCCACCTCAGGGCGGAGCACGCGCGCGTGGGCGCCTCCGTCCTCTTCCCGGGCCCGCACATGCTGCGCACCGGGCTGTGGGAGTCGCACCGCAACCGGCCCGAGCGGTACGCCAAGCAGAAGCCGCGCAGGAGCCCGTACCGCAGCCTCGACCAGTTCGAGGCGGCGATGAAGGAGGCCGGGCGCGAGGTGGCCTTCACGCCGGTGGAGGAGGTCGCCGAGCACGTCGTCGACGGCATCCGCGCCGACCGCTTCTGGATGCTGCCGGCGAGCGAGCACAGCGACCGCCAGATCACGGCGCGCTCGCGGTCCATGCTCGACCGCGCCAACCCGTCGTACCTGGAGAACTTCATCCTCGACTGAGGGGCTTCACCGACCGAGGGGCTTTCGCCATGAGCAACGAGCGCCATGAGGACCCGTACCTGATCATCTCCTCCGACTGTCACGCCGGGCTGCCCACCGAGGAGTACCGGCCCTATCTCGACCCCGCTTCCACCGGGACTTCGACGACTTCCTGGCGGGCGCGAGGCCCGCCGGGAGGCCATGACCCGGCTCGGGGTGCGCAACGAGGCCTTCGCCGACAAGTGGTTCCACGACAACGAGGAAGGCCTGCGGGGCGGCTGGGACCCTGCCCAGCGGATCAAGGAGCTCGACGGCGACGGGGTGGCCGCCGAGGTCGTCTTCCCCGACGCGGACGCCGTCGACAGCCAGACCGCCGCGCCCTTCGGCGTCGGCCTCGGGCTCTCCGGCGACCAGGACCCGGAGCTCGGCATGGCGGGCGCGAAGGCGCACAACCGCTGGCTCGCCGAGTTCGTCTCCGCGAACCCGGCCCGGCACTGCGGGGTCGCCCTCCTGCCCGTCACCGCCGACGTCCGCGAGGTCGTCGCCGAGATCCACCGGGCCAAGGAGTCCGGACTCGGCGCGCTCATGATCCCCTCCATGTGGGTGGACAAGGCCCCCTACCACGACCGGCGTTACGACCCGGTGTGGGCGGCGGCCGCCGAGACCGGGATGCCGGTCGTCACCCACTCCGGGGCGGCGCCGCGCGAGGAGTACGGCGACCACCTCGGGATCTACGTCTCCGAGGTCACCTTCTGGCCGGCCAGGCCGCTGTGGTTCCTGCTCTGGTCGGGCGTCTTCGAGCGCCACCCCGGCCTGCGGTTCGGGGTCGCCGAGTCCGGCTGCTGGTGGCTGCCGAACCTGCTCTGGTTCATGGACCGGCTCTACCTGGGCGCGCACGGCGGCAAGAAGCTGTCCCCGTTCGCGGAGCTGAAGCGGCCGCCGAGCGAGTACCTCGACCGGCAGGTCTTCGTCTGCGCCACCAACACCAAGCGGCGCGAGCTCGCGCAGCGGTACGAGATCGGCGTCGACAACATCCTGTGGGGCTCGGACTTCCCGCACCCGGAGGGCACCTGGCCCGACACGCGCGCGTGGCTGCGGAAGACCTTCCACGACATCCCGGTCGCGGAGACCCGGCGGATGCTCGGTCTCGCCGCCGCCGAGGTCTTCGGATTCGACGTCCAGGCATTGGATCCGACAGCCCGTCGGATCGGCCCCACCCCCGCCGACCTCGGCCAGCCCGCCGACCAGGCCGCCGTCGAGGCCTCCTGGGCCCGCTCGCGCGAGGTCGGCCGGCACTGGCTCACCGACCACGAGTTCCCGGTCCTGGGGGTGAACCCGTGACGGACCGCTACACCGTCGTCTCCGCCGACTGCCACGCCGGCGCCGACCTCCTCGACTACAAGCCGTACCTGGAGAAGAAGCACCACGACGACTTCGACGCCTGGGCGGCGACCTACGTCAACCCGTACGAGGACCTCCTCGCCGACACCGCCGACCGCAACTGGAACTCGCGGCGCAGGCTGCGCGAGCTGGAGGCGGACGGGATCGTCGCCGAGGTCGTCTTCCCAACACCATCCCGCCGTTCTTCCCCAAGGCCTCCCTGATGGCCCAGCCGCCCACCCGCGCCGAGTACGAGCGGCGCTGGGCCGGGCTCCAGGCGCACAACCGCTGGCTGGCCGACTTCTGCGCGGACGCCCCGGGACGCAGGGCGGGCGTGGCGCAGATCCTCCTCAACGACGTGGACGCGGCGGTCGCGGAGATCCGCCGCGCCCGCGAGGCCGGGCTCACCGGCGGCATCCTGCTGCCCGGCGTCCCGCCGGGCTCGTCCGTCCCCGAGCTGTACGCGGAGGCGTACGACCCGATCTGGGCCGTCTGCGCCGAGCTCGACGTCCCGGTCAACCACCACGGCGGCTCCGCGTCCCCGCCGCTCGGCGACGAACCGGCCGCGCGGGCGGTGTTCATGGTGGAGACCACCTGGTTCTCCCACCGGGCCCTGTGGCACCTGGTCTTCGGCGGCGCCTTCCGGCGCCACCCGGGGCTCAAGCTGGTCCTGACCGAGCAGGGCTCGGGCTGGATCCCGGGCGTCCTCGACATGCTGGACTACTACCACCGGCGCCTGGTGTCGGCCGCGACGAAGGCGTCCACCGCCGAGTCCAAGTTCGGCGCCGGCCTCGCGGAGTCCATGGGCAAGGGCCCCAAGGAGGTCTGGCGGGACAACTGCTTCGTCGGCGCGAGCTTCATGCGCCCCCATGAGGTGCCGCTGCGCGAGCGGATCGGCCTCGACAAGATCATGTGGGGCAGCGACTACCCCCACGACGAGGGCACCACCCCGTACTCCCGCGAAGGCCTCCGCATCGCCTACGCGGGACTCCCGAGGGAGGAGGTCGCCGCCATGGTCGGCGGGAACGCCGCCCGCGTCTACGGCTTCGACCTCGCCCTCCTCGACCGCCTGGCCGCCGTCCACGGCCCGTCGGTCGAGGAGGTCGCCCGGCCCCTGGAGCAGGTCCCCGAGGGGGCGACGAGCCCGGCCTTCGCCCCGGGCGGGTCGGTCCGCGTCTGGTGAGCCGCCGGGTGCGACCCTCCTGACGTGACATCACCCCCCGTACCGGACGAAGCACACGACGAGGCTCACGGCGGCGGCCTCGGCTCCCGTCTCAACTGGCTCCGGGCCGCCGTGCTCGGAGCCAACGACGGCGTCGTCTCCACCGCGGGCCTCGTCGTCGGCGTCGCCGGCGCCACCGAGGACCGGGCCGCCCTGCTCACGGCCGGCCTCTCGGGGCTGCTCGCCGGCTCGATGTCGATGGCGGCGGGGGAGTACGTCTCGGTCTCCAGCCAGCGCGACTCCGAGCGGGCCGCGCTGGCCCAGGAGAAGCGCGAACTGCGCGAGCGGCCGGAGGCCGAACTCGCCGAACTGACCGGCCTGCTCGCCGCCCGCGGCCTCTCCCCGGAGGTGGCCCGCGAGGCCGCCGAACAGCTCACCGCCCGCGACGCGCTGCGCGCCCACGCGCGCGTGGAGCTGGGCATCGACCCCGACGCCCTCACCAACCCCTGGCACGCGGCCGGCGCCAGCTTCCTCGCCTTCACCGTCGGCGCCCTGCTCCCGCTCCTCGCGATCGTCCTCCCGCCGCCCTCCGCCCGCCTCTGGATCACGGTCCTCTCCGTCCTCGCCGCCCTCGTCCTCACCGGCTGGTGGAGCGCCCGCCTCGGCAACGCCCCCAAGGCCCCCGCGATCCTGCGCAACGCGGCGGGCGGCGCCCTCGCGATGGCGGTCACGTACGGCGCGGGGTCGCTGCTGGGGGCGGCGGGGGTCTAGGGACGCCTTGTCGGGACCTTCCAAAGCTTGCTGACAAGCCGTCTCACTTACTTGTAAGTAATCACGTCTAGTCGCGTGCGCCCCCCGCCTCTACCGTCGTCGACATGTCGCCGAACCTGCCCGATGTCGTGCTCTGGTCCATACCGGCGTTCGTCCTGCTCACGGCCCTGGAGATGGTCCTCCACCGGATCCACCCCGACGAGGACGCCGCCGGCTACGAGGCCAGGGACGCCGTCACCAGCATCGGCATGGGGCTGGGGAGCCTCGTCGTCGACGCGCTGTGGAAGATCCCGATCGTGGCGATCTCCACGGCCCTCTACGAGCTGACCCCGCTCCGCGTCCCCGTCCTCTGGTGGACGGTCCCGCTCATGCTGCTCGCGCAGGACTTCCTCTACTACTGGCAGCACCGCGGACACCACGTCGTCCGCGTCCTCTGGGCCTGCCACGTCGTCCACCACAGCAGCCGGAAGTTCAACCTCTCCACCGCCCTGCGCCAGCCGTGGACCAATGTGACGGGCTGGCCGTTCTACCTGCCGATGATCGCCCTCGGCGTCCACCCGGCCGCCGTCGCCTTCTGCCACTCGGTCAACCTCGTCTACCAGTTCTGGATCCACACCGAGCGCGTCGACCGGCTGCCCCGCCCCTTCGAGTACGTCCTCAACACCCCCTCGCACCACCGCGTCCACCACGCCTCCCAGGGCGGCTACCTGGACCGCAACTTCGGCGGGATCCTGATCGTCTGGGACCGGATGTTCGGCTCCTGGACCGGCGAGACCGAGCGGCCCGTCTACGGGCTCACCAAGAACATCGAGACCTACAACCCGCTCCGCGTCGCCACCCACGAGTACGCCGCCATCGCCCGCGACCTGCGCGCCGCGCACGGCTGGCGCGAACGAGCCGGACGCGTCTTCCGCGGGCCCGGCTGGCAGCCGGAGGCCCGCACCACCGCACCCCACGACCAGACCGCTCCGGAGCCCGCCGCGTGACCACCCCTCCCGAACCCTGTTCGGCGCCTTCCTCCTCGCCGCCGCCGTCGACCTCGCCTCCCTGCTCGCCGGCGCCGACCTCGGCCACCAGATCGCCAAACCGCTCCTGATGCCGCTGCTCGCCGCGTACGCCGCCACCCGGGGCGCCCCAGGACGCTCATCGCCGCGCTCCTGCTCGGCTGGGGCGGCGACGTCTTCCTGCTCTCCGACGCCGACTGGGCCTTCCTCGTCGGCATGGGCTCCTTCGCCGCCGGACACGTCTGCTACCTGGTCCTCTTCGGGCGCCGGCGGACGTCCCCGGCGCTCGGAGCCCTGTACGCGGCCGCGCTCCTCACCACCGTCGTGCTCCTCTGGCCCGACCTCCCCGCCGACCTGCGCGTCCCCGTCGCCGGATACTCCCTGCTGCTCACCGCCATGGCCTACCGCTCCAGCGCCCTCGGACCCCTGGCCGGCCTCGGCGGCGCCCTCTTCCTGCTGTCCGACACCCTCATCGCCACCGGCGTCGCCGACTGGCCCCAGCTGCCGGCGCCCGACTTCTGGGTCATGCTGACCTACATCGCGGCGCAGTACCTGCTGACGGCGGGAACGCTCCGCGCGATGTACGGTGAACGTCGTACAACCGTCTGACAGCAAGGACCGCCCCCCATGCGCGCCACCACCATCCACGCCCCGTTCGACATGCGCGTGGAGGACGTGCCCGACCCGGTGATCCAGGAGCCCACGGACGTCGTCCTGCGGGTCCTGCGCGCCTGCATCTGCGGCAGCGACCTGTGGGCCTACCGCGGCGAGTCCGCCCGGCAGCCCGGCCAGCGCATCGGCCACGAGTTCCTCGGCGTCGTCGAGGCGGCCGGCTCCGAGGTCACCGGCTTCACCGCCGGCGACCTCGTCGTCGCCCCTTCGTCTGGTCCGACGGCACCTGCGAGTACTGCGCCGAGGGCCTCCAGACCTCCTGCCCGCGCGGCGGTTTCTGGGGCTCGGTCGGCTCCGACGGCGGCCAGGGCGAGGCCGTCCGCGTCCCCTTCGCCGACGGCACCCTCGTCAAGCTCCCCGCCGACGCCGCCTCCGACGACCGGCTCCTGACCGCGCTGCTCGCCCTCTCCGACGTCATGGGCACCGGACACCACGCGGCCCTCGGCGCGGGCGTCACCAGGGCTCCACCGTCGCCGTCGTCGGCGACGGGGCCGTCGGCTCAGTGCGGCGTCCTCGCCGCCAAGCGGCTCGGCGCCGAGCGGATCATCGCGCTCGGCCGGCACACCGCCCGCACCGACATCGCCCGCGCCTTCGGCGCCACCGACGTCGTTGCCGAGCGCGGCGAGGCCGCCGAGGCCGCCGTCCGCGAGCTCACGGGCGGCCAGGGCGCGCACGCCGTCATCGAGGCCGTCGGCACGGAGCAGTCGATGCGCACGGCCGTGGGCATCACCCGTGACGGCGGCTCCATCGGCTACGTCGGCGTCCCGCACGGCAGCGGCACCGGCCTCGACCTCTCCGTCATGTTCGACCGCAACATCGCGCTGCGCGGCGGCGTCGCCCCCGTCCGCGCCTACATCCCGGAACTCCTCCCGGACGTCCTGTCCGGCGCCATCGACCCGTCCCCGGTCTTCGACCTGACCGTGGGCCTGGCCGGAGTCCCCGACGGCTACAGGGCCATGGACGACCGCACGGCCCTGAAGGTCCTGGTCAAGCCGTAGGGCACACCGGGCGGGGCCCGGCCCCGGCCCCGCCCCGCCCCTCAGGCCCCGCCCCACTCCGGCGCGTCCGCCCCGCGACGCCCGGGGCCGGGACCAGGACGCCGCCCGCCCTCGTACGCCACCGGCGACAGCGCGTGCCGCAGCCGCCCCAGCGGCCCCTCCGACGCGGCGAGGTACCGCTCCGGCTCGTACCGCGGCAGCGTCCCGGTCAGCCAGTGGCCCGTCTGCGCCAGCGCCAGGCGGACGAGACGGCTGCCGCCCTCCGTCCGCTGCTCCGTCAGGAGCGCAGCACCGCCGCCGCGAGCAGATAGCCCGTGCCGTGGTCCAGCGCCTGGGAGGGCAGCGCGCCGGGCTCCGAGGCCGAGCCCTCGACGACCGCGATCCCCGTCGCCACCTGCACCAGGGAGTCGAAGCCGCGCCGCCCGGCCCACGGCCCGTAGTCGCCCCAGGCGGAGATCCGGGCCGTCACCAGGCCCGGCCGCTCCAGGCCGAACCGGTCGAGCGCGCCCGGCCGGTAGCCGGTCACCAGCACGTCGGCCGCGTCGAGGAGTTCGTCGAAGGTCCGCCGGTCCGACGGCCGGTCCAGGTCCAGCGCGGACGTCCGCTTGCCGACGCACGTGTCCGCGTGCAGGTCCGGCAGTTCCGGATTGCCCGGCGGGTCGATCCGCAGCACGTCCGCGCCGAGCAGCGCGAGCGTCCGGGTCGCGACGGGCCCGGCGAGCACCCGGGTCAGGTCCAGGACCCGCAACGGGCGTCCGGCCGCCGCCCGGGGCGCCGCGTCGTCGAGCCGCTCCCGGGTCAGCAGCGGACGCGCCGCCACCTCCCGGCCCTGCTCGCCCGCCGCCCACTCCTCGGGCGTGCGCAGCGCGACGGCCAGGCCCCCGGCCCCGTACACCGCCGTCTCGACCTCGACGGCCTTCCGCTCCCGATCGCCGCCGCGACGGCCTCCACGGAGTCCTCCGCGCCCAGCGCCGCGAGCAGCGCCGCCTTGTGCCGCGGGTAGTTGGCGTGCGTACGGACCCAGCCGTCGGCCGCCCGCCAGAACCGCGAGAGGGGCGCGAAGTTCACCGGCTCGCGCCCGTCGACCCGCAGGTGGCGCTCGCTCACGAAGGCGGTGGCGACGGCCCCGTCGTCCACCCGCACCGGCCCTGGAGCCCCGCGTGCTCCACCGCGGCGAGCGAGCAGGCCGCGACCGCGCCCCGCGCCAGGTCCATCACCGGCAGCCGCGCGGGCAGCAGCCCCGAGACCCCGCCGTACTCCACGCGGTCGACGAGGGCGGGATCGCCGCCCAGGGCCGACCACAACAACTCCGTACCCGTGCGCACTGTGTTGTCCATGACCGCAGTGTGGCACTCAGTGCCACGCGAAGGGCCCCGGTGTGGCGCACCACACCGGGGCCCTCCTCACGGGGTACCGCTTACTTCACGGCGTCCAGGGCGTCGATCAGACCGGCTCCGTAGAAGCCGTTCTTGTTCTTGCCGCCCTCGCAGACGGCGTCGATCTTGCCGTCGCCGTCGATGTCGTACGGGTTGGTGCAGGCGCGGTCGTCGGCCTGCGCGTACAGCAGGGCCTTCAGCGCGGCCGGGCTGGCGTGCGGGTGCGTCGACTTCAGCAGCGCGAGCACACCGGCGGCGTGCGGGGACGCCATCGACGTACCGGCCTTGTAGTTGTAGCCGCCGTCGACCGTGGTCGACAGGATGCGGCCGTTGACCGCCGGGGCGTCCGGGGTCTGGTACTCGGTGCGGTCACCGCCGGGGCGGCGACGTCGATGACGCCGAGACCGTAGTTGGAGTAGGACGCCTTGAGGCCCTTGGCGCCGGTCGCGGAGACCGTCACGACGCCCGGCAGCATCGACGGGTAGTCGAAGCACTCCTTGGGGTCGATGTCACGGGGGACGGGCGTGGTGTCGTTCGGGCTGCTGGTGTCCGTGATCGTGTCGGCCGCCAGGTCGAACTTGGAGTTGCCGGCCGCGGCGACGTTGACCGTGCCCTTCTTCTCCGCGTACCGGGTCGCGCGGGTGACCGCCTCGATGAGGGCCTTCTGGTCCTCGTCGTTCTTGCAGGCGAACATCCACGGGTCGGTGTAGTAGCTGTTGTTCGTGATGTCGATGCCGTGATCGGCCGCCCACACGAAGCCGCAGACCACGGACTCGGTGTAGAAGAAGCCGTCCGGGTTCGCCACCTTGATGCCGGCGAGCTTCACGCCCGGCGCGACACCGGTGATGCCGATGCCGTTCTTGGCGGCGCCGATGGTGCCGGCGACGTGCGTGCCGTGGTCGCTCTCGCCCTTGTTCGGACGCCAGGAGCCGGCGGTGGTGTCCGCCACGCCGGTCACGCAGTTGGCGGACTTGGAGGCGTCGAAGTTCGGCGCCAGGTCCGGGTGGGTGTCGTCGACGCCCGTGTCGATGATGCCGACGGTGACCTTGCTGCTGCCGAGGTTCTTCTTGTGCGCCTTGTCGGCCTTGATCGCCGGGAGGTCCCACTGCAGGGGCTCCAGCGGGTCCTGACCGTCCGTGGCGGCGGCCGCGCCGCCTTCGCCTCGGCGGCGGACAGCGTCTGCGCGCCCTCGTCGACGGCGTCGTCGGACTGGACGGAGAGCGGGGCGGTACGGGTCGCACCGGCCGACACGACGCCGCGCGCCTGCCGGATCGTCTTCGCGAACTCGGGGTTCTGCGAGTGGACGACTATCACGCCTATGCGGTCGTACGAGACGACCACCTCGCCGCCCGCGGCGGCGATCGACTTCCGCACGGAGTCGGCGGTCCAGCGGCCGCCCTCGACGTTGACGACGTACGAGAGCTTCGGGCCGCTGAACGCGGCCACGGCGGCCGGAGCGTCGCTCAGTTCCGCGGCGGAGGCGGCGCCGGGGCGAGGAAGCCGAGCGAGGCCGTGAGCGCGAGACCGACCGGCAGAGCGAGAGCTCGGCCGCGCCTCGATCCCAGATGAGCCATGGGTTCTCCACATCATCCGTACGTGCTGTCCCCGCGCGGGTTTGCGCGCGGACAGGTGCATGACGAGTGAAGCTATCGCTGATCTTCCCGAACCTTCAATGAGTTGAGAAGACTTCATGAAGATATGTTCAAAGAAATCTCCACAGTGAACCGCTTCGCTTCCCGCTCCGTGCCGTTGGGCAGGGGAGGAGCTCCGCCCGGAGCCCCGCTTCCCACACCGCTGGTGAGGCCCCCTTGACCAAGCCGTCCGTCCCCGCGTCACGAGGAGAGTCCGTGGCTACCGAAGCACCGCCGCCGCCCAGAAACGGCACGGAGACCGACCGCGGTCCCGCGTCGCCCACCACGGAGCAGTTCGTCGAGGTGCAGGAGGGGGCGGAGTTCGGCGAACTGCGTCGCACGTACCGCTCCTTCGCCTTCCCCCTCACCCTCGCCTTCATCGCCTGGTACCTGCTGTACGTGCTGCTCTCCAACTACGCGGGCGGCTTCATGGGCACCAAGGTCTTCGGCAACATCAACGTGGCCCTCGTCCTCGGCCTCGGCCAGTTCGTCACCACGTTCCTCATCGCCTGGCTCTACTCGCGGCACGCGGCGAACCGGCTCGACCCCCGGGCCGAGGCCATCAGAACCCGTATGGAGGGCGACGCATGAGCACCCCCGTCCTGCTCGCGGCGAGCAGCGCCACCACCGAGCACCGGCCCCTGATCATCGCCCTGTTCGGCGCCTTCGTCCTCGCCACCCTCGTCATCACCGTCTGGGCCGGCCGCCAGACCCGCAGCGCCGCCGACTTCTACGCCGGCGGACGCCAGTTCACCGGCTTCCAGAACGGCCTGGCGATCTCCGGCGACTACATGTCCGCCGCGTCCTTCCTCGGCATCGCCGGCGCCATCGCCCTCTTCGGCTACGACGGCTTCCTGTACTCGATCGGCTTCCTCGTCGCCTGGCTCGTCGCCCTGCTCCTGGTCGCCGAACCGCTGCGCAACTCCGGCCGGTTCACCATGGGCGACGTCCTCGCCTACCGGATGCGCCAGCGGCCCGTCCGCACCGCCGCCGGCACCTCGACGATCGTCGTCTCGATCTTCTACCTGCTCGCCCAGATGGCGGGCGCGGGCGTCCTCGTCTCCCTGCTGCTCGGCATCACCAGCGACGGCGGCAAGATCGGGATCGTCGCCCTGGTCGGCCTCCTGATGATCGTGTACGTGACGATCGGCGGCATGAAGGGCACCACCTGGGTGCAGATGGTCAAGGCGGTCCTGCTCATCGCGGGCACCCTCCTGATCACCTTCCTCATCCTCCTCAAGTTCCACTTCAACGTCTCGGAGCTGCTCGGCGCGGCCGCCACCAACAGCGGCAAGGGCGCGGCCTTCCTGGAGCCCGGCCTCAAGTACGGCGCCACCGCCACCTCCAAGCTGGACTTCCTCTCGCTCGGCATCGCCCTCGTCCTCGGCACCGCCGGCCTGCCGCACATCCTGATCCGCTTCTACACGGTGCCGTCCGCCAAGGCCGCCCGTAAGTCGGTCAACTGGGCCATCGGCATCATCGGCGCCTTCTACCTGATGACGATCGTCCTCGGCTTCGGCGCCGCCGCCCTCCTCAAGAACAGCGACATCATCGCCTCCAACAAGGCGGGCAACACGGCGGCCCCGCTCGCGGCCTTGGAGATCGGCGGCGGAGCGGGCTCCACCGGCGGCGCGATCCTCCTCGCCGTCATCTCCGCCGTCGCCTTCGCGACCATCCTCGCCGTCGTCGCCGGACTGACCCTGGCCTCCTCCTCGTCCTTCGCGCACGACATCTACGCCAACGTCATCCGCCGCGGACAGGCCACCGAGAAGGAGGAGGTGAGGGCCGCCCGCTGGGCGACCGTCCTCATCGGCATCGTCTCCATCGCGCTCGGCGCCCTCGCCCGCGACCTCAACGTCGCCGGACTCGTCGCCCTCGCCTTCGCGGTCGCCGCCTCGGCCAACCTGCCGACGATCCTCTACTCGCTCTTCTGGAAGCGGTTCACCACCCGGGGCGCCCTGTGGTCGATCTACGGCGGCCTGGTCTCGGCGGTCGTCCTCGTCCTGTTCTCCCCGGTCGTCTCCGGCAAGCCCACCTCGATGTTCAAGACGGTGGACTTCTACTGGTTCCCCTGGAGAACCCCGGCATCGTCTCCATCCCGCTCGGCTTCCTGCTCGGCTGGCTCGGCTCGCTCCTCTCCAAGGAGGAGCCGGACAAGGGCAAGTACGCGGAACTGGAGGTCAAGTCCCTCACCGGAGTCGGAGCGCACTGAGCCGCACACGGTCCGCCACCACCCGACGGCCGCGTCGTAGAGTTCTACGACGCGGCCTCGCCGGTCCTCGTGACAATCTGCCCTGCTCCTTGTCCGAGCGCTCACGTAGGCTCGGGAACACACGCATCCGGAAGACCGGGAGAGGGGGCCCACAGTGCTCATCGACACCTACGGCCGTGTGGCCACCGACCTGCGCGTCTCGCTCACGGACCGCTGCAATCTCCGCTGTACGTACTGCATGCCGGAAGAGGGCCTCCAGTGGCTCGCCAAGCCGGACCTGCTCACCGACGACGAGATCGTCCGGCTGATCCGCATCGCCGTCACCGACCTCGGCGTCACCGAGGTCCGCTTCACCGGCGGCGAGCCGCTGCTCCGCCCCGGCCTCGTCGGGATCGTCGAGCGCTGCGCCGCCCTGGAGCCCCGCCCCCGGATGTCCCTCACCACCAACGGCATCGGACTCAAGCGCACCGCCGCCGCCCTCAAGGCCGCCGGCCTCGACCGGGTCAACGTCTCCCTCGACACCCTGCGCCCCGAGGTTTTCAAGACCCTCACCCGGCGCGACCGCCACCAGGACGTCCTCGACGGCATGGCCGCCGCCCGCGAGGCCGGCCTCACCCCGGTCAAGGTCAACGCCGTCCTGATGCCCGGACTCAACGCCGACGAGGCCCCCGACCTCCTCGCCTGGGCGATCCGGGAGGGATACGAGCTCCGCTTCATCGAGCAGATGCCCCTGGACGCCCAGCACGGCTGGAAGCGCGACGGCATGATCACCGCCGGGGACATCCTGGAGTCGCTGCGCACCCGCTTCACCCTGACGCCGGAAGGCTCCGAGGAGCGCGGCTCGGCGCCCGCCGAGCGCTGGACGGTCGACGGCGGACCCCACACGGTCGGCGTCATCGCCTCCGTCACCCGCCCGTTCTGCCGGGCCTGCGACCGCACCCGGCTCACCGCCGACGGTCAGGTGCGCACCTGCCTCTTCGCCACCGAGGAGACGGACCTGCGGGCCGCGCTGCGCTCGGACGCCCCGGACAGCACGGTCGCGGAGCTCTGGAAGAAGGCCATGTGGGGCAAGAAGGCCGGCTCCGGCCTCGACGACCCGAGCTTCCTCCAGCCCGAGCGCCCGATGTCAGCCATCGGCGGCTGAGGCCCGGCCGAGGTCTAGCGGGTCTCCTCGGACTCCCAGTCGGCCAGCGGCACGACGTCCTTCAGGAAGCCCCGTACCCCCAGGAACTGGGAGAGGTGCTCGCGGTGCTCCTCGCACGCGAGCCAGGTCTTGCGGCGCTCGGGCGTGTGCAGCTTGGGGTTGTTCCACGCGAGGACCCAGACGGCGTCGGCGCGGCAGCCCTTGGCGGAACAGATCGGCTTCTCTTCGCTCACCCGGTCATTGTCCAGCAACAGCGATGCCGGGCAGCCACGGGGGGAGCTGCCCGGCATCGGTCCGTCGCTCCGACGGGGGATGCGGAGCGCGTAGGCAGTATGTCACGGCACATGGGGTGCGGTGCACGGGATCGTCATGATTGATCTGAGCTTTTCTTGAGGTTCGGGGCGTCGAGCGCCGGGCGCACCGGAGGGGGGACGAAGGTGGAGGGAAGGGACGGAGCCGTCTCGCGTCCCGCGTTGGCGATGACCACCGCGATGTAGGGGAGCAGGATGCCCAGGCCCAGCGCCACGAAGGCGATGTGCCGCTCCACGTTCCACAGCACCGCCGCGGCGATCACGGAGAGTGTCCGGACCGTCATCGAGATGACGTAGCGCCGCTGACGTCCCCGGACGTCGTCGGCGAGCCCCTGCCGGGCCCCCGTGATCCGGAAGACCTCGGTCCCGCCACGCTTCGGCATCGCCGTCCACCACCCACCGGTCGTGCCGGACCCTCCCTGGCCCGGACCTCGTTCCACCGTACGCCCGCCCTCCGGAGCCGACGAGACCGGGGCACGTACGGCGCTGTCCGACATGCGCCGAATGGCCGATGGCCCGAGACTGGCCCCACGTGAGCACTAGGAGGCGACGATGGGTTGGTTGTGGGCGATCATCGTGGGACTCGTCCTCGGTCTGATCGCGAAGGCGATCCTGCCGGGGAAGCAGCAGATCCCGCTGTGGCTGACGACCGTGTTCGGCATTCTCGGCAGCGTGCTCGGCAACGCGGTCGCGACCTGGATCGGAGTCAACGACACCCGGGGCATCGACTGGACCCGGCACCTGCTCCAGCTGATCGGGGCCGTCGCCGTGGTCGGCGTGGGCGACATGCTGTGGGCCTCGATGCGGCGCAGCAAGCAGCGCGCCTGAGGAACGGCGGGAGGCCCGGTACGCGCACCGCGCGCGTACCGGGCCTCCCGCCGTGATCCCCTACTCGCCGGCGAACTCGATCGCCGCCAGGTTCTTCTTGCCGCGCCGCAGCACCAGCCAGCGGCCGTGCAGCAGCTCCTCCGCCGCCACCTCGGCGTCCTCGGCGGTCACCTTCACGTTGTTCACGTAGGCACCGCCCTCCTTCACCGTGCGGCGCGCCGCCGACTTGCTCGCCACGAGACCGACCTCGGCGAACAGGTCCACGACCTGGCCCAGCTCGGACACGCGCGCATGCGGCAGCTCGGAGAGCGCGGCGGCGAGCGTCGGCTCGTCCAGCTCGGCCAGGTCGCCCTGACCGAACAGCGCCTTGGAGGCGCCGATGACGGCCGCGCACTGCTCGGCGCCGTGCACCAGGGTGGTGAGCTCCTCGGCGAGCGCCCGCTGCGCGGCCCGCGCCTGCGGCCGCTCGGCGGTCTGCGCCTCCAGCTCCTCCAGCTCCTCGCGGGACTTGAAGGACAGGATCCGCATGTACGTCGAGATGTCCCGGTCGTCCACGTTCAGCCAGAACTGGTAGAACGCGTACGGCGTGGTCATCTCCGGGTCCAGCCAGACGGCCCCGCCCTCGGTCTTGCCGAACTTGGTGCCGTCCGCCTTGACCATCAGCGGGGTCGCCAGCGCGTGCGCCTCGGCGCCCGGCTCCAGGCGGTGGATCAGGTCGAGGCCGGCCACCAGGTTGCCCCACTGGTCCGAGCCGCCCTGCTGGAGCGTGCAGCCGTAACGGCGGTACAGCTCCAGGAAGTCCATGCCCTGGAGCAGCTGGTAGCTGAACTCGGTGTAGCTGATGCCCTGCTCGGACTCCAGGCGCCGGGCCACGGAGTCCTTCGTCAGCATCTTGTTGACCCGGAAGTGCTTGCCGATGTCCCGCAGGAACTCGATCGCCGACATCCCGGCGGTCCAGTCCAGGTTGTTCACCATGACCGCCGCGTTCTCCCCCTCGAAGGAGAGGAAGGGCTCGATCTGCGAGCGCAGCCGGTTCACCCAGTTCGCGACCGTCTCGGGGTCGTTCAGGGTGCGCTCGGCCGTCGGCCGCGGGTCACCGATCTGCCCGGTGGCCCCGCCGACCAGCGCCAGCGGCCGGTGCCCGGCCTGCTGGAGCCGGCGGACGGTGAGGACCTGGACCAGGTGGCCGACGTGGAGACTGGCCGCGGTCGGGTCGAAACCGCAATAGAACGTGACGGGACCGTCCGCGAGAGCCTTGCGCAGTGCGTCCTCATCGGTGGACTGGGCGAACAGCCCGCGCCACTTCAGCTCGTCGACGATGTCCGTCACGATCGTCCGTCTCCTCGTGATGCTTAAAGGTAATAGTTGTCTCGATCAGTCTAGGCGGGTCAGACCCCCTTGCTGACCGAGCTCATGTTGAAGTCCGGCACCCGCAGGGCGGGCATCGCGGCCCGGGTGAACCAGTCGCTCCACTCGCGCGGCAGCGTCTTCTCCGTCCGGCCCGCCTCCGAGGCCCGCGACAGCAGGTCCACCGGCGACTCGTTGAACCGGAAGTTGTTCACCTCGCCGACCACCTCGCCGTTCTCGACGAGGTAGACGCCGTCCCGGGTCAGCCCGGTCAGCAGCAGCGTCGCCGGGTCGACCTCGCGGATGTACCAGAGGCAGGTCAGCAGCAGGCCGCGCTCCGTCGAGGCGACCATCTCCTCCAGGGAGCGCTCGCCGCCGCCGTCCAGGATCAGGTTCCCGGCTCCGGGCGCCACGGGCAACCCGGTCAGTCCCGCGGTGTGCCGGGTGGTGATCAGGTGCGCCAGGGCGCCGGCCTTCACCCAGTCGACCGGCCCGACCGGCAGACCGTTGTCGAAGACGGAGGAGTCGTCGCCGGAGGAGTGCGCGATCACGAACGGCGAGGACTCCAGGCCCGGCTCGTTCGGGTCGCTGCGCAGCGTCAGCGGCAGCGGGGAGAGCTGCTCGCCGAGCCGGGTGCCGCCGCCGGGCTTGAGAAGACCGTACGGCCCTCCACCGCGTCCCGGGCCGCCGAGGACCACAGCTGGTAGATCATCAGGTCGGCCACGGCGGTCGGCGGCAGCAGCGTCTCGTACCGGCCGGCGGGCAGCTCGATGCGCCGCTCCGCCCAGCCGAGGCGGGTCGCGAGCTCCGCGTCGAGCGCGGCCGGGTCGACGTCCTGAAGTCCTGGGTCGAGCGCCCGGCCCACGCGGAGCGCGAGCGGTCGGGCGACTTGGCGTTGAGCTCCAGGGTCCCGTTGGGCTGGTCGTGGCGCAGCCGCAGCCCCGTGGACGTGCCCAGGTAGGTGGAGGTCAGCTCGTGGTTGGCGAAGCCGTACAGCTCGCGGCCGCCCGCACGCGCGCGTGCGAAGGCCTCGCCGAGCGCCGGGGCGAAGTCGGTGAAGACGGCGGAGGAGGTCTCCGCCGGGGCGTCGGTGAAGTCCGGCGAGGCGGGCACGCCCGCCACCAGCGGCTGGGCGTCCTCGGCGGGCCCGGCGGCGCGGGCGGCGGCCTCGGCGGCCCGCACCAGGGGCTCCAGGTCGTCCACGGTCACGGCGGACCGCGAGACCACACCGGAGGCGGTGCCCCGGGCGCCGTCGACGGTGGCGACCACGGTGAGGTGCGGCCCCGGGTCACCCTGTTCGTGGTGAGCGCGTTGCCCGCCCAGCGCAGATTGGCCGAGGACTCCTCGTCGGCGATGGCGACACACCCGTCGGCGCGGGACAGCTCCAGGGCCCGCTCGACGATCTCGTACGGCTTGCTGACGCGGCTCATCGACCGGCCTCCTGCGTCGTGTTGAGGATGTTCACACCCCGGAAGAGGGCGGAGGGGCAGCCGTGCGAGACGGCCGCGACCTGGCCCGGCTGGGCCTTGCCGCAGTTGAAGGCGCCGCCGAGGACGTACGTCTGCGGGCCGCCGACCTGCTCCATCGAGCCCCAGAAGTCGGTGGTCGTCGCCTGGTACGCCACGTCCCGCAGCTGCCCGGCCAGCCGGCCGTTCTCGATGCGGAAGAAGCGCTGGCCGGTGAACTGAAAATTGTATCGCTGCATGTCGATCGACCAGGAGCGGTCGCCGACCACGTAGATGCCGCGCTCCACCCCGCCGATCAGGTCCTCCGTCGACAGACCGCCCAGGTCCGGCTGGAGCGAGACGTTCGCCATCCGCTGCACCGGCACGTGCGCGGGGGAGTCGGCGAAGGCGCAGCCGTTCGACCGGCCGAGGCCCGTGAGCTTCGCGATCCGCCGGTCCAGCTGGTAGCCGACGAGCGTGCCGTCCTTCACCAGGTCCCAGGACTGCGCCTCGACGCCCTCGTCGTCGAAGCCGACGGTGGCGAGACCGTGCTCGGCGGTCCGGTCACCCGTCACGTTCATGATCGAGGAGCCGTACGCCAGCTTGCCCAGCTGGTCGAAGGTGGCGAAGGAGGTGCCCGCGTACGCCGCCTCGTAGCCGAGCGCCCGGTCCAGCTCGGTGGCGTGCCCGATGGACTCGTGGATCGTCAGCCACAGGTTCGACGGGTCCACGACCAGGTCGTACCGCCCGGCCTCCACACTCGGCGCCCGCATCTTCTCGGCGAGCAGCCCCGGGATCTCGTCGAGCTCCTTGTCCCAGTCCCAGCCGGTCCCCGTCAGGTACTCCCAGCCCCGCCCGGCCGGCGGCGCGATCGTCCGCATCGAGTCGAACTCGCCGGTCGTCCCGTCCACGGCGACCGCCGTGAGCTGCGGGTGCAGCCGGACGCGCTGCTGCGTGGTCACGGTGCCGGCCGTGTCCGCGTAGAACTTGTTCTCGTGGACGGTGAGCAGCGAGGCGTCCACGTGCGCCACGCCCTCCGCCCCGAGCAGCCGCGCGCTCCAGTCCGCGAGCAGCGCGCTCTTCTCCTCGGCGGGCACGGAGAAGGGTCGATCTCGTACGAGGAGATCCACGTCCGCTCGGCGTGCACCGGCTCCGCGGCCAGCTCCACGCGCTCGTCGGAGCCCGCCGCCGCGATCACCTTCGCCGACAGCTTGGCCATGGCGACGGCCTGCGAGGCGACCCGCGCCGCCCCGTCCATCGTCAGGTCCACCCCGGACGCGAAGCCCCAGGCCCCGCCGTGCACCACCCGCACCGCGTAGCCGAGGTCCGTGGTGTCCGAGGACCCGGACGGTTTGGCGTCGCGCAGCCGCCAGGAGGCGCTGCGCACCCGCTCCAGACGGAAGTCCGCGTGCTCGGCGCCCAGCGCGCGCGCTCGGGCGAGCGCGGCGTCGGCGAGCGCCCGCAGGGGCAGCGCGACGAACGAAGGGTCGATCTGATGGACCACGAGCGGCCTCGCTCTCGGCGATCGGAAGACAGCGGTCTGAAACCGGAAGTCAATCACGGGACGGGCGCCCGGGTCCGCGCATCGGAGTGCGCCCCGGGCGAACCCGCCGGCCGGCCCGTGACGACCCCGGCTGTAGGGACCCGACAGTGACACCCGGGCGCCACTGTGGGAGGTCGATTCCCCATGTCGGGAGCTATACCGATAGGTTTTCGGCTACCAGACCGCTATCGAAAGGGTGATCCGTTGAGCCGCTCGGTTCTCGTCACCGGAGGAAACCGGGGCATCGGCCTCGCCATCGCCCGCGCGTTCGCCGAGGCCGGCGACAAGGTCGCGATCACGTACCGCTCGGGCGACCCGGCGGAGCTCGAGAAGTACGGTTTCCTCGCTGTCAAGTGCGACATCACCGACTCCGAGCAGGTGGAGACGGCCTACAAGGAGATCGAGGAGAAGCACGGTCCGGTGGAGGTCCTCGTGGCCAACGCCGGCGTGACCAAGGACCAGCTCCTCATGCGCATGACCGAGGAGGACTTCACGTCCGTCCTCGACACCAACCTCACCGGCACCTTCCGGGTCGTCAAGCGCGCCAACCGCGGGATGCTGCGCGCCAAGAAGGGCCGCGTCGTCCTGATCTCCTCGGTCGTCGGTCTGCTGGGCTCCGCGGGCCAGGCCAACTACGCCGCCTCCAAGGCCGGCCTGGTCGGCTTCGCCCGTTCCCTCGCGCGTGAGCTGGGCTCGCGCAACATCACCTTCAACGTCGTCGCCCCCGGCTTCGTCGACACCGACATGACCGCGGTGCTCACCGACGAGCAGCGCGCGGGCATCGTGTCCCAGGTGCCGCTGGGCCGTTACGCGCAGCCGGAGGAGATCGCCGCCGCGGTGAAGTTCCTCGCCTCCGACGACGCCTCGTACATCACTGGAGCCGTCATCCCGGTTGACGGCGGATTGGGCATGGGTCACTGATCACCATGAGCGGAATTCTCGAGGGCAAGCGCATCCTCATCACCGGTGTGCTGATGGAGTCCTCCATCGCCTTCCACGCCGCGAAGCTGGCCCAGGAGCAGGGTGCGGAGATCATCCTCACCGCCTGGCCCCGGCCGACGCTCACCGAGCGCATCGCCAAGAAGCTGCCGCACCCCGACAAGGTGAAGGTCCTGGAGCTCGACGTCTCCAACGACGAGCACCTTGCCCGCCTGGAGGGCCAGGTCCGCGAGCACCTGGGCGACCGCCTCGACGGCGTCGTGCACTCCATCGGCTTCGCGCCGCAGGACGCGCTCGGCGGCAACTTCCTGAACACGCCGTTCGAGTCCGTGGCCACCGCCATGCACGTCTCCGCCTTCTCCCTGAAGTCGCTGACGATGGCGCTGCTGCCGCTGATGTCCGAGGGCGGTTCGGTCGTCGGCCTGACCTTCGACGCGCAGTTCGCCTGGCCGCAGTACGACTGGATGGGCCCGGCCAAGGCCGCCCTGGAGGCCACCAGCCGCTACATGGCGCGCGACCTCGGCAAGCAGGACATCCGCTGCAACCTGATCTCGGCGGGCCCGCTCGGCTCCATGGCCGCGAAGTCCATCCCGGGCTTCGACCAGCTGGCCTCGGTCTGGGACAGCCGCTCCCCGCTGGCCTGGGATCTCGCGGACCCGGAGCCGGCCGGCCGCGGCATCGTCGCGCTGCTCTCGGACTGGTTCCCGAAGACCACGGGCGAGATCATCCACGTGGACGGCGGCCTGCACGCCATCGGCGCGTAACCGCTCCGCACGACGACCGAGGGCCGTGTGCCCGTCCTCCGGGACGGACACACGGCCCTCGCCGTTCCGCAACTCCTGCACGGGTCGAAAAGTAGCCCGAACGACCCCAGACTGGGGCAGAGCGTGATGTTCTGCTGCTGACGGGGAGGAGGTACGGGCATGCGCGGGATACGCCACGGCTTCGGGGCGATCGCCTCCGTCGCCGTTCTGATCACCGGGACCGGTGTGGCCGCCGAGGTGCGGGCCGCTCCCGCCCCCACCGAGGAGCTCCCCGCCGGCGCCCCGGCGGCCGGGGAGCCGCAGGACTTCGAAGCCTCCTGCCGGACCCTGGTCGAGGGCTCCCACGTCACCGCCCACTGCAGCAATCCGTACCCCCGCACCGACCGCGTCCGCCTCCACGTCGAGTGCGCGCGCTGGTGGGACGTCGACACCGACAGCGCCCCCGTGGAGGTCGGACCCGCCGACTACGCCCAGGTCACCGGGCGCTGCTGGAAGGAGGTCCGGTCCGCCTGGGTCACGCACCAGCCGGCGGACCCGGCTCCTCCCGCTCCCGGCCGGCTTCCGGTACGGGGTTCCTGAGGCACAGGAAGGGGTAGCCGGCCGCCTCCGTGCCGGCCCGCTCGGCGTCGCCCTCGCGGATCGCGTCCACCAGGCGCGCGTGGTCCATGTGGTTCTCCGGCCGCAGCACCTGTCCGATGTCGTCGCGCAGCCAGTCCCGCAGCAGATCGCCCAGGTCCGCGTAGAGCTCCGTCAGCACCTCGTTGCCCGAGGCGGCGACGACCGCGTGGTGGAAGGCCGCGTCGACCGTCACGAACCGCTCCGCGTCCCCGGACTCCCACGCCTCCTCGCGCCGCAGGAGCAGGGCGTCCAGCTGCTTCAGGTCCCGCTCCGAGCGCCGCCCGGCCGCGAACCGGGCCGCCGCGGACTCCAGCGTCGAGCGCAGCTCGGCGACGTGCCGGGGTCGGAGCCGGCGAAGCGCCGGTGCATGACGCCCGCCAGCTCGCTGGTGGCGACGACGTACGTCCCCGAGCCCTGGCGGATGTCGAGCAGACCGTTGTGCGCGAGCGCGCGGACCGCCTCGCGCACCGTGTTGCGGGCGACGCCCAGCTGCTCGACCAGTTCGGGTTCGGTCGGGATGCGCGAACCCACCGGCCACTCGCCGGAGGTGATCTGGTTCCGCAGCTCGGCGATCACCTGGTCGGAGAGACCGGTGCGCCGGGGGTGACCGAGGGCCATGGAACGCCTTCCCATTCGTTCGAGACCGGAGTGTCCGTCATCGAAGTGTCCGTGATCCGAGTGTCCGTGATCCCGAGTGTCCTTGATCGGGGTGCCCATGATCGGACTGTTCAGCATTGGACAACCAATCATCCCATGATTCTATGATGGACTCATGCCTGACGAGCCGAAGACCCTCGACCCCGCCCCGACACCAGCGCAGACCCCCGCACGACCGGCCGGGACCACCACGGCCGGGGACCCTCCCGCGCCGGGCCGCCCCGCCCCGCCGCGCCGCGGGCTCCTCGGCCTCGTCGCCGTCGGACTCGTCCTGGCCGCCCTCAACCTGCGCCCCGCCATCACCAGCCTCGGCGCCCTCCTCGAAGAGGTCAGCGCGGACCTCCACATGAGCGGCAGCGTCGCCGGCGTCCTCACCTCCGTGCCCCCGCTCTGCTTCGCGGTCTTCGGCATCACCGCCCCCCGCCTCGCCCGCCGCTTCGGCCCCGCCGCCGTCGTCTGCGCGGGCATGGCCGCGATCTTCACCGGCCTCCTCCTGAGGCCCTTCGCGACCGGCACCGCCGCCTTCCTCGCCGCCAGCGCCCTCGCCCTCATGGGCATCGCCGTCAGCAACGTCCTGATGCCCGTCATCGTCAAGCGGTACTTCCCCGACCGCGTCGGCAGCATGACCGGCCTCTACTCCATGGCGCTCGCCCTCGGCACCTCCCTCGCCGCCGCCGCGACCGTCCCCATGACCGACGCCCTCGGCGGCGACTGGCGCCTGGGCCTCGGCGTCTGGGCGGCCCTCGCCGCGGTCGCCGTCCTGCCCTGGCTCCCGCTCCTGCGCGACCGGGGCACGGACACGGCGCTCCCGGCCGCCACGGCCCCGAGGCGGCCCCGGCACCCCGCGCCGCGCATCACCCGCAGCCGCACCGCCTGGGCGCTCGGCGTCTTCTTCGGCCTCCAGGCCACCGGCGCCTACATCACCATGGGCTGGATGCCGCAGATCTTCCGCGACGCCGGCGTCCCCGCCGCCACCGCGGGCGTGCTCCTCGCCGTGACCATGGTCATGGGCGTCCCGCTCGCCTTCGTCATCCCCCGCCTCGCGACCCGCATGAAGAACCAGGGCCCGATCGTCGTCGCCCTCGGCCTGTGCGGACTCACCGGATACACCGGCCTCTTCCTCGCCCCCGCCTCCGGAGCCTGGGTCTGGGCGGTCCTCCTCGGCGTCTCCAACTGCTCCTTCCCGCTCGCCCTCACGATGATCGGCATGCGCTCGCGCACCGGCGCGGGCGTCGTCCGGCTCTCCGCCTTCGCGCAGAGCGTCGGCTACCTCATCTCCATCCCCGGCCCCCTCCTCGTCGGCGTGCTCTACCAGCACAGCGGCGGCTGGGGACTGCCCATCGTCCTCATGGGCGGCCTGATGGTGCCGCAGATGATCATCGGAACCCTCGCCGGCCGGGACCGGACGGTCGAGGACGAATGCTGAGATGCGAGACTGTTCCCATGCCAGTCCTCGAACCCAATCCCCAGAACGGCCAGAAGAAGCTGCTCCTCGTGCTCGGCGCGATGCTCGGCATCACGGTCGTCATCGCCGTCATCGCCTCCCTCGCCTCCCCGTGAGCCTCCGGTGAGCGGGGGATAACCCCCCTGTCCCCTAGGGGGCGGGTCTCAGGGTGAAGTGGGTGGATCACCGGATGGGCCGGAGGACGTGCGCTCCGTACGTTGGTGACGACGGCGAAAGCACGGAACTCACCCACGGAGGCGGCCATGTCGGCCCCACGCACCCCGGCGTCCGGACCACGACCACCGGCGTCGACACCCGGCTGCCCTGGTGGGCCCTCGTCCTCCCGGCCGCCGCCTTCCTCGCCCTCCTGGTGCTCATGACCGGGTCGGGTGAGGCCGGGGCGACCGCGGGCGACCCGGCGTTCGGCAGAGTCCTGGAGCACCTCTGGCAAACGCTGCCTCTCTGAGTCGTGGTGGCCTGTTTCGTGCGAAGCTGTGGACCATGAGCGTCGATACACCCGCAGCATCGTGCTCCTCCGGCACGCGAAGGCAGACTGGAACGACGAGTCCGACCACGAGCGACCCCTCGCCGAACGGGGCCGCAAGGACGCCCCGGTGGCCGGCCGACGGCTCGCCGGGACCGGCATCGCCTTCGACCTGGCCCTCTGCTCGACCGCCCTCCGCACCCGCGAGACCTGGAAGCTGGCCGTCCACGAGCTGCCCGTGCGCCCGAAGACGGTGTACGAGGAGCGGATGTACGAGGCCTCCCTCGGCGAGCTCATCGCCCTGGTCAACGAGACCCCGGACAGCGTGGACAACCTCCTGCTCATCGGCCACAACCCCGGCATGCACGCCCTCGCCGACGCCCTCCCGGGCGAGGCCGAGGGCGACGCCTTCTCCCGGATGAACCGCAGCGGCTTCCCGACCTCCGCCTTCGCCGTCGTCACCTTCACCGGCTCCTGGAAGTCCGTGGAGCACGGCGTCGGCAAGCTCGTCGACTTCTGGTCCCCGAACGCCTGAGCCCGTACCCGTATCCGTACGAGAAGGGGCCCGGGTGTCGTCCGACACCGGGCCCCGCTCCGTACCCCCGCCGCTCAGTGCGGCAGGTCGTCCTCGCCGAAGTCCGCGGCCTCGACCTCCTCGCGCGTGATGCCGAGGAGGTACAGCACGGTGTCCAGGAACGGCACGTTGACCGCCGTGTGCGCCGCCTGACGGACCACCGGCTTCGCGTTGAACGCCACCCCGAGCCCGGCCGCGTTCAGCATGTCCAGGTCGTTCGCCCCGTCGCCGATCGCCACGGTCTGCGCCAGCGGCACCCCCGCCTCCGCGGCGAACCGGCGCAGCAGCCGCGCCTTGCCCGCCCGGTCGACGATCTCGCCGGTGACCCGGCCGGTGAGCTTCCGTCCACGATCTCCAGCGTGTTGGCCGAGGCGAAGTCGAGGCCGAGACGTTCCTTCAGGTCGTCGGTGACCTGGGTGAACCCGCCGGAGACGACGCCCACCTGGTAGCCGAGCCGCTTGAGCGTGCGGATCAGGGTCCGGGCGCCGGGCGTCAGCCGCACCTCGGCGCGGACCTTGTCGACCACCGAGGCGTCGAGGCCGGCCAGCAGCTCCACGCGCGCGTGGAGCGACTGCTCGAAGTCCAGCTCGCCGCGCATCGCGGCCGCCGTCACCTCGGCGACCTTGTCCTCGCAGCCCGCGTGCGCGGCGAAGAGCTCGATCACCTCGTCCTGGATCAGGGTCGAGTCGACGTCCATGACCACGAGCCGCTGGGCCCGGCGGTGCAGACCGGCGGAGACGACGGCCACGTCGACCCCGACGCTGTGCGCCTCGGTGGCCAGCGCGGTCCGCAGCGGCTCGGTCCCGCAGCCCGACACGGCGAACTCGACCGCCGTCACCGGGTACTTCGCGAGGCGGAAGATGCGGTCGATGTTGCCGCCGGTCTCCGCGATCCTGGCCGCTATGGCCGCCGTCTGCTCCGCGGTGAGCGGGTGGCCGAGCACGGTGACGTGCGAGCGTCCCTCGCCACGGGGGCGGTTGTCGCCCGTGCCGGAGATGATCTCGGCCTGGAGCTTCAGCGACTCGGCCCAGCTGTGCACGGTGGCCCTGAGCTCGCCCGCCGAGGCGACGGTCGGCTCGGTGACCAGCGCGCACAGGACGAGGCGGCCGCGGGAGACCACCTGCTCGATGTCCACGACGTCGACGGAGTAGGCGGCGAGGGTGTCGAAGAGTCCCGCGGTGATCCCGGGACGGTCCTTCCCGAAGATCTTGACGAGAAGGGTGGGAACGTCTGAGGTCTGCGATGCGCTCATGGTGGTTCCACCGTATCGGGCACCGTGTGCCGTCCGGCCCCCCGTCCCGCCCTGCGGACACCCGAGCGGTCCGGCGGACGACCCGAAGGTCTTCACGCGGCCCGACTTTCCGAGACGGGACCGGGCCTGAAATAGTTCCCCAGGATGATTCGCCATCCCTGGACTCCCGCAGACGGGGGTACATCGGGGGACAAGTAGTGGGGCATGGAGTGCCAGAACTCGTACTGGAATTGAACGGCAGGACCTGGACGCTCGATCCGTCCCGGTCGTACACCCTGGGCCGGGACCCTCAGGGTGACCTGGTCATCGACGACGCCAGGGTCTCGTGGCGCCACGCCACCGTCAGCTGGGGCGGCCGGAGCTGGGTCATCGAGGACCACGGCTCCACGAACGGCACCTTCGTGCAGGGCCAGCGGGTCCACCAGGTGGAGATCGGCCCCGGTTCGGCCGTCCACCTGGGCAACGCGACCGACGGCCGCGGCTGAATCTCGTCGCGTCCGGCGCGGCGGCCGCACCGCAGCAGCAGGTCCCGCAGCAGCAGGCTCCGGCCCAGCAGGCGCCCGCCCACCAGGTCGCGGCCCCGTCCGCCGCCCAGGCCGACTGGGCCACGCACCAGGCGCCCCGCAGCAGCAGGCGCCGCAGCAGGGCTGGCCGCAGCAGGCCCAGCAGCCGCCCGTCCAGCAGCAGGTCCCGCACCAGCAGGGCCCCGGGCAGGGACACCCCGGCGTCGCCGCGGGGCGTCGTCGGCCTATGCCGACCGCAGCCCCACCACGTTCCACCAGCTGGACCTCGGCCGCGTGATGCGCATCGGCCGTGCCCTCGAGAACGAACTGGTCGTCTCCGACCTCCAGGTCTCGCGGAACCACGCCGAGTTCCACGCCACGCCCGACGGCCGCTTCGAGATCCGCGACCTCGGCTCGCACAACGGCACGTACGTCAACGGCCAGCCGATCCCCAAGGGCGGCAGCGCCCTCCTCGGCCCGCAGGACATCGTCGGCGTCGGCCACTCGACCTTCCGCATCGTCGGCGGCCAGCTGGAAGAGTTCGTCGACACCGGCTCGGTCTCCTTCTCGGCCCGCCACCTCACGGTCACGGTCGACGGCGGCAAGCAGATCCTCAAGGACGTCACCTTCGGCGTCCCGGAGAAGTCGCTGATCGGCGTCATCGGCCCGTCCGGCTCCGGCAAGTCCACCCTGCTCAAGGCGCTGACCGGCTACCGCCCGGCCAACGAGGGCGACGTCCTCTACGACAACCGCAGCCTCTACAAGCAGTTCGCCGAACTGCGCCAGCGCATCGGTCTGGTCCCGCAGGACGACATCCTGCACAAGGAGCTGACCGTCCAGAAGGCGCTGCGCTACGCGGCCAAGCTCCGCTTCCCCGGCGACACCGCCACGGCCGAGCGCGAGGCCCGCATCGACGAGGTGCTGCGCGAGCTCAAGCTCGACATCCACAAGGAGAAGAAGGTCACCTCCCTCTCCGGTGGCCAGCGCAAGCGCGTCTCCGTCGCCCTGGAGCTCCTCACCAAGCCCTCGCTGATCTTCCTGGACGAGCCGACCTCCGGCCTCGACCCGGGCATGGACCGCGACGTCATGCAGCTGCTCCGCGGCCTCGCCGACGACGGCCGCACGGTCCTCGTCGTCACCCACTCCGTGGCCGAGCTGGGCCTCTGCGACAAGCTGCTCGTCATGGCGCCCGGCGGTTCCGTGGCGTACTTCGGCCCGCCGGAGGAGGCGCTGAACTTCTTCGGCTACTCCACCTGGGCCGACGTCTTCTCCGCCTTCGAGAACTACCGCGACTACGACTGGGCGGGCCGCTGGAAGGGCTCGCAGCACTACCAGATGTACGCCGCGGACATCGACGCCGTCGCCGCGCAGCCCGTCCAGATGCCGCAGCAGGCGATGGCCAGGCCGCCGAAGCCGCAGGGCTGGGGCTCGCAGCTGTGGACCCTGATCCGCCGCTACGTCTCCGTCATCGCCTCCGACAAGGGCTTCATGGCCCTGATGGTGATCCTGCCGGCCGTCCTCGGCGCGGTGTCCGTCGTCATCCCCGCCGACTTCGGCCTCGGCAAGCCCACGCCGCCGTCCCGCTTCAACGGCGACGCCGGCACGATCATGCTGATCCTCGCGGTCGGCATGTGCTTCTCCGGCGCGGCGAACTCCGTACGAGAACTGATCAAGGAACGGGTCATCTACGAGCGGGAGCGCGCCGTCGGCCTGTCCCGCTCCGCGTACCTGATGTCCAAGGTCATCGTCCTCGGCGTGATCACGGCCTTCCAGGGCGTCATCATCTGCGGCATCGGCTTCTCCACGCGGGCGCTGCCCGAAGAGGGCCTGTTCATGCCGCCGGCCGTCGAGCTGTGCGTCCAGGTCATCGCGCTCGGCCTGACCTCGATGATGGTCGGCCTGGTCATCTCCGCGCTGGTGAAGACCGCCGAGAAGACCATGCCGCTGCTCGTCATGTTCGCGATCATCCAGGTCGTGTTCACCGGCATCCTCTTCCAGGTGTACGGCTCGCCCGGCCTGGAGCAGTTCGCCTGGCTCATGCCCTCCCGCTGGGGCATCGCCGGCGCCGGCACCACCCTGGACCTGGCGCACCTGATGCCGCCGTGGGACCACAAGGACCCCACGAACGTCGACTCCCTGTGGGAGCACACGGCCGGCCAGTGGAGCCTGGACCTCGGCATCCAGCTGCTCATGGCGACCGTCTGCTGCGTCCTCGTGGCGCGGCTGCTGCGCCGCCACGAGCCCGAGGTCATGCGCAAGTAACGACGACGGCCCCGAAGGGCGGCACCCCGTGCGGGGTGCCGCCCTTCGGCGTGTCCGAGGAGGCTCAGTACGCGCTGTTGACGTTGTCGATCGAGCCGTAGCGGTCGGCCGCGTAGTTGGCGGCGGCGACGATGTTGGCGACCGGGTCGTACTGGTCGAACTTGGTGCCGGCGACGTGGTACGCCTTGAAGGTCGGGTAGATCACCTGGAGCAGGCCCTTGGACGGGATGCCGTTGACGGCGTTGATGTCCCAGTTGTTGATGGCGTACGGGTTGCCGCTGGACTCGCGCATGATGTTCCGGTGCAGACCGTTGTAGCTGCCCGGGATGTCGTGCTTGTCCATGATGTAGAGCGCCTCGCGGATCCAGCCGTCGAGGTTGTTCGCGAAGACCGGGGCGCGGGTGACGGAGCGGTTCGCGGCCGCCTTCTCCGTGGCGCGCTTCTTCGCGTCGGCCTTGGCCTTCGCCTCGGCCTCCCGCTTCGCCCTGGCCTGGGCGTCGGCCTTCGCCTTCGCGTCGGCCTTGGCCTTGGCGGCGGCCTTGGCCTTCGCCTCGGCCTCCTGCTTCGCCTTCAGGCCGATGGTGGTCTGCTGCTCGTTGACGCTGGCGGCCAGCGCCTTCGCCTGCGGGCTGTTCGCGTCGTACGACCAGGCGACCTGCTGGGTACCGGCCAGAGCCTGCGGCTCGGTCTCGGTGCCGCCGTGGTTGCCCGGGACGAGGGAGAGCGTGAGGGCTGCGGCGCCCAGAGCGGCGACGCCGGCGATCGTGGCCTTGTGGGTCTTCTTCAGACCACGACTGTGGCCAGGGGTGTTCGCAGACATGCTGGGCTACCTCTTCGAATCGCTGGGGGTCGCTCGGCCGGGGCGGCGCTGCGCCTGCTCGGCGGCGACGGGGGCAATTCTTAGCGGCAGCAAAATCTGCTGGCAAAGGTGTGACGTACGATCCCGGGTAGTGGATCAGGGGCCCGTGCACGGGCCACGCAATGCCCCCTGTGGCCCGTTTCATCCGCTCATATCGGGCGTGCGGGCATCCACTAGGGGGCTTCGTAAGTGATGTGCGTCCTATGCGCGGCCTCACATCGGGCGCGTAACAAACTCACCATCCGTTGCTTCGGCAATGCACAGGGTGAGGCTTCTCCTCCGGAAGGAGGAGAGGGACGCCGCCGAACCCGCCCCGTCGGGGGAGGGGCGCGCGAGGACGGTCCGGTACGCCGACGGCTCCGCCGGGACCCGCACGGCCGGGCTCACCGTGGTTCCAGGAAGGACGGCGCCGAGTACCGCCCGCTCGCCGGCCGCTCCTCGACCAGCCGCAGGAAGACCGGGGCGACCTCGTCCGGGGCCGGCGTCCCCGACAGGTCCCCGCCGGGCTCCGCGGCCGCCAGCATCTCCGTCCGCATGCTGCCCGGGTCCACCCACCAGACCCGCAGCCCCGGCTCCTCCACCGCCAGGACCGCCGACAGCTGGTCGAGCGCCGCCTTCGTCGCCCCGTACGCGCCCCAGGTCCGGTACGCCTCCGCCGCCGCGTCCGAACTCAGATTGACCACCGCCCCGGCGGACGACGCGCGCAGCAGGGCAGCGCCTCCTGGAGCAGCCCCAGCGGGGCCACCGCATTGACCTCCAGGGCGGCCCGGAAGCCGTCCAGCGAGTGGCGGTCGAGCGGCACGAGCGGCTCCGCGCCCAGGATCCCCGCGTTGTTCACCAGCAGATCGAGCCCGCCGAGCTCCCGCGCCGCCGCCACCAGCTCCCGCCGGTGCGCCGGATCCGTCACGTCCCCGGCCACCGCCACCACCCGGACCCCGCGCGCGCGTGCCGCCGCCGCGCTCTCCTCCAGTACGTCCGCCTTGCGGCCGTCGAGCACCAGGTCCCAGCCCCGCCCGGCGAGCGCCGCGCCAGCGCCCGCCCCAGACCCCTCGACGCCCCCGTGACGATCGCGACAGCCATGACGCCCCTCCCTCTCCTGCGGACCCTCCGGACGGCTCCAGCCTCCGACCGCGTCCCCACCCGCCGCCTCGTCCCCGGGCCCCGACCCCGAAGGGCACTTCGACCTAGGTCCCGGACCTGCTCCGCCCTCGTCCCCGGACGGATACGGACCGTCACACCCCGCCGGTACGGTGAACACATGAGCCATCGACCGAGCTCCGGCCTGGCGGCCGTGAGCACCGCCCTGCTGGCGATGAGCCGCCACCTGGAGGTCCGCGACGTCCTCAAGACGATCGTGGCCTCCGCCCGCGAGCTGCTCGACGCCGAGTACGCGGCCCTGGGCGTCCCCGACGACCACGGGGGCTTCGCCCAGTTCGTGGTCGACGGCGTCGGCGACGAGCAGTGGAAGGCCATCGGCCCGCTGCCCCGCCAGCACGGCATCCTCGCCTCGATGCTCCACAAGGCCGAGCCCGAGCGGCTCGCCGACGTCCGCGAGGACCCCCGCTTCGGGGGCTGGCCGGACGCCCACCCCGAGATGTCCGACTTCCTCGGCCTGCCCGTCAGGGACGGCGACGAGATCCTCGGCGCCCTCTTCCTCGCCAACAAGCGCTGCCCCAAGCCCGACGGCGGCTGCGGCTTCACCGCCGAGGACGAGGAACTCCTCTCGATCCTCGCCCAGCACGCGGCCATCGCCCTCACCAACGCCCGCCTGTACGAGCGCAGCCGCAGGCTCACCATCGCCGAGGAGCGCTCCCGCCTCGCCCACGAGCTGCACGACGCCGTCAGCCAGAAACTGTTCTCGCTCCGGCTGACCGCCCAGGCCGCCGCCGCCCTCGTCGACCGCGACCCGGCCCGAGCCAAGGGCGAGCTCCAGCAGGTCGCCGCGCTCGCCGCCGAGGCCGCCGACGAGCTGCGCGCCGCCGTCGTCGAGCTGCGGCCCGCCGCCCTCGACGAGGACGGCCTCGTCCACACGCTCCGCGCCCAGATCCAGGTCCTCGACCGGGCCCACTCCGCCACGGTCACCTTCGAGGCCAGGGCACCCGGGCCCTGCCGGCCGCCCAGGAGGAGGCCGTCCTCCGGGTCGCCCAGGAGGCCCTGCACAACGCCCTGCGGCACGCCGACGCACGGCGCGTCGCGGTCTCCCTCGCCCGCCGCGGCCAGGGCGCGCTGCTCACCGTCACCGACGACGGCAAGGGTTTCGACCCGCGTACCGTCCGCAGCGCCGGACGCCACCTCGGCCTGGTCTCCATGCGGGACCGGGCGGGCGGCGTCGGCGGGCGGCTCACCGTGACCTCGGCCCCGGGCGAGGGCACCACGATCGAGATGGAGGTTCCCGGTGGCTGACAAGCCGATCCGTGTCCTGCTGGTCGACGACCACCAGGTCGTCCGCCGAGGCCTGCGCACCTTCCTCGAGGTGCAGGACGACATAGAGGTCGTGGGGGAGGCCTCCGACGGCGCCGAAGGAGTCGCCAGGGCCGAGGAGCTCCGCCCCGACGTCGTCCTCATGGACGTGAAGATGCCCGGCACGGACGGCATCGAGGCGCTCAAGCGGCTCCGCGAGCTCGCCAACCCCACCAGGGTCCTGATCGTCACCAGCTTCACCGAGCAGCGGACGGTCGTCCCCGCGCTCCGCGCCGGAGCCTTCGGATACGTCTACAAGGACATCGCCCCCGACGCCCTCGCCGGCGCGATCCGCTCCGTCCACGTCGGGCACGTCCTGCTCCAGCCCGAGGTCGCCGGAGCGCTCCTCGCCCAGGACGACTCGCCCGGGGGCACGGGACGGGGCCCCTCCCTCACGGAGCGGGAGCGCGAGGTCCTCGGCCTGATCGCGGACGGCCGGTCCAACCGGGAGATCGCCCGCGCCCTCGTCCTCTCCGAGAAGACCGTCAAGACGCACGTCTCGAACATCCTGATGAAGCTCGACCTCGCGGACCGCACCCAGGCGGCGCTGTGGGCGGTGCGACACGGCCTCACCCACTGACGCGCCCCCCGTACGCGCCGGGCGCACGACCGTTCAATAGGTCATACCGTCGTGTGTATATCCCCGTTCGGCGCAACCCGACGGGGCCCACGGCGTTCTCCATGGCGTGCTGCGGCGGACCTGCCGCAGCGATGACCAGGAGGAAGTACCAAGTGAAGAACCTCAAGAAGGCCGCTGCCCTCACCATGGTCGCCGGTGGCATCGTCGCCGCCGGCGCGGGTGTCGCCTCCGCCCACAGCGGTGCCGACGCCACGGGCAAGGCCCTCAACTCCCCGGGCGTCGCGTCCGGCAACCTGGTGCAGGTCCCGGTCCACGTCCCCGTGAACGTCTCCGGCAACACGGTCAACGTGATCGGCCTGCTCAACCCGGCCTTCGGCAACGGCGCCTTCAACGGCTGACCGCCCCACCCGAACCCCCGACCCCGGACGATGCCCCGGGGCCGGGGGTTCGCCGTCTCCGCCAGGCGGCACCCGCCCCGCTCAGAACCCCCGCTCCCGCTCCCTCTCCTCCACATACGCGTTGTACGCGGCGACCTGCGCCCGCCGCGCCACCCGCTCCACCGGCCGCAGCGCCTCCCCGCGCGCTCATCTCCGAGGCGCTCACCGCGCCCCCGTGACCGCGGTCGTACGCCAGGTCCACGAGCAGGCCGATCCGCTGGGCCAGCTCCAGGACCCGCACCGCGCGCGGCGGATAACCCGGGGCCAGCACCTCGCGCCCACCTCCGTCCGCGCCCGGTACGCCTCGCGCGCCGCGTCCGCCACCGGGCCCGAGGCCGCCACGTCGAGCCGGGTCAGCACCGCCGTCGCGTCCCGCAGCGCCTCCGCCAGCTCGCGCTCCGCCTCGCCGAGGGACGGCACGTCCGCCGGGGAGCCTCCCGCACGGCCAGGCAGTGCCAGACCACCTCCACGTGCACGTCGCCCGCCGGACCGGCCTCCGAGACCTCCGGCACGAGACCGTACGGCGCGCCGAAGCCCACCACCGCCTCCTCCGCCTCCAACGCGCGCGCGTTGAAGTCCGGCGGCCCGGACAGCCCCAGCGGATGCCCCGGCGCGGGCAGCGCCACCCGCCACCCGGTCACCCCGAGCCGCCGCAGCCGGCCCAGCGCGAGCGTCAGCCCCACCGGCCCCGCCTCACCCGGCAGCCCCTCGACGCGGTGCACCGCGTCCTCCCCGACGATCGCCATCGCCGCCTCGTCGGGCGACACCGCCCCGGCCAGCAGGGCATTGCCCCAGGCGGCCAGACGTCCTGAGCGTGGTTCCGAAAGCATCCCCCCAGACTAAGGACTCAAAGGAAGCCCTACGGACCGGTCCGCTCCGTCGATAACGTAGGTTTTCCCCTGGACGCCGCGCCCACCGGCGCAAGGCGACGACAAGACTCGACCGCAAGGGGAGACAACGCGCTCATGAGCGATGTACTGGAGCTGGTGGACGTATCCGTGGTCCGCGACGGACGGGCTCTGGTGGACGAGGTCTCCTGGTCGGTCAAGGAGGGCGAGCGCTGGGTCATCCTCGGACCCAACGGCGCCGGCAAGACCACCCTTCTGAACGTCGCCTCCAGCTACCTCTTCCCCACCAAGGGCACCGCCCGCATCCTGGGCGAGCAGCTCGGCGGCGTCGGCACCGACGTCTTCGAGCTCCGCCCCCGCATCGGCATGGCCGGCATCGCGATGGCGGAGAAGCTCCCCAAGCGCCAGACCGTCCTGCAGACCGTCCTCACCGCCGCGTACGGCATGACCGCCACCTGGAACGAGGACTACGACCCGGTCGACGAGGAGCGCGCCAAGGCCTTCCTCGACCGGCTCGGGATGAACGACTACCTGGACCGCAGGTTCGGCACCCTCTCCGAGGGCGAGCGCAAGCGCACCCTCATCGCCCGCGCGATGATGACCGACCCGGAGCTCCTCCTCCTCGACGAGCCCGCCGCCGGCCTCGACCTCGGCGGCCGCGAGGACCTGGTCCGCCGCCTCGGCCGCCTCGCCCGCGACCCGTACGCCCCTCCATGATCATGGTCACGCACCACGTCGAGGAGATCGCCCCGGGCTTCACCCACGTCCTGATGATCCGCCAGGGCAAGGTCCTCGCCGCGGGGCCGGTCGAGATGGAGCTCACCTCGCGCAACCTCTCGCACTGCTTCGGCCTGCCGCTCGTCGTCGAGCGCGTCGGCGACCGCTGGACCGCCCACGGCCTGCCCCTGAAGTGACCGGAGAGGGCACCGGCGTCCCGCACAGCCGCCCGCGCCCTGTCCCGGAAGGACCCCACCGCCCTACCATGACCACGTGGACATCGACGCGTGGGTCTGGTGGCTGATCGGCGCGGTGGGGCTCGGCATTCCGCTGGTCCTGACCGCGATGCCGGAGTTCGGCATGTTCTCCGTCGGAGCGGTCGCCGGGGCGGTGACCGCCGCCCTCGGCTTCGGCGTCGTCAGCCAGGTGCTCGTCTTCGTCGTCGTCTCCGTGGGGCTCATCGCGGTCGTACGCCCGATCGCCGCCCGCCACCGCGACGGCAGACCCGGACTCGCCACCGGCATCGACGCCCTGAAGGGCCGTCAGGCCGTCGTCCTGGAACGGGTCGACGGCAACGGCGGCCGCATCAAGCTCGCCGGAGAGATCTGGTCCGCCCGCACGCTCGACAGCGGACAGGCCTTCGAACCGGGCGAACAGGTCGACGTCGTGGACATCGACGGGGCGACCGCCGTGGTCATGTGACCGAACCTCGCCCATGACGCTCCGCCGTCTGGGAAACTCGATCATCGAAAGCAACCCGGCAGACAACCGGCAGCGAAGGGCACGGGGAACACGATGTCAGCAGTCATCATCGTCCTGATCATTCTGGTGGTGCTCGTCTTCATCGCCCTGATCAAGACGATCCAGGTCATCCCGCAGGCGAGCGCGGCGATCGTGGAGCGCTTCGGTCGCTACACCCGCACGCTCAACGCCGGACTCAACATCGTCGTCCCGTTCATCGACTCGATCCGCAACCGGATCGACCTCCGCGAACAGGTCGTCCCGTTCCCGCCGCAGCCGGTGATCACCCAGGACAACCTGGTCGTCAACATCGACACGGTCATCTACTACCAGGTGACCGACGCCCGCGCCGCGACCTACGAGGTCGCCAGCTACATCCAGGCGATCGAGCAGCTCACCGTCACCACCCTGCGCAACATCATCGGCGGCATGGACCTGGAGCGGACCCTCACCTCCCGCGAGGAGATCAACGCGGCCCTGCGCGGCGTCCTCGACGAGGCCACCGGCAAGTGGGGCATCCGCGTCAACCGCGTCGAGCTCAAGGCCATCGAGCCGCCGACCTCCATCCAGGACTCGATGGAGAAGCAGATGCGCGCCGAGCGCGACAAGCGCGCCGCGATCCTCACCGCCGAGGGAACCCGCCAGTCCGCCATCCTCACCGCCGAGGGCGAGAAGCAGTCCGCGATCCTCCGCGCCGAGGGCGAGTCCAAGGCCGCCGCCCTGCGCGCCGAGGGCGAGGCCCAGGCCGTCCGCACGGTCTTCGAGGCCATCCACGCGGGCGACCCCGACCAGAAGCTCCTCTCGTACCAGTACCTCCAGATGCTCCCGAAGATCGCCGAGGGCGACGCCAACAAGCTCTGGATCGTGCCCAGCGAGATCGGCGACGCCCTCAAGGGCCTCTCCGGAGCCCTCGGCAACGGCGGCGGAGGCGTCCCCGGCTTCAACACCAAGGGCGGAACGACCGAACGGCGAGACGAACCCACGGTTGACTGACACGTACACGTAATCCTCGTGCATGATCGGTGCGAGCCCCTCGACCCCGACGACGTCAGGGCGGGGAGGCGACTCACTGACCATGTAAGGAGATGGCGTTGTCCATCTGGGAAGCCCTGGCAGTCTTCGCCGCCGGCATCGGCGCCGGCACCATCAACACCATCGTCGGATCGGGAACGCTCATCACGTTCCCGGTCCTCCTCGCGACCGGACTCCTCCGATCACCGCGAACGTCTCCAACGCCCTCGGCCTCGTCCCCGGCTCCATCAGCGGGGCCATCGGCTACCGCCGCGAACTCAAGGGCCAGAAGAACCGCGTCCTGCGCCTCGGCGCCGCCGCCCTCCTCGGCGGCCTCATCGGCGCCGTCCTGCTCCTGGCCCTGCCCTCCCGGGCCTTCGACGCGATCGTCCCCGTCCTCATCGGCCTCGCGCTCGTCCTGGTCCTGCTCCAGCCCCGCATCGCCGCCGCCGTCAAGCGCCGCCGCGAACAGACCGGCACCGAGGCCCACCCCGACGGCGGCCCCGCCCTCCTCGCCGGCCTCTTCCTCGCCAGCATGTACGGCGGATACTTCGGCGCCGCCCAGGGGGTCCTCTACCTCTCCCTCATGGGCCTGCTGCTCCACGACGACCTCCAGCGCATCAACGCCGTCAAGAACATCCTGGGCGCCCTGGTCAACGGAGTCGCCGCCGTCTTCTTCCTCTTCGTCGCCGACTTCGACTGGACGGCCGTCCTCCTCATCGCCGTCGGCTCCACCCTCGGCGGCCAGCTCGGCGCCAAGGTCGGCCGCAAGCTGCCCCCACGGTCCTGCGCGGGGTGATCATCGCCGTCGGCGTCGTGGCGATCCTCCAACTGACCCTCGGCTAGCCCCGGGAGAGGACGGAGGGGCCCGCCTCCCCCCAGGGAGACGGGCCCCTCCGGACGTCCCTACGGATCACACGTCCACCGCCTACGCCGCCGAGTCGGCCAGCCACTCCGGCAGCTCGGACCGGTCGCTCGCCCGCATCGCGAGCAGCATCGCGTCCGCCGGCGTCGGCTCGAACGGCTGGTGCAGCAGCGGCATCCCCGCCTGCTCCGGCGTCCGATCGGCCTTGCGGTGGTTGTCCTCGGCGCAGGAAGCGACCGTATTCAGCCAGCTGTCCCCACCGCCCTGGGCCCGCGGCACGACGTGGTCGACCGTCGTCGCCCGCCTCCCGCAGTACGCGCACCGGTGCTGGTCCCGGACCAGCACCCCCCTCCTCGACCACGGAGCCTGTCTTCGGAACGGCACCCGTACGTACCGGCAGAGCCTGATCACCCGCGGCACCGGGAGATCGACGGCCGCACCCCGCACCCGCAGCTCGGGATGGGCCTGCTCGACGACGGCCTTGTCCTGCAGGACAAGCACCACCGCACGGTTGAGTGTGACCGTCGACAGCGGCTCGAAGCTCGCGTTCAGTACCAGCGTGTCCCGCATGTTGCCCACCTCCCGTGTACCGGCCCCGGCCCCGGAAGGGGTCTTCGGGCTTGGATCAACGATGGCCGGGCCGGCCGGGTCGGACAACGCAATTTCCTGCGCAACAAAAGATGCCCGCTTCTGATCTCTCCAAGACCAGAAGCGGGCAAACAATTGACGAACGATCAGCCTTACGCGGGATTCTCGTACTCACCCACGAGCTGGGCACGCCCGAGGGTGTGGAAGCGCAGGTTGAACCCGACCGCGGCCGGCGAGGCGTCGGCGTCCGGACCGAGCTTCTCCTGATCCACCGCGTACACCGTGAAGACGTACCGGTGCGGCCCGTCCCCCTTCGGCGGGGCGGCGCCACCGAAGTCCTTCGACCCGTAGTCGTTCCGCGCGTGCACGGCACCGGCCGGCAGCCCCGCGAACGCCCCGGACCCGGCACCGACCGGCAGCTCCGTCACCGACGCCGGGATGTCGAACAGCACCCAGTGCCAGAACCCGCTGCCCGTCGGGGCGTCCGGATCGAAGCAGGTGACGGCGAAGCTCTTCGTCTCCGCCGGGAACCCTCCCAGCGCAGCTGCGGGGAGGTGTTCCCCGCCGCGTACACCTGGGCGTCCTTCAGGACCCCGCCCGGCGCGACGTCGTCGCTCACCACGGTGAACGCCGCCACCGGCGGATGGAAGTCGTGGGGGAGCGGCCTCTTGCCCTGGGACACGTCGAGTACCTCCGAATCGTCCGTCAACGCTGACGGTGCCGAGCCTAGAGGCCTAGAGCCAGTTGCGACGGCCGCCGACCTCGGCGAGCCACTGGTTCAGGTAGGCCGCCCAGTCGGTGGCGTGGAAGTCGTGCAGCCCCACCTTGAACGCGCGGAAGGAGTCGCTGCCCTCGGTGAACAGACCCGGCTTCTTGTCCATCTCCAGGACGACGTCCATCTCGCGGTCGTCCGCGACGAAGCTGACCTCGACCTGGTTCAGACCCCGGTACTGCTGCGGCGCGAAGAACTCGATCTCCTGGTAGAAGGGCAGCCGCTGCCGCGTCCCCCGGATGTGCCCGCGCTCCATGTCCGCGCTCTTGAAGCGGAAGCCCAGCTGGATGAAGGCGTCCAGGATCGCCTGCTGCGCCGGCAGCGGGTGCACGTGGATCGGGTCCAGGTCGCCGGAGTCCACGGCCCGTGCGATCTCCAGCTCGGTCGTCACCCGATGTTCATCCCGCGCAGCTGCTGCCCGGCGATGGTCGTCACCGGCGTCTCCCACGGGATCTCCAGACCGAACGGCACCACGTGCACCGCCCCGGCCTGCACCTCGAAGGCCCCGCCCAGACGCACCTTCACGAACTCGACGTCCTGCTTGTACTCCTGGTCACCGCCCTCGACCTCGACCCGCGCCTGCAGACCGACGGACAGCCCCTCGATCTGCTGCGCGACCGAACCGCCCTGGATCCGCACCTCGCCCTGGACGACCCCGCCCGGGACGACGTTCTCCTCGGTGAGCACCGTCTCCACGGTCGCCCCGCCGGCGCCCAGGCTCGCGAGCAGCTTCTTGAATCCCATGACTTCCACTCCTTCTGGTCCTGACCCCTACATACGCGCGACGACCGTAGCCGGTTCCCCACCGCTTCCCACTACGCTCGGACGCCATGAGCACGAGCCCCGACCGTACGCCGATCCCGAGGGCCTTCTTCGACCGTCCCGTCCTGGAGGTGGCCCCCGACCTCCTGGGCCGCACCCTCGTCCGCAACACGGCCGAAGGCCGGATGGAACTGCGCCTCACGGAGGTGGAGGCGTACGCCGGCGCGATCGACCCCGGCTCCCACGCCTTCCGGGGACGCACGGCACGCAACGCCGTCATGTTCGGCCCGCCCGGCCACGCGTACGTCTACTTCACCTACGGCATGTGGCACTGCCTCAACCTGGTGTGCGGCCCCGAGGGCCACGCGAGCGGCGTCCTCCTCCGCGCGGGTGAATTCCTCAGCGGCGCCGACCAGGCCCGCCCGCGCCGCCGCTCCGCCCGCTCCGACCACGAGCTGGCCAAGGGCCCGGCCCGCCTCGCCACCGCCCTCGACGTCGCCCTCCCCTCAACGGCACCGACACCTGCGCGGGCCAGGACGGCCCCTCGCCCTCCTCGCCGGCACACCCCCACCCCGGACCGCATCAGCAGCGGCCCCCGCACCGGCGTCGGCGGCGACGGCGCCCCCACCCCTGGCGCTTTTGGATCACCGCGGACCCGACGGTCAGCCCCTACCGCCCCCACACCCCCCGCAAGCGCCGCCTTGACTCGGGCCGCCCGACCTCGTAACGTAGCCCGAGCCGCAAGAAACGGTCTGCTTGTTCAAGCACCCCGTCGCGGCCACCCACTACTAGAGATGATCCCCAGCGGGGGCTTATTTCGTGGTGCCTGAATTCGAATTCGATTGACTCGATTATGAGTCGCCGAAGAAATCAGCTAACGTAGTGGACACGCCGGAAGGGCCCGGAGCGAAAGCGAATGGGACCGGAAAGCACCGAGGAAATCGGATCGGAAAGATCTGATAGAGTCGGAAACGAAGGAAGCGCCCGGAGGGCCCGGAAACGGAACGAAGGAAGCGTCCGCACCTTGAGAACTCAACAGCGTGCCAAAAATCAACGCCAGATTAGTTGATACCCCGTCCATCTTCGGATGGCCGAGGTTCCTTTGAAAAGTCCTGCCGGTCCTTGTGGCTGGTGGGCAACACTACAGCGAGGACGCTGTGGACGGTCTGCCATATTCCGGCGTGACCGTCCCGCTCAACGCGAGTGTCACCCGATCACGGGTAAACATTCACGGAGAGTTTGATCCTGGCTCAGGACGAACGCTGGCGGCGTGCTTAACACATGCAAGTCGAACGATGAAGCCCTTCGGGGTGGATTAGTGGCGAACGGGTGAGTAACACGTGGGCAATCTGCCCTTCACTCTGGGACAAGCCCTGGAAACGGGGTCTAATACCGGATACGACTGCGGGAGGCATCTCCTGCGGTGGAAAGCTCCGGCGGTGAAGGATGAGCCCGCGGCCTATCAGCTTGTTGGTGGGGTAACGGCCCACCAAGGCGACGACGGGTAGCCGGCCTGAGAGGGCGACCGGCCACACTGGGACTGAGACACGGCCCAGACTCCTACGGGAGGCAGCAGTGGGGAATATTGCACAATGGGCGAAAGCCTGATGCAGCGACGCCGCGTGAGGGATGACGGCCTTCGGGTTGTAAACCTCTTTCAGCAGGGAAGAAGCGAAAGTGACGGTACCTGCAGAAGAAGCGCCGGCTAACTACGTGCCAGCAGCCGCGGTAATACGTAGGGCGCAAGCGTTGTCCGGAATTATTGGGCGTAAAGAGCTCGTAGGCGGCTTGTCACGTCGGGTGTGAAAGCCCGGGGCTTAACCCCGGGTCTGCATCCGATACGGGCAGGCTAGAGTGTGGTAGGGGAGATCGGAATTCCTGGTGTAGCGGTGAAATGCGCAGATATCAGGAGGAACACCGGTGGCGAAGGCGGATCTCTGGGCCATTACTGACGCTGAGGAGCGAAAGCGTGGGGAGCGAACAGGATTAGATACCCTGGTAGTCCACGCCGTAAACGTTGGGAACTAGGTGTTGGCGACATTCCACGTCGTCGGTGCCGCAGCTAACGCATTAAGTTCCCCGCCTGGGGAGTACGGCCGCAAGGCTAAAACTCAAAGGAATTGACGGGGGCCCGCACAAGCAGCGGAGCATGTGGCTTAATTCGACGCAACGCGAAGAACCTTACCAAGGCTTGACATATACCGGAAAGCATTAGAGATAGTGCCCCCCTTGTGGTCGGTATACAGGTGGTGCATGGCTGTCGTCAGCTCGTGTCGTGAGATGTTGGGTTAAGTCCCGCAACGAGCGCAACCCTTGTCCTGTGTTGCCAGCATGCCCTTCGGGGTGATGGGGACTCACAGGAGACCGCCGGGGTCAACTCGGAGGAAGGTGGGGACGACGTCAAGTCATCATGCCCCTTATGTCTTGGGCTGCACACGTGCTACAATGGCCGGTACAAAGAGCTGCGATGCCGTGAGGCGGAGCGAATCTCAAAAAGCCGGTCTCAGTTCGGATTGGGGTCTGCAACTCGACCCCATGAAGTCGGAGTTGCTAGTAATCGCAGATCAGCATTGCTGCGGTGAATACGTTCCCGGGCCTTGTACACACCGCCCGTCACGTCACGAAAGTCGGTAACACCCGAAGCCGGTGGCCCAACCCCTTGTGGGAGGGAGCTGTCGAAGGTGGGACTGGCGATTGGGACGAAGTCGTAACAAGGTAGCCGTACCGGAAGGTGCGGCTGGATCACCTCCTTTCTAAGGAGCACAGCACCGATTGCAGGCAAACGTTCTGCACGGTCAGCTCATGGGTGGAACGTTGATTAGTTGGCACGGTCACGAGGATCTCTCACCAGTACTGCTTCGGCGTGGAACGTGAGAACGATCCGAGGGATCGTGCCTGGCACGTTGTTGGGTGTCTGAGGGTACGGCCGTATGGCTCGTATCTTCGAGGATGCCGGTCCCAGTGAAGCATCGTTTCAGCGGTGTGTGATGGGTGGCTGGTCGTTGTTTGAGAACTACACAGTGGACGCGAGCATCTGTGGCCAAGTTTTTAAGGGCGCACGGTGGATGCCTTGGCACCAGGAACCGATGAAGGACGTGGGAGGCCACGATAGTCCCCGGGAGCCGTCAACCAGGCTTTGATCCGGGGTTTCCGAATGGGGAAACCCGGCAGTCGTCATGGGCTGTCACCCATGCCTGAACACATAGGGCATGTGGAGGGAACGAGGGGAAGTGAAACATCTCAGTACCCTCAGGAAGAGAAAACAACCGTGATTCCGGGAGTAGTGGCGAGCGAAACCGGATGAGGCCAAACCGTATGCGTGTGATACCCGGCAGGGGTTGCGCATGCGGGGTTGTGGAGTTCTCTTCACAGTCTGCCGGCTGTGAGGCGAGTCAGAAACCGTTGGTGTAGTCGAAGGACATGCGAAAGGTCCGGCGTAGAGGGTAAGACCCCGTAGACGAAACATCAGCGGCTTGCTTGAGAATTTCCCAGGCAGCACGGGGCCCGAGAAATCCCGTGTGAATCTGGCGGGACCACCCGCTAAGCCTAAATATTCCCTGGTGACCGATAGCGGATAGTACCGTGAGGGAATGGTGAAAAGTACCGCGGAGCGGAGTGAAATAGTACCTGAAACCGTGTGCCTACAAGCCGTGGGAGCGTCGGATACAGCTTGCTGTATCTCGTGACTGCGTGCCTTTGAAGAATGAGCCTGCGAGTTTGCGGTGTGTTGCGAGGTTAACCCGTGTGGGAAGCCGTAGCGAAAGCGAGTCCGAACAGGGCGCTTCAGTAGCACGCTCAAGACCCGAAGCGGAGTGATCTAGCCATGGGCAGGTTGAAGCGGAGGTAAGACTTCGTGGAGGACCGAACCCACCAGGGTTGAAAACCTGGGGATGACCTGTGGTTAGGGTGAAAGGCCAATCAAACTCCGTGATAGCTGGTTCTCCCCGAAATGCATTTAGGTGCAGCGTCGTGTGTTTCTTGCCGGAGGTAGAGCACTGGATAGGCGATGGGCCCTACCGGGTTACTGACCTTAGCCAAACTCCGAATGCCGGTAAGTGAGAGCGCGGCAGTGAGACTGTGGGGATAAGCTCCATGGTCGAGAGGAAACAGCCCAGAGCATCGACTAAGGCCCCTAAGCGTACGCTAAGTGGGAAAGGATGTGGAGTCGCAGAGACAACCAGGAGGTTGGCTTAGAAGCAGCCACCCTTGAAAGAGTGCGTAATAGCTCACTGGTCAAGTGATTCCGCGCCGACAATGTAGCGGGGCTCAAGCGTACCGCCGAAGTCGTGTCATTGCAGCATGAGGGCCAACGCCCGCTGTGATGGGTAGGGGAGCGTCGTGCCGGGTGAAGCAGCCGCGAAGCGAGTTGTGGACGGTTCACGAGTGAGAATGCAGGCATGAGTAGCGATACACACGTGAGAAACGTGTGCGCCGATTGACTAAGGGTTCCTGGGTCAAGCTGATCTGCCCAGGGTAAGTCGGGACCTAAGGCGAGGCCGACAGGCGTAGTCGATGGACAACCGGTTGATATTCCGGTACCCGCTTTGAAACGCCCAATATCGAGCCCATTAATGCTAAGGCCGTGAAGCCGTTCCGGACCCTTCGGGGAAAGGAAAGTGGTGGAGCCGTCGACCCAAGGTGGTAGTAGGTAAGCGATGGGGTGACGCAGGAAGGTAGTCCAGCCCGGGCGGTGGTTGTCCCGGGGTAAGGGTGTAGGGCGTGTGATAGGCAAATCCGTCACACATATAGCCTGAGACCTGATGCCGAGCCGATTGTGGTGAAGTGGATGATCCTATGCTGTCGAGAAAAGCCTCTAGCGAGTTTCATGGCGGCCCGTACCCTAAACCGACTCAGGTGGTCAGGTAGAGAATACCGAGGCGTTCGGGTGAACTATGGTTAGGAACTCGGCAAAATGCCCCCGTAACTTCGGGAGAAGGGGGCCACGCCTGGTGATGAGTCTTGCACTCTGAGCTGGGGGTGGCCGCAGAGACCAGCGAGAAGCGACTGTTTACTAAAAACACAGGTCCGTGCGAAGCCGTAAGGCGATGTATACGGACTGACGCCTGCCCGGTGCTGGAACGTTAAGGGGACCGGTTAGCCGACTTTCGACCAGGCGAAGCTGAGAACTTAAGCGCCAGTAAACGGCGGTGGTAACTATAACCATCCTAAGGTAGCGAAATTCCTTGTCGGGTAAGTTCCGACCTGCACGAATGGCGTAACGACTTCTCGACTGTCTCAACCATAGGCCCGGTGAAATTGCACTACGAGTAAAGATGCTCGTTTCGCGCAGCAGGACGGAAAGACCCCGGGACCTTTACTACAGTTTGATATTGGTGTTCGGTTCGGCTTGTGTAGGATAGGTGGGAGACTGTGAAACCGTGACGCCAGTCATGGTGGAGTCGCCGTTGAAATACCACTCTGGTCGTGCTGGATGTCTAACCTCGGTCCGTGATCCGGATCAGGGACAGTGTCTGATGGGTAGTTTAACTGGGGCGGTTGCCTCCCAAAGGGTAACGGAGGCGCCCAAAGGTTCCCTCAGCCTGGTTGGCAATCAGGTGTTGAGTGTAAGTGCACAAGGGAGCTTGACTGTGAGACCGACGGGTCGAGCAGGGACGAAAGTCGGGACTAGTGATCCGGCGGTGGCTTGTGGAAGCGCCGTCGCTCAACGGATAAAAGGTACCCCGGGGATAACAGGCTGATCTTCCCCAAGAGTCCATATCGACGGGATGGTTTGGCACCTCGATGTCGGCTCGTCGCATCCTGGGGCTGGAGTCGGTCCCAAGGGTTGGGCTGTTCGCCCATTAAAGCGGTACGCGAGCTGGGTTTAGAACGTCGTGAGACAGTTCGGTCCCTATCCGCTGTGCGCGTAGGAATATTGAGAAGGGCTGTCCCTAGTACGAGAGGACCGGGACGGACGAACCTCTGGTGTGCCAGTTGTCCTGCCAAGGGCATGGCTGGTTGGCTACGTTCGGGAGGGATAACCGCTGAAAGCATCTAAGCGGGAAGCCTGCTTCGAGATGAGTATTCCCACCTCCTTGAGAGGGTAAGGCTCCCAGTAGACGACTGGGTTGATAGGCCGGATGTGGAAGCCCAGTAATGGGTGGAGCTGACCGGTACTAATAGGCCGAGGGCTTGTCCTCAGTTGCTCGCGTCCACTGTGTTAGTTCTGAAGCAACGAACAGTTGCTGGTTTCTAGAGCTAGAACACAACTACAGAGTGTGCTTGTTCGCTCGAAACCGATAGGGTTTCGGTGGTCATAGCGTTAGGGAAACGCCCGGTTACATTCCGAACCCGGAAGCTAAGCCTTTCAGCGCCGATGGTACTGCAGGGGGGACCCTGTGGGAGAGTAGGACGCCGCCGAACAATTCTTCAAGGACCCCTGGTCCCAGCGTTCACGCTGGGACCAGGGGTCCTTTTGTTTTTTGCTTGACTTTTTCCGATGCGCGGCTGAGTGCCGGCTGCGCGAGAATGAACGCAGTACCCGAAGACAGGAGTCACACCGATGTCCACCAACTCTCCCGACGACCGTCCGGAGCGCGAGCCGCGTCGCAGGGACGGTGCCGGTGGCGACCGGGGCGGCTTCCGTGGGCCGCGCCGTGACGACAACCGTGGCGGTGGTGGCTTCCGTCGCGACGACCGTGGCGGTGACAACCGTGGCGGTGGCTTCCGTCGTGACGACAGCCGTGGTGGCGACAACCGTGGTGGGTTCCGTCGTGACGACCGTCCCTCCTACGGCCAGCGTGACGACAACCGCGGTGGCGGCTTCCGCCGCGATGACCGTGGCGGCGACAACCGCGGTGGCGACAACCGTGGCGGTGGCTTCCGTCGCGATGACCGGCGTGATGAGCGTCCGTCGTTCCGTCGGGACGACCGGCCGTCGTACGGGCAGCGTGACGACCGTCGGGACGACAACCGTGGTGGCGGCTTCCGTCGTGACGACCGCGGTGGCGACAACCGTGGCGGTGGTGGCTTCCGTCGCGACGACCGTGGCGGTGACAACCGTGGCGGTGGCTTCCGTCGCGATGACCGGCGCGACGAGCGTCCCTCGTTCCGTCGGGACGACCGTCCCTCCTACGGCCAGCGTGACGACAACCGTGGCGGTGGCTTCCGCCGCGATGACCGTCGTGATGAGCGTCCGTCGTCGTTCCGTCGGGACGACCGGCCGTCGTACGGGCAGCGTGACGACCGTGGTGGCGACAACCGTGGCGGTGGCTTCCGTCGTGACGACCGTGGCGGTGACAACCGTGGTGGCGGCTTCCGCCGTGACGACAGCCGTGGTGGCGACAGCCGTGGTGGGTTCCGTCGTGACGACCGTCCCTCCTACGGGCAGCGTGACGACAACCGTGGCGGTGGCTTCCGTCGCGATGACCGTCGTGATGAGCGTCCGTCGTCGTTCCGTCGGGACGACCGGCCGTCGTACGGGCAGCGTGACGACCGCCGTGACGACAACCGCGGTGGCGGCTTCCGCCGTGACGACCGGGGCGGTGACAACCGTGGCGGTGGCTTCCGTCGCGATGACAGTCGGGGCGGCGACAGCCGTGGTGGGTTCCGTCGTGACGACCGGGGCGGCGACAGCCGTGGTGGCGGTTTCCGCCGCGATGACCGGGGTGGCGACCGTGGTGGGTTCCGTGGGCGGGACGACCGGGGTGGCGACCGTGGTGGGTACCGGGGCCGGGACGACCGGGGTGGCTTCCGTCGGGACGACCGGGACCGTGGTGACCGGGCGCCCATCAAGCGGCTGCCGATCCCGCCGGAGGTCACGGGTGAGGAGATCGACCCGGATGTGCGCCAGGAGCTCATGAGCCTTCCCAAGGGGCTCGCGGAGGACGTGTCGCGCAACCTCGTCATGGTCGCCCAGCTGATCGACGAGGACCCGGAGAAGGCCTACGGCTACTCCCGGGTCGCCCTGCGGCTCGCCTCCCGTGTCGCGGCCGTCCGCGAGGCCGCCGGCTTCGCCGCGTACGCGACGCAGAAGTACTCCGAGGCGCTGGCCGAGTTCCGGGCCGCGCGCCGGATGAGCGGCGGGGTCGAGCTGTGGCCCGTCATGGCCGACTGCGAGCGCGGCCTCGGCCGTCCGGAGCGGGCCCTCGCCATGGCCGGTGAGCCCGAGGTGCAGAAGCTGGACAAGGCCGGGCAGGTCGAGATGCGGCTCGTCGCCGCCGGCGCCCGCCGGGACATGGGGCAGCTCGACGCGGCCATCGTGACGCTGCAGAGCCCCGAGCTGGCCTCCAGCGCCGTGCACCCGTGGACCGCGCGCCTGCGGTACGCGTACGCCGACGCGCTGCTGGCCGCCGGCCGTGAGCGCGAGGCGCGCGAGTGGTTCGCCAAGGCCCTGGAGGCCGACAAGGACGGCAGCACGGACGCCTCCGACCGCCTCGCCGAGATGGACGGGGTCGAGTTCGTCGACGCCTTCGACGAGTCCGACGAGGAGCTGGAGTCCGAGGAGTCGGACGGCGCCGGTGTCGTGGACGTCGACCTCGACATCGACGAGGACGACGAGGACGACGAGTCCGACGAGGACGACGAGGACGAGGACGGCCGGGACGGCGCCAAGGGCTGATCCGGGTCGGTGGACGAGAAGGGCGGCACCCGCTGGGTGCCGCCCTTCTTCGTTTCCGTGGGCTCAGTCCAGGGCCAGGCTTCTCAGGACCAGGCCCGTCGCCGGCTTCGGGCCGAACGAGGTGGACTTGCGGGGCATCGTGACGCCCTGGCGGGCGAGGTCGCGGACGACCTCCTCCCGGACGGGGTGCATGAGGACCGCCGTACCGCCGCGGCGTTCGGCCTGGGCGACCGCCGCCTCCGTGTCGTGGATGTACGCGATGTCCTCGGGGGTGTCCGGGATGTGCCAGACGTGCTCCAGGAGGGTGGAGTGCAGGACCGTCGCGTCCAGGGTCCGCCAGGCCTGCGGGCGGTCCGTGCGGATCGTGCGGTCGAGGAGGGCGGGGTCCGGGCGGTCCAGGAGGTGGAAGGCGCCGTCGCCGGCGAGGAGGAAGGCGTTGCCCTCGGCCGTGGCCGCCTCCAGGGCCTCCAGGGCCACCGGGAGCGGCCGGTCGATGCGGCGGACCCGGAAGTGGTCGTCGAGGGCCGTGAGGGCGTCGGCGACCGGCAGGCGGTTGAGGAGGCGGTGGATGGCGCGGACCCGCAGGGGGTAGCGGGCGGTGTCGATGAGGAGGACCAGGCCGTAGTTCCAGGGGCCGGGCGCGGTGTGCTCCTCGCGGAGGCGCAGATACGTGGCCCAGCGGTGGTGGCCGTCGGCGATGAGGGCCTGGTGGCGGGCCAGTTCGCCGGCGATCGCGGCGAGTTCGGCGGGGTCCGTGACCGACCAGAGGCGGTGCTGGAAGCCGTCCTCCGTGGTGGTGGAGAGCAGGGGCGCGCGGCGGACGGCGCGCTCGATGACGGCGTCGGCGCCGCCCTCCTCGCCGCCGACGTAGGTGAGGAGCAGGGGCTCCAGGTTGGCGGCCGTGGTCCGCATCAGGGCGGCGCGGTCCTCGACGACGTGCGGCATGACGTCCTCGTGGGGGAGGACGATGCCCTCGGCCGGGGTGGAGAGCTCCAGGGCGCCGATGACGCCGCGCTGGACGATGCCGTCGCCGTTCTGCTCGTACACGTAGAGCACGGGCTGCGGGTCCGGGGCGAGGACGCCGTCGGCGAGCCAGCGGTCGAGGGTGACGGCGGCCTTGCGGTGGCGGGTGCCGGCGGTGATCGCCTGCGGCAGGATCAGCCGGACGATGTTGTGGGGGTCGGCGGACTCCAGATGGATCAGTCCGTCAGGTCGTACGACGACGTCATAAGGCGGGGACGTCACGGCGGCGAGGCTGCCCACCCGCTCGGGGACGTACCGCAGTCCTCGGAACGGGACCAGGCGCAGGCCTGGGGTGTCGTCGCGGACGTCGGCGGCCGCGTGACCTGAGGTGTTCATCTCGTCATCGTATGTGGGCGGCGGGCATGAGCGATGATCGGGGGAGCGGGGGATTTTCACCCGGCGAGCTGAGGAGTGTGCGGTGACGGTGCGGAACGGTCAGGGCGGGCGTGACGGCGGCAGGAAGCGCCCCGGAGGCAGTGCGGTCGCGTTGAGCGAGGCCTACGACACGGCGCTCCTGGACCTGGACGGTGTCGTGTACTTCGCGGGCGGGGCGGCGATCCCGTACGCGGTGGAGGCGCTGGGGGCGGCCCGGGCCTGCGGGATGCACCTGGCGTACGTCACGAACAACGCGCTGCGGACGCCGGTCGAGGTGGCGGAGCACCTGACCGAGCTGGGGTGCCGGCGGAGGCCGGTGACGTGGTGACCTCGGCGCAGGCGGCGGCCCGGATGGTCGCGGAGGACGTGCCGGCCGGGTCCCGGGTGCTCGTCATCGGCGGCGAGGGGCTGCGGGTGGCGCTGCGGGAGCGGGGGCTCGTGCCGGTGGAGTCGGCGGACGAGGACCCGGTGGCGGTCGTGCAGGGGTACGGCGGGCCGGGGATGCCGTGGGCGCGGTTCGCGGAGGCGGCCTACGCGGTGGGGCGCGGGTGCCCTGGTACGCCTCCAACACGGACCTGACGATTCCAGGGACGCGGGGGATCGGGCCGGGCAACGGGGCGGCGGTGGAGGTCGTGCGGATCGCCACCGGGCACCGGGTGGAGCCGAAGGTCGGGGGGAAGCCGCTGCCGCCGATGCACCGGGAGACGGTGCTGCGGACGGGGCGGAGCGGCCGCTGGTGGTCGGGGACCGGCTCGACACGGACATCGAGGGCGCGTTCAACGGCGGGGTCGACTCGCTGCTGGTGCTGACCGGGGTGACGGACGTGGCGCAGCTGCTCGCGGCCGTGCCCGAGCACCGGCCCACGTATGTGGCGGCCGATCTGCGGGGCTGCTCACGGGGCAGCCGGAGGTCGTGGAGGACGGGGCCGGGGGCTTCGCGTGCGGGGGTGGCGGGCCTCCGTGAGCGGCGGTGAGCTGGTCCTCGACGGTGTGCCGGGCGAGGGGGCTGACGTCCTGGACGGGGTGCGGGCGCTGTGCGGGGCCTCGTGGTCCGCGGCGGAGCTGCCGGACGCGGGGAAGGCGCTGGCGCTGCTCGGGGTGTGACCGCACGGAGGGGTTGGGTAGGCTAACCTAACTTCGCGTGATCGTGGTCGTCGCCGCCTGACCTGACCACGGACGAGACACCGGGAGTGCGGGTATGGACGGTCGGCAGCAGCGCCTGAGCGCGGAATCGGTCACCCTGGCGTACGAGCAGCGGGTCATCGCCCGCGATCTGTCCGTGGCGATCCCCGACCGTTCGTTCACCGTCATCGTCGGCCCCAACGCCTGCGGCAAGTCCACCCTGCTGCGCGCCCTCTCCCGGATGCTGAAGCCCAGCGAGGGCCGCGTGCTGCTCGACGGGCAGTCGATCCACTCGATGCCCGCCAAGAAAGTCGCCAGGACCCTCGGGCTGCTGCCGCAGACCTCCGTGGCCCCCGACGGCATCACCGTCGCCGACCTCGTCGCGCGCGGCCGCTACCCGCACCAGGGGCTGCTGCGGCAGTGGTCCGCGGAGGACGAGCGGATCGTCCGGGAGTCGATGGAGTCGACCGGCGTCGCCGAGCTCGCCGAGCGGTACGTGGACGAGCTCTCGGGCGGTCAGCGCCAGCGCGTCTGGATCGCCATGGCGCTGGCCCAGCAGACCCCGCTGCTGCTGCTCGACGAGCCCACCACGTACCTCGACATCCAGCACCAGATCGACGTCCTCGACCTGTGCGCGGAGCTGCACGAGACGCGGGGGCGGACGCTCGTCGCCGTCCTCCACGACCTCAACCACGCGGCCCGGTACGCGACCCACCTCATTGCCGTCCGCGCCGGTGAGGTCGTCGCCGAGGGGCCGCCGTCGGAGGTGGTGACCGCCGAGCTGGTCGAGCGGGTCTTCGGGCTGCGCTGCCAGGTCATCGAGGACCCGGAGACGGGGACGCCGCTGGTCGTGCCGGCCGGGCGCCGGGCGCGGGTCCGGACGGCAGTGCCGCCCAGGAGCCCGCCCTGCGGCAGTGACCGCGGGCCCGGGGCCCGCTACAGAAGCGACCTCAGGCGCAGCAGGTCGCGGAAGCCGGCCTCCAGCCTGACCCGGCCGGAGGCCCAGGCCTTCGCGAAGTTCAGCCCGCCGTCCACCATCGCCACCAGGTCGTCGCCGGTCATCGCGAGCCGGATCTGCGCCTTGTCCCGCGGGGGGCCCTCCACCGTCCCGTCGACCCGGATCCGGCCGTCCGCGAGACGGCCCGTGAACGTCGTGTCGAGGTCCGTGATGTGGCAGCTCAGGCTGCGGTCGAGCGCGGCCGCGCCGCGCACGCCCTCGTCGGCCCGCGCGAGATTGTCCGAAAGTCTGTCCAGTGCGCCGCGGCACTCCGTGATCGTCGCCATCGCCGTCGACGGTACCCCAGGGCTTCGCGGTAGCGTCGGGGCATGAGCGACGCCACCCCGAAGCCCCGCAGGAGCAGGCCCCGGCCGAGACGTACGAGCCCGCCGGGCCCGCGCCGCTCGGCGTCGCCGCGGAGCCCACCGGCCATGCCGCCGTCGACGCCGCCCTCGCGCGTCTCGCCGGGCTCGACCACCTCCCGGCGGACGGACACCCGGAGGTGTACGAGGATGTACACCGTGGACTGCGCGCCGAGCTGACCTCGCTCGACGCGCACCCCGCCCCCGTCCGTACGACAACAGGAGCTGAACCGAACGTGGCAGGACCGGCACGCCGCCGTCTCGACGCCGAGCTGGTACGGCGCAAGCTCGCGGCTCGCGCGAGCACGCCAGCCAGCTGATCGCCGCGGGCCGGGTGACCGTCGGCAAGACCGTCGCCACCAAGCCCGCCACCCAGGTCGAGACCGCCGCGCCATCGTCGTCGCCCAGGACGACTCCGACCCCGACTACGTCTCGCGCGGCGGCCACAAGCTCGCCGGGGCCTTCGCCGCCTTCGTGCCCCGGGGCTCGTGGTCGAGGGCCGGCGCGCCCTGGACGCCGGGGCCTCCACCGGCGGCTTCACCGACGTCCTGCTGCGCGCGGGCGCCGCCCACGTCGTCGCCGTCGACGTCGGCTACGGACAGCTCGCCTGGTCGCTGCAGAGCGACGAGCGCGTCACCGTGAAGGACCGCACGAACGTACGCGAGTTGACGGTCGACGCCCTCGACGGCGTCCCCGTCGACCTCGTCGTCGGCGATCTGTCCTTCATCCCGCTCGGGCTCGTCCTGCCCGCCCTCGCGGCCTGCACGGCGCCCGGCGCCGACCTCGTCCTCATGGTCAAGCCGCAGTTCGAGGTGGGCAAGGAGCGGCTCGGCACCGGCGGAGTCGTCCGTTCCGCCGAACTCCGCGCGGACGCCGTGAAGAACGTGGCCCGGCAGGCCGGCGAGCTCGGCCTCGGCGTCCTCGGCGTCACCGCCAGCCCGCTGCCCGGCCCCTCGGGCAACGTCGAGTACTTTCTGTGGCTGCGGGCAGGCGCGCCCGCGCTGGATCCGGCGGACGTCGACCGCGCCGTGGCGGAGGGACCTCGTTGAACTCAACTGCAGCAGCACCATCGGGAACAACACGCACCGTCTTCCTGCTCGCGCACACCGGCCGCCCGGCCGCCGTGCGCAGCGCCGAACTGGTCGTCCTGGGGCTGCTGCGCTGCGGCATCGGCGTCCGCGTCCTGGAGGCCGAGGCCGCGGACCTGCCGCTGCCGCCGTCCGTCGAGAAGGTCCCGGAGGCCTGCTCCGACGCGCTCGACGGCTGTGAGCTGCTCATCGTCCTCGGCGGCGACGGCACCCTGCTGCGCGGCGCGGAGTTCTCCCGCGCCTCCGGCGTGCCCATGCTCGGCGTCAACCTCGGGCGCGTCGGCTTCCTCGCCGAGGCCGAGCGCGACGACCTCGACAAGGTCGTCGACCGGGTCGTCACCAAGGCGTACGAGGTCGAGGAGCGGATGACCCTCGACGTCACCGTGCACGAGAACGGCGACGTCCTGCACCGCGACTGGGCGCTCAACGAGGCCGCCGTGCAGAAGGTCTCGCCGGAACGGATGCTGGAGGTCGTGCTCGCGATCGACGGGCGCCCGGTGACCGGCTTCGGCTGCGACGGGGTGATCTGCGCGACACCCACCGGCTCCACCGCGTACGCCTTCTCGGCGGGCGGCCCGGTCGTCTGGCCCGAGGTCGAGGCGCTCCTCATGGTCCCGATCGGGGCCCACGCCCTCTTCGCCAAGCCGCTCGTCACCACCCCCGGTCGGTGCTCACGGTCGAGGTCGAGCCGCACACCCGCACGGGGTGCTGTGGTGCGACGGGCGGCGGACCGTGGAGCTCCCGGCGGGCGCCCGCGTCGAGGTGCGGCGGGGCGCCGTGCCGGTCCGGCTCGCCCGGCTGCACCACGCCTCCTTCACCGACCGTCTCGTCGCCAAGTTCGCCCTGCCGGTGTCGGGGTGGCGGGCGCGCCGCACTGACCCCGGCCCGCTCGTAACGAGTGGCGCTCCGGGGGTTACGCACGGGGCGATGTCGCGTCGGACCCGGAAACCTCGTATGGTCTGGGGCGTGCTGGAGGAGATGCGGATACGGTCGCTCGGGGTCATCGACGACGCGGTGGTCGAGCTGTCGCCCGGCTTCACCGCGGTGACCGGTGAGACCGGTGCGGGCAAGACGATGGTCGTGACCAGCCTGGGGCTGCTGCTCGGTGGACGTGCCGACCCGGCCCTGGTGCGGATCGGCGCGGCCTCGGCCGTCGTCGAGGGACGGATCAGCGTGCCCGCGGGCACGCCCGTCGCCGTACGCGCCGAGGAGGCCGGTGCCGAGCTCGACGAGGGCGTGCTCCTCGTCAGCCGCACGGTCTCCGCCGAGGGACGCTCGCGCGCCCACCTCGGCGGGCGTTCGGTGCCCGTCGGGCTGCTCGCCGAACTCTCCGACGAGCTCGTCGCCGTCCACGGCCAGACCGACCAGCAGGGCCTGCTCAAGCCCGCCCGGCAGCGCGGCGCGCTCGACCGGTACGCGGGCGAGGCCGTCTCGGTGCCGCTCGCCGCCTACGGCGAGGCGTACCGGCGGCTGCGCGCCGTCACCACCGAGCTGGACGAGATCACCACCCGGGCGCGTGAGCGAGCCCAGGAGGCCGATCTGCTGCGCTTCGGGCTCGGCGAGATCGAGGCCGTCGAACCGCGGGTCGGTGAGGACGTCGAACTCGCCGCCGAGGCCGAGCGGCTCGGCCACGCCGAGGCCCTTGCCTCCGCCGCCGCGCTCGCGCGCGCCGCGCTCGCGGGGAACCCCGAGGACCCCGAGGGCGTCGACGCGACCACCCTCGTCGCGGGCGCGGGCCGGGCCCTGGAGGCCGTACGGTCGCACGATCCGGCGCTCGCCGGGCTCGCCGACCGGATGGGCGAGATCTCCATCCTCCTGTCGGACGTGGCGCAGGAGCTCGCCGGATACGTCGACGACCTCGACGCCGACCCGCTGCGGCTCGCGGCCGTCGAGGAACGGCGGGCGGTGCTCACCCAGCTGACCCGGAAGTACGGCGAGGACATCGCGGCCGTGCTCGCCTGGGCGGAGGAGAGCGCCGGGCGGCTCGGCGAGCTCGACGGCGACGACGAGCGGATCGAGGAGCTCACCGCCGAGCGGGACCGGCTGCGCGACGCGCTCTCGGTGCTCGCGCAGCGGCTCACCGACGCCCGCACCGAGGCGGCCGACCGGTTCGCCGCCGCGGTCACCGCCGAACTCGCCTCGCTGGCCATGCCGCACGCGCGCGTGTCCTTCGCCCTCACGCAGACCGAGGACGAAGAGGGCGTCGAGGTCGGCGGCCGCCGGGTCGCCTACGGGCCGTCCGGCGCCGACGAGGTCGAGCTGCTGCTCGCCCCGCACCCCGGCGCCCCGCCCCGGCCCATCGCCAAGGGCGCGTCCGGCGGTGAGCTGTCCCGGTGATGCTCGCCGTGGAGGTCGTCTTCGCCGGGGTCGACCCGGTGCCGACGTACCTCTTCGACGAGGTCGACGCGGGCGTCGGCGGCAAGGCGGCCGTCGAGATCGGCCGCCGGCTCGCCAAGCTCGCCAAGTCCGCGCAGGTCGTGGTCGTCACCCACCTCCCGCAGGTCGCGGCCTTCGCCGACCGGCAGCTGCTCGTCGAGAAGACCAACGACGGCTCCGTCACCCGTTCGGGCGTCACCGTCCTGGAGGGCGAGGACGCGTCCGGGAGCTGTCCCGGATGCTCGCCGCCAGGAGGACTCCGAGACGGCCAGGGCCCACGCGGAGGAACTGCTCGCGACGGCACGGGCGGACGGGTGAGGAGCGGCACGGGGCCGGTCGGTGCGGGGCGGACGGCATCGGGCGGGACGGTTCGGGGACGGTCGGTTCCTGGCGGGCAGGTGCGGGGCGGCCGGTGCCAGGCCGGGCGGGCTCGGCCGGGTCGGCGGCTTCGCCCTCGCCTTCGGCGCCGCCCGGTTCGCGTACGGGCAGTTGAGGCGGCGCCCGCCGGGGAACCCGGGCAGCTGGGAGCGGACCAACCACGCGGGCCGTCCGGTCTCCCTGCTGGCCGGTCCCGCCGTCGCCCTCGGCTCGGCCGCCGCGGTCCTGCCCGCCGCGCCGCCGCCTCCCTCGCCGTCGTGGCGGCGGCCGTCTGCGGGCGGTACGACGATCTGCGCGGCGATCACCGGCGCGGGTTCCGGGCGCACCTGGCGCGCTGCGGGGCGGTGAGGTGACCAGTGGCGCGGTGAAGCTGTTCGGGATCGGCGCCGCCTCGCTCGTCGCCGGGCGCTCCTCAAGGAGAAGCCCGTCGACAAGGTCCTCGCCGGCGTCGTCATCGCCGGCACCGCGCACCTGGTGAACCTCGTGGACGTACGGCCGGGGCGCGCGGGCCTCCTCGCGCTCGGGCTCGGCGCGCCGGGGCTCCTGCGGGGTCGCTCGCCGCCGCGCCGATGGGGCCGCCGCGCCCTCCTCGGCGACGACCTCGGCGAGGAGACCATGCTCGGCGACATGGGCGCGCACGCCCTCGGCGCCGCCGTCGGCAGTGCCGTCGCCGCCTCCAACGGGCGGCTCGGGCTCGCCGCGCACGCGGCCGGTCTGGTCGCCGCCGCCGTGTGGGGCGAGCGGGCCGCCTCCGTCTGAGCGTCCGCACCGCGTGCTCACCCGTGTGGGTGAACCCGTGGCGCGGCTCCCCGTGCCGTACGCCTTCCGCCCGGGGGAACGACGCCATTTCGGTGCCGGAACGTGCGTACGGTCGGGGGCACGGACTGGCATCCTTGGGCGCGTGACACAGCTCCGTACGGTCCAAGTGCTGGGCGGCGGCGGCGCGGGCAGCAGCGCTCACGTCCGATCACTCGCCTCGGGGCTGGTGGCGAGGGCGTGCGGGTGACCGTGTGCGCCCCGGCCGAACTCGACCGCGCATACGACTACCTGGGCGCGGGCGCGCACTTCGTGCCCCTGCCGCGCCTCGGCGACCCCTCGACCGTCACCGTGCTCCGCAACGCCTGCATCGGCGCGGACGTGGTCCACGCGCACGGGCTCCAGGCCTCCGTACGGGCCGCGCTCGCGCTCGCGGGCGGCGGCGGCCGGGCGCCGCTGGTCACCACCTGGCACAGCCGGAACCACGTCGACGGGGCGCTGGGCGGGTGCTGCGGCTCCTGGAGCGGAGGACCGCGCGGGCCGCGACCGTCGTCCTCGGGACCTCCTCCGAACTCGTCGACCGGGCCCGGCGGCGCGGGGCCCGGACGCCCGCCTCGCCCCCGTCACCGTGCCCGCCGCGCGCGGTCCCGTCTGTCTCCACGACGGCAAGGCCCGCGCCGAGCTCGGCGCCGTCGACCGGCCCCTGATCATGGCCGTCGGGGCGCTCGAACGCGGCCGGGGTACCGGACGCTGCTCGACGCGGCCCGCGCGTGGCGCGAGCTCGATCCGCAGCCGCTGCTCGTCATCGCCGGGGAGGGGCGCGAACGGGCCTTCCTGCAGCGGCGGATCACCGAGGAGCGGCTCGCGGTGCGGCTCCTCGGGCGCCGGGACGACGTCGCCGAACTCCTCGCGGCCGCCGACGTCGCCGTGCTCCCTCGCGCTGGGAGGCCCGCCCTGCTCGCGCAGGAGGCCCTCCGGCTCGGGGTGCCGCTCGTCGCGACGGCCGTCGGCGGCGTGCCGGAACTCGTCGGGGACGCGGCGGAGTTGGTGCCGTACGGGGACGCGGGGGCGCTGGCGGGGCGGTGCGGGGCTGCTCGACGACGAGGAGCGCCGGATGGACCTGGCGGCGGCGGGCCGCACGCAGGCGGGGTCGTGGCCCACGGAGGACGAGACGATCGCGCACGTGCTGTCGGTGTACGACGAGCTGTCGGGGCGCTGACCCCGTCGGGGCCGGCGCCCCGACGGGCGGGTCACGGCGTGGCGGCGGGCCCTCAGGGCCAGCGAGAGGGCCAGGACGGTCTGGGGTCGTCGAGGTCGGTGCCGAGGAGTTCGGAGATGCGGGCCAGGCGGTTGTAGAGGGTCTGGCGGTTGAGGTGGAGTTCCCGGGCCGTCTCCGCCTTGCGGCCCGCGTGGGCCAGGTACGTCTCCAGGGTGGGGAGGAGCGGGGGGCGGGAGGTGCGGTCGTGGTCCCGCAGGGGGCCGATCGCGCGGTCGACGAAGGCCGCGAGGTCCGGGTGGTCGCGCAGGCGCCAGAGCAGCAGGTCGGTGTCCAGGCGGCGGGCGTCGTACCAGGGAGGTCCGAGAGGCCCTGCGCGGCCGTCGCGGTCTCCGCCGCGTGCCGCAGGCCCGCCGAGGCCGCCGCCCAGCCGCCGGCGACGCCGACCACGACGACCGGCGGGTGGACGCCCGCGCGTTCCAGGCCCGCCCGCTCCACGCCCGCGCGCAGCGCCGCCGCGACCCGGTCCGCGACCGCCGTGCGTTCCGATTCCGAGCGCAGGCCCAGGAGCAGGGGACCCGGCCCTCCACCGGGCGGACGCCCAGGAGCGCCGGGACGCCCACCGAGGACAGTTCCTCCAGGACCGCCCGGGCCAGGAGGGCCCAGCTGCCCGAGGGGAGAGCTCCGAGGCCAGGCGCATGACCACCGGGAGCAGGGGCCGTCGCCCGGCTTGAAGCCGAGGACGCGCGCCTGCGCCGGGCGTCCTCCGCCGAGATGCGGCCCTCCGCCAGGTCGGTGAGGAAGTCGCCCCGGCCGCGCGCGGCGAGCTCCTCCTCCTGGCGGGCCTGCATGAGGACGACGGCGAGGAGGCTCGCGGCCCGCCTCGGCCGCCATGCGGTGGACGGGGAGAGGGGTCCCGAGACGGAGAGGAGGACGAGGCGGGCCCGTACCGAGCCCGTGCCGGGGCCGCCGCCGGGGACGTCGACGAGGACCGTGCCGGTGGGCGGGCCGGACTCGCGGGCGGCCCGCTGGCCGCGCAGCCCGTCCCAGACCTGGAGCGGGTCGGCGGGCGCGGACTCGGTGCCCGCCGCGTAGAGGAGCTGTCCGTCGGCGGTCTCCAGGAAGACCGGGTTGGCGGCGAAGTCGGAGAGGATGCGGAGGACCTGCGGGACCCCGCCGCCGCCGAGCAGGGCCTCCGTGCACTGCCGGTGGACCTCCTCGGCCTGCCGCTGGAGGGCGTAGTGGCCGTTGACGATCTCGGTGTGGATCTCCTCCGTGACGGCGACGAAGGGGACCTCGCGGTGGAGCTGGACGAGCGGCAGGCCCGCCGCCCGCGCGGTCTCCACTATCGTCGCCGGGAGGCGGGCGAAGCGCGGGCCCAGCTCGACGACGAGGGCGGCGATGCCCCGGTCGGCGAGCCGCCGGACGAAGGCGCGCTGCTCGGCGGGGCGGGTGCCCAGGCCGAGGCCCGTCGTGAGGAGTAGTTCGCCGCCCTTGAGCAGCGAGGCGATGTTCGGCACCTCGCCCGCGTGCACCCAGCGCACCGTGCGGTGCAGCCGGTCCGCGCCGGCCACGACCTCCGGGAGCCCGCCGCGCAGCCCGGGGAGTTCCAGCGCCCGCTGCACGGTGATCCCGCCCTGATTGTCCATGGGGCCGGACGCTACCCGCGTCCGTGTTCCGACGACATCACCTGACGGTTACGGCACCGGACAGTTCGTACACCAGGGCGACAACTCGTCGCCTCCTGGCGGGAATTGTGCGACCGGATGTCGATTGTGGCCTACGTCACTCACGAGGATCCTCTCGGGCCATGGCAGAGAACCCCACCCCAGAGGTCCACCGGCTCAAGGCGAACTCGGTCGGACTCGTCGGCGTCGTCTTCATGGCCGTCGCCACCGCCGCCCCGATCACGGCGATGACCGGAAACCTCCCCATCGCCGTCGGCTTCGGCAACGGTACCGGCGCGCCCGCCGGATACCTCTTCGCGACGCTCGTCCTGACCGTCTTCTCGGTCGGCTACGTCGCCATGGCCAAGCGGATCACGGCCGCCGGCGCCTTCTACGGCTACATCTCGCACGGCCTGGGCCGGATCGCGGGCATGGCCTCCGGCATGCTCGCCGTCCTCGCGTACATCGTCTTCGAGGCCTCGATCGTCGGCGTCTTCTCCTACTTCGCCAAGACGACGGTCGCCGACCAGCTCGGCGTGGACCTGCCGTGGATCCTGTACGCGGCGGTCATGCTGGCCGTCACGGCCGTCCTGTCGTACTTCGACATCAACCTGACCGCCAAGGCGCTGGGGGTGATGCTGGTCGCGGAGATCGCCGTCCTCTTCGCGGTCGCCACGGCCGTCCTGATCGCCGGCGGCGGCCCCGACGGCATCCCGGTCGAGCCGATCAACCCGAAGAACGCCTTCACCGGCACCTCCGCCGGGCTCGGCCTCTTCTTCGCCTTCTGGTCCTGGGTCGGCTTCGAGTCGACCGCGATGTACGGCGAGGAGTCCCGCAACCCCAAGCGGGTCATCCCGCGCGCCACCCTGATCTCCGTCATCGGCGTCGGCCTCTTCTACATCTACGTCTCGTGGATGACGATCGCCGGGAACGGGCTCGCCGGCTCCGTGAAGCTGTCCGCGTCCGCGAGCCCCCTCGACCTGTTCTTCGAGCCCACCCGGACCTTCATCGGCGCCTGGGCCGTCGACGCCTTCCAGTGGCTGCTGCTCACCGGCTCCTTCGCCTGCGGGATGGCCTTCCACCAGTGCGCCTCGCGCTATCTGTACGCCATCGGCCGGGAGGGCTTCCTGCACCCGGCGCTCGGCCGGACCCACGCCCGGCACGGCTCGCCGTACATCGCGTCCTTCACCCAGAGCGTGATCGCCGTGGCCCTCGTCGCCGCCTTCTGGCTCGCCGGCGAGGACCCGTACATCCACCTCTACACGCTGCTCGCGATCCTCGGCACGATGGCGATCCTCATCGTCCAGACCCTCTGCTCCTTCGCCGTCATCGGCTACTTCCGCAAGAACCACCCCGAGGACCGGCACTGGTTCAAGACCCTCACGGCCCCGCTCCTCGGCGGCGTCGGCATGATCGCCGTCGTCGTGCTGCTGGTCATGAACATGGAGACCGCGGCGGGTCTCGCCGCCGACTCCCTCTTCTTCAAGGCGATCCCCTGGATCGTCGGCGCCGTCTTCTTCGGCGGCCTCGGCCTCGGCTTCTACCTCAAGGCCAAGCGCCCCGAACGCTACGAGGTCATCGGCCGGATCGTCCTGGAGGACGCCGCCGAGCGCACCGACGGAGAAGCCCCGTCCCCGCCCCCGTACCGCAGAGCTGACATCCCCTCACCCTCCAGGAGAGCCCCCATGGCACGCACCACCCCGATGCACCTCCTGAAGAACCTCGCCGCCGAGCACGCCGCCGCCCGCCGGCTGAACATCCCTGTCGACGAGCTGCGCGGCCTGCGGGCCGACGCCCTCGGCCGCCGGTCCCTGCTCAGTACGCCACCGCCGCCGGCCTCGCCGTCGGCGTGGGTGTCGGCCCGGCCGTCCCCGCCTCGGCCGCCACCCCGAACCCGCCCGTGAAGACCACCGCCCGGGTCGCCGTCGTCGGCGCCGGGATCTCCGGCCTCACCGCCGCCCTCACCCTCCAGGACGCCGGACTGAGCCCGGTGCTCTACGAGGCCAACCCGTCCCGGGGCGGCGGCCGCATGTACACCCAGCGGGACCACTGGGCGTACGGCCAGACCTCCGAGATCGGCGGCGAGCTGATCGACACCAGCCACAAGAAGATCCTGGAACTCTGCCGCCGCTTCGGCCTCGCCACCGAGGACTTCCTCGGCGGCGGACCCAACGGCGCCGAGGAGGTCCTCTGGTTCAACGGCACCTACTACCCGCGCGCCCAGGCCGACGCGGACTTCAACGCCGTCTACCAGGCCCTCCACCGCGACCTGCTCGACGCGGGCGAGGTCAAGTGGAACCGGACCACCCCCACCGGCACCGCCCTCGACGACATGTCGCTGTACGACTGGATCGAGAGCCGCGTCCCCGGCGGGCACTCCTCACCGCTCGGCCGCTTCCTCGACGTCGCCTACAACGTCGAGTACGGCGCCGACACCACCGAACAGTCCTCGCTCGCCCTCGTCCTGCTCATGGGCTACCAGACCAATCCCGGCAACTTCAACGTCTGGGGCCTGTCCAACGAGCGCTACCACATCGTCGGCGGCAACGACCTGCTCCCCAACGCCGTCGCCGGGGCGCTCGCCCCCGGCACCCTCAAGGCGGGCTGGTCGCTGAACGCCGTACGGGCCAACGCCGACGGCACCCAGACGCTCACCTTCACCGAGGCCGGCACCACCCGGACCGTCACCGCCGACCACACGATCCTGTGCGTCCCGCTGCCGGTCCTCCAGCGGCTCGACACCTCCCAGGCCGGCTTCGACCCGCTCATGCGCAACCTCCTGCGGGACGCCCGCATGGGCTACTGCACCAAGCTCAACATGCAGTTCGGCACCCGGCCCTGGCGCGGCACCGGCGCCTGGCCCGGGGTCTCCTCCGGCGACTGCTTCACCGACACCGAGGTCCAGCAGACCTGGGACACCACCAAGGTCCAGGGCGGCACCGGCGGCATCCTCCTCCAGTACGGCGGCGGCAGCCTCGCCCGGAACCTGAACCCGGCCGGGCCGTTCTCCACCGAGTCCGACCCGTACGTGCGGAACCTGGTCACCCGCTACCTGGCCGGCATCGACGCCTTCTTCCCCGGCACCTCCCGGGCGTACACCGGCCGCGCCCAGCTCTCCGCCTGGCACAAGAACCCGTACTCCCTCGGCGCGTACTCCTACTGGCCCGTCGGCTACCTCCACCGGTACGCCGGGTACGAGGGCGCCGCCCAGGGCAACGTCCACATCGGCGGCGAGCACTGTTCGTACGACTTCCAGGGCTTCATGGAAGGCGGCGCGACCGAGGGCGAGCGCGCCGCCCGGGAGGTGATCGACGCACTGCGCTGAGCCGGCTCACCCGGCCGGGACGATGTTCTGGTTGAACCGGAACACGTTGTCGGGGTCGTACCGGCCCTTCACGGCGGCGAGCCGGCGGTAGTTCTCCTCCCCGAAGGAGGAGACGATCCGCCGCTCGCCCTCGTCGCCGACGAAGTTCAGATACGTCGCGTCGAGCGCCCACGGCCGCACGTCGGCCCGCACGTCGTGCACCCACTGCCTCGCCCGCTCGTCGTACGCGGGGTCCTCCCAGGTCGCGAACGGGTGCACGGCCCAGGGCGCGGTGCGCCACGGCTGCGGGTACCGGGAGGGCCCCGCGGCCACGGCCCCGCCCATCAGGAACAGCACGTGCTGGATGGCCGTCTCCGCCGGGATCGCCGCGCCGCGGTCGCAGAAGACGTCCACGGCCTCGTCGGGGAACTCCCGCAGGTACTCGGCCGACCAGTAGTTCCGCAGCCCCGGCGGGTCGTCCATCATCGACTGCAGCTCCACGTACGGGATGTCCGTGACCACCTCCACCACCGGCTTCAGCGCCAGCAGCGGCGCCGCGAACTCGCGGACCTCCTCGGCCGGCCCGGCATACGTGAACAGCGCCCCGCAGACCAGCTTGCCGACCAGGTCCCCGGGGATGAACGGCACCGGGGGCGCGGGCACGTAGATGCAGCCGCCGCCCACCTCGTCGGGCGCGCCGAGCCCCAGGTCGCGGTAGGTGCGCACCACCTCGGGGGCCCGGTCCGGCAGGAAGAACATCATCGCCATGCTCGTCCGCGGCAGCGGGTGCACCCGCATCGTCAGCGAGGTCACCACCCCGAAGTTGCCGCCGCCGCCGTGCAGCGCCCAGAACAGCTCCGGGTTCTCCTCCGCGTCCGTGTGGACGTGCTTGCCCTCGGCGGTGACCAGGTCCGCGGCGAGGAGGTTGTCGCTGGCGAGTCCGAACTTCCGCTCCAGCCAGCCCGAACCGCCGCCCAGGACGAAGCCGCCGACGCCGGTGGTGGACGCCCGGCCGCCGGTGGTCGCCACGTGGAACGGCTGGCAGGCGTGGTCGAGGTGGGCCATGGTCGCCCCGCCGTCGATCCGGACCGTCATGTCCTCCGGGTCCACCACGACGCCGTGCATCCGGCGCAGGTCGACGACCAGCGCGCCGTCGATCACGGAGGTCCCGGCGACGCTGTGCCCGCCGCCGCGGACCGCGATCGGCAGGTCGGCCTCGCGGCCGAACAGGATCGCGTTGGACACGTCGGCCGGGCCCGCGCACTGGGCGATCACCGACGGCCGCCGGTCGATCATCCCGTTGTGCAGGGTCCGGGCCTCGTCGTAGCCGGGACCGCCGGGCGTGATCACCTCACCGGCCAGGTTCTCGACCAGTCCGGCCAGGGCGCTCTCGGAGATGTGGGGAGCCATGGGAGCCCCCCTTTCGTACGGGGGGACGGGACCTTCTCATCGTAGGTCCGGCCCCCCTGCGACGCCCCTCAGCCCCCGTACGCGCCGCTGGCCGTCAGCCGCAGCGCCGTGTCGATCAGCGGGACGTGGCTGAAGGCCTGCGGGAAGTTCCCCACCTGCCGCTGGAGCCGCGGGTCCCACTCCTCGGCGAGCAGCCCGAGGTCGTTGCGGAGCGCGAGGAGCTTCTCGAAGAGCGTGCGCGCCTCGTCGACCCGGCCGATCATCGCCAGGTCGTCCGCCAGCCAGAACGAACAGGCGAGGAACGCGCCCTCGTCGCCCTCCAGGCCGTCGACCCCGGCCTCCTCGCCGGCCGTCGGGTAGCGCAGCACGAAGCCGTCCTCCGTGGACAGCTCGCGCTGGATCGCCTCGATCGTGCCGATGACCCGCTTGTCGTCCGGCGGCAGGAAGCCCATCTGCGGGATCAGCAGCAGCGAGGCGTCCAGCTCCTTCGAGCCGTACGACTGCGTGAAGGTGTTCCGCTCCTTGTCGTAGCCCTTCTCGCAGACGTCCCGGTGGATCTCGTCGCGCAGCTCGCGCCAGCGCTCCAGCGGGCCGTCGGCGTCCCCGGACTCGATCAGCTTGATCGTGCGGTCGACGGCCACCCAGGCCATCACCTTGGAGTGGACGAAGTGGCGGCGCGGGCCGCGGACCTCCCAGATGCCCTCGTCGGGCTGGTCCCAGTGCTTCTCCAGGTAGTTGATCAGCTTGATCTGGAGCAGGGAGGCGTAGTCGTTGCGGGACAGGCCCGTCATGTGGCCGAGGTGGAGGGCCTCGGTGACCTCGCCGTACACGTCCAGCTGGAGCTGGCCCGCCGCGCCGTTGCCGACCCGGACCGGGCCGGAGTTCTCGTAGCCGGGCAGCCAGTCCAGCTCCTGCTCGCCGAGCTCCCGCTCGCCCGCGATGCCGTACATGATCTGGAGGTTCTCCGGGTCGCCCGCGACCGCGCGGAGCAGCCACTCGCGCCAGGCGCGGGCCTCCTCGCGGTAGCCGGTGCGCAGCAGCGAGGAGAGGGTGATCGCCGCGTCCCGCAGCCAGGTGTAGCGGTAGTCCCAGTTCCGCACGCCGCCGATCTCCTCCGGCAGCGAGGTCGTCGGCGCGGCGACGATCCCGCCGGTCGGCGCGTACGTCAGCGCCTTCAGGGTGATCAGCGAGCGGATCACGGCCTCCCGGTAGGGGCCGTGGTACGTGCAGTGCTCGACCCACTCGCGCCAGAACTCGGCGGTCGCCGCGAGGAGCCCTCCGGGTCCGGCAGCGCGGGCGGCTCCTTGTGGGAGGGCTGCCAGGAGAGCGTGAACGTGATCCGCTCCCCGGGCGTGACCGTGAACTCGGAGTACGTCGTCAGGTCCTTGCCGTGGGTCTCCGCGTCGGTGTCCAGCCACACCGAGTCGGGTCCGGCGACCGCGACCGTGCGCTCCCCGACCTTGTGCACCCAGGGCACGATCCGGCCGTAGCTGAACCGCATCCGCAGCGAGGACCGCATCCGCACCCGGCCCGACACGCCCTCGACGATCCGGATCAGCTGCGGCGCGCCGTCGCGCGGCGGCATGAAGTCGGTCACCCGGACCGTGCCGCGCGGGGTGTCCCACTCGGACTCCAGGATCAGCGAGTCGCCCCGGTAGCGGCGCCGGTCGGCGGGGCCGGCTCCGCGTCCGCCGGTCCCGCCGGGCCCACCCGCCAGAAGCCGTGCTCCTCGGTGCCGAGCAGTCCGGCGAAGACCGCGTGCGAGTCGAAGCGGGGGAGACACAGCCAGTCGACGCTGCCGTCCCGGCAGACCAGGGCAGCGGTCTGCATGTCTCCGATGAGTGCGTAATCCTCGATGCGCCCGGCCACGTGCTTCACTCCAGTCGAACGGCCACGTCCGCCCCTGAGGGGCGCTTGCTACTGATGTGCGTGATGTGTCTGTACGGTCTCGGCCCTGCCAGTGTGCGGGACGGGCCGGCCTGCTCGACGGGCGGTGCCGGCCTTCTGGGCGGGCGACGCCCGAGCAGAATACGTGCCACCCCGGCGACCTCGGTGATCACACGGGCGACGCGCTGCTCCACACGGGTGAGCTGCGCCTTCCCCCTCGGCCGCACGGCCCCGTCGCCGTGCGTGAACACCCGACTGCCGCGTGTGGCCGGAAGCGGTCTCCCGATGTCGCTGATACCCTGGTACCCCGTGGACCGGTGGGAAACGGCGACAGCCGAGGACCCCACAACCGCAGCGACGGCACCCCCCGATTCTTCCGGAGGGGACGCCGGTACGCACCTCCAGAACGCGACCACGGGAGCCCCCTCTTGGCGATGCCGCCCAACACCACGACGACCAAGCACATCTTCGTCACCGGGGTGTCGCCTCCTCGCTCGGCAAGGGCTCACGGCCTCCAGCCTGGGTGCGCTCCTCAAGGCCCGCGGCCTGCGGGTCACGATGCAGAAGCTCGACCCGTACCTGAACGTCGACCCGGGCACGATGAACCCCTTCCAGCACGGCGAGGTGTTCGTCACCAACGACGGCGCCGAGACCGACCTGGACATCGGCCACTACGAGCGCTTCCTCGACGTCGACCTCGACGGCTCGGCCAACGTGACCACCGGCCAGGTCTACTCGCAGGTCATCGCCAAGGAGCGGCGCGGCGAGTACCTCGGCGACACCGTGCAGGTCATCCCGCACATCACCAACGAGATCAAGGGCCGCATCCGCCGCATGGCGACCGACGACGTCGACGTCGTCATCACCGAGGTCGGCGGCACGGTCGGCGACATCGAGTCGCTGCCCTTCCTGGAGACCGTCCGCCAGGTCCGCCACGAGGTCGGCCGCGACAACGTCTTCGTCGTGCACATCTCGCTGCTGCCCTACATCGGCCCCTCCGGCGAGCTGAAGACCAAGCCGACCCAGCACTCGGTCGCCGCCCTGCGCAACATCGGCATCCAGCCCGACGCGATCGTGCTGCGCGCCGACCGCGAGGTCCCGACCGCCATCAAGCGCAAGATCTCGCTGATGTGCGACGTCGACGAGGCCGCGGTCGTCGCCGCCATCGACGCCCCGTCGATCTACGACATCCCGAAGGTGCTGCACACCGAGGGCCTGGACGCCTACGTCGTCCGCAAGCTCGACCTGCCCTTCCGCGATGTGGACTGGACCGTCTGGGAGGACCTCCTGGACCGCGTCCACAACCCGGAGCACGAGGTCACCGTCGCGCTCGTCGGCAAGTACATCGACCTGCCCGACGCCTACCTGTCGGTCACCGAGGCCATGCGCGCCGGCGGCTTCGCCAACCGCGCCCGGGTCAAGGTCAAGTGGGTCACCTCCGACGACTGCAAGACCCCGGCCGGCGCCGCCAAGCAGCTCGGCGACGTCGACGGCATCCTCATCCCCGGCGGCTTCGGCGACCGCGGCGTCTCCGGCAAGGTCGGCGCGATCCAGTACGCCCGCGAGAACAAGGTGCCGCTGCTCGGCATCTGCCTCGGCCTGCAGTGCATCGTGATCGAGGCCGCCCGGAACCTGGCCGACATCCCCGAGGCCAACTCCACCGAGTTCGACCCGGCCACCGCGCACCCCGTCGTCTCCACGATGGAGGAGCAGCTCGCGTACGTCGAGGGCGCCGGCGACCTGGGCGGAACGATGCGCCTGGGCCTCTACCCGGCGAAGCTCGCCGAGGGCTCGGTCGTCCGCGAGACCTACGGCGACGAGCCGTACGTCGAGGAGCGCCACCGCCACCGCTACGAGGTGAACAACGCCTACCGCGCGGAGCTGGAGAAGAAGGCCGGCCTGGTCTTCTCCGGCACGTCCCCGGACAACAAGCTCGTCGAGTTCGTCGAGTACCCGAAGGACGTCCACCCCTACCTGGTCGCCACCCAGGCGCACCCGGAGCTCAAGTCCCGCCCGACCCGCCCGCACCCGCTCTTCGCGGGCCTGGTGAAGGCGGCCGTGGAGCGCAAGACCGCCAAGTAACCGCTGGGGTTAACGTTGCCGGGGTACGGGTCCCTTTCCGGGGGCCGTACCCCGGCTTTCGTACGTGAGAGGACTTCTGATGAAGGTGCAGGACACCCCGGAGGAGTGGCCGGTCGCGGCCACCGCCACCCCCTTCACGGGCAAGAAGACGAGTGTCCGCACGGACGACGTGGTCATGCCGGACGGCTCGGTCGCCCGCCGCGACTACCAGGTCCACCCCGGCTCCGTGGCCGTCCTCGCCCTGGACGGGGAGGACCACGTGGTCCTCCTCCGGCAGTACCGGCACCCCGTGCGGCAGAAGCTCTGGGAGATCCCGGCCGGGCTCCTCGACGTACCCGGCGAGAACCCGCTGCACGCCGCCCAGCGCGAGCTGTACGAGGAGGCGCACGTCAAGGCGGGGGACTGGCGGGTCCTGGCCGACGTCTACACGACGCCCGGCGGCTGCGACGAGGCCGTACGGATCTTCCTTGCCCGGGACCTCGCCGAGGCCGAGGGCGAGCGCTTCGCGGTCTCCGAGGAGGAGGCCGACATGGAGCTCACGCGGGTGCCGCTTCCCGAGCTGGTCCGGGGGGTCCTCGCGGGCGAGCTCCACAACAGCTGCCTCGTGGTGGGCGTCCTTCGCTGGTGGCGGCGCGGGCGGGCGACGGCCTCGACGCGCTGCGCCCGGCGGACGCGCCCTGGCCGGCCCGCCCGTTCGAGGCGTAGTCCCGGCCCCACGGGCGGGTGGTGTGACGATCTGCTGATCCGATCGGGGATCCGCCCGCCGCGCTCCGCGGGTCCGCCTCCTGCCCTGAACTACGCTCGGAATCGCCCGTGCGGAGCCCCCGCGGATCGGCTCGTGCGCAGGTGGACGGGAGCGTGGCCAGTGACGGATCAGGCGGTGGCGGCGGTCGGCAGCCGTCAGTTCTTCGGCCGGCAGCGGGAGTTGAAGGCACTGCGCGCCGACATCGAGCGGACCGGCCTCGACACGCTCACCGGCCGCAAGGCGCCCCGGGCCCGGGTCCTGCTCATCGCCGGCAAGCCGGGCTCCGGACGGACGGCCCTCGCCGAGGAACTCGCCGCCGGGCTCGCCGACCGCTATCCCGACGGGTCTTCCGCGCCCGGCTCACCGAGCCGGGCGGCGAGCCCGTCCCCACCGCCCGCGTCGCCCAGGAACTCCTCGCCGCGCTCGGGTCGCCGAGCCCCGGGGCCGGCGAGGACGAGCTGACCGAGCTCGTCCGGGGCGCCCTCGCGGACCGCCGGGCCGTGCTGCTCTCGACGACGCCGTCGACGCCGAGCAGGCCGACCCGCTGATCCCCGACAACCCCGACGCCCTCGTGGTGGGGTCGCCCGCGGCCGCTCACCGGAATCCCCGACGTGCGGCCCTGCACCCTCGGCGGACTCGACCCCAAGTCGGCCATCGAACTGCTCACCTCCTTCACCGGCTCCGTCCGCGTCACCGTCGACCCGCAGGCCGCCGAGACCCTCGTCGAGGAGTGCGGGGACTGCCCGCGGCGGTCGTCCTCGCCGGGGCTGGCTCTCCGCACAGCCGAAGGCCTCCGTCGCCGACCTCGCCAAGCGGCTGCGCGGGCTCAGCGGCGATCCCTCACCCGGGCCTTCCTGCTCGCCCACGAGGCGCTGCCCGCCACCGCCGCCCGGATACTGCGATTCCTCGCCCTGGCCCCGCTGGGCCGGGCCGACGCCCACACCGCCTCCGCCCTGGCCGGCTGCTCGGTCTCGGCGGCCGCGACCACCCTCGCCGACTTCGCCGCCCTGGGGCTCGTCTCGGGCGGCGAGGACGGACAGTACGAGGTGCGCGCCCATCTCGTGCCCCTGCTCCGTGCTCAGCTGGAGGAGCACGACCGGCCCGCCGAGGTGCAGCTCGCGCGGGCCCGGATGCTGGAGCGGACCGTACGGCTCCTCCAGTCCTGCCGTGCGGTCACCGAACCCGAGGGCTCGCCCGCCCGCCGCAAGCTGGCCGGGCTGCCGCGCGCCCTGCGCTTCCCGAGCACGGCCGCGGCCGCCGCCTGGCTGGACTCCGGCAGCCCTTCCTCCTCGCCTCCGCCCGGCTCGCCGTCGCCGACGGGGACCTCGACACCCTCGCGCGCCGGCTCGTCGCCTCCCTCGTCCGGGCGCTCGCCGCGCACCGGGGCGCGGAGGCCGCCGCCCCGAGCTGTACGGCCTGCACCGGCTGGTCCTGGACGTGGCCGAGCGGCACGGGCTGCACCGGGAGCGGGCCGCGGCCCTGCTGAACCTGGCCGACCTGGATGCCAGGACCGGCAGGACGAAGGACGCTCTGCTGCGATATCGGTTGGCTTTGGAGGCCGGACGCGCAGCAAATGACCCGTACGCGACCGGTCGCGCAATGGAATCCGTAGGTGGGTCCTATCAGGAGCTCGGAGACTGGCAGCGGGCCGGCGACTGGTACGGGAGGGCGCTCGCGCAGCGCCTCGCCCGGGACGAGCGCGCCGACCAGGCCCGGCTGTACGCCCGCCTCGGCGCCGTGCAGACCTACGCGGGGCGGTACGGGGAGGCGCTGCGGAGCTGGCGCGCCGCCGCGCCGGCTACCGCAGGCTCTCCGATCTCCCGGGCCACGCACGGGCGTTGAGCGAGGCGGCCCGGGTCCAGGAGTACGCCGGACGGCCCGAGGAGTCCCTGCGGACCTGCGAGGAAGCGGTGGAGTGGGCCCGCCGGGCCCGGGACACCCGGCTCCAGGCCGCGCTGCAGCTCCGGCTGGCCGACACCCTCGACCGGCTCGGGGATCCGGCGGCGGCCGGGCTGCACCGGTCCGCGGCCGAGAGACTCCTGCAAACGGAACCATCGGCCTACGAAATCCGCAGTGGCTCCGCCGAAGATTAGTACTTTGAAAGGCTAGACACCGGGAACTCCTTCATTAGACTGGGTGAGCCGCGTTCGAACGTGGTCTGCCCCGGTGCGCTGCAATGCATCCGGGTATGTATTGCAGTGCCCTAGTTATCCCCCCGATTCAAGGACCGTGATCGACGATGAAGGTCGGCATCCCCCGCGAGGTCAAGAACAACGAGTTCCGCGTGGCCATCACCCCCGCCGGTGTCCACGAGCTCGTCCGCAACGGCCACCAGGTCTTCGTCGAGCAGAACGCCGGTGTCGGCTCCTCGATCACGGATGAGGAGTACGTCGCCGCCGGCGCCGAGATCCTCGCCACCGCCGACGAGGTCTGGGCCACCGCCGACCTGCTGCTCAAGGTCAAGGAGCCCATCGCCGAGGAGTACCACCGCCTCCGCAAGGACCAGACGCTCTTCACCTACCTGCACCTCGCCGCCTCCCGCGAGTGCACGGACGCCCTCCTGGAGTCCGGCACCACCGCCATCGCCTACGAGACGGTCGAGACCGCGAACCGCGCGCTCCCGCTGCTCGCCCCGATGTCCGAGGTCGCGGGCCGCCTGGCCCCGCAGGTCGGCGCCTACCACCTGATGCGCTCCGTCGGCGGCCGCGGTGTCCTCCCCGGCGGCGTCCCGGCACCCACGCCGGCGAGGCCGTCGTCATCGGCGGCGGCGTCTCCGGCTGGAACGCCGTGCAGATCGCCGTCGGCATGGGCTTCCACGTGACCCTGCTCGACCGCGACATCAACAAGCTCCGCGAGGCCGACAAGATCTTCGGCACGAAGGTCAAGACGATCGTCTCCAACGCCTACGAGCTGGAGAAGGCCGTCGTCGAGGCCGACCTCGTCATCGGCGCCGTCCTCATCCCGGGCGCCAAGGCCCCGAAGCTGGTCACCAACGAGCTCGTCGCCAAGATGAAGCCCGGAAGTGTCCTTGTCGACATCGCGATCGACCAGGGCGGCTGCTTCGAGGACTCGCACCCGACCACCCACGCCGAGCCGACCTTCCAGGTCCACAACTCGATCTTCTACTGCGTGGCGAACATGCCGGGCGCCGTCCCGAACACCTCCACCTACGCCCTCACCAACGCCACGCTGCCCTACATCGTGTCGCTGGCGAACAACGGCTGGGTCGAGGCGCTGCGCCGCGACTCCGCCCTCGCCCTGGGCCTCAACACCCATGACGGCAAGGTGGTTTACAAGGAGGTCGCCGAGGCGCACGGCCTCGAGCACGTCGAGCTGGCCAGCCTCCTGGCCTGACCCCCACGGGCTCCTTGAGGGAGGCCCCGTCAACGCGTGCCGTCAATGTCACGCACCCGGCCGGACCTTGTTCGACAAGGTCCGGCCGGTCGTGTCTCCGGCCCGCCGAAACGTTCGGGCAACTCGCCTCGAACGTAACCCTTTAACCGTTTCGCACACCCCTGAAACGTGTGGATGCATGCCTGCGCACCCTTGACAGAGACGTGTTCGGTTGCCGACACATCGGGCCGGGTCCGGCGGATTGTGTTGCTGCGGAGCGGTGACACGCCATAGAGTCGCCAACCGTCGGCATGGTGCCACGCTGACCTATCGATAAATGTTCCTGGTGACATCCAAGGAGGTAAGACGACTTGTGAATGAGTCGACAATTACTCCCGGGAGCGGTGCGCCAGGTGCCCCGATCGGCTCCGTCGCGGTGCGGACCTTCGCGACGCACCAGCCCATGACGAGTGCCCACACGATGAAGACGATGGACGGCCTACACGTGAACGCCACGGCCGGCAACGAGATGGGCCGAGAGTCCACCCACTTCGCCGCCTACGACGAGGTGCCCGAGGGGCACTTCTACGACCCCGACGCCGAGTACGAGCCCGATCCGGAGTACGCGGCCACCCTCGCACCCGACGCTGCCCGCCAGCGCCGCGAGCGGATCGGCCCCACCGGACGGCCGCTGCCGTACTTCCCGATCCCGGGTCCCCTGACCGACCACGGACCCGCGAAGATCATCGCGATGTGCAACCAGAAGGGCGGCGTCGGCAAGACCACGTCGACCATCAACCTGGGCGCCGCGCTCGCCGAGTACGGACGACGGGTGCTGCTCGTCGACTTCGACCCGCAGGGAGCCCTGTCGGTCGGCCTCGGCGTGAACCCGATGGAGCTCGACCTCACCGTCTACAACCTGCTCATGGAGCGGGGCATGTCGGCCGACGAGGTCCTCCTGAAGACGGCCGTGCCCAACATGGACCTGCTGCCGAGCAACATCGACCTCTCGGCCGCCGAAGTCCAGCTGGTCAGCGAGGTCGCGCGCGAGTCCACGCTCCAGCGCGCCCTGAAGCCGCTGATGAACGACTACGACTACATCGTGATCGACTGTCAGCCCTCCCTCGGCCTGCTGACCGTGAACGCCCTGACGGCGGCTCACAAGGTCATCGTGCCCCTGGAGTGCGAGTTCTTCGCGCTGCGCGGCGTCGCGCTGCTCACCGAGACCATCGAGAAGGTCCAGGAGCGGCTCAACCCCGAGCTCGAACTCGACGGCATCCTCGCCACGATGTACGACTCCCGGACCGTGCACAGCCGTGAGGTCCTCGCGCGCGTCGTCGAGGCCTTCGACGAGCACGTCTACCACACGGTCATCGGGCGGACGGTGCGCTTCCCGGAGACCACGGTCGCCGGCGAGCCCATCACCACGTACGCCTCCAACTCCGTGGGCGCCGCCGCCTACCGCCAGCTCGCCAGGGAGGTGCTCGCCCGGTGTCACGCCGAGTGAGTCTGCCCGGAGCCGACGAACTCTTCCGTACGACCGGGGACGGCGCTCCAGGCGTCCGCACCCGCCGCGCCGTCCCGGCACCGGCGGCCGAGAGCGACTCGGCCGCGGCCGAGGGCTCCGCGGAGCACGCGCCCGCGGACTCCGAGGCCGCGGAACCGCGCGCCCGGACGGCCGAGCCCGAGGGACAGGCCGCCAAGGCCGCTCCCACCGCCCCGGTGCCCGCCCCGCGGCGGCCCGGCGGCGCGGCGGCCGCACCCCGAACCGGCGGCCCAGCGGCCGCGAGCGCCACGACGAGAAGATCACGGTCTACGTCTCCGCCGAGGAGCTGATGGACCTGGAGCACGCCCGGCTCGTGCTCCGGGGCGAGCACGGTCTCGCCGTCGACCGGGGCCGGATCGTCCGGGAGGCCGTCGCGGTCGTCCTGGCGGACCTGGAGTCCCGCGGCGACGCGAGCATCCTCGTCCGCCGCCTGCGCGGCCGCTGACGGTAGCCTGCGGGCTGCCGTCCCCTCGTTCCCCTGGACCCCCATGCACCACGCTCCTGACGAAACGTCCCGCCCGCCGGGCCGCCGCCCCTGGGCCGCGGCCCGGGCGAGACGGCGGAGCCGATGCCCCGGAGCAGCCGCCCGCTCCCGGCGGCGACGGACGGTTCACCGTGCGGCTGTCCAACTTCGAGGGGCCCTTCGACCTCCTCCTCCAGCTGATCGCCAAGCACAAGCTGGACGTCACCGAGGTCGCCCTCTCCCGGGTCACCGACGAGTTCATGGCCCACCTGCGGGCCCTCGGACCCGACGGCGACCTCGACCAGACCACCGAGTTCCTCGTCGTCGCCGCCACCCTGCTCGACCTCAAGACCGCCCGGCTGCTCCCCGTCGCCGAGGTGGAGGACGAGGCCGACCTCGCCCTCCTGGAGGCCCGCGACCTGCTCTTCGCCCGGCTCCTCCAGTACCGCGCGTACAAACGGATCGCGGAGATCTTCGAGGAGCGCTGGGAGGCCGAGGGCCACCGCCACCCCGTACCGTCGGACTCGAACCGCACCACGCCGAACTGCTCCCCGAGGTCGTCATCTCCATCGGCGCCGAGGGCCTCGCGAAGCTCGCCGCCAAGGCCATGCGACCCAGGGACGAGCCCCAGGTGTACGTCGACCACATCCACGCCCCGCTCGTCAGCGTCCGGGACCAGGCCGCCGTGGTCGTCGCGCTGCTCCGCGAGCGCGGGACGGCCGTCTTCCGGGAGCTGATCGAGGACGCCGGCGACACCCTCACCGTCGTCGCCCGCTTCCTCGCCCTCCTGGAGCTCTACCGGGAGAAGGCCGTCGCCCTCGACCAGGAGACCGCCCTCGCGGACCTCACGGTCTCCTGGACCGGCGGCGAGACGGACCCTCGGGGCCGTGACCGACGAATTCGACCAGGAGGCCAGGAGGCCACCGCATGAGCGACCTCAAGCCCGCCCTCGAAGCCGTCCTCATGGTCGTCGACGAGCCCGCCACCGAGGCCCACCTCGCCAGGGTCCTGGAGCGCACCCCCGGCGAGGTGGCCGACGCCCTGCACGAGCTGGCCGAGGAGTACACCTCCCAGGGCCGCGGCTTCGAGCTGCGCCGGGTGGCCGGCGGCTGGCGCTACTACACCCGCGCCGCCTTCGCCCCGGCCGTCGAGGCCTTCGTCCTGGAGGGGCAGCAGGCGCGGCTCACCCGGGCGGCCCTGGAGACCCTCGCGGTCGTCGCGTACCGCCAGCCGGTCAGCCGTTCCCGGGTCTCGGCGGTGCGCGGGGTCAACTGCGACGGCGTGATGAGGACCCTCCTCCAGCGGGGTCTGGTGGAGGAGGCGGGCGCGGAACCCGAAACAGGTGCGATCCTGTACAGGACGACGAACTACTTCCTGGAGCGGATGGGCCTGCGGGGCCTGGACGAACTCCCGAGCTCGCGCCCTTCCTCCCCGAGGCCGAGGCGGTCGAGCCGGACTCACTGGAAGGGTCCCGTCGTTCGATCCGGATGTGCCGGATCGTGAGGACGACGACAAGACGGAAGTTTGATGCGAAGCAGCAGCGGCAGGAACAGCAGCGGAAACAACGGCGGGAGCCGTGGTGGCAACAGCGGCGGCGCGGCAGCAGCGGCGGCGGCCGCGGTGGCAGCGGCTCCGGCGGCGGGCGCGGGAACTACCGCGGCGCCGGCAACGGCCGCGACGACCGCCAGGGCGGCGGCCGTCCGGGCCAGGGCGGCGGCCGTCCCGCGCAGGGCGGCGGGCGTCCGGGCCAGGGCGGCGGTCGGCCGACCGGCTCCAGCCCGCGCAAGGCGCGTCCGGAGGAGCGCACCTACGACGAGCGCTACAGCCCCTCGGAGGCCCCGAAGCGCGGGCGCGGCGACGCCGCGCGCGGTGGCGCCAGGGCGGCCCCGGCAGTCCCCGCAGCGCGGCGGCGGCCGTACGGCGCCCGCCCGCTCGCGCGAGTACGACGCCCGTACGGAGGAGCGCAACCGGGAGCGGTACGCCGGCAAGCCCGAGATCAAGCTCCCAAGACCTTCCCCGGGGCCGAGCAGGAGGGCGAGCGGCTGCAGAAGGTCCTCGCCCGCGCCGGCATGGGCTCGCGCCGCGCCTGTGAGGAGCTCATCGAGCAGGCCCGCGTCGAGGTCAACGGCGAGATCGTCCTCGAACAGGGCATGCGCGTCGACCCGGAGAAGGACGAGATCAAGGTGGACGGCCTGACCGTCGCCACCCAGTCGTACCTCTTCTTCGCGCTGAACAAGCCCTCCGGCGTCGTCTCCACCATGGAGGACCCGGACGGCCGCCAGTGCCTCGGCGACTACGTCACCAACCGCGAGACCCGGCTGTTCCACGTCGGCCGCCTCGACACGGAGACCGAGGGCATCATCCTGCTCACCAACCACGGCGAGCTGGCCCACCGCCTCACGCACCCGAAGTACGGCGTCAAGAAGACCTACCTGGCCGCCATCACCGGCCCGCTGCCCCGCGAGGTCGGCCGGCGCCTCAAGGACGGCATCCAGCTGGAGGACGGCTACGCGCGCGCCGACCACTTCCGCGTCGTCGAGCAGACCGGCAAGAACTACCTGGTCGAGGTGACCCTGCACGAGGGCCGCAAGCACATCGTGCGCCGGATGCTCGCCGAGGCGGGCTTCCCGGTCGAGAGCTGGTCCGCACCGCCTTCGGCCCGATCGCCCTGGGCGACCAGAAGTCGGGCTGGCTGCGCCGTCTGACCAACACCGAGGTCGGCATGCTGATGAAGGAAGTCGGCATGTAGGCCCCGCGCCACCCGTGAGAAGCCCGTGACCGCCCGGCGGTCACGGGCTTCTGCGTCCGCGGGCCTTGTGGGGCGGCGGCGCGTTTTATAGTCAAGGTGACTCTTAAAGAGATCGGAGGTGAGCCCGCCATGCGCAGCCGGTGGACCTGGACCCACGGGGGTGGATCAGGTCGCGAGACAGGGCCGTCCATGGCGGGGAGCACCTCATGAAGCGCCACGGCCACGGCCTCGTCCCCGGCCGGTTCCACCCGCCGCACGCCGGCCACCACCACCTCGTCCGCACCGCGCGCGACCACTGCGAGCGCCTCACCGTGCTCGTCCGCGCCTCCGCCGGGGACACCCTTCCCCCGGAGGACCGGATCGCCTGGATGCGCGAGGTCCACCCCGACGTCCTCGTCGTCGGCGGCGAGCGGTACGAGGGCCCCGAGCGGGTCGACGCCGTCTTCGTCCCGCAGCCGTACGGGAACGCCGCTCCGGAGCCGTACGAGTCGTACGGGGACGGGCTCGCCCGCCGCCTCGGCGCCACGACCGTCCGCGTCGCCCCGGTCCACCCCTTCTCCGACACCGCCGTACGCGAGGACCCCGCCGCCTTCTGGGACTTCCTGGAGCCGCCGGTACGGGCCGCGCTCACCCGGCGCGTCGTCCTCCTGGGCGCCGAGTCCACCGGCACCACCACCATGGCCCGCGCCCTCACCGACCACTACCGGCGGCGCGGCGGCGTCTGGGCCCGCACCCGCCGCGTAGCGGAGTACGAGGGCGGGTTCGGCGCACCCGGGCACCCCTGCGCTCCTCCGACCTCGCCGTCATCGCCCAGCGCCAGGCCGAACGGAGGAGGAGGCCGCCCGGGACGGCTCGCCCGTCCTCTTCTGCGACACCGACGCCTTCGCCGCCACCATCCGGCACGAGCGCCACTTCGGCACCCCCAGCCCCGCCGTCGGCGAGATCGCCGCCCACGGCCGCCAGCACCTCTGGCTGCTCACCGACCACCGGGGCATCGACCGCGCCGACGACCCGGACGGGCTGCGGCCCTGGATGACCGCGCGCTCCTCACCCAGCTCGCCCACACCGGCCGCCGCACCGCCGTCCTCACCGGCCCCCACGAGGAGCGGCTCGCGGCCGCCGTCGCCGCCGTCGACGCGCTGCTCGCCGAGGGCGGCCACCTCACCGAACCCCAGCCGGAGCGCCGATGAGCACCCACCGGGCCCCCGAGGGATACGACCCGTACGCCTTCGAGCCGTTCGCCGTCACCGTCGACCTCGCCGTCCTCACGATCCGCGAGGAACGCCTCCACGTCCTGCTCGTCGAGCGCGGCCAGGAGCCGTACGCCGGATCCTGGGCCCTGCCCGGGGGCTTCGTGCTGCCCCGCGAGTCCGCCGAGACGGCCGCCCGCCGCGAACTCGCCGAGGAGACCGGGCTCTCCGGGACCACCGTCGCCGACCTCCACCTCGAACAGCTCCGCACCTACTCCGAACCGGACCGCGACCCGAGGATGCGGGTCGTCTCCGTCGCCTTCACCGCGCTCGTCCCCGACCCGCCCGAGCCGCGCGGCGGCGGCGACGCGGCCCAGGCCCGGTGGATCCCGTACGGCACGCACGGCCGGCTCGCCTTCGACCACGAGCGGATCCTCGCCGACGCCCACGAACGGGTCGGCGCCAAGCTGGAGTACACCTGCCTCGCGACCGCCTTCTGCCCGCCCGAGTTCACCCTCGGCGAGCTGCGGCAGGTCTACGAGACGGTCTGGGGCGTCGAACTCGACCGCCCCAACTTCCGGCGCAAGGTCCTCACCACGCCCGGCTTCGTCCGGGCCGTGGAAGGACCCCCGCGCCTCACCGGCGGACGGGGGAAACCGGCCGCCCTCTACCGGGCGGGCGAGGCCACCACCCTCCACCCGCCCCTCCTGCGACCGGAAGGACGCCCCGCATGAACCTCACCCGCACCGCCCCCAAGCAGGCCGCGACCGGGTCCCTGATCGGGCTGGCGCTCGGGGACGCGCTGGGCCGCCCCACGGAGTTCAGCGACGTGCCACGGATCATCGGCTGGTACGGCCCGTGGCGGGAGATGAAGCTCCCCGACAACGGCCGCGTCACCGACGACACCCAGATGACCCTCGCCTTCGCCCGGGGCATCCGCACCGCCATGGACCGGGGCGTCCTCGCCCCGGAGCGGCTCGTCGGACCCGTCCGCGACGAGTTCGTCGACTGGTACCGCTCCCCGGAGAACAACCGGGCCCCCGGCAACACCTGCCTGACCGCCTGTGGGCTGCTGATGACCGACATCCCCTGGCAGGACGCAAGCCAGATCCACTCCAAGGGCTGCGGCGCCAACATGCGGGTCGCCCCCATCGGGCTCGTCCCCGGGCTCAGCGACGAGCAGCGGGCGGGGGCAGCGCAGCTCCAGTCGGGCCTGACCCACGGTCACCCCACCGCGCTCGCCGCCTCCGACCTCACGGCCCGCGCCGTGTACCTGCTGGCGCAGGGCGTGGACCCGGCCGGGCTCGTCGGGCGGCTGCGCTCGTACGCGTACGAGAACCGCTCCGTCTACCGCGAGCACTGGCTCGGCGACCTGTGGACCCGCGCCCAGGACTCCAGCGCCGCGCACTTCGTCCAGCGCGGCTGGGACGAGTGCCTGGCCGTCCTGGAGCGCCTCGACGCCGTCCAGCGCACGGCCGACCCGGAGCTCGACCCCTGTGAGTACACCGGCGACGGCTGGATCGCCGAGGAGGCCCTCGCGACCGGGCTCCTCTGCTTCCTGCTCTTCCCGACGAGCCCCTCACGGCCCTCCGCCGCGCCGCCTGCACCCGCGGCGACTCCGACTCGATCGCCGCCCTCGCGGGCGCCTTCGCCGGCGCCCACCTCGGCGCGGACGCCTGGCCGAAGGAGTGGGCGGAGCGCGTCGAGTACCGCAGCGACCTGCTGACCTTCGGCGCGCTCTGGGACGCGTGAGCTAGAGCTCGGCCAGGGCCGAGGCCCGGCGGGCGCGGGTCAGGAAGTCCTGGACGCGGGGTTCGTCGGGGGCGGCGGGGAGGGGGGTCGTGTCGTGGGCGTGGTCCGCCTCCTCCTGGAGGCGGTTCATCCAGGACTCGACCCCGGTCCAGGGGACCTCGCCGCGCTTGACGGCGAGGAGGCGGTCGCGGTCCTCGCCGACGTCGATGCGGAGCTCGCCGGTGCGCAGCAGGTCGCGGCAGGTGGTCAGGAGCCGCAGCAGGTGCATGGCGTGCTTCCAGCGCGGATGGCCGTACTGGCGGACGTCCGCGTCGAGCTTGCGGCGCTGGCTGCCCGCGTACCGGACGAAGGTCTGGTGGGCGCGGCGGGACAGGAAGGCGCCGCGCAGCGAGAGGAGCTCGCGGCCCCAGTCGTCGACGTGCTCGACGACGGGGGAGTGGAGGCACTCCAGGACGTTCGGGTTGTTGCGCAGGGCGAGCTCGCAGAAGCGTTCCAGCTCCCAGCTGAACTGCTCCGGGCGCGGCCCCTCCACATGCGCCGGAGGCTTGTCGAAGCGCCAGAAGAGCGGCGTCGGGGCGAGGTAGACGCCCCGTACGTCGGTGTCGCTGTCCTCGGTCGCCAGGCCGAAGGCGCGCGAGCCCATCACGCAGGAGTAGATCGTGTGCTCGCGCACCAGCTCGTCCGGAGTCATGCGGGGCAGATTACGCCAGAGTGATCGTTTCCCCCGAGACGGTGATCCGTTCGGCCGGGAGGGGGCGGGGAGCCGGTCCCGCCGCCACCGACCCGTCGGCGACGCGGTACTTGGAGCCGTGGCAGGGACAGTCGATCGTGCCGTCCGCGACCTTGTTCACCGTGCAGCCCTGGTGGGTGCAGATCGCGGAGAACGCCTTGAACACGCCCGCCGTCGGCTGCGTCACGACGACCTTCTCCTCGGCGAAGACCGTGCCGCCGCCGACGGGGATCTGGGAGGTCCTGGCCAGGGCGGTGGGGCTGTTCGGAGCCGTGCTCGTGCCCGTGCCGCCGCCACCTCCCCGTCCGAGCCGCAGCCCGCCGTCAGGGCCGCGGTGGCCAGCAGGACGGTGCGGCGTGGGTGGCGCTCGAAGTCATGCCGCCAGCTTCGTCACGCGGCCCTCCCGCCGCCCGCAACACGCCTGCCCGCGCCCGTCGTGTACCCCGGGTGGCGGAGTGGCCCGGTTCGGGTGACATTGGGCGTGTTCCGTCCCGGACGAAAGGCAGGATCATGGCGGGTAACGACCTCGGCAGTCTCCTCGGGGCCTCCTCGGCGGCGCCGGCGGCGCCGGTGGACAGGGCGGCGGCGGTGCCGGCGGCATCCTCGGCTCCCTGCTCGGGTCCCTCATGGGAGGCCAGAGCGGCGGCAACGGCTCGAACCCGCTCGGCGGGCTCCTCGACATGCTCACCAAGGCCGGTCTCGCCGACCAGGCCCAGTCCTGGGTCGGCACCGGCGAGAACCAGGCCGTCAGCGGCGCCCGGATCGCCGAGGCCCTCCCCGACGAGACCCTCCAGAAGGTCGCGGCGGAGGCCGGCGTCAGCCCGCAGGAGGCCGCCGACCAGATCGCGCACTCGCTGCCGCGGGTCGTCGACACCCTGACCCCGGACGGCTCGCTGCCCCAGGGCGCCTCCCTGGAGGAGATCATCCGCGAGCAGCGGCTCTGACCCCGCACCGCGACGCCCGCCCTCCGTCCCGTTCCGTCTCGGAGGGCGGGCGTCGCGGCACGCCGTCCCCGCCGCTGACTAGGCTGAACGGAGCACTGACGCAGGCGAAGGAGTACGACGTGGCGGTACGAGCGGTCCGAGGAGCCGTCCAGCTGGAGCGGGACGAGGCCGGACACATGCGCGAGCAGGTCGAGGAACTGCTCACCGCCGTCCTCGAACGCAACGGGCTCACCGCCGACGACCTCATCAGCATCTGGTTCACGGCCACGCCCGATCTCCACAGCGACTTCCCCGCCGCCGCGGCCCGGGACATCGGCATCGTCGACGTCCCCCTGATCTGCGCACAGGAACTCGACATCGAGGGTGCGATGCCGAGGGTCGTCCGGCTCCTCGCCCACGTCGAGACCGAACTTCCCAAGTCACGGATCGCGCACGTCTACCTCGGCGCCGCGGCCGCCCTGCGCAAGGACATCGCCCAGTGAGAACAGCGCTCGTCATCGGAACCGGCCTCATCGGCACCTCCGCCGCCCTCGCCCTCGCGGGCCGCGGCGTGACCGTCCACCTGCGGGACCACGACCCGGTGCGCGCGCGCACGGCCGCCGCGCTCGGCGCGGGCACCGACGAGGCGCCCGAGGGCCCCGTGGACCTCGCCGTCGTCGCCGTGCCCCCGCGCACGTGGCCGCCACCCTCGCCGAGGCCATGAAGGCCGGGACCGCCCGCGGCTACCTCGACGTGGCCAGCGTCAAGGGCGGCCCCAAGCGCGAGCTGGAGGCCCTCGGCCTCGACCTCACCACGTACATCGGCACCCACCCCATGGCCGGCAAGGAGCGCTCCGGCCCCCTCGCCGGCACCGCCGACCTCTTCGAGGGCCGGCCCTGGGTCCTCACCCCGACCCGGGACACCGACACCGAGGTCCTCAACCTCGCCCTGGAGCTCGTCGCCCTCTGCCGGGCCGTCCCCGTCGTCATGGACGCCGACGCCCACGACCGGGCCGTCGCCCTGGTCTCCCACACCCCGCAGCTGGTGTCCTCGATGGTCGCCGCGCGCCTGGAGGAGGCCGAGGAGTCCGCCGTACGCCTCTGCGGGCAGGGCATCCGCGACGTCACCCGGATCGCGGCCTCCGACCCGCGCATGTGGCTGGAGATCCTCTCCGCCAACCCCGGACCCGTCGCCGACGTCCTCTCCGGCGTCGCCGCCGACCTCGACGAGACCGTCCGCGCCCTGCGGTCCCTCCAGTCCTCCTCCGCCGACGAGCGCCGCGACGGCGCCACGGGCGTCGAGGACGTCCTCCGGCGCGGCAACGCCGGCCGCGCCCGCGTCCCCGGCAAACACGGCGCCGCCCCCACGGCCTACGAGACCGTCGCCGTCCTCATCAGCGACCAGCCCGGCGAACTCGCCCGCATCTTCGCGGACGCGGGCCGCGCGGGCGTCAACATCGAGGACGTCCGCATCGAGCACGCCACCGGCCAGCAGGCCGGTCTGGTCCAGCTCATGGTCGAACCGTCGGCCGCGGCCCCCTCGGCACCGCCCTCCAGGAGCGCGGCTGGTCCCTCCGCACGACCTGACGCCGCCCCGTGCCGGTCCCGCGCCCCTACAGGCGGGCGCGGGGCCGAGCAGGTGTCGGGGACTCGGTAACCTTGTGGGGGTCCCCGCACACCGCCGGGCCCTACCGCGCACCCCAGGAAGGTGTTCCCACCGTGGAATCCGTGATCGTCGCCATCGACGGGCCCTCCGGCACGGGCAAGTCCAGCACCTCGAAGGCGGTCGCCGCCAAGCTGGGGCTGAGCTACCTCGACACGGGCGCCCAGTACCGGGCGATCACCTGGTGGATGATCAGCAACGGCGTGGACGTCACCGACGCCGAGGCCGTCGCGAACGCCGCGTCCAAGCCGGTCATCGTCTCCGGCACCGACCCGGCCCGGCCCACCATCACCGTCGACGGCGCCGACGCCTCCGGCCCGATCCGCACCGAGGAGGTCACCTCCAAGGTCAGCGCCGTCAGCGCCGTCCCCGAGGTGCGGAGCCTGATCACGGAGCTCCAGCGGTCGATCGCCCGCGGCGCCGAGATCGGCATCGTCGTCGAGGGCCGGGACATCGGCACCACCGTCCTGCCGGACGCCGACCTGAAGATCTTCCTCACGGCCTCGCCCGAGGCCCGTGCCGCCCGCCGCTCCGGCGAGCTCAAGGGCGCCGACGTGCACGCGACGAAGGAAGCCCTCATCAAGCGGGACGCGGCCGACTCCAGCCGCAAGACCTCCCCGCTCGCCAAGGCCGGCGACGCCGTCGAGGTCGACACCACCGAGCTCACCCTCGACCAGGTCATCGAGTGCGTCGTCACCCTCGTCGAGGAGAAGAGGGCGGGCGTCAAGTGACCCTGCCCTCCGAGAAGGGCGCCGCCGTCGGCCGTCGCATCGGCATCGGGCTGATGTACGGCTTCTGGAAACCGCGCGTCCTCGGCGCCTGGCGGGTGCCGGCCTCCGGCCCCGTCATCCTCGCCGTCAACCACGCGCACAACATCGACGGCCCCATGCTCATGGGCACCGCCCCGCGCCCCGTGCACTTCCTCATCAAGAAGGAGGCGTTCGTCGGCCCGCTCGGCAGCTTCCTGGAGGGCATCGGGCAGGTCAAGGTGGACCGGGAGAGCACCGACCGCCACGCGATAGGCAACGCGCTCGGCGTCCTGGAGCAGGGCGGCGTCCTCGGGATCTTCCCCGAGGGCACCCGCGGCGACGGCGACTTCGCCTCGCTCCGCGCGGGCCTGGCGTACTTCGCCGTCCGCAGCGGCGCGCCGATCGTCCCGGTCGCCGTCCTGGGAAGCACCGAGCGCCGCGGACGGTTGGTCAAGGCACTGCCTCCGCTGCGCGGCCGCGTCGACGTCGTCTTCGGCGACGCCTTCGATGCGGGGACGGATCGGGCCGCCGCACCCGCAAGGCCCTCGACGAGGCCACCGTACGGATCCAGGGCCGGCTCACCGACCACCTGGAAAACGCCAGGCGCCTCACCGGGCGCTGAGCGACACTCTCAGTAGTGGCCCCACGGCTCCGGCCGCCCGGGACCACCGACCACGAATGATCAAGGAACGGACTTCATGAACGACCAGCACGACCACGGGGCACTTGGCGACGCCGAGTACGCGGAGTTCATGGAGCTCGCCGCGGAAGAGGGCTTCGACGTCGAGGACGTCGAGGGCGCGATCGAGGAGGCCGGCCACGGCCCGCTCCCCGTTCTCGCCGTCGTCGGCCGGCCGAACGTCGGCAAGTCGACCCTGGTGAACCGCATCATCGGCCGCCGCGAGGCCGTCGTCGAGGACAAGCCGGGCGTCACCCGCGACCGCGTCACCTACGAGGCCGAATGGGCCGGCCGCCGCTTCAAGGTCGTCGACACCGGCGGCTGGGAGCAGGACGTCCTCGGCATCGACGCCTCCGTCGCCGCCCAGGCCGAGTACGCCATCGAGGCCGCCGACGCCTGCCTCTTCGTCGTGGACGCCACCGTCGGCGCCACCGACACCGACGAGGCCGTCGTCAAGCTGCTCCGCCGCGCCGGGAAGCCGGTCGTCCTCGCCGCCAACAAGGTCGACGGCCAGTCCGGCGAGGCCGACGCGGCCATGCTCTGGTCCCTGGGCCTCGGCGAGCCGTTCCCCGTCTCCTCGCTGCACGGCCGCGGCACCGGCGACCTCCTCGACGAGGTCCTGAAGAAGCTGCCCGAGGCCCCCGCGCAGCGCTTCGGCAACGCGGTGGGCGGCCCCCGCCGCATCGCCCTCATCGGCCGCCCGAACGTCGGCAAGTCCTCCCTGCTCAACAAGGTCGCGGGCGAGGACCGGGTCGTCGTCAACGAGCTGGCCGGCACCACCCGCGACCCGGTCGACGAGCTCATCGAGCTCGGCGGCGTGACGTGGAAGTTCGTCGACACCGCCGGCATCCGCAAGAAGGTCCACCTCCAGGCGGGCGCGGACTACTACGCCTCCCTGCGGACCGCCGCCGCCATCGAGAAGGCGGAGGTGGCCGTCATCCTCATCGACACCACCGACACCATCTCGGTCCAGGACCAGCGCATCATCACGATGGCGGTCGAGTCGGGCCGCGCCATCGTCATCGCCTACAACAAGTGGGACGAGCTCGACGAGGAGCGCCGCTACTACCTGGAGCGCGAGATCGAGACCGAGATGCAGCAGGTCTCCTGGGCGCCCCGGGTCAACGTCTCCGCCAAGACCGGCCGCCACATGGAGAAGCTGGTCCCGGCCATCGAGACCGCCCTCGCCGGCTGGGAGACCCGCGTCCCCACCGGCCGGCTCAACGCCTTCCTGGGCGAGATCGTCGCCGCCCACCCGCACCCGGTCCGCGGCGGCAAGCAGCCCCGCATCCTCTTCGGCACGCAGGCCGGCACCAAGCCGCCCCGCTTCGTGCTCTTCGCCTCCGGCTTCCTGGAGGCCGGCTACCGCCGCTTCATCGAGCGCCGGCTGCGCGAGGAGTTCGGCTTCGAGGGCACCCGCTGCACCTCTCGGTGCGGGTGCGCGAAGCGCGGCCGCAAGAAGTAACACCTGTCCGACACGGCGGAGGGCCGGGGCTCGATCGAGCCCCGGCCCTCCGCCGTGTCGCGCCGTCCGCGCCTAGAGACCCTGCGGGGCCCCGGTGGCAGCGCCGCCTGGGGGTGCGGATGCTGCGGCACCGGGTACGCCGCCGCGGGCCGGTGCGCCTGCCCGTACAGGCCCGTGCTCAGGACCGTGCCGAAGGCCCGAAGCCCAGCTCCTCCTCACCGCTGCGGTCGCCCGGCAGCGTACGGAACGACCTGCGGTACTCCGAGTACAGGGCGTCGAAGATCGGCGTGGGCGAAGGGCCCCGAGACGTCCCGCGCGGGGCGCATCGGAGGGATCGGGTTCGGATACGGCTGGAGGAACGGGTCGTATGGGTGCACGTAGGTGCCAACGACCCCGCCGCCCGTCGGATGCGGGCGGCTCTCCGAAGGGGAGCGCCGCGGGGCGCGGCACGGTCGGAACACCCGCCCCGGGGACGCGCGCCCACCCTATGCCGGGCCTGCGGTCCTCCATCAGGTGCCGGCCAGCGGCATCGCGGCGGCCACCAGGCGGCCGTTCGCGGCGGCCTTCTCCAGGGCGTCGCGCAGCAGGTCCTCGCGCGGCTGCTGGCCGATCGAGCCCACCGGGGCGGCGAAGACCAGGACCGTGTGCGACTTGTTGGCCGCCGCCCGCCAGCCCTCGGTGACCTGGAGCGGCTGGTGCGCCTGCCACCAGGCGGCCTGGCCGGCACCGCCCGGCCCCGGCTGGAGCACGGAGTGCAGCTGGCCCATGGCGACCAGGACCGACCAGCCCGGCAGCGCCGCCGGCGTCTCGTCGAGGCTCATGACCGGCTGGAAGCCCTGCTCGGACAGGAGCGGCAGGAACTCGTCGGTGAGCCCGTCCGAACCCGGACGGGCCACCGGCGCGGTCGGCTCCACGACGAGCGCCGGGTGCAGCTCGCCCTGGATCAGGACGAGACCGCTGGTCACCCCGAGCACGGCCTGCTCGGGGTGGGAGGCGGAGAGCGCGTCGGCCGCGTCGGAGGCCGTGATGGAGGCGACGGCGCCCTGGAGCTGCTCCTCGGCGACCCGGACGACCTGCGAGGGGATGCAGGTGGCGTGGGCGAACGCGAGGACCGCGGTCTCCTCGCCGACGAACAGCACCGTGCTGGTGCGCTCCTGCTCGGAGTCCCCCGGCGTGCGGCAGGAGGTGCAGTCGTAGCTGCCCGGGGCGTTGTCGCCGGCGAGCAGCCGGTCCGCTTCTTCGTCGCCGATCTCGGCGCGTACGTCCTCGCTGACGTCGAGCATGCGCGGCACGGGGGGCTCCCTGGACTCGGTACGGGGGGACGCCGGGCCGTTCCCGGGCGCCTCATGCCGAGTTCAACGGGTCAGCCTCGGCCGGGGTCACGCGTGGAAGCGAGGCAAGTTGCCCGCGGCACGGGCGAGGGGGCGCGTGACTCCGACCGGGTGGGGTGTGAACAGTGTTCCGCGCGGCACGGGCCGGGGGCGCGGAGGCGCTGCCTAGCCTTCCCGATGTCGAAGATCCGATTTTGGACAGCGGGTTCCCTCGTGGCGGCGTCCGCGCCGCGCCTCGCCCTGGCCCCGGCATCCGCCCTGGCCAGGGACGCGTCTCCGGCCCGGGGACGCGCCCGCCGCCTCGGACGTCGTCCGGGAGGCGTCCGCCGAGGCCCGGAAGAGGCCTCCGCCGCGCTCCAGGACGTGTCGGACGCGCTCGGGGAAGCCGCCTCCGCGTCCTCGGGGCCCCGGCCGCCGCCGTGCCCTCGTACGCCTGCGCGAAGGACCAGTGGCCGTGGGGGTGCGTCGCCGAGTGCGAGAGCAGCGGACGCTGGAACGCGAACACCGGGAACGGCTTCTACGGCGGGCTCCAGTTCTGGCACCCCACCTGGGTCGGGCACGGCGGCCTGAAGTACGCCCCGCGCGCCGACCTGGCGACCCGGCAGCGGCAGATCACCGTCGCCGAGGAGGTGCTGCGCACCCAGGGCTGGGGGCCTGGCCCGTCTGCTCCCGGCGGTACGGCCTGTCCGGGCGCGTCCACACCGTGCAGGCCGGCGACACGCTCGGCTCGATCGCCCGCCGCTTCGCGGTCAAGGGCGGCTGGCAGGCGCTGTACGCGGCGAACCGGAGCCTGATCGGACCCGACCCGAACCGGATCGTCGTCGGCACCATGCTGCGGATCGACCCGCTCTGAGGGCTCACCGGTACTCGGCGGCTCGCCGCTCGACGCGCGGGAGCCGCGCCGCAGCTCGTGGACGAGCGAACCGGGCGGCAGCCCGTCCGGTACGCGCTGCTCGGCCAGGACCACGGCCGCCCCGCGCTCCACGGCGAGCGCCGCGAGCATCCGGTACGTACGGGCCGCGACCGGCGGGCCATGCCGAGCGACGGCTCGTCGACCAGCACCACGCGCGCGCGTGCGAGCAGCGCGCGGGAGACCGCCAGCATCCGGCGCTCCCCGCCGGACAGCGTCCCGGCGGTCCTGGACAGGAGCGGGACGAGCTCGGGGTACGGGGCGGTGGCGCCGGGCGCGGCGAGGGCGAGGTTCTCCGTGACGGTGAGGCCCGCGTACACCGCCCGCAGGTCCGGTACGAAGCACAGCCCGCGGCGCTCCGCGCGTGCGCCGGCAGACGGGTCACGTCGGCCCCCGCCACTCCACCCGGCCCGCCGACAGGCCCACCGTCCCGGCGAGGGCGCGCAGGGCGGTCGTCCGGCCCGCGCCGTTGCGGCCCAGGAGGACGGTCACCGTCCCGGCCGGCAGGGGCAGGTCGAGGCCGTGCAGGGCCTCCAGGGGCCGTAGCGGACCCGGGCGGCGCGCAGGGCCATCTCGACGCTCACGACAGGATCCGGCCCCCTCCATGGTGTGCACGGTGTGCGCGATCCCGGAGACGAGGTCCGGGTCGTGCTCGACGACGAGGACGGTCAGGCCGTCCGCCGCGAGGGCCGCCAGGATCCGGGCGAGCGCGGCCGTCTCGGCGGCGTCGAGCCCGGCGGCCGGCTCGTCGAGGAGCAGCGTGTGCGGCCGTCCGGCCAGCGCGCGGGCCAGCTCGACCCGGCGCAGCGTCCCCGTCGGCAGGTCCGCCGCCGGCCGGTGCCGTACGGGCCCGGCGAGGCCCAGCAGCCGCAGGCTCCGCTCCACGGCGGCCGGGTCCCGCCGCCCGCCGCCCCGCTCCGCGCCGAGCCGGACGTTCTCCTCGACGGTGAGCGACGGGAAGACGGCGAGCCGCTGGAACGTCCGGGCGACCTCGAGACGCGTCCGGGCGTGGGCGGCCGCGCGGTGATGTCGGCCCCGTCGAGCGTGATCCTGCCCTGCCCCGGCGGGCCGCAGCGTCCCGGCCAGACAGTCGAAGAGGGTGCTCTTGCCGGCGCCGTTGGGCCCGACGAGCGCCGTGACGCGGGCGGGCGCGAGGACGAGCGTGACGTGGGAGAGGGCGGCGACCCCTCCGGGGTGGGTGAAGCTGAGGTCGTGGGCGCGGAGTCCCGTACGGGGCACGGGGCCGTCGCCGGGCGCGGCGGCGCGGGGCGCGTCCGGCCTCCGGCCCGACCGGTCGGGGGCGCGGGGCGTGGACGGGGAGCCCCTGGCTCCCGCGGGCGTCCGCCGGGCCGGGGGCAGCAGGTGCGTCAGTGGGGGAGCCGGCCCGTCAGGGTGGCCAGGAGGCCGACGAGGGCGGCGGCCGTGCCTGCTTGGGGCCCGCGTCGAGTGCGGTGAGGAGGGCGGCGGCGGCCAGGGGGTGAGGAGGCTGTCGGCGCCGAGGACGAGGACGGCGGCGAACCAGAGGAGGCCGCGGACCGGGTCGTACTGCTCCGGGTCGAAGGCGCGCAGGCCCATGCCGAGGAGGCCGCCGCCGAGGGCGGCCAGGGCGGCGCCGAGGACGAAGGCGAGGAGCTTGAGGCGGGGACGGGACGCCCGCCGCCTCGGCGCCCGGCTCGTGGTCGCGCAGGGCGGCGAGGGCGCGGCCCGTGCGGCCCCGGCGGAGGGCCGCCACCAGGGCCAGGCAGCCGGCCAGGACGAGCAGCTCCAGGGCGTAGTAGGCGCGGTCGTCGGAGAAGCCCGCCGGGCGGTCGAGCGCCAGGCCCGCCGTCGCGTACGGCTGGGTGAGGACGAAACGGCTCACCGCCACCCCACGGCGAGGGTCGCCAGGGCGAGGGCCAGGCCGTGCCGCCGGATCGCCGGCCGCCCGTCACCAGACCGGTCACGGCCACCAGGGGCACCGCGAGGCCCAGCGCGGCCAGGGCCGGGACCCCGCCGTCGCCAGGAGCGCCGTGAACAGGGCGCCGAGGCCCGCGTACGCCGCCTGGCCCAGCGCGATCTGACCGCCCCGGCCCGCCACCACGACCAGGGACAGGAGGACCACCGCGAGCGCGGGCACCTGGACCGCCGTGTGCAGGTCGGAGCCCGCCAGGCCCAGGGGAGCAGGAACAGGACGCCGACGACCGGCCACAAGGGCGCGGGGACCCGGGTGGCCCGCGCCGGGGGCGGCAGGGCGTCCCGGCCCTCGCCGCCGACGCCCGGCAGGACGAGCGCCGCCACCAGGAGCGCCACCACGAACAGGTTCGCCCCGACGGCCCGGAGCAGCGGCCCCGCCCAGCCCTCCGGGTGCAGCCGGGTCAGCTGCGCCTGGGCCACGCCGATCGCCAGGGCCGCCCCGACCGCCACCGGCAGCGACCGCATCCGGGCGATCACCGCGACCGCGATCACCTCCACCACGAGCAGCGGCATCCCGTACGGGTCGAGCCGTACGTACGGGGCGAGCAGCACCCCGTGAGCCCCGCCGTGAACGCGCCGAACGCCCAGCCCGCCGCCGCGACCCGGTCCGCGTCGATCCCCGCCAGGACGGCGAGCGGCCGGTTGTCCACCACCGCCCGCAGCTCCCGGCCGAACCGCGTCCACCGGGTCACCGCCCCCACCAGACAGGCCGGCGCCGCCACCGCCGCGAGCCGCGCCCACGGGTCGTCGCCGAGCAGCACGGGCGCGTCGTCCCGCGCCCCGGGCCCCACAGCAGCACCGCCCCGCCCACCAGGAGGACGAAGACGCCGATCGTCGCCACCAGGGTCCGCGCCGGGTTCGAGCGCGGCGCGCCAGGGGCGGAAGACACCGGCGTCGAGCGCGAGCCCGAGGGCGGGGCGAACAGCAGGAGCGTGACCAGGGCGCCCAGGGGCAGCGGCCAGCCCCAGCCCACCACCAGCTGGCGGAGCACGTACGCGCAGACCATGGCGACCGCGCCGTGCGCCAGGTTCAGGACGCCCGTCGCCCGGTGGGTGACGACCAGTCCGATGCCGGTGAGCGCGGCGGCGCTGCCGACCGCGAGGCCGGCGAGCGTCAGCTCGTACGTCAGGGAGGCCACGGCTCACACACCGGGCAGGGGGCGAGCTCCGCGTCCCCCGCCGGCACGGCCTCCGGCTTGCCCGCCACCAGCGGGCAGTCCGGGCGTGCGCGAGGGTCCCGCCCGGGACCCGCAGGAGGGGCCGTCCGAGGACGGCGGGGAGTCTCCTCCGGTTCGGCGGGCCGCGGCTCCGGAGGGCGCCCGGGGAGCAGCGCGGCCGCCCCGGCCAGGACCGCGCCCGCCACGATCAGCGCCGCCCCCGGCACCGTGCACGAGGCCAGATAGGGCAGCTGGCGCTCCGCGAAGCGCTCGCCGGAGATCCCGTACCAGCCGAGCGCGCAGAGCACCGCGCCCCCGGCGGCCGCCGCGAGACCGCTCCACAGCAGGATCCGCGATGTCGGCACGGAGGCCTCCCTCGTCTCCTCTCCGGTCCTTTTCCTTGCACTATGCCCTGATCCGTCCCACCCTGGAAACACCAGCCTCTCCGGACTGGAGGGACGCCCGGTGGTGAGCCAGATGGATGTCGTACGACGCGGTGGACGCTCCCGTCTCGCGGTGCTCGGGACCGTCGCCGTCCTCGCCCTGGCCCCCGCCCTCGCGAGCTGCTCGAACGACGACGGCGGGAAGAGCGGCGGCACGTCCTCGCCCCCCTCCGCCGCCTCCTCCTCGTCCCCGCAGGCCTCCGCCCCCACCGATCCGGTCGCCGCCAAGGCGCGGATCACCAAGAACTGGACGGCGTTCTTCGACCCCAGGACACCCGTCGCCGAGAAGGTGGGGCTCCTGGAGAACGGGGAACAGATGCGGCCGGTGCTCGGCGCCTTCGCCGGCGACAAGAACGCGGCCATGACCGCCGCGAAGGTCACCGGCATCCAGTTCACCTCCGCCACCGGCGCCGACGTCACCTACGACCTGCTGGTCGGCGGAACCCCGACCCTGCCCGGCGCGAAGGGCACCTCCGTCCTCCAGAACGACACCTGGAAGGTCTCCGTGAAGACCCTGTGCGGCCTGGTCGAGCTGAGCGGTGTCACCGTCCCGGGCTGCTGAGACGGCCGCGGCGCTGCTCCTGGCCCTGCTGCTCGCACTCCTCACGGGCTGCGGCAGCCGGCTCCCGGAGAGCGCCTTCCAGACGCGGCCCACCGCCAACCCCTCCGGCGGTGAGCCGCTCCGCGTCGGCATCATCACCAGCGCCACCAGCCCGGTCGGCGGCCAGACCTTCACCGGCCCGCGCGACGGAGCCCGCGCCTGGTTCGACGCCCTCAACGCGCACGGCGGCATCGACGGCCGCCGGATCGAGGTCGAGACCTGCGACGACGGCGGAAGCGGCGTCGGCAACAACGCGTGCGTGCACCGGTTCGTCGACGAGCGCGGCGTCTTCGCGCTCGTCGCCACCACCGCCCTCGACTACGCGGGCGCCCCCCTCGTCGCCAGGGCCGGGGTCCCCGACATCGGCGGCCAGCCCTCACCCCCGCCTACGACACCTATCCGCACCTCTACGGCATCTACGGCAGCTCCGCCCCGCGCACCGGCCGCGCACCCGGCTGGGACGGCACGCTCTACGGCGGCACCGAGGTCTACCGGTACTTCCACGAGAAGCTGGGCGCGCGGACCGCCGCCGTCGTCTCCTACAACCAGGCCGCCTCCGCCGCCTACGCCCGGCTGGTCGCCCGCGGACTGCGCGCCGAGGGCTACCGGGTCGTCGACGAACAGGTCGACTTCGCCCTGCCCGACTTCCGCGCCGTCGCCGCCGATCTGCGGGCCGAACACGCCGACCTCCTCTTCGACGCGATGGACACCCACGGCAACGTGCGGCTGTGCGAGGCGATGGAGACGCTCGGGGTCCGGGTCGCCGCCAAGGTCACCAACGTGCAGAACTGGTCCTCGGCCGTCCCCGACGACTACGCCCGCGCCCCGGCTGCCGGGCCTCGCTGTGGGTGACGGGCTCCAGCCGGAACTACGAGGACACCGGACATCCGGCCGTCCGCGCGTTCCGCACGGCGATGGGCGACCGGCCCCCGTCCCAGTGGCAGCTGGAAGGATGGGCGGCGGCGATGTGGTTCACCGACGCGGCCCGCTCCTGCCTCGCCGGGGGCGCGCTCACCCGGAGCTGCGTCGAGGGCTTCATGAACCGTCCGGAGCCCTACACCGCGCGCGGACTGCTCCTTCCCGTACGGTTCGAGCACCTGGCCCGGCCGCCCGCGACCCGCAACACCTGTCTGTCCGTGGCCCGTTGGCAGGACGGGCGGGGCTGGGTGAGCCAGGGCGACATGACGGAGAACTGCGCGACCGTACCCCAGCTCGGCTACCGCCCGTGAGCGGCGCCCCGGCCCCGGCAGTACAGTCGGGCACCGACCGACTGACCGACTGACCGGGGAACCGGCGGCGCGATGCGTATCTCTTTTCTGCTCCACAACGGCTACCACTACGGCGGGACGATCCGGACCACGTTCACCCTCGCCGAGGAACTGGCGGAACGCCACGAGGTCGAGATCGTCTCGGTGTTCCGCCACCGTGACCGCCCGATCCTCGGCCTGCCGGCCGGTGTCACCCTGCGTCACCTCGTCGACCTGCGGAAGGACAGTCCCGGATACGACGGCGACCACCCCGACTTCCACCGGCCCGCCGAGGTCTTCCCGCGCGGCGACGGCCGCTGGAAGCAGTACAGCGCGCTCACCGACGCCCGCATCGGGAGCACCTGCGCGGCGTGGAGGCCGACGTCCTCGTCGGCACCCGCCCCGGACTCAACGTGCACCTCGCCCGGCAGGCCCGCCGGGGGCCGGTCCTCGTCGGCCAGGAACACCTGATCCTCGACGGCCACCGCTACCGGCTGCGCCGCGACATCCGCCACGAGTACGCGCTCCTCGACGCCGTCACCACGGTCACCGAGGCCGACGCCCGCGCCTACCGGAAGCTCCGCCTGCCCGGCGTGCGCATCGAGTCCGTCCCCAACAGCGTGCCCGCGCCCGCCGGGCCGCCCGCCGACCCCGCGTCCCGGACCGTCGTCGCGGCGGGCCGCCTCACCCACGTCAAGCGCTACGACCTGCTGATCGACGCCTTCGCGTCCGTGGCCGCCGACCACCCCGACTGGAAGCTGCGGATCTACGGCTCCGGCGACGCCGTCCAGGACCTCAAGGGCCCGCTGGCCCGGCAGATCGAGGCCCTCGGGCTCGGCGGGCAGGTCTTCCTCATGGGGACGGTCACCTCGATGGAACCGGAATGGGTCAAGGGCTCGATCGCCGCGGTGACCTCGCAGCGGGAGTCCTTCGGCATGACCATCGTCGAGGCGATGCGGTGCGGACTGCCCGTCGTCTCCACCGACTGCCCCCACGGGCCGCGCGAGATCATCGAGGACGGGGTCGACGGACGTCTCGTCCCCGTCGACGACGTCGCCGCGGTCGCCGCCGCCCTCCGCGCGCTCGTTGAGGACGACGAACTCCGCGCCAAGACCGGCCGTGCCGCCCTCGTCTCCTCCGAACGCTTCGACCCCACACGCATCGCCGCCCGCCACGAGGCCCTCTGGACCGAGCTCCTCACCCGGGGCGCGGGCGGCGCACCCACCCGCCCGCGCGGGCCCGCGTCCACCGGGCGGTCGGCCGCCTCATCGACGCGGTCTACGCGCAGAAGGCCCGTGCGGGGCGAATGGTCCGCCGCCTCCGCTGACCCCGTCCCCACGCGAGCGACCCCTCCCCGCCACCACCACCCATTCGAGGGCCTTACACCCCTACGGGACGAAGCGCTTCGCCCCGCCCCCGTGGGGCCCGCGCCCTGCCGGGCGTCGCCCCGTGCCCGTGTGGGGCCCGCACTGTGCTGGCCTGTGCCCGCTGCCCGTGTGGGCAATCGTCCCGCTGGGCGGGACGGGTGGGCACACGGACGGCGCCCTCTAGCGGCGCCTCCGCGTTCCGGCGCCTGGACCCGCACCCCATGGAGCTGTGCACGGGGTGCGGGTCCAGGATCGGAAGCCTCTGGCGCCGGCAGGGCGCGGGTCCGTTGTGCCCACCCGTTCCGCCCCAGCGGAACGATTGCCCACAACGGGGCGGCGAGGGCGCAGGCACAGGCCCAGCGGGGCGCGGCCCACAACGGGGCAGCGGTGGCCCGGCGGCGGTGGGCACCGCCCCGGCGGGACGGTTGCGCGCGGTGGGGGTGGGCGCTGGCAGACTCGGGGGCATGTTGGAGACGTCCGCGCGGTTGTTGAGGCTGCTGTCGCTGCTGCAGGCGCACAGGGAGTGGTCGGGTGGGGAGCTGGCGGAGCGGCTCGGGGTGACGGCGCGGACGGTGCGGCGGGATGTGGACCGGCTGAGGGAGCTGGGGTATCCGGTGCACGCGAGTCCGGGGACGGGCGGGGGGTACCAGCTCGGGGCGGGGGCGGAGTTGCCGCCGTTGCTGCTGGACGACGAGGAGGCCGTCGCGGTGGCGGTGGGGCTGAGGGCCGCCGCCGGGCAGGGGGTCGAGGGATCGGGGAGAGCTCCGTACGGGCCCTGGCGAAGCTGGAGCAGGTGTTGCCGGGCAGGCTCCGGCGCCGGATCGGGGCGCTGAACGCCTTCACGGTGCCCCTGATGCGTACCCCGAGGGAGCGGGTCGACCCGGCGGTCCTGACGGAGTTGGCCAACGCCTGCCGGGACAGCGAGCGGCTCCGCTTCGAGTACCGCGACCACGGCGGGAAGGCGAGCCGCAGGGTCGTCGAGCCGCACCGGCTGGTCTGCACCGAGCGGCGCTGGTACCTGGTCGCCTGGGATCTGGACCGGGGCGACTGGCGCACGTTCCGGGTCGACCGGCTGGAGCCGGCCCGCCGCACGGCCCCCGCTTCCCGCCCCGCGAGCCGCCCGCCGAGGACCTGGCGGCCTATGTGGCGAAGGGGTGTCCGGCGCGGCCTACGCGACGGAGGCGACGGTCCGGCTCTTCGCGCCGCTCGCGGAGGCGGCCGCGGTCGTCGGCCCGCTGGACGGGGTCCTGACGGCGGACGGCGAGGACGCCTGTCTGCTGCGGACGGGGGCGTCCGGTCTGGACATGATGGTGTTCCACGTCATGTTCATGGGCTTCGACTTCGAGGTGCTCGATCCGCCGGAGCTCACGGAGGCGGTGCGGGCGCTCAGGGACCGTCTGTCCCGGGCCCTGGACCGGCCGGGGCGCTGAGCCGCATCCGCTCGTACGCGGCGAACTCGGGGTGGTGGAGGTCGAAGGCGGGCGCCTCGGAGCGGATCCGGGGCACGGAGACGAAGTTGTGCCGGGGCGGCGGGCAGGAGGTGGCCCACTCCAGGGAGCGCCCGAAGCCCCAGGGGTCGTCGAGGTCGACCTTCTCCGCGTACCGCCAGGTCCGCCAGACGTTGTGGAGGAACGGCAGGGTGGACGCGCCGAGGAGGAAGGCGCCGATGCTGGAGACCGTGTTGAGCGCCGTGAAGCCGTCGGCCGCCAGGTAGTCGGCGTACCGGCGGGGCATGCCCTCCGCGCCGAGCCAGTGCTGCACCAGGAAGGTGGTGTGGAAGCCGATGAAGAGGGTCCAGAAGTGGATCTTCCCGAGCCGTTCGTCGAGCATCCGGCCGGTGAACTTGGGCCACCAGAAGTAGAAGCCCGCGAAGGTGGCGAAGACGACCGTGCCGAAGACCGTGTAGTGGAAGTGGGCGACCACGAAGTACGAGTCGGTGACGTGGAGGTCCATCGGCGGCGAGGCGAGGATGACGCCGGTGAGCCCGCCGAAGAGGAAGGACACCAGGAAGCCGACGGACCAGAGCATCGGGGTCTCGAAGGAGAGCGAGCCCCGCAGCATCGTCCCGGTCCAGTTGAAGAACTTCACCCCGGTGGGCACGGCGATGAGGAACGAGAGCATCGAGAAGAAGGGGAGGAGCACCGCGCCCGTGGCGAACATGTGGTGGGCCCAGACGACGACCGACAGGCCGGTGATCGTCATGGTGGCGCCGACCAGCGTCGCGTACCCGAAGATCGGCTTGCGGGCGAAGACCGGGATGATCTCGCTGATGATCCCGAAGAACGGCAGCGCGATGATGTAGACCTCGGGGTGCCCGAAGAACCAGAAGAGGTGCTGCCAGAGCAGCGCCCCGCCGTTCTCGGGCTGGAAGACCACGGAGCCGAGGCGCCGGTCGGCCTCCAGGACGAGCAGCGCCGCCGCGAGGACGGGGAAGGCGGCGAGCACCAGGACCGCGGTGAAGAGGACGTTCCAGGTGAAGATCGGCATCCGGAACATGGTCATGCCGGGTGCCCGCATGCCGACGATGGTGGCGAGGAAGTTCACCGAGGTGAGGATCGTGCCGAAGCCGGAGAGCGCGAGCCCCATGATCCACAGGTCGACGCCGACGCCCGGTGACCGCTCCAGGCTGTTGAGCGGGGCGTAGGCGGTCCAGCCGAAGGCGGCGGGCCCCGAGGGGGTGAGGAGGGAGCCGAGCACCATCAGGCCGCCGAAGAGGAACAGCCAGTACGAGAACATGTTCAGCCGCGGGAAGGCGACGTCGGGCGCGCCGATCTGCAGCGGCACCAGCTCGTTCGCGAAGCCGGCGAAGGTGGGCGTGGCGAAGAGCAGCAGCATGATCGTGCCGTGCAGGGTGAAGGCCTGGTTGAACTCCAGGTTCGTGACGAGCTGGAGCCCCGGGCGGGCCAGCTCGGCCCGCATCAGCATCGCCATGAGCCCGGCGAGCAGGAAGAAGACGAAGGAAGTGGCCAGATAGAGATGGCCGATTTTCTTGTGGTCGGTCGTGGTGAGCCAGTCGATCAGGATGCGCCCGTGCCGTGGCCGGGCCGATTCGACGGCCGCGGTCGCTGTCCCGTTGCCCAACGCTGCCTCCGCCTCGCCGTCCTCCCGGCTCCGCGTCTCCGGGCGTTGGGACAGCGTAAGCATTGTGTAAGGAAAGAGTGTGCGCCTCGGGTGCGCGTCGCGGAGGCAATTCGGGGCGGACTCGCGGGAAGTGCGGAATTGAAGGCCCCTCGACGGCACTTCCGGACCCTTCGTGGGAACTGCCGGGCACCGTTCCGAATTACTGGAGAAATAGTCGGAAACCCGGCCCGTGACGGGCGGCGGGCGGTCCGAACATATGTCGAGAACTTGTGACACAAGCGTGACCGCCGAGGGACTAACGTGAGGTTCATGTCACCCACTTCGCGCACGCCCCAACCGCCTCGCGACGCCCCCGAGTCCTACGTGGGCCTCGACGCCGAGGCGGCCGAGCGGCTCGCCAGGACCCGCGGCTGGCGGGTCGTCCGGTCCCTGCCGCCCGGCTCGATCATCACCATGGAGTACCTGTCGGGCCGCATCAACTTCGAGGTCGAGGACGGCGGCGTCACGCGCTGCTGGGTCGGCTGAGGAATCCGCGGGACCGTACGCGGAAGGGCCCTGGCCGAGGTGGCCGGGGCCCTTTCGCGTACGCGGGAGGGGTGCGGATCAGCCGCGGGTCACCGGCGCGCGCCGCCGCCGCCACCGCCACGGGCTCCCGGACGGGCTCCTGGCCTGCTCCTCGGACGGGGCCGGGCGGGGCGGGAAGAAGGCGGGGCGCGGCCCTCCGGAGGCCACGGGCAGCGAGGGCACGAGCCGGCGGCGGTCCCGCAGCCGCTCGCGCACCCGGTCGCGCGCGGCGAGGATCCAGGCCTCCGCCACGGCCAGGACCGGCTCGCACCAGGGCAGCGCGAGCAGCACGAGGAGCCCGGCCGCCCAGCCGAGGAGCACGTCGCTCAGCCAGTGCGTGCCCAGGTAGACGGTGGTGAGGCCGACGCCGAGCGCGACCACCGCGGAGAGGGCCGACAGATAGCGCCGGGCTCTCGGGGTGGTCGCCAGATAGGCCAGGATGCCCCAGGTCACGACCGCGTTCGCGGTGTGCCCTGAGGGGAATATGTCGCCGCCCCCGAAGAGCTCCGCGGAGCCGACCTGGGTCGCGTAGTGGGGTCCCAGACGGCCGAGGCCGATCTTGACCGCGCCCACCGAGACGTTCAGCAGCAGGAGGGCGGCGCCGAGGCACAGCAGCGGGCGCAGGGTGTGCTGGCGCCAGGAGCGCCAGCCCAGCCAGGCGGCCACCATGACGGCCGTGGGGCCGCGCTGGCCGAGGACGACGTAGTAGTCGAGGAAACCGTGGATCTCGGGCCACTGCTGGTACGGCCGGAAGAGCATGATCTTCCAGTCGAGGGTCACCAGCCACGTCGACAGCAGGACGGCCACGACGATGGCGAGATAGAACGCCGACGTCCCGCCGAAGAGGGCGAGACGCGTGCGGGTCATCCGCGGGACCTCTATCTTCGGCGGTTCCGGCTCCCGGTCCAGCCGGGCAAAGATGTCGGTACGCACCCAATCGACGTTACAGGGAGTGAGAAGCAGACCCGGTCGTTCCGCTCCCTTCGTGATGATCGTGTGATGTGGAGTGGGTCTCATCGAGTGGTCTATTCCAGGCGTCCGTCGGGAAATCCGACGACCTTCGGCCCTATTGACACGAGGGCGGATTCCGGAAGCGTGTTTGAACGCACGGGAATTTCCTCAAACAGACGTCCGTGCGGAATTCCATGCGACGCGCGGTCCCCGCCGAGTGGCGTACGCCACACCAGGAGGTCCGCCGGGGTGAGAGCTGCGCCACGCGCTCGGGCCTTGAACTCGCGTACGCTGACGGCTCACTCGCCCGTCGATGCCGGGCCGCCCCGGGGGTATAAGCCCTGGTCGGGGCCCGCCGAGCGCGAGAGCTTCACTGGGAGGTGCGTACATGACGCGGACGAACACGGCCCGAGCACGATCACGTACCGCCGCCGGCGGGGGAGCCAACCGCTGGGCCGTACTCGTCGTCCTCTGCGTCAGCCTCCTCCTGGTCGCCCTCGACGCGACCATCCTCCACGTCGCCGTCCCCTCGCTCACCGAGGACCTGCGCCCCAGCTCCACCGCGCTGCTCTGGATCGTCGACGCCTACCCCTGGTGTGCGCCTCGCTGCTGATCCTCTTCGGCACCCTCGGCGACCGGGTCGGCAGACGCAGGGTCCTCCTCCTCGGCTACGGGCTCTTCGGCATCGCCTCGGCGGTCGCCGCGCTCGCCACCGACTCCGCGGTCCTCATCGGGGCCCGTGCGCTGCTCGGCGTCGGCGGCGCCATGATCATGCCCGCCACGCTCTCCCTCATCCGGACGGTCTTCCCCGACCGGCGGGAGCGCGCCACCGCGATCGGCATCTGGACCGCCACCGCGGCGATCGGGGCCGCGACCGGACCCGTGCTCGGCGGCTTCCTCGTCGAGAACTACTGGTGGGGCTCCGTCTTCCTCATCAACATCCCGCTGATGGCACTGATCCTGCCGCTCGGCCGCCGCCTCCTCCCGAGTCCCGGGGCGCCACCGACGGGCCCTGGGACGTGCTCGGCGCGCTCATGGCCGCCGCCGGTGTGCTCGCCTGCGTCCTCGGCGTCAAGCGCGCCGGGGCCGGCGACCCGCTGTTCGCCCTCCCGACCGCCGGCCCGCTGCTGCTCGGCGCCGCGCCCTCGTCCTCTTCGTGCGGCGGCAGAAGCGGCGCCCGCACCCGCTGATCGACGTGCGGCTCTTCTCCCGGGCGGCCTTCACCACCTCGGTCGGCTGCATCGTCATCGGCATGCTGGCCCTGGTCGGCCTGGAGCTCATCGCCATCCAGTACCTCCAGCTGGTCCTGGGCCTCAGCCCCCTGGAGACCGGCCTCCGGCTCCTCCCGCTGACCTTCGCCGCCATGGCCGCCGGCGCCACCGGCTCGTACACCCTGCGCAGGATCGGACCGCGCCGGATGGTCGGCTGGGGCTTCCTGCTCACGGCCTCCGCCGTGCTGCTGCTGACCCTCATGGGGCAGCACGACCGGCCGGCGCTGCTCACGGTGGGCTTCGTGCTGCTCGGCTTCGGCCTGCAGACCACGCTCTTCTCGGCGTACGAGTCGATGCTCAGCGAGGCGCCGCAGGCGAGCGCGGGCGGCGCGGCCGCGATCGGCGAGACCTCGTACCAGCTCGGCGCGGGCATGGGCATCGCCCTGCTCGGCAGCGTGATGAACGCGGCGTACGCCCCCGGGCTCGCCTCGGTGCCCGGGGTGCCCGCGGAGGCGAGCCGGGCCGCCGCGAACTCGCTCGGCGAGGCGTACAAGGTCGCCGACCAGCTCGGCGGTACGGCGGGGGAGGCCCTGCACCAGGCCGCCCGTCACTCCTTCGTGACCGGCCTGCACGTCACGCTCTGCGTGAGCGCCGGGCTGCTGCTCGTCGGCGCGCTGATGGCCCGGCGACTGCCGGAGGTCATGGAGTGCCCGGTGGACCCGGAGGAGGCCTTCGACGCACGGGAGGCCCGGGTGGCACTCGCGTCCCCGGAGGGCCCGGACGGGGAGGCGGAGCTTCGGGACGCGACGGGGGCGGCCGGGGCGACTGGGTCGGAGTGGTCGGCCGGATCGACCGGGTCGGAGCGGTCGGCCGGGTCGGTGAGGTCGGAGTGGTCGGCCGGATCGGCAGCGGCGACCGGATCAGCTGGATCTGCGGGATCAGCCGGATCGGCCGGATCGGCCGGATCTGCGGGATCGACCGGATCAGCGGCGGCGGCCGGGTCGGCGGCGGCGCCGGAAGCGGCGCCCGCCGGTCCCTCGGAGGAGCCCGTCCCGGCGTCGGAGCGGGCCGTCGCGCCGGAGGCGTCCGGGCGCCGCGCGTGCCCGCGACCCGGAAGCGATCGAGCCCGCCGGCTCGGGGCACCCGGCGCACTGACCCGACCCCGTCGGAGGCGCCCGGCCGGGCCGGCGGGCCCGCTCAGCTCTGGTTGAAGAAACCGTCCTGTCGGCGGCGGCCCGACTCGCCGGTGACGATCTGGGTGTCGGCGGGGGTCAGCAGGAAGACCCGCGTCGCCACGCGCTCGATCGAGCCGCGCAGACCGAAGGCGAGGCCGGCGGCGAAGTCGACCACGCGCTTGGCGTCGTTCCCCTCCATCGCGGTGAGGTTCACGATCACCGGAACCCCGTCCCGGAAGAGCTCGCCGATGCCGCGGGCGTCCCGGAAGCCGTCCGGGGAGACGGTGGCGATTCGGCGGCCCCGCTCCTCGGCGGTGTCCGTGGCCACCCGGACCCGGGGGTCCGTCACCCAGGCGTCGCCGCCCTCGGCACCGTCGGCGTACTCGTCGTCGTAGTAACGCTCGTCGTTGTCCTCGACGAGTCCCAGCCAGGCACTCGCCTTGCGCACCGATCCCATGGACGCCTCCTTTCAGCGCGGTCATTTGTGGTTCCGCAATCCCTATCGTCGTCCATGATGCGGATCGCGCGCCAAGTGGATAGCCGCCGCGCAGGAGATTCGTGACGGTACTGGTGCAGAACGTGAGGGCCGTTTGCTGGCGATTCGTCAGGAAACTTGCGGTATGCGGGCCCTGAGGGAGGGCCATGCAGATGAAAATATGAAAGTCGGGTCACAAGGGTGACGATGGGCGCGTACGGGTGAACGGACCCGCTCGCTACGATGCCGCGAGGCCGCTCGGCGGACCTCCGTCCACCCCAGCACACGACTCACGGGGAGTCCTTGTTCGGCATCGTCAGACCCTGCACCCATCGCCTCACCGACGGGCTCAAGACCGAGTGGATGGCCCATCTCTGCGGCCTCTGCCTGGCGCTGCGCGCCGACCACGGTCAGTTCGCCCGGGTCGTCACCAACTACGACGGGCTCATCGTCTCCGTTCTGACGGAGGCTCAGACCGGCGTGACCGAGGCGGGCCGCCGCAAGGCCGGCCCTGCGCCCTGCGCGCCATGAAAACCGCCCCGTCGCCCGCGGCGAGGGCGCCAGGCTCGCCGCCGCCGTCTCCCTCGTCCTCGCCTCCGCGAAGGTACGGGACCACGTCGCCGACCGGGACGGCCTGTTGGCCCGCAGGCCCGTCGCCGCCGCGGCCCGCCGCGTCGCCCGCTCCTGGGACAAGGCCGGGGCCAGGACCGGCCGGGACCTCGGCTTCGACACCGCCGTCCTCGTCGACGCCGTCGACCGCCAGACCGGCATCGAGGCCCTCGCGGGACCCGGCACCCCGCTGCTCACCGTCACCGAGCCGACCGAGACGGCGACCGCGGCCGCCTTCGCGCACACCGCCGTCCTCGCCGGACGGCCCGGGAACGCGGCGCCGCTCGCCGAGGCGGGCCGGCTCTTCGGCCGCCTCGCCCACCTGCTCGACGCCGTCGAGGACCAGGCCGCCGACGCCGAGACCGGCGCCTGGAACCCGCTCACCGCCACCGGCACCTCCCGCGAGGAGGCCCGCCGGCTCGCCGACGACGCCCTCCACGGCATCCGCCTCGCCCTGAAGGACGCCGAGTTCGCCGACGGCAAGCTCGCCCACGTCCTCCTCGCCCACGAGCTGCGCACCTCGGTCGACCGCGCCTTCGGCACGACGAGCTGCTCGCACGGGACGCCGGGCGCGGGCAGGGCGCGCCGCACGGGCACGGCCCGGTGCCGGGGAACCTGTACGCGACGCCGGGCGGGCCCGTCCCCGGCAACCCGTACGCCCCCGGCGGGCCCGGCGGTCCGGGCGGTCCCTGGGCCCCCGGACCGGGCGGTCCTGGCGGGGCGGCGGCCCGCTCCCGCCCGAGCCGCCGAACCGGCGCGGCCTGATCGCCGGCTGCGCCCTCTGGATCGGCCTCGCCTGCACCTGCCAGATGTGCTGCGGGACCTTCGAGGACCCCTGGAGCCGGCAGCGGCGCGAGGGACTCTGCCAGCAGTGCGACCCCGGTGACTGCTGTGACTGCTGCGGCAACTGCTCGTCCTGCTGCGAAGGGGACTGCTGCTGCGGGGACTGCGACTGCGGCTGCGACTGCTGACGCCCCGTCGGCACCCCCCGCCGGGGCCCGCGCCGCTACTTCGTCGGCGCCGGGATCTCCGGCGGGGAGATCCGCGAGGTCTCGATGCCCGAGGCCGTCACCCCCACTTCTTCAGGATCCGGTCGTACGTCCCGTCGGCCTTCAGACCGTTCACCGCCGCCTGGAAGGCCGGCGCCAGCGGGTGCCCTTCTTGAAGGCGAAGCCGACGTCGAGGCGCCGGTACTCGTTGAGGAACTTCAGGTTCTTCTGCTGCGTCACCGCGTACCGCACGCCGTTGATCGTGTTCATCACGACATCGCTGCGGCCCTGCTGGAGCGACATCCAGATCGCCCCGGTCTCGCTGTAGACGTTCACCTCGTACGCCGGCTTCCCGGCCTCCGCGCACCGGCCCTTGTTCTTCTCCAGGGTCCGCTCGAAGGTGGTGCCCGCGTTCACGGCCACCTTCAGGCCGCACAGCTGGGTCAGGTCCGTGACCGCCTTCAGGGTGCTGTCGGCGCGCGCGGCGAAGCCCTGCCCGTCGTTGATGTACGTCACGAAGTCGATGGTCTTGCGCCGCTCCTCGGTCACGCCGAAGTTCCCGGTGCCGACGTCGTACTTGCCGCTGCCGAGCGCCGGCAGGATCGCCTCGAAGCCGACCACCTCGCGCTTCAGCTCCAGACCGAGGGCCTTCGCCACGGCGGCCGAGAAGTCGGCGTCCACCCCGACGACGGTCTTGCCGTCCGGGAGGTACGCGGAGCTGGGCGGGTCGCCACCGAGGCGGCGAACGTCAGGCTGCCGCGCTGCCGCACCTCGGCGGGGAGCAGCTTCGCCGCCGCCTCGTTCTTCTTCACCGCCGCGACCACGTCCTCGGTGGGAGGGCGCCCTGCGCTCCGGTGGCCCCGGCCGGGCGGTCGCGGGCTCGCCGCCCGCGCAGGCGGTGAGGCCGAGCGCGGCCGCGGTGATCAGGGAGAAGACGAGGGCGGTGCGCGCGGTGCCGGAAGTCGTACGCGTTCTCATGGTTTCGGGTTCTCCAGGAATTTCTCGAACGGCAGCGGGCCGATCGACTCGGGATCGGCGGACACGTCGAAGAGCGGGCGGTAACCGCTCGCCAGGTAGAGGCCCTTGGCCTCCGGCTGGCGCGGCCCCGTCGTCAGATAGACGCGGGAGTAGCCGCGGGCGGCGGCCTCCCGTTCGAGCACGGTCAGGACGCGGCGGGCGAGCCCGCGCCTGCGGTGCGCCGAGTGCGTCCAGATCCGCTTCAGTTCGGCGGTGTCCTCGTCGTAGCGGCGGTAGGCGCCGCCCGCCACGGGCGGCCCTGCTCCAGGAGGAGCAGGAAGGCGCCGTGCGGCGGGGCGAACTCCGCCGCCGGGTAGCGGCTCAGATCGTGCGCGGAGCCGTACCGGGTCATGTACTCGTGTGCCAGCTCGTCGAGGAGCGGGCGGGCCAGGGGATCGGTGGTCGTGGTCCGGTGCACGGACAACGCGAAGGTCATGACGGTCCTTCAGGACGAAGGAAGGAAGGGAACCCTCCTTCAGGACGAAGGAAGGAAGAAGAGGCAAGGCGAGGGAGGGAGAGCTCAGGCGCTCGGAAGAGGCCCGGTGTGAAGGCGCCGCGGAAAACAGCACGCGGGCAGGGAGAAGCAGAGGACCGGCTCAACAGGAAGAGGACCACACGCGACCGAAGTCGATGTGGGAGCGCGTGACCAGCTGCTGCGGATGCATGGCCCCAGTGGAACAGGCATCCGGTCCCGCGTCAACCGCGATGAGACGTACGGCTCACAGTGCGGACAGCCTTGACAGCGGGCCGTGTTGACCGCATAGCCTCGAAGGGCGGATCGGGCTGAGGGGCCCGGATCCGCGGCTCATCGCGTGTGAAGGCGCACCCCGTGTTCGATCCGCCCTCTGGCATCCACGGAGCCCTCGCATGTCCGCGACCCTCGTCAAAACCCCTTCCACGGCCCCACCGGCCGAAGAACCGCCCCCGCGCATCGTCCCCACCCGCCGCGCCGGCCAGTGGACCGCCGCCGCCGTCATCCTCGTCCTGCTCGCCCTCGCGCTCGTCTCGGTCGTGCGCAACAAGGCCTTCCAGTGGGACGTCGTCGCCGAGTACTTCACCTCCGCGTCCGTCCTGCGCGGCCTCGGCCTCACCCTGTGGCTGACCGCCCTCGTCATGGCCCTCGGCTTCGTCCTCGGGACCCTGCTCGCCGTCCTCAGGCTCTCCGCCAACCCGGTGCTCCGCGCGGTCAGCTGGGGCTACGTCTGGTTCTTCCGGTCCACCCCGATCCTGGTCCAGCTGCTCTTCTGGTTCAACATCGGCGTGCTCTACCCGCAGATCCTCGGTGTGAACACGGTCAACCTCCTCGGCCCCGTCGCCGTCGCCGTCATCGGCCTCACCCTGCACGAGGCCGCCTACGCCGCCGAGGTCGTCCGCGGCGGCATCCTCTCCGTCGACCGGGGCCAGATCGAGGCCGCCCAGTCCCTCGGCCTCGGCCGGTGGCGCCGGCTCACCCGGATCGTGCTGCCGCAGGCCATGCGCGCCATCGTCCCGCCCGCCGGGAACATGCTGATCGGCACCCTCAAGGGCACCTCGATCGTCTCCGTCATCGCCGTGCAGGACCTGCTCTACTCGACCCAGCTGATCTACCACCGCACGTACGAGATCATCCCGCTGCTGCTCGTCGCCACCCTCTGGTACGTCGCCGTCACCTCGGTCCTCGGCATCGGCCAGCACTACGTCGAGCGGCACTACGCCCGCGGAACGGCCGGTGCGCGATGAGCCCGCGCCCCTCCCTCGTCATCGTGGGCGCCGGGCCGCGGGGGACCGGCCTCCTCGAACGGCTCGCCGCCAACCTCCCCGGGCTGTACGGGGACGAGCCCCTCGACGTCCACCTCGTCGACCCGCACCCGCCCGGCCCCGGCCGGATCTGGCGCACCGCCCAGTCCCCGCTGCTCTGGATGAACTCCGAGGCCGCCGACGTCACCATGTTCACCGACGAGACCGTCGACCTCGAAGGACCCGTCCGCCCCGGACCCACCCTCGCCGAATGGGCCGCCATCGACGGTCGCAGCTTCCCCAGCCGCCCCCAGCAGGGCGCCTATCTGCGCTGGGTGTACGAGCGGGCCCGCGCCGCCCTGCCCGCCTCCGTCACCGTCCACGAGCACCGCACCACCGCCCTGCGGATCAGCGGCCCCCGCGACGGACGCCAGCGGGTCTGGCTGGAGGGAGCCGACGCCCCTCTCCTCGCCGACCTCGTCGTCCTCACCGTCGGCCACCAGGAAGCCGAACCCGACCGGGAGCAGCGGGAACTCGCCGCCTTCGCCGCCCGCCACGGGCTCGTCCACCTCCCGCCCGACTTCACCGCCGACAGCGACCTCGCCGCCGTCCCCGCCGGCGAGCCCGTCCTCGTCCGCGGCTTCGGCCTCGCCTTCGTCGACCTGATGGTGCTGCTCACCGAGGGCCGCGGCGGACGGTACGAGGGCGAGGGCGACGAGCTCGTCTACGTGCCCTCCGGCAAGGAGCCGGTCCTGTACGTCGGCTCGCGCCGGGGCGTCCCGTACCACTCGAAGATCGGCTACGACCTCGACGGCGAACGGCCCCCGCTGCCCCGCTTCTTCGGCGCCGAACAGACCGACGCCCTGCTCCGGCGCACCGGACCGGTCGACTTCCGCCGCGACGTGTGGCCGCTCATCGACAAGGAACTCGGCTGGGCCCACTACCACCGGCTCTTCTCCACCCACCCCGAGCGGACCGCGCTCGACCGGAGCGTCTTCGAGAAGGCCTACGAGGAGGCCCCGCCGCGCTCGGCCGAGCTGGCCGCGCTCGTCGCCGCCGCCGTCCCCGACCCCGCCGACCGGCTCGACCTCGACGCCCTCGACCACCCCTGGACGGCATCCGCTACGACTCCCCGGAAGCCCTCCAGCAGGGCCTGCGCGACTACGTCACCGCGGACCTGAACCGCCGCCACGACCCCGCCCACAGCTCCGACGCCGCCGTCTTCGCCGGACTCCTCTCCGTCTACGGCCAGCTCGTGCGGCTCAGCAGGCGGCTGGACCCCGACCCCTGGTGGCACGGCTTCTTCAGCTACCTCGCCTCCGGGCCGCCCGGCCCCCGGCTGCGGCAGCTCCTCGCGCTCTCCCGCGCCGGCGTCGTCCGCTTCCTCGGTCCGCGGGTCACCGTCGAGACCGACGAGGAACGCGGCCTCTTCCGGGCCGAGTCCGCCGCCCTGCCGGGGGAGTGGACCGAGACCCGCGCCCTCGTCGAGGCCCGGATCCCCGAACCCACCCTGGAGCTCACCCGCAGCCCGCTGCTCCGCGCCCTGTACGAGGAGGGCAGCAGGACCACCGCCGGCGGCCTCCTCGTCGTCGACCCCGTCGACGGCCGGATCGTGGAACACGACGGACGCCCGCACCCGCGCCGCTTCGCCCTCGGCCCGCACACCACCACCCGCGCCGGAAGCGGCTTCACCCGGCCCCGTACCGGCGGGATCGCCTTCGGGCAGAACGACGTCACCGCGCGGGCCGTCCTGACCCTGCTGCGTGAGCGGGCGTGTCGGCCCCCGGCCCCGCTGAGCGTCTGAATCTCGCTGCCCGACCCCTTTCCGAGGAACCGCCATGTCTCTCACCAGCGATCCACCCGCCGCCGCACCCGCCGCCGCACCGGTCACGAAGACCCCCGAGGCCGCCGCGCCCGAGCTCGTCGTCGTCCCGGTGCGCCACCCCTGGCGCTGGGTGGCCGTCGTCGTCACCGCCGTCCTGCTCGTCCAGTTCGTCCACGGACTCGTCACCAACCCCGGCTGGGAATGGGACGTCTTCGCCGCCTTCTTCACCACCGAGACGATCCTCCGCGCCGTCTGGGTCACCCTCCAGCTGACCTTCTACGGCACCGCGCTCGGCTTCGCGATCGGCATCGTGCTCGCCTTCATGCGCCTGTCCGCCAGCCCGTTCCTGCGGTCGGTCGCCTTCGGCTACATCTGGGCCTTCCGCTCCATCCCGCTCATCGTCCAGCTGCTCTTCTGGTTCAACCTGGCCTACCTCTACAAGGAACTGAGCATCGGCATCCCCTTCGGACCGAGCTTCCTCTCCTTCGACACGATGGGCCTCGTCGGCGAGATGAGCGCCGCCGTCCTCGGGCTCGCCCTGCACCAGGCCGCCTACGCGGCGGAGATCGTCCGGGGCGGCGTGCTCGCCGTGGACGAGGGCCAGTTGCAGGCGGCGGCCTCCCTCGGCATCCCCCGGCTCCGGCAGCTGCGGCGGATCGTGCTGCCGCAGGCGATGCGCTCGATCCTGCCCAACGCCGCCAACGAGATCATCTCGCTCTTCAAGGGCACCTCGATCGTCTCCGTCATGGCGATCGGCGAACTCTTCTACCAGGTCCAGGTCGTCTACGGCCGCAACGGACGCGTCGTCCCGCTCCTCATGGTCGCCACCGCCTGGTACGTCCTGCTCACCACCGCGCTCTCCGTCGTCCAGCACTACGTCGAACGCCACTACGCGAAGGGGAGCGTTCGATGAGCTCCGTCACCGCCTCTGCCGACGTCTCCACCGCCAAGGTCGAGATCCGCGCCGTCCACAAGCGGTTCGGCGCCCTCCACGTCCTGCGCGGCATCGACCTCGACGTCCGGGCCGGCGAGGTCACCGTCGTCCTCGGCCCCTCGGGCTCCGGCAAGTCCACCCTGCTGCGGACCATCAACCACCTGGAGAAGGTCGACAGCGGCACCGTCGGCGTGGACGGCGTCCTCGTGGGCTACCGCCGTTCCGGGAACAAGCTCTACGAGCTGCGCGAGCGCGAGATCCTCAAGCAGCGCACCCGCATCGGCTTCGTCTTCCAGAACTTCCACCTCTTCCCGCACCTCACCGTCCTGGAGAACATCGTCGAGGCCCCCGTCTCGGCCCTCAAGCGGCCCCGCAAGGACGCCGAGGCCACGGCCCTCGCCCTGCTGGAACGCGTCGGCCTCGCCGACAAGGCGGACGCCTATCCCAAGCAGCTCTCCGGCGGACAGCAGCAGCGGGTCGCCATCGCCCGCGCGCTCGCCCTCGAACCGAGCCTGCTCCTCTTCGACGAGCCGACCTCCGCGCTCGACCCCGAACTCGTCGGCGAGGTCCTCGACGTCATCAAGGACCTGGCCGCCTCCGGCACCACCATGATCGTCGTCACCCACGAGATCGGCTTCGCCCGCGAGGTCGCCGACACCGTGGTCTTCATGGACGAGGGCCGGATCGTCGAGCAGGGGCCGCCGGCCGAGGTGCTCGACTCCCCGCGCCACGAGCGGACCCGCGCCTTTCTCTCCAAAGTCCTCTGACCAGCCCTTCCCTTCGTACAGGAGCATCGCCATGAAGACCCGCCGTACCGTCCTCACCGCCCTCGCCTCGCTCACCGCCCTCGGGCTCCTCACCGCCTGCGGCGCGGGCGACGCCACCACCGAGATCAAGCCGGAGGGCCAGAAGGACACCGGCATCAACGTGGGCCCGAACCAGAACCGGATCCACACCGCCAAGGACGAGACCGCGGCCGGAAAGCTGCCCGAGGCCGTCCGCAAGAGAGGCACCCTGATCATCGGCGTCTCCGCCAAGAGCAATCCGCCGCTCGCCTTCCGCGCCACCGACGACAAGACGCTGATCGGCGTCGAGCTCGACCTCGCCACCCTGGTCGCCGACACCCTCGGCCTGAAGCCCGAGTTCAACCCGGTCTCCTGGGAGAACCTCTTCGTCGGCCTGGACAGCGGCAAGTACGACGCGGTCTTCTCCAACGTCACGGTCACCGAGGAGCGCAAGGACAAGTACGACTTCGCCACCTACCGCCTCGACGACCTCGCCTTCGAGGCGAAGAAGGGCTCCGGCTGGACGGTGAAGGGCCCCGAGGACGTGTCCGGCAAGCGGATCGCCGTCGGCTCCGGCACCAACCAGGAGAAGATCCTCGTCGACTGGTCCAAGCAGAACGAGAAGGCCGGCCGCAAGGGCGTCGACATCAAGTACTACGACAACACGACCGACTACTACCTCGCCCTCCAGTCCGGCCGGATCGACGGCTACCTCGGCCCCAACCCCGCCGTCGCCTACCACGTGGCCTCCGCCGGACAGACCGAGACCGTCGGCAAGTTCTCCGGGGCGGGCGCCGGGCTCCAGGGCAAGATCGCGGCCACCACGAAGAAGGACAGCGGGTTCGTCGCCGCCTACGCGGCCGCGATCGACCACATCATCGAGAACGGCACCTACGCGCAGGTCCTCAAGCGCTGGGGGCTGAGCGCCGAGGCCGTGCCGAAGTCGGAGATCAACCCGCCCGGTCTGCCCCGCACCAAGAACTGACCCCGCCGTGCGCCGGCCCCGGTGTTCCGCCGGGGCCGGGGCCGCCCTGCTCGGGCCCGGCCCTCCCGCCGCCGCCGGCTTCCCGCCATCCCTGAGAGAGCCCCGTATGACCAGCATCCGACCGCTTCACCTCGCCGCCGAGCTCGCTCCGGGCTCCGGCCGGGCCGACCCCGTCGCCCGTACCGTCGCGCTCGCGCGGCTCGGTGAGGCCGCCGCGCTCGACTTCCTCACCCATGACGACTCCTTCGGCGGGCCCGGTCTCGACGCGCTCGCCGTGCTCGCCCGGGTCGCGCCCGAGACCCGGTCGGTCGGTCTCGTGCCGACCGTCACCACCACGCACACCGAGCCCTTCCACGTCCAGGCCGCCGTCGCCACCCTCGACTGGGTGAGCCGGGGCCGGGCGGGCTGGCGGATCGAGGTCTCCCGGGCGGGGCCGAGGCCCGGCTCGTCGGGCGCCGGCCGGCGCCGCCCACCGCCGAGCTCTGGCAGGAGGCGGGCGAGGTCGCGGAGGTCTCGCGGAAGCTGTGGGACAGCTGGGAGGACGACGCCGAGATACGGGACGTGGCCACCGGACGGTTCGTCGACCGCCGCAAGCTGCACCACGTGAACTTCCAGGGCGCCACCTTCTCGGTCAAGGGGCCCTCGATCGTCCCCCGGCCCCCGCAGGGCAATCCGGTGACCGTCGTCGACGCCACCCGCCCGGCCGCCCGGGACACCGCGGCCCACCACGCCGACGTGGCCCTGATCCGGGCCTCGTCCGCCGAGGAGGCCGCCGCCCTGCGTGCCGAACTGCGCCAGGGGCCCGTGCCCACGGCCGGGACCCCGGGCAGCTGCGCGTCCTGCTCTCGCTGAGCGTCGATCTCGACGCGTACGAGGGCGGGCCCGGGGCCCTCGCCGAGCTGATCGCCGGATGGGGCGGGGGCGGCGCCGTCGACGGCTTCCACCTCGTGCCGGCCGTGCCGGAGCGGGATCTGGAGCGGTTCGTGGAGGGGACCGTGCCCCGGCTCAGGGAGCGCGGGCTGTTCCGCACCGGATACGAGGGGACCACCCTCCGCGATCATCTGGGGCTCGTCCGGCCGGTCAGCCAGTACGCGAAGGTGGGGGCGGACGCATGAGCCGGGGCAAGAAGCAGATCCATCTCGCCGCGCACTTTCCCGGCGTCAACTCCACGACCGTCTGGGCCGATCCGCGGTCCGGCTCGCAGATCGACTTCTCCTCCTTCGAGCATCTGGCCAGGACCGCGGAGCGGGGCCTCTTCGACTTCTTCTTCCTGGCCGAGGGGCTGCGGCTGCGCGAGCACGCGGGACGCATCCACGACCTGGACGTCGTCGGGCGGCCCGAGTCGATCACCGTCCTGAACGCCCTCGCGGCGGTCACCGAGCGGCTCGGCCTGGCCGCCACGGTCAACGCCACCTTCAACGAGCCGTACGAGCTGGCCCGGCGGCTCGCCTCGCTCGACCACCTGAGCGCCGGTCGCGCCGCCTGGAACGTGGTGACCTCGTCCGACGCCTTCACCGGCGAGAACTTCCGGCGCGGCGGCTATCTGGACCGCGCCGACCGGTACACGCGGGCCGCCGAGTTCCTCGCCACCGCCCGGGAGCTGTGGGACTCCTGGACCCCGGAGGGCGAGCAGCGGCCCTTCGCGCACAGCGGGCCGCAGTTCCGGATCGGGGCGCGTTCCCCGTACCGCGCTCTCCGCAGGGGCATCCGGTGGTCATCCAGGCCGGGGACTCCGGCGAGGGGCGGGAGTTCGCGGCCTCCTCCGCCGACGTGATCTTCACCCGGCACTCCACGCCGGAGGCGGGCCGGGAGTTCTACGCCGACGTCAAGGGCAGGCTCGCGCGGTACGGGAGGGAACCCGGCGACCTGAAGATCATGCCGGGGGTGACGTACGTCCTCGGCGACACCGACGCCGACGCGCAGGAGCGGGCGGCCGAGGTGCGGCGGCAGCAGGTCTCCCCGCAGAACGCGATCCTCGCGCTCGAACAGGTCTGGGGCCGCGACCTGTCCGGCTACGACCCCGACGGGCCGCTGCCGGACCTCGACCCCGATCCGGACTCCGCGCTCGTCCAGGGCCGGGTGCGGGTCGCCGACCCGGTCGGGGTGGCCAGGAAGTGGCGGGCGCTGTCGGAGGCGAAGGGGCTCTCGATCCGTCAGACCGTCATCGAGTCGACGAGCCGGCAGTCCTTCGTGGGCTCCCCGGCGACGGTCGCGGCGGCCCTGGAGGAGCACGTCGCCACGGACGCCGCCGACGGCTTCATCCTCGTCCCGCACCTCACCCCCGGCGGCCTCGACGACTTCGTCGACCGGGTCGTCCCGCTGCTCCAGGAGCGGGGGGTCTTCCGCACGGAGTACGCGGGCACCACGCTGCGTTCGCACCTCGGGCTTCCCGAGTCCGTATGGAAGGCTGGCACACCATGAGCACGGATCCACAGCAGGACTGGCAGCACTGGCACGAGCAGCGGGAGGCCGCGGTCGCCTCCTCGTACGGCCCGCTCTCCCTCACGGGCACCCACTGGCTCGCGGACTTCCCCGAGGGGCGCCTTCCGGCGGTTCCCGGCACGTGGCGGGAGGACGGCGACGAGGTGGTCCTGACGGCGGACGCCGAGGACGGGCTCACCGTCGACGGCAAGCCCTTCGCGGGCACGGTCCGGCTCGCCGCCGACCACGCCCCGATCCACGAGTCCCGGGTCGAGGCGGCGGGCCGGCGGCTCGTGGTGCTGCGGCGCGAAGGGCTCTGGGCCGTACGGGACTTCGACCTGGACGCGGAGGCGCGCCGCGCCTTCCGGGGCATCGAAGCCACCCCGTACGACGAGCGCTGGGTGGTGCCCGGCCTGTTCCGTCCGTACCCGCGGACGCGCAGCGTCCGGGTGGAGAACGCCGACGGCCGGGAGCGCGGCCTCGGGCTCTCCGGGGAGCTGGTCTTCGAGCTGCACGGCGGCGAGCACGTCCTGCAGGTGGCCGTCGAGGACGACGGCACCCTGTGGGCGGTCTTCGCGGACGCCACCAGCGGACGGGACAGCTACCGCTTCCGTTTCCTGCGGCCCGGGGCCCCGGCGGCGGACGGCTCGGTGACGGTGGACTTCAACCGCGCGCTGCTGCCGCCGTGCGCCTTCGCGGACCACTTCATCTGCCCGTTCCCGCCGCCCGGGAACACGCTGGACACCGCGGTGGCGGCGGGGGAGCGGCTGCTGAACGCCGCCTGACCTGGTCTTCTGTCCTAGTGCAGCGCCCCCGGCCGGGAAGGCCGGGGGCGCTGGTGCGTACGGCGGTCTTGTGCGTCCGTCCCGGGAGGGCCAGTATCACTGGCGGTGCATGTCAGGAACACGTCACCTGATGGCGCCTCACGGGCCCGCCACCCACGGGCCCCTCCGCTTTTCCCAGAAGGAGAACCGTGAGGAGCACAGTGAGGAACAACCGCACCCGTCTGCTCGCCGTCGCCGCCGGCCTCGCCGCCGCGACCGCCCTCGGCTCCCCGGAGCCCAGGCCGCCCCGCGCCCGGCCCCGCCCAGCTCGCCCGCGCCGACGCGGCCGTCGAGGCCGCCGGGGTCGGCGGCACCGCCTGGTACGTCGACGGGGCCTCGGGCCGGGTCGTCGTCACCGCCGACTCCACCGTCACCGACGCGGGACTCGCGAAGATCCGGAAGGCGGCCGGCGCCGACGCCGGAGCACTCCGCGTCCAGCGCACCCCCGGCGTCTTCAAGCCCCTCCTCGGCGCCGGAGACGCCATCTACGGCGGCGGCTACCGCTGTTCGCTCGGCTTCAACGTCAAGGACAGCGGCGGCACGTACTACTTCCTGACCGCCGGGCACTGCGGCAACGTCGCCAACACCTGGTACACCAACTCGGCCCAGTCGACCCTGATCGGCGCCACCGTCGGCTCCAGCTTCCCGGGCAACGACTACGCCCTCGTCCGCTACGACAACGCCTCGCTCGCCCACACCGGCGGCTTCACCGCCGGCGACGCCTACGTGGGCGAGTCCGTCAAGCGCTCCGGCTCCACCACCGGCACCCGCGGCGGCACGGTCACCGGCCTCAACGCCACCGTCCGCTACTCCGGCGGCGGCACGGTGAAGGGCCTGATCCAGACCAACGTCTGCGCCGAACCCGGAGACTCCGGCGGCGCGATGTACGACGGCACCAAGGCGCTCGGCCTCACCTCCGGCGGCAGCGGAAACTGCTCCACCGGCGGCACCACCTTCTTCCAGCCGGTGCCGGAGGCGCTCGCCAAGTACAACGTCAGCCTCTTCTGACCCCCGCACGGACACCCACTGATCCCCCACAGGAGGAACAAGAAGTGACCACCCCACGAAGAAGTTCCGGCTGCTCGCCCTCACCGCCGGCCTCGTCGCCGCCGCCGCGACGCTCGGCGTCCCCACCGCCAGCGCCGACCCCGCGCCGGCGTTCGGCGCCGCCCGGCTCTCCGCCGCGGGCGACGCCGTCCTCGCCGCCGACGTCGCCGGCACCGCCTGGCGCGTCGACACCGCGACCGGCCAGGTCGTCGTCACCGCCGACTCCACCGTCTCCCCGGCCGAGATCGCCAAGATCAAGAACAAGGCGGGGCCAACGCCGGCGCGCTCCGCATCGAGCGCACCCCGGCACGTTCAACAAGCTGATCTCCGGCGGCGACGCCATCTACGCGAGCGGCTGGCGCTGCTCGCTCGGCTTCAACGTCAAGGACGGCGCGGGGAACTACTACTTCCTCACCGCCGGCCACTGCACCGACGGCGCGGGCACCTGGTGGTCCGACTCCGCGCACACCACCGTCCTCGGAAGCACCGCCGGGTCGAGCTTCCCCGGCAACGACTACGGCATCGTGCGCTACACCAACACCTCGGTGACCAAGTCCGGCACGGTCGGCAGCGTCGACATCACCAGCGCCGCCAACGCCACCGTCGGCATGTCCGTCACCCGCCGCGGCTCCACCACCGGCATCCACGGCGGCACGGTGACCGGCCTGAACGCCACCGTGAACTACGGCGGCGGCGACATCGTCTCCGGCCTGATCCAGACCAACGTCTGCGCCGAGCCCGGAGACTCCGGCGGCCCGCTCTACTCGGGCAGCAAGGCGATCGGCCTCACCTCCGGCGGCAGCGGCAACTGCTCCTCGGGCGGGACGACCTTCTTCCAGCCCGTGACGGAGGCCCTGAGCGCGTACGGGGTGAACGTGTACTGACCCCGGGACACGGAGAAGGCCCCCGCCGACCGGCGGGGGCCTTCTCCGCGCGCGCCCTACGCCCTGACCTCGCCCACCTCCCCGGCGATCGGCTCCGCCTCCGGCTGCCGCTTCAGCGAGGACATCACCAGGGTGACCCCGGCGCCGACGACCGCCCAGGCCGAGAGCACCAGCATCGAGACGGTCACGTCGTTGCCCTTGAAGTACGCGATCGAGCGCGCCGCCCAGGTGCCCGCGCCCGGCGGCAGGGCGGGGCCGATCGCCCGCCAGAACGGCGGCAGCATCGGCGCCGGGAAGGCGCCGCCCGCGCTCGGGTTGCCCGCGATGACGATCAGCAGGATCGCGAGGCCGATGCCGACGATCCCGAAGACGGACTGGAGGGCGAGGGTGGCGGCGCCCACGGCGAAGACCACCAGGGTGCCCAGGCCCCACAGGGCGGCGACGCTGCCGGGCAGGGCGCCGAGGATCGGGCCGACGACGATCGCGCCGCCGAGACCGCCGAGGGCCGAGTAGAGCGCCAGGGTGCCGAGGCGGATGATCGCGCGCTCCGGGTTCGCGGGCCGGGAACCGGCGCTGATCGCCAGGATCGCCGCGCAGATGTAGCCGCCGACGCACCAGCCGATGACCAGGTAGAAGGACGAGAGGCCGTTGAAGTCCTCCGCCGAGGCGGGGGCCACGTCGACCGTCCGCACGGCGCGCCCCTGGGCGCCCTCCACCCTGGTGAAGATCCTCTCCAGGGCGGTGGAGAGCGCGGTGCCGCCGCCGGAGGCCACGAGCAGGGTGTCGGTGCGGCCGGTGACGTCGACGAGCAGGGCGCCGTCGATGTCCCGGTTCAGGATCTGGTTCCGCGCCGCGGCCTCGTCGGCGACCGCGCGGGGGTCGACCGGCGTGCCGGGGAGCTTCTCCAGCTGCCCGAGGAGCTGCGCGGAGACCTGCTGCGGAGCGACGACGCCGAAGGGCACGTCCTTCGGCTTCGGATGGTGCAGGGCCCCGACGTACGAGGTGATGAACAGGAGCTGGAGGGCGAAGACGCCGACCACGAGCAGGGCGGCCCGGGGGGTGACGGCGCTTTTCAGTTCATCGACGAGACTCATGTCCCCCACGCTCGGGGGCGGCGGGCTTTCCCGCAGTCGGGTGGGGGCCGAATGGCTGACGCCGGCGTGACGGCGCATCACTTTTTACCGACACGTAACTTCCCAGCCGAGGCTACCCGTGCGTAGCTTGGCTGGAGAGCATCCCCCACTTGTGGTCCGGGCCGCAGGGCACAGCACCCCACCTTCCCCTTGAGCCGCAAGGAGATCGCCCGATGCTGCCCCCGAAGTCCTGGAAGCGCGCGGTCAGAGCGCTGTCCGTCCTGCTCCTCGCCGCCGCCGCCACCCTCGCCCCGCCGCCGCCGCCCAGGCGGACACCGCCCCAGCCGCGGCTGGAACGACTTCTCCTGCAAGCCGTCCGCCGCGCACCCCCGCCCCGTCGTCCTCGTCCACGGCACCTTCGGGAACTCCGTGGACAACTGGCTCGCCCTCGCCCCTACCTGGTCGACCGGGGCTACTGCGTCTTCTCGCTCGACTACGGCCAGCTGCCGGGCGTGCCCCTCTTCCACGGGCTCGGCCCCATCGCCGCGTCCGCCGGACAGCTCTCCACCTACGTCGACCGGGTCCTCGCCGCCACCGGCGCCCCCGAGGCCGACCTCGTCGGGCACTCGCAGGGCGGCATGATGCCCCGCTGGTACCTCAAGTTCCTCGGCGGGGCCGCGAAGGTGAACACGCTCGTCGGCATCGCCCCCGACAACCACGGCACCACCCTCAGCGGCCTCACCAAGCTCCTGCCGTACTTCCCCGGCGCCGAGGACCTCATCAGCTCCGCGACCCCCGGCCTCGCCGACCAGATCGCCGGCTCGGCCTTCATCACGAAGCTCAACGAGGGCGGCGACACCGTCCCCGGGGTCCGCTACCACGTCATCGCGAGCCAGTACGACGAGGTCGTCACCCCGTACCGCTCCCAGTTCCTGACCGGCCCCAACGTCACCAACGTCCTCATCCAGGACAAGTGCGCGCTCGACCTGTCCGAGCACGTGGCCATCGGCACGGTGGACCGGGTCACCTTCCACGAGGTGGCCAACGCCCTCGACCCGGCCCACGCGACCCCGACCACCTGCCTCTCGGTCGTCGGCTAGCGGGTACGGCGCCGCCGCGCCGTCCCGAAGAGCACCGCCGCACCGAGCGCGAGCACCGCGGCGCCACCCACCGCCAGATACGGGTGGTGGCGTCGCCGCCCGTCTCCGCCAGCTCCACACCGGAACCCGACGCGGCGGCGGGGCGGGCGCAGGCGCGTCGGGAGAGGCCGGCGCGGTGGGCGTCGATCCGTGCCCGCCGTGGCCGCCGTGCTGGACCGTCGACCGGCCCGCCCCGTCCGCGATCTGCTCCTCGGTGGGAGCGGAGGCGGCCGGGGCGGCGCGGCCGTGGTGGGGCCTTCGTCGCCGGAGCCGTACCGGTACCGCCGCCGCCGTCCTTCCCGAACACCACGTCCGAGCAGGTGTAGAACGCCTCGGGGGAGTCGGAGCGCTGCCAGATCGAGTAGATGAGATGGCGGCCCGACTTCTTCGGCACCGTCCCCCGGAACACGTAGTCGCCGTTCTCCATCCCCGGGTCGGTCACCGTCACGAACGGCTCCTCCTCCAGGTCCGACCACTTCAGCGGCTTCGACGGGTCGTACCCGTCCTTCGTCACGTACAGCGCGAACGAGCCCTTGTGCGGGGCGGTCCCCTTGTACCGGAAGGTGTGCGCACCGGCCGCCATCGGGCTCGCCGGCCAGTCCGCCCGCGCGAGGTCGAGCCCCGGTACTTCTCGTTGCCCGCGCTGCACAGCTTCCCGTCCGGGATCAACCGCCGGTGCTGCCCGGCCGCGTTCGCGATGTTCACCGCGTTCCAGTCGTAGAACGCCTGCTTCCCGCTCTCCGCCACGGCCGCCTTGCACGCCTCCGACCTCGGCGCCTCCGGCCCCTCCGCGTAACAGGCCGCCACCCGGCTCACGGGATCGGTCATCGACCCGTGCGCGAACGCACCGGGCGCGACGGCGAGACCGGACAGGACCAGGGCGGCGGTGGTGGTGGCGGTGACGGTACGGCGTGAGCTCACGAGGGACTCCTTCAGAGGGGACGCGCAGCAAACTAGCCCCGGAAGAAGCACGGATGACGGCCTTTAGGACCGCGTTAAGGCGCAGGTAAGAGGCCCCTCAGGAACAGCTACCCGATCCGCCGGTAGCGGCGTTCCGGGCGGCCCGTGCCGCCGTAGCGGAGGGTGACCTCGGCGCGGCCCGTCTCGGCGAAGTACTCCAGGTAGCGGCGGGCGCTCACGCGGGAGAGGGAGCCGGCTTCGGCGCACTCGGTGGCGGAGAGGCCCTCGGGGTGGGCGCGGAGGACGGAGTCGACGAGGTCGGCGGTGTGGGGGGCGAGGCCCTTGGGGAGTTCGCGGGAGCCGCGGGGGCGGGTGCCGAAGATCTGGTCGACGTCCTCCTGCCGGGCCTCGTCCAGTTCGTCGAGGCGGGAGCGGAGGGAGGCGACATGGCGGAGCTGTTCGTGCAGGGCGGCCTGGGTGAACGGTTTGATGAGGTAGTGCAGGGCGCCCGCGCGGAGGGCCGAGCGGATCGTGCCGACGTCCCGGGCGGCGGTGATGAAGAGGGCGTCCGTGCCCAGGCCCGTCGCGCGCAGCTCCCGCAGCACCCGGACCCCGTCCATGTCGGGCAGGAAGACGTCCAGGAGGACGAGGTCGGGACGGAGGCGCCCGGCCGCGCGGAGCGCCTCGGCGCCGCTGTGCGCGACCCCGGCCACGGTGAAGCCCGGCACCGCCGAGACATAGCGGCAGTGCAGCTTGGCGACCATGAAGTCGTCGTCCACGACCAGCACCTTCGTCACGCCGACCCACGCTAGGTCCCGACCACAACGACCACAACGTCCGTTGATTGCGGAAGAGAGACAGCTTCTTAACGCGAGGGCAACATGTGGGCCACCTCACCTCCCCCAACCCTCTGTCTGAGAGGCGGCACACGTGCGGTTGCGCACCCCCTTCGCCCTCCTCGGGGCGGCCCTCCTGGTGCTCGTGGGCCCACCGCTGCTCACCGCGGGCACCGGCTCCGACACCGGCACCGCGATACCCGGCCTGCGCCTCATGGTCCCCAACACCCCCGGCGGCGGCTACGACATCACCGCCCGCACCGCGGCGAAGAACGCCGAGGAAGCCGGCCTCACCGGCGACGTCGAGGTCTTCAACCTGCCCGGCGCGGGCGGCACCGTCGGCCTCACCCGGCTCGTCGGCGAACGCGGCAACGGCCGCCTCGCCATGTCCATGGGCCTCGGCGTCGTCGGCGCCGTCCACACCAACAAGACGCCCAGGACCCTCGCCGACACCACCTCGATCGCCCGGCTCACCGAGGAGCAGGACATCGTCGTGGTCGGCAAGGACTCCCCGTACCGGACGATCCAGGACCTCCTCTCCGCCTGGAGGAAGGACCCCGGCAAGCTGCCCGTCGGCGGCGGCTCCTCGCCCGGCGGCCCCGACCACCTCGCCCCGATGCTCATGGCGCAGGCCGCCGGGATCGCGCCGAAGGACGTCAACTACGTGCCCTTCGACGGCGGCGGCGAACTCCTCGCCTCCATCCTCGGGAACAAGGTCGGCTTCGGCGTCTCCGGCGTCGGCGAGTACCTCGACCAGATCAAGGCGGGGAGCTGCGCCTCCTCGCCGTCACCGGCCCGAAGCGGGTCCCCGGCCTCGACGCCCCCACGCTCCGCGAGGCCGGTCTCGACACCGAGTTCACCAACTGGCGCGGCATCGTCGCCCCGCCCGGCCTCTCCGACGCCGAGCGCGAGAAGCTCGTCGCCCTCGTGACCCGGCTGCACGGCTCGCCGCAGTGGCGCGAGTCGCTGAAGACCCACGGCTGGAACGACGCCTTCCTGCCCGGAGCCGCGTTCGGGACCTTCCTCACCGAGCAGGACCGGCGGGTCGGCTCCGTCCTCAAGGAGCTCGGACTGTGACCACTGAGAAGACCGTGACCACCGAGAAGACCGCGACCACCGCGAAGAGCGTGCTGCGCGGGAGGTCCGAACTCGGCGTCGGCGCCGTGCTGTTCCTCCTCGGCGTCCTCGTCCTCACCGACGCCCTCACCCTCGACGCCGACATCGCCGGACGCGGCCCCGTCGGCCCCGCCACCGTCCCCGTCCTCGTCGGCTGCGGCCTCCTCGTCGTCGCCGTCCTTCTCACCGTCGACGTGCTGCGCGGCGGCCGGGAGAGGCCGAGGGCGGCGAGGACGTCGACCTGACCGAGCCCGCCGACCGGCGCACCGTCCTGCTCCTCGCCGGGGTGTTCCTCGGCTTCGCCGTCCTCATCGGCCCCTCGGCTTCCCCGTCGCCGGCGCCCTCCTCTTCTGGGGCGCCGCACACGCCCTCGGCAGCCGCCACCTCACCCGCGACCCGCTGATCGCGGCCGCCCTCTCGCTCCTCACCTACGCCGTCTTCGACAAGCTGCTCGGCGTCCCGCTGCCCGGCGGCCCGCTGATGGGAGTGATCTGACCCGTGGATTCCCTGAACTCCCTCATCGACGGCTTCGGGACCGCCCTCACCCCGATGAACCTGCTGTGGGCCGCCATCGGCGTGCTCCTCGGCACCGCCATCGGCGTCCTGCCCGGCATCGGCCCCGCCATGGCCGTCGCCCTGCTGCTCCCGGTGACCTACGGACTCGAACCGACCGGCGCGTTCATCATGTTCGCCGGCATCTACTACGGAGCCATGTTCGGCGGCTCCACCACCTCGATCCTCCTCAACACCCCCGGCGAGAGCGCGGCCGTCGTCGCCGCCATCGAGGGCAATCCGATGGCCAAGTCAGGGCGCGGCGCACAGGCCCTCGCGGCCGCCGCCATCGGCCACTTCGCCGGCGGCATGATCGGCACGATCCTGCTCGTCGTCCTCGCCCCGACCGTCGCCGCGCTCGCCGTCGACATCGGCGCCCCCGACTACCTCGCCCTCATGGTCCTCGCCTTCATCGCGGTGACCTCCGTCCTCGGCTCCTCCCGCATCCGCGGTCTCGCCTCGCTGCTCATCGGCCTCACCATCGGACTGGTCGGCCTCGACCAGATGACCGGGCAGCAGCGCCTCACCTTCGGCTCGCTCCAGCTCGCCGACGGCATCGACGTCGTCATCGTCGCGGTCGGCCTCTTCGCGATCGGCGAGGCCCTGTGGGTCGCCGCGCACCTGCGCCGCACGGCGGGCGAGGCCATCCCGGTCGGCCGCCCCTGGCTCGGCCGGGACGACGTGAAACGCACCTGGAAGTCCTGGCTGCGCGGTCCCCTCATCGGCTTCCCGTTCGGCGCGATCCCGGCCGGCGGCGCGGAGATCCCGACCTTCCTCTCGTACGTCACGGAGAAGCGGCTCTCGAAGCACCGGGAGCAGTTCGGCAAGGGCGCCATCGAGGGCGTCGCCGGACCCGAGTCCGCCGCCTCGGCCTCCGCGGCCGGCACGCTCGTCTCCATGCTGACCCTGGGCCTCCCGACGACCGCCGTCGCGGCCGTGATGCTGGCCGCGTTCCAGCAGTACGGCATCCAGCCGGGGCCGCTGCTCTTCGAGCGGGAGCCCGAGCTGGTGTGGGGCCTCATCGCCTCGCTGTTCGTCGGCATGGTCCTGCTGCTCGCGCTCAACCTGCCGCTCGCGCCCGTCTGGGCCAAGCTGCTGCGGATCCCGCGCCCGTACCTGTACGCCGGCATCCTCTTCTTCGCCGCCGTCGGCGCGTACGCGGTGGGCGGCGAGGCGCTCGACCTGATCGTGCTGCTCGTCATCGGGCTGATCGGCCTCGGGATGCGGCGCTACGGCCTCCCGGTGCTGCCGGCCGTCATCGGCGTCATCCTCGGCCCGGCCGCCGAACAGCAGCTGCGCCGCGCCCTCCAGATCAGCGACGGCTCGCTGGGCGGGCTGGTGAACACCCCGTTCTCGGTCACCGTCTACACGGTCGTCCTGCTGCTGCTCGCCTGGCCGCTGGTGAGGAGGGTGCTCGCCCGGCGCGCCCCGCACTGACCGTACGACGGTATGCGTACCGGCTCTCCAACTCGCCGCCGATGGGGTGAGATTCGGACAGTCGGCGGCCGGATCCGGTATCCCTGGCGGGCAGCACCTTCCCCCCACCCCGAAGGGACCCCCGCCCATGCGCGTCCGACTCGTCCTCGCCGCGGCAGCCCTGCTGACCGCCGCCGTCGCCCCTCTCGCCCACGCGGAAGGGGTCGACGGCCTCACCATCGACGCGTACGGCACCCTCGCCGCCGACGCCACGGTCAGCGTCTCCGGCACGTACCGCTGCCTCGCCGACAGCGAAGTGCCCGTCTTCGTCAGCTCCAACCTCAAGCAGGGCAGCCGGTCCACCGGCATCGGCGGCACCCGCGCCGTCTGCGACGGACACCTCCACACCTGGACCAACAGCGCCGTCGTGAAGGACCCCGCCTACCGGCCGGGCGCCGCCCGCGTCGAGGCCTCCCTCGTACAGCTCACGCCCGGCGGGGCGGGCCTGCCGCTGCCGGGCTTCCTCGCCACCGAGCAGGAGGACATCGAACTGCGCTGACCCGGGCGGAGCTCGAACCGCGCCGGGTCCGGGCGGACACCGAACCGCACCGGGTCCGGGCGGAGCTCGAACCGCGCCGGGGCCGGGCGGACACCGAGCCGCGCCGGGGCCTAGGCCAGCAGGTCGATCAGGCCCTCCCGGCCGAGCAGCTCCAGCTCGTCGAGGGCCACCACGGCACGGGCCGCCGCCTCCGGGTCGGAGGCGGCGAGGCCGCTCGCCGCGAACTCGTCCTCGTCGAGCCGCAGCACCTCGCTGCCGTCCGCCGACACCCACAGGTCCAGGTCCAGGTCCTCGACCACCACCCGGAGCCGTCGAACACGGCCGGCCGGGTGATGTCGCAGTACCAGCCCTTGAGGGCGCCGTCGGCCGACCACACCTCCTTGACCGTGAACCAGCGGTCGCGCCAGTAGTGCTCCACGAACACGTCCCCGGCTCGAACCGCACGAAGCCGAAGTCCCGCACCCCCTCGGCCGCCCACGGGGCGCGCACCGAGAGCCGGGCGCCCTCCTCCGTCAGCACCTCGGCCGGGTAGCGGATCTTCGTCCGGCCCGCCTTCGTCAGGGTGATCTCAACCGATCGTCCGGACATGCCGCACCTCCGTCGCGCCGATCCCGTAACCGAACCACTCGTTGATCGCCAGCATCGGGCCGTTCCCGGCGTCGTTCGCCGTGAACGCCTCCACGCAGCCCGCGGCCCTGGCCCGGTGCAGCGAGGCGTTCTTGACGAACTTCGCGAGCCCACGGCCGCGGAACGCGGGCGCGGTGCCGGTCATCCCCGAGGAGTACCGGCCCAGGCCGTCCGTCTGCGCCGCGCTGAACGCCACCGGCACCCCGTCCACCACCGCGACCGTCGTCAGCGCCCGGTCGAGCAGCGGATGCTCCCAGGTGGTCGCCAGCCAGTGCGCGTAGTCGTCCAGCTCCGCGCCCACGTCGGTCGGCTCGTCCGCCGTCGTCACCGCGTCCAGCTCGAACAGCGGCCGGGGGTCGGCCGCGAAGTCCTCGGCCGTGCGCAGCTCGACACCGGCCGGCGGGTCCTGGAGCGGCGGCAGTCCGGCCGTCGTCAGGTCGAGCCGGAGGAAGTGCGCGCTGCGGCGGGGCGCGTAGCCCCGCCGCCCGGCCCAGGCGCGGTTCGCCGGCTCGTCCAGGACCCAGCTGTACAGCGTCCGCGCGCCCCGCTCCTCCAGGTGCTCCTCGGCGGCGCGCAGCAGCAGCGTCCCCGCGCCCCGCCCCAGGTGCGCGGGATCCACGTACACGTCGGCGCAGCCGATCCCCGGCTCCAGGGCGTCGTGCGCGATGCCCACCTGGGCGATTCCGATGATCACGCCGTCCTCGGTGACGGCGACCAGCGGGCGGTGGTGGCCGTCGGGATGGGCGTGCGCCCAGGCGAAGGCGAGCTGTTCGGCGGTCGCGAGCATGTAGGGCAGCGCTGCCCGGCGGACCCGGGCGAAACCCTCGGCGTCCCCGGGCCGTACATCACGGACGATGACAGTCATGTGGCGGCACGCTACGGGCGCGGGACGCGCCACCGCCTCCCATTTTCCGGTGGGGTGGGGGCAGAATCGGCGGGGTGACACTCACCATCGCTGTGGACCACGGATCCACCACCGCTCCCTACGAACAACTGCGAGCCCAGATCTCGGAGCGGGCCCGGTCGGGCAGACTGCCGGTCGGATACAAACTGCCGACGGTACGGGGGCTCGCGGAGCAGCTGGGCCTCGCCGCGAACACGGTCGCCAAGGCGTACAAGGCCCTGGAGGCGGACGGGGTCATCGAGACGCGCGGGCGCCACGGCACCTTCGTCGCCGCCGCCGGCGACGCGGCGACCCGCCGGGCCGCCGCTGCCGCCGCCGAGTACGCCGAGGAGGCCCGCCGTCTCGGCCTCAGCCGCGAGGCCGCGGAGGCGGCGCTGAACGAGCCCTGCGGGCGGCGTACGACAACTGACCTACAGGTAGAGGCCCGCCCCGCCGTGCGGGGCTCCGGGAGGTCCGTGGAGGGCGTGCCGCGGCGCAGCGCGAACAGCTCCGCCAGCGTCGCGCCCTCGCGCGGCACGCCCTCCTCGCGGCCGAGCCACTCGACCGACTCGGCCCGGCTCAGCGGCCCGACCTCGATGCGGGCCAGGCAGCGGCCCGGCCGGACCACCGCCGGGTGCAGCCGCTCCAGGTCCTCGTTGGTGGTGACCCCGACGAGGACGTTGCGTCCCTGGCCGAGCAGCCCGTCCGTCAGGTTGAGCAGCCGTGACAGGGCCTGCCCCGCGGTGTGCTTGGCCCCGCCGCGGATCAGCTCGTCGCAGTCCTCCAGGAGCAGCAGCCGCCAGCGCTCCTTCGCGGTGCCGTCGTCCTCGCCGATGGCGATGTCCATCAGATAGCCGATGTCGTTGAAGAGCCGCTCCGGGTCGAGCACGCAGTCCACCTGGCACCAGTCCTGCCACGCGCGGGCCAGCGTCCGCACCGCCGAGGTCTTGCCGGTGCCCGGCGGGCCGTGCAGCAGCAGGAGCCGGCCGGTGATGTCCTGCGGGGTCACCTTCATCAGCCGGTCCATCGCGTCGGCCACCGGCGCCGAGTAGTTGGGCCGGACCTCGTCCCAGGTCCCGGCGCTGATCCGGCGGGTCATCCGGCGCGGGCCGCGCTGCGGGGCCACGTACCAGAAGCCCATCGACACGTCCTCGGGCTCGGGCTCCGGCTCGTCCTTCGCCCCGTCCGTGGCCTCGGCGAGGATCCGCTTCGCCAGCTCCGGGTCGGTCGCCGTGACGGTCACGTCCGCGCGCCGGTTCCAGCGGGAGGAGAGGATCGTCCAGCCCTCGCCCTCGGCGAGGACCGAGCTGCGGTCGTCCTCGCCGGCCGTCCGCAGCACCCGCGCGCCCTCCGGGAGCAGCGTCGCGTCGGGCTTCGCCCGGTCGAGGGAGGTGCCGTGCGCGTGCGGCTGTTCCCCGGTCGCGAACCGGTCGAGGAACAGCGCGTCCAGGACGTCCCCCGGCGAGTCGCTGTCGTCGAGGTTGACGATGACGGGCAGCGGAGCGGCGGGTGCCGGCTGCGGAGGGGACGGTACGGCGGGGGTGTCAGGCATGTCGCCCATGATCCGACAAGGGGCGGGGCCGCGCACCGGGTTTTGCGGCCGTCGCGCGCGGGGCGGCGCCGTCTTCCGGAGTGGCCGGATCTCGACGGTCCCTGACGGAGGATCGGAGGCCGTCCACTCCCAGTTTTGACATGAACACTTCCGGTCGGGTCGATCCGATGCTACTACCTGGTAGCGCAGAGATCCTGCTACAGGAGGTTCCATGAGACTGCCCCGCTTCGCCGCCCTTTCGTCCTCGCTGCTCCTCGGCGCCGTCCTCACCCTCACCGGGGCGGGCGCGGCCCAGGCGTCCAGTACCGCCGCACTCGACTACGTGGCCCTGGGGGACTCGTACTCCTCCGGTGTCGGCTCCGGGAGCTACGACAGCGCCAGCGGCGACTGCAAGCGCTCCACGAAGGCGTACCCGGTCCTGTGGAAGAACGCGAACGCCCCCTCCTCGTTCGCCTTCACCGCCTGCTCGGGCGCCCGAACGGGTGATGTGACCGCGAATCAGCTCGGACCCCTCTCGGCCGCCACCGACCTGGTCTCCATCACGATCGGGGGAAATGACGCCGGTTTCGCCGACGTCATGACGACCTGTGTGCTCCAGTCGGAATCCACCTGCATCAACCGCGTGAATCAGGCCAAGGCCTACGTGGACAGCACGCTCCCCGGCAAGCTCGACTCCGTGTACAACGCCATCAGCAGCAAGGCGCCCTCCGCCCGCGTGGTCGTCCTCGGCTACCCGCGCTTCTACCAGCTGAACGGCAGCTGCGTCGCCGGCCTGAGCGAGAACGAGCGCAGCGCCATCAACAACGCCTCCGACTACCTCAACGCGGCCACCGCCAAGCGCGCGGCCGACCACGGCTTCACCTTCGCCAGCGTCGTCCCCGCCTTCACCGGACACGAGATCTGCTCCAGCTCGGCCTGGCTGCACAGCGTCAACTGGCTCAACATCGGCGAGTCGTACCACCCGACCGCCGCCGGACAGTCCGGCGGCTACCTGCCCTCGTTCAACGGGGCGCTGTAGCCGGCCCGCCCGGACGCGCCGGAGCGGTGCTCGTCGCGCCGCCCGGTCCCGGCCCGGTGCCCGGTCCGTCGTCCCGCACCGCCTGATACGTCAACGCACCCGCGAGCAGCAGCGCCCGACGATCCCGGCCACCAGGACGGGCCCCGTCAGGGCGCCGCCGCTCGCAGGGAAGGCGCCGGCAGGGTCCCGGCCCGCGTCCCGCCGCCGTCGCCGTCGCCGCGGTCGGTCCGGTCGGTCCGGCCCGGGGCGGAAGACTCCACCGGCCCCGCCGTCGGACGCGCGCCGCCCGCCGCCGCCCGGCGCAGCTCGTCCTCGGCCCGATCGGCCGTCAGGGCGGGCTCCCCGCCCGTCAGTCCGTCGATCACGGCGCCCAGCGGTCCGGACCGGCCGCCGGCCGCCGTCTCCAGGAGCGCCCGAGGGAGCGCAGATCCGCCGCGGGCCCGCGTCCTCGTCCGGCGCGCCCCAGAAGCCGGTGACGACGATCCGCCCGTCGTTGGCGAGGATCACCTGCCCGGGGCCCACGCCCCGGTGCGGGACGCCCGCCGTCCGGGCGGCCCGCAGCCCGGCCAGGACCTCGGCGCCGACGCGCGCGGCCTCGCGCGCGGGCAGCGGACCGTCCGCGTCGAGGGTCTCCGCGAGGGTGAGGCCGCGGACCAGCTCCGTCACCACCCAGGGCCGGCCGTCCTCGGTGGCCACGCCGAGGACCCGGACGACGGAGGGGTGGGAGATCCGCGCGGCGGCCCGCGCCTCGCGCTCCCGCCGCGCGTACAGCAACGGCACCTCGTCCGCCGGAAGTCCGGCCGGGGCCCGGAACTCCTCCAGGGCCACCTCGTGGCGGTCCGTCTCGTCCAGGGCGCGCCAGACGGTGCCCGTCGCCCCTTCGGCGAGGACGTCGAGCAGCCGGTAACGACCCGCGATCACCGTCATGGATCCACGGTAGCCGAGGGGCGTCCGCCCGGCCCCGGTCCTGCGGAGGTCCCTCGCCCGCCGGTCCGGACGATCTTGGTGGTGGAGATCACATCCGCCCGCCCGTCCGCCGGTGGCCGTCCGGGGTGCAGGATGGTTCGTGACGGTTCGGCAGGTGTTCGAGCGCTGTCCAACTCGCCCTGGAATCAGATGGATTCGTACAGTGACCGTCAACCCTCGTACGAGTGCGGTGAATCCCGCCGCCGGGATACACGGGTGTCGCGGTGGAGCGATAGGGTTAACCTGCCCGGGTCGGGTGCCCTTGTACGGGTGGGGAGTGACATGGAACAGATAGCAATGCGCAGCAGGCCGCGTGTGCCTGCCATCACCTGCGGGAGCAGTGCGACCAGTTCGCGGCTCGACCGCCATCTCGCGGTGCTCGGCGGCCCCGCGCTGCCTCAGCGCGAGGTGGCCGAGGCGACCCTGCTCATGCGGGAACTGACGACGCGCACGCGTGAGGTGCCGGTGCACAGCCACCGCAGCCGCAGCGCGCGGGTCTCGCTCTTCGCCCGCTCCGCCGCCTGCGCCGCTCGCTCTTCGGCACGGGCCGCTAGCCCCGCGTCCCGGCCGCCCGTACGGCCCCGACCACGACTCCGCCGGACGTGTCCCCGCCCGTCCGGCGCTCCGTCGTACCCCGAGTCGGTCGAGTGCCGTACGGGGCCCGCACCGCCCTGTACGGCGGCCGAGCCCCTGTAGGACGGCCGGAGTCCCCGTACGGCGGTCCGCACCTTCGTACGGCGGTCCGCACCCCGTACGGCCGTGACCGCCCCGCTCCCGGTCCTGCCCGTCCTCCTCGTCAGGCGATCACGCCGGCGCCGCGCAGCTCCTTCAGCTCCGCCTCCGGCACCCCGAGTTCGGCGAACACCTCGTCGGTGTCCTGGCCGAGGGCCGGGACGCGGTCCATCCGGGGCTCCGGGGCGTCCGGGAACACGATCGGGGCAGCAGCGAACGCAGCGGCCCCACCGGCGACTCCACGTCCCGCCAGCGGTCGCGGGCCGTGAGCTGCGGGTGGTCGGCGAGCTCCGCGACCGAGTTGAGCCGGGCGCAGGCGACGCCCGCCGCGTCGAGCCGGGCCAGTGCCTCCGCCGCCGTCAGGGGCGCGAGCGCCGCCGCGACCACCGCGTCCGTCCCGGCGCGCCCGCCACCCGTGCCGTGTTCGTCGCGAAGCCGGGGTCGTCGGCCAGTTCGGGCGACCGAGGACCTGCTCGGCGAGCCGCCGCCACTCCCGGTCGTTCTGCACGGAGAGCAGGACCAGACCGCCGTCCGCCGTCGGGTAGGCGTCGTACGGGGCGATCACCGCGTGCGCGAGCCCCGTGCGCGCCGGGGAGTGCCCCGTGCATCCCGTGGTGCAGCGGATGCCCCATCCACTCGGCCAGCGAGTCGAGCAGGAGACCTCCACCGGACCGCCCCGGCCGGTCGTGCCGCGCCGGACGAGGGCGGCGAGGACGCCGGAGAACGCGTACATCCCGGCCGCGATGTCGGCGGCCGGGATGCCGGACTTGACGGGCTGTCCGGGCGTGCCGGTCACCGACACGAGCCCCGCCTCGCACTGGACGAGCATGTCGTACGCCCGCTTGTGCGCGTACGGCCCCTCCGCCCCGTATCCCGAGACGTCCACCGCGATCAGCTCCGGGTGCGCCGCGCACAGGGTGGCGGCGTCGAGGCCGAGGCGGGCCGCCGCGCCCTGCGCCAGGTTCTGCACGAAGACGTCGGTGCCGGCCACCAGCCTCCGGACGAGCGCCAGGCCCGCGGGTCCTTGAGGTCGACCGCCACCGACTCCTTGCCCCGGTTGCACCACACGAAGTGGGAGGCGAGGCCCCGGGCGGCCGTGTCGTACCCCGGGCGAAGTCCCCGCCGTCGGGGCGCTCGATCTTGACGACGCGGGCCCCGAGGTCGGCGAGCTGGCGGGTGGCGAAGGGCGCGGCGACGGCCTGCTCGACGGCGACGACGGTGATCCCGGCGAGGGGAGTGGCTGGGTGCTCATGACCGTCCTGCCTACCGTGCCCGGCCGGTCCTTGTCATCAGGGGGTGCGTCACCCCCGGGCGTACCGGCGCACCGCGAGCGGGGCGAAGACGGCGATCAGGCCGAGCGACCAGAGCAGCGCGCCCGCGACCGGGTGGGTCACCGGCCAGGCCGCCTCCGTCGGGACCGGCGCGTTCCCGAAGAGGTGCCGGACCGCCGTGGTGACGGCGGAGATCGGGTTCCACTCGGCGACCGTCCGCAGCCAGCCGGGCATGTTGTCGGTGGGGATGTACGCGTTGGAGAGCAGCGGCAGCATGAAGACGCCGCTGCCCAGCTGCCCGGCCGCCTCCTCGCTCTTCGAGGCGAGGCCGAGCAGGATGCCGATCCAGGTCGTCGCGAAGCGGAAGAGGAGCAGCAGGCCGAAGGCGCCCAGGGCCTCGGGGAGGGTGCCCTCGATCCGCCAGCCCATGGCGAGGCCGACGAGGACCAGCGGGACCGTGCCGACGGCGTTCGCGAGCAGGTCGGCGAGGGCCTGCCCGAGGGGGACGGCGGCCCGGCTCACGGGCATGGTCCGGAAGCGGTCCATGACGCCCCGGTGCGCGTCCTGCGCGGCCTGGAGCATGCCCGTCATCAGGCCGCCCGCGGCCGTGGCCACGAGGATGCCGGGCACCAGGTAGGCCCGGTACCCGGCGCCGGGGGCGGCGAGCGCGCTGCCGAAGACGTACCCGAAGAAGAGCAGGAAGACGATCGGCATCGTCTGGGTCATGACGGTGATCGCGGGCGCGTGCCGGATCCGCCGAAGGTGGCGGCCGAGGACGGCGGTCCCGTCGTGGGCGAGGGCGCTCACGCGGCGGGCTCCTTCCGGTCGGTGAGGCGCAGGAACACCTCGTCGAGGGTGGGCGGGCGCAGGGAGGCGTCGACGATGTGGACCCCGGCGGCGTCGATCTCGCGGACGATCCGGGGGAGGGTGAGGGTGGTGTCCGTGGTCACCGCGCCGACCGTGCGCCGCTCGGCGTTCAGGACGGGGGCCGAGCCGGTCAGCTGGTCGAGGACGGCCGCGGCCGCTTCGAGGGAGGACGGTCCGGCGACGACGACCTCGGCGTAGCTGCCGATGAGCGCCTTCAGTTCGGCCGGGGTGCCGTGCTGCGCGGCCCGCCCCTCGTCGATCAGGACGATGTCGTCGGCGAGCTGGTCGGCCTCCTCCAGGTACTGCGTGGTCAGCAGCACGGTCGTGCCCCGCTCCGCCAACTCCCGTACGGCGTCCCAGATCCCGTTGCGGCTGTGCGGGTCGAGCCCGGTCGTGGGCTCGTCGAGGAAGAGCACCCGCGGCGGCACGAGCAGGCTCGCGGCCAGGTCGAGGCGGCGCCGCATGCCGCCGGAGTAGGTGCGGGCGGGCCGTCCGGCGGCCGCGGTGAGGTCGAACCGCTCCAGGAGCTCGTCGGCGCGGGCGCGCGGGGCGCGGAGCAGCCTGGCGAAGAGGCGGAGGTTCTCGGCGCCGGTGAGGTCGCCGTCGACGGAGGCGTACTGCCCGGTGACGGCGATCCGCTTCCGGACCCCCGCCGGGTCGCGCACCACGTCGTGGCCCGCGACGAGCGCGCTGCCCGCGTCGGGCGCGACCAGGGTGGTGAGGACGCGGACGGCGGTGGTCTTGCCGGCGCCGTTGGGGCCGAGGATCCCGCAGACCGTGCCCTCGGGGACGGCGAGGTCGAGGCCGCGCAGGGCGTGGACGTCGCCGTAGCGCTTCCGCAGGCCTTCACTAAGTACAGCGTACGTAGTCGTCATGGCGCGACCATATCGCACTGCGTACGGCGTACGTAACTACGATGGTGGGCGAGGTGATGATCCATGGCGGGCCGAGCGGCCGTACCGGAAGTGATCTGGGCGCGCCCCGAGCGCACGGGCCGAGGCCCGAAACCGGCCTACAGCCGGCGGGACATCGTGGACGCCGCCGTCCGCATCGCCGACGCGGACGGCATCGACGCGGTCTCCATGCGCCGCGTCGCCGCCGAACTCGGCTGCGGCACCATGTCGCTCTACAACTACGTCCCCCGCAAGGAGGACCTGTACGAGCTGATGGTCGACGCGGTCAGCGGCGAGTACGAGCTCCCCGAGGAGCCCAGCGGCGACTGGCGCGCCGACATGACCGCCATCGCCCACCAGGGCCGCGCGATCATGTACCGCCACCCCTGGCTGGCCCGCATCATGACCACCGCCTACGGCTTCAGCCCCAACGCCCTGCGCTTCCTGGAGTGGTGCCTCGGCTGCCTCGCCCCGCTCGACGTACCCGCCGGGCTGAAGATGCAGCTGATCGCCATGGTCAACGGCACGGTCATGGCCACCGTCGCCAACGAACAGGCCATCGCCGAGAGGGCCCGCGGACTGCCCTGGTCCGAGGCGGAGGAACAGGCGGTGCGCGGCGCCTACCTCATGAGCCAGGTGGCCGGCGGCCGCTATCCGCACCTCGCGGGACTGCTCGCCGAGGCGCCCGCCGCCCCCGTCGACGCGGACGAGATCTTCGCGATGACCATCGCCCGGCTGCTCGACTCGTTCGACACCCCGGTCACACGAGCGTGAACTGCCCCTCCGGGCCCTCCTCCTGGTGGTCCAGGACGGACGCGGGGCGGCGGGCCCGGTCCGGCGGGGAGGACCCCGGCCGCGCGCAGTTCCTCCCGGCCCACCGCGCGTTCCGCGAAGGCGGCCCGCTCCGGCTCCCGCGCGCCGAGCAGCGCGAGCACGGTGACCAGGTCGAGCAGCTCCGAGGTCCACTCCTGAGGCCAGGCGGCCGGCCCGATCGCCTCCAGGGAGCCCGGCTCCGCCGGGGCCGTCCAGTGCGCGAACCACTGCTCCAGGACCCGCACCCCGCCGACCCGGTACTCCCAGGCCTCCGCGGGCACGGGGAGATCCGGCCCCGTCGAGACCGAGGACCTCCTCCTCGGGGTCGTACGTCATCGTGGCCGGCCGCGCCGGGACCGCCGCCCGCACATAGGGGCGGCGCCCGCCCGGCAGCCGGGGCCTCGTCCCGCTGAGGGCGCCGCGCAGCTGCACGTCGGCGAGGTCCCGGCCGAGCGCCACGCCCGCCGCCCACGCCTCCGGGTCCCCGGGAGCGGGACGCGGCACCCGGCGGGGAGGGCAGGGCCGCCGCCACCGTCCACGCCAGCCAGTCACGGGCGTCGACCTCGTACCCGTACCGCCTCCCGAGGAAGTCGAGCAGACCGGGCGCGAGATTGGGCTCCCGGCCCCGGGACGCCGGAACAGCGGCCGGATGCGGCCCGGACGGCCCGCCGGGGAACGGCCCTCGGGCAGCGCGGCCGTCACCAGGAGCGCGGGACCGGCCGCCCCGGCACGTACCCCTGCTCGACGGCGAAGAGCTGCGGCTCCCCGGCGACCCGCCACAGCTCCGGCCGCGCGGTGTCGATCAGCCGGTGGTCCGGCAGCAGCCACTGCTCGTCGAACGGCCCCTGCGTCACCCGCACCGGCTCCGGACACGGCCCCGACTCCCGCGCGAACCGCGCCGTCCCCGTCCGCTGCCCCGGCAGCGCCCCACCGCGCTCACCTGGCTCCGCGCCCTGCTCCGCCGGAACAGCGCCTCCCGCTCGTCCCCTCCGCCGCCACCAGCCGGTCCCACCGGCTCCGCAGCGTGCGGACGTCGGGCGCCACGATCCACGCCCGCCCGAACCGCAGCGGAGCCACGGACCACGGCATCAACTCGTCGAGGAGGGGCGCGTCGTCCACGGCACCGGGGGCTTCCGCTCGGGGGGCTTCCGTCACGCCCCGCATGCTAACGAGCGCCGTCCGTACGGGGCCAGGGCCGACCGTGCCGCGGCCGTCAGTGCGCTTCCACCGTCACCGTGAAGGAGAAGCGGTCGCCGCGGTAGCGGATGCGGGCGACGTCGACGACGCGGCCGTCCTCGTCGTAGGTGACGCCGGTGTAGTGGAGGATGGGGGAGAGCAGCGGGACCTGGAGGAGGGCCGCCGTCTCCGGGTCGGCGAGGCGGGCCTCGACGGTGTCGGTGATGCGGCTGATCGGCACGCCGACGACGTCCCGCAGGACCTTCGTCATCGGCCAGCGCTCCAGGTCGGCGGGGTCGAGCGAGGCGGCGAGCTCGGGGCGGACCGCGTTCTCCGCCCAGTTGGTGGGCTCGCCGGTCTCCCCGTCGCTGCGGAGCCGCCGGTAGGCCACGATCTCCGGCAGGTCGGGGAAGTACTCGGCGAGCTCGCCGGTGACCGCTTCCGCGCCGTGGCCGAGGACCGTCGTCCGCTCGCCGGACTGCTGGGCCACGATCGCGTCGATCGAGCCGAGCAGCCGGCGGGGGCGGACCGCCGGGCGCCCGGCTCGATGAAGGTCCCGCGCCGCCGGTGCCGGCTGATCAGGCCCTCCTCCTCCAGCTCCTTGAGGGCCTGGCGCATGGTCAGCACGCTCACGCCGTAGTGGGCGGCGAGCTGCTCCTCGGTGGGCAGCCGCAGCGAGGCGTCGGGCGTGCGGCCCAGTATCGAGGCGCGCAGCGACTGCGAGACCTGGTACCAGAGCGGCAGCTTGCGGTTCAGGACCAGCGAGTCGGGAGCGAAGGCGGTCACGGGATCTCCGTACGAAAAGGCTACGGGCTTACGGCCGAGACATTACGGCCGGAAGTGGCGCTCAAGACCCTGCCATACGTCGTCGTATCCCTTCTGGAGGTGACCGGCGGTCGCGGCCTGCGGGGTCGCGGTCACCGGCCAGCGGGTCTCGAACATGAAGGCGAGACCGTCGTCGATCTTCTGCGGCTTCAGCTCGGCGGCGCTGGCCCTGTCGAAGGTCTCCCGGTCGGGGCCGTGCGCGGACATCATGTTGTGCAGCGAGCCGCCGCCCGGCACGAAGCCCTCCGCCTTGGCGTCGTAGGCGCCCTCGATGAGGCCCATGTACTCGCTCATCACGTTCCGGTGGAAGTACGGCGGGCGGAAGGTGTCCTCGCCGACCAGCCAGCGCGGGGCGAAGACGACGAAGTCGACGCCCGCGAGCCCGGGGTGTCGGAGGGCGAGGTGAGCACCGTGAAGATCGACGGGTCGGGGTGGTCGTACGAGATCGTCCCGATGACGTTGAAGCGGCGCAGGTCGTAGACGTACGGGGTGTGGTTGCCGTGCCAGGCGACGACGTCGAGCGGCGAGTGGCCGTACGTGGCGGACCAGAGGTTGCCGCAGTACTTGTTGACCACCTCGACCGGGCCCTCGACGTCCTCGTAGGCGGCGACCGGGGCGCGGAAGTCGCGGGCGTTGGCGAGGCCGTTGGCGCCGATCGGGCCGAGGTCCGGGAGCTGGAACGGGGCGCCGTAGTTCTCGCAGACGTAACCGCGGGCCGTCTCCTCCAGGAGCTCGACGCGGAAGCGGACGCCGCGCGGGACCAGCGCCACCTCGCCCGGGTGGACGGCGAGCAGGCCCAGCTCGGTGCGGAGGAGGAGGCCGCCGCGCTCCGGGACGATCAGCAGCTCGCCGTCGGCGTCGCCGAAGACCCGCTCCATGGAGGCGTTGGCGTGGTAGAGGTGCACGGCCATGCCGGTGCGCTGGGTCGCGTCGCCGTTGCCGCCGAGGGTCCACAGGCCGGCCAGCCAGTCGGTGCCGGGCGCCGGCTCGGGCAGCGGGTTCCAGCGCAGCCGGTTGGGGTCCGGCACGGTCTCGGTGAAGGGCGCGCCGGCCAGGGTGCCGTTGTCGATCCGGGTGAACGGCGGGTGCGCGGCCGAGGGGCGGATCCGGTAGAGCCAGGAGCGGCGGTTGTGGGCCCGTGGCTCGGTGAAGGCGCTGCCGCTGAGCTGCTCGGCGTAGAGGCCGAGGGCGCGCGCTGCGGGAGTTCCGGCCGTCCGGCAGTGCGCCGGGGACCGCTTCCGAGCTGTGCTCGTTGCCGAAACCGGTGCTGTAGGTGAGCGCCTCGGCCGTCTTCCTGGCCTGCTCCGTGGTCATCGACCGCTCCTGTCCTGAGCCCGCGAGGGAATCCTATGGATGACCGTAGGATTCCGCGCGCCCTACGTCAACGGGGCGCCGGCCCCCCTTCCTCGGATTGGTGGGTGCACATGGGGTTCAAAAAGGTGAACATTCCTCTACTCTCTCGCGCATGTCGTGGACCTCGTGGACCCGAAGATTCGTCTCCGTGCTCTCGGTCGTGCTCGTGGCGCTCGCCGCGGCCCTGTTCACCGCTCCTCTCGCCCAGGCCCACGAGGAACGGCCCGTCACCCTCCCGGACGGCACCGGCAGCGTGCCGAAACTCCGCACCGGCGAACCCGACCTCCTCGTCTGCAAGACCGACCGGGCCGACTTCGAGCGCCGGATCTCCGGCTTCCCCGCCGCCCTCAAGGCCCGCAACCTCGCCCTCTTCGCGCGCTGCGCCCGCCAGGGGTACCGCCACCTCCAGCAGGCCGTCGACGCCGTCGACCGGCCCGGCCTCACCATCGCGGTCCTCCCCGGCCTCTACGAGGAGGAGCCCTCCCTGCCGCGGCCCACCGGCGCCTGCGCCTCGCTCAAGGCCCGCAAGTCCGCGCTCGGCTACCAGATCCTCAGCTACGCCCAGCAGAAGCAGTGCCCGCACAACCAGAACCTCGTCGCGATCCTCGGCAAGAAGGACCTCCAGATCGAGGGCACCGGCGCCTCCCGCCTCGACGTCGTCATCGACGCCAAGTACCAGAAGCTCAACGCCATCCGCGCCGACGGCTCCGACGGCGTCTACTTCCGCAACTTCACCGCCCAGCGCACCACCTTCAACTCGCTGTACGTGCTCGCCGCCGACGGCTTCGTCATCGACGACGTCCTCACCCGCTGGAACGACGAGTACGGCTTCCTCACCTTCGCCTCCGACCACGGCCTCTACAAGAACTGCGAGTCCTACGGGAACGGCGACTCCGGCATCTACCCCGGCTCGGCCTCGAACATCAACGACGGCCGCGGCTACGACGTCCCCCGCTACTCCATCGAGATCACCGGCTGCCGCAGCCACCACAACATGGTCGGCTACTCCGGCACCGCCGGGGACTCCGTCTACGTCCACGACAACGAGTTCGACCACAACATGGGCGGCGCCTCCATGGACTCCGCCTTCCCCGGCCACCCCGGACTGCCCCAGAACCACGCCCACTTCGCGCGCAATGTGATCCACGACAACAACCAGAACTACTACCCCTACGTCGCCGACGGCACCTGCGCCAAGCAGCCCGTCGACCGGGGCTACGAACAGGGCGTCGTCTGCCCCCAGATCTCCATGCCGCCCGGCACCGGCATCATCACCGCCGGCGGCAACTGGAACCTGTACGAGGACAACTGGGTCTACGGCCACCAGCGCGCCGCCTTCTTCCTCAGCGCCGTCCCCGCCTTCATCCGCGGCGAGTCCGCCTGGGGCAAGCAGACCGACACCTCCCACCACAACCGCTACGCCGGCAACCGCCTGGGCGTCGACAAGGCGGGCAACGCCCGCCCCAACCGCACCGACGTGTGGTGGGACGGCCAGGGCGGCGGCAACTGCTGGCAGCCCGACGCCGGCGCCGCCACCCCGGCGCCCCGCCCGCCTGCGGAGCCCGCCGCGGAGAGGTCTCCGGCGCCACCGACCGGCTCGTCGGCGAACCCGTCAAACTCGCCCAGCTCCTCGTCTGCGCCGACTACAACGTCCAGGCCCGCCGCCTCCCGGCCGGCTGCGACTGGTACGGCGCCCGGGGCCTCCAGCGCGTCGAGACCCAGCTCGCCCTCGGCACCGCCCTCGTCCTCGCCCTCGCCGGCGGCGTCCTCTGGTGGCGCCGACTGCGCGGCAACCGGCTCGCCGGCGCGGCCACCCTCCTCGGCCTCCTGGGCCTCGCCCTCGACGTGGCCGGCTCGACCCTCGCCCTCACCCCCACCGCCCTCCCCGCCGTCGCCCTGCTCCTCATGGGCCTGTGGTGGACCCTCATCGGCCTCGCCCTGCGCCCCGCCCGCCCCGTCCTCGCCTGGACCACCGTGGTCCTGGGCGCCCTCACCCTGCTCGACGCCTTCGACAGGACGGTCCTCATGGTCCCCGGCCTCCCCGTCGGCCCGGCCTGGCTCCGCCTCCTGCTCGGCACCGTCTGGGTCCTCTGGGCGGTGATCGCCGCAGGAGCCCGCCCCGCCCGCCCCACCGGACCCTCCTCCGCGTCCCCGACCGACCCGCCGACCGAGCCCCGACCGGCCGCCCGGAAGCGGTGACGGCATGACGCCCCGCCGCGCCGCCGCGACTCTGCTCGCCGCCGCCCTCCTCCTCGCGGGCTGCGGCGGCCGGGCCACCACCCACCACAAGCCCGGCACCAGCCACCAGGAGGCCACCGGCAGCAGCGGCACCCTGCTCGCGGCCCGCGACGAGCGGGCACCGGCTCCGGGAGCTCCCCGCGGCGGACGCGCCCACCGTCAGGGTCGAGGCCCGCCCCGACGCCGAGGGCGGCTGGAACGTCCACCTCACCGTGGAGAGGTTCCGCTTCACCCCGGAGAGCACCGGCGGCGCGGCCCTCCCGGGCGCGGCCACGCCCGCCTCCTCGTCGACGGCCGGGAGGCCGCCCGCCTGTACGGCCCCTGGGGCTACGTACCGCCCGGCGCCCACACCCTGACCGTCCGGCTCCACGCGGACGACCACACCGTCTGGGCCGTCGCCGGCGCCCCCGTCCAGGCCACCGTCCGCCTCGGCGACACCCCACCGAATCGGCCGGTTCCACGGCCTCGGCCGCGCCCGCCGCATCCGGCGGCTCCGCCGCGTCCGCCGACGCCACCGCGTCCGGCGGCTCGACCGCGTCCGCCGACCCCAGCGCATCCGCCGGTTCGACCGCGTCCGCTGGCCCCAGCGCATCCGCCGGTTCGACCGCGTCCGGCGGTTCCGTCGGCTCCGCCGGTTCCGCGTCGTCGAGCCCCGGCCGCCGACCCCGGCCGGACCGTCAGCATCACCATCACCGGAACGACCGTCCAGCCACCCCCTTCCCGCATCGAGTTGAAGAAGGGCGAGCGACTCACCCTCCGCGTCACCAGCGACCGAGCCGACACCCTCCACGTGCACGGCTACGACCGCGAACTTCCCCTTCCTCCCGGCACGCCCGCGACCCTCACCCTCACCGTGGACCGCACCGGACTCTTCGAGGTCGAGACCCACGAGTCCGGACTCGTGCTGACCCAACTCGTCGTCCGATGACGGCCGTCCCCCTTCCGCTCGCCCACGGCGTGGGCTCCCGGCACGACCTCCCCCTCTCGCCCTTCTACGCCTACGCCGGAGCCTTCGCCGCCCTCCTCGTCTCCTTCCTCGCCCTCGGACTGCTCTGGTCCTCCTCCCGCTTCCGCGGCGACCTCTCCGGCCGTCCGCTCCCCGCCGTCCTCCAGCGGGCGGCCGACGCGCCCGCCACCCGTACCGCCCTACGCCTCCTCGGCGCCTGCCTCGCCCTCGTCCTCGTCCTCCACCTCCTCCTCGGGCCCGACGACCCGGACCGCAACCCCGCGCCCGGCGCCCTCTACGTCCTCCTGTGGGTCGGACTCGTCCCCGCCTCCCTCCTCCTCGGCCCCGTCTGGCGCCTCCTCAACCCCTGCGCGCCCTCCACGCCCTCCGCCCGCCACGGCACCCCGCCCCTGCCCGCCGCGCTCGGCATCCGGCCCGCCGCCGCCGGACTCCTCCTCTTCACCTGGCTGGAGCTCGTCGCCCCCGACAACGCCTCCACCACCACCCTCCTCGTCGCCCTCGCCGTCCACACCGCCGTCCACCTCCTCGGCGCCGCCCGCTACGGCGCCGACTGGTTCGCCCACGCCGACCCCTTCGAGGCGTACTCCTCCCTCCTCGCCCGGCTCTCCCCCCTCGGCCGCCGCGCCGACGGCCGGCTGGTCCTGCGCTCCCCCCTCCACGGCCTCGACTCCACCCCGCAGACCCCCGGCCTCGTCGCCACCGTCTGCGTCCTCCTCGGCTCCACCGCCTACGACGGGATCTCCGACAACCCCCGCTGGATCACCACCCTCCAGACCTCCCCCCTCGGGCGCGTCCCCACCGCCACGCTCGGCCTCCTCGCCGCCGTCGCCCTCGTCGCCGCCTGCTACGGCCTCTGCGCCGGCGCCCTGCGCCTGATGAACCCCGGACTCACCACCCCGCTCACCTCCTTCGCCCACTCGCTCCTGCCCATCGCCCTCGGCTACCTCGTGGCCCACTACTTCTCACTTCTCGTGACGGAAGGACCACGTACAGTCATGATGGCAGTGGGCACTGACAACGCCTCCTCGCCCGCTCCACCCCTGGGTCCCGGGGGCCTCGCCACCCTCCAGGTCACCGCGATCGTCACCGGCCACGTCCTCGGTGTCGTCGCCGCGCACGACCGGTCCGTGCGCCTCTTCCCGCCCGCCCGGGCCGTCGCCGGTCAACTCCCGCTGTTCGTGCTGATGATCGCGTACACCCTCGGCGGCATCGGTCTGCTGATCGCCTGACGACCCGCCCCGGCCCGACCCGGCCCGATCCGACCCGGCCCGATCCGATCCGATCCGACCGGACCCGAGTCGAGTCGAGTCGAGTCGAGTCGAGCCGCCCGACGCCCCGCCGACCGGGCGCCGGGCCGCTGATCTCCTCCCACAGCTGATCGCCTCATCCGGACCGGAACGGCATCATGGACCCCGTGCCTCAGACCCGCCCCCGAACCCAGCCGGCGCTCCGCCGCGCCCCCGTGCAGCAGCGCAGCGCCGAGCGGTTGGCCCGGATCCTCGACGCCTGCGCCGTACTCCTCGACGAGACCGGGTACGAGCAGTTGAGCACCCGGACCGTCGCCGCGCGCGCCGGCGTCCCGATCGGCTCCGTCTACCGCTTCTTCGGCAACAAGCGGGCGATGGTCGCCGCCCTCGCCCTCCGGAACCTCGACCGGTACGCCGAGCGGATCTCGGACCGGTTCGCCGAGGAACCGCTCCTCGACGCGCGCGGCGCCATCGACGGAGTCCTCGACGAGTTCATCGAGATGAAGCGGACCGTCCCGGGGTTCGCCCTCGTCGATTTCGGCGTGCCGCCCGCCGCACCCGGGGAAAGCACGTCGGACGGCACGGCGGGGGAGTCGACCGAGGAGCCGGCCGAGGCCGTCGCCGAGGACCCCAACCGCCTCGTCGCCGAACGGATCTGCGCGCTCCTGGCGACCCATCTGGGCCGCGCCGCCGACGAGGAGCTGCACCGGAAGGTCCTCGTCGGCGTCGAGACCGCCGACGCCCTGGTCCGGCTCGCCTTCCGCGCGGACCCCGCAGGGGACCCGGCGCTCGTCGCCGAGACGCGGTGCCTGCTCCACGCCTACCTGGCGCCCTCGCTCTCCCGGCCTTCCGGGCCCTAGGGGGCACGGTCGATGCGTAACACCGCTGTGACCTGGGGTTTTGCTCGTATTGCTCACGCGTCAACATCTTGTTAACGGCGGAACGGGGCACCTACCGTCATCCGCACCGCCGCTCGGCGGCAGTTCAAGGGTGAACGTGAGGTGTCCTCCATGCTGACCGTCCTCGGCTTCGCCATGATCGCGACCTTCCTGGTCCTGATCATGATGAAGAAGATGTCGCCGATCGCGGCGCTCGTATTGATTCCCGCGCTGTTCTGCGTCGCGGTCGGGCAGGGGGCCCAGCTCGGCGACTACGTCATCGAAGGCGTCGGCAAGCTGGCGCCGACCGCCGCGATGCTGATGTTCGCGATCGTCTACTTCGGCGTCATGATCGACGTCGGTCTCTTCGACCCGATCGTCCGGGGCATCCTGCGCTTCTGCAAGGCCGACCCCGTGCGGGTGGTCGTGGGTACGGCGGTGCTCGCCGCGATCGTCTCCCTGGACGGCGACGGCTCCACGACCTTCATGATCACCGTCTCGGCGATGTATCCGCTCTACAAGCGGCTCAAGATGAGCCTGGTGGTCATGACGGGCGTCGCCGCCACGGCCAACGGCGTCATGAACACGCTGCCCTGGGGCGGCCCCACCGCCCGCGCGGCGACCGCGCTCAAGCTCGACGCCGCCGACATCTTCGTGCCGATGATCCCCGCGCTCGGCGTGGGCCTGCTCTTCGTCTTCGCCCTGGCGTACGTCCTCGGGCGCCGCGAGCGCAAGCGCATCGGTTACCTGACGCTCGACGAGGTCCTGGTCCCGGAGACCGACGCGGTGCTGGTCGCGGCGGGCGGGAGCAAGGGCGCGAGCAAGGGCACGGGCGCGGGCAAAGGCACGGGCGCGGGCAAGGGCACGGGCAAGAACGCGGGCAAGGGCGGACACCAGGGCGGGAACGCGGTCGCGAAGGCGGCGACGGGTGCCGCCGCCGGCACCCCCGAGGACGCGGCCGGTGCGGTGGAGGCCGACGGTTTCCAGGGCCTCGACCCGAACCGCGCGACGCTCCGTCCGAAGCTGTACTGGTTCAACGCGGCCCTGACGGTCGCGCTGCTCGCCGCGATGATCCTCGAACTGCTGCCGATCCCGGTGCTGTTCCTCCTCGGCGCCGCCCTCGCGCTCACCGTCAACTTCCCGAAGATGACCGAGCAGAAGGAGCGCATCGCCGCCCACGCGGACAACGTCCTGAACGTCGCGGGCATGGTCTTCGCCGCCGCCGTCTTCACCGGTGTCCTCACCGGCACGGGCATGGTCAAGCACATGGCCGACTGGCTCGTCGGCGCCATCCCGGCCGGCATGGGTCCGCACATGGCCCTGGTCACCGGCGTACTGAGCCTCCCGCTCACGTACTTCATGTCGAACGACGGCTTCTACTTCGGCGTCCTGCCGGTCCTCGCGGAGGCGGGCGCGGCGCATGGGGTCTCGTCCCTGGAGATCGCTCGGGCCTCGCTGGTCGGCCAGGCGCTGCACATGTCGAGCCCGCTGGTGCCCGCCGTGTATGTGCTCGTCGGCATGGCGAAGGTGGAGTTCGGCGACCACACCAGGTTCACGGTGAAGTGGGCCGCGCTGACCTCGCTGGTCGTCCTGGCGGCGGGGATCCTGTTCGGGATCATCTGACCGGAGCGGCCCCGGAGTGGGCCGGACGGGTGGAAGTCGGAGGGTGGCGCGCCGGGGCGCCACCCTCCGTGTCCTTGTTGTGACGGATAGTCGGATTATCGCAATATGCGTCCGCTGTGCTCACCACTGGAGGAGCTCCACCATGACGACACCCCCCACCCGCGCTCTGCTCCGCGGGGCGTTCGCCACACTGGCGCTCGGCGCCGTGACCCTCGCGGGCGCCCCGCAGGCCTTCGCCGCCCCGGGCGACAACGGCGACGTCAAGGTCCACCGGCAGGGCACCGCCGACACCGACCGGGCCAACCAGCCCCAGGTCGGATGCGTCTTCCGCTTCGCGGCCTTCGACTTCGACGGCCTGCAGAGCATCCAGTGGAACATCTACGCGCAGCCGGGCCTGCCGGGCAACCAGGACCCCTCGTTGAAGAACGGCAGCATCGTCGTCGACGCCAACGGCGACGGGCACACGGACGACCTCACCGGCCTGCCGTCCGGCATGTACAAGGTCGAGTGGACGTGGGTGGGCCAGAACGGCGCCGCGAAGTCGAAGGTCTTCCGGGTCGACTGCCCGCCGGGCACCAGCAACGGCGGCACCAGCAACGGGGGCACCGGCAACGGCGGAAACGGCAACGGCGGGAACGGCAACGGCGGAAACGGCAACGGCGGGAACGGGAACGGGGGCAACGGCAACGGCGGCAATGGGAACGGCGGCAACGGCAACGGCGGTTACAGCGGCGGCCACGGCCACGGCAGGCCCCGCACGGCCCGGTCGGCGCGGGCGGCGGCGGCAGCGCAGCTCGCCGCCGAGGACTCCTCCGCCTTCGGCGTCGGAGCGGCCGTCGCCGCCGGCCTCGCCGGCACGGCCGGACTGGTCCTGATCCGCCGCTCGCGCCGCCGGGACAATGGCGCCGCGTAGGTCCCGCTTCACGCGCAGACAGCGGCGCCTGCTCCGGCTCGCCAGGACCGTGGTGGTGGCCGTGGCCCTGGTGACCGGGGGCGTCTGGTGGGCCGGTGACGGGGAGCCGGCCGACCCGCCGCTCGCCGCCGGCCCCGCCGCCCACGCCGGGACCGGGGCGACGGCCGGAGCGCCCGCCGCCCTGGACCACAAGGCGAAGACCAGGGTGCTGCCCAAGGTCACCCCACGGCCCGCGCCCCTGCCCGCCCCGCTGGCCCGTTCGCGTCCTGTCACGGTCGCCGTCCCGGCCATCACCATCGAGGCACCCGTCGTCGAACTGGGCCTCGACGCCACGGGACGGCTCGGCACCCCGCCCGTCGACGACCCCCGGGTCGTCGGCTGGTACGCCAAGGGGCCCGCCCCCGGCGAGCGCGGGACCGCCGTCGTCGTCGGCCACCGCGACACCCGCACCGGGCCCGCCATCTTCCTCAACCTCGACTCGCTCAGCGCCGGCAACACCGTCCGGATCGCCCGCGCCGACGGCAAGGTCGCCGTCTTCACGGTCGACCGCGTCCGGACGTACGCGAAGAACGACTTCCCCGACAAGGAGGTGTACGGAGCCACCGGGCGGCCCGAACTGCGGCTGCTCACCTGCGGGGGAGCCTTCGACCGCGGCAAGGGCTACGAGGCGAACATCGTGGTCTTCGCCCACCTCACGGAGATCGCCCAGAAGATCTGACCGAACGAGCTCATGCGCGCACGCCCCGACCGACGGAACCCAGCCGCTCCGTCGACCGGGGCGTGCGCCGTCATGCCGGCCGGGGCGTGCGCCGTCATGCCGGCCGGGGCGTGCGCCGCCGTGCCGTACGGGAGGGATCCACCAGTTCCGCGGGCGCACTGCTGTGAGGGGCGCACGTGGACAGCCCGTGGGCCGGGGCGGCACGATCGAGCGGCGCCGTGGTGCGCCGCCGGGTGAGACCTGGGGCACTCCGGCGAACCCTGGCGCCAGAAAACTAACAGCGCTAGTTTGAGGCGACGAGGAAGACGCGGAACCGGCGACCCGAGGAGACCAGCGGATGAAGGCCCACGACGCGATGTACATCGGCGGGGAGTGGCGCCCCGCCTCCTCGACGGACACCATCCCGGTGATCGACCCGAAGGACGAGCAGGTCATCGCCCACGTCCCGGCCGGCACCGCCGAGGACGTCGACGCCGCCGTGCGCGCCGCCCGCGCCGCGCTCCCGGCTGGGCCGCCACCCCGCCCGCCGAGCGCGGAGCCCGCATCGCCGCCCTCCGCGACGCGCTCGCCGCCCGCGCCGAGGAGATCGCCGCCACCGTCACCGCCGAACTCGGCGCCCCGCCGCAGCTGGCCGCCGCCGTGCACGCCGGACTGCCGATCGCCGTCGCCGGCTCGTACGCCGAACTCGCCGCCACCCACCCCTTCGAGGAGAAGGTCGGCAACTCCACCGTCTACGCCGAGCCCGTCGGCGTCGTCGCCGCGATCACCCCTGGAACTACCCGCTCCACCAGATCGTCGCCAAGGTTGCCCCGGCCCTCGCCGCCGGCTGCACCACGGTCCTCAAGCCCGCCGAGGACACCCCGCTCACCGCCCAGCTCTTCGCCGAGGCCGTCCACGAGGCGGGCATCCCCGCCGGCGTCTTCAACCTGGTCACCGGCCTCGGCCCGGTCGCCGGACAGGCACTCGCCGAGCACCCCGGCGTGGACCTCGTCTCCTTCACCGGCTCCACCGCCGTGGGGAAGCGGATCGGCGCCCTCGCGGGCGGCGCGGTCAAGCGGGTCGCCCTCGAACTCGGCGGCAAGTCCGCCAACGTGATCCTGCCGAGCGCCGACCTGCCCAAGGCCGTCGCCGTCGGCATCGCCAACGTCATGTCCAACTCCGGCCAGACGTGCAGCGCCTGGACCCGGATGCTGATCCCCGCCGACCGCTACGAGGAGCGGTGGCGCTCGCCGCCGAGGCCGTCGCCAAGTACGTCCCCGGCGAGCGCGTCGGCCCCTCGTCAGCGCCAAGCAGCGGGCCCGCGTGCGCGGCTACATCGAGAAGGGCGTCGAGGAGGGCGCCCGGCTCGTCGCCGGCGGCCCCGAGGCCCCGCGCGAGACCGGCTACTACGTCTCCCCGACCGTCTTCGCCGACGTCACCCCCGAGATGACCATCGCCCAGGAGGAGATCTTCGGCCCCGTCGTCTCGCTCCTGCGGTACGAGGACGAGGACGAGGCCCTCGCGATCGCCAACGGCACCGTCTACGGCCTCGCCGGGGCCGTCTGGGGCGAGCAGGCCGAGGCCGTCGCCTTCGCCCGCCGCATGGACACCGGCCAGGTCGACATCAACGGCGGCCGCTTCAACCCGCGGGCCCCCTTCGGCGGCTACAAGCAGTCCGGCGTCGGCCGGGAGCTCGGCGCGCACGGCCTCTCCGAGTACCTCCAGACCAAGTCCCTCCAGTTCTGAGCGCAGAAGGAGCGAACAGCGTGATCCGCGCCGCCGTCCTGCCCGCCATAGGCTCCCCCCTGGAGATCACGGGCATCGCACTCCCCGAGCCCGGCCCCGGCCAGGTCCGGGTCCGGCTCGCCGCCGCCGGGGTCTGCCACTCCGACCTCTCCCTCTCCAACGGCACCATGCGCGTGCCCGTCCCCGCCGTCCTCGGCCACGAGGGCGCGGGCACCGTCGTCTCCGTCGGCGAGGGCGTCACCCACGTCGCCCCCGGCGACGGCGTCGTCCTCAACTGGGCGCCGTCCTGCGGCACCTGCCACCCCTGCTCGCTCGGCGAGGTCTGGCTCTGCGCGAACGCCCTGACCGGCGCCGCGAACGTCCACGCCCGCACCGAGGACGGCACCGAGCTCCACCCGGGGCTCAACGTCGCCGCCTTCGCCGAGGAGACGGTCGTCGCCGCGAACTGCGTGCTGCCCGTCCCCGACGGCGTGCCGCTCACCGAAGCCGCCCTCCTCGGCTGCGCCGTCCTCACCGGCTGGGGCGCGGTCCACCACTCGGCCCGGGTCCGCCAGGGCGAGACCGTCGCCGTCTTCGGCGTCGGCGGGGTGGGCCTCGCCACCCTCCAGGCCGCCCGGATCGCGGGCGCGTCCACGATCGTCGCCGTGGACGTCTCCCCGGAGAAGGAGGCGCTCGCGCGGGCCGCCGGGGCGACCGAGTACGTCGTCGCCTCCGAGACCACGGCCAAGGACATCCGGAAGCTGACCGGCGGCCAGGGCGTCGACGTGGCCGTCGAGTGCGTCGGCCGCGCCGTCACCATCCGCACCGCCTGGGAGTCCACCCGGCGCGGCGGCCGCACCACGGTCGTCGGCATCGGCGGCAAGGACCAGCAGGTCACCTTCAACGCCCTGGAGCTCTTCCACTGGGGCCGCACCCTGGCCGGCTGCGTCTACGGCAACTCGAACCCGGCCGAGGACCTGCCGGTGCTCGCCGACCACATCAGGGCCGGACGGCTCGACCTCGGCGCCCTCGTCACCGAGCGGATCACCCTCGACGGCATCCCGGGCGCCTTCGAGAACATGCTCGCGGGCAAGGGCGGCCGGGCCCTCGTCGTCTTCTGACCCCCCGGCACCGACGCGCGGAAGCCCGTACCGGCACACACGCCGGTACGGGCTCCCGCACGTCACAGGTCCAGGACGAGACGGCCGTCGCGCGAGCGCCCGACGCAGATCATCATCGTCGTGCCCGCGGCCTTCTCGTCCTCGCCGAGGACGGAGTCGTGGTGCTCGGGCGTCCCGGCGAGCACCTTCGTCTCACAGGTGCCGCACCAGCCCTCCTCACAGGAGTACGCCACACCCGGCACCACCTCGCGCACGGCGTCGAGCAGGCTCCGGCCGGCCTCCACGCGCAGAACCCGCCCGGTCCGCCGCAGCTCGACCTCGAAACCGCCCTCGCCGGAGGCCCTCTCCACCGGCGCCGCACCGAACCGCTCCTTGTGCAGCGGCCCGGCCCACCGCTCCTCCACCGCCCGCAACAGCCCCTCGGGGCCGCAGCAGTACACGGCCGTCGACGGGGGCAGCGCGCCGAGGACGGCGTCCAGGTCGGGCAGCCCCGCCGTGTCCTGCGGGACGAACGTGACCCCGGGGAGCGGGGCGAGCTCCTCGCGGTACGCCATGGTCGCCAGGCTCCGGCCGCCGTACAGCAGCGCCCAGGAACCCGGCGGCAGGGAACGGACCATCGGCAGCAGCGGGGTGATGCCGATGCCGCCCGCGACGAACAGGTACCGCTCGGCGGGCACCAGCGGGAACCGGTTGAACGGCCCCCGCACCCCCAGGACCGTGCCCTCCCCGACGGAGGTGTGGACCTCCTCCGAGCCGCCCCGGCCCCCGGGCTCCCGCAGCACCCCGAGCCGGTACGTGCTCCGGTCCGCCGGGTCGCCGCAGAGCGAGTAGTGCCGGACCGCGCCGGACGGCAGCGTCACCTCCAGATGGGCGCCGGGCTCCCAGGGCGCGAGTGCGGCGCCCGTGGGATCCGCCAGGAGCAGGCCCCGTACGCCTTCCGCCTCCTCGACGACCGAGCGGACGGTCAGCAGGACTGTGGTCATGGCATCACCTCGAAGTCGGGGTCGGCGGAAGGAGCGGCTCCGGCCACACCCGGCACAGCACCCCGTACAGCGCGGCGGCGACCACGAAGGAGGCCGGCAGGCTCAGGTCCACCCCGCCCGTGAGGCCGGTCAGCGGACCGGTGTAGAGCGGGTTGTTGACCCAGAGGATCCCCACGAACGAGCCGACGGTGAAGGCCGTGGCGGCCCTCGGGTTGATCCCGCCCGTGTACCAGTACCGCCCGCCGCCGCCCGTGGTGAACGCGCGCAGCGCCTCCGCGTCGTACCGGCCCCTGTGGAAGGCGTACCCGACGAGGAGCACGGCAGCCCACGGGGCCACGACCGTGAGCAGCAGCGTCACGAAGGCCGACATGGCGTCCATCGCGTCGTACACCACCGCCCCGAGGTACAGCACGGCCGCCGCGAGCAGCGCCACGACGGTGGTCACGGCCGCCCGCGAGGAGCGCCAGAACACCGAGTTGGCGGAGAGCCCGGCCGCGTACAGGCAGAGCCCGGCCTGCGGGAGGGTGCCCGCGAAGCCGAAGACGACCACGGCCACCGCGAACCAGCCCGGCACCGCGTCCGTCAGCCCCTGCAGCCACGGCTCGTCGGGCACGGGGAACAGCGTCGTCACGTACGCGCCGGTGAGCAGCGCGGCGAGACTGCTGAGGAACATCGAGACCCCGCTCGCCCGCACGACCCGGCCCGTGGGGGTGGAGGCCGGCATGTAGCGGGTGTAGTCGCCCTGGAAGGTGGCGTACGACAGGGGCACGGTCGCGGACGCGGTCGCCGCGAGCAGCCAGGTGTGCAGGGTGCTGTCGAGCGCCAGCGGCCCGCCCGCGTAGCCCGCGTCGAACTTCGGCGCGAGCACGAGCGCGGTGCCGAGGAGCACCGCCCCGCCGGTGACCGCCGTGATCCGGTACGTGCGGACCAGCGTCTCGTGGCCGCGCACGGCGACCAGCGCGACCGCCGCCGCCGTCACGAACATCGCCACGGTCAGCGCGCCCGGACCCGTCGGCGTGGAGAGCAGCCGGTGTCCCGCGACCATGACGGCCGTGCCGCCGGTCCACACGGCGATCGCGAAGAAGCCGAGCGCCGTCACCACCGTGATGGTGTTGCCGACGACCCTGCCCCGGACCCCGAAGTGCGCCCCGCTCGACACCGGATCGTTGGTGCCGGTGCGGACGCCGAACCGGGCGAGCGGCGCCAGCAGCGCCGTCCCGACGGCGACGCCCACCGCGATCGCGGTGGCCGACGCCCACCAGCCCAGGCCGAAGACCACGGGCAGCGCGCCGAGCACCACCGTGCCGAACGAGAACTGCGCGGAGGGCCAGATCCAGCCGAAGTCGCCCGGCGTCGAGGTGCGTTCCGCCTCGGGCACCGGCGCGATGCCGTCGTGGTCGACCGCCGCACGGGGCGGCGTCACGGTGGACGCCGCCCCGGTCGGTGTGGTGGTCATGAGGCGCCCCCGGAGAGGGCCTCGGGACGCTCGTCCTGACCGGGCAGCACGTCGACCACCCGGAGGGCGGCACAGGCCGCCCCGTGAGGCGTTCGCCGCTGGCCAGGTCGAAGGTCGTGTGGTGCAGGGGCAGGTGATCCGCAGCCTGTCCCCGTCGACCCTGCCGTACCTGAGCCGGCCCCGCGGTGGGGGCAGAGGGCGGCCGCGAGGACCTTGCGGCCGCCGACCTCGACCAGGACCAGGTCCTCGGTCACCTGGCGGACGACGGGCTCGTCGGAGCCCCGCCGCCCGGCGGGCACGGCCGTCATGCGACGGTCTCCCGCGCCCGCGCGATGGCCGTCTCCGTCGCCTCGCCGACGATGTCGGAGGCCAGCCGCACGCCCGCCCAGATCTTCGCGAAGTCCGGCTCGTCGAGCGACCGGATCGCCGTGCGCATGTGGTTGCTGTGGTAGGAGTCGATGTACAGGTGCTCGGTGTAGTAGGCGTCCTTGGAGATCCCCAGGCGCCGCGCCGCGCGGGCGAAGCTCTGGAAGGCGTACAGGACGCTGGTCTCGAAGTAGGCGTACGCCCCCAGGAAGTACTGGGGAGACGAGGCCCGGCTCGCCAGCCAGTGGAACATGTTGACGTACGCGTAACACTCCGGGGCCGTCTCGTCGAGGTAGTCGTCGAGCTCCAGGCTCAGACCGAGCTCGGTGAGCAGGTCCCGGTAGAGCTGGGAGTGCGCCTTCTCCTCGTTGCCGCAGCCGAGTTCGTCGATGAGGACCCGGAAGACCGCCATCGCCGAGCGGTACGGCAGCCGGGGGACGACCGGCAGCAGCGACTCGGACTCGGTGAGCCCGTCGAGCGCGAACTGCCGGACGACCACCTTGAACTGGTCGAGCGTGGCGTGTTCGGCGAGGAAGGTCGCGCTCTCGGGGAGCGCGGCCTCCTCCTCGGCGAGGAACTCCTTGAGCGCCTGGAGCAGTTCGGCGGCCGAGCCGAACTTCGGGGCGGAGGCCTCGTAGGCCCGCGCCTTGGGCAGGATCCACCGCTCCTCGATCGCGGTCATCGAACCGTAGTCGCCGAGGTTGGGCACCCGCCGGTAGAGGGTGTGGAGTTCGCGCTGGGAGGTCGCGGCCGGGGCCGCGACCGAGTGCGCGGCCACCGGAACCGCGGAGGCGGGGACGGTGCTCATGCCGCCTTCGCCTCCTCGTGCGTGGTGGGGGAGCTGATGACGCCGCGCGCGTGGAGTTCCTTCTTGACCCAGCGGTACCAGTCGTCGAGGAAGACGCCGTACTTCTCGCACACGGTGTTGATCTCGGCCTGCCGGTCCGGGGTCGGGTCGACCAGCATCGCGTTGCACAGACCGGGCTCCAGGTTGGCCAGCGGGCCGATGAAGCCCTGGATGCCGCGGGCGTCGACGAGGAGGTTCTCCCAGCCCTCGAAGACCGGGATGCCGGTGCCGGCCTCGGCCATCCTGCGGGTGAAGGCGGCGTCGCCGCTCGACTCCTTGATGCCGACGATCCCGGGGATCTCCTTGCAGATCCGGATCAGGGTGTCGAACTCGATGCGGTTGCCCGACAGCGCCTCCTCGTTGTAGAGGAAGATCGGTATGTCGAGGGCCGCGCGGATCGCCCGGTAGTGGTCGACGATCTGGTCCTGCGTCACGTCGGCGCCGAACGGCGTGGTGACGACGACGGCGTCGGCGCCGATCTCGGCCGCCGTGCGGGCCGGTCGATCACCGAGGCGGTGTCGGGGAGCTGGATGCCGGCGAGCACGGGCAGGCCGGCGGCGTGCTTGACGGTGTACGTGACGACGTCCTGCCACTGGCGGGCGTCGAGCTTCCAGCCCTCGCCGGAGGTCAGGGCCGGCATGAGGCCCGTGACCTCGGTCCGGATGTGGTCCAGGAGGCGGACCACGCTCTGCTCGTCGACGGTGCCGTGCTCGTCGAGCGGGGTGATCAGGGGGACGACGGTCCCGGAGTAGGTGTCAGGCATGAGTGGGGTGCCCTTCGCAAGGTGTTCAGAAGGTGTGTCAGAAGGAGTCGGAGTCGACCTTCAGCACCAGCGAGCGCTGGTAGAGGTCCTCCAGATAGGCGGGGAACGCGGGCTCGGCGCCGGCGTCGACCGGCACGACGGGCAGGCCGTCGGCCGCCTTCAGCAGCCGGGGACTCGCCGTGTGCAGCACACCGCCCCGGCCGATGACCTGGGCGAGCAGCAGGCGTTCGTGCGTGGGCAGGCCGTCGAGCTCGGGGGCGGTGAAGGCCCGCCGGACGTCGTCCTCGTCGTACGGGATCCGGTCGATGGCCAGGTCGGTGTGGAGGACGTCCATGAAGGGGTAGTACTCGTCCTGCACCAGCCGCTCGTAGCCCCAGACCAGGTCGTCGCAGCGGCCGACCTGCTCCCAGTTCATGACGACCCGGCCGGCGTCCCCGGCGGCCAGCCGGCCGGCGAAGAAGGCCTTGGCGCCGGTCCGGACCGCGTCGTCCGCGCTGTGCATGCCCATGAAGAGGGTGGCGTCGATGAACACCGTGGGGAGTGCTCGGCCGCCTCGGGGATGGTGTCAGCCCTCATAGCGCTCGAGCACCTTCCGCATCCGCTCCATCGCGCCGGCGAAGACCTCGGGCTCGCGGGCCAGGGCGAGGCGGACGAAGCGCTCGCCCTTCTCCTTGGTGTTCCAGTAGAAGAAGGTGCCCGGCAGGACGTACACCTCCTCGTCGAAGAGGACGGCCTGGAGCTGGGTGGCGGTCAGGTGCTCCGGCTTGATGCGGAACCAGGCGACGCTGGTGCCGACGACCGGCTCCTGGAACTCCAGGATGCTGCCGTCGAGGGCGGTGCGGGCGGCCTCGCCGTTGGTCTTGATGATGTCGCGGACGGAGGCGAAGCCGTCTTCGATGGAGTCCTCGATGTACTGCGTGACCATGTTGAGGACGAAGGGCGACACGTTCAGCAGGACGCTGGTGTGGAGGTTGTAGACCTCCTCCTGGATGTCCCGGCTGGCGGTGATCATGGCGCACTTGGCGTCCTGGATCGGCCAGGTCTTGCCGGTGTCCTCCATGACCATGTAGGTCACGCCGGACTCCTCCAGGAGCTTGTAGATGTCCACCCGGCCGATGCCCTCGTCGCAGAGCGCGAAGGAGGCGAAGCAGAAGTCCATCACCAGGACCTTGTCGTGGTCCACGCAGTAGCGCACGACCTCGGCGAAGCCCTCCAGCTTCTCGGCGAGCAGGGTGAAGCCGGTCGGGTTGTTCGGGTCGACCAGGTAGATCGCGTCCGCGTCGATCGACTCGACCAGACGGTCGTAGATGGCGTCCTTGTCGTGCAGCACCGACTCGTCGACCGGACCGAGCGGCACCTGCATGTTGCGCAGCAGGTCGACCAGGTTGTCGAAGCAGGGCTCGACCAGCTGCACGGACATCCCGCGCTGCTTGAGGAACATGCCGGCCACCATCGTGGAGACGCTGGCGGAGTACGAGAGCAGCGTCCGGTCCATCGCCCGTGCGGTGGGCTGCTGGTGCAGGCGGAAGAAGGCGTCGACGAACTGGCGCTCGAAGTGGGCCTGCTGCTTCGACTCGGACTCGTGCCAGAGCTCGGGGAGCCGCGAGACGATCCGCTCCTGCGAGACGGACTGACGCTGGTGGGTGTGGGCGTCGGCCAGGTTGAACCGGGTCTTCAGGGCCTCGATCTCGTGCTGGGTGAGGTCGACGAAGGTGCTGACGTCTGCCTTGTCGGTCAACGACATGAGAACTCCTGCTGTCGATACGAAACTCCACCGGAATTCCGGCGGCATAAAAAACTGTAGGAGCTTCGGGCGGCCTTGCGAATAACAGCGGGGTCACACAATTAATAATCACTGCGATGTTCTCGGGGATAAAAAAAGGAACGACGTCCAGGCATTCCGCTGATGGGAATGCCTGAACGTCGTTCTCGATATTCGTCCGCCGGCGGCGGCTTGTTGCTCTATTCCGTGGCGGCCCGCAGCAGAATGTCCTCGTACACCTTCGGGTCGTCCGAGGCGATGACCGGCCAGCCGATGCCGTAGGCACCCTCCCAGCCCACGTCGATGCCGGGGTTGGCGTACTCGGAGCCGTCGGGCAGGAACAGGTGGGGGCTGCAGTTCACGCGGTCGCTCTTGGACAGCGCGGCCTGGTCGGAGAGGGCCCGGCGGGCCCGTCCGTCGTCCAGGGCCTCGGTCAGGGCGTCGACGTCGACGGCGCCCGTCTCCGCGGCCACGTCCAGGATCACCTTGCGGTGGCTGATGCAGCGGGACTCGGCCCAGAAGGCCCGGCGCAGCCCGAGGTCGAGCTGCTCGGAGGCGTTCAGGCTCTGCTCCTTGGCGGCGAGCACCGCCTCCAGGGCGGGCAGCGTCGTCGAGGGGTACAGCCAGTCCTTGGCCTGCCACAGCTGCCAGCCGGCGGCCGGCTCCAGGCTGGCCATCCGGGCGACCTCGCTGTCCGTGCCGGGGCGCGGGCTCGGGGCGTCGTTCAGCAGTTCCAGGGGGAAGGCGCGCAGGTCGAAGGCGACCTGCTCCTCCAGGCCGAGGCGGGCCCGGGTGGCGTGCAGCCGGTGGATGGCGATGTGCGCGAAGGAACACCAGATGTCGGAGAAGACGGTGACGACTCCGCGCGGCGGGGTCAGGTCGGCGGTGGTCGGGTCGGACATGGTTCTCCTCGGTTCGGGTGCGCGGGCGGGAGCGGTGCTCAGCCGGCGGTGGACTCGTGGGCGTCCAGCGCGGCCTCGAGGTCGAGGTCGGCGCCGGGCAGCCAGGCGGGCAGGGACGGGATGCGGGCCATCGCGTCGAAGAGGCGGGGCACGGCGGCCTCCTCGACGGTCGGCCCGTGGGCGCTGAGCAGCCGTGCGGGGCGCAGGGCGGCCAGCTCGTGCACGGGGCGGAGGAACTTCGCCTCGTCGACCAGGGCGGTCCACGGGGCAATGGCACGGTTCAGCACTTCGAAACCGTGAAAGAATTCCTCCTCGGAAAGGTCGGTGAAGTCCTGGCGAATTTCTTCGACGACGGTGCCGAAGCTGTCGGAGCTGTAGAGGGTCCCATCGGAGTGGTCGAACACGGCAAGGGTCCCGGGTGAATCGAAGGTGGGCGGCCGGTGAAAACTCAGCTCACGGTCTCCGACTTTCACTCGACTACCCGGGTTCGCAGTTACTACCCGCTCCTCGGGAATGCTGAACTCTTCTGATATTCGCGTCAGTGATATCGCGTTGGCGAGCACCTTCGCGTGCGGCGCCGCCTCGAGGATTCCGGCGAGTGCGCCGGTGTGGTCGCGGTCGTCGTGGGTGACGACGACCCAGCGCAGATCGGCCGGGTCGATCAGCGACCAGAGGGAGTCCAGGAAGCCCTCCCGGTCGACGGGCATGCCGGTGTCCACGAGGAGCGGCTGTCCGGACCGTACGAGGAAGGCGTTCACCGGCTGGTCGCCGAGGCCCGGGATGGGCAGGGCCGAGGGGAGGACGTGGATGTCCGGCCCGGCGGTGTAGGACGTCTTCATGAGCAGCCTTTCGTGAGGCGCCGATCGGGCCGGGGCCCCCGGGCCGGAGCCCGGGGGAGGTGCCGGCCTCGGTCAGACGAGCTGGATGGTCAGGGAGCCGGCGATCAGCAGGGCGAGGCCCAGGGCGCGCGGCTTGGTCAGGGAGCGCTGCGGGAGCTTGAACAGGCCCTTGTGGTCGATCAGCGCCGAGGTCAGCTGCTGGCCGGTCACGGTCAGGGCGATGGTCACGGCCGCGCCGATGGTCGGGATGAGCAGGAAGGTGCCGGTGACGTACGCGGCGGCGCAGGCGCCACCGAGCCAGCCCCACCAGGGCATCTTCTTCAGCGGGGCGATCTTGGGCTTCGGGGTCTTGCGGGTGAAGTACAGGACGAGCAGGACGATCGCGATGGTGAGGGTCGCGACGGCGAAGCTGATCACGGCGACGGTGATGGGCTCCTTGAGCTGGGCGCGCAGCTGGGCGTTGACCGCGCCCTGCACCGGCAGGACACCACCGGCGACGATGCCGAGGACGAGCCAGCCGACGCGGCCGGCGGCGGACATCTTGGGGGCGCCGGGAGGGGCCGCGGCCTTCATGCCCCGGATGATCACGACGATGCCCGCGAGGACGGCGAGGGCGCCGAGGACGATGCCGACGCTCAGGTCCTTCTGCTTCAGGCCGAGGAGGCCGAAGAGGTCGAGGGCGAGCGAGGAGAACATCTGGCCGGTCACGAAGAGTCCGACGGCGGCGAGGGCGCCGAGCCGTGGGAACAGCAGGATGCCGCTGGTGATGTAGAGGGGGCTGGCGAGCCCGCCGAGCAGCTGCCACCACTCCACGTCGGGCAGTTTGCCGAGCGCGCCGAGCGCGCCGGCGGCGACCGCGAGCACGACGAGCAGCGTGGTGGCCACGCCGAGCTGGATGGTCGAGGCGCCGTACGGGGTGCCGACGGCCGAGTTGAGCTGGAGGTTGACCGAGGCCTGGACGGCGAGGAGGCAGCCGACCAGCAGGGCCGCGGCGAGAAGCGCGGTGTGCATCTGGATCTCCCTGGGACGGGATGGCGAGCGGACAAGTGGACACTGAGTCCGTTTAGCATGCCATGGAACATGGCAAGCGGACAAGCTGTCCACTTAGCCCCGAGGGAAGTAAGGTCGGTACATGAGCGAGGAAGAGCAGCGAGCTCGTGGAGCCGCCCCCGTGCACCGGGTCGGCGGGCTCCTCGGCGATCTCCAGGCGGCGGACGAGCAGCCGGTCGCCCCGCGCAGACGTGCGGACGCGGAACGCAACCGCGCCCAGATCCTGGCCGCGGCCGAGCGGCTCTTCGCGGAGCAGGATCCGCGGACGGTCACCATGGGCGAGATCGCCAAGGCCGCGGGCGTGGGCCGCGCCACGCTGTACCGGAGCTTCCCCGATCCGTCCTCGGTGGCGGTGGCGCTGCTCGACGAGCACGAGCGCCGGCTCCAGGGGCAGCTCATCTACGGGCCGCCGCCGCTCGGCCCCGGCGCGCCGGCGGGGAGCGGCTCGCGGCGTTCTACCTGGCGATGCTCGATCTGCTCGAACGGCACCTGCCACTGGCGCTGGGGGCGGAGACGGGCCCCGCGAGGTTCCGGACGGGCGCGTACGGGTTCTGGCGCGTCCACGTCCGGACCCTGCTGATCGACCACGGGGTCGAGGACCCGGACCCGCTGATCGACATCGCGCTCAGTCCGCTGTCGCCCGAGCTCTTCCAGTTCCAGCGGCACGAACTCGGTCTGTCGAGCGAGCGCGTGGGACGTTCACTGGCGGCCTTCGCGCGCCAGCTGCTGCGGTCAGGAGGCGGTCGCTGACCGGCCCTTCGGCGGGGCCGGGACCGGCCGGGCGGCGTCGGGCGGGCGGCGTCGGGCGGACCAGGCCCGGCAGGATCAACTCCCAGATGCTGCGCAGCCGTTCCTCGGCCGACTCGTGCAGCGCGCCGCTCTCGGCGGCCCAGAACTCGTCGACGGGCATGCTCGGGCGCCGCATCTCCAGCTCGACCCCGGTGATCACATAGCCGATCAGGGCCGCGACCGCCGTCGCGTCCACGCCGGGCCGCAGGGCCTTCTCCGCCACCGCGTAGCGCGCCAGCCGGCACACCTCGCGCCGCCAGGGCAGTCCTGCCCGAGCCCGGGGCCGTCGGCTGGAGCTCGCGGGCGAGACGCTCGCCCGCCCGCGCCACCGGGTCGGTCTCGAAGAGCCGGATCAGCGCGTGGGTCGTGATGACCAGCTTGTCGATCGCGGTGCCGCCCACGCCCTCCGTGGACAGACAGGCAGACTCGACCGTGATCCGGGTGACCGCGCGGGCCCGCCCGCGCACCGCGGTCGCCAGCTCCGGCTTGGTCGCGAAGTGGAAGACGAGGGCGCCGGTGGTCACTTGGGCCTCGCCGGCGATCCGGGCCAGGGACGCCCGCTCGTAGCCCATTCTGTCGAAGACCCGCGCGGCCGACGACAAGATCTCCTGCCTCGTCCGCTCGGCCCGCTGCTGAATCGCCATGAGATCCCCCGTGGACTCGCGAGAAGGCGCCGGAGCGTCGTGTTCCGGCCGCACATGTGACCGACTCGAAACTATCCGGCCGGAGGGCGGCGAAACGTGGCCCGTCGGCCGCGCGGCCGGAACTGGGGCTTGACGGGCTTCTCCCTTCCAGGTGGCGGGGGCCCCGACCCCCCGAAACCCCCGCGAAGTGACTGGAACCAGGGGTATGGCCTGTCAGGTGGATCGAGCCGTTCCGGCGGCCCCGGAAGCCCGCGGGCGGGAGCGGGATACGGCCACGCCCGCGAGGCACAGCGCACCCCCGGCGAGCGTGAGGACGCCCGGCAGCTCGCCCAGGAACACCCAGGCGAGGACCACGACGAGGGCGGGCACGGCGTACGTCGTCGCGCCCATCCGTCCCGCGGTCGTACGGGCCAGGGCGTAGGCCCAGGTCGTGAACGCGAGCGCGGTCGGGAAGACCCCCAGGTAGACCATGTTCAGGGTCGCCGACAGCGGGGCCCGGCCCGCCTCCTCGACCAGCCGCCCCGCGAAGGGCAGACAGGCCGCCGCCCCCACCAGGCAGCCGAAGGTCGTCACCTGGAGCGCGCTGCCGTGGGCGAGCGCCGGCTTCTGGGCCACCACCCCGCCCGCGTACGCCACCGCCGCGAGCAGGCAGAGGACCACCCCGAGCACCGAGGCGTGCCCGCCGGAGCCCCCGGCGGACATCGACAGGCCGACGGTCACCGCGCCCGCGAAGGAGACCGCCATGCCCGCGAGCAGCCGGGGCGGCAGCGACTCCCGAGGAACCGCGCGCCGAGCAGGGCGATCAGGATCGGTCCGATGTTCACCACCATCGCCGCCGTGCCCGCGTCGACCTCCTGCTCGCCCCAGTTCAGCACCACCATGTACACCCCGAACCAGAGCAGCCCCGAGACCAGGATCCCCGGCCAGGCGGCCCGCGGCAGCAGCCCTCCCGCCGCACCAGGAGCACGGCCCCGAGGACCAGCGCCCCCGCGAGCAGCCGGCCGAGCGCGAGCGCGCCGGGGAGTAGGCCGCCCCGCGCTGCGGATGGAGACGAAGGCGGAGGCCCAGAGGACGACGGTGACACCGGCGGCCGCGAGCGCGAGCCGCGAGGATTGCTTCTGCATGCTCCGACGGTAGGACGCGGACCCTTCGGCGCTCACCGTAATATCGCCCGGCGGCCGGACACGAACCGGACACCCACGCCCGCCGGACCGTGCCCGCGACCGCCGGATCCCGCCCGCGACCGCCCGGCCCCGCCCCCGTCTCAGCGCAGGGCCGCCGCCGGGAGTCCGAGGGTCTCCCGAAGGGCCGTCTCGCCCGCCGGAGTCACCTTCACGGCCCGCTCCGACCCGATCCGTACGCACCATCCGGCGTCCAGGGCGTGCCCGCACAGGGCGGCGCCCGCGAGTCCGGCGAGGTGGGGCGGCGCTCGGTCCAGTCGAGGCAGCCGCGGGCGACGGGCCGGCGCCCCTGCCGTACGAGGGGATGCCCTGCTCGTCGAACCAGGCCAGGCCGCGGTCCGTGAGGGCGAAGCCGGTGTCCTGGCGCAGCAGGCCCCGTTCGGTCATCGCATCGGTGATCGTGATGCCGAGCCGGCCCGCGAGGTGGTCGTAGCAGGTCCGGCCGCGCGCCATCGCCGCCCCGCGCTCGCGGCCCGCAGGGAGCGCGGCGGCGCGGGCACCTCGGGCTCGGACCGGGCGGCCAGGTCCTCGACGAGGTGCGCGATCCCGGGGTCGGCGAGGCGTACGTACCGGTGCCTGCCCTGCCGTTCCTCGGCGAGCACCCCGCCCGCGACCAGTTTCCCGAGGTGCTCGCTGGCGGTGGACGGCGCCACCCCGGCGTGCCGGGCGAGCTCCCCGGCGGTCCAGGCCCGCCCGTCGAGCAGGGCGAGCAGGAACGCGGCGCGGCTCTCGTCCGCGAAGAGCGCCGCGAGCGCGGCGAGGTCACTGGCTGCCATGGGGCAAGCCTGCCGCACTCACCCTTCGGCGGCGGCCGAAGCGCGCACCGCCCGCCGGTCGGCCGGCATCGCCTCGTACTGGAGCCGCAGCCCGTCGAGCAGCGCCCGCAGGCCCGTCTCGAAGGCGCCCTCGTCGACCTTCTGGCGGTGTTCCGCGAGGCGGTGGGCCTGGCCGAGGTGGGGGTAGTCGGCCGGGTCGTAGGCCGTCTCGTCGTCGACGAAGCCGCGCGCGAAGGAGCCGAGGGCGGAGCCGGTGATGAAGTACCGCATCAGCGCGCCGATGGAGGTGGCCTGCGCGGGGGCCAGCCGGCCTGGACCATCGCGCCGAAGACGGCGTCGGCGACCTTGAGGCCCGCCGGGCGGCGGCCGGGGCCCTGGGCGAGGACGGGGACGATGTGCGGGTGGTCGGCGAGGGCGGCGCGGTAGGAGACCGCCCAGTCGTGCAGCGCCGTGCGCCAGTCGCGGCCGTCGTCCTCCGCGAACATCGACAGGTCGATCTTCGCGCTCACCGCGTCCGCCACCGCGTCGAGGATCTCGTCCTTCGTGCGGAAGTGGTTGTAGAGCGAGGGCCCGCTGACCCCGAGCTCGGCGGCGAGCCGCCGGGTGGAGAGCGCCGCGAGGCCCTCCGCGTCCACGAGCGCGCCGGCCGTCCCGACGATGCGTTCTCGGCTGAGCAGGGGCTTGCGCGGTCGGGCCATGGCGCACATAGTAGGCCCGCACCGCTAAAACTAGCAGTGGTAATTAAATGGCCGAGTGGGGTGGCACCGCATGAATCTGGAACTGAGCGAGGAGCAGGAGGCCGTACGGCGGCTCGCCGAGGACTTCGTCGCCCGCGAGGTCACCCCGCACGCGGCCGCGTGGGACCGCGCCGAGGAGGTGGACCGGGGCATCGTGAAGAAGCTCGGCGCCGTCGGCTTCCTCGGGCTCACGATCCCGGAGGAGTACGGCGGTTCGGGCGGCGACCACCTCGCGTACTGCCTCGTCACCGAGGAGCTGGGGCGCGGCGACTCCTCCGTGCGCGGCATCGTCTCCGTCTCCCTCGGTCTGGTCGCCAAGACCATCGCCTCCTGGGGCACCGAGGAGCAGAAGCGGGAGTGGCTGCCCCGGCTCGCCTCCGGCGAGGCGCTCGGCTGCTTCGGCCTCACCGAGCCCGGCACCGGCTCCGACGCCGGGAACCTGGCCACCCGCGCCGTGCGCGACGGGGACGCGTACGTCGTCGACGGCGGCAAGATGTTCATCACCAACGGCACCTGGGCCGACGTCGTGCTCCTCTTCGCCCGCACGAACGACACCCCCGGCCACAAGGGCGTCTCCGCCTTCCTCGTCCCCACCGACACCCCCGGCCTCACCCGCCGCCCCGTCCACGGCAAGCTCGGTCTGCGCGGCCAGGCCACCGCCGAACTGGTCCTGGAGGGCGTCCGCGTCCCCGCCGCCGCGATGCTCGGCCCCGAGGGCAAGGGCTTCGCCGTCGCCATGTCCGCCCTCGCCAAGGGGCGCATGTCGGTCGCCGCCGGATGCGTCGGCATCGCGCAGGCCGCCCTCGACGCCGCCGTGCGGTACGCGGGGGAGCGCGAGCAGTTCGGAAAGCCCATCGCCTCGTACCAGCTGGTCCAGGAGCTCCTCAGCGACATCGCCGTCGACGTGGACGCCGCCCGGCTGCTCACCTGGCGGGTCGCCGACCTGATCGACCGGGGGAAGGACTTCGCCACCGCCGCCTCCAAGGCCAAGCTGTACGCCTCCGAGGCCGCCGTCCGCGCCGCGAACAACGCCCTCCAGGTCTTCGGCGGCTACGGCTACATCGACGAGTACCCGGTCGGGAAGCTGGTGCGCGACGCCCGCGTCATGACCCTGTACGAGGGCACCAGCCAGATCCAGAAGCTCATCATCGGCCGGGCGCTGACGGGGTCTCGGCCTTCTGAGTACGCCCCGCGCGTGGCTGAGTACGCGGACGGATGTGGCGCCGGCCACATCCGTCCGATGCTGTGCGGCATGAGCGACACACCGGTCAAGCAGCAGAACACCGCCGCCTACTACACGCAGGCGGTCCTCTCCTTCGGGATCGCGATCGCCGCCGTGGGCATCGGGATCTTCCAGCTGGACGCCGGCGCCTGGGTGCGGGCCTTCCTCGCGATCTCGGTCCTCTACCTCACGACCTCGGCCTTCACCCTCGCCAAGGTCGTCCGCGACCGCCAGGAGGCCGGCCAGATCGTCAGCCGGGTCGACCAGGCCCGCCTGGAGAAGCTCCTCGCCGAGCACGACCCCTTCCAGAAGCTCTAAGCGCTTGCTCACCCTCGTTGTATGGTGTTCGTCCTGACGGGGTCCGAGAAGGAGTGTGGGATGAGCGCGGCGGAGGAGACGCCCGGGGTCGAGGACGTGGCCTGGGGCGAGGTCACGCCCGAGGCGGCCCGGCGGCTGCTCGTGGCCGCCGTCGAGGCGTTCGCCGAGCGCGGCTACCACGCCACCACCACCCGCGACATCGCGGGCCGCGCCGGGATGAGCCCCGCCGCGCTCTACATCCACTACAAGACCAAGGAAGAGCTGCTCCACCGGATCAGCCGCATCGGTCACGACAAGGCCCTGGAGATCCTCCGGGCGCGGCCGACGCCGACGGCACCGCCGCCGAGCGCCTCGCCGACGCCGTGCGCTCCTTCGTCCGCTGGCACGCCGAGCGCCACACGACCGCGCGCGTCGTCCAGTACGAGCTCGACGCCCTCGGCCCCGAGCACCGCGCCGAGATCGTGGAGCTGCGCCGCGAGTCCGAGGCCGTGATCCGGCGCATCCTCCACGAGGGCGTCGCGGCGGGCGAGTTCGAGGTGCCCGACGTGCCCGGCACCACCGTCGCCGTGCTCTCCCTCTGCATCGACGTCTCCCGCTGGTTCAACACCCAGGGCCGCCGGACGGCCGACGAGGTCGGCGCGCTCTACGCCGACCTCGTCCTGCGGATGGCCGGCGCTCAGAAGTAGTAGCGGGAGACCGACTCGGCGACGCAGACCGGCTTCTCGGAGCCCTCGCGTTCCACGGTCACCGCCGCCGTCACCTGTACGCCGCCGCCCGCCTCCTCGACCTTCGTCAGGACGGCGGTGGCGCGCAGCCGCGAGCCGACCGGGACCGGAGCGGGAAACGCACCTTCTCCGTCCCGTAGTTGAGGCCCATCCTCATGCCCTCGACCCGCATCACCTGCGGGACGAACAGCGGCAGCAGCGACAGCGTCAGATAGCCGTGCGCGATCGTCGTGCCGAACGGACCGGCGGCGGCGCGCTCGGGGTCCACGTGGATCCACTGGTGGTCCCCGGTCGCCTCCGCGAAGAGGTCGATCCGCTTCTGGTCGATCTCCACCCAGTCGCTGTGCCCCAGCTGCTCGCCGACCCCCGCGCGCAGCTCCTCGGCGGAGGTGAAGATCCTCGGCTCGGCCATGTTCGCCCGTCCCTTCTCGTACGGCATACCTGATGGTCGGTATCTAAGCGCTTGCTCAGCATGTGGGGTGCGGGGTCCGCTGTCAACGGCCGCCGGGGAGGGACCAGTAGGGTTCGGCGGGTGCCGCAGATTCCAGAGAAGATCCACGAACTCACCGTCGGCCAGCTCTCCGCCCGTAGCGGCGCAGCCGTCTCCGCCCTGCACTTCTACGAGGCGAAGGGGCTCATCAGGAGCCGCCGCACCAGCGGCAACCAGCGCCGCTACACCCGCGACACGCTCCGCCGGGTCGCCTTCGTCCGCGCCGCGCAGCGCGTCGGGATCCCCCTGGCCACCATCCGCGAGGCGCTGGCCCAGCTCCCCGAGGAACGCACGCCCACGAACGAGGACTGGGCCCGGCTCTCCGGGGCCTGGCGCACCGAACTCGACGAGCGCATCAAGCAGCTCGGCCGCCTCCGTGACCACCTCACCGACTGCATCGGCTGCGGCTGCCTCTCCTGGAGACCTGCGTCCTCTCCAACCCCGACGACCGCCTGGGCGAACGCATGTCGGGCTCCCGCCTGCTCCCCGTCCGCCGGGACGTGGCGAAGGACGCCGACTAGCGAAGGTGGCCGCCCCGCCACGGGGCGGCGGCCGCTCACGCCGCCGAGGCCAGTGACCGGTGGCGGGCGTCGCGGGCCCGGCTCAGGGCGCCCGTGGTGAGGGCGGCGCGGGGACGGCGACGCCGCAGTCCCCGCAGACCGGGCCGAGCGCGGGCGGCCCCTTCGAGCTGGGGCCCCGCGCAGACGGGGCAGGATTCGCCGGGGCCGCGCTCCAGGGTGGAGATGAGGCGGCGGAGCACCTCGGGAAGGGGCTCCGAGGGGTGGAGGGCAGGGTCGGCGCAGCGGAGGACGCCGTTGCCACCCCAGACGCGCCGGTGCCAGTCGTCGAGCGCGCCGAGCCCGCGCAGCCCTCCTGCTTCTCGCGCCGCCGCCGGGCGGCGAACCGCTCCTCGTACGCGAGCCACACGGCCCGCGCCTCCTCCAGCTCGTCGAGCGCGGCCACGAGCCGCCCCGGGTCGAGCTCCCGGTCCTCGGGACCGAACCTGTGCCGGCGGCACAGATGGTCCCAGGTCGCACGGTGTCCGTACGGCGCGAACCTCTCCAGGCACTTGCGCAGTGAGTACCTGCGCAGTGCCGTGTCGCACCCCGGATCGCGCACCTGTCTCGCGAGACTCCGGAAACCGGCCATACCTCGCCACCTCCGCCGCTGGTCCTTCTCCGCGCTATCAGAGGGACGAACGGGAGCCCCGCCGTGTTCCGCCGAGATGCGGAACCAGGGCGTCCGGAGGGTTCAGCGCATGTCCCGCCGGCCCGTCCCGGCGGCCGAGACCACCACCCGGGCCAGCTCGGGACGGCAGACGTCGCTGTGCGAACGGACCACCTCGGCCGCGTCCACGCTCACGCACCCCGAGCCCGGCACCCCTGGCGCAGGGCCTCCGCGAGACCCAGCCGCACCGCCCCGGGCACCGCCCGCACCCCGTCGTGCCCGATCGCGCCCCAGCGCGGATCGTCCGTGCCGAGCAGCCCCGCCCCGACGCCCGCCAGCGACTCGGAGTCGTTCGCGAGCCGGGACGCCAGCGGGTACATGACCCCGAGCGCCGAGTCGTAGCGCGAGTAGCAGGCCACCACCGGCCCCCGCACCCGGTTCTGCAGGTCCCGCAGCGAACCGGCCCGCCCGAGGTCGTGCGGCAGCCGCGCCGCGAACGCGTAGTGCGAGAAGGCGCCCTGGAGCAGCGTCACGGAGGCGACCGGCCGGACCCCGGCGGGCAGCCCCGCAGCGCGTACGCGACGAGCCGGGCGCCCATGCTGTGGCCCACGAGGTGGACGCGGAGTCCGGGCGCGGCGCGCGCGACCTCGGTGAGCAGCGGCCCGAGGCCGTGCTCGCCGACCTGCCCGGCCCGCTTCTTCATCACGTAGTACGTGGCCTGCCGCAGCGCCTCCTTCGCGCCCTTCCAGTACTTCTTCAGGCCCGCCCCGAAGCTCTCCACCGGGACCGCTCCGCAGGACTCCAGGGCCTCGGTGAACCGGACGCACACCGCCACCGGGTCCGCGACCAGGAACTCCGGCACCGGCTCCCGGGCCGCCACCGACTCCGCGTCCGCGTCCACGTCCGTCAGCTCCCGCAGCAGCGCCCCGAACTCGGTGAACGCGGCCTCCGACTCCGGCGCCGCGGCGAGCAGTTCCGTGAGCCGCCCGATGACCGGCTCCTTCTCCGGGAGGACCGTCACCAGGGCCCGGAAGTCGGGCACCGGCTCGTCCGAGAACATCATCGAGGGCCAGATCAGCCCCGCGTACCCCGCCTCCACCCCGGGCGCGAGCAGCCCGGGGAAGGGCTCGAAGAAGTCGGAGCAGAGCCGGGTGGCGCCGGACGGGGAGCTGTTCCACCCGTGCGCGAACACCACCAGGTCGCCGACGCCCTGCCGGGCCAGCGCGGCGAGCTCCGAGGCCTGGCCCGGCGGCCCGTCGCCGTCCTTGTCGAAGGTGATCTCCCGGTACGGCTCCACACTCATCCCGGTCACGGCAGACCCGTCCCTCCACGTCGAGGGGCCGCACCGCCGGTGCGCCCGTGCGCGGGCGGCGGCTCCTTCGCCAGCATGCCCGCGCACGGCCCCGTCCAGACCTGTGGCGGGGGGTCAGCGCAGCCGCGCCGCCGAGATCCGGGGGAAGTGGACCAGCAGGTCGTACGCGGTGGAGTACCGCACGGCCGGGACGTCGCCCGGCCAGGGGAAGGCCGTGCCGATGTGGCGGACCGGCCGGGGCACGCCCAGCCAGTCGCGTGCCGCCGGAGCCGTGTGCCTCAGGTCCAGGTAGAAGGGGCCGGACGCGACCCGGTCCAGGGTGTGGGCGGCGCTGTCGGGGCCGAGCGGGGGGACGGTGAAGGTCCGGATCGGCTCGCCGGGGGCCCCGGTGTCGTGCGCGTTGAAGGAACCCTGTCCGAAGGAGGCGCCCACGCTCACGTAGTCCCGGCCGAGGGCGTCCCGCAGGAAGGCGCCCTGGAGCCGCGGGTACTGGTCCGGCGTCGGCGTCTCGTAGCCGACGTGCCCGTTGTGCGCGGAGAGCACGATCCGGGCGCCGGTCGTCCGCTGCCACCACACGGTGTTCTCGGCCATGGTCCGGTCGCGGTAGAGCATCGCCGCGGCGACCCCTCGGGGTCGTCAGGTCGTGTGCGTACTCGGTGCCGACCTGGGCGATCGCGCGTGCGTGCTGCACCGCCCACGTCCGCGCCTCCCGCGCCCCGGGGCCCTTGCCGGGGCTCTGCCGCTCCAGGAGGGCGAGGGCCCGGTTCACGTCACCGGCCATCCGCTGCCGCTCGGCCGGCGTCTTCTCCATGTAGCCCTTCATCCAGGCCTCCACCCCGCCCGTGGGCCGCGAGTCCCGGTACAGCGCGCGGAAGCGGGGGAGGAGTTCCGGGTGGACGCGGGCGACGTACGCGGTGACGGTGTCGAAGAGGTTGGGTCCGGCGTAGCCGAGGTCGTTGCCCACGAAGCGGACCCGGTGGTCGGGGTGGCGCTGGTTGTACGCGCGCATCCACCGGAAGAGGTCGAGGTACTCCTCGGTGTTCCAGAGCCGGTACGACTCCTGGAACTCGTCCCGCATGATCGCCCGGATGTCGCCCTTGCCGGTGCGGACCCACTCGTCGACGAGGAGCCCGGTGGACCAGGGGGCCTCCAGGGCGAAGGTGGTGAAGCCCCGGGACTCCACGAGGTGTTCGAAGATCCGGTGCTTGGCCTCGAAGAAGTCCGCCGAGCTGTGGGTGGCCTCGCCGATGCCGACGACCGTGGCGGAGCCGATCATCCGGTCGAGCGGGCGCAGATCGGTCAGCGGCCGGGCGGAGCGGGCGAGTTCGCGTACGGGACCGGGGCGGCCGGGGTCCCGGCGGCGGTCGCGGCGGGCGCCAGGGAGCCCAGGCAGGCGGCGAGGAGCAGACCGACGAGCGGCAGGCGGAGGTGCCGGCGGCGTAACGAGAGGTTCATGGGGCAAGCGTGGCCGGTGGGGCGCCCGGGAGGACATCCCGTCCGCCCCCGTCCCGTACGGGGCCAACCCCTCACCGGTAGAGCAGGTACTCCTCGCGGACCGTCCGGAAGGCCGCCAGGTCCGCCTCCCACGCCCCGACGACCTCGTCGACGCCCGCGCCCGCGTCGATCAGGGTCCGCACCCGGGCCGAACCGGTCAGCTTGTCGATCCAGTGGTCCGCGCGCCAGGCGAAGCCGGACCAGGAGCTCCGGGCGGTGACGAGCAGGCCGATCCCGGTCCGCACCGGGTCGAAGGCGTCCCGGTCGTGGACGTGCAGCTGCACCCCGCCGACCGTCCTCCCCTGGAACTTGGAGAAGGTCGGGGCGAAGTACGCCTCGCGGAACCGGACCCCGGGCAGACCGAGGGCGTTCGCCGCCTCCGCCCACCGCCGGTCGATCCCCTCGGCGCCGAGGAGTTCGAAGGGGCGGGTGGTGCCCCGCCCCTCGGAGAGGTTCGTGCCCTCGAAGAGGCACGTGCCGGAGTAGACGAGCGCGGTCTCGGGCGTCGGCATGTTCGGGCTGGGCGGCACCCACGGCAGTCCGGTCGCGTCGAAGAACTCCGACCGCCGCCACCCCGTCGTCCGTACGGTCTCCAGGGCGACGGGCCTCGCCAGGAACTCGCCGTTGAACAGCCCGGCCAGCTCGGCCACCGTCATGCCGTGGGCCTGGGCGATCGGCTCCCGCCCGACGAAGGTCGCGAACGCCCGGTCCAGGACGGGCCCGAGCGCCGCCCGCCCGGTCACCGGGTTCGGCCGGTCGAGCACCACGAACCGCTTCCCGGCGAGGGCGGCGGCCGCCATGCAGTCGTACAGCGTCCAGATGTACGTGTAGAAGCGGGCGCCGACGTCCTGGATGTCGAAGACGACCGTGTCCACCCCGGAGGCGGTGAAGACGTCCGCGAGCGGCTGTCCGCTCTTCAGGTACGTGTCGTAGACGGGCAGTCCGGTCGCCGGATCGTCGTACCGGCCCTCGGAGCCGCCCGCCTGGGCGGTGCCCCGGAAACCGTGCTCGGGGCCGAAGACGGCGACCAGGTCCACCCGCTCGTCGGCGTGCATGACGTCCACGACGTGGCGCGCGTCCGGGGTGACGCCGGTGGGGTTGGTGACGACGCCGATCCGCTCGCCGGCGAGGAGCGCGTACCCGTCGGCCGCCAGCCGCTCGAAGCCGGTGCGGACGCGGCCGTGACCGGGGCGGCCGAGGCGGGGGCGGTGGCCGTCAGGGCCCCAGGGCGCCCCCGGCGGCCAGCAGACTCCGTCGCGACAGGCTCATGCGGGACCTCCACGGAGGGACGGGAGTGACATGGGCACGCACGCTAGCGCTCCTGACCGCCCCGGGGAACGAGGCGTGCGGAACACGTCCCTCGTCACCCTTCCGCCGCTCCATACCGACCGGTTAGTCTGTCCCGGTCTTCGCAGCGCGCCGTCACAGCCGAGAGGTGGGTCCATGACCGCGGACACGAACGGGCTCCGGGGAGCCGGGGTCGTCGTCACCGGAGCGGGCGGCGGCATCGGCGCCGCCCTCGCCCGCCGCTTCGCCGCCGAGGGCGCCAGGGTCGTCGTCAACGACCTCGACCCCGGGCGCACCAAGGCCGTCGCCGAGGAGATCGGCGCCCTCGCCGTCCCCGGCGACGCCTCCGCCGTCGTCGAGGAGGCCCGCGAGGCCCTCGGCGGCACCGTCGACGTCTGGTGCGCCAACGCCGGCCTCTCCTCGCCCGGCGACGCCTTCGCCGAGGAGGAGGTCTGGGCCGCCGCCTGGGACGTCAACGTCATGGCCCACGTCCGCGCGGCCCGCGCCCTCCTCCCGGAGTGGCTGGAGCGCGGCGGCGGCCGCTTCGTCTCCACCGTCTCCGCCGCCGGACTGCTCACCATGATCGGCGCGGCGCCGTACAGCGTCTCCAAGCACGGCGCGTACGCCTTCGCCGAATGGCTCTCCCTCACCTACCGCCACCGCGGCCTGAAGGTCCACGCCATCTGCCCGCAGGGCGTCCGCACGGACATGCTCACCGCCGCCGGATCGGCCGGCGAGCTCGTCCTCGCCCCCACCGCCATCGAGCCCGAGGACGTCGCCGACGCCCTGATCGACGCCATCGCGGCCGACCGCTTCCTCGTCCTGCCCCACCCCGAGGTCGCCGGCTACTACCGCAACCGCGCCACCGACCCCGAGCGCTGGCTCGGCACCATGAACCACGTCCAGCGGACCTGGGAGACGGGCACCCGTCGGCCGTAGCCCCGGCCGGATGGGAAGATCTACCGGCGGGATCGTGTTCCCGTGACCGAAAACGATCACCACGGAAGGCGGCGGAGCATGGCCAGGACGACGGACGGGAGCGGCGCCCCCGTCCCCCAGAGGCTCCTCGCCGCCGCCACCCGGCTCTTCGCGGAGCAGGGCTACGACCGCACCTCCGTCCAGGAGATCGTCGAGGCCGCCGGGGTCACCAAGGGCGCCCTCTACCACTACTTCGGCTCCAAGGAGGACCTCCTCCAGGAGGTCTACTCCCGGGTCCTGCGCCTCCAGCAGGAACGGCTCGACGCCTTCGCGGACGCCGACGAGCCCATCGAGGACCGGCTGCGCGCCGCCGCCGCCGACGTCGTCGTCACCACCATCGAGAACCTCGACGACGCCGCCATCTTCTTCCGCTCCATGCACCACCTGAGCCCCGAGAAGAACAAGCAGGTGCGGTCCGAGCGCCGCCGCTACCACGAGCGCTTCCGGGCCCTGGTCGAGGAGGGCCAGCGGGCCGGGGTGTTCTCCTCCGCGACCCCCGCCGACCTCGTCGTCGACTACCACTTCGGCTCGGTGCACCACCTGTCGACCTGGTACCGCCCGGACGGCCCGCTCACCCCGGAGGAGGTGGCCGGCCACCTGGCCGACCTCCTCCTGCGGGCCCTGCGTCCCTGACCGGGCCTACAGGTACTTCTTCAGCTCCCGCCGCGCCAGCGACCGCTGGTGCACCTCGTCCGGTCCGTCCGCCAGCTTCAGCGTCCGCGCCGCCGCCCACAGCTCGGCCAGCGGGAAGTCCTGCGAGACCCCGCCCGCCCCGTGCAGCTGCACGGCCTTGTCGATGATGTCGACGACCGCGCGCGGGTCGCGATCTTGATGGCCTGGATCTCGGTGTGCGCGCCCCGGTTGCCGACGGTGTCCATGAGCCAGGCCGTCTTGAGGACGAGGAGCCGCAGCTGCTCGATGGTGACGCGCGCGTCGGCGATCCAGTTCTGCACGACGCCCTGCTGGGCGAGCGTCTTGCCGAAGGCCGTGCGGGAGGCCGCGCGCCGGCACATCAGCTCGACCGCCCGCTCCGCCATGCCGATGAGCCGCATGCAGTGGTGGATGCGGCCGGGGCCGAGCCGGGCCTGCGCGATGGCGAAGCCGCCGCCCTCCTCGCCGACGACGTTCGCGGCCGGGACCCGGACCCCGTCGAAGACCACCTCGGCGTGGCCGCCGTGGTAGTGGTCCTCGTACCCGTACACCCGCATCGCGCGCCGGACCTCGACGCCCGGGGTGTCGCGCGGCACGAGGACCATCGACTGCCGGCGGCGCGGGTCCGGCCCGTCCGGGTCCGTCTTGCCCATGACGATGAAGATCCGGCAGTCGGGGTTCATCGCCCCGGAGATGTACCACTTGCGTCCGTCGACGACGTACTCGTCGCCCTCCCGCCGGATCCGGGTCTCGATGTTGCTCGCGTCGGAGGAGGCGACCTCGGGCTCGGTCATCGCGAAGGCCGAGCGGATCTCGCCCGCGAGGAGCGGCTCCAGCCACTGCTTCTTCTGCGCCTCGTCGCCGAACTGGGCGAGCAGCTCCATGTTCCCGGTGTCCGGGGCGGCGCAGTTGAGCGCGGTCGGGGCGAGCTGCGGACTGCGGCCGGTGATCTCGGCGAGCGGCGCGTACTGGAGGTTGGTCAGCCCCGCCCCGTACGCGGCGTCGGGCAGGAAGAGGTTCCACAGCCCCTGCCGCTTGGCCTCGGCCTTGAGCTCCTCGACGACCGGCGGGGTGTCCCAGGGGGAGACGAGCAGCGCGCGCTGCTCCTCGGCGACGGCCTCGGCCGGGTAGACGTGCTCGTCCATGAAGGCGAGGAGTTTCGCCCGCAGTTCCTCGGTGCGGGCGTCGTACGAGAAGTCCATGGGGGATCAGCCTTCCTGGAGGGTGGTGAGGCCGTGCTCGATGAAGACGGGGACGAGTTCGCCGATGCGGTCGAATCCGGCGCCGACCGTCTGCCCGAGGGTCCACCGGTAGTGGATGCCCTCCAGGATCACGGCGAGCTTGAACCAGGCGAAGGCCGTGTACCAGGGGAGTCCTGAGGCGTCGCGGCCCGAGCGGGCCGCGTAGCGCTCGACCAGCTCGGCGGCGGCCGGATGCCCGGGGGCCGTGGCGGTCGTGGAGATGGGGGAGTCCGGCAGGTCGAGCGGCGTGCTGTACATGACCAGGAGGCCGAGGTCGGTGAGCGGGTCGCCGAGGGTGGACATCTCCCAGTCGAGGACGGCCCGGATCCGGTCGTCCGGGCCGACGAGGACGTTGTCGAGCCGGTAGTCGCCGTGGATCACGGTGGGCGGGGGAGAGGCGGGCAGCGCGCGCCCGAGGGCCGCGTGCAGCTCGTCGATTCCCGGCAGCTCGCGGCCGCGCGAGGCGTCGAGCTGCTTGCCCCAGCGGCGCAGCTGCCGGTCGAGGAAGCCCTCAGGGCGCCCGAAGTCGCCGAGCCCCGCCGCGGCCGGGTCGACGGCGTGCAGGTCGACGAGGGTGTCGACCAGGCCGAGGACGGCGGCGCGGGTGCGCTCGGGGCCGAGCGGGGCGAGCTCGGCGGCCGAGCGGTACGGCGTCCCGTCGACGAACTCCATGACGTAGAACGGCGCCCCGAGCACCGACTCGTCCTCGCAGAGCAGCACGGTCCCGGGGACGGGCACGCCGGTCCCGGCCAGGGCGCTGATGACGCGGTGCTCGCGCCGCATGTCGTGGGCGGTGGCGAGGACGTGGCCGAGCGGGGGCCGGCGGACCACCCAGCGGTGGGCGCCGTCGCTCACGACGTACGTCAGGTTCGACCGGCCGCCCTCGATCAGCCGGGCGTCGAGGGGCCGGACACCAGGCCCGGCCGCTCGCGGTCGAGGAATCGGCGCAGCTGCTCGGGGTCGAGCCCTGGCGGCGGGGCGGAACTCATGGGGGCGTACCTCCGGATCGGCTGGTTCGGCGTTCATGATGACCGACCAGTCGGTATGTCGTCCAGAGGGTGCGGGGCCCGCCCCGTACGAGCGGGCCCCGTACGGGCGCTACGCGTGGCAGGCCACCGGCACCCCGCCGTTCATCGCCGCCATGTCGCCGAAGACCGCCACCGGGTCGAGCGGCGAGCCCTCCGGCAGCCCCTCCAGCTCCGCGTACGCCCGGTGCAGGTTCGCCACGAGCCGCTCGCTCTCCCGCCACGCGGCGAACTCGCCGAGCTCCGCCCGCCGCGCCGTCTCCAGCGGGGTCTCCCCTTCGCGTGCCCCTCGGCGGCCAGCTCCCGCACCCACCGCAGGTACCGCTCCGTGGCGTCGTACGCCGTGGGGTCGGTCACCCGCCCGTGCCCCGGCACCACCGTCGGCGCGTCGAGGGACCGCAGCAGGTCGAGCGCGCGCAGCGAACCGGAGAGCGAACCCATCGGCAGGAACGGCGTCCCGCCGTGGAAGACCAGGTCGCCGGTGAAGACCACGCCCTGCTCCGGGAGGTGGACGATCGAGTCGCCCGTGGTGTGCGCGGGGCCCGGGTGGAGCAGCCGCACCTCGATCCCGCCGACGTACAGCGTGAGCCGCTCGGCGTACGTGACGGAGGGCGGCAGGATGTCGACCCGCCCGAAGTCGGTCTGCGGCCACAGCAGATGGAGCTGGTGACCGGCCTCCAGCTGCTCGGTCCGGCAGTTCTCGTGCCCCACGATCCGCGCCTCCGGCTGGAACACCCCGTTGCCGTAGGTGTGGTCGCCGTGGTGGTGGGTGGAGACGACGGTCCGCGGCAGCGGCAGCCCCTCGGCGAGCACCGCCTCGCGCAGCAGCCGCGCCCGCCGCTCGGTGGCGGCGGTGTCGACGAGCAGGGACTCGTCCGCGTCGCCGAGGAACCCGGCGTTGTTCAGGCACCAGCCGCCGTCGGGCTGGACGAAGGCGTGCACCTGCGGAGCGAGCGTGACCACATAGGGATCGGTGGCAGACAAAGGGATTCCCCCGGATGAGAGCCCGACTGGACAGGGAAGACTGCCAGCAGGCCGCGCCCCGGGAAGTCGGAACGGATCACTCCGGCACGGCCGGGAGCGACCGCCCCGGCGGCACCCGGCGGCGGACGCCCCGGCTTGCGGGCCGGCCCGGTCGCACCGAGGGTCGGGGGTATGAAGGCGATCAGCTACAGGAAGTACGGCGGCCCCGAGGTCCTGGAGTACGGCGAGCTGCCCGATCCGAAGGTCGGCCCCGACGAGGTCCTGATCAGGGTGCGGGCGGCCTCCGTCAACCCCGTCGACTGGAAGGCGCAGGCCGGCTACCTCGACGGCATGCTCGACGCCGTGTTCCCGGTGGTCCCCGGCTGGGACGTCTCCGGCGTCGTCGTCCGGCTCGGGGTCTCCGTCCCCGAGTACGCCGTCGGCGACGAGGTCATGGGGTACGTGCGGGAGGACTTCCTCGCGCACGGCACCTTCGCCGAGTACGTCTCCGCCCCCGTCCGCACCCTCGCCCGCAAGCCCCGCGCGCTCGGATTCGAGGAGGCCGCGGCCCTTCCGCTCGTCGGCCTCACCGCGTACCAGGTGCTCCACCGGCCCCAGGCGCTCGCCGTCCGCAGCGGCGACACCGTCCTCGTGCACGCGGCGGCCGGCGGGGTCGGCTCGATGGCCGTGCAGATCGCCCGCCACCTCGGCTGCCGGGTCATCGGCGCGGCCAGGGACGCGGGCCTGGCGCGGGTCGCCGAGCTGGGCGCCGAACCCGTCCGCTACGACGAGGAGACCTTCGCCGACCAGGTCCGCGCCCTCGCCCCGCAGGGCGTCGACGCCGTCCTCGACACGATCGGGGCCCGTTCCTCAAGCTCTCCGCCGAGCTCCTCGCCCGCGGGCCGCCTGGCCTCCATCGCGGACGGCGAGGTCCTCGCCCTCGGCGGCCGCTACTTCTGGGTCCGCCCCGACGCCGCCGACCTCGCGGCCCTCGCCGACCTGGCCGACGCGGGCGTCGTCACCGTACGGGTGGCCAGGACGTTCCCGCTGGAACGGGCGGCCGACGCCCAGCGCGCCAACGCGGCGGGCGGCCTGAACGGCAAGGTCGTGGTGACGGTCCCCTAGGACCCGCCCGCCCCGGGCCTCACCAGATCACGGCCGCCCCGAGGACCGCGAGCGCGATCGTGCACCCCGCCGCGAGCAGCGCGCCCCGGTGGGAGAGCGGGGCCGGCCGCGCCGCGCCCAGGGAACGGATCCTGCGGTGCGCCACGGCCAGGAAGGCGACCCACACCAAGGAGGAGAGCGCCAGCCCGGTCAGCTCCTTCGCCGTGATCTCGGCGCTGACGGTCAGCTTCACGGCGAGCACCGCGACGACCGTGCACGACAGGGTCGTACGCCGCCACGCGAGCCGGGTCCGCTCCGGCTGGAGCCCCGGGTCCCGGGCCTCGCCGGCCGCGCTCACCGCCCGGCCCAGCCGAAGACGACGAGCACCACCATCGCGAGCGCCACCACCGCCACCGAGAGGCTGAGCACCGCGGGAAGCGGGAGGCGGGCAGGTCCTCGCCGCGGCGCATCGCGCGCTCGCAGCGCACCCAGTGGTTCACCGCCCGCAGCGCGCACAGCACCCCGGCGACGAGCAGCGCGAGCGCGAGCCCGACGCGCACGCCCCAGCGCAGGTCCGGCAGGAACTGGTCGACGGCGAAACCACCGCCGACCAGGGCGAGCGAGGTGCGGATCCAGGCCAGGAAGGTCCGCTCGTTGGCGAGGGAGAAACGGTAGTCGGGGGTCTCGCCCTCGTCCCGGATCTTCTGAGGTGCGAACCACAGCCGCAGGCTCTGCACGAAATCGCTCACTCGTGCACCCTAGCGGTCGGATGATCAGACCGCCCGGTGCTCGTTCCGCAGCCTCTCGTACGCGGCCAGGCCGTCCGGCACCCACTCCCAGGTGCCGAGGCGTTCCTCCAGCTCCGCGTCCGTCAGGAAGGCGTGCCAGGCGACCTCCTCCACCTGCGGGTCGACCGGCAGGTCGCAGCGGACCTCGTAGACCGCCGACCACCACTTCCCGTTCCCGTCCCCGGCGTCGAACAGGAACGTCAGGACCGGCTCGGGCCGGGGCAGTCCGGAGACCCCGAGCTCCTCCTCGGCCTCGCGCAGCGCGGCCTCGTCGTAGGACTCGCCCGCGCCGACGACACCGCCGACGAACATGTCGTACAGGGAGGGGTACGACAGCTTCGTCGCCGTCCTGCGGTGGACGAAGGTCCGGCCCTCGGCGTCCCGGACCCGGATGAAGACGCAGCGATGGGTCAGGCCCCGCGCGTGCACCTCACCGCGCGGGGCCCGGCCGATCACCCGGTCGTTGTCGTCGACGACGTCCACGATCTCTTCAGCGCTCATGCGCCCATGAAATCACCGCGTCGTGGGACGTCACTGCCCCATGACGTACTTGATCGTCGGACCGGTCGTCCAGCCGCCGTCCACGGCGAGCTCCGCGCCCGTCACGTACGAGGCGGCGTCCGAGAGCAGGAAGACGACCGCGCCCGCGATCTCGTCGGCCTCGCCGACCCGGCCCATCGGCGTGTTGGGGTACTTGCCCTCGCCGCGCTCGATGCCGACGGAGGCCGTCATCGGGGTGTAGGTCATGCCGGGGTGGACGGAGTTGACGCGGATCCTCGCCGTGCCGAGCTCCACCGCGCCGATCTTCGTCAGGCCGCGCACGCCCCACTTGGAGGCGCCGTACCCGGCGGTCAGGGCCAGGCCCATCAGGCCCGCGGCCGAGGAGATGTTGACGATCGAGCCGCCGCCGGCCTCCTTCATCGCCGGGATCGCGGCCTTCATGCCGATGAAGACGCCGGTGAGGTTGATGTCGAGGACCTTGCGGAAGTGCTCGACGGACTCGGTCTCCAGGAGGGCGCCGGTGGAGATGCCGGCGTTGTTCACCAGGCCGTGCAGCCCGCCGAACTCCGCCACGGCGAAGGCGACGGCCGCCGCCCACTCCTCCTCGGAGGTCACGTCGTGGTGGAAGAACCGGGCCCGCTCGCCGAGCGCCTCGGCGGTGGCCTTGCCGTCCTCGTCGAGCACGTCGGTGACCACGACGTTCGCCCCGGCGGCGACGGCCAGCCTGGCCGCCTCGGCGCCCAGGCGCGGGCGCCGCCGGTGATGAGCACGGTCTTGCCGGTGAGGTCGTTCATGGGAGATCCCTTCGGAGGGTGTTCAGACGCTCCGGGGCTGTGCGGCCCGGAGAAGCGCGGTGGTGGTCTCGACGAGGTCGGCGAGGAAGAGCGGCTCGTCCGTGAGGGGCTCGGTGCCGTCGAGGTACTGCCGGGCCCGGTCGGCCATGGCCGCGCCCACCACGGTCAGCGCCAGGTCGAGGCGCTCCAGGATCAGCGGCTCAGGGAGCCCGCCGGCGGCCAGCCGGTCGGCGACGCGCTCGATCAGGCGCCAGTAGGCGGTGCCGGCGAGCGTGGGGTGGGGGTGCGGGTGCGGACGCCGCTCTCGTGGCTGAGCTGCGCGGAGATCCGCAGGCAGCGGCGGCCCCGGTCGGTGCGCAGCTCGCCGGACTCGGCGGTGACGAGCGCGGCGACCAGCTGCCTCAGGTCGTCGCCGGTGCGGTCGAGGAGGGGGGCGAGCACCTGTTCCGTACGGGCCTGGCGGCCGGCCATGACGGCGTCGAGCAGTCCGCCGCGCGAGCCGAAGTGGTACTGCACGGCGGAGGGATTGGCCTGGCCCGCGAGCCTCACGACGTCCCGCAGCTGTGCGCCGTCGACGCCCTGGGCGGCGAAGACCTCCTCCGCCGCGCGGATCAGTTTCTCCCGGGTCTCGGGCCCTGACGTCCTTGCCATGCCCCCATATTAATGCTCGACATTAGAAAAGGGAAAGGAGGGAAGGAGGGGCCGGACGGTTGACTCGATACATCCGTGTATCCAAGATGCGGTCCATGTCCTACGACGCTGACGTGATCGTGATCGGGGCGGGCCTCGCCGGGCTCGTCGCCACCGCCGAGCTGGTCGACGCCGGGCGCACGGTGATCCTCCTCGACCAGGAGCCCGAGCAGTCCCTCGGCGGCCAGGCCCACTGGTCCTTCGGCGGTCTGTTCCTCGTCGACTCCCCGAACAGCGCAGGATGCGCGTCAAGGACAGCCGCGCCCTGGCCCTCCAGGACTGGTTCGGCACCGCGGGCTTCGACCGCGCGGAGGACCACTGGCCGAGGAAGTGGGCCGAGGCGTACGTCGACTTCGCGGCGGGCGAGAAGCGCGCCTGGCTCCACGCGCGCGGGGTGCGCTTCTTCCCCGTCGTCGGCTGGGCCGAGCGCGGCGGCTACGACGCGAACGGCCACGGCAACTCCGTCCCCCGCTTCCACATCACCTGGGGTACGGGACCCGGTCTCGTCGCCCCCTTCGAGCGCCGGGTCCGCGAGGGCGCCGCCCGCGGCCTCGTCGACCTCCGCTTCCGCCACCGCGTCACCGGACTCGGCCGCACGGCCGGCGCCGTCGACACGGTCACGGGCGAGGTCCTGGCCCCTCCACGGCCGCCCGCGGCACCGCGTCGAGCCGCGAGGTCACGGGCGCCTTCGCACTGCGCGCCCAGGCCGTGATCGTCACCTCCGGCGGCATCGGCGGCAACCACGACCTCGTCCGCGCGCAGTGGCCCGCCCGGCTCGGCACCCCGCCCGCCAAGCTCCTGTCCGGCGTCCCCGCCCACGTCGACGGACTGATGCTCGGCATCGCCGAGAAGGCCGGCGCCCACCACGTCAACCGCGACCGCATGTGGCACTACACCGAGGGCATCGAGAACTGGAACCCCATCTGGGCCCGCCACGGCATCCGCATCCTGCCCGGCCCGTCCTCCCTCTGGCTCGACGCCACCGGCAAGCGGCTCCCCGTCCCGCTCTTCCCCGGCTTCGACACCCTGGGCACCCTCGAACACATCATGCGGACCGGCCACGACCACACCTGGTTCGTCCTCGACAAGCGCATCATCGGCAAGGAGTTCGCGCTCTCCGGCTCCGAGCAGAACCCCGACCTGACCGGCAAGTCCGTCCGCGACGTCCTCGGCCGCGCCCGCGCCGACGTACCGGCCCCCGTCCGCGCCTTCATGGACCACGGCGTCGACTTCGTCGTCGAGAACGACCTCTCCGCCCTCGTCCGCGGCATGAACGCCCTCACCGACGAACCCCTGATCGACGAGGCCGCGCTGCGCCGCGAGATCACCGCCCGCGACCGCGAGATCGCCAACCCCTTCACCAAGGACCTCCAGGTCACGGCGATCCGAGGGGCCCGCAAGTACCTGGGCGACAAGCTGATCCGCACGGCCGCCCCGCACCGCATCCTCGACCCGAAGGCGGGCCCGCTGATCGCCGTCCGCCTCAACATCCTCACCCGCAAGTCCCTCGGCGGCCTGGAGACCGACCTCGACTCCCGCGTCCTCACGGAGGGCGGCGAGCCCCTGGACGGCCTGTACGCGGCGGGCGAGGCGGCCGGCTTCGGCGGCGGCGGCGTCCACGGCTACCGCTCCCTCGAAGGCACCTTCCTCGGCGGCTGCCTCTTCTCGGGCCGCGCGGCGGGCCGGGCGGCGGCACGGGCGGTGGGCTGACGGGGCCCGACCGGGCAGGGGCGCGGGCGGTGGGCTGACGGAGCCCGACCGGGCAGGGGGCACGGGCGGACGGCTGACGGCCCGGCCGGGCACGGTGCGCGGGCGGTGGGCCGACGGTCCGGCGGGCATGTGGTGCGGCTCACACGTCCGCCCCTCGTGTCGCGGGCCACTCCGCAGCTCAGGATGGGGTCCATGCAGATAGGCATCGCACTGCCCCAGTACGGCACCCACGCCCGCGCCGACCGCATCGCGGCCTTCGCGCGGGACGCGGAGGACGCCGGGTTCGACTCGTTCTGGGTGGGTGACCGCGCGCTGACGCCGGTCGCCCCCAGCGACATCTATCCCGGGTACACCCGGGAGAACCCGTACCCCCGCCAGTTCACGACCTTCCTCGACCCGCTGACCGTGCTCACCGTCGCCGCCGGCGCGACCCACCGCGCCCGGCTCGGCATGAGCACCCTCAACGGCCCCTGGTACCCGCCGGCCCTCCTCGCCCGCTCCTGACCTCGCTCGACCAGGTCAGCGGCGGACGCCTCGACGTCGGTCTGGGCATCGGCTGGATGCGGGACGAGTACACCGCCGTCGGCGCCGACTTCGGCCGGCGCGGCGCCCTCCTCGACGAGCTGCTCGACGTCCTCCACGGCATCTGGACCCAGGAGGAGTTCGGCCACGAGGGGCCCCGCTGGACGATCCCGACCTCGCACGTCGGACTCCGCCCCGTCCAGCCCGCCGGACCGCCCGTCTACCTCGGCGGCTTCAGCCCGGCCGCCCTGCGCCGGGTCGGCCGCCGGGCCGACGGCTGGGTCGGCGGGGTCCTGCCGCCCGAGGCGGCCCGGGGCCTGTGGGACGTGGCCCGGCGCGCCGCCGAGGAGGCGGGCCGCGACCCGGAGGCGCTGCGCCGCCAGATCCGCCACAACGTCACCCCCGGCACCACGGCGGACGCGATCGCCGCCGTGTTCGCGGGCGTGCGCGAGACCGGCGCCGACGGCTGCTTCGTGGACCTCCAGCAGGCGGTCGACTCGCCCGACGAGGCCCTGGAGCTCGGGATCAAGGCCCTGGACCTGCTGCGGGGCTGAGCACGACGAAGGGCCCCGAAGAACCGGGGCCCCTTCCCGCGTACGAGACCGGTCACAACACCAGCGACAGCAGCAGCACGAACACGATGCCGACGACCGAGATGATCGTCTCCATCACCGACCAGGTCTTGATCGTCTGGCCGACGTTCATGCCGAAGTACTCCTTCACCAGCCAGAAGCCGGCGTCGTTGACGTGGCTGAAGAAGAGCGAACCGGCACCGATGGCGAGGACGAGCAGCGCCGTGTGGCTGGTCGACATGCCCTCCGCGAGCGGCGCCACGAGGCCCGCCGCCGAGATCGTCGCCACCGTGGCCGAGCCCGTCGCCAGACGGATCGCGACCGCGATCAGCCAGGCGAGCAGCAGGGCCGGGATCGACCAGTCCTTGGAGAAGTCCAGGATCATCTGGCCGACGCCGATGTCGATCAGGGTCTGCTTGAAGCCGCCGCCCGCGCCGACGATCAGCAGGATGCCGGCGATGGGGGCGAGGGACTTCTCGACGGTCGAGGACAGCCGTTCCTTGGTGAAGCCGGCCGCCCGGCCCAGGGTGAACATGCCCACTATGACGGCGGCGAGCAGCGCGATCAGCGGCGAGCCGATGACGTCGGTGACCTTCTGGACGCCGTTGGCCGGGTCGTCGACGACGATGTCGACGAGCGCCTTGACCAGCATCATGGCGACCGGCAGCAGGATGGTCGCGACGGTGACGCCGAAGCCGGGGCGCTTCTCCAGGTCCTCGGACGGACGCGTCGGGATCATCCTCTCCGGGGCCTGGATGTCCACCCAGCGGGCGGCGTACCGGGAGAAGACCGGACCGGCGATGATCACGGTGGGGACGGCGACGACCAGGCCGAGCGCGAGGGTCACGCCCAGGTTGGCGCCGACCGCGTCGATCGCGACGAGCGGGCCGGGGTGCGGCGGGATGAGCCCGTGCATCACGGAGAGGCCGGCCAGGGCGGGGATGCCGATCCGCATCAGGGAGTAGTTGCCGCGCTTGGCGACGAGCAGCACCACCGGGATCAGCAGCACGATGCCGACCTCGAAGAAGAGCGGCAGGCCGATCACGGAGGCGATGAGGACCATCGCCCACGGCATGGACCGCTTGCCCGCCTTCGCCAGGATCGTGTCCACGATCTGGTCGGCGCCGCCGGAGTCGGCGAGCAGCTTGCCGAGGATCGCGCCGAGCGCGATGAGCACGCCCACGCCGGCGACGGTGTTGCCGAGGCCCGTGCTGAACGACTTAATGGCGTCCGCGAGCGGCGCCCCGGCGAACGCGCCGAGCGCGAGCGACCCGATGGTCAGCGCCAGGAACGCGTGCATCTTGAACTTGGTGATGAGCAGGACGATGACGGCGATGCCGGCGAGCACGGCGATCCCGAGCTGGGCGTTGCCTGCCGAGGTGATCGGTTCGGCGGCGTCCGCTGCCAGGATCTCGACGCTGAGACTGGTCACGGTGGTGTCCTTCGTACGGGCAGGAATTCGGGGGACGGGGGGCGGGGAGGGAGGATCAGCCGGCCAGGCCGCGCAGCGCGGCGACGGCGCGGGCGGTGATCTCCTCCGGGGTGCCGGAGACGTCGACGGAGACGCCGGCCTCGTCGTCCTGCAGCGGCTGCAGGGTGGCGAACTGGGAGTCGAGGAGCGCGGTGGGCATGAAATGGCCCTTGCGCGCGGCCATCCGCCCCTCGATCAGCTCCCGGTCACCGGTCAGATGCAGGAAGACCACCCCGGGCGCGGCGGCACGCAGCCGGTCCCGGTAGACCCGCTTGAGCGCGGAGCTGCTCACGACCCCGCCGAGCCCGGCCCGGCCGTGCGCCCACTCCCCGATGGCGTCGAGCCACGGCTCCCGGTCGGTGTCGTCCAGCGGGACGCCGGCCGACATCTTGGCGACGTTGGCCGCCGGGTGGAAGTCGTCGCCCTCGGCGTACGGCAGGCCGAGCGCCTCCGCGACCAGCGGACCGACGGTGGTCTTGCCGGTCCCGGCGACGCCCATCACGACGACGACCGGGGGAGCGGTGAGGGGGTGGTGCTCATGGGGGGTGCCTCGCTGTCTTCTTCGACATCGATTCGGTGAATCCGTCGCGCTCATGAAACCCATTGGGTACGACGTATTCAAGAGACTGTGACATAAAAGTCGTACTTTTAATTCCCGAGTGTGATCACGCGGGCCCGCGCGCATAGGCTGATCGGCATGACGACACCGGCCCAGGGGCTCCACTCACACGTCCTGGCCACCCTGGGCCTCGCGATCACCGCCGGGGAGTACCCGCCGGGCACCGTCCTGCGCACCGACGAGCTGGCCCAGCGCTTCGACGTCTCCCGGACCGTCGTCCGCGAGGTCGTCCGGGTCCTGGAGTCCATGTACCTCGTCGAGTCCCGCCGCCGCGTCGGCGTGACCGTGCTCCCCACGGCCAGTTGGAACGTGTACGACCCCCAGGTCATCCGCTGGCGGCTCGCCGGTGCCGACCGGCCCCGCCAGCTCCGCTCGCTCACCGTGCTCCGCTCGGCCGTCGAGCCCGTCGCCGCCGGCCTGGCCGCGCTGAACGCCACCCCGAGCAGTGCCGCGAGCTCACCGAGCAGGCCCTCGGCATGGTCGCCACCTCGCGCGGCCGGCGCCTGGAGGAGTACCTCGTCCACGACATCGCCTTCCACCGGGTCGTGCTCAACGCCTCCGGGAACGAGATGTTCGCCCGCCTCGGGGACGTCGTCGCCGAGGTCCTCACCGGCCGCACCCACCACCACGTGATGTTCGAGGACCCCGACCCGGCCGCCGTCACCCTCCACGTCCAGGTCGCCGAGGCCGTACGGGAACGGGACGCGGTCCGCGCCGAGGAACTCACCCGCCAGATCGCGGTCGGCGCCCTCCAGGAGCTGGACGTCCTCGCCCCGTAGTTCACCTGTCTGTCACCCGGCCGTTTACCCGGCCGTAACCTCTGAACTAGCTCAAATAAGGGTGTTCAGTGACATGCGTCACAGTCAGTCGGGCGCCGTTGCCGTGAGGATGTGCGCTGGCCGCGCCGGGGACACCCCCCGTTCGGGCGCGGCCGGGTACCGCACCACCCACCTCACGAAGGCGAACAACTCCATGACTGACCGCGTCACCGCGGCCGAGCCGCTGTCCGCCGCACCGGCGAACCCGGCCGCCTCCCCCCACGTCGACGCAGGCGACGCCGGCTACCGCAAGGACCTCAAGTCCCGGCACATCAACATGATCGCCATCGGCGGCGCCATCGGCACCGGCCTCTTCCTCGGCGCCGGCGGCCGCATGTCCCAGGCGGGCCCGTCCCTCTTCATCGCGTACGCCGTCTGCGGCGTCTTCGCCTTCTTCGTCGTGCGGGCCCTCGGCGAGCTGGTGCTCTACCGCCCCTCCTCCGGCGCCTTCGTCTCCTACGCCCGCGAGTTCATGGGCGAGAAGGGCGCCTACACGGCCGGCTGGCTGTACTTCCTCAACTGGTCGACCACCGCCGTCGCCGACATCACCGCGGCCGCCACCTACGCCCACTTCTGGGCCATGTTCAGCGACGTCCCGCAGTGGATCCTCGCCCTGATCGCCCTCGCGGTCGTCCTCACCGCAAACCTCATCTCCGTGAAGTACTTCGGCGAGATGGAGTTCTGGTTCGCGATCATCAAGGTCGCCGCCCTGGTCGCCTTCATGCTCGTCGGCATCTTCCTCGTCGTCACCCGGCACGAGGTCGGCGGTCACACCCCCGGCCTCGCCAACATCACCGACAACGGCGGCATCTTCCCCCACGGCATGATGCCGATGCTGCTCCTCATCCAGGGCGTCGTCTTCGCCTACGCCTCCGTCGAGCTCTGCGGCGTCGCCGCCGGCGAGACCGAGAACCCCGAGAAGATCATGCCGAGGGCGATCAACTCGATCATGTGGCGCGTGGGCCTCTTCTACGTCGGCTCCGTCGTCCTGCTCGCGCTGATCCTCCCGTACACCGCCTACTCCGGCGACCAGAGCCCCTTCGTCACCGTCTTCGACAAGCTGGGCATCCCCGGCGCCGCCGGCGTGATGAACCTCGTCGTCCTCACCGCCGCCCTCTCCAGCCTCAACTCGGGCCTCTACTCCACCGGCCGCATCCTGCGCTCCATGTCGCTCTCCGGCTCCGCGCCCAAGTTCACCGGCGTCATGAACAAGGGCGGCGTCCCCTACGGCGGCATCCTGCTCACCGCCGGCTTCGGCGTCGCCGGCGTCCTCCTCAACTACGTCATGCCCGGCGAGGCCTTCGAGCTGGTCCTCAACTTCGCCTCCCTCGGCATCATCGGCACCTGGGCCATGATCATGGTCTGCTCGCTGCTCTTCGTGCGCGGCGCCAAGCGGGGCGAGGTCACCCGCCCCGGCTACCAGCTGCCCTGGGCCCCGTACACCCAGATCGTCACCCTCGGCTTCCTCGCGGCCGTCCTCGTCCTCATGTGGATGGACGGCGGCATCAGCCGCACCACCGTGAACTGTCTGCCGCTCATCGCGGCCGCGCTCACCGGCGGCTGGTTCCTGGTCCGCCGCCGGGTCCGCGCGACCGCCGAGGCACGACAGGGCTGAGACTCCCCCCACGGGAGACGGAGGGTCCCCCGCAGGCACGGCCTGCGGGGGACTCGCCTTTTGTCAGGAGATAGTGGTACGCAGGAGCCTTACAAGATCCGGTCGGAGAAAAGGAAGTTCGCGATGCCGCAGCACGTCCAGGGGGTCATCGCCCCCGGCAAGAACGAGCCGGTACGGGTCGAGACGATCGTCATCCCCGACCCCGGCCCCGGCGAGGCCGTCGTGAAGATCCAGGCCTGCGGCGTCTGCCACACCGACCTGCACTACAAGCAGGGCGCGATCAACGACGAGTTCCCCTTCCTGCTCGGCCACGAGGCCGCCGGAATCGTCGAGTCCGTCGGCGAGGGCGTCACCGACGTCGCCCCCGGCGACTTCGTGATCCTCAACTGGCGCGCCGTCTGCGGCACCTGCCGCGCCTGTACCCGCGGCCGCCCCTGGTACTGCTTCGCCACCCACAACGCCAAGCAGAGGATGACCCTCCTCGACGGCACGGAGCTCTCCCCGGCCCTCGGCATCGGCGCCTTCGCCGAGAAGACCCTCGTCGCCTCCGGCCAGTGCACCAAGGTCGACCCGGCCGTCGCCCCCGAGGTCGCGGGCCTCCTCGGCTGCGGCGTGATGGCCGGCATCGGCGCCGCCATCAACACCGGGAACGTCGGCCGCGGCGACACCGTCGCCGTCATCGGCTGCGGCGGCGTCGGCGACGCGGCCGTCGTCGGCTCCCGCCTCGCCGGAGCCGCGAAGATCATCGCCGTCGACATCGACGACCGGAAGCTGGCCAAGGCGAAGGAGATGGGCGCCACCACACCGTCAACTCCCGCGCCACCGACGCCGTCGAGGCGATCCGCGAGCTCACCGGCGGCTTCGGCGCCGACGTCGTCATCGAGGCCGTCGGCCGCCCCGAGACGTACGAGCAGGCCTTCTACGCCCGCGATCTCGCCGGCACCGTCGTCCTCGTCGGCGTCCCCAGCCCCGAGATGAAGCTCGAACTCCCGCTCCTCGACGTCTTCGGCCGCGGCGGCTCGCTCAAGTCCTCCTGGTACGGCGACTGCCTGCCGTCCCGCGACTTCCCGATGCTCATCGACCTGCACCAGCAGGGCCGCATCGACCTCGCCGCCTTCGTCACCGAGACCATCGGCCTCGGCGACGTCGAGAAGGCCTTCGCCCGCATGCACGAGGGCGACGTCCTGCGCTCGGTGGTGGTCCTCTGATGGCCGCCCGCATCGACCACCTCGTCACCTCCGGCACCTTCAGCCTCGACGGCGGCACCTGGGACGTCGACAACAACGTCTGGATCGTCGGCGACGACGAAGAGGCCATCGTCATCGACGCCGCCCACGACGCTGAGGCGATCCTCGCCGCGCTCGACGGCCGCGCCCTGCGCGCCATCGTCTGCACCCACGCCCACGACGACCACATCGACGCCGCCCCGGCCCTCGCGGCCGCCACCGGCGCCCGGATCCTGCTCCACCCGGCCGACCAGCCGCTGTGGAAGCTCACCCACCCCGACCACAGCCCCGACGGCGAACTCGCCGACGGCCAGGTCCTCACCATCGCCGGCACGGACCTCACGGTCCTCCACACCCCGGGCCACGCCCCCGGCGCGGTCTGTCTGCACGCCCCCGACCTGGGCACCGTCTTCACCGGCGACACCCTCTTCCAGGGCGGCCCCGGCGCCACCGGCCGGTCCTACTCGGACTTCCCGACGATCGTCGACTCGATCCGCGAGAAGCTCCTGAGCCTGCCCCCGGAGACGGTCGTCCGCACCGGCCACGGCGACCCCACCACCATCGGCGCGGAGGCCCCGCACCTCCAGGAGTGGATCACCCGGGGCCACTGAGCCGCAGCCGGCTCTCGAACCTCCTGGCCACGCCCGTGAACGGGTCGGTGAACTCCAGCGTCCGCGCGAGCAGTCGCAGCGGACGCGAGAAGTCCTCCGGCCCGTCCTCGCGGACCACCGGATAGACCGGATCGTCGAGGATCGGCAGCCCCAGCCGGTTCATGTGCACCCGCAGCTGATGGGTCCGCCCGGTCACCGGCGCCAGCCGGTACCGCCCGAGCCCTCCCGCGTGTCCGAGGAGCTCGATCCGGCTCTCGGCGTTCGGCTCGCCCGGCACCTCCCGGGCGGCCATCACCCCGCGCTCCTTCTCGATCCGGCTCCGCACGGTCACCGGCAGCTCCACCGCCGGGTCGTACGCCGCCACCGCCTCGTACTCCTTGCGCACGGCCCGGTCCCGGAACAGCGTCTGGTACGCCCCCCGGTCCTCCTCCCGCACGACGAACAGCACGAGCCCCGCCGTCAGCCGGTCGAGCCGGTGCGCGGGCTGGAGACGCGGAAGCCCCAGGTCGCGCCGGAGCCGGGCGAGCGCGGTCTCCGTCACGTGCCGCCCCCGGGGCATCGTGGCGAGGAAGTGCGGCTTGTCCACGACCACGATCCGCTCGTCGCGGTGCACGATCCCGATCCCGAAGGGCACCGGAGTCTCGGCGGGAAAGTCCCGGTGGAACCAGAGGTACCGCCCGGCGGTGTACGGCTCGTCCCCGCCCACGGGACCGTCCGTCCCCACGAAACGCCCGCCGCGCAGCATCTCCTCGACCCGCCCGGCGCCGACCGCGTCCCCGTACCGGCCGAGCAGATACGCGCCGACGGTCGCCCAGTCCCCCTCGGGGTCCTCCGGCAGCCGCACCCGCACGGGATCGATCCCGTTGTGCTGGGGAGGGGCGAAGAGGGGCCCTTGGATCTGCGTCGCACCGGTCCTACCGCCGTGATTCCTGCTGCCGCAACGAGAAAGACCCCACATGACGTGGGGTCTTTCGCTGGTGTCCGAGGGGGGACTTGAACCCCCACGCCCGATAAAGGGCACTAGCACCTCAAGCTAGCGCGTCTGCCATTCCGCCACCCGGACAAGGTGTCTGTCTTTCCGGCCCTCGGGCCGTTCCGACGTAGAGAACAATAGCAAAGGTCTGAGGTGGTCGATCACCACCCCCTCGCGGCCACCACCCCCCTTTCGGTCGCCGCCCCCTTCGTCCACCACCCCTTTCGGCCCCCGGCATGTGACGGCGGCGTGTCGGCGCCCTCGGCACCTTGGGCGCCGAGGGCGCCGAGGGGAGGATGGGGGCGACCGGCAGTCAGCACGTGGGGTACGCAGCACGTGGGGTACGCAGTGGGAGGAAGCAGCGTGAGCGAGTCGAGCACGACCAGGACCGTCAGCGGCGAGGACGAGGTGGTGGACCTCTGTCGCGACCTCATCCGCATCGACACCAGCAACTACGGCGACCACTCCGGACCGGGCGAGCGGGCGGCGGCCGAGTACGTCGCGGAGAAGCTCGCGGAGGTCGGCCTCGATCCGAAGATCATCGAGTCGCACAAGGGGCGGGCCTCCACCGTCGCCCGCATCGAGGGCGAGGACCCGTCGAAGCCGGCCCTCCTCATCCACGGCCACACCGACGTCGTCCCGGCCAACGCCGAGGACTGGACCCACCACCCCTTCTCGGGCGAGGTCGCCGACGGCTGCGTCTGGGGCCGCGGGGCCGTCGACATGAAGGACATGGACGCGATGACCCTCGCGGTCGTCCGGGACCGGCTGCGCAGCGGCCGCAAGCCCCCGCGCGACATCGTCCTCGCCTTCCTCGCCGACGAGGAGGCGGGCGGCACCTACGGCGCCCGGCACCTGGTCGACAAGCACCGCGACCTCTTCGACGGGGTCACCGAGGCGATCGGCGAGGTCGGCGGCTTCTCCTTCACCGTCAACGAGAACCTGCGGCTCTACCTGGTCGAGACGGCCCAGAAGGGCATGCACTGGATGCGGCTGACCGTCGAGGGCACGGCGGGCCACGGCTCGATGACGAACAACGACAACGCCATCACGGAGCTCTGCGAGGCCGTGGGCCGCCTCGGCCGCCACCAGTGGCCGGTACGGGTCACCAAGACCGTCCGCTCCTTCCTGGACGAGCTCTCGGACGCCCTGGGCACCCCCCTCGACCCCGAGGACATGGACGGCACCCTCGCCAAGCTCGGCGGCATCGCCAAGATGGTCGGCGCCACCCTGCGCAACTCGGCCGCCCCGACCATGCTCGGCGCCGGCTACAAGGTGAACGTGATCCCCGGCCAGGCCACCGCGCACGTCGACGGCCGCTTCCTGCCCGGGTACGAGCAGGAGTTCCTCGCCGACCTCGACCGGATCCTCGGCCCCCGCGTGAAGCGCGAGGACGTGCACGGCGACAAGGCCCTGGAGACCAGCTTCGACGGCGCCCTGGTCGACGCCATGCAGCTGGCGCTGCGCGCCGAGGACCCGATCGCCCGCGCCGTGCCGTACATGCTCTCCGGCGGCACCGACGCCAAGTCCTTCGACGACCTCGGCATCCGCTGCTTCGGCTTCGCCCCGCTCCAGCTGCCGCCCGAGCTCGACTTCGCCGGCATGTTCCACGGCGTGGACGAGCGGGTGCCGGTGGACGGCCTCAAGTTCGGCGTCCGCGTGCTGGACCGTTTCCTCGACGCCTGCTGAATTCGTCCGCGCGTTTGCACGTGACCGGAAAGAGTGAATGAACAGGGGCGCTCGTAGCCCCCACCATTCCCCCTCGTTACAGGTGGTGCGGTCCGCGGCTGGGGCCGCACTGCCAACTAGGAGGAATAATGATCAAGAAGGTCGTCGCTGCTGCGGCTGCCACCGGCGGTCTGGTTCTCGCGGGTGCGGGCATGGCCGTTGCCGACGCGGGTGCCCAGGGTGCCGCCATCGGTTCCCCCGGCGTGCTCTCGGGCAACGTCGTCCAGGTGCCGGTTCACGTCCCCGTGAACCTGTGCGGCAACACGGTCTCCGTGATCGGCCTGCTGAACCCCGCCTTCGGCAACACCTGCGTCAACGCCTGACGTTGAGCCTCGCCCCGTGAGGGTGTGAGCCGGTCCGGCCCCGGAGTGCGTGCCATGCACTCCGGGGCCGGTGGCCATTTACGCCCCGGGCCCACCGCCCGGTGGCACTCTTTCGAAGCCGAGCAGGCAGGGAACAAGCTATGCGACAGGTCATGCGCAAGGGCCTTATCACCGTCGTGGCCGCCGGAGGCGTTTTCGCCGCCGTCGGTGGCGGATATGCGCACGCCGATTCCGGCGCGTACGGTACGGCCACGAATTCCCCGGGCGTCGCGTCCGGAAATTCCGTCCAGGTCCCGGTGCACGTACCGGTGAACGCCTGCGGAAACACCGTCAACGTCGTCGGAGTGCTCAATCCGGCCTTCGGCAACACGTGCGCCAACACCTCACCGTCCGGCGGCGGCTCCTCCGCCGGCGGGCACACCGCCCACTCCCCGGGCGTGGGCTCTGGCAACAACGTCCAGGTCCCGGTCGACGTCCCCGTGAACGTCTGCGGCAACAACGTCACCGGCGTCGGCCTGGGCAACGCGGTCACCGGCAACGACTGCGGGAACGGCGGCGGGGACACGGGGTACGGGGAGGAGGGACCGGGCACGCCCGGCACGCCGGGGACTCCCGGCACCCCGGTACGCCTGGCACCCCGGGACTCCGGGTACGCCGGGGACTCCGGGTACGCCGGGGACCCCCGGTACTCCTGGGACGCCCGGCACCCCCGGTACTCCTGGCACCCCCGGGACCCCTGGGACGCCCGGTACCCCTGGCACTCCCGGTACGCCCGGCACCCCCGGCCACGAGGGCGGGTCGAACACTCCCGGTACCCAGACCGTCACTCCGCCGCGGGCCGTCGAGGAGCTCGCCGAGACCGGCTCCGGTTCGCTCGGCGTGATCCTCCCCGCCGGCGCCGGGATGCTGCTCGCCGGCGCGCTGGTCTACCGCCGGGCCCGCCGCGCCGCCTGACCGCGCGGCGCGGTCACGCACCACGCAGAGGGCCCCGCACACGCGGGCCCCTCGTCGTCGTCCGGTTCTCGCTACCAGGTCGCCCGGACCTGGCGGATGATCCGCCGCTTCAGCCGCACCCTGCGGCTCCCGTCCCGGTGCAGGCTCAGACGGTCCAACTCCCAGTGTCCGTACTCGGCATGGTCGGTCAGGAGCCGCGTGGTCTCCTTGCGGGAGACACCGCGCGGCACGTACACGTCGACAAATTCGTATTCCGGCATCGCATCTATTGTGCGGGCACGGGCCCGGTACGGATAGCGTCTGTCCCATGTCTGATGCTGCGCAGCCCACCGCTGCCGAGGTACGTGCCGCCGCCGAGGCGGTCAAGACCGCACTGGACCGTCACCTCGCGGCGGTCGAACGCCGCACGGGAGACGACGACACGGCCGTCTACGAAGCCTTCAACGCCCTCGCCACGGCGGCCGAGGCGTACGACGAACTCCTCTACGACCGCTACGACGAGGTCACTCCCTTCGAGATCCCCGGAGCCGACGGCAACCTGCCGCCGTACGCCGGACCTGACGAACCCCACGCCCTCAGCCTCCTGATCCGACGCGACTACGCCGTGGCGGAACCGCAACGACTGCTCGCCCAGGCCCGCCGTGTCGTCGAGCTCGACGACACGGCGGACGACGAGGCGGCGGACAGGGCCGGTGCCTCGCCGCTCGCCGCCCTCGGCGTGCTCTTCGGCGAGTACGAACCCGACGAGATCGCCTCCCGCCACAAGGAGTTCGGCCTGGAGGAGGGCGACTCCACGCTCTGGGTCACCGCCGCCGAGGACCTCCCGGAACCGGGGGAGTGGCTGGGCGCCCCCTTCGACCACGTCGATCCCGAGCGGATCGTCTGCCGCTTCGACGTCAGCTCCGTCTTCGACGAGGAGGACGAGGACGCGCCCGTGGACGCCTGACGGGAAACCCGTCGGAAAGCTTGCCGGATCGAGGGAGGGCCGGGACACCGCGTGCGGTGTCCCGGCCCTCCGTCATCCCGTGGCCGTCGGGCGCCGCCCGGCCGATCACCGGCCGGGCCCGTGGCACCCGGTACGGCACCTCGCCGTGTCCGGCGGTCCTGCGCCGGACGGGCCCACGCCTCTTCGGCGGCCAAGCCGGACGGGCCCACGCCTCTTCGGCGGCCAAGCCGGATGGGCCTATGCCTCTTCGGCGGCCAAGCCGGATGGGCCTATGCCTCTTCGGCGGCCAAGCCGGATGGGCCTATGCCTCTTCGGCGGCCAAGCCGGATGGGCCTATGCCTCTTCGGCGGCCAAGCCGGATGGGCCTACGCCTCTTCGGCGGCCAAGCCGGATGGGCCTACGCCTCCTCGGCGGCCAAGCAGGACAGGCCTACGCCTCCTCGGCGGCCAAGCAGGACAGGCCTACGCCTCCTCGGCGGCCAAGCAGGACAGGCCTACGCCTCCTCGGCGGCCAAGCAGGACGGGCTACGCCTCCTCGGCGGCCAGCAGGCCCTCCAGGAGCGGCCGCAGGCGTGTCGTGCGTTCCGGGGCCACCCCCTCGGCCACCGCGCGGGGCAGCGCCTGGTCCACGCCGTGCACGACCGACAGATGCCGCTGCGCGCGGCCGAAGGCCGTGTACACCCACGCCCGGCTCAGGCCCCCGCGGCGTCCCCGGGCAGCACCACGACCACCGCGGGCCAGCGCGCCCCGGCCGCCTGGTGCGCGGTGAGCGCCCAGCCGTGCCGCAGGGCCGACTCCACCCGCTCCCTCGGTACGAGGAGCTCGTCGTCCCCGCAGCGCAGCCGCAGGCCCCGGCGTCGGCCGCGAGGACCGTGCCCGTCACCGTGCGCCCCGGCGCGGGCGCGTACGCGACCCGGTCCCCGGGGTCGTAGCCGCCGAACCGGCCCGGTCCGGGGTTGAGCCGCTGCTTGAGGGCGGCGTTCAGCGCGCGCGTACCGGCCGAGCCGCCGTGGCCGACCGTGACGACCTGCGTCTGCTCGGACGGCACCCCGATCGCCCGGGGCACCGAGTCCGCCACCAGCTGGACCGTACGGTGCACGGCCTCGCCCGCGTCCCGCACCGGGACGATCACGACCTCCTTGCCGGGGGCCTCGACCTGGTTCAGCTCGCCGACGCCGATGCCCGACACCAGCTCGCCGAGCGGCCCTGGGTCCAGGACGCGCGAGGCGATCCTCGGGCACACCCGGGCCGCGAGCACGTCCGCGAAGACCCGCCCGGCGCCCGGCGCGCCGAGCACCTCCGGGTCGCCGCCGAGCACCAGCCGGCACCCGTCCGGCAGCGACTCCACGAGCGTCGCGCCGGTCTCTACGTCCAGCTGCGGCGCGTCGAGGACCACGAGCAGGTCGAGGGCGAAGGCGCCGTCCTCGTCCCGGCCGGGACCCGCCGCCCCGGACAGCAGGGCGGCGACCGTCACCGCGTCCGGCCCGGCGGCGCGACGGCCGCCCTCCGCGTGGACGGCCACGAGGTGCGCAGCCCGCGCTCCCGGGCCGCCGCGGCGAGCGCCACCGGTTCGGCGCGGGAGGCCTCGCCGCCCGTGTGCAGGACGAGGCCGTGCGCACCGGCGGCGCGCTCCAGCTCGCCGCCCTCCCAGACGTCGGCCTTCGCCGTCCTGACCAGCCGGGCGAGCCCCTCCGCGAGGCTCTCCTCCGCCAGCGCGTACCGGTCGAGCCCGAGCAGCGCGGGCGCGGCGGGCGCGGCCGCCGTCTGCGCCTCGACGTCCTCGTCGCCGTCGGTCTCCTCGGCGGGCTCCTCCTCGGTCTCCTCCTGGAAGAGGAGGACCGCGCCCTCGGACACCGCCGTCTCGACGGCCTGCTCCGGATCGGGCACCGCGTGCCCCGCGAGTCCGGCGCGCACGGCCTGGACCTCCAGGGCCGTGTGCCCCTGGAGGGCGGCCCGCTCCAGCAGCCACACGGTCAGGGCGACCGCGCGGCGCGGGTCGCCGGGACCGCACGCGGGGCCGAGGAGCGCCCGCGCGAAACCGTCGGCCTGCTCGGGCCGGACCCCGGCCACCGCGAGCAGCTGCCACGGGTCCTCGCGCAGCAGCTCGGCCGCGCCCTCGCCGAGCGCGGCGGCGACCTGACCGGCCAGCGCCTCCGGGGCGCCGCCCGCCGCGAGGACCTCACGGACGGCGGCCGTGGTGCCGGGGCCGGAGCGGGGGCCGCTCCGGCGCGGGGGCCGCACGGTGGTCTCCGGGGCCGCCTCGGCGGCGGGACGGGGCGCGGGCTCGGGTGCCGCCTCGTAGAACGCGCTGCCCGAGGCGGCGCCGCCCTCCACGGCCCGGACGGCGGCGAGGAGGTCGGCCGCGCTGCCGCTCAGCTGGCCCCGCTCGCCACCGGCCCGCCCCGCTCGGCCTTCCGGGCCTCGATCTTCGCCCGCAACTCCCGCTGCGCGGCGAGCTCGGCCTGCGCGTCGCTCACCTCGGGCGCGCCGCCGCCCCCGGCCTCCTCCCGGCGCCCTGCTCCCCGCCGCCTTCGAGCTCCTCGTCGACGCCCTGCTCCTCGCCGCCTTCGAGCTCCTCATCGGCGCCCTGCTCCCCGCCGGCGCCCTGCTCCTCGCCGCCCTCGGGCTCCTCGTCGGCACCCGCCCCTTCGGCTGTCCCCGACACCTCTTCGGCCGTCCCGGACGCCTCTTCGGCCGTCTCCGGCGCCTCCTCGGCCGTCTCCGGCCCGGTGGCCTGCTCCTCGGGTGCGTCGGGCGCGTCGGGTGCCGGGGCGCGGGGGCCTCCCGGGGTCCTCGGCGGGGGCACGGCCTCGGGCGCGGTCTCCCGGAAGGCTCGGTCACAAGGTGCTCCAGTCGTGATCCGGATAGCGGTGCACGGGCGCCGACACATCGTCCAGCGCCCGACAGATCTCGTCAGGAAGACTAAGCGCCTCCACTGACAACGCGGCCGTGAGCTGCCGCGCCGTGCGCGCGCCGACGATCGGGGCGGTCACCCAGGGCGGTCGCGCACCCAGGCGAGGGCGACGTGGAGCAGGGTCGTCGCGAGGCCGTCCGCCGCCGTCGCCACCGCGTCCACGATGCGGCTCGCCGCCTCGTCCAGGTACGGCTCCACGAAGGGCGCCATCGTCTCCGAGGCGCCCCGCGAGTCCGTCGGCGTGCCGCTGCGGTACTTGCCCGTCAGCACCCCGCGGCCGAGCGGGGAGGAGGGCAGCAGGCCTATGCCGAGGTCCATCGCGGCCGGCAGCACCTCCGCTCGATGCCCCGCTGGAGCAGCGAGTACTCCAGCTGGGCCCCCGCGAGCCGGGTCCGGTCGCCGCCGAGTTGCCAGGTGCCCGCCTTGGCGAGCTGCCAGCCGCAGAAGTTCGACACGCCCGCGTACCGCGCCCGGCCGCTGCGCACCGCGATGTCCAGGGCCTGGAGCGACTCCTCCAGGGGCGTGTACGGGTCGAAGGCGTGCAGCTGCCACAGGTCCACGTGGTCCGTGCCGAGCCGGGCGAGGGAGGCGTCGAGCGCGGCGAGCAGGTGCCCGCGCGAGCCGTCCGTGCGCCGGTCGGGGTCCGGGACGCTGCCCGCCTTGGTCGACAGGACGAGGTCCTGGCGGGGCACCAGGCGCTCCATCAGGCGTCCGAGCAGATACTCCGCCTCGCCCCTCCGTACACGTCGGCGGTGTCCACGAGCGTGCCGCCCGCGTCCCAGAACGCCTTCAACTGCTCGGCGGCGTCGTGCTCGTCGGTGTCCCGGCCCCAGGTGAGGGTGCCGAGTCCGATGCGCGACACACGCAGGCCGGTACGTCCGAGATGCCTCTGCTCCATGGGCGCGAGAGTACTGGCCAGGGCACCACGCGGAGAGAGCCTGTGGACAACCGTGTCCTGACGGAGGGCCCACGCGCGCGCTAGAGTCCGCCCCAAGTGACGTTACCGATGGGTAAGGGGTGCGTGGAATGCGGCTCGGCATCAACCTCGGCTACTGGGGCGCCGGCATGGACGGCGACAACCTCGCCGTCGCCCAGGAGGCGGACCGCCTCGGCTACGACGTCTGCTGGGCCGCCGAGGCGTACGGCTCCGACGCCCCCACCGTCCTCGCCTGGGTGGCGGCGAAGACCGAGCGGATCGACGTCGGCTCCGCGATCATGCAGATCCCGGCCCGCCAGCCGGCCATGACCGCGATGACGGCCGCCACCCTCGACTCGCTCACCGGCGGCCGCTTCCGCCTCGGCCTGGGCGTCTCGGGACCGCAGGTCTCCGAGGGCTGGTACGGCGTGAAGTTCGACAAGCCGCTCGCCCGGACCCGCGAGTACGTCGAGATCGTCCGCAAGGCCATGACCCGCGAGCGGCTCACCTACGACGGCGAGCACTGGACCCTGCCGCTGCCCGGCGGTCCGGGCAAGCCCATCAAGCTCACCGTCCACCCCGAGCGCGAGCACATCCCGCTCTACATCGCCGCGATCGGCCCGAAGAACCTGGAGCAGACCGGCGAGATCGCCGACGGCGCCCTGCTGATCTTCCCCTCCGCCGAGCACCTGGAGGAGACCGCGCTCCGGCACCTGCGCGCGGGCCGCGAGAAGGCCGGCCTCACGATGGACGGCTTCGACGTCTGCCCCACCCTGCCGCTGGCCCTCGGTGACGACGTGAACGCGCTCGCCGACGTCTTCCGCCCGTACACCGCGCTGTACGTCGGCGGCATGGGCAGCCGCAAGCAGAACTTCTACAACCAGCTCGCCCGGCGCATGGGCTACGAGAAGGAGGCCGCCGAGATCCAGGACAAGTACCTGGACGGCGACAAGGCCGGGGCCGCGGCCGCCGTGCCCCACTCCCTGATCGACCGGACGACGCTGCTCGGCTCCGTCGAGCGGATCGCCGAGCGGATGACGGCCTACGCGGAGGCCGGTGTCACCACCTCACCCTCGCCCCGGCCGGCTTCACCCTGGACGAGCGGCTGGCGGCCCTGCGGGCGGGCGTCGAGTCACTGGAGCGGGCCGGACTGGCCTAGGAAACCCCTGCGGCCGTGGTGGGGGCTCGGGGGTCTTCCCCGCCACGGCCGTCATGCAGCACAACGCTCGACGGGCCCCTCGGTTACGCCCGCGGGGCTCACTCTTTCGGCCGAGTCGCCGCGTCCTCCTGTTGCCCGCCGTCCGATACCGGACTTGACTCGTTCTCCTCGGACGTACCGGAGTACGGGCGTCCGCACGGAGGTGGCGGCGATGCTCACGGCCAAGGGCCTGTTCCAGGAAATCATCGACAACGACGAGTCCTTCCGGCTCTTCTGCTCCATCGCCGCGAGCGGCGAGTCCCAGGGAGGCTGGGAGAACGCCCGGATCGCGGCCCTCGTCGCCCCCGGGATGCGGGAGCTCGCCCCCAAGATCACCCGGCACGGCGCCGACGAGGACAAGCACGGCCGGATCTTCCACGCGCTGATGAAAAAGCGCGGCCTGGAGCCCGTCCCCGTGCCCCCCGAAACCGACTACACGATGCTGCTCGAACAGCGCGGCATCGGCCTCGCGCACGAGAAGCTCCGCGCCGACCGGCCGCTCACCGAGGAGGACGTGGTCGTCTACCTCGCCCACAGCAGGGTCACCGAGGAGCGCGCCGCCGACCAGATGCGGCTGCTCGTGAAGTACTTCGGCGACCACCCGGAACTCGGCAGGGCCCTCCGGATGATCTGCAACGACGAGGACAACCACCTCGCCTACTGCCACGAGGAACTGCTCCGGCTCGCCCGGCAGGGCCACGGCCGGCTCATCCAGCGGACCCTGCGCGCGTCCGCCCTCGCCGAGATCCGGGTCTACCGGGACGTCAGCCTCGCCGTGATGCGCCACATGGGCCGCATCCTGAACTGGCCCAAGCCCAAGGCGGCCGTCCTCGCGGCCGGGATCCACGGCGTGTACGCGTACGAGCGCGCGGCCGGCTGGCACCGGATGGTCGACCTGCGGATGCCCGAGCGGCTGAACGCCCTCGGCGGCCCCGCGGCCCCCGCCCCCGCCTTCTGAGCCCTCACATCCAGCCGCGCCGCTTGAACACCCGGTACAGCGCGACGACGATGCCCGCCATCACCACGAGCACCACCGGGTACGAGCCCACCCAGCGCAGCTCCGGCATGTGCTCGAAGTTCATCCCGTAGATCCCCGCGACCATCGTGGGGACCGCGGCCATGGCCGCCCACGCCGAGATCTTCCGCATGTCGTCGTTCTGCCGGACCCCCATCTGCGCGAGATGGGCCGACAGCACGTCGGACAGGAGCCGGTCGAGGCCCTCCACCTGCTCGTTGGAGCGCAGGAGGTGGTCGTTGACGTCGCGGAAGAAGGGCTGCGAGCGCTCGTTCACGAACGGCACCGAACCGGCCGTCAGCCGGGCCATCGGCCCGGCCAGCGGACCGCTGGCCCGCCGGAACTCCAGGACCTGCCGCTTCGCCGTGTAGATCCGCTCCGCGGTGTTGCCCGGATTGCCCCCGCTGGGCGCGAAGACGTCCGCCTCCAGCTCCTCCAGGTCGACCTGGAGCTCGGCCGCCACGTCGAGGTAGTGGTCCACGATCGCGTCGCTCACCGCGTACAGCACCGCCGTCGGCCCGTGCTTCAGGACCTCCGGGTCGGCCTCCAGGCGCCGGCGCACCTCCGCGAGCGGCGCGCCCTCGCCGTGCCGGACCGTGACGACGAAGGAGTCGCCCATGAACACCATCAGCTCGCCCGAGGACACCCGGTCGCTCTCCGGCTCGTACACGATCGGCTTGAGCACGGCGAAGAGCGAGTCGTCGTAGACCTCCAGCTTGGGCCGCTGATGGGCCTTCAAGGCGTCCTCGACGGCCAGCGGGTGCAGCGCGAACTCCGAGGCGACGTGGTCGAACTCCGCCTCCGAGGGCTCGTGCAGCCCCACCCACAGGAACGCGTCCCCCGTCGCCCGCGCCTCCTCCAGGGCGTCGGAGAGGTCGGCGGGTCCGTCCGTGCGGCGCCCGTCCCGGTAGATGGCAGAGTCCACGATCACGCGGCGCATTCTGCCCCGAACACTCCCGCCACGCACGCGCGTGCGGCCGCCCCGACCACCTGCGCCCCCACCCCGGCACCGCCTAGGCTGGCCCGCATGGCCACGCTGATCCTCGTCCGGCACGGACGCTCCACCGCCAACACCTCCGGGGTCCTCGCCGGGCGCACGCCCGGGGTCGCGCTCGACGAGCGGGGGCCGCGCAGGCCGCCGCCCTCCCGGGCGCCTCGCGGACGTCCCGCTCGCCGCGGCCGTCACCAGCCCCTCCAGCGCTGCCGGGAGACCCTGCGGCCGCTCCTGGAGGCCCGCCCGGACCTCCCGCTGCACGTCGAGGACCGGATCAACGAGTGCGACTACGGCGACTGGTCCGGCCGCAAGCTGGCGGAGCTGGGCGACGAACCGCTGATGCAGGTCGTCCAGAACCACGCCTCCGCCGCCGCCTTCCCCGGCGGCGAGTCCATGCGCGCCATGCAGAACCGCGCCGTCGAGGCCGTGCGCGACTGGAACGCCCGCGTCGAGGCCGAGCACGGCGAGGACGCCACGTACCTCATGTGCTCCCACGGGGACATCGTGAAGGCGATCGTCGCCGACGCCCTGGGGATGCACCTCGACCTCTTCCAGCGCGTCCACGTCGACCCCTGCTCGGTCACCGCGATCCGCTACACCCGCCTGCGTCCCTTCCTCCTCCGCCTCGGCGACACGGGGGACTTCGCCGGTTTCGCCCCCCGGGAGCACCCCGGCGGCAGCGGTGCGGCGGAGGTGGGTGGCGGTGCGGGCGCACCGTGATCCCGCGGCGCAGTAGGGTGGACGCGCCGCTGTAGTACGACTGTCGAGACTCAAGGGAGCCGGGAACGTGTCCCGTCAGGTGTTCCTCTACGACCCACCGGAGCGTTTCGTGGCCGGCACGGTCGGGCTGCCTGGCCGCCGTACGTTCTTCCTCCAGGCGTCCGCCGGCGGCCGGGTCACCAGCGTCGCCCTGGAGAAGACCCAGGTCGCGGCCCTCGCCGAGCGCATCGACGAACTCCTCGACGAGGTCGTCCGCCGCACCGGGGGCAACGCGCCCGTACCGGCCGTCGCCCCCGCCGAGATCGCGGACACCGCCCCCCTCGACGTGCCCGTCGAGGAGGAGTTCCGGGTCGGCACCATGGCCCTCGCCTGGGACGGCGAGGAGCAGCGCATGATCGTCGAGGCGCAGGCGCTCGTCGAACTCGACGCGGACTCCGAGGAGGACCTCGCCGAGGCCGAGGAGCGGCTGCTCCAGGACGAGGAGAACGGCCCGCCGATGCTCCGGGTCCGCCTCAGCGGGGCCCAGGCGCGGGCGTTCGCCAAGCGGGCCCTGGACGTCGTCAACGCCGGCCGGCCGCCGTGCCCGCTGTGCAGCCTGCCGCTCGACCCCGAGGGGCACGTCTGCCCGCGCCAGAACGGATACCGCCGCGGAGCATGAGCAGCCCCGAGAGCCCGCGTGACATCGAGCTGCTCGCGCGCGGCGAGCTGACCGTGCGCGGCCGGGTCCGCGAGGCGTCCAACGCCGTGCTGTACTGCTCCGTCGCCCACGAGGGCCGGGAAGCGGCCTGCGTCTACAAGCCGGTCGCGGGGGAGCAGCCCCTGTGGGACTTCCCCGACGGCACCCTCGCCCAGCGCGAGGTCGCCGCGTACGAGATCTCCGAGGCCACCGGCTGGGGCCTGGTCCCGCCGACCGTGCTCCGCGACGGGCCGTACGGGGAGGGCATGGTCCAGCTGTGGATCGAGGCCGATCCCGAGGCCCGGCTCCTCGCGCTCACCGAGGACGAGGAGGCGGGCGAGGGCTGGAAGGCCGTGGGGCCCGCGCAGATCGACGAGGAGCGCACCGCGCTCCTCGTCCACGCGGACACCCCCGAGCTGCGCCGGCTCGCCGTCCTGGACGCCGTCATCAACAACGGCGACCGCAAGGGCGGGCACCTGCTGCCGGCCCCCGGCGGACGGCTGTACGGCATCGACCACGGGGTGACCTTCCACGTCGACGACAAGCTGCGCACCCTGCTGTGGGGCTGGGAGGGCGAGGAGCTGCCCCCCGAGGCGGCGGGCGTGCTCGACTCGCTGGGCCGTTCCCTGGCCCCGGAGCGCCGCTCGCCACCCGCTTGGCGGAACTCCTGACCGGCGCCGAGGTCGCGGCCGTACGCGCCCGCGTGGAGGCCCTGCGCGCCACCGGGCGGCACCTGGAGCCCTCGGGGCAGTGGCCCGCGATCCCCTGGCCTCCCGTCTGAGACACCGGTCACACGGGGAGACCGAACAGTTTCGGCCACATCCCCGGAGGGGTGCGGACCCCTGGGGGGTATGCACGCGCGCCTCTGACCCGCAAGAGCGCCTAATCGGTCAAGATCCCGGATCCGGTTCGTATCCGGAACACCTGTCCGGTTACGCTCGGGGCATGCATGCCTGGCCCGCTTCTGAGGTCCCCGCCCTTCCCGGCAAGGGCCGCGACCTCCGGATCCACGACACCGCGACCGGCGGACGAGTGACCCTCGCCCCCGGCCCCGTCGCCCGTATCTACGTGTGCGGCATCACGCCGTACGACGCGACCCACATGGGTCACGCGGCGACCTACAACGCGTTCGACCTCGTTCAGCGCGTGTGGCTCGACACCAAGCGGCAGGTGCACTACGTCCAGAACGTGACGGACGTGGACGACCCGCTCCTGGAGCGCGCGATCCGCGACGGCATCGACTGGGTCGGCCTCGCCGAGCGCGAGACCGCCCTCTTCCGCGAGGACATGACCGCCCTGCGGATGCTGCCCCCGCGGCACTACATCGGCGCGGTCGAGGCCATACCCGGCATCATCCCGCTCGTCGAGCGCCTCCGGGACTCCGGTGCCGCCTACGAGCTCGACGGCGACATCTACTTCTCCGTCGAGGCCGACCCGCACTTCGGCCAGGTCTCGAACTACGACACCGAGCTGATGCGCCACCTCTCCGCCGAGCGCGGCGGCGACCCGGACCGTCCGGGCAAGAAGAACCCGCTCGACCCGATGCTCTGGATGGCCGCCCGCGAGGGCGAGCCGAGCTGGGACGGCGGCAGCCTCGGCCCCGGCCGCCCCGGCTGGCACATCGAGTGCGTCGCCATCGCCCTCGACCACCTCGGCATGGGCTTCGACGTGCAGGGCGGCGGCTCCGACCTGATCTTCCCGCACCACGAGATGGGCGCCTCCCACGCCCAGACCCTCACGGGCGAGTTCCCCATGGCCAAGGCGTACGTCCACGCCGGCATGGTCGCCCTGCACGGCGAGAAGATGTCGAAGTCCAAGGGCAACCTGGTCTTCGTCTCCCAGCTCCGCCGCGACGGCGTCGACCCGGCCGCCATCCGGCTCGCCCTCCTCTCGCACCGCTACCGCGACGACTGGGAGTGGACCGACCAGGTCCTGGAGACGGCCGTGGAGCGGCTCGACCGCTGGCGCGCCGCCGTCTCGCGCCCCGACGGCCCGTCCGCCGACGCGCTGGTCGAGGAGCTCCGCGAGGCGCTCTCCGACGACCTGGACACGCCCACCGCGCTCGCCGCGGTCGACCGCTGGGCCGCGCTCCAGACGGCCGAGGGCGGCACGGACGAGTCCGCCCCGGTCTCGTCTCGCGGGCCGTCGACGCCCTGCTCGGTGTGGCCCTGTAACGAGCAGGACCGCGCAACTCTCTTTCAGGCAACCGCCCTTGGACTTCTCGCCGAAGTCCGAGGGCGGTTCCGTTTTGTCCTGGCGGGGATGCTCGTTCCTGCGCTAAACAACCTCCATGCAATCATCATCACGCATGAAAGTTGCACTCGCCGGAGCCGTCCTCGGGCTCTTCGCGGCCTTCGCGGGACCCGGCTCCACCGCGTCGGCCACACCCACCGACACCACCGTCGGCGACGTCACCGGCTTCGCCGCCGACGGAGCCGTCTACCGGCTGACCGCCGGCCACACCGAGGCCCGCGTCTCCTTCGTCACCGCCGACACCTTCCGCATCGAACTCGCCCCCGACGGCAAGTTCACCGACCCCACCGGCACCGACATCACGCTGCCCCAGGGCCCGCCCCCGGCCACCCACTGGCGCGACCTCGGCGACCGGTACGAACTCGCCACCGCCAAGGTGACCCTGCGCGCCACCAAGTCGCCGCTGCGCTTCTCGGCCGTACGCGCCGACGGCACCCCGCTCTGGACCGAGACCCAGGGCCTCACCTGGAACCAGGACCGCACCGTCCAGACCCTCGCCCGCGGCGCCGACGAGCAGTTCTACGGCGCCGGCATGCAGAACGGCCGCGGCAACACCTCCCACCGCGGCAAGACCGTCGAGGTCGGCGTCGACTACAACTGGAACGACGGCGGCCACCCCAACTCCGTCCCCTTCTACCTCTCCTCCGCCGGCTACGGCGTCTACCGCAACACCTACGCCCCGGGCACCTACGCCTTCACCGACCCCGTCACCACCAGCGCCAAGGAACAGCGCTTCGACGCCTACTACTTCGCCGGCGACGGGAAGGACGCCCTCAAGGACGTCATAGGCCAGTACACCCGGCTCACCGGCAAACCCTTCCTGCCGCCCGTGTACGGCCTGGAGATCGGCGACTCCGACTGCTACCTCCACAACGCCAACCGCGGCGAGCGCCACACCCTCGACGCCCTGAAGATCGCCGACGGCTACGTCGCGAACGACATGCCCAACGGCTGGATGCTCGTCAACGACGGCTACGGCTGCGGCTACGAGAACCTCGCCGAGACCTCCACCGGCCTCGCCGACCGGAAGATGAAGCTCGGCCTGTGGACCGAGGACGGCATCGACAAGCTCGCCGACCAGGTCAAGGCCGGCCAGCGGGTCGCCAAGCTCGACGTCGCCTGGGTCGGCGACGGCTACAAGTTCGCCCTCGACGGCTGCAAGGACGCCCACGCCGGCATCGAGGCCAACAGCGACGCCCGCGGCTTCACCTGGGCCCCCGAGAGCTGGTCCGGCGCCCAGCGCTGCGGCGTCCAGTGGTCCGGCGACCAGTCCGGCAGCTGGGAGTACATCCGCTGGCAGATCCCCACCTACGCGGGCGCGTCCATGTCCGGACTCGCCTACACCACCGGTGACGTCGACGGCATCTTCGGCGGCAGCGCCAAGACGTACACCCGCGACCTCCAGTGGAAGACGTTCCTGCCCGTCACCATGACCATGGACGGCTGGGCCGCCAACGACAAGCAGCCCTTCCGCTACGGCGAGCCCTACACCGGCATCAACCGCGCCTCGCTCAAGCTCCACGAGGCCCTGCTCCCGTACATCTACAGCCACGCCCAGCAGGCCACCAGGACCGGCGTCGGCCTCGCCCGGCCGCTCGCCCTGGAATACCCGGACGACCCGAAGGCCGCGACCGACGCCGCCACGTACGAGTTCCTCAGCGGCGAGGACTTCCTCGTCGCCCCCGTCTACCAGGACGCCGTGGAGCGCGACGGCATCTACCTGCCCAAGGGCACCTGGATCGACTACTGGAGCGGCCGCACCTACCAGGGCCCCGTCACCGTCGACGACTACAGCGCCCCGCTCGACACCCTGCCCCTCTTCGTACGGGCCGGGGCGGCCGTGCCCATGTGGCCCGGCTCCATCCGCTCCTACCGGGACCGCGCCCCCGGCGACCCGATCGCCTGGGACGTCTACCCGCAGGGCAACTCCTCCTTCGACCTGTACGAGGACGACGGCGTCACCCGCGAGCACCGCACCGGCCGCTACGCCACCCAGCGCGCCGAGGTCGGCGCCCGCGGTCCGGCCCCGGCGACGTCACCGTCCGCCTGGGCGCCAGCACCGGCACGTACACCGGCAAGCCCGCCGCCCGGCCGTACGCCTTCACCGTCCACACCGGCGACGCCCCCGGCGCGGTGAAGCTCGACGGCCGCCCGCTGCCCGCCCTCGGCTCCCGCGCCGCCTTCGACGCGGCCGGCCAGGGCTGGTGGTACGACCGCGACGAGCGCGGGGAGTGGTCCGGATCAAGACCGCCTCCCTGTCCACCGACCGCGCCTTCGAGCTGCGGCTGACCGAGACCAGCGCCGTCGGCGGGCCGTCCCCGGCGCCGCCGCCGTCCTCGCCGCCCCACCGGGCAGGAGCTCGGCGCCGGCACCCCGGCACCGTCGCCGTGGACGTCACGGCGGGCACCCGGGACGCCACCGACGTACGGGTCTCCTGGACGCCCCGGCGGGCTGGCAGGTCACCCCGGCCGCCCCGATCGCCCGCGTCCCGGCCGGCACCACCCGCCGGGTCGAGGTCGCCGTCACCCCGGCGGCCGACGCGAAGACCGGCGACACCACCCTCACGGCGACCGTCCGGCACCGCGCCGCGGGCACCGACCGCACCGCCGTCCAGCGCTTCGCGATCGGCGTGATGCCCCGGCGCCGACCGCCGACGCCTGGGCGAGCGACCTCAGCTGGCTGCGCGCCACCAACGGCTGGGGACCGCCCGAGCGCGACCGCTCCAACGGCGAGTCCGGCGCCGCCGACGGCCACCCCTCACCCTGGCCGGAAAGACCTACGAGAAGGGCATCGGCGCCCACGCCGACTCCGACATCGAGGTCTACCTCGGCGGCCGCTGCACCGCCTTCACCGCCGACGTCGGCATCGACGACGAGATCAACGGCTACGGGGACGTGGCCTTCTCCGTCGAGGCCGACGGCCGGGTCCTGTGGACCTCGCCCCGGCTGACCGGCGCCTCCGCGACCCTGCCCGTGAACGTCGACGTGACCGGAGCCCGGCACGTCCGGCTGAAGATCACGGACACCAACGGGTCGAAGAGCGGCGACCACGGCGACTGGGCGGCGGCCCGGTTCAGCTGCGCCTGAGCAGCTCCGGCAGGGCAGGATTCCCCCAACTGCCCTGCCGGAGGCCCTCGTTGTGATGAGGTGGGAGTGCCATCGATCCCTTGTACGAAAGGGCACTCAGTGCAGCATCACCTCGCACGCAGAGGATTCCTGGGAGCCGCCGTCGCCCTCGGCGCGGCGGCCCTCACCACTCCCCTCACCGCAGGGACGGCGCACGCGGCCGGACCCGCCGGGCGGTGGCCCACCGGGTTCCCCCTCCCGAGGGGCTTCCAGCCGGAGGGCGTCGCGATCGGGCGCAGCCCGTACGCCTACTTCGGCTCGCTCGCCGACGGCGCCGTGTACCGGGCCTCCCTGGCCACCGGCGAGGGCCGGATCATCCACCCGGGTCCCGGCGCCGGACGCAGCACCGTCGGACTCAAGATCGACCGGCCCGAGCGGCGGCTCTTCCTCGCCGGCGGCGGAAGCCGGGAGATCCGCGTCGTCGACCCCCGCTCCGGCGCCCTCCTCCACAACTTCTCCGGGCTGGGCGCGGAGACCACCATGGTCAACGACGTGGTCCTCACCCCGGACGCGGCCTGGTTCACGGACTCCTACCAGCCGCAGCTCTACCGCCTCGCCCTCGACCGCGCCGGCGAGCCCGCGGACGAGGTCACCGTCCTCCCGCTCGGCGGCGACTGGACGCAGGGCCCCGACTTCACCGCCAACGGCATCGCGCGCACCCCCGACGGGCGGGCCCTGCTCGTGGTCAACGTCTTCCAGGACGACGGCTCGCTCCTGCGGGTCGACCCGGCCACCGGCCTCGCCCGCAAGGTCGACCTCGGCGACCTGAAGATCCCGAACGGGGACGGACTGCTGCTCCTCGGCCGCGACCTGTACGTCGTCCAGCAGGTGACCAACCGGATCGACGTGGTCCGGCTCGACGCGAGCGGCACGCGCGGCACCCCGATCGCCCGGATCACCGACCCGGACCGGTTCCGCGTCCCGACCACGGCGGCGGTGTGGGGCGACCGGATCTACCTGCCCAACGCGCGCTTCGGCCTGGACCCGGACCCCGCGGCGGCCGAGTACGACGTGGTCTCCGTGCCCAGGGTCTGAACGCGGACGGGAGGGCGGCCGCGCCACCCTCCCGTACCCGCTACTCCTCGGCGTCGCCGTCGCCGTCGTCGCCCTCCGGGGCGTCCGGCGGCGGCTCCGCCCCAGGACCGACTCCGGGCCCGGCTGCTCCGGCTTCGGCGGGCGGGTCCGGCCGCTCCCGCGTCCCGCAGGAAGTCGCCGCCCTCCGTCGCCACCCCGGACCGGAGCCCGGCCCCGCGCCCGGCTCGCGCCGCCGCAGATACCGCTCGAACTCGCGGGCGATGGCCTCGCCCGAGGCCTCCGGCAGCTCCGCCGTGTCCCGCGCCTCCTCCAGGGTCTGCACGTACTCGGCGACCTCGCTGTCCTCGGCGGCCAGCTGGTCCACGCCCAGCTGCCAGGCCCGCGCGTCCTCCGGCAGCTCGCCCAGCGGGATGCGCAGCCCGATCAGGTCCTCCAGGCGGTTGAGCAGCGCCAGCGTCGCCTTCGGGTTCGGCGGCTGCGACACGTAGTGCGGCACCGCCGCCCACAGGCTCACCGCCGGCACGCCCGCGTGCGTGCACGCCTCCTGGAGGATGCCCACGATGCCCGTCGGGCCCTCGTACCGGGTCTCCTCCAGGTCCATCGTCCGCGCCAGGTCCGGATCGGAGGTCACCCCGCTGACCGGGACCGGCCGGGTGTGCGGGGTGTCCCCGAGCAGGGCGCCCAGGATCACCACCATCTCCACGCCCAGCTCGTGCGCGAAGCCGAGCAGCTCGTTGCAGAACGAGCGCCAGCGCATCGAGGGCTCGATCCCGCGCACGAGCACCAGGTCGCGGGGCTTGTCGCCGCCGACCCTGACCACCGAGAGCCGGGTCGTCGGCCAGGTGATCTTTCTGACCCCGTTGTCCAGGAAGACCGTGGGGCGGTTGACCTGGAAGTCGTAGTAGTCCTCGGCGTCGAGCGCCGCGAACACCTCGCCCTTCCACTCCCGGTCGAGATGGGCGACCGCGGTGGAGGCGGCGTCGCCGGCGTCGTTCCAGCCCTCGAACGCGGCCACCATGACCGGGTCGATCAGCTCGGGCACCCCTCGAGCTCGATCACCCAGCGCCTCCTTATTCGAAGTTCCTGTCGTACGGCCCCACCTTACGGCTTTCCGGCGGGCCGCCCGCAGTCCCCGGACATCCCCGAAAACCCGTGCGGCCTTGATCGACTACCCAGGAACTCGCCTCCGCACACGGCGGAGTCACTCCTCCCACAGCGTGCTCGGCGCCTCCCTCCGCACGACCGGCGCGATCTCCTCGGCGAAGCGCTGGAGCGTCTCGGTCTGCTCGGCCGTCGACTGGCCGAAGGTGTCGACCGTGATCGACTGCAGATCGTGCCCGTAGTGCTCGTGGTAGCCGAGGATCTTGTCGATGATCTGCTGCGGCGAGCCGATCAGCTGGGGGCCGCCGGCGATGGCGTCCTCGATCGTGCGGAACGGCGTGTTGTATCCGGCCCTGCCCTCCAGGTGCGGCTTGAAGCTCTGCCGCACCTTCGCCTCGTACAGCTCCTTGTACCGGCTCACCGCCTGCTCGTGGGTGTCGGCGATGAGCAGCCCGCCGGAACCGGCCGCCACGCGCGCGTGGGCCGGGTCGTGCCCGTACTCCTCGAACTTCTCGCGGTAGTGGGCGATGAGCTTCGCGTACGCCTCGCGCGGCTGGATCGCGTTGGCGGTGAACAGCGGATCACCGTGTTTGGCCGCGAGCTCGGGGGAGTTGAGGCTGGTGGCCGAGCCGTGCCAGACGCGGGGCGCGCCGGCGTACGGCCGCGGGACCGTGGTCACGTTCTTCAGCGGGGGACGGAACTCGCCCTCCCAGTCGACGCCCTCCTCCGTCCAGAGGCGGCGCAGCAGCTCGTACTTCTCCTTCTGGAGGTCCCACTGCCGCTCCTCGTCCAGGCCGAAGAGGTCGAAGTGGCCGGCCTCGGCGCCCTTGCCGACGACGAGTTCGAGCCGGCCCCGGGAGAGCTGGTCGAGCGTCGCGTAGTCCTCGGCGACCCGGACCGGGTCGAGGATCGCGACCACGGTCACGCCGGTGAGCAGCCGGATCCGGTGGGTGCGGGCGGCCAGCGCGGCGAGCAGCACGGTCGGGGACGAGGAGAGGAACGCGCCCGCGTGCCGCTCGCCGACCGCGTAGGCGTCGAAACCGAGCCGTTCGGCGGTCTCGCCGAGCGTGACGACCTGCTCCAGCCGGTCGGCGGCGGACAGCAGTTCGCCGGTGAGCGGGTGCGGGGAGTGGTGGACGATCGAGAGCACCTGAAACTTCATGCCCTCCACTCTGCGCGCCGAGTGTTGCGGGCGTGTGGACGGCGCATGGCACGCCTCGGGGGCGGCCCCTCGAAGAGGAACCGCCCCCGGTCGTACGGGACTTACTTCCGCAGCATCGCCTCGACGCCGGCGCGGACCTCGTCCGTCGCGAGGCCGCGGATGGTCAGCGTCGTGCGGCGGCGCAGCACGTCGTCCGCCGTCTCGGCCCACTCGTGGTCGCGGGCGTAGGCGACCTGCGCCCAGATCTCCGGGGCGTCCGGGTGGATCCGGCGGGCCAGCTCCGGTCCTCGTTCGCCATCCGGGCGATGTCGAAGGAGAGCGAGCCGTAGTGCGTGGCCAGGTGCTTGGCGGTGTCGGCGGCCATCCGGGGGCCGGGCGCCGGGCCGTCGACGAGCAGCCGGTGGGCGACCGCGTTCGGGTTGGCTATGCCGGGCAGCGGCAGCCGCTTCGGCAGCGTCGACACCGGCTCGTAGTCCTCGCCGAGCGGGCGGCCGGGGAGCTGCTCCAGCTTCTTCATCACCGTGCGGCCGATGTGGCGGAAGGTGGTCCACTTGCCGCCGGCCACCGACAGCATGCCGCCGCGGCCCTCGGTGACGACCGTCTCGCGCTTGGCCTTGGAGGTGTCGCCGGGACCGCCCGGGAGCACCCGGAGACCGGCGAAGGAGTACGTGATCAGGTCGCGCGAGAGCTGCTGGTCGCGGATGGAGAAGGCGGCCTCGTCCAGGATCTGGGCGGTGTCCTTCTCGGTGACCTCGACCTGGCCCGGGTCGCCCTCGTACTCCTCGTCGGTGGTGCCGAGGAGCAGCATGTCCTCCCAGGGGAGGGCGAAGGTGATGCGGTACTTGTCGATCGGGGTGGCCAGCGCGGCCTTCCACGGCGAGGTCCGCTTGAGGACCAGGTGCGCGCCCTTGGAGAGGCGGATGGAGGGGGCCGCGTTGGGGTCCTCCATCTTGCGCAGGTGGTCGACCCACGGGCCGGTCGCGTTGAGGACCAGGCGGGCGTCCACGCCGAACTCGTCGCCGGTGGTGCGGTCCTTCAGCTCCGCGCCGGTGACCCGGCCGCGGGTGAAGCGGAGACCGGTGACCTCGGCGTGGTTGAGGACGGTGGCGCCGGCGTCGACGGCGGCGCGGACCGTCATCAGCGCCATGCGGGCGTCGTTCATCTGGTCGTCGCCGTAGACGGCGACGGCCTTGAGGTTGTCGGTGCGCAGCTCCGGCACGTCCTGCGCGGCCTTGGCGGGGGAGAGCAGGTGCCCGACGCCGTCGCCGAAGGCCGAGAGGGCGGAGTACGCGAAGACCCCGGCGCCCAGCTTGGCGGCGCCGTGCGGGCCGCCCTTGTAGACGGGCAGGTAGAAGGTGAGCGGGTTGGCGAGGTGCGGTGCCACCTGGCGCGAGACCGCACGCCGCTCGAAGTGGTTCTCCGCGACCAGCTTCACCGCGCCGGTCTGCAGGTAGCGCAGGCCGCCGTGGAGGAGCTTGGAGGAGGCGGAGGAGGTGGCGCCGGCGAAGTCGCCGGCGTCCACCAGGGCCACCCGCAGGCCCGACTGCGCGGCGTGCCAGGCGGTGGAGATGCCCAGGATGCCGCCGCCGATCACCAGGAGGTCGTACGTCGCCTTGGAAAGCTGGTCCCGGGTCTCGGCGCGACTCGGCAGGGAACCGGCGGCCGGGTGCGTCCCCAGGGCAGGGACGCTCTGCAGGGTGGTCATCTCGTCTTACTCCTCGGATGCGTCATCGAGCCAGCCCATGGAACGTTCCACGGCCTTGAGCCAGCTCTTGTACTCGCGGTCACGCTTGTCGGCGTCCATGCGAGGGGTCCATTCCGCCGCCCGGCGCCAGTTGGCGCGCAGCGCGTCGGTGTCCGGCCAGAAGCCGACGGCCAGGCCGGCGGCGTAGGCGGCGCCGAGGCAGGTGGTCTCGGCGACCATCGGACGCACGACGGGCGCGTCCAGGAAGTCCGAGAGGGTCTGCATCAGCAGGTTGTTGGAGGTCATGCCGCCGTCGACCTTGAGCGCGGTCAGCTCGACGCCGGAGTCCTTCGTCATGGCGTCGGTGATCTCGCGGGTCTGCCAGGCGGTGGCCTCCAGGACGGCGCGGGCGATGTGCGCCTTGGTGACGTACCGGGTGAGACCGGCGATGACACCGCGCGCGTCGGAGCGCCAGTACGGGGCGAACAGGCCGGAGAAGGCCGGCACGAAGTAGGCGCCGCCGTTGTCCTCGACCGAGGACGCGAGGGTCTCGATCTCGGCGGCGGACTTGATCAGGCCCATCTGGTCGCGCATCCACTGCACCAGCGAACCGGTGACGGCGATCGAGCCCTCCAGGGCGTAGACCGGCTTGGCGTCGCCGATCTGGTAGCCGACCGTGGTCAGCAGGCCGCTGTAGGAGTTGATGATCTTGTCGCCGGTGTTCATCAGCATGAAGGTGCCGGTGCCGTACGTGGACTTGGCCTCGCCCTCGGCGAAACACGTCTGGCCGAACAGGGCGGCCTGCTGGTCGCCGAGCGCGGAGGCGACCGGGACGCCGTCGAGGACGCCGCCCTTGACCGTGCCGTACACCTCGGCGGAGGAGCGGATCTCCGGCAGCACGGCGGCCGGGATCTCCATGGACTGGAGGATCTTCTCGTCCCAGGCCATGGTGTGGAGGTTCATCAGCATGGTGCGGGAGGCGTTGGTGACGTCGGTGACGTGGTGGCCGCCGTCGACGCCGCCCGTGAGGTTCCAGATGACCCAGGAGTCCATGGTGCCGAAGAGGATGTCGCCGCGCTCGGCGCGCTCGCGCAGGCCCTCGACGTTGTCGAGCAGCCAGCGGACCTTCGGGCCGGAGAAGTAGCTCGCCAGCGGCAGGCCGGTCTCGCGGCGGAAGCGGTCCTGGCCGACGTTGCGGCCGAGCTCCTTGCAGAGGGCGTCGGTGCGGGTGTCCTGCCAGACGAGGGCGTTGTGGACGGGCTCACCGGTGTTCTTGTCCCAGAGCAGCGTGGTCTCGCGCTGGTTGGTGATGCCGATGGCCTTGACGTCGGCGGCGGTGATCTCCGCCTTGGCCAGGGCGCCGGCGACGACCTCCTGGACGTTGGTCCAGATCTCGGCGGCGTCGTGCTCGACCCAGCCCGGCTTCGGGAAGATCTGCTCGTGCTCCTTCTGGTCGACCGAGACGATCCGGCCGTCCTTGTCGAAGACGATGCAGCGGGAGGAGGTGGTGCCCTGGTCGATGGCCGCGATGAACGGGCCGGAGGTGTGTGCGTCGGTCACGGTGTGCTCCTGGGTGGGTCTGGAGGAAGGACGGCTCAGGCGAACGCGATGTTGTAGATACCCGCGGCGACGGCTCCACCGATCAGCGGGCCGACGACCGGGATCCAGGCGTAGCTCCAGTCGGAGCCGCCCTTGTTCGGCAGCGGGAGCAGGGCGTGCACGATGCGCGGGCCGAGGTCGCGGGCCGGGTTGATGGCGTAACCGGTCGGGCCGCCCAGCGAGAGGCCGATGGAGACCACGACGAACGCGGTGATCAGGGCGCCGATGACGCCGAGGCCCTTGCCGCTGTCGTTGAGGCCCTGGGTGAGCACGGCCAGGACCAGCACGACGGTGCCGATGATCTCGGTGACCAGGTTCTGCCAGGTGTTACGGATCTCGGGGCCGGTGGAGAAGATGCCGAGCACCGGGCCGGGGCCCTCCACCGGCTTCTCGCCGACGGTCTCCGGGTCCGTGAGGTGGGCCTGGAACTGGCCGTAGTAGGCCAGCCAGACCAGCGCCGCGCCGATCATCGCGCCGAGCATCTGGCCGGCGATGTAGACGGGGACGTCGCTCCAGTCCCCGGTCTTGATCGCGATTCCGACCGTGACGGCGGGGTTCAGATGGGCTCCCGAGAGGGAAGCGGTCATGTAGACCGCCGTCATGACGGCGAAGCCCCACCCGAAGGTGATCGCGAGCCAGCCCGCGTTGCGGGCCTTGGAGCTCTTGAGCGTGACGGCGGCGCACACACCGCCGCCGAGCAAGATGAGAACGGCGGTACCGATGGTCTCGCCGAGGAAGATGTCGGAGCTGGACACCCGCGACTCCTTTGTCCTTCGTCCAGGGGAAGGCGAACCACGGGTCACTCCGATGGTCCGCGCCCTCGTGTTGAGGGCGTTGCCGGCCCTTGGCACTGCCACACCTTAGCGCGTATTGCCGGTAAGTGTTCGACAATGCCGACCGATGAACGGAAGTTTTGCCCCCGGGTTAACAGCGCGTCAAGGGTCTGGGAGTGAAAAACCCGCCGATAACGCGATCGTTACCGGCGGGTTCGGTCCCGCTGTACGGGCTGCCGTACGGGGTCGTACGGAGGGTGGTCGGCGCCGCCCCTGGGCGGTCAGAAGCGGCCGGCCCCAGGTCACGGGAGACCGCGCGGGCGCAGTCCCGCACCGCGGCCACCAGCTCCGGGCGCAGCTCCCCGCCCGGACAGACCCGCTCCACGGCGCCGGTGACCGCCACCGCGCCCACCGGCATCCGCCGCCGGTCGTGGATCGGCGCCGCCACCGAGGCCACGCCCTCCCAGGTCTCCTCCACGTCCGCCGCCCAGCCGCGGGCCCGCGTCATGTCGAGCAGCGCCTCGAAGTCGCCGAGGTCCGTGGTCGTCCGGGGCGTGAACGACTCCCGCTCGACCTCCACCACCTCGCTGTGCGCCACCGGGTCGTACGCCGAGAGGACCTTGCCGAGCGCCGTGGAGTGCAGCGGCTGCATGGCCCCCACCTCCAGGACCTGGCGGCTGTCGTCCGGCCGGAAGACGTGGTGGACGATCAGCACGCCCCGCTGGTGCAGCACCCCCAGGTGCACGCTCTCGCCGCTGGACCGCGCCAGGTCGTCCGTCCAGACCAGCGCCCGCGCCCGCAGCTCGTGCACGTCCAGATAGCTGTTGCCCAGGCGCAGCAGCTCCGCGCCCAGCTGGTAGCGGCCCGAGGGCGCGTCCTGCTCCACGAAGCCCTCCGCCTGGAGGGTGCGCAGGATGCCGTGGGCCGTGCCCTTGGCGAGTCCGAGCGAGGACGCGATGTCCGACAGGCCGAGCCGGCGCTCGCCGCCCGCGAGCAGTCGCAGCATGGCCGCCGCTCTTTCCAGCGACTGGATGTTCTTCGCCATCGCCCGGCCCCTCACCCTTCTTACGCTGTTCGACAATGCTGAACACTATCGGTCGATGCCGACCTCGCGTCACTTCACACAGTGTCGGCCACAGAGGGGCAGGACCGGGAGTCCCCGACACAGGATGCCGTCCGGCCCGTGGGACGCCGGGTCCACCCCGGCTCAAGCACGGTTACGCTGGGCCCGTGCACCCTCCTCCGAGAGTGCAAAGCCGACAGCCGTCGCATCCCAGGGAGCTCATCCATGGCCTCGTTGCCGACCCCGTCCGCCGACAGCCGGACCCGCGCCGCCGCTCTCCGCGAGGCCCTCGCCAGCCGAGTGGTCGTCGCCGACGGAGCCATGGGCACCATGCTCCAGGCCCAGGACCCCACCCTTGAGGACTTCCAGAACCTCGAAGGCTGCAACGAGATCCTGAACGTCACCCGGCCCGACATCGTCCGCTCGGTCCACGAGGCGTACTTCGAGGTCGGCGTCGACTGCGTCGAGACCAACACGTTCGGCTCCAACCACTCGGCCGCGGGCGAGTACGAGATCGCCGACCGGATCTTCGAGCTCTCCGAGGCCGGCGCCCGGATCGCCCGCGAGGTCGCCGACGAGTTCGGCGCCAAGGACGGCCGCCAGCGCTGGGTGCTCGGCTCGATCGGCCCCGGCACCAAGCTGCCCTCGCTCGGCCACATCGCGTACGACGTGCTGCGCGACGGCTACCAGCAGAACGCCGAGGGCCTCCTCGCCGGCGGCGCCGACGCCCTGATCGTGGAGACGACCCAGGACCTGCTGCAGACCAAGTCCAGCCTCATCGGCGCGCGCCGCGCGATGGAGGCCCTGGGCGTGGACGTGCCGCTGATCTGTTCGCTGGCCTTCGAGACCACCGGCGTCATGCTCCTCGGCTCCGAGATCGGCGCCGCGCTCACCGCCCTGGAGCCCCTCGGCATCGACCTGATCGGCCTGAACTGCTCGACCGGCCCGGCCGAGATGAGCGAGCACCTGCGCTACCTCGCCCGCCACTCCCGTACGCCCCTCATGTGCATGCCGAACGCCGGCCTGCCCGTGCTCACCAAGGACGGCGCGTACTTCCCGCTCACCGCGCCCGAGATGGCCGACGCGCAGGAGAACTTCGTCCGCGACTACGGCCTGTCCCTCGTCGGCGGCTGCTGCGGCTCGACCCCCGAGCACCTGCGCCACGTCGTCGAGCGGGTCCAGGGCCTCACCCCGCCCGAGCGCTCCCCGCGCCCCGAGCCGGGCGCCGCCTCCCTCTACCAGACCGTGCCCTTCCGGCAGGACACCTCGTACCTGGCGATCGGCGAGCGGACGAACGCCAACGGTTCGAAGAAGTTCCGCGAGGCCATGCTCGAAGGCCGCTGGGACGACTGCGTGGAGATGGCCCGCGACCAGATCCGCGAGGGCGCGCACATGCTCGACCTGTGCGTGGACTACGTGGGCCGCGACGGCGTCGCCGACATGGAGGAGCTCGCCGGCCGCTTCGCGACCGCCTCCACCCTGCCGATCGTCCTGGACTCCACCGAGGTGGACGTCCTGCGGGCCGGCCTGGAGAAGCTCGGCGGCCGGGCCGTCATCAACTCGGTCAACTACGAGGACGGCGACGGCCCGGAGTCCCGCTTCGCCAAGGTCACCCGACTGGCCCAGGAGCACGGCGCCGCCCTCATCGCCCTGACCATCGACGAGGAGGGCCAGGCCCGTACCCCCGAGCACAAGGTCGCCGTCGCCGAGCGGCTCATCGAGGACCTCACGGGCAACTGGGGCATCGACGAGTCGGACATCCTCATCGACACCCTCACCTTCACCATCTGCACCGGCCAGGAGGAGTCGCGGAAGGACGGCATCGCGACGATCGAGGCGATCCGCGAGCTCAAGCGCCGCCACCCGGACGTCCAGACCACGCTGGGCCTGTCCAACATCTCCTTCGGCCTCAACCCGGCCGCCCGCATCCTGCTGAACTCGGTCTTCCTCGACGAGTGCGTCAAGGCCGGTCTGGACTCCGCGATCGTCCACGCGTCGAAGATCCTGCCCATCGCCCGCTTCGACGAGGAGCAGGTCACCACCGCCCTCGACCTGATCTACGACCGGCGCGCCGAGGGCTACGACCCGCTGCAGAAGCTGATGGCCCTCTTCGAGGGCGCCACCACCAAGTCGATGAAGGCCGGCAAGACCGAGGAGCTCCTCGCCCTGCCGCTGGACGAGCGCCTCAAGCGCCGGATCGTCGACGGCGAGAAGAACGGCCTGGAGGCCGACCTCGACGAGGCCCTCGTCGAGCGCGCCGCCCTGGACATCGTCAACGAGACCCTCCTCGACGGCATGAAGACCGTCGGCGAGCTCTTCGGCTCCGGCCAGATGCAGCTGCCGTTCGTGCTCCAGTCCGCTGAGGTCATGAAGACGGCCGTCGCCCACCTCGAACCGCACATGGAGAAGTCGGACGCCGAGGGCAAGGGCACGATCGTCCTCGCCACCGTCCGCGGCGACGTCCACGACATCGGCAAGAACCTCGTCGACATCATCCTCTCCAACAACGGCTACAACGTCGTCAACATCGGCATCAAGCAGCCGGTCTCCGCGATCCTCGAAGCCGCCGAGGAGCACAACGCCGATGTCATCGGCATGTCCGGCCTCCTCGTGAAGTCCACCGTGATCATGAAGGAGAACCTGGAGGAGCTCAACCAGCGCGAGCTGGCCGCCAAGTACCCCGTGATCCTCGGCGGCGCCGCCCTGACCAGGGCCTACGTCGAGCAGGACCTCCACGAGATCTACCAGGGCGAGGTCCGCTACGCCCGCGACGCCTTCGAGGGCCTGCGCCTCATGGACGCCCTCATCGGCGTCAAGCGCGGCGTCCCCGGAGCCGTGCTCCCCGAGCTCAAGCAGCGCCGGGTCGCCAAGACCACCGCCGCCGCCCTCCAGGTCGACGAGCCCGAGCCCGGCGGCCGCTCCGACGTGGCCACCGACAACCCGGTGCCGACCCCGCCCTTCTGGGGCACCCGCGTCGTCAAGGGCATCCCGCTGAAGGACTACGCGTCCTGGCTCGACGAGGGCGCCCTCTTCAAGGGCCAGTGGGGCCTCAAGCAGAACCGGGCGGCGACGGACCGGCCTACGAGGAGCTCGTCGAGACCGAGGGCCGGCCCCGGCTGCGCGGCTGGCTGGAGCGCCTGCACACCGAGAACCTCCTGGAGGCGGCCGTCGTCCACGGCTACTTCCCCTGCGTCTCCAAGGGCGACGACCTGATCATCCTGGACGAGGCGGGCAACGAGCGGACCCGGTTCACCTTCCCGCGCCAGCGCCGCGCCGCCGCCTCTGCCTCGCGGACTTCTTCCGCCCGGAGGAGTCCGGCGAGACCGACGTCGTCGGCCTCCAGGTCGTCACCGTCGGCTCGAAGATCGGCGAGGCCACGGCCAAGCTCTTCGAGTCCGACTCCTACCGCGACTACCTGGAGCTGCACGGCCTCTCGGTCCAGCTCGCCGAGGCCCTCGCCGAGTACTGGCACGCCCGCGTCCGCGCCGAGCTCGGCTTCGCCGGCGAGGACCCGGCGAACGTCGAGGACATGTTCGACCTCAAGTACCGGGGCGCCCGCTTCTCCCTGGGCTACGGCGCCTGCCCCGACCTGGAGGACCGCGCGAAGATCGCGGACCTGCTCCGGCCGGAGCGGATCGGCGTCCACCTCTCCGAGGAGTTCCAGCTCCACCCCGAGCAGTCCACCGACGCCATCGTCATCCACCACCCGGAGGCGAAGTACTTCAACGCCCGGTGACCTCCTGGTGACCGCACGAGGTAAATACGCGCGTTCCGGGTGATCGCGACGTACACTTGTCGGTCCAGTGCAGGCCGGTCCTCCTCCCCGTACCGGGGAGGGGGGCCGGCCTTCTCGTCCCTCCATGGAGGTGTGCCGGATGACCAGTACGGTCCCCGCGTCCCTGTTCCGTACGAACGGCAGCTCCGCCCTGCAGGCGGTCTTCCTCGACATGGACGGGACCCTCGTCGACACGGAGGGGTTCTGGTGGGACGCCGAGGTCGAGGTCTTCGCCGACCTCGGGCACCGTCTGGACGAGGCCTGGCGGGACATCGTCGTCGGCGGCCCGATGACCCGCAGCGCGGGCTACCTCATCGAGTCCACCGGCGCCGACATCACCCTCGAAGAGCTGACCGTCCTGCTCAACGAGAAGTTCGAGCAGCGCATCTCGCGGGGCGTCCCCCTCATGCCGGGCGCCGAGCGGCTGCTCGCCGAGCTGGCCCGGCACTCCATCCCCACCGCCCTGGTCTCCGCCTCGCACCGGCGGATCATCGACAAGGTCCTCGCCTCGCTCGGCCGCGACCGCTTCGCGTCACCGTCGCCGGCGACGAGGTCGTCCGCACCAAGCCGCACCCCGAGCCCTATCTGACGGCCGCCCACGGCGTCGGGGCCGACCCGCGCTCTGCGCCGTCATCGAGGACACCGCGACCGGTGTGGCGGCCGCCGAGGCGGCGGGCTGCCGGGTCGTCGCGGTGCCCTCCGTCGCCCCATCGCGCCCTCCCCGGGCCGGGTCGTCGTGCGTTCCCTCGAAGAAGTCGACGTGCCGTTCCTGCGGACCTTGATCACAGGAATTTGAGCTTTATCTGAGGAAGGCGATCCGGCTAAAGCGAGCGGGCCATTCACCGAAAGCACCCACGTGACCTTGGTCACTCAGAGTGCCGGACGGTGGGTGGCCCGTTCGCGTTCCCTGTCTCAAAAGCGGATGTTCCGGTGCCCCCTGTGTCCCGATTGATTGAGCGGAGTCCGCAACGTCCGGCGCATGGTTATCGAGTCTTCCGCATTCATGATCACTCTGCGATTACGCCCCCGTACGGCCCCGGTCAGGGATACCGGCGCCGCCCACTAATCTTTCGCGAGTACTTCGCCGCATAACCGCGTGCACGGGCGCATACCCAAGTCGCCGTGAACACAGGACCGATCGCAACACCCGGCCCGATCGCTCCCGCCCCGACCGGGCGGCAGGCGGCGGAGTTTTGTTGACCGCTGTATCCCAGTGCCGGATGAGGAGATCGTCCCTGATGAACCGCAAGACCCTGGTGCTGCCGGCCGTGGCCGGACTGCTCGCCCCTGCTCGCCGCCTGTGGCGGAGCGGAGGAGGGCAGAGCGATCGTCGTCGGCACCACGGACCAGTTCATCGCCACCCAGGACGCTCCTGCTCCGCTCGACCCGGCCTTCGCCTACGACACCGGCGCCTGGAACATCCTCCGCCAGACCGTCCAGACGCTCCTGCACGTGCCCCGCGGCGGCGGCGAGCCCGTCCCCGAGGCGGCCCAGACCTGCGGCTTCTCCGACAAGGCCAGCGAGAGCTACCGCTGCACGCTCCGCGCCGGCCTCACCTTCGCCGACGGCACCCCCATCACGGCCGAGGACGTCAAGTACTCCATCGAGCGCGTCCTGAAGATCAAGTCGGACAACGGCACCGCCGCCCTCCTCTCGAACATCGACACCGTCGAGACCCAGGGCACCGACGGCATCGTCTTCCACCTGAAGACCCCCGACGCCACCTTCCCGTACAAGCTCTCCACCCCCGTCGCCGGCATCCTCAGCAAGGACAAGTACGCCGCCGACAAGCTCCGCGACGGCTTCGACGTCGACGGCTCGGGCCCGTACACCATGAAGGTCGAGCGCGAGGGCGAGAAGGTCACCCGCTTCGTCTTCACCAAGAACCCGTCCTACAAGGGCGACATCACCCTGCGCAACGACAAGGTCGAGCTGCGCCCCTTCGCCGACGCCGAGGCCATGGGCACGGCCCTGGAGCGCGACGACATCGACATGATGGCCCGCTCCCTGTCGCAGAAGCAGATCAAGGACCTCACCGAGACGCCCAAGGACAACATCCGCGTCACCGAGGTCCCCGGCCTGGAGATCCGCTACCTCGGCTTCAACACCAAGGCCCCCTCCGTCGAGGAGAAGGCCGTGCGCCAGGCCATGGCCGCCGTCGTCGACCGCGGCGCCCTCGTCAACCTCGTCTACGGCCCCACCGCCGAGCCGCTCTACTCGCTGATCCCCTCCAGCATCACCGGCCACGCCACCCCGTTCTTCGACGAGTACGGCGAGCCCGACCCCGCCCGCGCCGCCAAGATCCTCAAGGACGCCGGCATCAAGACCCCGGTCAAGGTGACGCTCAACTACACCACCGACCACTACGGCGCCGAGACCGCCCAGGAGTTCGAGGCCCTCCGGAAGCAGCTCGTCGCCAGCGAGCTCTTCGACGCCACCGTCAAGGGCGCCGAGTGGTCCCGCTTCCGCACGGAGCAGAAGCGCGGCGACTACGCCGTCTACGGCCTCGGCTGGTTCCCGGACTACCCGGACCCGGACAACTACATCGCGCCGTTCCTCGACAGCGACAACTTCCTCAACACCCCCTACGTGAACAAGACCGTTCGCGAGAAGCTCATCCCGCGCTCGCGCCGCCAGGCCGACCGCAACGCCGCGACCCCCGTCTACGCGCAGATCCAGAAGATCGTCGCCGAGGACGTGCCCGTCCTGCCCCTGTGGCAGGGCAAGCAGTACGTCGCCTCCCGCGACGACCTCAACGGAGTCGAGTACGCACTCAACACCTCCTCCGACCTGCTCCTGTGGGAACTGGGCCGCGGCACCGCCTGACCCCTTCGTTGTCCCGGCCGCGCACCCACGCGCGGCCGGCCTGACAAGAGATCAAGAGGCAAGTTCTGTGAAGGCACACAACAAGTGGCTGACGGCCCCCCTCGCCGCGGGCCTGTCCGCCGCCCTCCTCAGCGGCTGCGGCACCGAGCAGGGAAGCGGCTCCGGAGGCCCCGAGGGCGGGGTCCGCGTCGGCATGTCCGACGAGATCCTCGCCACCGACCCGGCGGCCGGCTACGACCCCGGCTCCTGGCTGCTGTTCAACAACGTCTTCCAGTCCCTCCTCTCGTTCCCGAAGGGCGGCTCCGCCCCCGAGCCCGAGGCCGCCGACGAGTGCGGCTTCTCCGCGGGCAGCAAGGTCTACACCTGCACCCTGCGCGACGGCCTCACCTTCTCCAACGGCAACAAGCTCACCTCGGAGGACGTCAAGTTCTCCTTCGAGCGCGCCCTGAAGATCGCCGACCCCTCCGGCCCGGCGCCGCTGCTCTCCAGCATCGACAAGATCGAGACCCCGGACGAGCGGACCGTCGTCTTCCGCCTGAAGGTCCCGGACGCCTCCTTCCCCAGCAAGATCGCCTCCGGCGCGGGCTCCATCGTCGACCACCGCGAGTACCCCGCGGACGCCCTGCGCACCGACGGCAAGGCCACCGGCTCCGGCCCGTACAAGCTGGACTCCTTCAGCGACAGCGAGGCCACCTTCTCGGCCAACCCCGGCTACAAGGGCAACGCCAAGCTCAAGAACGGCTCGGTCACCCTCAAGCTCTACCGCGGCGACCGCACCGCCCTCTCCAAGGCCTTCACCGACGGCCAGGTCGACGTCGCCTACCGAGGCCTCTCCGCCGACGAGATCGCCGCCCTCGAGAACTCCGCCTCCACGGCCGACAAGGGCATCGAGATCGTCCAGGGCAGCAGCGCCGAGGTCCAGCACCTCGTCTTCAACATGAAGGACCCGGTCGTCGGCAAGCTCGCCGTCCGCAAGGCCATCGCCCACCTCGTCGACCGCGAGGCCCTCGTCGAGAACGTCTACAAGTCGACGGCCACCCCGCTCTACTCGATCGTCCCGGCCGGCATCGCCGGACACAACACCGCCTTCTACGACGCCTACGGCGCCCCCGACGCGGCCAAGGCGAAGAAGGCCCTCCGCTCCGCCGGCATCACCGGCAAGGTGAAGCTCACCCTCTGGTCCACGCCCAGCCGCTACGGCCCGGCCACCGACCAGGAGCTCAAGGCCATCGCCGGGCAGCTCAACGAGAGCGGCCTCTTCGACGCCGACGTCAAGTCCGTCGCGTTCGACCAGTACGAGAAGGACATAGCCGCCGGCAAGTACGGCGTCTACGTCAAGGGCTGGGTCCCCGACTACCCCGACGCCGACAACTTCACCGGCCCCTTCTTCGGCAAGGACAACGTCCTCGGCAACCACTACGAGAACGCCACCATCACCGGCAGCCTCCTCCCGAAGACCGCCGCCGCCGCGGACCGCGCCGGCACCGCCGACGAGTTCGGCCGGCTCCAGGACATCGTCGCCGAGGAGCTCCCGATCCTCCCGCTCTGGCAGGGCAAGCAGTACGCCGTCGCCCGCGAGGACGTCACCGGTCTCGAATGGACCCTCGACGCCTCGACCGTCTTCCGCTTCTGGGAGATCCGCAGGGCTGACACCCCGGCCCACGCACAGGGGCCCGGCACGCACCCGCGCGCCGGGCCCCTCGCCGTCCGAGGCCGGGCCCGCCCGAAGGGCAGGGCCAGGCCGGACAGGGCGCCTACTGGCCGCCGGCCCCGGCCGCACCAGACCGCTCTCGTACGCGTACACCGCGGCCTGCACCCGGTCCCGCAGCCCCAGCTTCGTCAGCACGTGACCCACGTGCGTCTTCACCGTCGTCTCGCTGACGAACAGGTCCGCCGCGATCTCCGCGTTCGACAGGCCCCGCGCCACCAGCTTCAGCACCTCCACCTCGCGGTCGGTCAAGGTGTTCAGCGTGTCCGGGACCTGCTCCTCGCCCGTCGGCAGATGCGCCGAGTACTTGTCGAGCAGCCGGCGCGTGATCGACGGCGCCAGCATCGCCTCGCCCGCCGCCACCACCCGGATCGCCTGCACCAGCTCCGTCGCCGGGGCGTCCTTCAGGAGGAAGCCGCTCGCCCCCGCCCGCAGCGCCTCCACCACGTACTCGTCCAGATCGAAGGTCGTCAGGACCAGCACCTTCGCCGGACCGTCCCGGCCCGGACCCGTGATCTGCCGGGTCGCCTCCACCCCGTCCATCCGCGGCATCCGGATGTCCATCAGCACCACGTCCGGCTGGAGCGCGCGCACCTGCTCCTGCGCCTGCAGACCATCCCCGGCCTCACCCACCACCGCGATGTCCTGCTCCGCCTCCAGAATCATCCGGAAGCCGGTCCGCAGCAGCGGCTGATCGTCGACCAACAGGACGCGGATCGTCACAAGGGCTCCTTCACGGGGCTGCGCTCAGAGACGGCTGAGCTCAGGAAGACGGCTGGTCCGGGTCCATTCTGCCCTGCCCGGATTCGCCCGACTCCGGCGGGCGCACGGAAACGATCTTCAGCGGATAGACCGGGGGAGTCCCCCCGAACTCCGGACACACCGCCTGATGATCACACCAACCGCACAGCTTCGTCGGCCGCGGCCGCCAGTCGCCCGACTCCGTCGCCAGCCGGATCGCGTCCCACAGGGCGAGCAGCTTCCGCTCCACCCGCAGCAGATCCGCCTCCACCGGGTCGTACGTCAGCACCTCACCGCTGCCCAGGTACACCAGCTGGAGCCGCCGCGGGATCACCCGCTTCAGCCGCCACACCACCAGCGCGTAGAACGTCATCTGGAACAGCGCGCCGTCCCGGTACTCCGGCCGCGGCGCCTTCCCCGTCTTGTAGTCGACGATCCGCACCTCGCCCGAGGGCGCCACGTCCACCCGGTCGATCACCCCGCGCAACCGCAGCCCCGAATCCAGCTCCGTCTCCACGAACAGCTCGCGCTCGGCCGGCTCCAGCCGCGTCGGATCCTCCAGCGAGAACCACCGCTCCACCAGCCGCTCCGCCTCGCCCAGCCACCCCGCGAGCCGCTCCCCGTCCGGATCCTCCGCGAACAGCTCGCCCAGCTCCGGCTTCGACTCCAGGAGCCGCTCCCACTGCCCCGGAACCATCGCCTTCGCCCGCGAGGCCGTCCGCTCCGCCGCCGGATCGTCGAAGAGCCGCTCCAGGACCGCGTGCACCAGCGTCCCCCGCGTCGCCGCCTCACTCGGCTTCTCCGGCAGCCGGTCGATCACCCGGAACCGGTACAACAGCGGACACTGCATGAAATCGCTCGCCCGCGAGGGCGACAACGACATGGGCGCCCGCGGCTCCACCGGCACCTGCTCGCTCGTACTCATGACGAAGACCCTACGACCCGCCACCGACAACGAGCGGCATACCATCGACCTGGGACCCCGTCGCACTGCATGATCGAACCGTGACGCACCGACGCGGGTCACACCACGCGACGAAAGGAACCCGTGAACCAGGACGAGCCCAAGCCGCAGCGGACCGAGGAGCCCGGCGGCGGGATCCTCATGGGACGGCCCTTCGGCGTGCCCGTCTACGTCGCCCCCAGCTGGTTCCTCGTCGCCGCCCTCATCACCTGGGTCTTCGGCGACCAGATCGACCGCGTCCTGCCCGAGCTCGGCGCCGCCCGCTACCTGGTCTCCCTCTTCTTCGCCGTCGCCTTCTACGCCTCCGTGCTCGTCCACGAACTGGCCCACACCATCGCCGCGCTCCGCTTCAAACTCCCCGTGCGCCGCATCCAGCTCCAGTTCTTCGGCGGCGTCTCCGAGATCGAGAAGGAGACCGAGACCCCCGGCCGCGAATTCGTCCTCGCCTTCGTCGGCCCCCTCCTCTCCCTCGTCCTCGCCGGCGTGTTCTACCTCTCCCTGTACGCCGTCGAACCGGGCACCGTCCCCGCCGTCCTCCTCGGCGGCCTGATGATCTCCAACCTGATCGTCGCGATCTTCAACCTGCTCCCCGGCCTCCCCCTCGACGGCGGCCGCATGCTCCGCGCCGTCGTCTGGAAGATCACCGGCAAGCCCATGAGCGGCACCGTCGCCGCCGCCTGGGTCGGCCGCGCCCTCGCCGTCCTCGTCCTCGTCGGCCTGCCCCTGCTCACCCGCACCGGCCTCCTCGGCAACTCCACCGACGACATCAGCGGCTTCGAGACCGTCACCGACGCCCTCCTCGCCGCGATCCTCGCCGCCATCATCTGGACCGGCGCCGGCAACAGCCTCCGCATGGCCCGCCTCCGCGAGCACCTCCCCGAACTCCGCGCCCGCGCCCTCACCCGCCGCGCCATCCCCGTCGAACCCGCCACCCCCTCTCCGAGGCCCTCCGCCGCGCCAACGAGGCCGGCGCCCGCGCCCTCGTCGTCGTCGACGCCACCGGCGACCCCACCGGCATCGTCCGCGAGACCGCCATCGCCGCCGTACCCCAGCACCGCCGCCCCTGGGTCGCCGTCAGCACCCTCGCCCAGGACCTCACCGACGGCATGCGCGTCCCCGCCGAACTCACCGGACAGCCCCTCCTCGACCACCTCCGCGCCACCCCCGCCACCGAGTACCTCGTGATCGAGGAGAACGGCGAGATCTACGGGGTCCTCGCCACCACCGACGTCGAGCGCGCCTTCGTCAAGGCCATGGCACGACCGTCCTCGTAACCCCGGTACTCTTGTTCACATGTCCGAACCGACCGGTGCCGCCCGCCGACGCGGGCCCTTCAAGGTCGGGGACCAGGTTCAGCTGACCGACCCCAAGGGCCGTCACTACACGTTCACGCTCGAAGAGGGAAAGAACTTCCACACCCACAAGGGTTCTTTCCCGCACGACGAACTGATCGGCGCCCCCGAGGGCAGCGTTGTCCGTACCACCGGAAACGTCGCCTACCTCGCGCTGCGCCCCCTGCTCCCCGACTACGTCCTGTCCATGCCCCGCGGCGCCGCCGTGGTCTACCCCAAGGACGCGGGGCAGATCCTGGCCTTCGCCGACATCTTCCCCGGCGCCCGCGTCGTGGAAGCCGGAGTGGGCTCGGGATCGCTGAGCAGCTTCCTCCTGCGCGCCATCGGAGACAGCGGCATGCTGCACTCCTACGAGCGCCGCGAGGACTTCGCCGAGATCGCGAAGGGCAACGTCGAGCGCTACTTCGGCGGCCCCACCCCGCGTGGCAGCTGACCGTCGGCGACCTCCAGGACAACCTGTCCGACACCGACGTCGACCGCGTCATCCTGGACATGCTCGCCCCCTGGGAGTGCCTGGAGGCCGTCTCCAAGGCGCTCGTCCCCGGCGGCATCCTCTGCTGCTACGTGGCGACCACCACCCAGCTCGCCCGCACCGTGGAGTCCATCCGCGAGTTCGGCTGCTACGCCGAGCCGCAGCCCTGGGAATCCATGATCCGCAACTGGCACGTCGAGGGCCTCGCCGTCCGCCCCGATCACCGCATGATCGGCCACACCGGCTTCCTCGTCACCGCCCGCCGCCTCGCGGACGGCGTCGAGCCCCCGATGCGCCGCCGCCGCCCCGCCAAGGGCGCCTACGGCGAGGACTACGAGGGCCCGAACAAGGGCTAGGTCCTGAGACGCGGCCCGCTCCCCGGAGCGGGACTGACGTTCCGACATCCACAGCGCGCCGCCGTCGACTTCCCCGCCCGCGCGGGGAACTCGACGGCGGCGTCCTCATGTTCGCCGAGCCCCACCCCAGCTGTTCCGTCCCCCTGTGACGTGTGGCACGATGCCGGGAACCCCGTCGCACCACCCCACAGGAGACGTCTCGCGTGCAGCACTCCGCCGCCCCGGACCTCGCGGACCTCGCCCACACCCACGCCCGACCGGCCCACTGGCTGGCCACCGCCACCGCGACGGCCGCGGTCGTCGCCCTCGCCGGACTGCTCCAGCCCGGCCCCGCCGGAGCCTCCGCCGCCCCGGACGCCCACCCCGCCCGGCACCCGCCCCGAGGCCGCCGGAGTCGACTACCCCTGGAGTGCGCGGGAGGCCCCGTACGGTCGCCAAACGGGTCACCGGAGACATCGACGGCGACGGGAACCCCGAGACCGTTGCGGTCGTGCACTGCGAAGCCGGCTCCGGAACCCCGCCGAGCGGCGTCTACGTCCTCACCCGGGGCAAGGCGGACGGCACCCGCGCGCGCGTGGTCGCCACCCTCGTCGCGCCGGAGGAGCACCGCAGCGTCACCGAGCTCGCCGTACGCGACGGAGCCGTGCGCGCCACCCTGCTCGGCTACTCGTCCCCCGAGGTGCCCAGCTGCTGCCCCGACGAGAAGGAGCAGGTCAGCTGGTACTGGCGGAGCGGCGCCTTCGTCCGCGGCGGGCAGGCCGAGGCACGCGGCGTCTGAGGCCTCAGTCGGCGTCGGGGCCGTACACCTCGACCCGGTCCGCCACCCGGCGGACGTGGATGCAGTCGCCCGGACACTCCTTCGCGGAGTCCACCACGTCCTGGAGCAGGGGCAGCGGCACCGGCGTGGTGGCCCCCGGGTCCTGGAGGAGCTCGTCGTCGGCGCTCTTCACATAAGCGAGCCCGTCGATGTCCAGCTCGAAGACCTCGGGAGCGTACTGCGCGCAGATGCCGTCCCCGGTGCACAGGTCCTGGTCGATCCAGACCTCCAGCGCCTCTTCGGCGCCCGTCGCCGGGGCCTCGTGCTGCACGGTCATATCTCCTGCCGTTTCTGCTTTGCGCGATAAGTCGGGCCACCCCTGACGGGTGTTGGCCGAAGACGACGATACAACCGCCCGCTTTCAAGTGGTGAAGGGTGGGTATTCCCCTGGCGAGAGGGGAAGCGCAAGGGTGAAGATCGGACACACCCCGGAGTCTTTTTGATCTAGGGGTTTCAATCACCACCCACGCAGGTAGGGTCAGGAAGCGTCCAGCTCCCCTTGGAGGAGGTGAGGACCGTGGCAGCCCACGACGACGACATCAACCGCGGCATCCGGCCGGGGCGGGGGTCTGAAGACCCCGCCGGTCAGGTTGCCTATCTCGAGCAGGAAATCGCCGTCCTGCGCCGCAAGCTCGCCGACTCTCCGCGCCACACGAGGATTCTCGAAGAGCGGATCGTCGAGCTGCAGACCAACCTGGCGGCGTGTCCGCGCAGAACGAACGTCTGGCGAACACGCTCCGTGAGGCCCGCGACCAGATCGTGGCCCTCAAGGAAGAGGTCGACCGGCTCGCACAGCCGCCGGCCGGCTTCGGTGTCTTCCTGCAGGCCAATGAGGACGGCACCTGCGACATCTTCACAGGAGGCCGCAAGCTCCGGGTGAACGTCAGCCCGAGCATCGAGCTCGAAGAGCTCAAGCGCGGCCAGGAAGTCATGCTCAACGAAGCGCTCAACGTGGTCGAGGCCATGGAGTTCGAGCGGGCCGGGGACATCGTCACCCTCAAGGAGATCCTTGAGGACGGCGAGCGCGCCCTGGTCGTGGGGCACACCGACGAGGAGCGGGTGGTGAGGCTCGCCGAGCCTCTGCTGGACGTCACCATCCGCGCCGGCGACGCCCTGCTGCTCGACTCCAGGTCCGGCTACGTCTACGAGGTGGTCCCCAAGAGCGAGGTCGAAGAGCTCGTCCTCGAAGAGGTCCCGGACGTCGACTACGACAAGATCGGCGGTCTGGGCAACCAGATCGAGCTGATCCGCGACGCGGTCGAGCTCCCCTACCTCTACCCGGACCTCTTCAAGGAGCACGAACTGCGGCCGCCCAAGGGCATCCTGCTCTACGGGCCGCCCGGCTGCGGCAAGACGCTGATCGCGAAGGCCGTGGCCAACTCCCTGGCCAAGAAGGTCGCCGAGGTGACCGGCCAGCCCGCGGGGAAGTCCTACTTCCTCAACATCAAGGGCCCCGAGCTCCTCAACAAGTACGTCGGCGAGACCGAGCGGCACATCCGCCTCGTCTTCCAGCGTGCCCGGGAGAAGGCGAGCGAGGGCACCCCCGTCATCGTCTTCTTCGACGAGATGGAATCCCTCTTCCGCACCCGCGGATCCGGAGTCAGCTCGGACGTGGAGAACACCATCGTCCCGCAGCTGCTCGCCGAGATCGACGGCGTGGAAGGCCTGGAGAACGTCATCGTCATCGGCGCCTCCAACCGCGAGGACATGATCGACCCCGCGATCCTGCGGCCCGGCCGGCTCGACGTCAAGATCAAGATCGAGCGTCCGGACGCGGAGGCGGCGAAGGACATCTTCGCGAAGTACCTCACGGCCACCCTGCCGCTGCACTCGGACGACATCTCCGAGCACAGCGGATCGAAGGAAGCCGCCGCCCACGGAATGATCCAGTCCGTCGTCGAGCAGATGTACGCGGAATCCGAGGAGAACCGCTTCCTCGAAGTCACGTACGCCAACGGCGACAAGGAAGTCCTGTACTTCAAGGACTTCAACTCCGGCGCGATGATCCAGAACATCGTCGACCGGGCCAAGAAGATGGCCATCAAGGCCTTCCTCGACCACAACCAGAAGGGCATCCGGGTCTCCCACCTCCTCCAGGCGTGCGTGGACGAGTTCAAGGAGAACGAGGACCTGCCCAACACCACCAACCCCGACGACTGGGCCCGGATCTCCGGAAAGAAGGGCGAGCGGATCGTGTTCATCCGCACGCTCGTCACCGGAAAGCAGGGCGCGGACACCGGACGCTCCATCGACACGGTGGCCAATACCGGCCAGTACCTGTAAACGCCCACCGGCTGCGGATGTCCGGAAACCGGGCATCCGCAGCCGACGCATTCCACCAGGATTTCCCCGGCATCACAGGAAACAGGAAATACCGCAACTGATCTCCCCACCAGCGCGGAGCCGCTCTAGGCTCTTCGGTACCGCCGAGTCGCGCACAGTGAGCGCCGCCGGGCAAGGAGGGCCGCATGACCGTACGGCGAGTAATGGGCATCGAGACGGAGTACGGGATCTCCGTCCCCGGACACCCGAACGCCAATGCCATGCTCACCTCGTCCCAGATCGTCAACGCCTACGCGGCGGCGATGCACCGGGCGCGCCGCGCCCGCTGGGACTTCGAGGAGGAGAACCCGCTGCGGGACGCCCGCGGCTTCGACCTCGCCCGCGAGGCCGCAGACTCCAGCCAGCTCACCGACGAGGACATCGGCCTGGCCAATGTGATCCTCACCAACGGGGCCCGGCTCTACGTGGACCACGCCCACCCCGAGTACAGCGCGCCCGAGGTCACCAACCCGCGCGACGCCGTCCTCTGGGACAAGGCCGGCGAACGGATCATGGCGGAGGCGGCCGAGCGGGCCGCCCAGCTCCCCGGGGCCCAGCCCATCCACCTCTACAAGAACAACACCGACAACAAGGGCGCCTCCTACGGCACGCACGAGAACTACCTGATGAAGCGGGAGACCCCCTTCTCGGACATCGTGCGCCACCTGACCCCTTCTTCGTCTCCCGCCAGGTCGTGACCGGCGCGGGACGGGTCGGCATCGGCCAGGACGGCCGGGAGGACGGCTTCCAGCTCAGCCAGCGCGCCGACTACTTCGAGGTCGAGGTGGGCCTGGAGACGACGCTCAAGCGGCCCATCATCAACACCCGCGACGAGCCGCACGCCGACGCCGAGAAGTACCGCCGCCTGCACGTGATCATCGGCGACGCGAACCTCTCGGAGATCTCCACCTACCTCAAGCTCGGCACCACCGCCCTCGTCCTCTCGATGATCGAGGACGGCTTCATCACCGTCGACCTCGCCGTCGACCAGCCGGTGCGGACCCTGCACCACGTCTCGCACGACCCGACCCTCCAGTACCTGGTCACGCTCCGCAGCGGCCGGACGCTCACCGCGGTCCAGCTCCAGATGGAGTACTACGAGCTGGCCAGGAAGTACGTGGAGGAGCGGTACGGCGCGGACGCCGACGAGCAGACCAAGGACGTCCTCGCGCGCTGGGAGGACACCCTGGGCCGGCTGGAGACCGACCCGATGAGCCTCGCCGGCGAGCTGGACTGGGTCGCCAAGCGGGAGCTCATGGAGGCTACCGCCGCCGCGACGGCCTGGACTGGGACGCCGCCCGGCTGCACCTGGTGGACCTCCAGTACGCGGACGTACGCCCCGAGAAGGGCCTCTACAACCGCCTGGTGGCCCGCGGGCGCATGAAGCGGCTCCTGGACGAGACCGAGGTGGAGCGGGCCGAGACGGCGCCCCCGGAGGACACCAGGGCCTACTTCCGGGGCCGCTGCCTGGAGCAGTACGCCGACGACGTCGCCGCGGCCTCCTGGGACTCGGTCATCTTCGACCTCCCCGGCCGCGACTCGCTCCAGCGCGTCCCGACCCTGGAGCCGCTGCGCGGCACCAAGGCGCACGTGAAGGCCCTCCTGGACCGCTGCCGCACGGCCGAGGAACTCGTGCGCGTGCTTTCCGGGAACTGATCGGAGGCCCTTCGCGGGCCTGAAATACCCCGGCACTGGGAATCATGGAATCAGTGCCCGGGCGTTGTGGAAACTGCGGGGCCGAAGTCAGACCCGACCGATAGGGTCTGATCTTGTACGGACTCAACCGAGCGGGCCGATTCGAGCGGGGTGAGGGATATGGCGACCAAGGACACCGGCGGCGGACAGCAGAAGGCGACGCGATCCACGGAGGAGGTCGAGGAGACCACCACCGAGGCGAGCTCCGACCTCAAGGAACGCCAGGAGAAGCTGAGCGACGACGTGGACTCCGTCCTGGACGAGATCGACGACGTCTTGGAAGAGAATGCCGAGGATTTCGTGCGGTCATTCGTGCAAAAGGGTGGCGAGTGAGGCCCGCCAGGGTCATCTGGCCTTCTAATCGAAGGTAGATGGGGGGCGCGTGGTCGTTCCGGTGCCGCAAGGCATGAAGCGGTGCTCGCGGTGCCGGCGGGTCCAGCATCACGACGCTTTCGCCAGTAATCGTGCGATGCGAGACGGGTTGCAGGCGTACTGCCGAGAGTGTCAGGCCGCGCACTACAAGGCGCGCCAAGAGGCGGCGGGGCGGACGGTGCGGGTCAAGGCACCTGTGCCGTCCGGCCATAAGCGGTGCCCTCAGTGCGGAGAGGTCAAGCCTCACTCCGACTGGGAACGGAACAGGACCAGCTCCGACGGTTGGTCCAGTTATTGCCGGGAGTGCAGGGCGCAGCGCAATCGGGCCAGTTACTTCAAGCGCAAGTACGGCATCACCGAAGCCGAACGCGACCAGATGATCGCTGCCCAGGGCGGTGTCTGCGTGATCTGCCGGGAAGGTCCGGCGGAGCATGTGGATCACGATCATCGGACGGGTAAGGTCCGAGGCGTGCTGTGCTTCAGCTGCAACGCGGCGCTGGGGCAGTTCAAGGATCGGCCGGACGTCATCAGGCGTGCAGCCGCATACGTGGAAGGAAACCTGTGGAACCCAACACTCGTAGCACAGGGCGTCTACCGGCAGCCTTCCTGACGCCGGGGTCCTCGTCCTTCATGGACTTCCTGGCGGATCACTCGCCGGAGCTGCTCCCGGGGAACCGGAAGCTGCCGGAGGGGATCGTCGAGGCGCCGCACGGCACCACCATCGTGGCGGCGACGTTCCCGGGGGGCGTCGTGCTCGCCGGTGACCGGCGGGCGACCATGGGGAACATGATCGCGCAGCGGGACATCGAGAAGGTGTTCCCGGCCGACGAGTACTCCGCGGTCGGCATCGCCGGCACCGCCGGTCTCGCCGTGGAGATGGTCAAGCTGTTCCAGCTGGAGCTGGAGCACTTCGAGAAGGTGGAGGGCGCGACGCTCTCCCTGGAGGGCAAGGCGAACCGTCTCTCCACCATGATCCGGGGCAACCTGGGCATGGCCATGCAGGGGCTCGCCGTCGTGCCGCTCTTCGCGGGCTGGGACGAGGGCAGGGAGAAGGGCCGGATCTTCTCGTACGACGTGACCGGCGGCCGCTCCGAGGAGCACGGCTTCGCCGCCACCGGCTCCGGCTCGATCTTCGCGCGCGGTTCGATGAAGAAGCTGTACCGCGCCGACCTGTCCGAGGAGCAGGCCACCACGCTGGTGGTGCAGGCGCTGTACGACGCGGCGGACGACGACTCGGCGACCGGCGGCCCCGACCTGGCCCGCGGCATCTTCCCGATCGTCACCGTCATCACCGACGAGGGCTTCCGCCGGCTCACCGACGAGGAGTCCTCCGCGCTGGCCCGATCGGTCACCGAGCGGCGTCTGGAGCAGCCCGACGGGCCGCGCGCCGCCCTGCTCTGACCGTCCGTCGCCCGTAGAAGCCCTTCAGACCGGAAGAAAGGGACGGTAGCCGGTGTCCACGCCGTTCTATGTCTCACCCCAGCAGGCCATGGCCGACCGGGCCGAGTACGCCCGCAAGGGCATCGCCCGAGGCCGCAGCCTGGTCGTCCTCCAGTACACCGACGGCATTGTCTTCGTCGGTGAGAACCCCTCGCGCGCACTCCACAAGTTCAGCGAGATCTACGACCGGATCGGCTTCGCGGCCGCCGGCAAGTACAACGAGTACGAGAACCTCCGCATCGGCGGCGTGCGCTACGCCGACCTGCGGGGTTACACCTACGACCGGGACGACGTCACCGCGCGCGGCCTGGCCAACGTCTACGCCCAGACGCTGGGCACGATCTTCTCCAGCGCGGGGGAGAAGCCGTACGAGGTGGAGCTCGTCGTCGCCGAGGTCGGCAGCGAGCCGGAGGGCGACCAGATCTACCGGCTGCCCCACGACGGCTCGATCGTGGACGAGCACGGCTCGGTCGCGGTCGGCGGGAACGCGGAGCAGATCAGCTCCTACCTGGACCAGCGCCACCGGGACGGCATGTCGCTGGCCGAGGCCCTGAAGCTGGCCGTGCAGGCGCTCTCGCGGGACACCAACGGCACCGAGCGGGAGATCCCCGCGGAGCGCCTGGAGGTGGCGGTTCTGGACCGCACGCGTCCGCAGCAGCGCAAGTTCAAGCGGATCGTCGGCCGTCAGCTGTCCCGTCTCCTGGAGGCGGACGACGCGGCGGTGGCGAAGACGGACGAGCCCTCGGACGAGGCTCCCGAGGAGTAGTCGGCTCCGCCCCGAGGGGTCCCGGTCGCGCGCGAGCGGACCGGGACCCTCGGCGTTTCCGGCCTCAGGAGGCCGGTGCGGGCCCGAGGAGCCCCGGGGACGAGGGAGACGGGCAGGGCGACGGGTTCGGGCCGTTCGCCCGCGAGAACGGCGAGGAGCGCCTCCATGCCCCGTCGGCCGAACTCCTCGGCGGGCAGCCGGACCGTGGTCAGCTCGGGCTCCAGCACGGTCGCCAGGGCCATGTCGTCGAAGCCGGTGACCGAGAGGTCCTCGGGGACCCGCAGGCCGAGCCGGCGCGCGGCCTTGCAGACGCCGGCCGCGAGGATGTCGTCGTCGCAGATCACCGCCGTGGGCCGGGCGCCGGGAGCGGCGAGGGCCGCGCCCGCGGCCTCCCGGGCGTCCGCGGCGTTCAGCGGGGACCGCACGGTGCGCACGTCCGCGCCGCGCAGGGCGCGGAGAGCACCTCGGCCCGTACGTCGAAGGTCCAGGACGGGGCTGCGGACGCCAGGTGGAGGAAGCGGCGGTGGCCGAGGGCGAGCAGGTGGTCGGTGATCCGGCGCATGCCGTCGGCGACGTCGAGGTTCACATGGGCGGCGGCGCCCGGGTCGGCCGGGTCGCTGTCGAGCATGACGAGCGGGAGGTCGCCGCCGCGGAAGGCTTCCAGGGCGTCGGTCGCCATGGAGGAGGCGATGACGCCGTCGAGGGCGGCCTGCGCGGAGGCGAAGGGGTCGCGGGCGGGGCCCAGGCCGTCGGGGAGGGTAGAGCACGACGCCGAACCCGTGCTCGGCCGCCGTGGCGGCGGCGCCCGTGTAGACGTGGGCGAAGAACTCGTTGGTGAGGGCGGGGACGACCAGGAGGGCGGTGCGGGTGCGTCCGAGCCGGAGGTTGCGGGCGGCCAGGTTGGGCCGGTAGCCGAGTCCGGCGGCGGCCTCCCGGACGGCCCCGGCGGTGCGCTCGGAGACGCGGCCGCGCCATTTGTCGCCGAGGACCAGGGAGACGGTGGCCTGGGAGACCCCGCGCGCGCGCCACGTCCCGGCTGGTGGGGCGGGTGCCGGCGATCGGTTCCGGGGTCTGCACACAAGCCTCCGCGTCGGACGGTTCCGGGGGCGCGGGGTGGACCCGCGCACGGTCGACATGGTACGTATGACCTCGGAAGTTATACGTAAAACCTCGGTGTGCTGCCGAGGTGACGGGAGGGTGACATGGCCACCGAGGCCCCCGCGCACGGCGGCTATCTCGACATACTCAGGGCCCCGCACGCGGCCCGGCTGCTCGCCGGGACCCTGGTCGGGCGCCTGCCCAACGGCACCGGCCCCATCGCCATGACCCTGTTCGTCCGCGACCTGGGCGGCAGCTACACCCTGGCCGGCGGCCTGATCGCGGCCTACGGCGTCTCCAACGCCGTCGGGCAGCCGCTCCTCGGCCGCGCCGTCGACCTCAAGGGCCAGCCCCGCGTCCAGCTGCCCGCGGCCGTCCTCTCCGCGCTCGGCATGGCCCTGTTCGCCCTCACGGGCATCGGCAACCTGGCCCTCGCCTACGCCGCCGTCGTGGTCGCCGGGCTCTTCACCCCGCCGCTCGAAGGCGGCCTGCGGGCCCTGTGGCCGAGCGTCCTGGGCCGCGAGGACCGGGTGCACCGGGCGTACGCGCTCGACGCGGTCGCGCAGGAGGTCATGTTCACCGTGGGCCCGCTCCTGGTGACCCTCCTGGTCGCCCTGCGGTCGCCCGCCGCCGCCCTCCTCGTCATCAACGTCCTGGGGGTCGTCGGCGCCCTCAGCGTCGTCCTCTCCGAGCCGTCCCGCGCCTGGCGCTCCGCGGCCCGCGAGGCGCACTGGCTGGGGCCCTGCGCTCGCCCGGCCTCCTCGCCCTCCTCGGCTCGTTCTTCTTCGTCGGCCTCGCCCTCGGCTCCATCACGGTCGCCGCCGTCGCCTACGCCGACGACCGGGGCGCCCCGTCCGTGTACGGCTGGCTGATGGCCGCCCTGGGCCTCGGCGCGCTGGCCGGCGGCGTCCTCTACGGCGCCCGGCAGTGGGCCGGGGCGCCCGAGCGGCGGCTGCGGGTCCTCGTGGGCCTCCTCGCGGTCTGCTACCTGCCGCTCGTGCTGACCCCCGGCCCCGTCGCCATGACCGGCCTCTCGGTGCTCTCCGGGTTCTTCCTGGCCCCGTCCTCGCCTGCGCCTTCATCGTGGTCGACCGGCACGCCCCGAGCGGCACGGTCACCGAGGCCTTCTCCTGGCTCGTCACCACCTTCGGCGTCGGCGCGGCCCTCGGCTCCGCCGTCGCGGGACCCGCGGTCGAACTGGCCGGGACGGCGGCCGGGTTCGCCGTGGCCGGCGCGGGCGGTCTCGTCGCGCTGCTGGTCCTGCTGGCCACGGGGCGGGTCCTGCACCCGCGCGGACCCGTGCGACACGCCGACGGAGAGACCGTTCCCGCCGCCGTACACGCCGAAAAGAACACGCACTGATCGGAAAATGATCGAAACGGGAACGTCCAACCCGGTTTCAGCGCACGCCGTCAGGCGTAATGTTCAGACATGGACCGCCGCATTTTCGGGCTGGAGAACGAGTACGGCGTCACGTGCACGTTCAGGGGACAGCGCCGACTGTCTCCTGACGAAGTGGCGCGCTACCTCTTCCGCCGTGTCGTGTCATGGGGCCGCAGCAGCAATGTCTTCCTGCGGAACGGCGCCCGCCTGTACCTGGACGTGGGTTCGCATCCGGAATACGCAACGCCGGAATGCGACAACGTGACCGAACTGGTCACCCACGACAAGGCCGGCGAGCGCATTCTCGAGGGCCTGCTCGTCGACGCCGAACGCCGCCTGCACGAGGAGGGAATCGCGGGCGACGTCTACCTCTTCAAGAACAACACCGACTCGGCCGGAAACTCCTACGGCTGCCACGAGAACTATCTCGTCGCCCGCCACGGGGAGTTCTCCCGGCTCGCGGACATCCTCATTCCCTTCCTCGTGACGCGGCAGCTCATCTGCGGCGCGGGCAAGGTCCTCCAGACCCCGCGTGGCGCGGTCTACTGCGTCTCCCAGCGCGCCGAGCACATCTGGGAGGGCGTCAGCTCGGCCACCACCCGCTCGCGGCCCATCATCAACACCCGGGACGAGCCGCACGCCGACGCCGAGCGCTACCGCCGGCTGCACGTCATCGTCGGCGACTCCAACATGTCCGAGACGACCATGCTGCTCAAGGTCGGCGCCACCGACCTCGTGCTCCGCATGATCGAGGCGGGCACCGTGATGCGCGACCTGACCCTGGAGAATCCGATCCGGGCGATCCGCGAGGTCAGCCACGACATCACGGGCCAGCGCAAGGTCCGGCTCGCCAGCGGCCGGGAGGCCTCCGCGCTGGAGGTCCAGCGCGAGTACTACGAGAAGGCCGTGGACTTCGTCGACCGCCGGGGCATCCGCTCCGGCACGGTCGCCCAGGTCCTGGAGCTCTGGGGCCGTACGCTCGACGCGATCGAGAGCGAGCGGCTCGACCGGATCGAGACCGAGATCGACTGGGTCATGAAGCACCGGCTCATCGAGCGCTACCGGGCCAAGCACAACATGACCATGTCGAACCCGAGGGTCGCGCAGATAGACCTCGCCTACCACGACATCCACCGTCGTCGCGGGCTGTACTACCTGCTCCAGAAGAACGGGCAGGCGGCCCGCGTCTGCAACGACCTGAAGATCTTCGAGGGCAAGTCGGTGCCCCCGCAGACCACTCGGGCCCGGCTGCGCGGCGACTTCATCCGCCGCGCGCAGGAGCAGCGGCGGGACTTCACCGTCGACTGGGTCCACCTCAAGCTCAACGACCAGGCGCAGCGCACGGTGTTGTGCAAGGACCCGTTCCGCTCCGTCGACGACCGGGTGGAAAAGCTGATCGCCGGAATGTAGTCAGGTCGTATCGACCCCCCGGGCCCCGCACGTTCGGCGTGCGGGGCCCTCGACGTGACAGGAGGAACGCCTAGAGTGTCGGCACAACTACTGTGCCGTCTGAGATCCGAGGAACACGTGCGCCGACTTGCCGGCCTTCTCGTCGTCCCGCTGCTGCTGCTCTCCACAGCGGCGTGCGGCAGCGACGACAAGGGCTCCGATTCCGCCTCGATGAAGAACGGACTGCCCGCCATCACCGCGGGGCAGAAGTTCGGGGAGAAGCCGACCCTCTCCAAGGGCGAGGGCGACCCGCCCAAGGACCTCAAGGTCAACGTCATCAGCGAGGGCAAGGGCGCGGTGACGAAGAAGGGCGACGCGCTCTCGGTCAACTACCTGGGCCAGGCCTGGGACGGGACCACCCCCTTCGACAACAGCTTCGACCGCGGCCAGCCCTTCTCGGTGACGCTCGGTGAGGGCAAGGTCATCCAGGGCTGGGAGAAGGGCCTGGAGGGCCAGAAGGTCGGCAGCCGCATCGAGATCGGCATCCCGCCGGCGCTCGGTTACGGCGAGGCCGGCTCGCCGCCCAGCATCAAGCCCAACGCCACCCTCGTCTTCGTCGTGGACATCGTGAAGTCCGTGACGATCCCGAAGTCCGCCACGGGCACCCCGGTCGCCCAGGAGGACAAGAACCTGCCGAAGGTCGGTACGAACACCGACGGCAAGGCCCCCTCGCTGACCTTCCCGAAGACGGACCCGCCGACCAAGCTCGTCTCGAACTACGTCCTCGAGGCCAACGGCGAGCCCGTCAAGGCCACCGACACGGTCGTCGTGAACTACGTCGCCGCCCTGTGGAAGGACGGCAAGGTCTTCGACTCGACCTACACCACGGGCAAGCCCGCGAACTTCCCGCTCCCGCAGCTCACGCTGAAGGGCCTCAAGGACGGTCTCGTCGGCAAGAAGGTCGGCAGCCGCGTCCTGATCGTCGCCCCGCCGTCGGAGGCCTTCGGCGACAAGGAGCAGCAGGGCATTCCGAAGAACTCCACGCTGGTCTTCGCCGTGGACATCCTGACGAAGGTGTAAGACTGTCCGTTCGCGCGGTTCCATCGTCGCGCGGTTCATCAGTTTGAGGAGCAGTTCAGTGAGCATCGAGAAGCCCGAGGTCGACTTCCCGGGTGGCGAGCCGCCGAAGGACCTGAAGATCAGGGACATCTGGGAGGGCGACGGCGAGGTCGCCAAGGCCGGTGACTTCGTGCAGGTCCACTACGTGGGCGTCGCCTTCTCCACGGGCGAGGAGTTCGACTCCTCCTGGAACCGCGGCACCCGCTGCAGTTCAAGCTCGGCGTCGGCCAGGTCATCTCCGGCTGGGACCAGGGTGTCCAGGGCATGAAGGTCGGCGGCCGCCGCGAGCTGATCATCCCCGCCCACCTCGCCTACGGCGACCGTGGCGCGGGCAGCGCGATCGCCCCGGGCGAGACGCTGATCTTCGTCTGCGACCTGGTCGCCGTCTGATCGGACGTACCGGACCGGTGACGGTCCTCCGAGGCCCCGCCTCCACGGCGGGGGCCCTCGGCTTTTGTCCCGAGACCCCGGAGCGGTACGGTCGGACGTCCGAGAAGTGGATCCGGCGGAAGGGTGCGGGGCGGCGATGGCGATTGCCAAGTCCGAGCGGCTGATGAATCTCGCGCTGTGCCTGCTCGGGACGCGTCGCCCGCTGAGCAAGCGGGAGCTCCGCGGCTCCATCGAGGCGTACCTCGAAGCGAGCGGCGACGATGCCTTCAACCGCATGTTCGAGCGGGACAAGGACGACCTGAGGGAGCTCGGCCTGGTCATCGAGACCGTCGAGAACCTGGAGGGCGAGACGGGCTACCTCGCCCGCCGCGACTCCAACCGGCTGCCGCCGATCACCCTCGACGCCGAGGAGGCCGCCGCGCTCGGCCTCGCCGCCAGGTGTGGCAGCAGGCCCGGCTCGCCGGGGCCGCCAGCGGCGCCCTCCAGAAGCTCCGCGCCGCCGGCATGCCCGAGGCGGAGGACTCGTACGACACCCAGCCCAGCGCCCTCGAACCGCGCATCCCGGTCCGCGAGGCCGCCTTCGAGCCGCTCATGCTGGCCTGCCGCGACCGCCGGCCCGTCGTCTTCGACTACCGCAAGGCCAACGCCGCCCGCCCCGAGACCCGCCACGTCGAGCCCTGGACCCTCGAATGCTGGCGCGGCCACTGGTACCTGGCGGGCTGGGACCGCGACCGCGGTGCCGAGCGCGTCTTCCGGCTCTCCCGCATCACGGGCAAGGTCCGCTCCCGGGCCGGCGCCTTCACCGTGCCCGTGCCCGACGTCGTGACCGTCCGGGAGACCGTCGAGAGCTGGGCCGGCGAGACCGCCACCCGCTCCGCGCGGATCCGGCTGCGGGCGGCTGCGGCTATCCGCTGCGGGCCCGTGCCCAGGCCGTGACCGAGGGTGACGACGGCTGGGACGAGCTGGAGATCCCGTACGGGCACGGGCTCGACGCCTGGCTCGTCGAGTTCGGCCCCGACGTCGTCGTACTGGAACCGGCCGATCTGCGGGCCGACGTGGTGGAGCGGCTGCGCGCCGTGGCCAAGGGCTGAGGGGGAGACGTACCGCATGGCTGCCAACGCGATCGACCAGACGAGGCGGATGCTCTCCCTCGTCACCTATCTCCGTGAGCGCCCCGGCGCCCACGTCGCCGACGTGGCGCGCGCCTTCGGGATCACCGAGGACGAGCTGATCTCCGACCTGGACGTGCTGCCCATGTGCGGCACCAGCTTCCGGGGCGGCGACCTCCTCGACATCGACACCGACGGCGACCGGATCTGGTGGCACAACCCGGACGACGTGGCGGAGCCGCTGCGGCTCGCCGCCGACGAGGCGACCGCGCTGCTCGTGGCCGCCCGGGCCGTCGCGACCCTGCCGGGGCTCCGGGAGGGCGACCGGGACGCCCTGCTGCGCGCCACGGCCAAGCTGGAGGCGGCGGCCGGGGAGGCCGCCGGGGCCAGCGCCCGGCTCTCGGTGACCTTCGAGTCCGAGGGCGGGGTCTTCGCCGAGGTCGACCGGGCCATCTCGGAGCGCAGACGGCTGTGGGTGCGGTACTACTCGCCCGCGCGCGACGAGCTCACCGAGCGCGAGGTCGACCCGATCCGGCTCTTCGCCGTCGGCCACACCTACATGGAGGCGTGGTGCCGGCTCTCCGAGGCGCGCCGGACCTTCCGGCTCGACCGGGTCGTCGAGATCCGGATCCTCGACGAGCACGCGGCGCCGCCGGAGCTGGAGCTGCGCGACCTCTCCGAGGGCCTGGTGCAGCCGTCGGCCGACGACCCGGAGGTCGTGGTCGAGGTGGGGCCCGGCGGGCGCTGGGTCGCCGAGTACTACCCGCACGACCGGGCCGAGGAGCTGCAGGACGGCGGGCTGCGGATCACGCTGCGGACGCCGGACCCGGCCTCGCTGCGCAGGCTGGCGCTGCGGCTCGGCAGCGACGGGCGGATCGTCGCACCGGCGGAGCTGGCCGACAGCGCGAGGACGGCGGCGGCCGCCGCGCTCGCCGCGTACGAGGGAGTGTGACGTTCCCCGCCCCGGGGACGCTGATACTGACGTGATGCCAGAGTCGAGAGAGATGAGGGAGATGTCCGCGATGCACGGTTTTGCGGCGTCCATGGCCCCGGTCCTCTTCAAGGCCGCCTGCCCCGACTGCCGCTCGCGCTTCGAACTCTCCGCGAGTTCCCTGCGGCTGGCCATCGGGGCCAGCCGCCGTACCACCTTCTACTCCTTCACCTGCCCCGAGTGCGGCAGCTCCGTCCGCAAGCCCGCGGGCGAGCGCATCGTCGAACTCCTCACCGGCGGCGGAGTCCGCACCCTGCGCCTCCACACCACCGTCTGAACGATCCGCGCGCACGCAACGTCTAGGCTCAGCACATGTTCTGGCCCATGCTCGCCATCGCCCTCGGCTTCCTCGGCCTCGCCGTCCTCGGCGTCCTCGCCGTCAAGGTGTTCCTGGAGGTCCAGCGCCTCGGCCGTCAAGTGGCCCGCACCACGGAGCGGATCCAGCGGGCCGCCGAAGAGCTGGAGACCGCCGCCGTCGGCCTCGCCCGCACCGGTGAGTCGCTCCGCTGAGCCCGTGCCGTACGCTGCGTGAAGCGGCCCCGGTCAGGTCCCGTGGGGCGCAATCGGGAGTATGCACGGGCATTGCCCCGCGTTTACTCCTGCGGGTTACGATCGCAGGCAGCGCGGTGGCCGGACGCATGTCCGACCCGCCGGGCACGCACTCCATGTCGCCTCGGTGAAGAAGGTAAACAGCTATGGGTAGGCTCGGCCCCACCGAGATCATCCTCATTCTCGTCGTCGTCATCCTCCTGTTCGGCGCCAAGAAGCTTCCCGACATGGCCCGCTCGCTGGGCAAGTCGGCCCGCATCCTCAAGAGCGAGGCCAAGGCGATGAAGGCGGAAGACCAGCAGAGCGCCCCCGCCGACCCGCCGCAGGCCGGGACGCAGGAAGCCGCCCCGCGCACCATCCAGGCCGCCCCCGGCGACGTGACCAGCGCGCGTCCCGTGGCCGAGCCCTCGGACACCACCAAGCGCTGACCCGGTCCGCCGCGGCCGCCGCACCGTGCGGCGGCCTGCCGCACGAGATGAGGACGTGGGTTGCTCAAGTCTGCCCGCAAGCAGGAGAAGGATCCCGAGGGCCGGATGCCCCTCGTGGAGCACCTGCGTGAACTCCGCAACCGACTGGCGAAGGGTCTCCTCGCCATCACCGCGGTGACGATCGTGGCCCTCGTGTACAGCGAGGAGCTCATGCAGTTCCTGACGCGATCGGTGCCCACCTGCCCGCCGGGCGTCAACAGCAACGGCGGCAACTGCGCCATCGTGTCCTTCAACACGCTGATGGCCCCCTTCAGCACGACGATCCAGCTGTCCCTGACGGCGGGCCTCGTCGTCGCCAGCCCCGTCTGGCTCTACCAGCTCTGGGCCTTCATCGCGCCCGGACTGCACAAGAACGAGAAGAAGTACACGTACGCCTTCGTCGGCGCGGCCGTGCCGCTCTTCGCCGCCGGCGCCTACCTCGCGTACCTCATCCTCCCGGTCAGCGTGAAGGTCCTCATCAGCCTCACGCCCGAGGGCTCCGCGAACATCCTCTCGCTCGGCGACGTCCTCGACTTCACCCTGCGCATGGTGCTCGTCTTCGGCCTCGCCTTCGAGCTCCCGCTCGTCCTGGTGATGCTGAACCTCACCGGCGTCCTCTCCGGCCGCCGCATGGCCGGCTGGTGGCGCGGCGTGATCATGGGCGTCTTCATCTTCGGCGCCGTCATCACCCCGACCACCGACCCCGTCGGCATGATCGCCCTCGCCGGGCCGATCACGATCCTGTACTTCGGGGCCGTCGCCTTCTCCCTCCTCAACGACCGGCGGCGCAAGCGCGCCAACCCGGACGCCGAGCTCGACGACGACGAGGCCTCCTCGCTCGACCTCACCCCCGAGGCCGTCGGAGCCGTGGAGCCCGTGGGCGCCGCCCGCACCCTGCCCGAGCAGTCCACCGGGGAGCACGGCGGAACGGGCGCCCAGCGCCTCAACGGGTACGACGACGTCACCTGATCCCGTACGGCCCCCCGGCCGAGCCTCCACGGTCGGTCCTTCACGGTCCCTCCGGACACCGTCCGGGGGGACCGTCCTCGTGACCAGGGAATTCACCCCCCGGAACCACACCCTCCGCATCCCCTCGATAAAGATCGCGTCACTGTCACAGGTGGCGGGTAGGCTCGACGACAAGATGACAGAGGACCTCACACCAGCCGAGGCGTACGCGGCCGCCCGCGCCCGCAACGCCGAGCAGCGCACCGCACTGGCACCCTTCCGCGAGCTGTACGACTTCGGTCTGGACCCTTCCAGATCGAGGCCTGTCAGGCACTCGAAGCGGGCAAGGGCGTGCTCGTCGCCGCGCCCACGGGCTCCGGCAAGACCATCGTCGGCGAGTTCGCCGTCCACCTCGCCCTCACCCAGGGCCGCAAGTGCTTCTACACGACGCCCATCAAGGCGCTGTCGAACCAGAAGTACGCCGACCTCGTCAAGCGGTACGGCAACGACAAGGTCGGCCTGCTCACCGGCGACAACAGCGTCAACGGCGACGCCCCGATCGTCGTCATGACGACCGAGGTCCTGCGCAACATGCTGTACGCGGGATCCCAGGCCCTCTCCGGCCTCGGATACGTGGTGATGGACGAGGTCCACTACCTCTCCGACCGCTTCCGCGGCGCCGTCTGGGAGGAAGTGATCATCCACCTCCCCGAATCGGTCACCCTCGTCTCGCTCTCCGCGACCGTGTCCAACGCCGAGGAGTTCGGCGACTGGCTCGACACCGTCCGCGGCGACACCGAGGTCATCGTCTCGGAGAGCCGCCCCGTACCCCTCTGGCAGCACGTCCTCGCCGGACGCCGGATGTACGACCTCTTCGAGGAGGAGACCGACCACGGCGGCCGCGGCGCGTCCCGGCGCGAGGTCAACCCCGACCTCCTCCGCCTCGCCCGCACCGAGAACACGCGCACGTACAACCCGCGCGAGCGGCGGCGCGGCAAGATGGTCCGCGAGGCCGACCGCGAGCGCGAGCGCCGCCAGCGCTCCCGCATCTGGACCCCCGGCCGCCCCGAGGTCATCGAGCGCCTCGACGCCGAGGGACTGCTGCCCGCCATCACCTTCATCTTCAGCCGCGCCGGCTGCGAGGCCGCGGTCCAGCAGTGCCTCTACGCCGGACTCCGGCTCAACGACGACGAGGCGCGGGAGCGCGTCCGCGAGATCGTCGAGGCCCGCACGGCCGCGATCCCCACCGAGGACCTCCACGTCCTCGGCTACTACGAGTGGCTCGAAGCCCTGGAGCGGGGCATCGCCGCCCACCACGCCGGCATGCTCCCCACCTTCAAGGAGGTCGTCGAGGAGCTCTTCGTCCGCGGCCTCGTCAAGGCCGTCTTCGCCACCGAGACCCTCGCGCTCGGCATCAACATGCCCGCGCGCACGGTGATCCTGGAGAAGCTCGTCAAGTGGAACGGCGAGCAGCACGCGGACATCACCCCCGGCGAGTACACCCAGCTCACCGGACGCGCCGGCCGCCGCGGCATCGACGTCGAGGGCCACGCCGTCGTGCTCTGGCAGCGCGGACTCGACCCCGCCCACCTCGCCGGACTCGCCGGCACGCGCACGTACCCGCTGCGCTCCAGCTTCAAGCCCTCGTACAACATGGCGGTCAACCTCGTCGAGCAGTTCGGCCGGCACCGCTCCCGCGAGCTGCTGGAAACCTCCTTCGCCCAGTTCCAGGCCGACCGCTCCGTCGTGGGCATCTCGCGCCAGGTCCAGCGGAACGAGGAAGGACTCCAGGGCTACCGCGAGGGCATGACCTGCCACCTCGGGGACTTCGAGGAGTACGCGCGGCTGCGCCGCGACCTCAAGGACCGCGAGACCGAACTGGCCCGGCAGGGCGCCGCCCAGCGCCGCGCCCAGGCCGCCAGCTCCCTGGAGAAGCTCAAGCCCGGCGACGTCATCCACGTCCCCACCGGCAAGTTCGCGGGCCTCGCGCTCGTCCTCGACCCCGGCATCCCGGCCGGCCGGACCAACGGCCACCGCGGCTTCGAGCACCACGACGGGCCGCGCCCCCTCGTCCTCACCGCCGAGCGGCAGGTCAAGAGGCTCGCCTCCATCGACTTCCCGGTGCCGGTCGAGGCGCTGGAGCGCATGAGGATCCCCAAGTCCTTCAACCCGCGCTCCCCGCAGTCCCGCCGCGACCTCGCCTCCGCCCTGCGGAGCAAGGCCGGGCACATCAACCCCGAGCGCCACCGGCGGCAGCGCCGCGGCGGCCGACGACCGCGAGATCGCCCGGCTGCGCACCGAGATCCGCGCGCACCCCTGCCACGGCTGCGACGAGCGCGAGGACCACGCCCGCTGGGCCGAGCGCTACCACCGTCTCCAGCGCGACACCCAGCAGCTGGAGCGGCGCATCGAGGGCCGCACCAACACGATCGCCCGCACCTTCGACCGGATCGTCGCGCTCCTCACCGAGCTCGACTACCTGCGCGGGGACGAGGTCACCGACAACGGCAAGCGGCTCGCCCGGCTCTACGGCGAGCTCGACCTGCTGGCGAGCGAGTGCCTCCGCGACCGCGTCTGGGAGGGCCTCACCCCGGCCGAACTCGCCGCCTGCGTCTCCGCGCTGGTGTTCGAGGCGCGGCAGGCCGACGACGCCGTCGCCCCCAAGCTGCCCACGGGCAACGCCAAGGCCGCGCTCGGCGAGATGGTCCGGATCTGGGGCCGGCTGGACGCCCTCGAAGAGGAGTTCAAGATCAACCAGGCGGAGGGCGGCGTCGGCCAGCGCGAGCCCGACCTCGGCTTCGCCTGGGCCGCCTACCAGTGGGCCTCCGAGAAGAGCCTCGACGAGGTCCTCCGCGAGGCGGAGATGCCCGCGGGCGACTTCGTCCGCTGGTGCAAGCAGGTGATCGACGTCCTCGGCCAGATCGCGCGGCGGCGCCCAAGGAGAACAGCACGGTCGCCAAGAACGCCCGCAAGGCGGTGGACTCACTGCTGCGCGGCGTCGTGGCCTACAGCTCGGTCGGCTGACGGCCCGTCGGTTCACGAAGGGGCCCGTGGCGCATGCGCCACGGGCCCCTTCCCGTCGTGCCGACAGGAGTTGTCCACAGGTCCTCGTCCACAGGGGTGGCGCGGGGGCCTGCCCTTCCGCTTGCATGGACTCCCAAGCAGGGAACGTCAGTTGGGGAGGGGACGCGCAATGACCACGCACGCCGGTCCGGGCGCCGGGAAGCAGGACGAAGGACGGCCGGAGGGGGCGTCGGGGCGGGCACCGGGTCAGACGCCGGGGGAGCCCTCGGGGGAGCCTTCGGGGCCTGCCCCGGGCGAGGCGCGGACGCCGTCCCCGTCCCCGTCTCCAGCTCTGTCCCCGTCCCCGTCCCCGTCCCCGTCTCCGTCTCAGTCTTCGCCTCCGGCTCCCTCCTCGCCTCCGGCTCCGGTCTTCGTCGACGGGCCGCGAGGCGTGCCCCTCCTCGGCAACCTTCCCGCCTTCGGCAAGGATCCCCTCGCCTTCTTCGAACAGCTCCGGGAGCGGGGGGACTTCGTCCGCTGGCGCTTCGGCGGCAAGCAGTCCCTCTTCATCGCCCACCCCGACACGGTCGGGGAGCTCCTCACCGAGGTCGAGCGCAGCTTCGACCAGCCGGACCTCGGCATCGCCTTCCGTACCCTCCTCGGCAACGGCGTCATCGTTTCCAAGGGAGCCGACTGGCGACGCAAGCGCTCCCTCGTCCAGCCCTCCGTCCGCCCCAAGCAGGTCCGGTCCTACGCGGCGACCATGACGGAGTGCGCCGTGGCCCTCGCCGACCGCTGGTCCGACGGGGAGCAGGTCGACATCAAGAAGGAGATGGCGGCCCTCACCCAGCTCATCGCCGTCCGCACCATCTTCGGCGTCGACACCGCCGCCGACGCCGAGGCCATCGGGCAGGCGATGGACATCGCGCAGAAGGAGATCGGCGCCGAGTTCAGCGGCCTCGGGGCGGTGCTGCCCGACTGGGTGCCCACCCCGGGCCGCGCCCGCATCAAGCGCGCGACCGCCGTCATCGACGCAGAGGTCTCCCGCGTCGTCTCCCGCCACCGCGACGGTGACACGGAGCGCCCCGACCTCCTCAGCCGGCTGCTCGCCGCCCGCGACGAGACGGGTGCGCCCCTCTCGGACCAGGAGATCCGCGACGAGACCGTCACCCTCTACATCGGCGGCCACGAGACCACCAGCTCCACCCTCGTCTGGGCCTGGTACCTCCTCTCCCGCAACCCCCGGGTCCGCGACGCCCTCACGGAGGAGCTCGACCGCGTCCTCGCCGACCACGAGCCCGGCCACGACGACTACGCCTCCCTCACCTACACCCAGGCCGTCATCAAGGAGACCCTGCGGCTCTACCCCACGATCTGGCTCCTCACCGGCCTGGCCAAGGAGGGCGCCACCCTCGGCGGCACCCCCGTCCCCGCCGGGACCCGCGTCTGGTCCAGCCAGTGGGCCACCCACCGCGACCCCCGCTGGTACGGGGACCCGGAGGCCTTCCGCCCCGAGCGCTGGCTCACCGGAGACGACGGCGAACCCGCCGAGCAGATACCGGAGTACGCCTGGTACCCCTTCGGCGGCGGCCCCCGCGTCTGCCTGGGCACCCGCTTCGCCCTCGTCGAATCCGTCCTCGTCCTCGCGGTCCTCGCCCGCCGCTACGACCTGGACCTCACCCCCCAGGAAATACGCCCGGTCCCCAGCCTCACCCTCCAGCCGGATCGCGAGGTCCTGGCCAGGGTCCGCGCGCGGAAGTGACAACCGGCGGTGACGCCGCGCGCCTCTTCCCGCCCGCAACCCGCAGACGGCCCACCTCCTGACGGACCGTTCAGCAGCCTCCGGCCAGGGCCTCGGCCAGAGCTCGCAGTTCCGGGGTGCGCAGTACCCGGTCGGCGAAGCCGGGGAGGGGGACGTGGAGGGGGGTCGTCCAGCGGGTGGGGATGGAGGCGGGGCCGTACAGCGCGCCGGCGAGGGTGCCGGTGACTACGGTGTCGGTGTCGCCGCCCCCGTTGTGGGCAATCGTTCCGCTGGGGCGGAACGGGTGGGCACAACGGACCCGCGCCCTGCCGGCGCCAGAGGCTTACGCGCCTGGACCCGCACCCCGTGCGAGCTGTGCACAGGGGTGCGGGTCCAGGCTTCGGAACGCGGAGGCGCCGCTAGAGGGCGCCGTCCCGTGTGCCCACCCGTCCCGCCCTGCGGGACGATTGCCCACACGGGCGGGCGTGGGGTGCGGGCCCGGCATGGGCGGCGGGCCGCGGTCATTGTCGTCTCGTCCTCGTGCCGCGAAGTAGACGGCAGAGGTCGAGGCGCGCATCAGTGAACCGTTGCCGGCGGCGCGGCCGTTGGTCTGGAAGTGCAGGGCGGCGGCGATGTCCCAGGGGTCGCCGCCGAGGAGGACCTGTTCGGTCTGGAGGCCGATGTCCTTGGGGTCGGCGGAGGCCCAGCGCCGGAAGCGGGCGAAGGCGTCGGGCAGGTCGAGGCCGCCCCGTTCGAGGAGTGACTCCCCGAGCAGGACGGCCATCTGGGTGTCGTCCGTCGCCTCGCCGGGATCCCAGCCGCCGCCCCCGCACAACTCCCCGACGCCGTCCGGGAACCGCTCCCGGAACACGCCGGGGAGCCCGAACTCGAAGGGGGCGCCCAGCGCGTCACCCACGGCGGAACCCAGTACGGCGCCCACGGCCCGGTCGATGTCTGGCATCCGGTCAGGGTAGACCGCCCGGCTGAGGTGGAGTTCTGCCGGAGTCCGCCGGGGTGGGGGCGAGTATCGGACGGGAGGGCGGGAGGGCGGGAGGGGGAGGAGGGGGCGAGGGGGCGGTCAGGCCTTGGCCCTCTTGGTGCGGAGGGACAGGGTGGTGGCCGCTGCGGTCAGGAGGACGATCGTGGCCGCGGCGGTGAGGGTCGTGGTGTCCGGGGCGGACAGGGCCTGGCCGCGGAGGGCCTGCCAGGTGAGGAGGGCGAAGGTCGCGGCGTAGGCGGCCGAGGCCGTGAGGGTGAGGCGCAGTCGTACGCGCTCGTCGGCAAGGCGGGTGAGGGCCGGGAAGCGGGTGGCGAGGGCGGACAGGGCGATCAGCAGGAGGGGAGCAGCTGGAGCGCGTGCATGCCGAAGAAGTGCGGGATGCGCAGGTCGCCGCCGGTGGTCGCCCAGCCGGTCAGCGGCATGGAGGGGCCGCCGTCGGGGACGCCGACGCTGTGGGCGCCCACGATCGGCGGGTTGTCGGACGTGAGCTGCTCCGGGGTCGGCTGGACCATCAGGAAGCCGATGGCCGCGCCCGCCAGGGCGATGAGGAGGACAGCCGGACGGCCCAGGCCATGGCCCGGTCGAGGATCCGGGCGCGGAGCAGGAGGACGGCGATGACCAGGGCGCCCAGCCACAGCGCGACGACGGTGCCGCCCATGGTCTGGAAGACGGCGGCGTCGAAGGGGGTCGCCTGGTTGAAGTGGCTCTGGGTGCCGCGGATCACCTGGAGGGTGATCAGCACCATTTCGAGGGCGCTGGCGGCGGTGACCACCGTCCCGGCCCACCAGCCGGCCCGCCGGCCGCGGGGGAGCAGCGAGAGCATCCAGGCGAGGGAGAGGCTGTAGGCGACGAACGAGACCGAGAACTTGAAGGGTTTCGTCCAGATGGGGACGCCGACCAGCATCCGGTCGTCGACGGCTATGCCGACGGCGGAGACGAGGGCGAGGACGCCCATCGAGGCCGCGAACCAGACTAAGGGGCGGTGCAGCCGGGGCAGGGGCACGGACACGGGCGCGAGCGCGGTGCGCGGGTCCGGGGAGGAGGGCGAAGGCGGCGAAGGGTGCGAGGACGCTGAGGACAGCGCGGACATACGGATCCCCCGTGAAGGTATGGATAGTGGCACTCGCCACTATCTGATAGCGCCACTATCTATGATGGGGGCGTCGGTCGGCAAGGCCGGGGAGAGACCGGGAAGGTGAACACGCGTTGCGCATCGGAGAGTTGAGTCGCACGACCGGGGTGTCGGTGCCGACGATCAAGTTCTACGTACGGGAAGGACTGCTGCCCGCCGGGGAACTGACGAGCCCGAACCAGGCCTCGTACGGAGAGACGCATGTGCGGCGGCTCCGCCTGATCCGGGCGCTCATCGATGTGGGCAACCTGTCGGTGGCGGCGGTCCGTGACGTGGTCACGGCGGTCGACGACCCGGAGCGGCCGGTGCACGACGTGCTGGGCGCCGCGACGAAGCCGCTGGTGCCGCGCTACGACCGTGAACCCGGCGACGGCATCGAGGAGGCGCGGAAGACGGTCGCCGGGCTGATCGAGGCGCGAGGCTGGCACACGCACCCTTCGGGCCCGGCGGCGGAGGCCCTCGCGATGACCCTCGTGGCGCTCGACGAGCTCGGGCACGGCCGGTTCGCCGAGGTCCTGGACGCCTACGCGGAGGCGGCGGAGGGAGTGGCGCGGGCCGATCTGGACTATGTGGCGCACCACGTGGCGCGGGAGGAGCTCGTGGAGAGCGCGGTCGTCGGCACGGTGCTCGGCGACGCGATGTTCTCCGCGCTGCGCCGCCTGGCCCACACGGACGCCTCGGAGAGCACGTTCGGCGAGGCGCTGCGGGGCGAGGGAGAGGTAGGCGACGGGGGAGAGGCGGACGGGGGAGAAGTGGGCGGGGGAGAGGCAGATGGGGAAGAGGTGGGCGGGGGAGAGGCAGATGGGGAGAGGCGGAGGGGTGAGGGACGGCGAAGGGGTCCGGGGCCGTCACGGCCCCGGACCCCTTCGGCCCGGTTCTCCCGCTCGTGAGCTTGCGAGCGGGTCAGCTCGTCAGCTCGTCAGCTCCTGAGTCGGTGAGCTCGTCAGTTGTCCTGCTCGCGCTCCACCTGGTCGTTCCACTCGCGCTTCATCGCGCGCCAGCCCTCGTCCGTCTTGCCCAGGCGCCAGTAGCCCGAGATCGACAGGCGCTCCCGGGCGACGCCCCGGTCGAGGCGCAGGTGTCGGCGCAGTTCCTTCACGAAGCCCGCCTCGCCGTGGACGAAGGCGTGCACGTCGCCCGCCGGGAAGTCCAGGGCCGTGACCGCCTCGACCAGCGCCGCGCCCACCGGGCGGTCTCCCGGTGCAGCCAGGTGACCTCGACGCCCGCCGCCGTCGCCAGCTTCTGCTCCTCGGCCGGGTCCGAGACCTCGACGAAGACGTGCGCCCGCGCGCCGGCGGGCAGCTGCTCCAGGGCCGCCGCGATCGCGGGCAGCGCGCTCTCGTCGCCCGCGAGCAGGTGCCAGTCCGCCGCCGGGTCCGGCGCGTAGCCGCCGCCGGGGCCGAGGAGCGCACCGTCTCGCCCGCCTGGGCGCGCGCCGCCCACGGGCCCGCCAGGCCCTCGTCGCCATGGACCACGAAGTCGATCGTCAGCTCGCGGTGGACGGGGTCCCAGGCCCGCACCGTGTACGTCCGCGTCGTCGGCCACTGCTCCCGGGGGAACTCCGCCCGGATCCGCTCCATGTCGAAGGGCTCCGGGTAGGAGACGCCCTCCGGGGCGAAGAGCAGCTTCACGTAGTGGTCGGTGTACGTGTCCGCCGCGAAGCCGTCGAGCCCGGGGCCTCCCAGCACGATCCGCACCATGTGCGGGGTGATCCGCTCGGTGTGCACCACACGCGCTTCGGTGGCCTTCGGTGCCTTGCGGGCCGGCTGCTCTGCCACGGGCTCTCCTGACTCTGCAAACTTAGGTATGCCTAAGCTAGCATCCCGTGGCAAGGGGCGGCTCGAGCGGTGATGGACCACCCGCGGTTCCGGCCGGTCCGCGGCCGTCCGCGTCGACGGCGTCAGCGCTCCAGGACCGGCAGCAGGCGCCCCACCGCGCCCCCAGGTTCCAGCGCTTGACCAGCGTCTCCAGGGCGGCCGGGTCGCGCGGGGCGGCCGGCAGGGCCGGGTCGAACTCCGGGAGCGCCACGTCGGCGGCGACCCGCACCACCGTCGGCGCCACGTCCAGGTACGCCGCCGCCTCCACGATCCCGCGCCGCTTCGCCGGCGTCAGCTTCGAGCCCGGGTCCTCCGCCGCCGCCCGGACGCCCGCCAGGTCCCCGTACTCCGTGATCAGCTGGGCCGCCGTCTTCTCGCCGATGCCCTTCACCCCGGGCAGCCCGTCGCTGGCGTCCCCGCGCAGCGCCGCGAAGTCCGCGTACTGGTCGGGGCGGACCCCGTACTTCGCGCGGATCAGCTCCGCGTCCACCAGGTCGCAGTCGCCGACGCCCTTGCGCGGGTACAGCACGCGCACGCCCCGGGCGTCGTCCACCAGCTGGAACAGGTCGCGGTCGCCCGTGACGATGTCCACCGGGCCCCCGGCGCGGCCCGCGAGGGTCCCGATCACGTCGTCCGCCTCGTACCCCGCGGCCCCGACCCGGGCGATGCCCAGCGCCGCGAGGACCTCCTCGATCACCGGCACCTGCGGGGACAGCGTGTCCGGGATCTCCTCCTCGTCCGGGCCCGTCTCCGTCTCCACGGCCACCCGGTGCGCCTTGTACGAGGGGATCAGGTCCACCCGCCACTGCGGCCGCCAGTCCTCGTCCCAGCAGGCGACCAGATCGTCGGGGCGGTGGTCCTGGACGAGCCGGGTGATGAAGTCGAGCAGCCCGCGCACGGCGTTCACCGGGGTGCCGTCCGGCGCCCGGACGGAGTCCGGCACGCCGAAGTACGCGCGGAAGTAGAGGCTGGCGGTGTCGAGGAGCATCAGGCGTCGCGTCACCCCCCGATCATGCCGCACCCCACTGACAGACCCGGCCCTCCCCGCGCGTGACCCGGCGCGTGACCCCGCGCGTGACCCCCGTCACCTTTGCGTTTGCGGTCGGTGAAGCCGGGCAGGCGCGGGCCCGGAGCGGAACCCGGTACGGAATTCAACGAAAAGGAGTCCGTACGCGACGGGCCGCGGGCCGATCCCGCCCGCTCCACGGCCTGCCACGCGGGGGTGGTGAGGCCGTTCTTCGTTCCTACCCGTGAGGTGTATGTGTCCAGGCTCCAGGCCGACCATCTGTACAAGGTGTTCGGCAGACGACCCGACGAAGCCGTCCGCAGGCTCGCCGCCGGCGCCGACCGCGAGGAGCTGCGCGCCGACGGGACGACGGCGGCCGTCGTCGACGCCTGCTTCACCGTCGACCCCGGCCAGATCTTCGTCGTGATGGGCCTGTCCGGCTCCGGGAAGTCCACCCTCCTGCGCATGCTCAACGGCCTGCTCGAACCCACCGCGGGCCGGGTCCTCCACGACGGCCGCGACCTCACCGCCCTCTCCCCCCGTGAACTGCGCGAGGTCCGCTCCAGGAAGATCAGCATGGTCTTCCAGCACTTCGCGCTCTTCCCGCACCGAAACGTCCTGGAGAACGCCGCCTACGGCCTGGAGGTCCAGGGCGTGCCCCGCGCCGAGCGCGAGACCCGCGCCGCCGAGGCCCTCGGCCTGTGCGGCCTCGCCGGCTGGGAGGAGTCCTGGCCCGACGAGCTGTCCGGCGGCATGCAGCAGCGCGTCGGCCTGGCCCGCGCCCTCGCCACCGACGCCGACCTGCTCCTGATGGACGAGTCCTTCAGCGCGCTCGACCCGCTGATCCGCCGCGACATGCAGGACCAGCTCCTCGTGCTCCAGCAGCGGCTGAAGAAGACCATCGTCTTCATCACCCACGACCTCAACGAGGCCATGCGCCTCGGCGACCGCGTCGCCGTCATGCGCGACGGCAGGATCGTCCAGCAGGGCACCGCCGAGGACATCCTCGTCCGCCCCGCCGACGACTACGTCGCCTCCTTCATCCAGGACGTCGACCGCTCCCGGGTGCTCACCGCCGCCGCCGTCATGACCGCGCCCACCGGGCCGGTCGACCTGACGCCCCGGCCGTCGGCCCCGACGCGCCCCTCGTGGACCTGTGCGCCCTCGCGGCCTCGGGCCCGCACCCGGTGGTCGTCCAGGACTCCGGCGGCTCCACCCTCGGAGTCGTACAGAAGGAAGAGCTTCTCGCCGTGCTGGGCGGACCGGCGGCCGAGGAGGTGACCGCCCGTGCCTAGGCTTCCCCTCGGCCAGTGGGTCGACAGCTCCGTCGACTGGCTCCAGTCCCAGTTCTCCTGGCTGTTCGACGCGGTCAGCACCGGTGTCACCGGCCTCTACGACGGCGTCGACGCCGTCCTGTCCGCGCCCCAGCCGCTGCTCCTCGCCGGCATCCTCGCCGTCCTCGCCTGGTGGCTGCGCGGCCTCGCCGCCGGTGTCCTCGCCTTCGCGGGCCTCGCGCTCGTCGACTCGGTCCAGCTGTGGGACGAGGCCATGGCGACGCTCTCCCTCGTCCTCGTCGCCACCCTCGTCACCCTGGTGATCGCCGTCCCCCTCGGCATCTGGGCGGCCCGCTCCAAGACCGTCAGCACCGTCCTGCGGCCGGTCCTGGACTTCATGCAGACCATGCCGGCGATGGTCTACCTCATCCCCGGCATCATCTTCTTCGGCGTCGGCGTCGTCCCCGGCATCTTCGCCACCATCGTCTTCGCGCTGGCGCCCGGCGTGCGCATGACCGAGCTCGGCATCCGCCAGGTCGACGGCGAACTCGTCGAGGCGGCCGAGGCGTTCGGCACCACCCCGCGCAACACCCTGCTGCGCGTGCAGCTCCCGCTCGCCCTGCCGACGATCATGGCCGGCGTCAACCAGGTCATCATGCTCGGCCTCTCCATGGTCGTCATCGCCGGCATGGTCGGCGGCGGCGGGCTCGGCGGCGCCGTCTACCGCGCCATCGGCAACGTCGACATCGGCCTCGGTTTCGAGGCCGGCGTCTCCATCGTCGTCCTCGCCATGTACCTCGACCGGATGACCGGCGCCCTCGGCCGCCAGGTCTCCCCGCTGGGCCGCCGCGCCGCCGCCAAGGCCCGCGCCGCGCTGAGCGCCCGGCGGCCCGCGGCGAAGCTCCGGGCCCACCGCCCGCAGCCCGTCACCGCCCTCGTCGGCGTCGTCGTCCTCGCCCTCGCCGCCGGCGGCCTGGGCTTCCTCGGCGGCAACGGCGGTCCGGCCTCCGCCTCGGGACCGAACGGCGGCCACGGCAAGAAGGTCAGCATCGGCTACATCCCCTGGGACGAGGGCATCGCCTCCACGTACCTGTGGAAGGAGCTCCTGGAGCGCCGCGGCTACGAGGTTGAGACCAAGCAGCTGGAGGCCGGCGCCCTCTACACCGGCCTGGCCGGCGGGCAGCTCGACTTCCAGACCGACGCCTGGCTCCCCGTCACCCACGCCCAGTACTGGGAGAAGTACAAGAACAAGCTGGAGGACCTCGGCTCCTGGTACGGCCCCACCTCCCTGGAACTCTCCGTCCCCTCGTACGTCAAGGGCGTCGACTCCCTCGCCGACCTCAAGGGGAAGGCCGGGCAGTTCAAGGGCCGGATCGTCGGCATCGAGCCCAGCGCCGGAATGATGGGCCTCCTCAAGGACAAGGTCCTCAAGGAGTACGGCCTGGAGGGCGAGTACGAGGTCGTCGACGGCTCCACGCCCGGCATGCTCGCCGAGCTCAAGCGCGCGTACGACCGCAAGGAACCCGTCGTCGTCACCCTCTGGTCCCCGCACTGGGCCTACTCCGCCCACGACCTGAAGAAGCTCAAGGACCCCAAGGGCGCCTGGGGCAAGGGCGACGGCGTCCACACCCTCGCCCGCAAGGGCTTCGCCGCGGAGAACCCCGAGGTCGGCGCCTGGCTGAAGGACTTCTCGCTGACCGAGAAGCAGCTCACGGACCTCGAAGCCGTCATCCAGGAGACCGGCAAGGGCAAGGAGCAGCAGGCCGTCCGCGCCTGGCTGGACCGCAACCCCGGCCTCGCGGAGAAGCTCACCCCGCGGTGACCCGCCTCCTCCTCACTGGCTGAAAGGGGCGGTCGCCGAACGTATACGGCGACCGCCCCTTTTCGTCACGACGCGAAACCCCGCCCCAAAGCTGCGTAAGGTTCAGGTAACCGACGAGTACGCACGGGTACGAGCAGAGGGAGGGAGCCGACATGGACGAGAAGGAAGCGCCCCGCGTGGGCGCGGCCGTCAAGAGGCGCCGCAGAGCGCTCCAGCTCACCCTGGCCGTCGTCGCCTCCCGCAGCGGCCTCTCCGTGCCCTTCCTCAGCCAGGTCGAGAACGAGCGCGCCCGGCCGAGCCGCCGCTCCTCGAACTCGTCGCCGAGGCCCTGGAGACCACGGTCGGCGAGCTCCTCGCCGCCGCCGAGGCCTCCCGCACCGTCGACGTCGTGCGGTCGGGGAGCGCTCCCGGGCCTGCCCCGGGCGTCCGGTCGCTGGTCCGCGGCCGCCACCAGCTGCACGCCGTGGAGTTCACCGGCGAGCAGGACGCGGGACGCGAGTTCCAGCACCGGAACGACGAGCTGCTGTACGTCGCCGACGGCGCCGCCGAGGTCGAGGCCGAGGGCCGCGCCCACCGGCTCGGCCGCGGCGACACGCTCTACCTCTCCGGCGGCGTGCGCCACCGCTGGCGCGCCACCGAGCCTGGGACCCGGCTCCTCGTCGTCGCCGTCGGCGACCACGTCGAGGCCGAGGAGGAGTAGGACGGGCGCGCGCCGCGACCGTCACCGCGCCCGCCGCCCCGGTCGACGGGCGCGTGCTCACCCGGTGCGGGCGGCGCCGGCGCGGGGCCCGCGAGCAGCGCGCCGCTGAACAGGCCGCGCGCGGTGTGGACGCCGCCACCAGCCAGGCCGCCAGGAGCAGGGCGTACAGGCCGATCGCGAGCCAGCGGAACGCGGCCAGGCCGGTGTGCTGGGCCAGGCCCTCGGCGCCGGTCACACAGGTCCCGACCGGGAACGTGAACGCCCAGAAGGTCATCGCGAAGCCCATGCCCCGCCGCCGGGCCCGCAGCACCATCGCCCCGGCGAGCGCCAGCCACAGCAGGGCGAAGCCCATCACGGGCACCCCGTAGAGGACGGCGAAGGCGGCGAAGCCGTGCGCGTACGAGGCGGGCAGCACGCCCTCGGCGGCGTCGGCGAACTTGTTCGCGGCGGTGGTCGACTGGCCGAGGGGGCCGAGGACCAGGAAGAGGGTCGGGGTGAGCGCGAGCGGCAGCGGGCCGTCCAGGACGAGCCGTCCGAAGACCAGCGGCAGCATGACCAGGGTGGCGAGCAGGCTGACGCCGAACAGCGCGTAGCAGCCGATCAGCAGGGTCTGCTGGGCCTGCCCGGCGGGCAGGTGGGGCAGGAGCAGGGGGCCCAGCGCGGCCGAGACCATGGGGGCGACGACCGGCAGCAGCCACACCGGCGAGGCGTTCTCGATCCGGTGGCGCACGATCATGAGGTACGGGACGGTCACCGCGGCCACCAGGCCGACCACCGTGCCCGCCGTGAACAGGACGGCGTCCAGGGCGACGGCCGCCGGGAGCCCGATCCAGTCCCGGCCCACCAGCAGCGTCCCGCCGCCGACGGCGAGCAGCGCCATCGACAGGCAGCCGTAGAACGGCGCCATCGCCGGGTCCATGAGGTGGGCGCGGGCCTGGTCCCGGTGGCGGGCCCAGTGCGCGGAGCGGGCGGCGAGCAGGGCGAGCAGCATCGCGAGCGACAGCGCCCAGACCGCGGCGCAGGCCGTACGGAGGCCGGGGACGTCCACCGGGAGGGCGACGCCCGCGTTGGCGACGATGGCCGTGCCCATCACGGAGGCGTACCAGTTGGGTCCGAGGTGACGGACGGAGCGGTGCGTCCGGGCGCCGGAGGTGGTGGCGCCCGCGCTCGCGCGGAGGACGGGAGGAAGGTGCGTGGCTTGCCATGCCCCGATCGTTTCGCGCCGGAACGGCCCCCACCAGGGATCTTGTCGCTATGAGGCCATAAGCTGACTTTATGAGCAGCGCGTCGCACCCCTGTCCCACCGGGGCCTCTCCCACCGGGTCCCCGACCTCGGCGCGCTCGAACTGCTCCTCGCCGTCGCCCGGCACGGCAGCCTCGGCGCGGCCGCCCGCGAGGTCGGCATCACCCAGCCCGCCGCCAGCAGCCGGATCCGCTCGATGGAGCGGCAGCTCGGCGTCGCCCTCCTCGACCGCTCGCCGCGCGGCTCCCGGCTCACCGACGCGGGCGCCCTCGTCACCGACTGGGCGCGGCGGATCGTCGAGGCGGCGGAGGCCTTCGACGCGGGCGCGCAGGCTCTGCGCGGCCGGCGGGACTCGCGGCTGCGGGTGGCCGCGTCCATGACGATCGCCGAGTACCTGCTGCCGGGCTGGCTGATCGCGCTGCGCGCCCAGCGCCCCGACACCGCCGTGTCGCTCCAGGCCGGGAACTCGGCGGCCGTCGCGGAGCGCCTCTTCGCCGGCGAGGCGGACGTCGGCTTCGTCGAGGGGCTCGCCGTGCCGGACGGCCTCGACGGGTGGTCGTCGCGCACGACCGGCTCGCGCTCGTCGCCGCGCCCTCGCACCCGTGGGCCCGGCGGCGCGCCCCGCTCGACCCGGCGGAGCTCGCCGCGACCCCGCTGGTCCTGCGGGAGCGCGGCTCGGGCACCCGGCAGGTCCTCGACGCGGCGCTCTCCGCGCACGGCGGCCTCGCGCAGCCGCTCCTCGAACTCGCCTCCACCACCGCCGTCAAGGCGGCGGCGGTGAGCGGGGCCGGGCCCGCCGTCCTCAGCGAGCTCGCGATCGCGGAGGAACTGGCGTCCCGGCGCCTCGTGGCGATCCCGGTGGAGGGGTCCTGCTGCGCCGCGACCTCCGGGCGGTGTGGCCGGCGGGCCACCGCCCGACGGGTCCGGCGCGGGACCTGCTGTCCCTGACCCGGGGCTGACGGGGCCCGTCAGACGTCCGTCGCGCGGAACGTCACCCGGCCCGACACCGTCGTCAGGCGGACCGGGACGTCCGGGAGCTCCGTGGACGGGGTGGTCAGGGGGTCGGCGGCCAGGACCGTGAGGTCGGCGCGGTAGCCGACGGCGAGACGGCCCGCCTCGTGCTCCTCGCCCGCCGCGTACGCCGGCGCCGTCGTCAGGCCCCGCAGCGCCTCCAGCGGCGTGAGCGCCTGCTCCGGTCCGTGCGGCGCCTGGCCGAGGTCGCGGGTCGGGCGCCGGTGCCGGGCCCCGGCCATCACGCCGAGCGGCGGGAACGGCGCGATCGGCCAGTCGGAGCCGAGGACCACGGTGGCGCCCGAGTCCGACAGGTCGCGGCAGCGCCAGGCGCGCGCGGCGCGCTCCTCGCCGAGCCGCCGCGACCAGTTGTCGGTGTGGTCGGCGCGCGTGAAGTCGCAGCAGTGCGTGGGCTGCATGGACGCCAGGACGCCCAGCTCCGCGAAGCGCCGCAGCGTGTCGTCCGGCACGGTCTCGATGTGCTCGACCCGGTGCCGCACCCCGGCGCCCCGGTGGTCCGCGCCTTCTCGACGGCGTCCAGGACGTGCCGTACGGCCGCGTCGCCGATCGCGTGCGTCGCCGTCGCCACGCCCGCCCGGTGCAGCTCCCCGATGATCCGGGTGTACGCCTCCGGGTCCGGCCAGAACGCGTGCGTGGACTCGCCGTGGCAGTCGGGGCGCTCCAGCCACGCCGTGCCGTTGTCGATGGTCCCGTCCATGAACAGCTTCACGCCGGCGACCCGCCACAGCTCGCCGCCCGTGCCCTGGAGGCCGATCAGCTCCCGCACCCCTGCTCGTCCGTGCCCGGCTGGCACCACGGGCGACCTGGAGCCGCAGCGGCAGCTCACCGGCCGCGTCGAGCTCCCCGTACAGGGCGAGGCTGTCGCCGTTGGCGTCCATGGCGTGGCCGCCGGTGAGGCCCGCCGCCGCCATCGACCGCAGCGCCGCCGCGAGCCGCTGCCGGCTCTCCTCGAGGGTCGGCCGGGGCGACCCGCTCGACCAGCTCGCAGGCCGCGTCCTCCTGGAGCAGCCCGGTTGGCCGCCCGTCGGCGTCGCAGACGACCTCGGCCGAGGCCTGGTCGAAGGTGCGGGGCCGTCGACCCCGGCGAGTTCGAGGGCCCGGCGGCTGGCGAGCGCCGAGTGGGCGTCGAAGAGCAGCAGGAAGGCGGGCACGCCGTCGAGCACGGCGTCGAAGGGGGCGGTGCCGACGGGCCGGTCGCCGAAGACGTTCGGGTCCAGGCCCCAGCCGAAGAGCCACTGGCCCCGGTCGAGGTTCCGCACCTCGCGGGCCAGGGCCTCCCGTACGTCGTCGACGTCGGCGCAGTACGACAGGTCGAGGCCGTGGGTGAGTTCGGCGCCGGACACCGGGTGCAGATGGCCGTCGACGAGGCCGGGGGTGACGACGGACCCTTGAGGTCGACGACCGTGGTCCCCGGACCGGCCAGCGCCCGGATCTCGCGGTCGTCGCCCAGGGCGGAGATCCGGCCGTCCTCGGAGACGGCGAGCGCGGTCTCCGGCAGGAAGGCCCCCGTGCCGGGGTCGAGCAGACGGGCGGAGAGCAGGACGAGTCGGGTGGGCACGGGGTGGCTCCAGAGGGGGTGCGAGGGTGGTACGGGTGCGGGGTCGGTGGGTGGCCGCCGTCAGTGCGGTCCGGGCGGCGGCGGTACGTCGGTCAGCGCGCCGTGCGGCAGGCCGAGCGCGCGTTCCGCCGTCGTCACCGCCATCCGCGTCACCGCCTCGGGCCGGTTGCTCCGGTCCGTGTTGGCGTGGGCGCCGAGGCCGTCGAGGACCACCAGGATCTGGATGGCCGCCGTGCGCGGGTCGTCCGTGCGGAACTCGCCCCGCTCGACGCCCTCGCGGATGAGGCCTTCGAGGCGGTCGTCGGAGGCGCGCTCCTGCTCGGCGACCCGGTCGCGCAGGACGGGCCGGTAGCGGCTGAGGTGCCGGGCGTTGATCCACAGCCGGCTGATGTCGTCGTACGCCTCTCCGGCCGAGAGGGCGAAGTAGCGCGCGAGGTACTGGGTCGGGGTCCCGTCCGGGCGGTCCGCCGGCAGCAGCGCGTCGAGCTCGCCGGTGGACGCGACGCTGAACGCCTCGGCCACCAGGTCCTCCGCCGACGGGAAGTAGTGGCTGATCAGACCGGGGCGTACGGCGAGCTCGTCGGCGATGCGCCGGAGCGTGACGCACTCCAGTCCCTCGGTCAGGGCGACCCGGGCCGCGGTCTCCACGATCTCCGCCCTCCGGGCTTCGGGAGTTTTCCGAATTCTCTTGCGCTGGACGCTTGACGGCATACCGGCGATGCTATTGAGTGTGCGACCAATAAGCAACCAGGTGGGCACGACAGCATCCGGAGGGCCGCATGGCTTCCACGATCCCCGACCACGGCGCCGCCCGCGCCGAGGTCACCCCGCCGGCCGACCGGCCCGGCCGCATCGAGGCCCACGGCATCGACCACATCCCCGACGGCGAGCGCCACGGACACCCGCGCGAGCTGTTCTCCGTGTGGGCCGCCGCCAACGTCAACTACCTCAGCCTCGTCATCGGCGGCGCCCTCGTCCTGATGGGCCTGAGCCTGTGGCAGGCCGTGGCCGTGACCGTCGTGGGCAACCTCTTCTGGATGCTGACCGGGCTCCTCGCCACCTCCGGCCCCGCCGCCGGCGCGCCCAGCGAGGTGATCACCCGGGCCCTGTACGGCGTCATCGGCAACCGGGTGAACAACGCGATCGGCGGCTGGCTGGTCTCCGTCTGCTACTTCGCGCTCAACCTCGCCGCCGCCGCGACCGCCGCGTTCGCGCTCGTCGAGAAGGCCGGCGTCACCGCCACCACCCCCGTCAAGGTGGCCGTCATCGTGGTGATCGCCGCCCTCACGCTGGCCATCAGCGTCTACGGCCACGCCCTGATCATCAAGCTGTACCTGCCCATCACCCTGGCCCTGGCGGGGGCGTTCACCGTCGTCGCCCTCGCGGTCTTCCGGCACGCCGACTTCTCGTACACGCCGGCCGAGCCGCTGACCGGCGTCGACCTCTGGGCCGTGCTCGTCGCGGGCACCACGATGGTCGCCTCGGGCCCGCTCTCGTACACGACGAGCGCCGACTTCTCCCGCTACCTGCCCCGGACGGCCTCGCCGAAGGCGATCGCCGGATGGACCGCGCTCGGCGCCTTCGTGCCCAGCATCGTCGTCGGCTCGCTCGGCGCCTTCGCCGCGACCGCCGTCGACATGACCGACCCCCAGAACGCGCTCCAGGAGATCCTGCCGGGCTGGTTCACGCCCGTCTTCCTGCTCGCGCTCGTCCTCGGCACGATCTCCATCAACGCCCTGACCGCGTACAGCGCCGGCCTCGCCCTCCAGGCCGTCGGCCTGCGCATCCGACGCACCGTCAGCGTCCTCTTCGACGGCACCGTCGCCGTCGCCGCCACCCTCTACGGGCTGCTGGTCTCCAACTTCCTGGACACCGTCAGCAACGCCCTCCAGGTGATCGTGGTCCTGAGCGGCCCCCTCATGGCCGTGTACGCCACCGACATCGTGCTGCGCCGCAACCGCTACGACGGCCGCGCGCTCTCCGACGAGACCCCCGGCAGCCCCTTCTGGTTCACCGGCGGCGTCAACCGGGCGGGCGCGCTCTCCCTGCTCGTGGGCGTGGCCACGGCCGCCCTCTGCGTGAACACGGTCTACACCGGCCCGGTCGCGTCGGCGCTCGGCGGCATCGACCTCTCCATGCCGGTCGGCATGATCGTCGCCGCGGGCCTGTACGCGCTCCTCGGCCGTCGCGCGGTGGCGGCGACGAGCCTCTGACCGGACGGGCGGCGGAAGCCGCCCTCCCCGAACCGCGGGGCGGCCGGATGCCCACCCCGGCCGCCCCGCACCCCTTCCGTCACGGCTTCCAGCGGGCCGCCGCCTCCACGAGCCCCCGCATCACCCGCGGGTCCTCGCCCATCTCCGGGTGCCACTGCACGCCGAGGAGCCACGCCGGTCCGTCCGTCTCCACCGCCTCCACCGTGCCGTCCTCCGCGTGGGCCGAGGCCGTGAGCCCCGCGCCCAGCCGGTCCACGGCCTGGTGGTGGTAGGTCGGCACCTCGGTGAGCTCGGGCACGAGGGAGGCGTACCGCGTGCCCGGCACCGGCTTCACCGCGTGCCGGCCGATCACCCCGACCGCCTCCACGTGCCCGTCCATGTGCTGGACCAGCGTGCCGCCGAGCGCCACGTTCAGCAGCTGCATGCCCCGGCAGATGCCGAGCAGCGGGTCCCGGAGGCCAGGGCCGCGTCGATCAGGGCCAGTTCCCAGGAGTCCCGCTCGCGGGCCGGGGGCCGGTGCGGGGTCGGGCTCGGCCCCGTACCGTCCCGGCTCGACGTCCGCCCCGCCCGCGACGACGAGGCCGTCGAGCTGGGCCACGACCGCGGCCGCGGCCTCGGGCCCGTCCGGCGGCAGCATGACCGCGAAGCCTCCGCTCTCCTGCACGAGACGGGGGTACTGGGCGGGGAGCAGCGCGGCGGTCATGTCCCACACCCCCCAGCGCGCCCGGTCCAGATAGGTGGTCACGCCGATGAGCGGCTTGGTCACGGAACTTCCTCCAGTGGTGCGGAGAGTCGGGCGGGTCAGTCGCGCGCGAGTTCGGCCTCGGCCGCGGCGAGCGCCGCGAACTCCTCCTCGGGCGCCTTGGCCACCAGGTGGTGCCGACTGTAGAACGCGAAGTAGGCGAGGGCGATCACGTACACCCCGAGCGCCATGAACGCCGCCGTCCGGTCCACCAGGAAGGTCGCGACCAGCGCCGACAGGGCCAGGACGAAGGCCACGGACGAGGTCACGATCCCGCCGGGGGTGCGGTACGGCCGGTGCAGGCCCGGCTCGCGGCGGCGGAGCACGATGTGGGAGAGCGCCATCAGGGCGTACGAGATGGTGGCGCCGAAGACCGCGATGTTCAGCATCCGCGCCCCGTTCCCGGTCCCGGCGGCGAGCGCGAAGCCGAGGGCGCCGGGGATGAGGAGTCCCAGGTAGGGCGACTTGCGGCGGCTGGTCAGGGAGAGGAAGCGGGGCAGGTAGCCCGCCCGGGAGAGGGCGAACAGCTGGCGCGAGCCGGCGAAGATGAGGGAGAAGAAGGAGGCGACCAGGCCCGCGAGGCCCGCGTAGTTCACGAAGCGGCTGAGCGCGGTCGGCTCCCCGTCGCCCTGGAGCGCCACGACCAGCGGATTGCCGGCCTCCTGGACGGCGGCGGAACCGCGCGCCCCGGTGGCGGCGAAGAAGGTCATGACGGCGAGCAGCACCAGGATGCCCATCGCGATCGCGAGCGCCCTCGGCATCGACCGCACCGGGTCCTTCGCCTCCTCGGCGGCCAGCGGCACGCCCTCGACGCCGAGGAAGAACCACATGCCGAAGGGGAACGCGGCCCAGATCCCGAGGAGTCCGAAGGGCAGCCAGGAGTTCGACCCGAAGGCCGCCCCGTCGACCGGGATGTCGTTCAGGCCGTCCACGTGGAAGTCGGTGAACGCGCCGAGCGCGAAGACGATCAGGGCCGCGACCGCGACCGCCGTGACGATCAGGCTGAAGCGCAGCGCCTCGCCCACGCCCCACAGGTGGATGCCGATGAAGAGCGCGAAGCAGACCAGGTAGACCGGCCAGCCGGACTCCAGGCCGAAGAGCCCGAGGGACTCCACGTAGTCGCCGATGAAGATCGAGATCGCGGCGGGGGCGAGGATGTACTCGATGAGGATCGCGGTGCCGGTGAGGAAGCCGCCCCAGGTGCCGAGCGCCCGGCGGGCGAAGCCGTAGCCGCCGCCCGCGGTGGGCAGGATGGCGGAGAGCTCGGCGAGCGCGAAGACCAGACAGGCGTACATCGCGCCCATCAGGACGGTGGCGACGGCGAGTCCGCCGAAGCCGCCCTTCGACAGGCCGATGTTCCAGCCGGAGAAGTCCCCGGACACGACGTACGCCACGCCGAGGCCGGTCAGCAGCAGCCAGCCGGCGCTGCCGCGGCGCAGTGTCCGGCGCTCCAGATAGTCGTCCTTCGCCGGTGTGGTGTCTTCGAGCGTCATGGCAGCGTCAGCTCCCCGCAACGGGCCCAATGGAATGGATCCATACCTTTGCGGTGGCCGGTGGGGGAGCGCAACCCCCGTGCGTTACTTTCGGGTTACGCCGCCGTACGCCCTCCCGTCACGTCAGGAAGCCCCGCAGCAGCGCCGCCGTGCCCGCGCAGTGCTCCCGCATCACCTCGCGCGCCGCGTCCGCGTCCCCGTCGAGGACCGCCTCCACCAGGGCGGTGTGCTGGTGCTGGGAGTGCTCCAGATTGCGTACGAGCAGGGGATGCAGTCCAGCAGGTCGTTCACCGTGGCGCGCACGGCGGCGTACTGCGCGGTCAGCGTCGGCGAGCCGGAGAGCTCCGCGAGCGTGAGGTGGAGCAGGGTGTCCTGGCGGCGGTAATCGGCCAGCGGGGCGTCATGGGTCGCCGCCACGGCGGTCCGCAGCCGCTCGGCGCCCGCCGCGTCGAGGCCGTGGGCCGCGCAGAGCCCGGCGGCCCCCACCTCCAGGACCTCACGGAAGCGCAGGGTGTCCTCCATGTCGACCGTGGCGATCCGGCGGCGCAGCTCGTCCTCGTCCGCCGTCTGCGGCCGGGGCAGCACGAACGTCCCGCCGTACCTGCCGCGCCGGCTCTCCACGAGCCCCTGCTCCTGGAGGACCTTGAGGACCTCGCGCAGGGTCACCCGGCTGATCCCCATCCGGTCGGCGAGCTCCCGCTCGGCGGGCAGCCGCTCCCCGCCGGGCACGAGTCCGAGGCGCACCACCTGGAGGATCTGCTCCAGGGCCTCCTCGAACCCGTTGCCCGCCCGCACCGGCCGCAGCACGGGCGTCAGCCGGTCCGCCGGTTCACTCGTACTGGCCACGTTCTCGTTTCCTCTCTCAAGGACCTTCCCAAGCAATGGTCTTCCGCAATACCTTATGGCTCCCGGCAGGCCGAAGGAGGAGCAATCCCGTGGCAGACCGCACACCCCCGCTCACCGTCGAGGAGCTCCGCGCCCTCGTCGCGAGCGGCGAGATCGACACCGTCGTCCTGGCCTTCCCCGACATGCAGGGACGCCTCCAGGGCAAGCGGTTCGCCGCACCGTTCTTCCTGGACGAGGTCCTCGGCCACGGCACCGAGGGCTGCAACTACCTCCTCGCCGTCGACACCGAGATGAACACCGTCGACGGCTACGAGATGTCCTCCTGGGACCGCGGCTACGGCGACTTCGCGATGCACCCCGACCTCACCACCCTCCGCCGCCTCCCCTGGAACGAGGCCACCGCCATGGTGACCGCCGACCTCGCCTGGGCCGACGGCACCCCGGTCGTCGCCGCGCCCCGCCAGATCCTCCGCCGCCAGCTGGAGCGCCTCGCGGAGCTCGGACTCACCGCGCACGTCGGCACCGAGCTGGAGTTCATCGTCTTCAAGGACAGCTACGAACAGGCCTGGGACGCGAACTACCGCGGCCTCACCCCCGCCAACCAGTACAACATCGACTACTCCGTCCTCGGTACCGGACGCATCGAACCGCTCCTGCGCCGCATCCGCAACGAGATGACCGGCGCCGGACTCACCGTGGAGTCCGCCAAGGGCGAGTGCAACCCCGGACAGCACGAGATCGCCTTCAAGTACGACGAGGCCCTCGTCACCTGCGACCAGCACGCCGTCTACAAGACGGGCGCCAAGGAGATCGCCGCCCAGGAGGGCTGCTCGCTCACCTTCATGGCGAAGTACAACGAGCGCGAGGGCAACTCCTGCCACATCCACCTCTCCCTCCAGGACGCCGGGGGAACCAACGTGATGGCGGGCGACGACCCGCACGGCATGTCCGCGACCATGCGGCACTTCCTCGCCGGACAGCTCGCCGCCCTCCGCGACTTCTCCCTGCTCTACGCCCCCAACATCAACTCCTACAAGCGGTTCCAGCCCGGCTCCTTCGCGCCCACCGCCGTCGCCTGGGGCCACGACAACCGCACCTGCGCCCTCCGGGTCGTCGGCCACGGCCGCTCCACCCGCTTCGAGAACCGCCTCCCCGGCGGCGACGTCAACCCGTACCTCGCCGTCGCCGGCCTGATCGCCGCCGGACTGCACGGCATCGAGCAGCGGCTCGAACTGCCCGAGCCCTGCACCGGGAACGCCTACACCGCCGAGTACGCGCACGTCCCCACCACCCTGCGCGAGGCCGCCGAACTCTGGGAGACCAGCGAGATCGCCAAGGCCGCCTTCGGCGCCGAGGTCGTCGCCCACTACCGCAACATGGCCCGCGTCGAACTCGACGCCTTCGACGCGGCGGTGACCGACTGGGAGCTGCGCCGCTCCTTCGAACGCCTGTGACAGAAGAGAGAAGAGTTGCTCCAGGTACTGAACCCGGCGACCGAGGAACTCGTCGCCACCGTCCCCGCCGCCACCCCGCCGACGTCGACGCGGCCGTCACCCGCGCCGCCGCCGCGCAGCGCGGCTGGCCGCCGCCGCGCCCGCCGACCGGGCCCGGCTGCTCCGCCGCTTCGCCGCCGTCGTCGACGACCACGTCGAGGAACTGGCCCGCCTGGAGGTCACCGAGGCCGGCCACACCCTCGGCAACGCCCGCTGGGAGGCAGGCAACGTCCGCGACCTGCTCGACTACGCCGCCGGGGAGTCGAGCGCCTCAACGGCCGCCAGATCCCCGTCCCCGGCGGCCTCGACATCACGATCCTCGAACCCCTCGGGGTCGTCGGTGTCATCGCCCCCTGGAACTTCCCCATGCCGATCGCCGCCTGGGCCACCGCGCCCGCCCTCGCCGCCGGCAACGCCGTGATCCTCAAGCCGGCCGAGACCACCCCCCTCACCGCGCTCCGCCTCGCCGAACTCGCCCTGGAGGCGGGCCTCCCCGAAGGCCTCTTCCAGGTCCTGCCCGGCACCGGCCCCGTCGCGGGCAACGCCCTCGTCGAACACCCCGGCATCGCCAAGATCGTCTTCACCGGCTCCACCCGGGTCGGAAAGTCGATCATGGCGAAGTGCGCCGACCAGGTGAAGCGGGTCACCCTCGAACTCGGCGGCAAGAGCCCCAACATCGTCTTCGCCGACGCGGACCTGGAGGCCGCCGCGGCAGCCGCCCCGATGGCCTTCCTCGACAACAGCGGCCAGGACTGCTGCGCCCGCACCCGCATCCTCGTCCAGCGGAGCGCGTACGACCGCTTCCTGGAGCTCCTCACCCCCGCCATCGAGGAGATCGTCGTCGGCGACCCGCTCGACGAGCGCACCCAGATGGGCCCCCTCATCTCCCGCGCCCAGCTCGACCGCGTCCGCTCCTACGTCACCGACGACCTCGAAGGAATCCGGGGCAAGGCCCCCGAGGGCCCCGGCTTCTGGTTCCCGCCGACCGTCCTCACCGGGCTCCCCGAGGACGCCCCCTGCGCCGTCGAGGAGGTCTTCGGACCCGTCGCCGTCGTCCTCCCCTTCGAGGACGAGGCCGACGCGATCCGCCTCGCCAACGCCACCGACTACGGCCTCTCCGGCTCCATCTGGACCCGCGACGTCGGCCGCGCCCTGCGCGCCTCCCGCGCCGTCCGCGCCGGCAACCTCTCCGTCAACTCCCACTCCAGCGTCCGCTACTGGACCCCGTTCGGCGGCTACCAGCAGTCCGGCCTCGGCCGCGAACTCGGCCCCGACGCCCTGACCGCCTTCACCGAAACCAAGAACGTCTTCCTCAGCACGGAGGCCTGAACCGCATGACCACCGAAGAGATCATCTGCCGCCGTCTCGTCGGCCGCACCGCCGTCATCACCGGAGCGGGCAGCGGCATCGGCCTCGCCACCGCCCGCCGCCTCGCCTCCGAGGGCGCCAACGTCGTCTGCGCCGACATCGACGAGCGGGTCGGCAAGGCCGCCGCCGAGGAGGTCGGCGGCACCTTCGTCCAGGTCGACGTCACCGACCCCGAGCAGGTCGAGGCGCTGTTCAAGACCGCCTTCGACACCTACGGCTCCGTCGACATCGCCTTCAACAACGCCGGCATCTCGCCGCCCGACGACGACTCCATCCTGGAGACCGGCCTGGAGGCCTGGAAGCGCGTCCAGGACGTCAACCTCACCTCCGTCTACCTCTGCTGCAAGGCCGCCCTGCCCTACATGCGCCGCCAGGGCAAGGGCTCCATCATCAACACCGCCTCCTTCGTCGCCATCATGGGCGCCGCCACCAGCCAGATCTCGTACACCGCCTCCAAGGGCGGCGTCCTCGCCATGTCCCGCGAGCTGGGCGTCCAGTTCGCCCGCGAGGGCATCCGCGTCAACGCCCTGTGCCCGGGGCCGGTCAACACCCCGCTCCTCCAGGAGCTGTTCGCCAGGACCCCGAGCGGGCCGCGCGCCGCCTCGTCCACATCCCCGTCGGCCGCTTCGCCGAGGCCGAGGAGATCGCCGCCGCCGTCGCCTTCCTCGCGAGCGACGACTCCTCCTTCGTCAACGCCAGCGACTTCCTCGTCGACGGCGGGATCTCCGGCGCGTACGTGACCCCGCTCTAACCGTTCACCTCGAATCCCCCCACCCGACAGCCGGGCGTCACAAGGCGCCCGGCTGTCCTGCGTACACCCAGGAGAGTGATCATGAACGACAAGCTCCGCACCTCCGCGGCGGCCGCCGCCCTCGCCCTCGCCGCCACCGCTCTCCTCCCGGCGCCCGGCGCGGAGGCGAAGTCCGCCGAGTGCCCCACCCTGAAGATCTCCGAGGGCTGGTACGGCGACAACAAGGCCCGCATCGACGCCCTGATCGCCGACCACTGCGGGGACAAGGGCGGCCGGAAGCCCGTCGCCGTCTTCGACTGGGACAACACCGTCATCAAGAACGACGTCGGCGACGCCACCTTCTACTGGCTCCTGCGCAACGACCGCGTCCGGCCCCCGAAGGGCGGCGACTGGTCCACCACCAGCCGCTACCTCACCCCCGAGGCCGCCACCGCCCTCGGCGAGGCCTGCCCCACCGGAGTCCGCACCCTCCCCACCGCCACCGACACCCGCTGCGCCGACGAACTCCTCTCCGTCTACGGCTCCGGCACCACCACCGGCGGGAAGACCGCCTTCGCCGGATACGACCACCGCCGCATGGAGCCCCAGTACGCCTGGCTCGCCCAGCTCCTGCACGGCTGGACCACCCGCCAGGCCGCCTCCTTCGCGGCCGCCGCCCGCGCCGAGAACCTCGCCGCCCCGCAGGGCGCCACCCAGCAGGTCGGCACCGCGAAGGTCACCGGCTGGGTCCGCTACTACGACCAGCAGCGGGACCTGATCCGCACCCTCCGGGACGGCGGCTTCGACGTCTGGATCGTCTCCGCCTCGCCCGAACCCGTCGTCGACGTCTGGGCGAAGGGCGTCGGCATCGACCCCTCCCACGCCCTCGGCATCCGCAACACCACCGACCACGGCCGCCTCACCAGCCACCTCAAGGGCTGCGGCACCGTCCGGGACGGCGAGGACGCGACGATCACCTACATCGACGGCAAGCGCTGCTGGATCAACCAGGAGATCTTCGGCGTCCGGGGCCCCGCCGCCGAGCGCGTCCAGCCCGCCGCCCGCCGCCAGGTCTTCGCCGCCGGCGACTCCGACACCGACGTCTCCTTCCTGCGGGACGCCACCGGGCTGCGCCTGGTCCTCAACCGCAACAAGAACGAACTCATGTGCCGGGCGTACGAGAACGGCGACGGCCGCTGGCTCGTCAACCCCATGTTCATCGAGCCGAAGAAGCGCAGGACGAGCGCCTACCCCTGCTCGACCACCGGCTACACGGCGGGCGACGGCACGGCCCAGCCGGTCCGGCGCGCCGACGGCAGCATCGTCCCGGACCAGCTGGACACGGTCTTCTCCTGAGCGCCCCCGTGCCGGTCACCGCTCGGCGGCGAGGTCCAGGAAGAGGGCGGCCGACCAGCCGAAGCCCGAGGTGGCGCGGGCGGCCCTGGCCCCGGTCAGCGGGTTCCAGTACTCGTAGAGGCCGCCGGCGTCGCGGACCATGGCGAGGGTCCGTTCGCGCAGCTCGGCGGCCGTGTCCGGGAAACCGGACCGGCGCAGGCCCTCCACCAGGAGGTAGTTGACGTTGAGCCAGACCGGGCCGCGCCACATCGCGTCCGGGTCGAAGGCGGGGTCGTCGAAGGCCACGGTCGGGACCGGGCGCTCGCCCCAGAAGGCGGGGGAGCGGAGGTCCCGCTCCAGGGCCGCGGCGACCCCGGCGGGCAGCCGACCGGTGAACAGCGGCATGAGGTCGAGCGCGGTGCGGACGGGGACGGGGACGCCGCCCGCCAGGGTGGTGAAACGGGCCCCGTCCCAGCGCCGGGCGACCAGGAGCGCGGCGTGCGCGGCGGCGCGCGAGCGCCAGTGGGCGGCCTCGGCGGGACGGCCGAGGGCCCCGGCGATGTCGGCCAGCCGGTCGGCCTCCAGGACCAGGTAGGAGTTGAGGTCCGGAGGCTCGGCGCGGGGGCCGTGGTCCCAGATCGGGCTGTCGTCGAGGCCGGACGAGTAGGGGTGCAGATACTCGGGGAGGCCGTCGCCGTCCGGGTCGGAAGCGGCGAACCACCACGCGTGCGCCCGGACGAGCCCCGGATAGACGGCGGCGAGGAAGCCGGTGTCCGGGTCGGTCTCGTGGACCTTCCAGACCGCCCAGGCGGCCAGCGGCGGCTTGGTCACCGGCACCGGCGCGCGGGTGGGCCCGTTGCCGTTGGCGCTGCCGACGTGCTCGGCCAGCCGGGCGTGGTCCGCGCGGGGCAGGTCGGTGGTGTCGGCGAGCACGCCGTGGTCGTGGACGACGTCGGGGAGCCGGCCGTCCGGGAGCTGGTGGTCGAGGAAGAACAGGATCTGCTCGCGGGCGAGTGCCGGGGAGGCGTGCCGCAGGGCGACTGCGTGGAAGAGGGCGTCCCAGTTCCAGACGCCGACGTAGCCGTACTTGGACGGGACGAGCCCCTCGCGGCCGGCGATCGGCAGCAGGTTGACGGCCAGCGTCCACCAGGCCATCCGGGCGCGTTCCGCGAGGTCGGGCCGGACCGGCGGCATGCGGGCGAACCACTCCGTCCAGCGGGCCTCGGCGGCGGCGCGCACGGCCGGGGCCGACCAGTCGCCCGGCGGACCGGTCAGGACGTGGCAGCCGTCGAGCGCGAGCGTCCGCCCGGTCCCGTCGGGCAGCCGCCAGGACGCCGAGGCCCCTGCCCGGCGAGCACCAGGGTCGCGGGGTCGGCGAACAACAGCGACACCCGCCCTCGAAGGCGACCTCGACGGGCGTCGCCGAACGGACGGGCAGCGGCCGTCCGTCCGGGTCGCGGACGACGAGCGCGGAGAGCGCGGTGGTCGCGTCGAGCGGGGTCTCGTACTCCGCCCCGGCGACCCGCAGGCCGTCCGGCCCGGCGGTGACGAGGAGCCGCGAGCCGCGGTCGGTGAACGGCCGCTCGACCAGGTCGAGCGCGACGTCGTACGAAGGGGACATCAGCGTCCTCCCAGGCCCGAGGCGGCCATGCTGTTGAGGATCTTGCGTTGCCCGATCAGGAAGGCGATCAGCATCGGCACCACGGTCATCGCGGAGAGCGCGGCGGTGAGTCCGTAGTCGATGCCGCCGCGCTGGGAGTGGAAGGAGTCGAGCAGCAGCGGGACGGTGAAGAGCTCCGAGGTGTTCAGGAACACCAGCGGGAAGAAGTAGCTGTTCCAGCTCGCCAGGAAGACGATGATGCCGAGCGTCCACAGGCCGGGCCGGATGTTGGGCAGGACGATCCGCCAGAAGACGGTCCAGCGGCCGGCGCCGTCGATCCGCGCCGCCTCCTCCAGTTCGACCGGGACGGCCCGGATGAACTGGCGCAGCAGGAAGACCGCGAAGGGGTTGGCGACGGCGGGCAGGATCAGCGCCAGGTGCGAGTCGATCAGGTGCAGCCTGGCCAGCATGACGTACAGCGGCACGATCGTGACCTGGGCCGGGACCATCTGGGTGGCGAGGAAGAGGCCGAAGAGCGGCCCCGAGCCGCGGAACGGTATCCGGGCGAAGGCGTACGCGGCCATCGCGCCGGTGAGCAGGGTGGCGGCGACGGTGACCGCCGCGATGTAGAGGCTGTTCCAGTAGGCCCGGCCGATCGGGACCCCGTCGAGCACGTCGGAGTAGTTCCGGGGGCGCCAGGGGAGGGAGCCAGGACAGCGGGTCGTGGATCATCTGGCCGACGCCCTTGAAGGAGGTCAGGACCATCCAGGCGAACGGGAACAGCATGAGCAGGCCGCCGGCGGCGAGGCCGGTGTGCAGGAGGAGCCGGCCGGGGGCGGTCGTGTGCCGAACGGTCATGGGGGCGCCTCAGGACTCGTAGTGGACGAAGCGCTTCTGCGCCTTGAACTGGACCGCGGTGACCAGCAGGGTCATCAGCAGCAGGAGCAGCGCGGCGGCGCTCGACAGACCGAAGTGGAACTCGCGGAAGCCCTGCTGGTAGACCTTGTAGACGATGGTCTGGGCGCCCTCGTTGTGGTCCGGGTTGACCAGGACGTACACGAGGTCGAAGGCCTGGAACGAGCTGATCACCGACACCACCACGGTGAAGAAGACGGTGGGGGAGAGCAGCGGGAGGGTGACCGAGCGGAGCGTCTGCCACGGTCCGGCGCCGTCGATCCGCGCGGCTTCGAGCAGGTTCGGCGGGACGGTGGAGAGCCCGGCCAGGAAGATGACGACGTTGAGGCCGAGCGAGGACCAGATCGTCACCACGCCGACGGCGAGGACCACCCAGTCCGGGTCGGCCAGCCAGTCGGGCAGGGTGATCCCGAGCAGGTCGTGCACGGTGCCGTTGAGGATGCCGTCGGCGCCGCCGCCGAGGATCATCTGCCAGATCACCGACACCGCGACGGAGCTGGTCACGACCGGGAGGAAGTAGACCACCCGGTAGAGGGTCCGGCCGCGGACGTTGTGCAGGGCGAGCGCGATGAGCAGGGCCAGGGCGAGCCCGCCCGGGACGGTGATCAGACCGATCTTGACGGTGTTCCAGACGGCGCGGCCGAACTCCGGGTCGGTCAGCAGGGCGCGGAAGTTGTCCAGGCCGACCCAGGCGGAGTCGCCGAGGCCGTCCCAGCGCATGAAGGAGAGCACGACGGCGAAGCCGAGCGGGCCGACCAGGAAGACCAGCAGGCCGAGCAGCTGGGGGCGAGGAAGAGCAGGGCCCACCGGCGGTCGCGGCGCCGCCAGAGCGGCTCGCGGCCGGCGGCCGGGGCGGCGGGGCCGGTCCGGCGGCGGGGTCTTCCGCCGCCGGACCGTCGACGGGGTGAGGGTGCTCATCCCTGCTTGCCCTTCATGCCGTCGACGAGGGTCTGGAGCTGGGTCATGCCCTCGTCGAAGCCGACCTTGCCCTCCCAGATCTTCATCAGCTGGTCGTTGATCGCCTTGGTCAGGCCCGGGACGGCCACCTCGTCGGGGTAGTTGGCGAAGCCGTGGTCGCGCACGTCGAGGAAGGTCTTGGCGTGCGCGGGGTAGCCGCCGTCGGTCACGAGATTCTCGGCGCCCTTGACGGAGGGGACGGCGCTGCCGCCCTTGAGCCGCAGCTTCTGGCCCTCCTTGCTCACGAACTCGGTGAGGAAGGCGAAGGCCTCCTCCGGGTGCTTGCTGTCCTTGTTGATCGCCAGGTACGAGGCGGCGACGGCGCCCGGGATCGGCCGGCCGGACTCGGAGGGGAAGGGGACGACGTCGTAGCCCTCGCGGGACCCGCCCTTGTCGATGTTCTCGATGACCCAGCGGCCGCCGGCGTAGAAGCCCGCCTTGTGCTTGATGAACTGGGTGCCGGCGCTGTTGCCCTCGGGCAGCAGGTCGGCGGAGGCGAAGGTCTTGTCCCGGTAGCCGTCGGCGAGGGTCTTGAACGCCTGCCGGGCCTTGGGGTCGGAGGGGCGACGAACCTGCCGTTCTCCCAGACCTTGCCGCCGAAGCCGTTGACCATGCTGTAGTTGGCGCCGTACCAGTTCCAGAAGACGGAGCCGTACTTGCCGGCGGCCTTGAGCTTGGCGTTCATCTCCAGGAACGTGGCCATGGTCCACCGTCCGGCCGCGTTCAGCGCGGCCGGGTCCTCGGTGATCCCGGCCTCGGCGAGGGCCTTCTTGTCGAACCAGAGGACCTCGGGGTTGGTGTCGTTCGGGACGCCGTAGGTGACGCCGTCCTTCTTCGCGCCGCCGTAGATGCCCTCGAAGAAGTCCTCGGGCCTGCTGCGGCTCGCCGGTCCGGCGAGCTGCTCGTCGAGCGGGGCGAGCACGCCGTCGGCGACGAGCTTGCCGATGTAGTCGTCGCCTACGTAGACCACGTCGGGGGCGGTCTTCGAGGTGAACTGGGTGATCAGCTTGGGGTGGTAGTCCTCGTAGGAGGAGACCTGCTCCAGCTTGAGGGTGATGTCCGGGTGCTTCCTGGAGAACTCGTCGGTGAACGCCTTGAAGACCGCGGCGTCCTCGGCCGAGCCCCAGGTCGCCCACCGCAGGGTGACCTTGCCGTCCTTCCCCTCCGCCCCGGCGCCGGCGCCGCTGCACGCGGAGACGGTGGTGGCGAGGGCCATCGTGAGGGCGAGCAGGGCGGTTCTTCTCGTGAGGGCGGTTCTTTTCGGGAGAGCGGTCCTTCTCGTGAGGGCGGTCCTTCTCGTGAAAGCGGACAACGGGTGCCTCCTGGGCTTTCGTGAGGAATGAGGGGCGGGAGGGAGGGGGAGCGGTACGGGTACGGGGTCAGGCGAGGCCGCCGCCGTCGACGACCAGGGCGGAGCCGGTCATGTAGCTGCTCGCGTCGCTCGCGAGGAAGAGCACGGTGGCGGCGATCTCCCGGGGCGACCCGGCCCGGCCCATCGGCCGGTCGGCGGCGTCCTTCTCGAAGGCCGCCCACTCCTCCTGGAGCTGGCGGGCCTCGTCGCGGAGCATCGGGGTCAGGGTGTCGCCCGGGTTGACCGAGTTGACCCGGATGCCGGCGGCGGCGTGGTCGATGGCCAGGGCGCGCGTCATGTTGACGACCGCGCCTTGGAGGCGCAGTAGGAGAGCGCGTTGCCGCCGCCCTTGAGCCCCCAGCCGGAGCCGGTGTTGACGATCGAGCCGCCCTCCGTCATCGCCGGGACGGCGAAGCGGCACATCAGGTAGACGGAGCGGACGTTGACGGCCATCACCCGGTCCCACTCCTCGACGGAGGTCTCCAGGGCGGTGCGGCGCCGGATGATCCCGGCGTTGTTGAACAGGACGTGCAGGCCGCCGAAGGTCTCGACCGCGGTGGCGACGATCCGCTCGCAGTCGGCCTCCTCGGAGACGTCGGCCCGCACCGCCACCGCCCGGCCGCCGGCGGCCTCGATCCCCGGACGGTCCCGCCGGCGTCCGCGAGGTCGGCGACGACCACGGCGGCGCCCTCGGCGGCGAACAGCTCGGCGGTGGCCCGGCCGATGCCGGAGGCGCCGCCGGTGACGATGGCGACCTTGTTGCTCAGGGTGTGCATGGGAGCTCCTCACTGGCGGACTGGATGCGGTAGAGCACGGATTCGCGGTGGCCGGTGACCACCCGGACGTGGCCGGTGAACGCGGCGTCGGCCGTCGGGTCGCCGCTGTCCACGAGCAGCGGCCGCCCGCCGAGCGCGGCGAGCTTCTGCCGGGTGGCGAGGACGACGACCCCGGAGAGCGCCGCCAGCACCCGCGGACTGAACTGCTGGTTGCCGCGCCCGATCACGAAGCCCTGGCCGCCGATGACGGACAGGACGCCCTGCGTCACCTGTGACATGGCACAGGTGTGCAGCTGTCGCTCCGTCACGTCGGAGGCGAGCAGGACGCCGTCCCGGACGACGTCCACGCCCAGCGGCGTCAGCACGAGGCCGAGCGCGCGCCCGACGGCGAGCGTGGTCGCACCGGGCCCGAGCGCGTAGGCGACGCCGGGACGCATCGCCGCCACCACCGCGCGGGCCACGGAATCGGCGGTGCCCGGCGGCTCCGCCGAGGAGCCGGTCTTGCGGCCGCTGAGCCGCGCCCGCGCCGCCGGCACCCGCAGGGTCCCGTACAGCCGGGCACCGACCCGACCCGACCGGTACGCCTCCTCGTCCAGGTCGACGACCTCGGCCTCGACGGTGCTCCCGTCGAACCCGGCGGCGGTCGCCCCGGCCGCGAACGGGCTGAGGGCGAAACAGCCCGAGTAGACCTTCACCCCGGCCGGCACGCCGAGCACCGGCGGGCGCGGCCCGGCGTCCAGCACGTCCCGCGCCGTGCCGTCGCCGCCCGCGAACAGCAGCAGGTCCACCGCGCCGAGCGCCGCCACCGCCGCGCGGGTGTCCCCGGCGCCGGTGGCGGCCCCGGCGCGCGGGCGGTGGACGATCTCGTACGGGACGCCGGCGGCCAGCGCGCTGTCCTCGCCCATCGGGCCGGCCACCGTGCGGACCCGCAGTCCGGGCCGCCGGGCACGCAGGGCGCGCAGCGCGGCGGCCGCCCGCCCGGCCGCCCGCGGGACGGCGCCCAGGGCCAGCGCCCTGGCCTGGACGCCGGGCCCGTCGCTGCCCTTGAGGGCGACGGCGCCGCCGAGGCCCGCGACCGGGTTCACGATCAGGCCGACGATCATTCCTGTCGCGTCCCGCCCCGCGCGTCCCCGCCCCGCCCGCCGTGCTTCCGCAGATAGGCGCGCCAGCTGGGCGACCACTGCGCCGGGTCGTCGAGAGAGGAGCCGTCGATCCGGTGCACGGTCTGCCGGTAGGGCGCGTTCCGCACGAAGTCGGCGTCCTCCCGGGCCTCGCCGGCGACATGGGCGAGGATCGCCGCGTACTCGTCCAGGTCCTCCCGCGCGTAGGACTCGGTGGGCTCCAGGGTGAACGGCTCCGGCACCACGTACGGGTGGTGGCTGGTCCAGTAGTGCACGCCGAAGTCGGCCGCCCGGACCCCGATCTCCTCCGAGTGCACCCCGGTCTCCTCGGTGAGCTCCGCCCAGGAGTAGCGGACCTGCTCGACCCGCCGCCGCCCCGCCCACGGGACGGAGGCGCCGGGGATCCGCAGGACCTTGCTCATCAGGTAGTTGTTGTTGAGCACGGCGGTCTCGGCGACCTCGCGCAGGCCCTCCGCGCCGAGTGCCATCACCCAGGCGTAGGCCCTGACGACATTGGGCGTGACCCCGAGGAACGGACGGATCTTGCCGACCGACCGCTCCGGCACGGTCAGCGTGTACGTCTCCCCGCCGGACGCGGTCCCGTGGCCGTCGTCGGCCACGCGGTCGACGACCGGGCCGGGCAGGAACGGCACCAGCGCCTCGGCGACCCCGCACGCGCCGGCCGCCGGACCGCCGCAGGCGTGCGGCGTGGAGAAGGTCTTGTGCAGGTTGAAGTGGCACAGGTCGAAGCCGGCGTCCCGGGCCCGGGTGATGCCGAGGATGCCGTTGGCGTTGGCCTGGTCGTAGCAGGCCAGGCCGCCGGCCGCGTGGACCAGGTCGACGAACTCGCGGATCCGCGGGTTGAAGATCCCGGTGTCCTCCGGGTTGGTGATCATCAGCGCGGCGGTGCGCGGGCCGACCGCCGCGCGCAGCGCCTCGATGTCGGGCAGGCCCTCGGCGTCCGGCATCAGGGTGATGACCTCGTACCCGGCGACCTTGGCGCAGGCCGCGTTCGAGGGGTGCGAGAACATCGTGGTGATCACCTGGTCGCGCTGTTCCCCCTCGCCCCGGGAGGCGTGGTAGGCGCGGATCATCGCGATGTTGGCGTAGATCGCCGAGGAGCCCGCGCCGGGCTGGAGCGAGACCCGGGCCATGCCGGAGATCTCCTTGAGGATCTGCTCCAGGCGCCAGTAGATCTCCAGCACGCCCTGCACGGTGGACTCGGGCTGGAGCGGGTGCAGGGCGGCGACCCTCGGGTCGCGGGCGAAGGCGTCGTTGACCTTGGGGCTGTACTTCATCGTGCAGGTGCCCTGGCCGACGTCGATGTTCAGGTCGGCGCCCAGCGTCTCCTGGGAGAGCCGCAGGTAGTGCCGGACCACCTGGTTCTGCGACAGCTCGGGCAGCGCGGGCGGGGTGCGGCGGGCGACGCCCTCGGGCAGCTCCACCAGGGGCGCGTCCGGGGCGGGGACGCCGATTCCGCGCCGACCGGGGCGGGACAGCTCGAAGACGACCTCCTCGTCCCAGCGGGCCTGGTGGAACCGCCGCAGCGCCGGCTTGGGCGCGACCGGCAGGGTGGCGAAGGGTTCGGGCGCTCCGTGGGCGCTCATGCGGTGCCTCCGAGGGCGGAGAGGGCGTCCTTGACGGCCGCGGCGAGGGTGTCGATGTCGGCGATGGAATGCGTCTCGGTGACGCAGACCAGCACCTCCCGGGGGCCGAGCCGCACGCCGCCGAGGATCCCCCGGCGGTGCAGGGCGTCGAGCAGGCCGTCGGCGTCCGGCACCTCGATGGCGAACTCCCGGAAGTGGACGGCCTCCTGGTGGCGGACCACGGCGCCGGCGGCGGCCAGCGCCCGCATCGCGTACCGGGTCCGGGCGAGGATCGTCTCGCCGATCTCCCGCATGCCTCGGGGCCCCATCAGGGCGAGGTAGACGCCGGCGGTGATGCCCCACAGGGCGGCGGCGGTGCCGACCACTCCTGCCCTCCTCGCGCAGCGCGAAGGAGGTCCGGTCGTAGAAGACGTCACCGAAGCCGTACTCGCCGGGGACGGCGGTCGGCGCGATGCCGAACAGCCGGGACGGGAACTCCGCGACCAGGCGCTCCTCGTCGTGGGAGGCGATGAACCCGGCCTGGCCGCCGCCGTACTGCGGATGCATGCCGAGCGACTGGATGTCGCCGCAGACCAGGTCGGCGCCGTAGGAGGCGGGCGGGGCGAGCACGCCGAGCGAGATCGGGTCGGTGCCGACGACCAGCAGGGCGCCCACCGCGTGCGCCAGAGCGGCCAGTTCGCGGCCCCGGGTCTCGACGACGCCGTGGACGGTGGGCGTCTCCAGGTAGAGGGCGGCGAAGCTCTCGTCCAGCCGGACCTCGCCCATCTCGCCCGAGTCGGCCACCGGGGCGAGCAGCACCTCGACGTCCGGGGCGAGGTAGTCGCGGATCTTGGCCAGCTTGTCGGCCGCGAGCGCCCCGCTGACCAGCACCCGGTTCCGGCCGGTGCGGCGCACGGCCATCCGCAGCGCCGTACCGGCCGCCTGGAAGCCGTCGTACGTGGGGACGTTGACGACGTCCATCTCCAGGAGCTCGGCCATCATCGAGACGTACTCGAAGAGGGCCTGGAACCGGCCGTGGTCCTCGTACGGCTCGCCCGCGTAGGCGGTCAGGAACTCGCTGCGCCCGTTGACCTCGTCGCAGACCGCCGGGACGTGGTGCGGATAGCAGCCGTGGCCGAGGAAGCTCAGCAGCCGGGCCGGGTCGGTGTTCCGGGCCAGCAGGCCGCGGACGTGCCGGACCAGGCCCTGTTCGTCGGTGAACGGCGCGGGCAGGTCGAGCGGGCGGGCGAGCCGCAGGTCGGCGGGGATGTCGCCGTAGAACTCGGCGACGTCGGGGGCGCCGATCTCGGCGAGCATCGCCGCCCGCGCCTCGGGCCCCGCGTTGGGGATGTAGGGATGGGCCACTGGCACTCCTCGGTCAGGGCTTCGGTCGGGGCTTCGGTCGGGACTTCAGGACCACGGCGTCGTGGGGCGCGAGGACGACGGGTCCGGCCGGCAGGGTCCGGCCGGTCAGCAGGTCGGTGGGCGGGTGTCCCCGGGGACGCGGCGAGCGCCGGCAGCGGGACGGCCGCCGGTTCGGTCCCGTGGTTGAGCAGGAACAGGTACGGGCCCCGGCGGCAGGCCTCGACCCCTCGGGAAGGCCCTGCCCGGTCACCCCGGTGATCCCGGCGGCGGCCAGCATCCGGTCGAGCAGCGGCGCCGGGTCCTCGGGCAGGAAGCTCAGATAGGTGGCGGTGCCGCGCCGGTGGCGGCCGGGCGGCCGTCCAGCGGCCCCCGGAGTAGCGCGCCAGGACCTCCACGTCCGGCGCCCCGGTGTCGGACTGCCCTCGCCGTCGCCGTCGCCGTCGCCGTCGAGGGTGAGCCACTCGCTCCAGGTGTGGGCGCGCAGCCGGGTGCCGTCCGCCGTCACCAGCTCCTGGCTCCCGCCGTCGGGGATCGGCCGCCACTCCTCCACCCGTACGCCGAGCGGCGCGCGCAGCGGGCCGGGGCGCCGCCGTCGTGGACCTGGTCGTCGGCGTCGACGACCCGCTGAACGGGCCCACCACCAGCTGCCCGCGGAAGGCGGCCAGCGCGGCGGCCCGCTCGGCGGTGCACAGATAGAGGTTCGGTGCGACGACCAGCCGGTACGAGGAGAGGTCGCGGTCCGGCGGGGCCAGGTCGACGGCGATGCCGCGGGCGTGCAGCGGCGCGTACCAGGCGAGCAGGAGCTCGTGCAGCCGCAGCCGGTCGGACGGCATGGACTCGGGGGCTTCGAGCCCCCACCAGCTGTCCCAGTCGAGGAGCAGGGCGACCTCGGCCTCGGTGGTGCTGCCCGCGATCTCGGCCAGCCGGCGGACGTCCGCGCCCAGGGCGACCGTCTCCCGCCACTGGCGGGTCCGGGTGCCGCCGTGCGGAGCATCGCCGAGTGGAACTCTCCGGCCCGTACCTGGCCTGGCGCCACTGGAAGAACATGACGCCGTCCGAGCCGTGCGCCAGGGCCTGGAGGCTGTGCAGCCGCATCACGCCCGGGTCCTTGGGGACGTTGACCGGGCGCCAGCTGACCGCGCTCGGCGCGGATTCGAGGAGCAGCCACGGCCCGCGCTTCAGCGAGCGCATCAGGTCGTAGCTGAGCGCGGCCTTCACGGGGGAGCGCGGGTCGGCGGGGTCCGGGTAGGCGTCGTCGCTGACGAGGTCCTCGGCGGCGGCCCACTTCCAGTAGTCGAGCTCGCGCAGGACGCTCATGAAGTTGGTGGTCACCGGCACGTCCGGCGTGACCTCCTTGAGGACCTCGCGCTCGGCCTCGAAGCAGGCCAGCAGCGCGTCGCTGGAGAAGCGGCGCCAGTCGAGGAGCTGGGTGGGGTTGACCGGCCCGGGGGCCTTGCGGGGCGGCTCGATCTGCTCCCAGTCGGTGTAGTGCTGGCCCCAGCAGGACGTCCCCCAGGCGGAGTTGAGCCCGTCGAGGCTGCCGTGGCGGTGCCGCAGCCACCGCCGGAAGTCACGGGCCGACTCCGCGCAGAAGCACTCGGCGGTGTGGTCGGCGTACTCGTTGCCGATGTGCCACAGGGCGAGCGCGGGTGCTCCCGGTAGCGCTCGGCCATGGCCCGCGCCAGCCGGACGGTCGCGGCGCGGAAGACCGGTGAGGACGGGCAGTAGCCCTGCCGCGAGCCGAACTCCAGCCGGGTGCCGGCGGCGTCCACGGGCTGGACCTCGGGATGGTCGCGGACCAGCCAGGGCGGCGGGGTCGCGGTCGCGGTGGCGAGGTCGACGGCGATGCCGTGCGCGTGGAGCAGGTCGAGGACGCGGTCGAGCCAGTCGAACGCGTAGGCGCCGGGGGAGGGTTCGAGCCGGGACCAGGAGAAGACGGCGACGGTGACCAGGTTGACCCCGGCCTCGGCCATCAGCCGGACGTCCTCCCGCCAGACCTCCTCCGGCCACTGCTCGGGGTTGTAGTCGCCTCCGAACAGCAGTCCCGGCACCCGTGTCAGGCCGCCCATGTCCGCCTCCTCCGGGGTCGGGGACCCCCTCCGGTGTTTTGTATTCAAAATACTTAGTTCAGTCCTCTGTATACGGTCAAGAGGTATGCTGCAGAAGGAAAGAGAGCGGAAGAGATGGGGATGGGGGACCTGATGGCGATCGAACGCCGCCCACTGCGCGAGCAGATCCGCGACGAGCTCATGGACCGCCTCACCCGCGGCGAGTTCAGCGCGGGCTCCGACGTCAACGAGGCCGCGCTCGCCGCCGAGCTGGGCGTCAGCCGCACCCCGCTGCGCGAGGCCCTGATCGCGATGGCGGGCGAAGGCGTGCTGGAGAGCAGCCAGGGACGCGGCTTCCGCTTCGCGCCCGTCAGCCGCCAGGAGTTCCGCGAACTCGTGGCCATCGTCGCGGCCCTGGAGGCCCTGGCCCTGGAGTCCTCGGACCCGGAGCACCTGCGGAGCATCGCCCCGCGCCTCCTCGAACTGGCCCAGGGCTTCCCGACCAGGTCGCCGCGCACGAGACGGTCGACCGCCGCGACGACGAATGGCACGGCCTGCTGCTCAGCGGCTGCGCCAACGAACGGCTCCTCGACCTCCTCGCCCGGGTCAAGGGCGGGATGCGGCGCTACGAGAACCTGGTCGTCGCCGAGGACGAGCCGGTGGCCCGCGAGTCGGAGGAGCACTGCGAGATCGCCCGCAGACTCCTGGACGACGACCTGCCGGGCGCCATCACCATGCTGCGGGCTAACTGGGTGGGCGGCATGGAACGCATGCTCGCCCACATCCCGGGGACTGACCTCCGGCGCGTACTACGTCAGAGGGCGGTTCGGAGAAAGGCCCCGAGGAAGGCCCCGAGGAAGGCCCTGAGGAAGGGTCAGGGAAGGCTCGGAGGAAGGCTTCAGAGGAAGGTCATGCCCTCGCCGCGGTACGTGGGCACGGTCGCCGTGACGCGATCGCCCTCGATCAGGTGCAGGCTCTCGAACCGCTCGCACAACTCCCCGGCCTTCGCGTGCCGGAACCAGACCTTGTCCCCGATCCGCAGGTCGTCGGCGGGGGAGCCGAGCAGCGGGGTCTGCACCTCGCCGGCCCCCTCCTGCGCGTCGTACCGGAGCCCTCCGGCAGGTACGGCACGGGCAGCCGGTCCGGGCCCGCGGCCCCGACGCCGGGTAGCCGCCGCCGAGCACGGTGACCACGCCCACCCCGGGGCGGCGGACGACGGGCTGCGCGAACAGCGCGGCCGGACGCCCGCTGAAGGACGTGTAGTTGTCGAACAGCCGCGGCACGAACAGCCCCGAACCCGCCGCGATCTCGGTCACCGCGTCCTCGGCGGCCGTGTGCTGCACGCTCCCGGTGCCGCCGCCGTTCACGAACTCCAGCTCCGGCGCCACCGCCCGGACGGCCCGCACCACGGCGGCCCGGCGCTCGGCGAGCTCCTGCGGGCCGCGGCCTGCATCAGTCGGATCGCCCGCGAGCGCAGCGGCCGCCCCGCGACCGCGTCCCCGACCCCGGCGACGTGCCCCTCGTACGCCATGATCCCGACCAGCCGGAAACCGGGACGCCGCACCACGGAACGGGCCAGCTCCGCCAGCTCGGCGGGCTCCCGCAGCGGCGAGCGCCGCGCCCCGACCCGTACCCGGCCGCCGAGCAGCCGCAGCGCGGTGTCCAGCTCCAGACAGACCCGCACCTCCTCCGTCCCGCCCGCGCGGGCGGCGTCGATCAGATCGAGCTGCGCCACGTCGTCCACCATCACGGTCACGGCGGCGGCGAGCTTCGGATCCCGCGCGAGCTCCCCGAACCCGGACCGGTCGGCCGACGGATACGCGAGCAGCACGTCCTCGAACCCGGCCCGCGCCAGCCACAGCGACTCGTCGAGCGTGAACGACATGATCCCGGCGAACCCGTCCCGCGCGAGGACCCGCTCCAGCAGCGCCCGGCACCGCACGGACTTGCTCGCCACCCGGATCGGCTTCCCCCCGGCGCGGCGCACGAGGTCCGCGGCGTTCGCGTCGAAGGCCTCCAGGTCGACGACGGCCACGGGCGCGTCGAGATGAGCGGTGGCCCGGTCGTAGCGGGCCCGGTCAGCGGCACGGGGAGTCATGGCCCGAGCTTGCCAGACAGGTTTACGGGTGGGTAGCCCCTGGGTTCCCGAGCCCGGGGGAACAGCCCGTAGAGTGGCGGGCATTGTCGACATGAGCAGGGGGACGGGATGACCGGCGAGCACCGCCCCACGCCCTCCCGCATCACCGACGCCCTCCTCCCCACGGACCCCCACCGGCCGAGACGACGACCCGCCTCCGCCGAATCTCCCCGACGGCTCCCGCGCCGACGGCTCCCGCGCCGACGGCCCCCGCCGGGTCGACGACCGCCTCGCCCCGCCCGGCGACGGCCCCCGCCGGGTCGACGACCGTGCCGCCCCGCCCCGCGACGGCCCCCGCCGGATCCACGGGCGGCCCGGCGCGCCCTTCGGCTGCCTCTTCCGAACCGACGGCCGTGCCGCCCGGCCCACGACGGCCCCCGCCGGGCCGACGGGCGGTTCCCCGGCAGCCCGTCGCCGCCCCTGCCCGGCCCGTGTCCGCCCCCGCCAGGCCCACGGACGCTCCTGCCCGGCCCGCCCCACCCCCGCAGCGCCCACGGACGCCCCCACCCGCCCCGCGCCCGCCCCCGCCTGGTCCGCGTCCGTCCAGGACGAGCCCACCGGCGGCCCCGGCCGGCACGAGGCCGGAGCTGTCGGGCAGACGGTGGCCCCGCGCGAACCGAGGCCAGGACCGGGACCGGGGCCGGGGCCGAGGCCGGGGTCCCGCAGTCGCGGCCCCTTCCCCGTACGGACACTCCTACGGCTCCGGCGCGATGCCGCCCGAGGCGTTCGGTGAGGTCACCACGCGGCTGAGGCCCGTGCGGGAGCGGAGTGCGGGCGGACCGCCGCCGTCGCCGCGTGCGCGGTGCTGGGGTTCGGGCTCATCGGCGGAGCGCTGGCAGGGGTGTGGCTGGCCGCCGCCGAGCCGGGGAAGCCCGCCGAACCCGTCGGGTACGCCGAGGCCGAGGGCCTGTGGCACGACGCCCCCGTCGACACCCTCTTCCCCCGCACCCTGGCCGGACCCGGCGCCGCCCCGGCGGCGCCGACCGCGTCTGGACCCGGATCGTCGTCGCCCCGGACAGCGCGTGCACCCCCGCCGTCCTCCCCGAGGGCCTCCTCACCACCGTCCGGCCGCTCGGCTGCGAACGCGTCCTGCGCGCCACCTACACCGACGCCACCTCCAGCGGCGTGATCACCGTCGGCCTCGTCTTCACGCGGGCCGACGCCGCCACCCAGCGCACCCTCGGCAAGGACCTCACCACCCGCCTCGGCGCGGACGTGCCCCGGCCCTCGCCGGGCCCGGCACCGTCGCCGAACGCTTCGGACCGGCCCAGCGCGCCGCCTGGTGGCTGAACGCCCCCGCCGACCTCCCCGTCGTCGTCACCGCCGTCTCCGGCTTCGCCGACGGCCGGACCGCCGACGGCGGACCCGTCCCCGCCGACCGGGCCATGACCGCGAACCGTACCGACGCCACCGCGCAGTCCGGCCTCGGCCACGAGGCCAAGGGCATCACCGAACGCCTCGTACGCCTGCTGCGCACGGCCGCCACCGCGGCCGCCAAGGAGAACGCCCGGTGATCCGACCCACCCGCCGCCGGACCCGCGCCGCCGCGCCGCCCTGCTCGCCGCCGCCTTCTCCGTCCTGCCCGCCACCACCGCCCCCGCCCACGCCGACACCATCCGCGCCCGCCAATGGGGCCTCGAAGCCCTCCACACCACGGAGGCCTGGCGCACCACCCGGGGCAAGGGCATCACCGTCGCCGTCCTCGACACCGGCGTCGACGCCGAACACCCCGACCTCGCGGGCTCGGTCCTCGCCGGACGCGACCTCATCGGCTTCGGGGCGTCCCGGGCGACCGCGCCTGGGCCCGGCACGGCACCGCCATGGCCGGCATCATCGCCGGGCACGGCCACGGCCCCGGCGCGCAGGACGGCGTCCTCGGCGTCGCCCCCGACGTCCGGATCCTCCCCGTCCGGGTCATCCTGGAATCCACCGACAAGGCCCGCGACAAGGCCCGCAAGACCCGGGGCACCGCCCTCGCCGAAGGCATCCGCTGGGCCGCCGACCACGGCGCCGACGTCATCAACCTCTCCCTCGGCGACGACTCCAAGTCCGCCCACCCCGACGCGGGCGAGGACGCCGCCGTCCAGTACGCCCTCGCCAAGGGCGTCTCCGTCGTCGCCTCCGCGGGCAACGGCGGAGAGAAGGGCGACCACATCTCCTACCCCGCGGCCTACCCCGGCGTCATCGCCGTCGCCGCCGTCGACCGCTACGGCACCCACGCCGCCTTCTCCACCCGCCGCTGGTACGCCACCGTCAGCGCCCCCGGCGACGACATCGTCATCGCCGACCCCGACCGCCGCTACTACGAGGGCTGGGGCACCAGCGCCGCCGCCGCGTTCGTCTCCGGCTCCGTCGCCCTCGTCCGCTCCGCGCACCCCGACCTCACCCCCGCCCAGATCAAGCGGCTGCTCATCGACACCGCCCGCAACCGGCCGAAGGGCGGCCGCAGCGACGCCAAGGGGTACGGGACGGTCGACCCGGCCGCCGCCATCGCCGCCGGGGGCCGGATCAAGGGCGGCGACCCCAAGGCCGTCGCCTCCGGATACCAGGGCCGCTACTTCGGGCCCGGCCCCCTCCCCGCCGCCGAGGAGAGCCGCCCCCTCGGCCTGCTCGCCCCCGTCGCCGGCGGACTCGGCGCCCTGCTGCTCCTCACCGCCGTGATGCTCCGGCGCGCCCACCGGACCTCCTAGCCGACGGCCGGAGGGCGACGGCTAGGCTCGGGGCGTGGCGCTCAAGAACATCCTGGACCCCGGTTTCTCCGAAGACGACGGCACCGCCGACCCGCGGCTCGCCGCGGCCCTCGCGGCCTGGGCGGAGGACCGGACCGCCCACGGCCCCGTCCTCGAAGCCCTGAAGGGGGCCCGGCTGCTCGTCCCCGTGGTCGCCGTCCTCGGCGAGGTCGAGATCGACCCCGAGACGGGCCTCAAGCAGGAGAAGACGAGCGACATGGCCGTCCCCACCCTCACGGCCGGCGACCGGCGGGCCCTGCCCGCCTTCACCTCGATCGCCTCGCTCGCCCTCTGGGACCCGGCGGCCCGCCCCGTGGCCGTCCCCCTCCAGCAGGCGCTCGCCGCGCTCGTCCACGAGAAGGCCGACACCCTGGTCCTGGACCTGGCGGGCCCCGTGCCGTACCAGGTGACCGGCTCCGCGCTGCTCGCCCTCGCCGAGGGCCGCTCCAGCACCGACCCGCTCGACGACCCGGCCGTACGGGACGCCGTGCGCGCCGCCGTCGCCGCCGAGCCCGCGGTCCTCCGCGCCCACCTGGGCCCCGGCACCGCCGACGGCACCCTCGCGCTGGTCCTCGACGCCGACGCCTCCCCGGCCGAGGCCGCCCAGCGCGTGGCCCGCGCCCTCGCCGCCGACGAACACTGAGGGCCCGCCTGGTGCGGGCCTCGACCTGGCACCCTGCCGCCTCGGCCACGCCTCCGGGCGAGCCCTTCTACGTGAGGTAACGGTTCCTGGCCGTACACCGGCCCGGTGACTGCGATCTCCCGGGGACGACCCCGTACCTCCGGGGCCCTCGCGGGCCAGACTGGTTCCTAGCCGTACACCGGCCCCGTGACTGCGATCTCCCGGGGATGACCCCCGTACCCCCGCGGCCCTCGCGGGCCCGACCGGTTCCTAGCCGTACACCGGACCGGTGTACTTTCGCCCGGACCCTGGCCCGGCTCGTCCGGGATCAGGGAGGCCTCGCGGAAGGCGAGCTGGAGGGACTTCAGGCCGTCCCGCAGGGGCGGCGTGGAAGGAGGAGACCTCCGTCGCGCCGGCGTCGAGGAGGCCGGCGAGCGCGTGGATCAGCTTGCGGGCCTCGTCGAGGTCCTTGTACTTGTCGCCCTCCTCGGTGAGCCCGAGCTTGACCGCGGCGGCGCTCATCAGGTTGACGGCGACCGTCACGATCACCTCGACCGCCGGGACCTCCGCGATGTCGCGGGTCATGGATTCGAAGTCGGGGGAGTCCGTGGACTCGTTCTGGGGCGTCTCGCTCATGCCCACACGATAAGCGGACGTACGGTTCGCGCCGACCGCCGGGTCCTGCTAACCTTGTGTAACGACCGGCCGGACATCTCTGTGTCCGGCCCACAAGTGGAGGCTCCGTACTCCCACCTGACCACCCTCACGGGTGGCGGGTCACCGGTCAGGTGGCGCCCATCGTTCCGTACGGACGATGGAGCCGCCCGATGTGCGCCCCGCGGTTCACCGTGGTGGTGCTCCGGTTTTCCGTGGAGCCCCGCCTGTGTACCGTCCGGGGCATTTTTCATGTACCGGCCCGGTTGGTCTCAACTGTTTCACGTGACGTGTCCGTCCGCCAAGGCGGTCGCGTGGTGCTACCGAGGAGGATCCATCAGCGCCGAGCCCCGCATCAACGAGCGGATTCGCGTTCCCGAGGTGCGTCTTGTCGGCCCCAGCGGCGAGCAGGTGGGCATCGTCCCCCTTGCCAAGGCCCTGGAGCTCGCTCAGGAGTACGACCTCGACCTGGTCGAGGTCGCGGCGAACGCCCGCCCGCCCGTGTGCAAGCTCATGGACTACGGGAAGTTCAAGTACGAGTCGGCCATGAAGGCCCGTGAGGCGCGCAAGAACCAGGCGCACACGGTCATCAAGGAGATGAAGCTCCGGCCGAAGATCGACCCGCACGACTATGACACCAAGAAGGGTCACGTCGTCCGGTTCCTCAAGCAGGGCGACAAGGTCAAGATCACGATCATGTTCCGTGGTCGTGAGCAGTCCCGCCCGGAGCTCGGTTACCGACTTCTGCAGCGCCTCGCCGAGGACGTCCAGGAGCTTGGGTTCATCGAGTCCAACCCGAAGCAGGACGGCCGGAACATGATCATGGTTCTCGGTCCGCACAAGAAGAAGACCGAGGCCATGGCCGAGGCTCGCGAGGCCCAGGCCGCGCGCAAGGCGGAGCGTCAGGGCGGCACGTCCGAGGCTCCCGCCGCCGCTGCCGAGGAGACCTCGACCGAGACCCCGGCCGAGAACGCCGAGGCGTGATCCGCGGGCTGCCCTCCGGCAGCCCCGGATTCCGCCCGGTCCCACCCAATCGAAGAATGACGCTCCCGGTCGACCGGTGCCCGCACCGGGGAGCGCCACTGACGAGGAGAGAACGGCGCTATGCCGAAGAACAAGACGCACTCCGGTGCCAAGAAGCGCTTCAAGGTCACCGGCTCCGGCAAGATCCTGCGCGAGCGCGCCGGTAAGCGCCACCTGCTCGAGCACAAGTCGTCCAAGCTGACGCGTCGCCTCACCGGCAACGCCGAGATGGCCCCGGGTGACTCCGCCAAGATCAAGAAGATGCTGGGCATCTGAGCTGATCTCCCGCCCTCGGCGACGAGGGCATCCGGCACCGTCCGGGACCCATCCGTTTTCCGGGTCGTGTGAGGACCCCCACGACCCCGCTGCAAGGAGTTAAGAAGTGGCACGCGTCAAGCGGGCAGTGAACGCCCACAAGAAGCGTCGGGCGATCCTCGAGCAGGCCTCCGGCTACCGCGGTCAGCGTTCGCGCCTGTACCGCAAGGCCAAGGAGCAGGTCACCCACTCGCTGGTCTACAACTACAACGACCGCAAGAAGCGCAAGGGCGACTTCCGTCAGCTGTGGATCCAGCGCATCAACGCCGCTGCCCGCCAGAACGGCATGACGTACAACCGCCTCATCCAGGGTCTGAAGGCCGCCAACATCGAGGTGGACCGCAAGATCCTCGCCGAGCTGGCCGTCAACGACATCAACGCGTTCGCCGCGCTGGTCGAGGTCGCGCAGAAGGCCCTCCCGGCCGACGTCAACGCCCCGAAGGCCGCCGCCTGATCTTCCAGGCCGCAGTACTTCTGCCCGGACCCGCAGGCCTCGCGCCTGCGGGTCCGGCGCGTTGACCGCCCCTTTCCCGCCCCCGACGAGTCAGAGAGCCGCAGGCACATGTCCACCCCCGAGCTGATCTCCCCGCGTTCCCCGCGCGTCGTCGCCGCCCGACGGCTCGCCAAGCGCAACTTCCGGGGCAAGGACCGCCTCTTCATCGCCGAGGGCCCGCAGGCCGTCCGCGAGGCCGTCGAGCACCGGGGCCGGCGGCGAGCCCACCTCGTCGAGCTGTTCACCACCGTCGAGGCCGCCGAGCGCTACGACGCGATCGTCGACGCCGCCCGCGCCGCCGGAGCCCGCGTCCACTTCGCCTCCGACACCGTCCTCGCCGAGGTCTCCCAGACCGTCACCCCGCAGGGCCTCGTCGGCGTCTGCCGCTTCCTCGACTCGCCGTTCGAGGACATCATCGCCGCCAAGCCCAAGCTGGTCGCCGTCCTCGCCCACGTCCGCGACCCCGGGAACGCCGGCACCGTGCTGCGCTGCGCCGACGCGGCCGGCGCCGACGCCGTCGTCCTCACCGACGCCTCCGTCGACCTCTACAACCCCAAGTCGGTCCGCGCCTCCGTCGGCTCCCTCTTCCACCTCCCGGTGGCCGTCGGCGTCCCCGTCGAGCAGGCCGTCGCCGGGCTCAAGAGCGCGGGCGTACGGATCCTCGCCGCCGACGGGGCCGGACAGGACGACCTCGACGACGAGCTCGACGCCGGCACCATGGGCGGGCCCACCGCCTGGATCTTCGGCAACGAGGCCTGGGGGCTGCCCGAGGAGACCCGGGCCCTCGCCGACGCCGTCGTCCGCGTCCCCATCCACGGCAAGGCCGAGAGCCTCAACCTCGCCACCGCCGCCGCGGTCTGCCTGTACGCCTCCGCCCGCGCCCAGCGCCCCGAACCTCCGCCTGAGGGGTCCATTCCGCCCTCCCCGGCCAGTAGAGTGACGCACTCGGGGCGGGCCCACTGCACTGCGCGAAGGGGTGGGGAACGGGGATGACGGTCGGCACGGACAGTCCCGCACAGGCACGGAGCAGCGCGACGGCCGACGCGTTCGCCGGGCTCGATCCCGACGACCTGCCCGACGGTCTCGTCGTCGCCGACGAGACCGGCCGCGTCGTCTGCTTCAACACCGCCGCCGGCCGCATCACCGCCGTCCCCGCCGACCGGGCCCTCGGCCTCCCCCTCGACGAGGCGCTGCCCCTGGAGGACCTCAGGGACGCCGCTGGTGGGCGCTGACCGACCCGTACGGCGGCCTCTCCACCCGCCGCGGCCAGCCCGAGCGCAATCTGCTGCTCCCCGGCGGCCGCGAGGTCCTCGTCTCCGCCCGGTACGTCCGCGAGCACCCCACAGGACCCGTCCGCCGGGTCGTGGTCTCCCTGCGCGGCACCGAGGCCCGCCGCCGCACCGAGCGCAGCCACGCCGAGCTGATCGCCACCGTCGCCCACGAACTGCGCTCCCCGCTCACCTCCGTGAAGGGCTTCACCGCCACCCTCCTCGACAAGTGGGAGCGGTTCAACGACGAGCAGAAGCGGCTCATGCTGGAGACCGTCGACGCCGACGCGGGCCGCATCAAACGGCTCATCGCCGAACTCCTCGACATCTCCCGGATCGACTCCGGCCGCCTCGAAGTGCGCCGCCAGCCCGTCGACATCGCCGCCGCCGTCGGCCGGCACGTCCAGGTGCACATCACCGGCGGCCAGTCCCCGGACCGCTTCTTCGTACGGATCAGGCCCCAGCTGCCCGCGCTCTGGGCCGACCCCGACAAGATCGACCAGATCCTCGGCAACCTCCTGGAAAACGCGGTGCGCCACGGCGACGGAACCGTCACCATCGAGGTGGCACCCACCACCCTGGGCGACGACGGAGAAGAGGGGACGGAGGTCACCGTGCGGGACGAGGGACCCGGCATCCCCGAAGCGTCGATGAGCCGCGTCTTCACCCGCTTCTGGCGGGGCAGCAAGCGCGGCGGCACGGGCCTCGGCCTCTACATCGTCAAGGGCGTCGTCGAGGCCCACGGCGGCACCATCACCGTCGGAAGGGCCCCCCGTGGCGGGGCCGAGTTCCGATTTATCCTGCCCGTCGGCACCCCGGCCCACCTCCTCTGAGGTCTCACCAGCCGAGACCGTACGAGATCGGCGGCCGCCCGGCCCGCCCACGGGCTCATTCGCGTCCCCACGCCCCGTTAGACTCGTCCTTTGGCACGTTTGCGCCCTTGACGTCGAGCGGGGCCGCCCAGCCAGCCAACGGAAGCACGGGAAGAAGATGTCCGCACCCAATAAGTCGTACGACCCTGTTGAGGTCGAGGCGCTGAAACCGGAAGAGATCGAGCGCATGCGGGACGAGGCGCTCGCCGCCTTCGCCGCCGCGGGCGACCTCGACGCGCTCGCACACGCGAAGACCGCGCACACCGGTGGCACCTCGCCGCTGGCGCTCGCCAACCGGGAGATCGGTGCCCTGCCCCCGCAGGCCAAGGCCGCCGCGGGAAGATCGTGGGCCAGGCCCGCGGCCTCGTCTCCAAGGCGCTCGCCGCCCGCCAGGCCGAGCTGGAGGCCGAGCGCGACGCCCGCGTCCTCGTCGAGGAGGCCGTCGACGTCACCCTGCCGTACGACCGCGTCCCGGCCGGCGCCCGGCACCCGCTGACCACGCTCATGGAGCGGGTCTCCGACGTCTTCGTCGCCATGGGCTACGAGGTCGCCGAGGGCCCCGAGGTCGAGGCGGAGTGGTTCAACTTCGACGCCCTCAACTTCGTGCCGGACCACCCGGCCCGGCAGATGCAGGACACCTTCTTCGTCCAGGGCCCCGAGGGCACCACGGGCGACGAGTCCGGCGTCGTGCTCCGTACGCACACCTCGCCGGTCCAGGCCCGCACCCTCATCGACCGGGAGCCCCCGGTCTACGTGGTGTGCCCCGGCCGCGTCTACCGCACCGACGAGCTCGACGCCACGCACACCCCGGTCTTCCACCAGATCGAGCTGCTCGCCGTCGACGAGGGCCTCACCATGGCCGACCTCAAGGGCACCCTCGACCACATGGTCCAGGCGCTCTTCGGCCCGGACATGAAGACCCGGCTGCGGCCGAACTTCTTCCCTTCACCGAGCCGTCCGCAGAGATGGACATGCTCTGCTACGTCTGCCGCGGCGAGTCCGTCGGCAACCTGGACCGTCCCTGCCGCACCTGCGGCAGCGAGGGCTGGATCGAGCTCGGCGGCTGCGGAATGGTCAACCCGAAGGTGCTCGTCGCCGCCGGTGTGGACCCCGAGAAGTACAGCGGATTCGCCTTCGGGTTCGGCATCGAGCGGATGCTGATGTTCCGCCACAACGTGGAAGACATGCGAGACATGGTCGAGGGTGACGTCCGGTTCACCCGGCCGTTCGGGATGGAGATCTGATGCGGGTCCCGCTTTCTTGGCTGCGGGAGTACGTCGACCTGCCGGAGACCATCACCGGCCGCGACGTCCAGGCCAAACTCATTTCGGCAGGCCTCGAGGTCGAGACCGTCGAGCAGCTCGGCTCCGGCCTGACCGGCCCGCTGGTGGTCGGCAAGGTCCTCACCATCGAGGAGCTGACGGAGTTCAAGAAGCCCATCCGCTTCTGCACCGTCGACGTCGGCCAGGCCAACGGCACCGGCGAGCCCCAGGAGATCATCTGCGGCGCCCGGAACTTCGCCGTGGGCGACAAGGTCGTCGTGGCCCTGCCCGGCGCCGTGCTCCCCGGAGACTTCCGGATCGCCGAGCGCAAGACCTACGGCCGCGTCTCCCGGGGCATGATCTGCTCCGGCGACGAGCTCGGCATGGGCGACGACGGCACGCACGGCATCATCGTGCTGCCGCCGGAGCACGAGGTCGGCACGGACGCCACGGTCCTCCTGGAGCTGTTCGACGAGGTCCTCGACATCGCCGTCACCCCGGACCGCGGCTACTGCCTCTCGATCCGCGGCGTCGCCCGCGAGACGGCCACCGCCTACGGCCTGCCGCTGCGCGACCCGGCCCTGCTCGACGTGCCCGCGCCCAACGCCTTCGGCTACCCGGTGCAGATCGCGGACCCGATCGGCTGCGACCGCTTCACCGCCCGTACGGTCGTCGGCCTCGACCCCGAGGCCCGCAGCCCGATCTGGCTGCAGCGCCGCCTGCAGAAGGTCGGCATGCGCCCGATCTCGCTCGCCGTCGACATCACCAACTACGTGATGATCGAGCTCGGCCAGCCGCTGCACGCCTACGACCGCAGCCGGATCGACGGCCCCATCGGGGTCCGCCGCGCCGCCGACGGCGAGAAGTTCACCACCCTCGACGGCACCGCGCGCGTCCTCGACGCCGGGGACCTGGTCATCACCGACAACCGCGGGCCGATCGGCCTCGCCGGTGTCATGGGCGGCGCCAACACGGAGATCGCCGACCCGGTCACCGACCCGGAGACCGGCATCGTCACCGGCACCACCGAGGTCGTCATCGAGGCCGCGCACTTCGACGCGATCTCGATCGCCCGCACGGCCCGCCGCCACAAGCTGTCCTCCGAGGCGTCCAAGCGCTTCGAGCGCGGTGTCGACCCGCAGGCCGCCGCCGCTGCCGCGCAGCGCACGGTCGACCTGCTCGTGCTCCTCGCGGGCGGCACCGCCGAGGCCGGCGTCACCGAGATCGCCGCCCCCTCCGCGCCGCACACCATCACCATGCCGGCGAACCACCCCGACAAGGTCGCGGGCGTCGACTACGGCCGCGAGATCGTCGTCCGCCGCCTCCAGGAGGTCGGCTGCGACGTCTACGGCCAGGACGAGCTCGTCGTCACCGTCCCGTCGTGGCGTCCCGACCTCTACGTGCCGAACGACCTGGCCGAAGAGGTCATCCGCCTGGAGGGCTACGAGAACCTGCCCTCCACGCTGCCGAAGCCCCCGGCCGCCGCGGGCTCACCGAGCGCCAGCGCACCCACCGCCGCGTGGGCCGCGCCCTGGCCGGCGCCGGCTACGTCGAGGCGCTGAACTACCCGTTCATCGGCGAGCAGGCCCTCGACCAGCTCGGCCTCGACGCGGACGACGCCCGTCGCCGCCTCGTGAAGCTGGTCAACCCGCTCTCCGACGAGGAGCCCGCGCTCCGTACGACGCTGCTCCGGGCCTGCTCGGCGCGCTCCGTCGCAACGACAGCCGCGGCAGCCACGACCTGGCGCTCTTCGAGACCGGTCTGGTCTTCCGCCCGACCGAGGGCCAGCCGGGCGTCGCCGTCCGCCTGGGCGTCGACGGCCGCCCGTCCGACGAGGAGATCGCCCGCGTCAACGCCGCTCTGCCCGAGCAGCCGCGCCGCGTCGCCGTCGTCCTCGCCGGCGCGCGCGAGCAGGCCGGCTGGTGGGGCAGGGCCGCCCGTCCGACTGGGCGGACGCGATCGAGGCCGCCGGACCGTGGCCGCCGAGGCCGGCGTCGAGCTGATCATCAGCGCCGACCAGCACGCGCCCTGGCACCCGGGCCGCTGCGCCGCGTTCCACGTCGAGGCGGACGGCGAGAAGGTCCTCGTCGGCCACGCCGGCGAGCTCCACCCGCGCGTGGTGAAGGCGTTCGGCCTCCCGGCCCGCGCCTGCGCGATGGAGATCGACCTGGACCTCCTGGAGAAGGCGAACCAGGGCCCCGTCAAGGCCCCCCGGATCTCCTCCTTCCCGGTCGCCACCCAGGACGTCGCCCTGGTCGTCGCCTCCGACGTCCCGGCCGCCGACGTCGAGGCCGCCCTCACCGAGGGCGCGGGTGAACTCCTGGAGTCCATCCGGCTGTTCGACGTCTACACCGGCGACCAGCTCGGCGAGGGCACCAAGTCCCTGGCGTACGCCCTGAAGTTCCGCGCCCCGGACCGCACCCTCACCGTCGACGAGGCCTCCGCCGCCCGCGACGCCGCGGTCGCCCTGGCCACCACCCGCACGGGCGCCGTCCTGCGCGGCGCCTGACCGGCACACCTGCACCACCAGGAGGGCCGCCCCGGGGATTCCCCGGGGCGGCCCTCCGCCGTTCGGCGGGGCCCTTAATCCGTACGCCCGCCCGGGTCTCGGCCGTCCGTGCCCGTGGCGGAGCCCTGGCGGAAGGCGGCGCGGCAGGGGTGCTCACTCCTTCGGGTGAGATCGACGGGGGGTGTTCCGTGGTGGACCGGGAGGTCGGGAGAATCGACGCGGCCGCAGGCGCGGACCTGTGTGCCGCAGGGCCTTCGGGCGCTGTCGTGGCTCGGGAAGGGCCGTGCATGATCCGTACCAGGTCGTTGCCCGCCGATGGCTCCCGGCTTCGCCGGCTGGCCCCGCTCGCTCTTCCCGCCGCGTGGGGTGCCGTGGCGGTGGCGTGGAAGTTCGGCTGTCCGCTGGCCCGGCAGCCGGGGCTGCCCCTGAGGATCACCACCAGCGTCGTCTTCGTCACGGTGGGCCTGGGCCTGGTGCTGGGCCTCCGCCGGGGGCTGGTGCGGGAGTTGGACCGGGTGCGGGCCGTCGCGGCCGCCGCGCAGCGGGTGCTGCTGCGCCCGCTGCCGGCCCGTCTGGACGGTCTCGCGCTGGCCGCCGGGCAGTTGTCCGCCTCCCGGGGCGCGTCCGTCGGCGGGGACCTGTACGAGGCGGTGGCCACCCCGTACGGGGTGCGGATCGTCATCGGGGACGTCCGGGGCACGGGCTTCCGGCGCTCGGCGCGGTGGCCGCGGTGCTGGGCAGTTTCCGCGAGGCCGCCCACGACGAGCCCGAACTCGCCGGGTGCTGCGGCGCCTGGAGCGGGCCCTGGAGCGGCATCTGCGGGAGCGGGCGCGGGAGGAGCACCCGGCGCGGGCCGGGGCGGAGCCGGAGCACCCGGCGGCGGAGGAGTTCGTCACCCTGCTGCTCCTTGAGGTCCGCGCCGACGGGCGTCTCGCCGTCCTCAACTGCGGTCACCCCGGCCCGTACCGCCTCGGGCGCCGGGCGGAGCGGCTCCCGGTCGGGGAGCCGCTGCCCCGCTCGGGTGCTGCCGCTGCCCGCCGCGCTCGTGCCGTACGCGGCGGCCCGGCTGCTGCCCGGCGAGACGCTGGTCCTGCACACCGACGGCGCGGAGGAGGCCCGTGACCAGCGGGGCCGTTTCTTCGCGCTGGACGCGGCCCTGACCGCGATGTCCGGCGAGGCGCCCGCCGCCGTGGTCAGCCGGGTCCACGCGGCACTCCTTGACCACACGGGCGGCCGGCCCGCCGACGACATCGCGCTGCTCGTCGTGCGCAACGACCGCGTCCGGGTACCGGCGCAGCCCGCCGAACCCGGGCTGCGCCGTCCCGGCCCGCCCCTCCTCGCACTGCTGAGCGGAGGGTCCTGGGCGGCGCTGCCCGCCCCGCCACGGAGTGTCGGGCAGATCAGCGGGCGGGCGGCGCGGACCGGGCGGCCGCACTGTACGAGGGGAGCCGGCGGCCCGGTCGTCGCCTCACGGCGAGAAGCACAGTCAACCGGGGCCGGGACGAGCGTGGCAGAGTACGCGGACCGGGAGAACGGGTACTTCGTTCACACCCCGTGCGAAATCGGCCGCCGCTACGCTGAGTTCACCGAGCGAGCGGAGCGGCCATGCGAGCCACCGGAGCGGCCATGCAGCCCAACACCCTGCTCGACGCCCTGCTCGACGAGGCGGGCGTCTCGAACGCCGGCCTGGCCGCCCATGTGAACCGGGCGGGCCGGGCCAGGGGCCTCGCCCTGCGGTACGAACACACCGCGGTGGCCCGCTGGTTGAAGGGCCAGCGGCCGCGCGGCCAGGTACCGGACCTGATCTGCGAGGTGCTGGCCGCCCGGCTGCGCCGGCAGGTGACCCTGGACGACATCGGCCTGGGGTGCCGGGCGGCCCGCCCGCGACGGCCGGTTCGCCGCTCTCCGCCTTCGTGGAGCGGGCGGCCGCGCTGTGGCGTTCCGACGAGCAGCAGCGGCCGCACATCACCGCCGCGGCCGCCGTGACCGGCACCCCGGCGGTGATGCCGGTGTGGAGTGGGAGAACCCGCCGGAGGACGTGGACGTCTCCCGTACGGGCCGGACGGCGGTCTCGGCGGCCGACATCGCCGTCCTGGTCGCCGCCCGGTCGCACTACGAGCAGATGTACCGCCGGGCGGGCGGCATCGCGACCCGGGCCCGGATCGTCGGCTTCCTCACCACCGAGACCGCGCCGCTGCTCCGGGGCGCGTACGGCGACGCGCTGGGGCGGCGGCTGCACCGGGCGACCGGCGGGCTGGTCGCGGTGGCCGGGATCTGCGCGTACGACGCCGACGCGCACGGGCTGGCCCAGCGCTACTTCCACCAGGCGCTGCGGCTCGCGAAGGCGAGCGGGGACCGGGGTTCGGCGCGTACGTGGTCGCGCTCCTCGTCAACCAGTCGCTGTTCCTGGGGAGTACCGGCAGGCGGTGGCGTTCGCGGAGGCGGCGCTGCGGGCGGCGGGGCGGCAGATCACCCCGGCGCTGGCCGCCGACCTGACGGCGATGCAGGCGAAGGCGTACGCGCACCTGGGCGACGGGGCGGCCGCGTTGGCCTGCATCCGGCGGGCCGAGGCGGCGGCGGAGCGGATCAGTCCGGGGAGGAGCCGGTCGAGACCGGCTACGTCCAGCCGGGGCTCGTCAACGTCCAGGTCGCGGAGGCCCTCCTCGGTCTGGGTGAACTCGCCGCGGCCCACGAGCACGCGTCGGCGGCGGTCGGGATGCCCTCGCACGACCGGGGCCGGGTGCACCGGCTCGCCATGCTGTGCCAGATCGAACTGCGGCAGGGGGAGGCGGACGGGGCGGCGCGCACGGCGGTGGAGATGACGGAGCAGGCGCGGGGGATGGACTCGCGGCGGCTGCGGGACCGGCTGACGCAGGTCCGGGAGCATCTCCTCGCGAGCGGCGGCGGGGACGCCCGGGAGGCCGCCGCCCTCATCGACGGTGCGCTGCGCGTTCCCCTGTGAGCCGTCAACTGCTGCGATATTGCCACCAAACAAGCACCGACCGATCGGAAGGTGGCAAGAACGTGCAGTGGACGAAACTGAGCGAACGCTCTGTCTATGAGAATCGCTGGTTCCGAGTGAACCTCGCGGACGTCGAACTCCCGGACGGCCGCCACCTCGACCACTATCTGATCCGGCTCCGCCCGGTCGCCGTCGCGACGGCCGTCAACGGGGCCGACGAAGTCCTGATGCTCTGGCGCCACCGCTTCATCACCGACAGCTGGGGCTGGGAGCTGGCCGCCGGCGTCGTCGAGGACGGCGAGGACATCGAGGCCGCCGCCGCCCGCGAGATGGAGGAGGAGACCGGCTGGCGGCCGGGGCCGCTGCGCCATCTCCTCACCGTCGAACCCTCGAACGGCCTCACCGACGCCCGCCACCACCTCTACTGGGCGGAACGGGCCACCTACAGGACCGCCCGAGGACGCGTTCGAGTCCTCGCGGCGGGCCTGGATCCCGCTGAAAAGATCCCCGACATGATCGCCCGGGCGAGATCCCGGCGGCCAACATGGCCGCCGGACTGCTGATGCTCCACCATCTGCGCCTCGGCTGAGACGGGGAGCGGGATGTGCCGGACGGCCCGTACCTGTGCGGGGATGCGGGCCGTCCGGCCGGAGCTCGGCGTCAGGGGTCGGACGCCGGACTCCGTGTCTGGGGGTGTCGGTCGGTCAGGAGTACGGGTAGAAGCCCGAGCCCGTCTTCCGGCCGAGCCTGCCCGCGTCCACCATGCGCTGGAGCAGAGGGGGAGCGGCGTACAGCGGCTCCTTGAACTCGGAGTACATCGAGTCGGCGATCGACGCGATCGTGTCCAGGCCGATCAGGTCGGAGAGCTTCAGCGGGCCCATCGGGTGGGCGCAGCCGAACTCCATGCCGTTGTCGATGTCCTCGCGGCTCGCGATGCCCGACTCGAACATCCGGATCGCCGAAAGGAGGTACGGCACGAGCAGCGCGTTGACCACGAAGCCGGAGCGGTCCTGGGCGCGGATCGCGTGCTTGCCGAGGACCTTCTCCGCGAAGGCCTGGGCCCGGCTGATCGTGCCCTCGGAGGTGGTGAGGGCCGGGATCAGCTCGACGAGCTTCTGCACCGGGGCCGGGTTGAAGAAGTGGATGCCGATGATCTGGTCGGGGCGGGAGGTCGCCACCGCCAGCTTCACCAGCGGGATGGAGGAGGTGTTCGAGGCCAGGATGGCGTCCGGCCGGGTGATCACCTGGTCGAGGACCTGGAAGATCTCGGTCTTGACCTGCTCGTTCTCCACGACCGCCTCGATGACGAGGTCGCGGTCGGCGAACTCGCCCAGGTCGGTGGTGAAGCTGAGGCGGGCGAGCGTCGCGTCCCGCTCCTCCTCGCTGATCTTGCCGCGTTCGGCGGCCTTCGACAGCGAGTTGTAGAGCCGTGCGCGGCCGATCTCCAGCGCCTCGCCGGTGGTCTCGGCGACCTTCACCTCAAGCCCGCTCCGGGCACACACCTCTGCGATGCCCGCGCCCATCTGGCCGCAGCCCACCACTCCGACGCGCTCGATGTCGGCCATGGAGTTCGTCACCTCGTGCCTTTCGCTCTTCTCCGGCGGCGGGGGCCCGTGTGATTCCGGGTGCGTCCGCCTCTACCCCCATGACGTTACCGCTCATTAACCGATGATCGATCGTCCGGGGCGGGCATGCTGTCCGGGTGCGTGTGACGTATCCGACACAGGAGGGGTACAAGTGCGGCCTATCGGCAGAAGAGGGTTCGTGGCCGGCGTCGGCGGAGCGGCGCTCGCCGTGACGGGAACGACAGGCGCTCCGGCGGCCGCCGCAGCGGCTCCGGCGCGCGGGAAACCGCACCGGAAGCGGGAGTTCCGGGGCATGTGGCTGGCGACGGTCGCCAACCGCGACTGGCCCTCCGCGCCGGTCTGAGCGCCGAGCGGCAGCGCGCGGAGCTCCTCGGCCACCTGGACGCGGCCGTCGAGCGCCGGCTCAACACGGTGGTGCTCCAGGTCCGGCCGACCGCCGACGCGCTGTGGCCCTCCCCGTACGAGCCGTGGGCGCAGTACCTGACCGGCACACAGGGCCGGGACCCCGGCTGGGACCCGCTGGGCACGGCGGTCGAGGAGGCCCACGCCCGGGGGCTCGAACTGCACGCCTGGTTCAACCCGTACCGCGTGGCGAACCACACGGACCCCGGCCTGCTCGCCGCCGGTCATCCGGCCCGGCTCCACCCGGAGTGGGTGCTGCCCTACGGCGGGAAGCTCTACTACAACCCGGGGCTGCCCGAGGTCCGGAGCTTCGTCCAGGACGCGATGCTGGACGCGGTGCGCCGCTACGACGTCGACGCCGTGCACTGGGACGACTACTTCTACCCGTACCCGGTGGCCGGACAGGTCTTCGCCGACGACGAGGCGTACGCGCGCTACGGCGGGGACTTCCCGGACAAGGCGTCCTGGCGGCGCCACAACACCGATCTGCTGGTCTCGGAGATGTCCGCCCGGATCGCGGAGACCAGGAGGCACACGGCGTTCGGCATCAGCCCGTTCGGGGTCTGGCGGAACGCCGCCACCGACCCGGAGGGCTCGGACTCCCGCGCGGGCGTCCAGACGTACGACGACCTGTACGCCGACACCCGGAAGTGGATCAGGGAGGGCTGGATCGACTACGTGGTCCCGCAGCTCTACTGGAACATCGGGCTGCCCGCCGCCGACTACGCCAAGCTGCTGCCCTGGTGGGACGCGGTGGTCCGGGACACCGGCGTCGGCCTCTACGTCGGGGAGGCGCTCTACAAGGCGGGCGACCCCGCCCAGCCCGCGGCCTGGCAGGACCCGCGGGAACTCTCACGCCACCTGGAGCTGGCCCGTGCGTACCCCTCGGTCGGCGGTCACTGCTTCTTCTCCGCGAAGGAGGTGGCCGCGGACCCGATCGGGGCGATGAGCGCCGTGGTGGCCGACCACTACCCGACCGGGGCCCGCCCGCCGAGGTAGGGGTCAGCCGATCCCCGTCCCCGGCTCGTGGCGTACGACGGTGTCGGGGCCCGGCGACATCAGGGCCTCGTGACCGTCGTCCTCGAACTTCACGCGGTACGGGGGAGTGCCGTTCTCCCCCAGTACCTGAAGGACCTTGGCCGTGCGGTCGTGGTGACCGACGGTCCGGCCGTGCACCAGCAGCTTGTCGCCCACGCTCGCCTGCATCGGGGTGACCTCCTCGCGACCGGGCTCTTCCTGTCCTGTACTGCGCAGGGCATCTTTCTGTCATTGTGACCCGCTTCGCACCGGTTCGTCGCGTCAGCTCTTCGCCCGCTGGGTGACGGCGATGCAGACCAGGACCGCCACCGCGGCGACCGGGGCGGCCAGGGGCAGGGTCTCGCCGAGCAGGGAGACCGACCAGAAGAGGGTGAGGAGCGGCTGGGCGAGCTGGAGCTGACTGGCCTTGGGGATGCCGATCGCGGCCATGCCCCGGTACCAGACGTACAGGCCGAAGAAGGTGGAGCCGAGGGCGACCCAGACGAGACCGATGACGCCGTGCGCGGTCAGGTGGACCGGCTCGATCGACAGGGTGACGGCCGAGGCGACCGCCATCAGTGGCAGGCAGAGGAGCAGGGCCCAGCCGATGACCTGCCAGCCCGGCATGAGAGCGGCGAGCCGGCCGCCCTCGGTGTACCCGGCCGCGCACACGAGCAGCGCCCCGAAGAGGTACAGGTCGCCCGTGGAGAACGAGCCGCCGCTCTGCTGAAGGGTGAAGCCCAGCACCACCAGGGCGCCGGAGACGGCCGCGATCCAGAAGGCACGGGACGGCCGCCGCCCGGTCCGCACGGCGGCGAGGGTCGCGGTGGTGAGCGGCAGGAGGCCCACGACGACGGCGGCGTGCGAGGTGGTGGAGGTCCGCAGGGCCAGCGTGGTCAGGAGCGGGAAGCCGATGACGACACCGCAGGCGACCACGGCGAGGCCCGCCCAGTGGCGGCGCTCGGGCAGCGGCACCCGGCCCGCGAGGAGGAACGTGCCGGCGACGAGCGCGGCGAGGGTGGAGCGCACGGCCACCAGCGACCAGGGGCCGAAGCTCTCCAGGCCCCAGACCGTCGACGGGAAGGTGAGCGAGAAGGCGACCACGCCGAGACCGGCGAGCAGCGTGCCGCTCCTCCGGGGGTCGGCGGCGGCGCGGGCGGATCCGGTCCGCAGAGATTCGGCCCGCAGGGATTCGGTCCGCAGGGATTCGGTCCGCGGGGATTCGGTTCGCGGGGATTCGGTCCGAGGGGATCCGGCGGTGGTGACCGCTATCGTCGTCGGGGTAGTAGCGCTATCGTGTGCTCTCATGCACGAGCGTAGCAGTGTCGCGGAACTGGCGAAATCCCTGAGGGCCGAGCTGGACCGCTACTCTCCCGGTGGAAAACTGCCGTCGAGCCGGGCGCTCGTCGAGCGGTATCACGTCTCCCCGGTCACCGTCACCCGGGCCCTCGCCCAGCTCGCCGCCGAAGGGCTCGTCGTCACCCGCCCCGGCGCCGGAGCCTTCCGCGCCGCACCGCGCACCCCCACCCCCGCCGTCGGGGACACCTCCTGGCAGGAGGTCGCCCTCAGCGCCGACACCGCCACCGAACTCGTCCCCGGGCCGTCGACGCCTCCGGCGTCCTCGTCACCTCTCCGCGCCCCCGCCCGGCGTGATCGAGTTCAACGGCGGCTACCTCCACCCTCCCTCCAGCCCGAGGCGCCCTCGCCGCCGCCCTCGCCCGGGCCGGCCGCCGCCCCGGCGCCTGGGACAGACCGCCCACCGACGGCCTGCCCGAACTGCGCGCGTGGTTCGCCCGCGAGATCGGCGGCAGCGTCACCGCCGCCGAGGTCCTCGTCACCGCCGGCGGCCAGTCCGCCATCAGCACCGCGCTGCGCGCCCTCGCCCCGCCCGGCACCCCCGTCCTCGTCGAGTCGCCCACCTACCCCGGCATGCTCGCCGTCGCCCGCGCCGCCGGACTCCGCCCCGTCCCCGTGCCGACCGACACCGAAGGGTGCGCCCCGAACTCCTCGAAGCCGCCTTCCGTGCCACCGGCGCCCGCGTCTTCGTCTGCCAGCCGCTCTTCCAGAACCCCACCGGCACCGCGCTGCGCGCCGAGCGCCGCCGGGAGGTCGTCCGCATCGCCCGCGCCGCCGGGGCCTTCGTCGTCGAGGACGACTTCGCCCGCCGCCTCGTCCACGAGGACGCGGGACCGCTCCCCGCGCCGCTCGTCGCCGACGACCCCGACGGCGTCGTCGTCCACATCCACTCCCTCACCAAGATCACCTCGGCGAGCCTCCGCGTCGGCGCCCTCGCCGCCCGCGGACCCGTCCTGGAACGGCTGCGCGCCATCCAGGTCGTCGACAGCTTCTTCGTCCCCCGGCCCCTCCAGGAGGCCGCGCTCGAACTCGTCGGCTCCCCGGCCTGGCCCCGCCACCTCCGCGCCGTCGCCCAGGAGCTCAAGAGCCGCCGGGACACCATGACCGCCGCCCTCACCCGCCACCTCCCCGAACTCGCCCCGCCCTCCGTCCCCTCCGGCGGCTACCACCTCTGGCTGCGCCTCCCGACACCCTCCCCGAGGCCTCCCTCCTCGCCGCGGCCCTGCGCGCCGGGGTCGCCGCCGCCCCGGCCGTCCCTACTTCTGCGCCGAACCCCCGCCGGCCACATCCGGCTGAGTTTCGCGGGTGTCGCCGGCCCACGGAGATCGCCGAGGGCGTGCGGCGGCTGCGGACGGCGGTGGACGAGCTCACCGGCTGACCCCGCGCCGGGGCCGCGCCGCGCCCGGCGCGGCCCGCCCCGTCCCCGGCCCGGGGCAAATTCGCCTGACAAGCCCCACCCGCCCCTGGAAGCCTTCGCCCATGAGCGACAGCACGGCCCCCGCCGCCCCCGCCGCCCCGTCATGCACGGGGCGTACGAGATCTCAGCCGACCCCACCCGCATCGACGCCGCCCGCGTCCACCACTGGCTCTCCACCGACGCCTACTGGGCGCTCGGCCGACCTCGGGAGAAGCAGGACAGCGCCATCGCGGGCTCGCTGAACCTCGGCGCCTACCACCGCGAGACCGGCGAGATGAGCGCCTACGCGCGCGTCGTCACCGACTACGCCACCTTCGCCTGGCTCTGCGACGTCTACGTCGACCGCCCCGCCCGCGGCACCGGCCTCGGCACCGCGCTCGTCACCGCCGTCCGCGACCACCTGGCCCCGTACGGACTGCGCCGCATCATGCTCGCCACCGCCGACGCGCACGGCGTGTACGAGAAGGTCGGTTTCGCGCCACTACAGAATCCGGACAAGTGGATGTCTCTCGGGCAGCAGTGAACCCGGCCCCCACCGGCCCCGGCATATGACCCCTTGACCAGCGGGGGCACCGGCCTCACGATCGCGGCCATGAGTCTTCGGGTGACGCTCGTCACGGCGGCACGCAGCTCCTCCCTGCTCGCCGAACGATTCGACGACGACCGGCCGCTCGACGAGGCCGGCTGGTACGAGGTGCAGCAGGCCGCGCCCGCGCTCATCCCGCTCGGCGCGGCCGAACTGCGCTACTGCTCCCCGACCCCGCGCAGCCGCGCCACCGGCACCGCCCTCGGCTACGCCCCGCTCGCCCAGCCCGCGCTGCGCGACTGCGACATGGGCCGCTGGCGGGGCCTGACCCTCGCCGAGGTCGCCGCCCTCGAACCGGCCGCCGTCGACGCCTGGCTCACCGACGCCCGCACCGCCCCGCACGGCGGCGAACCGCTCCTCGCCTTCATCACCCGGATAGGGCACTGGCTCGACACCCGCCCCGCCGAGGACGGCTCCATCGTCGCCGTCGCCGAACCCTCCGTCGTGCGCGCCGCCCTCGTGTACGCCCTCAAGGCCCCGCCCGCCACCTACTGGAACGTCGATGTCCGCCCCCTCTCCACCCTCACCCTCACCGGCCGCCCCGGTCTCTGGCACCTCCACCTCACCGCCGCCGCGCACTGACGGCGATCGCGCTCCCGACCGGCTAGCCTGAGAGCACGATGAACCGTTTGAGCACGTCATGGGGCGCCTTCACGCTGACCCGATTCCCCGAGGACCCGCGCGACCAGCTCCGCGCCTGGGACGCCTCCGACGAGTACCTCCTCGGGCACCTCGCCGAGGCCGGGACCGACCTCTCCGGCAGCGTCGCCGTCCTCGGCGACCGCTGGGGAGCCCTCGTCACCGCGCTGCAGGCCGCGGGACCCCGCGAACTCGTCCAGATCACCGACTCGTACCTCGGTGAGCAGGCCACCCGGGCCAACCTCGCGCGCGCCGGAGCCGCCCCGGACGCCGTCCGGCTGCTCACCACCCAGGACCCGCCGCCCGAGCGGATCGACGTGCTCCTCGTCCGCGTCCCCAAGAGCCTCGCGCTCCTGGAGGACCAACTGCACCGGCTGGCCCCCGCCGTGCACGAGGGCACCGTGATCGTCGGCACGGGCATGGTCAGGACATCCACACCTCCACGCTCAGGCTCTTCGAGCGGATCCTCGGCCCCACCCGCACCTCGCTCGCGGTGAAGAAGGCCCGGCTCATCCACACCACCCCCGATCCGGCCCTCAAGCCCGGACCGAACCCGTGGCCCCACACCTACGAGCTCCCGGCGGACACCCCCGCGCCCGGTCTCCCCGGACTGCCCGTCACCAACCACGCCGGCGTCTTCTGCGCCGACCGCCTCGACATCGGCACCCGCTTCTTCCTCGCCAACCTCCCCGGTGGCCTCGGCAGCGCCCGCGTCGCCGACCTGGGCTGCGGCAACGGCGTCGTCGGCCTCGCCATCGCCCTCCACGAACCCGACGCGGAACTCGTCTTCACCGACGAGTCGTACCAGGCGGTCGCCTCGGCCCAGGAGAACTTCCGCACCCACGTGGGCACGGACCGCAAGGCGAAGTTCCTCGTCGGCGACGGCCTCACCGCACTCGCCCCCGGCTCGGTGGACCTCGTCCTCAACAACCCGCCGTTCCACAGCCACCAGGCCACCACCGACCGCACCGCCCGCCGCATGTTCACGGACGCCCGGCGCGCCCTGCGGACCGGCGGCGAACTGTGGGTCATCGGCAACCGCCACCTCGGCTACCACGTCACGCTCCGCCGCATCTTCGGCAACAGCGAACTCGTCGCGAGCGACCGGAAGTTCGTGGTCCTGCGGGCGGTCCGCCAGGACTAGGCCACAGCTCCGGGCCAGGACGCCCCGGTCACGGCGGCCCCCGCCCCGGCCGACGGGTCCTCACGCCAGGGCGACCAGCTCCCGGTACTCCGCGCTCCACAGGTCCTCGTCCGCGTCCGGGAGCAGCAGGACCCGCTCGGGGCGCAGCGCGTCGAGCGCGCCCTCGTCGTGCGTGACCATCACGATCGCCCCCGGGTACGTGCCCACGGCCGCCAGGACCTCGTCGCGCGACGCCGGGTCCAGGTTGTTGGTGGGCTCGTCCAGGAGCAGCACGTTCGCACCGGAGTGGACCAGGGAGGCCAGGGCGAGGCGCGTCTTCTCGCCGCCGGAGAGGACACCGGCCGGTTTGTCGGCGTCGTCGCCCCGGAACAGGAACGCGCCGAGCACCGCCCGTACCTCACCGTCCGTCAGCTGTGGAGCCGCCGCCGCGAGGTTCTCCCGGACCGTGCGCTCCGGGTCCAGCGTCTCGTGCTCCTGGGCGAAGTAGCCGAGCCGCAGCCCGTGCCCGCGCACCACCCGCCCCGCGTCGGGGACCTCCTGCCCGGCGAGGAGGCGCAGCAGGGTCGTCTTGCCGGCCCCGTTGAGCCCGAGGACGACGAGCCGGGCGCCCCGGTCCACGGCCAGGTCCACCCCGTCGAGCACCGTCCGCTCCCCGTACGCCTTGGTGAGCGACACCGCGCCCAGCGGCGTCCGGCCGCAGGGGCGGGCTCCGGCAGCCGGATGCGGGCGACCCGCTCGGCCTGCCGCACCGGGTCGAGCCGGCGAGCATCCGGTCGGCCCGGCGCGCCATGCTGCGGGCCGTCGTCGCCGTCGCCACCCTGGACTTCATGCGGTCCGCCTGCGCGTGCAGGGCGGCCGCCTTCCGCTCGGCGTTGGCGCGCTCGCGGACCCGGCGCCGCTCGTCGGCGTCCCGCTGGGCGAGATACGCGTCCCAGCCGGTGTTGTGGACGTCGAGCGCGGCCCGCTGCGGGTCGAGGTGGAAGACCCGGTTGACGGTGTCGGCGAGGAGCCGCACGTCGTGGCTGATCAGGACGAGTCCACCCCGGTGGGCGGCGAGGTGGCCGCGCAGCCAGCCGATCGAGTCGGCGTCCAGGTGGTTGGTCGGCTCGTCGAGCAGCAGCGTGCCGTCCCGGCCGTGTCCGGCGAAGAGGATCCGGGCCAGTTCGACCCGGCGCTTCTGTCCTCCGGACAGCCGCCCGACGGGCCGGTCCATCAGCTCGCGGGGCAGGCCGAGGCCGGCGGCGACCCGGGCGGCCTCCGCCTCCGCCGCGTACCCGCCGGCCGCCTCGAAGGCGGTCTCGGCGGCGTCGTACGCGGCGAGCGCCCGCGCGTCGGGCACTTCGCCGAGCCGCCGCGCGGCCTCCGCGAGCCGCCGGACGGCCCGGTCGAGGCCGCGCGCGGAGAGGATCCGGTCGGTGACGGTCACGGCGGGGTCGGCGGCCCGCGCGTCCTGGGCGAGATGGCCGACGGAGCCGGTACGGGTGACGGTCCCGGCGGCCGGGGCGCGCAGTCCGGCCAGGGTGTCGAGGAGGGTGGTCTTGCCGGCTCCGTTGCGGCCGACCAGGCCGATCCGGTCGCCGGGGGCGACGTGGAAGGAGACCGCGGACAGCAGGAGCCGGGCGCCGACGCGCACGTCGGCACCACGAACGGTGATCATGGGATGACGCTCCGAAGAAGCTTGAGGACACACGGGTGGCGTGGGTGCGGGTCCTCAGCTAGGAAATTCGGGGCGTGGACATGTCGTCGAGGCTAACGCGGGCCGGTCTCCGGACGCACCGGGTTTTCGTCCCGGCCCGTGCCTCAGGAGTCGGGGAACGCCAGGTCGAGCGCGCGCACCGGTCCTCCCCGGTGGTGAGGAGAGCGCGACGATCCGGTCCCGGCGCAGGGCGGCCGCGAGCGCCGAGACCGGCCGGCCGGCCGCGAAGCCGACCGCCCCACGGCCCCCTCGACCAGCGCCGGCCGGGACACCTCCGCCCTCCGGGCGAAGACGGCGGCCGTCTCGGCGACCGCCGCGACCCCGTGGACCGGGCCGCCCTCGGCGTACGCGACGACCTCCGGGTCGAGGACGGCCACCAGCGCGCGGACATCACGCGCGCGTGCGGCCGCCAGGAACCGGGCCACCACCACACCCTGCCGCTCCCGCTCTCCCTCCGTACGAGCCGCCCCACCGCCCCGCATCCGCTCCCTCGCCCGCCGCGCCAGCCGCGCCGCCCCCTCGGGCGAGCCGCCGATCACCCGCGCCGTCTCGGACACCGACAGCCCGAACACGTCATGCAGGACATAGGCGAGCCGCTCCTCACCCCCGAGCCTCTCCAACATCACGAGCAACGCCAGCCACAGGGACCCGACGCCGTCGCTCCCACCACCCGAGTGGCCCCGGTCGCCCCTGCCGGTCCGGTGGGTCTCAGCGCCGCTGTCCCGCCCTGGCTCCCCGGTCCGGTGGGTCTCAGCGCCGCTGTCCCACCCTGGCTCCCCGGCCCGGTGAATCTCAGCGCCGTTGTACCGCCCAGGCCCTCCGGTCCGGTGGGTCTCGGTGCCGCTGTCCCGCCCCGGCTCCCCGGCCCGGTGGGTCTCAGCGCCGCTGTCCCGCCCAGGCTCCCCGGCCCCGTGGACCTCGGCGCCACCGTCCCACCCCGGCCCCCGCTCCCGGCCCCGGTCCCGGCCCCGGCCCCGAACCCCCGTCACCCCGCCCGCGCCACCGTCCCTCCGTCCCCGTTCCTGGAGCCTCCGCACGCAGGCCCGGCCCACGGTCGCCGTCAGCCAGGCGCGTACCGTCGCGTCCTCGTCCCGCCCGAGGGCTGCGCGGGCCTCGGCGAGTGCTTCCTCGGCCTCCGCGGGGGAGCCCGTGATCCGCAGGGCGACGGCCCGCAGTTGCTCCTCGTGGGCGTCGAAGTGCCCGGTCAGGGCGGTCAGAAAGGTGTCGTCGTGCATGGCGCCTCACTCCTGGTCGGTTCCGTCACCGCGTTGACGCGAGGACCCGCCGGGATGTGACAGCCGCCGTCCGGGAGGCGCCCGGGATCAGCCCCGTACGAGCTCCCGTGCCACGCTCCGCCTCGCCGGGGCGAGGTCGGCGTCGACCTCGGCGGCCCTCGCGGCGTCCAGGACGATCAGGGCGCCGCCCGGGGTGCCCCGCGTCAGCCGGCGGTGCCGCAGGTGGGTGGGCGGGTGCGTCGAGTCGACCTGGTGGCGCGGCGCTCCGCGACCCGGCGCAGCCGCTCGTACTCGTGCTCCGGAACCGACGCCGCGTGGGCGGCGAGCCGCTCCCACAGGCCCTCGGCCGGATCCTCGCGAGGTGCTGCCGGGCCGCCGATCCGGGTCCGGGCCGCCACGGACTCCCGGTGGAGCGCGCCGGCGACGGACTCGCCGATGAGGAGCCGGTCCATCAGCCCGGCCGCCGCCTCCGCGCCCGCGGTGCGGGCGGCGGTCGAGTCGGCGAGGTACTCGGCGCGCTGCGACTGGCGCAGGGTCAGGTGTTCGAGCAGGACGAGCAGGCCGTCGACGAGGAGCCGGGGCAGGGCGGTCATCAGGTTCGCGAAGTCCTCGGCCAGGCTGTGGGCGGGCGCTGGGGCCAGCGTGTAGCGCCAGGTGCCGAGGGACTGGAAGGCGCTGCCGACGAGCAGGGAGTGGCGGGTGTCCCCGTGGGCGTAGTGCCCGAACTCGTGACCGAGGAGGGCGATCCGCTCCTGCGGCGACAGGACCTCCCAGAGGCCGAGCCCGATGCGGAGCACGCGGTGCTGCCGGACGCCGTACGTGCTGACCGAGCCGTTGAAACCGGCGTCGATCACCACGGCCCGTACGCCCGTCGTGCCGGCGGTCGCGGCGACCTCGTCGAGCAGGGCGAAGAGCCGGGGCGCGTCCGCCGGGCGCAGGACCGCCCGGTGGCCCTCGTCCTTCGGGAGGCGGGCGAACCGGGGCCGGAGGACGACGGCGAGGCCGATCAGGAGGCCTCCGAGCGCGGGCAGGAGGCCCCTGCCCCAGCAGCCGACGAGCAGCCACAGCCCACCGGCGAGCAGGGCGACGGTCACGCCGTGGACCGCCACCGCGAGCGCCGTCGCGCACCAGCCGGCCACCCCGAGCCGGGCCCCCGGCCGGGACCGTCCGCCGCCCCGGCGACGGGGTCCGTGAGCTCGGCGAGGAGCTGCTCCCGTACCGCTGCGCGAGGCGCCGCCGCACGCGCTCGATCCGCCCCGGCGCCTCCTCCTCCCGCAGCCCCGGGTCGACGTTCCAGTCGCAGGCGGCGCACCAGGTGACGTACTGCCCGCCTTCGGCCACGGGCTGCCCGCACTCGGGGCAGTCCCTCTCCGTCGTGCGGGCCGCGTGTGCCGTCTCTGTCATTCCGTACTCCCCACCCTGTTGCCGTGCGCGCAGACACTAACGGCCCTGTCCTTCGGGGGAGAAACGCTTTTGACCAGCGAAAAGGCCGGTCCGACACAAAGGTGTCGAACCGGCCTTCCCGTCACGGTGCCGTACGCCGCCGTGGCGCCGTACGTCAGTCCGTGCCGAACTCCATCGCGGCGCGGTCCAGCATCTCCTCGTCCTCGGAGACCTCGCCGCGGGAGGCGATGGCCTCGGCGCCGCCCTCGGGCATCTGCGGCATGGTGCCGATGAGGCCGGTCGCGGCCGCCTGGGCGGCACCGATGGCGGGGCCGCCGGTGCCGATCAGGCCGAGGCCGGCGTACTGCTCCAGCTTGGCCCGCGAGTCGGCGATGTCGAGGTTGCGCATGGTGAGCTGGCCGATCCGGTCCACCGGGCCGAAGGCCGAGTCCTCGGTGCGCTCCATGGACAGCTTGTCCGGGTGGTAGCTGAACGCCGGGCCCGTGGTGTCGAGGATCGAGTAGTCCTCGCCGCGGCGCAGCCGCAGCGTCACCTCGCCGGTGATGGCGGCGCCGACCCAGCGCTGGAGCGATTCGCGGACCATGAGGGCCTGCGGGTCCAGCCACCGGCCCTCGTACATGAGCCGGCCGAGGCGGCGGCCCTCGTTGTGGTACTGGGCGAGGGTGTCCTCGTTGTGGATCGCGTTGACCAGGCGCTCGTAGGCGGCGTGCAGCAGCGCCATGCCGGGGGCCTCGTAGATGCCGCGGCTCTTGGCCTCGATGATCCGGTTCTCGATCTGGTCGGACATGCCCATGCCGTGCCGGCCGCCGATGGCGTTCGCCTCCATGACCAGGTCGACGGCCGAGTGGAACTCCTTGCCGTTGATCGTCACGGGGCGGCCCTGCTCGAAGCCGATCGTGACGTCCTCGGTGGCGATCTCGACCGACGGGTCCCAGAACTTCACACCCATGATCGGGTCGACGGTCTCGACGCCCGTGTCCAGGTGCTCCAGGGTCTTGGCCTCGTGCGTGGCGCCCCAGATGTTGGCGTCGGTGGAGTACGCCTTCTCGGTGCTGTCCCGGTAGGGGAGGTCGTGGGCGAGGAGCCACTCCGACATCTCCTTGCGGCCGCCGAGCTCGGTCACGAAGTCCGCGTCCAGCCAGGGCTTGTAGATCCGCAGGTGCGGGTTGGCGAGCAGGCCGTAGCGGTAGAACCGCTCGATGTCGTTGCCCTTGAAGGTGGAGCCGTCGCCCCAGATCTGGACGTTGTCCTCCAGCATCGCGCGGACCAGGAGGGTGCCGGTGACGGCGCGGCCGAGCGGGGTGGTGTTGAAGTAGGAGCGGCCGCCCGAGCGGATGTGGAACGCGCCGCAGGTGAGCGCGGCCAGGCCTTCCTCGACCAGCGCGGCGCGGCAGTCGACCAGGCGCGCGATCTCGGCACCGTAGGTCTTCGCGCGGCCGGGCACCGAGGCGATGTCGGGCTCGTCGTACTGGCCGATGTCGGCGGTGTAGGTGCAGGGGATGGCGCCCTTGTCGCGCATCCATGCGACCGCGACGGAGGTGTCGAGGCCGCCGGAGAAGGCGATGCCGACGCGCTCGCCGGCGGGCAGGGAGGTGAGGACCTTGGACATGGGAAGAGTATGCATCATTGCGCATGGTCATGCAAAGGGGTGATTCCCCGAGGTGTCTCCCGGCCGCCCGGAGGCGCCTTTCGGTCGCTCGGAGGCCAGGGGGTTGAGGGGTGTCCGCTCCGGTTCCAGAGGTGCGGGAAGCCTGCCTGGTCCAGCGGCGCCCGCATCTCCGCCGTCGGCGGCGCCGCACTATGGGCCGCGACCGCCCCCCTCTCCGGATCCTCCGGCAGTTCCAGTAGTCGGGCCACCGGAAGCCGCCGATCGAGGGTGACCGCCTCCCGTATCCGCGTCACCGGGGCCCGGCTCGACCGCCTCGCTCCGCGTGGGCCGGAGCGGCCGGGTCGCTTCCCGGCTCATCCATTACGTGATGTGCCGCCGTCGTGGAATCCCCCGTACTTCTCCGTGCGCCCGGCCGATTCGCATGCCCCTCGGTCGAGTGCAACGCTCGGTCGCAGGAGGCCGGACGCACCCCTTCGGGGATCGTTGCATAAAAGTTCGGCGAGACGTATAGTCATGCCATCCATGAGGAGGGTTTCGATGACGGTACGAGTAGCAGTGGCGGGTGCGAGCGGATACGCGGGCGGAGAGCTCCTGCGTCTCCTCGTCGCCCACCCCACGTGGAGATCGGGACGCTGACCGGCCACTCCAACGCCGGCCAGCGACTGGGGCGCTCCAGCCCCACCTGCTCCCGCTCGCCGACCGCGTCCTCGCGCCCACCGCCGCCGAGGAGCTCGCCGGGCACGACGTGGTCTTCCTCGCGCTGCCGCACGGCCAGTCCGCCGCCGTCGCCGAGCAGCTCGGGCCCGACGTCCTCGTCGTCGACATGGGTGCCGACTTCCGCCTCGAGGACCCGGCCGACTGGGAGGCGTACTACGGCTCCCCGCACGCCGGGACCTGGCCCTACGGCCTCCCGAACTGCCGGGCGCCCGCGCCGTGTTGGAGGGTCCAAGCGCGTCGCGGTCCCCGGCTGCTACCCGACGGCCGTCTCGCTCGCCCTGTTCCCGGCGTACGCGGCCCGGCTCGCCGAGCCCGAGGCCGTGATCGTCGCCGCCTCCGGAACCTCCGGCGCCGGCAAGGCGGCCAAGCCGCACCTGCTCGGCAGCGAGGTCATGGGCAACATGTCCCCGTACGGCGTCGGCGGCGGCCACCGCCACACGCCCGAGATGATCCAGAACCTCAGCGGACCGGCGGGGGAGCGGGTCACCGTCTCCTTCACGCCCACCCTGGCCCCGATGCCCCGCGGCATCCTCGCCACCTGCACCGCCACCGCGAAGCCCGGAGTCACCGCCGAGACCGTGCGCGCCGCGTACGAGAAGGCCTACGCGGACGAGCCCTTCGTCCACCTGCTCCCCGAGGGCCAGTGGCCCGCCACGGCGTCCGTCTACGGTTCCAACGCCGTTCAGGTCCAGGTCGCGTACGACGCCAACGCGAACCGGATCATCGCCATCAGCGCCATCGACAACCTCACCAAGGGCACCGCCGGCGGCGCGGTCCAGAGCATGAACATCGCCCTCGGTCTCCCCGAGACCACCGGACTTTCCACGATTGGAGTCGCTCCGTGAGCGTCACCGCAGCGCAGGGATTCACGGCGGCGGGCATCGCCGCCGGGATCAAGTCGAACGGCAACCCGGACCTGGCCCTCGTGGTCAACACCGGGCCCCGCCGCGCCGCCGCGGGAGTCTTCACCTCCAACCGCGTCAAGGCCGCGCCCGTCCTCTGGTCGCAGCAGGTCATCGCCGACGGCGAGCTGACGGCCGTCGTCCTCAACTCCGGCGGCGCCAACGCCTGCACCGGCCCGCAGGGCTTCCAGGACACCCACGCCACCGCCGAGAAGGTCGCCGAGGTCCTGGAGATCGGCGCGGGCGAGGTCGCCGTCGCCTCCACCGGCCTCATCGGCGTCCTGCTCCCCATGGACAAGCTGCTCCCCGGCGTCGAGGCGGCCGCCGCCGAACTCTCCGAGCACGGCGGCGAGAAGGCCGCCATCGCCATCAAGACCACCGACACCGTCCACAAGACCTCCGTGGTCACCCGGGACGGCTGGACGGTCGGCGGCATGGCCAAGGGCGCGGGCATGCTCGCCCCGGGCCTCGCCACCATGCTCGTCGTCCTCACCACCGACGCCGACGTCGACGCCAAGGGCCTCGACGCCGCCCTGCGGACCGCCACCCGGCTCACCTTCGACCGGGTCGACTCCGACGGCTGCATGTCCACCAACGACACCGTCCTCCTCCTCGCCTCCGGCGCCGCCGGCGTCACCCCCGCGCAGGACGAGTTCGCCGAGGCCGTACGGACCGTCTGCGACGACCTCGCCCGCCAGCTCATCGGCGACGCCGAGGGAGCCAGCAAGGACATCCGCATCGAGGTGATCAACGCCGCGACCGAGGACGACGCCGTCGAGGTGGGCCGCTCCATCGCCCGCAACAACCTCCTCAAGTGCGCCATCCACGGCGAGGACCCCAACTGGGGCCGGGTGCTCTCCGCCATCGGCACCACGAAGGCCGCCTTCGAGCCCGACCGGCTCAACGTCGCCATCAACGGCGTCTGGGTCTGCAAGAACGGCTCCGTCGGCGAGGACCGCGACCTCGTCGACATGCGCTACCGGGAGGTCACCATCACCGCCGACCTCGCCGCCGGCGAGGAGTCCGCCGTCATCTGGGCGAACGACCTCACCGCCGACTACGTCCACGAGAACAGCGCGTACTCGTCATGAGCAACACCGCGCGGAAACACACCGCCCTCCCGAAGGCGCAGACCCTCATCGAAGCCCTGCCCTGGCTCACCCGCCACCACGGCAAGACCGTCGTCGTGAAGTTCGGCGGCAACGCCATGATCGACGAGGACCTCAAGGCCGCCTTCGCCCAGGACATCGTCTTCCTGCACCACGCCGGCCTCAAGCCGGTCGTCGTGCACGGCGGCGGCCCCCAGATCAACGCCGCCCTCGACCAGGCCGGCCTGGTCAGCGAGTTCAAGGCGGGCCTGCGGGTCACCACCCCCGAGGCGATGGACGTCGTCCGGATGGTGCTCGCGGGCCAGGTCCAGCGCGAGCTCGTCGGCCTGCTCAACCAGCACGGCCCGCTCGCCATCGGCCTCACCGGCGAGGACGCCCACACCATGACGGCCACCAAGCACCAGCCGGTGATAAACGGCGAGACGATCGACATCGGCCGCGTCGGAGAGATCACCGCCATCGACACCGGCGCCATCAAGGCGCTCCTGGAGGACGGCCGGATCCCGGTCATCTCCTCCATCGCCCGCTCCCAGGACGACGGACATGTCTACAACGTCAATGCTGATACGGCTGCTGCGGCACTCGCTGCGGCGCTGGGCGCCGAGACCCTGATGGTCCTGACCGACGTCGAGGGCCTCTACGAGGACTGGCCGCACAGCGACGAGGTCATCAGCAGGCTCACCGCGAGCCAGCTGGAGAAGCTGCTGCCCGAGCTCTCCAGCGGCATGGTCCCCAAGATGGAGGGCTGCCTGCACGCCGTACGGAACGGGGTCAACACGGCCCGCGTCATCGACGGCCGGGTCCAGCACTCGATCCTGCTGGAGATCTTCACCGACGAGGGCATCGGCACGATGGTCGTGCCGGACAACCAGGGGGCGAAATGACCGGCAACACGGAGCTGACCCAGCGGTGGCAGGGCTCCCTCATGAACAACTACGGCACGCCCCGGCTGCCGCTCGTCCGCGGTGCGGGCGCCAAGGTCTGGGACGCCGACGGCAAGGAGTACCTGGACTTCGTCGGCGGCATCGCCGTCAACGCCCTCGGCCACGCCCACCCGGCGGTCGTCGAGGCCGTGTCGAAGCAGGTCGCGTCCCTCGGCCACGTCTCCAACCTCTTCGTCGCCGAACCGCCCGTCGCCCTCGCCGAGCGGCTCCTGAGCCTCTTCGGCCGCCCCGGCAAGGTCTTCTTCTGCAACTCGGGCGCCGAGGCCAACGAGGCCGCGTTCAAGATCGGCCGGCTCACCGGCCGCTCCCACATGGTCGCCACCGACGGCGGCTTCCACGGCCGGACCATGGGCTCCCTGGCGCTCACCGGCCAGCCCGGCAAGCAGACCCCCTTCCTGCCGCTGCCCGGCGACGTCACCCATGTGCCGTACGGGGACGTGGAGGCGCTGCGGGCCGCGGTCACCGAGGACACCGCCTTCGTCATCATCGAGCCCGTCCAGGGCGAGAACGGCGTCGTCGTCCCGCCCGCCGGCTATCTGAAGGCGGCCCGGGAGATCACCCGCGCCACCGGCACCCTCCTCGTCCTCGACGAGGTGCAGACCGGCATCGGCCGCTGCGGCCACTGGTTCGAGCACCAGGCCCACGAGGGCGTCGACCCGGACGTCGTGACCCTCGCCAAGGGCCTCGGCGGCGGTCTGCCGCTCGGCGCGACCGTCGCCTTCGGCGAGGCCGCGGAGCTCTTCGCGCCCGGCCACCACGGCACCACCTTCGGCGGCAACCCGGTCGCCTGCGCCGCCGGACTCGCCGTCCTGGACACCCTCGGCGCCGACGCGGCCCTCGATCACGTGAAGTCCGTCGGGGAGCGGCTGCGCCAGGGGATCGAGGCTCTGGGCCACCCGCTGGTCTCCCACGTCCGTGGTGCGGGCCTCCTGCTGGGTATCGTGCTCACCGGGCCCCTCGCACCCCAGGTGCAGCAGGCGGCCCAGGACGCCGGCCTCCTGGTGAACGCGCCCGCCCCCGATGTCGTACGGATCATGCCTCCGCTGGTCCTCACCGACGCCGAGGCGGACGCCTTCCTCCAGGCGCTGCCCGGTGTCCTGGACGAGGCGAACGGGCAAGGACGAACCGGAGAATGAGACGACGATGACCGACGCGCAGGAGAACGAGCACGGAGGGCCGTCCGTTCCGCAGACCCGCACCGCACGCCACCGCAGGATCGTCGACATCCTCAACCGGCAGCCGGTGCGCTCGCAGAGCCAGCTCGCCAAGCTCCTCGCGGACGACGGGCTGAGCGTCACGCAGGCGACGCTCAGCCGCGACCTCGACGAGCTCGGCGCGGTGAAGATCCGCAACACCGGCGGCGAGCTGATCTACGCGGTCCCCAGCGAGGGCGGCTTCCGCACCCCGCAGGCGCCGCTGGGCGAGTCCGCCAAGGAGGAGCGCATGCGCCGCCTCTCCGGCGAACTGCTGATCTCCGCCGAGGCCTCCGCCAACCTGGTGGTGCTGCGGACCCCGCCGGGCGCCGCCCAGTTCCTCGCGTCGGCCATCGACCAGGCCGAACTCCACGCCATCCTCGGCACGATCGCGGGTGACGACACCCTGCTGCTCATCAGCCGCGACCCGGTCGGCGGCCAGGCACTCGCCGACCACCTGCTGAAACTGGCCCAGAAGTAGGTCAGTACGCCGTGATCGCCGTCGGACCGCCCCGCGTTCCGACGGCGATGTGCGGTCGGCGCGCGGGATCCGCCCAGGCGAGGACCGCGCGCATCGCGCCGGCCGGCACGGACACGCAACCGGCCGTCGCCCCGCGCCCGTTGACGTGCAGGAAGATCCCGGCCCCGCGCCCGCGCACCGGACGCTCGTAGTTGAAGCCGATGACGAGCGCGTACGCGTACTGCGTGCCGTACGAGGCGAGGTGCTCGGACTCGCCGGCCCGGCAGTCCCGGGGCAGCCCCTCGACCCAGCGGTTGTACGCACGGGAGGCGTTGTCCTGGCACCACCAGGAACGATCGGTGACCCGGACGTACGGGAAGCGGGTCCCGGCGGGCCTGCCCCGCACCCCGAAGGCGTACGGCAGCCGGTACAGCCCGGTGGGCGTGGTGTTCGTGCCCTGCCGGCGCGAGGCGCCCCGACGAGCCCCTCGCCCCGAACCGCGCGGGCGCGGACCCCGCCGCCACCCACCGCCCGCCCCGCCGGTCCCACCAGGTCAGCGTCCCCGTGGTGGAGCCCGTGTCCGGGGCCTCGGCGGTGATCAGCTGTGCCCCCCGCCGGTGTCGGCCATCCGCTCGGGCAGCGGTACGGGTGCGGGCACGGGCGCGGCGCCCAGGGAGAGCAGGGCGGCGCCGAGGACGAGCAGGGTACGCATGGCCGCGACGCTAGGACCGCACGGGACTCCCCGCCTCCCGCGGGAGGGCCGTACGGCCTATTCGGCGGGCAGCGGCGGCAGCGGCAGCGGCAGCGCGGGCAGTCCGTCGAGGCTGCTCGCGATGTGGTCCTTCCGCTCGCAGTACGCGTTGAACTCCTCGTCCGTCTTCCGGTTGAAGTACTCGGCGTGCAGCGAGCGGTCCTCCTGGTACTCCATCAGCGGGACGGCGAACCCGCAGGCGTCGCTGACCCGCCGCGCGTGCACGAGGACGATCGCCCGCGCGCTGCCCTGCCCTCCACGGCCTCGGCCGGGAACCGCGCGAACAGCTCGCCCCACCGCGGTCGTCCCGCAGCACGGCCTCGCCGGTCCCGTGCACCCGCACGACGGTCGGCGGCCCCGAGAAGGCGGTCCACATCAGGGTGATCCGCCCGTTCCCCGGCTCCCGCAGGTGCGCGATCGTCTCGGCGCTGCTGCCGCCGAAGTCGACGTAGGCGAGGGTCAGTTCGTCGAGCACGACGAGCGTGCCCCTGCGCCCCTTGGGGGAGAGGTTGACGTGACCGTCGCCGGAGAGGGGAGCGGTGGCGGTGAAGAACACCGGCTGCTCCTCGATGAAGGCCCGAAGCCGCCCGTCGATGTGCTCATATGTTTTCCCATGGCTTGATTCTCTCCCCTCGCGAAAGCCCGCCACGGAAGCCCGCCATGAGGCCCGCGAAGGCCCAGGAAGGCCCGCGAAGACCCACACGGGCCTTCAGTTCCGGAGCATCGCCCAGGAGTTGGCCCGCAGCTTCGGCTCGGCGTCGTCGACCAGCGACCAGGCGACCTCCCGGAGGTCCGGACCGCCGTTCGCGACCAGCAGCCGGAACGCCCCACGCGCACGTGCCGGGGTGCTCCGTCCCGAGCCGGGCCCGCAGCTCCGCCACCGGCAGCCGGTCCGCGTACGGAGCGAGGGCGGTCACCGTCTGCCGTACGACCCCGGGCGCGGGGTCGTCGAGGAACGGCACCAGGCGCGCCACGGCCACCCCGTCCAGGACGCGCAGTCCGGCCACGGCGTGGGCGCGCACCCCGGTGCGGGTGCCCCGTGAGGTCCCACAGCAGGGCGGCGTCCTCGCGCGCGCCGCACTCGGCGAGCCCGAGCGGCGCGGCCGGGGCACCGGCCCGCCCGCGCACAGCGCCCGGTAGAGCGGGGCGGTCTCGATGCCGTACTGCCGCAGCACGTACCGCGCGCACGCCCGGACCATGGGCGAGCGGTCCGCGAGGAACGCCTCGGCCTCCCGGGCGCCCGGCCCGGCGCAGCGCCGTCACCCCGGCCGCGCGCACCCGCGAGTACGGGGAGCGCAGCAGCGGGAGGAGCACCTCGTCCCCGGTCTCCGGGCCCACCCGGCGACCGCGCCGTCCGCGCAGATGTCCTGGACCACCCCGTCCGGGTCGGCGGCGCGCCGCCGCGAACCGTTCGGGGAGAGGTGCCGACGCTCGACCGCGATCCGGTACGCGAGGCGCCGGACCGCCCGGTCCCCGCCGCCAGGAGGGCGTCGAGGACGGGCCCCGGGCCTTCCCGGAGCGTCGCCTCCAGCATCGTCCGGGCAGCCTCGCCGTACTGGCGGCCCGTGATCCGCAGGACGACGGCGGCCAGGGCGGCGATCGTCCCGGGCCCGACCCCGGAAGCGCGGCCCGCAGCGGTCGCGGGCGGGTTCGCGTACGGGCTCCGCCCAGTCCGCGCAGCGGATCGCCACGAGGGGCAGCAGCGGACGCAGGCCGGCGGCGGGGAGGGCGGCCGCGCGACGGAGGGCCGCCTCGCGTATCCGGCCGTCGGGGTGGCAGAGCGCGAGGGTGAGCTCGGGCCCTCGGGTGCGCGGCGGGGCGGGTCCAGGCGGGGCAAGGGCGCGTCCCACGGCCACCGGAGGCGCCGGCCGGTCGCCCACGGGTGGGCGGGCAGCGCGGACGGACGGGCGCGGGCGAGCTCCCGCACGGCGATGTCGAGCCCCGTCCAGGCGGCGGCGTCGGAGGTGTCGATGGCCGAGGTCAGCGGTGTTCCCCGGGCCAGTCGGGTGGCTGCCGCGGTGTGGATGTCGTCCATGGGCGGAGCGTAGGGACAGGGTGGAGGGGGACGCCCCTGAATTTCGCCGCCCACGGAGATCCCGCCGCCTACGGAGATCCCGCCGCCCACGGAGATCTCGCCTCCCATGGACCGCGATTGACAAAACATACGGCCATCCGCATAGTTATGCCTATCAGCGTCGACCTTCCGTCATCCGCCCACGTTCGATCGAGGAGCAGCAGTGAGCAGCAACAACGGTGACGTCCGGCTCTGGGGCGGACGGTTCGCCGACGGCCCCGCCGAGGCCCTGGCGAAGCTCTCCGCTTCGGTCCACTTCGACTGGCGTCTCGCGCCGTACGACATCGCCGGCTCCCGTGCCCACGCCCGCGTGCTGCACAAGGCCGGGCTGCTCACCGAGGACGAGCTGACCCGCATGCTCGCCGGGCTCGACCGGCTGGAGGCGGACGTCGCCGACGGCTCCTTCGTCGGCACCATCGCCGACGAGGACGTCCACACCGCCCTGGAGCGGGGCCTCCTGGAGCGCCTCGGCGCCGAGCTCGGCGGCAAGCTCCGCGCCGCCGGTCCCGGAACGACCAGGTCGCCACCCTCTTCCGCATGTACCTGCGCGACCACGCCCGGATCATCGGCGGCCTGATCGCCGACCTCCAGGACGCCCTGGTCGGCCTCGCCGAGGCCCACGCGGACGTCGCCATGCCCGGTCGTACGCACCTCCAGCACGCCCAGCCGGTGCTCTTCGCCCACCACGTCCTCGCCCACGCCCAGTCCCTCTCCGGGACGCCGAGCGGCTGCGCCAGTGGGACACCCGTACGGCCGTCTCCCCGTACGGCTCCGGCGCCCTCGCGGGCTCCTCCCTCGGGCTCGACCCGGAGGCGGTGGCGAAGGACCTCGGCTTCGAGCGGGGCTCGGTCGGCAACTCGATCGACGGCACGGCCTCCCGCGACTTCGTCGCCGAGTTCGCCTTCATCACGGCGATGATCGGCGTCAACCTCTCGCGGATCGCCGAGGAAATCATCATCTGGAACACGAAGGAGTTCTCCTTCGTGACCCTCCACGACGCCTTCTCCACCGGCTCGTCGATCATGCCGCAGAAGAAGAACCCGGACATCGCCGAGCTGGCCCGCGGCAAGTCCGGCCGCCTCATCGGCAACCTCTCCGGCCTCATGGCCACCCTGAAGGCGCTCCCGCTCGCCTACAACCGGGACCTCCAGGAGGACAAGGAGCCGGTCTTCGACTCCTGCGACCAGCTGGAGGTCCTGCTCCCCGCCTTCACCGGCATGATGGCGACCCTCACGGTCAACCGGGAGCGGATGGAGGAGCTCGCCCCGGCCGGCTTCTCCCTCGCCACCGACATCGCCGAGTGGCTGGTCAAGCAGGGCGTGCCCTTCCGGGTGGCGCACGAGGTCGCCGGCGAGTGCGTGAAGGTCGCCGAGTCCGAGGGCAAGGAGCTCGACGAGCTGACGGACGAGCAGTTCGCCAAGATCTCCGAGCACCTCACCCCCGAGGTCCGCACCGTCCTCAACGTCCCCGGCGCCCTCGCCTCCCGCAACGGCCGCGGCGGCACCGCCCCTCGGCGGTCGCCACCCAGCTGATCGAGGTCAAGGCGGACCTGGTGATCCAGCACGCCTGGGCCGAGGCCAAGAAGAAGTAGCCCTCGCGCACGAGCGCGCGCCGCCGCCCTCCCTTCCGGAGGGCGGCGGCGCCCTTTTTCGTACGGGTCGGCCTCCGTATCGGTCGGCGCCCGTATTGATCGGCATGCGTAGCGGTCAACGTCCCGAATGAGACATCAATGTCTCATCGGGTGTATGGTTGTCTCATGTCAGTCGATCGCACCCAGGTGCTCCGTGCCGCCGCCGCCCTGCTCACCCGCAAGGCGACCGCCACCATGGACGAGGTCGCACGGGCCGCAGGCATCGGCCGGGCCACGCTGCACCGCCACTTCGCGGGGCGGGACGCCCTGGTGCGGGCGCTCGAAGAGCTCGGGATCCAGGAGCTGGAGGCGGCCCACGACCGGGCCCGCACCGCCGAGGGCCCCGCCGACGAGGCCGTACGACGCCTCGTCGCCGAAGTCGAGGACGTCGCACCGCTGCTCTCGTTCCTCGTCACCGAGAACCAGCTCTTCGAGGGCGACCAGCAGAACGACGGCTGGGAACGCCTAGACGCCCGGGTCTCCGCGCTCTTCCGGCGCGGCCAGGAAGAGGGTGTCTTCCGCATCGACCTGACCCCCGCCTGGCTCACCGAGGCCTTCTACGGGCTCATCGGTTCCGGCGCCTGGGCCGTGCAGGACGGCCGGGTCGCCGCCAAGGACTTCCAGTACATGATCGTCGAGCTGTTGCTCGGCGGAGCGCGCAGGAGCGTGGAGAAGTGACCACCAGCAGCATCAGGACCGAGAGCCATATCGGGGGCGTGCACCGCCCCGGCCGGTGGCTCGCCCTTTCCGTGCTCGTCCTGGCCGTCCTCCTCGTGGCGGTCGACGCCACGGTGCTCGGCCTCGCCACCCCTTCCTCTCCGAGGACCTCAAGCCCTCCGGCACCCAGCTGCTCTGGATCGGTGACGTCTACTCCTTCGTCATCGCCGGACTCCTGGTCTCCATGGGCAGCCTCGGCGACCGCATCGGCCGCAAGAAGCTCCTGCTGATCGGTGCCACCGCCTTCGGCGCCGTCTCGGTCCTGAACGCCTACGCGACCAGCCCCGAGATGATGATCGTCGCCCGTGCCCTCCTCGGCATCGCCGGCGCGACCCTGATGCCGTCGACCCTGGCGCTCATCCGCAACCTCTTCCACGACCCGCGCGAGCGCAGCCTCGCCATCGGCATCTGGGGTGCCATGGCCTCGGCCGGCGCCGCCGTCGGCCCGGTCGTCGGCGGGTTCCTCCTGGAGCACTTCTGGTGGGGCTCGGTCTTCCTCATCAACCTGCCCGTCATGGCCGTCCTGGTCCTCGTCGGCGCCAAGCTGATCCCCGAGTCGAAGAACCCGAACCCGGGCCCCTGGGACCTGCCCAGCGTCGCCCTCTCCCTGGTCGGCGTCATCGGCATCGTGTACGCGGTCAAGGAACTGGCCTCCCACGGCCCCTCCCTCGACGCCGGAGCCGCCGCCCTCGCCGGTGCCGCCGCCCTGGCCTGGTTCGTCCGCCGGCAGCTGACCCTGCCCGCGCCGCTCCTGGACATGCGGCTCTTCCGCAACCGGGGCTTCTCCGGTGCCGTCCTCGCCGACCTGCTGACCATCCTCGGCCTCTCCGGCCTGGTGTTCTTCCTGTCCCAGTTCTTCCAGCTGGTCCAGGGCCGCACCCCCCTGGAGGCCGGACTCGCCGAACTGCCGGCCGCGATCGGCTCGGTCACGGCCGGTCTCGCCGCCGGTCTCGTGGCCCGCCGCTTCTCCGTACGGTCCGTGGTGGCCGGCGGCCTCGCGGCGGTCGGACTCTCCCTCGCCGTCCTGACGACGCTCGACCAGTACACCGGCTACCCGCTCCTCGGCGCCGCCCTGCTCGTCGTCGGCGTGGGCGCCGGCTTCTCCTTCACCGTGACCGCCGACGTGATCCTGTCCAGCGTCCCCAAGGAGCAGGCCGGATCCGCCTCCGCCGTCTCCGAGACCGCGTACGAACTGGGCGCCGCGCTCGGCATCGCCATCCTCGGCTCCATCGTGACCGGCGTCTACCAGGGCTTCGCCACCCCGGCCGGCGTCCCCTCGGGCATCGCGTCGGCCGCCCACGAGTCGCTCGGCGGCGCGGTCCAGGCCTCCGGCGGCCTCGCCCCGAGACGGCGGCGGCCCTGGTGTCCTCCGCCCAGGAGGCCTTCGTCGACGGCCTGCGGATCGCGGCCGGCGTCGGCGCGGCGGTCCTCCTCGCGACCGCGGTCGCGGCCTGGTTCCTCCTCAAGGGCCAGAAGCTGGAGGAGGGCGTCGAGCACTGACGCACCCGGCGTATCGAAGTGCCCCGTACGGCCGACGGCCGTACGGGGCACTTCCACGGGACGGGCGGAGTCACGCCGCCTTCGCCTTGGTGGCGTACATGTCCACGTACTCCTGTCCGGAGAGCCGCATGACCTCGGCCATCACCGAGTCCGTCACCGCGCGCAGCACGTACCGGTCGCGGTCCATCCCGTCGTACCGGGAGAACTCCATCGCCTCGCCGAAGCGCACCGTCACCTTGCCCGGCCGGGGGAAGCCCGAGCCGCCCGGCTGGATCTTGTCGGTGCCGATCATCGCGAACGGCACCACCGGCGCCCCGGTCATCAGGGTCAGCCGCGCGATGCCCGTACGGCCCCGGTACAGCCGGCCGTCGGGGGAGCGGGTGCCCTCCGGGTAGATCGAGAAGATCTTGCCCTCCTCGAGGACGCGACGGCCCGTCATCAGCGCCGCCACACCGCCGCGCCCGCCGTCCCGGTCCACCGGGATCATGCCGACGCTGGTGAAGAACCAGGCCATCGCCCGGCCCTTGACGCCCTTGCCCGTCACGTACTCGTCCTTGCCGATGAAGTAGACCGGACGGTCCAGGCAGATCGGCATGATCATCGAGTCGATGAAGGTCAGGTGGTTGCCCGCGAGGATCACGGGACCCGTCCCCGGGATGTTCTCGGCGCCCTCCACGCGGGGGCGGAACATCAGGCGCATGACCGGCCCGAGCACTGCCTTGATGATCGCATGACGGGACAACGGTTCCTCCGATGGGAAGCGGTTCGGACGAGCGGGCGAGCCGACGGTTGCAGCTCGTGACGATACTCGCGGGTCACCCCCGCGCGCACATCGGGTTCACCGAGTGGATACGCAGTGTTGACGCGTGTTTCCGCCATGTTCGGCCCAGGTCTGCCGCCCGTAGGGGCCCACTGCCTAGCGTCGGGGACAACAGTTGACAGGTGCGGGACATCACACCGCGGTACACACAGGAGGATCCCCCATGACCCAGGGCGAACGCCGGACCCCGGCACGGCGCACGGTTCTCGGAGCGGCGGGCGCCACCGTCCTCGGCGCCTCCACGACCCTCGCGGCCGGCACCGCGCGGGCGGACGCCCCGGACCGCGCGCCCGGCCGCGGCCACGGCTACCGCTCCTCCCCGTCCCGCTCGTCATCGGCCACCGGGGCGCCGCCGCTACCGCCCCGAGCACACCTCGGCTCCTACCGGCACGCCCTCGACCTCGGCGCCGACGTCGTCGAGCAGGACCTCGTCCCCACCCGGGACGGACACCTGGTCTGCCGTCACGAGAACGACATCAGCGCCACCACCGACGTCGCCGACCACCCCGAGTTCGCCTCCCGGAAGACCACCAAGACCGTCGACGGCGTCGCGCTCACCGGCTGGTTCACCGAGGACTTCACGCTCGCCGAGCTCAAGACGCTGCGGGCCAAGGAGCGCATCCCCGCCACCCGCCAGGAGAACACCCTCTACGACGGCCGCTGGGCGGTTCCCACCTTCGAGGAGGTCCTGATCTGGGCCGAGGGGAGGGCCGCCGCCGGGGCCGCGAGATCTGGCTGCACGTCGAGACCAAGCACCCCAGCTACTTCCGCTCCCTCGGCCTCGGCCTGGAGGAGCGCCTCGCGAAGCTCCTGCGCCGGTACGGACGCCACCGCGCGAACTCCCCGGTCTTCCTCCAGTCCTTCGAGCCCAGCAGCATCCAGCGCCTGGCGAAGCTGGTGGACGCCCCGGGCGTCGTCCTGCTCTCCGGCGCGAGCAGCCGCCCCTGGGACTTCGTCGAGTCCGGCGACCCGCGCACCGTCGCCGACCTGGTCACGCCCGAGGGCCTGCGCTGGATCGCCTCGTACGCCAAGGGCATCGGCCCCACCCTCGACCTGGTCATCCCCAAGGACGCGAGCGGCCGCCTCGGCACCCCGACCACCCTGGTCCGCGACGCGCACGCCGAGGGGCTGGTCCTCCACCCGTACACGCACCGCAACGAGAACACCTTCCTGCCCGCGGACTTCCGCAGGGGCACGGACCCGACGGCGTACGGCGACGCCTTCGGAGCCCTCAAGCGGTACCTGGAGACGGGGATCGACGGCATCTTCTCCGACAACCCGGACACCGCCCGGCTCGCCGCCGCGGACCTCGGCACCCGCGACTGACCCGACCGGCCCGACGGAGGGGGCCGTACGGCTCCGCACGACCCCCTCCCGGGTGGTTTACGCCCGGCACCGCAACCACGGCCGGGCGCCCCGGCATCGTGCCGGTCATGACCACCCCCGAGACCACTTCCGCCACCGCTCCCGAGGCCGCTTCCGCGACCGATCCCGAGATCGTCTCCCCGGCAGAGGCCCCGGCAGAGGCCCAGGCCCAGGCACAGGCCCAGGCCCCGGCCTTCTCCTCGCCGCCCTCGCCCGCTGCTCTCCGCCGAGTCCGACGCCGAGGCGCCGCCGCCGGCGTCGACCCGGGCGACCTCGAACAGGCCGTCTGGCTCCGCCTCCTGGAACGGCTCCAGGAGACCGGCACCGCCCCCGAACGGCCCGCCGAATGGCTGCGCCGCGCCGTCCGCGCGGAGGCGCGCCGGGCCCGCAGGACCCACGACCGGGAACGCCCCTACCAGGACGAACCGGCCCACGGGCCGGACGGCGCCGAGCCGGAGCACTCGCTCCTCGTCGCCGAGGGCCGCCGCACCCTGCGCGCCGCCGTCACCAGGACACCCGGCCGCTGCCCGAAGGTGCTCACCGCGATGCTCGACCCGGAGGACCCCACCTACCGGGAAATCGCAGGAGAGTTGGGTATCTCACAGGGCAGTCTGGGGCCGATGCGTTCCCGTTGCCTGGGATGTTTGCGCAGAATGCTGGCTGCAGAGGTTCCCGCCCCGGGTCGACGGGGAAGGGTGCGGTAAACCGATGATCGACCAGATGAGCGGGAGGCGTGCACACATGGGCCTGAGTGTGACCATCTCAGCGGCGGACGCGCAGGACGCGGAGCACATCCTGAAGCTGCAGTACCTCTGCTACCAGAGCGAGGCGGAGCTGTACGGGGACTGGTCCATCGAGCCGCTCACCCAGTCGCTCGACGCCCTGCGCGCCGAACTGGCCGAGGGGTACGGGCTGGTGGCCCGGCTCGGCGACGAGGTCGTCGCCTCCGTGCGGGCCCGCCTCGACGAGGACGGCACGGTGCGCATCGCCAAGCTGATCGTCCACCCGCGCATGCAGCGGCACGGCCTCGGCGGCCGCCTCCTCGACGGCATCGAGCGGCACTTCGCCGAGCAGGCCCCGGAGACGGAGGAGACGGCGTCCGCCAAGCGCTTCCAGCTCTTCACCGGCCACCGCAGCGAGGGCAATCTGCGCCTCTACCGCAGCAAGGGCTACGCGCAGGTCGACACCCGCGAGGTCGGCCCGAGGCTCACCCTGGTGACCCTGGAGAAGGCCGCCTAGGACAGCCCTCAGGCGGCCTTGGCCGCCTTCCGCAGCCACCAGATGCCGGTGAGCGGAAGCAGCACCGGGATGAAGACGTAGCCGTACCCGAAGTCCGACCAGACCGTCGCGTCCGGGAAGGCGGACGGCTCCACCAGCGTCCAGGTCCCCACGATCAGCACGCCCGCGAGCTCGGCGGCGCAGCACACCAGCGCCGCCCTGCGGGCCTTCTCCCCACCGCGCACCAGCGTGTACGTGATGAAGACGTAGACGATCGCGGCCACCGCCGACAGGCCGTACGCCAGCGGCGCGCGGTCGAACTCGCTCGCGATCTGGTAGATCGAGCGGGAGACCGCGCCGACCGACATCACGCCGTACAGCCAGACGAGCAGCATGCCCGGACCCGTGACGAGACGGGCCTTCCCCTGAGCCGGGGTCTCGGTCTCGGTCGTGGTCATGGTCAGCCCACCGTCCAGATGTCGTAGAGACGCACTTCGAGCACGGCCAGGACGACCGCGCCGGCCGCCACCGTCGCCGAACCCCACCGGCTGCGCTCCGCGAGCGACATGAAACCGGCGATGGGCACCGCGCACAGCGCGCCGAGCAGATAGGCGACGAAGATCGTCGTGCCCTCCTCGGCCTTCTCGCCGCGCGCCAGCTGCACGATGCCGACGATCAGCTGGACCAGGACCAGGAAGGTCACCACGGCCATGCCGATGAAGTGCCAGTCCTTGGTCGGCTGGTCCCGGAAGGCGGCGAAGCCGCACCAGGCGGCGAGGGCGAGCGCGGCCACGGAGACCGCGACCGTCAGGGCGTCAAGCATGCGCCCGAGGGTATTACGGTCCGAACCGTCCGACGCGCCCGCCCCCCGGCTCTCCCGGAGCCCGTCGCCCGCGTGGCCTTGGCCACATCCCGTACCGGATCACCCTCCCCGCCGCGCCCGGACCGGAGGCGCGTCCCTCCAGGCCACACGCGGAAAGGCGCGCCGCCCGCCGTCCCCGCCGCGTCCGCATGGCGTCTCAAGGACGTCCGCTATTCGGACAGCCCCTTCCCTTCGCAGCTGCGCATGTTTTACTTGCAGACATGACCACGACGAGCAGCCGCACCCTTGCGACCGAGGCGAACACGACGCCCGGTGCTCGTTGTATGTGTCGAATGTGCGCCTTCTGAGGGCCCCGCCTGAGCCTCGCGCCCCGAAGCGAGACCCCGACGGCCGAGCCGATCCGACCGCCACCCGGCGCCGGACCGTGCCTGCCCCGCGCACCGCTGCCGCCCGGCCACCAGCCGGAACAGCCTCCCCGTGCGCCTGACTGTCCGAAATGACGAATGCCCCGTGCACGACGGACCCCGCGTCGCGCACTCGACAGTGACGGAAACCCCTGTGATCACCACTTCGGGCCTGACCAAGGTCTATGAGTCGCGCGGCGGCAGGTCACCGCTCTGGACGGCGTCGACCTCCACGTCCGCGAGGGCGAGGTGTTCGGCGTGATCGGCCAGAGCGGCGCCGGCAAGTCCTCGCTCATCCGCTGCGTCAACCTCCTGGAGCGCCCCACCTCCGGCACGGTGACCGTCGACGGCGTCGACCTCACCGCCCTCGCCGGGAAGGGCCGCCGCGCCGGGAAGGACCTGCGCCGGGCGCGCAGCAGCATCGGCATGGTCTTCCAGCACTTCAACCTGCTGTCCTCCCGCACGGTGAAGGACAACATCGAACTCCCCCTGGAGATCCTCGGCGTCTCCGGCGCCGAGCGCTCCCGCCGCGCCCTGGAACTCCTCGACCTCGTCGGCCTCGCCGACAAGGCGAAGTCCTACCCCGGCCAGCTCTCCGGCGGCCAGAAGCAGCGCGTCGGCATCGCCCGCGCCCTCGCCGGCAAGCCCAGGTCCTGCTCTCCGACGAGGCCACCAGCGCCCTCGACCCGGAGACCACCCGCTCCATCCTCCAGCTCCTGCGCGACCTCAACCAGCAGCTCGGCCTCACCGTCCTGCTCATCACGCACGAGATGGACGTCGTCAAGACGATCTGCGACTCCGCCGCCCTCATGCAGCACGGCCGCGTCGTCGAGTCCGGCACCGTCGGCGAACTGCTCGCCACCCCCGGCTCCCAGCTGGCGGCCGAGCTGTTCCCGGTCAGCGGCACCCCCACGGGCCCCGACCGCACGGTCGTCGACGTCACGTTCCACGGCGAGGCCGCGAGCCAGCCGGTGATCTCCCAGCTCTCCCGCACGTACAACATCGACATCTCGATCCTCGGGGCGGCGATGGACACCGTCGGCGGGAAGCAGATCGGCCGGATGCGGATCGAACTGCCCGGACGCTACGAGGAGAACGTCGTCCCGGTCGGCTTCCTGCGCGAGCAGGGCCTCCAGGTCGAGATCGTGGAAGACGACGAGCCCGTCGCGCACACCGCGCACGCGCTGGTGAAGGAAGGTGCCAAGTGACCTGGTCGGAGATGCAGCCCCTCCTGGAGCAGGGCACCGTCGACACCCTCTACATGGTCCTGTGGGCCACCGTCGTCACCGTCGTCGGCGGCCTGCCGCTCGGCATCCTCCTCGTCCTCACGGACAAGGGCGGACTGCTGCAGAACCGGCCGGTGAACAAGATCGTCGGTGCGATCGTGAACATCGGGCGTTCGCTGCCGTTCATCATCCTGCTGATCGCCCTGATCCCCTTCACGACCTTCGTCGTCGGCACCTTCATCGGCCCGACCGCGATGATCGTGCCGCTCGCCATCGGCGCCATCCCCTTCTTCGCGCGCCTCGTCGAGACCGCGATCCGCGAGGTCGACCACGGACTCGTCGAAGCCGTCCAGGCCATGGGCGGCGGCATCCCCACCATCGTCCGCAAGGTCCTGCTCCCGCAGGCCCTGCCCTCGCTGATCTCGGGCGTCACCACCACCGTGATCGTGCTCATCGGCTACTCGGCGATGGCCGGCGCGGTCGGCGGCGAAGGCCTCGGCTCCAAGGCCGTCACCTACGGATACCAGCGCTTCGACACCACGTTCATGCTGGTCACCGTCGTTGTCCTGGTCGCCGTCGTGACGATCGTCCAGCTCATCGGCGACGGGGTCGTCCGACTCCTCGCCCGCCGGGGCCGCACCGCGTAACGGCCCCGGCCACCCCAAGACTTCGTTTTCGAAGAACAGCCCGGACTTGTTGTCCAGGCGTCCACCGCTCCACCGGAAAGAGGCACTCTTCGTGCGTAAGAACATCAAGCTCACCGCCGGTATCGCCGCCACCGCCGCCCTGGCCCTCGGCCTCACCGCCTGCGGCACCTCCTCGGACCCGTCCTCCACCAAGGACGCGGCCGGCGCCGCCGACAAGCCCCTCGTCGTCGCCGCGTCCCCGACGCCGCACGCCGACATCCTCAACTTCGTCAAGGACAACCTGGCCGCGAAGGCCGGCCTGAAGCTGGAGGTGAAGGAGTTCACGGACTACGTCCTGCCGAACACCGCCACCGAGAGCGGCCAGGTCGACGCCAACTTCTTCCAGCACAAGCCGTACCTCGACGACTTCAACAAGAAGAACGGCACGCACATCGTCCCGGTGGTCGACGTCCACCTGGAGCCGCTGGGCCTCTACTCCAAGAGCCTCAAGTCGGTGAAGGACATCAAGGCCGGCCAGACCGTCGCCGTCCCCAACGACACCACCAACGAGGGCCGCGCGCTCCACCTCCTCGCCGAGAACGGCCTCATCACCCTCAAGGCCGGCGTCGGCACCGACGCCAAGCTCTCCGACATCACCGACAAGAAGGGCCTGGAGTTCAAGGAGCTGGAGGCCGCCACCGTGCCCCGCGCCCTGAACGACGTGGACGCCGCCGTCATCAACGGCAACTACGCCATCGAGGCCAAGCTCTCCCCGGCGAAGGACGCCCTCGTCCTGGAGAAGGCGGAGGGCAACCCGTACGCCAACTTCCTCGCCGTCAAGGCCGGCAACGAGAAGGACGCCCGCGTGCAGAAGCTCGCCAAGCTCCTCAACTCGCCCGAGGTGAAGAAGTACATCGAGGACACCTACAAGGGCTCCGTCATCCCGGCCTTCGGCCCCGCGAAGTAGGTCCGGGACCCGAGGGACCGTCAGACCGGTTCCCCCGTACCGTCCTTGAGCAGAAGGCCCCCGCACCCCGTCCGGTGCGCGGGGCCTTCGCCACGTCCCCGCCCGACACCCCACCCGGCCATGCGCACCGGCGGCCGCATGCTGCATGCTGTGCGTTCACGGTCGATTCGGACGGTCCACGGCATGGAGCTGAGCATGACTACCACCTTTCCGGACATCTCCATCAACACGGACCGGCTGGTGCTGCGCGCGCTCGAAGAGGCGGACGCCCCCGCCCTCGCCGAGATGATGAACGACGAGATGGTCGCCGCCTGGACGGCCGTGCCCCAGCCGTACACCGAGGACGCCGCCCGCGGCTGGATCACCGAGTACGCCCCACCGAACGCGCCGCCGCTGGGGCCTCGACCTCGCCGTCACCGAGTTCCTCACCCAGCGCCTCGTCGGCATCGTCCAGCTCAGCAACACGAACTGGCGGGTCCGCTCCACCGAGATGTCGTACATCGTCGCCCCTGGGCCCGAGGCGAGGGCTACGCCTCCGAAGCCGCCCTCGCCACCGCCCAGTGGCTCTTCGGCGACCAGAAGTTCGAACGCCTGGAACTGCGCACCGCCGCCGACAACACCGCCTCCCAGCAGGTCGCCCAGAAGATCGGCTGCATCAGCGAGGGCGTCCTGCGCAACGCCTGCATAGCCCGCACCCGCACCGAGGACGGCACCTGGGCCGAACTGCGCACCGACTTCATCGTCTGGGGCCTCCTCCCCGAGGACCTCGACGGCGTCGCCGACCAGCTGGCCGAGGCCGGCTACTCCTCGTACACCGACTGGAGCTGAGCCCCACACCGATCCCGGGGTACGCTCGGCACGCCCCGACCTGCGACAACACCACAGGGAGACAGACGACGATGGCCGACCGCGTCACGGTGATCGGCTGGGACGGCTCGCCCCTCACCGCGGCGGCCCGCTCCGCGCTGTCCGCCGCCACCCTCGTGGCGGCGCCGCCCACCACCTGGCGCTGCCCGAGGTGCCGCCCGGCGCCGAACGCGTCCGCCTCGGCAGCGTCGACCTCGCCGCCCGCCGCATCGCGGGACACCGCGGCACCGCCGTCGTCCTCGCCGACGGCGACCCCGGCTTCTTCGGCGTCGTCCGCACCCTGCGCGCCCCGAGCACGGCCTGGAGGTCGAGGTCGTCCCCGCCGTCTCCTCGGTCGCCGCCGCCTTCGCACGGGCGGCATGCCCTGGGAGGACGCCCGGATCGTCGTCGCCCACCAGCGCACCCTGCGCCGCGCCGTCAACGTCTGCCGCGCCCACCCCAAGGTCGCCGTCCTCACCTCGCCGGGCGCCGGACCCGCCGAACTCGCCCTCCTGCTCGAAGGCGTCCACCGCACCTTCGTCGTCTGCGAGGAGCTCGGCACCGACCGCGAACAGGTCTCCGTCCTCACCTCCGACAAGGCCGCCGACCACAGCTGGCGCGACCCGAACGTCGTCCTCGTCATCGGCGGCGCGACCGGCGGCGTCCCCACCGCCCCTGGCTGACCGGCCAGGACCCGGCCGCGCGCCCCGTCCGCGGCTGGGGCCTGCCCACCGAGGAGTACGACTCCGAGGGCGAAGGCCCAGGAACCGGACCGGCGCACACCGGCGCGGGCACGGACCCCGCCCTCCGCGCCGCCCAGCTGGCCCGTCTCGGGCCCCGCACCGGCGACCTCGTCTGGGACATCGGCTGCGCGGGCGGCGCCTTCTCCGTCGAGGCCGCCCGCTTCGGCGCCGCCGTCATCGCCGTGGACGTCGACCCGGCCGCCTGCGCCCGCACCGAGCGGGCCGCGCGCCGCCACGGAGTGCCCTCCAGGCCGTCCCGGGCCGCGCCCCGCACGTCCTGGAGAGCCTGCCCGAGCCCGACGTCGTCCGCATCGCGGCCGGCGGCGTCCCCGTCGTCACCGCCTGCACCGACCGGCGCCCGGAGCGGATCGTCGCCCACGCCTCCACCCGCGACGAGGCCGAGGCGATCGGCGCCGCCCTCGCCGACGGCGGCTACGCCGTCGAGAGCCTCCTCCTCCAGACCGTCGGACTCGACCCCGCCGACTGGTCGGAACGCGAGCGCTCGGTCGTGTTCCTGCTGTCCGGACGCAGGATCGACCGCGCCCCGTGACCCGGCCGCCCCACCGGGGCAGGGTAGGCTGGCCGATTGTTGTACCGCACCGGGATGTTCGACGGTCTGTTCGTCAATGTCCCGAATGGGTGGCCGCTTTGTGCCACCGACGTGGTACGCGACCAAGGGGGACCGCGCGACGTGGCGCAGTCCACAGCGCACCGTGGCGAATCTTCCTGCCACGATGGCCGGGGGCCGCGACAATGTGTGGGTGTTCGCGTGTGCTTCGTGCCGCGCGGCGCGCGCGCTCGTTCTTGTCGACGGGCGCAGGTCTGAAGGAGCACAAGCGATGGGCGAGGGTACGCATGACGGACACCGGCCAGGTCCCGGGCGAGGGGCTGCCGGAGAACGCAGGCATGGTGGAGCAGCCGGGCATCCCCGCTCCGGGCGCGTACACCTTCCTGGACCCTCCGAGCACACCGAGGACGACGACATTCTCCTGATGCCGGGCGCCCAGGGCGCCTGGAGCGAGCACCCGCCGGGCGTCGTGCCCGCGCCGCCGGTCGCGGTGCCGCCGCCGCTCGTCCCGAACCAGGGCGTGCCGCACGCGGCCGCCCCGGAGGCCCGGCCCCGATGGGCGACCCGCTCACCGACCCGCTGCCGGACCCGCTCACGGGCCCGCTCCCCGACAGGGTCGCGCTCGCCGACGTGCTGACCGCCCCTCAGGGCCACACCCGCCGCAGGGCGTGCCCTTCGGCACCCCGGCGCACGGCGTCCCCGTGCCCCCGCAGGAGCCGGTCGTCACCGAGCACGGCTACGAGCCCGGCATCCTCGACACCGGCGCCCACGAGGCGGCCGGCCGCGACACCGGCTCCGTCGACCTCGGCGGCGTCCGCATGCCCCCGCCGCCCCGGCCCCGCAGCAGCCCCGGCGCCCGCTCCACATGGGCCCGCCGGTGCCCGACACCACCGGCGGCGTCGTGCTCTCCCTCGCCGACCGTGGCCCGGCCGCCGCCGCGCCCGCCCCGGCCCCGCAGCCCGCCCCGGCCCCCGAGCCGGTCGTGGCCACGGCCCCCGCCCCGATGCCGGTGCGGAACCCGGGCCCGCCGACCACCGGCCCCGAGTACTTCGAGATCGCGCAGGACCAGCAGCTCGCCCCGCAGGGCGCCGAGCCGTGGGTCGCGCAGCCGCAGGAGCCCGCCGCACCGCAGGCCCCGCAGAAACGGTCGTCCCGCCGCAGGGCCAGTTCGTCCAGGTCGAGGGCTCCGTCCCGACGACCCCGCACCTGGCCCCGGTCCCGGCGGAGGCGCCCCAGCCCGCCGAGGCCCCGGAGCCCACCGAGCCGCAGCCGGCGCCCGAGGCCGCCCTGGAGTCGGCCCCGGAGACCGTCCCGGCGCCCGAGGAGACGATCCCCGCGCCCCGCGAGCCCGAGCCCGCCGCCGAGGCGCCCGCCCCGGCCCCGGATGCCGAGCCGCAGGCGCCCGTGCCCGCCGCCGAGGTCCCGGCCGAGCCGGTCGCCGAGCCCGCGCAGCCCGTGGAGGAGCCCGCCCCGGCACAGCCCGTCGAGGCCGAACTCACCGAAGCGGCGCCCGCCGAGGTCCCGGCCGAACCCGCCCCGAGACGACGGAGGCCCTCGCGGAGCCGCAGCCGGAGGCCCTCGCGGAGCCCGCGCCCGCCGAGACCCCGCAGAGCTCCCGGCCGAGGCGCCCGCCGAGGCACCGGTGGAGGCAGTGGCCGACGAGGCCCCCGTCGTCGCCGAGGCCCCGGTCGAGCAGGCCCCGAGCCGGAGGCCCAGGCCGCCACCGAGGCGCAGCCGGAGACGGACTCCGCCCCCAGGCTCCCGCCACCGAGCTCACCGACGTGCAGGCGCCCGCCACCGAGGAGCCCGCCACCGAGGCCCCCGAATCCCAGGCCCCCGAATCCCAGGCCCCCGTCACGGAGGCTCCGGAATCCGAGGCTCAGGAATCCGCGCCGACTCAGGAACCGGTCCCGACTCCGGAATCCGAGGCTCAGGAATCCCCGCAGGCGGAGTCCGAACCGCAGGCCCCGGAATCCGCACAGGCCCTGGAATCCGAGCAGGCCCCGGAATCCGCACAGGCCCTGGAATCCGAGCAGGCCCCGGAATCCGCACAGGCCCCGGAATCCGAGCAGGCTCCGGAATCCGCGCCGGCCCCCGGCTACGACGACGCCGAGCGCGAGGCGGTGCTCCGCGTGATGCGCGAGCGCCGCGACATCCGCAACGGCTTCCGCAGCGACCCGATCCCGCACGAGGTGCTCCTCCGCGTCCTGGAAGCGGCGCACACGGCACCCAGCGTGGGCCACTCGCAGCCGTGGGACTTCGTGGTCATCCGCTCCGCCGAGACCCGGCAGACGATGCACGAGCTGGCGCAGCGTCAGCGCGAGGCCTACGCCAAGTCGCTGCCGAAGGCCCGGGCGAAGCAGTTCAGGAACTGAAGATCGAGGCCATCCTCGACACCCCGGTGAACATCGTCGTGACCGCCGACCCCACCCGGGGCGGCCGCCACACGCTCGGCCGCTACACGCAGCCGCAGATGGCCCCGTACTCCTCGGCGCTCGCCGTCGAGAACCTCTGGCTGGCGGCCCGCGCCGAGGGCCTGGGCGTCGGCTGGGTCAGCTTCTTCGACGAGCGCGAGATGGTCCGCACGCTGGGCCTCCCCGAGCACCTCGAAGTGGTCGCGTACCTCTGCGTGGGTTACGTGGACGAGTTCCCGGACGAGCCCGAGCTGATGCAGGCGGGCTGGTCCAAGCGCCGCCCGCTGGCCTGGGTCGTCCACGAGGAGACGTACGGCCGCCGCGCGCTGCCCGGCGAGGAGCCGCACGACCTCCTCCAGGAGACCGTGGCGAACATCCGCCCGCTGGACGCGAAGGCGCTCGGCGAGGCGTGGGAACGCCAGAAGCGCATGACGAAGCCCGCCGGGGCCCTGGGCATGCTGGAGATCATCTCGGCGCAGCTCTCGGGCCTCTCCCGGGTCTGCCCGCCCCCGATCCCGGAGCCGGCCGCCGTGGCGATCTTCGCCGGCGACCACGGTGTCCACGCCCAGGGCGTCACCCCGTGGCCGCAGGAGGTCACGGGCCAGATGGTGGCCAACTTCCTCGGCGGGGGAGCGGTCTGCAACGCCTTCGCGAACCAGGTCGGCGCCGAGGTCTGCGTCATCGACGTGGGCGTGGCGGCCGAACTCCCGGCCACACCGGGTCTGCTCCCGCGCAAGGTCCGTCCGGGCACGGCCGACTTCACCACGGGTCCGGCGATGACCCGCGAAGAGGTCCTGGCCGCGATCGAGGTGGGCATCGAGACGGCCCGCGACCTCGTGGCGGCGGGCAACAAGGCCCTCCTCACGGGCGAGATGGGCATCGCGAACACCACGGCGTCGGCGGCCCTGATCTCGGTCTACACCGGAGTGGACGCGGCCGAGGTCACGGGCCGGGGCACCGGCATCAACGACGAGACGCACGCCCGCAAGGTGGACGTGGTCCGTCGCGCCCTCGACCTGCACAAGCCGGACCCGGCGGACCCGATCGGCGTCCTCTCGGCGGTCGGCGGCCTGGAGCACGCGGCCCTCGTGGGCCTGATCCTGGGCGCGGCCTCGCTCCGCACCCCGGTCATCCTCGACGGCGTCTCCACGGGCGCGGCGGCCCTCGTCGCCCGCGCCATCGCCCCGGAGTCCCTCGCGGCGTGCATCGCGGGCCACCGCAGCGCCGAGCCGGGCCACGTGGCCGCCCTCAACAAGCTGGGCCTGCGCCCGCTGGTCGACCTCGACCTCCGCCTCGGCGAGGGCACGGGCGCGCTCCTGGCCCTTCCCTGGTCCAGAGCGCGGCACGCGCGATGCACGAGGTCGCCACGTTCGACTCGGCGGGAGTCACCGAGAAGTAGCACCACGGCGGCGTCCCCACCCACCCACGGGAGTGGGGACGCGCAGGAACCGGGTTCGGGACGTAAAGCGTGATGTGTGGCGCATGAGAAACGCCAGGCCATCCGCCGACCCCGCAGGCGCCGTAAATCATGCAGTCCCGAACCCGGTTCCGGAGCGTCCCCACGCACGCACCGACCACCGGGGGACATCCGTCACACCCGGCAACCCCCAGGTCACAGCTATCGTGACGGTGTACGAGCCGCTCCACCGTCGCAGCGGCACCCTCGCCCGCACCGCACCACCGCACGCTCTCCGAGGAGCCGCTCACCCATGGCAGACATGGCAGAGAACGCCGAGCACCCCGCCTACCCCGTCGGCCTGCGCCTCGCCGGCCGCCGCGTCGTCGTCCTCGGCGGAGGCCAGGTCGCCCAGCGCCGCCTCCCGGCCCTGATCGCCGCGGGCGCGGAGATCACCCTGATCTCCCCTCCGCGACCCCGTCCGTGGACGCGATGGCGGAGACGGGCGAGATCACCTGGATCAAGCGGCGGTACGAAGAAGGCGACCTCGCCGACGCCTGGTACGTCCTGGTGGCCACCACGGACACGACCGCCAACGCAGCGGCCTCGGCCGAGGCGGAACGCACCCGAACCTGGTGCGTCCGGTCCGACGACGCCGAGGCCGCGACGGCCTGGACCCCTGCGACCGGCCGGGACGCGGGCGTCACGGTGGCCGTGCTCACGGGCCACGACCCCCGCCGCTCCGCCGCCGTACGGGACGCGATCGTCGAGGGCCTCCGCGACGGTTCGATCGCCGCGCCCACGCACCGCTCCCGCACCCCTTCGTCGCCCTGGTGGGCGGCGGCCCCGGCGACCCGGACCTGATCACCGTCCGGGGCCGCCGGCTGCTCGCGGAGGCGGACGTGGTCATCGCGGACCGGCTCGGCCCCCGCGACCTCCTGGACGAGCTGCCGCCACATGTCGAGGTGATCGACGCGGCGAAGATCCCGTACGGCCGCTTCATGGCCCAGGAGGCCATCAACAACGCGCTGATCGAGCACGCGAAGGCGGGCAAGTCGGTCGTCCGCCTCAAGGGCGGCGACCCGTTCGTCTTCGGCCGTGGCATGGAGGAGGCCCAGGCACTCGCGGCCGAGGGCATCGCCTGCATAGTGGTCCCGGGCATCTCCAGCTCGATCTCGGTCCCCGGAGCGGCAGGCATCCCGGTGACGCACCGCGGGGTGGCCCACGAGTTCACTGTGGTCAGCGGCCACGTGGCCCCGGACGACCCGCGCTCCCTCGTGGACTGGGCGTCCCTCGCCAAGCTCACGGGAACCCTGGTCGTCCTCATGGGCGTGGACAAGATCGGCAAGATCGCCGAGGCGCTCATCGCCCACGGCAAGAGCCCCGACACCCCCCTGGCCCTGGTCCAGGAGGGCACGACGGCGGCCCAGCGCCGCGTGGACGCCACGCTGGCGACGGTCGCGGAGACCGTCAGGGCGGAGGAGGTCCGCCCGCCGGCGGTCATCGTCATCGGCGACGTGGTGACCGAGGGCCCCGGCACACCGACGAAGTAACACCACCCGACGCGCCCCCGCACGAGCGGCGGGGCCCACCTCACCCAGGCGCGGCGGGTCCGCCCGCCCCACGCATTGGCACCACACCCCGGACAAGGCAGTATCACCTCGTGGCCGAACTCATCACGATCGACGACCCCGACGACCCGCGCCTGCGCGACTACACCGGCCTGACCGACGTCGAGCTCCGCCGCAGGCGCGAGCCGGCCGAGGGCCTGTTCATCGCGGAGGGCGAGAAGGTCATCCGCCGCGCGAGGCAGGCCGGTTACGAGATGCGGTCGATGCTGCTGTCCGCCAAGTGGGTGGACGTCATGCGGGACGTCATCGACGAGGTCCCGGCACCGGTGTACGCGATCCAGCCGGACCTGGCGGAACGCGTCACCGGCTACCACGTGCACCGCGGCGCCCTCGCCTCGATGCAGCGCAAGCCGCTCCCGGAGGCGGGCGAGCTCCTGGCGGGCGCCCGCCGCGTGGTGATCATGGAGTCGGTGAACGACCACACCAACATCGGGGCCATCTTCCGCAGCGCCGCCGCCCTCGGCATGGACGCGGTCCTGCTGTCCCCGGACTGTGCGGACCCGCTCTACCGCCGCTCGGTGAAGGTCTCGATGGGCGCGGTGTTCTCCGTCCCGTACGCCCGTCTGGACGCCTGGCCCCGGGGCCTGGAGGCCGTACGGGAGGCGGGCTTCAAGCTCCTGGCGCTCACCCCGGCGGAGAAGGCGACCTCGATCGACGAGGCCGCCCCGCACCGCCTGGACCGGGTGGCGCTGATGCTCGGCGCGGAGGGCGACGGACTGTCCACGCAGGCCCTGCGCGCCGCCGACGAGTGGGTCCGCATCCCGATGGCCCACGGCGTCGACTCGCTCAACGTGGGCGCGGCGGCCGCCGTCGCGTTCTACGCGGTGGCGACGGGCCGCCCGGAATCCTGACGTCCTAAGAAGAGGGCCCCTAAGAAGAGGGGCGGGGCCTCTACGGGAGGGGCCCCTACAGCCCTAAGGGGCCCTAACAGCCCTAAGAGGCCCTGACAGCCCTACCCTGAAGGGCCTGAGCGGCGGCGATTCCCAGGGCCACCACCAGGGTCACGACCACGAAGACGAAGAGCCGCTGCCGCAGCAGCCGGGGATTGGCGGGGCGGCGGCCCGTCGACGTGGAGCGGGCACCGGGCCGGGTCCCGGCACGGGACTGGGGCCCCGCGAACCACCGGTCCTGGGCCCGGCGGAGGGCCGCGACGCGGGACCGGCCCCGCGCCCCGCTCCCTCTCCCGCTCCCCACCGCGCTCGGGGTCCGCTCCGGCGCACGGCCGGGCACGTCCCGCTCGGTGTACCGCTCGGTCGGCCGGACGGTGTGACGCTCCTCGGCCCGCTCCCGCTGCACGGGCGGCCGGGAGACGGAAGCCCCTGGGCCTCGCGGGCCGCGATCTCCTTGAGCCGCATCGACAGCTGGAGCGTGCTGGGACGGTCCTCGGGGTCCTTCGCGAGGCAGGCCCGGATCAACGGCGCGAGCGCGTCCGGCACTCCGTGGAGCTGCGGCTCCTCGTGCACGACGCGGTAGAGCATGACCTCGGAACTGCCGTGGCCGAAGGGGGAGTCGGCCATCGCCGCGTACGCCAGGGTGGCGCCGAGCGAGAAGACGTCGGTGGCGGGGGTGACGGCGGCGCCGCGCACCTGCTCGGGCGCGAGGAAACCGGGGGATCCGACGGCCGTGCCCACATGGGTCAGCGTGCTCGCGCCCGTCGCCCAGGCGATCCCGAAGTCGATGATCCGGGGCCCCTTGGGCGACAGCAGGATGTTCGAGGGCTTGAGGTCGCGGTGGACGACCCCGGCCTCGTGGACGGCGACCAGGCCCTCCGAGAGCGCCGCCCCGATCGAGGCCACGTCGGCGGCGCGCAGCCCGCCCTCCTCGGCGACCCGGTCGTGCAGCGAGGGACCGGGCACGTACTGGGTGGCGAACCAGGGGCGCTCGGCCTCCAGGTCGGCGGCGACGAGCCGCGCGGTGCAGCCGCCCGGATCCGCCGCGCGGCGGACACCTCCCGGGCGAACCGCGAGCGGAACTCCTGGTCCTCGGCCAGGTCGGGCCGGATCACCTTCAGCGCGACCCGCTGGCCGCGCCGGTCGGACCCCAGGTACACGACGCCCATCCCGCCGGCCCCCAGCCTGCGGTGGAGTCGGAACGACCCGACGATCCGCGGATCCTCGCGTCGGAGCCGCATCATCGCCATGTCCGTCCCCTCGTCCGTTCGACGTGGCACAGCTTACGTAGTGGCGCCCGTACGCGCTCATAGGCCGCGCCCTCGCACCGGGATCGATTGTCAGTACTGAGGGGGACACCGGGGGACCGGAGGCAACGGGGCCGACCTCCAACCCCCGCCCCCGGAAACCCACTTGACGAGCGGTTCCGGACGCCGCCGGCCCGCCCGGAGGATGGGTCCCGGGGCCGCCGGGACGACGTCCGCCCGTACGGCCCCCGGGGAGGTGAGCTACGTCACGCCGCCACGCCCCCTCCGGGCCGCACCTCAGGGAAGATCCGGGGTTCCGGGCCCCCGTCTCCACCCAGGGGAGTACGCCGCGGGGGCGGCCGTCATCCTCCGGGAGGCCCGGAAGTCGGTACGCGGGCATGACGTCCCGGGGCTTCCCGCTCCCTAGTGTTGAGGTCAAGCGGTGGGTGCGGCACTCGTCCCCGAGGTCACGCACCCGCCGCGACAGACACGACAGGAGAGGAACCATGGCCTACACGGCACACCGGACGACCCCCCGGCCTTCGAGCCGCCGTCACCCCCTGGTGGCCACCGCCATGGTCCTCCCTCTCGCGGCCCTGCTCGTGGTCGTCTTCGGCGGCTGGGACGCAGTGGTCACACAGGCGTCGTCCGTGGGCGTGATGCTGGGGCGCTGAGAGGCGCCCCGGACCCGGGAGAGCGGCCCGGGTCGGGACATCCGGCCATCAGCCCCGTGGGGACGGGGTGCGGCGGACGGCAGCGTGGGGCCGGTCAGCTGGGGAGCTGACCGGCCCTCGCGCGTTCCCGGACCGCCGGGTCCGCCGCCGGGGCCGCCCGTACCCTCCGGGAGTGGACTCAGCACCCTGGACACCCACCCCTGGCGACGGCTCCTCCCGCGGCGAGGGCCCCTCGGCCGCCTCGCCGCCCTCGCCGCGCGGCGGCCCACGAGGCGGACGCTGCCTGCCGCTGCGCGAGCGGTCTGGTCGGGGTGCTGGCCGACCGGGACGACGGCACCGTCGTACGGCACGGGGACCTGGTCGCCAAGGCGCACGCGCCCGGCACCGACCCGGAGGCCCATCGCGCACGGCTCGCGCTGGCCGCGCACCGGGACGTCGGCGGCGTCTTCCTGCCGCCCCTCCCGCTGCCGCGGTCCGGCCCGAGGGCGCTCGACGGCCGCCCGGTGACCGTCTGGCCGTACGGCCCGCCCGTCGACCCGGAGGACCCCGACGCCGCGCCGTGGGAGGAGGCGGCACGGCTCCTCGCCCTGCTGCACCGGACCCCGCCGCCGCCCGGCAGCGCCGGCCGGCTCCCGGAGATGCGGGCCCCGTGAAGGCGGCGCTCGCCGTGGACCGGATGCGCCGCGCGGCTCCGGACCACCCGGCGACGGCCACCGTCCTGGAGGCCTGGGGACGGTCCCGAGGCCCCGCGGCGTACCGGCTCCTCTGCCACGGCGACTTCCACCTGGGCCAGCTGGTCAGGGCTCCCCGCTCGGGGGCCCACGCGCCCTGGCGGCTCATCGACATCGACGACCTCGGCCTGGGCGACCCCGCCTGGGACCTGGCCCGGCCCGCCGCCTGGTTCGCCGCCGGGCTCCTGCCGTCCGGGATCTGGTCCCGTTTCCTCGGCGCGTACCAGGAGGCGGGCGGCCCCGCCGTGGGCGCCGACCCGTGGGAGCGGCTCGACGTGCCCGCGCGGGCCCTGACGGTCCAGACCGCCGCCCTGGCCCTCGCCAAGTCCACGGCCGAGGGCGGCCGCTCGACGAGGTGGAGCACGTGATGATCGACACCTGCGCCCGCATCGCCGGGCGGCGAACCGGGTAGGTCCTTCCGGCGTCCACGTAAGGTGAAGCACCATTCGAACGGCGATGTCAGGGAGTTGAGCCGAGCATGCAGTGTCCCAGTGCCATGCGGCCATGCACACGTACAACCGCAACGGTGTCCAGATCGAGCAGTGCAGCGGTTGCCGGGGCATATTCCTGGACTACGGCGAGCTGGAGGCGCTGACCCGCCTGGAGGCCCAGTGGGTCCAGCAGGCCCCGCCCGCCCCGCCGGCCTACCCGGCGCAGCCCGCCGCGCCCGCCTGGGGCGCCCTGCACCACGGCGGCCACCACGGTGGTCACCACGGCGGCGGTCACTACCGCAAGGGCGGCTTCGGCCGGATGCTCTTCTCCTCCTGACCGACCGTGCCCCGGTCCCGGCCGGGGCACGCCCGGAGCCCGCAACCGGGACACGAAGAAGCCCCCGGCCGCGAGCTGCGACCAGGGGCTTTCCGGTGGTGCGCGATACTGGGATTGAACCAGTGACCTCTTCCGTGTCAGGGAAGCGCTCTCCCGCTGAGCTAATCGCGCGGGTACACCCGAAGGGTGCCTGTACTGCGTGCGCGATACTGGGATTGAACCAGTGACCTCTTCCGTGTCAGGGAAGCGCTCTCCCGCTGAGCTAATCGCGCGGGTGCACCCGAGGGGTGCGTGAAGTGTGGTGCGCGATACTGGGATTGAACCAGTGACCTCTTCCGTGTCAGGGAAGCGCTCTCCCGCTGAGCTAATCGCGCGGGGGATCCGAGGATCCGGGATCCGAAGATCCAGTGGACGATACTGGGATTGAACCAGTGACCTCTTCCGTGTCAGGGAAGCGCTCTCCCGCTGAGCTAATCGTCCTTGGAGGTGGAGACGGGATTTGAACCCGTGTAGACGGCTTTGCAGGCCGTTGCCTCGCCTCTCGGCCACTCCACCAGGAGTGATAACGGGGGTTCGGGAAGATCCCCCACATCGAGCGGACGACGAGATTCGAACTCGCGACCCTCACCTTGGCAAGGTGATGCTCTACCAACTGAGCCACGTCCGCTTGTCGTTTCCGTTTCGCTTGCGCGTCCCGGCGACGTGTTGAACTCTAGCGGATTCCTGGGCCAGTACAAAAACGCGTTTCCGCAGCGTGCTGACCTGCACGCCCTTCCCGGTGCCCGGTCGGGCCTCCCGGAGCGTTCGCGTGGCGTTCACTCGCCGTGTCCCCGGGGTCGCGGGGAGGCCCCGCCCCTCGCGCCCCTCACGTCCCCTCCGCACCCGACCTAGACTCGATGCGTGTACGACCTTGCTCCTCTGGCCCGCTTCGGCGGCCTCGTCGCGACCGACCTCCGGGACGTCACCCACGATCCCGAGGCACTGGACTCCGCAGGCTTCTGGGCCGTCTGCGCGGACTTCGAAGGGCGCCTCACCTGCGCGCGTTTCGGAGACGTCCGGCCCGACCCGGTCCCCGTGCCCGTCCCGGGCGCCTGGCGCGGACCCGCCGCCGGTGACTGGACGTCCTCGCTCGACCGCACCGCGTACACCGCGGGCGTACGGCGCGTGCGCGAGCACATCGCGCGCGGCGAGGTCTACCAGGCGAACCTCTGCCGGGTGCTGACCGCGCCGCTGCCGGACCCGGCCGCCGCTGACGTCGACGCCCTCACCGCGCTCCTCGCCCGGGGCAACCCCGCCCCGTACGCCGGAACGATCCGCCTGCCCGCGCACGGCGTGGAGATCGCCACCGCCTCCCCGAGCTGTACCTGCGCAGGGAGGGGGCCCTGATCTCCTCGGGCCCCATCAAGGGCACCGGCCGCACCGCCGCCGACCTCCTCCCCAAGGACCACGCGGAGAACGTGATGATCGTCGACCTGGTCCGCAACGACCTGGGCCGCGTCAGCGAGACCGGCACCGTCGCGGTCCCCGAGCTCTGCGCCGTCGAGGAGCACCCCGGCCTCGTCCACCTCGTCTCCACGGTCACCGGCCTCCTGCGCGAGGACGCCGGCTGGCCCGAGCTGCTCGCCGCCACCTTCCCGCCCGGCTCCGTCACCGGTGCCCCCAAGTCCAGCGCGCTGCGGATCATCGAGGCACTGGAGACCGCGCCCCGGGGCCCGTACTGCGGAGGCATCGGCTGGGTCGACGCCGACGCGCGCACCGCCGAGCTGGCCGTCGGCATACGGACCTTCTGGATCGACCGCCCCGAGGGCGTGCTCCGCTTCGGCACGGGCGCCGGGATCACCTGGGGCTCCGACCCGGAGCGCGAGTGGGAGGAGACCGAGCTGAAGGCGGCCCGGCTCGTCGCGATAGCGTCGGGCGCCTACGAGTCAGGCGCCATTGCGGCGAGCGGAAAGGCCACTTCTCGATGAAACTCTGGGTCAACGGCGGGCTGCACGACGCGGAGACCGCCCGGGTCTCCGTACTGGACCACGGACTGACCGTCGGCGACGGCATCTTCGAGACGGTGAAGGTCGAGCGCGGAGAAACGTTTGCTCACCCTCCACCTGGACCGGCTCACCCGCTCCGCCCGCGGCCTCGGCCTGCCCGACCCGGACCTCGACGAGGTCCGCCGCGCCTGCGCCGCCGTCATCGAGGCGAACCCGATGGAGCTCGGGCGGCTCCGCGTCACGTACACCGGCGGCCTCTCCCGCTCGGCTCCGAGCGCGGCGACGCCGGGACGAGCCTGGTCGTCGCCCTCGGCGAGACGAGCCGCCGCCCCGACTCCACCGCCGTGATCACCGTCCCCTGGACCCGCAACGAGCGCGGCGCCCTCACCGGCCTCAAGACCACCTCGTACGCCGAGAACGTCGTCGCCCTCGCCAGGGCGCGCGAGCGGGCGCGTCCGAGGCGCTCTTCGCCAACACCGTGGGGCGGCTCTGCGAGGGCACCGGCTCCAACGTCTTCGTCGTGGTCGGCGGCAGGATCCTCACCCGCCCGTCTCCTCCGGCTGTCTCGCGGGCATCACGCGCGCGCTCGCCGTGGAGTGGACCGGCGCCGAGGAGACCGACCTGCCGATGGACGTCCTGGAGAGCGCCGACGAGATCTTCCTGACCTCGACCCTGCGCGACGTCCAGGCCGTGCACCGGGTCGACGGGCGGGAGCTCCCGGGCGCGCCCGGCCCCGTCACCGCCAAGGCGATGCGGGTCTTCGACGAGCGGGCGGCCGGGGACCGGGACCCCGGGCTCGCGTAAATCCGGATGACGGGCGGTGCCCGACTGGGTAGAACACCCATGATGACCACCACCCTGCGGCCGACCGAGCCGCTTCAGCAGTCCGCCGACGGCGGCCGTTCCCGCACCTTCGACATCTGCGTGAACAGCCGCCGGGTCGGCTCCGTCCGCCTCGCCACCGACCAGGCCTTCGGCGCCGCCTCCGGCCTGATCGAAGGCCTCCTGGTCGACGCGCCCGACCGGGGCCGCGGCCGGGGCACGGTGGCGGCGCTCGCGGCGGAGGAGGTGCTCCGCGGCTGGGGCTGCGGCGAGGTGCAGATCTCCGTGCCCGCCGAGGCGGAGGCCGCGCTGCGGATGGCCCGCTCGCTCGGGTACACCGAGCGCAGCCGGAACATGGTCAAGGAACTGCCGGCCGAGCCCCCGCGGCTGCCGGAGGGCTTCGGGCACCGGCCGGCGACCGGGCCGGAGTTCGAGGCGTGGTCGGCGAAGTCCCGGGCCGCCTTCGCGCAGAGCTGGATCGACCGGGGCGTCCCGGAGGAGCAGGCGCTCGCCAAGGCCGAGGACAGCAACCGCCGCTTCCTCCCGCAGGGCCTCGCGACCCCGGGCGTCAGCGTGTCCGTCGCCGTGCGCGACGGAGAGGTCGTCGGCTACCTCTGGGTGGGCCGGCTGGAGCGCGAACCCGGGAAGAGCACGGGCTTCGTCTTCGAGATCGAGGTCGTCGAGGGGCAGCGCGGGAAGGGTACGGCCGCGCCCTGATGCTGCTCGCCGAGCGGCACGCCCTGGAGGCCGGGGAGCGCCTCATCGAACTGCACGTGTTCGCGGGCAACACCCCGGCGATCCGGCTCTACGAGTCGCTCGGCTACCGCACGACGCTCCTCAACAGCGCGAAGCCGCTGCTCTGACGGCTGCCGCCGGCCCCGACGGCTACCGGTCGGCCAGGAGCCGGTCGGCGATCTCCTCGATCCGCTCCCGCAGGCCCTCCTGGCTCTGGCCGCCGTCCAGGCGCTCGCCGCCGATGACGTAGGTCGGGGTGCCGGTGACCTTGATCGCCTTGCCCTCGGCCTCGTCGGCGTCCACGGTCAGCAGGTGCCGGCCGTCGATCAGGGCGGTGTCGAACTCCTCGGCGTCCAGGCCCAGTTCGGCCGCCACTTCCAGGAGGACCGGCTCGCCCCGGTCGCCGAGCCCGGCGGTCCTGGCGAGCAGCGCCTCCGCGTACGGCCAGCCCTTGCCCTGCTCGAAGGCCTCCTCGGCGGCCTGGGCGGCGGCGTACGCGTGCTTGTGCTTGGCCAGCGGGAAGTGGCGCAGCTGTACGTCGAGCCGGTCGCCGTACTTCTCGCGGAGGGCGCGGACGTCGTCGAGGGCCTGGAAGCAGTCGGGGCACTGGAGGTCGAACCACGCCTCCAGGACGACGGGGGAGGCGGGTGCGGTGGTGGAGTCGTTCATGCGAGCAGTCTCCCTCACCCCGACCTGGGGAGGAGATCCCGGCCGGGACGACCCGGAGATCTCCCTGAGACCGGCCCGGGGGCGTGGCCCCGGGAGGATCCCGCGGTGCAGGATGGAAGGGACGTATCGCCCGCCACCTGGAGGATCGCATGCTCGCCGAGACCATCTTTTCCGCGGTGTCCGCGGCGGGCCTGGGCATCGCCGCGATTTCGGCGTACCGGAAGAAGTTCCTGTCCGCCGCCCGGATCGCGGCCTACGCGCTGGTGCCGCTCGGCCTGGTGATGACGGGTGCGGTCGACTGGATCGCGCACACGGCCTTCAGCCCCGTGGCCTGGGCCGGCTTCGGCGTCCTCGGCGTCGCCTGGCTGCTCTTCCTGTCCACCCGGGCCGTGGAGCGGCGCCGGGCCGGCCGTAGGTGACGGCCGGGGAGCCGAGCGGAGAGCCGTGGCCCCGGCCGCGTCGGCGCCCTCGCGCGCCGTGACGGCGAAGCCGAAGGCCGGCCAGCCGGCCGGCGAGGACTTCAGCGACATCGAGGCGATTCTGAAGAAGCACGGAATCTGATCACTTCTGGCGATTCCGGTGTCCGTCCTCGTTCCGTGAACCACGGGAAGGAGTGAACGGCCCCGCGGTGGGGCGTGTTGTGGGATTCGCGGGGTGCGGGGTACGCGATCATCCCCCCGAGATGCTGGATACCTCGCGGGAGCCCGTCCCCGCCCCCACCGACGCCCCTGCCGAAGAGCCGCGCGGCTGCCTGTTCGCGCTCTCCCAGCCACCGCTGATGATCTTCCTCGGGGTGATCGGCTGTCTGCTGCTGATGGCCGCGGTGCACGATCTCTTCGTGCTGTGACGGGGCGGGTCAGCCCGCGGCCTCCTTGCGGCGCGCCCGGTACGCGGCCACGTGCAGGCGGTTGCCGCAGGTGCGGCTGTCGCAGTAGCGGCGCGAGCGGTTGCGCGAGAGGTCCACGAAGGCCCGGCCGCAGTCCGGCGCCTCGCAGCGCCGCAGCCGCTCCTGCTCGCCCGCCACCACGATGAACGCGAGGGCCATGCCGCAGTCGGCCGCGAGGTGGTCCGCCACCGAGGCGCCCGGCGCGAAGTAGTGCACGTGCCAGTCGTAGCCGTCGTGGTCGGTGAGCTGGGAGTGGTGCCCGCCCCCGCCACCAGCTGGTTGATCAGGAGGGCCGCGATGCGGGCCTCGGGGGCGGAGAAGACCGCCGCGAACTTCTCGCGCACCCCGCGCACGGCACGCAGGTCCTCGGGCCCGAGGTCGCCCACACCGCTGACCTTGTGCGCCTCCAGGAAGACATGGAGCTCCTGGACGTCCGCGAGCTCGTCGGCCCGCTCGCCCTGGGGCGCGGTGTTCATCAGATCGACGACGGTGTCGAGGGCGATCCGGGTGTCGTGGGGGATCAGCACGATTCGCTCCCTGGCCGGCCGCGGGCGGGCGCCCGCGGAATGGCGCTGACTTTAGCGCGCTCCGGAAACGCCACCGGCGCCCGCCACCGCGCCGGCTGCGCGGTGGGAGCGCCGGATCTCGTGCCTATGTGACTGTCCGCGCGGCGCCGTCTCCCCGAGTCGGACGGCGCCCCACGGCTCTCGGCCTGGCTCAGCTGTCGGCCAGGATGTGGGAGAGCTCCGTGTCGAGATCGAAGTGCCGGTGCTCGGTGCCCGGTGGCACCGCGGCGTCGGTCCTCTTCAGGAACGACTCCAGGGCCCTCGCCGGGGCCTCGAGCAGGGCTTCTCCCTCGGGGGAGCTCAACGCGATGCAGACGACTCCCTGACCGTGGCTGCGGGACGGCCAGACGCGGACGTCGCCCGTGCCGGTGGGCCGGTGCAGCCCCTCGGCGAGAAGGTCGCGGGCGAAGACCCACTCGACCGTCTCTTCGGCTCCGGTGTGGAAGGTGGCGTGCACGGCATACGGATCGGCCGTGTCATACCGCAGGCCCGCGGGTACAGGCAGTGATGACTCGCTCGACACAACGAGGCGCAGGTGCAGCTCGCAGCTGACCGTGGTGTTCATAAGCGCCAGGGCCTTTCGCTCAGTGTGCGCTCGGGGATTCGCACGTCGGCGAAATCGACATGCCACCTCCGGTGCCGTTGTAAACCCCTCTGTCTGTTTTGTGATCGTTCAGGTAGCTCGTACGGACGCGTGTGACCTGCGGTAATACCGCCATTCCGGTGGGGGCTTCCGGTCCGGTAGGTTGGGGGGCATGAATGCGGAGAGTGACGAGCGCGCCGGGGAGTCCGCAGACGGCAAGGAAGCCGAACTGGGATCCCGTGCGCCGGAGTTCATCAAGTCCCGACGAGGCCTGCATCTGAGCTGGCAGGTCGGCGTCTTCATCGTGGGACTCGCCGTGGTCGGCGCCGGAGTGGTGATGCTCCCGCTCCCCGGACCCGGCTGGCTGGTCATCTTCGCCGGCATGGCGATCTGGGCGACCGAGTTCGTCTGGGCCCAGCTCGTGCTCCGCTGGACCAAGCGCAAGGTCACGGAGGCCGCCCAGCGCGCCCTCGACCCCAAGGTCCGCCGCCGGAACATCATCCTCACCGCCGTCGGGCTGGTGATCATCGCGGCACTGCTCGCCGTCTACTTCTGGAAGTTCGGCTTCGTCATGCCGTGGAAGATCGACGAGTGACCTTCCGGTGGTTCGGAAGCACCGCTGACATGCGGTAATGTTTGCGGTGCGCCGGGGCGATTAGCTCAGCGGGAGAGCACTTCGTTCACACCGAAGGGGTCACTGGTTCGATCCCAGTATCGCCCACCACCCGGCCCGAAGGCCCGGAGACGGATTCCGTCTCCGGGCCTTCGGCGTCTCACCGCATCCGCGCCAGCCGCTCCCGCAGTCTGCGGGCGTCCCGCAGCCGCTGCTCGTACGTGGCGCCCACCCCGAGCAGCAGCAGCCCGCCAGGCCGGCGGCAGCCAGCGCGGCAGCGCGCCCACCGCCTGCACCACGTACGGCGCCAGCTCGTGCAGCCCGTCCAGGGCCAGCACCGCGCCGCCGAGCACGAGCGGCGCCTGGAGCCGGAACCGCGCGCCGAGCAGCGTCACCACGAGCGCCGCCACCCCAGGGCCAGCGGGCGCGCCCACTCCAGGTCCGCCCAGGCCGCCGACAGGCTCGGCAGCAGCGTCACCGCGAGACCGGGGCCGTACGCCGTCCACGACGAGGCCTCCGGGTCCCGGCGGCGCCGCAGGAACCCGACGACCAGCGCGGGCACCGTCACCGGCAGCGTGTACGCCTCCGGGGTCGTCACGTCCCAGACCGCGAGCCGCACCCACGTGGCCAGCAGGAACAGCGCCGCCGCCGTCCACGAGGCGAACCGCCGCCGCTCGGGCCGCACGGCGGTCGCCGCCGCGATCACCCGCCGAGGGCCAGCGCCAGCGAGGAACGCGGGGCGGGACGCGGCGATCCCCAGGGCGAGCAGCCCCACGGCCCCGCCCGTGACCTCGACCGCCAGGGCCACCGGCCGGGGCGCCCTGACACCGACGGCGGCGGTCGCCGCCGGACGAGCAGCAGCGCGAGCGCCGTCCAGTGGTCCGCGAACCCGACGGCGGCCGCCCCGGCGAACACGAGCCCCGTCGCCGCGAGCACCGCGCCGATGGCGGAGACCACCCGCCGCCCGTCCGCACCGAGCACCGCGACCCCGCTCAGCAGCGCGAGCACCGCGCCCAGCACGGCGAACGTGGCCCCCGGACGTCCAGGGCGAGACCGACCGCGCTCACGGCGGACGCGAGAGCGCCGACGTACGCGACCCACCCCAGCACGACCCCGGGCGCCGGTGCGGAGACCCGCGCCGGGGCCGGGCGCCCACACGGGCCAGGGCCCGCCGGGCCGCCGACGGCGGGGAGACGGGGCCCGCCGCCCCGGAGCCCTGAGACGCGGCCGAGCCGCTCTTCGGCGCCGTGACGGAGGCAGCGGCGGCCGGAGCCGGAGCCGGAGCGGCGGCCGGAGCCGCGACCGCCCGCAGGCCGCGCGTCAGCGGGCCCGGTCGGACCGCGAGCCACAGGGCCGCCGCCGTCGTGAGCAGCTGGAGGACGAGCGTCGCCGCGTACGGCAGGCCGAGGGAGACGGGCAGGGCCGTGAGCAGCGCCCAGGCCAGGGCGAGCGCCCGCACCGGGCCCAGAGCCGGGGAGCGCCGCGAGCGCGGCGACGGCCGCCGCCAGGACCAGGACCGCCGTCGCCGGGTACGAGGCCAGGGCGGGCGCGGTGTGCTCGCCCGACCAGACGCCCGTCGTCCGGGCCACCGGCCCGAGGAGCCCCGCCATCACCGGCGGCAGCGCCCACACCACCCCGAGCGCCGCGACCCGGCACCCGCGCCCGCGAGCCCGAGCCGGATCCCGCGCGGCAGCCGCGCGCCGCCGACCGGGACTGCCGTGCCCGATCCCGAGCCGCTGCCGACCGCAACCGCCGTGCCCGATCCCGCGCCGGTGACCGGGACTGCCGCGCCCGATCCTGAGCCGCCGTTGACCGGGACTGCCGTGTCCGATCCTGAGCCGCCGTTGACCGGAACCGCCGTGCCCGGTCCTGAGCCGCCGTTGACCGGGACTGCCGTGCCCGGTCCCGAGCCGCCGCTGACCGGAACCGCCGTACCCGATCCCGAGCCGCCGCCGACCACGACCGCCGGGCCTGTCCCACCGGCGTCGGCCGAGGTCGCCGGGCCGGACCCTGGCCGTGCGGCAGGCCGGCGACGGGTGTCGTCGTGCCAGCCGGGCCGGGGTGCCGGTCGGGCGGCCGTGACAGGCGCCGTACCGCTTTCCGACGGGAGGCGCCACAGCGAGGCCAGGGTCAGGGCGCACAGGACGTACCCGGGCACCGTCCAGTCGGCGGGGAGCGCCGTGCGCAGCAGGCCGCCGGCGGCGGCGAGGAGCGCCAGGCCCGCGAGGGCGGAGGCCGCCGTCGCGAAGGAGGGTGCGCCGGGCCACGTACAGGATCACGGTCGCGCCGGCGAGGAGCAGGGAGCGCCGCTCCAGGAGAGAGCAGGAGAGGCCGCCGCCCGTCAGCAGGGCCCAGCCGCCCAGGGCGGCCCCGGTGGTGCCCGCCGTGACGCGGACCGCCGCCGGGCGGGTCCACAGCGCGACCGCCGCGTCGGCCGTGGCCGTGAGGAGCGCGGCCCACGCGAAGGCCGTCGACCCGCCACCGGCCGCGAGGACGCCCAGCGGCAGCGGCAGCTGGGCCGCGACCACGGCCACCGGCCGCGGGATCCGCAGCCGGGACAGCGCCGAGCCGTACGCCGTCCACGCGCCCGCGAGGACCGCCGACGCCACCGCCGTGTACCCCAGGCCGCCCGCGCCCGGCAGCGCCACCCGGTGCAGCGCGTACGCGTCGAGCACCATCAGGACGAGCCCGAGCGCCGCCACCGACTCGGCCGTCGACACCAGGCCCTTGCGCAGCAGCGCCACCGGCGCCGCGAGCGCCGCGCCGGTCACCACGGCCAGCACCGCCGCGCGGGCGCCGATCCCCATCGAGCCCCAGCTGACCAGGGTGAAGGCGACCGCCGCGATCGTCAGCAGGGTGCCGCCGAGCGTCAGGAGGACGTTCTGCGCGCTCCTGGGCGTCGAGTCCGCGACCGGAGGGCGCGGGGGAAGCGGGGCCGCCGCCGCGACCGGCCGGTACAGGACCTGGATCAGCCAGGCGCGACGGGCCAGCAACTGGGCCCGGCGCGCGTCGAGTTGCGCCAGCTCACGGTCGACGAGCACCAGCTCGTCGGCGGGCGGCAGGGAGTTGTCCATACCCGGAGTGTGGCTCCGGCCACAGCGGCCGGGAATGCGTCCCGGTACTCAGATTCCCGTGATTCCCGCCTGAGTACGTCCCACACTGGGGGCATGGACTGGTGCCGGTACCGCTTCCGCTGCGTCTGGCGGCTCGCCGCCCCGCCCGACACCGTCTACGCGGTCCTCGAACGCGCCGAGGAGTACCCCCGCTGGTGGCCCCAGGTCCGCGAGGTCGTCCCCTCGACGCCACCACCGGCACCGCCCGCTTCCGCTCGCTCCTCCCGTACGACCTCGTCGTCACCGCCAGGGCCCTGCGCCACGACCCGGCCGCCCGCGTCCTGGAGATCGGCCTCGGCGGGGACCTGGAGGGATGGGCCCGCTGGACCCTCACCCCCGAAGGGACCGGCACCCGCGCCCTGTACGAGCAGGAGGTCGAGGTCCGGGCCCGGCTCCTGCGGGCCCTCGCCGTCCCCGGACGGCCCGTCTTCCGCGCCAACCACGCCCTGATGATGCGCGGCGGACGGCGCGGACTCGCGGCCCACCTGCGCGCGGTTTGAACCAGAGGCGCGAAGGCCTGTATGGTTCAAACCGTTCCCGGGCGATTAGCTCAGCGGGAGAGCACTTCGTTCACACCGAAGGGGTCACTGGTTCGATCCCAGTATCGCCCACCGGGAGAGGCCGGTCCGTCGAAAGACGGACCGGCCTTCCGCATTCCCGGCCCTCACGCCGCCGTGCGCAGCTCCGGCCGCAGCGGCCACGCCGGGTCCACCGTCTCCGGCGTCCCCTGCCGGGTGAACCAGGCCTGGAGCCCCCGCGCCTGCGCCGCGTGCCACACCGCCTGGAGCGTGTGGAGCTCCCCGGCGTCAGCCGCTCCAGACAGGACGAGAAGCGCCGCGCCACCGCCCGTACGACATCCATCGCCGCCGTCGCGTCCGCCGCCGCGTCGTGCGCGCCCGCCAGCTCCACCTCGTAGTGCGCGCACAGGTCCGTCAGCGTCCTGCGGCCCTTGCGGTAGCGGTCCAGGTGCTTGTCCAGGACCCGCGGGTCGAGCACCGTCAGGGGCTGCCCGCCGTGTAGTTCCCCAGCGACGAGGCCCGGTGCCGGCGCAGCTCGCGGTCCAGGATCGTCAGGTCGAACGGCGCGTTCATCACCACCAGCGGCCGCCCCGCCGCCGACTGCTCGGCCAGCGCGCGCGCCAGCTCCTCCATCACGGGCGCCGGCCAGCGGCCGTTCCGCTGGAGGTGCTCGTCCGTCAGGCCGTGGACCGCCGTGGCCCCCTCCGGCACCGGTATGCCGGGGTTGACCAGCCAGCGCGTCACCCGCGGACGCGCCCCCTCCGCGTCCTGGACGACGAGGGCGGCCGAGACGATCCGGTCCTCCTCGACGTCAACTCCCGTGGTCTCCGTGTCGAAAGCGGCCAGGGGCCCTTCGTACCAGTGCATCGACATCCCCGAACTCCCTGCACACCCGCGGCAGATGGCCAACCCCCTGCCCCGAAACGGTGATACCCGGACTGTTTGCGTCGTACGCGGACCGGTCACAACACAAGGGACGGGGAAGGAAGAAGACATGGCGCTCGCCCAGCCCGAGTCGGGAGGGCTGCCGCCCCAGCGGGTGGCACCGACGCGCGGCTCACTCGCCACCACCGCCTGCATGGAGACCCTTCAGGTGGGATACCTGCACGCCGTCGCCGCCGCGGCCGGCTGCTCGCTGTCCCAGCCCTTTCCGGACAACGGCATCGACTGGCACGTGAGCCACAGCGCTCCCGGGCACACCGTCGACGACGAAGTGACCATCAAGGTGCAGCTCAAGTGCACCTACCAGATACCGCCGCGCCCGCCGGGCAGCGCGTTCTCCTTCACCCTCGACAACGACCACCTGGTGAAACTCGCCCGGACGCCGGTGTCCGTGCACAAGATCCTGGTCGTGATGCTCGTCCCGAGGTCGCAGGAGGACTGGCTGAGAGCGAGCCACGACCGGCTGGACCTGCGGCACTGCTGCTACTGGATCAACCTGGCCGGACACCCGGTCACGGGACGGCGCCGGACCACCGTGCGCATCCCGACGACGCGGATCTTCGACGACCGGGCGCTCTGCGAGATCATGACCCGGGTCGGCGTGGGAGGGAGACCTTGATGCACCGACCGATCGACGAACCCGGGTTCGGGGACGAGGGGGACGGGGCCGCGCGCGGCCCCGTCCCCCCGCCCTACCGGCCCCACCCGGCGCCCGGCGAGACCCCCGGCCCCTGGACCGGCATCCCCGCCCGCCCCTGGGGCCCTGGGCCGACACCCAGGGCGAGCCCGACCCGGGCAGGGTCGACCCGCGGGTCCTCGGCGCCCTGCTCGCCCGCCACGGCTGGCGCCGGCGCGGCGGCGCCGTCGGCCGCTACAGCCGCTGGACCCCGCCCGGCAGCGGCACCGGCACGAGCCTCCTCGTCCCGGAGAGCCGCGCCTTCCCGGACTGCGACGACCTGCTCGGCGAGGCGCTCACCGCCCTCGCCCGCAGCGCCACGCCCTCCGCCCGCGAGGTCCTCACCGGGCTGTCCGTGCCCAGCGACGAGATCCGCTGGTGGCGCGACGTGCCCCGGGCCCGGCCGGCACCGTCCCCTGGACCGTGCAGGAGCAGCTCAGGTCCGCCGCCCGCCAGCTCCTCCTGGCCGGCGCCCTCGCCGTGCGCGGCCGGGCCGGCTACCACGGCGCCCGGCACCGGCGCGCCGCCCAGGCCTCCCTGGAGACCGTCGTCGTCGGCGCGGCGCCCGGCGGGCGCGGCCTCACCGCCTTCCTGCCGGTCGAACCGGGCCGCCCGATCGCCGTCCGGCTCTACCACGCGCTGTACGCGGCCCGCGAGGCCGTCGACTACCAGCGGGCCACCGGCGGCATGGAGGCCTTCGACACCGCCGTCGAGGCGGGCGTCAGCCGCGAGCTCACCGAGGCGCTCGTCGCCCTCGTCCGGGGCAGCGAGGGCGCCCGCGTCGCCCTGGAGTGGGCCCCGGCCGCCGGGGCGCCTGAGGGTGCGCCGCCCGGCCCGAGCCGGTCGAGTTCTCGCCCGGCGACCTGCCCGCGCTGCGGGAGGCGAGCGCCCGCTATCTGACCGACGAGCCCTCCGTCCCCGTCCGGCTCACCGGCGCCGTGGTCCGCATGCGCCGCTCCGGGCCGCGCGGGGAGGGATCGTACGGCTCCGGGTGCTCGGCGGCGCGGAGGTGCCGCACGTCCGGGTCGCCCTCGACGAGGAGGCGTACCGCACGGCCGCCACGCCCACCTCGTCGGCCTCCCGATCCGGGTCGTGGGCGGCTGGAGAGCCGGGCGGCTTCCGCCGCCTCACCGACGCCTCCGGCGTCGTCCCCGTCCAGGTCGACGAGACGGAACGGGACCGGCTGCTCAAGGCCCTCCACGAGAACCTCGACTTCTTCGAGGAGGCCTGCGGCCCGGAGGAGGAGTGAGGAGTAGGGGCGGGGACGCCCTTTCGCGGGCGGTGCGAACCGCTCGGTAAGATCGGTGACGACGCGGCACCTCGTCTCTGTCGCGCGTCGCCGGCGCCGGCACCTCGTGTCTGCCTGCGCCCCTATGTATGGAGTACCCGTGTCTGAAGTCCGTGTGACCGTCCAGTCCGCCTCGGAGGCAGAGGAGAGGGCGGTGAGCGCGGGCACCACCGCCGGCGCGCTGTTCGCCGACGACCGCACCGTCATCGCCGCCCGCGTGGGCGGTGAGCTGAAGGACCTGTCGTACGAGCTCCGCGACGGCGATGTCGTCGAGGGCGTCGAGATCTCCTCCCCGGACGGTCTCGACATCCTCCGCCACTCGACCGCGCACGTCATGGCCCAGGCCGTGCAGGAGCTCTTCCCGAGGCCAAGCTGGGCATCGGCCCGCCGGTCCGGGACGGCTTCTACTACGACTTCGACGTCGAGAAGCCCTTCACTCCCGAGGACCTCAAGGTCATCGAGAAGAAGATGCAGGAGATCCAGAAGCGCGGCCAGCGCTTCGCCCGCCGCGTGGTGACCGACGAGGCCGCCCGCGAGGAGCTCGCGGACGAGCCGTACAAGCTGGAGCTCATCGGCATCAAGGGCTCCGCGTCGACCGACGACGGCGCGAACGTCGAGGTGGGCGGCGGCGAGCTGACCATCTACGACAACCTCGACGCCAAGACCGGCGAGCTGTGCTGGAAGGACCTCTGCCGCGGTCCGCACCTGCCCACCACCCGGAACATCCCGGCGTTCAAGCTGATGCGCAACGCGGCCGCCTACTGGCGCGGCAGCGAGAAGAACCCGATGCTCCAGCGCATCTACGGCACCGCCTGGCCGTCGAAGGACGAGCTGAAGGCCCACCTCGACTTCCTGGCCGAGGCCGAGAAGCGCGACCACCGCAAGCTCGGCAACGAGCTGGACCTCTTCTCCATCCCGGACGAGATCGGCTCCGGCCTCGCGGTCTTCCACCCCAAGGGCGGCATCATCCGCCGGGTCATGGAGGACTACTCGCGCAAGCGCCACGAGGAGGAGGGCTACGAGTTCGTCTACTCGCCGCACGCCACCAAGGGCAAGCTGTTCGAGAAGTCGGGCCACCTCGACTGGTACGCCGAGGGCATGTACCCCCCCATGCAGCTCGACGAGGGCGTGGACTACTACCTCAAGCCCATGAACTGCCCGATGCACAACCTGATCTTCGACGCGCGCGGGCGCTCCTACCGTGAGCTGCCGCTGCGCCTGTTCGAGTTCGGCACCGTGTACCGGTACGAGAAGTCCGGCGTCGTCCACGGCCTCACCCGGGCCCGCGGCTTCACCCAGGACGACGCGCACATCTACTGCACCCGCGAGCAGATGGCGGAGGAGCTCGACAAGACCCTCACCTTCGTCCTGAACCTGCTCCGCGACTACGGTCTGACCGACTTCTACCTGGAGCTGTCGACCAAGGACCCGGAGAAGTTCGTCGGCTCCGACGAGGTGTGGGAGGAGGCCACCGCGGTCCTCCAGCAGGTCGCCGAGAAGCAGGGCCTCCCGCTGACCCCCGACCCGGGCGGCGCCGCGTTCTACGGCCCGAAGATCTCGGTGCAGGCGCGGGACGCCATCGGCCGCACCTGGCAGATGTCGACCGTGCAGCTCGACTTCAACCTGCCGGAGCGCTTCGACCTGGAGTACACCGCCCCGGACGGCACCAAGCAGCGCCCGGTCATGATCCACCGCGCGCTCTTCGGTTCCATCGAGCGGTTCTTCGCCGTGCTCCTGGAGCACTACGCGGGCGCCATGCCGCCGTGGCTGGCCCCGGTCCAGGCCACCGGCATCCCGATCGGTGACGCGCACGTCGACTACCTGCACGAGTTCGCCGCCAAGGCGAAGAAGCAGGGTCTGCGCGTGGAGGTCGACTCCTCCTCGGACCGGATGCAGAAGAAGATCCGGAACGCGCAGAAGCAGAAGGTCCCGTTCATGATCATCGCGGGTGACGAGGACATGGCCGCCGGTGCCGTCTCCTTCCGCTACCGCGACGGCTCGCAGGAGAACGGCATCCCCGTCGACGAGGCGATCGCCAAGCTCGCCAAGGTCGTCGAGGACCGCGTCCAGGTCTGACCGACCGAGTCTTCAGGAGGCCCCCGGGGAATCCCCGGGGCCTCTTCCCGTCCCCCTCCTCGTCCTCCCGGGTGAACGCCTGGATCAGCCAGGACGAGAACGAACCCGTCACCGCGCCCAGGAGCGCGAGGCCGCAGGCCATCAGGCCCACCGCCGTGAGGCGGCCGATCGGGGTCACCGGGGCCACGTCCCCGTACCCCACCGTCGCGAGCGTCGCGCAGGTCCACCACACGGAGTCCCCGAAGGTGAGGATCGTGGCGCCGGGGGCGTTCCGCTCGAAGTGGTAGACGGTGAGCGCGCCCGCGAAGCCCAGCAGGGCCACGGTCAGGCCGGCGTAGACCATCACGCGCGCGTACAGGCCGAGCCGGGGCGCGTCCTGGCGGCGCTGGACCCGGTCGTAGAGGTTCACCATCCGCACCGGGCGCAGCAGCGGCAGCACCACGACCACCGTGTCGAGGAGGTGGGCGCGGACGAAGCGGAGCACGCCGAGGCCGCTGAGCCGGAGCCGTACCAGGTAGTCGCCGACGAAGAGGGCCCAGGCCGCGAAGGCGGCGGCGAGACAGAGGTCGCGCCAGCCGTGGGGGAGCCGGTCTCCGGCGAGGACGCGGACCGCGTACCCCGCCAGATAGACGAGGGAGGCCACGGCGAGGGGGAGTTCCATGCGGCGGTCCCAGCGCTCCTGCCGGGGCGGTTTCGGTGGCCTGACGCTCATCCGGTCAGCATGGCCGCTCCATGGATCTCCCGCCCCGGCGACACGTTCCGAACGGACGACGCAATATGCTGCTCAGCATGACGACTGAGCCGGAACAGCAGATCGGAGTGGGGACGCAGGACGCGTTCCAGCGCCTGTGGACGCCTCACCGGATGGCCTACATCCAGGGCGAGAACAAGCCGACCGGGCCGGGGGCCGAGGACGGTTGTCCGTTCTGCTCCATTCCGTCGAAGTCCGACGAGGACGGCCTCGTGATCGCGCGCGGCCAGAGCGTGTACGCGGTGCTCAACCTCTACCCGTACAACGGCGGTCACCTGATGGTCGTCCCGTACCGGCACGTCGCCGACTACACCGACCTCGACGAGGCGGAGACGGTCGAGCTCGCCGCCTTCACCAAGCGCGCGATGGTCGCGCTGCGGGCGGCGTCCGGCGCGCACGGCTTCAACATCGGCATGAACCAGGGGGCCGTCGCGGGCGCCGGCATCGCCGCGCACCTGCACCAGCACCTGGTGCCCCGCTGGGGCGGGGACACCAACTTCATGCCGGTCGTCGGTCACACCAAGGTGCTGCCGCAGCTCCTCGCCGACACCCGGAAGATGCTGGCCGACGCCTGGCCGGCCACCCTCTGACCCCGCGGACGCCGTGCGGGACCCGGGTCAGGCGTCGTAGACGTCGGCCCTCTTCGGACCCGGGTCCTGGACGCCGCCGCTCAGCACGAGCGAGCGGTTGAGGAAGCGCTCCGTGTCCACGTTGTGCTCGTCGAGCACCTTGAGCGTCGCGGCGTGGACGGCGCGGAGCACGGGCGTGGCCATGCGGATGGCGTCGTCGGCCATGAAGCGGTTCTTCCAGGGCGGACCGGCCCAGACGTGCCGCAGGCCGAAGGGCTCGGGCAGGGACATCTTGCCGCCGAGGAAGTCCAGGACCGGCGGGTACCAGGTGAGCGGGGCGCGCACCGCGAGCCGCACGATGTCGTTCGTGGTCAGCAGCGGCTGCTGGATCTCCTTCGTCTCCCAGAAGCGGACGGTCTTGGCGACCTCCCTGGTCTTCGCCTTCGGCTTCGTGGTGAACAGGCCGTGGACGGGGCCGAGCGCGTGACCGGTGACCTCGATCCGCAGGGTGTCGTGGAGCGAGGTGACGGTGACCATCATCGTGAGGACCAGGTTGCCGTCGTACAGGGTGAACTGGACGCCGAGGTAGTAGCGGTTGCCCGAGTCGAACTGCTGCTCGTTGCAGATCCGCTGTATCTCGTGCGGCTTGACCTGGTAGTGGACGATGTTGTCGCTCTCGGGACGGGTGACCTCGTCCGCGCCCTCGCCTACCGAGGAGACGATCCAGTGCTTGACGGTCGGCTTGGGGAAGCCGGTCTTGAGCGCGCCGCGGTCGAGCAGCGCCAGCTCGTCGTGGATCTTGCGGACGACGTCCCAGGAGCGGAACGCGTGGATCTCCTTGCCGGGCTTGGGGGCGAGGTTCTCGGCGAGCGTCCAGCTGCCCCAGCGGGGGCCCAGGCCGAGGATGCCCTTGCCGCCGGCGTAGAAGACGATGTTCGACTGCTGCTCGGCGGAGAGCTTCTCCAGGTTGAGCCGGAGCGCCTCCGCCGACTTCTCGCCCGGGTCCTGGGGGACGGACTTGGGGACGTGGGGGCCGACCCCGCCGCCGCCGAGCAGCCCGGTCCACCGCTCCCGCAGGTCGACGGCGGCGTTCAGGCAGATCCGGCTCGCGAGGTACCAGCCGACGACCGGGGCGACGACCATCGCGCGCAGGTAGTTCGGCAGGATCCCGTCGAAGGGCAGCTTGAGCAGGACGAGCACGGCGAAGATCCCGGCGGCCCAGAGGAGGGCCGTGCCCACGGCGCTGTTGCGCTTGTTGTCCGAGCCGGCGACCAGGCGGCGGAGCTGGATGACCCCGAGCCAGAGCAGCAGACCCGGCAGGAACAGGACACCGCAGAAGAAGGTGACCAGGGTCAGCTTGATGTCGCGCTGCCGGCGGAGGTGGGTGGCGGCCAGGCAGTGCTCGACGACCGGCTGCGGCTCGGCCCCGAAGGACTGGATCAGGGCCTTGCGGGCGCCGCCGAGCATCCGGACCTGGACCGCGCGGGAGAAGGCCTCGCCGAGGTCGGGGCTGAACAGCCCCCACTTCCCTCCTTGACCGCGGTCTTGTAGAGGTCGTTGTCGGCTTCCTGGATCGTCTTCAGGGGACTGTCCCGGTACGCGGCCGACGCGAGCGCGTTCGTCGCGCCCGTGCCGCCGCCCGTGTTCTGCAGGGGGATCTGCGCCCCGGGTCCAAAACCGTCGATCGCCACTGCCGCCCCCATCGCGCGCGAGTACCTGTGCGGGCTGTTCCCAACTGCCGCGCCCCGCACACCTTCTGAGCTGGGCACCACAGCGTAACCGGGCGGGGCAGGATGCGTCACGGCCTGTGGATGTCGTCGGCCGAATGACGTCCGCCCGGCGGCCGCCGGGCGGACGTACCTCCCCGTCGCTCCGTCAACTAGGAGCCCTTTTCGGCCTGTTCGCGGATCTTCTCCGCCAGGTGCGGCGGCATCGGCTCGTGCCGGACGTACGTGCGGTCGAACCGTCCCGTGCCGTGCGAGACCGACCGCAGGTCGATCGCGTACCGCCCGATCTCGATCTCCGGCACCTCGGCCCTGACCACGGTGCGCCCGGGGCCCGCCTGATCGGTGCCGACCACCCGGCCGCGCCGCCCCGACAGGTCGCTCATGACCGGGCCGACGTACTCGTCGGGGACGAGGACCTCGACCTCGGCGACCGGTTCGAGCAGGTGGACGGGCACGTCGGCGGCCGCCTCCCGCAGCGCGAGCGCCCCGGCCGTCTGGAAGGCGGCGTCGGAGGAGTCCACCGAGTGCGCCTTGCCGTCCCGCAGGGTGACCCGGATGTCGACGAGCGGATGACCGGTGGCCAGACCGCGCGCGGCCTGCGCCCGTATCCCCTTCTCGACCGAGGGGACGAACTGGCGCGGGACGGCCCCGCCGACCACCTTGTCCACGAACTCGATGCCGCTGCCCGGCGGCAGCGGCTCCACGTCGATCTCGCAGATGGCGTACTGGCCGTGGCCGCCGGACTGCTTCACGTGCCGCCCCCGGCCCGAGGCGGCGGCGCCGAAGGTCTCGCGCAGCGCCACCTTGTACGGCACGGCGTCGACCTGCACCCCGTACCGGCCGCGCAGGCGCTCCAGGGCGACGTCCTGATGGGCCTCGCCCAGGCACCACAGCACCACCTGCCGGGTGTCCTGGTTCTGTTCGAGCCGCAGCGTCGGGTCCTCCGCCACCAGCCGGGCCAGGCCCTGCGAGAGCCGGTCCTCGTCGGCCTTGCCGTGCGCCTGGACGGCCAGCGGGAGCAGCGGCTCCGGCATGGTCCACGGCTCCATCAGGAGCGGATCGTCCTGGCGGAGACGGTGTCGCCGGTCTCCGCGCGGCCGAGGCGGGCGACGCAGGCGAGGTCTCCGGCGATGCACTCCGCGAGCGGGCGCTGCTGCCGGCCGAACGGAGAGGTGAGCCCGCCGATCCGCTCGTCCGCCTCGTGGAGCTCGTGACCGTCGTGGGACGGGTCGACGAGGCCGTGACCGGAGACGTGCACCGTCTCGTCGGGACGCAGGGTGCCCGAGAAGACCCGGACCAGGGAGACCCGGCCCACATAGGGGTCGGCGGCCGTCTTGACGACCTCGGCCACCAGCGGCCCGTCGGGGTCGCAGGCGAGCGGGGGGCGGGAGCGGCCGTCCGGGGTGGTGACGGCGGGCACCTCGTGCTCCAGGGGGGAGGGGAAGCCGCCGGTGATCAGCTCCAGGAGTTCGAGGGTGCCCAGCCCTGCGTCCCGCCGTCGGCGGCGGGGCGGCCGCGAGCACCGGGTGGAAGGCGCCCCGGGCGACGGCCTTCTCCAGGTCGTCGACGAGGGTCTTCAGGTCGATCTCCTCCCCGCCGAGGTACCGGTCCATGAGGGTCTCGTCCTCGCTCTCGGCGATGATCCCCTCGATGAGCCGGGCGCGGGCCTCCGGGATGAGCTCCCGCTGCGCCTCGTCGGGCGGGTCCTCCCGGCGCGTACCGGAGGAGTAGTCGAAGATCCGCTCCGACAGCAGGCCGACCAGGCCGGTGGCGGGCGCGTGCCCGTCGGCGCCCTCGGCGCCGCGCACCGGCAGGTACAGGGGGAGGACCGCGTCGGGGTCGTCCCGGCCGAAGAGCCCGGCGCAGACGGCGGTGAGCTCGGTGAAGTCGGTGCGGGCCGTGTCGAGGTGCGTGACGACGATGGCGCGGGGCATGCCGACGGCGGCGCACTCCTCCCAGATCATGCGGGTGGAGGCGGCGACGGCGTCGGCCTCCTGGGCGGCCGAGACGACGAAGAGGGCCGCGTCCGCCGCGCGCAGACCGGCCCTCAGCTCCCCGACGAAGTCGGCGTACCCGGGGTGTCGAGGAGGTTGATCTTGTATCCGTCCCAGCCGACCGGGACGAGGGAGAGCTGGACGGACCGCTGCTGGCGGTGCTCGATCTCGTCGTAGTCGGAGACGGTGCCGCCGTCCTCGACCCGACCGGCCCGGTTGACCGCTCCGGCGGTCTGCGCGAGGGCCTCGACGAGGGTCGTCTTGCCCGACCCGCTGTGGCCGACCAGCACCACGTTCCGGATGTCCGAGGGCCGGTCGGCCGTAGGAGCCCTGCCGGCGGCCCCGGCGGGGGTCTTCGCCTTGTCACCCATGATGTGTTCCTCCCGACTGCTCGCACGGTGCGGCGGGACGCGGGCGCGGGGAGTGGTGTGTCGCGGTACGGCTCCTGCGGTGCCCGCGGTGGTCCTTCGAGCTTTGCACCGTCGTCAGGACGCGTCCATACGTCGTACACGCGCCACCCCCCGGAGGGACCGCCGAGGGGACCGTCGGCGGGACGCCGACGTGGCGGGGCGGGTGCCCGCCGGTACCCCGGGACGCTCGTGGCTACGATGGGTGAGCCGGTGGTCGTAGGGGCCGCGCGGCCCACCGAACCTCGGGAAGGCCATGCTGAACAAGTACGCGCGTGCCTTTTTCACGCGTGTCCTCACACCGTTCGCCGCGTTTCTGCTCCGCCGGGGCGTCAGCCCCGACGCGGTCACGCTCATCGGCACGGCGGGGGTGATGGCCGGTGCGCTGGTCTTCTTCCCCCGCGGAGAGTTCTTCTGGGGCACGATCGTCATCACCCTGTTCGTCTTCTCCGACCTCGTCGACGGCAACATGGCCCGGCAGGCGGGGATCTCCAGCCGCTGGGGCGCCTTCCTCGACTCGACGCTCGACCGGGTCGCCGACGGCGCGATCTTCGGCGGCTTCGCGCTCTGGTACGCGGGCAAGGGCGACGACAACATCCTGTGCGCCGTGGCGATCTTCTGCCTGGCGAGCGGCCAGGTCGTCTCGTACACCAAGGCCCGCGGAGAATCGATCGGCCTGCCCGTCGCCGTGAACGGCCTCGTCGAGCGCGCCGAGCGCCTCGTGATCTCGCTGGTCGCCGCCGGCCTCGCCGGACTTCACACGTTCGGCGTGCCCGGGGTCGAGGTCCTGCTGCCGATCGCCCTGTGGATCGTGGCCGTCGGCAGCGCCGTCACCCTGGGCCAGCGTGTCGTGACCGTGCGCCGGGAATCGGCCGAGGCGGACGCCGCCTCCGCCGCGGGCGGCGGGGCGGCCTCGTGAGCACCCTGAGGGAGCGCCTGAGCGACGGCCTGTACGGCGCCGGCTGGGCGACCGTGAAGAAGCTGCCGGAGCCGGTGGCGACGGGCCTCGGCCGGCGGATCGCCGACCTCGCGTGGAAGAGGCGCGGCAAGAGCGTCCTGCGCCTCGAATCCAACCTCGCGCGCGTGGTGCCGGACGCCACGCCCGAGCGGCTCGCCGAGCTGTCGCAGGCCGGCATGCGCTCGTACATGCGGTACTGGATGGAGTCCTTCCGGCTGCCGACCTGGAGCAGGGAGCGGGTCGAGCGGTCCATCGACATCAAGGACCGCCACTACCTGGAGGAGGGCCTCGCCTCCGGCCGCGGGGTGGTCCTCGCCCTGCCGCACCTGGCCAACTGGGACCTCGCGGGCGTGTGGGTGACCCGCTCGCTCGGCGTGCCCTTCACCACGGTCGCGGAACGCCTCAGGCCGGAATCGCTGTACGACCGGTTCGTCGCCTACCGCGAGTCCCTCGGCATGGAGGTCCTGCCGCACACCGGCGGCTCCGCCTTCGGCACGCTCGCGCGGCGGCTGCGGGCCGGCGGCCTGGTCTGCCTCGTCGCCGACCGCGACCTGTCCGCCTCCGGCACCGAGGTCACCTTCTTCGGGGACACCGCGCGGATGCCGGCCGGCCCGGCGATCCTCGCCCAGCAGACCGGCGCGCTGCTGCTGCCGGTGACCCTCTGGTACGACGACACGCCCGTCATGAAGGGGCGGATCCACGCGCCGATCGACGTACCCGAGTCAGGTACGCGGGCCGAGAAGACGTCTGTGATGACACAGGCGCTCGCCGACGCGTTCGCCGGAGGCATCGCGGACCACCCGGAGGACTGGCACATGCTGCAACGACTGTGGCTCGCGGACCTGGACGAGCGGGAGGGGCCGGCCGCGTGAAGATCGGGATCGTCTGCCCGTACTCCTGGGACGTGCCGGGCGGCGTCCAGTTCCACATCCGTGACCTCGCCGAGCACCTCGTCCGGCTCGGCCACGAGGTCTCCGTCCTCGCCCCCGCCGACGACGACACGCCGCTGCCGCCGTACGTCGTCTCCGCCGGCCGGGCCGTCCCCGTGTCGTACAACGGCTCGGTGGCCCGGCTCAGCTTCGGCTTCCTCTCCGCCGCCCGGGTCCGCCGCTGGCTGCACGACGGCACCTTCGACGTCGTCCACATCCACGAGCCGGCCTCGCCCTCCCTGGGGCTGCTCACCTGCTGGGCGGCGCAGGGGCCGATCGTGGCCACCTTCCACACCTCGAACCCGCGCTCCCGGGCCATGATCGCCGCGTACCCGATCCTCCAGCCCGCCCTGGAGAAGATCAGCGCCCGCATCGCGGTCAGCGAGTACGCGCGCCGGACGCTGGTGGAGCACCTCGGCGGCGACGCCGTCGTCATCCCCAACGGCGTCGACGTCGACTTCTTCGCCCGCGCCGAGCCGAGGAAGGAGTGGCAGGGCGAGACCCTCGGCTTCATCGGCCGCATCGACGAGCCCCGCAAGGGCCTGCCCGTCCTCATGCGGGCCCTCCCGAAGATCCTCACCGAGCGCCCCGGGGCCCGGCTGCTCGTGGCCGGACGCGGTGACGAGGAGGAGGCGGTCGCCTCCCTCCCGGCCGAGATGCGCTCCCGGGTCGAGTTCCTCGGCATGGTCAGCGACGAGGACAAGGCGCGGCTGCTGCGCAGCGTCGACGTGTACGTGGCGCCCAACACCGGTGGCGAGAGCTTCGGCATCATCCTCGTCGAGGCCCTCTCGGCCGGCGCGCCCGTCCTCGCCTCCGACCTGGACGCCTTCGCCCAGGTCCTCGACCAGGGCTCGGCCGGCGAACTCTTCGCCAACGAGGACGCCGAGGCCCTCGCCGACGCGGCCGTCGCCCTCCTCGGCGATGCCGCCCGCCGCGCGGAACTCAGCGCCCGCGGCTCCGCCCACGTCCGGCGCTTCGACTGGTCGACCGTCGGCGCGGACATCCTCGCCGTGTACGAGACGGTCACCGACGGGGCGGCGGCGGTCGACACGGACGAACGCACGGGGGGCCTGCGGGCCCGTCTGGGGCTGTGACGGCCCCGCCCGTGCGGGCAAGCTGACCCCATGGAATCGATCACCCGCTTGGACCTCGGCCACTTCACCCGCCCCGCCGAGGAATGGGCCGCCCCCACCCCCGTAAGGAGCCCGTCCTCGCCTATCTCGTGCGCCACGCCGGCGTGCGGGTGCTCTTCGACACGGGGATGGGGACGGGGTCCCCGGAGACCGACGCGCACTACCGGCCGGTCCGGCGCCCCCTGGGCGTCGGACCCGACGACGTCGACCTGGTCGTCAACTGCCACCTGCACTTCGACCACATCGGCGGAAACCAGGGATTCCCCGCCACACCGGTGCTCGTCCAGCGCAAGGAGCTCGCGGAGGCCCGTGCCGGCGGGTACACGATCGACTCGCTCCTGCCGGGCGTCCGGTACGAGGAGCTCGACGGCGAGCACGAGATCGCGCCGGGCGTACGGATCGTGCCGACGCCCGGACACACGGAGGGGCACCAGTCGCTGGTCGTCGACCACGGGGACCGGATCACGGTGCTGGCCGGGCAGGCGTACGACTTCGCGCACGAGTTCGGAAGCCCGCGCCTTCCGTGGCTCGGTCGGCTCGGCGAGCTCGCCGGCGGCCGCCCCGCGCGTGTCCTGTTCGCCCACGACCACGACCTTTGGGAAGGTGTGCTGCCCCCGCCCCGGTAGCCTGTGCGCCCGTGACCGAAACCCTGATCTGGACCGTCCTCGCGCTGATCTTCATCGGCGTCTACCTGAGCTGGACCGCCGGGCGGCTCGACCGGCTGCACACCCGCATCGACGCCGCCCGCGCCGCCCTGGACGCGCAGCTCCTGCGACGGGCCTCGGTCACCCAGGAGCTCGCCACCTCCGGCGTCCTCGACCCGGCCGCCTCGATCGTGCTGTACGAGGCCGCGCACGCCGCCCGGCAGGCGGAGGAGGACCACCGGGAGGTCGCCGAGAGCGAGCTCAGCCAGGCGCTGCGGGCCGTCTTCGGCGAGCCCGAGCAGGTGGAGCTCGTACGGGCGGCGCCGGGCGGCGAGGAGGCCGCGGGGAGCTGGCGGCGGCCGTCCGCCGGGTGCCGATGGCCCGCCGCTTCCACAACGACGCCGTCCGTGCGGCCCGCGCCCTGCGCCGCCACCGCAAGGTCCGCTGGTTCAGACTCGCAGGCCACGCCCCTTTCCGCTGGCCTTCGAAATGGACGACGAGCCACCCGTGGCCCTTGCTGATCGTCCGGCCTGACGCATAGAAACCTGCGATAACGAGCCACCGGGTCCACATTGGCCCTTGATGTGGACCCCAGGTGGACTGTTTCCTCTTCTTGTCGTCAACCCCCGTTGTCACGAGTGAGGTATCCGTGTCCACCACGCCTTCCACCACCTTCCAGTCCCCCGAGACCGGCACCGCGCGCGTGAAGCGCGGCATGGCCGAGCAGCTCAAGGGCGGCGTGATCATGGACGTGGTCAACGCCGAGCAGGCGAAGATCGCCGAGGACGCCGGCGCCGTGGCCGTCATGGCCCTGGAGCGGGTCCCCGCGGACATCCGCAAGGACGGCGGCGTCGCCCGCATGTCCGACCCGAACATGATCGAAGAGATCATCGGCGCGGTCTCCATCCCGGTCATGGCCAAGTCCCGCATCGGTCACTTCGTCGAGGCCCAGGTCCTGCAGTCCCTCGGCGTCGACTACATCGACGAGTCCGAGGTCCTCACCCCGGCCGACGAGATCAACCACTCCGACAAGTGGGCCTTCACGACCCCCTTCGTCTGTGGCGCCACCAACCTGGGCGAGGCCCTGCGCCGCATCGCCGAGGGCGCGGCCATGATCCGCTCGAAGGGCGAGGCCGGCACCGGCAACGTCGTCGAGGCCGTCCGCCACCTGCGCCAGATCAAGAACGAGATCGCCAAGCTGCGCGGCTTCGACAACAACGAGCTGTTCGCCGCCGCCAAGGAGCTGCGCGCCCCGTACGAGCTCGTCAAGGAGGTCGCCGAGCTCGGCAAGCTGCCGGTCGTGCTGTTCTCCGCCGGTGGCGTCGCCACCCCCGCCGACGCCGCGCTCATGCGCCAGCTCGGCGCCGAGGGCGTCTTCGTCGGCTCCGGCATCTTCAAGTCGGGCGACCCGGCCAAGCGCGCCGCCGCCATCGTGAAGGCCACCACCTTCTACGACGACCCGAAGGTCATCGCGGACGCCTCCCGCAACCTGGGCGAGGCCATGGTCGGCATCAACTGCGACACCCTCCCCGAGTCCGAGCGCTACGCCAACCGGGGCTGGTAACCACCGATGAGCAGCACTCCCGTCATTGGTGTCCTGGCACTCCAGGGCGACGTACGGGAGCACCTGATCGCCCTGGCCGCGGCTGACGCCGTGGCCAGGCCGGTCCGGCGCCCCGAGGAGCTCGCCGAGGTCGACGGCCTGGTCGTCCCCGGTGGCGAGTCCACCACCATCTCCAAGCTGGCCGAGCTCTTCGGCCTGATGGGGCCGGTGCGCGAGCGCATCGCCGCCGGCATGCCCGTGTACGGCACCTGCGCCGGCCTGATCATGCTCGCCGACAAGATCCTCGACCCGCGCTCGGGCCAGGAGACCTTCGGCGGCATCGACATGATCGTCCGCCGCAACGCCTTCGGGCGGCAGAACGACTCCTTCGAGGCCGGTGTCACCGTCACCGGAATAGACACCCCGTCGAGGGCGTCTTCATCCGTGCCCCGTGGGTGGAGTCCGTCGGTGCCCAGGTCGAGGTGCTCGCCGAGCACGACGGCCACATCGTCGCCGTCCGCCAGGGCAAGGCCCTCGCGACCTCCTTCCACCCCGAGCTCACCGGCGACCACCGCATCCACGAGCTGTTCGTGGACATGGTGCGCGCGGAACGGTGACACGATCCCGGTAGGATCTCTGGGGTTCGTTCAAGAAGTTGGTTACGCGAAGGAGACAGGCAGATGTCCGGCCACTCTAAATGGGCTACGACGAAGCACAAGAAGGCCGTGATCGACGCCAAGCGCGGCAAGCTCTTCGCGAAGCTGATCAAGAACATCGAGGTCGCGGCCCGCACCGGCGGCGCCGACCCCGAGGGCAACCCGACGCTCTTCGACGCCATCCAGAAGGCGAAGAAGAGCTCGGTCCCCAACAAGAACATCGACTCCGCGGTCAAGCGCGGCGGCGGCCTCGAGGCCGGCGGCGTCGACTACGACACGATCATGTACGAGGGCTACGGCCCGAACGGTGTCGCGGTGCTCATCGAGTGCCTCACCGACAACCGCAACCGCGCCGCCTCCGACGTGCGCGTCGCCATGACCCGCAACGGCGGCTCCATGGCCGACCCGGGCTCGGTCTCGTACCTGTTCAACCGCAGGGCGTCGTCGTGCTCCCCAAGGGCGAGCTGTCCGAGGACGACGTCCTGGAGATCGTGCTCGACGCGGGCGCCGAGGAGGTCAACGACCTCGGTGAGAACTTCGAGGTCATCAGCGAGTCCACCGACTTGGTCGCGGTCCGCACCGCCCTCCAGGGGGCCGGCGTCGACTACGACTCGGCCGAGTCCCAGTTCGTCCCGACCATGCAGGTCGAGCTGGACGAGGAGGGCGCGCGCAAGATGTTCAAGCTGATCGACGCGCTGGAGGACAGCGACGACGTGCAGAACGTCTTCGCCAACTTCGACGTCAGCGACGAGGTCATGGAGAAGGTCGACGCCTGATCGCGGGCTTCTCGGCAGCGGGCCGACGGGGACACACCCGTCGGCCCGCTGCGTTGTCAGTGGCAGCGGATAGCCTGCAAACAGACTTGCGATCGGGCTCGTGACCAGGAAGGGGGCGGCGTGCGCGTACTGGGGGTGGACCCCGGACTGACCCGGTGCGGCGTCGGTGTCGTCGAGGGCGTCGCCGGCCGGCCCCTCACCATGCTCGGCGTCGGCGTCGTGCGCACCGCGGCGGACGACGACATCGGCGTGCGGCTGGTCGGCATCGAGCGCGGCATGGAGGAGTGGCTCGACCGCTTCTCGCCCGAACTCGTCGCCGTGGAGCGGGTGTTCAGCCAGCACAACGTGCGGACGGTGATGGGCACGGCCCAGGCCAGCGCCGTCGCCATGCTCTGCGCCTCCCGGCGCGGCATCCCCGTCGCCCTGCACACTCCCAGCGAGGTCAAGGCCGCCGTCACCGGCAGCGGCCGCGCCGACAAGGCCCAGGTCGGGGCCATGGTGACCCGGCTCCTGAGGCTCTCCGCCCCGCCCAAGCCGGCCGACGCCGCCGACGCCCTCGCCCTCGCCATCTGCCACATCTGGCGGGCCCCGCACAGAACCGCCTGCAGCAGGCGGTCGCCGCCCAGAACCGCCTCCAGCAGGCGGTCGCCCAGCACACCCCCGCAGTGAAAGGCCGTATCCGATGATCGCCTTCGTGAGCGGCCCGGTCGCCGCCCTCGCCCCCACGACCGCCGTCATCGAGGTCGGGGAGTGGGCATGGCCGTCCACTGCACCCCGAACACCATCGCCGGCCTGCGCCTCGGTGAGCACGCCCGGCTCGCCACCTCCCTCGTCGTCCGCGAGGACTCCTCACCCTGTACGGCTTCGCCGACGACGACGAGCGGCAGGTCTTCGAGCTCCTCCAGACCGCCAGCGGCGTCGGCCCCCGCCTCGCCCAGGCCATGCTCGGGGTGCACAGCCCCGACGCGCTGCGCCTCGCCGTCTCCACCGGCGACGAGAAGGCGCTCACCGCCGTCCCCGGCATCGGCAAGAAGGGCGCCCAGAAACTCCTCCTCGAACTGAAGGACAAGCTCGGCGCCCCGCTCGGCAGCAGCGGCCTCGTCGGCGCCCAGCGCGCCGCGCCGCCGGACCCGCGCCGTGGACCGAGCAGCTGTCCGCCGCCCTGATCGGCCTCGGCTACGCGAGCCGCGAGGCCGAGGAGGCCGTCGGCGCCGTCACCCCGCAGGCCGAGGCCGCGATCGCCGAGACCGGCACCGCACCCGTGCCGCAGCTCCTCCGCGCCGCCCTGCAGACGCTGAACCGCGCCCGCTGACCTCCCGTACGAAGAGGAAGACCACCACCGTGAACTGGGACGACGACAGCACCGTCGAGGCCGCCGAGACCGACGGGCGGATCGTCGGCGCCTCCGCCGAGGGCGACGACCAGGCCGTCGAGGCGGCCCTGCGCCCCAAGGACCTCAGCGAGTTCGTCGGCCAGGAGAAGGTCCGCCAGCAGCTCGACCTCGTCCTCAAGGCCGCCCGCCAGCGCGGCGCCACCGCCGACCACGTGCTGCTCTCCGGCGCCCCCGGCCTCGGCAAGACGACGCTCTCGATGATCATCGCCGCCGAGATGGGCGCGCCGATCCGCATCACCTCCGGCCCCGCCATCCAGCACGCCGGCGACCTCGCCGCGATCCTCTCCTCCCTCCAGGAGGGCGAGATCCTCTTCCTCGACGAGATCCACCGCATGTCCCGGCCCGCCGAGGAGATGCTCTACATGGCCATGGAGGACTTCCGCGTCGACGTCATCGTCGGCAAGGGCCCCGGCGCCACCGCCATCCCCCTGGACCTCCCGCCCTTCACCCTGGTCGGCGCCACCACCCGGGCCGGGCTCCTGCCGCCCCCGCTGCGCGACCGCTTCGGCTTCACCGCCCACATGGAGTTCTACGACCCGGCCGAGCTCCAGCGCGTGATCCACCGCTCCGCCGGACTCCTCGACGTCGAGATCGACCCCCACGGCGCCGCCGAGATCGCCGGCCGCTCCCGCGGCACGCCCCGCATCGCCAACCGCCTGCTGCGCCGCGTCCGCGACTACGCCCAGGTCAGGGCGGACGGAGTGATCACCCGGGAGGTCTCCGAGGCCGCCCTCAGCGTCTACGAGGTGGACAGCCGCGGCCTCGACCGGCTCGACCGCGCCGTCCTGGAGGCCCTCCTCAAGCTCTTCGGCGGCGGACCGGTCGGTCTGTCCACCCTCGCGGTCGCCGTCGGGGAGGAGCGCGAGACCGTCGAGGAGGTCGCCGAACCCTTCCTCGTACGCGAAGGACTGCTGGCCCGCACCCCCCGCGGCAGGGTCGCCACCCCGGCGGCGTGGACGCACCTCGGACTCGTTCCGCCGCAGGCAGCGGGCCCGGCGACGACACCAAGCGGACAACAGGGGCTCTTCGGGGCGTGACGGTGCTGACACTCGCCCGGACCGGAACCGGGGTGCGATGCTGGACGTTGTTCCATCGATGCGGACTCGCCTAGACTCCGCCGTTGCCGCCCTTTCCGGTCGGCGCGCCCACCCCCGAAGATCAGGCCGCGGGTTCTCCGCGACCGTGCGAAGGAAACCCGTCCCGTGAACATCGTGACCCTTCTCCCCTTCATCGTCCTCATCGGGGCCATGTTCCTGATGACCCGCTCTGCCAAGAAGAAGCAGCAGGCGGCGGCGCAGATGCGCAACGAGATGCAGCCCGGCACCGGTGTCCGGACGATCGGGGGGATGTACGCCACCGTCAAGGAGATCGGCGACGAGACCGTTCTCCTGGAGGTCGCGCCGGGCGTGCACGCGGTCTACGCCAAGAACGCGATCGGCGCGGTCCTCGAGGACTCCGAGTACAACCGGATCGTCCACGGCGACGAGGTGTCGGACACCGACACCGTCGTCCCGGACGACGCCTCCTCGCTGACCGAGACCGCCGAGGCCACGGACGCGGAGACCGTCGAGGACGCGCCGAAGGCCGACCTGACGAAGAAGGACACGGCCGAGGCGGGCGCCGAGGGTCAGAAGGACGGCAAGGCCGACGGCGAGACCGACGCGAAGTAGTCGCGGCCGGGGACCGCGCGCACGCCCACCGGCGAGCGCGGTCCCCGGAACGGTTCCACGTCTGCGGGGGCAGGTCCCCACACACACTTCGTGGCCGTCCCACGCATACCCGGCGTGAGGCGGTTGGACAGGGAGATACGACAGGTGGCAGCACCGAAGAAGGGCCGAAGGCCGGCGGGGGGACAGAGCCGTCCGGGCCGCGCCCTGGCACTCATCCTGATCGCCATGGTCGCGCTCACCGGCGGGATGTTCTGGTCGGGGCACACCACCCCGCGCCTCGGCATCGACCTCGCCGGCGGTACGTCGATCACGCTCAAGGCGAAGGCCGAGCCCGGCCAGGAGTCGGCGGTCAACGAGACCAACATGAACACGGCGGTCGGCATCATCGAGCGCCGTGTCAACGGTCTGGGTGTCTCCGAGGCCGAGGTCCAGACGCAGGGCGCCGAGAACATCATCGTCAACATCCCTCGCGGGACGAACGAGAAGCAGGCCCGCGAGCAGGTCGGCACCACCGCCCAGCTCTACTTCCGGCCCGTTCTCGCCGTCGCGGCCGCCCAGCCGCAGACGGCCCCGAGCGCCACGCCCTCCGGCTCGGCCTCGCCGAAGCCCTCCGCCTCGGCCTCCTCCGGGACGAAGGTCGGTGAGAAGTCGGCGACTCCGACGGCCACCGCCTCCCCGCAGGGCCGTGCGCTCACCGAGGCCCTCAAGGCCCCGAGCCCCACGCCCACCGCGAGCTCCTCCGCGAAGCCGAAGGCCACCGGGACCCCGCAGGCGACCCCGAAGCCCGACCCCGCCACCGCGGCGCTCCAGCAGAAGTTCGCCACCCTGAACTGCCTCGACCCCAAGGCGCGCACCGCCGCCGGTCAGGGCGTCGCGGCGACCGACCCCACCGTGGCCTGCGGCAAGAACGCGATCGGCCAGTGGGAGAAGTACCTCCTCGGCCCGGCCGAGGTGGACGGCAAGGACGTCGACAACGCCAAGGCCGGCCTGGACCAGCGCACCGGCCAGTGGATCGTGGACATGGAGTTCACGGACGCCGGCTCGAAGAAGTTCCAGTCGATCACCAGCAAGCTGTCGCAGCAGACCGAGCCGCAGAACCAGTTCGCGATCGTCCTGGACGGCGAGGTCGTCTCCGCGCCCCGCGTCCAGACCACGCTGAGCGCCAGCGCCCAGATCTCCGGCAGCTTCAACCAGCAGTCCGCCCAGGACCTCGGCAACGTCCTGTCCTACGGCGCCCTGCCGCTCTCCTTCCAGACCCAGAGCGTCGACACCGTCACCGCCGCGCTCGGCGGTGACCAGCTGCAGGCGGGCCTCATCGCCGGCGCCATCGGCCTCGGCCTGGTCATCATCTACCTGGTCGCCTACTACCGCGGCCTGTCGCTGATCGCCATCCTCAGCCTCGGCGTCTCCGCGCTCCTCACCTATGTGCTCATGGCCCTGCTCGGCCCGGCCATCGGCTTCGCGCTGAACCTGCCGGCCGTCTGCGGCGCCATCGTCGCCATCGGCATCACCGCGGACTCGTTCATCGTCTACTTCGAGCGCATCCGCGACGAGCTCCGCGAGGGCCGCACGCTCCGCCCGGCCGTCGAGCGCGCCTGGCCGCGCGCCCGCCGCACCATCCTGGTCTCCGACTTCGTGTCGTTCCTGGCCGCGGCCGTGCTGTTCATCGTCACCGTCGGCAAGGTCCAGGGCTTCGCGTTCACGCTCGGCCTGACCACCCTGCTCGACATCGTCGTGGTGTTCCTCTTCACCAAGCCGGTCATGACGCTGCTCGCCCGGACCAAGTTCTTCGGCAACGGCCACAAGTGGTCCGGTCTGGACCCGAAGCGGCTCGGCGCCAAGCCGCCGCTGCGCCGCACCCGCCGTGCCCACGCCCCCGTCGACGCGAAGGAGGCGTGAGATGTCGAAGCTCGGCGATCTCGGCGCCCGGCTCCACCGCGGTGAGGTCGGTTACGACTTCATCGGCAACCGCAAGATCTGGTATGGCCTGTCCATCCTGATCACCATCACCGCCATCGTCGCCCTGGCCGTCCGCGGCCTCAACATGGGCATCGAGTTCCAGGGCGGCGCCGTCTTCACCACCCCGAAGTCGGACGTCTCCGTCAGCCAGGCCCAGGAGTACGCGGAGAAGGCCTCCGGCCACGACGCGATCGTCCAGAAGCTCGGCAACGGCTCCCTGCGCATCCAGGTCGGCGGCCTCGACACCGCCAAGTCCGACCAGGTCCGCGCGGAGCTCTCGAAGGACCTGAACGTCCCCGAGGCCAAGATCGCCGCCGAGCTCGTCGGCCCCAGCTGGGGCGAGCAGATCGCCACCAAGGCCTGGACCGGCCTCGGGGTCTTCATGATCCTCGTGGTGATCTACCTGGCCATCGCCTTCGAGTGGAGAATGGCGGTCGCGGCACTCGTCGCCCTCATCCACGACCTCACGATCACGGTGGGCATCTACTCCCTGGTCGGCTTCGAGGTCACCGTCGGTACGGTCATCGGTCTGCTGACGATCCTCGGCTACTCGCTGTACGACACCGTCGTCGTCTTCGACTCCCTCAAGGAGCAGACGAAGGACATCACCAAGCAGACCCGCTACACCTACAGCGAGCTCGCCAACCGCTCGATCAACGGCACCCTGGTCCGTTCGATCAACACCACCGTCGTCGCGCTGCTGCCGGTCGCCGGCCTGCTCTTCATCGGTGGCGGCGTCCTCGGCGCCGGCATGCTCAACGACATCTCGCTGTCGCTGTTCGTCGGTCTCGCGGCCGGCGCGTACTCCTCGATCTTCATCGCCACCCCGCTCGTGGCGGACCTCAAGGAGCGCGAGCCGTCGATCAAGGCCCTCAGGAAGCGCATCCTGGCCAAGCGCGCCGGCGCCGCCGCCAAGGGCGAGTCGGCGGACGACCTGGCCTTCGAGGGCGAGACGGCCGTCGTCGGCCCCCGCACGGGCCGCCGCGGCACCAGGAGCACCGCGGATGACCGCCGGGGCCCAGGACGTCACCGCACTCCTGCTCAGCCGCATCCGTGACGTCCCGGACTACCCGAAGCCGGGCGTGCTGTTCAAGGACATCACGCCGCTGCTCGCGGACCCCGACGCGTTCACGGCGCTCACCGACGCCCTCGCCGCGCTGTGCTCCGCGCAGGGCGCGACGAAGATCGTCGGCCTGGAGGCGCGCGGCTTCATCCTGGCCGCCCCGGTGGCCGTCCGCGCGGGCCTGGGCTTCATCCCGGTCCGCAAGGCCGGCAAGCTCCCGGGGCGACGCTCCGCCAGGCGTACGAGCTGGAGTACGGCACCGCCGAGATCGAGGTGCACGCCGAGGACCTGGCGCGGGCGACCGCGTCATGGTCATCGACGACGTCCTCGCCACCGGCGGCACGGCCGAGGCCTCCATCGAGCTCATCCGCCGCGCGGGCGCCGAGGTCGCGGGTGTCGCCGTCCTCATGGAGCTCGGCTTCCTCCCGGCCGCGCCCGGCTGGAACCGGCCCTCGCCGGCGCGCCCTCACGGCGCTGATCACGGTCTGACGTCGGGGTTCACCCCGATCGGGGCGCTCCGGGAATCCCCGAGCGCCCCTTCGCGTTCTCCTGTACGTCCCCGGGGCCGAAGGCCCTGCCCAGCCGGGAGCCGTCCGAAACCCGGGCGCGTGAGCACAGCCACTCCTGGCTCGATACCATGGCCTTTCCGGGCCTGACCGGGGACCCGGCGACGCACGAGGAGCGCTCTTGCCAGACGAGGCCCAGTCACTCTCCGCCGCGCAGCCCGACCCGAAGGCCGAGAAGGCCGCGCCGGGGACCGGCACGCCCCAGAACAAGCCAGCGGAGACCAGGCCCACGCCTGCTGCGCCCGCCCCCGCGCCCGCCGCCCCCGAGCGGCCCGCGCCCGCCCGCTCCGGCGGCTCGTCCAACCGCGTCCGCGCCCGCCTCGCCCGGCTGGGCGTCCAGCGCTCCTCCCCGTACAACCCGGTCCTCGAACCGCTGCTGCGGATCGTCCGCTCCAACGACCCCAAGATCGAGACGGCGACGCTCCGCCAGGTCGAGCGGGCCTACCAGGTCGCCGAGCGCTGGCACCGCGGCCAGAAGCGCAAGAGCGGCGACCCGTACATCACCCACCCGCTCGCCGTCACCACCATCCTCGCCGAGCTCGGCATGGACCCGGCGACCCTGATGGCCGGACTGCTCCACGACACCGTCGAGGACACCGAGTACGGCCTGGAGGACCTGCGCCGCGACTTCGGCGACCAGGTCACCCTGCTCGTCGACGGCGTCACCAAGCTCGACAAGGTCCGCTTCGGCGAGGCCGCGCAGGCCGAGACCGTCCGCAAGATGGTCGTCGCCATGGCCAAGGACCCGCGCGTCCTGGTCATCAAGCTCGCCGACCGCCTGCACAACATGCGCACCATGCGCTACCTCAAGCGGGAGAAGCAGGAGAAGAAGGCCCGCGAGACCCTCGAGATCTACGCGCCCCTGGCCCACCGCCTGGGCATGAACACCATCAAGTGGGAGCTGGAGGACCTCGCCTTCGCGATCCTCTACCCCAAGATGTACGACGAGATCGTCCGGCTCGTCGCCGAGCGCGCGCCCAAGCGGGACGAGTACCTCGCCATAGTGACCGACGAGGTCCAGGCCGACCTGCGCGCCGCCCGCATCAAGGCCACCGTCACCGGCCGCCCCAAGCACTACTACAGCGTCTACCAGAAGATGATCGTCCGCGGCCGTGACTTCGCGGAGATCTACGACCTGGTCGGCATCCGCGTCCTCGTGGACACCGTCCGCGACTGCTACGCGGCGCTCGGCACCGTCCACGCGCGATGGAACCCGGTCCCCGGCCGGTTCAAGGACTACATCGCGATGCCGAAGTTCAACATGTACCAGTCGCTGCACACGACGGTCATCGGACCCAACGGCAAGCCCGTCGAGCTCCAGATCCGCACCTTCGACATGCACCGGCGCGCCGAGTACGGCATCGCCGCGCACTGGAAGTACAAGCAGGAGGCCGTCGCCGGCGCCTCCAAGGTCCGCGCCGACGTGCCGAAGAAGGCCGGCAAGGACGACCACCTCAACGACATGGCGTGGCTGCGCCAGCTCCTCGACTGGCAGAAGGAGACCGAGGACCCCAGCGAGTTCCTGGAGTCCCTGCGCTTCGACCTCTCCCGCAACGAGGTCTTCGTCTTCACGCCGAAGGGCGACGTCATCGCGCTGCCCGCCGGCGCCACCCCCGTCGACTTCTCGTACGCGGTCCACACCGAGGTCGGCCACCGCACGATAGGGGCGCGGGTCAACGGGCGGCTCGTGCCGCTCGAATCGACCCTCGACAACGGCGACCTGGTCGAGGTCTTCACCTCCAAGGCCGCCGGGGCCGGCCCGTCCCGCGACTGGCTGGGCTTCGTCAAGTCCCCGCGCGCCCGCAACAAGATCCGCGCCTGGTTCTCCAAGGAGCGCCGCGACGAGGCCATCGAGCAGGGCAAGGACGCCATCGCGCGGGCCATGCGCAAGCAGAACCTGCCGATCCAGCGGATCCTGACCGGCGACTCCCTCGTCACCCTCGCCCACGAGATGCGCTACACCGACATCTCCTCGCTGTACGCGGCGATCGGCGAGGGCCACGTCACGGCCCAGTCCATCGTGCAGAAGCTGGTCCAGGCGCTCGGCGGCGAGGAGGCCGCCACCGAGGACATCGAGGAGGCCGCGCCGCCCACCCGGGGCCGCTCCAAGCGCCGCTCCAACGCCGACCCCGGTGTCGTCGTCAAGGGCGTCGAGGACGTCTGGGTGAAGCTGGCCCGCTGCTGCACGCCCGTGCCCGGCGACCCGATCATCGGATTCGTCACCCGGGGCAGCGGCGTCTCGGTCCACCGCAGCGACTGCGTCAACGTGGAGTCGCTGTCCCGCGAGCCGGAGCGGATCCTGGAGGTCGAGTGGGCCCCGACCCAGTCCTCGGTCTTCCTGGTCGCCATCCAGGTCGAGGCGCTGGACCGCTCCCGGCTCCTCTCCGACGTCACCCGGGTCCTCTCGGACCAGCACGTCAACATCCTCTCGGCGGCCGTCCAGACCTCCCGCGACCGGGTGGCCACCTCCCGCTTCACCTTCGAGATGGGCGACCCGAAGCACCTGGGCCACGTCCTGAAGGCCGTACGGGGCGTGGAGGGCGTCTACGACGTCTACCGCGTGACGAGCGCCCGTCGCCCGTAGCCGTACCCACGAGGAAGGGCCCCCGGCACGATGCCGGGGGCCCTTCCTCGTACGGTCACGGCATCAGCCGCCGAACTCCTCCAGGCCCTTCAGCGCCTGGTCGAGCAGGGCCTGACGGCCCTCCAGCTCACGCGCCAGCTTGTCGGCCTTGGCGTCGTTGCCGGCGGCACGGGCCGCGTCGATCTGCTTGCGCAGCTTCTCCACGGCGTCCTGGAGCTGACCGGTCAGACCCGCGGCACGCGCGCGCGCCTCCGGGTTCGTCCGGCGCCACTCGGCCTCCTCGGCCTCCTGGATCGCCCGCTCCACCGTGTGCATCCGGCCCTCGACCTTGGGACGGGCGTCACGCGGGACGTGGCCGATGGCCTCCCAGCGCTCGTTGAGGGAACGGAAGGCCGCGCGCGCCGCCTTCAGGTCCGTCACCGGCACCAGCTTCTCGGCCTCGGTCGCGAGCTCCTCCTTCAGCTTGAGGTTCTCGGTCTGCTCCGCGTCCCGCTCGGCGAAGACCTCGCCGCGCGCCGCGAAGAAGACGTCCTGGGCACCGCGGAAGCGGTTCCACAGGTCGTCCTCGTGCTCGCGCTGGGCGCGGCCGGCCGCCTTCCAGTCCGCCATCAGCTCGCGGTAGCGGGCCGCCGTGTTGCCCCAGTCGGTGGAGTTCGACAGCGACTCCGCCTCGGCGACCAGACGCTCCTTCGCCTTGCGGGCGTCCTCGCGCTGGGCGTCGAGCGACGCGAAGTGCGCCTTGCGACGCTTCGAGAACGCCGAACGGGCGTGCGAGAAGCGGTGCCACAGCTCGTCGTCGGACTTGCGGTCGAGCCGGGGGAGGCCCTTCCAGGTGTCCACGAGCGCCCGCAGCCGCTCGCCCGCGGAGCGCCACTGCTCGCTCTGGGCCAGCTCCTCGGCCTCGGTGACGAGCTTCTCCTTGGCGGAGCGCGCCTCGTCGGTCTGCTTGGCCTTCTGGGCCTTGCGCTCCTCGCGGCGCGAGTCGACCGTCTCGACGAGCTTGTCGAGGCGGGTCGCGAGCGCGGCCAGGTCACCGACGGCGTGGTGCTCGTCGACCTGCTGGCGGATGTGCTCGATCGCCGCGGTGGCGTCCTTCGCCGAGAGGTCGGTGGTCCTCACCCGCTTCTCGAGGAGGCCGATCTCGACAACCAAGCCCTCGTACTTGCGCTCGAAGTAGGCCAGGGCCTCCTCAGGGGTGCCGGCCTGCCACGATCCGACGACCTTCTCGCCCTCGGCCGTCCGCACGTACACGGTGCCCGTCTCGTCGACGCGGCCCCACGGGTCGCTGCTCACAGCGCCTCCTCACCATGATGCCGTCGCGGGGTCGTACCCCCCGGGCATCGTCCACAGTTTCCCGGCGGGCCTCGCCCGCCATCTCAGCGCGGCCGACGGCCCACGCTGCACAACGCCAATCTAGGCGAACCGCGCCCCGGCTGTCCGCACTCAGCGCGACCGAGATTCGACGGTCACGCGCGGGTGCGGACGAAGCGGGCTCACTTCTTGGTGACGGTCGCCTTCTCGATGGTGACGTGCGTCTTCGGAGCGCCGTCCGTGGCACCGCCCTCGACACCGGCCTTCGCCACGTCCTGGACCGCCTTGAGCCCGGCCGCGTCGATCTTCCCGAAGGGGTGTAGCTCGGCGGCAGCTTCGTGTCCTTGTAGACGAGGAAGAACTGCGAGCCGCCGGTGCCCGGCTGCCCCGTGTTCGCCATGGCGACGGTGCCGGCCGGGAAGGTCACCGAGCCGTCCGCGCCCGCCTTGCCGAGGGCGGTCAGGTTCTCGTCGGGGATCGTGTAGCCGGGGCCGCCGGTGCCGTCGCCCTTGGGGTCGCCGCACTGGAGCACGTAGATGCCCTGGGTGGTGAGGCGGTGGCACTTGGTCCCGTCGAAGTACTTCTTGTCGGCGAGGTGCTTGAAGGAGTTCACCGTGTGCGGCGTCTTCGCCGCGTCCATGGTGATCGTGATCTCGCCCTCGTTGGTCTTCAGGGCCATGGCGTACGTGGCCTTCTGGTCCACGGTCAGCTTCGGCTCCGGGCTCGCCGACTCGCTGGCCCCGGGCGTCGGGCTGCTGGGCGTCCCGCTCGCCGCGCTGTCCGAGGACTTCGAGGCGTCGTCGCCCGTCAGCCGCACGGACGCGTACACGGCCCCGCCCGCGGCGAGGACCACCGCGAGGGCGGCCGCGACGACGGTGTTGCGGCGCTTCGCCCTGCGCCGGTTCTCCTCCCGCCGCTGCTGCTGCCGCGCGTACTTCTCCCTGGCAAGCTGCCGCCGCCGCTGATCGCTGGTGACCACCGGGTCCGCTCCTGTCGCTCGTCTGTTCCTGTCCTGGCCGGATGTGCCCGTACCGTATACGGGTTGGCTGTGGAACCGGCACCGCCGGTAGGCTCTGATCTGCCGCATTCCGTGAATTCCGCGCCCAGTGCCGGACGACACCTAAGGACGAACGTGCTGATTGCCGGGTTCCCCGCCGGGGCCTGGGGGACCAACTGCTACCTGGTCGCCCCCGCCGCAGGCGAGGAGTGCGTGATCATCGACCCGGGCCACCAGGCCGCCCAGGGTGTCGAGGAGACGCTGAAGAAGCATCGGCTCAAGCCCGTCGCCGTCGTCCTCACCCATGGACACATCGACCACGTCGCCTCCGTCGTCCCGGTGTGCGGCGCCCATGACGTCCCCGCGTGGATCCACCCGTCCGACCGCTACATGATGAGCGACCCGGAGAAGGCACTCGGCCGCTCCATCGGGATGCCCCTCATGGGCGAGCTGACCGTGGGAGAGCCCGACGACGTGCGCGAGCTCACCGACGGCGCCCGGCTGGAGCTCGCCGGTCTTGAGTTCTCCGTCGCCCACGCGCCCGGTCATACCAAGGGGTCGGTGACCTTCCGGATGCCCGAGACCACGGAGATCCCTCCGTGTTCTTCTCCGGGGATCTGCTGTTCGCCGGCTCCATCGGACGCACCGACCTTCCCGGCGGTGACATGGACGAGATGCTCGCGTCGCTGGCCCGCGTGTGCCTGCCGCTCGACAACTCGACCGTGGTCCTGTCGGGACACGGTCCCCAGACGACCATCGGCCAGGAGCGCGCCACGAACCCCTATCTGCGGGACGTGGCGGCCGGCCTCGGGAGCACGGACGCTCCCCGACGAGGAATGTGACGACTTTCGTGAGCACCTTCAAGGCCCCCAAGGGCACGTACGACCTGATCCCGCCCTACTCCGCCCAGTACCTGGCGGTCCGCGAGGCGATCTCCGGACCGCTGCGGAAGTCCGGCTACGGCTACGTCGAGACCCCGGGCTTCGAGGACGTGAACCTCTTCGCCCGCGGCGTCGGCGAGTCCACCGACATCGTCAGCAAGGAGATGTACGCCTTCGAGACCAAGGGCGGCGACAAGCTCGCCCTGCGTCCCGAGGGCACCGCGTCCGTGCTGCGCGCCGCCCTGGAGGCCAACCTCCACAAGCAGGGCAACCTGCCGGTCAAGCTCTGGTACTCCGGCTCGTACTACCGCTACGAGCGCCCGCAGAAGGGCCGCTACAGGCACTTCTCCCAGGTCGGCGCCGAGGCGATCGGCGCGGAGGACCCGGCGCTCGACGCCGAGCTGATCATCCTGGCCGACGAGGCCTACCGCTCGCTGGGCCTGCGGAACTTCCGCATCCTGCTGAACTCGCTCGGCGACAAGGAGTGCCGCCCCGTCTACCGGGAGGCCCTCCAGACCTTCCTGCGCGGCCTCGACCTCGACGAGGAGACCCTGCGCCGCGCCGAGATCAACCCCCTGCGCGTCCTCGACGACAAGCGGGCCGACGTCCAGAAGCAGCTGGTCGACGCGCCGCTCCTGCGCGACTACCTGTGCGACGCGTGCAAGGCGTACCACGAGGAGGTGCGCGCCCTGATCACCGCGGCGGGCGTCGTCTTCGAGGACGACCCGAAGCTCGTCCGCGGCCTGGACTACTACACCCGCACCACCTTCGAGTTCGTCCACGACGGTCTCGGCTCGCAGTCGGCGGTCGGCGGCGGCGGCCGCTACGACGGCCTCTCCGAGATGATCGGCGGCCCCGCGCTGCCGTCGGTGGGCTGGGCCCTCGGCGTGGACCGCACGGTCCTCGCCCTGGAGGCGGAGGGCGTCGAGCTCGACATCCCCGCCGCCACCAGCGTCTTCGCCGTCGCCATCGGCGAGGAGGCCCGCCGCCTCCTCTTCGGCAAGGTCACCGAGCTGCGCAGGGCCGGCGTCGCCGCCGACTTCTCCTTCGGCGGCAAGGGCCTCAAGGGCGCCATGAAGGACGCCAACCGCTCCGGCGCCCGCCTCGCCGTCGTCGCCGGCGAGCGCGACCTCGCCGAGGGCGTCGTGCAGCTCAAGGACATGGAGTCCGGCGAGCAGCAGGCCGTCTCCCTGGACGGGCTCGTCGACGCCGTAAGGGCCAAGCTGGCCTGATCCGCCGTACGGAAGGGCCCGGACCGCACTCTGGTCCGGGCCCTTCCTTATCCGCCGCGAACGGCCGGACGACAGGTCCGTGTTGCAGAATGACCGTGCCCACAAGGCCGGTCGAGCGAGGGAAAAGGTGACATGGCGAAGGCAGCGGTGGACGAGGTCGGCTCCGGCCGGGACGGCGGCGGCACGATCGGGGCGAGCCGGGCCTTCTCCTGGCTCCTCGTGATCACCGGAGCGGCCGGACTGCTCGCCGCCTGGGTCATCACCATCGACAAGTTCAAGCTCCTCGAGGACCCCAACTTCACCCCGGGGTGCAGCCTCAACCCGATCGTCTCCTGCGGCAACATCATGAAGAGCGAGCAGGCCTCGGTCTTCGGCTTCCCGAACCCGATGCTCGGGCTCGTCACCTACGCCATGGTGATCGCGATCGGCGTGGGCCTGCTCGCGGGGGCCCGCTACCGCCGCTGGTACTGGCTCGGCCTCAACGCCGGCACCCTCTTCGGCGTCGGCTTCTGCACCTGGCTGATGTACCAGTCGCTGTACGAGATCAACTCGCTCTGCCTGTGGTGCTGCCTGGCCTGGGTCGCCACCATCGTCATGTTCTGGTACGTGACCTCGCACAACGTGCGCCTCGGCGTGATCCCCGCCCCCGGCGGCCTGAAGACCTTCTTCGACGAGTTCACCTGGATCCTGCCCGTCCTGCACATCGGGATCATCGGCATGCTGATCCTGACCCGCTGGTGGGACTTCTGGACCAGCTGAGCCGGGGCCGCTCTGTCAGAGCCCTGACTTAGGCTTCATGACTGTGGAGCCCGACCTCTTTACCGCAGCAGCCGAAGACCGCCAGGAGAAGGACCCCGCCGGCAGCCCGCTGGCCGTCCGGATGCGCCCCCGCACCCTCGACGAGGTGGTGGGGCAGCAGCACCTGCTCAAGCCCGGCTCGCCGCTGCGCCGGCTCGTCGGGGACGGGGACGGCGGCCCCGCCGGCGCCTCCTCGGTGATCCTCTGGGGCCCGCCGGGGATCGGGAAGACGACCCTGGCGTACGTGGTCTCGAAGGCCACGAACAAGCGCTTCGTGGAGCTGTCCGCGATCACCGCCGGGGTCAAGGAGGTCCGGGCCGTCATCGACGGCGCCCGGCGCGCGGTCGGCGGCTACGGCAAGGAGACCGTCCTCTTCCTCGACGAGATCCACCGCTTCTCCAAGGCCCAGCAGGACTCGCTCCTGCCGCCGTCGAGAACCGCTGGGTGACGCTCATCGCCGCCACCACCGAGAACCCCTACTTCTCCGTCATCTCCCCGCTCCTGTCCCGCTCCCTGCTCCTCACCCTGGAGCCCCTCACCGACGAGGACCTGAAGGGCCTGATGGCCCGCGCGCTCACCGGCGAGCGGGGACTCGGCGGGCCGTGACCCTGCCGGAGGACGCCGAGGCGCACCTGCTGCGCGTCGCCGGCGGCGACGCCCGGCGCGCCCTGACCGCCCTGGAGGCCGCGGCGGGCGCGGCGATCGCCAAGGGCGAGCCGGAGATCACCCTCCAGACCGTCGAGGAGACCGTCGACCGCGCGGCCGTGCGGTACGACCGGGACGGCGACCAGCACTACGACGTGGCCAGCGCGCTCATCAAGTCCATCCGCGGCTCGGACGTGGACGCGGCCCTGCACTACCTGGCGCGGATGATCGAGGCGGGGGAGGACCCGCGCTTCATCGCCCGCCGCCTGATGATCTCCGCCAGCGAGGACATCGGCCTCGCCGACCCGAACGCCCTGCCGATCGCCGTCGCCGCCGCCCAGGCCGTCGCCATGATCGGCTTCCCCGAGGCGGCCCTCACCCTGAGCCACGCCACCATCGCCCTGGCGCTCGCCCCGAAGTCGAACTCCGCGACGACCGCGATCGGCGCCGCCCTCGCCGACGTCCGGAACGGCCTGGTGGGGACGGTCCCGCCGCACCTGCGCGACGGCCACTACAAGGGCGCGGCCAAGCTCGGCCACGCCCAGGGGTACGTGTACCCGCACGACGTGCCGGGCGGCATCGCGGCCCAGCAGTACGCCCCGGACACGATCCACGGCCGCCGGTACTACGAGCCCACGCGCTACGGGGCGGAGGCGCGATACGCGGACGTGGTGGAGCGCGTACGGGAGCGGCTGAAGGGCGACGGCTGACGGACCCCGGGCGAGGGGGCCCTCCGGACCCGGTACACTGGTCCGGATCGCTGCGTCCCGTGTCCGGCTCCGGTCGGAACCACCAGAACGGGACAGTCAGCCGGAGACCCGGCCCCCGGGCGGGGTTTCCAGGAGCGTCGCGCACCTTCGAAGGTGTCGCGTGCCACCCATCACCACCCGGATTCCCGGGAGCGGCGATGGGTCGTTCGCGTGCTGCACGTATGTGCCCAGACCTGGGAGCGGCTGCCCGGCAGGACCGTCTCGTACGGACCGGCGGGTTTCCCGGGCTGCGGATGCGACCTCCCCTAACCCTGGTGAAGCCGTATTCGTACAGATAGAGAGGTTGGTTCATGGCGAACCAGTCCCGTCCCAAGGTCAAGAAGTCGCGTGCCCTCGGCATCGCGCTGACCCCGAAGGCCGTCAAGTACTTCGAGGCCCGCCCCTACCCGCCGGGCGAGCACGGCCGTGGCCGCAAGCAGAACTCGGACTACAAGGTCCGTCTGCTCGAGAAGCAGCGTCTGCGCGCCCAGTACGACATCAGCGAGCGCCAGATGGCGCGCGCCTACGACCGCGCCAAGAAGGCCGAGGGCAAGACGGGCGAGGCGCTGGTCGTCGAGCTCGAGCGTCGCCTCGACGCCCTGGTCCTGCGTTCGGGCATCGCCCGCACCATCTACCAGGCCCGCCAGATGGTCGTGCACGGTCACATCCAGGTCAACGGTGGCAAGGTCGACAAGCCGTCGTTCCGCGTCCGTCCGGACGACGTCGTCATGGTCCGCGAGCGCAGCCGCAACAAGCCGCTGTTCGAGATGGCCCGTGAGGGTGGCTTCGCCGCCGACGGCGAGACCCCGCGCTACCTCCAGGTCAACCTGAAGGCCCTGGCCTTCCGCCTGGACCGCGACCCGAACCGCAAGGAAATCCCGGTCATCTGCGACGAGCAGCTGGTCGTCGAGTACTACGCCCGTTGATTCAGGCCTAGTACCGCCCCGCGGTTTCAGCCCGCCGCCTCCCCGCCCTTACCGGTGGGGAGCCGGCGGGCTTCCGCGTTCCCGGCACCGGCGCCGACCGGGCCGTACGGAACGGACGCCGGGCCGAGGGGTCCGCCGGGCCGCCCACGGCGGGATCCCGGCGTCCGGCGAGCGCGCGCTCCACGACCGCGTCGAGCGGGAGCCGCCCGCCCTCCTGGACCGCGGCGTCGAACGCCTCCGCGCCCATGGCCTCCTCCGCGCGCTGCCGGCACAGCGCCCGCGGCCCGTCGAAGGCCTCCGAGCCGAAGAGCCGGATGCCCACCGTGTCCCACACCGGCACCACGGCCCCCTGGAGGACCGCCGCCTCCACGGCGTCCCCCTCGCTCACCGTCACGAGCGCGAGCAGCTCGATCGCCAGGACGAGACCGACCAGGTCGCGGAAGGTGTGGTTGATCGAGACGCACGCGGTGAGCAGTTCCCGCGCCTCCCCGTACGCCTCCCGCGTCCACGCCGAGTACGCGAGCACGTAGAGCGCGTAGGCCCGGGTCCACAGCTCCCCGCGCTCCTCGCAGACCTCCCGCACCTCCCGGCAGATCGCGACCGCCCCCTCCAGGTCGCCCCGGAAGGCCCGCGCCATCGCCACCTCGACCTGCCCCATCAGCACGTTGCTGTTGAGCTCGCCGAGCTCCCGGTAGGAGTCCAGGGCCCGCCCGATCAGCGACTCGGCCCGCGGCAGATCGTCCGAGAGCAGCGCGAGACAGCCCATCCGGTGCGTCGCGTACGCCTCCGCCAGCGCGTTCCGCGAGGAACGGGCCCGCTCCCCGCACTCGTGGAGCGCCGCCACCGCCCCCGTGCCGTCCCCCTGGAGCACCGCCACGTACCCCAGCACCCACAGCGCCTTGAGCCGCGCCTCCTCGTGCCCCGACTCCAGCGCGAGCGCCCGCTCCAGCCAGTGCCGGCCCTCGGAGAGCGCCCGCAGCCGACCCAGGCGAACCAGAGCGTGCCCGCCAGGTGCTGGGCGAGGTGCGCCTCCTCCTGGAGTTCGAGGCACAGGTCGAGCGCCGCCCGCAGATTGGGCAGCGCCGCGTCCGTACGGGCCGCCACCTCCACCTGGCGCGGACTGAACCACTCCAGCTCGCACCAGGTGGCGAGCCCCATGTACCAGTCGCGGTGCCGCCGCCGCATCCGCTCCGTGTCGCCGAGCGCCGCCAGCCACTCCGCCCCGTACGCGGCGACCGTGTCCAGGAGCCGGTACGAGGGGCCCGCCGGGGTGTCCTCCCGCGACACCAGCGACTGCGCGAGCAGGCCCCCGAGGTGGTCGAGGACCCGCTCCGGCGGCAGCTCCCGGCTCCCGCACACGTACTCCACCGCCTCCAGGTCGAAGGGGCCGGCGAACACCGAGAGCCGCGCCCAGAGCAGCCGCTCCTCCGGGGTGCACAGCTCGTGGCTCCAGCCGATCGCGGTGCGCAGCGTCTGATGGCGGGGGAGCGCCCCGCGCTCGCCGTCCGTCAGGAGCCGGAAGCGGTCGTCGAGCCGGTGCAGCATCTGCTCCACGGAGAGGAGGGGGAGGCGACCGGCCGCCAGTTCGAGGGCGAGCGGGATGCCGTCGAGGCGCCGGCACAGCTCCCGCACGGCTTCCGCGCCCGGCTCCGGGGCCGCGCCCGTCCCCTTACCCGCGAGGTCCACCGCGTCGGGCACCACCGGCGCGCCCGCCTCCGCCGCCCGCTCGGCGAGCAGCGCCACCGCGTCCGCCTCGCCCATCGGCGCCAGCGGGAACACCGCCTCGCCCGCCACCCGCAGCGGCCGCCGGCCGACCGCGAGGACGGTGAGACCGGGCGCGTGGGCGAGGAGCTCCCGCACCAGCGGCGCGCAGCTCTCCACCAGGTGCTCGAAACCGTCCACCACCAGGAGCGTCCGCCGCTCCGCGAGGTGCTCGACCAGCACCTCGCGCGGGCCCCTCGGCGTGTGGTCGGTCAGCCCGAGCGCCTCGACCAGCGCGTGCGCGACCAGGTCCGGGTCGCGCAGCGGCGCGAGGTCGGCGATCCTGACCCCCTCGCCGTAGCGTTTCTGCGCCCCCGCGGCAGCCCGCAGCGCAAGGCGCGTCTTGCCGACCCCGCCCACGCCCACGACCGTGACCAGGCGGGACGTCTCAAGGAGCGCCGTCAGTGCGGACTGCTCGGCGGCCCGTCCGACGAACCGGTTCAGCTCCGCCGGGAGATTGCTCCGTCGCATGGGACACGGAGCGTACTCATCCGCGCGCGCTCCGTACAATCGGTTCCCGCAACTCCCGGCCCACGGGCGGTAATGCGGTACGGCAGGACAGCCGGGGCGCGATAGGGTCGGGGGACGACTTTTCACAGGCCCGACGACAGGCCCAACGACAGCAGAGAGCGGTGCACAGTGACCGGTGGAGAGGTTGCCGGGATCCTGGTGGCCGTGTTCTGGGCGATCCTCGTCTCCTTCCTCGCCGTGGTGCTGGTGAGGCTGGCGCAGACGCTCAGGGCGACCACCAAGCTGGTGGCGGACGTGACCGAACAGGCCGTCCCCCTGCTGGCCGACGCCTCCGCGACCGTGCGCTCGGCGCAGACCCAGCTCGACCGGGTCGACGCCATCGCCTCGGACGTCCAGGAAGTCACCTCCAACGCCTCCGCGCTGTCCACGACCGTCGCCTCCACCTTCGGCGGCCCGCTCGTCAAGGTGGCCGCCTTCGGCTACGGCGTCCGCCGGGCGCTCGGCCGGGGCCGCGAGGCGCAGGACGCGCCCCGCGCCGCCGTCCGCCGTACCGTGATCGTCGGCCGTACCGTGCCGTCCTCGCGACGCCGGAAGCAGAAGGGCTGAGCCGCGATGTTCCGCCGCACGTTCTGGTTCACGGCGGCGCAGCCGCCGGCGTGTGGGCCACCACCAAGGTCAACCGGAAGCTGAAGCAGCTGACCCCCGAGAGCCTCGCGGCCCAGGCGGCGAACAAGGCCGTCGAGACCGGCCACCGGCTCAAGGACTTCGCCCTCGACGTTCGCGCGGGCATGGTCCAGCGGGAGGCCGAGCTGGGCGAGGCGCTCGGCCTGGACGCCCCCGTGGAGCAGGGCCGGGAGCTGCCGGAGCCGCGCCGCAGGGCCGCCCTCGACCAGGCCGCGCAGCCGACCACGTATTCGTTTTCCAAGATGCCCACGAGTTCATACAACCGGAATGAGGACCACTGATGGAGTCGGCTGAAATCCGCCGCCGCTGGCTGAGCTTCTTCGAGGAGCGCGGTCACACCGTCGTCCCTTCGGCGTCGCTCATCGCGGACGACCCGACTCTGCTGCTCGTCCCGGCCGGCATGGTGCCGTTCAAGCCCTACTTCCTGGGTGAGGTCAAGCCGCCCTTCACGCGCGCCTCCAGCGTGCAGAAGTGCGTGCGCACGCCGGACATCGAGGAGGTCGGCAAGACCACCCGCCACGGCACGTTCTTCCAGATGTGCGGCAACTTCTCCTTCGGCGACTACTTCAAGGAAGGCGCCATCAAGCTCGCCTGGGAGCTGCTGACCACCCCGGTGGAGCACGGCGGCTACGGGCTGGAGCCGGAGAAGCTCTGGATCACCGTCTACCTGGAGGACGACGAGGCCGAGCGGATCTGGCGCGACGTCGTCGGCGTCCCGGCCGAGCGCATCCAGCGCCTCGGCAAGAAGGACAACTACTGGTCGATGGGCGTCCCCGGTCCCTGCGGCCCCTGCTCCGAGATCAACTACGACCGCGGCCCCGAGTTCGGCGTCGAGGGCGGCCCGGCCGTCAACGACGAGCGGTACGTGGAGATCTGGAACCTCGTCTTCATGCAGTACGAGCGCGGCGAGGGCTCCGGCAAGGAGGACTTCCCGATCCTGGGCGAGCTCCCGTCGAAGAACATCGACACGGGCCTCGGCCTGGAGCGCCTGGCGATGATCCTCCAGGGCGTCCAGAACATGTACGAGACGGACACCCTCCAGGTCGTCATCGACAAGGCCACCGCCCTCACCGGCGTCGCCTACGGCAAGGCCCACGACAGCGACGTCTCGCTCCGCGTGGTCGCCGACCACATGCGCACCTCCGTCATGCTCATCGGCGACGGCGTCACCCCCGGCAACGAGGGCCGCGGCTACGTGCTGCGCCGCATCATGCGCCGCGCCGTCCGCAACATGCGCCTCCTCGGCGCCACCGGCCCGGTCGTCCAGGAACTCGTCGACACCGTGATCAACACGATGGGCGAGCAGTACCCGGAGCTCATCACCGACCGCAAGCGCATCGAGACCGTCGCCCTCGCCGAAGAGGCCGCCTTCCTGAAGGCCCTCAAGGGCGGCACCAACATCCTCGACACCGCCGTCACCGAGACCAAGGCCGCCGGCGGCACGATCCTCTCCGGCGACAAGGCGTTCCTGCTTCACGACACCTGGGGCTTCCCGATCGACCTCACCCTGGAGATGGCCGCCGAGCAGGGCCTCTCCGTGGACGAGGACGGCTTCCGCCGCCTGATGAAGGAGCAGCGGGAGCGCGCCAAGGCCGACGCCAAGGCCAAGAAGACCGGTCACGCCGACATGACCGCGTACCGGGAGATCGCCGACGGCAGCGGCGCCACCCAGTTCACCGGCTACACCAACACCGAGGGCGAGACCACGGTCGTCGGCCTCCTCGTGAACGGCGTCTCCTCGCCGGCCGCCTCCGAGGGCGACGAGGTCGAGGTCGTCCTCGACCGCACCCCGTTCTACGCCGAGGGCGGCGGCCAGATCGCCGACCAGGGCCGCATCAAGCTGCACAGCGGTGCCGTCATCGAGGTCCGCGACGTCCAGCAGCCGGTCCCGGGCGTCTCGGTCCACAAGGGTTCGGTGCAGGTCGGCGAGGTCACCGTGGGCGCCACCGCCTACGCCACCATCGACGTCCGGCGCCGCCGGGCCATCGCCCGCGCCCACTCCGCCACGCACCTGACGCACCAGGCCCTGCGCGACGCCCTCGGCCCGACGGCCGCCCAGGCCGGTTCCGAGAACCAGCCCGGCCGCTTCCGCTTCGACTTCGGCTCGCCGAACGCCGTCCCCGGCCAGGTCCTCACCGACGTCGAGCAGAAGATCAACGAGGTCCTCTCGCGCGAGCTGGAGGTCCACGCCGAGGTCATGCCGATCGACGAGGCCAAGCGCCAGGGCGCCATCGCCGAGTTCGGCGAGAAGTACGGCGAGCAGGTCCGCGTCGTCACCATCGGCGACTTCTCCAAGGAGCTGTGCGGCGGTACGCACGTCCACAACACCGCCCAGCTGGGTCTGGTGAAGCTGCTCGGCGAGTCGTCCATCGGCTCCGGCGTGCGCCGCATCGAGGCCCTCGTCGGTGTCGACGCGTACAACTTCCTCGCCAAGGAGCACACGGTCGTCGCCCAGCTCCAGGAGCTCGTCAAGGGCCGCCCGGAGGAGCTGCCGGAGAAGATCTCCACCATGCTCGGCAAGCTGAAGGACGCCGAGAAGGAGATCGAGAAGTTCCGCGCGGAGAAGGTCCTCCAGGCCGCCGCCGGTCTCGTCGACTCCGCCCAGGACATCCGCGGCGTCGCCCTCGTCACCGGCCAGGTCCCGGACGGCACCACCGCCGACGACCTGCGCAAGCTGGTCCTCGACGTCCGCGGCCGGATCTCCGGCGGTCGCCCGGCCGTCGTGGCCCTGTTCACCACGGTGGGCGGCAAGCCGCTGACGGTCATCGCCACCAACGAGGCCGCCCGCGAGCGCGGTCTCAAGGCCGGCGAGCTCGTCCGCGCGGCCGCCAAGACCCTCGGCGGCGGTGGCGGCGGCAAGCCGGACGTCGCCCAGGGCGGCGGCCAGAACCCGGAGGCCGTCGGCGAGGCCATCGCCGCGGTCGAGCGCCTCGTGGTGGAGACGGCGTGACGATGCGCCGCGCCGCCGCCTCGCGGTCGACGTCGGGGACGCCCGGATCGGGGTCGCCTCGTGCGACCCCGACGAGTCCTCGCCACGCCGGTGGAGACCGTGCCGGGACGTGACGTCCCGGCCGCCCACCGGCGGCTCCGCCAGATCGTCGAGGAGTACGAGCCGATCGAGGTCGTCGTGGGCCTGCCCCGCTCGCTCAGCGGGCGGGAGGGCCCGGCCGCGACCAAGGTCCGCGCCTTCGCCCGGGAGATGGCGAAGGGCATCGCCCCGGTCCCGGTCCGCCTCGTCGACGAGCGGATGACCACCGTCACCGCGACCCAGGGCCTGCGGGCCTCGGGCGTGAAGGCGAAGAAGGGGCGGTCCGTCATCGACCAGGCCGCCGCCGTGATCATCCTTCAGAACGCTCTTGAGTCCGAACGGGTATCAGGTAATCCGCCCGGTGAGGGCGTCGAAGTGGTCATCTGATCGCGATACGGTAACGTTCCGCGCGATGCGGCGGTGTTCGAACAGCTGCCGCACTACGTAGAGGCGGATCGTCCGGAAGCCTCGCGGCTGTTTTGGGGATCGATGACTGAGTATGGCCGGGGCCCTGGCTCCGAACCGTGGCACCCCGGGGACCCGCTCTACGGGGACCAGGGGTGGGAGGGCCAGCAGCAGTACCCGCACCCGCAGCACCCGCAGCAGGCGAACCAGTACGGTCACGGCGGCCAGGGCTACGCGGATCCGTACGGCCAGGGCGGCCAGGGGTACGAGGGGGACCCGTACCAGCAGCAGTACCACCAGCAGCAGCAGTACGTCGACCCCCAGTACCAGCAGCATCAACAGCAGTACCAGCAGCCGCAGCAGCCCCAGCAGTACGAGACGGGGTACCCGGGCGGATACGACACGCCCGGGAACCTCGGGCAGCAGTACGACGGCAACTGGGAGACCGGCCAGGCGGCGATGGCGTACAACGCCCCCCCGGCCGACCCGTACGGCGGTCAGAACCCCGACCTCTACGGGACCCCCGAGGCCTACCCGCCGCCCCAGCCGCCCGGCCACCGGCAGAACCCGCCGGAGCCGGTCGTCGACTGGGCCCCGGAGGAAGAGGCGCACCCGCCGAGCCGGAGGAGGAGAACCACCCCTTCTTCACCGGCGGTGACGACGAGCACGACGACCACGACGAGGAGCCGGGCCGCGGCCGGGGCTCCCGCGAGGCCGACCGCGAACGCCGCAGCAAAGCGAAGAAACGCAAAGGCAAGAACGGCGTGGCCTGCCTGGTCGTCGCCGCCGTCCTCGTGGGCGGCGTGGGCGGCATCGGCTACTTCGGCTACAAGTTCTGGCAGGGCCAGTTCGGCGCGGCGCCCGACTACGCGGGCGGCGGCAGCGGGGTCGTACAGGTCGAGATCCCGAAGGACGCCGGCGGCTACGAGATCGGCAACATCCTCAAGAAGGCCGGCGTCGTCAAGAGCGTCGACGCCTTCGTCTCCGCACAGCAGAAGAACCCCAAGGGCCTCTCGATCCAGGCGGGCGCCTACACCCTGAAGAAGGAGATGTCGGCGGACAGCGCGGTCACTCTGATGCTCAACCCGGCCAGCCAGGCCAACCTCATCATCCCCGAGGGCAAGCGGAACGCCTGGGTCTACGAGAAGCTCGACGAGCGTCTGGACCTCAAGCCGGGCACCACCAAGGAGATCGCGTTCGCGAAGGCGGACTCCCTCGGGCTGCCCGACTGGGCGAAGAACCACGCGGACGTCAAGGACCCCTTGGAGGGCTTCCTTTTCCCCGCGAGCTACCCGGTCGCCAAGGGCGGCAAGCCCGAGGACGTCCTGCGCAAGATGGTGGCCCGCGCGAACCAGGAGTACACCAAGCTCGACCTGGATGCGAAAGCGAAGGCGCTGGGCGTCAAGGGACCGTGGGAACTCATCACGATCGCGAGCCTGGTCCAGGCGGAGGGCAAGACCCACGAGGACTTCCGCAAGATGGCGGAGGTCGTCTACAACCGCCTCAAGCCGAGCAACATGGAGACCGTCCAGCTGTTGCAGTTCGACTCGACCCTCAACTACCTGAAGGGTCAGAGCGAGATCAAGATCTCCGAGCAAGAGGCGAACACCAACACCGACCCGTACAACACGTACAAGCACAAGGGCCTCCCGCCGGGACCGATCGGCAACCCTGGCAACGAAGCGCTGGCCGCCATGCTCAACCCCACGAACGACGGCTGGCTCTACTTCGTCGCCACCGACGGCATGAACAAGACCGAGTTCGCGAAGACCCTGGCCGAGCACAACAGGTTGAAGGAAAAGTTCAATGCCCACACGAACCAGTGAGACGGGGCGCCGCGCGGCCGTCCTCGGTTCGCCCATCGCCCACTCGCTCTCCCCGGTCCTGCACCGCGCCGCGTACGCCGAGCTGGGGCTCGTCGACTGGTCGTACGACCGCTTCGAGGTCGACGAGGCGGCGCTGCCCGGGTTCGTGACCGAGCTGGACGAGACCTGGGCCGGGCTCTCGCTGACCATGCCGCTGAAGCGGGCGGTCATCCCGCTGCTCGACGAAATCAGTGACACGGCCGCCTCGGTGGAGGCCGTCAACACCGTGGTCCTCCGGGAGGACGGGCGCCGGGTCGGCGACAACACCGACATCCCCGGCATGATCGCCGCCCTGCGCGAGCGGGCGTGGAGAAGGTGGAGTCGGCGGCCGTCCTCGGCGCCGGCGCCACCGCCTCCTCCGCGCTCGCCGCCCTCGCCCGGATCTGCGCCGGCCCCGTCACCGCGTACGTACGGAGCGAGGCGCGGGCCGAGGAGATGCGCGGCTGGGGCGAGCGGCTCGGCGTGGACGTCCGCACCGCCGACTGGGAGCGGGCGGCGGAGTCCTTCGACGCGCCGCTGGTCATCGCGACCACCCCGGCCGGCACCACGAACGCCCTGGCGACGGCCGTCCCCGACACGGTCGGCACCCTGTTCGACGTCCTGTACGACCCCTGGCCGACCCCCCTCGCGGCCGCCTGGTCCGACCGCGGCGGCAAGGTCGTCGGCGGCCTCGACCTCCTCGTCCACCAGGCCGTCCTCCAGGTCGAACAGATGACGGGCGTCCCGAGGGCCCCGCTCGCGGCGATGCGGGCGGCGGGGGAGCGGGCGCTGGCGGCTCGTTAGGATTTCCCGTACCGAGGGGGCCGGGGCCGCTCCGAAGAGCCGGGCCGACGTCCGATAGCTGGACCGGAGGGCCGGTTCACCCCCCGGGCGTGGGAGGATCGGGGGAGGCGGGCCAGGGCCGCGCACCCGGTCGTGCCTGAGCAGTGCCCGGGCGCGAGCATGAGGAGCATCGTTGAGCAGGTTGCGTTGGCTGACCGCTGGGGAATCCCACGGACCCGCGCTGGTCGCGACGCTGGAGGGTCTTCCCGCCGGCGTCCCGGTCACCACTGAGCTGGTGGCGGACCACCTGGCGCGGCGACGCCTCGGCTATGGGCGTGGCGCCCGCATGAAGTTCGAGCAGGACGAGGTCACCTTCCTCGGCGGCGTCCGGCACGGGCTCTCCCTCGGTTCCCCGATCGCCGTCATGGTCGGCAACACCGAGTGGCCCAAGTGGGAGAAGGTCATGTCGGCCGACCCGGTCGACCCCTCGGAGCTCAGGAGACGGGCCGCAACGCGCCCCTGACCCGGCCCCGTCCCGGCCACGCCGACCTCGCCGGCATGCAGAAGTACGGCTTCGACGAGGCCCGGCCGATCCTGGAGCGCGCCAGCGCCCGGGAGACCGCCGCCCGTGTCGCCCTCGGCGCCGTCGCCCGGTCCTTCCTCAAGGAGGCCGCCGGCATCGAGATCGTGAGCCACGTCGTCGAGCTGGCCGCCGCCAAGGCCCCGTACGGCCTCTACCCGACCCCCGCCGACGTCGAGAAGCTCGACGCCGACCCGGTCCGCTGCCTCGACGCCGACGCGTCGAAGGCGATGGTCGCCGAGATCGACCAGGCCCACAAGGACGGCGACACCCTCGGCGGCGTCGTCGAGGTCCTCGCCTACGGCGTGCCCGTCGGCCTCGGCTCGCACGTCCACTGGGACCGCCGTCTCGACGCCCGCCTCGCCGCCGCCCTCATGGGCATCCAGGCCATCAAGGGCGTCGAGGTCGGCGACGGCTTCGACCTCGCCCGCGTGCCCGGCTCCCAGGCCCACGACGAGATCGTGCGCACCGAGGACGGCATCAAGCGCACCTCCGGCCGCTCCGGCGGCACCGAGGGCGGCCTGACCACCGGCGAGCTGCTGCGCGTCCGCGCCGCGATGAAGCCGATCGCGACCGTCCCGCGCGCCCTGGCCACGATCGACGTCGCCACCGGCGAGGCGCGCGCCGCCCACCACCAGCGCTCCGACGTCTGCGCCGTCCCCGCCGCCGGCATCGTCGCCGAGGCCATGGTCGCGCTCGTCCTCGCGGACGCGGTCGTCGAGAAGTTCGGCGGCGACAGCGTCCCCGAGACCCGTCGCAACGTCCGCTCGTACCTCGACAACCTGACCATCCGGTGACCGCCGGACCCCTGGTCGTCCTCGTCGGCCCCATGGGCTCCGGCAAGTCCACGGTGGGCGCGCTCCTGGCCGCACGGCTCGGCGCGCCCTACCGGGACACCGACGCCGACATCGTCGCCGCCGAAGGACGCGAGATCTCCGACATCTTCGTCGAGGACGGCGAGGAGCACTTCCGCGCCCTGGAGCGGGCGCGGTCGCCGCGGCCGTCGCCGGGCACGAGGGCGTCCTCGCCCTCGGCGGCGGCGCCGTCCTGGACGCCGGGACCCGCGCCCTGCTCGCCGGGCTGCCCGTCGCGTACCTCTCGATGGACGTCGAGGAGGCCGTACGCCGGGTCGGGCTCAACACCGCCCGGCCGCTGCTCGCCGTCAACCCGCGCCGCCAGTGGCGCGAGCTGATGGAGGCGCGCCGCCATCTGTACGAAGAAGTCGCACGCGCCGTCGTCACCACGGACGACCGCACCCCGAAGAGGTCGCCCAGGCGGTCCTCGACGCACTGGAGTTGAAGGACGTATGACGGACCAGGACCAGGTCACCCGTATCCAGGTCGGCGGTTCCGCGGGCACCGACCCGTACGAGGTACTGGTCGGGCGGCAGCTCCTCGGTGAGCTCCCCGGCCTGATCGGCACCCAGGCCAAGCGGGTCGCCGTGATCCACCCGGAGGCGCTCGCCGACACCGGCGAGGCGCTCCGCGCGGACCTCGCCGAGCAGGGCTACGAGGCGGTCGCCATCCAGGTGCCGAACGCCGAGGAGGCGAAGACCGCCGAGGTCGCCGCCTACTGCTGGAAGGCGCTCGGCCAGACCGGCTTCACCCGCAGCGACGTCGTCGTCGGCGTCGGCGGCGGCGCCACCACCGACCTCGCGGGCTTCGTGGCCGCGACCTGGCTGCGGGCGTGCGCTGGATCGCCGTGCCGACGACCGTCCTGGCCATGGTCGACGCGGCCGTCGGCGGCAAGACGGGCATCAACACCGCCGAGGGCAAGAACCTCGTCGGCGCCTTCCACCCGCCCGCCGGGGTCCTGTGCGACCTCGCGGCCCTCGACTCGCTGCCGGTCCACGACTACGTCAGCGGGCTCGCGGAGATCATCAAGGCCGGCTTCATCGTCGACCCGGTGATCCTCGACCTCATCGAGGAGGACCCGCAGGCGGCCCGTACGCCGGCCGGCCCGCACACCGCCGAGCTGCTCGTCCGCTCGATCAAGGTCAAGGCCGAGGTCGTCTCCGGGGACCTCAAGGAGTCCGGCCGCCGCGAGATCCTCAACTACGGCCACACCCTCGCCCACGCCATCGAGAAGAACGAGCGGTACAAGTGGCGCCACGGCGCCGCCGTCTCCGTCGGCATGGTCTTCGCCGCCGAGCTCGGCCGCCTCGCCGGGCGCCTCGACGACGCCACCGCCGACCGGCACCGCGCCATCCTGGAGTCCGTCGGCCTGCCGCTCACCTACCGCGGCGACCAGTGGCCGAAGCTCCTGGAGACCATGCGGGTCGACAAGAAGTCCCGCGGCGACCTGCTCCGCTTCATCGTCCTCGACGGGCTCGGCAAGCCGACCGTCCTGGAGGGCCCCGACCCGGCCGTCCTGATCGCGGCGTACGGCGAGGTGTCCGCGTGAGCGGGACGCGTCCGGTCCTGGTGCTCAACGGCCCCAACCTGGGCCGTCTCGGCTCCCGCGAGCCCGACATCTACGGCGCCACCTCCTACAAGGGGCTCGTCGAGTCCTGCCGGACCCTCGGCGCGGAGCTCGGCTTCGACGTCGACGTGCGGGAGACCAACGACGAGGGCGAGATGATCCGCTGGCTCCACGAGGCGGCGGACGGCTCGATCCCGGTGGTGATCAACCCCGGCGCGTTCACGCACTACTCGTACGGGATGCGGGACGCCGCCGCCCAGCGGACCGCCCCGCTGATCGAGGTGCACATCTCGAACCCGTACGCCCGCGAGGAGTTCCGGCACACCTCGGTCATCGCGGCCGTGGCGACCGGGACGGTCGCCGGGTTCGGATCGGCTCCTACCGGCTGGCGCTGCGGGCGCTCGCCGAGGAGCTCACCGGCTGAACAGGGGTCCGGCAGGATCCGGCAAGGCCTGACGGGGGCGGCCGGGCACCAGGGGCGTCCCCGGCCGTTCCCCTGTGGGGCCGGGGACGGTAACGTTTCGCCCGTCCACGGACACACCGGTCCGGGGATCCATCAGGCGCACGAGACGGAGTGGCACCGGATGCAGCACGCAGTGGGGGGTCCGGCGGGCGGCGGCGACCCCGGTGGGCAGCCGGTCGTCCCCCCGCCGGTTCCGCCGGGCACCCCGTACCCGGGACCGGCCTCCGGACCCCGGCTCGGTGTGCACCTGACCGTCCAGGCCGGGGCTCCCCGGCCCCGCACGCCCCGCCGGGCTGGGGCGCCCCGGGGCATACCGCAGCATCCGACGGCCCCCACCCGGCCGCTCCGCAGCACCCGGCCCCCGGGCCGCACCCCGCCGCCCTGCAGCATCCCGCCTCCGGGCCCCACCCTGCTGCCCGCAGCATCCCGCCTCCGGCCGCACCCCGCTGCCCTGCAGCACCCCGCCTCCGGCCCTCATCCCGCCGCCCCGCAGCACCCCGCCTCCGGGCCCCGTCCCGCCGCCCCGCCGCGCGCCGACCTCACCGGGCACGTCCGCTGCCGCCCGTGAGCGCGCCGACCCTGCCGGGCGCGCCGCCCGTGGAGCACGGCGCCGGGACCGGACGGCGACCCTCGCCGTGCTGCTGATCGGGCCCGCGGGCGCGGGCAAGACGACCGTCGCCCGGCACTGGGCGCAGCGCCGCCGCGTGCCCACCGCGCACATCAGCCTCGACGACGTCCGCGAGTGGGTCTGCTCCGGCTTCGCCGACCCGCAGTCCGGCTGGAACGAGCACTCCGAGGCGCAGTACCGGCTCGCCCGCCGCACCTGCGGCTTCGCCGCGCGCAACTTCCTGGCCAACGGCATCTCCTGCATCGTCGACGACGCCGTCTTCCCCGACCGGCCCGTCGTCGGCCTCGGCGGCTGGAAGCGCCACGTGGGCCCCGGGCTGCTGCCCGTCGTCCTCCTGCCCGGCCTGGAGGTCGTCCTGGAGCGCAACGCCGAGCGCAGCGGCAACCGGCGCCTCTCGGACGAGGAGGTCGCCGCCATCCACGGCCGGATGGCCGGCTGGTACGGCTCGGGCCTGCCGATCATCGACAACTCCACGTACGACGTGGAGACCACCGCGCGCGTCCTCGACGACGTCCTCGCCCGCGCGATCGCGAGCCCGCCGACCTGGTGAGCCCGCCCGGACGGCCGTTCTGAACAGGACGGCCCGCCGCCGCGCTCGTAGGCTCGGAGCATGTCAGAGGTGTATGCGGACCGCCGTGTACGGCTGCGCGACCGGTGCGCGGCCGCGGGCAGCCCGGCGGCCCTGGTCTCCCGCCCCGCCAACGTCCGCTATCTCGCGGGTGGTTCGCCGCCCGGCGCGGTCCTCCTCGTCGGGCCGGAGCCGGACACCGACGTCCTGCTCTGTCCCGTCGCGCCCGGCGCCGAGCCCGCCGACGGACGCCTCGACGAGCTGCTCCGGCAGCAGGTCCTGCCCGCCGGGGGCGGCGATCCGGCGGTCACCGCCGTCGACCTCGCCCGCCGGGCGGCGCCGACGCGCTCGCGGTCGAGGAGCACCACCTGACCGTGGCCCGGCACCGGGCCATGGGCTCCGTCGCCCGGCCCTGCGCCTCGCCGACCTCGCCTGCGCCGTGGAGCAGCTCAGGATCGTCAGGACGAGGACGAGATCGCCTGTCTGCGGATCGCGGCGGAGATCGCCGACCAGGCGCTCGGCGAGCTCCTGGAGTCGATCCTCGTGGGGCGGACCGAGCGCCACCTCGCCCTGGAGCTGGAGCGGCGGCTCGTCGACCACGGCGCCGACGGGGCCGCCTTCCCCACCTCGGTGGGGACCGGCCCGCACTCCGGGCGCCGGGGGCACCGGCCCACCGACCGGCGGGTCGAGGAGGGTGATTTCCTCTCCGTCTGCCTCGGCGCCGACTACCGCGGCTACCGGTGCGAGATCGGCCGCACCTTCGTCATCGGCACCACCCCGCCGACTGGCAGATCGAGCTGTACGAGCTCGTCTTCGCCGCTCAGCGGGCGGGACGCGAGTCCCTGGCCCCCGGCGCCGACTACCGGGACGTGGACCGGGCGGCCCGCCAGATCCTGGACGCCGCGGGGCACGCGGAGGCCGCCGTGCCCCTCACCGGGCACGGGGTGGGGCTCGAAATCGACGAGGACCCGCAGCTCTCGCCTTCGGCCATGGGTAAACTGGACGCTTGCGTGCCGGTCACCGTCGAACCGGGGGTCCACCTCCCGGGCCGGGGCGGAGTCCGGATCGATGACACGCTCGTCGTGCGCCAGGAGGCGGACGGCGGACCCGAGCTACTCACCATCACGACCAAGGAGCTGCTCGCGCTGTAAGGCGCGTACGCCTCCCCGGTCCACGTCAGTCCAGGAGATTCCGCAACCGTGGCTTCCACGAACGACCTCAAGAACGGCATGGTGCTCAAGCTCGACGGGGGCCAGCTCTGGTCCGTCGTCGAGTTCCAGCACGTCAAGCCCGGCAAGGGCCCGGCCTTCGTGCGCACGAAGCTCAAGCACGTGCTCTCCGGCAAGGTCGTCGACAAGACCTTCAACGCCGGCACGAAGGTCGACACGGCCACCATCGACCGTCGTGACATGCAGTTCTCCTACATGGACGGCGAGTACTTCGTCTTCATGGACATGGAGACCTACGACCAGCTGCACATCGACAGGAAGAACGTCGGCGACGCCGCCAACTTCCTCATCGAGGGCTTCACCGCCTCCGTCGCGCAGCACGAGGGCGAGGTGCTCTACGTCGAGCTCCCGGCCGCCGTCGAGCTGGTCATCGCCGAGACCGAGCCGGGCGTCCAGGGCGACCGCTCCACCGGTGGCACCAAGCCCGCCACGCTGGAGACCGGCCACCAGATCCAGGTCCCGCTCTTCATCACCACCGGTGAGAAGGTCAAGGTCGACACCCGCGACAGCAGCTACCTCGGCCGGGTGAACAAGTAACCGTGGCCGCTCGGAGCAAGGCGCGCAAGCGCGCCTTCCAGATCCTCTTCGAGGCCGACCAGCGCGGCGCCTCCGTCCAGGAGGTCCTCGCCGACCAGGTCCGGCACTCGCGGTCCGACGACCGCCAGCCGCCGGTCAGCGACTTCACCATGCAGCTGGTCGAGGGGTACGCGTCCCACGTGGCGCGGATCGACGAGCTCATCGCGACCTACGCGGTGGACTGGGACCTCGACCGGATGCCCGTCGCCGACCGGAACATCGTGCGCCTCGGTGCGTACGAGGTGATCTGGGAGGACGGCACGCCCGACGCGGTCGCGATCGACGAGGCGGTGCAGCTCGCCAAGGAGTTCTCCACCGACGAGTCCCCGGCCTTCGTCAACGGCCTGCTGGGGCGCCTCAAGGACCTGAAGCCGCGCCTGCGCCGGGACGCGGACGCCTAGTCCCGTACGGCACGCGAAGGGGCCCGCAGCACTCGGTGCTGCGGGCCCCTTCGCACGCCAGCGCTCCGGGGAAAGCGCCGGGCCCGTGGACGTCGGATGACGTCCACGGGCCCGGCGGTACGTTCTTCTCTGCCCTCGCCGAGGGTCAGTTGTCCTCGTGGGCGACCGCGCGGCGCGCGTCCGCGTCCAGGACGCCCCAGCTGATCAGCTGCTCGGTGAGGACCGAGGGGGACTGGTCGTAGATGACGGCGAGGGTGCGCAGGTCGTCCTGACGGATCGACAGCACCTTGCCGTTGTAGTCGCCGCGCTGCGACTGGATCGTCGCCGCGTAGCGCTGGAGCGGGCCGGCCTTCTCCTGCGGCACGTGCGCCAGGCGCTCCAGGTCCAGGACCAGCTTCGGCGGCGGCTCGGCGGCCCCGCCCGGGGTCGTGCCCGGCAGGAGCTCCTGCACCGGCACGCCGTAGAAGTCGGCCAGCTCGGCAAGACGCTGCACGGTCACCGCGCGGTCACCGCGCTCGTACGAGCCGACCACGACCGCCTTCCAGCGGCCCTGGGACTTCTCCTCCACCCCGTGGAGGGACAGACCCTGCTGGGTGCGGATGGCGCGGAGTTTGGCCCCGAGCTGCTTTGCGTATTCGCTGGACATAACGCTCCCGGACGCTGTGACGACATGCGGCTGCGCCGCGCGGCTGGTAACTCACTGTGAGGTTACGCAGCGTTACACCCACCCGTCAAGCCGAATGGTCCGTACCGCCCCCTCCCGGGGGACGGCGTCCGGAACGGCCGCGGGGGTCCGCGAGAATCCGCCGCGCACCCCTGGTAGAGTGAACGGCGCAATTCCGACGTCCTTTAAGAGCCGTCCCGTGAGGCGGAGAAGGAGGTCCGTTTTCCATGGACACTCAGCAGCAGTACAGCGATGACGCGCGGCCCGTTCTGGAGGCCCCGGACATCGCGCGGGTCCTGACCCGCATCGCCCACGAGATCGTCGAGCGCGCCAAGGGCGCCGACGACGTGGTCCTCCTCGGCATCCCCACCCGCGGCGTCTTCCTCGCTGGCCGGCTCGCCGAGAAGCTCGAAGCGATCACCGGCACCAAGATCCCGGTCGGCTCCCTCGACATCACCATGTACCGGGACGACCTGCGGATGAAGCCCACCCGCGCCATCGGCCGCACCGAGATCCCCGGTGACGGCATCGACGGCCGCCTCGTCGTCCTCGTCGACGACGTCCTCTTCTCCGGCCGCACCATCCGCGCCGCCCTCGACGCCCTCGGCGACATCGGCCGCCCGCGCGCCGTCCAGCTCGCGGTCCTCGTCGACCGGGGCCACCGCGAGCTCCCGATCCGCGCCGACTACGTCGGCAAGAACCTCCCCACGTCGCTGCGGGAGACGGTCAAGGTCCTGCTCGCCGAGGAAGACGGTCGCGACACCGTCCTGCTCGGCAGCAAGCCCGCCTCCTCCTAGCCGGACCGGCACCCCCGACGGGTCCGGGGCACAGCCCTGCGCACCCGCATGCCCTCACCCTCCCCACCACGGAGCGAAAAACCGATGATGCGTCACCTCATCTCGGCCGCCGACCTCACCCGCGACGACGCCGTCCAGATCCTCGACACCGCCGAGGAGATGGCCCGGGTGGCCGACCGGCCCATCAAGAAGCTGCCGACCCTGCGCGGCCGGACCATCTGCAACCTCTTCTTCGAGGACTCCACCCGCACCCGGATCTCCTTCGAGGCCGCCGAGAAGCGCCTCTCCGCCGACGTGATCAACTTCGCGGCCAAGGGCTCCAGCGTCTCCAAGGGCGAGTCCCTCAAGGACACCGCGCAGACCCTGGAGGCCATGGGCGTCGACGCGGTCGTCATCCGGCACAGCGCCTCCGGCGCCCCGTACCGGCTCGCCACCTCCGGCTGGATCGACGCCCCCGTCATCAACGCCGGCGACGGCACCCACCAGCACCCCACCCAGGCCCTCCTGGACGCCTTCACCATGCGCCGCCGCCTCGTCGGCCGCGACGCCGGCCTCGGCCAGGACCTCGCCGGCAAGCGCATCACCCTCGTGGGCGACGTCCTGCACAGCCGGGTCGCCCGCTCCAACGTCGACCTGCTCCACACCCTCGGCGCCGAGGTCACCCTGGTGGCCCCGCCCACCCTGGTCCCCGTCGGCGTCGAGACCTGGCCCTGCGAGATCTCGTACGACCTCGACGGCGTGCTGCCGAAGTCCGACGCGGTGATGATGCTCCGTGTGCAGCGCGAGCGGATGAACGCCGCCTTCTTCCCGACCGAGCGCGAGTACTCGCGCCGCTACGGGCTGGACGGCGAGCGGATGGCGAAGATGCCCGAGCACGCCATCGTCATGCACCCCGGCCCGATGGTCCGCGGCATGGAGATCACCGCCGAGGTCGCCGACTCCGACCGCTGCACGGTCGTCGAGCAGGTCGCCAACGGCGTCTCCGTCCGGATGGCCGTCCTCTACCTGCTTCTGGGCGGCAACGAGTCCGCCGTCAGCCACACCCGCACCGAGGAGAACAAGTGACCATGAGCAAGACCCTTATCCGCGGTGCCCGGGTCCTCGGCGGCGACGTCCAGGACGTCCTGATCGACGGCGAGACCATCGCCGAGGTCGGCACCGGGCTCTCCGCCGAGGGCGCGACCGTGATCGAGGCCGACGGCCAGATCCTGCTCCCCGGCCTCGTCGACCTCCACACCCACCTGCGCGAGCCCGGCCGCGAGGACTCCGAGACCGTCCTCACCGGCACCCGCGCCGCCGCCTCCGGCGGCTACACCGCCGTCTTCGCCATGGCCAACACCCACCCGGTCGCCGACACCGCCGGCGTCGTCGAGCAGGTCTACCGCCTCGGCCAGGAGCACGGCTACTGCGACGTACAGCCCATCGGCGCCGTCACCGTCGGCCTGGAGGGCAAGAAGCTCGCCGAGCTCGGCGCCATGCACGACTCCGCCGCCGGCGTCACCGTCTTCTCCGACGACGGCAAGTGCGTCGACGACGCCGTGATCATGCGCCGCGCCCTGGAGTACGTGAAGGCCTTCGGCGGCGTCGTCGCCCAGCACGCCCAGGAGCCCCGCCTCACCGAGGGCGCCCAGATGAACGAGGGCGTCGTCTCCGCGGAGCTCGGCCTCGGCGGCTGGCCCGCCGTCGCCGAGGAGTCGATCATCGCCCGCGACGTCCTCCTCGCCGAGCACGTCGGCTCCCGCGTCCACATCTGCCACCTCTCCACCGCCGGCTCCGTCGAGATCGTCCGCTGGGCCAAGTCCCGCGGCATCGACGTCACCGCCGAGGTCACCCCGCACCACCTCCTCCTCACGGACGAGCTGGTCCGCTCGTACAACCCGGTCTACAAGGTCAACCCGCCGCTGCGCACCGAGAAGGACGTCCTCGCCCTGCGCGAGGCGCTGGCCGACGGCACGATCGACATCGTCGCCACCGACCACGCCCCGCACCCGCACGAGGACAAGGACTGCGAGTGGGCCGCGGCCGCCATGGGCATGGTCGGCCTGGAGACCGCCCTCTCCGTCGTCCAGCAGACGATGGTCGAGACCGGCCTCCTCGACTGGGCGGCGTCGCCGACCGGATGTCCTCCGCGCCCGCCCGCATCGGACGGGCCAAGGGACACGGCCGCCCCGTCTCGGCTGGTGAGCCCGCGAACCTGACGCTGGTCGATCCGGCTTACCGTGGTGTCGTGGACCCCGCGGACTTCGCCTCCCGCAGCCGCAACACCCCCTACGAGGGTCGTGAGCTGCCGGGACGCGTCACCCACACCTTCCTGCGGGGCCGGGCAACGGTCGTGGACGGGAAGCTGGCGTGACACCACTCATCGCAATCGCCGCAGAGGCAGCCGAGCAGAAGTCGGCGGAGGTGACCGACTGGGCCGGGCGGCTCGGCTGGGTCGCCGGACTGCTGCTCTTCGTCGTCCTCGTGTACTGGCTCATGCGCCAGGGCTGGAAGTGGCGGGGCAGCCTCCAGTCGGACCTGCCCGAGCTCCCCGCCGTGCCGGAGACGACCGGTGACGCGAGACTGACCCTCAGCGGGCGCTACCACGGGTCCACGACCGCCGGGCAGTGGCTCGACCGGATCGTCGCCCACGGCCTCGGCACCCGCAGCCGCGTCGAGCTCACGCTCACCGGCGCCGGGATCGAGGTCGTACGCCCCGGGGCGAACGACTTCTTCGTGCCGGCCGCCGCCCTGCGCGAGGCCCGCCTCGACAAGGGCATCGCCGGCAAGGTCCTCACCGAGGGCGGGCTCCTGATCGTCACCTGGGAGCACGGCGGCCAGCAGCTCGACTCCGGCTTCCGGTCCGACCGGGCCGCCGAGCACACGGCCTGGGTCGAGGCCATCAATTCCATGATCAATACGACGGAAGGCATCGTACGATGACGACCTCCACCAGGGGAGCCGCCAAGACTCCCGCCGTACTCGTCCTGGAGGACGGCCGCATCTTCCGCGGCCGCGCCTACGGGGCCGTGGGGGAGACCTTCGGCGAGGCGGTCTTCTCCACCGGCATGACCGGCTACCAGGAGACCCTCACCGACCCGTCGTACCACCGCCAGGTCGTCGTGATGACCGCCCCGCACGTCGGCAACACGGGCGTCAACGACGAGGACCCCGAGTCCGGCCGCATCTGGGTCTCCGGCTACGTGGTCCGCGACCCCGCCCGCGTCTCCTCCAACTGGCGCTCCCGGCGCTCGCTGGAGGACGAGCTGCGCGCCCAGGGCGTCGTCGGCATCTCCGGCATCGACACCCGCGCCCTCACCCGCCACCTGCGCGAGAGCGGCGCCATGCGCGTCGGCATCTTCTCCGGCAACGCGCTGCCCGACGAGGGCACCATGCTCGCCGAGGTCCGCCAGGCCCCCGAGATGACCGGCGCCGACCTCTCCGCCGAGGTCGCCACCAAGGAGACGTACGTCGTCCCCGCGATCGGCGAGAAGAAGTTCACCGTCGCCGCCGTCGACCTCGGCATCAAGGGCATGACCCCGCACCGGATGGCCGAGCGCGGCATCGAGGTCCACGTCCTCCCCGCCACCGCCACCGTCGAGGACGTCTACGCCGTCAACCCCGACGGCGTGTTCTTCTCCAACGGTCCGGGCGACCCGGCCACCGCCGACCACCCGGTCGCCGTCATGCAGGCCGTCCTGGAGCGCAGGACGCCGCTCTTCGGCATCTGCTTCGGCAACCAGATCCTCGGCCGCGCGCTCGGCTTCGGCACCTACAAGCTGAAGTACGGCCACCGGGGCATCAACCAGCCCGTCCAGGACCGCACCACCGGCAAGGTGGAGGTCACCGCGCACAACCACGGCTTCGCCGTCGACGCGCCCCTCGACAAGGTCTCGGACACCCCCTACGGGCGTGCCGAGGTCTCCCACGTCTGCCTGAACGACCAGGTCGTCGAAGGCCTCCAGCTGCTCGACCAGCCGGCCTTCTCCGTCCAGTACCACCCCGAGGCGGCCGCGGGCCCGCACGACGCCGCGTACCTCTTCGACCGCTTCGTGACCCTCATGGAGGCCGAGCGTGCCTAAGCGCACCGACATCCAGTCCGTCCTGGTCATCGGCTCCGGCCCGATCGTCATCGGCCAGGCCGCCGAGTTCGACTACTCCGGCACCCAGGCCTGCCGCATCCTCAAGGCCGAGGGCCTGCGGGTGATCCTGGTCAACTCCAACCCGGCCACGATCATGACCGACCCGGAGATCGCCGACGCCACGTACGTCGAGCCGATCACCCCCGAGTTCGTCGAGAAGATCATCGCCAAGGAGCGCCCCGACGCCCTCCTGCCCACCCTCGGCGGCCAGACCGCGCTCAACACCGCGATCTCCATGCACGAGCAGGGCGTCCTGGAGAAGTACGGCGTCGAGCTCATCGGCGCCAACGTCGAGGCCATCAACAAGGGCGAGGACCGCGACCTCTTCAAGGGCGTCGTCGAGGCCGTCAAGGCCAAGATCGGATACGGCGAGTCCGCCCGCTCCGTCATCTGCCACTCCATGGAGGACGTCCTCAAGGGCGTCGAGACGCTCGGCGGCTACCCCGTCGTCGTCCGCCCCTCCTTCACCATGGGCGGCGCCGGCTCCGGCTTCGCCCACGACGAGGAAGAGCTGCGCCGCATCGCCGGCCAGGGCCTCACGCTCTCCCCGACCACCGAGGTGCTCCTGGAGGAGTCCATCCTCGGCTGGAAGGAGTACGAGCTGGAGCTGATGCGCGACAAGAACGACAACGTCGTGGTCGTCTGCTCCATCGAGAACTTCGACCCGATGGGCGTCCACACCGGTGACTCCATCACCGTCGCCCCGGCGATGACCCTCACCGACCGCGAGTACCAGCGCCTGCGCGACATCGGCATCGCGATCATCCGCGAGGTCGGCGTCGACACCGGCGGCTGCAACATCCAGTTCGCCGTCAACCCGGACGACGGCCGGATCATCGTCATCGAGATGAACCCGCGCGTCTCCCGCTCCTCGGCGCTCGCCTCCAAGGCGACCGGCTTCCCGATCGCCAAGATCGCGGCCCGTCTCGCCGTCGGCTACACGCTGGACGAGATCCCGAACGACATCACGGAGAAGACCCCGGCGTCCTTCGAGCCCACGCTCGACTACGTCGTCGTCAAGGCCCCGCGCTTCGCCTTCGAGAAGTTCCCGCAGGCCGACTCCACCCTCACCACCACCATGAAGTCGGTCGGCGAGGCCATGGCCATCGGCCGCAACTTCACCGAGGCCCTCCAGAAGGCCCTGCGCTCCCTGGAGAAGAAGGGCTCGCAGTTCACCTTCGTCGGCGAGCCCGGCGACAAGGCCGAGCTCCTGAGCGAGTCGGTCCGCCCGACCGACGGCCGCATCAACACGGTCATGCAGGCCATCCGCGCCGGCGCCACCCCCAGGAGGTCTTCGACGCCACGAAGATCGACCCCTGGTTCGTCGACCAGCTCTTCCTGATCAAGGAGATCGCCGACGAGCTGGCCGCCGCCGAGAAGCTCGACCCCGAGCTGCTCGCCGAGGCCAAGCGCCACGGCTTCTCCGACGCCCAGATCGCCGAGATCCGCGGCCTGCGCGAGGACGTCGTCCGCGAGGTCCGGCACGCCCTCGGCGTCCGCCCGGTCTACAAGACGGTCGACACCTGCGCCGCCGAGTTCGCCGCCAAGACCCCGTACTTCTACTCGTCCTACGACGAGGAGACCGAGGTCGCCCCGCGCGAGAAGCCCGCCGTGATCATCCTGGGCTCCGGCCCGAACCGCATCGGCCAGGGCATCGAGTTCGACTACTCCTGCGTCCACGCCTCCTTCGCCCTGAGCGACGCCGGCTACGAGACCGTGATGGTCAACTGCAACCCGGAGACCGTCTCCACGGACTACGACACCTCCGACCGCCTGTACTTCGAGCCGCTGACGCTGGAAGACGTGCTGGAGATCGTCCACGCCGAGACCCTCGCCGGCCCCGTCGCCGGTGTCGTCGTCCAGCTCGGCGGCCAGACCCCGCTGGGCCTGTCGCAGGCGCTCAAGGACAACGGCGTGCCGGTCGTCGGCACCTCCCGGAGGCCATCCACGCCGCCGAGGACCGCGGCGCCTTCGGCCGCGTCCTCGCCGAGGCGGGCCTCCCGGCCCCCAAGCACGGCACCGCGACCACCTTCGCCGACGCCAAGGCCATCGCCGACGAGATCGGCTACCCCGTCCTCGTGCGCCCCTCGTACGTGCTCGGCGGCCGCGGCATGGAGATCGTGTACGACGAGGCCCGCCTGGAGTCGTACATCGCCGAGTCCACCGAGATCAGCCCCACCCGGCCGGTCCTGGTCGACCGCTTCCTCGACGACGCCATCGAGATCGACGTCGACGCGCTCTACGACGGCGAGGAGCTCTACCTCGGCGGCGTCATGGAGCACATCGAGGAGGCCGGCATCCACTCCGGCGACTCGGCCTGCGCCCTGCCCCCGATCACCCTCGGCGGCTTCGACATCAAGCGCCTGCGCGCCTCCACCGAGGCCATCGCCAAGGGCGTCGGCGTCCGCGGCCTGATCAACATCCAGTTCGCCATGGCGGCGACATCCTGTACGTCCTGGAGGCCAACCCGCGCGCCTCCCGCACGGTCCCCTTCACCTCGAAGGCGACCGCCGTGCCGCTCGCGAAGGCCGCCGCCCGCATCTCGCTCGGCGCCACCGTCGCCGAGCTGCGCGCCGAGGGCCTGCTGCCGAAGAACGGCGACGGCGGCACCCTGCCGCTCGACGCGCCGATCTCCGTCAAGGAGGCCGTGATGCCGTGGTCGCGCTTCCGCGACGTGCACGGCCGCGGCGTCGACACCGTCCTCGGCCCGGAGATGCGCTCCACCGGCGAGGTCATGGGCATCGACGCGGTCTTCGGCACGGCCTACGCCAAGTCGCAGGCCGGCGCCTACGGCCCGCTGCCCACCAAGGGCCGCGCGTTCATCTCGGTCGCCAACCGCGACAAGCGCTCGATGATCTTCCCGGCCCGCGAGCTCGTCGCCCACGGCTTCGAGCTGCTCGCCACCTCCGGCACCGCCGAGGTCCTCAAGCGCAACGGCATCAACGCCACGGTCGTCCGCAAGCTCAGCGAGGGCGAGGGCCCGAACGGCGAGAAGACCATCGTCCAGCTCATCCACGACGGCCAGGTCGACCTGATCGTCAACACCCCGTACGGCACCGGCGGCCGCCTCGACGGCTACGAGATCCGTACGGCCGCGGTGGCGCGCAGCGTCCCCTGCCTCACCACGGTCCAGGCGCTCGCCGCGGCCGTCCAGGGCATCGAGGCGCTCGGCCACGGCGACGTGGGCGTCCGCTCGCTCCAGGAGCACGCGGAGCACCTGACCGCGGCCCGCGACTAGCAGCCCGTACGACGAGGGGGACACCGGCAGGACCTGCGGTGTCCCCCTCGCCATGAGCACACTGGACCCGAGACACATGTACAAGTTCTTCTTCAACCTGGTCTTCAAGCGCATGGACCCCGAGCGGGCCCACTACATGGCCTTCCGCTGGATCCGGCTCGCCGCCCGCATCCCGGTCCTGCGCACCTTCGTCGCCGCCGTCCTCGCGCCCCGCCACAGGAGCTGCGCACCGAGGCCCTCGGCCTGCGGATGCACGGCCCCTTCGGACTCGCCGCCGGCTTCGACAAGAACGCCGTCGCCATCGACGGCATGTCGATGCTCGGCTTCGACCACGTCGAGATCGGCACCGTCACCGGCGAGGCCCAGCCCGGCAACCCCAAGAAGCGCCTCTTCCGGCTCGTCCCGGACCGCGCCCTGATCAACCGCATGGGCTTCAACAACGAGGGCTCCGCCGCCGTCGCCGAGCGCCTCGCCACCCGCAACCCCGTCTTCAGGACGGTCGTCGGGGTCAACATCGGCAAGACCAAGGTCGTCCCCGAGGCCGAGGCCGCCGCCGACTACGTGAAGTCCACCGAGCGCCTCGCCGCGCACGCCGACTACCTCGTCGTCAACGTCTCCTCCCCGAACACCCCCGGCCTGCGCAACCTCCAGGCCACCGAGTCCCTGCGCCCGCTCCTCACGGCCGTCCGCGAGGCCGCCGACCGCACGGTCACCGGCCGCCGGGTCCCCTCCTGGTCAAGATCGCCCCCGACCTGGCCGACGAGGACGTCGACGCGGTCGCCGACCTCGCCCTGGAGCTCGGCCTCGACGGCATCATCGCCACCAACACCACCATCGCGCGCGAGGGCCTCGGCCTGAAGTCCGACCCCGCGCTGGTCAAGGAGACCGGCGGCCTGTCCGGCGCGCCCGTCAAGGAGCGCTCCCTCGCCGTCCTGCGCCGCCTCCACGCGCGCGTGGGCGACCGCCTGGTCCTGGTCGGCGTCGGCGGCATCGAGAACGCCGAGGACGCCTGGCAGCGCATCCTCGCCGGCGCCACCCTCGTCCAGGGCTACAGCGCCTTCATCTACGAGGGGCCGTTCTACGCCCGCGCGATCCACAAGGGCCTCGCCGCGCGCCTCGCGGCCTCCCCGTACGCCACCCTCGCCGAGGCGGTCGGCGCCGACAACCGAAAGGCCACCCCGTGACTCTCTCCTTCGGCACCCGCCTGCGCTCCGCCATGGACGAGCGCGGCCCGCTGTGCGTCGGCATCGACCCGCACGCCGCCCTGCTCGACTCCTGGGGCCTGACCGACGACATCGCCGGTCTGGAGCGCTTCACCTTCACCGTCGTCGAGGCCCTCGCCGAGACCGTGGCCGTCTTCAAGCCGCAGTCCGCCTTCTTCGAGCGCTTCGGCTCGCGCGGCATCGCCGTCCTGGAGCGGGCCACCGCCGACCTGCGCGCGGCGGGCGGCCTGGTCGTCATGGACGCCAAGCGCGGCGACATCGGCTCCACCATGGCCGCCTACGCGGAGACCTTCCTGCGCAAGGACTCCCCGCTCTTCTCCGACGCCCTGACGGTCTCCCCGTACCTCGGCTACGGCGCCCTCAAGCCGGCCGTCGACCTGGCCCGGGAGTCCGGCGCCGGCCTCTTCGTGCTGGCCCTCACCTCCAACCCGGAGGGCGCGGAGGTCCAGCGCGCGGTCCGCGAGGACGGCCGGACCATCGGCGCGACCATGCTCGCCCACCTCGCCGAGGAGAACGCGGGGGAGACCCCGATGGGCTCCTTCGGCGCGGTCGTCGGCGCCACCCTCGGCGACCTGTCCTCCTTCGACCTCGACATCAACGGGCCGCTCCTCGCCCCCGGCATCGGCGCCCAGGGCGCGACCCCCGCCGACCTCCCCGCCGTCTTCGGCGCGGCGGTCCGCAACGTCGTCCCGAACGTCAGCCGCGGGGTCCTCAGGAACGGCCCGGACGTGGCCGCCCTGCGGGACTCGGCGCACCGCTACGCGGACGAGATCCGCGCCGCCGTCGCCGGCTGACCGGCCCCGGACAATCCGCAGGTCGGAGCGGACGGGGTGCCCGGCGATGAGCCGTCTCACTCCTTGACGAAAACTTGGCTCAAAACCGGGTCGTTATGCCGGAAAAGTCCTGGTCGGTCGATGCTGACCAGGACTTTTCCTCTGTTCTCGCTGACTGGAGCGGCCTCGGCCGCTAGTCTCCGGGCAGAGCAGGCGTTCAACGACCACACCGTTGATCGTTGCTCCACTGGTGTGGGGCATCCAGGTTCCTCACCGGTCCGTATCCGACAGATCGACATCCGAGGTGACGTAGGCGTGGCTCTTCCGCCCCTTACCCCTGAACAGCGCGCAGCCGCGCTCGAAAAGGCCGCCGCGGCTCGCCGGGAGCGGGCCGAGGTCAAGAATCGACTCAAGCACTCCGGCGCCTCGCTGCACGAGGTCATCAAGACCGGCCAGGAGAACGACGTCATCGGCAAGATGAAGGTCTCCGCGCTGCTTGAGTCCCTGCCGGGCGTCGGCAAGGTCCGCGCCAAGCAGATCATGGAGCGCCTCGGCATCTCCGAGAGCCGCCGCGTCCGTGGTCTCGGTTCCAACCAGATCGCCTCCCTGGAGCGTGAGTTCGGCAGCACCGGCGCCTGACTTTCCCGGACATTTCCGGCATGCGGCGTCCTCCCTGCGCAAGCGGGGGTGAACCACTGGAATAATCGCTGCATGGCAGCAGAGGCACGTCCGCGACTGACCGTGCTCTCCGGCCCCTCAGGGGTCGGCAAGAGCACGGTCGTCGCTCATATGCGCAAGGTCCACTCCGAGGTCTGGCTCTCGGTGTCGGCGACGACACGGAAGCCCCGCCCCGGCGAGAAGCACGGCGTCCACTACTTCTTCGTCACGGACGACGAGTTCGACAAGCTGATCGCCAACGGTGAGCTCCTCGAATGGGCCGAGTTCGCGGGCAACCGCTACGGCACCCCGCGCGGCGCCGTCCTGGAGCGCCTGGACTCCGGCGAGCCCGTGCTCCTGGAGATCGACCTCCAGGGCGCCCGCCAGGTGAAGGACTCCATGCCGGAGTCCCAGCTGGTCTTCCTGGCCCCGCCGAGCTGGGACGAGCTCGTCCGCCGTCTCACCGGCCGCGGCACCGAGTCGCCCGAGGTCATCGAGCGCCGCCTCGCGGCCGCGAAGGTCGAGCTGGCCGCCGAATCGGAGTTCGACACCACGCTCGTCAACACCTCCGTCGAGGACGTCGCACGCGAGCTGCTAACGTTGATGCACGTTGTCTGATCTTTTTTCCATCTTCGGAAGGTAGAGCGTGTCCTCTTCCATCACCGCGCCCGAGGGCATCATCAACCCGCCGATCGACGAGCTGCTCGAGGCCACGGACTCGAAGTACAGCCTCGTGATCTACGCGGCCAAGCGCGCGCGTCAGATCAACGCGTACTACTCCCAGCTCGGCGAGGGCCTGCTGGAGTACGTGGGTCCGCTCGTCGACACCCACGTCCACGAGAAGCCGCTCTCGATCGCCCTGCGGGAGATCAACGCGGGTCTGCTGACGTCCGAGGCCATCGAGGGCCCCGCGCAGTAAGCATGCAGCGCTTGTAGGTAATGCTCGTCACCACAGGCCCGGCGGAACATCCGCCGGGCCTGTGGTGTCTCATGGAGTCGTACGCAGCCGAGTGCGGGGAGTCGTGGAAGTCGTGTCCAAGCCGAAGGTCGTCCTGGGCGTCAGCGGCGGCATCGCCGCCTACAAGGCGTGCGAGCTGCTCCGCAGGCTCACCGAGTCGGGCCACGACGTGCGCGTCGTCCCCACCGACTCCGCCCTCCACTTCGTCGGCGCCGCCACCTGGTCCGCGCTCTCCGGGAACCCCGTCTCCACCGAGGTGTGGGAGTCCGTCCACGAGGTCCCGCACGTGCGGATCGGCCAGGCCGCCGACCTCGTCGTCGTCGCGCCCGCCACCGCCGACATGCTCGCCAAGGCCGCCCACGGCCTCGCCGACGACCTCCTCACCAACACGCTGCTCACCGCGCGCTGTCCGGTCGTCTTCGCCCCCGCCATGCACACCGAGATGTGGAGCACCCGGCGACCCAGGAGAACGTGGCCACCCTGCGCCGTCGCGGCGCCGTCGTCATCGAGCCGGCCGTGGGCCGCCTCACCGGCGTCGACACCGGCAAGGGCCGGCTGCCCGACCCGGCGGAGATCTTCGAGGTCTGCCGCAGGATCCTCGCGCGCGGCGTCACCGCCCCCGACCTGGCCGGCCGGCACGTCGTCGTCAGCGCGGGCGGCACCCGCGAGCCCCTCGACCCGGTCCGCTACCTCGGCAACCGCTCCTCCGGCAAGCAGGGCTACGCCCTCGCGAAGGCCGCCGCCGCCCGTGGCGCCCGGGTCACCCTCGTCGAGGCGAACACCGGCATCGCCGACCCGGCCGGGTCGACGTCGTCCACGTCGGCACCGCCGTCCAGCTCCGCGAGGCCGTGCTGAAGGCCGCCGCCGACGCCGACGCGGTCGTGATGGCCGCCGCCGTCGCCGACTTCCGCCCGGCCGTCTACGCCCCCGGCAAGATCAAGAAGAAGGACGACGGGGCGCGCCGACGATCGAGCTCGTCCGCAACCCCGACATCCTCGCCGAGCTGGCCGCCGACCGCGCCCTGCCCGGCCAGGTGGTCGTCGGCTTCGCCGCCGAGACCGACGACGTCCTCGCCAACGGCCGCGCGAAGCTCCGCCGGAAGGGCTGCGACCTGCTCGTGGTCAACGAGGTGGGGAGCGCAAGACCTTCGGCTCCGAGGAGAACGAGGCCGTCGTCCTCGCCTCGGACGGCGCCGAGACCCCCGTGCCCTACGGACCGAAGGAAGCGCTCGCCGAGACGGTCTGGGACCTGGTCCTGCCGCGCCTGCGCTCCGTGACCTGACGCATCCCGTCCGCTCCGGCGAGGGACCCCGGTGGCGCGATCCCGTTCCGCCGGAGGTGCGAAACGCCACCCCAGGAGTGATTTGCGCCCCACCCCGGTGGGCACATCTGCCTTGCCGCAGACCGGTTCCCGCCGGTCACGGGTATTCGCCAGGCGAGACACCTGGTCCATTGTCCGACCACGACCGATAGACTGTTCGTGGAACGTCGCGGGGCGCAGCCCCCTGCCGGTCCGCGTCACGAGTAGCCAGCAGCCGCTGCAACCCCAGGGAGCGTTGTGTCCCGTCGTCTGTTCACCTCGGAGTCCGTCACCGAGGGCCACCCCGACAAGATCGCTGACCAGATCAGCGACACCATTCTCGACGCCCTGCTGCGCGAGGACCCCACCTCGCGCGTCGCCGTCGAGACGCTGATCACCACCGGCCTGGTGCACGTCGCCGGTGAGGTGACCACCAAGGCGTGGGCGGACATCCCGACCCTCGTCCGGAACAAGATCCTCGAGATCGGCTACGACTCCTCGAAGAAGGGCTTCGACGGCGCCTCCTGCGGCGTGTCGGTGTCCATCGGATCGCAGTCCCCGGACATCGCCCAGGGTGTCGACACCGCGTACGAGAAGCGCGTCGAGGGCGACGAGGACGAGCTCGACAAGCAGGGCGCCGGCGACCAGGGCCTGATGTTCGGCTACGCGTCGGACGAGACCCCCGAGCTGATGCCGCTGCCGATCCACCTCGCGCACCGGCTCTCCCGCCGGCTGACCGAGGTCCGCAAGAACGGCACCATCCCGTACCTGCGCCCCGACGGCAAGACCCAGGTCACCATCGAGTACGACGGCGACAAGGCCGTCCGCCTCGACACGGTCGTCGTCTCCTCGCAGCACGCCTCGGACATCGACCTGGAGTCGCTGCTCGCGCCCGACATCCGCGAGTTCGTCGTCGAGCACGTCCTCAAGCAGCTCGTCGAGGACGGCATCAAGCTCGACACGGACGGCTACCGCCTGCTGGTGAACCCGACCGGCCGTTTCGAGATCGGCGGCCCGATGGGCGACGCCGGACTCACCGGCCGCAAGATCATCATCGACACGTACGGCGGCATGGCCCGGCACGGCGGCGGCGCCTTCTCCGGCAAGGACCCGTCGAAGGTCGACCGTTCGGCGGCGTACGCGATGCGCTGGGTCGCCAAGAACGTCGTCGCCGCGGGCCTCGCCTCGCGCTGCGAGGTCCAGGTCGCCTACGCGATCGGCAAGGCCGAGCCCGTCGGTCTCTTCGTCGAGACCTTCGGCACCAACACGATCGAGACCGACAAGATCGAGAACGCCATCGCCGAGGTCTTCGACCTCCGCCCGGCCGCGATCATCCGCGACCTCGACCTGCTCCGCCCGATCTACTCCCAGACCGCCGCCTACGGCCACTTCGGCCGCGAGCTGCCGGACTTCACCTGGGAGCGCACCGACCGCGTGGACGCCCTCAAGCAGGCCGCCGGCCTGTAATCCCGGCCCGAAGCGACCGAAGCCCGGCACCCGTGGGGTGCCGGGCTTCGGCCATGCCCGGCTGTCGGTGGCGTCTGGTAGGTATGGGGCTGTGAGCAGCGAGAACGAGAAGTCCGACGAGCCCGAGCAGCTCGCGCTCATCCGGGAGACCGTCCGGAAGGCTAAGGTGCCGCGGGCCAAGCCCCGCACCTGGCGGGGGGCCGCGCTGGCCAAGGAGCTGCCGGTCGCGCGGGTCGTCGTGAACAAGGGGGCGCTCCACCTCGACCAGTTCTTCGACTACGCGGTCCCCGAGGAGCTGGACGAGGCCGCCCGGCCCGGGGTCCGGGTCCGGTGCGGTTCGGCGCGGGCGCGCACCAGGTGCGGGGCGGCGGCGCGAGGGCGGGCGGCTGATCGACGGGTTCCTGGTGGAGCGGCGCGCCGAGTCCGACTACTCGGGACCGCTGGCCGCGCTCGCCGACGTCGTGTCGCCGGAGCCGGTCCTCGGGCCCGAGCTGCTCGGGCTCGCGCGGGCGGTCGCCGACCGGTACGCGGGAAGCCTCGCCGACGTGCTCCAGCTGGCCGTCCCGCCGCGCAACGCGACCGCAGAGCGCACGCCCTCGCCCGCGCCGCTGCCGCCGCCGGGTCCGCCGGAGCCGGGCAGCTGGACGCGGTACGAGCGCGGGCCGGCGTTCCTGGACTCCCTCGCGCGCGGCGGGGCGCCCCGGGCCGTGTGGAACGCGCTGCCGGGGCCGTACTGGGCCCAGGAGATCGCCCGGGCCGTCGCCGCGACCCTCGCCTCCGGGCGGGCGCGCTCGTCGTCGTCCCCGACGGGCGGGCCGCCGGCCGGGTCGACGCCGCCCTGACCGAGCTCCTGGGGAGGGGCGGCACGCGCTGCTCACCGCCGAGGCGGGCCCCGAGAAGCGGTACGCGCAGTGGCTCGCCGTGCGGCGCGGCGCCGTGCGGGCCGTCGTCGGCACCCGGGCCGCGATGTTCGCCCCGTACGGGACCTCGGGCTCGTCGCCATCTGGGACGACGGCGACGGCAGCCACAGCGAGCCGCACGCCCCGCAGCCCCACGCGCGCGACGTGCTGCTGCTGCGCCGCCCACGACCGGTGCGCCTTCCTCCTCGGCTCCACCAGCTGCACCGTCGAGGCCGCCCAGCTCGTCGAGTCCGGATGGGCCCGGGCGCTGGGCGCGGGCCGCGACCAGATCCGCAGGGCCGCGCCCCTGATCCGTACCGTCGGCGACGGCGAGCTCGCCCGCGACGAGGCCGCGCGCGCCGCCCGGCTGCCCTCGCTCGCCTGGCAGACCGTACGGGAGGGCCTGAAGACCGGGCCGGTGCTCGTCCAGGTCCCCGCCGGGGATACGTGCCGAGGCTGGCCTGCGAGCGCTGCCGCACGCCCGCCCGCTGCCGGCACTGCGCCGGGCCCCTGGAGGCCCCCGAGCAGCAGGAGCTGCACTGCGGCTGGTGCGGACGCGGCGCCTCCGACTGGATGTGCGGGAGTGCGGCTCGACCCGGCTGCGGGCCCAGGTGGTCGGCGCCCGGCGGACCGCGGAGGAGCTCGGCCGGGCGTTCCCCGCCGTGCCGGTACGGACCTCCGGACGCGACCACGTCCTGGACAGCGTCCCCGGGCGCCCCGCGCTCGTCGTCTCCACCCCGGCGCCGAACCGGTCGCCGAGGGCGGCTACGCGGCCGCGCTGCTCCTCGACGGCTGGGCCATGCTCGGCCGGCCCGACCTGCGCGCGGGCGAGGAGGCGCTGCGCCGCTGGATCGACGCGGCCTCCCTCGTGCGGGGCCAGGCCGAGGGCGGCACGGTCGTCGTGGTCGCCGAACCGACCCTCAGGCCCGTGCAGGCCCTCGTCCGCTGGGACCCGGTCGGGCACGCCCAGCGGGAGCTCGCCGAGCGGGCCGAGCTGGGCTTCCCGCCGGTCTCCCGGATGGCCGCCGTCACCGGGCCGCCGGAGGCCGTCGCGGGCTTCCTGACGGCGACCGGGCTCCCCGCCGACGCCGAGGTCCTCGGCCCCGTGCCGCTGCCCGTCGTCCGCCCCGGCGGGCCCCGCCGCCCGGCGACCCGCCGCCGGGCGAGCAGTGGGACCGGGCCCTGGTCCGGGTCCCGCCCGGCAGCGGCGCGGCCCTGGCGACCGCGCTCAAGCGGGCCCGGGCGGGCCGGCTCGCCCGGGGCGGCGGGGACCCGGTGCGGATCCGGGTGGACCCGCCGGACATCGGCTGACAGCGGCCCCGCCGGACACCGGCCGACACGGAACGGCCGCCCGCCCCTCGTGGGGCGGACGGCCGTGCGGAGCGCGCGGGTCAGGCGTTGCGCGGGCCGGGGAAGGCCGACGGGCGCGGGTCCTCGCGGAGGGCCGAGCTGCCCGAGGTGGGCTGCGGCGGCATCGAACGGGCGGCGGGGACCGAGGGATCGTGCGGGTCGCGCCCGGCTCCACCGGGTGCTCCTGCTCCACGGCCACGCCCTGCTGGGGCGCGCGCCGGGCGCCGTAGCGGCGGTGGACGGCCTGCTTGGTGACCCCGAGCGCGGAACCCACCGCGTCCCAGGAGAACCCGAGCGAGCGGTCGAAGTCGACCGCCGCGGTGACCAGGGTCTCGACACTGTCCCGCAGCTCCTGGGCGAGACGTACGGTCGGGGCGGGCGCGCGGCCGTAGACGACGAAGCCCGTCGACGGGCCGGAGCGGCGAGGGCGGTAGACATTGCCCAGCTGGGCCGTGAGCGTGCGCAGTGCGTCCACCTGCCGCCGGACCCGCTCGATGTCCCGCACCAGCAGGTGCAGACTTGCCCGGGCTTGGGCGTCGTGGGTTGCGTGGTCGGCCATGTGAAAGCCTCTCGAACCGGCGTTTAAGGGGGCGGGCCGCAGGGGGGACAGCGGCCCGATTCGGTCAATCTCTCTTGACCAACGCGCCACCGGGAGTTGGGTCACGCTGCGGGGGCGTACACGCATATGCGCAGGGCGCTCGTCCTCCCGTACGCCCCTGCGCCACGAGGCGCCTAGACTGGTGCGCTGCCCGCAACGCCCCGGAGAGACAGGCAGTCGCCACCCATGAAGCTCGTCTTCGCAGGCACCCCGAGGTCGCCGTTCCCGCCCTGGACGCCCTGCTCGCCTCCGGGCGGCACGAGGTGGCCGCCGTGGTCACCAGGCCGGACGCCCCGGCGGGCGCGGCCGGCGGCTCGTCGCCAGCCCGGTGGCCCAGCGGGCGGAGGAGGCCGGGATCGAGGTACTGAAGCCGGCCAGGCCGCGCGACGAGGAGTTCCTCGCCCGCCTGCGGGAGATCGCGCCGGACTGCTGCCCGGTCGTCGCGTACGGCGCGCTGCTGCCCAAGGTCGCCCTCGACGTCCCCGCCCACGGCTGGGTCAACCTGCACTTCTCGCTGCTGCCCGCCTGGCGCGGCGCGGCGCCCGTGCAGCACTCCCTGATGGCCGGCGACCAGGTGACCGGCGCCTCCACCTTCCTCATCGAGGAGGGCCTCGACTCCGGCCCGGTCTACGGCGTCGTCACCGAGGACATCCGCCCCACCGACACCAGCGGCGACCTGCTCACCCGGCTCGCCTTCGCGGGCGCCGGGCTGCTCGCCGCGACCATGGACGGCATCGAGGACGGCACGCTCAAGGCCGTCCCGCAGCCCGCCGAGGGCATCACCCTCGCCCCGAAGATCCAGGTCGAGGACGCCCAGGTCGACTTCGCCGCCCCCGCGCTCCGCGTGGACCGCGTGGTCCGCGGCTGCACCCCGGCCCCCGGCGCCTGGACCGTCTTCCGCGGCGAACGCCTCAAGCTCATCCAGGTCACCCCCCTCCCGGACCGCACCGACCTCGCCCCGGGCGAGCTCTCGGCCGGCAAGAACAACGTCCACGCGGGCACCGGCTCCTACGCCGTCGAACTCCTCTGGGTCCAGCCCCAGGGCAAGAAGCCCATGAAGGCCGCCGACTGGGCCCGCGGCGTCCGGATCGCGCCGGGCGAGCGGCTGGGGGCGTAGGGCGCGAGCGGCTCCGCGGGCGACGTAGGCTGGGAACGTTCGACCCTCTTCATTTCGTCACGCGGAGCACCTTTGAGCGAGCAGGCACGTCGTCGTCCCCACAAGCCCTACCGGCGGCCCCAGAAGGACCCCGTCCGGATGCTCGCCTTCGAGGCGCTGAGGGCGGTGGACGAGCGGGACGCCTACGCGAACCTGGTGCTGCCGCCGCTGCTGAAGAAGGCCAGGGAGAAGGGCGACTTCGACGGGCGGGACGCGGCGCTGGCGACCGAGCTGGTCTACGGGACGCTGCGCCGGCAGGGCACGTACGACGCGATCATCGCGGCCTGCGTCGACCGGCCGCTGCGCGAGGTCGACCCGCCCGTGCTCGACGTGCTGTCGCTCGGCGCGCACCAGCTGCTCGGGACGCGGATCCCGACGCACGCCGCCGTCTCCGCCAGCGTGGAGCTGGCCCGGGTGGTGCTCGGCGACGGGCGGGCCAAGTTCGTGAACGCCGTGCTGCGGAAGATCTCGCAGCAGGACCTCGACGCCTGGGTCGCGCAGGTCGCCCCGCCGTACGACGAGGACGCCGAGGACCACCTCGCCGTCGTCCACTCGCACCCCCGCTGGGTCGTCTCCGCGCTCTGGGACGCCCTCGGCGGCGGCCGGGCCGGGATCGAGGACCTCCTGGAGGCCGACAACGAGCGGCCCGAGGTCACCCTCGTCGCCCGCCCCGGCCGCTCCACCACCGAGGAGCTCGCCGCCGCCACCGAGACCCTGCCGGGCCGCTGGTCGCCCTACGCCCTGCGGATGGCCGAGGGCGGCGAGCCCGGCGCCATCGAGGCGGTCAAGGAGGGCCGGGCCGGCGTCCAGGACGAGGGCAGCCAGCTCGTCGCGATCGCCCTGGCCAACGCGCCCGTGGAGGGCTCCGACACCCGCTGGCTCGACGGCTGCGCGGGTCCCGGCGGCAAGGCCGCCCTGCTCGGCGCCCTGGCGGCCGAGCGCGGCGCCTTCCTGCTCGCCTCCGAGAAGCAGCCGCACCGCGCCCGCCTCGTGGAGCGCGCCCTCGCCGGCAACCCCGGCCCGTACCGGGTGATCGCCGCCGACGGCACCCGCCCGCCGTGGCGCCCCGGCACCTTCGACCGCGTCCTCATGGACGTGCCCTGTTCGGGCCTCGGCGCCCTGCGCCGCCGCCCCGAGGCCCGCTGGCGCCGCCGCCCCGAGGACCTCGACGGCTTCGCCCCGCTCCAGCGCGCCCTGCTCACCGAGGCGCTCGGGGCCGTGCGCGTCGGGGGCGTGGTGGGGTACGCGACCTGCTCGCCGCACCTCGCCGAGACCCGCGTCGTCGTCGACGACGTCCTGAAGAAGGTCGGCGGGGCCGAGCTGATCGACGCCCGCCCGCTGCTGCCCGGCGTCCCGGTGCTCGGCGACGGCCCGGACGTCCAGCTGTGGCCGCATCTGCACGGCACGGACGCCATGTATCTGGCGCTGATCCGCCGGACCGCCTGACCGGACGGGCCCCGCCCTCGGTCGTCTGACCGTAATCTCCCGGTCCGTCCGGCTCCCGGACTCGTCACTTCGTACCGAAACTGGTCTGGACCGGATTCGAAACCGCTCAGCGGCAAAGAAGTACCCAAGAACGTGGGAGGCTTGGCACATGGCGCAGATCAACCCCAGCATCCTGTCCGCGGACTTCGCCCGGCTCGCCGATGAGGCGAAGGCCGTCGGCGGTGCCGACTGGCTGCACGTCGACGTGATGGACAACCACTTCGTGCCCAACCTGACGCTGGGCGTGCCGATCGTGGAGTCCCTGGCCCGGGCCGCGGACACCCCGCTCGACTGTCACCTGATGATCGAGGACCCGGACCGCTGGGCCCCGCAGTACGTGGAGGCGGGCGCCGGCTCGGTGACCTTCCACGTCGAGGCCGCCGCCGCGCCGGTGCGCCTCGCGCGGGAGATCCGGGCCAAGGGCGCGCGGGCCTCCATGGCGCTCAAGCCGGCCACGCCCATCGAGCCGTACGAGGACCTGCTCCCCGAGCTCGACATGCTGCTCATCATGACCGTCGAGCCCGGCTTCGGCGGGCAGGCCTTCCTCGACATCATGCTGCCCAAGATCCGCCGCACCCGGGAGCTGATCTCCAAGCACGGTCTGGAGCTGTGGCTCCAGGTCGACGGAGGGTCGCCGAGTCCACGATCGAGCGGTGTGCCGAGGCGGCGCCGACGTCTTCGTCGCCGGTTCCGCGGTGTACGGGGCGGCGGACCCGGCCGCCGCCGTGGCCTCGCTCAGGGCCCGCGCGGAGGCCGCGACGGCCTCCGCCGCGTGGGCGTGTGGCCACTGAGCCTCCGGCGGATGAACGCGGTCCGTCGGGCCGCCGACAGGACCGATCAAGGCCCGCCGTTTCTGACAGGATGGACGGCGAGTCCAGAGTGTGAACACAGCCGTACGTGAACAGCGGTACGTGAACAGCAGTGAGGAGATCGCGGTGGCCGGTATGTCGGCGGGACGGTCAGCCCTGCGGATGGGCCCCGCGGAGCTGGTGCAGGCGGCGGCCATGGCCCGCCGCTTCTATCTGGAGGGCAAGTCCAAGATCCAGATCGCCGAGGAGTTCGGCGTGAGCCGCTTCAAGGTGGCCCGGGTCCTGGAGACCGCCCTGGAGCGCGACCTCGTGCGGATCGAGATCCGCGTACCGGCCGAGCTGGACGCCGAGCGCTCCGACGCGCTCCGCGCCCGCTACGGGCTCCGCCACGCCGTCGTCGTCGAGTCCCCGGCGGAGGGCGACGACGAGTCTCCCGACCCGGAGAACCTCGGCGAGGTCGCGGCCGACCTGCTCGGCGAGCTCGTCACCGAGGGCGACGTCCTCGGCCTGGCCTGGGGCCGCTCCACCATCCACATGGCGGCCGCCCTCGACCGGCTGCCGCCCTGCACGGTCGTCCAGCTCACCGGCGTGTACGACGCCGGGACCGCCGAGCGCGGCTCCGTCGAGGCCGTGCGGCGCGCCGCCCAGGTCTCCGGCGGCGAGGCCCACCCCATCTACGCGCCCATGCTGCTGCCCGACCCGGCCACCGCGGCCGCGCTGCGCAGCCAGACCGGCATCGCGCGGGCCTTCGAGTACTTCGACAAGGTGACGGTCGCCTGCGTCTCCATCGGCTCCTGGGAGCCGGGCATCTCCACCGTCCACGACATGCTCTCCGACGCCGAGCGCGCCCACTACGCCTCGCTCGGCGTCGCCGCCGAGATGTCCGCGCACCTCTTCGACGCCGAGGGCCGCCGGGTCGGCCGCGACCTCGGCGAGCGCTGCATCACCGTCGAGGCGGACCGGCTGCGCCGCATCCCCGAGGTCGTGGCCATCGCCGGCGGCCAGCGCAAGGCGGCGGCGATCGGCGCGGTGCTCCGCTCCGGGCTCGTCACCAGCCTCGTCACCGACCGCGCCGCGGCGGACTACCTGCTCACCGAGTCCAGCCCCGGCGCGCACCCGGCGCTCGACCGCAAGGACCCCGACGGCAACTGAGACACCGCGCGAGGCCAGGGGCCGGAGCCTTCCCGCAACGGTATGTTCGGGACATGTTGCTCCGGCCCCGCGCGTACTCCTCGCGCTCGTCCTCGCGGTCTTCCTGGCCGGCTGCTCCTCGGCGGGCGGCGGTGCCGCCCCGCCGCCCCGGCCCCCACCCGCACCACCGCCACCGCCGCGCCCACCGGCGCCTCAGGGCTCCCCACCGTACGGGCCGCCGACCTGCCGCCCGAGGCACGCAGGACGCTCGCCCTCATCGCGCGCGGCGGCCCCTTCCCGTACGCCAAGGACGGCACGGTCTTCTCGAACTTCGAGCGGGTCCTGCCCCGCGAGGAACGCGGGTACTACCACGAGTACACCGTGAAGACCCCCGGCGGACGCGACCGGGGAGCGCGGCGGATCGTCACCGGACGGAACGGCGAGACGTACTACACCGACGACCACTACGAGACCTTCCGGAAGGTGGTCACGGATGAGACTTGACGACCCCGTCGTCCTCGACCTGACCGGAGTCACCGACAAGGCCGCCCTCATGGACCGGTGCGCCGCCGCGCTCGCCCTGCCCGACTGGTTCGGCCGCAACTGGGACGCCCTCGCCGACTGCCTCACCGACCTGCCCGAGCCCGTCACCCTCGTCGTCACCGGCTGGCAGGCGTACGCCAGGACGCGGCCGCGCGAGTGGCGGACCGCCCAGGACGTCTTCGCCACGGCCGTCGAAGAACGCCCCACCCACCTCTCCGTCCTCCTCTCCCTGGGGGAGGCCTTCGGAGGATCCGACGAACCACCTGCCACAAGTATCGGATGATCGGCCCGGGGCTGGTATGTGTACCGGCGTGGGACAATGAACTACGTGCTTTTCCCTGGCTGAAATGCCTAGGGGCCGATCCGAACGACTGGGATGTCAGCACGTGCGTTTCCTCAATGACGTCAAGCCGCCCTACGACCTGACGTACGACGATGTGTTCATGGTGCCGAGCCGCTCGGCCGTCGGCTCCCGCCAGGCCGTGGACCTCTCCTCGCCCGACGGCACCGGGACGACCATCCCGCTCGTCGTCGCCAACATGACCGCCATCGCCGGCCGCCGCATGGCCGAGACGGTCGCCCGCCGCGGTGGCCTGGTCGTCATCCCGCAGGACATCCCGATCGAGGTCGTCACCGACGTCATCTCGTGGGTCAAGAGCCGCCACCACGTGCTCGACACCCCGATCGTCCTGGAGCCGCACCAGACCGTCGCCGACGCGCTCTCCCTGCTGCCGAAGCGCGCCCACGACGCCGGCGTCGTCGTCGACGAGGACCGCCGTCCGGTGGGCGTCGTCACCGACGCCGACCTCTCCGGCGTCGACCGCTTCACCCAGCTCTCCGAGGTCATGTCCAAGGACCTGCTCCTCCTGGACGCCGACATCGACCCGCGCGAGGCCTTCAACACCCTCGACGCCGCCAACCGGCGCTACGCCCCGGCCGTGGACGCGGACGGCAAGCTCGTCGGCATCCTCACCCGCAAGGGCGCGCTGCGCGCCACGCTGTACTCCCCGGCCGTCGACGCCAACGGCAAGCTGCGCATCGCCGCCGCCGTCGGCATCAACGGCGACGTCGCCGGCAAGGCCAAGCAGCTGCTCGACGCGGGCGTCGACACGCTCGTCATCGACACCGCGCACGGCCACCAGGAGTCGATGATCTCCGCGATCCGCACCGTGCGGGCGCTCGACCCGCAGGTCCCGATCGTCGCGGGCAACATCGTCGCCGCCGAGGGCGTCAAGGACCTCATCGAGGCGGGCGCCGACATCATCAAGGTCGGCGTCGGCCCCGGCGCCATGTGCACCACCCGCATGATGACCGGCGTCGGCCGGCCGCAGTTCTCGGCCGTCCTGGAGTGCGCCGCCGAGGCGAAGAAGTACGGCAAGCACGTCTGGGCCGACGGCGGTGTCCGTCACCCGCGCGACGTCGCCATGGCGCTCGCCGCCGGCGCGTCCAACGTCATGATCGGCTCCTGGTTCGCCGGGACGTACGAGTCCCCGGGCGACCTCCAGCACGACGCCAAGGGCCGCGCGTACAAGGAGTCCTTCGGCATGGCCTCGGCCCGCGCCGTCCGCAACCGCACCTCCGACGAGTCCGCCTACGACCGTGCCCGCAAGGCGCTGTTCGAGGAGGGCATCTCCACCTCGCGCATGTTCCTCGACCCGCAGCGTCCGGGCGTCGAGGACCTGATCGACTCGATCATCGCGGGCGTCCGCTCCTCCTGCACCTACGCCGGTGCGGCCTCGCTCGCCGAGTTCGAGGAGAAGGCGGTCGTCGGCCTCCAGTCGGCGGCGGGCTACGCCGAGGGCAAGCCCCTCCACGCCAGCTGGAGCTAGTCACCGCGCTCCGCGCTACGGGGCCCCGGGAGAATCTTCTCCCGGGGCCCCGTCCCGTTTGCGGGCCTCTTGTGGGGCCGCGAAGGGGCCCAGGGCCCTCACGGGGCCTTCAGGGCGCCCGCAGCGCCTCCGCCACCGCGTGCGCCATGCGCGCGTGTCCCGCGTCGTTCGGGTGGAGCCCGTCCGCCAGGTGCTCCGGGCCGAGGAGCGGGCGGCCGGGGAGGACCAGGAGACGGGCGTCGCCCTCGGCGGCGAGGTCCCGGCCCGCGCGCTCCATCGCGCGGCGCAGCTCCGTCAGGGTCGCCCCAGGGCGTTGCGGGTGTGCTCGGCCTCCGGGCGCAGGACCGGGGAGACGATGAGGAGCGGGTCGCCGGATGGCCCTCCGGACCAGGCCCACGAAGGCGCGGACCGTCGCGTAGAGCCAGTCGGGCGTGGCCGGCACCCGGGACCAGCAGTTGGTGCCGAAGGCGAGGGTGATGACCTCGCCGTCCAGCCGGGCCAGCTGCTCGGCGAGCGGCAGCTCGCCCCGCGCCCCGCCCGCGTACCCGAGATTGACCGGGTCGAGGCCGAGGAGCCGCCCCGCCGTGGCGGGCCAGGAGAGGGCCGGGCGGGTCGACCACCAGCCCTCGGTGATCGAGTCGCCGTGGACGAGCCAGCGGGGCCGCGCCGGGGCGGGGAGAGGGCGCCCCGACGGCCCGCAGGGCGAGCGGCACGGGCGCCTGGCCCTCCGGGAGGTGGAGGGTGAAGACGCCGCCGTACGGGGAGGGGAGCCTCACGACGGCCTCCGGGGCCGGAGCCGCGCAGGTCTCGCCGACGAAGCGCGTGCCCTGCCAGAGGGCGAAGCAGTGCCGCAGCGCGCGCAGCGGGTCCTCGGAGCCCGGGACGGCGGCCCGGTAGCGCAGCTCCACCGCGCGCGTGCCGGGCGCCGCCGTGAACTCGATCCGTACGCCGATGGGCAGCGCGGCCCGCTCGGCGATGTCCCACGGCAGCCGTTCGAGGTCGCCGGGGTCCGCGCGCACGGGCCGGTCCCCGTCCAGCCAGGCCGTGCCGCGCAGGAACGGCGCAGGGTCGAGCCAGTGCACCGGGGCCTCCGCTCGTGGGTCGTCAGGGGCGGTCGTCAGGGGCTCGCAGGGTCGGTCATCCGGCATGAGGAGTCCATACGCGCGCGCGTGCCGGTTCACACCCCGATGTGTCGATTCATGCGGGGCGCGCAATGTTCGCCCGTCTGCGCCCGAAGCGCGCAATGATCATCCGGCACTGCGCAACAACCCTGCATTACGACTGCGAAGCTCCGACCTTTAGGCTCGTGCCTCGTACCAGGAGTGGCGTCGACCGCCTGCTCGGCGGTTCCGTCCCCCCGTGGGTGTGCCTCGGCATGCCCGTGCACCGCCGCGGTCGTCTCCGTACCCCCACAGGCAGCGATAAGGAGCCTCCGCAGTGCTGGATCAAGGCGCAGCCCCGCCGGTCGTCGACACGACCGCCCCGAAGACCTCCGCTCTCGGCGCACTCGTCCGGCGCAAGCCGGTGGAACGCCTGGTCGACGAGGGTGGCCAGGGTGAGGGCGGCAGCCTCCGCCGCTCGCTCTCGATGTGGCAGCTGACCATGATCAGCATCGGCGCGACGCTCGGCACCGGCATCTTCGTCGTCCTCGGCGACGCCGTCCCCAAGGCCGGCCCCGCCGTCACGATCGCCTTCGTCATCGCCGGTCTCACCGCCCTGTTCTCGGCCCTCTCGTACGCCGAGCTGGCCGGCTCCATACCGGTCGCCGGGTCCTCGTACTCGTACGCGTACGCAACGCTGGGCGAACTCGTCGCCTGGGTCTGCGGCTGGTGTCTGGTCCTGGAATACGGCGTTTCCGTCGCCGCCGTGGCCGTCGGCTGGGGCGAGTACCTCAACGAGCTGCTCGACGGCACGATCGGCGTCACCATCCCCGACGTGCTGTCGTCGGCCCCCGGCGAGGGCGGTGTCATCAACCTGCCCGGCCTGATCGTCGTGATGCTCGCCATGGTGTTCCTGCTCGGCGGCGCCCGCGAGTCCGCCGTCGTCAACACGATCATGGTCGCGGTGAAGATCGTCACCCTCGTGATCTTCTGCGCCATCGGCTTCATGGGCTTCAAGTCCGGCAACTACAAGGACTTCATGCCGCTCGGCATGACCGGCGTCGGCGCCGCGAGCGCCACCCTCTTCTTCTCGTACATCGGCTTCGACGCCGCCTCCACGGCCGGCGAGGAGGCCAAGAACCCCAAGCGCGACCTGCCGCGGGCGATCATGCTCTCGCTGCTCATCGTCACCGTGCTGTACGTCCTCGTCGCGGCCGTCGCCGTCGGCGCCTGGCACTGGAAGGCCTTCGAGGGCTCCGAGGCCACCCTCGCCGCGATCATGAACGACGTCACCGGCCAGACCTTCTGGGGCACGATGCTCGCCGCCGGCGCGGTCATCTCCATCGCCAGCGTCGTCCTCACCGTGCTCTACGGCCAGACCCGCGTCCTCTTCGCGATGTCCCGCGACGGCCTGGTCCCCAAGGTCTTCGGCAAGGTCAGCGGCAAGACGGGCACCCCGCGCGTCAACACGGTCATCGTGTCGCTCTTCTGCGGCGCGCTCGCCTCGGTCATCCCGCTCGGCAAGCTCGTCGACGCCACCAGCATCGGCACCCTGTTCGCCTTCGCCCTGGTCAACGTCGCGGTCATCGTGCTCCGCCGCACCCGCCCGGACATGCCGCGCACCTTCAAGGTGGCCCTCGGCCCGGTCTTCCCGATCCTCGGCTTCGGCTTCTGCATCTACAACATGGCCAGCCTCGACGTCATCACCTGGGTGGTCTTCGGTTGCTGGATGGCAGCCGGGCTCGTGTTCTACTTCCTGTACGGCATCCGCCGCTCCCGACTGGCCACGGCTCCGGCCCTGGCAGAGGCTCCAGCAGAGAAGTGATCCACCCGTAGTGCGACTCAACGACCTCGACGAACGCATCGTCCACGCCCTCGCGGAAGACGCCCGCCGCAGCTACGCCGACATCGGCTCGCTCGTCGGACTCTCCGCCCCCGCGGTGAAGCGGCGCGTGGACCGGCTCCGGGCCGAGGGCGCCATCACCGGATTCACCGTACGGGTGGACCCGGCGGCGCTCGGCTGGGAGACCGAGGGCTTCGTCGAGATCTACTGCCGCCACAACACCTCGCCGGACGACATCCGGCGGGGTCTGGAGCGGTATCCCGAGGTGGTGTCCGCGTCCACCGTCACCGGTGACGCGGACGCCGTCGTCCAGGTCTTCGCCTCGGACATGCGCCACTTCGAGCGCGTCCTGGAGCGCATCGCGGGCGAGCCCTTCGTGGAGCGGACCAAGTCCGTCCTGGTCCTCTCGCCGCTGCTGCGGCGCTTCTCCTCGGGCTCGCCGGCGTAGGAACGCGGGGAGAGGGGCGGTGCGGGCCGTGGTTCCCGCGCCGCCCCTCGGCCTTTCCCGGGTCACTCCGTCTTTCCCGGGGTCACTCCGTCGGGTAGTCCAGCTGCCAGGGCAGCACCTCGAAGTCGCCGGTGCCCTTCTGCACCCGCTCGAAGGGCGCCGCGCTCAGGCAGGGCGGGACCTCCAGGTTCGCGTCGCGCCCGACCCAGCTGTAGCCCAGACGGTCGTGCTTGCCGTCGTCGTGCACCGAGACCCCGACCCGCTTGTTCCGGAAGGCGTCCACGTCGGTCTCGATCACCTTGCCCGTCACCACGGCCACCTTGCCGCCCGTGGTGAGGCAGTCGACCTTCGCCACCGCGTAACCGCCCTTGCCGTCCTTGTAGTGGCTGAAGCGGAAGGTGCCGGTCGCGGCCTGCGGGTCCTGTTGTCCTTCGCCGCCAGGTGCGCGTCGAAGCTGAACGTGATGTCGTCCCCGGCCGGCCGGTACAGCTTAGCCGTCCCGGTCAGCGCGGCGGCCTCCCGGACCGGGTGGGCCCCGTGCCCGCCGTCCCCGCCCGAGGCGGCGGCGACGCCCCGGCCCCAGCGTGAGCAGTACGGCGACGGCGACGGCGATGGTCTTCGTACGGCGGTTCATGGTGTCCCTTTCGGCAGGTCTTCCCGACGGGCACCACTCTTCCGCGCGCGCCCCGCCCGGACGTCGGGCCGCAGGACGGTCCCCGTCTCCGCCGCGCGGCGGGAAGCCGTACGCCCCCGGTCGGAGCCGTACGCAACGAATCGACGCCCCGCCCGTCGATCGCGCAACGGTTCGACGGTCGGTCCGCAACACCTCCGCCTTGTCCCGGGAGAGTGCGAAACCGTACCGTTTTTGACGTCTTCCCCTCAACTTCCGACCCCGAGGACCGCCGATGCCCGCGCTGCGCACCGCCCTGCTCCAGAGCTCCGGTGAGCTCGGTGACGTGGCCGCCAATCTGAAGATCCTCGACGAGGCCGCCGCGCGCGCCGCGGCCGCCGGCGCGAGCGTGCTGCTGGCCCCGAGCTCTTCCTCACCGGCTACGCCATCGGCGCCGACATCGCCCGCCTCGCCGAGCCGGCCGACGGCCCTCCTCCCGCGCCGTCGCGGCGATCGCCGTCCGCCACGGCCTGGCCGTCGGCTACGGCTATCCGGAGCGGGACACCGAGCGGCACGGCGTCCTGTACAACTCCGCGCAGCTCATCGGCGCCGACGGTGCCCGCTCGCGCGGTACCGCAAGACCCACCTCTTCGGCGACTTCGAGCTGGAGTGGTTCACCCCGGTGACCGCGCCGTCGTCCAGACGGAGCTCAAAGGCCTCACCGTCGGCATGATGATCTGCTACGACGTCGAGTTCCCCGAGAACGTCCGGGCGCACGCGCTGGCCGGCACGGACCTCCTCCTCGTCCCGACCGCGCTCATGCACCCCGCCGAGGTCGTGCCCCTGTCCGTGGTCCCGGTCCGCGCCTTCGAGAACCAGCTCTACATCGCGTACGCCAACCGGACGGGCCCCGAGGGCGACTTCGAGTTCGTCGGCCTCTCCACCCTGGCCGGCCCCGACGGCACCGCCCGCGCCCGCGCCGGGCGCGGCGAGGACCTCGTCCTCGGCGACGTCGACCCGGCCCTCCTCGCGGCCTCCCGCGAGGAGAACCCTACCTCCGCGACCGGCGCCCGGACCTCTACGGCTCCCTCGTCTGAGCCGCCCCCCGCCGTCCCCGCCCGACCTCTTTCTTTTCCGTGCAAGGAGTCCGTACCCCATGACGTCCACGGTGCCCACGACCGCCGTCCCCCACAGCGACGGCCAGCCGCCGATCACCATGTTCGGTCCGGACTTCCCGTACGCCTACGACGACTTCCTGGCCCACCCGGCCGGGCTCGGCCAGATACCGGCCACCGAGCACGGCACCGAGGTCGCCGTCATCGGCGGCGGGCTCTCCGGCATCATCGCCGCGTACGAGCTGATGAAGATGGGCCTCAAGCCCGTCGTCTACGAGGCCGACCAGATCGGCGGCCGGCTGCGCACCGTCGGCTTCGAGGGCACCGGCACCGAGGGCCTCACCGCCGAGATGGGCGCCATGCGCTTCCCGCCCTCCTCGACCGCGCTCCAGCACTACATCGACCTCGTCGGCCTGGAGACCAAGCCCTTCCCGAACCCGCTGGCCGAGTCGACCCCGTCGACCGTCGTCGACCTCAAGGGCGAGTCGCACTACGCCACCACCGTCGACGACCTGCCGCAGGTCTACCGCGACGTGATGAACGCGTGGAACGCCTGTCTGGACGAGGGCGCCGACTTCTCCGACATGAACCAGGCCATGCGCGAGCGCGACGTCCCGCGCATCCGCGAGATCTGGTCGAAGCTCGTCGAGAAGCTCGACAACCAGACCTTCTACGGCTTCCTCTGCGAGTCCGAGGCCTTCAAGTCCTTCCGGCACCGCGAGATCTTCGGCCAGGTCGGCTTCGGCACCGGCGGCTGGGACACCGACTTCCCCAACTCCATCCTGGAGATCCTCCGCGTCGTCTACACCGAGGCCGACGACCACCACCGCGGCATCGTGGGCGGCTCGCAGCAGCTGCCGCTGCGCCTGTGGGAGCGCGAGCCGGAGAAGATCGTCCACTGGGCGCAGGGCACCTCGCTCAGCTCCCTGCACGACGGCGCCCCGAAGCCGGCCGTGACCCGGCTGAACCGGACCGCGGGCAACCGGATCACGGTCACCGACGCCTCCGGCGACATCCGCACCTTCCAGGCGGCGATCTTCACCGCCCAGTCCTGGATGCTGCTCTCCAAGATCGCCTGCGACGACTCGCTCTTCCCGATCGACCACTGGACGGCGATCGAGCGCACCCACTACATGGAGTCCTCGAAGCTCTTCGTCCCCGTCGACCGGCCGTTCTGGCTGGACAAGGACGAGGAGACCGGCCGGGACGTCATGTCGATGACGCTGACCGACCGGATGACCCGCGGCACCTACCTCCTGGACGAGGGCCCGGACAAGCCGGCCGTCATCTGCCTCTCGTACACCTGGTGCGACGACAGCCTGAAGTGGCTGCCGCTCTCGGCGAACGAGCGCATGGAGGTCATGCTGAAGTCGCTCGGCGAGATCTACCCGAAGGTCGACATCCGGAAGCACATCATCGGCAACCCGGTGACGGTCTCCTGGGAGAACGAGCCCTTCTTCATGGGCGCCTTCAAGGCCAACCTGCCGGGCCACTACCGCTACCAGCGCCGTCTGTTCACGCACTTCATGCAGGACCGGCTGCCCGAGGACAAGCGGGGCATCTTCCTCGCCGGCGACGACATCTCCTGGACGGCCGGCTGGGCCGAGGGCGCGGTACAGACGGCGCTCAACGCGGTCTGGGGCGTCATGCACCACTTCGGCGGCGCGACCGACGGCACCAACCCGGGTCCGGGCGACGTGTACGACGAGATCGCCCCGGTCGAGCTGCCGGAGGACTGATCCCCGTCAGGGCCTGGCCAGGGGCGTGAGCAGCATCCGCCCCACCAGGCCCACCGACCGGTCGAGGCGTTCGGTGAACTCCTCGGCCAGGTCGGGCAGCCGCCGCAGCTGCCACAGCGAGCGGGCGGCGAGCCAGGCCCCGTCGCGGGCCCGGTCCAGGCTCCAGCAGCCGAGCAGATGCGTCAGCGGGTCCGCGACCTCCAGGAGGTCCGGGCCCGGCATCAGTTCCTCCCGGATGCGCTCCTCCAGGAGGACCAGCACGTCGCCGACCCGGTCGAACTCGTCCTCCAGGTCGGCGGGGGCGCAGTCCAGGGTGCGGCAGGCGTCGACCACCGCGAGCGCCAGGTCGTGGCCGATGTGGGCGTTGATCCCGGCCAGCGCGAACTGCAGCGGCCGTACGCCGGGATGGCGGCGGTAGTGGAAGAGGGGCCGCCAGCAGGCGGGCGGGGAGATTCCGGTGGCGACCGCGTCGACCGCCGCGAGATAGCGCTCGGCGAACCGTACGTCGAGGGTGGCGGCGGCCCGCCGGTCGGCGAAGGTGCCCGCCTCGATGGCGTGGCCGATCTCCTCGGTGACCGTCAGATAGACCCGGTTGAAGACGGCGACGCCGTCGGCCGGATGCCAGGCCGCGCGGAGTGCCCGCATCCGGTCCACCACGGGATCGACCGCGACGAACTGGCCGATCCGCTCTTCGGTCCCCTGGGTCTGCGCCATGGGGGCAGGCTCCCAGCCGCCGGGCCCGGGAGGGAACTCCTCGGGCCCGGCTTACCCAGAACGGGCGAATCACTCAGTTCTTCGACGCGTCGTCCGCGTTCGTCTCGTACGAGCTGGTGCCCGCGTCCAGGAGCGGTTCCTGCGTCTTGAGGTGGGCCGGGGCGAAGGCCCGCAGCACGTGGTAGCCGGTGATGACGACGATCGTGCCGAGCGCGATGCCGCCCAGCTCGAAGGTGTCGGTGAAGTGCAGCTTCACCCCGCCGACGCCGATGATGATGCCGGCGGCGGCCGGGACCAGGTTGAGCGGGTTGCGCAGGTCGACCTTGGCGTTGATCCAGATCTGGGCGCCGAGCAGGCCGATCATGCCGTACAGGATCACGGTGATGCCGCCGAGGACACCGCCGGGGATCGCGGCGACGACCGCGCCGAACTTGGGGCAGAGGCCGAAGAGCAGCGCGAAGCCGGCGGCGGCCCAGTAGGCGGCCGTCGAGTAGACCCGGGTGGCGGCCATGACGCCGATGTTCTCCGAGTACGTGGTGTTCGGCGGGCCGCCCACGCCGGTGGAGAGCATGGACGCGACGCCGTCGGCGGCGATCGCGGTGCCGAGCTGGTCGTCGAGCGGCTTGCCGGTCATCTCGCCGACGGCCTTGACGTGCCCGGCGTTCTCCGCGATCAGGGCGATGACGACGGGCAGCGCGACCAGGATCGCGGACCACTCGAAGCTCGGGCCGTGGAAGGACGGCAGGCCGATCCAGTCGGCCTTGGAGACGCCGGAGAGGTCGAGCCGCCAGTGGTCGGTGACCTGGCCGCCGGGGGACACCGAGTGGATCTTCCCGAAGACGAGGTCGAAGACCCAGGAGATGCCGTAGCCGAAGATCAGGCCCAGGAAGATCGCGATCCGGGACCAGAAGCCGCGCAGACAGACCACGGCCAGACCGGTGAACAGCATCACGAGCAGCGCCGTCCACTGGTCCTGCGGCCAGTACGTCGACGCCGTGACCGGCGCCAGGTTGAAGCCGATCAGCATGACGACCGCGCCGGTCACGACCGGCGGCATCGCCGCGTGGATGATCCGCGCGCCGAACTTCCGGACGGCGAGACCGGCCAGGAAGAGCACCGCACCCACGACGAACACCGCGCCGGTGACGGTGGCGCTGGTGCCGCCGGAGGCCCGGATGGCGGCGGCCACGCCGACGAAGGAGAGCGAGCAGCCCAGGTAGGACGGGACGGTGCCGCGGGTCGCGAGCAGGAAGATCGCGGTGGCGACACCGGACATCATGATCGCGAGGTTCGGGTCCAGGCCCATGAGGACCGGGGCCACGAACGACGCCCCGAACATCGCGACGACGTGCTGGGCGCCGAGGCCGACCGTACGGGGCCAGGAGAGCCGCTCGTCCGGGCGGACGACGGCTCCCGGAGCGGGTGTTCTCCCGTCGCCGTGCAGGGTCCAGCGCACGCCGAGGTTCATGAGGTCGCTCCCGTTCTCCGGTTCCGGCGGCCGCGTCGGGACCGCAAAAGATCAGCCACATGGTATGCGGCGCGGCGGCCGGAGGAGCGCGGCGATGCGGCCCGCCCGGCTACCCGACCGGGCGGCGCTCTTCTCGGACGCCCGCGCCGCCCGCGCGGTCTCCGGCGCCGTCCCCGCCCACCGGTCCTGAGCACGCCCGCGCCGAGCACCAGACCCAGGGCCAGCAGGGTGACCAGGCCGAAGGAGAAGACCAGGGAGGTCGCGTCGGCGATGCCGCCGATCGCCGAGGGGGCGATGAGCCCCGAGGTGTACGTGATGGTGGCGACGCCCGCGATGGCCTGGCTCGGGTTCGGGCCGCTGCGCGCGGCGGCGGCGAAGGCCAGCGGGACGACGACCGCGACCCCGAGTCCGATCAGGCCGAATCCGGCCATCGCGACGGCGGCGTGCGGGGCGAGGACCACCAGGGCCCCGCCGAGGTGGCGACGGCGCCCCCGACCCGTACGGTACGGACCGCCCCGAAGCGGTCCACCACCCGGTCGCCGACCAGGCGCGCCACCGCCATCGTCAGCGCGAAGGCGGTCGTGGAGGCGGCCGCGAGCCCCGCCGAGCTGCCCAGCTCGCCCCGGAGGTAGACGGCCGACCAGTCGAGGCTGGCGCCCTCGGCGAACACCCCGCAGAAGCCGATGGCGCCGATGACCAGCGCGGACTTCGGTGGCAGCGAGAAGCGCGGCGGCGGCTCCTCCTCCGGGGCGCTGTGGACGTCGAGCACGCCCTGGCAGAAGGCCAGGCCGAGCGCGGTGAGCACGAGGGCCGCGATCAGGTGGTGCAGGCGGGCGTCGCCGCCGAGGTGGGCGGCGACCGTGCCGGCGGCGGAGCCGAGCAGGGCGCCCGCGCTCCACATGCCGTGCAGGCTCGACATGATCGAGCGGCCGAGCCGGTTCTCGGTCTCGACGCCGAGCGCGTTCATCGCCACGTCGGACATGCCGGCGGTCGCCCCGTACACGAAGAGCGCGCCGCACAGCCCCAGACGTTCGGGGCGAGCGAGGGCAGCGTGAGCGCGAGGGTCCACAGGGTGAGCAGGCCGCGCAGCGTCGTGCGGGCGCCGAAGCGGTGCGAGACGGCCCCGGCGAGCGGCATCGCCAGGGAGGCGCCGAGCGCGGGAAGGCGAGCGCGAGCCCGAGCTGTCCGGCGCTGACGCCCGCGTGCTCCTGGATCCAGGGGATCCGGGTCGCGAAGCTGCCGGTGACCGAGCCGTGCACGCAGAAGACGGCGGCGATGGCGAAGCGCGCCCGCCGGAGGCGTTCGGGGCTTGTGACGGTCTCCGCCGCCATGGTCCCTCCCTGGGGTCGTGGGTGTGCCGTGGTGTGCCGCGTAAACTATCAGGAACCCTGCCTGATAAATAGACCCCGGAGCGCGCCCCGCTCTCCGCGCGTCTGAGAGGATCGCCGCATGGCCGCATCCCCGAGCACCGCACGAGCCATCAACGACCGGTTCGCCCTGCGACTGCTCCAGGACGAAGGCCCGTTGACGGCCGCTCAGCTCAAGACCCTCACCGGACTCTCCCGCCCCACCGTCGCCGACCTCGTCGAGCGGCTCCAGGACTCCGGGCTCGTCCACGTCGTCGGCGAGGCCGGAGCCGAGCGCCGCGGCCCCAACGCCAAGCTGTACGGGATCGTCGCCGACCGCGCCCACCTCGCCGCCCTCGACGTCCGGACCCGCTCGGTCTCCGTCGCCGTCGCCGACCTCCTCGGCACCCCGCTCGCCGAGGCCTCCGTCCCCGTCGGCGACGACGGCGGCACGGAAGCGGCCGTCGAGAAGGCGGTCGCGCTCCTGGAGCGGACCGTGAAGGAAGCGGGCGCCGACCGGCTCCACAGCGTCGCCGTCGGCGCCCCCGGCCTCATCGACCCCGCCACCGGCGACCTGCGCGACTCCTCGGGGCTGCCCGCCTGGCACCGCCGTCTGATCGCCGTCCTCCAGGAACGCCTGCCCGCCCGCGTCCTCGTCGAGAACGAGACCAACCTCGCCGCCGTCGCCGAACTCCGCGAGGGCGCCGCCCGCGACCGCGAGGACTTCGTCCTCCTCTGGCTCGGCCAGGGCGTCGGCGCCGCCGTCGTCCTCGACGGCCGGCTCCGCCGGGGAGCCTCCGGCGGCGCCGGAGAGATCGGCTTCCTGCCGGTCCCCGGCACCTCCGGCCTCCCCTCGGCGACCGGTTGCGACGGCGGCTTCCACGAGCTGTCCTGCGCGGCCGCCGTCGCCGCCCTCGCCACCACCCACGGCCTCGACCCGGCCGACGCCCTCTCCTCGGACCACGCGCCTTCCTCGACGCCCTCGCCCGCCGCCTCGCCGTCGGCGCCGCCGCCGTCGTCTCCGTCCTCGACCCCGGCTGCGTGGTCCTCGCCGGCGAGACCGGCCACCAGGGCGGCCCCGCCCTCGCCGCCCGCGTGGAAGCCGAACTCACCGCGCTCTCCCGCTCCGCACGGAGGTCCGCGCCACCGCCCTGGGGACGCGGCGGTCCTGCGCGGCGCCCTGCTGCGGGCGCGGGACGCGGCACAGGAGGAGCTGTTCCGTAGGGATCCCGTATCCCGTGTACGGCCCGGGAGCGGCCACGAACACGACCGCGCCGCGCCCCGGACAGGAGGCGCGGCGCGGTGGGAGCCCGGCGGCGGCAAGGGCCGTGAGTGTGCGCCGCCGGGGGTCATTCGGAGGGGTCACCGGAGGGGGAGGGTCAGCAGGTGCCGAGGTCCTTCCAGACGCCCCAGTCGCCGGTCGTGCCCGGCTCCTCGTTCTGGGTCCACCACTGGGCCTTCCACTTGTGGCCCTTGTGGGAGACCTCGTTGCCCGCGTTGTAGACCGTGCCGGCCACGTACGCCGGGGCGGTGCAGCCGGTGGGCGGCGTCGTCGGCGGGGTCGTCGGCGGCGTGGTGGGGGGAGTCGTGGGAGGGTGGTGGGCGGCGTGGTGGGGAGTGGTCGGCGGGGTGGTGGAGCCGGGCTCCACGACCGTCGTGCCGCGCGCCAGGTCGCCGGTGAGGGCGTACGTGGTGCCGTTGATGTTCACCGTCCAGTTGGAGGGGTGGACACCGGCAGGTAGTAGTTGAACGCCAGGTCGATCGTGGCGCCCGGGGCCAGCGACTGCCAGGCCGGGAGCTTCAGGGAGACGCGGTGGAAGTCGCCCTTCAGGCCGCCCACGTTGGAGCCCGTGTGGTCGCTGCTGATGACCTTGGTGCCGAAGCCGGACTGGTCGGAGGCGTTGGCGGGGGCGGAGGTGGCGTAGTCGAACTGGAACTCCGTGCCGCCGGGCAGGGTGGTCGCCGTGTTGTTGGTGATCTTGACCTTCGGCGTGATCGGGTAGTTCGAGTCGCCCAGCTTGAACTCGGTGAACTGGGTGTCGATCTTCACGGCCTGGGTCGGCAGCGCCTTGTTCGACTTCTTGGCGCCGTACGGGGTGGCCGCCTTGAACTTGTCGTACATCAGCGAGGTGAGCGTGGAGCCCATCTCGTACTGGCCCTTGCCGGCGTTCCAGGCGTAGTCGCCGGCCATCTCCCAGACCATGGTGCCGCCGATGCCGCGGTCGACCACGTAGTCGGCCTTCGCGGCCACGGACTGCTCGTCCTCGGTGGAGAGGAAGACCTTCTTCTGCGCGTTCCACAGCCACGGCGCGACCAGGGTGGCGTCGTACTTGCGGGCGTAGGTGCCGGTCAGGGTGGTGTTCGCCGGGAAGCCGTACTGGGTGACGTAGTCGCCGACGATCCCCTTCTCCAGGTTCTTGGCGTGCCACATCGGGTTGGAGCCGGCGGGCGACTCGGCACCGTTGGTGTCCTTGTCGTGCCACAGGTTGTCGATGCCGGAGGCGCCGTCGCCGCACTTGGTGAGGCCGGCTCCGGCCGGGCAGGTGGTCGCGGAGGCCTTGCCCCACAGGCCGTCGGTGCCGCCCTGCACGTTCTTGAAGCCGCGGGTGTAGTACGGCAGGCCGATGTTGATCCGGCCGGCCGGCATGGAGCCGCGGAAGTAGTGGTAGGCCCAGTCGGTGTTGAGGTAGCCGATGGAGCCGTACTGCGAGGAGCCGTAGACGTTGGCGGCCGCGAGCTCGGCGTCCTTGCCGTCGTCGAAGAGGGAGGCGTTGGGGCCGACGTACTCGTTCCAGGCGCCGTGCAGGTCGTAGGACATGATGTTGACGTAGTCCAGGTACTTCTGCATCTGGAAGGTCTCCATGCCCCGCAGCAGGTAGCCGGAGGAGGGGGCGGCGACGGTCAGCAGGTAGTGCCTGCCGTCGGCGGCGCCGGCCGTGTCCAGCTTCTCGCGCAGGGACTTCATGAGGGCCGCGTAGCCCTGCACGAGCCCGGCGCGGCGCGCGTTGGAGAGCTGCCAGTCGAGCGGGTTGCCCGAGTCCTTCATCGTCGTCGGGTACTCGTAGTCGATGTCGACGCCGTTGAAGCCGTACTTCCGGATGAAGTCGACGGCGGAGTTCGCGAAGGTGTCGATCCCGGCCTGGTTGACCGAACCGTCGGCGTTGGTGGCCATCGAGTAGAAGCCGCCGGAGCTGACCCGGTTGCCGTTGTCGTCGAAGTAGCCGCCGGTCTCCGCCCAGCCGCCGACCGAGATCAGCGTCTTGACGTTCGGGTGCTGCTTCTTGAACTTGTTGAGCAGGTTGAAGTGGCCCTTGTAGGGGTACGCGGGGTCCATCTCGGCACCGGCGACACCGGGCCAGGTCATCCCGGTGGCCGCGTTGTCCGGACCGTCCGTGCCCACGGAGAGCTTGTTGTCGCCGCCGACGTGGCCGAAGGCGTAGTTGATGTGGGTGATCTTGTCCCACGGGATGTCCTTGGCCAGGTAGGCGGGCTGGCCGTTCTTGCCGGTGCGCCAGCCGGTGAAGTAGCCGATGACCCGGCGCTGGTGGTCCGCGCCCATCTTCTCGCGGCCCTCGGTGTCGTAGACCGAGCAGTACGGGACGTCGACGCCGGGGGTCTTGTAGAGCCCGTCGGGGCGACAGGACTCGTTGTCGGCCGCGTACGAGACGCCGCCGGAGAGCGAGCTGAGCAGCAGCCCGGCGACGGCCGCGCCGGACGCGAGCAGCGAGGCTCTCTTTGCCGTGGGGGACAGCACGATCGGTTCCTCCTGGGGAGGTGGGGAAACACAACGAACAGGGGGGTGGGTCGTGTTGGGCCCGTGGAGTGCGCACCCCGGCGGACCGTTACCTCGGAGGTGACACGGAGATTAAGAGGACTAGACCAGTGCGTCAATAGGTCTGGACCAAAGAAGGATCCTGTGGGAATCTGTGATCCAGCCCACAGGGTTCAGGGCTATCGCCTCACGCGAGGCGTGGCACACTGGCCCTGTATCAGCAGCAGCGCACTCCGGGGTCGGTGTAATTCCGAACCGGCGGTATAGTCCGCGACCCGTCCGCAAGCCAGCGGCCGGTTGACCAGGTGAAATTCCTGGACCGACGGTGAAAGTCCGGATGGGAGGCAGTGCGCGGCGGGTGACCCCTTCCAGGGGTGTGCCGGCCGTACGTCCGCTGGTCGCCGCATCGGCATCGCCGATGGGCGTACCCGGAGGACGCGGCCTCGGCGCACCCTGTGCGAGGCGTCCTTCCCGCTCTCTGTCGTCATCGACAGGCCCCGGAGTCCGTGCCCGAAGAGGCAGGAGGACCCGGTGGCCCAGCAGGCCGACATCACCGCCATGCGACGCGCCGTCGCGCTCGCCGCACGCGGTCTCGGCGCCACCAGCCCCAACCCGGTCGTCGGCTGCGTAATCACCGACGCCTCCGGACACCAGGTCGGCGAAGGCTTCCACCAGCGGGCGGCGGCCCCACGCCGAGGTCCACGCCCTGCGCGCGGCCGGCGTCCTGGCCCGCGGCGGCACCGCGTACGTCACCCTCGAACCCTGCAACCACACCGGCCGCACCGGTCCCTGCGCCCAGGCCCTGATCGAGGCCGGGATCAGCCGGGTCGTGTACGCGGTCGGCGACCCGAACCCGCAGGCCACGGGCGGTGCCGACACCCTCCGCGCCGCCGGGATCGAGGTCGAGCAGGGCCTCCTGGAGGACGAGGCCGAGGCCGGCAACCTCGCCTGGCTCACCTCCGTCCGCGAGAAGCGCCCTTCGTCCGCTGGAAGTACGCCGCCACCCTCGACGGCCGGATCGCCGCCGCCGACGGCACCTCCCGCTGGATCAGCTCCGCCGAGTCCCGCGCCGACGTCCACCGGCTCCGCGCCGAGGCCGACGCCGTCCTGGTCGGCGGCGGGACGCTGCGCGCGGACGACCCGCACCTCGCCGTCCGCGGCGTCGAGGGCGCCACCCAGCCGCTCCGGGTCGCCCTCGACACCCGCGCCGAGCTCCTGCCCACCGCCCGGCTCCTCGACGACGCCGCACCCACCCTGCTCGTCGTCGGCGAGGACGCCGACACCCGGCACCTGCCCGACGTCGAACTGCTCCGGCTGCCCCTGCACGACGGCCGCGTCGGCGTGCACGAGCTGCTCGCCGGGCTGTACGCGCGCGGCATCCGCTCGATCCTCCTCGAAGGCGGCCCCACCCTCGCGGGCTCCTTCGTCGCCGCGGGCGCCGTCGACCAGGTCGTCGGCTACCTCGCCCCGTTCTCCTCGGCGCGGGCCCCGCCGCCCTCGCCGACGCCGGAATCACCACCCTCACGCGCGCGTTGCGGCTCGACATCACCGAGACCACGCACATCGGATCCGATATCCGCATCACCGCCGTCCCGACCCTCAAGGGAGTCTGACCGTGTTCACCGGAATCGTCGAAGAACTGGGCGAGGTCGTCGCCGTCGAGCAGCTGGAGGACGCCTCCCGCTTCCGGCTGCGGGGCCCCCTGGTCACGGAAGGCGCCCAGCACGGCGACTCCATCGCCGTCAACGGTGTCTGTCTCACGGTCGTCGAGTTCGGCGACGGCGAGTTCACCGCCGACGTCATGGCCGAGACCCTCAAGCGGTCCAGCCTCGGCGCCCTCGAAGTCGGCTCCCGCGTCAACCTGGAGCGGCCCATGGCCGTCGGCGGCCGCCTCGGCGGTCACATCGTCCAGGGCCACGTCGACGGCACCGGCACCATCCTGGAGCGGACCCCTCCGAGCACTGGGAACTCGTCAAGGTCGGCCTCCCCGCGGCGCTTTCGCGGTACGTCGTCGAGAAGGGCTCGATCACCGTCGACGGCGTCAGCCTCACCGTCGTGGAGGTCGGCGACGACTGGTTCACCATCAGCCTCATCCCCACCACCCTCGACCTGACCACGCTCGGCATCAAGCGGTCCGGCGCCCCGGTCAACCTCGAAGTGGACGTCATCGCCAAGTACGTCGAGCGGCTGCTCGGCGCCGACGCCAAGGAGAACGAGAAGTGAACTGGCTCAACTCCGAGGCGTTCACCGTCTTCGACCAGCACATCATGTGGTCCGACATGATCGGCAACACGATCGGACTCATCGCGCTCGCCCTCGGCTGGCGCCGCTCCATCCTCACCTGGCCCGCCCAGCTGCTCTCCGGCGTCATCCTCGTCGGCGCCTACGCCTCCGCCCACCTCTCCGGCGGCGTCGGCAAGCAGCTCCTCGTCATCGGCGTCGCCGCCTGGGGCTGGTGGCAGTGGAACCGCGGCAAGCAGCAGGCGCAGGACGGCTCCATCGCCGTCCGCTTCGCCACCTGGAAGGAGCGCGGACTGCTCCTCGGGGGCGCGGCCCTCGGCACCCTCGCCGTCGGCGGCCTCTTCACCCTCTACCCGTCGCTCTCCTGGAGCCCCTGGGCCGACGCGTACATCTTCGTCGGCACCCTCGTCGCGATGGTCGCCCAGGCCCGCGGCCTGGTCGAGTTCTGGTTCGCCTGGCTCCTCGTCGACCTCGTCGGCGTCCCGCTCGCCTTCAACAGCGGCCTCGCCTTCTCCGGCCTCGTCTACGTCATCTACTTCGCCCTCGTCGCCTGGGGCATGCGCGACTGGTGGCTCCGGACCCGCACCGCCCCGGCCGCTCTGAAGGGAGCCCACGCATGAACGCCGCCGTGCCCCTCTGGGACGTCACCGACCTCGCCCTCGACCCCGTCGAGCAGGCCATCCGCGACATCGCCGCCGGCCGCCCCGTCGTCGTCGTCGACGACGAGGACCGCGAGAACGAGGGCGACCTCGTCATCGCCGCCGAGAAGGCCACCCCCGAGATCGTCGCCTTCATGATGAGCGAGTGCCGCGGCCTGATCTGCGCCCCCATGGAGGACGAGGAGCTGGAGCGCCTCGAACTCCCGCAGATGGTCCAGCACAACACCGAGTCGATGCGTACGGCCTTCACCGTCTCCGTCGACGCCTCCTCCGCCCACGGCGTCACCACCGGCATCTCCGCCGCCGACCGCGCCACCACCCTGCGGATGCTGGCCTCCGGCAACCACGAGCCGTCCGACTTCGTGCGCCCCGGCCACGTCTTCCCGCTGCGCGCCAAGCCCGGCGGCGTCCTCGTCCGCAACGGCCACACCGAGGCCGCCGTCGACCTCGCCCGCCTCGCGGGCCTCCGCCCGGCCGGCGCGATCGTCGAGATCGCCGGCGAGGACGGCGTCATGCTCCGCCTGCCCGAACTGGTGCCCTTCGCCCGCAAGCACGGACTGACGATCATCTCCATCGAGGACCTGATCGCCTACCGGCGCTCCGCCGAGCCGACCGTCCGCCGCGAGGCCGAGGTCCAGCTCCCCACCGCGCACGGCGAGTTCACCGCGTACGGCTACCGCTCCACCGTCGACGGCGTCGAGCACGTCGCCCTCGTCCACGGCGAGATCGGCGACGGCGAGGACGTCCTCGTCCGGGTCCACTCCGAGTGCCTGACCGGCGACATCTTCCACTCCCTGCGCTGCGACTGCGGCCCCCAGCTCCAGGCCTCCATGGACCGCATCACCGAGGCGGGGCGCGGCGTCGTCGTCTACCTGCGCGGCCACGAGGGCCGCGGCATCGGCCTGCTCTCCAAGCTGCGCGCGTACGAGCTCCAGGAGCAGGGCCGCGACACCCTCGACGCCAACCTGGAGCTCGGACTGCCCGCCGACGCCCGCGACTACGCGGCCGGCGCGCGGATCCTCGGCGACCTCGGCGTCCGCAGCCTGCGCCTGATGACCAACAACCCCGACAAGATCGAGGCCCTCACCCGCCACGGCCTGCGGGTCGAGGGCCGGAGCCCATGCCGGTCCAGGCCGGCGAGCACAACCTCCGCTACCTGCGCACCAAGCGGGACCGGATGGGACACGACCTGCCCTGGCTGGACGGCTCCCCGGCCTCCACCTGCGGCAACCAGTAAGCACATACGCACAAGATCGACTAGGAGAGACATGAGCGGCAAGGGCGCACCCGTCCTCAGCGTGAAGAACTGCGGCGACCTCCGGGTCGCGGTCATCGCGGCGCAGTGGCACGAGAAGATCATGGACGGTCTCGTCGACGGCGCCCTGCGCGCCCTCGGCGAGCTCGGCATCGACGAGCCGACGCTCCTGCGCGTCCCCGGCAGCTTTGAGCTCCCGGTCGTGGCGAAGGTCCTCGCCGGGCGCGGCTACGATGCCATCGTGGCGCTCGGCGTCGTCATCCGCGGCGGAACGCCGCACTTCGAGTACGTGTGCCAGGGCGTCACCCACGGCCTCACCCAGGTCTCGATCGACACCGGCGTACCCGTCGGATTCGGCGTCCTGACCGTCGACAACGAGGAGCAGGCGCTCGACCGGGCCGGCCTCGAAGGATCCTCCGAGGACAAGGGCCACGAAGCGGTCACCGCCGCCGTCGCCACCGCCACCACGCTGCGCACCGTCAGCGAACCCTGGCGCTGAGCGCGCACCCCTTACCCCGTACTCTTAGGACCATCATGGCGAACGGAACCCGTAAAAGCTTCGAAGAGCTCTTCTCCGAGCTCAAGCTCAAGGCAGAGACCGGCGACCCGGCCACCTCCCGCACCGCGGAGCTGGTGGACAAGGGCGTCCATGCCATCGGCAAGAAGGTCGTCGAGGAAGCCGCCGAGGTCTGGATGGCCGCCGAGTACGAGGGCAAGGAAGCGGCCGCCGAGGAGATCTCGCAGCTGCTGTACCACGTCCAGGTGATGATGGTCGCCCGCGGGATCTCGCTCGACGACGTCTACGCCCACCTCTGAGCACACACGTCCCTCCCTCCCCGAAACTCCCAGGCAAAGGAAGCCCACCCCATGCTGCGCATCGCCGTCCCCAACAAGGGTTCCCTCTCCGGACCTGCGTCGGCCATGCTCCATGAGGCCGGCTACCGCCAGCGCAAGGAGTCCAAGGAACTGGTGGTGGTCGACCCGGACAACGAGGTCGAGTTCTTCTACCTGCGTCCGAAGGACATCGCGATCTACGTCGCCTCCGGGAAGCTGGACATCGGCATCACCGGCCGTGACCTGCTCCTGGACTCCGGAGCCAGCGCCGAGGAGATCCTCCCGCTGAACTTCGGGCGCTCCACCTTCCGCTACGCCACCCGTCCGGGCACCGCGAAGGGCCCCGAGGACTTCGGCGGCATGACGATCGCCACCTCCTACGAGGGCATCGTCGCCAAGCACCTCGCCGACCAGGGCATCGACGCCTCCGTCGTCCACCTGGACGGCGCCGTCGAGACCGCGATCCAGCTGGGCGTCGCCCAGATCATCGCGGACGTCGTGGAGACCGGCACCAGCCTGCGCAACGCGGGCCTGGAGGTCATCGGCGAGCCGATCCTGACCTCCGAGGCGGTCGTCATCCGCCGCCACGGCGCCTCCGACGACAACCCGCAGGTGCAGCAGTTCATGCGCCGCCTCCAGGGCGTCCTCGTCGCCCGCTCGTACGTGATGATGGACTACGACTGCCGCGCCGAGCACCTGGAGCAGGCCGTCGCCCTCACCCCGGGCCTGGAGTCGCCGACCGTCTCCCCGCTGCACAACGAGGGCTGGGTCGCCGTCCGCGCGATGGTCCCCGCCAAGGAGGCGCAGCGGATCATGGACGACCTGTACGAGATCGGCGCCCGCGCCATCCTCACCACCGCCATCCACGCCTGCCGCCTCTGACGGCAGCCCGGCCCGCACGTCCCACCAGGCACTGAGGAACCCCCGATGTCGCAGTCCCCGACGCCCGCCCTCCCGGTCACCTTCCGTCCCGGGCGCACCCGGGCGATCCTGCTGACCATGGGGCTGGCGATGTTCGTCGTCATCACGGGCGTCGCGCTGCTGCTGGAGCGGCTCGGGCCGGGGGAGCGGGCCAGCTTCGTCTTCACCGCCGCGCTGCTCGCCGGGGTCCTCGTCCTGCTGAGCCGCCCCAAGGTCGTCGCCGACGAGGAGGGCGTCACGGTCGTCAACATCACCAGGACCCGGCGGCTCGCCTGGGCGGAGATCCTCCGGGTCAACCTCCGTCCGGGCGACCCGTGGGTCTTCCTCGACCTGAGCGACGGCACCAGCCTGCCCGCGCTCGGCATCCAGCCCGGCATCGCCAAGGAATCGGCGATCCGCGACGCCCGCGCCCTGCGGGCCCTGGCCGAGAGCCACGGCACGGTGGCGGAAACCCGCTGAGACCCCGAGCCGTACGGGGGGAATCCCCCGTTCGTCCCCCATCCGGGGCCGACCCCCTGCCCCTCGGGGCGTTCCCATGACTACTCTGGAGACGGTGGTGCCGAGCGGCACCACCGTCTCGCGTGTGCAGGGCCGCGACCGCGGCCCGCGAGACCACCCTTCGACCCGAGGAGTGACTCCCTCCAGCAATGGACGGATCGTCCGGTAGTACCTGCGCCGCCCCTCCCCGGAGGCGGCGGCATGATCGTCTCCCTCCTGCTGCTCTGCGCGGCATTCCTCCTGATCCTCGCCAACGGCTTCTTCGTGGCCGCCGAGTTCGGTCTCGTGACCGTCGAGCGCGCCGAGGCCGAGCGGGCCGCGGCCGCCGGCGACCGGCGCGCCCGCACCGTCGTCACCGCCCTGCGCGAGCTGTCCTTCCAGCTCTCCGGCACCCAGCTCGGCATCACGATCACCTCGCTGGTCGTCGGCATGCTCGCCGAGCCCGCGCTCGCCGGGCTGCTCCACGCCCCGCTCACCGCGACCGGACTGCCCGAAGGGGCCGTCTCCGGGATCTCCGTGGTGATCGGCATGCTGCTCGCCTCCGCCGTCCAGATGGTGGTCGGCGAGCTCGTGCCGAAGAACTGGGCGGTCTCCCGGCCGCTCCAGGTCGCCCGCTTCGTCGCCACCCCGCAGCGCCGTTTCTCGGCGCTGTTCCGGCCGGTGATCTCCCTGCTCAACCGGGTCGCCAACCGGCTCGTACGGCTCCTGGGCGTCGAGCCCACCGAGGAGCTGGACTCGGTCCGCACCCCGGCGAGCTCGTCTCGCTCGCCCGGCACTCGGCCGAGGCCGGCGCGCTCGAACAGGACACCGCCGACCTCTTCGTACGGACCCTGTCCCTCGGCGGCCTCACCGCCGAGCAGGTCATGACCCCGCGCGTGAAGGTCAGCGCCCTCCAGTGGGACGCCACCGCGGCCGACGTCCTCAACCTCACCCGGGCCACCGGCCTCTCGCGCTTCCCGGTCTACCGCGACCGCATCGACGAGATCGTCGGCATGGTCCATCTCAGGACGCGCTCGCCGTCGCCCCGCACGCCCGCCTGCGCACCCCCGTCGGACGGATCGCGGTCCCGCCGCTCCTCGTCCCCGAGACGCTGCCCGCCCAGACGCTCCTGGAGCGGCTGCGCCGGGAGCAGCCGATCGCGGTGGTCGTCGACGAGTACGGCGGCACGGCCGGGGTCGTCACCCTGGAGGACATCGTCGAGGAGCTCGTCGGCGAGGTCCGCGACGAGCACGACACCGCCGCCGACGGACGCCCCGAGCTGGCCGCCGCGCCCGCCGAGGACGGCCGCCCCGCCTGGGAGGCCGACGGCTCCTGCCGCGTCCACACCCTGCGCCGGATAGGCCTCGACGTGCCCGACGGGCCGTACGAGACCGTCGCCGGGCTCGTCGCCGACCTCCTCGGCCGCATCCCGGCCCCGGGGACCGGGCGGAGCTCCCCGGCTGGCGGCTCTCGGTGCGCCAGGTCGACCGCTACCGCGCCGAGCGGGTGCGGATCGTCCGCACCGCCCCGGACCCGGACGAGACGTCGCTCTCCGTCCCGGACGTGGTGGGCGCCTCCGCCGCCCCGGTGCCCGTCGCCGCGGAGGCGGTCCGATGAGCACCCTGCAACTCCTCTTCGCCGTGCTCCTGGTCCTCGCCAACGGCTTCTTCGTCGGGGCCGAGTTCGCCCTCGTCTCCGTCCGGCGCAGCCAGATCGAGCCGCTCGGCGGCGCACGGGCCAAGCAGGTCCTGCACGGCCTGGAGAACCTGCCGCAGATGATGGCCGCCGCCCAGTTCGGCATCACCGTCTGCTCCCTGACGCTCGGCGCCGTCGCCGAGCCGACCGTCGCCCGGCTCCTCGAACCGGTCTTCCACACGGTCGGCGTCCCGGAGGGGCTGATCCATCCGCTGGGCTATGTGGTCGCCCTCGCCGCGGTCGTCTTCCTCCACCTCGTCATCGGCGAGATGGTCCCGAAGAACCTGGCGATGGCCGACCCCGAGCGCACCGCCCTCCGGCTCGCCCCCGGCCTCGTCGGCTTCGCCCGGCTCTGCCGGCCGGTCACGGCCGCGCTCGGGGCCTGCGCCCGGTTCGTCCTGCGGGCGTTCAAGGTCGAGCCGAAGGACGAGGTGGAGGCGGTCTTCACCAGCGCCCAGCTCGGCCGGCTCGTGGAGGACGCGGGCCAGGCGGGACTGCTCGACCCGGCCGAGCAGGAGCGCCTGGAGGACGCCCTCGAACTGGGCACCCGCCCGGTGACGGACGTCCTGATCGCCCCCGCCTCCCTCGTCACGGTCCCGCCGACGGTCACCCCGCGCGAGATCGAGGAGCTGACCGTACGCACCGGGTACTCCCGCTTCCCGGTCCGCGCCGAGGGCCGGGCGACCTTCATGGGCTTCGTGCACGTGAAGGACGTCCTCGACCTGGAGGAGCGGGAGCGGGCGGTGCCGCAGCGGCTGTGGCGCCCGATGGCGACGCTCCGCGCCGAGCTGCCGCTCGACGACGCCCTCACCGTGATGCGCCGCGCCGCCACGCACCTGGCGCAGGTCGCGGACGGCTCGGGCCGGGTCCTCGGCCTGGTCGCCCTGGAGGACGTCCTGGAGATGCTGGTGGGCGAGGTCCGCGATCCCGCCCACCGCGTGCGTCCGGTCGCGGCTCCCTAGTAGCCCGGGGGCTCCTGCTGCGGGCCGCGGTCCACCGGACCGCGGCCCGACAGGACCTCGCCGTACGCCTGCATGAGGTCGGCGAGCCGGAGGGTCGCGAGGTCCTCCCGGCTCGGGGTCGACGCGTATCCGGAGAGCCGCAGGTCCCGGTAGGCGCAGGACTTCTCGTACAGGGTCCGCAGGAAGCGGCCGTTGCCGAGCTCGTCGATCCAGCCCTGCTCGACGACGTGCCCGCTGATCGAGCGGAGCTCGTCCCGGGCCTCCTCGTCCCAGCCGTCCCCGTTGGCCGCGGCGAGGACCTCGCCGATGGCGGTGAGTTCCAGCGGGCGGTACGAGGGGAAGTCGACCCGGGTGGTGAACCGGGAGGACAGGCCGGGGTTGGTGCTGAGCAGCCGGTCCATGCCCTCGGGGTAGCCGGCCAGGATGACCACGAGGTGGTCGCGGTTGTCCTCGGCGCGCTTCAGGAGCACCTGGAGGGCCTCGTCGCCGTACGCGTCGCCCTTGCTGTAGCCGGTGTTGGAGAGTGCGTACGCCTCGTCCACGAACAGCACCCCGCCGACCGCCGAGTCGATCAGCTCATTGGCCTTGACCGCCGTCTGGCCCAGGAACTCGCCGACCAGATCGGCCCGTTGCGCCTCCACGAGGTGGTCGCCGCCGAGCAGCCCGAGGGCGTAGAAGACCCGTCCCAGGATCCGGGCGACCGTGGTCTTCCCGGTGCCCGAGGGGCCGGAGAAGACGAAGTGGCGCTTGGGCGGCTGGACCGGAAGCCCCTGCCCGGCGCGGAGCCGTGCCATCTCCAGCTGCGCCGAGAGCGCCTTGACCTGCCGCTTGACCGGTTCGAGCCCGACCATGCCCTCCAGCTCGGCGAGCGCCTCCGCGAGCAGCACCGGATCGGTGGGGCCGGCCGGGAAGCGCGGCGGCACGGGCTGTCCCGGCAGCGGCGCCTTCTGCCGTACGGTCTCGGGCGGTGCGACGGGGCGGCGGCGGCACCGGCTCGGGCGCGAGCCGCAGCCCGTCGCCGAGCCCGCCGGGGTCGGGCTCGGCGCCCGGCACGGTGTCCACCGCGTCCTGCCCGAGGCCCCCGCCGAGGGAGCCCCGCGCGACCGTCGCGAGGCCGGCCGGGTCGTCCACGCCGTCGTACCCCTCGAAGCCGTCGTACTCGGCGATCGCCGCGAGCCGGGCGGCCGTGTCCATGAACGCCGGGTCGATCCGGTGCACCGCCCGGTAGAGCGGCAGGGCGGCGGCGCTGCGCCCGGTGCCCTCGTGGGCGCGGGCGAGCCAGTAGCGCAGCTCCTTGCGCTGCGGCTGCTCGCTGCGGCACCGCATCAGCGAGGCCGACAGGAGCGGTTCGGCCTGGCTGTACATCTCCAGGCGGACCCGGGCCATGCCGCCGAAGAGCCCGGCCTCGATGCCGAGCAGCGGGTCGTCGACGAGGGTCTCGGTGTGCCGGACGAGCTGGTCCCAGTCCTTGACGAGGTAGGCGCGGCAGGCGTGCAGGAAGCGCACCTGCGGGTCGGTGTCGACCGGGGGGAGGCCCGCGAGGGCGCGGTCGAGCTCCGGGACGTGGCGGCCGTCGAGCCAGTGGGAGGCGTGCGCGAGCAGCAGGTCGCGCGGGCTCTCCAGGACCGGCTGCACCCACCAGCCCAGCCAGTACCAGGAGTTCAGCGTGCGCCGGTACCGGGTGCGCTGCTCGCCGAAGCGCTCGCGGTTGCGGTACATGCGCAGCAGCGCGGTCGTGGTGTCGACCCGGAGCGCGTGCAGCCCGAGCCAGGCGTCCGCCATTCCGGGATCGATCCGTACCGCCGTCCGGAACTCGTCCTCCGCCTGCGGATACGCGCCCATCGTGTAGGCGTCGACTCCGCGCAGCCAGGCGAGCTCGGCCGGGGTCTGCGACCCCGGTGTGCCGATGTCCATCGAGTCCCCCACAACCGTCATCGCATGGACGGGATTTGACCGCACCTGGGGGCATCGTACCTGCGCAGGGGTGCGCGCTTAAGGAGAAGCGCATGATCCGGAAGCGGTGACCCTGGGTGAGCTTCAGGGGGCGCGAAGGGGTCGGAAGGGGGCTCGCAGGGGGCTCGGGAGGCCTTCCGAGGGCAGAACGAAGCCCCCGATCACGGGGGAACAACCGGGGGCTTCGTGTCCGCGGCGGCTCCGAAAAGCCGCACATTCAGAACGTAAGACCTGTACGCCCCTGGGTCAAGCGAAGTTGAGGCACTTGCGGAAGCGGACTTCGCGCCCTCAGTTCACCGACAGGAAGCCGTCACTTTGCGTGATGATCTGGTCCGTGCCCGCTGTCACGGACGGCCCGGGAAGCCAGTCGTACCCCTCCGGGCACTCCCGTACCAGGGTGTCGGCGAAGGGCCGGGAGGGGTCCTCGGCGAAGTGGCGAGTCTCCGCCACGGTCCAGCCGTCCCAGAAGGAGGCCTGCTCCGGTCCGTCCCGCCGGCGTCCCCGCGTCCACGAGTCCTCGGCGCCCCGCTCCATCCACAGCAGCCACGCCAGGAACGGCCGCACCGCCCGCCGGCCGGCGCCGACGCCCTCGACGAGCACCACCGGCGCCGGAGCCAGCGCCCGCGCCTCCCCGAAGCGCCGCAGCCGCCAGTCGTACGGGCGGTAGGACGCGGTCTCGCCCCGCGAGAGCGGCTCCAGGACCTGCTCCCGCAGGCGCCCGGTCCAGGCGAAGAGCTCCTCGTGCGTGGCGAGGTCGTCGAGCCGGAGGACGGGGCGTCGCCGAGGGCCGCGGAGAGCCGGCCGGCGAGCGTGGACTTGCCGGAGCCCGCGTGCCCGTCGACCGCGACCAGCCGGACCGGTCCGCAGGAGGGCGGCAGCCGGAGCAGCGCCTGCGCGGCGCGGTCGAGGTCGTTCATGGCCCCCAGGGTAGGGCCTGCCTTCCGGACCGGGCCCCGGGGGAGCAGGCACCGCCGCAGGTCAGGGAGGTACCGCCGTCAGTGGTGGAGACCAATATTGGTGCGGCGACGCGGGTCGAAGTGCTGGCGGAGGCCCCGCGGAAGCCGGGATAGTGGGCCCGCGCCACCCCGCGGCACCGTCCCGTAAGCGCACCGGACCGGTGCGTCCACCGTCCCGTACGCCCACCAGCCCTGTGTGTCCACCGCTCCGCACGTCCACCAGCCTTGTGTGTCCACCGCTCCGTACGCGCACCAGCCTTGTGTGTCCACCGCCCCGTACGCCCACCAGCCTTGTGTGTCCACCGCTCCGTACGCCCACCGTTCTCGACTGGGGTCACCGTCCATGACCAGCTCCACCCCACGCAGGACCGTCCTCGCCGCGGCGCTCGCGGCCGCCGCGGGAACGGCCGCCGCCGGACCCGCCTCGCGGCCGCCCCGGCTCCGCCTGCACCGGCGACGACTGCGCGGCCGACTGCGCCTCCGAGGGCTGCGAGACCGCCGGCGCCGAGCGGGCCACGCCCCGCCGCCGGGCTCGTCGACAACCGCTTCTGGTCCTCGTACACCGACTGGAGGTGCGGCACGAGGGCCGGTACGCGGGCGGTGTCCGGCCACCGCCCCGGCCTGGTCCTCGACGCCCCCGCCGGACGCCTCGACTACACCGACCCGCACACCGGCCGCACCTCCGCCTGGGAGTACGCGAGCTGGACCTCGCCCGTCCACACCCCGGCCGTGCCCGCCACCGAGGTCATCGCCTCCTGGAACGCCGAGACGCCGCCCGGCACCTGGCTCCAGGTCGAGCTGTCCGGCACGTACTCCGACGGCGCCACCACCCCTGGTACGTGCTCGGCCGCTGGGCCTCCGGCGACGAGGACATCCGGCGCACCTCCGTCGACGACCAGACCGACGGCAGGAGCACCGTCTGGACCGACACCTTCGCGATCGACGACGCGGCGAGCGGCCTGCGGCTGGGCTCGTACCGCCTCCGTCTGACCCTGTACCGCACCCCCGGAAGCGGCCTCACCCCGACGGTCTGGCGCCTCGGCGCCATGGCCTCGGACATCCCGGACCGCTTCACCGTCCCGGCCTCCGAGCCCGGCCTCGACCACGAGCTGACCGTCCCGCGCTACTCCCAGAACATCCACGTCGGCCAGTACCCCGAGTACGACAACGGCGGCGAGGCCTGGTGCAGCCCGACCTCCTCCCAGATGATCATCGAGTACTGGGGCCGCCGCCCCACCGCCGAGCAGCTGTCCTGGGTCGACCCCGCCTTCGCCGACCCACAGGTCTGCCACGCGGCCCGCTTCACCTACGACCACCAGTACCAGGGCTGCGGCAACTGGCCCTTCAACGCCGCCTACGCCGCCACCTACCCCGACATGAACGCCGTGGTCACCCGGCTCCGCTCGCTCACCGAGCTCGAATCGCTGGTCGCGGCCGGCATCCCGGCCATAACGTCCCAGTCCTTCCGCAAGGAAGAACTCACCGGCGCCGGATACGGCACCTCGGGCCACCTGATGACCGTCATCGGCTTCACCCCGGACGGCGACGTCATCGCCAACGACCCCGCCTCCCCGACCGACGAGGCCGTCCGCCGGGTCTACCGGCGGCGGGAGTGGGAGAACATCTGGCTCCGCACCAAGCGCTACAACGCGAGCGGCAAAGTGGTCTCCGGCACAGGAGGGGTCTGCTACCTCTACTTCCCCGACCGCCCCACGCCCGCCCAGCGCAAGGCCTTGGAGGCCCTCGGGATCGTCTGAGGCGGGGCGGCGGCGCCGGGGGGCGTGACCGACGTCTCTACCCCGGGGCCGCCTCCGTGGCGCAAGGTGGTCGCCATGAACTCGCTCACCCACTCCGGTCTCCTCGCCCGCGCCCGTACGGGCGGCCCCCGGGAGGACGGGCCCGAGATCCTGGAGCACGTCCTCGGCTGGACCCTGGTCGTGCTGCTCGCCGTCCTGGTCACCCGTGCGGGCCTCATGTGAGGTGACGGAGGCGACCGCGCGCGGTGGGAGGGGCAACCGTGTGGATCGTGGGCGGCCGTGTGATCGGCGGGTACGGAACGGGCATACTCCCCGATCGCCGCGCCCGCGCGCGCCCGGCAGGGAGGAGCGTCCGGTCATGGCCGAGAGCACCGCGGACGGCGTGGAGCGCCGGCTGCCCACCGACGAGGCCCGGGAGCTGTTCGCCCTGGTGCGTGACATCGCCCGGCGGGAGATCGCCCCGGGCGCCGCGGAGGAGGAGGCCGCCGGCCGCTTCCCGCGCGAGGTGTTCGCGCTGCTCTCCCGCTCCGGGCTGCTGGGACTGCCGTACGACCCCGAGTACGGCGGGGGCGGCCAGCCGTACGAGGTCTACCTCCAGGTCCTGGAGGAGTTGGCCGCCGCCCGGCTCACCGTCGGGCTCGGGGTGAGCGTCCACACCCTGTCGTGCCACGCGCTCGCCGGCTTCGGCACCGAGGAGCAGCGGGCCGCGCACCTGCCCGCGATGCTGGGCGGCGGGCTCCTCGGCGCGTACTGCCTCTCCGAACCCTCCGCCGGATCGGACGCGGCGGCGCTGCGGACCCGGGCGGTGCGGGAGGGGACGGCGACTGGGTGATCGACGGGACCAAGGCCTGGATCACGCACGGCGGCATCGCGGACTTCTGCACGGTCATGGCCCGCACCGGCGGTCCGGGCGCGCGGGGCATCACCGCCTTCCTGGTGCCGGGGACGCGCCGGGGCTGAGCGCCGCCCCTCCCGAGCGGAAGATGGGCATGAAGGGCTCTCCCACCGCGCAGCTGCACTTCGACGGGGTGCGGGTCGCCGACGACCGGCGCCTCGGAGCGGAGGGGCAGGGCTTCGCCATCGCGCTGGGCGCCCTGGACTCGGGGCGGCTCGGCATCGCCGCCTGTGCCGTGGGCCTGGCGCGGGCGGCCCTGGACGAGGCCGTCGCGTACGCGCGGGAGCGCCGTCAGTTCGGCCGGCCGATCGCCGACTTCCAGGGGCTCCGCTTCCTGCTCGCCGACATGGCGACCGCGGTCGAGGCCGGGCGGGCGCTGTATCTGGAGGCGGCGCGGCTCCGGGACGAGGGGCGGCCCTTCGGCCGGTGCGCGGCGATGGCCAAGCTCTTCTGCACGGACGCCGCGATGCGGGTCACGACGGACGCGGTGCAGGTGCTCGGCGGCTACGGCTACACGGCGGACTTCCCCGTGGAGCGGTATCTGCGCGAGGCGAAGATGCTCCAGATCGTCGAGGGGACCAACCAGATCCAGCGCGTGGTCATCGCCCGTCACCTGGTCGGACCAGAGTCCCGCTGACGCGCACGGTGCGGTCCGCCCAGACCGGTCCGGCGGCGAGCCGGGTCCACTCCTGGTCGCGGTGGCCGGGCAGGGTCCGGCCCTGGCTGGCCCAGAGGGAGAGCACGTCCCGGTAGATGGGCGGATCGGCGGGGACGGGGGGCTTCAGCTGCGCCTGTGCCGGGGCCTGCGCGTGCGCCGGTACGGGGACGGGCGAAGGCATCGGCACCGCCGGCTGAGGAACCGATTCTTCACCGCGCGGTTCGGCCTGCCGGTGCCGACCGTAACCGCTGGGAGTGGTGTACAGCGTGGTCATGCCCGGACCAACGCGCCCCGGCGGCCGGGGTCACCGCCGGACGGATTCGGGCGACAGTTCGCCCGGTACCCGGTGCACGGCTCTGGCCCCCCGGCCAAGACCTGACGTACCGTCAGATCCCACTCGCCGCTCAGGAGGTCAGCCGTGGACGACGACCGGCCCGTCGCGCTCGACGAATACCCCGTGCACCAGGCACCGCTCTCGATGAAGCACCACGTCAGCGGCGACCGGAACGCCTACGACCGCTGCATCTTCCACGTCTTCGACCACGCCGGCCGCGCCCTGCTCATCGCCGGGCTCGGCGTCTACCCCAACACCGGGGTCGTCGACGCCTACGCCACCCTGCGCACCGGCGACCGCCTGCACGCCGTCCGCGCCTCCGACGCCCTCGGCGACGACCGCATGAACCTCTCCGTCGGACCGCTGACCATCACCGTCGACGAACCGCTCCGGCGCCTCTCCCTGCACTGCGCGGCCGACCCCGACGACCCCGAAGGACTCTCCTTCGACCTCGCCTGGACCGGCGACTTCCCCGCCGTCTGGGAGCCCCACCACACCCAGCGCCACGGCGGCCGGCTCACCCTCGAAGGCCGCCGCTTCGTCCAGGCCGGACACTGCGAGGGCACCATCAGGGCGGGCGGCGAGGAGTTCACCGTCACGGCGGGGAGTGGACCGGCACCCGCGACCGCAGCTGGGGCGTGCGCCCGCTCCCCGGCGAGGAACCCGGCCGCGCCGCCGAGTTCCGCCCCGAGGGCTTCCACTGGCTCTGGATGCCGATGCGCTTCGAGGACCGCTTCCTCATGGTCATCGCCCAGGAGGACGCCGACGGCTACCGCACCCTCAACGAGGCCCTGCTCGTACGGAACGGCCGCCGCGACACCCAACTCGGCTGGCCCCGAACCGAGATCACCTACCGCCCCGGCACCCGCCACCCCGAGCGGGCCGCCGTCCACCTCACCGACCCGGCCGGGAAACCCCTGGAGATCGGCGTCGAGATCCTCGCCTCCTCCCCGCTCGCCGTCGGCGCCGGATACCCGCCCGCCACCGACTGGCAGCACGGCACCTGGCAGGGCCGAGGCTGGACCGACCGCCGCGTCTACGACCTCTCCGACCCGGCCGCCCACCCCATGGCCGCCTACGGCGTCACCGACCACGCCGCCCGCTTCACCCTCGACGGCCACACCGGCTACGGCATCTTCGAACACGGCTCCTTCGGCCGCCACGACCCCAGCGGCTTCGCCGACCACACCTCGACAGCCCCCTGAGGAGCGCCCCTTGGCCACCGCCCCGCGCCCCCGCACCACCACCCGTGACCCCGAGGAGCTCGGCCGGCGGCTCACCGCCTGGCTGGACCGGCACCTGCCCGGGGCCCGGGTCGACGGCCTCGCCGTCCCCGGCTCCAACGGCATGTCCAGCGAGACCCTGCTCTTCGACCTCGACCACCCGGACGCCCCTGTACGCGGCTGCGCCCTGCGGCTCGCCGCCGACCCCGCCGCGTACACCGTCTTCCCTGTCTACGACATGGCGCGCCAGCACCGCGTGATGCGCCTCGTCGGCGAGCACACCGACGTCCCCGTGCCGCGCGTGCTCTGGCTGGAGGAGGACCCGGAACCGCTCGGCGCCCCCTTCTTCGTGATGGCCCGCGCCGAGGGCCGCGTCCCGCCGGACGTCATGCCCTACACGTACGAGGGGAACTGGCTGCACGCCGCCACCGACGCCGAACGCGCCCGCCTGGAGGCCGAATCCGTCTCCGTACTCGCGCGGCTGCACGACCAGTTCCCCGCGAAGGAGGCCGAGTTCCTGCTGCCCGAGGGCACCGGGAGCCCGCTGCGCCGCCACGTCGACGCCCAACGCGCCTACTACGCCTGGGTGGTGGAGGGCCTCGCGCCCTCACCGCTCATCGAGTCGGCCTTCGACTGGCTGGAGGAGCACTGGCCGGCCGACGAGGGCCCCGCCGTCCTCGGCTGGGGCGACGCGCGCATCGGGAACATCGTCTACGACGGATTCACGCCCGCCGCCGTCCTCGACTGGGAGATGGCGGCGTACGTCCCCCGCGAGGTCGACCTCGGCTGGACCGTCTACCTGCACCGCTTCTTCCAGGACCTGACCGTCGGCTTCGGCCAGCCCGGACTCCCCGGCTTCCTGCGGCGCGACGCGGTCGAGCGGCGGTACGCCGAACTGACCGGGCACACCCCGCGCGACATGGAGTTCCACACGCTCTACGCGGCGCTGCGGCACGCGATCGTGATGCTCAGGATCGCGTACCGCCAGGCCCACTTCGGCGAGGTCGAGGTGCCCGGCGACCCGGACGGCCTGATCCTGCACCACGCCACGCTCGCGGCGATGGTGCGGGGAAGCTACTGGTAGCCGGACGGCTCAGGCCGCGCGCCGCATCTGCGGCACCCGGATCGGACGCGAGCCCGGACCGCCGACGTGCGAGAAGGGCTGCGTGCGCCAGTCGAGTCCCTGGGGGAGCGTCAGGAGCAGCGCGGTGTCCTGCTCCTGGACCCCCACCAGGACGTCGTCGGTCGGGCGGGCCTCGGAAGCCGCCAGGCCCGTACCCGGGCAGACCGTCAGGACGAAGGGGTTCCACGGCGACGCGCAGAGCGCGTGCTCCGGCAGCGCGTCCTCGTCCGCGAGCAGCGCGATCGGCCGCGCGCACTCCGGGCAGACCACCCGGAACATCTCAAAGGTGTCGTACGCGTCGAGCTCGTCGGACGTGTCGACCGAATCAACAGGCTCCTGCATTGGGAATCTCCCCCTTGGCTGGGTCGGCCGGATCTGTGCGGCCTCGACCACAGCAAGCACTTCCCATGCGGAACTCCGCATAATCGTGAGGCGCCGACCCGGGCAGGACGCAAACCTGTGGCGTTCGTCACATGCCCGTCGCAGGTGCCCCGTGACCGCCCAAAGCGCCCCATACGCGTCGCCCCCGGCCGTGCCCCCGGCCGCCCGGGGCAATAGGGTCACCGCATGGAGGAGCTGGATCGTCAGATCGTGGAGTTGCTGGTCAAGGACGGGCGCATGAGCTACACCGACCTGGGCAAGGCCACCGGCCTGTCCACGTCGGCGGTGCATCAGCGCGTCCGCCGCCTGGAGCAGCGCGGTGTCATCCGCGGCTATGCCGCCGTCGTCGACCCGGAGGCCGTCGGCCTGCCGCTCACCGCGTTCATCTCGGTCAAACCCTTCGACCCCAGCGCCCCCGACGACACCCCCGACCGGCTCGCCGACATCCCCGAGATCGAGGCCTGCCACAGCGTCGCGGGTGACGAGAACTACATCCTCAAGGTCCGCGTCGCCACCCCGCTGGAGCTGGAGCACCTGCTCAGCCGCATCCGCTCCCAGGCCGGCGTCTCCAGCCGCACGACCGTCGTCCTGTCCACGCCGTACGAGGCCAGGCCGCCCCGCATCTGACGCGCCGGGACCGCCCGGGGACCTGCCGGACAAACCGTGCCCCGGCAGGTCCTAGCCTGGTGTGCATGAGTGAGACCACGACGTCTGCCGGCGAACACCGCACCGTGCTGCTGCGCGGTGGAGAAGTCCACAGCCCCGCCGACCCCTTCGCCACCGCCATGGTGGTGGAGCGCGGTCACGTCGCCTGGGTGGGCTCGGAGGGCGCGGCCGACGCCTTCGCGTCCGGCGTGGACGAGGTGGTCGACCTGGAGGGCGCCCTCGTCACCCCGGCGTTCGTCGACGCGCACGTGCACACCACCGCCACCGGCTTCGCCCTCACCGGCCTCGACCTGTCCGCCGCCGCCTCGCTCGCCGAGGCCGCCGGGCTGATCCGGGCGCACGCCGCCGCCCGCCCCGAGGACCGCATCCTCATCGGCCACGGCTGGGACGCCGCCCGCTGGCCCGAGCGCCGCCCGCTCACCCGGGACGAGCTGGACGAACTCACCGGCGGCCGCCCGCTCTACCTGACCCGGATCGACGTCCACTCGGCCGTCGTCACCACCGCCCTGCTCGACCTCGTGCCCGGCGTCCGCGACCTGGACGGCTTCCACGACGGGCAGCGGCCGCTCACCGGCGACGCCCACCACGCGGTCCGCGCGGCCGCCTTCGCCGCCGTGTCGCCGCAGCAGCGCACCGAGGCCCAGCGCGCCGCCCGCGCCCACGCCGCCTCCCTCGGCATCGGCACCCTGCACGAGTGCGGCGGCCCGCAGATCTCCTCCGAGGAGGACTTCACCGGCCTCCTGGACCTCGCGCGAGAGGAGGCCGGTCCCCGGGTCGTCGGCTACTGGGCCGACCTCGACGTCGAGCGGGCGCGGGCCCTGGGCGCCCTCGGCGCGGCCGGCGACCTGTTCGCCGACGGCTCCCTCGGCTCCCACACGGCCTGCCTCCACGAGCCGTACGCCGACCACGCCGGGCACACCGGCTCGGCCCACCTGGACGCGGCCGCCGTCGCCCTGCACGTCGTCGCCTGCACCGAGGCGGGTCTCCAGGCCGGCTTCCACGCCATCGGGGACGCGGCCGTGACCGCCGTCGTCGAGGGCGTCCGGGCCGCCGCCGAGAAGCTGGGCCTGGCCCGGATCCGGGCCGCCCGCCACCGCGTCGAGCACGTCGAGATGCTCACCCCCGAGACGATCGCCGCCTTCGCCGAGCTGGGGCTCACCGCCTCCGTGCAGCCCGCCTTCGACGCCCTGTGGGGCGGCGAGGAGGGCATGTACGCCGACCGCCTCGGCGCCGAGCGGGCCCGCACCTCAACCCGTACGCGGCGCTCCTGCGCGCCGGCGTGCCGCTGGCCTTCGGCTCCGACAGCCCGGTCACCCTGCTGGACCCCTGGGGCACCGTGCGCGCCGCCGCCTTCCACCGGACCCCGAGCACCGGGTCTCCGCCCGCGCCGCCTTCACCGCCCACACCCGGGGCGGCTGGCGGGCCGTGGGCCGGGACGACGCGGGGACGCTGGTCCCCGGCGCCCCCGCCGACTACGCGATCTGGCGCACCGAGGAGCTCGTCGTGCAGGCGCCCGACGACCGGGTCGCCCGCTGGTCCACCGATCCCCGGTCCGGAACGCCCGGTCTGCCCGATCTGTCGCCCGGTGTCGATCTCCCCGTCTGTCTGCGCACGGTGGTGTACGGACAGACGGTGTTCGTACGACCGAACGAGTGATATAGGACATTTCGCCCCTCGGGTCACTGCCCCGCACGCTTGTCCCCGACCTGCGGATCTTCCCCTCCGGCCTGGCCTTTCTGGGAATCTCCGCAGGTCAAGCGGGTATTGACAGTCGCCGGTCGGGGGCGGGTAGGTTCACCGCGTCCACCACAGGACGTCCGACCGGACCGCACCCCCACGCCGTAGCCGAACGCCGCCCGCGCCTCGGCCGCGAGGGAAGGTTTCTCCGGCGGAAGGTGCGACCCGGGTGGGGCCCGGACGTTCAGTAGACAACGGCTCCCGGTCGACCCGCAGCCAGCGGATCCCGGGATCGGACCGAAGGACGCCCGGCCCCGCACCGCACGTCACACGTCCCGGTGGTCCCTTCCGTCCGGTCTGTCACCCGGACCACTCGACCCGCCACGCCGGAGCACACCGGGGACCTCGCTATGGTGGGGCCTGCGTATGTATCCGAAGGGGCAGTAGTGAACGACGGTGGCCAGAGGCGTTACGGCCCGCTCGGCAAGGCCTTGGTGATCATTCCGACCTACAACGAGGCGGAGAACATCAAGCCGATCGTGGCGCGGGTGCGGGAGGCCGTACCCGAGGCGCACGTTCTCGTCGCCGACGACAACAGCCCCGACGGCACGGGCAAGTTCGCGGACGAGATCGCGTCCGAGGACGACCACGTGCACGTCCTGCACCGCAAGGGCAAGGAGGGGCTCGGCGCCGCCTACCTGGCCGGCTTCCGGTGGGGCATCGAGCACGGCTACGGCGTCCTCGTCGAGATGGACGCCGACGGCTCCCACCAGCCCGAGGAGCTCCCGCGGCTGCTCACCGCCCTCAAGGGCGCGGACCTGGTCCTCGGCTCCCGCTGGGTGCCGGGCGGCCGGATCGTGAACTGGCCGAAGTCCCGCGAGTTCATCTCCAAGGGCGGCAGCCTCTACTCGCGCGTGATGCTCGACGTGCCGATCCGCGACGTCACCGGCGGCTACCGGGCCTTCCGCAAGGAGACCCTGGAGGGCCTGGGCCTGGAGGACGTGGCCTCGGCGGGCTACTGCTTCCAGGTCGACCTGGCCCGCCGCGCGATCGCCGCCGGCTTCCATGTCGTCGAGGTCCCGATCACCTTCGTGGAGCGCGAGATCGGCGACTCGAAGATGAGCCGCAACATCGTCGTCGAGGCGCTGTGGCGGGTCACCGGCTGGGGTCTGACGGCGCGTGCGGAGAAGGTCGGCAAGCTGCTCGGCCGCAAGTCCTCCTGACGTCCGCACGCCTTCCGCGCTGATCCTTCCTTTACGACGTTCCGGCGGGGCGCCAGGCACACTGGGGACCATGACGACCGGCGCACCGCCTCCCCTCGCCCCCAAGCGCTCACGCGCGCGTACGTTCCTTCCGCTCGGCGTCGCCGCCTGGCTGGTCCTGGAGATCTGGCTGCTCACGGTGGTGGCGAACGCGGCGGGCGGACTGACCGTCCTCGTCCTGCTCGTCGGCGGTGCCGTGCTCGGCGCCACCGTCGTCAAGCGGGCGGGCCGCCGCGCCTTCCGCAACCTCACCTCGACCTTCCAGCAGGCCCAGGCGGCCGCGCAGGGCGGCGGGACGCCCTCGCCCGCCGACCGGGCCGGCGCGGACGACCGCAACGGCTTCCTGATGCTCGGCGGCCTGCTCCTGATGATCCCCGGCCTGCTCTCGGACGCGGCCGGTCTGCTCCTGCTGATCCCGCGGGTCCGCTCGTTCCTCGGGCGGTACGCGGAGAGGGCCGTCGAGCGCCGGATGAGCGCCGCACCCCCCGGCAGCCTCCAGGACGCCTTCCAGCAGGCCCGCATCCACCGGCCGGACGGAAAGGTCGTCCAGGGTGAGGTCATCCGCGAGGACGCCTCCCAGGGCCCTCGTGGGCCCCAGGAGCCCCGCCCGCCGCTGATGCCCTGATCTCTTCCGTGCCCGCGCCCTCGCGCGGGCATGACGCCGCGGGCCCGGTACACGTGGTGTGTACCGGGCCCCGCGGCGTTGTGCTCTCGCGGCGGTCCGCTAGGCGGACTTGCGGCTGTCGCGCGGATGCACGGCGATGTTCATGGCGCCGGAACGCAGGACGGCCAGCCTTTCGGCGAGGACCTCCTCCAGCTCCTCGCGGGTGCGCCGCTCCATGAGCATGTCCCAGTGCGTACGCGCAGGCTTGCCCTTCTTCTCCTCAGGTCCGTCCCCGTCCACCAGGAGTGCCTGGATTCCGCAGACCTTGCACTCCCACTCCGGCGGAATCTCCGCCTCGACCGAGAAGGGCATCTCAAAACGATGCCCCTTCTCGCATGCGTACTCCACCGCCTGGCGCGGGGCCAGATCGATGCCGCGGTCGGTCTCGTAGCTCGTCACCACGAGGCGCGTGCCGCGAAGAGCTCGCTCACTCATGAATCGTGCCTCCCGGGCTTGTCGCCCACAGGACAGGTGTCGCTGTCGTCGTTATCCGGTCAACGTCCGGTCGGCGGTAAAGATTCCCGTGCCGGGTCATGCGTCGCCCGTCGTGCCGCCCCTTGTTGTACCCACCAGTGCCCGTTTTGTCACATCTGACGGCAGATGTGACCCGGTGTCTTCACCAAAGCAGCACGCAGTAACGGTCCGCCTGGCAGGCCAAACGCGTACACTACCGCCCTTTCACCGCCACGTCTAAATACGGTCGGGTATCGGGTTCCCGCGGCCTCCACCGCACGCCGGACGGGAACCCGGGCGAGCAGGACGAAACCGACGGCGAAGAAGATCACCAGGGAGATGATGGCATCCCGATAGCTTCCGGTCAGCTGATACGCGAGACCGAAAACGAGCGGACCCATCCAGCTCAGTCCCCGGTCGCTCATCTCGTACGCCGAGAAGTACTCCGCCTCCTTGCCGCGCGGCACCAGATGCGAGAACAGCGAACGCGACAGGGCCTGGCTGCCGCCCAGGACCAGGCCGATCGCGGCCGCCAGGAAGTAGAAGAACACCGGCGAACCCGCGGGCAGGAAGTAGCCCGCCGCGAGGATCAGCGTCCAGACCGCCAGCGAGCCCAGGATCGTCCGCTGGGCGCCGTGCGTCCGGGCGAGTCGCCCCATCCACAGGGCCCCCGCCACCGCGAGCACCTGGACGAGCAGGACCGCCGTGATCAGCGTCGTCTGGTCGAGTCCCAGCTCCTCCGAGCCGTACAGGGAGGCCTGCGAGATCACCGTCTGGATGCCGTCGTTGTAGACGAGGTAGGCGAGGAGGAAGGAGAGCGTCAGCGGGTGCCGGCGCATGTCCTTCAGCGTCGCGATCAGCTGGCGCCAGCCGCTGCCGACGGAGCCCTCGCCGCCCGCCCGTCCTCCTCCGGACGGACCCGCCGGTCGCGCAGCCGCGCCAGCGGCACGAGCGTGAAGGCGCCCCACCACACGCCCGCCGAGGCCAGACAGATGCGGACCGCCTCGCCCTCCGTGAGGCCGAAGGAGTCGTGCCCCGAGTACAGGACCAGGTTCAGGACGAGGACCAGCGCGCCGGACGTGTAGCCGAAGGCCCAGCCGCGCGAGGAGACCGCGTCCCGCTCGTCGGGCTCCGCGATCTGCGGCAGATAGGCGTTGTAGAGCACCATCGAGACCGACAGCGAGGCGTTCGCCACGATCAGCAGGAAGGCGCCGAGCAGATAGCGGTCGCCCGCGAGGAAGAACATCCCCGTCGTGGCCGCCGCCCCCACGTACGCCGCCGCCGCGAGCAGCGGCTTCTTCCGGCCCGTGCGGTCCGCCGCCGCGCCCACCAGGGGCATCGCCAGGACCGCGACCACGATCGAGGCGGACACGGCGTACGCGAAGAGCGAGCCCGCCCGCACCGGGATCCCCAGCGGGTGCACGAAGCCCTCGGCGTCGGCCGCGGCCCGCGCCACCGACGTCAGGTACGGGCCGAGGAACACGGTGAGCACGCTCGTCGAGTACACCGAGCAGGCGAAGTCGTAGAAGTACCAGCCCCGCTGCTCGCGCTTCCGCTCGGCGGGGCCCGCGGCGTACTCCTCGGGCTCGGTGGTGTCAGCGGTCACGGCCGCCCCTCCTCGTTCGTCCCCGTGGCCTGGACGCGGCTCAGATCCACGCTCCCCGGTCGGTGAGTACGCCGCGCAGCGTCTCCAGGTGATCGGTCATGATGCCATCGACCCCAGGTCGAGGAGAGAGTTCATCCGGGCCGGATCGTTCACGGTCCACACGTGGACCTGCAGCCCGCGCGCGTGCGCCTCCCGGACGAACCGGCGGTCGACCACCGGGACCCCGCCCTGGCGCTCCGGGACCTGGGCCGCCACGGCCCCGGCCCGCAGCGCCGCCGGGACGCCCCAGGAGCGCAGCCGCAGCCCGACCACCCCGCGCACCCCGTACGAGGTGGCGAGCCGCGGACCGGCCAGGCGCTGGGCCCGCGCGATCCGGGACTCGGTGAAGGAGCCCACGCAGACCCGGTCCCAGGCGTCGGTCCTGCGGATCAGGTCCACCAGCGGCGCGAGGGCCGACTCGGCCTTGAGGTCCACGTTCCAGCGGGCCTCCGGGAACTCCTCCAGGAGGTCCTCGAAGAGCGGCAGGGGCTCCTTCCCGGCCACCCGGGCCTCCCGCACCGCCGCCCACGGCAGGTCGCGGATCCGGCCCGAGGCGTCCGTCACCCGGTCGAGGGTCGCGTCGTGGAACGCGACGAGCACCCCGTCGGACGTGGTGTGCACATCGGTCTCGAAATAGCGGTAGCCCGCCGCGGCGGCCCGGCGGAAGGCGGCCGCGGTGTTCTCCAGGCCGTTCGCCGTGCCGCCGCGATGGGCGAACGCGAGGGGGGAGGGATGGTCGAGATAGGGGTGGCGTACGCGAGTCACGGCCGCAGTATGGCGCCTTCCGGTGTCCCGGTGGCGACCTGGGTGGGGACGGAGTCCGGCTCGGGGACGGCGAACCGGCGCAGGAAGAACTGGGCGAGCGGTCCGATCGCCAGGGCGTAGAGGACCGTGCCGACGCCGACCGAGCCGCCGAGCAGGAAGCCGGTGGCGACCACCACCACCTCGATGGACGTCCGCACCAGCCGGATGGACCGGCCGGTGATCCGGTGCAGACCGGTCATCAGGCCGTCGCGCGGGCCGGGCCCGAAGCGCGCCGCGATGTACAGGCCGGTCGCGACCCCGTTGAGGACGATGCCGAGCAGGAGCAGCGGTATCCGCCCGGCCAGGCCGTCGACGTCCGGGACCAGGGCCAGGGTGCCGTCCATCGCCAGACCGATCGCGAACACGTTGGAGACCGTGCCGAGTCCGGGCCGCTGCCGGATCGGGATCCACAGGAGGAGCACCACCGCGCCGACGACGATCGACACCACGCCGATGGTCAGACCGGTCTTCTCGGCGAGACCCTGGTGGAGGACGCCCCAGGGCTCCAGGCCGAGCCCGCTGCGCACGAGCAGCGCCGAGCTCACCCCGTACAGCGTCAGCCCGGCGTACAGCTGGACGAGCCGGCGGGTGAGGTGCCGGCCGCGCGGACCGGAGGCGATGGACAAGGAACTGCCCCCCAAGGTGGTGGTAGTGGACTGACCCATGACACTCTGTGGCGGGGCATCGGGTGCCAACCATGGCCAATTCGAGGAAGGTGGACTGATTTCCATGGCTCAGTGGACTTCGGCGGTGGGACCGGCTCAGCTCGCCCGGCAACTCCAGGCGCAGCAGCCCCGGCCCGCGGGCCCCGGCGTCCGCAAGCCGCCCGCCTACCGCGCCCTGGCCGACGGCATCCGGCTGCTCGTCCTGGAGGGACGCGTCCCGGTCGCCGCCCGGCTGCCCGCCGAGCGGGAACTCGCCCTCGCGCTCACCGTCAGCCGCACCACGGTCGCCGCGGCCTACGAGGCGCTGCGCACCGAAGGCTTCCTGGAGTCCCGGCGCGGCGCCGCAGCTGGACCTCCGTGCCCGCCGGGAACCCGCTGCCCGCGCGCGGCCTCGAACCGCTGCCCCCGAGGCCCTCGGCTCGATGATCGACCTCGGCTGCGCCGCCCTGCCCGCGCCCGAGCCCTGGCTCACCCGGGGCGTCCAGGGCGCCCTGGAGGAGCTGCCGCCGTACGCCCACACGCACGGGGACTACCCGGCCGGGCTGCCCGCGCTGCGCCAGATGCTCGCCGACCGGTACACCGCGCGCGGGATCCCCACCATGCCCGAGCAGATCATGGTCACGACCGGCGCCATGGGCGCCATCGACGCCATCTGCCACCTCTTCGCGGGGCGCGGCGAGCGGATCGCCGTCGAATCGCCCTCGTACGCCAACATCCTCCAGCTGATGCGCTCGGCCGGCGCCCGGCTCGTGCCCGTCGCCATGGCCGAGGGCCTCGGCAGCTGGGACCTGCCCGCTGGCGGCAGGTGCTGCGGGACGCGGCGCCCCGCCTCGCGTACGTCGTCGCCGACTTCCACAACCCGACCGGCGCGCTCGCCGACGAGGACCAGCGGCGGCAGCTCGTCGAGGCGGCGCGCTCGGCCGGCACGGTGCTCGTCGTCGACGAGACCATGGCCGAACTGCACCTGGACGAGGACCTGGAGATGCCCCGCCCGGTCTGCGCCTTCGACCCGGCGGGCGCCACCGTCCTCACGGTCGGCTCGGCCAGCAAGGCCTTCTGGGCGGGCATGCGGATCGGCTGGGTCCGGGCCGCGCCCGACGTCATCCGCTCCCTGGTCGCCGCGCGCGCGTACGCCGACCTCGGCACCCCCGTCCTGGAGCAGCTCGGGGTGAACTGGCTCATGCGGACGGGCGGCTGGGAGGAAGCCGTGAGCCTCCGCCGGGAGCAGGCCGGGGAGAACCGGGACGCGCTCGTCGCCGCCGTCCGCCGGGAGCTCCCGGAGTGGGAGTTCTCGGTCCCGCGCGGCGGTCTGACCCTCTGGGTCCGCACCGGCGGCCTCTCGGCTCCCGGCTCGCCGAGGCGGGGAGCGGGTCGGCGTCCGCGTCCCCTCCGGGCCCCGCTTCGGCGTCGACGGCGCCTTCGAGGGCTTCGTCCGGCTGCCCTTCACGGTCGGCGGCCCCGTCGCGGACGAGGCGGCCGTCCGGCTCGCCGCCGCGCCCGCCTGGTCGAGTCCGGCGTGGGCGGCGGAGGATCGGAACCCCAGGTCGTTCGTGGCGTAGCCCGTCACACGGACGTACGGAGGGTCCCCACGCGCGCGCGGGACCCTCCGTACTGCTCGGCGCGGGTGCTCAGCCCTCCGCGGGACGGGCCTGTGGAGCGGGGCCGGGTGGGGCCCGCCTCGGAGCGGGGCGCCGGGGCCGGCTCCGGCGCCGAGCCGGGGCCGCCTCGACCGCGGCGGCCGAGAGCGCGACCGTGTCCGGGGCGCGGCGACGGCCGAGAAGGAGACGGTGTCCGAGGCCGCGGCCGGGGCCTTGGCCATGACCGGCGCCGCCGGGGCCGGAGCGCGCGGCGCTCCGGGAGGAGCTCCAGGACCGCCTGGCGGTGCGCCTCGCTCGTCCCGTCGTCGTACGGGTCGGGCGTCGCCGGCACCTGGAGCCGCAGGACCGGGCCGGTGCCCAGGCGCGCGTAGCCGCGTCCCGCCGGGACCTCGGGCGTCGGCGTGGTGTGCGGCCGGGCGCCCAGGACGGAGGCGATCTGCTCCGGGGAGGCGGGGCCGAGGACGATCCGGGCCCGGGTGTGGGTCCGTACCGCCTCGCCCAGGGTGTCCACGCTGTCGAACTGCTCGGCGACCACCACCGTGACCTGCGCCGCGCGCCCGTGCCGCAGCGGCACCTGGAGCAGCTCCTGCGGGTCGGGGCGGCCGTCGGCGGCGGCCAGGTGGCCGAGGACGCCCGGCCGGTCGAGCAGGACCCACAGCGGGCGGCGGGTGTCCTCCGGGCGGGAGGCCGGCCTGCCGGGCCCGGTTCGCGGCGATCAGCCGCCGCTCCGTCTCGTGCGCCGCCCACTCCAGGGTGGCGAGGGCGCCGAGAGCCCGCACTCGACCGCGAGGACCCCGTCGCGGCCGGTCAGGCACGCGTACTCGCCGGTGCCGCCGCCGTCGACGATCAGCACGTCCCCGTGGGGAGGGCCTGGAGGGCGATCGAGCGCAGCAGCGAGGTGGTGCCGCTGCCGGGCTGGCCGACGGCGAGCAGGTGCGGCTCGGTGGAGCGGGGGCCGGTGCGCCAGACGACGGTCGGCGCGTCCTGCGTGCCGTCCGCCGAGACGACGGGCACGGTCCGCTGCACGGCGTCGGCGTCGGTGAAGCCGAGGACGGTCTCGCCCGGCACGGTGACGAAGCGCTGGGCGGCGATGGTGGTGGGCAGGGCGGGCAGCACGCTCATGACGAGCCGGTTGCCCTCCTCGTCCCAGTCGAAGAGGTACTCGCGGCCGCGCCCGGACTTGGCGTGCAGCAGCTGCTCGATGCGCGCGCGTGCGGCGGGCTCGCCGTCGGTGAAGTAGGGGGGATAGGCGATCCTCAGCCGGGTGAGCCGGCCGTCCTCGTCGAAGGCGTGCTCCGCGAAGGCGCCGCTCCAGTCGCCGCCGTGGGCGAAGAGCGGGGAGGGGTCGTCGGGGACGGAGAAGTACGGCACGAGGGCCTCGTACAGGCCCTTGAGCCGGGCGACCTCCGCGTCGTCGGGCCCGGTCTTCACGACCGGCCGTTCACGGCCCTTCCAGGCGGCCGCGCCCATCAGGGCGACGAGCGCGAGGAGCGGCCCGTACGGCATCAGGGCGACGACCAGGACGCAGGCCGCGACCAGGAGCAGCGTGGGACCACGCCGCTCCTTCGGGGTCGCGGCCCACTTGGCACGCGCGGTCGCGGCCAGCTTCCGCAGACCGCGGGAGACCGTGATCAGCGGATGGAGCACGTCGGTGGCGCTGTCGGCGGCCGAGCGCGCGATCTCTCGACTGCGAGCGATCTGCGCGCTGCCGCTGCTCAGAATGCGGGGGAGTGGTCGCCGGGCCACGAAGTACTCCTGAATCGATGGAATCGACGGAAGGGACTGGAGGGCGTCAGAACTTGATCCCGCCCAGGAGACCGGCGAGGCTCTGCCCACCCGCCGTGATGCTCGGGGCGATGGCGGTGCCCGCGAGGTAGAAGCCGAACAGCGCGCTGACGAGGGCGTGCGAGGCCTTCATCCCGTCCTTCTTGAAGAACAGGAAGCAGATGATGCCGAGCAGGACCACGCCTGAGATGGACAGGATCATTGGTTGTTCTCCTGGTTGAGGGGACAGTCACCATGAGTTCTTCCAGGTTCACAGCAAGTATCTATGTGACTAAAGGTGCATTAGAGTGAAAAACGGGTGATTTCACTTGACCGGCGGACGGCGGACGCCGTCCCGGGTGGCGAAATACCCGACGTGCGCTAGGGGTGGCGCCGGTATCGGATGTCGTGATCTTTGCCTCGGTCGGGCGCCGTCATGTCCCCGGACGGGCAGTACCCTGTCGATTCACTCGTACGGCCGCGCTTGCCGTGCACAGGTCGACACAGCAGGAGAAAGGCGGTCCCACCCGATGAGCGAGACTCCGGACCCCGAGGTCATCGAGCTGGCGTCCAAGGTCTTCGACCTCGCGCGCGCGGGTGACGCCGACGCCCTCGCCGCCTACCTCGACGCGGGCGTCCCCGCGAACCTCACCAACGACAAGGGCGACACCCTCGTCATGCTCGCCGCCTACCACGGCCACGCCGCCGCGGTCACCGTCCTCCTGGAGCGCGGCGCCGAGGCCGACCGCGCCAACGACCGCGGACAGACCCCGCTCGCCGGCGCCGTCTTCAAGGGCGAGGACGCCGTGATCCGCGCCCTCCTCGCCGCCGGGGCGAATCCGGAGGCAGGCACTCCGTCCGCGCTCGACACCGCCCGCATGTTCGGCAAGACCGAACTCCTGGAGCTCTTCGGATCCAGGTGAACGGCGGCTGAACCCCAGGTGGGGGCAGCGTCGTAAATGTGGTCGCGGTGGCGAAATGGGTGGGTCATCATGACGGCGGGCCCGGCAAAACGGGCCACCGACGAGAGGCTGAGGAAGATGGTCACTGGCAGGCGAATCACGATGACGACGACGGACGGCCCCGAATGTTGCCGCACGGCCTAGGCGTACGGGCGATGTACCGCCCGACCGGGTCACCCCCGGTATCCCCCGGTCGTGTCGACAGCTTGATGTGAGGCGTCTTCCCATGTTCGATCCAGTCATAGCGCCGAGCGGCACCCTGCTCGGCCTGCTGCAGCGGGGCGCGGCGACGGCACCCTGCACGCGCTCGCCGCGCCACGCGCCGAGGCCCTCGCGGCCCTCAACCACTGCGTTCTCGACGACCCCGCCACGACTGGCAGGTCGAGAACCGCTCCCGTACTACGCCCGTCTCTACCTGGACCTCCACGGAGGCCTGAACGAGATCGAGGCGCACCTCTTCGACGCCGAGGACCACCTCGACACCGAGGAGTCCCGGACCGGGCTCGCGCTCGCCGTCCTGGGCCACCTCGCGTCCTACGGACGCCAGGACGCCCTGCTGCTGCTCCGGCGGTACGCGGAGACCGGCGCCAACTGGGCCTGGGCCCTGGACGAGCTGGCCGTCCGCGACGACGACGCCGGCCTCCGCGCGCTCGCCCTGCCCGTACTGGCCCGCTTCCCGGCCGACGCCGAGGGCGACGCCGAACTGGCGAGCACCGTCCGCGACGCCTACGAGCCCCGCCCTGGCGGCTCTGGGCCGAGGACCCGCGCGAGGCCGTCGGCGCCCGCGTCCGGGCCGCCCGGGAACAGGGCTCCTTCGACCGCTGGCAGCGCCAGATGCGCCCCGCCGGGCCCCGCCCCGAGTGGAGCGTCAAGGCCGTCCTCGACTGGGCGCAGGAGGGTACGAGCGCGGAGCCGTGCTGTACGGCCCCGCCGCCCGCTGCCTGACCGCCGTGGCCGGACCCGAGGACCGGCCCGAGCTCCTCGCCGCCGCCCGGTACGGCGCGCCGGGAGCCCGCGGCGCCGCCCTGCACCACCTCGCCGAGTCACGGGACCCCGCCGTCCTCGACCTCGTCGAGGCCGCGGTCGACGGCGACTCCCGCGAGATCGCCGACGCCGCCGTCGCCGCCTACCGGCGGATGTGCGGCGACGACGCCGTCGCCCGCGCCCGCGCGTGGGTCCGGCGCACCGACGCCCTCGGGACCGCGGCCGCCGAGACCCTCGCCTGCCGGGGCACCGCCCAGGACGCCGGCCTCGTCCTCGGCGTCCTGCGCGACACCGTGCGCTCCGCGGGCCCGACGCCCCGAGCTCACCTGCCTCGTCGACGGCGCCGGACGCCTCGGCATCGCCTGCGCGGCCCCGTGCTGCGCCACGTCTACCGCGAGACGACCTCCTCCCGGCTGCGCGGCCGCGTGGCGTGCGCCCTCGCCAGCACCGACCCCACCTTCGCGACCGGCTTCGCCGTCGAATGCCTCTGGGACTGCGAGGAGACCACCCGCGAGATCGCGGCCCAGCACGCCGAGACCGGTGACGTGCGCGTCGCCGAACGATTGCGCAGGCTCGCCGCGGACCCGGCCGAAGAGGTCGAGGTCCAGACGGCCGTACGCAACCGGATAGGGCCGGACCTCCAGGTCTGACCCCGGCTCCGGGACAGCGACAGGTCCGGCCAACCCTCCCGGCCCGACCCCGCGCCCCGAGCCCCCGCCACCCGGCCCCGGGACGGCGCGGCCTGCGGCGGAGAACCCGCCGACCGTGGCCCCGTCCCGGGGCCGGTGCGTTCCCGGCCGTTGCCCCGGCCTCCGGCCCCGGCTCCGGCCTCCGGCCCCGGCTCCGGCCTCCGGCCCCGGCTCCGGCTCCGCTGTGTTGTCCCGGCTTCGGCCCGGCCCCGGCTTCGGCTCCGCTGTGTTGTCCCGGCCTTGGATCCGGTGTGTTCTCCCGGCCCCGGCCTCCCCGGTGTGTTCTCCCGGCTCCGTGCACGTGTTCCCGGCTCCGGGGGAAACGCTCACGGGACGTTCCCTCCCCGTCCAGATCCACGTCGGCGGGGACACGCCGAGCGCGACGAGAACACCCGTATGCGTGTCGTCATCGTCACCGAATCCTTCCCTCCCGACGTCAACGGTGTGGCGCACTGCGCCCTGCAGACCGCGCGCCACCTCGTCCGGCGGGGCCACGCCCCGCTCGTCATCGCCCCCGCCGTCGCCGACCCGGCCGCGGACACCGAGGCCCCTGCCCCGTCGTCCGGGTGCCCTCCTGCCGCTGCCCGGCTATCCGCAGGTACGGGTCGCCCTGCCCAGCCGCCGGGTCGCCGCCGCCATCGCCGCCCACCGCGCCGACCTCGTCCACCTCGCCGGACCGTTCGTCCTCGGCGTCCGGGGCATGACCGCCGCCGCCCGGCTCGGCATACCCGCCGTCGCCGTCTACCAGACCGACCTCGCCGGCTACGCGCGCACGTACGTCGGGACCGGCGAGGGCGCCGCCTGGCGCCGCCTCCGCGCCGTGCACGGTGCCGCCGACCGCACCCTCGCCCCTCCTCCGCCGCCGTGCGCGACCTGGAGGCCCACGGCATCGGCCGCATCCGGCGCTGGGGCCGAGGCGTGGACACCGTCCGCTTCCGCCCCGCGCTGCGCGACACCGCCCTCCGCCGCGAACTCGCCCCCGACGGGAGCTCCTTGTCGGCTACGTGGGCCGCCTCGCCCCGAGAAGCGGGTGGACCTGCTCGCCGGCGTCTGCGCGCTCCCCGGCGTCCGGGTCGTGGTCGTCGGGGACGGGCCGAGCAGGCCCGCCCTGCGCGCGGCCCTGCCGGGCGCCCGGTTCCTGGGCCGCCGCACCGGCGCCGACCTCGCCCGGATCTTCGCCTCGCTCGACGTCTTCGCCCACACCGGCCCGTACGAGACCTTCTGCCAGACCGTCCAGGAGGCCATGGCCAGCGGGGTCCCCGTCGTCGCCCCGGCGGCCGGCGGCCCCTGGACCTGGTCGACCACGGGCGCACCGGGCTCCTCGTGCCCCGGGCGACCCGGACGCGCTGCGCGCGGCCGTCGCCGCGCTCGCCGCCGCACCGGACATGCGCGCCGCCTACGGGCGGGCGGCCGGACCGCCGTCGAGGACGCACCTGGGAGGCGCTCGGCGACGAACTGATCGGCCACTACCTGGAGGTGCTGCGCGAGCGGACGGCGGTGGCGGCGTGAACGGCGTCCGCACGGAGGGCGGCTCCGGGCTCAGGATCGTGCGGCTCGCGAACTTCGTGACCCCCACCTCGGGGGCCTGCGCACCGCCCTCGAACAGCTCGGCCGCGGCTATCTGGCCGCCGGCCACGAACCCGTCCTCGTCGTGCCCGGAGACGTCGCGAGCGACCGCCGCACCGAGCAGGGCCGGGTCCTCACCCTCCCCGGGCCCGTGCTCCCCGGCACCGGCGGCTACCGGGTCCTCGCCGACCGGCACCGGGTCCGCCGGCTCCTCGACGAACTCGCCCCCGACCGGATCGAGGTCTCGGACCGCACCACCCTGCGGTGGACGGGGAGTGGGCGCGACGCGCGCGCGTGCCGTCCGTCATGGTCTCCCACGAGACCGCGGACGGGTGCTGCGCACCTGGGGCGTGCCGCCCGCGCTCGCGTCCCGCGCGGCGGACCGGCTCAACCGCCGCACGGCGTGGGCCTTCGCCCGGATCGTGTGCACCACGGAGTGGGCGGAGCGCGAGTTCGTACGGATCGGGGCGCGCAACGTCGTACGGGCCCCGCTCGGCGTGGACCTGGAGCACTGCCGCCCGGCCGCCGCGGCACCGCCCTGCGGGCCCGGTACGCCGACGGGGAGCGGGTGCTGCTCCTGCTGTGCTCGCGCCTCTCGGTCGAGAAACGGCCGGGCACGGCCCTGGACGCCCTGGAGGAGCTGCGGGCGGAGGGATCGCGGCGGCGCTCGTGGTCGCGGGGACGGCCCGCTGAGGGGCTCCCTGGAGCGCCGGGCGCGCGAGCGGCGCCTGCCGGTGCGGTTCCTCGGGCACGTCGCCGACCGGGAGGCCCTGGCGGACCTCCAGGCGGCGGCCGACGTGTGCCTGGCGCCGGGGCCCGCGGAGACGTTCGGCCTCTCCGCCCTGGAGGCCCTCGCCTGCGGGACCCCGTCGTGGTCAGCGCCTCCTCCGCCCTGCCCGAGGTCGTGGGCACGGCGGGCGCGTCCGCCGCCGACACCCCGGCCGCCTTCGCCGCCGGGGTGCGGAGCGTCCTCGCGGCCCCGGAGACCGTCCGCCGCCGGGCCGCACGCGCGCGTGCGGAGGTCTTCTCCTGGGACCGCGCGGTCACCGCCTTCCTCCACGCCCACGACGCCCTCCCGACGGCCCGGCCGCTGGTCCCCGAGGAGGCGCGGCGATGACGACGGAGACGGCCGGGACGCCGGGGCGGGTGTGGCGGGTCCGGTCCCGGCCGGGCCCGGCACCGTGGTGGCCGGTGTCCCGGGGCCCGGGGCGGCGGCGGCCCGGTCCGTGTCCCCGCCCCGGGGCGGCGGAGGGACGAGGAGCACGGGGAACCCCTTCGGTTCGCCGTGCTCGGGGACTCGTTCAGCGAGGGCGTCGGGGACCGGGCGGCGGCGCCTGGCGGAGTGGGCCGGGCTGCTCGCCGACGGGCTCGCGGCCGAAGGACGGGGGAGCGCTTTCCTGAACCTCGCCACCAGCGGGGCGACGAGCGCGGACGTCGCCGAGCGGCAGGCCCCCCGCGCCCTCGCGTTCCGGCCGCACCTGGCCTCCGTCGTCGTCGGGGTGAACGACACCCTGCGCCGCACCTTCGACATCGGGCTCCTCGCCCACCGCCTGGACCGGGTCTGCGCCGACCTCGACGCCCTCGGAGCCGTACTCCTGACGGCCTGTCTTCCCGATCCGGGACGGATGCTCGGTCTGCCCCCGCCGCTGGCGCGTCCGCTCGCCCGCCGCCAGCGCTCCGTCAACGCGGTCGTGCACGCGCTCTCCGACCGGTACGGAGCCGTCCACCTGCACCTCGACGACCCCGCCTGGACCGAGGACCGCGCCCTGTGGAGCGCCGACCGGCTCCATCCCGGCGAGCGCGGTCACCGGGCCGTCGCCGCCGGCTTCCACCGGCTCCTCGCCGACCGGGGACTCGCCCACGGCGCCCCGCCCCCGACGGAGCCCGTCGAACCGCCGCCGACCCGCGCCGAGGCCCTGCTCTGGCTCGCCACCGCCGGCACCGGCTGGGTCCTGCGCCGCAGCCGCGACCTGCTCCCGCAGCTCCTGCTGCTCGCCGCCGCCGAACTGCGCCACTGGGCCGACGGCACGGGCACGGCGCCGCTCGACGCGCGCGCGGAGGACGCCCTCGCGGCGGCGCTCGCGGCCACAATGGGGAGATGACCGGGCGCTGGGAGTTCTGGATCGACCGGGGCGGCACCTTCACCGACGTCGTCGGGCGGCGGCCCGACGGCCGCTCGTCACCCGCAAGGTGCTCTCGCACGACCCGGCCCGCCGTCAGGACGCGGCCGTCGCCGGCATCCGCCTCCTCCTCGGCCTGGGCCCCGACGAACCCGTCCCGGCCGACCGGATCGCCGTCGTCAAGATGGGCACCACCGTCGCCACCAACGCCCTCCTGGAACGGCGCGGCGAGCCGACCGTGCTCCTGGTCACCGAGGGCTTCCGCGACGCGCTCCGCATCGCCTACCAGAACCGGCCCCGGCTCTTCGACCGCCACATCGTGCTGCCCGAGGCGGTGTACGCGCGCGTGATCGAGGTCCCCGAGCGGATCGACGCCCACGGCCGCGTCGTCCGCCCGCTGGACGAGGAAGCCGTCGCCCGGACGCTCGCCGCCGCACACCGGGACGGCTTCCGTTCCGCCGCCGTCGTCCTCCTGCACGCCTACCGGCACCCCGGGCACGAGACCCGGGTCGCGGCGGCGGCCCGCGCCGCGGGCTTCACCCAGATCAGCTGCTCGCACGAGGTCAGTCCGCTGATCAAACTGATCCCGCGCGGGGACACCACCGTCGTCGACGCCTACCTCTCGCCGGTCCTGCGCCGGTACGTCGACGAGGTCGCCCGCGAACTGGCCGGGATCCGCCTCATGTTCATGCAGTCCAACGGAGGACTGCGCGAGGCGGCGCACTTCCGCGGCAAGGACGCCGCCCTGTCGGGCCCGGCGGGCGGCGTCGTCGGCATGGCCCGCACCTCGACCCAGGCGGGCCACGACCGGGTCATCGGCTTCGACATGGGCGGCACCTCCACCGATGTGTCGCACTACGCGGGCACCTTCGAGCGTGAACTCGGTACACAGGTCGCCGGGGTGCGGATGCGGGCGCCCATGCTGAGCATCCACACCGTCGCGGCGGGCGGCGGCTCCGTCCTCCACTACGACGGGCGCCGCTACCGGGTCGGTCCCGACTCGGCCGGCGCCGTCCCCGGGCCCGCCTGCTACCGCCGCGGCGGACCCCTGACCGTCACCGACGCCAACGTCATGCTCGGGCGCGTCCAGCCCGCCCACTTCCCCGCCGTCTTCGGCGAGAACGGCGACCTCCCCCTCGACGCCGAGGTCGTACGGGAGCGGTTCACCGCCCTCGCCGGGGAGGTCGGCGGCGGCCGCACCCCCGAGGAGGTCGCCGCCGGCTTCCTGGAGATCGCCGTCCTCAACATGGCCAACGCCGTCAAGAAGATCTCCGTCGAGCGCGGCCACGACATCACCCGGTACGCCCTCACCAGCTTCGGCGGCGCCGGCGGCCAGCACGCCTGCGCCGTCGCCGACGCCCTGGGCGTCGACACCGTCCTCGTCCCCCCGCTGGCCGGGGTCCTCTCGGCGTACGGGATCGGGCTCGCCGACGCCACCGCCATGCGGGAGCGGTCCGTCGAGGCCGAACTCGACGCCGACGGCACCCCTGAACGCCTGACGGCCCTCTGCGACGAACTCGCCGGGCACACCCGCGAGGAACTGCGCGCCGACGGCCTGCCGGACGGGGCGATCACCACCCGCGCGCGCGTCCTCCTGCGGTACGCGGGCACGGACGCGAGCCTGCCCGTCGACCTCGCACCCCCGACGAGCTGAAAACCGCGTTCACGGACGTGCACCGGGCGCGGTACGCCTTCACGCTGGACCGGCCGCTCGTCGTCGAGGCCGTCACCGTCGAGGCCGTCGGCACGGCGGGACCGCACGGCCCGGTGCTCGTGGACACCGGAGAGCGGACCGGAGCCCTCGCGCCCCTCGCCACCGTCCGGATGCACAGCGCCGGAGCGCCCCACGACGCCCCGCTCCACCGCCGCGAGGACCTGCGGCCGGGCGACACCGTCGACGGGCCCGCGATCCTCGCCGAGGCCGACGCCACGACCGTCGTCGACACCGGCTGGCGGGCCACCGCGACCGACGGCGGCCACCTCCTGCTGCACCGCGTCGTCCCCGCCCCGCGCGCGTGGCCGCCGGCACGGATGTGGACCCCGTCCTCCTGGAGGTCTTCAACAACCTCTTCATGTCCATCGCCGAGCAGATGGGCGTGCGCCTGGAGAACACCGCCCAGTCGGTCAACATCAAGGAACGCCTCGACTTCTCCTGCGCGCTCTTCGACGCCGAGGGCAACCTCATCGCCAACGCCCCCACATCCCCGTCCACCTCGGCTCCATGGGGGAGTCCATCAAGGAGGTGCTCCGCCGGCGCGCGGACGACCTGCGCCCCGGCGACGTGTACGCGATCAACGACCCGTACCACGGCGGCACCCACCTCCCCGACGTCACCGTCGTCACCCCGGTGTTCGACGACACGGGCGGCGAACTCCGCTTCCTGGTCGCCTCGCGCGGGCACCACGCCGAGATCGGCGGCATCACCCCCGGCTCCATGCCCGCCTTCAGCCGGACCGTCGACGAGGAGGGCGTCCTCTTCGACGACTGGCTGCTCGTCCGCGACGGACACCTCCGCGAGGCCGAGACCCGCGCCCTGCTCACCGGCGCCCGCCACCCCTCCCGCGACCCGGACACCAACCTCGCCGACCTGCGCGCCCAGATCGCCGCCAACGAGAAGGGCATCGAGGAACTGCGCCGCACGGTCGAGGAGTTCGGGCTCGACGTCGTCCGGGCCTACATGCGGCACGTCCGCGCCAACGCCGAGGAGTCCGTACGCCGCATCGTCGCGCGCCTCGACGACGGCGCGTACCGCTACGAGACCGACGGCGGCGCGGTGATCCAGGTCGCCGTCCGCGTCGACCGCGAACGGCGCTCCGCCGTCCTCGACTTCACCGGCACCTCCCCCCAGCTGCCCGGGAACGCCAACGCGCCCACCGCCGTCGTCATGGCCGCCGTCCTGTACGTCTTCCGCACGCTCGTCGACGAGGACATCCCCCTCAACAGCGGCTGCCTGGAGCCCCTGGAGATCCGCGTCCCGCCCGGCTCCATGCTCGCCCCCGCCCACCCGGCCGCCACCGTCGCCGGGAACGTCGAGACCTCCCAGGCCGTCACCGGCGCGCTCTACGCGGCCCTCGGCGTCCAGGCCGAGGGCTCCGGCACCATGAACAACGTCACCTTCGGCAACGCGCGCGTGCAGTACTACGAGACCGTCGCGAGCGGCTCGGGCGCCGGCGACGGCTTCGACGGCGCCGACGCCGTCCAGACCCACATGACCAACTCCCGGCTCACGGACCCCGAGATCCTGGAGTGGCGCCACCCGGTCCGCGTCGACTCCTTCGCGGTACGGGAGGACGGCGGCGGGCGCGGCCGGTGGCACGGCGGCCACGGCGTCGAGCGGCGGCTGCGCTTCCTGGAGCCGATGACCGTGGCCCTCCTCACCGGACACCGCAGGGTCCCGCCGTACAGGATGGCCGGCGGGGAGCCGGGCGCCCTCGGCGAGAACCTCGTGGAACGCGCCGACGGCACCGTCGAGCACCTCGAAGGCGCCGCCACCACCGAGGTGGGCCCCGGCGACGTCCTCGTCCTGCGGACACCCGGCGGCGGGGCTACGGCCCACCGCCCCTGTGAACCGTCGGCCCGCTGCCCCTACGACCCGACAACGCACCGCCTCTGCGAGACCTGCCAATGCACCGTCCCTGGGCCCGTCAGCGCACCGCCTCTGCGAGACCCGTCAGCGCACCCCCTGCGAGACCCGTCAGTGCACCGCCCCGGGGCCCGTCAGCGCACCGCCACGAACCGCACCGGCGTCCCCGGGACCGCCTGGGCCGCCGCGCCCAGGTCGGCCTCCCGCACCACCGCGACCACCGGATAGCCCCGGTCGTCGGGTGGTCCGCGAGGAAGACCACGGGGCGCCCGTCCGGCGGCACCTGCACCGCGCCCAGGACCATGCCCTCGCTCGCCAGCTCGCCCGGCACGGCCCGCTCCAGGGGAGGCCCTTCGAGCCGCAGCCCGATGCGGTTGCTCGCCGGGGACACCCGGTACGCGCGCGTGGTGAAGGCGTGGAGCGCCGCGCCGGTGAACCAGTCGTCCTGGGGCCCGGCCGGACCCGCAGGACGAGTTCGTCCGGCGGGCCAGGCCAGGAGGAGCGTCGACCGGCCCCCGTACGGCCGTGTCCGCCCCCAGAGGCAGCACCGCACCCTCCGCCAGCGGCGGCGGGCCGAGGCCCGACAGCAGGTCGGTGGAGCGGCTGCCGAGCACCGGCGCGACGGCGATCCCGCCGCCGAACGCCACGTACGCGCGCAGACCGCGCACGGCCGCGCCGACCTCCAGGACGGATCCGGCCCCGACCCGGACCGCCGTGCCCCAGGCGGCCGGGCGGCCGTCCACCCGGACCGGGCAGGGCGCGCCGCCCACCGCCACGGTCACCGCGCACCGGGCCGCAGCGCGCACCCGTTGACGGTGGTCTCCAGGACGGCCGCGTCCTCCGCATTGCCGACGAGCCGGTTGACGAGCCGTCCGGCCGCCGGGTCGAGGGCGCCCGAGCGGGGCACGCCCAGGTGCGCGTACCCCGTGCGCCCCAGGTCCTGCACGGTCGTCAGGGCCCCGGCCCGGACCACGGCGACGGCACGGTCGCTCATCGCCCGCCCTCCGCCGTGAACCGGACCCGGGTGCCGGGCGTGAGCAGCGCGGCCGGGTCCCGCCCGACGTCCCACAGCACCAGGTCGGTCGTGCCGATCAGCTGCCAGCCGCCGGGGAGGAGCGCGGATAGATCCCGGTGTACGGGCCCGCCAGGGCGACCGAACCGGCCGGGACCGCCGTGCGCGGGGTGGCCCGGCGCGGCACCTCGTACCGCTCGCCGAGCCCCGTCAGATAGCCGAAGCCGGGGGCGAACCCGCAGAAGGCGACCCGGAACTCGGCCGCCGTGTGGATCCGTACCGCCGCCTCCACGGACACCCCCACAGCGCGGCGACCTCCGCCAGATCGGGCCCGTCGTAGCGGACCGGCACCTCGACCGCCTCGCCCACGCGCGCGTGGAGCGGCGCCGCTCCCAGCCGGTCAGCTCCGCCGCGAGCCGCTCCGGATCGGCCACCCCGTCGAGGAGCACCGTCCGCGCGGCCGGGACGATCTCCCGTACGGGGGCAGCGCACCGGCCGCCCGCCGCCGCAGCAGCTCGGCGTGGAAGGCCTCGGTCGCCCCGCCGCCGTCCAGTTCCACCAGGAGGGCCCGGTCGCCCACCCTCAGCACCCTCACGCGAAGGCCTCCACGCGCACGCCCGAGGCCTCCAGCCGCTCCCGGACGCGCCGGGCGAGGCCCACCGCGCCCGGGGTGTCCCCGTGCAGGCAGAGCGAGCGGGCCCGGACGGTGACGGAGCTCCCGCAGTGCGCCGTGACGACCCCGAACCGGGCCATGGACAGCGAGCGTTCGACGACCTCGTCCGGGTCCGTGACGACGGCCCCTCCTGCCCCCGTGGCAGCAGGGAGCCGTCCGCCCGGTAGGCCCGGTCGCCGAAGGCCTCGGCCACGACCGGGAGCCCGGCCGCCGCGGCGGCCTCGTGCAGCCGGGACCCCGGCAGACCGAGGACCGGCAGCGTCCGGTCCGCGAGCAGCACGCCCTCGACGACCGCCGCCGCCTGCTCCGCGTCCCGCACCACCCGGTTGTAGAGCGCCCCGTGCGGCTTCACGTACGAGACCCGCGAGCCCGCGGCCCGTGCGAAGACCTCCAGGGCGCCGATCTGGTACGCCACCTCGGCGGCCAGCTCCGCCGCCGGGACGTCCATCGCGCGCCGCCCGAAGCCGGCCAGGTCGCGGTAGGACACCTGGGCCCCGATCCGCACCCCGCGCGCCGCCGCGAGTTCGCAGACCCGCCGCATGGTGGCCGCGTCCCCGGCGTGGAAGCCGCAGGCCACGTTGGCGCTGGTGACGACGGACAGGAGCTGCTCGTCGTCGGTCAGCGTCCAGCGGCCGAAGCCCTCGCCGAGATCGGCGTTGAGATCGATCGGGACCCGGGTCATGCGGTGTTTCCTCTCTTACCGGGTGGTGCTCACGGGGTGCCAGGTGTGGTTCAGACGGAGATCCGGTACCGCTCGTCCCGGACGTCGGTGACGAACATCCGGCCCGGGGCGTGGGTGATCGCGAACGGCGGGCGCGAGGCCATCACGGCCGCCTGCGGGGTGACCCCGCAGGCCCAGAACACCGGCACGTCCCCCGGCTCCGCCTCGACCGCGTCCCCGAAGTCGGGCCGGTCCAGGTCCCGGATGCCGAGCGCCGCCGGATCACCCGCGTGCACCGGGGCCCCGTGGACGGCGGGCAGCAGACCGCTGATCCGCCGCGCCACCGGGACGAGCTCCGCCGGGACCGGCCGCATCGACACCACCATCGGCCCGTGCAGCCGCCCCGCCGGACGGCAGGCCCGGTCGGTGACGTACATCGAGACGTTCCGCCCCTGCGCGACGTGGCGCAGCGGCACCCCCGCCCCGGCCAGCGCCCCTTCGAAGGTGAAGCTGCAGCCGATCAGGAACGAGACCAGATCGCTCCGCCAGTACGCGCGCACGTCCGCCGGCTCGTCGACGAGCCGCCCGTGCTCCCACACCCGGTAGCTCGGGACGTCCGTGCGCAGATCGGCGTCCGGGGCGAGCGAGGTCGTCCAGGTGCCCGCGTCGGTGACGTCGAGCAGGGGCACGGCCGGGGTTGCGGGTGCAGAACAGCAGCACGTCGTACGCCCAGTCCGCGGGCACCGCGATCAGATTGGCCTGCGCGTGGCCCGGCGCCCAGCCGCCGTCGGCCCCGCCGTCCCGGCCCGCGCACGCGCGCGTGCCTCCCGCGGATCGAGAACCACCGCCTCGCTCATGCGAGTTCCCTCCCCCGGGTCTCGGGCAGCCCCAGCAGGGCGAGCACGGCCAGGCCGTAGCCGACGGCCCCGAAGACCAGCGCCCCGCCCACGCCCCAGCCCTCGGCGAGGAAGCCGACCAGGGTCGGGAAGACGGCCCCGACCGCGCGGCCCGTGTTGTACGTGAGCCCCTGCCCGGTGCCGCGCACCGCCGTCGGGTACAGCTCCGCGAGGAAGGAGCCGAAGCCGCTGAAGATGGCCGACATGCAGAAGCCGAGCGGGAAGCCGAGCAGCAGGAGCAGGGTGTTCGCCCCGGCGGGGATGTGGGTGTACGCCAGGACGGACACCGCCGACAGCAGGGCGAAGAGGGCGATGTTCTTCTTCCGGCCGAGCCGGTCGGTGAGGTACCCCCCGGTCAGATAGCCGGTGAAGGCCCCGGAGATCAGCAGGGTCAGGTATCCGCCGGTGCCGACCACGGTCAGGCCGCGCTCGGTCTTCAGGAAGGTCGGGACCCAGGTGGCGAGCGTGTAGTAGCCGCCCTGGACGCCGGTCGAGAGCAGGACCGCGAAGAGCGTCGTGCGCAGCAGACCGGGACGGAACACCGCCCGGAACGAGCCGCGGCCGCCGCCGCCCGGCGGGCCTCGACCGCCCGCGGGGCGTCCTCGACGTTCCGCCGCACGTAGACGACGAGGAGCGCGGGCAGCGCGCCCGTCCAGAAGAGGATCCGCCAGGCGAGGTCCGCGTCGGCCCACTGGAACACCAGCGTGTACACGAGCACCGCGAGCGCCCACCCGGCCGCCCAGGCGCTCTGGACGGCGCCGAGCGTCCGGCCCCGGTGCTTCGCGGAGGCGTACTCGGCGACCAGGATCGCGCCGACGGCCCACTCGCCGCCGAAGCCCAGGCCCTGGAGCGCCCGGAAGACCAGCAGGGTCTCGTAGTTCGGGGCGAAGCCGCAGAGGACGGTGAAGAGCGTGTACGTGACGACCGTGATCATCAGTGCCCTCACCCGGCCGACGCGGTCGGCGAGGACACCGGCGAGCGCGCCGCCGACCGCCGAGACGACGAGGGTGACGGTGGTCAGCAGTCCGGTCTGTCCCTTGTCGAGGCCGAAGGAGGCGGCGATGGCCACCATCGACAGGGGCAGGGTGAAGAAGTCGTAGGAATCCAGGGCGTATCCGCCGAAAGCGCCGCCGAAGGCGCGCCGGCCGCGCGGCCCGAGGCCACGCAGCCAGGCGAACGCGCCCGTGTCGTCGGGCCGTTCGCCCTGGGAGCTCTGCCGGGTCTGTGTCGTGCTCATCTGCACCTCGCAGGAGAGGGAGGCGTGCCTGAGAGACGTACCGAGGAACCGTGCGGTGCCGTCAAGGTAGAGGATTGTTCAACGATCCGACAAGACGCGTGTTGTCGGTTCCCCGTTTCTGCGGTTGACTCGGCCGCGGACGACGGAAGGGGCGAGGCGCGGTGGACCTGAGCGGGGCCGGAGGACTGACGGACGACCGTGCGCTCCTGGGGCGCACGAGCACGGCGGAGCGGGTCGCGGACATCCTGCGCACCCGGATCGCCGAGGGCTACTTCCCGCCCGGCGCACGGCTCTCCGAGGAGAGCATCGGCGGCGCCCTCGGTGTGTCCCGCAACACACTCCGCGAGGCGTTCCGCCTCCTCACCCACGAGCGCCTGCTCGTCCACGAGCTCAACCGGGGCGTGTTCGTCCGCGTCCTCGCCGTCGACGACGTCGACGACATCTACCGCACCCGCCGGCTCGTCGAATGCGCCGTCGTGCGGGGCCTGGGGCAGCCGCCCTTCGATGTCGACGGCCTCGCCGCCGCCGTCGCCGAGGGCGAGGCCGCGGCCCGCGCCGACGACTGGACGGGCGTCTCCACGGCCAACATCCACTTCCACCGCGAACTCGTCGCCCTCGCGGGCAGCGCCCGCACCGACGAGCTGATGCGCGGGGTCCTCGCCGAGCTCCGCCTCGCCTTCCACGTCGTCGACGACCCGCGCGCGCTCCACGAGCCCTATCTCCGGAGGAACCGGGAGATCCTGGACGCCCTGCGCGCCGGGGAGCGGGCCTCGGCGGAGCGGCTCCTCGCCCGCTACCTCGACGACTCCCGCACCCGGGTCGCCGCTGCCTACGCCCAGGCCGTCGACGACCCGGCGGCCCCGCGCGGCTGACCAGGGGCGCCCTGGGAGGCCGGGCGCATCTGCGCCGTTTCGACCGTTGTCAGGGTGAGGACCTAATCTGTCCACCGTGACTTCGCCTGCCTCGACGGACCTCGCTCCGCCCCAGCTCAGCGCGGGGCCGCGCCCCGCGCAGGGCCCGGCCGCCGACGAAGGGCTCGCGCGGCGCCTCCGCGCGCTCGCGTGCACCGCCCCGCTGCACGACCTCGACGCGCGCAAGGCGAACCTGGCCGGCGAGTACACGGTCTACGCGATGGCCGAGGTGGCCCTCGCCGCGATCGACCTCATCACGCTGAACATGGACTTCGACACCGGCGCCGACCACGAGCAGATCGTCGCCCGCCTGCTGCCCCGCGTCGCCGCCCAGGCCCCCGCCCGCCCCGCCGCCGAGCACGAGCGCGTGGCCCGCTGGGTCCTGGAGAACCTGATCAACGTCGGCAGCGTCGACCGCGGCTTCCGCGCCGTCTACGGCACCTTCGGCACCGACGGGGTCTACGTCCGCCGCGACTACGACTTCAAGCTCATCGAAGAGGTCCCCGGCTACGGCGGCGGGGTCTACCTCCGCACCACCGACGAAGCGGTCAACGTCCTCGTCGGAGCCCTCGACACCGACGTCACCAGCGCCCAGATCGCCGCCGAGGTGAAGCTGGAGGTCCTCATCAACCGGGGCCGCCTCGCCGACGCCCAGCTCGCCGCCGAGCAAGCGCGCTACCGGACCGTGCAGTACGCCGAGACCCTCCGCAAGACCCTGGAGGCCACCCGGCGCAACGTCCGCGCCGTCGACTGGCTGAACACCGTCCCCGACATGATCGCCGAGGCGCTCGACCACGTCGCCGACCGCTACCGCCACGAGAACGCGATCCTCACCAACATCCGCAGGGCCCGCGACGAGGCCGAGGCCGCCTCCGACGCGAAGACCGCCGAGCACAAGCGGCGCGCCGCCGAACTGGTCGACATCGTCAAGGACTGCATCCGGCGCCACACCCAGCTGCAGTCCCGCCTCCTGGAGGCCGGACCGCTCTTCCGCGCCGAGCAGGACCGGCAGGCCTTCGCCGCCCCCACCGCGTACACCGGACTCGACCTGTACGGACAGCTGGTCGCCCCCGTCCTGCCGCTGCCCGCCGAGAAGGCCACCCGCGTCACCGACGCCTTCTTCGCCCACGGCACCGGACTGCGCACCCCCGCCTCCGTGCGCCTCGGCGACCTCGTCGACCTGCTCCTCACCCCGCCCGTCGAGCGCGAGCACCTCGGCGCGGAGATGCCCGAGCCGGACCTCATCGCCACCCCCGACGACTCCCGCTTCAGCGAGGAGCAGCTCGCGAGCGCCATGCGCCTGCTCGACCTGGAGCACGACGCCCCGCGCCGCCTCTCCGGCCTGCTCGCCGAGGCCCGCCGCCTCGACCCCGACCTCCCGTACCTCGTCGCCCTCCTCGCCGTCCACGCGGCGAGCCCCCGGTCGGCACGGCCTACCGCCAGGGCGAGGAGCGGCTCCTCTTCGCCGTCGACGACGGCACCCCGCTCGACGACCCCGAGTTCGGCGGCGCCGACCTGATCGTCGGCACGGCCCTGCTCGACGCGGCAGGCATGGCCGCGGACCGCACGGAGGCCTCGTGACCCTCGTCCCCCGCCCCCACGAGCCCCGCCGCCCCCACCGACGGGCCCACCACGGCACCGGCCCCCGAGCCCGAAGCGGTTTCCGCACCGGAGCCGGAGCTCGTACGAACACCGGAGCCGGAGCCCGAGGCTGCCCCGAGCCGGAGTCCGTACGCGTACCTGAGCCCGTACGCGAGCCCGCCCCGGAGCCGGAGGCTGCCCCGAGCCGGAGCCCGTCCGCGTACCTGAGCCCGTACGCGAGCCCGCCCCGGAGCCCGAGCCCGCCCCGGAGCCCGAGCCCGAGGCCGCACCCGAGCCGGAGCCCGTACGCGTGCCCGAGCCCGCACGTGTGCCCGCATCCGACCAGGAGGCGCCCGCTCCGGACACCGAGGCCGGGCCGGGGTCCGAGCTCAGGCCGCCGCCCGTGCCCGAGGCCGTTTCCGCGCCCGGGTCCGTATCCCGGCCCGCCCGGAACCCGAGCCCGCCCCCAGCCGGAGGCCGCGCCCGATCGCGAGCCCGCCGCGCCCGTCGGCCGGCCGAGGTTCGGGACCGTGTCGGTGCCGGAGCCGGTCCGGGTTCCGCCCGCCCGGCGCGGGGCCTTCCGGCCGTGCGGGTCGTGCGGCTCACGGACGAGCCGCCCGCGCCCGCCGGGCGCACGGCGCCCGCCGCCGTCACCCCGTCCCCTGCCCGTACCCCGCGCCGTACCGACCGAGAGCCGTACCGAGGAGCCCCAGCCGTGAGTGAGACCCACGCCGAGTACACCGACGCGTGGAGCGAGCAGGAGCCCCGCAGACCCCGGCCGCCGCCACCGCCTCCGTCGTCACCCCCGCGGACGCCGCCGACGCGGCCCGGCTCGTCTCGTTCGGGCTCCAGCCCAAGCTGCTCCCGGCCCGCGACGCCGAATACACCGAGCTCCTGCGCCGCTACCGCGAGGACCCCGCCTTCGCGCGCCTCGCCGACGCCGTCGCCACCGGCCTCGGACTCGTCGTCCTGGAGGTGTCCCCGCGCGCGGGGATGGCCGTCACCGCCGGCGAGGACTCCGTCTTCGCCGTCCGCATGGGCGACTACGCCCGCCGCGCCAACACGGACTCCGCCGACCGGTTCCTGCACGGCCTGGCGCACCTCGCGGTCGCCGCCATGGCCTTCCCCGGCCCGAGGACCTCGCCGACGACGCGTACATCGGCCGGCTCACCGTCAACGGCGTCGACGCCTTCGTGCGCCAGGCCTGCCTGCGCCTGGAGCAGCGCGCCGAGGAGCAGGGCGAGAACACCGACCCGGCCTCCGACGCCCCCGGCCTGGAGGCCGCCTGGCGGATCTACGCCCGCCGCAGCGCCACCGGAGCCACCAGGACGCCCGCCGCCTCGCCGGTTCCACCACCGGCATCGTCGGCAAGGCCGCCGCGTTCCTCACCGACTCCGGCTTCCTCCAGCGCACCGGCGACGAGGGCGGCGGCTCCTACCGCACCACCGCCCGCTACCAGCTCCAGGTCCGCGACATGGCCGGCTCCGCCGCCATGGCCGAGCTCCTCGAACTCGGCGTCGTCCCCGTCAGCGACGGCTCCGCCACCCTCCTCCCGCCGCCCGAGGGCGACGACCTGGAACTCGCCGCCGACGCGGGACTCCCGTTCCACGCGTAACCGCCCCGCGCCACCGACCACTTCCAGTACGAGAGTCCGCCGCATGTACGAGCTGTCCCGGGTCCGCCTCTACTCCATCGGTCCCGCCGGTGCGCGCTACGCCGACACCGTCCTGGACCTGCGCGGAGTCGGCGCGCCCGTGCCCCACCCCGCCCCCACCCAGGCGGAGTTCTTCGAGGAGGAGCCGGTCGGCCCGCCGCGCCGCCCGGCCCCCGCGGGCGTGCTCTTCCTGGAGAACGGCGGCGGCAAGTCCGTCCTCCTCAAGCTGATCTTCTCGGTCATGCTCCCCGGCCACCGCAACACCCTCGGCGGCGCCAGCTCCGGCGTGCTGCGCAAGTTCCTCCTGGCCGACGACTGCGGCCACGTGGCCCTGGAGTGGCAGCACACCCTCACCGGCGAGCTCGTCGTCGTCGGCAAGGCCAGCGAGTGGCGCGGCCGCCAGGTCTCCAACGACCCCCGGAAGTTCGCCGAGGCCTGGTACTCCTTCCGTCCCGGCCCCGGACTCAGCCTGGACAACCTCCCCGTCGCCGAGGCGACCTCCGTCCGCCCGCCCGTCGAGGGCGCCTCCGGCGCGACCGGCCGCCGCCGCACCATGAAGGGCTTCCGCGACGCCCTCACCGAGGCCGGGAAGGCCTACCCGCACCTGGAGGTGGTCTGGGAGGAGATCCACGACCGCTGGAACGAGCACCTCGGCGACCTGGGCCTCGACCCCGAACTCTTCCGCTACCAGCGCGAGATGAACGCCGACGAGGGCGAGGCCGCCGGCCTCTTCGCGGTCAAGAAGGACTCCGACTTCACCGACCTGCTGCTGCGCGCCGTCACCGACACCCGCGACACCGACGGCCTCGCCGACCTCGTCGGCGGCTTCGGCAACAAGCTCGGCCGCCGCGCCGAGCTGACCGCCGAACGCGACTTCACCGCCGGTTCCGTCGACCTCCTCGGCCGGATCGTCGAATCTGCCGGGATCCGCGCCCACGCGCGCGAGGTCCACGCCGGCGCCGAGCGCCGCACCCGCACGCTGGCCCGCCGGCTCTCCGCCCGCGCCGCCGAGGAGCGCGGCCGCGCCGCCGAACTCGCCCAGCAGGTCACCTCCGCCGGACACGCCGTCGCCGAGGCCGAGACCGCCCGCGGCCGCAGCTCCCTCATCGCCGCCGAACTCGCCTACCGGCACGCCTCCCTGGCGCTGACCGCCGCCGAGAAGGGCGCCGCCGCCCAGCGCCGCGAACTCACCGACGCCCGCACCCTGCACTCCGCCTGGCAGGCCGCCGAGGCGGTGCTCCGCCACCGCGCGGCGGGCGACCGCTCCGCGCGCGTGGCCGCCGCCATCCGCGAGGCCGAGCGCGACGCCGCCCCGCCCTGGCCGCCCGCGCCGAGGCCGCCGCCGACCTCGTGCGGGCCCTCGCCGCCGCCGCCGAGGAGGGCGAGCGCCACGCGGCGGAGGAGGAGGAACGCCCACCGCCCTCCAGGACGCGAGCGAGACCGCCCACCGCGACGCCACCGCCGCCGCCACCGAGGCCCAGCGGGCCCGCAGCGAGGCCGGCCACCTGCGCCAGCGGCTCGCCGAGGTCGAGCAGGAGACCGCCGAGGCCGTACGGGCCGGCTGGCTCGACGACACCGCGCCCGACGCCGACCCGGCCCGTGCCGCCCTCGCCGCGAGCGACGCCGAGAAGACCGCCGTCGCCGCCTGGGACACCGCCCGCGAGGCCGCCCGCACGGCGGCCGAGCGCGCGCGGAGGCCGCTGGTGCCGAGTCCCGCGCCGAACTCGCCGCCGCCCGCGCCGCCGACGCCGCCGAGGCCGCCGGGAACGCCTACGACGCGGAGCGCCGCGCCGCCGAGTCGCTCGCCGGCGAGGAGCGCCTCGCCGAACTCCTCAGCCTGCCGTCCTCCGGCTCCCCGCTCCCGGGACAGCGCCCCGCCGTCCCCGTCGAGGCCGACGCCGACGCCGACCCCGAGGACGGGACCGCGCCCCGGGGCCCGCTCACCGTCACCGAGTTCGACCGGTACGCCGACGAGCTGCGCGGCCTGCTCGACCAGGCCGTCGCCTCCGCCGAGAGCCGGCTCTTCGAGCTGCGCACCGCCGCCGCCGACGACTCCCGCATCCTCGGCGCCCTCGGCGACGGCGGCCTGCTGCCGCCCGGCCCCGACGTCCTCGCCACCGTCGAGTACCTCGGCGAGCACGGCATCCCGGCCCTCCCGGCTGGCGCTACCTCGCCCAGTCCGTCGACCCCGCCGACCACGCCCGCGTCCTCGCCGCCCGCCCCGAGCTCGTCGACGGCGTCGTGATCACCGACCCGATCTCGTACGGACGCGCCCGCGAGGTCCTCGGCAGCGCCGCCCTGCTGCCCTGCTCCGCCGTCGCCGTCGGCACCGCCGCCGCCCTCCTCGCCCCCGTGCCCGCCCGGGACACGGCCGAGGACGGCGGGGTCTTCCTCGTCCCGCCGAACCCGGCCATGCACGACGAGCACGCGGCCGACGAGGAGCGGCACGCGCTGCGCGCCCGCGCCACCGCCCGCGACGAGGAGATCCGCACCCTCGCCGGCCGCCTCGCCGGCGACCGCGCCTCGCCTCCCGGATCGGCGCCTGGCGCGCCGACTGCCCTTCGGGATGCTCGCCGAGCTCGCGTCCGTCGCCACCACCGCCCGCGAGACCGCCGAGGCCGCCGCCGCCACCCTGGAGGAGGCCCGCACGGCCCGTACGGAGGCCGACGAGGCCGCCGCCGAAGCCGCGCACCTCCGGGACGAGCGCCAGGAGGCCGCCCAGCGCGCCCGCCGGGTCGCCGACGCCCTCGCGGGCCTGGCGTTCCGGCTGCGCGAGCGGTCCGCCTGGCAGGCCAGCTCCGCGAACTCGCCGACGACGCCACCGAGTCCGAGGCCCGCGCCCAGACCTGTCTGGAGCGCGCCCGCGCCGCCGACGAGGACCGCCGCGCGGCCCAGCGCGCCGCCGACGACGCCCACCGCACCGCCCGCGCCCTGCGGGCCGAGCGCGCCGAGATCGCCGGCGCCCCCGACACCCTCCCCGAGGAGGACCCGGCCGCGCCCCGCGCCGCGCTCCCCACCCTCCGGGAGGCCTACCGGGCGGCCTCCCAGGTGTACGAGAAGGTCGGCGTCGGCGCCGACCTGCGCGCCGAGCAGGCCCGCGCCGAGAGCGACGAGTCCGCCGCCCTCGCCGAGCTCGACCGCCTCACCAACAAGGTCCGCACCCGCGCCGAACAGCTCCTGGAGTCCACCGACGGCGCCGACGGCCCGTCCCGGCAGGCCGCCGCCGCCCGTGCCGAGGCCCTGGTCCAGATGCTGGAGACCCGTGCCTCGGAGGCCAGCGAGAAGCTCGGCCGGCTGCGCGGCGAGGCCGAGCGCCTGGCCCCGAGGACGGCGAGGCGCACACCGAGCTGCCCGAGGAGCTGGTCCCCGCCGACGCCGAGCGGGCCCAGGCCCTACTCCGTACCGCCACCACCGAACTCGCCTCCCGCACCGACGCCCTGGAGGCGGCGCGCGCCGCCCACGCCGGGCTGCTCCGCGACCACCGGGCCGCCGAGGACGCGGCCGGCGGCTTCGACGAGACGGCGGCCCTGCTGCGGGACCTGCTCCGCGACCACACGGACGAGGAGCGGGAGGAGACCGAGCCGTACGCGGGGACCCTGGAGGAGGCCCGTACGACGGCGGGCGAGGCGCGGCGCGCCCTGCGGGCTGCACCGCCGAGCTGTCCGCCGCCGACGCCGCCGTGCGCGAGGCGAGCGACATCCTCGTCCGGCACGCCAACTCCACCCGCTACGAGCAGGTCCGCACCCCGGCCCGCCAGCAGATCCGCGAACTCCCGGCCTCCGCGCTGCCCGAGCACGCCGCCAAGTGGGCCGAGGCCTTCGCGCCCCGGCTGCGGGTCCTCACCGACGAGCTGGCGCAGCTGGAGCGCAACCGGGACTCGATCGTGGACCGGCTGCGCGGCCTCGTGGAGTCCTCGCTCGCGACGCTCCGCTCCGCCCAGCGGCTCTCCCGGCTCCCCGAGGGCCTCGGCGAGTGGTCGGGCCAGGAGTTCCTGCGGATCCGCTTCGAGGAGCCCGATCAGGCCACGCTCGCCGAGCGGCTCGGCGAGGTCGTCGACGAGGCGACCCGCGCCGCCGTCAGGAAGAACTCCGACCTGCGGCGCGACGGCATGTCGCTGCTCCTGCGGGGCGTCCAGGCGGCCCTCGAACCCAAGGGCGTCTCGGTCGAGATCCTGAAGCCGGACGCGGTGCTGCGCGCCGAGCGCGTCCCCGTCGGGCAGATGGGCGACGTCTTCTCCGGCGGCCAGCTGCTCACCGCGGCCATCGCCCTGTACTGCACGATGGCGGCGCTCCGCTCCAACGACCGGGGCCGCGACAAGCACCGGCACGCGGGCACGCTGTTCCTCGACAACCCGATCGGCCGCGCCAACGCCACGTACCTCCTGGAGCTCCAGCGGGCCGTGTCGGACGCGCTGGGCGTCCAGCTCCTCTACACGACGGGCCTGTTCGACACGACCGCGCTCGCCGAGTTCCCGCTCGTGATCCGGCTCCGCAACGACGCGGACCTGCGGGCCGGACTGAAGTACATCAGCGTGGAGGAGCACCTGCGCCCCGGGCTGCCGCAGCCGGGGACGCAGGGGGAGACGATCCACGGCGAGATCACGGCGACGCGGATGTTCCGCCGCCACTCCTCGGACGACCCGGCGGCCCCGGCGGGCGACGCGTAGCCCCGGCCGTACAAGGTGAGCGGCCCGGCCCCTCGCAGGGGCCGGGCCGCTCACCGTTCTCGCCTCAGGCCGCTTCGGAGAGCGGTGTCGCCTCCGCCCGGCCCTCGTCGTGCCGCGTCCGGACCGACGGGCGCGCCGTGCTGCTCGGTGCCGACACCACGCCGTTGCGCTGACGCCACACCTGACGGGTGATCCAGACGTCGAGGACGCTCCAGGTCGCCACGACGGTCGAGGCCACCGCGGTGACGGTCATCGGGAACGCCAGCCAGGCGCCCGCGACCGTGCAGTAGAAGGCCACCACGCCCTGGATGAGCGTCACCGACGTGATCATCACGGCCCGTACGGCGGCGTTGCGCACCGGATCGGGCATGCGCCGTCGGCCCCGCTCTTCCTCCACCCACAACTGACGCGCCGACCGCGTCTCGTGCTCCATTGTCCTGTCACTCCCCACCACTGAACGACTCCAGGGTCGGCTGCCCGTCTTGAGCGCCTTTACACGGACAGAGCCCTCCCCGTTACGTATTGACGCACGAGAGAGGGAAAAGGTTTCGTCCGGGTGGGGGCGAACGTGACCCGCGGCAGGGCGGAACGAACAGTTCCAGCCATCTGTGCAGGTAGGAGAAATGGCACACCATCAGGTGTCCTACGCCACAGTGGCCAATCCCAACTCCCGCAATACCAGGACATCTCATGATCAACGCTCACTCGACAGGCTGAAAATAGCTCGGACACGCCTTCGAGATGGCTGTGATGCAGTAGTAGGCTCGCGCCGCCATTTGTTGAAATTCAATGGTGACGCCGCATGGTGACGACGGGCGTCACGAACGTGAGGGACCTCCGTGCCGCACGGGGGCCGAGCAGGGGGAGGCCATGCGCTTTCGCGGGAAGTCCATCCGCAGGAAGATCGTGGCGTTGCTGCTCGTACCGCTCGTCTCCCTCACCGGACTGTGGGGTTTCGCCACCGTCCTGACCGGCCGCGAGGCCAACCAGCTCCTCGACGTCGGCTACATCGTGGAGAAGGTCGGCTACCCCCTGGAGGACACCGCCCGGGTCATCCAGATCGAACGCCGCCAGTCCCTCATCTACCTCGCCGACCCCCGCGGCTCCGACGCCCTCGCCTTCCTGCGCGAGACCCGCCGCGCCACCGACCGGCAGATCGCCCGCATCCGTGCCAACGCCGCCGAACCCGGCGTCCGCGACACCATGCAGCCCGTCACCACCCAGCGGCTCAACTCCCTCCTCGACGCGCTCGACGGCCTCGCCTCGCTGCGCCGCTCCGTGGAGACCCGCGGCATCGGCCGCATGCAGGCCCTGGAGTTCTACAACCGGCTCGTCGACCCCTGCTACAGCTTCCTCATCTCCCTCCACGCCCTGGAGAACGTGGAGATGGACAAGCAGGGCCGCTCCCTCGTCGGCATCACGCGCGCGCGTGAGCTGCTCTCCCGCGAGGACGCCCTCGTCCTCTCCGCGCTCGTCGCCGACCGCGTCACCGCCGAGGAGATCCGCTCGATCTCCGACCTCGTCGCCAACCGCGAGCAGTTCTACGAGGTCAACCTCGAACTCCTGCCCACCACCGAGCGCGAGCACTTCGAGAAGTACTGGCGCAGCCCCAAGACCCTGCCGCTGCGCACCGCCGAGAACGCGATCATCGAAGAGGGCCCCACCGACCACCCGCGCGCCATCACCGCCGAGCGGTGGCAGGAACAGGCCGGCCCCGTCCTCGACGACCTGGCCCGCGAGAACACCGCCGCCGGCGACCGCTACCAGGAGCGCGTCAAGCCCGCCGCGTACAGCGTCCTCCTCAAGGTCGGCATCGCCGGCGTCCTCGGCTTCCTCGCCCTCGTCGCCTCGGTCGTCATCTCGCTGCGCATCGGCCGCGCGCTCATCCGCGACCTGCGCCGCCTGCAGAAGGAGGCCCAGGAGGTCTCCGGCGTCCGGCTGCCCAGCGTCATGCGCCGCCTCGCCGCGGGCGAGCAGGTCGACGTCGGGACCGAGGTGCCCCACCTCAGGTACGGGGAGGACGAGGTCGGCCAGGTCGGCCAGGCCCTCAACACCCTCCAGCGCGCCGCCGTCGAGGCCGCCGTCAAGCAGGCGGAACTGCGCCGCGGCGTCTCCGAGGTGTTCGTCAACCTCGCCCGCCGCAACCAGGTCCTGCTCCACCGTCAGCTGACCCTCCTCGACACCATGGAGCGGCGCACCGAGGACACCGACGAGCTGGCCGACCTCTTCCGCCTCGACCACCTCACCACCCGCATGCGCCGGCACGCCGAGGGCCTCGTCATCCTCTCCGGCGCCGCCCCCTCCCGCCAGTGGCGCAAGCCCGTCCAGCTCATGGACGTGGTCCGCGCCGCCGTCGCCGAGGTCGAGGACTACGAGCGGATCGAGGTCCGCCGGCTGCCCCGCCTCGGCGTGGGCGGCCCCGCCGTCGCGGACCTCACCCACCTCATCGCCGAACTCCTCGAGAACGCCACGGTGTACTCGCCCCCGCACACCGCCGTCCAGGTCCTCGGCGAGCGGGTCGCCAACGGCTTCACCCTGGAGATCCACGACCGCGGCCTCGGCATGACCCCCGACGCCCTGCTCGACGCCAACCTCCGGCTCGCCGAGACCCCCGAGTTCGAGCTCTCCGACACCGACCGGCTCGGCCTCTTCGTCGTCAGCCGGCTCGCCCAGCGCCAGAACGTCCGGGTCTCGCTCCAGACCTCCCCGTACGGAGGGACCACCGCGGTCGTCTTCATCCCGGCCGCGCTGCTCACCGACGCCCCCGAGACCCAGGGCGCCGGGTTCCGGCTCGACCGCAAGACCCTGGAGCGCCCGGGGCGCGCCGACGAGACGTCCTCCGAGGGCGCCGCCCTGCCCCTGCGCAGGCCGGCCCTCGCGAAGGTCCCCGACGTGCCCGAGGCGCCCGGACCGCTGGACGGCCCCGTGGAGCTGGAGGCCCCGCTCGGCACCGAGGACTTCGACGTCCTCCTCGACCGGTCCGCGGACCTCCTCGACAGCGACAGCGAGCGCGGCGGCCTCTTCCGGCCCCGCCGCCGCACTGGGCTCGCGCCCGCCGGCGAGCAGCACGAGCAGGCCCAGGACCGTCCGGCGGACCGGGACGCCCCGCCGGAGGGGCGCCGCACGGCCCGTGCAGCTGCCGCGCCGCCGCACCCCGACGCTCGTCGTGGACCACGGCCGCCGCCTCGACGAGCCGGACGGCGCCCACGCGCGGCCCGAGCGCGCGCACCCGCAGGACCACCGGGCGGACGCCCCGCGGGACGACCGGCGCGGTCCCCTGCCCGGCGCCGGGCCCGTCCTCGTACCCGTACCACCGGAGGGCCCGTGCCGCCGGAGACCCGGACCCGTTCGACGGCCTGCCCCGCCGCGTCCGCCAGGCCAGCCTCGCGCCCCAGCTGCGCGAGAGCGAGGGCCCGGCCGACCGCGGGGAGCCCGCTCCGGCGCCCGTACGGGCAGCGGAGCACCGGACGGCGGACCCGACTCCTTCGAGCGCGACGCCGAGGAGGTGCGCGCCCGCATGGCCGCCATGCAGCGCGGCTGGCAGCGCGCCCGGCGGGACACCACAGAGCCGGACGACACGACAGCACCAGGAACGACACCCGAGGGGGACGGTCGATGACCGCACCGAACGCCGCAGCACCCAGCACGACCGGACACGGAAACGGGAACGGCGAGCTGAACTGGCTCCTCGACGAGCTCGTCCAGCGCGTCGGGTCCATCCGGAAGGCCCTGGTGCTCTCCAGCGACGGACTCCCCACCGGTGCCTCCCAGGAGCTGACCCGCGAGGACGGCGAGCACCTGGCCGCCGTGGCCTCCGGCTTCCACAGCCTGGCCAAGGGCGTCGGCCGCCACTTCGAGGCCGGCAAGGTCCGCCAGACGGTCGTCGAGCTGGAGGACGCCTTCCTGTTCGTCACGGCCGCCGGCGACGGCAGCTGTCTGGCGGTGCTCGCGGACGCCGACTCGGACGTCGGCCAGGTCGCCTACGAGATGACGCTGATGGTGAAGCGGGTCGGGGCCCACCTCACGACGGCTCCCCGGTCCGGCCTGCCCTCGGGAGGATGAGTGGGACGGCATGAGTGACGAAGCCGAGCGGAACCAGCAGGGCCAGACCCCCGGCCCTCACCACTGGTTCGACGACGAGGCCGGGCCCGTGGTCCGTCCGTACGCGATGACCCGCGGCCGGACGAGCACCGCCACCCGCCACCGCCTCGACCTGATCGCGGTGGTCGTTCCCGAACCCGCCGCCGACGACCCCGGCCGGGACCAGACGCTCTCCCCGGAACACGTGGAGATCGTCGAACGCTGCTCCGAGCAGCCCCAGTCGATCGCCGAGCTCGCCGCCGGACTCGACCTCCCCGTCGGGGTGGTCCGGGTCCTCGTCGGCGACCTCGTCGAGGACGAACTCGTCCATGTGACCCGCCCCGTTCCGCCGGCCGAACTGCCGGACGTGAGCATCCTTCGCGAGGTGATCAATGGCCTTCGGGCGCTCTAGCCGCACCACCAAGCCCTTCGTCGAGCCGGTGACCCTGAAGATCCTCGTCGCGGGCGGGTTCGGGGTCGGCAAGACGACGCTGGTGGGCGCGGTCAGCGAGATCAGGCCCCTGCGGACCGAGGAGATGCTCAGCGAGGCGGGGCGGCCCGTCGACGACCTGCACGGCGTCGAGACCAAGACCACCACCACGGTCGCCATGGACTTCGGCCGGATCACCCTCCGCGAGGACCTCGTCCTGTACCTCTTCGGCACCCCGGGGCAGGACCGCTTCTGGTTCCTGTGGGACGAGCTGGCCCAGGGCGCCCTGGGCGCGATCGTCCTGGCGGACACCCGCCGCCTGGAGGACAGCTTCGCCGCCATCGACTACTTCGAGCGGCGCGGCATCCCGTTCACGGTGGCCGTCAACTGCTTCGAGGGCGCCCAGCGGTTCCCGGCGGAGAGCGTGCGCGGCGCGCTCGACCTGGACCCCGAGGTGGAGCTGCTGATGTGCGACGCCCGGGACCGCGAGTCCGTGAAGAACGTGCTCGTGGCGGTCGTGCAGCACGCCCTCGTCCTCGCGGACCGGAGCCCGGTCGCCACGTGACCGCACGGGCGGTCAGCGCACCGCCACCACCGCCGAACCGTGCCCGAACAGGCCCTGGTTCGCGGTGATCCCGACCCGCGCGCCCGGCACCTGGCGGTCGCCCGCCGTCCCGCGCAGCTGCCAGGTCAGCTCGCAGACCTGGGCGATCGCCTGGGCGGGCACCGCCTCCCCGAAGGAGCCGAGACCGCCGCTGGTGTTGACCGGCAGGCGCCCGCCGAGCGCCGTCGCGCCCTCCCGCAGCAGCTTGGCGCCCTCGCCCGGCGCGCAGAGCCCGATGTCCTCGTACCACTCCAGCTCCAGGGCGGTGGACAGGTCGTACACCTCCGCGAGCGACAGGTCCTCGGGCCCGATCCCCGCCTCCTCGTAGGCGGCGCGGGTGATCGAGGCGCGGAAGGCGAGCGGGCCGGGGAGACGGCCGCCGCCGAGTCCGTCGCGATGTCGGGGAGGTCGAGCACCGCCTTGGGGTACGTGGGGAGACGGTCGACACCGCCCGGACCCGGACCGGGTCGGGTGCCCGTGCCGCCGCGCGAACTCCATGCTGGACAGCACGAGCGCGGCGCCCCCGTCCGAGGTGGCGCAGATGTCGAGGAGCCGCAGCGGATCGGCGACGACCGCGGAGGCCGCGACCTCCTCGGCCGTCACGCGCGCGCGGTAGCGGGCCAGCGGATTGAGCGCGCCGCCGCCGCGTTCTTCACCTTCACCCGGGCGAAGTCCTCGGCCGTGTCGCCGTACAGCGCCATCCTGCGGCGCGCGTAGAGCGCGAAATAGGCCGGGTTGGTCGCCCCGAGCACCCGGAACCGCAGCCAGTCGGGGTCCCCGGGCCGCTCGCCGCCGGCCGGGGCGAGGAACCCTTCGGCGTCGAGTCCGCCCCGACGACCAGCACCACGTCCGCGAGGCCCGCCAGGATCTGGGCGCGCGCGGTCCCGATGGCCTGGGCGCCCGAGGCGCAGGCGGCGTACACGCTGGTGACCCGTGCCCCCTGCCAGCCGAGGGCCTGGGCGAAGGTCGCCCCCGCCACGTACCCCGGGTATCCGCACCGCATGGTGTCGGCGCCGACGACCGACCCGACGTCGGACCACTCCAGACCGGCGTCGGCGAGCGCGGCGCGGGCGGCGGCCGTGCCGTACGAGACGAAACTCCGGCCCCACTTGCCCCAGGGGTGCATTCCGGCCCCGAGGACGGCGATGTCGTTCACGACCGCTCCTCCTGTCGTACGGGGCGCCAGTTCCAGGTCGTCCAGGTGTGCTCCTCGTCCTCGTTCAGGACGCCGGGCACCACCTCGACCTCCGTCCCGACGGCGAGGTCGGCCGTCGTCACACCGGGCGCGGCCTGCCCGAGGACCACCATCGCCTCGGCCGCGAGCTCGACCGCGACGAGGGTGTACGGCTCCCAGGGCGCGTCCGGGTCGGAGACGTACGGGGCGGGCGGACGGTACCGGCCGTCGGTGTACGACCAGACCCGGCCGCGCGGCGAGAGCGGGACCTCGGCCAGCTCGCCGCCGCCCGGACAGCCGGGGTTGCGGCACCCGTCGTCCTCGCGCGGGAAGAAGACCGACGCACAGGCCGTGCAGCGGGTGCCGAGCAGCCGGAACTCCGCCTCCGGCACGGTGTCGTCGGTGAACCACCCGGCCACCACCGGTCTGCGCGTCCGTGCCATCGGGACCTCCCGTGATCTGACGAAGCGTCAGAAGTGTGTCACGGAGGACCCGTGCTGAGAAGGGCCCGGCGCCTCAGTGCCCGGCCACCGACCTCCGCGCCACCGGGAAGTCGAAGAAGGTCGACGGGAACGGCTCGGGCTTGAACGTGAAGTGCCACCACTCCTCCGGCAGGTTGACGAAGCCCTCCCCGGCCAGCGTCCCCCTCAGCAGATCGCGGTGGGCCCGCTGCTCGCCCCGGATCCGCGGGTCGTCGGTGTGCGAGAGGGTGTCGAAGCAGTCGAAGCCGGTCCCCATGTCCACGGAGTTGTCCGGAAAGCGCTCCTCCTTCGGAGCGGTGCACTCCACGAGCTCCTCGCCCGGCACGTACGCGCGCGTGGGCGCCGCCGGCAGCCGTACGAGCGTCAGGTCCACCGTCGAACCCCGGCTGTGCCCGGACTTCTCCGCGATGTACCCGTCCGCGAACAGCCTCGACTTGTCGACGAGCGGATAGAACTCCTTCTTCATCCGCTCGTCCTCCAGGTCCTTCGCCCAGCGCACGAAGTGGTCCACGGCCCGCTGCGGCCGGTAGCAGTCGTACACCTTCAGCGTGTAGCCCCGCGCCAGCAGCCGGACCTGCGCGCGGTGCAGCGCCTCGGCCGCGGAGCGGGTCAGGACGCACAGCGGCTGCCGGTAGCCGTCCACCGGCTCGCCGACGAAGTCGTGCGCGGTCGTGTAGCGCATCTCCTGGAGGATCGTCGGGTCCACGGAGCCCAGGGCCACGAACTCCCGCGGCGCCTTGGGCTCCGGCGCGGCCGAGGCCGGGGAGCGGGCGCGGCGACGGAGCCCGTGACGGCGAGCAGTCCGGCGACGGTGGAGACGGCGAGGGTGCGGAGGGCAGCGGCGAGTCCGGTCATGCGCCCCGTCTACCAGTTCCGGCAGCGCCGGGAAAGGGCCATCGCATACGGTCGGGCCGTGAAGGACACCCACTGCTCCGCCTGCGGCGCCGCCCACCTGCCGGACGCCGGCTGGCCCTGCACCTGCCCGGCCTGCGGCCACACGGCCTACCGCAACCCGCTGCCCGTCGCCGTCGCCCTCCTCCCCGTCACGGACGTCCCGGGAACCGGTCTCGTCGTCATCACCCGCACCATCGAACCCGCGCGGGGCGGGATCGCCCTGCCCGGCGGCTTCATCGACCACGGCGAGGACTGGCGCACCGCCGTCGTCCGCGAACTCCGCGAGGAGACCGGCATCCCCGCCCCGGCCGAGCGGGTCCGCCTCGCCGACGCCATGAGCTCCCCGGCCGGCCACCTCCTCCTCTTCGGCCTCCTGCCGGCCCGCCCGGCCGCGGAACTCCCGTCGTCCGCCCCGACGGACGAGACGAGCGGCCACCACGTGCTCCGCGCTCCCACGGAGCTGGCCTTCCCGCTCCACACGGAGGCGGTACGGAAGTGGTTCGGCGGCGCCTACGGGTGACCGGGGTGCCGGGCGCTGGATCCAATCTCCAATATTCGGTTATTGGATACTGAATTCGTCTACTGGACCCTGAATCCTTCTCATGGATACCGAATCCGCCTACGGGACACGGGATCCAGCTCCTGGATCCCCTCACAGCCCCCGCACCCGCACCGGCAACCCCGCCTCCTCCACCCCGTCGTCCGTGACGCGCTCCACCACCACCCGGCCGTCCACGAGCCGCGACTGGTACCGCTCGATCGCGGCGGGCTCCCAGCCGTCCCCGGTGTCCCGCACCACGAGCCCGCCACCGGTCCGCCCCGCGGCCGGCGCCCACACCTCCAGGACGAGCCCGCCGTCCTCGCCCCGCACGGGGAGCACGGCCCCGCCCGGGCCAGGACCGGCACCCGCGACAGCGGCGCGTCGAGCAGGACCTGCCCTGGACCCTCGTACGCCCGCCCCGTCGCCGTGTCGTACCAGCGCCCGCGCGGCAGCCGCACCGCCCGCCGGTCCGCGCCCCGCGTCAGGACCGGCGCCACGAGCAGCGCGTCGCCGAGGAGGAACGCGTCCTCGCAGTCGCGCAGCCCCGGTCCTCCGGCGTCCCCACCACACCGGACGCACGTACGGCGCGCCCGTCATCCGGGCCAGCCGGGCCAGCGTCGTGAAGTACGGCCGCAGCCGCTCCCGTTCGGCCAGTGCCACGCGCGCGTGCTCCAGGACCTCCGGGCCGAACTCCCACGGCTCGCGCCGCCCCGCGTCGATCGCCGCGTGCGTGCGGAAGAGGGGGAGCCACGCGCCCAGCTGGTACCAGCGCAGGAACAGCTCCGGCGACGGACTGCCGTCGAAACCGCCCACGTCGGGACCCGAGTAGGGCACCCCGCACAGCCCCAGCCCCAGGACCAGGGAGAGCGAGGCCCGCAGCCCCGGCCACCCCGTCGACACGTCGCCGGACCAGGTGCCCCCGTACCGCTGCATGCCCGCCCAGCCGGAGCGCGAGAAGAGGAACGGCCGCTCGTCCGGCCGCAGCCGGCGCAGCCCCTCGTACCCGGCCCGAGCCATCGCGAGCCCGTACACGTTGTGCGCCTCCCGGTGGTCGCCGCCCACGCCCTCCAGCACGTGCCGGGCCGAACGGGGCAGGGTCGGATCCCCGAAGGGGCGAAGGACACCGGCTCGTTCATGTCGTGCCACACCCCGGCGAAGCCCTGCCGCAACCGCTCCTCGTACAGACCGCCCCACCACTCCCGTACGGCGGGATCGGTGAAGTCCGGATAGGCGCACTCGCCGGGCCACACCACCCCGCGCACCTCCCGGCCCCGCGCGTCCTTGACGAAGGCGTCGACCGCCGACCCGCCGTCGTACACCGGATCGCCCGGCTCCGCCCGCACCGCAGGGTCCACGATCGACACCAGGCGCACGCCCTGCTCCCGCAGCTCCTCCGCGAGCCCCGGCAGATCGGGGAACCGCTCCCGGTCGACGGTGAACACCCGGTGCCCGTCGTAGTGGTCGATGTCGAGGTGCACGGCGGACAGCGGCAGCCCCGCTCCCGGTATCCGGCCACCACCCGCCGCACCTCCGCGCGCTGCCGAAGCCCCAGCGCGCGTGCTGCGGCCCCAGCGCCCAGGACGGCGGCAGCGCCGGCGCGCCCGTCAGCGCAGCCCAGCCGTGCAGCACGCGCGCGGGGTGCCGACGACCACCCAGCAGCGCAGCGGCCCGCCCGTCATCCGCACCTCGCTCGTGCCCGGCCGGTCGTGCCCCGACCCGGCCCCCTCCTCGCCCTCGGCGAGAGTGACCCGGCCGTCCCAGGAGTTGTCGTGGAACGCCAGGTGCGTACCGGCGTCCGAGACCACGAACTGGACGGGCATGGTCAGGTAGAGCGGATCGTCCCCGGGGCCGAAACCGCCCTTGGGATCGGTGTTCCACAGCCGGTACGAGCCGTCCCGCAGGCGCGGCCCCGCCGACCGCCCCCGAGCCCGAAGAACCGCGCGTCGGCCGGCACCTCGCTGCGCTGCACCCAGCGCCCCGCCCCGGCGCCCCTGCTCCGGAAGCGCCGTCCGGGCCCGCGGCCGGCTCCCACCAGCGCGGCGGCAGGTCCCGGCGGAGCAGCAGCCCGCCCGGCGTCCGCAGCTCCACCGCCCCGTGCCGGGAGACCGTCACCGTCACCCGCTCCGACACGATGCGCCAGCCGCCGTCGGTGTCCGGTTCCAGGGAGGCCCGGGATCCGCGTCGGGCGCCTCGCCGGCCAGGGCGTACGAGGGCAGCGGCCCGGCCCCGTCCCAGCCCCAGAACACCGTGCCGCCCGAGGACACGCAGATCCGGAGCGAGGACCGGGCGAAGCGGACGGTCCCCCGCCCGGAGCCGGCTCCGCCCCCACGGCGAGCCCCGGCACCCTGGCCCGCTCGGCCCCCAGGGCGGCAGCCCCACGCGTCCGTACGGCACCGCCGCCACGCCGACCGCACCGCCCGCAAGCCCTGCGCCGAACCGAACACCTTGATCGAACGCACCAGTTCCCGACCGTTCATGCAGCTCACCCTGCCATCCCCGGAGGCGGAACAAGCTCCGTTCAGCTGCCGTTCACCCGTGGTGGGAGCACATGTTCAACTACCGGACCATGGGCGGGCAGACCTGGTGCGAAAGACGATCACATGGCATCGTCCTGTCAGCCGCGTCACGCGCACACCCCAGCACGTGCGCAGGACACACGCAGACCCGCGTACAGCCAGGGAGCAGCCCTCATGACATCAGCAGTGCCGACCGAGCCCCTCTGGCAGCCGGACGAGGAACGCATCGCCACGGCCGCCGTCACCCGCTTCCAGGCCTGGGCCGCCGAACACCACGGCGCCCCCGCGGAGGGCGGTTACCCGGCGCTCCACCGCTGGTCGGTCGAGGAACTCGAAGCCTTCTGGCAGGCCGTCGTCGAGTGGTTCGACCTCCGCTTCTCGACCCCGTACGAGCGGGTCCTCGGCGACCGCTCCATGCCCGGCGCCGACTGGTTCCCCGGAGCCACGCTCAACTACGCCGAGCACGCCCTGCGCGCCGCCGGCGAGCGGCCCCATGACACGGCCCTGCTCCATGTGGACGAGACACATGAGCCCACGGCGACCACCTGGGGCGAGCTCCGCCGCCAGGTCGGCTCCCTCGCCGCCGAACTGCGCGCCCTCGGCGTGAACCCCGGCGACCGCGTCAGCGGCTACCTGCCCAACGTCCCGCAGTCCGTCGTCGCGCTCCTCGCCACCGCCGCGGTCGGCGCCGTGTGGACCTCCTGCGCCCCCGACTTCGGCGCCCGCAGCGTCCTCGACCGCTTCCAGCAGGTCGAGCCGGTCGTCCTGTTCACCGTCGACGGCTACCGCTACGGCGGCAAGGAGCACGACCGCCGCGACACCGTCGCCGAACTGCGCGCCGAGCTCCCCACCCTCCGCGCCGTCGTCCACATCCCGCTCCTCGGCACCCCGGCCCCCGAAGGCACCCTCGCCTGGGACGACCTGGTCGCCGCCGACGTCGAGCCGGTCTACGAGCAGGTGCCGTTCTCGCACCCGCTGTGGGTCCTGTACTCCTCCGGCACGACCGGACTGCCGAAGGCGATCGTCCAGTCCCAGGGCGGCATCCTCGTCGAGCACGTCAAGCAGCTGGGCCTGCACTGCGACCTCGGCCCCGAGGACGTGTTCTTCTGGTACACCTCCACCGGCTGGATGATGTGGAACTTCCTCGTCTCCGGCCTCCTCACCGGCACCACCGTCGTCCTGTACGACGGCAGCCCCGGCTACCCCGACACCGCGGCCCAGTGGCGGGTCGCCGAACGCACCCGCGCCACCCTCTACGGCACCTCCGCCGCGTACGTGATGGCCTGCGCCAAGGCGGACGTCCACCCCGGCCGGGACTTCGACCTCTCCGCCGTGAAGTGCGTCGCCACCACCGGCTCCCCGCTGCCCCCCGACGGCTTCCGCTGGCTCCACGACGAGGTCCGGGAGAACCTGTGGATCGCCTCCGTCAGCGGCGGCACGGACGTCTGCTCCTGCTTCGCGGGCGCCGTCCCCACCCTGCCCGTGCACATCGGCGAGCTCCAGGCCGCCGGCCTCGGCACCGACCTCCAGTCCTGGGACCCCTCGGGCAAGCCCCTGATCGGCGAGGTCGGCGAGCTCGTCGTCACCAACCCGATGCCGTCCATGCCGATCCACTTCTGGAACGACCCCGACGGCAGCCGCTACCGCGACAGCTACTTCGAGATGTTCCCGGGCGTCTGGCGCCACGGCGACTGGATCACGATCACGGACCACGGCTCGGTCGTCATCCACGGCCGCTCCGACTCCACCCTGAACCGCCAGGGCGTCCGCATGGGGAGCGCCGATATCTATGAGGCCGTCGAGCGTCTCCCGGAGATCCGCGAGTCCCTCGTCATCGGCCTGGAGGAACCGGACGGCGGATACTGGATGCCGCTCTTCGTCCACCTCGTGGACGGCGTCACCCTGGACGAGGACCTGATCGACCGCATCAAGCGGACGATCCGCACGGAGCTCTCCCCGCGCCACGTCCCCGACGAGATCATCGAGGTCCCCGGCGTCCCGCACACCCTCACGGGCAAGCGCATCGAGGTCCCCGTCAAGCGCCTCCTCCAGGGCACCCCGCTGGCCAAGGCCGTCAACGCCGGCTCGGTCGACGACCTCGGCCTCCTCCACTTCTACGAGACCCTCGCGGCCAACCGCCGCCGCTGAGACCCGTCATGACGTAGGACCCGTCATGACGTAGGACCCCGTCATGACGTAGGACCCTGTCATGACGAAGGGCCCGCCGATCCGACCGGACCGGCGGGCCCTTCGCGTACCCGCTAGCCCTTCGGCAGCTCGCCGGGCGCCGGAGCGGCGGCCTTCACGAGCACCGCCGAGACGCCCAGGACCGTCCCGGCCCGTCCGGCCGACGTGGTCCCGGTGAGGACGGTGCGCTCGCCGAGGAACGCCGACGTGGCCCGGTCGAAGATCCACTGGGTCTGCTCGCCGTGGGAGGTACGGGCCACGGCGACGCCCTCACGACCGGCCGCGTCCTTCGCGGACGACAGGACGGTCACGCCGGGGATCCGCGCCGCCGCCTCGTACAGCGCGGCGGTGACCTTCGGCGGGGCCCAGGTCTCGGCCAGCAGCGTCCCGATCGCGGTGAACGCCCGCTGATCGGCGTCGCCCCGCCCGTGCGCGTCTGGTCCCGGACCAGGCGCAGCAGCACGTCCGGATCCGTGGGAAGCGCAGCCACGTACGCGTGGGTCGGGTTCGTGACGGAGGGCGGCGCCGCCTCCATGGTGGTCTTCCGGGGCGTGGCCCCGGGACGGTCCAGTTCGTACACGGGCGCCTCGGCGCCGAGTTCCGTGTCGGCGGCACCCGGCTCGCGCAGCAGCCCCGGCCGGCTGCCGTCGGGGAGAGCCACACTCGCGCTGATGCGCGGGCGGCAGCGCGGCGGGGCCGCCGGCCGCGTCGCGCCCCGCGTGGGCGACGAGGCTCTTGACGTAGACGTACTCACCGGGCCGGACGTTCGGCGCGGGAGCGGCGGCGCGGCGAGCGCGGCCCCGGACAGCACCCGTACGGCCTCGGACGGGGCGGGCTGCCCGACCTGGATGCGGTCGGGGAGCCGCCCGGCACGTCCTGGGGCGCGAGCACGGCGACACCGGCGACGACCGCGCAGGCGGCCATCGGCGCGGCGATCCAGCCGAGCCGGAGCCCTGGCGCGGCCGGCGCGCACGCACCGGGCGGGCGGGCGCGCCGTCCCCGGCGGCGAGGGCGGTCCGCAGGACGGAGTGCCTGAGGTGCAGGTTCCGTTCCGCCGTCAGGTCGGGCACCGGAGGCGGGGGCAGCAGCTCGGTCAGCTCGGTGCGCAGGAGCTCGTCCGCGTCGGCATGCGGCGGGCGGGGGGCGGAGGCGTTCATGCCTGGTTCTCCTGGGTCGGTCGGGGCGCGAGGGCCGGGCGGACGGTCGAGCGGACGGCGAAGCCGCCGGGTACGGCGAGGGGTTCGGGACCGGCGGCGCCGCCGGGTGCGGCGGGGAGGGGACGCGGAAGCGGGCGAACCGACGCTCCCGGCCACGGGCCCCGGAGCGGACCCGGCCCCGGACGGTGCGGCTCCCGACGCCCCGAGGGGACCGGGAGCCGCACCGGCGCGAGGCCCGTCCGCCCCGGCCACGGGGCCGCCGGGGACCGGCCGGCCGCCCGAGCGGACCGCGGCGGCGGACCGCCCCGGCGCCGCCCCGCGCGCAGTTCGGCCTCGGCGAGCTTCCGGAGCCGTTCGCGGGCCCGGGACAGCCGGGAGCGGACGGTGCCGACCGGGACCCCAGGGCCTCCCCGGCCGCCGCGTAGTCCAGACCCGCCCAGACCACGAGCGTGAAGACCTCGCGCTCGCGCCGCCTGAGCTTGCCGAGCGCCACACGGGCGGCGCGGATCTGCTCCCCGTCGGTCATCCGGGCGAGGACGTCGTCGGCGAAGTCCGGCAGGACCCCGCGCTCGGGGATCCTGGCCAGCGCCGCGTCGCGCCGGCGCGCCTCGCGGGCCGCGCCGCGCATGATGTTGGTCGCGATGCCGAGCAGCCACGGGCGGAGGCTGCCGCCGTCGGCGTGCACCTTCCCGCGACAGCGCCAGGCCTCGAGGAACGCGGCGGACACGACGTCCTCCGCGGCCGCCCGGTCCCCGCACACCCGGTAGGCGTAGTGGTACAGCACGCGTGCGTGCTCGTCGTACGCCTCTCCGAGCGCCGCGGGGTCCCCGGCGCGGAAACGATCTCTCATAGGTGATTCCACATCTGGCACTGGGCGCCGGTTCGCCCGGGTTCCCGTGACCTGGGCCACACGCCCCACGAGGTGTGACCCAGGTCACCGGAACGCCCCGCCCGCCGTGAGCAGTGCTGGGCATGAACGATTCCTCGAACTCCCGCCGTACGCCCCGCAGCACCGGCACCGGCACCGGCACCAGCACCACCGGCCGCCGCACCGCCCTGCGCACCCTGGCCCTCGCCGCGGTCCTCGCCGGAACGACCCTGAACGCCCTGCCCCCGAGCGCCGTGGCGGCGGCCGGCACCCCAGACGTACACCCTGACGATCCGGCACCTCGACCGCGCCGGCGCCGCCACCGGCGGCTACAGCACCCATGTCACCGGCATCTCGGGCCCCGGCGCGCGGGCGGAGGCCACGCCCTACGACAAGTCAGGCACGGTCACCGTCCGCCTGCCCAAGGGCCGCTACCTGCTCGACTCCACGCTGCACGGCTCCGATCCGGCCGCCGGGACCGACTGGGTCGTCCAGCCCCGCCTGGACCTGAACAAGGACACGACCGTCACCGTCGACGCCCGCACGACCGCCCCCGTGGACGTCCGCCCGCCGGAGTCGGGCGCCCGCTACCTGAACAGCCTCGGGTTCGTCGAGGTCACCCACGAGGGGACCACCCGCTCCGCGAACATCATGACGGGCCGCGAGGGCCTGCGCGTGGCCCACCTCGGCCCCGCCTCCGAACCGGGCTCCGTCAAGGAGTGGTTCGACACCTACTGGTCCGGCGCGCGCAACGACTACGCGCTCGGCTACACCTTCACCTCCGACCGCGCCCTGACCGGCCTCGTCCGGCACCCGGCGGCCGGGAAGCTCGCCACGGTCAAGATCCGCGGAGCCGCCGCGAAGGGCGCGACCGGAACCGGGTTCGTCTCCGTCCAGCCGAGCAAGGGCCCCACCATCGGCCTCGCCCAGTCCCTCCGCCTGCCCGCCACCGCGACCGTCCTCGTCACCCCGGAGCGGGGCCGCTGGGACGTCACCTACACGGGCCCGGCCGCTCCCGAGACGCCCCCCAACCGCTACGAGGCGAACGGAATCGTGGTCCACGCGGGCGCGACCACCACGCACACCTTCGACAACGCCGTCTTCGGCCCCGCGCTCACCACCACGCCCGGCGCCCGCCCGGCCGGCGTCCGCGACGGCAACAGGATCGCGCTCGACGTCCCGCTCCTCGCCGACGGGGACGGCCACGCCCCGAGCGCCCCGCGGTTCACCGCCGCGACCACCACGCTCCACCGCGACGGCGTCCTGGTCGGCACCCGCCGGGGCGAGCCCGGCCGCGCCGAGTTCACCACCACCCCGGAGCGGCCGCGTACCTGCTGACGGCCTCGGCGACCCGGGGCGACGCCAAGGCGCCGGGCGGGCGCGTCACCGCCGCCTGGACCTTCACCTCGGCCGCCGCCGCCCGCCCGACGGCGCTTCCCTCAGCGTCGTCCGCTTCGCCCCGGGCCTCGCCCTCGACGGCACCGCCCCGGCGGGCACCCCGCTCCGCGTGCCGGTGACCGTCCAGGGCGCGGCCGCCACGACCGGCGTCCGGTCCCTGACCGTGTCGGTGTCCACCGACAACGGCACCACCTGGACCCGCGTCCCCGTCCTGAACGGTCAGGTGGCCTTCCGCACCCCCGGCTCCGGCCGGACCGTCTCGCTCCGCGCCGAACTCACCGACACCCGGGGCAACACCTCACCCAGACCCAGCTGGGCGCCTTCCGCACCCGCTGAACCGACACGACCGGATGCTCCGGGGCGGGCCGACGCCCGCCCCGGAGCATCCGCGTGCCACCGGCGGGCGACTCACCCGCCGTACGTCGCCTGGGCGTCCCCAGGACCCCGGCGAAGTCCGCCGCGAGCCGCATCGCGTCCACGGGCGCGAGCCTCGCCGCGGTGATCCGCACCGCCGGCGGAGCCGCCACCGGAACCTCGCCCCGGCCGCGACCCACCAGCCCTGCGTGCGCAGCCCGTTGACCACCGCCGACTCGTCCCGCACGGGCACCCACACGTTCAGACCGCTCGCCCCGACCGCACGGATCCCGTACGCGCCGAGCGCGCCGATCAGCGCCGCGCGCCGTTCCGCGTACGCCTCCTCGCCCGCCGCCACCAGGTCCCGTACGGCCGGGTCGGCGAGCAGGGCGGCCACCGTCTCCTGGAGGACGTGGCTGACCCAGCCCGAGGTCATCACCATCCGCCGGTCGTGCCGCGCCAGCGTCACCGCGTCGCACGCGACCCCGGCCCAGCGCAGGTCGATGCCGAGGTGCTTCGACACGGTCCGCACCTGCGCCCAGCGGTCGAGCCCCGCCGCCGCGAGCGTGTGCGCCGCGGCTCCGCCGACCTCCGCGTTGTGGTCGTCCTCGACCACGAGCACCTCGGGAAACCCCGGAGCACCGCCGCCAGTTCGTCCCTCCGCGCGCGCGTGAAGAACGCCCCGTCGGACACTGCCCGCGCGGGCTGCACACCACCGCGCGCACCCCGCTCCGCAGCGCGGCCCGCAGCGACTCCGGGACCAGCCCCTCGCCGTCCACGGCCACCGGGACCGCCCGCAGCCCCAACGCGGGCACCAGGTCGAGGACATGGTGGAACCCGGGATCCTCCACCGCCACGGCGTCGCCGGGCCGCAGCTCCGTCGACAGGAGCCGCGCGATGCAGTCCAGGGCGCCGTGCGCGAACGTCACGTGGTCCGCCGACACCCCGTCCCGCTCGAACCAGGCCCGGGTCAGCGCCTCCAGGCGCGCGAGCCGGGGCGCGGCGCGATGGGAGCCGTACACCGGGTCGACGGCCGCCGGGGCCGCAGTACGGGAGGAAGGCCGGGTCCGGGAACCCGGCGGACAGGTCCACCAGGCCGCCGGGCACGCGCGGGGACGCCGCGAAGCCGCCGACGGAACCTCCGCCACCACCGTCCCGCCCCGGCCCCGGGTGACGATCAGCCCCGCTGCCGCAACTCCTTGTAGGCCGTCGCGACGGTCCCCGGACTCACCCCCAGCTCATCGGCGAGCCGCCGCACCGGCGGCAGGGCGTCGCCCGGGGTGAGCCCGCCCTCGGACACGCCCCGCTCCACGGACGCGGCGATCCCCTTGGCCGTCGCCCCTTCGATCGCATATTGTGCTGCCACGTAATCAATTATGTATCAATACAAAGAAGTTTGCAAGGGGGACCCATGAGCCGCACCACCACCCGCACCACCCGCCCACCCCTCAAGGACCGCGTCCCCGGCGGCACCGACGGCCGCCGCATGCTCGTCGTCGGCTTCATCGACAAGTGCGGCACCGGACTCTGGTCCACGGCCATGGCCCTCTACTTCACCTACGTCACCGGCCTCGGCCTCGGCCAGGTCGGCCTCCTCATCGCCCTCTCCGGCGCCGCGGGCATAGCCGGCGCACCGCTCGGCGGCCGCCTCGCCGACCGCTTCCCCCTCGTCCGCGTCATCGTCTGCACCCAACTCCTCCGCGCCGCCGCCCTCTTCGCCCTCCTCACCACCGACAACTACCCGCTGCTCGTCCTCTTCTCCGCCGTCGGCGCCCTCCCCGACCGCGCCACCAACGTCCTCACCAAGCTCTACGCCGCCCGCGTCGCCGGCCCCGACCGCGTCCGCTACCAGGCCATCAACCGCACCGTCTCCAACCTCGGCTGGACCCTCGGCGGCCTCGGCGCCGCCGCCGCGCTCGCCATCGGCTCCACCACCGCCTTCCAGACCCTGCTCGTGGGCGACGCGCTGTCCTACCTCGTGATGGCCGCCCTCACCCTCCGCTGCGGCGAACCCCCCGCCCCCGCCGCCTCCCGCGTCGCCGCCGCCTCCACCGGCCCGGCCCCCACGACCAAGCCCTCCAACCCCTGGCGCGACCGCGGCTTCCTCACCTTCACCGCAGGCGAGGCCGTCTTCTTCCTCCACGACTCGATCACCCAGGTCGCCCTGCCGCTCTGGATCGTCCACGCCACCGAAGCCCCGGTCGGCCTCGCCCCGCTCCTGATGGTGATCAACAGCGCCCTCGTCGTGCTCTTCCAGGTCCCCCTCTCCCGCTTCGGCTCCACCACCGACGCCGCCCGCCGCCTCTACGGCCCCCTGGCCGGCCTCTTCGTCATCGGCACGCTCGCCCTCACCGTCTCCGCCCTGGGCGGCCGCACCCTCGCGATCACCGCCCTGATCACGGCCGCCGTCGTCCTCACCTTCGCCGAGATGATCCACACCATCACCTCCTGGGAGATCTCCGTCGCCCTCGCCCCCGACGACGCCCAGGGCGCCTACCTCGGAGTCCACGGCCTCGCCCAGTCCACCCAGCGCTTCGCCGGCCCCCTCCTCGTGACCGGCCTCGTCTCCGCGGGCCCCCTCGCCTGGCCCTTCCTCGGCGCCGCCCTGGTCGCCAACGCCGCCGCGCAGAACCGCCTTGTCCGCCGCCGCCTCACCGAACCGTCACTGTCAGTGCCGAAGGTTACGGTGAGTGAGCACTGATCGGAGCGTCACCAGGGGGAGACATGACCCGCACCGGCACCACCACCGCACACCTCCGCCGCGCCCTGCGCCGCGAGGTCCCCAGCACCGTCGGCCTCCTCGCCGACGAGCAGGACTTCGCCGCGATGCGCCGGTACCGCACCTTCGCCTTCGACGACCACACCACCTACCTGCGGCAGATCGAGGCCCTCCTCAGGACCCTCGCGTCCCAGGGCGGCCACACCACCGTCACCCTCTTCGACCCCGAGGAGTACGAGGCCTGGTGCGCCGAGACCGGCACCGACCCCGACCACCCCGCCAGCCGCAGCCGCTTCACCGCCCACCTGGCCGCCACCGGCGCCCGCGTCACCTACACCGGCCAGCCCCTCACCACCCTCCTCCCCGAACTCGTCGACACCGCCGTCCGACAGGCCACCTGGGAGTACGCCACCACCGTCCTCGCCACCGCGGGCGACTGCGCCGGCTGCGGCAAGGACATCGGCGAAGCCGCGTACGAGCGGGCGACCCGCCTGCTCCTCCGACTCCTCGAAGCCGCCGGCCCCGGCACCCACCACCTCGTCTGCAGCGTCCAGGCTGCCGACGACCCCCTCCTCGCCGTCCTCCACACCCACGGCCCCACCCCGCCCGAGGACACCACGGAAGCGGAGTTCACCGCCGTGCTCGCCACCGGCATCGCCCTCGCGGCCCCCGGCGGAATCGTCCTGCGCACCACCACCCCCGACGCCCCCGACCGTCTCCACGGCTGGCGCCTCACGGGCGGCACCCTGATCCCCCTCACCGAGGCCGAGGTCTTCGCCGCCTACTGCACCGACGCCCGCACCGGCGAACCCCTCTCCCCGGAACCGGGCGTCGAGTACCGCGCCGGCCTCCCCCTCACCCCCGACCCCGACGACGACTGGACCACCCACCACTGACCCCGGCACGACGACATGACGAAGGGGCTCCCCGCCACCACGTGACGGAAAGCCCCTTCGACGACCACCCGGGTCAGGGGATCACTCCCGGACAGCACCGCCTGCGCGGCGAGACGCGCCTCGTGCGCCGTGTCCGCGGCCCGCGCCGCGCCGCGCCCGCTCGCACTGCGCCAGCGTGTACTTGGCCAGCGTCGCCCGCACATACGGAATCGACGCCGCACCCATCGACAGGGAGGTGACACCCAGACCCGTCAGCACACAGGCGAGCAGCGGATCCGAAGCGGCCTCGCCGCAGACGCCACAGCTCTTGCCCTCGGCCTTGGCCGCCTCGGCGGACAGCGCCACCAGGTCGAGCAGCGCCGGCTGCCACGGGTCCTGGAGCCGGGACACCGCACCGACCTGACGGTCGGCCGCGAAGGTGTACTGCGCCAGGTCGTTCGTGCCCAGCGACAGGAACTCGACCTCCTGCAGGATCGAGCGCGCCCGCAGCGCGGCCGAGGGAATCTCGACCATCGCACCGAACTTCGCCCGCAGCCCCGCCTCACGGCACGCGTCGGCGAACGCCTTCGCGTCCGTACGGTCGGCCACCATCGGAGCCATGACCTCGAGGTACACCGGCAGCCCCTCGGCCGCCTTCGCCAGCGCGGTCAGCTGCGTCCGCAGCACCTCCGGGTGGTCGAGCAGCGACCGCAGACCCCGCACACCGAGCGCCGGGTTCGGCTCGTCCACCGGCGTCAGGAAGTCCAGCGGCTTGTCGGCACCCGCGTCCAGCACCCGCACGACCACACGACCCTCGGGGAACGCCTCGAGAACCTTGCGGTACGCCTCGATCTGCTTCTCCTCGGACGGCGCCTTCTTGCTGTCGTCCAGGAAGAGGAACTCCGTACGGAACAGACCGACGCCCTCGGCACCGGCCTCCACCGCCGCCGGCACGTCCGCCGGACCGCCGACGTTCGCGAGCAGCGGCACCTTGTGACCGTCGGAGGTCGCGCCCGGACCGCTGGACGTCGCCAGCGCGGCCTTGCGCGCGGCGGCCGCCTTCGTCAGCTCCGCCTTCTTCTCCTCGCTCGGGTCCACGAAGAGCTCACCGGTGGAACCGTCGACCGCGATGAGCGTGCCCTCGGCCAGCTCACCCGCCCCCGGCAGCGCCACGATCGCCGGCACGCCCAGCGCCCGCGCGAGGATCGCGCTGTGGCTGGTCGGACCGCCCTCCTCCGTCACGAACCCGAGCACCAGCGCCGGGTCGAGCAGCGCCGTGTCGGCGGGCGCCAGGTCCCGCGCGATCAGCACGTACGGCTCGTCGCTGTCCGGCACGCCGGGCATCGGCACGCCGAGCAGCCGCGCGACGATCCGGTTCCGCACGTCGTCCAGGTCCGCGACCCGGCCCGCCATGTACTCGCCGGCACCGGCCAGCAGCTCGCGGTAGTGCGAGAAGGCGTCGTAGATGCCGCGCTCGGCCGTGCTGCCGACCGCGATCCGGCGGTCGACGTCGGCGATGAGCTCCGGGTCCTGGGCGATCATCGCCTGGGCCTCCAGCACCGCCTGGGCCTCGCCACCGGCCAGATTGCCCCGGGCATTCAGGTCCGCGGCCACGGCCTCCACGGCCTGACGGGCGCGCCCCTGTTCGCGCTCCGCCTCGTCCGCGGGGATCTGCTTGGCCGGCGGTTCGAGCACCGCCGTCCCCATGTGCCGGACCTCGCCGATCGCCACTCCGTGGCTGACGCCGACGCCTCGCAGCGTTGTCTCCATCTCACCCGTCTCCGATTGAGCGACGGTCCCGGCCGTCGCGTTGAATGTCGAACCCGCGGTCGTCACGAGGACGGACCGGCTCAGTTCCAGCCGAAGAGAACGTCGTCGGCCTTCACGTCACCGGACTCGACGACGTCGGTGAGCGAGTCGGCGGTGGCCTCCAGGGCCACGACGGGACAGATGGGGGACTTGCCGGCGGCCTCGACCTCGGCGGGGTTCCAACGGACGACGGCCTGTCCGCGCGTCACCCGGTCCCCCTTGTTGACGAGCAGCTCGAAGCCCTGCCCGTTGAGCTGGACGGTGTCGATGCCGAGGTGGGTCAGCACACCGTGCCCCTCGTCGTCCACGACGACGAAGGCGTGCGGGTGCATGGAGACGATGACCCCGTCGAGAGGGGAGACGACCTCCGACGCCTCACGTACGGGATCGATGGCGGTACCGGGACCGACCATCGCACCGGAGAAGACCGGGTCGGGAACTGCGGCGAGACCGATGGCGCGTCCAGCAAGCGGCGACGTCACGGTTGTCATGGGAAGCCTCCCAGGGGCGGAGATTGTGTGGCGCCGTCACTACCTGTCCTGGACGGCGTACTGTTCTGAAGCGTATGTCATAGGAAGTCCCGGTTCCGCACGAGACGTACCCGTTGGGCGGAGCTAGGGACTACCGGAATGATTTGCCTCTACTGACGGTGGGATGTACTGTCGTACTCCTGCCTGACCCCAACGCGGCCTTGAGTCGCGGGTCGGCAGCACCTATCAAGCCAGATCCTAACCCCAGTGGTCTACACCTCTGCGTGCTCGCAGGGAACGTGGTCAGGGGGACCGAGAAAGCCTGGTAATGTTCAACCCCGCCGGGAACGGAAAGCGCAAATAGCGAATTCCAATCCCAGCAGCCCGCTCCAGCGGGTGGCAGAAACGGAAATCGGATCTGCTAAGCTGGAAACGAAGGAAGCGCCCGGAGGGCCCGGAAACGGGAACGAAGGAAGCGTCCGCACCTTGAGAACTCAACAGCGTGCCAAAAATCAACGCCAGATTAGTTGATACCCCGTCCATCCGGTTACGGATGGCCGAGGTTCCTTTGAAAAAGTCCACTCCATTCTTTGGGGTGGCAACACTACAGCGAGGACGCTGTGGACGGTCTGCCATATTCCGGCGTGACCGTCCCGCTCAACGCGAGTGTGACCCGATCACGGGTAAACATTCACGGAGAGTTTGATCCTGGCTCAGGACGAACGCTGGCGGCGTGCTTAACACATGCAAGTCGAACGATGAAGCCCTTCGGGGTGGATTAGTGGCGAACGGGTGAGTAACACGTGGGCAATCTGCCCTTCACTCTGGGACAAGCCCTGGAAACGGGGTCTAATACCGGATACGACTGCGGAGGCATCTCCTGCGGTGGAAAGCTCCGGCGGTGAAGGATGAGCCCGCGGCCTATCAGCTTGTTGGTGGGGTAACGGCCCACCAAGGCGACGACGGGTAGCCGGCCTGAGAGGGCGACCGGCCACACTGGGACTGAGACACGGCCCAGACTCCTACGGGAGGCAGCAGTGGGGAATATTGCACAATGGGCGAAAGCCTGATGCAGCGACGCCGCGTGAGGGATGACGGCCTTCGGGTTGTAAACCTCTTTCAGCAGGGAAGAAGCGAAAGTGACGGTACCTGCAGAAGAAGCGCCGGCTAACTACGTGCCAGCAGCCGCGGTAATACGTAGGGCGCAAGCGTTGTCCGGAATTATTGGGCGTAAAGAGCTCGTAGGCGGCTTGTCACGTCGGGTGTGAAAGCCCGGGGCTTAACCCCGGGTCTGCATCCGATACGGGCAGGCTAGAGTGTGGTAGGGGAGATCGGAATTCCTGGTGTAGCGGTGAAATGCGCAGATATCAGGAGGAACACCGGTGGCGAAGGCGGATCTCTGGGCCATTACTGACGCTGAGGAGCGAAAGCGTGGGGAGCGAACAGGATTAGATACCCTGGTAGTCCACGCCGTAAACGTTGGGAACTAGGTGTTGGCGACATTCCACGTCGTCGGTGCCGCAGCTAACGCATTAAGTTCCCCGCCTGGGGAGTACGGCCGCAAGGCTAAAACTCAAAGGAATTGACGGGGCCCGCACAAGCAGCGGAGCATGTGGCTTAATTCGACGCAACGCGAAGAACCTTACCAAGGCTTGACATATACCGGAAAGCATTAGAGATAGTGCCCCCCTTGTGGTCGGTATACAGGTGGTGCATGGCTGTCGTCAGCTCGTGTCGTGAGATGTTGGGTTAAGTCCCGCAACGAGCGCAACCCTTGTCCTGTGTTGCCAGCATGCCCTTCGGGGTGATGGGGACTCACAGGAGACCGCCGGGGTCAACTCGGAGGAAGGTGGGGACGACGTCAAGTCATCATGCCCTTATGTCTTGGGCTGCACACGTGCTACAATGGCCGGTACAAAGAGCTGCGATGCCGTGAGGCGGAGCGAATCTCAAAAAGCCGGTCTCAGTTCGGATTGGGGTCTGCAACTCGACCCCATGAAGTCGGAGTTGCTAGTAATCGCAGATCAGCATTGCTGCGGTGAATACGTTCCCGGGCCTTGTACACACCGCCCGTCACGTCACGAAAGTCGGTAACACCCGAAGCCGGTGGCCCAACCCCTTGTGGGAGGGAGCTGTCGAAGGTGGGACTGGCGATTGGGACGAAGTCGTAACAAGGTAGCCGTACCGGAAGGTGCGGCTGGATCACCTCCTTTCTAAGGAGCACAGCACCGATTGCAGGCAAACGTTCTGCACGGTCAGCTCATGGGTGGAACGTTGATTAGTTGGCACGATCACGAGGATCTCTCACCAGTACTGCTTCGGCGTGGAACGTGAAGAGGAACCAACTGATCGTGCCTGGCACGTTGTTGGGTGTCTGAGGGTACGGCCGTATGGCTCGTATCTTCGAGGATGCCGGCCCCAGTGAACTTGCTGCCTTGTGTGGCAGGGTGATGGGTGGCTGGTCGTTGTTTGAGAACTACACAGTGGACGCGAGCATCTGTGGCCAAGTTTTTAAGGGCGCACGGTGGATGCCTTGGCACCAGGAACCGATGAAGGACGTGGGAGGCCACGATAGTCCCCGGGGAGCCGTCAACCAGGCTTTGATCCGGGGGTTTCCGAATGGGGAAACCCGGCAGTCGTCATGGGCTGTCACCCATGCCTGAACACATAGGGCATGTGGAGGGAACGAGGGGAAGTGAAACATCTCAGTACCCTCAGGAAGAGAAAACAACCGTGATTCCGGGAGTAGTGGCGAGCGAAACCGGATGAGGCCAAACCGTATGCGTGTGATACCCGGCAGGGGTTGCGCATGCGGGGTTGTGGGATCTCTCTTCCGTCGTCTGCCGGCGGCGGGACGAGTCAGAAACCGTATGGATAGGCGAAGGACATGCGAAAGGTCCGGCGTAGAGGGTAAGACCCCCGTAGCTGAAATCTGTACGGCTCGTTTGAGAGACACCCAAGTAGCACGGGGCCCGAGAAATCCCGTGTGAATCTGGCGGGACCACCCGCTAAGCCTAAATATTCCCTGGTGACCGATAGCGGATAGTACCGTGAGGGAATGGTGAAAAGTACCGCGGGAGCGGAGTGAAATAGTACCTGAAACCGTGTGCCTACAAGCCGTGGGAGCGTCGGGATGTGCTTGCACATCCTCGTGACTGCGTGCCTTTTGAAGAATGAGCCTGCGAGTTTGCGGTGTGTTGCGAGGTTAACCCGTGTGGGGAAGCCGTAGCGAAAGCGAGTCCGAACAGGGCGCTTTAGTAGCACGCTCAAGACCCGAAGCGGAGTGATCTAGCCATGGGCAGGTTGAAGCGGAGGTAAGACTTCGTGGAGGACCGAACCCACCAGGGTTGAAAACCTGGGGGATGACCTGTGGTTAGGGGTGAAAGGCCAATCAAACTCCGTGATAGCTGGTTCTCCCCGAAATGCATTTAGGTGCAGCGTCGTGTGTTTCTTGCCGGAGGTAGAGCACTGGATAGGCGATGGGCCCTACCGGGTTACTGACCTTAGCCAAACTCCGAATGCCGGTAAGTGAGAGCGCGGCAGTGAGACTGTGGGGGATAAGCTCCATGGTCGAGAGGGAAACAGCCCAGAGCATCGACTAAGGCCCCTAAGCGTACGCTAAGTGGGAAAGGATGTGGAGTCGCAGAGACAACCAGGAGGTTGGCTTAGAAGCAGCCACCCTTGAAAGAGTGCGTAATAGCTCACTGGTCAAGTGATTCCGCGCCGACAATGTAGCGGGGCTCAAGCGTACCGCCGAAGTCGTGTCATTGCAGTACATACCCCCAACGGGGACTGTGATGGGTAGGGGAGCGTCGTGTGCCGGGTGAAGCAGCCGCGGAAGCGAGTTGTGGACGGTTCACGAGTGAGAATGCAGGCATGAGTAGCGATACACACGTGAGAAACGTGTGCGCCGATTGACTAAGGGTTCCTGGGTCAAGCTGATCTGCCCAGGGTAAGTCGGGACCTAAGGCGAGGCCGACAGGCGTAGTCGATGGACAACCGGTTGATATTCCGGTACCCGCTTTGAAACGCCCAATATCGAGCCCATTAATGCTAAGGCCGTGAAGCCGTTCCGGACCCTTCGGGGAAAGGAAAGTGGTGGAGCCGTCGACCCAAGGTGGTAGTAGGTAAGCGATGGGGTGACGCAGGAAGGTAGTCCAGCCCGGGCGGTGGTTGTCCCGGGGTAAGGGTGTAGGGCGTGTGATAGGCAAATCCGTCACACACATAGCCTGAGACCTGATGCCGAGCCGATTGTGGTGAAGTGGATGATCCTATGCTGTCGAGAAAAGCCTCTAGCGAGTTTCATGGCGGCCCGTACCCTAAACCGACTCAGGTGGTCAGGTAGAGAATACCGAGGCGTTCGGGTGAACTATGGTTAAGGAACTCGGCAAAATGCCCCCGTAACTTCGGGAGAAGGGGGGCCACGCCTGGTGAGGGAGTTTTCCTCCTGAGCTGGGGGTGGCCGCAGAGACCAGCGAGAAGCGACTGTTTACTAAAAACACAGGTCCGTGCGAAGCCGTAAGGCGATGTATACGGACTGACGCCTGCCCGGTGCTGGAACGTTAAGGGGACCGGTTAGCTTGGTTTCGACCAGGCGAAGCTGAGAACTTAAGCGCCAGTAAACGGCGGTGGTAACTATAACCATCCTAAGGTAGCGAAATTCCTTGTCGGGTAAGTTCCGACCTGCACGAATGGCGTAACGACTTCTCGACTGTCTCAACCATAGGCCCGGTGAAATTGCACTACGAGTAAAGATGCTCGTTTCGCGCAGCAGGACGGAAAGACCCCGGGACCTTTACTACAGTTTGATATTGGTGTTCGGTTCGGCTTGTGTAGGATAGGTGGGAGACTGTGAAACCGTGACGCCAGTCATGGTGGAGTCGCCGTTGAAATACCACTCTGGTCGTGCTGGATGTCTAACCTCGGTCCGTGATCCGGATCAGGGACAGTGTCTGATGGGTAGTTTAACTGGGGCGGTTGCCTCCCAAAGGGTAACGGAGGCGCCCAAAGGTTCCCTCAGCCTGGTTGGCAATCAGGTGTTGAGTGTAAGTGCACAAGGGAGCTTGACTGTGAGACCGACGGGTCGAGCAGGGACGAAAGTCGGGACTAGTGATCCGGCGGTGGCTTGTGGAAGCGCCGTCGCTCAACGGATAAAAGGTACCCCGGGGATAACAGGCTGATCTTCCCCAAGAGTCCATATCGACGGGATGGTTTGGCACCTCGATGTCGGCTCGTCGCATCCTGGGGCTGGAGTCGGTCCCAAGGGTTGGGCTGTTCGCCCATTAAAGCGGTACGCGAGCTGGGTTTAGAACGTCGTGAGACAGTTCGGTCCCTATCCGCTGTGCGCGTAGGAATATTGAGAAGGGCTGTCCCTAGTACGAGAGGACCGGGACGGACGAACCTCTGGTGTGCCAGTTGTCCTGCCAAGGGCATGGCTGGTTGGCTACGTTCGGGAGGGATAACCGCTGAAAGCATCTAAGCGGGAAGCCTGCTTCGAGATGAGTATTCCCACCTCCTTGAGAGGGTAAGGCTCCCAGTAGACGACTGGGTTGATAGGCCGGATGTGGAAGCCCAGTAATGGGTGGAGCTGACCGGTACTAATAGGCCGAGGGCTTGTCCTCAGTTGCTCGCGTCCACTGTGTTAGTTCTGAAGCAATGAACTCCCTTGCCGGTTGAGTTCAACTTCATAGAGTTTCGGTGGTCATAGCGTTAGGGAAACGCCCGGTTACATTCCGAACCCGGAAGCTAAGCCTTTCAGCGCCGATGGTACTGCAGGGGGGACCCTGTGGGAGAGTAGGACGCCGCCGAACAATTTTTAGCCTCAACCCCCGGACTCTGTCCGGGGGTTGAGGCATTTTTGCGTTCTGGAGTCGGAGGGGACCCTGTGCGCCCGGGGGTGGTGGCTGAGGGTAAGGTCAGGGGCATCGTCCGTACGTTCCCAGCAGGAGGCCCCGGGTGGAGGTCCAGGAGACTCGCGTTCAGACCGACCGGGTCCTCACCATCCCCAATGTTCTGAGCATGGCTCGCCTGGTGGGGGTGCCGCTCTTCCTGTGGCTGATCCTCCGGCCCGTGTTCGGCGGTCCGAACAGCGATGGCTGGGCTCTGCTCGTGCTGATGCTCAGCGGTGTCAGCGACTATCTCGACGGGAAGCTCGCGCGGCGCTGGAACCAGATCAGCAGCCTCGGCCGGCTCCTCGACCCGGCCGCCGACCGGCTCTACATCGTTTCCACGCTCATCGGACTGACCTGGCGCGAGATCCTGCCGATCTGGCTGACCGCCGCCCTTTTCGCCCGCGAGCTGATGCTGCTCGTGATGGTGGGAATCCTCCGCCGGCACGGCTACCCGCCGCCGCAGGTGAACTTCCTCGGAAAAGCTGCGACTTTCAACTTGATGTACGCGTTCCCGTTGCTGCTTCTCAGTGACGGAACGGGCTGGCTTTCGTCACTCGCTGAAGTTTTCGGGTGGGCCTTCGCCGGATGGGGTACAACTCTGTATTGGTGGGCAGGGATCCTCTACGTGGTCCAGGTCCGTCGACTCGTGAAGGCGGATACCGCGGCCGATTGAGCCCGTCTGTCCTGTGTCGAGCAGCGTCGCCGGCAACAACGAGGACGTCCGAGGGCCTCTGAACGGACAGGTGAAGTCGGCAGGACCGTCGTCTCTTCAAGGAGGACGCTTCCGACATGAAGGCCGTCGTGATGGCCGGTGGCGAAGGAACCCGCCTTCGCCCCATGACCTCGAGCATGCCCAAGCCTCTGTTGCCGGTGGTGAACCGGCCGATCATGGAGCACGTCCTACGACTGCTCAAGAGGCACGGTCTCAACGAGACCGTCGTCACCGTGCAGTTTCTCGCCTCTCTCGTCAGGAACTACTTCGGCGACGGAGAAGAGCTCGGGATGGAGCTCACGTATGCCAACGAGGAAAAGCCACTCGGTACAGCGGGAAGTGTGAAGAACGCCGAGGAAGCGTTGAAGGACGACGCTTTCCTCGTCATCTCCGGGGATGCGCTCACCGATTTCGACCTCTCCGATCTCATCGCCTTCCACAAGGAGAAGGGCGCCCTCGTCACGGTCTGTCTGACCCGGGTGCCCAATCCACTGGAATTCGGGATCACGATCGTCGACGAAGAAGGAAAGGTCGAGCGCTTCCTGGAGAAACCCACCTGGGGGCAGGTCTTCTCCGACACCGTGAACACGGGCATCTACGTGATGGAGCCCGAGGTCTTCGACTACGTCGAAGCGGACGTGTCGGTCGACTGGTCGGGTGATGTCTTCCCGCAGCTCATGAAGGAGGGCAAGCCGATCTTCGGCTATGTCGCCGAGGGCTACTGGGAGGACGTCGGCACCCACGAGAGCTATGTGAAGGCCCAGGCGGACGTCCTGGAGGGCAAGGTCCAGGTCGACATCGACGGCTTCGAGATCTCGCCCGGGGTGTGGGTCGCCGAGGGTGCCGAGGTGCATCCCGAGGCGGAACTGCGCGGGCCGCTCTACATCGGGGACTACGCCAAGGTCGAGGCGGCGCGGAGATCCGCGAGCACACCGTCATCGGCTCGAACGTGGTCGTGAAGAGCGGCGCCTTCCTGCACAAGGCCGTCGTCCACGACAACGTCTACATCGGGCAGCAGAGCAATCTGCGGGGCTGCGTGATCGGGAAGAACACCGACATCATGCGGGCCGCCCGGATCGAGGACGGAGCCGTCATCGGCGACGAGTGCCTCGTCGGGGAAGAATCGATCGTGCAGGGGAACGTGCGGGTCTACCCCTTCAAGACGATCGAGGCCGGCGCCTTCGTCAACACCTCGGTCATCTGGGAGTCCCGGGGACAGGCCCACCTCTTCGGGGCGCGCGGGGTCTCCGGCATCCTGAACGTGGAGATCACCCCCGAGCTGGCCGTACGGCTGGCGGGGGCGTACGCGACGACCCTGAAGAAGGGCGCGACCGTCACCACCGCACGCGATCACTCCCGGGGCGCCCGGGCCCTGAAACGGGCGGTGATCTCCGCGCTCCAGGCCAGCGCCATCGACGTACGGGACCTGGAGAACGTACCGCTGCCCGTGGCACGGCAGCAGACCGCGCGCGGAAGCGCCGGCGGGATCATGGTGCGGACCTCGCCCGGGGTGCCCGATTCGGTGGACATCATGTTCTTCGACGAGCGCGGGGCCGACCTCTCGCAGGGCGGTCAGCGGAAGCTCGACCGGGTGTTCGCGCGCCAGGAGTACCGGCGGGCCTTCCCCGGGGAGATCGGTGACCTCTCCTTCCCCGCGAGCGTCTTCGACTCGTACACCGGATCGCTGCTGCGGAACGTCGACACCACGGGGATCGCCGAGGCGGGGCTGAAGGTCGTCGTGGACGCCTCGAACGGCAGCGCCGGGCTCGTCCTGCCCAGCCTGCTCGGGCGGCTCCAGGTCGACTCGCTGACCATCAACCCCGGGCTCGACGAGTCCCGTCCCACCGAGTCGGCCGAGAGCCGGCGGGCCGGGCTCGTACGGCTCGGGGAGATCGTGGCCTCGGCGCGGGCCGCGTTCGGGGTGCGGTTCGACCCCGTCGGCGAGCGGCTCTCGCTCGTGGACGAGCGGGGGCGGATCATCGAGGACGACCGGGCGCTCCTGGTGATGCTCGACCTGGTGGCGGCCGAGCGGCGCTCCGGGCGGGTGGCGCTGCCCGTCACCACGACGCGCATCGCCGAGCAGGTCGCCGCCTACCACGGCACCCAGGTCGAATGGACGACCACCTCGCCCGACGACCTCACGAGGGTCGGACGCGAGGAGTCGACGATCTTCGGCGGTGACGGGCGCGGCGGGTTCATCGTGCCCGAGTTCAGCAGTGTCTTCGACGGGGCCGCCGCCTTCGTGCGGCTGATCGGGCTCGTGGCGCGGACACAGCTCACGCTCAGCCAGATCGACGCCCGCATCCCGCGGGCGCACGTCCTGAAGAAGGACATCGCGACCCCGTGGGCCGTGAAGGGGCTCGTCATGCGCAGGGTGGTGGAGGCGGCGGGCAGCCGCTTCGTGGACACCACCGACGGGGTCCGGGTGGTCGAGGCCGACGGACGGTGGGTGATGGTGCTGCCCGACCCCGCCGAGGCCGTCACCCATCTGTGGGCGGAGGGCCCCGACGACGCCTCCGCCCAGGCCCTGCTCGACGAGTGGGCCGAGGTGGTCGACAGCGCAGGTCGCTGACGGTCCGGGCCGGTGAGGACGGGAGGTGCCCGAGGGGCGCCTCCCGTCCGTACGGTGGGGCCATTCGGCGGTAGGCCGTACGACGTGCGACGATGTGCGGCATGTCGCAGCAGCCCCCCGTTCGGAGCACCGGATCACCGCCGCCGCGTCCGGACGCGTCCATGTCGCTGCTGAACAACGTGATCGACCACGCGCTCGACGACGGCTACGCCGAGGCGACCGCGCGGCGCGCGGCCGAGGGCGGTGGGCTGCCCCGTAACCTGCGGGCCAAACTGGGTGTCGCCGCGGGCTTCTGCTCGCGGCCGTCGTCGTGACCGTCGGTGCGGCCGAGGCGCGGATCTCCGCGCCGGTCGTCGCCAAGGAGCGGCAGGACCTGATCGACCGGATCGACAGGGAGACGTCGACCGCCGACGAGCTGGAAGCGGACGTCGAGCGGATCCGGACCGAGGTCGGGGACCGCCAGCGGCAGGCACTCCAGCAGCACGGCGGCGACCAGGCCGAGCTCGTGGCGCTCCTGTCGGGGGCGACGCCCGTGCACGGTCCCGGCGTGAAGCTCGTCGTCGACGACGCCAAGGGAACCGACACCGGGGGCGGCGGGCCGCGGGAGAGCAGCGGCTTCTCCGACACGGGCCGGGTCCGCGACCGGGACATGCAGCGGGTGGTCAACGGGCTGTGGGAGTCGGGCGCCGAGGCCGTAGCGATCAACGGGCAGCGGCTGACATCGCTGTCCGCGATCCGCGCCGCCGGTGACGCGATACTGGTCGACAACAAGCCGCTGGTGCCGCCGTACACCGTCCTCGCGATCGGGGACGGGCAGCGGCTGAGCACCGCGTTCCAGGACAGCGCGGACGGGCAGTACCTGCACGCGCTGGTGGAGAACTTCGGGATCAGGAGCAGGATCTCGGCCGAGGGCGACGTGCGCCTGCCGGCCGCGCCGAGCCTGACCGTACGTACCGCAGAGCCGAGGGGGGCCGGGGCGCCGACGCCCTCCGGTCGGGCCACGGCCGACACAGGGAAGGGCACATCGTGATCGCCGTACTGGGCCTGATCGTCGGAGTCGTGGTCGGACTGTTGGTCCGTCCCGAGGTTCCGGCGGTGGTCGAGCCCTATCTTCCGATCGCCGTGGTCGCCGCCCTCGACGCGGTCTTCGGCGGCCTGCGGGCCATGCTCGACGGGATCTTCGTCGACAAGGTCTTCGTGGTCTCGTTCCTGTCCAACGTGGTCGTGGCCGCGCTGATCGTCTTCCTCGGCGACAAGCTGGGCGTGGGCGCGCAGCTGTCGACCGGTGTGGTCGTCGTGCTCGGCATCCGCATCTTCTCCAACGCGGCCGCCATCCGGCGTCACGTCTTCCGGGCGTGAGGCCGATGAGCGAGAACCCGCAGAACCCCGAGAAGCCGCAGAATCCCGAGAACCCGCAGGGCCCCGAGAGGCCGCAGGGTCCCGAGAAGTCCGAGAAGTCCCAGAATCCCGTGGGTCCGGAGCGGGCCGGGGTGGCGAGGCAGAGGCTGTGGAGCCCGCCGAGGCCGTCGAGGCCGAAGGTGCCGCGCCCGGGTTCGTGAAGCCGAAGGCCGTGGAGCCCGAGGTGCCCGTCGTGCCTCGGGTGCCCGCCGTGTCCCCGCCACCGGCCCCGGTCCCGGCTCCCGCCGTCGCCGAGCCGAGTGGGCGGCGGAGGCTCGTGTCGGCCCTGTGGCCACCGCGGGTGACCCGGGCCCAACTCGTCGTCGCGCTGCTGCTGTTCGTCCTCGGTCTGGGGCTGGCCATCCAGGTCTCCTCGACGAGCGAGAACAGCGCGCTGCGCGGGGCCCGGCAGGAGGACCTCGTGCGGATCCTCGACGAACTCGACGACCGCACCCAGCGCCTGGAGGACGAGAAGGCCCGCCTGGAGAAGCAGCGTTCCGAGCTGGAGTCCAGCTCGGACCAGGCCGAGGAGGCGCGCAAGCAGACCCAGGAGAAGGAGCGGCAGCTCGGCATCCTGGCCGGTTCCGTCGCGGCCGAGGGGCCGGGCATCACCCTCACCGTCGGGGACCCCACCGGGGCGGTCGAGTCGGACATGCTGCTCGACGCGATCCAGGAGCTGCGCGCGGCGGGCGCCGAGGCGATCCAGGTGAACGGGGTCCGGGTGGTGGCGGACAGTTATTTCACCGGTAGCGGTGATGACATGCGGATCGATGGAACGAAGGTGGCCGCTCCGTACGTCTTCAAGGTCATCGGCAAGCCGGAAGATCTCGAGCCCGCGCTCAACATCCCCGGCGGTGTCGTGCAGACCCTGGAGAAGGAGCAGGCCACGGCCACGGTGGAGCGGGCGGCGAAGATCGTCGTCGACGCCTTGCGACCCGCGAAGCGGCCTGACTACGCTCAGTCGTCCTCCCAGTGAGAGGGGGACGAGGGGGGTCCCGCGACAAGGGCAAGACGTTGCGGGGGGTCGGCGCATCACAACAGTGGTGCGTGGTGGAAACTGTCCGGAGGATACGGACGTTGTGAAGGTGTCCGGGTCGGCAGGTGTGAAGGATTTCGGTTCGTCCTGCCCCACGGGCGGGTCTGTTTCGGTCAAGGGGAATCGCCCGTGAGTTTTTTTGCGAAGTTGTTCGGCAAGAGTGGACGTGAGGACGGCAGCGCCAAGCACGCCGCGTCGCGCCACGCCCAGAGCGAGGAGCAGGGCGGCGAGCGCCCGCTCTTCCGCGACGAGGTCGCCGGCCGGGGCGGTGACATTCCGGGCACACAGGGCGCGTCTTCTGTTGACCCCGCCGGTGCCGCCCGCATAGGTTTCGGAGAACCATCAACCTCAAGTACGGGTGGAGGGTTTACGTCCGACCCGTACGCCACACAGACCTCCGCGGGGCAGCCGCGGCAGGAGGATGCGTCCATGCCGGTGTGCACGAGGTGCGGTCACCGCAACACCGCCGACAGCCGCTTCTGCTCCCACTGCGGCACGCCGCTGCGGGGCGGGATCGCTCCCGAGCGCGCGTCGGAGACGACGTCGACGATCTCCATCTCGGGTCTCGAGGCGTACGACGCGGAGGTCACCGGTCAGACCGCCCTTCCGTCGCTGTCTCCCGAGGCGCTGGCCGCCGTGGAGGCGCTGCCGCTGGGCTCCGCGCTCCTCGTGGTGCGCCGGGGACCGAACTCGGGCAGCCGTTTCCTGCTCGACGGCGAGCTGACGACGGCCGGCCGTCACCCGCAGAGCGACATCTTCCTGGACGACTTCACGGTCTCCCGGCGGCATGTCGAGTTCCGGCGGGGGCAGGACGGCAGCTTCACTGTCGCTGACGTCGGCAGCCTCAACGGCACGTACGTCAACCGCGAGCCGATCGACTCGGTCGTCCTGTCCAACGGCGACGAGGTGCAGATCGGCAAGTACCGGCTGGTCTTCTACTCGAGCCAGCGAGGCGTGTGACGCCTCGGGGAAGCCCCTTCAGGGAAGGTTCATGCTGCGAACACCGACGGGCGGTGCCGGATCCGGCACCGCCACCGCGGGCGACCGGCTGGTCAGCATCGGCACGGTGCTGAGCCAGCTGCGCGACGAATTTCCCGAAGTGACGATCTCCAAGATCCGGTTCCTGGAGGCCGAGGGGCTGGTCGAGCCCCGGCGGACGGCCTCCGGGTACCGGAAGTTCAGCCCGCAGGACGTGGAGCGGCTCGCCCGCATCCTGCGGATGCAGCGGGACCACTACCTTCCGCTGAAGGTCATCCGCGAGCACCTCGACGCCCTCGAACGGGGCGAGCCGATCAAGCTCCCGGCCCCGGGCGCCGGCGTGACCTGCTCGACGGTCCCTGGGAGCAGGACGAGGCGGACGCGCCGACCGTCGCGCGGCTCGGCCGGGCCGAACTGATCGCCGCCGCGGAGGTGACCGAGGCCGAGCTCGTCGAGTGGGAGTCGTACGGTCTGATCGCCGAGGCGGAGGGCGGCGGCTACGACGCCGAGACCGTGACCGTCGCACGACTCGTCGCGGATCTGGGGCGATTCGGTCTGGAACCCCGGCACCTGCGGGCCGTCAAGGCGGCCGCCGACCGGGAGGCCGGGCTGATCGAGCAGGTGGTCGCGCCCTTGCGCCGGCACCGCAACCCGCAGACCAGGGCCCACGCGGAGGCCACCGCGCAGGAGCTGGCCGCGCAGTCGGTGCGGCTGCACGCGGCGCTCGTCCAGGCCGCGCTGGGGATCCGGCTCCAGTGACCCGGAAGGGGCCCCGGGAAGGCCCTGTAGGGGTCGCTCGGGGCCCGACTATCCAAACCGGTCGGGCACGTCCTAGGGTTGCTGTGTGAACGAGCTCGACGTTGTGGGTGTCCGGGTGGAAATGCCCTCCAACCAGCCGATCGTGCTCCTGCGTGAAGTGGGAGGCGATCGGTACCTCCCCATCTGGATCGGACCGGGGGAGGCGACCGCGATCGCCTTCGCCCAGCAGGGGATGGCCCCGCCGCGGCCGCTGACGCACGACCTGTTCAAGGACGTGCTGGAGGCCGTGGGACAGGAGCTCACCGAGGTCCGCATCACGGATCTGCGCGACGGGGTCTTCTACGCCGAACTGGTCTTCGCCAGCGGCGTCGAGGTCAGCGCGCGGCCGTCGGACGCGATAGCGCTCGCCCTGCGGACCGGGACGCCGATCTTCGGCAGCGACGGTGTGCTGGACGACGCCGGCATCGCGATTCCGGATGAGCAGGAGGACGAGGTGGAGAAGTTCCGCGAGTTCCTCGACCAGATCTCACCGGAGGACTTCGGGAGCAGCAGCCAGTAGGGCGGAGCGGTGCGGCCGGAGGCCGTTCGCGGGGTGCCGTCAGAGCATTCGAGTAGCCTTTCCCCGGAGAGGGACACGCGAAACCACTCTCAGGGTGATTATCACTCGGCGTGCCGAGTGTGGCGATCGTTGACGCACCCCGGGTGACTGCCTACCTTCGTGTGGGCAGGTCAAGGACGGAGGGTCGGCGTGATGAGCAGCGCGGACGGTACGGCAGGGAGCTCGCTCGGACGCGTGTCCGGAGAGAGCGGTCCGTATCCGCTTCACGGCAGTGTGGGCGACTTCGGGACGGACAACGGTGTCGGCGTCGCCGACGCGGTGGTCGGCTACCGCGGTCCGACGGCCTGCGCGGCCGCCGGGATCACCTATCGCCAGCTGGACTACTGGGCGCGCACCGGGCTCGTGGAGCCGAGCGTGCGGCCCGCGTACGGGTCGGGGACGCAGCGGCTCTACAGCTTCCGCGACGTCGTCGTACTGAAGATCGTCAAGCGTTTCCTCGACACCGGGGTGGCCCTCCAGAACATCCGGGCCGCGGTGCAGCACCTGCGCGCCCGGGGCTTCCGGGACCTGGAGCGGATGACGCTCATGAGCGACGGGGCCACGGTGTACGAGTGCTCCTCGCCCGACGAGGTCGTGGACCTCCTCCAGGGCGGGCAGGGTGTCTTCGGCATCGCCGTGGGGGTCGTCTGGCGCGACGTCGAGGGGGCGCTCTCGCAGCTCCACGGGGAGCGGGTCGACACCGGCGAGACGCTGGTCCGGCACAACCCGGGCGACGAGCTGGCACGCCGGCGGCGCGACAAGGCGGTCTGAGCCCGCCGAGGGGCCGGGCGGGCCGGGCGGGGCCGGGATCCCGCCCCGGTGTTCCTCGGGGCGTTGTCAGTGGCGTAGGGCAGCATCGGACGTGAGAGCCGCGCCCACGATCCTGCATCTCGACATGGATGCCTTCTTCGCCGCCGCCGAGCAGGCGTCGAAGCCCAGCCTGCGCGGAAAGCCCGTGATCGTCGGCGGCCTCGGGCCCCGGGGCGTGGTCGCCACCGCCTCCTACGAGGCCCGCCGCTTCGGGGTGCACTCGGCCATGCCGATGGGCCAGGCGCGCCGGCTCGCGCCGAACGCGGCCTATCTCGTGCCGCGCTTCGCCTTCTACCGCTCGATCAGCGAGCAGGTCATGGAACTGCTCCGGCGGCTCTCGCCGCTCGTGGAGCCCCTCAGCCTCGACGAGGCCTTCGTCGACCTCGAAGCGGGCGGCGTCGCCGACGACAGGGCGAGCGCGCGGGCCGCGGGGGAGCGGCTGCGGGCCGACATCCTCGCGACAACCGGACTCAGCGGGTCCGTGGGGCTCGCCGGGTCCAAGATGATCGCGAAGATCGCCTCCGAGGAGGCCAAGCCGAACGGGCTCGTCCTCATCGAGCCCGGGACGGAGCGGGAGCTGCTCGGGCCGCGGTCGGTGCGGATCCTGCCCGGGGTCGGGCCGGCCACCGGGGAGCACCTGCGGCGCGCCGGCATGACCACCGTCGCCGACCTCGTGGAGGCGGGCGAGGACGAGCTCGTACGGCTCCTGGGGCGGGCGCACGGGACCTCGCTGCACCGGATGGCCCAGGGGTACGACGACCGGCCCGTGGTGGCCGAGCGGGAGACCAAGTCGGTGTCGGTCGAGGACACCTTCGACGTGGACCTCCACGACCGGGTGCGGATCCGGACCGAGGTCGAACGGCTCGCGGAGCGGTGCGTGGCGCGGCTGAGGGCCTCGGGGCACTCCGGGCGGACCATCGTCCTCAAGGTGCGGCGCTACGACTTCTCGACCCTCACCCGGTCCGAGACGCTGCGGGGCCGACGGACGACCCGGGGTCGTCCGGGAGGCGGCGGGGCGGCTCCTGGAGGCGGTGGACACGACCGGGGGCGTGCGGCTGCTGGGGGTGGGGGTGAGCGGGCTCGCGGACTACACGCAGGAGGACCTGTTCGCCCAGGCGGAGGCGGGGGCCTCGGAGCGGGCGGCGGCCTCGGAGCGGCCGGCGGCGGAGACCCCGCCCCGGAGGCGGAGGAGACGCCTTCCGCCGCGACGGAGGGCGCCGAGCGGGTGTGGGCGCCCGGACACGACGTGCGGCACGCCGTGCACGGGGCCGGGTGGGTCCAGGGGAGCGGGGTCGGGCGGGTCACGGTGCGGTTCGAGGAGCCCTGGTCCGGGCCGGGGCGGGTGCGGACGTTCGCCGTGGACGACCCGGAACTCGCACCGGCGGAGCCGCTGCCGCTGGTCCGGCGGGACGAGGCGGCGTGACGGCGCCCACCCGCACCGGCGCGCGGGTGGGTCCGTCCTCGGGGCGGGGGCTCAGGTGCCGTCCTGGCCCGCCAGGCGGCCGAAGTCGGTGTCGGGGACGTCCCGGGACGGGGGCGGCAGGGCGAGGCTGTAGTGGCGGTACAGCTGGAGTTCCTGCTCGGGGAGAGGTGGCGGCCCACCCCGAAGTCGGGGGCGTCCTTGATGAGGGCCCGCTCGTACGGGATGTGGAGGCCGTCGTCGAGCAGGGCGCTCGGCTCCAGGGGGACGAAGGCGTCCCGGCTGAACAGGCCCGTGCGGACCGCGGCCCATTCGGGGATGCCGGTCGCGTCGTCCAGGTACACCTCGTCCACGGTTCCGATCTTGTGCCCGTTCCGGTCGAACGCCTTGCGGCCGATCAGGCTGCGCGGATCGATGTCGGTCTGCACGGTCCCTCCAACTGGTCGCAACTGCTCTACACCCCTACGAAAGTGCACATCTGGGATGTCGGCCACTTGAGCGATGGGAGCCGCAACCTCGCTGGTAGGCTGGTCGTGGCTGTCGACCCCGTGCGGGAGAGTCCCCCGGAGAAACCTTCCGGTGGGCGCCGAAGGAGCAAATCCTCCCCGGAATCTCTCAGGCCCCTGTACCGCGCGGACGAGGTCACTCTGGAAAGCAGAGCGGGTGTCCGACGGCATCGCGCTCTCACCGACGGTGAAAGCCGGCGGGCCGCGAGGCGTGCCGGTGAAACTCTCAGGTTGAGATGACAGAGGGGGAGGCCGTCCGGGTACCCGCGCCGTGGTGCCCCTCGCAGGTCGTGACGACCAGGAGGCCTCCGTACATGACCGCCAACCGCACTCCGCTCTCCGAGCTCGAACAGGGCATCCCGTTCGAGCAGCGGCACATCGGCCCCGACGCCGAGGCGCGCGCCAAGATGCTCGCCCAGGTCGGTTACGGCTCGCTCGACGAGCTCACGGCCGCCGCGGTGCCGGACGTCATCAAGAACACCGAGGCGCTGGGCCTGCCGGCCGCGCGCACCGAGGCCGAGGTCCTCGCCGAGCTGCGCACGCTCGCCGACCGCAACCAGGTCCTCGCCCCGATGATCGGTCTCGGCTACTACGGGACCTTCACCCGCCGGTCATCCTCCGCAACGTGATGGAGAACCCGGCCTGGTACACGGCCTACACGCCCTACCAGCCGGAGATCTCCCAGGGCCGCCTGGAGGCCCTGCTCAACTTCCAGACCATGGTCGCCGACCTGACCGGTCTGCCCACCTCCGGCGCCTCCCTCCTCGACGAGGGCACCGCCGCCGCCGAGGCCATGGCGCTCTCCCGCCGCGTCGGCAAGGTCAAGAACGGCGTCTTCCTCGTCGACGCCGACGCCCTGCCGCAGACCATCGCCGTCATCGAGACCCGCGCCGAGCCGACCGGGGTCGAGGTCGTCGTCGCCGACCTGTCCGCCGGCATCCCGGCCGAGGTCGCCGAGCGCGGTGTCTTCGGCGTGCTCCTCCAGTACCCGGGCGCCTCCGGTGCCGTCCGCGACATCAAGCCGCTGATCGACGCCGCCCACGAGCTCGGCGCGGTCGTCACCGTCGCCGCCGACCTCCTCGCGCTCACCCTGCTCACCTCGCCCGGCGAGCTGGGCGCCGACATCGCCGTCGGCACCACGCAGCGCTTCGGCGTCCCGATGGGCTTCGGCGGTCCGCACGCCGGCTACATGGCCGTCCAGGACAAGCACGCCCGCTCCCTGCCCGGCCGCCTCGTGGGCGTGTCCGTCGACGCCGACGGCAACCGCGCCTACCGCCTGGCCCTGCAGACCCGCGAGCAGCACATCCGCCGCGAGAAGGCCACCAGCAACATCTGCACCGCCCAGGTGCTGCTCGCCGTCATGGCCGGCATGTACGCCGTCTACCACGGCCCGGACGGCCTGAAGCAGATCGCGCGGCGGACCCACCGGTACGCCGCGATCCTCGCCGCGGGCCTCACCGCCGGTGGCGTCGAGGTCGTGCACGGCTCGTACTTCGACACCCTCACCGTCCGCGTGCCCGGCAAGGCCGACGAGGTCGTCGCCGCCGCCCGCGAGGCCGGCGTGAACCTCTACCGCGTCGACGCCGACCTCGTCTCGATCTCCTGCGACGAGACCACCGGGCGCGCGCAGCTCGCCGCCGTCTGGGGCGCCTTCGGCGTCACCGCCGACGTCGCGGCCCTGGACGCGGTCACCGAGGACACCCTCCCGGCCGGTCTGCTGCGCTCCGACGCGTACCTGACCCACCCGGTCTTCCACGCGCACCGGTCCGAGACCTCGATGCTGCGCTACCTGCGCAAGCTCGCGGACCGCGACTACGCGCTGGACCGCGGCATGATCCCGCTCGGCTCCTGCACCATGAAGCTGAACGCGACCACCGAGATGGAGCCGGTGACCTGGCCCGAGTTCGGCCAGATCCACCCCTTCGCCCCGGTCGAGCAGGCGCAGGGCTACCTCACGCTCATCACCGAGCTGGAGGAGCGCCTCGCCGAGGTCACCGGTTACGACAAGGTGTCCATCCAGCCCAACGCCGGTTCGCAGGGCGAGCTGGCCGGTCTGCTGGCCGTCCGCGCCTACCACCGCGCCAACGGCGACGAGCAGCGCACCGTCTGTCTCATCCCGTCCTCCGCGCACGGCACCAACGCCGCCTCCGCGGTGATGGCCGGCATGAAGGTCGTCGTCGTCAAGACCGCCGACGACGGCGAGGTCGACGTCGAGGACCTGCGCGCCAAGATCGCCCAGTACCGCGACGAGCTGTCCGTGCTGATGATCACCTACCCGTCCACGCACGGCGTCTTCGAGGAGCACGTCGCGGACATCTGCGCCGAGGTCCACGAGGCCGGCGGCCAGGTGTACGTCGACGGCGCCAACCTGAACGCGCTGGTCGGTCTGGCCAAGCCGGGTCACTTCGGCGGCGACGTCTCGCACCTGAACCTGCACAAGACCTTCTGCATCCCGCACGGCGGCGGCGGCCCCGGCGTCGGCCCGGTCGGCGTCCGCTCGCACCTCGCCCCGTACCTGCCGAACCACCCGCTCCAGCCCACCGCGGGCCCGGAGACCGGTGTCGGCCCGATCTCGGCCGCCCCCTGGGGCTCCGCCGGCATCCTGCCGATCTCCTGGTCGTACGTGCGCCTCATGGGCGGCGAGGGCCTCAAGCGCGCCACGCAGGTCGCCGTGCTCGCGGCGAACTACATCGCCAAGCGCCTTGAGCCGCACTTCCCGGTGCTCTACACCGGCCCGGCCGGTCTGGTCGCCCACGAGTGCATCGTGGACCTGCGTCCGCTCTCGAAGGAGACGGGCGTCACGGTCGACGACATCGCCAAGCGCCTCATCGACTACGGCTTCCACGCGCCGACGATGTCCTTCCCGGTGGCCGGCACGCTGATGATCGAGCCCACCGAGTCCGAGGACCTCACCGAGCTCGACCGCTTCTGCGACACGATGATCGCGATCCGCGGCGAGATCGAGAAGGTCGCCTCCGGCGAGTGGCCCGGCGACGACAACCCGCTGCACAACGCCCCGCACACCGCGGCCGCGCTGGGCGGCGAGTGGAACCACCCGTACACCCGTGACGAGGCGGTCTTCCCGGCCGGCGTCTCGGCCGCCGACAAGTACTGGCCGCCGGTGCGCCGCATCGACGGTGCCTTCGGCGACCGGAACCTGGTCTGCTCCTGCCCGCCGCTGGACGAGTACGACAACTGAGCACGCGCCGAGGGCCGGTTCGGAGGATCTCCTCCGGGCCGGCCCTCGGCTTTCCTCGTACGGTCTCCGCCTTCAGGCGGCGGTCGTCACCTGTCCCGCGGTCAGCGGCCGGTGCGGGCGATGATCTGCCCGTCCGGCAGCAGCTCACCGGTGTCCTCGAAGAGCAGGACTCCGTTGCACAGCAGGCTCCAGCCCTGCTCCGGGTGGTGTGCCGTCAGTCGGGCCGCCTCCCTGTCGGGGGAGTCGGCGGTGGGACAGGCAGGCTGGTGCTGGCACATGGGTGGGTTCTTTCGCTGCGTCGTGGTGGATGTCCTGCGGCTCTGTGCGCTCATGGCCGCCCCCGTCGGTCGGTTCGGTTCCGGTCCCCAGTCTTGCCCCATGGACGGTCTTCCGCAGGTATTTCGCGGCAGCTCGTCCTTTCCTGGGAAGACGCATCACCCGCAGGGGCGGTTCAGGCCAACTGCACCGCCTCTTCGGGTGGTTCGGGGTGGTCCCAGCGGGCTAGTCCGTACGGGAAGGCCGTTCGGGCGGGGCGTTCGGGAGCGCGGCTCGGACAGAGTGCGCCCGTGACCCGGCCGGGTCACGGGGCGGTGGCGGGCGTACGGGGGATCAGGCGGACGCCGGCGAACCCAGGAGGGGAGGCGGCGCGAGCCGGGTGCTGAGCACGGGCAGCAGTTCGGCGACCTGGTACGGGAGGTGGGCCGCGATCCCCGGTGGTGCGGGGGCCAGGGGCACCATCAGATCGGCCGCGGCCGGGGCGACGGGATCACCGTCCGCCTCCGGTCCCGCGTGCAGCCACAGGGTCAGCATGTAGAGCTCCGGTACGGAGAGCAGCCGCGCCCGGTACGTGGTGGGCAGGGCCTCGGCCTGGAGCAGGGCCCGTTCCGTGGCGGAGACGTACGGGCCCTCGAAGAAGTGCGAGAAGGCCCAGCCGTCCGGGGTGAGCATGGTGTCCGCGGCGGCGATCGCCCGGTCCCCGTTCCGGATGAGGAATCGCCAGCCGGCGAGCCGGGTGCGGGGTGCGAGTCCCGGGCCCCCGCCGACGCCCAGGACGTGGACGGGCAGCGGGTGTTCGGGGCTCAGTGGTCCCTGTGCGTTCCGCAGTGCGGGAGTTCGCGGCTCGCGGACGGCGGTCGGTGAACCGAGGGCCGCGAGGACACTGCGGAGGGCCGGCACGGGGGCCGGGGAGGGTCGGAGCATGGTGGGTCGCCTCTCACTCAGGAGACACGGTGACGCGTGGGCAGGTACGACGGCGCTGTCGGCGGCGGGGCCAGAGGAGGGCCATGAGGCCATGGCCGGGCGCCAACACTCTGCCTCGTCCGCGGAGTTTATACGACACGTGTTCACACAGTGTTTCCGCTAGACCTCGCGGATATTCCTGACAAGGCGTCAACAAGCCGTAATCAGGGGGAGTTGAAGCGGAATCACGAGGACCCTACCGCTCCCACCTGCGTATTCCGCGCGAAGGTGGACGGCTGAATTCCGACCCCGGCTCCCGGGACAATACGACATTGGTATATGTCGCACGTTCCTTGCCTTTGGGATGTGCCGGTGGAGTGCTTCGTCCAGCCTATCCTCCGACAGGCCGATTCCGCAGGCGTTGTGGATCAGCGGGGTGGGCATCATCGTCCGTGACGCGCTGCCGTCCCGGCGGCCGCCCACTCGGGGAGGGACACTTCGATGGGGAGAAGGTCGTGGCCGACGGGTTCGGCCCGTCCGACCGCCAGCACTACCGGAGAAAGCTTCAGCAGTGTCTCGCGGGGCTCGCGCGACTGCTGGCGGAGAAGAGGTTCGACCGGCCGCGCAATCTCATGGGCGTGGAGATCGAACTCAATCTCGCCGGCGCCGACGGGATGCCCCGGATGCTGAACGGGCCGGTCCTCGAAAAGATCGCCAGCTCCGATTTCCAGACGGAACTCGGAATGTTCAACCTCGAAGTGAACATCGCGCCCCACCAGCTCGACGGGCGCGTATTCGACCGGCTCGCGGAGGAGATCGGAACCGGCCTCGGATATGCCGACCGCAAGGCGGCGGAACTCGACGCGAACGTCGTCATGATCGGCATACTCCCCACGCTCACCCAGCGCGACCTGGCCCCCGAGAACATCTCGGACAACGACCGCTACACGCTGCTCAACGACCAGATCCTCGCCGCCCGCGGCGAGGACTTCACCCTCGACATCCACGGCGTCGAACGCCTGCTGTGCACCACGGAGTCGATCCTTCCCGAGGCGGCCTGCACCTCGGTGCAGCTCCACCTCCAGGTGACACCGGCCCGGTTCGCCCCCGTGTGGAACGCCGCCCAGGCCGTGTCCGGCGTCCAGATCGCGCTGGGCGCCAACGCGCCCTTCGTCTTCGGCCGCGAACTGTGGCGCGAGTCCCGGCCCCCGCTCTTCCAGCAGGCCACCGACACCCGGCCGCCCGAGCTCCAGTCCCAGGGCGTCCGGCCGCGCACCTGGTTCGGGGAGCGGTGGGTGGACTCCGTGTACGACCTCTTCGAGGAGAACGTCCGCTACTTCCCCGCCCTGCTGCCGCTCTGCGACGAGGAGGACCCGCTGCTCGTCCTCGACCGGGGCGGGTGCCGCGCCTCCAGGAACTGACCCTGCACAACGGCACGATCTACCGCTGGAACAGACCGGTGTACGGCTGGGTCGACGGGGTCCCGCACCTGCGCGTCGAGAACCGGGTCCTGCCGGCCGGGCCGACCGTCACCGACGTGATCGCGAACGCGGCCTTCTACTACGGGCTCGTGCGCTCGCTCGCCGACGACCCCCGGCCGGTCTGGAAGCGGATGACCTTCCAGGACGCCGAGGCCAACTTCGACACCGCCTGCCGCCACGGCATCGAGGCCGAGCTGCGCTGGCCCCGCGCGGGCGCGCCGGAGGCGTCGCGACCGTGCCCGCCGTACGGCTCGTCCTCGACGAACTGCTGCCGCTCGCCGCGGCGGGCTCGACGCCTGGCACATCGAGCCGGCCGACCGGGACTTCTACCTCGGGGTGATCGAGCAGCGCTGTCTGCGGCGGGTGAACGGCGCCTCCTGGCAGGCCGACACCTTCCACCGGGCCCTGGAGTCCGGCCTCGACCGGGAGGCCGCCCTCGCGGCGACCACCCGGCGGTACCGGACGCTCATGCTCTCGGGCGAGCCGGTGCACACCTGGCCGGTGGGGATCGGCTGACCTCCTCCCGTCCCCGTTCCCGTCCATGGGCGATCATGTCCAGGTGGTCCCGGTCGGCCGGGACCACCGGAACGGCGTGGGCCCGCGACGGGGAAGTGGAGACAGGTGTGGTGTCGGAGCAACGACTGAGGGACCCTTCCCCGCCCCCCGACGGCCTGCCGCGCGGCGTGCTGCGCTCCGAGACGCTCATCGTGCTCGCCCTCTCGCTGGGGGCGAGCGGGGTGTCGGCGCTCATCAGCTTCATCGGCTCGCTGACCAAGCCGGGCGCGCTGAAGGAACAGGCGGCGACGCTCAACGGCTCGTACGCCCCCGGCCGTCCCTGGCTCGACCTGTCCTGGCAGCTCTTCGGCATCGCCACCGCGCTCGTGCCGGTCGTGCTCGTCGCCCATCTGCTGCTGCGGGAGGGGGCGGGGGTCCGGGGGCTGCGGGCCCTCGGCTTCGACCGGACCCGGCCGTGGTCCGACCTCGGGCGCGGCACCCTGGTCGCGGCGGGGATCGGGAGCGCGGGCCTCGCCTTCTACCTGGCGGCGCGGGCGTCCGGGTTCAACCTGACGGTGGTGCCGGAGTCGCTGCCCGACGTGTGGTGGAAGTACCCCGTGCTCATCCTGTCGGCGATCCAGAACTCCGTCCTGGAGGAGGTCATCGTCGTCGGCTACCTGCTGCGCCGACTGGGCCGGCTGGGGTGGACGCCGATGGCCGCGCTCGTGGCGAGTTCGGTGCTGCGCGGCTCGTACCACCTCTACCAGGGGGTCGGCGGCTTCGTCGGCAACATGGTGATGGGCGTCGTCTTCGTGCTGCTCTACCGCCGCTGGGGGCGCGTCGGGCCGCTGGTCGTGGCGCACGCGCTGCTCGACATCGTGGCCTTCGTCGGGTACGGGCTGCTCGCCGGGAAGGTGGGCTGGCTGCCCACCGCGTGACGGAACGCGGAAGAGGGGGCGTACGGCTCGGGCCGTACGCCCCCTCTCGTGCGTCAGACGCGCAGGTCGCCCTCGATGACCGTGACGGCGTGGCCGTTCAGGAGGGTGCGGTCGCCGCGCAGGCGGGTGCGGACGAGACCCGTACGGGCACCGCCCTGGAAGCCGGTGAGCTCCTCGCGGCCGAACCTGGCCGACCAGTACGGGGCGAGCGCGGTGTGGGCGCTGCCCGTCACCGGGTCCTCGTCGATGCCGACGGCGGGGAAGAAGCCGCGCGAGACGAACTCGTATCCGCTGTCCGGGCGTTCGGCGGCGGCGGTCACGATGACACCGCGCGTGGAGAGGACCTTCAGGGCGGCGAAGTCCGGCGCGAGCGAGCGGACCGCCGTCTCGTCGCGCAGCTCGACGACGAGGTCGCCGATGTGCGCGGCCGTGTCGTGGACGGCGACGATCTCGGCACCGAGCGCCTTCTCCAGGCCCTCGGGGGCGGGAACCGGGGTGAGGGAGGAGGTCGGGAAGTCCATCGTGATCGTGCCGTCCTCCTCGGCGGTGGTGATCAGGACGCCGCAGCGGGCCGTGAAGCGGACGGTGCCGCTCGCGGTGCCGGTGGTGTGCAGGACGTGCGCGGTGGCCAGGGTGGCGTGGCCGCACATGTCGACCTCGGTGGTCGGGGTGAACCAGCGCAGGGTCCAGTCCGCCTCGCCGCCGGGCGGCAGCGGGTGGGCGAAGGCCGTCTCGGAGAGGTTGACCTCCGCGGCGACCTTCTGGAGCCAGGCGTCGTCGGGGAAGGAGTCGAGGAGCAGCACCCCGGCCGGATTGCCGGAGAAGGGCCGGTCGGTGAAGGCGTCGACGATTCGGATGCGCATGCCCCGACCGTACCGGGGCCGGAAAAGCGGGTTCCAAGGCCAATCGCGGAGAACTGGACCCTTCCTCCGCCGGGATCGCGAGGGAGCTTACGGTGAGGCGCTCATAGTGGGGCGTTTACGGCGAGGCACTCACGGCCGGGCGCTCGTAACGAGGCACTTACGGCCGGGCGCTCGTGGTGAGGCGCTCACGGCCGGGTGCTCACGGCCGGGCACTCACGGCGAGGCGCTCACAGCGGGGTCAGGACCATGAGGATCTCGTCGCGGTCGTCCTCGGCGGCCAGGCGCAGGGCCCCGGGCCAGCGGCCGATCTCCCGCCAGCCGAGCCGGCCGTAGAAGTCCTCCAGGCCGGTGCCGCCGCGTGCGGCGAGCCGCAGCTGCTCCAGGCCCATCTCGTCTCGGGCGATCACGCGGGCGCGCCGCACCAGACCCGCGCCGATGCCCCGGCCGCGCACCCCGAGGCGGGTCTGGACGTGGTGCAGGGTGCCCCAGTGCGCGACCAGCGGATGGGGTCGCGGCGCAGGCACAGCCAGCCCGCGAGGGCGCCGTCGACGGTGGCGACGACGAGACGGCTGCTCGCCGGGGCGAGTCCCGTCACGATGCGGTCGACCGCCGCGGCGACCTCGGCCGGGTCGACCGGCGGGAAGGGGAACCCGGCGGCCCCGCCCGCGTCGCTCACCTCGGTCCAGCAGTCGGCGAGGGCCGCCGCGAGCCCGTGGGGCAGCGCGTCGGGGGCGGTGAACTGGGCGAAGAGCGGGGTGTCGTCCGTGCCGGTCATCGCAGGAGTGTCGCAGAAGTCCTTGGGGCCGGGAGCGCCGGGGGAGAGCCGGGTGCCCGCTTCCCCTCCCCACGCACACCTCCCACGAACACACGGACTCCGGGCCGGGAGCGGGAGCGGACGCGTCGTCAGGGACCGGATTCCTGCCCAGGGGTCGGATGCCTGCCCCGAGACCGGATTCCTGTCGGAACCTCAGCCGCGCGCGCGGAGGTACGTCTCCAGCTCCGCCGCCCCGGTGAGCAGCGCGCGCCCGCGGGCGGACAGCCGGTCGTGCCAGTCGGTCAGTGTGGCCTGCAGCGGCTCCGGGCCGCCGGCCGTGCGGACGTGGGTGATCAGCGGGGCGATCCGTTCCAGCGGGTAGCCGCCGCGCCTGAGTTGGTGGGTGAGGCGGGCGTCGCGTACGGCGGCCTCGTCGTAGACGCGGTAGCCGGTCCGGGGGTCGCGCCGGGGTGGACGAGTCCGGCCTCCTCCCATGTGCGGAGCGTCGCGGGACGGATGCCGAGCTTCCTCGCCAGCGGTCCGATGAAGGTGTCGCCGGGCTCGGGGGCCGTCGTGGTGGGGTCCAGGTCGCGGAGGGCGGACTCCACGGCCCGGAGGGTCCGCCGGTCGTCGAGGAGTTGGGCGTGGCTCTCGTCGATCAGGCGGAACGCCTCGTCGGCCGCGCCCTGGTTGACGGCCCGCATGATCGCCGTCGCCGTGGGGTGGCCGTGGCCGGGCAGCAGGGCCAGGAACGCGCGCAGGGCCCCGGCGTGGAGAGGCGTGTAGGCGCGGTATCCGGAAGGGGTGCGGGTGGCGGCGGGGAGGATGCCGGCCTCCTCGTAGTTCCTGACCGCCTGCGTGGACAGACCGTGCTCCTGGGCCAGATCGACCGGCCTCAGCCGCACCCCGCTTTGAAGGTTTCGCCCCATGAGCCCGACGATAGCGCGGCCTGGCGCGGAAAAGTCTCCACCGAATGTTCAACGATAGCGTGGAAGGCATGGCGACCGACATCAAGGACACCGCCCATCCCTTCGACGCTGCCTCCGTGATGGGGCTGCTCCCGGCCCGGCCCCGGCTGCTGGCCCTGGGCGAGCCCACCCACCGCGAGGACACCCTGCTCGACCTGCGCAACGAGCTCTTCCGGGAGCTCGTCGAGCGGGAGGGCTACCGGACGATCGCGCTGGAGACCGACTGCCTGCGGGGGACGGTCGTGGACGACCACGTCACCCGGGGCGTCCGCACCCTCGACGAGGTCATGGAGCACGGCTTCAGCCACGAGTGGGGGGCCGACGCGGGCAACCGCGAGCTCGTGCGCTGGATGCGCGCGTACAACGAGGGCCGGCCCGAGGCCGAGCGGCTCCGCTTCGCCGGGTTCGACGGACCGCTGGAGATCGCCGCCGCCGAGAGCCCCCGGCAGGCGCTCACCGCACTCCACGGATACCTCGCGGAGCGGGTGGAGGCGGACCTGCTGCCCTGCGCCCCGGAGGCGCTCGACGAACTGCTCGGCGACGACGGCCGGTGGACCGAGCCGGCCGCGATGAGGGACCCGGCCCGGTCGGTGGGGCGGTCGGAGCCGGCGGTCCGGCTGCGGGTGATCGCCGACGAGCTGGCGGCGCTGCTGGACGAGCAGCGTCCGCACCTGGTCGCGGTGAGCTCGCCCGACGAGTGGGACAGGGCGCGCCTTTACGCCCGCACCGGGCTGGGCCTGCTGCGGTACCACCACGGGATGGCCGACACGTCACCGGCCCGCCTGGCCCGGCTCGTGGCCGCGCGGGACCGGATCATGTCGCTGAACCTGCTCGCGCTCGCCGAGCGGGGACCGACGTTCGTCTTCGGCCACAACGGCCACCTCCAGCGGGAGAAGAGCTCCCTGCGGATGGGCGGGCAGCGGCTGGAGTGGTGGAGCGCCGGTGCGCTGGTCAGTGCCGAGCTGGGCGAGGAGTACGCCTTCGTCCCCACGGCCCTCGGCACGCTCCGGCACCAGGGCGTGGACACGCCGCCGCCGGACACCGTCGAAGGGCTCCTGTACGCGCTCCCCGAGGACCGCTGCGTCGTCGACGCCCGGGGCTCGCCGCCGCCCTCGGGACCGCGCGGCCCGTGCCGCGCGTGTCCCCGTGGTTCGGCTACGCCCCGTTCGACCCGGAGCATCTGGCGGCCAGTGACGGCCTCGTCTTCCTCAGGGACGTTCCGCGGAGCTAGCGCCGCCCTCCGCGCCTGTCCTGTGCGGGTGAACCTCGGCCGCCGGAGGCGCTCTACCGGCGGACCGCCGAGATCAGTCCGCCGGGCCGCCCTCGCGCCGCGGCGGGGTGCCGATCGGGCGGCCGTAGGCGGCGGCGCGCTCGCGCAGGGTGTGACCGACGGCCTCCCAGCCGTGCCCGGCCAGCCAGGCCACCGGGTCGTCGGGCATCTCCGAGACCCACAGGAAGCCGCCGATCCCGGCCCGGCGTCCGCGCCGAAGCGCTCGATCACGCCGCGCCGGCCCAGGGCGTACCCCGGGCAGCGCCGTGTCTCCTGTCGGGTATTGCTCGCCGAACGGTTCCGATATATCGTTGAGGTATCGCGACAGTTCGACGATGGAATCTCGACGGAAGGAGCGTTGCGATGCGTTCACATGGACACGAGTACGGAAACGGACACGGTCGTGGAGGCTGCGGCCCCGGGCCTCGGGGGACTTCGAGGGGCGGCGTGCCGCGTTCGGGCCGTTCGGGCCCGGGTTCGGCGGAGGGCCGTTCGGTGGAGGGCCCTTCGGCGGGCGGGGCGCGGCGGCGGCAGGGGCGGGCGCGGCGCGGTGACGTGAGGGCCTCGATCCTGGCGCTGCTCAAGGACCGCCCGATGCACGGCTACGAGATGATCAGGGAGATCGGCGAGCGCAGCGACGGGGCGTGGAAGCCCAGTCCGGGCTCGGTCTACCCGACCCTCCAGATGCTGGAGGACGAGGGGCTGATCGTCAGCGAGAGCGAGGGCGGCAAGAAGCTGTTCACGCTCACCGACACCGGGCGCGCCGAGGCCGACGAGGGCCCCGAGGCGCCGTGGGAGGAGGCCGGGCGCGGAGTCGACTGGGACGCCGTGAACGAGATCCGGCAGGCCGGCTTCGGTCTGATGGAGGCGTTCGGGCAGGTCTGGAAGACCGGCAGCCCCGAGCAGCGGCAGAAGGCGGTCGGCGTGATCAACGAGGCCCGCAAGAAGCTGTACCTCATCCTCGCCGACGAGCACTGAGATCCACGGAAGGGCCCCGCGACCACGGTCGCGGGGCCCTTCCGGCCTTCCGGCGGTACGGCTCAGGCCACCAGGCCCGCGAGCTTGCGCAGGGACTCGGTCAGCGCCGCCGTCGCCGAGTCCTTGAGCTTGCCCGCCATCAGGGAGACCGCCGCACCGGTGAACTCCCCCTCGATCCGTACCGTCGTCGCGTCCCCGTCCGCCGCCAGCGAGTAGCGCGTGCCGACGACGACCCCCATCGGGCCCTTGCCCCGGATGGCGAACGCCCGCTCGGACTCCAGCTCCTCCACCGTCCACAGCACCTCGGCGGGGAAGCCCATCAGCTTCATGTTCTCCGTGAAGGTGGCGCCCGCCTCCAGGGCGGCCGGGCCGCCGTTCGGGAAGCTGGTGTGGGTGGCGTTCCACTCGCCGTACGAGGAGAAGTCCGTGAGCCGCGCCCAGACCTTTCCGGCCGGCGCCTCGATCCGTGCCTCCGCGCTGACTTCGGCCATGAGACCACCCCTTCACGCGTGCCAACTGGGTTCCGGTGTCGCGGAACGTAGCGGGGCGGCCGTGAACATTCAATACTGATGAACCGTCAGTTCTGCGGTCGTCGGTCCCGCGCCGTCGCCGATCCACCAGATCTCGGCCGCGTCGAAGCTGTCCGAGGCCCGCGGCGCCCCGTCCTCCTCGTGGCAGTGGAAGGCCGCCCAGAACAGATCGGCCGGCAGCGCCTCCCGGGGCGCGTACACCCGGTACACGTACTGCCGCCCGTCGCACGCGAGCAGAGCCACCATCCAGAACACGTCCGGAGGACGAGCGGAGGAGGGTTCGTGGTTGCAGTGGGGGCGCGACGCAAGGCGGCGCGCGCCTCTCGGGGGCAACGCGCGCGATCTCATCCGTAAGGAGGAGCAACCGCGCGCCCGTGCCCAACTCCGGTGGGATGCGGACATGCTTCTCCCCGGTGATGTTCCGGCCGCCCCGGCCTGATGAGGTGGAAGGGTGCACCATCCCGTCCCGCGCCCCCAGTCGCTTCCGTCCTCCGTCGCCCCGCGCGCGGAGCTCGCGCCCTTCCTGACGCCGTCGCTCGCGACGGTCGTGTCGGGCGCGCGCCGCAGGGCCCTCAGGGACGGCGACCGCCAGATCGACACCGCCCACCTGCTGCACTCGCTGATCGAGTCCGACCCCGAGGCCGGTGCCGCCTTCGACGGCGGCCATCGGCGCGCCGGGTCCTCGGCTACCTCGTCCAGCGGTCCATCGGCTACGGGCTGCGCTGGCAGCGGGTGGAGGAGGAGTCCGCGCCCGGCGGCTGCTGCCCGCCGCGCGGGGCCGAGTCCCCGGGCGCCCGGCCCTCCCCTGGTCGCCCGCCGCGCCGCCGCCCTGGAAGGCGCCTTCCGGCGGGCCGCCGAGCGCGGCGAACCCCAGGCCCGCGGCCTCGACCTGCTCGCCGCCCTCGCCGCCGATCCCGAGAGCCGGGCCGTCGAGGTGCTGCGCCGCGCGGGGTCGAACCGGCCGCGCTGACCGCCCGGGTCGCCGCCCTCCTGGCCGCCCGCGACGAGGAGCCGTCTCAACAGGTGTAACGGGGTTACGGCCCTGACGGCGTCCTGTCATGATGGCCCGATGCACGCGTCTCAGGGGAGAAGCGCCGGCCTGGGACTCGCCCTGGCCTCGGCCTTCGCATTCGGTGGTTCAGGAGTGGCGGCCAAGCCGCTCATCGAGGCGGGACTCGACCCGCTCCACGTGGTGTGGCTCCGGGTCACCGGCGCCGCGCTCGTCCTGCTCCCGGTGGCCTGGCGCCACCGGGACCTCCTGCGCCGCAAACCCGTCCTCCTCGTGGGCTTCGGCCTGCTCGCCGTCGCCGGAGTCCAGGCCTTCTACTTCGCCTCGCTCTCCCGCATACCCGTCGGCGTCGCCCTCCTCATCGAGTACCTCGCCCCGGCCCTCGTCCTCGGCTGGGTCCGCTTCGTCCAGCGCCGCCCGTCACCCGCGCCGCCGCCCTCGGCGTCGTCCTCGCCGCCGGCGGCCTCGCCTGCGTCGTGCAGGTCTGGTCCGGACTGAGCTTCGACGTCCTCGGCCTGCTCCTGGCGCTCGCCGCCGCCTGCTGCCAGGTCGGCTACTTCGTCCTCTCCGACCAGGGCGCCGACGAGGCCGAACAGTCCGAGCGGGCCGATCCGGTCGGCGTCATCGCGTACGGACTGCTCATCGGCGCCCTCGTCCTCACCGTCGTGGCCCGGCCCTGGGGCATGGACTGGGGCGTGCTCGGCGGGCGCGCCGACATGAACGGGACCAGCGTGCCCGCGTGGCTGCTGCTCGGCTGGATCGTGCTGATCGCCACCGTCCTCGCGTACGTCACCGGCGTCATCTCGGTGCGCAAGCTCTCCCCGCAGGTGGCGGGCGTCGTGGCCTGCCTGGAGGCGGTCATCGCCACCGTCCTGGCCTGGATCCTGCTCGGCGAGCACCTGGGCGCGCCGCAGATCATCGGCGGCGCGGTGGTCCTGGTCGGGGCCTTCATCGCCCAGTCCTCGACGCCGAAGGCGCCCGCGAGCGAACCGGTGGCCGGTTCCGGTCCGGCCGCCGGTGAGCGGGAGTCCACGGAGCGGGACGCGGAGTTGTCGGCCGGGCGGATCGCCCCCTAGGGTGCCGGACATGCATTCGACCGTGCTTCCGCCTCCCGCCGCCTAGCGCGCGCGGAGACCCTTCCCGACGAAGACCGGGCCGGGCGGCGACTCCTCGCCGCCGGGCGGTTCGTCGCTGCCCGCGCGCGGAGCCCAGCGACCACCCTTCCTCCCGTCTTCCACGGAGAACTCACGTGTCGAACTCCTCGGGATCCGCCCTGTCCGTCGGGCGGAGCCTCCTCTATCTGATCGTCGCCGGGATCGCCTGGGGCACGGCCGGTGCCGCCGCCTCGCTGATCTTCCGCGTCAGCGACATGGGCCCGCTGGCCCTCTCCTTCTGGCGCTGCGCCGGCGGCCTCGTCCTGCTCCTCGGCGCGCTGGCGCTGCGGTCCCGCAGGCGCCCCGCCGCCCGTCCCGCCGTCGAGACGCGCGGCCGGCGGACGGCCCGCATCCTCGGCACGGGCATCGGCCTCACCGTCTTCCAGAGCGCCTACTTCGCCGCCGTCGAGGCCACCGGCCTGGCCGTCGGCACCGTCGTCACCCTGGGCGCGGGCCCCGTCCTCATCGCGATCGGCGCCCGGCTCACCATGGGGAGCGGCTCGGCGCGGCGGGATCGCCGCCGTCGCCGGGGCGCTCGCCGGGCTCTTCGTCCTCGTCCTGGGCGGCGGGGCCACGGAGGTGCGGCCCTCGGCGTCGTCCTCGCGGTGGTCTCGGCGGCCGGATACGCGGCGATCACCCTGCTCACCCGGTGGCTCGGCCGGGACGGCGGCGGCACGGACGCCCTGTCGACGACCACCTGGGCCTTCGCGATCGGGGCCGCCGGGCTGCTGCCGGCCGCGCTCGCGGAGGGCCTCGTCCCGCACACCGAAGCGCCGGTGAGCGTGGTGCTGCTGCTCGTCTACGTGGCGGCCGTGCCGACCGCGCTCGCCTACGCGCTGTACTTCGCCGGGGCGGCCGTCGTCCGGGCCGCCACCGTCTCCGTGATCATGCTTCTGGAGCCGGTGAGCGCGGCCCTGATCGCGGTCTCGCTGCTCGGGGAGCGGCTCACCGCCGCGATCGTGCTCGGCACCCTGCTGCTGCTCGCCGCCGTGACGGGCCTCGCGTTCGCGGAGGCACGGACGGCGGCGGAGGTGCGCAGGCGGGAGCCGGTGGCGGTGTAGGGCGTCGCGGGTGGGGGCCGTGACGGCTCCCACCCGCTGTCATCCGTCCGTACGGCGGCGCCGCTGGTGGGCCCTGGCGTCCAGGTCGCGCGGGCCCGCCCGCTCGGCGAGCCGCTCCGAGACCCGGTCCTGGACCTCCTGCGGCTTGTTCCCCGCGTACTTGAACTTCGCGCGCACGTCGGTCACCTCCAGGCTCAGCACCCGGATCCCCGACAGCAGACGGCCGAACGGGGCCTCGCCCGGGGCGACGCGCGCGGTGCCGCCCTCCGGCTGGAAGTGGGCGACCTGCCGGTCGAGCAGCGCGGCCTTCTCCGCCGGATCGTCGACCACGCGCGCGGTGCAGCGCAGTTGGACGGCCGCGTAGTACGAGGTCGGGGTGCCGTGCTCGGACGGCGCGCCCTCGGGGGCCGTCCAGTGCCCCGGTACGTAGACGTAGTCGTCGACCACGCTCAGGAGCACCGTCGGGTTCGCCTCGATCGCGCGCCAGAGCGGGTTGGGCCGGGCGAGATGGGCCAGGGCCCGGCCGTACGGGCCGGGCTCGGGGTCGTACCGGAAGTGCGTCGGCTGCACCCACGGCGGCTCGCCGGGCAGGCCGTTGACGGCGAGCTGGCCGAAGTCGTGCCGGGAGAGCCAGTCCCGCCACTCGTCCTCGTCACGGGCGGCGTCCCAGGGGTGGATCAGCATCGTCGGTCCGTTCTTCCTCGGTCGGAGCGCGGTTCGGAGCGCGGTCTCAGAGCGCGGCGAGGTGGGCGGGCAGGGCGACGGACGGGTCGAGGTCGCCGGACGGGACCGGCGTGCCGTAGCCGCCCCGGACGGGGACCACGCCCGCCCAGTACGGCAGGGAGAGGTCCTCGGCGTCGTCGTTGGGGCCGCCGGCGCGGACCTTCGCGGAGACCTCGTCCAGGTCGAGCCGGATCACGGCGGTGGCGGCGAGCTCCTTGGCGTTCGCGGGGCGCGACTCGGCGGAGCGGCCGGGGACGACCTGGTCGACGAGGGCGTCGAGGGCGACGCGCAGCTCCTCCGGGTCGGTGACCTGGTGGGCGGTGCCGTGGACGACGACCGAGCGGTAGTTGAGCGAGTGGTGGAAGGCGGAGCGGGCGAGCACGAGGCCGTCGAGGTGCGTCACGGTCAGGCAGACCGGCAGGCCCGGGTCCGTCACGCCGTCGCCTGCCGAGCGCAGCGGCCGCGAGCCGGTGGAGCCGTGGACGTACAGGCGCTCGCCGACCCGGCCGAAGAGCGTGGGAGGACGACCGGGGCGCCGTCGCGGACGAAGCCGAGGTGGCAGACGTAGGCCTCGTCGAGTATCGAGTGGACGAGCTTCCTGTCGTACGAGGCGCGGCCGCGGTTGCGCGTGGGCACGGTCCGCTCGGTCGGCGCGTAGGTGTCTCCCGGCGCGGACGTCCCGGTCGCGGTGCTCGTGTCGGCGGCGCTCATTGCGTACTCCATTGCACTAGTGCATACTTGGTTTTGTGCTAGGAGATTACCGGATCGAAGGCCGCCGCGCATCGGACATCGCCGCCAGCGTCGAGCGGGGAGTGGGCACGGTGCGCTGCAGCCCGGCCAACTGCTGCCGCCCATGAGGGAATTGGCGCTCACCCTGGGCGTGAACCCGAACACCGTCGCCGCCGCCTACCGCACCCTGCGCGAGCGCGGGGTCATCGAGACGGACGGGCGGCGCGGCAGCCGGGTGCGGCCGCGCCCCGCCACGACCGCGCGCGGATCGATCCGGGTGGAGGCGCCCGCCGGGGTCCGGGACGTCAGCAACGGCAGCCCCGACCCCGCCCTCCTTCCGTCCCTCGGCGAGGCCTTCGCGGAGGTCGCCCGGCGGTACGCCGAGCGGCCCGGCCTGTACGGAGAGGCCCCGTCGACGAGGAGTTCGGGCGCCTCGCGCGCGCCGCCTTCGACGCGGACGGCGTGCCCGCCGGCCCGGTCGGCGCCGCCTCGGGCTCCTCGACGCCATCGAGCGCGTGCTCGCCGCCCACCTCAGGCCCGGCGACGCCGTCGCCGTCGAGGACCCGGGCTGGGGCAGCCTCCTCGACCTCGTGCCCGCGCTCGGACTGCGCCCGGTGCCGGTCGCCGTCGACGACGAGGCCCGCTCCCGGAGGCGGTCGAGCGCGCGATCCGGCAGGACGGGGCGCGGGCGGTGATCGTCACCGACCGGGCGCAGAACCCCACCGGCGCCTGCGTCACCGAGGACCGCGCCCGGGAGTTGCGGCGCGTCCTCGCCGGACACCCCGGCGTCCTGCTCGTCGAGGACGACCACGGACACGGCATCGTCGCGCAGCCCCTCCACCCGCTGGCCGGCGTCACCGACCGCTGGGTGCTCGTCCGTTCGGTCGCCAAGGCGTACGGCCCCGACCTGAGGATCGCCGCCTTCACCGGGGACGCCGAGACCGTCGACCGGGTGCTCGGGCGGCAGCGGCTCGGCCCCGGCTGGGTCAGCAGGCTGCTCCAGCGGACCGTCGCCCACCTCTGGGCCACGGGGGCGGTGGACCCGGCCGTCGTCGCGCGCGCCTACGGCCGGCGGCGCGACGGGCTCGTGCGGGCCCTGGCCCGGCGCGGCGTCGAGGCCCACGGGCGCGGCGGCATGAACGTCTGGGTGCCGGTGTCCGACGAGACCGGCGCGGTGGCCCGGCTCTCGCCGCGGGCTGGGCGGTCGCGCCGGGCGCCCGCTTCCGGATGGAGACGGGGCCGCCGTCCGGCTCACCGTCTCCGGACTGACCGCCGCGGACGTGGAGGCGCTGGCCGAGGCCGTCGCCGGGCGGCTGGCCCGCGCCCGCGCGGAGTTACGGCTAGGGGCGGCGCCCTGCCCGTCCGTCCCGCGGGTCACGCCCGTTCCTCGCGCAAGTGACGTTTCTCCGGTGAATGCGCTGCTCCGGGAGAGTGAGTAAAGCGCTCGTATGGCGATGTTCGCGCTTGGTTCAGGAAATCATCAGGTTTTGGTAAAGCCCCGCCGTGTTGCGGCGGTTCTTCACCGATGCCGTGTTTCCCGAACTGATCAGGAGTCATGCGTTGAGTTACGGAAGCAGTCTGCGCGAGGCCGTCGCGGCGCCGGGGACCACCCCGCTGATCGGCGTGTACGACATGTACTCGGCCTCCGTCGCCGCCGACCACTACGACGGGATGTTCGTCTCCGGCTTCGGCTTCGCCGCCTCGTACTACGGGCTCCCCGACATCGGCTTCATCGCCTGGCCGGACATGGTGGCGTTCGTGCAGCGGCTGCGCGGCGCGTTCCCCCGCCACCACCTGCTCGTGGACATCGACGACGGTTACGTCGACCCCGAGGTGGCCTGCCACGTGGTGGAGGGCCTGGAGCGCATCGGCGCCTCGGGCGTGATCCTGGAGGACCAGAAGCGGCCGCGCCGGTGCGGCCACGCGGACGGCAAGCAGGTGCTGCCGCTGGAGGAGTACCTCGCCAAGCTGGAGATGGTCCTGGCCACCCGCCGGGACATGGTCGTCGTGGCCAGGACGGACGCCACCGACGAGGCCGACATCCTGCGCCGGGCGGAGTGCCTGGCCGCCACCGACGCCGACGTGGTCCTCGTCGACGGCGTGCGCAGCGTCGAGTGGATCGAGCGGATCCGCGAGGTGGTCGGCGGCAAGCCGCTGCTCTTCAACCAGATCGCCGGGGGCAAGTCGCCGCGGCTCTCGCTCGACGAACTCTCCGAACTGGGCGTGGACGTGGCGATCTACAGCACGCCCTGTCTCTTCGCGGCGCACGAGGCGATGGACTCGGCCCTCGCCGAGCTGAAGCGGGCCAACGGCCGGCTGCCCTCCTTCGACCCCGAGTCCGGCGTCGGGGTCGCCGCCTCCACCCGCCTCCTGGAGCGGAACATCACCCGCCGTCAGAGCGTGCCCGAGCGGGTGGGCGCATGAGCCCGGCGCTCCCGCGCCGGGGGGCGGGGGCCGGGTTCGCGTCCAGGACTCCGCTGCGGGCGCTCGGTCTGGCCGCGGTCCTGCTCGCCGCGGGCGCCGCGCCGGCCGCGCCGGCGGCAGCCTGGTGACCGTCGTCGACAACTCGCACGCCGACTCCGTCCTGGAGGTCGACCGGGCGGCCAACGTCCAGTACGGCAGCAGCGGCACGGCGGGCAGCGATCACGACGGCAGCGCCGTCGACGCCCTCCAGGCCCTCTTCGGCGGGCCGCGCCCGGACGGCGACTGAGCCCCGGCACGTACGGAACGGCCGGACACCGCCCTCGTGGTGTCCGGCCGCTCCTGTGCCCCGCCGTGCCGGTGCCGTCAGTCCTCCAGCAGGTCGGGGAGGCCCAGCTCGTCGAGCTCGACGGGCTCCGGGCCGTCCGTGGGGGCGGCGGCCGACACGGCGCCGGCGGTGGCGGAGGCGGCCTGGGCCGGGCCGGCGAAGCCGAGGAAGGCGCCCGTCACGGCGAGGGAGGCGAGGAGGACCCGGGGAGTGGGTGAGGTTCACGCCCGGGGAACGACCTTGTCCCCGCGGGGTCACGGAGCGTGACACGGAGAGGGAGAGGCGCCCGCCCGAGGCGCGCACGCCCGCCGTCCGGGTGGAGGCGCGGGTCTGGGTGAGGGCCGCGCCCGCGAGGACCACGACCGCGCCCACCGGGGTGTTCCAGGTGAGCCCCTCGCCCAGGAGGGCGACGCCCGCCGCCGTGGCGATCACCGGGATGAAGTACGTGACCATGGAGGCCGTCGTCGGGCCGACCTCCGCGACGACGCCGTACTGGAGCAGCATCGCGTACCCCGTGCCGAGCGCGCCGAGCGCGATCACGGACAGCAGCGGCGCGAGGGAGAACGAGGTCGGGAGCGAGGTGAACAGGGGGGTGACCACCGCCAGTTGCAGCGTCGCGAGCCCGACCTGGGAGCCGGCGAGCGAGAGGTTCGAGACGCCGGAGCCGCTCAGCGTCCTGCGGACGTAGATCCAGCCGACCGCGTAGCTGAACGAGGCCAACAGGGCCAGCGCCGTGCCGGTGACGTCGAGGCCGGAGAAGCCCTGCCAGGCGCCGAGCACGGTGAGCACGCCGACGAAGCCGATGCCCAGACCGGCCGCGCGGACCCGGGTCGGACGGTCCTCGGAGAGCGCCACGAGCGACAGCAGCATGCCCCAGAGCGGGGTCGTCGCGTTGCAGATGCCCGCCAGCGTCGAGGGGATCGTCAGCTCCGCGTACGCGAAGAGGGAGAACGGCAGCGCGTTGAGGAGGAAGGCCGCGACCGCCAGGTGCCCCCACACGCGGGCCCCGCGCGGCAGCCGGTCGCGCTTCACGACGATCGCGACGGCGAGCACCACCGTGCCGAACAGCAGGCGGCCGAAGGTGACCTGGAAGGGCGCGAAGCCCTGCGTGCCGACCTTGATGAAGAGGAAGCTGAAGCCCCAGATGAGGGCCAGGGCGCCGAAGCGGACGCGCCAGTCCAGGAGACGGGGGGCGGGGGCGGAGGACGGGAGGGCGGGGCTGCGGGGCTCATGCACTCAGGGTGACCGGAACGACGTCTTAGAACAAGCGAGAATTCCTCGACCCCTCCCCTTAGTATTTCTTACATGTTGAACCTGGAGCGCCTCCGCACCCTCGACGCCGTCGCCCGCCACGGTTCGGTCAGCGGTGCCGCCGACGGCCTGCACGTCACCACCTCGGCCGTCTCCCAGCAGCTGTCCAAGCTGGAGCGCGAGGTCGGGCAGCAGCTGCTCGCCAAGAACGGCCGGGGCGTGCGGCTCACCGACGCCGGACTGCTGCTCGCCGAGCACGCGGCCCGGATCCTGTCCCAGGTCCAGATGGCCCAGGCCGACATCGAGGCCCAGCGGGGGCGGGTGGTGGGCGAGGTGCGGCTCTCCGCCTTCCCGACGGCGGCGCGCGGACTGTTCCCGGCCGCGCTCGCCGCCCTGCGCGCCGACCACCCCGAGCTCCGCGTCCGCACGACGGAGCTGGAGCCGGAGCCGGGGTGCGGGCCGTCCTGCGCGGGGACGCGGACCTGGCGATCGTCCTGGACTGGAGCAACAAGCGGGCGCCCGTCCCCGGCGGCCTGGAGCGCGCCCACCTCCTCGACGACTCCGCCGACGTCGCCCTGCCCGCCGGACACCCGCTGGCCGGGCGGGAGGCGGTGGACCTGGTGGACTTCGCCGACGAGGAGTGGGTCTCCTGGCCCGAGGGCGAGTTCTGCCACGACTGGCTGATGTTCACGCTCCGCGCGCAGGGCGTCGAGCCGCGCATCTCGCACCTGGCGGGGAGCACCACACCCAGCTGGCCCTGGTCGCGGCCGGGCTGGGGTGTGCGTCACGCCCCGGCTCGGGCGTCCCGTGCCCGACGGGGTCGTCTTCGTGCCCGTACGGCAGCAGGTGCGGCGCCACATCTACGCCACCTGGCGCGGCGACGCGGGCCGCCGCCCTCCGTGCGGGCGGTGGTCGCGGCGCTGCGGGCGGCGGCGGAGCCGCTGGGGAGCTGAGGCTCAGAGGGCCGCGAGCTTGCGGAAGTCCCAGGAGGTGATCTTCTCCGGGGTCAGCCGCAGCCAGGCGTGCCGCCGTCGTGCGGCATGGCGTCCAGGCCGAAGTTCTTGGCGGCGAAGAGCCGCTCGGGCGCGTCGAGCTCGGGGCACGGCTCGCCGGTGCGCGGCGCCTCGCCCACGAAGACGGCCGTCCCCGACAGCTCCACCCCGCGCAGCTCCCCGTACTCCTCCCCGTCGTCCACCACGACCGCGATCCTCGGATCGGCGCGCAGCTCCGCCCAGCGCCGGCTGCGGGTGATCGAGTACAGCCACAGCGAGGAGCCGTCCCAGGCGAACCAGAGCGCGCTCACGTGCGGACGGCCGTCGGCGGAGACGGTCGCGACCCGGCAGGTGCGCTGTTCGGCGAGGAACGAGTCGAGCTCGGCCGGGGTCATCATGATCCGGCGTCCACGGCGCTGTGCGACGGTCATCGTCCGCACCCTTCTGGATTTCTGATGAGACGTCAGAAAGCATGGGGGGCCATCCGCACGCGTGCAAGGGGGGACCATGGGTCAGAGTCCGCGAGAACGGCTCGGGAGCGGATCCGCCCGGACGGAGGAGTCGTCCTGCTCACCGTCGAGTGCCAGCGGGGGCGTCGGTCCCGACAGCGCCCTGCCCGAACTGGCCGCCGCCGCCCGCGCGTCGGGCGCCCTGCGGAACGTCGCCCGGCTCGTCGCCGCCGCGCACGCGGCGGACGTCCAGGTGATCCACGCCGTCGCCGAGCGGCGCCCCGACGGCCGGGGCGCCAACGGCAACGCGCGGCTCTTCAGGGCCGCCGCCCGGCTTCCGGTGCAGCAGCACAGCGGCAGCGCCGCCGTACGGATCGCCGAACCGATCGAGGTCGCCGACGAGGACCTCGTCGTCCGGCGCCTGCACGGACTCTCGCCGCTCGCCGGCACCGACGTCGACGCGCTGCTCCGCAACCTCGGCTGCCGCACCCTGATCGTCACGGGGGTCTCCGCCAACGTGGCCGTGCCCAACGCGGTCTTCGACGCCGTGAACCTCGGCTACACGGTCGTCGTGCCCGGGGACGCCATCGCGGGGGTGCCGGCCGACTACACCCCCGCGATGATCCGTCACACCCTCGCCCTCGTCGCCACGATCACCACGACCGACGAGGTCCTGGGGTGCTGGAAGGCCCCCCGGGGCTCCGGGAGTTCCGGGGGTGCCGTCAGCCGGGGCTGATCTCCTCGCCCACCACCTGGATCGGCTCCGGCGGCAGCGGCGCGGTCGCCGGGCCGGACTTCACGCTGCCGTCCGAGATGTCGAACTGGCTCTGGTGGCAGGGGCAGACGATGACGCCGTCCTTGATGCTGCTCACGGCGCAGCCCTGGTGGGTGCACTTGGAGGAGAAGGCTTTGAACTCGCCGGCCTTGGGCTGGGTGATGACCACGCCTTTGTCGGCGAGGATCTTCCCGCCGCCCACCGGGATGTCCCCGGTCCGCGCGAGGGCCGTTCCTCGGGTGCGGCGCCCCCGGCCGCCGGGCCCTTGTCGTCCGCGCCGCTCCCGCAGGCGGCGAGCGCCGCCGCCAGGCCCGCGCCGCCCGCCGCCGTGACCACCGTCCGGCGTGCCACTCCGCTCATGTGCTGCCCTCTTCGCTCGGTGTGCCTGTTGCATGGGTGACGGTACGGCTGTGAGCTGTGTCCCGTTCGCGGGATGCGCGCTTCAGGCGCCTTACAGTTCTGAGTAGAGTGTCGGAACCTGGACATCCTTTGATGAAAGTGTCTAGCTTCCGTGAACTCGTCGGTCAGTACCCATCACGTCCGGGCCGTGCTGCTCGGCGCGGAACGGCGCGGGTGGACCCGGGCCCGCTCTCGCCCGCGCCGGACTGTCCTCCGCGCTCCTGGAGGAGCCCCGGGCCAGGATCCCGGCGGAGCAGTTCTCCCAGCTGGTCAGGACGGCGTGGGCCACGCTGGACGACGAGCTGATCGGCTTCGGCGGCGCGCCCAGCAAGGTCGGGACCTTCGCGATGATGGCCCACGTCGTGGTCCACGGCAGCCGGGACCTGCGCGAGGCGCTCCGGCGCGCCCGGACCTTCTACTCCCTCTTCCCCTCGGGCCCGCGCTTCCGGCTCGTGGAGCCCGGCGCGGGAGGGGGCGGCGGGACCGGGGGACCCGACGAGGCGCGGCTGGAGTTCGACGTCTCCGGGTACGACGACCCCTCCACTTCGCCGCCGAGTCCACCGTCCTGGTGGCGCACCGCTTCGCCGGCTGGCTCGTCCGCCGCCGGATCGGCCTGCGGCGGGTCGAGTTCGTCCACCCCGAGCCCCCGCACGCCCGCGAGTACGCCCTCCTCTTCGGCGCCCCCTGCGTCTTCGGCGCGGAGCGGACCGCGGCCGTCTTCGACCGCGCGGACCTCGACGAACCCGTCCTGCGGGACGGGAGGCGCTGAAAGCCTTCCTCCGCCGCGCCCCGGTCGACGTGCTGGTCTGCGCCGACCACGACAGCACGGTGACCGGCCGGGTGCGGCACCTGATCGGCCGGGCGCTGCCCGCCGGGCCGGTGCCGACGCCCGAGCAGCTCGCCGACCGGCTGTCCGTCAGCCCGCAGACCCTGCGGCGCCAACTGGCCGCCGAGGGGACCACGTACCAGCGGCTCCGCGACCAGGTGCGGCGCGACCACGCCCTCGCCGAGCTGGCCGGTGGCCGGGTCTCGATCGAGCGGCTCTCCCGGGAGCTCGGCTTCTCCGAACCGAGCGCGTTCCACCGGGCGTTCAGGCGGTGGACCGGGGAGACGCCCCGGTCTTATCAGACGCGCGGTCAACAACCCTGAGCGGTACGGTCACAGCCGCCGCCCGCCGCCCGGCCTACCTTCCCGCCATGACCGAAAACGACCGGTCCGGCACCGTGAGGCCGCCGGACCTCCTCCGACGCCGATGAACCCGCGCCGGGCGGCCGGCGCCGTCCTCGGGACCGGTGTCCTGCTCTGCCTGATCGCCGGGGTCGTCGTCACGGCCCTCGGCGTCCGGGTCGACGGCACCAGCATGACCCCACCCTCCACCAGGGCGACCGGATCCTCGTCGCCCCGGACTCGGCGGGCCGGGCGCACCGGTTCGACGTCGTGCTGCTGCGGGCCACCGGGAGGGACTCCTGCTGGTCAAGCGGGTGATCGCGCTGCCCGGCGACCGCGTCGGGATCGTCTCCACGCCGGACGAGCCCTTCCAGGTCCTCGTCCAGGAGGGCGGCCGGGGCCCCGTGCGCCGGGTGGCGGCGCCCCAGTGGACGGCGCGGGTCCACCGCACGGGCGCCTGCTGCGGGCCCGACGGGACCTGGTCGGCGCGGCCCGGCCTGGTGACCGTGCCCGAGGGTGCCTTCTTCTACCTGGGCGACAACCCCGACCTGTCGGACGACTCGCGGACGTACGGCTGGGGGCGCTCGACCGGATCGAGGGCCGGGTCGGCGTCCGGGCCTTCCCGTCTCCGCGTCCTGGAGATCGGCAACCGGCCGGTCCTGGAGGAGTACCGGGCCGGGCCCCCGGCGCCGGTGCGGGCGCCGAACCCTGAGGCCGTCCGGGAGGGGGCCCCGAGGTCTACTCGGGGATCCGCTCCCGGCCCGTGCTCAGGGCGACCCGGACCACGGTGTCCGCGATGCGGCGGGCCGACTCCTCGGGTGAGGGGCCGGCCTGGACGATGTGACTGGCGGTCAGCCGGACCGCGGCGTCCACGGCCAGTTCGCGCGCCACCGGGTCGATCGAGGGCCAGGCGTCCGTGACGTACGCGTCGCACATCTCCGTCGCCAGGTCGAAGGCCGCCGCGGACCGGGTCGTGAGGTACGAGAGAGTCCGTCCTCGCCGGTGCTGGTCAGCATGGCCTTGATCAGCGGGTTCCGCCCGGCCAGCGTGAGGGTGAAGCGGACGGCGGCCTCCACGGCCGCGCGCAGGTCGTCCGGGTGCGCGTCCAGGCCCTGTTGGATGCCGACGAGGCAGCGCTCCAGCTCGCGCTGGAACAGGGCCTCGCCGACCGCCTCCTTGGAGGGGAACTCCGAGTACAGCGTCTGCCGGCTGACGCCGACCGCGCCGGCCAGGTGCGCCATGCGCAGCTTGTCGAAGCCGCGGTCGGCGACCGCCTCGTACGCGGCGTCCAGCAGCCGCTCCCGCAGCAGTGTCCGGACCGTCTCCCTGAAGCGTGGCATCGGCCAGCCTAGTCCAGGCGGAAAAGTCCCCAGGATTGTCAGAAGTGTTGACACTTATTCGGAGAGTGTCCAATCCTCGAACAGGAAGCCGCAAAGTGTCATTCGACCGGTGCGGCACGAAGGTTGGAGATCACATGCAGCACGAGACCAGAGGCGTCACCCGCTGGCGCAGATCGGCGTTCCTCGCCGTGCCCGCCACCGCCGCCATCGCCGCCATGGCCACGGCCATGGTGCAGGGCGCGCTCGCCGCGAACCTCTCGCTCACGAGCGTCCCCTTCACCCTCAGCTCCAAGACGGTCGCCGCGCCGCAGGGCATCGGCGCGGTCATGCACACCATCGACGCCGGCGGGGCCAAGGGCGCCGCCGAGGTCGGCATCGCCAAGGCCGGCCTGGACGGCATCTGCGTCCACGCCACGCAGTCGATCAACCTCCCGGTGATCGGCAGCCTCGGCACCTGGTCGCTCAACATCTCCTCGCCCGCCGCCGCGACCCCCTCACCAGCGACCAGCTCGTCGCCGGTGCCGGACTCCAGGCGAACAAGCTCGTGCTCGACGCGCAGGCCCTCAAGGCGGCCAAGGCCACGCTGAACGCGAGCGACACCACCCCGAACGTCATCGGCGCGGCCGCCGACGGCGCCGCGATCAAGGGCACCGGCATCAACGACGGCACCCCCGGCCAGTTCGGTCTCGACGCCACCGGCGGCCGGACCGACATCGCCAACCTCAACGCCGACGCCAACGGGGCCACGATCGCCGGCGCGATCACCCTGCCGGACCTCGCGATCGGCATCGCCCAGGGCGACAAGACCTGCGGCGCCTGACCGCACGCACCACCCGGGGCCCCGCGCCCTCCGTACGGCGCGGGGCCCCGGCCTCCCACCCGACCCACCGCTGCGAGGCCCCCATGACCACCGATCCGCCGACCGAACCGACCGAAGAGCCCACCCCCGGCGGGCCGCGTCGTGCGCGTCTCGCCTTCCGGCGCTGGCGCCGCACCCGGCCGTTCTGGGCGGCCCTCTGGACCGGGACCGGCGGCTTCGTCATCTTCTTCCTGCCGATGGCACCGCTCGGCAAGATCCTCCAGGTCGGCGTCGGAGGCATCGCGGGCATGGCCGGCGGCGTCCTCCTGATGGCGATGGCCCTGCTCATCCTGCTGCTCCCCGGACAGCGCCACACCGCAGGCGTCATCGCGGTGATCGCGGGAGTCGCCTCCTTCCCGCTCTCCAACCTCGGCGGCCTGTTCGTCGGGATGTTCCTCTCGGTCCTCGGCGGCTCCATGGCCTTCGCCTGGCTCCCCGAGAAGCCGTCCAAGCCGCGCTTCCGGCGCCGTACCGGCCCCACGGCCCTGGGGAGCGGATCCGCGTGAACGACCTCCTCTCCGGGGCCCGGAGCGCCGCCGCCGACTGGAACGCCCGGATGCTCGCCCAGGCCGCCGACGGCACCCGCCGCGGCACCCGCTGGGGCGCGGCGCCTTCGCCTTCGTCCCTCCGCCGTCGCCATCGGCCTCCTCGGCACCGCCTCGCGCAGGGCGCCCTCGCCGCCAACTTCAGCGTCACCGGGCAGCCCTTCACCCTGACCTCCAACGGGGTCGAGGGCAGCGGCTTCGGCGCCATCGTCAACACCCCCGCCGTCGCGCGCCCCGACGGCACCTCGACCACCAGCACCGCGATGGCGCGCGTCGGCTTCGCCAGCGCCCACCTCGCCGGACTCTGCGGCATCGTCCACCAGACGATCGCCGGAGTGCCGTACTCGCTGCTCCTGACGGGCGGCCAGACGGTGACGGCGACCGCGCCCGCCACCTTCACCACCGACATCGACGCCTCGAACCTCTACATCCAGGCCACCGAACTCCAGGCGTACGGCCCCACCACCCTCCAGAACGCGGTGCTCGGCCAGTCCGCCGACCAGGTCACCGTCGCCGGCAAACCGCTCACCGGCGCCCTGCCCGGCGGCTTCGGGCTCGGCTCCGCCGGCGGCGAGGGCGGCAGCTCCATCTCCCTGCACGGACTGAACGCCAGCGCGTACGACGCCGAGATGGCCGGGGCGCTCGTGCTGCCCGACCTCAAGCTCAGGGTCGTCGCGGGAACGGCGAACGCGTGCTGAGCCGGGCGAGGACCGCGTACGCCTGGTTCCGCGCGTTCCGCCGCACCCGGCCGTTCTGGGGCGGGTGTGGCTGGTCGCCGGCGGCTGGACCGTCCTCAAGTTCTCCCTCAGCTCCCTGCAGCTGATCGTCAGCACCGGCTTCGGCGGGGTGGCCGGCTACCTCGTCGGCGGCGGGATGATCCTGTGCGGCCTCATCCCGCTCGCGCTGCCCGCCCAGCGGTACACCTTCGGGCTCATCGGCGCGGTCCTCGCCGTCGTCTCGCTCGTCGTCTCCAACCTGGGCGGCTTCCTGCTCGGCATGGCGCTCGGCGTGCTCGGCGGCTCCATGATGGTCGGCTGGGCGTCAAACGCCCGCGCGGCCGGGCGGTGGAAGGGTGACGGCGCGGCGCAAGGCGTGCTCGGTGGCGGCGGCCCTGCTCCTCGCCGTCGTCACGGCCGTCTGGTCCGGGCAGCCGAGCAGCGCCTCCGGCGAGACCGCCGCGGTCACCCCCCTCGGCGTGCCCTTCCTGCCCTCCCCGGACCCGCTGCACGTCACCATCGCCAGCATGGTCGCGGTCTCCATGACCGTCGAGAAGAACGTCACCGTCCGGCTCTCCGACGGCTCCACGCGCACCACCACCAAGTACACCTTCACCAAGCTCCAGATCCGCTCGCACATGAACGTGGTCCAGAAGGCGGCCGGGCACACCGTCACCATCGACGTGCCCGCGGAGGGCTCGCTCGGCGGCTACGACAGCGCCGGGAAGGCCGAGACCACCACCATGTGGGGGAACATCACCAACGTCTGCGTCCGCGTCCTCGTCAAGATCTGCGGCGTGCAGGGACTGCTCGACTTCTTCGGCTCCCTCATCCCGCTCACCGCCGGGGCCGAGGACTTCACCGGCGACATCTACGCGATCCGGACGGTCGACGACCACGCCGCCCTCAACTCCACCGACAACCCCGTCCACCTCCCCGGAACCATCTCGGTGACCACGCCATGAGCAACCACGAGGAAGGCCGCACCCACTGGCGCCGCTCCCTCGCCGTCGCCCTGCCCGCGCTCCTCGCCGCCGGCGGCCTCGGCACCGCCATGGCGAACGGGGCGCTCGCCGTCGGCCTCCGGATCCAGGACCGGCCCGTCGACTTCACCACCAGCAGCCTGTACGGCACGCAGTACGGCGCCGCCGTCGTCGACCAGGCCGTCGTACGGCCCGACGGCTCCACCGGAAGCGAGCGCGTCCTGCGGATGGGCTTCGCCGACGGCGTCATCAACGGCCTCTGCCTGAGCCAGCGCCAGCAGATCGCGGGAGCCACGTACACCCTGCTGCTCACCCTCGGCGACGACAACCCGGGCTCCTGGGAGATCAGGACGAAGAACACCGTCCTCGACCTGCGCAACGCCACCGGGGTCCTCGACATGGACGGCATCGTCGACCTCAACGTCAACGGCGCCGACGTGAAGACCGTCAAGGACGCCACCGGCGCGTACGTCCCCAACCCGCTCGACAGCCCGCAGCACCGCTTCGGCATCCAGGCGCGCTACGCCAAGTTCGACCGGATCACCGGCACCGCCCAGGACTTCCAGATCCCCGGACTCCTCACCACCCCGAAGCTCTCGCTCTCCGTACGGCCCGGCACGGTCGCCTGCCCGGCCCCGGCGGCGCCCACCGGGACGCCCGGCACGCCGTGACCCGTCAGGAGCCGTCCGGGGCGGCCCCGCCGCACCGGCGTTCTTCGCCCTGCGGCGGGCCCGGACGGCCTCGAAGACCACCGGGACCAGGGAGAGCAGGACGATCGAGACGAGGATGAGCTCCACGTGGTCCCTGACGAAGCCGACCCGGCCGAGCCAGTAGCCGGCGAGCGTGACGCCCGCGCCCCAGCCGATCGCGCCGATCACGTTGTACGTGACGAACGTGCGGTACCGCATGCGCCCGGCGCCCGCCACGATCGGCGCGAAGGTCCGCACGATCGGCACGAAACGGGCCAGCACGATCGCCTTCGGCCCGTACTTCTCCACGAACCCGTGCGCCCGGTCCAGGTTCTCCCGCTTGAAGAACCGGGAGTCCGGCCGGTTGAAGAGCCGCGCCCCAGGTACGCCCCGACCAGATAGCCCACCTGGTCGCCGAGCACGGCCGCCGCCACGAGCAGGACGATCACCAGCCACAGCGGCTGGTGGATGTACCGGCCGTCGGCCACGAGCAGGCCCGCGGTGAAGAGCAGCGAGTCGCCCGGGAGGAAGGCGAAGAGCCCCGACTCGGCGAAGACGATGACCAGGATGCCGATCAGGCCGAAGCCGGAGATCCAGTGGTCGGGCGACCACCAGTCGGAGACCCCGGTCGCGAGGACCGTCGCGCGCACGGGACCGTCAGCGCGCGGCCGCCTGCTGCCGGCCCGTCTTCCAGTGGATCCGCCGGTCCTTCCCGGACCGCGTGTCCACCGGCTCCGGCTCGGACTCCACGGCCACGCTCATCGGCCCGGCGCCGACCGTCGTGGTGCCCATGACCCGGTCGGTCTCGGTGTCCACGTAGACCGCGGAGCGCGAGCCGAGCCCCGTGGCGACGTACATCTGCCGCCCCTCGTAGCCCAGCGCGAGCCCCTCCGCGCCGCCGGGGACGCGGAAGCTGCGGGCGACGGTGCCGACCTCGGTGTCGATGACCGACACCTCGTCGCTCCCGAAGCCGGAACTCACGTACACCGACGCCCCGTCGGGCGACACGGCCAGCGACTGCGCGCCGGCCTCGACCGGCACGGCGTCGAGGACGGTGGCCGCGCGGGCGTCGAGCACCGACACGTACTCCGTCCCGTTGCCCGTGCTCACGTACGCCAGCGCGCCGTCCGGGCTGACGGCCACGTCGTACGCGGCGGTTCCGGTGCCCAGCGGCACCGTCGCCACGACCCGGCCGGGAGCGGCGGCGATCACCGACACGCTGCCGGACAGCAGATTGGCGACGTACACGCGCTTCCCGTCGGGGGAGACCGCCACGCCCCGGGGGAACGAGCCGACCCGCACCGTGCGCAGGACCCGGTTGCGGCCGGTGTCGATCACCGACACGGTGCCGGAGTCCGCGTTGGTGACGTAGGCGCGCCGGCCGTCACGGCTGACGGCGATGCCCTCGGGCCGGTCGCCGACCCGGATCGTGCCCACGACCCTGGCCCGTTCGGTGTCGACGACGCTGACGGTGTGCGAGCCGCTGCCGCCGGTCACATAGGCCCGGTGCGCGCGCCAGGAGACCCCACGTCGGCCGCGCCGGACGGCACGGCCACCGTGTGGGTGACGGTCCGGTCGTCGGTGTCGAGGAACGACACCGTCCTGGCCGTGGTGTTGGCCACGTAGGCGCGGTCGGAGGCCGGCCCGTCGTCCTGCGGTCGCGGCGCCGCTCCCGCGGGCACGGCGGGCGCGACGGCCGTCGACGCGGCGACGGCCGCGACGGCCAGGGCCGCGCGGAGCCGGCCGACGGGCCGACGGCGGACGGCTTCCTGCGAGTCGCGTGCCGGCACGGGGGCCTCCAGGGGCAGGGCGCGGGAGCGCATGGGTCCTGTCCCTTCTTCCCGCACCGCACGGGAGGCGAGACCGAAGGACACGCCGAGTCGCCCGACCGGCCCACGCGACGGCCCCCGGCCGGGTGAATGCGGCGGTTCGCGGCCCCGGCCCCGCCGCGCCGGTCCGTCCCGGCCCCCGGCCGCCCTACGTTCCCGGGGTGCCTCCGTCCCCGTCGCCCGGCCGACGCCCCAGACAGGCCGCAGCGGAGGCTGAAAGGACCCGTGACATGCCTGTGTTCGCAGCCGTCGGACGCCGCCGAGGCCTCCGCCTCGCCGGCGCCGCCGTGGCGCTCGGTGCCCTGTCGGCGGCCCTCGCCGCGCCCGCCCCGCCCTGGCCGACCTGCCGGGCGCCTCCCGGTCCTCACCCGGGCCCCTATCTGACGGACCTGACCCCACCTCCACCCGGGTGACCTGGGCGACCTCCACCCGCAGCCGGCAGACCGTGAAGTACGGGCCGCTCGGCAACTGCACGGCCAACTCGGTCACCGCCGCCACCCTCGGCACCACCATGACCGTCAACGGGGTCACCGAGTACAGCAACTCGGTGACCGTGCCGAACCTCAGCCCCAACACCCCTTACTGCTACCGGGTCTTCACCGGCGACGCCGTCCCCGTCGACCTGCTCGGCACCAACCCCTCGCCCTCGTTCACCACGATGGTGCCGGCCGGCTCCACGACCCCCTTCACGTTCGCGGTGTTCGGCGACTGGGGCGACACCACCAGCAACGGGGTCAACAGCGGGGACGTCAACCAGGACCAGGCCAACGTGATGTCCCGGCTGGCCGCCAGCGGCGCCCGCTTCGCGCTGTCCACCGGCGACGTGGCCTACCCCAGCGGCAGCCCGACCAACTACGGCGACCTCCAGCAGTCCGGCGTCAACATCAGCGGCGTCTTCGCCCCCGAGTACTACGCGGCGCCGGGCCAGGTCCTGCCCATGTTCGCCACCACCGGCAACCACGGCCGCACCGCCACCCTCCTGTCGACCTGGCCCGAGAGCGCCGTCACCGCCGCCTCCAACGGCGTCTACGCCCAGGTCGGCTACCCGTCGTTCTTCAACAGCGCCCCGGCGACCTACCCGACGACGTACTACGCCTTCACCAGCGGCGGAGTCCGGTTCTACGTGCTCGACGCCTCCTGGAGCGACGGCAACGTCGGCGACGCCGACGGGAACAACTGCGAGGGCACCGACCACTGCGCCATCTACCAGGTGGACGCCGCCGCCCACTGGGCGACCACCTCGGCCGAGTACCAGTGGCTCCAGCAGGACCTCGCCGCGCACCCCGGCGGCGTCAAGGTGGCCGCCTTCCACTTCCCGCTGCGCTCCGACGACCCGACCGAGCCGGACGACGAGTACCTGAAGAACAACCCGGGCAGCACCGACACCCTGGAGCAGCTGCTGCACGACAACGGCGTGGGCCTGGTCTTCAACGGCCACTCCCACATCTACCAGCGCAACGTCGCCCCGCCCGGGGGCGTGCCCAGCTACGTGACCGGCGGCGCCGGCGCCAAGCTCAGCTCGATCGGCGGCCACGGCTGCTCCCCGACGGACGCCTACGCCCGCGGCTGGTCCTACACCTCCAACGCCGGCAAGCGCTGCCCCTCCTCGATCCCGGTGCCCGCCGCCGACGCCAACGTGCACCACTTCCTGCTGGTCTCGGTCAACGGCTCGACGCTGACGGTGACCCCGACGGACTCCCTCGGCAACACCTTCGACGTGCAGAACTACAACCTCTCCGCCGACGGCACCGCGCCCACCGCGCCCTCCCCCCTGACGGTGACCCGCACCGCCTCCACCACCATGAAGCTGACGTGGGGCGCGGCCACCGACGACACGCAGCTCGCGACGTACGACGTCTACCGCGACGGCACGTACATGGCCACGGTCCCGCGGGAGGTGCTCACCTTCAGCGACAAGACGGCCGTGTGCCCGGCCTCGTACACCTACGAGGTCAGGGCACGCGATCTGGCGGGGAACACGGCGGGGACGTCGACCCCGGTGACCTGCTGACCGCCCCGTCCGGGCCCGTCCGCTCCTGGGCGACCGGGGCGGGCCTGCGCCGGGCGGCGCGCAGACGGCGCACCGCGAGCGGGGTGACCAGCAGCACGGGGCGGCCATGCCGAGGAACGCCCAGTAGCCGCGGGAGGGGTCCGGCCGGGCGGCCGGCCGGACAGGGCCGCTCGGGCTCCGCACGGGCGGGACGCCCGCGGGACGCCGCGCAGCTGCCGCAGCACCCCAGGAAGAGGTCGCCGTGGTCGCGGGACGGCTCCACGTGGGTGTTCTCGGAGTACTCGTTCCAGCTGATCAGGCCGATGACGTCCGGCGAGGAGCCGAGCGCGGCGGCGTACTCGGCCCGCAGCGTCGCGCCGCCGTCGCGGGGACCGCCTGGGTGCCGCCGACGAGCCGCGCGTCGAAGCCGGGCGCGCAGGGAGCCACCCAGATCTTGTGGTCGGCGTGCACGGCCCGCGCCATCTCCCGGAGCTTCTCCGCGTATCCGGGAGTGGTGCCGGGGACGGCGGAGGACCAGTAGTAGGCGTCGCCGTCGGTGACGTCGGCGATCCGCCGGTAGCCGGCGACGTTCTTCTCGCTGGCCAGCACCTTGAGCCGCCCCCGGACGGCCGAGGTGACGCGGGCGACGTCGGCGTGGGAGTACTCCCAGGTGCCGCTCCAGACGGTCAGCGGGCGGCCGGCGAAGCGCAGCAGGGCGGGGCTGTCGGCGAAGTGGTCGCGGAAGTACCGGAAGTCGGCGGCGACCTGGGCGACGGGCAGCGGGCGGCGGTGGAAGTCCAGGCTCTGGTAGACCAGCGCGAGCTTGAAGTGGCTCGCCTCGGCGGCGTCGACGAGCTTGCGCAGCCGCCGGTCGTTCACGGTGCCGTGCTTCCACCCGACGAGGAACCCGTCGATCCCCGCGGACTTCGCCTCGGCGATCTGCCGGCCGATCACCTGGGCGTCGTCGCTGGAGTACGGGCCGGCGAGCGGCAGGTCGGTCTTGGCCCGCTGCCAGGAACCGGGGCTGAACCACTGGTAGTAGTAGGCCAGCAGCGGCGGCCGGGAGGCGTCCGCGGCGGCGGGCGCGACGGTGGCGGGCCGGGGTTCGGACGACGCGGCGCCCGAGCCGGTCAGGGCCAGGAGGAGCGCGGCGAGGAGCGCGGAGAGCGGCCTCATGGGGCCGCCGCCCCGGGCCGGGAGGCACGGGACGCCTCCCCGCTCTCCCGGCCGCTCGGACCGGCCCGGTGGTACGGCCTCTTCCGGCGGCACGGGCTCAGGCGGCTCCGGGGACTCCCGGCGCGCCCCGCTTCCGGGCGGCGGGCCGCGGCGGTGCGGCGGGCCCGCCGCCGGAGCCCCAGCCGGATCGCGACCGGCACCACGACGACCAGCAGGCCGGCACCGACGAGGAGGAGCAGGTCGGCCCGGCTGACCACGGTCACGTCGGCGGTGACCGCCTGGGACAGCCGTACGTCGTGCGGGCCGGTGAGGCCGCCCGGGGCCTTGACGTCGACGGTGTACAGGCCGCGCGGCAGATGGGTCAGGACGGCGGTGTGGTCCGGTCCGAGCGTCACCGTCGTGGCCCGCCCGTTCGGGCCGGTGACGGTGGCCCGGTCGCCGGTGGCGGAGCCGAACAGCGCGTCGTGGGCGGTGACGGTCAGGTCGTGGAAGGCGCCGGTGAAGGTCAGGTGCCGGTCCGTACGGGGCTGGAAGCCCTGCTGTCCGGCGTCGGCGACCTCGACGCCGTCGTAGACGAGGCTCCGCAGGGTGTAGGCGACCGGGACGGGCAGCAGCCGGCTGTCGCGGAAGACGGGCACGATGCCGTCCAGCCAGGTGGTGCCGGACACCGACAGGCCGGTGGTGCGGTTGTCGGAGCCCTTGACCCGCACCGAGGAGATCAGGGACGGGTCCAGGGGCGTGCCGTGCTGGTCGGTGAAGGACGCGGTCACCGGGTACTGCACGGTGAACCCGGCCGTGACGGTGTAGTCGGCGCGCAGCGGCAGCCCGTCGATGCGGGTCCGGAACGCCTGGTCCGGGTCGCGCTGTCCGGCCCAGCGGGTGAAGCGGTAGCGGGCGTCCGGGGTGCTGACCGAGGTGTCGAGCAGCTGGAGCGACGCGCGGTCGGCGGTGCGGCCGCCGGTGTACGAGGCGGTGCCGTCGGCGCCCGTGACGAGGGAGGCGCCGGCGAAGACCAGCCGGACCCCGGGCACCGCCGGGACCGTGCGGACGTGGACGGTGACGGGCGGGGCGTGGTGGTGCGGGCGGGGGTGGCGGCGAGGGACCGGCCGTGGGCGGCCGGTCCGGCCAGGGCCAGCAGCAGGGCCGCGAGCAGGGCGAGGAGGGCGACCGGGAGACGGTGGGCGGCACGGCGGTTCACGGCCGGCTCCCTTCCGGCACGGGGACGGCTCCGAGGGGCCCGCGGAGCGCCTGCGGGCGGTGTACAGGGCGGTGCCGGTGACGAGCAGCGCGGCTCCGCCGAGCATCCCGCCGTAGATCCCGTACACGAGCGCCGGGTCGACCGGCCGTACGGCGGGCCGTTCGGTGGGGGCGGCGAGCACTTCGGGGGGCCGGGGGGCGGCGGAGAAGTCGAGGGCGGCGGCGAGGCTGGCGGAGGTGGTGTCCCGGCCGCCGAGCGGTGCCAGGTTCCAGTTGTCCTCGATGAACCGCAGCGCCGAGGAGGAGTCGAGCACCCGGTGGTCGACGTGCCCGGCGGGCGCGTAGGCGCTGATCAGGACGGCCGGTACGCGCAGGCCGCGCGGACCGTCGGCGGCGGGCGGCGGGGCCACGTGGTCGTACCAGCCGCCGGAGCCGTCGTGGCTCCACAGCAGGGCCGAGCTGTCCCAGTACGGGCTGAGGGCCAGCTGCGTGGCCAGCGAGCGGATGAGCTTCTGGCCGGGCGGGATGGCCCGCGCGGAGCGCTCGGAGGAGCCGGAGCTGGCGACGTAGGCCACCGACGGCAGGGTGCCGGCGTCGAGGTCGCGGTAGTACTGGTCCAGGTCCACGATGTGGGAGGCGAGGGCGGGGTCGTCGACGAAGCGGGCGAGGCCGAGCAGCGGGGCGCGCACCGGCTGGGTGGCGCCGGGGGTCCGGTAGTTCTCGGCGGGCCGGTAGTTCTCGACGTAGAACTTCCAGCTGACCCCCGCCCGCTGGAGCCGGTCGAAGATGGTGGGGCGGTCGCCCGCCGCCGTCGGGGCGGCCCCCGAGACCCAGTAGGAGCGTTCGGTGGCGGTGCCGTAGGGGACGGCGGAGAAGAACTCGTCGAAGAGCACGTACCGGTGGGCGGCGGCCCAGTCGAACGGCAGGTCCCGGGCGTCGTAGTGGCCCATGACGGTCGTGCCGTCCCGGCCCTGCCGGGTGTACGCGGACACGAAGCCGTCCATGCGCCCGCCGTTGATCTGCTGGGCGATGATGCTCCGGCTCGGGGAGAGCGGGGCGGGGCCTTGGCGTGCAGGGCGTAGGGCCGCACGCAGTCGGAGGCGGGCCGCCGGCGGTGCGCGGCTGGCAGGCGCCGGCGGGGACGCCGTCGGCCCCGGGTACGTGCCGAAGTAGTTGTCGAAGGTCCGGGGCCCTGCATCACGTAGATGAAGTGCCGCACGGGGTGGCCGCGCGGTGCGCGGCGGCGGGACCGCCGCCCGGGTCGGGTCCGGTGCCGGCGGAGGCCGTGGCCGAGGCGGGGCCGAGGAGCAGCGCCGCGCCGGCCAGCGCTGTCAGCAGACGGACGGTCAGCGGCTTCATGAGGCACGCACCTGGTAGATGACGATGACCGGACGGGCGTCGGGTCGGTGGCGGACGCGGGGACCCGCACGGCGGAGGTGTAGACGGTCGCGCCGTGGTACTTGTCGACCAGCTTCTGATCTTCGCGCCGTAGAAGGGGCGCGGTGGGCGGTGTAGGAGTCCCAGACGAGGTACTGGAACTCGCCGTCGCGCAGCGAGCGGTCGGGGTTGGGCACCGGGTGTACGAGGGGTTGCGGTAGAGCCGGTTGACGCTCACCGACAGCGCCGAGACCGGTTTGCCCCGTAGAACTGGAGCACGTTGGCGACCGAGGGTCCGGCGGCGAGCAGCCGTGCCCGCCGGGCACGTGCGCGCGCACCACTGGCCCGCCTCGCGGCCGCCCGGCAGGCCGCCGGAACCGGCCAGGAACGAGCCCTTCGGAGCGGCGGTGATCCGGGCGGCGGACGGGAGGGCGAGGGACAGCGCGACGGCGAGCGTGACGAGGACGGCGCAGGCGGCGGACAGCCGCCGGGCCGGGATCCGCAGCCGCCGGTGCGCATCCGCAGCCCGGCGACGGCGCCCAGGGTGCGGCCGGCGAGCACGGCGACCGGCGGCGCGACCGGCAGCAGATAGGGAAGCCCTTGACGGGCCACAGGGTGAAGAACAGCACGGGCGCGGCGATCCAGCACAGCAGCAGGCCCTCGCGCCAGCCGTTGCGCCGCCGCAGCCACACCAGTCCGGTCACGGCGGCCGCGAGCACGGCCCAGCCGAGGACCTGCGGCACCGTCGTGGCGTAGAACCCCATCGGATGGTTGGCGCGCCGGAACAGCTGCCACTGCAGGTAGTTCTGCCCGGTGGAGCCGCGGCCCGCGAGCCATATCGCGAGCGGGAACGCGGCGAAGACGAGGGCGAGGACGCCGGTGGCGAGAACGGCGTGCCGCCACCGCATCCGCGCCGAGCGGCTGAGGACGAAGAAGACGTACAGACCGCAGACGAGGACGAGCGCCGTCTCCTTGGAGAGCGTCGCGGCGCCCAGCGCCCCCGCGGCGCCGAGCAGCCAGGACAGTCCGTCGCGGTCGGCCCGCACGTACCGCACGACGCAGTAGAGCGCGACCGTGGCGCACAGCGTCATCAGCCCGTCGAGCAGCACCTGCCGGGTCACCACCACGTGGTACGGCATGACGGCGAGCAGCAGCGCGGCGGCGAGCCCCGCCGCGCGGCCGTAGAGGCTCCGGGCCAGCAGGTACGTGACGGCGACGGTCAGGACGCCGATGACGGCCGCGACCGCGCGGGCGGTGAACTCGTCGGCTCCGCCGCGCAGGAAGAGCGACAGGACGCTCGCGAACAGCACGGGGTGGGCGCGGAAGACGGGGAACACCGTCTGCATGGTGGGGTCGCCGGCCAGGGAGGCGGCGGTGCCGGTGTAGACGGCCTCGTCGCTGTTGAGGCCGATGGAGGTGAGCTGCCAGAACCGCAGGAAGGCGGCCAGGGCCAGCACGGCGGTGAGCGGCAGGGCACCGCGCAGGACCCAGGCGGCGGTGGGGCGGCGGCGCGGGCGGCCGACGGGGCGGGCGCCGGTGGCTCCGGCCGTCCCCGGGGGCTTGTGGAGCCGACTCCCGTGCCGGGGCGGCCGTCGTGTCCGCTCCGGAGTACGCGGGCGGCTCATGGCGTCCTCCCGCCGGGGTCCTCCGGGCGGGAGGCGCCGGAGTCGGCCGGGACGGCGTGGTGGAGGGGCAGGAGCCCGGCGCGCACGGGCGGGGGCGGTGCGCCTCCGTCGTCTCCGGCGCCCAGTGCGGCCACGGGTGTCCGTCGGCCGGGGAACCGGGTGGCCGTTGACCGCGGGCCGGTCCGCGGCGAGGAGCCGCGGTATCTCGTCGGCCCAGCCGAAGCGGTCGGAGGCCAGGACACGGGTGCGGACACCGGAGAGGAAGCCGGACAGGACCTCCCGCTCGCGGCCGCGCAGCTGGGCGTGGTCGAGTCCGTCGACGGTGATGGCGGGGGCGAAGTACCGGAACGGCGGGAAGCCGTAGGCGTCCTCGGTGTTGACGAGTAGCCGGTCGACGGTCTCCTCGTGGCCGAGGTCGCCCAGGCGGGGCTCGCCGCGCTCGATGACGAACAGTTCGGTCACCTTGACCGCGCTGCTCAGCCGGCAGTCCACGAGCCGGTCGACGGCGTACTTCGGCGGGGGCACCAGGATCTGGGTGACCGCGTTGATGCCCATGATGGGCAGGTTGTGGCGGGCGAGGGTGAAGGCGAAGGAGCGGCCCTCCTTGGAGTGCAGGCGGCTCTGCCGCTGCAGCCGGTGCCATTCGTGGGGGGTCAGGTCGTCGGAGCGCACGGCGTGCAGGGTGTGCGCGCTGATGGTGAGCGGCTTGGGGAAGCAGAGGGCGTTGCCGCCGGCGTCGACGACGGTCATGTCGTCGGAGAGGAACCGCCCGTCGTGTTCGCTGAGTAGCCGCAGGACGGTGGACGTCTTGCCGGTGTCGGTGAGCGCGGAGAGCATCACGCCCGTGCCGCCCAGTTCGACGCACGCGGAGTGCAGGAGCATCCGGTCGCGGGAGACGAGCACGAAGCGCAGCAGCGCCTCCAGGACGTTGGTGTAGACGACGTGCGGGGAGCGGGCGAGGAGCGGGCTGACGAGGACGTCGATGGGGTCGCCGATGTCGACCCGGAAGTTGGCGCCGAGCCGGCCGAGCTGCTCCTCGTACTGCACGGTGGTGGGCCGCGGTGCGCCGAGGCCGGGGATCTCGGTCATCACCGCGCGGTGGCGGGGGAGCCGGCGGCCCACGTCGCCGACGCGGACGGTGATGTCGCAGGCGCCGGGCGGCACCCACTGGGCGCGGAAGAACTCCAGCTCGGGCAGGCGGATCTGGGAGCCGATGGTGACGGTGCCGGCGATGTCGTAGCGGTAGGTCAGGTACCGGGGGCGCTTGGGGTGCGCCGTGGCGGACGCGGCGGCGGGGAGGGGGCGCGGAGCCGGGGACGGGGCGCCCGGGGCGACGAGGACGCGCACCGGGTCGCGGCGGGCTCCCTCCTCGTGGCGGCGGCGGTAGATCAGCAGGTCGCTGAAGAGGAACCGGACCACGAAGAGCACGACGAGGCTGAGGACGTTGGCGGTGAGCAGCCCGACCCCGGCGAGGACGAACAGCTCCAGGAGGGGCAGGCGGCCGAGCAGCAGGAGGTTGTTCAGGGCGAGGAAGGCGGCGCCGCGGGCCAGGGCCGCGCGTCTGCTGCCGCCCTGGCCGCCGCGGTAGACCAGCGTCTCCAGGAGGGCCCAGTTCCACAGGGAGGACACCTGGGTGGCGAGTGTGGCGCCGAGGAGCTGGTGGAGTCCCACGGTGGAGTGGAAGAACCACAGGGCGGCGGTGTTGACGGCGATGCCGCTGAGGCCGACGAGCCCGAAGGCCAGGAACCGCGCGGTGGTGCCGAGGCCGGGGCGGCCGGGTGCCGCGTGGCGGCCCGTGCCGCCGGGGCCGTGCCGGGGCGGGCCGCCGCAGCCGGGCCAGGTGCCGCAGGAACCGCAGCCTCGCGGAGCGAGGCCTTGAGGTGCCGGCCGCGCGGGGCGCGAAGCGGTAGGAGACCTCGGCGACGCGGGCGCCCGGGTGTCTGACGAGCAGTTCGAGGAGCACCTTGAAGCCGAGGGGGCTGAGCCGGTCCAGGTCGGTCGCGGCGACGCGGAAGGCGAAGAGCCCGCTCATCGGGTCGCTGACGCCGGCGAGCCGGCGGGGGAAGACCGCCTTGGCGAGCAGCGTGCTGCCGAGGGAGACGAGCCGGCGGGCGGGGCCGTCGAGCCCGTCGCCGGTCGATCCCGACCCGGCGTAGCGGGTGCCGACGACGATGTCGACGCCGTGTCCCAGAGCCGTACGGCCCAGCGCGGCGGCGGCCTCCGGCGGGTGCTGGAGGTCGGCGTCCATGACCAGGGCCCATTCGCCCCGGGCGTGGCGCGCGCCCGCGAGGACGGCACCCGCCAGGCCGCCCTCGCGGGCCCCCTTCTCCCGGTGGAGCATGTGGACCGGCAGCCGGCAGTCCGGGGCGTGTCGCGCGGCCGTCGCCGGTGTGTCGTCGTCGCTGTCGTCGACGAACAGGATCTCGGCGGGCAGTCCGTCGAAGGCCGGTTCCAGGGCGCGTAGCAGCAGCGGGACGGATTCCCGCTCGTTGCGCGTCGGGACGACGAGGGTCAGACGGGGCCGAACGCGCGGAAGCGGGTCGTTCAGCTCGGAGCACTCGGTGCGGGGGATGCGGTTGCCGTCCATGTCGTCGGCCTCCAGCGGCGACCGTGCGGGAGGGCTGTCGCCGTACGTCTACGTTTTAAACATACATAGTGCGCCGGTATGTCATGACTGTCAATAAATGTCTACTTATGGTGTAAACGTAGCGTTTAGTGGCATTCAGATATAGTCGGGAGCAGTCGCGTCGCGACGCCGAGCCCGGAGGCGCCCCATGGCCAGCAGCACCCAGCCGGACCGCAGGAAGGTGGACATCGGCCACGCCACGGAGCGCCGCCGGGGCCGTCGCCGGCTGAGCCGTGAACGCGTGCTCGCCGCGGCCCTCGACGTGGTGGACCACGAGGGCCTGTCGGCCCTGAGCATGCGGCGGGTCGCCGCCGAGCTCGACGTCGAGGCGATGGCGCTGTACCGCTACGCGCCCAGCAAGGACGCCCTCCTCGACGGACTGGTCGAACAGCTCTACACCGAGCTGGACGAGGACCTCGCCCGCGAGGAGCCCACCCCCTCGGCCAGGAGCCCGACCTGCCCGAATGGCGCGCCGAACTCCGCCGCGGCGCCTGCGCCTCTACCGGATCTCCCTCGCCCACCCGCACGTCGTGCCGCTGCTCGCCACGCGCCTGCTCGCCGTCCCGCTGGCCCGGCGCCCCCTCGCGGTGCTCCAGGCCCACGAGCGGGTGCTGGCCCTCCTCGACCGCGCCGGGCTCGACGCGCAGGGCGTCGTGACGGCCTACCGGGCGGTCACCGCCTGGGTGCTCGGCTACATCTTCAGCGACCTGCGGGCCATGGTCGACAACCCCGACGAGCCCGATCCGGCCTTCCGCCTCGGCCTGCACCTGATGCCGCCCGCGAGCTCCCCGGCTGCGCGAGACCGCGCCCACCCTGGCCGAGAAGGGCGGCTACCAGGAGCTGACGGACGGCCTCGACGCCCTCCTCGACCGCGTCCTGGCCGCGTCCGCCGCCCGCGCGGACCGGCCGGCGGACACCCTCCCGCCGGGGAGGGGCCCGGACGGACTCCCGGCCCCTGAGGGTCACCCCGCCGATACCCTGGGCGAATGCTTACAGAGGTGACAGCGACCCGCTATGTCACGCCCCTGCGCGAGGGCGGCTCGCTCCCCGGAATCGTCGAGGCCGACGACTACGGGACATACGTCATGAAATTCACGGGTGCCGGTCAGGGCCGCAAGACCCTGGTCGCCGAGGTCATCTGCGGGCAGCTCGCCCGCCGGCTCGGCCTGCGGGTGCCGGAGCTCGTCACCATCCAGCTCGACCCGGTCATCGGGCTCTCCGAACCCGACCAGGAGGTGCAGGAGCTGCTCAAGGCGAGCGGCGGGCTCAACCTGGGCATGGACTTCCTGCCCGGCTCGCTGGGCTTCGACCCGCTCGCCTACGAGGTCGACCCGAAGGAGGCCGGCAAGGTCGTCTGGTTCGACGCGGTGATCAACAACGTCGACCGGTCCTGGCGCAATCCGAACATGCTCGTCTGGCACGGCGACCTGTGGCTCATCGACCACGGCGCCACCATGATCTGGCACCACAACTGGCCGGGCGCCCAGGCCTCCGCCGCGAAGCCGTACGACGCCTCCGACCACGCGCTCGCCCCTTCGCCCCGGACGTCGCCGCCGCGCCGCCGAACTCGCCCCGCTCGTCACCCGCGAGCTCCTGGAGGAGGTCGCCGCGGACGTCCCCGACGAGTGGCTCGTCGACGAGCCCGGCTTCGACGGCACGGGCGAGGTGCGCGCCGCGTACGTCGCGGCCCTGCTGCCCCGCGCCGCCACCATCCATGAGCGGATCACGCTCGGCCCCCGCACCGAGAACCGGCCGCAGCAGCCCCGGGCTGGCTCGCCGAGCGCCTCGCGCCCCGGAAGCACACCACCGAGAAGGACAGCACGACGTGACCGACCGCGATGTCTTCGAGTACGCGCTGCTGCGCGTCGTGCCGCGGGTGGAGCGCGGCGAGTGCTTCAACGCGGGAGTGGTCGTCTACTGCCGCGCCCGGTCCTTCGTGGCCGCCCGCACGCATCTGGACGAGGCCAAGCTGACGGCGCTCGACCCGGCCGCCGACGTGACCGGCGTGCGGCCGCGCTGCGCGCCGTCGAGGGCGTCTGCCTGGGCGGCGAGGCGGCGGGCCAGGCCGCCCGCGACGACGCGGGGCGGCGCTTCCGCTGGCTGATCGCGCCGCGCTCGACGGTCGTGCAGCCGGGGCCCGTCCACACGGGTCTGACCGCCGACCCGGAGGTCGAGGTGGAACGGCTGCTCGATCTGCTCGTGCGCTGAGTGACCGGGGAGTGACCTGGTGCACCCGGTGGGCCGTTGACACCGGGTGCCGGGGCTTTAGCGTCTCGTCCTGCGGACGGATACTAAGCGGTCGCTCATGTGCGGGACGCAGGAGCGGCCACGGGTCCGACCGCGACCAGGGACGATCCAAGGGCGAGGAGAACCAAGCATGTCCACCACCGAGCAGCGCGTAGCCGTCGTCACGGGTGCCGCACGGGGCATCGGCGCGGCCACCGCGCTCCGCCTGGCGGCCGAGGGCCGCGCCGTCGCCGTACTCGACCTCGACGAGGCGGCCTGCAAGGACACCGTCGAGAAGATCACCGCCGCGGGCGGCACCGCCCTCGCGGTCGGCTGTGACGTCTCGGACAGCGCCCAGGTGGAGGCCGCCGTCGCGCGGATCGCCGCCGAGCTCGGCGCGCCGACGATCCTCGTCAACAACGCGGGCGTGCTCCGCGACAACCTGCTCTTCAAGATGTCCGAGTCCGACTGGGACCTCGTCATGAACGTCCACCTCAAGGGCGCCTTCCTGATGGCCAAGGCCGTCCAGAAGCACATGGTGGACGCGGGCTTCGGCCGGATCGTCTCCCTCTCCTCCTCCTCGGCGCTCGGCAACCGGGGCCAGGCCAACTACTCGGCCGTCAAGGCGGGTCTGCAGGGCTTCACCAAGACCCTCGCCAAGGAGCTCGGCAAGTTCGGCATCACCGCCAACGCCGTCGCCCCGGGCTTCATCGTCACCGAGATGACCGCGCAGACCGCCGAGCGCGTCGGCATGGGCTTCGAGGACTTCCAGGCGGCCGCCGCCTCCATGATCCCGGTGCAGCGGGTCGGCCGTCCCGAGGACGTCGCCAACGCGATCGCCTTCTTCACGGGCGACGACGCCGGCTTCGTCTCCGGCCAGGTCATGTACGTGGCCGGCGGACCGCTCAACTGACGGCCGGCGGGGACAGGAGGAGGCGCGCATGAGCACGCAGGAGAGGCCGGAGCCGTCCGGCAAGGTCGCCCTCGTCACCGGCGCCAGCCGGGGCATCGGCTACGGCGTCGCCGAGGCGCTGGTCGCCCGCGGCGACCGGGTCGTCATCACCGGGCGCGGCGAGGAGGCCCTCAAGGAGGCCGTCGAGCGGCTCGGGGCCGACCGGGTCATCGGGGTCCCCGGCAAGGCGCACGACGAGGCCCACCAGGCCGCCGCCGTCGAGGCGGCGATGGACGGCTTCGGCCGGCTGGACTTCCTGGTCAACAACGCCGGTACGAATCCCGTCTTCGGGCCCATCGCGGACATGGACCTCGGGGTGGCCCGCAAGGTCTTCGAGACGAACGTGATCTCCGCGCTCGGCTTCGCGCAGCGGAGCTGGCACGCCTGGCAGAAGGAGCACGGCGGGGCGATCGTGAACATCGCCTCGATCGCCGGCGTCTCCGCCTCGCCCTTCATCGGCGCCTACGGCATGAGCAAGGCCGCGATGATCAATCTGACCCTCCAGCTGGCGCACGAATACGCGCCCCTCGTGCGGGTCAACGCGATCGCCCCGGCCGTCGTGAAGACGAAATTCGCGCAGGCGCTCTACGAGGGCCGTGAGGCCGAGGCGGCCGCCGCCTATCCGCTCGGCCGGCTCGGCGAGCCCGAGGACATCGGAGGCGCGGCCGCCTTCCTGACCTCGTCCCAGTCGGAGTGGATCACTGGTCAGACGCTCGTCGCCGACGGCGGCCTTTTCCTGAACGCCGGAGTCGGGTGACCGATAACCGGACACTTTCCGGATTTCCTGTCCGGATTGGGACCGGTTGTGCGCCGAATGCCTCAAGTGCCCCGTCGGGCTCGAAGATTGACCTGGCGGGGTGCTGCGGTATCGTCGGCCGACCCCTGGCTGAACGAGGAGCGTGCACGTGTTCAACCGGACCAGTCTGCAGGCCGCTGCAGCCCTTGTGTCCATATCCCTGGTAACCGGATGCGGTGTCTTCTCGGACAGCGAATCCGCCGGGGATCAGAGAATCGTCGTCGGTACGATGAGTTCTCCCTCCACGCTTGATCCAGCCGCCGCCTGGGACAATTCCTGGGAGCTTTTCCGGAATGTCTTCCAGACTCTGGTCGCATTCCCGACGGGCAGCACCACGCCGCAGCCGGACGCCGCCGACTGCAAGTTCACGGACACCTCCAGTCGGGTCTTCGAGTGCAAGCTCGTGGAGGGCCTCACGTTCTCCAACGGGCACAAGCTGGACGCCAAGGCCGTGCAGTACTCGATCGAGCGCATCCGCACGATCGACGTCAAGGGCGGCCCCAACGGGATGCTCGGCTCGCTCGACAAGATCGAGACCGTCGGCGACCGCACGGTCGTCTTCCGGCTCAACAAGTCGGACGCGACCTTCCCGTTCATCCTCGCCACCCCCGCGATGTCGCTGGTGGACCCCGCGGAGTACCCGGCCGACCAGCTCCGCAAGGACGGCAAGGTCATGGGCTCGGGACCGTACGTCCTCGACTCGTACACCGAGCGCGAGACGGCGGAGCTGGCGAAGAACCCCACCTACAAGGGCTTCGCCGACCGCAAGAACGGCGGCGTCACGATCAAGTACTTCGACGACTCCGACGCCATGGTCGCCGCCCTCCGGAAGAAGGAGATCGACGCCACCTACCGCGGCCTCACCGCCGCCGAGGTCGTGTCCCTCCAGGAGGACAAGCCCGAGAACAAGGGCCTCCAGATCGTCGAGTCGACCGGCGCCGACATCCGCTACCTGGTCTTCAACACCCAGGACGAGTCCGTCGCCAAGCTTCCCGTCCGCAAGGCCATCGCCCAGCTCGTCGACCGCGACGAACTGGTCAACAAGGTCTACCAGGGCACCGCCGAGCCCCTGTACTCGATGGTGCCCAAGGGAATCGCCGCCCACACCACGAAGTTCTTCGACCGCTACGGCTCCCCCAGCAAGGAGAAGGCGAAGAAGATCCTCCGCAACGCCGGCATCACCGAGCCCGTCGCGCTGGACTTCTGGTACACCACCGACCGGTACGGCTCCTCGACGGCCGCCGAGTTCACCGAACTCAAGCGGCAGCTGGAGGAATCCGGCCTCTTCAAGGTGACCCTGCACGGCAAGCCCTGGAAGGAGTTCCAGGCGGGCTACCAGAAGGGCGAGTACCCGGTCTTCGGCCGCGGCTGGTTCCCCGACTTCCCGGACCCGGACAACTTCGTCGCCCCCTTCGTGGGCAAGGAGAACGTCCTCGGCACGCCGTACGAGAGCCCCCGGATCACCGGCGAACTGCTCCCGAAGTCCCGCCGCCAGAGCGACCGCGGGACCGTCACGGACGAGTTCGTCGAGGCCCAGGAGATCATGGTCCAGGACGTCCGGCTGCTGCCCCTGTGGCAGGGCAAGCTCTACATCGCGGCCGGCGAGGACATCGGCGGCGGCGAGCGCGCCCTCGACCCGCAGACGGTCATGCAGATGTGGGAGCTGAGCCGCCGGGCCAGCTGGTAGCGGGCCCCGCCCCGGGCCTGAGGGGGCCACTGTCAGTGGCCCCGATAGGTTCTCGGTGGAGAAACAGGAACGTCCACCGGAGGTTGTGACCGTGACCGACACCAGCATGCTGCCCGAGTCCTGGCGGGGTGTCCTCGGCGAGGAGCTGCAGAAGCCGTACTTCGCCCAGCTCACCGAGTTCGTCGAGGAGGAGCGCGCCAAGGGACCGGTCTTCCCGCCGAAGGACGAGGTCTTCGCCGCCCTCGACGCCACCCCGTACGACAAGGTGAAGGTCCTGATCCTCGGTCAGGACCCCTACCACGGCGAGGGGCAGGGTCACGGTCTCTGCTTCTCCGTCCGCCCCGGCGTGAAGACCCCGCCCTCCCTGCGGAACATCTACAAGGAGATGCACGCGGAGCTCGGCCACCCCATCCCGGACAACGGCTATCTGATGCCGTGGGCCGAGCAGGGCGTCCTCCTGCTCAACGCCGTGCTGACGGTCCGATCCGGCGAGGCGAACTCGCACAAGAACAAGGGCTGGGAGAAGTTCACCGACGCGGTGATCACCGCCGTCGCCTCCCGCCCCGACCCCGCCGTCTTCGTCCTGTGGGGCAACTACGCGCAGAAGAAGCTCCCGCTCATCGACGAGGAGCGGCACGCCGTGGTGAAGGGCGCCCACCCCTCGCCGCTGTCGGCGAAGAAGTTCTTCGGATCGCACCCCTTCACCCAGATCAACGAGGCCGTCGCGGCCCAGGGGCACGAGCCGATCGACTGGCGCATCCCGGACCTCGGCTGAGCCTCGGCCCGATCCGGGCCGGCTGCGGCTAGCGTTTCAGTCCCAGTGGGTGAGCGGGTGGAGGTCGCGGTGACCGAGCAGCACCAGGTGTCGGACGACGGGGTCATGACCAGGATCGGGCAGGCCATGATGCTGCTCCACGGCGGCGACCGCGAGGAGGCCCGCAACCGCTTCGGCCTCCTGTGGCAGCAGATCGGCCCGGACGGCGACCCCCTGCACCGCTGCACCCTCGCGCACTACATGGCGGACGCCCAGGACGATCCCGACACCGAGCTGGCCTGGGACCTGCGGGCGCTGAGCGCGGCCGAGGGCCTCGCCGAGGAGCGGCTCGCCGCGCACGACTCGGCGGCCGCGCCCGGGCCCTCTACCCCTCGCTCCACCTCAACCTGGCCGCCGACTACGTCAAGCTCCAGCGGCCCGACGCCGCGCGGGTCCATCTGGACCGGGCCCGCGCCGCCTCGGACCACCTCGACGACGACGGCTACGGGAACGGGGTGCGGGCCGCGATCGACCGCCTGGAGCTGCGGCTCGGGGACGCCTGACGGCTCCTCCGGGGAGGCTCACCGGCCGTGGGCGCCGCGGCAGATCCCGGCCTGATCGCTGCCGGGGGCCCAGCCCCCGTACCGCTCGCCCAGGTCGCAGACGTCCGCCCGGGAGACCGGCGGGTCCGTCGGAAGCCCCCTGAGCTCCGGCGGTTCGGGAAGGTCCGGCCGGGCCGCCGGGTGCGGGTGCGGGCGCGGACGCTCACGCCGCTCCGGTACGGGGCCGGGACGCGGGCCTCCGGCCGGGAAGGCGCCGCCGTCGGCCGGGGCCGCTCCACCGGGGCGTCGCGCGGGGCGCGGCGGACGGCGGGGAGCGGGAGCGCCGCTTCGAGCGCCTCGCGGGCCGGGCCGTCGACGATCTGCGGTGCCACGTCCTGGGCGGGGCGTACGGTGTCGGCCGCGGGCGCGGAGGCGGGTGCCGTCGGCGGGGCGTCCACCGAGACGCAGCCGGCGAGGCGGCGACCGCCGCCCCGACCAGGATCTTCACTGTGGTTCGGGTTCCATGCACCCGCGCCACTCTGCTGGTCCGGAAGTGATCTTCGCTTCCCTACCGGCGGGGAATGCCCCGCACGGGTGAGCCGTACGGGGCCCGGTCTTGACCTGCCCGGGGCCGGTGTCCGGGGCCGGTGTCCAGGACCGGTGCCCGGTCCGGACGCCTGCCCGGCGCCCGGTCCGGGGTCAGTCGCCGGTCGCGCCGTCGATCCGCTCGCGGATGAGGTCCGCGTGGCCGTTGTGGCGGGCGTACTCCTCGATCATGTGGAGGTAGATCCACCGGAGGTTGAAGGTCTCGCCGCTGCGGTGCTCGCCCCTGCCCAGGTCGTCGAGGTCATGGCCGGCGGCCAGTTCGCGGGCGCGGGCGATCTCGGCCTGCCAGGTGGCGTGGGCCTCCTCGTAGGTGTCCTCCTCGGTGACGTGGATGTCCCGGTCGTGGTCCTCCCGCGTCGAGTAGATCCACGGCGCCTCCTCACCGGACAGGACGCGGCGGAACCAGCCGCGCTCGACCTCGGCCATGTGCCGGACCAGACCGAGGAGGTTGAGGTCCGAGGGCGGGGCGGAGGGTGCGCAGCTGGGCGTCGTCGAGCCCCTCGCACTTCCTCGCGAGGGTCGCGCGGTGGAAGTCGAGCCACTGCTCCAGCGCCTCGCGCTCGCCCGTGGTGGTGGTCGGGTCGACGCGCGGGACGGTCTCGGTGTGTTCGGTGGTCATGGGCGGCATCGTCCCCCATGATCACGGGCCGCGCCAGGGGTTCGGCGGGCTTCCGGGCGCACGCGTCAGAGCCGGCCGCCGAGCATGCCGCGCAGCAACTCGTCGAATCCGGTGCGCAGTTCCGCGCGGCTCGGCACCGCCGCGTGGAAGGAGCCCGCCGCGCAGGAGAACATCAGCCCCTCGCACCAGGCGATCAGGGAGAGCGCGTGCCGTTCGGGCTCGGGCGAGCCGGCCGCCGTCATCATCGCGATCAGCGGGGTGTGGAAGGTCGCCCCGGCGGTGTCGAAGAAGCTCCGGAGCTCGGGGCGGCGGGTGGCCTCCAGGGCCAGTTCGTAGCGGGAGACCAGCAGCGAGCGGTGGTCGGTGAGGTAGCGGTGCAGGGCGAGCGCGAGCGCGTCGACGAGCGCGTCGCCGCCGCTCCGGGGGTCCGGCAGCTCGTGCGGGGCGAGGACCTCGGACTCCCGCTGGACCTGGCGCCGCACGGCCGTCTCCAGGAGGGCCTGGCGGGTGCGGGCGTGATTGGACGTCGACCCCTGCGGCAGCCCCGCCCGCTCGTCCACGGCGCGGTGGGTCAGGCCCCGCATCCCCCGTTCGACCAGGAGGGCGAGGGCGGCGTCGCCGATCCGCTCGGCGCGGGAGACGGGGGACTCCGGGGCGGGGGTCCCGGCGGTGGCTGAGGTCATGGGGACAACCTACTACCGGCGCGACTACAGCTGTAGTACGGTCACGGTGTCGAGCTCACTACACCTGTAGTGCGCATCGCCCCGTCCGTCCCGCCCCGATCCGAGGAGCAGCCATGGAACAGCACCGTGCCGTCGTCGTCGGAGCCGGCATCGGCGGACTCACCGCCGCCGTCGCCCTGCACCGGCGCGGCTGGCGGGTCACCGTCCTCGAACGGGCCGCCGACCTGACCCCGTCGGCGCCGGCATCGCCCTCGCCCCCAACGCGCAGCGCGCCTCGACACCCTCGGCCTCGGCGACCGCGTCCGAGCCCTCTCCGCCTGGCAGGGCGACGGCGGCATGCGCACCCCGACGGCCGCTGGCTCGCCCGCACCGACGCCAAGGCCGCCGCCGACCGCTTCGGCGGACCCCTCGTCCTCCTCCACCGCGCCACCCTCGTCGAGATCCTCACCTCCGCCCTCCCCGAGGACGCCGTCCGCACCGGCACGACCGCCGCCGTCACCGACCCCGGCGACGCGCACCGCCCCGCCCGCGTCACGGTCACCGGCCCCGGAGCGCGGCCCCGGACGAACGGGAGGCCGAACTCGTCCTCGCCGCCGACGGCATCCACTCGGCGACCCGCCGGGCGCTCTTCCCCGACCACCCTGGACCCCGCTACTCCGGCGCCACGAGCTGGCGCGTCGTCGTCCCCGCCCCGGGCGCCCCTTCGCCCCGCACGAGACCTGGGGCGCGGGCGGCTGTGGGGCAGCCAGCCCCTCAAGGACGGCCGGGTCTACGCGTACGCCATGGCCACGGCCCCCGCCGGCGCCCACGCGCCCGACGACGAGAAGGCCGAACTGCTCCGGCTCTTCGGGGACTGGCACCACCCCGTCCCCGAGATCCTCGCGGGCGTCGAACCCGACCGGATCCTGCGGCACGACGTCCACCACATGCCCGACCCGCTGCCCGCCTTCCACCGGGGCAGGGTGGCCCTCCTCGGCGACGCCGCGCACGCGATGATGCCGAGCCTCGGCCAGGGCGGGAACCAGGCCGTCGAGGACGCCGTCGTCCTCGCCCACCACGCGGGCGCCGCCCCGGCTTCGCGCCGGACCGCGCGCTCGCCGCGTACACCGCCGACCGGCTGCCCCGCACCACCGCCCTCGTCCGCAAGGCCGCCCGCACCGGCGCGCTCACCCTGCTCGCCGCCCGCCCCGCCGTCGCCCTGCGCTCCACGGCCGTCCGCGCCGTCTCCCGCTTCGGCCCCGGCCTCGCCCTGCGCGGCTTCGACGGCATCTGCGACTGGCGCCCGCCGGTGGACGCCTCCTCCGGCACGACCCGCCCCGCGTAAGCTGACCCGCGCGAACGGCCCCCACGGGAAGGGGCCGGCGGACGAGCACAAGGAGACCCCGTGAAGGTTGGCTGCATCGGACTCGGCGACATCGCGCAGAAGGCCTACCTTCCCGTCCTCGGCAGCCTTCCCGGGGTCGAACTGCACCTCCAGACCCGCACCCCGGCGACCCTGGAGCGGGTCGCCGACACCCTGCACCTGCCCGCCGAGCGGCGCCACCACGACCTCGGCTCGCTGCTCTCCGCCGGGCTCGACGCGGCCTTCGTCCACGCGTCCACCGCCGCCCACGCCGAGATCGCCACCCGGCTCCTGGACGCCGGCGTCCCCACGTACGTCGACAAGCCCCTCGCGTACGAGTACGCCGACTCCGAGCGGATCGTGGAACTCGCCGAGAAGCGCTCGGTCAGCCTCGCCGTCGGCTTCAACCGCCGCCTCGCCCCCGGCTACGCCCAGTGCCTGGAGCACCCGCGCGAGCTGATCCTCCTCCAGAAGAACCGGATCGGCCTGCCCGAGGACCCCCGCACCTTCGTCCTCGACGACTTCGTCCACGTCGTCGACACCCTGCGCTTCCTGGTCCCCGGCGAGATCGAGCACATCGACGTGCGGGCCCGGATCCGCGAGGGGCTCATGCACCACGTGGTGCTCCAGCTCTCCGGCGACGGCTTCACCGCCATCGGCATGATGAACCGGATGAACGGCTCCACCGAGGAGATCCTGGAGGTGTCGGGACAGGACACCAAGCGCCAGGTCCTCAACCTCGCCGAGGTCGTCGACCACAAGGGGCAGCCGACCGTGCGCCGGCGCGGCGACTGGGTGCCCGTCGCCCGGCAGCGCGGCATCGAGCAGGCCGTCCTCGCCTTCCTCGACGCGGTGCGGGAGGGCCGGCTGCTCAGCGCCCGCGACGCCCTCCTCACCCACGAACTGTGCGAGCGCGTCGTCCGCGAGGCGCTGACCCAGGCGTCCTGAGCGCCCCGCGCCCCCGGCGGCGCACACCGCGCCGACCACCACGAGCGCCCCGTACGAGGGCCAGTCGCCCCACCGGACATAGGCCGTCGTCGTCCCCAGAGCGGCAGCTCGCGCACGACGGCGGCGCTCGCGCCGGTGCCCAGCACCGGCCCGATCCGCCGCCCGTCGGGACCGTACGCGGCACTGGTCCCGGTGAGCGTCGCGTGGACGACGGGCCGCCCGTCTCGGCCGCGCGCAGGGCCGCGAGCGAGGCGTGCTGGGCGGGCGCCCAACTGTCCTGGAAGGTACTGGTCGACGACTGCACGACCAGGAGCCCGGCCCCGTCGCGGGCCAGCCGCCGGCTCATGTCGGGGAACGCGGACTCGAAGCAGACCAGCGGCCCGACCCGGAGCGGGGACGCGCCGGCCGCGCGGGCGGGCAGGGTCATCACCACCGGCCCGGTCCCGCGCCGCCGGTCCTCCCGCGCGGCGCGGCCGGCGGAGGTCGCCCAGCCCAGGAGCGGACGCGCCGGTACGTACTCGCCGAAGGGGACGAGCCGCATCTTGTCGTAGCGCTGGCCCGTGAGACCCGCCGGACCGACCAGGACGGCGCTCTTGTAGATGCCGGGCCGGTCGGCGGCCCGCGCGTCCACGTTCACCAGGAGCGGCGCGCCCACCTCCCGCGACAGCGCCGCCAGCCGGGCCGCGAGCGCCGGGTCGCCCGCCGGATCGGTGCCCACCCCGCTCTCGCCCACACGACCAGGTCCAGGCGCCGCCCGGCGAGGGAACGGGTCAGCGCCTCGGCCCGCGCGAGCCGCAGCGCGGGCCCGTCGCGGCCGCCGAACACCCCGGCTGCACGATCCCCACCCGTACCGCACCGCTCTCCCGGGGGCCGGGACGCCCCAGGCGGCCGTCCCCGTCACCAGGGCGCAGGCGGCGAGCCCGGCCGCCCCGACGGAACGCCGCCCCGGCGCCGTCACGAGCAGGACCACGGCCGTGTTCACCGCCACCACGAGGAGGCTCACCAGCCACACCCGCCGACCGAGGCGAGCCGCAGCGCCGCCGGGACCTGCCACTGGCTCGCCCCAGCAGCCCCACGGCCCGCCGAGCCCTTCCCAGGAACGGGCCAGCTCGATCAGCAGCCAGCCCGAGGGCACCGCGAGCAGCGCCGCGCCCGCCCGCGGCGCCGAGGGGTGCCGCCGAGCAGCGCCCTGACCAGCCACCCCAGGGCAGCCACAGCAGACCGAGCAGCGCGGCGAGCGGAAGCAGGAACACGTGCAGGCTCGGCAGCAGCCAGTGGTGCATCGCCAGCATGAAGCCGAACCCGCCGGACCAGCCGTCGAGACCGGCCCGGCGGGCACTCGGCGCCGTACGGATCAGCAGCAGCCACGGGACGAGCGCGAGCCAGGCCCACCACCAGAGCCCGGGAGCCGGGAAGGCCAGCACGGGCAGGGCCCCGCAGCAGGCGGCGAGCAGGAGCGCGCGGCCCCGCCCCGGGCGCGCCGGGGAGCGGGGAGCGGCGGCCCGGCCGCCACGGCGGCGGATCAGGAACGGACCACGCATGACGTGCCTCCCGTCGGTGCCTCAAGTCTCCCGCGACGCGGGGGAGTCGTCCGGGGTCAGCCGTGGCGGCGCCAGCGTTCGTCGACGACGACCGAGGTCAGCCGCCAGCCCTCGGCGGTGCGGCGGGCCGCGAAGGCGTAGCGCCCGCCGCAGACGAAGTCCTCGCCGGAGGCGAACCGCATCGGGTTCACGTAGTCGGCGGCGACGTCCGCCCGGTCCCCGGTCTCCGGGTAGCCGCCCGGCTCCGCGAACCGCACCCGCCGGTTCACGATGAGGTGCTGGCGCACGGGAAAGAGGGGCAGCGTCTCGGCCAGCCACGCGGCGACCTCCGCCGCCGGTCCCTCGATCCCGCCCGAGCCCCGGTAGTCGGCCCTGCCGTCCGGGGCGAACAGCCCCCGGTAGGCGTTCCAGTCGCCCTCGTCCACGGCCGCCGCGTAGCCGGTGACCAGGTCGTCGAGGGCGAATCGGTCCATCACGGTCGCGAGGTCCACGCGCTGCGTCATCGGCTCAGTGTCGGGCAGCGGAGGCCGGAGGCCAAGGGTCGTGCGGGTGTGCGATGACGGTCGGCGCGCCGGTCATACTGGCCGCCATGCGCGTGAACATCGATCCCGACCTGACCGACCGCACCTCCTTCTACCGGCTGCTCACCGCCACCGTCGTGCCCCGGCCCATCGCCTGGGTCTCCACGGTGTCGGCCGACGGGACGGACAACCTCGCCCCGCACTCCTTCTTCACCATCTCCTCGGTCGCCCCGCCGGTCGTGCAGTTCACCTCGGTCGGGCGCAAGGACTCGCTGCGCAACGTGGAGGAGACGGGGAGTTCGTGGTGAACCTCGCCCCCGAGGGGCTCTTCGAGCGGATCAACGCCACGGCGACGGACTTCCCGCGCGGCGTGAGCGAGTTCGACGCGTGCGGCGTCGAGCGGGAGCCGAGCCTGCGGGTGAAGCCGCCGCGGGTCGCCCAGTCCCCGGTGGCCCTGGAGTGCGAGCTGCACAGCACCCTGCGGATCGGCGACTCGACGGTCGTCTTCGGCCGGGTCCTGCACGCGGCGGTCGACGAGTCCGTCATGGTCGACGGCCACCCCGAGATCACCCTGATGCGCCCGCTGACCCGGCTCGGCAAGAACGAATGGGGCACCCTGGGCGGCATCGAGGAGATCGCCAGGGTGCCCCACCGGGGCTGAGCGCCCCGGCCCGCGCGGACCTTCTCTTCTCCTCGCATCGTTTTCGCAGCGTCCGGACCTCGTAGGGTGGGTGCCATGTCCGACACGGCTCACGGGATCACGACCGGCGCCGTGGCGCGGCGTCTGGGCGTCTCTCCCACCACGGTGCGTTCCTGGGACCAGCGGTACGGCATCGGCCCGGCCGTGCGCGCGGACGGACGGCACAGGCGGTGGAGCCCGGCGGACATCGCGATGCTCGACGAGATGTGCCGTCTCACGGCCTCGGGCGTCCCGCCCGCCGAGGCGGCGAGGGCCGCCCGGCAGGCACGGACCCCGGCGGAGCCGACCCTTCCCGACGCCACCCCCGACGCCCCGCCACCGCCGACGTTCCCGTGGCCCCGGGAGGACCCGTCGGCCCGGACCCGGCAGCGGCCTGCCGCTGGGCGACGTACGGCAGGAGGCCCGCGGGCTCGCCCGCGCCGCCGTACGCCTCGACGGCCCCGCCATGGAAGGGCTGCTCCAGGAGGCGCTGGCCGAACACGGCCTGGTCACCGCGTGGCAGGAGATCATGGTCCCGACGCTGCACGCCGTGGGCCGCAAGTGGGAGTCGTCCGAGGACCGCTACGTCGAGGTGGAGCACCTGCTCTCCTGGCACATCTCCACCGCGCTGCGCCGGGCCGCCGTGGCCGGTCCGGCGACGGCGGCCCCGGTCCCTCCGGTCGTGCTGGCGTGCGTCCCCGGGAAGAGCACTCGCTGCCCCTGGAGGCGCTCGCGGCGGGACTGGCCGAGCGGGGCCTGCCGACCAGGATGTTCGGCGCGGCGGTGCCCGCGGAGGCCCTCGACGCGGCGGTGCGGCGTTCGGGGCCCGTCGCCGTCGCCCTCTGGTCCCAGGCGAGGTCCACCGCGAACCACGCCCTGGCCCGGCACGTCGCGGGGACGGCGTTCGGGGTGCGGGAGCGCGCAGGACCCCGTGGTCCTGCTCGCGGGCCCCGGCTGGCTCGGCCGGCCGCCCGCTCCCGGCACGGTGCGTCCCACCGGACTGTCCGAGGCGATCGGCGTGATCTCCCGGCTGTACGGGGAACCGGCCGTGGGCGCGAAGGAGTGAGGCCCCCTCAGGAGCGGGGCGGGTCCTCCCTCACCGTCGTCCCGGCCCGCTCACCCGCCGGCCGCGGCGAGGTCGAGACGGTGGCGCATCCGCTGGAGGCCCCGGCGGGCGTGGCTCTTGACCGTGCCGAGCGGCATGCCGGTGCGGTCGGCGATCTGCGTCTGGGTCAGGTCGGCGAAGTAGGCGAGCTCCAGGACGTCGCGCTGGACGCGGGTGAGCCTGGCCAGTTCCTCGGTGACCACGAGCCGGTCGACGATCCGCTCGGGGCCCTCGGGGAGCCGCCGGTCTGCTCCAGGGCGGCGCCGAGGGCCGCGGTGAGTTCGGCGCGCCGGGTGCGGGCGGTCAGCGCGTCGGCGATCTTCCGGCGGGTGATGCCGGTGAGCCAGGCCGGCAGGGTCCCCGGTCGGGACGGAAGTTCGCGCGGCCCCGCCAGGCGGCGACGAACACCTGCTGGGTGACGTCCTCCGCCTCGCGGGGTCGCCCAGGGCACGGGCCGCGAGCGTGTGCACGAGCCGTCCCCAGCGCCGGTACGCGGCGTCCAGGCACCGCTCGTCCCCTGGACCAGCCCTCGGGCGATCCGGTCGTCCTCGGCCGCCGTGTCGCGCCTCGCGCGGCGGGCGTGGGCTCCGCCGAGGCGTCGGGGCGGCCGGTCGTCCGGTGCGCGGTCATGACGGTTCCTCCTCCGGGCGGCGGCGCGGGTGACCACCGGGGCGCGCGACCGCCGGTCCCGGAGCGGCGGTACGGCGGAACCTCGTCGATTCCGTGTCCTCACGTTCCGGCGAGAGCCCCCGCCCCTCAACTCGCATCGTTTCCGCATCGAAACGCGGGCGGTGCGCATCGAACCCCGCCCGCGCCCGGAGACACGGCTCCGCTCAGGAGGTCCCCCGGCCCCGGCGGAAACGTTCCAGCCCTCGGAGAGCCCGATCAGCGGGTCCGGGTAGTCGTAGGCGGCCCGGTCGAGGCCGGAGAGGCGCCAGGGCTCGTGGACGATCGGCGCGCCGAGGCCGGCGAGCTCCGGCACCCAGCGCCGGACGTAGACGCCGTCCGGGTCGTACCGCTTGCCCTGGAGCACGGGGTTGAGGACCCGGTTGGGGCGGGTGTCCGTCCCCGTGCCGGCCACCCACTGCCAGTTGAGCTGGTTGTTCGCCACGTCGCCGTCCACCAGCAGATCGAGGAAGTGGCGGGCGCCCTCCCGCCAGTCGATGTACAGCGTCTTGGTGAGGAAGGACGCGGCGAGCAGCCGGCCCCGGTTGTGCATCCAGCCCTCGTGGGCGAGCTGCCGCATCGCGGCGTCGACCACGGGATAGCCGGTCCGCCCCTCGCGCCACGCCGCCAGGTCCGCCTCGGCCCCGGCCCCCGGCGCCAGCGGTCGTGACGAGGACGGTAGTCCGCGCCCGCCGCCCCGGGCCGGGCGGCGAGCACCTGGCGGTGGAAGTCGCGCCAGCACAGCTGGCGCACGAAGGCCTCGGCCCCGGCACCGCCGCGCTTCCTGGCCCGCTGCACGGCCTCCAGGGCGGAGACGGCCCCGAAGTGGAGGTACGGCGAGAGCCGCGACGTGGCGTCCCCCGCCAGGTCGTCGTGGCGCTGCTCGTACGCGTCGCCGTGCGCCGTCAGCCAGGAGGCGAGCCGCTTGCGCCCCTCGCTCTCCCTCCCGCGGCGAGTCCCGGCGACACCCCGGCGATCCCGGAGCGCCGGGGCATCCGCTCCGACCGCACCCCGCCGGCACGCGCACCTCCCTCGGGGCGGGCAGCGGCGCGCGCAGGGGTTCGCCCGCCCAGCGCCGGTAGTACGGGGTGAAGACCGCGAAGTGGTCCGATCCCTGCGGGGTGACGTCACCGGGCGGCACGACGTCCACCACGCCGTCGTGGACGTACAGCCGGCAGCCGTCCTCCTCCAGCGCCTCGCGCAGGCGCTCCTCCCGCGACCGGGCGAAGGCCGTCGCACCGCCCGCCAGGTGGACCTCGTCGGCCTCGGTCTGCCGCACCAGCGCCCTCACCTCGGAGACCGTGTCGCCCGTCCGCACCACGAGCCGGCCGCCCCGCTCCCCGAGCGCCCGGTCGAGGTCCACCAGACAGTCCGCGAGGAAGGCCAGCCGGTTGGCGGCCGCGAAGCCCGCCCGGTCCACGGCCGGATCCCGCACGAACAGCGGCACCACCTCCTGGGCCCCGTCGAGCGCGGCCCTCAGCGGCGGGTGATCGTGCACCCGGAGGTCGGAGGTGTACAGAACGACGGCGACGGTCATCGCGTCCTCCCTGTTCGGCCGCCGGTCGCGAGTGCGCCGCCGGCGTATCGATGTGCCATTCCCACCTCGGGGTTCCGCGCCGCCCCGCGTGCCGGATGCGCCCGGGGCGGCCGCCTTCCCGGGCCGGAGGGTGCCGGCGGCCCCGCGTCCCGGGCGGGGCCGTGCCGCATGGGCGTGCCGCGCGGCGGGTAGGTGAAGCGAGAGGCGGTTCCCGTGTCCCTGATGCTGATCGACAGGCTGCGTGGAAGGGCCGGGGAAGCGCTGCTGCTGCGAGTGGCCGGACCCACGGCCCATCGGAAGCGTGCCCGGATCCACGGCGCGCCGGGCCTGCGCTGGTTCGCTCCGGACCGGCCGATCCGGACCGTGCACGCCGACGCCTCGATGTACGTCGGAGGGCTCGCGGCGCTCCTCCTGCAGTCCCTCCATCCGGTCGCCATGGCCGCCGTATGGGCGCACTCCGGGTTCCGGGGCGACCCCTGGGGGCGCCTCCAGCGCACCAGCACCTTCCTGGCGGAGACGACGTTCGGACCGGCGGAGGACGCCGAGCGGGCGGTCGCGCGGGTGCGCGGGCGCACGCCCGGGTCACCGGCACGACGTCCGGCGGGTGCCCTACCGGGCCTCGGACCCGGCCCTGCTCGCCTGGGTGCACCTCGCCGAGACCTCCTGCTTCCTGCGGGCGTACCAGGAGTACGGCCGGGCCCCGCTCACGGCGGCCCGGCGGGACGCCTACGTCGAGGACATGGCCTCGGTCGCCCGCCGGCTGGGCGTCCCCGGGCCGCCCGTGACCGAGGCCGCCCTCGCCGAGGCGCTGGACGGGCGGCGCCCCGAGCTGGCGGCCACGGAGGAGTCCGCGGCCACGGCCCACTACCTGCTGGCCGCGCCGCCGCTGCCGTGGCCCGCGCGCGTCCCCTACGCCCTCCTCGCGGCCGCCGCGGTGGACCTCCTGCCCTCCTGGGCCAGGGACTTCCTCGCCCTGCCGGTGGGCGTCCGGCTGCTCCTGCCCTTCGCACGGCGGGGCGGCCTCGTCGTCACCGCCCTGATCCGCTGGGTGATGCCCCGGCCGCCCGCCCGGACGGCCACGAGCGCCTCGGGTCGGGACCGGTGACGGCGGTACGTCCCCGTGGAGCGGTCCTTCCGCGGCACCCGGCGGACGCGCGCGAAGACGGTCACGGCCCGTCCCGCCGCCCGCCCTCCTTCTCGGCGGTCCGGGCGATGTTCCGGGCCATGCCGCCGAAGACCACGGCGTGGAACGGGAGACGCTCCACCAGTACGCCTGGCCCGCGAGGCCCTTCGGATGGAAGAGCGCCCGCTGCCGGTAGCGGGTACGGCCCGCCTCGTCCCGTTCGACGATCATCTCCAGCCAGGCGAGGCCGGGCAGGCGCATCTCGGCCCGGAGACGGAGCAGCCGTCCGCGGTCGATCTCCTCCACCCGCCAGAAGTCCAGGGCGTCGCCGACCCGGAGGCGCGTCGCGTCCCTGCGGCCGCGCCGCAGCCCCACTCCGCCGACGAGCCGGTCGGCCCAGCCCCGGACGGCCCAGGCCAGCGGGAAGGAGTACCAGCCGTTCTCCCTCCCACGCCTTCGACGACCCTCCACAGCGCGTCCGGGCACGCGTCGACGGCGCGCGACCGTTCGTCCGTGGAGGCTGCCGCCCGCCCAGTCCGGGTCGGTCGGCAGCGGGTCGCTCGGCGCGCCGGGCGGCGAGGCGGAGGACCAGCGGGTCGTGACCTGCGCGTCCTGCACCCGGCGGAGGGCGAGACGGAGGACTCCCCGAAGGGGACGGGCCACCCGGGTCCGTCGGGGACGTACCGGGCGATGTCGTGCTCGTCGCACACCACCTCGTGCCGGAGCGACTCGGTGAGGGGCTTGGCCAGGGAGGCCGGCACCGGTGTGACGAGACCGATCCAGTGGCTCGACAGCCGCGGGTGAGGACGGGCACGGGCACGATGAGGCGCTTGGGGAGACCGGCGACCTCGGCGTACCGCACCATCATCTCCCGGTAGCTGAGCACGTCGGGTCCGCCGATGTCGAAGGTCCGGTTGACGTCGGCGGGCATGCCGGCGCTCCCCACCAGATAGCGCAGCACGTCGCGCACGGCGATGGGCTGGACCCTGTTGCCGACCCAGCTGGGCGTGACCATGACGGGCAGCCGTTCCGTCAGGTACCGCAGCATCTCGAAGGAGGCCGATCCGGAACCGATGACGACGGCGGCCCGCAGCACGGTGGTGGGGACGCCCGAGCCGAGGAGGACGCGGCCCACTTCGGTGCGGGAGCGCAGGTGCGGCGAGAGCTCGTCCTCCGGCACTCCGCGCGGGGTGAGGCCGCCCAGGTAGACGATCCGTCGCACACCGGCGGAACGGGCCTCCGCGGCGAAGACACGGGCGGCCCGGCGGTCCTCGTCCTCGAAGTCCGCCGTCGAGCTCATGGAGTGGACGAGGTAGTAGGCGACGTCGACGCCGTCGAGCGCCCCGCGCAGGCTCGCGGCGTCGGTGACGTCACCGCGTACCGCCTCCACCCGGTCCGCCCAGGGGAAGTCACGGAGCTTGTCCGGGTTCCGGGCGAGGCAGCGCACGCGGTGACCGCCGTCGAGGAGCTCCGGCACCAGACGGCCCCCGATGTAGCCGGTCGCGCCGGTGACCAGACAGCGGGATCCTCCGGCGGGGCTGGGAGTGTTCATGCGCTGATCCGTTTCGCCGATCGCCTTGGCGTACACGCCCTGTGCCGTTTCTTCGCCTCGGCGGGTGCGCGCGGATGCGGCCGTGACCCCGGAGCCGGACGACCACCCGGCCGGTCCGGCCGCCGCCTTTGACGTGGAAGGGCCCGCACGGTCACGACCGTGCGGGCCCTTCCACGTGCCTCGTCTCGTCAGCCGGCGGACTCGCCCGCGTGCGGGCTCAGCACACCCGCCGAGACCAGCGCGATGAGCAGGATGCCGAGCAGGATGCGGTAGATCACGAACGGCATGAAGCTCTTGGTGGTAATGAAGCGCATGAACCAGGCGATCACCGCGTAGCCCACGGCGAAGGCGACGAGCGTGGCGAAGATCGTCGGGCCCCAGGAGACGCCGCCGTCCGAGGCCGCGTCCTTCAGCTCCATGCCGCCGGAGGCGAGCACCGCCGGAATGGCGAGCAGGAAGGAGTACCGGGCGGCGGCCTCGCGGGTGTAGCCCATGAGGAGACCGCCGGAGATGGTCGCGCCCGACCGGGAGACGCCGGGGACGAGCGCCATCGCCTGGCAGACGCCGTAGATCAGGCCGTCCCGCACGCCGAGGTCCTTGAGCGTCTTGCGCTCGCGCGCGGCCCGGTGCCGCCGCCGGCCTCGTCGCGGGCGGCGAGCCGGTCGGCGATGCCGAGGACGACGCCCATGACGATCAGCGTGGCTGCGGTGAGCCGCAGATCACGGAACGGGCCCTCGATCTGGTCCTTGAGCGTGACGCCCAGGACGCCGATCGGGATCGAGCCGACGATCACCAGCCAGCCCATCTGGGCGTCGTGGTCGGAGCGCATCGCCTTGTTCGTCAGCGAGCGGAACCAGGCGGAGACGATCCGGACGATGTCCTTGCGGAAGTAGATCAGGACCGCGGTCTCCGTGCCGATCTGCGTGATCGCGGTGAAGGCCGCACCCGGGTCCTGCCAGCCGGCGAAGGCCGCGGTGAGACGGAGGTGCGCGCTGGAGGAGATGGGAAGGAACTCCGTCAGCCCCTGGACGAGTCCGAGGATGAACGATTCGAACCAACTCATGGGGCTAGGGCCGTCCCGTTTGTACGTGTGCGGTCAGAAGGTCGTGCGCAGCGTACATGCCCAAGATGACGGGCCCGTGGCGAGCCCGTGGTCCTACGGGAGGGCCGGCTCCCGCACCGCCTCGGGCTCCGGGGCCGGAGCCGGTGCGGCGGCCCGCAGACGGTGCCGCTTGCGCCAGGCCACCACCGCCCCGCCGAGGCCCGACAGGACGATGAACCCCGTGGAGAACAGGAACGCGGGCGAGCCCGGCGAACCGGCCTGGGCGCCCGCCACCACGTACGCCGCCGTGTTCGGCAGCGAACCCAGCGCCGTCGCCAGGAGGAACGGCACGTACCCCATCCGGGAGACCGCCGCGCAGTAGTTGGCGGCCGCGAACGGCACCCCGGGAACAGCCGGATCGCCAGCATCGAACGGAAACCGTGCCGGCTCAGCTGCCCGTCCGCCGCCGTCAGCCAGCGGCCCCGCACCAGCGGCCGCAGCGCGTCCTGCCCCAGGAACCGGCCGAGGGTGAACGCGATCCCCGCCCCCAGGACCGTCCCCGCGAGCGCCCCGTCAGACCCGCCGCCGAACCGAAGAGCGCGCCCGCCGCCAGATTGAGCACCGGCCGGGGACGAACGCCGCCGCGCACGCCCCGTACGCGAGCGCGAACAGCAGCACCGCCCCGGCGCCGCTCGTGTGCGGCGGCCAGCCCGAGGAGAGCATCCGCTGCGGCTCGTACAGCACCACGAGGGTGGCCGCCGTGAGCAGCAGCAGAGCGAGCAGCGAGAGCCGCGAACGGGGGGAGAGCAGGGCCCGGGAGCAGCGGACGGCGAGGGAGCCCGGCGGCCGGGGCACGGGAGCGAGCATTCGGGAGAGTAACGGACGCCTCCGTATGATCGCCGTAATGCGCGTCATGTCCCGTCCCGGACGTGTGTCAGGTCCGTCCGGGGGCGCGCCGTGACCGAGAGGGCCCCATGACCGACACCGCGCCGCCCGCGAGCGCCCTCGCCGACACCGTCCTGGAGCGGCTCACCACGGTCTACCCCGCCGCGGGGAACCCCTTCCGGGCCCAGGAGATGGTCGCGTACATGAAGGGCGCGGCCCCCTTCCTCGGCATCCGCACGCCCGAGCGCCGCGCCCTGTCCCGCACGGTCCTCGACGGCACCCCGCGCCCCGACGAGACCGACTGCGCGGCGATCGCCCTGCGCTGCTTCGCCCTCCCCGAGCGCGAGTACCACTACTTCGCCGTCGACTACCTGCGCCGGCACGTGAAGCGCTGCTCCTCCGGCTTCCTGCCGGTCGCCCGCCGGCTCGTCACCACCGTCTCCTGGTGGGACACGGTGGACCACCTCGCCGCCCACGTCGTCGGCGGCCTGGTGGCGGCCGACCCCGCGCTCGCCGGCGAGATGGACGTGTGGATCGACGACGAGGACCTGTGGGTCGCCCGCACCGCCCTCCTCCACCAGCTGCGTTACAAGGACGCCACCGACGCCGACCGGCTCTTCGCCCACTGCCTGCGCCGCTCGGCCCACCCCGACTTCTTCGTCCGCAAGGCCATCGGCTGGAGCCTGCGCGAGTACGGCAAGACGGCCCCCGCCGAAGTCCGCGCCTTCGTCGCCGCCCACGGCTCCCGGCTCTCCCCGCTCTCCGTCCGCGAGGCCCTCAAGAACCTCTGACCCCACCCCGGCCGCCGTCCGCGTCAACTCCTGCGCCAGACTTGGCCCATGACGCGGACGGGGAAGCGGGCGGGGAAGCGGACGGCACTGGTACTGGGCTCCGGCGGGCTCGTCGGAGGTGCCTGGGAGACAGGGGTGCTGCGCGGGCTCCTCGACGCCGGAACCGATCTGACCGGTGCCGATCTGATCGTCGGCAGCTCCGCGGGAGCGGTCGTCGGGGCGCGGCTCGCCTCCGGGCAGGGCGGGCTCCGGGCGCTGTACGAGCAGCAGCTCGACGGGGAGGCCACCGAGCCCGCCGCGCGGCTCGGGGTCCCGACGCTCCTCCGGTACGCCGTCGCCGTCCTCCGGTCCCGCACCCCGAGGAGTACGGGCGCAGGCTCGGCCGGCTCGCCCTCGCCGCGGCCACCGTCCCCGAGGCGGACCGGCGCGCGACCGTCGCCCGGCGCCTCGGCCGGGTCACCGACTGGCCCGCGCGGCCGCTGCTCGTCACCGCGGTCGACGCGGTCACCGGCGAACTCACCGCGTACGACGAGGACAGCGGGGTCCCGCTGACCGACGCCGTCACCGCGAGCTGCGCCATCCCCGGCCTCTGGCCCCCGGCGAGCATCGGCGGGCGGCGCTGGATCGACGGCGGCATCCACTCCACCGCCAACGCCCACCTCGCCGCCGGCTACGACCGGATCGTCGTCGTCGCCCCCACCGCGCAGGGGAGCAAGGTCGTGCTCTCGCCGGCCCGCCAGGGCGCGGACCTCGCGGCGGGCGGGGCGCGGGTCGAGGTGATCACGCCGGACGCGGCCTCCCGCAGGGCGATCGGGCGCAACGCGCTGGACCCGGCGCGGCGGGCGGCGGCGGCGCGGGCGGGACGGGAGCAGGCGGCGGCCCACGCGCCGGCGGTCGCGGCGGTCTGGACGGGCTGACGGACCCCTGCGGGCCGGGGCGCGGCAGCCGTGGCGGCACAATGAACGCGTGAACGAGCACATCCCCGTCATCCGCGAAGTCGACCACGGCACCGCGCGTCTCCTGCCCGATGTCGACCGGGAGCGGGCCTGGCTGCTGACGGTCGACGGAGCGCCCCAGTCCTACGTCGACCTGGACGACCCGGCGTACCTGGAGTTCGAGTACGCGCGGCGCCTGGCGCACGTGGCCGACGGAGCCGCCGCGCCCGGTGCGGCCCTCGACGTGGTGCACCTGGGCGGCGGGGCGCTCTCGCTGCCCCGGTACGTCGCCGTCACCCGGCCCGGCTCGCGGCAGGAGGTCGTCGAGGCGGACCGGGGCTGCTGGCCCTCGTGGAGGAGTACCTGCCGCTGCCCGAGGGCTCGGGGACCACCGTGCACGGGGCGGACGCGCGGGCCTGGCTGGAGGCGGCGCCGGACGACTCGGCCGACCTGATCGTGGGCGACGTCTTCGGCGGCTCGCGCGTCCCCGCGCACCTCACCTCCGTGGAGTACGCGCGGGAGGTCCGCGCGTGCTGCGGCCCGGTGGGCTGTACGCCGCCAACCTGGCCGACGGGGCGCCCTTCCCGTTCCTCCGCTCCCAGCTCGCCACCTTCGCCGCCGTCTTCCCGGAGCTGGCGCTCGTCGCGGAGCCCGCCGTGCTGCGCGGCCGGCGCTTCGGGAACGCCGTCCTGGTCGCCTCCGCACGCGAGATCGACCTCGCCCACCTCGCGCGGCGGGCGCGGCCGACGCCTTCCCGCGCGCGTGGAGCACGGGGAGACGCTCGCCCGGTTCACCGGCGGCGCGGAACCGGTCCTCGACGCCGGGGCCGTGCCGTCACCCGTTCCCCGGAGGCGCCTTCGGCATCGGCTGAGGCCCCCGGGCGGAGGCGCCCGCGACCTCCTCGGAGTGCGGGCGCCGCGTCAGGTTCCGTACGTCCGGCACGAAGAGGACGAGGGCGGTGACCAGCACGATCAGCACCGCCGCGCCCCACAGCGCCTCGCCCCGGCCGAAGGCGCTCTCCGCCGGGCCCGCGAGGGCCGTGGTCAGCGGCAGCAGCGCCGTCGAGCCGAACCAGTCGTAGGCGGCGACCCGGGACAGCTTCTCCTCCGGGATCTCCTGGTGCATGGCCGTCATCCACGAGACGCCGAAGACCTCGATCGCCACGCCGCTGACGAACATCGCCGCCGTCAGGCCGGCCGCGTCCAGCGGCACCGCGAGCGCCGCCGAGGGCAGCGCGATCGGGAAGACGCACAGGGTCCCGACGAACAGCATCCGGCGCGGTTTCCAGCGGGTCATCAGGAGGGCGCCCGCGACCGTCCCCGCCCCGTACGCGGCCAGCGCGATGCCCCAGGGGCGCGAGCCGCCCAGCACGTCCCGGGCGACCAGCGGCCCGTACACCGACTCGACGGCGCCGATCAGTCCCACGACCACCGAGAACTGGGCGACGATCGACCACAGCCAGGGCCGGCCGACGAACTCCCGCCAGCCCTCCCGCAGATCCGCGAAGAGGCCGCCGCCGGGAGCGCGGTCCGGGATGCCGCTCACGTCGAGGAAGGCCCGCAGACCGCCCGCGACGGCGAAGGCGACCGCGTCGATCGCGAGGACCCAGCCCGGTCCGACGAAGGCGACCAGCGCGCCGCCGAGCGCGGCACCGCCGATGGCGGCGCCGTGCATCGCCATCCGGAAGACGGCGAAGGCGCGGCCGGCCTGCGCCCCGCTGACGCTGGACATGAGCATGCCCTCGGCCGCCGGGTTGAAGAAGGCCTGGCCGGTGCCGCAGAGCGCGGTGAGCACCATCATCTGCCAGACGCGGGCCTCGCCGGAGAGCACGAGGACGGCGAAGGCGGCCTGCGAGACGCAGTTGAGGGCGTTGGCCGCGACCATGACCCGGTGCCGGGGCACCCGGTCGGCCACCGCGCCGCCGATGAGCAGGAAGAGGACCAGCGGCAGGAACCGCGCCATGGCCACGAGGCCCACGTCGCCCGCGTCGCCCCCGGAGTCGAAGACCGCCCAGGTCGTGGCGATCAGCGCGCCGTGCGTGCCGAGGTTGGTCACGATCGTGGCGGCGGTGAGCAGGAGGTAGTTGCGGCCGGCCCACTCGGGGCGGCGGGAGCGGGCTGTTCCCCGGCGGGGGGAGGCGGCGGGTGAGGTCACCCGGGGACTATCCCCGGCTCCTCCCCGTACCGACAACCGATATTCGGACGGTGCGTCGGTGTGAGGGGTGCGGCGCGGGAAGTCCGTCCACCGGGTCCGGTCGTGCCGGGCCCGGTGGACGGAGGGGTCAGGCGGAGGGGGCGAGCCGGACCGTGGCGAGGATCTGCCGGATCGTCGCGTCGGGCAGCTCGTCCTTGACGCCTGCGGCCCCGTAGAGCACCCAGGTCGAGAAGTCGCCCGCGGCGTTCTTGAAGGTGAAGGCGTAGGACTTGCCGTCCGACTCGCACTTGTTGCGCTTCTTGACGTTCGGCGCCGAGGCGGTCGCCAGGCTGCCGGTGAGACCGGACTTCGTCGTGTACGGCACCGGCTTGGTGATCTTGATGGTGCTCTGCGGCATGTGCTGGGCGTAGCCGCCCCACACCCAGGTGCCGGCCTCGCCGCGCGCGGCGGACGCGGTGTCCTTGGCGCCCTGCCCGCCCTTGGTGCCGGCGGCGGCCAGGTCCCAGGTCTCGGCGGTGCCGTTCTTGTCGGTGTCGTACGAGCACCAGTTGCTCTTGTAGCGGGTGGGGCCGGACATCGTCACCAGCGGGGTGCCGTCGTGCTTCTTCTCGTCCTCGAAGAAGTAGATCGACCCGGGCTTCGACACCTCCCACTCCGGCGGGACGTCGAAGAGGGTGCCGTACTTGGGGTTGTAGACGACCTTCCAGCCGGGGATCGTCGGCTGCTGGGCCGCGCCGTCACGCGGGTTGGCGATCCCGGAGGACTGGCTCGGGTCGGGCGCCGGGGCGGAGGAGGGGTCCGCGGAGGCCGTGGCCGGGGCGGAGGGCTTGCCGTCGGCGACGTCCTTCTTGTCGTCGTCCTTGCCGAGCACGAGGAACGCGGTGACTCCGGCCGCGACGACCACGGCGGCCGCGGCGACGACCGCCACGACCGTCGTCCGCTTCTTCCCGCCGCCGGGCCCGCCGGGCTGTCCGGGACCGCCCGGCACCGCGTACTGCTGCGCCACGGTCGGCTGCTGGTACGGGTTCGGGTAGCCCGGCTGCTGGGCGTACCCCTGCTGCGGGTAGCCCTGCTGCTGCGGATAACCGGGCTGCGCGGGCTGCTGCGGATAGCCGGGCTGTGTCGGCGGCTGCGGGTACCCGGGCTGGGCCGGCGGCTGCTGATACGGGTTCGGCTGCTGGTACCCCGACTGCTGGTACGGGTTCTGACTCTGGTCCTGCGGGTTCTGCTCGCCCCCGGGCGGCTGCTGTCCTGGCCACATGGCCAGTAACCATAGAGGTGCGGGGCCGCTCGACCACGCCCGCCCCCGGACCTGGGCGGGCAAGGGATGGCCAAGGCTGCTACTCGTGGGTAACATCACGGTCCATGAGCGCAGACCAGATGTCCGTCGGCGAGATGCTCGCCGCCACGGTCCCCATGGCCGGAACCCTCAACCTGGAGTTCCTGGAGACCACCGCCGAGCGCGCCGTCGTGCGCCTCCCGGACCAGCCCGCCTACCACAACCACGTCGGCGGCCCGCACGCCGGAGCGATGTTCACCCTGGCCGAGTCCGCCAGCGGCGCCATCGTGCTCGCCGCCTTCGGCGACCAGCTGGACCGCGCCGTGCCGCTCGCCGTCAGCGCCGAGATCGGCTACAAGAAGCTCGCCATGGGCGTCGTCACGGCCACCGCCACCCTCGGCCGCCCCGCCGCCGAGGTCGTCGCCGAACTCGACGCCGGACAGCGCCCGGAGTTCCCGGTGCGGATCGACATCACCCGCGAGGACGGCGCCGTGACCGGCGAGATGACCGTCGTCTGGACGCTGCGGCCCAACGCCTGATCCCCGCCTTCCTGCGGACGCCCTCGCAACCCTCCGGGGTGCGGGGGCGTCCGTATGGGGGGCGGCGCTCGTCGAGGGCTCCGCCGCAGGGGCCGGGGTAGGCTCGACGGCGTGCCCGTCGAGGCGGGTCAGGGCCATCGAGCAGCCGACAACGGAGGAATCGCGTGCACGTCCAGGAGTGGCTGGAGACGATCCCCGCGGTCGCCGTCTACGTCCTTGTGGCGCTGGTGATCGGAGTGGAGAGCCTGGGCATCCCGCTCCCCGGCGAGATCGTGCTCGTGAGCTCGGCGCTGCTCGCCTCGCAGAACGGCGACATCAACGTCTACGTCCTCGGCGCCTGCGCCACCGCCGGAGCGATCATCGGCGACTCGATCGGCTACGCGATCGGCCGCAAGGGCGGACGGCCGCTGCTCGCCAAGCTGGGGCGGAGATTCCCCAAGCACTTCAGCGAGGCCAACATCGGGCTCGCCGAGAACTCCTTCCAGAAGTGGGGCATGTGGGCGGTCTTCTTCGGCCGCTTCATCGCCCTCCTGCGCATCTTCGCGGGACCGCTCGCGGGCGTGCTGAAGATGCCGTACTGGAAGTTCCTCATCGCCAACGTCCTCGGCGGCATCGTGTGGGCCGGCGGCACCACGGCCGTCATCTACTCGGTCGGCGTCGTCGCCGAGGCCTGGCTCAAGCGCTTCTCCTGGCTGGGCCTCGTCCTCGCCGTGCTGATCGGCATCGCCTCGATGCTGGTGGTCAAGAACCGCGCCAAGAAGGCGGCGGCGCAGCGGGCCGGGGCCGCGGAGCGGAGCCGGTCCCGGCGGCGGACTGAGCGCGGACCATACGCGTACGGAACGGAGGGCGGCACCGGGAACGGGCGCCGCCCTCCTTCGCGTGCGGGCGCCGGGAAGGGCCGCCGCGCCCGCACCCGGCCGACCGCCCGTCAGTCCTCGAAGGCCTCCGCGTGCCCCTTGGCGAGCAGCAGGTACATCTCGGCGTTCAGCTGGATGCCCGCCTTCTCCTCGTCGGTCAGGGGCGGCGCACCTGGCGGGGACGCCGGCGACCAGCGAGCCCGGCGGGACCTCCATGCCCTGCGGGACGAGCGCCTGGGCGGCGACGAGCGAGCCGGCGCCGATCCGGGCCCCGTTGAGGACCGTCGCGCCCATGCCGACGAGGACGTCGTCCTCGATGACGCAGCCGTGCACGGTCGCGTTGTGGCCGACGGTCACCCGGTCGCCGATGGAGACGGGGAAGCCGGGGTCGACGTGGACGGTGCAGTTGTCCTGGATGTTGGAGTCCTCGCCGATCGCGATCGGGCCGCAGTCCGCCCGCAGCACCGCGTGGTACCAGACGCTGGCGCGGGCGCCGAGCGTGACCTCGCCGAGCACCACGGAGGTCGGGGCGGTGAAGGCGGTCGGGTCGATCCGCGGCTCCTTGCCGCCCACTGCCCTGATCAACGCCTCTGTCATGGTTCGCTCCTGATGGTCGGATCCTGGGATCGTCAGCCGTCGTGTCACGCCCGGGGATGCCCCCGGGCGCAGCCTATGCCGTGCTCATGACGGACATCACAGCGCACCGCACTGATCAGGCACGACGGCGCCGACTACGGTGGCCGGGTGCCCAGGAACAGAAACACGTTCTCATCCCTCGCCGCCTGGCGGCGCCGGGTCGTCGCCCACGCCGTGCAGGGCGGCTGGCGCTGGGTGCAGCAGGCCGGTTCCGTCACCGCCGAGCACCCCGGGAAGCTGCGGTTCCGCCGCCTCGGCGCGGGCACCCGGCTCGCCTTCCCGCAGGGCACGGTCTTCGGCGAGCGGTGGATCGAGATCGGCGAGTGCTGCATCATCGCCGAGCAGGTCACGCTGACGGCGGGGATGCTGCCGGACCTCGACCTCGGGACGGACACGGTCCTGACCCTCGGCGACGGCGTCGTCCTCGGCCGGGGCAGCCACGTCATCGCCGACGCGAAGGTGACGATCGGCTCGGACACGTACTGCGGCCCGTACGTCTACATCACCTCGACCAACCACAGTTACGACGACCCGGACGAGCCCGTCGGCCGCCAGTGGCCCTGCTCCGAACCGGTCTCCATCGGCCCCGGCTGCTGGCTGGGCACGGGCGCGGTGGTCCTTCCCGGCGCCCGCCTCGGGCGGAACGTGGTCGTCGCGGCGGGCGCGGTGGTGCGCGGCGAGGTCCCGGACCACTCGGTGGTGGCGGGTGCCCCGGCGAAGGTCGTCCGCAGCTGGACCCCGGAGACCGGCTGGCAGCCCCGCTCCGCACCCCCGCCCCCGTCCCGATCCCGGAACACGTCACCCCCGAACAGCTGGCGGCCCTCGCGGTGTGGGAGGCGCAGCGGGCGGGCAGCTCGGAGTCCGTCCCGTCGTGACCGGGCCGTCCGGCGGATCGGAGCCGGACGGACCCCGGCGGCCGGCCCGTGGTGCGGTCGGCCCGTGGCGTGGTCGGCTCGTCGCGAGGAGGCCCGTGGTGCGGTCGGCTCGTCGCGAGGAGGACCGTGGTGCGGTCGGCTCGTCGCGAGGAGGACCGTGGTGCGGTCGGCTCGTCGCGAGGAGGACCGTGGTGCGGTCGGCCCGTCGCGCGGCCGCCCGTGGCGCGGTCAGCCCGTCGCGAGGAGGACCGTGCCCACCAGGGCCAGGCCCGCGCCCGCCGCCTGGACGGCGCGGAGGCGTTCCTTGAGGACGCCGCGCGCGGCCAGGGCCGTGATCACCGGGTAGAGGCTGGCGAGGACGGCGGCGACCGTGACGGGGCCCTGCTGGGCGGCGATCGCGTACGTGCCGTTGGCGGCGACGTCCGCGAGGCCCACGAAGGCGAGGGCCGGAGCGCGGCGCGGACGACGGAGGGCCGCCCTCGGGAGCGCGCGGCCGCCGCGGCGCACCGAGGCGTACAGGGCGCCGCCGCCCACCAGGACATTGGTGACGCGCTGCACGAACAGGGCGAGGAACAGGCCCGTGACGGTCGTGGACGCCTCGGCGATGAGCGTCATCACCGAGCCGAACCCGAAGGCCGCGACCAGGGTCAGCAGCACCGCCTGGCGCTGGACGGGCGCCCCGCGCAGCTCCGGTCCGCCCGCGAGCACCACGCCCAGGATCGCCACCGCGATCCCGGCGAACTGGAGCAGTCCCGGCCGGTCGCCGACGAGGAGGCCGACGGAGACGGGGACGACGACCCCGAGGGAGCCGAGCGGGGAGACGACGCCCATCGGGCCGAGCGCGAGCGCCTTGTAGAAGGCGAGCATGGCGGCCGGGCCGACGACGCCCGCGCCGACCGCGTACCAGAGCTGGGGCCCCGCCTCGGTCCAGGCGCCCGTCGCGAGGACGATCGTGCCGAGCACGAGGACCGCGAGGGTCTGGGAGACCACCACGACGGTGAGGGCGGGGATCCGCCGGGTGAGGAGCCCGCCCCCGAAGTCGGCGAGGCCCCACAGAAGGCTGGTGGCCAGGGCGAACAGGGCGGTCATGGATCCTCGCAGGGGCGTGCGGCAGTACAGTGCAGTGAACCATCGGGTGCACCCCACCGTAGTTCAGTTCATTGAACTCTGTCATCCAGAATATTGGACGGAATGTGTCGGACCTCGACCAGCTCACGCAGTCGCTCGCCCGGAACCTGAAGCGCTGGCGCAAGGAGCGGGATTCACCCTGGACACGCTCGCCGCGCGCGGGCGTCAGCCGCGGAATGATCATCCAGATCGAGCAGGCCCGGACCAACCCCAGCGTCGGCACCACCGTGAAGCTGGCCGACGCCCTCGGCGTCTCCATCACCACCCTCCTCGACTACGAGCAGGGCCCCCAGGTCCGGCTCGTCCCGCCCAGTCAGGCCGTCCGCATGTGGTCCACCTCCACCGGCAGCAACACCACCCTCCTGGTCGGCACCGAGGCCCGCGGCCCGCTGGAGCTCTGGTCCTGGACCCTGATGCCGGGCGACGGCAGCGCCTCCGACCCGCACCCGGAGGGCACGGTCGAACTGCTGCACGTCACCGCCGGGACCCTCACCCTGATCGTGGACGAGGCGGAGCACCTGCTGCCCGCCGGCACCTCCGCCGTCTTCGAGGCCAACGTCGCGCACACCTACCGCAACGACGGCGACGAACCGGCCGAGATGACGATGGCCGTCTCCATCCCGCCGGTCCGCTGACGCCCGTCCGTCGACGCCCGCACGCCGAGACGGGCCGCCGGGTGTCCTCCCGCGGTTGTTAGCGTGAGGCGTATGCGCGCACCCATCGGAGACTTCGACGACGTCCGGTCCGCTCCCGACTGCCTCGACCTGCTGACCGACCCCGTCGCGGCGGCGGTCCGCGCCTGGACGGGTCCCGTCCCGGCGGACCGGCTGGTGTACGTGGACACCGACCCGGCCATCGCCGACACGGCCGTCTTCGTGGAGCACTACGGGCCCGCGCTCCTCGACGCGTCCGCCAACTGCGTGGTCGTCGCGGGCGGCGCGGGAGACGACGACCCTGGCCGCGTGCCTGGTGAAGTCGGCGACCCGCGTCGACGTCAACGGCGTCGTCCGCAAGCACCTCGGCGCCCGCAAGGCCTCGTTCGCCCCGATGGACACCGCGACCGGCGAGACCGGCATGGAGTACGGCGGGATCACCCCGTCGGCCTCCCGGCCGACTGGCCCTCCTCGTCGACGCCGCCGTCGTCGACACCGAGTGGGTCCTCGTCGGCAGCGGCCGCCGCCGCGCAAGCTCATCCTCCCCGGCAAGGCCTTCGCCCAACTCCCCGGCGCCGTCGTCCTGGAGGGCCTCGGCGTCCCCGTCGGCTGAACCTCCCGGGGCTCAGCCCAGGCGCGGTATCTCGATCGCGGGGCACCGGTCCATGACCATGTCGAGACCCGCCTCGCGCGTGCGGGCGAAGGCCTCGTCGTCGATCACGTCCAGCTGGAACCAGACCGCCTCGGCGCCGATCGCGACGGCCTCGTCGGCGACGGCGCCCGCCAGCTCGCTGTTCACGAAGACGTCGACCACGTCGACCGGGAACGGGATGTCGGCCAGCGAGGCGTACCCCCGCTCCCCGTGCACCGTCTCCGCCTTCGGGTGGACCGGCACGATCCGCTTGCCGAAGCGCTGCAGCACCGCCGCCACCCCGTACGCCGCACGGGCCCGGTTCGAGGAGAGGCCGACCACCGCCCAGGTGTCGCCCGTGGACGTCAGGATCCGCCGCACCGCCTCCGACGCGGAGTACGCCGCGGGGTCCGTGGTCGTCGTGTCTACGCTCATCGCTTCTGCTGCCTCTCGTCGGCGCGGGCCGGTCTACGAGGGGAACGAGCCGCGCCGGGCCGTGATTCCCGTACGCCCGGCGAGACGCCCCTGAGATCTCCCCTACGGGCCGGCGGACCGGGCGGGCCCGGACGGAACGTAGGCTGGTCGGATGCAGGAGCAGTACCGCACGCTGGCCCGCGAGGGTGTGCACGAGACCGAGATCAACCGCTCGCGCTTCCTCTGCGCGCTCGCGCCCGTCGCCGACGAGCGGGAGGCGCAGGAGTTCGTCGCGCGGATCCGCAGGGAACACCCGACCGCCACGCACAACTGCTTCGCGTACGTCCTCGGCGCCGACGCCTCCGTGCAGAAGGCGAGCGACGACGGCGAACCCGGCGGCACCGCCGGCGTCCCCATGCTCCAGATGCTGCTGCGCCGCGAGATGCGGTACGTCGCCGCCGTCGTCACCCGCTACTACGGCGGGGTGAAGCTCGGCGCGGGCGGCCTGATCCGCGCGTACGGAGGGGTGGTCGGCGAGGCGCTCGACGCGCTCGGCACCGTCACCCGGCAGCGCTTCCGGCTCGCCACCGTCACCGTCGACCACCAGCGCGCGGGCAAGCTGGAGAACGACCTGCGGGCCACCGGCCGCGCCGTCCGCGACGTGCGGTACGCCGACGCCGTCACGATCGAGATCGGCCTCCCGGACGCGGACGTCCCCGCCTTCCGGGGCTGGCTCGCCGACGCCACGGCGGGCACGGCCGGCTTCGAGCTCGGCGGCGAGGCGTACGGGGACGCGTGACGCGTCACACATGACCCGCCGCGCATCCCCACGCGCAAGCGTGGACCGGCCCCGCCCACCCTCCCGCTCGGGATAGCGTGGTGGCCGCACACGAACGGCGACCGGCGGCGAGGAGCGGGACAACATGCGGGGTGGGACGGCGGCATGAGGCTCCTGCACACCTCGGACTGGCATCTCGGCCGGTCCTTCCACCGCGTCGGCCTCCTCGAAGCGCAGGCCGCCTTCCTCGACCACCTCGTGGCGACCGTCCACGCGCACGACGTCGACGCCGTCCTCGTCGCCGGGGACGTCTACGACCGGGCCGTGCCCCCGCTGCCCGCCGTCGAGCTCTTCGACACCGCGCTGCACCGCCTCGCCGAGGCCGGGGTGCCCACCGTCATGATCTCCGGCAACCACGACTCGGCCCGCCGCCTCGGCGTCGGCGCCGGACTCATCGAGCGGGCCGGCATCCACCTCCGTACCGACCCCGACGGCATCGGCACCCCCGTCGTCCTCTCCGACGCCCACGGCGAGGTCGCCCTCTACGGCCTCCCCTACCTGGAACCCGCGCTCGTCCGCGAGCGGCTCGGCGCCGAGAGGACCGGACACGAGGCCGTCCTCGCCGCCGCCATGGACCGGGTCCGCGCCGACCTCGCCCGACGGCCCGCCGGCACCCGCTCCGTCGTCCTCGCCCACGCCTTCGTCGCGGGCGGCGCGCCCAGCGACAGCGAGCGGGACATCACCGTCGGCGGTGTCGCCGCCGTCCCCGCCGGCGTCTTCGACGGCGTCGACTACGTCGCCCTCGGCCACCTCCACGGCAGCCAGACCCTCACCCCGCGCGTCCGCTACTCCGGCTCCCCCTCGCGTACTCCTTCTCCGAGACCGACCACCGCAAGACGATGTGGCTGATCGACCTCGGCGCGGACGGGAGATCACCGGCGACGTCCGCCTCGACTGCCCCGTCCCGCGCCCCTCGCCCGCATCCGGGGACGCCTCGACGACCTCCTCGCCGACCCCGCGCTCACCCCGCACGAGCGGTCCTGGGTGGAGGCCACCCTCACCGACCCCGTGCGGCCCGCCGAGCCCATGGCCCGGCTCGCCGCACGCTTCCCGGGCACCCTCCACCTGGTCTTCGACCCCGAGCGGACCGGGGACGACCCCGACTCGTCCTACGCCCAGCGGCTGCGGGACCGCAGCGACCAGCAGATCGCGGAGGACTTCGTGGCCCACGTGCGCGGCGGCGCCGCCCTCGACGGCGCCGAACGGACGGTCCTGTACGGCGCCTTCGACGACGTCCGCGTCGACACGGCCGAGCGCGAGGGGTCCGATGAGGCTGCACCGCCTGGAGATCACCGCGTTCGGGCCCTTCGGCGCCACGCAGAAGATCGACTTCGACGCCCTGTCCGCCGCCGGGCTCTTCCTCCTCCACGGGCCGACCGGCGCCGGAAAGACCTCCGTCCTCGACGCCGTCTGCTTCGCCCTGTACGGAAGCGTGCCCGGCGAGCGCCAGAACGCGGGCACCTCCCTGCGCAGCGACCACGCCCCCGTCGGCACGTACACCGAGGTCCTCCTCGAACTGACCGTGGGGGACCGGCGCCTGGAGGTCACCCGCCGCCCGGCCCAGCAGCGGCCCAAGAAGCGCGGCAGCGGCTTCACCACCGAGAAGGCCCAGTCCTGGCTGCGCGAGTACGACCCCGCCACCCGGGAGTGGACCGGCCTCAGCCGCTCCCACCAGGAGATCGGCGAGGAGATCACCCAGCTCGTCGGCATGAGCCGCGAGCAGTTCTGCCAGGTCGTCCTCCTCCCGCAGGGGGACTTCGCCGCGTTCCTGCGCGCCGACGCCGAGAAGCGGGCCAGGCTCCTCGGCCGCCTCTTCGACACCCGGCGCTTCGCCGCCGTCGAGGAACGTCTCGCCGAACTGCGCAAGGCCGCCCGGGAGGAGGTCGAGGACGGGGACGCCCGGCTGCTCGGGCTCGCCCACCGCATGACCCAGGCCGCCCGTGGTCTCGACGCCGCCCGGGAGCCCGTCGAGGGCAGGCCCGGCGACCCCGGACTCGCCGAGGCCGTCCTCACCTGGGCCGCCGTCGCCCGCACCGAGGCCCGCGAGGCCCTCGACATCGCGGGCGTGCGCCTCGCCGCGGCCGAGGGCGAGCGGGCCGCCGCGCCGCCGCCCTCGACGCCGAGAACGACCTCGCCGCCCGGCAGGCCCGGCACGCCGACGCCCTCCGGCGCCGCGAGCGGCTCACCGAGCAGGCCCCGAGCGCGAGCGCCTCCAGGCCTCCCTGGACCGGAGCCTGAAGGCGGACCGGGTGGCCCCGCGCTCGGACTGCGCCGGGACGCCGACCGCGAGCACGCCGCCGCGCACACCGCCCGGGAACGGGCCCGCGCCCAACTGCCCCCGACCTCGCCGAGGCCGGGGCCGAACAGCTCTCCGCCCTCGAACACCGGCTGCGCGAGGAGCTCGGCGGACTCGACGCGGCCCGCCGCGCCGAGCGCCGCGCTGCCGCCGTCACCGAGGAGCGCGCCGTACTCGCCCGGGAGGCGCGCGCCGACGAGGACGCCCTCCGGGACGCGGCCGACTGGCTCGCCGGCTGGGAACCGCGCCGCGCGGCCCTCGGCGAACGCGTCGAGGCCGCCCGCGACGCCGCCGCCCGCGCCGAACACCTCGCGGGCCGTCTGGAGCCCGCCCGCCGCCGGCTCGCCGCGGCCCGCCGCCGCGACGCGCTCGCCGAGGAGACCGGGGCGGCCGAGGCGCGGCTCGCGGAGGCCCGCGAGCGGCGCAACGGCGCCCACGAGAGCTGGCTCGACGTCAAGTCCCGCCGCCTGGAGGGCATCGCCGCCGAACTCGCCGCCACCCTCACCCCGGGCGGCCCCTGCCAGGTCTGCGGCTCCACCGCCCACCCCGCCCCCGCCCGCACCACCGCCGACCACGTCGACCGCGCCACGGAGGACGCCGCCTACGCCGCCTACACCCGCGCCGAGGAGGCCCGCACGGCCGCCGAACGCGACCTCGCCGTCACCCGCGAATCCTGGTCCGCGGCCCGTACGGAGGTGCTCGCGGGGCGGCGACGGCGGAGCCCACCGTCGCCGAACTCGCCGCCGAGGCCGAGGAGTTGGCCCGACTGCACGCCGAGGCGCACGCGCTCGCCGGGCAGGCGCACGGCGCCAGGAGACGCTCGCGCGGGCCGAGCGGGAGCACGAGGAGCGGGTCGGCGCGCAGCGGGAGGCCGAACGGCGGGTCGCCGCCCGCACCTCGCGCCGGGAGGCCCTGGAACGCGAGCGGTCCGCGCTCGACGAGGAACTCGCCCGGGGACGCGGCGCGTTCGCCACCGTGGCCGAACACGCCACCCTCCTGGAGCGGCGGATCGCCCTCCTCGTCGACGCCGCCGGAACCGTACGCGCCGCCGAACTCGCCGCCCAGCGCCTCAAGGAGGCCGACGACCGGCTCGCCGACGCCGCCTACCGGGAGGGCTTCACCACCCCCGCCGAGGCCGCCGGCGCGCTCCTCGGCGAGGGCGAGCGCCGCGCCCTCCAGCAGCGCGTGGACGCCTGGCGGGCGGAGGCCGCCGCCGTCGCGGACCGGCTCGCCGAGCCCGGCACGGCCGAGGCCGCCGCCCTGCCGCCCGCCGACCCCGCCGGGGCCGGGGCCGCGCACACGGCGGCGGAACGCGCGCTCCGCGAGGCCGACTCCGCCCTGGCCGCCGCCCGGGAGCGGGCCACGGGACTCGCCGGACTCTCCCGGCAGGCCGCCACCGAGGTCCGCCGCCTGGGTCCGCTGCGCGAGGAGTACGACCGGGTGGCCCGCCTCGCGGCCCTCACCGCCGGCACCTCCGCCGAGAACGAGCGCCGGATGCGCCTGGAGTCGTACGTCCTCGCCGCCCGCCTCGAACAGGTCGCCGCCGCCGCGAGCGCCCGCCTCCAGCGCATGTCCTCGGGCCGCTACACCCTCGTCCACTCCGACGCCCGCTCCGGCGCCAAGCGGTCCGGCCTCGGCCTGCACGTCGTCGACGCCTGGACCGGCAACGAGCGCGACACGGCCACGCTCTCCGGCGGGGAGACCTTCTTCGCCTCGCTGGCCCTCGCCCTCGGCCTCGCCGACGTCGTCACCGACGAGGCCGGCGGGGTCCGGCTCGACACCCTCTTCATCGACGAGGGCTTCGGAAGCCTCGACGAGCAGACGCTCGACGAGGTCCTCGACGTCCTCGACTCCCTGCGCGAGCGGGACCGCAGCGTCGGCATCGTCAGCCACGTCGGCGACCTCCGCCGCCGGATCCCGGCCCAGCTGGAGGTCGTCAAGGCACGGCAGGGCTCGGCGGTCCGGCTGCGCACCGGAGGGGACGCGCTCAGCGGCTGAGGGAGCGCCGGGGGAGGGGCGAGGAGTAGACGATGCTGGTGGTCACGGCCCCGAGCGCGCCGATCTTCCCGGAGATCCCCTCCAGGTGCTTCATGGAACGGGCGGCGACCTTGAGGACGAAGCAGTCGTCGCCCGTGACGTGGTGGGCCTCCAGGACCTCGGGCGTCGTGTCGAGCAGGTCGTGGAACGGCTTGTAGTTGCCGTGCGGATAGCGCAGCCGCACGAAGGCGAGGATCGGCAGGCCGAGCCGGTCCTGGTCGACGATCGCCGTGTACCCGGTGATCACCCCGGCGTCCTCCAGACGCCGCACCCGCTCGGTCACCGCGGACGGCGACATCGACACCGTACGGGCGAGCTCGGCGAAGCTGGCGCGGCCCTCGGACTGGAGGGCTTCGAGGATGTGCCAGTCGGTGGCGTCGGGCGTGTAATCGGTACTCATGGGGGAGAGCTTGCAGCGGGAATCCCCGGTCGATCAAGCGAACGGCCGGGGATTCCCGTGGTGACGGACCTCAGAGGCGGGAGATCTCGTCCACCAGGTCGTCCAGGCCCAGCGGGCCCAGGGAGAGCGCCGCCATGTGCCAGGCCTTCGCGTCGAAGGCCTCGCCGTGCGCGGCCCGCGCGTTGGCACGGCCGAGCAGCCAGGCGCGCTCGCCCAGCTTGTAGCCGATGGCCTGGCCCGGCATCGACAGGTAGCGGGTCATCTCGCTCTCCACGAACGACGGCGGGCGGCTGCTGTGCAGCTGGAAGAACTCCTGCGCGAGCTCCGGCGTCCACCGCTCGCCCGGGTGGAAGGGCGACTCCGCGGGGATCTCCAGGCCGAGGTGCATGCCGATGTCCACGATCACCCGGCACGCGCGCATCATCTGGCCGTCGAGGTAGCCGAGGCGCCGCTCCGCGTCGGGCAGGAAGCCGAGTTCGTCCATGAGGCGCTCGGCGTACAGCGCCCAGCCCTCCGAGTTCGCGCTGACCTTGCCGATGGTCGCCTGGTAGCGCGAGAGCCGGTCCGCGACGTGCACCCACTGCGCGAGCTGGAGGTGGTGGCCGGGCACGCCCTCGTGGTACCAGGTCGACACCAGGTCGTACACCGGGAAGCGGGTCGTGCCGTCCACCGGCAGCCAGGTGCGGCCGGGGCGCGAGAAGTCCTCCGACGGGCCGGTGTAGTACGGGGCCGCGGCGCCGCCCGGCGGGGCGATGCGGGACTCCACCCGCCGCACGCGCTCGGCGAGTTCGAAGTGGTGGCCGTCGAGCGCCTCGATGGCCTCGTCCATGAGGCCCTGGAGCCAGACCCGGACCTCCTCGACGCCCTCGATGTGGGTGCCGTGCTCGTCGAGGTGGGCGAGCGCCTCCCAGGGCCCGCCCCGGCAGGATCCGCTCGGCCTCGGTCCGCATCTCGCCGAGGAGCCGGTGGTACTCGGTCCAGCCGTACGCGTACGCCTGGTCGAGGTCCAGGTCGGTGCCGTTGAAGAAGCGGGTCCAGCGCTGGTAGCGCTCGCGGCCCACCGTGTTCGGCGCGTCGGCGACGGCGGGGCGTACACGTCCCGCATCCAGTCCCGCAGCGACACGACGGCCGCGGTGGCGCCCCGCGCGGCCGCCGCGAGCTCGGCCCGCAGCTCCGCGGGCAGCGTGGCGGGGTCGGCGGCGGCGAACTCCTCGAACCAGCCCGGCTTCCCGCCGTCGCCGCCCGCCCACTCCGTGAGCTGCTCGACGAAGGTGGCGGTGGGGCGCGGCCCGGCGAAGAGCTTGCGCTCCAGGCCGAGCGCGAGCGAGGTGCGGTAGCCGTCGAACGCGGCCGGGACCGCGCGCAGCCGGGCGGCGACCGCCGTCCAGTCCTCCTCGGTCACCGTCGGCATCACGGTGAAGACCATGCGGACGCTGTGCGCGGGCGAGCGCATGTTGCTGACCATGCAGAGGCTCTCCTCGGCCTCGTAGATGGCGAGTTCCGCCGTCAGCCGCTCCCGCAGCAGCCGGGCGCAGCGCCGCTCGGCGTCGGCGTCCGCGCCTGGGGCCCGCTCGGCCTCGTCGAGCCGGGCGAGGGTGCGGCGGAGAGGTCGGCCGTCGCCCGCTGCCAGGCGGGCGAGAAGTCCGGCAGCCGTCCGGCGCTCTCCTTGACTCCCAGGAACGTACCGGTGATCGGGTCGAGGGCGATGAGTGCGTCGACGTAGTCGTCGGCGACCTGGCGGGGCAGCAGGCTGCTGGAAGTGTCTGGCATGGGGGTCATCCTGGCGCCTCCGGCGGGCCCGCGTCACCCTCGTCCGGCCTCAGTCGGCTGACAAGGAAGGGCCGGGGGAAGGCGGCAGAAGAGGGCCGCACTCCCACTGCTGGAAGATCAGCCGGGTCTCGACGCGGGCCACCTCGCGGCGCGAGGTGAACTCGTCGAGGACGAGACGCTGCAGGTCGGCGGGGTCCGCCACGGCCACGTGCACCAGGTAGTCGTCGGGCCCGGTGAGGTGGAACAGCGCCCGGGACTCGGGCAGGGCCCGGATCCGGTCGACGAACGGACCGATCAGTTCGCGCCGGTGGGGCCGGACCTGGACGAGAAGCAGCGCTTCGAGCCCGCGCCCGAGTTTGGCCGGATCCAGTCGTAGCTGGTGTCCGAGGATCACTCCGGTGCGGCGCAGCCGCGCCACCCGGTCGAGGCAGGTGGAGGGTGCGACTCCGACCTCGGCGGCGAGTTCGCGGTAGGTGGTCCGGGCGTCGTTCTGCAGCAGGCGAAGAATGTGCAGATCGACCGCGTCCAGTACGACAGAATCGGCCATCTGGCGAACGTAGCACGGCGAATTCCCGCTACTTCCCGGTATCCGTTCACAGTGCACGCCATGGACGCCATGGATCACGGTCTCTCGGTCACCCTGAGGGCCCTCGCCACCGAAGCCGTGCACGCCGGCCGCGAAGACCTCGCCGGACTCGGGCTGCACGCCCCGCCGCTCGACCTGTCCACCACCTACCCCTCGTACGACGCCAGGGCCGAGGCCGCCCGGATCGACGAGTTCGCCACCACGGGCGCCCGGCTCGACGGCCCGCCCGTCTACGCCCGGCTCGACAACCCGACCGTGGCCCGCTTCGAGGAGGCCCTCGCCCGTCTGGAGGGCGCCGAGGCCGCCGTCGCCTTCGCCAGCGGCATGGCCGCCCTCACCGCCGTGCTCCTCGCACGGGCGAGCCAGGGCCTGCGGCACGTCGTCGCGGTCCGCCCGCTGTACGGGTGCAGCGACCACCTCCTGGACGCCGGGCTGCTCGGCACCGAGGTGACCTGGACCGACCCGGCGGGCATCGCCGACGCGATACGTCCCGACACCGGCCTCGTCATGGTCGAGTCGCCCGCCAACCCGACCCTCGCCGAGGCCGACATCCGGGCCATCGCCCACTCCTGCGGCTCCGTCCCGCTGCTCGTCGACAACACCTTCGCCACGCCGGTGCTCCAGCGCCCCGTCGAGCAGGGCGCCCGCATCGTGCTGCACAGCGCCACCAAGTACCTGGGCGGCCACGGCGACGTCATGGGCGGGGTCGTCGCCTGCGACGAGGAGTTCGCCCGCACCCTCCGCCAGGTCCGCTTCGCCACCGGCGGAGTGCTCCACCCGCTCGCCGGCTACCTGCTCCTGCGCGGCCTCTCCACCCTCCCGGTACGGGTCAGGGCGGCGTCCTCCTCGGCGGCGGAGCTCGTCCGGCGACTCGCCACCGACCCCGGATCGCCCGCGTCCACTACCCGCGGATCGGCGGCGCGATGATCGCCTTCGAGGTGTACGGGGACCCGCACGACGTCATCGCCGGGGTGCGCCTGATCACCCCGGCGGTCAGCCTCGGCAGCGTCGACACCCTCATCCAGCACCCGGCCTCCATCAGCCACCGGATCGTGGCCGAGGGAGACCGGCGCTCGGCCGGCGTCAGCGACCGGCTCCTGCGGATGTCGGTCGGCCTGGAGGACGTCGAGGACCTGTGGCGCGACCTGACCCAGGCGCTCAGCGCTCCGCCCGCCGCGCCCCTTCGTGCGGCTGCGCCTGCTGCGTCCGGGCAGCCGGTCGCGGTGCCGGGGCCAGCCGGGCGGTGATCACCAGGGTGCCCTCCTCGATCTGGTAGTCGAGGGGAGGTTCAGCGCCCGCATCGCGGCCACCATCCCCGTGTTGGAGGACTGCGTCACGGCGTACACGCTGTCGCAGCCGGTCTCCTCGGCCATCGCCACCAGACGGCCGAGGAGCTCGGCGCCGATGCCGCGCCGCTGCCAGTCGTCCTCGACGAGGAGGGCGACCTCCGTCTCGTCGCCGTCCCACAGCAGGTGGCCGAGGGCGACGAGGCGGCCCGAGGCGGTCTGGACGGCGAGGGTGCGGCCGAAGCGGGGCTGAGCAGGTGGTCGAGGTAGCGGTCGGCGTCGCCGACCGGGCCGTGGTAGCGCAGGCCCAGGGTGCGGGCGGAGCAGCGGTCGTGCATGGCGCGCGCGGCGGCCAGGTCGCGCTGGTCGGCGCGGCGGACGGTGATCTCGTTGCCCTCGGGAGGGTCAGCACGTCCTGGCTGCGCGGGACGCGGAGGCCGAGCCGGGCGTCGAGCTCGACGAGGGCGCGGGCCCGCGCGAACTCGGTCGGGGTGAAGGGAAGATGGGGCCGCTCGATGACGAGGGTGCCGCCGTGCGGGTCGCGCAGCCGCATCACGGTCCGCTCCAGGACGCCTTCGACCGGGGCCTGTTCGCCGGTCGGGCGGCCGGTGAGCGAGACGGCCGGCACGGAGTGGAGCGTGCAGCGGCCCAGGAGCTGGCGCAGCGCGAGCGGCAGTTCGGCCGCGTCGAGCGCGGTGCGGGTGGCGAGGCCGAGGACCCGGGTGGGGTGTCCACCAGGTCGTGGGCGTCGGCCCGCTCGGTCCAGGTGTCGCGGCCGCCGGCGGCCGCCGTCTCGTGGGCGAGGGTCCGCGCGGAGAGGCCGGCGGGGCGCGCAGCAGGAACTCGTCGACCGTGCCGTCGGCGAGCGGGTGGGTCTGGAGGGTGAGGATGTCCACGCCCAGGCGAGCGAGGGCCGTGCACAGCGCGGCGAGGGTGCCCGGGTGTCCGCGACGGTGGTCCGCATCCGCCACAGCGTCGTCTCGGCGGGCGCCCTGGACTCCGTCTCCCTCCGCTCGGGGGTGGGGTGCCCGCCGGTGTCACCGGCGGGCGGGGCATGACTGTGCCGCCGCGCCCACCAGGTGTGGAAGGTGGCGGTGGCGACCAGCGCGATCGCCGAGAAGACCAGGAGGTAGGGCCCGTCGGGGCCCTTGGCGATGGTCTTGGCGATCGTGTCGGCCACCACCACGGCGGTGAACATGGCGGCGAGCTCGATCAGGTCGTGCCGCCAGTGGTGCGGGCGGCGGGTGCTCTTCGAAGACGTCACATCGGTCATGGCTTCACTGTGACCCAGCGGTGTTGCGTGATCACGAACGCTTTGTGACTGACGGGTTAAAGCGCCGATCTGGCACTTAAAGGTCGATTCAGCCCGTTTCTGTCAGAACCTGATCGTCCCCTGGCGGAGTGCGCTCAGCAGCCGTCTGGCCTGCACCAGAAGCCGCGAGGAACCCCGCCCCGAGGCGAGCGCCCCGAGCCCGGCGACCTCGTCGCGGGCCCCGCACCGCTCCACACAGTCGGCGGCGACCGCGAGGACCTCGCCGAGCCCGTGGACCGGCTTCGCCGCCGTCGCCCGCTCCAGCAGCCCGGGAAGCATCGCCGCGAGGACCGCCCAGACCGTCCCGTACGCCCCCGTGGCGGCCGCCGTCCGGGCCGCGTCCGCCAGCCGGTTCGGCTTGACCGCGCCCTCCGCGACCAGCCACGCCAGCTCCGAGCCGAGCCGCCGGGCGTCCAGCTCGCCCCGCGACGCCAGGACGAGCACGGCGTCCACCGCGCGCAGCCGGTCGTCCGCGTCCACACAGCCGAGGCCGAGCGCCAGCGCCAGCAGGACCGCCCGGCCCACCGGACCGTCGGCCTCGGCCAGCGCGGTCAGCGGTTCGGCCGTGCCGCGCGCGTCCGCCTCGGCGGAGTGCGCGAGCGCCGGCAGGAGACAGGCGGCGAGCAGCTCACGGTCGGCCGGCAGCACCAGGGCCCACAGCGCCCGGCCCTCCTCCCGTGGTGGCAGCGGCGGGGCCGCCTCCAGGACGCCCCCGAGCCACTGGAAAGCGGGCGGGAACTCCGCCCGCACCGCCGGGCGCTCACCGAGCCCCACCACGGTCCGGTCGGACAGGTGCTCCCCTGCGGGGTCCCGTCCTCGTCCCGCCGGAGGAACCGCACGGTCGCCCCGACGGGCGCGTCCTGCCGCAGCCAGGCGGCGAGCCGCCGGCCGGCCGGGGTGCCGAGCGCCACCGCCTCCTCGGCCGCCCGCCCCGCCGAAGGATCGGCCCGCAGAACCCGGAGGAGGGCCTGCGCGAGATCGGCCGGAGCGGGCTCGACGCCCGCCTCCCGGTACTCCCGCAGCCGCTCCACCAGGACCGGCGGGTCGATCGCCCCGGTGTGCCGGGTCGGCGCGGCCAGGAGGAACGGCAGCGCGTCCGTGCCGACCAGGGCGGCGGCCTCCCACAGCCGGGCGTCGAGCACCCCGACAGGGCCTGGTGGAGACAGGCGTCCGCGCCGTGCCCCTCGCCGCGGCGCAAGTCGACGAGCGCCGGGTCCAGCAGGCCGAGCAGCCCCGCGAGCACCAGGTGGATGCCGGGGTCCCCGGGCGGGGAGTGGGCCTCCCGCTCCCACGGAGGCGAGGGAAGGCCTTCCGCACCGCCTGCGCGACCGCCGCCCGGTCCCGGTGCGCGTGCCGCACCAGCCCGTCGAGCGCCCGCTCGAACGCCACGGGCTCCTCCGGGAGCCGCTTCACGCCCAGCTCCGCCACCAGCTCCTCGATCGTCCTCGCCGGGGCGCGACCCGCTGCGCCTCGGGCACCGGCGGCAGGATCTCCTCGTACGAAAGGGCCACCCCGCACCAGGTCCGCGCCGAACAGCTCTCGGCGGCCCGCCGGTGCGTCGGGCTCAGCAGCCCGGCGGCCCCGGCCAGCTCGCGCCGCGTCTCCGCGTCCACGTCCGGCAGATGACGGCCGACCAGCCCGAGGGCCCGCTCCTGGATCTCGGTGTCCTCGTTCCCGAAGGCCTCCGTCACCGCGGGCAGCAGCTCCCGGCCGCTCCCGGATCCCGCGCCAGCACCCTGCCGACCAGCGCCAACTGGGCGCGTACGAGCTTCTTCTCGGTACGGAAGAGGACGCCGGCCGTCATCTCGGCCAGCGCGCCGACCGGCAGCGTCCCCGCCGAGGCCAGTTCCGCCAGGACGTCCTGGGCGTACCCGGCGACCAGCGACGGCGCGTCGGCCGCGATCCCGACCCAGTCCGGGATCCGGGCCCGCAGCTCCTCCGCGTCCGGCGCGAGCAGCCGCACCGTCTCCAGCGGGAGGCGCAGGCTCCGGACCGGGCCGCCGCGCGGCAGCCGCGAGACGCACGCGTCCAGGACCCGCGCCCGGTCCAGGACCCCTTCCCCGACGAGGGTCCGCAGCGCCGAGGGCCAGTGCCTCTCCGGCCGGCGGCCGAGCGGCCGGGTCAGCGGCTCGGGGCCTCGGCCATCCCGAGCGCGTGCTCCACCAGGACCGGCGTCCGCGGGTCCTCCCGGAGCCGCTCCACGAGCCGGTCGCCGGTGAGGTGCCGGGCCCAGCCGGCGACATAGCCGTCGGTCGGCGGAACGGGGCGCCCGGCGCGGACCATCAGCCCGTGGAGCAGCGGATAACCGTCCTCCGCCACGCTCCGGCGCCCGGCCAGGCGCCCCGCCAGGTCCGCCGCCCACTCCGGATCCCGGTCGCCGAGCGCCGCGAGGGCCAGGGCCCCGTCCTTCTTCTCGGCCCGGAGGTCGGGCGCGCCGAGCCAGCTCGCGGCCTCCGCGGGCGTCGGGACACAGCCCGCGCCCGCCACGTACAGCGCGCTCCGGATGCGGCTCGGCACGTACGGAGGGGCCGCCCACTTCCCGGCGCGCACCTCGGCGCGCAGGGCCTTCAGCCGGACGAGCGCGCGCCCGCGCGCGGCGGCGTCCAGCGGCTCCAGGAGCCCCGGCACCCGGCCGGCCTCACCGGCGCGCACCGCCGCGAGCAGCTCCTCGACGCCGGACTCCTCCCCGCCGCCACCGGCAGCGGGCTCCGCACCGGCCGTCACGTGGTCACTCAGCACGGTCTCCACGACCTTCACCGTCCCGTCCCCCATCCTGCTCCCCGCGCCCCGCCGTCTCCAGCCCGAACGGCCGCGCCGGAGTCCGTGGACTCCGGCGCGGACGGGCGGACGCGGACGAGCGCCTGTACGGATCGCGTCATGGGAACGACGTTAGGCGCCGCCACTGACAATCAGCGGCGCCCGCCCTCCCACCAGGGGCTACTGCCCGACCAGCCCCGGCTGGAGGACCTTGCTGAACAGCACCGTCCCGCCCTCGGCGCGCAGCCGCACCGTCAGCTCTCCGCTCTGGCCGTCGATGTCGACCTCGCCGAAGTACTGCGGGCTCTCCATCGGCGACAGGTTCGCCCGCTCCGGCGCCCGCACGAACACCCGCTCCGGACCGAAGGTCGCGTCCAGGGCGTTCGCCGGGAAGCCGCCCGCCGCCAGCGGGCCGGACACGAACTCCCAGAAGGGGGCGAAGTCCTGGAAGGCCGCGCGCTCCGGGGCGTAGTGCTGCGCCGAGGTGTGGTGGACGTCCGCCGTCAGCCACACCGTGCCGGTGATCCGCCGGTGCTTCACGAACCGCAGCAGCTCCGCGATCTGGAGCTCCCGGCCCAGCGGCGCCCCCGGGTCGCCCTGCGCGATCGCCTCGAAGTTCGCCGGGCCGTCCGTGACGACGAGACCGATCGGCATGTCCGCCGCGATCACCTTCCACACCGCCCTGGACGCGGCCAGCTCCCGCTTGAGCCAGGCCAGCTGCTCGGCGCCGAGGATGCCGGTGGTGTCGTCGGCCTGGCGGCCGGGCGAGTTGGCGTTCCGGTACGAACGCATGTCGAGCACGAACACGTCGAGCAGCGGCCCGTACCGCACCACCCGGTGCACCCGCCGCTCGCGGCCCTCCCCGCGCGCGTGGAGCGTGGAGACCGGGAAGTACTCGCCGAACGCGCGCGAGGCGCGGGCCGCGAGGACGTCCACGTCCTTCTCCGTGTAGCGGGCGTCGTCCAGGATCTGCCCCGGGTACCAGTTGTTCCGCACCTCGTGGTCGTCCCACTGCACCACCGACGGCACCTGCGCGTTGAAGGCCCGGACGTTGTGGTCGAGCAGGTTGTAGCGGAAGTTGCCCCGGTACTCGTCGAGGGTCTCGGCGACCTTCGCCTTCTCCGGCGTCGTGACGTTCCGCCAGATCCGCCCGTCCGGCAGGGTCACGCTCGGCTGGATGACCCCGTCGGCGTAGATCGTGTCGCCGCTGCACAGGAAGAAGTCCGGGTCGAGCCGGCGCATCTCCTCGTACGCCCGGAAGCCCCGATGTCCGGGTTGATGCCCCAGCCCTGCCCCGCGATGTCCCCGGACCACAGGAAGCGGACCCCGTCGCGGCGCCGGTCCGGAGCCGTGCGGAAGGTGCCGGGGACCGGCTCGCCCGCCCGGCGCGGATCGTCCGGGTCGACGAGGGTGACCCGGTAGTGGATCTGCTCGCCCGCCGGAAGGCCGCGCAGGGCGGTGGTGCCGGTGAAGTCCGTGTCCGCGCCGATCAGCGGCCCGAGGTGGCGGCGCGCGTGCCGGAAGGACTCGGTCGCCGAGGTCTCCACGAGCATCCGCGCCGGCCGGTCCGCGCGCACCCACACCAGACCGGAGGAGGCCGTGACGTCACCCGCCTGCACGCCCCACTCGGCCCGGGGCCGCCCCGACAGCGCGAACGCCGGGGCGGCGAAGCCGGCGCCGCCGAGGGTCAGCGCCGCCGACGCGGCGAGCGAACCGCGCAGCACGCTGCGGCGGGCGGGGAGGGGAATCGCCGGGTACGAGAAGGGACATGAAGGAGCCTCCGGGTCGGTCGTTCGGGCCGTGGACGACGTGCCGTCCCATGCCTAACGACCGGGTGCGGCGCCCGCGCGAACCCCGCGTGAACAGTCACCCGCGCCCCAACGCCTCCGCCACCAGCCGGATCCCCGTGGCGACGGCCGAAGGCGCCAGGTGCGCGTACCCGATGACGAGCCGCACGTCCCCGTCGGCCGGCCGGGCGGTGCCGTACTCCTCCAGCGGCCGCAGCGCGACCCGGCCTCCGCCGCCCGCCCGAGGAACCGCTCTGGGGCCCGAACCGCGCCGGTACGCGCGCGATGACGTGCAGTCCGGCCGCGATGCCGCTCACCCCGGTCCCGGGCAGGTGCTCGGCGAGGGCGGCGAGCAGGGCGTCCCGCCGTTCCCGGTAGGCGCGTTGGCAGCGGCGCAGCTGCCGGTCGTACCCGCCCCGCGTCACGAACTCCGCGAGGACGGCCTGGTCGAGTACGGGATTGCCGAGGTCCATCGTCCGCTTGCGCTCGACGACCTCGTCGAGCAGGGCCTCCGGGACGAGCATCCAGCCGAGCCGCATCCCCGGGGCCAGCGACTTGCTGACGGAGCCCGCGTAGGCCACCCGCTCGGGGTCGAGGCCCTGGAGCGCGCCGACGGGCGCGCGGTCGTAGCGGAAGTCGCCGTCGTAGTCGTCCTCCAGGACGTAGCCGTCCACCGCGCGCGCCCAGTCGAGGAGCGCGGCCCGGCGCTCCGCCGACCAGCTGATGCCGGACGGGAACTGGTGCGAGGGCGTCACGACCACCGCCCGCACCCCGGAGTCGGCGAGCGGCCCCGGACACAGCCCCTCCTCGTCCAGCGGCAGCCACACCGTCTCCATGCCGGTCGAGGCGAACAGCCGCCCGTGCTCGGGGCTTCCGGGGTCCTCGATCCCCACCTGCCGCAGTCCACGCGCGCGCAGGACGAAGCCCAGCAGGGTCGACGCCTGCGCCACGCCCGAACAGACCACGAGCCGCTCCGGATCGGCCACCACGCCCCGCCGCCGCGCGAGCATCGCGGCCAGCGCCCCGCGCAGTTCGGGCAGTCCGCGCGGGTCCGGGTAGCCGAGCGCCGGGTGGGGAGCCGCGTGAGCACGGACCGCTGCGCCGCCGCCCACGCGCTCCTCGGGAACAGTGACAGGTCCGGGGTGCCGGGGCGGAAGTCGACCCGGACCCCGGGCGTCCGGCCGGCCGGGTCAGGGGCCCCGCGCACGGCCGCCCTGGCCGCCCCGCCCACCCAGGTCCCCGCACCCCGGTCGCTGCGCAGGTACCCCTCGGCCGTCAGCTGCTCGTACGCCTCGGTCACCAGGCCCCGCGAGACGCCGAGGTCGGCCGCCAGCGCCCGGCTCGACGGCAGCCGCGTCCCGGCCGCGAGCCGCCCCGCGCGCACGGCCTCCCGCAGCGCCTCCTGCAGCGCCCGCCCCGCCGCCGCGCCGGCGTGGCGGCGGCCGGCAGCAGCAGCTCCCAGGCCGCCTGCCCCTGGCTCCTCATGTCACATGGCCCTTCTCGCCGTAGCGGTCCGGGAGTTCGCCGATCGGTCCCGGTCGGGGTCCATGATGCCGAGGGCCCCGTGGGCCCGTGGCCCACGTCCAGGGACAGGTGCCCGGACAGGGCGCGGAGGACGCCGGAACCGCCCCGCACCCGGAGAGAAGTGGTCCCCGATGGCGTGAGGAAAGTGGACCTCAACCCGGACCGCCCGGCCTCCTAGCGTCGGAGACATGAACGCGAACGCCCTGCGCGGGGTCCTCCTGGTGGCCCTCGCCTACGCCCTCGTCGGCGCCTCCTTCACCGCCAACAGCCTGCTCGGCGCCTACCCGTACGCGGGCGGTCAGGCACTCCGCTACGCCGCCGCCTGCCTGCTCCTCCTGCCCCTGCTCGGCCGCGACGGGCTCGCCCCGCTGCGGCTCCTGACCGGCCGTCACCTGCTGCGGCTCGGCCTTCTCGCGGCCGTCGGCATGGTCGGCTTCAACCTCGCCGTCCTCGCCGCCGAACGGACCGCCGAACCCGCCGTGCCCGGAGTCCTGGTCGGCTGCGCCCCGGTGGTCGTCGCCGTCCTCGTCCCGCTGACCGAGGGCCGCAGGCCCGCCCCGCCGTGCTGTACGGGCGCTGCTCGTCGCCGCCGGCGCCTTCACCGTGCAGGGCTGGGGGCGGACGGACGCGGCCGGGATCGGCTGGTCGGTGCTGGCGCTCGCGGGCGAGGTGGGGTTCACCGTCCTCGCCGTCCCGGTGCTGCGGCTGCTCGGCCCGAAGCTGCTGACGGCCGCCGTGTGCGGGATCGGCGCGGCCGAGGCGGCGCTCGTCGGCCTGGTCGTGGACGGCGCCGGGTTCGTACGGATGCCGACGCCCGTGGAGGCGGGGCGCTGGTCTGGCAGGCGGCCCTGGCCACGGTCGTCGGGTTCGTCCTCTTCTACATGGGCGTCCAGCGCATCGGCATGGAGAGGGCCACTCTCTATACGGGGCCATCCCGATCGCCGCCGCCCTGAGCGCCGCACTGGTCGGCGGCGGCGCCTTCGGCCTCCCGCAGGCGGCCGGCAGCCTCCTCGTGGGCGCAGGCGCCGCCCTCGGCACCGGCCTGTTCACCCGGAAGCCCCTGCCGGACTCAGCGACTGCCGTCCAGGATCACGCGTGCGACCAGGGCCGGGTCGTCGTTCATCGGCACGTGCCCGCAGCCGGGCAGCCGCACCAGACGCGCGCCGGGCAGCACGTGCTTGGCGCGGACGCCCTGACGGCGCGGCAGCAGCCGGTCGCGGCTGCCCCAGGCGACGGTGACGGGAACCGAGGGACGTCGTCGCGGAAGAGGGCGGTCCGGCCCGCGGCGAGGGTCTGGTGGAAGCCGGTGGCCCCGCGCAGCGCGAGCGTCTCGGCGACGACGGCCTCGGGTGACCGGCGGCCGGGCCGCGCGTAGATGGTGCTGGTGAGCACGGTGCGCCCGGCGGCCGTGCGGGAGAGGCGCTCGATCACCGGCACGGGCAGCGACAGGGCGGCCCCGCGCATGGCCCGCAGCGTTCCGAAGGCGTACCGCCGCTCGCCCTCGGACCAGAAGCCGGCGGGGGAGAGGGCGGTGACCGAGCGCACCCGCTTCTCCCGGCCGAGCTCCAGGGCGAGCAGCCCGCCCAGCGAGTTCCCCGCGACGTGCGGCCGCTCGAAGCCGACGGCCTCGCAGAAGGCGCCGAGCACGGGGACGACGGCGGACAGGTCGTGGGCGACGCCCTCCGGCAGCCCGTCGGAGGAACCGAAACCGGGCAGGTCGACGGCGATCACCTCGCGCTCGGTGGCGAGGACGTCCAGGACGGGCTCCCAGGCCTGCCAGTGGTGCCCGATGCCGTGGAGCAGCAGCAGGGCTCGCCCGCGCCCCGCCGCTCGTACGCCAGGGACATGGTGCGGGGACCCGCCGGGGTCTCGGTCGTGAACGCGATCCGTGCGGGCATGCGGGCTCCTCGGTTCGTCGTGGACAGCTGCGCGGACACCGGCAGGCGCCACCTTCCCGACGTCCCGTCAGTGAGAAGAATTACCGTTCGGTAGCCAGGAGTTCAAGACAGGAGCCGGAAACTGGACACGGCCCGTGGCGTGGGCTGGGATGGACGCGTGCCCACCGACATCCCGGCCGCTGCCGCCGCCGCCGCTGCCGCCGCCGAAGCCGAAGCCGAAGCCCGCACCGGCAGCCGCGTCGACGCCGACACCGCCGCCCTCACCGAACTCTTCGTGGAGCACCGCCCGATGCTCCTCGGCGTCGCCTACCGGATGCTCGGCCGCGCCGCCGACGCCGAGGACGTCGTCCAGGAGGCCTGGCTGCGCTGGACCGCCACGGACCGGGCCGCCGTCCGCGAGCCGCGCGCCTTCCTCGTGCGGATCACCACCCGGCTCGCCGTCGACCGGCTCCGCCAGGCGCAGGCCCGCCGCGAGTCCTACGTCGGCCCCTGGCTCCCCGAACCCCTCGTCACCGACTTCGGCCCCGCCGCCCCCGACACCGCCGAGCGCGCGCTGCTCGCCGACTCCGTCTCGCTCGCGGTCCTCGTGGTGCTGGAATCCCTCTCCCCGCTGGAGCGGGCCGTGTTCGTGCTCCGCGAGGCCTTCGGCTTCCCCTACGGGAGATCGCCGCCGCCCTCGACCGCTCCGAGGCGGCCGTGCGCCAGCTCGCCGGACGCGCCCGGCGCCACGTCGACGAGGGCAGGCCCCGCTACGACGTCGACCCGGCCGAGCGCCGCGACCTCACCGAGCGCTTCCTGACCGCGGCGGCGGCGGCGACCTCGGCGAACTCCTCGCGCTCCTCGCCCCGGACGCGCGGCTCGTCGGCGACAGCGGCGGCAAGTCCAAGGCGCCGCTGCGGATCATCGAGAGCGCCGACAAGGTCGGCCGCTTCCTCTTCGCCGTCGCCCGGGACTACGCGGCCGGGTACGAGATCCGCTTCCCGGAGCTCAACGGCGCCCCCGCCGTCCTCGTCCTCGCCGACGGGAGGCCCGACACCGTCTTCCAGATCGAGACGCGCGACGGACTCGTCCAGTGCGTCCACATCATCCGCAACCCCGACAAGCTCCGGCACCTCGCCGGCCTCTGACCGCACCACCCGCGCCCCGCCCCCACCGGGGAGGCGGGGCCTTTGCTGCGCAGGGCTCACGGGGCGCGAACGTCCTGTGAACGATCTAGGTCAGAGGGTCACATTCGGGGGCGTTCGACGGAGGATTGGTCTTGACCAAGGGGGTACCTCGCCTTATGGTCGCAGAGTTAGTGCAGGAACCTTTAATAAACAAGGGCGCGGAAAACGCCGCGGGACACGGCGAATGTGCGGAGGATCAGGGTGGGGACCACGCAGCTCACATCGGTACCGGAGCCGAAGTACCAGCACCTCAAGACGGTGATCGGCGAAGCGCTCGACTCGGACTTCGCCGTCGGGGAGATCCTCCCCAACGAGCGCGAGCTCGCGGCCCGCTTCGGCGTCGCCCGCGCCACGCTCCGTCAGGCCCTGGAGCAGCTGGAGCTGGAAGGCCGCCTCCAGCGCCGCCGCGGCGTCGGCACCACGGTCGCCCCGCCGCGCGTCGGCGTCGACGTCTCCACCACCCAGCACCTCTGGCCCGGCGTCGCCGACGAGGCCTGGCAGCCCCAGGACTCCGCCGCCGACGCGGTCCCGGCCGCCGTCGCCCGCGTCCTGGAGACCGGGGCCGGCGAGCAGGTGCACGTCGTCCGCCGCCTGCGGATCAGCCAGGGCCAGCCCGTCGCCGCCGAGCTGCTCTACGTGCCGGCCGGCTCCGTCCCGGGCCTCAGCGCCATCGACGCGCCCGCCGGACCCGCCCGCGCCCGCGCCGTGCTCCGCGAACTCCAGCACCTCGCCCTCGACGGCCAGGACCGCTCGGTGGAGCTCGGCTCCGCCCGCGCCGACGACGCCAAGGAACTCGACCGGCTGCCGGGCGCGCCCGTCCTCGTCGTGACGACCCGCTACCTCTCCGCCGGGCGTCCCGCCGCCGTCTCCGTGGCCACCTACCGCGCCGACACCTGCCGCCTCACCTTCGGCGACTCGGTCGACCTGGTCATGGCCTCGTAGGACCGCGCCCACGCGCACCGGCCCGTCGCCGCCCCTCCGGGGCTCAGCGGCGGGCCGTCACCGTGCGCTCGACGGCGAACAACTGCTCCTCGACGTGGTCCAGGGCGAGCCGCAGGGCGCCCGTGCCCACCGCGGCCTCGCCGAGCAGGGACAGCACCACCCGCGGCGGCCGCAGACAGAACCGGGCCAGCTCCTCGCGCAGCGGCTGGAGCACCCGTCGAGACCGGCCGCCCAGCCGCCCACGACCACCAGCTCGGGGTCGATGGCGAGGACCAGCGCCGCCACGTCGTGCACGAGCCGCTGGATGAACCGCTCCACCGCCGCCTGGGCACGCGCGTCGCCCTTGCGGGCCAGCGCGAAGACCTCCGCGACGGCCTGCTCGTCGAGCGGGTGCAGCGGCTCGTCCGTGGTCGACAGCAGGTGCTCGGGGTGACGCCCCGGCCGAGCAGGTGCAGGGCGCCGATCTCCCCGGCCGCCCCGCCGAAACCGCGGTGCAGCCGGCCGCCGATCAGCGAACCGGCCCCGGGACTGAGCCCGGCCAGGACGAAGACGATGTCGTCGGAGTCGGTCGCGGCACCCTTCCAGTGCTCGGCGACCGCCGCCGCGTTGGCGTCGTTCTCCACGATCACCGGGCAGCGGAAGGAGCGCCGCAGCCGCTCGCCGAGCGCGAGGCCCGTCCAGCCGGGCAGCGCCGTGCCGAGGCGCACGGTGCCGTCGGCCTCCACGATGCCGGGCGTGCCGACGCCCACGGCCCGCAGGTTGGACCGGGGACCCCGGCCCTGCGCAGCACGTCCGCGACGACCGTACGGACCCGGTCCAGGCGCTCGTCCTCGGGCGCCGTCTCCGACACCTCGCGGGACCCGGCGCCGATGATCCGACCGTCCAGACCGGAGAGCAGGGCGGCCACGCGGTGCGGGCCGATCTCGATGCCGAGCAGATGACCGGCCTCCGCACGGAAGCGGAACCTCCGCGCCGGCCGCCCCTGCCGCCGCGTCTCGCCCTCCTCGGGCGCCGACTCGACGACGAGGCCGCTCTCCATGAGCCCCTCGACGACCCCTTCGACCGTGGGCCGCGACAGGCCCGTGACCCGGGTCAGATCCGTGAGCGTGGGCGCGTCGGCGCCGCGCAGGGCATGGAGCACCACCGCGGAGTTGATCCGCCGCAGCAGACGGATCCCCGCCGGTCAGCCGCCCCACAGTGTTTCCTCCCAGCTCGTGCGCCTCTCCGGCGGATGGTACTCAATGGCCCCGCATGCGGCGAGTGCCGCCCCCGCGCGGGATCCGGAGGGACCGGAACGATCCGGACCCGCCGGGACCGCCCGTCCTAGGACCCCTCCGCGGCCTCCCGCAGCCGGGCGTACTCCTCCGCCATCGTCGCCGCCGTCCAGTGCGCGTTGAGACCGCTCGGGTTGGGCAGCGCCCAGACGCGGGTGGAGCCGATCGTCCGCTCCTGGGGCCCGATCGCGGCCCTGGGTTCCCCGAAGGCCGTGCGGTACGCGGTCACGCCGACCACCGCGAGCCAGCGCGGCGCGAGGCGTTCCACCTTCTCGACGAGGAGGCGGCCGCCCTCCACGTACTCCTCGCGGCTCAGCTCGTCGGCCCGCGCGGTCGCCCGCGCCACCACGTTCGTGATCCCGAGCCCGTACGTCAGGAGTTCCTCCTGCTCGTCCGGCCGCAGCTGCCTCGGGGTGAAGCCGGAGAGGTGCAGCACCGGCCAGAAGCGGTTGCCCGGCCGGGCGAAGTGGTGGCCGGTGGCGGCCGTCGTCAGACCCGGGTTGATCCCGCAGAAGAGCACGGAAGGCCGCCCGCGACCACGTCGGGGACGACGCGGTCGCGGGCGGCCTCCAGCTCCTGCTGGGTGAACCGGGGGTCCGGGTCAGAGGATCGCGCCGGGGGTGTAGGCGGCGGCCTCCGGGTGCTGCTTGAGGATCTCCTCGATGCGGGAGACCACGGCCGCGACCTGGTCGGCGGCGGCGCCCGTGAAGGACAGCTTGTCGGCCATCAGCTCGTCGAGCTGCGCGCGGTCCAGCGGGATCCGCTCGTCGGCGGCCAGCTTGTCGAGGAGCTCGTTCTGCACGGTGCCCTGCTCGCGCATGGCGAGGGCGGAGGCGACGGCGTTCTCCTTGATGGCCTCGTGGGCGACCTCGCGGCCCACGCCGGCGCGCACCGCGCCCATGAGGACCTTCGTGGTCGCCAGGAACGGCAGGTAGCGGTCGAGCTCGCGGGCGACGACGGCCGGGAAGGCGCCGAACTCGTCGAGCACGGTGAGGAAGGTCTCCAGGAGGCCGTCCAGCGCGAAGAACGCGTCGGGCAGCGCCACGCGGCGGACCACGGAGCAGGACACGTCGCCCTCGTTCCACTGGTCGCCCGCCAGCTCGCCGGTCATCGAGGCGTAGCCGCGCAGGATGACCATGAGGCCGTTGACGCGCTCGCAGGAGCGGGTGTTCATCTTGTGCGGCATCGCCGAGGAGCCGACCTGGCCGGGCTTGAAGCCCTCGGTGACCAGCTCGTGGCCCGCCATCAGACGGATCGTCTTGGCGATCGAGGACGGCGCGGCGGCCAGCTGCACCAGCGAGGTGACCACGTCGTAGTCGAGCGAGCGCGGGTAGACCTGGCCGACCGAGGTGAAGGCGTGCGCGAAGCCGAGGTGGCCGGCGATCCGCTGCTCCAGGTCGGCGAGCTTGCCGGCGTCGCCGCCGAGCAGGTCCAGCATGTCCTGGGCGGTGCCGACCGGGCCCTTGATGCCGCGCAGCGGGTAGCGGCCGAGCAGCTCCTCCAGGCGGGCGTAGGCCACGAGCAGCTCGTCCGCCGCCGTCGCGAAGCGCTTGCCGAGGGTGGTCGCCTGGGCGGCGACGTTGTGCGAGCGGCCGGCCATGACCAGCTCCGCGTACTCGCCGGAGAGCTTGCCGAGGCGGGCGAGGACGGCGACCGTGCGGTCCCGCATCAGCTCCAGGGAGAGCCGGATCTGCAGCTGCTCGACGTTCTCGGTGAGGTCGCGCGAGGTCATGCCCTTGTGGACGTGCTCGTGGCCGGCGAGGGCGTTGAACTCCTCGATCCGGGCCTTCACGTCGTGCCGGGTGACCTTCTCGCGCTCGGCGATGGAGCCGAGGTCGACCTGGTCGAGGACGCGCTCGTAGTCGGCGAGGGCGGCGTCCGGAACCTCGATCCCGAGGTCCTTCTGCGCACGCAGCACGGCGAGCCACAGCTGACGCTCCAGCTTCACCTTCTGCTCGGGGGACCAGAGGACGGCGAGCTCCGCGGAGGCGTAGCGGCCGGCCAGAACGTTGGGGATGCGGGGCTTCGCAGTCACAGCAGTCACGTGGACAGAGTTTACTGGTGGTTTCTGCAGGCCAGCGCCACGGTCCGGTGTGGAGCTTGCTACGAGACCCAGGTCACGCGCGCGCCCTAGTGGCCGGCCGGGGGCTCGTACGGCAGCAGCTCCGGCCGCTTGGGGGCGCGGCCGTCGCCCGACGAGCGGCCGGTCAGACGCCGTCCGATCCACGGACCCAGGTGCTCCCTGGCGAAGCGGGCGTCCGCGATCCGGCGGCTCGCCCAGCCGGGTCGCGCGGCCGGGGCAGCGGCGCGCGCCAGTCCTCCTCGGGCGCCAGGCCGAGCGCCTGCCACACGGCCTCGGCGACCCGCCGGTGCCCGTCGGCCGTCAGGTGGAGCCGGTCCACGTCCCACAGCCGGGGGTCGCCGAGCGACGGGGCCCCGTACAGGTCGACGACCAGGGCGCCGTGCCGGGCGGCGAGCGCGTCGACGTGCGCGAACAGCTCCTCCATCCGGGGGCGGAAGCGCTCCATCACCGGACCGTTGCGGCCGGGGCTGCGCATGAGGACCAGCTGCCCGCAGGAGGGTGTGAGGCGTTCCACTGCCTCGGTGAGCAGGTCCCGCACCCGGACCATGTCGACCTTCGGCCGGAGGGTGTCGTTGAGCCCGCCGACCAGGGTCACCACATCGGCCTTCATCCCTGCGGCCAGGTCGACTTGCTCGTCGACGATCTGCCCGATGAGCTTGCCGCGCACCGCCAGATTGGCATAGCGGAAGCCGGGGAGCGGGCCGCGAGCCGCCCGCGAGGACGTCGGCCCAGCCCCGGTAGGAGCCGTCGGGCTTCAGGTCCGACATACCCTCGGTGAAGCTGTCCCCGACGGCGACGAGACTGTTGTACGTGGCATTGATCTCCATGGCGGAGCGATCATACCGCGCGGTATGCGCGGGGTGCCGTGGAGAACCCGGGAGGGAAACCCGATGAGCGACGCGCTCCTGAACACGCTGACCGAGGCGCTGGCGGAGCTGGTGACGGCGGTCGAGACCTCCGACGACGAGGTCCTCGATCCGGACACGGCCGTGCAGTGGCTGGAGAGCACCGCGTCCACCCTGGACGGACTCGGCGCCACCGACCGCCGCGCCCTCGACGGACTGTTCCGCGCGGCGGCGCTGCGGCAGCCGCCGGGGCCCCGGCGGGAGGAGCTGCTCAGGGTCTCCGAGGGCTTCGGCCTCACCGGGGACGCCCACGCCGCCGCCTGCGACGCCGTCGCCGCGCACGTGCGGCGCTTCGCCGCCCTCGTGCGCGAGGCCGATCCCGCCACCCCGGTCCCCACCTGCCCCGGCTGGACCCTCGCGGACCTCACCCGGCACCTCGGCGCGGTCCACCGCTGGACCGGGCACCTGGTGCGCACCCAGGCCGCCGTCCGCGTCCACGAGCGGGACGTCCCGCTCGACCTGCCGCCGGACCCCGCCGCGTACGCCGACTGGCTGACCACGGGCGCCGAGAGCGTGCTCACGGCCCTGCGCACCACCGACCCGGGCCTTCCGGTCTGGTCGCCGGGCGCGGATCCGCACGCCCGGTACTACCGCGGCGGCTGCTCTCCGAGGCGGTGGTCCACCTCGCGGACGCCGAGCTCGCCCTCGGCGGGGCCGCCGGGGCGATCGACCCCGCGTGGCAGTCGACGCCCTCGACCACTTCCTCACCGACGCCCCGTACGTCCCCTGGATCGCCGAACCCCTCGCCCACCTCGACCGCGACGGCGCCGTCCTCCGCCTCACCGCCCGCGACACCGGCGCCGTGCGGACCCTCGTGCTCGGCGGGGCGGCTTCACCTGGAGCCGTGACGCCGGCGGGGCGGAGCCGACCGCCGGCGTCACGGCGGACGCGGGGAGCTGCTGCTCCTGCTGCACCGCCGGTACGCCGCCGGCGACCCGCGCTTCACGCGCACCGGCGACCGGGACCTGCTCGACGACTGGCTCGCCGCCACCGCGTTCTGACACGCGGGAGGGCCCCGGGCGGGTGCCCGGGGCCCTCCGTTCGCGGCGCGTCACGCCCGCGGGCGCCCCACCAGCTCGCGCAGCACGTCCTCCATGGTCACGAGGCCGGCCGGCTTGCCGTCCTCGTCGAGCACGGCCGCCAAGTGCGTCCGGCTGCGGCGCATCGCGGTGAGGACGTCGTCGAGCGGCGTCGCCGCCTGGACCCGGGCGATCGGCCGCAGGGCCGACACCGGGAACGGCACCTCGCGCGGAGCGGCGTCCAGGGCGTCCTTGACGTGCAGATAGCCCAGGATGCGGCGCTCGGCGTCCAGCACCGGGAAGCGGGAGAACCCGGTCCGCGCCGCCAGCGCCTCCAGCTCCTCCGGTGTGGTGCCCACCTGCGCGTACACCACCTTCTCCGCCGGCATCACGACGTCCCGCACCGGGCGCCGGCCCAGCTCCAGGGCGTCGTGCAGCCGCTCGGCGGCCCGGTCGTCCAGGAGACCCGCGTCGCCCGCGTCGGTGACCATCCGGGCCAGCTCGTCGTCCGAGAAGGTCGCCGAGACCTCGTCCTTGGTCTCCACCCGCAACAGCTTGAGCAGGGTGTTGGCGAAGGCGTTGATCGCGAAGATCACCGGGCGCAGCGCCCGCGCGAGCGTCACCAGGGGCGGCCCGAGGAGCAGCGCGGAGCGCGACGGCTCGGCGAGCGCGATGTTCTTCGGCACCATCTCGCCGAGCAGCATGTGCAGATACGTCGCCAGGGCCAGCGCGATGGCGAACGAGACCGTGGCGGCCACGCCGTGCGGCACGCCGACCGCGTCGAAGACCGGTTCGAGCAGGTGCTCGATGGCCGGTTCGGCGACGATGCCGAGGACCAGGGTGCAGAGCGTGATGCCGAGCTGCGCCGCCGCGAGCATCGCGGAGACGTGCTCCAGGCCCCAGATGACGCTGCGCGCCCGCCGGTTCCCGGCCTCGGCCAGGGGCTCGATCTGACTGCGGCGGACCGAGATCAGGGCGAACTCGGCGCCGACGAAGAAGGCGTTGACGACCAGCGTCAGCAGACCGATCAACAACTGGATCGCGATCATCGGCCGGCCTCCCCGGACTCGTCCCCGGCGGGTGCGCGGGGCGTGCAGCAGCACGCGCGCGGCGCGCCGCCCGAGGCGTCGACGACGTCGAGCCGCCAGCCGGCCAGTTCCACGCTGTCCCCGGCGGCGGGGATGCGGCCGAGCTCCGTCGCGAGGGCGCCCGCGAGCGTCTCGTACGGGCCGTCCGGCACCCGCAGGCCGATCGCGGCCAGCTGGTCCGTACGGGCGGCGCCGTCGGCGGACCACAGCTCGCGCCCGTCCGCGTCCTCGCCCGCCCGCGCCAGGTCCGGCGTCTCGTGCGGGTCGTGCTCGTCGCGCACCTCGCCGACGACCTCCTCGACGATGTCCTCCAGGGTGACGACACCGGCCGTGCCGCCGTACTCGTCGATGACGACGGCCATCGTCTGCCTGCCGGACAGCCGGTCGAGCAGCCGGTCCACGGTGAGCGTCTCGGGGACGAGCAGCGGCTCGCGGAGCATCTCGCCGATCCGGCGGCGGGGCCGCTCCTCGGCCGGTATCGCCAGGACGTCCTTGATGTGGGCGATGCCGACGACGGCGTCGAGGCTGCCCCGGTAGACGGGGAAGCGGGACAGGCCGGTCGCGCGGGTCGCGTTGGCGACGTCCTCGGCGGTGGCCTGCACCTCCAGGGCGGTGACCTGCACGCGGGGCGTCATCACGTTCTCCGCGGTCAGCTCCGCCAGGTTGAGGGTGCGGACGAACAGCTCGGCCGTGTCCGCCTCCAGGGCGCCCTCCTTCGCGGAGTGCCGGGCGAGCGCCACCAGCTCCTGCGGGGAGCGGGCGGAGGCCAGCTCCTCGGTCGGCTCCAGGCCGAGGCGGCGCAGGAGCCGGTTCGCGGTGTTGTTGAGATGGCTGATGAACGGCTTGAAGGCGGCCGTGAACACGCGCTGCGGGGTGGCCACCACCTTCGCGACGGCCAGCGGCGAGGAGATCGCCCAGTTCTTGGGGACCAGCTCGCCGACGACCATCAGGACGACGGTCGACAGGGCGGTGCCCAGGACGAGGGCGACCGAGGAGGCCACCGAGGGCGAGAGACCGAGCGCCTCGACGGGGCCTCGGATCAGCTTGGCGATCGAGGGCTCGGAGAGCATGCCGACGACCAGGTTGGTCACCGTGATGCCCAACTGGGCGCCGGAGAGCTGGAAGGTGAGCGAGCGGACGGCCTTGAGCGCGCTCGCCGCCCCCCGCTCGCCCCGTTCGGCGGCGGCTTCGAGCTCGCCGCGCTCGACCGTGGTCAGGGAGAACTCGGCCGCGACGAACGCGCCGCACGCGAGAGCGAGCAGCAGCGCCACCACGAGCAGAAGCACTTCGGTCATCGGTTCACCTCCGTCCCATGATCGGCCAGAGGGAGAGGGATCGCTCGATGTCGATGGTCGGAACCAGTGCTACTGGGGGGCTCGCCCATGGGCGGACGTTCACACCTTTCGGTCGTCGGGATGAGACACCATGGTAAAGGATCGGCAAAGCGGTGTGATGATCGGCCCGCCCTCAGCCTCCGAACGGCTTCACCCAGCGGCGCCACTGCTCCTGCCGCTCGTACCCCGCGGCCCCCACGCGGCGTGCGCCGTCTCGTTCGCCACCAGGACCATCGCGTCCGCACGGCGCCCGCCGAGCGCGGCGAAACGCTCCTCCGCCGCGCGCAGGAGCGCGGTCGAGACGCCCTGCCGGCGGTGCGAGGGCAGCACGGCGAGCCGGTAGAGCGAGGCACGCCAGCCGTCCCAGCCCGCGATCACGGACCCCACGATCCGCCCGTCGGGCAGCGTGGCCAGGAGCAGCGCCTCGGGGTCGCGCTCCAGGAGCAGGGTCACCCGCGCACGTCGTCGGAGACGGACGTGCCTCGGCCGCCTCCCGCCAGAAGGCCAGGACGGCCTCCGCCTCGTCGGTCACGGCGGCGCGAATCTTCACATCGATCATGGCCCGATCCCATCAGATGACAGGGCGGCGCTGCCAGGGATTACCGCCGGGCCGTGCCCAGCACACAGGGGAGGACGGCAGCCGGGGACCCCGCTCCGGGACGTCGAAGGAGCGGTACGCGACCAGGCCGAAACCGGCCTCCTCGATCGCCGCGAGCGGGGTGCGGGAGGTGTGGCAGCCCCGAACAGCAGCGGCCACACCGTGCGGTCCAGGCCCCGCTGCACCCGCGCGAGCCCCGGCGTGTCCGCCGCCCCGTGCTCGAAGAACCGCAGCTCGCCGCCGGGACGCAGCACCCGCCGCAGCTCGGCGAGGGCCGCCGGCACGTCCCGTACGGTGCACAGCACCAGCGAGGCCACCGCCGCGTCGAAGGCGCCGTCCGGCCCCGGCAGCGCCTCGGCGGTCCCCGGCAGCACGGTCACCGGGACGGCGGCCCGGCGCGCGGCCTCCTCGGCCAGCCCGCGCAGACGGTCCTCCGGCTCGACGGCCACGACCTCGGTGACCCCGGCCGGACAGTGCGCGAAGTTCAGGCCGTTCCCGGCACCGATCTCCACGACCCGGCCGGAGAGCCCGGCGAGCAGCTCCGTCCGCAGGGCGCCGAGCCCGCCCCGCGCGTCGGCCGAGGCGCTGAACCGGGCGTAGAAGCGGGCGAACAGCGGGTGGTGGACCCGGGGAGGCGAGCCGGGAGGCGTCATGGCCGGTCACCTCATCCCGTCACGAAGCAGAACTCGTTGCCCTCCGGGTCCCGCATGACCTGGAAGGAGCCCTGCTCGTCGGTGACGAGCCCGCCGACCGCGACCGCCCCGAGCGGCAGCGCCTCCTCCGCCGCCCGCGCCGGATCCGCCACCTCCACGTCGAGGTGGAGCCGGTTCTTCACGGCCTTGCCCTCCGGCACCCGCTGGAAGGCGATCCGTACGAACTCCGGCGGATCCACGTAGGACCAGTCGGCGCTCCGGTCGACGGGTGCGCCGCCGAGGAGCCCGGCCCAGAAGCGGACGAGCGCCGCCGGGGCGGCGCAGTCGAAGACGATCTCCTGAACTCGTGCGCGCATGCCGCCAGCGTACGGAGAGGAGTGCCGTCCGCGCGCCGTCGGCCCGCGGGGAGGAGTGCCGTCCGCGCGCCGTCAGCCCACGGGCAGCGGTGCCGCCTGCGCCTCGGTGAACGCCTCCGCGTCCCACGTGCCGCCGAGCGCCGGCGCCAGCCAGCCGCCCGCCGCCGCCCGGAACTCCTTGGGGTCGAGCGCTCCCGAACCCTCCGGTACGGCTCCGAGCAGCGGAGCGCCCGCCTCCTTCGGCAGGTCCGCCAGGTTGCAGCGCGCCGCCAGGTCCGGGGCGTCCGGCCAGCTGCCGACGACCACGCCCAGCTGCTCGATCCCGCGCGCCCGCAGCGCCTCGGCCGTCAGGGCCGTCGGGTTGAGCGTCCCCAGACCGGCCGGGACCACCACCAGGACCGGCGCGCCGAGCAGCGCGGCCGCGTCGGCGAGCGTGCCGCCCTCCTCGTCGAAGCGGACGAACAGCCCGCCCGCGCCCTCCACGAGCACCAGGTCGTGCTCCTCGGCCAGCTTCCGGGCGGCCTCGGCGACCTCCCGGGCCCGACCGGGCGAGCCCAGCCCGGCGGGCGGCCGTGTTGGGGCCAGCGGCTCCGGAAACGGCCCAGTTCGCTGGAGGCCGCGGCGCCCGAGAGGCGTACGACCTCGTCGGCGTCGCCCCGCTCGTCCGGACCGACGCCGGTCTGGGCGGGCTTGAGGACGGCGACGGAGCGGCCGGCGGCGGTGGCGACGGAGGCGACGGCCGCGGTGACGACGGTCTTGCCGATCTCCGTGCCGGTGCCGGTCACGATGATGATGCCCATGGGGCGTCCTTCCTTGTTCGGTGCGGCTCGTGCGGGTGCGGGTCCCGGCGGGGAGCCTTCCGGCGCCCCGCCACGACGGCGTCAGCCCGCCCGCGCCGCCGCCCGTACCGCCGCGCAGATCCTGGCCAGGTCCTCGTCGCCCGTCACGTACGGCGGCATCGTGTAGATCAGGTCGCGGAACGGGCGCAGCCACACGCCCGCCCGGACCGCCGCCTCCGTGGCCGCGGCCATGTCGACGTCGTGGTCGAGCTGGACGACGCCGATGGCGCCGAGCACCCGCACCTCGCGCACACCGGGGAGTTCCGCGGCGGGCGCGAGCCCCTCGCGGAGTCCCGCCTCGATGCGCTTGACCTCCAGCTCCCAGTCCTGGGACATCAGCAGGTCGATCGACGCGCAGGCCACCGCCGAGGCCAGCGGATTGCCCATGAAGGTCGGCCCGTGCGCCAGGACGGGAACCTCGCCGCGCGAGATGCCCTCGGCGATCTCCGTCGTGCAGAGCGTCGCCGCCATCGACAGGTAGCCGCCCGTCAGGGCCTTGCCCAGACACATCACGTCGGGCGAGACCCCGGCCCGGTCGGCGGCGAACAGCGTGCCGGTGCGGCCGAAGCCGGTCGCGATCTCGTCGAAGACCAGGAGCACACCGTGCTCGTCGCACGCCTCGCGCAGGACGCGCAGGTACTCCGGCGGGTGGAAGCGCATCCCGCCCGCGTTCTGCACCACCGGCTCCACGATCACCGCGGCGACCTCGTCCGCGTGGAGCGCGATCTGCTCCCGCAGCATCCGGGCGTACGACTCCTCGTACGTGACCGGCGGCGCGTCCACGAAGACCTGGCGCTGGAGCACGCCCGACCACAGCTCGTGCATCCCGCCCTCGGGGTCGCACAGGGACATCGGCTGCCAGGTGTCACCGTGGTAGCCGCCGCGCCAGGTCATCAGCAGCTGCTTGCCGGGCCGGCCCACCGAGCGCCAGTACTGCAGGCACATCTTCGCCGCGACCTCGACGGAGACCGAGCCGGAGTCGCTGAGGAAGACGTGCCGGAGCGGTTCCGGGGTGATCTCGACCAGCCGGGTGGCGAGCCGGACGGCCGGCTCGTGGGTGAGCCCGCCGAACATGACGTGGCTCATCCGGCCCAGCTGGTCGTGCGCCGCCTCGTTGAGCACGGGGTGGTTGTAGCCGTGCAGCGCCGACCACCACGAGGACATGCCGTCGATCAACTCGGCCTGTCCGTGCACGGGTTCGGCGAGCCGGAGGCGCACACCGGAGGCGGACTCGACGACCAGCGGGTCCGTACGGCCCGGCATGGGGCCGTACGGATGCCAGACGTGCGCCCGGTCCAGGGCGAGGAGCTCGTCGTTACGCATTCGGCGCGAGGTCCGTTCCGGCGCCCCGGCGGCGCACGGCCACCAGGTCGGTGCGGGCCTCGTCCGAGGTGCGCACGGGCGCCGCGTGGCCGCCGCAGGGACCGCAGCCGCCGCCCGCCTCGGCGTGCGAGCCGCAGCCCGCGCCCTCGGCCGAGGACTCCGAGCCGCAGCCCGCCGAGGCCGTCGAACCGCAGCCGCCCGTCGCGCCCGCCGCGGCGAGCGCGTCCGCGCGGTGCTTCGGCAGCGTGGTCGTGCCGGCGCCCTCCACCTCGAAGCCCGCGTCCGCGATCATGTCCAGGTCGGCCTGGCGGCCTGGCCCTCGCTGGTCAGGTAGTCGCCGAGGAAGATCGAGTTCGCGATGTTCAGCGCCAGCGGCTGCATCGAGCGCAGGTGCACCTCGCGGCCGCCCGCGATCCGCACCTCGACGTCGGGGCAGACGAACCGGACCATCGCGAGGATCCGCAGGCAGCGCTGCGGGGTGAGGTTCCACTCCTTGGCGAGCGGGGTGCCCTCGAAGGGGATCAGGAAGTTGACCGGCACCGAGTCGGAGTCGAGCTCGCGCAGCGCGTACACGACGTCGACCAGGTCCTCGTCGGTCTCGCCCATGCCCGCGATCAGGCCCGAGCAGGCCGACAGACCGGCGGCGTGCGCCTTCTGCACGGTGTCCACGCGGTCCGCGTACGTGTGGGTCTTGGTGATGTCCCCGTACGTGGCCTCGGAGGTGTTCAGGTTGTGGTTGTACGCGTCGGCGCCGGCCTCCCGCAGCCGCTCCGCCTGCCCGTCCGAGAGCAGACCGAGGCAGGCGCACACCTCGACGCCCTCGTTCTGCTCCTTGATCGCCTCGATCGTCTTCCCGACGCGCTCCACGTCCCGGTCCGTCGGACCGCGGCCGCTGGCCACCAGGCAGACCCGCTTGGCGCCGCCCGCCACGCCCGCAGCCGCGGCCTGCGAGGCCTCGTCCGGCTTCAGCCAGGTGTACTTGAGGATCTCGGCCTTCGAGCCGAGCCGCTGCGAGCAGTACGAGCAGTCCTCGGGACAGAGACCGGACTTCAGGTTGACCAGGTAGTTGAGCTTCACCCGCCGCCCGAACCACTGACGGCGCACCTTGCCGGCCGCCGCCACCACATCGAGCAGTTCGTCGTCGGAGGTCGCCAGGACGGCGAGCGCTTCTTCACGGGTCGGCAGCTCGCGCCGCAGCCCCTTCTCCACCAGCGTGTTCAGCAGGTCCATAACCGCAGATCCTGCCTACCGCCCGCCTCCGGGCCAAGGAGGATCCGAACAAACGGCCCCGATAGAGGTGTGTGGATGACCACACCCCGGCCTCCGCGTCCTGCGGTTAGGGTCTGTGCGCTGCCTACAAAGGATCGCCGCATGCCACGGGACGAGGACGGACGCGTCGGGGACGTACGAGCCGGGGCGCGCGGGCGCGGGCCCGCGCCGTAGCGCCTTCGACTGGACCGAGGCCGAGGCGCGCCGCCGGGCCGAGGCCGGGCTCGTCCGGACGCTGCGGCCCCGGGCGGCCGAGTCGGACCTCCTGGACCTGGCGGGCAACGACTACCTCGGCCTCACCCGCCGCCCCGAGGTCACCGAGGCGGCGGCCGAGGCGGCCCGGCGCTGGGGCGCCGGCTCCACCGGCTCGCGGCTCGTCACCGGCACCACCCGGCTGCACACCCGCCTGGAGCGCGAACTCGCCGAGTTCTGCGGCTTCGAGGCGGCCCTCGTCTTCTCCTCCGGCTACACCGCGAACCTCGCCGCGCTCACCGCGCTCGGCGGCCGGGACTCCTGATCGTCTCCGACGCCTCCAACCACGCCTCGATCGTGGACGGTTGCCGCCTCGCGCGCGCCGAGGCCGTCGTCGTCCCGCACGGCGACGCCGAGGCCGTCGCCAAGACCCTGGACGCGCACCCGGGCCGCCGGGCCCTGGTCGTCAGCGACTCCGTCTTCTCCGTCGACGGCGACAGGGCCCCGCTCCCGGAGCTCGCCGACGCCTGCCGCGCGCACGGCGCCGGGCTCGTCGTCGACGACGCCCACGGCTTCGGCGTCCTCGGCGACGGCGGCCGGGGCGCCCTGCACGAGGCGGGGCTCGCGGGCGACGAGGACGTCGTCGCCACCCTCACGCTCTCCAAGTCCCTCGGCAGCCAGGGCGGCGCCGTCCTCGGCCCGGCCCGGGTGATCGAGCACCTGGTGAACGCGGCCCGCACCTTCATCTTCGACACCGGCCTCGCGCCGCCGCCGCGGCGGCGCGCTCGCCAGCCTGCGCCTGATCGCCGCCGAACCGGGCCTCGCCGAGCGGGCCCGTACGGTCGCCACCACCCTGCACCGGCTGCTCACGGACGCCGGGCGCACGGCGGCCCGGCCCGACGCGGCCGTCGTCTCGGTGCACGCGCCCTCCCGGAGGCGGCGCTGCGCTGGGCGGCGGACTGCCGCGAACAGGGCCTGGCGGTCGGCTGCTTCCGGCCCCCGTCCGTCCCCGACGGCATCTCCCGGCTCCGGCTCACCGCACGGGCCGATCTGACGGACGCGGAGATCGCGCGCGCGGTCGAAACGATCCTGCGGACCGCGCCGAAGGTCTGACGGGCCGTCCGGGGCTCAAGCGCGGCCACGGGCCGCAGAGTTCACCGCTTCGGGCGACAGATGGGGACATATCTTGGTGGAACGCCTGCCGGGGCGGCACGATCGGTGGCACTCTGACGCGAAGCGCGATCCGGGGCCGAAGCCCCGGCGGGAAAGGGACAGCGTCGCCATGGCAGACCACCAGGAAGCATCCGTCACGCTGCCGAGCGACCCCGCGTCGGTCCCCACGGCCCGGCGGTACGTCGCGGAGGTCCTCGACGGGTGGGGCCTCGACGACGGCGGGGACCTGGCGGACGCGATCCGCCTGATGGTCTCCGAACTCGCCACCAACGCCGTCCTGCACACCTTCGGCCAGTCGCCCACCTTCACGGTCGACGTCCGTCTGGAGCGCGAGGAGCGCCTCCACATCGGCGTCACCGACAGCCACCCGCGCTGGCCCCGCCGGCTCCCGGCGGCGGTCCAGCAGGACAACGGCCGGGGCATGGTCATCATCCGCTCCCTGGCGGCGGAGGCGGGCGGCCGCCTCTCGGTCACGCCGACCGAGGAGGGCGGCAAGACGGTCTGGATCACCCTCCCGTGGGCGGCCGCCCCGGTCCCGAGCCGTTAGGGCCTGTCTGCCCCGGGCCCGGCTCAGCCGCTGTGCTGCTCGTACGAGGGCCAGGCGCCCTCGGCGAAGTGGCGGGCCCAGTGGTACGGGTTCAGTTCGGCCAGGGTGCGGGCGTGCCGGCGGGTGGGGTCCTCGGGGTCCGGGACGCCCACCTCGACGCCGGGGCCCCACAGGGCGAGCCGCTCCTGACAGATCCCGCACGGCGGCAGGACGACGAAACGGCCGTCCTCCGGGGCGCGGAAGACGCAGACGGAGGCGGTGACCCGCCGGTCGAGGGCGTAGGCCTGGCAGGAGGCGCCGGTCTCCTGGCAGAGGGTCACGCCGGCGTTCACGTTGTCCAGCGCCACGCTGGTGAGGACGCGGCCGTCGTCCAGGCAGACCGCGGCGGCCCCGCCGGGCTCGTCCGGCGTCCAGCGTTTCTCCAGTGGGGCGACGGCGGCGTCGACGAGCGCTTGGTCGAGTCTCATCGCGGCATCCCAGGAAGAGGACCGCGGCGGCGGTGGGGCCCGGCCGGGGTGCGGCGGCGCCACCGCACCCCCGACCGGTCAGTGCCCGGCGGGCGTCATCGGACGCGGCCGTAGAAGACCTTCGACGTCCAGATCTTGTCGAGCTTCACCCAGGATCCCGTCTTGGGCGAGTGCCAGATCTTGCCGCTTCCGGCGTAGATGCCCACGTGGTAGACGCTCCCGCCGGAGTGGAAGAAGACCAGGTCCCCTTCTGTCTGCTGGACGCGGAGATGTGCCGGGTCTTGTTGTACTGCTGCTGCGCGGTGCGGGGCAGCGACTTGCCCGCCTGCTTGTACGCGTAGAGCGTCAGACCGGAGCAGTCGAACCTGGAGGGTCCGGCGCTCCCGTACCGGTACGGAGCTCCCTTCTTGGACGCGGCGACGCTCAGTGCCTTGTTCGCGTAGGTCGTCGCTGCCTGGGCCTCGGGTGCCGCACCTGGTGCGAGCAACGTGCCGCCGACGGCGGCGAGGGTGAGAGCCGAGACGGCTCCGGCCCGGGACAGCAGGGACGGGACGTGCATCTGCGCAGTCATGCGCAACCCTTCGTCAGCCGCCTGCGAAGGATGACCTGTCGGGTTCGGGCTGGCGAAGATGCCCGGCCGCGGCTGCGGCTTCACCCCAAGGGACGGTCCCGCTGCGAAAACAGCGCGTACGTCCCGTACTGCTCGGGTCCTCCACTCCTGCCGATCCACTCCTGTCGACCAGACATCCGGGACAGCGGCAGGACTCGGCGTCCGCCCGGACCGCCCCGCCTCGGATGGCGGGGGCTTGTCGTCGACAGGGATCTTGACCCACACCCGGGGCGAAATCCGAGCTGAAACGGCGATATGTGAGGCTCCTCACGACTGATCCAATCGGGTGGACAGGGTGCTTTCGTGATCGCTTGAGGTGGGCCGGACGAGCCCCGCACCAGGGGTGGAACGTCCCATTCCGCCAAATGCGTACACCTGTTGCGCAACTCACCCGGCACATATGTCGACTCGTCGACTACGCCGAACGAGGGAGCGATTCTGCGATCCGTGTCGGCCGACCGGACCTCGACACGACATGCCGGAATGTCAACTCGCCCGCGTCCGGGGAACGGTGACGCGGTCGGCGCGCCGCTCGCCGTCCAACACCCGCAGGGCGCGCGCCAGGGTCTCCGCGTGCACCTCGCTCGCCCCGCATATGCATGAGCGTCAGGGCCTCGCGCAGCGCCTCTGCGCGTCCCACCAGGGCCTGAGCCGCGCGCAGCGCCCCATAGGTATGCGTACCCCTGGATGGGTTGATCTTCCCAAGCAGGTCGACGACTTCGAGGTACGCGTCGATCAGCTCTCCCTCGGCCCGGGTCAGCGCGGGCAGCGGCGGCAGCTCGGGCACCACGGCCGGCTCACCGCGCCGCGCCGGCGTCGCGCCGCTCGTGATCACGTGGTCCACCAGGCCGTACGCGACGGCCGCCGGCGCGTCCAGGACGGTGAGGCGGTCGAGGTCGGCGTCGACCCGCTCCCGCTCCCGCCCGGTGCACTCGGTGAGCATCCCGGCCATCAGGGCGCGCAGCCGGAGGAGTTCGCGGGCGTGGAGGTCGAGGTCGCTCGGCTGGCCCTGGAGAGGTTCGTCCATGGCGGGCTGCCGGAGGGTGATCCGGGCGCCGGGCAGGACGAGCCGCTTGCCGGGGGTGCCGGCGGCGAGCAGCACGGCGGCGGTCGACCCGGCCTGCCCGAGGCAGGTGGTCTCCACGTCGCAGGAGGGCGTCCGCATCGTGTCGTGGATCGCGGTCATGGCGCTGATCGAGCCGCCGGGGGAGTTGATGTAGAGCGAGACGTCCTGGCCGGGGGAGGCGTGGTCGAGGTACAGGAACTGGGCGATGACGTCATTGGCCGAGGTCTCGTCGATCGGCGTGCCGAGGAAGACGATCCGGGATTCGAGGAGCTTCGAGTACGGGTCGAGCGTCCGGGTTCCGAAGCTGGTCCGCTCCGTGAACTCGGGCAGAACGTAGCGGGCGTCCATGGCTGAGCACCTCCAGTGGCCGTCTGTAGAAAATGTACAGGACGTACAGACCGTAAGATGGGCAGCATGACCTACGAGATCCCGGTGACGCAAGCGCGGGCTGAGCTCGCCGACCTCATCAACCGCGTCGTGTACGGCGGGGAGCGCGTCGTGGTCACCCGCCACGGGAAGCCGCTCGTCGCCCTGGTCTCCGCCGCCGACCTGGAACGACTGGAGGAGGCGGAGAAGCCCGCCGACGAGCAGGTGGTCAGCTCCCTCTCCCGCCTCCACCCGGTCGACTCCGCTCCCGGCGAACAGCGCCGCTTCGGCATCGCCGCCCACCACAGCGAGCCCGGCGCCCCCTGACGGGCGCGCGTGGGCACGCGAGCGCGTAAGCGCGGGGGCGCACAGGCGCGGGCACGTAAGCATGGGTGGGCGCGCACAAGCACGCGCGCGTAACCACGAACGCGCGTAAGCGCGCGCGTACAAGCGAAGGCCGCGCACCCCGTCCGCTACAGCGGGGTACGCGGCCGTCTTCGGGTACGGGCCTCAGCCCACCGGCACCGGGGCGGCGCGGGGCCGCCTCGGCCCGGCGCCGCCGCGTGCCCAGCGCGGTCACGGTCAGGCCCGCCGCCGCCCAGAGGGAGAGGACGAGGCGGGCCGCCCGCCGCCGCGCCGTCGAAGGCGGAGACCGAGCGGAGGGCCGAGCCCGCGGCGCCCGGCGGCAGCCACTGGCCGAGCGCGCCCACCCCGTGGGCAGCAGCTCCGGCGCGCTCGACATCCCGAGAAGGCGTTGCCGAGCAGGATCGTCAGGGCGGCGCCGAGCCCGAGGCCGGGCTTGCCGAGGAGCGTGGCGAGCCCCGCGAAGGCCGAGCCGATCGCCAGGACGGCCAGGCCGAGGACCCCGGCCTCGGCCCACCAGTCGCCGGTCAGGGCGCCGAGCCAGCTGTCGGCGAGCGCCGTGGCCACCAGCCCCGCGAGCGCCGACGCGCCCACCAGGGCCGCGACCGCCCGGACCCCGCGCAGGCCGAGCAGGACGGTGACGGCCCCGCGCCGCCCCGACGAGGGCCAGGGCAGCAGGCTCGCGCCGAGCACCGCGCCGCGCGGGTCGCCGACGGGCGCGGCGACGACGTCCGTGACCGTGACGGGCGCCCCGCCGGGGCCTCGAGGTCACCGCCTCGCGCAGCAGCCCGGCCACGACCGGGCTCCCGGCGGAGGCGGTGAGGAGCTCCGTACCGCTCGGGCCGGCGACCACGGCCCCGTACACCTCGCGGTCCTCGATCGCGGCCCGGGCTGCGTCGGCGTCCGCGTAACGGTGGATCTCGAAGGCCCCCTCGTGCCGTCCGAGCCCCGCTCGACCGCGTCGGCCGCGGCGGCGGGCCCGGCCACGCCGATCGGCAGGTCGCGCGGCGCGATCCGCGCGGCGGGCCAGGCGAAGACCGCGAGGGCGAGGGCGGCGACGACCGGTATCAGGACGAGCACCGCGAGGATGCTGCGCCCCGCGGCGGCCGAGGGGGCGGCCGAAGGGGCGGTGGCGGCGGGCATGGCGGCCTCGATTCAAAGAGAAGGATCGTTCGTTTTACGCGTGGGCCCCAGGGTGCGCCGCCCCCGGGAAAGTTGTCAAGAATGAATATTCGTTTTAGGTTCGGGTCATGGCACGTGTCTCCCAGGAACACCTCGACGCCCGCCGCCGCCAGATCCTGGACGGCGCCGCACGCTGCTTCGCCCGCAACGGCTTCCACGCCACGTCCATGCAGGACGTGCTCGCCGAGGCGGGGCTCTCCGCGGGCGCGGTCTACCGCTACTTCCGCGGCAAGGAGGAGCTGATCGGGGCCATCGCGACGGAGGCCTTCACCTCGATCCGGAGCGCCTTCGAGGAGGCCGCCCGCACCACCCCGCCGCCCGCCCCCGACGTCCTCCTCGGCGCGGTGCTCCGGCTCTTCCTGGAGGAGCGGGTCGAGGGTGCCGACAAGCAGGCCTTCGCGCGCCTGATCATCCAGGTCTGGACGGAGACCCTCCGCAACGAGCGGCTCGCCGCGACCCTGGAGGAGGGCTACCAGGGGATGCGGACCGTCTGGACGAAACTGGTCACCGCCTACCGCGAGAACGGCCTCCTGCGCGCCGACGTCCCTTCCGACCATGTGGCACGCACCCTCATCGCCACCGCCCAGGGATTCATCGCCCAGCAGGCGCTCTTCGGGGACGTGTCCGTCGAGGTCCTGCAGGACGGTCTGCGTGGCCTGATGTCGATGTCCGTGCCCGGAGACGCCGACCCGATCCGTTGATCATGAGATCGCAAAGCCGGAGTTAACGAGCCGGAAAAACTTCCGCCCTAACGTGCAATGTCTGGCCGCTCAGTACATCTCCCCAGTTCAACAGAGTGTTGACGGTCGGTAGGGTCCGCAGCTGTCCGGGTCCCGTCCCGGTCGACGACTGTGAGGTGGAAGAGTGCAACTGAGCCCGCACGAGCAGGAGCGCCTGCTCATCCATGTGGCGGCCGACGTGGCCGAGAAGCGCCGGGCCCGCGGTGTGCGGCTCAACCACCCCGAGGCCGTCGCGCTCATCACGTCCCACATCCTGGAAGGCGCCCGGGACGGCCGCACCGTCGCCGAACTGATGGCCTCCGGACGCAAGGTGCTCACCCGCGAGGAGGTCATGGACGGCATCCCGGAGATGATCCACGACGTCCAGGTCGAGGCCACCTTCCCGGACGGCACCAAGCTCGTCACCGTCCACGACCCCATCATCTGAGGGGCGGCCGCCGATGATTCCCGGAGAGATCCTGTACGCGGACGGCCCCGTCGCCCTCAACGAGGGGCGCCCCGTCACCCGCCTGACCGTCCTCAACGCCGCCGACCGGCCCGTCCAGGTCGGCTCCCACTACCACTTCGCCGAGGTCAACCCCGGCCTGGACTTCGACCGCGCCGCCGCCCGCGGCCAACGGCTGCACATCGCCGCCGGCACCGCCGTCCGCTTCGAGCCCGGCATCCCCGTCGAGGTCGAACTCGTGCCGATCGCCGGCCGCCGCATCGTGCCCGGCCTGCGCGGCGAGACCGCCGGCCCCTCGACACCACCGAGACGAAGGACGGCGACCGTGCCTGACCTCCACCGCGCCGTCTACGCCGACCTCTTCGGCCCCACCACCGGCGACCGCGTCCGCCTCGCCGACACCGACCTGCTCGTCGAGATCGAGGAGGACCGCTGCGGCGGCCCCGGCCGCGCCGGCGAGGAAGCCGTCTTCGGCGGCGGCAAGGTCGTCCGCGAGTCCATGGGACAGGCCCGCACCACCCGCGCCGAGGGCGCCCCGACACCGTCATCACCGGCGCCGTCGTCATCGACCACTGGGGCGTCGTCAAGGCGGACATCGGCATCCGGGACGGCCGCATCACCGCCCTCGGCAAGGCCGGCAACCCCGACACCATGGACGGCGTCCACCCCGACCTCGTCATCGGCCCCGAGACCGAGATCATCGTCGGCAACGGCCGCATCGTCACCGCCGGCGCCGTCGACACCCACGTCCACTTCATCTCGCCGACCGTCGTCGAGCAGGCCCTCGCCACTGGCGTCACCACCCTCGTCGGCGGCGGCACCGGACCGGCCGAGGGCACCAAGGCGACCACGATCACGCCCGGCCCCTGGCACATGGCCCGGATGTTCGAGGCCCTGGACACCTTCCCCGTCAACATCGGCCTGCTCGGCAAGGGCAACACGATGTCCCGGGAGGCCATGCGCTCCCAGCTGCGCGGCGGCGCCCTCGGCTTCAAGATCCACGAGGACTGGGGTGCCACCCCCGCCGTCATCGACGCCTGCCTGAGCGTCTGCGAGGAGACCGGCGCCCAGCTCGCCATCCACACCGACACCCTCAACGAGGCGGGCTTCGTCGGCGACACCCTCGCCGCCATCGCCGGACGCACGATCCACGCGTACCACACGGAAGGCGCCGGAGGCGGGCACGCCCCCGACATCATCACGGTGGTCTCCGAGCCGCACGTCCTGCCCAGCTCCACCAACCCGACCCGGCCGCACACCGTCAACACCATCGAGGAACACCTCGACATGCTGATGGTCTGCCACCACCTCAACCCGGCCGTCCCCGAGGACCTCGCCTTCGCGGAGTCCCGCATCCGGCCCTCCACCATCGCCGCCGAGGACGTCCTCCACGACCTGGGCGCCATCTCGATCATCTCCTCCGACTCCCAGGCCATGGGCCGGATCGGCGAGGTGATCATGCGGACCTGGCAGACCGCCCACGTCATGAAGAAGCGGCGCGGCGCCCTGCCCGGCGACGGGGCCGCCGACAACCACCGGGCCCGCCGCTACGTCGCCAAGTACACGATCAACCCGGCCGTCGCCCAGGGCATGGGCCACCTCATCGGCTCGGTCGAGCCCGGCAAGCTCGCCGACCTGGTCCTGTGGGAGCCCGCCTTCTTCGGCGTGAAGCCGCTCGTCGTCGTCAAGGGCGGCCAGATCGCCTACGCGCAGATGGGCGACGCCAACGCCTCCATCCCCACGCCCCAGCCGGTGCTGCCCCGCCCGATGTTCGGCGCGCTCGGCCGCGCCGCCGCGGCCGCTCGGTCAACTTCGTCGCCCAGGCGGCGATCGAGGACGACCTGCCCCGGAAGCTCGGCCTGCACAAGGAGTTCACCGCCATCGGCTCCACCCGGGGTCACCAAGGCCGACATGCGCGAGAACGACGCCCTGCCCCGGGTCGAGGTCGACGCCGACACCTTCTCGGTGACCATCGACGGCGAGACGGTCGAACCGGCCCCCGCCGCCGAACTGCCCATGGCCCAGCGTTACTTCCTCTTCTGATGTCGCGCTCAGCCCTCCTCGTGCTCGCCGACGGGCGCTTCCCGCCGGCGGGCACGCCCACTCCGGCGGCGCCGAGGCCGCAGTCAAGGCCGGCCGCGTCAAGGACGCCGCCGGCCTGGAGGCCTTCTGCCGGGGCCGCCTGCACACCACGGGCCTCACCTCGGCGGCGCTCGCCGCCGGGGCCGCGCACGGACTCGACCCGTACGAGCTCGACGCGGCGGCCGACGCCCGCACCCCTCCGAGGCCCTGCGCGCCGCCGCCCGCAAGCTCGGCCGCCAGCTGATGCGGGCCGCCCGCGCCACCTGGCCGAGCCCCGAACTCGACGCGCTCGCCGCCGCGTTCCCGCGCGGCGCCCACCAGCCCGTCGTCCTCGGCGCCGCCGCGCCGCCGCCGGACTCGGCCCCGAGGACGCGGCGCACTGCGTCGCGTACGAGACGGTCGGCGGCCCGGCGACCGCCGTCGTCCGCCTCCTCGGCCTCGACCCCTACCAGGCCACCGCCGTCCTCGCCCGTCTCGCCCCCGAGATGGACCGGGTCGCCGAGCGCGCCGCCGCGGCCGCCCGGCAGGGCGTCGACGCCCTGCCCGCCGCCTCCGCGCCGCTGCTCGACCTCACCGCCGAGCAGCACGCGGCCTGGCCCGTCCGCCTCTTCGCGTCCTAGGACGCAGAACCCCAGGAGCCCCCATGCACCTCGACCACGGCCACACCCACCACGGAGCCGTCTCCGCCGACGCCCACCGGCCCGACGGCACCCGCCGCGCCCTGCGCATCGGGCTCGGCGGACCGGTCGGCTCCGGCAAGACCGCCACCGTCGCCGCCCTCTGCCGGGAGCTGCGCGACACCCTCTCCCTCGCCGTCGTCACCAACGACATCTACACCCGCGAGGACGCCGAGTTCCTCCTCCGCAACGCCGTCCTGCCGCCCGAGCGCATCCAGGCCGTGGAGACCGGCGCCTGCCCGCACACCGCCATCCGCGACGACATCTCCGCCAACCTCGAAGCCGTCGAGGAACTGGAGGACACCGTCGGGCCGCTCGACCTGATCCTCGTCGAGTCCGGCGGCGACAACCTCACCGCCACCTTCTCCAAGGGCCTCGTCGACGCCCAGATCTTCGTCATCGACGTCGCCGGCGGCGACGACATCCCCCGCAAGGGCGGCCCCGGCGTCACCACCGCCGACCTCCTCGTCGTCAACAAGACCGACCTCGCCCCGTACGTCGGCTCCGACCTGGACCGGATGGCCCACGACGCGAAGGAGCAGCGCGGCGAACTGCCCGTCGCCTTCACCTCCCTGCGCGGCGAGAACGGCGTCGCGCCCGTCGCCGACTGGGTCCGGGCACAGCTCGCGGCGTGGACCGCGTGAGCCTGCGCGCCACCGCCCGGATCGCGGCCGACGCCGACGGCGGACTGCCGCTTTGGTGAGCGACGGCCCCTCGCCCTGCGCCGCACCCGGGCCGCCGGACCGTACACCCGGTCACCGTCGTCGGGGCGATGAGCGCCCCGCTCGGCGGCGACCGGCTCGCGATCGAGACCGAGGTGCGGGACGGGGCCCGGCTCCTGGTCGACTCGGCCGCCGCCACCCTGGCCCTCCCGGCCGGAGCGCCGAACCCGCCGCGTACGAGGTGCGGATCTCCGTCGGCGAGGACGGGGTGCTCCACTGGCTGCCCGAGCAGCTCGTCTCCGCCGCCGGCTCGCACCTGCGGATGCGCACCACCGTCGACCTCGCCCCCACGGCACGGCTCGTCCTGCGCGAGGAGCAGGTCCTCGGCCGGCACGGCGAAGGGCCCGGCACCCTCGCCACCCGCCTCACCGTCCGCCGGGCCGGGCGCCCCTGCTCGACCAGGAGCTGGCCTTCGGACCCGGCGCGCCCGGCGGCTGGGACGGCGGCGCGGTCCTCGGCGGCCACCGGGCCACCGGGCAACTCCTCGTCGTCGACCCGTCCTTCGAGAAGGAGCCGGTGGCGGCGCGGCTGTACGGGGAGAACGCCGTGGTGAGTCCGCTCGCCGGACCCGCCGCCCTCGTCACCGCCGTCGCCCCGGACGCGCTGGCGCTGCGCCGGCTCCTCGACGAAGCCCTGTCCGCATTCGCCCCGTTCTGACCGTCTCCGATCGTTCACCGCTCAGCGGTACACCTGTCACCGGTTATTGGTTAGGTAAAGAAACACGTGTACGACCTTTCGTCCTGAGCCCCGGAAACGAAAGGATCCCCCGGACACACAGACTCCTTCTGGGGGAGGACCATTGAGACGCACAGCAGTGCTCGGTTCGGCCGGCACTCTGATAGCGGGCACGCTCATGGCGACCGCGCTCGCGGCGCCGACGGCCGGTGCCGTCACCGGTCACGACCGTGACGACGAGGCGCGCGGCGCGACCATCGCCGCCGCCCAGGCCGCGAAGGCCGGCATCGACTGGCAGGACTGCCCGGCCGACTGGGGCTTCGCCAAGCCCATCCAGTGCGGCTGGGTCACCGTCCCGGTCGACTACGCCAAGCCCTACGGCAAGACGATCAAGCTCGCGGTGGACCGTGCCAAGTCCACCGGCACGCCCGCCGAGCGCCAGGGCGCGCTGCTCTACAACCCCGGCGGCCCCGGCGGCTCCGGCCTGCGCTTCCCGCGCCGGGTCACCACCAACAGCCCGCTCTGGGTGAACACCGCGAAGGCGTACGACTTCGTGGGCTTCGACCCGCGCGGCGTCGGCCACTCGGCGCCCATCTCCTGCGTCGACCCGACCGACTTCGTCAAGGGCCCCAAGCTCGACCCGGTCCCGGACACCGAGGCGGACAAGCTGGTCCAGCGCAAGCTGGCCGCCGACTACGCCAAGGGCTGCGCCGAGAAGAGCGGCGACATGCTGCCCTACATGACGACGCGCAACACCGCCCGTGACCTCGACGTCATCCGGGCCGCGCTCGGCGAGAAGAAGCTCAACTTCATCGGCGTCTCCTACGGCACCTACCTGGGCGCCGTCTACGGCACGCTGTACCCGGACCACGTGCGTCGCATGATCGTCGACAGCGTGGTCAACCCGGCGAAGAGCAACATCTGGTACCAGGCCAACCTGGAGCAGGACATCGCCTTCGAGGGTCGCCTCAAGGACTGGATGAACTGGGTCGCCCAGAACGACGCCACCTACCACCTCGGCGACACCCTGGAGAAGGTCCAGCAGCAGTGGGTGACCCTGCGCGCCGCGGCCAAGAAGGCGCCCCTGGGCGGCAAGGTCGGTCCGGCCGAGCTCATCGGCTTCTTCCAGAGCGCGCCGTACTACGACTCCTCGTGGGTCCCGGTCGCCCAGGCCTGGAGCGCCTACGCCGCGGGTGACCCGCAGCCGCTGATCGACGGTGCCGCCGCGGACCTCACGGACACCGCCGGCAACATCGCGTCGGAGAACGGCAACGCCGTCTACACCGCCGTCGAGTGCGCCGACTCGGCGTGGCCGACGAACTGGAACCGGTGGAACCGGGACAACTCGGCCCTCCACGAGCAGTACCCGTTCATGACCTGGGCGAACGCCTGGATGAACCTGCCGTGCGCCACCTGGTCCGCGCCGCAGCAGAAGCCGACCCAGGTCAAGACCGGCAAGGGCCTGCCGCCGGTGCTCATCGTCCAGTCCGAGCGTGACGCGGCGACGCCGTACGCCGGCGCGGTCGAGCTGCACAAGCGCTTCAAGGGCTCGCGTCTCATCACCGAGAAGAACGCGGGTTCGCACGGCGTCACCGGTCTGGTGAACCCCTGCATCAACCCGCGGGTCGAGACGTACCTGCTCACCGGCAAGGTGGACAGCCAGGACGTGACGTGCGAGCCGCACGCCACGCCCAAGCCGTAACACCCGCACAGTGAAGGGGGGGGGCGGTCGCCGCACGGCGGCCGCCCCTCCGCGCGTGTCTCAACGCGAGGCGAGCCAGGCGTCCTCGGCCGCGTAGTCGAACCAGTCCTGCCCGTACTTGGCGAGGTTCGGGAACGCCTCCAGCCACCCCCGGCCCGCGAGCCGCCCTGCCAGCCACTCCACCGTCGCCGGCAGCGACTCCGCGTACCCCACCACCGGCCGGTATCCCAACTCCCGCTCCGCCGCGGACATGTCGTACACGACCGGCGCATCCAGGCCCCACGGCGTCTGGCCCACGACACCCACCGGCGGCGGTCCGTCCACGAGCACCAGCTCGCTCTCCACGCCCACGACCGCGTCCACCGCCGCGGAGATCTCCACCACCGTCGGCGCCTCCCCGTCGGCGGCGTTCAGCACCCGCGTGCCCGGCTTCGCCGCCGCGAGCCGGATCAGCTCGGCCAGGTTCTCCACACCCGCCGGATGGAACCGCGACGCGCCGCCGTACGCGAGCACCCGTACCGGCCGCCGGTCGAGGGCCCGCTTCACGAAGAACAGCTCGCGCGGCGACCGGCAGTGCGGCCCGTGGATGGCGCCCGCCCGCAGCAGCGTCGTCGGCAGCAGCTCCCCGGCCGCCGTCAGCGCCCGCTCCAGGGCGATCTTCCGGGTGCCGTACGTCTCCGGGCCCGGGGCCACCGTCGCCAGCGACTCCGGAATCGGCACCGGATAGCGCGGGAAGCCGTCCGGCCGGTCCTGGGTGTCGAAGCTGCGGCCCTGCTCGTCCTCGTACACCGCCCCGCTGGAGATCACCACCGCCGAGCCGATCCGGTCCGCGAGCCCGGTCAACTGGGCGGCGTGCCCGGCGTCGTACGCCACCATGTCCACCAGGACGTCGGTGCCCTCGCCGAGCGCCGACGCCAGCGCGCCCTCCTCGTCCCGGTCGAGCCCCAGCGACCGGACCTCCTCCGGCCACGTCTCGTCCCTGGCGCCGCCCCGCGAGGCGGCCGTCACCTCCCAGCCGTCCGCGACGAGCGTCCGCACGGCCGCCCGCCCCACCTGTCCCGTCGCACCCAGCACGAACGCGTTTCCCTTGGTCATGCAGACGACGCTAGGGGCGGGCCGGGCGGCGGCCCAGGAGATTGCGCCCTGCGCGGATCCGCTCTCGGCGCACTCTCCGCGCCCCGGACCGGGCACACGTGATCATGACGGGCATGGACGCCCGATTCCTCGCCATCAGTGAACTGACGGAGACCCCGCCCGTGGCCGTCGTCGTCGACGTCATGCGCGCGTACACCGTGGCCGCCTGGGCCTTCGCCCGGGGGCCGAGAAGATCGTCCTCGCCGGGTCGCTCGACGAGGCCCTGGCGCTCAAGGCCCGCCACCCGGACTGGGTGGCGCTCAAGGACGGCCCGGCCGCGCCCGGATTCGACCTGGTCAACTCGCCGGGCCTGCTGCGCTCCGCCGACCTCGCCGGCCGGACCGTCGTGCAGAAGACCACGGCGGGCACGGTCGGCGCCCTCGCGGTCAAGGACGCCCCGCTGGTGCTGTGCGCCGGCTTCGTGGTGGCGGAGGCCACGGCCCGGCTCCTGCGGACCCGCGGGAGCGACACCGTCACGTTCGTGGTCACCGGCGAGGACGGGCGGGCCGACGAGGACCTGGCGTGCGCCCAGTACATCGCCGGCAGGGCCGGCGGGGCCGGGACGGACGCCGCCGCGTTCCTCCGCCGCGCCGCCGGTTCGCGCGCCGCCGCCGAGCTGGCCCAGGGAGTGCGCGAGGGCGTCCACCCCGACGACGTCGCGCTCTGCCTGGAGGTCGACCGCTTCCCCTTCGCCATGGTGGCGACCCCGGAGGGCCCGCTCATGGTCCTGCGTCCGCACCCGCTGCCTTGACCACCGCCGCGTACTCGTCCACGTACTCCTGGCCCGACAGGCGCAGGATCTCGTACATGATCTCGTCCGTCACCGCGCGGACCACGGCCCGCTCGCCCGCCGCCCCTTCGAACCGGGAGAAGTCCAGCGGCTCCCCGAAGCGGATGGTGACCCGGCGGATCCTCGGCACGACCTTCCCCGGCGGCTGGATCTCGAAGGTCCCCACCATCGCGCACGGCACCACCGGGACCCCGGCGGTCAGCGCCATCACCGCCACCCCACCTTGCCCTTGTACAGCCGCCCGTCGTGCGAACGCGTCCCCTCGGGATAGATCCCGAGGAGCTCCCCGCGGCCCAGGACGCCGAGCCCCTCCCGGATCGCCGCCTGCCCGGCCTCCTTCCCCGACCGGTCCACCGGGATCTGCCCGGCGGCCCGGAAGAAGGCGGCCGTGAGCCGGCCCTTGAGACCCGGCCCCGTGAAGTACTCCTGCTTCGCGAGGAAGGTGATCCGCCGGTCCAGGACCACCGGCATCAGGAAATGGTCGGAGAAGGAGAGGTGATTGCCCGCGACGATCGCGGCCCCCTCCTCCGGGACGTGTTCGAGTCCCTCGATCCGCGGCCGGAACAGCAGCCTGAGGAGCGGTCCGATCAGGACGTACTTCATCAGCCGGTAGAACACCGTGACCCCCGTTCTTCGTCCGTCACGCCCCGTTGTATCCCCGCGCGGGCCCGTGGTCCACTGGTGGGGAGCGTCACATGACGGGCGAGCACAGGGTCAAGGCATCCTCCGGGCGGCCCGGCCGCGTCCTCACCGCGCTGCTGTGCGCGCTGACGGCGGCCGGTCTGTACGGCTGCTCCGGCTCGGGCCCTCGGAGCCGACGCCCACGCCGACGACCGCCCCGCCACCGCGCCCACCGGCACCTCTCCCTTCACCGGACTGCCCGCGAAGCCCGCCCCGTCCTGGCCGTCAAGCTCGACAACGTGCCCGGGGCCCGCCCCCACACCGGACTCGGCAAGGCCGACCTCGTCTACGTCGAACAGGTCGAGGGCGGATTCACCCGGCTCATGGCCGTCTACTCCTCCCGCCTCCCCGACCTCACCGGCCCCGTCCGCAGCGCCCGCGAGTCCGACATCGCCCTCCTCGGCGACTTCGGCCGCCCGGTCCTCGCCTACTCCGGCGCCCAGTCCGCCCTGACCCCGCTCCTCCGGGCCGCGCCGCTCCACCTCGTCACCGAGAGCACCGCGCCCGGCGCCTTCCAGCGCTCACCGGACCGGCCCGCCCCGCACAACCTCTACCTGCGCCCCGGCCGCGCCCTCGCCGCCGCCCCGGGGCCGGCGAACCCGGGACATCGGCTTCCGCTTCGGACCCGACCCGGTCGGCGGCACCCCGTCACGACCTCGACCGTCCGCTACCCGGCCGCCCGCTACACCTTCACCTGGTCCGCCGCCGACCGGGCCTGGCGGGTGGCCATGGACGGCCGCGAGGCCCGCGCCACCGACACCGGCCCGCTCACCCCGGCGACGGTCGTCGTCCAGCGCGTGACCGTCCGCCCTCCCGGTTCCACGACCGGCTCGGCGCGGTCTCCCCGTACAGCGAGACCGTCGGCGGCGGCACCGCGCTCGTCCTGCGCGACGGCCGCGCCCACGAGGCCCGCTGGTCCCGCCCCTCGGCCTCCTCCGGCACCGCCTTCACCACCCCGACGGAGCGCCCTGCCCTTCGCGCCGGGCCAGGTCTGGATCCTCCTGGCCCCGCGCTAGGCCCCGCGCCGGCTCCTCAAGGCGCCGTGGGACCCGGCGGGCGGGGCCGGGAGCGGGCGGTACGGTGCTGTCCGCCGCCGCCATCCCGATCGTCGCCACCACCAGCACCACCAGGCCGAACCAGAGCCAGCCGCTGCTGCCGAGCGCCACCGTGTAGGCCGTCGTCAGCAACAGCGCCGCGCAGGTGAGCACCGTCATCGTCTTCGTGGGACCGGACATGGGCCCGCCCTCCTCCCGACCGGGGACGCGGAAGCCGTCCGTCCCATCGTGGCCCCCCGAGAGGGGCGCGCGCTACTCCCCGGACGCTCCGGCGTGCGCCGGGACGCGAACGGGCCCGGCGCCGCAGGCGGCACCGGGCCCGGAAGGGGAGGACACGATCCTCAGCGACTCCGCGTCCGCAGACTCGCCAGATACGCGTTGTACGCCTCCAGCTCCTTGTCGCCGTCCCGGTCGGCGGCCCGGTCCTGCGGACGGCCTGCCGCTGCTCGGAGTGGTACCACTGGTAGACCAGGGCGATCAGGACGAGCACGGACGGGATCTCGCTGAACGCCCAGGCGATCCCGCCCGCCGCGTTCTGGTCGGCGAGGGCGTCGATCCCGAGCGAGGCCGGCGGGTTCTTGTACGACTCCACCAGCGGCTGGGTGGCCATCATCATCGCGATGCCGAAGAAGGCGTGGAACGGCATGCCCGCGAACAGCTCCAGCATCCGCATCACGTACCCCGGCCGGTGCGGGCCCGGGTCCACGCCCATGATCGGCCAGAAGAAGATCAGGCCCACCATGAGGAAGTGCACCATCATGCCGATGTGACCGGCCTTGGACCCCATCAGGAAGTCGAAGAGCGGGAGAAGTACAGCGCGTACAGGCTCGCGATGAACATGGAGATGGTGAACACCGGGTGCGTGATCACCTTCATGTACCGGCTGTGCAGCAGCTTCAGGAGCAGCTCGCGCGGCCCGGTCGAGTCCCGGCCCGCCACCGGCAGCGCCCGCAGCGCGAGGGTCACCGGCGCGCCGAGCAGCAGCAGGATCGGCGACAGCATGGAGATCACCATGTGCTGCACCATGTGCACGCTGAACATGACCATGCCGTAGTCGTTGAGCTTGGTGCACATCACCAGGGCGACGGTCAGCACGCCGACCGTGAAGAACACCGTCCGGCTGATCGGCCACGCGTCACCGCGCCGCCGCAGCCGCGCCACGCCCCACCCGTACAGACCGAGCGCCGTCAGGCATCCGATCAGGAAGAAGAGGTCGGGAGAGAACTCCAGGCCCCGCCCCAGCGTGAACGGCGGCAGATCCATCGTCATGCCGTGCCCGCTGTGATCCATCCGTACACTCCTGGAGCCCGATTCGCGCTTGTTGTCCGCACCAGACTAGAACCGCCCCCGGCCGCGACTGCGACCGGGGGCGGTTGTGGCGTGCGGGAGTCCTCAGAGGACGCACTCCGCCTCGTCGTACCGGTCGGCCGGGACCGTCTTGAGGGTCTCCACGGCCCGGGCCAGCGGGACCATCGTGATCTCCGTGCCGCGCAGCGCCGTCAGCATGCCGAACTCGCCGCGGTGCGCCGCCTCCACGGCGTGCCAGCCGAAGCGGGTCGCGAGGACGCGGTCGTACGCGGTGGGGGTGCCGCCGCGCTGGACGTGGCCGAGGATGACCGGGCGGGCCTCCTTGCCGAGGCGGCGCTCCAGCTCGGCGGAGAGCTGGTTGGCGATGCCGGTGAAGCGCTCGTGGCCGTAGATGTCGGTGCCGGCGGTCTTGAAGTCCATCGAGCCCTCGCGGGGCTTCGCGCCCTCGGCGACGACCACGATCGCGAACCGCTTGCCGGCCTCGAAGCGCTCGCCGACCCGGGAGGTCAGCTCGTCGATGTCGAAGGGGCGCTCGGGGACGACCACGGCGTGCGCGCCGGCGGCCATGCCGGAGTGCAGCGCTATCCAGCCGGTGTGACGGCCCATGACCTCGACGACCAGGACCCGCTGGTGCGACTCGGCGGTGGTCTTCAGCCGGTCGAGGGCCTCGGTGGCGACGGTGACGGCCGTGTCGAAGCCGAAGGTGACGTCGGTGGAGGCGATGTCGTTGTCGATCGTCTTCGGGACGCCGACGATCGGGAGCCCCGCCTCGGAGAGCAGGTTCGCCGCCTTGAGGGTGCCCTCGCCGCCGATCGGGATGATCGCGTCGAGGCCGAGGTCGGCGACGTGGCCCTGGCCCGCTCGACGCCGCCGACGAGGTGCGCGGGCTGGACCCGCGAGGAGCCGAGGATGGTGCCGCCGCGGGCCAGGATGCCGCCCACCGCGTCGAGGTCGAGCTTCCGGTAGTCGCACTCCAGGAGGCCCTTCCACCCGTCGTGGAAGCCGATGACCTCGTCGCCGTGGTCGACGACGGCGCGGTGCACGACGGAACGGATGACAGCGTTCAGACCGGGGCAGTCTCCGCCGGAGGTGAGCACGCCAATGCGCATAGCCCAAAACCTTTGCAACGTGGGCCGACTCCCGGACCACGTCGTCCGGCTGGATCCCCGCCACCCTATCGCCGCAGGGTGGCGGGGCCGAACCGGATGTCCGCACAGTGGACAACGTACGTTCGTACGAGGGACCAACAACGGTCCCGGGGCTGACTCAGGCGGGCTGGCTCGCCGCCGCGACGCGCTCGGCGCGCAGCGCCTCGTACCAGCGGTCGTCGGTCGGCGGCAGCGCGTTCACGTCGAGGGCCAGCTTCAGGAGCAGGTCCGCGATCTGCGGGTTGCGCGCCATGACGGGGCCGTGCATGTACGTGCCGAAGACGGTGTCGTTGTACGCGCCCTCGGTGCCGTCGCCGGTGCCGTTGCCGTTGCCGTAGACGGTCCGGGCGAAGGGCCGGGCCGTCGGGCCGAGGTGGGTGATGCCCTGGTGGTTCTCGAAACCGGTCAGCTGGGGGAGGCCCAGGCGCGGGTCGATGTCCGCGAGGACGTCGCCGACGCAGCGGGCGCCCTCGCCGCGGGTCGAGATCACGTCGATGAGCCCGAGGCCGGGCTCGCGCTCGCCGAGGTCGTTGATGAACTCGTGGCCCAGGATCTGGTACCCGGCGCAGACCGAGAAGATGATCGCGCCGTTGGAGGCGGCCCGGCTCAGGCCGCCGTCCCGCCGCAGCCGCTCGGCCGCGAGCCGCTGCGGACGGTCCTCGCCGCCGCCGATCAGGTAGATGTCGCCCGAGGTGGGGATCGGCTGGTCGCTGCGGACGTCGACGCGCTCGACGCTGAGACCGCGCTGTTCGGCGCGGCGCTGGACGACGAGGACGTTGCCCTGGTCGCCGTAGGTGCTGAGCAGGTCCGGTAGACCCAGACCAGGCGCAGGCTGCTGTCACTCATGCTGCAAGTCCTCTACGGGTCAGTTGCCGACGCGGCGGCGGACGTCCTGGAAGGCGGTGTAGTTGGCGATCAGCTCGATCTGTCCGGGCGGGGCCATCGCGACGGCCTCGTCGAGGGTCTCGCAGACGCGGAAGTCCACGCCCGCGACCTCCAGGCGGACCGCGAGGTCCAGCTTCCGGTCGCCGATCACCATGATCGGGTGACCGGCGAGCCGGCCGTAGTCCACGTCCCACAGCCAGGAGGTGTCGGTGCCGTCGGCGCCACGCGCGTTGACCGAGAGGATCACCGGGGCGGGCGGGCCGTCGATGAGGAAAACGTTTCGAGCCAGCCGGCCGGGTTCTTCGCGAGGAGCAGACGCAGGTCGCGGTTCTGGAAGGAGACCACGTCGTAGCGGCCGGCGACGGCCTGCACCTGGTACATGCGCTCCAGGGCCACCTGCGGCGGCACCCGAAGACGGCGGCGACGGCGGCCGAGGTGGCGGCGTTCGCCTTGTTGGCGCGGCCGGGCAGCTGGAGCCGGATCGGCCAGGCCGAACCGTGCGGGTCGAGCACGTGGTCGCCGCTGAGGGCCCAGCTCGGCGCGGGGCGGCGGAAGCCGCACTCGCCGCAGAACCAGTCGTCGCCCGGACGCTGCATCACACCGCCGCAGGCGGGGCACGACCAGGCGTCGTCCTTCCACTCCTGGCCGGCCGCGACCCACACCACGTTCGGGGAGGAGGAGGCGGCCCACACGATCAGCGGGTCGTCGGCGTTGGCGACGACCACGGCCTTCGTGCCGTTGAGGCCCTCGCGCCACTTCTCGGCGAGCATCCGGGTCTCGGCCGCGCGGTCGAGCTGGTCGCGCGAGAGGTTGAGCAGCGCGATCACCTTGGGCGTGGTGTCGCGGGCGACGCCGGCGAGGTACTTCTCGTCGACCTCGATCACACCGAACTTGGAATCCGTGCCGCCGGCCAGCGCCGAGGTGATGCCGGCGGGCATGTTGGCGCCGAGGGCGTTGGAGACCACGGGCCCGGCGGCGCGCAGCGCCTCCGCGATGAGCCGGGTCGTCGTCGTCTTGCCGTTGGTCGCCGACACCAGGACGACGTCCAGATGCTGCGCGAGCCGTCCCAGCAGGTCGGGGTCGAGCTTCAGCGCCACCCGGCCGCCGATCACCGATCCGCTGCCGCGTCCCGCCGCACGCGACACCGCGGCGCGGCCTTGCCCGCCGTCACGGCCAGCTTGGCGCGCGGCGTCAGCGGCTCTGGATTACCGGGGTGTCCAGACATCGTTCTTGTTCCTCCTTGCGTCGGTCCGGGCTCAGCCTATCGAGATCCGGCCAGGAGCCCGAACAGCGGCACCGTCGAGCGGCTGCGCGAAACGAGGAGGTCAGGGTGGACCGTACCCTTACCGCCATGCGAAACCGCCCCATCCCCGGCAGTTCCGGCCTCGTCCGGGCCATGACGCTCCTCGGCGACCCCGTCCTGCACACCCCCTGCGCGCCCGTCACCGACTTCGGCCCCGAACTGGCCCGGCTCGTCGAGGACATGTTCGCCACGATGTACGCGGCGCACGGCGTGGGTCTGGCGGCGAACCAGGTCGGCGTGGGCCTGCGGGTCTTCGTGTACGACTGCCCCGACGACGAGGAGAACCGTCACCTGGGCCATGTGGTGAACCCGCGGCTCGTGGAGGCGGACGGCGACGAGATCCGGGGCCCCGAGGGCTGCTCTCCCTGCCGGGCCTGGAGGCGCCGACGCCCCGCTTCGACCGCGCGGTGGTGGAGGGCGTCCGTCTGGACGGCACTCCGATACGGATCGAGGGCACGGGTTTCTTCGCCCGCTGCCTCCAGCACGAGACGGACCACCTGGAGGGCGGGGTCTACGCGGACCACGTCACGGGGTGGCGCAAGTCACGTCTCCTGCGCGCGATCCGCAAGCAGCCGTGGGGGAGCGGAGCGGACCGGATCGCCTAGCCCGGTCCCTCAGAAGCCGGGCCCGCCCGGGAGGTCGTCGGCCTCGGCGAGGCGGCCCCACAGCAGGTCGGCCAGGGCCTTGACGAGGTCCGCGCGGGAGCAGGGGCGCTCGCCGAGCCACCAGTCGCCGGCCGCGTGCATCATGCCGACGATGCCGTGCCCCAGATCCGGGCCCGCGCCTCGGCGGCCGGTCCCAGGTCGACGCGCTCGGCGATGACCTGGCCGAGCTCCTCGCCCATGCGCCGGAGCAGCGGGGCCGAGTGGCGGCCGACGTCGAAGCCCTGCTCGGTCTGGTGCGGCTCCTCCGCCGGGTGCATGAGGAAGCGGTAGACCTGGGGCATCGCCTCGATGGAGGCCAGGTAGGTGTCGAGGGTGGCCTCGACGCGGCGGCGCCGGTCGGCGGGCGCGTCGAGCGAGGCCCGGAGCGAGGCGAGGAGCGCGTCGGTGTGCCGGGTGGCGAGGGCGCGGTAGAGGCCGCCCTTGTCGCCGAAGTGGCGGTAGAGGATCGGCTTGGTGATGCCCGCCTCGGCCGCGATCGCGTTCATGGAGGCCTTGGGGCCGTCCCGGAGCACCACCCGGTCCGCCGCCTCCAGCAGCTCGCGGCGCCGCTGCTCGGCGGGCGTCTGCTGGTCGGTGGCCCGGTGTGCGATGTCCATGTGCGTGTCTCCCCGCCCGTGCGATTCGTGAGGCTGTCGCAACGTAACACCCGGCCGGGATCCGGTGCCGGTCGGGCCGAACCGCTCCCCCCGCAGGTTGACAGCCTCTACCCGCCGGTAACAGACTGCTGTTACCGCAAGTAACGTCATGCTGGGAGGGAACATGGGCGAGTTCACGCTCGAACTCAACGAGGACCAGAAGCAGGTCCGCGACTGGCTCCACGGCTTCGCCGCCGATGTGATGCGCCCCGCGGCCGCCGAGTGGGACGAGCGTGAGGAGACTCCCTGGCCGATCATCCAGGAAGCGGCCAAGCTCGGCATCTACTCCCTCGACTTCTACGCCCAGCAGTTCTTCGACCCGACCGGCCTCGGCATCCCGATGGCGATGGAGGAGCTCTTCTGGGGCGACGCCGGCATCGCCCTCTCCATCGTCGGCACCGGCCTCGCCGCCGTCGGCGTCCTCGCCAACGGCACCGAGGAGCAGATCGGCACCTGGGTCCCGCAGATGTACGGCGACGCGAACGACGTCAAGGTCGCCGCCTTCTGCTCCTCCGAGCCCGACGCCGGCTCGGACGTCGCCTCCATGCGCACCCGCGCCGTGTACGACGAGGCCAAGGACGAGTGGGTCCTCAACGGCACCAAGACCTGGGCGACCAACGGCGGCATCGCCAACGTCCACGTCGTCGTCGCCGTCGTCGACGCCGAGCTCGGCTCCAAGGGCCACGCCTCCTTCATCGTGCCGCCGAACACCCCCGGCCTCTCCCAGGGCCAGAAGTTCCAGAAGCACGGCATCCGCGCCTCCCACACCGCCGAGGTCGTCCTGGAGGACGTCCGGATCCCCGGCCACTGCCTCCTCGGCGGCAAGGACAAGCTGGACGAGCGGCTCGCCCGCGCCCGGGAGAAGGCCAAGGCGGGCGGCGAGCGCGTGAAGAACGCCGCCATGGCCACCTTCGAGGCCTCCCGCCCGGCCGTCGGCGCCATGGCCGTCGGCACCGCCCGCGCCGCGTACGAGGTCGCCCTCGACTACGCGAAGACCCGCGTCCAGTTCGGCCGCCCGATCATCGAGAACCAGGGCGTCGCCTTCCAGCTCGCCGACATGGCCACCCAGATCGACGCCGCCCGCCTCCTCGTCTGGCGCGCCTCCTGGATGGCCACCGCCGGCAAGCCCTTCACCGCCGCCGAGGGCTCCATGTCCAAGCTGTACGCGAGCGAGGTCGCCAAGAAGGTCACCGCCCAGGCCATCCAGATCCTCGGCGGCAACGGCTACACCCGCGAGTACCCGGTGGAGCGCATGCACCGCGACGCCGCCATCTACACCATCTTCGAGGGCACCAGCGAGATCCAGCGCATGGTCATCAGCCGCGCGCTCGCGAAGTAGCGGCGGCGGGGAAGCGGCGGCCTCAGACCAGACAGAACTCGTTGCCCTCCGGGTCCTGGAGGACCACCGCGTAGTAGTCCATGCCGTTCGGCTCGTCCATCGCGTAGAGGACGGTCGCGCCGAGCGCCGTCAGCCGGGCCACCTCGCCGTCCACGCGCTCGCGCCGGACGGCGAGCGGGACCTCGCGGCCGCCGCCGACCTTGAGGTCGAGGTGGACGCGGTTCTTGACGGTCTTGGGCTCGCGGACCTGCTGGAACCAGACCCGGGGCCCACCCCCTTGGGGTCGACGATGGACTCCGGGAGCTCCCCGGCGCCCTCGCCGAGCTCGTCCTCGGGCACCCCGATCGCCTCCCAGTACGCCCGCCAGGTGGCGTGGCCGGCGGGCGGCGGGTCGGGGACGTACCGCAGGGCGTCCAGCCAGAAGGGCACCAGGCGCTGGGGCTCGGCGCAGTCGATGGTCAGTTGCAGGGTCAGCTCGGGTCGCTCCATGACGACGAGCCTCGCAGACGCCACTGACAACGGCGGGAAACCGGGCGATTCGAGCCAACGGGCCGGATCCAGTCGGTTGTTCGGTCCCCGCTCGCCCGTGCGTTACTTCCTGAGGAAGAATCACCAGGCCGGTGACGATCAAGGGGGAAGCGATCATGACCACCACCCGGACCGAGGCGCCCGAACTCACGGGAGTTCCGCTGCTCGGCTCCATGTTCGACCTCAAGAACGACTCGCTGGGCACCTTCCTGCGCGCCCAGCGCGAGCACGGCGACGTCGTGAAGATCACCGCGGGCCCGCCCGGGATCCGCGCCACCCTCTACGGCGTCTTCTCCGCCGAGGGCGCCCAGCAGGTCCTGGCCGGCGAATCGGCCAACTTCCGCAAGGACAACGCCTTCTACCAGGAGATCCGCGAGTCCTTCGGCAACGGCCTGCTCACCAGCCAGGACGAGGACTACCTCCGCCAGCGCCGGCTCGTCCAGCCCCTCTTCACCAAGCGCCGCGTCGACGGCTACGCCGCGGCCGTCGCCGCCGAGGTCACCACCCTCACCGGCGAGTGGCAGGACGAAGGCGCCGAGACCGTCGACGTCCTCCACGAGATGACCCGCTTCGCCCTGCGCGCCGTCGCCCGCATCCTCTTCGGCACCGACGTCGACACGGCCGTCGAGATCGTCGAGCGCAGCTTCCCCGAGCTCAACGCCTATGTGCTGAGCCGTGGCTACGCCCCGCTCAAGGTCCCGCGCGAATGGCCCACCCCCGGCAACCGCAAGGCCGCCGCCGTCCACCGGGCGCTGTACGAGGTCTGCGACCGGATCATCGCCGAGCGGCGCGCCTCCGGCCGGGCCTCCGCCGAGGGCGACGACCTCCTCACCCTGCTCGTCGAGGCCGAGAGCGCCGAGGACGGCAGCTTCGACGCCACCGAGCTGCGCGAGCAGGTCCTCATCTTCCTGCTCGCCGGGCACGAGACCACCGCCACCTCCCTCGGCTTCGCCCTCCACCTCCTCGCCAAGCACCCGGAGGTGCTGAAGCGGGCCCACGAGGAGGTCGACCGGGTCCTCGGCGGCCGCACCCCCGGCGCCGCCGACCTCGACGCGCTGCCCTACGTCACCCGGGTCCTCAAGGAGACCATGCGGCTCTTCCCCGCCGCCCCGGCCATCGGGCGCCGGTCCGTCGCCGCCACCGTGATCGACGGCGTCACCATCCCGGCCGGCGCGGACGTCGTCGTCGCCTCCTGGGTCACCCACCGGCACCCCGCCTACTGGGAGGACCCGGGCGCTTCGACCCCGACCGCTTCACCCCCGAGGCGGAGGCGGCCCGCCCCGGTACGCCTGGTACCCCTTCGGCGGCGGCCCGCGCGCCTGCATAGGTCAGCACTTCTCGATGCTGGAGTCGGTGATCGCCCTGGCGATGCTCCTCCAGAAGTACGGCCTCGAAGCCGTCGACACCGAGATCCCCGTCGGCTCCGCGATCACGCTCTACGCGACGGGCCCGGCCCGCTGCCGCCTGCTGCCGCGCTGAGCGAGGCGGGAGCGGCCCGACACGGGCCGCTCCCGTCCCTTCCCCTAGGACCTGCTCGCGACGACGACCGTCGCCCACCACTCCTCGGAGGTGACGACCCGCGGCGCCAGACCGGCCGCGGCCATCACCGCGAGCGCCTTCTCCGCCTGCCGCTCGCTCGTCTCCACCAGCAGGTGCCCGCCCGGCGCCAGCCACTCCGGCGCCTCGGCGGCGACCCGCCGCATCACGTCGAGCCCGTCCGTCCCGCCGTCGAGCGTCACCTGCGGCTCGTGGTCGCGGGCCTCGGGCGGCAGCAGCCCGATCTCCCGGTCGGCACGTACGGCACGTTCGCGACCAGCACCTCGACGCGGCCCCGCAGCCCTCCGGCAGCGGGGCGAAGAGGTCCCCTCGTACACCCGGCCGCCGCGCGGCTCGACGTTCCGCCGGGCGCAGCGCACCGCCGCCGGCTCGATGTCCGAGGCGTGCACCTCCACGCCCTCGACCCGGTCGAGCAGCACCGCGCCCGCCGCGCCGGAGCCGCAGCACAGGTCGACGCAGACGGCGCCGGGCCGGGCCAGCTCCACCGCCCGCCCGACGAGGAACTCCGTACGCTTCCGGGGCACGAAGACCCCGCCGTCGACCTCGATCCGCAGCCCGGCGAACCCGGCCCAGCCCACGACGTGCTCCAGGGGCAGACCGGAGGCCCGCCGCTCGACCATCAGGTCGAGCTCGGCGGGCCCGGCGGCGGCCGTGAGGAGCATCTCCGCCTCCTCCTCGGCGAAGACGCACCCGGCGGCCCGCAACCGGGCCACGACCTCCAGGTCAGACAAGCTGGGCCTCGATCGCCGCCACGACCTCGGGGGCCTCCGGCTCGGTGCGCGGACGGAAACGGGTGACCGCTCCGTCACGGCCGATCAGGAACTTCTCGAAGTTCCACTGCACGTCACCGGCCTCGCCCTCGGCATCGGCGACCTTCACCAGCTCCGAGTAGAGCGGGTGGCGGCCGTCGCCGTTCACGTCCGTCTTCTCCAGGAGCGGGAACGACACCCCGTACGTCGCCGAACAGAAGGTCGCGATCTCCTCGGCGCTGCCCGGCTCCTGCCCGGCGAACTGGTTGCAGGGCACCCCGAGCACGGTGAAGCCGCGCTCCCCGTACGCCTTCTGCAGCCGCTCCAGACCCGCGTACTGCGGGGTCAGCCCGCACTTCGAGGCCACGTTCACCACCAGCACGGCCTGATCGCGGTAGTCGGCCAGGGAGACCGGCTCGCCGGCCAGCGTCTTCAGGGGAATGTCATACAGGCTCATGCGCTGCTCCTCGTCGAAATAGGGTTTGATCTCAGCATGGGTGACGAACCACTGGCAATCGCGATCGATTCCACGCCGCAGCAAGGACCGCGCCGGGTCCACTGCCGCCTCTGCGGCCGCCCCCTCACCGGCGCCGACTCCCGCCGCACGGGCCTCGGCCCCACCTGCGACGCCAAACTCCACCCCCCGGCCCCCGACATCCGCACCCGCCGCCACGAGGTGGAGCAGGACACGCTGCCGGGCCTCGACGACGATCGGTAGGTCCCGAGCCCGGCGACGCTACCAGGCGGGCAAATCGATCGCCCACGGGAATTCGGGTCGGCCACAGTGGCCCGCGATGAGACCGAAACCCGAGCACCCGGAGTCCTGACCCATGTCCACCCTGCGCGTCACCGCCGAAGTCCTCACCGTCCATCCGCATCCGAACGCCGACGCCCTGGAACTCGCCCAGGTCGGGCTTTACCGGGCCGTCGTCGCGAAGGGGGCCTATGCGACGGGCGAGGTCGCCGTCTACATCCCTGAGCAGGCCGTGCTGCCGCTCGGGCTCGTGGAGGAGCTGGGGCTGACCGGGCGGCTCGCCGGGGGGAACGCGGACCGGGTGAAGGCGGTGCGGCTGCGCGGGGAGCTGTCGCAGGGGATCGTGTGCAGGCCCCGTGCGCTGGCGGACGCCGACCTGGTGAAAGCCGCGGCCGAGGGGACCGACTTCGCGGAGAGGCTCGGGATCACCAAGTGGGTGCCGCCGATACCGCCGACGATGAACGGGGACGTGGAGGCGGCGCCCGACCTGCTGCCGTGGGTCGACATCGAGAACCTCAGGCGCTATCCGGACCTGTTCGAGGCCGGTGAGCCCGTCGTCCTGACGGAGAAGCTGCACGGCACCGCCTGCCTGCTGACCTTCCACGCCGAGGACGGCCGCGTGCAGGTCTCCTCCAAGGGCTTCGGGGCGAAGGGCCTCGCCCTCCAGGAGGACCCGCGCAACCTGTACTGGCGGGCGGTCCACGGCCACGGGCTCGCCGCCGTCGCCGAGCGGCTCGCGAAGCGCCTCGGGGCACGGAGGGTCGGGCTCTTCGGTGAGGTGTACGGCTCCGGGGTGCAGGACCTCGCCTACGGTGCCGACGCCCGCTCCGAGACCGTCGGGTACGCCCTCTTCGACGTGTCCGCCGAGATCGACGGCCAGGTCCGCTGGCTCGACCCGGAGGACGTCGTCGAGGCCGGTGAGGTGCCGCTCGTGCCGAGGCTGTACTCCGGGCCGTACGACCTCGACACCGTCCTCGCGCACGCGAGCGGCCGGGAGACCGTCTCCGGACGGGAGACGCACCTGAGGGAGGGCGTCGTCGTCCGGCCCGTGACCGAGCGGTACAGCCCGGTCACCGGCGGCCGGGCCATCGCCAAGGCGGTCAGCCCGGCCTACCTGACCCGCAAGGGCGGCACCGAGTACGAGTGACCCGGGCCGGGGTCAGAGCTTCCGGAACAGGCCCTCCTGGACCACCGACACCAGGAGCCTGCCTTCGCGGTCGTAGATCCTGCCCCTCGCGAGTCCCCGGCCGCCCGTCGCGATGGGGGACTCCTGGTCGTACAGGAACCATTCGTCCGCCCGGAACGGCCGGTGGAACCACATCGCGTGGTCGAGCGACGCCATGTCGAAGCCGCGCGGGCCCCAGAGGGGTTCGACCGGGATCCGGACGGCGTCCAGGAGCGTCATGTCCGAGGCGTACGTGAGGGCGCAGGTGTGGATCAGGGGGTCGTCGCCCAGCGGGCCCACCGCCCGCATCCACACCGCGCTGCGCGGGTCCGCGCCCTTGACCTCGTCCGGGGTCCAGCGCAGCCGGTCCACGTAGCGGATGTCGAAGGGCTGGCGGCGGGCCATGCGCTCCAGGGCCTCCGGCAGCGAGCCCAGGTGCTCCCGGATCTCGTCGGCGAGGTTCGGGAGGCTCTCCGGGTCGGTGAGGTGGCGCGGCGGCAGCTGGTGGTCGAAGGCGCCCTCCTCCGGCTTGTGGAAGGAGGCCGTGAGGTTGAAGATCGTCCGCCCTCCTGGATCGCCGTGACGCGCCGGGTCGTGAACGAACGGCCGTCGCGGACCCGCTCCACCTGGTAGACGATCGGCACCCCGGGGCGGCCCGGCCGCAGGAAGTAGGCGTGCAGCGAGTGGACCGGCCGGTCGCCCTCCGTGGTGCGGCCGGCCGCCACCAGGGCCTGCCCGGCGACCTGCCCGCCGAAGACCCGCTGCAGCGACTCCTGCGGGCTGCGCCCGCGGAAGATGTTCACCTCGATCTGCTCCAGGTCGAGCAGGTCCACGAGCCTCTCGGCGGGGTTCGTCATCCCGGTTCTCCTCCTACAGCTGTCCGACGGACGTCACGCGGACCACGGCCCGGCCCTCCTCGTCGGAGGCCGCGAGATCCACCTCCGCGCTGATGCCCCAGTCATGGTCGCCGTTCGGGTCGGCGAAGGTCTGCCGGACGCGCCACAGGCCGTGTGCCGCGTCCTCCTCGATCGAGAGCAGCTTCGGGCCGCGTGCGTCGGGACCCGTACCCAGATCGTCGTACTCGTCCCAGTAGGCGTCCATGGCCTCGCCCCACGCGTCCGCGTCCCAGCCGGCCTCGGCGTCCAGCTCGCCGAGCGCGTCGACGTTGTCGAGGGCGGCCAGCTCCACCCGGCGGAACATCGCGTTGCGCACCAGGACCCGGAACGCGCGGGCGTTCGCCGTGACCGGCTTGACCTGGTCGGCCTTCTCCTGGGCCTCCTCGGCCGTCTGGACCTCCGGGTTGGCCAGCTGCTCCCACTCGTCGAGGAGCGAGGAGTCCACCTGGCGCACCATCTCGCCCAGCCAGGCGATCAGGTCCTCCAGGTCCTCGGTCTTCAGGTCGTCCGGGATGGTGTGATCGAGCGCCTTGTACGCCGACGCCAGGTACCGCAGGACGATGCCCTCGGTCCGCGCCAGCTCGTACCAGGAGGTGAACTCGGTGAACGTCAGCGCCCGCTCGTACATGTCACGGATGACCGACTTCGGCGACACCGGGTGGTCGCCGACCCACGGGTGCGACTTCCGGTAGACGTTGTACGCGTGCCAGAGCAGCTCCTCCAGCGGCTTCGGGTACGAGATCTCCTGGAGCCGCTCCATCCGCTCCTCGTACTCGACGCCGTCCGCCTTCATCCGCCCCACGGCCTCCCCGCGCGCCTTGTTCTGCATGGCGGCGAGGATCTGGCGCGGGTCGTCGAGGGTCGACTCGACGACCGAGACCATGTCGAGCGCGTACGAGGGGGACTCCGGGTCGAGCAGGTCGAAGGCGGCGAGCGCGAACGTCGACAGCGGCTGGTTGAGCGCGAAGTCCTGCTGGAGGTCGACGGTCAGCCGGATCGTGCGGCCCTCCGCGTCCGGCTCGTCCAGCTGCTCCACCACACCGCCGTCGAGCAGCGAGCGGTAGATCGCGATGGCCCGGCGGATGTGCCGCAGCTGCGCCTTGCGCGGCTCGTGGTTGTCCTCCAGGAGCTTGCGCATCGCCTCGAAGGCGTTGCCCGGCCGGGCGATCACCGAGAGCAGCATGATGTTGGTGACCTTGAAGCGGGAGGTCAGCGGCTCCGGCTCGGCGTCGATCAGCTTCTCGAAGGTCGATTCGCTCCAGGCGACGAAGCCCTCGGGGGCCTTCTTGCGGACCACCTTGCGGCGCTTCTTCGGGTCGTCGCCGGCCTTCGCGAGCGCCTTCTCGTTCTCGATGACGTGCTCGGGCGCCTGCGCCACCACGAAACCGGCCGTGTCGAAGCCGGCCCGGCCGGCGCGGCCCGCGATCTGGTGGAACTCACGGGCGCGCAGGGTCCGCACCCGGTTGCCGTCGTACTTGGTGAGGGCCGTGAAGAGGACCGTGCGGATCGGCACGTTCACGCCGACGCCCAGGGTGTCCGTCCCGCAGATCACCTTCAGCAGACCCGCCTGGGCGAGCTTCTCCACCAGCCGCCGGTACTTCGGCAGCATGCCCGCGTGGTGCACGCCGATGCCGTGCCGCACGTACCGCGAGAGGTTCTGGCCGAACTTGGTGGTGAAGCGGAAATTGCCGATGAGCTCGGCGATCTGGTCCTTCTCCTCGCGCGTGCACATGTTGATGCTCATCAGCGACTGCGCGCGCTCGACGGCCTGCGCCTGCGTGAAGTGCACGATGTAGACGGGCGCCTGCTTGGTCTCCAGGAGCTCGGTCAGGGTGTCCGTGATGGGCGTGAGGCGGTACTCGTACGACAGCGGCACCGGCCGGGTCGCCGAGCGGACCACCGAGGTCGGGCGACCGGTCCGCCGGGTCAGGTCCTTCTCGAACATCGACACGTCGCCGAGCGTGGCCGACATGAGGACGAACTGCGCCTGGGGAGTTCCAGGAGCGGGATCTGCCAGGCCCAGCCGCGGTCCTGCTCGGCGTAGAAGTGGAACTCGTCCATGACGACCTGGCCGATGTCGGCGTACTTGCCGTCCCGCAGCGCGATCGAGGCGAGCACCTCGGCCGTACAGCAGATCACCGGGGCGTCCGCGTTCACGGAGGCGTCGCCGGTCAGCATGCCGACGTTCTCGGTGCCGAAGAGCTTGCACAGGTCGAAGAACTTCTCCGACACCAGCGCCTTGATCGGCGCGGTGTAGAAGGTCACCTGGTCATTGGCGAGCGCGGTGAAGTGCGCCCCCGCCGCGACCAGCGACTTTCCCGAGCCGGTGGGTGTGGACAAGATCACGTTGGCCCCGGAGACGACCTCGATCAGCGCCTCTTCCTGGGCCGGGTAGAGCGTGATGCCCCGGTCCTCGGCCCAGGAGGAGAAGGCCTCGAAGAGGGCGTCGGGGTCGGCGGTCGGCGGCAGCTGATCGATAAGGGTCACGCCCCATCTTGCCCGCATTCCGCTCGGATGAGGGAACCGGCCATCAACCGGCTTGATCACGGACGGTAGGCTCGTCCGTCGACCGGTCGTCAACTGGGCGCCGGCAGGGGAGAAACGGGGCGGGCCAACCATGATGGGACCGGCGCACTCGCTGTCCGGAGCGGCGGCCTGGCTGGGCGTCGGAGCGGCCGCGGCCGCCTTCGACCACCCGATGCCCTGGCCGGTTCTCGTCGTCGGCGCGCTCATCTGCGCGGGGGCCGCCCTCGCGCCCGACCTCGACCACAAGTCGGCGACCATCTCCCGCGCCTTCGGACCGGTCTCCCGGGGCCTGTGCGAGATCGTCGACAAGCTGTCGTACGCCGTCTACAAGGCGACCCGCTCCTCCTCCGACCCCCGCAGGTCCGGCGGACACCGCACCCTCACCCACACCTGGCTCTGGGCGGTCCTGATCGGCGCCGGGGCCTCCGTCGCGGCGGTCACCGGCGGCCGCTGGGCCGTCCTCACGATCCTCTTCGTCCATCTGGTCCTCGCCGTGGAAGGCCTGCTGTGGCGGGCCGCCCGGATGTCCAGCGACGTCCTCGTCTGGCTGCTCGGCGCCACCGGCGCCTGGATCCTCGCGGGCGTCCTCGACCAGCCCGGCAACGGCGCGGACTGGTTCTTCACCGGCCCCGGCCAGGAGTACCTGTGGCTGGGCCTGCCCATCGTCCTCGGCGCCCTCGTGCACGACATCGGCGACGCCCTGACCGTCTCCGGCTGCCCGATCCTGTGGCCCATCCCCGTCGGCCGCAAGCGCTGGTACCCCCTCGGCCCGCCCAAGGGCATGCGCTTCCGGGCCGGCAGCTGGGTCGAGCTCAAGGTCCTGATGCCCGCCTTCATGGTCCTGGGCGGCGTCGGAGGCGCCTCGGCGCTCGGTTTCCTCTAGCCGCCCGCAGCACACGAGCGGACAGATCGCGCCATGTCCGCTCATCGTCCTCTGGACCGCGCCGCGTGCCCGCGCTTCACTTCCGGCCCATGAGATCACTCAAGATCACGAGCGTGATCGGCGGTCTGGTGCTCGCCGCCGGCGCGCTGTTCACCGCCCACCCGGCCGCCGCCGAGGGTCCGAACGGCCCGACGCCGCCCGCCGAGTTCAGCACCGACTGGCACGACCCGGTCACCGCCGCCCCGCCCGTCGGGACCCCGGGACCCGCAGCTGCGAGGTCACCCTCGCCGCCGCCCAGTTCCGCGACTTCACCCCGTACCGGGGGAGCTACACCCCGCCGAAGGAGTGCGGCCCGAGCACCCGCTGGAACAAGGTGGTCCTGCGCCTCGACGGAAAGGTCAAGGGCCGCCAGTACGACCGTCTGGGCCACCTCTCCCTCGGCGGCGTCGAGCTCCTGCGCACCTCCACCCCGAGCCCTCGCCCGAGGGCATCGGCTGGTCCGTCGAGAAGGACGTCACCCGCTACCGCGACACCCTCAGCCGCCCGGGGCCCGTCGAGATGCTCATCGGCAACGTCGTCGACGACACGTACACCGGGGTCATCGACGTCCGTGTCACCCTCACCTTCCACACCGCCGAGGGCCGCGTGAAGCCCGCCGCCGGCACCCCCGACCGGGTCGTCCCGCTCACCGGCACCACCCTCACCACCCCGCGCAACACCGAACGCGTCCTCGCCGAGGTGTACGCCACCGGCTCCGGCGGCGGCTGCGAGGAGTTCTGGTACCTCACCGTCCCCGACGCCGCCCCCTACTCCTGCAAGGCCGCCGACGGGCCCTACCGGGAGGTGCGGATCTCCGTCGACGGCAGGCTCGCCGGCATCGCCGCCCCCTTCCCGCACGTGTGGACCGGCGGCTGGTCCAACCCTTCCTCTGGTACGTGACCCCCGCGCCGCGCGCCTTCGACGTGCAGCCGATCACCTACGACCTCACGCCGTTCGCGGCCCTGTTCAACGACGGCGGGGCCCATCGCGTGGAGGTCTCCGTCGCCGGAGTGCCCGCCGGGCAGTCGGGCTGGAGCGTCCCCGCCAACGTGCTCCTCTGGCAGGACGAGGGCAGCGCGGTCGTCACCGGCGCCCTGGACCGGCACGCGTTCGGCACCCGCGCAACTCCGCCGTGTACACGGCCGGTTCGCCCGACGTCCTGGAGACCACGGGCGGCGACACGCTCACCGTCGCCGGGCACCTGAACACCTCGCACGGCCGGGTCGCCACCACCGTCACCCGCACCGTCGACCACCGCTCCACGCACCGCTGGGGCGCCGACGAGAATCCGGACGCGCTCACCGCCCGCTGGACCGACGACGAGACCGTGACCGTCGGCCGCACCACGACCCGCACCCGGCACGCGTACACGATGGACGGCGAGATCTCCGTCGACGGCGCGAACCGCCTGCGGACCGTCCTCACCGTCGGCGACCGCGCCTCCGTCGACGTCGTCCGGGGAGAGAAGCGGCTGTCCTGGTCCCGCCTGGACGACACGTACACCGGCGACGCCTCCTTCACCCTCGGCGTCCCGCGCGAGCAGCGGCACGCGGTCGGTACCAGCACCGAGCGCTACCGCCTGTACGGCTCCGCCGGGTGCTACGACCGCAGCCTGACGAGCGTCCAGGGCACGGTCACCGAGGACCTGCGGCGCTGCTGAGACGCACGGCCGCCCCGGCCCCTCGCGGCGAGGGGCCGGGGCGGCACGGGGAGGTCAGGCGGGCTTCGCCGAGTCCACGCCAGGGCGGGCCCGCTGCCACGCGCCGCGCGTGAAGTCGGGGATCTCCTGCGGCGCCCCGTTCGCCTTGATGGAGGCGTGGCTCAGCGGCACCGGGGCCGTCCAGGTGGCGGCGTCGTACACGTCGAAGTCCGGCGGAAGGCCCAGCTGGAGGCACTGCATCAGACGGAAGACCATGAGGTAGTCCATGCCGCCGTGGCCGCCCGGCGGATTGGCGTGCTCCTTCCACAGCCAGTGGTCGAACTCGGCCGCGTACGCCGAGAAGTCGCCCCACGCGTCGTCCTTGTGGTCCGGCTCCAGGTAGATCCGGGCCGGGTAGTCCTCGAAGACGCCCCGCGTGCCGCCCAGGCTGTTGATCCTGCTGTACGGGTGCGGGGTGGAGACGTCGTGCTCCAGGCGGATCAGCCGGCCCTTGGCCGTCCTGACCACGCTGATCGTCCGGTCGCTCTCGACGTACGTCTCCTTCCAGCTCGGGTCGCCGGCCGGCATGTGCGCCGCGCGGTACTCGGCGAGGCCGAGGGCCGGAGTGCCGAAGCTGCTGATGCTCACCGCCCGGTCGCCCCGGTTGAGGTCCATGTAGGTGGCGACCGGACCGAAGCCGTGGTTCGGGTAGAGGTCCCCGCGCAGCTTCGTGTGCCACGTCCGGCGCCAGGGCCCCTCGTAGTACGTCGGCGAGAACAGGAGCTCGCGCAGGTCGTGGTTGTACGCCCCCGCGCCGTGCAGCAGCTCCCCGAACTTCCCGGCGTGCGCCATCCGCAGGACCCGCATCTCGTTCCGCCCGTAGCAGCAGTTCTCCATCTGCAGGCAGTGGCGGCGGGTCTGCTCCGACAGGTCGACGAGCTCCCACAGCTCGGTGAGCTCCATCGCCACCGGGCACTCCACGCCGACGTGCTTGCCGCCCAGCATCGCCGCACGGGCGACCGGGAAGTGGGTCTCCCAGGGGGTCGCCACATAGACGAAGTCGAGGTCGGTGCGGGTGCAGAGGTTCGCGTAGTCGTCCGGGCCGTGGGTGTACAGGGCGGGGGCCGGCTGCCCGGCGGCGACGACGGCCGCGGCGGCCCGCTCGGCCTTCTCGCGCACCGGATCGCAGACGGCGACCACCCGGACCCAGGGAGGGCGAGGAAGTTGCCGATCATGCCGGCGCCGCGGTTGCCGTAGCCGACGATGCCGACCCGGACGGTGGAACGGCCCTCGAACGGGACCCCCGCCATGGTGGCGCCCCGGCGCTGCGGCACGGCCGGGGCCTCCGGGGCGAGGGCGGGAACGGAACCGGTGGCCGCCCGGGCGGCCTGTCCGCCCGCGGCGGCGACGCCGAGCCCGGCCCCGGCCGCTCCGGCGGTGGTCCTGAGGACGCGCGGCGGCTCGGGGGCGTGGTGTGCGGTCGTCCATGGAAGCTCCCTGCTGACGGGTGGTTGGACTGTACAAGTCCGTTGCCCGGCGGGAGCCTTACCCGTCGCCCATGATCACTCGAACATACGAAGGGCCCCTCACCGTCTGGGGTGAGGGGCCCTCCCTGACCGGCCGGCGGACGGTCAGGGGCGGGTGGCGCGCTCCAGGGCGAGCAGCACCGAGCGGTAGCTCCGGCCCGTCGCCCGGTCCATGCCGATCTCGCACATCCGGTTCGCCGAGAGGTGCGCGTCGAACGGCCGGGCCGTCACCTCGGCCGCCTCGCGGGCCGTCGCCGAGGCCGTCAGCTCCGGGTGCAGCATCCCCGGTCGCCGGCGAAGGCGCAGCAGCCCGCGTCGGCGGGGACGACGACCTCCTCCGCGCAGGCCCCGGCGAGCGCGGTGAGCTTCTCCTCGTCGCCCAGGTGCCGCATCGAGCAGGTCGGATGGACCACGGCCGAGGCGACGCGGCGGCGCACGTCGAGCCGGGGGAGCAGCTCGTCCGCCGCCCACACCAGCGAGTCCACCACGGTCAGTCCGGCGTGCAGCTCCCGGTTGTCCTCCGTCAGGTACGGCACCACCTCGTGCGCGATCCCGAGGGTGCACGAGGAGGCGTCCACCACCAGCGGCAGCCGCCCGCCGGCCGTCCAGCCCCAGGCGGCCTCGACGATCCGGTTCGCCATCACCTCGTTGCCCCGCGCGTACCCCTTGGAGTGCCAGATCGTCGCGCAGCACGTCCCGGCCACGTCGTCCGGGATCCACACCGGCCGCCCGGCCCGCGCGGACACCGCGACGACGGCCTCCGGCAGCGAGGGCCCGCGCTCGCCCTCCGGGTTGCCGAAGACGCGGTTCACACAGGCCGGGTAGTAGACGGCGACCGCCGCCGGACGGTGGGTGCGGGCAGCCGCCGCGCCGCCGCGCCCGGGATCTCCGGCAGCCACTCCGGTACGAGGTCGGGGCGGACGGCCCGGCGGGCGAGGCCCGTCACCGATTCCAGGACCCGGTCGCCGATCCGGTCCGCCGCGGCGACCGCGAGCCGTGCGGAGGCCTCCACGGCGCGGAAGTTCCGCGCGGCGAGGGCGGCGATCCGCTCCTCGCGCGGCGAGTGCCGCTCGTGCCGGAACTCCTTCATGAGCGCCCCGTGTCGATCCCGACCGGGCAGGCGAGCTTGCAGGTGGAGTCGCCGGCGCAGGTGTCGACGGCGTCGTAGCCGTACGACTCCAGGAGCCGGGTCTCGACGGGGGAGCCGTCGGACTGGCGCATCATCTCCCGGCGCAGCACGATCCGCTGGCGCGGAGTGGTCGTCAGGTCGTGGCTGGGGCAGGTCGGTTCGCAGAAACCGCACTCGATGCAGGGGTCGGCGGTCCGCTCCACGGACGGGATCGTCTTCAGGCCGCGCAGATGGGCCTGCGGATCGCGGTCCAGGACGATCCGGGGGGCGAGCACGCCGGCCGGGTCGACGGCCTCCTTGACCCGCCACATCAGATCGGTCGCCTTCGTCCCCCACTCCAGCTCCAGGAAGGGCGCGATGTTGCGGCCGGTGGCGTGCTCCGCCTTCAGCGAGCCGTCGAAGCGCTCCACGGTCAGCTTGCAGAACTCGTCCATGAAGGCCGCGTACCGCTCGACGTCGGAGGGGTCGGCCGCGTCGAAGGCGAGCAGGAAGTGGAGGTTGCCGTGGGCCGCGTGACCGGCCACGGCCGCGTCGAAGCCGTGCCGGGCCTGGAGGTCGAGCAGCGCCTCGCAGGCCTCCGCGAGCCGGTCCGGCGGCACCGCGAAGTCCTCGGTGATCAGGGTCGTACCGGAGGGGCGGGAGCCGCCGACGGCCGTCACGAAGGCCTTGCGGGCCTTCCAGTAGCCGGAGATCCGCTTCGGGTCCCGGGTGAAGGCGTTCTCCACGGAGGCCACCGGGGCGACCGGTGCGAGACCGGCGAGGACGCGCTCCGCCGCCCGCTCGTACGCCTCCAGGGCCGCCGGGTCCGGGGCCCGGAACTCGACCAGGAGCGCCGCCGTCTCCTTCGGCAGCTCCGCCCAGTCGGCCGGCACGCCCGCCACGCTCACCGAGGCCCGCAGCGTGTTGCCGTCCATCAGCTCGACGGCGAGCGCCCCGGCCTCGTTGAACAGGGGCACGGCGCGGCGGCGGCCGGCAGCGAGGGAAGAAGAGCAGGGCCGTGGAGACCGCGCGGTCCAGCGGCAGGGTGTCGAAGACGACCTCGGAGATGAAGCCGAGGGTGCCCTCGGAGCCGACCATCAGACCGCGCAGGATCCGCACCGGGGTGTCCCCGTCGAGGAAGGCGTCGAGCCGGTAGCCGTTGGTGTTCTTGAGGGTGTGCTTGGCGCGGATCCGGGCGGTCAGTTCGGCGTCCGCCTCGATCTCCGCCTTCAGCGCGAGGAGCTCCGCGCACAGCCTCGGTTCGGCCCGCGCGAGCTCCTCGTCGGCGTCCGGGTCCGCCGTGTCGACCACGGTCCCGCTCGGCAGCACGACGGTGAGGGAGGCGACGGTCCGGTACGAGTTCCGGGTGGTGCCGGCCGTCATCCCCGAGGCGTTGTTGGCGACGACCCCGCCGATCGTGCAGGCGACCGCGCTGGCCGGGTCGGGCCCCAGGACCCGCCCGTGCGGGGCGAGCGCGGCATTGGCCCGCACCACGGTGGTGCCGGGCCGGATCCTGGCCCGGGCCCCGCCGTCCAGGACCTCGACGCCCGCCCAGTGGCGGCGCACGTCGACGAGGACGTCCTCGCCCTGCGCCTGTCCGTTGAGGCTGGTCCCGGCGGCCCGGAAGACCACCTCGCGGCCCTTGCCGTGGGCGTAGGACAGGACGGTGGAGATGTCGTCGAGGTCCTCGGCGACCACGACGACCTGCGGGACGAAGCGGTACGGGCTGGCGTCCGAGGCGTAGCGCACCAGGTCGGAGATCTTCGACAGGACCTTCCCGGGCCGAGGAGCTCGGTGAGCTCCTCGCGCAGCCGCCGCGGCGTGCCCCGGGACTGGAGCTCCGGCACGCGGTCCGGGGCGGGGGTCCGCTTCGTACCGGGGCGGAGGGCCTGCGGGTTCGGCTCGAGCAGCGGCATGTCACGGCTCCCCTTTCGGCGCGGCCCCGCGCCCGGGGTGTCAGCAGCCGCGCTCCGGGCCGGGGTCGACCAGGGCGGACAGCAGACCTCCGAGCACCTCGCGCTGATCGACGGTCAATGGAGCAAGGATGTCCTCTGCGGCGGCCCTGCGCGCGCTGCGCAGCTCGCGCAGCGTGGCGCGGCCGGCGTCGGTGAGCTCGATCCGCACCACCCGGCGGTTGTCGGGGTCGGGCACCCGGCGCACCCGGTCGCCCGCCTCCAGTCCGTCGACGAGACTGGTCACGGCCCTCGGGACGACCTCCAGGCGGGCCGCGAGGTCCGCCATCCGGGGCGGCTCGCCGAAGTGCGCGACCATGCGCAGCAGCCGGGACTGCGCGGGCGTGATGCCGACCGGCTCCAGGTGGCGCTTCTGGATCCGGTGCAGCCGCCGGGTGAGCCGCAGCAGCTGCTCGGCGAGGAGCCCGTCGGCGTCGGTCCTGGCCAGCGGGTCGGAGGTGCTCATGCGGGAACAATATCAGGACCCTGTTCATTGTGAGTATAGGTAACAATGAGCTATGGTCTTCATCGACCGTCGAATCCTTCCGAAGGAGCCCATGCGCCCCCACGACCAGTCCGACTGGACACCCCCGCCCCGGGACCCCGGCCGCCCCAAGGAGCCCGCCCAGGTGCGGCGGATCCTGCGGCTCTTCCGCCCCTACCGCGCGCGCCTGGCGCTCGTCGGCCTCCTGGTCGGCGCCGCCTCGCTCGTCTCGGTCGCCTCGCCGTTCCTCCTCCGGGAGATCCTGGACGTCGCGATCCCCCAGGGACGCACCGGGCTGCTCAGCCTGCTCGCCCTCGGCATGATCGCCACCGCCGTCCTGACCAGCGTCTTCGGCGTGCTCCAGACCCTCATCTCGACCACCGTCGGCCAGCGCGTCATGCACGACCTGCGCACCGGGGTCTACGAGCAGCTCCAGCGGATGCCGCTCGCCTTCTTCACGCGCACGCGCACGGGCGAGGTCCAGTCCCGGATAGCCAACGACATCGGCGGCATGCAGGCGACCGTGACCTCCACGGCCACCTCCCTCGTCTCGAACCTGACGGCCGTCGTCGCGACCGTCGTCGCCATGCTCGCCCTCGACTGGCGCCTCACCCTCGTCTCGCTGCTCCTGCTGCCGGTCTTCGTCTGGATCAGCCGGCGCGTCGGCCGCGAGCGCAAGAAGATCACCACCCAGCGCCAGAAGCAGATGGCCGCCATGGCCGCGACCGTCACCGAGTCCCTCTCGGTCAGCGGCATCCTGCTCGGCCGCACCATGGGCCGCGCCGACTCGCTGACCAGGTCCTTCGCCGAGGAGTCCGAGCGCCTCGTCGACCTGGAGGTGCGCTCCTCCATGGCCGGGCGGTGGCGGATGTCCACCATCGGCATCGTCATGGCCGCCATGCCCGCCCTGATCTACTGGGCCGCCGGCATCGCCCTCGGCTCGGGCGGCCCGCAGATCTCGCTCGGCACGCTCGTCGCCTTCGTCTCCCTCCAGCAGGGCCTCTTCCGGCCCGCCGTCAGCCTGCTCTCCACCGGCGTGCAGATGCAGACCTCCCTCGCGCTCTTCCAGCGCATCTTCGAGTACCTCGACCTGCCCGTCGACATCACCGAGCCCGAGGAGCCGGTCCGGCTGCCGGAGATCCGCGGCGAGGTCTCCTTCGAGAAGGTCGAGTTCCGCTACGACCCCGAGGGCAGAGCCGCCCGACCCTGGACGGCATCGACCTGACCGTCCCCGCCGGCGGCAGCCTGGCCGTCGTCGGCCCCACCGGCTCCGGCAAGTCCACCCTCAGCTATCTGGTGCCCCGGCTGTACGACGTCACCGGCGGCCGCGTCACCCTCGACGGGGTCGACGTGCGCGACCTGGACTTCGACACCCTCGCCCGCGCGGTCGGCGTCGTCTCCCAGGAGACGTACCTCTTCCACGCCTCCGTCGCCGACAACCTCCGCTTCGCCAAGCCGGACGCCACCGACGAGGAGATCGAGGCCGCCGCGCGCGCCGCCCAGATCCACGAGCACATCGCCTCGCTCCCCGAGGGGTACGACACCCTCGTCGGCGAGCGCGGCTACCGCTTCTCGGGCGGCGAGAAGCAGCGCCTCGCCATCGCGCGCACCATCCTGCGCGATCCGCCGGTGCTGATCCTCGACGAGGCGACCAGCGCCCTCGACACCCGGACCGAGCACGCGGTGCAGCGTGCCATCGACGCCCTGTCGGCCGGCCGCACCACCATCACCATCGCCCACCGGCTCTCCACCGTCCGCGATGCCGACCAGATCGTCGTCCTGGAGGCGGGCAGGATCGCCGAGCGCGGGACGCACGAGGAGCTGCTCGCCCGGGACGGGCGCTACGCGGCCCTGGTCCGCCGGGACGCCCGTACCGAACAGGCGAACGTGGGAGCGGTTGTTCCCCAGAACGTGTGATCGTGCCGGGATTCGTTGCTTCACCCGCTCGGCCCATCGGATGATTACGGAGTGCGAGCGACGGGCTGCAGACCGCGACCGCGCACGTCCCACTGATGTACCTGTACGAGGAGAAGCACCACCATGAACGTCATCACCAACCTGCTCGCCGGCGTCTTCCACTTCCTGGGCTGGCTCATCTGACGCTCGCAGCACCCGGCGCCGCCGCCCCCGTCCCAGGGGCGGCGGCGCCGCCTGTGTGCGGGGCGGGGCGGCTCAGGCGGTCAGCGCGGCCGCCGGCTCGCGGTTCAGGAGGCGGCGGATGTCGGAGACGGCCGCGCGGCCGGCCCGGTTGGCGCCGATCGTCGAGGCCGAGGGGCCGTAGCCGACGAGGTGGACGCGCTCGTCCCGCACCGCGCGCGTGCCCTCGACCTGGATGCCGCCGCCGGGCTCCCGCAACCGCAGCGGTGCCAGATGGTCGATCGCCGCCCGGAAACCGGTCGCCCACAGGATGACGTCCACGTCGGCGGTCCGGCCGTCGTCCCAGGCCACCCCGGTCGGGGTGATCCGGTCGAACATCGGCAGCCGGTCCAGGATCCCGCGCGCGCGGGCCGCGCGGATCGCGTCGTTGAGGGGAGCCCGGTGACCGAGACGACGCTCTGCGGCGGCAGCCCGCGCCGTACCCGGTCCTCGACCAGGGCGACGGCGGCGCGGCCCTCCGCCTCCCCGAAGGAGCCCTCGCGGTAGACGGGCTCGCGCCGGGTCACCCAGGTCGTCCCCGCGGCGACCTCGGCGATCTCCATGAGGTGCTGGGTGCCGGAGGCGCCCCCGCCCACGACCAGCACCCGCTTCCCGGCGAAGGCCTCGGGGCCCGGGTACTGGGCGGTGTGCAGCTGGCGGCCCCGGAAGGTCTCCTGCCCCGGGTAGCGCGGCCAGAACGGACGGTCCCAGGTGCCGGTCGCGTTGATCAGGGCCCGCGTCGCGTAGACGCCCTCCGAGGTCTCGACCCGGAGTCGGCCGCCCTCGCCCTCCCGGACGGCGGTGACGTCGACGGGCCGGTGGACCCGCAGGCCGAAGGTCCGCTCGTACGTGTCGAAGTACGCGCCGATCACCTCCGAGGAGGGCGCGCGGGGTCGGCCCGGTCAGCTCCATGCCGGGCAGCGCGTGCATCCCGTGGACCTTGCCGTACGTGAGCGACGGCCAGCGGAACTGCCAGGCGCCGCCCGGACGCGGGGCGTGGTCCAGGACGACGAAGTCCCGGTCCGGCTCCAGACCGGTGCGCCGCAGGTGGAAGGCGGCCGAGGTCCCGCCTGCCCGGCGCCGATGACGAGGACGTCCACCGTCCTGACCTCTTCGAACCCGAAATCGTTCACGCTTCCACCAACCGGGGCGGGGATGCGGTTCTTCCCGTGCCGGTGCCCCTCCTCCGGGGCGGGCGGCTCGTACGGGACGGGCTCAGGAGGCCTCGGGCGCGGTGTCCCCGGAGGACGGGACCGCCCTCCTCCTGCGGTACGCCACCACCCCGCACACCAGGAGGAGCAGGGCGGCCACGGCGGACACCCCGAGGGCCGTCCGCTCGGCGAAGAGCCGTCCCAGCACGTGGAGCACGCCGACCCCCGCGGTCCCGTAGATCAGCGCCCAGGCCCCTCCGCCCACGAACAGGGCGGGGAGGTAGCGCGGCAACGGCATGCGCATGCTGCCCGCGAGGAAGTTGGCGGCGGTCTGGAAGCCGACGGTCAGGAAGGAGACGGCCACCACCGGCGCGCCCCACCGCTGGATCGCCCGCTCGGCGCGCTGGAACTTCGCCGAGGAGATCCGTTCGGCGAAGCGGCTGCGCCGGGCGCCGGCACCGGCCAGCCACCCGACGGCGAACGTCCCTCCGGCGCGCAGCAGGACGATGACGTACAGGGCTCCGGCCGTGAGCACGATCTCCATGTCAGGAAAGGCTAGCCTAACCAAGACCTCGTGCGGTCGTGCGGTGGTCGAGCGGCACGATCGCACGAGGTCCGGACGGCCCGGGCGCCCGGCGCGGGCGGCTTCTACCGCCCGCCCGGCACGAGCAGCGGCGCGCCGCCCGGGGCCGAGGCCGGACGGCCGTTCGCCGCCGGGACGCCGAGCAGCGGGGAGGCGGGCGCCGACGGCAGCAGCCCGCGCGCCGCCAGCTCGGGCGTCACGCCCTCGCCGAACCAGTACGCCTCCTCCAGGTGCGGGTAGCCGGACAGGACGAAGTGCTCGACGCCCAGGTCGTGGTACTCCTCGATCCGGTCCGCGACGTCCGCGTGGCTGCCCACGAGCGCGGTGCCGGCCCGCCCCGTACCAGACCGACGCCCGCCCACAGGTTCGGCGAGATCTCCAGGCGGTCGCGGTCGAGCGAGCCCCCCTGGTGCAGCGCCAGCATCCGCTGCTGGCCCACCGACTCGCTCCGCCCGAGGAGCTCCTGCGCCGCCGCGACGGTCTCCGCGTCGAGATCGGAGAGCAGCCGGTCGGCCGTCGCCCAGGCTTCGCGCGCCGAGTCCCGCGAGATCGTGTGCAGCCGGATCCCGAAGCGGACCGTCCGGCCGCGCTCCTCCGCGAGCCGCCGGATCCAGTCGATCTTCTCCTTCACCTGCCAGGGCGGCTCGCCCCAGGTCAGGTACACGTCCGCGTGCTCCGCCGCGACCGGACCCGCGGCCGCGGACGAGCCGCCGAAGAAGATCTCGGGCAGCGGGTCCGGCGGCAGCGCGGTCAGCCCGCCCTCGACGTGGAAGTGCTCGCCCTCGAAGTCGAACGGCCGCCCGCCCCACACCCCCCGCACCACCGAGAGGAACTCGGCGGTGCGCGCGTACCGCCGGTCGTGGTCGAGGTGGTCGCCGAAGCGGCGCTGCTCGGCCGAGTCGCCGCCGGTCACGACGTTGAGCAGCAGCCGGCCCCGGGTGATCCGCTGGTACGTCGACGCCATCTGGGCCGCGAGCACCGGCGAGATCACCCCCGGCCGGAACGCCACCAGGAACTTCAGGCGCTCGGTGTGCTGGGACAGCGCGACCGTCGTCAGCCAGGCGTCCTCGCACCACGTGCCGGTCGGGGTCAGCACGGCCTCGAAGCCCAGCTGCTCGGCCGCCTTGGCGATCTGGATCAGATAGTCGATGTCGGGGGCGCGGACCCCGGACACGGTCCGGTCCCGGGTGATCCCGCCGTCCGTGTAGGCGTGCCGGTCGACGAGGGTCCGGCCGTCGCCGCCGGTCGGCAGGAACCAGTGCAGATGGACGGTCATCAGGAGGCCTTTCCGTAGCTGCGCGCCGGGGTGGTGGACGGCGGCAGGTCCTTGTTGAAGCGGGTGTCGACGTAGTCGGCGAAGCGGAACGTGCGGGGGATGAGCTTCAGCCCGGCGAAGGTGTCGGCGAGCTGCTGCTCGGAGGCGACCGCCGCGTCGTCGAGGGCGACGGGGACGCGGGTGCCGTTGCTGCGCTTCACGGCGGCCAGCGCCACCTCGTACGGCAGCCCGGTCTCCTTCGCCCAGACCTTCGCCCACTCCTCGGGGTGGCCGAACACCCAGCCCTGGGCGCGGCGGAGGCGTTCGACGAAGTCCCCGATCGCCTTCGCCTTCTCCTTGTCGGCCAGGGCCGAGGGCGCGGCGACCTGGAAGCCGAGGCCGTTGACGAGGCCCCGCCCGTCGGTCAGCACCCGGCCCTTGCCGCTCAGCAGGACCTGCGAGGTGTACGGGTCCCAGACCGCCCACGCGTCGACCTTGCCGCTCGTGAACGCGGCCAGGGCGTCGGCCGGCTGCAACAGGCTGACCCGGACGTCGTCCAGGGTCAGACCGGCCTTCCGGAGCGAGGCGATCAGCTGGAAGTGGGCGGAGCTGCCCTGGGCGACGGCGACCGTCCTCCCTTCAGGTCCCGCGCGGTGCGCAGCGGCGAGTCCTTCGGGACGAGGATCGCCTCGCCCGCGGAGTCGCCGTGCGTCGCGGCGACCACGGTGATCTTCGAACCGGCTCCGGCGGCGAAGACGGGCGGGGTGTTGCCGACGGAGCCGAAGTCGACGGCTCTGGCGTTGATCGCTTCGAGCAGCGGCGGTCCGGAGGTGAACGTCGACCACTTCACCCGGTACGGGAGGTCGTCGAGCTCGCCTGCGGCGCGCAGCAGGGCCTCGGAACCGCCCTTCTGGTCACCGACGTTCAGGACCAGGGAGCCCTTGCCGTCGGAGTTCGAGGCACCGCCGGAGGCGGCGGAGGCGCCGGAGCAGGCGGAGGCGAGCAGGGCGAGCGGCACGAGCAGCGCCGCGGCGGCGGACAGGCGGAAGGACTTCATCGGGGTCTCCTTCGGAGGGTTCGGTCAGGCGGTGGAGCTGTCGGCGAACTCGGTCTCCTTGACGCCGAGTTCGGCGAGCAGACGGGCGCGGAGCGCGCCCAGTGCCGGATCGCCGGGGGAGCGGGGGCGGTCGAGGTCGACGGCGGTGTCGTACGCGATCACGCCGTCCCGCATCACCAGCGCCCGGTCCGCGAGCAGCAGCGCCTCGTCGACGTCGTGCGTGACGAGCAGGACCGTGCAGCCGCGCCGCCGCCACAGCTCGGCCACCAGCCGCTGGGCCTTGATCCGGGTCAGCGCGTCGAGCGCGCCGAACGGCTCGTCGAGCAGCAGCAGGTCCGGATCCCGTACCAACGCCCTGGCGAGCGAGGCGCGTTGGGCCTCGCCGCCCGACAGGGTCTTCGGCCAGGCCCCCGAGCGGTGGCCGAGCCCCACCTCGGCGAGCGCCCGCTCCGCCACCGCCCGGTCCGGCTTCCCGGCAGCCCGAGCAGCACGTTCCGCCAGACCTTCTTCCAGGGCATGAGGCGCGGCGCCTGGAAGGCGACCGCGCGGCGGCGCGGCACCAGGACCGTGCCGGAGACCTCCCGGTCGAGCCCCGCGAGGATCCGCAGGAGCGTCGACTTGCCGCAGCCGCTGTGTCCGAGGAGGGCGGTGAACTGCCCGGCGCGCAGGGTCAGATCGAGCCCGTCGACGACGGGACGCCCGTCGAAGGAGCGGGTGAGACCCTGGACGGTCACTGCCCCGTGAAGGTCGGTCGCCATTGCAGCAGCAGCCTTTCGAGAGTGCGGACGAGGGCGTCGGCGAGCAGGCCGAGGAAGGCGTAGACGACCAGGCAGACGACGATCACGTCCGTGCGGAAGAACTCCCGCGCCTGGTTCATGAGGAAGCCGATCCCGGCGTCGGCGTTGATCGACTCGCCGAAGACGAGCGCGAGCCAGGCCGTGGCCAGGGAGTACCGGAGACCGGTCATCGCCCCGGGCAGCGCGCCCGGCAGGACGACGTGCCGGACCAGTCCCCACCGGCCGAGCCCCAGCGACTCGCCCGCCTCGACGAGCCCCGCGTCGACGCCCCGGATCCCGGCGTACACGTTCAGATAGAGGTGGAAGGCGACGCCGAGCGCGATCAGCGCCACCTTGGGCGCCTCCCCGATCCCCAGCCAGATGATGAACAGCGGGATCAGCCCGACCCACGGCACCGTCCGCAGCATCTGCACCGGGGCGTCGACGAGGTCCTCGCCGAGCCGCGAGAGCCCGGACACCAGGGCGAGCGCGACCCCCACGACCCCGCCGAGCAGCAGCCCCACGGCGACCCGCCGCAGCGAGACCCCATCGCGGTCGGCAGCGTCCCGTCCACGAGCAGTTCACCGGCGGCCCGCGCCACGGTCCCCGGCGAGGCCAGCACGTCCGCCGGCAGCACCCCGTCGCACTGCACGCCTGCCAGAGCGCGAGCAGCAGCACCGGACCCGAGGCCCGGCGCAGCCAGCGTGGAACGGACGGACCGCGACCCGGCCGCCGGGCGGGAGTCAGCGACTCGACATCCGGCAAAGGCGATATGTCGGGCGGAGACGGGGAAGGGGAGGGCATGGTCGACCGTCATGACGGGACTCCGGGGAGAGGGAGGCGAAGGTACGCGTCAGCGACCGCGGGCGCGGAGCGGACACGCGCACGGCGATCAGGACCTCAGAGAGGCGGAGAAGGTGAGAAGGCGTCAGCGGCCGCGGCGACACGCGGCGGAGGCCACCCGCAGCAGGTCGATGTGACCGCGCGTGGTGAGCAGGGCTGTACGCAACATGGCGCGAAGGTAGCGGCCGCCGCGCGCCGGGTCAACGGCGTCTCGGACGGTGGACGCGCGGCCCGCACCCACGGAACCCGGGCGCGACCGCGCCCCGTGCGTGATCACCGCACGCCCTAAGCTGCCCCACGGCACAGATCCCGACCCAGGAGCGCACCCCATGGACGACCGCGACCGGCAGTACCCGTACCCCGACGCGTTCCGGGCGGACGAGGCGCCCGCCCCGCACGCGCTGCTCGCCCCGGTGACCGGGCTGCTCGGGACCTGGGTCGGACGCGGGCGGGGCGGCTACCCCACGCTCGCCGAGGAGTTCGCGTACGAGCAGGAGGTCACCTTCAGCCACGACGGCCGTCCCTTCCTGCACTACGAGGCGCGGGCCTGGCTGATCGACGAGGACGGCACCCCGCTGCGCCCGTCCGCCCGGGAGAGCGGCTGGTGGCGGCTCCAGCCCGAGGGCCGGGTCGAGGCGCTGATCACCCAGCCCACCGGCATCGCGGAGATCGCCGTCGGCCACGCGGACGGCACCGCCGTCGACCTCACCACCCACGAGGTCGCGCTCGCCCCCACCGCCAAGCAGGTCGACGCCACCCGCCGCCGCTACACCCTCACCGGCGAGGACGCCCTCGACTTCGTCCACGACCTCGCCGCCGTCGGCCGCCCGCTCCAGCACCACCTGGCGGTACGGCTCCACCGCGCCGACAGGAGCTGACCCGGTCGCGCACAATACGGGGGTGAGCGATGACGACCCGTACCTGTGGCTGGAAGAGATCTCCGGCGAGGACGCCCTCGCGTGGGTGGCCGAGCGGAACGCCGAGACGGCGGACGCACTGGCCGCCGACGCCGGGTTCGCCCCGCTGAAGGCGCGCGTGCGGGAGGTGCTCGACGCCTCCGACCGCATCCCGTACACCGCGCGCCGCGGCGCGTACCTGTACAACTTCTGGCGCGACGCCGAGCACGTGCGCGGGTGTGGCGGCGCACGACCCTGGAGCAGTACCGCAAGGACGAGCCCGCCTGGGAGGTGCTCCTCGACGTCGACGCGCTGGCCGCCGCCGAGGACGAGAAGTGGGTGTGGGACGGGGCACGGGTGCGCCGTCCCGCGTACGACCGTGCCCTGGTCCGTCTGTCGCGGGACGGCGGCGACGCCGTCGTGGTCCGTGAGTTCGACCTCGGAACGCGGGAGTTCGTCGCGGACGGCTTCGAGGTGCCCGAGGCGAAGACCCGGATCGGCTGGATCGACGACGACACCGTCTTCGTCGGCACGGACACCGGGCCGGGCTCGCTGACCGACTCCGGCTACCCGCGCACGGTCCGCCGCTGGCGGCGCGGCACCCCGATCGAGGAGTCCGAGCTCGTCTACGAGGCCGAGGACACGGACGTGTCGGCCTGGGGCTACCGCGACGACACGCCCGGCTTCGAGCGGGACTTCGTCGGCCGCTCGCTGGACTTCTTCCGCAGCGAGACCCACCTCCTGGAGCCCGACGGCACGACCGTCCGCGTCGACGTCCCCGAGGACGCCGTCGTCGACGTCCACCGCGGGCACCTGCTCGTCACCCTGAAGTCCGAGTGGCTCGGCCGGCCCACCGGCTCCCTCCTCGCCTTCGGCCTCGACGCCTTCCTCGCGGGCGACCGCACCCACGAGGTGCTGTTCACCCCGGACGCGCGGACCGCCCTCGCCGGGCACTCCTGGACCCGCCACCACCTGATCCTGGAGACGATGCGGGACGTCAGCGCCCACATCGAGGTCCTCACCCCGGGCCCCGACGGCACCGGGTGGACGCGCACCCCGCTCGTCGGCGTCCCGGCGCTGTCCGCCGTCGGCGTCGTGGACACGGACCCGGACGTCTCCGACGAGTACTTCCTCGACGTGTCGGGCTTCCTCCAGCCCTCCAGCCTCCACCGCGGGCACATCGGCGGCGACACGGAGGTCCTCAAGCGGGCCCCCGACCGCTTCGACACCACCGGACTCTCGGTCGCGCAGCACTTCGCGAGCTCCGCCGACGGCACCCGCGTGCCGTACTTCGTCATCGGCCCCGACCACGCCGCCACCGGACCCGGCCCCACCCTGCTCTACGGCTACGGCGGCTTCGAGGTCTCCCTCACCCCCTACTACGGCGCCGTCACCGGCCGGGCGTGGCTGGAGGGCGGCGGCACGTACGTCATCGCGAACATCCGGGGCGGCGGCGAGTACGGACCGGACTGGCACCAGGCCGCGCTCGGCGCGGAGCGGCCGCGGGCCTTCGAGGACTTCGCGGCCGTCGCCCGGGACCTCGTCGCCCGCGGCATCACCACCCCGGCGCAGCTGGGCGCCTCGGGCGGCAGCAACGGCGGACTGCTCATGGGCGCGATGCTCACCCGCCACCCGGAGCTGTTCGGCGCGATCGTCGCGCAGGTCCCGCTGCTCGACATGACCCGCTTCCACAAGCTCCTCGCGGGCGCCTCCTGGATCGCCGAGTACGGCGACCCGGACGACCCGGCCGACCTCGCCCACCTGCGCGAGCTCTCCCCGTACCACCGCCTCGCGGCCGACCGGACCTATCCGCCGGTGCTCCTGATGACCTCCACCCGCGACGACCGCGTCCACCCCGGCCACGCCCGCAAGACGGCGGCGCGGCTGCGGGAACTCGGCCATCCGGTGCTCTTCCACGAGAACACCGGCGGCGGGCACGCGGGCGCCGGGGACAACGAACAGGCCGCCCACAACAGCGCCCTCGTCCACACCTTCCTGCGGAAGCACCTGACCTGAGCGCCGCCTACAGCCAGCCCTGGCGCTGCGCCTGCAGCGCCATCTGGAAGCGGCTCGTGGCACCGAGCCGGGCCATCAGGACCTGGATCCGGCGGAAGAGCGTACGGCGGCTGACCCCGATCTCCCGGGCGATGACCTCGTCGCTCGCGCCGCCCGCGAGCAGCCAGAGCAGCCGGCGGTCGGCGGGCAGCAGCCCGGCGGGCAGCACGCCCGCCGGGCGGGCCGTGCGGCCGTGGAACGGCAGGGCGGTCTGCCAGGTCTGCTCGAACAGGGCGATGAGCGCGGAGAGGAGCCCGCAGGGCTGCACGACCAGCATCGTGTTGTGCACGTCGGCCTCCCGGATCGACAGCGACACCAGCGCGTACGCCTCGTCGATGATCAGGAGCTTCACCGGGAGCGACGGCAGCACCCTGGCCTGCTCGCCTGCCTCGACGCACGGCTCGATGACCGTCCGCATGGTGTCGGGGTGCTCCAGCGACGCCTGCGTGTAGATGACGCGCTGCGTCACCCCCGGGCGAGCGTGGCGAGCGCGTCCTCGGTGGCGCCCGCGATGGGCGTGTACGGGGCGATTCGAACTGCCGGATCTGCGTGCGGGCACTGGCCCAGGCCTGCCGGCTCCGGGGCCGATCGCGTCGCCGGTGACGACCTCCACGAGATCGTCGTTGTACGCGGCCAGCCGCTGCCGCCGGAACGACTCGAACGCGCCGCCGACGGTGATCCGCGACTCGTCGAGCTCGGCCGCCCGGTGCCGCCCCAGGATCTCCAGGCCCGCGGCCGGAGGCACCGGCGCCACCAGGTCGGGGCCCTGCGCCGCCGGACTCGCCAGGCCCGCGTCGACCAGTTCCCCGTACGCCGCCGACAGCTCCGCACCGTCGAGACCGGCCGCGCGGCCGACGGCGTCGAGCGGCGCGGGGCCGAGGTCGAGGAGCCGGACGTAGACCCGGCGGGCCTCCTCGCCGATCCCCAGGAGCCGGAGCGCCTCACTCAGCTTCGCGTTCGCCATGGACCGCATTATCGACCCGTCCGGGACGCCCCCGCCGCCCGGGTGTGGCCGATCCGTGCCACTGTCCGATCCGGGCACCCGACGGGTCCGCGCGGGGGTACCGTCCCGGATGCCGCCGACGGACGGCGGCCGAGAACACCACCCGGAAGAAGGTGCAGGACGTGGCGAAGGGTCGCAAGAACGGCCTCTACAACGGCGTCTCCGAGGAGCTCTCCGCCCTGATGAGGACGGGATGGGCGGACACCGAGCGGCACGACCTCGAACCGGCCGAGCAGGCCCCGTACGCGGCCGGCCGCCGCGCCGCGCTCTCCGCGCTGTTCCCCGGCGAGCGCCTGGTCGTCCCCTCGGGCAACCTCAAGACCCGCTCCAACGACGACACCTACCCGTTCCGCCCGTACTCCGGCTACGTGCACATGACCGGCGACCAGGCCCGCGACTGCGCGCTCGTCCTCGAACCCCGCGCGGACGGCGGCCACGACGCCTACTGTTACCAGCTGCCCCGCGACAGCCGGGACAACGACGAGTTCTGGATCGGCTACACGGCCGAGCTGTGGATGGGCCGCCGCCGCTCCTGGCCGAGGCCGAGACCGTCCTCGGCATCGCCTGCCGCGACGTGCGCGGCCTCACCGAGGACCTCGCCGCCGGCGGCGAGGTGCCGACCCGGATCGTCCGCGGCGTCGACCCGGCCCTCGAAGCCGCCGTCACCACCGACGAGGAGCGCGACGCCGAGCTGGAGGGGGCGCTCAGCGACCTCCGCCTCGTCAAGGACGCCTGGGAGCTCGGAGAGATGCGCAAGGCGGTGGACTCCACCGTGCGCGGCTTCACCGACTGCGTCGCCGAACTCTCCCGGGCGGTCGCCTCCTCCGAGCGGTGGATCGAGGGCACCTTCTTCCGCCGGGCCCGCCTGGAGGGCAACCACGTCGGCTACGGCTCGATCTGCGCCGCCGGCGACCACGCCACGATCATGCACTGGACGCAGAACGACGGCCCGGTCGTCCCCGGCGAGCTGCTCCTCCTCGACGCCGGCGTCGAGACGCACTCCCTCTACACCGCCGACGTCACCCGCACCCTCCCCATCAGCGGCACCTTCACCCCGGTCCAGCGCCAGGTGTACGACGCGGTGTACGAGGCCCAGGAGGCGGGCTTCGCCGCGGTGAAGCCGGGCGCCCCGTACCGCGACTTCCACGAGGCCTCCCAGCGCCACCTGACGGCCCGTCTCGTCGAGTGGGGCTTCATCGAGGGGCCCGTCGACCGCGCGTACGAGCTCGGTCTCCAGCGCCGCTTCACCATGGCCGGCACCGGCCACATGCTCGGCCTGGACGTCCACGACTGCGCGCAGGCCCGCACGGAGGAGTACGTCGACGGCGTCCTCGAACCGGGCATGGTGCTCACGGTCGAGCCCGGCCTGTACTTCCAGCCGGACGACCTGACCGTGCCCGAGGAGTGGCGCGGCATCGGCGTCCGCATCGAGGACGACCTGGTCGTCACCGAGGAGGGCCACGAGAACCTGTCGGCCGGTCTGCCGCGCTCCTCGGACGAGGTCGAGGCGTGGATGGCGCGGTTCGCCGGCTGATCCCCGCCGTGCCGCCCGAGGGCCGTCCGCGCGAATTCGCGCGGACGGCCCTCCGCGTTGTCCCGGAGTTCGGCCCGCCGCCGGGTCGGGCGGGGATCGTGGGGCGGATGGGGCGTGTGACGGTGAGGGGCTTCGGACTGTTCGGCCTGCTGTGCGCGGGCCTGTACGTCGCGGGTGCGGCCGTCCTGGGTCCGGGCGCGACGGGATCGGGCGTGACGGGTCCGGGCGTGACGGGTCCGGGCGTGACGGGATCCGCCGGGAGCCCGGTCCGAGGGGAGCGGCGGCCCGGTGCGAGGCGTCCGTGCCGTACGCCGCCGGGGCCGACGGCTACGCGAGCCACCGCATCCCGGCCGCCGTGCGGACCCGCGCCGGCACCGTGCTCGCCTTCGCCGAGGGCCGGGTCGGCGGGGCCGGGGACAGCGGCGACATCGACATCGTGGTGCGGCGCTCGGAGGACGGCGGCTGCACCTGGGGCCGTCGCAGGTCGTCGCCGACGGGAACGGCGACACGCGCGGCAACCCGCACCCGTCGTCGACCCGCGCTCGGGCGACGTCGTGCTGCTCAGCTCGTACAACGGCGCGGAGGCGACGGAACGGCGGATCCTGCGCGGCGAGGTCCCCGCCGCACGCGGCCGCCGGGTGTTCGTCCAGCGCAGCTCCGACGACGGACGGACGTTCTCCGCGCCGCGCGAGATCACCGCGCGCGTGAAGAAGCCCGGATGGCGCTGGTACGCCACCGGGCCGGGCCACGCCTCGCCCTGACGCGCGGCCCGCACGCCGGCCGGCTCGTCGTGCCCGCCAACCACTCGGCGGCGCCGCCCGAGGGCTCCGCGGACACCGGCGAGGAACCCCGCCACTACGGGGCGCACGCCCTCTACAGCGACGACGGCGGCCGCTCCTGGTCCCTCGGCCTGGTGGACGACACCTACGACGGATTCGTCAACACCAGCGAGTCGACGGTGGCCCAACTCCCCGACGGGCGGCTGTACTTCAACTCCCGCGACCAGCTGGGGACGAGCCCCGGCAACCGCGCGGACGCCTTCTCCGGCGACGGCGGCGCACACCTCGACCGCCCCTTCGCGCCCCAGCACACCCTGGACCGCGTGCCCGTGGTGCAGGGCAGCCTGCTGTACGCCGGCGGCCGCGACGGGGTCCTGCTGTTCTCGGCCCCCTCGGTGCCGGACGCCCGCGCGGAGGAGGCCGTCTGGGCCAGCGGGGACGGCGGACGGACCTTCACGAAGGCGCTGACGGTGGACCGGCGGAAGGCCGCCTACTCGGACCTGGTGCCGCTGGACGCGGCGACGGTCGGCCTCCTGTACGAGACCGGGGTGCGGAGCCCGTACGAGACGGTGGAGTTCCGCCGCGTCCCGCTGGCGGCGCTCACCGCGCACCTGTCCGACTCCCGCTCGCCCGAATGAGGGAAGGACGAGCGATCGTTCCCTGATTCAGGTGACAGCGGCCGAGGTGAAACGTCCCTTCCCGCGGCGGTGCGGCCACGCTCGACGTGACACATGGAGCCACCCTGTGGAGCGTCCGATGCAGCTGATCCCCCGTCATGACCCGTACCTCGTCGTCCGCTCGACCGGCGACCACACCGTCGTCGCCCTCCGGGGCGAGCTCGACCTCGTCCTGGTGCGGCACCTGCGGCCCGAGCTCGACGCCCTCGTGCGGGAGTCCGACGCCCTGACCGTCGACATCCGGCGCCTCACCTTCTGCGACGCCACCGGGCTCGGACTCCTCGCCCACTGCGCCGGGCGCATGCACCGGCGCGGGCGCGCTGGCGGCTGATCTGCGACCAGCCGTGGATCCTGCGGCTCATCCGGCTGACCGCGCTGGGAGACGTCCTCCGCCCCGAGTGCGGACCACCGGACGCCCTCGACCGGCCGGACCCGGGCGCGCCGCTCCCGCTCCCGTCCGAACCGGGGGCGGCGAGGCCCGTCCCTTAGGCCCCGATCCGCCGCGATACGGTCGCCGCATGTCTGAAGTCCGCTTGACCACTCCTTCCTTCCTCGTGCTCGGCATCATCGACAAGCTGGGCGAGGCCAGTCCGTACGACGTGAAGGTGGAGGCCGCGCGGACGGTGGCCCCGTTCTGGTCGATGCCGCACGCGCAGGTGTACGCGCAGTGCGACCGGCTCCTGGAGGCGGGGCTGCTGTCGGAGGTGCGGCAGCCGGGCGGACGCAACCGGCGCCTGATGAGCCTCACCGAGGAGGGAGCGGCGGCGCTGCGCGACTGGCTCGCGGACCCCGCCTTCGTCCCGGTCGAGGCCCGCGAGCGGGGCATCCTCAAGCTGTGGTTCGGCGCCAGCCCGCGCGTCCACGCCCCGGTCCAGATCGACGAGCACCGCCGGGCCCTGGACGAGTACGAGGGACTCGCCCACGACGTCGGCGAACTGCTGACGCGCGGGCAGCGCGAGGCGCTGGAGTTCGGCATCCGGTACGAGCGGATGATGGTCGACTTCTGGCAGTGGGTGGAGAGCCGCGAGCCCTGAGCCCGCCCGACGGCGGTGCGCACGTCCCGGCGGTACGCGCGTCCCGGCGGTGCGCACGTCCTGGCGGTTCGCACGTCCCGGCGGTGCGCGCGGTGGGCGACAGGCGCCGCACGCCCCACCCCGTGCCGCTCGACACCGCCGTCGACGGGGCGTGCGGGCGTGACGCGCAACGCGCACTACGCGGTGGCGACGCCCAGGAAGCGCAGCACCGCCAGGACGCGGCGGTGGTCGGCGTCGGCCCTGGGGAGGTCGAGCTTGGTGAAGATGCTGTTGATGTGCTTGGCGACCGCGCCTCGCTCACGACCAGCTCGGCGGCGACACCGGAGTTGGACCGCCCGCCCGCCATCAGCTCCAGCACCTCCCGCTCGCGCGGGGTCAGCCGGTCGAGCGGATCGCTGTGCCGGCGCACCAGCAGCTGCGCGACGACCTGCGGGTCGAGCGCGGTGCCGCCGCCGCCACCCGGCGTACCGCCTCGGTGAACTCCTCGACGTCGGCGACCCGCTGCTTGAGCAGATAACCGACGCCCGAGGTGTTGGTGGCGAGCAGATCGGCCGCGTACCGCTCCTCCACGTACTGCGACAGCAGGAGCACGGCGGTGCGCGGGTACTGGTGGCGGATCACCAGCGCGGCGCGCACTCCCTCGTCGGTGAAGCCGGGCGGCATGCGCACGTCGACCACGGCGATGTCGGGCCGGTGCTCCTCGACGGCCGCCAGCAGCCCTTCCGCGTCGGCGACCTGCGCGCACACCTCGAAACCGGCGGCCTCCAGCACCTTGACCACGCCGATGCGCAGCAAGACGGAATCCTCGGCGATCACGGCACGCACGGCAGCTCCACGGTGATGACGGTCGGCCCTCGGCGGGCTGCGGAAGGAGAACGCGCCGTCGACGGACGCGACGCGCTTGGCGAGCCCGGCGAGCCCGGTGCCACCGGCCGCCGCGGGATCCGCGCCGCCCGCTCCGTCGTCCTCGACGACCACCAGCAGTGTCTCCCCGATCCGGTCCACGGTCACGTCCGCCCGGGTCGCCCGCGCGTGTTTGACCACGTTCGTCAGGGCTTCGGAGACCACGAAGTACGCCACGGCCTCGACCGTGGGCGAGGGCGCCGCGGCAGGTCCACCGCCACGCGCACCGGGATCGGGAGGCGGGCGGCGACCCCGGACAGCGCCGCGTCGAGGCCGCGGTCCTCCAGGACGGGCGGATGCAGACCGCGCACCAGGGTGTTCAGCTCGGCGATCGCCTCCTTCGCCTCGCGGTGCGCCTCGTCGATCACCTTGCGGGCGTCCTCCGGCAGGTCGCCGAGGGTGGACCTGGCCAGGCCCAGGTTGACGGCGAGCGAGACCAGGCGCTGCTGCGCGCCGTCGTGCAGGTCGCGCTCGATCCGCCGCCGCTCGGCATCGGCGGCGTCGAGCACCCCGGCCCGGCTCTCGGCGAGGTCGGCGACCCGGCGGGCCAGCTCCTCCGCGCGGCTGGGGCCGAGCAGGACCTCGGCCGCCCGGGTCTCCAGCCGCAGCAGAGCGTCGGTCAGCCGGGGCCCGAGGAACAGCAGGGCGAGACCGCCGGCGGTGATGTACGCGGCCTGCGTGGTGTACCCGATCTCGGTGACCCGCCACTGCGGGGCAGCGCCCAGATCCACACGTAGAGGGAGGCGGCCACGAGGGCGACGGCCCAGACGGCGAGGACGGCGAGGTCCAGGACGGCGAACAGCGGGCCCGCCACGGCGTGGTAGCAGGCCTGCCGCCACAGGGCCCGCGTGGCGAGCCCGCGCACCGCCGCCTTCCAGCCGCGTCCCGGCCCGGGTGCGGCGGGGCGCGGGAGGTCCTGCCGACGAGCGCCCGGTGGCGCCGCCGCTGCCCGGCGGTCAGCAGGGGCGTCACCACGAGCGTGAGCAGCACGGGCAGCGGAGTCACGGCCGGCACCAACGCCGCCAGCGTGCCGAGCAGCCAGAGCCACAGGGGCACCACGGCGAGGTGGAGCGGCAGGCCGGCGGCGACGAGCGCGGTCCGGCGTCCCGCCCCGCGGAACGACCGGCCCGGCACCAGCCGCAGCCACGTTGTGAGTTGCATGCGTCAAACGGTAAAGCCGCAGGCGGCCCCCCTGCCATGGCGCTCCCGCCCGCCTCGGGGGTGCACTTTTCTCCACCCCGGGTCGGAACCCCGCGTGACTGACGGCGCGCCCGTGCGCGACGGAGGGTGGAGCACGTGAAGGAGAGAGCCGGCGGAGAGCGGGGGAAGACGATGCGTCAACTGGTGCTGTGCGATGACGAAGGGGCCGGGGCCGGGGGCTTCGACCGCGCCGAGGTCATCCCGCTCCACGAAGGGGTGGCGGAGCCGCGCCCGGCGTGGGGCACGCGGTGGGCCGGGCGGCTGCTGGTCGCCTCCGGGCTCGCCCTGCTCCCGTGGCTCTACGTGCTGGCCACCGGCCTGCCGGCCACCGCCACCGCGGCGCACTGGCCGCTCGCCTGGGTCGGCCTCGACGCCCTGGAGGCGCTCGGCCTGATCGCCACCGGCCTCCTCGCCGCCCGCGGCGACCGCCGGCACTCCTGGCAGCCGCCGCGACCGCGGCGCTGCTCGTGGTGGACGCCTGGTTCGACACCACCACCGCGCCCCCGGCGGCGACTTCGCCACCGCGGTCGCCATGGCCCTCGGCGCCGAACTGCCGCTCGCCGCACTGTGCGGCCGACTGGCGCTGCGGGCGCTGAACCGGCGCGGGTGACGGCGGCCGTTGCTCGGCCGCGTGCCGCGGACCACATCGGTCCACCGGGGAACAGCGTGCGCCGCATCGCCGGCGCGCCTGTCGGCCGGACCCGGTCCGGTCCCGTGCCGATTCCGGCTCGGGCCTGTGCGGTTCCCGGTCCGGTCTCGTGTGGTTCCCGGTCCGGTCCCGCGTCGATTCCGGCTCGGTCCCGCGCCGATCCCGGCCCGGCCCGCTGGGCGGTCGCCGTCGGCGTTGGCGCCGCCCTCGCCGCCCTGGTGGCTGGACTCCTCGCCACGGGCGTCTCGGGCCGCCCGCTGCTCGGCCGGGCCGCGCGCGGTCAGGATTCGTCCGGCTGATCACGGACGCCAGCGCGGAGCCTCGTCGTCCGGGTGTCCGGGCTCGCGAAGTGGAAGGGCACCGCGAGGTGTTCGGCCAGGGCGCGGCCCGCAGCCTCGGCGGCCGTGGCCTCCGGGTGGCGCGACTCCCCGGCACGGGCCTCGCCCAGGTGGCGTACGGCCGTCTCGCGGTAGATCGTGGCGAGAGGGTGTTCGCCCGCGGGCTCGGTGGTGATCGCGAGGAGGACCACGAACCAGTCGTGGAAGGTGTCGCCGTCCCAGACCGCCTCGATCGCGACCACGGGTCCCGGGCAGCCGGAGGCCCGCGCGGCCAGCGACTCGGGGTCGAGGGGCTGAGCGGGTGCGCGCGATCAGGTCGCTGTGGTGGAGGTACCGCTCGTGGACGACCCCTCCGCCTCGTGGAGCCCCAGACCCCGGCCGCGGCAGGTCTCCAGGACGACCCGGACCGCCTGGAGCCGGGCGTCCTGGAGGACGTATCCGTCCACCTCGTCGCGGATGCCCTCCGGCAGCAGCTCCCACCACGCGGACGTCGTCGACTCGGCCATGCGGATCCTCCCCTTGTCCCGGCCCGTGAGGGTACCCGCGGGTCCGGGGCGTGCGCCCGGGGATTCCGACGCTCTCCGGCGGGGCGAAATCCCGTGGCGGGGGGAGCCCGTGGGAGTGATGATGGGCGGATGACCCAGCGCGCGCGGCCTGTTGATGCCCTGATCGTCGTCGACGTGCAGTCGGCCTTCGTCACCGGTGACGGGGCCGTGCCGCCGCCGGCCGGCTCGTCGACCGGACGGCCGATCTGCTCGCCAGGGCCCGGCGGGACGGGGCGTTCGTCGCGCACCTGCAGAACGACGGGCCGCCCGGCGCCGAGGACGAACCGCACACGCCCGGCTGGGAACTCCACCACCCCGTGGAGCCCGGACCCGCCGAGGTCGTGATCCGCAAGCCGTACGACGACGGCTTCGAGGAGACCTCCCTCGGCAAGGTGCTCGGCGACGCGGGGTGCGGGCCGTCGCCGTCTGCGGGGTGATGTCGGAGATGTGCGTGCAGGCCACCGCCCGTACGGCCCTGGCGCTCGGCTACCGGGTCGTCGTCCCGTACGACGCCCACGCCACCCAGGACATCCCGGCCGCCCCGGGCATCAGCGAGGCCGTCCCGGCGGCGACGGTCTCCCGCGTCGCGGCGTACGCCCTCGGCAGCGACGCCGAGACCACCGTCGCGGCCGCCGACGTCACCTTCACGGCCCCGCCGGCATCTTGAGACACCCCTGAGTGTCCTGAGCCACCCTGAGGTGCCCTGAAGCCGCCTGTCCCGTCCCCCGTGGAGCGAACGGAGCACTGAGGTCGCGCCTCCCGGGGCGGAAGCTGAGGGCGTACGCGTCCTCGACGAGAGGCAGGGGACTCCGGATGAGGCATGTGCCCTTCTTCCGATGGGTGGCCACGCTCGGTCCGGTGCTGATCGGCTGTTCGGCGGGTCTGTTCGGGTCGGCCGTGCCGGACCTTCCCGAGCGGCGGCAGGACGACGAGGCCGTCGACGGGGCGCGGGACTCGCCGACGCCCTGGCCGTGGGCGGGGCGTTCGCCACGTTCGTCGGCGTCGTCGGCGGGATCGTCCGCCGCCTGTTCCGTACTGGCGGCACGCACGGACGGCCGGCGCGCGGGGTGTTCCGTGCGAGCGGGCCGGAGCGGCACACCGTCGGCAGCCTGTTCCGCCTGGGCGGCGTGGAGCGGCGGACCGTCCGCCGGGCGGTCGAGCTGAAGGGCGCCGCCGAGCTGGTGGCCCTGGACTACCGGCGGGCCGTGGACGACGTCCGTACGGCATGGGCCCCGTCGCACCGGGCGCTGGTGGACGAGGAACTGGACCGGATGCCGGTCGCACGCCTCAGGCGGACGGCCGGAAGGGCCTTCTCCGCGAGCGAGTTGACCGAGCGCGGCGTCCACACCGTACGGGACGTGCTCGACGCCCAGGAGTGGGGCCTCGAACACTCCGGCGTGGCACGGCGCACCGCCGGGCTGGCGGTCGACGCCGCGCGGCGGATCGCCCGGGAGCGCAGCAAGGCCGTGGTGGTACGGATCGACGCGGACCGGCCGGAGCCGCGCACCACGGCGGTGCTCGTCGCCCTGCGGGTGCTGGTCGAGGCCGGGCCCGGGGCGAGGGGCGCGGCGGGCGGGGCGCGGCCCTGGCGAAGCGCCTCGACGCGCTCCTCGCCGAGGCGGCACCGGCCGCCGGTTACTGGCCCATGCTGCGGTCGGGGCCGGAACGGCGCGGCGCGCGGCGGTCGCCGTGGCCGGACTGCGCCGGCTGCTGGACGGGGCCGAACGGGAAGGCCTCGCCGAGCGGTTCGCGCAGGCGTCGGTCGACCTGCTGCGCGGGCCGGACGACGATTCCGAGGGACTGGCCGCCTGGGTGGACTTCGAGTCCCGGCCTGCCGAGTACCACGCCCTGCTCGCGAAGCACGCGGACCGGAGCTTCTCGCCCGGCGAGTGAGCGAGCGGGGTGGCCTCGGTCCCGTCCTCCTGGTCCGCCCGGTCCGGACTTCGCCGGATGGTTCCCCTGGTCCGGCCGGTCCGGACTTCGCCGGATGGTTCCCCTGGTCCGGCCGGTCCGGACTTCGCCGGATGGTCCCCTGCCCCCGGCCCGAACTCCACCAGATCGTCCCTGATCCCCCCGGCCCGGACCCCGCCGGGAGTCACTCCTCCCCGGCCTCCGGCTGGATGCCCGCGAGGAGGTTGAAGGCGCCGGTGAGGAGGTTGAGGGTGACGACGCCGACGACCTCGGCGATCACGCGGTCGCTCCAGCCGTGCTTCCGCACCTCGGAGACGTCCTCGTCGGAGAGGGAGCCGGGCTCCGCGAGGACCCGCAGAGCGAGGCCGATGAGGGCGGCCTCGCGGGGGTCGGTCGACGTGCCCTGCCGGGCGAGTTCGATGTCGGTCTCGGTCAGCCCCGCCGCCAGTCCGGCCGCGCGGTGCGCCTCGCGGCAGGTGCCGCAGCCGATCCACTCCTGGACGGCGAGCGACAGCTTCTCGCTCAGGGCGCGGGGGATCTTCACCCGTTTCATGGCCCGCGACAGGCTGAGGTAGCCGTCGAGCAGCGCGGGCGAGTGGGCCATCGTGGACACCATCTCGCCGACGGAGCCGTGCCGTTCGACGATGTCGGTGAGCAGCTCGCGGGCGCGGCCGGGTGCCTGCTCGAGGGTGAGCGCGGTCAGTCTTCTGGTGGTCATGGAACCTCTCCTCCGTATAGCTCTGCATACCCTTGGGGGTATAACGCGGGAGGGTGGGAGAGGTTCCCGGAGACGTGTGGGGCCGGTTTCAGACGGTCAGCGTCAGGCGGGGCGGGCCGTGGAACATCCAGTCCGGCGCGTACTCCACGGCCACCCCGGCCGGACGCCCCGGCCGAGCACGGGCAGCCGGTCCAGGAGGTCGTCGAGGCCGAGGTGGTCCACATGGTGCATCGTGCGGCGGTGCCCGGTGGGGACGCGCATCGCGCCGAGTTCCACGAACGGGGCGCCCTCGGCCGGGCCGAAGCGGTGGGTGAGGACCCGGCCCCGAGCCTGCGGCTGCCTTCGAGCACCTCGGTCCGGAACCCGAGCCGCTCCAGCTCGTAGGCGGCGACTAGGCCGGCCATCCCGCGCCGACGACGGTGACCGTGCTGTTGGCGCGGGTGCGCCGCCGGGCGCGCGGCAGGTCGCGGAGCTGCACGGCGGTGGTGGTCCGCATGACGGTCCGACTCCCGATCGGTCCAGTGCCCGCGGTGCGGGCGGGTCTGCCGGGACTTGCGGGGCTCTCGGGGGCCCGAGGCTCTTGGGGGCCCGGGACTCGCGGGTCCCGGGACTCGCGGGGCTCTCAGGACTTGCGGGATGCCCGGGGCTCCCAGGGCGCCTGGGGCTCCCAGGGCCCCTGGGGTTCCCGGGGTCTCCAGGCTCTCCAGTGCCTCCAGTGCCTCCAGTGCCTCCAGTGCCTCCAGGTCCTCCAGGTCCTCCAGGACTCCCGGGACTCCCGGGCGGCTCCCGGCCCGTCTGGGGCGAGTGCCGCGAGGTAGGCGTGGAGCAGGGCGGGGCGGGCGAGCGGGGCGACGAGGCCCACGTATCCGTCGGGGCGCACCAGGCACAGGTCGTCGGGGTGGCAGAGCCGTCCGGCCTCGACGGCGTCCCGGGGCGTCACGGGCAGGATCCGGACCGGGACGGGGAACCGGGCGCACGTCGCGCGCAGCGCGTCGAGCACCCGGGCTCGGCACGCGCGGAGTGCAGGACCAGCGTCCACCGCTCGTACGCGAGCAGGGTGTGCAGTCGGCGGGCGACGGGCCCGCGCCGGTGGAGACCCGGACGTCGGGCATGCGGTCGCCCGCGCGCGGACCGGAACGGCGGTGCGGGGCGGTCCGGTGCCAGGACAGCGCGCTGCCCCGGTGGCCGCGGCGCAGGTCGCTCAGGCGCAGGTCGAGCCGGCGCTGGAAGCCGCGCCGGGCGAGGGCGCCGGGCACCGTGGCCGTGAACGCCCGGTGGCCCAGCGGGGCAGCGGCAGCTCCATGAAGTTGAACCGCATCTCGCGGACGTACCGCACGGCCATCCGCCGCTGCTCGTGGCAGTACGTGTCCAGGAGCCCTTCGCCGGCCTGTCCCCGGTGCACGGCGGCCAGCTTCCAGGCGAGGTTGTGGGCGCCGAGGATGCCGACGTTCATGCCGTGGCCGCCGACCGGGGCCCAGGCGTGCGCCGCGTCCCCGGCGAGCAGTCCGCGCCCGTGGCGGAGCCGGGCGGCGACCCGGTCGCTGAAGCGGGCCCGGTTCAGCCAGAGCGGTTCCGTGGGGTCGAGCCGGAGACCGGGCATCCGGGCGGTGTCCGCGACCAGGTCGCGCAGTTCGTCGACGGTGGGGCGGCGGTCAGCTCCGGGTCGGGGTCGTCGCGGAAGCAGAAGAAGCGGAAACCGCCGCCGGGCAGCGGGAAGACGAGCAGCGAGCGGTGCGGGGCCAGGAAGATGTGCCCGCGGCCCGGTCGTTCGCCGAGCGGCCAGGTGGGGCGGGCGTTGCCCTGCACGACCTGGAGGCCGGTGCGGCAGCGGTCCTCGAAGGGGATGCCGAGCCGGTCCCTGACCACGCCGGCCGTGCCCTCGCAGTCGACGATCCACGGGGCGGTGGCGAACTCCTCGGTGCCGTCCGCGCGGCGCAGGGTGAACTCGGCGCGGTCCGCGCGGACCTGGACGTCGGTCAGCTCGGTGTTCCACTCGACGCGGGTGCCGAGCCGGGCGAGTTCCGCGCGGAGGAGACGCTCGATGTCGTGCTGCTCGACGGTGAGCGGGCGGGCGTGGGCGGAGAGTGCCCAGCCGGTGGTGAGCTCGCCGAGGAAGCGGTCGCGCGCGTGGATGGTCACCGAGTCCAGTTCCACCCCGTGGTGCCGGAGGGCCTCGCCGACCCCCAGGGAGTCGAGCGCCTCCGGGCCCGCGCCCAGAGCACCAGGGCCCGGTCCTCGCGCTGGGCGGCCGGTGCCCGGTCGACGATCCGCACCCGAAGTCCCAGCCGGCGCAGGCCGATCGCGAGCGTCAGGCCGACCGGCCCCGCCCCGACGACGCACACGTCCACGTCCCCGTCCACCCGGTCACCCGCTCTCCGCTCGCTCTTCCCGGTGTCTCAGGGTGCGACCGGAAGATCGGCTTCGACAGGGCGTGCGGCGGGGCGCTGGAATCATCGCGACCGGCGAGTATGACTACCTGTGCGTCATCTTGTCGGTTTGGGTGACGGCAGCGGAATTCGGCCGTCCGCAGGGGCCCGTGAGGGGTGCCTGGCCGGATCGCCGCGCTTCGGAGGTCGCGCCGCGGGTGGCGGGCTCCGTCGTTCCGCCCCATGAGCGGATTCGCGCCCGCCGGGTGGCCAGTTCACGACAGCGGCGACGGGCCGCCCCGCCCCGGGCGAAGCGTCCGGGCGTGGTGCCCACGATCCGCTTGAACGCGCGGTTCAGATGCGACTGGTCGTAGAAGCCGGTCGCGGCCGCCACCTCGACCGGCGGCCGCCCGTCGAGCAGCAGACCGCGCGCCCGGCCGATCCGGCGGGCCGTCAGGTACTGGTGCGGTGCGATGCCGAAGGCGCCGCTGAACGCCCGTACGAGATGCGCGGGATGGGCGTGGAGCAGCAGCGCGGCCTCGTCCAGCGTCACGCCCTCGACGAGACGCGCGTCCAGGAGCTCCCGCAGGCCGTCCGCCACCCCGCGGCGGCTTCCCGCGCGGGCGTGACGAGCCCCGGCCGCAGATGGCCGCGCAGCCGCTCCCCGATGAGGGCGAGACGGCTCTGCGCCTCCAGCTCGTCCCCGGGCTCTGTCAGCGCGGTGTGCAGCTGCCCGACGCGCCGCCGCAGCAGCGGGTCGACCAGATCGGGCGCGTCGACCGCCGGGCCGACGAGGCTCTCGTCCAGCTGGCTCAGGTCCAGGTACAGCACCCGTTTCCGGAAGCCGTCGGAGGTGGCGGGCGAGCCGTTGTGCGGGACGCCCGGCGGGAGCAGGGAGACCGTGTCGCCGGGCGTGCCGCGCTCGTGCCGGTCGAGCTCGTACCGGACCGCGCCGTCGTCGACGATGAGCAGCGTCCACACGTCGTGCACGTGCATCGGATACGCGTGCTCGGTGAACCGGGCGTGGAACACCTCCACGACCCCCGGCACCCGGGGACGCCACGCCGAGACCTCCTGCCGGGTCACCGCGCGGGCCGCCATGCGGAAATGTACATGCTGCCGGTCGGGGCTCCGGACATCGGCGATCATCGACCGATGAGTGCCATCGAACGCCCTTTGCCGCCCCTGAACGCCGACGAACGCACCACGCTCGAAAGCTGGCTCGACTTCCACCGCACCACCCTCGCCATGAAGTGCGAGGGCCTGGACGACGAGAAGGCCGCCACCGCGTCCGTGCCGCCGTCCGGCTTCACGCTGACCGGCCTCGTCCAGCACATGGCCGAGGTGGAACGGAACTGGTTCCGCCGCGTGTTCGCCGGGGAACAGGCCCCGCCCATCCATGATCCGCAGGCCGACCCGTCCGCCCCCGACGGCGGCTTCGAACTGGCCGAGGGCGCCACCCTGCACGGCGCCCTCGCCACCTGGCGGACGGAGATCGCCCGCGCCCGCTCCCTCTGCGCCGACCGCGCCCTGACCGACACCGGCCGCTTCATGGACCAGGACGTCAGCCTTCGCTGGATCTACGTCCACATGATCGAGGAGTACGCCCGCCACAACGGCCACGCCGACCTGCTCCGGGAGCGCATCGACGGCACCACGGGCGTATGACACCAGGCCGGGCGGTGCCCGCCTCTCCTGGCGAAGGACAACGAGGTTACGTATGCAACCACGTAGAGCACTTGGCCGTACGACGCACCGTGAAATGGTGACACCCGGCGAACTCTTCGAAAGAGAGCCGATTCATCCACCTTCAGTCCGTTTTGCCATAACCAGAAGGTACTAATAGGTCACTCGGTGCAGTGGCTGCAAGGTGACTTGGGTCACACTGAATCGAAGATCGAGACGGTTGCTTTGCGGCAGAGAAGAAGACTCGCCGGGGTGTCGCGCGCACCTCGGTGAGGGCCTTCCGGGCGTGAGGGAAGTCTGGGGCCTTGCCCCGCACGCCACTTGAGTACGCGTACGCAAGCGCGCCCGGACGCGCGGCGGTGTTCGCGGGGCCTTCGCGGGTGCAAGTGAACGGTGGCGCCGACCCTCGGCGAGACAGCCTTGTGAAGTTGATCAAGGCCGCCCTAGGGTCCGCAGCAATCACCGGCCGAGCACCAGAACGAGGGGCGACTTCGTGCGCAAAATCGCACTTCCTGCCATCACCGCGCTTTCACTCGCGCTCCTGATGCCGCAGCAGTCCATGGCACTGACGACCGCCGGACAGGCGAGCGCCACCACGGCGGAGGTCCCGGACCAGCCGCTGGCGGAGGGGACGCTGTCGACGATCGGTCCCGGTCAGTACTCGACTGCGGACAAGACCTTCCAGGTCGCCGAGAACGACGTGGACGCCGCCCTCATGGGCCGGCGCCACACCGTCGCCGCACAGCCCGACGGCAGCCTCGCCAAGCCCGAGTCCGCGCCCGCCACCCGCCCCGAGATGGGCGTCTTCGGCCCCAACTGGGAGGCCGAGTTCGTCGGCGGCCAGCTCAACCGGAAGCTGGAGCAGCAGGGCGACAACATCGTCGTGACCGACCTCGGCGTCAACGAGAAGATGACGTACGCGCTCAAGTCGAGCATCGACTACCCCGACGGCGGCGGCGTCAAGAAGTAGGCGACCGCCGACGGGTCCCAGGTGACGGCGACCTCCAAGTGGAACGACGCCACCGGCACCCTGGTGACGACCATGGTCGAGGTGCTCGGCGTGGACCTCTCCGCCGTCGCGGCCGGCGACGACACCTTCACCGACGCCGCCGGGAACCCCGTCCCGGCCGCGGACCTCAAGCCCACCTACAAGTGGCAGCAGGCCGCCACCGGCACCGACAAGTGGCGCGTCACCAGCGTCGGCAACAACACCTTTGCCACCACCGTCCAGTACGACGCCAAGGGCCGGGTGTTCAAGGTCTCGACCCCCGCCGCCGGCGAGCGGCTCGCGACGTCCACCTCGGTCGCCTACGCGGACTCGACCACGGCCACCGGCGCCTCCTTCGGCGACTACACGGGCCGCGTCAAGCAGATCAGCGTCACCGAGGGCGCCACCACGCAGACCCTCGCCCGCTACGCGTACGACTCCTCCGGTCTGCTGCGCACGGTGACCAACCCGAGCGAGGCCGCCGAGCCGCAGGCCACCTACGCCTACGGCGGCGTCAACCGCCTCGCCGACATCAACTCGCCGAGCAGCGGCAGCTGGGACCTGAGCTTCGCGGGCGACTCCGCGGCCCCCACCGCCACCGCCGACGGCGAGGCCGTCCCGGCCCCGGCGTGCCGGTCGAGGGCGACGCCCCGGACGACACCACCGGCGTCACCGACCCGCCGCCCGCCGCGGACTTCCCCGGCGGCGAGATCACCGACCCGACCTCGTGCCCGTCGAAGTGCAGCTGGGCCCGGCACTGGCTCTACTACTGGAAGACCGGCTGCACGTCCAAGGTGGCGCACTACGGCTGGCACTCGCCCAAGTGGAAGCAGACCCCGACCGGCTACTGGGTGCGCGGCATCAACCACGACCACTGCACCACGGCGCCCGACAAGCCGCTCGGCTACAACTTCATCCCCGCCTGCGACATGCACGACTACGGCTACGGCCTGATCGGCAACACGTACAAGGGCTACAAGTACTACCTGTCGCGCAACAAGGGCCTCGCCGTGGACGCCGTCTTCTACAGCACGCTCTACAGCAAGACCTGCTCCGCCTACTTCTGGAAGAGCACCTGCCGCTCCCTCGCCAACACCTACTACGCGGCGGTGACGGTCTTCGGCCGGGCCAAGAACGGCGCGAACGCGACCTGATCCCGGGCGGGGACCTCTGAAGTCCCCCCGATCTCCTCCCCCCTCCATCTCCACGGGCCCGGCCGCGCCCGCCCCACCACGGGGCGCGCCGGGCCCCCTGCTCCCCCCGAGGCACCGTGAAGAAAACGATCTGGACCACGGTCGTCGCCGCCGCGATGACCACGACCCTGGGTGCGATACCGGCCCAGGCCACCGCACCGACGAGCACCACCGGCGTGGCCACGGCCACGGCCGCGGTCGTCGACCCGCCGCTGTACGACCGGACCGCCGACGGCTCCACCGTCCGCGTCAACGTGCTCACCCAGAGCCGCACGGACATTCCCGAAGCGGCCGCCGCCGGTGAGACGAAGCAGAACTTCGACGCCCTGCCGGTGGTCACCCTCAAGGTGGACAAGGCGGGCCTGGACCGGCTCGCCGCCCAGCCGGGCGTGGTCAGCGTCACCGAGGACAAGCCCGAGAAGGCGACCCTGGACGAGAGCGTCCCGCTCATCGGCGGCGACGCGGCCGCCAAGGCGGGCAAGACCGGAGCGGGCACCGCCGTCGCCGTGCTGGACAGCGGCGTCGACACCCGTCACCCGTTCCTGGGCGGCCGGGTCAAGGCCGAGGCCTGCTTCTCGCCGATCGACCCCGACCTGGGCGCCACCAGCCTCTGCCCCGACGGCACCGCCGAGCAGGAGGGCCCCGGCTCCGCCGACGTCGCGTCCGGACCGTGCGCCGCCCTGAACGCCTGCGACCACGGCACCCATGTGGCCGGCATCGTCGCGGGCAAGGGCACGGGCACCGCCGGATCCCCGAAGACCGGAGTCGCCCCCGGCGCCGACATCGTCGCCATCCAGGTGTTCTCCCAGCTCAACACCGCCGACGCCTGCGGCGGCGAAGTGCCCTGCATCGGCAGCTTCCCCAGCGCCCAACTGGCCGCGCTGGAAAAGGTGCTGAAACTCAAGCAGGCCGGTACGCCGATCGTCGCGGCCAACCTCAGCCTCGGCGGCGGCCACTACACCACCGCCTGCGACAGCGACCCGCGCAAGGTGGCGATCGACAACCTGCTCGGCGCCGGCGTCGCCACCGTGGTCGCGGCCGGCAACAACGGCTACACCGACGCCGTCAGCGTCCCCGGCTGCGTCTCCTCCGCCGTCACGGTCGGCTCCACCACCGACGACGACGAACTGTCCTCCTTCACCAACCGGGGCACGCTCCTCGACGTGTTCGCCCCCGGCACGAGCATCGTGTCCTCGGTGCCCGGCGGCAACTACGCCTCCAAGAACGGCACTTCGATGGCGGCGCCGCACGTGGCGGGCGCCCTCGCCGTACTCAGGCAGGCCTACCCCGCCAAGAGCGTCGCCGACCTCGTGGCCCTGCTCAAGAGCAGCGGCCGGCCCATCATCTACACGGGCGCCACCACCCCCCGCATCGACATCGGCGCCGCGCTCGGCGGCGGGGGCAGCACCCCCCAGCCCGTCGGCATGACCGACTTCAACGGCGACGGGGCCGAGGACATCGCGATCTCCGACACCCAGGCCACCGTCGGCACGGACGCCAAGGCCGGTCTGATCCGCATCGTGTACGGCGGCGGCAAGGGCACCGCGGAGATCAGCCAGGACCTGGACTGGGTGCCGGGCGGCTCCGAGGCCAACGACTACTTCGGCGAGACCCTCGCCACCCTCGACTACAACAAGGACGGTTTCACCGACCTGGTGGTCGGCACCCCGAGCGAGGACATCGGCACCGCCACCGACGCCGGCATGGTCGACATCCTCTACGGCGCCGCCGGCGGCCTGGGGCCGGCACCACCAAGGCCACGCACTTCGAGCAGGGCGCGGGCACCGGAGCCATCGCCGCCTCGACCGCCGAGGCGAACGACCGGATGGGGCAGTCGCTCGCCGCCGCGGTCAACGACGCCGGCCGGCCGTACCTGCTGATCGGCACGCCCGGCGAGGCCATCGGCACGCTCACCAACGCGGGCACCGCCTTCTACGTCTACGGCACCACGAGCCTGACGATCCACCAGGACAAGCCCGGCGTCCCCGGCGACCCCGAGAAGGACGACAGCTTCGGCTTCTCCTGGCCGCCGACCAGAACTACATCGCCATCGGTTCCCCAACGAGGCCATCGGCACCAAGGCGAAGGCGGGCGGTGTCGCCCTCTTCGACGCCAACGCGTTCGACCCCGAGGGCCGGCCGCTTCCCCTGGCCGGGCTCGACCAGGACAGCGCGGCCATCTCCGGCGACGCCGAGGCGGGCGACCAGTTCGGCTACGCGGTGGCCATCGCCCCGTACCGGCCGCTGGGAACCTCCACCCCCGCCGACTCGATCCTCGCCATCGGCTCGCCCGGCGAAGGCGTGGTCGTGGGCACCGAGAACCGGCTGAACGCGGGCCGCGTGGTGCAGATCCGGATCAGGCCCGACGGCACCTGGAGCTATCTGCGCGAGCTCAAGCAGGGCACCGCGGACGACGAGGTCTCCGGCACCTCCGAGACCGGCGACCGCATGGGCGAGACGCTCGCCGCCGTCAACACCGCCCCGAACGCGGTGAGCACCATCGCCTCCATGCGCCTCGCGGTCGGCACGCCCGGCGAGGGCCTCGGCACCGCGACCAGGGCGGGCGCGGTCCACACGTTCTCCATGGCCGGCTCGGCCGGGCTGAACGACCGCTGGATCGAGGCGGGCGACGGCGACGGGATCCCCGGCACGCCCGGCACCGACCAGCAACTCGGCAGGAGCATCCACTTCACCGCGACCAGGCTGTACGTGGGGATGCCGTTCGGCCCCAACGCCGCCGGCGCGCTGTACGCGCTGCCGATGTCCAACGTGACCCAGGGCGGCACGGTCGCTCCCGTCACCACCTACAAGCCCGGCTCGGGCGGCCTGCCGCCAACGGCGTGGCCTTCGGACACGCCGCTCGATAGGCGCTCCGGGACAGCCGCGAGGCCGTCCGGCCCAGCCCTCGGGGCCGGGCCGGACGGCCCTCCTCACGTCCGGCGGCCCGTGGCCGAGCCGAAGCCCAGCCAGGTGTGCCGGTTCCCCCACCAGCACCAGCCGACCTTCGGGGCGTCGCGCCGCTCGCGGCCGTCCCGCCCCGTCCCGTTGCTGATCCAGATCGCCGGCGTACGGGCGTCGTAGGCGCCGTTCGCCTTGCGGAGCCGCGACCCGATGGTCATGAAGCAGCGGTTGCGTTCCAGGGCGGCCGGCTGCTGGAGCACCCAGTGGATCCCCTCGGCGAGCGTGAGCGGACTGCGTCCCTCCCGCGTGATCGCCGGCAGCGCCTCCTCGGGGCTCCAGTCGGCCATGTGGTCGCCACGGTCGAGGCCGGTGACGAGATAGAACGGAGCGTCCGGGAGCTCGACGCCGTACGGCCGGAAGTCGTCGACGTCCTGCATGTCGACGACCACGAACCCCGCCTTGTCGGCACGGCGGAGCAGCGGCGCGAGCGCGGACGCCGGGACCCTGTCCGGATGGACGGCGAGCAGGGCGTCGGTGGTCGCGGCGGCCCCGGCGAAGGCACGCAGCGCGTCGGCGGTCTCCCCGGCGAGCTCGTGCACTCCGAGCCCGATCAGTCTCTCGGCCTGCGCGGCGAGGGAGGGCAGCGGGGCGAGGGCGGTGGTGGTCACGGTGTCGGTCAAGGCACTCCAGGGTCCGGCGGGATCGGCCAGGCATCGAACGACGGCCGCCGCGGAATTGTTCCCACCGCGGCACGGGAGAAGCCGGATCCCGGCCCGACGACCCGGTGCGCGGGGCGGGACGCAAGGAACGTACAAGACCGTACGGCGGGCCGGCGGCAGTCTCGGAGCATGACGACGAACGACGACACGCCCGTACGTTTCGACACCAGGATCGCCGTGCTGCTGCGCGAGGACCTGGAGACCTGGCAGCGGCTGAACGTGACCGCCTTCCTGGTCAGCGGCCTCGGTACGGAGCTTCCGAGGTGATCGGCGAGCGGTACCGCGACGCCGACGACACCCCGTACCTGCCGATGTTCCGGCAGCCCGTCCTGGTCTTCGAGGGACGAAGGAGACCCTGACCGCCGCGCACGGCCGCGCCCTCGGGCGCGGGCTGCCCCGGGCGGTGTTCACCTCCGACCTCTTCGCCACCGGCAACGACCGGGACAACCGCGCCGCCGTACGGGCCGTGGGCGCGGGCGGGCTCGACCTGGTGGGCCTCGCCGTGTACGGGCCGCGCAACGCCGTCGACAAGGTGCTCAAGGGAGCCCGCATGCACCCCTGAACGGGCGCGCGGGACCCCGCGCCGTCACCCGGCCGCGCGCTCCGCGCACTCCAGGAGGACGGGAGCGCGGCGGCCAGGGCCCCGGTCCCGTGCGCGTACGGCAGCCTGAGCCGGTCCCGGAAGCCCTCCACCGGCGAGAACGCCGCCCCGGGACGACCGACACCCCGTGGCGCCGCGCCAGCTGGGCCAGCGCCTCCGTGTCGGTCCCGGGGATCCGCACCCACAGCGCGGGGCCGCCCGCCGGCCGGCTCCACTCCCAGTGCGGGCCGCCGCGCGCACCAGCGCCTCGGCCGCGTCCCGCTGCCCGCGCAGTGCGGCCCTGCGCCGGGCACGGGCCTCGGGCAGCCGGTCGAGCAGACGGACGGCGACGAGCTGGTCCACCACCGAGCAGGCCAGGTCCACCGAGGTCTTGATCTTCGCGAGCCGGGCCACCACCTGCGGCGAGGAACGGACCCAGCCCACCCGCAGCCCGCCCCAGAACAGCTTCGAGAGGGTCCCGACGGTCACCGTCGAGGCCATCGGCAGACCGGCCACGAGCGGCACCGGCGCGACGGCGTCGTCGCCCTCGCCGCTCCCCAGGGCGAGTTCGGCGCAGGCCGTGTCCTCGACCGTGAACAGCCCCCGCTCCGCGAGGACCCGCTGCCACCCCGGCGCGCCGCGCCGCCGAGCGTACGCCCGGTCGGGTTGTGGACGGTCGGCTGGAGGTACACCAGCCGGGGCCGCCCGTGGGCGCGAAGGCGCCGCAGCTCCGCCGGACCGCTTCCGTCCTCACCGCCGTCCGGCCCGTCCCCGCCGACCGGGACCAGCCGGGCACCCCGCGCCCGCAGGGCCTCCAGCGCTCCCCGGTAGGTGGGGTTCTCCACGACCACCGTGTCGCCCGGGTCGACCAGCGCCTGCGCCACCAGCCACACCGCCTGCTGCGAGCCCGAGGTCACCAGGATCTGTTCCGCCTCCGTCGCCACCCCCGCCGCCCGGTAGTACGCGGCGATGCCCTCGCGCAACGCGGGAATCCCGTACGGGTGGTAGCCGTCGTCCCCGAGCAGGCCCCCCAGGTCGTCCTGGGTGAGCGCCCCGACGGCCTCGCCGACGGCGCCGAGTCCGGGCAGCGCGCCGCTCGACAGATCGGCGGTGCCGGGGCCCTCCGGCCGCGCGTTGAAACTCACGAGCCGCCCCTCGGCGACGTACCGGTCGAGCGCGCTCGACCCCCGCAGCCGGGAGCCGCTGCCCCGCACGCTCTCCAGCCACCCCTCGCCCTCCAGGAGACCGTACGCGGCCGTCACGGTCGACCGGCTCACCCGAGCACCACGGCCAGTTCGCGCTGCGAGGGCAGCGCGCTCCCGCCGGGCACGTCCCCGCGCTCGGCCAGCTCCCGCAGCGCGTCCGCGAGCCGCCGGGGCAGCGGTCCCGTCCCCTCCGACGACCAGCCGGTGAGAAGTCGGGACAGACGGGTCGAAGCGATCCTGGTCATGACCCCCATCTTGCTGCACGGCAGCCGCCCGGCGATCTCCGCGGCGCAGGCCAATCCGCCCCGACTGGTCGTTGTCGCCGCAGGTCACCCGGCGGAGGATCGACACCGGCGGGACCGGGCACGGGACCGGACACACGGGTACGGGACCGGGAGAAGGGTGAGGGCATGGCGACCGTCGTGCTGGTCGGCACACTGGACACCAAGGGGGAGGAGTACGCCTGGCTGCGCGAGCGGCTCAGGGAGTACGGCAGCGAGGTCCTCCTCGTCGACACCGGGGTCATGCCGCCGCCCGCCCAGGCACCGGCGGCCGACGTCCCCGCCGACGTCGTCGCACGGGCCGCCGGCCACGACCTGGCACGGCTCCGCACCGCCGGCGACCGCGGCGCCGCCGTCGCCGCCATGGCCCAGGGCCTCACCAGGATCGTCGTCGACCTCTACCGCAAGGGAAAGCTGCACGCCGTGCTCGCCGCCGCCGGCAGCGGAGGCTCCGCGATCGCCGCCCAGGCCATGCGGGCACTGCCCATCGGCGTCCCGAAGGTGCTCGTCAGCACCATGGCCGGCGGGGACGTCTCCCCGTACGTCGACAGCAGCGACCTCACCCTGATGTACAGCGTCGTCGACATCTCCGGGCTCAACTCCGTGTCCCGCCAGGTCCTCGGCAACGCCGCCGCGCCGCCGCCGGCATGGCCCGCCGCCACGAGCGCAACCACGACGAGTCCGCCGGCCGGGGACGGCCGGTCGTCGCGGCCACCATGTTCGGCGTGACCACCCCGGCCGTCGACGCGGCCCGCGCCCGGCTCGCCGAACTCGGCTACGAGGTCCTCGTCTTCCACGCCACCGGCGCCGGCGGCCGGGCCGTCGAGAAGCTCGCCAGGGACGGCATGCTCGACGGCGTCCTCGACCTGACCACCACCGAACTCGCCGACGAGCTCGTCGGCGGCGTGCTCAGCGCCGGACCCTCCTGGCTCACCGCCGCCGGAGCCGTCGGCATCCCCCAGGTCGTCGCCCCCGGAGCGCTCGACATGGTCAACTTCGGGCCCGCCGCGACCGTCCCCGAGCGGTTCGCCGAACGCCGGCTGCTCATCCACAACGCCACGGTCACCCTGATGCGCACCACCGCGCGCGAGATGGCCGAACTCGGCACCGGGATCGGCCGCAAGCTCCGCGCCGCGCGCGGCCCCGCCGAGGTCTTCTGGCCCCTGCGCGGCGTCTCCGCCGTGGACACGGCCGGCGGACCCTTCGAGGACCCCGAGGCGGACCGCGCCGGACTCGACGCGCTGCGCGCCGCCGTCGTGGGCGGCGAGGTCCGCATCCACGAACTCGACACCCACGTCAACGACCCCTCCTTCGCGGTCGCCATGGCCGACCGCCTCCACCAGCTGATCACCGAGAAGGCCCGCGCCGCCGCCCGCCGGGACACCGAGGAGTGACCACCGTGACCACCATCAGCCGCCAGGACGTGCTCGACCGGCTCCGCGCCCAGGTCGCCGCGGGCCGCCCGATCATCGGGGCGGGCGCGGGAACCGGACTGTCCGCCAAATGCGCCGAGGCCGGCGGGGTCGACCTCCTGATCATCTACAACTCCGGCCGCTACCGGATGGCCGGACGCGGCTCGCTCGCCGGCCTCCTGCCGTACGGGGACGCCAACGCGATCGTCCAGGACATGGCCCGCGAGGTGCTCCCCGTGGTCCGCGACACGCCCGTCCTCGCCGGCGTCTGCGGCACCGACCCCTTCCGCCGCATGGACCTCTTCCTCGACGAACTCAAGGCCATGGGCTTCGCCGGCGTGCAGAACTTCCCCACGGTCGGCCTGTACGACGGCACCTTCCGGGTCAACCTGGAGGAGACCGGCATGGGGTACGGCCTGGAGGTCGACATGGTCCGCGCCGCCCACGAGCGCGACCTGCTCACCGCCCCGTACGTCTTCGACCCGCAGCAGGCCGCCGACATGGCCGCGGCCGGCGCCGACGTCCTGGTGCCGCACGTCGGCCTCACCACCAAGGGCGCCATCGGCGCGGGCACGGCCATGACGCTCGACCGGGCCGCCGCCGCCGTCCAGGAGATGCACGACGCCGCCAAGCGGGTGAACCCCGACGTCCTCGTGCTCTGCCACGGCGGACCCATCGCCGAGCCCGAGGACGCCCGGTACGTCCTGGAGCACACCACCGGCGTCGTCGGCTTCTTCGGAGCCTCGTCGATCGAACGCCTCCCCACCGAACGGGCCATCACGGAACAGACCCGCGCCTTCAAGGACCTCACCACCGGCTGACCCTGTCGGTGCCGTGCCGTACAACTGAGGACGGGGAGACGGCACGACAGGGGGACGGACGTGGACACCAACGCGGACCAGGGCGCGCCGACCGCGCGCCCTCCCCGGGCGGACCTGGGAGCTCGACCGGCTGGACGCCCTGCTCCGCGCCCGGACCGGGGCACGGGCCCGGCGGCCGTGGACGTCACGGGCGAGCCGGGCATCGGCAAGACCCGCCTGCTCACCGCCTTCGCGGCCGGGGCCGGCCGGCACGGGGCGCGGGTCCTGCACGGCCGGGCGGCAGCCGCGCCCGAACAGGGCGTCCCCTTCCAGCCGTTCGTGGACGCGTTCGCCGACCTGGACCACCGCGACCGCGCCTGCGCCCCGGACCTGGCCGCGCTCGCCGAGCTCGTCGAGAGCGCCGCAGAGGTCCGGCGGGTCGCGGCCGCGCTGGCCCGGGTCCCGGCCCCGGGCTCGTGCTGGTCCTCGACGACCTGCACGGCGGCGACCCGCCTCCCTCGCGCTCGTCGACCACCTCCTCCGGCACCCGCCCCGGTCCCCGTCCTGCTCGTACTGGCCCGGCGCGAACGCCAGACCCCGCCCGCCCTGGCCTCCGCCCTCGCCCGCGCCGACGACGCCGGGACCTCGCGCGGCTGGCCCTCGCCCCTGACGGCCGAGGACTGCGCCGAAAGCCTCGGCGCCGGGCTACCACCCGGTCTCGCACAGCAGATCCACACCACGAGCCGTGGCAACCCCTCTACTACCGCGCCCTCGCCCACACCGCCCACCCCGCGACACCGCAGCCCCGGCAACCGGCCCGATGACAGCCCTCCTCACCGAACTCGCCCCACTCGACCCCGAACAGCGCTCGACCGTGGAGTCCCTCGCGGTCCTCGGCCCCCGCGCGACACCGGAACTGCTCGCAGCGATGTCGCGCCGGGCGCCGGGTTTCGCGCCGAGTTCAGCTCCGGACCCTGCCCCGGGGCCCGTCCCGAGCCCTGTGCCGGGCCCAGCCCTGACCCTGCCCGGGGTCCCGCCCCGGCGGTCGCGCCTGACGTACCCGCCCGGCGGGTGCCGGCGGAGGCGGCCAGGGGCGTCGTCCCCGGAGACGGGTGGGGGCGGTTCTTCCGGGGCCGGGCACGAGGCCGTGCTGCGGGAGCTCGTGCGGCGGGACCTCGTCCGGTACGGGCCGGACGGACGGGGCCTCGCCCTGCGGCATCCGGCGCTGCCCGAACTGCTGCTCGGGGCGCTCGATCCGTGGCGCCGCCGGGAGCTGCACCGGAGGGCGGCGGAGGCGCTTGCCGGGGCCGGGGCGCCGGTGACCGAGCGTGCCCCGCACCTGGTGCGGGCGGTGACCGCCTGGGACCCGGCCGTCGCCGCCGAACTGACCGAGGCCGCCGGGCGGATCGGGGCGGCCGATCCCGCGCGCGCCGCCGACTGGCTGGGGCGGTGCTCGCCCTGCTGCCGGACGCCCCTGAACACCACGCCGCCCGGCGCGAACTGACTCTCCGGAGGGCCCGTGCCCTCGGCTCGGCGGGGCGCGTCGCGGAGAGCCGGGACCTCCTCCACCACCTCATCGAGGCGGGGGAAGGAGGACCCGGGGAGGCGGAGTGGCGGACCCCGGCCGTGCTGCTCTGCGCGTTCATGGAGCGCCACCTCGGCCGCTACCCCGAGGCGGACGCCCTGCTCCGCCGCGAACTGGCCCGGCCCCCGGCCCCCGGCCGGACCTGAGGACCCGGCTGGTCGTCGAATGGGGCTCCAGGGCCCTGTTCGCCGCCCGCTACCCCGAGGTCCGCCCCGTGGTCACGGAGAACCTCGACGGGGCCCGGCGGCGCCACGACGAGACGGGGACGGCCGAGGTCCTCACCCTGTCCGCCCTCGGCGAGGCCTACGAGGGCGACACCGCGACCGCCCGCGCGCACGCCGCCGAGGCCGCCGCCCTCACCGACGCCTGCACCGACGGCCGGCTGGCCGACCACGCCGAATCACTGGTGCGGCTCGGCTGGAGCGAGGCCTTCCTGGAGCAGTACGCGGCGGCCGAGCGGCACGCCGCCCGGGGCATCACGATGGCCCGCCGCGCCGGACGCCCCTTCGCCCTCTCGCAGCTCCTGCTCTGCTCGGCGTACGTCCACCTCCTCACCGGCAGGGTCGGCACCGCCCTCGACCAGGCCGAGGAGGCCCTCGCGGTGGCCCGTACCTCGGCGGCGCCGAACTCCTCGGCTTCAGCCGGGCGCTCCGGGCCACCGTCCTCCTGCACGCCCGCCCCTCGGCGACCCTGAGGCACCGGCCGCGGCGGAGGAGGCCGCGGCCACCGTGGGGACCGCCGAGGGCTGGTGGGCCACCCAGGCCCGCTGCATGCTCGCCCACGCCGTCCCGCTCGACCAGGACCCCCACCGGGTGCGGGAGGTGCTCGTGCGCGCGGGCGGCGACCGGGACCTCTCCGGCTCCAGCCCTCGCTGCGCCCCGGCTATCTGGAGGTCCTCACCGGCGCGGCCCTCGCCGCCGGGGACCTCCCGGAGGCCGAGCGGATCGCCCGCCGGGCCCTCGCGGAGGCGGAGCGGCTCGGGCTGCCTGTCCAGCGCGGCGCGGCACACCGCGCCCGGGGAGGGTGCTGGCCCGGCGGGGCGAACCGGCGGCCGCCGCCCGCGCGTTCACCGAGGCGGCCAGGGACTGCGCGCGCTCCGGCGCGACCCTGCGCGAGGCCCACGGCCTGCTCCTCGCCGCCCCCAGTTCCAGGCCGCGGGCGACGGGGCGCGGGCCGCCGACGCCTGGCGGAGGGGCCGCCGGCTGGCCGCCGGGAGCGGCGCCGCCTGTTCGTGGACCTGGCCGACCGCACCCGGCCCGCGCCGCCCCGGGCGGCGGCACCGGCGGCCGGCTCGCCGTCCTCACCCCGCGCGAGCGGGAGATATCGGCCCTGGTGGCGGAGGGGCTCACCAACCAGGCCGTGGCCGACCGGCTCTGTCTGAGCCCCCGCACGGTCGAGAGCCATGTCGCCCGGGTCTACCGCAAGACGGGGGTGGAGACCCGGGCCGCGCTGGCCTCGCTGGTGGTCAGGGACGAGGCGGTGGGAGGTCAGTCCTTGCGGGGATAGGCGGCGGTCACCCGGCCCTTCGCGTCGGCCGTCAGATAGGCCACGCCGTAGGTGTCGGACAGGTAGACGCTCAGCCCCGCCTGCGCCCTGCTCCCGAGGAAGGTCGACCCCGGGGTGAGGACGAGGTAGCGGCTCGTCGGCGCGTCGACGCCGAGCTCCTTGTCGGCGCGCTTCAGGAGCGCCGGGAGCGCGTCCCAGGCGAACGCGTCCAGGTCGGCCGGGACGGTGCCCGGGAAGGCGGTGCCGCCGGGGCCCTCCCGGACGGCCACGTCCCCGCCCCGGTACACGTACCGGTCGTACCGCTTCGTGCTGCCCTTGACCAGCGCCTCGGCCACCGCGTAGTCCGCGTACACGACGAAACCGGTGACCTTCGCCCCGCCCGAGGCCGCCTTGACGGCCGCCACGGCGGTCCGGACCCCGTCGGCCGTCAGCAGGTTCGGCTTCTCCGGAGCCGCCGTCCCGCCCGAGGGCGTCTTCGCGGACCCCGCGCGGGAGGAGCGGTGCCCGGCCCGCTCCCCGGGTCGGCCGGCCGCCACTCCCCGCTCATCGCGGCCACGGGAATCCTGAGGGCGAGCACGACCACGGTGGCCGACCCCAGGAACCGGCCGACACGCCGCCGCCACCGCCGCCGCCCGGCGACGGGAACGGGACGAGGACATCGGCGGGGACCGGGACATCGACGGGAACGGGGACGGGGACATCGGCGGGGACGGGCTCCGGCGCGGCTTCCCCGGGGCGGTGGCCGGCGCGTCGGCAGGTCTGTCGGCGACCGGCGGCGCCAGCCGGAACGAGGTCGTCCTGTCCTCCGGGGCGGCCGGAGCAGCCGCCCCACGGCTTCCGGAACGGCCTCCGGAACCGTCTCCGGAGCCTCCGCCCCGCGGCGGCCGCCAGCACGCGGTCGAGCTCGTCCGCGCCGGGCCGGGCGGCCGGGTCCCGTACGAGCAGCCGCGTCAGTACGTCGGTCAGGGCGCCGGCCCGCAGGGGAGCGGGCACGTCGTCGGAGAGGACGGCGGCGAGGGTGGCCAGGGTGTTCTCGCGGCGCAGCGGGTGGTGGCCCTCCACCGCCACGTACAGGAGCATGGCCAGGGACCAGAGGTCGGCGGCCGGGCCGCTCGTGCCCGGACCGCCCCGAATCCGCTCGGGCGCCATGTAGTCCGGCGAGCCGATGATCGACCCCGAGGCCGTCAGGACGGTGGACTCGCGGATCGCCGCGATGCCGAAGTCGGTGAGCACCGGCCGCCCGTCGGGCCGCAGCAGGACGTTGGCGGGCTTCACGTCGCGGTGCTCGATGTCCCGGTCGTGGGCGGCGCGCAGGGCGGACAGCAGCCCGCGCCCGAGCGCGGCGGCCTCGGGCGGGCTCAGTGTGCCCCGCTCCAGCCGGTCCTGGAGGGAGCCGCCGGTGACCAGCTCCATCACGAGCCACGGATAGGTTCCCTCACCCGCGTCCACGATGTGATGGATCGTCACCACGTTGGGGTGGTCGATCCTGGCCAGGGCGCGGGCCTCGCGCAGCACGCGCGCCCGGAGGGTCCTGGCGCCCTCGACGTCGTGCTCGGCCATCGCGGGGTCCGGCGGCCGCACCTCCTTGACGGCCACGTCACGGTGGAGCGCCAGGTCGCGGGCGCGCCACACCGTGCCCATCCCGCCGCCGCCCAGCCGCTCCACGAGCTCGAAGCGGCCGTCGATCACTCTGCTCACACACACCCCTGTACTCGGGTCGCACCCTGCTCCTCGGGGCGCGGCGGGCCCACAGAGGTCGGACCGACTCTCGCACCCCCGGGCCGCCCCGCACATCCGTAGAACTACGGAACCCGCCCCCGTACGGAACCCGCCCCCGTACGGAACCCGCACCCCCAGCCGCCGCCCCGTACGCAAGCCGCCCCCCCCGCCACCCCTGTACGGAACCCGCGCCCCCGCCGCCGCCCCCTCCCGTACCGATCGGCCGCACTGCGCAGCGCCCGCCGCCCCTCCTCGGCTAGGGTGATTCGATAGGGATTGCCCCCGTGGGGCCGGGCCGATGCGTAGGTCGATGCTTTGGAGACTCACCAGTCGTCGAGCAGGGTTCCGCAGCCGCCCCGGGCGGCCGTCGGGGACGCGGGCGTGCTCCGTGAGCTGCTTCCGATCGCCCTCTGGCGGGAGGACGCCGAGGGCCGCATCGTGGAATGGTCGCTCGCCGCGCAGGACCTCCTCGGCCACCGGCCCGAGCACGTCCTCGGCAGGCTCGCGACCCCGCTCCTCGTCCCCGACGCGAACCGCGAGCTCGCCGACCGGCTCACCGACCGCGTCCAGGCGGGCGAGACCATGGTCGGCACGCTGCCCGTCCGCCACCGCGACGGCCACACCGTCGCCATGGAGATGTGGATCGTCCCGGCGGCCGACCCGCAGGGGCGCCCGGGGGCGATGCTCATCGCGGTGGAGACCTCCGAGGTCCTGCGGATGCGGGAGAACCTGGCGGCGATGGACAGCCTCTTCGCCCAGTCGCCCATAGGGCTCGCCCTGCTCGGCCCCGACCTGCGCTTCCTGCGCGTCAACGACGCCCTGGCGCGGATGAACGGCGTCTCGGCCGCCCGGCACGTGGGCCGCCGGCTCACCGAGGTCGTGCCCGGCGTCAACGCCGCCTCGCTCGAATCCCTCATGCGGCAGGTCCTGGAGAGCGGTACGGCCGTGGTGGACGCCCGCCGGGTCGGCCGTACCCCCGCCGACCCCGACCGGGACCACATCTGGTCCTGCTCGTACGCCCCGCTCGTCGACCGCACCGAACCGCGGCCGCTCGGCCTGATCGCCTCCCTCGTCGACATCACCGAGAGCCAGGAGGCGCACATCGAGGTCGAGCGGGCCCGGCACCGCTTCGCCCTGCTCGCCGAGGCCGGCGCCCGGATCGGCACCACCCTGGACCTGAAGCAGACGGCGGAGGAGGCCGTGCGCTTCCTCGTGCCCCAGCTCGCCGACTCGGCCGACGTGCAGATGCTGGAGTCCGTCCTCGAACCCGACGACCCGGTCGCCCCCACCCGGGGCCTGCTGCGGCGGCTCGCCGCCCGGTTCCCCGAGCCGACCGCGCCCACGGCCCTCCTCGCCCCGGGCCAGACCTTCCAGATCCCCCTGGACTCCGTGTACGAGCAGGTCGTCGTCCACGGGCGGCCCACGAACCTCTACACGTCCGACATCCCGAAGCTCTTCACCGACCCGCGGACCGAGGCGCTCCGCACCTACTTCGCCACCCGCATCGGCTCGGCCCGGCTCGTCCCCCTGGTGGCCCGCGGACAGGTGCTCGGGGCGATCACGGTGACCCGGCTGCGGACCCGCGAGCCCTTCGACGCGCAGGACTGCGTCCTCATCGACGAGGTCGTCGCCCGCGCCGCCCTCAACATCGACAACGCCCGGCTCTACACCACCCAGCGGGAGGCCGCCCTCACCCTGCAGCGCAGCCTCACCAACAACGAACTCCCCGACGTCACCGGCCTCGAACTCACCGGCCGCTACCTCCCCGCGAGCTCCCACGACGTCGGCGGCGACTGGTTCGACGTCATCGCCCTGCCCGGCGGCCGCACGGGGCTCGTCATCGGCGACGTCATGGGGCACGGCATCCACGCGGCGGCCGTCATGGGCCAACTGCGCACCGCCGTACGGACCCTGGCCCGCCACGACATTGCGCCGGCCCGGATGCTCCGCTCCCTGGACGCCGTCGTGGCCGATCTCGGCGAGGACGAGATGGCGACCTGCGTCTACGCGGTCCACGATCCGGCCACCGGCGGCTGGGTCATCGCCCGCGCCGGCCATCCGCCGCCGGCCGTCGCCACCCCGGACGGCACCATCACCTTCCTCGACGGGCCGCCCGGGACCCCGCTCGGCACCGGAGCCCACGACTTCGGCACGGAGGAGGTCGCCCTGCCCGGGGGCGGACTCCTCGTCCTCTACACGGACGGTCTCATCGAGGCCCGCGACCGGGACCTCGACCAGGGCATGCGGCAGCTGGCCGAGGCCCTGCGGCCCCTCGACCGGCCCCTGGACACGCTGTGCGACGAGGTCCTCGGGCGGCTCCTCGCGGGATCCGCCCAGGACGACGTGGCGATGCTCCTGGCCCGCACCATCCGCTGAACTCCCGCGGGCCCTAGGGGAGGAGGCGGTGGAGGTCGCGGAGGAGGGCGATCTCCGCGCCGTGGTGCAGGAGCTCCTGGTTCACCCACCAGACGATCTCCAGGAAGGGGTTCTCCGCGTCGCTGCCGTGCGGGTAGGTGCAGTGGCCCACGGTGTCGAGCGCCTTGTCGTCGGCGGACACCAGCGCCCCGCGCCAGGCGGTCGCGGCGGCGTCGAAGGCCGGGAGGGCGGTGGCGACGTCCCCGTGGACCGTGAAGTCGTCGCGGGTCAGGCTCCGGCTGCCGGTCGTGTGGTCGGCCCGCAGGGCGAGCATCTCGGAGAGGTGGCTCAGCCGCCAGGCGATCGTCGTGAACGGCGGCGGCACGGGTGCGGCGGCGGCGTCGTGTCCCGGCCCCAGTCACCGGCGCCCACGAGGAGCGTCGCGCCCGGCCCCGGGCCGTCGGCGTGGCGCCGTACGGACCAGCAGCCGGGCCCCGGCTCCCACAGGTACTCCGCGTCCGTCATCGGACCGACCTCGACGTCCGTACCGTTGCCGCTGTCCACCACCGGTCCCGCCATCCGGTCGGCGAGCCGCTTCCGGGCGAAGTCGAACTGGTCGAGGAGGGGACGAGCCGCTCGGGCAGGGACACGGGGCACTCCGGATCACGCGGGGACAGGGCGGTCGTACCCTGCCACAGCACCCGGCCGCGACGCCCGCCCATTTCCGTCCCCTATTTCCGTCCCCCTATTTCCGTCCCCCCGTTTCCGTTCCCCTCCTGTTTCCTTCCCCCGTTTCCGTCCCGCGCCGGGCCGTCGGCCGGCCCCACGGGCCTCACAGCGGTACGACGGTCACCTCGGTCGCCTTGACGCCCGTCCAGACCGGCACCCCGTCCGCGAGGCCCAGGTCGGCGGCGGCCTGCGGGGTGATCTCGGCGACGAGCGAGGGCGCGGAGTCCGAGGTGACGAGGACCCGCAGCCGGCTGCCGCTCGCGGTGATCTCCCGTACGGTTCCGGGCCAGACGTTGCGGGGCTGCCGCCGGGCCGCTCGCGGTGCACGGCCACGGCCTCGGGCGCGATGATCGCCAGGGCCGGGTGCCGGCGGGCGGCTGCTCGGCGGTGATCAGGGTGCCGCCCCGTCCAGGGCGAGGCCTTCGGCGGAGGCGGTGCCGGGCCAGGCGTTCCGGCCGAGCATCCGGGCCACCCAGGGGAGCGGGGTGCCGCGAGACCTCGGCGGGAGAGTCGTCCTGGAGGGTGCGTCCGTCCTGGAGGACGAGCACCCGGTCGGCGAGCGAGACGGCCTCGACGGGGTCGTGGGTGACGATGAGGCAGACACCGCCGAAGCCGGGCGAGGTGGCTGCGCAGGGTGTGCCGGACGTGGGCCCGGGTGGTCTGGTCGAGGGCCGCGAGCGGCTCGTCGAGCAGCAGCAGCCGGGGACGGGCGGCGAGCGCGCGGGCGAGGGCGACGCGCTGGGCCTGGCCGCCGGACAGCTCGGCCGGACGGCGGTGGGCGAGGTGGCCGACGGCGAGCCGGTCGAGCCAGACCCGCGCCTCCCGCCGGGCCTCGGCGCGCGGCACCCCGCGCGCCCGGAGGCCGTACGCGGTGTTGGCGAGCGCCGACAGATGGGGAAGAGGGCGCCGTCCTGCGGGACCCACGCCACCCGGCGCCGGTGCGGGGCAGCTCGGTGACGTCGGTGTCGCCGAGCCGCAGCGAGGCGTGGGCGCGGGGGTGAGGCCGAGGAGGGCCCGGAGCAGGGTGGTCTTTCCGGCGCCGTTGGGGCCGACGACGGCGATGGTGGTGCCCGGTCCGGCGTCCAGGGTCAGCTCGTTGAAGCCGGTGACCTCGGCGTGCAGCGCCCAGCGCCCGGTGTCGGGTTCCGCCGCCGGGAGGTCTCGGGGCGGTGGCGCGGCGGGGTCCTCGGCCGGGGCCCCGGACACGGTTCGGGTCCGGCCCGGGAGGGGTGCCCGTCCAGCGGCCGCGCAGGGCGACCAGGACCGCCATCGCGATGGCGAGCAGCAGCAGCGACACGGAGGTCGCCGCCTCCGGCTCGTCCTGGAGCAGCAGATAGACCTGGAGCGGAAGGGTCTGGGTGGCGCCGGGCAGGTTCCCGGCGAAGGTGATGGTGGCGCCGAACTCGCCGAGCGCCCGCGCCCAGGTGAGCGCGGCTCCGGCGAGCAGCCCGGGGGCGACCATCGGCAGCGTGACGGTGAGGAACACCCGCACCGGCGAGGCGCCCAGGGACGCGGCCGTCTCCTCGTACCGGGGGCGCAGCCCGGCCAGCGCGCCCTCCAGGCTGATGACGAGGAACGGCATGGCCACGAACGTCGCGGCGACCACCGCGCCGGAGGTGTGGAAGGGCAGGGTCACCCCGAAGGCGCTCTCCAGCCAGGGGCCGACGACGCCGCGCCGCCCGAACGCGAGCAGCAGGGCCACGCCGCCGACCGTCGGCGGCAGCACCATGGGCAGCAGCACCAGTGAGCGGACGATCGCCTTGCCCCGGAACGGCACGCGGGCGAGCAGCCAGGCGAGCGGCACGCCGAGCAGCAGCGACAGGCCGAGCGCCCAGAAGGAGACGAGCAGGGACAGCTTGAGGGCCTGGACGGTGCCGGGGCTCGTCAGGTGCGTGCCGAAGGAGCCCCATTCGGTGCGGACCAGGACCCTGACGAGCGGCAGCAGCAGGAACGCGACGGCGAGCAGCGCGGGCACGGCGAGGAGGAGCGGGTGCGCGGCCCGCGTCCGGCGGTCCGGCCCTGAAGGCGTTTCATCGTGGGTTCCAGGGGTGTGCTGAGGAGGAGTGCTCGGGGAAGCGCCGTGGGGGCCGTCCGTCCCCCCGGACACGGACGGCCCCCACGGGCCGCTCCGGGCCACGGCCCGCCGGAAGTCCGCTTCCGGTGGGCCGTGGGCCCGGAGGGGATCAGGTCCGGTCGATGTGCACGCTGGTCGACTTCACCCGGGCGGTGGCCTGCATGCCGACCTCCAGGCCCAGTTCCTCCACGGCCTCGCGGGTGAGCAGCGAGACGAGCCGGTGCGGTCCGGCCTGGATCTCGACCTGGGCGGCGACGTCGCCGAGCTTGACGGCGGTCACGATCCCGGGGAAGGCGTTGCGGGCCGAGGTGTACGAGCCCTCCTCGTCCCCGGGGCGCCCTGGCCGACCTCGATGGAGAAGGCGGCCAGGTCGCGCCCGTCGATGAGGCGCCGCCGTTCTCGTCGCGGTGGGTCGCGACCCGGCCCGCGTCGGCCCAGCGGCGTGCCGTGTCGGGCTGACGCCGAGCAGGCGTGCCGCCTGACCGATGGTGTAGGACTGCATGCTGGCCACGTTAGGTCGTACGAGATCTCATCTGCAAGGGATCGAGGGACGCCTCATGGCATCTGCCAGCCTGCTTGGACGAACCCACCAGAAGACGGCTCAGGGCGTCCCGGAGCGGCGGCCGACCGCCTCGACCAGGGGCAGCAGCCGGTGCGCGACCCGCTCGCGCAGCGCGATCTCGGTCCGGGTGCGGACCACGCCGGGCAGTTGGATCAGCCGCTGGATGACGTCCTCCAGGTGCCCGGCGTCGCGGGCCACCACCCGGGTCAGGAGATCGCCGCCGCCGGTGATGGAGAAGGCCTCCACGATCTCCGGCACGCGGGCGAGCGCGTCCCCGACCTCGTCCAGATGTCCCTGGGTCACCTCGACGTGCACGAAGGCGAGCACCGGGTGCCCGAGGGCGGCGGGGAGAGGACCGGCCCGGTCGCCGTGATCACCCCGTCGCGCTCCATCCGGTCGATCCTCGCCTGCACGGTGCCCCGCGCCACCCCCAGGATCCGCGCGTACTCGCGCACGCTCGTCCTCGGCTGCTCGATGAGCAGCCGCAGGATCCGCGTGTCGAGCTCGTCCACCGCCATGCCCGTCGGCCTCCTTCGCCCCGGCTCGTCCGGTTTCCGACTCTATCCGGGGCCGTCAGCGCCGGCGGGTCCGCTCCCGCACCCAGTCCAGGGCGGCTTCGCCCTGGGCGCGCTGGAAGCCCCGCAGGGTGGGCAGTCCCGGCGGCGGGGGCTGGACGGACTGGTGGAGGAAACAGCCGGCCAGGGCGATGAGCACGGTGGTCACGTCCTCGGCGTCGGCGCCGCGGGCGAGGAGGTGCCGGTCGAGGAGGCCGATGGCGTCCGGGGCGCCCCGCATGATCACGCTCGGGCCCATCGCGACGACGTCGAACCAGGGGGCGCCGACCGAGGCCCACGGCCAGTCGACGACCACGACGCGGTCACCGGTGAGCAGGACGTTGTCCGCGCGCAGGTCGCCGTGGACCAGGGCGCCGCCGCCGCGGCGGTGGTCCAGGCGGCTTCCCGGTCGGCGAGCCGCGCGAGACGGCGGCGGGCCCACGGGTCGAGCCACGCCAGGTCGTCCGTCCCCGCCTCGGAGGCGGCGGCGAGCCGGCGCCAGCCCCGGAACTTCTCACCGAAACGGTCGGCGATCGTCGGCGCCCCGACCGGTGAGGGGTCGAGCAGGACGGACAGCTCCGCCGTCGCCGCGAGGACGCGCCGGAGCTCGTCCGGCCGCCAGGGCTGCGCCGGCGTCACGCCGTCCACGTCTTCGAGGACCAGGACGACCCAGCCGTCGAGGTCCAGGGCCATGAGCAGCGACGGCACGGGGCGGCGGTCGGCAGGGCCGCGGTGATCCGGGCCTCCGCCCGATGGAGGGCGGGGTGTCGGGTTGGGTTCGGGTCCCACCGCCTTCACGAAGACCCGCCGCCGTCGGCGAGGCGCACGCGCGCGGCGACACCCGGCGAGAAGCCGCCGACCTGGGTGACGGCATCGGGCCACGGGGAGCCGAGGGACGCCTCGACCCGGCTCCGCACCGTGGACGGAACGGCCCACCAGTCCATCCGCACGCCCGCGGCCGCGGGCGGTTCGGCGGTCTCCACGTCGGCTCCTCTTCCCATGGCCGCATGATCGCGGCGGAGGGCTCCGGGGAGCAACGAGGTTTCCGGAGCCGCACGGCTGGTCCATTGGCTCCGTATGGCCCACTGTTCCGCCGTGGCGATGGGCCATTGGCCCACCGTTCCGTCCATGAGTTGAGCCGCCTTACCCCCTTCCGGCTATCCTTGTAGCCATCACATATCTTCGGCGCCGCGCAGCGCCGTCCGGCGACGAGGCCGGACCGGCCCGCGGTGCCTTCGTCGTGTCCGAGCCCCCACCACCCCAGGGGAACTCCGCGCGCCGAGGAACAGATCAAGGGGGGCGGGATTGGCCGCCGTGCAGAAGTACTTCATGGCCCCGGATCCGGGGCTCGTCCGGCTCAGGGTCTCGCTCCGGGCCGTCCTGGGCGTCGGGCTCGCGGTCGCCCTGGCCGAGCTGCTCGGCCTGTCCCTCGTCGCGTCCATCACCGCCGGTCTCGCCGCGCTCCTCGCCCTCTTCACGGTCGGCGACCCCACGGTGCGCCGCCAGGCCGTGACCACCGCCCTGCTGCCGGCGGTCGGCTTCCCCGTGCTCGCCCTCGCGGCCCTCCTGCACGGCGCGCCGCTGCTGCGCGACGCGGCCTGGCTGCTCGTGATCTTCGCCGGTGTGTACGCGCGCCGCTGGGGACCGCGCGGCCACGCGCTCGGCATCTTCGCCTTCATGCAGTTCTTCGTGACGCAGTTCCTGCACGCCGTCCCCGCCCAGCTCCCCGAGCTGTACGCGGCCACCCTCATCGCCCTGGCCGCGGCCGGGACCGTGCGGTTCGCGCTGTGGCCCATCGAGCGCCGGGTCCCGCCGCCGCCGTGCCCGCCGCCCTGCCCGGCACGGGACTCGCCCGCGCCACCACCCGCCAGGCCGTCCAGGTCGCCGTCGCCTCGGGGCGGCCCTCGTCGTCGGACAGCTCCTCTCGGAGGCGCGCTGGTACTGGGCCGTCGGCACCGTCTGGTGGATCTTCGTCAACACCTCCTCGCGGGGCGAGACGCTCGTACGGGGCTTCCGCCGCGTCCTCGGCACCGTCACCGGCATCGTCGTCGGCTTCCTCGTCGCCGTCCCGCTGGGCGGTGAGCCCGTCGCCACCGCGCTGCTCGTCGCCGCGTGCGTGTTCGGGATCTTCTACACCGCCGCCGTCTCGTACAGCTGGATGATCCTCGCGGTCACCGTGATGGCCAGCCTGCTCTACGGCCTCCTCGGCGTCCTCGACGGCGCCCTGCTGCTCCTGCGCGTGGCCGAGACCGGCGTCGGGGCCCTGTGCGCCGCCCTCGCCGTGACGCTGGTCCTCCCCGTGCGGACGCACACGACGAACGACGCGTGGATCCAGCGCGCGCTCCTCTGCGTCCGGTCCGCCACCTCGGCGTCCGTCCGGCGCCTCGCCGGCGACGACGCCGCCGACCCCACGCCGCACGCCGCCGAGCTGGAGGCGCTCTCGGGCGCGTACGGCTCGCGCTGGCTCCGCTGGTGCACCCGCTGAACCCCTTCCGGGGCAGGAAGCAGCGGGCCCGCCGGGTCCTCGGGCTCCTCGACGAGGCGGCCGGAGAGGTGCGCGGACTGGTCGCCGTGGCCGCCGACCCGGACGCCGGCCACGACGCCCGCCTGGCCGCGGCCTGCTGGCGGGTCGAGGCCGCCGTGGAGGCCCTCACCTCCCGCGACGGGACGGCGGTGGAGCCGAGGGCCACCTCCGGACCGAGGGCGAGGCCCACGCGGGCGCCCCGGCGCTCGCCCACGCGAGCGGGCTCGCCCGCGTGCTCACGGAGCTGGACGCCCCGCTGCGGACGCCGCCGGGCGCCCGGCTGGTCCGCTCCTGAAGGACCCCGGCTCCCGGTTTGGTCTAGACCGCCTGCTACCGTCGGCCCGACGAGAGACGACGGCCGGTCGACCGCGACCGGACCGGGGACAGGGGAGGCGCCGTGGGCGGCACAGGGACGGAACAGGGCCGGAGCGGAGCGCGGGCGTACATCGGCTCCTTCACCTCGGCGGGCGGACGCGGCGTCCTCACCGCCGAGGTGGACGGGGAGACCGGCGCGCTCACCGTCACCGGCGCCAGCGACGCCGTCGCCGACCCCTCCTTCCTCGCCCCCGCCGGCCCTGTGCTCCACGCCGTCTCCGAGACCGACGCGGGCGCCGTGGCCGCCTTCGACGTCACCGGGCCCGCACCCCGGCCGATCGGCGCCCCTGTCCCCGTCGACGGCGCGGGCCCCACCCACCTCGCACTCGCCGCCGGACACCTCCTCACCGCCAACTACACCTCCGGCAGCGTCACCGCCCTGCCCCTCGCCGGGGACGGCACCCCCGCCCCGCCACCACGGTCCTGCGGCACGAGGGCAGCGGCCCCGTCGCCGACCGCCAGAGCGGCCCGCACGCCCACCAGGTACTCCCCGACCCCAGCGGGAACTGGGTCGTCAGCGTGGACCTCGGCACCGACTCCGTACGGATCTGCGCCCTCGACCCCGCGACCGGGCGGCTCACCCTCCACGGCGAGACCGCGCTGCGCCCCGGCACCGGACCGCGCCACCTGGCCTTCCACCCGGCCGGCACGCACGCGTACGTCCTGAACGAGCTGGAGCCCACCCTCACCGTCTGCCGCTGGGACCCCGCGAAGGGCGTGCTCGAACCGCTCGCCGAGACCCCCGTCGTCCCCGAGGGCACCACCGGCCCCAGCTATCCCTCCGAGGTGGTCGTCGCCCCCGACGGCCGCTTCCTCTGGGCCGCCGTGCGCGGCGACGACACCCTCGCCGTCCTCGCCCTCGACGCGGACGGCGCCGGGGCCCGTCTCGTCGCCACCGTGCCCTGCGGCGGCACCTGGCCCCGCGACCTGACCCTCGACCCTCCGGACGGCGCCTGTACGCGGCGAACGAACGCCCGGCGACGTCACCTGGTTCACCCTCGACCCGGACACGGGCATTCCCGCGCGCGCCGGCTCGATCGAAGCCCCGGCCGCCTCCTGCGTGGTCTTCGGCTGACGCCCGTCCCCTCCGGACACGACGAAGGGCCCGCACCGGACGATTCCGGAGCGGGCCCTTCCGTACGACACGGGGTCGCGGCCTCAGAGCGAGGGCGCGCCCTGCGGCTGCTGCGGGAGGCCCAGCGCGGCCGTGTACTGCGAGAGCACCAGCTTGCCGATGGCCGGGTAGGCGCCCAGCGGTTCGGCGGCGGCGCACCCGGCCTCCTTCGACGCCTCGTCGAGCAGACCCTCGGCCAGCTCGGGGCCGATCAGGTACGGGGCGAGGGCCAGCTGCTCCGCGCCGGCGGCGCGCAGCTGCTCGGCCACGGAGGCGATGGAACCCTCCTGGTCGAGCGCGGCGGCCATCACCGGGACGGCGAGGCGCGCGGCGAGCAGCATGCCGGTGATCCCGGCGGCCTGCACGGCCTCCTCGCCACCGACCGTGGCCAGGATGATGCCGTCGGCGGCCGTCGCGACCGTGAACAGCCGGGCGCGGTCGGCGCGGGCCAGACCGGCCTCGGAGAGGCGCACGTGCAGCGCCTCGGCGAGCAGCGGGTGCGGGCCGAGGACATCGGTCAGCTCGGCGGTGTTGCCGGCGTCCATGAGGCCCTGGCGCACCTGGCGCATCTGGGCGCTGTCCGGGCCCGCGAGCAGCGGGACGACGACCGCGCCGGACCCGTCGGGGCGGTGGCCTCGCGGCCGGCGGCGAGGGCCAGCTCGTACCGCTCGGTGCGCAGCGTCTCGGCCGCCGTGAGGACGGTCGCGAGGGAGGGGTACTCGGTGTCGTCGCCCTCCAGGAAGCCGATCGCGGCCTCCAGGCCGGGCAGCTCGGAACGGGCGATGCTCACGAGCTCTTCGGCCAGCGAGCGTATGGCGGCGGAAGGCGCGCCGGGCACGGCGAGAACCAGCGCGGGAGCGCCCTCGGGCGCCGCCGCGGGTTCGGGGCGACGGTGCCGCCCGGACTGGCGGGGTCGAGGCATTCGTACAGGCAGGCCGGAAGCAGGCCCAGTGGGGGAGCTCATGGCGCCGCATGCTACTGGTTTCGCCCGTCGCGCCGTCGGCTGAGGTGCGGTCACGCGCCTTCTGCCCCCCTATGTCCGCTCTCTGCCCCGGCTTCCGTTCCGTTTGCCTTCCGTTTCGCCTCCCTCTCTGCCCGTTCCGTGCCCGATCGCGCTCCGGCGCACCACCTCCCACCTGGGAGGACGCCCCGCTCTACGCGGTTCCGGTGCCGAACAGCCGGAGCAGCGCCGGGTCTTCCGGCAGGCGCAGGGTGCCGGTGGCGAGCGCGGAGGCCAGCGCGACCGCCCCGGCGAGCGGATCTCCCGCCGGTTCCACCGTCCGGGCCCTCGGGACGAGTTCCCCGAGCGCGGAGCGCAGCGGTACGAGCAGCGGTTCGCCCATGTGGAAGAGTCCGCCGGTCAGCGCCACCGGGGCACCGGGCTCCGCCGGGCACACGGCCTCGGCGGCCTCGGCGATGTGCGCCCCGGCCCGCGCGAGGATGCCGGCCGCCACGGGGTCCGCCCGGCGCACCGCCCCACCTCGGGGGCGAAGGAGGCGAGCACCGCGGGCCGGTCCGTCCGCGGGTAGAGCAGGCCCGGCAGTCCGGCCGCCGCCCGAAGAGCTCTCGGCCCGTTCCAGGAGCGCCGCCGAACCCCGCGCCGCCCGTCGTGCGCGCGCATCGCCGCCTCCAGCCCGGCCCGCCCGATCCACGCGCCGCTCCCGCAGTCGCCGAGGAGGTGCCCCACCCGTCGGCCCGCCGCCAGCAGGTCAGATCCGTGCCGAGCGCGATCATCCCCGTCCCGCCCGCCACGACGGCCCCCGCCCGCTGCCCGAGCGCCCCGGCGTACGCGGTGACCGCGTCGGCCGCGAGGGCGAGCCGGCACCCCCACGCCTCCGCGAAGGCACCCGGCAGCACGGCCCGCAGCTCGTCCCCCAGGGTCGCCATCCCGGCGGCGCCCACGGCCACGGCGAGCACCGGCCGCGCCCCGACCCGCTCCCGCAGGTCGGCGACCGCGGGCAGGACCTGCTCCAGGAAGTGCCCGGCGGAGATCCCGCCGGGCCCCGTCCGCACCGGCTCGCGCGACGCACGGCCGTCGAGGACCGTCCCGCTCACGGCCCCGGCCAGGGCGATCCGAAGCCCCGAACCACCGGAGTCGACACCGACGACCAGGCCTTCGGAGTGCTCGTTCACGGAAACCACGGTGCACCTTCCTCGAAGAGGTGGGGAGGAGCGGGCGGGGTCCGGGCCGGACCCCGTTGTCACTGTAGGCCGGTAGAGTGACGGACCGTGACAGCACGACCCTTGAACGAACTGGTGGAGCCCGGCTGGGCGCAGGCCCTGAGCCCCGTCGCGGGGCGTGTCGCCGCGATGGGCGACTTCCTGCGGGCGGAGATCGCGGCGGGCCGGACGTATCTGCCCTCCGGGCCGAACGTGCTGCGGGCCTTCCAGCAGCCCTTCGACGAGGTGCGGGTCCTGATCGTGGGTCAGGACCCGTATCACACGCCGGGGATGCCGATGGGGCTGAGCTTCTCGGTCGCGCCCGAGGTCCGCTCGCTGCCGCCCAGCCTGGAGAACATCTTCCGGGAGCTGCACACCGACCTCGGTCTGCCCCGGCCGTCGAACGGCGATCTGACGCCGTGGACCCGGCAGGGCGTCCTGCTGCTCAACAGGGCGCTGACCACGGCCCCGCGCAAGGCGGGCGCGCACCGGGGCAAGGGCTGGGAAGAGGTGACCGAGCAGGCGATCCGCGCGCTGGCGGCCCGGGGCAAGCCCCTGGTGTCCATCCTCTGGGGCGCCGACGCGCGCAGGGCCCGCCCGCTCCTGGGGAACCTGCCGGTGGTCGAGTCCGCGCACCCGTCCCCGATGTCAGCGGACCGGGGCTTCTTCGGCTCCCGCCCGTTCAGCCGGGCGAACGAGATGCTCGTCGGCATGGGCGCCCAGCCGGTGGACTGGCGCCTGCCCTAGGCCCTGGGCGCTCGGATCACCGCCGCCCGTACGCACAGCACGTCCGGCAGGTGCTCCGCGAGCAGCTGCCAGGTGTCCCCGTCGTCGGCGCTCGCGTACACCTCGCCGTTGCGGTTGCCGAAGTAGACGCCCGCCGGGTCCGCGTCGTCCGTGCACAGCGCGTCCCGCAGCACCGTGCCGTAGTGGTCGCCGCCGGGCAGTCCCCGGCTCAGCGGCTCCCAGGTCTCGCCCGCGTCCCGCGTGCGGTAGACGCGGCAGCGGCGGCCCGCCGGGACGCGGTCGGAGTCGGCGGTGATCGGGAAGACGTAGGCGGTGCCGGGGCGGTGCGGGTGCGCGGCGACCGCGAAGCCGAAGTCGGAGGGGAGCCCCGCGCCGATGTCGGACCAGCTCGCGCCCGCGTCGTCGCTGCGGAAGACGCCCCAGTGGTTCTGGAGGTAGAGCCGGTCCTCGTCGCCCGCGTCCTGGGCGATCTTGTGGACGCACTGTCCGAACTCGGGGTGCGGATCGGGCAGGAAGACGGCGGACACCCCTGGTTGGAGGGCTCCCACGCGGCCCCGCCGTCCCGCGAGCGGAACACCCCGCGGTCGACACCGCGACCGTCAGGGCGTCCGGGTCGCGCGGGTCGGTGACGACGGTGTGCACGGCCTCGCCGCCTCCGCCGGGCACCCACTTCGAGCGCGTCGGGTGCTCCCAGAGCGGGCGGACGAGGTCGAAGGACTCGCCGCCGTCCGCCGACCGGAAGAGCGCGGTCGGCTCGGTCCCCGCGTACACGACGCCGGGGAGTGCTCCGGTGCCGGGTGCAGCTGCCAGACGCGCTCCAGGGAGGCCCCGGTGTCCTCGGGGAACCTCACCGCCGGCCGGGCCGGTTCGGTCCAGCTCCCGCCGAGGTCGTCGGAGTGGAAGACGGAGGGGCCCCAGTGGGCGCTGTCCCCGCCGACGAGCAGCCGCGGGCGCGGCCGCCGGGTGTCGATGGCGACGGAGTACACCGCCTGCGCGGGGAAGGCGGGGTCGTCGAACTCCCACCGTCCGTCGTGCCGTCGGCCGATGAAGAGCCCCTTGCGGGTGCCCACGGTGAGGAGTACGTCGGGCATGGCTGCCACCTCCAGGACGCCGTTGTCACTGATACGGGCAAGTCTGGACCCGGCCACTGACAACGGCCCCGGGGACACTCCCGGCCCGGCCGCGCCCGCGCTCAGATCGCCCAGGCGTACTGCGGCGGGGCGGGGGTCGTCGCGCCCAGTTCGCGGGCGGCGCGGCGCGGCCAGGAGGCGTCGCGCAGCAGCTCGCGGCCGAGGAGGATCGCGTCGGCCTCGCCGTTGGCGAGGATCTTCTCGGCCTGCCGGCTCTCGGTGATCAGGCCGACGGCGGCGACGGGCAGCCCGGCCTCCGCCCTGACGCGGGCCGCGAAGGGCACCTGGTAGCCGGGGCCGACGGGGATCTCGGCCGGTCCGCCGTTGCCGCCGCTGGAGACGTCGAGGAGGTCGACGCCGTGCTCGCGCAGGAGGGCGGCGAGCCGTACGGTCTCGTCGACCGTCCAGCCCCGCTCCTCCAGCCAGTCGGTGGCGGAGATCCGGAAGAAGAGGGGCAGTTCCTCGGGCCAGACGGCCCGCACGGCGTCGACGACCTCCAGGGCGAGGCGGGTCCGGTTCTCGAAGGAGCCGCCGTAGGCGTCCGTGCGGTGGTTGCTGTGCGGGAGAGGAACTCGCCGATGAGGTAGCCGTGCGCGCCGTGCACCTCAAGGACCTCGAAACCGGCCTCCAGGGCGCGCCGGGCCGCGGCCGCGAACTGGCCGGTGATCTCCTGGATCTGTGCCACGGTCAGCTCGGTGGGGACGGGGTGGCCCTCGGCGAACGGGGCCGGGCTGGGGCGAGGGGCTGCCAGCCCTCGGAGGCGTCGGCCGGGCGCGGCCGTGCCAGGGGCGCTTGGTGGAGGCCTTGCGTCCGGCGTGGCCGATCTGGATGCCGGGCACGGTGCCGTGCTCCTTGAGGAAGCCGGTGATCCGCCGCATCGCCCGGACCTGGGTGTCGTTCCAGAGGCCGAGGTCCGCCGGGCTGATGCGGCCCTCGGGGGAGACGGCGGTCGCCTCGACGAGGATCAGTCCGGCGCCGCCGGTGGCGCGGGCCGCGTAGTGGGCGAAGTGCCAGTCGTGGGGGACGCCCGCGTTCGGTCCGCTCGTCTCCGCCGAGTACTGGCACATGGGCGCCATCCAGACCCGGTTGGGCACGGTCAGCGACCGCAGGGTGTAGGGCTCGAACAGGGCGACGCTCATGACGGACTCCGTTTCGGGATGCCTCGAAGGTGCTCGTACGATACTCATCGTAGTACGGCGAATGTCAAACTACGAGGGTTCTCGTACAATGGTCGGCATCCCGGATGAAGTGGAGCCGCCGCCATGACGACCACCACCAACCCGCGCGTCCTGGAGCACCCCACGCGCGATCAGATCCGCCTCGAAGAGGTGCTGCACGCCCTCTCAGACGCCGTACGCCTGCGGATCGTGCGGGAGATGGCGCGCGAGGACACCGAACTCAGCTGCTCGTACTTCGACCTCCCGGTGACCAAGTCCACGACCACGCACCACTTCCGGGTGCTCCGCGAGAGCGGCGTCATCCAGCAGGTGTACCGGGGCACGGCCAAGTACAACCTGCTGCGCAGGGACGACCTCGACGCCCTCTTCCCCGGCCTCCTCGACTCCGTCCTCGCCGCCGCCGGCGCCCAGGCCGGGCGCGGGGAGACGCGGACTGACCGGGCGCGGGGAGGGCGGACCGGCCGGGCGTGTCGGGCCGGACGCGCCCGCTCCTACAGCGAGCGCATCCGGTTGATCTCCGAGGTCTGCTGGGCGATCACGTCGTTCGCCATCTCCTCCACGAGCCCGTTGTTGCCCTGGCCCAGCACCTCGGCGGCCATCGTCACGGCCCCCTCGTGGTGGGCGATCATGAGCTTCAGGAAGAGCGCGTCGAAGGCCCCGCCCTTCGCGCCCCGCAACTCCTTCAGCTGCTCCTCGGTCGCCATCCCCGGCATCGAGTGATGGTCGTGGGCGCCCTGCGCACGCGGACCGCCGTTGTTTTCCAGCCAACCTCTCATCGCGTCGATCTCCGGCCGCTGCGCCGCCGTGATCCGCTCCGCCACCCGCTTCACCTGCGGGGAGGCGGCCCGCCCCGGGACCAGCCGCGTCATCGTCAGCGCCTGCTCGTGGTGCGCGATCATCATCTGCACGTACCGGAAGTCCGCGCCGTTCGGGCTCTCGTCGGGGAGCAGCTTCGCCGCCTCCTCGGGGGATATCCGCCGGGCCGGCTCGCCGGGCTTCCCCGGGGCCACCACCGCGGGACCGCTCGACGCCCCGGCCTGCGGCGCGTCCTCGCCGGTGTCCGACTCGCAGGCGGCCAGGGCGAGTACGGCGACGGCGGACAGGACCGCGGCGACGGCACGCTGACGGCGGATCAACAACGCGACCTCCAGGTGTTCTTGCGGGGACAGTGACCGTTCCTAGCACCTTTCTCGGGATGACCGATCAAAAACCTTCATTACGTCTGTGTTGCCATCTGTTGAGATGCGCATGGCACGACAGATACTGCCGGGGTCCAACACCCGTTCACAGCTGAACGGATACCAGGGAGGACGGAGTGACTTCGTTGCGTACCCCGCGTACCACGTCCGACACGCGTGACCCGCGTGCCCGGTTCAGACGCCTGGGCGTGGCATCCGCCGCCGCAGGGCTGCTGGCCACACTGCTCGCGGCAGTCCCGCGCCGCCACCCCCGACCCCGGCGACGCCGCCCCGCACGGGGAACGGTCTCCTCGCAGCAGGCCGCCGAGGCGCGCTCCGCCATACGGAGCGGCGAGATACCCGGCGTGGACGAGATCGTCCACAGCCAGAACATCGAGCACCTCGCGAACGTCCCCAAGGACGCCCTCAAGGGCCTCAACACGGACCTCGCCTTCCAGGGCAAGTACGCCTTCGCCGGCAACTACGACGGCTTCCGCATCTACGACATCAGCAACCCGAAGGCCCCGAAGACCGTCGCCCAGGTCCTCTGCCCGGGTTCCCAGAACGACGTCTCCGTCTCCGGGAACCTCCTCTTCCTCTCCACCGACTCCTCCCGCAGCGACAACTCGTGCGCCAGCACGACGCAGCCCGCCTCGGTGAAGGAATCCTGGGAGGGCATGAAGATCTTCGACATCAGCGACATCGCCAACCCGAAGTACGTCGCCGCCGTCGAGACCAACTGCGGTTCCCACACCCACACGATCCTGCCCAAGGGCAAGAACGTGTACATCTACGTCGCCTCCTACTCGCCCAACGTCGCCTTCCCCGACTGCCAGCCCCCGCACGACGGCATCTCCGTCATCAAGGTGCCCCGCAAGGCGCCCGAGCAGGCGCGGGTCGTCAACTTCCCCGTCCTCTTCCCGGGCGAGGGCCCGGACGGCGGCGGCAACCCGGGCGCGCCCACCAACCCCGGCGTCTCCAAGACCACCGGTTGCCACGACATCACCGTGCTGCCCGAGAAGAACCTCGCGGCCGGTGCCTGCATGGGTGACGGCATCCTCTTCGACATCGAGGACCCCGAGCACCCGCGCGTGATCGACCAGGTCCAGGACAACGTCAACTTCGCGTTCTGGCACTCCGCGACCTTCAACCAGAAGGCGAACAAGGTCGTCTTCACCGACGAGCTCGGCGGTGGCGGCGGCGCCACCTGCAACGCCGAGGTCGGCCCGAACCGGGGCGCCGACGGCATCTACGACATCGTCGGCAAGGGCGACAAGCGCAAGCTCGTCTTCCGCAGCTACTTCAAGATCCCGCGCCACCAGGCCGACACCGAGAACTGCGTCGCCCACAACGGCTCGCTGATCCCGGTCAAGGGCAAGGACCTCATGGTCCAGGCCTGGTACCAGGGCGGCGTCTCCGTCTGGGACTTCACCGACTCCGACGCCCCGAAGGAGATCGCCTACTTCGAGCGCGGCCCGCTCTCCGACACCACGCTCTCGGTCGGCGGCTCGTGGTCCGCGTACTACTACAACGGCTACATCTACTCGAACGACATCGCGAAGGGCTTCGACGTCCTGAAGCTCTCCGACCGTCGTACGGACCCGGCGAAGAAGATCCGGATGGACGAGCTCAACGTCCAGACCCAGCCGGACTACTTCGACTTCAGGACTGATCGCCCTCACGGGCTGATCACCGCCTCCTGAGTGCCGGCGTGCCGCCGGGCGGACCCCGTCCGGCGGCGCGCCCGCCTCCCAGTCGAGCCCGTACCGGTGGAACAGCTCCGACCGCAGGCGCTCCAGCGGCAGCGGGGCCCCCGGCAGCAGCACCGCCACCACCGCGCCCATCAGCAGGGCGCGCAGCAGCGGGTAGTCCGTGTCCACGTCGGCGGAGCCGTACCGGACGACCGTGTCCCGCAGCAGGAAGGCCAGCCGCTGCTGCTCCTCGCACTGCACGAACCCGTCGGCCTGCAGGATGCCCGCCATGTGCGTCCGCATCAGGGTGGGCCGCTCCACCGCGAGCCCCAGGATCGCGTCGATCGCGCGCGCCATCCGCTCGTGGCCGTCCTCCGTGCGCGGCTCCCGTTCGAGCGCCTCCTCCAGGGTGAGGTGCATCAGCCGGTGCACCGCCGCCTGGAGCAGCTGCCGCTTGCCCGGGAAGTAGTACGAGATCAGCCCCCGCGCCGTACCGGCCTCCCGCGCTATGTCGCCGAGCGTGGTCGCCTCGTAGCCATGGGTGTCGACCAGGTCCGCCGTGGCCTTCAGGATCCGCTCCCGGGACCTGCGCCGAAGCTCTTCATTGACCGATGGGCTACGCGGGGACATGCTGGACTCCTGCGTTGACTGGCTGCCGGCCAATATACTCGGCGCATCCCGTCGTGCTGCCCGTGTGGCAGAGCGCCGGGGATGCCGTCTGTTCTGGGCGACACGGGGGATCGTCCAGAACAGGCGGCTTCATCTTCTTCCTCCCATTCTGCTCCGGTACGTGAGCACCGCCACGGTCACGCAGAACCAGCCGACGAGCCAGCCCTCCACGACGTCCGAGGGCCAGTGCACGCCCAGGTAGACCCGCGTCCAGCCCACCCCGAGCACCGAGACGACGGCGGCGCCCGCGAGGGTGCCCCAGCCGCGCCACTCCTCCCGCCAGTGCAGGGCGAGCACCCACAGCAGCAGCCCGCAGGTGACCGTCGCCGTCATCGCGTGCCCCGAGGGAAGGCGGCGTACCGCGCCGAGTCGACCGGATCGGCCCACTGCGGCCGGTCCCGCCCCACCAGCGCCTTCAGGGCCTGCTGGAGCCCGACGACCAGCAGGCTCGTCCCGGCCACCCACAGCGCCGTCCGCCGCTCCGCCGCCACCACAGCAGCAGCGCGGTGGCGGCGGCGAGGCACGCATCGTCCACGGGTCCCACACCCAGTCGCTCAGGACGCGGTTGACGTGGGTGAAGCCGGGATGGGCGAGGGCGCTGCGGTGGAGGGTCTCGGCGACCGAGCGGTCGAAGGAGAGCAGCGGCGACCACCCCACGGCGACGAGCACGAGCAGAAGCAGGGACAGGGCCCCGGAGACCAGGGCGGAGGTGCGCATGCGCCGATCCTGCCCGACGGGCCGCCCCGCGCCGCCCGCCTCGCCGACGGCGCGCGCCGCCACCCGACCGGCGTCGCCCGTACGCGCGGCGCGGTCGGCCTCGGCCGTCCGGCCCGCGTCCGCCGTCCGGCCCGTGTGCGGTGTGCGCTCCGCGTCCGCCGTGCGTTCGGCCTCGGCCGTCCGGTCCGTACGCGCGGGGCGGTCGGCTTCCGCAGTCCGTACTGCGTCCGCCGTCCGGCCCGTGTGCGGTGTGCGCTCCGCGTCCGGCGTGCGTTCGGCCTCGGCCGTCCGGTCCGTACGCGCGGGGCGTTCGGCTTCCGCCGTCCGGTCCGTGCGCGCCGCTTCCGCTGTCCGGTCCGTGCGCGCGGCTTCCGCCGTCCGGTCCGTGCGCCCCGTGTCCGCCGTGCGTTCCGTGCGTGCCGTCATCCGCCGGTCATCCCAGCGCGCGGAGCGCCGGTACGAAGGCCACGAGGACGGGGACCACGGGTACCAGGGAGGCGGCCGCGGTGAGCCGGAGCCGGCGGGCGGCGGTGAGGCGGGGGTCGCGGTCAGTAGCCGGTTCACCCGCTGCGGCAGATCGGCGGCGGGGGCCGGGCCGGGGCCGAACACCCCGGTCCTCGTTCAGTTCGACCAGCGCGAGCGCGATCGTCAGGCGCCCGAAGCGGCGCGAGGCCACGTCGTCGGCGGCCAGCTCCACCAGGCGGTGCATCTCCTCGCGGAAGGCCGCGAAGACCGGGATCCCCGGGAATCCGGCGGCCAGCGCCCCCGAGCAGTGCAGCAGCCAGTCGTGCCGGGCCCGCGCGTGGCCCTGCTCGTGCGCGAGGAGCGCGTCCAACTGGCGCCCCTCAGCCGCCGCAGCGCCGCCGTCGTGACGACCAGCCGGGGCGTCGGGCCCGCCATCCACCAGGCGTCCGCCCGCTCGCCCTCCAGGACGACCAGCCGCTCGCTGCCCGGCCGCTCCCCGGGCAGCAGGGGCGCGCGGACCAGCAGATCGTCGCGGCGCTGTCTGCGCCGGGTGCGGGCCAGGCCGATCTCGCGCCCCAGCATCGCCCCGGACCAGAGTCCGCCGCCGCCAGCGCCACCGCGAGCACCGCGGACCAGGGCCCGGAGGCGCCGAGTTCGTACGCGTCGACGACCGCGCGCGGCGCGCCCGCGAAGACCTGCCCGCGCACGGCCTGCCAGGCGCGGACGCGCTGAACGTCATGGAGAGCGCGAAGCTCAGCAGCACCGCCGCCACCACGCACTGCCACACCCACAGGGCCACCACGGGTTCTCGCTCCACCCAGTCGGCCCGGGACAGCAGCCGGGGGGCCGTGAGGGCGGTCAGGAGGCCGAGCAGGAACAGCGCGAGGGAGACCCACATGGGCGTCACCCTATGAGCGCGGTACTCGCCGGGGGTATGGGCGCGGACGGCAAGTGACGTACGCCACGGTTTGGTTGGCCGGAACGCGCTCGCGCCGGGCCGGATCCCGGGCGGACCCCCGGGCGCGGCACCGGCCTCACAGGGTCACCAGCATCGCGAGCATGGCGAGTGCCATCGAGAGGCGGCAGGCGAGCGCCAGTTCGGGCCGGGTCGCCCAGGCGGGCCCCGGAGCTCGGACAGGACCGTCCAGGCGGGCCCCGGCCGCCGGCGGCCGCCGTCACCGGGACGAGCCGCGCCCCCGAGCGGAGCACGTACGCCGTGTAGTAGAGGAGGAGCCCGCCCGTGAGCACGGGTATGCCGCCACCGCGCTCCCCGCGTGCCCCGTCTGCGCCCCGCCGCGCCGGGCGCCGCCATCGCCACCGCCATGTAGACCATGGCGAGCGAGCCCACCAGATGGTGCAGGTGGTGACCGCCCCGCCGCACCGCGAGGAGACCGCGCAGCGCCGCCGCGCCGAACACCGCCGCGTACACCGGGGAGACCCAGCCCGGCGGGGTCAGGACGGCGGCGGGCAGGGCCATGAAGGCCATCCCGAAGCCCATCACCGCCTCGCCGCCCGCGGCCCTGCGCTCCGCACCGGCGCAGGCGCGCATCCGCAGCAGGCAGTACACGCCCGTCGCCGCGCACAGCGCGACCAGCAACCACCCCGACGGGGCCGGTCCGTGCACGGCACACCTCCCCTATGGCCTGTCCAGGGAGGAATGCCCGTCTCCCGGGCCCCGCACGCGGGCGCAGGGGCGCGCACGGGTGTACGAGGGGAGCGAAAGGCGCGCGCGTTAGGCTCGGGACGATCGCGCACGCCGATCGTCAGCGCCCGAGGGGAGCCCGATACATGGACACCGCCACGTCCCAGGAGACCGGCCGGATCAGCTACCGCGAAGCGGTCCTGGACGACGTTCCGGTCCTCGTCCCGCTCGTCGAGTCGGCCTACCGGGGCGACGCCAGCCGGGCCGGCTGGACCACGGAGGCGGACATCCTCCAGGGCCAGCGCACCGACCCCGAGGGCGTGGCCGCGGTCATCACCGCCCCGGCAGCCGGCTCCTGGTCGTCGAGCGCGACGGCGAGCCGGTCGCCTGCTGCCAGCTGGAGCACCGGGGCGAGGCCGCCTACTTCGGCATGTTCGCGGTCCGCCCCGAGCTCCAGGGCGCGGGTCTGGGCAAGCGGATCATCGCGGAGGCCGAGCGCCGCGTGCGCGAGCTGTGGGACGTCCGCGAGATGCACATGACGGTGATCTCCGTGCGCGAGGAGCTGATCGCCTGGTACGAGCGGCGCGGCTACCGGCGGACGGGCCGGACGACCCTGTTCCCGTACGGCGACGAGCGCTTCGGGCTGCCCCAGCGCGACGACCTGGAGTTCGAGCTGCTGATCAAGCCGCTGGACTGAGCCGGACGCTCCTCTTACGCCGGAAGGACGGCCTCACCCCTGGCTGACAGGAAAACTTCTGTCGCCAGGGGGGTCGCACAGGATAATTTCTCCTGCCTCCCCTTGCGGGAAGGAGCCGTACATGGATACGGTTTCTTGACGCAAGGTTCTCCTGTGGAGGAAGAGGCATGACGGAAATTCTTGTGCAGGACGTGACCGGTGGGGCGATAGCCACCGACGCCCGCGTGATCGACCACCCGGCCTGGGCCGAGCTCAAGAATGCCGTGGAGGAGATCCGCCCCTGGCAGTCCAAGGACGGCTCCATCGACTTCGAGGCCGAGGGCGCCCCCGCCCGCGCGCTCGTCGAGCTGGCCGTGGACCGCCTGGCCGCCGCCGTCGAGCAGCTCTCCCGCTCGTCCCGCACGACGGCGCCTACCACCGCGCCCTCGTCGCGGACCTGCGCAAGTGGGTCGAGAGCGGCTTCACCGTGCCGGACTTCCTCGACTCCCTCATGGAGTTCCACCCGGCCGCCGGCCGTGCCGACGGGCTCCAGCACCTCGTGCTCTTCCCGATGTACACGCAGAACGGCAACCTCGACCGCAACTTCGAGGCCGTCGTGCTCCGCATGGTCTGGCCGGAGTGGCTCTCCGAGCTGGAGCGCACCCGCTACGACAACCCGGGCTTCTGCGGCATCACCTTCGAGGACTTCACCGCCGGGTACGACACCAACTCGGCCGTCCTCTTCCCGGAGACCGTCGCCGTCCGCGAGGTCCCCGAGCGCTTCACCTGGGGCGGCATCTTCTGCGACCGCGAGGCCGCGCGCTTCCGCAAGGTCACCGAGGCCGCCGTCGACACCCTCGGCGTCAAGCTCCCCGAGGACATCGCCGTCATGCTCGGCGACCAGAAGCGCTGCGAGCAGGCCTTCGCCCTCTGGGACCTGGTCCACGACCGCGCCCACAGCCGCGGCGACCTGCCCTTCGACCCCTTCATGATCAAGCAGCGCCAGCCCTTCTGGATGTACGGCCTGGAGGAGCTCCGCTGCGACCTCACCGCCTTCAAGGAGGCCGTGAAGCTGGAGGCCGAGGGCAACGGCCACGGCCGTGACGTGCAGTACGCGGTCCTCTTCGACCGGATGTTCCGCTTCCCGCTCACCGGCGACCGCAACCGCAACTACGACGGTCTGGGCGGCCAGCTCCTCTTCGCGTACCTCCACAAGAACGACGTGGTGCGCTGGACGGACAACATCCTCACCATCGACTGGGACCGCGCCCCCGAGGTCACCAACCGCCTCTGCGCCGAGATCGAGACCCTGTACCGCGAGGGCATCGACCGCCCGAAGCTGGTCCACTGGTTCAAGGCGTACGAGTTCGTCAGCGCCTACCTCGCCCCGCACCCGGGATCGAAGTGGGCCAAGGGCCCCGACGCCCTCGACCTCTCCCTCCCGCCGCGCAAGCTGGTCGACGACGTGCTTCCCGACGAGTTTCCGCTCAGCATGTTCTTTGAGGCCCTCGCCAAGAAGCTGAAGGGCGTGATCGCCGACACCAAGGGCATCACCGCCGCCGACGTCCCGAGCACCGAGCGGGCCGCCGCGTGAGCGACCTCACCGAGAACACCGAGGAGGCGTCGCCCATGAACTCCAACGGAAACGGCGGACCGCTCGACGGCGCCGTCATCGCGGTCGCCGGAGCGGCCGGCCCGGCGGGCCGCGCGACGCTGATGCGTCTCGCCGAGGCCGGTGCCACGGTCGTCGCCTCCGACGCCGACCCGGCGCGCCTCGCGGAGGCCGTCGACGCCGCCCGTTACGCGCACGGCGGGGCCAAGGTCGTCGGCGACACGGTCGACCTCCTCGACCTGGACGCCACGCGCGACTGGGCCGCGAAGACCGAGAAGGAGTTCGGCCGGATCGACGGCCTGGTCCACCTCGTCGGCGGCTGGCGCGGCGCCCCTCCTTCACCGAGACCGACCTCAAGGACTGGGACTTCCTGGAGAAGCTCCTGATCCGTACGGTCCAGCACACCTCGCTCGCCTTCCACGACGGGCTGCTGCGCGCCGGCGGGCGCGGCCGGTACGCCCTGGTCAGCCAGTCCGGCGCCCACAAGCCGGTCGCCAACAACGCCGCGTACAACGCGGGCAAGGCGGCCGCCGAGGCCTGGACCCTGGCCATGGCGGACTCCTTCCGCAAGCTGGGGGGCGACGAAGGCCCGCAGGCGGCGGCTGCCATCCTGGTGATCAAGGCATTGGTGCACGACGCGATGCGCGCCGAACGCCCCAACGCGAAGTTCGCGGGCTTCACCGACGTCAAGGACCTGGCGAACGAGATCGCGGGCCTCTGGGACAAGCCCGCCCAGGAAGTGAATGGACAGCGTCTGTGGCTGACCCCCAAGCCGTGACCGCGGCACTCGGCCCCAGGACCGACGCACGTCGTCACCACGACCCGTCGGTCCGGGGCTTCGCCAGCGACAACTACGCCGGCGCCCACCCCGAGGTCCTCGCGGCCCTCGCCCTCGCCAACGAAGGCCACCAGGTCGCCTACGGCGAGGACCAGTACACCGATCACCTCCAGCGGATCATGCACAGCCACTTCGGCCCCACCGCCGAAGCCTTCCCGGTCTTCAACGGGACCGGGGCGAACGTGACCGCGCTCCAGGCGCTCACCGACCGCTGGGGCGCCGTGATCTGCGCCGAGACCGCCCACATCAACGTGGACGAGGGCGGCGCGCCGGAGCGGATGGGCGGCCTCAAGCTGCTCACCGTCCCGACCCCGGACGGCAAGCTCACCCCCGAGCTGATCGACCGGCAGGCCTGGGGCTGGGAGGACGAGCACCGGGCCATGCCCCAGGTCGTCTCGATCACCCAGAACACGGAGCTCGGCACCGTCTACACGGTGGAGGAGATCCGCGCGATCGTCGAGCACGCCCACGCCAAGGGCATGAAGGTGCACCTCGACGGGGCCCGCATAGCCAACGCGGCGGCCTCGCTCGACGTGCCGATGCGCGCCTTCACCAACGCGGTCGGCGTGGACGTGATCTCGTACGGCGGCACGAAGAACGGCATGCTCTTCGGCGAGGCCGTCGTCGTCCTCAACCCGGACGCGGTCAGCCACATGAAGCACCTGCGCAAGCTGTCCATGCAGCTCGCCTCGAAGATGCGCTTCGTGTCGGTGCAGCTGGAGGCCCTCCTCGCGAAGGACCTGTGGCTGCGCAACGCCCGCCACGCCAACGCGATGGCCCGGCGCCTCGCCGCCGGGGTGCGCGAGCTGGACGGGGTGGAGATCCTCTACCCGGTGCAGGCCAACGCGGTCTTCGCCCGCCTTCCGCACGAGGTGAGCCGCCGACTGCAGGAACGGTTCCGCTTCTACTTCTGGGACGAGGCCGCCGGCGATGTCCGCTGGATGTGCGCCTTCGACACCACGGAGGACGACGTGGACGCCTTCCTCCAGGCGCTCAAGGAAGAGCTGGCCCGCTAGCTCTCGCTGAATAAATATACGGCCGGACGGAAAGTCATTGACTCCGTCCGGCCGTCTTCATAGGGTCGTCCCGCATGGAACTCATTCAGCGGAGCCCCGACATCCATGCCTATCTGGCGGCGAGCGAGTCCGTCGACCATGAGCACCCGCTCGTCAGGGAGGTGGCGGACCGCCTCTCCGCCGCACACCCCGACGCATACGCGTACGCGGAGGCGGCCTTCGCGTTCGTCCGCGACACCATCCCGCACTCCATGGACTCCGGCGACCTCCGCGTCACCTGGCGCGCCTCCGACGTCCTGGAGCAGGGCACCGGCATCTGTTACGCCAAGTCGATCGCGTACGCCGCGCTGCTGCGGGCCCGGGCGTCCCCGCCGCCCTCTGCTACCAGCGGCTCGCCGAGGACGACGGCTCGGATCCGGCGATCCACGGCCTGGCCGCCGTCCTGCTGCCCGGCGAGCGCGTCTGGGCCCGCCAGGACCCGCGGGGAACAAGCCGGGCGTCGACGCCCGGTTCTCGCTGGGGAGGAGCGGCTGGCCTTCCCGTACGGCCGGAGCTCGGCGAAGTGGACTATCCGGAGCTGTACGCCGAGCCGCACCCCGTCGTCCTGGACGTGCTGAAGGCCGCCCCGGACCGCCCGGCCCTCTGGCGGACGCTCCCGACGGAGCTCCGACCGGGCGGGCGGCGCGGAAACGGTTCCGTCAGCCGGCTTCCTTGACCTGGGCCGGCGTCGGAGCCGTGCCGCCGAGGTGCGCGGGCACCCACCACGTGTCGCCCGCGTCCTTCGGACGGACCGGGTAGGCGCTGCGCGGCCTCAAGCAGCTCCTGCACGCGCTCGCGCAGACGCCGGGTGATCGCGCCCGCGTACTGCTCGGTGGGGGCCTCCAGCGGCTCGCCGACGCGGATGGTCACCGGGATGTGGCTCCGCTTGAAGTTCCGCGGCCGGCCCTTCGTCCACAGCCGCTGGGTGCCCCACAGCGCCATCGGGATCAGCGGGACGCCCGCCTCCTGCGCCAGGCGCGCCGCACCCGTCTTGAAGCTCTTGAGGGTGAAGGACTGGGAGATGGTCGCCTCGGGGAAGACGCCGATGATCTCGCCGGCCCGCAGCGATTCCAGGGCGTGCTGGTACGCGTGCTCGCCCTGGGCGCGGTCCACCGGGATGTGCTTCATGCCGCGCATGAGCGGTCCGGAGATCTTGTGCTTGAAGACCGAGTCCTTCGCCATGAAGCGCACCAGGCGCTTCTGCGGCAGGGCGGCGAGACCGGTGAAGATGAAGTCCAGGTAGCTGATGTGGTTGCTCACGAGCACCGCGCCGCCGGTCCGCGGGATGTGCTCCGAACCCTGCGTGTCGATCTTCAGGTCGAGCGCCTTGAACATGGTCAGAGCGGCGCCGATGACCGGTCGATAGACGAGTTCTGCCATCGGAGAGGAACCTCTTCTTCATCTGCCCGGAGCGGTTTCTCCCGGCGAAGTTACGCGGCCGTAGGTTTTCGGCTTTGGGCAGATCGTGCCCCATGTGGGGCCCCGTGACCAGTCCAGACGGCTTCGTACAGGGAGATTCTCGTCACTCGCGGTGGCCGTGGCGGGAATCGATCGGCGGCGCCCGACGCTGCACCACGAGGAACGGAAGAGAGAAGGGGAGAGGCATGACCGAGGTCCTGGGGCCGGAGGCGCTCGGCGCCGCACTGGGGGAGCGGGCCACCCTCGTCCAGTTCTCGACGGCCTTCTGCCAGCCCTGCCGGGCCACCCGCCGCACCCTCGCCGAGGTCGCCGCGATGGTGCCGGGCGTGGGGCACGTGGAGATCGACGCCGAGGAGCGCCTCGACCTCGTGCGCGAGCTCGGCATCGTCCGCACCCCCACCGTCCTCGTCCTCGACGCCGCCGGGCGCGTCGTCCGCCGGGCCGCCGGACAGCCCCGCAGGGCGGACGTCATCGCCGCCCTGGGGCGCGCCGTCTGACAGGGGGTCCGGGACCGGTCTGACGCCGTGACACTTCTCCCACATCCCGGTACGCACTTGACTGCACCCGCCACCGATCGTCACCCTGGCGGGGTGCCCATAGATCTCCTTCTCTACGGCCGGGCCCATGTGGACCTGGCCCGCAACGCGAGCGCGCGCTGTCCGGGTGTCTGACCACCCCAGGACCCCTTTGATGACGCCCTCGCAGAAGGACAACTCCATGACGGTTACGCCGGACCTCCAGCTCAGCACCGTGCCCACGATCGGCGCGCCCCGGCAGGCCTCCCCCGATCTGCTCCGTTCCGTCTTCCGCCGGCACGCGGCCGGAGTCGCGGTCATCACCGCGCACGGCGAACGCCCCGTCGGCTTCACCGCCACCTCGCTCAACTCCGTCGCCGCCGAACCCCCGCTGATCTCCTTCGGGGTGGGCACCGGCTCCTCCAGCTGGCCCGTGGTCGCCGAGGCCGAGTTCATCGGCGTGCACATACTCGGCGAGCACCAGCAGGAGCTGGCGTCCACCTTCGCGCGCAGCGGCGCCGACCGCTTCGGCGGGGCCACCCGCTGGAGCGTCGGACCCGAGGGCGTGCCCGTGCTCGACGACGTCCTCGCCTGGCTGGTCTGCCGCGTGGTGGCCCGGGTGCCCGCCGGGGACCACCGGATCGTCATCGCGCAGGCCGTCGCCGGCGACCCGGACGGGGCGGGCCGGCCGCTCCTCTACCACCAGGGCCGCTTCAACGCGCTGCGCGACTGAGAGTTCCCGTACGCGCCCCTCTCCGCGCGTTGGCAAGGTCACATGCCTGAGCGCTTGCTCAGCGGTAACGAACTGGGTGTACTGGCGAGTAATATTTCGGTCGGGGCGTCTGGCGCCCCGACCGGAAACCTGCCCTTCAGGCGCCTATGCTGCGAGCAACAAGGCAGCCCAGTTATGACCGATGCAGTAGGAGAGCCGGCGTGAGCTTGAGGATCGTTGTCTGTGTGAAGTACGTGCCTGACGCCACCGGCGACCGGCACTTCGCCGATGACCTGACCGTCGACCGCGACGACGTCGACGGCCTTCTGTCGGAGCTGGACGAGTACGCCGTCGAGCAGGCCCTGCAGATCGCCGAAGAGGCCGACGAGGCCGAGGTCACCGTGCTCACGGTCGGCCCCGAGGATGCCAAGGACGCGCTGCGCAAGGCGCTGTCCATGGGCGCCGACAAGGCCGTCCACGTCGAGGACGACGACCTGCACGGCACCGACGTCATGGGCACCTCGCTGGTGCTCGCCAAGGCCATCGAGAAGGTCGGCTACGACGTCGTCATCGCCGGCATGGCCTCCACCGACGGCACCATGGGCGTCCTCCCGGCCATCCTCGCCGAGCGCCTGGGCGTCCCGCAGGTCACCCTGCTCTCCGAGGTCAAGATCGAGGGCGGCGTCGTCACCGGCCGCCGCGACGGCGACACCGCCTCCGAGCAGCTGGAGGCCTCGCTTCCGGCCGTCGTCTCCGTGACGGACCAGTCGGGCGAGGCCCGCTACCCGTCCTTCAAGGGCATCATGGCCGCCAAGAAGAAGCCGGTGGAGTCCCTGGACCTCTCCGACCTCGACATCGAGGCCGACGAGGTCGGCCTGGAGGGCGCCTGGACCGCGGTCGACTCCGCCGCCGAGCGTCCGGCGCGCACCGCCGGCACGATCGTCAAGGACGAGGGCGAGGGCGGCAAGCAGCTGGCCGAGTTCCTCGCGAGCCAGAAGTTCATCTAGGTGCCGTGGTCCGGGGGCCGTCCCCCGGGCCGACGCGGCACCCAAGGCTCCCGAGAGCCCACCAGACCGCCCCTTCCGTTCGCAGGAGATTGAAGTCCCATGGCTGACATCCTCGTCTACGTCGACCACGTCGACGGAGCCGTCCGCAAGCCCACCCTGGAGCTGCTGACCCTCGCCCGCCGCCTCGGCGACCCGGTCGCCGTCGCGCTGGGCAACGGCGCCGCCGACACCGCCGCCGCGCTCGCCGAGCACGGCGCGGTGAAGGTCCTCACCGCCGACGCCCCGAGTTCGCCGACTACCTCGTCGTCCCGAAGGTCGAGGCCCTCCAGGCCGCGTACGAGGCCGTGTCCCCGGCCGCCGTCCTGGTCCCCTCCTCCGCCGAGGGCAAGGAGATCGCCGCCCGCCTCGCGGTGCGCATCGGCTCCGGCATCATCACCGACGCCGTGGACCTGGAGGCCGGTGACGAGGGTCCGGTCGCGACGCAGTCCGCGTTCGCCGCCTCCTTCACCACCAAGTCCCGCGTCTCCAAGGGCACCCCGGTCATCACGGTCAAGCCGAACTCGGCCCCCGTCGAGGCCGCCCCGGCCGCCGGCGCCGTCGAGGCGCTCGCCGTCTCCTTCTCGGAGAAGGCCACCGGCACCAAGGTCACCGCCCGCACCCCGCGCGAGTCGACCGGCCGCCCGGAGCTGACCGAGGCCGCGATCGTGGTCTCCGGCGGCCGCGGCGTCAACGGCGCCGAGAACTTCGCGATCATCGAGGCGCTCGCCGACTCCTCGGTGCCGCCGTCGGCGCCTCCCGCGCCGCCGTCGACGCCGGCTGGTACCCGCACTCCAACCAGGTCGGCCAGACCGGCAAGTCGGTCTCGCCGCAGCTGTACATCGCCTCCGGCATCTCCGGCGCGATCCAGCACCGCGCGGGCATGCAGACCTCGAAGACCATCGTCGCCATCAACAAGGACGCCGAGGCTCCGATCTTCGACCTCGTCGACTACGGCGTCGTGGGCGACCTCTTCGACGTCGTCCCGCAGCTCACCGAAGAGGTCAAGTCCCGCAAGGGCTGATGACCTGCGGTTCTGTCGGTCCCGGGGGCCGCACGGCGATCTGTCGCCGTGCGGCCCCGGTCGTTTCGGACAAGCATTGACGCAGGTCCGACGGCCTACTAATTTTGCTATACGGATTGTTGATTCCGTGCAGCGGAAAACAGGAGGATGCAGGATGGGTCAGCAGGAGAAGGTGTCGACGAGCCTCGCCGGCGCGGTCAGCGAGGGCATCAGCGACTCCCTCGCAGCGGTGGACGCCGAGCTCGACCGGCGCTACCCGGGAGACCCCGGCACCCGCCAGCCCGTCCACACGGTCTACGTCCCCGGCAACGTCTTCGACGCCGGAACCATTCGCTCCTGGGGCGACCAGGCCCTCGCCGCCCTCGACGAGCACGCCCCCGACGCGGCCTCCTTCGCCGCCGTCCTCGGCCTCTCCGACGAGCTCGCCGAGGACGTCTACGGCCGCGTGCGGGCCAAGCTGGAGCGCGAGCCCATCGAGGACCTCCGCGTCGACTTCGAGGACGGCTACGCCGGCCAGGACGAGGACCAGGACGCCGCCCGCGCCGCCCGCCTGATCTCGGAGGCGTACGCGAACGGCACCGCCGCCCCGTACATGGGCATCCGGATGAAGTGCATGGAGGCCGCCGTACGCGACCGCGGCATCCGCACCACCGACGTCTTCCTCACCGGCCTCCTGGAGAACGGCGGCCTCCCCGACGGCCTCGTCCTCACCCTCCCCAAGGTCACCTACCCGAGCAGGTCTCCGCCTTCGTCCGGCTCCTGGAGGCCTTCGAGAAGGCCCACGGCCTCGACGCCGGCCGTCTCGGCTTCGAGATCCAGATCGAGACCAGCCAGTCCATCCTGGCCTCCGACGGCACCGCCGCCGTCGCCCGCATGATCGGCGCCGCCGAGGGCCGCGCCACCGGACTGCACTACGGCACCTTCGACTACAGCGCCTGCGTCGGCGTCTCCGCCGCCTACCAGGCCAGCGACCACCCGGCCGCCGACCACGCCAAGGCGATCATGCAGGTCGCCGCCGCCGGCACCGGCGTCCGCGTCTCCGACGGCTCCACCAACGTCCTGCCCGTCGGCTCCACCGAGCATGTCCACGAGGCCTGGCGCCTGCACTACGGCCTCACCCGCCGCGCCCTGGCCCGCGCCTACTACCAGGGCTGGGACATGCACCCCGGCCACATCCCCACCCGCTACGCCGCCGTCTTCGCCTTCTACCGCGAGGGCTTCGAGACCGCCGCCAAGCGCCTCTCCGCCTACGCCAACCACGTCGGCGGCGACGTCATGGACGAGCCCGCCACCGCCAAGGCCCTCAGCTCCTACCTGCTGCGCGGCCTCCAGTGCGGCGCCCTCGACGGCGCCGAGGTCGACGCCCTCACCGGCATGACCCGCGCCGACCTCGACCGCTTCGCCGCCCCGCGCCGAGGCGACCTGACCGCCACCACTGATCGCTAAACGGTCACTTTCCCGCCAACTGCCCCGTACTCTTGTCGAGTTCACATGATCGACAGGGGGACGGGGCAGCGGTGTCATCGGGGGAGAACGGGCGGCTCGCGGGCCGCTACAGAATCGTGCGGCAGCTCGGGCGCGGAGGCATGGGCGTCGTCTGGCGGGCCGTCGACGAGGTCCTCGGCCGCGAGGTGGCCGTCAAGGAACTCCGTACGTACTCGGACGCGGCGGCGCCCGAACTGGCCGACCTGCGCCTGCGGATGACCCGCGAGGCCCGCGCCGCCGCCCGGGTCCGCCACCCCGGAGTGGTGGCCGTCCACGACGTCACCGAGCACGAGGGCCGGCCCGTCATCGTCATGGAGCTCGTCGAGGGGCCCTCCCTCGACGACGTCCTCGCCGAGCGGGGCACCATCGACCCCGCCGAGGCCGCCCGCATCGGCGCCCGTGTCCTGGAGGCGCTGGCCGCCGCGCACGACGTGGGCGTCCTCCACCGGGACGTGAAGCCCGGCAACATCCTGCTGGACTCCTCGGGCCGGATCGTCCTCACCGACTTCGGCATCGCCACGATGGAGGACCCCGGCGACGGCTCGGCGACCCACCTCACCCGCAGCGGCGAGATCGTCGGCTCCCTCGACTTCCTCGCCCCCGAGCGCGCCCAGGGCCAGGACCCGGGGCCCGCCTCGGACGTGTGGGCGGTGGGCGCGACCCTGTACGCGGCGGTCGAGGGCGCCTCGCCCTTCCGCCGCACCTCGACCTGGTCGACCCTCGCCGCCATCGTCACCGAACCCTCCCCGAGCCCGTCCGCGCCGGACCCTCGCCCCGCTCCTGCTCCGCCTCCTCGACAAGGACCCCACCGCCCGCCCGACCGCCCGCGAGGCGGCGCGGCTCCTCGGCACGCTGGCGGAGCCGGCACCGGAACCGGCGGGCGCCGCCACGGAGGCTCCCGCTCCTGAAGCCCCTGCTCCGGAGACGCCCGCGCCGGGCCGGTACGCCGGTCTCGCGGAGCCGAACCCTACGCCGGTCCCGTCGGGCCGAACCCGTACGCCGGAGCCGTCAGGGGCCCGGCGCCCGTGGCCGCGTCGCCCGCGGGCGCCTTCGGGCCCGCCGTACCGGTGCCGCCCGCGCACCCGGCGCGCACCCCGGCGCGGACGCGGGCGGCCGTGCCGCGACGCGGGCCGCCCGGCGCGCCGGGTCCGCGCCGCGCCGGGGAACGCGCTGGTCGCCGCGGCGGTGGCCGCCGTCCTGCTGGCCGGCGGCGGCATCACGTACGCCCTGATGGACCACGGCAGCGGCACCCGGGCCACCGGCGAGACCCCGCAGGACGGCGACCGGGGCACCGCCTCGGAGGTGATCCCGGCCGTGTCCTGGACCCGGGAGCAGCACCGCGCCCTCGGGGCGGCCGAGCAGGACGGCCACCCCGTCCGCCGGTTCCACCCCTCCGGCCGGGAGTCCGGAGCGGTGGCCGGAGGGGCGGCCGGGGAGCGGCGGGCGGGGCACCTGCCACCGCCGGTCCCGGCTCCGACGGCTCGGACCCGGGCGCGGCGGCGGGCGGCACCGGTGCGGACACCGCGTCGGGCGCGGGCGGCGGCGGGACGAAGGCCCGGGCACGACCGCCGGGGACGACCACCGCCGGAGGCACCGGCACGACCCGCGCCCCTCGGGGAGGCGCCACGACCGCGCCCACCACCCAGGCGCCGCCGCCCGCCTCCGGCTGCACCGCCTCCGGCTCCACGGCGACCTGCCAGGTCGTACGGAGCGCCACCACCACCCGGTACGACGGCGGCGAGATGGGCACGGTCGGCGCGGGCCCGCACTCCTTCTTCTGCCAGGTCGACCTGGACCACGGCGAGACGTACGGCGGGGTCACCAGCCGCTGGTTCGCCCGCACCGACGACGACAGCGGCAACACCAACGTCTACCTCAGCGTGCTCCACCTGTCGGGCGGCGCGGGCGGCGGCCCCGTGGCGGGCCTGCGGATCTGCTGAACGACGGGGCTCAGCCGGCCGGCGGCGCGATCTCGCCCGATCCACGGGCGAGCAGCGTCGTGCCGAGCACCAGCCGCTCCGGCGCCCCGTCGGCCCCGTCGAGGCGCCGGAAGAGGCGCTCCGCCGCCGTCCGGCCGAGCGCGGCGGCGTCCTGGGCGACGACCGTGACACCGAGCAGATCGGCCAGCTCGATGTCGTCGAAGCCGACCAGGGCGACCGGCCGGCCGTGCCGGGCGAGTTCACGGACCACGGTCACCGTGACCCGGTTGTTCCCCGAGAACAGGGCCGTCACCGGCTCCGCCGCCGCCAGCATCTCCCGTACGGCCGTGCTCACCCGCTCCGGACCGGTGGGCCCGAGGGAGACCCAGGCGTCCAGGACGGGAGACCCGCGTCCTCCATCGCCGCGCGGTAGCCGCGCAGCCGCTCGGCCGCGGTGTGGATGCGGGGCCGGTCGCCGATGAAGCCGATCCGGCGGTGGCCGTGCGCGATCAGATGGGCCACGCCCGCGCGTGCCCCGCCGAAGCAGTCGGAGAGGACGGCGTCGGCGTCGATCCGCCCGGCGGGCCGGTCGACGAAGACCGTGGCGACGCCCGCCCTCATCTCGGGCTCCAGATAGCGGTGGTCGTCACCGGCGGGGATCACGATGAGGCCGTCGACCCGGCGCGCGCACAGCGCGAGCGCCAGCTCCTGCTCCCGCTCCGGGTCCTCGGCGCTGGAGCCGTTGAACAGCAGGGCCCCGTGCGCCCGCGCGACCTCCTCGACCGCCCGGCTGAGCGGTCCGTAGAAGGGATCGGCGAGGTCCTCCAGGACCAGGCCGACGGTCGCCGTCCTGCCCTTGCGCAGGACCCGCGCGCTGTCGTTGCGGCGGAAGCCGAGGGCCTCGATGGACTCCCGGACCCGCTGCTCGGTGTCGGGGGTGACGCCCGGCTCGCCGTTGACGACCCGGGACACCGTCTTGAGGCCGACGCCCGCCCGGGCGGCGACGTCCTTCATCGTGGGCCGGGTGCCGTAGCGGGGCTCGGTGCGGCGGGCGATGTGGGCCACGGTGCCGGTTCCTCGGAGCGTGTCGGGTCGATCTCGATTTCGAGCAGGGGTTGGACAACGTTGTCATCGCTGGGAGACTGGCGGAACCGACTTTCTCTTCCCGCCGTCGACCGGAGGCCCCGCGCCCATGCACACCGACCCCGCCCCGGGCCTCGTCGCCGCCCTCGACATCGGGGGCACCAAGATCGCCGGCGCCCTGGTCGACGGCGGGCCTATCCTCATCCGGTCAGCGGCCCACGCCCGCGCGTGAGGACGGCGAGACGGTGACGGCAGCGGTCAGGCGGTCCTCGCCGACCTGCGGCCTCCCGCTCTGGGCGTCCGCCGGGGCCGTCGGCATCGGCAGCGCGGGCCAGTCGACGCCGCCCGGGGCTCGTGAGCCCGGTGTTTATCCCCGGCTGGCGCGACCACCCCTCGTCGAACAGGTCCGCCGTGCCACGGCGGCCGCCCGGTCACCCTCGTCGGCGACGGCGTCGCCGACCGCCGCCGAACTGGCTCCGGGCGCCCGGGGCCACGCCGACGCCTGTGCCTGGTCGTCTCCACGGGCGTCGGCGGCGGCCTCGTCCTCGACGGCCGGATCACCCGGCCCCGCAGCGCCGGTCACATCAGCCACATCGGTGGACCTGGACGGCGAGCCTGCGCCTGCGGCGGCGCGGCACCGTCGGCATCGCCGACGGACCGCACCTCGCCCGCCGCGCCCTGGAGGGCGGCTGGCGGCCAGGGGCCCCGGCAAGGGTCGCGCCCGCCATGGCAGCGCCGCGCGCCGGGGACGGTCGCCCTCGCCTCGTACGAGCAGGCGGCACAGGCCCGCGGGCATCTTCTTACTGCCGCGCTCGTCGAGATCGACATCGCGGTCGTCGGCGGCGGGGTCGCGGGCGCCGGCGAGGTCCTCTTCGCCCCGCTCCGCCGCTGCCTCGCCCGCTACGCCACGCTCTCCTTCGTCCGGAACCTGACGGTCGTCCCCGCCGTCACCGGGACGGACGCGGGCCTCCTCGGCGCCGCGGCGGCGGCGCTGCGCCCGGCGCCCTGACCCGGCCGCCCCGCCCTCTACGGAAGCGTCACGCCCTGCCGGGACATGTGTTCGTGGTTTCCGTGGCAGGGTGTTGCGGGCAAGCCACTGGGGGCTATCGAAGAGGGGGAAGACGTGATCGTCTGGATCAACGGGACGTTCGGCGCGGGAAAGTCCAGCACCGCGCGCGAGCTGGTCGATCTGATCCCGAACAGCACCCTGTACGACCCCGAGCTCACCGGCGGGGCCTGCGCCGCTCCTCCCGGCCAAGCGGCTCGCCGAGGTCGAGGACTACCAGGACCTGCCGATCTGGCGCCGCATGGTCGTCGACACCGCCGCCGCCCTGCTCGCCGAGGTCGGCGGCGTCCTCGTCGTGCCGATGACCCTGCTCCGCCAGGAGTACCGGGACGAGATCTTCGGCGGGCTCGCCGCCCGCCGCATCGACGTGCGCCATGTGCTGCTCGCCCCGGAGGAAACGATCCTGCGGGAGCGGATCGACGGCCGGGCGGAGTACGGCGACCCCGAGGTCGACGCCCGCGTCCGGGACTGGTGCCACCAGCACCTGCCGCCGTACCGCGCAGCCCTCGACTGGCTCGCCGCCGACGCGTACACGCTCGACACCTCGGCACTCACCGCGGCCGAGGCCGCCCGGGCCGTCGCCGACGCGGTCCGGGCCGGACGGGCGGCGCCCTGCGGCATCGTCCAGACGCCCGAGCCGACCGGCGAGACCCTCGCCGCCGGAGTCCTGCTCTTCGACGAGCAGGACCGCTTCCTCCTCGTCGACCCCACCTACAAGCCCGGCTGGGAGTTCCCCGGCGGGGTCGTCGAGCCCGGCGAAGCCCCGGCCCGCGCCGGCATGCGCGAGGTGGCCGAGGAGATCGGCCTCGAACTCGACGCCGTACCCCGCCTGTTGCTCGTCGACTGGGAGCGCCCCCAGCCCCCCGGCTACGGCGGGCTGCGCCTCCTCTTCGACGGCGGAACGCTCCGCGCCGCCGACACCGAGCGCCTCCACCTCCCCGGCGCCGAACTCCGCGGCTGGCGCTTCGTCACCGAGGAGGAGGCCGAGGAGATGCTGCCCCGTCCGCTACCGCCGGCTCCGCTGGGCGCTGCGCGCCCGGGAACGCGGCACGGTCCTCAACCTGGAGGCGGGGGTCCCCGTGGGCTGACCCCTCAGGGCCGGGCCGCCGCCGCGAGCTGGGCCGCCGTGTCCGAGGTCACCGGCGCCCCGTGCCCGCAGCACAGCACCGAGGGGCGAGCTTCGCGAGCGCCCGCATCGAGTCCAGGGCGAGCGCGCGGTCGACGTGGAACACGCCGAACGTCACGCCCTGCACCGACGCCACCGTGTCCCCGGCGAACAGCACGCCGTGGCGCGGCAGATGGACGGCGATCGAGCCGGGGGTGTGGCCGGGGGTGTGCACCACCACGGCGCCGTCGCCGAAGCCCAGCTCCTCGCCGTCCTCGACCTCCCGGTCGACCCGGGTCGGCGGCGCCTCGGGGTGCTCAGGCCGTGCTCGAAGAGGGGCGCTCCCAGTCCAGGAGGTCGGGCTCCGGGACCGGGGCCGCGCCCCGGATCACCGGCGCGTCGAGCCGGTGCGCGAGGATCTCCGCCCCGTGCCGGTCCGCCAGCTCCTGCGCCGCGCCCACGTGGTCGCGGTGGCAGTGGGTCAGCACGATCCGGCGCAGCCGCGCCGGGTCCAGGCCGGCCGACCGTATCGCCGCCTCCGTGCCGTCCGCCGTGCCGGCCCAGCCGGCGTCGATCAGGGTCAGCTCCTCCTCGTCCCGCCACAGGTACGCCTGGCCGATGGAGTGGTCGAGGAGGTGCAGTCGCGGGGTGACCCGGGTGAGCTCGATGGATGTCATACGGCGAACCTACGCATCCGCGCAGGTCCGCCGTATGCCTCTACGCTCTCGGCGAGCTTCGCCGAGCGCTGAACGGACCCGCCGTCAGGCCTGCTTCGAGCGGGCGTAGTTGACGAGGAAGTGGGCCTCGGCCACCGAGAGCCGCTCCAGCTCCTCGGGGGAGACGGACTCGTTCGGCGCGTGGATCTGCGCCTCCGGCTCGCTCAGGCCGATCAGCAGGATCTCGGACTCCGGGTAGAGCGAGGCCAGCGTGTTGCACAGCGGGATCGAGCCGCCCATGCCCGCGGCCTGCATCTCCTCGCCGGGGTACGCGATCCGCATCGCCTCGGCCATCGACGCGTACGCCGGGCTGGAGGTGTCCGCCTGGAACGGCTGGCCCTGGCCGACCTGCTCCAGGGAGACCCGGGCGTCCCACGGGGTGTGCTTCTCGATGTGCGCGAAGAGCAGCTTCGTCGCCTCGGCCGCGTCCTCGCCCGGCGGCACCCGCAGGCTGATCTGGGCGCGCGCCGACTTGGGGACCGACGGGGTCGCGCCGGCCACCGGGTGGGCGTCGATGCCGATGACCGTGACCGCGGGGCGCGCCCAGATCCGGTCGGCGACCGTGCCGGCGCCCGGCAGGGCCACGCCGGAGAGGACCTTGGCGTCCTGGCGGAAGTCCTCCTCCGGGTACTGGAGGCCCTCCCACACCTGGTCGCCGGTGAGGCCGTCGATGACGGTGGAGCCGTCCGGGCCCCGCAGCGAGTCCAGGACGCGGATCAGCGCGGCCAGCGCGTCGGGCGCGGCGCCGCCGAACTGACCGGAGTGCAGATTGCCCTCCAGGGTGTCGATCGTGACCCGGATCATCGTCATGCCGCGCAGGGTCGCGGTCACCGTCGGCAGGCCCACGCGGAAGTTGCCCGCGTCGCCGATCACGATGGCGTCGGCCGTCAGCAGCTCGGGGTGCTGCTCCGCGTACCGCTCCAGACCGCCGGTGCCCTGCTCCTCGGAGCCCTCGACGATCACCTTGACCGTCACCGGCACGCCGCCGTTCGCCTTGAGGGCGCGCAGCGCGAGCAGGTGCATGATGAAGCCGCCCTTGCAGTCGGCGGTGCCGCGCCCGTACCAGCGGCCGTCGCGCTCGGTCAGCTCGAACGGCGGGGAGAGCCAGACGGACTCGTCCAGCTTCGGCTGCACGTCGTAGTGCGCGTACAGCAGGACGGTCGGCGCGCCGGCCGGTCCGGGCAGGACGCCGTACACGGACTGCGAACCGTCCGGGGTGTCGAGCAGCGCCACGTCCTGGAAGTCCTCGGCGCGCAGGGCGTCGGCGACCCAGTTCGCGGCGGCCTCGCACTCGCTGCGGGGCGCCACGGCCTCGTCCGCCACCGACTCGAAGGCCACCAGCTCCGTGAGCTCGGCCTTGGCCCGGGGCATCAGTGACCGGACGGTCTCGGCGATCGGATTCGAGGTCATGGGCACGCTCCTGATGGGTGCGACGTTACGACGTGGGAGGGCGTTCGTCGTATGTCGTGGTACGGCGAACGCACCGCCGATCCTACGGCCGGGCCCCTGGCTACCGCGCCGTAGGATGCGTCAGGAGCAGACCACCGGTCGGATCAGGAGCAGAAGCACACGTGAGCAGCGAGCACGCAGAGAACGCCGGTACGGAGCACCCCGAGCCCGAGGCCGCGGCTGCCGAGACGGCCGGGAGCGCCGTCGGGAGCGCGGACGCCGGGGCGGCGGACCTCCCGGGTGACGAGGCGTCGGACCGGGCGGCGGACGAGGCACCGGCTCGGACGGACGACGAGTCCGCGGAGGTGTGGGACGTCGTGGTCGTCGGCGCGGGACCGGCCGGCGCGTCCGCGGCCTACGCGGCGGCGGTCGGCGGCCGCCGGGTGCTGCTCCTGGAGAAGTCCGAGCTGCCCCGGTACAAGACCTGCGGCGGCGGCATCATCGGCCCCTCGCGCGACTCGCTCCCGCCGGGCTTCGAACTGCCCCTCCAGGACCGGATCCACGCCGTCACCTTCTCCCTCGACGGACGTTTCGCCCGCACCCGCCGCTCGCGCCGGATGCTCTTCGGGCTCATCAACCGTCCGGAGTTCGACGCGCAGCTCGTCGAGCACGCCCAGAAGGCGGGCGCCGAACTGCGGACCGGCGTCACGGTGACCCGGGTGGAGCAGCACGGCCCGGCCGTCCCGGACCGGCGGACCGTCGCCGTCGTCCTCGCCGACGGCGAGACGGTCCTCGCGCGCGCGGTCGTCGGCGCCGACGGCAGTGCCAGCCGGATAGGCGCCCATGTGGGGTGAAGCTCGGCCAGGTGGACCTGGGCCTGGAGGCGGAGATCCCCGTGCCGGCGTCCGTGGCGGAGGACTGGAAGGGGCGGGTCCTCATCGACTGGGGTCCGATGCCCGGCAGTTACGGCTGGGTGTTCCCCAAGGGCGACACGCTGACCGTCGGCGTCATCTCGGCGCGCGGCGAGGGCGCCGCCACCAAGCGGTACATGGAGGACTTCGTCGCCCGGCTCGGCCTCGCCGGTTTCGAGCCCACGATCTCCTCGGGCCATCTGACGCGCTGCCGCACCGACGACTCGCCGCTCTCCCGCGGCCGGGTCCTGGTCTGCGGCGACGCGGCCGGTCTCCTGGAGCCGTGGACGCGCGAGGGCATCTCGTACGCGCTCCGCTCGGGCCGTCTCGCCGGTGAGTGGGCGGTGCGGGTCGCCGAGGCGAACGACGCGGTCGACGCGCGGCGCCAGGCCCTGAACTACGCCTTCGCCATCAAGGCGGGGCTCGGTGTCGAGATGGCGGTCGGGCGGCGGATGCTCGCCGTCTTCGAGCGCCGTCCGGGGCTGCTGCACGCGGCGCTCACGGGTCTGCGGTCGGCCTGGAACGCCTTCGCCGACATCACCCGCGGCACCGCCACCCTCGGTGGCATGGTCCGCTCGAACGGCATGGCGCGGCGGGCCCTGGAGCTCCTCGACAAGCGCATGGACACCTCGGCCGGTGTCGGTCCGGCGGGGCGGGCGTCAGCCCGCGCGAGCGCGCGGGGTCCGAGCCGGAGGACGCGAAGGCCGTGGAGGCCCCGGAAGAGGTCTGACGGTCCACTCCCCTTCGATACGGGCTCCGCACCCCGGACGGCTCACGCCGCCGGGGTGACGGGGCCCGTCGTCGTGATGCGGAAGACGGGGTGCTTCGGGGCGATGGCCCGCAGCTCCTCGGTGGTGGAGTCGGGACCGACCCCGCCGAAGAAGACGCCGACCTCGGCCTTCCAGCGCTTGAGGTAGGCGCGGAGCAGCACGGGCTTGTCGTCGTCGGCCACCTCCACGGCGGTGAACTCCTGCACGTGCTTGCCGAGGTGGAGCTGCCCGCCGCCGGCGGCCCGCATGTTGTGGGTCCACTGGACGTGGCCGCGGGGGGCGACGAGGTACCGGGCGCCGTCCACCGTCAGGAGGTTGACGGGGGTGCGGCGCCATTCGCCGCTCTTGCGGCCGCGGACCGCGAGGACGCGGGAGCCCCAGACGCTGATGCCGCGGCGGGTCATCCAGGCGACGGCGCGGTTGAAGACGTTCACGGTGAACCAGCCGGGCCTCATGACGTGGGCGGCGGGGGAGGAGCCGGCGGGCTGGGCGGGCTGAGCGGACATGGGGGCCTCCTGGGGCTGCAAAGTGTGAGCGCTGCTCTCGCTTGAGATCAGTGTGCACGGTTCGGTGCTCACAATCAAGAGCAGTGCTCTCGTTTCATTTCGGCGCTCTCGTTTCGTTGCGGTGCTCCGAAAGTGGCACACTGCTCTCCATGACGACCGTTCGAGGAGCCCGCGCCCGCGCCCGCATCGAGATCACCGCCGCCATCAAGGACGAGGCCCGCACCCAGCTCGCCGCCGAAGGCGCCGCCAAACTGTCCCTGCGGGCCGTCGCCCGCGAGCTCGGCATGGTGTCCTCCGCGCTCTACCGCTACTTCCCCAGCCGCGACGACCTGCTCACCGCCCTCATCGTCGACGCCTACGACGCCGTCGGCGCCGCCGCCGAGGAGGCCGCCGCCGCGACCGGGGCGGAGCGCCCCTCGACCGCTGGACCGCCGTCTGCCGGGCGGTCCGCGCCTGGGCCGTCGCCCACCCCACGAGTACGCCCTGATCTACGGCTCCCCGGTCCCCGGCTACACCGCCCCCAGGACACGATCGTCCCCGCCTCCCGGGTCGGACTCGTCCTCATCGACATCGCCCGCCGGGCCCACACGGGCGAGGGCGTCGCCCTCCCGCCGCTCGCGGAGGCCCTGCGCCCCGAGGCCGTCCGCATGAGCGCCGACTTCGCCCTGGACCTCCCGCCGCCCTCGCCGTCGCGCTCGTCGCCGCCTGGGCGCAGCTCTTCGGCCTCGTCTCCTTCGAGGTCTTCGGCCAGTTCCACAACGTCGTCGAGGACCGCGACACCTTCTTCGCGACGGCGGCCCGCCGCCTGGGCCAGGACGTGGGCCTGCTCCCGCGCGGCTGACCCGGCCGCCGCGTCCCGTACTCCCGGGGAGTACGGGTGACCACCCGCCGGGCTGACGTGCGGGCGGGGCGGGCGCGGCTAGCGTGAGCCCATGGACGCCGGGATGCACAAGGAGCGGCCGCGCGGCCCCGGGCACGGTGGGAACGCGGCGGCGGCCCGCCTTGGGAACGAGGGGAGCGCGGCGGCCCGCCCTGGGAACGGGAGAGGGCGGCGGTCCGCCCTGGGAGCGGGAGAGCGCGGCGGTCCGCCCTGGGAGCGGTGGGAGCACGGCCGTGGCCTGCCCTGGCGGTCGACGGCGCTGATCGCCGTCCTCGTCCTGGTGGGCACCGGCTTCTCCGCGCGGAACCAGCCCGACCGGGAGGCGCTCGACGCCCTCGGGCGGGTCCTGCTCCTGCTCGGGGCGGCCCCGCTGCTGTTCCGTCACCGCAGGCCCGTGCCGGTGCTGTTCGCCGTCACGGCCGTCACCCTCGGCTACCTGGCGGCCGGATACCCGTACGGCCCGTTCTTCGCCGTGGTCGCCGTCGCCTGCTTCGCGGCCGTCGTCCAGGGGCACCGCACCGCCGCCTGGTGGGCCATCGGCCTGCTCTGGGCGGGCCACGTCCTGCTCTCGCACTGGCTCTACCGATGGCTGCCGCCGCCCGGCGACGGACCCGCGCCCTGGGGCAGGAGCTGCCGACCGCGGCGTTCGCCGTGGCCGTGCTCGCCGCCTCCGAGGTCGTCCGCGTGCGGCGCGAGCAGGGCGCCAGGGAACGGGCCGAGCGGGCCGCCGCCGCGCGGCGCCGCGCCGACGAGGAACGGCTCCGCATCGCCCGCGAACTCCACGACGTGCTCGCCCACTCGATCTCCGTGATCAACGTCCAGGCGGGCGTCGGCCTCGCCCTCCTCGACTCCGACCCGGAACAGGCCCGGACCGCGCTGACCACCATCAAGGCGGCCAGCAAGGAGGCGCTCGGCGAGGTGAGACAGGTCCTCGACACCCTCCGCACCCCCGGCGACGCCCCCCGCGCCCCGGCCCCCGGCCTCGATCGGCTCCCCGAACTCGTCGAGCAGGCCGCCGCCGCTGGCCTCGCCGTCGCCGTCTCGACGAGCGGCACCCCGGCCGCCCTGCCGCCCGGCGCCGACCTCGCCACCTTCCGGATCGTGCAGGAGGCGCTCACCAACGTGGTCCGCCACTCCGGTTCGCGCACCGCCCGGGTGCGGATCGGACACGGCCCCGGACGGCTGGAGCTGACCGTCGACGACGAGGGCCCCGCCACCGGCACGGAGGCCGGCGGCAGCGGCAACGGACTGGCCGGAATGCGGGAGCGGGCCGCCGCCCTCGGTGGCACCATCGAGGCGGGCGCCCGCCCGGACGGCGGCTTCCGCGTCCACGCCGTACTCCCGCTCCGCCCGGAGGGAAGCACCCCGTGATCCGTGTCCTGCTCGCCGACGACCAGTCCCTGGTGCGGGCGGGGTTCCGCGCGCTGCTCGACGCCCAGCCCGACATCGAGGTGGCCGGCGAGGCCGCCGACGGTGACGAGGCGGTGGAGCGGGTCGGCGCCCTGCGCCCCGACGTCGTCCTCATGGACATCCGGATGCCCCGGCTCGACGGCCTGGAGGCGACCCGGAGCATCACCGCCGACCCGGACCTCGCCGAGGTCCGGGTCGTCATGCTGACCACCTTCGAACTCGACGAGTACGTCTTCGAGGCGATCCGCGCCGGCGCCTCCGGCTTCCTGGTCAAGGACACCGAGCCCGAGGAGCTGCTGCGCGCCGTGCGCGCCGTCGTCCACGGGGACGCGCTGCTCTCCCCGGGCGTCACCCGCCGGCTCATCGAGGAGTTCGCGGCCCGCTCCAAGGCCCCGGCGGCGACGGCCGCGCTCCGCGCCCTGACCGAACGGGAGCGCGAGGTGATGGCCCTGGTGGGAATCGGCCTGTCGAACGAGGAGATCGCCCGCCGGCTGGTGGTGAGCCCGCTCACCGCCAAGACCCACGTGAGCCGCGCCATGGTCAAGCTGAGCGCCCGGGACCGCGCCCAACTCGTCGTCCTCGCCTATGAGTCGGGCCTGGTCAGACCCGGCTGGCTGGGCTGAGGGGCGGGCGGCGCCGTCCGGGCGGCGTTTGCTGGCCATTGTTGTGAAATCGTATATTCCGATCTCGTGACTTCCCTTTCCCCCGCCGAGGCGGACTTCGCGATCTTCCGGGAGCTGATCGCCGAGGCCATGGCGGCCACCGGCGGCTTCGGCCACCGCGAGCACGTCCATCTGACCTGGCTGGCGGTACGGCGCGTCAGGATGCCCGACGCCCTCGCCCTGGTCGCCGAGGGCATCCGGCGCACCGCCACCGCCGCCGGAGCGCCGCGGAAGTTCCACGCCACGATGACCAGGGCGTGGGTCGAGCTGGTGGCCGGATGCGCGCGGAGTCCGGACAGCCGGACTTCGCGGCGTTCGCCGCGCACCACCCCGACCTGCTCGACAAGGACCTGCTCGCCCGGTTCTACCGCCCCGCCACCCTGGCCTCCGACGAGGCCCGCGCCGCGTGGGTGGAGCCCGACCTCGCCCTGCTCGGCCTCCGGACGGACGCGGGCAGGGCCTAGGTCAGACCGCCGAGGTCTCCCGCCACAGCCGGGCGAGGTCTTCGTCGCCCGTCACGGTCACGGCGTCGAGCGGCAGCCGGTTCCACAGGGTCAGGTACAACTGCCCGGCGGGACCGCTCAGTTCGGTGTCGGCCGGGTCGTCCGCGCCCTGTCCGCCCCGCTCTGTCCGGGGCGGTTCGTCCGCCGTCAGACGGACGGTCCAGACGTCACCGGTGTCCGTCGTCCGTACGCGCAGGGTCCGGGGCTCGGGCGTGCGCACCCGGCTGCGGTCGCGGGCGTGGAAGCGGACGAGCAGCTCGTCGACGCCGTCGGCGGCGAACGCCGGATCCAGCGGCGCCGGATCGCCCGCGAGCGCCGACTCGGCGTCCGCGCGGTGGACGGCGGTCTCGTGCGCCTGCCGCCGCGCCCAGAAGGCCAGCGGCGAGGGCGCCGGAAGAAGGACCAGCACTCCAGGGACTCGGGCGCCGCGCGCAGGGCGGCGACGAGAGCGCGTGCCCCTCGCGGTAGTGGGCGAGCAGCTCCTCGCCGTCGAGCGTCGTCTCGTCGGCCGGGACGTACGCGGTGAGCGCCTCGGTCACGTACGCCGCGGCCCAGCGGTGCACCATGGCGATGTGCCGCACGAGGTCCCGGACCCGCCACCCCGGGCAGGTCGGCACGTCCGCGTCGAGCCCGGCCTCGGCGGCCGCGTCCGCGAGGCGCGGCGGCCGCCTCCAGCGCGTCGATGTACTCGGTGATCTTCAGGGAATCAGCGTCCATGGGCCGGATTGTGCCAGGCGCGCGGACGGGGACTCCGCTCAACTCCTCGGGAGGCGCCCGCGTTGCGCGCCCGGTAGCCCAGGACCGCCGCGCCGGCCGCGAGCACGGCGACCGTCGTGAGGGCCGCCGGGAGGGAGAACCGCTCGGCGAGGAGGCCGATCGACGGCGGGCCGAGGAGCATCCCCCGTACCCCAGGGTGGAGGCCGTCGCCACGCCGCCGGGACCGGCGACCGCGCCCGCGCGGGCCACGGCGACGGGGAAGATGTTCGCGAGGCCGAGCCCGGTGACGGCGAAGCCGAGGAGCGCGGCCCAGACGCTCGGCGCGAGCGCGCCGAGGAGCATGCCCGCGGCGGCGGTCGCACCGCCCGCGACCAGGGTCCGCGTCTGGCCGAGGCGTTCGAGCAGGGCGGTGCCGGAGAGCCGGCCCGCGGTCATGGTCAGCGCGAAGACGGAGTACCCGGCGGCTGCCACCCGGGGTGCGCGTGCAGGTCCTGCGCGAGGTGGAGGGCGCCCCAGTCGGCCAGCGCCCCTTCGCCGTACGCGGTGCAGAGCGCGATCACCCCGAAGACGAGGACCGTGCGCCGCGCCCCGGCCGTCCGCGGGCCGGAGTCCCCAGGGCGGGACGGCGCCGGAAGGGCCTCGGGGCGCGCGGGGAGGGGTGGCGCAGCAGTACGGGTCCGGCGGCGGCCGTCAGGGCCAGGCCGACGACCGTGAGGCCGAGGAGGTGGGCGGTGGGGGACAGGCTTCCGGCGAGCATGCCACCGAGCCCCGCGCCGAGCATGCCGCCGAGGCTGAAGGCGGCGTGGAAGCTCGGCATCACCGGCCGCCGGAGCGCGGTCACGAGGTCCACGGCGGCGCTGTTCATGGCCACGTTGATCCCGCCGTACGCGGCGCCGAAGACGAGCAGGACGAGGCCGAGCGCGAGCGGGGAGCGGGTGAGGGCGGGCAGGGCGATGGACAGGGAGAGCAGGACGGCGGTGACGACGGTGACCGCGTGGGAGCCGTAGCGGCGGCAGAGCCGGCCGGTCAGCGTCATCGTGATCACGGCGCCCGCGGACACCCCGAGGAGGGCGAGGCCGAGGTCGCCGGCCGAGGCGCCGGTCTGCTCCTTGACGGCGGGGATCCGGACCACCCAGCCGGCGAACAGGAAGCCGTCGAGGGCGAAGAAGAGGGTCAGGGCGGAGCGGAGGCGGGACAGGGAGCGGGTGGCGGTGTCTCCGCCGGAGCCCCCCGATACGGCCGTCCGTACTTTGTTTAGTAGCGGCACAAACTCAGGATAGGGGCCACGGGGCGGGGAATCAACCGGGCGGGGACGGCACCGCGGTCCGATCATGGGAGACTCACCCCCATGAACGGCAAGGCGACGACGACCCGGACACGGCTGGACAGGGGCGTAACGCGCTCGGCCCCGCGCTGGAACTGGTGCACACCGGCAGGGCTCCGACCCGGGCCGTCCTCACCGCCGAACTCGGCGTCACCCGGGCCACCGCGGGCGCCGTCGCCGCCGAACTGGAGGCCCTCGGCCTCATCCGCGTCGACTCCAACCCCGGCGCCGCCGCGGGCTCCCAGGGGCGGCCCTCGCACCGGCTCGCCGTCGACGAGAAGGGCCCGGTCGCCCTCGCCGCCCAGGTCCACGCGGACGGGTTCCGCGCCGCCCTCGTCGGCCTCGGCGGCACCATCGTGGCCACCGCGCCCGGCTGCGTCACCGTCTCCGCCGACCCCGCGCAGGTCCTCGGCGCCGTCGTCGACGCGGGCGCCGCGCTCCTCGCGGAGAGCGGCCGCCGCTGCGTCGGCGCCGGACTCGCCGCGCCCTCCGCCGTCGCCGAACCCGAGGGCACCGCCCTCAACCCGCTCCACCTCGCCTGGCCCGCCGGAGCGCCGGTGCGCGAGATCTTCGCCGAGCGGGTACGGGCCGCCGGCATCGAGGGCCCCGCCTTCACCGGCAACGACGTGAACCTCGCCGCGCTCGCCGAGCACCGCCACGGCGCGGGGCGCGGCGCGCGGGACCTGCTCTGCGTCGCCACCGGCCACCGCGGCGTCGGCGGGGCGCTCGTCCTCGACGGCCGCCTGCACACCGGCAGTTCGGGCCTGGCCCTGGAGGTCGGCCACCTCACCGTCAACCCCGAGGGCCGTCCTGCCACTGCGGCAGCCGCGGCTGCCTCGACGTCGAGACCGACCCGCTCGCCTTCCTCACGGCCGCGGGCCGGGTCCCCGGCCCCGAGGTCTCCCTGCTCCAGCAGTCCCGGGACCTGCTGCGCACCAGCCCCGACGACCCGGGCGTCCGGGTCGCGGTCGGGGAGCTGATCGACCGTCTGGGACTGGGCCTCGCCGGGCTGGTGAACATCCTCAACCCGGACCGGATCATCCTCGGCGGGCTCCACCGCGAACTCCTCGACGCCGACCCCGAGCGGCTCCGCGCGGTCGTCGCCGACCGCAGCCTCTGGGGCCGCAGCGGCGGCGTGCCGATCCTGCCCTGCACCCTCGACCACAACAGCCTCGTCGGCGCCGCCGAACTGGCCTGGCAGCCGGTGCTCGACGACCCGCTCGCCGCCCTGACGGCCTGAGCAAGCCGCCCCGACGCCTTGAGGAAACCGCCCGGCGGACCTGACGGAAGGCCCGCTCCGGCGGACCTGGCGGAAGCTGCTCCGGCGGACCTGGCGGAAGCCGCTCCGGCGCCCTGGCGGAAGCCGTCCCAGCGGCCTGGCGGAAGCCGTCTTGGCGGACCTGGCGGAAGCCGTCCCGGCGCCCTGGCGGAAGCCGTCCTGACGGACCTGGCGCAAGCCTCCCCGGCGACCTGGCGCAAGCCTCCCCAGCGCCCTGACGCAAGCCGCCCCGGCGCCCCGAAGAAACACGGTGCGCCGGGAGAGGGGGACGCCGTACCGTTCCCCTCCATGATCACTCCTGACTCCACCGCCGATCTCCCTCCGCGCCTCGGCAGCCTCGTCTTCCACGGTCCCCTCTCCGAAGCGCGCGCGACCCGCATGATCGAGCGGCTCGCCGCGACCGCGCCAGCCGATGTGCTCGACATCGGCTGCGGCTGGGGCGAGTTGCTGCTCCGCGTCCTGGAGGCGGCGCCCGCCGCGAAGGGCGTGGGCATCGACATCAACGCCGAGGACCTGGCCGCGGCCGGGCCCTCGCCGAGGGCGCGGGCTCGCCGACCGGGTGGCCTTCGTCGAGGAGTCGGCGCTCGGCACCGACCGCGGACCCGCCGACGCGGTCCTCTGCCTCGGCTCCAGCCAGGCGCTCTGCGACCCCGAGCTGCCGTACGACCCCGCCGCCGTCCTGCGCGAACTGCGCCGGCTCGTCCGGCCCGGCGGGCGGGTCGTGCTCGGCGAGGGCTTCTGGGAGCGCACCCCCACCGCGACGGAGCTCGCCGGGATGTGGCCCGGCGCGAGCGCCGCCGACCACTACGCCCTCGGTGACCTGGTCGACCTCGCGATCGAGGCGGGGTTCCGGCCCGCGTGGATCGAGACGGCGAGCGCGGAGGAGTGGGAGGAGTTCGAGTCCGGCTACCGGTACGACACCGAGGTCTGGCTCGCCGCCCACCCGGACCATCCGCTCGCCGCAGAGACCCGCGAGCGCGTCGACCGCCAGCGTTCCGGCTGGCTGAAGGGCTACCGGGGCGTGCTCGGCATCGCCTACCTCACCCTCGTCGCCGTGGCGTAGGGCGGGACCGCCCCGGCCGCCGCCCGCCGGACGGCCGGGGCGGGTGCCGGCGTACTCCCGGCGTCGTACGCGAGAAGCCGCTGCCCGTACGACGACCCGGACCCTCCTCGGAGCGAGGCTCGAACCGTGAGCACGCCCGCACCGCACCGAGGAGCTGAACCCCATGAACACACTCGCCCACGAGGGCCCCGGTCCCTGGGTCCTCTTCTTCCCCTCGTCTGGGCCGCCGTCGTCATCGGGATCGTCACCGTCGCCCGCCGCCTCGGATGGCGCCGGGGCCGGCCGTGGCGCGACGGACGGCCGGACGAGAGCTCGCCCATCGCCCTGCTCGGCCACCGCTTCGCGGCCGGGGAGATCGACGAGGACGAGTACTGGCGGCGCCTGAGCGTCCTGGAGGAGCAGTTCGGCCGCGCCGCGGACCCCAAGGGGCGCCGGGCATGACCACCTCAGCCCGGCACCCCGCCGCCCGCGTCGTCGACGCCGTCAAGGTCTACGGGCGCGGCGACACCGAGGTCAGGGCCCTGGACGGGGTGAGCGTCGACTTCCCGGCCGGCCGCTTCACCGCCGTCATGGGCCCCTCCGGCTCCGGCAAGTCCACCCTGATGCACTGCGCCGCCGGCCTCGACACCCTCACCTCCGGCGCCGCCCTCGTCGGCGACACCGACCTGTCCGCCCTCGACGACCGGCGCCTGACCCTGCTGCGCCGCGACCGGATCGGCTTCGTCTTCCAGGCCTTCAACCTGCTCCCGACGCTCACCGTCGCCGAGAACATCACCCTCCCGCTCGACCTCGCCGGCCGCCCCGTCGACCGGGAGCGGTTCGACCGGCTCGTCGACACCGTCGGGCTGCGCGACCGCCTCCACCACCGGCCGGCCGAACTCTCCGGCGGACAGCAGCAGCGCGTCGCCGTCGCGCGGGCCTTCGCCGGCGACCCCGACGTCGTCTTCGCCGACGAACCCACCGGCAACCTCGACTCGCGCTCCGGCGAGGAGGTCCTGCGCCTCCTCGGCCGCACGGTCCACGAGACCGGTCGCACGGTCGTCATGGTCACCACGACCCGGTCGCCGCCGCCCACGCCGACGAGGTGATCTTCCTCGCGGACGGCCGGCTCGTGGACCGCATGGCCGCCCCCACGGCCGACCTCGTCCTCGACCGCATGAAGGCCTTCGACGCGGGCGCCGCGACGGTCCCCGGAGGCGTGTCATGAGCACCCCCGCCGTCCTCCGCCTCGCCCGCTCCTCGCTCCGCGCCCACCGGCGGCGCTTCCTCGGCACCTTCGCCGCCGTCCTCCTCGGCGTCGCCTTCCTCACCGGCACCCTCGTCATGGGCGACACCCTCCGCGCGAGCTTCGACTCGATGTTCACCAGCGCCACCCGGGGCACGGACGCCATCGTCCGCAGCTCCGTCACCGTGACCGCCGCCGGCGAGGCCCAGGGCAGCCGGGGCCCCGTCGACGCCGCCCTCGCCGAGCGCCTCGCCGAGGTCCCCGGGTCGCCGCCACCGCGCCCCGGATCGAGGGCGCGGGCCAGCTGCTCGCCGCCGACGGCACCCCGTCGGAGGCAGGGCCCGCCCACCCTCGCGGGCAACTGGATCGAGGACCCGGCCCTCAACCCGTACCGCCTCGCGGAGGGCCGCGCGCCGCGCGCCCCGGCGAGGTAGTCGTCAACCGGGGCGCGGCCGAGGCGGCCGGTCTCGCCCTCGGCGACACCACGGTCCTGCGCACCCCGACCCGGTGAAGGTCACCGTCGTCGGCCTGGTCACCTTCGGCGGCGCGGACGGCATGGGCCAGGTCACCTGGACCGGCCTCACCCGCGCCGACGCCGAGAAGCACCTGACCGCGCGCCCCGGCGAGGCGACGAGCATCGCCGTGCGGGCCGGTCCGGGCGTCTCCAGGAGCAGCTGGTCGCCGCGCTGAAGCCCGCGCTGCCCCAGGGCGTCGAGGCGATCACCGGGCAGCGGGCCGCCGAGGAGAACACCGAGATGATCTCCGGCCGCTTCCTCGACCTCTTCACCACCTTCCTGCTGGTGTTCAGCGGGGTCGCCGTCCTCGTCTCCGTCTTCACCATCCACAACACCTTCGCCGTCCTCGTCGCCCAGCGGACCCGCGAGAACGCCCTGCTCCGCGCCATCGGCGCCGCCCGCCGCCAGATCGTCACCGGCACCCTCGCCGAGGCGCTCGCCGTCGGGCTGCTCGCCTCCCTCGCCGGGCTCCTCACCGGGATCGGCGTGGCCGCCGGACTCCAGGCGCTGTTCCCCGCGATCGGCTTCCCCTTCCCCGAGGGCGCCCTCGTCGTCTCCGCCGGTTCGCTCCTCCTGCCGCTAGGCGTCGGGCTCGCGGTCTGCGCCTCTCCGCGCTCCTGCCGGCCGTACGGGCCGGGCGCACCGCCCGCTCGCCGCGCTCCGCGAGACGGACGTGGACGACTCGGGCAGCTCCCGCCGCCGCGCGCTGACCGGCGGCGCCCTGCTCGCCACGGCCGTCGGCACGGTCCTCGCCGGCGTCCTCGGCAGCCCGTCGCTGTGGCTCGCCGGGGCCGGGGCGGTGCTCGCCGTCGCCGCGTTCGTCGTGCTCGGACCGGTCGCCGCCTCGCTCGCCGTACGGGTCCTCGGCCGCCCCTGCGCGGGGTCAACCGAGGGCTCGCCCGCCGCAACGCGCTGCGCAGCCCGGCCCGTACGGCGGCGACCGCCACCGCCCTGATGATCGGGGTCGCCGTCGTCACCCTCTTCACGGTCTTCGGCGCCTCCCTCAAGACGACCATGGACCGGACCGTGGACCGCTCCTTCGCCGGCGACGTGGCCATCGGCACGCCCTCGTTCGGCGCGGGCGGCAGCGGGCTCAGCCCCGCCTGGCCCCGGCCGTCGCCGCGCTCCCGCAGGTCGACACCGCCGTGGGCCTGGGACGCGGGGTCGCCGAGGTGGACGGCAGGGGCCGCGCGCTCACCGTCACCGACCCGGCCGCCCTCGCCCGGGTGCTCGACCTGGGGAGGTACGGGGCTCCTCACCGGACTCGGTACGGACGGGCTCGCCGTCGCCGCCGACGAGGCCGCCGCCGACGGCCTGGCACCGGGCCGGACCGCCGAACTGACCTTCACCGACGGCAGCCGGCGCACCTTCACGGTCCGCGCGGTCTACCAGCGCTCCGACCTCGCCGGCGACTACCTCGTCACCCGGGAGGCCTGGGCCCCGCACCGCACCCAGGACTCCGACCGGCTGGTCGCCGTCTCCTTCGCCGACGGCGTCTCCGCCGCGCAGGGCAAGGCCGCCGTGACGGCGGTCGCCGACCGGTACGGCCATCCGGAGGTGCAGACCCGGGAGGAGTACGCGGCGGCCTCGGCGGGCGGCATCGACATGATGCTCACCCTCGTCTACGCGCTCCTCGCGCTCGCCGTCCTCATCGCGCTGCTCGGCATCGCGAACACGCTGACCCTCTCGGTCCACGAACGGACCCGCGAGCTCGGCCTGTTGCGGGCCGTCGGGCAGACCCGGGCCCAGCTGCGGGCCATGGTCCGCTGGGAGTCCGTCCTCGTCGCGGCCTTCGGGACGGTCGGCGGGCTGGCCCTCAGGGCCTTCCTCGGCTGGGTCCTCGTCCGCGCCTCGGGCGGCTCGGGCGACAGCGCCCTCGCCTTCGCCGTGCCGGGCGCTCCGGCTCGGGGCCGTGGCCCTCGTCGGTCTGGTGGCGGGAGCCGTGGCGGCCTGGCGCCCGGCCCGCCGGGCGGCCCGGCTGGAGATCCTCCGGGCGATCGCCACGGAGTGAGCGCCGGGAGCCGTCGTCGGGGCCCTCAGCCCGCCCGGCCCGCCAGGACCGGGCGGGCCACCGACGGGCGGGGACCGGCTCGGCCGGGGAGCTGAGCGGCACGCCGGGGAGCCGGCTGTAGCCGACGCCCGCGAACGGGACCTCGGCCGCCACGCCGAAGCCGGCGTGCGCGCGCTCCTCGACGGGGTCGGCGCAGGGCGGAGCCGTGAGGGTGAACCACACGACCTTCCCGTCGGCGCCGCACGGCCGGATGCCCCAGCTCTCGCTGACCGCGCCGACGATGCCGAGCCCCCGGCCGGAGGTGGCGAGCGCCTCGACGTCGTCGGCCACGTCGAGCGCGCCGAAGGGATCGAACGCGCCCCCGAGCTCGGGGAGCCGGGGATCGTGGTCGCGGACGGAGACGGTGAGCCGGTCGAGCAGCAGCTCGATCTCGACCCTGCACCCTTGTCCGGCTGGGCGTGGCGGTGCACGTTCGTCAGCAGCTCGGTCACGCCGAGGACGGCCTGGTCCACCAGGGCGTCCAGCTGCCAATGTCGAAGGTGCGCGGAGATGATGCGGCGGACCTGTCCGATCCGCGACGGCAGGGCCTGAAGCTCCACCGCGTAGTACCTGCTCGGCTCGCTGATCACGGCTGCGACTCCCCGAAGTGGTCCGGAAGAAGACGAAGATTCGGATCTGTCAATGCGGTACAGAAGGGGCGGAGACCTGATCGCAGCGTCACCACCGCTGAACCCTCAGTGAGGTGGGTTCCAGCCTGGACCAGCCGTGACCGCCCCGCAACTCGCCGCGAGCCGCCGCAGCTCAGGACCGTCGCGCGGCCTTCTTCAGCGCGGCGAGGAAACGCCCCGAGGCCTCGGTCTCGCCGCTGTGCTCCCCGTCGCGCAGGGTCAGCCGGTACCGCGTCCCGTTCACGGTCGCCACGGTCTCGTCCGCCTTCGCGAACCACGCCCGCCCCGCCCGTACCGCCGACACCGGCGCGCTGTCGATCTCGCTGCCGTAACTCGTCAGGAGCGCGAGGCGGCCGTCCTCGATCCGCACCTCGCCCGCGCGCGTCAGCGAACGCGGCCAGCGCGCGATCCGTACGCCCCTGGCGCTGAACTCCGGCTCCGTCATGCCGATCCGCCCCTTTCACCCGCCCGTCGTACCAGTGTGCCGAACCGCCGCCGACCGCACCAGTAGCCCTCCCGGAGCCGTCCACAAGGCAGGCCTATGGATCGTCAAAGGAACGTTTGCCCAGGTGAGAGCGGTATTGTCGGCAGTGGGGAGCCACGGGGCGACACATGAGGAGAGGGACGGATGAGCACCACCCACGAGAGCCCGGCCACCGCGACGGCCACCGTCGATGTCGACCGCAGCGACCCGGCGTACCGGTCCTGGCTGAAGGAGGCCGTGCGCAAGGTCCAGGCCGACGCCAACCGCTCCGCCGACACCCATCTGCTGCGCTTCCCCCTCCCCGAGAAGTGGGGCATCGACCTCTACCTCAAGGACGAGTCGACCCACCCCACCGGCAGCCTCAAGCACCGCCTCGCCCGCTCCCTCTTCCTGTACGGGCTCTGCAACGGCTGGATCCGCCCCGGAAAGCCCGTCATCGAGGCCTCCAGCGGCTCGACCGCCGTCTCCGAGGCGTACTTCGCGAAGCTCATCGGCGTCCCCTTCATCGCCGTCATGCCGCGCACCACCAGCCCCGAGAAGTGCCGGCTCATCGAGTTCCACGGCGGGCAGTGCCACTTCGTCGAGGACTCGCGCACCATGTACGAGGAGGCCGCCGCCCTCGCCGAGCGCACCGGCGGCCACTACATGGACCAGTTCACCTACGCCGAGCGGGCCACCGACTGGCGCGGCAACAACAACATCGCCGAGTCGATGTACCAGCAGCTGCGGCTGGAGCGGTACCCGGAGCCCGCCTGGATCGTGGCCACCGCCGGCACCGGCGGCACCTCGGCGACCATCGCCCGCTACGTGCACTACATGCAGCACGACACCCGCATCTGCGTCGCCGACCCCGAGAACTCCTGTTTCTTCGACGGCTGGACGCACCACGACCCGAACGCCACCGCCGACTGCGGCTCGCGCATCGAGGGCATCGGCCGGCCCCGCATGGAGCCCAGCTTCGTGCCGGGGGCCGTCGACCGCATGATGAAGGTCCCCGACGCGGCGAGCGTCGCGGCCGTCCGCGCCCTGGAGACCGCCATCGGCCGCAAGGCGGGCGGCTCCACCGGCACCGGCCTGTGGAGCGCCTTCAAGATCGTGGCCGAGATGGTCGCGGAGGAGCGCACCGGCAGCGTCGTCACCCTCATCTGCGACGGTGGCGAGCGGTACCTCGACAAGTACTACTCCGACGACTGGCTCGCCGCCCAGGGCCTGGACATCGCCCCCTACGCGGCCGCTATCGAGCGCTTCCTGACGACGGGGCCTGGCCGGAGTGAGCCGCCGGTCGAGCCGGCGCGCCGCGTCCCGGAAGGAGAACCCCACGCCCGGCGTCGCGAGCCGCAGCGCCAGCCGGAACGCGGCCGGGCCGTCGGCGGCCATCGTCCAGCGCAGGTGGGTGCCCGTCCCGGCGGGGAGAGGAACCACTCCTCCGCCAGGGCCGTCACGCCGGGGTGTTCGTCGTGTCCACCCGGTACGCGTAACGGAGGTCCGGCTCCGAGGCCAGGATCGTCTCCTCGAACACGATCCCGCCCCGCAGCCGTATCGTCCTCCCCGCGCCGTCCCCGTCGGCACGGCCGAGGTCACGGCCGTGAACCACGCCGGCAGGCTCCCCACCTCCACGGCGACGGAGCGGTAGACGGCGGGCGGGGGCGCGGCGAGAGTGGCGGCGAAGACGAGGCGGACGGGCGCGGACGCGGTGAAGTCGAGCTCCACCGGCGTGAGTCGGCGCGGCATGGCCCTCCCGGGGACGCGAGCGGAGGCAGCACCCTAGCTGACGGCGTGTCCATGGCATAGGGGTGTGGCGGCGCCCCCGGCGACGGCCCGCGACGGAGCAGGGCCGGCGGGGCCGGGGCGGGCCGGGGCGGGGCCGGGGCGGGGCGGAGCCGGGGCAGGGTCACCGGCCCCGGAGCACGCCTTCCAGGGCCCGGCCGAAGACGAGGCGGCCCACCCGGGCCAGGAGCCCGTCGAAGGCCCCGGGCACGCCCCGCACCGAGAGGTCCTCCGTCCAGCACACCCGGCTGCCGCCGCTCTCCGTGCCCGCGACCTCCACCTGCGCCCACCCCGCACCACCCGGCCCGACTTCTCCAGACGGCACACGCCGGGGCGGCCGGCCACGGGGGTTCCCAGCGGACGACCTCCATCGGGTCGTCGAAGGAGAGGCGGCCGAGGCCCGTGCGGGCGACGAACCGCGTCCCCGCCCGGTTCGGCCCCGGCGTCAGGACGAGCGTCCGGGTCAGCGGCACCTGACGTCCGTGCGCCGGCCAGTCCGTGAGCCGCCGCCAAGCCTCCTCCGGAGCCAGCGGCACCGTCCGCTCCAGCCGGAAGAGCGTCATGCCTCGGCCTGCCCGGACACCATCAGTCCCGGCAGGTGTTCCGCCACCTCCGCCCGTACGCCCTCCGGCAGGCCCCGGTCCGTCACCCAGGTGTCGACCTCGTCCAGGGCGGCGAAGGAACTCAGGCCCACCGTCCCCCACTTGGTGTGGTCGGCGAGGACCACGACCCGGCGCGCGGAGCGCATCAGACAGCGGTTGGTCTCGGCCTCGGCGAGGTTCGGGGTGGAGAGCCCGGCCTCGGCCGACACCCCGTGCACGCCCAGGAAGAGCAGGTCGAAGTGGAGCGAGCGGATCGCCCGGTCCGCGACCGGACCGACCAGCGCGTCGGACGGCGTGCGGACCCCGCCGGTCAGGACGACCGTCGCCGCGCCGCGCCGGGCCTCGCCCCGCCGCCGGTCTGCTGCGCCTCGTGGAAGACGTCCGCGACCCGCACCGAGTTGGTGACCACCGTCAGGTCCGGCACGTCGAGGAGGTGCCGGGCGAGCGCGTAGGTCGTCGTCCCGCCCGAGAGGGCGATGGCCGTGCCCGGGGCGACGAGCGCGGCCGCCGTCCGGGCGATCTCGTCCTTGGCGCTCGGTTCGAGCACCGACTTGGCCTCGAAGCCCGGCTCGTGCGTGCTCGCCTCGACCACCGGAACGGCCCCGCCGTGCACCTTCGCGACCATGCCCTGCCGGGCCAGCGCGTCCAGGTCGCGGCGGATCGTCATGTCCGAGACGTTCAGACGGCGGGTCAGCTCGTTGACCCGTACACCGCCGCGCCGCCGCACCTCGTCGAGGATCAGGGCACGCCGCTGCTCCGCGAGGAGGTTCTGATTGTCAGTCACCGTTGGGGCCGGTCCTTCCGCAGGAGACAAGGGGATGAGCGTCGGATTCGGTGAGGGACGGTGCGCGGTCGCACGGCCGTCCGCGATCCTGTTGCCGACGTCGCATCTTCCCACTCCGAGAGGAAGACCCCCCCAGTGTCCCCTGCCACACCCGCCCCGGAGAGCGGGGGCGCGGCGCTCGAACTCCTCGTCCACGGAGTCGGCGGAGCCACCCCCGAGTCGATGCTCGACGACCCCAGGACCGTCCGGGTCACCGGCGACCGGACCGCCGCCGTGTACCGGCGCGGCGAGGACCTCGACGCCGAGGACCACCCCGAGCGGTACGCGGCCCGGCCCGTCCCGGAGGCGTACTGCTGGTCCAATCTGACCTCCGGCGACGGCGCCCGCGCCCTGTGGCTGCTGCTCCTGCCCTTCATGGTGGCCAACCTGGCCCACTGGATGCGGCCGCCCGCCCAGGGCAGACCGGGACTCGTCCGGCTCTACGGGGTCCTCGTCCGGCTCGTCGCCCTCAGCCTCACCGTGCTCCTCACCGCCGCCGCCTGCGAGGTCGCGCTCGACCTGACGGCCTGGCAGTGCGCCGCCACCACCGCCTGCGCCCACGCGCACTCCTGGCTCGGCTTCCTCTCCGAGGCCCGCGGCGGCTGGTGGTCCCCGCCCGGCCGCCGCCTCGCCCTCGCCGCCCTCGTGCCGACCGCGCTCGTCGGCCTGCTCTGGTACCTCTCAACCGGACCTGGAGCGCCTACGAGGCACAGCGCCCGCCCACCGGATACGACGCCCCGTGCCCGAGCCCACGGCCGACACGGAGGCCGCCGACGCCGCCGACCCCGCCGGACCCGTCGAGCTCCGCCCCGCCCTCGGCCGCCCCGGCTTCTGGTACGGCCGCCGGCTCGTCGCCCGCCTCAGGGCCGCCCACACCGCCGCCGGCTTCCTCACCGTCGCCACCGCCCTCGGCACGGCCACCGCCCGCCAGGACGCCGGTACCCCCGGCCCCCGCACCGTCCTCGGCTGGGCCCTCCAGGCCGCCGTCGCCGTCCTCGCCGCCGTCGTGCTCTGGGTCGTCTGCCGCCGCGGCCGCAGCGAGAGCCGCCTCGACCTGCGCCTCGAACGCGCCCTCGTCACCTGGCTCCCCGCCGCCTCCCTCACCCTGCTCGCCCTCACCGCCCTGCACACCGCCTGGTCCCGCCCCGCCCGGCCCGCCTCCGGCACCCTCCCCGGCGACGCCGCCTTCGGCGCCCTCACCCTCGCCCAGGGCGGCCTCGTCGTCGCCCTCGGCGCCGTCGCCCTGCTCCTGCGCCGGTCCGGCGGGGACCCCGCACCGTGCTGCGCGGACTCGGCGGGCCCGCCGTCGCCATGCTCGCCTGCGCCCTCGGCGGAGTGATGTCCGGGGAGTGGCGCAGCGGGTCGCGGACTGGCTCGACGGCGTGACCGGCCAGGGCGACGCCCGCATCGCCCCGCCCGTCCTCCTCAGCTGGCAGGCCTCGGTCATCCCGGTCCTGCTCCTGCTGCTCCTCGTGCCCGCCGCCCTCCTGGCCGCCCGGACCGTCCTCGACGCCCGGCGCCTGCGCCCCTCCGTCGAGGCCGACTACGACGCCGCCGCCGAATCCGACCCGGTCCGTACGGGACAGATCGCGTCCGACCGCGCCCGCGCCGCGCTCACCGACTCCGCGCCCGTCCTCGTCGGCGTCGTCTCCGGCGCGACCCTGCTCCTCAGGGCCGCGTCCGTCGCTGGCGCCTGGGCCAGCGGCAACGTCCCGGGCCGGGCCTTCGACGGGGCCCACCCGGCGATCGCCTCCCTCGCCTCCGCCACCCAGGCCCTCGGCTCCTGGATGATCGGACTCGGCTTCCTGCTCTTCGTCACCTGGGGCCGCCGCGCCTACAGGGACGCCTCCGCCCGCCGCACCATCGGCATCCTCTGGGACGTCGGCACCTTCTGGCCCCGCGCCGCCCACCCCTTCGCCCCGCCCTGCTACGCCGAGCGCGCGGTCCCCGACCTGACCTGGCGGATGAGCTCCTGGACCCGCGCCACCGGCGGCCGGCTCGTCATCTCCGGGCACTCCCAGGGCAGCGTCCTCGCCGCGGCCGCCGTCTGGCAGCTCCAGCCCGCCACCCGGCGCCGGGTCGCCCTGCTCACGTACGGCTCACCCCTGGAGCGGCTCTACGGCCGCTGGTTCCCCGCCTACTTCGGCCCCGAGGCGCTGCGCGCCCTGAACCGCACGGTGCACTGCTGGAGCAACCTCTACCGCGCCACCGACCCCATCGGCGGCCCCGTCCGGGTCCCCGCCGAGGACGGCCGCCCGGCCGTCGACGGAGCGGTGCTGCTCGATCCCGTGGCCTACGGCCGGACCCGCGCGCACCCGCTGCCCGAACCGATCCTGGGCCACTCCGACTACCAGGCCGACCCGGCGTTCGCCCGGCACCGCTCCGAGCTCCTCGACCGGCTCCCGCCCGCTCTGCCCCGCCAGCGCGTGTCCGACGGGGCGGCGGATCAGGGGAGTTCGGGCAGGTCCTCCGGATAGAGCAGGGTCAGGTCGTCCGTGCTCGTCTCGGCGAGCGCGGCGACCCGGCCCGCGTGCCGCTCCACCATCGACTCGAAGGTCCCCCGCGCCGTGCGGCCGTTGCCGAACGCCGGGCCCTTGGGGAGCTTCTCGAAGTACGCGAGCAGCGCCTCGTCCGTGCCCGGCGCGAGCCGGTACTCGTGCTCGTCCGCCTGCTGGCCGACGATCCGGAGCAGCTCCTGCGGCGTGTAGTCGCCGAAGGTGATGGTCCGCGAGAAGCGCGAGGCCACCCCCGGGTTGACGGTGAGGAAGCGCTCCATCTCCGCCGTGTACCCGGCGACGATGACCACCACCGCGTCCCGGTGGTCCTCCATCAGCTTCACCAGTGTGTCGATCGCCTCGCGGCCGAAGTCCCGCCCCGAGTCCTCCGGCGACAGGGCGTACGCCTCGTCGACGAACAGCACCCCGCCGCGCGCCCGGTCGAAGGCTTCCTGCGTGCGGATCGCCGTCGAGCCGATGTGCTCGCCGACCAGGTCCACCCGGGAGACCTCCACCAGGTGCCCGCGCTCCAGGACCCCGAGCGAGGCGAGGATCTCGCCGTACAGCCGGGCGACGGTCGTCTTGCCCGTGCCCGGGTTGCCCGTGAAGACCAGATGGCGGCGGACCGAGGCCGCCTTCAGCCCGGCCTCCTGACGCCTGCGCCCCACCTCGATCATGTTGGTGAGGGTCCGCACCTCCAGCTTGACGCTCTCCAGGCCCACCAGGGCGTCCAGTTCGCCGAGCACGTCCTGCGAGGAGCGGGTCTCCGGCGCGGGCTCCGGCACGGCCTGGGCGGCGGCCGGGACCGGCTCGCGCGCCGTGGGCACCGTGCCGAGCAGACCCGGGGACTGGGTGGCCGTCAGGACGGTCCCGCCGTCGGGCACGGAGGAGCGGACGGCGCTCTCGTCGCTGGTGCAGTCCTCGGCGCTCGCGCCCTCCTCGGGGAACTCGTAGCCGCCGCGCGCGCACCGCTCCGTACGGCACTTGCGCAGGGTCGTCCGGCAGCCGTCCGTGACGTGGAAGCCGTATCCGCCGCTGCCCGTCACCCGGCAGCCGTGGAAGGAGCCGCGGCCCTCCGCCGACACGTAGAAACCGGCCTCGGCGGGCGAGGTGACCACGCACCGGTCGATCGTGGGGTCGGCGCCCTTGGTGACGATGACCCCGGTCTGCACCGAGTCGATCGTGCAGCCGCCGAGGGTGCCGCCGCTGCCGTGGTCCCGGAACCAGGCGCCCGTGGAGGCCTCCCGGATCCGGCAGTCGTCGAGCTGGGCCGTGGCCCCGTCGCTCACCGACACCGCCGTGTTCCGCACCTGGGTCAGATCGCTGTCGACGACGTCCACGCGCGAGCCCCGGTCGAGGACGAACAGCGCGTCCGGCACGTCGTGCACCCGGCAGGCGTCGAGGACGGCGGTCGCCCCGTCGCTCACCCACACCGCCGGGTAGTCGCCGGTGCTGTCGTGGATCTCGCACTGGTTGGCGTCCACCCGCGTCCCCGGGTCCCACACCGACAGGCCGTTGCGCCCGAAGCGGCGGACCGTCGACCGGGTCAGCGTCAGGACCGAGCGCGAGCGCAGGTCCACCGCGTTCTCCGGGACGTCGTGGATGTCGCAGTCCGAGAGCGTCAGCACCGCGTCCGTGTCGAGGGTGATGCCGTCCGCCGAGGTCCGGTGCACCGAGGAGTCGGTGAGGTGGGCGGCGGCGCGGGCCGCGATCTGCAGGCCGGCGCCCTTGATCTCGTACACCTCGCAGCCGACGCCCTCCAGGCCGCTGCCCTCGCCGGTCACGGCGATCCCGGCGCCGGAGGCGTGGTGCACCCGGCAGCGCTCCAGGCGCGGATGCGCCCCGCCGCGCACCGAGACGCCCGCCTGCCCGGCGGAGACCACCTCGCACTCCTCGAAGACGCCGCCCGCGCCGTCCAGGACGGCGATGCCGATCCCGGCCGGGTTGTCGACCGTGCAGCGGCGGACCGTCGGCCGGGCGGCGCCCGCACCTCGATCCCGGCGGCCGAGCGGGTCATGATCCGCAGGTCGAGCAGTTCGGGCGTGCCGTCCTCGACGAGCAGCGCGGGCGCGGCCACGTCCTGCCCCTCGATGTGCAGGTCCTGCACGGTCACGGAGGCCCGGAGGGTCAGCGGCACCCCGTCCGGGGCGCGATCCGCACCGAGCCGACCCGCCCTCGGGGCCGCGCAGGGTGACGGCCCGCCGGACCACGAGGTTCTCCCGGTAGGTGCCGGGCGCGACGGTGAGGACGTCCCCGTCGCCGGCGGCCTCCAGGGCGGCGGCGAGGGAGGGTACTCACCCGTGCGGCGCCGCCACCGCGATGTGCCGGTGTGCGTCACCTGGACCGTGCCCTGTGCCATGGGTGTGTCCTGCCCCGCCTCATGCCTCGCCGCTGATCCGATGCCCCACCGTAGCGCGCGCGGCGCCACGGGGCTGACGGGTCGCCGACCCGTACCCGCCCGGGAGGCGGACGGTCACCAGACAGGCGTCACCGCCGGTCCGGAGCGGTCGACCTCGATCGGGGAGCGATCGAACTCGAACGCGCGGGGATCAGCTCCCGTGCCCGTGCGGCCCCAGTCGGGACCCGCCGCCGCCCACGCCCGGTCGAGGCGCGCGTACCGGCGGAGCATCAGTCTGCGGACGGCGAGGCGGCGGACCAGCTCCACCAGGAGACCGGCGAGGAGCGCGGCCGTCAGACCGGCGATGAGCGCGTGCGCGCGGGCCGTCCCCGGCTGCATCGGCGGCGCCACCGGGTGCCCGGTCCGGTCCGTCCAGAGCCGGAAGGAGGCGCCGGGCGCGGAGTGCTGCCGGGCCGTCGCCACCGTCCCCGTCCGGGCCGTGCCGTCCGGCGCGGTCCAGTGAGCCACCACGGAGCGCCGCAGCCGCTCCTCGCCGGCGGTCTCGACGGACTTGGGGCCGCTCACGGGGCCGTCGGCGAGCCGCACCACCCGGGCCGTCACCGACAGCCGCTGCTCCTGCTGGGTGCGGACCGCGCGCGACAGCGAGCCGTACGCCGAGGTGCCGGTCGTCCAGCCCGTCAGGGGCACCGCGAGGCAGAGCAGGACGACCGCCGCGAAGGCGATCCACGCCTCCACGAGATCGGTGGTCCGGCGCAGGGGATTGTGCCGCCAGCGCCAGAGTCCGATGGCTGCGCGCACGTAGGGACCCCCTCGTCGTCCACCGCTCCTCGTTCGTCACCGCTCCAACGAGTGTGCCCCGGGCGCGGGTTCCCCGCCCGTCGGGCCGGTGAAGTGTGACGCGCGCCCCTGGGCGGCGGTTCAGTCCAGGATCTTCACGGCGTCGCCGACCCGGACCGTGCCGGGGTGCTCGGGGACGAGGTTCTGGCCGAAGATGAGGCGGCCGTCGCTCTTGCGGTGCCGGCCGAGGGTCCGCAGCGGCTCCTTGCCCCGCTCGGCGGTGAGCTGGTCCGTGGTGGTGACCACGCAGCGCCCGCAGGGCCGGGCGACCCGAAGGTGACCTCTCCGACGGCGAGCCGCTTCCAGCCGTCCTCCGCCCAGGGGCGGTGCCCCCGATGACCAGGTTCGGCCGGAACCGGTTCATCGGCAGGGGACCCTCGTCGGCGTGGTCGCCCTGGGCGATCAGGAGTTGAGGGCGTCGAGGGAGGCGGTGGTGGCGGCGAGCAGCGGGTAGCCGTCGGCGAAGCTCACGGTCTCGCCGGGCAGCGCGTAGTCGGGGTCGACGGGCCGCCGGTGCTCGGGCGCGTCCATGTGCACGAGCCGTACGTCGCTCTCCAGGTACGCGGAGAGCCAGGCGGCGCGGCGGGCGAGGCCGGGACCGCCTCCACGTGCTGGCCGAAGATCTCCGTCGTCAGGGTGGTCGAGGGTGCGGTGCCTCGACCTCCAGCGTGGGGTGCCCCGGGGCGGACAGGGCGATCCCGCCGCCCGGCAGCGGCTCGGCCGTGGCCAGCGCCATCCGGGGTGACGGCGCTGGGTCACGACCTCGTTCGTGTCGTCCACGACGGCCCAGCGGCGGTCCGTGGCCAGCCCCCAGGGCTCGACCTCGGCCTCCGTACGGGTCAGCGCGCGCATGGCTTTCACCGGATGGACGTGGACGGAGCGAAGCACAGGAGTCGACATGCCCTCATCCTGCCAGCCGTCCCGCCCCCGGCGTCGGCCGGGGCGCGGAGCCGGTCAGTAACCTCCGCCCTGGTAGGGGTGGTTGTACGGGTCCTCGTACGGTGCGGGGGACGGGACCGGCGCGGGCCGCGGGGCCGCCGGACGCATCGCCTCGTAACCGGTGGCGGCCGGGCGGGGCTGCTGCGGGTACGGGCCGCCCTGGTAGCCGCGCGGGGCCGCCTGCTGCGGGATGTACGGGGCCGGGGCGTGCTGCAGCGGGACGGGGGCCATCTGCGGCGCGGGCTGGGGTAGCCGTAGCCGCCGCCGTGGTGGGCGGGGCGGGCTGCAGGCTGGGCGCCGCCGGGAGGGCGGGCAGCGCCGAGGGGAGCGCCGGCAGGTAGGAGTTGCTCACGGGGAAGCCGCTACCGGTGTCGTAGGCGGCGGGCACTCGGATCGGGGCGATCTGAGGCGTGCCCCGCTCCGCGACCAGGGAGTCGTAGATCGGGGTGTCCGGGAAGGACGGCGCGGTGTGGTAACCGCCTCCATAAGAGGAGCGGGGGGAGGTCATGGCACATAAGTTAAGCCCACGATGTGCCGGTTGGGGAGTCCCCATCTTAGGGTCATCCGTTTTACGCGGTTTTTCACGCCCTGACCTGCCAAAACATTGTTAAAGGCCGCGTTAACGGAGGGGCTTTTCCCTCGATGGAGGGGTGTCTGTCAACGCGGACCGGGGTGACGGAGTTCCGATCTTGAGGGTGTGGAACTCAGGATTATCGAGCTATTACCGAACGTAACTGCGCGCCGGTGTGTTGCGGATTCCTGTGGGCGCCGTGTCGGCGTGTATCGGGGTCTTGTCCTTCTGATGAAGCCGTGGGCGGCAAATCCGGCATCGGGGGGCGAACCCGCTTTTGTGGCACGTGACATGTGCGCGACGGACTGCGAAGGTCCCTGCCCATCAAGGCAGTCCTCCTTGAACGGGTGGGCGGCGATCCCGTCCAACTCCCCCTGCAGCTCTGGAGAAACCACATGTCCTCGCTTTCCCCCACCGGCGGCACGGCACGGCGTCTCGCCCTCACCTCCGGCGCCGTCGTCCTCACCGGCACCCTGATCGCCGCCGGCGCCGCCAGCGCGTCGGCGGGTGCCGCCCGGAGCCCCGCCCCGGCGCCTCCGTCGCGGCCACCGCCTCGTCGCTCGGCCTCGGCGCCCAGGAGAAGCTGGTCGTCAAGGACGTCGTCACGGACGCCGACGGCACGGTCCACACCCGCTACGAGCGCACCTACGCCGGCCTTCCTGTCCTCGGCGGCGACCTCGTCGTCCACCGCGCCCCGAACGGCGCCGTCAAGGGCGTCACCAAGGCCGTGAAGGCCGCCATCGAGGTCGCCTCGCTCACCCCGAAGCAGACCCCGACGGCCGCCAAGTCCGCGGCGGTCAAGGCCGCCACGTCCGCGCGGACCACGGGCGCCGCCACCGGCGACGCCCCCGCAAGGTCATCTGGGCCGCCGACGGCAAGCCCGTCCTCGCCTACGAGACCGTCGTCACCGGCACCCGGGCCGACGGCGTCACCCCGAGCGCGCTGTGCGTCGTCACCGACGCCGCCACCGGCAAGAAGCTGTACGAGCAGCAGCTGATCGACGACATAGCCGGCGGCCTCACCGCCAAGGGCGCCACCGGGGCCGCCAAGCCGGGCGGCTCCCAGGTCGCCGCGGTCGGCACCGGCGCCAGCCAGTACAGCGGCACCGTCGGCCTCGACACCACCACGTCGGCGAAGGGCTTCGACCTCGTCGACACCGTGCGCGGCGGCGCCAGCGTCCTCGACTTCCAGCACCGCACGAGCGGCAAGGGCGTCCTGTTCACCGACGCGGACAACGCGTGGGGCGACGGCACCCCCGGCAACAACCAGACCGCCGCCGTCGACGCCGCCTACGGCGCCGCCAAGACCTGGGACTTCTACAAGGACGTCCTGCACCGCAACGGCATCAAGAACGACGGCCGGGCCCCGGTCTCCCGGGTCCACTACGGCAAGGCCTACCAGAACGCCTTCTGGGACGACCGCTCCTTCACCATCAGCTACGGCGACGGCGCGGGTGACCAGCACCCGCTGACCCAGCTCGACGTCGCCGGGCACGAGTTCAGCCACGGCGTCACCTCCGCCACCGCCAACCTCCAGTACTCCGGCGAGTCCGGCGGCCTGAACGAGGCCACCTCGGACATCTTCGGCACCGCCGTGGAGTGGAACGCGAACAACGCCCAGGACAAGGGCGACTACCTGCTCGGCGAGAAGATCGACCTCTTCGGCAACGGCAAGCCGCTGCGCTACCAGGACCGGCCCAGCAAGGACGGCCGCGGTTCGGCCGACTACTGGAGCGCCGGGGTCGGCAACCTCGACGTGCACTACTCCTCCGGCGTCGCCAACCACTTCTTCTACCTGCTGTCCGAGGGCAGCGGCGCCAAGGACATCAACGGCGTGCACTACGACAGCCCCACCGTGGACGGCTCCACCGTCACCGGCATCGGCCGCGACAAGGCCGTACAGATCTGGTACAAGGCGCTGACCGCGTACTTCACCTCCACCACCGACTACCACGGCGCCCGCGAGGGCACCCTGAAGGCGGCCACCGACCTCTACGGCGCGGGCAGCGCCGAGGTCCGCGCCGTGGACGCCGCCTGGGCGGGGGTGAACGTCAAGGCCTGACTCCCACGGCGGTGAACGCGGGTGCGTGAGAGGGGCGGTGTCCGGACCACCGGGCACCGCCCCCTCGCTCCTCGCTCACCCGGCCCGTACGGCACCGGTACGGCGCCCGGCGACCGCGGCCAGTACCGACGCCAGCAGGAACGCCGCCGAGGCGACGACCGCCGACACGCGCAGTCCGCCGACCACCCCGCCCGTCGCGCCGACGAGAGCCCCGAAGAGGGCCACGCCCATCGCGCCGCCCACCTGGCGGGAGACGTGGAACACCGCTGACGCCGTACCCGCCTGAGCCGCGGGAGCGGCCTCCATGACGGCCACGGTGGCGGCCACCACGGTGACCGGCGTCGCGAGTCCCGTCGCCATGAGCGCGAAGAGCAGCACGGGATACGGGGTGTCGGGGCCGGCCGCCAGCCAGCCCAGGAAACCGGCGCTCCCGAGCAGCAGCGCCCCGGCCATGGGCACGTACGGACCGCTGCGGGCGGTCAGCCGGCTCGACAGCGGCGCCGCGAGGAAACCCATGCAGACCGACGGCAGCAGGGCGAAGCCGGTGCTCAGCGGGCTGAACCGACGCTCCTGCTGGAAGTACAGCGTGGCGACGAAGAGCAGCCCGTAGTAGCCGAAGCTCAGCAGCAGGCCGACGAGGTTCGTCGCCGTGAGCCCTGCCCCGCGGAACAGCGAGGGCGGCAGCAGCGGCCGCCTGCCCCCGGCCGTACCGCCGCGGCCCGCTCCAGGCGCAGTTCGACGGCGACGAAGGCGGCCAGGCACAGGACGCCGCCCGCGAACGGCACCAGCACCTCCGGCGAGGACCAGCCCGCGGAGCCCGCCCCGTTGAGCGCGCCGGTCACGCCGAGCAGCCCGAGCCCGCCGAGCAGGAGACCGGCCGGATCCGCCCGGCCCGGCCGGGCCCTCCGCCCCGGCGCCGGGACGTGACGCGCGGTCAGCAGCGCCGCCGCCGCGCCACCGGCAGGTTCACCCAGAACACCGCGCGCCAGCCGAACCCCGCCACCAGCAGCCCGCCGACCGCGGTCCGGCACCGAAGGCGACCGCGGACACGAGCCCCCAGAGACCGACCGCCCGAGCGCGCGGGGCCCGGTCGGGATAAGCCGCCCGCAACAGGGCGAGCGACGCGGGCACCAGCAGCGCGGCCCCGGCGCCCTGCGCCAGCCGGGCCCCGATCAGGGCCCCCGCCGAGGGCGCGAGGGCGCACCCGCCGAAGCGGCCGCGAAGCCCCTGAGCCCGGCGAGGAACAGCGTCCGGTGCCCGAAGCGGTCACCGAGCCCGCCGCCGAGCAGCAACAGCCCGGCGAAGCAGACGCCGTACCCGTCGACGATCCACTGCACGTCCGACGCACCGGCGCCGAGCGCGACCCGGACGGCGGGCACGGCCACGTTCACGGCCGTGACGTCGAGCATCACCAGGAAGTACCCGAGGCTCAACGCGATGAGCGGCGGCAGCGACAGGGAGGGGATGGACGGCCCGGCGGCGGCCCGGCGGGGACGGGGACGGCGGTGCGGGCGGGGAGAACGAGGGTTCCGTGGACGGCATGTGATCCAGTCTCACGGCGTGATACTTCGTCGCCCGTCTAAGTGTCCCGGGCCTACGCTGGCCGCATGGCGAGGACGACGACCGGCGGGCGCCGGGACCAGGTGCACCACCAGCCCGACATCGCGCGGGCCGCGCAGCTGATCGCGGACCCCTCCCGCGCGCGGATGCTGAAGGCGCTCGGCGACGGCCGGGCGCTGGCGGCCGGTCTGCTCGCCGCCGAGGCGGGGTGAGCGCCGCGACGGCGAGCGTCCATCTGGGCAAGCTCGTCGAAGCGGGACTGGTCCTGACGGAGAGCGCCGGCCGGTGCCGCTACTACCGTCTGGCCGGACCCGACGTCGGCATCGCCCTGGAGGCGCTGGCGGTCATCGCGCCGCCCCTCCCGGTCACCTCGCTGCGCCAGAGCAGCACCGCCGGGGCCCTGCGCCGCTCCCGTACGTGCTACGACCACCTCGCCGGCCGGCTCGGCGTGCGCCTCCTCGAAGCCCTGCTCGACGGCGGCCTGCTCACCGGACACGACGGCGGCCACCGCCCCGAGGAGGCGGTGCGCGACGGCGCGTCCGGATACGGGCACGACGTCGACTACCGCCTCACCGGCACCGGCCGGGACGCGCTGACCCGGTTCGGCGTCGACCTGGACCGGCTGCCCGCCCGCCGGCGCCCGATCCGCTACTGCGTGGACTGGAGCGAACAGCGGCACCACCTCGCGGGCGCGGTGGGCGCGGCGCTCACCGCGCGGCTCTTCGAGCTGCGCTGGCTGCGCCACGGGCGAGCCCCGGGTCGTCCACCTGACCGAGACCGGTGCCGACGGACTGGCCGGCGCCTTCGGTCTGCGGGCGGTGGACTGACCCGGGGCCCGGGATCACTTCTGCCAGCCGACGGTCTCCGGCAGGGGCGTGCCGAAGATGGTGGCGCCGACGTTGGCCAGGCCGCTCTTGACGCCGTAGATGGACGGGCCGCTGAACAGGGGCAGATAGCCGTACTGGGCCAGGGCCTTGCGCTCGACGGCGTTGGCCTCGGCGGTCTGCCGGACGGGGTCGGAGATCGCCGAGACGGCGTGGATCTCCTTGTCGAGCGCGGGGCTTCCGATGCCGATGATGTTGGAGGCGCTGTCGGTGCAGTAGAACTCGCACAGGTAGCGGGTGCCGAACGGGTCCCCGGCCCGGTTGCCGACGAGGAAGATGTCGAAGCTGCGGTCGGTGAGGATCTTCGCGAAGTCGGCCTCGGTGGAGTTCTTGAGGTCGACCCGGATGCCGACCGGCTTGAGCATCTGCGTGAGCGCGCCGGCGGTGGCCTTCTCCAGCGGGTCGTCGCCGCGCAGGGTGTAGGTGACGGTGAGCTTCTTGCCGTCCTTCTCGCGGACGCCGTCGGCGCCGGGCTTCCAGCCCGCCGCGTCCAGGGTCTTCCTGGCGTTCTCCGGGTCGTGCGGGATCACCGCGCCGACGTTGTCGGAGTAGCCCTTCTGGAAGCTGAAGAGCAGCAGCGAGCCGGGCAGGGGTTCGCTGTAGTCGCCCAGGCCCTGGAACTGGATCCTGGCGATCTGGGTCCGGTCGATGCTCTCCAGGAGCGCCTTGCGGACCTGGACGTCCTGGAGGCGGGGCGACTTGGCGTTGACGTAGAAGGAGTACGCGAACGGGCTGCCGCCCTGGCGGATCTCGGTGCCCGCGACGCCGGAGAGCCGCTTCAGGCCCTCGGCGTCGCCCGCGGAGGTGTAGTCGATCTGGCCGTTCTTGAAGGCGTTGGCCGCCGCGGCCGACTCCAGGTTGACGTAGACGCGCTTGTCGAGCCTGCCCTTCTTCCCCCACCACTTGGGGTTGCGCACGAGGGTGAGGTCGCCGGTCTTGGCGTCGAAGGCGCCGACGGTGTACGGGCCCGCGCCCCACTCGGGGTGGACCTTCTTGACGTAGGCGTCGTTGTAGGCGGCGACGGTGGCGGCCCGGGGGTGCAGGAACGTGGAGAACAGGCTCGACCACCAGGGGGCGACGCCCTTGAAGTCGATGACCGCCTGCTTGTCGTCGGCGCCGCGGGTGACCGAGGTGATGTGGCGGTAGCCCTCGGTGTCGGTCGCGTTGTACTTCTTGTCCGCGCCGTTGTTGGCCTGCCAGGTCGCCCTGACGGCCGTCCAGTCGATCGGGGTGCCGTCGTTGTAGGCGGCCTTGGGGTTGAGGGTGAGGACCACCCGCTGGTTCCCGCCGGCGACGCTCACCTTCACGTCGCTGAGGTAGTCCGGGTTGTACTGGGTCTCCCCGGTGGGGGAGTACGTGATGACGTCCGGGTTGTACCAGAACCAGACGCGCTTGGCGGTGAGCGTGGCGTTGGCGTTGAACGGGTTGCCCTGGTCGTCGATGGTGCCCGCGGTCGTGTAGGTGCCGCCGTCCTTGACGTTCTCGTAGGGCTGCGGGTTGTAGTCGACCTTCGCCGAGGCCGCGGCGGGGGTCGCGCCCTTCGCGGGGCCCTTGCCGGTGCCCGGTGCGCCGGATTCGGGGGAGCCGCAGGCCGAGACGGCGAGGGCGAGGGCCGCGGTGAGGGCGGCTGCGGGGACGGCGATTCTCGATCGCATGGCGGAGTGGATCCTCATTCCTTCATGGGGAGCGGTGACACCAGGGGTGTGGTGCCGGAGTGGTGGGGGCCGGGGCCCGTCAGCGGGCGTGGCAGGCGTGGCGGTGGCCGGAGCCGGGGCCGCCGGCCCCAGGGCGGGCCGCCGCGTACGGCACCGCTCGCGCAGTGCCTCGTCGTCGAGCGACCGGTACAGCGGGCAGCGGTCGACGAAGACGCAGCCCGGCGGGAGGTTCGCCGCGCTCGGCTGCTCGCCTTCGAGGACGATCCGCTCGCGGGAGCGCTCGCGCGCGGGGTCGGGCACCGGGATCGCCGAGAGCAGGGCCTCGGTGTACGGGTGCCGGGGGTTCGTGAAGAGTTCCTCGGTGCCGCCGGTCTCGACGACGTGCCCGAGGTACATGACCGCGATGCGGTCGGCGAAGTGCCGCATCACGGCCAGGTCGTGCGCGACGACCAGGTACGCCAGGCCGAGTTCGCGCTTGAGGCGGGAGAGCAGGTTGACGACGCCCGCCTGCACGGACACGTCCAGGGCCGAGACCGGCTCGTCCAGGACCACGATCCGGGGCCGGGTCGCCAGGGCGCGGGCGATGCCGACGCGCTGGCGCTGTCCGCCGGAGAGGACCGCGGGAAGCGGTCCGCGGCCGAGGCGTCCAGGCCGACCATGCCGAGGAGTTCGGCCACCCGGTCCCGTACCGCCGCCCGGTCGGCACCGGCCGCCCGCAGCGGCTCGGCGAGCAGCTGGAAGACGGGAAGCGGGGGTCGAGGGCCCCATCGGGTCCTGCATGACGATCTGCACCGCGCCGCGGAGCTCCCGCAGCCGCGCCGCCGGGCCGGGGTCGGCGACGTCCGTGCCGTCGACCTCGATCCGGCCGCCCTCCGGCGGCCTGAGCCGCAGGATCTCCAGGAGCGTGGTGGTCTTGCCGCTGCCGGACTCGCCCACCAGACCCAGGGTCTCGCCGGCCCGCAGGTCGAACCCGACGTCGCTGACCGCGTGCAGGGTGCCGACGCGGCGCTTGAGGAACGCGCCCTTGGTGACGGGAAGGTCTTGGACAGGCCCGACACCCGCAGCACCACCTCGCCGGGGGCGGTGTCCTCCGGGGCCTCCGGGATCTCCGGGGCCTCCGGCGCCGGGAACAGCGCCGCCGCCTCCAGCCGGCCGTCGGCGATCTCCTCGGCGCGCAGGCAGGCCACGTCCCCGTGCCCGGCCACGGGCACCGCCACCGGTTCCTCCGTGCGGCAGCGGTCCAGCGCGGCGGGGCACCGCTCCGCGAAGGGGCAGCCGGCCGGAAGCGCCACCAGGGACGGCGGTTCGCCGCCGATCGGGACCAGCGGACGGCCCTTCGGGGCGTCGGGGCGGGGCACCGCGCCGAGCAGGCCGATCGTGTAGGGCATGGTGGGCCGCCGGAACAGCTCCTCGGCGCCCGCCCGTTCCACGATCCGCCCCGCGTACATCACGGCGACGTCGTCGGCGTACCCGGCGACGACCCCGAGGTCGTGCGTGATCAGCACGAGCCCCGCGCCGGTCTCGGCCTGCGCGGTCCGCAGCACGTCGAGGATCTGCGCCTGCACGGTCACGTCGAGGGCGGTGGTGGGCTCGTCGGCGACGATGACCGACGGCGCGTTCGCCATGGCCAGGGCGATGACGACGCGCTGGCGCATCCCGCCGGAGAACTCGTGCGGGAACGACCGCGCCCTGCGGTGCGGTTCGGGGATGCCGACCAGGTCGAGGAGTTCGACCGCGCGGTTCCACGCGGCCTGCTTCGTGAGGTCCTGGTGCACCCGCAGCGCGTCGGACAGGAGCCGCCCGACCGAGTAGATCGGGGTCAGCGCGGACAGCGGGTCCTGGAAGACCATGCCGATGTCCTTGCCGCGGATCGCGGACAGCCGGGTGTCGTCCAGGCCGACCAGGTCGCGGCCGCCGAGCAGCACCTCGCCCGACACCCGGGCGGTGGGCGGCAGCAGCCCCATGATGCCCATCGCGGTGGCGGACTTGCCCGAGCCGGACTCGCCGACGATGCCGAGGGTCCGGCCGGGCAGCAGGTCGAAGCCGATGCCGCGTACCGCCTCGACGGGGCCCGCCTCGGACGGGAAGGAGATCCGCAGGTCCCGCACCGACAGGACGGGGTGTGCGCGGTGTCGCGCGGGGGCGAGCCGGGCGCGGGGGCGAGGGTGAAGGTCATCGTGCGCCTCCCGAGGCCGCCGATACGGAGGTGGGGTCGAGGGCGTCGCGCAGTCCGTCGCCGACGAGCGTCATCGACACCGTGAGCAGGACGAGGAGGCCGGCGGGGAACGCGAACAGCCACGGGGCGCTGGTGATCGTGCCGGAACCGTCGGCGAGCATGGTGCCCAGCGACACGTCGGGCGGCTGCACGCCGAAACCGAGGAACGACAGGGCCGTCTCGCTGAGGACGGTGGCGACGACCCCAGGGTCAGGTTGACCACGAGCAGGGAGCCCAGGTTGGGGATGAGGTGCCGCACCACGATCCGCCACGGCCGCACGCCCATGAACTCGGCGGCCAGCACGTAGTCGCGTTCGCGCAGCGAGGTGGACAGCGACCAGACGACGCGGGCGGTGGTCATCCAGCCGAAGACGGTGAGCACGAGGACCAGTCCCCGCCAGTCGCCGGCGAGCCGGTGCGAGACCAGGGCGAGGATCAGGAACGAGGGGACCACGAGCAGGAAGTGGATGACCGCCAGGGTCAGCTTCTCCACCCTGCCGCCGAGGTACGCGGCTCCCGCGCCGATCACCGCGGCCAGTACGACCGTCAGGACCGACACGCAGACCGCGATCACCAGCGAGCGCCGGAGTCCGTGCACGGTCTGGGCGTACACGTCGTTCCCGCCCTGGTTGGTGCCGAAGGGGTGGCCCGGGCCCGGCGGCAGGGTGAGCGCGGTGAAGTCCGCGTCGGTGTACGCGAAGTCCGTGAACAGACCGCCGAACAGGCCGAACAGGACCAGGAGCACGAAGAGCGTCACGCCGATCAGGGCCCCGCGATTGCGGCCGAAGCGCCGCAGGTACAGCGTCATGTCAGCTCACCCGCACCCGGGGGTCGAGGAGGACGACGGCGATGTCGGCGAGGATCGCGCCGATCGCGGTCATGGCCGCGCCGAAGGCCGCCACCGCGACGGTGCCGTGCACGTCGTTCTTGGCGAGGGTCTGGACGAAGTACTGGCCCATGCCGTTCCAGCCGAAGACGGTCTCGGTGATGACCGCGCCGGTGAAGATCGCGGGGATGCCGAACGCCACGGAGGTGGCCGTCGGGATCAGCGAGGCGCGCAGGGCGTGGCGGCGGATGGCCCGCGCCCGGGTCAGCCCGGTGGCGCGCGCGGTGCGCACGTAGTCCGAGCCGATGGCGTCGAGGAGCAGGGTGCGCTGGGTCAGGTGGTAGCCCACGTACCCCAGCAGGGTCAGGCTCAGCGTCGGCAGGACGAGGTGCTGCACCCGGTCGACCACCGTCGGCAGCAGGCCCTCGACGGTCGGGGACTTCTCCCCGGCGACGTACAGGAAGCGCAGTCCGAGGCCCTGGTTGAGCCGGATCCCGAGGAGGACCACCCCCAGCGCGGCGACGGCGGTGGGGACGTTGAAGAGGAGCACCGACACCAGCTGGGTGGTCCTGTCCCACCAGCCGTACTGCCGGGACGCCGTGGACACGCTCAGGGCGACGCCGAGCAGCACGGACAGGAGCGTGGCGGCGGTGACCAGCTGGCCGCTGACCAGGACCCGGAAGCCGATCTCGCCGTTGACCGGGGCCCCGACCGGGGACTTCCCCCAGTCGAAGCGGAGCACCACGTCACCGAACCAGTGCCACCACCGCTCCGCCAGGGGGACCCGCGGGTCCAGGTTGTAGGGCGCCAGGGCCTGGTCGATCTCCGCCTCGGTGCGGACGGGGCGGGTGTCCTTGTAGTTGGACCTCGGATCGAGGAACCAGGCGGCGAGTACGTACGTGACGTTGGTGGCGACCACGATCATGGTCAGCCAGCCGGCCGTCTTGCGCATCACGTGACGGAGCATGCTCGACGTGCTTTCTGAGGGGGGTGGAGACGCGCGGCCGATCGGACGGCGCTGTGCGCGCGAGGTGATCCCAGGGCATGCCGCCTCCGAATCGGAGGGGGCGAGACCTGGCGACGAGTCATTCTGTGGCCATGATCGACAGAGTTGGAAGCATTCGCAGGCGGCCGGCATGTGACTGAAAGGTGCACGTCACAATCACCCTGTGGCGCGCGTCACGGCCCGTTCCTCCCGGGAACCGGGGCCCGGCGGCGGAAGGGCCCGGACGCCCGCTCCTCACCGGGTGGTGACGCCCCGTCCCCGAGGTGAAGGGCTCAGACGGGACCCGGAGTCGCGCCGCCGACCCGGCGGGTCAGCTCCCGGGCCGTCTGCGCCACGTGCCCGGCGATCCGCTGCCGCTCCGCCTCGTCGACGGCCTCGTCGGGGAAGGTGACGGCGACCCCGGCGATCGGATGCGCGTGGTGGTCCAGGACGGGCGCGGCGATCGAGGAGAGGCCCGGCGTCACCTCGCCCTCCTCCGTCGCGTACCCCCGGCGCCGCGCCTGGGCCAGCAGGGCGCGCAGCGCCGTCAGCGTCGCGGGACCGGCGCCGTGCCGCTGCACGAACGCCGACCGGTCGGGAAGATCGCCCGCACCTGCGCGGGCGGCAGCAGGGCGAGCACCGCCCGGCCGCTCGCCGTCAGATGGGCCGGCAGCCGGACGCCGACCTCGCTGACCAGCAGCGGGCGGCCCGGGGCGCGTTCCTCGATGACGTAGATGACCTCGCGGCCGTGCAGCACGGCGAGGTTCGCGTTGTGCCCGGTGCGGTCCACGAGGGAGGCCAGCGGGGCCCGCGCGAGCCGCTGGAACGGCGCCTGGCGCTCGTACCCGGAGGCCAGCTCGAAGGCGCTGAGCCCGAGCCCGTACCGCCGCTCCTCCGGCAGGTGCACCACGAAGCCGTCCGCCGCCAGGGTGTCGAGCAGGTGGTAGGTCGTCGAGCGCGGCAGCCCCACGTCACGGCTGATGGCGGCCGCGGGGACGGGCCCGGCCTGCCGGGACAGATAGCGCAGGACGGCCAGTACCTGCGCGGCGGCAGGGACGATGCTCATGGGGCGAGAGTAGACCAGAGAGGTCTCCCACCCTCTGTCTGGGATCCCAGACCCGACATCTGGGATCCCAGACAAGAGCTGTGCCGCATCCCTCGCGGACCCCTTCCCGCCTGCGGCTTCATAGGGACATGAACGTTGTTGTTGGTGTCGGTGCCCTCTCCGCCGACGAAGTCGTGTCCGTTGCCCGTCTCGGCGCCCGGGTGAGCATCGCCCCCGAGGCGCTCCAGGAGATCGCCCGCAGTCGCGAGGTCGTCAAGGCCCTCGCCGACGACGCCAAGCCCCACTACGGCGTCTCCACCGGATTCGGCGCCCTGGCCACCCGCCACATCCCCACCGAGCTGCGCACCCAGCTCCAGCGCAGCCTCGTGCGCTCGCACGCCGCGGGCTCCGGCCCCGAGGTCGAGCGCGAGGTCGTCCGCGCCCTGATGCTGCTGCGCCTGTCCACCCTCGCCACCGGGCGCACCGGCGTCCGCACCGAGACCGCCGAGGCCTACGCCGCGCTCCTCAACGCGGGCATCACCCCGGTCGTCCACGAGTACGGCTCGCTCGGCTGCTCCGGCGACCTGGCCCCCTCGCGCACTGCGCGCTCGCCGTCATGGGCGAGGGCGTCGTCCGCACCGCCGACGGCACGCGCAAGCCCGCCGCCGAAGCCCTCGCCGAGGCCGGCATCACCCCGGTCGTCCTGGAGGAGAAGGAGGGCCTCGCCCTCATCAACGGCACCGACGGCATGCTCGGCATGCTCGTCCTCGCCGCCCACGACCTGCGCCGCCTGCTGCGCACCGCCGACATCGCCGCCGCCATGAGCGTCGAGGGCCAGCTCGGCACCGACGCCGTGTTCGCCGCCGACCTCCAGGCCATGCGCCCGCACCCCGGCCAGGGCGACAGCGCCGGAAACCTGCGCTCCCTGCTCGCCGACTCGGCGATCATCGCCAGCCACGCGGGCCCGGACTGCGCCTACGTCCAGGACGCCTACTCGCTGCGCTGCACCCCCAGGTCCACGGCACCGCCCGCGACACCCTCGGCCACGCCGAGCTCGTCGCCTCCCGCGAGCTCGCCAGCGCCGTCGACAACCCGGTCGTCACCCTCGACGGCCGCGTCGAGTCCAACGGCAACTTCCACGGCGCCCCCGTCGCCGCCGTCCTCGACTTCCTCGCCATCACCGTCGCCGACGTCGCCTCCATCTCCGAGCGCCGCACCGACCGGTTCCTCGACCCCGCCCGCAACCGCGGTCTCAACGCCTTCCTCGCCGACGACCCGGGCGTCGACTCCGGCCACATGATCGCCCAGTACACGCAGGCCGCCATCGTCTCCGAGCTCAAGCGGCTCGCCACCCCGGCCTCCGTCGACTCGATCCCCTCCAGCGCCATGCAGGAGGACCACGTGTCCATGGGCTGGGCCGCCGCCCGCAAGCTGCGCCGCTCCTCGACGGCCTCGGCCGCGTCCTCGCCGTCGAGCTCTACACCGCCGCCCGCGCCCTCGACCTGCGCGCCCCGCTGGCCCCCGCCCGGCCACGGCCGCGGTCCGCGACGGCCTGCGCGAGACCGTCGAGGGCCCCGGCACCGACCGCTGGCTCGCCCCCGAGATCGAGGAGGCCGTCCAGTACGTGACCTCCGGCCGCGCCCTGGCCGCCGCCGAGTCCGTGACCGGCGCCCTGGTCTGACCGGGACGCAGTCCTCGCGCCTTCCGGGTCCCCGCGCGGGGACCCGGAAGGCGCGGCAGGCCCCGCCGCGCATGCCCAGCCCTCAGAAGGAGCCGTTTCCCGGTGAATGACCTGCCGACCGCCACGGTGCACAACAGCGTCGGCCACCTGCGCGCCGACGCCTGGAGCTCGCTGACGGACCTCACCCACCGCCTCGCCGCGCAGGGCGCGGACGGCCGCCCGGACACCGCCGCGCGCATCCGGGAGCTCATCGACCTCCTCACGCCCATCGAGCACTGCTGGGCCTTCCCCGGCACGGCCGCCCTCAAGGAGCTGCGCGGGCTGCACGACCAGCACGAGTACCGTCAACTCGCCCACCGCGCGGAAGAGCTGTACGGAGCCCTCGCGGGCCACCGGCACCGCGCCGCCCCGCACACCGTCGCGGGACCGGGCGCCGCACCCGAGGAGACGGCGGACCCCGCGCACCCCTCCCCGCGCCCTCCGCCCCGTACTTCGAGGTCCTCGTCGTCGGCGACCTGGACGCCGCCGAGGAGCAGGCGCTCCGCGGCGAGCTGCGCCGACTGCGCCGCCCCGACGACGAGTTCGCCTACGAGATCGTCGTCGCCCCGAGCTTCGAGGACGCCGTCATCACGTCCCTCGTCAACTCCGGCCTCCAGGCCGTCGTCATCCGCGACCGGTTCACCGACCGCTCCCGCCACGACCTCAGCGTCGTCCGCCGCTTCTTCGACGAGACCGCCGGCACCGGCGCCGCCACGCCCGGGGACGACGGCGAACGGATCCACGCCCTGGGCGACCGGCTCCTCGCCCTGCGCCCCGAACTCGACCTCTACCTCGTGTCCGAACGGGCCGTCGAGTCCACCGCCGGCCGCGTCGGCCGCCGCTTCCGGCGCGTCTTCCACGCCCGCGAAGGCCTCCTCGAACTGCACCTGTCGATCCTGAACGGCATCGCCGAACGCCACCGCGCCCCCTTCTTCACCGCCCTGCGCGCCCACAGCCGCAAGCCCACCGGCGTCTTCCACGCCCTGCCCGTCTCGCGCGGCGCCTCGGTGCTCCACTCGCCCTGGATCCCGGAGATCGCGGACTTCTACGGCCTGAACATCTTCCTCGCCGAGACCTCCGCCACCTCCGGCGGCCTGGACTCCCTGCTCGCCCCCACCGGCCCGCTGCGCGAGGCCCAGGACCTCGCCGCCGAGGCCTTCGGCGCCCGCCGGACGTACTTCGTCACCAACGGCACGTCCACCGCCAACAAGGTCGTCGTGCAGGCACTCGTACGCCCCGGCGACATCGTGCTCGTGGACCGCAACTGCCACAAGTCCCACCACTACGGACTCGTCCTCGCCGGCGCCCACGTCGTCTACCTCGACGCCTATCCCCTCGACGAGTACGGCATGTACGGGGCCGTGCCGGTGGAGGAGATCAAGCGGAAGCTGCTGATGCTCAAGCGCGAGGGCGTCCTGCACCGCGTCAAGCTCCTCATGCTCACCAACTGCACCTTCGACGGGATCGTCTACAACCCCTCGCGGGTGATGGAGGAGTGCCTGGCCCTCAAGCCGGACCTGGCGTTCCTGTGGGACGAGGCCTGGTTCGCCTTCGCCCGCTTCCACCCCGTCTACCGCCGCCGCACGGCCATGGCCGCGGCCCGCACCCTCACCGACCGCTACCGGGACCCCGCGTACGCCGACGCCTACGCGGCCCACCGCGCGGACCTCGGCGACGACCCGGACGACGAGACCCTCGTCGCCACCCGTCTGATGCCCGACCCGGAGCGGGTCCGCGTCCGCGTCTACGCCACGCAGTCCACGCACAAGACGCTCACCTCGATGCGCCAGGGCTCCATGGTCCACGTCTTCGACCAGGACTTCCGCCACAAGGTCGCCGAGGTGTTCCACGAGGCGTACATGACGCACACCTCGACGTCGCCCAACTACCAGATCCTCGCCTCGATGGACCTCGGCCGCCGGCAGGCCGTCTTCGAGGGCTTCGCCCTCGTGCAGAAGCAGCTCGAACAGGCCGGCGTGCTCCGCGACGCCGTCGCCCAGCACCCGCTGCTCAGCCGCTACCTGCGCGTCCTCACCACCCCGGAGCTCGTCCCGCACCGCTTCCGCCCCTCCGGCATCGAACAGCCCCTGACCACCGGCCTCGCCCGGATGGAACAGGCCTGGGAGGAGGACGAGTTCGTCCTCGACCCCACCCGCGCCACCCTGCACATCGGGCTCACCGGGATCGACGGGGACACCTTCAAGCACGACCTCCTGATGGACCGGCACGGCATCCAGGTCAACAAGACGACCCGCAACACGCTGCTGTTCATGACGAACATCGGCACCACCCGCAGCTCCGTCGCCTACCTCATCGAGGTGCTCGTCCGCATCGTCGAGGACCTGGAGGAACGCGTCGGCGAGATGAGCCCGTACGACCGCGCCGTCCACGACAGCGCCGTCACCGGACTCGACGCGGGCTCCGCCGCCCTCCCCGACTTCAGCGCCTTCCACCCGGCGTTCCGGCCGAGCCCGCGCACCCCCGAGGGCGACATGCGCGCCGCGTTCTTCCTCGCCTACGACGACACCGAGTGCGAGCACCTCTCGACGGACGCCCTCGCCGACGCCATGGCCCAGGGCCGTACGGTGGTCTCGGCCACCTTCGTCACCCCGTACCCGCCCGGCTTCCCCGTCCTCGTCCCCGGACAGGTCGTCAGCAAGGACGTCCTGACCTACATGGCCGCCCTCGACACCCGCGAGATCCACGGGTACGACCCGGCGGCCGGGTACCGGGTCTTCACCGAGACCGCCCTCGACACCCGCCACACCGCCGAGCGCTAGCCCGGCCCGACCTCCGACCCCTCCTCCTCCGCGGCCCCGGGCAGCGGGGAGAGATCGCGTTTTCCCGAAGGAGCACCCCTCATGGCACCCCAGATCCTGCGCGCGAGCGACCGGACCCCCGCACCGTGGAAGAACGGCGGCGGCATCACCACCGAGGTCGTGGCACACCCCCGGGGCGCCGGCACCGAGGACTTCGCGTGGCGGATCAGCGTCGCCGACGTCGCGAGCAGCGGCCCCTTCTCCACGTTCGAGGGCGTCGACCGGATCATCACCGTCGTCGAGGGACCGGGCATGGCCCTCACCGTCGACGGCACGGAACACCTCGTGGACACCCGCTACGCGCCCCTCGCCTTCTCCGGCGAGGCCACCACCGACTGCCGGCTGCTCGACGGCCCCATCGTCGACTTCAACGTCATGGTGCGGCGCACCGGGACGAAGGCCGAGGTGTCCGTCGAGCGCGGCTCCACCGTGCTGCGCCCCGCCCCGCCACCCGCGTCCTCGCGATCGTCCTCGACGGCACCGCCGCCCTGGGCCGGGGTCGGTCCGCCTCGGCCGGCTCGACGCGGTCCTGCTCCACGACGACGAGGACCCCGTCGACGCCATGGTCGACGGGGTCCTCGCGGTCGTCACCTCACCGACGTCCGCTGAGCGGATCGGAGCGGATCGGAGCGGATACGGGCCGAACGGCCGCGGCCGCCAGGCCGCGGCTCTCGGTGCCGGGCGGCCTGGCGGCCTGTTCGGGGAGGGCGTCACGCCCAGGTGGTGACCGTCCGGTGCACCAGACGGGCGCCGGCCCGCGCCGTGCGCTGGTCGACGTCGTACTCCGGATTGAGTTCGGCGACGTCGACGACCACGAGCTTGCCGCTGCGCGCGACCCGGGTGCAGACCCGCTCGACGACCTCCATCGGCACGCCGTACGCGGCGGGCGCGCTGACCCCGGGGGCGACGGCCGCGGCAGCACGTCCAGGTCGATCGTCAGGTGCACGAGGTCGCAGCCCGCGAGGAACTCGTCGACGAACGCGTCCACCCGCGCCACGTCGAGCAGCCCGCACTCGGTGTCCGCCAGGTACCGCACCCGAGCGACTCCGCCGTGCGGAACAGGGTCTCGGTGTTGGCGGCCTGGCTGATGCCGAGGACCCGGTAGTTCAGCTCGCGGCCGTGCCGCGCCTCGCTCCGCGCCATCTGCAGGAACGGGGTGCCCGAGCTGGGCCGCACGTCCTCGCGGAGGTCGAAGTGCGCGTCGAGGTTCAGCACCCCGAGCCGTCCGCCGGCGCGCACCGCCCGCATCCGCTCCAGACCGCTGTACGTCCCGAACGCGACCTCGTGGCCGCCGCCGAGGACCACCACCCGCCGGCCCGCGTCGACGAGGCGCGCGACCGCGCGGCCCAGCCGCTCCTGACCGGCTTCCAGGGCGTCGTCGGCGTCGCCGACGACCTCCACGTCACCGGCGTCGAAGGCCCGCAGGGGCTTCGGCAGCGCCATCGAGGCGAGGGCCCGCCGCAGGGCGTCAGGGCCCTGCGCGGCGCCCTGCCGCCCCTTGTTGCGGCGCACGCCCTCGTCGCTCGCGAAGCCGACGAACGCGACGTCGCCCGGCTCCGTCGCCCCGGCGTCGAGCGCGACGGCGTGGTGCCACCGCAGGTGCTCCGCGCCGGGCCCGTCGTCCCGGCCCGACCAGGGGCGGGCCGGGACGTCGGTGACCGGGGGAGCGGTCTCCTGGAAGGTGCTCACGCCGCGCCGCCGTCGGTCTCCGTCATCGGGACGCGCACGCCGCGCTCCTTGGCGACCGAGGCGGCGTACTCGTATCCGGCGTCGACGTGCCGGATGACGCCCATGCCCGGGTCGTTCGTCAGGACGCGCTCCAGCTTGCGGGCCGCGAGCTCGGTGCCGTCGGCGATGCAGACCTGGCCGGCGTGGATGGAGCGGCCCATGCCGACGCCGCCGCCGTGGTGGATGGAGACCCAGGAGGCGCCCGAGGAGGTGTTCACCAGGGCGTTGAGCAGCGGCCAGTCGGCGATGGCGTCGGAGCCGTCGAGCATCGACTCGGTCTCGCGGTACGGGGAGGCCACGGAGCCGGAGTCCAGGTGGTCGCGGCCGATGGCGACGGGCGCGGACAGTTCGCCGTTCGCCACCATCTCGTTGAACTTCAGGCCGGCCAGGTGGCGTTCGCCGTAGCCGAGCCAGCAGATGCGCGCGGGCAGGCCCTCGAAGGAGACGCGCTCGCCGGTCATGTCCAGCCAGCGGTGCAGGTGCTTGTTCTCCGGGAACAGCTCCTTGATCGCCGCGTCCGTCCTGGCGATGTCGGCCGGGTCGCCGGACAGCGCGGCCCAGCGGAACGGGCCGAGGCCCTCCTCGAACAGCGGGCGGATGTGCGCCGGGACGAAGCCGGGGAAGTCGAAGGCCCGGTCGTAACCGGCCTTGCGGGCCTCGTCGCGGATCGAGTTGCCGTAGTCGAAGACCTCGGCGCCCTTGTCCAGGAAGCCGACCATGGCCTCGACGTGCAGGGCCATCGACTTGCGCGAACGCTCGGTGAAGCCGGCCGGGTCGGCCTCGCGCTCCTTGTGCCAGTCCTCGACCGGGATGCCGACGGGCAGGTAGGCCAGCGGGTCGTGGGCGGAGGTCTGGTCGGTGACGATGTCGATCGGGGCCTCGCGGCGCAGCAGCTCCGGGAAGACCTCGGCGGCGTTGCCGACGACGCCGATGGACAGGCCGCGGCGCTCGTCGCGGGCCTGGACGGCCAGTTCGAGGGCGTGGTCGAGGTTGTCGGCCTTCACGTCCAGGTAGCGGGTGCCGATGCGGCGGTCGATGCGCGTCTCGTCGACGTCCACGCAGATCGCGACGCCGTCGTTCATCGTCACGGCCAGCGGCTGGGCGCCGCCCATGCCGCCCATGCCCGCGGTCAGCGTGATCGTGCCGGCCAGGGTGCCGTCGAACTTCTTGCGGGCGACGGCGCCGAAGGTCTCGTACGTGCCCTGCAGGATGCCCTGCGAACCGATGTAGATCCACGAACCGGCCGTCATCTGGCCGTACATGGTCAGGCCCTCGGCCTCCAGCTTGCGGAACTCCTCCCAGTTGGCCCAGTCGCCCACCAGGTTGGAGTTGGCGAGCAGCACGCGCGGCGCCCACTCGTTCGTGCGCATCACGCCGACCGGCTTGCCGGACTGCACGAGGAGGGTCTCGTCGTCCTTGAGGGTCTTGAGGGTGCGGACGATCGCGTCGTACGCCTCGTGGTTGCGGGCGGCCTTCCCGGTGCCGCCGTAGACGACGAGGTCCTCGGGGTGCTCGGCGACCTCGGGGTCGAGGTTGTTCATGAGCATCCGCAGGGCGCCTTCCTGCTGCCATCCGAGGCAGTTCAGTTCGGTGCCGCGCGGGGCCCGGACGACGCCCGGCGCTTCGTGGGAAGGGCTGGTCATGTGTGCTCCTCAGGGGGATCGAGCCGTTGTGCGTCTTCATGACACGCGAGCGGCGGGGCCGGGACCAGCGGCGGCGCCCGCATCTCTCGGATCCGAGACGCTTCCCCCGGAGCGGGACCGCCGGCCCGGTCGCCGCGGGCACCGCTCCCCTAGGATTCTTCCCAGGCAGGAGGCAGGGGGAGCGGATGGCGAGGACGGTGGGCGGCGTGGTCGTGGACCCGGCGGAGCTGGCCCGGTGGTACGCGCAGGGCGCGGGCGGCGCCGTCCCCGCGTACCAGCGCGTCAAGGAGCTCGTCACGCGGCAGATCGGGAACGGCCACTGGCGGGAGGACGACGCCCTGCCCTCGGAGAGCCAGTTCGTCGACGCCCTCGGCCTGTCCCGGATGACCGTCAACCGCGCCCTGCGCGAGCTCGCCGCCGAGGGCGTCATCCGGCGCGTCATGGGCGTCGGCAGCTTCGTCGCCCAGCGCAAGGCCAGCTCCGCGCTCCTGGAGGTCCACAACATCGCCGACGAGGTGCGGCAGCGCGGTCACCGCTACACCGCCCGCGTGCTGTCCCTGGGCGAGGAGGAGGCCGACGACAGGACCGGCGCGCACCTCGGTCTCGGCACCGGGCGGCCGGTCTTCCGCTCCCGGGTGGTGCACTACGAGGACGGGGTGCCGCTCCAGCTGGAGGACCGCCATGTGAACCCGGCCTTCGCCCCCGGCTATCTGGAGCAGGACTTCACGCTGCAGACGCCGTACACGTTCCTGTCGAAGGTCGCGCCGCTCGGCCGGGGCGAGCACATCGTGGAGGCGGTCCTGCCCTCGCCCGAGGAGTGCGCGGCCCTCGACATCGGGCCGTCCGAGCCGTGCCTGCTGATCGTGCGCCGCACGTGGTCGCGTGACGAGCTGGTGAGCATCGCCCGCCTGCTCCACCCGGGCTCCCGCTACCGCCTGGAAGGCGCGTTCGCCACCCACTGAGGCGTCATTGAGCCACCTACTGAGCCGCCGCCGAGCCGCCGTTTAGCCGGGGCCGGGAAGCTCAGGCGGCCGTGGACGCTCCCACGGCTCAGGCGGCGGTCCGCGCCCCGCGCCCGAGGGCGCGTGCCCCGAGACCGCGGCGGTCAGCCGGGCCGCGCCCTGCGCCAGGGCCTGGCGGACCTCCTCGGTGTCGTGCCGGCCGTGGTGGCGGCTCCAGGTGGTGCTGATCGCGGCGACCGGCCGCTCGTTGTGGTCGAACGCCGCCACCCCATCGAGCGGAAGCCCTGCGACACCAGCTCCACCTCCTGCGACCAGCCGCGCTCCTGCTCCCGGGCCAGCTCGCCGGTCAGCTCGGGCAGGGAGCGCGGCCCGCGGCCGGTGCGGGTGGTCAGATCGCCGGGGCGGGAGAACAGCGCCCGCAGCTGCGCCTCGGAGGTGTGGGCGAGGATGGCGCGGCCGTTGGCGGTCAGATGGGCCGGCAGGCGCACGCCGACGTCCGTCACGAGTGCGATGTCGAGGTCCCCGCGCGGGCCGGCGGGCGCTCCTTGAGCAGGTAGACGGTCTCCGCGCCGTGCAGGATCCCCAGGTGCGCGGTCTGGCCGAGGCGGCTCGCGACCGTGCGCAGGATCGGCCGGGCGAGCCGCTCCAGGGGCTCGTGGCGCAGATAGGCCGAGCCCACCTCGAAGGAGGCCACGCCGAGTCCGTACGCCTGCTCCGAGGGGACGTACGTGACGAAGCCGCGGTCGGTCAGCACGGTGAGGATGTGGTACGCCGACGAGCGCGGAATGCCCAGGTCACGGGCGAGCGTGGCGGCCTGGACGAGACCGGGCCGGCCGGCGAGGTACACGAGCATGTCCAGGGCGCGGGCGACCGCCGGGGAGGCGCTGGAGGCCGTGCCGGGCGTCGGTTTGCGTTCATTCATCGGACCACCTCTTGACGCACCTGTATAGACAGGAATATACAGGCTGGCATTCGCCGTCGGGAGTCCGGGACGACAGCCCGACGCCGCGAGGCACACCCGCCCGGGCCAGGCCCCCCGACGCCCGCCCCCACGAGGGAGACACTCGTTTGCGTACCGAAAACGCCGGTCTGAGCCGCGGGCTCAACGCACGGCACATCCGCTTCATCGCCCTCGGCTCCGCGATCGGCACCGGGCTCTTCTACGGCTCCTCCGAGTCCATCAGGGCCGGCGGCCCCGCCGTCCTGCTCGCCTACCTGATCGGCGGCGCCGCCGTCTTCCTCGTCCTCAGGTCCCTCGGCGAGATGGCCGTGGCGTCCCCCTGCGCCGGCTCCTTCGGCGAGTACGCGAACCGCCACCTCGGGCCGCTCGCCGGCTTCGTCACCGGCTGGACGTACGCCTTCGAGATGGTCATCGTGGCCGTCGCCGACGTCACGGCCATCGGCGTCTACATGGGCTTCTGGTTCCCCGAAGTCCCGCGCTGGATCTGGGTCCTGGCCGCCGTCCTCATCGTCGGCACGCTCAACCTCGTCAGCGTCAAGGTCTTCGGCGAGCTGGAGTTCTGGCTGTCCCTCGTGAAGATCGTCGCCATCGTCGCGATGATCGTCGCCGGCATCGCGGTGATCGCCTTCGGCATCGGCGGCGGCCACGCCCACATCGGCCTCTCCAACCTCTGGAGCAACGGCGGCTTCTTCGCCGGAGGCGTCGACGGCTTCGTGATCTCCTTCGCCGTCGTCATGTTCGCCTTCGGCGGCACCGAGATCATCGGCGTCACGGCCGGCGAGGCGCAGTCCCCGGAGAAGACCATCCCGGGCGCGGTCAACTCCATCCCGCTGCGCATCATCCTCTTCTACGTCCTGACCCTCGCCGTGATCATGTCGATCACCCCCTGGCAGCAGATCAGCGACTCGGGCAGCCCGTTCGTGCAGATCTTCGCCGGGGTGGGCCTCAAGTCCGCGGCCGCCGTCCTCAACGTCGTGGTCCTCACCGCCGCCCTGTCCGCCATCAACAGCGACATCTTCGCCGCGGGCCGCACGATGTACGGCCTCGCCGAGCGCGGCCACGGCCCCTCCGCCATGCGGCGCACCACCCGCAACGGCGTGCCCTGGGTGACCACCCTCGTCATGATCGGCGCCCTGCTCCTCGCCGTCCTGGCGAACGCCCTGGTCCCGGGCAGGATCTTCCTGATCATCTCCTCCATCGCGACCTTCGCCACGGTCTTCGTCTGGGTGATGATCCTGCTCACCCAGCTGAAGGCCCGCCGCTCGATGTCCGCCGAGGAGGCCGCGTCCCTGAAGTTCCCGGCCCCGTTCTGGCCCTACGGCCAGATCGTCACCCTCCTCTTCATGGCCGCGGTGCTGGTCCTGCTCGGCCTCCACGAGAGCACGCGCGTGGCGCTCGTCGTCGGCGTGGTCTGGCTGGCCCTCCTCACGGCGGTCCACCACTTCGCGCTCCGCCGCCGCCCGCACCGGCCCACGGCCGCCACCGCCCCGCCGGCGCCCCACGGCCACGGCCCCGGCGGCGGAGAGGCCGGCCCGGATCTCCCTCTGACCTGCCGCGACCGGCACCCGCGGGCAGCCTCCGGTGCGAGGGTGCCCGCCCGGTCCGACCTAGAATTCCACGCATGAACGAGAACCTCCCGCCCTGCCCCGAGTGCTCCGGCGCCTACACCTACGAGATGGGCGCCCTGCTCGTCTGCCCCGAATGCGGTCACGAGTGGCGGCCGCGACCGACGCCTCCGGCGAGACCGCCGCCCCGGCGAGAAGGTGATCAAGGACTCCGTCGGCAACGTCCTCGCCAACGGCGACATGGTCACCGTCGTCAAGACCCTCAAGGTCAAGGGCAGCCCCTCCGGCATCAAGGCCGGCACCAAGGTCCGCAACATCCGGCTCGTGGACGGCGTCGACGGCCACGACATCGACTGCAAGGTGGACGGCTTCGGGCCCATGCAGCTCAAGTCCAGCGTGGTCAAGAAGGCCTGACCGGCGCCGGGGAGCCACGGTTTTCTGCTCTCTATGAATTGCATAATTTGGCAATTCACTACATGATGGATCCGCTGTGCCCGCAGGTAGCCGCGGGCACAGCGCCGATCGACGCCCGCGCCCGCGCGAGGTGGGGGAGGAGGGCGCGACCGTGGCGGTTCCGCTGTACCAGGCCAAGGCCGAGTTCTTCCGGATGCTGGGACACCCGGTCCGCATCCGCGTCCTGGAACTCCTCCAGGACGGTCCCCGGGCGGTACGGGACCTGCTCGCGGCGATCGAGGTCGAACCGCCCGCGCTCTCGCAGCAACTGGCGGTGCTCCGGCGCTCGGGGATCGTGACCTCGACGCGCGAGGGCTCCACGGTGGTCTACCGGCTCGCGGGAGGCGACGTCGCCGACCTCATGCAGGCGGCGCGCCGCATCCTCACCGAGATGCTGGCCGGGCGGAACGAACTCCTGGAGGAGCTGCGCGAGGCCGAGGTCGCGGCGCGGTGAGCGGGGCCCTGCGCCGGGTGCGCTCCCTCCTGCCCGTACGCGCCGACTTCACCGCCATGGCCCGCGCCCCGCGCCGCGACCTCCTCGCGGGGCTGACCGTCGCGGTCGTGGCACTGCCGCTCGCGCTCGGCTTCGGCGTCTCCTCCGGCCTCGGGGCCGAGGCCGGACTCGCGACCGCCGTGGTGGCCGGGGCGCTCGCCGCGCTGTTCGGCGGCTCGAACCTCCAGGTGTCCGGGCCGACCGGGGCGATGACCGTGGTCCTCGTCCCGATCGTGGCGGAGCACGGCCCGAGCGGTGTCCTCACCGTCGGACTGATCGCCGGCGCGCTGCTGATCGGGCTCGCCCTCGCCCGGGCCGGCCGGTACATGGCCTACCTCCCCGCCTCCGTGGTGGAGGGCTTCACGCTGGGCATCGCGCTCGTCATCGGCCTCCAGCAGATCCCCGCCGCCCTCGGCGTCCCCGAGCCCGAGGGCGAGCGGGTCCTGGAGGTGACCCGGAACGCCGTCGGGGAGTTCGTCCGGGCCCCGAACTGGACGGCCCTCGGGCTCGCGCTCGGCGTCGCCGCCGTCATGCTGGGCGGCGCCCGGTGGCGGCCCGCGGTCCCCTTCTCCCTCGTGGCGGTGATCGCCGCCACGGTCGTCGCGCAGGCCTTCCGCCTCGACGCGGCGGCACCGATCGGCGACCTGCCCGCCGGACTCCCCGCCCCTCCCTCGGCTTCGTCGACCTCTCCGCGCTGGGCTCCTGATCGCCCCGCCGTGGCCGTCGCGGCGCTCGCCGCCCTGGAGTCGCTGCTCTCCGCGCAGGTCGCCGACGGGATGACCGCGGGACAGCGGCACGACCGGACCGGGAGCTGCTCGGCCAGGGCCTCGCGAACCTGGCCGCGCCGCTGTTCGGCGGCGTCCCCGCCACCGGTGCCATCGCCCGTACGGCGGTGAACGTGCGCACCGGCGCCTCCTCCCGGCTCGCCGCCCTCACGCACGCCGCCGTCCTCGCCGTGATCGTCTTCGCCGCCGCGCCCCTGGTCTCGAAGATCCCGCTCGCCGCGCTCGCCGGCGTCCTGATCGCCACCGCGATCCGCATGGTCGAGGTCGGCTCGCTGCGCGCCATGGCGAAGGCCACCCGCGCCGACGCCGTCGTCCTGGTCCTCACCGCGGCCGCCACCCTCGTCCTCGACCTCGTCCGGGCAGTGATCATCGGCTTCGCCGTGGCCGGCGCCCTCGCCCTGCGCGCCGTGGCGAAGCAGGCCCGCCTGGCCGAGGTCGACCTCCTCGCCGACCTGCCCGGCGAGCACGGCGAGGAGGAACGGGCGCTGCTCGCCGAGCACATCGTGGCCTACCGCATCGACGGCCCCCTCTTCTTCGCCGCCGCCCACCGCTTCCTCCTGGAGCTCACCGAGGTCGCCGACGTCCGGGTGGTCATCCTGCGCATGTCCCGCGTCACCACCGTCGACGCCACCGGAGCGCTCGTGCTCAAGGACGCCGTCGAGAAGCTGAACCGGCGGGGGATCGCGGTGATGATCTCGGGGATACGGCAGGGCCAGCGGCAGGCCCTCGCGTCCGTCGGGGCCCTGGCCCTGCTGCGCCTGGACGGCCGGGAGTACGCGACCACCCCCGAGGCGATCGCCGGCGCCCGCGCGCACCTGAGAGGCGCCGGGATACTGCCCGCCGCCACCGGGAGGCCGCGCGATGACGCCGCCGCCGGACCGTCGTACGGCCGGCTGATCGTCCGGCCCCCCGCGCAGGCGCGAGGATGGTCCCATGGCGAAGAGTGCTGAACGGATGCGATGGACAGCGTGGGCGCCGCGGCGTTCCCGCGACGACGTGGCGGCCTTGCCCGCCCGCGGGCGGTGCGCACGGTGAGCGCGCCGCTCTACCAACTGAAGGCGGAGTTCTTCAAGACGCTCGGCCATCCCGTACGCATCCGGGTCCTGGAACTGCTCAGCGTCCGGGAGCACGCCGTCTCGGAGATGCTGGCCGAGATCGGCGTCGAGCCCGCGCACCTCTCCCAGCAGCTCGCCGTGCTGCGGCGGGCGAACCTGGTCGTCGGACGCCGTGAGGGATCGGGCGTGTCCTACTCGCTGACCGATCCGCAGGTGGCCGAGCTGCTCGCGGTGGCGAGGTCGATCCTCTCCGGCGTGCTCGCGGGCCAGGCCGAGCTGCTGGCGGATCTACGGGCCACCACGCCCCGCCCAAAGACTCGTCAAGACGCGCAAAGCACCGGAAAAGTGCCGTGACTCCGCCCGGGGAAAGCGCCGTTAGCCGCCCCGTAAGGGTCCTCGCGACCACGCGGGAGGGGTGCTCATGGGCTTGTTGCGCAAGATCCGGACGACCGGGCGGGTGGCCGAACCGGCGCCCCCGGCCCCCGCGGGCGAAACCCTGCCGCAGGCGGCCCGGCTGAGCGGCTCCGCTCAGGTGCGCTGCGTGGACGCGGGCTCCTGCAACGGCTGCGAGATCGAGATCGCGGCCGCGTTCAACCCGGTGTACGACGCGGAACGGTACGGGGCCCGGCTCGTGGCCTCGCCCCGTCACGCCGACGTGGCCCTGGTGACCGGGCCGGTGACGCGGAACATGGCGGAGCCGCTGCGCCGCACGGTCCGGGCCATGCCCGAGCCCCCGATCGTCGTGGCGGTCGGCGACTGCGCCGTCGACTGCGGGGAGTTCGCGGGCGGGTACGGGATCGAGGGCGCCGTGTCCGAGGTCGTACCGGTCGACCTCGCCGTACCGGGATGCCCGCCGTCCCCGCGGAGATCGTGGCGGCGCTGCGGCGGGTGACGGGCCGGTGAACGCGGTCGCGGCCGGGCTCGGCGCCGCGGCCGGGTTCGGCGGTCTCGGCGCGGTGACGGGAGCCGCGCTGCCGACGCGGACCCGCCTGCCGGTGGCGGGCCTGTGCGCGGCGGGCGTCGGCGCGGCCGGATGCGCGGCGGCGCGGCGGCCCTGGGCGGCGCCCACTGGTCCGCACGACTGCCCGCACTGCTGCCGCTCGCGGGGACGACCTGGTCCGTCGACGCCCTGTCAGGCCTGTTCATGGCGGTGGCGGGAGCCGTGGTGACGGCGGTCGCGGTCTACGGCGTCGGCTACGCGTCCGGCCACGGCGACCACGGCCCGGCCTCCCGGACGCCGCAGGCCGTGCTGCCGCTCTTCGCCCTCACCCTGATCCTCGTGCCGGCCGCGGCCTCGGTCTCCACGTTCCTCGTCCTGTGGGAACTGATGGCGCTCTCCTCCCTCCTGCTCGTCCTCACCGAGCACCGGGAACGGGCGGCGGTGCGGACGGCGGGCGTCTGGTACGCGGTGATGACCCACCTCGGCCTGGTGCTGCTGCTCGCGGGCTTCGCCCTGTTCGCCGCGCACGCCGGGGGAGAGGACTTCGAGCGGCTCCGGCGGCACGCCGGAGAACTGCCACCGGCCGTACGCGGCACGGTGTTCGTCCTCACCGGCGCCGCCTTCTCCTCCAAGGCGGGCGCCGTGCCCCTGCACGCCTGGCTGCCCCGGGCCCACCCCGAGGCGCCGGGGCCCGTCTCGGCGCTGATGAGCGCCGCCATGGTCAACCTCGGCGTCTACGGCATCGTCCGCACCGGCTTCGACCTGCTGGGCGGGGGACCCGCCTGGTGGTGGCTGGGCGTGCTGGCGGTCGGCGGGCTCTCCGCCGTGTACGGCATCCTCCAGGCCGCGATGGCCTCCGACCTGAAGCGGCTGCTCGCCCGCTCCACGGCGGAGAACCTGGGACTCGTCCTCGTCGGAACCGGCGCGGCAGGCCTGTTCGCCGAATCCGGCGACGGCCCCCTGGCCGCGTTCGCCCTCGCCGCCGCCCTGCTGCACCTGGTGAACCACGCCGCGTTCAAGGCCCTGCTGTTCACCGCCGCCGGCTCGGTCGTCCGGGCCACCGGGAGCGGGACCTCGACCGCCTCGGCGGCCTGCGGGCCCGGATGCCGGTGACCGCCGGACTCTTCGCCCTCGGCGCGCTCGGCGCCGTGGCGCTGCCGCCCGGCAACGGCTTCGTCGGCGAATGGCTGCTGCTCCAGTCGCTCATCCACGGCCTGGAGGTGCCGGGCGTGACCGTGGCGATCGTGCTGCCGCTCGCCGTCGCCCTCGTCGCCCTGTCGGCGGGCATCGCCGCGGCCGTGTTCGTGAAGGCCCTCGGCGTCGGCTTCTTCGCCCGGCCCCGGGGAGAAGGAGCCGCCCGCGCCCAGGAGTCGCCCCCGCTGATGCTCGCCGGCATGGGCCTCCTCGCGGTGGCCTGCGGAGGCCTGGCCCTGGTGCCGGGACTCCTCGCCCCGGTCTCGACCGGGCGGTCGCCGCCGCCGGACCCCGCGTCGCCGCGCCCGTGACGGGCGACGGACTGGGCGTGCGGCTCCACGACATCGGGACCACGCTCTCGCCGCTGTGGGTGGTCGCCGCGCTCACCGGCGCCCTGCTCCTCGCCACCGCCGCGCCCCGGCTGTACGGCCCCGGCGGCGCCGGGTGAACGCCCGCCTGTGGGACTGCGGCGGCGGCGCCCTGACACCCGCATGGCGTACACCGCGACCTCGTTCGCCGAACCCCTCCAGCGGGTCTTCGACGACGTCCTGGCCCCGGAGCAGGACGTGGACGTGACGCACGCCCCGCATCGGCCTACCTCGTGGAACGGGTCCGCTTCCGCAACCGCGTGCCCGACCGGATCGAACACCGGCTGTACGAACCGGTGCTCGGCGCGCTCGCCCGGACCGGACGGGCCGCCCGCCGGCTGGCGAGCGGCAGCGTCCACCTCTACCTCGGATACGGCTTCCTGGGCCTGCTGTCCCTGTTCGCCGTCCTGGCGGTGGGCCGGTGAGCACGCTCGGATACGCGGCGGTCGCCCTCCAGACGGGCGCGGTCGTCGGCGGCGCGCCCCTCCTCACGGGGCTGATGCGCCAGGTGCGGGCCCGGCTCGAAGGACGGGCGGGCGCCGGAGTGCTCCAGCCCTGGCGCGACCTCCGCAAGCTCCTGCGCCGCGAAGCGGTCGAGCCCGCCGGCACCGGACCGGCCTTCCGGACGGCCCCCGCGCTCCTCGTGGCGACCACCCTCGTGGTCGGCGCGCTCGTCCCCCTGCTCGCGACCGACACCCCGGTCGCCGGACGGGCCGACCTGATCCTGGTGGTGGCGCTGCTCGCCCTCGGCACCGTGACCCTCGCCCTCGCCGGTCTCGACACCGGCACCGCCTTCGGAGGCATGGGCGCCTCACGGGAGATGACCATCGCCGCCCTGGTCGAACCGACGCTGCTGATGGCCGTCTTCGCCCTGTCGACACCGGCCGGGACCACCAACCTGCCCACGATCGTCGCCGACGTCGTCCACGACCCGGGCGGCTCGCCTCGCCCGCCGGACCGCTCGCGGCGGCCGCGCTGGCCGTCGCCGTGCTCGCCGAGACCGGACGGCTGCCCCTGGACAACCCCTCCACCCACCTGGAACTGACGATGGTCCACGAGGCGATGGTCCTGGAGTACGCCGGCCGGGACCTGGCGCTCGTCGAACTCGGCGCCCAGATGCGGCTCACCGTGCTGCTCGGACTGCTCGCCGCGCTGTTCGTCCCGTGGGGTATCGCCACCACCGCGTCGGCGGCGGGCCTCGCCGTGGCGCTGGTGGCGCTCGCGGCCAAGCTCGCGCTGCTCGGGGCGCTGCTCGCGGCGGCCGAGGTCCTCTGGGCCAAGATCCGCCTCTTCCGCGTCCCCGAACTGCTCGCCGGATCCTTCCTCCTGGCGCTGCTCGCGGTCGCCTCCTCCTTCTTCCTGAGCGGGCGTGAGCCGGACATGGGCGACGGCGCGTACACCCACCTCCTCGACCTCGCCTGCGGAGCCTTCCTGCTGGCCGCCGCCGTGATCCTGTGGAGACACGAACTCTCCTCGATCGTGCGGGTCTTCGCCCTCCAGGGGATCGCCCTGGCCGCGATCGCGGCGCTGCTCGGGCTCCACGAGGGCCGGACGGACCTCGTCGTGGTCGCGGTGGGCATCGGGGGGCTGCGGGCCGGAGTCCTGCCGCATCTGATGCGCCGGGCCCTGACCGCCCTGACGGCCGAGCGCCACCCGTACGACACCGGAGGCGCGGAGGCGCGCGAGACCCGGCCGCTGGTGAACGCGGCCGCCTCGCTGCTCGCGGCGGCGGCCCTGACCCTGCTGGCCACCGCGGTCGCGCGCCCCCTGGTCGAGCTCCGTCCGACCCCGGCGACCCGCGCCCTCCCCGTGGGCCTCGCCGTCGTGCTCATCGGCTTCTTCGTGCTCGTCACCCGGCGCCGCGCCCTCGCCCAGGTGGTCGGCTTCCTGCTCCTCGACAACGGCATCACCGCCACCGCGTTCCTCGCCGCCTCCGGCGTCCCCCTCATCGTCGAACTCGGCGTCTCCTTCGACGTCCTGTTCGCGGTGCTGGTGCTCCATCTGCTCACCGCCCGGATGCGGGCCGTGTTCGGCACGACCGACCTCGACGACCTGCGGGAGCTGCACGACTGATGGACGCCGCCACGACCACGCTCCTCCTGACCGCCCCCGTCCTCGTCCCCTGCGCCGTCGCGGCCGCCCACGTCCACGCCCTCGCCGGGGCCCGCAGGACCGTCCCGGCGACGCCGCGCCCGGTGCCCGTACCGGCCGGAGCGACGCCCGCCCCGTACGGCCCGGAGACCGGCATGCCGCCACCGCCGGACCCGGACGCGGCGCCCGGACGGGTCTCCCCTGGTGGGGCTCGTCCCGCCGCTCGCGGTCCTCGCCTGCGGCACGGTCCTCGCCTCGGCCCTGCCGCGCGGCGGGCGCTCCCGGCGCTCGGCGGGCTCCTGCGGGCCGACGCGCTGACGGCGTGGATGCTGCTGGTCGTCGGCGCCGTCGCCCTGATCGCCTGCGCCGCCCTGCCGTCCCAGACGGCCGGGAACACCCACCGCCCGGGGCGCGGCGCTCCTCCACGCCCTGGTCCAGGCGTTCCTGGGCGCCACCTGCCTGGCGGTGGTGACGGCGAACCTCGGGGTGCTGTGGGTGGCGATCGAGGCGACGACGCTCGTCACCGCCTTCCTGGTGGGCCACCGGCGCACCCGCCGCTCCGTCGAGGCCGCGTGGAAGTACGTGGTGATCTGCTCGGCCGGCATCGTCCTCGCCTTCCTCGGCACCGTCCTCGTCTACTACGCGGCCCGGCAGGCCGGCATCGACGAGGCGCACGCCCTGGACTGGCCGACGCTCGTCGCCCACGCGCACGCCCTCGACCCCTCCGTCACCCGGCTCGGCGTCTCCCTGGTCATCCTGGGCTTCGGCGCCAAAGCGGGCCTCGCCCCGCTCCACGCCTGGCTGCCCGACGCCTACAGCCAGACCCCCGCGCCCGTCTGCGCGCTGATGTCCGGCGTGCTGCTGTCCGTCGCCTTCTCCGCGATCCTCCGGTACGACGTGATCGCGGACGCGGCGCTCGGCGGCGGCTGGACCCGCGCCCTCCTGACCGGGATCGCCCTGCTCACCCTGGCCCTCGCCACGGCCCTGCTGCTCGCCCAGCGCGACCACACCCGCATGCTGGCCTATTCGAGCATGGAGCACATGGCCCTGATCGCCCTCGGCACGGCCGTCGGCACCCCGCTCGCCCGGGCGGCCGTCCTGCTGCACATCGCCGGACACGGACTGGCCAAGTCGGTCGCCTTCTGCGCCTCGGGCCACGTGCGGCACCTGACCGGGACGACGCTCGTGGGACGGGTGCGGGGACTCCTCGCCCGGCTGCCCTGGCTCGGCGGCGCCTTCGGCCTCGCGGTCCTCGCGCTCCTCGGCTTCCCGCCGTTCAGCCTCTTCGCCTCCGAACTCGGCATCGCCCGCGCGGGATTCGCCGCGGGCCTCGGCTGGGCGACGGCGACGGCCCTGCTGCTCGTCCTGATCGCGTTCGCCGCGCTGGCCCTCCGCACGGCCCGCATGGTCCTCGGCCCGCCGCCCGCCCCGCCCCGCGCCCTTCGGGGCGGGAGCGGTCTGGCCCTCGTCCTCGGACTCGCCGCGTGCGCCGCGCTCGGCGTCACGACCGGACCCCTGACCGGCCTCCTGCGCGACGCCGCCGCCACGATCGGAGGCCACTGACCCCATGCGCACCATCCACGAGATCGGCATCGACGAACTCCCGCTCAGGGTCTCCGAGCTGCTGGACGCCGGCCACCGCCTGGCGCTCGTCGCCGCACACCACGACGACGGGGAACGGGTCCGGGTCGTCCACCTCTTCGCCGCCGGCCCGCCGGACGTCCGCACCGAACTCCACGTCCACCTGGACCCGGACAAACCCCAGGCCCCGAGCCTGGCCCCGCTCTCCTTCCCCGCGGGCCGGTTCGAGCGGGAGATGCGGGACCTGCACGGCGTCGTACCGCTCGACCACCCGCTGCCCCGCCGCCTGGTCCGCCACCACCACTGGCCCAGGGCTGGTACCCGATGCGGCCCGACGCCGGGCCGCCCCGCCGTTCGCCGAACAGGAAGGCCCGTACCCCTTCCTGGAGGTCGAGGGCGACGGCGTGTACGAGATCCCCGTCGGACCCGTCCACGCCGGCCTCATCGAACCCGGCCACTTCCGCTTCTCCGTCGTCGGCGAGACCATCCTCCGCCTCAAGGCCCGGCTGTGGTTCGTCCACCGCGGCGTCGAGAAGCTCTTCGAGGGCCGGACCACCGAGACCGGCCTGCCGCTCGCCGAACGCGTCAGCGGGGACACGGCCGTCGGCCACGCCCTCGCCTACTGCCTCGCCGTCGAGGAGGCCACCGGCACCGAGGTCCCGGCCGCCGCCGCCCGGGGCCGCGCCCTCCTCCTCGAACTGGAACGGCTCCACAACCACGTCGCCGACCTCGGCATGCTCTGCAACGACGTCGGCCACGGCATCCTCCACGCCCACGCCCAGCGCGTACGGGAACGGCTCTTGCGCCTGAACGCCGAGACCACCGGCCACCGGCTGCTGCGCGGCGGCGTCGTCCCCGGCGGCACCGTCCTGCGGACGCTGCCCGACCCGCCCCGCTCGCCGCGATCGGCCGCGACATCCGGGAGATCGCGGGCCTCGCCCTGCACCACTCCACCGTCCGCGACCGCTTCACCGGCACCGCCGTCCTGAGCCCGCGGGCCGCCCGGGACCTCGGCTGCCTCGGCTACGTCGCCCGCGCGAGCGGCCTCACCGGCACCGACGCCCGCGTCGCCCACCCGTTCCTCTCCTACGACGCGGAGCTCCCCGTCCCCGTGCGCGACACCGGAGACGTCCTGGCCCGCTTCCTCGTCCGGGCCGAGGAGATCGACGTCTCCCTCGCCCTGATCGACCACCTCGCCGAGGGCACCGCCCCGGGCGAGATCCGCACGCCCCTCGCCGGACGGAGCGGCTCCGGAACCGGGATCGTCGAAGGATGGCGCGGCACGATCACCACCCGCGTCGAGACCACCGCCGACGGCCGGCTCCGCCGCGTCAAACCCGTGGACCCGTCCTTCTTCAACTGGCCCGCCCTGCCGCTCGCCCTCGCGGACACGATCGTTCCCGACTTCCCCCTCACCAACAAGAGCTTCAACCTCTCCTACGCCGGGAACGACCTCTGACCGGCCCCGGCGCGCTCACCGGTCCGGTGCCGCCTCCGGGCGCGCGTACGTCCGGCCCTTCCAGGCCGCGCCCCGGCCCCGGTAGTGGCGCACCGCCGAGTCCACCGTCATCAGGAGGTAGAGGAACGCGGTGAACGGCAGCAGCGGGGCGAGCGGGAGCGGCTGCCGGTAGTAACGGAGCATCGGCAGGTACGTCCCCGCCATCACCGCCCACGCCGCCCCGCCCGCCCACGCCGCCGGCGCGTCCCGGTCCACACCCCGCCACCAGCGCCACCGGCGGCACCAGATAGACCAGCGCCAGCCCCGCCACCGTCCCCACCAGCAGCAGCGGACTGTGCCGCAGCTGCGCGTACGCGCTCCGCGCGACCATCCGCCACAGCTCGCCGAGCCCCGGATACGGGCGGACGCTGTCGACCCGCTCCGCGAGCCCCAGCCAGATCCGGCCCCCGCCCGCCGCACCGCCCGCGCGAGCGACACGTCGTCGATCACCGCCTGCCGGATCGCCTCCGGCACGTCCGCCGCCACCGCCGTCTCCGTCCGCAGCAGCACAGCCGCCCGCCGCGCCGTCGCCAGGGGCCGCGCCCGGTTGATCCAGCGGAAGGGATACAGCTGGGCGAAGAAGTAGACGAACGCCGGCACCACCAGACGTTCCCAGAAGCTCGCCACCCGGAGCCGGGCCATCTGCGACACCAGGTCCAGATCGTGGCCCACGGCCGCCGCCACCAGGCGCCGCAGACCGTCCGGCTCGTGCGCGATGTCCGCGTCCGTCAGGAGCAGGAACTCCGGCCCCCGCGCGCGGGCCAGGGCCATCCCGTGCCGCAGCGCCCACAGCTTGCCCGTCCAGCCCGGCTCCGGCTCACCCGGCGACACCACCGTCAGCGGCAGCCCGCCGTACCGGCCGGACAGCTCGACGGCCAGCCTCCCGTACCGTCCGTGCTCCCGTCGTCGACGAGGAAGACCTCCGCCACCCCGGATAGTCCTGCGCGAGCAGCGACGGCAGGCTCATCGGCAGCACCCCGGCCTCGTCCCGCGCCGGCACCACCACCGCCACCCGGGGCCAGCGGTCCGGCGCCCGCCGCTCCGGCGGCAGCCGCTGGTCCGTGCGCCAGAAGAAGCCCTGGCCGAGCAGCAGCCAGACCCAGACGGCCAGGGAGACGATCGAGAACCAGGCGAGGGTGCTCATTCGCGGCAGTCTGCCCCAGATCGCGGGGGATACACGGCTCATCGGCTAGGGTGACCGGGTGAAGATCGCGCTCATGGACTCCGGAATCGGCCTCCTCCCGGCGGCGGCCGCGATGCGCCGGCTCCGGCCGGACGCCGATCTCCTCCTCTCAACGACCCCGACGGCATGCCGTGGGGCCCCCGCACCCCGAGGACCTGACCGGGCGCGCCCTCGACGTGGCCCTCGCCGCCGCCGCGCACCGCCCGCAGGCGCTCATCGTGGCCTGCAACACCGCCACCGTGCACGCCCTGCCCGCCCTGCGCGCCGCCCTCGAACCGGACGTCCCCGTCATCGGCACCGTGCCCGCGATCAAGCCCGCCGCCGCGGCGGCGGCAAGATCGCCATCTGGGCCACCCCGCCACCACCGGCAGCGCCTACCAGCGCGGACTCATCCGCGACTTCGCCGAGGGCGCCGAGGTCACCGAGGTGCCCTGCCCGGACTCGCCGACGCCGTCGAGCACGCCGACCAGGGCGCCGTGGACGCCGCCGTCGCCGCGGCGGCCGCGCTCACCCGACCGACGTCCGCGCCGTCGTCCTCGGCTGCACCCACTACGAACTGGTCGAGGCGGATCCTCGCCGCCCTGGCGGCCCACCGCCGCCCGGCCTTCCGCCGATCGTCTTCCACGGCTCCGCCGAGGCCGTCGCCGCGCAGGCCCTCCGCCGGATCGGCGCCGAACCCGCCCCAGGGCCGCCCCACCGGCACCCTCTCCGTCCTCCTCAGCGGCCGCCCCGGCGGCTTCCCGCCCCGCCCTCGACTACACCGAGGGCCGCGCCCTCACCGCCACGGCCGCCGCGCACTGAGCGCCTCCCGGGGCCGCTCACCGAGCGTCACCCGGCGACCGCGCTCCGGCGCGCTGCCCCGGAGGATCCTGGGTACGCTTCCGGTATGAGGAGCACTCCCGGAACCCGCGCGCCGCCGAGCCGGCGCCCGCCGTCTGGACCGGACGCGCCACCAACCGCCTCCAGTGGGTGGCGGCCGTGGCCGGCGCCGCCTGCATGGCCCTGGGCGTCACCCTGGCCGTCGAGTCCCCGTGGACCTCCGGCGTCGCCGCCCTGCTCATGGCGGTGATCGGCTGCGTCGCGGCCGGACTGCTCGTCCTCTTCGGAACCCTCGCCTTCGTCCACGTGGCCGTGAAGGTCGACGACCGGGCCATGGAGGTCCGCTGCGGCCACATCGGCCTGCCGCGCCGCCGCATCCCGCTCGCCCAGATCGTCGGCGCCGACTTCGCGCCCAGCGTCACCCCGCGCCAGTGGGGCGGCTGGGGCTACCGCTGGCGGCCCGAGAAGGGCACGGCCGTGATCGTCCGGCGGGGCGAGGGCCTGGTCCTGCGCCTCGGCGACGGCCTCACCTTCACCGTGACCGTCGACGACGCCCAGTCCGCGGTGCGCGTCATCCGCGCCCGCCTCCACCACGCGGCCCCGCCGCTCCCGCCCGCCCCGACCGGCGTGTGACCCGGTCGTCCCACCCTCCTCGCGCACGGGGCGGCACGTAGACTCCCCAAGGTGAGCGCCACCATCACCCCCGTCGACGCGCCCGGCCCCGACACCGCACCCACGCCGGTCTCCCGGCTGCGGCGGTTCCTGCGGCCCGGGACGGCCCTGCTGTCCGGGTTCCTGCTCTACCTGAGCTTCCCGCCGCGCCCCTGTGGTGGCTCGCGCTGCCCGCCTTCGCACTCCTCGGCTGGACCCTGCGGGGCCGCCGGCTCCGCGCCGGTTTCGGCCTCGGCTACCTCGCCGGACTCGGCTTCCTGCTCCCGCTCCTCGTATGGACCGGCGAGGAGGTCGGCGCCGGCCCGTGGCTCGCCCTCGCCGCCGTCGAGGCGCTCTTCGTGGCCGCCGTCGGACTCGGCGTCGCGGCCGTCTCCCGGCTCCCGTGGTGGCCGTTCTTCGCCGCCGGGGTGTGGATCCTCGGGGAGGGCACGCGCGCGCGTGCCCTTCGGCGGCTTCCCTGGGGCAAGGTCGCCTTCGGGCAGGCCGACGGCCTCTTCCTGCCGCTCGCCGCCGTCGGCGGCACCCCGGTCCTCGGCTTCGCCGTCGCCCTCTGCGGCTTCGGCCTGTACGAGGCGTGCCGGCTGTTCCGGGCGTACCGGGCCACCGGCGCCGTCCGCGCGGCCCGCTCGCCGCCGCCGCGCTCTCCCTCCTGGTCCCGGTCACCGGCGCCCTCGCCGCGCTGCCCCTCGTCGACGACTCCGCCGAGGACGGCACCGCCACCGTCGCCGCCGTCCAGGGCAACGTGCCCCGCCTCGGCCTCGACTTCAACGCCCAGCGCCGGGCCGTCCTCGACAACCACGTGGCCCGCACGCTCGAACTCGCCAAGGCCGTCAAGGAGGGCCGCGAGCCGCAGCCCGACTTCGTGCTGTGGCCGGAGAACTCCTCCGACATCGACCCGTTCGCGAACCCCGACGCGGCCGACGTCATCGACGGCGCCGTCAAGGCGATCGGCGTGCCCACCGTCATCGGCGCCGTCATCGCCCCCCCGACCGGCAAGCTCCGCAACACCCTCATCGAGTGGGACCCCGCGCGCGGCCCCGTCGCCACCTACGACAAGCGGCACGTCCAGCCCTTCGGCGAGTACATCCCGATGCGGTCCTTCGTACGGCTCTTCAACAGCAACGTCGACCGGGTGGCCCGCGACTTCGGCCCCGGCAAGAAGGTCGGCGTCTTCGACCTCGCCGGTACGAAGGTCGGCCTCGCGACCTGCTACGAGGCGGCCTTCGACTGGGCCGTGCGCGACACCGTCACCCACGGCGCCCAGCTGATCACCGTCCCCAGCAACAACGCCACCTTCGGCCGCAGCGAGATGACCTACCAGCAGCTCGCGATGAGCAGGGTGCGCGCGGTCGAGCACAGCCGCTCGGTCGTCGTGCCCGTCACCAGCGGGGTCAGCGCGATCATCCGCCCCGACGGCGAGATCGTCGCGCAGACGAAGATGTTCACCCCGGACGTCCTCGTCGAGAAGGTGCCGCTGCGCTCCTCGCAGACCCCCGCGACCCGTCTGGGCACCCTGCCCGAGGCCCTGCTCGCGGCGCTCGCCGCGGCCGGTCTCGGCTGGGCCGCCGCCCGCGCGCTGCGGGCCCGCCGGGCCCCGGCGGCCTGATCCGGACCCCGGCCGTCCCGACCGGCGGATGATCTAGGGTCGGGGCATGGGTACTCCTGACTTCATCCGCGAACTGCGCGAGACGGCCGGTCACCAGCTGCTCTTCCTGCCGGGCGTCACCGCCGTCGTCCTCGACGACCGGGGCCGGGTCCTGCTCGGCAAGCGGGCCGACAACGGACTCTGGGCGCTCGTCGGCGGCATCGTCGACCCCGGGGAGCAGCCCGCCGACGCCGTGGTCCGCGAGGTGCACGAGGAGACCGCCGTGCACTGCGTGCCCGAGCGGATCGTGCTCGTGGAGACCCTCCGCAAGCCCGTCGTCTACGCCAACGGCGACATCTGCCAGTACATGGACGTCACGTTCCGCTGCCGCGCGGTCGGCGGCGAGGCGCGGGTCAACGACGAGGAGTCGACCGAGGTCGGCTGGTTCGGGCTGGACGAGCTGCCCGAGATGAAGCGCTTCTCGTACCTGCGGATCGAGAAGGCGCTCGCCGAGGAACCCACATGGTTCCGCACCACAGCCACCGGCTGAACTGTGGGTGCGGCGCACATCGGTGAGGGCGGGGCCCGTTCATAGGGTGCCGAACATGAGCGCACCCATCACCGTCCCCGGCACCGAGCCCGGTGCGGACGTCGCCTCGCCCCTGCCCCGCGCCGCGGGCCTCGCCCTCGACCTCACCGGCCGCACCGCGCTCGTCACGGGCGCGGCCGGCGGCATCGGACGCGCCGTCGCGCTGCGGCTCGCCGCCGCCGGGGCCCGGGTCAGAGCCGTGGACCGGGCCGCCGAGGGCCTGGAGACCCTGGCGGAGGGCCCGCGCGCTCCCCGGCGGCCTCGAACCCCGGCTCCTCGACCTGACCGACCTGGACGCGGCGGAAGCGGCCGCCGCCGGCACCGACATCCTCGTCAACAACGCCGGGATCCAGCTGGTCCGCCCCATCGAGGAGTTCCCGCCGGACGTCTTCCACACCGTGCTCACCGTGATGCTGGAAGCGCCCTTCCGGCTCATCCGGGGCGCCCTGCCCCACATGTACGGGCAGGGCTGGGGGCGGATCGTGAACCTCTCCTCCGTCCACGGCCTGCGCGCCTCCGCCTTCAAGTCCGCCTACGTGGCCGCCAAGCACGGACTGGAGGGCCTCTCCAAGACCGCCGCCCTCGAAGGCGCCCCGCACGGCGTCACCTCCAACTGCGTCAACCCCGGCTACGTCCGCACGGCGCTCGTCGAACGGCAGATCGCCGACCAGGCCGCCGCCCACGGCATCCCGCCGGAGCGGGTCCTCGCCGAGGTCCTCCTCAAGGACTCGGCGCTCAAGCGGCTCATCGAACCGGAGGAGGTCGCCGAGGCCGTCCTCTACCTCTGCACCCCCAGGCCTCCTTCATCACCGGCACCTCCCTCACCCTCGACGGCGGCTGGACCGCCCACTGAGCCGGTGCCCCGGACCGTTCGTCCACAGGGGTGGTGCGACCACACGTACGGCAGGTATCCCTGTGTCCATGTCCCATGAACACGTCCCCTACCTGGAACTCCTCGCCCGGGGAGCGGCGTCGGAGGCCTACGACCGGCCCGTGCTCCTCGCCCGCGCGAGCGGCGCGGGCCCCGAGGCACTGGCCGGGCTCGAAGAGGCCAAGCAGCTGGCGCTGCGGGTCCGGGCCGAGCTGGAGGGGCGGCGGCGCCGCGAGGCGGAGCTCTCCGCCCTCTTCGCCACCGCCCACGACCTCGCGGGACTCCGCGACCTCGACGCGGTGCTGCGCGCCATCGTCCAGCGCGCCCGCTCGCTCCTGGGCACCGAGGTCGCCTACCTCAGCCTCAACGACCCGGCCGCCGGGGACACCTACATGCGGGTCACGGAGGGCTCGGTCTCCGCCCGGTTCCAGCAGGTCCGGCTCGGCATGGGCGAGGGCCTCGGCGGCCTGGTCGCCCAGACCGCCCGCCCGTACGTCACCGAGGACTACTTCGAGGACCCCCGCTTCCAGCACACGCACGCCATCGACGCGGCCGTACGGGACGAGGGCCTCGTCGCCATCCTCGGCGTGCCGCTCAGCCTCGGCAGCCAGGTCATCGGCGTGCTCTTCGCCGCCGACCGCAGGGCCAGGGTCTTCGAACGCGAACAGGTCGCCCTGCTCGGTTCCTTCGCCGCGCACGCCGCCGTCGCCATCGACACCGCCAACCTGCTCGCCGAGACCCGCTCGGCCCTCGCCGAACTGGAGCGGGCCAACGACATCATCCGCGAGCACAGCGCCGTCATCGAGCGGGCCTCCGAGGTCCACGACCGGCTCTCCGAACTGGTCCTGCGCGGCGGCGGCGTCCACGACGTGGCCCACGCCGTCTCCGAGGTCCTCGGCGGCACCGTCGAGTTCACCGAGGCGGGCGCCGGCGCCGCCCGCCGCGCCGGGGCCACGCCGTCCGCGAGGGCGACGACTGGGTCGCCGCCGTCTCCGCCGGCGGCGAGACCCTGGGCGCGCTCGTGCTCCACGGGCAGCCCGAGCTCGACCCCGTCGACCAGCGCACCCTGGAGCGGGCCGCCCTGGTGACCTCCCTGCTGCTGCTCGCCCGCCGCTCGGCGGGCGAGGCCGAACAGCGGGTGCGCGGGGAGCTCCTCGACGACCTCCTCGACGCCCCGACCGGGACCGCCTCCTGCTGCGCGAGCGCGCCGCCCGCCTCCGTACCGACAGCGAGGCCCCGCACGTCGTGCTCGCCGCCCGCATCGACCGGTCCGCCGCCGGCGCCGCCGACCCCGACGCCGGCCGCCGGGAGAGCGCCGACCGCCAGCGCCTGTGGTCGGCCGCCACGCACCTGGCCGCCACCCGGCACGGACTCGCCTCGGCACGCGACGGCGGCACGGTCCTGCTGCTGCCGCTGGGCCCGGGGAGAGCGCCGCCGACCTCGCCCGGCAGACCGCGCGGAGCCTCGGCGGCGCCCTGAGCGAGCCGGTCACCGTCGGCGCCTCCGCGCCCGTACGCACGCTCCTCGACCGTCCGGACCAGGTGGCCGTCGCGTACCAGGAGGCCCGCCGCTGCCTGGACGCGCTCGTCCTGCTGCACCGCTCGGGCCAGGGCGCGGCCGCCGAGGACCTCGGCTTCCTCGGCCTGCTGCTCGCCGACGGCCGGGACATCGAGGGCTTCGTGGGCCGGACGATCGGTCAGGTCGTCGCGTACGACCGGCGGCGCGGCACCGACCTGGTCCGCACCCTGGACGCCTACTTCGGCAGCGGCATGAGCCCGGCCCGCACGAAGGACGAACTCCACGTCCACGTCAACACGGTGGCCCAGCGCCTGGAGCGCGTCGGCCGCCTCCTCGGCCCCGACTGGCAGTCCCCGGCCCGCGCCCTGGAGATCCAGCTGGCCCTGCGCCTGCACGCCCTCTCGGACGCCGTCACCGGGAAATGACGCAGGGGCCCCGCGCCGGCGGGGCCCCTGCGTCATTCTCCGATCGGGACGCGGATCAGGAACCGGATCAGGCGTCGGCGCGGACGCGGGCACCCCCGGCGCTCCGCTCCTCGATCCCGCTCAGGTCGCGGTCGCGGGTCTCGCGGGCGCAGACCAGGGCGACGACGGTGAGCAGCGCGGCGGCGATCACGTACAGGGCGATCGGCGTCGAGGAGCCGTAGTCGGCGAGGAGCGCGGTCGCGATGAGCGGCGCGGGCGCCCCGGCGGCCACGGAGGAGAACTGGGCGCCGATGGAGGCGCCGGAGTAGCGCATCCGGGTCGCGAACATCTCGGAGAAGAAGGCCGCCTGCGGCGCGTACATCGCCCCGTGCAGGACGAGTCCGACCGTGACGGCGAGCAGCAGGGAGCCGAAGCTGCCCTCGTCGATCAGCAGGAAGAACGGGAACATCCAGGCGCCGACGCCGACCGCGCCGATCAGGTAGACCGGGCGGCGGCCGATGCGGTCGGAGAGCGCGCCCCAGGCGGGGATGACGGCGAAGTGGACGGCGGAGGCGATGAGGACGGCGTTCAGGGCGGTCTGCTTGCTCAGGCCGACCTGGGTGGTCGCGTACACCAGGATGAACGCGGTGATCACGTAGTACGAGATGTTCTCCGCCATGCGGGCGCCCATCGCGATCAGCACGTCCCGCCAGTGGTGCTTCAGCACCGCGACGAGGGGCATCTTCTCGACCTGCCCGGCGACGGCCTTGCGCTCCTCGGCGGCGGCGAGCGCCGCCTTGAACACGGGCGACTCGTCCACCGAGAGCCGGATCCACAGGCCGACGACCACCAGGACCCCGGAGAGCAGGAACGGCACGCGCCAGCCCCAGGAGGCGAAGGCGGCGTCCGAGAGCAGCGCGGTCAGCGCGGACAGCACACCGGTCGCGAGCAACTGCCCGGCGGGCGCGCCGGTCTGCGGCCAGGAGGCCCAGAACCCGCGCCGCCCGGCGTCCCCGTGCTCCGACACCAGCAGCACGGCCCCGCCCCACTCCCCGCCGAGCGCGAAGCCCTGCACCAGGCGCAGCACGGTGAGCAGCACGGGCGCGGCGGACCCCACGGTCGCGTGCGTCGGCAGCAGCCCGATCGCGAACGTCGCCCCACCCATCAGGAGCAGACTCAGGACCAGCAGCTTCTTCCGCCCGAGCCGGTCCCCGAAGTGCCCGAAGACCAGCGCCCCGAGCGGCCGCGCGGCGAACCCGACCGCATAGGTCAGGAACGACAGCAGCGTCCCGACCAGCGGATCCGACTCGGGAAAGAACAGCTTGTTGAACACCAGCGCGGCGGCCGACCCGTACAGGAAGAAGTCGTACCACTCGATCGTCGTGCCGATGAGACTGGCGGCGACGATGCGCTTGAGGGAACCGGGGGGTGTGGGGGCGGTTGTTGCGGCGGCCATGTGTACCACTTCCAAGCAGGTACGGGGACGTTTCGGTGTCGCCACACCGTAGGAAGGAGCAGGTCAGGGGCGTATGTGGTGGGACACCATAGTTCGGGTCGGCCGTGTGCGCCTGGCCTCCATGGCCTGCTGCGACGACCCTGGCGAAGGCGTTCAAGGGGCCTGGTGAGGGGCTGTCCAGGTTGCACTGATCGGGCACGTTTTGGTGGCGCGGTGCTTACTCCCGTGCTGGTTTCGTGCTGACTGAAACCCCATGTCAGCACCCGTGTTCTCCTCTCCCGTGCTGACTTGGTGCTGACTACGGAGGGTGGAACCTGCGCACATGGGGCGGACCGGGCGCGGGCGCCGTAGCAGCGGCCGACATCATTCCGCTTCAGACCTGGGGGGATCTCTCGTGTGCCCGCGGTGGCGAGGGGAGGCAGGTTCATGTGGGCACCGCCTGAGGGGCTTGGGGTCCACGGCCTGCGGGAGGAGCCGGCGCTGACCTGCTCGGAACTTTGCGGCCCTGCATGTGTTGGCGGGACGGATGTCTGTGTTGTGGTGGAACTTCGTCGGCCGCACCGACGGCGAGATCCGCCAGGCCCGCGAGGACTGGATGACGGGCGACCGCTTCGGCGAAGTGAAGGGCTACGACGGCGCCCTCCTGGACGCCCCGGAGGTCCCGGCGACCCAGCTGAAGGCGCGGGGGCGGGTGCGCTGAGCTGCGGTTTTCTCTCCGAAGTCGATGTGGGTTGGGGGCTGCTGGGCTCCTGCCTGCGACTGCCGTCGCGACTGCGGGAGGCGGCGTATCGCGGCCTCCCGCAGTCGCGCAGTCGGCGGGTGGGCTTCCAGGGTGTGTTCGTGTGCGAGCAGGTCTGGTCAGCTGAATGCTGACCTTTGCTGACTTTACTGACAGGTCATCCGCTGCCTCGACGGTTCGGCAAGGGTGACGGCGGGACGGTCTCGGCACCGTAGCCTGTGACGCTCACAGGCCGGCGGGAAGTCGTGGGGATGCAGGTCCTGTGTGAGCCCCTCCTGCTGTGCTCCCTGGGCGGCACCGGAGTCGTCACGCTCGGCATCGGCGTGACCGAAACGAACCGCAACGGACCTGGCCGATCTGGGCTTCCTCATCAGCCTGGGACAGCCCGTTCCGCCGCCGGAGCCGCAGAGGCCGTGCGGCGGCATCACGACGGCGCCCGCAGCTCGCGCTCTCGGTCATCTCGTGAGCTTCCTCTGGTGTGTGTCGCCAAAGACGCCCAGAAGAACTTGCTCTACTGCGGCGAGTAGCCGACCAGCAGATTCTTGGTCTGCTGGTGGTACACGCCCCGCATAGCCGCTGACCAGCGGAAACGGCCATGATTCGGTCTGGCTGCAGGCGGCTGGCCCGCGTGTGGCCCGGATCTTGGGCGGCTCGTCCCTAGCCCTGAAGAACGACCGCCATGCAGAACCATCGCACCGAAGGACGACAGCCGCTCAGCTCCGCCTCCTTATGGTCACGATGAGCCGCGAGTTGTGATCCTTACGCCCCCGCTCGCGCGGGGATCATAGGCCGCCCTGGACCGGCTTCGACGCGAACGGCGGGACACCCCCGCTGGCGAGGGGACCACGAACCGCTCCTTACGCCCGGAGAGAGCGTTGCTCGGCCGCTGCCCACGTTCACGCCTGCCATCCGAGGTCCGATGGATGTCCGTACCCCCCGGTCGAGACGCGCACGCTCGAGCCTGGCACACCAACGTGGAGTTCGAAACCCTGAAGCCTCCCTCGCTGCTGCGGAGGGGCCTGTCGGCCTTCCGGTTCCAATGCCGGAGCTTGGCCTCCGTCGTCGGCGGATCGCAGAGAGCTTCGAGACCTCTGCCTGGTAGTAGACCAGAGGGCTCGTCGGCGGACGGTGTGGGAGCTGGACGACTCGTGCGGGAAGGATCCACTGCAGATGGGCCAATGCTGCCCTGCACCGGATCGTGCAGACCCCGCTGCGTTTCGACCCGCGCACCCGGGAGTACTACGAGCGTCGTATTCAGTAGGGGAAGACCCGGCGCGAAATCGTCCGATGCCTCAAACGTTACGCTGCTCGTGGGGTGTTCCACCTGGTCAGGACCACCCATCCGTATCCGTCGCTATAGCGGCTGTGACGCCTCTGTCGGCAGTAGCCGGAGCTCCGCGTCTAGGGGCTGTGATGGTGGACGCGGTGCTTTCCAGGCTTCCGCTGCAGCGTGCAGCCTTGGCGAGACGGGAGCGTTTACTGTTCGGGGCGCTTTGCGATCTTTTGCAGGTGTCAGGAGGAATATTGTACAGAAAGTGCATTGTATGGAGAAAAGGAGGGAGGATCGCCTCGACGGTTCGCATTGTGCTCTGCCGGATTCGTGAGACGCGCCGTGGCGTGAGTCTCTACCGAATTTAACTACTCGCTCCACTAGCGTTGCATCTACTCGTAGTCCTGCTTCTCGTTGCTGGCGGCGTCTGGTTTGAGTCGGCTTCGTACGTGAGATAGAGGTAAGGCACATGCGCAAGTGGTTTGATGGGTTCAAGAAGCGGTACAAGCGCCTTCTGCTCCTGGCCGTCACCGTGATGATGGTCGGACTGTTGAAGGGAGCCGCCACGGCGGCTGGGGAGGATATTTATGCGATGGTCTGTAGCAAGTACGGCTGAGATCCATCATCCGAAATTACTTAAAGCGTAAGGATCGGAAATCCCTTGCGAGACGATTGTTTTTATACCCTCATCGAGATCTAAGCCCTGATCTATCGGGGCGACCCACCTCCGCCTGCGCGGAGAGCACTGAATGGGCTCGTACGCCTAGTCGTACTCCTGCGGCCCACCTCCGCCTGTGCGGAGAAACCTTGATTACACCGCAGAGTGTATCCATGTCTGCGGCTCACCTCCGCTTGCGCGGAGAGTACACCCGGCGGACGCGGCCCAGCGGCCCGGCAACGACCCACCTCCGCCTGGGCGGAGAGCACGCCACTCGCTGAGTCCGCGCGACCCTCGTCGACGACCTACCTCCGCCTGCGCGGAGAGCACTCCGGCCAAGGTCCCCCGGGCCGCGCGCTGTACGACCCACCTCCGCCTGCGCGGAGAGCACCGCAGGGACACGATGCTGGACGGCCCGCGTTCCGACCCACCTCCGCCTGCGCGGAGAGCACCTCCGCCCACGGCCCACCAGCCGTCGGTCAGGCGACCCACCTCCGCCTGCGCGGAGAGCACTTGCCCGTGCCCTTCGCGCCGCGGACCGAGACCGACCCACCTCCGCCTGCGCGGAGAGCACGGGCCCTTCTTCGAGGCCTCCATTCCGTAAGCCGACCCACCTCCGCCTGCGCGGAGAGCACAGGTACGCCTCGAACTGCTCCGGGAACATCGACGACCCACCTCCGCCTGCGCGGAGAGCACTCCACGCCCAACACACGAAGGGGCCGCACCGCCGACCCACCTCCGCCTGCGCGGAGAGCACGGGGTCCATCAGAGCTCCAGCTCCTTCTCCAGCGACCCACCTCCGCCTGGGCGGAGAGCACGCATCGGGCGGTGGGCTGGTCGCCGGCGCCACCGACCCACCTCCGCCTGCGCGGAGAGCACGTTCGGCCCCGGCTGGAAGAAGCTGTGGATTCCGACCCACCTCCGCCTGCGCGGAGAGCACTGCCGCGCGCCGATATCCAACACCGTCCCCGCCGACCCACCTCCGCCTGCGCGGAGAGCACGGCACCGTGCGTCCCTCCCTTCCTCGTGACGGCGACCCACCTCCGCCTGCGCGGAGAGCACCCACGAGCCACGAAGGTGTAGTTGCGACACCGCGACCCACCTCCGCCTGCGCGGAGAGCACGACTCCCTTCCCGACGGAGAGGTCCTGGGCCACGACCCACCTCCGCCTGCGCGGAGAGCACTGGCCCCGGCCGTACTCCGGGCCGGGCTGGACCGACCCACCTCCGCCTGCGCGGAGAGCACTGGCCCCGGCCGTACTCCGGGCCGGGCTGGACCGACCCACCTCCGCCTGCGCGGAGAGCACGCCGGACGACCCTGATCGTCGACGGCAACGGCCACCCCACCTCCGCCTGCGCGGAGAGCACCCAAGACCCGCCAGGCGAACGGACGTGCGCACCGACCCACCTCCGCCTGCGCGGAGAGCACTGCGACAAGTACGCCAAGATCATCTACCAGGACGACCCACCTCCGCCTGCGCGGAGAGCACCCGTCCGTCGTCACCAGCCACGGCGCCGACTTCGACCCACCTCCGCCTGCGCGGAGAGCACCTGCACCTGCCGAACGGCGGACGCGGTACCAGCGACCCACCTCCGCCTGCGCGGAGAGCACGCATGCCGTCCGCCCAGAGCTGCGTCATGAAGCGACCCACCTCCGCCTGCGCGGAGAGCACAAATCAAGACGCGGTACCCCGACAAGGAGATCCGACCCACCTCCGCCTGCGCGGAGAGCACTGGAACCGGCCCTCGGCCCACCGTGCGACGGCCGACCCACCTCCGCCTGCGCGGAGAGCACAAGCTCGCCGCGTCGGCGCCCAGTACGTGACCGACCCACCTCCGCCTGCGCGGAGAGCACGTTCTCGGCCCAGGTGCGGTACCAGCCGATCTGGACCCACCTCCGCCTGCGCGGAGAGCACGCAAGAGCGCCCTGTACGTTGCCCCGTCCCGTCGACCCACCTCTGCCTGCGCGGAGAGCACGCCTCCGCACCGAGGGCATCGACCTTGATGGTCGACCCACCTCTGCCTGCGCGGAGAGCACGCCTCCGCACCGAGGGCATCGACCTTGATGGTCGACCCACCTCCGCCTGCGCGGAGAGCACGCTCAGGACCGTGGCCACGGTGTTCCCGACACCGACCCACCTCCGCCTGCGCGGAGAGCACTGCTCGCCGTCCCAGACGCTGATGCCCCGGCGCGACCCACCTCCGCCTGCGCGAAGAGCACCTCGACGGCACCACACCGGCCATTCAGCGCGCCGACCCACCTCCGCCTGCGCGGAGAGCACTCGAAGACCGCGAAGGTCTCCTTACCTCCGTCCGACCCACCTCCGCCTGCGCGGAGAGCACCCCACAGCCCGACCCACCCACTCGCACAGGGCGACCCACCTCCGCCTGCGCGGAGAGCACATCATGTTGCCCTGGGGGCCCCACGGGTCGATCGACCCACCTCCGCCTGCGCGGAGAGCACCACAACGGCTGGTCGGTGGAACGGCCCGGCACCGACCCACCTCCGCCTGCGCGGAGAGCACTCGTGGAGGCGCCCGGACTCCTCCTGCAGCACCGACCCACCTCCGCCTGCGCGGAGAGCACGGGCAGGCCCGCGGCCGACTGACCAGGGGAGTAGACCCACCTCCGCCTGCGCGGAGAGCACTTGAGGCTATCCGCGATTACCTCGCTCATGAGCGACCCACCTCCGCCTGCGCGGAGAGCACACCATCGGACTCGCCCTCTGGAGCCTGGAGCGCGACCCACCTCCGCCTGCGCGGAGAGCACAAGTGCAGAAATCCCCTGTGGGGCTGGTGTGACGACCCACCTCCGCCTGCGCGGAGAGCACCGTAGGGTCTCCTCCGGCGCGTGCACGCGGGCCGACCCACCTCCGCCTGCGCGGAGAGCACTGGCTCGCGGACGCGGCGAAGGCCGGTCAGGACGACCCACCTCCGCCTGCGCGGAGAGCACGGCCGGCGCCCGCGACCACCTGGGCCACGCGTAGACCCACCTTCGCCTGCGCGGAGAGCACCTCGGTGCTCCCGGAGGATCACCGGCGCCTACGACCCACCTCCGCCTGCGCGGAGAGCACATACAGAGGGGTGGCTGAGGAGCCTCCCCTCCCGACCCACCTCCGCCTGCGCGGAGAGCACTCGGCGAACGTGATCCGCGCGATCGGCGATGCCGACCCACCTCCGCCTGCGCGGAGAGCACTCCGGGTTCTCCGTGACCCAGGTGCGCCACATCGACCCACCTCCGCCTGCGCGGAGAGCACCCAGGGTGTGCAGGTAGGACACGCCGCCGATCCGACCCACCTCCGCCTGCGCGGAGAGCACCCGGTGTGCATCGACATCTACTGCGTCGTCGCCGACCCACCTCCGCCTGCGCGGAGAGCACCCACCCGCGCTCAGGGCCGCAGGCGGTCGGTCCGACCCACCTCTGCCTGCGCGGAGAGCACGCGCTGGGCGCGGAGGGCCTTCCTCCGGTCCGCGACCCACCTCCGCCTGCGCGGAGAGCACTCCACGGGGTGGGTCGCCAAGCGGTTCCAGGAGCGACCCACCTCCGCCTGCGCGGAGAGCACTCGGCGGCGTCGATCTGCTTCTGGGTATCGAGCGACCCACCTCCGCCTGCGCGGAGAGCACTCGGCGGCGTCGATCTGCTTCTGGGTATCGAGCGACCCACCTCCGCCTGCGCGGAGAGCACTCCCGGTGTGCCTCCTGGTCGCCCTGCTGCGCCGACCCACCTCCGCGGAGAGCACTTCGACACCCTGGCCCGCCAGCAGGCCACCGGCGACCCACCTCCGCCTGCGCGGAGAGCACTCCCGGTGTGCCTCCTGGTCGCCCTGCTGCGCCGACCCACCTCCGCCTGCGCGGAGAGCACTTCGACACCCTGGCCCGCCAGCAGGCCACCGGCGACCCACCTCCGCCTGCGCGGAGAGCACGGTCACCGTCACCCGCACGGGCCTTCCCGCGTGGACCCACCTCCGCCTGCGCGGAGAGCACTCGACACCCTGGCCCGCCAGCAGGCCACCGGCGACCCACCTCCGCCTGCGCGGAGAGCACGGTCACCGTCACCCGCACGGGCCTTCCCGCGTGGACCCACCTCCGCCTGCGCGGAGAGCACAGCCGCTCCTCAGCAGCGTCCGCCGGCGCTCGCGACCCACCTCCGCCTGCGCGGAGAGCACGATGGTGTCGAGCGTCTTCACGCGAACACTCCCGACCCACCTCCGCCTGCGCGGAGAGCACGGTGGTGTGGCCCTGGTGGGCGACCACGGTCCCGACCCACCTCCGCCTGCGCGGAGAGCACTGGTACGTGTAGATCCACGGGGGTTCTTCGCCCGACCCACCTCCGCCTGCGCGGAGAGCACATGCCGCCACCCACCCGCGAGCTCCTCCAGGACGACCCACCTCCGCCTGCGCGGAGAGCACACCCGCAGACGGCGGGCCGCGCGGATCCGGTCCGACCCACCTCCGCCTGCGCGGAGAGCACGGGTCACGGACGACTGGGGCACGGTGTGGCGCCGACCCACCTCCGCCTGCGCGGAGAGCACGCCTGGTCGGCATCGGCCTGGGCCAGGATCGCCGACCCACCTCCGCCTGCGCGGAGAGCACGGAAGCGGAACCGGAAGGCACCGGCGGAGGGGCGACCCACCTCCGCCTGCGCGGAGAGCACGGCAAAGGAAGTCCCTGTTCGATGAGGAGGGACGACCCACCTCCGCCTGCGCGGAGAGCACGGGCGCCCGCGGCTTCCGATCCATCCCTTCACCGACCCACCTCCGCCTGCGCGGAGAGCACCGGTACCGCACCCATCACCCCAGCTCAGAGCACGACCCACCTCCGCCTGCGCGGAGAGCACGCGTGGCCCTCGCGCTCGACGAAGTCCTTGAGCGACCCACCTCCGCCTGCGCGGAGAGCACGTGGTGGTCGGGCTGTGCTGTCACTGCCTCTCCGACCCACCTCCGCCTGCGCGGAGAGCACGATCGCGGCGCGGAGTTGGGTGGGGTCGGCGAGGACCCACCTCCGCCTGCGCGGAGAGCACCCTTCCTGACCTGCCATTCTAAAAGGGCTTTTCCATTCCTTGACTCTTCTTCTCGAAGGCCATCAGTGTGAGCCCGTCGAAGTCGATGGGTGAGCGCCGTCGGCTGCCAGCGGTACGGAGGGTGAAACCTTGCTCGTTGGCGGCGGGATAGGCGAGGACAGCAGCGCCGTCGGCGGTGCAGGCGGTGACGGAGGTCCAGAGTTCGTCGCGGACGCGGGCGGAGACGGTGCCGATGTACAGCTCGGGTGTGACTTCGAGAAGCCAGCGGGTGAGGGCGCCGCGGAGGTGGGCGGGTACGGCTGTGGCGGAGATGACGATCATCGAGGGCATGGTGGTGGGGTTCTCACGGGGTGTGGTCAGGGGCCGGGGTGTGGTTGGTGCCGCCGGGGACGGTTCCGGTGATGGGGTCCCAGAGGTCTACGAGTTGCTCTTCGGGGTCAGGGATGTTGGCGGGGTGACCGGGGCGAGGAGGGTTTGGATGTCGGTGACGATGCGGGGGAGCAGTTTGAACAGTCGCAGGCCGTCGCGGAAGGAGCGGCGGGCTGTGGCTTCGGGGTCGGGCGAATTGTGGAGGGAGAAGGCGAGCGGGATGGTGAGGTCGGCTTTGTAGAGGTCGGCGATGTCGTAGACGAAGGCTTGCTGGTTGCCGTTGTGGACGAAGCCCAGGGCGGGGGAGCAGCCGAGGGCGAGGATCGCGGCGTGGACGATGCCGTACAGGCAGGTGTTGGCGGAGGACAGGGCGAGGTTGACGGGGTCCTGGGTGTCCCAGGAGTCCGGGTCGTAGGCGCGGCGGAAGCGGCCGATCTTGTATTGGCGGGCGAGGAGTTGGTAGAGGGCTTTGACGCGTTGTCCCTCGAAGCCGCGGAGTTGGTCGAAGTTGGCGCCGGCGGGGACGGTGCCGGGGCCGAAGCGTTTTTCGTACATGGCGGTGGCGACGGCGAGTCGTCGGGTGTCGTCGGCCCAGGCCCGTGTCTGGTGTTCCAGCCAGGTGGTTGTGAGGGAGTCGAGCAGGGTGGCGGCGTAGCAGCGGACGCCGCCGGTGCCGGTGATCAGGACTGTGGTTCCGTGGCGGGCGAAGGTGGCCAGTGCGCGGGCGGTGATGGAGGTGCCGGGGCCCAGGAGGACGCAGGAGAGGGCTGCGGTGGGGAGGTAGACGGTTTCGGTGCCGCGTCGTTCGCTGGTGACTTCGGCGCACACCCCGGTGTCGTCCTGGTGGATGCGGACGATGTCCAGGTAGAGGAAGGAGAGGGAGTCCGCGACGCGCGGGAGCATGGCGACTGTGGGTGAGGCAAGGCGACGCCGCCCGTGGGAACGGGCGGCGTTCGGTGCGGGGTTGGAATTGGTCACTGGGGCCCTCGGGCGGGGGCGATGGTGAGCAGGCCGCATCCGTAGGCTTTTCCGCGTCCGATGCCTTCGGTGATTTTCGTGCGGAGCAGTTCGGGGTTTTCGATGGTGGCGGTGCCGTCGAAGCGGGTGCGGGCGTGGCGGACGAGGACGTGGGTGGTGGTTGTGCCGCGCTTGCCGTGGCGCCCGCCTGCGGCGTCGAGGGAGGTGGATTCGATGGTGTGGGGGGTGAGTCCGGCGGCTTGTGCCTGTCCTTCCCACCAGGTGTCGGCCGCTGCGCCGTGGAGGGGGACGACGGCGGGAGGTTGTAGTGGGCGCGGGTGGTGTGTCCGGGGCGGCGGACGGCGTTGGCGATGCAGCGGTAACGGACGGTGAGACCGGGGCGCAGGGCATTGAGGAGGGCGTCGAGGGGGCGGGAGAGGGAGGTCCCGTAGTTCTCGGGGAGCCGGGCCAGGTCGGGCTGGTGGGTGCTTTGCATCAGTAGGTGCAGGCCGTGGGGGGTGTCCTCGGCGCGGAAGAGCACGTTGAACCGGGCTCGCGGGTCCGGCCCGGCGTCCGGGGGGAAGAGGGCCATGAGGCGCTGGTGGAGGGCGAGGCTCATGCGGGTGCCGGCGGTGTCGTTGCGGGCCTGGGCCGAGCGCGGGTCGGGGGCGATACGGGTGAGCCAGACGGTCACGGACGGTTTCCTTCCATGGTTTCCGGCAGGTGGCGGGACAGGTAGGTGTTCAGGGCGTCGAGCTGCTTGGTGCCCAGGCCCGCGTACTGCTCGGCGGGCAGGTGCAGGGAGCGCCGGTAGAGGGGGCGGGCCCGGTAGGTACGGCGTGTGGTGTGGAAGGTGAGGGGTTCGTCGGTGGCCTGGCCCGAGGGGTGGGCGCCGTCGCTCGCGTCGGCGGTGAGCAGGTTCTCGGGGACGGGCAGGGTGTGCAGGGGCCGGTCGGAGAGGAACTCGATGCCGGAGGGTGCCGGGGCGGTCGCGGCCAGGGGGAGGCGGACCAGGTGGTGCAGTGCGTCGTCGGTGCGGGCCACAAGGAGGGGGCCTTCTGGCGGGCAGGAGCGGCGGCCGAGGTAGAGCGGCCACTGCGGGAAACGCAGGGCGTTTTCGCAGCGCGCGAGCAGATCGTGGTGGTCGGTGTGCTCCGCCTGTGTGGTGCCTGGGGTGGGGGTGCGGTGAGGGCGATGGTGAAGGCCGCGTCGGCGAGGTAGTGGCGGTGGCTGAGCAGTGTGGTGGTCTCGCCGCTGCGTTTTTTCCCCTCGGCGGTGGTGACGGTGGCTTTGGCGGGCAGGCCGCCGCCGACGGTGTGCAGGTCGCGCAGGCGCACGCCGGGCCGGTCGGCCCGTACGGTCAAAGACAGACGGGTCAGGTCGGTGATGGACTGGCCGCGGCGGCGGCCCAGGGCTGCGGCCAGCAGTCCGATGACCCCGGAGCGGGTGGGGAAGGCGGCGGTGTCACGGTCGGTGAAGTGGCTGTGCTCGCCCCAGGACTGCAAAGGAGCCGTCAGCCGCAGCAGCAGGCCGGGCTCGGGCAGGGGAGTGGCGGGGCTGCTCATGCGCTGGTTCCGGCCGGTGCGGGGTGAGGGCGCTGGTCAGGGTGGTCTTCAGGAGCTCGTCGAGGGAGCCGTAGCGGATGCCGAGGCCCGACAGGTCCTTGGAGGCGGTGCTGAGGAAACCGGAGGTGAGGATCCGGCCGTTGCCGAGCATGGCGTTGGCCGCCTGGGCGTAGGCGCTGAGGTGGTCGGCGGAGGGCTCGGCGAAACCGCTGGTTTCGGTGGCGCGGACCGGCTTTTCGAAGGCTGCCGCGTAGGAGACGGGACGGTCGGTGCGTACGGAGAGGTGGATCAGGCTGGGCAGGGTGTGCGGCGCGGTGGAGTTCTTCTTGGCGTGCGGCACCGATTCGATGAAGGCGGACAGGAAAGCGCTGGTGAGCTCGCGCAGCGCGTCCGGCTCGTGGCCGATGTTCGCCGCCAGGTCGCGCAGGTCGACGGTGGCGAACCGGTAGAAGGTGCCAGCACTGTACTCGGCGTGCCCCATGTGGCCGCTGCCGGTGCTGTCCTTCCAGGCCGCGGTGATGTCGTCGACCGCGCTGAAGTAGTCCACCTCGACGTCGGTGGTGTGGGTGGTCAGAGCGTGGGCGACCTGGACGGCGCCGTCGACGCCGGCTTCGTCGACCTCGGCGAGCATCCGGCCGAACAGGTTGATGACTCCGTTGCGGGAGCGCAGGACCGTCTCGATGCGGTCCTTGGGCAGCACGCTCTTGTCCGCGGGCTTCTTGATGTCCTTGGCCACCTCCAACTGCGGGCGGAACTCCTCGGCGAGGTCGGCGAGGTCGCCGACGGCCACCTCGGGGACGTAGACCATGACGTTGGTCAGGACCTTGTTGGGGATGATCTCCTTGTCCTTGTCCTTGGCCAGTTCGAACTTGATGCTGCTGCCCGCCGCGAGGTGTCCGCCGGCCCGCAGTGCCAGATCGGCCGGCCACCCCCGCTCCTGCAGTTCGCGCGTGACCCGCTCACCGATGCGCCGGGTGCGCAGGGCGGCCTGACCGATGTGCGTCTGGAAGTCCTCGCGTGCCGCGCGCTTCCAGCACTGGCTGCTGACCCGGGTGCGCAGCGTGCCGCCGTACTGCACGGTCTTGACGGCGTTGGCGTCATCCCGGTTCAGATTCGAGAACGGGACAGGGTGAAGGACGTGGATGTCGATGAAGCGGGCGGTGCTCGATGTCATGGCTGGTCACTTTCGGTCGTGGTGGCGTGCAACGGAGGGCGGGCCGTAAAACAGCTGGGCGAGAGACGGTTACGGTGCGCTGTCCGGGCCGGGGTGCAGGAGGTCTCCCTGGTCTTCCTGGTCGCTTTGTCATTGCGGGACCGGGTGGTCTCCCGGTAGTAGTCCTGGAGCCAGCGGCGACTGATGCGCCCTGAACGGGCCGGCCAGGCGATCAGGTCTTCCATCAGCCGGACCCAGTCGATATCGATGCCGGTCTGCTGCAGGTAGCGCACGGTGGCCGGCAGGTGGCGGTGCAGCCCGGCGGCACTCTGCCGGGTCAGCAGGTGCAGCCGGGCCTCGGCGTTGGAGATGCGCATCTCGCGTTCACGCCCGGGGCCCTCGACGACAGCCTGCGCGAGACAGTGGCCCAGACTCCGGCCCCAGCGCTCGGACCATGTGTCCTCGTCCTCTCGCGCCGGGGCCGAGCCGGGGCCATCTGCCGCAGGGGGCGTAGGGGCGGCTTCCTCGGCGGCCTCGGCGGGTTCGTCCTCGGCCGTGAACGTGTGCCGCGGTCGGTCGGCGATCATCGACGCGATCAGGTAGAAGGCGCGCTCTTCCGTCTCGGGCACAGGGCGGTGGCGGGGAAGCCAGGAAGCCACGATCCGGTGCATCGGACGCACACGGTCCAGGTCCCGGCCCAAACCCGCGCGCAGCGCGCTGCGGGTACCAGGCTCACGGCACGCGTCCGTGATCCAGGCGACGTACTTGTGCAGGTGCTCTCGGCGAAGGTCGACAGCCGCTCGTGGTGGCTGGGTGGTCATACGGACACTCCCTGATCCGATCCGGTGGGCTCGAGGCCGGAACCGGCCGCGATGCCGCTTCCTGCGCCCTTAGTGGTGCGCCGACCCCCGTACAGCTCGATACGGGCCTCGGCCACAGCTCTGGCACCGCGCGCATGGGACGCGAGGGGTGCGGTGACCGTGTCGTAGCTGCGTTCTGCCAGGGCGAGGAATGCCTTGCGCGTCGCTTTTCGGTCCAGGCCCGCTTCGAGCGAGGCCGAGGAGCGGTCGAGCCGGCGGTAGCGCGACCAGAATTCCGTCTCCGCCTGCGGCCAGTAGCGGGCGCCGGCCTCGGCGGACCAGGTGGAGTGCTCGGCCTTGGGGTCGTCGACGTAGAGGGACCAGGCTTTGCGCACCGCGCGCTCCAGCCTGTGGCCATACAGCTCACCGAGTCGGCGCAGTCGGCCCACCGCGGCTTCGGTGCGCGGGGCGTCTTCCTCCACGAAGCCCAGCAGGGGAGGGGTGGACCCCTCGACGAACTGCCGGTCCTTGGCCTGGCCCTCCTGTTCGAATCCCAGCGCTCTTACCCGCAGGATCTCGGCGACCTCGAAGGCGGTGTCGAACACCTTCGGCCGCCGTGGCTGCGCCGGCCCGCCCGCCTCGTACAGCAGCAGGGCGTCCACATCACGCCACAGCCCCCGACGTGAGTCCGCGGGCCGCGGGTAGCGGTTGCCCTGCTGGCTGATCTGCCAGATCAGATAGGCGTCGTCCCGGGGGATGCGCTCGCCGCGGTATGCCCACGTGATGAACGCGTCCGCCACCGTATCCGGTCGTTCCTCGTCCGCCACGAGCAGCAGGGCATGTGAGGAGCAGGCGGTGAGCAGTGCCAGCGGGCCGGTTCTGTCAGTGGGCGGGCTCTCGGGATCGGGCAGTTCCTCCCACTCCCACGGACACAGATCGACATCACGGCGGACCGTGGCCTCCGGCGGGGTGAGCCCTGCCAGCAGGGTCTGGAAGAGAGTTTCGCCCTCAGGATGGTACGACAGTGCGGTCCTCAGCGGACCGGCGGTGGCACTGGCACTCTTCACACCCCACGTCACGGGCCGAGCATCTGCCGGAGGGACCGTAGAAGTGCCAGACCAGCAGGTTGAGAATGGCCTCGGACACCGTCGGGAGAGTGGGGGACAGGGGGCTGACGTGGGTGAACCAGGAGTGGTTGTTGCCCGCGGGCCGGGTCACGATCAGCTTGTTCACGCCCGCGGTGTTGTCGGCGTCGCACTGCTCCGCCAGGCGCGGGTCCTGCATCCAGGGCCGTCCCCCTTCACCGTCGAAGACGAAGAAGCGGTGCCCCCAGGCGGCGAAGTACTCCTCGATCGCCTCGGCGGGAAGCCGTCCCGCCTCGACTACGTCCATGCGGCGCTCGCCCCAGTCACCGGGACCGCTTTCGTCGAGCCGGGTGACCCGAGCGGTCAGGGCGTACAGGATGCGCAGCAGAGCCGAGTGCGCGGGCGGTTCGGCGACCGCGAGCCCCGTGATGTCGTGGCTGCGCAGCAGTAGCTCACGAAAGCCCAGCATCCGGGGGAGAGGTTCGGAGGTACTGCTGTGCGCGTGCGGCGCCCAGATGACCGGGAAGAGCGGCGCTTCTGCTGTGCTGTGCGAACGTGCGGGCATCAATGCCTCTCAGGAGTCACAATGCGACGGGGGTCTTCGTGCAGACGGAGGTGACTCGCCTGCCGCCACTGGGGCAATCGGGTCAACCCACCCCTGTGCCCGCGCAAGCGGGCGTACTGCCCGACAGGGGACGCCACCCTTCGGCCCGTCGGGTGATGCGTGCCTTGCTGGATGAATCTCACCAAGCCTGCTGCCACTGGGGAAATGCTTTGCCGGTAGCTGGCTTCAATTGATCTCAAGGCCCACTGATGAGACAGAAATTGATCGCTTCCCGTGACGCCCGCGCCAGCTCGTACTGTCCGGTTCGCGGTTCACGGCCACCAGAACGAGCCCGCGAAGAACCGCCTGCTTCTCCCAGCCGGCGGGATGAGGAATGCCTTCGCCCTCAGGCAGCCACGACCCGGGGACAGGAGCGACCCGGGACATGATCAAGCCCAGTTCCTCGCGCGTGGGCGTCGATCTACGCGCCAGAGCGGACAGACTCATGGTGCCTTCCTCGTCGAGCGTCAACTCCCCACCGGACTGGGTGTACAGCAGCAGGACACGTCCGGTGTCCGCTCCCAGCCGGGTCGTCAACAGCTCCTCGGTCACACCGTCCTGGAGTGCGCTGAGCCTGCCGAGGTCTCCCTCGACATCGTGCGGCCCGCAGATCGTCGCCATCCGAGCCAGGTGCGACTCGGCCGTCTCCTTCGCCGCGCGTTCCAGATCCATCCGCGCCAGCTCCTGCTTCACCGCCGCATCCAGACCTTCGACGAAGTCCGCCGCGTACACGGCGTCGACCAGCCGCTGCACATCGCCGGGAACCTCGATCCCGCCCGCCTGCTCCCGGCGCAGTAGCTCCGCGGTGCGAACAAGCAGCCCGTGGTCGTACACCGTGCCCCAGACCGGCGGAACCTTCGTGCGGCCCTCACCGTCTACCGGCTCCAGGACCACCAGTTTGGGACGCTCCTCCGCCTGCGCCCAGGAAGGCCGCCCCTCCGGCCCCCGCCGGTGCCGCCGGCCCCGGCCCACTCGCTGCAACAGCTGGGCGAGCGGAGCGAGATCACTGATGACGAGATCGAAGTCGAAATCCAGTGACTGCTCCACTACTTGGGTCGCCACCAGGATCGATCCCGCCCGCACCCCGATCTCCTCGCCCGCGGCGGGCTTGCCGTACGCCTTCTCGCAATCCCTGCTGATCCGCCGGCGCTCCCGGGCCTGGTAACGCGAGTGCAGAATCCGGAGCCCGCCCTCTCGCCGGTTCAGTTCGGGAAACGCCGCACACAAGTCCCGGTAGGTCGCCTGGGCTTCAGTGACAGTCGTACAGCACACCAGAGCGGTCCCACCCTCGTCTGCCACCTGCCGCAACTGCGCCCGCAGCCGTTCGCGTCTCCCGCCCCTGCGGACAGCCGAATCCGGAGCGTCCAGGCTGTCCCAACTCACACCCCGGACCTCGACGTCCACGGTCCGAGCCCGCTCAGTCAGCGTCGCGCGCGGCGTGGACACCCGGCCGCTCGCCGCGTCCGCGAACAGCCAGCCCGGGTAGCACGGCCTCACCTCCGCCGGCTCCAGGAAACCGGCGCCCCGCCGGTAGGCGTTCACCAGCGAACCCGCCGTGGAACCCGTCAGAGTCGCCGACAGCAGCACCACCGGAGCGCCGAACGCCCCGAGCCACTCGAGCAACCGGGTCATCAGGCTGTGCATCCACGGTCCGTACGCATGGGCCTCGTCGATCACCAGGACCTTGTCCGAGACACCCAGCAGGCGCAGCACGTTGTACCGCAGGGGAAGCACACCGGCCAGCACCTGATCGATCGTCCCCGCTCCCAGCGGCGCGAGAAGGCCGCGATTCAGCCCCCGCAGCCAGGTTCCGGCAGTGGTCGCCGTGCTTTGCTCCGCAACCACCGCACCCCCGCCCGCTGCCGCCGAACCGGTGCCGGTAGAACTGTCGTTGGCGGGCCCGAGCCAGGCCATGGAGTGCAAAAGCGTCAGCGCACGCTCCCCGTACAATGCCTGATCGGCAAAAGCGGCCACCCGAGGGAACATGCCGTCCGCCGTCGCCATCGTCGGCAACGCGAAATACAGCCCGCGCGCCCCCGCCACCCGCCCGAGCACCGCAGCCGCATACAGCGCGGCCTCGGTCTTTCCGTCACCGGTGGGGGCAGTGACCAGCAGCAGACCGGAACCCCGCGTTGCCGCCAGCCCGGGAAGGTGCTCCACCAAGTCCCGTTGCAAGGGATTGGGAGAGAACGGGAACATCCCCTCGAACTGCTGGAGAGCGAAATCCGCCCGGCCCAGCTGTGCGGCCCTCACTACGCCGGGAGCGGCATAAGACGCCCTGGCCCAGTGCTCGTCCAGCGCCCGGGGCGTCGCCTTCCACCCTGCCGCGGGCAGAAGCGGCTTGATCCAGTCGGCCTGGCTCGCCAGCCAGTCCGCCACCACGATCAGACCGGCAACGACAACGGAGAGTTCAGCCGGCAGCCCACCTTTCGGCAAGGCCACCGCCCCCACCACCCGCCGCAGCTCGCTGAAGTGCTGACGGCGCTGATCGGCCCAACCTTGCTCGCCGAGACCTGGTGCATAGACACTCCCGGCACTCAGCTTCCGCTTCAACAACGGCTTACCGAACACGCCGTGATGACCACCGAGCAACTGGGCCACCTGATGACTCACCGCTCGCCGCATCCGATTGAGGTCACCCGGGTAACCGATCTCGTCCAGGAGCGAGGTCACCGCCCAGTGCGTCGCCACCTCATGCCGGAAAGCGGTCTCGTGCTCGGCCCCCGGAACGGCGAAGTACGCCGGCTCCTTCCGCACGGCCGCGAAAGCCGCAGGCACCTGAGCCTGAAAAGGCGGAGTGATCTTCCGAGATCGTGCAGGCCCGCCCAGAACGACAGGACCTGCCGAGCCTCCGGCTCGGACAGCTGCACGGCATCCGCGATACGTGCCCGGATCTGGGAACTCAGCACCACATCCCACAGCACGCCGAACACAGCCGCCGCATCCAGAAGATGGCAGATGACCGGGTAAGGACGCTCCAAGCCGCGTTCCTTACCCCACAGACGGCAGTCGGGGCTGGCGGCACATGCGGAGACGACATCAAGTTCTGTCACGACACCACAGGTATCAGGCGGCACTGACAACGCCCCGATCTGCAAGCCCTCGTGGTGCGACGCCTGCCTCGGCGCACTGCAGCAGGGCGTACTGCTCCGGCTGATGTCCCGTAGGCTTGGCCGTTGTGACCAGGCTTGTGGAGGCAGACGTGCTGACGTTCCTTTCGAAAGAAAAGAATCGTCAAGAAACGGCAAAGCCCTCTTAGAATGCCTGCTCAGGAAGGGTGCTCTCCGCGCAGGCGGAGGTGGGTCGGCCATTGAGCTGATGCGTTCAGCCGGTGTCGAGTGCTCTCCGCGCAGGCGGAGGTGGGTCGATCGAGGACCCTGGGGAGCAACAGGACCAGGAGTGCTCTCCGCGCAGGCGGAGGTGGGTCGCACATGGCGGCCGGGAGGCTCGCCCTCGTGTCGTGCTCTCCGCGCAGGCGGAGGTGGGTCGGCACAGGGGGCCAGGCGGAGGAGGTGGATCACGTGCTCTCCGCGCAGGCGGAGGTGGGTCGCAGTCCTTGTCGGTGGTCATGATGTCGACCGCGTGCTCTCCGCGCAGGCGGAGGTGGGTCGCTCGGACCGTCTTCGCGGCGGACCTAGACCCGTGCTCTCCGCGCAGGCGGAGGTGGGTCGTACCTGGTCAAGCAACTCAAGGGCACCAAGGCGTGCTCTCCGCGCAGGCGGAGGTGGGTCGGCGTTCTCGTGGTCCGGGTTCGACGGTCCGGGGTGCTCTCCGCGCAGGCGGAGGTGGGTCGTAGCAGATGCGCACCGACATCACTGATGCCGCGTGCTCTCCGCGCAGGCGGAGGTGGGTCGCGGCTCGCGCTCCTGCGACTGCGGGCGGGTCTGTGCTCTCCGCGCAGGCGGAGGTGGGTCGCTCCCCGTCACCATCGACGCCGCCGGCAAGACGTGCTCTCCGCGCAGGCGGAGGTGGGTCGCCGTGCTTCTCGGGTCGCCCCTGCTGACCTGAGTGCTCTCCGCGCAGGCGGAGGTGGGTCGCACACGAAGATCGCGTATCAGCTGCACTCCGAGTGCTCTCCGCGCAGGCGGAGGTGGGTCGCCGCCAAGAAGAACTGGGTGGTCTCCCGCGAGGTGCTCTCCGCGCAGGCGGAGGTGGGTCGGCCGGCCTCCTAGTCACCCTGGACGGTCTGCTGTGCTCTCCGCGCAGGCGGAGGTGGGTCGAGGTCGCGCTTTTCCTGCGGGGTGTCGACGCCGTGCTCTCCGCGCAGGCGGAGGTGGGTCGAAGTCGCACACCACCATCTCGTGGATCGACGTGTGCTCTCCGCGCAGGCGGAGGTGGGTCGCAAACGTGAAAATCGGAGTGACCTAGATCACAGTGCTCTCCGCGCAGGCGGAGGTGGGTCGGTTCCGGGCACCACACAAGATCGAGCAGCAGGGGTGCTCTCCGCGCAGGCGGAGGTGGGTCGCACATCGCCCAGATCGCGCGACCGGGCGAGTGGTGCTCTCCGTGCAGGCGGAGGTGGGTCGATCTAGGCGCTGGAGGAGGCTGAGATGGTTTGGTGCTCTCCGCGCATGCGAGGAGCACGCTTCCCAGCTGTCCGGCTACTTGCCGGGGCTCGGATCACCCCCGCTCGCGCGGGGACCATGTCTGTACACCCCTGGCCGAGACGCGCACGTTCGGGCCCGGCACGCCGATGCGGGAACCGAAACCCACGAAGCCTCCCTCGCTGCTGCGGAGAGTCTGTCAGCCTCCCGGTTCCGATGCCGGAACTTGGCTCCACCGCCAGTGGATTCCAGAGAGCTTCGAGGCCCCTGCCCTGCCTGATAGCAGAACAGAAGGTTCCTCGGGAGGACAGCGTGGGAACTGGGTAGCTCCTGCGGGAAGGCTCCACTTCAGACATCTGACGAAGATCGGATTATTCGAAAAAAGGAATCGAACTGCACTCTTTCGGGAAATGACCATGCAAGGTGCAGGCTTCTAGTCTTGCATCTGCGGCTCTTCGGGTTCCCGTATGGGAATTGGGCAGAAAGGGTCGCGGCCGATGAAAGTCGACAGAGAGGGAGGTCGCGGCGATGGTGGTGGAGAACGGGATTTCGGCGAATGCCATCCAGGGTGTTACGTGGAGGAAGGCGAGCGCGAGCATCGGCGCCGGCGAGTGCGTCGAGGCTGCGGGCCTGAAGGGCGGCGCGGTCGCTCTCCGGAACTCGAGGTTCCCCGAGGGGCCGGCGCTGGTATTCACGCCGGCGGAGTGGAGTGCCTTCCTGGTGGGCGCCAAGGCGGAGGAGTTCGACCGCCTTGACGTCTGAGGTAAGCGCCGGGTGAGGCTTTGGCCATAATTTGTGGCGGCGGGTATCCCTCCTGCATTCTGTGGATAAATGACTGTTCACTATCTGCCGGAGACTGTATGCCCGCCGCCCACATGCGTCAGCCCGACCGTGACGCGCCGGTAGTGCCGATGCAGGACGGGGGGGACCGCCTCAGCGACAGGATGCTGGGCGACGAGCTTCGGGCCCATCGTGAGCGGCGGGGCTACACGCTGGCGGACGCGGCGCGGGTGATCCGCGGTTCCACGTCGAAGATCAGCCGGATGGAACGGGGCCAGAGCCCCGTCAAGTACCGGGACTTGAACGATCTGGCGCTGTTCTACGGTGTTTCCCGGCAGGATCGCGCTCTCCTCGATCAGCTTCACCAGCAGACGGGGAATGAGGACCTCTTCGCGAGGTTCGCCGATGTGACGCCGAACTACCTCAAGCGGCTCATTCGCTTGGAGCGGTCTGCTGACTGGATCACCGTCTACGAGTCTCGTGTGGTTCCCGGGCTCCTGCAGACCGAGGACTACGCTCGTGCGCTGACCCGGATGATAGAGCTGGAACGCCCCGACAATGAGATCGAACTCATCGTTGGGCTCAGGAAGCAGCGTCAGCTGATGCTCGGCCAGCGGCGGCCCAACTTCGTGGCGCTGATCTGGGAGAAGGTTCTCTACCAGCCCTACGGGCCCGCCGGCATGATGGCGGAACAGATGCGCTTCCTCCGTAAAGCACACGCGACCAGGAACGTCAGCGTGCGAATCCTCCCGGACTGGTACATGGCTCCCCCCACGTCGGTTTACCACATGACCTTCGAAGAAGGGCAGAGCCAGGAGCTGGCGTACTCGGAGCACGCGGACGGGGCGAACTACATCACAAACAAGCCCCAGCTGGACCGTACCCGGAAGCTGCTGGACAATCTCCGGGCCAACGTCCACAAGGGAAAGAAGAACACCGAGGCGCTGGAGCGTGCCGTTGCCCACTGGGAAGAGCTGGCGGCGGAGCAGCCGGGCTAGAGGCGGGTTTCGGGCCGGCTGCTCCGCGTGGGGTCACCGGGTCGTCTTGACGCTACCGACGCCGCCCCACTCGATCCAGTCGGTCAGCCGCATGTCCTTGGGCGGTGGCGGGGAGTCGGGACGCCAGTCGATCACGTCGACCAGGCCGGGGGGATCGATGATGTCGAGTGTGTCGAAGTAGCGTCTTACTTCGGCGGGTTCGCGTACACGTCCCCATCTTCCTTCGGTTGCGTCTCTCATGAGCTGGGTGACGCCGTCGCGGACCTTCTCGTCCTCGCTGACGAGTTGGCAGATGACCATGTAGCTGCCGGCCGGGAGCTGTTCGGAGATGGTCCTTATGACAGCGGCCGGATCGTTCTCGTCCTCGGTGTCGGGGATGCAGTGCAGGACGGAGACGAACAGGGCGGCGATGGGCTCGTCCCAGTCGAGGAAGCCGCTGGTGGCGTTCCTTATGTCCTGCGTGCGTCGCATGTCGAGGTCGACGACCATGGTGTTCTCGTTGTCGTCGAGGTAGGTCTCGGCGTGGGCGAGGACCATCGGGTCGTTGTCGACGTACACGACCTTGGCGTCGTGGTGGACGCGCTGGGCGACTTCGTGGACATTGTCCTGGGTCGGCAGACCGCTGCCGTGGTCGAGAAACTGGGTAATGCCCTTTTCCTCGGCGAGGAAGCGTACGACCCGCCGGAGGAAGTCACGGTTGTTGCGGGCCAGCTGCTGGGTGCTCGGCGCGATCTTCAGGAGCTCCGCGCAGGCGGACCTGTCGACCTCGTAGTTCTGCGTTCCCCCCAAGAGCCAGTCATACATGCGTGCCGCGCTGGCATGACTGCTGTCGATGACGTGAGTTTGGGGTTTCTCCCCGTAGGTCATACGTGCTCCCCTGAGCCCTGGCCGGGGCCAACTCTGCCTGAATGTAAGGACTCATCCTAGGAGGGGCGTCACTGACGGCTAGTCACTCTGATGAGTGCAGTGATGGTCAGATACGCGAGGAGTGGGGCACGAAACGCCCGGCGCACACCCGGTCTTCGGGTGTGCGCCGGGCGTCTTTACGCCTCGAACTGCTTGCTGAGATCGCGTTCGGCTCCGCGCAGGAGGGCCTGCGCGATAGGTCCGGGCAGGCCCATCAGACGGGCAGCGCGATCCAGCGGCAGACACAGGTCGTGGTGGAGCAGGACGATGTCGGCCTGGTCGTTGCGAAGAACGGCATGGAACTTCTCCGCCGGACTGCCGGCATCCGTTGTGCGATGAGCGGCCTCGGCCCGCAGGTCCTCCCAGACCCGTGCTGCGGGGACTGCGTGCCCAGCACGCTCACCCACTGGGGCTCCAGGGCGTCGAACACGGCCTCGACGCAGAGCCTTGCCTCCGCGCGGTCGTCGACCCACTTCTCGGCATACCGGATGTAGGACTCCCTGTTCGCCTCGCAGAACGCCTCGAACCCGATCCGGGTATCGCAGATGCGGGCCCGCCTCATGGCCGTACTTCTCCTTCCCGCCCAGCCAGGTCCGCCACGCGCGCGGCCAGCCACAAAGCCTCGTAGGAGTTCGGATCCGCTTCCAGGGCGGCGAGGAAAATCCGCAGGACCGACCAAGGCGGAACAGCCCTTCCTTGCAAGGCTGCCTGTATGACGCTGACCTTGATGCCGGGAGGGCACACGGTCGCGAGCTCCGGTGCCCCGGCCGCCAGCCGGGCACCGCGCAGCGCCGAGGCCAACCGTTCGCTGTCCCTGTTCGGTTCGAGAGAGCCTTGTCCTCCACAGCGCACTCCCACAGATGCCGCAGGTCCTCCGGCTCCCCGCCTAGTGCATGGGCAGGGCGTAGACCTCCGGCCAGGAGGCCACCGTCCGGTCCTCCAGCAGGGCCGAGACCATGGAGACGGGCAGACCGGTGGCGGCCGACACCCGGACGAGGCTCGTCCGCGTCTTCCTGTACAGCGTGCGCAGGGCGGACCCGAGCCCCCGGTGGTCTTCCGAAGAGACTGCGGTTCGTCCGCCCTGGCGCGGGACGAGGGGCGCCTTCGCCGAGACCGATGCCGGGTCCCACTCGATTTCTGCTAGCGCCGGTTGGCGTGCGGCCAGCAGGCGGGAGACCTGGGAACCGCCCCACTTCGCCCTCGCCGACGCTTCGCTGCGACCCGCCTCCGCGGCGATCTCGGACCAGCCGCCACCCCGCTCCGGGCGGCGGCGACCGCTACGGCCGCCAGACACTCCGCGTCCCTGCCCACATTGCCAGCGAGCGCGAGGACGTCCTTGAGCGGCAACTGCTTGTTGCTGTGCAGGTATCGGGCATTGGTGACCAGGTCGTCGGCGATCGGGTGCCACGACAGACGCGCGGAGCGGGGCACACCTGATGCATGATCCCGTTCACGCTGGGCTCGACGCCGGCAGAGGGGCCGGCAGTAGATACGGGGACGTCCGCCCCTCTTCGAACGCTTGAGGGGACCCAGGCAGTACTCGCACCGGGCCTCCGGTGATGGCGTCGCCATCGGTGTTCTCCCTTCGCTGCCCCGAGGGCGGTCGCCCACCGCGTCAGGGCTTCAGCGGCCAAGGCCGGGTGCGGGCCGCCGTGAAGCGGCCCGCACCCGGAAAGGGGTCAGACCTGGTAGACGCGCACCACGCGCACCATGCTCCGGCGGCTGGCCTTCACCAACACCGCCACCACCGGCAGCAGAAAGGGCCAGAAGTCAGCGGCGTACGGCCCGGAGAGCACGACGACGATGACGACCGTCAGCACGACGACGAGCAGGAAGCTTCCGCACAGGCGGAAGTCGATCAGCGAGGACCAACGGGTTTCACCCGCGCCCTTGAACGGGATAATGCCCTGGGGGTGAGCCGGGGAAGTCGTAGCAGGCTCCCGGTTCGCTCCGAAGGTCATGAAATTCCTCTTTCCATCTTGAGGTTTGATGGCCTGATCAAGATGGCCCCGGGGTGCCTCCCGGGGCCATCTGCACGCTGGCAGCCATCATCGGACTGCGTGCTCGAGGCCCACCATATATTCACACCCAGTCCATTCGCATCGCGTTACGCATCATTCTCTCCGTGGGAACATCTCTCTCCTGCAACAACTTCACTAAATGAGCGCCACTGATCGACTATTCGCTGAAGCGATGATCGATTCGTTTCCAGCTCCGGAGTTTTCTGACGCATACTGCGCTTTCTTTTTGATCGAAACAGGTATCTCTTGAAAAAGATGCAGGTGGATAGCCTGTGATGCGGTTGATCTTCAAGCGCCTTCCGACCTCCTAAGTGGAGCCGTCACGTCCTTCGGAAGCTGGTTGTGCAGATGGGAAAAGTGCGAATGTGCATAAGCGAATCATGGTTGTGGTGGCGTAGCGAAAGCGCAGGGTGCCGGGGGTGGTGCGGGAATCATTTGCAGCCGCAGGTGTTGCCGGGCGCCTGTGGCACGCGGAAAGCAGGAGACGCGTAGGTGCAAGGGAGGGTGACGCAACAGTCAAACTGTATGAGAAATCGACAAGGGGCAATTTGTTCGATTTTAAGGGTTTAGTGACTTCCGGGTTGGCTGCTGCGGCCATCTCCCCGTGTGTCATATAGATCAGCGAGGCTGAGCGTAGCGCTGCGAAACACGCGCCGCCGTGACGGCGTTCATCGGCGGCTTCGCGGGCCTGCCCGCGGGGTCGGTGAGGGGGGATAGCTGGCGGCGCTTCAACGAGCTCGCCGACGAGGACGGTCAGAGGGATGCGCGGCGGGTGCTGGGGCCGGTACTCAAGGGCTATTTCCGGAACGGCGACAGGGCGGATTGCTACCTCGTCAGCACCGCCGGATCCACTCTCGCTGAGGGCTTGGAGGTACTGAGCATGCTGTCTGACGTGACCATCGGGATTGCCCCCGGCCTGTGGGGCCAGGGCACGCAGAGCGCTGGCGAGTGGGCTCGCGCGCTCACCGGCTGGGCCGCTGACAACAACGCCATGGCCATCCTGCACACCGACCGAGAGCAGAGCTCCGAGCGGGCCGCAGCGGCCGTCGGCGCCTGGGATCTGGAGGAGGGTACGGCCGTACGCGGCGGTGTACTACCCTGGCTCCGGCAGACCTGCGGTGCCGAGCCGGTCGCGCCCGGCGGGGTGGTCGCGGGCGCCTGGGCTGCCGTCGACCGCGAGCGCCTGGTGCAGCGGGTCGACCCATTCCTGCAGCAGCTCGCGCCGTTCGCGGCCCTTGATCCGGTACGTGGCGCCGCAGGTCGCCGTGGCGAGCGCGGCCATCGGGGCGTCGTAGGTGAGGGCCTGGGTGACGGCGTCGGGGTGGTGGAGGTAGCCGTACGCTCCGCCCGCGGCGGCGGTAAGGGCGGCCATGCGGACGGTGAGCCGGTGCCAGCCGGCCCGGTAGGAGGCGCGGCGGACCGGGCCGTCGGCGTTCTCCACCACGACCCGGCGGCCGGGCCGCCAGAACGTCGCGTCCGTGCGGCGCACACCGTCCAAGTCCTGGCCGGCGAAGAACCGGCCGGCGACCTCGGCCAGGTTGTCGAGGGCCTCGTCGAGACCACGGGACGAGGGGGAGGGCATCAGCGACTCCTCGAAAGGATCGGCGGCACATGGACCTCACCTTGCTCCCATCGATCGGCGTCTGCGTCCGAGCCGGAACCCCGAAACTGGTGCTTGCCCCTGCAGGGTCAGTAGCGCCTGCGGTTGTCGTACCGGCGCAGCCGGGCAGTCGTGGCTTTCTCGGTGCTGCCGAGCGCCGCTGCGATTTCCTCGTCGGTGTGTTTCCTGGTGGCAAGGCGGGCCAGGTAGGAGCTGTTGATGTCGACGATCGAGTCCAGCTCGCCGATGATCCGCAGCGCGGTCAGGGGATCGTCGTCCTCGATCTCGTCCAGACGTTCGCGGAGCTGTGAGAGGAGCCGTGCGATGTCCTCGGGCAGCGGCACCGTTCGGGCGTTCACCTGTCGGGTGTGGTTCTCCCAGTCCTTCTCCGGGCCCGAGGTGTCGTAGAGGTGGGGCTCGCGGTGCGGGACCCGCGTCCAGTCGATCGGGTAGGCTCTCTCGCCGTACCAGCCGCAGGCGCACACGGCGCGCATCCGCTCCGCGAGCGGTGCGTGGCCCTCCCCGTTGTAGAACCACCAGTCGGTGAAGCTGGGGACGTGTCCGCTGCTGCCGAGGTCGATGTACACCGGGCCCGGCACCGTGCCGTCCTCCAGCAGCACCCCGACCTTGCCCACGTGCCCTTCCGCCCCGTCCGGTTCCCACATGATCCGATCTCCCCTTCTGTCGTGTATCGGTCAGGCTGCCGCTGCACGAGCCGGCGGCAGTCTCCGGATCCCTCACAGTGACTGATGCGGTGGGGCGGGCGCAGGCGAATCCGCGCATATTCCACGGGCGAGTGACAGGGTCGCTCTGGCAGGAAGGGCACCGCAGGTCCTGGCACCAGGGTGTGGCGCCAGGCCCCTGAGCAGGCCTCGCGGCAACAAGGTCGAGGCCCGCCAGGCCGACCTGGACGCCGCCCGAACCGAGTTACCGAAGGCCGCGAAGGCGGTGCGGCCCGCCCCGGATGCCTACCGCGCCTGCCTGGACAAGCTGGTCAACTAGGTTCTGTCGGACACGAGATCTCGGGCGGGTTCGTGGCGCCAGAGGGATGCGTGACGAAGGCGCCCCCAGCAGCGAGAACCGAGGGGCGCCTTCCTCTTCAGCGGCGCTCCTGGGCGCAGTCTAGGAGCGTGCCCTACGGAACCGGCTCGTAGCTGACGAGGGCTGTGGGCAGTGCCCGGCCAGGCCGAACAGCGTCTGACGTTCGGCTTCGTCCGCGGCAAGGTCCCAGCGCAGCTTCGTTGCGACCCAGGTCGCGGCGTAGGCGCAGTGGTAGGAGGTGTTCGAGGGCAGCCACTCGGCCGGGTCCTTGTCGGCCTTCAGGGTGTCGGGGCTGTCCTGGTCGTTCGCGTACGCTTCCCGCCGCGCCGGGCTCCAGGGAGTCTGCTCCGAGTCGTACACCTCGGCGAGCGGTACGAAGTGGTCCACGTCGAGGTGGGCCGCGTCGGTGACCACGACGTTGTCGTACTTGCTGAGCCAGGACCCGCCCGTCAGCATGCTCGGCCGCGACGGGGATCTGCTCGATCGCTTCGAACAGCGGCAGCAGTACCCGGCCTGACGGCCCCGGGGCGGCTGCGGCGCATGAGAGACGTCGGCAGCGGCCGGCAGGGACGTTGCGAGGACGGGCAGGGTAGCGAGTGCGAGGGCGGGCAGGGCGCGCCGCATCAGATGGGTGATCATGCCCCGCGTATAGCTGCGCAGGCCGTCCGCGCGGAAGGCGCTCCAGGGCTAACTCAACCGGTCGGGTAGTGGTTTTCACTGCAGAAACGATCATCGAGTGGTGGGCTGGCGGTCGGCTTCGAGGGCTCGTGGGCGTGCTTGGATGTAGGCGGTCTGGGCGGTGGTGCGATCAGGGTGTGGCCTGTGCGGCGTTTCCGTGGCGGATGCGGTCGAGGATGTCGCGGTGCAGGGTGTCCAGTCCGGACGGCGGCAGTGGTACGGGGCTGCCGGTGAGGGTGTACCACTCATCGGCGCCGGTGTACTGGACGGCGATGCCGGCGTGTCCGTCGGGGCGGATGCTGGTGGAAACGGTCAGCTCGCCGGTGATGACGCCGACCTCGTCGGTCATGGCCCCGCCGGGCCCGGCCTTGACGTCGTCCACCAGGGGCTGCGGCTGCATGGGGTCGTATGCGGTCATGAGGCGCAGGTATCCAGCATCTCGCCCAGCGTGTTCTTCTCCGCCTGCGTCACCGACAGCCCGTACGTGGCCTTCACCGAGATCCAGGAGCGGGCGTAGGTGCACCAGTACGTCTTGGACGGCGGCTGCCACTCATCCGGTCCCTGGTCGCCCTTGGAGCGGTTGGAGGCCGCGGAGACGGCCAGCAGCTGCGGGTGGGTCAGGTCGTTGGCGAACGCCTTGCGCTTGTCCTGCGTCCACGCTTTCGCCCCGGAGCGCCAGGCGTTGGCCAAGGGCACGGTGTGGTCGATGTCCAGGTCGCCGGCGTCGGTGACCGTCTTGCCGTCGTAGACGCTGACCCACTTGCCCGACACGGCCCGGCACGCGGCATCCCGCTTCACGCCGGTGCCGCCGCGTTCCAGAACCCTCTCGCGGGTGTCGCAGGACTCGCCCTGCGAGGCCCAGTGAGGGAACTTGGCCCGGCTGTAGCCGGCCATCGAACCCTGGGCAGCCACCTTCAGCCCGGCCAGAGCCCGCCGCGCCTGACCGGCACTGGGCACACCGGGCAGCATCGTGGTGGTGCCGGCCACCTGCCCGCCACCAGCCCCAGCCCCGGCCGAGGCTGACGGCTTGCCGTCCCTCGCCGCGGGCGGCGCTGCCTGATCGACCGCCGAGCACCCGGCCACCGCGAGTACCGCCACGGCCGCCAACGCCTGCCCCCACCCACCACGCTGACCCGCCATGACCTGACCTTTCTCCCCACAATTCGCGGCTAAAAATGCTCTGCGGAGCCTATCGGCTCCAGCATGCCGACAGGCTCCACAACTTCCCGTTTCGCCCCGCCGGGTCGGGCCGGCGCCTCCGAGAGCGGGGCGCCGCAGGGACCCGCCGCGAACCGTCACACCGCCCAGACCCCGGAGCCGGCCTCGTCCACCAACACCGCCCCGTACAGCGGAGCCTGAGTTCTTCGAGGTCTGCGGGAGCCACCTCTCCGCCGAGTTTTGAAGCCGCCTCAGCCGCTGGTCCCCCGCAGACAGCAACAGTCTGAGCTGCGCAGATACCTTCTCCTGCTGCCGTCTTGAGGTTCGGGAGGTGGCTCCCGAGTCCGCCGAAGAGCTGGCTGCGTTTCGTGTGGATGAATTCAGCGCTCAGCGCCGGGCGAAGGGGCGTGCCGCAGCTTCGCGTCCGGCGTTCCGGTGCCGGACGACCTTGTGCCGGGGACAGGGCGCGGCTGCTGGTGACCGCTCGTCGGCGTCGGTGGGCTGGATGGCGACGTCGACGAGGACGCCGTGAGGTACCGGGGCGGAGCTGGTGGTGTTCCGGTCGTTCGTGTACGTCTCCCATAGTTCGGGGTTCATGTGAGCGCCCGTCTGGCGGGGCGCATAGTCCGGGGTGCGCCTGGGGTGGTGGTGTGGGATGTGCTCGCGGTCGGCGGCGGTGGGGTGGCTCTGTGCGGGAGGTGGGGGTTTGCGCCGGTGGATTCGCTCCGGCGTGCGACGGGCTCACCCTCTCACTCCTTGATTACACATCGTAGTGAGCTGAATCGAATATGGATCTGATGCGGGTCTCCATGTGCGATTTATTCGGTAGCTGTCCGTGTGAGGCAGTCCAATCCGATCACTTGGAGTGACTATGTCGCCGAAGAGGGTTTCACCCGAGGACACCAAGTCGCAGCCGGCCCCGGCCCCAGCCCCGGCCCAGCCGCCTCAGCCCACGAGCCTGAAGGCCGAGACGACGAAGGGCCAGTTCGCGGGCGGGCTGTCCGCACAGGGCAGAGCCCGTCTGACGTGCAAGGGAAAGCCTGTGCCCTGGCAGGACATCGAGTGGTACGCCGGCAAGCACGGTGAGCTCCTCGGCACCTCGCAGACCGACGCGAGGGGAATCGCCGAAATGGAGGGCGGAAGCATCAGCGGCATCTTCACCTCCATCATGGGCGAGATCGGCGGGTACTCGGTCAAGTACCTGGGCAACGACGAGTACCTGCCCTCCGAAGACCACGGACGTGTCGTCCCGCTGTTCGACATCGGCAGCTGACGCGCGGGTGCCGGCCGTGAGGCGAGGGCATCCATCCTCTCCCTCACGGCGGTCAGTAACCGCACCCCCGGCGGCGGCCGTGCCGGTGAGCCCGCCGATCTGACCCGCCGGCGTTCTTTGCGCCGTCGCCGCCTTCACCCGTGATCCCCGCCCGGACTCCCTGCACCGGGCCCGCCCGAGCGTGGGCGGCCGACGCGTTCCGCGAGTCGGCCTCCGGGCGGCACGTCCGACTGCCGAAGGCGCCGCAACGCCATCGGCATGGCTGCCCACACGCCTGCGGCGGCGCCCCGTACGAGCCGCCCGGGGCCTGGCCCGGGCATCAGCCCGGCCACAGGTCGCGGCCCGCGTGGGCGGATCCCGTCCCAACCGCCGTCCTTGCACCCATGAAGCGGCGGAACCATCTCCCGACGCATGAAGGAAACGCATGACCAAGCGCATGTTTGTCGGTGCCCTGCTGGGCGCCACCGTCCTGGCCACCACCGCCGCTCTCACCCCTGCGGCGGCGGCCGGGAACCTCATCAAGAACGGCACCTTCTCCGAGCCGAACGCCCCGGCCGGAGGCTACGTGGAGTACGAGGACGGCGAGAACATCGGCCCCTGGCAGGTCGGCGCGTCCACCCCGCGTGGCGGGGTGACGCTCTACAGCCGCGCCCTCACCCAGTACACCTACCAGGCCGTCGACATCGGACCGGGCACCCTCTCCCAGGACTTCGAGGCGGACTCGGGCTCCGTGGTCAGCGTCACCTGGAAGCACGCCCGTAACACCGACCCCGCATGCGCCAAGGACATGGGCGACCAGTCCTACAGCGCCCAGGTGATCCCCCCTCCCAGCTCGGACCCCGTGGGCGACTCCTACACGCCCATCGGCCCCCGCTTCGCCTCGATCAGCAGAAGCCTGCAGTTCATCGCCGGTGAAGACCACTTCACCCTGGAGTTCGCCGGCCGCGCACCCGGCGGATGCGGCCCGCTGATCACCGACGTCGTCGCCAAGGTGATCGGCCAGGTCCACCCCTGACACCGCCGACACACTCCCTGCCGCTCCGCGACGGGTGCCCGCAGGCTCTTTGAGCCGGGGCCCTGAGGACAGCACGGGAGTCTGCCAGGGCGCAGGACACGCCATCGGCCCTGACCTGCTGCCCGCCTTCGGCTCCGTACGGCGGGAGGCGAAACCCTGGCCTTCAGAAGGGTGGCCGCCAGGCGGACGCCACGCCTCCCCCGTCACGCACCCTGCTACGACTAGCCACACCGAACGCCCCGCAGGGGCATGCGGGCCCCGTCGGATCGGCGGGGCCCGCATGCGGTCAGACCGCCGGGCCGCAGTGGACGACCGTGTTCCCGCAAACGCCGACAACGCAGGTCTTCCAGGTGACGGCAAGGCGCATGGGGGTAAGCACGCGGCGAGCGGTCATGCGGGGAAGCGACCTGGGTGGCCACGGTGACGCGGCCTGGCGGGGTCCTGGCCCACCGCGGGGGTAAAGCGGGCTTCGCTCTGCCCTTGTGGGTCACTGGGGTGCCTGGGCTGCGCCGCCTTCCCGGATGTGGGCGAGGGTGCGTTCGTGGAGAGTGTGGAGGCCGTCCGGCGGGATGGGGACGGGGCTGCCGGTGAGGGTGTAGGTCTCCTCGGCGCCGGTGTACTCGATGCGGATGTCGGCCAGGCCGTCGGGCCGGCCGGCGGTGGTGAGGGTGAGGTCGCCGGTGATGACGCCGGCCTCGTCGGTCATCGCTCCCCCGGGTCCCGCGACGACCTGGTCGCGGAACCGGGCGGCATCGTGTGCGGCGTCCATCAGTCGCAGGTGTTCAGCATCGAGATGATCTTGTCCCTCTCGGGCTGGGTGACGCTCAGCCCGTACAGGTACTTGATGTGGGCCCAGGCACGGGAGTAGGTGCACCAGTAGTCCGTGTTGGGCGGCGACCACTGGTCGGGGGACTGGTCGCCCTTGGACCGGTTGGACGAGGCGGAGACGGCGATGAGCTGGCTGTCGTCGAGGTCGTTGGCGAACGCCTTGCGCTTGGCGGTGGTCCAGGTGTCGGCACCGGACCGCCAAGCGTTGGCCAGCGGCACGATGTGATCGATGTCGATCTTCGAGGCGGAGTCGAGGGTCTTGTCGTCGTAGGGGCTGTACCAGGTGCCTTCGATGGCGCGGCACAGCGAGTCCTGGGTGACACCCTCGCCGTCACGGGACAGGACGACCTCCCGGGTGTCGCACTCCCCGTACTGCTTGATCCAGTGCGGGAACTTCGCCCGGGAGTAGCCCGTCATCGCGTGCGGGGCCTCGATGGTGAGCGTGTCGAGCTCGGTACGCACCTCGTCGGCGCCGGGAGCCTCCGGCAGCACACGGCGGTGGGCCGAGACAGCCGGCGCAGTCGCGGCCGCGGGTGCGACGGCCGGGAGGAGGACCGTGGAGAGACCGAGCAGGGATGTGGCGGCGCGAAGCCACCCACGAGAAATGATCATGCCCTATGCATAGCGGCCCTCTCCCCGCACATCGGTGCAGGTCACTCGCTTGAGGGCGTGTCATACCGCCGGCATTGCCGCCCGCACACCACGGACCCTGGCACTCCGAGCCGCAGCTGGTGGTCGAACGTGTTGTCTGGGGCGTGGGACTGGCTGCTGCTGCACACGAGGGCCGGCGGATCGCGGTTCTGGCCGCCGGAACCCGGGCCTACCGTGCACGAGCTCGTTGGTCGACGCCAGCCCGGATGCAAGTTGCACGCACAGTGCTAGCGTCCTCCCCAGTCACAAGGGGGTACCGAGTGAAGAAGTTACTGGGTTTCGCGTCTGCACTGGCGGTCGTGGCCGCAATCGCCACTACCTCGACGACGCCCGCCTACGCCGCTACAGACAGGAGCGGCGAGGAACGGCTCACCATCCCGACCAGCAGCGCGTGCAGGGCGGGCCGCACCGTCATGCAGGGCATGGTCGCGGGGCCGAGCGGCCAGCTCTACATCATTTTCACCAAGGCGGGTGGGGCGGATCCGGTCCTCTCCAGATGGTTGCGCGACGGCTCAACCTGGGACGGAACCAGTTGGACCTGTGCCGGGGCACCGGCCTCCATACCCGCGCTCGGCCACGGCAACGATCTCGCCTACCATCCGAACTACCAAGGTCAGGGCCCTGCCTTGATCGCGACCCAGGGAAGTCAATCAGCATTCCCGAGCGACGATGTGACGATCGTCCACCTGGACTCGGCGGGAGCTGTCGGCGCCAGCGAGGTTGTCCACCTGCCCATCGGCAACATCAGCGGCCTCTGCTACAGCGCGACGGCGGCCGGAGGCGCCGGCAAATACGCCGCCCGCCGCGAAGGCAACCTGTGGACCCATCCCGGCACCGGTTCGCTCACGAGCGGATGGACGCTGGTGAAGAGCAACCTGACAAGCCACGACAATCGTTCCGACCAGGGCACTGACTGCTCCGAGAACTACATCTGGAACACCAAGTCCATCAACAGCTCGACGCCCGTGACCGGGTGGAACTGGGTGTACCAGTACAACTGGTCCGGAGGTGACGTGGAGAGCGATATCGGCATTCCAGGCAGAGACCTGCTCGACGAGATCGAAGACATTACCCACATCGGGAGCGACTTCTTCATCGGCATCAACCGAAACGACGGGGCAGACGACTCCGTGAAGGTCTTCACCCCGTGAAGACCTTCCCCCCCGCACGGCTGAGAACACCGCATCGACCAGCACCCCTCACACGCACACCTCAGGGGGCTGTTGCCGTTTTGCCCCCCGGGGGGCGTGTACTCGGCCGTGCCGAACACCACCGCGCGCCCTGCCTCCTGCTGCGGCACTGCAGGTCTCGCTGTCGAGCATGCCGAAGGCCCCGAGAACTGCCGGTTCTCGGGGCCTTTCACTTCGGTCGGGCTTGGGGCAGTTGCTGCTGGGGCGGCATCCATTGCCCGCCGGTACCGGCGGCCCTCTGTGCGCCGCCCCTCGTCATGCGGAGGCAGGAGAAGCGGAAAGTTGCGACCCCGCCGGCCAGGAGGGCTGCCCCGCCGATAAGCAGGCCGATAATGCTGGGTCCGGTGTTCGCGGGGAAGCCGACCGGGCCGGCGTCGTCCGGCAGGGAGGGAGGGATGGTGGCGGGGTCGCTGTCGGCCCTGACGGCAGCCGCCGCCAGGGGCAGCCTGTCGTGGCCACGAAGCTGATCCGCTTGTCGAACGCCTCCTTCCCGGCCGGGGTGACGGCAGTGGCGTGGTGCTTGCCCTTGCCGACGTCCAGGCCGAGGAAGACGTCGATGCCGCCGGTGTCTATCACGTGCCAGCCCCTCCATCACGCGTTCGTCCGGCCTTGCCACGGCACCGAGCCGCCACATCCACGTTACGGAAAGCTCTTCCCGCTCAGGCGAAGCCGCGCAGCTGGCCGAGCTTGATACGGCTCCAGGACCGTTTCACCCGCGGGCACGGACCGTTTTCACTGACAGGCCGACTTCGGCGGCGATCGCGACCCAGGTCAGGCCCCGGGATCGCAGAGCCTGGATGGATGCCGCATCGATGCCGGGGGCCGGCCGGTTCAGCTGCAGGGCCTGGAGATGGGTGCGCCGTTCGGCTTGGGGAATGCGGCGCAGGATCGTCCTGCAGTCCACGCCGAGCTCGCGGGCGATGGCCGATGCGGAACGCCCGCTCCGGTAGCGGGCGAGGATCTCCTCGTCCGGGATCGGCAGCGTCATCCGGTTGCGTGCCGTCCTCGGCTTCAGGGGACGGGGTGGCGGGGGCGGGACTTTCCTGGCCGGGCGGCCGCGCCAGTCGGCGTCGGGGATCCGTGCCCGGATGGTGTGGGGCGATACGCCGAACTCGCGCGCGAGCGCATAGGAGCTCTCCCCGGCCCGGTAGCGGCGGCGGATCTCCTCGTCCGCAAGCATCCGCCGGGGCCGGGGCCGGGGTTTCGGGGTTTGGCCACGGGGGCGGATCAGATTGCCGGGGATCCGGCGGCGGACCGTGGAGGGGTGAACCTGATAGAGCTGTCCGAGCTCGGCGATGGTGGCACCCTCCAGGTACCGGGCGATGATCTCGTCCTGCGGCAGAAGCTCACCCTGCTGCCGGACAGCAAGCCGTGCCGCTTCCTGCCGCGAGCGGCGCTGGGACGGGTCAAGCCGTGCGGTCACCGCCTGGACCGAGATCTTGAGCGTGGCCGCAACACGCTGCTGCGGCATCCCCGACCGGTAGAGACGCACGACCTGGGCACGCAGAGCCTTCTCGTACGGTTGCTCAGCTCGGTTCTGGTGCCGCTGCCGAGCGGCGGCCGCCGCATCGCGCCGTTCCTGAGCGGGCACGTGCCGCTGGACGGTGCCCTTCGACACCCCCAGCTCCCTGGCCACCACGGCGATACTGGCGCCCTCACGGTACCGGCGCCGAATCAACGCAGGCAGCGCCTTCGAATCCCTCACCACTTCCCTGCACCTCCCTCCCGGCCAACGACAAAGCCCTGGCGAGGGATGCGCCGATGTCCAGGAGGGATGGCACAGGATGCGCTGTACAGCGACGCGGTGCGTCTTTCTACCTTCAGGCAGCGTGCCCTTACCGACGGGCCTCCATAACCAGGCCCTGATTCGGCCGCGGGCAAGTCCGCCAAGCCGTGCCAGCTTTGCTCCGCCCCGTCGGGCCGATTAGGCAGATCTACACTGAGCTGCGAAAACGCTACGGGGGAACAGGGTCATGGGCGTGGGTACGGGGACAAGCCATGCGGTGGATGGTCAGTCCGCCCTGATCTCCGCGGTCCAGGCTGGAGACACGGACCTGGTGAGGATCCTTCTCCACGAGGACAGCGACTCCGGCTACCTGGACGCCGCGTTCTGCTTGGCGGTCCGGATGCACGCCGGACGCATCGCCCAACTGCTGCTCCAGTACGGTGCGAATTCGGGCCAGAGCAGCCCCGATGACCTCATCCCCTTGAGTGAGGCGGTCGAGTCGGGTTCACCCGCTCTGTTCGAGGCGCTCCTGGACGACAAGATCCGCGGCAGGTATCCCGAAATCGAACTCCTGGAGGCCCAGGACTGTGCGCTCCGCTGGCACGAGACGGAGGTCGAGGCCGAGCTGCGACGCCGTACCGGATCCCAGGACGCTGTCGCCCGTAAGCGGGTTCAAGACGGCGAGTACGACAGCGTCGTCGAGTTCACCCTTGGTGGCATGACTGTGCGGGACGGCCATGGGGCGATCCTCACGTACGTCGAGGAACTGCTCGGGGTAAGAACCTCGTTCGAGGAGCTGATGGACCGCGCGTTGGCCCAGGTCGATCGGCAGGACCATGCAACGTGGACCCGCTCCAGCCTCCAGCTGGGTGGACGGCGAGAGGAGGCGATCTGGACCACTGCGGCGGTACTGCGTACGAGCCCGGACCCATCCCGCCGATTGTTCGGTGCCGAGGTGCTCCGCCTTATTCATCTGTTCGACGACAGTGACGAGGCCGCGTTCGCTGGTCCCGCTCTGGACCTGTTCGCCGGCTGGGCGGCCGCAGAGACGGACGTCGCCGTCCTCACCGAGGTGCTGGTCGCTCTTGGAGAACACAGCGACCCCCGTGCGGAGACGGCCCTTCTGCCCCATGCCGGCCATCCCGATGCCCGAGTGCGGCGTGCGGTGGCGCAGGGATTCAGCGTGTGGTCCTCGCCGCCGGCGTTTTCCGGCGACGCCCGCACGGCACTGCTGCGGCTGATGGCCGATCCGGACGCGGCAGTACGGAAGACCGCCTGCTGCACGGTCGCCGTGGGCCAGCACCACGATCCCGTCTACACGGATGCCATGGCCGCTGCGCTGAACGACACGGACCGCCTGGTACAGCTTGCCGCCGTCTACGGACTCGCCCTCCACAACGACGAACGGTGCGTGGAAGCGGCACGCCTCCTCGGCCCGCCGCAGCGCGGTTCCCTGGAAGAGGAGGGCTACCTCGAGGCGGCGTGGCGATACGAGTGGCGCCGTGACCGCCCCTGACGCTCCGGCCTTGGCGTATCAGGTACTCCGAAGCTGGGAGTACCGCACGGTTCGAACGACGCTTCCCGCCAGCTGGGGCCTCGAACTGGGATGCGAAGCGTATGCCAACGAATAGGACGCCCCCACCAGTCTGGTCGCCGTGACGGCCCGCACCAACCGCAGTAAGGCTGATCAGGACCCGTCGACCTCGATGCCGCCGCTGCTGGACGCGCACTGCCGGTACATCGGGGAGTGGACCGCGACGAAGCTGCGCTGGGGCCTGACCGCGGACTAGGCCGAGGTCGACGCGCTGAACGTGTATGCCGAGGCGTGTGAGAGCACCGTCGTGCACTTCACGCCCGCCGCATGATCGTGGGCGCCCGGCCGGGGGGGGCGCCCGCTCTGTTCGCAAGTTCGACAATGCCGGGGCCGGGGCTTCTCCTCAGCTGTGCCTGGTCCGGGCCTGGTCGGCCTGGCGCGGCATCAGGTTGGCGAACTGGATGATCTGGGCCGCCTCGACGAGGTCATTGAAATCCACGATGGCCGTCTGGGCCTGCCAGCGCCAAGAGGCTGAACCAGCGCCGCCGTGAAGGGCCCCTTCAGCGCAAGGCCTTTTGTCGGGCCGCCCGCAGTATGAGATGGCCTTCCGGGCCGCGGCCGGATTGTGCCAGCATGCCGGGCATGCAGCAGCAGCTGATTATCAGCGGCAGCGTGCCGGAACCGAGCCCAAGGAGATGATCCTCCCTGCGCTCACCGCCCGCACGCAGACCTCTCGCACCTTGCGAGGGGTCTTTTCCATTTCCCGGCCCCACCACGGCCCCCATGAACAGGACCACCACCCATGGAACACACCCGGCTCACCGTCACGCTCCAGCCCGGCCACGGAACACTCGCGCGGCTGACCGCCACGCTCAACGACCATCACGTGCTGGACCTGACCTACACCACCGCACCGGCGAACACGGCCACAGTCGTCGTATGCGTGGCGCAGTCAGAGGCCCTGCGCGCCCAGCACAAGCTGCGCAGGCTCGTCGACGTGATCGAGGTGACACCGACTCCCGTAGCGCCGGGCGCCACGGAGGCGGCAGACGTCCCCCACACCCGCCGCCCCGCCGTCGGCGCACCACGCCTGTGAACGGTCCGCCCGGCGCTCTGAGCGGCCTGTCCCCCTCCCGTACCACCTTCCGCCCGGCCTGCTGCTCCTGGTCGACGCCCTCGCTCTCGTCGAGCTCGATCGCGTCCGGGCCAGGTAGGGACCGCACCCCACCCGCTGGAATGGACGGGGTGAAGCTGTAGTGGCCCAGCACCTCGGGGTTCTTGTGCTTGAGCGGGGCAACCGAGCGATGCCCTGGACCAGTTGCGGCTCGAGTCGGTGGCCGGCGGTGACGACGACGCTGGTGAGTTGGCGGTCGATGGTCGACGGCGCGGTGAGCCTGGGATTGGCGTGTGGGTGCCTGATCTCGGTTGATCCAGACGGACTAGAATCTTTGGGTCTGCAAAGACTGTGCGATGCGGGGGGCGAGATGGCTGTCACGGTTCCGGGCTGGGCCGACACACTGCTGGATCTGATCGGGGTGGCGTGGCCGAACGTTGACGAGGACGCGTACCGGGAGATGGCGGACGCGCTCAGGGAGTTCGCGGACGACCTGGAGGACGACGGTCAGCTCGCGAACAACCACTTCGAGCGGTTGTTGTCCTCGGGCCAGGGCGAGGCGATCGATGCCCTCGACGAGCACTGGCAGAAGGTCAAGGGCAAGCACTTCAAGGACATCGCTGGTGCGGCCCGGATGATCGCGGGCGCGCTGGACACGGCGGCCGGCGCCATTACCACGATGAAGGGCGTGGCGCTGGGGCAGCTTACGTGGCTGGCGGGCGAGGCCGGCATCGCGCTGTCCTTGATCCCGGTCACCGGTGGCCTGTCGGCGCTGATCGGTGGCGCTTCGATTCGGTTTGCCCAGGAGGCGATCAAGCGGCTGATCAAGGAGTGCGCGGACGAGGTCGTCGGGTATATCGTCTCGGCGCTGACCGAGCCGGCGGTGGCGGCCCTGGAGGGCATGGCGGCGGACCTGGTGGTGCAGCTGGGCGCGATGGCGATCGGACTGCAGGACGGGGTGGACCTCGACCAGACCAAGAAGGCCGGTACGGACGGCTTCAAGGACGGGGTGCAGTCCGGCAAGGAGAGCCTGAACCTGGCCTCGGCCGGCGGCGGGAGCGGTGGCGCGAAGGGCAGCGGACTGAAGAACCTGCACATCGAGCACGCCGAGCACACCCACGCCTCCACCCAGCTCAACGGCGTCAGCGTGCGCATCCACGGGAAGACGACGGGCAAACTCACGAAGGCGAAGACTGCGCACGGCCGCACCCGGGGGCGTGACTCGATCGCGGACGCGATCGATCCAGTCGCGGACAAGGCGCTGGAGGCGCTGACCAAGGCGGCGAAGTCGATGGGTGACCACGTCGGCCAGACGCTGCCGAAGGTCGTCAAGCAGATCTCGGTGGACCACAAGAACACCGACGATGCCCTGCGCGACCGCTTCGCCCGCCAGCGCAAGGGCGACCATGACAACGGGGGCAAGGGCGGGACGCCGCACCGCGGGAACTCCGGCGACGACGCTCACACGAGGCCCAACTCGGTCAGCGACGCCAAGGATGACCCGCGTGCCAACAGCGTGTCCCTGGACAAGACCGTCTGCAAGAACGACCCCGTCGACGTCGCCACGGGCAAGATGCTCCTCCCGCAGACGGACCTCGTCCTGCCCGGCGTCCTCCCGCTCGCGCTGCGCCGCACCCACGTCTCGACCTACCGCTACGGGCACTGGTTCGGGCCCAGTTGGGCCTCCACCCTCGACGAACGCATCGAGGTCGACGCTTTCGGCGGCGGAGCGATCTGGGCCCGCGAGGACGGCTCCGTGCTGATCTACCCCCGCTTGCCCCGCCCCGACGGAGAGCACGTCCTGCCGGTGGAAGGCGACCGGCTCCCCCTGGTCCACGGCGGAGTGGATGGCGACGAGACCACGTACGAGGTGCGTGATCCGCACGGCGGGCAGGTCCGGTCCTTCACCGGCAGCCCCTACCGCGCCTCCACCGCCTACTGGCTGTCCGCCCTCGAGGACCGCAACGGCAACCGGATCGCTTTCTCCCGCCGTCCCGACGGCGCGCCGACCGCCGTGTCCCACTCGGGCGGCTACGTCGTCCAGATCAAGGCCACCGCGTCACGGGTGACGGACCTGGCCGTCCGCGGCCCCGGGGGCCCCGCCACGGTAGTCGGCTACGGCTACGACACCGCCGGGCACCTCACGGCCCTGACCGGCCCGCAAGGACCGGACGGGCCCGCCATGCGCTTCACCTACGACGGCGACGGGCGGGTCACCTCCTGGACCGACCGCAACGGCTTCACGTTCCAGTACGTGTATGACGGACAGGGCCGGGTCGCCCGCACGATCGGCCCGGAAGGGACCCTGTCGTCGAGCTTCGCCTACGAGACCCACCCGGAGACCGGAGACCCCATCACCCGGTATACCGACTCCACCGGCGCAACCACCGTCCTGCACCTGAACGACCGCCTCCAGGTCGTGGCCGAGACCGATCCCCTCGGCCACACCACCCGGCTGACCTGGGACGCGTACGACCGCCCGCTCACCCGCACCGACCCGCTCGGTCACACCACCGCACTCACCTGGAGCGAGGACGGCAACCTCGTCGCGGTGCGCCTGCCCGACGGCAGCACGGCCACGGCCCGCTACGACGAGCGACACCTGCCCGTCGAAGTCACCGGAGCCGACGGCACCATGTGGCGGCAGACCTTCGACGACCTCGGCAACTGCACCGGGGTCCAGGCCCCGGACGGGACGGTGCGGCGCTTCACGCACGACCGTACCGGCGCCATCGCGACCATGACCGACGCCGTGGGCAGCACGCTCCGCATACGATCCGACGGCGCCGGCCTCGCCCTGGAGGTGAGCGACGACGGGCGAGGCGTCACGCGCGTCGAGCGGGACCATCGCGGGCGCCCCCTCCGGATCGTCGACCCGGCAGGGGGCGTCCAGGACTTCGTCTGGGACGGCGACGACCGCCTGCTCGCCCGCACCGCTGCCGACGGCAGTCGCGAAACCTGGACGTGGGACGCGGAAGGCAACTGCGCGGCCTACACCGATGCCGCCGGCGGCGTGTGGGGCACCGAGTACGGGCCCTTCGACAAGCCCCTGGTCCGGCTCGACCCGGACGGCGCCCGCCACCAGCTGCGCTACGACACCGAACTGCGCCTCGTCGAAGTCACCAACCCCCTCGGGCAGAACTGGCAGTACACGTACGATGCCGCCGGAAACCTCACGGCCGAGACCGACTTCGAAGGACGCACCAGCCACTACCGCTACGACGCGGCCAACCGGATCACCCGACGCACCAACCCTGCCGGACAGACGGTCGGCTACACCTGGGACGCCATGGGCCGGCTGACGTCCGACGACGCCGACGGAGATCTCACCCACTACGCGTACGACGTCACCGGCGCACTCGTCGAGGCACGCACCGCCACCTCGACACTGAGCATCGAACGGGACGTCATGGGCCGGCCGCTCAGCGAGACCGTCGACGGCCGCACCCTCCGGTACGCGTACGACGTGGCCGGCCGGCGCATCGCCCGCACCACGCCCACGGGCGCCGTCACGAACCTCGCCTACGACCCCGCGGGACACCGCTCCTCCCTGGCCGTCGACGGGCACACCCTCACCTTCGGGCACGACCTGCTCGGCCGCGAGATCACCCGCGTCTGGGGCGCCCCAGGCACCCCGGTGACCCTGACCACCACCTGGGACAGCGTCAGCAGGCCGACGACGCAGAGCCTCACTGCCGGGACCGCCCCCACTCCCGTCGTGACGCGCGACTACGCCTACCGGGCCGACGGCTTCCCCCTCACCATCGGCGAACAGGCCGCAGGCGCCGAACGCGGCACCAAGCGGATCACCCTCGACCCCATGGGTAGGCCACTGGCCGTCACTGGCACCGGCTGGGAGGAGAGCTACGGCTACGACCGGGCCGGAAACCAGGCCACGGCCACCTGGCCGGCCCGAGCCGGACACGGCGAGGCCCGCGGCCCCAGGACCTACGCCGGCACCCGCCTCCTCACGGCGGGGTCGCTCCACTATGAGCACGACGCGGCCGGCCGGGTCGTCGTACGCCGCCGCACCCGCCCTTCCCGCAAGCCCGAGCAATGGCGCTACAGCTACGACGCGCGGGACCGGCTGGCCTCCTGCACCACCCCGACGGCACTCTGTGGACCTACGTCTACGACCCCCTCGGCCGCCGCATCGCCAAGTACCGCATGGCCGACGACGGACGAACGCCGCTGGAGACTATCCGCTACACCTGGGACGGCACCCTCCTCGTCGAGCAGGTCGACGAAGCCACTGCCACCGCCTTGACCTGGGAGTACGAAGGACACCGCCCTCTCGTTCAGTACGAGCGCAGGATCCTCGACGAGGCCGAGACCGACGCCCGTTTCTTCGCCATCGTCACCGACCTCGCCGGAACCCCCACCGAACTCGTCTCCGCCACCGGCGAGACGGCCTGGCGCAGCCGCTCGACCACCTGGGGAACCACCGGGTGGAACCGCGACGCCACCGCCTACACGCCCCTGCGCTTCCCCGGTCAGTACGCCGACCCGGAAACCGGCCTGCACTACAACTTCTTCCGCCACTACGACCCCGACACCGCCCGCTACACCAGCCTCGACCCCCTCGGCCTCTCACCCGCTCCCAACCCGGCCACCTACGTCGCCAACCCCTGGGCCTCCGCCGATCCCCTGGGGCTCGCCCCCAAGCGCTGCAGCTTCGACGCCTACGACTGGGGTGATGCGACGAGCGGGTTCGGAGGCAGCGTGCGCTACGGGCGCCTGGACCACCTGGGGCGTCCCACCGGCGTCTACGCCCAGATCCGGCCCGAGATGCTCAACACGGGAACTGAGGCGGGCTCGGTGCGGACACCGGGATGGCGTGGGGACGGCGTCGCCTTCAACGAGGCCCGCGGCCACCTCTACGCCAACCGGCTCGGCGGTCACGGGAAGGGAGGTTTGCCCATCAGAACCTGGTGACCGAGACCCAGAACCCCACCAACACGCCCGAGCAGCGCGTCCAGGTGGAGGCGGTGATCTACGACCAGGTGAAGAACAACGACGAGATCGTCCAGTACAACGTCGTCCCCAAGTACGCGGGCAACAACCCGATACCCCACGAGATCCACTTCACGGCGTACGGAAGCAAGGGGTTCACTTTCACCTACATTCTGGAGAACCCCGCCGCCTACGTCCGAACCGGCGTCTAGCGCCCACGACGACTCGCACCGGAGAACCGTATGACCCGCACTACACCACCCCGTCCCTACGACGTCGAAGCGCTGTTTCCCGCCCTCGCCGATTACCGGCGTACGGCGACGCGACTGCACCCCCGCCCCGGCGACCCGAAGGCACACGACAGCTCCGTCGCCGGCCCCATGCTCTGGCCGGCCGACGAACCCTGGCCGGTGTGCACCGCCGTCCACCCCAAGACGACCGGACACCTGCTGACCGACGTCCGCCACGCGCGCCGCATCCACGCCGCCTCGGAGGGACGGAAGAAGACCGACGAGGAAATCGCACTCCTCGCCACCTTCCAGGCCGGTCCGCACGACCTCCCGATCGGCGACGCGGACCCCATCCCCATGCTGGCCGTCGCCCAGCTGTGGGCACGCGACATCCCCGACCTCACCGGACCCGAGGGACACGACCTCCTCCAGGTCTTCTGGTGCCCCTTCGAAGCACACGGCCCCGACCAAAGCGTCGACGTCGTCCTGAAGTGGCGCCGCAGCGACGACATCGGAACCATCCTCGACGAACAGCCCGAACCGCTTGTGGTCGGCTCACCTGAGTGCGTGCCCCAGCCCTGCGAACTCCACCCCGAGCAGATCACCGAGCACGAATACCTCGGCCTGCTCCCCGAAGACCTCCAGGAAGCCATTGCGACATGGGAGGAAGAGCTCCTCGACGAGGACGAAGAGGAGGCGGAGGCGGACTTCCCCACTGAGTACGCCAGCGATCTGTCCCTCGCACCCGGCTGGAAGGTCGGCGGCTTCGCCACCTGGCATCTCACCGACCCCCGCCCGATCGACTGCACCGTTTGCGGCACCCCCATGCCACCGCTCCTGACCGCGCACTACGTCGAGTGGGACCCCGCATCAGCGAGCTGGGCCCCCCGGGAGGACCTCCGCCCCGATTTGCTCCGGCACGTCATCACCCCTACCGGCGTGTACCTGGGGCGCGGCTACCTGCGGATCCACACCTGCCCCACGGATCCCTTCCATCCTCATCAGCTCAGCTTCCAGTAATGGACTTGAAGGTCCACTTTGGCTCGTGACGGCTCAGGGGCTGGCTGGCGGGAACGCTGCCCAATTCACGTCGAAAGTCCCTTCGCGCTAGACACGGCTGTGGGCTCGGTCTGCGAGGCCAGGAAAAGATCTTCTTGAAGTCCTCGTCCATGAAGGGCTGACCTGCGCAGATAGCTCCACGAGCTGGCCTGACCTGAGGCTTTGCTCCTTTCTGGAGCTTTCACGATGACGCGGTTTTACGCGGTCGATTCCCCAGCCGCTCCCCAACAGGCCTTGATTCTCCCCAGATTCTCCCCAGAGGCAGGTAGGGGTGGGGGTGGATCGTGGCTGGCCAGAGGGTGGGATTCGGGGTGCTGCTCCCATCGCGCAGCGTAGCCGCCTCGGGGGTTTGCAGCCGAAGACTGTTGCGTGGTCGGGCGCGTAGGCGGCAGCCGGCAGAGGTCCCTGATGAAACCTGCCCCTCGGCGGGCCTCCGTCTCGGTCGCGACTGTCCTTCCCTCGGCGTCAGCAGCAAAGACTCATCGCCATCGGGTAAGGGGGCGTCGGCCAGGCCGAGGAATCCGGCGGCATGAGGGCAGTGTGCTACCGGGAGGCGGGCTGCGCGGCGGGCTCTAACGGCCGTCCTGAGCCTGCTCGATCTGCTCGGAGGCCAGCGCCTCCGTGGCGGCCTGGGCAGCAGTGCGCCGGGCGCTCCACTTGCCGTAGGCGAAGACCAGGAGGCCGCCCACGGTCACGCCGACGATGGAAGTCCCGACCAGGTTCGTGCGGTGGGCAGCGGCTGCGCGGGCCGCGGCTTCGGCGAACGCGGCGCGGAGGGCGGCTTCGGCGGCCTGCGCGCCGGCCGTCTGGTGGAAGCGCCGGAGCGCCTCGGGACCGCCGAGCAGGGATGCCTCCTTGGTGAGCACCGCGTAGTCCCACAGCTCTTCCAGGCCCAGCCGCTTCAGCAGGGCTGCCAGATCCGCCAGGGTCACTACGTCGGTCAGGTTGGCTGTCTCTGCCATGTCTGCCTCAGCTCAGGTTGCTCAGGGCGGTCAGTGACCGCAGGGCGTCGCCGCGCGGGCGGAAGATTGATCACCGTAGCGGTCTTCGTCGGGGACGAGGAAACGAGCTGATCACCGGCCCTGACCGTCTCGGCAAGAGCACGATCCTGAAATCTTGCTGCGCCCCATGATCAGGACTTGAAAGGCTGCTGCCTGTACGAATCGGGCTTGAGGGACGGAGCCACCCACCTTGATCATTCTGGATACCTGCGTCATCCGAGGTCTGCGCCTGGATGGCAGTGACGCGGAAGTCCTCCGCGCCATCAAGGCCACGAGCACGGAGAGGATCGCCGTCTCCTGGATGGCGATGGAGGAGCTGGTCGCGCAGAAGGCGTTGGACTACTTGGAGTACCATCGGGCCGCGGCCCGGGCTCTGCGGCAGCTCAAGAACCGGAGTCACCGGGCAGTGCCGACGATCGGTGATCCTGACCCGGAGGGTGTGCGGGAGATGTGGCGTGCGAGGTACGCCGCCCTCGTGGAAGTGCTCCCGACGAGCGAGAACGCCCTCCGTCAGGGGTGTACCGTGAGGCCAACGTCCTGCCACCCGCGACGACGAAGGGCGAGGACGGGAAGTCGGTCAAGGTCGGCGCTCGTGACGTCGCGGTCTGGCTCACGGCCGTAGAGTACGCCCGGGAGCACCCGGAGGAGACGGTGTACTTCGTGAGCGAGAACCACCGGGACTTCACCAAGGGCACAGGCGGGTACCGGTGGCCCATGGACGAGGACGTTGTCGGCCTGGGCGACCGGTTCGTCCACCTGACCAACGTGGGTGAACTGCTGGAGACCGTCGCGCCGCCCGTGGCCGTCGCCCCGGACACGGCCCACGACGTCTTGGTGAAGAGCTCGGACTTCATCATCGAGGCCGGCCTTTCGAGCTGGGCGTCGGGCGAGACGCCGTTCAACGTCAGGCTTCAGGACGGCAGCGTGGCCTTCGGCCGGTACTGGGCACCCTACGAAGACCCCGCAGCCCACCTCCTGGAAGTGCGCGACATCCAGGGCTTCCGGTTGGGGGACCAGGAGTGGTGTCTCGCCGTCACCCGCTGGCAGTTCGCCGGCACGGCGTTCGTGTCGATGTTCACCACGCAGTCGGGCGCCTTCCCCACCCCTGTCCTTCAGCTCGCCGCGTGTGAGTGGGAGGCCACCGTTCTCGTACCGCTCAACGCTGGAGACGAGCACGCGCCTCGCGTCATGAAGTCCGGGCCGGTGAAGCTCGCGGGAGACCCTTCCGAGGTTGATTGGCCGATGCCTCCGACGGGCCTGGAGTACGCGCGGTACCTCGCCGAGCAGGCCGAACGGGAGGGGCGGAAGGTGTCGTGGCCAGAGGTCTTCCTCGCCAGCATGATCGCGTTCCCCAGCGTCCGGGAGCGGGTGGACCTGACCCAGTACATGCCGGCTCAGCCGCGAGGGGCCGCGCGCAGCGAACTGGAGCTGTAGCGCTCGCGCTGAGGGACGGAACGCTCCGGCCCGTCCGGCAGCGGTGCCCGGAAGCCCGCGGCGTGAACGCGGATGGGCCCCAGTCGATCGATGCGACTGGGGCCCTATTTCAGACAGTCCGGGTGACGTGAATGCAGCGCAGGGCGATGATCATTGCCAGTGCGCTGAGCCACTCAGGGACGCCGGGCTGCTGGTAGAGCAGGTATCCGAGGGTCAGGGCGACCGCGATGTCGGGCACGGTCGGCCGTGTCCAACGAACGCTGATGCCTTCCCAGGGCTGTGGTTCCATGTGCTTGTCCTTCTCTTGTGCTGTCGCAGGTGCAGGTCGGACGAATTCGGAGGCCGCCTGCCGGGGCGGCCTCCGTCGTCTTGTCCCGACAGTAGGTGGGCCGGTGGCAGCAGGGGCTGCGGTCAGCCATTGAGCAACTTCATTTATACTGAAGGTAGTTGGCGGGTAGGGGGCGTTCGTCAAGTGCTTGACACATAAGAGTTCACAGCGTTGACCTGGGACTTTGCCCAACTTTCCCATTGGAAAGTTGGGCACGGCTGCACAGGATGACCGATTCTCGCCCCTGGAGCAGGCTCCCGGCCCGCCGCTCGCCCCGGGACGACGGCCCGGCGCCCGGATCCGAAGCGGCAGCATTGGGTCTGCGCGCCGTAGGCAGGCATGCACACCCGCAGCCGGGCTCACCTGGAGCCGGTCAGCGGGTCCGGGACTTGCCGGAACCGTCGGCGGTGATGTCACGGCCGTAGCGGGCAGCACCAGGGCTTGGTCGGCGCGGTGTGCGGGCGGTCAGGGGCCCGATGACGGTCGAGGCAGGCGCTCCGCCTACAGGTCATCGCGACGGCGTCGCCTCGGTCCGGGGAGCGGCCGAGGCGGGCGGTCACCTGTGGCCTTTGGTTCGACCTTGCGCTTCGGAGGGGCGAGTAAGATTCAAGACCGTGGTTCGACGTCTCACCCCTAACTGTGCACGAGCTTGCTAGCCGTTGGTTCGCCCCGCACGAATCGCCCGTTTGGGGAGGCAGGTGGACGAGCCTTCGCCTCTTTCAGCACGGCCCCCCCGCCCCGAACTATCCCTTGATGGCGGCCCATCGGGAAATATTCCCGGCGTCCTACGGTGTTTCCGCTCGGCAAGTGATGAGGGGGTGGCTGGATCTGAAACTGTTCGACACGACAAGCGGCGTGACCGAGGTCACGCCGTGGTTGGCTGAGGCTGAGGCCGATGTGCAGGCGCTCGTCGAGAGCGCGATGGAGCCCATGCTCGGGGTCCGCTTCCTGGCCACCGAGTACAGCACCGGCCCCGTCCACGGCGGGCGCATCGACTCGCTCGGGCTCGACGAGAACGGCTCGCCCGTGATCGTCGAGTACAAGCGGGCGACCGATCCCGGCGTGTTGTCGCAGGGCCTGTTCTACGTGGCCTGGCTGATGGACCACCGGGAGGAGTTCGAGGCCTTGGTCCGCGAGCGGCTCGGGCCGGCGGCAGCCGCCGGCGTTCTGTGGAGCACGCCGCGGCTGATCTGCGTGGCCGGCGGCTTCACGCGCTACGACCTGCACGCGGTACGCGAGCACCGACGGTCCATCGACCTGGTGCGCTACACCATGCTCGGCGAGCACCACATCGCGCTGGAGACGGTCGCGTCGGTCGCCGCCCAGGGCAGCGGGACGCGCCGAGAGCGCCTCCGTAGCGGGAGGGCATCATCACCGCGTCGGCGGACCGACGCCATCGCGGATTTGGCGGCCCTGGTCGACGAGACGCTGCTGGGTTTGGATGAGGGCGTGACGAAGGTCGGGCGCAAGCAGTACGACGCCTACCAGCGGCTGCGGAACTTCGCCTGCGTCACCGGACGGCAGGACAAGCTGCTGGTGTACCTCAAGGTCGCGCCGGCCACGGTGGAACTCGTGCCGGGGTTCACCCGGGACGTGACGGGGCTGGGCCATCACGGCACGGGTGACCTGGAGGTCCAGCTGCGCTCCGAGAAGGACGTGGAGAGGGCGCTGGAGCTGTTCCGGCTGTCGTACGCCGCGGCGTAGCAGGGCGGAAGGGTGTGCCTTTCGATGAAGGGGCGGGGAGTGGCGGTGGTGTCGTCCATCCTCCGCAGGATCTCTGGTTTCGAAAACCGGGGATCCTCGCTTATAGCCCGCCCGCGTCGAGGCGGGCGGATCACCATTCAGTGGGCTTGGTGGGGCCCAGGATACGTGTGACCGTGATATCGATGACGACCCGATTGGTGTTTTCCCGAGGCGTCTTGTACCGCTTGGTGTACCGGCGTTCGGCAACGGAGACGGGATCGTCCTCGAAAGAATGTGGCGCAGAGCGCTAGCGTCGGCCGGGCCGAAGGATCGGTTACCGACCTCGGGAGGGCATCGCCGGCGCGGCTGCGGGGAGCCGGTGGGCGGGCGCCGGGAGCGGCTTCGGGACCGTCGGCGCGGGCGCGGGGAGGAGGCCGGCGACGGTGCCAGCGAGCTGGGACAGCAGGTCGGTGGAGACGCCGGGGAGAGGCGGATGGTCCACGTCGCTCGGTCGAGGTTGTCCCCGCCGTACAGCGTCCATCGGTCCGCTACGGCGTGCGGGGTGGACTCGAAGACGACGCTCCGGCCCGGTGCCGACCACGTGGTGCGGGCGGGGTGACTCGCCGGGCGCCAGGCAGCGTCGTGGAGGACGTCGTCCGGGCCGTCGGCGGTCGTGAGGGGCGGGGCGTCGAGGTACTGGAGTATCGCGCGGATGAGGGGCACGGGCGTGCCGGCGGTGAGGGTGGCGTGCCAGAGGCGTTCGCCCACCGGGCCGTCGTATTCGGCGATGGTCCAGGCGACGTCGCTGCTGTGCCGGGCCTCGTGGTCGAACTCGACTCGTACGGTGAGGGATTCGTGCGAGGCGATGGTCGTCTCGTCGAAGGGACGGTACTTCTCCCACTGGCGCTCCTCGTCGAACAGGGTCGCGAGGAACGCCTCGTGCTCGCCGGGCCCTGCGACCGGCGGCTCGGCCGCGGGCGCGGAGGTCTGCTCGGTGGTGGCCGGAGGTGTGCCCGAGAGGAGCTGGCGTACGGCCTGTTCGAGGTCGGTGAGCGGGGCGGGGCCGGGGCGGACGGCGACGGAGTAGAGCCGGTGGAACTCGGCGACGGCCTCGGCCTCGGTGTCGAACGCGGCGTCGGTCTCCTGCCGCAGGTGGTTCTCGCCGTGGAGGTGCACGTGCCGGCGCACGCCCGTGGCGTAGGAGCCGACGGCCACGGTGTTCTGGCCGTCGTCGGCATGCAGGTGGATGACCAGCTTGCCTTCGGCGATGTCATCGTGGATGCGCTGGGCCTCAGCGCTGACCTCGCGAATCTCGTCGCGGGTGCACCAGGGCATGGGGTAGTTCGCCCAGGTCCACTCGGTGTCGACCTCCTCCTGGAGGACGGGGTCGATCTCGGTGGTGAAGCCGTACCGCCGGAGTTGCTCGGCGGCGAGGCCGGCGTAGTAGGGCTCCTCACGGTCGATGCGGGCCAGGATCATCGTGGTCGGGCCGGTGCTGCGGAAGCCGAGGTCGTGAAGGTGGGAGCGGGCGGCGTCGCCCGTCGGCCCGGACGTGGTCGCGATGACGGCGGGATGGTGGTCCGGGTGCAGGGTGAAGCGGATGTGGGCGTCGGCGGGGCGTACGGCATCGGGAGTCCTTCGGTTATGGGGTTCGGCCGGCGGCGGCCCGTACGGCGGCGGGGCGCGCGGGCGGCGGCGAGGTGACGGGGGCGCGGCTGGCGGGGCCGGCGCGTGAGGTGACGGATGCGTCCGGTTCGGAGAGCGGGCGGGTGGCCTGCTGCCAGCGGCGGCGGACCGCGGTGAGGTCGGCCAGGGCCCTGCGTCCACCCGTGATCAACTGGTGGACGGTGTTCGCCGGGTCCTCGGCGTAAGCGGTGATCCGGCCGGCCGTCTGCCGGGCACGGGCGAGCAGGGCCCGTTCGACGATCTGGATGCCCCAGTGCTCCGGGGGAAGAGCGGCCGTCGACAGCAGGACGACCAGGTCGGCAGCGGTGACGCCTGCCGCAAGGAGCCCACGGTGCTGCGCCTCCCACATGACGGTGACCGGATCGAGCGGCTCGCCGCGGTGGGCGAGCGCGGACACGCACTGCCACAGCCCAGCGTGCAGCGGGTCGGTGAAGTCCTCCGGTGCGAGCCAGCGCATCTGGCCTACGGAGGCCGGCCCGGACACGGCGCTGGCCAGCAGCATCCGTTCATGGTCCTCCGTTTCGTCGTCCTGCGGTGACACGGGCGGGGGCGGCAGAGGGGTGCGGGGCAGCGAGCCGGGGTGGGTGGGAACGGTACGGGAGAGGGTGTCGAGGTGGCGGGCGAGCGCGTCGGCCGCGGCGAGGACGTGTACCGGCTGGTCGGGCACGGTGACGTCCTGGGCGGCCTGGGCGAGGGCTTCGGCGTGGATGCGGATGGAGCGCCGAGCGTGCCCGGAGCGCACCATCGCCGCGTACGCGCCGGCGTGCTCGGGGCGGGGGCAGGCGGAGATCAGCAGGTGGAGGTGGGCGGCGGTCAGGGCCGGCGCTTCCTGGCGGGCTTCTTCCAGGACGGCCCGCAGCCAGTCCAGGCCGTCCGGCGGTCGCGGGAGCCCCGGCGCCCGCACGGTCCGCATGGCGGCGAAGAGAGCACCGTGCGCCGGGTGGGAGAAGGCGTCGTTCTCCAACGCGTCCGTCTGGGAGAGGTGTTCGGGCCGCAGGAGCAGGGCGCCGAGCAGCGCCTGCTCGGCGTAGTAGACCGGTTCGCGTTCGTGCGGCTCGTACGGCGGTTCCTCGTTGGAGGGGTCGGAAGCGTGGGGCATCAGGCAGCCAGGGTGAAGTCGTCGGCGCAGAGGGTGCGGTCGAGGTGCGGGGCGAGGAGGTGCGCGGCGAGACGCGGGGGGACGGCGTTGCCGATCTGGGAGAACTGCTGGCCCTTGTTCCCGGCCCAGGGGTAGTCGGCGGGGAAGGTCTGCAGGATGCCGGCCTCGGCGGCGGTGATCCGGATCGGATCCGGCGGCGGGCTCTCTTGGTCCTGCGCGGCGGCGGTCGGCCGGGCGACCCAGGTGCACTCGTTCGCGCGGTGCCCGAAGAACAGCGTGCCCGCGGGCTCGGTGAGCGACCGAACGGTGGCGTTGGTCTGGTTGTTGCTGCGCAGGGCCCATGTCCAGTGAGTCGCCTTGCTGGTGAACGTCGGGGCAGGCCCGGAGGCCGGGCTGTTGCCGCTTGTGCCGTGCCGGGCGTTCCAGCTCGTCCCGCGGGGCTGGGGCTTGAGGACGAGGCCCTCGCCTACCGGCGCAGCTGCCCAGGTTCCGCGCTCGCGGGCGTCGGTCAGCGTCTTGCGCGCGCCGGACGGGAACGGTTCGGGCCCGCCGCCGGGCCCGCCGCCGGCGCAGACCGTCGGCACGGGCCGGTCGGTCGCGCCCCAGCCGAGAGCCTCGGCCATCGACACCCACCTCGCGCGGCCCGGCCCGAACAGGTTCTCCGGCTCGGCGAGACGGGCGTGCGTCGGCGCCGGAGGCACGGCTGTCCGGACGCGGGAGGCGAGCAGGATGGCCCGCTTGCGCGTCTGCGGGACGCCGTAGTCGGCCGCGTTGAGGATGCCGGTCCACACGGAGAATCCCCAGCCGCGCAGGATCGCCGCGTACTGGCGCCACAGCGGCAGGACGTCGGGGACCTCCTCCATCGTCACCCACTCCGGTTCACCCACGGTGTTCAGGGCATGGAGGTAGCGCATCGGTTCGGCCGCGAGCAGGGAACGCTCGTCGCGGCAGGCTGCCAGGAGCTTCTTGCGGGTGTCGAGGCCGGCGGCTAGGTCGGCGACCGCCTGGTGGACGAGCGGCTGGTCGACGAGACCGAGACGCTTGCCGGCCCTGCTCCACGCCTGGCAGGGCGGCGAGGCGATGAAGCCGCGCGTGCGGCCGGCGAAGACCCGGCACGGATACAGGGCTACGTCCGTGCGGATGGTCAGCAGCCCGGCCGCCGCCCTCGTCTTGCAGGCCCATTCGTCCCACTCCAGGCCCACGTCCCGGATCCCGAAGCGGTGCAGGGGGACACTCCAGCCGCCCGGTCCCGCGAACAGGTCGACCACGAGATCGCGGCTCGTGATCACGCCGTCAGCCCGAAGTCGGCCTGAACCGCATAGGCCTCATCGCGGCAGGCCCAGGGGGAGCAGCCGTTGACGACGCCCTGCTCCACCTCGGCTGCGGCGTCCTCCCTGCCTGAGTCCTTCAGCTGGCGGACCCGGTCGCGAGTGATGGCGTAGTTGGTGGATACGGAGGTCAGGGCCTGGGAGAGCTGCAGCGGGATCTCGGCCGTGGTGGGGGAACCGATGGTGGGGCCTTCCTTTTTGAGAGGGGTCAGGTGGCAGGCCGGCCTAGCGCCGGGTGCCTGCCGGCCGCGGTATGCCCGGGCGCGCCGTGGTGGGGCTCGGGGCGGTGGTGGGCGGGGCGGGAACAGGGTGGGCTTCCAGCAGGGTCCGGACGCCGCTGGAGGTGAGGCGCGCGCCGTACCGGCCCGGCTGGCCCGGCAGCGGAGCGAGGCCGACCAGCTTCTTGTCGACGAGCGCGTCGATGGTCGCGGCTCGCAGCTGAGTACCCAGGGGTGTGACGACCTCCCGGCGCCCGGAATACGCGTCCCGGACGACTGCGTCGCCGCGGGCGAAGGACGCCAGCCCCTTGCGCTGGGCCTCGCTGACCTTGATGGCCATGCTGCCCGGCACGGTCTGGTCTCGGGCCGCGCGATGCTGGGCGTAGAGGAATCCGTCGTGCCGCAGGAGGGCAGCGCCGACATCTTGAACGGCTACGGGAGTTCTCGCCAGGGCGTTTCTGGCCTGCCTTAGCAGTTGCTTCGATGCTTCGGCGTCGTCGTGCGCGAGGGCGGAGATGGTGTTCGCTGCGTGCCCGGCGGCGCTGGTGGTCGCCTCCGCGAGGCGGCGCAGAAGAGCGACGGCGTGGAGCCCGTCCGAGGTGGTGGGAGCATTGCTCAGCGCGGTCTGGGCCAGGAGCCTGCCGGCGAGGAGCGAGGTCTGGTGTATCAAGCCTGCGGTCCGGACCGTGTCCGTGAGCCGGTCGGCCGCAGGGCCGCGCTGGAGCCGGAGCGCGTCGAGGCTGTCCATGCTGACCAGCAGGTGTCGGGTGAGGGAGTTGAGGTCGTCGGGGCTCGGGACCGAGCTGTGGGGAGAGTCCAAGGTGGAGTCCAGGGTTCGTTGGGCGAGTCCGGCGGCGGGGTGCGAGGACCTGCCCGGAGGAGGATTCGAAGGGTGCTACTGGCGGCGGACACGGGCCGCCGGAGCTGCGGGTGCGGTCGACACTTTCGTGGCTGTTACCGTGCGCTCGGCGGTAACACGGCCGATCAGGAGCTGGTCCTCGGCACGGGCGGCGGCGGAGGCCAGCCGCCGGGAGAGGTACTGGGCGAGCACGCGGTACGTGCCGGCAGCGCGGTCGAGTTCCTCGATCGCCTCGGACAGGTAGCCGCGGCTGGTGTCTGCCGTCCGGTCGCCGTCCTCGTAGAGGAGGACGTCGGTGCGTCCGGTGATGCCGTAGGTGCACAGGGAGGCGGCGACGGAGATCCGCAGGGCGGCCTCCGACAGGCGGGCGAGGTTCTCGGGCCCGTTCTTCATGACGGCGTACTGGCTGGTCGAGAGGGTGTCGAGCTGCTGCAGGCACCTGATGGACAGCTGGTGGGTGCGTACGGCGATGGGGGCGATTTCCCGGACGGGCCGGGCGATGTCGCCGGCCCGTGCGCCGTCGATCTCGGCGCGCAGGTCTCCCAGCTCGCCCGGTACGAGTCCCAGGAGCCGGGTCTGTTCGGCGAGGTTGATGCTCTTCACTGGTCTCTCCGGCGAGGGGATGGTGTGCGGGACAGGGCCAGTGCCCGTCAGAGACAGGGGGCGGGAACGGTTACGCGGCCTGGTCGAAGTCGCTTTGGAACAGCGGCTGTTTGGCGACGGCGCGGGCGGTGATGGCCTTCGAAGCGCGGGCGGAGGCGGCTCCGAGCTTGTCGGCGCCGGGCTCGGCGTACCAGGGGCGGAGGGTCAGCATCGCGACGCGCATGCCGGTGGCCAGGCACAGGGCGGAACCCTTGGGCAGTGCGCGGATCGCGTCGGCGGGCAGGATCCGTTCCTGCCGCATCGACACCGAAGTCGACTTGCCGGACTCGGAGTGCGAGGTAGAGGTGGTCTCGACGTCGTGGTCGCCGACCATCCTGCTCAGCTTGTCGGCGAAGTCGGGATCGTCGATGCCGGAGCCGATGATTTTCACGGTGGCCGCGCTCCACATGGCGTCCATGCCCGCGTCGCCCCAGACCTTCTGTCCCTGGCGGTAGGACTGGAGGATGGTGATCGGGATGATCCCGCGGCTGCCGAGGTGGGAGTACAGATCCGGAAGGTCCGAGATTTTGCACACGTTGGCGGCCTCGTCGAGGATCGCGAGCATCGGCGGGTCGAGTCGCCCGCCGGTGCGCTCGGCCTGGGCGGTTGCGGCCCGCATCACGGAGTCTGCGCACGCCGCGATCAGCGCGCTGGCTCCGCCTCCGCCGTCTTTCGACAGCAGGAAGAGGCTGTCGTTGGAGGTGACGAAGTCGGCGGGGCGGAACTCGTCGACATTCTCCTGCGGGGTGACCCAGGCGGCGATCTCGCTGTTGAGGAGGGCGGAGGCGTACTGGCGCGCGGTCTCAAAGATCCCGTCACGGGTCTCCGGCGGCCCTTCCACGGTCCCCTTCAGCTGGGAAGCGACCGCGGTGAACTTGTGGTCGCGCAGGATGTCCAGCGGAGTACGGTCCGCCGGGAAGGCGAGCCACCCCATCACATCCGTGATCGGCCGCTCGTCCAACGCGGCGGCCAGGAACAGCTGCGACAAGATGTTGGATCCAGCCTTGGACCAGAAGTCGCCCTGCTGGCTCGCGTCCACGCTCGCGGCGAGGAAGTGCCCGGCGAGCCGTCCCGCGCCGTCGAGCGTTTTGGCGTCGGCGAGCGGATTCCACCACATGCTCCGCTCGGCGTGGGCGATCTGCTGCGGGTCCATCGACCACACCCGCCCCACGGCGGAGCGCGCGTCGTACGTGGTGGTGTAGGCGTCACCTGCCGCCTTGTTAGACGTGAGCAGGACCGGTCCCGGTGCGGCGAGGATCGAGGGGATGGCGAGGCTGGTGGTCTTGCCGGATCGCGGGGCCATGATCGCGACGGCGACGTCCTCGAAGCCCATGCGGACCTCGTGGCGGGTCCCGGCGAGGTTGCCGACCAGGATGCCGGCGTCGCGGGGGGCGATGTGCTTGGCGTTCTTCAGACTCGGCCGCAGGGAGCGGGCCTTGGCCTCGACGGCCTTGGCGAGCAGCGGCTGGATGTCGCGGGCCGTCGCCATCCCCTCGACGGCCTTCTTCCTGCCGCCGGCCCGGTTCTTGTGTCGGAGCCACAGGACGCCCGCGCCGACAGCGAGGGCCAGCGTCAGCAGGGCAGGGACGATACGGGTGGCGACGAGAAGAAGCGTTTCGCCCGCTGCTGGCCAGAGCTGTTCGGGACGTAGGAGCGCGTCGCCTGGACGGTAGGGCACCCAGGGGTCGGTGCCTGTCGCCCAGGCGGCGATGTTGCCACTCAGCCAGGCGATGGAGGCGGCGGGAAGGCCGACGGCGAGGGCGGCGAGGAGCACCTTCAGGGCTATGTCATAGCCGTCGGAGCTGGAGGAGGGGGCGGATCGCAAGCGGAGGGTCCTTGGGCGGTACGGGAAGAGAGAGTGTCAGCGGGTGTGGCGTCGCGTCGACGGCGGTGCCGGTGGCGCGGGCGGCGGCAGGCTCGCGCGGCGGGCGGCGAGGTGCTCGATCCGCTCCGGCAGCGCCCGGGCCACGCTCTCCGCCGGCCGTTCCTGCCACTGCATGGTGATCCGATGGAGGGACAGACCCTGGGTCTGTTCGTGGGAGCGGCGTACCGGCTCCGGATCGGCGAGCGCCGTGAGGAACGCGGCCACGAGCACCCGGGGCGTAGCGCTGGAGAACTTGGCCTTCCACACGGGGTCGTCCTCGTAGAGGCTTGCTGTGATGCGCCAGTCGGTGCTGCCGGAGAAGTTGTGGCGCTCACCCCGCACACGGCCGTCCGGCGAACGGAAGTCGCTGCTGGACGCGACATCCCACCCGGCCCGCATCAGCAGCTTGTACGGCTCGGCCATCTCCCGGGCGTTGTAGTCGGGGTGGGTGAGCGCGTCGGTGACCGCAGCGATCAGCTCGACAGGCGTGGCGCCGTCGAACGACGCTGCCCACTGCGCACCGGTGCGGCCGTCGCGGTGAGACAGGTGCCACCACGGCTGGTTCAGCGTCGGCTCCAGACGGAGCATCGACTTATGGTCCGGGCTGGTCAGGACGACCCGCGGCATGAGCGGGTCCTGCCCGTGGCTCCATCCGGCGCCAGCGTGCAGAGCGGCGGTCACCCACGCCAGGTTGCCCGGACCGGCGAGGTACCGAGGCGAGACGAGCGCCTGCTCGACCTTCGCGACCCTCATCCGCGCCTCCCGGTCCGTCGGGCGGAGGTCGGGGCCGGAGCCGGGGCCGGCACCCATCGAACGGGCATCTTGTACGCCGCGGCGTGGAGGTCGAGGAGGACGTGTCCCTTGACGGCCCAGGTGTCCAGGTAGCCCCACGCCTCCTCGTTGCGCTCGGCGACGGAGTCGACGACCTCCTCCGGCGAAACGGGTGTGGCGCGGTGGGCCTCGCGGACCTCGGCATGGCCGTGGCGCAGTTCTTCCAGTCGGTCGAAGGCTTCGTTCAGTTCGCGCAGGTGAAGTGCCCAGTGGGGTGCGATGTCGCCCGCGGGTAGGTGCTGGAGCTGGACGGCGGCCGTGGCGAGGAGCTGGCGGGCACCGGACCGGACAGGCAGGAACGCGCGCCATGTCTCGGAGTCCCGCTGAACCATGCGCCAGCCGTACGACACCTCGTCGTAGGGCCAGCCTTCGGTATCGGTGTTCTCGCCGGAGTAGGTGTCCCAGGCGGCGAGGGTCTCCTCGCTCTCGACGAGGAACAGCTTCAGCTGCTTGAGCAGGAGGGCGTGTCTGTCAGACGGTGTGCTCAGGATGGCTCCTTGAGTGCAGAGGTGAGGGCCAGCGGCGGCTTGCCAGACGAGCGGCTGCGGAGGTGTTCGGGGTTGGAAGGCTCGTGACCGGAAGGTTCTTGGGGCGGTGCCGGCGGGCCTCGGCCAGGCGTCTGGTGTGCGCGGTGACGGCCTGGTCGTGGATCTCGAACTCGGCGCCCACGTCCAGGTGCTGGTTGCTTGGGATGTCGAAGCGGGTGCGCAGCACGGGGGCCGGGTCGATCAGCGCTCCTGCGAGGGCTGCCAGGAGATGCGCGGGAGCGTCTCCGTCGAGGCTCGCGCTCCAGAGCCGTTGCTGCGGACCGTACTGGTCGTGATGGCCAGCGACGTCGATAGACCAGTAGTGCAGGGCGGATACGTCAGAGAGGCGAAGGCTGACCACGATGGTGCCGTCCGGAGACAGCAAGTGCTCGTCGCCGGACTTGTCCGGGGTGTGCTGCCAGTGTGCGTCGGTGAGGAGGCCGAAGGTCGTCGGGGCATCCTCCTGGGGGACGGGCCGGACGAGGGCGTCGGTCACAGCGGCTACGATCTCCACCGGCGCGCTGCCGCTGAACCACATCGACCAGCTGGGCTTGCCACGACCGGAGACGTGCCAGCAGGTCCTCCGGGAGCCGGGGGCGATCGTGAGCCAGTGAGAATGGTCGGGGCTCGTCATGACGACCGTGGGGTGGAGAGGGTCGGAGTCGGCCTTCCAGCCTGCGGCGCGCAGGGCATGGGTGACGTGCCAGGGGTCTCCCGGTCCGGCCAGATAGCGCGGGCTGACGGCGGACCCGTACCTGTGGTGGTCCTGGGCGAAGGCCCGGAGCTGTCGCTCGCTGACCACGAGGTCCTCCTTACATGGGTGGGTTATCGGCGTGCGCGGGCGGCGCCGCCCGCCGTGGCGTACGGGCGAGCCGGGGCCGGCTTGCGGGGGCGGGGCCGGGCGGCGGCCCAGGAATTTCGGCCCCAGGTCGCGGCGCGGGCTGCGGTGATCCGGGCCTGCTGCCAGGAGCTGACCTCTGATGGCCGTACGGACACGGAGGTGACCTGGATCCACTTCGAGGGCGGGACGTGTCCGCGGGGACGCATGGCCGGCTGCGGGTCGGCGAGCGCTGCGGAGAAGCTCTCGATCAGGTGCATCGGCGTCGTGGCCGAGAAGACGGCGTCCCAGGTCCGGCCGTGCTCGGTCCGGGCGCCGGCCCACCAGTGGGCCTGACCGGGGCCGTTCTGGTGGAACTGCAGCCACGCGTTGCGGTCGGGGCTGATGGCGGTGAAGTGCTGCTCGCGCTCGGTCTCCCACTGCTGCTGCTGGAGCGGGGCCCATGGGTTGGGGGCGTGGGCGGAGCGTTCGCGGGTGAGGGCGTCGGTGAAGCCGGCGACGATCTCCACAGGGGTCTGCCGGGTGAACGTGGTCTGCCAGCCGGGCTCGGTCGCGGTGGGCTGGCCCTGGATGTGCCAGCCGCCTGGCTGCCCGGCGGGGTCGTAGGCGACACGCACCAGGTGGTCGGAACGGTCGAAGACGAGCGGTCCGCCGGCGACGGAGCGGTCCGTCCAGCCGGAGGCGCGCAGGACCTCGGTCACGTGCCGGATGTCGCCGCCTCCGGCCAGATGTCGGGGCTCGACGAGGTAGTGCTGCTCGGCCTGGTCGCCGGCGCCCCAGGTGGGGTGCTGCCGACGGCTCACCGGTGCCTCCGTACGACGAGAGGTACCGGCGCTGGGGGCTTGACTCCCAGGGTGGAGGGTGTGCGGGCTGCGGCGAGGGTGTCGAGGTGCTCTTCGAGGTCGAGGCCGATGTCGTGCAGTTCGTTGGCGGCGCGCCCCAGGGCGAGCCGTACCTCCGGCGGCAACAGTCCCTGCGTGGCCTGCTGTTGGGCGAAGTGGCTGGCGGTGGCGGCCAGGGTGGCGAACCCTGCGAGGGCGCCGTGTTCGGGGTCGAAGGCGTCGGCCAGGACGGCCACGGTGTCGGGTGGTGTGATGCCGGGCTGGGTCAGGTACTCGTTGAGGTGGGCGAGCCGGGTGGCGATGCTGCGGGCCTGGTAGGCGCCGTAGGTGCGGGGGCGGGTGTTTGTTCAGGGCAAGGCTCCAGGGGACGGCGGATCGGTGCGAGCCTGGGGTGCGGTCAGCGCCGGGGCGGGGCGGGCCGGTGGCCGGGGTGGCGGAGGCTGGGAGGGATTCGCGTTCGGCTTCTGCGAGGTGCGGTGGGCCAGCATGCTCTGGGCCCAGGCGGTGACGTCGAGTTCGTCGGGGTCGATGTTGACGTTGAACCCGGCGATCAGGAGCGGGAGGATCGCGCGGGTAGTGAGCTGCCGCTGGGCCTTCTGACCCAGGCCGTCGGGGGTCTCGTGCCAGGTGTAGACGGGCCCGTCGGTCGCTTCTTGTCGACGCTCCAGACCGGAGGCGTCGAGCCGGGCGAGGAGTTCCTCAGGGGCGCCGGTCCTGGTGACGATGTGGAGACGGTCGGGATGGCCCGACTTGCGGTAGATCTCTACGTCTGTGCTGTTCTTGTCCGCGAGGTTCAAGACGTGCTCCAGGAGAGGATGGGGTCAGGGGCGGGGGCGCGAGGACTTCTTCGCGCTCGCGGCGGGCGGGGCGGCCGGGGCGGCGGACGACGGTGAGCGGGTTGCGTGCGTGCGCAGCTCTTCGATCTTCCGGGCCTTCCTCGACAGCACGGTGGTGATGTCCATCAGGCGCTGGACCGGCCCGCCGTCCATGGGATCTGCGGGCACCTGGTTGCCCCAGGACGTCCAGACGGAGACCAGCACCTCGCGCAGCCGGGGCAGTACTCCGGTCTCGGGTGCGGCGATCTCGGCGAGGACGGCGGCGCGTACCGGTCCTTCGTCGGTTTTGCGGGCGAGTTCCGTCAGGTACGTGAGGTAGCGGTGGGCGGCTTCCCGGTCGCTGTCGTGGGTGGCGAAGACGTTGAGGCTGGGGTCCAGGAAGGTGCTGTATCCGCAGGCCATCAGCGCGTAGGAGGCGGCGGTCGCCCTGAGGCGCTGCTGCTCGACGGGCATGGTGACGGGCTGGCGGTGGTAGTGGGTGCTGGGGTCGGGGTGGCGGGTGAAGCCTCCGGCCGTCTGCAGGATGCCGGCCGCGCGCTGGTCCCCGCCGATCGCGAGGACGAGCTGGGTGCGCGGATCACGCATGATCGTCACGTAGTTGGGGAGCAGGAACTCGGGCTCCGAGGTGGGGAGCTCACTCGGCTGCGCGCGCTGGACATCGTCGCGCGGGCGGGTAGCGGGCGCGCCGCGGCGGGTGCCGACGAGGTGGGTGCCGCATTCCGATGCCGACGCCGAGGTCGGCGAGCCGGGCGCCGAGGGCCCGGACGGACTGCGCCTGCACGGCCGTGTCATCGCCCGGCAGGACAAGCAGGTCCTGACGGGCGTCGCGGATGAATCCGTGCTCGGTCAGCAGCTTGGCCAGTGCCACGGAGTCGGGGACCGGGGTGGTCAGGGCAGCGTCCGCCCAGGTGAGGTCGATCTGCTTGGGCAGCGGGGCGGCGAGCGCGGCGGCGTTGCGGCGGGCATGAGCCAAGGCGTCGGCGTACCGGGGCAGCAGGTGCAGGGTGGTGGCCTCGGCGGCGTGGAAGGGGTCGGCGGGGACGGCGAGTCCGTCGGGTTCGCGGACTCCCGTGTACGCGGCGGTGGGGAGGTCGGCGGGGGCCAGGGCGGAGATGAGGAACCCTTCGGGCTGGCCGAGGTGGTCGATGACGAGCAGGCGGGTGTCGTCGTCGGTGCGGGTGAGGATCGAGCAGTGGGCCATGCCGTGGGTGGCGATGGCGTGGGCGGTCTGGTCCATGTCCCACACGGCGGTGGTGAGGTGGTCGTAGTCCGTACCGCCGCCGTGGTCGGGTGGTACTGGCTGGTCCACCGGCCAGGCAGCTCGCCGGCCAGAATGGTGGCGAAGGATTCGAGGTCGCTGGGGTCGGTGTCGTGCAAGACGGTCCTTGGTGCGTGGGTCACAGGCGCCGGGCCGGCGGAGGGGCGGGCGGCCGGGGCGGCAGGGCGGGGATGGGGCAGGGGCAGTGGACGGACGCTTCGCGTTCGTTGTCCGCGACTTCGCTCGGGCAGGGGCGGCGCGAGGGATGGTTTTCGTGCCGGTCGGCGAGTTCGGTGCGTAGCTGGTGGAGCTGGGTGGCGACGATCGCGAGGTGGTGGCCGCTCAGGCTACGGAGGGTGGCGGCGGTATGTCGGTCGAAGCCTTGGTCGAAGATGTCGAGGAACTCGGCCGTCGCGTCGAGTACTTGACCGAGGGCGGCGAGCACGCCGTCGTGGGCGGCGGTCAGCTCGGTCAGGATGGTGGCTGCGTCCTGGGTGGTGGTGGCACGGCGGAGGCTGTCGGCGAGGGCGGCGACCTGCGCGCCGAGGGGTAGTTCGTGGGTGGTGTGCCGGTCGGTGTCGAAGGTCTCGTCGCAGGCGACCCAGTAGCCAACCGAGCGGAGCGCGGAGACCGCGGTGGTGGCGAGGACCTCTTCGGCCGTCTGGTTGAGGCCGGTGGGGGCGCGGTGGTACTGCTCGTGCTGGCGGAGCACGTGGATGAAGCCGGTGCGCTGCAGGATGCTGTGGGCTTCCGGGTCGCCTCCGTGGGCGAGGACTTCGCCGGAGTGCGGATCGCGGCGCAGTTCGATGTGGCGGTCGCTGAGCGCCAAACAGGGATCTCCTTATACGAGGGGCCGTGCTCCCGTTCGTGCCGCCGGGAGCCGGGCCGGCTGGCTCGGTGCCGTGGCCCGCGGGGTGCCGGCGGGCGGCGGAGTTCTGCGGCGGTGGTGGTGAGGTCCTGCTGGAGGTCGTGCATGCGGCGGGCGACCCACTCCAGGCGGTGGCCAGCCTCGCGGCGGTGGGCCTGCGGATGTCCGGCGAGGAGCTGGGCGTGCAGCTCGACGACGCCGCGGGCGTCGGCCAGCGGGGCGGTCACCTCTGTCAGGGGTCATGCGGTCGGTGGGGACGGCGAGCGTGCCGGGGTGAGGAGGCCGAGCTCGCCCTCTAGCCGCCGGGTTTCGGTGGCCAGGCGGTGCGGAAGGCCGGTGGGCTGTCGCTGCCAGGTGCCGTCGAGCCGGATGAGGTTGGCGATCAGGTCGAGACGGTGTGGACGGAGCTGGAGGGCGACCCACCGGCAGCCCTGGTCGTCGCCGGGGATCTCGATGCCGGCGGCGCGGGCGATGCGGTGAGCGACCTCGGCCCACTCCTGCCTGGTCAGCGTCCGGTCTTCGGGCGCCAGGCGGACGGCCAGGCGGAACACGGCCCGCCGGTCGCCTGCGGGGCTCTCCGCGAAGGGATGCTCGTGCAGCGGATCGGAGAGGTGCTCGGCCCAGTTCAGCACTGTCCACGACTCCGGTTCACCGGCGGCCGTGTACGCGTCCAGCCCCGGCCAGTAGGCCACGATCGTGCCGGCGGCGAGCTTCTCCTCATAGGGGAGCGGGGTGCCGAGAACGTCGTCGCCGAGCACGGGCCCGACGTCGGTAGCCCGCTCGTGGATGCGGATGATCATCGGCCGGCCGCCTTCGTGTCCGAGACGTGGAGGAGCTGGCCGCGGTCGGTCACCCGGTACCAGCCGAGGTCGACCTGCTCCGTGCCGACGATCTTCGGGAGCAGGTAGTCCTCCAGGGCGCGCAGATAGATCAGGCAGTCGGGGCACCGCTTGGATAGGTGGACGAGGTAACGGGGTGCGCGGTGGTGAACGACTGCGCGCCGCCGAGGGGGTTGCGCACCCGCCATCCGTCCTCGTCGGTCGGGATGTGCCAGGAGGGCGCCACGACGGTCATCGCGTCGCCCCACAGTTCGCCGTCGGCGACGCCCTTGATCACCACGACCTGGTCACCGGGGGCGAAGTGGGTATGGGTGATGTCGCGATCGGCGGTGATCGTGTCGGCGGGTGCGAACGCGGGACGGGTGGGTTCGGGCACGGTGAGTCCTTCCGTAGAAAGCCGCAGGTGGTGTTGGGGGCAGGACTCCATGGTCTGGAAATCGGCCGGTTAGGCTAACCGGCGGACGTGCGCTATATGTGTGCGGCTTCGCCCCGGGGCGGGGCCGCGAAGCCGGGTGTCAGTGGTGCGGGTTCTCGGTGCCGATGTCGTCGCTCGTGGCGGCGTCGAGCAGCTCGGGGAGGTCGGTGCCTTCGGCGTCTCGCTGGTCGATCCACCACCCGGCGCGGCTGATCGTGCGGATCTTCTCCTCCAGGACCGCCCAGTCCGCCTCGTCCCAGGTGCCTTCGCTGACCAGGGCCGTGTATGCGGCGGTGACCAGCTGGAACCGGGAGCGTTCGCCCCAGGCCAGGGCCCGCTCGGGCCCCTCCAGCGGCGGCATGTCGAACTGCTCGGCCCACTGGGCGGCTGCGGCCTGCTCTTCCGCGCGTCGGGCGGCGAGCCACTGGTTCTTCGCGACGGTGTCGGCGTCGCGGGCGGTCTTCCAGCAGTCGGTGCACTCGCGGCCGGTGAGCCAGCGGGCGAAGCCGGCCCGGCGGTCGGCTGCCCGGTCGGCGAGGTTGTGGGTGACCTCGTGTCCGCAGGTATGGATGACGGTCCAGACGGTCTTAACGGGCATGAACGTTTCTCCTTTGTCGAGAGGACGGGTCGGTGGGGTGGAGGTCCGGCGGTGCCGGCCGGGTCGGCGGCGGGGCCCGAGTACGGGCCGGGAGAGCGTGAAGACGGCGGTGGCGAGGATGGCGCCGGCGGCAGGAAGCGCTGACAGGCCGAGGAGGCGGTCGGCGAGGGTGCCGGCGAGGACGGTGCCCGCGGCCTGCCCGGTGCCGACGGCGAGGATCAGCCACGAGTACGCCTCGGTGGTCCGCGAGGCGGGGCGAGAGCGTCGATGGTCTCGAATCCGCAGGTGATGACCATGGTGAGGAACAGTCCCGGCAGGGCGGCGGCGACGATCGCCGCCTGGGGTCCCGGCTGGGTCAGCAGCCCCAGCCACCCGGCAGCGAACAGCGCTGCCGTGCAGCCGAGTTGGGTGGCGGGTGCGGCGCGGCGGGGAGGCGGGCGAAGAGCAGGCCGCCGAGGAACGAGCCGGTGGAGAACGCGGCGGGCAGTACACCGGTCAGCCAGGCGGTGAGGTGCGTCTCGGCGAGGGCGGCGGCCCAGACGCCCAGCCCTCCCAAGGACACGCCGAGGGCAGCGAGCCCGGTGCACACCAGGACCATGCCGCCGCTGGCGAGCCGCTGCCGCTTCGCAGGCCCGGTGATCCCGACGGTCTCCTCGCGGTGGGGGCGCCAGGTGCGCGAGGGCCTGGAGGTGAGGACGGCGGCGGTGCCGAAGAGACCGAGCGCGGAGGCCGCGGTCAGAGCGGTATCGGCGCCGAACGTGGCGGCGAGCCAGGTGGCCAGGAGCGGGCCAGTGACGTACATCAGGCCCTGGGATCCGGTGTCGAGAGCCTGGATGACCTTCCGCTGCCCCGGGTCGGTGACGACGCTCGGCCACAGCGACCTCAGCCCCGACTCCAGCGGCGGGGTGGCAAGGCCGGCGAGCGCGACGGCGGCGCCGATCGCCCACCTGCTGCCGCCCGGCCCGATGACGGGCAGGGCGAGCAGGCTACCGCTGGCGATGACGGCGGCCGGCGCGCTCACGCGGGTCTGCCCGTGCCGGTCCATGAGCCGCCCTTCACCGGCTGGGTGACGCTGGCGGCCAGCCCGTAGACGGCGGCGAGCGTGCTGGCCGTCGTCAGCGACCCTCCGCCGCCGGTGACCCACAGGACCAGGGAGACGGCGACCATGCCGCTGGGTATCCGGCCGGTCAGGGTGCCGGCCAGCAGGCGCAGGACGTGGCGTGTGCCCAGAACGGCCCGGTAGGTCACGGGCGGTGGGGCGAGAGGGCGTTCGGCCAGGAGCAAGGAGGCGGGGACTTTCCGGGAGGAGGCGAAGGTTCGCCCGCGGCCCGCTGGAGTTAGAGGCGGCGCGGGACGCGGGGCAGCGTGGCCTGGGCGGGCGCGGGCGGCGGGGTGGTCCGCACCGGGGGCGGGGGCTTGATGTGCCGGGGCCGCGGGGTGCGGTGCGGGGCAGGACGGCGACGGTGTCCTCGAAGGCGAAGAGCGCCTGCCGGAGCTGGTGATCGAGGAGATCGGTCTGGACGGTCAGTTCCCGTAGCCGCACCGACAGGTCCCTACCTGCGACCGTCTCGGTGGCGAGGGCGAAGTCGGCGCACTCGCCCAGGAGGTCGGAGAGCTGGGACAGGTGGCAGGGGCCGGTGCCATTGCTGGCCACATGGCCGAGTACCTCGGCGACCGTCTGGCTGTGCGTGGCGCCGGCGACGTCCTCGATGAGATCGGCCAGCGCCGGAATCGCGCCCGCGCCTTGGGGGAATCGTCCGCGCGGGTGCAGGACACCGGGCTGGACGGGCGGCGGCAGGGCGGCCAGGGCCTGGTCGTAGGTGTCGTACCGGCCCAGGACCCGCATCGTGGGGCTGTCGACGTCCCCGGCCACGATCAGCGCGCAGTCGTCGATGGGATCGTCGAGGTCCGGGACGCCGACGACGGTGAGCTGCCGGCCCGCGGCGTCGTACCGGAACTCGTACAGGTACATCATGTGGCGGTGCCGGACGTCCTTGGCATGGGCGGTCCACCGTGCTTCCTCCGCAGGCGGGAGTTCGGGCCCGGGAAGCGGCGGCGCGTCCTGGACGGCGAGGTCCTTGAGGAACCGCGCCCGCTCGGCCCAGGTGACCTGGCAATGGCGAAGGACCGCGGTGCCGTCGCCCGTCTGGCGAGCGAGGCGGTCGCGGGCCAGGTCCGCGGCGACCTCCAGGTCGTCCACGAGCAAGCCCCACCCGGCGAGGTGCCGGGCCGGAGGCTGGAACAGCAGGGCGGCGCGAGCACGGCCGATGAGGAGAGCGGTGTGCGGGAGCAGTTCGGCGAACGCCTCGGTCTGCTCCCGGTGCCGTTCGGCCTCGATCTTCCGCTCCACGGCGATGCAGTCGGGCCAGCCGATGCCGTGCCGGGCCTGCCGGGCGGCTTTGTCGGCGCGGGCCGTGAGCTCCGCGTACCGGCTGGCGTAGGTGGTCAGGGCGTCGATCGCCGCATCGGCGGCAGACGGTGAGCCGATGGAATCTCCAGAGGCAGAAGGGATCCGGGTCACCGGCGTGGTGCTGGGGAGGGAGAGCGGGGTACGGGAGGCAACGCCCGCACCGGGCCGACGACAAGGGAGGTCTTCGCGGCGGCGGGTTCGGCGTTCTCGACGGTGCGCAGCGCCAGCTCGACCAGTCCGTCGCCGCCCTCGATCAACCACCAGCCCAGGGGATCGGGATGCGCCACGACAGGGGCCGGGCCGGTGCCGGAGACCGGTGCCACGGCGATGCTCTCCACCTCCCGGAGGAAGGCCGTCTCGTGCTCGTTGAGCGTGCCCAGGGCGCGCACGGTGGCGATGACGAGCGGCGCGGTCGTGGCGAACCGTGCGAAAGAATCCACCAGATCTGCCGGAGGCGGCTCGGGGATGGTGCCCGCCTCATACGCCTCGCGTGTCCAGGACAGGTCCTCTTCCAGGGAGTTGACCCGGCAGTGCAGAACGGCCCGCGCGTAGGCCGGCAACAGGCGCGTGTTGACTACGTCGGCGGCCGAGGACGGTGTCGGCTGCACGCTCACGCCCGGGGGAGGAGTCACGAGCCCGTCGGGGGCGATGTCGCGTGGATGCAGGGCGCCCACGTGGTACAGGTCCTGCCGGGGGTCCCGCAGGACGGTGAGTTCTGCTCCGTCGTCGCGCCGGAGAATTGCCACCCGCGCGACACGGTGATTCTCCAGAGTGCTCGCCACGTGCCCGGTGCTCCACAGGCAGTCGGCGAGGTCCCCTTGCCATAGCTTCATCGCGTAGTTCTCGACCTTCACCGTCCACCTGCCGGGGAGGTGCTCCACCAGGTCGCGGGCGAAGTCCCCGACGTAGGTCTCACCGCTCGCGGTGACGGTGATGCCGGCGAGCTGGGCGACCACGCCCAGGGTGAGCAGGGCCTCGCGGGCGTGGTCGAGATCGCTCAGCGGAACGGCCTTGTTGCCGTCTTCGGTCTTCTCGAACCCGGCGAGCTCCATCGCGGTATGGGCCCAGCGCCAGTTGGCACCGTCGACGAGCCCGACGACGCCGTCGTGCTCGCTCGTGAACAACGTGATCTCGGTGGAGGAGCGGCCGGCGGCGCTGCCGGCCGCTTGGGCGAACAAAGCCAGGTCAGTGGGATTCAGGGATGGCCTCCTTTTCGGTCGGAGCGGCTTGGGGGTGGAGGGCGGTGAGGTGGTCGATGCCGAGCTGGTAGAGCTGCCGGTCGGCGATGTCGAAGAGGTCGCCGGTGCGCAGGTAGCGCTCGGCGAGCGCCGGCTGGCCGCGGTCGTGGCACCAGGTGGCGGTGGCGTGAAGGAAGTCCCGCAGGGCGAGGAGCGTGCTGGTTTCGGTGCCGGTCAGGGTGTCGACGAGGACGTGGACCTGGGCGGCAGAGCCCGCGAGGGTCAGCTGGCGCGTCCAGGCCCGTACCAGGTCGGCCGGGTCGGCAAGCGCGAGAGCGGAGAAGAAAGGAAGGGCTTCGGCTCGGGCCCGCCTGCGTAGCTCGGTGCCGGATGGCGCCTGCGGACGGTCCGGGCTCACCGGCCCCTACCTCCGCTGCTCGGTGCCGGCGGGGGCAGGTGGGCCTCGTACTCCCGCGCTCGTCGTTCGCTGAGGCGATGGACGAGGGCCTGCAGCTTCGGCGGAGCCTCGACCGCTGCGTGAGCGTGCTGCCGGGCGGCGGAGGACACGAGGTCAGGGGTCGCTTGCAGGCGCAGGGCGATCCGGTCGACCTCGATCTCCACCACCCGCAGGACTCCGGCGAGTTCGGCCAGGCGCCGCGCGTCCCGGTCATGCGCGGGGCCAGGGAGCGCGGAGACGGCAGAGGCCGTGCCGAGCAGCAGGTCGGCGACGGGCCGCAGAAGACTGTCGTCGCCCTGGGCGAGGGCGGCGAGTGTACGCCCCGCCGCGTACGGCTGCCGCAGACCGTTGGTGTTCTGCGCCCAGCTCTTCAGGGTCTGGGCCGCTGCCCGCATAGGGCGCGGGGAACCGTCCCCGACGGTCTCCCGTGGCGGGGCGGTGGGAGCGAGGGAGGGATCGAGCTGGACCGGGTAGCGGGCGGCGCGCAGCACCTCGGCGGCGTGGGAGGCGTGGACGTTCTCCCATTCCTCGCCCATATCGAAGGGGAGGCGGTGCCAGGTCCCGCTCAGGGTGTACTGATGGACGAACCCGGCCTGGGAGAGCAGGTCGGAGGCGAGCGAGTCGATCGGCCCTTCCGCCTCGACCTCACCGCCCCGGCCACGGACGATGCTGATCGGGGTCTTGGTCACCGGGCCCGTCCCTGTCCGGAAGCGGCGAGTGGACTGGCCGGCCGTGGGGACGTGGGTGTGGCCTGGACGGTGACGGCCGGCCGGTACTGCGAGGAGCGGATCCCGGCGGCCTGCGCGATCCGGGAGCGGCGTTCCATCAGCCCGGCCCGGGGCTGGATCCGGGGCGGACCGGCGCTCTGGGCGGGGTCGAGCGTGTAGTCGGCGTGGACGTCGAAGCCGTGCCGGCGCAGGTCGTGCACGGCCTGCCGGGTGCGGCGCACACCGTCGTACTCCGGGTTGGCCAGCCGGTACAGCCCCTGGAAGCCGGGGACGGGCTCGAACTGCTCGGCCGTGAGATACCAATGGCCCAAGTGCGGCGGCGTGTTGGCGGTGGGGGCGGCCACGAACCCGAAGTCGGGGTGTCGGCCGAAGGTGAAGTGCTGATTCAGAAGGACTCCTTGGGGCGAGTGGTCAGCGGCGTGGCGGCCGGGTGGCGGTCCGTGCCGGAGCTGAGGGTGGTGCGGGGGCAGGGGCGAGCTTCGGCAGATCGCGCGGCAGGGACATCGGCGGCGGGCCGTCCGCCATCCACGGCGCCATCGCCTCGCTGAACTGGGCACGCGGGTCGGTGTCCCAGGAGATGACCGGGCCGCAGGGGTCGTTCTGGCGGCTGATGACTTCGATGCCGGCCGGATGGAGGACGTAACCCCATTGGTGATGGCCGGAGTTGTCCCGGGTGATGACCTCCCGTTTGGCGGGTGTCCCGTCGAGGTTCACGACGCCGGTCATCTCGGGGCTGGGTCACTGCTCGCCGCCGGTCAGCCGCTGGAGCAGGCCGGGCGGTGATCCGTCGAGGAGATCAGTCCCGATCTCGTCCCAGGCGAAGACGACGTCGTCCACGAGGTATTGGCTGAGGGCTTCCAGGTCCCGGCCGAAGCGGAACTGGGAGGCGGCCAGCAGCAGCGGGACCATGTTCGGTGGGCTGCTGTCGAACTGAAGGTGCACGCCGGCGTATCCGTCAGCGGTGGGGCGGGCAATGAAGGCGGGAGATCCCAAGAAGGCTCCAGAGGGAAGTGGCTACGGGACGCGCCCGGGCGGGGGCGCGGTGGGCACCGGCGGTCGCGGCGGGGCGTGAGACGGTGGCGGCGCGACGACGGGAGCGGGAGAGGCTGGCCATACGCTCGGGGGCGACGTGAAGGTCTTCGCCGAGCTGCCGCACCCGGACGGCGGCGTCGGCGAGACCCTTGGCCAGGTAGAAGGCGTCGTCGTCCCCGTCGTCCCCGTCGTCCCGGTCGTACGCGCGGGCCCGGTCGGCAGTGGCGTCGAAGAGCTCGGCGAGCCGGGCGAGCAGGCCGTCGCCGCTGTCTATGAGCTGGTGCAGCACCGCGGCGGTCTCCCGCACGTCCGCACTCGCGCCGACGGCGGTGCTCAGGGTGTGCAGCAGGTTGCCGTAGGGGAAGCGTCCGTCAGGCAGATCGGCGCTGTCCGGAGCCGAGCCGTTCGGGCGGACCGTCTCCGGGACACGGTCGGAAGGAAGGAGTCGGTGAGGCAGGGAGGATCCCTTCTACAGCGGCAGGGCCCGGGAAGTTACCGAGGGCGCAGAGACGGGGCTGGGGCAGGAGCCACGGGGAAGGGCAGGGCCGTCTCTGTCGCGGTCCGGCTCGTCCGGGGCCTGGGAGTACGGGCCGTGGTGACCACGTTCGCGCCCGGTGCTGTCGCAGCGTGCCGGTAGTTGAGCCCGATGCCGATCTTGGCGAGCCGGTTTGCGAGGACCTGGATCCGTACGGCTGTGGCGACGGACCCGGACTCGTGCGGCAGGAGGAAAGCGCCCTGATCCGGGACGCTTCGGAATCCGGACAGGCACAGGGCATCGTGGGCCTCAGCGGGGACGCTTCCGTACGGGGCGCCGAGGAGCCCGTCCTCGTAGCGGACGAGGGTGACGGCGCTCGTCTCGGCCGGGGCCTGGCGATGGGCCGGCGGGGCGGGCCGCTGCCGGGCCTGCTCGCGTACGGTCTCCACGGCGCGGGCGTACCGGGGGAGGAGCCGATGGGTGATCGCGGCGGAGGCCCGTACGGGATCGGCGTCGACTGCGATGCCGTTCGGCTCGGGTACACCGCGGAAGTGATGCGGCAGGCAGCCGGGTGGCTCCAGCGCGGCGACGAGGAACTGGTTGCGGTAGAGGGGCCGCTCGATGATGTAGAGCTCTTGTCCGGCCGGGCCGGTGAGGACCGCGTGGTGGCCGAGGACGAACTCGCTGACAGCCCAGTCGACATGACCGTTGTCCCACAGCCGATCAGCGGTCGGGAACTGATCGCTGTAGGAGGGGTGGGGGTGAAACTCGCTTGTCCAGCCACCCGGGAGCCGGGCTGCGATCTCCAGGGCGAAGGTTTCGAGCGGGGGTGGATTCCGCAGCATGGTCTCCGATATGTGGTGGGCATGGCCGGTCGAGGTACGAGACTGGGGTGCCTACAGGTCCTCGTGATCCGCCTCCCAGTCGGCGTCATCGAGGGTGGCCTGCCGGTAGTGGAAGACGGCCTCCTCCAGCGGGTGGAGGCTGGAGAGTCCGGGGTTGAGGCGGAAGGCGTCGGTGCGTTCGTGGATGTACTGCTGCTTTTCCGCGTCGGCGGTGACGCTGCGGACGGTGTTGCGGGAGGAGATCAGGCCCCACTGCGTCATGTCCGTCGGGGTCGTGTGCTTCATCCACACCCAGATTCCGTTGCCGAGCTTGATGATGCTCTCGGGGTGGTAAAGGCCGCCGGTCCGCCGGTTACGGCGCGGGCTGCGGCGCTCGCCGAGGTCCCGCATCAGGCTCTGGGCGGCCTTCCTCAGGACGGCGCCCTCCAGGTCGTCGCGTTCGCGGATCCGGGCGCACAGGTCGTCGACGATGTCGTCCTTGCGCATGCGGCCGACGTCGGTGGTGACGTGCTGGGCAGCTTCGAGGGCGAGCTTGCGCAGCTGGGGGTCGGAGGAGTTCTTCACGGGAGGTCGCGGTCCTTCCATATGGTGGCCATTTCGGCCAGTGCGGTGGCGGCGTGCTCGATTACTTCGCGGGTGACGGCTCGGCCGGGCGGGGCGAGATCGGGGTCGTACTGGTCGAAGGTGCGACTACCGCGTATCTGGGCGAGGGCGGGGAGAATCTCGCAGAGCAGGTTGGTGGCTACTCGGCGCTGCCGCAGGTCCTCTTCCAGGCGCGCCTTCCGCTCCGCCCATGCGCCCTGGACGGTGAGCTCACCTTCCACGACACGGTTTGCGAGCTGAGGGTCTTCGGCGCGGAGCTTGGCGAGCTGGGCCTCAGCGGAGTTGGCTTTGGCCTTGTTCTCCTGGGCGATGGCGTACGCCTCGTTGAGCCCCGTGGCGCCGCTGATCACTGGCCCCACGAGGTCGGGCGCGTGCTGGAGCACGATGTATGCATTGCCAACGATGCCTCGTGAGATTCCCAGCCGGCGGCTCAGTGAACGGGAAGTCTGTCCATTCAGTGGACGCTCGCTTTGTCCACTTGATGGACGGCCGCTCTGTCCATTCAGTGGACAGGCTTTGGCGGTAATCATGGCGAGCTGGCCCTTGGTGAGGTTTCGGCGGTGGATGTTCGCGGACAAGGCGTAGCCGTCGGGGTCGTCGCCCTCGTACGTGGTGTACGAGGGCTGGATGTCTGCGATCTCGCATGCCTTTAGACGGTTGCGTCCGTCGATGATCCGGCCGCTGCGGTCGCGAACGATGGGGTGCAGCAGGCCGTTTTCCTTGATGTCGTCGGCGAGGGCATTGAGGTCGTCCTCGTCGAGCTCGGGGAAGAGCATGATGGTGGGATGGAACTCGATGGAGTGCTCCTAGGTGAGGGTGGAGGGCGGCGGCAGGACGCGGGATGTCGGTCAGTTGAAGTGAACTCGGCGCGCTTTCAGTGCATGCGGGAGTCGGTGTCGAAGAGCGACTTCTCGGTGGGGTGGAGGAGGTGCTGGACGACGAAGCTCCGGCCGGCGACGCGCCACAGGCCGCGTCCGCGGGTGAGGTGGGAGATGGCCCCGGTCTCGACGGCGGTGAGGCCGAGGAGGGTGGCGGCGGCCTGGATCTGGTCGGTTTCCTGGCGGTAGATGATGCGGGTGGAGCAGTCGGCCAGGAGTCCTTCGGCAAGGGCCCGGCCCTGGGATCCGGCGTCGCCCGCGGTGAGCAGGTCGCTGAGGCGGTGGATGACCATCAAGTTGGCGATGCCCAGGCCGCGGACAGCTTCCACTGGGCCTGCATGCGCTGCAGTAGGCCGGGGTGGCGCATCAATCTCCATGCCTCGTCGTAGACGATCCACCGCCGGCCACCGTCGGGGTCGGTGAGCGCTGCCTCCATCCACGCGGAGGCACAGGTCATGGCCAGCACCAGGGCGGTGTCGTCTCCGGAGCCGCCGAGCCGGGACAAGTCGATGGAGAGCATCGGGCTGGCCGGGTCGAAGGCCACTGTGGAGGGGCGTCGAACATGCCGGCGAGGTCGCCGTGGACGAGGCGGCGCAGGGCGTGGGAGAGGTCGCGGGCGGCGTCCCCGAGGTGGCCGGAGACGGTGCCGGCGGCGGCGTCGAGGAGGTGCGGCTGGGCGAGGGTGTGGGCGATGTCGCCCAGCAGCGGGGCCCGGCCGGCGGCGGTCGCGGCTCGGACGACGCCGTCGAGGGCGATGTCGAGGGCGGTGTGCTCCATGGGGAGCAGGTCGCGGCCGAGGACGGTGCGGGCGAGGGAGCCGAGCAAGAGCAGGCGGCGCTTGCACCTCACCCGCCCAGTCCGCCTCCGGGACGGATGGGGCCTGGGCGCGGCGTCGAGGGGTTGAGGCGTCCGGGCAGCCCGGGACCGAGGGCGATGGAGGTGCCGCCGAGTGCGGCGGCGACCGGTGTCCATTCGCCCTTCGGGTCGCAGGGGACATAGACGCGGTAGCCGAAGGCGACCGAGCGGAGCGCGAAGGACTTCGCGAGCGCGCTCTTGCCCTGCCCGATGACCCCTGCGAGCAAGATGTTCGGGTTGGTGAAGCCCTCGACCTTTCCGTACAGGGAGAACGGGTCGAAGACGAAGCTTCCCTCGGCGTGGACGTTGCGGCCGATGTAGATGCCTTCGGCTCCGAGGCCGCCTTCGGCGAGGAAGGGTAGGCGCCGGACGCGGTGGCGGTGGTCATGCGGTGGGCGGGCAGGCGTAGGCGGTTGCCGCGGGCGGAGGCGGGGCCGGGGCGTCCGGCGGGAGGGTAGAGCGGCGCGGGCATCTCGGCTTCGGCCACCGTGGTGCCGGTGGTTTCCAGGGTTGCGGCGTGGGCCTTGGCGCGGGCTTCGGCGAGTTGCTTGCGGGCGGCGCGGCGGGTGGTGCGGTCGTTGCCGTGCGGGGTGAACAGGGGCTGGCGGAGGCGCGGCGGGCCCGGCGTCCGGGGCGGTGTCGGGACATGGGTGGCGGATCGATTCTGCGCGGGTGGTTCAGGCGGTGCCGTGGTCGGCCGGGGTGGTCTTGCGGCGGACGGCGTGGCCGGAGGCGAGGTGACGTTGGCAGATGGTGAGGACGAGGGGCCGTCCGGGAGCCGGTCGGGGTGCAGGCGGGCGCGGCCGGCAGGGTGTGGAAGGCGTCGTGGAGGCTGGCGGTGGCCTGCCACAGCCGCAGGTGTGCGGTGGCCAGGTGCCTTCCGGCGGTGGGGTGTTCGGGTCGTACGGCGTCGGCGAGCTGATCGATGAGCAGGTGCAGGCGGGTGACGTGCTCGTGCAGGTTGTCCAGATGGCGGCGGTCGGCCGGTGTTCCAGGGGCGAGGGCGCGGGCGTGGTGGCGGATGCCGGCCGTCGCGGCCCTCAGGAACGGGTGGGCGTCGGTCGGGTCGGTCGCGGTGGTGATGGCCAAGAGCGGAAGGATCTTTCTGCGGGAGCCTGGATCGGGTCAGGCGGCGGGGCCCTACTTCTCCTGGGTGGTGCGGGCGAGGGGAGTGCGGCCAGGGCGAACGCCTGGGGCTGCTGGTAGAGAAGGCGGCGCAGGTCGACCTGCGCGGTGACGGCGGCGGTCTCGATCTGGGCGCAGGCGGCATCCAGGGCCTGGTCGGTATCGGCGGAGACGGTGAGCAGCCCGGTCATGGAGACGTCGGCGTGCCCGGCGATCAGCTGCCGCTCGCGTTCCTTGACGTCGCCGTACTCGACGACGTCGGCCTCGGAGTCGACTTGCCCGCGGCGGGCGCGCTCGTTGGCGTCGGCGATGATCGTCGCCTTGGTGCGCTGGACGTCGCGGAGCGCGGACTCGAAGCCCTGGGGGACGTAGAGGAGGGAGAAGGTCCTGCGGACTCCGGCGGTGAAGAGCAGCTGGTGGAGGAAGCCGGCGTGGCTCTCGGTCCGGGGCCAGTTCTCGACCCAGTAGGTGGCGTGGCGGGCGGTGTCGGTGATGAGCCGGTCGTGTTCCTCGACCTGGACGACGGGCCCGGCGGCGGCGGGGTCGGCTTCCGCGCGGCCGGTGTCCGACCACTGCTGCAGCCCGGCCAGGGCCATCGGGTCGTAGGCGGTTCGGATGACGGCGGCGATCTCTCGCGCGGTCAGCCAGCCGTTCACGGTCAGCCCGGCGTTGCGGGCGGCCTGGGTGAGGGAGGAGGTGGCTTGGCCGAGCACCGTGAAGGCACCGGGCAGTCCGCCGCCGGCCTGGCTGATCAGCCGCTTGGCGGCCTTCAGATCGAGGGAGATCGCCAGGTAGGTCTCGTGCGGGGCGGCGGCTGGCCGGCGGAGGCGACGAGGTCGCTGTACACCTGGCCGGCGAGCTGGGCGTCGGGCCGGCCGTGGGTGTTCCAGTGCCGGGTGAGGGTGTCGCCGGAGTCGGGGACGGTGCGCTCCAGGACCTGGACGGTGGCGACGTGCCCGGTGCGGGCGATCCCGGCCAGTGCCCGACCCCACGCGCTCACGTGGGAGTTCTGGGTGGCGGGGTCCAGCAGGGCGAAGGCCCGGCTGGTGACCCGGGCGACGGCCGTGAGGGTCTGCTGGTGCGGATCGTGCAGGGCGGCGGCCTGCCCGTCGGCCGGGGTGACCACCCTGATCGAGGCGGCCGTTCCCGGCAGATGCAGTGTGCCCTCGGCACGCGGGCGGGTGGCCGGACGGGCGAGCCACAGCGTCTGCCCGGTGCGGCGGCGCTGCGCGTACCGGGCGACGATCGGTGCCCAGTCGATCAGAGACCGGCCGCGGCGGCGGACGGCGACCAGGGCGGCGACCGCTGCCCACAACGGGGTGAGGATCAGGGCGCCGGGCAGGCCGGTGGTCACGACGGTGACCATGAGCAGGGCGAGCGCGGCGGAGGCCAGGACGAGCTGGGGCAGGAGAGGCCGAGCAGGATCCCGCGCCGGGACCTGGACGGGAACTTGACCGTCATCGGCGGGGTGATCGTGAGGTCAGACAAGGCAGGGGCTTTCGGCGGCGAGGGCGGCGGCCCCGGGCGGGACACGGTGATGGTGTCCCGCCCCGGATGCCGGGGGCAGGATCGGGTGTCAGGAACCGGTCGGGGACGGCGGCGTCGTGAACGGGCTGCCGCCCGTCGCGGGCCCGGAGCCATGCGCGGCGCCGACGCCGACAGCACCAGTGCTCTGGGGCGGCGCGTCCTGCGTGCTGCGCGGTGTGGCACCTGCGGCCGGGCCGCCGGAGGCGTTGCTGTTCCCGGCAGAGTTGCCCGAGTCCTGGGCCACCGGGCTGACCGGCATGGAGCGGACCGACTTGTCCAGGCCGCTCTTGACCTTGTCCATGGCCGGCGAGGCTCCGGTGCCGCCGCCGCTGCCGGACGGACTGGCGGCGATGTCGCCGGGGAACCCGCCGGAGCCCGAGGCCGGTCCCTGGGGTGATGCAGCCCGGCTCCGGCGGCAGCACCGCCGGTTCCCGCGGTCGCTGCCGCGGCTGTCGCCTTGCGGGTGGCGTTCTCGGCATGCTGCTTGGCGAGCTGGGCTCCGGCGCCGCCGGAGCGGTGCAGCGTCTCGCCGTCGGTGGACTCCGCTGCCCAGTGCACGAACTTGAAGGTGGCGTAGGGGCACAGCATGACCAGCAGCATGATGACGATGCCGGCCATGATGTCGGCGAGCGCGGCGATCCCGCCGTCCGCGTCGGTCTTGCCCAGGGCGGAGATGCCGAGGAGGAAGATCACGGTCATCAGGAGCTTGGAGACGATCAGGGTGGCGGTCGCCTCGATCCAGCCGCGCCGCCAGCGGCGGGCTGCTTCCCATCCGCCGCCCGCCCCGGCGAACACGGCCAGCGTCACGAGCACGAGGACGCCGACCTTCTCACCATCATGACGCACCAGTAGAGGACCGCGCCGGTGGCGGCGCCGAGGGCCGCGAGGGCGGCCACCAGCCAGCCGAGCGGGGAGATGGCGGCGATCTGGGAGACCTTCACCATGCGGCGGACGGCGTCCTCGATCGGGGTGCCGGCCGCCGCGAACAGCGAGTCGGACAAGGCGTCGACGACTTCGATCGCCATCGTGGTCAGGGCGATGGCCGCGAAGCTGAAGATCACGCCGCCGACGGTGCCGGTGAACGCCTGCGCCAGGGCCTGTCCGTCGCGCTTCATCGCGGCCCGGACGAGCTGGGCGCAGAACGTGGCGACCAGGAGGGTCAGCCCGATCGGTAGCAGCATCTCGTAGTTGTCCCGGAACCAAGTGGTGCCGAGGTCGATCTTGGTGGTCGTGTTGACGGCCTCGGCTGCCAGGTCGGCTGCTGCGGCGGCGAGTTCGCCGCAGGATTTGGCGATCCAGTTGCCGATGCCTTCGGTGATCGCTTTGCCCGGGTCGGAGGCGAAGTCGATCGCGTCGGCCGCGTCGCACAGCTGGCCCGCGACCGGAAGAGCGCAGAAGTCCACGGTGGACTCCTCCTATCTGTTCAGCGGGTCAGGGGGCGGTGTTCGGCGCGATGGCGACCAGGGCGCAGTCGGCGCTGGGCCGGCACTGGACGGCGAGGGTGACCGAGCGGTCCTCGGCGCCGCCCCCGCCGTCCTTCCAGGCGATGGCCTGCTTGCCGGTGACGGTGACGGCATAGATGTACGCCTCGGTCAGAGCGGCCGGGTCCTCGGCCAGGGCCTGCTTGAAAGCCGAAGGGAAGTGCGCTGCGGAGACGGTCGCGGTGGCGTACTGGGCCTGGTCGCGCATGCGCGACCACAGCAGCGGGTCGGGGACCTGGGCCTGGATCGAGGTCCAGTCGGTGTACTTGGGTTCGGCCGTCATCCAGGCGTGCATGCCGGCGAGCTGCTGATCGCGGGTGGTGGCGCGGGTGTTGTAGGACCAGAGCATCACGGCGCGGCGCGGCCGTAGGCGAGGGATCGGACAGCCTCGGCGGCGGGGAGACCGACCCCGTCGCCGTTCCCGAGGCGGGTGCGGACGTGCCCGGACGGGCGGCCGGAGCGCTGGCGGACGGCTTGCCGGAGGGGCGGAGCCCCGGCCGCCGCTCGTGGTGAGGTAGGCGGCGAGGCCGGCGCCGGCCAGCAGCAGGGCCAGGACGGCGGCGAGGACGGCGACGCGCCGACCGATGGACCAGTGCGAGGTCAGGACGCCGACGCGTGGGCGGGAACGCTTGCCCATCAGCGGACCTGGGTGCCGAGCGTGGAGAAGAACGCGATGATGCCGTTCGCCGCGCCGAGCCCAAGCGCGGCGCCTGCGGAAACGAGGGCGCCCTTCTTCCCGTTGGCCTCGGCCTGGTGGCCGCCGGTGTGGTGGCCCCAGGCCCACACGCCGAGGGAGACGGCGAGGGCGCCGACGACGGCGATGATCGCGGCGAGGTTGAGCGAGCTGACGACGTTGCGCAACAGGTCCAGGCCCGGCAGGAAGCCGCCCTTCGGGGAGACACCGGGGTCGTAGGCCAGATACGTGAAGCGGTCGGCGAACTGCTGGAGGGAAGCGAGGGTGGGGATGGTCGAACTCCTTGCGGGCGCAGGCCAGATGGCCCAGCGGGAAAGAGGGAGAGGGGAAGGCGCGTGGCGGGTGGCGCGCGGCGGCCTGGGAAGCGGCCCGTGGCCCGTGAAGCGGGCGGGGAGCGCTAGGAGTTGAGGGCGGGGATGCGGCGGATGGCGAGGATCTGCCAGTCGGCGACCTTCTCGATCCGCACCGGACGCCCGGGCTTTGGGGCGTTGATCACGAGACCTGCGCCCATGTACATCCCGACGTGCTCGGGAACGGCGGCGGTGCCGCGGGTGAAGAGCAGGTCACCCGGCTTGAGCCTGGTCGCCGGGACCGGGACGCCCTCCTTGACCTGGGTGTACGTGGTGCGGGTCAGGGTGACGCCGGCCTGCCCGTACGCCTGCCGCATCAGAGAGCTGCAGTCGCAGCGGCCCATCGGGTCGGGGCCATCAGCGTCCTTGCAGGTCCCGCCCCACTGGTAGAGGGTGCCGAGCTGGTGCATCGCCCACTCGATCGCCGTGCGGGCCTTCACAGAGGCGTCGGCGGGGATCTTGTAGTCCTCCGGGACGGCGCCCTGGGGGATCTCGCCCCACTGCGATCCGTCCTCGCCGGGTCGGCAGCCGCCGCCCGCCGTGCCGCCCTGAGCCTCTGTGTCTCCTCCGCCGGCGGGGAGGGTCTTGACGATCGCCTCCTGCAGGGCGCGGGCGAGCGGCTCCCACTGCGCGTACGCGTCGGGGAAGCCCGACCGCTGGACGGCCTGGGCAGCCTGAGTGACCGTCATCTGCTGCCAGCCCGCGACTTTGAGGAGGCCCTCGTAGAAGCGGGTGGAGGCGTGGACGGGGTCGAGGATCTCCTCCGGGGTGCCCCAACCCTGGCTGGGCCGCTGCTGGAACAGGCCCAGGCTGTCGCGGTCTCCGTAGCGGAGGTTGCGCAGACGGGATTCCTGGATCGCGGTCGCGAGGGCGACGACCTGGCCGCGCTCGGGGACCTTCATCGCGACCCCGGTGGCGACGATCGTCTTGGCGTGCGGGATCTGCTCGCTGGGCAGCTCCAGGCCCTCGATCTGGATGCCGGGGGCGGCGTCGGCGCCGCCGAGGATGGCGGCGACCTGCTGGGCGACGGCATCGGCGTCGACCGTGTTGTCGACGGCGCACTGGGATGCACGAGAAGCGGAGCTGCTGGCGGCAGCCGTCGCGGCGGCGGCGCCGGCCAGGAGAAGCGGAGAGAGGACGACGACGCCGAGAGCGGCGGCTATGCCCTTCAATCCGCTGCGCCCCCGCAGGAGACGAGGGCTCTATACGGTGTTCGGGGCAGGGGAGGGTACGGCTGTGTCACGAGTGGTCCTTCGGGTGAAGTCCGGCCGCGCTGGTACGAGGTGAGAAGGGCGCGAGGGCCGGAATGAGGTGATCGAAAAGCCTGGGAGGAGTAGCCGCGGGGCGAGTTGCCGCTCGCCGGTCGGGCGTCCTCGGGGGGCGTCGGTGAGAGGTCAGGACAAGGCTGTGCCTCCAGAAGGGCAGGGGGAGGGAAAGCCGTTCGGCGGATGGGGCCGGGCGGTTGTCAGACTGTAGGTCGCGATTCCCGGTTGACCTAATTTCTCGTCTGGAGGGGGTCAACCGGGAATCGTGTCCTACAGTGTGGCTTCCCCCGCTCGCCCGCCGCCCTCCTTCGGCATGCCGGCCTTCCGTGCCCGCATTCGCCGCAGCGGCGCCCACTTTCCGTGCGAGCCGGGATTCCCATTTCTTTCCGTGACCCGAATCGGGGTACCTCTTTGTCTTTTTCCCTGCACCACGGCGATGCCCTCGGCGTCCTGGCAGGCCTCCCGGACGACTGCGTGGACGCGGTCATCACCGACCCGCCGTACAACTCCGGGGGCCGGACCGCGAAGGAACGCACCTCCCGTACGGCCCGGCAGAAGTACACCTCCGCCGACGCCGGCCATGAGCTGGCGGACTTCCCCGGCGAGAACATGGACCAAAGGTCTTACGGCTTCTGGTTGACCCAGATCATGACCGAGGCCCACCGGCTGACGAAACCGGGCGGGACGGCGCTGCTGTTCACCGACTGGCGGCAGCTGCCGGTCACCACCGACGCGATCCAGGCGGCCGGCTGGCTGTGGCGCGGTGTCCTGGCCTGGCACAAGCCACAGGCCCGCCCGCAGAAGGGCCGGTTCACGCAGAACTGCGAGTTCATCGTGTGGGCGAGTAACGGTTCGATCGACGGCTCCCGCAACCCGGTCTACCTCCCGGGCCTCTACTCGGCCTCGCAGCCCTCGGGCAAGAACCGGCAGCACATCACGCAGAAGCCGGTCGAGGTGATGCGCGAGCTGGTGAAGATCTGCCCGCCCGGCGGCACCGTCCTCGACTTCACCTGCGGCTCCGGCTCCACCGGCGTGGCCGCGCTCCTGGAGGGCCGCGACTTCATCGGCGTCGAGAAGACCCGGCACTACGCCGAGATCGCCTCCGACCGCCTCACCGCCACGCTCCACCAGACCCTCAGCCAGGACGATCTCACCCTGACCGCCTGACCTCGCCGGATCCGCATAAAGGCGAGCTTCTGATGGCTTGTTTTCCACATTCACGCGGAGCCGAATCCTGCCGCCCATCGATCATTCTTGAATTTCCGGCTGCCGCGTGCGCCGGAGGAGGAGATTTCCTTGGTGCCTGACCCTCTGGAAGAATTCGGCGCCGCCGGGGAATTCGACCCGGTGCGCCTCCCGGAAGGCGACCTGGACAGCATCCAGGCCACCGTCCGCAAGCTGCTCGACCGCTCCGCCGAGCAGGCCCGGCAGCTTGATCACCTCGCCGCCGCACCGGGACCGACGTCGCTGCCCGGCTTCGGCCTGCCGCCGATGCCCACTGCGTCGATCATGCCGCCGGAGCCGCGGCCGATCCTGGAACTGGACGGCGAGGAGTACGAGAGCGAGCTGGACCTGCTCACCGACTGGGTGGAGGACTTCCTCATGCCCACGTACGGGACCGAGGTCACCACCGCCTCCCCTGGTGTGACCAGTGGCAGGAGCACCTCGACGTCGTCGCCTGGCTCCACGCCCTGTGGATGGCCTACCTGCAGCACAAGGACCCCGAAGCCGGCCCGGCTGGCCCGTTCGTCTGGCACCGGGACTTCCTCACCCACTGCATGGCCGCCGTCCGGGCCGCGGGCGGGCCGCTGTCCGCCTGCCAGACCGACCCCGAGCGTCCCTCGCACCGTCTCCTTCGCGGTCCCGGCCGCTCCGTGCGCGCCGTCGCCCGCGACGCCGAGACGGGGCAGGCGGAGGAATGACCGCCGAGGGCCGCCGCCCGCCTTCGGCCTCACCTTCGACCCGCGCGCCCTGACCGACCTGCTCCAGGCCCCGGGCGACATCCGCGACCTGTCCCTCGCGCTGCTGCAGGACGTCGTCAATGCCGACCGGCACGGGAGCAAGCTCACGGCCGAACTGGCCGGACTGCGCAAGCTCTACGTCGACCACCGGGCCGCGTGGCGGATCGTCTACGCGCTGCGGCCGGCCCCGGCGACCTCGGCCCACCCCATGGAGATCCACGTCGTGGCCGTCCGACCCCGGGCCAACCACGACGTCTACGACACCGCGCCCAGCGCCTCGGCATCACCCGCCGCCCGGTCGGCGCCCGCGCCCACGCTGCCCGCACCCGCTCATCCCAGATCGACGCCTACCGCGCGATCCCGAAGCCCGGCCCACCGCCCGGACTTCCCCGCCCCGCCCAGCCCGCCGTCCTCACCACGAAAGCCATACGTTGACAGCCTTCCCGAACTTCCTCGACCACTTCGCCGCGAACCTCCTGGAGCTCCCCGCCGAGCCCGAGAACCCCCACCACCGCGCCCTGCTGGAGACCTACGTCGAGGTCCAGCAGCTGGAGCGCCGCCTGCTGGAGACCATGACCGCCCCCCACCCGGACACCTCGCCGGACGGTGCCCACGCCTGCACCGACATCCTCGTCGACCGCCTCGCCGCCGGGCAGGAACTCGCCGTCCTGCTGTCCGCCCCCTGCTGCTGCGCGGCCCAGGAGGAATCCTCCTGCGCGCAGGCCCCCGACAGCTGCTCCCCGGACCGCTACGAAGCCGTCGAGGACACCGGCGACCAGGACGTCGCAGCGCGGCATGACTGCCGACAGCAGTGACCGAACCCGGCTGGACACGCCCGTGCCCCGATCCACGACATCTGTCCGCAAGGCCCTGACATCCCTCGACCACCGAGTCGAGGCCGCCCTCGGCTTCACCGTCGACCGGCTCTGGCGCGACCACGACCGCGGCCTCCTCGACGAGCAGACCGCGAGCGTCGCCGCCGCCACCGGTCACTGTCCAACGCCGAGCAGTCCGTGACTTTCTACCGCGTGTTCCTCCAGCGCCTCGCGAGCGGCGAGTACCCGATGAACTCGGCGCTCTTCCCACGCATCGACCGCACGGTCGAGCAGCTCAGGAGGCCGTCCGCGTCCGAGGCGCCCGCGAGACGGACCTGTCCGACGTCCTCGAACCTATGGAAGCGAACGCCGCCCGGAGCCCGGCCGGCCACACCGACCTGAAGGCCCGCGAGATCGCCCTGCTCCTGGCGATCAGCCAGGGCGCGAAGCTGCACCAACACCTGCTCACGCAGCGACTGTCCGTGGTCACCGGGTCCGGTACGAGGATCACTCAGCAGGACTACGAGCGGCTGGAACGGGCGGGTCTCGTCCAGCGCGACGCATCCCGTGCCCTGCACGCCGGCCAGCCGGTCACCCTCACCGACGCAGGCCGCGCCGCGCTCACCACCCGGCCCGCAGCCCCGGCCGCCGCCAGCCCTGCCCCACGGCCCGGTGCCTGGCCCACCGCCCCACAAGCCCGCCGCTGAGCCGCTCCCAGCACCCAAGGATCCCATTTGCCCTATCCCCTGTACGACCTGGACTTTCGGCTCAACGGATACCGGCCGGCCACGCCAGAGGTCGGAAGCGACTTCGACGACCGTATCTCGCTGTGCGAGTTGACCACCCTGGTCAAGCACCACACGGCCGACGGCCGCCACACCTTCCTCGTTTTGCACGACGACTCCACCGTCTTCGGCGTCCCCGGCGCCTCGCCGCTTGTCGCCCTGCACCTCACACGGGACGTCGCCTCCCGGACCTTCACGTTCGACAGCGAGCGGCTCCCGCTACTGGTGCTCGCGCAGTCCTGGCTCATCCGGCGCGGTTGTTGCGATGAGGCCATCTACCTGCCGGACGACTACGGAACCCTGCCCGCCGACGACACCACCACGGTCCTGGAGCGACGTCTTCGCAATCCTGCCAACCGTTATTCGCTCGTGGAGAGTTACGCCGCCGAGGGTTATCCGACGCAGGAGACCGCGGTGCTGCTGGAGGTCGTGAATCCCCGAGGTCGCACCCCTACCGTCTGCTGCTCGAAGTCACCGACCTCCAGGCAGGCACCCACCGGCTACGGGAGGGCGCCTTCGAGACCGCAAAGGCCGCTCGTGACTGGTTGGAGGACCGCGGCACCCCGCTGCCGCTACCCCGTCCAGCCCTGCCCGCGGCCTCCCAGCAGGGCCTGCGGATCCGCCCTCCGCCCGGGGGCGTACCCGCTGACCGGGTGGAGGGAGCGGCGGAAGGTACCAGCAAATCGCCGGTTAGGTGAACCGGGGATTCTCCGGATCCTAGAGATCACCCGCCCGGAGCGACCGCTTCCGGGCCTCCCCCCCCTGTCCGTTTCAAGGAGAGGAGTCTGCCCGTGTCCGACGAAACCGACGACGTCCTGCGCGCCATCGCCCGTCAGATCGAGGATCGCTTCGGCGTCCCCGTGAGTGAGCTGCGTGAGACCGTGGCCGCCGCCCGCGGCGCGATCTCGTTCCTGTCCAGCGCGGTCGTCCTCTGGTACGAGGAGCTCGAAGAAGCCCAGCGCCTGCTCACCTCCGCCGAGGACGAGCTGGTCGAAGCGCTGCAGTCGGCCCCCGTCGGTGAGCTGGACGAACAGGTCATGACGCTGGCGCAGCGTGTCGGTACCGCGCTGACGATCCGCGACGGCCGGGCGCTGACCGTGCGCCACCTCCTGGAGGACTACCCCTGCCCGAGCAGCCGGCCACCAGCCTCGCCGTCCGCCGGACCGGACCCGTCCTGACCACCACCCCGGTCCCGCAGGCCGCCCCTGCACCCGCAAGGACCCGCCGATGAGTACCCCCATCAAGCCCAGCAGCCGGGACGAGCGCTTCGCCGAGGTCTTCGGAGCCCCACTCGACCAGCTGCTCGCCGCCCCCAACCCCACCCGGCACCTGCGTGAAGCCCTGGAACTGCGAGCGTTCCTGGCCGTAGCCGAACAGCAGGTGGCCTGGGTACGCGGCCGCGTCCACGACCGCAGCGCCCCGGACCGCCCGATGGACGACCTGTCGGAGGACGAGCTGCGGATGGACGCGTACTGGATGGAGGCCGCGCTCCAGGCCCGACGCGGCTATCTGACCGCCCTTGACAAGGTCTTGCGCTCCGAACCCCCGTCCGAGCGCCAGCCTGCGGTCACGTTCAACCAACCGGTGATCAGTGCCCGAGCCGTACCGGCGGAGCAGACGACGGCCCGCCGGGCGAAGGGGCGCTGATTGCCCCACCCCGTATCCGACCAACTTGCCGAGCGGATCGAATCGCTCTACGGCAGGCCCCGGGCCGAGCTTGTCGCCATCGCCACCACTGACCGGCCGAACATGCTGACCACCCTCCTCGACGCGCTGGCCAATGTCGAACTGGCGGAGAAGAACATCGAGTTCCAGCGCGAGCGGCTTCTCCAGCTCGCCGACCCGGGCCGTGACATTGGCCCCGCCACCCCCGGCCATCTCCTCGACTGCAGCCGTCGGATCGCCGAATCGGTCGCCACCCGCGACACCCAGGGCCGCTTCGCCTCCGCCGTGATCCAGAGCCTCTACCGCGCCCCGGCCCCCGCAGCCACGCCCGTCGCCCAGGCGCCTGCCCCGGCCGCGACCACCGCACGCACCCGCTGAACACCCCACCACCACGCCTCAGGAGTACTTCCATGCCCGCATCCGGCCTGCCCGACCCCGCGCACCGTGACCTCGACCTGGTGGTCCAGGCCCTGGAGGCGATCTCGCCGAGGTGGAACGCCTGGGTGCTGATGAGCCTGGCGACCCCCGCCCGCTACTCCGACCTCAAGGCAAGCATGCCGTGGATGGCCGATGGCCAGCTCCACCCGAAACTTCGCGATCTGCAAGCCGACGGCCTGGTGCGGCGCACCGAGCACAGCCGCCGCCACGTGGTCTACGGGCTCACCGACCGGGGCGTCGGGCTGCTGCCCGTGCTCGACCACTTCGCCGTGTGGGGGACGAAGCACCTGGAGCGGCCGACCGTGGAGGACCCCGTCACCAAGGAGACGGCGACCCGACCGGTGGCCAAGGCCGAGGAGATCGAAGACGCCCTCGCCCTGATCTCCCCCCCGGCACACCACGGCGATCCTGTGGGCGCTGAGTGACCGCGGCGCCTCCACCGCCGCTGCCCTCGCCTCCTCCGTCCTGCCCGAGACCTACCCCACGTCGATCTATTACCCGCTCAACCACCTCGTTGGTAAGGGCCTCGTGGGGCGGGACAGCGAAAGGAAGTTCACGCTCACCGCCGCCGGCCGCGCTCTGGCTCCCGCCTACCAGGCGCTCACCGCCTGGGCCACCGGCCAGCCCCCTGCCCGCCGTGCTCCGGCACGGCCAGCTGCTGTGCCGACCCAGCCCGCCTCCCAGACCAGGGTTGCCAGTGCCGTGCTGATGACGGCCCCGGCCGTGCCCTCGTGGAAGTCCGGCGACCTCTTCTCCCACCCGCCGGTCGCCCGTCCGGTCAAGGCGCCGGCGTCTCCGGTGGGAGGCGTGCGCCGGTGAGTGAGGCCGCCGAGCCGCGGCCGGTGGTGGCCCTGGGGACGAAGACCGCCCGCGACGCCCTCGCCGCCCGCGGCCTCGTCCTCCGCTCCCACCCGCCCGGCACCGCTCTCGCCACGGTCACCGGCCTGATCCGCGAGACCGCGGACAACGTCGACGAGGTGCAGCAGAAGCTCCTGCAGCGGGCGGATATGGCCATCAGCCAGCTCCAGTCCGTGACCCGGGGCCGCGACCGCTACCGGCACGGCTCCACCGACGGGCTGCTGCAGTCCCTCGGCACCGAGATCGACACGCTCGTCGCTCGCAGAGGCGAAGGCATCCAGCTCCTGCGGCTGCTCACCAACAGCTATGCCGACCTCAGCGGCACGCCCAAGCCGCCCCCGGCACCGTCCCGTCTGCCGTCGCCCCGCCGCGGCGGACGGTAGCCGCTCCTCCTTCTTCCACCCGCCTGCGGCGGGCGCCGCTTCTGATCTCCGACGAAAGCCCATGACCGACTTCGTGATCGCCGGCCCCCGGCACGCTCTGCCGCCCCAGCTGTCCCTGCTGCGGCGGATCTACCTTCCCCGTACGGCCGACGCCGGCGCCTTCGCGATGTCCACGTACGGCATCCCGCTGATCGTGCTGGCCACCACCCGGTCCGCCACCCTCACCGGCCTCGCCTTCGCCCTGGAGTGGCTGCCCCGTCTCGCGGCGTTCTCGCTTGCCGGACAGGTGGTGGACCGGCACGGCACCAAGCGGGTCTTCCGCATCGCATCGGTCCTGCGCGCCCTGGTGGTCGTCGTCGCCGCCTTCATCCTTCCCACGCAGGCAGGCGGAACGGGCGCCACCATCACGGTGATAGCGCTCGCCGCGATCACCGGAGTCGTCACCGAGTTCTCCTACATCGCCGCCGAGACCGCCGGCGCGACCGCGAGCAAGGATGCCGGCGACCGCGCGCACCAGGTGCAGTCCGTCCTCCTCGGCATTGACCAGACCGCCACCCTCGCCGGACCCGCGCTCGCCGGGTTCCTCCTGCACGCCGTCGGCGTCACCGGAACTCTGCTGACGATGGCCGCTTGCTCCCTGCTCGGGGCCCTACTCGCCCCCTGGCACCGCGAGTCACGCCTCGTCCCGCCGCCTGCGCCCGCCCTCGCCGGGCTGCGCACCGGTTGGAAGACCCTCGTTTCCCTCCCGGCACTGGCCTGGCTCATCACCGGCCTGACCGTCTCCAACCTGGCGACTGGCGTCCTGCAGGCCGCAGCCCCGGTCATCGTCGTGCAGCACCTGGGCCAGTCCAGCGCCGCCGTCGGCGTGATCTGGTCCGCCGCAGCAGCAGCCTCCCTGCTCACTGTCGCGCTGTGCCGCTTCGCGATCGACCGCCTCGGCCTGTGGCCCGTTGGAACCGCCAGCGCGGCCGTCGCTGCTCTCGCCGGGCTCGCCGTCTCCCAGGCCGGCGACTACACCCACTTCCTCGTCCTGACCGCCGTCCTCATGGCTGGCGAAGGAGGCATGACCGTCGTGCTGCGCACCCTGCGCTCCCGCCTCATCCCCGAACGCGTCTTCGGCGCCACCCTCTCGGTGACGATCCTCGTGATGCTCCTGCCCTTCCCCGTCGCAGGACTCCTCGTCGCCCTCACCCCCGCCACCGCGTTCGGCCACGTCCTGACCGCTTGCGCCGGGCTCCAGGCCGCCGGCCTGAGCACCGCCTTCTGGCGCCTGCGCCGTGAACCCACCATGCGCGCCCCCACCCGAATACACCGCCTGGAGCCCCGAATCCCCGTGACCACCACCCCCCTTTCGCCGTTCAGCGCCGACCAGGCCCTGTGCGCCGCCTCCCTCGTCCGCAGCCTGGCCGACCGACTCGCTGTCCTGCCCGCCGCCGAGGCGAACGGCCTTGCCGGCCACCTGCTCACCCCTGGCGGCCTGGCCACCGACATGCGCCGCCTGCTGGACGCCGCCGCCCGCCACATCGCCACCCGTGAAGACAAGGACCTCCCCGTGACCGCCTCCCCGACCTTCCCTTCCCTGCAGACCACTGGGCGCCCGACGGTCCTGATCGTCGCTCCCGGCGACGAGGTGTACCGCGGCTACTGCCTCAAGCAGGTCGCCGCCGCCTACGACGTCGCCGTCATCACCCCGCAGCCGCTCACCTGGGAGGCCGACCACGTCGTCGACCACGAACTCGCCGACCCCTACCACCCCGACCAGCTCTTCGCCGCCGGACAGGCGATCACCGCCCGGCACGCCATCGCGGGCGTCCTGACCTGGAACGAGAACCTGCTCGTCCACACCGCCCAGCTCGCCGAGTACCTCGGCCTGCGCACGAACCCGCCGGCCGTGATGGAGAACTGCCGCGACAAGCACGCCACCCGCCGGCTCCTCGCCGCCCACCAGGTCCCCTCCGCGCGCTCCGGCCGCGTCCGCAACCTGCTGGAGGCCACCATCCTCGCCGAGGACATCGGATACCCGATCGTCCTCAAGCCCGCCGGGCAGGCCGGCAGCGTCGGCGTCATCCGCGTCGACAACAGCGAGGACCTCGCCAGCGCCTTCGGCTTCGCCGCCGCCGGCGCCGGCCTGGACGGAGGCCAGAATAAGGATGTTCTGGTCGAGGAGTACCTCGACGGCCCGGAGATCAGCGTCGAGTGCGTCACCCAGCACGGTCACACCCACGCGGTCGCCGTCACCCGCAAGAAGCTCGGCTTCGAGCCGTACTTCGAAGAGGTCGGCCACACCGTCGACGCCACCGACCCGCTGCTCGACGAAGTCGCACCGATCGCCGCCGCCGCGATCCGCGCACTCGGCCTCGACCACGGCATCCAGCACGTCGAGATGCGCCTCACCACCTCCGGCCCGCGGATCATCGAGGTCAACGGCAGGATCGGCGGCGACCTCATCGGCCACCTCGTCCGCCTCGCCACCGGCCTCGACCTGCCCCGCATCGCCGCCGACCTCGCCTGCGGCACCAACCCCCGCCTGGAGCACTCCCGCCTGCGCGCCGCCGGTGTGACCCTGCTCTACCCGGAGACCTCCGGCACCCTCACCCACCGCTCCATCGACCGCGAGTTCGCCGACCGCACCCGGTGGCTCGACCTCGTCCAGTGGATCGGCGCCGTCGATGACCAGATCATCCTGCCCCCGGAGGGCGACGTCGATGTCGCCCGCGCCGGCCTCTACGTCGTCACCGGCTACGACGCCGCCAAGGTCGAAGAACGTCTCGGCGAGACCGCGCAGCACATCACCCTCACCGTCCAGCCCGCCGCGCGGACGGAAGGCGCCGCGTGACCTACGCCCCGGAAGGCGACGTCTACGTCTCCCCGCGCTACCTCGCGGGACCCGACTGGTGCGGTGACGCCGCCTTCGTACCAGTGGCCCACTGGCCCACATTCCACCTGGAGGACGGCCCATGCCAGACGCTCATCACCTCGCCCGACCAGCGCGTACGCATCGGCTGGTACGGCGACGACTTCAACGTCTACAAGATCTCCGCGAGCGAAGGAGCGTCGTGCCCGACGCTCTGGTCAGCGTGCTTCAACGACTCCTTCCCCGCTGAGATCGTTGCCGGCTTCACAGCCGAGCTGGCGAGGCACTGGGAAGCACGTAAGGACAACGACCCCTTCGAGGAAGCTCCCTCGTACACCTGGGCGCCGCTGGTACAGCCGCTGCTCGACGCGGGCTGGAAGCAGCAGCGGTTTCCGGGATCGGTCACCCTCGGCGCCCCCGGACACAGCAGCCGCGCCGACGGGCCCTTCGTCGAGATCACGGCCCCAGACGGCACCGCAGGGTGTCCATCGACGTCGGCAGCGAAGATCTCGACGAGGAGACGGTCTTTCTGTGGGCCGGCCCCTCCGGATGGCACCGAGCCGAAGCCCGTTTCACCTCCCGTACGCCCGCCCATCTGATCGCGGCCACCGCGGAAGCCCTGCTCGACCCGGCACCGGTCCTGCGCTACCGCGAAGACCTCGCCCCCGAACTTGCCGCGCTGGCGCAGCTCACCCCGCTCACCCCGCCGAAGCCGCCAGCCCCGACTCCGCTCGACATCCAGCGTGCCCAGCGCCGGCCTCCGGCGATCACCACGCGCAGCGTGCCCCGCTGGAACACCTCCACTCCGCCGACCCCCGCAGTCGCGACGCCTCCCGCGGGCCGTCCTGCCCGCCGCTGACCCCGGATTCCACGTGCCCTTGTACACAAAGGAGTTCTTCGATGAACTCGCTCTTCCCTTCCCTTCCACTCAGGTCACCGGTGCAACCTGCTACGCCGTAGCCGCTGGTGACAACCCGCTCGTTCTGAAGATCGACTTCAGTCAGACGATCCGGCACAAGGAGTACGACGGCCTACGCCTGTCCGTCGTCCACTCTGAGCGAGGCATCCTCGACACCGTCCACCTGAAGTTCGCCCAGTACGGCACCTTCAGCCGGCGTGACGCCGGCCGGGGCGGCGATGGCCGAGACGTTTTCCGTGACTGGCACAGCGCTGGAGTGCCTTGGGAAGGAGCCGACTTCACCAACCTGCGCACGGCGATCATGGAGCACGCCACGCTCTGGTGCCCCGGACTGTTCGTCACGCAGAAATCGCTGAACCATCTGAGTTGGTCGACTTCGTGGCACGAGCAACTGTGGGCGACCGACACGGTCACGCTCTCCCGCCTGCACGAGGCCACGCAGGCCGTGCTCAACCTCGTGGAGAGCGGAGTCCTTCACGAGGACGTGCCCCTTCTCGAAACCCTCAAGAACGCACGCTTCTTCGTCATGGACGTGCTCGGGCTCCCGCTCGATCAGGGGATGCTCGCCGAAGCCGCAGTCGTCACCCAGCTCACCGGTCGCCGCCTGGGCCCCGAGACCGCTGACGCGCTCGCCCGGATCGACGCCATGCCGCTCGACGATCAGCGAACCCTTGTCCAGGCTGCCCTCCGGCGGCAGCTCTCCCCGCTGGCAGCACGCCGGAACCGCCCCGCGACTCTGCCCGTCGCCCCGGCAGTCACCGCTGCCGGCCCGTCCGCCGTACGCACCCCCTGACCCGTCCCTCACGGCAGATCCCCTCATCGGCCTCAGAACCAAGGAGACCTCCTTCTTCATGCACGCCTCCCGCCGTGCCGCGGCCACCGTTGCCGCGACCACCCTGGCCACCAGCTCTCTGATCTGGGCCCCGGCCGCCTTCGCCAACGCGCCCGAGATTCCCCGGGCGCCATCGAGATCACCAAGAAGGATCCGGACGGCGTCCTGCTCGCCGGCGCCGCGTTCTCCCTCCTCGACACGCTCAACGGCACCAAGGCCCTGACCGGCAAGACCGGCACGGACGGCATCCTGCGTTTCGAGAACGTCTACCCCGGCACCTACCGCCTCAAGGAGACCGACTCCGGCAGCCCCCTCCACGACCTGGCCCCCGACCAGGACGTCATCATCACCCCCGAGCACACCGTGAAGCTCACGATCATCGACACCTTCAAGCCCGCCGACCTGCTGGTGAAGAAGACCGACAAGAAGACCGGCAAGCCCCTGGCCGGCGCCGTCATCAACATCGCCCCCGCCATCGGCACCGGCAAGGCGATCACCCTGACCACCGGCAAGGATGGCACCGCCACCACCAAGCTCCCGGTCGCCTCCCGCACCGGCACCGTCTACACCGGCACCGAGACCAAGGCCCCCACCGGCTACGAGCTCGACACCACCCCGGTCAAGATCACCGCGAAGCCCGCCGGGAAGGCCACCGCCACCTTCACCAACGCCAAGAAGGACAAGCCCACCCAGCCGCCGACCACCCCGCCCACCACGCCTCCGGCGACCCCGCCGACCACACCGCCAGTCACTCCGCCCACCACACCTGCGACGACCCCGCCGGCCACCCCGACCCCGGGCCAGTCCACCTCCACCGCACCGGTGCCCCCGCCGACCATTCCGAGCACCCCGCCCTCCAAGGGTTCCCTCGCGCACACCGGGGCGGACTCCAACACCTGGCTCCTCGCGGCCGGCGGCCTGCTGATCGTGGTCGGCGGCGGGGCGCTGATCGCGGTGCGACGGAAGAAGGCCGATGGCGAGGAGGAGAGCCAGACCACCAGCTGATCGGTAGAGCGGCTACGAACTGAACATTGCCGAAGGGCTCCAGGAACGCGCGTTCCTGGAGCCCTTCGCATGTCTTCGGGCCCGTTGCACAGACGATTGGGAAATTCCCAGGCTGATATGACGCCCCGGGCCATACGATGGCCGGTTCTTCACATTCCTGAGGAGGTCTTGGATGGACCGGCTGTCACTGGCCGACCTGCGAGCGGTAGACGAGCGCGTACTTCCCTTCAACCCCTACGGTTTCGGGGGACGGCTGAGTGCCGAGGATGCGTTGGAGTTTCAGCAGCACGTGATCGCCCAGTATGAACTCGCCGACAACGTGGCGGACGGAACCCGGCAGCGCTTCGAGCAACTGCGCCATATCTACCGCTATGGCGTGCTCTGCTATGACCTGTTCACCATGGTTGGCGACGCGGCACTCTTGGTGTTCGAGCAGGCGCTTCGCGACCGATTCATCGCCTTTCACGAAGGCGCCGTGTCCCTGCGGACCAAAGAGGGTGAGGTGCACGTCCTCGAAGATGTGACCAACTACGGCGACTTCATGGAGAGGTACAAGGGACTCAAAGGCACCAGAGTCCAGATGGGCCCGGACCGGAGCTGGACCGGTTTCAACGGGACCCTCGACGGCTTGTACCGGTGGGCCCGTCGCGAGGGCTTGCTCCGCGGTCAACGAAACCGCGGCTGGGAGAAGGCCGTCACCGACCTCAGGAACATGGTGGCTCACCCGAGCAGCTTCCACCTCCATGGCCCGGTTGAGGCGGCTCGCACTCTGTCCAACCTGGCCGAGGTGATTAACCGGCTATGGGGTCAGGACACCCCGGGCGGACGCCTCTACCCCGCTCCGGTGGAGCGTCGTACCACCGCCATCGCCTGGAACCCGGCCACTGGCTCCGTCTCTATCGGCCATGCGGAGAGCCTTCGGACGGACGCCGAAGAAGACGAATGGCAGTACGTCATCGTCCAGGCCGTTTTCGAACCCGGCACGGCCGAGGACCCCACGCTCTTCCACTTCGACACCCTCTTCGAGCACACAACGTACCCCTGCGACCTGCTCTGGGGGCCAGGCAAGCGCGCGGAACTACTCCAGTGGCTGGACAGCAATCCGCCAACGTCCGATACCTGTGACCATCTCGACCGAATCTTCCTCGTCCGCCACGACGGAGACGCCCTGTACACACCCCAGCGCCCCGAGGTTGCAGCTGGACTTCCCGAAGCTGAGCAGAGCGGGACGTGGTACGCGATCCGCGCAGACATCCCCACGGACGCATTTGCTCACGTGCGCGCATCCGTTGAAGACATCGAGTCTCGACACCAGCCTGTGGGCGAGTGTCGGCAGTGTCACGCGGAGACGCTCAAGAAGGGGACGTTGCGAGAGGCGCTCACGGCTGCACAACGAGCGGGCGTGAACGTAGAACCGATCCGTCCCTCGGACTCAAGAGTTCCTGGCTGGATGCCCAGGTCGATCACGGTGCCCATCACTGCATAGAGGACCTGTCCGGTTCGCCGGAGGCAGACAGGAAGAAGCACGGCAGGACTGGTGGACAGGCGGGAAGGGATGTCAACGTGGACCCCTTCCCGAAAAGTACCAGGTCAGAGAGGTGAATGCTCATGACCGTCGATGCTGCGAGGTCAGGCTTCTCCACCACCGTCGCCGAGTTGAGGCTGCGGACGTGGCTACTCGGCCCGGGGCAGCCGATGGACGTCATCGACCTGTTCACCGAAGCCGACTTCAAGGTCGTCATCGACGACCGCGCCGATGTCCACATCAACTCCAAAGACGGCCGGTTCTATCTCGGTTGGTTCCCCGACGGCAGACCCGGCACCGACGGGGAGGGCTGGAAGCTCGCCGTCACCGGTACCGCAGACGCGCCCGGCTACTGCGTCGCCTTCCACAAGGAGACCCCTGCCGTCGTCGTCGCAGCCGTCGGCCGCGTGCTGGCCACATCCGTCCCCACCGCCCTCGGCTGACCCGGTCCTTCTCTTCCCCTGATTCGCTAGGAGCCGCTCTTGTCCTCCATCCTCACCGCCCGTGACCTCATCGGCCGACTCTCTACGGTCGACCCCGACACCCCCGTACGCCTGGCCGTCAACCCCTTCTTCCCCTGCCAACACGGCATTGCCCAGGTCATCGCCGCGCAAGACGCGCTCGGCCGCACCATGCTCTACGTGACAGAGAGCGGTGAGCAGTTCGGCCCCGTCCCGCCGGAGGTCACCGTTGCCGCCGGCTGGCACGAGCCGACCGAAGCACGCCGCCGCTCGCGTTCCGACATCACCGCGAAGTAGCCCCCGCAACCACTGCCTGGAGGCGCCACTGAACCCGCACCACTCCCTCTATCCCTCCCGCCCCGCCTATTGGGTGCGACCGCGCCATCTGGCCGGCGACGACGACGAACTCGCCGACCGCGTGGCCGAGGTCCTTGTGGAGGCCGACTGGTCGACTTGGACGACGGCCCGCTCCACCCTGCTGTACCTGGGCCCCGAGGACTTGCCGGGGCCGAGTGGGTGCGCGGCTCCCACGGCTTCCTCCTCGGCGACCTCGAGGTCGCCTGGCACGTCTCCGCCCGCCCGCACCCGGCCAGCGCCGCGATGGAGTGGACCGCCTGCTTCACCACCGGCACACCCCCCGAGGCCATCGCCGACTTCCTCCTGGCCACCGCGGCCCGTGCCGACCCGGCCGTCAACTACGACCACTACGGTCGCGTCCTCGACGCCCTGTGCGCGCAGGGCTGGGCCCGGGACATCGACACCCCCGACACCCGAGCCTGGGACCCGGGCATGTCGGCGGGATTCGCCTGGGCCGAGCTTCCCGAGATGATCCGCGACGGCGACCCGCGCCCCGGCCTGTCTGGCTGGCAGGCGTGGGCCGAGCCCGTGATCGGCGACCCCTACCAGTGGACCGCCGTCTTCAGCGCGAGCGTTCCCCACGATCTGGTCTCTGCTTTCGCCGCATCGCTTGCCGCGCCCACTCCGGTGCTGCGTCGCAACCCGCCTGAGAGCGCCGCCGGCCGTCTCTTCGTGACGCCCGCAGTCTGACCTGCCGCCTGCGCGGCATTCCGCTCTTCGACGAGGTTGCCGTGCCACATCAGCTTCCCCGCCTGGCACCTGGAGGCGTCGCACAGGGGAAACTCCCATCGTCTGATGTGGCAGAAGGACTCCCGAGAATGTGGATTGTCAGTGAACGTGTACGGACTGCGGACGCCCGCATGGATGAGTGCGCCGTGCACCAGGCCGTTGGCCCCGTGGAGAACGAGCTCCAGCGTCTGTCCTGCAGTGATGGCCCTGAGGACGGCATTCACGTTCCAGGGCAGAAGTGGAAGGTGCGCAGTGACCACCTTCTCGAAGAGGGACAGCGGTGGTGCACCAGGTGCTTCCCGGAGAGGGTGCAAGGGATCTGATCCCTCCACCCGGGAAGGGTCTCTGCCAGGTCGCTCACCGCTCCCGGTCGCAGCCCCACGCCGGTGCCCTGACGACCATGAGCGGCGTGCCGAGCACCTTGCGGTACGCCGGCCAGGCCCGATGGGATGCGGCCGGCGTGTGTGGATGGCCCCGTGCCGTCCCCGCGAAGGTGATCACTGACGACGAGCGCCGTCGCCACACCTGCCCTTGAACAGCCGCGGGCGCTGCTCGACGAGACATGAAGACGGTCCCTGGGCTCCACATCGGAGCCCAGGGGCCGTCTTCGTGCGCGCTCGGTCAGCCTCGGGCCTTGTCGACCGCGCGGTTCAAGTGCGCGTCGACGAGGGCGGGAGAGCCGGACACGACGACGAGGACGGAACCGGCGCGGACGGCGGTCTGCTTCATCACGGTGTCGCGACCGCCCGCGGTGAAGGTGAGGAGCTGGCTCCAGGCTTCGTCGCCGAGGGCAGGCGCCGGGAGCTTCTGCGTCGTGATGGCGATCGGACGGTCGCCCACGACGACCTGGTACACCGGACAGCCGGTCATCGCCTCGAACACGGTCCTGGTGCCGGGAGCCAGCTTGGCGACGGTGTCGCTGTAGAGCTCTTCGGTTACCTCGGATCCGGAGCCACGGGTGTAGGAGAACGTGGCCTTCGCACTGTGGGGAAGTCCAGCTCCCCGCCGGCGGCGCCGGCGCCGGCGAGCTTCTCCAGCGCGGGGCAGCCGATGATGGTGACATCGTTGCGGTCGCTGCTCTCGGTCTTCGCCTGGCGGGTGTAGTCCTGGCCGAGGTCGGTCTCGTCCAGCAGCCGCTCGGAGAGCGTCGCCGAGGACGGCGGGGTCTCTGCGAGCTTTGCCTGGGCAGTCGGCTTGCCCCGCCGGCCAGCACGGAAGCGGAGGAAGCAGGGAGGCGCTGCCCTTCGCACAGCCCGAAACGGCGAGGGCGACAAGAGCGGCAAGGGACAGAGCGGCGGAGGCACGACGGTGCAGGGGGATCCTTCGGTGGTCGGACGGTCTGACAGCGCCGGGCCCGAAACGGACTCTCTTCCGGCGGTTCGGCGGGACGAGGACGGGTTAGTGGCCGAGGTCTCGCAGGCCGTCGTCGTAGGTGTCGTGCCGGTGGGTGACCGGACCGCTGTGCCGGTCGTACTACGCGGTGTCGAGGCGGGGCTCGTGCTGCTCGTGGCCGGCGGGGCAGCGGAGCCACACCTCGTCACGGAGGCTGATCACGACCCAGCCGCGGTAGGAGCCGCACGTCTCGCACGCCCGGACGTCTCCGTCGACGACCAGGGGATTGGGGTGCGTCATCATCAGCCCCTTCACCTCCTGTCGCACCACGGCCGGGGAGTTGGGCGGGGGCTCGACGTGCGTAGCGCTCACGGCTTCAGCCCACGTCCAGGCTCCTCGCTGCTGACGGGCCACACGCCTGCGTCCGAACATGTCTTCCCCTCCTACGGCTGCCGTCGGACCGGGATCGTGCCTCGAACGGCCAAGCCCCTTCAACTCTGGGATTTGCCAATGTCACGTTGCCGAAGCCGGGCGACGTGCGTGTTCCGGGTGGCGGCCAGGTTGCTCTTTACCTGGGGAGGGCCCGTTGGGTTCCCGCCAGGCGAAGAGGCTGCGGGGCGGCGCGCAGTACAGCCGGACGCCTCATGCAGGCCCGGGATGTGTCGCCCCTGCGGATGGGCGGCACAGTGTGCTTGCAAGGCGCTTTCGCGATGAGGGAAGAGGCGAAGGATAGATGGCGTAACCTTCCCGGTGTGAGCGACCAACCTGCGGGCGAGCGAGGGACCAGTCCCCTGGCTTTCGGCGTGGGAAATGGCGCTCCGGATGCTCCAGCCCAAGGGCTTCGATGCTCACCCGGTCACGGATATCGAGCCGCAGCTCGATATCGTTGTGTCGACCAACATGCTGACGGTTGGCATCGACGAACCGAAGATCGATGGGCTGCTGCTCAGAGCCGAGTCACAGCTCAAGCATCTGCAGAAGGTCTGGCTCTTTCAGGCGAAGACCCGATCGTCCTCCAGCCTTCCGGGCGAGGAGCTGACGCGCCGACTTCTCCGCACAGCGGAAGAGGCAACTGGGTTCCCGTGCGCTACTTCGTGGGCTCTCCACGCTCTTGAGCCCGTACCACTCGCTGTCGACCCCTTGCTGCTGCTCGATGGGCAGCAGAGGCTCGCAGCACTGGAGCACATCACATGGCACACAGCGGGCTCAGGTAAGTCGGCGACCATCGCGTTCGAGGCGATGGAGCACTTGTCCCGGCGGCTCGATGAAATCAGTGGTGCCGGACGCACGCCAACGAGCACCGAACTTGCGCGCCTCGCGGAGGCTGCCGGTGCCCTCTCGAGGCTGTTGCTGGACATCGTTCAGCGTCGCCTCGACGGCTCCGCCAAGCACGTCGTACACCTCCTCACGGTTCAACTGACCGAGTCTTCGCCGTGCGGTCTCCTGCGACTGGCTGCGCCACGCGTACCTCGCGCTCCGGGGACGGGCCTGAAGCCCGCCCCGAGTAGGTTCGCCCTCGCCGCATAGCTTCGCGCGGGGGCGCCAATCCCTTCGTGAGGTTGAACGTGACAGAGTTTCCGTGGATGTTCTGGTTGTTCCTCTGCCTGCTGCTGCCCGTTGCCATCTGGTGGTACGGCGTACAGGCTCGTCGGCTTTCGCGGCGTGTTCGGACCTGGGCTTCACGCTCAAAACTTCGGTGTCTCGCTGCAGTGCAGCGCCGACTGCGGCGCCTACTGGCAGAAGACGCCGCTCCTGAGCTCGAAGAGGAAGGACCTCGGCCCGCCGAGCTGCGCCCACGTTCCTAACAGGCAGCCTGCCTGATGGCCAAACAGAGGGGACCGCCGCGAAAGGTGGTCCCCTCTCCTCGTGATGGGCTACCTCCAGGACCGGCGCGGATCACTCGATAGGGTGACCTTGCCGAGGGCCGCCTCGGCCCCCTGTACCCAACTGGTACGGCGCAGGTGGTCTGGAACGAGCAGGGGGTTCGGGTGGCGGATATTTCCCCCGCGCAGGCGCAGGCCCGAGCAACGTCCGTCGGTGGGCGGGTGGCCGACCTGGTACGACGGGAGCTCCGAGGAGACGACCAGGAGTGCCGCTGGGAGCTCGTTGTGACCCTCAGCGGCAGCCCCGAGGACCGGGCTGCCGCCGCGTGGATCATCGCCGACGAGATCATGCGGGAACGTACCGGCGGACGCCCCCGGAGCTACGGGAAATGGCACGAGGCCACCTTGAACGGGGTGAAGCTGACCGGGAAGGATCACGTCCTGGTGGAGCACTTCGCGAAGCCCGTCTTCGAAGCGGCAGCCGCGAAGAAGGAAGGCAACCACGGGTTGGCCGGGTACGTGGGCGAATGGCTCTGGTACCTCTTGACCCGCGACCTGCCACAGGATCCAGCGCGCGCCGTGGAGATCCTCGGACCCCCGAAGGCCGCCGTCAACGACGGAGGCGGCGACGGACTCATCGTCTACCGGGAAGACGGAACGGCCCGGGGCTTCTCCTTCCGTCTGTGGGAGATGAAGAAGTACACGGGGAAGACGAACCGGCCGGACGGGGCGATCTACAAGGGCTGGACGCAGCTCAGCACCAAGGGGGCGACCTACCTGGGAATGCTCTCCTGGGGCGACAAACTACTCGCTGACGACACCCGGGAGTTCGTGGGCAGTCTGGTTGAGCAGTGGGTCGATGAGGAGGAGTCGGTCGGCGCCGGCGTCAGCGTCGCACTGAATGCCACGGCGATCCCGAAGAAGGCCTTCCACCTCGCGCGCGAGCACTTCACTACCCACAAGCACCCCGGCGCGCTGCAGGGCCTGGTGGTGGCGATCGACGATCTGGAGGGCTTCGCCCATCAGGTGAGGAAGTACGTGTGGACCGCACTCTAGAGCCGGCTGTACTCGCGACGGCCCTCGGCGAACACCGCCCCGGAGGGGTGTTGCCCTCGGCGCAGGACCTGCTGGCGGCCATCACCCAACTGGAGATCGCCGCCTTCGGCAGGGACCGTGCGATTCCGGACGATGTACTGGCGACGGCGTGGCTCCTGCACGGACTGGCTGCGGTCGAGCCTGAGACTCCTGGGTTCGACCCGATGCGGACCCGGCAGGCCCTCGCGGTCAGCGCGCACGTGATGGATCTGGCGCTGGCCGACGAGCGACACTCCCCGACCGAGCGGCTGAGGATCGCCTTCGCCGCCCAGGCCGGGTACCGCCGGTGCGAGCAAGAGCCCAACGCCACCGCCGTCTACCGCCAGGTCAAGAACCTGGTGAACTTCACTTCCTCGCTCACGGCGCACATCGACACTTTGGCCCTCGAGGCCGGTGTCGTATTTCTGGCATTCGACCGGCCCGACCTGAACCGGGTTCTGTCCGCCTGGCGTCGGCAGTTTGCGGAGCTCCGTGAGCTAATGGACGGCGATCCTCTCGCGGGCACGATGTACGGACCTGCCGAAGCTGTCATCGAAGCGGTCCACCTCTTGCGCCTGTTCCTCTCGTTCGGCGATCCGGACCGCCTACAGAACGCACAGGACCTGCTGGGCAGCGTGCTCGACGGCCGGGTCGGCCGCAGTGATCCGTCGGCCCGATGGGTCGCGGCCCACCTCCTCAGCCTGAGCGGCGAGATGGCCGACAGCAGCTTGTACACGCTGCTCCCGACAGGAACTCCGGATGCGGTTGCCCGGACCTTCGCGATGTCCGATCCGCCGGTGATAACCCTGTGGCGCCCACAGCGCCAGTTGCTGAACCTGGAGCGGGGCAACCCGGTCGACCCCGCCACCGGCCGGAGCCTGATCAGCGTGCCCACCAGCGCGGGCAAGACGCTGATGGCCCAGCTGGTGATCTGCTCCCACTTGGCGCAGAAGCCCGGCCGCGTGGTCTATGTGTCGCCGATGCGCAGCCTGGGCCGGGAGATGCGGGCCGCGCTGCGGGGCCGCCTGCGGCTGCTGGAGCGCAAGCTGGTCGCCGAGCAGCCGGACTTCCCGCTCGCCGACGGCAGCGGTTCCCTCGTTGGGGACGTGGACGTCGTGACCCCGGAGCGGCTCATGCACATGATCCGCAACGACCCGGGCGCAGCGCTGAACGAGGTCAGCCTCATCGTCGTCGACGAGGCCCACCACCTAGCCCAGGGCCGGCGCGGGTTCGTGTTGGAGAGCCTGCTCGCCCTTCTGCGGACCCGCTCCGACATCAGGCTGGTGCTGCTGTCCGCCGCTGTCGGCAACCGGGGTGCCCTGGCGTCGTGGCTGGACCCGGAGCGGCCGGCTGAGGAGGTGTATTTCACCGACGACTGGCGCGGTCCTCGTCGGCTGCACGGCCTTATGTACCCGCAGCTGCTCAAGGGCGAGGCAGAGCGCACCCCGCGCAAGCCGAGCAAGAAGCAACCGTCCACCACCCGGTCCACTATGCCGGTGGCTCCCCGGCTCGACGTCCGGCCGACCGCTGCCGGTGGCATCTTCGGCCTGACCTTCCCCCGTGTCGGCACCAGAGCGTACGCCTCTCCCGACTCCTGGCGGTGGAAGGCTGCCACCAAGCTCGCCGGCACCCCGGATTACCAGGTGTTCGCCGCCGGCGCCGCCGCCCTGACCCGGGCCGGCAGCGTCCTGATGGTTGTCGCCAGCAAAGTCATTGCCAGGAACGCCGCGCGCGCCATGGCCGAGCACCTGGACGTCCGCCCCCAGGCTGCGGCGCTCACCGAGTTCCTGGCTGAGACCCTCGGCGAGCACCACCCCTGGTCGACTGCACCCGCCACGGAGTCGCCTTCCACCACGCCGACCTTCCCGACGACGTCCTCCACGCCGTCGAACAAGGACTTCGTGACGGAGACCTGCTGGCCATCGCCAGCACCACCACCCTCACCGACGGCGTCAACCTCCCGGTGCGCACCGTCATCATCAATCACACGGTCGAGGGTGATCCCACACGCGGGAACCAGCAAGGCCTCAGTCCCGCGAAACTGCTCAACGCCATCGGCCGGGCCGGCAGGGCCGGGCGCGAGAGCGAGGGGTGGGTCATCCTCACCCGCCCCTACCCGCCCCAGGCCGCGGAGTTCGAGACGCTCACCCCCGACAGCGAGCGGCTCACCGTCACTTCCGAACTGCTCAACGAAGACGCCCTGCGGTCACTGGCCCATGCCGAGTGGCAGATCCAGAACTCGCTCGACGGCCTGTTCGACGTGATGGGAACCGTCGCGGCCGACTTCGCCGCGTTCGTATGGCTCGTCCTGCAGACCCACGCCGAGGCCCTCCACACGCCCGGCGACCGGCTGGACCCGGTGCGGTCGCTGCTCGTGATGAAACAGGCCGACGACCCCTCGGTCCCGGCCCGCTGGATGGCGCTCGCGGAGAAGGTCACCGCGGTCTACGATGCCACTGACCCTGTCTCGACCCGCCGGTGGGCCAGCACCGGAACCAGCATCGGATCCGCCCGCTTCCTCGACCGGCTCGCTCGACGCCTCGCGGAACAGCTCGTCGCCTACGCCGTCCCCGAGGACACCCCGGACGGGATCAGTGTCTTCTTCGAGCCGCCCGAGTGGTCGCTGGAGCAGACCTTGGACTTCCTTGCCGAGCAGGGCGCCTTCAAGAACCTTCTGCTCACGCCAGAGGCCCGCGGGAGCTGGAAGTTCACAAACGAGCAGAGCAAGAGCCCCACTTTCGACGTGCCGATCGACAACGCGGTCCAGGACTGGATCTCCGGCACCTCCATCCCGGAACTGGCCCGCGCCTGGATGCCCGACAGCATCCCGTCCCATCCCCAGATGCTGGAGTTGACAGTCCAGAGCATCAAGCAGGCGTTCGAACACGCGATCAGCTGGACAGCCGGAGCCCTGATCAACCTCGTGAACACCCACCCTCTGCTGACACCCACCACGCCCCGCCTGTTCGCACAAACGGCCTGGCACATCCGGCACGGGGTCGACACCGAGCAGGCCATCACGCTACTGACCTCGGGCATCACCTCCCGCCGCCTGGCTCACCAGATCGGTCGCGCGGCGGTGGAGGCCGGCGTTGGCTCCGGTCAGCTCCGCACCTGGGTCGCCGACCAGCAGATCGACGGATGGGTCAACGCGTACAAGGCCAACGCGTACGAGGTTGAGGACCTCCTCGACTACGTGAGCAAGCCAGCTAATCCGCTCAACGAACTACTGCGAGGACGTCCCGTGACGATTCCTCTTGCCTGGGTAGGCCCGGCCCCCGGAGACGGGCCGGTCACCCTGACCCACCCAGGCAAGAAGCCGGCGACCATCAGCGTCAGCCGCGACGGCAATCAGATTGCCGCCATCCCCGCCGCCCGGCACCATGCCGCCCTCACCATGATCGACAGCGGCCTCGACCTATACCACTACCTTGAGGCCGGGCAACTGGTCACCACCTTGGTCCCGGCCAGCATGTAGGGCCCCGAGGCCGGGCGGCATCAGGCGGGTTCGGCATCGAGTTACCGACGCACGTGTCGTGTGCGATCCGCCCTGGGGAACGTGCCTGCCGGTGAGGCCCAAGATGCAGGATCGGCGAAGGATGCTTCAGCTGCGTCGGAGGGCAGGCCTGCCGTACGGCGCAGGCGCCAGACGAGGACGTCGCTGATCGACTCGGCGGTACCCAGCTCGCGACGGCCAGCGGCGTCGGCGAGAAGGACGGCTGGCTCGTGGCCGGCGGCCTCGGCGTCGGCGAGCGTGGCTGCCAGGGCGTACCAGCCCTCCTCGGCGAGGACCTGCTCGGCGAGGTGGGGACTGCCGCGCGTAGGACGGCGGTCTGCCGCTGTAGCACGGGCCGGGACAGACGCCGGCCTCGCTGGTGGAGCACGGCGAGTGGGTGGCCAGCAGCGGCCCGGTAGGCGGACCGAAGGTGCTCGGCGGCCTGCTGGGCGGCCTCCGCCTGCTGCGCGTGGCCTTCCTCGCGTGCCAATGCGCGGCGGCGGTGATCAGGAAGAACAGCATGTCGATCGCCATGGCGGTGCTCGCACCGTCCTCGCCGCGACCGAGGGCGGCCCACCGCGAACGAGATCGCGGGCGGCCTGCCGCAGGGCACGGTCGCGACCTCGTACGGCGCGGACATGCGAGCGGGAGGCGCGCTCGAACGCCCAGGCGGCTTCTTGGAGGTCGCGCCGGGTATGGGCGGCGGACGTCTTCGCGAGCGCGTCGAGGACCTCGCCAGCGGCGGCAATGTGTGCGGCGGCGAGGCCGTCCTCGCCGTGCTCGACGATCAGGAGGGCCTGCCAGGCGACCGCTGCCGTGCTGCGCCGCGCGCGGCTGGGGCCGCAGGGCGCAGGGGCTGGACCGTGTCGCCGCTCTGAGCGACAGCGTCCGCGGACCAGCGCTCGCGGATGCGGGGCAGGCTGAGGTCGGGAGCGAGGCGGGCGCCGGGGTAGTACACGGGCTCGCCGTCCTTGTTGCGGTCGTCGGGCAGCGCGACCTTGTAGCCCAGGAAGTCGCCGGACGGGGCGACGCGCGTCTTCACCAGAAGGCCGGCGGCGGCCAGGCGGCCGAAGAACTCCTCCTCGCTGACCGCGCCGGCCACCGCTCGCCGTACGGTTTCGCGCAGTTCCTCGCGGGCGGTGCGCTCGCGGCCTTGGCGCGCGGCCTTGTGCCGTTCGGCGCTGGTGGGGCGCTGGGCGGCGGTGCCGTCGCCGGGCTTGAGGCGGCGCAGTCCGAGTTCCTGTTCCAGGAGGCGGGCCTCGGCCTGGACGCGGACGGCGTCGCGGTCGAGGTCAGGCCGGTAGCCGTCCTCGCGGGCGAGGGTGGCGAGGATGTGGATGTGGTCGTCGGCGTGTCGGACGGCGATCCAGCGGCAGCCCGCGCCCTGGTCGGGGTCGTCGATGCCGGCGGCGGCGACCATGCGCCGGGCGATGTCGCCCCACTCCTCGTCGGACAGGATCCGGTCGTCGGGAGCGTTGCGCACGGACAGGTGCCACACGTGCGGCTTCGCCCGCTGGGCGTCGGTGAGGAGGGCGAGGGGCTGGTCGAGGAGCTGCTGGAGTTCCTTGTGCGTGGCCTCGGGGTCGCGGCCGGGGTCGGGGCGGCATGGTCCCAGGACGCCACGAGGTGCGGGTCGGTGTGCTCTTCGGCCTTGCCCGGTCCGTACAGGTAGTAGAGCAGGCCGAGGGTGCGCTTCCCGCGCTTGTGGATCTTCGGGACCATGTTCCTAGCGGCTTTCGAGGAGCTTGTCGGTGGCGGCCTGGACGCGCTCGGTCGCCCGGCGGACGGCGTCGAGCACGGCGCCGAGTTGAGCGTCCGCCGGCCGGTCGCCGGAGTTGACCGCCCGGGCGAGCTGGTTGAGGTTGTTGCCGACGTGGCCGAGGTGCCGGCGCGCGGCGAAGACCTCGGAGATCAGCTCGCGTTCGCCGGCGATGGACCCGGCGGCGGATTCCGGGTCGCGGGCGGCGGCAAGGGCGGCGCGGGCGAGGAAGGCGGGAAGGCTCGTACGGGCGGCAGCGGCGGCGTCGACGAGCTGCTGCTTCTCGGTGTCGTTGAGACGGACGCTGCACACGTAGGAGCGCTTGTCGGGATTGGTCTTCGGCGAGCGCTTGCGCGAAGCGGGCTTCGCGGAACGGCGCTCGCGGCGGGGCGCGGGCTTCTCCGGCTGCGATCCGCCCTCGGTCGCTGCCTCGTGGTCCAGCACCCCCCGGTGCTGGACCGCTCCCGCCCCCTCCGGGGCGGGCTTAGCCAAGACGCGCTTCCCCGATGGGGAAGAGTGTCTTGGTCGATAACTTGCTTCTCGTGTAACGAGGTTGGTCCCCTGCGGGACGGTCGAGAGGAGGGCGGATTCCTGTGGGTCCGGCATGGATCTCTGCGTTCTTGGGTCGGGGACGAAAAGTAGCCGCTCCGAACGAAATCCGGAGCGGTGTGAGTCAGGGGCAGCCCTATCGGCGCGGGACTACCCGCATTCGAGGCACCGGGCGACGTGCCCGGACAGGTCCCGGGCCATGCGGTACTTGCTGCTCTTGGCCAGCCCGGCGCTGCCGCTCGCGACCGAGCGGGCAGCGTGGTTGAGCAGGTAGGTGGTCTCCTGCTCGTACTTGGCCCGGATGCGGGCGAACTTCGGGCATGTGTTCATCAGTTGCTCCTAGAGGTGGTGGGCTGGGGGGTACGCAGGAGAGCCAGTACCGGGGTCAGCCGCTCGTTTCGGATCGGGATCTTGTGGTCGCGCATGATCTGGCGGATCTGCACGCGGGTGACGGCCTCGTTTCCGTCCCGCGCCAGGGCGCCCGGGACGTGGGGACGGACCAGGCTGACGATCTCCTGGTCGGTCAGCCGAGGGCGTCGCCCTCCTGGCCCCGGGGGCGTTTCCTGGCCATCCTTGGTCCCGGTCCCGGTCCCGGTCCCGGTCCCCGGCTCAGCCCCGGTCCTCGGCTCAGCCCCGGTCTCGGTCCCGGTCCCGGTCTCGGTGTCGGTCCCCGTCCCCGTCTCGGTGCCGGTCCCCGTCCCCGTCTCGGTCCCGGTCTCGGTCCCGGTCCCCGGCATAGGGTTCGGCAGCGTCCCGTCATCGCTTTGGTCCCGAGGGGCGACTAGCTGGTGGATTTGCCGCATCAGTACGCCGAAGGCCAGCAGTGCGGCGGTCGGGGGACCGCGGCGACGATGTAGTCGAGCAGTGGGACCGGCTCGTCGGTGCTGCCGTGGACGCCGGCCACGTTCAGTGCGATCGAGCCCACCGACCCGGTGATCGTCAGGCCGATCGCCCAGCCGTCGGTCACTCGCCTCAGCCCTGCCCGCAGCATCAGGAGTTCTCCGGTGACGATGAAGGCGTCCACGGTGCCGGGCCATGCCCACTGTCGGGTTCGGGCGCTGCCCAGCCCGTGCTGGCCGGCGACTTCGGCCAGGTGGGCGTAGGACAGCCAGAAGGATGCGATAGTCAGGGCCACGATGACGGCGCCGGCGGCGATCAGGACGTACTGCTCGGCTGCGCCCTTTCGGGGGCCGCCGGTCGCTTCGTGAGGGTGGGTCATGCTGCCTTTCGCAGGTTGTCGATCACGACGGGGGCATGGACGTGACGGTCCACCGGGACGATGTCCTCGGAGTCGCGGGGCGCATCCGGGCTGTCTGCGTCCTGGATGCTGCTTGCCGGCGGTTCTTCGTTGCGGGCTTTGGCCTTTTGGGCGGTCGCGGCCGGGGTCGGGTCGGCATGCACGTTGTGCCGGTCGCGGTGCTCGATCGCACCCGATTCCTCGCTCATCACGTCGCGGGCCCAATCGGCGGTGATGCCCAGGACGTGGGCGAGTCGGTACGCGGTCCAGCCTCGTGCGCAGGCGTAGCGGGTGATTGTTTTGCGTTCCAGGCTGCTGAGGTGGACGTCCCGCCCGTTGATCGCGGAGCGCACCCGGGTGTAGTCGAGGCGGTTGTCGAGCTGGGTGCGCCACTTGGCGCGCTCCTTGAGGGTCAGGCCGCCCCACAGTCCGTGCTCGACCTTGTTCTCCAGCGCGAAGTTGAGGCAGTCGCGCCGCACGGGGCAGGTAGCGCACACCTGCTTGGCCTGCTGGCGGTCGCGGGTGTTGCGGGGGCCGTGGAAGAAGAGCCGGTCTGCTTCCTTGGGGTTGATGCCGTAGCAGGCGGCGCGGGAGTGCCAGCTGTGGTCCGCGATCGAGCGGATGGTCGGCTGCGGACCGGTGTTGGTGGTGATGTAGCGCATTAGGGTGTCTTTCGGGTACGCCTCGGGCCTCCTCGACGCCGCGGGCGGCGGAGGGGCGGGGACGAGGCCGAGGGATGGGCCCGGCTGCGGCGGCGGGCCGAGGAGAGGGCCGCGTCTCAGCGCTGGAAGCGGCGGTCGGGGCCGGTGAAGCGGACCGGGGTGCACATGCCGGACAGGCGGCTCAGCACGCGGTCGCCGACCAGGTCGCGCAGGACCGGCTGGCGGGGAGAATCTGCGAGCTCGCGGACCGGCGCCAGGTTCGTGGTGAAGATCGTCGGCAGCTGGTTCTGGCAGCGCCAGTTCACCAGCCGGAAGAGGATCTCCTCGTTCCAGGCTGAGGTCTTCGCCGCACCGACGTCGTCCAGGAGCAGCAGCGGCACCCGGACGATCCTGCGGAGCTGGTGCTCCAGGTCTACGCCGGCCTGCGGTCGGGTGTCACCGTAAAGGTCGGCGGCGGTCGTCGCGTGCCAGGACACCCCGCACCCGGCGGCGGTCAAGGCCCGGATCGCAGAGTACGCCTGGTGCGTCTTGCCGGTCCCAACGTTCCCCCAGAGCAGCAGCGACGGACCGTGCATGATCCGCCGGCGCCCGGAGGAGCCGTACTGGGGTTCAGCCCGCCAGTGGACGGGGCGACCGCACCGTCGGAGACCTTCCGCACCCAGGCAGCGACGTCGGGGTGTTCCACCAGCGCCTCGCGGTAGCTGTACGGGATCCGCAGCTGCGCGGCCTCCAGGGCCGGGATCGGCTCCGGGGTGTCCGGCAGCATGGCGGCGGGGTCGATCCCGCGCTCGGCGAGCCTGGCTTCCAGACGGGCTCGTAGGCGCTCAGGCACCGGCGGCTGCGGGTCATCGAGCCGGTAGCGGGTCACAGACGGCCTCCGAATCCGCTCGGCTCAGCGGCCGGGTCGAGGTAGGGCACGTAGCCGGAGGTCCCCCAGGGCCCCGCGCCGGAGGCGCCGACGGCGGCCGGAGGCGGTGCGGCGTTCAGTGCCTCGTTGACCAGGCTTGGCAGCACGCTCCCGTGCAGACCCTTCAGCCGCAGCCGTTCCAGGGCACTGCGGATCACCCCCGGGTCGAAGCCCTCCTCCAGCAGCCCCTTCACCTGGCGACCAACCAGCCCCACGACGTCCTTCGGAGGCTTGTGTGCGGACTCCCGCACGTACTCGGCCACCAGCGCCTTCGCCGAGACACTCTCCGGACCGGTCTGCTGCGCGGGGGCCTTGCCCCCCTTGGGTACAGATCCAGGATCCAAGATCCTGGATCCAGACGCCACACCCTCGCGAGCCTTCGGTGAATCGTCACCGAATCCCTCGTGACCTGCGGATTCGTTAGACCGCTCCGAGGTGGCTCGGACGGACTGCTCCACGCTGCTCACCCGCATCGGCCCACCGCTCACGGCCTCCTCCGAGACAGCCGGGATCGGCGTGGGGGCGGCCGAATCCTGTGTATCGAGGGTTCGAGGAGGCTGCGGCGAAGCGGTCTGGGTGCGCGGAAGGCCAGGCCGCGCGGTGTGGACGGACTCGGTCGCCGGGCAGGAGTCCTTCGCGCAGGCGCCGCACTTGTGGTGCCCCTGGTGGGCCGGGCACCGCGGGCGCCGGGAGGCGGAGGGACGGTCGATCTTCTGGTGCTTCTCCCACGTCACCACGTGGAGGTAGGAGTGCCCGTCACAACCGGTGTACCGGCAGATCAGGCCGGCCTCGGCGAGCTGTTCCAGGTCGATGGCCACGTTCGCCGGCGTGTGGTCGGCGCGCAGGGCCCAGAGTCGTCCCGCGATGATCGCGGGGTGGTCGCGGAAGCGGCCGGAGTCGTCGGCCTGGGTGAGCAGGCCGAAGAAGGTCACCATCGCGGTGACATCGACCGAGGCGAGATCCTCAGACTCGAACGCCTCGGGCTTGATCGTCCGGATACGCGCCATCAGGCAGCACCCCCGGTGGGGAGGCGGCGGATCGCACTCGTTGCGCGGGCCGAATCCTTCGGCCACTTGCGCAGAGCGGCAGTCATAGGAGACGCTCCTTTAGCGAAGCCGCACCGATTGGTCCCGTGAGAAGGACGGTGCGGGTGAAGGTGGTCCGTCCAAGCGTCGGCTCGGATGGGTGATCCATCGAGGCGTCCGGCGTCTGAGAGTTGCAGCTCTCGGACGCCGCCGCTTTTCCGGGCCTGCTCGGGCAGGCCCGGGTCTTGCGTACTCCTTTTTCGCGTCGATCCGGGCATGGTCACCCGAGGGGACGACGAACATACGTAGACCCCGGCAGTAAGTCCATACATAGCTCTGGGACCCATCACAGCTTCTCTGGACCTGCCGGGCGTATCTGTATTTGTCCGGCCCGCAGTCACGCGTGACCGTCTCGTACGGCCAGCGGGGAGCAGGCTGCGCCGAAGTGGGTTTCGGCTGTGGCTGGCGGCCAACGGGGAAAGCTGCATTTCTGTGGCAGGTCCTCGTGGGCCGGCACGTATGAACTAGACGTCGGCAGTTCCGCTGACTGCGGCCGCGTGGGCCGGGGCGCTGTCCCAATTGGGGTCTGCCTGTACGGTGCTCGACCCGCCTGAAGTCATTGCGGCGAGGCAGAGCAGCACCGAGAGGGCCCCAGTGATGGCGCTGATGGGCAGGTTCTTGAAGAGCTTCATCCGGAGCTACCTCCACGAGTTGCGGACCGAATCGAGTACGTGCAAGAGAGCAGGAGCGGTACGCGGCTGTGGCTGCTTCACCCTCCTGGCGCACGTCGACGTGCGCAGGCCATCCTGCTGAGCCACCCTGGTGAGGGCGCTGCAGGCTGGTAGGCCAAGGTTCTCCGCAGGGCGGCAGGAGATCAAGGAAAACCGGTTTCGTCTGCGCGCACTTTCGCTAAGACGCAACTGAGGCAGGTGGTGAAGGTGTCTCGACCAGCGCGGCAGGAGCCGGATGGCGATGGCGCTCTGTCGCCAACGGCACTCAGTCTGTACAAGCGCATGGTCGGGGGAGAACTCACCCAAAAGCGGGGAGAACCAGGACTTGACGAGCTTCTCGACGTCGGCCTCGTGGTCCGCAATATCTTTGAAGACGATCTGTACCTGATCGCAGACCCGTTCCAGGTATGGCGGTACCACGCCGACCGTGAGAGAGAAGCCCTGACGGAAGCCCTGCGCCGATCGGAGACGATCGAAACTCTCTTCGCCCGACTGCCCGTTATGGTCGAACGAGGGGACTCAGGAGTCAGCCACCTCGCTTCGAAAGACGAAGCCAATGGCGAGATCATCAAAGCATTGTCGAAGGCGAGGCGTCACATCCGGACCGCGCACCCTGCTCCTCGCCCTCAGCCGGCCATGCAGAAATCCCTGCCGCGGGACATCGGACTCCTTGAAAGGGGACTCTCCATGTCCACCATCTACGGCGCTGAAGCTCGCACCAGGGACGCCGAAAGCGAATGGGCTCAGGAAATCACGCGTCATGGCGCCGAGGTTCGAACCCTGCAAGGTCGGTTCCGTCGAATGGTCTTGATCGACGACTCGCTTGCCGTCATCGAGGACCGTACGCGGCCCGAGTCCGCCAAGGCGGGATGGAAAGTCGAACATGATGGCCTCGTCGCCTTCTTCTCGGAAGTCTTCGAAGATCAATGGGAGCGCGCCGAACCGTGGTTGGGAGGCGCCGACCGCACCCCGACCACGGGGGCGATGACCCCGATGACTCGGCAGATCCTCGCCGAGCGCGTCAAGGGGCGAACGCTGGCGGCCATCGCACACGACCTGGGCGTGAGCACGCGAACGCTCACCAACCACCTGGCGAGGCTGTATGAGAGCTTGGGGCTGGAGCCCGGCGATCAGTTCGGCCTGGGGTACTGGTACGCGACTCTTGAGGAGCGAGGCGATCATGCCTGATGTATGGGTACCCGATGCGTCTGCTGCCCGACACGGAGTATCCGTAATCGTGCTGATCGGTTGAATCCTTCGGGAGAGCCGTCACTGAGCTCGTGGGCTACTTCAACTTGTCGGCCTGGGCGATGCCGATGATCTCCTTGATGCCGGGGGTGTAGCCGTCGGTTGTGTCGACAAGAAGGGTTGGCACATCAAGGGAGATACCGACGAAGCTGCCAGGGATGTATGTGCCTGCCGCGATCTCCTCCAGGAGGCTGTGATCGGCGTGGGCCGTACGGTGGATATCGTCCTTTGCTCGTCGGGTGATGCGCTGGACGATGGTTTCGATGGGCGGCGTGCAGCGGATGACTCGGATCGAGGCGAGCTCGGAGAGGGGTTCCAGGCCAGGGCGCCACAGACAGCCCTGGAGCGCGGACTCCACTACAACGGTCACGCCGGCCTTCAAGAGCACGGTGGTCGTGTCGAAGAACGCGTTGCGGGCAGGGATGCTGAGATGGGCGGTCCCGTCCGGCGAAGGGGCAGCGCTGAGGACCATGCCCTGCTTGATCTCATCGCGGATGACCACCGGGCAGCCGAGGTGTTCGGCGACGATGCGAGCGAGTGTGCTCTTCCCCGTGCCCGGGGGCGCTGATGACCAGAAGCGTGGGTCGGTTGGGTGCAGCGGATCCTTGGCGGAGGCGATGGGCGGCTGGGAACAGCAGGCTACGCGCAGAAGTCGCCCCAGAGGCTAATGCTGCGCCGCCAGGGCGGCTCTCTGTGTTCGGGTGGAGTCACTCGCGCCTCGGTCGCAGCGGTGGTCTGGGCGGTCGTGTTGGTTGGTCGGAGAGGTGTCTTCCGGCGGAACGAGACGCGAAGGCTAGCGAGGCTCGGCGGGACGAGCCCAGGCCAACGGCCTGGCAGTTGCGTTGGCCGCTACTGCTCGTAGGCCCACGAGCGCCCGGTCTGGCGGTACTGCTCGACAGGGATGGGGATGACGCCCGTTCGCATCCGCGCGGTGTAGAGCAGGCCGTCCAGGTGGTCGATCTCGTGGTGGACCAGCCGCGCGAGTCCGCGTTCGTAGACGGTGGTCACCAACTGGCCCTCCGGCGTCGTGGTCTCCACGGTGATCCGTAGCGGCCGGGGGACCAAGCCGCGGACGTCGAAGAATGACAGGCAGCCCTCGTACTGCTCGTCGGCGTCGTTGGAGCTGTCGGTGATGCGGGGGTTCAGTAGGATGATCGCCGGGGTGCCGGGGGCGGGGGGCTGGACCACGGCGACAGCCCTGCTGATCCCTACCTGCGGCGCCGCGATGCCCATGCCCTTGGCGAACGGGTGAACCTGCCCGATCCGTTCCATCGAGGAGAACAGCTTCTCGATGACCTGCTCTGCGGCCTCGCGCTCGGCGGGGAGGTCGAAGGACTGAGCGGGCGCGGCGAGGATGGGGTCTCCTTGCTGCACGACACCGAGTCCGCGCATCTGCTCGCTGGGCCGCACCTGGATCACCTGAACTCCCCTTGATTCATGTCACGTTCGGGCCGGGCCCGGAACCTCCATTCCAGACGGTACCGGGCGTGGAGGGCGGGTGTGGAAGTGCTCCAGGAGAAGATCCGTTTCCGTCCTCCTCGCGCTGGACCGGTGCAGTCCTGAGCGGGGCTGCCTCGGCGGTCATGGAGGTCTCGGTTCCCCATACGGCGGGGTCAAGTTCGGCGGGGAAGGCAAGCTCGACCGCGAGGTGCTCGGTGGGCAGGCGGACGGCGCGCTGGAACCACCTGCCCCACTTCCCCTCGCCCACCGAGTAGGCGTACTCGATCCACACCGACTCGCCCGGGTAGAGGGGGAAGCGGCCCTCGCTGTTCTCGAAGCGCAGCCACACTTCCTTGAAGGCGTCGCGGTCGTGCTTGGCCTGCCAGCGCATCACCTCGCCGCGGCAGGTTGCGGTCAGGGCGAGTTCGTCCCAGGTCAAAGGGTGTTCGCGATAGTGGGCGTTGGACCGTTCCGGCTCGCCCGGGTAGCGGTCGACGCTGATGCGGATCAGGTAGCGGGTGATCGGCTCGGTGCCGGTGTTCCGCAGCAGTCGGCGCATCGTGAGCCGGTAGAGGCGGCCGTCGTAGTCGAGGCGGGCGGCGTCGTGCTCGACGACGATCGCCGAGCCGGTCGCGTACGGCTGCTCCGTCCGGCGAGGAGCCGGTACGGCCGCCGATGGTGTCGTGCGGGCCTTGGCCGCCTCGTAGTCGAGCCAGCACTGCCAGATGGCCTTGCCGGCGCCGAGGGTCTCCTCGGCGCGGCGGGCGAAGTCCTCGGTCGGCTTGTGCCGGCCCGACTCGATGTGGCTCACGTAGGACGGGTCGAAGCCCATCTGCTGGGCTAACGCCCTCTTCGAGAGGCCCCGTACCTCGCGCCAGTGGGCGACCGTCGCCGCGAAGTCCTCGGCGGCCTTCTCGACTGTCTGGGCATCGTCTCGCGCGTCCATCGAAGCCCCGCCTGAATGCTGGATGAGATGAGTGAACCGTGCGTGATCTCGATTCATCATTCTGTCACGGTCCCGGTCGCCAGTTCCCTTCCTTCACCGGCCCAGGTCGACCCCCGGGCCCCGACGAGGAAGGTTGCAGCGATGCGCCTGCTGTATCTGCTCAATGTCTCCAACGCCAGCCAGCTGGCTGCCGATTCGGGCTTCACCTTCGCCGATCTGCTCGCCCCGGCCCTGACCGACGCCGGGGTCGAGGTGACCGTGGCCTCGCCGGTCGCGGTCGGTGACGCCCGGGTCCGTTTCGAGCCCACCGTCTCGCCGTCCACGAAGTACCGGGCGCGCTTCGACCCGGGGATGGACGTCCTGGTCGCCCTTTTCCGCGCGCGGCGGCCCGAGGTGGTGGTGGCCAATCAGGTCGAGGCCGCCCCGGCGATCAGGGCCGCGCTCCTGGAGGCCGGCCTGGATGCGCTGGTCGTCGGCTACTGCCACTACCTGCCGTTCTCCTTCACCGACACCGACGTCCTGGAGCTGGATCCGGCGATGGGCGACCGGGGCCTGGGTCGCAGTGTGCTGCTGGCCTTCGCCGCCGGCCTCGCGGCCTGCGACCGCGTCCTGGTCCATTCCTCCGCTGCCGCTTCCTGGACCGCTGCCGCCGCCGCCCGTACCGGCATCGATCTCGGCGACGGGCTGCACATCGTTCCCGCCCCCAGGGACGTGCGGCTGGTGCGCGACCCGGCCGGTATCGCCCCGCCCGAGGGCCGGGCCAACGGCATCTACAACCACCGCCTCTACAGGCATTACGGCACTGCCCGCTTCACCCAGCTCGCCCGCCGCCTCGTCGCCGACGCCCCGGTGCGGCTGACGGTGATGGACCTGTTCGGCACCCGCAGCCCCGAGCGTGTCCGCCTCGACCCCAGCCCCGAACGGCACCTGGAGGAACTGGCGACCACGGACGGCGTCACCATCGCCTCCGACCGCGGCGACCGCGTCCGCTACCGCAACATCCTGGCTGACGCCCACTTCGGCATCGCCCCCTTCCGCCCCGGCTGCCCCTGGTCCATGTCAGTGATCGACTGCCAGGCGATGGCGCTGCCCGTGATCGCTCCGCGCACCGGCTGGCTGGCCGAGCACATCGACGACGAGTTGCTGTTCGACACCGACGAGCAGGCCGTCCGGATCGCCACCCGCCTCGCCACCGACCCGGAGTTCTACCTCCTGCACGCCAAGCGTGCCCACGCTTCCACCGCCGACCTCACCCCGGCTGCGGTGGCCGCCCGCTACCTGGAGGCGATCCGATGACCGGCTTCGACGCGGTCCAGCTCTCCTACGACGAGCCCCAAGCCGACCACCTGCACGCCCGGCTCACCCGCGTGCTGGGCGGCCCGGTCAAGCGCCTGCACGGCGTGCGCGGGATGCGGCGTGCCTACCGGCTCACCGCCGAACTGGTCGACACCGAGCAGTTCTTCCTCGCCGACGGCGACTTCGCCATCGACGAGGAGTTCTCCGCCGGCGAGGTGGAGCCGCTGGCCGAGGGGGTGGCGATGAGGGTCTGGCAGGCCACCAACCCGGTCAACGGCCTGGTCTACGGCTACGGCGGGCTCAAGCTGATCCGCCGGACGGCGCTGCGGGAGATGGGCCAGGCCGTCGACGTGCTGGCCGCACTGCCCGGCCGGGTCGAGTTCTGCTGCCAGACCGCCGGGACCACACAGTTCAACCAGTCGCCGTTCCACGCGTGGAAGGCCGGTTTCCGCGAGTGCGCGATGCTCGCCCGCGGCAGCGAGTACGGCATGACCGACGCCTCCGCCCAGGAACGGATCGACGCCTGGAAGGCCAGCAGTACCGGTGCCTTCGCCGCCTACGCGGCGGCCGGCGCCCGCGACGGGCTCGACTTCGCCCAGGCCGTCGGCCGTGACCCGGAGCGCTTCGAGGCGCTCAACGACCCGGCCTGGCTGCTGCAGCATTTCGCCGTGCTGCGTGGCGAGACGGCGGTCGCCGGATGAGCACCGGCCCGGGGAGTTGGTGCTGATCGAGCCGTATGCGCACCGGGGCGGCGGGCACCATCAGCACGCGCTGACCGCGCTCGCCGCCACCGGGCCGAGCCTGGTCGTCGCCCCGGTCGGCCTGAGCGGGGAGCTGGGCCCGCTGGCCCGGTCAGGCGTCCGGGTCGCGACCGGTCCTGAAGGCGCGGCGGCGCGGTTGCTGCTGGCCGTTGCGCGGGTGGCGGAGCGCGTCTCCGCCATTGGCCGGCGGGCCTTCGCCTCCCGGCGCTGGCCCCGGGCGGTCCGCCGGCACCCGCACCAGGTCACCCTCCTCGCCCGGTGCCTGACCGAGGCCGCCTGCCTGCGGACCGCGCGCCGCCTCGCCCCGCAGGCGGCGGCGGTGGTGATCCTCAGCGCGAGCGAGGCCCTGCACGGCCTGGCCGCTCTGCTCGGCGGCGCCCCGCACCTGCGGTTCGTCCACGAGCTGGTCACCACCGAGGACCGCCCCGTCCGGTGGCTGGGACGGCTCACCCGCCGAGGCGAGAAGCAGGTGGTCGCGCTGTACCCGACTGCCGCCGTACGCGACCAGATCACGGCCGTCTTCCCTCGCCTTCCCGGTGAGGTGCGCTCCTTCGCGGTCGACGACGGGCGGCGGCTGACGGAGGCCGAGCGCGACGGCGGCCGGACCGCCTTCACCATCCCCGACGACGCGACGGCGGTGTGTGTGGTCGGCGGCTGGTGGCCGTACAAGGACATCGCCGTCATCGACGCCGCCCTCGGCCGCCTCACCGCCCCGCTGCACGTCGTGGTGTGCGGCACCCCGCTGAATGACGCCGTCCTCGTCCGCTGGCACGGGCTGCCCCACGTCCGCCTCCACACCGTGCCCGGCCCGGTCGCCGACCAGATCCTGCGGCTCGTCTACGGCGCCGCCGACGCGGCCCTCGTCGCCCGGCACCCGGGCGTGGGCAAGGAGTCGGGGCTCGTCATGGACGCCGTCCGCCTGGGCGTTCCGCTGATCGTCTCCGAGCACGACCCCGCCCTGACCGCCCGGCTCGCCGACCAGCCGTGGGTCCGGTCCTTCCCGGCCGACGATGCCGACGCGCTCGCCGAGGCTCTGGACGAGCTCTCGGCGGAGGTGCCCGCCCGGCCGGGACTGTCGGCGCCCACGGTGCTCGGCCTGTTTCCGGCGGCCGAGCAGGCAGCCTTCTTCACCACCACCTACACCCGTCTGCTCAAGGAGTGCCGCCGATGACGTTCATTCCTCCCACCCTGGTCGCGGTCGTCGGCCCCGTCGAGCCCGCGCTGCTGGCCGCCTGGACCGCCCACTACCGCCGGCTCGGAATCGAGCGGTTCCTCCTCGCCTTCCACTTCCCCGACCACGTCCCCGACGCCCAGCGCCACCAGCTCCTCGCGGCCGTCCACAGCCTGGGCATCGTCCCCACCCAGGTGAGCACCGGGCCGTGGCACGAGCACACCAACACAGAGCTGCGCGACTTCTTGCGTGAGAAGGCAGGGACCGGCTGGCACCTGATCGCCGACGCCGACGAGTTCCAGACCTACCCCGCCCCGCTGGCCGACGTGATCGCCCGGGCCGTGGGCACCGCGAGGAGAGTGGTGGGCGGGCTGATGCTCGACCGCGTCGCGGCCGACGGCAGTCTCGCCCCGTGGCGCCCCGGCCCCGGGCTGGAGAGGGCTTTCCCGCTCGGCGGGCACCTCACCCACCGGCTCCTCAAGGGCGACCCCCGCAAGATCGTCCTCGCCCACTCCTCGGCCGACGTGGCCTCCGGCAACCACCGCGCCTCCGGCCACAAGCCCGACCCGGACGCGCTCGCGTGCGTGCACCACTTCAAGTGGCGCTCGGGCGTCCTGGACGACCTGCGCCGGAGGGTCGAACGGTTCTCCTCCGGCGTGTGGGCCGAGCACACGCCGGCCGTCCGCAGCGAGGCGTCCCGCCTGCTGGAGCACATCGACCGGCACTCCGGCCGCATCGACGTTGCCGACCCCCGCCTGGCCTTCCGCCGAGTCAACCTCGACCGCCTCCCCGACGGCTGGGCCGCCGAAGCAGCCACGATCACCGCCGCCTGGCGCCCGCCGACGCCTCAGAACCAGCCGGGCTCCACGATCTCCTCGCCCTCGCCCTGAGGCTCCTCGAACCGGTCGACGAAGTCGTCCAGCGCCTCCGGCGTCACGAGCAAGGCATTCGCGTCCCCCCGTGCGTTGCGTTCCGCCAGCCGGCGCAGCAGCTCGTCACGGGCCACGGGGAAGTACAGCAGCCTCCACCGCCCGCCGGCCGACTCCACGAGCGTCTTCATCGCCTCGCGGTCCTTGCGCGGCCACAGCCCGTGGTCCCACACCACATCCCGGCCCTCTGCGACCAGCTCGGCCAGCCGCTCGTGCAGCTCGTCGACGACCGGGGCCTCCTTCTCGAAGTAGGTGTTCTCCGGGTAGTCGACGCCGTACCGGCCGTGCCGCTCGAAGACGACCTCGTCCACCGACAGCCGCACCGCGCCCCGAGGCTCCAGCACCCGCTGGGCATAGGTCGTCTTCCCCGAGCCGGTGAGCCCCACCAGCAGGAAGACCGTCGGAGCGCCGCTCTCGACCACCATCAACTCCCCTCACCTCCGCCGTCATTCCCGGCAGTCTGCCACCGCTGGCCGGGCCGGACTCCCGATCCCGGCCGCCGCCACCCGAAGGAGCCGTCCGTGCCCGCCTCCATCCTCGCCCGCGCGCTTCGCGCCTACGTTCGTCACGCCCCCGGCACCCTCGGCAAGGCCCGGCTCGTCGACCGTTTCCTCGACGAGCACCTGCGCACCCGCCCCGTCCGCGCCACCGTCCGGCTGCTGTCCGGCGACACGGTTCCCGTCACCACCAGCGACGTCATCCAGCGCTTCCAGTACCTGTTCGGCGAGTGGGAGCCGAACCTGTCGGCCTTCCTGCGCGACCGGCTCTGCCCCGGGGACACCTTCATCGACGTCGGCGCCCACCGCGGCGCCTTCAGCCTCCTGGCCTCCCACGCCGTCGGACCCCACGGCCGCGTCGTCGCCATCGAACCCCACCCCCTCTTCCACGACGACCTGGCCGCCGCAGCCGCCGCCAACCGCCGCACCAACATCCGCACCGTCCGCTCCGCGGCCTCCGACTCCACCGGCGTCCTGGTCCTGTACGTGGAGGACCCCTCCAACCTCGGCCACACCACCGCCGTCCGCCCCCGCCACGTCCACGCGACCGTCGAGGTCCCCACCGCACCCCTGGCCGACCTGATCAGCCGGGCCGACCTCGCCACCACGCGCGTCATCAAGATCGACGTCGAAGGCACCGAAGCCGCCGCGGTCCGCGGACTCCTGCCCGCACTCCCGTACCTGCGCGACGACGCCGAGCTCGTCGTCGAGGTCACCCCCCGGCTCCTGGCTAAACAGGGCGAGAGCGCCGGCGCCGTTATCGCCGACCTGCGCGAGCATGGCTTCCACCCCTACACGCTCACCAACGACTACGACCCGGCCACCTACCCCCGAACCATGCGCCGGCCGCAGCCGCCCATCCGGTGCGCCACGACCCCGAAGGACATGACCGACCTGGTCTTCTCCCGCACCGACGCCGTCAGACTCCCGCTCGCACCCTGAGCACCGCCGACTGGTCGTCGACGACGGCCAGGAGCCACTCGCGGGCCGCCCGGACGGTTCGACAAGTTCGGCAATCCGTGTTTTACCTGCGGCGCGTGCATGGGATGATCGCCGCACTCGGTAAACAGAGGGAGGCGGTGGGTACATGACCAGCCCGGGGAATCCCTTCGAGGCATCGGCGTCAGCGCTCGGCTACCTCTATCAGCTCCGTGTGGCACTGCAGCGGTGTGTGGAGCTCTCCAGGGGCGGGATCGAGTGGAGTGTGGCGATTGAGGCAACGGACGATGTCCAGGCTCTCGTCGGATCGCGCACCGAACTGACCCAGTTGAAGAAGCGGGCAGACAACGTGCGACTGACGGACCTGTCCCAGGACCTATGGAAAACACTCAGGGTTTGGTCGCACGCCGTCACCGAGGAACAGATCGACCTTGCCGAGGCAAGCTTCTACCTGATTACCACCGCAGAGCTGCCGGAAGACAGCGCGGGTTTCCTCCTGCAGCCCAAGGCCAGCGGGCATCGTGACGAGCAGGCCGCCGAGGCCCTCATCGTCCAGGCTCGGCAGTCCTCGAAAAGTACGACGTTGGACAAGGCATTCAAGGCGTTCGACGCGCTCGGGGAACAGCGCCGGGCCGAGCTCATCAGCCGGATCGAGGTCATCGGTGACGCGCCAGGATGGACTCCATCAGGGAGGAACTACTCGGCTACGCAAGCCTGGCCGTCGAGCGCCGGTTCGCAGAGTCCTTTCTTCAGCGTCTTGAGGGCTGGTTCTTCGAGCGGGCATCCGTCCAGATGAGCTTCCCGGGGTCGGATCCGGTGACCGGCGCCGAGTTCGACGAGCTGTTTAACGATCTGCGCAATCAGATCGGTGAGCACAATCTGCCGATTGACCCTGATATCGCCGCGCTCACGGCTGCGGCCCCGGCCGCTGCCGATGCAGCCGATAAGGTGTTCGCGCATCAGCTCCGTCTGATCGACGTGGGTGCGGAGCGGATCGGCTACGCGGTTCGGGACTGGGTGAGGGCCTTCGCTCAGCGCTCCCGCTGGGCAAACGAGAACCTGCTGCGTGCCGGCGAGATCGGCGCGTATGAGCGCAGACTCGTGGAGGAGTGGCAGTCGCGCTTCGCCGAGATGCGTGAAGACCTCGGTGATGAAGCCACCGAGGAAGAGATGAAGCGTGAGGCCAGGCTGATCTACAGGTGGGTCGACCGGGAGGCCCGGCTTCGCATCCGCACCGGCTGTGAAGAGGTGTTCGTCGTCAAGGGGTCATACCAGATGCTTGCGGACGAGCTGCGGGTCGGGTGGCATCCGGACTTCAGCGTCCGGCTGGCGGCTCTGCTGGAGCCGGCGGGAGCCGCTGATGGCCGAGCGTGACCTCAGCCGCGAGGAGCGCGCCTTGTTCAACCCGGCCTTCACAGCGCTCGTGTGCGTCCGGGCTGTGCAGGGTACGAGAAGCAGTACCGCTCGATCTGCCCGCTTCCAGTCGCAGTGACCGCCGCGGTTATGGCCTTCCAGCCGTCCATCCGGACGGCGCTGCCGGCCACCACCCGTACCGGGCTGATGAACTGGCTCGACGAGAACGAGGCCGTGCGCGTGGCCATGGACCTCAACGCCGCCGCTCTCGCTGCCGTCGTGCGACCGGGCCTGCTCTTCGCCCTTCAGGGCGATGTGCTCAGACTTGAAGGCGCTGGGCTGACGGTGAAGCCACGGGCCGTGACGGCCCTCAAGGACGGCCCCGAGCAGAGCACCGCGATCCAGAAGGCCGCCCACCAACTCGGACGCTGGCTGCCCAGCACCGGCAGCATCAGCACCGTCCTGACACTCCTGGGAGTCCAAGCGTGACCTTTCAGATCCAAGCGGTCACCATCTACGGCAAGCAGCCCGGACAGGTCCGCACGGTCCCGTTCCGTACCGGCAGCCTGAACATCGTCACGGGCGACTCCCGGCGCGGGAAAAGCGCGCTGCTGACGATCATCGACTACTGCCTGGCCAGCTCCGACTACCCCGTCAAGGCCGGCAAGGTCCGCAAGTACGTGGGCGCCTACGCCGTCACCCTGGCGAAGCCCGGCCAGCAGCTCTTCGTCGCCCGGCGTGCCCCGGAGCCGGGGAACGCTGTGAGCACTGTGCTGTGTGTCCTGTCCCAGGCCCCGGAGACCCCGCCTCCCCGCTGGAGGAGCTGACCTTCGCGACGCCCCTGGACACCGCCAAGGACATCCTCAGTGACTTCTGCGGCATCGACCGCACCGTCAAGGTGCCTGCGGTCGCCCGCGCCCAGACCATCGCTCCGTCGATCCGTCACGCGCTGTACTTCTGCTTCCAGGCGCAGAACGAGGTCGCCAACCCTGACCTGCTGTTTCACTCCCAAGGCGAGGAGTGGCGGCCGAACACCATCCGGGGTGTGATCCCGTACTTCCTCGGCGCCGTCGACCCCGAGCAGGCAGCACTGCGCAACCGGCTGCGGCTCCTGCGCCGGGACCTTTCCGTCCTTGAAGCCAAACTCGCCCAGGCCCGCGACCTGGGTCCGGCGTCGGGCCAGGCCCGAGCACTTCTCACTGAGGCGGTCGAGGCAGGGCTTCTACCGCACCGCGACACCGAGCCGACAGCCGAAGAGGTCCTTGGCCTTCTGCGGTTCGCCCTGGAGGGCAGCATCCGGCTGGAGACGGAGCCCCGATCGGACGACGACGGCGACCCGTTGGCCGCCGCCATCGGTCGACGTGCCCAGCTGCGCCGAGCCGTCGGGCAGTCCCGGGCCCGCATCACTGACCTCAAGCGCGCGGTCGAGGAGAATGACGACTTCGCGGGCGAGGCAAGGGAGCAGCGTCGGCGTCTCGCGTCTCTCGGGTTGATGCGATTGTCTCCGGACACCTCCCAGGCCGCGCAATGCCCGGTGTGCGAGAGCCCGATCGCCTCGGCCAACACCACGGTGGCGACGATCATGCACGACCTCGAACGCCTCGACAGCGATCTGCAGGTGATCGGCAGCGACACACCCGCCCTGCAACACCAGATGGCCCTGGAGGAGGAGCAACTGCAGCAACTGCGCGCGGCGCTCTCCCGCAGCCAGGACGAGATCAACGAGATCAGCGCCGGGCTGCGCGCGCTGCAGCAGGAGCCGGACCAGGTGCAGCGGGCCGCCCATGTACGCGGCCGTATCAGCCTTTACCTCGACACCACCGCCCAGCATGTGAGTGCCCCGCAGGTCGAAGACAGCCGCGACGACCTCCAGCGGCAGATCTCTGAGTTGGAAGAGCTCCTCAGCGACGACACCCAGGACGACCGGCTCACCAGCTACTTGTCCCTGATCAGCCAGAACATCCGCACCAAGGCCGCCGCGCTCGAGCTCGACCACTCAAACGCGCCCATCCGCCTCGACGTCAACCGGCTGACTGTCGTCGCCGACACGGCCGACGGTCCCGTCCGACTCGCCGACATGGGCGGTGCCGAGAACCACCTGGGCTACCACGTTGCCACGCTGCTGAGCCTGCATGAGTGGTTCAGCGAGCACCGAGGACCCGTCCCGCGGACTCTGATCCTTGACCAGCCGTCCCAGGTGTACTTCCCACCCGACTACACCGGCGAGCCTACGCCCCAGGGGACCGACCTCAGCCACCTGCTGAACGTCTACCGGATCATCAACGACACCGTCCAGGCACTCGATGGCGCGCTTCAGGTCATCGTCGTTGAGCACGCCGACCTGGCCGACCCGCTCTTCCGTGACCACGTCATCGAACGCTGGCGCTACAGCAACAACCAGGCCCTCGTTCCACCGGAGTGGATCACCGAGCCGATCGACGACGAGGACGAGTAGTACTCATCCTCTTCTCTGGCCGGGCAACCGCAGCGGGACTGCCGGGGACCAGGCGCCACGCAGCTGCCAGAGACAGGACCGCCGTGCTGGTCACCGCATGAAGTCCGTAGTGGCGCACCGAGGTCCGGGTGGCCTTCATCTCCCTTCCTCATCAGATTGTTCGGGTCTCATCGGGCGAGCGGTTCGGCAGCAGTCGTGGGATGCGGATCGAGTTCACCTTCCGAACTGAGCGAGCGAGGAGGTGTTGGTGGCCAGGCCGAGCGGGTCGCGGGCGTCGACGACCAGGAGCGCGATCTGCCAGACCTCGTCGTCACTTCCCGGCGAGACCGACGACGGTGACTGCGGCCTGTCGCAGGATGGTGCGAATACCGAAGTCATCCGGCTATACGAGTCCTCGCCCTGTCGCGTAGACCATCGCGTGCAGCACGTTCTTGAGGGCCCTTTCGGAGTACGAGAGCTTCGCGGCGATGTCCGTCGTGTTGTACTCCTCCGCCACCAGGCGTAGCACGTCGGCCTCGCGCACCGTGAGCCTCGTGAAGTGCAGGCCACGGGGGGCCGAGGACCTGGCCCTGGAGCCGGCCGGCCTCCTCCAGGAGACCCACCAGGTCGGGGGGGTGCCTCTATGTTTTTCGTCAAGCGTGTGGGCAGCTCCTGCCCGGAGTTCGATCTTCTCTGTGGGCATGAGACTGTCTGGTCGTGCCAGAGATGACGAGTGGGTTGGAGACGGCCTTGGCTGAGGTGTCGTCTCCTTCGTGGACGCAACGTGTTCGTGCCGGGCGTGATCTCGCTGCCTTCGCTGATGTTCCTGAGGCTGCGGAAGCGCTGGTGGGACTGCTGCTGGACGTCGAGGACACGGCGGTGACCCGGCAGACGGCAGAGGCCCTGGCCCGGGTGGGGACGGTGGCCGCCATAAGGCTCATCGCTCTCGCGGTTGCCGAGGCTGACGACAGCCGGGCCGACTGGCTGCAGACCGGGGTGCATGACGCGCTCGTGGGACCGGGCGGTGTGCCGGACGTCGCAGCGGCCTGCGGGAAGCTCGCCCGGGACCCGGAAGAAGCTGTCCGTCAGGGGGCCGCGGACATCTCGGCATGGGCGGACGGCACAAGGTGTTGATCTGCATAGATCTGTCTGTGGGCTGGTTCATGCAGCCGTCGCCTCAGGGACGCGGGGTTCGTAGAAGGCGCCGTCGCGGAGCATGGCGAACAGGACGCTGATGCGTTGGCGGGCAAGGCGGAGGAGGGCTTGAGTGTGGGTCTTGCCGCGGGCCCGGCATCGGTCGTAGTAGGTGCGGGAGGCGGGGTCGTGCAGGGCGGCGAACGCGGAGAGGAACATGGCCCGTTTGAGCTGCCGGTTTCCGCCTCGGGGCGCGTGTTCGCCGTGGATCGAGGTGCCCGACTGCTTGGTGGCGGGGGCGAGGCCGGCGTAGGAGGCGAGGTGGGCGGCGGTGGGGAAGCCGGTGCCGTCGCCGACGGTGACCAGCAGGACTGCGGCGGTCCTGACGCCGACGCCGGGCAGCGACGTCAGGACCTGGGAAAGAGGGTGGGCCTCCAGCAGTTCGTTGATCTGGGCTTCCAGGGTCCGGCGTTGTTCGTGGACGGCCGCTAGCGAGCGGGCCAGGGACGGGACGACGATGTCGAGGGTGCTGGTGCCGGGGACCACGACGGTCTGTTCGTCGAGGGCGTCGAAGACGTCGTCGATGAGCCGAGTGGCCATGCGCGGGGCCTTGGGCCGGATCACCTCGACGAGTCTGCGTCGGCCGGCTTTCCGCAGTGCGGCCGGGGAGCCGTAGCGTTCCAGCAGCCATGTGATGGCCTGGTGGTCCAGACGTGGCCCGAGCACGCGCTCCAGGCTGGGGTGGAACTGGGTGAGCAGGCCGCGTATCCGGTTGGAGGTGCGGGTGGCCTCGGCGGCGAGGTCCTGGTCGAAGCCCACCAGGACTGTGAGCTCGGCGGTGATCTCGTCGGTCAACTCCAGCGTGCGCAGGGTGTGGGGCATGGTGCGGGCGGCATCCGCGATCACCGCCGCGTCCTTCGCGTCGGTCTTCGCCTCACCGGGGTAGAGGTCGGCGATCCGCCGCATGGCAAGGCCCGGCAGGTAGGCGACCTGGCAGCCCGCGTCGCGGGCGACGGTCAGCGGCAGGGCTCCGATGGAGGCGGGCTGGTCCACGACCACCAGGACGGTGCCGAACTTGTCTCGCAGCTTGTCGAAGACGGCCCGCAGCTTGGGTTCGCTGTTGGGCAGCGGTTTGTCGAAGACCTTCTTGCCAGCAGGGGTCAGCCCGTGGCCATAGTGTGTGCTCTTGCCAACGTCCAGGCCGAGGAAGACGCCCACGCCTTCGGTGTCGATCATCATGCCCCTACTCGCTCGATGCCGTGCCGGCCTGGGCGTCGGGGCCGTTCTCACGCATCCACGTTATGCAGACCTGCCGCCCACGAACGACCGGGCATTGCGCCTGGTCAGGCGGTGGTCGGACCTCTCATCAGCGTCTCCGACGGCACCCCTCGGGCCCGGTGACACCACCCCCAGGTCATCCGTTCGACAGGGGGACACAGTCATGCCGGGCCCGGAGGCCAGCGGCCCTCTTGCAGGACCGCGAAGAACATAACGGGGGGGGAGGTGTCCGGCGCCTTTCGTGACCGTTCCAATAGCGTGGACCAGGTGCTCCGGGGTCGCCTCCGCCCGCCGGATTACCCCGGCGCCGCCGCACTCCGCCGCGCTGACCAGCTTCTGTTCGTCGATGTACGTTGCCACGAGGACAGGGCGGGAAGTGCTGGTCCGAGGATGTGGCGGAGCAGCCTCAACACGTTCATCCTCTTCGACCGTGTCCACCACGAGCACGACGACCTCCGGTGCCGGATCAGCGGTCTCATTCCACTCCGTCACGGAGATCTCGGGCCGGGGCCGCAGCTGACTCGTCACCCCGGCCTACGAGATCGGGTCCTGCGCCGCAGCACGACGGCATTTCTCTTCGTGATCATCAGGACGGCCAACCGGCCTATGCCCCGTTCTCGCCGTGGAGGATCGCCGCTCTGGCTGCCCAGGCCAGGACGCTTTGGCTCCGCAGGGACAGGCCGAGCCGGTTCCAGTGGAAGATCACGTGGTAGCTGAGCACCTGCCGCAGACCGCGGTCGAGCGTCCCGGCCTGAACGGCGCGGCGCAGTTCGTGTCCTGTGCTGCGGAAGGCGTCGACCCAGTCGCTGATCGGCTCCAGCAGCCCGCCGGGGCGTAGCAGTACGTCGATGTCGGCGAAGAGCAGGGGCCGGATTTCCTGGGAGCGGGCGTCGAGTCGGTCTGTTGGGACGTCGCTGACGGCCGATCGGTGTTCCTCCGTGATGACGCGGTGCCAGACGTCTCCTTGCTCGTACCACTCCAGGCGGCGGCGCGCATCATGATGGTGCACAGGAGCACGGACAGCTCGCGGGGCCCACGGCCAGGTCGTCGCGCTGCCGTAGCCGTGACGCCTCCCGGCTGTCGGTGATGAACAGGGCGTGTGCGGCCGTCATGCTGGCCTCGCCGCCGAACGCGGGAGTCTCCGGCTCGTAGATTCCGGGCCACCACCGTTCCAGGTGCCCGTCCGAGACGAGTTGGTCGAAGCTGTCGTCGAAGGCCAGCTCGGTTCCGGGCTCGGACGGGAGGCGGAGGCGTAGGCGCCAGCAGGGGTGTTTGCGGGTGTACCACCAGCCGTCGATGGTCCCTACGGACTCCGCCTCCCGAAGCACGGGCAGGACGTGCGTGGTGAAGACGGTGTCGGCGTCCGCCCAGTCGGCGAAGTGGAGATACACCTGCCACCAGTCGGTGGTGGCGGTGTGGTGGGCCAGGGCTTCCCGGCCGGCCTGGTCGTAGACGGCCACGGCGTCGGACAGGACCGTGGGCTCCATCTCGTGCATGACTGCGGCATCGGGGAGCGGCAGGCCGGTGAGGACAGCGGACACTGCGCTCTGGATCCGGCTCGGTTCCGCCAAGGTCAGTCGATCAAGAGGCATGCGTCCCATCCAGTGGTCGGCGTCGAGGCGTACGTGGTGAGGGCGAGCGCGGTACCGGCGCCGCCGTTGATCAGACCCGGTTCGGGAAGTCCGGGTAGCGCGTTGGCCGCGAGGATGCTGCCGAGATGTCTCGGAAGGGCCTGGAGGCGGAGGTCGAGGGCATCGGCGGCCGCGCGCGTGGCGGTCTGGTAGATGCCTGCCCAGCCGTGGCACAGGCCGGAGTCGGTGACCTGGTCGAGCTGTTCGGGGTCGGTCAGGGCGCGGTACAGGGCGTCCTCGTAGAACTCCTGGACGGTGGGGGCGCGCAGGGCGATCCCGGCGAGCTGTCCGGCTCGTGCGATGCCCGTGGTTCCGTAGCACCAACTCGGCCGAGTGGGAGAGTCGTGGTGCGGGTGTCCACGGTCGAGGTCTCGGGTGAGATGTGCTCGGGCCACCAGGGGCCGGAGGGGCTGAGCTGGCACCAGGCGTCCAGGTGCTCGCAGATGCGCCACAGGGCTTCGCAGTGGCCTTTGACGGTGATACCGCGCCGCAGGGCCTGGGCCAGAAGGAGGAGCGGGCCGGTGATGCCGTGCGCTGCGCCGAAGTTGCCGTGGCCTCCCGGGAAGTGGGGGGATTCGCCGCGGGCCGGGTCGTGGCGGACCCACCAGCCCGGCAGGCCGCGGCCGTCGGGTGCGAGGGGGTGGGTCAGGGCGACGAGGTACTTCAGGACTCGCTCCAGGGAGAGCCCTTCGGGGTCGGTGCGCAGGAGGTACGCCCCGATGCCGGTGAGGCCGTAGAACAGGTCGTACTCGGCAAACGCGGGCAGGTCTCCCTTACGGATCCGGGTGAGGGCGGCATCCACGCGGCGGTGGGCCAGGTCGACGATGTGCCGGTGCACACTCTGGCGGGCCGAGTCGTACAGGTGCTGGAAGTCCGGGGGGACGGTGGTGAGGACGAAGCCGATGGCCGGAGCGCCGAGGAAGAGCCCGGTGGTGTCGGCCGCGCTGATGTGCCCGGCGGCCGCGGCGGTGATCCACCGGTGTGCGGGACCCCAGGAGCCGCCGTGACGGGCGGCCATCTCGATGTGCAGCAGGCTGATGCCGGCGGCACCGTCGGCCAGGGACTGCGCCGCCCAGGGCTCGCCCGGGGACGGCGCAGCGGGTTGGGTGAGGCGGGCGGTGTACTGCTCCAGGAGCGTCGCGGGGCAACGGTGGGCGGGTCATCGGGCTGCCCTCCAGTGCTGGAGGGCAGCGGTTCGTACGAGCCGCATGGTGGTCTCCTCGGCGCGCGGTTCGACGCCCAGGGCCCGGACGTGGTGCTGATGCAGGAGCGAGCGGGCGACGTCCAGCGGGTCACGTTGGCCGGTCAGGGTGTTCCGGTAGGCGTCGACGGCGGTGGCGCGGGCCGCCCACGCGTCGGCCACTGCCTGGCCGCCGGGGAGGGCCGCGAGCGCGGCGGTGCCGTTCGGTCCAGCCAGTTCGAGCGTCTGGGTACGCAGGGCCCGATCGAGTCGCCCCGTGCCCTGGGGGAGAGCGCGCACCAGCCACTCCTCGGCCGCCGTGGCATTCGGAGTCAGGGGGGTGACGAGGTGCAGGGCGCTGGCCGCAGCGAGGGCCTGCGGGGCAACGACGTCGGTGCGCTCAACGAGCTGGATCTGGGCGAGAGCGGCGGCGGAGTCCATGGCGAACACCTGGTGCGCGGCATCCATGGCCGCTTCGCTGCCGAAGCGCCCGGTCTGCGGCTGGTAGGGGGCCAGGACGAGCCCGGCCGCCAGGCCGACCCTGTACAGGTTGTCCGCCCACGTACGGACGTACTGGGCGGCGGCCGCGTAGGCGTCCGGCGGCAGGTGCAGGGTGAGGTTGAGGCGCTGGTCGGCGTCCGGACGCGCCATCTCCCGGTGCCGGATGAACCACCAGAGCGGCGGGGTGTCGCCGAACGTGGCGAGGAGGCTGGGCAGGTGGCTGCTCAGGATCTCGTCGTAGCGGCGTGGGTGGGCGTGGAGCTGCGCGAACACCACGTTGCCGGCGCCCGGAAAGTGTCGTCCGGCGGCCGGAGACGTGGCGGGGCGCGGCCGGGGTGCGGTGGCGGTGTCCGGCTGCGCCCGGCCCAGGGAGAGCCAGATCTCGTGCGCGCGCCCGATCCAGCCGTGGGCGTCCGAGTCCGGGATCTCGCGCAGCTCCAGGCGGCGGGCCTTGTTGAGGTGGGCGCGCAGTACCCGGCGGTGGACCGGGTGGGACAGGTCGAGGGGGAGGCGCTGGTCGTACTCGATGATGGCGACCTGCATCGGGACCCGCAGCCGCTCCCGCCAGGTGGCGAAGGCGTGCTCCCACTCCTCGGTCGGGGTTTTGGGGCCGGGCAGGCTGTCGGCCATCAGCAGCCATCGGGCCTGCGTGAGGATGGCGCGGCGGTAGCGCACCTGCGGGAGGAAGGGGAGCCGGGAGCCGGCACCGAAGTCGAACGGCTTGTAGGCGGCGTACCGACCGTGGGCCACTTCGGCGAGGAACCGGGCCAGGGGCGGGGTCTGCGTCCCGCCTTCCAAGGCGTGCAGGACCCGTATGTCGATGCGCCGGCCGGTGGAGATCTGGACGAGGTGGAAGCTGCGCGGGTCCGCGGTGACGGCGATGTCGGCGAGAGGGATCGTCGCTTCCTCGCTCTCCTGGCTGCCGGACAGCTCGACGACGTGCGGGAGCAGCCGGGGTGTCCGGGTGACGTTCTCGTTGCGGTGGCGGCGCGGCGGGAACACGAGCTGCGCGGTGAGGCCGTCCGGTGCTCCGTGGTACGTGGCGGCGAGCGCGTCCTGCTGTTCGGGCGGCAGCACGTGGGCGAACCGGCCGGCCATGCTGCTGCCGGGCCGGGGGACCGCGGTGAGGAGAAGGTCGAAGGCGCCGCTGGACAGTGCCTGGGTGCTGGGGGCGTGGACCTCGAAGGCCATCTCCACCCGGGGCGCGAACAGCCGTTCGTCCGTTCCGGCGGCTTTCTCCAGGGCGTCGATCATGTCGTCCGTCAGCCTCAGTTCGCGGCCGCCGTCCAAGAGGACCTGCTGCATGAGCGTGAGCAGCAGTTCGTCGCGTTCGGTGCGCACCTTCAGCGCGGTGCCGCGTTCGGATCCGACGTATCCGGCGGGCAGGCCCAGGCCGCTGTCGGCGACCAGGTCCATCACTGGCACCAGGGCGCCGACGCCGTACCGGGCCCGGAAGCGGCGGTGGTAGTCGCGCCAGTGCTGGTAGCCGTAGGGCTGCGGGGTGGTCCGGTAGAGAGCCGAGACGGCTGCCTGCGCTTCCGCGATCACGGTTTGCGGGAGCTGGGTCTCGCAGTCGAGGGCGGTGTCAATGAGCAGCGGTGTCGGAGTGACCGGCGTCAGGGTGCGCATCCGTGCGGCGACGGTGCTCACGCTGGTGTCGGAGAGCGTCGGTTGGTGGGCGGATAGGTCGTCGCGCAGGGCGTACAGGGCGTGGACCAGGTCCCGCACCTCGGGAGGTTGTCCGCCTGGTGCTGGTCCAGCTCGCGGCACAGGTGCTGGAAGGCGTCCACGGTGGTCATGGGCGCCCACAGGCTAGTGAGGAGGAACCGCTGCTCGACCAGGCTGGTGAGAAGGGCGTCGATCTTCTCCGGTGTGGCCTGCGGGAAGCGGTCGCGAAGGTGGCTGTGAAGGTCGCTGTAGGGGATGGGGCGCGGGCCGCGTCCATGGCGGCGGCCACCGGCCGGGCGTTGCGGACGGATGTCTCGACCGGGGCCAGCAGAAGGGCGTGGCCGTCGGAGGGCGGGCCCGGCGCCACGAGCCGGTCGCCGCGGACACGGGCGGCGTTGTTGGCCACGAGCGGTAACCGTTGCAGCAACGCGGGGGTGCGCTGGAGTCGGAGCACCATCTCGGTGACCCATTCGGCGTCCGGCCGGATCAGCACGCGGTGCTTGTCGCGCCACCGCGCGCTCGCCCGGGGCCCGACGGACACCGGGGCGATGCCCGCGAACAGGCCGAGCGGAGTTGGCCGGTGCTGCCAGCGCAGCAGGTAGGAGACCGTCGACAGCGCGGTGCGGCGGACGTGACGAGGCTCGGTCTGCCGGCCGTGGACAGCGGCCTCGATGGCGTCGGACAGAACGGGTGTGGTCAGCTCCAGGGCGCTGCGGAAGTCCTCGCGCTGCCAGATGCGGTTCAGCCAGCCGCGGGTGACGGCCACGTCGTCCAGGTTGAGGGTACAAGGGATATCTGCCGGCCCCGGGCTGGTGGTGGCGCGCAGCATTGCAACGCCCTGCCACAGGTATCCGGCGGCTACTCGGGAAGCCATGAGGTCCCTTCCATGAGGCGGCGCGGGGAGGGGAGGGCCTGGGGCCGGGCAAGCGCATTGCCCGGCCCCAGGAGAGAAGCGGCCTAGATCAGGCCGGGTCCTCGGTGAAGGAGCCGCAGGCGGAGGCACCGGTCGCGCAGGTGGTGCCGCAGCCGTCGCCCGTGGAGCACATGAGGTGGCCGTAGCCGTGCTCGGCGACGACGATCTTCACGTCCAGGGGCGCGAAGTCGTCGTCCAGGTCCTCCGCCGGCGCGACCGCCGGCGGGGTGAGAGTGGCGCTGGTCATGGTGTGCCTTTCTCTTGTCGGGATGGTGCGGGACTACCTGGCTCCCGGCGTTACGCCGGGGCCAGGAGAGCGAGATCCGGCTGTGCACCTTGTCGATGACCCGGTCGGCCGGGATCTGGTCGTCAGGGGTGCTGGCCGGATAGACCCGGATGACCGGGCTGGGGCCGCCGCGGTGGTTGGCCTCCCAGTCGCGGAGCACGTCGGCGATCTTGTCGGCGAGCTGCTCCGCGTGCGGGCCGAGGGCGTGCACGCCGTACTCCAGGTGCCGGTTGTCCTCGGTGCGGCGGGTGACGAGGTAGGCGAAGGTGTCGTCGTCGACGGCCGCGAGGGCGAACCGCCTGCTGACGGGGTCGACCAGCTTCGTGTCCGAGTTCTCGTCGACGGCCATTGTGCAGAAGCCCGGCAGGCTGATCGCCATCGCCATCTGGAGGGTGTCGATGAGTTCCTGGATCCGCACGATCACGCCGGTCCACATCTCGTGTCGCGGGAACGTCACCGCGTTGTCGAGCCGGTGCGGGTCGGCTGGCAGGCCGTCATCGAACTTGAGCCCGATCTCCGGGGTGCCGGTGACGAGAAGGAGCTCTTCGCGGTGAGCGGTCGAGCCCTGCATCGGGACGAAGCCACAGATCCGGGCCGACTCGCTCTCCAGGTAGGGGCCGTGCTCGCCCTCGACCCGGGTGAAGGCGACCGACCGGGTCAAGCCGCGCATCCGCAGCGGGACGACGAGCCGGCCGCCCTGCTTGAGCTCGGAGGTCCAGGCCGGGGAGATGTCCCAGGCCCCGGCGGTCACCATAACGACGTCGACCTCAGTGAGGTCCGGGATGGGCTCGGCGGCATCGGCGGTGACGACGTGGACCCGCCCGTAGCCGTGCTCGTCCAGAAGCCGGCGCGCGCGGTCGGTGACGGCGGGGTCGATGTCCACGGTGACGACCTCGCCGTCATCGCCGACGAGTTCGGCGAGGTAGGCAGCGTTCAGGCCGCCCGAGCCGATCTCCAGGACCCGCATCCCCGGCTTCACCTGGGCCTGCTCCAGCATCATCGCCTGGATCTGCGGGGCGGAGACGGAGCTGAGCTGCACGCCGTGCTCGTCCGTCTTGGTGATCACGGCGGCGTACGTGTCATACGCCTTCTCCAGCGGGGTGCCGGGGGTGAACGCGTGCCGAGGCACCTTGCGCATCACCGCCTCGATCTCCGGGGAGGTGATGTTGCCGTCCGCGCACAGCTCGTCCACCACCTTGTTCCGCAGGCGGGTTGCCTCGTCGGGCTCGACGGTCGTGTTCGTCATGGGCTTCCTTCGGTCGTTCATGTTCGGGGGAGGGGGCCGGCATCTCGTGCCGGGGCGGGGAGGCTATCGGCGAACGCTCTCCGTTCTCGGCGAACCGCCAAGGGTTGGCGATTTTCGTGCTGGATGGCGCGTGATGGTCTTGGCGCCGGGGGAGGCCGCCTGGCGCAGAAGCGTGTGGAGTAGGAGTGCTTCCGCGCCAGGTGGGGTCTGGGCCCGCCCCTTCCCCAGCGTTGTTCCACGGGGCGGGACGGGGGTCTGAGGTCGCCGCAGGTACCGTGACCGGCGGCTGAGGATGAGCCTGCTAGCGCTTCGACCGCTGGTCGCCGCCCCTGGGCCGGAGGATCGTCCCGGCCTCGGTCAGGAGGCGGTGCACGAAACCGTACGACCTACCAGTCAGGTTGATGAGGTCCCGGATGGATGCGTCGGCGTCGTAACGCCTGCGCAGATCGGCTGCGGCGTGGTCGCGCTGAGGTCCCGGGCGCAACCGCTTTCCCCCGGCGAGGGGCCACTCGAACTGGTCAGCGCCGTCGCTGTTCTCGGCCGGGATGGTCAAGGGCTTCTCCGTGGTCTTCATGCGGCGGCCCTCTCCATGGAGCGGTGCGGCGCGATGACCTGTCCATCCGGCAGCAGTTCGCCGGTGTCGTCGAAGAGCAGGACCCCGTTGCACAGCAGGCTCCAGCCCTGTTCCGGGTGGTGCGCCATGAGGCGGGCCGCCTCCCGGTCGGCGGAGTCGGCGGTGGGACAGGCAGGCTGGTGCTGGCACATTGTCGTCCTCGGCAGGCTGGGCCTCCTGCGCCGGCCCCGGGGGATGGTAGGACCGACGCAGGAGGGTTCGGCTCCGCAGAACGTCTGCGGAAGGCACAGGAGGTGCGTGGCGGGGCGGAGCCTCCGCTCAGGAAGAGACCTCCACCGCCACCTCGTCCGCCGCGTCCGCCTTGCGGGTCGCGGCGGCGAGCTCGCGGTCGAGGACCGAGATGAACTCGCTGCTCTCCGGGGTCTGGGTCTCCCGGGACCGGAAGTCCCGGGTCTCCGTCCAGAACTTCCGGACGGCCGGCCGTTCCATGAGGGCGCGGGCCCGCACGAGCAGTTCGTCGCGGCTGACCAGCTCCAGGGTGTGGGTGAGCTGGGTGAGGCAGACCTGCCGGTTGACCTTGATGGTCCGACGGGTGTCCTCGGGGGTCCGCTCGCCCTTGCCCCAGATCTCCCACTGCTCGGAATCGGCCGCGGCGTCGGCGAGCAGCTGCTGGTGAAGCCCGGCGACGCCGAGTTCGAGGCGCTGCCGGTGCTGCTCCTTGGCGAGCCGGATCGTCTCCCGGTGCCGGCGCTCGGCGCTCAGGGTGGTGACGGTTGCCACCGCGGCGGCGGCGACGAGGATGGCGGTCGAAGGCTTCATGGTTCCCTTCATGGGGTCGATGGGACCCCCGGCACGAACTTCGGCACTCCGTCGTGCGCCGGGCACACCCAAGGAAAACCGCGGCTGACGTAGTAGTTCGTGCCGGGAGGCGGTACCGCGTCCGGCCCTGGACCCCTCGCGGGGAGGCGTTGGGCTTTCCAAGACCGGCGCGAGCTTCGGGTCAGCCCCAGGGGCCCCGGAGGACCACGGCCGTGATCGAGCCGTCGGGGGCGAGGTCGTAGCGGTCGTACTCACGCCACCCCTGCGCGAGGGCGCGAACTCGCTCTTCGGGCATGCCGATCTCCCGGTGGATCTTCTCGGTGACCGCCGTGGTGACGTGCATGACGCCGTCCGGGTGTAGCCACCGTTTGGCGTCGACGATGAAGCGCTGCTGGTCCAGGAAGTGGAGGCTGTGACGGCAGGAGATCAGGTCGATGTTGCCGGTGCCGAGGTTGGGGGGGATCGGGTCGTTGTCGAAGTCGTGCAGCTCGAAGCGGAGCATGCCGCCGTGGGCGCCGTGGAGCTCGCGGGCGCGCTCGATCGCGACGGAGGAGTGGTCGTAGCCGGTGACCAGGAGCCCCACCTGCGTCATTTGGCAGGCCCATTCACCGAGTCCGGTGCCGATGTCCATGGCGCGCTGTCCGAGCTTGGCGCCGGCACGGTCCTGGAGGAAGCGGATCTCGTCCAGCGGGATCGGTTCGAAGGAGGCGCCAGGGGTGGCGTACACGTCGTTCCAGAAGGCGGCGGTCCGGTGCGCGAGGGCGGGAGCGGTCACGACGCGGCCTCCTGGTTGTCGCCGGCAGGGGAGGTGCTGGAGCTGATGCGGTGAAGGCGGGCGTGGTCAAAGCGGCGTTCGAACGTGTCCCCGAGCGGCGCGCCGAAGAGGTTCACCTCGGCCGGCGGCTGGGGGCGGGGACGATCGCGGCCAGGGCCTGACCGGGGTTGCGCTGATCGAGCGTCATGGGTGTCCTCACGGAGTCCGGAATTCGTCGAGGTGGAACCATGCGAAGAAGGCGGCTACGGAGATCACGAAGAGGGCCTGGACGGCGATCTGCCGCCATCCCACGCCGTGATCGTCCAGCCAGCGAACCGGACTCCTTCAAGTCGAGGGCTCCGGAACAAGGAGCGAGGTGAAGCACCGGAGTTCGGCGATCTCTTTGAGAGCATTCGCGTAGCGGACCTTGTCCATACTGATGTGGTGATAGCTCGGGGCCAGCACACCCTGGGCCAAACCGCCGTGCAGCGCCGCCATCAGCTCGCCCCACGCCTCGCTGTCGGTCTGGATCCCGCCAGCATCGTCGTGGATCTTCATGTGCACGGTCCAACCACGGCTCCGGGCCTTGGTGGACAGCTCCTCGAAGTGCGGGTTGGGGTCCAGCCCCGGGAGGGTCTTCACGTACAGGACCACCCGCCCACCGCTCCGCCCGAGGAGGGCGTCGTCGTTCAGTTCCTTCCGTAATCGCTCCAGGTGCTTCTTGCCCCAGAAGGAACTGTCCTCACCGCCCAGCGCCAGCGCGCGGGCGGTGCTCTGGCTCGTCGTCATGATCTGCCTCGGCGAAGTCGGGGAAGGGCTGGGCCCAGATGTCGACCCTCGGCATCGGAACGTGCTCAGACGAGCACGCCCAGCAAGGGTGGGCTACATCGTTCACCCGACGTACATGGCCTCACCATGGCTTGGCGCGTGGCCTCTGCGTCCCTTTCGGGCGACACTGGTGGCCTCGGGGTGGCTTCGAAGTGGCTTCTGCCCTGAGGGAGTTGTCACCGAACGGAGACACGGGTTCCCCTTCGAGGGAAGGGATCGACGCGTACGACGAGGCGCCGCAGGCTTGGGGGGCAGGAATGAGAAGCGCACCAAGGACGTTGCTCGCGCAGTTGTGCGAACGGGAAGCGCTCACGTACCGGCGCTTCTCGGAGAGATTCACCGAGGCCGGCAACAGGTTCTATGGGCGGAAGAGCACCAACCCGACGTGCGGCGAAACGCAGTTCCGCCGCTGGACAGCCGGGAGGCTCACCGGTTTACCGAGCGCCGAGACCTGCCAGATCCTTGAGGCCATGTGGCCGGCCTACACGGCGGAGCAACTATTCGCCCCACCTCCTGCGGACGATCCCCAGGTACCCGCGTTCGACCTGGAAGAACAAGTTCTTATGACTGCACGTGACGCCCACGAGAGCGCCGACGCAACCGCCTCGGCGACCATCTCCGACAACACGATCGACGAACTGCGCGACCGGGTAACGAGCCTCGCCCGGCGCTATCACGTCCTGCCTCCGGTGACCGCGTGGCAGGAGGGCAACGGCCTCCTCCGTGAGATCGAGCGGCACCGCGACCGGACACAGGTTCCGGTCCAGCAGCAGGCGCTGATGATCCTGAACGGCCAGGCCGCTGCCCTCCTGTCGGTGGCCGCCTTCGACCTCGGATACTTCGCCCCGGCGAGGACGCTGGCACGTACGGCGGCCCTGTTCGGCGAGAGCACCCGCTTCACCCCTCTCCAGGCGTACGCCGACGGGACCATGGCTTACATCGCCTACCACTCCGGTGAGGCGAGCGAGGCGGTTGAGAAGGCCCGCCGGGCGCTGTCGTACGGGGGCCTGGGCGACATTGCGCAGCGGCGACTCCATGCCATCGCGGCCCGCGCCTACGTTCACATCGGTGACGCCGAGTCGGCGCAGCGTTCCATCCGGCTCTCCGGCGACCTCGATCTGCTCTCCCGGGACGAGCTGCACGATGAGGTGGGTGGCGAGTTCGGCTTCTCCGAGGAGCGCCTGGCCATGTCGAACAGCACGACGGCATTGCTCATGGGTGACACGGCGCGGGCGGAGATTGAGGCCGGCCGCGCCCTCGCGCTGCTCGCGCAGCGCGCCAAAAGCGAGCAGTCCACGGACGTCCGGGCGGGCGCGGCTGCCGACCTGGCCTATGCCCGTCTGTACGGCGGCGATGTTGATGGGGCGGCCGAGGCCCTGGCCCCGATGTGGGAGGTGCCCACCGAGCAGCGCAACACCGGCATCGTCGTACGGGCAGCCCGTATCGGTCGGCACCTGGCCAAGCCCCAGTATCACGGCTCCGCGCTCCCCGGGGAACTGCGGGAGCGGATCGAGAACTTCACCCGGGTCTCGCCGCCGTACCAGCTCGGCCCCGGTGTTCCCCTGCTGGCGATCGAAGCCTGATCAGAGGGAGGCGAGGATCAGTGCCTCCTTCTCCGGGGCGATCCCGTGGTCATCCCAGCGAGGGTGAGCCACGGGACGTCCGTCTGCTGCCCACCACTCCCAGGTGTCGCGGATCGTGTCGGCGAGCGGCCGGCAGCGAAGACCGGCGTCGACCGCGCGCTGAGAGTCGACCGCCCACACGCCGGCGTGGGTGCGCCACAACGGCAGCTCGGTCCACTGGGCGACACCGTGCCGGGCGAGCGCGACAGGATCCGCCCAGACCGGCTCACCCTCGCCGCCGGTGATGCTCAGGCACTCGCCCAGGAAGTCGGCGAAGGGGATGCCGTCAGGGTGCGTCACATTGAGGCCCCCGCGGCCCGACCCAGCCGCCTGGTCGAGGGCGAAGCGGGCAACGTCCCGCACATCCACGGGCTGAATGCGCTGTTCAGCCGGTCCGGGCGCAAGGATCCGTCCGCCACGCTTCGCGCGCTCCAGCCACCACGGGAGCCGGCCCACGTACTCACCGGGCCCCAAGATGACCCCGGGCCGGAGGAAGACGGCCTCGTCACCGAACGCCTCGGCGACGGCCCGCTCGCCGCCCGCCTTCTGAAAGCCATACTTCGTGGGACTGCCGTCCGCCCCGGTGTACCCGAAGTCGTCGTCAGCGTTGGCCGGGCACTGGAGGAGCGCTGAGGTCTCCGTCAGCGGCTCGTGGGGCCACCCTTCGTACACCGAGACGGTGGAAATATGCACCCAGCGACGTGCTCGGGCCGCGAGCGCGTCGGCGGCGAGGAGGACGTCCTTCGGGGGGAGTTCGGAGCTGGAGGTGTCGATGACGGCGTCCCACGGGCCGCGCGTGGCGAGCTTCTGCACGTCCTCGGGTACGGTGCGGTCGCCGTGCGCAGCTTCGACCCCGAGAAGATCAGGGCCTGATCGCCCGCGGTTGAAGGTCGTGACCTCCCATCCCCTCGTCAGCGCGCCCGCCACGATGGCCTTGCCCAGGAACCACGTACCGCCCATGACCAGAATCCTCATGCCCCGATCCTGCCCTGTCCGAGATCATCGCGACAGGACAGGTCAGTGAAGCGCGGCCGCAGTATCAGCTCTCGCAGGTCGGTGTCGCCGAGACGCTGAAGGGCTCGCTGCCTGCCTCGCTGACCGTCTCCCAGACCGTCGCCCAAAGCAGCAGCGGCGCGCTCGCGGCGGTCGCCACGAACAAGCAGCCCCTGCTCCCGGGCCACCACCGGTACGTGGTCGGGTAGGAGGCTGGGGGATGAACGGAGCCCCGTACCGGATTCGTGCTCACCCTCGTCGCCAATTGGGCATAGGTATCTGCCTGATCGAGGGCGAGTTACGTGGGGCGTGATCGTTTGCCGGACAAGACGTGGGAGGAGAATTCGCCCACGGCAGACGTGCATGTGCTGACCAGGACTGGAAGCTCTCCCGGAAGCATGTCAACGTACAGCATCCCGGGAAACACGGGCCCTTCCCGCCTGCTGCAGATCTTTGGTGGTGAAAGCGCAGGATTGAACGTTGATCGAGTCAAGTGTGGCGGAACATACACCATAATCCCCGGTTAGCCTAACCGGGGATTATGTAGACCATGGATTCGGTTCGTGCCGACTGCTGGAGAGTCGGTGCAGGTGCATTTGTCTGATTCGGGGAGGAATCTTCATGCATGGTGGGAGCTATCGTCTTCTGACGCCGGCCGAAGTGGCCGATTGGCTGAAGGTAAGCGAATTGACGATCAAGAATAAATATCAAATGTGGGGCTTGAAGCCTCAGAAGGTCGGCCGCCTGCTCAGGTTTCGTGAGCGCGATGTAATTGCCTACCTAGAAAAGAAGTACGGCTAGGTCGGGGCGGAGTCAGGAGTATTCTTTTTGAGACTGGTGGGGGTTCGATAGTTTGGCGCGAGTATTCCAGAAGTGCAAAGAAGAAGCGAAGAACGTGCACTACCTGTGCGGCGTTGTCCGCTGCGGCCACCCTTGGACGGTGCGCTATCGGGAGCCCGGCGGACGGGGTGGGCGTCAGCGCGAGAAGTCGTTCGAGAAGAAGGGGGCGGCGGACTCCTTTGCTGCCAAGGTCGAGCGCGAGAAGGATCTCGGGACCTATGTTGCCCCTACGGGCCTGCTCGTGCCCCTTGCGGCTGTGTACCGCGAATTCATCGACTCGGGTAGTAGGGTCAACGGAACGCGCTACCAATACGAGACCAGCCTTCGCCTTCATGTTGAGCCGTACTTTGGGGCTACGGCCATCGGGGCCGTCAAGGCGAAGCATCTCAATGCGTGGCTGAAGTGGATGGTGGAGGATCGTGACTATGAAGAGAGCACGGCCATCAATCGTTATGAGATACTCGCCGGCGTTTTCAGCTTCGCCGTTGCCAACGAGTACATAACGAGGAATCCTTGCCAGTACGTCCGCACCGGTCGACAGCGGGTGAAGCGCCGAGTCAAGAAGACGATCCACCTGCCCACCTTGGCGGAGATCGAAGCGATCGAGCGGAATCTTCCCGGCCCCTACAAGCTGCTGGTGTGGCTCATGGCTGGGTGCGGACTGCGTATCGGTGAGGCGTGTGCCGTGACCCTGCAGCAGTTCGACTTCGAGAGCTCCATGCTCCATGTCGACCGGCAGGTGACGCAGGACGGCGAGAACGAGGAGCCGAAGTCCGCGGTCCAGAAAGCCATCACCAAGGGGCGAGGGCGTGCCCACTGCATCCGCCATCTCAAGTGGCGCGATCTTTATGAGGGCAGAGCGATACCCGTGCCGCCCACCATCCTGGCGAAGGTGGAGGAGCACATCCGGCTTCACGGCACCTTCCGCGTGGAAGGGGGGCTCAACCGGCTGGAGGGGGACTACCTCTTCTCCAATATCGGGCGCACCAACATCCTCATGTATTCCCTCGTCGACCGGCTCTGGCGCAACGCCAAGAAGGCCGCCGGCATCACGCGAAGGATCACACCGCACTGGCTGCGCCACTTCTTCGCCTCCGCCGGCCTGTCGAAGGAGTGCCGGTGACGGACATGGCCGAGTGGCTGGGGCACCGCGACCCGAAGATCACCCATCAAACCTACGCGCACGTGATGCCCGATGCTCCCGACCGATTGCGGTCGCTGATGGAGGCCGTCTTCACGATGAAGGCGGAGCTCAACCTGCCGCTTGAGTTCGAGGCAGTGGTCGAGGCGGTCTGATCCGACCTGTGAACGCGTGATGCCCTCAGCCGGGCTTCCCGGCTGAGGGCATCACGCGTTCCGTTTGGCTGCATGGCAAGCTCAGCGAGAGGCGATCCGGGACGGTCGTGTGCGCTACTGTCAGTGATCGCCATCCGGCTTGTTGATTAGCCCGTGCTCTGCGCGGGCGAGCTTCTCCACACCCTGGCGGCACGAGATTTTCCCGTGCTGGTTCGGTGCTGACTTCAGGTGGACTGCGAGGGGGAAAGTGCAGGTCGTAGCTCTGGCCCGATGAGTTGTCGTACCACTCGATCGTCGTGCCGATGAGGCTGGCGGCGACGATGCGCTTGAGGGAACCGGGGGTGTGGGGCGGTTGTTGCGGCGGCCATGTGTACCACTTCCAAGCAGGTACGGGGGACGTTTCGGTGTCGCCACACCGTAGGAAGGCGCAGGTCGGCCGCGTATGTGGTGGGACACCACAGTTCGAGGCTCCCGCATGCGCCCGGCCCCCATGGCTCTTCTGCGGAACGACGGTGCCTCAGCGGGCCGGTGGGTGGTGCGAGCGTCGGGTGACGTCCTCGATCGCGGCTGCGACGAGCCGGGCGTCGCGGGTCAGGACTCGGGTGTGGGGGCTGTTCGTGGTGGCGAAGACGGTGATGTGGTCGTTGCGGGCGGCGGCCCTGGCGACGGCGGTGCGGATGGCGTGGTCCTGCCGGCCGGTGGGGCCGGGGAGTTCGCCGTGGCCGAGGACGAACGCCGTCGGACAGGGCAGGGTCGCGAGGTCGGCTTCCAGCAGGCCGTTGACCTCGTCCGTTCCGATGACGACGTCGGCGGCCTGCGGTGGGGTCAGCCGGTTCGAGCGTCCGAGGAGGGACAGGACGGGGTGAGCGGTCCGGGACGGCGGGACCGCGCGCGGACGCGCCGCCTTCCCGCCTCGTCGAGCAGGGAGAGGGGGTGGGCGCCGTCGACGAGGACGAGCCCGGCGATCAGGTGGGGGTACTCGACGGCGCAGCACACGGCGAGGGTCGCTCCGTGGGACCAGCCGACCAGGATCGGGCGGTCGAGCCCCGTCGCTTCGATCACGCGGTCGACGTCGTCGATCTGCGCCCGCAGGGAACAGTCCGCGGACGCGCCCGAGCGTCCGCGGGCGCGGGCGTCGAAGGTGACGGTCCGGTGGGTCCCGCCGAGCCGGGCGAGGACGTGCCGCCAGCTGTGCCGGGTGGCGAAGCCTCCGTTGAGGAACAGCAGCGGCGGCCCCGCGCCCGGGGTGTCGACACCGTGAAGACGCGTATCGGGGGCGTCGACGGTGAACTTGTGCGACATGGAGGGTCTTTCGTGACGGGGAAGGGGAACCGGCCGCCCGGGACGGGAATCAGGGCGCCCTGGACGGGCGACCGGCCTGAGCCGGGGCGGAGCGGGACGGGGCGGGGCGTCGCGTCGGTGACCGGCGGCGGTCACGCCCGGCGCGCGCTCCGGACGGCCAGGGAGGTGAGCAGGGTGAGGGCGGCCCCAGGGCGAGGACACCGCTGAGGGACAGGTGGTCGGCGACGACTCCGCCGGCCAGGGCCCCGAGGGCGATCGCCAGGTTGAACATGGCGGTGTTCAGCGCCGTCGCGGCCTCGGCCGAGGCCGGAGCCGAGGTGAGGATCCAGGTCTGCACGCCGACGGGGACTCCGCCGAAGGCCAGGCCCCACAGGACCAGCAGGACCGCTCCGCCGACCGGGGTGCGGCCCGCGAGGGGGAACACCGCCAGGACCAGGGCGAGTACGGTGCCGATGGTGACGACGGTGGCCCGGACGTTGCGCTGCGCCGCCGCGCCGGCGAGGAAGTTGCCGATGATGCCGGCCACGCCGAAGCCGAGCAGCAGCGGGCCGGTCATGTCCGCGTCGAACCCGGAGATGTCCCTGAGGACCGGGCCGACGTAGGTGAAGGCGGCGTAGTGCCCGCCCACCAGGAGGAAGGTGGCGATGATGCCGGCGCGCACGACGGGGTTGCGGAACTGCTCCGGCAGCGTGCGCAGCCGCACCGGCCGCTCCGGGGGCAGGGACGGCAGGAGCCAGAGCAGCGCGGCGAGGACGAGGACGCCGAGCGCGCCCACGGCGGCGAAGGCGACGCGCCAGTGCGCGAGCGCGCCGATCAGCGTTCCGGCCGGGACGCCCAGCACGTTGGCGGCGGTCGCCCCGCCGAAGACGATCGACACGGCACGGGGAACGTGACGCTCGGGAACCAGCCGGACGGCGAGTCCCGCCGCCAGCGCCCAGAACCCGCCGATGCTGATGCCGATCAGGAACCGTGACGCCAGCAGGACCCCGAAGTCGGGTGCCAGGGCCGACAGCGCGTTCGCCGCCACCATCAGGACGATCAGGCCGAGGAGGACGGCCCGGCGGTCGGCACGCCGTATCGCGACGGGAAGCAGCGGCGCGGTGAGGGAGGCGACCAGCCCGGGGACGGTCACCATCAGCCCCGCCGTCCCCTGCGAGACGTCGAGGTTCTTGCCGATCGGGGCGAGGAGTCCGACGGGCAGGGACTCGACGGTGACGAGGGCGAAGGTGCCGACGGCCATGGCCACGACGGCGAGCCAGCTCCTGAGGGGGACACGGTCCCTGCCCTCCGACAGGGGCGGGAGGAGGTGGTGACACTCATGGGGTGCTCCAGAAGGGTTGGGGGCCCGGCCGGAAGAGCCGGACGGAACGGGAAGTTCAGGCGGCGGCGAGGCCGTCGGGTTCGATGGCGGTGGTGTCCTGGGCGACGGAGATGCGCCAGCGCCCCTCGGACTTCGTCAGGACGTACAGGGAGGTGTCGGCCGCGGCAGGGGGAAGCGTCGCCACGAGGGAGGCCCAGCGGCGCACGTTCGCGCTGGAGCCGCGGCATCCGCTCGCCGAGCCCGGGGTGTCGGGCCGGCGGAGCAGGTCGTCGAGAAGCTTCCCGTCCCGGGTCACCGGCCGCTGCCTGATCTTGACGGCGGCCACGTCGGGGCGCAGGAAGTGGATGTACTCCGTCTCGTACGTGGAGGTCAGCGGCCGATCGGCCGTGGCGGGCAGCACCTGGCGGCAGAACGCGCCGATCTCCTCGATGCCGGTCACGGGCGTCCCGTACGGGAGCGACCACAGCGCATCGGGCCGGAACAGCTCGACGAACGCGTCCGGCAGCGCGTTCTGCTGGGCGCGCTCGACCTCGGCGACCAACGCCACGATGGCGTCCACGTCCTCCGGGGGCATGTCCACGCCGGCGAGTCGTGGCTTCATCGGTGGTCTCCTCCTGGGTGTCTCGGTTCTGGTGGGCGAAACCGGCCGGTGCGCGGCGCCCGTACGGGCGCCGGGGCGGCGCAGAGGCGCGGAGGCCGCCGGGGACCTCGTCGGGACGGCTCCGCCGGACCGGCCCCAGCGCCGGCCGGCCGTGAGCGGCCCGGTCACGACGCCGTCTGCTCCGTACCGCGGACGGAACCGTCGTGGCCGATGCGGACGCTGCGGCCCCACGCGCCCGCGTGGGCGTGCAGGATCGACTCGACGGCGGCGTGCGTCTCCGCGCCGGCCCAGTCGCGCTGGAACTCGCCGAGCACCTGGAGCCAGGTGAGCGGGACGCCACCGGCCTGCGTGATCCGCTGGAGGCCCAGCTGGTGGGCCTCCGCGCTGGTGCCGCCGGAGGCGTCGGCGACGACGTACACCTCACGCCCCTCCTCCAGCGCGGACAGCGCGGGCAGGACCACGCCGACCTCGGACCACAGGCGGCGATGACGATCTGCCGGCGGCCGGTGGCCAGCACCGCGTCCCGCACCCGCTTGTCGGCCCAGGCGTTGATGAGGGTGCGGCAGATGATCCGCCGGTGCGGGAAGACGTCGGTGAGCTCCGTCAGGAGCGTCCCCCCGAACTCCTCCGGGGCGATGCCGGTGAGCACGGTCGGCACGCCGAACGCGTTCGCCGTCCTGGCCAGCCCCGCCACGTTGTTGCACAGCGCCTCGCGCTCACCGGAGGTGCCGCCGGCCATCATCCGGGGCTGGTGGTCGATCAGGACCAGCACGCTCTCGTGCGGGCTGAGCAGGGACTTGTACGCGTGCGAGGTCATCGGTGTCTCTTTCCGTGCCGGGAGGATCGGTGGGTGCGGCGACGGGAAAGAGCTTGCGATGCGGCGACCCGCACGGTGACGACGTGATCACGTGATCGCGAGGGCGGGGTCACGTGATCCCTAAGGCCGTTCGCGGGGGGTCTTGGTGAGACCGGGTGCGGCGGATGTGATGGGCGGGCGTAATGGGCGGGCGTAATGGGTGAACGTGATCGCCGGACGGAACGCATCGGTGAGCGGGGTTGTACCGGTGACCGGTCAGGACCCTCCGGCCCGGTCAGGACCCGTCGGCCCGGTCAGGACCCGCCGACGGGAGCCTCCTCGGTGACGTCCGTGCCCGGCGTGCCCGTCTCGGCCAGGTGTACGGCCGTCAGGCGCGCGAGTTCGACCCGGCTGGAGACGCCCAGTTTGGCGAAGACGTTGCGCAGATGGGCGTCCACGGTGTGGCGGGACAGGAAGAGCCGGTTGGCGACCTGGCGGTTGGTGAGTCCGTCGGCGACGAGCCGTACCACCCGCATCTCCGACGGTGTGATCGCGCCCCAGCCCTCCGCCTGCCGGTCCGACGACCGGGGCATCCTGCGGCGCACGCCCAGGGCGCGCAGTTCCTGGCGTGCCCGTGCCGCGCCGCGCCGGGCGCCCGCGGTGCCGTAGAGGGTGAAGGCCTCTTCCCACAGGGCCAGGGCCTCGCCGCGGTCCGCGGTGACCTTCGCCGCGTCTTCCAGGGCCGCGGCCAGGGCCAGGGGCGGGGGCCGAACGCCACAGCCCCACCGCCCGCCGCAGCCCGTCGGGGCTGCCCGACAGCAGTGCGTCGACGTGGACGGCGGCGGCCTGGGCCGACGCCAGCCGGGGCTGCGGACGGCGAGCAGCCGGGACGCCTCCGCCGCGCGCCCGGCCTGTTCGGGCAGCCCCGCCCGCAGCGCGATCCGCACCAGCGCGGGCCCGAGTCCGGGCTCGTAGCACAGGGGCGGATCCAGTGGGGCAGGATCGCCCACAGGCCGTCGCCGGGGTCGGCGGCCTCCTGGTCGTCGACGGCCTGCGCGTCGCGCAACAGCACGTCCGCCAGCAGCAGTTCGTCGACGGCGACCCGCACCCCGCCCTCCGTGAACGTGCGCGCGGTGGTGAGCAGGGACCGGGCGGAGGCGAGGTCGTCGCGCCAGATCGCCAGGCGCGCCAGCAGCGCGCGAGTCGCCTGGGCCGTGGGAGGGGTGCCCAGGGCGAGGGCGCTGTTCAGCGTCGCCTCGGCCTCGGCGGTGGCCTGTGCGAGCCGTCCCGCCGCCAGCCACAGCCGCGATCGGTGACCACGGAGCCGGGGTACGGCCCAGGGCACGCCGAGCTGTTCGGCCTCCCGCTGGCCCAGGTCGAACGCGGCCTCGGCCTCGGCGAAACGCTCGGAGACGGCGAGAGCCTCCCCGAGCCACCTCCGGGGCGCGTGCCAGCGCGCCTCCCCGCCGCTGTGCTCGGCGACGGCGGTCGCCTGCTCGGCGAGGACCACGGCCTCCTCGACCCGCCCGGCCACGAGAGCGGCCCGCGAGCGGGCGGTGTACCCGAGGTCACGGCGGCGGCACCCTGCGGCCTCGCCCAGCCGGACCGCTTCGGCCCCGGCCGCGTCGGCCGCCGCGCAGCCGGGTCCTCGCCCGCCGCGAGTCCGCCGTCGACGAGGGTGTGGGCGCGCAGGGACCACAACTGCGCCTGATTGACCGGGGGGACGCCCTCGTCGGCCAGGGCGAGGTCCACCAGGGTGAGGACCTCGGGGGTCCGGCCGGCGAACTTCAGGGCCGCCGCGACACCGTGCCGTACCGTGGCGAGGGCGGTCGGGTCCGGCGCCGCCGCGAGCTCGGCCTCGCCCAGCTCCATCGCCTCGTCCATGCGCCCGCTGAACGACAGGGCGGCCAGCGCCTTGCAGACGTGGTCGGGACGGTCCGGGTCCCCGGGGTCGCCGAGCTCGACCAGCCGGATCAGCAGATCGGCGGCGGTCCCCGGCGCGGCGCCCACGATGCTGTCGGCCGCGTCCCGCAGGACCCGCAGGGCCTGCGCGTCCCTCGCCGGGCCCCGAAGGCGACGTGCGTCGCCGACTCGGCCGCCGGTCTGCCCTCGGCGGCCAGCACCGCACCCGCCTCGCGGTGCAGCGCGTGCTTCACGGGCGCCGTGAGGCCGTCGTACACGGCCTGCCGGAGCAGGTCGTGCCGGAACCTGAGCAGCGGGCCCTCCGCGACGAGCCGCCCCTGCGCGAGGGCCTCCTCGGTGGCCGCGGTCACCTCCCGTACCGGCACGCCCATCACCCCGGCGGCCTCGTGCACCGTGAACGGCCGGCCCAGGACGGCCCCGCTTCGGTCAACTGCCGGGCGGCGGGGGACAGGTGACGCCACCGGCGGGCCACCCGGGCGCGGAAGCCGTCGGGCAGCGGACCGGGCGTGACGCGGGCGACGCCGTCCTCGACCCGCACCCGCCCCTGCTCGCGCAGCGTCCACAGCAACTCCCGCAGGAGGAACGGGTTCCCGGCCGCGCCCGCCACCCAGTCCCGCAGCCCCTTGCCGGGGCGGGCGCCGAGCGTGTGCGTCGCCAGTTCCTCCACCGCCTCGTCGGACAGCGGACCGACGGTCAGGGACCGGGCGCCGTCCTCCACCAGCCCCTCGACCGCGGCGCGCACCACGGACGCCTCCGGCAGAGGCCGCCCGCGAGCAGCCACAGCACCCGGGCGTCGGAGGCGCGGGGACCAGGGAGCGGACCATCAGGGCCGTGACCTCGTCGGCCACTGCACGTCGTCCAGGACGATCAGCAGCGGCCGGGACCGGGCGTACGCGGCGATCCGCTCCCGCAGCAGGGCCGTCTGCCGGTACGGGACCGCCGACCGCGCCGCGAGCTCCTCCCGGTCGGACTCGTCGAGCACCGGCACGGTGCCGCCGCCGAGGGCGGTCACCAGGGTGACCAGGGGAGAGCCGGTCGAGTTCGGTGGCCCTCCCGCGGCGACGGCCACACCCCGCTCGGCGGCCTCCCGCGCCGCCTCCGCCAGCAGGCGCGACATCCCCATCCCCGCCTCACCGGACACCACGAGACACTGCCCCGCCCCCGCCACGGCCGCGCCGACGGCCGCCGCCACGCTCTCAAGAGCCTGCCGGCGTCCCACCAGCGGAGCCGGTTCCCGATCACGGCCCGGTGTGCCCACCATGTGCGTTCCCCCTCGCGCAGGGCCGGTGCCCCGGCCGATGCCTGTCGCCCCATGATCGACGGGGCGGAAGGAAAACACCACGCGGGAGGAGTCCGGCTCTGGTCACTGCGGCACAATCGGAGCCGACGAGACGGTCATCGACGGGGGTGGAACGTGGGGCTTTTCGGGGCGCGGAACCGACGCAGGCGCATACCGAACGAGCCGGGGCTGCTGGCCGCGGCCGCCGAGAATCCCGGTGGCAGCGTTGCCGAGATCGACCCGGCGTACATCGACGACCCGAACGGCTACGTGCCTCCCGAGGCGATCCGCGGCGCGTGGGTGGTCGACGGCAGCGGGAAACTGACGGGCGAGTACCAGGAGAACCCCCGTCACGGGGTGCCCCAGGACGACTTCGGCAAGCTCACCGATCCCGATCACTGGCTGGGCTGGCTCGGCGACGACCCCGCGGGGGCCGTCCGGGAGGGCATGGAGGAATCCCTGCGCGCCCAAGTGGCGGACGCGGTGGTCGAGTGGGTGAAGATCCTCGAAGAGCCCCGGTTCCTCACGGGTGGCCTTCCCCGGTCCGACGACGACCAGGTCGTCCTGGTGACCCGCGCGGCACTCGCCGCCCCGTTCGCGTTGTCCGTGCGGACAGCGCGGCACGGGCGTTCCGTCCTGCTGGGGGTGTTCTCCTGGGCGGCGGTGAACCTCGCCCAGCCCGCGGCACGGAAGGACCGGCATTGGTTCGATCTGGGCGTCGATCTGGAGTGGGCCGGTGAACGGCTCCAGGAGCGGATCTACGAGATCGACGGCGAGCACGGCACCACCGAGCGCTAGAGACGAGACGGATTCCCCCGGCGGGCCCGGCAGCCGCACTCCGTGGGGCGCGGGTCTCCGGGCCGGTCGTGGAAGGGAGGATCACCGTGTCGCAGGAGGCACGTGACGCCAGGTTGGGTCTGACGGGCTTGACCGGGGCGGAGAGAGAAGCCCGCATACGGCTTCTGACGGAGCGGATCGAGCGGGAAGCGGCCGCGGCGAGGGCGGCCCTGCGGGCACAACGACGCGACAGGGACGCGGCAGTCTCGGAGCCCGCCGCGCCGCGCATCACGGCGCAGGACGGGAGACGGCCGTCTGAGCCGACCTGGCGGGCCCCGGCCCGACGCGAAGTGGCCCTAGGACGAGGCGTCCAGGGACCGGGCGAAGTCGGCGAGCGTGTGGAAGTCGTTCTCCCGGAGGCCCAGCCGCGGGTTGACGTGGTGGAGGAGCCCGGGTCCTCGGTGGTGGGCGGTCACATAGGTCCGATCCGGCTCGCCCTGCTCGTCGTCCACCCAGGCGAAGGGACGGCCGCCCGCGTAGCGCACCAGGGGCCGGTCTTCCAGTGGACCCCATCAGGGCGTTCTCGGAACAGGGCGTCCCCGAAGTCGACGAAGGGAAGCTCCGGGAGGCCGAGGACCGGCGCGATCCACCGGTTGGCGTCGTCCATCCACGTGGTGGCCCAGCACAGTTCGAAGCCGAGCCGGAGCAGGATCCGTCCGTGCTCCGGGTTGAGCCAGACCCGCAGGGGGCGTCGTCGGGACGACAGGGCCGTGCCGTCCTCAGGGGCGTCGTTCCGGGGAACCCGGATCGTGGTGTAGCCGTCGGGACGCCTCTCCGGCTGGGCCGCATAGGGGTTGAGCGGCCCGTCCACGTCGAGGAACAGCAGAGGTCGGTGCACGGTTTCCCCCGGTCTTGCCCACTGTGGACTGCCCTGACCAGCGTAGCTGTGGGATGGTCGCGGCATGAGGCCGACGCAGCCCCATGACGACCTCCGCCGGCATCCCCAGAAGGGTGTTGGATGGGAGGAGCCGGACGCGAGGGGGACGAGTGACGGACCAACAGCTGCTGTACCGGGCGGAGTCGGACCCGGACTGGAACACGGTCGCGGCGGGCACCGCGCGGGTCACCCTGCATCCGGACGAGAGGGCCCCCGAGGTCATCGTCGTCAGCGGGCCCTGCCCGCGCTGCCGGCACGAGAGCGTGCACGCCGAGCCGCTGATCACGTACGCCAACGCACTCGACGGTTCCGGTCTGCTCGCCCGGATCCTGCTGCGCCGGGCCGCCGCGGTCGGCTCGCGTGACGTCGAGGTCATCTGCGCCTGTGCCGCCACCCATCCCGAGGCCGGCGAGCGCAGGGGATGCGGGGCCTCCTGGGTGCTGCACGTCGAGTGGGGCGTCTGATGGCGGTCCGCGTCACGGCCGGTGCGCCCAGTACGCCGGCCAGCCGGGCGCGGGCCGACGAGTCCCGCGGCCTCCTGGCGGGGAGCTGGCCCGGGTCCGGGCGCAGGCCGAGAACTGGCGCAACGGGCTCGCGGCGCTGCTCGGCCTGCTGACCACGGTCGGGATCGTCAAGGGGCCCGACACCGTGCAGGGGCTGTCGGGCGGGACGCGCGGGGCGGTGGGACTGCTTCTGCTGGGAGGACTGCTGCTCGCGGCGGGCGGGGCCTTCTTCGCGATGCGGGCCGCTTTCGGCCTGCCGAGGCGGCGGGTGGCCGACGCCTCGCTCGAAGAACTGCTCACCAGGGAGCGGCTGACCGTGCGGCGCGCCGCACGGGACCTGCAGCGCGCCGTCGCCGCCGGGTTCCTGGCACTGGCCGTGGTCACCGCGGGCATCGGTCTGACCTGGTACGGCCCCGGCCCGGGAACCGGGGTGCGGGTCGTGCTGACGGACGGGAGCGCGCTGTGCGGCACGCTCGTCGGGATGGACGCGAAGGGCCTGCGGTTGCGCGTCGAGGACGTGGAGCGGCGGGTGCCCTCCGGGCGGATCGGATCGGCGAAGTCCGTGCCGAGCTGCCCCTAGGGGACGTCTCGTCGAGCGGGCCGGGTTCGACCGGAGGGACGCCCCCTAGCGGTTGGCCGTCCAGCGGGCGTCGGGCACGGCACCCTGCCGGTGCAGGCCGGTGATCACGGGCGCGGTCCGCTCCCAGAGGGCCTCGACGATCTCGTGGATCGCCGTGCCCAGCTGAAGGAGCGGTGCCGCGTTCCCGCCCAGCTGCTCCTTGGCGTGCTCGCGCACGACGCCGCGTCGGAGCTCGGTCGGCGGATGGGTCGAAGGACCGGGGGGCGGAGCGTCCTCGCCGGTGATCAGCAGGGGCACGGCCCGCTCCAGGACCTCGCAGGCGGAGAAGAACAGCTCGACGCCCGCGTGGGGCAGCGCCGGGCCGAAAGTCTCGCCCATCGCCCTCATGCACAGGTCCCAGCCGATGAGGTCGGCCACGGCCTCCTGCTCCCACATCCAGGCGACCTCGGTGACGTCGACGTCACCGGTCCCCAGCATGCGCCGCGGGGCCTTCCGGTCGGCCACGTGCCCTCCCATGACGTGGCCGTACTCGTGGCCGAGGACGAAGAGTTCCATCCCGTCCCGAAGGATGGCGCCCATGGTGCGGATGATCTGCGACGGGATGTACGGGCGGGCTTGGCTCGGCCGGCCGTGCAGGAGGTAGGCGAGTACGACGTCGCGGAAGCGGTGGACGGCTTCCGGCGAGTCCCGCAGGTGACGGCGCACCTGGTCGATGTCCGTCGAGAACGTGACCCCTTCGGTCGTGCTCCCCTCGTACGGCATCGCCAGGGCCACGGCCTTGCTGAAGAGGTTGGCGAAGTTGAAGAGCTCGTTCTCGAAGACCACGAGGTGCGCCCGCGAGTCGGGGGCGAGGAGCGTCACGGCGTTGATCTCGCCGGTGGCCAGCATGCCGAGCACGGGACGGGTGAAGGAGTCGGAGGGGAGGAACCTCTCCAGGCGGTCCGCCAGCGTGTGGACCATCGAGTACCCCCAGAGGGGCTCGTCGGGCCCGCACGGCGGCCAGTGCTCCGGAGGCGTCGTGCCCCACTCGACGGCCCGCTGCAGCAGCTCCTCCGGCACCTCGGGCATCTGCCTCCCGGTCGTGAGGAGGCTCTCCTTCCAGTCCGCGTTCCGCAGCAGGTTCTCCGAACCGGTCGCCCGCGCGACCTGGGCCTGCAGCTCCCACAGGAAGGCCCGCGCCTTCTCCGTCTCCGACGTCATCCCGCCGTCCCCCGTCCCGCTCGCCTCCCGCCAGTCTGGCGGCGGCCCGGCGGCGATGTCAGCGGAATCGGCACAGAACCGGCCCCGGGCCGGCCGGACGCCCGGAACGGCCGCCTCCGGCCACCGAGTTCACACCCCATGGGTGAGACCGCCAATGTGTGGTGCGCCCCATGCCCCGCGCGCGCACCCGCGCCTAACGTATGCGGACCCGGTGCCGGGACGGCCACCGGACCGACGCGCCAGGAGCGCACGAGTGGGGAGGCCGGACCATGGCCGACAGACGGAGCCCAGGGCGGCGGTGGCGGCTGCGCGCCGCCCGGGTCATGGCGGTGGTGGGGGTCGTCGCGGCGGCCGTGGTGGTGGCGCCCGCCGCCGCGAGCGGGACGACGGCGGCGGCGGTCCCCCCGTACCTCACCCTGGAGGCGAGCTACGGGGCGGGGACCGTCACCAACGGCTGGGAGAAGGTCGAGCGTTACGCCGACACGACCACCGGGTTCCGCACCGAGGGCTATCCGGCGGACGGCCGCGGCGACCAGGACGGCAAGCGCGTCACGTACTTCGGAGGCGTCTCCCGGCCCTCCTCGGGCCGGTTCCTGCTCTACTCGGCGCCCGGCTGGAACACCGGAAGCCGCGCCACGCCCGTCCTCCTCGTGCACGGGGCGAACGACACCGCGGACCGGGCCTGGGCCAATCCCGGGGAGTCGGGCGGCTACGGCTGCGGTGCCGCCTCCTGCCCCTCCACCGGGCTCATGCAGTACCTCTCCGAGCGCGGCCACCGCGTCTTCGCCGTCGGCTTCGCGCACAAGCAGGGCGACAACCTGATGCAGGCGCAGGTCGTCGGCGACGCGATCGCCCTCATCAAGGCGAAGCTGGGCGTCGACAAGGTCGATGTGGTCGGCTGGAGCAAGGGCGAGATGTCCACCCGCGCGTACGTGTCGTCGCTGAAGCCGAGCTGGGGGCGGGCGTACGCCGGGGACGTACGGAAGCTCATCACCCTCGGCGGCCCGAACGGCGGCTACGACTACCCGTACGCCCACGGCTGGGCCCACGACTTCTCCATCTGGCCGGAGTGCGGCGGGAAGGTCAACGCGCCCTCCCCGCACTCCCACATGACCTGCTACGGGCTGTACACCGCCCACCCCGAGTTCTCCATGACCCCCTCCGGCGGCCAGGACAACTACCCCGGCCAGCGCCAGATGCTGGCCCGCTGGGACAGGGTGTACGGAGTCGACGGCGCCGCCCAGGACTGGTACACCACCTACTACGGCGGCCAGGGCTTCTACACCGCCGGCAGCGGCATCCAGGCCGCCATCGACGCCGGATCGCTCATCGCCCCGCTGCACAGCGCCGGAGTGCCCGCCTCCGTCACCACCTACCTCCTCGCCGGCGGATCCGCCGACATCGTCGGCATCTTCAACGAGAACCGCGGACCCAGCGACGGAGTCGTCTTCATCTCCAGCGCGCTCGACACCACCGGCATCCCCACCGTCGGCGGCAAGGCCACCATCGCGGCCGCCAACCACCTCGAACTCGGCTGGAACGGCTCCGCCGCCGCCCAGGTCGCCACCTGGCTCTCCTGAAGGACCGGAAAAACATGACCACGCTCCACACCCGCCGCGTCACCACCGGCCGGCTGACCCAGCAGATCACCGAGGCCAGGACCGAGGGCGAGCCCGTCGTCTTCGTCCACGGCAACGTCTCCTCCTCCGCCTTCTGGCACCCCACCCTCACCGCGCTGCCGGCCCCCTACCGTCCCCTCGCCGTCGACCTGCGCGGCTTCGGCGGCACCGACCCGCTGCCCGTCGACGCCACGCGCGGCCTGCGCGACTACGCCGACGACCTCGCCGAACTGCTCACGGCCCTCGGCATCGACCGGGCCCACCTGGTCGGCTGGTCCATGGGCGGCGGCGTGGTCCTGCAGTACCTGCGCGACCACCCGGCCGCCGTGCGCTCCCTGACCCTGGTCAACCCGGTCTCCCCGTACGGCTTCGGCGGCACGCACGGAGCGGACGGCGTCCTCAACGCGGCGGACGGGGCCGGATCGGGCGGCGGCACCGCCAACCCCGACTTCGTCCGGCTCCTCGCCGAGGGCGACCGGAGCGAGGACTCCCCGACCTCGCCGCGCACCGTCCTGGCGACCTGCTACGTCAAGCCGCCGCTGCGCCCCGAGCACGAGGACGCGTACGTCGAGGCCATGCTCGCCACCCGCCTCGGCGACGACCACTACCCGGGCGACAGCACGACGTCCACCGCCTGGCCCGGCATCGCGCCCGGCACGCGCGGGGTGCTCAACTGCATGGCCCCGACCCACTTCCGCGTCGACGACCTGCACCTGGTCGACCCCAAGCCGCCCGTGCTGTGGATCCGGGGCGAGGACGACATCATCGTCTCCGACACCTCGATGTTCGACCTGGCGCACCTCGGCGCGATCGGCGCGGTGCCCGGCTGGGACGGCACCCGGCGCAGCCGATGCTGGCGCAGACACGGCACGTCCTGGACCGCTACGCGGCGGCCGGCGGGAACGTGCGGGAGGTCGCCGTGGCCGACGCCGGGCACTCCGTCCACCTCGAACGCCCCGAGGAGTTCGGCAAGGCGCTCCTGGAGGTCCTGTCGGCATGACCGTGTGCCGTACCCGGCAGGGGAGGTCCGCGGCGGACCTCCCCGACGGAGTGAGCTCCTTCCTCGGCATCCCGTACGCCGCCCCGCCCTTCGGCGCGCGGCGGTTCCGGAGCCCGCCCCGCCCGAGCCCTGGACGGGCGTGCGCGACGCCACGGCCCCCGGGCCGACGGCGCCGCACGCCCCTACGCCCCGCCCTTCGACGCCCTCATCCCCGAGAACGACGTCCCGGGCGAGGACTGCCTCAACCTCAACGTCTGGACCCCCGCCCCGGAACCGGGCGCCGGACTCCCCGTGATGGTGTGGCTGCACGGAGGGGCGTTCACCAACGGCTCGGGTTCGGCGTCCGCGTACGACGGCGGCGCCTTCGCCCGGGACGGCGTCGTCTGCGTCACCCTCAACTACCGCCTGGGCGCGGACGGTTTCCTGCACCTTCCCGGCCGCCCCGACAACCGGGGCCTGCTCGACCAGATCGCCGCCCTGACCTGGGTACGGGACAACATCGCCTCCTTCGGCGGCGACCCGGACCTGGTCACCGTCTTCGGCGAGTCGGCGGGCGCGATGAGCATCGGCGCGCTCCTGACCACCGAGGAGGCCCGGGGACTGTTCCGCCGGGCGATCCTGCAGAGCGGCGCCTGCCACCACTTCCTGCGCCCGCCGTCGGCCGGGCTCATCGCGGCCCGGCTGGCGGAGAAGCTCGGGATCGCGCCGACCCCGGAGGCCTTCGAGACCGTGCCCCTGAAGGAACTCCTCCCGGCCCAGGCCGAGTTGCGCGCCGAGGTGGGCGCCGACCCGGACCCGGCGCGATGGGGCGAGGCGGTCCTCAACATGATGCCGTTCGAGCCGGTCCGCCCGGGGCTCGCCCTCCCGCCCCGGACCGCGGCGTCGACCTCCTGATCGGCAGCAACCGCGAGGAGTACCGGCTGTTCCTCGTCCCCACGGGGCGCCTGGACGTCTTCCCCGAGTCCTCGCTCCGCGCCATGACCGCGGCCTACGGCATCGACCCGGCCGAAGCCCTCCCCGTCTACCGGGCCGCCGCCCGCCCCGGCGCCACACCGGGCGAACTCCTCGACGCGGTGGCGACCGACTGGTTCTACCGGATCCCCGCCATCCGCCTGGCCGAGTCCGTCCCCGGCTCCTACCTCTACGAATTCGCCTGGCGCTCACCGCGGTTCGGCGGGGAGCTCGGCGCCTGCCACGCGCTGGAACTGCCCTTCGTCTTCGACCGGCTCCACGACCCCTCGTACGCCCCGATGCTCGGCGCCCACCCGCCCCAGGAGCTGGCGGACGCCGTGCACGGGGCGTGGGTCTCCTTCGCGAAGACGGGCAGCCCCGGCTGGAAGGCGTACGACCGGACGACCCGCACGACGATGACCTTCACCGACGCGCCGGGGCCCGCCGCCGTCGACGACCCCCGCGCGGAGCGGCGGCGGCTCTGGGAGGGGTGCGCTGAGGGGCGTCACCGTTCGAGGAACCGCCGCAGCCCGTCCCGTACGCCGTCCGTGGGCACGGTGGCGGCGAACCAGGCCGCCTCGACGGCCAGGCCCTCGTCGATCGGCAGGTTGATGCCGCGGGTGACCGCGCGCAGGCAGGCCGTCACGGCTGTCGGCGCGTGCCTGACGATGCGCGCGGCCAGGTCGTGCGCGGCGTCGAGGAGCCGGTCGGCCGGTACGACGCTGTTGACGAGGCCGAGTTCGGCGGCTCGCGCGGCCGGGACCGGATCGCCGGTCAGGATCATCTCCAGGCCGAGCTTGCGCCCGACATGGCGCGGAAGCCGCTGGGATCCACCGAAGGGCGGCGGGAAACCGAGGGAGATCTCGGGCTTGGCGAAGCTCGCGTGCTCGGCGGCGATCGCGAGCGGCGCGGCCTCGGTGATCTCGCAACCACCGCCGTACGCCAGGCCGTTGACCGCCACGATCACGGGCTTGGGGAACTCCTCGATCCGCCGGGTCAGCGCGTGTCCCCGGCGGACGATCTCCCGCAGCGCCCGCTCGGGCCCGCCCGCGACGCTGCCCGCGAGGGACAGGATGTCCGCCCCGCGCTGAACGCCCTGCGCCCGGCGCCGGTCAGGACGACGGCCCGGACCCGGTCGTCGGCCTCGACGCGGTCCAGTTCGGCGAGCAGCGCGTCGATCGTCGGATAGTCGAGGGCGTTGAGCTTCGCTTCCCTGTCGATGGTGATCGTGACGACGTGGTCGTCCCGTTCGGTGCGGACCGTCATGCCGGGTGCTCCGTTTCGCCTGAGTGCGGACGCACCGAGGCTAGGAGCGGCGATCCAGGACGAGCCATCTATTGTCCTGGATACAACTGCCTTGGACGCGGCTGTCCTGGACGTGGCTGCCTTGGACGCAGCTGTCCTGGACGCAGCTGTCCTGGATGTGCCTGTCCTGGACGCGGCTGTCCTGGACACCGCGTCCGTCCCGACCGTTCCCGGAGGTGCCCGCGTGCGACCGCCCTCCTACAAGGCCGTCGTCGACGAGTTCGCCGGCGCGATCCGCTCCGGCGCCCTCCCGGCGGGCAGCCGGCTCCCGACGCACCGCGCGCTCGCCCGCGAGCGGCGGATCGCGCTGGCCACCGCCACCCGGGTCTACGCCGAACTCGCCGCCATGGGACTGGTCGTGGGGAGCCGGGGCGGGGACGTTCGTCCGCGAGCAGGCCGGCTACGACGGGCTCGAACCCTCGCGCGCGCTGTCCGTGCCCCGGGTGGCGGACCTGTCGTTCAACCAGCCCCTGGCCCCGGGCAGGCGGGTCTGCTGCGGCAGGCCCTGCGGGCGCTGGCGGCGACGGGTGACGCCGGGGCGCTGCTGTACCAGCATCCGCCGGGCGGGCGCCGGCGCGACCGGGCGGCCGTGGCCACGTACCTCCTCGACCGGGGATCGACACCGCGCCGCAGGACGTCCTGCTGACGGGCGGGACCCAGCAGGCGCTGGACGTCGTGCTGCGCGCCCTCACCCGGCCCGGCGACGTCCTCGCCGTCGACGCGCTCAGCTACCCGGGCATCAGGCTCCTCGCCTCGGAGCACGGTCTCGACCTGGCCCCGGTGCCGGTCACGCCGACGGGGCCCGACCTGGACGCCCTGGACCGGCTGTGCCGGGACCGGCCCGTCCGCGCCGTCTACACGATGCCCACCGTGCACAACCCGCTCGGCTGGGTCCTGGACCGGGAGCGGCGCGACCGGCTCGTCGCCCTCGCCCGCTCGCGGGACTGCCTGATCGTCGAGGACGGCACCTACGCGTTCCTCGACGCGTCGCCGCCCCCGCCGCTGCGGACCCTCGCGCCCGAACGCACCTGTTACGTCGCCGGCCTGTCGAAGAACGTGGCGCCCGGCCTGCGCTTCGGCTTCGCCGTCCTGCCCGGCCGCCTCGTGGAGCAGGTCACCCGGAGCCTTCGCGCGGCGACCTGGGGAACCCCGGGATCGTCACCGCGCTCGCCACCGGCTGGCTCTCCGACGGCACGGTGGCGCGCCTGGAGCGCGACCGCCGCGCGGACGCGGCGGCCCGGCAGGGCATCGCCCGCGAGGAGCTCGCCGGCATGGACCTCACCGCGCACCCGAGCTCCTACACGGTGTGGCTCGGCCTGGAGCCCCACCAGCGCCCCGACCACGTCGCGGCCGCGCTCGCGGAAACGGGCGTCCTCGTGTCCACCGGGGACGCCTTCGCCACCGGGCCCCACCGCCCCCGGGCGCTGCGGCTGGCGCTCGCCACCGTGCCCCTGGGTGAACTCCCGCGCGTACTGCGCGGCTTGAGAGCCACGATCGAGGCGGTCCCGCCGTGACCCCGGGCTCTCTGCCTCGTCGCTACTCCTTGTCGTGGGTGACGACCGCGTTGCGGGTGACGACCGCGCCGAACAGGGCCAGGCCCTTGATGACGACCCGGGGCGTGCCCGGCCTGCCGATCCGCCGGGCGGCGCGCTTGTCGAAGACGCCGAACAGGCCGAAGCCCCGCACCTCGACCTCGATGTCCTCCGGGACGACGATCCTGGTGCCGCCCCACAGGGCGATGGCGCGGATCTCGGTGTCCTGACGGCTGAAGCGCGCCTCGGAGAGGTCGATCCTGCCGCCGCCCCACATCGACCAGACGGTCATGCGGGGCGGCACGATCCAGGGGCCCTTGCGCTCGAAGCCGCCGAAGACGCCCGCGACGAAGCCGCGGGAGGTCGGGGCCGGTCCACCACGAGCGCGTCCTGGGTCCCGGGCGCGGCAGGCGCGGCAGGCTTCCTCCAGGTCTCCCCGGGTGCGGGAGGCGTGCACCTCGTCGAGGCGGGCCGCGAGATCGGCCAGCGGCAGCCGGCCGTTCTCGACGGCGGCCCTCAGCCGTTCCTCGGCGTCGGAACGCTCGCCGTCCGAGGCGAGGACGTCCAGGTCGTGCCGGGTCATGGGGTCGATCCTCCGAGGTAGGCGGCGAGGGCGGTGGACAGGGCGGTGCGGTAGGCGGCGTCGTGTCCGGGCTCGTCGGGGTCGTGTCCGAGATCGGCGAGCCAGTACCGGCGGCCGAGGGCGTAGCCGTACGCGCCGGACATGGCGAGCAGCACGACCTTTTCGATCCGCGCCCGGTCGGGGCCCTCGGGCGGAGGGAGCACCGAGCGGACGCCCTCCTCGATCACGTCGACCAGCCGGGAGAGGTTCGTGGGGGAGTCCGGGGCGGCCCCGTCCTCCCAGCCGTGGAGCTGGGACCACGTCCACAGCCGGACGTACCGCTCGTCGGCGAGGATCTCGAAGAGCACCTCGGTCATGCCGGCGGCGTAGGGCACGCTCCCGTCGGCCCGCATGCGTTCCCGTACGAGCTCCCGCTTGCGCTCGTTCTCGCGTTCGAGCACGGCCCGTACCAGTGCCCGGTAGGTCCCGAAGTAGTGGGTGACGAGCCCGTGCGTCACCCCGACCGCTTCCGCGACCCGGCGCAGTCCGACCCCGTCGGGGCCGTGCCGTGCGATGAGCTCGGTGGCGGCGTCGAGGATCTCGGCGCGTGCCTGATCCGGGGTGCGCCGACGGCGTGCGGCAGGCATGACTTCTCCCTGTTGGCACGTTGGACAATATCTTGTTGTCCACTGTGCCAACAGGGAGAGTGGAGGTCAACTCGCCGTGTGCGGCGCGCACATGGCGATCTCGGGTCAGCCCTTGGCCGCCGGGGCCGCCTTGGCCGCCGTGGTCGCCTTGGCCGTCGGGTCCGCCTCGGTGGCCGCCGGGTTGGCCTTGGTGATCGCCGGGTCGGCCTCGGTGGTCGCCGGGTCCGTCTTGGTGAGGGTGCAGACGCCGTCGACGCACCGGCGCTCCAGGCGGCCCCGGGAGACGGTCTGCGCCAGGCCGACCATCCAGCAGGTCGGGCAGCCGCGGAAGGCGATCAGGGCCAGCGGGGCCGCGAGCAGGGTGACCGGGCCGGCGACGGGCACGAGGGCGATCGAGCCGATGATCAGCCCGAAGCCGACGGCGCCGCGCGCCAGGTGGCGCGGGACGGAGCGGCTGGCGAAGTCCGGCACCGGGGCCGGCGCGGACGACGCGGAGGGTGCGATGACCGGGGCCTTCGCGCCCGGACGGGGCTTCACGAGGTTCACCGTGGTGTTCATGGTCGTGCGTCTCCTTCGACGGGGTGGTCGACGGCCCGGTCCGATGCCCGGTCGGTGGTTTCCAGCGCGTGGCGCAGGGCCGTGCGCGCCCGGTGCAGCCGCGACTTCATCGCGGCGGGGCTCAGACCGAGCGCGTGGGCGACGGTCCTGCCCGGCAGGCCCTGCACGTCCCGCATGACGAGGACCTGCCGCTGGTCGCGGGGAGGGCGCCGACCGCCGCCGCGATCCGCTCCACCTCCAGCCGGTACAGCACCGCCTCCTCGGCGGACGGTTCCGCGCCCGCCTCCGGCCCGGCCGGCTGCTCGTCGCGCCGTGCGACGAGCAGCCGTACCTGCCGGAGGCACTCGTTGCGCACGATCCGGAACATCCACGAGGCGAGCGCGCCGGTGGCCCGCAGGGTGCCGATCTTCCGGTAGAGGATGATCAACGCCTCCTGTGCCGCGTCCTCCGCGTCCTGCGGCGAGGCGCACAGCGACAGCGCGAACTTCCGCACGTGCGGCTGCGATTCCATGACGACGGTGGTGAGCGACGTGACGTCGCCGTCCTGGGCGGCCCTGATCAGCCGCTCGTCCGGCCAGTGGAAACGTTGGTTCATGAGGTACTCCTACCGGAAGGCGTCCCGCGCGCGGGCGCCGGTCAGCCACGGCTCCGGTTGAAGCGCCGCATCAGGTGCCAGCCGCACGCACCCACGAGCACCACGCCGACCACGATGAGAGCGGTGACCATCATTGCTGTTTCCTCCCGGTTCGGTCCGGCCCGTTCGGCCGGTACGCACACAAGAGACGGGGAGGCCCCGAGAGGATTCGCCTTCCGTCGAAGTTTTTTCCACGGACCGGTCGGGAGCCGTCGGCGCCCGACCGTCGCGGAGCCGTCCTACCGGCCCCTCAGCAGGTCACCGACCGCCGCCACGCCCGCCGTGATGGCGCGCTCGCCGACATTGCCGAAGCCCAGGACCAGCCGCACCGGACCCGGCTCCGCCGAGGAGAGGTGAGGCAGGCGCTCATGCCGTAGAGGCCGACGGACCGGGCGCGGGCGCGGCGACGAGGGCCTGTTCGTCGGCCGGTCCCGCGAGGCGGGCGACCGCGTGGAAGCCCGCCGCGAGGCCGCTCACCCCGACCTCGGGGCGTGCTCGGCGAGCGCCGCCACCAGGGCCGAGCGCCGGGCCGCGTAGGTCGCCCGCATCCGCCGCAGGTGCCGGTCGAAGCGGCCGGACTCGATCATCCTCGCCAGGGCGAGCTGGTCGAGCGTGGGCGACCCGCGGTCGCTCAGCCGCTTCTGCTCGACGACCGCTCCGGTGAGCGCCGCCGGACAGAGCATCCAGCCGATGCGCAGGGCCGGAGCGAGGGACTTGCTCACCGTGCCCAGGAGATCACCCGGTCGGCGGCTAGCCCTGCAGGGCGCCCACCGGCTCCCGGTCGTACCGGAACTCGGCGTCGTAGTCGTCCTCGACGATCACCGCGTCCCGGCTCCTGGCCCACTCGATCAGCGCGAGCCGCCGCTCCGGTGCCAGGGCGACGCCGGTGGGCCACTGGTGGGCGGGGTCACGACGACGGCGCGGGCGCCGGTCGCGGCGAGCGCCCGCACGTCGACGCCGAGTTCGTCGACCGGCACGGGCACCGCCGACATCCCCGCCGAGGCCGCGGCCGAGGAGACCGCCGCCGGCGAGCCGGGGTCCTCGTACGCCACCGTGCGGACGCCCGTCCCGGCCAGGGCGCGCAGGGCCAGGCCGAGACCCTGGGCGTAGCCGGAGCAGATCACCGTCCGTTCCGGATCCGCCGCGGCGGCGCACCCGCCGCAGATACCCGGCGAGGACCTCGCGCAGCTCCGTACTGCCGCGCGGATCTCCGTATCCGAGCGCCGACGCCGGCATGGCGCGTGCCCCTCGCGCATGGCCCACAGCCAGTCCGCGAGCGGGAAGCCGGCCAGATCCGGGACGCCCCAGGTGAAGTCGGCCGTCAGACGCGAAGGGGCCGGGGGCGGCGACGGGGGCGCCGGCGGTGTCCCCGCGCCGGTGGCGACCCGGGTGGCGGAGCCGACGCGCGTCACGAGATAACCCTCGGCCTGCAGTTGGGCGTAGCACTCCTGCACGAGCCCGCGCGACACCCCGAGCACACGGGCCAACTCGCGGGAGGAGGGCAGCCGTTCGCCGACCCCGAGGCGCCCGGTCCGGATCGCGTCCCGCAGCCCGAGCTCCAGCTGGGAGCGCAGCGGCCCGCCACGGTCCCGGTCGACGACGAGCAGCAGCTCGGGCGACAGACCGGACCACTCCAGAGGCATGGAATCGGATCTTACCGGCGGCCTGCCGGGGCCATAGCGTCGTCGGGTGACCAAGACGCTCAACTCCCAAGAAGGGGCCGCTGGTTCACGGCCGCCCCTGGTGACGCGGCCCCTGCTGCTGCGCTTCGTCTCGATCATCGGCGCCTCGACGAGCTTCTATCTGCTCCTGTCGGTCGTCCCCTCTACGCCGAGGAATCCGGCGGCGGCCACGGCGACGCCGCCGGGCTCGCCACGGGCGCGCTGATGCTGGCCACGGTGGGAGGCGAGCTGGTCACCCCCGGCTCGTCGCCCGCTTCGGCTACCGCTTCGCGCTGGTGACGGGCCTCGTCCTCCTCGGCGCGCCCGCGTTCGCGTTCCCCGCGTCCGGCAGCGCGGTCTGGGTCGCGGCGATCTGCGTCCTGCGCGGACTGGGCTTCGCCTTCACGGTCGTCGCGGGGGCGCCCTGACGGCAGCCCTCATACCGGCCGAACGCCGGGGCGAGGGACTCGCGCTCGTCGGCATCGTGTCCGGTGTCCCGTCGCTGGTGGCGCTGCCGCTGGGCGTGTGGCTCGCGGCGCACGTGGGGTACGGGCCCGTCTTCGCCGCCGGAGCCGTGGCCGCGCTGGCCGCCGTGGTCTCGGTGCCGGGCCTGCCGGACCGCGATCCGGCCCCGGAGGGGCGATCGGGATGGCCGCCGGGTTCCGGACGGGCGCGCTGCTGCGGCCCGCCCTCGTCTTCGCGGCCACCGCGCTCGCCACCGGCATCCTCGTCACCTTCCTCCCGCTCGCCGTCCCTCGGCCTCCTCGGGCGTCGTCGCCACGGCCCTGTTCGCCCAGTCCGCCGCGGCGACCGCCGCCCGCTGGGTGGTCGGCCGGCACGGCGACCGGCACGGGCCGGCCGCGCTCCTGCTGCCCGGCCTCGTCCTCGCGGCCGGGGAACGCTGCTCACCGCCCTGACCCGCAGCCCGGTCGCCGTCGTCATCGGCGTGACCCTGTTCGGGATCGGTTTCGGCGTCACCCAGAACACCACCCTGACGCTGATGTACGCGAGGGTCCCCGCCTCCGGTTACGGAACCGTCAGCGCCCTGTGGAACTTCGCCTTCGACGCGGGCATGGGCGTCGGGGCCGTCGGCTTCGGGCTCCTCGCGGCCCGGACCGGCTACCCGGCGGCCTTCGCCCTCACCGCCGCCCTGATGCTCACGGCCCTCGTCCCGGCCCGCCGCGACCGACGGACGGGAGGCGCGGGTCAGTCCCGGGGAGGGCGCGTCGAGCGGCCGGTAGCGCACGCCCATCCGGTCCAGCCTGGCCAGGTGCGGGCGCAGCCGGCCCAGGAACTCCCGTAGGACCGGCCGGACGGCGACGACCAGGCCACCTCGGCGAGCGCGCAGAGCCGGGGAAGGCCGCGTACTCGACGCGCTCCGGCGTCGGGAGGTACTCGGTCCACAACTGGCCCTGGGTGCCGAGGACCTGGCTCTCCGTCAGGGATGCGGGGACCGGCTCGTAGGCGTAGACCTTCTCCAGGGTGGTGACATGGCCCATGGAGAGCGGCTCGTCCGGGCCCTCGGCCTGGCCGTAGTCCAGATAGGTCCAGTCGTACGGAGTCATGACCACCTCGTGTCCGGCGGCCGCGGCGGCGAGCGCCCCGTCGGCCCCCAGCCACGACATCACCGTCGCGCCCTCGGACAGCGGGCGCGCCCGCCCGGCGACGAGCACGTCGTCCCAGCCGACGGTCCGGCGGCCCCGCGCGTGCAGCCAGGCGTCCAGCTCCCCGGTGAACCAGCCGTGCAGCCCGTCGACGGTCAGCCCGAGCTCGCGCGCCTTGCGCCGGGCGGCGGGGGAGCTCCGCCAGCGGGTGGTCGGCACCTCGTCGCCGCCGATGTGCACGAAACGGGAGGGGAAGACGTCGAGGACCTCCTCCAGGACGTCGCGGCAGAAGTCCAGGGACGCGTCGGAGGCGTCCAGGATCCGGTCGTGCACGCCCCAGCGGGGACACCTCGACGCGCTCGTCCGGGCCGGTCCCGCCGCCCAGTTCCGGGTAGGCCGCGAGCGCCGCCTGCGTGTGGCCCGGCAGATCGATCTCGGGGACGACGCGGACCCCCCGCCGGGCCGCGTACGCGACGAGCTCGCCCAGCTCGCGCCGGGTGTAGAAACCGCCGTGCGGGACGTCGTCGTACCGCTCCTCGGCGAGCGCCCCGGCCATGCTGCGGGACCGCCAGGCCCCCACCTCCGTGAGCCGGGGACGGCTCCCGATCTCCATCCGCCAGCCCTGGTCGTCGGTGAGGTGCAGGTGCAGGACGTTCAGCTTGTGCGCGGCGAGCAGATCCACGTAACGGAACAGGAACCCGGTCGGCATCCACCAGCGCGCCACGTCCAGATGGGCTCCCTCCAGCGGAAGCGCGGCACGTCCCGTACGGACCCGCAGGGCAGCTCCAGCACACACCCCGGACCGGCCGGTCCCCCACGCCTCGGCCGGCAGCAGCTGACGCAGCGTCTGGACACCGCGCAGCAGCCCGGCGGGCGCGGCCGCCACCAGCAGCACCCGCTCGGGCATGACATCCAGGCGGTACCCCTCGGCACCGAGCTCCCACCCCGCCCGCTCATCGACGGCCAGGACGATCGTGCCCCCGCGCGCTACCCCGGCCGGAGCGAACGGCAACCCGGTGGCCGGGCGCAGCAGCTCCCGCAGCAGCGCCGCCGCCTCCCGTGCACCTTCGCCCGCCGTCAGCGAGGTCGTGGGCGTGAGGGGAAAGGTCCCGGGCGACGGTGGGCCGAGGTCGGCCGGGGATCAACTCCACGTCAGGCACCGGCCGGCCGGGGACGGGCGCGACGCGGGTACCGACGCCGGTCTTGAGGCGGGGTCCGAAACGAGTTCCGAAGCCGGCCCCGAGGCGGAGTCCGAAGCCGTCCCCGAAGCGAGGCCCGCCGCCGCCCCGAAGCGCGGCCCGATGTCGGCCCCGAGCCGGTGCCCGGCGCCGCCCCGACCCGGCGCCCCGTGCCGGTCGCGGCGCCGGCAGTGGTGTGTCGACGTCGTACAGGCGTGCGTCGACGTGGTCGAGGGCGTGGCGTACGGCTCCGAGGACCACCGCTTGGTCGCCGAGGCCGGAGATCGCGAGGGCGGGCGGTTCCAGGCAGAGCGGGTCCAGGTGGCGGCGGAGGGCTCCATCAGGACGTCGGCGGAGCGGGACACTCCGCCGCCGAGGACGACGAGGTCGGGGTCGACGGTGAGGACGAGCGCGGCGATGCCCTCGGCCAGGTCGTGGGCGAACTGCTCCACGGCCCAGCGCGCCGCGGGTCGCCGGACCTGGCCGCGGCGAAGACCAGGCCGCCCGTCTCCTCGGGCGGGGTCCCCGGGGCAGTCCCGGAAGGCGGCCAGGTGGGCGGGGGCCCGGTGCCAGCCGACGAGCGGAAGGGCGCCGATCTCCCCGGCCGCGCCCCGGCGGCCGCGGTGCAGCTCGCCCCGGATGAGCATGCCGCAGCCGGTGCGCATGCCGGACAGCACGAAGACCACGTCGTCGACCTGCTGGGCCACGCCGGCCCAGCGTTCCGCGAGGGCGGCCAGGTTGCAGTCGTTCTCGACGAGGACTGGGGCGTCGAAGTCCCGGCCCACCTCGGCCGCCAGGTCGAGACCGGTCCACTCGGGCAGGCTGTCGGAGAGCCGCACCGTTCCCGTCGCGGTCACCACCCCGGTCGTGCCCACGCAGACGGCCGTCACCGCGCCGGCGGGGACCCCGGCGGCGGAGAGCGCCCGGCGGCCGCGGCGCGCATGACGGCCAGCCGTTCGGCGCGCCCGGAGGAGGCGTCGGCCCGGAGGGTGCACCGGCCGGCCGCCACGCCGTCGAGGTCGCAGACCGTGGCGCGGACGCTGGACGAGCCCACGTCGATCCCGAGGACGTGTCCGGCCTCGGCGCGGAACCGGAAGAGCCGCCGCGGCCGGCCCATCTGCCCGCTCTCCCGGGGCATCTCGCTCAGCCACCCCTGGCCGAGCAGATCCTCGACGAGTCCCTCGACGGTCGGGCGGGAAAGGCCCGCGCGGGCCGCGAGTTCGGTGAGCCCCACTGGCGGCTCCCCCCGCAGCGCGCGCAGGGTGGCGACCAGGTTGATCCTTCTCAAGCGCGAGCCGTCGCTGCCCCGGATCTTCAACTACCGACTCCTCCACACGTATTGACAGGAACTCAGTCCACAAATAAAAACATCCTTCATTAGTAGGCCGCAAGCCACGGAGGACGTGTCGATGAGGGGTTCCGAAGTCCGACTTGCCGTCATCGGGGCGGGGTTACGGGGCACGGGTATGCCCGCCGCGCCCTGGCCACCGGCCGCGCCCGGGTGGTGGCGGTGGCCGAACCGGACGAGGAGCGCCGCACGCGCTTCGCCGCGGAGCACGGCATCCCGGCCGGGAACGTCTTCGCGGACTGGCGCGACCTGCTCGACCGGGACCGGCTCGCCGACGCCGCGATCATCTCGACCCAGGACCGCATGCACGTCGGCCCCGCGGTCCTCGCGGCCGAACGCGGCTACCACCTGCTCCTGGAGAAGCCGATGGCGCCGACCGAGGAGGAGGCCGTCCGCATCACCGAGGCGGCCGAACGCCACGGCGTCCTCCTCGCCGTCTGCCACGTCATGCGGTACACGCGCTACACCGAGGTGCTCAAGGAGCTCCTGGCCGAGGGCCGCATCGGCGAGGTCATGAACATCCAGCACCTGGAACAGGTCGGCTGGTGGCACCAGGCCCACTCCTTCGTACGGGGCAACTGGAGCAACGAGGCCGCGTCGGCGCCGATGCTCCTCGCCAAGGCCTGCCACGACCTGGACTGGATGGTCCACATCAAGGGGGCCCTCCCGGAGCGGGTCTCCTCCTTCGGGAACCTCGTGCACTTCCGCCCGGAGAAGCGGCCCGAGGGAGCCGCCGCCCGCTGCCTCGACTGCCGCGTGGAGGCCGGCTGCCCGTACTCCGCCCGCCGGATCTACCTGGGCTGCCTCGGCGATCCGGCCAAGGAGTGGTGGCCGCTGTCCGCCGTCACCGACGACCACACGGAACAGGGCGTGCTGACGGCCCTGCGGGACGGACCGTACGGCCGCTGCGTGTACGGCGCGGACAACGACGTCGTCGACAGCCAGGTCGTCGACATGGAGTTCGGCGACGGCACCACCGCCAGCTTCACCATGACGGCCTTCGCCGCCCTGGAACACCGCAAGACCCGGATCTTCGGCACCCACGGCTCCATCGAGGGCGACGGGGTACGGCTCCGCGTCCACGACTTCCTCACCGACAGCCACACCACCGTCGACACCGGCACCGGAGCCGACGCCTCGGCGGCCGAGGGCCACGGCGGCGGCGACGAGGCACTGCTCGACGCCTTCGTCGAGGCCGTGAGCAGCGGAGACCCGACGTCGATCCGGTCCACCGGCCGCGAGAGCCTCGCCACGCACCGCGTGGTCTGGGCCGCCGAGACCGCCCGCCGCACCCGCACGGTGACCGGCCTTCCCCCGCTGGACCTCCCAGAAAAGAAGACGCGATGAAGCAGCTCAGCTCACGGGTGACCGCCTTCGCCCTGCTCGGCGCCCTGGCCCTCACCACCACCGCCTGCGGCAAGAAGAACGGCGGCGACGCCGCCTCGGGGGAGGAGGCGAACTCCTTCTCCTACACGGCGACCTGGGGCGCGGACGAACCGCAGGCCAAGATCTTCCAGGCGGCCATCGCCGACTTCACCGCGCAGACCGGCGTCAAGGTCGACGTGAAGTGGATGGGCCGCAACGGCACGGACGGCCTCCCCACCGAGATGGCCGCCGGCCGGGGCCCCGACCTCTTCGACACCGCCACCGACAACATCGCCAAGTTCCGCGCCCAGAACCTGCTGGCCCCCCTCGACGACGTGCTCACCGCGAAGATCCCGGGCGACGGCAAGACCGTCGGCGAGGTGCTGTCGCCCGCCGCCAAGCAGGCCTCGTCCGACGAGAAGGGCCTCGCCCTCATCCCGCACACGGTCATCTCGACCGGCGTGTGGTTCGACGCGACCCGGCACCCCGACCTGGCTGCCCGGCCCCCGCGCACCTGGGACGAGTTCCTCGCCTACCTGGACAAGGCCAAGAAGGCCGGCCGCACCCCCCTCGGCCAGGACGGCACGGTCCCCTTCTACAACGCGTACTGGTTCTACTCCGCCCTGGTCCGCGCCCACGGCGCCGGCAGCCTGTACGCGCTCGGCACCGACGCCAGGGCCTGGGACCGGCCGGAAGTGCTGGCCGCGGCCCGGCAGGTGCAGAAGCTCGCCGAGGGCGGCTACTTCCAGAAGGACTTCACGGCCACCAAGTTCCCCGCCGCCCAGGACCGGTTCGCCGCCGGCGGCTACGACCTGAACATCAACGGCACCTGGCTGACCAGCGAGGTCAAGTCCAAACTGCCCGCCGACGCGCGGATCAACTCCTTCCAGTACCCGGCCGGCGGAAAGAACTCCGTCGAGGCGGGGACGCTCGGCTGGGGCGTCAACGCCAAGGGCAGGCACCCCGAGGCCGCGAAGAGGTTCCTCGCCTTCTTCCAGCAGAAGAAGTACACCGCGCGCATCGGCACCGAGGCGCTGAACATCCCTCCCGTTCCGACGTCCCCGCGCCCGGCAACCTGATCAGCCTGCAGAAGGCCATCACCGGGGCCACCGCGGTCCACAAGCCGTACGACGGCGCCCCCGGCCTGAACGCCTGGTGGACCGACGTCTTCCTGCCGCTCGACGACAAGCTCCTCGGCGGAAAGCTCTCCGCGGAGGAGTTCGTCGCCCAGGGCCGGCGGAAGACCGCCACCTTCATCGCCTCCAACGGCTGACCCGCCTCCCCGACGTCCGAAACAGGTGACCATGAGCGCGACCGCGGTCAGGATCCCGCGCGACTCCCGTCCGAGCACACCAGTGAGGGAACGCGGGCGGCGCAGGCCGCGCCCGGCGCGGGAGCGGGCCTTCTGGCCCCTCCTGCTCCCGGCGCTCGTGCTCTACACCGCCCTGTTCGTCGGGCCCGCGCTGTACGGGGTCTGGGTCAGCCTCCACCGCTGGGCCGGCCCCGGCGCCGAGATGTCCTGGCGAGGGCTGAGGAACTACACCTCCCTCCTCCAGAACGACGCGTTCCGCTCCTCGTTCGGGAACACGCTCGTCCTGGCCGTGGGCGGCGGCGCCGCCGTCTTCGCGGCCACGTTCCTGGCGATGACCGTGCTGCGGCAGGCGAAGGGCCGCGCGTTCATCCGGTCCGTCGTCTTCCTGCCCATGATCATCTCGGCGATCGCCGTCGGCGCGGCCGTCGGCTTCCTGCTCAACCCCGACGGAGCGGTCAACGAACTCCTGGGCGCGGTCGGGATCGAGGGGCTGCCCTGGCTCGGCCCCGACCTGGTGTTCCGGTGCGTCATCGCCGGCCTGGTGTGGTCGTCGACCGGCTTCTACATCGCCCTGATGATGTCGGCCGTGGACGCGATCCCCCCGCACCTCTACGAGGACGCCCACCTCAGCGGGGCCACCAAGTGGGAGCAGTTCCGGTACATCACGCTCCCGCTGACCTGGGACGTGTTCTCCGTGGCCGCCGTGCTGTGGGTGGTCAACAGCCTCAAGGTGTTCGAGATCGTGCTCGCGTTCACCACGGGCGGCACCCCCGGCGACCCGCCGCTCGAAGCGCGCACGGTGGCCGTCCAGCAGTACATCACCGTCTCCGGCGGCCACACCGTCCCCGACCTGGGGCAGGGCGCGGCCATGGGCGTGTTCGTCGTCCTGGTCACCGCGGTCCTGATCCTGCTGATCCGCCGCGTCACGCGCCGCGACCGAGTGGAGCTCTCGTGAATTCCGTACGCGCCGACCGCCCGGTGGCCCGGCTGCTCGGAGACGTCCTGGTCCCGAGACTGACCGCGCTCGCGCTCTGGCTCTGGGTGGCCTTCAACCTGGTCCTGGTGGCCTGGGTCGGCCTCCAGTCGCTCAAGTCCCCGGGCGACGTGTGGCTCCGCCCCTTCGCCCTGCCGTCCGCGCCGGAGTGGGGGAACTACTCGCGGGCGTGGCAGGCCGCGCAGTTCTCCCGGGCCGCCCTCAACAGCGTCCTGCTCACGGCGGTCGGCTCGTTCCTGATCGTCGGGTTCGCGGCGCCCGCGGCCTACGTCCTCGCCCGTTCGACGCGGCGCGCCGCGGAGCGCCTGACGAGCTACTTCGCCCTGGGCATGAGCATCCCGCTGCAGACCCTGGTCATCCCCGTCGTGGTCGTCAAACTGTCGCTCAGCACCTTCATGGTGGACTGGGTCACCGGCTGGTGGGACGACCGGATCACCCTGCTCGTCTTCGAGGTCGCGCTCTCCCTGCCCTTCGCCGTCTTCGTGCTCAGCGGCTACCTCCGCCCCTCCCCAGGAGGTGGAGGAGGCCGCCGAGCTGGACGGGGCGGGACCGCTGCGGACCTTCGTCCAGGTGATCGTCCCGCTGGCCCGGCCCGGCATCGTCACGGTGCTCGTCCTCAACGTGATCGGCCTGTGGAACTCCACCCTGCTCGTCATGGTGATCGCCCCCGGCGAGGACGAACGCACGCTGCCCGTCGCCCTGCTCCACCTCTACGGGACGATGCAGTACTCGTCCGACTGGGGCGGCATGTTCGCCGGAATCGCCATCCTCGTCTTCCCGATGATCGTCCTCTACCTGTGGTGCGGCCGCCGCATCGTCGAGGGCATGACGGCGGGCATCGGCAAGTAGCCCGCGGGGCCCGGACGGCCAGGTCCGAACGGCCAGATCCGAACGGCCAGGCCCGGACGGTCAGATCCGGGCGAGCACTTATGAAAGTCCCTTTGTGATGTAGGCACTTCTTCCAGGAGGCTTCATGCACAGCAGGCGCACCCTTCTCTCGGCGGCCCTCGGCACGGCCCTGGCCGTCGCCGCACCGCCCGTCGCCGCCCGTGCGGCGACGGGCACCGCGTACACGGGCACCACGTACTACGTGGACTCCGCCGGCGGGAGCGACACCGCCGACGGCACCTCCACCGGCACCCCTGGCGCACCCTTGCCCGGGTGAACCAGCAGGTCTTCCAGCCGGGCGACACCGTCCGCTTCCTCGCCGGACGCGCCTGGACCGGCCAGTTCGCCCCCAGGGGCTCGGGCGCCGAGGGCGCCCCGGTCACCGCGACCTCGTACGGCAGCGGCGCCAAGCCGGTCATCGCGGGTGCCAACACCGTGCCGTCGGCGGTCCTCCTGGAGAACCTGACGCACTGGACCCTGGACGGCCTGGAGGTCACCAACGGGACCGGCTCCACCACCTGGCGCGTGGGCGTCGAGGTCAGGGCCAAGGACATCGGCGCCGTCCCCGGCATCACCCTGCGCAATCTGTACGTGCACGGCATCGACGGCGTCGCCCAGCTCGGCAAGGGCAACATCGGCTCGGCCGGCATCCTCGTGAACGTCCGCGGCAACAGCGTCCCGACGTACTACACCGGCATGCTCATCGAGGACAACGAGATCGCCGACACCAAGGCGTACGGCATCACCACCTGGTCCACCTGGATGCAGCGCGAGGGCTGGACCTCGCTCTGGTCCGAACTGGGCGTCCCCTCCACCGAGTACGGGCCGTTCCGGCCCAGCACCGGTCTGGTGATCCGCGGCAACTTCGTCCACGACGTCGGCTCCGGCGGCATCAACCCCAATCAGGTCGCCGACACCCTCGTCGAGTACAACACCGTCGCCCGGCCCACCTCCACCACCACCAACGTCGGCATCTGGTGGTCGGGCGCCGACCGCACCACCGTGCAGTACAACGAGGTGTACGGCGCCCGCTTCGGCGGCCGGGGACTCGACTGCACCGCCTTCGACGCGGACGCCTCCACCCACGACAGCCTCGTCCAGTACAACTACAGCCACGACAACGGCGGCGGCTTCTTCCTCTCCGTCTCCTCGGCACCGCCCCGGCCGGCGGGATCGTCCGCTACAACATCAGCCAGAACGACGGCAACGAGATCTTCACCTTCTCCACCAACACCGACGGCATCGACGTCTACAACAACACCGTCTACGTCTCGTCCTCGCCGAACCGGCCGCTGTACAAGATCGCGCAGGTCTACCACAACCCGAAGAACGTCACCTTCCGCAACAACCTCTTCGTCAACCAGGCGAACCTGCCCTACGACACCGCCGGCATCACCTACCGGAACAACCTCTACCGGGGCGGCCCCGTCCCGCCCGACACCGCCGCCCTCACCGGCGACCCGAAGCTCACCGCCCCGGCACCGCCGCCTCCTGCGCCGACCTGACCGGCTACCGGCCGCTCTCCGGCTCCGCCGCCATCGACGCGGGCCTGGCCGTCGCGGGCAACGGCGGCCACGACATCCTCGGCGCCGCCCTCCCGCCACCGTCGCCGTCGGCGCCGTCCAGGGCGCGCCGGGCAGCTACGGGCGCCCCTCGCCTCCACCACGATGGGCACCGGCCAGGGCGCCATCGCCGCCGTGGCCGACGGGAGCGAGGCCACCAGCTGGGCCAGCCCCGTCAACGTGACGCTCCCCGGCAGCATCACGCTCGACCTCCGCACCGTCCGCCGGATCGGCGCGGTCACCCTGGCCACCCACTTCGGCCAGGGACAGGGCTTCACCCGGGTCGACGTCCAGACCTGGGACGGCTCGGCCTGGACCACCAGGCTCGCCGACGCCGCGATCACTTGGAACAGCAACACCTCCACCGTGGAACGGCGCACCCTCACCCTGCCCGCCCCCGTCGACACCTCACAGCTGCGACTCGTGGTGAAGGCGGCCAACCGCCAGTGGGGCAACGTCGCCGTCAACGAACTGACCGTCACCTGAGGAACGTTCCCACGCCTCCGGCCGCCGACCCCTCGCCTGTTACCCGCTGGTAGGCAATGATGGGGGCGACCATCCACACGGCCGGGGGCTGAGGCAGCGGTGACGACTTTCGACGCAAGGACCAGGGTGCACGCCTTCCGGGACGACGCCCTGGGAGAGCACGACGCCGTCGGGCTCGCCGAGGCGATCCGGCGCGGCGAGGTCGGCGCCGCCGAGGCCGCCCGGGACGCGGCCGAGCGGGTGCGGGCCGTCGAGGAGCGGCTCCACGCCGTCCAGGTGCACGCCGACGCCCCGGTGCCCGGCACCGGCGGCGTCTTCGCGGGCGTCCTGACCTTCGTCAAGGACAACACCGACCACCAGGGGCTGCCCACCGGCCACGGCAGCGCCGCCTTCACGCCCCGGCTGGCCCGGCGGCACGCGCCCTTCGCCCGGCAGTTCCTGAGCAGCGGCGTCACCGTGCTCGGCAAGACCCGGCTGCCCGAGTTCGGCTTCAGCCCGACCACGGAGTACGAGACCGCCGAACCCGTCCGCAACCCGTGGCACACCGGCCACTCCGCGGGCGGCTCCTCGGGCGGCAGCGCGGCGCTCGTCGCCGCCGGAGCCGTGCCGATCGCCCACGCCAACGACGGCGGCGGCTCCATACGGATCCCCGCCGCCTGCTGCGGACTCGTCGGCCTCAAGCCGACCCGCGGCAGGGTCGTGCCGAACGCCCAGAGCCGCCAACTGCCCCTGGACCTCGTCGTCGACGGCGTCGTCACCCGTTCCGTACGGGACACCGCCGCCTTCCTCGCCGCCGCCGAGACGCACTGGCGCAACCCGAAGCTGCCGCCCGTGGGCCTGGTCGAAGGCCCTTCCGGACGGCCCCTGCGCATCGGCTTCCTCCTCGACTCGCCCAACGGCGTCGCCTCCGACCCCGCCACCCGCGAGGCCGTCACGGAGACGGCGGCGAGGCTCGAACGCCTCGGCCACACCGTCGAGCCGGTCGAGATCGCCGTCGACCCGCGCTTCACCGAGGACTTCCTCACCTACTGGGGGATGCTCTCCTTCCTCCTCGGCGCCACCGGCCGCACCCTCGGCGCCGACTTCGACCGGCACCGCATGGACGGCCTCAGCCGCGGACTGCGCGCGACCTACCTGGAGAACTGGCGCCGCACCCCGGGCGTCCTGCGGCGCCTCAAGCGCACCAAGGAGGCCTACGCGGCGGCCTTCCGCGGCCTGGACCTCCTCCTCACCCCGGTCCTCGCCCACCCCGCCCCGCCGATCGGCCGCCTCGCCCCGACCGTCCCCTACCCCGAGCTCATCGAACGCATCCTGGCCTACGTCGCCTTCACCCCCGTCGACAACGTCGTCGGCACCCCCTCGATCTCCCTCCCCAGCACCCGCGCCACCGACGACGGCCTGCCCCTCGGCGTCATGTTCTCCGCCCGCCCCGGCGCCGAACGCACCCTCCTGGACGTCGCGTTCACCCTGGAGGCCGACCGCCCGTTCCGGCGGATCCAGGACGTGTGACCCGTTCGGCCAGGCGCGCCATGGCCCGCTCCAGTTCACGGCGCGCCCCGAACGGGACCAGCGCGGTCCGCCCCGGGACCCGGACACCGCCGGTGAGCGCCACCCGGGTCGAGCCGCCCTCGTCCACCGCGGCCATCCCGATCACCAGGAACCGGCTCTGCAGCCAGCACCAGCCGGGCCGCAGGACCCCGTGGAGGTGGGCCCGCAGACCGTAGCGGCTGCGGGCGAGGGCCTCCACCCGGTCGCCGTCCCGGCGCAGCACCCGCACCGACCGCATGTCGGGCTGGAACTGGCCGAAGCCGCCCTCCAGATCACCCATGACGGCCCACACCGTCTCCAGCGGCGCGGGCAGCACCCGCTCCACGATCCGCGCGCCCCGGACGGCGGCGCCCATGACCCGCAGCCGCCGCACGTCGTCGACCATCGCCTCGTCCCCGCTCACCCGGACCACGCCCTTCGGAAACTCTGCCGTGCCCGGTGCAACCGGGACTTCGCCGTGCCGGCCGGCACCCCGAGAAGTGCCGCCGCCGACTCCTCGTCCAACCCCTCGACGTCCCGCAGCACCAGCACCGCCCGGTGCGCGGGCGACAACCGGGACAGGACGTCGTCGATGTCGGCGGCCAGCAGCGGATCACCCTGCTCCGGCACGTCGGAGAGCTCCGCCGCCGCACCCGCGCCGCCCGCCCGGCGACCCGTACCGCCTCCCGCACGGCGATCGCCCGCACCCACCCGTACAGCGCCTCGGGCTCCCGCAGCGACCGCAACGAGGTGAAGACGGCCACCAGGGCCTCCTGAGCGGCGTCCGGCCCGTCGTCGAGTGCGATCGGCCGGCAGATCCGCGCGATGTACGGGGTGAGGTGGTCCAGCAGGTCGTGCAGCGCCAAGGTGTCCCCGCGCCGGGCGGCCCGCACGAGCGCGACACCCCGGTCCACGGTCCCGGCCGCCTCCACCCGCGCCACCCCCCGCCCGACCGGTTCGGCGGCCTCAGCGGGCGGCACGCAGGGCCGCCCCACCGAAGACCAGACACAGCGGCGTGTACAGCAGCGCGTTCAACCACGCGAAAGCCGCCCCGGAACCGTTCCGGCCGACCACGATCCACACCAGACCGACCACCCCACGCAGCAACATCCCGCCCGCTACCGCGTACGTGACGAGGCGCGGAATCCGACCACCTCCCACCCCCCGCGCACGGGCTGCCACCGCCACCGCCGCACCCCCTTCGAGCACGGCCAGCGGCACCACCACCCCGGCCCGAAGGACACGACACCACCCAGAACCGCGAGCGACAGACTCCGCTCATCCGCCGCCGGCCAGGTCAGGCCGGTCGCCCAGTAGACATGCGCCAGCGCGAGCACAGCGAGCAACACGGCGACGGCACGCCCACCGCCACTCGCGCGGGACCGCTCGATGTCGATGACCGCCATGGGGGTCTCCTCCGTATCGGGATCGAGATCGGACCGACGCCGAGAGACGCCGACACCCGAAGGAGGACCCGTGCGGCGCGAACGTTCCCTGTGACACGGCTCACGTCTGTTCCGGGCGGCCGTCCGTCCGGGCGGGTGCGGGCCGAGCCCCGCTCCAGCCGGATTTCACCGGCCTTCCAGTGCGCCGGGTCAGGTGGGCGCTGCCGGGTCGGCTGCCGCCGTGGGGCGGCAGCCGGCGCGACGGTCTGGTGGCGGTCAGCGTTTGACGATCCGGTCGAGGACGGTGGCGACGCCGGACTTGAGGGCCTCGCGGTGGGGGAGGGGGTCGGCGGGCCGGTCGGGGGTGGGGCGCACGCCGCGGTCGGCGAGGACGTAGAGCAGGCGGAGGGTGCGGAGGCAGTTGCTGAGGTGGGCGGGGACCGGGGTGCTGAGGCGGTCGGCGCCGAAGTGCTCGGCGAGGGGACGCAGCCAGCCGACGGCTTCGGGTTCGCTCAGGTCGGGGCGGGTGAGGACGCGGGCGACGGCTCGGGCCAGCCGGTCGTCCTCCAGTTGGTCGTAGACGTGGTCGGTGGGGGCCGTCAGGCGTGCGGCGGCGAGGTCGAGCATCCGTACCGGTGACACCTCGGGGTGCAGGCCGAAGGCGGCGAGGAGGTCCGCGCCGTGCGCGACGGCGTGGAGCCAGCCGAGGGTCGCGTCGTGGCCGCGCAGGTCCCGCTCGGCCGGATACCAGCGGGCGAAGGCGTCCACCCAGCCGGGCTTGAAGTCCCCCGCTCCCACCAGCATGTCGAGGACGAGGGGCGCGAAGGTGCGGGCCTCGACGCGCGGGTCGGCGAAGCGGGCGGCCATCTCGTCGCCCAGGGCGAGCCGTCGGGGGGCCTCGATCGTCCCCCGGGCGATCCAGGTGGCGAGGACGGTGTAGGGAGCGCCGTCCCGGACCAGGGGGTCGGGATCCGCCAGGGCGCGGGAGAGTTCGCGGACGAGGTCGTCCATGGGGTGGTCGGGGGGCACGGCACAGTCGGCGGCCGCGACGGCCATCCAGTCGATCATGAAAGGGGATGGTAGGTCCTCGTGGTTGCTGCCCGCATGCGCATTATGTCCCCGGAATCGCGGTGCGGTTCCGCCACCCCGCCGCACGCGCCTCAACTATGTTGCTTCCGTGGACCAGTTGATCACCGAAGATCCGACGCGCATCGGCCCGTACCGCCTCATCGCCCGGCTCGGCGCGGGCGGGATGGGACTGGTGTACCTCGGCCGGTCCGAGGCCGGACGGACGGTCGCCGTCAAGGTCGTGCAGGCCGAGTACGCCCAGCACCCCGAGTTCCGCCGGCGCTTCGCGCGCGAGGTGGAGGCCGCCCGGCGGGTGGGCGGGGAGTGGACGGCGGCCGTGCTCGACGCCGACACCGAGGCGCCGGTGCCCTGGGTGGCGACCCAGTACATCCCCGGACCCGACCTGACGGCCGTGGTCGCGAAGGACTTCGGTCCGCTGCCCGAGCACTCGGTCCGCACCCTCGCCAACCGGCTCGCGGCGGCGCTCGGTTCCGTGCACGCGGCGGGGCTGATCCACCGCGATCTGAAGCCCTCCAACGTCCTCGTGACCGTGGACGGGCCGCGCGTGATCGACTTCGGCATCGCCCGTGCCATGGACGGCCTCGGCGGGGACAGCCTGCACACCCGTACGGGCATGCTGATCGGCTCGCCCGGCTTCATGTCGCCGGAGCAGGTGCGCGGACTCGAACTCACCCCGGCCAGCGACGTGTTCTGCCTCGGCGCCGTCCTCGTGTACGCCGCCACCGGCCGGCTCCTCTTCGGCGCCACCGACACCGGCCTCAGCGCGCACCTCTTCCGGATCGCGGAGGACGAGCCGGACCTCACGGGCGTGCCGGACTCGCTGCTCGATCTCGTACGGGAGTGCCTGCACAAGGACCCGGCGCGCCGGCCGACCCCCGCCCAGGTGGCGGCGCGCACGGCGGCGGACGGGGCGGGGGAGTGGCTGCCCGGGTCCGTACTCGCCCAACTCGGACGTCACGCCGCCCAGTTGCTCGACTTCGCGCCGGAGACGCGGGTGCCGGTCCAGGACCCGCGCATCCCGGCCCAGAATCCCGTACAGCCCCAGTCGCCCCTCCGCACCCCGCGTACACCCCGACCGCGTCGCCGGGCTTCGGACCGGCCGCCGGCACCGTGCCCGGCGCCTGGGGCGCTCCGCCGCGCCCGCCGACCGGCCGGGGCCTCCCGCGGCGGTGGGCGGGCCTGGCCGTCGCCGTGGTGGCGCAGTTCCTGGTCCTCGTCGGTTCGGCGAGCACGAACGTGGCGCTGCCGGCCATCCAGGCCGACCTCGGCCTCCCCGTCGGCGACCTCGGCACGCTCCCCTTCGCCTACGGACTCGCCTTCGGCGCGCTGCTCCTCCTCGGCGGACACCTCACCGACCTCCTCGGCCGCAAACGGGCGGCGATCATCGGCCTGGCCGGGTTCGCCGCCGCCTCCGTGCTCGGCGGCATGGCCCCGTCCGCCGCCGTGCTCATCACCGTGCAGGCCCTCCAGGGCGGCTTCGCCGCGCTGCTCTCCTCGGCCGCGCTCGCCCTGGTCGCCGGCGGCTTCACCGACCCGAGGGAACGCGGCAGGGCCTTCGGGGCCTACGGCGTGCTCGCCGCCGGCGGCCTCGCCGTCGGCGCGTTCGCGGGAGGCTGGCTGGTCCAGAACATGAGCTGGCGCTGGTGCTTCTACGCGGCGGTCCCGCTCGCCCTGATCGCCGTCGTTCCGGCCGTACGGCTGGAGGACGACCGGTCGGGCCGTACGCCCGCCCGCCTCGACGCGCCGGGCCTGCTGCTCGGCACCGGCGCCCTGGTCGCGCTCCTCCTCGGCCTCGACCGGGCCGACGCGGTGTACGGCTCCGGAGGGGCGGCTGGACCACGCCCCTGGCCCTGGTGCTCCTGCTCGCCGGCGCGGCCCTCCTGGGGACCTTCGTGTGGTGGCAGACCCGGACGAGCGGCCCGCTCGTCCCGCCGCGGCTCTTCACGGACCGCGACCGCGCCGGCTCCCTCCTGGCCCTGCTCCTCGTCGGCACGAGCACGCCCGTCCTGAGCCTGATCCTCTCCCTGTACCTGCAGAACGGCCTCGGATACGCCCCGGGGCAGGTGGGCACCGCCCTGCTGCCCATGGCCGTCGCCGCCCTCGTCGCCACCCAGGTCTCCGGCGGCCTCCAGGCCCGCCTGGCACCCCGCGGCCTGATCGTGCCCGGCCTGCTCGTCGCGGCCGCCGGCTTCGGACTCCTGGCCCGCCTCGAAGGCGACAGCTCGTACGCCGCCGTGGTGCTGCCCGGTACCGTCCTCGTCGGCCTGGGCCTCGGCCTGGCCCTCGGGCCGCTGCTCGCCACCGCGACCGGCACGGACGGCCCGCAGGGCTCCGGCGGCCCGGCGGGCATGCTCCTGGCGGTCCAGAGCCTCGGCGGCCGGATCGCCGTACCGCTGCTCGGCACCGTCCTCGCCTCGGCCGTCTCGGGCCGCCTCGGCGCGGCGGCGGAGCTGCCGCCGGCCCTGGGGCAGGCGGCCCGGAACGGCATCCTGATCGACCCGCACAGCACCCCGGAATCGGTGGCCCGTCTCATCGCCCTGACGAACGGGGCCGTCCTGGACGCCTACTCCGTCGCCCTCTGGTCCGCGGCCGGCCTCCTGCTCCTCGGGAGCCTCCTGGCGGGCCTGCTGGTCACGAGGGGGGCTCCCAGGCGGGACTGAGGCGCCGCGCCGCGGGGCGCGCCGATTGGCCCCGCGCCGACTCCGTGGTGTAGAAAGCCCCGTCGATCAATCATGATCACGACATAGAGCTCTCTCATTCGGGGGAATGGAAGAATGACCTCAACTCGCCGTGTCCTCGGCACGATCGCCCTTCTCGCCGCGCTGGGCGGCATCGCCGCCTGCGGTCCGGAGGACCCCGACGCCCAGGGCGTGACCGGCGGCTCCGGCGCCGGGGCCTCGCCCTCGGGCACGGCCTCCGTGACGTCGGCCCCGGCGAGACCGGGGACGGAGCCCCGGCCGACGACGTCGACGGGGACGGAAAGGGCGGCGACTGCGGCACCCCGCCGACTCTGCCCGCCGGGGTCTTGAAGGTGAAGGTCCAGCTCATGCGGGACTCCGGCGGCTTCGAGGCCTCCGAGGCCAAGCCGCACTGCACGCCGAACGACTGGATCTACGGCGCCGACCCGAGCGACCCGACCAAGCACTACGTCCTTCCCCGGGACGTCAAGGCGTATCTGGCCCTCGGCTCCGGACAGTCGAAGAAGGTCGACCACGAGCAGCTGGCGCTGCACATCGACCGCTGCCACGCCCAGGAGATCGGGGCGCCCACCGACGACTACCCCAAGGTCGAGGCCCCTACGGCTGCTACGGCAACGTCTACGAGATCACGCTGAACGCCAAGGGCGAAGTGGACACGATCAAGGAGATCTGGAGCGTCTGACGGCGTCCGCCGCGCGACCGGCCGGGAGCCCGGCTCCCGGCAGGTCCCGCGGACGAGGAGGAGCCGTCCGCTCAGCCGCCCCGCCGGACCTTCGCCGCCCGGCGGGCCTCGGCCGTCTTGCGGGCCTCGGCGGCGCGCCGGGACTCGTTCTTCGCGCGTCCCGGGCGGCCCGGACGGTGCCGATGCCCCGGAAGGCCGCGGCGCCGCGCTGGGCGCCCTCCTGGCTCGGCGCGTTCCCGGCGACCGGCACGCCCGAGGGCTTCCGGGCGCCGGTGATGCGGGTCAGCTCGGCCTCGCCGGAGCGGACCCAGGTGACCACGGGCCGGATGCCGGCGTCGGCCATGACCTTGGCGACGTCCCGGCGCTCCTCGGGGTGACGAGGGTGACGACCACGCCGGACTCCCCGGCACGCGCCGTGCGCCCGCCGCGGTGCAGATAGTCCTTGCCGTCGGCGGGCGGGTCGACGTTGACGACGAGGTCGAGCGCGTCGACGTGGATGCCGCGCGCCGCCACGTCCGTGACGACCAGGACGGGGACCTCGCCGCTCCGGAAGCGCTCCAGGGTCCTGGCCCGCAGCGGCTGCGACTTGCCGCCGTGCAGCGCCCCGGCCCGCACCCCGCTGCCGAGGAGGTGCTTGGTGAAGCGGTCGACGGAGGCCTTGGTGCGCAGGAACATGATCACGCGCCCGTCGCGGGCGGCGATCTCCGTGGCGGTGGCGAACTTGTCGGGGCCGTGCACGTGCAGCACGTGGTGCTCCATCGTGGAGACGGCCGCGGCCGACGGGTCGACGGAGTGCCCGGCCGGGTCCTGGAGGTAGCGCGCGACCAGCTCGTCGACGTCACGGTCGAGCGTGGCCGAGAACAGCAGCCGCTGGCCGCCGCCCGGCACCAGGTCGAGCAGCTCGGTGACCTGCGGCAGGAAGCCCATGTCGGCCATCCGGTCGGCCTCGTCGAGGACGGTGACGGCCACCCGGTCGAGACGGCAGTCCTTGCGCTCGACGAGGTCCATGAGCCGGCCGGGCGTGGCGATCAGCACCTCGGCGCCGTCGCGCAGCGCGGTGGCCTGCCGCCCGATCGACATGCCGCCGACCACGGCGGCCAGGCGCAGCCCCAGCGCGTCGGCGTAGGGGGCGAGGTCGTCGGCGACCTGCTGGGCCAGCTCGCGGGTGGGGACCAGGACCAGGGCGAGCGGCTTGCGGGCCTCGGCCCGGCGTCCGGCGGTGCGGGCGAGCAGCGGCAGGCCGAAGGCGAGGTCTTGCCGGATCCGGTCTGTCCGCGGCCGAGGACGTCACGGCCCGCGAGGGCGTCCGGCAGCGTGGCGGCCTGGATCGGGAAGGGCGCCTCGACGCCGCGGCGGGTGAGTTCCGCGAGCAGGGCGGCCGGCAGACCGAACGCGGCGAAGGTCACGGAGGCCTCGGAGGCGTCCTTGCTGGGCGTGGTGTTCATGCGGCACCTGGTCCGTGGAAAGAGCGGGAAAAAGCGACGGGCCGGGGCCCCCACCACAGGGGTGGGGACTCCGGCCGCGTCGGACGTGTCAACGTCAGGCGGGGAGGATGTTCTCCGCCTGGGGGCCCTTCTGGCCCTGCGTGACGTCGAAGGTCACCTTCTGGCCTTCCTGGAGCTCACGGAAGCCGGAGGTGGCGATGTTGGAGTAGTGGGCGAACACGTCCGGGCCGCCACCCTCCTGCTCGATGAAGCCGAAGCCCTTTTCCGAGTTGAACCACTTGACGGTGCCGTTGGCCATGTCAGATCTCCTTAACGGGGCGTACCCCTGGGAACCGCACTGTGCGATCCCGGTGTCGCCGTGATGATTGCCCCGTCCGGAAAACTGCACCGAAAACACATCAAGTGCCTGACGATGTCGAATCGTCGAAGGCACTTGTCAGTTCATTGGGAACCACGACTGCAACTGAGATCGACTGTAGCACGCCCCGCCCGGCCGTGCGCGAAAAATGTCCGATTCATTCGTGCGGCCAGGGTGAACGTCACCGTGACGAGCAGTGCCCAGGCGGCGAACTTCGTGAGGGGACCGGCTGCCAGCCGTCCAGCTGGTCCGGATAGCTCCAGGCGCCGACGTACGTGGCCGCGTTCTCGGCGACCCAGAGGAAGAAGCCGATCAGGACGAAGGACAGGGCCAGGGGCATCCGGTGGTCGCTCTCGCCGACCCGGAAGCGGACCCAGGTCCCCGCCGTCGCCGCCAGGAGCAGCGCGGCGAGGACCCAGCGGGCGTCGGGCAGCCAGTGGTGGCTGAAGAAGTTCACGTACACGGCCCCCGCGAGGACCGCCGTGAGCCGGGGCCGGTAGCCCGTGAGCCGCAGGTCGAACAGGTGCCAGGCCCGGCAGACGTAGCTGCCGAGCGCCGCGTACAGGAACCCGCCGTACAGCGGCACGCCGCCGAACTTCGTCAGGGCGTCCTCCGGATAGCTCCAGGAGCCCATCCGTACCTTGACCAGCTCGAAGAGCAGGCCGATGGCGTGGCAGCCGGCGATCACGGCGGCGTCGCGGCCGGTGTCCCAGCCGATCCGCCACGCCAGGACGGTGAGCCCGATGCCGTACAGGAGCAGCAGGTCGTAGCGGGCGACGGGCAGCTCGGGCAGCAGGGCCGAGACGGCGATGCCGCCGACGAGCGCGACGGCGAAGGCGCAGCAGCGCGCCTCCAGGACCGTGAAGCGCAGCAGCTGGCGCGTCCCGTGCGTGAGCGTGTTCATGGCGGGAGGGACGCCGCCGGGCCGTGAACGGTTCGCCGGGGCCGGTCGCGCCGGGAACGGCCGCGCGCCGCACCCCCGGACGGGAAGTGCGGCGCGCGGCCGTGCGTGTGCGCTGTCGGAGATCAGACCGCCGGAGCCGGGAAGGTCGGGTACTCCACGCCGGAGACGTGCTGGACGACCCGGATGACCTGGCACGAGTAGCCGAACTCGTTGTCGTACCACAGGTACAGGATCGCGTTGTCGCCGTCGACCTTGGTCGCGCCGGCGTCGACGATGGAGGCGTGGCGCGAGCCGACGAAGTCCATCGAGACGGCGTCGGGGGCCGTGGTGAAGTCGATCTGGCGCTTCAGCGGCGAGTGCAGCGAGACGTCGCGGAGGTACTCGAGGACCTCCTCGCGGGTGGTCTCGCGGCCCAGGCGCAGGCTCAGGATCGCGATCGAGACGTCCGGGACGGGGACGCGGATCGAGCTGCCGGTGATCGGGGCCTTGAGGTCCGGCAGCGCCTTGGCGACGGCCGAGGCGGCACCGGTCTCGGTGATCACCATGTTGAGCGGCGCGGAACGGCCGCGGCGGTCGGCCTTGTGGTAGTTGTCCAGGAGGTTCTGGTCGTTCGTGAACGAGTGGACCGTCTCCACGTGGCCGCGCAGCACGCCGTACTCGTCGTCCATGGCCTTCAGCGGCGGGACGATCGCGTTGGTGGTGCAGGAGGCGCAGGAGATGACCTGCTCGTCCGGCTTGATCGTGTCGTGGTTGACGCCGTGCACGATGTTCGGCACGTCACCCTTGCCGGGCGCGGTCAGGACGACCTTGTCGATGCCGGGGCGCAGGTGCTTGGAGAGGCCCTCGCGGTCCCGCCACTTGCCGGTGTTGTCGATCAGGATGGCGTTGTCGATGCCGTACGCCGTGTAGTCGACCTCGGAGGGGTCGTTGGCGTAGATCACCTTGATCGTGTTGCCGTTGGCGACGATGGTGCCGTTCGCCTCGTCGACCGTGATCGTGCCCTGGAACTGGCCGTGGATGGAGTCGCGGCGCAGCAGCGAGGCGCGCTTCACGAGGTCCTGCTCGCCGCCGCCGCGGACGACGATCGCGCGCAGGCGCAGGCCGTTGCCGGAGCCGGCCTTCTCGATGAGGAGGCGGGCGACGAGGCGGCCGATGCGGCCGAAGCCGTAGAGGACGACGTCGCGGCCGTCACGGCGCTCGACCTTGTTCTCGCCGATGGCGCCGGCGACGGCCTCGGCGGTGAACTCCGCCACCGAGAGACCGCGGCTGTCGGTCTTGTAGTCCGCGGCCAGCACGCCGATGTCGATCTGGCACGGGCCCAGGTCGAGGGTCGTGAGCGTCTCGAGGAACGGCAGGGTCTCGGTGACCGAGAGCTCCTCGCCGTCGATCTGCCGGGCGAAGCGGTGGGTCTTCAGGATGCTGACCACCGACTTGTTCACCAGGGAGCGGCTGTGGACCAGGACGGTGACGTCCTGCTCCCGGTGCAGCTTCCCGATGATCGGGATCATCGACTCCGCGATCTCCTCGCGGTTCTTCCAGCTGGTGAACGAGTCGTCATTGACAGTCACAGAAGTATCTTTCGAGCTAGGCGGCGCTCATATGGTAACCCCCGGCCCACTTGATCGATCAAGGGGTGCCGCACTGTGAGACGGGTCCCACACGCGCCCCGCGTCACCGGCCCGGCAGCCGTATGGAGCGGTGTGCGTCCCGCACCCCCTCACCCCCTGGGGAAGGCGAGGGCCCGGAAGGCGTCCCGGACCCGGGCCAGCGGGCCGGGATCGCGGGTGAGCCGGAGCCGGTTGGTGAGCAGGACCGCCCAGCGGCCGCGCGCGGGCGAGACCCACAGGGCCGTGCCGGTGAAGCCGAAGTGCGCCCACACGTCCTCCGCCGGTTCCGTGCCCGGCGCCGGGTGCCAGAACAGGCCGCGCGGCGGACGAGCCCGCCGGTGTGGACGCGCAGCGAGACGGCGGTCCAGTCGGCGGAGAAGGTGCCGGGCACCGGGTCGAGCAGGTGCCGCAGGAACCGGCCGATGTCGGCGGTGGTGGTGAAGACCCCGCGATCCCGCAGGCGCCGCCGAGCAGCCGGGCCGAGAAGTCGTGGACCGTGCCCCGGAGCGGGCGCCGCTCTCCTCGTCGTACTCGGTGGGGCGCAGCGCCGCCGCGTCCCGGCGGGCAGCGGCCCGTACCGGGTCTCCGTCATGGCGAGGGGCGTCCAGACCCGGTCGGCGGCGAGCCGGGGGAGCGGCTGCCGGGTGAGGTGCTCGGCGAGGTAGCCGAGGATCAGCGCCGCCCGGTCGGTGTACGCGACGGCCTCCCCGGGCCGGTGCAGGAGCGGCTCGGCGAGGACGCCGTCGCGGACGTCCTGCGGATCGGAGCCGTACAGGTGCCGGAGGTTGGCGCGCAGCGGCAGGCCCGCCGTGTGGGTGAGGAGGTGGTGCGCGGTGGCCCCGGCGAGCGGCCGCCCGCGGCCTCCGGCCAGTACGCGCCGAGCGGGGCGCCGAGGTCGAGCTTCCCGGCGTCGACGAGGGTGCCGACGACCCCCAGACGGCGAGGACCTTGGTGAGGCTCGCGACGTCGAAGAGCGTGTCGGGGAGCGTCGGTTCCTCCGGGCGCGCCGGGTCGAGCGGCCCGACCGCCCCGGCCGAGAGGGTCGTACGGGCGTCGCCGACGGCCCATGCGGCGCCGGGGTAGACGCCCGCGCGGGCGGCCTCGCCGAGGAGCCGTTCGAAGGGGTCGCTGCGCTGTGCCAAGGCGTGCCTCCGACGGTCCGGGAGGTTCGGGGCGGGGCCCGGTCGAGGGACGACGGGCCGCGCCCGAAGTCATGCCCCGGCGGAACGGGAAGACACCCTTCCGTCAGCGACCGCCGGTGGCGTCCTTGGTGACGGGCTTGCAGGTCACCTCGTCGCGCGGGGTGTAGTGGGTCTTGTACGTCTCCCGCTTGACCTCGACGCCGCCGTTCTTGAAGACGCGGTCCACCGAGATGTCGAAGCCCTCCAGGGGCGGCTGCGGCACACAGGCCTCACCGGTGCCCTCGCGCTTGGTGGGCTGCGTGATGTTGGTGCGCGGGCCGGCGACCGCCTCCACGGAGTCGTACTTCTTGGTGCCGAGGAAGCTCACGGTGACCGAGTGGTCGGTGGCGCTCGCCTTGATGTAGATCGGCTTGCCCGTGTCGTTGCGGAACTTCAGGTCGAGCTGGCCCCAGGCGACGGTCGCCTCGCGGCCGGCCGGGTAGCGCTCGATGTAGAAGGAGTGGGCGCCGTGCTCGACGGGCTGCACGCCGGCGAAGAACATGGCGTTGTACACGGTGGTGGCCATGGCGGACACGCCGCCGCCGGGCGCGGAGCGGTACGAGCCGTCGAGGATCATCGTGCCGTCGACGAAGCCGTTCTCCGGGGTCCGCTCGCCGACCGTCTTGTTGAAGCTCCAGACCTCGCCCGGCTGGACGAGGGACCCGTTGATGAGCTCGGCCGCCCGGCCGATGTTCGTCGTCCGGTACGGGGCGGTGGGGAAGTTCACCGTGAACGTCGACATCTGCTCGGTGATGCCGAGGCGGGCGAGGAGGCGGACGACAGCTCGGGCTCGGTGACCCGGGTGGCCACCGGAGCCGTACGGGCCGCGTCGCCGGACTTCGTGAGCAGCGGGCGGACGGCGTCGCCGAGGGCCTTCGCGGTCACCTCGTGGCCCGGCCGGCCCTCCGACTCCACGACGACCTTGCCGTCCCGCACCCCGAGGGACGCCTCCTTCGGCGCGCCCGTCAGCGCGGCGAGGGGGCGCGCCACGTCCGGGTCGCGCAGCAGGGCCCGCTCGTCGAGGGAGGCGGTCAGACGGCCGCCGTCGTTCTTCACGGTGAGGTGGTCGGAGAGCGTGGCGGGGGAGATCCGCAGCCGCTGGTCACCGGCCGTGAGCGTCACGGGACCGGAGACGGCGGGCTGGGCGTACGTGTCGAGGAACCGGTTCACCTCGCCGGCCGGCAGCTTCGGCGCGGTCGCGGAGACCGGGAGCGTCACCGCGGAGGCGCCCGTGGCCGCCGGTAGGCCGCGCGCAGGGTCTCGGCGGCCCGCGCGGTGTCCAGCTTGCTGCCGGTCACCGGCTGGGTCGCCACGGCCCTGCCGTCCCGGAAGGCGACGGACCCTCCCGCACCGGCCGGTCGTTCTTCTTCGCCAGCTCGGCCACGGCGGCCCGCGTCTTCGCCTCGTCGTGGGCGAGCACCGGCCGTATCTCGCGCTCACCGGAGGAGAACAGCCGCCCTATGACGGTGACGGGGTTCCGGGACGGGTCGGCCGCCAGGTCGGCGGTCTTCGCCACGTCCACGGTCAGCCCGGCCGCCGCCGGGTCCACCGCGGCGGAGCGGTCCCCGACCTTCACGGCTATCGGCGCCTTCCAGGAAGCCGGAGCCTCCGCCGTCAGCTTCGCCTCCGCCTCCCCCCGGCTCATGCCGCCGATCTCCACCCCGTCGACCCGCGTCCCCGCGGATATGTCGTCCCCCGTCGCGAGCAGTCCGGCCACGTACAGACCCCCCGCTGCGACCGCGACCACCCCCGTCGCGATCACTGCCGTCCGAAGACGCGGACGGTGCTCCTTGCGGGGCGTCGGGACATGGTCGGTCGTGGAGCGGGACACACGCTCTCCCTGGGCGTCGAGGAATGGGGGCAACCACACGACGGTACGCCGAAAGAGTGTCTTATGTACATAAGACCGTTTTGACCTGCGACGATACGGGGCGTCTCGTCCTGACCACGGAACGTACGCGCCGAGCCCCGGACCGCCCCTGCGCCTTGCCGGGAAGGGCCCCGGCGCGGGCCCGCATAAGCTGGACCGATGGCTGTCACCCCCGGCCCCCAGTCCGTAGACCGGGCCCTCGCCGTCCTCGATGTCGTCGCCGACGCGGACCGCCCCGTCGGGGCGAAGGCGCTGGCGAGGCGGCTCGGGTGCGCGCTGTCGACCGTGTATCACGTGACGGGGCCGCTGCTCGCCCGCGCTATCTGGTCCGTACGGCCGAGGGTACGCCCCCGGACCCCGGGTCCCGGCGCTGCACCGCTCCCACCAGCGGCACCACGGGCTCGGTGCCGGAACCGGCGAGCTGCTGGGGCGGCTGCGGAGGGCCACCGGGGCGGAGGCGTACCACACGGCGTACCGGGACGGTCTGATCACCGTCGTCGACACCACGGCTCCGGTCACCGACACCGGCCACCCCTTCACGCCGGGCCCCGAGGCCAGGGCCCACGCGACCGCCCACGGAAGGCGCTGCTCGCCGCGCTGCCGCGCCCGCTGCGGCGCCGCTATCTGGCGGAGCACGGCATGGCCCGCTTCACTGAGCGGACCATCACCAGCGCGGAACGCTTCGAGGCCGAGGTGGAGCGGGTGCGCGGCCAGGGCTTCGCGGTCTCGGTGGGGGAGGCGGACCTCGCGTACACCTGTCTCGCCGTCGCCCTGCCCGAACGCGGCGACGGCATCGTGCACGCCCTGTCCGTCTCCCTGCCCACCGCCGAGTTCGCCCGGCGCCAGGGGGAGATCCGGGCCGCCCTGACCCGCGCGGCACCGGAGTTCCCGGCGGTGCCGTGACGCGGGAGCCACGAGCTGCCCGGGTGTGCCGTGAGGCGGAGCCACGAGCTGCCCGGGTGTGCCGTGACGCGGGAGCCACGAGCTGCCCGGGTGTGCCGTGACGCGGGAGCCACGAGCTGCCCGGGTGTGCCGTGACGCGGGAGCCTCGGGCCGCCTCGACGGTGCCGTGACACGCGGTCCCCGGGCCGTCTCGGCGGTGCCGTGACGGGGATCCCAGGGCACCCCGGCGGTGCCGTGACGCGGAAGTCCCCGGACCGCACCCGGCGGCGCCATGACGGCCCACGGAAAGACCGGAGCGCCATCCCCTTTCCGGCCCTGCCGGAATCCCGGCCCGTCCCGTTCGCCCCGTCCCTCCCCGCCGCCCCACAGTGGACGCATGATCTTCATCGCCGTTCGCTTCACCGTCCGTCCCGACCACGCCGACCGCTGGCTCGACCTGGTCGAGGACTTCACCCGTGCGACCCGCGCGGAGGCCGGCAACCTCTTCTTCGACTGGTCGCGGAGTGTCGACGACCCGAACGTCTTCGTGCTCCTGGAGGCCTTCGCCGATGCCGAGGCGGGCGCGGTCCACGTGGCCTCCCCGCACTTCGCCGCGGGTCTGGCGGCCATGGCCGGAGCCATCGCCGCCACTCCCGAGATCATCAACGTCGAGGTCCCGCAGCAGGGCTGGGGCGCGATGGCCGAGCTCGCCCCGACCGGCGCCTGAGCGGGGCCGTCACGGGCCCCGGGTCCGTCCCGCTCCGACTGATAGGTTCGCGTGCACACGCAGTCGGGGCGGGGCGGGCGAGGGGAGAGGCGGCACATGGCGGTGAGCGGACGGCAGAGCGGCAGGCCCACCCTTGAGGAGGTCGCGGCCCTGGCGGGAGTCGGCCGCGGCACGGTCTCGCGGGTCATCAACGGCTCCCCGAAGGTGAGCGAGCAGGCCAAGGCCGCCGTCGAACGGGCCGTCGCGGAACTCGGCTACGTCCCCAACCGGGCCGCCCGCGCCCTCGCCGGAAGCCGCACCGACGCCGTCGCCCTGGTGATCCCCGAGACCGAGGCGCGGCTCTTCGCCGAGCCGTACTTCCTCGACATCATCCGCGGCGTCAGCGCGGAACTCGCCGACGCCGACAAGCAGTTGCTGCTGACCCTCATCCGCAGCGAGCAGGAGCGGCAGCGTTTCGAGCAGTACCTCGCCGCCCAGCGCGTCGACGGCGTCCTCCTCGTCTCCGTACACGGCGACGACCCGCTGCCCGACCAGGTCCGCGCCCTCGGCCTGCCGCCGTCCTCAACGGCCGCCGCACCGAGGCCGAGCGCGTCGCCTTCGTCGACTCCGACAACACCGGCGCGGGCCGGGCCGCCGTCGCCCACCTCGCCGCCCGTGGCCGGCGGGCGATCGCCACCGTCACCGGCCCCTCGACATGTACGTGGCCCGCTGCCGCCTCGACGGCTACCGCCAGGGCCTCGCGGAGGCCGGGCTCGCCCCGACGAGGCGCTCGTCGCCCACGGCGACTTCACCGAGGAGGGCGGCCGGCGCGCCATGCGGGAGCTCCTGGACCGCAGGCCCGGCCTGGACGCCGTCTTCGCCGCCTCGGACGTGATGGCGGCCGGGGCGCGGAGCGTCCTGCGGAGGCCGGCCGCCGGGTCCCCGAGGACGTCGCCCTCGTCGGCGTCGACGACTCCGCCGTCGCCCGGCACATGGACCCGCCGCTGACGAGCGTGCGCCAGCCCATCGAGGAGATGGGCCGCACCATGGCCCGCCTGCTCCTCCAGGAGATCGCCTCGCCCGGCGGCCCGGACGACCAGCCCCGCCGCATCCTGCCCACCGAACTCGTGGTCCGCGCCTCCTCCTGACGGGCTGCCGCCTGCCCCGCCCCGCCCCGCCCCGGCCACTGCCGCGCACCGACGATCCGCCGTCGCATCCCTGACGGTCCGCCGTCACCGCCTCTCCGGGCCGAGATGCAGCCGTCCCGGGTGCCCCGGAGAATGGACACCGTATGGGGTCCGTACCCGCGATCAGGGCGCTGCCGACGGCGTCCGACCCGGCACAGGGGCGGTCGACGATGCCGCTGCGTCAGCTTGACCGGCCGCCCGTGGCGCCCGGGAAGCTGCGCCGCTGGACCCTCGTGTACCTCCTGATCGTGACCCTGCTGACCGTCGCGTACCTGAACGTCCCCTCCCGCCACACCACCCTGTGGGCGCTCATCGGACTCGGCGGCGTCGTCGCCATCCTCGTCGGCGTCCGGCTGCACCGGCCCGCCAAGCGCTGGCCCTGGCTTGTGCTCGCCGCGGCCAACCTCACCTTCGTGAGCGGCGACACCGCCTACAACGTCCTGGAGGCCTTCTACGGCGAGACCAGACCCTTCCCGTCCCTCGCCGACGCCCTGTACCTGGCCACCTACCCGCTGTTCGCCGTCGGCCTCTTCGGGTTCATCCGCTACCGGGCGGTCGGCCGTGACCTCGGTGTCGTCCTCGACGCGCTGATCCTCACCTCCGGCCTCGCCCTGCTCGGCTGGGTCAACCTCATCACCCCGCTCGCCCGGAGCGAGGACATGACGTGGACCGAGAAGGCCATCTCCATGGCCTATCCCCTCGGCGACGTCCTGATGCTCGCGATGCTCGCCCGGCTGCTCGTGCCCGGCGGCCTGCGCTCCCGGTCGATGCAGCTCCTCACCCTGGGCACCTGCGGCATCCTGACCTCCGACGTCGTCTACAGCATCCTCCAGCTCAACGGCACCTGGATGGTCGGTACCCCCTGGGACCTGGGCTGGGTCGTCTTCTTCACCGCCTGGGGCCTGGCCGCCCTCCACCCCTCCATGACCGGCCTGACCGAACCGGCCCCCGAACCGGCCTCCGGCACCGCCGAGCGCAGGCTCGCGCTGCTCGCCGGTGCCTCGCTCGTCGCCCCCGCCCTGCTGCTCATCCAGTCGCTGCGCCACGACCAGAACAAGGACACCGGCGTCATCGCGATCTTCTCGGCGCTGATGTTCCTCCTGGTCCTCGCCCGGCTCTGGGGCATGATGAACGACCACGGCAAGGCCGAGGCGCGCGAGCGCAGCCTCAGGGTCGCCGCCGCCTCCCTCGTCGCCGCCCTCAGCCCCCGCGAGGTCGCCGGCGCGGTCGAGACGGCCTCGGCCACCCTCTTCGGCGCGGGCACCGCCCACCAGGTCCTCCTCCTCACCCGGGACCGCCGGGACGGCCTCAACGCCGTGGCCACCGCGGGGCACCCCTGGAGCATCCGCACCGACGATCTGATCAGGCCACCCGGCACGGCCTGGTCCGAGCACGTCGCCGACGGCGCGCGGCTGATCCCCGTGGCCCGGCTCGACCCCGCCCTCGCCGCCGAGCTCACGCCCGCCACCCACGCCCTGCTCTGCCCTCTGGAGCTCCAGACCCCGGCGGGACGTGAACCGCTGCTTGGCGTCCTGCTCCTCGCGGGCCTGGAGAAGAAACTCGCGGAGATCATGGGATCCGCCCAGTCCCTGGCCTCCCAGGCGGCCCTGGCCCTCGAACGCTTCGGGCTGAGCGAGGAGGTCAACCGCCGCACCAGCGAGGCCTACTTCCGCACCCTCGTGCACAACACCTCGGACGTCATCCTGATCGTCGACGACGACGACACCGTCCGGTACGCCAGCCCCTCGGCCGAGTCCATGTTCGGCCGCTCCCTGCTCCCCGGCACCCCGGTCACCGAGGTCCTCGCCCCCGCCGACACGGCGAGCGCCCTGCGCGTCCTCGCCGACGCGCGCGTCCGCGGCTCCGCCGACGCCCGGGAGGACTGGAAGCTGCTCCACGGGGGCTCCGGCGAACTGGAGGTCGAGGTCCGGTGCAACAACCTGCGCGACGAGCGGACCGTCCACGGCCTCGTCCTCACGCTCCGCGACGTCACCGAGCAGCGGAAACTGGAACGGGAGCTGACCCACCGGGCCTTCCACGACTCCCTCACCGGGCTCCCCAACCGGGTCCTGCTCCTCGAACGCATCGAGCGGGCGCTGCTCCGCGGCCGCCGCGAGTCCACCCTGACCTGCATGCTCTTCGTCGACCTCGACGACTTCAAGGTCGTCAACGACACCATGGGGCACTCGGTGGGCGACGAACTCCTCGTCGCCGTCGCCCGCCGGCTCACCTCGGTCCTGCGGCTCACCGACACCGCCGCCCGGCTCGGCGGCGACGAGTTCGCCGTCCTCATCGAGGGCGCCCGCGAACCCCACGACGCCGAGGCACTCGCGGCCGAGATCGTGCACACCCTCAGCCAGCCCTTCCACCTCACCGACGGCGCCGTCTCCGTGTCGACCAGCGTCGGCATCGCCACCGTCCTCGACAGCGCCCACGCCGAGGAGCTCCTCGGCCACGCCGACCTCGCCCTGTACGCGGCGAAGGCCGCCGGCAAGAAACGCTGGCGGCTCTTCCACCCCGAGCTGCACTCCCGGCTGGTCGCCCGCCACGAACTCCAGGCGGGCATGGACACGGCCATCGCCGACCACGCCTTCGCCCTGCGCTACCAGCCGATCGTCGAGGTCGACGGCGGCGCCCCGGCCGGTCTCGAAGCGCTCATCCGCTGGCCGCACGCCCGGCGCGGCATGGTGCCGCCCGACCAGTTCATCACCCTCGCCGAGGAGAGCGGCCACATCATGCCGCTGGGCGCCTGGGTCCTCGAACACGCGGCGCTCGACATCGCCCGCTGGCAGCGCGCCCACCCCCACCGCAGCCCCCTGCGCGCCAATGTGAACGTCTCGGCGCGGCAGTTCCGCGACCCCGGCTTCCTCGACGAGGTGCGGCGCGCCCTCCACTCCTCCGGGCTCGCGCCCGGCTCGCTGGTCCTGGAGCTCACCGAGACCGTCCTCATGCGCAAGGACGCCCAGATCCGGAACACGATGGCCGCCCTCAAGGACCTGGACGTCGCCATCGCCATCGACGACTTCGGCACCGGGTTCTCCTCGCTCAGCTACCTCCGCGAGTTCCCCATCGACATCCTCAAGGTCGACAAGTCGTTCATCGACGACCTCACCACCGACCCGCAGCAGGTGGCGCTCGTGGAGGGCATCGTGCGCATCGCCGACGTCCTCGGCCTCCAGGTCGTCGCCGAGGGCATCGAGCACGAGGAGCAGCGGGCGCTGCTCGCCGACATGGGCTGCCGGTACGGGCAGGGCTACCTCTTCGCCCGTCCCATGACCGCCCACCAGGCCGAGTCCTATCTGCACCGCTCCTCTCCCACCGGTGCCGGGACCGCCGGCCGTCCCCCGCCGTCCGGCCCGCCCCGGCCGTCGCCACCGCCCGGCCCCGCGCGAGGCCGCTGGCGCGACCTGGAGCACCTCCAGCGGACCAGCCTCATGTGCGACGCCGTCATCGACGAGATCGACGGCCGCCGCATCCGGGTCGGCGACGACTGGCTCGTCGACTTCGCCTCCTGCAACTACCTCGGCCTCGACCTGGAGCCCGAGGTCATCGAGGCCATCGAGCCCGAGGTGCGGCGCTGGGGCACCCACCCCAGCTGGTCCCGGCTCCTCGGCAGCCCCGTCTCTACCCCCGTATAGAGGAGCGGCTCACCGAACTCCTCGGCGCCCCCGACACCCTGCTGCTGCCCACCATCACCCTCATCCACCAGTCGGTGATCCCCTCCTCGCCGGCAGCGGTCAGGTCTTCGTGGAGGCGCAGGCCCACCGCACGGTGTACGACGGCTGCGTCGGCGCCCGGGGCAGGGTGCCGAGATCCACCGCTTCCACGCCGACCGGCCGGACGAACTGTCGGCGCTGCTGCGCGGCGCGCCCGCCGACGCCGGCCGGCTCGTCTGCATGGACGGCGTCAACAGCATGACCGGCAACTATCCCGACCTGCCCGTGCTCGCCCGGATCTGCCGGGAGAACGGCGCCCTGCTGTACGTCGACGACGCCCACGGCTTCGGCGTCATCGGGGAGCGCCGCGCCGACGAGACCAGTCCGTACGGCGCGCGCGGCAACAGCATCGTCCGCCACTTCGACGAGAGCTACGAGAACCTGGTCCTGGTCGGCGGCTTCTCCAAGGCCTTCTCCTCGCTCCTCGCCTTCCTCGCGGTGCCGCGTTGGCTCAAGGACCACCTGAAGGTGGCGGCGGCCCCGTACCTGTACTCGGGGCCCTCGCCGACGGCCTCGCTCGCCACCGCCCTCGCCGGGCTCGACGTCAACGAGGAACGCGGGGACGAGATCAGGGCCCGTCTGTACCGCATGACGGCCCGCGTCCTCGCCCATGTGCGGGCCCTGGGCATCGCCACCCCCAACACGGACGGCCTGCCGATCGTCGAGATCCCCCTCGGGGACGCCGACGACCTCGACGCCGTGGCCGCCTTCCTGTGGGAGCACGGCATCTACGTGACGCTCGCGTCCTATCCGCTCGTGCCGCGCGACCGGGTGGGCTTCCGCGTCCAGATCACCGCCGCCAACACCGACGAGGAGATCGACCAGCTGTGCGCCGCCCTGACGGAACTCGTCGCGCGCTTCCCCCTCCAGTCCACCACGGCCGTCCGCCCCGTCACCGCCGGCCGGCCCGCGGAGGAGTGATGGACCGGCCCCCGCGGACCCCTCCGGGGACGGGCCCTCCGGAGCCGACCCCGACGGAGGCGAGTCCGCCTGGGACGACCCCGACGGAGGCGAGTCCGTCTGAGACGGCCCCGCCGCGCCGCAACCGGGACGCCGACTGGGACGCCTGGCCGGTCGACGCCTACCTCGCCGAGAACTACCGCACCCTCCACCCGTACGACATCGGCGTCATCCACCACCACGCGGGCGTCTACCGGCGCTTCGCCCCCGGCAGCCTCGCCCGCACCCTCGAACTGGGCGCGGGACCCAACCTCTACCCGCTGATGCTCGCGGGCGCCGCGCCCGCCGCGTCGACGCCCTCGAACCCAGCGCCGCCGGCGTCCGCTATCTGCGCGGACAGCTCGCCCACGGCGTCGACGACAGCTGGCTGCCCTTCTACCGCCTCTGCCGCTCCTCGACCCCGCCCTCCCGGCGAGCTGCGCCGAGGCGCTCCGCCGGGTCCGCGCCGTCCGGGGCGGTGTCGGCGACCTGGTCCCCGGCGGCTACGACCTCGCCTCCATGAACTTCGTCGCCGAGAGCGTCACCGAGGACTTCGAGGAGTTCACCGAGGTCTGCGACGTCTTCGTCCGCGCGGTCGCCCCCGGCGGCAGGCTCCTCGCCGCCTTCATGGAGGGCATGCCGAGCTATCGCATCGGCACCGGTCCCGTCTGGCCCGCCTGCCCGGTCGACGAGGCCGCGCTGCGGGCCGTCTCGCGCCCCGCACCACCGGCCTGCGGATCGTCCGGCTGGCGAAGGACCGGACCCTGCCCGAGTACGGGGACACCGGCGTGCTGCTGCTCACGGCCGAGCGGCCGGGCGCCGCCGGAACCCCCGGGCCTCAGGGCGACAACAGCTCCCGGTAGAGCGCCGCGTACCGGGCCGCGAAGCGTTCGGGGCCGAAGTGGTCCTCGACCAGGACCCGTCCCCGCTCGGCGAGCATGTCCCAGGACCGCGGCTGGTCGAGCAGCCACGCCAGCTGCTGCCCGGTGCGGCGCGCGTCGCCCGCGGGGCCCGCAGCACGGCGTGGCCGAAGTCGGCGAACTGCGGGAGGTCGCTGAGGATCGCGGGCCGCCCCGAGGCCAGCGCCCGGAGCACGGTGAGCGGGATGTCCGAGCTGTCGAGCACGGCCGGCGGGAACAGCAGCACCTGGACGGAGGCCAGCAGCGCGCGCATGTCCTCGACGTGGCCGCGCACCTCGAAGTCGGTGAGCCCCGCCGCGCCGCCCGTTCCCGCAACGCCTCGGCCAGTCCCGCGGCGCCCTGCCCCGGCCGTGCGCGCACGGCGAGCACCAGCCGGAACCTGGCCCTCCCGATGGGCCTCCGCGGCGGCGTCGATCGCGATCTCCGCCCCGCCGGCCGGATCGTGGTGCCCCGCGAAGAGGACCGTGGGGAGCCCCCGTGGACGCGGCAGGTACGGCCACTCGTCCGGGCTGATCATGGGCGGGACGACCCGTACGTCCCCGAAGCCGGCGGCCCTCAGGCGGCGGGCCATCGACTCCGACAGGGCGACCGTCACCCCCAGGGGCCGGGCGTGCGTCAGATGGCGGGGGTCCGGCACCCCGGCCACGGTGTGCACGACCGGCCGCCCGCCGAGCAGCAGCGGGCGCAGCCGGGAGAAGAGCGGAAAGCCGCGGCCGACGGTGAGGAAGGCGTGCACCAGGGTGACCCGGCGGGCGAACACGGCCCCGGCGAGCACGGACTGCGCCCGCGCGGAGACGAGCGGCCCCCGTCCCCGGACAGGACGCGCACGGGCCGTCCGCGCTCCGGCGGGGCCGCTCCCGGCCGGGCCGCCGGGAGAACCAGACGAAGTCCACCCGGGCAGGACGCCGAGGACGTCCGAGGCGAGCCGGACGGCACAGCCCCGGTCCCGTCCAGCGGACCGCCGGTCAGGAGCAGCACGCGGGGCCGCCGCTCATCCCGGGCCATCGGGCACCTCCGTGGCCCGTGCCCCCGGCGCGGGGACCACGGGCCCGGCCACGGCGGAGCCGCCCGGGACGGTCACGGCACACCTTCGGCGGTGCGGGCCCGCGGGCCCTTCGGCGGCCGCCGGCCGGGGCGACGCCCGCGGTCCCGGCCCCGGGCAGCAGGTACACCTCGGGCACGCGCGGGATGAGGCCACCGGGGAACAGGGCGTCGGTCTGCGTCCGGTAGCCCCGGATCAGCTCGGCCTTCCGGTCGAGGTCCCGCTCCCAGGCGCGGGCCACGAGCCGGTGGCTGTCGGCGAAGCCGTCGTCGGCGGCGGTCTGGTTGTACGGGAAGTCGCTGTAGTACACGATCCGGCGGCCGCTCCGCTCGGCGGCGGTGCGCACCAGGAGGTGGTCGGCGTGCCCGCCCATCCCCAGGGGCGCGAGCACCAGGCCGCCGGAGCGGGCGGGCAGCAGCGCTCGACGGTCTCCCCGACGGCGCGCAGCGTCTCGGCGTCGTACGCGGACACCCGGCCCCGGGACAGGTGCCTCCGGTCCGTCGGGTACACGTGGTCCAGTTCGGGCAGCAGCCGGGACAGCCGCTCCCGGCCCCGGTGGGCCCGCGGCAGCCGCCGGAACATCCCGTCTACCAGGCCGACGTGGCGCCAGTCGACGTCGAGCAGTCCGAGGACCCGCCGGTCCTCCTCGCGCCGGTCGGCGAAGAGCTCCTCCGCGTCCCGGGCCCGGGTCAGCCTCAGGTACTGCCGGGCGCAGAGGGTGTACGGCGGCGGCGCCGCCTCCGTGAACAGGGTGGCGACCGTCACCGGCGCCCGGCGCCCCGCCCAGCCGAGCAGGGCGCCGCAGGACAGGACGGCGTCGTCCAGGTGCGGGGAGAGCACGATCATCGGGGCGCCGGAGCCGAGGACCGTCCGGACGAAGCCGGTCAGCGGATCGTCTGCCATGACGCGCCCCTCTTCCTCGGCCGCCGCGGAGCGGCGGGTGAGTCCACGAGCCGGTGGGCCAGGGCCAGGTAGCGGCCCGTCATCTCGTCCCACGTGTAGTGCTGTGCCGCGATCCCGGAGCGGTGGCCGAGGCGGCGGCGGAGCTCGGCGTCCGTGGCCAGTTCCGTCATCCGCGCGCCGAACGCCGCCACGTCGAACGGCGGCACGGCCACGTCCCCGCCGTCGCGCATCCAGCGCAGCGCCGGCAGGTCGAAGTGGAGGACGGGCTTGCCGTACGACATGCCCTCCAGGGCCGCCAGTCCGAAGGTCTCGTGCCGGGACGGCAGCACCAGGAAGGCGCTGTCGCGCAGCAGTTGGCGCCTGCGGTCCTCGCCGGTGCACCTCACCCAGTGGATCCGGGGCTCGGGGCCGGGGGCGTGCGCGGCGACGAGGGCGGCGAGCCGGTGTTCCTCGGCGGGGGTGCCGCTGCCCGCGAGCAGCAGGTCGAGTGGGGGACGGGCCCGGTCGTAGGCGTCGAGGAGCAGGTCAAGGCCCTTGGTCCAGGTGTCGATCCGTCCGAGGAAGAGGATGAACCGGCCGGTTCCGAGCCGGGCCTCGTCGAGCTGACGCCCCTCGATTCCGTGCGGGACGATCTGGACGTCGGCCCGGGGGCTGAGCCGGCGGATCGCCGAGCCGTCCGCCGCGTCGCGCACCACGATGTGCCGGTAGCGGCGCAGTCCCAGCCGTTCCAGGAGGAAGAGCGGGAGGCGCCGTCGTCGTGGGGTCCCGGTGCCGAGCCCCTGGTGGATGCCGACGACGGGGGCGGCCGTCGTCAGGGGCAGGAAGCCCGCCGAGAGCGGTGGGGTGAAGCTCTCCAGCCACAGGTCGTGCCGGATCCGGCGGGCCACGAACGGCAGGAGCGCGAGGAACAGCAGCGGCCCGGCGCGCGGCCCGCCCGGCCCACCGGGAGCCGCACGTAGTGGATGCCGTCCCGGTCCTCGGTGCCGCCGCGCCGCCCGCCGTCACGACGGTCACCCGGAAGTCCTCGGCGAGCCGCCGGGCCACCCTGTCGGCCGCCGCCGCCCCGCCGCCCCGGCAGGCGGGGTCGCCGGCGTCCTCGTAGACCGACACCACCACGTGCCGCCGTTCCTCGGCCGCCGTGCCGCGCTCCGGCACGGCGGCCGCCCGTTCCCGCATCTCGTCGAGGATCCGTTCCAGTGCCCGGCCCGCGACCAGGGACGGAACCCGCTCGTCGTCGAGGCGCGCGATGCCCGACAGACGCCGTGACCAGGTGCGGTAGCGGGCCCGTCCGGTGGTCTCCTCCCGGCCGCGACCCCGGGGCGTCCGGGTGCCGGTGCCGAGGAGGAACGTCAGGCCGTAGCGGCGGTCGACCAGCCGGAAGGCGGACGCGGCGCCCGAGGACACCGGCGGGTCGAAGGCCACCAGACCGTCCAGGGGCCGCGGTCGGTCACGACCACGGCCTGCCCGCCGTGCGTCCGGGACCGTCCCCGCGCCCGTGTGCGGGCGAGGAGCGCGGCGGCCGTGAGCCGGGCCGCGAGCTCACCCGCGTGGAGGAGCGCGTGGGCACGGTGCAGCCGCGAACCCTGGCGCTCGGGATCCGTGGCGCGCCGTGCCCACCGCCCCACCCGGTTCGCCCGCGTCCTCGCCCGGGGCGGAACCGGGAACCTTCGGCACAGGAAGCAGCCGTGGCCGTGGACGGTGACGACGGTGACACCGCGCTCGCCGAGCAGCGCCGTGAGCCCGCGCACCAGCGAGGCCCCGTCCGCGCCGTCCGGTCCCGACACCGCGACGAGGAGGGGCGGTCATCGCGCCTCGCCTCCCGGGACGGGGCGCGCGGGGCGGGGCGCGCGGTCGGGCGGGGAGCAGGGCAGGTGCGGGGCACGGTCACGGGGCGGGGGTCGGCGGCCGACCCCGGTCTTCTGGCGGAACCCGTCGGACCGGACGACCCGGCTGAACCGGAGGAGCGCGCCGCGGCGCGCGGCGCGGGTGTGGGTCGTACGGGCCCGCCGCCGCCGTGCCGCGCCGCGCGCCCGGCAGGCCCCGCTCCGGGCGCGGGAAGGGCGCGGCCGATCCGGTCGGAGGCCCGGCGCGACGGATGGACGGTCGGGCGGTGCGGCGGTCGGCGCCGGGCATCATCGGAGGGCCAGTCGGTCACCCGCCGCAGAGGGTGCGGAACGGGCGCCACCGGCACTCGGCTGATCTGGAGGAGGTCACATCGCGCCTCTTCCGACAACCGGCCCCGCCGGAATGCGGTCAGGGCGTCCTTTGCCCTGAAATGATGCCTTCTTCAGCGTTAGCACCCTTAGGTGGCATTCGTCAACCGCGGGAGCCCCGGAGGGGGCCGTGTGCCAGCCGCGACAGGGCGTTGTGCGGCCGCTCGTCGAGGAGCGTGCCGAGGATGCGCGCGCCGTCCCGGACCGTCCGGGGTGCGAGGGGCCGTGACGGCGCGGCAGTTCGAGGCTCGGCACCTCGGCGACACGCAGCCCGTAGTGCAGCGCGTGCGCGACCAGTTCGGCCCCGAGCTCCACCCCGTCCTCGCGCAGGTCGAGGAGGCCGACGAAGGGGCGCCGGAACGCGCAGAATCCGTACCAGAGATCGGTGAGGTGCTGCCCGTACAACCGACGGGCGACCCGCAGCAGCGCGCGGTGCCCGAGCCGCCGCGACAGCGGATAGTCGGCGTAATCCCCGCCCGCGATGAAACGCGATCCCTTGACGAAGTCGTAACCGCTTTCCAGATAGTGCAGATAATGCGGGATCTCGTGCGGCGACATGGTTCCGTCGGCGTTCATCAGGACGATCAGGTCCCCGGTCGCCGCGAGCAGTCCCGCGTGCGGAAGTCGCCCCGGGCGAAGTCCCAGGCCCCAGCCGGCGCACCGTGAGCCCGGCGCGCTCCCGGCCCCGCCCGGCGGGACCGCCGACCAGGACCACCTCCCGCACGGTCGAAGGCACCTGGTCGAGGAGCCGGTCGAGCGTCGCTCCCGGGTCCCCGCCGCCGGGGCGGACCGTGAGGACGAGGCTCACCGTCGGGGTGCCGGAGCCGGGGATCCGGTCGGTCGACCGGCGCAGGGATGCGAATCGCTGCTCATGGGACACGGCCTTACTCGTCGGTACGGCCTTGCGCGCGGCCGGCCCGCGTCTTTCAGAATCCTGCGCCCGGGGCGACGCCGTCAAGAAAAGCGGAAGAATATGCGGACGGCCGCGAAAGAATGACCCGTCCGGAACCCCGGTATTTCCTTTCCTCTCCGCCCTCCGGATTCCCCGCGCTTCGTGCGCCCGCTCCTGAAGAGGCATACAATCCCGTCATGGCAGGGCGAATTGAGGACTACGCCCTCGTCGGTGACCTGGAGACCGCCGCGCTCGTCGGGACCGACGGGTCCGTCGACTGGTGGTGCGCGCCCCGCTTCGACTCGCCCGCCTGCCTCGCCGCCCTCCTCGGCACCCCGGACCACGGCCGCTGGATCCTCGCCCCGGTCGGCAACGGCCGCTGCACGCGCAGGAGTTACCGCGGCGACACCCTCGTCCTCGACACCGTCTGGGAGACCCTCTCCGGAACCGTCCGGGTCACCGACTTCATGCCGCCGCGCCGCGCGGGCGAACCCGCCCCGAGGATCGTCCGGATCGTCGAGGGCATCGCCGGACGCGTCCCCGTGCGGGGCGAGTTGAGGGTCCGCTTCCACCACGGCAGCATCGTGCCCTGGACCCGCTCGACGGACCGGCGCACCGCCGTCTCCGTCGCCGGACCCGACTCCGCCCACCTCGGCTGCGGGCCCGGCGTCGAACTCACCGTCACCCGGGACCGTACGACCTGCGAGTTCACCGTCACCGCCGGCCTGCGGGTCGCCTTCGTCCTCGCCTGGTGCCCCTCGCACGCCCCCGCGCCCCGCCCGCCTCGCCCGCCGACGTCGATGCCGCCCTCGGCCGCACCCTCGCCTTCTGGGACGACTGGGCCGCCTCCCTGTGCTACGAGGGCCCCGCCCGCGAGGCCGTGATCCGCTCCCTGCTCACCCTCAAGGCCCTCACCTACGCCCCCACCGGCGGCATCGTCGCCGCCCCACCGCCTCCCTACCCGAGTCCCTCGGCGGGAGCCGCAACTGGGACTACCGCTTCTGCTGGCTGCGCGACTCCACCTTCACCCTCTCCTGCCTGCTCCGCGGCGGATACCGCCGGGAGGCGCTGGCCTGGACGGGCTGGCTGCTGCGCGCCGTCGCCGGCGACCCCGCCGACCTCCAGCCGCTGTACGGGGTCGAGGGGCAGCGCCGGCTCCCCGAGACGCACGCCGACTGGCTGCCCGGCTACGAGAACTCGCGCCCCGTCAGATTCGGCAACGCGGCCGTGGAGCAGTTCCAGCTCGACATCTACGGCGAGGTGCTCAACACCGTCTACTCCGCCGTCCGGGCCGGCATCGCCCTCGACCCGGCGACCTGGGCCCTGGTCGCCTCCCTCCTGGAGTACCTCGCCAAGCGCTGGCGGGAACCCGACGAGGGCATCTGGGAAGTCCGCGGCCCGCGCCGCCACTTCGTCCACTCCAAGGTCATGGCCTGGGTCGCCGCCGACCGCGCCGTCCGCCTCGCCCGCGTCGCCGGACTGCGCGGCTCCCTCGGGCACTGGCAGGCCCTCCGCGCCGAACTGCACGCGGAGATCTGCGCCCGCGGGTGGAGCGAGGAGCAGCGGTCCTTCACCCAGTACTACGGAAGCCACCACGTGGACGCCACCGCCCTGCTGATCCCCCGCCTCGGCTTCCTCCCCGCCGACGACCCCCGCGTCCTCGGCACGCTCCGGGCGATGGAACGGCTCGACGACCACGGGTTCCTGCGCCGCTACGGCGACGTCCGGGACGGCGGCACGCACGAGCTCGACGACCTCGGCGGCACCGAGGGCACCTTCCTCGCCTGCACCTTCTGGTACGCCGACGCCCTCGCCATGACCGGCCGCGCCGACGAGGCCAGGACCGTCTTCGCGCGCGTCCTCGACGTCCGCAACGACGTCGGCCTCCTCGCCGAGGAATGGGACCCGACGGCCGGCCGGCAGCTCGGCAACATGCCCCAGGCGCTCAGCCACGTCGCGCTGGTGAACACGGCCTTCACCCTGTACGGCACGCGCCGCCAGGGCCGCGACCGCTCCCGGAACCTCGCTGTGGCATGATCGCGTCGATTTCCGGCGCGGTGCCGGGTCGAAGGAGTGGACCGTGTCCTGGTACGTCGCGCTTCCGAGCGCCGTGTTGGCCGCGCTGCTGCTGGCCGGCGGGGCGGCCACGCTCGTCAGCGGCTGGGTGATGCCCCTGCAGCGGGGCTACGTCCACCGGACGGGGCTCTTCGGCTGGGGGCAGCTGCTGACGGGAGCCGCGCTCGCGCTCCAGGCGTCCACGGCGCTCCTCGACCGCGGATCCCGCTCCGGCGTCCACCTGGCCGGCCTCGCCTGCCTCCTCGGCGGACTGACCTTCCTGGCCCTGTCCAAGCGCCCGCGCCCGGCCCGCTGACCCGCCCCCGGCGTGTCGTTCGGGTGAGTCCAGCGGGCGCCGCCGCCGCGCGTGGGTTCGAATCGGGGCATGGCTTCCTATGACAGGCTCCGCGCCGGCGGCTCCCCGAGGCCGCTGGAGACCGGTGACACCTGGTGGTACGCCGCCGTGGCCGGCGAGGCCGCCGGCTCGTTCAGCACACGGGTCCGCACCCGGACCCGCCGTGCCTGCCTCGGGGCCGTCCTCCTCCTCACGGTCGCCTACGCGGGACTCGTGCTCACCGCGACCGGCCGCCGCTGGGGCGACGCCGCCGTGACCGGCCGGCGCGCCGACCCGGCCGCCGTCACGGTGCTCCGGAGCACCCTCCTCGCCGGGGCCACCACCTTCTCCCTGGCCCTCGGCTGCGTCCTCCTCCTCGGCACCGGCCTCATACGCAAGCGGTACGTCCTCACCGGCACCGCCGCCGGCGCGGTCGTCACCGCCCTCGCCGTCACCGGGCTCCTCCAGCGGTACGCGCCCCGCCCCGGTTCGTCGACACCGCCGGCGCCCTCGCCCCGAGCGGCTTCCCCAGCGCCCAGACCACCCTCGCCGTCGGCATCGCCCTCGGCCTGGTCCTCGTCGCCCCCTACCGGCTGCGCGCCCTCGCCGTCGGCACCGCCACGCTCTGGGCCGCCGCCGTCGGCGCGTACACCATCGCGACGGGACAGCACCGGCCCGGCGACGTCATCGCCGCCGCCCTCGTCGCCCTCGCCGTGACCTCCGGCCTCCTCGCCGTCCTCGCCCGCAAGGGCAAGGTCCGCCCGGGCCGCGCCGCGGACCCGCCCTGCCGGGCCTCCCGGTGACCGTCCTGCTCGCCCTCCTCGCCCTGGCCGGCCTCGGCGCCGGGTTCTGGCTGCTCGGCGACACCCTCGCGCTGCCCGCCACCGCCCCGTACGACCCGGCCGAGCTCCGCCTCGCCCACCGCTGCGGCCAGGCCCTCGCCGCCGGAGTGGTCGCCGCCACCGGGCTCGTCCTGCTCGCCGTGCTCCGCCGCGTCGACGTGGACGGCGCCCCTCCCGTACCGGCTCGGCGGGCCCTTCGTCGAGGCCGCCGGCGTCCCGCGCGACGCCGAGCTCGTGGGGCCCTTTACCGAGGACCGCGATCACGAGATATCTTGATGTCGAGCAATCTCGCATACGCAGACGTGGAGCGGAGCACCTGGTGACTGACTCGACCATCATCTACACCCACACTGACGAGGCGCCTGCCCTGGCGACGTACTCGTTCCTGCCCGTGATCCAGGCGTATGCCGCGCAGGCCGGCGTCACGGTCGAGACGCGTGACATCTCCCTCGCGGGCCGCATCATCGCCGTCTTCCCGAGTTCCTGGAGGAGGGCCAGCGCATCGCCGACGCCCTCTCCGAGCTCGGCGACCTGGCCAAGACGCCCGGCGCCAACATCATCAAGCTGCCGAACGTCTCGGCGTCCATCCCGCAGCTCAAGGCCGCGATCGCCGAGCTCCAGGCGCAGGGCTACGCCCTCCCGGACTACCCGGACGACCCGAAGACGGAGCAGGACAAGGACGTCCGCGCCCGTTACGACAAGATCAAGGGCTCGGCCGTCAACCCGGTCCTGCGCGAGGGCAACTCCGACCGCCGCGCGCCCGGCTCGGTCAAGAGCTACGCCAAGACCCACCCGCACCGCATGGGCGTCTGGACCCCCGAGTCCAAGACGAACGTCGCCACCATGAGGGAGAACGACTTCGCCTCCACGGAGAAGTCCACCGTCATCGCCAAGGACGACACCCTCCGCTTCGAGTTCACCGCCGCCGACGGCACCGTCAGCGAGCTCCGCGAGCCGCTGAAGGTCATCGCCGGCGAGGTCGTCGACGCCGCCGTCATGCGCGCCGCCGCCCTGCGCACCTTCCTCGGCGAGCAGGTCGCCCGCGCCAAGGCCGAGGGCGTGCTCTTCTCCGTGCACCTCAAGGCCACGATGATGAAGGTCTCCGACCCGATCGTCTTCGGCCACGTCGTGCGCGCCTTCTTCCCGAACACCTTCGCCAAGTACGGCGAGGTGCTCGTCGCCGCCGGCCTGTCCCCGAACGACGGCCTCGGCACCGTCCTGGGCGGCCTGGACGCCATCCCGCACGGCCTCGGCGCCGAGATCAAGGCCTCCTTCGAGGCCGAGCTCGCCGAGGGCCCCGCCCTGGCGATGGTCGACTCCGACAAGGGCATCACCAACCTGCACGTGCCGTCCGACGTCATCGTCGACGCCTCGATGCCGGCCATGATCCGCACCTCCGGCCACATGTGGGGCCCGGACGGCCAGGAGGCCGACACCCTCGCGGTCCTCCCGGACCACAGCTACTCCGGCGTGTACCAGGCCGTCATCGAGGACTGCCGCGCCCACGGCGCCTTCGACCCGTCGACCATGGGCTCCGTCCCGAACGTCGGCCTCATGGCGCAGAAGGCCGAGGAGTACGGCTCCCACGACAAGACCTTCGAGATCGCCCAGGCCGGCACCGTCCGCCTGATCGACTCCGAGGGCAACGTCGTCCTGGAGCAGGAGGTCGCCGAGGGCGACATCTTCCGCGCCTGCCAGACCAAGGACCTGCCCATCCAGGACTGGGTCAAGCTGGCCGTCACCCGCGCCCGCGCCACCGGCGCCCCGGCCGTCTTCTGGCTGGACGAGAACCGCGCCACGACGCCCAGATCATCGCCAAGGTCAAGCAGTACCTGCCGGAGCACGACACCGAGGGCCTGGACATCCAGATCCTCTCCCCGGTCGAGGCCACCAAGTTCTCCCTGGAGCGCATCCGCCGCGGCGAGGACACCATCTCGGTCACCGGCAACGTCCTGCGCGACTACCTGACCGACCTCTTCCCGATCCTGGAGCTGGGCACCAGCGCCAAGATGCTGTCGGTCGTCCCGCTGATGGCGGGCGGCGGCCTCTTCGAGACCGGCGCCGGCGGCTCCGCCCCGAAGCACGTCCAGCAGCTCGTCAAGGAGAACTACCTCCGCTGGGACAGCCTCGGCGAGTTCTTCGCCCTGGCCGCCTCCTTCGAGCACCTCGCGACCACCACGGGCAATTCCCGCGCCCAGGTCCTCGCCGACACCCTCGACCGCGCCACCGGCACCTTCCTCAACGAGGACAAGTCGCCGACCCGTCGCCTCGGTGGTATCGACAACCGCGGCAGCCACTTCTACCTGGCCCTCTACTGGGCCCAGGAGCTGGCCGCCCAGACCGAGGACGCCGAGCTGGCCAAGGCCTTCGCCCCGCTCGCCGAGACCCTCTCCGCGAACGAGCAGAAGATCGTCGACGAGCTCATCGCCGTCCAGGGCTCCCCGGCCGAGATCGGCGGCTACTACCAGCCCGACCCGGCCAAGGCCGCGGCCGTGATGCGCCCGTCCGCCACGTTCAACGAGGCCGTCGCGTCCCTCGCCTGATCCGGCGCGAGACCGTCGTCCGCCCCGGCGCGCGACCCGTACCGCCCCGGCCGGAATCCCTCCGGCCGGGGCGGTCCCGTCGGTGGCGCATCTCACCCCCCGGTGTGACCCTGGAGGGCATGAGCTGGGCATCTTGGACGACCGCCGGTGTCTACACCGGGCGAGGTGGGGTGCTGACCGACGAGGCGGGCGTCGTCACGGGCGATCTGACCGTGCACACGACGTTCGCCGAGCGGGAGGCACGCGTGGCCGTGCAGTACAGCGGCGCATCCGACTGGTTCACCATGTCGGGCAGTCCCGTTCCGTGCGGATCGGAGGAGGAGAGCCGCGAGCTGCACGACGCCGTCGTGGCGGCCGTCCGGGAGGGGAACGGGGCCACGGTCCCGACCCTGCCCATGGCGCCGCCGGTGTAGCCGCCGCCGAAGAAAAGTGTTATCCCTCCCGTGCCCACGGGTCTCCCCATGACGGGGGACTCGGACCAGGGATGAGGGAGCGGATCCATGCACAGCGACGAGCGACGCACCACCGCGCTTGTGGAGGCGGCCAGGGCGGGTGACGCGGACGCCAGGGACACGCTGGTCCGCGACCACCTCCCGCTCGTCCACAACATCGTCGGCCGGGCCCTCGACGGCCACGCCGACACGGACGACATCGTCCAGGAGACGATGGTCCGCGCCCTCGACGGCCTCAGCGGCCTCCGCGACCCCTCCCGCTTCCGGTCCTGGCTCGTCGCCATCGCCATGAACGGGATACGGCGCCGCTGGCACGAGCGCCGGCAGGCGCCCGTGCCCGGCCTCGACCGGGCCGCGGACCTCGCCGACCCGGCCGGCGACTTCACCGAACTCACCATCCTCCGCCTCGGCCTCTCCGGGCAGCGCCGCGACGTGGCCCGCGCGACCCGCTGGCTCGACGAGGACGACGCCGAGCTCCTCGCCCTGTGGTGGCTGGAGGCCGCCGGCGAACTCACCCGCGCCGAGCTCGCCGAAGGCCTCGGCGTCACCCCGGCGCACGCCGCCGTCCGCGTCCAGCGGATGAAGGAACGCCTGGACACCGGCCGCGCCGTGGTCCGCGCCCTGGACGCGCTGCCGCCGTGCCCGGAGCTCGCCGGGACCGTCACCGCCTGGGACGGCCGGCCCTCCCCGCTCTGGCGCAAGCGGATCGCCCGCCATCTGCGCACCTGCGCCGCCTGCACCTCCCGCGCCGACGGCCGCCGCGGCCTCGCCCCCGTCGAGGGCCTCCTCGTCGGCATCGGCCTCGTCCCGCCCCTGACGCTCGCGGCCGCGCACCCGCGGGACCGGCCCTGGAGTACACGGCGTACGAGCGGAGCCCCGCCGCACGGGGCGACCGGTGGACCCGCCGCGCGCGCCGTCGTCGCCGGGGTCGCGGCCGTCGCCGTCCTCGGGGCGGTCGCCCTCCTCGTACCGCCGGACCCGGACGTACGCGTCAGGCCCGAGCGGCCTGTCGCCGCGCCTCCGGCGAGGACCGCCCCGGCCACCGCGTCCCCGAGCCCGTCGGCCACCAGCCCCGCCCCGCGCCGACGACCACGCACCCGGAGCCCCGGCGCAGCACGCGCCCCACGGCGGCGGCCGACCCGGGGAGCGGGTCACCGCGCTCGTCAACAGGCTCCGGACGGCGGCCGGTTGCGCGCCGCTGCGGACCGACCCCCGGCTGGTGAGGGCGGCCCGCGACTACGCCCGCGACATGGCCGCGCGCGGCTACTTCGGACACAGCAGCCCCGAGGGCGAGTTCGCGGACGCGCGGATCACCGCCGCCGGGTACGACTGGAGCGCCTGGGCCGAGAACCTGGCACGCGGCGCGACCGCCCCGGAGACCGTCGTCGAGGACTGGCGGGGCGACGCGATGCACGAGCGGAACATGCTCGACTGCCGCTACCGGGACACCGGCGTGGCGTCGGTGCCCGGCCCCGGCGGCACGATCTGGGTGCAGAAGCTGGCCGCCCCCGCCTCCTGAACGCCCGCCTCCTGAACGCCCGTCTCCCGGACTCTCAGCGTCTGACGCCGAAGTCCTGCACCCACCAGGGGCCGTTGGCGGCGAGGGTCACCCCACGCCGATGTCCTTGAACGAGCAGTTGAGGATGTTCGCCCGGTGGCCGGGACTGTCCATCCAGTCCTCCATGGCCCGTGCCGGGGTCTTCGGCCCGCGGTGGATGTTCTCCCCAGGCCGACCACGCGTACCCGGCGCCGCTCATCCGGTCGCCCGCGTCCCGGCCCTCCGGGCTGTGGTGCTCGTAGTAGTCGCGCTCGGCCATGTCGTCGGCGTGCCCCTGGGCGGCCGCCCGCAGATGGCTCTCGGACCGGAGCGGTCCGCAACCGGCCTTCTCGCGCTCGGCGTTGGCGAGCGCGACGACGTCCTGCACGTACCGGGCGGCCTTTCCGGCCGCCGCCGCCGACCCGTAGGGGACGGAGACGGCGTCGGCCGTGGTGCCGGTCGCGGGGTGGCCACGTACATCCCGGTCACCACCGTGAGCACGGCGGCGGCGCTTCCGGCGAGGAGGACGGCCGTGCGGAAGGACGGCCGCCGGAGGGCGCGCCGCCGGACGGTCCCCCGCGTCTGCGGTGCCGCCCGGCGGGCCGGGGGCCTTCGAACGGGTCGTGGCCTTCGAGGGCTTCGAGGTCTTCGGAGTGGCCGGGACGTTCGTGGTGCCGCATGGAGCTCCGCTCTCTCGCCGAGGTCGCCGGACGGTCCGGCGCTGGGAGAGCCACCGGGGCGACGGCGGTAAGACTTTCCGGCCCCGGCCACCCCGACACTCCTCGTCAACGCGGCGCGTCAACCTGCGTCCGAGCCTGTCAGTCCTGCGGGGTGATCGCCACCGGACAGGGCGCGAGGTGGAGCGCCGCGTGCGCCACCGAACCGATCCGCGGCCCGACGGCCCCGCGCCTGGCCCGCCGGCCGACCACCAGGAGCTGGGCGCCGCCCGAGGCGGAGAGCAGCACCTGCCCCGCGCTGCCCAGCTCGACGTGCTCGGTGACCGGTACGTCGGGGTACCGCTCGCGCCAGGGGCGAGCGCCTCGCCCAGCGCCTTCTCCTCGTACGGGACGAGCCCGCCGGCCTCGTCCGCGAGCCGCATCGAGGCCGGGCTGTACGCGTAGAGCGGCGGCAGGCTCCACGCGCGCACGGCCCGCACCGCCACCCGCGCGCGGCGGCGGTCGCGAAGGCGAAGCCGAGCGCGGCCGCGCTGTCCTCGGGGCTGCCGAGCTGGCCGACGAGCACGTACTCCGAGGACGGTTCGGCCCGCTCGTCGTCGCGGGACCGGACGGCGACGACCGGGCGGGTGGCGGCGGCGATGATCTGCTGCCCGTACGAGCCGAGCAGGAAGCCGGTGACGGCTCCGTGGCCGCGCGAGCCGATGACGAGCATCTCGGCCCGGTCCTGGGTGCCGAGCAGCGCGGCGACCGGGGTGTCGGGGAGCACCTCGGCCGTGAGCGCGAGCCCCGGGTGGCGCGCCGCGATCGTGGCCTCGGCCTCGCGCAGCAGGGCGTACGCCGCGCGCTGCTGCTCCTCGGGGTCCTGGACCAGGGGCAGGTCGAGCGGCTCCCAGCGCCACGCGTGCGAGCCGCAGCGGAGGCCCCGGTGCAGGGCCTCCCGGGCGGCCCAGTCGGCCGCGGCGAGGCTCGGGGAACCGTCCACTCCTGCGACGATCTCACGACTCATCAGGTTGCCTCCGTCGGTGCGGTGACGGGCCCGCCGGGCGGCCGGCCCTCCTGTCTCCAGCTTGGGCCCTTCGGCGGCCCGGCGAGAGGCCGGACGTCCCGACATGCCGGTCCGTCCGTCCCTTCCCCGGTGGGGCCCGTCCGGCGGATCAGGCCAGCAGGGTGAGCCGGGCGTGCGTGCCGTGCAGGTAGTGGTCCCCGATGTCGCGGAGCCGGTGGGCCGCCTGGGTGGGCGCGGTGAGTGCGCGGGCGTTGCGCCAGAAGCGGTCGAAACCCGGTCCGCCGCCCCGGGCGTCGGCCCCCGCCGTGCCGTCGACGAGTTCGAGGATGCGGGTCGTGATGTGGACGGCCGCCCGGCCGGTGACGGTCTCGGCCGCCGCCACGAGGACGGCGATGTCGGCGCGTTCCTCCAGGCCGAGGGTCCGCTCGGCGAGCAGCCCCCGCGCGAAGGCGTCCGTGGCCCGCTCCACCACCGCGGCGGCGGCGTGCGCGGCCGTCGCCAGCTCCCCGTAGGCGAGGAGGAGGTACGGGTCGTCCCCGGCGCCGACCGGGGCGGCGCCGTCCCGGGACCTCCCGCGCGGTCCGGGCCGGCCTGCCCGGCGCGGCTGATGTCCCGGGCCTCGGCGAGCGCCCCTCGGCGATGCCGAGCCCCACCTGGACGAGGAGCAGCCGCAGGGCGAGCGGGGCGAGGGTGGTGAAGGGGCGACGGCGTGCTCGTCGCGGGGAGGGTCCCCAGGACGTGCCCCGGCTCCACGGGCACGTGGTCGAAGGTGACGGTGCCCGCGCCGCCAGGCGCTGGCCGACCCGTTCCGCGCCGGCGTCCGTGAGCACCCCCGGATGGGCCGGGTCGACCAGGACGACCAGCGGGTCGCCGGTGCCGCCGGGCCGCGCGCCGACGACGAGCCGGTCGGCGACCGTCACGCCGGAGGCGAAGGCGCGGCTCCCGTCGAGGATCCAGCCGCCGCCGGGGCCCTCGGCGGGAGTGAGAGTGAGGTCCGGCTCGGCCCGTCGCGCGGCGGTTCGACGCCGCCGGCGAGCAGCCAGCCCTCCTCGGCCGTACACACGTCGAGGGAGGGCGCGCCGCCGGCCTCCTGCGGCGCGGGGCCGAAGAAGCGGCTGCTCCAGGACAGCGCGTAGTGGTGGGCGAGGAGTTCGCCCACGGAGCCGTCGGCGGCGGAGATCTCCCGGACGACCGCGCAGGCGGCCGTCCAGTCCGCGCCCCGCCGGGCCGGTCCCGGCGCCGTGAGGAGGGCGGGCAGCCCGGCCTCCTGGAGGCGTCCGACCTCGTCGAAGGGGCCTTTCCGGCCCGGTCCCGGGCGAGGGCGTCGACGGCGAGGTCGTCGGCCAGCTCGCGGGTGACGCGGGGCCAGATCTCGTCGTCCGCGGGCCGGTCGACGGTCCGGCCGGCCGGTGCGGAGGCGATGCGCAGTGCTGGTCTCTTCGGCGATCTCTTCGGCGTACTCACGTCACCTCACCCGATTCCTAGTATCCCCATTGGAATAGTAGGGATAGTGGCAGAGGCGACCGCCCGGCCCCAAGGGGCGTCCACGGGTTGGACAAGGTCGTGTCGACGCGTGAGACGGCGTCGGCTTCGAGCAGGTGGCGGAAGGCCGCCCCGGAGGTCAGGGGTTGGTCCAGGCCTCCGGGTCGTCCGCGAGCGCCAGGATCCCGGCCGGCAGTTCGGCCGCGGCGAGCTCCGCGAGGGAGACGCCGAGGACGCCGCGGACGCTCGCCCGCAGCGCGATCCACAGCGTGAGCAGCGACTCGGCGGGCCCCGTGTACGACAGGTCCGGCGGCCGCTCCCCGTACGGAGACCAGCGGACCCTCCACGCAGCGGATGACGTCCGCGACCGAGATCGTCTCCGCCGGCCGGGCCAGCCAGTACCCGCCGTTGCCGCCGCGCTGGCTCTGCACCAGACCGCCCTTGCGCATGTCGCCGAGGATGCCCTCCAGGAACTTGTGCGAGATGTCCTGGTCGGCGGCGATGGCCTCGGCCTTCAGCGGCCCCGCGTCCTGGGCTGCGGCGAGCTGGAGGGCGGCCCGCACCGCGTAGTCGGCCCTGGCTGAAATGCGCATGCGCGCATTATTCCGCACGGACGTGACCGGATCCGTGCGCCCGGCCCGCGGCCCCGGGCCCGTTCGGCCGATGAGCCGTACGCCCCTTGACGCCGCCCGTGAGCCGCCGGACACTCGGGACGGGTAAACCGAGCGAACAGGTAGGAAACCATGGGACGCACCGGCCGGAAGAACACCTCGCCCGCCGTGCCCCTCCCGCGCTCGCTGCCCCTCACGTCCCGCCGGCACATCGATCTGCTGCGGGTCTGCAGCGCCGCGGGCCGCCCTCCCGCGCGGGAGCGCGGCGACCCGCCGGGGCCTGATCCGCGGGACCGGTCCCGACCGCCGGGACCGGCGCCCCGGCGCGCTCCGCCCGCCTCCCCTTCCCGTACCTCTGCCGCCCCGGGCCCCGTGCCGCCGCGTCGCCCCCGACGACCGGAGCCGCCGCACGCCGCCCGGCCCCGCACCGAGCCCTCCGAGGGAGAAGCATGTCCGTCGTCGTCCCGTCCTCACTCCTGCCCGCCTCCGCCGTGCCCGCCTTCCGGGGCAGGATCGGCCGCGACGCGAGCAGCGGCCACTACGCCGTCCCGCACCGCTACCGTCTCCACGTCGACCCGGCCGACCCCCGGTGTCTGGCCATCGCCCTCACCCACAGCCTGCTCGAACTCGACGACACGCTCCCGCTCACCGTGCTCCCCGGCACCCCCGACACGCCCGACGGGGGGTACGAGGCGCTCCGCCCGCTGTACGAGGCGAGCGCCCACCTCTACACCGGGCCGGCCGCCGCGCCCGTGCTCAGCGACGGATGGACCGGACGGATCGTCAGCACCCACGTCCCCGACATCCTCCGGGACCTCGCCCTGCGCTTCCGGGGCGAAGGCCCCGACCTGCTGCCCGAGGCGCACCGCGAGGCCATCGACGCGATCGCCGACCTCTGCGAGCGGAGCGTCAACCGGGCCGCGCAGCGCGCCGGCGAACTCGGACTCGACGGCGAGGCCGCCCACCGCGACCCGCTCACCGTCCTCTTCGCCGCGCTCGGCTCCCTGGAGCGCCGCCTCGCCGACGGGCCGTACGTCCTCGGGGACGCGCCGACCGCCGCCGACGTGCACGTCTGGGCCGCCCTCGTCCAGCTCGACACCGTGCACCGCTGGCACCTCGACGCCGCCGCCATGGACCGGGTCGCCGGACACCCCGCGCTGTGGGCCTACGCCCAGCGCCTCGCCGCCCGACCCGAGTTCGCCCGCCACCTCGACATCGACGCCCTCCTGCGCCGCCACCGCGCCGACTGCCGGGGCCGCGAGGCCGCGGGCGCGGGATACGCCTCGTCGACTGGTCCGCCACGGCGAGCTGACACGCGGGAACGACAGGGCGCCGCGCCGACGGGCACGGGACGGCCGGCAGCCGCCACCGGCGAGCGGCCGTCCCGCGCCCTCAGCCGATGCGGTGCCCGCCAGGGCGCCGTGTCGTCGCCCGCGCCCGCCCGGACCCCCGCAGGAACGCCTCCAGGGCCTCCAGCGAGGTCGCCGCGGGCTCCCAGTCCAGCTCCCGCCGGGCCCGCTCGGTGGCGAGCAGCGGCAGGTGCCGCAGCGCCTCGAAGAGCCCGGGGAGGCGGGGACGAGCCGCAGCCGCCAGGCCGCCGACAGCGCGCCCCGCACCGCGCCGGCGGGCACCTTCACCGGCCGGGCGCCCAGCAGTCCGCCCAGCGCGGCGGCGTCGACCACCGGCTCCGCGGCGAGGTTGAACGCGCCCCGGACGTCCCGCAGCAGCGCCCGGCGATAGGCCTCCGCCGCGTCCTCCGTGTGCAGCACCTGGAAGCGGAGCCCCTCGAACTCCGGGAGCAGCGGCAGCAGATCGGGCCGCACCAGCTGCCCCGGGAAGAACCGCCCCGCGAAGATCCGCCGCTGCCCGCTCGCCGCCTCCTCCTTGAAGAGGAACGCCGGACGCATCCGCACCACCCGGGTCAGCGGATGGTCCCGCTCGAAGGTGTCGAGGACCCGCTCCAGATAGGCCTTCTCCCGGGTGTACGCGGCGCCCGGCCAGCCGTGCGTCGGCCAGGACTCGGACACCGGGGCGCCGCCCTCGGGCCCGGGGGAGTACGCGCCCACCGAGGAGGCGTGCACCAGCACCGGCACCCGTGCCGCCGCCACCGCGTCGAAGAGGCGCACCGAGCCGAGGACATTGGTCCGCCAGGTCTCCACCGGATCGTGGGTGGGCCCGAACCGCCAGGCCAGGTGCACCACCGCGTCCGCGTTCGCCACGTACTGCGCCAGCCGCGGCGCGTCCCCCTCCCGGGAGAGGTCCAGCTCCTCCCACTCCACCCCCGGGAGATCGAGGGCGGGCCGCCGCCGGGCGAGACCGAGGACCGAGCCGATCCCCGGATCGCTCGCCAGGAGCCGGACCAGACTCGTGCCCACGTTGCCGGTGGCACCCGTGACGACGACGCGCGCAAGCGTGCTCGGATTCATGTCTCCGACCCTCCGCCATCGGCGGCGGAAGCGCATTCCGGCGGCCGCCCCGGGCCGCACCGGTCACACAGGGTTCCCGCGCGGGTCGCGGGCGTGGCCGACGGCCCTGACTATGGAGCGACCGCAGGAGAACAGGAGAACGGCCATGCTGCTGCCCGACAGGAACACCGTCGACCGGCTGCTCCGGCACTTCCGCACCCAGGAGCGGACCGTGCTGGACCGGCCGCACGACCTGTCGGCCCGCCGGCGCTTCGAGGACACGGCGTACACCCTGTGCGTCCTGATGGGAGTGCGCACCGCCCGCGAGGCCGTCCACGCCGCCGAGCGCCTCGTCGCCGGTGAGGGAGATCAGGAATCGAGAAGCGTGGTCGCCCTGCCGCCACTAGCGTGACCGCCATGACCTTCGCTCACGTGCTCGACGGGCCCGGCGTGCCCGGCGCGTCCGGCCACGGACGCGGAGGATCGACGTCAGGCACTGCGCGAACGCGGGAGAAACGATGAGCAAGGCCCCGAGGACGGACGAGCGGGCGTCCGTACCCCACGCCGCCGACCGGCACGACCTGATCCGCGTGCACGGCGCGCGCGAGAACAACCTCAAGGACGTGAGCATCGAGATCCCGAAGCGCCGGCTCACGGTCTTCACCGGGGTCTCCGGCTCGGGCAAGAGCTCGCTCGTCTTCGACACGATCGCCGCGGAGTCGCAGCGGCTGATCAACGAGACGTACAGCTCCTTCGTCCAGGGCTTCATGCCGACGCTCGCCCGGCCCGAGGTCGACGTCCTCGAAGGCCTGACGACCGCGATCATCGTCGACCAGCAGCGTCTGGGCGCCGACCCCCGCTCCACCGTCGGCACCGCCACCGACGTCAACGCGATGCTGCGGATCCTCTTCAGCCGGCTCGGCGAGCCCCACATCGGCCCGCCCAGCGCCTACGCCTTCAACGTCCCCTCGGTCCGGGCCAGCGGCGCGATCACCGTCGAGCGCGGCGACAGGAAGACCGAGAAGGCGACCTTCCAGCGCACCGGCGGCATGTGTCCGGGCTGCGAGGGCCGGGGCACGGTCTCCGACATCGACCTCACCCAGCTCTTCGACGACTCCAAGTCCCTCGCCGAGGGCGCCCTCACCATTCCCGGCTACACCCCCGGCGGCTGGAACCACCGCCTCTACGCCGAGTCCGGCTTCGTCGACCAGGACAAACCGATCCGCGCGTACACCGAGAAGGAACGGGCGGACTTCCTCCACCACGAGCCGGTCCGGATGAAGATCGCCGGGATCAACATGACCTACGAGGGTCTGGTCCCGCGCATCCAGAAGTCCTTCCTCGCCAAGGACAAGGAGGGCATGCAGCCCCACATCCGGGCGTTCGTCGAGCGGGCCGTCACCTTCACCACCTGCCCCGACTGCGACGGCACCCGGCTCAGCGAGGGCGCCAGGGCCTCGAAGATCGGGCGGATCAGCATCGCCGACGCCTGCGCCATGCAGATCACCGACCTCGCCGACTGGGTCCGCGGCCTCGACGAACCCTCGGTGGCCCCCCTGCTCACCGCGCTCCAGCTGACCCTCGACTCGTTCGTGGAGATCGGCCTCGGCTACCTCTCCCTGGACCGGCCCTCGGGCACCCTGTCCGGCGGCGAGGCACAGCGCGTCAAGATGATCCGCCACCTCGGCTCCTCGCTCACCGACGTCACCTACGTCTTCGACGAGCCCACCGTCGGCCTGCACCCGCACGACATCCAGCGGATGAACGACCTGCTGCTCCAGCTGCGCGACAAGGGCAACACGGTGCTCGTCGTGGAGCACAAGCCGGAGGCCATCACGATCGCCGACCACGTCGTCGACCTCGGCCCCGGCGCCGGTACGGCAGGCGGCACCGTCTGCTTCGAGGGCACCGTCGACGGGCTGCGGGCCTCCGGCACCGTCACCGGCCGCCACCTCGACGACCGGGCCGCCGTCAAGGAGTCCGTCCGCACGCCCACCGGCGCCCTGGAGATCCGGGGCGCGTCCACGCACAACCTGCGGGACGTCGACGTCGACATCCCGCTCGGCGTGCTCACCGTCATCACCGGCGTCGCCGGTTCCGGCAAGAGCTCCCTCGTGCACGGGTCGATCCCCGCCGGCGAGGAGGTCGTCTCCGTCGACCAGGGAGCGATCCGCGGCTCCCGGCGCAGCAACCCCGCCACGTACACCGGGCTGCTCGACCCGATCCGCAAGGCCTTCGCCAAGGCCAACGGCGTGAAGCCGGCGCTGTTCAGCGCCAACTCCGAGGGCGCCTGCCCCACCTGCAACGGCGCGGGCGTCGTCTACACCGACCTCGGGATGATGGCCGGGACCTCCTCCACCTGCGAGGACTGCGAGGGCAAGCGGTTCCAGCCCTCGGTGCTCGTCCACCTCCTCGGCGGCCGGGACATCAGCGAGGTCCTCGCCATGTCCGTGACCGAGGCCGAGGAGTTCTTCGGCTCCGGCGAGGCGAAGACCCCCGCCGCGCAGCGCGTCCTCGCCCGGCTCGCCGACGTCGGACTCGGCTACCTGACCCTCGGCCAGCCGCTCACCACCCTCTCCGGCGGCGAGCGCCAGCGGCTCAAGCTGGCCACGCACATGGCCGACAAGGGCGGCGTCTACATCCTCGACGAGCCGACCACCGGACTCCACCTCGCCGACGTCGAACAGCTCCTCGGCCTCCTCGACCGGCTCGTGGACTCCGGCAAGTCGGTCATCGTCGTCGAACACCACCAGGCCGTCATGGCCCACGCCGACTGGATCATCGACCTCGGCCCCGGCGCGGGCCACGACGGCGGAAAGATCGTCTTCGAGGGCACCCCCGCCGACCTCGTCGCCGCCCGCTCCACCCTCACCGGCGAGCACCTCGCCCGGTACGTCGGCGCCTGACCCGCCCGACAGCGGCGACCCAGGGCGTTCCGCCGGCCGGGTCGCCGCTCACGCGCGCGTGAGGAAACGGGCCCGGGGCGCGGCCACACACGTGTCCCGCGAGACGGGTCCGCCGAACCGCAGCCGGTCGTACGCCGTGAACGCCGGCTCCAGGGCGTCGAGCGCGTCCACGCGCGCGTGGAGGGCGGTGCGCCACTCCGGCGAGGGATCCGCCGCGGCCCCGGCGAGACACGCGGTGATCTCCGCCGTCAGCTCCTCCTTGCGCCGGATGTTCGCCGGGGTCACCTCGTGCAGGCAGACGTACCGGCCGCTCAGGTACGCCTCCCACTCCTCCTCGCCCCGCGCGGGGTCCTCCCAGTGCCCGGTGAACCACGCCCGCAGGCGCTCGGCCCCGCCCGCCGCGTCGGCGAGCGCGAACAGATCGCGCGGCACCATCTCGGCGCCGTCCGACCGCAGATAGCCCGGCAGCGGCAGCAGGCCCGCGAGCATCAGCCGCCGGACCTCGTCAGGGTCCCGGCCGAGTGCGGCGCACAGGACCTCCAGCGGGACGAACTGGGCGGAGACGTACGCGTCGTCGGCGGCGGTCATCGGATGGTCGCCGTTCACCTCACGGAACCGCTCGGCGATCCGTACGGCCGCGGGCGTACTGTCCGTCATCGCGTCACTCCTCGGAAGCCCGTCCGGGCCGGTCCCGGACGGTGTTCCCGCAGGTTAGAGCCGGACCGTGCGGCGCCCGCCGAACTGTCGCCGGCACCGCCGGGTCCGGTGTCCCCAGCGGCGCCGCACGATCCGGCGGTCCGCCGTCAGCCCCGCTGGGTCGCCGTCCTGCGCCGCCACCCCCACAGGGCGAACGCGGCGGCGCAGGCGGAGCCGACCAGGGCCAGCGGAAGCCCGGCCGACGGGCCGGAGGCGTCCGCCTCGGGGCCTTCTTCGCGGGGCCGCCGCCGCCTCCGCCCCGCACGGGCCGCCCCCGCCGCCGTGTCGGGCTTCTCATGGGTCACCGACACCGCCCGCGTGCCCGGGTCGGCCGCCGCCTTCGGCCGCACCGGCGCGAGCGAGCCGACCGGCTGCACCCGCCCCGCCGCCTCGAAGCCCCAGTCGAGCAGCTGCCGCGCCTCCTCGTACACGGCCAGGCCGCCGCCCTCCTGGGGTTCATCACCGAGACGACGAGCGTCCGGTCGCCGCGCCGGGCCGCCGAGACCAGGGTGTTGCCCGCGTTGCTCGTGTAGCCGTTCTTGATCCCGAGGAGGCCGGGGTAGCGCTCCACCCCGTTCTCGCCGGTCAGGAGCCGGTTGGTGTTGGCGATGCCGTACGAGGAGGAACCCGCCGGGAACTCCGCGTACGCCGTCGAGCAGTACCGGGCGAACGCGGGGTCCTGGAGCCCGTTCCGGCCGAACACCGCCAGGTCGTACGCGGAGGACACCTGGCCCGGGGCGTCGTAGCCGTCCGGGGAGACCACATGGGTGTCCTCGGCACCCAGCGAGCGGGCCTTCTCCTGCATCTGCCGGGTCATCGACTCCCAGCCGCCGTTCATCTCCGCCAGGACGTGCACCGCGTCGTTCCCCGAGCTGAGGAAGACACCGTTCCACAGGTCCGACACCTTGTACGTGTACCCCTCCTTCACCCCGACCAGGCTGCTTCCCGCCCCGATCCCGGTCAGCTCGGAATCGGCCACGGTGTGCTGCTCGGAGGGCTGGTGGCGGGGGAGCGCGGTCAGTGCGAACAGGGTCTTGAGGGTGCTCGCCGGGGGGAGCTTCCGGTGCGCGTTCCGCGCGGCGAGCACCTCGCCCGAGGACGCGTCCGCCACCACCCACGACAGCGCGGACACCGACGGCACGTCGGGCGCCCCCGCCAGCCGCTGCACCTGGGTGCCCCGCCGGTCGAGCCGCGTCCGGTCGACGTACTGCCGCGCGGGCGGCGTGGGCTCCCCGACCGAGGACACGGCCCGCGGCACTGGACGCGCGGGAGAGGCGGCGGCCACCGGAACGGGCAGCGCGAACAGCAGCGCCGCCGAACCCGCGGCGGCATGACGGACAGCTGACATGACGATCATTCAGCCACCGTAGGAAGCGCTCGCGGACCCCGCAGATCGGAGTGCGCCGACCGGCGTAGCGAATGCGGCGTACGGCGGCGCGTCGTGCGTCCGCCCGGGTGGTTCCGGCGGGCGCGGGACCCAGGCCCGCCGTCGGCGGCGCAGGGCATCCTTGTGACGTGCCCTCACACCCGTACCAGAGCAACGCCGTTCCGGACCACGCCACCGGAGCGGCCCCCGCCGAACCGGGCGCCCGCTCCGTCCCCGGCCCCGCCCGGCCGGCCGGGACGCCCGCCGGCCCGTTCGGCGCGCCCGCCCTCCGGACCGAACGGCCCTCCCGCACCGCCCCGCCGGGCACATGATCGTGTGCGGCGACGACGCCCTCGCCCACCGCCTCGCGCGCGAACTCCACGAGGTGTACGGAGAGCGGGTCACGCTCCTGGTGCCGGCACTGCCCGACGCGCCCCGCACCCCGCCGGCCGCACCGGCCGGGCGCTCGCCCTGTTCGGCCGGGTGACCGCCGCCGTCACCCGCACCACCGGGACCGGTGCCGCGGCGGGACCCCCGGGACGACCCCACCGGCACGCTGCGGATCGTCGAGTCCGCGGAGGCGGACGACCGGGCCCTCACGGACGCCGGGGCGGAGCGCGCCGCCGCCCTCGCCCTCGTCCACGAGGACGACGAGACCAACATCCGGGCCGCCCTCACCGCCCGCCGCCTCAACCCCGCCTGCGCCTGGTGATCCGGCTCTACAACCGCAAGCTCGGCCAGCACCTCGAAACCCTCCTCGACCAGGCCGCCGCCGTCGCCGAACCCGGCCTCGACCCCGAGAAGCTCGACGCCGCCACCACGGTCCTCTCCGACGTCGACACCGCCGCCCCCGGTCTCGCCGCGGCCGCCGTCGCGGGCACCAGCAAGGTGGTCCAGGCCGGGGACTGCTGCTGCACGCCGTCGACCGGCCGCCCGTCGCCGGACAGGCACCCGACCCCGGCCTGTGCACGCTCGCCCTGCTCTCCGCCACCGCCGGAGACCCGGCGGGCTGCGAGGGCTCCGAGCACAGCGGCGAGGCGGGCCCCGCCTCCTGCCGGACGACCGGACGGTGGCCGCCGCCACCGGCCGGGCCGCCGTCACCCTCGAAGCGGTCACCCCGGCGGGCCCGGCCCTGCCGCCGGCCCGCCTCGCCGCCTCCGCCCTGCCCGTCGCCTCGCTCTTCTCCCGCCGCCTGCGCTGGTCCCTCGCGGGCGCCGCCGGCGCCGTCCTCGCGCTGGCCCTCGCCTCCACCCTCACCACCGGCGACCACCCCCTGCACGCCGCCTATCTGACGCTCCTCGACATCTTCGCCATCGGCGATCCGGCCGTCGGCGAGCCGACCAGCCGCCAGCTCCTCCAGATCCTCGCCGGGTTCGTCGGCCTCCTCCTGCTCCCGGTGATCGTCGCCGCCCTCCTCGAAGGCCTCGGCACCTTCCGCACCGCGACCACCCTGCGCCGCCCGCCGCGCGGACTCTCCGGCCACGTCGTCCTCCTCGGACTCGGCAAGGTCGGCACCCGCGTCCTCGCCCGGCTCCGGAAACTGAACATCCCCGTGGTGTGCGTCGAATCCGACCCGGAGGCCCGGGGCATCGCCGTCGCCCGCCGGCTGCGCGTCCCCACCGTCATCGGCGACGTCACCGAGGAAGGCGTCCTGGAGGCCGCCCGCATCCACCGCGCCCACGCCCTCCTCGCCCTGACCAGCGTCGACATCACCAACCTGGAGGCCGCGCTCTCCGCCCGCGCCGTCACGCCCGACCTGCGGGTCGTGCTGCGCCTGTACGACGACGACTTCGCCACCGCCGTGTTCCGCACCCTGCGCACCGCCCACCCCGGGGCCCTCACCCGCAGCCGCAGCGTCTCCCACCTCGCCGCACCCGCCTTCGCGGGCGCCATGATGGGCCGCCAGGTCCTCGGAGCCGTACCGGTCGAGCGCCGCGTCCTCCTCTTCGCCGCCGTGGACGTCGCGGACCACCCCTCCTGGACGGCCGGACGGTCGCCCAGTCCTTCCGCCCCGGCGCATGGCGGGTCATCGCCCTCGACGGACGCGCGGGCGGCCCCGCCCAGGACTGGCGCCTCCGTCCCGAGCGGCTCCTCGGCGAGGGCGACCGGGTGGTGGTCGCCGCCACCCGCCGCGGCCTGGCCGAACTCCTCGGCCGGGGCGGCGGCCGCGACGAGCACGGAACCCCGGACAACTCCGTACGAACAGACCGGCGTTGACCGTAGGATCTGACCGCTCACGTACCGAGAGGCCCGCGCCCCCGTACGGGCCGAGCCCTCGCACGCGCCCGTAACGGCCCGCACTACGCACCGCCAGCACTTGCACCCTGCCGACACCTGCACCCCACCGACACCTACCCCTGCCCGCACCCCGCGCATACCTGCACCCCGCGCAGGCCCGCGCTTCGTACCGCCCGCACCCGCACGGGCCCGCCCGCACCCGCACGCACCCACCGGGCCCGCACCGGCCCGCGCCGGTCCGTGACCCCGCACCCCGCCCCCGCACCCCGCCCCCGCACCACCCCGGCCCGCATCCGCAGTCAGGAGTCCCTTCCTTGAACACCCCGCAGACCACCCCGCCCGCTCCCCGCCCGCCGCACCGCATGGACCCGGCGGGCGGCTGCCCGCACGCGGACAACGCCCGGCTGCTCGCCGAGGGCGCCGTGGCGCCGGTGATCCTGCCCGGCGAGATCGAGGGCATGGCGGTGCTCGGCCACGACGCGCTGCGTGACTTCCTCTCCCACCCCGACGTCGCCAAGGGCCCCAGCACTTCACCGCGCTCGCCGAGGGCCGGATACCCGAGGGCTGGCCGCTGCTGACCTTCGCCACCGTCCCCGGCATGATCACCGCCGACGGGGCCGACCACCGCAGGCTCCGGACCCTGGTCAGCAGCGCGTTCACCGCCCGCCGGGTCGAGGAGCTCCGCCCGCGCGTCGAGACGGTCACCGCCGGACTCCTCGACGGACTCGCGGAGGCCGCCCGCGCCGGGGACGGCGTCGCCGACCTGCGCCGCCACTACGCGCTTCCGCTGCCGCTCGGCGTCATCTGCGAACTCCTCGGCGTCGACCCGGCCCACCAGGACCGGCTGCACCACCTCTCCAGCCTGGTCGTCGCCACCGACACCGGGCCCGAGCGGGCCGTCGCCGCCAACCGCGAACTCGTCGAGCTGCTCGCCTCCATCGCCGCCGCCAAGGCTGCCGCGCCCGGCGACGACCTCACCAGCGCGCTGATCGCGGCCCGGGACGAGGGCGGGGACCGGCTCAGCCAGCCCGAGCTGATCGGCACGCTGCTCCTGATGATCGTCGCGGGCCACGAGACCACCCTGAACCTCGTCACCAACGCGGTCCGGGCGCTCTGCGCCCACCGCGACCAGCTCGCCCTCGTCCTGGAGGGCCGTGCCGACTGGTCCGACGCGGTGGAGGAGACCCTTCGCTGGGACAGCCCGGTCAGCTACTTCCCGTTCCGCTACCCCACCCGCGATCTGACGGTCGACGGCACGGTCATCCCCAAGGGCACCCCCGTCCTCGCCGGCTACTCGGCGGCGGGCCGCGACAAGAAGGCCCACGGCCCGGACGCCGACCGCTTCGACCTCACCCGCACCGCGACGGCGAAGCACCTCTCCCTCGGCCACGGCCCCACTACTGCCTGGGCGCCCCCCTCGCCCGCATGGAGGCCGCGATCGCCCTGGAAGCCCTCTTCACCCGCTTCCCCGACCTGGACCTGGCCGCCCCGGAGCCCGAACTGACCCGTCACTCCGGCTTCGTCGGCAACAGCGTCAGGTCCTCCCCGTCCGCCCCGGCGCCTGACTCACCCGCCCGCCACCGCCACGCCGGGGCCGCCGCCTCAACCGGGGCGCCCCCGGCCGTCGCGGGCGAGGCCCGCAACGACGAGACGAGCCTCAACAGCCGGTCCTCGTTCCCCGCCAGCCCCGCCGCCCGCAGCGCCTCGTCGGCCTCCGCCATCGGATGGGTCAGCATCACCCCGCGTACGGGGCCAGCAGCGGGTCGCTCAGCACGGCCTGAGTGGATTCGAGCAGCCGCAGATACGCCTGGGCCGCCGCACGCTCGTCGGCGGTGATCGTGGTCATGTCGGGACTCCCTCTCGACGGTTCGGCGCCCACCACCTTCTCGTACGGGTCTGACAATCGAGCTCAGGCCCGCCCGCCGAGGTGCTCCCGCAGCCGCTCCAGGAAGACCCGCTGGCCGGGGACGAGCAGGGGAGCGGCGGCTTCGGGGGTGAACCAGCCGACGCGGTCGATCTCAGGGAAGTCCTGCTGGACGCCGGATCTGGGGGGCCACTCCATGGTGAAGGTGCCGGGGACGATGGCGGAGGGGTCGAGGTCGCCCTCGACGGCCCAGGTGGTGACGAGTTTGCCGTTGTGCTGGCGGGATTCGCCGAGGGGGAGCCAGACGCCTTCGGGGGCGGGGAGGCCCAGTTCCTCCTGGAACTCGCGGCGGGCGGCGGCCTCGGGGGTCTCGTCGGGTTCGTACTCCCTTTGGGGATCGACCAGGAGGATTCCTCGCGGGACGCCCAGAAGGGCCCGCCCATGTGGCCGATGAGGACCTCGACGCCACCGCCCGGTGTGCGGCGGAAGACGAGGAGGCCCGCGCTGCGCTTGTCCGGCATGTGCCCCAGTGTGGCCGAAGGGCCCGGCCGGCGCAGCCCCCGCGCGGGGTCCCGGCGAGTCGTTCGACGGTCCACCGCTCGGGCGGCAGGCGCAGCCGCGCGCGTGGGCCGGGCCTACTCCTCCTCGGCGCCGACCGTCACCGGACCGCCCGAGGGATCCACGCCGCTCGTCCACCGGGCCCCGAGCCGGACCGAACGCCAGGGGACGAGGGTGCCGTCCAGGCGCTCCCGCCGCAGCCGGACGCCGTCCTGGGCGACCGTCAGGACCGGGCGCGTCAGCCGCCGCTCCGGCCGGACGAGGAGGGCGCCGCCTCCGGGCCGAGCAGACCGGGCGTCACCCAGCGCAGCGGGCCGACCGCCGTCACCGGTACGCCCGTCGACGGCCAGGGGCGGCCGTCGAGCCGTTCCAGCACCGCCCCGCCACCGCCCGTCCCTCGGCGGCGGCGACGAGTGCCGGTTCCACCCCGCGCAGGAGGTTGCCGACGGCGAAGACCCCGGTTCCGGGGTGCGGAAGGCGCTGTCCGTCAGGGGCCCCGGGCGCCCGGCGCGAGCGGCAGGCCGCGCGCGCGGACGAGTTCGTGGTCCGGGATCCAGTCGCCGGTGAAGACCACGGTGTCGCACCGCAGCACGCCCGCCCGCCCGTCCCCGCCCCGCACCGCGACCCCGCTCAGCCGCCCGCGCCCGAGCAGCTCCGTCACGAACGTGCCGGTGAGGACGGGTACCCGCCCGAACCCCACCGCCGTGGAGGTGAGTTCGGTGACGACGGCCACCACTTCCACCCCGGCCGCCCGCAGCGTCCGCACCGCCCCGCGGGCCACGGGGTCGCCACCGACGACCACCGCCCGCCGCCCGACGGATTCGAGGAGGGCCGACGGCCTCCCGTGCCGCCCGACGGGCCCCTGACGCTGCCCGACTGCCTCCCCGTTCCGTCCGACGGATTCCAGGAGCGGCCCGACTGCCTCCCCGTGCCGCCCCACGGGCCCCTGACGCTGACCGACCGCGTCCCCGTTCCGTCCGACGGACTCCCGGCGCGGCCCGACCGCCTTCCCGTGCCGCCCGACCAACCCCGCCCTGCTCCCAACCGCTCCACCATCCGCTGGAGTTCACCCGTCGTCAGCACCCCGGCCGGGCGTGTCCCGGGACGAGGCGGGCGCTGCGGGGCGTTCGCGGGCGCCGGTGGCGAGGACGATCGCGCGGGCCCGGATCTGTTCGAGCCCGGTCGGCGCGGTGACGTCGAGGGTGAGGGGCCGGTCCAGCCGGTGGCGGAGACGCCGGTGCGGAGGGTGACGCCGGCCCGCAGGGCCTCGCGGACGGCGCGGCGGGCGTACGCGGGGCCGTCCAGGGCGCGTCCCAGGGGTCCGCGCCGAAGCCCGGCCGGGCGCAGTGGCGGGTGCGCCGCCCGCGGAGGGCTCCGTTCCAGGACTTCGACGTGGCCCGCGCCCGCCGCCGCGAGCCGGGCGGCCGCGGCGAGCCCGGCGGGGCCCGCGCCGACCACGAGGACGTCGACCGTGCGGGTCACCGGGCCCCTCCTCGTACCGTCGCTCCTCGAACAGGGCCCGTACCTCGGCGCCGCAGTAGTTGCCCTGACAGCGGCCGCCCCGGGCGCGGGTCCTGCGGCGCAGTCCGTCGAGGTTCCCGGGCGGGACGGTCGAGTGGAGGGCGGCCCGGATCTCGCCCCGGGTGACCCGCTCGCAGTGGCAGACGATCGTCCCGAAGTCCGGGTCGCGGGCGATGAGTTCGGCGTCCCGGTACGGGCGGGGGAAGGCCTCGCCGAGGTTGGGCATGCGGACGGGGCGAGCGGGCGGGCCGGTCCCGGGTCGAGGCCGCAGTCGGCGAGGAGGCCGAGCACGTGCTCGGCGATCGCCAGGGAGGCGGTGAGCCCGGTGGAACGGATGCCGCCCACCGTCACGTACCGCAGCCCGGGATGGGCGGCGATCCGGTAGTCCTCCTGTCCGGTGGCGGCCCGCAGCCCCGCGTAGACGGCGGTGACCTCCTCGTCGAGCAGGGCGGGGAGGATCCGGCCGCCCTGCTCGCGCAGCCCGGCGAGGCCCTCCGCCGTCGTGCCCGTGGCGGTCTTGTCGTCCAGGTCCTCGGCGGTGGGACCGAGCATGACGTTCCCGTACACCGTCGGCGAGATGAGCACGCCCTTGCCGAGCGGGCCGGGGACGGGCAGCAGGATGTGCCGCACCAGGTCGCGGGCGAACTTGTCGAAGACGAGCAGCTGGCCCCGGCGCGGGGTGACGGTGAAGTCCTCCCGGCCGACCAGCGCGTCGAAGGCGTCGGCGTGGAGGCCGCAGGCGTTGACGAGCAGGCGGGCGCGCAGCACCCCGCGCCGGGTGACGAGCCGGTGGTACGGATCGCCCGGACGCACCTTCTCCACCCGGCAGTTCAGGTGCAGGTCCACCCCGGAGCGGACGGCCTGCGTGGCGTACGCGAGGGTGGTCGTCCACGGGCAGATCACCGACTCGCCCGGCACTTCGAGCGCGCCGAGCGCCCCCGGTCCCAAGTGGGGTTCGCGCGCGGAGAGTTCGGGCTCCGAGAGCAGGCGGGTGGTGCGGTGGCTGTTGCGCTCCGCCTTCTCCGCGAGGCGGGGGAGCGTCGCCCGCTGCCCCTCGTCCCAGGCGACGAGCAGCGCGCCCAGCGGCTCCACGGGGATGCCGGCCTCCCGCGCGTACGCGGTGAGCAGCCCGTGCCCCTCGCGCACGAGCCGCGCCTCCAGCGTGCCGGGCGCGGCGTCGAAACCGGTGTGCAGGATGGCGGTGTTGGCCTTCGAGGTGCCGTCGCCGACGTCGTTCGCCGCCTCCACGAGCGCGACCCGCAGCGGATGGCGGGCCAGCGCGCGGGCGATCGCGGAGCCGACGACCCCCGCGCCGACGACCACGACGTCGTACTCCGCCGCCTCCCGGTGGGAAGCGGACCGGTCCGTGTGACGCTCATACGGTCCCGCCGCCGGTCCCGCCGCTGGTCCTGCTGCCGGTCCCGCCGCCGGTCCCGCCGCTGGTCCTGCTGCCGGTCCCGCCGCCGGTCCCGCCGCTGGTCCTGCTGCCGGTCCCGCCGCTGGTCCTGCTGCCGGTTCCGCCGCCGGTTCCGCCGCCGGTCCCGCCGTCGGCGCCGACACCGGACTTGCCCCCGACCCGGTCCCGCCGCCGACACCCGGACCTGCCCCCGGCCCGGTCCCGCCGCCGACGCCCGCGCCTGCCCCCGACCCGATGCCGCCGCCGACGACGCCCGCGCCTGCCCCCGACCCGCTCCCGCCGCCTGCCGCGGATCCCGGACCGGTCCCGCCCCCGACCGCTCCACCAGCGCCGCCACCTCCGCGCGGAACCGTGCGAGCCGCGCCTCCGCCTCGTCGGCCGAGATGCGGGGCTCGTAGACCGCGGAGGGTTTCCACTCCGGCACGGCCTCGTGGAGCGTGAGCCCGGGGTGGTGGCCGAGGCGGGCGACCGCGCCGACGCCGAGTGCCGTGGCGTCGGGCAAGGAGGCGACCTCGACGGGGAGTTGGAGGAGATCCGCCTGGGTCTGCATGAGGAGGGCGGACCGGGTGAGGCCGCCGTCGGCGCGCAGGGCGGTCAGGGGGCGCCCCGGTCGGAGGCGGCGGCGCGGCGAGCTCCACGACCTGGGCGGAGATGCCCTCGCACAGGGCGCGCACCAGATGGCCGGGGCCGGTGTCCAGGCCGAGGCCGGTGAGCGAGCCGCGTACGTCCCCCGCCACCAGGGGCGGCGAGCCCGGCGAAGGCCGGGACGAAGGTGACGCCGCCGGAGTCCGGGACGCCGCCGCCGACCGCGTCGAGCTCCCCGGCCCCGGCGATCACGCCCAGGTCGGTGAGCCAGCGCACGGCCGAGGCGACCGTGTACACCTGGCCGTCCAGGCAGTGGGAGACCTGTCCGCCGAGCCGCCAGGCCACGCAGCTCACCAGACCGGAGGAGGCGCGCCGGGGCTCGGGCCCGGTCTGCGCGAGGAGGAAGGCCCCGGTGCCGTAGGTGCACTTGGCGGCGGCCGGGTCGTCGGCGCTCTGGGTGAGCAGCGCCGCCTGCTGGTCCACCAGGAGTCCGGTGAGCGGCAGCGCGGGGCCGAACGCGGTCGTGGTGCCGACCGGGGTGTCGCAGTCCACGACCCGGGGAGCGCCTCGCCGCCGAGTCCGTACAGGTCGAGGGCGGTCGGTGACCAGGCGACCGTGTCGAGGTCGAGGAGCCCGGTCCGTCCGGCGGTCGCCGCGTCGGTGACGAACGCGCCCGTCAGCCGGTGGACGAGCCAGGAGTCGCTGGTGGTGACCACGCCGGCGCCGGTGGCGTGGCGGCGGATCCAGGCCATCTTCGGCGCGGCGAAGTAGGGGTCGACCGGAAGCCCGGTGAGGTGGCGCAGCTCCTCGGCGCGGTCGTCGAGACCGGCGCAGACGGAGGCCGCCCTGCGGTCCTGCCAGACGAGGGCGTCGGTGAGCGGTTCCCCGGTGGCGGGGTCCCAGGCGAGCACGGTCTCGCCCTGGTTGGCGAGGCCCACGGCGACGACGGGCGCGTCCGCCTCGGCGAGCGCGGCCCGTCCGGCGGCGACCACGGAGTCGTACAGCTCACGCGGGTCGACCTCGACCAGGCCGCCGGGAGGTGGCGGGGCCGGACCGGTGCCGTCCGGTGCCGATGACGCCGCGCTCGGGGCAGAGGACGAGGGCCTTCGTGCCGGACGTCCCCTGGTCGACGGCGAGTACCGCTCCGCCCGTCATCCCGCTGCTCCCGTCGTTCGACCTCTCAGTGATCATCCGATCACCGAAAAGGGTCAGGGTGCCGTCGCCGGGGGGCTTCGTCAAGCCTCGGCGGCCGAGCACGTCAGGTCGCCGGGCGTACCTGACAGTAAGTCAAATTCAGTCGTTGGCTCAATAGTTACTGTCGGAAAAGAAAGTGGACCGGTCGCATCCATCGCCCTCTATAGTGATCGCCGATCAACGGCCGGGACGCCCGCCGGGGGACTGACCACCCCCTCCATCCACCGAGGACCCATGTCATCCACACCACTCCCCACTCCCTGATGGCCGGGCACGGCTTCCGGCCCGTCTACCACCCGCCGGCCACGACCACGCGCTGCGCAACGCTGTCCAGGACTTACGCACCGGCCGCTGGGTCTCCATGGCCCGGCTGCTCGACGAGACCTCCGACTGGGAGGCCTGGACCCGGCGCACCAGGTCCTCGCCACCGTCGCCGCGGGCACCGACGTCGTCCCCGCCTGGCGCGCCGAGGAGCCCGACAGCCTCGCCGCCGCCGTGATGCACAGCCGTGTCGCCGTGGAGCGCGCCGTGCGCGCCCACCGCGCCGACCACGCCCGGACCAGGAGCTCTGGCAGGAGGCCTGGACCGCCTGCCGCGACGCCTGCGACCGGTCGCCCGCCGACCCCGTGCCCTGGGTCGGGCTGATCGCCCTCGCCGCCCTCGACGGCCGCCAGCGCATGCCCGAGCACCGCCTCACCCCGCCGGCGCCCATGCTGCCGCCCGGCCCCTGGGGGCTGCTCGCCGAGGTGGAGAAGCGCGATCCGCACAACCGCGAAGCCCACCACCGCATGCTCCAGTTCGTGTACGCCCGCCGGTCCGGACCCCTCTCCGAGGCCGTCAACTACTCGCACTGGGCCGCCGGTTCGGCGCCCGTCGGCTCCGCCCTGCACGCCCTGCCGCTCTACGTCCGCGTCGAGCGCTACCGGCGCGAGCGCGGCCACGAGCGCGCCCTCGACCTCCACTGGGTCGCCGAGGACGCCCTGCGCGACGCCCAGCGCCCTGGACACCTGGTTCCTCTTCTGCGCCACCGACGAGGCCTCGCTGCTCGACCTCAACCACCTGGCGCACGCCCTTTCGGGGCCCTCCGCTTCACCGACGCGGCCCGGGTCTTCGAGGCGCTCGGCCCGTACTACACGACCCTCCCTGGGCCTACCGCACCGCCCACCCGGAGGACCGCGCCCTCGCCGAGGAGGTCTTCCTGCGCGCCCGCGCCCGCTGCCTCGGCGGCTGACGCGCCCCCGGCGCCCCGAGCTTCCACCCCACCCCCGCTCAGTCCGTCCCCCCGGAGGTCCCCATGTCCCGCACCGAAGCCCCGATCGACGCGATACGCAAGCCACCGCCGTCCCAGGACGAGGAGGCGAGACTCAGAGAGCTCGGCTACCAGCCCGTCCTCGCCCGCCGCATGGACGGCTTCGGCAACTTCGCGATCAGCTTCTCGGTCATCTCCGTCCTCTCCGGCTGCATGACCCTGTACGGCTTCGGCCTCGGCACCGGCGGCCCCTCCGTCATGCTGTGGGGCTGGATCGGCGTCGGCCTCTTCGTCCTGTGTGTGGGCCTCGCCCTCGCCGAGGTCACCAGCGCCTACCCGACCTCCGGCGCCCTCTACTACATGGCCGACCGGCTCGGCGGACGCCGCTGGGGCTGGTACACCGGCTGGCTGAATCTGCTCGGTCTGCTCGGCGCCATCGCCGGCATCGACTACGGCGCGGCCCTCTTCACCGGAGCCTTCCTCAACCTCCAGTGGGGGTTCGTCCCCACCCCGGGCTCCACCTTCCTCATCTTCCTCGCGATCCTGCTGCTGCACGCCGGACTCAACCTCTTCGGCGTCCGCCTGGTCAGCGTCCTCAACTCGGTCAGCGTCTGGTGGCACCTGGTCGGCGTCGCGGTCATCGTCGGCGCGCTCGCGTTCGTCCCCGACCACCACCAGTCCGTCGGCTTCGTCTTCACCACCTTCGTCAACGACACCGGCTGGGCCAACCCGTTCTACGTCGCCGCGATCGGCCTGCTCCTCGCCCAGTACACCTTCTCCGGCTACGACGCCTCGGCCCACCTCTCCGAGGAGACCTCGAACGCCTCCGTCACCGCCGCCAAGGGCATCGTCCGGTCCATCTGGGTCTCCTGGCTCGCCGGCTTCGCCCTCCTCGCCGGACTCACCTTCGCCATCCAGGACTACGCCGGCACGCAGAACAGCGCCACCGGAGTCCCGCCCGCCCAGATCTTCCTGGACGCGCTCGGCTCCGCGGCGCCGCCCTCCTGCTCCTCGTGGTGATCGTCGCCCAGCTCTTCTGCGGCAACGCCGAGGTGGCCGCCGCCAGCCGCATGGTCTTCGCCTTCAGCCGCGACAACGCCCTGCCCGGCTCGGCGCTCTGGCGCAAGGTCAGCGGCAGCACCAGACGCCCGTCCCCGCCGTCTGGCTCGCGGTCGTCGTGGCCGCGGTGCTCGCCGTCCCCTCGCTGTACTCGGCCACCGCCTACGGCGCCGTCACCGCGATCAACGTCATCGGCATCACGCCCGCGTACGCCATCCCGATCTACCTGCGGCTGCGGGCCGGGAACCGCTTCGTCCCCGGCCCGTGGAGCCTCGGCCGCTGGAGCAGGCCGGTCGGCTGGATCGCCGTCGTCTGGGTGGCGTTCGTGACCGTCCTCTTCTGCCTGCCGCAGAAGTCCCCGGTGAACGTGGACACGATGAACTACGCGGCCGTCGCGCTGGTCGTCGTGCTCGTCCTCGCCAGCGTCTGGTGGTACGTCGCCCGCCGCTCGTACGGCACGCCGACCGCGTACGGGACCGCCCGCGAGGAGGCGGAGATCGCCGAGGGCATCGTCTGACGGCCCCGGGGTCCGCGCCCGGCTCCTGCTTCCCGTACCGGACGGGAGCCGGAGCGCCGTCAGGCGCTGAACTCGTAGGTCCAGGCCGCCGACCGGGCCGAGAAGTCGATGTCCGTGATCTCCAGGGCGTGCCCGTGCTGGTCGCTGACGACCCGGTGGACGACCAGCCGGGCCGCGTCGCCGACCGCCGTGCCCGGCCGGGCCGGGCGGGACGCCGACCGACTCGCGGTGGGTGACGCGCAGCCCGCCTGGTGCATCCAGTGGTACAGGAGCCGCAGGTCGGGCTGTTGGCGGCAGTCCCTGCCCCGCCGGTACCGGGAGAGCTGGGGATCTCGGCGAGGGCGGCCCGGGAGAACCACGACACCGCCCGCTGGAGCGCCGCCCCTGCGGTCCGAGGACCGTGTGCCGGTGGACGAGGTCGGTTCGCCGGGGGTGAGCAGGAGCCGCGCCGCCAGGGGGTGGGCGGCGGCTCCCAGGTCAGCGAGGCCCGTACGAGCGCCTCGGCCGCCTGCGGCCCGCCGGGGAACGTCGGCCGGCGGGCGGTGGACACCGGTGTGTCCGGCTCGGGTTCGGCCGTCCCGGCGGCGGCGAACGTGCCGCGCCGGTCGGTGACCACGAGCCGCTCCTCCCGGAGGAGCCGGAGCGCGCTGCGGACGGTCTGCCGGTTGACGCGGTAGCGCTGGGACAGCGTGCGCTCCGAGGGGAGCCGGCTGCCGGGGGAGATGCGCCGCTGGGCCAGTTCCTCGCGCAGTGCGGCGGTGACCCGGAGATAGAGCGGCACTTCCGCCGCCGCCCCGGAATCGGGCTCGGCCATGATCAACCCTCTCTTCGCTCAGTGTGACAGCACGGGTCGGGTGGGTGATCAATTCCTATCATTGGTCTAAACCATTTAGCTAGGTCGGTCCGGCAGAGTGGCCGAAACGAGCGTCGCGCCTTGTAATGAGGTTCCAGGTGACGGGCCGGTGGCACGTCCGCGGGAAGAGGCGGGTGAGGCCGGATGACGACACCGTCGGAACGCGCCGCGCGGGGCAAGGAGGCCCGCAAGCGCGTCCCCCGCTCCTCCCACGGCCGCTGGATACCCAGCTCGCAGCGCCCCCACCCGCTGGACGTCCTGGAGCGCCAGTCCCTCGACCGGCTCCCCGACCTCGTCCCCCTCCGCTACGCCCGGATGGCCGCGTCGCCCTTCGCCTTCCTGCGCGGCGCCGCCGCCGTCATGGCCACCGACCTCGGCGCCCAGCGCCACACCGGACTCACCGTCCAGCTCTGCGGCGACGCCCACCTGCTCAACTTCGGGGTGTACGCCTCACCCGAACGGACGCTCCTCTTCGACGTCAACGACTTCGACGAGACCCTCCCCGGCCCCTTCGAATGGGACGTCAAGAGGCTCGCCGCCAGCGTCACCGTCGCCGCCCTCCAGAACGGCAGCGCCAAACCCAAGGCCCAGCGCGCCGCGCTCGTCGCCGTCGAGTCGTACCGCACGACCATGCGCCGCCTCGCCGGACTCGGCGAACTCGACGTCTGGTACGAGCGGATCGCCGCCGACGAGCTCCTCCCCCTGGTCCGCGGCGGCGACCGGGTCCGCTTCGCCCACCGGCTCGACCGGGCCCGCCGCCGCACCAGCCTCCAGGCCCTCGCCAAGCTCACCGACACGGACGGGGCCGGGAACCGGCACATCGTCGACGACCCGCCGCTCCTCGAACGCACCACGGACCTCGACCGGGTCACCCTCGGCAAGATCTTCAGCGACTACCGCAGCTCCCTCGCCGAGGAGCGCCGCGTCCTCCTCGACCGCTACCGCTTCGTCGACGCGGCCCGGAAGGTCGTCGGAGTCGGCAGCGTCGGCACCCGCTGCTTCGTCCTCCTCCTCGAAGGACGGGACGACGGCGACCCGCTCATCCTCCAGATCAAGGAGGCCGGCCGCTCCGTCCTGGAGCCGTACCTCGCGCCGACGGCCTACCCCCACCAGGGCCGCCGCGTCGTCTGCGGGCAGCGGCTCACCCAGGCCGCGAGCGACATCTTCCTCGGCTGGATGACCGGACCCGAACAACGCCACTTCTACTGGCGGCAGCTGCGCGACATGAAGGGCTCCGCCGAGGTGGAGACCATGTCCCCGGCCACCCTGCGCGACTACGCGCGGCTCTGCGGCCGGGCCCTGGCCCGCGCCCACGCCCGCTCCGGCGACCGGATCGCCATCGCCGCCTACCTCGGCTCCTCGGACGTCTTCGACCGCGCCGTCGCCGACTTCGCGCTCGTCTACGCCGGACAGAACGCCGACGACTACGCCGCCCTCGGCGCCGCCATCGCCGCCGGCGTGGTGACGGCGGCCCCGGAGCCTGAACCGGCCCGGGAGCCTGAACCGGCCCCGGAGCCTGAACCGGCCCTGGGTCGCCGTCACCCGTACGGCGCTACGCCTCGCGCCGCAGCGGCGGTTCGGCCGGCGTCTCGGGCACGGCCCCGAAGAGCACCGCCCGCGCCACGGCGGGGGCGAACAGCACGGTCATCGGGTGGGTGAGGGTGATCGCCTTGCGGAAGGCCGCGCCGACGACCGGGTCGCCCGCCGACCGCTCCTGCACCCGGCCCATGTACCAGCCGACCGCCTTGTCCAGCGCGCCGGGGGCGTCCTCGGCGCCGACGGCACCGGGCATCTTCTTGTCGGCGCCCGTCGAGACGTCCCACGCCTGCCGGGAGGCGTCGAGGAGGGCGCGCTGCACCCGCCGGGTGGTCGGGACGCGCTTCGGGTCGGCGAGCGCGCGGCGCAGGGCGACGGCGGTGATCCCCGCGACCGCCATGCCCTGCCCGTAGATCGGGTTGAAGGCGCAGAGCGCGTCGCCGGTGGCGAGGAAACCGGCCGGGCGGCGGCCCGGACGGTCGTACCGGCGGCGGATGTTGGCGGTCTTGCGGAAGCCGTACACGGGGGAGACCGGCTCCGCCCCCGTCAGCCACTCGCTGATCATCGAGTGCGGCATCCGCTTCGCGTACTCCTCGAACGCCCCCTCCTCCGTGGGCGGTTCGTTGCCGCGCAGCCCCGAGAGGGTCACGAGGTGCGTCCCGTCGCCGACGGGCAGCACGACGGCCCCGTACTCCTGCTCGGGGTTGGGCACGATGAAGTAGCCCATCGCGTCGCTGTCCAGCGCGCCCGCCGGGGCGCGGTAGACCCGGGTGGCGTAGGCGAGGCCGGTGTCGATGGTCTCCTCGTGCGGCGGCTCGGCGCCGATCTCCGCCAGCCAGTCCGCGGCCTTCGTGGACCTGCCGGAGGCGTCCACGACGAGATCGGCCTCCAGGACGCGGGTCTCCTTCCCGCGCCCGCGCCGCGCTCCCGCAGCCGCACGCCCCGGACGCGCGAGGAATCGCCGGTCAGGCCCACCGTCTCGTGGCCCTCGACCAGTTCGATGCGCGGATCGGCGGACACCCGCCGCCGCACCAGCCACTCCAGCTGCGGGCGCGAACCCGAGTAGAAGTGCACGGTGGCGGGCAGCCGGTTCATCCACTTGCCGTTCTGCCACTGCACCATGTCCTCGGGCACGCCCACCTTGGGCGCGCCGAGCTCCCGCAGCTCGTCCACGAACCCCGGCAGCAGTTCGTCGTACGCCCGCTGCCCGCCCGCGATGAGGACGTGCAGGTGCCGCCCCTGCGGGACGCCCGGCCGCGCCTCGGGCCCTCCGGGAACCGGTCGCGCTCGACGACCGTCACCTTCTCGGCGTGCTCGGCCAGTACCCGAGCGGCAAGCAGTCCAGCGAGACTTCCCCCGATGACCACCGCGTGACGTGTCGCGCGGCGCCCCAAGTCGTCGGCCATACCCGCCCCTTCGTGTCGTGGAACTACAACTGACCAGTATCCACGCCGGTACGGATCCCGTCGCGCACCCCGTTTTGGCCAATCGTTCCGCTGGGGCAAGGAGGTCCCCCCTTGCTTGAGCGAAGCCGTGAGCCTGGGGGAGGGTGGGCACACGGAACGGCGCCCTTGCCGGCGCCAGAGGCTTACGCGCCCGGACCCGCACCGAAGGTGACGGCGCACTCGTGGTGCGGGTCCAGGCGTCGGAACGCGGAGGCGCCGCTAGAGGGCGCCGTCCCGTGCCCACCTCCCCAAGCTCTCGGCTTCGCTCGAGCAGGGGGACCCCTGCCCAGCGGGACGATTGCCCACACGGGCGCGGGGCGACGCCCCGGTCAGTCGATGCCCTCGACGATGCGGAAGTCGCGCTCGACGCCGTCGGCGAGAACGGCCAGTGCCTCCTGGTACGCCGGGCTCTCGCGTGCGGCGACTGCCTGCTCGAAGCTGTCGAACTCGACCAGGATGGTGCGCTCGGGGATTCCGGAGTCGTGGGCCAGGACCCGACCGCCACGGACGAAGGTCCGACCGCCCGCGGCGGCGACGGCCGGAGCGGCGAGCTCGTTGTAGGCGGCCAGTTTCTCGGGGTCGGAGATGGTGCGGTAGACGCTGACCCAGTAGGCCTTGGGCATGGAACAACCTCCAGTGGGGGGACGGGTGTGTCCGGCTTAAGGGGTGGGCGGGCGGCGGCGGGCGAGGGTGAGGCTCGTCAGGGTGGTGATCGCCATGGCGCCGATGCCGACGAGCGCCGCGGTGGTGTAGGCGCCGTCGTCGGGGAAGAGGTGGCCGGGGGAGGTGCCGGTGGCGAGGATCAGGCCGCCGAGGGCGCTGCCGAGGGAGTATCCGACGCTGCGGACGACGTAGTTGAAGCTCATGGCGCTCGACGTCTCGCTCTGGGGGGTGACGGCCAGGATGACGCCGGGCATCGCGGCCGAGAAGCCGCCGACGCCGAGGCCGAGCACGCCCATGGCCGTGAACAGTTCGGCCAGGTTCGACCGGGCCGCCGCGAACAGGGCGAACCCGCCGCCGACCACGACGGCGCTGCCGGCCAGGAGCAGGGGGTCGGCGATCCGTTTCCGGATCCGCGGGGTGAGCTTGCCGGCGACGAACCCCAGTACGGAGAACGGGATGAGGACGAGCCCGGCGACGAAGGTCGTCAGTCCGAAGCCGTAGCCGGCGCCGTGCGGTGTCTGGGCGTACCGGGTGATGAGGGTGAGGAGGAGGTACATGCCGATCCCGCCGACGAACATGGCGAGGTTCGCCCCGGCGACCGCCGGGTGCCGCACCGCCCGCACGTCGACCAGGGGTGTCGTGCCGCGCAGCTCGATGACGGTCCAGACGCCGAGCAGCACCACCGCGAGGACGGCGAGGCCCGCCGCCACGGCGAGGTGGCGGCTCCACAGGTCCCGTTCGCCGGCGAGGAACAGCACCAGGAGCAGCGCGGCGGCCAGGACGACCGCGCCCGGCACGTCCACGCGGGCGGAGCGCCCTTCGGGGCTTCGGGCACGGAGCGCCACGCGGTCAGGAGGGCGGCGGCGGTGACGACCAGGCCGAGGCCGTAGGCGGCCCGTACGCCGCCGAGTTCGGCGAGCAGCGCGGTCAGCGGGTAGCCGACGCCGGCCCCGATGATCGAGACCACCGAGATCAGGGCGATCACGGCCGCGCCGCGCTCCTCGGGAGGTGGTCGCGGGCCACGCCCATCATCAGCGCCGTCAGCCCGAGCCCGACGCCCTGGGCCGCCCGGCCGACCAGCAGCCACGCGAACGGCAGCGGCAGCACGGTGAGCGCGCTGTCGGCGACGACGACCGCCAGCGTGGCGAGGATCGTGGCCCGCCGGTGCCGGCGGCGCCGAGCCGCCCAGGACCGGCGTGGCGACGGCGCCGCTGAGCAGCGCGACGGTCAGCGTCCACTGCGCGCTGCCGAGCGAGACGTGGAACGAGGTCGCCACGCTGGTGATGAGCGGGGTCCCGAGGCTGCCGACCGCCGCCACGACCAGGGCGATGAACATCAGGGCGGGGACCAGCGGCCGTTCCTCGGAACGCGCCGCCGGTAACGCCTTCGCCGCGTCCCCGCCGACCGGCTGCCCGGTCACCGCTTCGGCCCTTCGCGGTCCTGGCTTTCGAGCTCTGCCAGGTGCTTCAGCGCCGGAAGGGCCGCCGTCAGCGCCTCGACCTCGTCGCCGGTGAGCTCGCCGATCAGCCGCTCGAACGCCTGGACGCCCGCCTGGCGCCGCGTCCGCACATAGGCGGCTCCGGCCTCGGTCAGGCACACCAGCGTGACCCGCTTGTCGGACGCGTCGCCCCGCCGCTCGACCAGGCCGGATTCCTCCATCACCCGGACCAGGGCGGTCATCGCGGGCTGGGTGACGCCCTCGACCGCGGCCAGATCGGTGATGCGCCGCGGGCCGGTCCTGTCCAGGGTGGCCAGGGTGGCGGCGGACGTCAGGCTCATGTCCCGGGGCAGGCGCCTCGTGGCCCTGGTGGCCAGGCCGTAGAGGGCTGCCCCGATGGCGGCGGACGCGCCGGGAGGGGCGGTGTCGTGACGACTCATGCCCAGAAGCATAGCGCTTTTATATTCACAGTCTATGGAAATGGGTGGCAGCGGTGTTCCGCCGGCGGCGGAACACCGGCCGGACCGGGCTCGACAATCCCTACAGTCCGGTCCCATGACGACAAGGGCGACAAGGGCGGCGATGACGACGCGTACGGTCGCGTACCCGGCCGACGGTTTGACGATGATCGGGCACCTCGCGCTCCCGGCCGGTGTCGGCCGCCGGCCCGCGGTGCTGCTCGGACCGGAGGGCATGGGGCTCAGCGACGTCGAGCGCCGCCGGGCGGATGCCCTCGCCGAGCTGGGATACGTGGCGCTGGCCTTCGACCTGCACGGCGGGCGCTATCTGGGCGACCCCGAAGAGATGCTGGCCCGTTGCCTGCCGCTGCTCGCCGATCCCGGGCGGATGCGGGGCATCGGTCACGCGGCGCTCGACGTGTTGCGCGCCGAACCGCGGACCGACCCCGACCGGATCGCCGTCGTCGGCTACGGCACGGGGGCGCCGTCGGGCTGGAACTCGGGCGTGACGGCGTCGACCTGCGCGCGATCGGGACGGTCAACGCGCTGACCACGGGCCGACCGGGCGAGGCGGCGCGCATCCGCTGCCCGGTGTGGGCCGGGGTCGGGTCGGAGGACCCGATCATGCCGCCGAGCGACGGGAGGCGTTCACCGCCGAGATGCGGGCCGCGGGCGTCGACTGGCGCCTCACGGTCTACGGCGGCGCCCTGCACGCCTTCCACCACCCGACGGTCGACCACCCCACGGTTCCCGGCGTCGGCTACCACCCGGGCACGCGCGGCGAGCCTGGCGCGACGTCGTCGACCTGCTCGCCGAGTGCCTGCCCGTGACGGAGGACCCGGGGCGTGACCCGGCTGGGCGAGCCGACCCCGGGCACTGACAGGCCGCTTCCCCGGTCCGTACGCGCGGGCCGGGCGCGGGGACTACTCCTCCGGCCCCAGTTCGGACAGCGCGCCGGTCAGCCACTCCACCCAGAACCGCTCCAGATCGACCCCGCCCCGCAGGACGAGGTGACGGAGGCGGTCCGGTTCGGTGTGGCGGCGTTCGGCGGGGAAGTCGCGGGATTCGATGAGGAGGTACTCGTCCAACTGGGCCTGATGCAGGGCCAGGTGGCGGGACAGCTCGGCCCGCAGCCCGGCCGAGCCGACCATCGCCGCGGCGCGCATCCGCAGCAGCAGGGCGGAGCGGAGGGCTTGGGGTCCTCGGCGCGGGCGACCCAGCCGGTCAGCTCGGCGCGGCCGGCGGGCAGGACCTCGTACTCCTTCTTCTGTCCCCGCGCGGGGACCGGGGCGGGCAGGGCGCGGATGTGCCCCGCCTGCTCCAGCTTCCCGAGCTCGCGGTAGATCTGCTGGTGCGTGGCCGACCAGAAGTAGCCGATCGACTTGTCGAAGCGGCGCGTCAGTTCGAGGCCGGAGGACGGCTTTTCGAGCAGCGCGGTGAGGATCGCGTGCGGGAGGGACATGCTCGCATCCTAGGTTCGGCCGGCCACGGTGATCACGGGGCGAGGGTCACAGGGTGGCGGCGAGCCGCGTGCCCTGGTCGATGGCCCGCTTCGCGTCCAGCTCGGCGGCGACGTCGGCCCCGCCGATGAGGTGCGCCGGGCGGCCGGCGGCGACCAGCTCCTCGTACAGGTCGCGGCGCGGCTCCTGCCCCGCGCAGAGCACGACGGTGTCGACGGGCAGGACCTGCGGCTCGCCGTCGATCGTGACGTGCAGGCCCGCGTCGTCGATCCGCTCGTACGAGACGCCGGCGACCATGGTGACGCCCCGGTGCTTGAGCTCGGTGCGGTGGATCCAGCCGGTGGTCTTGCCGAGGCCCGCGCCGACCTTGGAGGTCTTGCGCTGGAGCAGGTGCACCTGGCGCGGCGGCGCGTTCCGCTCGGGCGCGCGCAGCCCGCCCCGGTTCTCGTACGAGGTGTCGACGCCCCACTGGCGGAAGTACGTCTCGGGGTCCTGGCTCGCGCCCTCGCCGCCGTCCGTGAGGAACTCGGCGACGTCGAAGCCGATCCCGCCCGCGCCGATGATCGCGACCCGCTCGCCGACCGGCGCGCCGTCCCGGAGGACGTCGAGGTAGCTGAGGACGCTCGGGTGGTCCTCGCCCGCGATGCCGGGGGTGCGGGGGGTGACGCCGGTCGCGACGACGACCTCGTCGTAGCCCTCCAGGCCGGCGGCGGACACGTACGTGTTCAGGCGGACGTCGATGCCGCGCTCGGCGAGCTGGACGCGGAAGTAGCGCAGCGTCTCGTCGAACTCCTCCTTGCCCGGCACCCGCTTGGCGATGTTCAGCTGGCCGCCGATCTCGGCGGCGCCGTCGAAGAGGGTGACGGAGTGGCCGCGCTCGGCCGCCGCCACCGCGCAGGACAGTCCGGCGGGGCCCGCGCCGACGACCGCGACGCGCTTGGCGAGGCGGGTGGGGGAGAGGACCAGCTCGGTCTCGTGGCAGGCGCGCGGATTGACCAGGCAGGAGGTGATCTTCAGGCTGAAGGTGTGGTCGAGGCAGGCCTGGTTGCAGCCGATGCAGGTGTTGATGGCGTCGGCGCGGCCGGCGGAGGCCTTGGCGACGAAGTCCGGGTCGGCGAGGAACGGGCGGGCGAGCGACACCAGGTCGGCGCGGCCGTCGGCGAGGATCTCCTCGGCGACCTCGGGGGTGTTGATGCGGTTGGAGGTGACGAGCGGCACGGACACCGAGCCCATCAGCCTCTTCGTCACCCAGGTGTAGGCGCCGCGCGGCACGGAGGTGGCGATGGTGGGGATGCGCGCCTCGTGCCAGCCGATGCCGGTGTTGATGATGGTCGCGCCGGCGGCCTCGATCTCCTTGGCGAGCGCGACGACCTCGTCGAGCGTGGAGCCGCCCGGGACCAGGTCGAGCATGGAGAGGCGGTAGACGAGGATGAAGTCCTCGCCGACGCGCTCGCGGATCCGGCGGACGATCTCCAGCGGGAAGCGGACCCGGTTCTCGTACGAGCCGCCCCAGCGGTCGGTGCGCAGGTTGGTGGCGGAGGCGATGAACTCGTTGATGAGGTAGCCCTCGGAGCCCATCACCTCGACGCCGTCGTATCCGGCCTCCTTGGCGAGCTCGGCGCAGCGCGCGTAGTCCTCGACGGTCTGCTCGACCTCGGCGTCGGTCAGCTCGTTCGGTACGAAGGGGCTGATGGGGCCTTGAGGGCGCTGGGCGCGACGAGACCGGGGTGGTAGGCGTACCGGCCGAAGTGCAGGATCTGCATCGCGATCCTGCCGCCCTCGGCGTGCACGGCGTCGGTGATCAGCCGGTGCTCGGCGACCTCCTCGGCCGTGGTCAGCTTGGCCCCGCCGTCCCAGGGGCGGCCGGCCTCGTTGGGCGCGATGCCGCCGGTGACGATGAGGCCGGCGCCGCCCCGGGCGCGCTCCGCGTAGAAGGCGGCCATGCGCGCGAAGCCGTGCTCGGTCTCCTCCAGGCCGACGTGCATCGACCCCATGATCACCCGGTTGGGCAGGGTGGTGAACCCGAGGTCGAGCGGGCTCAGCAGATGCGGGTACGGGGTCATGGGGGCGCCTCCTCGCGCAGGGGTCGTCGCCCCAGTTCTAGGCGACCCCGGACACCTTCTGCAACTAGTTGCAGAAGAATCGGGACGTGATGTCTACTACTCGGTAGCATCCGGGTCCCGCCCGCCGCCCCACGCCGTGGGCGAGCCGACGGCGCCGGCCCGCCCACCCCGCTCACTCCTTGCGGTAGGCGTACGCCTCCGAGGCCGCGGCCGCCACCGCGTCGAGATCCCCGCCGGCGCTCGCCGTCACCAGCGCGGCGACCGCGCCCTCGACGAACGGCGCGTCCACCAGGCGCGATCCCTCGGGAAGCTCGTCGCCCTCGGCGAGCAGCGCCTTCACGGTGAGCACCGCGCTGCCCAGGTCGACCAGGAGCGCCACCCCCGCACCCCGGTCCACGGCCTTCGCCGCCTCGCAGATCAGCTCGGAACTCGTCCCCATCCCACCGTCCGGGGCGCCGCCCGCGGGCAGCACCGGAGCCAGGTCACCACCACCGGCCAGACCGCGGGCCAGCTCGGCCACCGCCGTCGCCACCGCCGCGCTGTGCGAGACGAGCACAATGCCGACGGGCGCGGAGGCCGGGCTCCCGCACCGCCGCCGAACGGGCTCCTGCGCCTTCACCGGACGCTGGGTTCCCCGCGCCTCCGTCGAGCGCTGGGTTCCCCGCGCCTTCGCCGGGCGTCGGGTTCCCCGCGACTCCACCGGACGCTGGGCTCCCCGCGCCTTCGCCGAGCGCCGGGCTACCCGCACCTCCCTCGGACGCCGGGCTCATCGCACCTCCCTCGGGCGCCGGGCTCCCGCGCCTCCGTCGGGCGTCGGGTTCCCCGCGCCTTCGCCGGGCGTCGGGCTCCCGCACCTCCCTCGGGCGTCGAGCTCATCGCGCCCCTCCGCGGCCGCGGTGGCGGCGAGCGCGGCGAACAGCAGCGCCGACGACGTCGCCCCCGGATCCTGGTGGCCGATCGACCGCTCTCCGAGATAGCTGGCCCTGCCCTTGCGGGCCTGGAGGGTACGGTCGCGAGGGCGCCCTCCTCGGCGGCGGCGCGGCCCGCCTCGTAGGAGCTCCGCAGCCCCTCCACGGCGGGCACGAGCGGTCCAGCATCGTCTTGTCGCCCACCTGGGCACCGCCCAGCTGCGACACGGCGGCCACCCGGCGCCGAGCGCCTCCGCGAGCCGCTCCCGGGTGACCTCGCCGTCCTCGCCCAGGGACTTCCCGGCGCGCCGCAGCAGCGTCCCGTACAGCGGCCCCGAAGCGCCGCCGACCGTGGAGATGAGCTGCCGTCCGGCGGCGGTGAGGACCGCGCCGGGACTCTCCGGCGGTTCCTTGGCCAGGGTCTCCGTCACGGCGGCGAACCCCCGCCTCAGATTCGCGCCGTGGTCGGCGTCGCCGATCGCCGAGTCCAGCTCGGTGAGCCGCTCGGCCTCCCGGTCCACGTCCTCGGCCACCGCGGCCAGCCAGCGCACCAGGAATCCGGCGCCGATCGTCTCCGTCATGTCGCTCCCCGTCTCCTGCCCCGTCACCGTCTCACCGCCCCCAGCGCAGCGCGGGCGTCTGCACCGGAGCGTCCCACAGGCGCAGCAGCTCCTCGTCGACCTCGCACAGGGTCACGGAGCAGCCCGCCATGTCGAGCGAGGTCACATAGTTCCCGACCAGTGTCCGGGCCACCGGCACGCCCCGCTCGGCGAGCACCCGCTGCACCTCCGCGTTGAACCCGTACAGCTCCAGGAGCGGGGTCGCGCCCATCCCGTTGACCAGCGCGACGACCGGACCGGACGGGCGCAGGTCCTCCAGGACGGCGTCGACCGCGAAGTCCGCGATCTCCCGCGAGGTCATCATGGCCCGCCGCTCCCGGCCCGGCTCGCCGTGGATGCCGATCCCCAACTCCAGCTCCCCTTCGGGGAGATCGAAGGTCGGGCTGCCCTTGGCCGGGGTGGTGCAGGCGCTCAGGGCCACCCCGAAGGACCGCGACCGCTCGTTCACCCGGCGGGCGACCGACTCGACCCGCTCCAGAGGGGCGCCCTCCTCGGCGGCGGCGCCCGCGATCTTCTCCACGAACAGGGTGCCCCCGGTGCCGCGCCGGCCCGCCGTGTACAGACTGTCCGTCACGGCCACGTCGTCGTCGACGAGGACCTTGGCGACCTGGATGCCCTCGTCCTCCGCGAGCTCCGCCGCCATCTCGAAGTTCAGCACGTCACCGGTGTAGTTCTTGACCACGAACAGCACCCCGGCACCGCTGTCGACGCGGCGCGGCCCGCACCATCTGATCGGGCACCGGCGACGTGAACACCTCCCCGGACACGCCGCCGCCAGCATCCCGGGCCCCACGAACCCCCCGTGCAACGGCTCGTGCCCGGACCCCCCGCCGGACACCAGCGCCACCTTCCCCGCCACCGGCGCGTCCCGCCGCACCACCACCCGCCGCTCCACGTCCACGGTCAACTCGGGGTGCGCCGCGGCCATCCCGCGCAGCGCGTCGGCGACGACGGTCTCCGGGACGTTGATCAGCATCCTCATGGAACCTCCAGGTGAGAGGGACAGGCAGGCCGCGCGGACCGTCGGCTCCGGGTCGTGCGAGCGGTTTCGCGCGTGCGCGTCACGGGGTGATTATCGACGCGAGGGGGCGCGTGCGCAGCGGTATGCGACCGGTGGGGGAGAGGGGGCCGGAGTCAGTCCGCCGTGACGGGGATGTAGGTGAACAGGCTGTCCGTGTGGGTGAGTCCCAGCAGTCGGATCATCTGGTGGCTGGGTGCGGCCAGGATGAGGTGGTGGCCCTGTTCCAGGCCTTGTCGGCGGGCCGCCAGCAGTACGTTGAGTCCGGAGGAGTCGCAGAAGGAGGAGTTCCGCAGGTCGACGACGATGTCCGAGCCGGCGGGGGCCCGGGCCAGGGCCGTGGTGAGCGAGGCGCGGAGCTCTTCCGCGTGTTCGAAGTCCATCTCGCCGCTCACGCGGACCACGTTGCGGCGGGGTTCCGGGTCTGGGGTCGGGCCACCTGGGGGCGGGGTGCCGGCGGCCATGGCGCACCTCCTGCGTGATGCTGGGCTCCTGCCCCGCGTGGTGCGCTCCATGCCTGTGAGGGCCGTTTTCCGTGAGGGCGGGGCGGCTCGCGGGGCCTGGAGGGGGGAGAGGCGGGCCGTTACGGCTGCTCGTCGGCCGTGGGGGAGGGCTCCTCGGGGGGTGGCGGGGGGTCGGCGAGCAGGGCGAGGAGTTCGGCGATCTCGTGACCGGCTTCCGCGGGGTGGCGGAAGGGAGAGCTGGAGATGACGGTGTAGCGGTTGCGGCGGCCGTCCTCGGCGCGGGTGCGGGTGAGGTATCCGGCTTCTTCGAGGTCCGCCACGATGGCCTGGACGGTGCGTTCGGTGAGGGTGCAGACGAGGGCGACCTCCCGGAGCCGGATGTGGGGGTCGCGGGCGATGGTGAGCAGGACGCGGGCGTGGTTGGTGAGGAACGTCCACCCGGATCCTTGCCACCTTTTCTCTCCCATAAGGGGACTATGCCCGGTTTCCCGCCGGGGAACGGCCCGGCCTCGGGGGCGGGAATGCGGGGCGTAGTCATGCGATAGGGATTTCCTGCAATTATTGACGCATAATCTAGTGAGGGCGATACTTCACATTAAAGGGGGATTTGGTCTTGGAGGCATGATGAACAGTCGCCGAGATGCTTCCGGACCGGTCGCCAAGAGTGACGAAAAGGTCGGCATCTCCGTGGAGCCGAACGAGGCCGGCGCGGCCGTCGTGGTCTGCGGCGAACTCGACATCGAAAGCGCCACCCAACTGAGGACGGCCCTCCTGCGGGCCATGGAGGCCTGCGCCGAGGGCGCCGCGCTGACCCTGGACCTGTCCCGGGTGGAGTTCTGCGATTCCAGCGGCTTGAACGTACTGCTGCGCGCCCGCCAGCGGGCCCTCGGGGAACACCGCTCCCTCGCCATCACCGCCGCCAGCCCCCAGATGACCCGCCTGCTGGAGATGACCGGGGCCGCGCCCCTTTTCGTGGGTGAGGCATGACCGTCCGCCGCCCCCCCCGTACGGCGGTACGTGCCCGTTCAGGTCTGGGTGACGAGCGCGACGCACAGGGCGGCGAGGCCGAGGAGAGCCAGGCGAGGTAGTCGCCGAGGTGCCCTGAGTGCAGGCGGCGCAGCGCCCGCACCGCGCGGACGGCCGGGTGGCGGACGGAGAGCGCGGGCCGCGGTGGTGGACGCGGCGGTCGCCGACGCGACGGCGAGGGCGGTGGACAGCAGGCCGAGGAGGACTCCCGGTACGGTCCACCGGACTCCGGCACAGTCCCGGCGGCCGGGGCGTGCCGAGGCCGGTGAGGACCGCGGCGGCGTAGCGGGCCGGGTCGGTGAAGACGGCCGCCGCGCGGGCGAGCGCCCGGCGGCGGCCGGGAGGCAGCCGAGGAGCAGGGCCAGGGCCAGCAGGACGCCCGGGACCACGATCATGGTGGGCGGCAGGGTGCGCCGGGGCGAGCGGATCTCGGGTTCCTCGCCCTCACCGGTGGTCTCCTCCTCGCCCGGACGGCTGCGGGGCGCGGGGCCCACCCCGAAGAACACGCGCAGGCCCGCGCGGAGCGCGGCGGCGCCGGTGACGGCGGAGGCGGCGACGAACACGGCGGGCAGCAGCCAGGGCAGTTCGTGCCCGGCGGCGTCCTCGCCGAGTGCCTTGCCCAGGCCGGTGCCGAACGGCGGCAGCCCCGCCAGGGCGAGCGAGCCGGTCACGAACAGCACCCCACCAGGCGCAGTTCACGGGCCCTGCCGTGCAGACCGTGTTCGTCGACGGAGCCGTAGCGGTCGAGCAGCACGCCCGTGAGGGCGAAGAGCGCGGCCTTGACACAGCCGTGCGCGGCGACGTACACCGCCGTGCCGGTGACACCGGCGGGGGTGAGCAGGGCGAGGCCGACGAGGAACAGGCCGACGTGACTGACGGTGGAGAACGCGAGGAGCCGCTTGAGGTGGCGCTGCTGCCAGCACATCAGGGCGCCCACCAGCGCCGTCAGCACGCCGAGGGCGGTGAAGGCGGTGCGGAAGGCCTCGGGGGGAATGCCGCCGGGGCCGGAGAAGACGGTCCAGTACACGCGGCCGACGCCGTACACCCCGAGTTCGACCATCACGCCGGACATCAGCATGCACACCGGGGTGGGGGCCACCGCGTGGGCGTCGGGCAGCCAGAAGTGGAACGGGACGGCCGCGGCCTTCACCAGCAGGGCCGTGCAGATGAGGACGAACGCGACGACGGTCAGGACGTCGGTGTGGCGGGAGGCCAGGCGCAGGCCCAGGCGGGCGAGGTCGAGTTCACCGGTGCGGGCGTAGAGGAGACCGATGCCGATGAGGGAGCAGTAGGCGGCGAAGGAGGTGACGATGCCGAAGGTGAGGGCGCCGTGGAGGGGGCGGGGGTCCTCGATGCGGTAGCCGGTCAGCGCGTAGGCGGCCGCTCCCATGAGCTCGAAGAAGACGAAGGCGTTGAACAGGTCTCCGGTCAGGGCGAAGCCGGCCATCCCGGCCTCGAAGAGCAGGATCAGCGCGGGGAAGGCTCCGGCGTGTTCGCCGACGGGCTCGTCGAAGTACCGCCAGGAGTAGACCACCACCGCGAGGACCAGGACGGCGACGAGCAGCGCCAGACCCGCTCCGACCGGGTCGGCGGCGAGCACGATGCCCAGGCGGGCGGGCCAGCCGCCCAGCTCCGCCGTCGCGAGGTGCCGGCTCCGCGGCCAGAGCAGGGCCAGGCAGACCACCTCGGCCGACGCCGACGCCGTCGCCAGGACGTCGCAGCCGGTACGGGGCAGGGTCCGGCCCGCGACGGCGAGCAGCGCCGCGCCGAGCAGGGGGATCACCACGGCGAGCGGCAGCAGGGCGGCCTCGGACACGCGTCAGCCCCGGAGGCCGGTGAGGGCCTGGGGATCGACGGTGCCGTGACGTTTGCGCAGCTGGATGGTGAGGGCGAGCAGCAGGGCGGTCACGGTGGCGCCGACGACCACGTCCGTCAGCGCCAGCGCCTGCACGACCGGATCGACGACCGGACGGCTGCCGGGCGCGAGGTCGGAGTACACGGGGCGGTCGCGCCCCGGCGGTAGCCGACGCCGAGGAGCAGGAGGTAGGTGGAGGACTGGGCGACGGCCAGGCACCCGATGGCGTGGATGAGGTCGCGGCTGGTGACCAGGCCGTACAGGGCGATCAGCAGGACCCATCCGGCGGCGAGGTGGGGCCACGTTCCCATCAGTTGTCTCCGTTCTCGGGCCGGCCGGGGTCGGTGAGTTCGACGGCCTGGCTGAGGAAGTGGGCGAGCAGGACGATCAGGCCGCAGGCCACCTCGACGCCGACCGCGGCGTTCAGCACCGGAACGGTGCCGCCGGAGGTGAGGGTGTTGAAGGTGCCCAGCGGCAGCACGTTCTCCAGGAACGCGCCGCCGGCGACCAGACCGGCCAGGCCGACGAGGGAGTACGAAGCGGCCGCGAGCGAGTCCGCCACGTCCAGCGCGGTCAGCGGCCGGAGCCGCTTCAGGGCGCGGTGGTCGGCCGCCACGTACGCCAGGTGCAGGGCGGTCGCGAGCACGACGCCGCCCTGGAAACCGCCGCCGGGGCTGAGCTGGCCGTGCGCGACGACGTACACGCCGACGATCAGGGCGACGGGCAGCAGCACGGTGCCGAACAGACGGGTCGTCGGCATGACGCGTTCCGCCTCCGCCCGGCGGTGGCGTTCGTCATGGGCCCGGCGCAGCAGCAGGGTCGCCCGAGGACGGTGCCGAAGAGGATGGACTCCTCGCCGAGCGTGTCGAAGGCGCGGATGTCGAAGTTGACCGCGGAGACGACGTTCGCGGTCCGGTGGGCCAGGGCCGCCGCCACCGCCCGCTCGCCGTAGGGATGGTCCGGCGTCCCGAAGGGCGGCAGCCGCGCGCAGGCGGCCGCGAAGAAGCCGGCGAACAGCACGGCGCCGACCAGGAACACGAGCAGCCGGGCGCGCGCCGTCACCCCGCTCCCGCCCCTCGGCGCCGTCGCCCCCGTCGGCGTCGCGGCGCGCGCGCCCGGTGTGACGGGTGACCTTGCGGACGGTCAGCAGGATCAGCAGCGGGGTCAGCGCGGTGCCCACGGCCAGCTGGGACAGCGCCACGTCGGGGGCCTGGAGCACGGCGAAGAGGAGCGCGAGCCCCAGACCCAGGACGGAGAGGACGACGGCCTGCCGGGCCGGGTCCCGGGTGAGGACCGCGACCGTCGCGGTCAGGACGACGAAGGCGAGGCAGACGCCGACCAGCCACTCGTTCACGCGCCGCCCCCTTCCCCGGCCGATTCGGCCTCGACGGCGGCCCGGCCCACGGCGATGGTGGTCACCGTGCCGCCGGCGGCGAAGAGCAGACCGATGAACAAGGTCTTGACGGCCGCCCGGCCCACCCCTGCTCGACGGCCACCGCCGCCGCGATCAGCGGCACCCCGCGCACGACACGGGTGCCAGGGCGTGCAGCCGCATCAGCGTGCCGCGCAGCCGCAGCACCCCACCGCGGACAGCAGCACGCACGCCACACCGGTCCACAACAGCACTTGTACGAGCACGTGACGCACCGTCAATCCGTGTCCTCCCTCCGCCCGCCGCCGGTCAGGCCCCGGGCGCGGAATCGTGTGACGTGTGGGTGCCGCCGGCGACGAAGCGGGTGAAGACGAGGGTGCCGGCGGGGCGAGGACGCCGAGCACCAGCGCGAGGTCCTGGTAGGACGAGCGCCCGTAGGCCTGGGGCAGGACGAGGAACACCGCGCCGGCCACCCCGAGAGCAGCGAGGCCCCGAGCAGACGGCGCACCGCGCTGCCGCGCGACGCCACCCACAGGCACGCCGGCGCCGGAACGGCCAGCAGGACCAGGGCCGCCGCCGCCCAGGCGTTCACCGCCCACCGTCCGCGCGGGCCACGGCCCGTTCCACCGGCCCGGCTCCCGGGCGCAGGGCGTGGACGAGGACCTCGTCGTCGTGGGGACGTCGAGCACGCAGGTGTCCGGCGACGCGGCGAGCAGCGTGCCCGCCCACCCGGCCCCGTGCCGGGCCCCGGGCGGACGCGCCGCAGCGTGGCGTCCGCCGGGGCGGTGACCAGGGCGGCCGTCAGCACGGCCAGACCCCGCACGACCGAGCCGGGCAGGGCGACGAGCGCGCGCACCGCGCCCCGGCCGCCCCGGCCCGGCCGCCGACGACCCGGCGGATCCTGCGGGCCGCGAACGCCCCGCCGAGGGCGGCGACCGCGCCACGAGCAGTTCGACGGGGACACGGTGCTGAGGAAGACCACCGTCGTGGCGGTGAGCACGGCCCACCACCCCACGATCTCCAGCACCTCGCGCATTCCCGGCCTCCCGTCGCCCGTGAGCATGGTCTCCGTCCACGGCGCGCCGGTACGGCAGGCGCGGCCGGGTCACCCGCCCGGCCCAGCCGCGGCGAGGAGGACCGTCAGCCGGGCGGCTCCGGAGACCCGGGCCCGGGGACGGGGCGGGCCTCCGGGCGGTGCCGGGGGCTCCGGCGGCGCGGGCGGCTCGACCGGGTCCGGCGGGCCGGGCGGCCGCGGGGCTCCGGCGGGGGCACGGGCGTGGTGTCGGGGTCGGGCGGCACCGGAACGGTGCCCATGCCCAGCGGGGCCCGGCGCTCCGGCGCGCGCGTCCCGAGGTGTGCGTACCGCATGGTCGTACCTTCCTCCTCACAGGGCGGGCAGGACCCGCTCCCGGTAGGCCTCGAAGAAGGCCTCCTGATCGGGGCCGATCTGGCCGACGTACACCTCGTCGAACCCGGCCCGCGCATAGGCGCGCACGGTCTCCACGTGCTCCTCGACCTCGTCGCCGCAGGTGACCGCGTCGGCGACCATCTCCCGGGTGACGAGCTCGCTCGCCTGCTCGAAGTGGGCCGGGGTCGGCAGGACCTGGGCGAGTTCGCCGGGCAGCAGCTCGGTCGGCCACAGGCGGTGCACCAGGTCGACGGCCTTGTCCCGGTCGCCGCTCCAGCACACCTTCACCCCGCCCACCACCTTCTTGCCCGCGCCGCCGCTCTCCCGGAAGGCGCCCACCAGGTCGGCGTCGGGGGCCATGGTGACGAACCCGTCGCCGATCCGGCCGGCCAGCTCGGCGGCCTTCGGCCCGAACGCGGAGACGTACACCGGCAGACGGCCCTCGGGGGTGGTGTAGAGGCGGGCGTTGTCGACGGTGTAGTGCCGGCCGCGATGGCTGACCAGGTCGCCGGTGAACAGGCCGCGCATCACCTCGACGGCCTCGTCGAGCATCTCGGCACGGGTCTCGAACGACGGCCACGCGTCGCCGTGGACGTGCTCGTTCAGCGCCTCCCCGGTCCCCACGCCCAGGGCGAAGCGGCCGCCGAGCAGGGCGCTGGAGGTGGCGGCCGCCTGGGCGGTGACCGCGGGGTGCAGACGGACCGTCGGACAGGTCACCAGGGTCGTGACGGGCAGGTCCACGGCCTGGGACAGCGCGCCGATCACCGACCACACGAACGCGCTGTTGCCCTGGGCGTCGTTCCACGGGTGGAAGTGGTCGGAGATCGCCAGCCGGGTGAACCCGGCACGTTGCGCCAGCCGGGCCTGGTCGATCAGTTCCCCGGGGGTGAACTCCTCGGACGACAGGAAGTATCCGTAGTCGGTCATGGCCATTCCGTTCCTTCCTCTGTGTGCGGTGACCCGTGGACGTGGTGCCGGTCCGCGACGTCGGGCCGGACCGTCAGGCCGAGGCCCGGCTCCCGCCCCGGCCCGGCCGCACGGTGCCGCCGGCCGGGTCGAGGGCGCCCTCGAACAGCAGGTCCTCGACGCGGACGTGGTCGTGGAACCACTCCAGGTGGCGGAGGTTCGGCACCGCCGCGGCGGCGTGCGCGTGCAGGTGCGGGGCGCAGTGCCCCGACAGGTGCAGGCCGTGGGCCTCGGCGAGCGCGGCGGCGCGCAGCCACACGGTGATGCCGCCGCAGCGGGTGGCGTCGGCCTGCAGGCAGTCGACGGCCGGGACCATGCGGGCGAAGTAGGGCAGGTCGTAGCCGTACTCGCCGGCCGCGACGTCGGCCGTGACGGCGTCGCGCACCCGGGCGAGGCCGGTGAGGTCGTCGGAGGAGACGGGCTCCTCGAACCAGCCGACGCCCGCGCCGGCCAGCTCCCTCCCGACCCGGACGGCCTGCTTGCGGGTGTAGGCCCCGTTCGCGTCCACGTACAGTTCGGCGTCGTCGCCCACGAGGGACCGGGCCCGTTCGGTACGTTCCAGGTCGCGCCGCTCCCGGGTCCCCCACCCCTCACCGATCTTGATCTTGAAGCGGGTGATGCCCCGGCCCGCCCACCCGTGGAGCTGCTCGGCGAGCCGGCGATCGGTGTACGGGGTGAAGCCGCCGCTGCCGTAGACGGGGACGTCGGTCCGGGCCCTGCCGAGCAGGTCGGCCAGCGGCAGTCCCAGCAGACGGGCCTTGAGGTCCCACAGGGCGACGTCGACCGCGGAGACGGCCCCGGCGACCAGACCGGGCCGGCCGGCGTTCCGTACCGCCCGGCTCATCGCCTCGTTCGCCGCCGGGACGTCGAGGACCGGCCGCCCACGACCACCTCGTGGAGGATCCCGGTGATCACCCGGGCGGTCGCCGGGTCGCCGTAGGTGTAGCCCAGACCCGCCGCGCCGCCGCCCCGGGCCCGCGCCAGGACCATGGTCGTACGGTCCCAGGCGAGCGTGCCGTCCGCCTCGGGGCCATCGGTCGGGAACACGAGGACGTCCGCCTCCAGGGCCTCGACCGTCGGGGCGCCGGCGGCCGTGGTCCGCGGCGCGGGCGGGAGCCTCATCGGGCCGTGCCCTTCCGGGGCCCGGGGCGCGGGGCCGCCTTCTCGGGGCGGTCGGCGGGCAGCGGCCCGTCCAGCGCCAGGGCGAGGGCCTCGGCCAGGTGCAGGGCCCGGCGGCCGGTCGAGGACTGTTCGATCTGGGTGCGGCAGCTGAAGCCGTCGGCCAGGACGAGGGCCCCGGGCGGGTGTCGCGCACGGCGGGCAGCACGCCCTGCTCGGCGATGGCCCGCGACAGCTCGTAGTGCCCCGCGTGAAGCCGAAGTCGCCGGCGAGGCCGCAGCAGCCCTCGTCGAGCACGTGCGCGTCCAGACCGGCCCGGCGCATCAGCTCCCGGTCGGGGTCGGCGCCGAGGACGGCGTGCTGGTGGCAGTGGGTCTGCACGGTCGCCGCCCGGTGGAGCGCGGGCGGCCGCCAGCCGTCGGGGGCGTGCCCGACGAGCTGTTCGGCGAAGGTCCGGGTCCGCGCCGCCAGGCGGGCGACGTCCTGGTCGCCGGAGAGCAGTTCCGGGCGTCGGACCGGAAGACCGCCGTGCAGGACGGTTCGAGGCCGACGACCGGCGTCCCGGCCTCCAGCCACGGCCGCAGTACGCGCGTGGTCCGTCGCAGGACGCGGCGGGCGGTGGCGAGCTGCCCGGTGGAGATCCACGTCAGACCGCAGCACACCGGCCCGTACGGCACCGCGACCCGGAAGCCCGCGTCCTCCAGGACCCGGGCCGCGGCCTCGGCGATGTGCGGGTGGAAGTGGTTGGTGAAGGTGTCCGGCCAGAGCAGCACGGTGCGCGCCTCGCGCGGATCGGGCGGCGTGCCGTGGGACCGGTGCCAGGCCTCCTGGAACGACTCGCGGGCGAAGCGGGGCACCTCGCGGCGCGGGTCGACACCGGCCAGCAGCTTCCCCGCCCGGCCGAGCGCCGGCGCGTGCAGGGCGGCGTTCGCGACCCCGGGCGCGGTGCGGGCCAGTCGCGCCCACAACGGCAGCCAGCCCAGGGAGTAGTGGGTGGGCGGACGCGGCCGGCCCCGGTAGTGGTGGGCGAGGAACTCGGCCTTGTAGGTGGCCATGTCGACCCCGACGGGACAGTCGGACTTGCAGCCCTTGCAGGACAGGCACAGGTCGAGGGCGTCGCGGACCTCGGTGGAGCGCCAGCCGCCGGTGACCGGGGAGTCCTCGTGCCCGCCGAGCATCTCGAACAGCAGCCGCGCCCGGCCGCGGGTGGAGTGCTCCTCCTCACCGGTGGCCCGGTAGGACGGACACATGACTCCGCCCCGCCGGGTGCGGCAGTTGCCGATGCCCACGCACCGCAGCACCGCCCGCCCGAAGTCGTTGCCGTCGGCGGAGTACGCGAAGTGCGTCCGCCGCGGCTCGGGCCGCCAGGCGGCGCCCAGGCGCAGGTCCTCGTCGACCCGGTGAGGACCGACGACCTTGCCGGGGTTCATCCGGTCGCCCGGGTCGAACAGCGCCTTGACCTCGCCCATCGCCCGCATCAGGGCCGGGGTGAACATGCGGGGCAGGAGCTCTCCGCGGGCCTGCCCGTCGCCGTGCTCGCCCGACAGCGACCCGCCGTACGAGGCCACGAGGTCGGCCGCGTCGAACAGGAACGCCCGGAACGCCTCGACGCCCTTGCCCTCGCGCAGCTCGAAGGGGATGCGGGTGTGCACGCAGCCCTGCCCGAAGTGCCCGTACAGGGAGGCCTGCTGATAGCCGAACCGGTCGAAGAGCCGCTCCAGGTCCCGCAGATAGGCGCCCAGCTTCTCCGGGGCCACCGCGGAGTCCTCCCAGCCCTCCCACGTCTCGGAACCGTCCGGCGGGCGGGCGGTCACCCCGAGGCCCGCCTCCCGGGCCTTGAGCATCTCCCGCTCGCGCGCCGGGTCGTCGGAGAGCGTCACCCCCGGGTCGTCCTCGGCGCGGCCCAGCGACCGCAACAGCGCGTACGCCTGCTCGTCCGCCTCCTCCGCCGTGTCGCCGGTGAACTGGACGAGCAGCCAGCTGTCGCCCTCCGGCAGGCTCTCCAGCGACTCCAGATGGGCGTGCTCCTCGCGCATCAGCTGCGCCATGCGCCCGTCGACGGCCTCCAGCTGGGTGGGGCGGCTGTGGGCGAGGAGGGCGGGGACGGCGTCGGCGGCGGCCCGGATGTCCTCGAAGCCCAGGACGAGGAGCGCCTCGGCGGCCGGCACCTCGACCAGCTCCAGTTCGGCCCGCAGGACGGTCACCAGCGTGCCCTCGCTGCCCACCAGGGCCCGGGCCACGTCGAAGCCGTTCTCCGGCAGCAGCGAGTCCAGGTTGTATCCCGAGACCCGGCGCGGGATCTTCGGATAGCCCTCGCGGATCTCGGCCAGACAGCTCCCGACGACGTCCTTCAGACCCTGGTACAGCCGGGCGCGGTCCCCGCCCCGGTCCGTGATCCGCGCGAACTCCGCCCGGTCCGTACGGCCGGCCCAGAACCGGGTTCCCCCGTACGTGAGGACCTCCAGGCGGCGGACGTTGTCGACGGTCTTGCCGTAGGCCTGGGCGGAGGCCCCGCAGCTGTTGTTGCCGATCATCCCGCCGAGGGAGCAGTGGCTGTGGGTGGACGGCTTCGGTCCGAACATCAGCTTGTACGGGGCGAGCCGGCGGTTCAGTTCGTCCAGGACGATGCCCGGCTCGACCACGCAGGTCCGCGCCCCGGGGTCCACCGACACCAGCCGGTGGCAGTACTTGGTCCAGTCGACGACCACCGCCTCGTTGGTGCACTGGCCCCCGAGGCTGGTGCCGCCCCCACGGGACAGGACCGGCGCGTCGAACCGGGCGCACACCCCGAGCGCGGCGGCCCCGGCCTCCACCGTGCGCGGCACGACCACGCCGAGCGGCACCTGACGGTAGTTGGAGCCGTCGGTCGCGTACGCCCCGCGGCTTCCCGGATCGAAGCGGACCTCGCCGTCCACCGCGGCCCGCAGGGCCCGTTCGAGTGCGAGGAGTTCGGCCTCCCGGCTGCCGGACATCGGTCAGCTCCGTCCGCCGCCGGGCAGGAACTCCTGGATCTTCGCCTTCAGGCCCTCCTTGACCACCGACGCCCGGTCGCTGTCGCCCTTGAGGACCGACAGCGCCGCGGCCTCGATCTGGTCCCAGGTGGCGTGCGGCGGGATCGGCGGCACCGCCGGGTCGGTGCGGAAGTCGACGACGAACGGCCGGTCCGCCCCCAGGGCCCGGCGCCAGGCCGGCTCCACGTCCTCCGGCCGCTCCACCCGTACCCCTTCCAGGCCCAGCAGCCGCGCGAGGTCGGCGTAGGGCAGATCGGGAACGCCCTGCGAGGCGTCGAAGCGGGGGGCGCCCTGCATGGCGCGCATCTCCCAGGTGACCTGGTTGAGATCCCGGTTGTTGAGCACCGCGACCACCATGCGGGGTCGGACCACTCCCGGTGGTACTTCGCGGCGGTGATCAGCTCCGCGAGGCCGTTCATCTGCATGGCGCCGTCGCCGACGATCGCGATCGCCGGGCGGTCGGGGTGCGCGAACTTCGCTCCGATCGCGTACGGCACCCCCGGCCCCATGGTCGCCAGGGTGCCCGACAGCGAGCCGCGCATGCCGTCGCGCATCCGCAGGTGGCGGGCGTACCAGTTCGCCGCCGACCCGGAGTCCGCGGTCACCATCGCGTCCTCGGGCAGCAGCGCGTCCAGGGCGTGGACGACCTGCTCGGGGTTGACCGGGTCCGCGGAGACCTCCGCGCGCCGCCGCATGACCTCCCACCAGCGTGCCGCGTTGTCCTCGATCGTCCTGCGCCAGGCGCCGTCCGTCCTCGGTCGGAGCAGCGGGATCAACCGGCGCAGCGTCTCGCGGGCGTCGCCGACGAGATTGACCTCGAACGGATAGCGCAGGCCCACCATGAACGGGTCCAGATCGATCTGCACCGCCCTGGCCTGGTCGAACTCGGGCAGGAACTGGGTGTAGGGAAGCTGGAGCCCACCACGAGCAGGGTGTCGCAGTCCCGCATCATCTCGTAGGAGGGCCGGGTGCCCAGGAGACCGATCGAGCCGGTGACGTAGGGCAGCGTGTCCGGCAGGGCGTCCTTGCCGAGCAGGGCCTTCGCCACGCCCGCCCCGAGCAGACCGGCGACCTGCTCGACCTCCGGGCGGGCGCCGCGCGCCCCCTGACCGATCAACACGGCCGCCCTCTCACCGGCGTTGAGGACGTCCGCCGCCCTCGCCAGCTCCTCCTCGGCCGGGACCGGCACGTAGCGGGGGACGCCGAGACTCGAAGGGACCTGCTTGAACGCGTGCGCCGGCGGCTCGTAGTCCAGCTCCTGCACGTCCGCCGGGATGATCACCGCGGTGACCGTACGCCGGGTGGCGGCCACCCGCAGCGCCCGGTCCAGCACGTTCGGCAGCTGCGCGGAGACGGTGACCACCTCGCAGAACTCCGAGGCCACGTCCTTGTACAGGCAGGCGAGGTCGACCTCCTGCTGGTAGGAACCGCCCATCGCGCTGCGGTCGGTCTGCCCGACGATCGCCACCACCGGCACGTGGTCGAGCTTCGCGTCGTACAGGCCGTTCAGCAGGTGGATCGCGCCCGGCCCCGAGGTGGCCGCGCACACCCCGGTCCGCCCGGAGAACTTCGCGTACCCCACCGCCTCGAACGCCGCCATCTCCTCGTGCCGCGCCTGGACGAACCGCGGCCGGTCCCCGGCACGTCCCCAGGCGGCCAGCAGTCCGTTGATGCCGTCACCCGGGTAGGCGAAGACGTACTCCACCTCCCAGTCGCGCAGCCGCTCCAGCACGTGGTCGGAAACCTTCATCACCCGACTCCTCCCTTGCGCGGTCCCGCTCCTCGGGCCCCGGACGGGCCCACCTGCGCGACTAACCGCCGACGGCGGGACGAAACCCGTACGGATCGACCCGTACGCCATCGGTTCGGTCACCGCGGGCGGTTTCGCCCCGACCTCGATGGGCAGCCGCCGGGACAAAGGCCCGTCACAGCCAAGGGAGCCGGGTCATGTCCACGGGAACACTTCTGGCCATCGTCATCCCCGTCGCGGTCGTGATCGTCCTGATCACACTGGCGATCTTCCTGGACCGCCGCCGGCGGCGCCGGCTCCGCGAGCGGTTCGGCTCCGAGTACGACCGCACGGTCGAGGAGACGGGCAGCCGCCGAGTCGCCGAGCACGACCTCGGCGCGCGGGAGGAGCGGCACGAGTCCCTCGACATCCAGCCGCTCGCCCCGAACTGAGGCAGCGGTACGCGCGCGAGTGGAGCGGAGTGCAGGAGCGCTTCGTCGACCGCCCCGAGTCGGCCGTCCACGACGCGGACCGGCTCGTGACCGCCCTCATGCACGAGCGCGGCTACCCCACGGACGACTTCGAGCAGCGGGCCCGGGACCTGTCCGTCGAGCACGGCCGCACTCTGGAGCACTACCGCGCGGCGCACGAGGTCGACCAGCTGGGAACCGACCACCGGGCCACCACCGAGCAGTTGCGCGGGGCGATGATCCACTACCGGGTCCTCTTCGACGAACTGCTCTCCGACGGAAACCGGCCCGGCTCCGGCCGGACCTGAGAGGCGGACCCCGCCATGCACGACCACGACACCCCCGCACAGACCGGAAGCGGCCTGTCCACCGACGACATCGCCCGCTCGCGCGAGCGCGAGCCCGGCCCCGACACGGGCCCCGGCAGGGGACGTGAACAGGAGGTCCGAGACCCCGACGCGACGCCCATGTACCCGGGCGAGGCCATCGGCACCGGAGGAACGGACCGCGCCGACGACGCGGGCGACACCGAAACCGCTTCCACATCCGAAGCCGCTTCCGTCTCCGGGGCCGGCGAGGGCGAGGCCTCGGCCGACGGGGCGCCCCGACTGATGGATCCCGGGGAGGAGGAGAGCCTCCGGGCCCGGTGGCACGACCTGCAGAGCCTGTTCGTGGACGACCCCGCAGGGCCGTGCACGAGGCCGACACGCTCGTGGCGGACGTGATGCAGAAGCTCGCCACCACCTTCGCCGACCACCGCAAGGACCTGGAGGCCCAGTGGCGGCAAGAGGGGGACGTCGACACGGAGAGCCTGCGCACGGCGCTGCGCCGCTACCGGTCCTTCTTCCACCGCCTGCTCAGCACGGGCGCGGCCGAACCGTCGGACCCCGGCGCGCGCGAACGGGACGGCGGGACCGCCCGAAGGGCCTGACGCGCCGCATCACGCTTGCCGCCCCGGACGGTGTCCGGGGCGGCGGCATGTGTCCGAGGAGGTCGCGTTCACCATCGGTACCAGCGGCCGTTGCCGCTCCGCATGGCGAAGCCGAGCAGCCACAGGACGAGGACGGCGATGGCGACGTACCAGAGGACGTGGAGGGCGAACCCTCCGCCGAACAGCAAGAGGATCACGAGAAGGACGAGAAGAAGGGCAGCCATGGAGGCACCTCCGCTGCCTGTGGGGCCCGGCCAGTCGGTGTCGGCACGGAACGCGGTATCAGAGCGGTTGCCCCTTCCTCCCGAAACATGCACACCCGATACGCATGTTGTTCGGTTCGCTCCACGAATCCCCCGCCACGGTTGTCCGGCACCGGAACGGGCAGGCGCCTCGTACCCCACCGAGAACCAGGAGAACCAGGAGAACTCGGAGAACCCGGAGGAGAGGACAGCGATGACGACCGACAGGCGTGCCCCGTACGTCCCCGGCTCCGGCGCGGACGGCTGCCGATGGCCGGCCGGACCGTCGTCGTCACCGGCGCGAGCGCCGGAGTGGGCCGCGCCGTCGCCCGTGCCTTCGGCGCGCAGGGCGCGAGCGTCGCGCTGCTCGCCCGCGGGCGCCGCGGTCTGGACGCGGCGGCGGCCGAGGTCGAGGAGGCCGGCGGCCGGGCCCTCGTGGTGCCGGTCGACATGGCCGAGCCCGGCCGGGTGGAGGAGGCCGCCGACCGGGTCGAGGAGGTACTCGGACCCATCGAGGTCTGGGTCAACTCGGCGTTCACCTCGGTCTTCGCCCGCTTCCCGGACGTCACGGCCGAGGAGTACGAGCGGGTGACGGCGGTGACCTACCTCGGCTGCGTCAACGGCACGCGAGCCGCCCTCCGCCGCATGCGCCCGCGCGGCTCCGGAGCCGTCGTCCAGGTCGGCTCGGCGCTCGGGGAGGTGTCCGTGCCCTCCAGGCGGCCTACTGCGGGGCCAAGCACGCGATCAACGGCTTCACCGCCGCCGTCCGGATGGAACTCCGGCACGAGCGTAGCGGCGTGGCCGTGACCGTCGTCCAGCTCCCCGCCGTCAACACCCCGCAGTTCTCCTGGGTCCTCTCGCGGCTGCCCGCCGCCCGCGCCCCGTGGCGCCGGTCTACCAGCCGGAGGTGGCGGCCCGCGCCGTGCTCCACGCCGCCCGCCACCCGCGTCGCGCGGAGTACCGGGTGGGGGCCTCCACGGCCGGGAGCGTGCTCGCGCACCGCCTCGCCCCGCGCTCCTGGACCGCTACCTCGCCCGTACCGGATACGAGGCGCAGCAGACCGGCGAGCGCGCCCGGCCCGATGCCCCGCACAACCTGTGGGAGCCCCTCGACGGCCCGCGCGGCCGGGACCACGGCGCCCACGGCTCGTTCGGCCGGGAGGCCGCCGCCCGCTCCCCGTACACGGCGGTGGCCCGGCACCGCCTCCTGACGGCGGCGGCGGCCGCCGGAGCGGCTGCCGCCGCGTTCCGCGCGCTGCGCCTCCGGGCGGCACGGACCTGACACCGGCGAACCTGACGGACCGACCCGACCGGACGGACCGACCGACCCGACCGGACGGACCGACCGGACCGGATGGCCGCGCCGGCCCTCACGGCTGGGCCGCCGCCCCTCACGGCTGGGGCAGGGGTGCCCGCAGGGCGCTCGCCCCGGGACCAGGCGTCCATCACGTGGGAGCCGAGCCGGTCCTCCAGGAGACAGGTGGCGGCGATGCCGAGGGCGATGTCGGGGGCGAGGTCCGGTTCGTCGTCCAGGAGTCCGCCGACGACGTCGCGGCGCACGACCTGCTCGTGGACGGCGTCGGCCTCCACGTGTTCCTCGTAGTACCGCTCCGCGGCCGGTCCGGCGCCGGTCCGGCGCATCGCCGCGGCGATCCGGGAGGCGGAGGGCGGCGAGGTCGTCTCCAGGGCGGCGAAGTGCCCCACGAGCGCCCCGCGCAGCCTCCGGTGCAGACCGAACATCGACATCATGTTGGAGACCGCGAGCAGTTCGGCCCCGGCGGCGTCCACGTGGTGCCCGTACGCCGGATCGAGACCGAGGTCGGTCATGAGGTCCGCGTAGAGCCGGGAGTGCATCCGCTCCGCCCGCCCGCAGCCGTACTCGTCGTACTCGACGGCCGCCATCGCCGCCTTGGCGCGGCCGCGCAGACGGGGGATCACCCACAGGTGCGGATCGGCCTCCCGCAACTGGTGCACGGACCGCAGGGCGACGTACTCGCGCAGGTGCCACAGCGCGCCCGAGGACATCAGGAAGTGGGAGACGCCGGTGCCGCCGACCGGCTCCATGAGCAGGACGGCCAACGCCTCGTCGACGTCCGGGCGGTGACGGCAGTCGTGGCGCAGCGCGCTCTCGAAGCGGTGCTCCAGGAGGGCCCGGACCCTGAGCAGGTCGGGATCCCATTCCAGGGTGTCGGGGACGCCCGCGAAGCCCCGGTGGTGGAGCTCGTAGCAGAGGTGCAGGGCGAGTTGGAGGTCCTCCCCGTACGGGGCGCAGCGCGCGATGTCGGCGGCCCGGGGCAGCCGGGCGGGGCCGGAGCCGAGCAGCCGCTCCCGGACCGCCCGGGAGACCTCGCCGCGGGCCTCGGGGCCTCCGGCCCGGTCGCGACGGCCGCGGTGAGCAGGGTCATGACGTCTCCGCCTCCTCGGCCGGGCGCCGCGGCGCGCCGGTGGTCCCCTTCGTCTCCGTGCCGGCGCCGGCACGGAGACGAAGGCGGTGGCTCGTGTCGCAGAACGGCGCCCGCAGGGTCCGGCGGCACATGCACAGGGCCGTCACGGGCCGCTCGCAGCGGATCACCGACCCGTCCGGCATGACGATCTCCGCGCGCCCCTCCACCAGCAGCGGACCCTCGGGAAGCGGCCGCAACCGGGGCAGGGGCCCACGGGATCGGACGTCCTCCCCGTCGTCGGGTCCACCGTCCCGCGGGGCCCTCACCCACGGGGCGCTCTCGTTCGGGGAAGCAGACATCGCACACCGTCCCTAGGGTCGGACTCGCTGGTACCGCGCGACTGCCCCGCTCCGGCGTCCCGAACCGTCCCCGGCGGATCCGGTGCCGGTCAGCCGCCCGTCGTGGCGGCGGCCAGCGCGTCGACCACCGCGCTGAGCCGGCCGTGCCGGCGGAAGACGGCGCGCTGACGTGCGGCGCCGCCGCCGTCCGCGCGGATCCGCCGCCACTGCGCGCACGCCCAGTCGGTGTCGCCGGTCGCGTCGAGCCCCGGCCGGGCGAGGGCGAGCAGCGCGTCCAGGAGCGTCACGGCCGGCCGCTCCAGGCCGTCCACCGGATCCAGGCCCATGCCCGTGAGGCCCTGGGCCGCGGCGAGCCGGTGGGCGCGGAGCAGGCTCGGGACGGGGATACGGGGCGGCGGCACCGAGGCGTCGACGCGGGGCAGCAGGGTGGCCGCGAGCCCGCGGACCAGGATCGCGAGCAGCACCACCGTGTCGAGGTCGGCGTTGGCGTCGGCGACCCTGATCTCCAGGGTCGGCACGTGCTCCGAGGGCCGGGCGTGCCAGTACACCATGCGGTTGTCGAGCAGCGTCCGTCCCTGACCAGCCGTGCGACGTGGGCGAGGTACTGGGGCTCGTCGAGGACCGGGGTCGGGCCCACGGTCGGCCACCTCGCGTGCTCGACGGCCCGCCAGCTCTGGTAGCCGGTGTCGCGCCGGCCGGCGTAGGGCGAGTTCCCGGCCAGCGCCTGGAGCACCGGCAGCCACGGCCGCATGTGCTGGGCGAGCGCGAGGGCGCGCTCCCGGTCGAGCGTCCCGACGTGGACGTGGCATCCGCAGACGAGCCCGTCGTCGCGCGCTGCCCCGTCGGCGCGGGTGACCAGGGAGGCGAAGTGGCGGGCCATCAGCCGGTACCGCTCGGTGTCGGTCACCGTCAGCGGCTCCTCGGGAGGCAGTACGGGGGTGCCGCAGGCGATCGGCATGCAGCCCACGTCCCGCGCGGCGGCGCCCACCGTCGCGCGCAGCCGGGCGAGTTCGTCGCGCAGGTCCCCGCGGCTCGCCGTGGCCCGGGTGCAGATCTCGACCTGCGCGTTGAAGAACTCGGCCTGGACCTGCTCGCCGAGTTCGCGGCCCGCCCGCCGGATGACCTCCGGCGCCCGGTTGACCGGGGCCCGCGTCACCCGGTCCACCAGCACGAACTCTTCCTCGACACCCATCGTCAGGATCTCCATCACGGACTCCTCGCCTCGGCGCACGACTACCCGCCCCCGGGTCCGCCATGCCGGGGCCCGGTGGACGCCCCGTGAACGAGCGGTCGGGACGGGAGATGAATCGGCCGCCCCGTAGTGGGTAGGCGCGACGACAGCACGAACCGAAGGAGGCGGACCCCATGACTGGTACCGCCGACGGCAGGGCGGTACGCGACCGCCACGGGCTCACCGACACGGAGTTCCGGTCCCTGATGGAGGAGGCGCGCGCCGAGGCGCGCCGCTGCTTCCTCGCCCGGCCGCTCCGGAGGGAGCCCGAACTCGCCCTGCGCACCCAGCACGCCGAATTCGGAGCCGCCGCCCACTGACGGCGCTCCCGGCGTCCCGACCCCGCAAGCCGAGGACATGAAGGAGGCCCCACCATGAGCAAGGTGGAACAGACGATCGACGTGGACGTACCGCTGCGGAACGTCTACGACCAGTGGACGCAGTTCGAGGAGTTCCCGAGCTTCATGGAAGGCGTCGAGGACGTCCGGCAGATCGACGCCCGGCACTGCCACTGGCGGACCAAGGTCGCCGGGGTCCGGCGCGAGTTCGACACCGAGATCGTCGACCAGCTTCCGGACCAGCGCATCGCGTGGCGCACGACGGGGGGCGACGTGCGGCAGATGGGCGTCGTCAGCTTCCAGCCCCTGGACGAAGGGCACACCCGGGTGCGGCTCGCGATGGACGTGGAACCCGACGGCATGGCGGAGAAGGCCGCCGACGCGATGGGCATGCTCGACCGCCGGGTCAAGGGCGACCTCAAGCGCTTCAAGGGCTTCATGGAGGACCACGGGCACGCGACCGGCGGGTGGCGCGGCCGGATCCGCCCCCAGGACGCCGACACGGCGCGGACCGGCGGCGCCGGTACCGGGTCCATGACCGATCCGTCCACGGGGAGCACCGGCATGGGCTCCGGACCGATGCGGGAGGCGCCCGGACCTGCGGAGACCCCCGGATCGACGCGCATGCCCCGCGAGACCCGGTCCTGGGAACTGCCGTCCGACGACGAGCCGGGCATGCCCTGACCTCCCGGGGGTCACGCCTTCCGCGTGAAGCGTGGGGCCGTACGCCCTCCGCGTGAAGCGTCAGCGTCCTGGGGTCGTACCCTCGGCGTAAAGCGCCCCGGGGCCGTACCCCTCCGTGTGAAGCGTCCCGGGGCCGCCGCCCGCCCCACGCGTGGAGCGTCCCCGGGCCGCCGCCCGCCCCACGCGTGGAGCGTCCCCGGGCCGCCGCCCGCCCCACGCGTGGAGCGTCCCCGGGCCGCCGCGGCCCCGGGCGCCCTTCCACCCCGGGGCGGGGACCGGCCGCCCGTTTCCCGCCCTCCTCCGCGACCCGTAGGGAGCCCGGACATGGACCGCGCCGCACTCTTCGACGTCGACGGAACCCTCGTCGACTCCAATCACCTGCACGTCGTGGCCTGGTGGGAGGCCTTCCGGCAGAACGGTCACCGGGTGCCGGCCCACGCCGTGCACCGGGCCATCGGGCTGCCGGGGGAGCGGCTCGTCGAGCATCTGCTCGGCGGGGAACGCGACCGGTCGGACGACGACCGGCTCGGCACCGCCCACGACACCCTCTACGGCACCTTCCTCGACCGCCTCCAGGCCCTCGACAGGGCGGGCGACCTGCTGCGGGCCCTCGCGGGCGACGGCTGGAAGGTCGCCCTGGTGACCTCGGCCAGGACCGGGAGCTGGCCGCCCTGCGCCGGGCCGTCGACGCCGACGAGGCCCTCACGGACACCGCCACCGCCGACGACGTCGAGGAGGGCAAACCCGCCCCCGACCCGATCGAACACGCCCTCTCGCTCGTCGGCGTGCCCGCCGAACGGGCCGTGTTCGTCGGCGACAGCGTCTGGGACATGAAGGCCGCGCGCCACGCCCACGTGGTGAGCGCCGGGCTGCTGTGCGGCGGCATCCCCGCGCCGACCTCGTCGAGGCGGGCGCCGCAGCCGTGTACGCCGACCCGGCCGACCTCCTCGCCCACCTGCGCAGCAGCCCTTCGCCACCCTCCCCGCCGAGGCGTGAGCACCGGGAGCGCGGGCGGGACCACGGCGCGGCCCTCCGGCCCGCCCGCGAGGTTTGCGGGACCGGCCCTTGGGCACCCGCAGAGCGGCACGCCCCAGCCGAGGAGGACGTCATGACCACCACGAGACGCCTGACGGAGGCCGAGTGGCGCCTCGTGGAGGAGGAGACGGCGCGCCGGTCGCCGGCGTCACGGCCACCGGAAGGCCCCCGGGAACGGGTCAACAGACGGTGGCAGGAAGTCCTCCAGGAGACCCGGGTCGCCCAGACCGGCGGGCAGATCCTGTTCGGCTTCCTGCTGAGCCTCGCCTTCACCGCCCGCTTCCGCGAACTCGACGGCTTCGACCGGGGGCTGTACGTCGTCACCGTCGTCCTCGCGGTCTCCTCGACGGCCGCCCTGATCGCCCCGGTCTCCCTCCACCGCTGCCTCTCCGGACTGCGGATGAAGGAGGAGGTCGTGACCGCCGCCGGGCGGCTCATGATCTGCGGGATGCTCCTCCTCACCCTCACCGTCGCCTGCACGCTCCTGCTCATCCTCAACGTGGTCCTCGGCAGCGCGCTGACCGCCGGGATCGTCGTCGGCGGGGTCATGCTGTGGTTCGCGATCTCCTGGTACGTCGTCCCCTACCGCCTGCGGCGCAAGGCCCTGGCACGCTCCCAGGGGGGAGGAGAACGATGAAGGAGAGGACGCGGGCGGGCCGGCGGGTCGTCGAGGTGGGCCGCCCGGAGAAGGTCCTCTTCCCCGAGGACGGCATCACCAAGGCCGACCTCGCCGCGTACTACCGCACCGTCGCCCGCCGGATGCTGCCGCAGCTGCGCGGCCGCCCGCTGATGCTGGAGCGGTACCCGGACGGCATCGGCGAGCCCGGCTTCCAGCAGAAGGAGATTCCCCGGCACTTCCCGGACTGGGTCCACCGGGCCGAGCTGCCCAAGGAGGGCGGCACCGTCACTCACGTCCTGTGCGAGGAGACCGCCACCCTGGTCCTCCTCGCCGACCAGGCGTGCGTCACCCCGCACCGGTGGCTCTCCCGCGCCGATCGGCCCGACCACCCGGACCGGCTCGTCTTCGACCTCGACCCGCCGGACGACGACTTCCGGCGCGTACGGGAGGCCGCGGAGCGGCTGCGCGAGCTGCTGGACGAACTCGAACTGCCCTCCCTGCCGATGACCACCGGCTCCCGGGGCCTGCACGTCCTCGTCCCGCTGGACCGGCGCGCGCCCTTCGACGAGGTACGCGCCTTCGCCGCCGGGGCCGCCGCCGTCCTCGCCGACCGCCACCCGGACCGGCTCACCACCGAAGTCCGCAAGAAGGCCCGCCACGGGCGGCTGTACCTCGACGTCCAGCGCAACGCCTACGCCCAGACCGCCGTCGCGCCGTACGCGGTGCGCGCCCGGCCGGCGCGCCCGTCGCGGCCCCGATCTCCTGGGACGACCTGAGGGACCCGGACCTCGACGCGCGCCGCTGGACCCTCGCCGACGCCGACCGGCTCCTCAAGGACGATCCCTGGAGCCCGCCGGGCGCCCCTGCTCCCTCAAGGGGGCGGCGAACCGCCTCCGGGAGCTCTCGTGAGTACCGTGGAAGGCGCCCCCGGGAGCGCCCGGCCGAGGGGATGGAGAGCCGTGTCGACATCGAGCCACGAAACGTTCGGCGCGCCCTGCTGGGTCACTCTGATGGCCCGCGACCTCGGCGCGGCGCAGGAGTTCTACGGCGCCGTCCTCGGGTGGGAGTTCGGGCCCGTCCGCCCCGGAGAGGGGTTCTCCGTGGGCTTCGCCGACGGGGTCGCGGTGGCCGGCCTGGGCGCCCTGCCCCGGCGCTCGCGATTCCGATCGCCTGGACCCCGTACTTCGCCGTGGACGGCGCCGACGCCACGGCGGCCCGCATCCTCGAACGCGGCGGGACCGTCGCCGTCGGCCCCTGCCCTTCGGCACCGGACGGGCCGCGCTCGCCGCCGACCCCGACGGGGCGGTCTTCGGGATCTGGCAGGGGACGCCGTCCCCGACTGGGGCACGGGCGGCGAGGCCGCCCCGGCCTGGCTCGAACTGCGCGCCAGGAACGCCTTCGACGCCGCCCTCTTCTACGGAGAGGTCCTGGAGTGGGCCTGTGACCACGCCGGCTGCTGCGAGGTCGCCTACGTGGAGGAGGACAACCGCATCCTGCTGCGCCACGCGGGCCGCACGGTGGCCCGCCTGCACGGCGGGGCGCTCGCGGAGGCCCCGACCCGCACCTGTGGCCCGCTGGCGCGTCCACTTCCGGGTGCCCGACCTCGAAGCCGCGGTGAAGGAGGCCACCCGGCTGGGCGGCAGCACCGTCTCCGGAACGGGCTCCGACCCCTTCCGCGCGAGATCACCCTGCGGGACCCCGACGGCGCGCCGTTCGGCATCGTCGGCCCGGCCGGGCCGGACCTCGTCCGACCGGGCGCCGCGGTGCTTGCGCCGCCCCGCGCGGGTAGGCGCACGACAGAACGTCAAGGCACCTCACCAGGAGAGGAGGCCTCGCCATGGACGGGCCCGAACTCTCGCGGCAGGAACAGCGGATACTCGACGACATCGAGCGGGACCTGCGGGCCGACCAGCTCCTGGACCGCAGGCTGCGGACCCTGCGCCGCGGCATCCGCCCCTGGACGCCCCGGGCGCCCCGGAAGGACCGCCGCCGCCTGCGCGGCCTCGGCCCGCGCGCCACCGTGCTCCTCGGCGCCGTCTGCGCGGTCCTCTTCGTACGGGCCGTGGGCACCTCGTCCCTGGCCCTGATCTGGGCCTTCGCCGCCGTGTGGGTCCTCACCCTGGGCTGTCTGCTCCTGCTCGTGGTCCGGAGGTGCCACAAGGCGGCGGAGCGAGAGGAGAGCGAACGATGAACGCGGACATCTGGGGCTACCGCGCCGACTCCGGCTACGCGACGGGGACCGACCTGATCGGTTACGAGGTGGAGGCGACCGACGGAGGCATCGGCAAGGTCGACGAGCACACCGACGAGGCCGGGGCCGGCTACCTCGTCGTCGACACCGGCGTGTGGATCTTCGGCAAGCACGTCCTGCTCCCCGCCAGCACCATCCGGCGCGTCGACCGCGCCGAGGAGACGGTCCACGTCGACCGCACCAAGGAACAGATCAAGGACGCGCCCGAGTTCGAGCGGGGGAAACAGCCCCGCGACCCCACCTACCTCGAACAGTTCGCCCAGTACTACGGCATGCCGCACATGTGACCCCCTCCCGCGCGGGAACCGTAGAATCCGTTGTATGGGTATCCGCGCCCACCTCGTCCGACGGGGAACCCGTGACGTTCCCACCCGCAGCGCGCCGGACCCGATCAGGGTCACGAGCCGGGCGAAACGCCTCTGGCCGACGCCGTCACCGCGCTCACCTCGGAGATCGGCGTCATGCGGGACGACCGGGCCCGGCGGCGGCTGGTCGATCTCGCCACGGGCGTCCTGACCGTCCAGCTGGGCGCCGCCCCGGCCGAAGCCGCCGACCACCTGCTGAAGCTGGCCGAGTCGACGGGGGTGGACGCGGCGGACCTGGCAGCCGACATCGTCAACGCCGCCGTCGGGACCGTCGTCCTCGACACCCTGGAAGACGGGCCCGCAGGCCTCCCCGGCCCGGCGGGCCCGCCGCAGCACCGAGTCCGTCCTGGCCGCCGAGAGCGCCGGCGAGGCCCTCGACACGCTGCTTGAGGCGGGACTGCGGCCGCTCGGCGTGCGGTCGGTGTTCCTCTGGCGACGCACGGAGAGCGACTGCCTGGCCCTCGTCGGGCACGCGGGGGCCAGCCGCCAGGAGGCCGTGCACTGGCAGTGGGTCCCGCGGAGGACGGCGGTGCCCTGCACGGGGCGATGGCGGCGGCGAACCCGTCTGGCTGCCCACGGGCACCCCGGCCGCCAGGCGCCGATGCCCGGGGCCGCCGCCGACGGCGCCCGCGCGCTGCTTCCCGTACTGGCGCAGGGACAGGTCGCCGGGCTGCTGCTGGCCGCCTGGGACGGGCCCGACCCGCTGGCGGAGCGCTGCGCAGGGCCCTGACCGAACTGTGCGAGCCCGCCGCCCGCGTCCTGGACTGGGAGGCGGACGATCCGGGCTCCCCGCGCATCGTGGCGGGGCTCCTGGACCTGCTCCCGCAGCCCGCCGCGGTCCTCCTGGACGCGGAGCCGGAGCCCGTCGGGGAGCCGGCGACCGTCGAGTACGTGAACGGCGCGGCCCGCAAGGCCCTCGGCGCGGTGCGCGACCCGGTCGGGCGCCCGGTGGCACACGTGTTCCCGTACGCCCACGAGGGCCTCGTCCGGATGCTCGCGCGCGCGGCGACCGGAGCGGGACCGCAGTACGAGCAGAAGCTGCCCGTGGACGGGGCGGGCCCGCCGCAGTGGGTGCCCGGCTCCATGGCCCACGTCCGGGTCCTGGCGCTGGGCCGCCGCCGCGCGCCGTGCTGTGGGACAGCGCCGACGACAGCCCCGTCCTGGCCCGCGTCCTGGGCCGGCTGGAGCAGCTGGCGTGCTTCGACGACGACCTGCTGACGGGCCGTTCCCTCTGGAGCGACCAGGCCTACTCCCTCTTCGGCATGGACCGCACGCAGGAACCCGTCCCCCTGCGCAGGCTCGCCACACGGCTGTTCCGGGAGGACGCCGACGCGCTGGACGCGCTGGTGTTCACCCTGACGGAGCGGCACGAGGGGGCGTCCGCGCGGGTGCGGGTGATCCGCTCGGACGGCGACGTGCGGCACGTGCACATCGCGGCCGAGCCGGTCCTCACGGCCGGTGCGCTGACGGGGCTCGCCGGGGTGTACCAGGACGTCTCCGCCCAGTACCGCACCGAGGTGGCGCTGACCGCCAGCTTCGACCGGCTCAGCGCGGCGCACGCGGAGGCGGAGCTGCGCGACCGGGTCGTCCGGCAGCTGCAGCGGGCGATCGTGCCGGACACCCCCGCGCTGGAGGTCGCGCCCGGCCTGGAGATCGCGGCCCGCTACCGGCCCGCGGCCCGGGAGTACCGCGTCGGCGGCGACTGGTACGACGTGCTGCCGCTGCCCAGCGGACGGGTCCTGGTGAGCGTCGGGGACATCGCCGGGCACGGCATCGACGCCGCGACCGGCATGGTGGCGCTGCGGGGCGCGCTGCGCGGCCTCGCCTTCACCGGGAGCACCCCGGGCCGCCTGATGGAGTGGCTCAACGAGATGGCCCTGCGCACCTCCGGCCAGCCCACCGCCACCGCCGTGTGCGGCCTGTACGACCCGGCCGACCGCACGCTGTGCTGGACCAGCGCCGGACACCTGCCGCTGCTGCTCCTGCGGGAGGGGCGGGCCCTGTTCCTGAAGGGCACGCACAACGTCCTGCTGGGAGCCCTGCCCGGAGCCTCGTACGACGAGACCGTCACCCGGCTCCGTCCGGGCGACACACTGTTCCTCTACACGGACGGGCTGATCGAGCGGCGGCACTCGGGGCTGGACGAGAGCCTGGCGATGCTGCGGGGACCGCGCAGCGACTGGCGGCCGCCGGGCCGGAGCAGCAGGCCGACCGGCTGATGGCGGAGGTGAGCGGGGACACCGACGACGACACGAGCCTGGTGGTCGTACGGGTCGCCGCACGGGCGGCGTGACGCCCGGCGGCGCGGACGGCCCCGGGCCCGGCCCGCCGCTCAGCGGTCGCGGTCGCCGTCGCGCTCGGCCAGGGACGCGCGGATGGCGGCGATCAGGTCCTGGGCGTTCACCGGTTTGGTCACGTAGTCCGTCGCTCCGCGGCCAGGGCCTCGGCCCGGTCGTCCGGCATGGCCTTCGCCGTGACCACGATGACGGGCACGTCGCCGTACGCGGCCATCCGGCGGATGGCGCGGGTGGTCGCGTACCCGTCGAGCCCGGCCATCATCAGGTCCATCATCACGAGGTCCACGTCCTCGTGGTCGGCCAGCAGCGCGATCCCGGCCTCGCCGTTGTCGGCGGCCAGGACGCGCAGGCCCGCGCTCTGGAGCATGGCGGTGAGGGCGAAGACGTTGCGGGCGTCGTCGTCGATCACCAGCACGGTCCGACCGCCCAGGTCGGGCAGCGGGTCGCCCGGCGCCCGCGCGGGCGGCCGCGGTCCGTCCGCGGCGGCGGGCCGACCGGGGTCCGGACGCCCCGCACGGGCAGGTACAGCGTGAACCGGCTGCCCCGGCCCTCCGCGCTCTGCGCGACGATCACCCCGCCGAGGAGCCGGGCGACCTCGCGGCTGATGGACAGCCCGAGGCCGGTACCGCCGTAGGCGCGCGAGGTCGTGGCGTCGCCCTGCCGGAAGGCCCCGAACACGGACTCCAGCCGGTCGGCGGGGATGCCGATGCCGGTGTCGAGGACCTGGAAGGCGATCACGGGGCCGTCCTCCCGCAGCGCGACGGGCAGGTCGTCGGCGTTCGCCTTCGTCACGCGCAGGGAGACCTGGCCGGTCGCGGTGAACTTCAGGGCGTTCGAGAGCAGGTTGCGCAGCACCTGGCGCAGCCGGGCCTCGTCGGTGGTCAGCTCCTCGGGCACGTCCGGGGCGGCGGTCACCGTGAACTCCAGCGCGCGTTCGTCGGCGACCGGCCGGAAGGCGGCGTCGACGTAGTCGAGCAGCCGGCGCAGCGACACCGTCTCGGGGTGGACGTCCATCTTCCCCGCCTCGACCTTGGAGAGGTCGAGGATGTCGTTGATCAGCTGGAGCAGGTCGGATCCCGCCGAGTGGATGACGGTCGCGTAGTCGACCTGCTTCTCCGTCAGGTTGCCCTCCGGGTTCTGCGCGAGGAGCTGGGCGAGGATCAGCAGGCTGTTCAGCGGGGTGCGCAGTTCGTGGCTCATGTTGGCCAGGAACTCCGACTTGTACATCGAGGTGCGCGACAGCTGCTGGGCGCGTGCCTCCAGTTCCTGGCGGGCCTGCTCGATCTCCAGGTTCTTGCGCTCGATGTCCCTGTTGCGTTCCGCCAGCAGGACCGCCTGTTCCTTCAGTTCGGCGTTGGACCGCTGAAGCTCCTGCTGGCCGTGCTGGAGCTCCCGTGAGCGGGAGCGGAGTTCGGAGGTCAACTGCTGCGACCGTTCGAGGAGTTCGTCGGTGCGGGCGTTCGCGATCAGGGATCTGACGTTGACGCCGAGCGTCTCGGTGAACTGTTCCAGGAAGTCCCGGTGCAGGGGCGCAGCGGGTGCACGGAGGCCAGCTCCACGGCGCCCAGCACCTGGTCCTCGGCGACGATGGGCAGGACGATCAGGCTGGTCGCGTCGACGGCTCCGGTGCCGGAGGCGATGACCGCGTAGCCGGGCGGCAGGTCGTCCACGACGATCGTGCGCCGGCCGGCGGCGGCCTCGCCGACCAGGGACTGGCCGATCCGGAACCGGCGGGGCCCGTGTCCGGGTCGTCGGGCAGGCCGTACGTGGCGATCGCGACCAGCTCGGTGCCCTCGGGCCGCTGCTGGGCGAGGAAGAAACTGCCGTACTGGGCGTCGACCAGCGGCGGCACCTCCCGCATCAGCAGGCGGGCGACGGCGGGGAGTTCGCGGATGCCCTGGATCCGCCGGGAGACCCCCGCGAGACTGGACGCCAGCCATTCCTGGTCCCGGTTGGCCCGGGTGGTGGCGCGCAGCGACTCGACCATGGCGTTGATGTTGTCCCTGAGCTCCCCGACCTCGCCGGCGGCCTCCTCGGTGATCGAGCGGGTCAGGTCGCCCTCGGCGACCGCGCTGGTCACCTCGGCGATGGCGCGCACCTGCCGGGTGAGGTTGCCGGCCAGTCCGTTGACGTTCTCCGTGAGGCGCTTCCACGTGCCGGAGACGTCGGCCACCTCGGCCTGGCCGCCGAGCCGGCCCTCGCTGCCGACCTCCCGGGCCACCCGGGTGACCTCGGCGGCGAAGGAGGAGAGCTGGTCGACCATGGTGTTGATGGTCGTCTTGAGCTCCAGGATCTCGCCGCGGGCGTCCACGTCGATCTTGCGCGTGAGGTCGCCCCGGGCGACGGCCGTGGTGACCTGGGCGATGTTGCGCACCTGGTTGGTGAGGTTGGTGGCCATGGAGTTGACGTTGTCGGTGAGGTCCTTCCACGTGCCCGAGACGCCGCGGACGGTCGCCTGACCGCCGAGGTTCCCCTCGGTCCCGACCTCGAACGCGACCCGGCTGACCTCCTCCGCGAAGGAGGAGAGCTGGTCGACCATGGTGTTGATGGTCTCCTTGAGCTCCAGGATCTCACCGCTCGCGTTCACCCGGATCTTCTGCGTGAGGTCGCCCCGGGCGACGGCCGTGGCGACCTGGGCGATGTTGCGCACCTGCGAGGTGAGGTTGTCGGCCATGCTGTTGACGCCGGTGGTCAGGTCCCGCCAGACGCCGCCGGTGCGCGGGACCCGGGCGTGGGCGCCGAGCAGGCCCTGGCCCCCGACCTCCTGGGCCACCCGGGTCACCTCGGCCGTGACCAGGGACAACTGGTCGACCATTCCGTTGTAGACGGCCGCGATCTCGCCGGGCAGGCCGACCGCGTCGTCGGGGAGCCGGGTGCCGAGATCTCCGTCCCGTACCGCCGTGAGCCCGGCCAGCAGCTTCTTCAGAATCCGGTCGGAATCGTTCATGTCTGACCTCGCTGCGATCCACTCTCACACAGGAAGGGTCAGGGGGCCCTATATGCGGGTATACCCCCTTCGAGAATAAAACGACGGTTTCCGCCGTCCCCTCGGGGCCGACGGGTTCACGCCAACCCGTCGGAGGAAACTCATGTCATCCGTCCCCCGCGACACCGCGGATCCGCTCCCCATCGACCCGTACGCCGACACCCCCGACATACCGGAGGTCCCGCTCGCCGTCAGCACGGCCGAGGCGCGGACCCTGTCCGTCGCCCTCTTCCGGCGCCTGAACGAGCTGAGCGAGGGCACGCCCGAGTACTCCTACGTGCGCAACACGCTCGTCGAGCTGAACCTCAGCCTGGTGAAGTACGTGGCGCGCCGGTTCCGCAACCGCTCCGAGCCCCTGGAGGACATCGTCCAGGTCGGCACCATCGGCCTGATCAAGGCCATCAACCGGTACGACGTCGAGCGCGGGGTCAAGTTCACCGCGTTCGCCATTCCCACGATCACCGGCGAGATGAAGCGGTTCTTCCGGGACACCAGCTGGTCGGTGAAGGTCCCGCGCCGCCTCCAGGAGCTCCGGCTCGACATGGCCAAGGCGCACGACACGCTGGAACAGCGCCTGGGGCGGCGGCCGACCGACGGCGAGCTCGCGCAGGGCCTCGGGATCAGCGCCGCCGAGCTGGCCGAAGGCCGCCGGGCGGCCAACGGCTACACCGCCGGCTCCCTGGACACCCCCGTACAGGAGGAGGAGTCCGGCCCCCAGGGGCTGACGCTGGGCGAGGAGGACGGGGCGTACGACCGCATCGAATGCCTGGAGACGCTGAAACCGCTGCTCGCCGCGCTCAGCGAGCGCGACCGGTCGATCCTCTCGCTGCGGTTCGGCGAGGAGCTGACCCAGACGGAGATAGGCGAGCGGCTCGGCCTCTCCCAGATGCACGTGTCACGACTGCTGAGCCGGATCATGACCGTACTGCGGGCCGGAATGCTGACGGACGAGCCCGATCCCGATCCCCTGGAACTCTGAACCCCGGCCCTTGAACTCTGGCCCCCGGGACTCCCTGGAACTCTGAAGCCCGGCCTTTGAACTCTGACCCGGGACCCTCGGGACTCCCTGGAACTTCGAACCCAGGCCGGTCCCGGACCCCGGTTCGGATCGCGTGGGGAAACCTGGCCGGTCAGGCCGAGTGGGGAAATCTGTCCAGCCACCGGGAGAGCGGCCCGCCGCCCCGCCCGAGGGCCGCCGGGGCGTCAACCTCCACCCACACGCACTTCCCGCCGCCCACCCGCTCCGAGCCCCACTGCCGGGCCAGACGTTCCACGATGAGCAGCCCGTGACCACCGGGCACGGCCGGGTCGGGCGGGGACTTGACGGCCGGCGGGACCGGACTCCCGTCGGTGACCTCGATGCGCAGCCGCTCGGCGGTGCACCGCAGCAGCAGCGAGCTCGGGCCGCCCGCGTGCATGCAGGCGTTCGCCACCACCTCCGACACCAGCAGCAGAACGTCCTCGGCCGTCTCGTCCGGGGGGCCGTTCCCGGCCGCCGGGAGCCACTGCCATTCGGTCAGGGCGAGGCGGGTGAAATCACGGCATTGGCCGACGACACCCGTGGTGCCGTACAGCACCAGGCGCCGGGTCCGTTCCGGTGACCGGTGCCTGCTCATCGGTCCTCCTTCGCTACGCCCGCCGGCGATTCGCCAGCGCCGCGTCCACATCGGGGTGGAGCGGGAAGAGCCCGTCCGCGCCGGTGACGCGGAACATGCCCTCCATCGGCTGGTGAAGGCCGACCAGTTCCAGACTGCCACCCGCCTCCCGGACCGCCAGCCGGTTTTCCAGCAGTACGTTCAATCCCGTCGAATCGCAGAAGGCGAGCCCGCTGAAATCGACGAGCACCCGCTGTTCGCTCCGGGCCCGGACGGCTTCGAGAGCCGTCCTCAGAGCTGTCCTCAAGGACCCGGCGGTGTCATGGTCGAGTTCCCGGCCAGGGCCACGACGGTGACCCCCGCGACGGGCCGTACGGCGACGGCGAAGCGGTCATCGTCCGGTATCGGCATCACGCACCCCCTGGGTAGTGCGTCGGCTCGGTCGGGGGCGCGTCTACCAGTAGTGGCGCCGCCCTCCGATCGCGTGTCCGACGGATCCGAGGACAAAGAGGAGGGCGCCGATGACGACCAGGATGATCCCGAGGGTCCACAGGAGGGAGATTCCGAGCAGGTAACCGACGACCAATAGGATGATTCCGAGAATGATCATGATGTTCTCCGGTCTCGTACACCTCTTCTGCCCCATTTCGGTGTCGGAATGTGCGGGGAAGAAGTCTTGTCCGAAGGGGACGGGCGGCCGATTCAGTGATCTTCGCGCCGGTCGTCCGGGTTCTCGCCGCGCACCTCGTGCATCACGTCGTGCATTGTCGCGTCCTGGTCGTGCCCCCGCGCGACCTCGTCGGGACTGAGCGGCCGCCCGCCCGCCCTCAGCCGGTCGGGCTCCGGCGAACGCCCGCGGATCCGCTTCGCGCGGTCCTCGTCCGAGGTCCGGCGCTCGTCCCGCCCGTCGCCGTCCTTCCTGTCGCCGCCCATGACGGTTCACGCTCCTCACGTCGTCGGAGTCGTCGCGCGGCGCTCGCCGCCGCCGGGCGTCTTTCCGCTAACCAGCCGCTTTCCGCTCCCGCGTCCGGCAAACATGCGGAGCCGGACCTCTCGCCCGAGGGCCGCCGGGCGCCGCGGCCCGTACGGGAAGGCCGAAGCGGCGGGCCGTGGCCGTTAGGGGCGGACCGGCCGGGGTAGGCGCCTTCGCGGGGGGTGACCGACCCGGGACGGAAGGGAATCCCCATGTTGTTGCTAGGACTTCTGCTGATGGCGGCGTCCGGTGCCTTCACCGGGCTGCTGATCGCCGACAACCTCTCCGGCGGCCCCGAGTACCAGGTGACGATCCTGGGCCACGACCTGGTGAGGCTCGACAGCCTGGGCGTCTTCCTGTCCGGTGTGGCCCTCGGTCTGCTCTTCTGCCTGGGCCTGGCCCTGATGGCGATGGCCCGGAGGGCCGCCGGGCCCGGTCGGCCGGGCCCGGCGCGCTCCGCCGGCCGGTCCGCCCGGCAGGGCCCGGCCGACGGGCCGAGTCGGCCGTCCCGGAATCCACCGTGGCGGAAGGCGGGGAACGCTCACCCCGTCGGAGGAGGCCGCCGAACTGAGCGGCCGGGACTTCGGCACCCCGGCCGAGCACCCGACAGCCGACCGCCGACAGCGCAGACGGGAGTGGTGACCATGCCCCGAGGATCGAGCCCCAAGCGGGAACGCCAGTACGAGCACATCAAGGAGAGCGCGCGGGAGCGCGGGGAGAGCGAGAAGCGCGCCAAGGAGATCGCCGCACGCACGGTCAACAAGGAACGCGCCCGGAGCGGGGAGTCGAAGGAGGCGAGCCGCAGCTCCACCCAGGACATCTCCTCCTCGCGGCGCGGCGGCCTGCGCTCCCACAGCGGCTCCCGGGGCCCCACCAAGGAGCAGCTCTACAACGAGGCGAAGCAGCGCGACATCGAGGGCCGCTCGAAGATGAACAAGGAGCAGCTCAAGCACGCCCTCGGCCGATAGGAGTCACGACCATGGGAAGCGTTCCCGACGCGTCGACCGAGCCCCCGGTGACGCCGGATCCCCGACGTCCCCCGGCTCGCCCACCCCTCCGCCCGAGCCGCCCGAGCCCGCCGGTCCGGGCACCCCGAGCCCGACGCCCCCGAGCCGAAACCGGGGCGCCCCGCCCCTCGGAGCCGCCCGACTGAGGGCGGCGCGGATCCCGATCCCTCCGGCGCGGCCTTGAGCGCCTCCGCCACGGGTCCGTCGACGGAGCACCCCGCTCCGTCGACGGACAGGATCGCGCCCTGAACCGCCCCCGCCCTGAACCGCCCTGGGACGCCGGGCGCCCTCCGCCCTCAGGGCGTTACGGGCGCCGATGATCACCACGGTGATCAGGCAGAGGGCGATGATCGTCTCGGCCCACAGGAAGGCGAACCAGTCCAGCACGCAGCCGATCGGCGGGGTGCCGGGGGCGGTGTTGCGGAACGCCGACAGGGCGAACAGGGTGGCGGCCATCCAGGCGAGGGCGGGCCAGGTCAGGCCCTCGCCGCGGGTCGTCAGGTACCAGGCCCCGATGAGTACGGACGCCGCCAGCGCCCACATCACCACCATCATGAAGAGCGCGAAGACGAGCAGGCTGCCCGACCGGGACACCCCCAGCTCCAAGGCGGCCTCCCGCGGGGAGCCCACGGGCGTCGCGGAGATCGAGAAGAGCGCGTCGTTGTTGGAGAACAGCACCCGCACCGGCACCGGCTCGCCCCCCAGCAGCGCCCGGAACTCGATGTCGGTCTCGTAGGCGTCGAACGGGTAGTCGCTGATCGACCCACCCGTGAGCGCCACCTTCGTGTCCCTGGTCGCCAGGCGCTCGTGCGCCTTGAACGCCAGGTCGCCGACGGTCGCCGTGGAGGTCTGGAGGACGAGATCGGCCACCGGCGCGGTCCCGTCCTCCTCGCCGAGGGCCCCGCGCGGGGTCACCCGGACCCGCAGCACCAGCTCCCGGGCCGAGGCGTCGACGCGCTGGACGGTGGCCTCCACGTCCACGCGGTCGCCCGTCCCGGAACCGGCCGCGTGGACGGTGTCGAGCGTCTGCCGCTCGGAGAACTGCAGCCACGACCCCACGGACACCGCCACCACGATCAGAACGGCGAGGGGAAGCAGGACCGGAGGATCGACGCCCCGGAACGGCGTGGGCGGGGCGGGTCCGAGGAGGGGCCATGCTGACTCCGGCGGGCTGGGAACGGGAACGGACGCGTACCGGCCCGACGACGGGAGGCAGACCCCGCACCCCGCGGCGCGACCGGCGCGGGCAGCCGTCCTCTCCGGGCCGCGCGGGCGGTGGCCGCAGGGCGATCCTCGTCGACCGGGCCGGCGAAGCACCGCATCCCGGCGGGCGTGTCGACGGCGGCCGTGAGGACAACCCGGACGAGTCGGAGGAGCATCTATTGCTGTGAGGCCGGTACGGCGCGCCACGCCGCCGGTGGGCAGGAGACGGCGCACGTCGGCCGGCCGCGAGGAGGCGGCCATGATCGTCGACTGTGCGCACTACCGGGACGGACGCCGGCAGCACGAGGGCGCGATGCCACTGGAGCAGGCGGCCGCGCACTGCAAGCGGGGAGGGTTCGTCTGGCTGGGCGTCTTCGAACCGGGACCCGAGGAGCTGGCCCGGGTCCGTGAGGTCTTCGGACTGCACGAGCTCGCCGTCGAGGACGCCCGGACGTTCCACCTGCGGCCGAAGGCGGAGCAGTACGAGGACGGCACCGAACTGATCATCCTGCGCACGGCGCGCTACGACGACGAGCGCGAGGAGATCGACACCGGCGAGATCAGCGTCTTCCTCGCCGAACACTTCGTGATCACCGTGCGCCAGGGCATCGCGAGCGAGCTGCACGAGGCCCGGAGCCGGCTCGAAAGCCGCCCCGAGCTGCTGAAGACCGGCAGCGCCTCCACGCTGTGGGCCATCTTCGACCAGGTGGTCGACAGCTACGCGCCGGTCGTCGAGGAGCTCGAACGCGACATCGAGGAGATCGAGGCCACCGTGTTCTCCGGGGCCGTCGCCCCGACCGAACGGATCTACTTCCTGCGCCGCGAGGCGACCGACTTCTACCGCGCCGTGCACCCGCTGCTCGCCGTGCTGGGCCGGCGCCTGCAGTCCGGGAAGTCGCCCTCGGCACTCGTGCCGTACATCCGCGACGTCCACGACCACCTCCTCCTCGTCAACGAGGAGGTCGCCGCCCAGCGCGACCTCCTCACCACCGTCCTCGAAGCGAACATCGCGGTCATCTCCGTCGAGCAGAACAAGATCAACCTCAGACAGAGCGCCACGATGGAGCGGCTCACCATCCTCGCGAGCGTGTTCCTGCCGCTGTCCTTCGTCGTCGGCTTCTTCGGACAGAACTTCGACTGGCTGGTCGGCCACATCACCGGCCTCACGGCCTTCCTCGCCCTCACCCTCGGCGGACTGCTCCTGCCCTGCCTGATGCTCTACGTCTGGCTGCGCCGCCGCGGCCACGCGCCGCCGTCGGCCTCGGAGGTGACCGACGGGTTCCCGCGCCCTCGTGTCAAAGACGTGTGAAGAGAGCGGCCCCCGGCGCAAAGAACGCGGCAGGAAGTGCGGAAGCCGTGCCGGGCGGGGGACACCCTGAGCGGACCTGAGCACGAAGGAGATCACCCGCATGTCCGCTCTGACCACCGCGAACGGGGCCGCGCCCGTCGCAGAGGAGCCCCCGGACGCCGGCGCGCGCCACCGGCTGACGACCGTCACCGGGCTCGCCGCGCTGTCGCTCGACGCCATGGCCTCGGTGGCGTACGGGCCCGAGGCCATCGTGCTGGTGCTGGCGGCCGCCGGCGGACACGGCCTCGGTTTCACGGTTCCGGTGACCCTGGCCATCGCCGGTCTGCTGGCCGTCCTGGTGGCCTCGTACCGGCAGGTCATAGCCGCCTTCCCGGACGGCGGCGGCTCCTACGCGGTGGCCAAGGCCCACCTCGGCCGGCGCACCAGCCTGGTGGCCGCCGCCTCCTGGTCCTGGACTACGTCCTGAACGTGGCCGTCGCCGTCACGGCCGGTGTCGCCGCCCTCACGTCCGCCTTCCCGGGCTGTACGGGGACCGGCTGGCGATCTGCCTCGGCGTCCTCGTCCTGATCACGGCCGTCAACCTGCGCGGGATCGTCGACTCGGCCCGCGCCTTCATCCTCCCACGGCCGTCTTCATCGGCGCGATCCTCGTGCTGATCGTCGTGGGCCTGTTCCGCGACGCGCCGGTCTCCACCGAAGCCTCCGCCGGGCACGCCTCCGTCCTGGCGGACAACGCGACCACGGTCGGCGCGCTCCTGCTTCTGAAGGCGTTCGCCTCGGGCTGTTCGGCGCTGACCGGGGTGGAGGCGATCGCGAACGCGGTGCCGTCGTTCCGTGCTCCCGCCGCCCGGCGGGCGATGCGGGCGGAGGTCGCGCTCGGCGCGCTGCTCGGCGTGATGCTGATCGGCCTGTCCGTGCTGATCTCCCGCTTCGGTCTCCAGCCGGTCGAGGGCGTCACCGTCCTCGCCCAGCTCGCCGACGCCTCCCTCGGCCACAACGCGGCCTTCTACGTGGTCCAGTTCGCCACCATGGTGCTGCTCGCGCTGTCCGCGAACACGTCGTTCGGCGGCCTGCCGGTCCTGCTGAAGCTGCTGGCCCGGGACGACTACCTGCCGCACGTCTTCGGTCTCAAGGCCGACCGCCAGGTCCACCGGCACGGTGTCGTCTGGCTGGCGGTCGTCTCCGCCGCCCTGCTCGTCTTCTCCGGCGGTGACACCAACACCCTCGTCCCGCTCTTCGCGATCGGCGTCTTCATCGGCTTCACGATCGCCCAGACCGGCATGGTGCTGCACTGGCGGACCACCCGGCAGTGGGGCAAGGCCCTGCTCAACGGCTTCGGAGCGCTGCTGACGGGTGTGTCGGCGGTGGTCGTCACCGCGACCAAGTTCCACGACGGGGCCTGGCTGATCGTCATCGCCCTGCCGGTTCTCGTCCTCGCCTTCGAGGCCGTCCACCGCGCCTACGGGAAGATCGGCGAGCGCCTCGGCGTCGGCCGGATCCCGCGGGCCCCGCACCGCGAGCGCTCCCTCGTCCTGGTCCCGGTCTCCTCCCTGACCCGCGTCACGAGCGAGGCCCTCACCGCCGCCGTCTCCCTCGGCGACGAGGTCCGCGCCCTCACGGTCTGCCACCAGGACCCCGAGGACCTGGCGGCCACCGAGGCCCTGGAACGCGACTGGGCCCTGTGGAACCCCGGCGTCCCCCTCGTACGGCTGCCGTCCGAACGCCGCTCCCTCGGCCGCCCCATCACCGCCTACGTGCGTGACCTGCGGGCGAGCGAACCGGGCACCCGGGTCACCGTCCTCATCCCGGAGGCCGAGCCCGAGCGCCTCTGGCAGCGCGCCCTGCAGAACCAGCGGGGCGCGGTCGTCGCCCACGCCGTCCGCCGCGACACGGACGCGGTCGTCTGCCGGCTCCGCTTCCGCTGCTGACCCCGGCGGCGGAGACCGCCGCCGGGGTCAGCAGCCGGGGTCAGCCGTCGTCAGGGATCCGTCAAGGACTCCTCCGCCCGGTGCCCTCCACGCCGCACCGGGCGGAGGCTTGACGTGTCGGGGACGGTGGGGGCTGGATCCTGAGAGGTGGACCATGAGGATTCCGCTTCGGGACACGGCCGTCGTCACGGCCGGAGTCCTGGCACCGTTCGCCGCCGCTCTCGCGCTGACGCCGCTGCGGACCTCCGTCACGCACACCGATCTCGCCCTGCTCCTGGTCGTCGTGGTCGTCGCGGTGTCGGCCCTCGGCAACCGGTTCGCCGGCGCGCTCGCCGCCCTGTCGGCCGCCGCCTGGTTCGACTTCTTCCACACCGTGCCGTACCGGAGCTTCCACATCCAGGACCGCGCCGACGTCGAGACCGCCGTCCTGCTGCTGGCCGTCGGCCTGATCGTCTCCCAACTGGCCGCGTACGGAAGGACGATGAAGCGGGCGGCGGTCACCGACGCCACCCACCTGGAGCGGCTCCACGGCACCACCCGGCTGACCCGCTCCAGCGCGTCGTCCGACGAGGTCCTCCGGCGGGTGCGCCAGGAACTCGTCGAAGTCCTCGAACTGCGCTCCTGCCGCTTCGAGTACGGCACCCTCATCGGGCGCCCGCCGCGGCTCGACCCCGACGGGACGGTCAAGGTCGACGGCTGGATCTGGGACCTGGAGCAGCAGGGCTGGCCGGACGGCGAGATCGAACTGCGGGCCCTCGCCCACGGCCGCTACCAGGGCCGCTTCCTGCTGACCCCGGGCCCGGCCGCGTACCGCCGCCCTCGAATCCCGCCTGGTCGCCGCCGACCTGGCGGCCCAGGCCGCGGCCGCGCTGGACGAGGACGCGGTCGGCGCGGGCCCGGGACCGTGAAGGACGAGCGGACGGCGTCCGTGCCGCCCGCCCGGGGCGGCGTGGCAGACTGGCGGCTCGCGCGGTGGCGGTGAGCAGGGGGGCGAGCCGGTTGGGGCTGGAGATCGAGAGCCGTCCGTCGGAGCTGCCGTACATCGAGCGGGTCTGGCGCGGCCGGAGCGACGACGTGGGGCGGATGACGTCGGTCGCGAACACGCACGGGGAGCTCGTCTTCTGGGAGCACGAGGGCCGGACGCAGGCCGCGGTCCTGGGCCCGGAGCCCGAGGCCTGCCCGGCGCCCGTCCCGAAGGACGCCACGTTCTTCGGCATCAGCTTCGCCCTCGGCACGTCGATGCCCCACGTGCCGATCGGCCGGCTCGTGGGCGGCGGCGCGGAGATCCCCGACGTGACGCGGCGGTCCGTGTGGCTGAAGGGCTCGGCGTGGCACGTGCCCGACTACGACAACGCGGAGGCGTTCGTACGGCGCATGGTGCGCGAGGGCATCGTGGACCGCGACCCGATCGTGCCCGCCGTGCTCGACGGCGCGGCTCCCGACGTCTCCGCGCGCACCCTCCAGCGGCGTTTCGCCGCCGCCACGGGCCTCACCCAGGGCGCCGTACGGCAGATACACCGTGCCCGCCAGGCGGCGGTACTGATCCAGGAGGGCGTTCCGGCGCAGGACGTCGTGCACCGGCTGGGGTACTTCGACCAGCCGCACCTGGCGCGGTCCCTGACCCGGTACATCGGCCGTACCGCCACCCGGCTGAGCGCCCCGGACACGGACGAGCCGCTGTCGCTTCTGTACAAGCCCGCGCCCCTGGTGCCCGCATAGCCTTCCCGACGCAGCGACAAACACGTACGCGTCACGGAGGAATCATGCGCAAGGTCGTTTCCGGTCTGTTCGTCTCGCTCGACGGTGTGGCCCAGTCCCCGAACGAGTGGCAGTTCGCCTTCGACGAGGAGATGGGCGCCGCCCTGGCGCAGACGCTGGAGACGGCCGACACGATCCTGCTGGGCCGTGTGACGTTCACCGAATGGGCCGGGTACTGGCCGACGGTGACCAGCGGGGAGGACGCCGGCTTCGCCAAGTGGATCAACGACTCGCCCAAGTACGTCGTCTCCTCCACGCTGGACGACGTCGAGGACTGGGCGAACAGCACCCTCGTCAAGGGCGACCTGGCGACCGCGGTCGAGGAGCTCAAGGCGGGCGAGGGCAAGGACATCACCGTCGCGGGCAGCCCGACGCTGGTGCGTTCGCTGCTGGAGCTGGACCTCCTGGACGAACTGGTCCTGCTGATCCACCCGGTGGTGGCCGGCGAGGGACGCAAGAAGCTGTTCGCCGACGACGCCGCCCTGAAGAAGCTGGAACTGGTGAGCGCCCGGCCCACCAGCAGCGGAGTGATCATCGCGACCTACCGTCCGGAGCGCTGAGAAGCTCTCCGCGAGGACTTCCGCACGACCGGGCCCGGCCGCCACCGGTACCTCCCCGGCGCGCCCGCTCCGGCGGTGCGCCCGGGGCGGTCGTGTTCCGGCCCGGACCGCCCGGGCCGGTCCTCTCCGGCGCGGCCGAAGGCCAGGGCCGTCAGGTGCCCGGGTGGGGGCGGCGGGAGGAGGCGCGGACGCGGAAGCGGGAGGCCGTCAGGATCGGTCCGGTGCTGGGGGCGCCGGCGATGCGGGCCTGGAGGAGGTCGAGGAGGGCCACGGTCGTTTCCGTGGCGTGGAGTTCGACGGCCGAGATCGCGGGGCGGCTGTGCCGGGTGTGCTCGGAGTCGGAGGCCGCGGCGAGCATCGTCCGGTCGGGGACGGCGACGCCGCGGGCCGTGAGGCCCGCCAGCACTCCGGCGGCCTGGCGGCCGGTGTGGCACAGGATCGCGTCGGGGACCCCGTCGTCGACGATCGCGTGCGCGACGCTCTCGCCGCCGCGTTCGCCGTCGCGCTCGGCCGACCGGTAGACGCGCGGGGCGACGCGGGCGCTTCGCACCAGGCGCGGTACGTCGCCTCGCTGTCGATGTTCCACGCGTTGGGGTCGGTGCCGCGCACCAGCGCGACCGACCGGGCGCCGTTCCCGGCGAAGTGCTCGTAGACCCGCCGGAAGCTCGACTGCTCGTCCTCCGTGGCCCAGTCGGTGAACCCGGGGCGGCCGGGATCGCGCCCCAGCGTCACGTACGGGATCCCGCGCTGTTCGAGGAGGGCGACGACCGGATCGTCCACGTGCGGCATCGTCACGATGTAGCCGTCGAGCGACAGCGCCAGCGGGGGCCTCGGGCGCTTCGTCGGGTCGGGCACGAGCATGACGCTGAGCCCGCGGTTCATCGCCTGGGCCGACACGGCGCCGATGTAGCGGGCGAACACGTCGACGCCCGGCGGCGCGTACTCGCCCAGCGCGTCCAGTGAGCGCATGACGAGCCCGATCGCCCCGACCGAGGAGCGCCGCAGCCCGCGCGCGAGCGCGTCGGCCTGGTAGTCCATCTCCTCGGCGACGGCCCGGACGCGCAGCCGGGTGGCCGCGCTCAGCGTCCCGGTGTCGTTGAGCGCCATGGAGACCGCCGCGACGGAGACCCCGCGCGCTGGGCGACGTCACGGATGGTGACGCCCTTCGACCGGGCCACGGAGACCTCCGGGGGAGCGGAAAACGACGTGGGGAAGACCGTTGTATTAAACGTTTCACCTCCCTAGCGTGTCGCCCGTCCCTCCCTGTGACGGGCCTCACAAGGCAAAGGTCTCTCCGCACCATGAAGCTGCCCGTACCGCGCTCCACCGGCACCGATCCCGGGAACGCCGCGGCGTGCCCGTCCACACGCGCCCCGGAGCACCGGGCCGGCACCCCGACGTCGCGGCCCGCGAGGGTCTCGGCCAATTCTGAGGAACACGATGCGCAACGACGTGACCACGCCCGCTCATCTCTACCGCAACGCCCGCGTCTTCACCTCCGACCGCCGCCCCTGGGCCGAGGCGCTCGTGGTGGTGGGCGACCGGCTCGCCCACGTCGGCGACGAGGCCACCGCGGCCCGCGTGGCCGGACCGGACGCCCTCGTCCACGACCTCGGCGGCGCGACCGTCCTCCCGGCTTCGTCGACGGCCACGCGCACGTGGTCGGCACCGGCGAGGCGGCGCTCCAGGTGAACCTCTGGGGCGCCAACACGCTGGAGGAGATCCAGCGCCGCGTCCGGACCTGGGCGGAGGAGAACCCCGACGCGCCCCGCGTCCTCGCCACCGGATGGAAGCACGGTGACATCCCGGGCGGCACGCCCGACCGGGGCATGCTCGACGCCGTCGTCGCCGACCGGCCCGTCTACGCGCAGGCCTACGACTTCCACTCGGTCTGGCTCAACTCGGCGGCCCTCGCCGAGGCCGGCATCGACGCCGCCACCGCGTCCCCGCCCGGCGGCACGGTCCACCGGGACGCGCGGGGCGCGGCCACCGGCCTGGTCGACGAGACCGCGATGCACCGGCTCGTGTGGCCGGTGCTCGACGGCTTCGCCGGCGACTCCGACCGGGACGCGGCCCTGGCGGTCGCCCTCGCGGCGTACGCGGAGTCCAGGGTCACCGGTTCGACCGACATGGCGCTGGTCGAGGGCGACTACGAGGCGATGCGCCGGGCCGACGCGGCGGGCGCCCTGACCACGCGCGTCGCCGCGTTCTGGCGCGTCCAGCCCACCGGCGACGAGGGCGGGAACCTCGCCCAGGTCGAGCGCGCCGCCGCGCTCGCCGCCCGGAGTCCACCCGTACCTGCGGGTGACCGGCATCAAGGTCATGGTCGACGGAACCGTCGACGGGTGCACCGCGGCGCTCGGGAAGCCCTACGCGAACGGGGCGCGGGCCGAGCCGATCTGGAGCCTCGCCGAGCTCGCGCCGGTGGTCGCCGCCGCGGACGCGGCCGGCCTGCAGGTCGCCCTGCACGCCATCGGCGACGAGGCGGTCCGGATCGCGATCGGCGCCGTCGAGCACGCCGTCGCCCTCAACGGCCCCAAGGAGCGGCGCCACCGCATCGAACACCTCGAAGTCGTCGACGCCGAGGACATCGACCGCCTGGCCGCGCTCGGCATCACGGCGAGCATGCAGCCCGTGCACGCCGATCCCGCCATCCAGGACAACTGGCGGCGGATGCTCGGCGACGAGCGGGTCGACCGCGGCTTCCCGTGGCCCGAGATGACCGACGCCGGGGCCACGCTCGTCCTCGGCACCGACTCGCCCACCTCGCCGCACGCGCCGCTGCCCAACATGTTCGTCGCGGCGACCCGGCGCTCGGCCCTGGATCCGTCGCTGCCCGCGAACCTCCCGCACTACGCCCTGCCGCTGGCGGACGCGATCGTGCACGCCACGCGCGACGCCGCCTGGGCGAGCCGCTCCGACCACCTGCACGGCCGCCTCGCCGAGGGCCAGTACGCCGACTTCGTCGTCCTCGACCGGGACGTCTTCGCCCGCCCCTGGACGAACTGCTCGACACGCGCGTCCTGCGGACGGTCGTCGGCGGCCGGACGGTCCATCACGCGCGGCCGGAGGCGGACCGATGAGCGACGCGATCACGGCGGCGCCCGTCCCGTCGCAGGCGGCGGCGCCGGGAAGCGACCCGTCGGGGCGGTCGCGCGGTTCGTCGCCCTGCGCGTCGCGGGGCTGGCCGTGACGCTCTCCCTCGCGAGCCTGGTCGTCTTCGGCGCGCTCTACGCCGCGCCGGGAAGCCCGCTCACGTACCTCACGCACGGCCGCACCATGAGCCCCGAGGCGATCGCCGGGATCAGGGCCGAGTACCACCTCGACGACTCCGTGGGGCAGCAGTACCTGAGGTGGCTGGGCGGCGTGCTGCACGGCGACCTCGGCACCTCGATCATCTACAACCAGCCGGTGTCCTCGCTGGTCGGAAGCCGCGCCCCGGCGACCACGCTGCTCGTCGCCATGGCCGCGGCGATCGTCCTCGTCCTCGGTCTGGGCATCGGCACGCTCGCCGGCCTCGGGCCCGGCTGGGCGTCCCGGTCGGCCATGGCCGGCGCGACGGGCGTCATGGCGGTGCCGACCTTCGTCGGAGCGGTCGTGCTGATCATCGTCTTCGCCGTCGACCTGGACTGGTTCCCGGTGTTCGGCGCAGGCACCGGCGGCCTCGACCGGCTCCACCACCTGGTCCTGCCGTCGCTCGCCCTCGCCCTCGCGTCCGTCGCGTTCGTCGCACGGCTCGCCCAGGCCGCGGTCCGGGCGGAGCTGTCCGCCGACCACGTGCAGACGGCGATCAGCCGCGGACTGCCCCGCCGGACCGTCGTGCGCCGCCATGTGATGCGCAACGCCGCGATGCCCGTGCTCACCGTCGCCGGCCTCACGATCGCGGGCCTGATCGCCGGAAGCGTCGTCGTGGAGCAGGTCTTCCAGCTCGGCGGACTCGGCCAGTTCCTCGTCACCTCGGTCCAGCAGAAGGACTTCCCCGTCGTCCAGGCGATCTGCCTGGTGTACGTCGCCGCCTTCATCGTGCTGAACACCCTCATCGACCTCGCCTACACGCTGCTCGACCCGCGCGTGTCGCTCGGGAAGAAGGACTCATGAGCGCGACAGCGGCGATACGCCGTACCGGAAACCGCGGGACCGGCCGGCGGACGCGCGGAACGAAGGGCATCGGCCCGTCCGGCTGGGTGGCGCTCGGGCTCCTCGGGCTCGTCGTCTGCTGCGCCCTCCTCGCGCCGGTCGTCTCGCCCCAGGCCCCGGACGCCGTCGACCTGTCCGGCGCGTACCAGGGAGCGAGCGGGGCGCACCCGCTGGGAACCGACGCGAGCGGACGCGATCTGCTCTCCCGGCTCGTCACCGGTTCCCGCACCGCGCTGATCGGACCGTTCCTCGTCGTGGCGGTCTCGACCCTCCTCGGGACGGTCCTCGCGCTCACGGCCGTGTGGTGCGGCGGCTGGTTCGACCAGCTGGTGGTGCGTGTCGTCGACGCCGTGTTCGCCTTCCCCGGTCTGCTCCTCGCGATCCTCGCGACCGCCCTGTTCGGTTCCGGTCTGCCGGCCGCCGTCGTGGCGCTGTCGATCGCCTACGTCCCGTACATCGCGCGGATCGTGCGCAGTGCGGCGCTGCGCGAACGGAACCTGCCCTACGTCGCGGCGCTGCGGGTCCAGGGCGTGCACGGGCTGAGGATCGCGCTGGCGCACCTCCTGCCCAACGTGGGCGGGCTGATCGTCGCCAACGCCACCCTCGCCTTCGGGTTCGCCCTGATGGACCTCGCCGGCCTCTCCTTCATCGGCCTCGGGGTGCAGCCGCCGACCTCGGACTGGGGCGCGATGGTCGGCACCGGCATGGCCGGTGTGCTCCAGCAGCACCCGCAGGAGGCGCTGTACGCCGGCGCCCTCGTCGTCCTCACGGTCGGAGCCGTCAACCTGCTCGGCGACCGGCTCACGGAGCGCTGGGAGGCCCGCTCGTGAACGCACTCCTCGAAGTCGAGGACCTGACGGTCCGGTTGCCGGTCGCGGGCGAGCCGCGCACCGTGCTGCGCGACGTCTCCTTCTCCCTGGACCGCGGCGGCACGCTCGGCCTGGTCGGCGAGTCCGGCTCCGGCAAGTCGATGACGGTACGCACCCTCGCGCGGCTGCTGCCCGACGGCGCCGACGTCCGGGGCACGGTCCGCTTCGACGGCGCCGACGTGTTCGCCCTGCGCGCCGGGGCCCTGCGGTCCTACCGGGCCAAGGACGTCGCGATGATCTTCCAGGACGCCCGGGCCCACACCAACCCCGTCCGCACGGTCGGCGACTTCCTCACCGAGGCCCTGCGCGTCAACGACAGGATGCCGAAGCCCGCCGCCCGCAAGCGCGCGCGGGACCTGCTCGCCGAGGTCGGGATCACGGACCCGGAGCGCAGGCTGCGGCAGTACCCGCACGAGCTCTCCGGCGGACTCCTCCAGCGCGTGATGATCGCCGCCGCGGTCGCCGCACGGCCCCGGCTCGTCCTCGCCGACGAGCCGACGACCGCGCTCGACGTCACCACCCAGGCGGAGGTGATGGCGATCCTGCGGCGCATGCGGCGCGAGTACGGCATGGCCATGCTCTTCATCACGCACGACCTGGAGCTCGCCGGCGCCGTGTGCGACGAGACGATGGTCCTGTACGCCGGCCGGACCGTGGAGCGCCAGGCGTCGAAGCGGCTGCACGCGGACCCGCTCCACCCCTACACCGCCGCCCTGGTGCGGGCGCGGCCCGAGATCGACCGGCGCGTCGAGCGGCTGCCCGCGATCAGCGGCCACCCCACCACCGCCTACGAGGCCCCGGACGGCTGCGCGTTCGCACCGCGCTGCCGCTTCGCCGAGGAGGAGTGCGGGGCGGGGTGCCGCCCTGCTGCGGATCGGACCGGGGCTGACCCGGTGCGTCCGGATGCCCGAACTGCACGGCCGGCTGCTGCCGCGGCGCCCGCCGGCACCGCTTCGACCGAGGAGGTCCCGCGATGACCCAACCCCTGCTCGTGGTCGAGCACCTGACCAAGACGTTCGGCCACGGGCGCACCCGGGCGACCGCGGTCGCCGACGTGAGCTTCTCCCTGGCCCCCGGCGGATCCCTCGGCATCGTCGGAGAGTCCGGCTCCGGCAAGACAACCACGGCCCGGATGATCATCGGCCTGGAGCGTCCCTCCGGCGGCCGCATCACGGTCCGGGGCGAGGACCGCACCCGGCCGGCGCGCTCCGCCCGCAGCCGCCGCCGACGGGGCCGGGACGTCCAGATCGTCTTCCAGGACCCGTACACCTCGCTCGACCGCCGCCAGCGCGTCGGCGACTGCCTCGCGGAAGTCGTCGGCGTCCACGCCCGGCTCGGCCGCGAGGGGACCAGGAAACGGGTGAGTGAGCTCGCCGGGCTCGTCGGACTCGACGACCGGCAGCTCGCGGCCCTGCCGAGGGCACTGTCCGGAGGACAGCGCCAGCGCGTCGCCATCGCCCGCGCGCTCGCCGCGGACCCGGACGTCCTCATCCTCGACGAGGCCGTGTCCGCCCTGGACGTCTCGATCCAGGCGCAGATCCTCAACCTCCTCTCGGACATCCGGCGCGAGCGCGGCGTGAGCTACCTGTTCATCAGCCACGACCTCGCCGTCATCCGCCAGGTCACCGACGACACGATCGTCATGCGTCATGGCGCCGTCGTCGAGCAGGGGCCCACCGCCGACGTGCTCGACCACCCGTCGCACCCTACACCCGTCTGCTGCGCGACAGCGTCCCGCGCGCCGGATGGGACCCGAGACCCTCACCGCCCGACACTGACCAGGAGTCGCGCCATGCACGCACCCGCCCGCGCGGCCGGACCGCCGCCCTCGCCCTCGCCGCCACCGCCTCCCTCGTACTGGCCGGCTGCTCCGGAGGAGGCGGCGCCACCGGCACCGGAGGCACCCGCGCCTCCGACGCGCTGACGACCTTCACGCCGCAGGGCAAGGGCCCGGTCGACAGGATCACCTGGAACGTCTTCCAGGGCGAGCCGCAGACCGTCGACCCTTCCACGCGGCCGACTACACGCCCAACATGATCAACTCGAACATGTGCGAGACCCTGTTCGTCCAGACGCCCGACTTCAGGATCAGGCCCAACCTGGCGACCTCGTACACGAACCCCGACCCGAAGACCTGGGTCTACCGGCTCCGCGAGGGCGTCACCTTCTGGGACGGCTCGCCGATGACCGCCGACGACGTCGTGTGGAGCATGAACCACAACCTGACGGACCGGACGGGCTTCTACGGCTCCCTGTACCGGAACGTCGCCTCGATCACGAAGACGGGCCCCGCGCAGGTCACCGTCAGGCTCAAGAAGCCCGACTACCTCTTCAACGACGAACTGGCGAGCTACGCCGGGGTCGTCGTCCAGAAGGACTTCTACGAACGGCACGGCAAGAAGGTCGGCACGCCCGACGTCGGCGTCATGTGCACCGGCCCGTACGAGTTCACCCGGTGGACGCGCGGCCAGTCGATCAGCGCGAGCCGCTACGACGGCTACTGGAACAAGGAGCTGCCGCTGAAGGTGAAGAACATCGACTTCACCTTCCTGACCGACGACTCCGCGATCACCTCCGGCCTGCTCTCCGGCCAGATCGACGGCACGTACCAGCCGCCGACGGCCGCGCTCGCGCAGCTGAAGGCGTCCCCGGCGGGCACGCTCCACTCGGGCCCCGCACCGCTCGCCGTCACGCTCGTCGTCGCGAACACGAAGGGCGCGATGGGCAACGCGGACGTGCGCAGGGCGCTCCAGACGGCCATCGACTGGAAGGGCATCGGCAAGCAGGTGTACGCCGGCGAGGGCACCCCCGTCTCCCTGCAGACCGTCCCCGCCGTCTACGGCTTCGCGAAGGACGCGCTGACCCCGTACGCCGACTCGGTCGGGACCGACGGCACACCGAGGATCGAGGAGGCCAAGAAGCTGCTCGCCCGCGTCCCCGCCGACGTGAAGGCACGCCGGATCAGCCTCGTCGTGCCGCAGCAGGCGGAGACCCAGCAGCTCGGCATCGGCATCAAGGACGCGGCCGACAGGATCGGCCTGAACTTCGAGCTCAAGGTGGTCCCCGCCACCGGCTACTCGAACTACCTGTACGACCCGGCGACGCGCGGCGACACCGACCTGCTGTACACGCAGTTCTGGCCGAACATCCCCAACCCGCTCGACTGGCTGGGCATCACCGCGGTGTCCGGCGGCTCCTTCAACCAGTCCGGCTACAGCGGCATCGACGACCTCTACGCGAAGGCGGTGGCCGAGAAGGACGACAGGGCACGCGCCGAGATGGTCGTGGAGATGGAGAAGAAGCTCCACGACGAGACGGCCCCGATGTTCCCCGGCATCCGGCTGACGAACGACGTGTGGCTCGGCAAGAGGATCACCGGGGCGCCGGCGGCGTTCGCCTACGTCTACTACCCGTGGGCGGCGTACCTCGGAGGAACGGGCGAGTAAGTCCCGCCCGGTCGGCCCGGACGCGGTCGGGCCCGCCCCGCGCAGGCGGGACGGGCCCGGGGCCGTCGTCGGGCGGCCGTCACGCGGCCAGCAGCGGCGGCAGCGCCTCGCTGACCAGCTGGATGTTCCGGACGGTCAGGTCGTCCGGCATGCCGGCGATGCTCGCCCAGAAGATCAGGTGCTCCACCGGCAGCCCGTCGGTCGTCTCCTTGATCTGCGCGGCGGCCTGCTCGGGGTGAGGATCCGCAGCGCCCCCCAGGGGGCGTTGGAGGTCCGGTTGCGGAACTCGTCCGCGTGGATGATCGGCGGCCGGGGCTTGTCGGTGCCCTCCACGGACGACTGCCGGTAGCTGTTCATCTGGTGGGCGAGGTAGGGCGCGACACGGTCCCAGGCCTCGTCCGGGTCGTCGGCGAGGATGATCGGCAGCAGGCCGGAGAGCCGGGCGGTCGCCAGGTCGTGGCCGCCCTCGACGAGCCCCTCGCGGTAGTGCGGGAACAGCTCGTGCGAGATGTGCAGCAGTCCGATGCCGAGCCGGCCGGCCATCCGCGCGCCGCGCGGCCCGTAGAAGCCGCCCCACAGCGGAACGGGCTCCTGGATGGGGCCGGGGTGACGACCCCTCCTCCCAGAGGCGGCGGACCTCGCGGATGTGCTCCTCGGTCTTCCGGAAGCGCCGCGTGAAGTCCGCGTCCATCAGGGAGTACTCGGGCACCCGGTAGCCGGCGCCCATGCCCAGCTCCAGGCGTCCGCCGCTCAGGAGGTCGACGACCGCCGCCTCCTCCGCGAGCTGGGCCGGCTTGCGCAGCGCGGGCAGCACCACCGAGGTGCCGATCCGGGCCCGGCGGGTGCGGGCCGCCGCGGCGGCGGCGAAGGTCAGCGGCTGCGGCAGATAACCGTCCTCGAAGAGGTGGTGCTCGGTGAACCACAGCCCGCCCACGCCCAGGCGGTCCGCCTCCTCGCAGAATTCCAGGTTCTGCGCGTAGTGGTCGGCCCAGGGCCGCTTCCAGCCCGCCGGGTTCCGCAGGTCGAAGAGAAGTCCCACATCCATGGCCAAGTCCCCATTCATCAAGCGAGTTCGGGTGAGAATTCCTCGGTCGCGGTCAGGCCGCGCAGAGGCCCTCGACGGCGACCTTCTCGAAGACGTGCGCGTACGAGACGATGTCCTCGGGGACGTCGACGGCCATGGCCTGGAACTGCGGGTCGGCGAGCGCCGTGGCGAGGGCCTCGGTCGACTCCCAGATCGCGACGTTCATGAACAGCCGGCTGCCCGCCGTGCCCCGGTGCATCTGCAGGGAGAGGAGCCCCGGCTGCGCCTTCATGAACGTGGCGTGCTTCTTCCAGACGGCCAGGAACGTCTCGGAGTCGTCCTCCGGGACGATGAAGGTGTTGGCCAGGACGACGGGCCCGGTCTTCTCCTTCAGCTGGTCGAAGAACGACGTGCTCGGGTCCAGGTTCTCCTGCTTGGCCATTTCTTGGTCTTCCTCTCGCAATCGATGTACTGACGCCCTGCCGGTCCGCTTTTCGTCAACGTATTCCTTGCGCGAATCCGAAAAGGCCGTTCGGGTCGTAGCGGTTCTTGGTCCTGACCAGCCGCGGATAGTTCTCCGCGTAATAGGAGGACTTCCAGTCCGCGAGTTCCGGGTCGATGAAGTTCTGGTAGGTCTCCCGCGAGGAGAGCGGGTCGACGGCCGCGAAGCCCGCGTCGACCCAGGCCCGCGCGGCGGTCCGCAGCCCGTCCGTGACCGTCCCCTGCGCCACGAAGGCCTGGAAGTTCACGGAGAAGCGGCTGTCGCGGTGCACGAACGCCGTCGCGGTCCGGTCCAGGTCGTGGACGGCGCCGTCGACCGGCAGCACCTGGAGCCCGTGGGTCTGGCCGCCGGACACCCGCTGCTCGTCGAAGAGCGCCAGGACGCGCGCCCAGCCGTCCCGGGGCACGGCGTCGCGGACCAGACGGCTGCGCTCCAGCGCGAACGCGGTCCGGGGGAGCCGCCCCCGGGGGAAGACGTCCGCCCGGTGGCATTCCTCGGAGGTCATCCCCGTGCAGCGGAAGATGCCCGTCATCAGCTCGCGGTACGGCAGCACCGAGGTCTGCCGCGAGGCCGGCCGGCCCGTCAGGGACTCCAACCGGGCCAGCTCCGCGTCGAGTTCGGCCGGAGTCCCGGTGGAGACCACGATGACCGCCGGGGCCGGGACGTTGCCCGGCGCCGCGTCGAGGAGGGTCACCACCGCCGCCGAGCCGATCGTACGGGGGCAGTCGGCCAGCCAGCGCGCATAGCCGTCGAGCATGTCGAGCGCCCGGTCGTAGCCGTAGCCGAGCTGCGCCGTGGCCACCTGCGACAGGACGGCCGGCGTGACCGTGTAGGAGGTGACGACGCCGAAGTTGCCGCCGCCGCCCCCGCGCAGCGCCCAGAACAGGTCCGGGTGCTCCTGGGCGGAGGCCGTGACGGTCTGCCCGCTCGCCAGCACCACCGTCGCGGAGGTCAGCGCGTCGCAGGCCATGCCGTGCGTACGGGTGAGGAACCCCAGCCCGCCGCCCTGGACGAACCCGCCGGCGGCGACGGTCGGGCACGCGCCACCGACGAGGGCCAGCCCCGAGTCGGCCAGCGTGTTCAGCACGTCGACGTTCTGCGCGCCCGGCCCCAGCGTCACCGAACCGCCGTCGATCCGTATCGAGTTCAGCCGGGACACGTCCACCACCAGACCGGTGCCGGTGGAGTACCCGCCGGCGCTGTGGCCGCCGCTGCGCACCGTCGGCACCAGCCCGTTCTGCTGCGCGAAGGCGAGGCACGCCGCCACGTCCCGCGCGTCGGCGCAGTAGGCGACGGCCTGCGGGCTGACGGCGTCGAACTGCATCAGGTCCAGCTGCTTGGCGGTCGCGTACCGGGGATCGGAGGGAGCACCAGGTCCCCGGTCAGCTGCCGGCCGAGTCGGCTCCAGGGAACGGCGCCCAGGCCCGGGGCACGGGGGCGGGGACCGCCGGCGGCGGCCCCGCCGCGCCGGCCCCGAGCAGCGCCCGACGGGAGATCATGAGGGTCCCCTCTCAGCGGTTCGGTGTCCCGGCCGGTCCGGCCGGTTCGGGAAGGCCACCGGCGCCGGCGTCCAGACCGCCGAGCCGGGAGGCCAGCAGCTCGCGCACCGCCCGGTGGTCGAGGAGCTCCCGGAACAGGGAGCGCAGCGGATCGAACTCCGGTCCGCCGAGCATGATGTGGGCCTGGGCGTCGATGATCGCCATGGCCCGGTGACCGGCCCGGTGCCGCTCCTCGTGGTACGAGTCCAGCAGCCCGGCCGGTGCGGTGCCCGCGACCTCGGCGGCGAGCTTCCAGCCCAGGTCGAAGGCGTCCTGCAGGCCGAGGTTGATGGCCTGCCCGCCGACCGGCAGATGGCGGTGGGCGGCGTCCCCGGCCAGCAGCACCCGCCCCCGGCGGTACCGCGTGGCCTGGCGGCTGACGTCGCCGAAGGCGTTCACCCACACCGGGGTGCCGGCGCCGATGTCCTCCCGGTCACCCGCGCCCACGCCCCGACGACCTCGTCGAAGCCGGGCGCGGTGGTGCGCGCGCGGCGCGCGCCCGTACTCGTGCACCATGACCCGGGTCAGTCCGTCCCGGGTCGCGGCGACCGCGAAGCCGCCGGGCAGCCGCTGGAAGCGACGGTCGGGCACGTCCACCCGCGGACGTCGCAGCGCAGCAGCTCGCGGTGGGCGTCCCGGCCGTGGAACTCGAAGCCGGCCAGGGCCGCGACGGTGCTCTCCTCGCCGTCGCAGCCCACCACGTACGCGGCGGTCAGCCGCACGTTCCGCCGGAGCCGAGCTCGACGGCGTCGACGGTGACGCCGTCCTCGGTCCGGTGCAGGGCGCGGACCTCGTGCTCGCGCCGGACGTCCGCGCCGAGCGCGCGCGCCCGGTCGCCGAGCAGTGCCTCGACCCGCGCCTGCGGCACCTTCCACTGGCCCGCGAACGCGGAGGGCTGGCCCTCCAGGTCGAGGGGCAGACCACCGAAGTGGCCCCGGGGTTCGCGGGGCACCGTGCCGAGCGCCGCCAGCAGGCCGCGCTCGTCCAGGAGCTCCATGGTGCGGGCGTCCAGGGTGGTGGCCCTGGACTCCGTCGTCGGTGCGGCCAGCCGCTCCAGCACCGTCACCTCGGCCCCGCCGACGCGCAGTTCACCGGCGAGCGCCAGCCCGACGGGCCCGGCGCCGACGACGACGACCCGGCCGCTCATGTCAGCGCCGGCCTTCGGCGTGGTCCTTGGCGTACCCCAGGGTGGCGCGGCTGTTGCCGCTCAGGGCGTTCTTGACGTACACCCGGGCCTCCGGGATCCCCGCGCCGCCCCGAGGACCTCCTCGACGGTGGCGGGGTTGAGGACGACGGTGTGCTGGGAGGTGGCCTCCACCCCGCCGTCGACCTCGGTGAGCGTCCAGCAGCCGGTGTGCAGCGTCATCAGCTTCGGCAGCGTGATCTGCTTGTACAGGATCCTGCTGTCCGGGAAGCACACCCGGATCGACTCGGTGGTGTGGGTGGCGCCGTCCTTGGTACGGGTGTCCATCCGCAGCACCTGCAGACCGGGGGAGTCCTCGGTCAGCGTCGTGGTCGCCACGTGCGGCAGCCGCTCCGGCCAGCGGTCGGCCTCGTTGAGGAAGTCGTAGACGTCCTTGGCCGCTCCGGCGATGCGGACCGTGTCCTCGAAGGAGAACATCAGCCCCTCGTCGCCGTCCGCGGAGGCGGTGGCCAGCTCGACGTTCGCCTTCAGCGCCGCCAGTTCGGCGATGCTGTTGCGGTCGACAGCGGCGTCGATCCAGGCGAGGCCCTCCGGGTCGTCGTCGACGGCCCGGTAGTCGTGCAGCAGCCGCACCGGGATTCCGTCCCGGACAGCGGCTCGATCAGCCAGGTGCCGCCCATGGCGGCGACGGGCGGGGCGGACACCTCCTGGCGGAAGGTGATCCGCCGCCCCTCCGGGTCGAGCTCGCGGCGCGAGGTCCAGCTCTTGGCGGTCCCGTTGGCGGTGGCCCAGATGCGTATCCGCTCCGTGGAGCCGTCCAGCTCGACCTGCTCGGCGTGGACGGTCGGCGGGAACAGCCGGGGCCAGTTCGCGACCTTCTCGATCAGTTCGTAGACAGCGTCGGCGGGCGCGCCCACCGTGATCTCGTGCTCCACCTCGCGGTGGCCCGGCTTCGTCATCGCCGGATCTCCTTCCCGTGCGGTCCTCGTGGACGAAAGGCCCTGGTCGGGCTGTGAAGGGCCCCGATCGGGCCCCGGAAGCCGTCGAGCCTCAGAAGTTGCCGAGCCCGCCGCAGACGTTCATCGCCTGGGCGGTGATCGAGGCGGCCCGGTCGGAGGCCAGATAGCCGACCAGACCCGCGACCTCGTCGGCGGTCGAGTAGCGGCCGAGCGGGATCTTGGCCTGGAACTTCTCCAGGACGGCCTGCTCGCTGGTCCCGTAGGCCGCCGCGTATCCCTGCCGCACGCGCTCCGCCATGGGCGTCTCCACATAGCCGGGGCACACCGCGTTGACGGTGATCCCGGTGGGCGCCAGCTCGTTGCCGAGGGCCTTGGTGAAGCCGACGACACCGTGCTTGGAGGCCGAGTACGGGGCTCCGAGGACGACGCCCTGCTTGCCGGCGGTGGAGGCGATGTTGATGATCCGGCCGCGCTCGGCGTTCCGCATGCCGCCCGCGTTCAGGACCTCACGGGTCATCAGGAACACGCTGTTCAGGTTGGTGTTGATGACGTCGAGCCACAGCTCGTCGGCGATGTCGGCGGTGACGCCGCCACCGCTGCGGCCCACGTTGTTGACCAGTACGTCGACGGGGCCGGGGCCGTACCGCTCCACCGCCGCCGCGACGAAGCCGCGGATCTGCTCCGGGTCCGTCACGTCGCAGGCGATGCCGTCGGCCTCGAAGCCCTCGTCCCGCAGCTCCTTCAGCGCCGTCGCCACGTTCTCGGCGGACCGCGCGCAGATGAAGACCCGGTGCCCCTGCTCCGCCAGGCACTTGGCTATCGCGCGTCCGATCCCCGAGGTGGCGCCGGTGACCAGTGCGACCCGGCCCTCGTGCTCGGTCATGTCGTTCTCCTTTTCGCTGGTGGGGTCGGGCCGGGCTCAGGACGCGAGCTGCGCGACGAGCTGGGCGTTGACGGCCGCGATCAGGTACGCGGGGGTCGAGGTGCCCTGGATCAGCTCCGCGTCGAGGCTCACGCCGTACTCGCGCTCGATGCGGCCGCAGGCCTCCAGGCGGGCCAGCGAGTCGTAGCCGATCTCCTCGAAGGTGCGCTCGGCGATGTCGCCGTCGAGCGGGAGGTTCTCCGGCTCGCCGGCGGACTGGCGCAGGATGCCGCGGATGTCGTCCAGGGTGAACTCGTTGCTGCTCATCGTGAATCTCCAGATGCTGTTGACGGGTCGACGGCGCGGACGACCGCGGCGGAGTTGAAGCCGCCGTGTCCACGCGCCAGTACGAGAGCGGTCCGGACGGGGGCCTCCCGCGGTTCGTCGCACACCAGGTCGAGGCCGTAGCCCGCGAGAGGCGCGACGTTGACGGTGGGCGGGATCAGCCCGTCCCGGACGGACAGCAGCGCCGACGCCACGTCGAGTGGTGCCGCGCCGGACAGCAGCCGTCCGGTCATGGTCTTGGGAGCGGTGACCGGGACGGCGCCCGGTCCGAACACGGCGCGCAGGGCGTCGGCCTCGACGCGGTCCGCCTCCGGCTCGGCGGCGGCGTCCGCGAAGACCACGTCGACCGCGCCGGGGGCGATGCCGGCGTCCTCCAGGGCGAGCCGGACGGCCCGCTCCAGGCCCGGCGGGCGCCCGCTGCCGGGCTTCGGGTCGAACGTCGACGCGCAGCCGGCGATCTCGCCGTACGCGCGGGCGCCACGGGCGCGGGCGCGGCCGCCGGCTCCATCACCAGCAGCGCGCCCCTCGCCCGGGACGTGCCCGGACGCGGCGGCGTCGAAGGGCAGATAGGCCCGGTCCCGGTCGGCGACGGTGCTCAGGAGCCGTCGGCCAGCCGTGCCACGTGGCCCCAGGAGCAGATCGACCCGTCGACGCCGCCCGCGAGGACGAGCCGGGAGCCGTTGCGGATCTGGCGGCGCGCCTGGGCGAGCGCGTCGAGGCCGCCGGCCTGGTCGGCCACCAGCACGCCGGACGGCCCGCGCATCCCGTTGCGGATCGAGATCTGGCCGGTGTTCACCGCGTAGAACCAGGCGAAGGACTGGTAGGCGCTCACATAGCCGCCGCCCTGGCCCCACAGGTTCCGCAGCTCGCGCTCGCCGAACTCGTAGCCGCCGGCGGAACTGGCCGTCACCACGCCCATGTCGAAGGACTCCCAGTCCTCCGGCACCACGCCGGCGTCCGCCAGCGCCCAGTCGGCGGCGACCAGGGCCAGCCGCGTCATGTGGTCGGTCTGCGGGATCAGCCGGCTCGGCAGGTGGTCCTCGGCGACGAAGCCCGGCACCTCCCCGGCGAGCCCGGCCGGGTAGCGCTCGGCGTCGAACCGGGTGATCTCGGAGATGCCGCTCTTCCGGCCAGCGTCGCCTGCCAGTAGTCCTCCATGCCGAGGCCGTTCGGCGCGGTGACACCGATGCCGGTGACGACGACGGAGCCGTTCATGACACCTCCCGAGGATCATCGCGCTCTGGAAGCCGCCGAAGCCGCTGCCGACCGTCAGCGCGGTGTCGATCCGGTGCGGCCTGGCCTCCAGGGGCACGTAGTCGAGGTCGCAGTCGGGGTCGGCCTCCCGCAGGTTCGCGGTGGGCGGGACCAGGTCGTTCTCGATGGCCAGGACGGTGGCCGCGATCTCCAGGGAGCCGATCGCGCCGAGCGAGTGCCCGATCATCGACTTGATGGAGCTCACCGGGGTCCGGTGGGCGTGCTCGCCCAGGGCGAGCTTGAAGGCCGCGGTCTCGTGGCGGTCGTTCTGCGGGGTGCCCGAGCCGTGCGCGTTGATGTAGCCGATGGCCTCCGGCTCGATCCCCGCCTCCTCCATGGCGCCGGTGATGGCCTGCGCCATCTCCAGTCCGTCGGCCTTCAGACCGGTCATGTGGAAGGCGTTGCACCGGGTGGCGAAGCCCTTGATCTCCGCGTGGATGTGGGCGCCGCGCCGCTTGGCGTGCTCGTACTCCTCCAGGACCAGCATCGCCGCGCCCTCGCCGAGGACGAAGCCGTTGCGGCTGCGGTCGAACGGCCGGGAGGCGTGCTCCGGGTCGTCGTTGCGGGGCGTGGTGGCCCGGATCGCGTCGAAGCAGGCCACGGTGATCGGGGAGATCGGCGCCTCCGCGGCGCCCGCGATCATCACGTCCGCGCTGCCCTCGCGGATCAGCCCGGCGGCATGGCCCACGGAGTCGAGACCGGAGGTGCAGCCGGTGGAGACGACCGCGGCCGGCCCCTCGGCGCCCACCAGACGGGCCACCTCGACCGCGAAGGAGCTGGGCACGAAGTAGTCGTACAGATGGGGCACCGCGTACTCGTGGTCGACGGCCTCCAGCCGGCCGCCGTCGCTGACGACCCGGTACTCGCGGTCCAGCGACATGGTGGCGCCCACCGCGCTGCCGACGGTGACACCCGTCCGGTACGGATCCAGGTCCTCCGGCTCCAGACCGCTGTCGGCCATCGCCTCCGCCGCCGTGACGACGGCGAACTGCTCCGCCCGGTCCATCCGCCGGATCTCCTGCGGGGTCAGCCCGTGCTCCTCCGGGTCGAAGTCGGCCTCCGCCGCCACCCGGGACCGGAACGCGCTCGCGTCGAAGAGGGTGATCTCGCGGGTCGCGGTGCGGCCCTCGCTCAGCAGGCTCCAGAAGGCCTTGGTGCCGATCCCGCCGGGCGCGATGACCCCGATGCCGGTGATGACGACCCGCCGCTCGCTCATCGGGCGGTCCAGTGGTAGAAGCGCTGCGCCATCGCGTCGGCGGGCGACCGCCAGGTGGCCGGGTCGTAGGCCTCGATGAACGGCTTCAGGTCCTCGCTGACGTTCACGAACAGCGGGTGGCTCTTGGCCTCCTCGATGGCCGCGCCGCCGGCGTCGGAGTCGAAGTCCTGGAGGTGGAAGTAGAGGCCGCGGTAGCTGAACAGCTGACGGCGGCGGGTGCCCATGAGCCCCGGCATCTCGGTGGTGTCGAACTCCCCGAAGATGCGGGAGACCTCGGCCTGCGACGACGGGTCCATACGGGCGACGATCAAGGTGCTGTGCATCGATCTCTCCTCATTCGCATGCGATTACTGATGGGAGGCGGCGAAACGTCTCGTCCCGAACCAGCGGGCCAGCGCGTCGGGCAGCGGTCCGCATCCGGGGTCCGTCCAGGCGACGTGACCGTCGGGCCGCAGCAGCACGGCCGACGTCCCGGCCAGCGGACAGCCCTCGGGGAGCTGCCGCGGGTCGCCGTCACCACGTCGACCAGGTCGGCCCAGGGTTCGGCGGCGCGGCGCAGCTCCGGGTCGTCCGCCAGGTCGAGGAGCGCTCCGCGGCCGGTCCGCAGCGCGGTGGTGGTGGTCGTCGGCCCGTCCGGTCCGAGCAGCTCCCGCCGGGGACGCGGGCGCCGAGCAGCGGGTGCGTGCCGGGGCCGACGTCGTAGCGGATGTCGAGGCCGCTGACCATCCCGGCCAGGTGGCGGCGGACCTCGGGAAGCTCCATCAGGTCCGCGAACACCTCGCGCAGCGGCTCGACCTCGGCGCCGCTCAGGAACAGCACGCCCTGGGCCAGCGTGTTGAGCAGCAGCCGGGCGCCGACGGGGTGGCGTTCGGCGTGGTACGAGTCGAGCAGTTCGGGGCGGCGGTGCCGCGCACGGTGGCGGCGAGCTTCCAGCCGAGGTTGACGGCGTCCTGCACGCCGACGCTCAACCCTGCCCGCCCACCGGGAGATGGGTGTGGGCGGCGTCGCCGGCCAGCAGCACGGAACCCCGGCGGTACTCGGTGACCTGGCGCGTCGCGTCGCCGAAGGAGCTGATCCAGTGGGCGGTGCCGCCGTGGATGTCCTCCCCGGTCAGGCGCTTCCAGGCGTCCGCCACCTCGGCGAACTCCGGGGGCTCGGTCCGCCGCCGGGGCCGTACGCCGTGCTCGACGACGATGACGCGGTCGACGTCGTCGCCGATCGGCGTGGCCATCACCATGCCGGACGGCAGCCGTTCGCCGATCGGACGCGGCCGGAGCGCGCATCCGCCGATGTCGGCGACGAACATCTCGCGGGTCGACGGCGTCCCGGGGAACTCGAACCCGGCGGCGCGGCGCACGAAGCTGTGCCCGCCGTCGCAGCCGACCAGGTAGCGGCAGCGCAGCGTGCGCGGCCCGTCGGGGTCTCGGCCTCGACCCGCACGCCGTCGCCTTCGTCGTGCAGGCCGACCACGGTCCAGCCGCGCCGGACGTCGGCGCCGAGCTCCGCCGCCCAGTCGCCGAGCGCCCGCTCGGTGACCGCCTGCAGGACGGCCCGCGCCCCGAAGTGGGCGTCGAGCAGGACGCTGTAGTCCAGCGGCAGCCCGCCGAAGTGCCCCCGGGCGCTGATCCCCAGCTCGCCGAAGCGGGGCAGCAGCCCGCGCTGGTCGAACAGCTCCACCGCACGGGCGGTGAAGCCCAGGCTCCGCGACTCCTCCGAGGGCTTCTCCAGCCGGTCCAGGACGAGGACCTCGACACCGCCGAGGCGCAGTTCCGCGGCCAGCACGAGCCCCGCGGGGCCCGCGCCGACGATGATCACCGGAGCGTCCATGGCGCCTCCTTGGCAGTCGGGATTCGCGGCGGACAGCCGCGGACGGGAATGGGTGCTGGGTGCGGCAGCGACGATGCCCGGTGGTGGTAGCGGGGGACTGGAGGCGAAACGGAGGCCCGCTGGAGAATTACCGTGCGGAATTCAGAGCTCCGAACGATTCCGAATGGCGGAATGCGCGCGACCTCATTCCCGGCCCGCCGCCGCCCGGAGCAGCGAAAACGTGGGAAATGGTCCCGGGCCGCGCCATATTTCCCGGCACGGGCGAGAGGACAAGGTGAACAATGAGGGGCAATGCGCCGTGCGCATAAGGGAGTTGCCGCCGCACTGCGTTACGTTGGGGGCGTGACCGACATCGAATCGCGTATCGACACGTCCCGGCCGCACACCGCCCGGATATGGAACTACTGGACCGGCGGCAAGGACAACTACCCCGTGGACCGGGCGGCCGGGGACCAGATCAGAGAGCTGCATCCCGGGATCGGGGAGTACGCGAAGGCGGACCGGCTGTTCCTGGGACGGGCGGTGCGGCACCTGGCCGAGCGGGAGGGCATCCGGCAGTTCCTGGACATCGGGACGGGGCTGCCGAGCGCCGACAACACGCACGAGGTCGCCCAGCGCGTCGCCCCGACGCGCGCGTCGTGTACGTGGACAACGACCCGCTCGTCCTCGCGCACGCCCGCGCCCTGCTGGTCGGGACGCCCGAGGGGCGGACGGACTACCTGGACGCCGACCTCCGGGACGTCGACACGATCCTGGCCGCCGCCGCGAAGACCCTGGACCTCTCGCGGCCGGTCGCGCTGATGCTGCTCGGCGTCGTCATCTTCGTCGAGGACGACGAGGAGTCGTACGCGGTCGTCCGCCGGCTCATGGACGCCCTCGCGCCCGGCAGCCACCTCGTCCTGTCCCACACCGTCACCCACCCCGACATGCCGGACGTCGACGCCGCCGTGGCGTTCTGGAACGAGCACGGCACGCCGAAGCTCACCCAGCGCACCCCGCCGCGATCGCGCGCTACTTCGACGGGCTCGAACTGCTCGACCCCGGAGTGGTGTCCTGCTCCGCGTGGCGGCCGGAGAGGCAGGCGCCGGACGTCGCGATGTACGCGGGCGTCGGCCGCAAGCTGGGCTGAGCGGGGGAGTCCGGCGGCGCTAGCGCACCACGCGGTGGCGGAGGAGGACGACGCCCGAACCGAAGGTGCGGGTCCCGACGAGTTCGAGGTCCACCCGGCGCTCCTCACGGGGAAGAACGGCGTGCCGCCGCCCACGAGGACCGGGTGGACCATGGCCCGGTACTCGTCGATCAGCCCCGCCGCGGCCGCCTCGGCGGCGAGCGTGGCGCCGCCGATCGCGATGTCGCCGTCGCCCGGCTCGGCCCGCAGCCGCTCGATCTCCTCCGCCAGGCCGCCGGAGGCTAGGCGGGCGTGGCCCTCCACCGCCGACAGGGTGGTGGAGAAGACCACCTGGGGAGCGGCTTCCAGAGCGCGGTCCACTCGCGCGAGGACGCGTCGAGCGCGGGGTCCTGCTCGGCGGTCTCCCAGTACAGCATCGTCTCGTAGAGCCGCCGCCCCATCAGGTGGACGCCGACGTCCCGGATCTCGTCGATCCAGAAGCGGAAGACCTCCTCGTCGGGCGCCGTCCAGTCGAAGCCGCCGTCCGGCCCGACGACGTAGCCGTCCAGGGAGACGCCCATGGAGTAGGTCACGCTGCGCATCGGAAGACCTCCTCGGTCACGGGACGACGGTACGGCCGCCGGCCGTCGCCCGCGAACCGGGCGGGGGCGGTCCTAGGGCCTGTCCGCCCCTTCCCGTGCCGGGGCGATGTTCTGGTTGTGGCGGAAGACGTTGTCCGGGTCGTACGTCCGCTTCACCTCGGCCAGCCGGTCGTAGTGCCCGCGGTACGTGGCCCGGACCCGGTCCCGGCTCTCGTCCGCGCCCAGGAAGTTGACGTATCCGGCGCCCATCGAGTGCGGGTGCAGGGCCTCCCAGTAGTCCACCGCCCAGGTGCGGATCGCCTCGGCCTCGGACGGTTCGGGGCTGATGCCGCCGATCACGCCGGACCAGACGGCGTCCCGGTAGGCCCAGGCCGTGTCCATCGGGCCCGTGCGGTGGGCCGCGGCGTCGACGGGGTAGAGGTGCATCGTCGACAGCTCGGTGGGGGCGTTCTCCAGGAACGTGCGGTGCACGTCGATCGCGTCCTCCGTGATCCGGTCGAAGAAGTCGCCGCGCCAGTACCACTGGAGGCCCTTCGGGATCAGCCCGTCGAACATCGCCTGGAGCGCCGGGTACGGGATCGGCGTCGCGAAGTGGAAGGCCGGCGGGGCGGGGTCGGCGACGGCGGCGAACGTCTTCGCGAGGTCGTCCTCGTCCGTCGGGCCCGTGCTGCACCACACCACGCCGCACATCTTCCTGTGGTGGATCTCCTCCGGGAAGGGCGGTCCGGGGCGACCGTCAGCGTGGCGAAGAAGCCGTTCAGCTCGTCCGGGGCCGCCGGCAGGAACTCCCGGTACCAGCGCAGCACCGCCCCGATGTGCTCCGGCTCCCACAGGGTGACGCCGAGGCCGACGGTGTCCACCGGATGCAGGGCGTACGTGAAGGAGGTCACCACGCCGAAGTTTCCGCCGCCGCCGCGCAACGCCCAGAACAGGTCGGGGTGTTCCTCCGCCGACGCGGTGACGACCGAGCCGTCCGCGAGGACCACGTCCGCCGCGAGGAGGTTGTCGATGGTCAGCCCGTACGCACGGGTCAGGTGGCCGTGTCCGCCGCCCAGGGTCAGCCCGCCGACGCCGGTCGTGGACATGATCCCGGCGGGGTCGCGAGCCCGAAGCCGTGCGCCTCGTGGTCCAGGTCGCCGAGCTGGCTGCCGCCGCCCACGAGGGCGGTCCGCGCCGCCGGGTCCACCCGCACCCACCGCAGGCCCGACAGGTCGATCATCAGCGAGCCGTCGACCAGGCACAGGCCGGCGCCGCTGTGCCCGCCGCCGCGACCGCCAGGTCCGTGCCGCTCGCGGGCGTACCGCACCGCCGCCCGTACGTCCGTGGTGTCGGCGCACCGCGCGATGACGGCCGGCCGCCGGTCGATCATCCCGTTGTAGATCTCCCGGGCCCCGTCGTACCCGGGGTCCTGCGGGCCGATCACCTCGCCGCGCAGCAGCTCGCGCAGGGTCTCCACCGCCGTGCCGCCCATGGCCACTCCTTCGGGGCACCCCTGCCTACCGGCCGCGCTACCCCTTCAGTCTCCCTCCGTCACAGGGGCCCCGCGAGCCCGGCGGGGAGCCGCTCAGCGGACCCGGAAGGTGGCCATCATGCCCATGGCCGAGTGGTCGAGCATGTGGCAGTGGTAGACGTAGTCGCCCCGGAAGCCGTCGAACGTCACGTGCAGCTTCACCGTCTCGCCCGGCATCACCCGGACCGTGTCCTTCAGGCCCGCCTCCGTCGGGCCGGCGGGCAGCCCGCCGCGTTCGAGGACCCGGAACTGGACCAGGTGCAGATGGAAGTTGTGCGCGACGCGCTTGTTGGTGTTGGTGACGCTCCAGATCTCGGACGAGCCGAAGGCCACGGTGGTGTCGACGCGCTCGGGGTCGTACATCTGCCCGTTGATGAATCCCCGGGGGTCGGGCCGCCCGTCCTCGTCCATGCTGAGCGTGATGTCACGGGTGACGGCGGCCTTGGGCAGGGCGCCCGCCGGCGGCAGGGTGCGCAGCACCGGGGGGACGCTGCTGGGGTCGTCGGCGGTGCGCACGACGTCGAAGCGGAGCACCTTGCCGACCTGCTCGGGCCGGCCGGGACCGCTGTTCGTGAGGACCAGCCGGGTGCCCACGGGATAGCGGGAGAAGTCGACCACCACGTCGGCGCGTTCGCCGGGGGAGAGCGTGAGGACGGGCACGGCGACGGGCCGTTCGAGCAGGCCGCCGTCCGAGGCGATCTGGGTGAGCGGGGTGCCGTCGGACAGGCCCAGCGCGAAGAGGCGCAGGTTGGAGCCGTTGAGCAGGCGGAAGCGGTACTTGCGGGCGGCGACCTGGAAGTAGGGGGTGGGCCTGCCGTTGGCGAGGAGGGTCGTGCGGTTGCGGTCGCTCATCGTGTACGCCAGCTTCCCCTGCTCGTCGAAGCGGGCGTCGCGGAGCGTGATGGGCACGTCGTACCGGCCCTTCGGCAGCGGAAGGCGCTGTTCGAGGTCGTCGGTGAGCAGGTACGTGCCGGTCAGCCCGCGGTAGACGTGCTCGGCCTCCATGTGGTGGGCGTGGTCGTGGAACCAGAGCGAGGCGTGGGGCTGCCGGTTGGTGTACGTGTACGTCCGGGAGGTGCCGGGGGCGAAGACGTCCATCGGGTTGCCGTCGGAGGGGGGCGGGACGCTCGCGCCGTGCAGGTGGACGGCGACGGGCATGTCGATGCCGTTGTGGTGGCGGATCAGGACCCGGCGCCCGGAGCGGGCGTGGATGACGGGGCCGGGGAAGTGCCCGTCGTAGGTGAGGACGTCGGTGGTGGTGCCCGGGAGGATCTCGGCGGTGGACCTGCGGATGGTCAGCCGGTAGAGGTCCACGTCGCCCGTCGAGGACAGCGGGCGGAGCACGGGCGGGACGGGCATGGCCGTGGTGAACGCGGGCGGCACGGGGTCCTGCGCACGGCGCGGGCCGGCCGGGGCAGGGCCTCCGCCGCGTGTGCCTCGCCCCGGCGAGCGCGCCGGGGGCGAGGAGCGGCAGGCCTGCGGCGGCGAGAGCCCGCCGAGCACACTGCGACGGTTGATCAACGTCTTCCTCCCGTGAGCTGGACGGCGGGTGACGCCGGCCGGGTGTCTTCCGGCGGGCCGGCCGACACCCTGTGATCCAGGTCTAACCGAGAGCGGCGGGAAGCGCACACGGCGATGGCCTCACCGGGGAAGACGGTGCGCAGGGCGGGGCCCCGCGTGAGGAACGCGAGACGGATCACGGGCAGCACGCGGAGGGTCCGCATCGCGGCGTACCACGGGGCAGACGCCCGGGACCAGGTCGACGCCGACGATCGCGACCGGCAGGACGACGGAGACGCCCCGGACGCGCTCGACGGCCCCCGGGATCCCCGGGATCCCCGGGATCCCCGGGAGGCGGACACGGCCGACCGGTGGACCGGCACGGCCACCAGGGGCAGCAGGACGGCCCGCACCCGCATGAACGTGTTCACCGGCTGGCCGGCGGCCACCACCCCGACGACCGCGAGGAGGGAGAGGCGCCGAGCGCGCCGTAGATCCTGACGCTCGCCGCCGCCGTGGCGTGGGGCGTCCGGTGGGGGCCGGGCAACCCGTGGTCGTGGCTCGCGCCGGTCGTCCCGGTGGGCACGGGCACGGCCGCCCCGGGAAGTGCGCGACCTCCCTGTTCGGCAAGCTCGGCATCGCCGACGACGGCAGCGCCAACCGCCGCGTCCTCGCCGTCCTGGCCTGTCCGAACAAGGACTGACGCCCGGTCAGACGGCCTTCGTCAGCCCCGTGGCCCGGCCGTCCCCGTCCCAGACGACCTCCAGGATCCCGGCGACGGCGGCGCGGTCGACCGGCCCGAACACGTGCGGGAAGAGGACCTCCCCGGAGACCCCGGGCGGCGGGGTCGGCGCGGCGGCCTCCCACTCGGTCCTGGCCGTGAGCCGGTCCTCGTCGAGGAGGAGCACCAGGAGCGGCCGGGAGGCGCTGCGGTAGAAGGCGTTCACGACGGCGAGCGTGGTCGGCTCGTCGGGGGAGCAGTGGACGAACCCCTCCTCCGCGAGGGAGGCGGGGGCGTACGGCTCCTCCGGCCGGGCGGACCAGTCGGCGGGCGTCACCACGTGGTAGATCATGCTCCGGTTATAGCAGGAGCCGTCGGCGCCGCCCGGGGTCACCAGCCGCGCCCGGCCTCGACCAGCAGGTCCCGGACGCGGGTGACGTCGGGGTTCCCGGGGCGTCCGGGGCGCTGGACGAGATAGCCGGTGTTGAGGGGCGGGTCCTCCGGCTCGTGCAGGAGCACCAGCGCGCCGGAGGCCAGTTCGGCGTGGCAGAGGTAGCGCGGCAGGACACCGAACCCCGCTCCGGCGACGACGGCGGCGAGGACCCCGCGCAGATCGGGGACGGTCACCGCGGCGGTCAGGGAAAGCCGCGCCCCGAACACGTGCCGCCAGTAGCGGCGGGCGATGGGCAGGTCCTCCGCGTACGCCACGAGGGGGACGGGGTCCAGCGCCGCGGGCCCTTCCTCGGCCAGGCGGCCCCTGACGCGGTCGGCCCACACGGGGCGGCGACCAGGACGAACTCCTCGTCGGTGAGCGGCACGGCGGCCAGGGCCCGCCCGCGCGGCCGGAAGGTGGCGATCACCAGGTCGTGCCGTCCCGCCCGCAGTTCGTCGAGGAGCGGCTCGGTCAGCCCGGTGCTCACCCTGAGCCGTACGCCCTCGGCCGCCAGCGGGGCGAGGGCGGGCAGGACGCGGGCGCAGAGCAGCTCGGCCGGGCCCGCCAGATGGACCGGCGCGGTCCGCTCGTGGAGCGCGGCCTCGTGCCCGGCGACGGCGGCCAGCGCGTCGAGGGGCCCGGCGACCCGGGCCGCCAGGTCGTGGGCGACGGGCGTCGGGGCGACACCGCGCGGCAGCCGCACGAAGAGCTCGCGGCCCGTCTGCCGCTCCAGGGCCCGGATCTGGGTGGTCACCGTCGGCTGGGACAGGCCGAGCAGCCCGGCGGCGGCGGTGAACGACCCGGAGCGATGGACCGCCAGGAAGGTCCGCAGCAGGTTCAGATCGCCCACCGGCCGCGCCGTGCCGTCGGAGTCCTCGTGCGTCACGGCGCGCACCCTATCGAGCCGCCCGGGGCGGCGGCCCCGCCCGGAAGGTGCGCCGGTAGGCGAGCGGGAGACGCCGATCGCCGCGTGGAGGTGCTGGCGCAGCGAGGTGCCGGTGGCGAAGCCGACCTGGCCCGCGATGTCGTCGACGGCGAGGTCCGTGGATTCGAGCAGGTGCCGGGCGCGGGCCACCCGCTGCTGGATCAGCCAGCGGCCGGGGCTCATGCCGACCTCCTCGTTGAACCGGCGGGCGAAGGTCCGCAGGCTCATCCGGGCGTGGTCGGCGAGCGCGCCGAGCGCCAGCGGCTCGTGCAGGTGCTCCAGCGCCCACTGCCGGGTCGCCGAGGTCCCGTTCGCGGTGGTCTCGGGCACCGGCTGCTCGATGTACTGGGCCTGCCCGCCGTCCCGCCAGGGCGGCACGACGCACACCCGGGCCACGAAGTTCGCGACGGCGGTGCCGTGGTCCTTCCGCACGAGGTGCAGGCAGACGTCCACGCCGGAGGCGGCGCCCGCCGAGGTCAGCACGTCCCCGTCGTCGACGAACAGCACGTCCGCGTCGAGCGCCACCCGGGGAACCAGTCGCGGAAGACGGCGGCGAGCGCCCAGTGCGTGGTGGCGGGGCGGCCGTCCAGGAGCCCGGCGGCGGCGAGGACGAACGCGCCCGTGCAGATGGACACCAGCCGGGCCCCGGCGGGCACCGAGGCCAGCGCCCCGGTGACGGCGGCGGGGAGCTCGCGGGAGAGCAGGGCCATGTCGAAGGGCGGAAGGATCACGGTGTCGGCCGTGGCGAGCGCCTCGGGCCCGTGCTCGACGGTCACCGAGAAGTCGGAGTTCGTACGGACCGGCCGGCCGTCCACCGAGCAGGTCAGGACCTCGTAGTGCTCGGCCGCCGAGCCGAACACCCGGCTGGGAATGCCCAGTTCGAAGGGGTAGACCCCGTCCAGGGCGAGGACGACGACACGATGGCGCTCACGCATGGCAGGATCCCTTCGGAAGATGGCAATCATGCCATGGTGTGCGGCGGGGCGGACGGCGAGTCTGGACGGCATGACGAATCAGCCCACCATGCGCGCCATCCGCCAGGACACCCACGGCACCCCGAGGTCCTCCGGGAGGTCGTGGTGCCGCGGCCCGCGCCCGGCCCCGGCCAGATCCTCGTCGCCGTCCGCGCGGCCGGCGTCAACCCGACCGACTGGAAGCACCGCTCCGGCGCCCTCTTCCTCGACCGCCTGCCCCTCGTCCTCGGCTGGGACGTCTCCGGCGTCGTCGAGGCCGTCGGCTTCGGCGTGACCGTGTTCAAGCCCGGCGACGAGGTCTTCGGGATGCTGCCCTACCCGTACGGCGTCGGCTCCCACGCCGAGTACGTGACCGGCCCGGCCCGCGCCTTCGCCCGCAAGCCGGCCGAGCTCGACCACGTACAGGCCGGCGCCCTGCCGCTCGCCGCGCTCACCGCGTACCAGGCGATCGTCGACACGGCCCGGGTCGGCCCCGGGCAGCAGGTGCTGATCCACGCGGCCGCCGGCGGCGTCGGCCACCTCGCCGTCCAGATCGCCAAGGCCCGCGGCGCGTACGTCATCGGCACCGCGAGCGCCCCGAAGCACGCCTTCGTCCGCTCCCTCGGCGCGGACGAGGTCATCGACTACCGCACCACCGACTTCGCCGAGGCCGTCCGGGACGTCGACATGGTCCTCGACCCGCTCTCCGGCGACACCCGGACCCGCTCCTTCGACGTCCTCCGCCCCGGCGGCACGCTCGTCTCCCTGCTCCCGCCCACCGATCCGGACGACGCGGCCAGGGCGGCGGCGAAGGAGTCCGCGCGGAGACCCTCCTCGTCGAGGCCGACCACGCCGGCATGAACGCCGTCGCGGCCCTCGCGGCCTCCGGAGCCCTCCGCCCCCACGTCGAGGCCGTCTTCCCCCTCGCCGAAGCCGCCAAGGCCCACGCCCTCGGCGAGACCGACCGCACCACGGGCAAGCTCGTCCTCACGGTCGACGGCGGACCGACCGGGGCGTGAGCCGCGATCGGTGCGCGCGGACCTACCCGCTGGTACGGTCCCTGGCCTACCGGTGCTCCACGGGAGCCACCGGACCCAGGGAGGGGCGGGACCATGACGCGGCGAACGGGCGGGTGCTTCCCGAAGGGCTTGCCGAGGCGATACGGGGACCGCCGACGACATCGCGGCGGTCCTGCGCGCCACGGCGCCGGACGGACGGGCGGCGGACCCCGGCCGGCTGCCCGTGCCCCGCTCCGTCTGGACGGTCGGGAGGCCGCCGCCCACCTGGCGCAGGCCAACGCCCTCATGGCCGACCTCGCCGCCGGCCGCGAGCGCCCCTACGGCGACGGCACCCCGGCAGCCTGGCCGAGGCCAACGCACGGGCCCTCGCCGGCTTCGCCGAGCGGACGCCCGGCCCGCTCGCCGGGATGATCACGGCCGGGGCCGCCGCGTTCCTCGCGGACGTCGAGGAGCGCGACCCGGACGAGCGGCTCGCCACGCCGCTCGGCCGCATGAGCCCCGCCGTCCTCGGCTCGTACCTGCTGACCCACATGCTCGGCCACGGCTACGACCTCGCCCTCGCCCTGGACCGCCCCACATGCTCGACGCGCGACGGGTCGGGCTCACCCTGCCGTTCCTGGTCGAGGCGATGCCGCGGGTCACGGACCCGGCCGCCACCGCCGGACTGACCGCGAGCTTCGCCGTACGGCTCCGGGGCGGCGGTCAGGGCTTCGGCGTCACCCTCACCGACGGCGCGGTCCGCACCGACCACCGCCCGCCCGCCCGGCCCGACTGCACCATCCTCACCGAACCGGTCGCCTTCCTCCTGCTCGCCCTCGGGCGCGTCGACCCCTGGCCGGTGATCGCCCGCGGCAAGGCCCTCGGCTGGGGCCGCAAGCCCTGGCTGGCCCCCCGTTTCCCCCGCCTCTTCCGCGCGCCCTAGGGTCCCGTCCCCGCGCGTTCCCGCCCCCGCCGATGGATCCTGGAGGTATCGGAAGGGGCCGCGCCCCGGTGCCGCGTGGCCCGGTGATGCGAGGAGGCGGACCATGAGCCGCACGCTGGAGTGGACGGTCGGCGTGGAGCTGACGGAGGACAGCGGCAGGACGAAGGCCGAGGCCCGGCTGCGCACCGGCACCTCGACCCTCACCGGCCACGGCTCCGCGCGGTGCAACCCGGCGGATGTGGACGTGCCGGCGATCGGCGACGAACTGGCCGCGAGCCGGGCGATGAAGGACCTGGCCGGCAAGCTCATGCGGGAGGCCAACAAGGAGATGGAGGCGGTGGGCGCGGGGACCGTTCCCCGGCGCACCGGCCCCGGCTACGGCTGGCCGGAGGCGGTCACCTGACGGAGCCGCCTCCCGCGCCGGGAGCCCGGCGGGCCGGTGACGCCCCGCCGGGCTCCCGGCCGCGTCCCGACGCCCGCTAAGGGGCGTCGCCCTCCTCCTCGTACACCATCCGGTCCACGACCTCCACGACCCCGTCCACCGTCTCGCAGAGGCGGACCAGGATCGGGCCGAGGCCCCGGCGTTCCAGGGCGCCGCTCAGCGTCACCCGGCCCTCGTCGACGTCGATGTGCACGGCGGAGGGAGAGAGGCGCAGGATGCGGACGACCACGTCCTCGCGGATCTCCTCCTGGATCGAGCGGTCCCGCCGCAGGAACAGCTGGAGCAGGTCGCTGCGGCTGAGCACCCCGATCAGCCGTCCCTCCGGGTCGACGACCGGGAGCCGCTTCACCCGGTGCCGTTCCATCAGGCGGGCCGCCTCGACCGCCGTCCAGGAGGGCCGGGCCGTGACGGCGGGGCTCGACATCATGGCCTCCGCCGAGCTCGGTCCGTCCTTCGCCGTGTGCCGCCGCAGCAGGTCCGCCTCGGAGACGACGCCCACCGGCCGGTTCTCCTCGTCGACCACCGGGACCGCGGTGATGCCGTACTCGTCGAGGAGCCGCGCGATCTCCTTGAACGACGTCCCGCGCTGCACCGCGACCGCGGTGGGCGTCATCAGGTCCGCGACACTGCGGTGCCTCATCGTCCGTTCCGTCCCTTCTGGGTTCCTCCTCCCATGATCCCGCACCGGCCGGGACGGCAGGTGCGGCGGGTGCGTCCCAGGGGCTTGTGGGCTCGACGCGACCATGGTTACCTCCGGTAACTCATCGTCGCGCCACGGAAGAAGGATCCCCATGCCCTCTCCCCGCACGTCCGGGACCCGCCGCTTTCTCGGAGCCCTCGCCACCGCCCTCGCGCTCGTCGCCACCACGGGCGGCACCGGAGCCGCCGCGCCCGCCGCGCCCGCCGGGCTCCGTGAGGTGATGTTCGTCGGCAACAACTGGGACGGCACCGCCGACGTCATCGCCTCCCGCGGCGACTTCCACCGCGTCGCGCGCGTGAACGTGATCCCCGACAAGGAGGAACGCCTCCGCGAGATCTACCTGAACCCCGTCAAGCTCGCCTTCTTCCTCGGCGTCCGCACCGGACCCGGCGAGGGCCACGACCAGTTCGTCGACGACATGTACGCGACCCCCGACGGCTCCGCCATGGTCGTCTCCCGCCCCAGCTTCGCCGACGTCGTCTCCCTCGACCTGCGGACCGGACGGATCAACTGGCGCTTCCCGGTGGCCGGTTACCGCGCCGACCACATGGCCGTCTCGCCCGACGGCACCCGCGTCGCGGTCTCCGCCTCCACCGCGAACACCGTGCACGTCCTGGACATCGCCACGGGACGCCAGATCGGCTCCTTCAAGACCGGCGACAAGCCCCACGAGAACGTCTTCACCTCCGACGGCCTGCTGTGGAACATGTCCATCGGCGAGGTCACCACCGCGCTCGACGCCCCCTGGCTCGACTGGACCAAGGGCGACCGGAGGATCACCGTCGTCGACGCCCGCACCTTCGAGACCGTCCGCGTCATCGACATGCGCGAGCGCCTCGACGCCTTCGGGCGCGGCGACCTCTCCGACGCCGTCCGCCCGCTCGTCTTCACCCCGGACGAGAAGAAGATCTACTTCCAGGTCTCCTTCTTCAACGGCTTCCTGGAGTACGACGTCGACTCCGACCGCATCACCCGCCTCAAGAACCTCCCCGGCAACCCGGCGACCGATCCCGACCGCACGACCTGGGTCAACGACTCGCGCCACCACGGCCTCTCGATCAGCCCCGACGGCGACAAGCTCTGTGTCGCCGGGACCATGGACGACTACGCGACCGTCGTCGACCGGGAGACCTTCGCGCAGGGCCCGCTCGTCCCGGCCTCCAAGCCCTACTGGGCGACCGTGAGTGGCGACGGGAAGTCCTGCGTCATCTCCGAGAGCGGCGCCGACCGGGTCACCGCGATCGACTTCGCCACCGGGCGGCGGGTGACGAGCGTGGACGTCGGCGACCACCCCAGCGCGTCCGGCTCGCCCGGGTCCCCGCCGACTGGACGGGCCCGCGGCGGCTGACCCGCCGCACGCGCGAGGGGCTGCCGGATCTCCGGCAGCCCTCTTCGTGCGCTCCCCGCGTGCGGGTCAGGACCTGTTGACGGCCACCTCGTAGAGCGAGTAGCCCCAGTCCGTGGCCCGCTTCACGCCGTGGACACGGACGTAGCGGGCCGCCTGCGAGTCGAAGGTCGCCGTGTCGTAGCCGCCGTCACCCGCGTCCGTGGACCACACGTCCTTCCAGTTCGTGCCGTCCTCCGACAGCTCGATCCGGTACGCGCGCGCGTAGGCCCGCTCCCAGTCGAGCGTGACCCGCCCGACCCGGCGCACCGAGCCCAGGTCCACCTTCAGCCACTGGTCGTCCGACCACTCGCTGGCCCAGCGGGTCCCCGTGTTGCCGTCGACCGTGAGGCCGGGCGAGAAGTCCACGAAGGGGTTCCACCACTCGGTGGTGGAGGCCGACACCGGCTGCCCGGCCGCCAGGTTCACACCCGGCTCGTGGCCCTCGGTCTTCTTCCAGGTCGTCAGGTACGACTCCGCTCCCCGCGACAGGTCGTCCACGACGCTCTGGCCGCCGGGGGAGAGCCGGATCTGCTCGACCCAGTCCGGCACCAGGCCGTTGTGCGCGGCGCCGTCGGTGTTGAGGTCCCAGGTGCGGTCGCCGGTGACCTGGCGGTCGAGGACCGAGCCGCCGTCGAAGCTGCGGAACGGGTACTTCACCGCGTTCGGGGCGTCCGCGCCGACCGGCCCCGGGTGGGCGCCGACGCCGTTCATGTCGGTGCCGTAGCCGAGCCCGACCCCGTACTTCTTGCGCAGCTCGGCCTTCTGGCCGGCCTCGCCGACGAAGCCCTGGGCGCTGCCCATGTACTGGGCGACGAACCCGCCGAGCCGGTAGACCCGGTCCGTCCAGTCCATGTCCATCCAGCTGTGGCTGGAGATGACGCCCGGGTACTCCTCGGCCTCCAGCATGTCGAGCGCCCGCCCGGCGGCCTTGACGCTCATGTGGTCGAGCTCCAGCATCATGCCGCGCTGGATCATGCCCTTGAGGGCGTACTCCCCGAGCCGTGTGAGACCCCGGGTGTTGCACTGGGCGTCGGAGGCGTACGAGGGGACGCTCACCCCGGCCGGCAGCTTCTCGGCCATCGCGGGCGGCGCGGCGGCGAGGCCGATCGGGTTGTCGTGCTGCGGGCCCGCGCACTTCTCGGTGGCCCAGAAGGTGCCGGTCGAGAGGAACTGGCCGATGTTGACCGCCACGCCCGTCGTCCCGCTGTCGAAGCGGACGCCGCACAGCGCGTTGTCGAACTTGTGGCAGAGGAACATGCTGCGCACGCCGAGCCCGTACAGCTCGTCGAGGCCCTTGTCGATGTCCGCCTGGCTGCACTGGGCGACGTCCAGGATCATCTTGCAGCCGAAGGGCTCCGAGGTCTCCACGCCGAGGACGACGGCGAGCTTGCCCTCCTTGATCACCGAGCGCGCCTGCGCGGAGTCGGTGACGATGCGGAACCAGCCCTTGCCCGGACCGCCGTACATCTGGTCGATGTAGGCCTGGAGTTCGTAGCTCTTGCGGGCTTCGAGCCGGATGGCGTCCATCTCGTCGCAGCCGCGGTCGCGCGGCAGGAGCGAGCAGATCAGGCCGTTGGTCACCAGGTCGTTGACCAGGACCCGCTGCCCGCCGCGCCAGGCCCGCTCGACCCACGCGTAGTAGTTCTGCTGGTGGCTCATCGAGTTGGGGGCGGGCCAGCTCTTGAACGTGGGCCAGCCGACCGGGTCGTGCTTCCCGTTGTCACCGCCCGTGAGGTGCTCGAAGAGCGCCCCCGAGCCGTCCGGGTAGTGCTCGGGGCAGTCCTTCAGGGCGTCGGCGGCACCGGCCTGCGAGAACGTGGCCCCGCAGATCATCCGGCCGCCGAAGCCCTCGTTGGACATGAGGTGGTTGTGCGCGTCGACGAACCCGCGCACCTTGCCCTGCGCGTCCGTTCCCTTGAACGGCTCGCCCGTGACGTTGATCTGCGAGTCGGGCGCGGGCCGGGAGGTGGGCTCCCACCACCCGCCGGCGGCCGTGGCGGCGGGGACCGGAGCGGAGCCGAACAGCACCGCGGCGAGGGCGATGAACAGCGCGAGGAGGGCGGATCTGCCGCCCCTCCCGCGTGAGAAGGATCGAGTCATGTGTGCGATGCCTCCGGACGGTGGGGGTGTACCCGGGCGCCCCGAGGATCGCGGTCCCGAGACAGTGAGTCAATAGTCCGGGTCAAATGACCTGTTGGCGGGACGCCGGACTCCAGCCGGTCTCAACCCTCGAACAGGGATACGAGTTGATCGGCCGTCAGATCCAGGTTCTCGGCCGCCGCCGCTTTGTCGCCCAGCACCAGGTACTGGAGGGTGAGCCCGTCGATCGCCGCCGCCAGGTACCGCGCGAGCACCTCCACCGGCACCCGGGGTTCGAGCCCCCGCTCCCCGCGGACCTGCTCGATCAGGGCCGCCGCCGACACCACGTACTGGTCGTACTGGGCGCGCGCCAGGTGCTCGAACCCGGGCTCCCGCAGGGCGTACTGGGTGAGGTCGTACGTCAGCATGTGCTCGCCCGGATGGGCCGTGACGTGGTCCCAGTACGTCTGCAGGGCGCCCCGGACGGTCTCGCGCAGCGTCGCGCCCGGCCCGACCGCCGACCTCACGCGCGCCACGTAGTTGCCGGTGATCGTCTCGATCGCCGCTTCCAGGAGCGCCTGCTTGGAGTCGAAGCAGTAGTGGAAGACGCTCAGCGAGACCCCCGCCTCGGCGCAGATCGACCGGGTGGTGGTCCGGGCGACTCCGTCCCTGGTCATCGCCCTGATCGCCGCCTCGACCAGCTGCCTGCGTCGTTCGGCCGACGGCATCCGCGCCATGGTTCCTCCTCGCGTCCGGCGCACAGGGTAACCGCAGCCCCGCGCGGCGCGCGAACCCCACCGGGCGCCGGACGGGCGCCGGGCGGGGTCGTACGGCACCCTCAGGCCGCCGCCGGGTTCCGCGTCGCCGCAGCCAGCTCCGCCCGCAGGGCGGCGAAGGCGGGTCGCCGCGCAGGGACGCCACGTCCGTCTCCGGGCGCGGGGCAGGGCACGGCCACCTCGGCGACCACACGGCCCGGACCGGCCGCCATGACCAGGACCCGGGAGCCGAGGAGGACGGCCTCCTCGGCGGAGTGCGTCACGAAGAGGACGGTCGCGCCCGTCGTGGCCGCCAGGGTGCGCACCTCCTCCTGGAGGCGCTCGCGGGTCAGCGCGTCCAGGGCGGCGAACGGCTCGTCCATCAGCAGGACCTGGGGCTCCGCCGCCAGCGCCCGCGCGATCGCGACCCGCTGCCGCTGCCCGCCCGACAGCTCCCAGGTCCGTCGCCGGGCCATCCCGGACAGCCCCACCAGGGAGAGCAGCTCCTCGATGCGCGCGGCCCGTTCGCCCCAGGGCACCCGTGCCGGGCCAGGGCGAAGGCGAGGTTCCCGCCCACCGTGCGCCACGGGAAGAGGCGCGGCTGCTGGAAGACGACGCCGACCTTCCGGCGCACCTCCACCGCGCCGGTCGCGGGCCGCTCGAAGCCCGCCACCAGGCGGAGCAGCGTCGTCTTGCCGCAGCCCGAGGGACCGACCAGGACCACGAACTCGCCCGGCTCCACCGCCAGCGAGACGCCGGCGACCGCGACGACGGGCGCCTTGGCCGTCCTGTACCGGACGCCGACGTCCGACAGCTCGATGTCGGCGGGGCGGGGAGGCCTCAGCGGGCGGCACGGGCCAGCTCCTCCACCGCGAGGGCCTTCGCGAAGTCGGCCTGCTCGGGCACGGCGTCGATCGCCTTCTGCCCCTTGAGGAACACGGCGGCGTCGCGCAGGTTCGAGGCGAGCGCCCCGGGGCCCCGGGCCTGCCGAGGTACGGGGCGCCCTGCTGCTCCTTCGCGGTGAGCAGGACCAGCTCGGCGAGCTGCTTCCGGGCCTCGTCGGGCGCGAGGTTCAGCTCGGCGCCGATGGCCGAGGCCGCCTTCGCGGGGTCGCCCTTGGCGAGCTTCACGGCCTGGTCCTCCGCCTTCAGCCAGGCGTCCACGATCTCCGGGTGCTTCGCCGCGAACGCGTCGGTGACCACCCCCAGGTCGGCGGTCGGCTTGCCCGCTCCGCGATCGCACGGCTGGTGACCAGCACCTTTCCGTCCTTCTTCAGCTCGGTCAGGCTCGGCGTCCACACATAGGCGGCGTCGATGTCGCCCCGCTTCCAGGCCGCGAGCGCGTCCTGCGGCTGGAGGTCGACGAGCGTCACGTCGGAGGTCTTCAGACCGGCCGACTCCAGCGCCACGAGCAGGGAGTAGTGCGAGGTCGACCCGAAGGGCGTGGCGATCTTCCGGCCCTTGAGGGCGGCGACGGACGCGATGTCCTTCCTGGCGACGAGGGCCTCGTTGTCGCCGATCAGATCGTGGATCCACACCACCTTGTACGGGATGTCCAGCGGCGCCGAGAGGCCCTTGGTGACCGGGCTCGAACCGAGCAGCCCCAGGTCCACGGCCCCGGCGATCACGGCGGTGTTGACGTCACCGCCCGAGTCGAACTTCACCCAGGACACCTCGGCGTCCGGCAGGGCCTTCTCCAGGAGCTTCTGGTTCTTCACCACCAGATCGGCGTTGGGGATCGCCTGGTACGCGATGCGCACCGGACCTTCCCGTCCTTCCCCGCGGCGGCGTCGGCGCCGGTGCCGCAGGCGGTGGTGGACAGGGCGAGCAGCAGGGCGGTGGCGGAGGCGGCGAGGACGGCGCCGCGACGGGACGAGGGCATGACGGTTCCTTCGGAGAGATCGGGTGACTTGAAGGGGGGGGTGCGGGGCTCAGGCGCGGCCGCGCCACGGGACGGCGACCCGCTCCAGGCCCTTGAACAGCGCGTCGAGGGCGATCCCGGAGAGACCGATCGCGAGGATGCCGGCGATGACGACGTCGGTCTGGTTGTAGCGCTGGGCGTCCCGGATCATGCCGCCGATGCCGGGGACGCCGTTGATGGTCTCGGCGGCGACGACCGAGGTGTACGCGATGCCGACGGCGATCCGCACCCCGGTGAGGATCTCCGGCAGCGCGGCGGGCAGCCGGACGGAGAGCAGCAGCGTCACCGGCCCCGCACCCAGGGCCCGTCCCGCCTCGACCAGATCGGCGGGAACGCCCGTACGGCCGCCGCGGTCGCCGCCGCGACGGGCGGCAGCGCGGCGATGAGCAGCAGCCAGATCTTCGGGGACTCGTCGATGCCGAACCAGATGACGAGGAGGGAGAGGTACGCCAGCGGGGGCAGCGTGCGCAGGAACGTGACGGCCGGTTCCAGGACCACGGCGAGCGGCTTCACCACGCCGATCAGCAGCCCCAGGGGGATGCCGACGAGCGCCGCGTACCCCGTGCCGATCGCGATCCGGCGCAGGGAGACCGCGAGGTGCTCGACGAGCAGGTGGTCGCTGATGCCGCGCACCCCGTCGTGGACGGTCGACGCCCGCACGAAGGCCCGTCCCACGTCGCCCGGCGACGGGACCAGGACCCGGGGCCAGACGCCGGCGGAGACCACGGCCTGCCAGGCGGCGAGCAGCACCACCAGCGCGAGGAGCCGCAGCGCGGCCAGCGCAGGGCGCTCACCCCGGCCCGGACCCGGCGGGCCGGACGCGCGGACACGGGCGCGGGGCGGTGGTCCGGACGGTCTTCCCGGTGAGGGTGCTCACGCCGCCGCCTTCCCGGCCGCCGCCTCGGTGAGCGCCCGCAGCCGGGGCGCCACCTCCTCGCCGACGCGGTAGGCCTCTTCGAGGTGCGGGTAGCCGGAGAGGACGAACTCGTCGATGCCGGCCCGCCCGTACTCGAAGAGCCGCCGCGCGACGTCGTCGTGCGAGCCGACGAGCGCCGTCCCGGCGCCCTCGCGGACCAGGCCGATGCCCGCCCACAGGTTGGGCGCGACGGTCAGGGCCTCGGCGGAGCCGCCGTGCAGCGCGGTCATCCGGGCCTGCCCGGTGGAGTCCATCCGGGCGAACCGTTCCTGCGAGGCGCGGACCGCCTCGGGGTCGAAGCCGGCGAGGATCCGGTCGGCCTCCTGCCAGGCCTCGGCCGCGGTGTCCCGGGTGATGACGTGCAGACGGATGCCGAAGCGCAGGGTGCGGCCCATCCGCGCGGCCTCGGCCCGGACCCGGGCGACGCGTTCCGCCACGGCGGCCGGGGCTCGCCCCAGAGCAGCTGCACCTCGGCGTGGCGCGCCGCGACCTCCTCGGCCTCGGGGAGGCGCCGCCGAAGTAGAGGGGCACGGGCGTGCCGACGGCGGGCGCCGTCAGCCGGGCCTCCTCGACCCGTACGTGGCGCCCGTCCAGCGTGACGGTGCCGCCGTCGAGCAACTCGCGGACGACGGACATGAGTTCACCCGTCCTCACGTACCGCTCGTCCTTCGGGAGGTGGTCTCCGTACGCCTTCTGCTCGACCGGATCGCCGCCGGTGACGACGTTCAGGGCGATCCGGTCGCCGAAGAGGCGCCGGAACGTGTCCGCCTGCTGCGCGATCAGCGTCGGCTGGGCGAGACCGGCGCGGAACGCGACGAGGAAGCCGATCCGCTCCGTCACCGCGGCGACGGCCGAGGTCAGCACCCACGGATCCACGCAGCCGAGCCCCACGGGCGTCAGGAGCCGGGCGAACCCGGCCTGTTCGGCCGCGCGGGCCACCTGGGCCAGATAGCCGAGGTCGGCACCGCGGCGGGTCGCGGCGGTGGAACGGCCCTGGACGGCGGTCACCCGCCGGGGTCGCGGCCGTCGCCGCCGGTGGGCAGGAACCAGTGCAGGACGGGGCGGTGGAAGAGGACATGCGGACGTACCTCGGGAAGGAGCGGAGCCGGGACGGGTGCGCGCGGCAGCCCGAAAGGCGCGGGAAACGTGGAGGAAGGCCCCGTGGGTTCAGGGCCGCGGGAGGCGTCGTGAGCGGCGCGGACGGCCGGCGCGCGAAAACGGCCGACGGTACGAGGACGTGCGGAGAGCCGGGAAAAGGCTCAGCAACAGGCCGCGCGACAGCGGGACTCGGACCGACACAGCATCCCCGCGACACGCAGAAGATCCACGTGGCGGCGGGAGACGAGGGCGGGAGTCATGCGGGCATCCTGGCAGCGGCGACTCCCGCCCGTCACATCATGTCCGCGATACGGACTGAGTCGTATCAATGTTCGAGATGGCTCCCCGCCCCGAACCCCTCGGGGATGCCTGATGAGTCCCCTTCGCCCCGATACGCACGGCGCGTTGCGCGTGCGCATGAGCGCCATGGGAACTCCGCGCGCTCTACCGGCGCCCCGGGGCGCCGGAAAGGATGAACGCACGCTGGTCCCGCGACGGAAGGAACTCAGGGTGCTGCTTCTCATCTCCCCGGACGGCGTCGAGGAAGCCCTCGACTGCGCGAAGGCGGCGGAGCACCTCGACATCGTCGACGTCAAGAAGCCCGACGAGGGTTCGCTCGGCGCCAACTTCCCCTGGGTCATCAGGGAGATCCGCGAGGCGGTACCGGCGGACAAGCCGGTCTCGGCCACCGTCGGCGACGTCCCGTACAAGCCCGGCACGGTGGCGCAGGCCGCGCTCGGCGCGGTCGTCTCCGGCGCCACGTACATCAAGGTCGGCCTCTACGGATGCACGACGCCCGAGCAGGGCGTCGAGGTCATGCGCGCGGTCGTCCGGGCGGTGAAGGACCACCGCCCCGACGCCCTCGTCGTCGCCTCCGGCTACGCCGACGCCCACCGCGTCGGCTGCGTCAACCCGCTCGCCGTGCCCGACATCGCCGCCCGCTCCGGCGCCGACGCGGCCATGCTCGACACCGCCGTCAAGGACGGCACCCGCCTGTTCGACCACGTGCCCCGGAGGTCTGCGCCGAGTTCGTGCGGCGGGCCCACGCCGCCGCCTGCTCGCGGCCCTCGCCGGCAGCGTCGGCCAGGCCGACCTCGGCCCCTGACCCGCATGGGCACGGACATCGTGGGCGTACGGGGAGCGGTCTGCGAGGGCGGCGACCGCAACGCCGGGCGGATCCGGCCGGATCTGGTGGCCGCCTTCCGGGCGGAGATGGACCGGCAGGCCAGGGAGCACGCCGTCGGCGTCCCGGCGGCGCGTTGACCCCGGCACGCCGGGGTCCGGGCCGCTGGCGCCCCGGACCCCGGACCGGACGCCTCCCCGTCGTCGACCCGGCCACCGGGGAGACCTTCGACGAGGCCCCTGACCAGCAGCCGGACGCCCTGGACGAGGTGGTCGCGCGCGCCCGGCGGGCCTGGCACGCGTGGCGCGCCGACCCCGAGGCCCGCACCGCCGCGCTGCGCGGCGCGGCCGACGCCGTGGAGACGGCCGGCGAGGACCTCGCCCGGCTGCTCACCAGGGAACAGGGCAAGCCCCTGGCCGAGTCGCACGCGGAGGTCGCCCGTACGGCGGCCCGGCTGCGCTACTTCGCCGACCTGGCCCCGGACCCGCCGGATCGACGACGGCCGGCCCGTGGACAGCGAGGTCCGCTGGCGCTCCTCGGGCCCGTCGCGGCGATCGTGCCGTGGAACTTCCCGCTCCAGCTCGCGGCGGCGAGTTCGCGCCCGCGCTCGCGGCGGGCAACACCATGGTCCTCAAGCCCTCGCCGTTCACACCGCTCGCCACCCGGCTGCTCGGCTCCGTCCTCGCCACGGCCCTGCCCGAGGACGTCCTGACCGTCGTCACCGGCCGCGAACCCCTCGGCGCCCGCCTCGCCTCCCACCCGGGCATCCGCCACGTCACCTTCACCGGCTCGGTGCCCACCGGGCGGGCCGTCGCCGGGGCGGCGGCGGCCTCGCTCGCCCGGGTCACCCTGGAACTGGGCGGCAACGACGCGGCCGTCCTGCTGGACGACGTCGACGTGGACCGGATCGCGGACCGGCTGTTCTGGGCGGCGTTCCGCAACTGCGGACAGGTCTGCATGGCGGTCAAACGCGTCTACGCCCCGGCCCGCCTCCACGCCGAGGTCGTCGAGGCCCTCGCCCAGCGGGCGAAGAGCGTCGCCGTCGGGCCCGGCCTCGACCCTGGCACCCGGATCGGTCCGGTCAACAACGCCCCGCAGCTGGCCCGGGTCGAACGGATCACGGAGCGGGCCCTCGCGGACGGCGCCCGCGCGGCCTCCGGCGGCCACCGGCAGGACGGGCCGGGACACTTCTTCGCTCCCACGATCCTCACCGACGTCCCGCCCGACAGCCCGGTGGTGACCGAGGAACAGTTCGGACCGGTGCTGCCGGTCCTGCCGTACCGCACCCTCGACGAAGCCGTCGACGCGGCCAACGGCACCGGCTTCGGCCTCGGCGGCTCCGTCTGGGGCACCGACCTCGACCGGGCCGAGGCGGTGGCCGACCGGCTCGAATGCGGCACGGCCTGGATCAACCACCATGCCGAACTGTCCCTCGCCCAGCCCTTCGCGGGCGCCAAGGACAGCGGAGTCGGCGTCGCGGGCGGACCGTGGGGCTCTACGGCAACCTCCGGCCGTTCGTCGTCCACCGCCCCAGGGAGGCGTGACGATGAGGTTCCGGGCGGCGGTACTGCGCGCGTACGAGGACCCGTTCACGGTCGAGGAGGTGGCCCTGCGGACGGAACCCGCCCCGGCGAGATCCTGGTCGAGATCGCGGGCACCGGGATGTGCCGGACCGATCTCGCCGTCCGGCGGTCCGCCGGACGCAGCCCGCTGCCCGCCGTCCTCGGCCACGAGGGCGCCGGCGTCGTGGTGCGGACGGGCGGCGGCCCCGACAGCACGATCGGCGTGGGCGACCACGTCGTCCTGAGCTTCGACTCCTGCGGACACTGCCGCAACTGCCTCGGCGCGGCCCCCGCCTACTGCGACTCCTTCGCCTCCCTCAACCTCTTCGGGGGACGCGAGGAGCAGCCGCCCCGGCTGACCGACGCGACGGGGAAGGCGCTGGCCCCCCGCTGGTTCGGCCAGTCCTCCTTCGCCGCGTACGCGCTCGTCCCGGCCCGCAACGCCGTCCGGGTCGACCCGCGCTGCCGCTCGCACTGCTCGGCCCCCTCGGCTGCGGCTTCCTCACCGGTGCCGGAGCCGTCCTGAACACCTTCGGCGCGGGCCCCGGCGACCCGCTGGCCGTCCTCGGCGCCGGATCCGTCGGCCTGGCGCGGTGATGGCGGCCACCGCCGCCGGCGCACCGACCGTGGCCGTCGACCGGCACCCCGGACGGCTCGCCCTGGCCGAACGGTTCGGCGCGGTCCCACTGCACGCCGACACGCCCGGACTGCCCGAACGGATCCGCCGGCTGACCGACGGCGGCGCGCGGTACGCCCTGGACACCACGGCCTCGGCCCCGCTCATCAACGACGCGCTCCGGGCCCTGCGCCCCACCGGCACCCTCGGCCTCGTGGCACGCCTCCACACCGCGCTGCCACTGGAAACGGGCACGCTCGACCGGGGCCGCGGCCTCCGCCACATCTGCGAGGGGGACGCCGTACCGGGACTGCTGATACCCCGGCTGACCGCGCTGTGGCAGGCCGGACGCTTCCCCTTCGACCAGCTGATCCGCACCTACCCGCTGGCCGACATCAACGAGGCCGAACGCGACTGCGACGCGGGCCGGGTGGTCAAACCCGTCCTGCTCCCGGAGACCGCGCACCGATGAGCGCGGCCCGCGCACCCACCCCGTCCGACCAGAAGACACCCCGCACCCCCGCACCACCGCAGACGGAGAAGACATGACCGGCAAGGCGCCGCAGCAGACAGACGTGGAAGGCGTGGACGGAGGCGTGGGCCTGACCGCCCTCCTGGTCGCCGCGGCCCGCGCGATCGAGACCCACCGCCACGACAGCCTGGCCCAGGACGTCCACGCGGAGCACTTCGTGTACGCCGCCCCGGCGTGCGCGGACTGGCCGGTGCGCATCGAACAGGTCCCGGACGGGGACGCCAACCCGCTGTGGGGGCGCTTCGCCCGCTACTTCGGCCTGCGGACCAGGGTGCTCGACGACTTCCTCCTCGGAGCGGTCCGTCCGGGCGTCCGCCAGGTGGTCCTGCTCGGCGCGGGCCTGGACACGCGCGCCTACCGGCTGGACTGGCCGTCCGACCTGGTGGTCTTCGAGATCGACAGGGCGGGCGTGCTGGACTTCAAGCAGCGGGTGCTCACGGACCTGTCGGCCGCCCCCCGGGTCAAGCGCGTCCCCGTACCGGTCGACCTGCGGGCGGACTGGGTCACCGCGCTGACCGCCGCCGGATTCGACCCGGCCGCGCCGAGCGTCTGGCTGGCCGAGGGGCTCCTCTTCTACCTGCCGGGTCCCGCCGAGACGCGGCTCCTCGACGCGGTGGACGGGCTGGCCGCCGGGGGCAGCGCCCTGGCCTTCGAGGCCAAGCTGGAGAAGGACCTGCTGGTGTACCGCGACAGCCCGATCTACACGGCGACGCGGGAGCAGAGCGGCATCGACCTGCTCGGCCTCTTCGACCTGGGGCCACGGCCCGACTCCGCGGGCGCCCTGGCGGCCGGGGGCTGGTCCACCTCGATGCACACGCCCTTCGAGTTCACCCGCCGGCACGGTCGCGGCCCCCTCCCGAGCCGAACGACGCGCTGGAGGGAAACCGCTGGGTGTTCGCCCACAAGCCCCGGCCGTGACGTCCGTACGAGGGTGAGCGCGGGGCCCAGGACGGGCCCCGCGCTCACGGACGGGTCAGGCGGTCCCGACGGCCACCAGCTGGTCGCCCGGGATGCCGGCCATGTCCGGCGCGTAGTAGTCCACGATGCCCTCGGCCCAGACGGCCACGGTGATGCGGTCCTCGGCGTCCGGGGCGAAGGCGTCGAAGAGCGCGTGGATGTTCTCCTCCCCGAAGCCGATCGCCGTCATCAGGTCCAGGAAGAGGGGACGCTCGATCAGACCGTCACCGTCGGGGTCGCCGAGGGCCGAGGCGCGTCGGCGAACTCGCTGATCGTGGGGCCGAAGCGCTCGGGGTCGAGCACGAACGGACGGAACTCCTCGACGGTGATCACACCGTCGCCGTTGGCGTCCAGTTCCGTGGCCAGCGTCGTCCAGTACCGGCGGAACGCGGCCCGGATGGCGGCCTTGGCGCCGTCGTCCGACGCGGTCGCCGCCTTCAGGACGCGGTCCGTCATCAGGTCGAAGTCGTCGGAGTCGATGACCCCGTTGCCATTGGCGTCGAAGAGGGAGAAGACCAGCTCGACCCGCTGGGCGGCCTCGGTTCGCATGTCCGTCACCTGTCATCCGCGGCCCGTCGATCCGGGCCTGGCTCAATGAGTGCGTCTCGGTAACCGCGCTGCGGGAGAGGCGTGACGGCGAGGCCGTCTCCGTGACCGGAACGAGTGAGCCCGCTGAACACCAGTCCGCCGCCGGTGGCGGTCCGGGGGTGTCGGCGGTCCTGAGCCGCCGGCGGTCCGGGGTTCAGTCCCGCTCCAGGTCCAGGACCTCGCGCAGGGCCGCCACCGCGTGGGCGCGGTGCTCGTCGAGCCGGCGGACGGCGGCGTCCTCGTCGCCGTGGCGGAGGGCGGAGAGCACGGCGCGGTGCTCCCGCACGGCCTGCTTCCGGTGCGGGGACTCGGTGTAGTAGAGCGAGCGGTACGCGTCGGTGGAGTCCCACAGGGTCGTGACGAGGCGGACGAGGCGCGGCATCCCGGAGGCCTCGATGAGGGTGAAGTGGAAGAGCCGGTTGGCCGCCGCCATCGCGGCCACGTCCCCCTCGTCGGCGGCCCGTTCGACCTCCCGCTGGATCCGTTCGAGCGTGGCGATCGTGCCGTCCGGCAGCCGCCGGACCGCTATCCGGACCGCCTCGGTCTCCAGGAGCTCCCGGATCCGGTAGATCTCCTCCAGGTCGTTCAGGGAGAGCTCCGCGACGAAGTAGCCCCGGTGGACGTGATGGACCACGAGCCCCTCGGCCTCCAGGGACTTCAGGGCCTCCCGGAGCGGCACCCGGCTGACCTCGAACCGGGCCGCCAGGGCCTCCTGGCGGATCGGTCCGCCGGGCCTGAGCTCCCCGCTGGTGATGGCGCGCCGCAGTTCCTCCAGGACGAACTGCTGGGCGGTCTGCGGCCGCCGCTTCTGCACCGCGCTGCTCATCGCCTGTGACCTTCCGTTCCTTCGTGCCGCCACCGGTCGGTCCCCCGGCCGGTGCCGACCATCTTCCTACGCGTCGCCGTCCGCCGCGGACCCCCTGGGGACGACTCGTCCCAGCTCCGACAGCACCCCGGCGGTGTGCTCGCCGAGGCGCGGGGAGCGCTGCGGTAGGAGGGCGGGGTGGCGTCGAGCCGGATCGGGTGGGCGACCTGGCCGGGACCGGCCTCGGACTCGGGGACGCGCGGGGCGAGCCCCAGCCGGTCGGCGAGGTCGAAGGCGGCCGCCAGGTCGTTGATCGGCCCGCAGGGCACGCCGGCGGCGGTGAGCTCCTCGAACCAGTCGTCGGCGGTACGGGTGCCCAGCGGCCCGCCGAGGGCCTCGACCAGCTCCTCCCGGTGGGCGACCCGGGCCGTGTTCGTCGCGAAGCGGGGGTCCCCGGCGAGTTCCGGCCGGCCGAGCCGCTCGCACAGGGTCCCGAACTGCCGGTCGTTGCCGACGGCGAGGACCAGCGGCCGGTCCCGGGCCTCGAAGACCTCGTACGGGGTGATGCTCGGGTGCCTGTTGCCCATCGCGCGCGGCACGACTCCGGCGCCGAGGTGGGCGGCGGCCTGGTTGGTGAGCGCCGAGAGGAGGGAGCCGAGCAGGGAGACCTCGACCCGCTGGCCCTCGCCGGTGCGCTCCCGGTGCCGCAGGGCGGCGAGGACGCCCATGCCCGCGTGGAGGCCGGTGATGACGTCGACCAGGGCGACCCCCGCCTTCGTGCCCCGCCCGCCGGGTTCGCCGGTCACGCTCATGAGGCCGCCCATGGCCTGGACGAGCAGGTCGTAGCCCGGCAGCCGGGCGCCCTCCGCGGTGCCGAAGCCGGTCACCGAGCAGTAGACGAGCCCGGGGTTGTCGACCCGCACGTCCTCGTATCCGAGGCCGAGCTTCTCCATCGTCCCGGGGCGGAAGTTCTCGACGAGGACGTCCGCGCGGTCCACGATCGCGCGGGCCGTGGCCAGGTCCTCGGGATCCGTGAGGTCGAGCGTCACGGAGCGCTTGTTCCGGTTCACGCCGAGGAAGTACGTGGCCTCCCCGCCGGCGAACGGCGGGCCCCACGCGCGCGTGTCGTCGCCGGAGCCCGGCCGTTCGATCTTGATCACGTCCGCGCCCAGGTCGGCGAGGAGCATCGTCATGTACGGCCCGGCGAGGACCCGGCCGAAGTCGGCGACGACGATGCCGGAGAGGGCGCCTCCCGTCGGGGGCGTCCCTGGTGTGCCCGGCTGGTCTGCGCGCATGCAGCTTCCCTCGCTCCCGCTGGAGATACCGGATACCGGAGATTGGATCCAATCGGACCGTAGGGTCTGGATCCCGGATTATCAATACTGGATCCAATATCCGATCGGGGGCTACGCTGCGGTTCGCCGAGTTGCCACAGTCGCCAGGAGGCCGTCCGTGAAGTCGCCGTCCACCCCCGTCCACCCCTTCGACCTGCTCGCCCTCGACGGACTGCTCACCGACGAGGAGCGGGAGATCCGGAACACCGTCCGCGCCGTGGCCGACCGCGAACTGCGGCCGCACGTCGCCGGCTGGTTCGAGAAGGGGGAGATCCCCGCCCGCGAGCTGGCCCGCACGCTCGGCGCGACCGGAGTGCTCGGCATGCACCTGGAGGGCTACGGCTGCGCGGGCACCAACTCCGTCGCGTACGGCCTCGCCTGTCTGGAGCTGGAGGCCGTCGACTCCGGACTGCGCTCCCTCGTCTCCGTGCAGGGCTCGCTCGCCATGTACGCGATCTGGAAGTACGGCTCCGAGGAGCAGAAGCAGCGCTGGCTGCCGAAGATGGCGGCCGGCGAGTACATCGGCTGCTTCGGCCTCACCGAACCGGACGCGGGCTCCGACCCCGGCGCCATGCGGACCAACGCCAAGCGGGACGGCTCCGACTGGGTGCTCAACGGCACCAAGATGTGGATCACCAACGGCTCGGTGGCCGACGTCGCCGTCGTCTGGGCGCGCACCGAGGACGGCGTCCGCGGCTTCCTCGTACCGGCCGGAACCCCCGGATTCAGCGCCCCCGAGATCAAGATGAAGCTGTCGCTGCGGGCGAGCGTCACCAGCGAACTGGTCTTCGAGGACGTGCGGCTCCCCGCCGACGCGATGCTGCCGGAGGCCCGCGGCCTCTCCGGCCCGCTCGGCTGCCTCAACGAGGCCCGCTTCGGCATCGTCTTCGGCGCGCTCGGAGCCGCCCGCGACTGCCTGGAGACGGCGATCTCCTACGCCCGGGACCGGGTCGTCTTCGCCCGCTCCCTCGCCTCCTACCAGCTCACGCAGCAGAAGCTCGCCGACATGTCCGTCGAACTCGGCAAGGGCATGCTCCTCGCCCTCCACCTCGGCCGCCTCAAGGACGCCGGAGCCCTCACCCCCGAGCAGGTCAGCGTGGGCAAGCTGAACAACGTCCGCGAGGCCATCGCCATCGCCCGCGAATGCCGCACCATCCTGGGCGCCAACGGCATCACCCTGGAGTACCCGGTGCTGCGCCACGCCAACAACCTGGAGTCGGTGCTCACCTACGAGGGCACGAGCGAGGTCCACTCCCTGGTCATCGGCAAGGCGCTCACCGGCGAGCAGGCCTTCCGCTGAGCCGGCGCACGGGTCCTAACCCGCCGTCACCCGGTCGAGGAACGCGTCCAGGTTGCCCGTCAGACGGGCGACCTGCTCGTCGAGGGTGAGGGACTCCTCGTGGCGCCGGTGGCGGAGCTTCGGCTGCCGGCGGCCCCGGACGTAGAGGGAGCAGGCGAGGTCGGCGCAGAGGTAGATCCCGACCGTGTTCCCCTCGCGGCCGCGGCTGCCGGCCAGCGGAGCCACCAGGAGCGTGACCCCCGAGGAGGCGTGCGCGGTCAGACAGACCTGGCACATGCTCGACTTCACGGCGCTGGTCCGGCCGGTGGCCGGGACCCGCAGGTCACGCCGAGCGGACCGTCCGCGCGCGGCACGACCAGGTGCGCCCGCAGGGCGCGCCCGGATCGACCCAGCCGAGGAAGTCCAGGTCCTCCCAGGGGAGCTCGGCGAAGTCCAGGGGCAGCTTGAGGCGCGAGGCCTCGCCCTTGGTGCAGTTCACGAAGGACGAGCGGATCTGTGTGTCGGTCAGCGGTTCCACCCGGTGGACCGTACACCTACCCCCGGGACCGGGCATCCGAATATGACCGCCTCAGGCCACCCAGTCCGGCAGGCCCGGATCGGCGAAGCGCCCGGGATCGCCCTCCAGGGCCGCCGCGAGCCGCTCCGCCGCCGGTTCGTACACCTCCACGGGCAGGGTGAACGGGATCCGCAGCCGGTGCTCGTGCGTGCCCGGGTCCACCCGAACCGGGCGCCGCCCTCCACCCGCACCCCATGGCGCAGGGCCCGGGCCGCGAGGGAGGAGGCCACCGGCCGCCCAGGTCGATCCAGAGGCACATCCCGCCCGGCGGCACCGCCCACCGCCACTCCGGCACGTGGCGGGCGAGGGCGTCGGCCAGCGCGGACCGGCGCAGCCGCAGCTCCTCCTGGCGCCGCGGCACGATCACGTCGAGGCGGTCCATCAGGGCGACGGCCACCAGCTGGTCGAGCACCGAACCGGACAGGTCGGCGGTGATCCGGACCCGGGCCAGCTCGGTCACGACGCGTGACGCGGCCCGGACCCAGCCGACCCGCAGCCCGCCCCAGCAGCTCTTGCTCAGCGAGCCGACGGAGACGATCTGCTCGCCGTCGCCTCGCCGGCCGCCGCCGCGAACGGCAGCGGCGCGGGCACGTCCAGGGCCGTGTCCGTCAGCGTCTCGTCGACCACCAGCCAGGTCCCGGTGGCCCGCGCGGACCGCGCGAGCTCCCGGCGCTGCTCCGCCGGCATGAGCCGCCCGGTCGGATTGTGGAAGTCCGGGATCAGATAGGCCAGGCGCGGCGCGGTCTGCCGGAGCGCCGCGTCGACGAGCCCGGTGTCCCACCCGGCCTCCGTGACCGGCACCGGAGTGACGCGGAGCATGCGCCCCCGCATCGCGTCGAGGGCGTTGGTGTACGAGGGGTTCTCGGCGAGCACCCGGTCGCCGGCCCGGCCGAGCAGCGTGAGCACCAGCGAGACGGCCTGCTGCGCCCCGGTCGTGACGAGGATCTGCTCCGGGAGGGTCGGCAGGCCGCGGGCCGTGTAGCGCTCGGCGATCGCGGCGCGCAACGCGGGCAGCCCGTACGGGTGATAGCCCTGCGCGCCGGCGTACCGGGGCAGCTCGGCGGCGGCCGCCGCGAGCGCGGCGGACAGCTCGTCCTCCGGCGCCTGCGGAGCGGCGAGGGCCAGGTCGATGGTCGCGCCCGCGTCGTCGTGGAAACCGCCCAGGACGGTGGGCGCCTGCCCCTCCGGCAGCGCGGTCCACGTACCGGCGCCGCGCCGGCTGTGCGCGTAACCGCTCTCCCGCAGCAGGTCGTACGCGCTGGTCACGGTGGTCCGGCTCACCAGGAGCACCGAGGCGAGCTCCCGCTCGGCCGGCAGCCGCAGACGCAACGCCACCCGGCCGTCGAGCAGCGCCTCCCGCACGGCACGGGCGAGCTCCCGGTACCCGAACCGGCCCTCCGCGGGCGGGGTGAGGAGCGACGCGAGCTGGCGACCGGTCAGGGTCCGGTCCGCGGTGTGGACCACACGTGCCACTGCCATGCCAATCACTCCTCATTGGCTCTGCTGTCCGGGCCAATAAGGTTACAGACTCCTTTCCAGTGGCCTGGTGGTCACGCTCAGGAGGAAAGGGGACGACCCGTGTCCGGACACTTCACCGACCGCGACGAGCGGATGTGGCAGCTGCGCGCGGAGGAGCGGACGGCCCGCCCCTGCCGATCGGCGCCTGGCTCCGGAGGGCCTTCAGGCGACGGGCGCGGGACGGGGGCCGGGCGCGGGGACGGGGAGAGGCCGTGTCGTCCGCCCGCTGGGCGGCCTGCTGGTCCGGCGACCGGCTCGTGACCTCCGCCGAACCGTCCGGGGCGGGCGCCGACTCCGGGCTCGCCGACTCCGGACTCGACGACTCCGTCGACGGCGACGAGTCCGTGGGACCGGAGGAGTCGGGCGGCGACTCCGGCGGGGACGACGACACCGGAGGGAGAGCGTCGAGGGGCAGGGCGACGGAGTGGTCCCGCCGCTCGGCGTCAGGTCCCGTGCCCGTCACGGTCACGCACGGCACCGGCGAGGACGGGGGGACCGACGGGGACGAGCTGGACGAGGACGGCGAGGACGGCGCCAGGGTGGACGGGGAGGCCGTGGGCGGCGGGGGAGGCGGCGGGGTGGGCCTGTCGTGCCCGCCGGTGTCGCCGTGCTCGCGCGCGAACCAGCCGTCGTCCCGGGGGTCGTACACCACGAAGACGTTCACGACCGTCACCGAGGGCGCCACCACGACGACCTGCTGGGAGCTGTACCCCTGCCAGGGCGTGCCCGTCGTGCGCGGCGCCTTCTGCGCCACCGGGCCGGTCAGTGGATTGCCGCAGGCGCAGCGCACCCGGGGCACCCCGTGGCCGTCGACCATGACGGCCGTGCCGGCCTGGAGCACCGCCTGGTAGGTGGTGGCCGCGCCGTTCCGGAAGCCGTGGTTCGTCACCCGGGTGTCCACCCGCAGCTGAAGCGGGGTCAGGGAGCGGAGGTAGGCGGCACGTCGTCCGGCCGGATCCCGACGACGGAGGCGAAGGCCGCGTTCTTCGCGGGCTCCCCGGAGGTAGCGGACCTGCTGCTCCACGTCGCAGCTGGAGACCGACCGCGTCCCGCCGTAGAGACCGGGCGTCGACCCCGACATCTCGGGCACGGCCGAGGCGGTACAGGGCGGCAGCGAGGCCGGCGGGGCGGAACCGCCGTCGGCGCGCGCCGTCGACCGGGTGAAGGGGTCCGGGCCGGACGCGGCGGCGTTCTGCAGGAAGACCTCGCCGCTGCCGGAACCCGCCGTGTCGCTCTTGCCGTCGGGGCGGTTGGTGAGGACGACGGCCAGCGCGGCGGCCGCCACGAGCACGGCGGTGAGCGAGGCGACCTTGGGGACGGAACGCCACCAGGGGCCGCCCCGCCCCGCTCTTGCCGCCCCGCCGCCGGTCGGCCCGGAACCGCCGCCACCGCCTCCGGAGCCACCGCCGCCGGACGGGCCGCCGCCGGGTGGGCCACCGCCGGGTGGGCCACCGCTCCCCGAACCGCCACCGGACGGGCCGCCGCCGGACGGGCCGCCGCCCCCGAGCCGCCGTGGGGCGGGCCGGGCGGTGGCGGGGGCCGGCGGTTCCCGGCGTGTACCCGGGCCCGAGAGGGGCCCGAGGGGGACCTGTGGGGGAACCGACGGAGGGCCGGAGGGAGGGCCGGACGGCGGGTGGGAAGTCACGTTGTTTCCTTTCTTCCGTTCCGCGCCCATTGTGTGCGCCGAACGGCGCCCGTCCGCAAGCGGAGCCCCGGCGCCGGTACTAGCGTGGGCAGGGTGAGCAGTCGGCTCCCCACCTCCGCGCGGCCCCCCGCGATCCCTACCGGGTCCCCCGCCCGCGTCGCCCTCCAGGCCCTGGCCGCCGTGGTCGCCGGGTTCGCCGCGATGGGCGTCGTCGCCGGGCTGGGCCTCTGGGCGCGGGCGCCGCCGACCTGCCCGGCGGCTTCACCGAGATCCTCGCCGCGGTCGTCGTCATGGCCTCGGGCGGCAAGGTCGACCTCTCCGGCGACGCGGGCGCCCTCGCCGGCACCCAGGCCGAACTGACCGCCATGCCGCTCACCGTCACCCTGGTGGGCGCCCTGGTCACCGGCTACTGCTTCCTGCGCCCCCTGCGCCACCACGCGGTGACCAGCGTCCGCGCGCTCCTGCTCCGCGCGGCGAGCGTCGTCGTGCTCTGGCTGGCCGCCCTCGCGGGCCTCTCGGCCCTCGCCCGCCACGACTTCCCCCTCACCCTCGGCGGCGACACCTCCCAGGGGTCCCTCATGGACCTCTTCGGCGAGCTCCTCAACGCCACGAACCCCACCGTCGGCTTCCGCACCGACCTCGGCCCCACGCTCTTCTACGGCCTCCTGTGGATCCTCGGCGTGCTCGCCGTCGCCCTCCTCGTCTCCCGGGGGACCCCGCTGCCGCCCCGGCTCGTCCGCTACCAGGAACCCGTCCGCCCCGCGGCCTTCGCGATGCTCCTGCTGCTCCTCGCGTACGTCCTCGTGGGCCTGGTCATCGGGATCGTCGTCGCGGCGACCGAGGGCCACGCCGCGAGCACCCTCGCCGTCCTCCTCCTGGGCCTCCCCAACGTCGCCTGGCTCGCCCTCGGCGTGGGCATCGGCGGCTCCTGGGAGGGCAGGGCCGAGGGCCCTTCGGCCTGCCCATGCCGCAGGTCCTCGACGCCGTCCTGCGGGGCAAGGGCGACAGCCCGGACCTCTCGACCGTCGACCTGTCCTCGCTCGCCGCCCAGGACGCGCGCGCGTGGTGGCTGCTGCCCGTCGCCGCCGTCCTGGTCCTCGCCGCCGCCCTCGTCGCCGCCGTCCGCTCCCCGGCCCGCATCCCGCCCTGGCGGCACGCCCTCCACCTGGGCGTCGCCTTCGCCCTCACCATGCTGGTCGCCGCACCGGTCACCCTCGTCGAGGCCCGCCTCGGCCTCTCCGTCCTCGGCATCGGCGACCTCGGCTCGCTCGGCGGCGAGGTGCTGCTCCGCCCGGACATCTGGAAGACGGTCGGCTTCGCCCTCCTCTGGGGCCTCGTCGCGGGCTTCCTCGGCGGCCTCCTCGCCACCCGCGTCCACCGCAAGGGCGAGGTCGACCGGCCGGCGCCCCGGGGCCGGCCTGAAGGCAGGCCCTAGGCCCCGCCCGACAGCTCCCGGAAGACCGGTCGCGCCCACGCGGGCGGGGCGGCGGGGCGCCGAGCCGGTGCGGTGCCCCGGCGTCGCCGGACCGGCCCCGTCCGCGCCGGCCAGGGCGGTGCGCAGGGCGGCGACGAACTCCAGACAGGTGCCGTACCGCTCCTCGGGCGTCTTCGCGAGGGCCTTCGCGAAGACCGCGTCCGCCGCCGGCGGCAGCCCCGGCCGTAGCTCCGAGAGCGGGGGCGGGGGATCGTACTGCTGGGCCCACAGCACCGCCCAGTCGCTGTCGCGGCGGAACGGCGGCACCCCCACCAGGGTCTCGAAGACCACGCACGCCAGGCTGTAGACGTCGCACCGGCCGTCCACCGGCTTGCCGGAGATCTGCTCCGGCGCCACGTAGTCGAGCGTCCCCACGAACTCGCCCACCGTCGTGAAGCCGGTCAGCGAGAGGGACTTCTTCGTCAGGCCGAAGTCGGTCAGGTAGACGTGCTCCGGATGGTCGCCGTCGGTGCCCTCGGCGACCAGGACGTTGCCGGGCTTCACGTCCCGGTGCACCAGGTCGTGTGCGTGCGCCGCGTCCAGGGCCGAGGCCACCTGCACCGCGATCCGGCCCGCCTTCACCGGCGGCAGCGGCCCCTCGCGGTCGAGGAGGGCCGCCAGGTCCCGCCCCGCCACGTACCGCATGGCGATGTACAGCACGCCCTCCGTCTCGCCCGCCTCGAAGACCGGCACGATGTGCGGGTGGTCGATCGAGGCGGCGACCCGCGACTCGTGCGCGAAGCGCTTGCGGAAGGTGTCGTTGCGGGCCAGCTCGGGGGCCAGCAGCTTCAGCGCCACCGTCCGGTCGAGGCGCAGGTCCCGCGCCCGGTACACGACCGCCATGCCGCCGCGCCCGATCTCGCCCTCCACGCGGTAGCCCGCGATCTCCTTGCCGAGCAGCCCCGACGCCCGGCCGGCCGGGAGCTCCGCGTCCCCGTGCGCCCCGCCGCCCGTCATCGGCCCTCACCCCCGGTCCGTCCCGCCCCACGACCCGCGTCGGCGGCGGCCCGGCGACCGCCGCCGGATCCACCTGGGGCACCACCTGCGTCGGCTCGTACCCCGCCTCCGCGGCCTCCGGTACAGGGCCGGGCGCGGGCGCGGCGGCCGAGGGGCAGCCGACGCCGCGTACGTACCGAGTCCGAGGCCGTCGCAGTACACCCAGCGCTCGTGCTCCGCGTCGTACAGCCACACCGACTCCCCGTCGACGACCATGCCCACCCGCAGGCCGCGGGTCCGCAGCCGGAAGCCCTCGCCGTCGAGCCGCCCCGCGCCCAGCTCCTCCGCCGCCCGCCGGTAACGGCCGAGCGCGTCCTCGGCGCGGGCGATCAGCGGCCGGGGATCGGCGGTCCTGGCGAGGGCCCGCCCGCCGCCGGAGGATCGTCCGGCACGCTCACCAGCAGGCGCGCGTCGACCCACGCGGTCCAGCCGTTCGAGCACAGCACCCGCCCCCAGTCGCCCGTCCGCTCCTCCAGACGCACGGGCAGGAAGGCGTCGAGGGGCGTCGTGGGCAGCTCCGGATCGGGCGCCTCCCAGGCGGACAGACCGGAGCGCGGCACCACGTGCGTGGGCCGGAAGTCCGGCACGTACTCGGACACGGGGACGCTCACGGGCCTGCTCCTCCGGGAGGTACGGGGACGCCCGGGGGCCTGCTCCTCCGGGCCTGCCCCTCCGGTACGGGAAAGCTCACGGCCTACCTCCGCATGACGACCGGCTCGTGGCGGCGCAGCAGCCGGGCCACGACCAGGGCGAGGACGAGACACAGCGCCACCATCGCGCCCATGTCGAACAGCCAGGCCGCCGCCGTGTGCCGCATCAGCGGATCGGCGGTCTTCTCGCCCGGCGCGATCCTCCCGATGTCGATCGTCGCGCCCATCGCCGCGAACGCCCACCGCGAGGGCACCAGCCAGGCCAGCTGCTCCAGGACGGGCGTGCCGCGCACCTTGAGCAGCGCCCCGCAGAACACCACCTGCACGATCGCGAGGAGGACGAGCAGCGGCATCGTCACCTCCTCCTTGCGGACGAGCGCCGACACCAGCAGACCGAGCATCATCGCCGTGAAGGCGAGGAGCGCGACCGCGAGGGTGATCTCCACCAGCGGTGGCATCAGGACGCCCTTGCCGCCGGGCACGTTCAGCGGCACGCCGATCAGCGCCACCAGGGTCAGCACCACCGCCTGCACGACCGTGATCAGACCGAGGACCACCACCTTGGAGGCGAGGTAGGCGGAGCGGGACAGGCCGACGGCTCTCTCCCGGCGGTAGATCGTGCGCTCCTTGACCAGCTCGCGCACGGCGTTCGCCGCGCCCGTGAGGACCCCGCCCACACAGAGGATGAGCAGCACGTTCAGCGTCGACTCGGGGTTGAGGCTGCCCTCGGACAGGGAGCGGGCCATCGCGCCCATCACGAACGGCAGGGCGATCATGATGGCGAGGAAGGTCCGGTCGGCGGAGAGCGCCGCCGCGTACCGGCGCACGAGCGTCCGCAGCTGGGAGCCCCAGCTCTGCGGCTTCGGCGGCGGACCGGGCTCCACGGCCGCCCGGCCGCTCGCGGGGACACCGCTCACGGGTACGGGTACGGGGACGTCGGGGCGGGCCGTCGCGTCCGCGATGTAGCGGCGGTGGAAGCGGGAGGACCGGTACTGCCCGGCCCAGTCGCGGTCCCGGTCGTTCTCGAAGGCCTCGAAGGCCTCCGGCCACTGCTCGAAGCCGAAGAAGCCGAGGGTGTCGCCGGGCGGCCCGTAGTACGCGACCCGGCCGCCCGGCGCGAGCACGAGCAGCCGGTCGCACACGTCGAGGCTGAGCACGCTGTGCGTGACCACCACGACCGTCCGGCCGTCGTCCGCGAGCCCGCGCAGCATGTGCATCACGGAGCGGTCCATGCCCGGGTCCAGACCGGAGGTCGGCTCGTCCAGGAAGAGCAGGGACGGCTTGGTCAGCAGTTCCAGCGCCACGCTCACGCGCTTGCGCTGGCCGCCGGAGAGGCTGTGGATCGGCTGCTCGGCGCGCTCCACGAGCCCGAGCTCCCGGATCACCTCGTCGACCCGGGCCCGCCGTTCGGCCGCCACGGTGTCCTCCGGGAAGCGGAGCTCGGCGGCGTACCCGAGGGCCCTGCGGACGGTGAGCTGGAGGTGCAGGATGTCGTCCTGCGGGACGAGCCCGATGCGCTGGCGCAGTTCGGCGTAGTCCCGGTAGAGGTCGCGGCCGTCGTAGAGCACCGTGCCCCGGTCGGCCGGCCGCTGGCCGGTGAGCGCGCCCAGCAGCGTCGACTTCCCGCGCCGGACGGCCCGACGACCGCGAGCAGGCACTTCTGGCCCACCGGGAACGACACCTCGTCGAGGAGCGTCCTGCGCCCGTGGTCGACGGTCACCGCGAGCTCCCTGACGTCGAGGGACACCTCGCCGGTGTCGGTGAACTCGACGAGCTGCCCGCCGATCAGACAGAACGCGCACCGCCCGATCCCGACGATGTCCTCCGCCGTCACCCGCGCCTCGACGACGGGAACGCCGTTGAGGAAGGTCCCGTTGTGACTCCCGAGGTCATGGATCCAGTACGTCCCGTCCGGACGCGCCCGCAGCTCGGCGTGCCTCCGCGACACGATCAGATCGGGCACCACCACGTCGTTGTCCGGCGCCCGGCCGATCCGGACCCCGTGCGCCGGCAACGGCCGCACGGACGTCGGCCGCCGGAACGTCCCAGTCTCCGCGGGATGCGAGACGGACGGGGGCCGGAGGGTTCGGCGTGCGGGAAGGCGGCGGCGCCTCCCGCCGAAACGCTTCGGGCGGCGGGGCCTCCGGGGAGGGGCTCCGGGGGAGGGGGCTCGGGGGACGGGCTCCCGGGGGCGGGATCCTCGGGGTACGAAGGCTCCGGAGTGGGCTCCTCCGGGTACGGAGCTTCCGGGCGGGCTCCTCGGGGTACGGCGTCCCCGGCGCGGGCTCCTCGGGTACGGCGTCCCCGGCGCGGGCTCCTCGGGCTGTGGGGGCTCGGGCACCGGTGCCTCGGGCCACGGCTCCTCGGGCAGGGGCGCCTTCGGCAGGTGTACGGAGGCGGGGGCGGCCTGCGCGTCGGGCGGGGTGCGGCGGGGACGGGGCCCGCGCCCGCCGGCGGCGCGGAGGGGCGGCCCCGGCGGCCGGTGGTGGTGGGGCGGGCGGGCCGGGGGCCGGTCGTGAGGACCGCGCGGGGCCGTCGGCCGGGTGACCGAAGCGTACGACCGTGCCGGGACCGACCTGCCGTGTCCGGGCGATGCGCAGGCCGTCCGCGAACGTGCCGTTCGTGCTGCCCTCGTCCGCCAGGGTCCAGTGGTCGCCCGTGGCGCTGAGCACCGCGTGGTGCCAGGACGCCCGCGCGTCCGCGAGGACGATGTCGCTGCTGGGGTCGCGCCCGATGCGATAGACGCGACGCGGGTCCATGAGCGTCGCGTCCCCGTCGATCTCGAGGACAAGACCGGGCGCCGCGGGCACGACGGGCCGCTCTGCCATGTGTGGATTTTATCCGCCGGTGCTGATCGCCGCCCGGGAAGGAGCCGCCGGTAAGGTGGGCGTCCGCCGCGCGAGCGGCCCGACCGAGGAGGACGCACCCGTGCCGAAAGGTGTCACCAGGCGCCGGCCCCGCACCCGCGCGGCGCTCCTGAAGGCGGCCCTGGAGACCTTCGCCGAGCACGGCTTCCACGCGACGACCATCGAGCAGATCTGCGAGCGCGCCGGCTACACGCGGGGCGCGTACTACTCGAACTTCGCGAGCAAGGAAGAGCTCTTCCTCGCGCTCTTCGACGAGCACAGCGAGCGGACCGTGCGCCGCCTCGCCGAGGCCATCGACGCGCTGACGCCCGAGGAGTACACCCTCACCCGGCTCGCGGAGCTCGCCGCCCGCGTCGAGCCGGACGAGCGGGAGTGGTACCTCGTCACCACCGAGTTCACCCTGCACGCGATCCGCGACCGGCAGGCCGCCTGGGTGCTCGCGCGCCACGACGCGCGGCTGCGGGCGGAGATCGCCCGCGGCCTCACCCTCGTGCTGCGCCGGGCCGGACGCGAACTGACCGTGGAGGCCGACCGGTTCGCCCGCCTCCTCATCGCCCTGCGCGAGGGCGGTCTCGCGCAGAGCTACGTGGAGCCGGCCGAACTGCCGCCCGGCACCCTGGAACGGCAGTTCCTCGCCCCGCTCCTGGAGGCGACGACCCGCGAGATCCCCGGCCGGGGACCCTCCGGTCAGTCGAAGAGGTCCGGGTCGGACGCGGTGATCTGATCCCACAGCGGGCGCGCCTGGAACCAGCCGGCCAGGTGCCCGCCGATCTGCCCCCGGGTGAGCAGGGCCGTCTCGCGGTCGATGAGCTGCGGGGTGCCCGCCGCCATCGCCAGGAGCTGCGCCTGGCAGGAGCGCTCCATGGTGACGAACCACCACACGGCCTCGGCGACGGAGTGGCCGACCGTGAGCAGCCCGTGGTTCTTGAGGATGACCGCCTTGAAGTCGCCGAGTGCCTTGGCGACCCGCTCGCCCTCCTCGGTCTCGTTCACGACGCCCCGGTAGTCGTCGTAGATCCCGTGGTCCTCGAAGAACGCGCAGGCGTCCTGGGTGATCGGGTCGAGCGGGATGCCGAGGCTGGAGAAGGCCTTTCCGTGCAGGGAGTGCGAGTGCGCGGCGGCGACCGCGTCGGGCCGGGCGGCGTGGACCCGCGAGTGGATGACGAACGCGGCCCGGTTCACGGGCCGGCGCCCTTCGAGGACGTTCCCCTCGTGGTCCACCAGGATCAGGTCCGAGGCCTTGATCTGGGTGAAGCTCATGCCGAACGGGTTGACCCAGAAGGCGTTCGGGTCACCCGGGTCGCGGACGGTGATGTGCCCGGCGACCCCTCGGAGAAGCCGAACCTCCGAAGATCCGGAACCCCGCGGCGAGCTGCTCCTTGCGGTACCGGCGCTCCTCCTCGACGGACTCGAAGGCGGGCGGAAGCGGCACGATCGCGCCTTCGGGCAGCGGCCCGACGGCGGCTGCGAGAGCGGGCGGCACGGTGCTCATGACGGCTCCTCGGCGAGGGGGGCAAGGCGGGGCGGCGCGCCAAAAGATACAGAGATGTATCCGATGCGACAACGGATCGCGAGCGCGCTCGGCTCAGTCTCTTGTCCCAACTGGTTTGTGATGCAAAGCTGATGCGCATGGCAGACGCATCGGTGCCCTCACCGGGCACTCCCCAGGAAGTCCTCGCCGGCCTCGGCGAACTGACCCGCCGGGTCCGCGCCGCCCAGCGCGCCACCTGGTTCCCCCTCCTGCTCCTCGGCGCGCTCACGCTGGGCGGAATCCTCGTCGGCCGCCTCACCTTCGAGGTCAAGACCGTCCCCTGCCCGCCGGGCGACCCCGCCGCGGGTGCCGAATGCACCGTGGCGACCCAGGGCTCGCCCTTCTACTGGACGGCCGGTCTCGCCGTCGCCTACGCCGCGACGGCGTTCTTCTACCTCCGGCGCTCCCGAGGCCGTGGCGTCGGCAGCCCGGTCCGTCCGTACGTCCTCACCGGGATCGCGCTGGTCGGCCTGGTCGCCGCCACCCAGCTCTGGGTCCTCCGCCACGGGATGCCGAACCCCGGCGAACCGTTCGACTTCTGGGGTCTGCGCCTCGACGCGGACTCCGGGGCGACGCTGTTCCTCGAACGGCTCACCGGGAACGCCACGGCCGTCGGACTGCCCCTGCTGGTGCTGGCCCGGGTGGAACGCAGCCGTGTCCTGCTGCTGCTCGCCGCGGTGTACCTGGCCGTCGAGCTGGCGCCGCGCGGGCCCGGCGGATGGGGGATCCCGGCCACCTCCCCCTGGTCCACCGTGCCCCACTTCGCCGTCCCCGGCGCACTCCTCCTGGTCGGCGCCCTCGGTTTCGCCCTGGCCGAGCGGTCCGGCAGGAACGGCCGCTCATGAGCCGGCGGAGCGAACAGGACCGGCAGGGCGAACAGGGCCGGCAGGGCGAACAGGTCGACCCGCACCCCATTCTCGGCCTCGACGACGTCGTCCACCAGCGCGTGCGCCTCGGCATCCTCACCGTCGCCCACCAGGCCCGCCGCGTCGAGTTCGGCTTCCTGCGCACCGCCCTCGGTCTCACCGCCGGAAACCTCAGCCAGCACCTGGCCGTCCTGGAGAAGGTCGGCCTCGTCGAGATCGAGAAGGGGTACGAGGGCAGGCGCCCCCGCACCTGGCTCTCCCTCACGCCCGCCGGCGGCCGCGCGCTCCAGGCCGAGGTCACCCAGCTCAAGCGGCTCATCCGGCAGATCGAACAGAGCGGCGTCGAACAGAGCGGTGTCGAACAGGGCGGCGTCGAACGGGGCGGCGTCGAACGGGGCGGCCCGGAACGGGAGTCCTAGGGGCGGGCGGCGGGGGCGCCGAAGCGGGCCAGGTAGTGCCAGACCTTCTTGACGTCCTGCTGGTCGTACCGCCCCGACGCGGCCGCCTCCTGCACGATCCGGGCGTCCAGCCGGCCGTCGACCGCGATCCGGGCCGCGAGTTCCACGTACTCGGGCCCCCGGAAGTCGGGATGCCGCCGCAGTTCGTCCACGGAGACGCGGAAGCCCCCGTGCCACTCCAGCGGACACGGCAGCCGCCGCGCCGCCTCCTCCACCTCCGTGCCCCGGTGGCTCGGGTCCAGGACCAGCGCCTCCACGTCGCGCGCGATCACCACCGGGCCGTGGACCTGCGCCTCGATGTAGTCGTCGAGCGGATCGCTCTCGTCGGCCTCGGCGAGGGCGATCAGACGCATCCGGGAGGCGACGCCGAAGTCCTCGGGCTCCAGGAAGCTGTCGGGATAGCAGAAGGTCGCCCGGTCCACGGCGGCCGCCGTGAGCCGCAGATGGGCGGAGCCGAAGCGGGGGCCGCGCCGAAGGGGCGGCGGCGGAAGTCGAGGGCGCCGTACACCGGGCGCGCCTCGGCGGGGCCGCGTCGTACGCCCCGCCGAAGATGCGGCTCTCCAGCGCCAGCGGTCCCCGCCGGGGCGGGCGGTGAGGCCGCCGTTGCCGTTGCCGGTGACGAACTGGGAGCGGTAGATCCCTTCGTCCGCGAGCCGGTGCAGGAAGTGCGGGTGGAAATTGAGGGTGACCCGCAGGGCCGGGTCGAGCGGAGTGCCGGTGGAGCGCTCGGCCACATGGCCGAGCGCGCGCCGTCCGTGATCATGGAGAGCTGTCATCGCGGCAGTCTGCCCGAGGGACGGGGGTTGCGGCGCGGGGTTTTCAGTGGCTACGGTCAGCACGGTGGAGAAAGCGCTTTCCCCCGCTTTCCCCCGGCTTTCTCCACCCCTCGCCCTCCCCGTGCCGCCCCGCCCCGGAGTCCCTCGCGTGCCCACCGCCGCCGACGCCCTGATCTACACCCGTACGGCGGGATACCGCCACGACTCGATCCCCGCCGGCGCCGCCGCCCTCGCCGAACTGGCGGGAGGACTCGGACTCGCCGCCGAGACCACCGAGGAGCCGGGCGCCTTCACCCCCGAGCGGCTCGGCCGGTGCGCCGTCGTCGTCCTGCTGTCCACGACCGGGAACGTCCTGACGCCCGAGGGGCGCGCGGCCTTCGCCGCGTACCTCCGGGGCGGCGGCGCGCTCCTCGCCGTGCACGCCGCCGCCAACGCCGAACCGGACTGGCCCTTCTACGGCGAGCTGCTCGGCACCCGCTTCGCCGGCCACCCCGAGCTCCAGCCGGGCCGCGTCCTCGTCGACGCCCCTGACCACCCGGCGACCGCCCCGCTCCCGGACCGCTGGGCCTGGACCGACGAGTGGTACGACTTCACCTCCCACCCGGGGGACGACGGCGGCGCCCGGATCCTGGCGCGGGCCGACGAGACCTCCTACCGGGGCGGCACCCACGGCGCGGACCACCCGCTCGTCTGGTGCCGGGAGATCGACCGGGGGCGCGTCTTCTTCACCGCGCTCGGACACGCCCCGGAGGCGTACGGCGACCCGGTCTTCCGCGCCCACCTCTCCGGCGCCCTGGCCTGGCTCACCGCCTGAGCCGGACGCGCGGCGGTCACCCCACCGCCCCGCCCCTGTTGCGCCGGAGCCCAGGGAGCGGAAGGTTGCAGACGGGGGCCGATGTCAGGAGGAGACACGTCATGGGCATCGCCACCGTGAACCCTGCGACCGGCGAGACGCTGCGCGTCTACGAGGCCCACGGGCCCGAGGAGGTCGAGCGGCGCGTCGCCGCCGCGCACGAGGCGTACCGCCAGTACCGCACGACCTCCTTCGCCGAGCGCGCCCGGCTGATGCGCGCCGCCGCGACCCTCCTCGACGAGGACACCGAGGACATCGCCCGCACCATGACCACCGAGATGGGCAAGCCGATCGCGGCCGCCCGCGCGGAGGCCGCCAAGTGCGCCAAGGCCATGCGCTGGTACGCCAAGCACGCCGAGGAACTGCTCGCCGACGAGCACCCGGCCGAGAGCGACGTCCAGGACTCCGGCGCGGACACGGCCCGGGTCCACTACCGGCCCCTCGGCCCGATCCTCGCGGTCATGCCGTGGAACTTCCCGCTCTGGCAGGTGATCCGCTTCGCCGCGCCCGCGCTCATGGCGGGCAACACCGGCCTCCTGAAACACGCCTCCAACGTGCCGAGGACCGCCCTCTACCTGGGCGACCTCTTCCGCCGCGCCGGATATCCCGACGGCTGCTTCCAGACCCTCCTCATCGGCTCCCGCGAGGTCGAGGGCGTCCTCCGCGACCCCCGGGTGGTGGCCGCCACCCTCACCGGCAGCGAACCGGCGGGCCGGTCCGTCGCCGCCGTCGCCGGCGACGAGGTGAAGAAGACCGTCCTGGAGCTCGGCGGCAGCGACCCGTTCCTCGTCATGCCCTCCGCCGACATCGTCGGGGCCGTGAAGACCGCCGTCACCGCGCGCGTGCAGAACAACGGGCAGTCCTGCATCGCCGCCAAGCGGTTCATCGTCCACCAGGACGTCTACGACGACTTCTCCGAGCGCTTCACCGCCGCCATGAACGCCCTCACCGTCGGCGACCCCCTCGACGAGTCCACCGACGTCGGCCCCCTCGCCACCGAACAGGGCCGCGCCGACCTGGAGGCGCTCGTCGACGACGCCGTGCAGCGGGGCGCCACCGTCCTGTGCGGCGGACAGCGGCCCGAGGAGCCGGCGCTCGCGCACGGCTGGTACTACCGGCCCACGGTCCTCACCGGCATCACCCCGGAGATGCGGATCCACCAGGAGGAGGCCTTCGGGCCGGTCGCCACGGTCTACCCGGTCAGCGACATCGAGGAGGCCGTCGCCGTCGCCAACGACTCCCCGTTCGGCCTCAGTTCCAACCTCTGGACGCGCTCCGCGGAGGACGTGGCGTTCTGCGTCCGCGACCTGGAGGCGGGCGGCGTCTTCGTCAACGGCATGACGGCCTCGCACCCGGCGCTCCCCTTCGGCGGGATCAAGCGCTCGGGGTACGGCCGCGAGCTCTCCGGCCACGGCATCCGCGAGTTCTGCAACGCGACCACGGTCTGGCAGCGCGCCTGAGCCGGTCCTGACACGGTCTGGCAGCGCGCCGAGCCGGTCCTGAGCCATTCCCCACCCGTTTCCGGATCAGGCCCCCGGCTCGGCCCCCACCGGCGCCGGGCCGATCTCGCACCACACCGCCTTGCCCTCGCCGCGCGGCTCCACGCCCCACCGGGAGGCCAGCGCGTCGAGCAGGAGCAGTCCGCGGCCCGAGGTGGCGGCCTCGCCGGGGTGCGCCGCCGGGGCCAGGCGCTCGACCGGTCCTGCACCGAGAGCCGGACCCGCCGCACCGGCTCCGGCAGCACCTCCAGGGTGAGCACCGCTCCGCCCTCGGTGTGCAGCAGCACGTTCACCAGGAGCTCGCCCGTCAGCAGCTCCGCGTCGTCGGCGAGTTCCGCCATGCCCCAGTCGCGGAGCGCCTGCCCGACGGCCGCGCGGGCGTCCGAGAGGCCCTGCGGATCGGCCTGGTGGATGTACTGGTGGATGCGCGGCGCCCGGGGCGTGCCTGGGTCCGGCTGCGCCGCAGCACCAGGAGCGCCACGTCGTCGCCCGAACCCCACCGCTCCCAGAGGCGCTCGGAGAGGTGGTCGGCGAGCGCCTCCGCCTGCGGCGGGCCGCTGCTGATCGCGCCCGACAGCGCGGCGAGACCGGACTCGATGTCCGCGCCGGGCTGTTCGACGAGCCCGTCCGTGCACAGCACCAGCGTCTCGCCGGGCACGAGGTCGAGCCGGGTCTCGGGGAACTCCTCGTCCCCGAACACGGTCGCCAGGCCCAGCGGGAGCCCGCCCCGCAGCTTGGGCTGCCCGACCCGGCCGTCGGTGTGCCGGATCAGCGGACCGAGGTGCCCGGCCCGTACGGCGCGCAGGGTGCCGCTCGCCAGGTCCACCTGCGCGTACGTGCAGGTCGCGAAGCGGTTGGTGTCCAGCTCGGCGAGGAACCGGGAGGCGCGGGCGAGGACGGTCGACGGGCGTGCCCTCGCCGGCGTACGCGCGCAGCGCGATCCGCAACTGGCCCATGATGGCGGCGGCGTGGGTGTCGTGGCCCTGGACGTCGCCGACGACGATCCCGACCCGGCCGCGGGGCAGCGGGATCACGTCGTACCAGTCGCCGCCGACCTGCCGTCCGCTCCACGCCGCGTGGTACCGGACGGCGATCTCGCCGCCCGCGAACTGCGGGATCCGGCGCGGCAGCATCGTCGCCTGGAGCCCGGTCGCCAGCTCCCGCTCCTCGTCGAAGAGGATCGCCCGCTGGAGCGACTGGGCGACGATCGCCGCGAGACCGAGCGCGAGGTTGCGCTCGTCGGCGTTGAACGAGGTGCGGCCCCGGTAGAAGAGGGCCATGCCGCCGAGCGAACGCGCCTGCGCCACCAGCGGCAGGTAGCAGGCGGCCCGGAACTCCAGCCGGGCCACGTAGGGGGCGAGTTCGGGGAAGTCCCGGCCCAGCGAGGGGAACGAGGAGACGAACCGGGGCCGCCCGCTCAGGACCGACTCGGCCAGCGGCAGTTTCCGGTCGAGGCGGCGGCTGCGGAAGTCGTTGAGGATGTCGAGGGATTCGCCGCTGAGCGCGATGATGTTGAGCGAGCCGTTCTCCACGAGACCGAGCGCGAGACCGTCCGCGCCGAGCCGGGCGAGGCCGCCCGGACCGGTCAGGGCGGCCGTCACGTCGTCCACGGTCACCGCGCGCGACAGCGCGTTCGTCGTCCGCTCGACGATGTTCGTCTGGACCTGGCGCCGCTTCTCCAGGTCCTGGACGAACGCGAAGTGCGCGACCTCGGCGGTCGTGTCCCGCACGACGCCGACGATCCGCCGGGCCCGGCCGTCGGGCGAGCGCAGGATCCGCGCCTGCACGTGCGTCCAGTGGGGTGAGCCGTCGGCCTGCGGGATGGGGAAGTGCGCCGTGTACGAGACGGCTCCCCCCTTGATCGCCTTCCGTACGACGCCCTCCAGCTTGGCCCGCTCCTCGGGGGCCAGACGCGTCACCAGGGACAGCGGGCGCCGGTCGTAGTCCTCCGGGGCCACCCCGAAGACCAGCAGCCCGGACTCGTCGACATCGATGGTGTCCGTGTCGATGTCCCAGTCGAAGCTGCCGGTCCGGTTCATGGCGAGCCACTCGGCGGGCCCGATCTCGCCACTGCGCGTACGCCGGTCGTCATCGGTCATCCTCCCCATTGTCGAACCCGCACCCCGCCGACGCCATGGCGGTGACACGGCGTGGCGCGAGTTCGCCGCCCCGGCGGCCCCGGGGCCCGTCCTGTCGCGGCCGCCCTGCCGGGGCAGAATGGGCCGGTGCAGCCGCCCTACCGAGTCCTCGGCCCCTGCCGGGCCTTCCGTACCGACGACGGGACGGAGGCCCCTGAGCGGTGCCAGGCTCCGGGCCCTGTTCACCGCGCTCGCCGCCGCCGGCGGGCGCCCGGTGGGCCCCGGCGCGCTGATCGACCAGGTCTGGGCCGACGACGACCCGGCCGGCGACCAGGACCGTACGGCGGCGCTCCAGGCCCTCGTCGGCCGCCTGCGCCGCGCCCTGGGCCGCGAGGCCGTCGTCTCGGCGCCCGGCGGCGGTTACCGCCTCGCCGCCGCCCGGACGCCGTCGACCTGCACCGCTTCGAACGGCTCGCCGCCGAAGGCGCCGCCGCCCTCGCCGCAGGTGAAGCCGAGCGGGCGGCCGCGCTCCTCGACGAGGCCCTCGGACTCTGGCGCGGGCCCGCCCTCGCCGACCTGCCCGGCCGCGACACCGACCCCTGGCCGTACGGGTCGAACAGCGGCACACCCAGGCGCGGCGCGACCGGCTCGCCGCCGACCTGGCCCTCGGGCGGGCCGCCGCCGCCCTCGCGCCGCTCGCCGCGCTCGCCGCCGGGCAGCCCTCGACGAACCCCTCCAGGCCCTGCGGATCCGCGCCCTGCGCGCGGCCGGACGGCCCGCCGAGGCCCTCGCGGCGTACGAGGAGGTGCGCGCGTCCTCGCGGACCGGCTCGGCACCGACCCGGGGCTTGAACTGCGCTCCCTGCACGCCGAACTCCTCACGGAGGACGGGCCCCGCCCCCGCGCCCCCGAGCGCCCTGCCCGCCCGCCTGACCTCGTTCATCGGCCGGGCCGACGAACTGGCTCGCTCGCCGCCGCCTGGGGCGGGCGGCGGCTCGTCACCCTCACCGGGCCGGGCGGCGTCGGCAAGACGCGGCTCGCCCTGGAGGCGGCCGGGACGTACGAGGGCCCCGTCCACCTCGCCGAACTCGCCTCCGTACGCGAGGAGTCCACGGTCGCCGCCGCCGTCCTCACCGCGCTCGGAGCCCGCGAGACCCAGCTCTGGCACACCCCCTCCGTCGTCCCGGCCGACCCGAAGGACCGGTTCGCGGCGCTCGTCGAGCACTGCGCCGGCCGCCGGATGCTGCTCGTCCTCGACAACTGCGAGCACGTCGTCGCCGAGGCGGCGGAGCTCGCGCAGACGCTCCTCACCCGCTGCCCCGGCGTCACCGTCCTCGCCACCAGCCGGGAGCCCCTGGGCGTGCCGGGGAGGAGGTCCGGCCGCTGGGCCCGCTGCCCGTGGACATGGCGCCCGGCTCCTCGGGGAGCGTGGCGCGGCCGCCCGCCCCGGATTCGACACGGCGCAGGACCCGGAGGCGGCGGAGGAGGTCTGCCGCCGCCTCGACGGACTGCCGCTGGCGATCGAACTGGCGCGGCGCGGCTGCGGATGCTGTCGGTGCGGCAGATCGCGGACCGGCTCGACGACCGCTTCCGCCTGCTGACCTCCGGCGCCCGCACGGTCCTTCCGCGCCAGCAGACCCTGCGGGCCGTGGTCGACTGGTCCTGGGAGCTCTCGACGAGGCCGAGCGGGCGGTCCTGCGGCGCCTCGCGGCCTTCACCGGCGGCTGCGACCTGACGGCGGCGGAGGCGGTGTGCGGGGCGGCGCGGACGGCGCGGGCGCGGTGGACGTGGCCGACGTCCTCGGCCTCCTGGGCGCGCTCGTCGACAAATCGCTCGTGGTGGCCGCGCCGGACGGGGACGGCGCCGGGATGCGGTTCCGGCTCCTGGAGACCGTGGCCGAGTACGCGGGGAGCGCCTCGACGAGGCCGGGGAACGGGCGGCGGCGGAGCGGCGCCACCACGCACTACCGGGAGCTCGCCCGCCGGACCGACCCGGAGCTGCGCGGTCCGCGCCAGGTCGCCGCCATCGCCCGCTTCGAGCGGGAGCACGACAACCTGCGCGGGGCCCTGCGGACGGCCGTGGCGCTCGGCGACGAGCAGGAGGTGCTCTGCCTGGTCCACACGCTCAGCTGGTTCTGGCAGCTCCGCAACCACCAGGCCGACGCCCGCACCTGGGCCGTCGAGGCGGGCCGCCTCGGACCCGACCCGTTCCGGCGCCCGTCCGCCCCGCCGAGCCGTTCGACGGGCGGTGCGCGGACGTGCCGCCGCCGTGGACCGGCGAGCGCCTGTGGAGGCCCGGCGCGGCGGCCGGCTGTACGCCCTGGCGACCGAGGGCGTCGAGGACGACACGGCCCTCGGACGGCCCGAGACCCGCGCCCGGCTCGGCGCCCTGGCCGCCGCGTACCGCCCCGGCCTCCCGCAGACCTGTCGGCAGCCGGGCACGATGTGGTACTTCGCCCGGCTCATGACCGGGGAGCTCGCCGGGCTCGACGAGACCCTGGGCCTGATCGTCGACGCCTGCCGCGCCCACGCCACCGGCTGGGACCTGGGCTTCGCCCTCCTCATGCGGGGCAAGCTCGCCGGGCACGGCGCCGACGCCGCCGAGGCGCTCGCCCTCTTCGAGGCCGCCGGGGACTCCTGGGGATCGCGGAGTCCCTCGCGGCCCGGGGCGAGGCGTACGAGCGCGAGGCCGGCTCGCCGAGGCCGCCGCCGACTTCGAGCGGGCGACCGAGGCCGCCGCCCGCGTCGGCGCCCGCTCCCAGGTGCCCGTCTTCACGGCCCGCCTCGCGGCCGTACGGCTCCGGCTCCGCCCGGAGGGGACGCGGCGGCCGAACGACTCCTGGCCGAGGCCGCCGACGAGGCCGGGCAGTGGGCGCCGAGGCCGCCGGCGCCGGCCGGCTGCTGCTCGCCCAGCACTACGGCCACACCGGGCGCACCGGCCTCGCCCGCGCACAACTCTCCTCCTCGAGGAGGAGTTCGGGAGACCACCCCGCCCTCTTCTGGGGTCTCGTCGGCGGGACGTGGGCGTGGCTCGACTGCCTCGACGGCGCCCACGACCGGGCCCTGGACCGGCTGGCACGGGCCGTCGCGGACGTGGAGACCCTCGCCCACCTCGTCGCCCCGCACCTCGTCGTCGCCCAGTTCGGGACCGCCGCCTGGGCCCGTGGCGGACGCGGCGCACCGGGCGACGCCGAGACGGGGCCCGGCTCTCGGCGCGTACGACGCCCACGCGGGCTCCGACACCGGCGGCGGCTTCCGCCCCTTCACCCCCCGGACCGAGGCCGCGATCCGCTCCCGCGCGGAGACGACGCTCCGCGCGGCCCTGCCCCCGGAGACGTACACCCGCCGGTACGAGGAGGGCGCCGCCCTCTCCCTGCGGGAGGCCGCCGCCCTGGTGCGACCTGATCCGAAAGGCGGCCCCGATCCGAAAGGCGGGCCTGACCCGAAAGGCGGGCCTGACCCGAAAGGCGGGCCTGACCCGAAAGACGAGCCCTGGCCTAGCGACAGGACTTAGCCGAGCGACAGGCCCTGGCCGAGTGGCAGGCCCTAGCCGAGTGACAGGCGCTCGCGGGCCTCGGCCAGGTCCTCCGGGGTCGGCGCGTCGTCCTGGGCGAGGCGGCGGCGCCAGTACCCGGTGAAGTGGACCGAGCGCCGGTCGACGCCCCGCTCCTCCACGAGGTGCCGCCGCAGTCCGCGCACGGCGGAGGCCTCGCCCGCCAGCCAGGCGTACGGCGTGCCGGCCGGCAGGGTGTCCGCCCGTACGGCCTCGGCCGGCGAGTCGCCCTCGCGCAGGAGGCGCACGGTCAGGTCGCCGGACGTCGGCAGCGGCTGCCCTCGGCCGCGTCGGGGAGCTGGACGTACGCGAGGGCCCGGTGGCCCGGCGGCAGCGCGGCGACGACCGTGGCGAGCGCGGGGAGCGCGCAGGCGTCGGCGTACAGGAGCGTCCAGTCGCCCGCGCCCGGATCGACGGGGACCGCGAACGCCGCCGAAGGCCCGAACACGCCGAGGACGTCCCCGGGCCGCGCCGACCGGGCCCAGCGCGTCGCGGGGCCCTCGTCGCGGCCGTCCCCGCCGTCCCCGTGGAGGAAGAAGTCGATGTCGACGGTCCCGGCCGCCGGGTCGTGCGCCCGGAGGGTGTAGCTCCGCATCCACGGGCGTTCCGCCTCGGGAGTGCGGCGTACGCCCCGTACCAGCGCATCGCGTCGCCGTCTGGTCCGGGCGCCGGGAGGACCGGCTCGGCCTGGCCCGGCCGGGGGAAGAACAGCTTCACCTGCTGGTCGGGGCCCGCCAGGACGAAGCCGTCGAGGCTCGGGCCGCCGAGGGTGACCCGGAGCATGCGCGGGGTCACCGGGCGGACGGCGGTCACCCGCAGGCGGCGCAGAGGCAGGGGCAGAGGCTGGGGCTGGGACTGGGACTGGGAATGGGACTGGGGCATCGGGACTCCTAGGGAGGGGCGTCGGGCCGGGCCCCACCCTCCCCGGGCCGGTCGACACGCCGCCGACAGCCCGTCGACACGCTCCGGCCGCGGCCCCGGATGCGCTCCCGGGGAGCGGACACGAGAATGGCGAGTGCCGGACGAACACGTAGGAGGCGGCATGAACGCTGAGCCCGACAAGACGTCCCCGGGGGACTTCCCGACGCCCGACCGGCTGCTGCACACCGGGTCGGAGGGCGAATACACGCCGGAGGACGTGGTCCTCGCCTCCGGTCGCGACGTGAATCCGAAGAATCTCGCCTGGGCGGAGCGCCGCATGGCCGAGAAGGGCCGTGCCTGCATGGACGAGCTCCTGCCCTAGGACAACAACACCACCCCTCCCGCAGGCCCCGGATCGGTCGCACCGAACCGGGGTCGCGGGCGTCCCGGGAGGGTCCGGAGCCTTCCACATTTATGGAACACGTTCTACCGTGTCCGCCGTCGCGCGTCGCACCGCAGGGAAGACGTCGCGGACGCCGCCACGGGAGGACGGACCCCATGCACCTCGCCTACACGCCCGCACAGAACAGCCTGCGCGCCGAGCTGCGGGCGTACTTCGCCGAGCTGGTCCCGGACGACGTCCACACCCGCTACGGGGACCCGGCCGCCCAGAAGCGCTTCTACCGCGAGACGGTGCGGCGCCTCGGCGCCGACGGCTGGCTCGGGGTGGGCTGGCCCACCGAGTACGGGGGGCGCGGGCTGACCCCCATGGAGCAGTTCATCTTCTTCGACGAGGCCGCGCAGGCGGGCGTGCCGCTGCCGCTCATGGCCCTGAACACCGTCGGTCCGACGATCATGCAGTACGGGACGGACGAGCAGAAGGCGTGGTTCCTGCCCCGGATCCTCTCCGGCGAGATCGACTTCGCGATCGGCTACAGCGAGCCCGACGCGGGCACCGACCTGGCCGCCCTGAAGACCCGCGCGGTCCGCGAGGGCGACACGTACGTCGTCAACGGCCAGAAGATCTGGACGACGAACGGAGACACCGCCGACTGGGTGTGGCTCGCCGTCCGCACCGACCCCGACGCCCCGCCGCACAAGGGCATCACCATGCTCCTCGTGCCGACGACCGACCCCGGCTACTCCTGCACGCTCATCAACACCCTCGCCTCGCACGACACCACCGCGAGCTACTACGACGACGTCCGCGTCCCGGTCTCCCACCGCGTCGGCGAGGAGAACAAGGGCTGGCGGCTCATCACCAACCAGCTCAACCACGAGCGCGTCACCCTCGCCGCCCACGGCACGATGGCGATCCGCGCCCTCCACGACGTCCAGCGCTGGGCCGCCGACACCCCGCTCTCCGACGGCCGCCGCGTCCTCGACCTCCCCTGGGTCCGCCGCACCCTGGCCCGCACCCACGCCCGCCTCGACGCCATGAAGCTCCTCAACTGGCAGATGGTCCACGCCGTCCAGCACGGCACCCTCACCCCCAGGACGCCTCCGCCGTCAAGGTCTACGGCTCCGAGGCCCGCCGCGACGCCTACGCCGCCCTCATGGAGGTCGTCGGCTCGGCCGGCGCCCTCAAGGAGGGCTCGGCGGGCGCCGTCCTCCACGGCGAACTCGAACGCGGCTACCGCTCGGCCGTCATCTTCACCTTCGGCGGCGGCAACAACGAGATCCAGCGCGAGATCATCTCCTGGATCGGCCTGGGCATGCCCCGCGTCCGCCGGTAGGGGAAGCCGTCCAGCCGCACGGCCCGGCGGCCCTGCGCTCCTCCCGGGCCGGCGGACCGGTCAGGCGAACGCCTGCGCGTGGTCCGCCGCCCAGGTGGCGAAGGTCCGTGCGGGGCGTCCCAGGAGGGCGGGGACGGTGGAGTCGACCCGTGCCTTCGCGCCGGCCCGCTGGCGGCCGGCGCTGTGGAGCAGTGCTTCGGCGATCGCCTCGGGATAGCGGTCCAGCATGGCGGAGTGCGCCCGCTCCGGGCCGAGTTCCTCGAAGCGCAGCGGTCGTCCCAGCACCTTCGAGAGCACGGCGGTCTGTTCGAGGGCGGTGACCGCCTCCGGGCCGGAGAGCGTGTGGACGCGGCCCTCCTGTCCGTCCCCTGTCAGGGCGCGCACCGCCACCTCGGCGATGTCGCGCGGGTCCACGCAGGCGTTGGCGGACTCGCCGTAGAGCGCGCGCACGACGCCCTCGGAACGGATGGCCGGTGCCCAGGACAGTGTGTTGGACATGAAGGACCGGGGGCGCAGCAGGGTCCACGCCAGTCCCGATTCCCGCACGGTCCGTTCGTTCTCGCGCTGCCGGCGGGTGATGAGGTCGTCCGCCTCCGGGTCCTCCACGGCGGCCGCGGAGAGCTTGACCAGGTGCCGTACGCCGCAGGTCCGGGCCGCGTCGACGAACCGCGCGTCCTCCTCCTCCACCACCGGGTTGGTGACCAGGAAGGCGGCCCGGACTCCCGTGAGTGCCCGGTGGAGGCTTTCGGGGTCCGTGAAGCCGCCGCGGACCACGGTGACGTCGGGCCCTTGGACGGTGACGAGTTCGGGCCGCCTCGTGAGGATGCGCAGCGGCCGGTCGGGGGCGAGCAGGCGGGTGACCTCCCGCCCCACCGTGCCGGTTGCTCCGGTGACAAGGATCATGTCTGCGTCACCGTCCGTCAGCGGGCGGGAGGGCCGAGGAGAGCTCGGCGAGGAACACCGTGCCGTCGCCCTGGCTCCCCGTGATGGTGACGCCGGTCGTTCCGGCGCTCGGCGCGGGCAGGGCGTGGGCCCGTATCCAGCAGGGGGTGCCGAACTCCGCGTAGCGCTGGAAGGCCATGCGCCCCGAGGAGGGGACGAACGGCCGGGACGGCGTCTCCAGCGCGGCCGCCTGCCTGGCCGCTTCGAGGAGCAGCATTCCGGGCACGTGGTCCTTCTCGCCCTGGAACAGGACCGGGTGCCCGGTGTCGACCCTCAGCCGCCACATCCGGTCCTCCGGGGTGGGGAGAGCAGGACGTCCTTCGCGCACGACCGGCCGACGAGCCCGGCCGCCACCGGTGGTGTTCCCGGGACCTCGAATCCCGGGACGGCGCGGTCGCCCCGTATCCGCCGGTAGGCCTCCGGGCCGACGATCCGCCCCAGGATGGCGCCCGTGGACACGGCCGACCCCGCGCGGCGCACGATCATGTCGGTCCTGAACTGGGAGACGTGCCCACGGGCCCGCTGCAGATCGGAGCAGACCACCCGCACCTCCGCCTCCCCGGGCCCGTCGTCGACGGCGAGCCGGTCCATGCGGCAGGTGAACCGCAGCTCCGTCAGGAGGAAATGGTGTCCCACCGGAACGTCGTATCCGGCGTGCAGCACGAGCAGGGTCGCCTGGCGCATGGTCTCGGTGACGAGCAGGGGATCGTAGCGGTGCCCGTGCACCGGCGTGAAGTAAGGGTGTTCATCGGGCCATCGGGCGATGACCGAGTAGTGGTGGTCCCGCGTCCGCGTCCAGCCGACCGGGAAGGCGTCGGCCTCCCTGGCGCGATGCAGCTGGGCCAGTGACGCGGGAAACGGCTCGTCGGGCGACCTGAGACTTCCCTCGTCGATCGTCGTGGTGTTCATGAAACCCCCCGTGGTTCCAGCGGCGGCGGCAGGAGAGCCGCGCCCGAACCGAGATCCAACCAGACTGACGGCACTGGGAGTTGGCCGGATCACTGCTTGATCGGGAGATTCGCGTCACGGACGCGAAGGCGGAGGCTGAGCCTCCGGCCGGCGACCGGTCCGCCGGCTCCTACCGGGGCTCGCCGAACCACAGACGCAGCGCGTCGGTGAGATCGCCCGCGTCCGGTGCCCAGGCGATGTGACCGTCGGGGCGCACCAGTACCGCGTCGCACGGGAGGACGGCATCCGGTGAGGCGGTGACGGTGTTCAGCACATGGGCCCAGCCCCGGGCCGACTCGCCGTACGCCGCGGCCCGTTCGCCGGACAGGAGGAGCAGGGGCCGGCCGTCGGGCAGCAGCCTCGTGACGTCCTGTGGCTCCGTGCCGTCCCCCACCGCGACGTTCTCCAGGAACCGCCCCTCCCACCGGGAGGGGAAGCCCGAGCGCGCCGGGTACACCGTCTCCTGCGCGCTGATCAGGTCGCCCACGTGCCGCCGGGTCTGCTCCAGCGTCAGCAGCTCGGTGAACATCGCGCGGAGCGGGTCGAGTTCGGGGGCGGGACGCATCAGCGTCAGCTGGACGCGCGTGTTGTCGACGACCCGCCGCGCGGCCGGCCTGCGCTCGGCGTCGTACGTGTCGAGGAGCCCCTTGCCCGCCGTCCCGCGCACGGTGTGGGCCAGCTTCCAGCTCAGGTTGAGCGCGTCGACCAGTCCGGTGCTCAGCCCCTGTCCCCCGATCGGGAAGTGCACGTGCGCGGCGTCCCCGCCAGGAACACGCGGTCCTTGCGGTAGTGGCGCACCAGCCGGGTGAAGTCGCTGAACCGCGTCACGGAGAGGGCGTCCTCCATCGGGATGTCGTATCCGGCGATCCGGGACGCCTCGTCCCGCAGTTCTCGCAGGGTCGCCCGTGCGTGCCGGTGGGGATGGGGTCCGTCGCAGTCGAGCGTGCGCACGAGGTGTGCCCGTCGGGAACGGGTTTCGTGATGACCCAGCCCCGCTCGGTACGGCACCAGCCCCGCGGCGCCTTGTCGGGCTCGACCAGCCGGACCAGGCCCATCATCGCCGAGACCGTCGCGGGGTGGGTGTCCTCGGTGAAGCCGGCCTCACGGCGTACGGTGCTGCGCGCGCCGTCGGCCCCGACCAGGAAGCCGGCGCTGTACGTGTGCTCGCCCCCGGGCCCTTCGGCCACCACGTCGACCCCGTCGGGCCCCTGGCGCAGCGCGGTCACCCGGTGGCCGCGCAGCACGGTCACCCCGCGGCCCCGGGCCCGTTCCTCGAACTCCCGCTCCAGATCGGCCTGGGCGCGCTTGAGGATGGGCACCGGCTCGGCCGCGGGGACCGTGATCGACAGTCCGGGCATCCCGGCGAAGTGGAACTGCTCGGTCACCGGAACGTCCGACCACCGCGGCAGCCCGAGGTAGCCCCGCCGGGTCAGCGCCTGCACGGCCCTGGCGTGGACGGTCCCGGCCTTGGGCAGGCCGGAGGTCGCGCCCCGCTCCTCCAGCACCACGACGTCGATCCCGTACGCCCCCAGCTCGGCGGCGATCAGCATGCCGACGGGCCCGCCTCCGACGACGGCCACCTCGGTGTGCGTAGTGGTGCGCATGGCAGGTCCGCTCCTCCGCCGGTCGATGGGTGCGACGGTCAGCGGTACTCGCACAGGTAGGCGGTCTCCGTCGCGACCTCGAGCTGGAACCGGCTCTCGCCGGGGACCTCGAAGCGGGTCCCGGCGGCGAAGGTCTCCCACGTGTCGGTGCCGGGCAGCAGGACCGTCAGGGCGCCGCTGACCACGTGCATGACCTCCGGGGCGGCCGTGCCGAACTCGTACGCGCCGGGGGCCATGACGCCGATGGTCGCCGGGCCCTCCTCCTGCGTGAACGCGATCGACTTGACCGTGCCGTCGAAGTACTCGTTGACAGTGAACATGGGCGTCCTCGGGGGGGAAGAGCGGGCGGAAAGGGTGGCCCGGTCCTCGTGTACCGGCCACAGACAGGGGCACCTTAACGGCGCGGGCGCGGGCCCCTCGGCCGGTCTCACGTGCTGGACGGTCAGGTCGTCGGGCGGCCGCCGAAGGACCAGTCGTGGACCTCGATGTCGGCGTACCGGCCGGGGGTCCGCAGGACGGCCGCGGCCGTCTCCGTGTCCGGGGCGCGGACCAGGGCCGCCGTGCCCACCCAGGTGGTGCCGTCGTCGGCGAGGAGGGGCCGTAGGCGATCAGGTCGCCCCGGTCCTCCGGGCCGGGCGGCGGGGTCAGGTCGACGGGCTCGCCTCGCCGAGGCCCAGGACCAGGTAGCGGTTGCCGCCCTCGCGGCCGCCGGGGAACTCCACATCGTCCGGCCCAGCGTGTTGCGCCACCGCCGCAGCAGGACGTCCCGGTACACCCCGGCCTGGTAGTTGGGCTCGTCGAAGGCGAACGCCCGCGCCGCCGCGACGTCGGGGAGGTCGACGATGTGCACGCTGCCGGTGCAGGTCTCGGCCGCCGGGTCGAAGGTCGGTCCGCGCGCGATCAGCTCCTTCGCGAAGCCGTCCATGTACGCCCAGTGGGCTTCGACGAGGGCATCCCGCAGGGGCATGGAGCCGGGCCGGTCACGGTGGTAGCAGAGGAATTCCATGGGCCCAGCATGTGCTGCCGAGACGATCATGTCGAGGGGGTTTCGCGGTCCCCGCCGGTGCCCTCGCGGGAGCGGCCGTGGTCCGCCGCGTACGCCGCGAACACCTCCCCGGGAGACCCGCCCGTCCGCAGGAAGCGCTCGTCGAGCACGGTGGACAGGTCGTCCAGCGCCGTGCGCAGGACCGCCGCGGAGAGCCGCACGTCCGGATGGCCGGCCGGTCGCGCCCGGTCCGCCAGGTCGACGGCGTGGCCGAGTTGCCCGGCCAGGGAGATGGTCTCGTCCCCGTCGTAGAAGTAGTACGACTCGGCGTACTGGAGGAAGTCGACGGTCACGGTCGACAGCGCCGAGGCGAGCCCGTCCAGCAGCGCGGCGCCCCCGGCGGAGTCGAGGGCCGCGCCCGTGACGCGGCCGCGGCCCAGATGGGACAGGCGCAGGGCGAGCGCCCTGCGGCGGGCGAGGGCCGGGTAGACGCCGAGGATCCAGGCGACGGTCGCCGACAGCAGGGCGAAGCCCACCAGGGCCTCGATCGGCGCGAGCATCCGCAGCAGCCCCGAGGCCGGTGCGATGTCGCCGAGACCGAGCGTGGCCAGGGTGACCAGCGAGACGTACAGCGCGTCGACCGGGCTCGCGTGCTCGGCGGGGACGAGCCCCGTGGCGTACGAGAAGTCGCCCGGCATGTAGGGCCAGTACAGCAGCGCCCAGCCCACGGCGACGCCGAACGACCAGACGGCGACGACCGCCATCATGCCCACCGGACCCGCGAGACCGACGGGCCGCCACAGCGCCCCGCGATGGGCCGAGAGCCGCCACACGCCCCGCATCACCAGCCTGCTCAGCCCGCCGTGCCGGGTGGGGTGCCAGATGGTGTGGAAGACGTCCCGCAGGATGAACAGGATCAGCGCCGTTCCCGCGAGGACGGGCAGCCACGTCATCCCGGCACCGCCCGCCCGCGCCCGCCGGCGGGGACCGGTCGACACGCTCGCAGGACATGCTTCGAGCATGCGCGACCGGACGGCGCCCCGCACGGGGACGGCGCCCCGCACGGGGACGGCGCCCGCACGGGGACGGCGCCCCGCACGGGACGGCGCCCCGCACGGGGACGGCACCCGCACGGGGACGGCGGTCGCTCCCGGTCGGCCCCGACGCGAAGGGCGGGACCCGACGCCGGGCCGGACGGACGCGGGGCGCGCTCCGGAGGCACGGGAGGCGGCCGGGCGCCCGCACCGGATCCGTAGGGTCTCCTGACCGCGCCGTCCCCGAGGACGACGCCTCCGGAGAGGTTCGGAGGGAAGGGTTCCGGCGTAGCCTGAGCGCCATGAGGCAGGACGCCGACCCCGGGCTCTTCGGGCCCCGCTCCGTGACCTGGCAGCTGCACAGCGACCCGGTGATGTGGATCGCCGGCGTCCGGGCCCTCTGGCTCCAGGCGCTCCACCCCGTCGCCGTCCGCGGCGTCATGATCAACAGCGGTTTCCGGGACGACCCCTGGGGCCGGCTGATGCGGACCGCGAACTTCGTCGGGACGCTCAGCTACGGGACCACCGAGGCCGCCGAGGCGGCCGGCGCCCGCGTCCGCCGCATCCACCGGCTGCTCGGCGTCGACGACCCCGAACTGCTGCTCTGGGTCCACTGCGCCGAGACCGACTCGTACCTCTCGGTCGCGCGCCGCTCCGGGATCCCCTCACCGACGCCCAGGCCGACCGGTACGTCGACGAGCACCGCACCTCCGCCCGGCTCGTCGGCCTCGACCCGGACACCGTCCCCGCGTCCACCGCCGAGCTCGCCGCCTACTTCGAGGCGGTCCGCCCCGGCCTCGCCGCCGGGCCGGACGCCCGGACCGTCGCCGACTTCCTGCGCCGCCCGCCCGTCCCACCCGCCCTGGTCCCGGCGCGCGAGGTGATCTGGCGGCGCGTGAGCGCGCTCGCGTACGACACCCTGCCCCCTACGCCCACGCGCTCCACCGCCGGCCCGCCCCGCCGCCGGAGACCGTCACGCGCCGCCTCGTCGCGACGGCCAACCTCCTGCGCCACGTCCCCGCCCGCCTGCGCTGGCGGCTGCCGCCCGGCACATCCTGCGCGCCGTGGACCGGCTCGGCCCGGACACCCGGCCCGACCCGTACGCGTACCCCGCCCCGTATTCACTGTCCGACCCGGCGGCCATACTGGAGGAGCCGAAGAGGCAGTACGGAATCGACGGGGGCGGCAGCACGCGATGGGGGACTCCAGACTGATCCAGGGCCGGTACCGCCTGCACGAGGTCATCGGCCGCGGCGGTATGGGCGAGGTGTGGCGCGCCACCGACGAGGCGCTCGGGCGGGGCGTCGCCGTGAAGTGCCTCAAACCGCTCGGACCGCAGCAGGACCCGCAGGTCCTCACCGTGGTCCGCGAGCGCTTCCGCCGCGAGGCCCGGGTGGCGGCGGCGCTCCAGCACCGCGGCATCACCGTCGTGCACGACTTCGGCGAGTACGAGGGCGTGCTCTTCCTCGTCATGGAGCTCCTGGAGGGCCGCAACCTCAGCCAGCTCCTCGTCTCCAACGACCAGCACCCGCTGCCCGTCCAGGACCTCGTCGAGATCGCCGACCAGGTCGCCGACGCCCTCGCCTACACGCACCGCCAGGGCATCGTCCACCGCGACCTCAAGCCCGCGAACATCATGCGGCTGCGGGACGGCACGGTGAAGATCTGCGACTTCGGGATAGCGCGGCTCGGCGCCGACATGGGCTTCACCTCCAAGCTCACCGGGACCGGCATCGCCATGGGCACGCCCCACTACATGTCCCCGGAGCAGATCGGCGGGGGAGGCGAGATCGACCACCGCAGCGACCTCTACTCGCTGGGCTGCGTCCTGTACGAACTTGCCACCGGCGCCCCGCCCTTCGACCTCGGCGACTCCTGGGCCATCCTCATCGGCCACCGGGACACGGTGCCGACCCGCCGCGCGCGATCCGCGCCGAGCTGCCCGACTACTTCGACCGGCTCGTCGTCGACCTGCTCGCGAAGGCCCCGAGGAGCGGCCGGCCGACGCGGGCGACCTGCGCCGCCGGATCGTCTCGGGCCGCTTCGGCACGGGCTCGTTCCCGCCGCCCGCCGAGACGCCCGCGCTGCCGCCGACGGTGCCCGTGCCCGTGCCCCCGCCCGAGGAGCCGGCGGCCCCGCGCCCCGTGGGTCCGGGAATGACCGGCGGGCACCGCCCGCGGCCGTCACCGGGCCGCGCCCGGCCGCCCACGATCCCGCCGCGGCCGTCCTCACCACCGAGTGGACCACCGCGGCAGCCGACCGCACCCGCCGCCGGCCCCGCGCCCACGGCCGAGCTGATCGCGGTCCTCGCCGGCCGCTTCCGGGCCGGGATGGGCCTCGGCAGGCTCGGCCGCTGGGACGAGGCCGAGTCCGTCCACCGGTCCGTCGCCCGGGACCGCGCCCGGGTCCTCGGCGAGGAGCACCCCGCCACCCTGGCCAGCCAGTACGAGGTCGGCTTCGCCCTCGCCCGGCTCGACCGACCCGCCGACGCCCTGCACGTCTTCGGGAAGGTCGCCGAGGCACGCGCCCGCGTCCTCGGCGACGACCACCCCGACACCCTGGCGGCACGGCAGGAGCGGGCCTACGTCCTGGACCGCCTCGGACGGCACCCCGAGGCGTACGAGGTGTACGTGGAGGTGATCGCCGCCCGCGAGCGGACCGTCGGCCCCGACCACCCCGACACCCTGCGCTGCCGCCACAACCTCGCGTTCACGCTGGGCCGCCTCGGCCGCCTGGAGGAGTCGTACCGCATGGCGCACGAGGTCGCCGAGGCCCGCGCCCGGCTGCTCGGCGAGGCGCACCCCGACACCCTCGTCACCCGCCACGAGGTGGCCTTCACCCTCACCCGCCTCGGACGCGGGCAGGAGGCGCTCACCGAGTACCGCGCGGTCGCCGACGCGCGCCGCGCCCTCGGCCCCGACCACCCGGACACCCTCGCCGCCCGCTACGACACCGGGGTCTGCCTCGGCAGGCTCGGCCAGGCCGCGGACGCCCTCGACGTCTGCCGCGACCTCGTCGCCGCCCGCACCCGCGCCCAGGGCCCCGACGCCCCGGAGACGCTGCGCGCCCGCCAGGCCCTCGCCGTCAACCTCGGCCGGCTCGGACGCTGGACGGAGGCGCTCGCCGAGTCCCGGGCGTGCGCGCCGACCGCGAACGGGTCCTCGGCGCCGACCACCCGGACACGCTCACCAGCCGCTGGGAGACGGCCGTCGCCCTCGGGCGGCTGGAGCGCTGGGAGGAGGCGCTGGAGTGCCACCGCGTGATCGCCGCCACCCGCACCCGCCTCCTCGGCCCCGCCCACCCCGACACCCTCGCCGCCCTCGACGACGAGGCCCACAGCCTGGAGCGCCTCGGCCGCCACGCGGAAGCGGCCGCCCTCCTCATCAAGGCGGCCGCCGCGCCGGGGAGTGACGGCCGCCGGGTTCCGCAGGGCGCTCAGCCGTTCCCGGCGTGGGGGAGCGGGCGCGGCCGCTCTTCCTCCGGGGCGCGTTCAGCAGGGTCCCCGGGCCCGGCACGCCGTGATCACGGCGCATGACGGCGGGTTCCCCGGCACGCGGGCGCGTGTGAGCATGAGCCATGACCGACCCCACGCCCCCGCCACAGCCCTCGCGTACGACGCCGTCGTCGTCGGAGGCGGGCACAACGGCCTCGTCGCCGCCGCCTATCTGGCTCGTGCCGGACGCGGCGTCCTCGTCCTGGAGCGGCTCGGCACCACCGGCGGGGCGGCGGTGTCGACGCGGCCGTTCGCCGGGGTCGACGCCCGGCTCTCCCGGTACTCGTACCTGGTCTCGCTGCTCCCGGAGAAGATCGTGCGGGAGCTCGGGCTGCGGTTCGCGGTGCGGAAGCGGTCCGTCTCCTCGTACACCCCGAAGGGCGACGGGGGTCTGCTCGTCGGCGGCGGACCCGACCGCACCCGGGCCTCCTTCGCCGCGCTCACCGGCTCCAACCGGGCGTACGAGGCCTGGCGGGGCTTCTACGCGCGCACCGGGGAGGCCGCACGCCGGATCTTCCCCACCCTCACCGAGCCCCTCCCCGCCCGCGCGGAGCTACGCGCCCGCGTGGACGACGCCGACACCTGGCGGATGCTCTTCGAGGAACCCCTCGGCGTCACCGTCGAGAAGACCTTCGCCGACGACCTCGTCCGGGGCGTGGTCCTCACCGACGCCCTCATCGGCACCTTCGCCGACGCCCACGACCCCACGCTCCTCCAGAACCGCTGCTTCCTCTACCACGTCATCGGCGGCGGCACCGGCGACTGGGACGTGCCCGTCGGCGGCATGGGCGCCCTCACCGACGCCCTCGCCGACGCCGCCCGCGCCGCCGGGGCCCGCGTCCTCACCGGCCACGAGGTCACCCGGATCGAGACCGACGGGCAGCGGGCCGCGATCACCTACCGCACGGCGGACGGCGAGGGCACGGTCGAAGCGGGCCAGGTGCTCGTCAACGCCTCCCGCAGGAGCTCGCCGCCCTGCTCGGCGAGACGCCCCGCCTGCCCCGGAGGGCGCCCAGCTGAAGGTCAACATGCTGCTGACCCGGCTGCCGAGGCTCCGCGACCGGACGGTGGACCCGCGCGAGGCCTTCGCCGGCACCTTCCACATCGCCGAGGGGTACGGGCAGCTGGCCGCCGCCCACGCCGAGGCCGCCGCCGGGCGCCTGCCCTCGGCCCCGCCGTCCGAGATCTACTGCCACTCCCTCACCGACCCGACGATCCTCGGCCCGGAACTGGCCGCCACGGGCCACCAGACGCTCACCCTGTTCGGCCTGCACACCCCGCCCGGCTGTTCACCGCCGACAACGAGGGCACGCGCGCGAGCTCCTGGCCGCGACCCTCGCCCAGCTCGACGCCCACCTGGACGAACCGATCGCCGACTGCCTGGCCCTCGACGCGGAGGGCCGCCCCTGCGTCGAGGCGAAGACCCCGCTCGACCTCGAACGCGAACTGCGGCTGCCCGGCGGCCACATCTTCCACCGCGACCTGTCCTTCCCGTACGGGGCGGAGGACACCGGCCGCTGGGGCGTCGAGACCCGGCACGCCAACGTCCTCCTGTGCGGCGCGGGCGCCGTCCGCGGCGGGGAGTGAGCGGCATCCCGGGCCACAACGCGGCGATGGCGGCCCTGGGGCGGTAGCGGCCCGGCGTCGGGACGGTGGCGGCCCGGCGTCGCGGGGGCGGACAACCGTTCGGCCCCGTTGGCGTCGCCCCGTCCCCGCCTGGGGTGTGAAGCTGATCTGCGAGCGCGCTTAAGAAATCCTCGATGGACCGCAAGCCTCGCGTACGGAAGATTCTCTTCCAGGGATCTTGGGCACACAGCCGTGCCCGCACCCCCACATCACAGGACACGCACGTCGGGAGCCGTTGCATTGAAGGCGCTGGTCAAGCTGAACGCGGAGCCGGGACTCTGGCTCACGGACGTGCCCGAGCCGGAGACCGGCCCCGGAGACGTCCTCATCAAGGTCAAGCGGACCGGTATCTGCGGGACCGACCTGCACATCCGCTCCTGGGACGGCTGGGCGCAGAAGACGATCGCCACGCCGCTGACGATCGGCCACGAGTTCGTCGGCGAGGTCGTCTCCGTCGGCCGTGACGTCGCCGACATCGAGGTCGGCGACCTGGTCAGCGGCGAGGGCCACCTCGTCTGCGGCAAGTGCCGCAACTGCCTGGCCGGCCGCCGCCACCTCTGCCGCGCCACCGTCGGCCTCGGCGTCGGCCGCGACGGCGCCTTCGCCGAGTACGTGGCGCTGCCCGCCTCCAACGTGTGGGTGCACCGCGTCCCCGTCGACCTCGACGTCGCCGCGATCTTCGACCCCTTCGGCAACGCCGTGCACACGGCCCTCTCCTTCCCGCTCGTCGGCGAGGACGTCCTCGTCACCGGCGCGGGCCCCATCGGCATCATGGCCGCCGCCGTCGCCAAGCACGCCGGCGCCCGCAACGTCGTCATCACCGACGTCAGCGAGGAGCGCCTCGCCCTGGCACGCAAGACGGGCGTCTCCCTCGCCCTCAACGTCGCCGAGCGGACCATCGCCGACGGCCAGCGCACCCTCGGGCTCAAGGAGGGCTTCGACGTCGGCCTGGAGATGTCCGGCAACCCGCACGCGATGCGCGACATGATCGCCAACATGACCCACGGCGGCAAGATCGCCATGCTCGGCCTGCCCGCCGAGGACTTCGCCGTCGACTGGGCGAAGATCGTCACCTCCATGATCACGGTCAAGGGCATCTACGGCCGCGAGATGTTCGAGACCTGGTACGCGATGTCGGTGCTCCTGGAGGGCGGGCTCGACCTCAGCCCGGTCATCACCGGCCGCTACGCCCACACCGACTTCGAGGCCGCCTTCGACGACGCGGCCTCCGGCAAGAGCGGCAAGATCATCCTCGACTGGACCACGGGAGCCTGACCCATGTTCGATTCCGTACGCGACTCCGTCCGCGCCACCCTCGAAGAGATCGAGCAGGCCGGACTGCACAAGCCCGAGCGGGTCATCGGCACCCCCCAGTCCGCGACCGTCGAGGTCACCTCGGGCGGCCGCCCCGGCGAGGTGCTCAACTTCTGCGCCAACAACTACCTGGGCCTCGCCGACAACCCCGAGATCATCGCCGCCGCCCACGAGGCGCTGGACCGCTGGGGCTACGGCATGGCCTCGGTCCGCTTCATCTGCGGCACGCAGGAGGTGCACAAGGAGCTGGAGGCCCGCATCTCCTCCTTCCTCGGCCAGGAGGACACGATCCTCTACTCCTCCTGCTTCGACGCCAACGGCGGCGTCTTCGAGACGATCCTTGGCCCCGAGGACGCCGTCATCTCCGACGCCCTCAACCACGCCTCCATCATCGACGGCATCCGCCTCTCCAAGGCCCGCCGCTTCCGCTACGCCAACCGCGACATGGCCGACCTGGAGCAGCAGCTCAAGGAGGCCACGGACGGCGGCGCCCGGCGCAAGCTGATCGTCACCGACGGCGTCTTCTCGATGGACGGCTACGTCGCCCCGCTCGACGAGATCTGCGACCTGGCCGAGCGCTACGACGCCATGGTCATGGTCGACGACTCGCACGCGGTCGGCTTCGTCGGCCCCGGCGGCCGCGGCACCCCGAGCTGCACGGCGTCATGGACCGCGTCGACATCATCACCGGCACCCTCGGCAAGGCCCTCGGCGGCGCCTCCGGCGGCTACGTCGCGGCCCGCGCCGAGATCGTCGCCCTGCTGCGCCAGCGCTCCCGCCCGTACCTCTTCTCGAACACCCTCGCCCCGGTCATCGCCGCCGCCTCCCTCAAGGTCCTCGACCTCCTGGAGTCCGCCGGCGACCTGCGCGAGCGCCTCAACGCCAACACGGCGCTGTTCCGCTCCCGCATGACCGAGGAGGGCTTCGACATCCTCCCCGGCGACCACGCCATCGCCCCCGTCATGATCGGCGACGCCGCCGAGGCCGGCCGCATGGCCGAGCTGCTCCTGGAGCGCGGCGTGTACGTGATCGGCTTCTCGTACCCGGTCGTCCCGCAGGGCCAGGCCCGCATCCGCGTCCAGCTCTCCGCCGCCCACTCGACGGAGGACGTGAACCGGGCCGTGGACGCCTTCGTCGACGCCAGGGCCGCTCTGAAGGGCTGAGGATCCGGCCCGTGTCCGCAGGCTGAGACACTGGGGGCATGATCGAAGCGCGGCGGTTGCACATCCTCCGTGCGGTGGCCGACCACCGCACGGTCACGGCGGCGGCCGCCGCGCTCTATCTCACCCCTCCGCCGTCTCCCAGCAGCTCGCCGCCCTGGAGCAGGAGACCGGCCACCGGCTCGTGGACCGCAGCGCGCGGCGCGCGCCTCACCCCGGCCGGGGAGATCCTCCTCAGCCACGCCAACGCCGTGCTCGCGCAGCTGGAGCGCGCCGAGGCCGAGCTCGCCGCCTACGGCTCGGGCGAGGCCGGCACGGTCACGGTCGCCGCCTTCGCCACCGGCATCGGGCTCGTCGTGGCCCCCGCCATCACGGCCCTCGCCCGCACCGCGCCCGGCATCCGGGTCCGGGTCCGGGACGCGGAGGGCGACGAGAGCCTCCTCATGGTCCTGGACCGGCAGGTCGACGTGGCCGTCGCGGTCGAGTACCGGGGCGCGCCCGGCGAGGACGACGCCCGGCTCACCCGCGTCCCGCTCTACGCCGAGCCGTTCGACGCGGTCCTGCCGCCCGGCCATGCCCTGGCGGCCGGCGACCGGGTGGCGCTCGCGGACCTCGCCAAGGACACCTGGATCGGCCAGTCCGAGGGCAACCCCTGCCATGACGTGACCGTCCTGGCCTGCGAGTACGCCGGGTTCGCCCTGAACCCGGAGCACTCCTCCGACGACTTCCGCGCCGTCGTCGCCCTCGCGGCGGCGTCCGCCGGCGTGGCGCTCGTGCCGCGTTCGGCCCTGCGCGGGATGGAGCTCGGCGGCGTGGAGGTCCGCCCGATCGAGGGCGTCGCCCCGACCCGCCGGGTCTTCGCCGCCGTCCGGCGCGGAGCGGAGGACCACCCCCTCATCGCCCCCGTCCTGACCGCCCTGCGCGCGGCGTCCGAAAACGGCGCCTGACGGGCTTCCCGCCGGCCGAACTCCGGAGGCGTACTGGCGGAGTTCCCGTACGCCCCACCAGACTGGGGCCGTGGAAACCATGATCCCTGTCAGGACGGCGAAGTCTGGGCGGACGACACGGGAGGGGAGGGCCTGCCGCTGGTCCTGCTGCATCCCGGCGTCGGGGACTCCACGGTGTGGGACCCGGTCCTGCCACCGCTCCTCGCGCGGCGCCGGGTGATCCGCTACGACGTGCGCGGCTACGGACGCTCGCCCGCGCCCACCGCCGCGTACTCCCCGGTCCGCGATCTGGCCGAGGTCCTCGACCGCTTCGCGATCGAGCGGGCGGTCCTGGTGGGCTCCAGCATGGGCGGGGCCACGTCGGTCGACTTCGCCCTGGAGGCTCCCGAGCGGGTGGCGGGCCTGGCCCTCTTCGTTCCCGGTGTGTCGGGGTACGAGGGGCTGGACGCGGGCGAGTTCTTCGAGCGCCTCGGGCCGCTGGCCGAGGCCGGTGACGTGGAGGGCATCGTCCGGCTCGGCCTCGCCGAGTGGGGGAAGGCCGGCGGGGGCCCCGAGTCCGACCCGGTCGCGGCGCGGTACTGCCGGGCGGTGCTGCCCGCCTGGCTCAGCAACTTCGGCCGGCAGCTCACGGGCCCGCCCGCCTTCGACCGGCTCGGGGAGATCTCCGTGCCGACCCTGCTCGCGCTGGGCGAGCAGGACCGGCCGGTGGTCGTGCGCTGCAACGAGGAGATGGCCGACCGGATCCCGGGCTGCCGTCTCGTCCGGTTGGCCGCCTCCGACCACTACCCGACGCTGCGGGAGCCGGAGCACGTCGCCCGGCTGATCGAGGAGCTGTACGCCGAGGCGGCCTGATCCGCGGGCCGGGCCGCCCTCCACCGGACGGCGGCCGGGGCCGCCCCTACCAGATGCTGGAGAAGCCGAGCCGGAGCTTCTCCTTGTCCGTGGCCACGGCGAGGGAGCCGGCCTTCACGTCGGCCGCCTCGGCGTCGGTGAGGGCGGTGGTGAAGAGCCGCACGTCGTCCAGGGTGCCGCGGAAGAGCTGGGCGACCCCGGCCGGCTGGCTGGGGAAGTCGGGCCGGGCACCGATGTGGATGTTGAACTCGGCCGGCGGGGTGAGGTTCCGCTCGCTGGCCGAGGCCCCGGCCGGCATGGTCGCGGTGGCCGCGGGGGCCCCGTCCACGGCGAGGCGGAGGGTGAGGTCCTGGCGCGTGAACACGACGTGGTGCCACTGGCCGTCGTTGTACGCGGAGGGGAGCGTCACCTCGGTGGTGCCGATGTCCGTGCCGACGGTGCCGCGCAGGACGCCGTTCCCGGGTTCGGCCCGCACCGAGAAGTGCCGGCCCGTCATGCCGTAGGCCCAGACGATCGGCTGCGTTCCGGTCGTGGCGGAGTGCTTGAACCAGGCCGTGACGGTGAAGTCCCTGTCCTCGACCCGCAGGGTCGGCGAGCAGACGAGGCGCAGGTAGTCGTCCACGCCGTCGAACTCCATGGCGACGCCGCCGAGCCGCGTTCCCAGCTGCGCGCCACCGTGGACGACGGCGTGGTTCCCGGCCTCGCCGGGTGCCTTGACGTGCGTGTCGGAGGTGCGCGGGCGGCGCAGCTCCGTCTCGGCGCCGTTCATGGCCTGTTCGGTGAAGGCGGCGAAGGCGACGTTGCCGTGCGGGATGTTGCCGGCCGTCTCGTACGCGATGCCGACGGAGCCGTTCGGCAGCACCGTCAGATCGGAGTAGCCGGTACGGCCCGCCGAGACCAGGGTGCCGACGGTCTTCCAGGTCTTCCCCTCGTCGTACGAGGAGCGGACGGCCAGCTCCCGCCGGTCCTCCAGCGCGCTCGGGCCGAGGCGGGAGGCGCCCGAGTACAGCAGTCGGTTGGGCTTTCCGTCCTGGTCCACGGCGTGCAGCCGGAGCAGCGAGCCGAAGACCGGGGAGGTGTCCAGGTTGGCCACCTGGGTGAAGGGTCCGGCGAAGGATCCGCCGCCGTCGGTGCCGAGGGCCTCCAGGCGGTGCTCGTTGGTCTGGCAGTGCGTGGGCGCGGAGTTGCGGGCGTTGACGTAGACGTTGCCGTCGACGGTCTCGGCGACCGTCGGCTCCGCGGGGTAGGCGCCGGTCTTGCTCGCCTCGGAGACGGCGCCGAGGGTCCAGGTGAGGCCGCCGTCGTCGCTGATGTACAGCTGGGCGCCCGCGGTCGTGTCACCGCCGGCCGTGTGGTCGCCGGGGACGATCAGCCGGCCGTGGTGCGGGCCGCGGGCGAGCTGGATGCCGTGGCCGGGGCCGGTGGAGACCCAGCCCCAGCCCGCGGCCTTGAGCTGCGGCTGCGGCACGCTCGCGGACCAGGTCGCGCCGCCGTCCATGCTGTGGACGGCGTGGACCGTGCGCGCGTACCCGGTGCGGCTCGGCCTGGCCGCGTCGTGGTTCCAGTCGCTGCTGGAGTACAGGAGCGTGATCCGGCCGGTCACCGCGTCCACGACCGGCGCGGGGTTGCCGTGGGCGAGCTCGTCGGAGCCGCCGACGACGACCTGGAGGGCTGCCAGGTCGCGCCCCGTCGAAGGACCTCCTGAGCACGAGGTCGTTGTCGCCGACGTCGTGGCAGCCGGTCGAGTCCAGCCGGGTGCGGCCCTCGGCGAAGGCGAGGAGGACCCCCGTCCCGCTGGTGACGACGGCGGGGATGCGGGTGCAGTAGTAGTTCTCCCGCGCCTTGAACGGCACGGTGGACACCGTCTTCGCGACCTCGGGCGCGGTGGCCGCGGCCGTCGTCGACGCGAGGGCGGGCGACTGCGGCGTGACCGCGAGGACGACCGCGGCCAGGACGGCGAGGGAGAGCGCGCAGAACCACGCGGACAGCGCGAAGCGGCGAGCGCCGGGCGGACGGCGCTCGGACAGGGACACCATGCAGGGACACCTCTTACGAGAACGAGAACGAGAACGAGAACGAGAACGAGAACGAGAACGAGAACGAGGGCGAGAGCGAGGGCGAGGGCGAGGGCGACGGACGGCGGGGCGGCCGGGCCGGGAAGCGGTTGTGCCGCGTTCGCCGGCGGACCGGTCGCGGCGGCCCCGCGCACGGGAAGGCACCGCGAACGGGCGACGCGACAGACGCTCGCCTCGGCGTTCGTCCCATCCCCGGTGAGATCTCCGGGCGGGACGCTACCTCATGTGATCATCAGGGCGCGGTCCGCCCCGACGGTTCGTCAGCTCGGAATCAATCGGCCGACCTGGTCCAGCCGATGGCCTCGACGCGCGCTCGGTCCGCCGGCCGCGCCTCGTCGAACACCGCCGCCCCGGCCCCGTCGAGCAGCCGCAGCCCGTCGACGTACACGCCCCGTCCCACGTACCGCCGATCCGTGGTGTACCGCCAGCGCAGGAGGGCGTGCGCCTCGGGCAGCGCCGCGGACACGGGGTGCCAGACGCGGCCGGACCAGCCGCCGAGGGTGCCCGTCGGATGCCCGGTGCGGCCGTCGGTGGTGAAGGGCACCGGCCGCCAGGTCGTGCCGCCGTCGGCCGAGGCCTCCAGGGCGACCCGGTTGGCGCCCGGCCCGGTGTCCCACCACAGCGCGCACTCCAGGCGGGCGGCCCCGGGCACCGGCGGCAGGGTGAGCGTGCCGGTGGAGCCGCTGTCCATGCCGGAGAACCAGGCCCGGTGGCCCCGGACCGGCCGTACGGGCACGGCCCTGGCCAGCCGGTTCGCCGTGGCGACGCGCGGCGCGGAGCCGGAGCGCCAGGAGCGCACCGGGTGCACGGAGTTGCCGAGCACGATCAGGAACGTGTCGGTCGTCGGGTCCAGGACGAGGCTGGTGCCGGTGAAGCCGGTGTGCCCGGCCGTGCGGGGGGTGGCCATGGCGCCCATGTACCAGGGCTGGTGGAGCTCGAAGCCGAGGCCGTGCGCGTCGCCGGGGAAGGCGGTGTTGAAGTCGGTGAACATCAGCTCCACCGACGCCGGGGAGAGGATGCGGGCCTTGCCGTACGCGCCGCCGTTGAGCAGGGTGCGGGCCAGGACCGCGAGGTCCCAGGCGCGGGAGAAGATCCCGGCGTGGCCCGCGACTCCGCCGAGGCCGTGGGCGTTCTCGTCGTGGACCTCGCCCCACACCATGCCCCGGTCGAGGTCGGACCAGGGCGGCCGGGCGTCCTCGGTGGCGGCGATCTCCGGCCGCCAGGAGAGCGGTGGACGAAAACGCGTGCGGCGCATCCCGAGCGGAGCGGTGATCTCGTCGTGGAGCAGGGTGTCCAGACCGAGACCGGTGATCTCCTCCAGGACCAGCTGGAGCGAGATCAGGTTGAGGTCGGAGTAGAGGTACGCGGTCCCCGGCGGGCTCGCCGGGGCCTCGGCCCACAGCAGCCGCAGCTTCCCCTCCCGCGTCGGCTCCCGGTGGAGCGGGATCCAGGGCCGGAACCCGGAGGTGTGGGTGAGCAGCTGCCGTACCGTGACGTCCCGCTTCCCGCCCCCGCCGAACTCCGGCAGGTACGCGGTGACCTTCGCCTCCAGACCGAGCGCTCCGCGCTCGATCTGCTGCACGGCCAGGATCGAGGTGAACAGCTTGGAGACCGACGCCAGGTCGAAGACCGTGTCCTCGGTCATCGGGATGTGCCGCTCGGGCGGCAGCTCGACACCGCTGTCGGTCTTCTCGTCGTACGCCGCGTACCGCACGGCCGAGCCGATCGCCCGGTGCAGGGCGACGGTCCCGCCCCGCCCGGCGAGGAGCACGGCGCCCGCGTACCAGGGGTGCGTGGGGAGGGCGCGAGGAAGCGCTCGGCCTCGGCGACCAGCCCGTCCAGGTGCGACGCGAGCAGCCCGGCCCGCTCCGCCGACCCCCGCCGCAGCGTGGTCCGCCGCGCGGCCGACCCCGCCCCGGCCACGGACCCTCCGCAGCCGCAGCCGCAGCCGCAGCCGCAGCCGCAGCCGCAGCCGCAGCCGCAGCCGCAGCCGCAGCCGCTCCCGGCACCGCATCCCTCACCAGCGCACCTCCGAGGGCCGGCGCCCCGCCACCCGCGCGCGCGGCGGCCCGGCCGCCGTCCCGTCTCGCTTCCTCCGACGTGCCCACCCTCTCCCACCGGCCGCCGCGGTGGAACACCGGCGCACCGGCACGCACTCGCACGCACCCGTGCGCACCGGCCCCAAAGAATCTGACGTTGCGTCAGAAAACCTCTTCCCTCCGCCGCGCCGCTGCGGCATCCTGCCGCCCATGGAGACGGAGCTGAGTCGCACACTGGGGATCGAGCACGCCATCTTCGGCTTCACGCCCTTCCCCGCGGTGGCCGCCGCACTCACCAGAGCCGGCGGGTTCGGCGTCCTCGGAGCGGTCCGCTACACCGCGCCCGACGACCTCGCCCGGGACCTCGACTGGATGCAGGAGCACACCGACGGCCTGCCCTACGGCCTCGACGTCGTGATGCCCGCGAAGAAGGCGGTCGAAGGGGTCGGCGAGGCCGAGATCGAGGCCATGATCCCCGAGGAGCACCGGGCGTTCGTCCGTGCCACCCTGGCCAAGCACGGCGTGCCCGAACTGGCCGAGGGCGAGGCCTCCGGCTGGCGGATCACCGGCTGGATGGAGCAGGTCGCCCGCAGCCAGCTCGACGTGGCCTTCGACTACCCGATCAAGCTCCTCGCCAACGCCCTCGGCTCCCCGCCGCCCGACGTCGTCGCCCGCGCCCACGAGCACGGCGTCCTCGTCGCCGCCCTCGCCGGCAGCGCCCGCCACGCCCGCCACCACGCCGACGCGGGCATCGACATCGTCGTCGCCCAGGGGTACGAGGCGGGCGGCCACACCGGCGAGATCGCCTCCATGGTCCTCACCCCCGAGGTCGTCGACGCGGTCTCCCCGCTGCCCGTGCTCGCCGCCGGCGGCATCGGCAGCGGCGAGCAGATCGCCGCCGGACTGGCCCTCGGCGCCCAGGGCGTCTGGCTCGGCTCGATCTGGCTCACCACCACCGAGGCCGAGCTGCACTCCCGCGCCCTCACCGCCAAGCTCCTCGCCGCCGGATCCGGCGACACGGTCCGCTCCCGCGCCCTCACCGGCAAGCCCGCCCGGCAGCTCCGCACCGAGTGGACCGACGCCTGGGACGACCCGGCGGGGCCCGGGCGCTCCCATGCCGCTCCAGGGACTCCTGGTCGCCGAGGCCGTCTCCCGCATCCAGAAGTACGAGGTCGAGCCGCTGCTCGGCACGCCCGTCGGACAGATCGTCGGCCGGATGAACTCCGAGCGCAGCGTCCAGCAGGTCGTCGACGAGCTCACCCGCGGCTTCGAGAAGGCCGTCGACCGCATCAACCGCATCGCCGGACGGAGCACCCAGTGACGCAGACCCCGCCGGATTCTGGGCCCAGGCCACCGCCGACCCGGGCCGCACGGTCCTCGTCGCGCCCGACGGCGAGGAGTGGTCCGCCGGCCGGCTGCACGCCGAGGCGAACCGGCTCGTCCACGGGCTGCGCGCCGCCGGACTGGAGCGCGGCGACGCGTTCGCCGTCGTCCTGCCCAACGGTCCCGAGTTCTTCACCGCCCATCTCGCCGCCACCCAGGCCGGGTTCTACCTCGTCCCCGTCAACCACCACTTCGTCGGCCCCGAGATCGCCTGGATCGTCGCCGACTCCGGTGCCAAGGTCCTCGTCGCCCACGAGCGGTTCGCCGAGGCCGTGACGCTCGCCGCCGACGAGGCCGGGCTCGCGCCCAGTCACCGGTACGCCGTCGGGACGGTGGCCGGCTTCCGCCCGTACGCCGAACTCCTCGACGGACAGCCGGAGTCGGCGCCCGACGGCCGCACCCTCGGCTGGGTCATGAACTACACCTCCGGCACCACCGGCCGGCCCCGGGGCATCCGCCGCCCGCTCCCCGGGAAGCTCCCCGAGGAGACCCACCTCGGCGGCTTCCTCGGCATCTTCGGCATCCGGCCGGCCGACGGCAACGTCCACCTGGTCTGCTCGCCGCTCTACCACACGGCCGTGCTCCAGTTCGCCGCCGCCGCCCTGCACATCGGGCACCCGCTGGTCCTCATGGACCGGTGGACGCCGGAGGAGATGCTCCGCCTCGTCGACCGGTACGACTGCACCCACACGCACATGGTCCCCACCCAGTTCCACCGCCTGCTCGCCCTCCCCGCCGAGGTGCGGGAGCGGTACGACGTCTCCTCCATGCGCCACGCCATCCACGGCGCCGCGCCCTGCCCCGAGCACGTCAAACGGGCGATGATCGACTGGTGGGGCCGGTGCGTCGAGGAGTACTACGCGGCCAGCGAGGGCGGCGGGGCCTTCGCGACCGCCGAGGAGTGGCTCAAGCGGCCCGGGACGGTCGGCAGGGCCTGGCCGATCAGCGAACTCGCCGTCTTCGACGACGACGGGAAGCGGCTGCCGCCGGGCGAACTCGGCACCGTCTACCTCAAGATGAACACCGGCGGCTTCCAGTACCACAAGGACGAGGCGAAGACCGCGAAGAACCGCATCGGCGACTTCTTCACCGTCGGGGACCTCGGCGTCCTCGACGAGGACGGCTACCTCTTCCTCCGCGACCGCAAGATCGACATGATCATCTCCGGCGGGGTCAACATCTACCCCGCCGAGATCGAGGCCGCCCTGCTCTCCCACCCCGCCGTCGCCGACGCCGCCGCCTTCGGCATCCCCCACGCCGACTGGGGCGAGGAGGTCAAGGCGGTCGTCGAGGCGGCCGAGGGCACGCGCCCGGCCCCGCGCTCGCCGCCGAGATCCTCGCCCACTGCGCCGACCGCCTCGCCGGCTTCAAACGCCCGAAGTCCGTCGACTTCGTCACCACCATGCCCCGTGACCCCAACGGCAAGCTCTACAAGCGCCGCCTCCGCGACCCGTACTGGGAGGGCCGGAGCGCCTGCTGTGACTGCGCGGGCCCCGCGCCCGGAGGACCGGGCGCGGGGCCCGAGGGCCGGTCAAGAGCTGAAGCAGCCCCAGCCGTCGGCCCGGCTCGGCTCGACCCGCACGTACCGGCCGGGGCGGGCGTGGTCGCCGGCGCGAGGGAGTCCTCTCGTTCGATGGTGCGCGAACGCCCGTTCGGGTGGGGTGATCCTCCCTGGCGGACTCAACTCGCGTGCTCCATTCGGGAGTTCGTCCCGCTCCTCGGGATCGCGGCAGGTCGTCGGCCGCGCGGGCGGCCGCCTGTCGCTCCCGGCGGGTTCTCGTCGGCCGTGACGGCCGAACGAAACGGGCGAATGCCTCCTTGTGGCAGGATGCGGATCATGAGTTCGAGTACGACGGCATTGACACGGCAGTGGACCACCTGGGGGCCGGTGGTGGCGGCGCTCGCCCTGGGCGCGGCCTGGGGGCGTGATCTCCCGGGCTTCGCCGTCGGCCTCATCGCGCTGTGTCTCATCGCGGCCGTCCTGGCGGCCGTCCACCACGCCGAGGTGATCGCCCACCGCGTCGGGGAACCCTACGGCTCCCTCGTCCTCGCGGTGGCCGTCACCGTCATCGAGGTGGGACTCATCGTCACCCTGATGGCCGGAGGCGGCGAGAAGGCCTCGACCTACGCGCGGGACACCGTCTTCGCCGCCGTCATGATCACCTGCAACGGCATCGTCGGACTGTCCCTGCTGGTCTCCGCGCTGCGCAACCGCACCGCGGTCTTCAACGCCGAGGGCTCGGGCGGCGCGCTGGCCACCGTCTGCACCCTCGCGACGATGACGCTGGTCCTGCCGACCTTCACCACCAGCCACCAGGGCCCCGAGTTCTCCTCCGCGCAGCTCGCCTTCGCCGCCGTCGCCTCCATCTGCCTGTACGGGGTGTTCGTCGCCGTCCAGACCGTCCGGCACCGCGACTACTTCCTCCCGGTGGCGCGCCCGGGACAGGAGTCGGAGGACGAGCACGCCGACCCGCCGGGCAAGAGCGAGACCTGGGCCAGCCTCGGCCTGCTCCTCGTCGCCCTCGTCGCCGTCGTCGGCAACGCCAAGCTGATCTCGCCCACCATCGAGGACGGCGTCGAGTCGGCGGGCCTGCCCAAGGCGGTCGTCGGTGTCGTCATCGCCCTGATGGTGCTGCTCCCCGAGACCCTCGCCGCCGTCCGCGCGGCCCGCAGGGACCGCGTGCAGACCAGCCTCAACCTCGCGTACGGCTCCGCGATCGCCAGCATCGGCCTGACGATCCCGTCGATCGCGCTCGCCTCCATCTGGCTGTCCGGGCCCCTGGTGCTCGGTCTGGGACCGCTCCACATGGTCCTGCTCGCCCTCACCGGTGTGGTGAGCGCCCTGACCGTGGTGCCCGGACGGGCCACGCTCCTCCAGGGCGGCGTCCATCTCGCGATCTTCGCCGCCTTCGTGTTCCTGTCGTTCAGTCCCTGACGGGCCCGTTCAGCCCCTGACGACCACCGTCCTCAGCGCGGGCGAGCGCAGGATGTCCTTCTCGCAGAACCGGGAGGTCACCCAGCGCTCGCCCGAGAACAGCCGGGTCTGGTCGCTGTAGTGCGGCGACGCCGGGTTCGAGGACTGGGAGTACGAGAGCAGGGTGCGGGCCACCGGGCACCGGCTCCCGTCCCAGCCCACCGCCTGCACGTGGCTGGTCCCGTGCGCGACCTCCACGTAGCCGCCGCCCGCCGCGTTCCACACGGGCTCGGCCTTGTTCCAGACGCCGAGCGACTCGGTCCCGCCGCTCACCGGGATCCGCTCCCCGTTCCGCACGACGAACTGGTGGTCGCCCAGCGGCGCGTCGAGCGCGATGCCCGCCGCCCGCAGCTCCGCCGACGCGTCCTTGAGGGCCTGCGCGAAGCCGGGCGCCTCCGTGTTCAGGGTGTTCGGCGTGCGGACCGGGTCGGCCGCCGAGAACGGCACCTTCCACTGGTCGGCCGGCTTCACCGTGCCGGTGAACCTCCGCCAGAACCGGTCGAAGAGCAGCGCGCCCCGGCTGTCGGTGTTCACCGTCCGGTCCCAGGCCCCGATCACCCGGCAGACCTCCGGGTCCTCCGGCAGCGCGGTCGCGCAGGCCTTCGCCGCGTCGGCCGCCGCCATGTCACCGACCGGCACCCGGTTGGCGAACTGCTGGCGCTGGAGGTCGGCCACCGTGAGCCCGCCCCGGCCGGCCATCGCCGCCACGTCCTCGATCCCGCCCCGGGTGCGCGGCGAGCGCTGCGTCGCGACCGTGCCGAAGATCCGCTCGTAGCCGGTCAGCGGCCGGTCGGCATTGGCCAGCCAGGCGCTGTCGTTGGAGTTCTCCGCGTACGGGGCGTCCCGGAGGACCGGCATCCTCGCCGGGCCGAAGACGCCCGGCTGCACCGCGTCCGGATCGGAGCCGAGCGCGCAGTCCGACCGCGAACCGTCGAGGACGGCGACGCCCGAGGCCGGGTAGGTCGCCCGGCCGAGCGGGTGGAGCAGCGCGCGGCGAGCTCGTCGGTGATCCGGGGAGCACCTGCGACTGGGTGAACAGCGAGTGCCCGGCCGAGTCCGCCGCGATCGTGTTGACCCAGGGGAGCCCCTGCGTGCGCTTCAGGGTGTCGACGACGTCCCGCGTGGAGCGGGCCCTGCCGAAGCCGAGCGCGGTGTCGGAGCCGCGCAGGTTGGCGGCGTTGGGGTCGTTCAGCGCGTACGCCGTGCTCGTGGTCCACGGCAGCGGCAGCTGCGGGCCGAGACCGCCGACGACCGGTCCGTACCGGGTCCACCACTGGGTACGGGTGACGGGGGCGCCGCCCTTGACCCCGACGGTCACCTCGCGCGGGGTCATCCGCTCGGGCTTCCCGTCCACCAGGTACGCGGTCGGGTCGCCCGGTACCAGGGCCAACTGGTGCAGGTTGAGGGGCACCCCGGTGGCGACGGTGTGGCTCCAGGCGACCTTGTCGTTGAAGCCGATGTTGACGACGGTGGTGCCGATGAGCGAGGCGCCGGAGACGTTCAGCTCGCCCGGGATGGTCTGCTGCGACTGCCAGAACCGGCGGCCGCCCTGCCAGGGGTAGTGCGGGTTCCCCAGGAGCAGCCCGCGCCCGTTCGCCGTCGTGGCGCCGGAGAACGCGACGGCGTTGGAGCCCATGGTGGCGTTCTCGGGGCGAACAGCTCGCGCGCGGCCTCGGCCGTACGGGCGGGTCGGGGTCCTCGGGGCCGGAGGCGCCCGAGCGGGCGGCCGGCGGGCGGCGGCGGCGGCGGGCGGGCCGCCGTGATGCCGTCCACGGCCTTGCCCTGCCCGCCGAGCACCGAGACGGCGAAGCCGCGCCGGGCCACGTCGAGCGCGGTCACCGGACGGACCCAGTCGGCGCCCGCGCAGGCCGGATCGGTGATCCGGTTCTTCCGCAGCCAGGCGTTGTAGCCGGCCGCCCAGCCGCGCATCAGCTCCTTGAGGTCCCGGCTCGGCCCGGCCGGCGCCGGGGTGCCGAGCAGGTCCTCGACCGTGCCCGCGTCCTTGACGCCGCGGAAGTACAGGTCGCTGGAGAGGTTCGTGGTGGCGGAGGAGAGCGAGCCGTCGGGGGCGGCGTCCGGGCCGAAGTACCGGGAGCGTTCGCCGTTCACGGTCAGGAAGCCGTCGGCGAGCACGCAGACCTGGTCGGCGGCCTGCGCCCAGCCCGTGCCGAAGCCCAGGTTCGCGTAGTCCTTCGCCACGATGTGCGGGATGCCGTACTCGGTGTAGCGGATGACGGCCGACAGGCCCCGGTCGGACGGGTGGCGGTCCCGGTCCCCGGAGTCGGCGGCCGCCGCGCCGGGCAGCGAGGCCGTGACGACGGCGAGGACCGCGCCGGTGAGCGCCAGGTGTTTCAGACGGGTACGGAGGTGCAAGATGCCTCCCAACGGGCGGATGAGCACTGCGGGTTGGACCATGCACGCAGTTGCGCGGCCCCTTGTCAACATCCCGTTCGGTATCCGAGGTCCGGGTAGGTGCGCCGCGCCGCGCGGTACTTGACCTTCCGCCCGTTCCGCGCCGAGGATCACCGCATGGACCGACTCCTCAGCCGCACCGTCGACGGCGTCCTGCGCGCGAGCGCCCGGCGCGTCCCCGACCGGATCGCCCTCCGGTACGCCGACCGGACCTGGACGTACGCGGAACTGGACGCGGCGGTGGACACCGCCGCCGCCGTCCTGCGGGAGCCCCGGCACGGCCTCGCCCTGCCGGAGTACGCCCGGGTCGCCACGTACGGCCACAACTCGGACGCCTACCTCATCGCGTTCCTCGCCTGCGCCCGGTCCGGCCTGGTCCACGTGCCGGTCAACCACCATCTGACCGGCGAGGACCTCGCGTACCTCCTGGAGCAGTCGGACAGCTCCCTCGTGCTCGCCGACCCCGCCCTCGCCGACCGGATCCCCGAGGGCTTCGCGGTCAAGGCGCTGCGGGACGCGCCCGGTTCACTGCTCGACGCGCTCGCCGAACCGGAGGAGTACCTCACCGACCGCGACGCCCGGGACCTCGCCCAGCTGCTCTACACCTCGGGCACCACCGCCCTGCCCAAGGGCGCGATGATGACCCACCTCGCCCTCGCCCACGAGTACGCGAGCGCCATCGAGGCCCTCGACCTGAGCGAGGACGACCGGCCGGTGCACGCGCTGCCGCTCTACCACTCCGCGCAGACGCACGTCTTCCTGCTGCCCTACCTCGCCGTCGGCGCCGAGAACACCATCGTCGACGCGCCCGACGCGGCCGTCCTGTTCGACCTGATCGAGGCCGGCCGCTGCGACAGCTTCTTCGCCCCGCCGACCGTCTGGATCGGCCTCGCCAACCACCCCGAGTTCGCCACCCGCGACCTCTCGGCCCTGCGCAAGGCCTACTACGGCGCCTCGATCATGCCCGTGCCCGTCCTGGAGCGGCTGCGCGCCCGGCTGCCGGAACTCGCCTTCTACAACTGCTTCGGCCAGTCGGAGATCGGCCCGCTCGCCACCGTCCTCGGCCCCGACGAGCACGAGGGCCGGATGGACTCCTGCGGCCGGCCCGTGCGGCACGTCGAGGCCCGCGTCGTCGGCGAGGACGGCGAGGACGTCCCCGACGGCACGCCCGGCGAGATCGTCTACCGCTCCCCGCAGCTGTGCGAGGGCTACTGGCGCAAGCCCGACGAGACCAAGGAGGCCTTCCGGGGCGGCTGGTTCCACTCCGGGGACCTCGCGGTCCGCGACGCCGAGGGCTACCTCACGATCGTCGACCGGGTGAAGGACGTCATCAACTCCGGCGGCGTGCTCGTCGCCTCGCGCCAGGTCGAGGACGCCCTCTACACGCATCCCGGCGTCGCCGAGGTGGCCGTCATCGGTCTTCCCGACGCGCGCTGGATCGAGGCGGTCACGGCCGTCGTCGTCCCGCGCGGGGAGGTCACCGAGGCCGAACTCCTCGACCACGCCCGCGAGAAGCTCGCCCGCTTCAAGGCGCCCAAGCGCGTCCACCTCGTGGACGCGCTTCCCCGGAACGCCAGCGGAAAGATCCTCAAGCGGGAGCTGCGCGACCGTTTCGCCGCTCAGCCCTGACCCTTCTCCTCCATCACGCAGAGGATGTTGCCGTCGGGGTCCTTGAACCAGGCGCCCCGCATGCCCTCCGTCTCGGCCACGCCGTCGACCGTCTTGATCTCGGGAAGGTCGTACTCCTCGAAGGCGACGCCCTTGGAGCGCATGTCCTTCATCTCGCCGTCGAGGTCGTCGACCTTCCAGCTCGCCAGCGTGTGGCCGGCCTGCCCGCCGTAGGGCGTCTCGTACAGGCCGATCATCGTGCCGCCGCACGCGTACCTGGTGTCCTCGGGCGTGTCCTTCACCAGGGAGAGCCCGAGGGTCTCGGAGTAGAACTGCTTGGCCCGGCTCATGTCATTGACCGGAATGATCGCGACCACGGGGGAGTCCGACAGCATCGCAACCACCTCCTCCCCAGGCTACGCGCCCCGCAGGTCCACGATCCTCTTGATCTTGCCCACCGAGCGCTCCAGCGTCTCCGGGTCGACCACCTCCACGCCCACCGAGACCCCGACCCCGTCCTTCACCGCCGCCGCGACCGACCGGGCCGCCTCCGCGCGCTCCTCGGGCGTCGCGTCCGGACGGGCCTCCGCCCGCACGGTCAGCGCGTCGAGCCGGCCCTCCCGGGTCAGCCGCAGCTGGAAGTGCGGGGCCAGGCCCGGGGTGCGGAGCACGATCTCCTCGATCTGGGTGGGGAAGAGGTTCACCCCGCGCAGGATGATCATGTCGTCGCTGCGCCCGGTGACCTTCTCCATCCGGCGGAAGACCCGGGCGGTCCCCGGCAGGAGCCGGGTCAGGTCGCGCGTCCGGTAGCGGATCACCGGCATGGCCTCCTTGGTGAGCGAGGTGAAGACCAGCTCGCCCTCCTCGCCGTCGGGCAGCACCTCGCCGGTGAACGGGTCCACGACCTCCGGGTAGAAGTGGTCCTCCCAGATGTGCAGGCCGTCCTTGGTCTCCACGCACTCCTGCGCCACGCCGGGGCCGATGACCTCCGACAGGCCGTAGATGTCGACCGCGTCGATCGCGAACCGCTCCTCGATCTCCTTGCGCATCTCCTCCGTCCACGGCTCCGCGCCGAAGACGCCCACCTTCAGCGAGGTCGACCGCGGGTCCACGCCCTGCCGTTCGAACTCGTCGAGCAGCGTCAGCATGTACGAGGGGGTCACCATGATGATCTCGGGCCGGAAGTCCTGGATGAGCTGCACCTGCCGGGCCGTCATGCCGCCGGAGGCCGGGATCACCGTGCACCCGAGGCGCTCGGCGCCGTAGTGGGCGCCGAGCCCGCCGGTGAACAGGCCGTACCCGTACGCCACATGGACCTTGTGCCCGGGGCGCGCCCGGCGGCGCGCAGCGAGCGGGCCACCACGTCGGCCCACATGTCCAGGTCCGCCTCGGTGTAGCCGACGACGGTCGGGCGGCCCGTGGTGCCGCTGGAGGCGTGGATCCGCCGGATCCGGGACTGGTCGACGGCGAACATGCCGAAGGGGTAGTGCTCGCGCAGGTCCGCCTTGGCGGTGAACGGGAAGCGGGCCAGATCGGCGAGCGAACGGCAGTCGTCCGGGCCCACCCCGGCCGCGTCGAAGGAGCGCCGGTAGAACTCCACGTTCTCGTACGCGTGGCGCAGGGTCGCGCGCAGCCGCTCCAGCTGGAGCGCCGCCAGCTCCTCGCGTCCGAGCCGTTCGCCGCTGTCCAGCAGTTCCGTCATGCGCCCACTCCTCCGCTGTCGTAAAACGGACTACCGATCATTCGGTTGATCCGTTCCGGGTCAGTAAAACCGGAGGCACCGGGGCTTGGCAAGGGTCGGCGGAACTTTTCCGCGCGCGCGGCCGCCCGGACGGCGGAGCGCGCACGGCGCTCGCGCGGCGGCCACCGACACGCGGCGCAACCACCCGTTCGCGCCGCACCCGGATGACGTACACCACCGTGCGTTACACCTGGACGCGCAGAGTGACGCACGAGTCCGCGCACGCCCCAGAAAGCGAGTCACCCATGTCGGTCGACACCGAACCGGCGGCCACCCCGCCCGCCGTCGAGATCCACCGGGTCCAGCTCAGCCTCAGCACCGCCGCCGCCCGCAACCTCGCCACCACCACCAAGTCCGAACCCCAGATGCAGGGCATCAGCTCCCGCTGGCTGCTCCGCAAGCTCCCCTGGGTCCACACCCCCGGCGGCGTCTACCGGGTCAACCGACGCCTCTCGTACGTGGTCGGCGACGGCCGCGTCACCTTCGTCAAGAGCGGCTCCAGGGTCGAGGTCATCCCCGCCGAACTGGCCGAACTCCCGCTGCTCCGCGGCTTCGACGACCCCACCGCGCTCGGCGCCCTCGCCGAGCGCTTCGTCCAGCAGGAGTACGAGCCCGGCCAGGTCGTCGTGGAGGCGGGCGCGCGGGCCGACCACGTCTACCTCATCGCCCACGGCAAGATCGAGAAGCTCGGCACCGGACAGTACGGCGACGAGACCCTCCTCGGACGGCTCGGCGACGGCGACACCTTCGGCGGCCAGGTGCTCGCCGGCGACGGGACCTGGGACTTCACCGCCAAGGCCGTCACCGCCGTCACCCTCCTCGCCCTGCCCCGCACCGCCTACCAGGCCGTGGCCGAGCGGTACGAGAACCTCCGCGACCACGTCCGGGACGGCGGGGCCAACGGCCACCAGCGCTCCACCAACCCCTTCGGCGAGGCGGCCATCGAGCTCAGCGCCGGCCACTTCGGCGAGACCGCGCTGCCCGGCGCGTACGCGGACTACGAACCCAGCCCCCGCGAGTACGAACTCAGCGTCGCCCAGACCGTCCTGAAGGTCCACACCCGCGTCGCCGACCTCTACAACCAGCCGATGAACCAGACCGAGCAGCAGCTGCGCCTGACGGTCCAGGAGCTCCGCGAGCGCCAGGAGCACGAGCTCGTCAACAACCCCGAGTTCGGCCTGCTCCACAACGCCGACTTCGACCAGCGCATCCAGACCCACTCGGGCCCGCCGACCCCGGACGACCTCGACGAACTGCTCAGCATGCGCCGCGACACCGACTACCTCTTCGCCCACCCCCGGGCCATCGCCGCCTTCGGCAAGGAGTGCAACAAGCGCGGCCTCGTGCCCGGCACCGTCGACGTCGAGGGACGCCAGATGCCGGCCTGGCGCGGCGTCCCCCTCCTGCCCTGCGGGAAGATCCCCGTCACCGACCGGCAGAGCTCCTCGATCATCGCCGTCCGCACCGGCGAGAAGAACGAGGGCGTCATCGGCCTCCACCAGACCGGCCTGCCCGACGAGATCGAACCCGGCCTCAACTGCCGCTTCATGGGCATCGACGAGAAGGCGATCATCTCCTACCTCGTCTCCGCCTACTACTCCGCCGCGATCCTCGTCCCCGACGCCGTCGGCATCCTGGAGAACGTCGAGGTGCGCCCGCGCGCCTGACCGCCGGTCTCCGGTGCCGGCAAATCCCGTTGCCCGGCACCGGCGACCGGTGCTGGAGTGACCGCCATGGAACCCCAGCACCTGCGTGATTTGTACGACCTCCAGCTGCGGCGCGAGGCCCGCCCCGACGGGCCCGGCTGCCGCGTGGAGCGCGTGGTGCCGTCGTCCGGCACACCGGCCCCGCGCACGCGTGGAACGGCGTCCTCTGGTCACGGCTCGACGCGGCCACCGCCGACGGGGCCATCGCCGCCCAGATCGACCACTACCGCGCCGCCGGCCTGTCCTTCGAATGGAAGCTGTACGGGCACGACACCCCCGCCGACCTCGGCGACCGGCTCCGCGCGGCGGGCCTCACCCCCGAGGACCCCGAGACCCTGATGGCCGCCGAGGCCGCCGCCCTGCCCGGCGAGGTCCCGCTCCCGAGGGCGTCGAGCTCCGCGCGGTCACCGACGAGGTAGGGATCCGCCAGGTCGTCGAGGTCCACGAGCGCGCTTCGGCACCGACGGCTCCCGCCTCGGCCGCCAGCTGCTCGACCGGCTCGCCGCCGACCCCGACACGATCACCGCCGTCGTCGCCCTCGCGGACGGCGAACCCGTCAGCGCCGCCCGCATGGAGCTGTACCCCGGCACGGACTTCGCGGGCCTCTGGGGCGGCGGCACCGTCGAGGGCTGGCGCGGCCGCGCCTCTACCGCGCCCTGGTCGCCCACCGCGCCCGCATCGCCGCCGCCCGCGCCACCGCTACGTCCAGGTCGACGCGGCCGACACCAGCCGCCCCATCCTCCAGCGCCTGGGCTTCCTGACGCTGACGACCACGACGCCGTACGTGTACGAGGTCTGAGTCCCGCGCGGTGACCACGCCCCGCAGGGGCCCGCGAAGCATTCCCCGGCGGCGACGGCCGAGGGCCGCACCCCTGATGCCAGGGTGCGGCCCTCGGTGCACGCGGTTATGAGGTCCAGCCGCCGTACGGCACGGTGATGAGTTCCATGGCGTGGCCCGCCGGGTCCATGAAGTACACGCCGCGGCCACCGTCGTTGTGGTTGATCGCGCCGGGCTGCTTGCGGTGGGGGTCGGCGTAGTGCTCGATGCCGCGCTGCTGGATCTGCGCGTACGCCGCGTCGAACTCCTCCTCGGAGACCAGGAAGGCGTAGTGCTGGGGGGTGATGGCGTCCACGGGGACGGTGGCGAAGTCCAGCGTGACGCCGTTGCTCAGGGCGACCGCGATGAACGGGCCCCACTCGGCGGTGATCTCGAGGTTGAGCAGGCTCGCGAAGAATTCCGCGGACTCCCGCTTGTCCCGGGCGTGGACGATCGTGTGGTTCAACTCGACTGACAAGGAATGCCTCCGAAGGCATCTCCCGACACCTCCATGCCTCACCCAGCCGGTGACCGACACGCGATGTCGCCGTAGATCATAGTCTTGTCATACGCGATAAGTCCATGGCGATCGTCGTCACCGCCCGGGGAGCGTCAGGCCGCCCAGTGCGACGGCCGGTCGAAGCCCTCCGGAAGGCGGGTCGCCGCGTTCCCGCGGGCCGAGTTCAGCTGGGGCTGGGTCAGGAAGAGGGCGCCGGTGAGGTCCGCGCCCGACAGGTCGGCGTCGCGCAGGTCGGCGCCGATCAGGTCCGTCAGCGACAGGTCGGCCCCGACAGGTCGGCGGCGATGAGCAGCGCCCCGCGCAGGTCCGTGCCCCGCAGCTTCGCCCCGCGCAGCCGCTTGCCGATCAGGTCCGCCCCGCGCCGCTCTTCGGGCGCCCGCCGCCGTGGCGCGGACCAGCTCGCTCGTCTTGAGGAGCAGCGGATTGACCTCGGCGCGCACCGCGCCACGTCCAGCTTCTCCAGGGCGTCCGGGTCGCCCCCGGCGAGCTCCTCGACCCGGGCCAGCGCCGTCCGCAGCCCGGCGTGCACGGGGCGGGCCGTCCGCAGGGCCAGGGCCTCGGTGAGGTAGCGCAGCAGCTCGTGCAGCTGGCGCACCACCGGGAACACCTCGTACATCTGCCGGGCCGTCTCCGGGGCCTCGCGCCAGGACACGCCGCCGAAGGTCACCTGGGAGACCCGCTGGCCCGCGCCGAAGCAGTCGTACACCGTGCAGCCCTGGAAACCGCTCGGCCGCAGCCGGGCGTGGATCCCGCAGCGGAAGTCCTCCTGGAGGTTCCGGCAGGGCTCGCCCGACGACTTGTTCACGGCGAAGTCGGCCGACTTCGCGAAGGGCAGCGCCACGCAGCACAGGCCGAAGCAGTTCGCGCAGTCGCCGCGCAGGGCGGATTCCCGGGTGTCGGGCACGGTGGAACGGTTCCTTCGCAGTTCGGGGACGGTACGGGACGGTCCTCCACGGTATCGCGTCGCCGGATCGCCACGGAGCGGGAAACCGATTGCGAAGATCCACCGGGCCCGGGGAGGATCGGCGGCATGCCGACGTTCACCACCCATGACGGGACCGAACTCGCCTACCGGGTCCAGGGGAGGGCGAACCCTCGTCTGCCTGGCGGGCGGCCCGATGCGCGACGCCCGCTACCTCGGGGACCTCGGCGGGCTCGCGGCCCACCGCGCCCTCGTCCTCCTCGACGCCCGCGGCACCGGGGCCAGCGCCGTACCCGCCGACCCCGGCACGTACCGCTGCGACCGGCAGGTCGGCGACGTCGAGGCCCTCCGCGCCCACCTCGGCCTGGAGCGGATGGACCTCCTCGGCCACTCCGCGGGCGGCAACCTCGCCGTCCTGTACGCCGCCGCCCACCCCGAGCGGATCCGCTCCCTCGTCCTCGTCACCTCCCTCGGACGCGCCCTCGGCGTCGGGACCACCGACGAGGAGTGGGACGAGGCCGCCGAGGTCTTCGCCGACCGCCCCTGGTACTCCGGGGCCAGGGCCGCGCTCGACGCGACCGGCCCCGACACCCCGATGCGGCGCGTCCACGAGATCACCGCCCCCTTCGCGTACGGCCGCTGGGACGCCGCCGCACAGGAGCACGCGGCGGGCACGGAGCGGGAGACGAACTGGGAGGCCGCGCCCGCCTACCATGGCGAGGGCGCCTACGACCCGGAGGCGACCCGCCGCGCGCTCGGCGCGCTCACCGCCCCGGTCCTGGTCCTGGCCGGCGCGTACGACGCGGGCCCGACGCCCGCCAAGGCGGCCGAGGCGGCGGCCCACTTCCCGCGCGCGGAGCTCGTCGTCCAGCCGGGCGCCGGACACTACCCCTGGATCGACGACGCCGACGCCTTCGTCCGCTCCCTCGTCGCCTTCCTCGACCCGGCCGTCCGCACGGTCACCGTGGACGGCGTACGGATCGCCCACCGGGTCGCGGGGCCCGAGGACGCCCGGCCCGTCGTCCTCGTCCACGGCCGCGGCGACGACAGCACGGCATGGACCGGGATCACGGAGGACCTGGCCGCGGACCACCGGGTGTACGCGCTGGACCTGCGGGGCCACGGACTCAGCGATCGGCCCGGCCGCTACGGCTTCGAGGACTTCCGCGACGAACTCGGCGGCTTCCTGAAGGTCCTCGGCCTCACCGGCGCCACCGTCGTCGCCCACTCGATGGGCGCCGCCGCCGCGTACCTCCTCGCCCAGCGCGAGCCCGGACTCATCGGCCGCCTCGTCCTGGAGGAGGCCCCGGTCTTCGTCCCGCTCGACCCGCCGCGCCCGGTGGCCGGGCGGCCCGAGAGCCCCTCACCTTCGACTGGGGCATCGTCACGGCCACCGACGCCGAGCTGAACGACCCCGACCCGGCCTGGCTCGAGGAGCTCCCGCGATCACGGCCCCCACCCTGGTCCTCGCCGGCGGCCCCGCCAGCCACATCCCCAGGAGCAGCTCTCCCACCTCGCCGAGTCCGTCCCCGGCGCTCGCCTCGTCACCATCCCGGTCGGCCACCTGGTCCACGACGCCGCCCCGGCCGAATTCCTCGCGGCAGTCAGGGAGTTCGGTCTGTAACCCCCCTCCGGTGGCCGCCGGTTGGCCGGTATGAATCGTCCGCGTTCGTCATGGCGCCGCCGACGATTCATCAGATGGTGCGTACTCGCGCCTGTCGGACGTTCACACCGCGCGGGTGTGGCTACGGTCGTCCGCGTCGTCCCGCCGGGGGCGGCACCGGTCGATCGGGAGTGGGCATGAGTTCTGTCGGACGTAGGACCGTCGCGGTGATGGCAGCCGCTCTGGCGTCGCTGGGCGCGGAGGTGCCGTCCCCGCGACCGCGGCCGCGTCGTCGCCCGCGCCGTGCAGCGGAGCGGAGTGCCCCAGCCTGAAGCCGGTCAGGCTGGTGGCCAGCCAGGCCACCCTGAACGTCACCCAGATGCAGCTGGAGAACCTCCACGCGATCGCCTCCGACGCCGTCACCGGGGAGCCCCTGCGGGGCGTGAAGATCGTGTTCGCCACCATCGGCGGCCGGACGCTCGGGGCGGCCTACACCGACTACGACGGCGTGGCCGCGATCACCGCCCCGGAGAACCTGGGCCCCGGCACCCTGCAGGAACTCCTCGGCGGCTACGAGGCGGCGCTCCAGGGCGACGGCGTCCACACCCCGGTCGGAGCCCACGGGGCGATCACCGTCGGCACCGACCAGGGGCCCGGAGTGCCTGCCAGTCCCTGTTCCATCTGCAGCGACCGGGGGCTCAAGCAGGACGTCGTCCCGGTCGACTGGAGCCGGTGACGATGCGGATCTTCCCCCGGCGGAACCGGGCGGCCGACACGGCTGATGCCGGCGTCCGGGACGGCGCCGCGGTGGCCCCCGTCGGCGCCGTCAACGGACACGAGGTCCTGGCGACGGTGGCCGCCCTGCCCATCAGCACCTGGCGCTACGTGTGGGAGCCCGAGGACGTCCGCCACCTCGGGCCGATGGCCCAGGACTGGCACGCCGCCTTCGGCCTCAACCGCGACGACACCAGGATCCCCGTCGTCGACGGCCTCGGCGTGGCCCTGGTCTGCGTCCAGGCGCTCCACCGCCACGTGACGGAGCTGGAGGCCGAAGTCACCCGGCTGCGGAGGCCGCAGCCATGACCCCGTCCCCGTCCGGGGTGGGGCGATGACGGCGCGGCAGGATCTGTCCCCGGTGTCCACGGACGCGGTCTTCCGGCTTCCGGCGACCGTCTGCCGCATCACCGGGTTCCTCGGCGAGCGGACGTCCGGCGCCCTCCTGGAGCGCGCCGTCGCCGCCACGGGGGACCGGCTGAAACCCTCCATGATCCGGGACCGGGAGCTGGACCCCGACCTGCGCCGGTCCCGGTCGTGCCCGGACTTCGAGGCGCCCGAGCTGCTCGCGGCCGTCGAGGACGTCCGGGAGTCGGTCGAACACGCGCTGGGCGTCGACTGCCGGTACACCGAGCCCAGTTACGGGCTCAACGTGCACAACGACGGTGACTTCTACCGGCCGCACCAGGACAGCAGCGTCGCGTACGCCCCCCGCCGCCTGCTCACGTTCGTGTACTACCTCCACCGCACGCCCCGGCCGTTCACCGGTGGCGAGCTGCGCGTCTTCGACGCCGCCCTGCCGCTGCACACCGACACGACCGGGGCGTGGGAGGAACGCACCTGGCGGGACTGGGAGCCCGAGCACGACAGCGTCGTGTTCTTCCTGCCCACCGCCTGGCACGAGGTGCGCCCGGTCACGTGCCCGGGGCGGCGGCACGAGGACAGCCGCTTCGCCGTCAACGGCTGGCTGTGCGCGCCCGACCCCGCGCACCACGGACCCTAGGGCCTGTCCGCGTCCGCCTCCACCGCCACCGCGCGCGCCCAGCGGTAGTCGGCCTTGCCGCTGGGGGAGCGCTGGACGCGGTCGGTGAGGACCAGCTGACGGGGGACCTTGTAGCCCGCCAGCTGCTGCCGGCAGTGGGTCTGGAGGGCCTCCAGGTCCAGCGGCCCCGCCCCGTCCCGGAGCTGGACGACGGCGGCGACGTGGTTGCCCCACTTCGCGTCCGGGACGCCGGCGACCAGCGCGTCGTACACGTCGGGGTGGGACTTGAGCGCCTGCTCGACCTCCTCGGGTACACCTTCTCGCCGCCCGTGTTGATGCACTGCGAGCCGCGCCCCAGGACGGTCACGACACCCTGCTCGTCCACGGTCGCCATGTCGCCGAGGAGCACCCACCGCACCCCGTCCCGCTCGAAGAAGGTCTCGGCGGTCTTGGCCGGGTCGTTGTAGTAGCCGAGCGGGACGTGGCCCCGCTGGGCGAGCCGGCCGGTCTCGCCCGGGGCGACGGGAACCCGGGTCACCGGGTCGACGACCTGGGTGCGCTCGTTGACGTGCAGCCGGAAGCCCTTGGCCGGACCGGAGTCGTCGGTGGCGCGTCCGTTGGAACCGGACTCGGTGGAGCCGAAGTTGTTGAGCAGCAGGACGTTCGGCATGAGCTCCTGGAGCTGGGCCCGCACCGTCTCGGACATGATCGCGCCGGAGGAGGAGAGGCTGAAGAGGGCGGAGAGGTCCGTGCCCTTGAGCGGTCCGCGCAGCGCGTCCACGAGCGGCCGCAGCATCGCGTCCCCGACCAGGGAGATGCTGGAGACCTTCTCCTTCTCCAGGGTGCGCAGCACCTCCTCGGGCACGTACTTGCGGTGCAGGACGACCCTTTGCCCGTAGTTGAGCGCGATGAACGCGGTGAGGGTGGACGTGCCGTGCATCAGCGGCGGCGCGGGGAAGAAGGTGATGCCGGCGCCGCCGGCCGCGACCCGCTCCGCCAGCTCCTCGGGCCGCTTCACGGGCTCGCCCGAGGGGTCGCCGCCGAAGAGCCCGGCGAAGAACAGGTCCTCCTGGCGCCACAGGACGCCCTTGGGCATGCCGGTCGTGCCGCCGGTGTAGATGATGAAGAGGTCGTCGGCCGAGCGGGGGCCGAAGCCGCGCTCGGGTGAACCGGCGGCCTCCGCCTCGGTGAACGGCACGCAGTCCAGGGCCGGGGCGTCCTCGTCCGGGGTCCCCACCCGTACGAGGTGCCGCAGCTTCTCCGTCTGCGGCAGCGCCGCCGCGACCCGGCCGGTGAACTCGGCGTCGAAGACGAGCGCGGCCAGGTCGGCGTCCCGGTAGAGGTAGACGAGCTCCTCCTCCACGTACCGGTAGTTCACGTTGACCGGCACGATCCGCGCCTTGAGGCAGGCGAGGACGGTCTGCAGGTACTCGACGCCGTTGTACAGGTGGAGGCCGAGGTGTTCGCCGGGCCGGATGCCCGCGTCGACCAGGTGGTGCGCGATCCGGTTGGCGGCGGCGTCGAGCCCGGCGTACGTGAGCCGGCGCTCCGCGCCCGTGCCGGGATGGTCTACGTACACCAGTGCCTCGCGGTCGGGGACCACGTCGACGACCGATTCGAACAGGTCGGCAAGGTTGTACTCCACCGTTCCTCCTGACCCGGGTTCGCTGGTTTGCATGGACGTGGCGGTCATTAGAGCGCCGACGGGCCACCGGGGGAAGGGGAAGCGCAGAAGAATCTGACTGAGTGTCAGAAAACTATTGAACTGGACCCCGGGCTCCTGCAACCTGTTCCAGAACTGGAGACGGGAGACCCCCATGGGCGGCACCGAACACCTCAGCGTCCGGCGCGAAGGCGCCACGCTCGTCCTCACCTTGAACCGGCCCGAGGCCAAGAACGCCCTCTCGCTGCCGATGCTCGTCGGCCTGTACGACGGCTGGCTGGAGGCCGACGCCGACGACACCGTCCGCTCGGTCGTCCTCACCGGCGCGGGCGGTTCCTTCTGCGCGGGCATGGACCTCAAGGCCCTCGCCGGGAAGGGCATGGCGGGCGAGCGGTACCGGGACCGGCTCAAGGCCGACCCCGACCTGCACTGGAAGGCGATGCTCCGCCACCACCGCCCCCGCAAGCCCGTCATCGCCGCCGTCGAGGGGTACTGCGTCGCCGGCGGCACCGAGATCCTCCAGGGCACCGACATCCGGGTCGCCGGAGCCTCCGCCACCTTCGGCCTCTTCGAGGTCCGGCGGGGCCTCTTCCCCATCGGCGGCTCCACCGTCCGCCTGCCCCGCCAGATCGCCCGCACCCACGCCCTCGAAATGCTCCTCACCGGCCGCCCCTACAGCGCCGCGGAAGCCGCCGCGATCGGCCTCGTCGGCCGCGTGGTCCCCGACGGAACCGCCCTCGACGCCGCCCTCGACCTCGCCGAACGGATCAACGCCTGCGGCCCGCTCGCCGTCGAGGCCGTCAAGGCGTCCGTGTACGAGACGGCCGAGATGACCGAGACGGAGGGGCTCGCCGCCGAACTGAAGCGGGGCTGGCCGATCTTCGACACGGCGGACGCGAAGGAAGGGGCGAGGGCGTTCGCGGAGAAGCGGCCGCCGGAGTACCGGCGGGAGTGAGCCCTCCCCCCGCCCCGCGTCCGCGCCACCCCACCCAAGGAGCCGTCCCATGACAGCCGTCACCCCACCGCCGGAGACCCTCCGCGCGCCCCTCGTCGTCGAGTTCCCCTTCACCCGCTCCTCGGCCCCGTCCAGTCCGCCTTCCTCACCGGACTGCGCGAGCGCACCGTCCTCGGCGTGCGCACCGAGGCGGGCGAGGTGCTCGTCCCGCCCGTCGAGTACGACCCCGCCACCGCCGCCGAACTCCGCGAGCTCGTCGAGGTCGCCGCCACCGGCACCGTCACCACCTGGGCCTGGAACCCCGAGCCCCGCCCCGGCCAGCCCCTCCGGACACCCTTCGCCTGGGTCCTCGTACGCCTCGACGGAGCCGACACCGCACTCCTCCACGCCCTCGACGCCCCCGGCCCCGAAGCCGTCCGCACCGGCCTGCGGGTGCGGATCCGCTGGGCCGCCGAACGCTCCGGCGCCATCACGGACATCGCCTGCTTCGAACCGTACGAGAGCACGGCGAAGGGCGAACCCGCCCCCACGACGGGGAGTTCGAGAACCCCGTGACCGGCATCGTCGCCCCGCCCGCCTCGACTACACGTACAGCCCCGGCCGCGCCCAGACCCGCTATCTGCACGCCCTCGCCGAGCGCCGCACCGTCGGCGAACGCTGCCCTCCTGCGCCAAGGTGTACGTGCCGCCCCGCGGCGCCTGCCCCACCTGCGGCGTCGCCACCACCGACCGGGTCGAGGTCGGCCCCCGCGGCACCGTCACCACCTTCTGCATCGTCAACATCAAGGCGCGGAACGCCGAGAACGCCGCCATCGACGTCCCGTACGTCTACGCCCACATCGCCCTCGACGGTGCCGGGCTCGCCCTCCACGGCCGGATCGCCGGCATCCCGTACGACGAGGTCCGCATGGGCCTGCGCGTCGAACCCGTGTGGAGCGAGGACGGCCGCTACCCCGACCACTACCGGCCCACCGGCGAGCCCGACGCCGACTACGACACCTACAAGGAGCTGCTGTGACGACGGCCAGGGAAGTGGCGATCGTCGCCTTCGCCCAGAGCGACCACCGGCGGCGCACCGACGACCTCTCCGAGGTCGAGATGGTGATGCCCGTGCTGCACGAGGTGCAGCGGCAGACCGGCCTGAAGGCCGCCGAGATCGGCTTCACCTGCTCCGGCTCCTCCGACTACCTCGCCGGACGCGCCTTCTCCTTCACCATGGCCCTCGACGGCGTCGGCGCCTGGCCGCCGATCTCCGAGTCCCACGTCGAGACGGACGGCGCCTGGGCGCTCTACGAGGCCTGGGTGAAGCTGCTGACCGGCGAGGCCGACACGGCCCTCGTCTACTCCTACGGAAAGTCCTCCCCGGGCTCCGTCCGCGACGTCCTCACCCGCCAGCTCGACCCGTACTACCTCGCCCCGCTCTGGCCGGACTCCGTCGCCCTCGCCGCCCTCCAGGCCCAGGCCCTCGTGGACGCCGGGGACACCGACGAAACGGCCCTCGCCGCGATCGCCGCCCGCAGCCGCGCGGACGCGACGGCGAACCCGCATGCCCAGCTGCCCGGCGCCCGCCCCAGGGCGACTACGCCGTCCGGCCCCTCCGCACCGGAGACTGCCCGCCCATCGGCGACGGCGCCGCCGCCGTGATCCTCGCCGCCGGCGACCGGGCCCGCGAACTGTGCGCGCGCCCCGCCTGGATCCGGGGCATGGACCACCGCATCGAGGCCCACTCCTCGGCGTCCGCGACCTCACCGACTCGCCCTCCACCCGCCTCGCCGCCGAACGCGCCGGAGCCTTCGAGCGGCCCGTCGACACCGCCGAGCTCCACGCGCCCTTCACCTCCCAGGAGGTCGTCCTGCGCAAGGCCCTCGGGCTCGACGACAGCGTGACGGTCAACCCTCCGGCGGCGCCCTCGCCGCCAACCCCGTCATGGCCGCCGGACTCATCCGGCTCGGCGAGGCCGCCGCCCGCATCCACCGCGGCGAGTCCGACCGCGCCCTCGCCCACGCGACCTCCGGCCCCTGCCTCCAGCAGAACCTGGTCGCCGTCCTGGAAGGGGACAACCGTGCCTAAGGAGCCCGTGGCCGTCGTCGGCGTCGGCCAGACCAAGCACGTCGCCGCCCGCAGGGACGTCTCGATCGCCGGACTCGTCCGCGAGGCCGCCCTCCGCGCCCTGGCGGACGCGGAACTCACCTGGGCGGACGTCGACGCCGTCGTCATCGGCAAGGCCCCCGACTTCTTCGAGGGCGTCATGATGCCGGAGCTGTACCTCGCCGACGCGCTCGGCGCCGTCGGCAAGCCCATGCTCCGGGTGCACACGGCCGGATCGGTCGGCGGCTCCACCGCGCTCGTCGCCGCCAACCTGGTCTCCGCGCGCGTGCACCGGACCGTCCTCACCCTCGCCTTCGAGAAGCAGTCCGAGTCCAACGCCATGTGGGGCCTCTCCCTGCCCGTGCCCTTCCAGCAGCCGCTGCTCGCCGGAGCCGGCGGCTTCTTCGCCCCGCACGTCCGGGCCTACATGCGCCGCACCGGCGCCCCCGACACGATCGGCTCCCTCGTCGCGTACAAGGACCGGCGCAACGCGCTCCTGAACCCGTACGCCCACCTCCACGAGCACGACCTCACCCTGGAGAAGGTCCAGGCCTCCCCGATGCTCTGGGACCCGATCCGCTACCCGAGACCTGCCCTCCTCGGACGGCGCCTGCGCCATGATCCTCACCGACCGGGCCGGCGCCGACCGCGCGCCGCGCCCGCCCGCCTGGTGCACGGCGGCGCGATGCGCAGCGAACCCACCCTCTTCGCCGGCAAGGACTTCGTCTCCCCGCGCGCCGGCAGCGACTGCGCCGCCGACGTCTACCGGCAGGCCGGGATCACCGACCCCGGCGGCAGATCGACGCCGTCGAGATGTACGTGCCGTTCTCCTGGTACGAACCCATGTGGCTGGAGAACCTGGGCTTCGCCGAGGAGGGCGAGGGCTGGAAGCTCACCGAGGCCGGCGTGACCGAACTCGACGGCGACCTGCCCGTGAACCCCTCCGGAGGGGTGCTCTCCACGAACCCCATCGGCGCCTCCGGCATGATCCGCTTCGCCGAGGCCGCCCTCCAGGTACGGGGGACGCCGGCGCGCACCAGGTCGAGGGAGCGCGCCGGGCGCTCGGCCACGCCTACGGGGCGGCGCCCAGTTCTTCTCCATGTGGCTCGTGGGGACACCCCGCCCACCGGCTGAACCCGCCCACGCCGAGCCCCTCCCGCACGCGGAACGTGACCCGACCGGGCTCCCGCCGGGACGCGCCCGGAACTCGACCCCGGCCGCCACGCCTTCACCACGGCGGACGGCCCCGCCCCGGCCGGGTCGCCCACGACCGCGTGGCGGGCCGGGCGCTCCGGGTGACCGGCCGGGCCGCCGGCCCGCCGCGCGCCGCGACCGGCCGCGCGGACGTGCTCACCGCCCGTGAGCGGGGCCGCCTCCGGGCTCACCGTCCGCGACCGGGCGGGGCCGCCGCCCGGCGCGTCGCGCCACGCGCCGGGACACGTACCATGGCCGTATGTCCTTCCTCCGCCGCCGCAGCGCCGCCACCCGCGGGCCCGGACTTCGATGTCCTGGCCATGGATCCGGGGGACTGGCCCGGCAATCTCGGCGCCGGTCTGCTGCCCGCACCCGACGGCTCCTGCCAGGGCGTGTTCCTCCGCTACGACCTGTTCGGCGGCCGCGGACCCGCGATGATCATCGGCAACCTCCCCGAGGGCTCCCCGGCGCGCGAGCTCGCCGACGGCCAGATCCCCTTCGAGGTGGCGCAGCTCCTCGCCGCCCTGGAGAACGACGAGCCGGTCGAGGTCCTCGACACCGAGGACGTGCCCGTCATGCAGGGCGACAACCTCCTCATCGTGCGCCGCCTCAAGCTCTCCGAGAGCCGCATCTCCTGCGTCCAGTTCGACCGCAGCGACAACGTCCTCGTGACGATCGCCAGTTGGGACCGGCCGATCACCGACGACCTGTACGCGCTGCTCAAGCCGCTGCCCGCCGAGCTGTTCCAGCAGGGCTGACGGGGAGCGGGGCCGATGAGCGCGCGCGTCGACGCCTGGATCTGGGCGGTCCGCCTGACCAAGACCCGCTCGCAGGCCGCGCCGCCTGCCGGGCCGGACACGTCAAGGTCAACGGCGAGCGGGTCAAACCCGCCCAGGCCGTCAAGCCCGGCGACGAGGTCCGGGTCTACCACGGCGGCCGGGAGCGGATCGTCGAGGTCAAGGAGCTCCACGTCAAGCGGGTCGGCCCGCCGGTCGCCGCCGAGGCGTACGTCGACAACAGCCCGCCCCGCCGCCCCGCGAGCACGTCGCCGTCGCCGCCGTGCGCGACCGGGGCGCGGGACGCCCCACCAAGCGCGAGCGCCGCGAGATCGACGAGCTGCGCGGCCGCCGCCCCTGACACGACGACCGAAGGCCTCCGGGATCCGCCCGGAGGCCTTCGGCGTCCTCAGCGCGGGCCCGCGCCGAGCAGCCCGGAGAGCCGCGCCGCCGAGGTGCCGAGCCCCTCGGCCCCCGCAGCAGGAGCGGGCTGCCGCTGCCCGCGCGCACGTCCTCCGCTCCGTAACGCCGCACGGTCCGGTGCCAGTTGAGGACGCCCGCCAGCCAGTCCTCAAGCCCCCGCAGATACTCCCCGAAGGCCTCCCGCCCCGCCGCGTCGAGCCCGAAGTCCTCGAAGAGCAGCGGGATCTCACGCTGCTTCAGGATCTCGTACTGGCGCAGCCGGGCCCGCATCAGGTCGTCGACCATCGACACGGCGGTCGGGTAGTCGCAGTCGAAGAACTTCTGGAGCACCAGGACGCCGTTGTGCACCTCGCCCTCGACCTCGATCTCCTTCTGGTACGAGAAGAGGTCGTTGACGAGCGTTCCGTAGTCCATGACCGCGTTCTCCAGGCTGCGCACCGTGCCCGACCGGAGGAGCTCCGGCGGCAGCGCGGTCTCCTGCCGGAGCCGGCACAGCAGGGTGGTCAGCTCGGAACCGAAGGTGCTGCGGCGCATCTCGATGTAGTCGACCGGGTCGGGCACCCGGTGCTGCGCCATGTTGTGGAGCTCCCACATCCAGCTGTCGAGCATCACCTCGAGCGAGACCTTCAGCTCCGACCGCGCCGTGGACGTCATCGTGGCGGCGGTCCGCTCCCAGACGTCGGCGAGCGCGCGCTCCAGCGGGTTCACGGCGAACGCCGCGCCGGACGCCGGCTCGTCGAGCGGCAGACAGGCCTTGAGCCGCTCGGTCTGCTCCTTCGCGGCGGCCAGATGGCCCGTCCGGCCGAAGACGGCCGGGTAGTAGTCGTCCGCGTAGGTTCCCCAGGTGAGCCAGTCGGAGCTGAGCCGCAGCTCCTCGGGGGAGGCGTTCGGGTCGAGGCCCGCCGCGCACAGCGCGAGGTCGAAGCCCTCCGCCATTGGCCGGTCCCACAGGTCGTCGAGGAGCCCCATCCGCTCGGCCCAGTCGACCGTGTGCCGCGCCGCGTCCCCGTGGTGGGGGTTGAGGGTGAGCGGGTACGGCAGGTCGAACTCCGGCAGCAGCGAGGGCCCCACGGGCTGGTGCGGGACGTGCGTGAACGCGCGGTGCCGGGCCGCCGCCTGACGGCCGAACAGGTTCCGGATGTCGAGGGCGGAGGTCCCGAGGAGCCCGTCCAGGTGCGAGGGCCCGCCGACCATGCCCTCGTTCATGTACCGGCTGGAGCGCATGTGCCACTCGTGACCGCCGGACTGCCAGTCCTGGAGCCCCTTCACGTACGCCGCGACGGCCGCGCACTCCTCCGGGCCCAGGCCCTTCTCGGCGGCGAGCAGCGGCACCTCGGTCAGCGCGGTGTTCTCGAACTGGTGGAGCCGGGAGGTCAGCAGGTCGTTGACGGCGTTCGCCGCCTCCTGCGTCGTGCAGCCGAGGAACCGCTCCAGGACCAGGACGCCGTTGCTGTTCTCGCCCTCGTCCTCCACCTCGCGCTGGTACGAGAACAGGTCGTTGCGCAGGTGCACGGCGTCCGAGAAGGCGTCCCTGAGCACCCGCAGCGGCCGGGAGCGCGCCACCCGCGCCGGGACCTCGGCCCCCGCCGCGTACTCGACGAGCCCGGCGGACCAGGGCGCCCCGCCCACCTTGCGGCGCATCTCGATGTACTCGACGGGGTTGGCGACCCGCCCGTCGTTGATGTTGTCGAGCTCCCAGAGCGACTCGTACAGCAGGTGCTCCGTCGCCTCCGCGAACCGCACCCGCCAGCCCTCGGACATCGCGGGGACGGTCCGCCGCCAGAGGTCCGCGAGTCCCGCCTCGACGGGGTTGACCGGCTCGGGCACGCCCGTCGCCGGGTCCGCCGGCATGAAGAGCGGGAGCCGGTCCAGATAGGCCTTGCTGCCCGCCCGGTCCTGACCGCGCTTGAAGACCTCCAGGAAGTGGTCGTCGAAGAAGAAGACCCAGGTGTACCAGTCGGTGACGAGGTTCAGCGCCTCCTCGTCGCAGTCCGGGTGGGTGTAGGAGCAGAGCAGCGCGTAGTCGTGGGACGCGAGGTCGTGCTCCTCCCAGACTCCCGAGCCTCCAGCATCCCCATCTCCCGCGCCCAGTCACGCGTGTGCGTGCGGGCGGCCTCCACATGGGGATTGAGCCGTGCCGGATACGGAACATAGAAATCCGGCATAACGAAGGGCTGAGGCATGTGACTGGGGGGCCTTCCGGTGAGCTGGGCTGTATCCGGCCCAGCCTTACCCGTCGCCCGGAGGGCGCACGCGATCTCCTGAATAGTCGTATGAACGCCGACGGGGTGGTGCCGGACCCCACGACCGGCACCACCCCGCACCTTTCGGCCAGACCTCCGTCAGCCCTGGGAAACCAGCACGTCAGAGGCCTTCACAAAGGCGACCCGATGGCCGAACTGAATCTGGTAGTACTGCTCCTGACCCCGGACGACCGTGTGCCCGCTCGGATCGAACGTCGGCGCGAAGTAGTACTCGCCGGGGGTGCTGCCCCCGACCACGTACCGCTGACCCGCGAGCAGCTTGTACGGCAGCGGCGACACCGACTGCACCGGCACGCCCGCCGGATAGGCCGAGGCCTCCGGATACGCCCTCCCGTACACCGGCACCTGCGCCAGACCCTCCCGGGGCGTCAGGACCCGCCCCCGCGCGTTGACCGCCGTCGGCTCCTCCGCCGGGTTCTCGAACCACGCCTTCTGCCCCAGGTACCAGATCGCCGTCCAGCCGTCCCGGCGCTCCGCCACCGCGAAGCTCTGCCCGGTCGAGGCCCGCGCGCCGGTGTCGTTGACCCCGGTGGTGGAGTCCTGCCCGCCCGGCCGCAGACCGACGTCCTTCACCAGGGGCGCGTCGGTGCTCGGCGCGGTGTACAGGCGCACCGCCCCGCTGCCGTGCGGCACGCACGCCTGCCCCGCCGTCACGCAGTCCGTGTAGACCGGCCGGTGCGAGTCGTAGTCGGGCCGGATCGTCACCACGCCCGCGTGCGGACCGGCGCTCGGGGTGATCGGACGCCCGAGCAGCTGGAAGTAATGCGCCCAGTCCCAGTACGGCCCCGGGTCCGTGTGCATGCCCTTGATCGAGGACGCCGTCGTCCCCGGCACGTTGTCGTGGCCCAGGACGTGCTGCCGGTCCAGCGGGATGCCGTACCGCCCGGCGACGTACCGCACCAGGCGCGCCGACGTCCGGTACATCGCCTCCGTGTACCAGGAGTCCGGCGAGGTCAGGAAACCCTCGTGCTCCAGGCCCACCGACTTGGCGTTCACGAACCAGTTGCCCGCGTGCCAGGCCACGTCCTTCAGCGGCACGTGCTGGGCGACGTGCCCGTCGGAGGAGCGCAGCGAGTACCGCCAGGACACGTACGTCGGGTCCTGCACCAGCTTGAGGGTGGTCTTCCAGTCGGCCTCGGTGTCGTGGATCACGATGTAGTCGATCGACTGGGAGGCGGTCCGGTCCGCCTTGTCGTGGTTGCCGTAGTCGCCGTCGCCGAACTCCTCGTACGGCGCCGGGACCCACTCGCAGGCCACCGAGGCCGGGCACTCCACCGGCCCGCCGGCCGGGCGGCGCAGCCCCAGGGCGTCCAGCTGACGGGTGGCGGGAGCGACGGCCGGGGCCGCCGGCAGCGACACCACCTGCCCGCTGTCCGTCGTCCGCGTCTCCCCGGTCCGGATCACGTCGAACACGTCGTTCGCGTACGCCGCCGCCGTCGCCGAGTCGTCCGCACCCGAGTACCGCGCCACCGCCCCGTACCAGTCGGCCGGGTCCGCGCTCGCCGGCAGCCCGGCCTCCCGCTGCGCCGCCGCGAGCAGCGCCGCCCCGCCCTCGATGTTCGCGGCCGGCACGGTCCGCAGCTCCTCGGCCGGGATCCCGGACAGCTCCGACGCCCGCTCCAGGGTCCGCAGCCCTCCGGAAGCCGGGCGGCCCCGGGCACCGGGACCTCCGAAGCCGTCCGGACCGGCCGGGAGTCGTCGCCGCGGGCGTCCTCCCGGCCTCGGAGTGGTGCGGAACGGTCCGCGCCAGGGCCGTCGCCGCGTCCGTCAGGTGCATCGGCCCGTAACCGCCGGTCACGCTCGGCGCACCGCCGTGGGTGTCCCAGCGCGACTGGAGGTACGAGACGGCGAGCAGCACGCTCGGGCACGCCCGCCGCTCGGCGGCGCGCGCGAACTGCCCCTGGAGGACACCCGCCTCGGGCACCTCGGCACCGGCGGGCGGGGCGGCGGACAGCAGGGAGCAGCAGGGCGGCGGACGCCAGGGCGCCCACCGCCCCCGGCACACGGATCGGTGACGGACGTCTGCGCGACGCGGAACGGAACAAGGCAGCCTCCAGAGGCGGGGGGTGACACGGGGGCGTGCGGGGCCGAACCCGTACAGGGGTATCGGCTCCCGGACGTCCCGTCAATCACACCCGCACAAAAGGAAGTTCCCACGTCAGGGCGGGAATGGAGGCCAGGTGGCGGAGTTTCGCGAAGACGGGTCCCGGGCCTGGGACGCGTCACTGGAGTGGACCATTGGAGGCGCTTTCCGCGTGCTCCCCGTGGTTCCCGCGCTTTCCCCGGCGCGGACAAGCCGGTGCGCCGCGTCCCGGTGTGTCGGCACCGGGCTCACGGCGCACCGCCCCGTGTGGTCGGCCGGACCCGCCCGCTCAGCGCGTCCCGACCGCCGCGCGCACGGCCCGCCGTGCCATGGCGCAGTCGTCGTGCAGCCGCCTCAGCAGCAGCCGCTGTTCCTCGCCGGGCGCGAGCGCCCCCGACGGCACCGGCACGGAACCCGCCGGCGGAGCCTCCTTCATCGTGCGCTGCACCGCCGTCTCGTAGGTGCGGATCTCCCGCGTCAGCACGATCATCAGGTTCACCAGGAAGGCGTCCCGGGAGGCCGGGCCCGCCTGCTGGGCCAGCTGACTGATCTGGCGCCGGGCCAGCGGCGCGTCACCGAGCACCGCCCACAGGGTCGCCAGGTCGTAGCCGGGCAGGTACCAGCCCGCGTGCTCCCAGTCGACGAGCACCGGCCCGGCGGGGGAGAGCAGGATGTTGGAGAGCAGGGCGTCGCCGTGACAGAACTGGCCCATGCCCTGACGGCCGCCCGCGTGCGCCAGACCGTGCAGCAGCTTCTGCAGGTCGTCCCGGTCCCGGTCCGTGAAGAGGCCGAGCTCGTGGTAGCGCGCGATCCGCGCCCCGTAGTCCAGCGGGGCGTCGAAGGTCCCGGCCGGCGGGCGCCAGGCGTTCAGCCGGGCGATCGCGCCGAGCGCGGCCCGCACGTCCGCCCGGGGCGGCGCCTCGACGGGATGGCGCGACAGCGCCGCCGCCCGTCCCGGCATCCGCTCGATCACCAGCGTGCAGTTCTCCGGGTCCGCGGCGATCAGCCGCGGCGCCCGCACCGGCGGACGGTGGCGGACGAAGGAGCGGTAGGAAGCTATTTCGTGCCGGAACCGCTCGACCCACGCGGGGGAGTGGTCCAGTAAACACTTCGCGACCGCCGTGGTCCGCCCGGTCGTCCCGACGATCAGTACGGAACGGCCGCTGCGCCGCAGCACCTGCACCGGGTTGAACTCCGGGCAGATCCGGTGGACCGACGCGATCGCCATCTTCAGCTGCGCCCCTGCGGGCCGGACAGATCGATGCGCCCGCTGACCGGCTGGGTACCGGTGCCTCCCGCCCAGCGCCGCGCCGGACGGCCTGGGGCGCGGGGCGAGGTACGGCCCGGCGCCGGCCGGGACGGTGCGGTGCAGCGGCCGGGGCGGTGCGGACACGGAGGACGATGCTGTGTACATGGAGGACAGATCCCTTCGTGCGCCGACGAGTTGCGTGCGTCGCCCGCCCGCCCCGGTCCGCACCCTGGGGAATGAGGGCCGGTCGGCGGGGCGGGGTGGCGCGTTCTACCTGACACCCGGGCGCGGGTGGCGGAACATCTCGCGCACCCTGGCGAAGCCTGGCGAATTGTCGCCAGGCCTATGACAGGGGTTACTGTCAACTCAGCCGAGAACCTGGGGGCTTAGACGTGACCGAGCAAACCAACACCCGCCTGGCAGATCTGTTCGGCCTGGCCGGCTGGTCCAAGGGCGAACTCGCGAGACTCGTCAACCGGCAGGCGGCGGCCATGGGCCACCCCCAGCTGGCGACGGACACCTCGCGGGTGCGGCGGTGGATCGACCGGGGCGAGACCCCGCGCGATCCCGTCCCCCGGGTGCTGGCAGCACTGTTCACCGAGCGACTCGGCCGTGTCGTGACCATCGAGGACCTCGGGTTCGTACGACACGGGCGCGCCGGTAAGAAGCAGGACGTCAGGAAGACGGAGAACCCTGACGGGCTGCCCTGGGCACCCGATCGTACGGCGGCGGTCCTCACCGAATTCACGGGAATGGACCTCATGCTCAACCGACGCGGCCTGGTGGGCGCGGGTGCCGCGCTTGCCGCCGGCTCCGTACTCAGCAGCGCCATGCACGACTGGCTGCAGACCGACCCCGCACGCAAGAGCGCGGCCCCGCGGGCCACCGATCCCCTCCACGCCGACCCCGCCGGGTTCGACCGCTACGAGGCCGCCCCCATCGGGTCGGAGGAGATCGAGGCCCTGGAGCACTCGGTGGAGGTGTTCCGCGCCTGGGACGCCTCCCGGGGCGGCGGCCTCCAGCGCAAGGCGGTCGTGGGCCAGCTCAACGAGGTGGGCGGCATGCTCGCCTACCGTCACGCCGACCACCTCCAGCGGCGCCTGTGGGGCGTCGCCGCCAACCTGGCCGTCCTCGCGGGCTGGATGTCCCACGACGTCGGCCTCGAACCGACGGCGCAGAAGTACTTCGTCATCGCCGCCCACGCGGCCCGCGAGGGCGGCGACCGGCCCGGGCCGGCGAGGCGCTGTCCCGGGCCGCCCGCCAGATGGTGCACCTGGGCCGCCCCGACGACGCCCTCGACCTGATGAAGCTCGCCAAGGCGGGCTCGGGCGAGCGGGTGCTGCCCCGCACCCAGGCCATGTTCCACACCATCGAGGCCTGGGCGCAGGCGTCGATGGGCCGGGGACAGGCGATGCGGCGCACCCTCGGCGAGGCCGAGGACCTCTTCGTCTCCGACACGGGCGAGGAGAAGCCGAGCTGGATGCAGAACTTCGACGAGGCCGACATGCACGGCATGCAGGCCCTCGCCTACCGCACCCTGGCCGAGCACGACCCGAACGCGGCGGTCCCCGCCCAGCGCCACGCCAAACTGGCCATCGAACTGCGGCGCGGCGGACACGACCGGTCGAAGCTCTTCGACCACATCTCGCTCGCCTCGGCCTGCTTCATCGCCGACGACCCGGAACAGGCCGACCGGTACGCCCGGCTCGCCCTGATGTCGATGGGGGACACCTCCTCCCACCGGACCTGGGACCGGCTGCGGGAGATGTACCGGCTCACCGGCCAGTACGCGGGCTACTCGCGGATCGAGAACCTGCGCGAGGAGATCGAGCTCGCCCTCCCCAGGTCCCCCGTCAATCGCCCCAGGACCGGACAGGCCTGAGCCTCCCCGTCCTCGGGACGGGGAGGCCCAGGAAGGTCTTCGCACCGGGTGCCCTCAGCGGGTGACCCGCACCACCATCACGCAGGCGTCGTCCGAGCGGGACTCCTCGCCGAACTCCTCCACCACCGCGCGCACGCCGTCCTGCGCGTCCCGCGCCTCCGCGAGCCGGGGGCCGAGGGCGAGCAGCCTTCGCGTGCCCGTGTCGTCGTCCCAGCCGCTGCCACGGGTCAGCCCGTCGGTGTGCAGGACCAGCAGGTCTCCCGGGACCAGCCGGGTCTCGGCCTCGCCGTAGGCGGCGCCGGCCGTCGCCCCGAGCAGGACGCCCTCGGGCCGCCGGAGCACGTGCCCCGTCCCGTCGCGGAAGAGCAGCGGGGCGGGGTGACCGGCCTGCGCCCAGGCGAGGGTCTGGGCCACCGGGTCGTACCGGCAGCACATGGCGCTGCCCAGCGCGGGCTGTACGGAGGTCTCCAGGAGCTGGTTGAGGTGACCCATCAGGGCGGCGGGCGGATGCCGGCGACGGCCATGCCCCGCAGCGCCCCGAGGAGCATGGCCATGGAGGAGGTCGCGGCGACCCCGTGGCCCGTCAGGTCGCCGACGGTCAGCAGCGCGTCCCCGTCGGGCAGCGCGAGCGCGTCGTACCAGTCGCCGCCGATCAGCTGGGGCTGGCGGCCGGGAGGTAGTGCGCGGCCACGTCGAGCGGGGCGGGGCCGTCGTGGGCGAAGCGGAGCGAGCCGCGCCAGGGCGGGAGGACCGCCTCCTGGAGCTCGACGGCGACCCGCCGCTCGGTGCGCTCCATGTGACGGCTGCGCTCCAGACTGTCCCGGCTCTCGCGGACCGCCCGCTCGCTGCGCCGCAGCTCGCTGACGTCCCGGAGGACGGCCCACATGGAGGCGGTGCAGCCGTCGGTGTCGAGGACGGGCTCGCCGGTCATGTGCACGGTGCGCACCTGGCCGTCCGTCCGCACGATCCGGAACTCGCCGTCGATCGGCTTCCCGTCGATCAGGCAGTCCGTCACCATCGCCTGGAGGGCGGGATGGTCCTCGGCGAGGACCATCGTGGGCATCTCGTCGAGCGACATGGGGCCGCTCTCGCGGGGCCGTCCGAAGATCTGGAACAGCTCTCGGACCAGCTGACCTCGTCGGTCAGCAGGTTCCACTCGGCGCTGCCGACCCGGGAGAGCAGCGAGCCGGTCCGGGCGGGCCGCCACGCCGTACGCCGTGCCGGGAGCGGTCGCGCGCGCGGTGTCGAAGGCCTCGGCGGCGCGGCCTCCTCCCGGGAGCGGCGCTCGCCGGAACCCCGGCCCGGAGCTGTCCCAAGTGGGTGCCCAGATCGTCGAGTTGATGGACCGCCAGGTCGCACAGGGCGCGCTGCCACCGCTGCTGGGGATCGTCCTCGTCCGCCACGGCGTCCCGGCGCACGGCGTCCACCTCGCCGCGCAGGCGGCGGGTCTGTGAGATCAGCGCGTCCACCGCGCCCGGCTCCGGCGGCTGGGCGGGGCGGTCCGCGAACAGATGGGACGGCATGTCGTACTCCGATACAGGCGCGGCGCGGCCAGGTGTGGAAGGTGGCCCCCGGACGACTGTCGCACAGCCCGGACGGCCCGTAAGGGATTTGGCAACACTCGATCCGGTGGTGCTTCTGTCATATGCCAAAGGCCCGGCGATTATCGGACAGGGCGCGACGCGTTACGGTGCTGGGGTGGTGAACGACGACGGAATCGGCACGGTGGGCGCGGACATGACGGTCGCGGGCGGGGCGGCCGCAGGGGAGTCGGACGTGCGTACGGGGGCGGGTGTGGGTGTACGGGAGGGCCGTACGCCCGGTCCCGCGGGTGCAGGCGCCGCGGCCGGCGGCGGTGTGGACGCGGCGGTCGGCGGTGGTGCGGCGCGGCGGCCGGTGGTGGTGTGGACACAGTGGCCGGCGGTGGTGCGGACACGGTGTTCGGCGGTGGTGTGGACACGGTGGCCCTGAGCGCGGTGGGCACCGCCTTCCTGCTCGCCGCCGCGCCCGCCGGCCGGGGACGCGCGATGGACGCCGCCTCCGTGCTGCCCGCGCTCGCCGCCGTACCGCCCGGGGTCCTCACCGGCACCACGACCGCCACGGTCGTCGAACTCGCCGACCCCTGGACCCGCAGACCGTCCTCACCCGCCTCCGCGCGGCGGCCGCGAGCCCGGCCCCTGCTCGTCTGCCTCGCGGGCCAGCTCCACCTGGACCGCCGCCAACAGCTGCCCCACCTCGCGCTCGCCCGCACCACCCCGGCGACCCTCCGCTACACCGCGCTGCCCTGGCACTGGCTGGCCGCCGAACTCGGCACCCGGCGCCCCGGCACCACCACCGTCGTCGCCGACCTCGCGGCCGACCCGGACGTCTGGCGACACCTCACCACCACCCCCGGGCTGCTCCACCTGGGACCCGCCCCCCTCCTCCACGGCCGCGTGGTGCCCGCCCCGCGCAGAGGCGAGCCCACGACCCCCGAATACCTACGCGCCTGGGCCGAACTCCTGCGCTCCGGCGCCCGCTTGACCCCGACCGCCGCACACGCCGAGGCCGCGGCACGAGCGGTGACCGTGACACCCGCACCGGAACCTTTCTTCCTCACGCCCACGGCCGCCCTCTCCCCGACCGCCGTGCCCGCTCCGGGGCCCGTGCCCGCTCAGGCCCCACGCCCGCTCAGGCCCCCACGCCCGCTCAGGCCGCCATGCCCGCTCCGGTCGCCGTGCCCGCTCCGGGGCCCGGCCCTGCCACGCCCGCTCCGGGGCCCGGCTCCGCGACGGGCCCGGCAACCACGGCTGTATCCGCGCCCGCGCCCGCACCCCGTCCCGCGCCCCACCCCGTATCCGGGCCCGGCCCGGCACCGGCTGCCGTACCCGCCCCAGCGCCCGTCCCCGCCCCGCACCCGCCCCCGCGATCCCCCGGCATTCGCCCCCACGGGCCCGCCCCGCCCCCGTCCTCCACTCCTCCGCCGCCCCCGCCCCGCCCCCACCCCGTACGCGGGAACGGGCGCCCGGTGGCCGTGCCGGACCCCACCCGCCATCCTCGCCGCCGCCATGGCCGGCCGGCACGGGAGGCGGCGGCAGTCGCGGCGGCCTGGGAGCACGAGGCCCTGCGCCGCCACGGACCCCGGTCGATGGAGGCCGTGCACTGGACGGAGGTACGGGCCGACCTCGCCCGCCTCGCCGGTGAGCCGGCCCGCAGCTGCGAGCTCTGGCTCGCCGCCGCCGAGGCCCGGCTCGGGTTGCTCCAGCGCCCGGACGACCCCGACGTCGAAGGGGCCGTCGACCGGGCCCACCACCAGTGGGAGCAGATCGGCGACCCCGCCCGCGCCCGCGCCCTCGGCCCCGTCATGGTGGCCCTCCGGCGACGGGTCCCCGGCAGTCGGCCCGGTGCGCTGGCCGCGCTCACCCGCCGCATGGGCTGAAGCCCGGGACGGGAGCGGGCGGCAGCTGCCCCGGACCGGACGTCGGTCGAGGAGGCTCTCGCGCGAACGGGATCGGACACCGCTCGATCACCCTGGTCATCCCATGGGTACCTCGAAATCCCAGAAGGGGCGGGCACGCTGACGAGCCGCGACGGTGTGGGGGTGTTGGATTCCCAGGGTGCGAGTGAAGACGAGGAAGGCCTCCTCGTCCAGTTGCTCGGCCTCGGCCGTCTGCCGCAGGGCGCGTAGGTCGGCGGCGAGCGCGGTCTGGCAGGAGAGGGTCAGGGGGTGTTCGTCGCCGAGGGTCTGCCGCGCTCGGCGCAGGGTGTCCCGGCTGAGTTCGGCGGCGTAGTCGGTCTGGCCGCTGAGGTTGCGGGCGGTGCTGGTGTTGAGGGCGCAGCCCAGGACCAAGGGGTGGTCGGGGCCGAGGGAGCCGGTCAGGCCGATGAGCGCGGCCTCCAGCAGACTGAGGCCGCTGGAACGCTGACCGGAGGCCACCATGGTGAGTCCGGTGCTGACGAGCGTGCCGGCGGCGAAGGGGTGGGCCGGGCCGACGAGCGACCGGTAGCCGGACTCGGCCTCGGCGGCGAGTTCCGCCGCCCGGTCCAGGTCGCCGTGCTCGCGCAGCAGGTTGCTGTAGTCGTTGACGAGGGCCAGTGTCACGTAGTGGCTCCGGCCGTGGACCCGTTCCATCTGCTCCAGCAGGGTCTCCATCGTGGCGCCGATGTCCTGTTGGGTGCCGCCGCCGCGGCGCCGGCACAGGAGCAGCTGTGCGTGGGCCTGAAGGGTCTGCGGGTGTGTCAGGCCCAGGACCTGGTCGTGCAGACGGAAGGTGGCTTCCTGGCGGGCCAGGGCCTCCCGGTAGCGGCCGAGGAGGCGCAGGTCCTGAGCGACGGCGCTGCTGATCCTGAGGGTGGTGGCATGCCGGTGCCGGAACGCGCGCTCGCTGCGCGCGAGCGCGGCTGCGTCGTGCTCGTACGCCTCTCGGTAGCGGCCGAGCAGCCTGCGGCTCAGGCCGAGATGGTGGCGGGCCGTGACGGTGACGAGGTCGCTGTGACCGAGCAATCGCTGGGCCTGGTCCAGCGCTTGGCCCTGAAGGTCGTCGGCCTCGGTGTACTGGCCGAGGTGGCGCAGGTCGCCGGCGACGGCGTCGTCGCAGACCAGGACCCCGACCTCATCGACGGGCTCGCCCTGCCCGAGCCGGTCCCGCAGGCCCAGGTCCAGTTGGTACGCCTCGTAGAACCGCCCTGTGGCGCGCAGGAGGCTGCCTTCCCGGACGGTCAGGTCGATCATGGACTGGGCGAGTGGGTTCATGAACTCGCCCCAGGCGGAGCGGATCTTCTCCGCCAGGTCGATCCCGGTCCTGTACTTGCCGCTGTGCTCGCAGGAGCGCAGGCAGTTGAGGACGGTTCTCTGGGTCTGCGGGCTGCGGCTGGTGAGGGCGGCCGAGGCATTCAGGTGGGGTACGAGTTCGGCGTAGCGGGGCCAGTGCCGGCTGTCCGCGGGATCGCCCGGGTCCGCCTCGGTGAGCAGGGTGCGGACCGCGTTGCGGTACGTGTCCCGATGGGGGCCGTCGGTGAGTCTGCTGACGATGTCGTGCACCAGTCGGTGCATGTGTACGGACTCCTCGGCCACGCCGTCTTCGGAGGCGGGGCCGTGTGCCTCCCGGGTGAGCAGCGAGTAGTCGGTCAGTGTGTCCAGTGCCTGGTTCCACTCCGAGGAGCCGGATTCCATCCAGCGCAGCTCTTCGGGCAGATCCGCCTGAGGGTACGCGTGGATGAGGCCGAGCGGGATACGGCCGGGGCGAAGGCCACACAGAGGCGGAGCACGTCGACGGCGTATGGCTGCGACTTCCGGAGGCGGTCGATCAGGATCGACCAGGAGGTCAGCGCGGAGTTGAGGATGCCGTCGCCGGATTCCTGCTCGTCGGTGGTGGAGAGCCTTCCTTCACGGACCAGTCGGAGGTAGTCGAGCGCCCCCATGCCGGACTCGCCGAGCCAGGCGGCGGCCTGGACGACCACCAGGGGTACGTCGGCGAACTCGGCGGCCACCTCGTCCGCCTCGTCGGCGGTGATGTGCGGGGCGCGCCGCATCAGATAGCCGGTGGACTCGGCGCGGTCGAAACCGGAGACCTCCAGAACCTCGGTCTGCTTCTGCCAGGTGCGGTTCCGGGAAGTGATGAGGACGTGGCCGGAGCCCTGGGGCAGTATCTCGTCGAGACCGTCGGGGTCGTCCCAGCCGTCGAAGACGACGAGCCAACGTGCGTGGGGGCGGCCATGATGGAGGGCCTCGCGGACGGCACGGACGCGTTCACCGGGTTCGCTGCCGACGGGGAGCTCCAGTGCGACGGCGAGCTCGCCGAAGCGGTCGCGCTGCACGGTGCGGTCGTCGGAGTTGACCCACCAGACGACGTCGTAGTCGGAGTTGAAGCGGTGGGCGTATTCGACGGCGATCTGGGTCTTGCCGATGCCGGACATGCCGAGCAGGGTGCACGTGCCGTTGCCGCGCTCGGTGTCCACGAGTTGTTCCTGGACTTTGCTGAGGATTTCGTCCCGGCCCGTGAACCGGGGGTTGCGGCGGGGGACCTCACCCCAGATCTCGGGCGGAGTGTCGGGGTAGCGGACAGGGGGGCCCGCTGTGATGCGGCGGTCGGCGGAACGACGGGGCTCGATGCCGAGTCGCTTCAGGAGCCGGGCCTCGGCCTCTTCCTCGTCCACGCCCCAGAGCCCGACGGGATCCAGCACTGTGGTTGCCGGGAGGAGGGCCCGGTTGGTGACGTTGACGGCGGCGAAGCGGTCGGCGTGGGCCGTGACGAAGCCGCGCAGGACGTGGTTCCATTCGCCCGCGGGCCGTGGACCGAGCGCGAAGAACCCGTCGTCGAGCACGAGGAGGACCTGGCCCTGGGCGAGCAGCAGGTCCCCGAGGGATTCCTTCAGGGGCACCTCACGCAGCGGATCCCAACGCTGTAACGCGGCGCTATGGCCGTTCATCTCCACCCGCTGGGCGATCCAGACCGCCCAGGGCCGGTGGTATCCGGGGTGGACGATCGTGATGTGCCCGTTTTCCCCCGAGCCGGCCGCCGACGCGTTCGCGAGATCGGCGGAGTCCTCGTTCCGCGCGGGATGTGCCTGCGCCCGCTCCCTGAGGAGAGCGACTTCCTCCTGGAGCCCGACACTGTGCTGTTCGAGCAGAGCGACACGCCGTTCTGTCGCCTGAAGCGCTTCCCGCAGTTCGGTCACCTGCCGGGTCAGCATCCTGCTCCATGCCGAATCGGCTCTGCTGTAAGCGGCGTTCGTGACCCATGCGAGTTCGGCCAGCGCGTTCTGCCCGAACTGGTGGGGTTCGGGGGAGCCCCGCTCGATGAGCGCCGAGCGGGTCGCCTGCCAGACGGTGTTGAGGGTCAGTTCGGGCCCGGCTGTCGGCACCCCCTTTTCGAGGACGTCGATCAGGGTGCCGGTGAACTCCGGATAGGGCTGGTCGTCGTGGGCGAACGCCCGCTGGGTGCTGGAGGCCGAGGTCAGCAGGTACGTTCCCTCGGCCGCCGCCTCTTCGGCGAGTTCCGATCGTGTGATGTCCTGGTGCCCCATGCTGCCCGCCAGGCCGCTGTAGCAGCAGTCGAGCAGCACGATGCGCCGGCGGGCCCGGTGACCGGCCGCGAGCAGCTGGCGGATGTCGCCGAAGGCGATGCTGCCGATCTGCAGGTGCTCGTCATCGGCGTTCGACAGGGCCAGATGGAGCTGCTGCCCGTTCCGGTCGCGCAGTCCGTGTCCCGCGAAGTACAGCAGCAGCGTGTCCGTCGTGGCCCTTGCCGCCTGCTTGATCGCCGCGAGGATGTCATCGCGTCCTGCCTGGGCGTCGAACACCTCGACATTGCGCTGATGAAGCCCCCACACCGCGGGATCCTGCAGCAACTGCGCCAGACGGTCGCGCCCTCGGGCGACGGGTTCGAGGGAAGGAAGGTTCCGGTACTGGTCGATGCCGATCAGCACGGCGCGGCTCGTCACCGGGTCAGGAAGCGTCACCGGCGTCTCCGCCCTCGACGGAGCCCTGGGCTTCCTGGGGTGAGGCCAGGAGTTCGGTGAGCCGGGCTGCCGCCTCGGGGGACGCGTCCGTCATGGTGATCCGGGCATCGCCGTGTTCGATGATCACGGAAACCGATTGCTGGCGTCGGGGCAGCGAAGCCCGGAAGGCCATGTGCGCGTAGACGAGGCCCACGGTCGAGAAGCCCGAACCCACCAGGAGCTGGATCCAATCCATGGCGTCTCCACCCATCGCCCCGGAGGGGTGACCCGCGTCGTCTCGCAGGCGGGAGATCCGTGCGTTGAGCCCCACGGCACGATCCTCGACGAGCCAGTCGTGGAGCGCTCGGGTGAGCTCCTGGCTCTCCTCCTCCTCCGCGGATACCACCCGAAGTCGAATCTCCATGCCGCTCCCCCCGTCGGTCCCTCCGTAGAGAGATTCTGCACAGCGCATGCACCCCATGAACCTCAGTTCTCATGATCGGTTCCCGATGTCGACCGGTGCCGGGCGCGGCAGGTGTCCCCGTCGTGTCCGACGGCCGGGATCCGGCGACGAGTGTCACGACGACCGCGGTCGGCTTATTGTCCAGATATGTCGCCCTCTGTCGTTCCGGAGTCGAGCGGGCCCGTCCGGCCCCTCATCCTCTTCGCCCTGACGGACGCCCGCGTCGTCGACGTGGTCGGCGGCATGCTGCGCGAGCAGGGGCACGAGGTGCGGCAGACCGTGGACGGCCCCGCCACGAGGCAGGCGCTGCGGGAGCGCCCCGGGCCGCAGGGGGTGGTGCTCAGCCTGGAGCTGCCCCGCTGTGATCCCTGGGAGTTCCTCAAGGAGCTGCGGGACAGGGCCAGGGTCATGCCCATCGTGGTGGTCGCCCCGTGTACATCGAGATCGACGCGGCCCGCGCCTACCACTCGGGGCGGACGACTACCTGACGTACGGCATCTCCCGCGAGCAGGGCTGCCCCGGGTCGCGGCCCGTTTCCGGCGCCTGCTGCCGGTGTCCGGGGCCCCGGGGACGGCGCGCCCGGTCAGGCCGGGCGCGGGGCGTCGTCGTCGACCGGGCCAGGCGCGTGGCCCGCGCCGACGGGATCCCGCTCGACCTCACGCCGCTGGAGTTCGACCTGCTGGCAGCGTTCGTCGCCCGGCCCGAGCAGGTCCTCGGGCACGGGTGGCTGCTCGGCGAGGTGTGGGGAGAACGAGAACGCCGACGCGCGGCGCGTGAAGTACACGGTGCTGCGGCTGCGCCGAAAGATCGCCGAGGCCACCGGGGGGCGTACGGGCATCGCCACCGTCCGAGGTGTGGGGTACCGGTACCACCCCGTCGACTGACCTGCCGATCGATCCACCGCCTCCACCGATCCACCGCCTCCGCCGACCCGCCGCCCCACATCCTCCGTCGACCCGCCGACCTACGGCCCATGCGCGGAAGGGACGGAAGTCCCTCCGGGCCCGCCGAACGTCCTCCGTCGTCGCCCCGCAACCGGGGCGCACCCGCCGCGCACCCGCCCCGCAACCGCGCCACGGCACCGTCGTTCCAGGACATCTGGAACGGACGGAAGGGAACGGCGGTGGAACTGGTCGCGGTCGTACCGGCGCACAACGAACAGCACGGCATCGTCGCCACCCTCGCCGGGCTCTACCGGCAGACCGTCAGGCCGGACCGGATCGTCGTCGTCGCCGACAACTGCACCGATCTGACGGCGGAGATCGCCGAGCGCTGCGGTGCCGAGGTCTTCGTGACGGCCGCCAACCGGGACAAGAAGGCGGGGGCGCTCAACCAGGCGCTCCCCGCCCTGCTCGACGAGCTGCCCGAGGACGCGCTGCTGCTGGTCCAGGACGCGGACACCGTCCTCAATCCGCGCTTCGTCGCCTGCGCCGTGGAGGCCCTCGACGAGGACGCGACGGTGGGCGCGGTCGGCGGCATCTTCTTCGGGGAGGAGGGCGGCGGACTCCTCGGACTGCTCCAGCGGATGGAGTACGAGCGGTACGCGCTGGAGATCCACCGCAAGGGCAACAAGGCCACCGTCCTGACCGGGACCGGGACGGTCTTCCGGACGAGCGTCCTGCGCGAGGTCCGGGAGGCCCGCAGGGCGGGGAGGATCGGCGGCGGGGACGGCTACTACAGCCTGGCCTCGCTCACCGAGGACGACGAGATCACCAAGGCCGTCAAGACCCTCGGCCACCGGACCGTCTCGCCCGACGGCTGCTGGCTCGTCACCGAGGTCATGCCGACCCTCCCCAAGCTCTGGCACCAGCGCATGCGCTGGCAGCGCGGCGCCCTGGAGAACCTGCGCGACTACGGACTGACCCGCGTCACCCTGCCGTACTTCGGACAGCAGCTGATGCTCGGGATCGGCGGCCTCGCGCTCGCCCTGTTCGCCACCGCCACCGTCCTCGTCCTGGCCACCGCGGGCTGGCAGGGCTTCTCGCTGTTCTGGGGGGCGATCACGCTGATCTTCGTCCTCGAACGCACCCTGACCGTCCGCCGGGCGGGGCGCCGGGCCGTGCTGCTCGCCCTCCCGCTCGTGCCGGAGCTCCTGTACGACGTGTTCCGGCAGCTGGTGTTCGCCCGGTCGCTGATCGACCTCGTCCTGCGCCGCCAGGAGCGCTGGGTCGCCACCTGAGCCCCTCTCCGGCCATTCCCCACCCCCCACTCTCCCTCCATCGGAAGGACCACCCCATGTACGGCAAGCCCATCGGAGCGGGCGCGGTAGGCGGCGGAGGCGCGGGCCTGGCCGCGACCGGCGGCGGATGTCCCCGATCGCCGTGCTGTGCCTCGTCGTCGCGGCGACCACGCTGGTCGCCGCGGGACTCGCCCTGCGCAGCCTCGTCCCCGTCATCCGCGGCGACGTCCCGGAGCGCCGCTGAACCGGCCCCGCGCCCGGTCCGGTCCGGTCCGCTCCGCTCCGCTCCTGAGATGATCGGAGCCGTGACCGTCTCCCCGCCCCCGCCCCGCCCGCCGCCCGCTCGTCACCGAGCGGCTGGTGCTGCGACCCGTCCGGAGCGGCGACCTGCCGGCCGTGACCCGGCTGTGGACCGACCCGGAGGTACGGCGCCACCTCGGCGGTCCCGTCATCGACTCGGTCGTCCGGATCCGGCAGCGGCGGATCGTCGGCGCGTCCGGTTTCCACGCGGTGGTCCGGGCCGAGGACGGTGTCCTGCTCGGGCTCGTCACGGTGGAGGACGCCGGGCGGGGCGGCGAGACGGAGGTCTCGTACCAGTTCCTGCCCGAGCACTGGGGGCGGGGATACGCGCGCGAGGCCGTCGGCGCCGCCGTGGCACGGGCGTTGGAGACCGCGCCGAGCGTGGTCGCGGTCACCCAGCGGGCGAACCACCGCTCCCGCCGGCTCCTGGAGGCCGTCGGTCTGGAGCACGCCGAGTCCTTCGTGGAGTGGGACGCCCACCAGGTGCTGTACCGCCGGCGACGGTGAGGGCGCTCAGCCCGGCCGTTTCCCTGTCCCTGCCTCTGTCCCTGCCCCCGCCTCCCCGCCGTCGATGACGAGGGGCGGGCTCCTTACCTCGGCCGTTCGCCCGCCGCCAGCGCCGCCACCGCCCGTTCGAGCCGTGCCGTCCGCGTCCTCGCGGTGCGGGCCTGCCAGAGGCTGAGGATCACGAGGTAGCGGTCGGTCCTGCCGAGGGCCTCGAAGGCCTCCGCCGCTCCCGGCGCCGCGCCAGGGCCGCCGCCAGGTCGTCCGGTACGGTCGCGTCCTTCTGGGAGGGTACGCGGCCGCCCAGCGCCCGTCCGCCTTCGCCGCCCGGACCTCGGCGAGGCCCGGCTCCCGCATCCGTCCGGCGGCGGTCAGTGCCTCGACCTGACGCACGTTGACCTGCGACCAGAGGCTGCGGGGCGGCGCGGGTGATCTTCTGGAGGTAGCTCCGCTCGTCGCGGGCCGTGCGCTTGCCGGTGATCCAGCCGTACGCGAGCGTGGCGTCGAGGATCTCCTCCGCGCCGGGGGAGGGCACGTCCGAGCCCTTCCTGCCCAGCAGCAGCCAGACGCCCGGGGTGTCCCCGTGGTGCCGCTCCAGCCAGGCCTCCAGCTCCGCACCGCCGCCGAACGCCATGACCGGGAGCCCCTCGACCCTCTCCACCGGACACCTCTTCCCCACTGTCGGCCGTCCTCGGCGATCAGCATAGGGACGCCGCCGCGTACTGTCTGGGGATCGTCCACCCGGACACCTACGCCAAGGAGCTCCGAGCCATGTCCTTCCTGGTGATCGGCGAGTGCGTCGCCGACATCGTGCGCGACGCCGACGGCACCGAACGGATCCATCCGGGCGGCAGCCCCGCCAACGTCGCCTACGGCCTCGCCCGCCTCGGCCGGGACGTCACCCTGCTCACCCAGCTCGCAGACGACCCCACCGGGCGGCTGATCGCGGACCACCTGGAGGGAGCGGGCGTACGGGTGGAGGTCGGCGGCGTCCCCGTGCGCACCCCGTCGGCGGTCGTCGGGCTCGACGCGCACGGCGGGGCCACGTACACCTTCGACATCGCCTGGACCCTGGAGGCGGGGGAGGCGCCGGTCGAACGGCCCGGCCATGTGCACATCGGCTCCATCGCCGCCGTCACCGCCCCCGGCGCCGCCACCGTCCTCGCCGAGACCGAGCGGCTCCGGGACCGGGCCACGGTCAGCTACGACCCCAACGTGCGGCCCGCGCTCATGGGGAGCACGGCGCGGCCGTCGCCCGCGTCGAGCGCTGCGTCGCGCTCAGCGACCTGGTGAAGGCGAGCGACGAGGACCTGGCCTGGCTGTATCCGGGGAGTCCGCCGAGTCCGTCGCCGCCCGCTGGCTGGCCCTCGGCCCGGTCCTCGTCCTGGTCACCCGGGGCGCGGCGGGATCGCTCGCCCTCACCGGGCGGGAGACGGTCACGGCCGTCGCCCGCGGGTCGCCGTCGTCGACACGGTCGGCGCGGGCGACTCCTTCATGTCGGCCGTCCTCGACGCCCTCGCCGGACGGGGACGGGACGCCCTCGGCGGGCTCGGCGCCGACGAGCTCGCCGGGCTGCTGCGCAGGGCGGGCGCGGCGGCGGCCGTCACCGTCTCCCGGGCCGGAGCCCTGCCCCCGACCGGTCCGAACTGGACGCGGCCGGAGGGAGTCCGCCCTCAGGTCCGGGCGTGCGTCGTGATGTCCGAGGCGAACTGCTCGATCATCGCCGGGGTGACCGTCGGCCGGCACTCGGCGATGGCCTCCAGGTAGTCGGCCGTGCTCGCCCCGGGCGCCGGATCGTCGCCGCCGCGCCCGCCGACCGAGACGAGGTCCCGTTCGAAGGAGGCCTGGGCGGCGATCCGGGCCGCGTGCTCGATGTCGGCGGGCGTGAACAGCTCGCTCGCGAGGACCAGTTCGTCGATGTCGACGTCCGTCCGCCCGTCGGTGTAGCGGGACCAGATCGCCGCCCGCGCCGCCTTGTCCGGCGTACCGATGGGGATGAGGTAGTCGAAGCGGCCGGGGCGCAGGAACGCCGGGTCGAGGGAGCGGATCGAGTTGGTCGCGCAGACGAGCAGCCGCTCGTCCCGCTCCCGGAAGCCCGGTATCAGCTTGAGGAGCTCGTTCGTCACGCCGTGCATGCCGCCGGGCTGGGCGGGCTCCGAGCGGACCGGGGCGATCTCCTCGACCTCGTCGATGAAGACGAGGACCCGCTCCAGTTCGGCGATCCGCGCGAACGCGGACCGCAGGGCGGCGGCGAGGTTCCCCTCGTCGGCGAGGCGGGACGGCAGGATCTCCACGAAGGGCCAGCCGAGCCGGGAGGCGATGCCCCGCGCGAACGTGGTCTTGCCGGTGCCGGGCGGCCCGAACAGGCAGACCGCGCGCGGCGGCCGCACCCCGTGCCGGGTGGCCCGCTCCGGCTCGGCCAGCGGCAGCACCACTCGGCGCTCGATCAGGTCCTTCTCCCGCTCCATGCCGGCGACCTTCGCCCACAGGTCGCCCGGCAGCAGCCGCCGCCCAGGTCGTCGAGGAGCCCGGCGGCGGGGCCGTGCAGCGGCTCGACCTTCTCGAAGTACGCGACGGCGGGCTGACGGGTGTACCCGGCGTTCAGCAGGCCCTCGCCGAGGAGCTCCTCCTCCGGCAGGACGTACGCGATGCGCCCGACGCGGGCCGCCACGAGCCGCCGCTCCAGCTCCACGAGCAGGGCGCTGGCGAGGCCCCGGCCCCGCCAGGCCGAGGAGATCGCGATCCGCATGACCCAGGCCCGCTCGCCGGAGACACAGGCGAGCGCCGCCCCGATGGGGCGCCCTGGTGCACGGCGACCACGGCCGGCTGACGGGTGGTGAGGGCGCCGATGCACTCGGCGAGGGAGAAGACGGACTCCTGCCCGAGCTCGGCGGTGGTGTCGATCAGATGGACGACGGCGGCGAGATCGCTCTCGCGGTAGTCGTGGATGTGCCAGTTCACCGGTGGTACCGCCCCTCGTTCGTGCTGTTGCGGCGAGGCTAGGCGGCGGCCGGGGCGGCGGTCCTGCGCCATCCTGCACAGAGCGGGGCGGTCCAACGCGCCGATCCGTCACTGGCCGGAACGGCTCGTGTGCGGTGTACGGAGGTGCCGCTGCCCACGGTGTACGGAGGCGCCGCCGCCCACGGTGTACGGAGATGCCTCCCCCCACGGCGAACGGCGGCACCTCCTCAAGGAGGTACCGCCGTGCACCATGGAGGGAGGATCGATGCGTCACGTCCTCGTCCTGCGTGTCACGTCCTTCTCTTGCTCATGAGCAGTCCGCCGGCCGTCAGGGAGAACAGGCAGACGCATGCGCCCGTGATGACATTGCTGACGATCGTTCCCGTGCCGGGGTGCCGGGTGACGACCCAGGGCGCGACGATGAGCCACGCCCCCATGAGCAGCACGACGAAGTTCAGGTCCTGGGACCGCTCCGGGGCCATCGACATACACAGGCCGAGGACCGCGAGGGCGATGCCGACGACCAGGTTGGTGATGGCCAGTGCCGGCGCGGCGGTGGAGAAGTGGACCGTGTAGGCGGAGATCGCCGCCCAGACTCCTGCGAGGATCACGAGTTCCTCGACCGCCGCGACACCTCGGGTCTGCAGCATGCGGGCGTAGCGGTCCCGCATCTCCGACGCGTCGGGGTGCCCCGCGATATCACCGGGACGGTGAGAGACGTCGGCCATACGACTCGCCTCCTTCTGGCGTCCTGCACGTCTGACCGCGTGTGCGGCATCAAGCCGCGTTTTCATTGTGCTCTTATCTGCCCTTTATGTGTAGATGAACCCGATATGGGATGTCGACAGAAATGGGGTGGGGGATGTGCGGGAAACCGCCAAAACCGACTCCCGTCGAAAGGGGCGCCGCCCCGGCGTAGCCTGGAAAGGGACTCGGGGACGGACCTTTCCACCGCCGGGGGTGCGCGATGGCCGGCATCGTACGGAAGAGCTTCGACTCAGCGGACGAGACGCGTCCCTTCGAGGACGGCAAGGGCAGGGTCGACCTGCTCGTCGGCGACGGCGGCTCGGTGGGCCGCGCCGTCTTCGAGCCGGGCTGGCAGTGGTCCAAGCACGTCAAGCCCATCGCCGGCACCGACAGCTGCCAGGCCTCGCACGTCGGATACGTGGTCAGCGGCCGGATGAAGGTCGTCATGGACGACGGCGAGACGGTCGAGTTCGGCGCGGGCGACTACATGGAGGTCAAGCCGGGACACGACGCCTGGGTCCTCGGCGACGAACCCTGCGTCGCCCTCGACTGGCTGGGCTTCACGAACTACGCCCTGCCGCAGTCCTCCTGACGCCCCTCCCGGCGACCGCCCCGGGCGCGGACGACGACGTGGTCACCCGGGGCGGACGACGGCACGGCCACTCGGGGCGGACGCGGGTCAGGCCGTCGCGGGCGCCGCCGGTGAGGTCTCCGAGGCGGTCGAGTCGCCGGACGCGATGCCGAACGCCGGGTCCGGCACGGACTCGGGGGCGAGCAGGACCGAGGAGCGGCCGTCCACACCGACCGGCACGTCGCCGTCGATGGTCACCCGGCGCAGCTTGCGCTCGTGGTCGTCGGAGTCGTCCACGCCGTAGTGCTGGGTGGCGCGGTTGTCCCAGATGGCCACGTCGCCGACCTGCCACTGCCAGCGCACGGTGTTCTCCGGGCGCTCGATGTGCCCCTGGAAAAGGCCGAGCAGCGCGCGGGAGTCGGTGCCCGTCAGGCCGCTGATCCGCTGGACGAAGTTGCCGAGGAGGAGGGTGCGTTCGCCGGTCTCGGGGTGGACCCGCACGACCGGGTGCTCGGTGAGGAACTTCGTCGAGGCGAAGACCTCGCGGAAGCGCACGAGCTGCTCCGGCAGGGCCCCGGGGCGCAGGGCCGCGTAGTCGTAGTCGTTGGAGTGCACGGCCCGGAGGCTGTCGGCCAGGGCACGCAGCGGCTCGGGCAGCTTCTCGTACGCCGTCGCCGTGTTGGCCCAGAGGGTGTTGCCGCCGTACGGCGGGATGACGACCGCGCGCAGGACGGAGAACGCGGGGTAGGCCGGCACGAAGGTCACGTCGCTGTGCCACTGGTTGGCCCGGCCGCCGTGATCGGAGTCGATCGGGAACGAGTAACGGCCGTCGGCCGACGGCACGGTGGGGTGGGCCACGGGCGTCCCGAGGAGCCGGCCGAAGGCCTCGTGGGCCTCCTCGTCCAGGTGGCCCTGGCCCCGGAAGAAGACGACCTTGTGCTCCAGGAGCGCCGCCCGGATCTCGGCGACGGTCTCGGCGGGGAGGTCGCCGCCGAGGCGGACGCCGGAGATGACGGCGCCGAGGCGGCCGCCGACCTTCTGGACGGTGATCTTCTGGGGGGTGACGGTCGACATGACAGGTCCTTTCGGAGGTCCGGGGACGGCTCCGGATCAATTAATCTCGGAGCGGAAGCAATGAGGCGACGAACGCCCCGCGGGGTCGCGGGCAGCGGGGTCGCGTCGGCGAGGCGTACGAGACGGCGAGGTGTACGAGACAGCGAGGCGTACGAGACAGCGAGGCGTACGAGACGGGCGGCGGGGCCGGCGGACCGGCCACGCGCAGGGTCGCGAAGGTCAGGCGCCGCAGACGGCGGGACAGGAGGAGGTCGCGAACATGCCCCGGAGACTCGCAGCGGCCGCCGCCGCACGTCAAGCGACCGCCGGTACCCCGAACCGCCGCTCACGGTGGTTGAATCGGCGCCTGCCCGGCGCCGTCGGCCCGAGCCCGCACACCCGCCGAACCCCGCTGACCAGTGCGGATTCCTCCTCGTCGGGGAAGGCGGGCCGATGTCGAAGGGGCGGTCGGCGGACCCGCCACCGGCGGGCCCGGGATTTCACACCGCCGCAACAGTCACCAGAGAGGCACCCATGACGACGACCACCCCGCACGGTTCCCGCATGGCGGGCGACGGCCGGCGCGAGGCCAATGCCGCCACCGTGCTGAGGACCGTCCTCGACCACGGCCCGGTCGCCCGCAGCGCCGTCGCACGGCTCTCCGGTCTCAGCCCCGCCGCCGTCTCGCGCCAGGCCACCGACCTCACCCGCCTCGGTCTCCTGCGCGAGCTGCCCGAACTCGCCGGGGGCGGGGGAGTGGGACGGCCCCAGATCCCCGTCGACCTGCACATCGGAGCCACCACCGGGCCCGTCGCGGGCGGCGTCCACCTGGGCGTCCCCGGCTCGACGTTCGCCCTCGTCGACCTGCGGGGCCAGGTGCTCGCGCGCCGCACCTACCCCACGACGGCATCGCGCCGGACGCCCTGCCCGCCGAGATCGCCCGTGAACTGCGCGGATTCCTCGACGCCCACACACGGGGACGCCCCTGCTCGGGGTCGGTGCCGCGGTCGGCGGCTGGGTGGACCCGCCGAGGGCGTGGTCGTCCGGCACGACGCCCTGGGCTGGCACCGCCGGCCGCTCGCCGCCGAACTCGCCCGCGGCCTCGGCGGACGCACCGTACGCCTGGACAACCACGCCCGCTCCATCGCCCAGTCGGAGATCCTCTTCGGGCGGCCCGCCGCCCGCCGCAGCCTGGTCCACCTCTTCGTCGGCAACGTCGTCGACGCGGCCGTCGGCCTCGCCGGCGTCGTGCACCAGGGGCCCGGCGCGGCCGCCGGGGACGTGGCCCACCTGCCCGTACCGGACTCCACGGCGCCCTGCTCGTGCGGACGTTCCGGCTGCCTGGAGGCCACGGCGTCGAACACCGCCCTCGGGGCCACCGCCGTGCGCCGGGGCATCGTGCCCGAGCCCGACGCCTGCCTGGTCGTGGACGCGGCGGCCGCCGGGGACCGGCGCGCCGACCGGCTGCTGCGGAACGGGCGCGTGCGGTCGGCCGGGCCGTCGCCCTGCTCCTCGACGTCCTCAATCCCGATCTGGTCGTCGTGACCGAGGAGTCCAGCATCCTCGACCCCGACTACCTGGAGGAGATCCGCGGCGCCGCGATCGACCTCTCGCACGTCTGCGACGACCCCGAACGCATCGTCAGTCCACATGCTGGACCGGCCACCCTGCCCGTCGCGGGAGGCACGGTTCTGCTGAATCCCCTGTTCAGGAGGCCTTTTGAGACTCTCGACGAGCTGTGCTCCCCGAGTGATCCGAGCTGAGTTCGTCTCGGCATCCGGTCAAGGGAAGTTGACCGCTCCGCGAAGCCGCTGTCATATTGCTCCCGTGAATCCGGACATGCGCCTCATCTCCCGCAGGCACGTCGACCTCTGTCGACAGGCCAGCGCGGTCTGTTCCGTCCGCGACTGATCCCGGCGCCGGTCGCCGCACCGGCCTCGCCGCCACGCCCGCCCCGGTCGCGTCACACCGCACGCGGGCCCCTCGCACCCCTCGCACCCCTCGCGCCGAGATGCCGCGCGCCGTTCCCGGCGTAGAGGCATGCCCCTCCCGCGTACCTCCGCATGCCCTCACGGGCCCGTGGCCGTCTCTTTGCGCCCTTTTCTTTCCGCAGCGGAACGAATTCGTCGACCCTGCGGCTTCACCCTCTTTCCCCACAGGCAGGCACCGATGACCGAGCTGTACTCCTCCACGCCCACCGCCCTCTCCCGGCGCACCACCCTGCGCGCCGCGGCGGCGGCACCCTGCTGCTCGGGCTCGGCCTCACGGGCTGCCGTTCGGCGGTCTCCGAGGCCGAGGCGCCCGCCGGCAAGGCGGCCACGGAGCCGAAGCGCGGCGGCACCCTCACCGTCGCCGTCAACTCGGACTTCACCCCCAGCCTGCTCTTCGCCCAGAGCGGCCAGTCGCTCCAGCAGCGGCTGATCTACAACACCCTCACCCGGTACGACGACCAGCTGAAGCCGCAGCCCGAACTCGCCACCTCCTGGAAGTACGCGAAGGACGGCCGCAGCGTCACCCTCAAGCTGCGTACCGGCGTGACCTACCACGACGGCCGTCCGTTCACCGCCGACGACGTGATCTTCGCGGTGAAGAACCTGCAGAACCCGGTCCGGGCCTCGCAGCTGAGGGCGACGGCCGCCGCCGTCGCCGGTTTCGAGAAGCGCGGCGACCACGAGCTCGTCCTCAGGCTCGCCCACCCGGTGAACAACCTGTTCGACCTCTTCGAGTTCATGATCCTCACCGACCGGAACAGCGTCGAGGACGCCGTCACCGGCAAGAAGCTCAACGGCACGGGCCCCTTCAAGCTGACCAGGTGGAGCCCGGGCGCCGGTCTCGGCTTCACCCGGAACGAGAAGTACTGGCAGCCCGGCCGCCCCTACCTGGACGCCGTCGAGTTCCGCGTCATCCCCAGGCCGACGCCCTGCTCTCCTCCCTCCGCACCGGCCAGTCCCAGCTCTCCTTCGACGTCCCCGGCAACAACCTCGCCACCGTCGCCTCCAGCCCCGAGCTCACGCTGAGCGAGTACGCCACCGGCGCGGGAGCCCTGTACCTCGGGGTCAACACCACGGTCGCCCCGCTGGACGACAGGACCGTCCGCCAGGCCCTGGCCTGGGCCATCGACCGCGAACGCATCCTCAAGCAGGTCCTCGGAGGCTACGGCCTCGCCTCCGCCACCCCCTGGCCCAAGTCCTCGCCCGCCTTCACCGAGGCCGCCCGCACCCACTACCGGCACGACCCCGCCAAGGCCCGCGAACTGCTGAAGTCCGCCGGCCACACCCGGCTCGACCTGCCGCTCCTCCACCTCGCCCTGCCCGGCGACACGGCGATCGCCGAGGCGATCCAGTACGACCTCAAGCAGATCGGCGTCCAGGTCACCCTCCAGCCCACCGACCCGGCCACCGCCCAGAAGAAGCTCATCTCCCAGTCCATGCCCGGCCTGTGGACCATGGGCCACGGCTTCGCCCAGGTGCAGCCCTCCACCCTCGCCGTCAGCGCCTACCCCTTCAACGAGGCCAAGAACACCTCCAAGTTCCGCTCCGCCGCCTACACGAAGGTCGTCCGCGAGGCCTGGACCACCCCCGAGACCGGCGCCCGCGCCAACGCGCTGCGGCAGCAGATCACCGACACCCTCCTCGACGAGGCGTTCATCATCGACCTCGCCATCCGCGGCTCCGTCCAGGTCGCCGGGAAGAAGCTGCACGGCGTCGCCCTCAACAAGTTCTCCTACCTCGACCTCGACAACGCCTACCTGGCGGGCTGAGATGCGCGGCCACCTCCTGCGGAGACTCCTCTCCGCCCTCCTCGTCCTCCTCGTCGCCTCCGTCCTCGTCTTCGCCGTCCTCCGGCTGGTCCCCGGCGACCCGGCCGCCGTCCTCGCCGGACCCGACGCGAGCGCCGAGACGGAGGCCGCGATCCGGGCCCGTCTCGGCCTCGACGCACCCCTGCCCGCCCAGTACGTCCGCTGGCTCGGAGACCTCCTCACCGGAGACCTCGGACCCTCGTACGCGATCGGCGGCCAGACCGCCGACCTCATCGGCGACGGACTCGGTGCCACCGTCGAACTCACCCTCGGGGCCCTGCTGTTCGCCGTCGTCCTCGGCGCCGCCTTCGGCATCCTCGGCGCGACCGCCCGCAACCGCTGGATCCTCGGCACGGTACGCCTCCTCATCACCGGCGCCCTCGCCGTGCCCCCGTACGTCACCGGCGTCCTGCTCGTCCTCCTCTTCTCCGTACTCCTCGGCGTCCTGCCCCGGGCGGCCGCGTCCCCTCCTCACCGCACCCGACCTCGGCGTCCAGTACCTCCTGCTGCCCTCGCTCTGCCTCGCCCTGCCCAGTGCCGCCGTCCTCGGCCGCTACCTCAAGGACGGCATCGAACGCGCCCTCGCCGAGGACTACGTCCGCACCGCCACGGCCGCCGGCATCGCCCCCCGTCGGCTGCTCTGGCGGCACGCCCTGCCCAACGCCCTCCCGCCCGTCGTCACCCTCCTCGGCATGCAGACGGGCAGCCTCCTCGGCGGCGCCGTCCTGGTCGAGGCGATCTTCGCCTGGCCCGGTCTCGGCCAGCTCGCCGAACAGGCCCTGATCCGCCGCGACTACCCCGTCGTCCAGGACCTGCTGCTCCTCCTGGTCGCCGTCTTCGTCCTCGTCCAGCTCCTGTCCGACCTCGTCCACGCCCGGCTCGACCCCCGGATCAGGTGGGAGTGACCGCCATGACCACCACCCTCGTCAAGACCGCGCCGCCCCGCGCGCGCCGCTCCCGTTCCCCTACCGGGCCGCCCTCGGTACGGCCCGGGGCCGCACCGGTCTGGCCCTCGTCGGCCTGGTCGTCCTCGCCGGGCTCCTCGCCCCCTGCTCGCGGGCCACTCGCCGACCGATCAGAGCGGTCTGACCCTCGCTCCGGTCGGCACGGCGGGCCATCCGCTCGGCACCGACGACCTGGGCCGCGACCTGCTCTCCCGGATCCTGTACGGCACCCGCGCCGACCTCGGCATCATCGCCGTCGCCGTCCCGCTCGGCGCCGCCCTCGGCTGCCTCCTCGCCCTGGCCGCCGCCGCCCACCCGGTCCTCGACACCGTCGTCCAGCGGACCTTCGACCTGATCCTCGCCTTCCCCGGACTGATCCTCGCGCTCGCCGTGACGGCCGTTCTCGGTCCCGGACGGCTGCCCGTGATCCTGGTCGTCGCCCTTGCGGAGATCCCGGTCTTCGGGCGTCTCCTGCGGACCGGGATCCTCGCCCAGCGCAGCCGCGAGTACGTGACGGCCGCCCGCGTCGGCGGTACTTCGGGACGCCGGATCCTCACCCGGCACGTCCTGCCCAACGCCGCCGACCCGCTCGTCGTGCAGTTCGCCGTCTCCCTCACCGTCGCCGTCTTCGTCGAAGGCGCCATGAGCTTCCTCGGCGTCGGCGTCCGGCCCCCCGAACCGACGCTCGGAGCCGTCCTCAGCCAGTCCATGCCCCACCTCGCGCGGGCCCCGCACTTCGCCGCGGGGCCCCTGGTGACCGTGACCGCACTCGTCCTGGGCCTCTCCCTCGTCGCGGAGGCGCTGAACCGGGAGATACGCCGATGACCACCCCACCCCTCCTCGAAGTCCAGGGCCTGGACGTGGAGTTCACCACCCCCGACGGCGGCACCCTGCACGCCGTCCGGGACGTCTCCTTCACCCTCCGGCGGGGCGAGACCCTCGCCGTCGTCGGCGAGTCCGGCTCCGGGAAGTCCACCACCGCGCTCGCCCTGCTCCGGATGCTCCCCGGCACCGGCCGGATCACCGGCGGCGCCGTACGCCTCGACGGCGAGGACCTCGCCACTGCCGGCGAGGAGCGGTTGCGGACCGTACGCGGCACCCGGATCGGCATGGTCTTCCAGGACCCGATGACCGCCCTCAACCCCGTCCTCACCGTCGGCCGCCACCTCGACGAGGTGCTCCGCGCCCACGGCGGCCGGAACAAGGCCGCCCGCCGGGCCCGCGCCCTCGAACTGCTCGGCCTCGTCGGCATCCCCGACCCCGAGCGCCGCCTCGACGACCACCCGCACCAGTTCTCCGGCGGTCAGCGCCAGCGGATCCTCATCGCCATGGCCCTCGCCGGCGAACCCGACGTCCTCCTCGCCGACGAACCCACCACCGCCCTCGACGCCACCGTCCAGGACCAGATCCTCACCCTCCTCGGCGAGCTCACCCGCACCACCGGCACCGCGCTCGTCCTCATCACCCACAACATGGGCGTCGTCGCCCGCGCCTGTGAACGCGTCCTCGTCCTGTACGGCGGCACCGTCGTCGAGGACGGCCCCACCGCCGAAGTCCTCACCCGGCCGCGCCACCCCTACACCGCGGGCCTCCTCGCCGCGGTGCCCCGCCTCTCCACCCCTCCGGCACCCGCCTCACCGGCATCCCCGGCTCCCCGCCCGACCTGAGCCTCCCGCCCGCCGGCTGCGCCTTCGCGGCCCGCTGCGCCCTCGCCGAGGACCGCTGCCGCACCGCCGCGCCGCCGCTGACCGTCGTACCCGCGCTCACCGCCGCCCCGCCGTCGACCGCGACCGCGACCGTCGGCACCGTGCGCGTCGCCTGCCTGCCCGCCGCCGAACGCGCCGAACAGGACGACGCCGAACCGCTGCTTTCCCCGCCCCGCCACCCGCCCGCATCGACCGCCCCGCACCAGGCGCCACAGTCCTCGCCGCCGAGTCGCTGAGCAAGACGTACGGCAGCCGCCGGCGCCGCTTCACCGCCCTCGACGACGTCTCCCTCACCCTCGCGGCGGGGAGACCCTCGGCATCGTCGGCGAGTCCGGCTCCGGCAAGTCCACCTCGCCCGGGTCCTCGCCCACGCCCACCCCGCCGACGGCGGTCGCGTCCTCCTCGACGGCCGGGACGTCACCCGCCCCGGCCGCGCCGAACTGCACGCCGTGCGCCGCCGCGTCCAGATGGTCTTCCAGGACCCGTACGCCTCCCTCAACCCCCGCATGACCGTCGGCGAGATCGTCGCCGAACCGCTGCGCGCCTTCGGCATCGGCGCCCCGGGGAGCGGGCCGACCGCGTCGCGGACCTCCTCCGCCTCGTCGGCCTCGACCCGGCCGCCGCCGACCGGCACCCGCGCTCCTTCTCCGGCGGGCAGCGCCAGCGCGTCGGGATCGCGCGCGCCCTCGCCCCCGAACCGGCCGTCCTGATCTGCGACGAACCCGTATCCGCCCTGGACGTCTCCGTCCAGGCCCAGATCGTCGGCCTGCTCACCGACCTCCAGCGCGACCTGGGGCTCGCCCTCGTCTTCATCGCCCACGACCTGGCCGTCGTCCGCCAGGTCAGCCACCGCATCGCCGTCATGCACGGAGGCAGGATCGTGGAGACCGGCGACGCCGACGAACTGTGCGAGCGCCCCGCGACCCCTACACCCGGGCGCTGCTCGCCGCCGCGCCCGAACCCGTGCCCGTACGCGCCGCGCCGAGGCGGTGTCCGCGTGAGCGCCTGCTGCACCCGGGACGCGGTCGTACGGGAGGCCACCCGGCGGCCGTCGAACTCCTGCCGCCGCCGACCGTACGGACCGCCCCGCCGGCCGACCCCATGGTGGAACTGCCCGGCGGAACCTTCCGCATGGGCGACGCCTTCGCCGAGGGCTACCCGACCGACCACGAGGGCCCGGTGCGGGAGGTGACCGTCGCCCCTTCGCGATCGACGCGACCGCCGTCACCAACGCCCGCTTCGCCGCGTTCGCCGAGGCCACCGGGCACCGCACCGACGCCGAACGCTTCGGCTCCTCCTACGTCTTCCACCTCCTGCTCCACCCCGCCGCCGAACGCCACGTCCTCGGCCGGGTCCCGCAGGCCCCCTGGTGGCTCGGCGTCGCCGGGGCCGCCTGGCACAGCCCGGAGGGCCCCGGCTCCGACCTCGAAGGCCGCGCCGACCACCCCGTCGTCCACATCAGCCACGGCGACGCCCTCGCGTACTGCGCCTGGGCCGGCGTCCGGCTGCCCACCGAGGCCGAATGGGAGTACGCGGCCCGCGGCGGCCTCGACTCCGCCCGCTACCCCTGGGGCGACGACTTCACCCCGGACGGACGGGAGAGGTGCAACACCTGGACCGGAGACTTCCCGTACCGCTCCGAGCGGCCCGGAGGCCGTACCGGCACCGTCCCCGTCACGGCGTACGAACCCAACGGGCACGGCCTGTACAACACCTCCGGCAACGTCTGGGAGTGGTGCGCCGACGACTGGGACCGGGACGGCCGCGAGCGCGTCATCCGCGGAGGCTCCTACCTCTGCCACGCCTCCTACTGCAACCGCTACCGGGTCGCCGCCCGCTCCCACAACACCCCCGACTCCTCCACCGGCCACGGCGGCTTCCGCTGCGCCCGCTCCCTCCCCCCGGAAGGACCCACCCCGCATGAGCACCGCTTCCCGAACCGACCCCTACGAGGGCTTCGCCGGCCGTGTCGGCCGCACCTTCGCCGAGTCCGAGCCCGCCTGGCCGACCCGTGCCGCCCCGCCCGCCAAGGCCCCCAACATCGTCGTCGTCCTCGTCGACGACATGGGCTACAGCGACATCGGCCCCTTCGGCTCCGAGATCCCCACCCCCGTCCTCGACGGGCTCGCCGGGGACGGCGTCCGGCTGGGCAACTACCACACCATGCCGCTCTGCTCCCCGGCCCGCGCGGCCCTGCTCACCGGCCTCAACCCGCACCGCGTCGGCTACGGCATGGTCGCCAACTTCGACCCCGGCTTTCCCGGCTACGGCATGGAGATCGCCGACTCGATCCCCACCCTCGCCGAACTCCTCCACGACGCCGGCTACGCCACCTACGCCGTCGGCAAGTGGCACCTCGTCCGCGACTCCGCCTCCAACGCCGCCGACCACCGCGGCAACTGGCCGCTGCAGAAGGGCTTCGACCAGTACTACGGCGTCCTGGAGGGACTCACCAGCCTCTTCCACCCGCACCAGCTCGTCCGGGACAACAGCCCCCTCGACATCGACGAGTTCCCTGACGACTACTACTACACCGACGACATCACCGACCAGGCGATCTCCATGGTGAAGTCGCTGCGCGCCCACGACCCCGACAAGCCCTTCTTCCTCTACCTCGCGCACAACGCCGTCCACGGCCCCCTCCAGGCGAAGGCCGAGGACATCGCCCGCCACCGCGGCCGCTACGACGAGGGCTGGGACGCCCTGCGCGAGCGGCGCTTCGCCGCGCAGATCGCCGCCGGACTCTTCCCGCCCGGCACCGAGCTCCCCGCACGCAACAGCGAGGCCGGACTCGACGTCCCCGCCTGGGACTCCCTGACGGAGGACCAGCAGCGGCTCTACGTCCGCTACATGGAGGTGTACGCGGCCCTCGTCGACAACATCGACCAGAACCTCGGCCGGCTCACCGACACCCTCGCCGCACTCGGCGAACTCGACAACACCATCATCGTCTTCACCTCCGACAACGGAGGCACGGGAGAAGGCGGCCGGGAGGGCACCCGCTCCTACTTCAGCCGCTTCGTCCACCAGCCGGTGCCCGGCGACTGGAACCCGGACGTCGACCGCGACCCCGAGCTCATCGGCGGCCCCCGCAGCCTCGTCCACTACCCCCGCGGCTGGGGCATGGCCTCCAACACCCCCTTCCGTCTCTACAAGGGCGACACCTACGCGGGCGGCGTCCGCGTCCCCTTCGTCCTCTCCTGGCCCGAAGGAGTGAGGGACGGCCGGATCGCCCCCGGCACCCGCCCCCAGTACCAGTACGTCACCGACATCACCCCGACCCTCCTCGAACTCGCCGGGATCGCCCGCCCCGAAGCGCGGCGCGGGGTCCCGCTCCAGGAGGTGGACGGCACCAGCTTCACCCCGGTCCTCGCCGACCCCGCCCGGGCGTCGACCCACCCCGAGCAGTACTGCGAGATGTCCGGCAACCGCAGCCACTACCGCGACGGCCACAAGCTCGTCACCCTGCACCAGCCCGGAGCGCCCTACGACGACTCCGAATGGGCTCTGTACGACATCCGCACCGACCCCACCGAGATCCACGACCTCGCCGCCGAACGGCCCGGACTGGTCAAGGAACTCTCGGCCGCCTGGGAGGCGGCCGCCTGGCGCAACGGCGTCTTCCCGCTCCCCGACCACAGCGGCGCCCTCGCCCGCCGCAACCCCGCCGAGCAGCGCCTCGCCCGCCCCTCACCCTGCTGCCCGGCACCCCGGAACTGGAGCGCTACCGCTCCTCCCTGCTCGTCTCCCTGCGCTCCTTCGCGATCGAGGTCCTCCTCGACGAGACCGGCGAGGGCGTCCTGGTCTCCCACGGCGACCAGGGCGGCGGCTACAGCCTGTACGTCGAGGACGGCCGGCTGACCTTCGCGTACAACGAGTACGGCGACCTCCACGAGACCGACGCGGGTCCGCTCGCCCCCGGTCCCCACGAGATCCTCCTCGCGGCGACGGCCGAGGAGGGCCTGCGCTGGCGGTTCACCGTCACCGTCGACGGCGAACACCGGGCCGCGCCGGACAGCGTCCACCAGCTCATCGGCATGGCCCCCTTCCAGGGCATCAGCGTGGGCGTCGACCGCAAGTCCCCGGTCTCCTGGCCCCTCTACGAACGCCACCGCTCCTTCCGCCACACCGGCCGCCTCCGCTCGGTCACCTACCGCCCGGGAGCCCCTGGCCCCGACGCACCCGAGACGATCGCCGCCGCACTGAAGGAGGCCGCCGCCGCCTTCGAGTGACCCGCCCTATCCGTACGCGTCGGTGACGCAGTCGGCGGCGCACCGCCAGTGCTCGAACCTGCGGCGGAGCGCCGCCGCCGCGTCTGGCCGCTCCACGCCCGCGTGGCCGTACCGCTCCTCGGCCGTCCGCACCACCGCCTCGACGGTGACGATCGCCGGCTCGCCCTCACCGGCGGCCCGGCGGGCCTCCGCGATCACGTGGTCGGCCGCCCGCCGGAGGTCCCGGGCGTACTCCCGCTGGGCGGCGGCCCGCGCCCGCGAGGCGTGGAAGGGCCGCACGGCCCGGCCCTTCCAGATCGCCCCGGCGGCCATGAGGCCCACCCCGGACAGGAACAGGAGCGCCCAGCCCACGGCGCCGAGGTCCCACTTCATCGCCGTCGACTCCCCCTGGCCCCGCGTGTCCTTCCCGAGCCTCCGAGTCTAGGGGCGCCGGTCCTGCTGCCGGGGCCGCGCGCGCCGGGCTCCCGACGCGGAGTGTTGACACGTGTAAGTGTGCGGTGACAGGCTCTTTCTCCGGCCCCCCGTGTGCCCGCGCAGAAGGAGCAGCACCCCATGAGCACCCTCGTCACCACCGTCCGAGGCCCCGTCCGCGGCGAGCGCCGCGCGGACGGCAGCCTGCGTTTCCTGGGCATCCCGTACGCGCAGCCGCCGGTGGGGAGTTGCGGTTCGCGGCGCCGGTGCCGCCGGAGCCGTGGTCGGAGCCGCTGGACGCGACGGCGTACGGGCCGACCGCGCAGAAGCGGCCGTTCGCGGACGTGACGACGATCCCGGAGCCGTCGATACCGGGCGCGGGGTGCTGAACCTGAACGTGTTCACGCCCGCCGCCGACCCGGAGGCGGGTCTGCCGGTGCTCGTCTGGATCCACGGCGGTGGGTACGTGGCGGGTTCGGCGGCGAGCCCGTGGTACGACGGGGCCGCGTTCAACCGGGACGGCGTCGTGCTGGTCTCGGTCGGCTACCGCCTCGGGATCGAGGGCTTCCTGCACGTGGAGGGCGCTCCGGACAACCGGGGCGTACGGGACTGGGTCGCGGCCCTGGAATGGGTGCGGGACAACATCGCGGCCTTCGGCGGCGACCCGGCGAAGGTCACCGTCGCCGGGCAGTCGGCGGGCGGCGGCGCGGTGCAGACCCTGCTCGCGGTCCCCTCGGCCGAGGGACTGTTCCGGGCGCGATCTCCGTCTCCGGCGCCGTCATGCGGCCCGACGGCCCCGAGGTCGCCCGCGCCGCGGCCCGGCTGTTCACGTCCCGCACCGGCGTCCCGGCCACCGTCGACGCCCTGCGCGACCTGACCGACGACGAACTCCTCGACCTCCAGGACCTCCTGGGCGAGCCGGGCCCCGACCGCGAGGGCCTGCCGCCGATGCTGTCCCTCGCCCCCTTCGCCGACGGCGAGCTGATCCCCGTACCCGTCCTCGACGCCCTGACGACGGGCGGGGCGGGCGCCGGCGTCCCGCTGATGCTCGGCTTCACCGAGGACGAGTTCTCGATGGTCCCCGCGCCCGGCCCCGAGGGCCGCCGCTGCCCCTCCTCCTCGGCGCGCTCGGCCTGGACCCCGCCAGGACCGGGGCCTTCACCGAGGCGTACGCGGCGGGCGGCGAGGAGCGGTACTTCGGCCAGGCGATGACGGACACCCTCTTCCGCGCGCCGAACCTCGCCGTCGCCGACGCCCGCGCCGCGCACGAACGCCCCACCTGGTTCTACGAGTTCCGCTGGCGGTCGCCCGCCCTCGGCCTCGCCTTCCACTGCCTGGACCTGCCGTTCGCCTTCGACCTCCTCGACGCCGAGGGCGTCGCGGCCGTCGCCGGCGACGAGCCGCCGCGCGCGCTCGCCGACGGCCTGCACCGGGCCTGGGTGGCCTTCGTCACCGACCAGGACCCCGGCGCCGACTGGCCGCGCTACACCCCGGAGGGACGCGCCACGAAGATCTGGGACGCGGAGCCCCGGATCGCCGAGGACCCCGTGCGCCGGGTCCGTGAGCTCTGGCTCGACTGAACCGCCGAACCGTCACGGCGGATCAGTCGCCGGTCGTGCCGTCGAGCAGTTCCCGCAGGATGTCCAGGTGGCCGTTGTGGCGGGCCGTCTCCTCGGTGAGGTGGAGGAGGATCCAGCGCAGATCGACGTGGACGCCGTCGCGGACGGTCCGCTTCGCCTTGGTGTCCAGGTCGTTCGCGGCGACCAGTTCGCGGTGGCGGGCGCTCTGCTCGGCGTACTCGTCGAGCACCTGTGCGAACGGGAAGTCGACGGCGACGCGCATCTCGCGGTCGGGGTCCTCCTCGGTCCAGGGCCCCTGGTCCTCCTCGCCGAGGAAGACCACCCGGAACCAGTAGTACTCGACCCAGCGGAGGTGGTTGATCAGTCCGCTCAGGGTCATCAGCGGCGAGCCCGGCAGGAGCGACGCGCGGGCGTTCTCCGCCGAGACGCCCTCGCACTTGGCGAGGGCGGTGTCCCGTGCGTAGTCGAGGAACGTGGTGAGCTGGGTGCGCTCGTCCCACGCGGGCGGTGTGTCATCGGTTCTGGTCATCGCGTGAAGCGTCCCCGATCATGGGAACGCTGTCGAGGCAATTTAGGGCCCCCGGCCAGGGGCCCGGCACACCGCACCCGCCACGGACGGAACGGAGCACCGGATGATCGAGGAGTTCGCCGACCTCTCCACGCCGCTGATCGCCGACGCCTGCGTACGGCTCGGGAACCCTGCGGGCCGCGCCTGCCGGAATCCTGCCCGTCGTCGCCGGGCAGCGCCTGGCCGGACGGGCGCTGCCCGCCCGCCACTACGGAAGCGTCGACGTCTTCCTGGAGGCCTTCACGCACGCCGCGCCCGGGGACGTCCTCGTCATCGACAACGGGGCCGCCGCGACGAGGCCTGCGTCGGCGACCTCGCCGTCCTGGAGGCCGAGGCGGCGGGCGTCGCCGGGGTCGTCGTCTGGGGCCTGCACCGGGACACCCCGACCTGGTCGAGATCGGACTGCCCGTCTTCTCGTACGGACGCCACGCGCCCGGTCCCGTACGCCTCGACGACCGGGACCCGGACGCGCTGACCACCGCGCGGTGCGGCGACCACGAGGTGACCGCCGCCGACGTGGTGTTCGGCGACGACGACGGCGTGCTCTTCGTGGCGGCCGACCGCGCCGACGCCGTCCTGGAGGCCGCCCGGTCCCTCTTCCGCACCGAGCGGGAACAGGCCCGCCGGATCAGGGCGGGGAGACCCTGCGCGCCCAGACCCGCTTCGACGCGTACCTCGCGGGCCGCGCCACGGACCCCTCGTACACCTTCCGGCGGCATCTGCGCCGGATCGGCGGCGCGATCGAGGAGTGACGCCCCTCCCGCCGGACGGCGGGTCAGCCTCGAAGCCGACCGTGCCGTCCGGCAGGATCGCCTCCACGCGCGCGCCGTGCTCCACGGTCCGGCTCACCGTGCAGAACTTCTCGTGCGTCAGGCGCACCCCCCGGGCGAAGACCTCGGCCGCCTTCGGGTTGTTGTCCGGCAGGTCGAACTCGTAGCTGACCCGGATGCGGCCCAGCCGGCCGTCGTCCTCCGGGCCCGACACCGACTCCACCACGATCCGCAGGTCGTCGTGGTCCACGGCCCGTGCCGTCCGGTCGATCACGAGGCCGCCGCAGCCGCCCATCGCCGCGAGCAGCAACTCGACCGGGGTGAAGGAGGGCTGGGCGTCCGCGTCGTCGGCGGCGGCCATCCGGACCTCCGCTCCCCGGTCGTTGCGGGCGGTCCAGTTCCGGTACCCGGTGCGGACGGTCTCGATCCGGTAGTCGGCCATGGCGGCGGAGCTCCTTCGTTCAGGTGCGTGTTCCCGTACGGTACGCGCCGGGGGCGGCGCTCAGCCGCTCCGCGCGCCCGCGCGGGCGAGGACGACCGCGCCCCAGGCTTCGGACACCGCTCCCCAGACCGCGCGGAGTTCCGGCTCCGCCTCCCGCACCGACGCCACCGCGGCCTCCGGGTCGCCGCCCGCCGCGCGCAGGTCCGCCCCGTCGGCGGCCGCCCACGCCGCGACCGTGTCCGCGCCGACCTCCGGATGGAACTGCACCGCCCAGCCCGCGTCCCCGACCCGGAACGCCTGGTACGGGCAGTCGTCGCCGGTCAGCAGCGGCACGGCGCCGGCCGGGAGGCGGTCCACCTCGTCCCAGTGCCACTGCGCCGCCGGGGCGCCCTCCGGCACCCCGCCCAGCACCGGGTCGCCTGCGGCGTCCGGCAGCCTCCGCAGCGGTACGGCGCCCACCTCGGGCCCCGGGCCCGCCGCGCCACCGCGCCGCCCAGGGCGTGCGCGACGATCTGGCCGCCCAGGCATATCCCGAGCAGCGGCACCTCCCGGCCACGGCCTCGCGCACGAGCCCACGGACCCGGGGCAGCCACGGCGCGGCCCCGTCGTCCTCGCAGTTGACGGCCCCGCCGAGGATGAGCAGCCCCGCGTGGCCGGCCACCGTCTCCGGCAGCGCCCCGCCCTCCCAGGCCCGTATCACGTCGAGCCGCAGCCCGGCCCGTACCAGGCGCTCGCCGACCAGGCCGGGCCCGGCGTCCGCCTCGTGCTGCACGACGAGCACGGCCGGCCCCGTCTCCTGCGTCTCCGTCGTCACGGTCGCCCCGCCTCCACGTCTCGTCTCCGGGAACGCCCCAGCGCGTTCGCCCCCGAGGATCTCCGAAGAAGGGCCGGTGCGGGAGCCCCGGGACGCGTGCCCGCACACATCTGAGTAGCCCGCTCCGAGTGCCTGAGTACGCCGACCGATACGCCGCCCACCGCCCGCTGATGGACTGGCCCCATGACCTCCGACGCCCGCCGCACCCGTCGCCTCCAGCACGTCACCGCCACCGGCTCGGCCCTCGCCGTGGCCCTCGGCCCGCTGCTCCTCGGCGCCCTGCTCGCCAAGTCGGTCGGCGGCGACCCCTGGCCTCCGTCAACGCCCTGATCGCAGGCGGCGGCCAACGCGCCCGCCTCTCCCGCGCCGGCCTCCGCTCAGGCGTCCGCCTCCACCCCGCCCCCGCCTCCGCGCCCGTACCCGCCCCGTCCCAGCCCCGCGGCCTGCGCGCCGGCAGAAAGGCCTGCGGCGTACTCTCCCGGCCTCCGGCTCCCGCACCAGCCGCGCAGCCTCGACCAGTTCCGTGAGACGGTCGGGTGACCGGCGGTACGCGTCGGGGCCGTCGAGCGCGCGCGGTCCGTCCGCGGGCAGTGGCCGCCCCACGGGCTCCCCACGAGAAGTCCACGCCGAACGGCTCCCGCGGGTCCCCCACATGAGCGATGATCGTCGCCTTGAAGATACTCGGCAGTAGCAGGCCGGGGTCATGGCGAAAGGGCACACCGAATGGCGAGGCGGCATCCCGCGCGGGACGACCACGACGCGAGCGGCGGCGGGGAGGGGAGCCCGGGGGGTGCGGGTGGGTCCGGGATCGGGCGGCGTCGGTTTCTCGGGTACGTCCTGGCGGCGCCGACTCTCACTGTCGCGGCCGAGTTCGGGGTGGAGGCCCTCGCGCCGAGGGAGGCCGTGGCAGCGTCGGCGCTCATTCCCTCGTTGCCGGGGCCGGCGGAACTGCTCGATCTCAATGAGCTGTTGACGCTGGCGGCTCTGCCCACCAGTAATCTCATCACCATCCGGATGGACACGGACGGCACGGCGCACTTCGCCCTGCCCCGGGCCGAGGTCGGACAGGGGGTGACCACCTCCAGCGCCATGATCGTGGCGGAGGAGCTCGACCTGCCTCTGGAGAAGGTGAAGGTCACGCTTGCCGACGCCCGGCCCGAGCTGCTGTTCAACCAGCTGACCGGCGGCTCCAACACGACCTACTCCACCTACACCCCGATCAGGGTCGCCGCCGCCCTCGCCAGGGCCCGGCTGCTGCACGCGGCCTCCCTCGTGCTGGGTGCGGCCGTCGAGACCCTCACCACGAAGGCGGGTGCCGTCCTCTCCCCGGCCGGGGCGCTCCTGGGCTACGGGGACCTCGCGGTGAAGGCCGCCGCGGTCGCCGACGCGGCGGTGGAGGTGACGCTCAAGGACGCGGGCGGCTTCCGGGTCATCGGCACCGCGCGGAACAGGGTCGACGCCCTGGAAGCGGTCACCGGGCGCAAGAAGTTCGCGATGGACCTCCAGGTCCCGGACGCGCTGCCCACCATGGTCTGCCGTCCGCCCACGATCAACGGCACGGTCCGGTCCGTGGCCAACCTCGCCGAGGTCCGGGCCATGCCCGGCATCACCGACGTCGTCACCGTCTCCACCGGCGTCGCCGTCCGGGGCCGGACCTTCGGACAGTGCGTGGACGCCGTCCGCGCCCTCCGCGTCGACTGGGGCCCCGGCACCGCCGAGGGCGCCTCCGACGCCACGGTCCTGGAGAAGCTCCGCAGGGCCGAACTCCCGCTCGTGGTCCCGCCGCTGCCGCTCCTGACGAAGGCGGTCGACGCCCGCTTCACCTTCCACTTCGCCAGCAACGCCGCCCTGGAGACCAACTGCGCGATCGCCGACGTGCGGAAGGACTCCGCGGAGATCTGGGCCTCGGTCAAGGCCCCGATCGTCGCCCAGGAGAAGATCGCCCTCAAGCTCGGCCTGCCGCCCACCGCCGTCCGCGTCCACGTCACCGAGGGCGGCGGCTCCTTCGGCCGCAAGCTGTTCTCCGACGCCGCCCAGGAGGCCGCGGAGATCTCCAAGGCCCTCGGCAAGCCGGTGAAGCTGATGTGGCACCGCACCGACGACTTCCGCCAGGGCCGTACGCACCCGATGTCCACGTCCCGGGTCCGGGCCACGTACTCGCTCGGCGAGGTCCTCACGTACGAGCAGCGCCACACCTCCGTGGCCACGGACTTCGGGCACGGCATCGGCGAGGTCCTGACGGCGGAGGCGGCCCGGCTGCCCGTCGCCGACGCCACCTTCTCCGAGACGATGTTCCAGCTCACCCAGATCAGCCCGTACCACCTCGGCGTCACCACCCAGCTCCTCGCCGAGACCGACAAGGGCTTCAACACCGGCTCCATGCGGAACATCTACTCGCCCAACGTCCGCTGCGCCCAGGAACTCGTCATGGACGAACTGGCCAGGCGGATGGGCCAGGACAGGTACGAGATGCGGCGCCGGCTCCTCAAGGACGCGCGGGCCCGCGCCGTCCTCGACAAGGTCGCCCAGGCGGGGCGGTGGGGCCGGAGCATGCCGGCCGGCACGGGCCAGGGCATCGCCGTCCACACCGAGTACCACTCCGCCGTCGCGATCCTCGCCGAGATCGACTGCCGGCCCGAGACCACCGGACGGAAGGTCCCGAACGCGTACACCGGGCCCCGCGTGACCAAGGTCGTCTGCGCCGTCGACGTCGGCCTCGCGGTCAACCCGCGCGGCCTGGAGGCCCAGATGATGGGCGGCATCGCCGACGGCATCGCCGTCACCCTGACCTCGGGGCTCCACCTGAGCGACGGGCACTTCCTCGAAGGCAGCTGGGACCAGTACTTCTACACCCGGCAGTGGAACACCCCGCCCGAGCTGGAGATCATCGTGATGCCCCGACCGGCGACAAGCCGGGCGGCGCGGGCGAGCTCGCGGTCGCCGGCGCCATGGCCGCCGTCGCCTGCGCCTACGGCCGGGCCACCGGCACGATGCCGACGGTCTTCCCCGTCAACCACGCCGAGCCGCTCGCCTTCACCCCCTGCCGACCGTCCCGCCCGTCCCGGCCTCGCCCACCGACGGCCGCGACCGCACCATCTGAGACCTGGAGCCCCGTGCCGCAGCACACCTTCATCCTGAACGGCAAGGCCGTCACCGCCGACGTCGAGGGCGACGTCCGGCTCCTCTGGGTCCTCCGGGACGTCCTCGGCGTCACCGGCCCCAAGTACGGCTGCGGGGTCGGCGTCTGCCGGGCCTGTACGAGCCACCTCAACGGCAAGGCGTTCACGCCCTGCGCCGTGCGCGTCGACGACGTGGCCCCGACCGACGAGGTCACCACCATCGAGGGACTCCCGGACACCGTCGGCGCCGAACTCCACCCGATGCAGGAGGCCTGGCTCGACCTCGACGTCGCCCAGTGCGGCTTCTGCCAGCCGGGCCAGATCATGGCGGCGGTCGCCACCGTCCGCAAGGCGCGCGAGGCCGGCCGCGAGGTCACCGAGGCCGACCTCGACACCATCCGCAACATCTGCCGGTGCGGCACCTACCACCGCATCCGGCAGGCCGTCCTGGAGGGCGCCCGCCGGATGGCGTGAGCGCGGCGGCCCCCGCCCGGGGGCCGGACCAGCCGCCGTGCGTCCTGGTCCCGTGCCGCCGCGCGGGTCAGGGCGCCGCCAGGAGCAGGGCCAGGGTGGACTCCAGTTCCCGGCGGGTCAGACGGGCGGCCTCCTCGGGGTCGCCCGCCTCCACCGCCCGGACCACGTCCGCGTGGGCGTCCTCGCCGTGCCGGAGGTCGGTGCCCCGCAGCCCGAGCAGGTCGAGCAGCTCGATCAGGCCCTCGCGGAGCACCGGCGCGAACTCCCCGAACAGGTCCGTCAGGACGGGGTTGCGGGCCGAGGCCACGATCGCCGCGTGCAGGGCGATGTCGGCGTCCACGAAACCCGCGTCGTCGAGCGCGGCCGCCGCCACCCGCCCGGCGAGCGCCTCCCGCATCGCCGCCACGTCCTCCTCGGTCCTGCGCAGCGCCGCGAGGCGCGCCGCCTCCACCTCGACCAGCATCCGCACCTCGTACACGTCCGTCACCGCCGCCCGCCGCAGCCGGGCCGCCACTCCTCCGTCGGCCGGGTCGCGATCACGAAGACGCCCGCGCCCTGCCGGGCTGGACCAGCCCGCGCCCGCCAGGGCCCGCAGCGCCTCGCGGACCGTGGAGCGCCCACGCCCAGCTCCTTGGCGAGCGTGGTCTCCCGGGGAGCTTCGTGCCGACCGGCCAGTGGCCCCGGACGATCTGCTCGCGCAGGCGCTCGGCGGCCTGTTCGACCAGGGGACTGGGACGCAGGGCACCGAGCGGCATGGGATCACCTGATTCTCTGATGTCCGGGTCTCCGAGAAGGCCCGGACGGCGGGCGCGTCCTCCGGATCACGGGGACGCCGCCGAGGAATCTACCCGAACTTGTCTGAGGAGTACTTGTCTGAGGAGCTGAGGAGTGAGTACGGTACCCGACATGATCCGCGATCCCCAGCGCCCGAGCCCCATGCCGTACCACCGCTACCGCCCCTTCCAGGACCGCGTCCACGTCCCCGAGTTCGACCGGCGCTGGCCCTCCGCCCGCCTGGAGCGCGCCCCGCTCTGGGTCCCCGTCGACCTCCGCGACGGCAACCAGGCCCTCGCCGAGCCGATGGACACCGACCGCAAGCACCGCTTCTTCGAGCTGCTCGTCCGCACGGGCTTCAAGGAGATCGAGGTCGGCTACCCCTCCGCCAGCCGCGCCGACTTCGACTTCGTCCGCCACCTCGCCGGCCTCGTCGCCTCGGGCGCCGTCCCCGAGGACGTCACCCCGGTCGTCTTCACCCCGGCCCGCCCCGAACTCATCGAGCGCACCTTCGAGGCCCTCGACGGACTGCCCCGCGCCGTCGTCCACCTCTACATCGCGACCTCGCCGGTCTGGCGCGAGACCGTCCTCGGCCGCGACCGCGCCGAGGTCCGGCGCACCGTCCACGAGGCCGCCACGCTCATGGCGCGGCTCGCCGGGGCCCGCCCCGGCGCCGACATCCGCTTCCAGTTCTCCCGGAGACCTTCAACCTCACCGAACCGGACTACGTCCTGGAGCTCTGCGACGGACTCACCGAACTGTGGGACGCGAGCCCCGACCGGCCGGTCACCCACAACCTGCCCGCCACCGTCGAGATCGCCACCCCCAACGTGTACGCCGACCAGATCGAGTACGTGCACCGCCACCTCGCCCGCCGCGACTCCGTGATCCTCTCCGTCCACCCCCACAACGACCGCGGCACCGGCGTGGCCTGCGCCGAACTCGCCGTCCTCGCCGGGGCCCAGCGCGTCGAGGGCTGCCTCTTCGGCAACGGCGAACGCACCGGCAACGTCGACCTGGTGACCCTCGCCCTCAACCTCTACGCCCAGGGCGTCGACCCCATGCTCGACCTCTCCGACATCGACGCCGTCCGCGAGGTCGTCGAGCACTGCAACCGGCTCCCCGTCCACCCCCGCCACCCCTACGCGGGCGACCTCGTCCACACCGCCTTCTCCGGCACCCACCAGGACGCCATCAGCAAGGGCCTCGCCCGGCACGCCAAGGACGCCGCCGAGGCGGGGATCCCGCCGGAGCTCGCCCCCTGGAACGTGCCCTACCTGCCCCTCGACCCCGCCGACCTCGGCCGCGGCTACGAGGCCGTCATCCGCGTCAACTCCCAGTCCGGCAAGGGCGGGGTCGCCCATCTGCTCCGCACCCACCACGGCCTCGACCTGCCGGAGCGGATGCGCCCGGACGTCTCCCGGGCCGTCCAGGCGGTGACCGACGACAGCGGCCGCGAGGCCACCCCGACGACCTCCGCGCGCTCTTCCGCACGGCCTACCTGGAGCCCGGCCGGGGCGCGGGCCCCGTCGCCCTGGAATCCTGGAGCACCGACCGGGACGCGGCGGGCGACCACCGCTTCACCTGCGTCCTGCGCGTCGGGGACCGTACGGAACCGGCCGAGGGCAAGGGCAACGGACCGCTCTCCGCCCTGACCGACGCCCTCACCCGGGCCGAAGTCCCCGTCGACGTCCTCGACTTCGCCGAACACGCCGTCACCGCCGGCAGCGCGGGCGAGGCCGCCGCCTACGCCGAGTGCCGGGTGGGGGACCGCACCGCCTGGGGCGCGGGCCTGGACACCTCCGTCCTCACCGCCTCCGTGCAGGCCGTCCTGTCCGCGGTGAACCGGGCGTACGCGTCGTGAGGCGGCCCCCGGAACCGGGCGGGTCGCCCGTCCTCCGCGCCGAGGCCGTCACCGTCGTCCGCGAGGGGAACCCCCTCCTGAGCGACGTCACGCTCACCGTCCGCTCCGGGGAGCACTGGGCGCTCCTCGGGGCCAACGGCGCCGGGAAGACCACCCTCCTCGGCCTGCTCGGCGCCCAGACGCATCCGACCCGGGGCCGGGTGGAGGTCCTCGGGCGCCGGCTCGGCCGGGTGGACCTGCGCGAACTGCGCACCCTCATCGGCCACGTCACCCCCGCCACCCGCTGCGTTCCGCCCTCGCCGTGCGCGACGTCGTCCTGACCGGGGCCGTGGGCTCCGTCGAGCGGCCGCCCGGTGGACCCCACCCCGCGCAGGAGGACCGGGCGGACCGGCTGATCGCCACCCTCGGGCTCGCCGGGCGCCGCGCCGCCCGCTGGCCCACCCTCTCGCAGGGGAGCGGGGCGGGCCCTGATCGCCCGCGCGCTCATGCCCGAGCCGAGGCTCCTGCTGCTCGACGAGCCCGCCACCGGACTCGACCTGCCCGGCCGCGAGCAGCTCCTCGACGCCCTGGACGTCCTCGGCGCCGAACACCCGGAGCTCGCCACGGTCCTGGTCACCCATCACCTGGAGGAGCTGCCCTCCGGCACCACCCACGCCCTGCTCCTGCGCGAGGGCCGGGCGCTCGCGCGCGGACCGGTCGAGGAGGTGCTCACCGGGGAGCTGCTCGGCGCCTGCTTCGGCCTGCCCCTCGCCGTGGAGCGGCACGGCGGCCGGTACGCCGTCCGGACCGTCCGCGCTACGCCGGCGATCCCGACGTCAGCTTCTCCCGTACCGCGTCGAGGTACTCCGCCACCGCGTCCCGGTTCCGGGTCAGGCAGCGGATCCGGTCGGTCATCCGGTCCCGCTCGTTCTCCAGGGTCTCCAGCATCTCCGGGGTCGCGTCGGGGAAGTGGATCGTCCGCGGCTTGTTGAGACAGGGCAGGATCTGCTTGATGATCCGGGTCGGCAGACCGGCGTCGAGCAGACCCCTGATCTGCATCACCCGGTCCACGTTCGACGCGTCGTAGACCCGGTAGCCGTTCGGCAGCCGGTCGGCGACGATGAGACCCTGCTCCTCGTAGTAGCGCAGCAGTCTGCGCGGTGTTCCGGTGCGCTCGGACAGCTCGCCGATCCGCATGGGAGGCCCCCTCCGGGCAATCGCTTGACCTTCACATCAATGTGAGGGTTCGAGCATACGGACATGACCCACGACACGACAGTGGCGGCCGGTTCCGCCACCCCCGCGCACCCCGAACCCCGCCCCGCCTCCGGCCGGTTGCCCTCCCGGCCCTCCTCGCCCTCGCCACCGCCGTCTTCGTCACCAGCCTCACCGAGACCCTCCCGCCGGGGTCCTGCCCGGCATGAGCGCCGACCTCGGCGTCGGCGAGGCCGCCATGGGCCAGTCGGTCACCGGCTACGCCCTCGGGACGGCCCTCACCGCCGTGCCGCTCGCCGCCCGCACCGCCGGCTGGCGCCGCAAGCGCCTGCTGCTCGCCTCGATGGCCGGGTTCGCCGCCGCCAACACCGTCACGGCGTTCTCCTCCTCGTACGCCCTCACCATGGGCGCCCGCTTCCTCGCCGGGGTCGCCGCGGGCCTCGCCTGGGCCCTGCTCGCCGGCTACGCCCGCCGCATCGCCCCGCGCACCTCCAGGGCCGCGCCGTCGCCGTCGCGATGACCGGCATCCCGCTCGCCCTCTCCCTCGGCGTCCCGGCCGGCACCTTCCTCGGCGAGGCCGTCGGCTGGCGGGCCGCCTTCGCCGCCATGACCGTGATCGCCGTCGGGCTCCTCGGCTGGATCGCGCTCGCCGTGCCCGACCTGCCGGGCGAACCGCGCGGCGGACGCGCCCCGGTGGCCCGCACCCTGAAGGTCCCCGGCGTTCTGCCGGTCCTGGCCGTCACCTTCACCCTCGTCCTGGCCCACACCGTGCTCTACACGTACGTCGCCGCCTACCTGGACCACCTCGGCCTCGGCGGCTCCACCGGTCTCGTCCTGCTGGTCTTCGGCGCCGCCTCGCTCGCCGGGATCTGGTTCACGGGCCGTCACATCGACCGCAGGCTCCGGGTCCTGACCCTCGGCGGGACGGTCCTCCTGGCCGTCGCGGCGGCCGCGTTCGCCGTCCCGGCGGCGAGCACGGCCCTGGTCCTGGTGGCCGCCGCGCTCTGGGGCCTCGGCTGGGGCGGCGCGCCCACCCTGCTGCAGACGGCCGTCGCCGAGGCGGGCGGGGACGCGGCCGACACGGCGCAGACGATGCTGGTCAGCCTCTGGAACGCGGCCATGGCGGCGGGCGGTGTCGCCGGCGGCCTCCTCCTCGACGGGCTCGGCGCCGGCGCGCTGCCCTGGAGCGTCCTCGTCCTGCTCGTCCCGGTGGTCGCGCTCGTGACCGGAGCCCGCGCGCACGGTTTCCCGGCCCGCGGGTGAACCCGCCTGTCGCCCCGGACGCACCGAGGCCCCCACCGCGCGCGGTGGGGCCTCCACGTTCCGGGCCGGGTCAGACGCCCGGCGGCACCCGGGACGGGCGGCCCGCGCCGCGCGTCAGGACGTAGCCGCCGATGCCCGCGAGCGCGGCCAGGACGCCGCCCGCCAGGGTCCAGACCCAGCGGTCCGACCACCAGCCGGAGGACCAGCCGTCCTCCGGGGCCGCCGCCTCGACGGCGGTCTTCCGGCCGGCGTCCTCGTCCGCCTTCGCCCGGTCGGCGGTGGTCGCGCCGGGGACGAGCGGCGCGGCGAGCGCGCCGTCGGTGGCGTAGGCGCCGCCCTTGTCGGAGACGTCGACGCCGATCCGCGCGGTGAACGGCTGGCCGAGGTCCTCGTCCGGGCCGCCGGTGCGGGTCAGCCGGACGTAGTAGCTGCCGGGCAGCGGGTCGTTCGCCCAGGCGTCGGCCGAGGCCCGGACCGGGCGCAGCACACAGGCCAGCTCGATGGACGCGGTCTCCTTGGCGGCCGTACGGGACTGCATCCCGTACATGCACGGCTGGCGCCGCCGCAGCCCGTCGTACACGTCGATCCGCCAGGTGGCGGGCCCGTGCCGCAGGGACGGGTCGGGCAGCGTGATGCCGGCCTTCACGGTCGGCCGCTCCCCGGTGTCCGCCGGGAACACCCAGTACAGGTAGTCACCCGAGGAGGCCTGGGCGGTGGCCTGCTGCCCCGGGAGGAACCGGGCGGCGGTGCGGAAGGTGGTGCCGGCCTCGGTGGGCCCGGCCTCCTCGGAGGGGACGCCGAGGCGCTGGGGTGTCGGCCAGGGCGGCCGGGGCCGCGAGGCCGAGCAGGGCCGCGCCCGCGAGCGCGGCCGTGGCGATCATGCGTACGGTACGCATCAGTTGGTCCTCCAGACGGCGATGCGCCAGCGGGACAGCCAGCCCCAGAGCAGACCGGCGAGGAAGCCGGCGAGGACGAGCACGCCGAGCAGCCACCAGCCGCGGCCGAGACCGAACGAGGCGACGTCCGAGGCGGACGAGGGGCCGTCGACGACGTCGACCGTCAGCTCGACCGGCATGCCCGGGGTCGTCTTCACCGACGGGGGAGCGGAGAAGGAATTGCTGACCTGGAGGCAGACCGTCTCGGCCGCCGGCTTCGCGTCCCCGGGCCCGTCGTCGGCCTCCGGCTTCGGATAGCGCAGTCCGGTCGAGATCACGTCGGTGCGTCCGTCGCCCGCCTCGGAGCCGCGGACGATCTCCCGGCCGTGGAGGGTGACGGCGCGCAGCAGCACCCCGTAGTCCTCGTTGACGGCCCGGTCGGCCGACACGCTGACGGAGGCGCGCAGTTCCTGGCCGGGCAGCAGGTCCACCCGGTACCAGCGGTGCTCGCCGAAGGACTCGCGGTCCGTGTAGAGGCCGGGCTTCAGCTGCGGAGCCTTCTCGCACCGTGCCGCGCCCTCGGTGGCCACGGGCGTCACGACCGGGTCGGCCGCGCGGTCCACCAGCTGCTTGACGCGGCGGGAGAGGTCCTCGGTGCGGTGGACCGAGGTGTACGTGCCTCCGGTGGCCTCCGCGATGCAGGTCAGCTGCTGCCGGGTCTTGGCGTCCGGCACCAGGCCCAGGGTGTCGATGACGAGGTGGATGCCCTTCGCCGCGATCTCCCGGGCCACCTGGCACGGGTCGAGCGGGGCGCAGGTGTCCTCGCCGTCCGTGATGAGCACGATCCGCTTGCTCGCCCCGTCCTCGCCGAGGTCGTCGGCCGCGCCGAGCAGCGCCGGACCGATCGGCGTCCAGCCGGTCGGGGCGAGGGTGGCGACGGCGGTCTTGGCCTCGGTCCGGTCGAGCGGCCCGACCGGGTACAGCGAGCGGGTGTCCTTGCAGCCGCGCTTGCGGTCGTTGCCGGGGTAGTCGGCGCCGAGCGTGCGGATGCCGAGCCGGACCTCCTCCGGCACCGCGTCCAGGACCTCGTTGAAGGCCTGCTTGGCGGCGCTCATGCGGGACTTGCCGTCGATGTCCTTGGCCCGCATGGAGCCGCTGACGTCGAGGACCAGCTCGACCTTGGGGGATTCCTTCGCCACCGGCTCGTCGGCGGCCGCGCCCGTCGGCAGGAGCGCGACGCTCAGGGCGGCGAGCAGCGCGCAGGCCCCGGTCGCCAGCCGTTTTCTCGTGATCATCGCCGGATCGTATTGATGAACGTCCGACAAACCCAAATCAGGACTGGCTGTTGAGGAAGCCGATGAGGGAGGCGCCCCACCAGCCGGTCTGGCTGACGGTCGCCGCCAGGCCCGCGAGGACGAGCAGCCGGCGGGGACCGGGCCGTCGCGGTGGGCCTCCAGGCGCTGGCCGAGCCGGTGCGCCCAGAGGCCGTTGAGGGTGACGGCGACGACGAGCCCCAGTTTGGCCAGGGTCAGCGGGGAGTGGAGGTCGGGGCGGAGGAAGAGCCCGGAGACGACGAGCCCGCCGAGTCCCGCCCAGATCGGGGTCTGCAGGGCGACGGCCGTGTCGAGCACACCGGCGAGGGGCCGCCTCCCGGTCAGCCAGAGCACCGCGAACCAGTCGACGGCCAGCACCGAACCGAGCCCGACGACGAGGAAGGCGACGTGCAGGAAGCGGGCCACCGTCAGCAGGGAGGCGTCCGCGTGGACGTGTCCTGCGGTCCAGCAGGCCGCCGCGATGCACGCGGTGGCGCCGAGCCCGATGGTGGTGAGGAGCCAGGACGGGGTGAGCTCCTGCGCGGGTCTGAGCCCCTGCGCGGTTCTGGACATGCGGTGGTCTTCCGGACGTACGGACAGCGTAACTTAGGTAAGGCGAAGCTAAGTCCCGTCCGTGTGCACGTCAAGCCGGTGTGGCCCCGGGCATCCCGCCCCCGCCGGTCTCCGGGAGCCAGGGCCTTTCCTTCGGACCCGGCCGGGGTCGCGGGGGCTCGTCCCGGACCGCGCTCAACGGTGTTCCGGGTTCTCGAAGTCGAAGCGGCAGCCGGCGTCCCACTCGGAGCGCTGGTTGCCGTGGGCGGGGATGCCGCCGGCGTCCTTGAGCAGGCGGGCGAGGTGGAGCTGGTTCCAGGTCATGAAGGTGGTGTTGCGGTTGGTGAAGTCGTTCTCCGGGCCGCCCGAGCCGGGGTCGAGGTAGGACGGTCCCGGGCCGGCCGGGCCGACCCAGCCCGCGTCGGCCTGCGGCGGGATGACGTAGCCCAGGTGCTGGAGGCTGTAGAGGACGTTCATCGCGCAGTGCTTGGCGCCGTCCTCGTTGCCGGTGATCAGACAGCCGCCCACACGGCCGTAGTACGCGTACTGGCCGTGCTCGTTCAGGATCGACGAGCAGGCGTACAGGCGCTCGATCACCTTCTTCATGACCGAGGAGTTGTCGCCCAGCCACACGGGCCCCGCCAGGGTGAGGATGTCCGCCGCCATCACCTTCGAGTAGATGACCGGCCACTCGTCGGTCTCCCACCCGTGCTCGGTCATGTCCGGCCAGACACCGGTCGCGATGTCGATGTCCACCGCCCTGAGCACCTCGACCTCCACGCCCTGGCGCTCCATGATCCCGGTGCTGATGTCGATCAGCCCCTGGGTGTGGCTCCGCTCCGGCGACCGCTTGAGGGTGCAGTTGAGCACCAGGGCGCGGAGATCGCGGTAGGACGTGTCGGTGTCGGTCATCGAGGCGTCCCCTTGCGGACGAGTGGGCGGTCGGGCGGGCCGCCACCCGGCTGCCCCCGTCGAGAGGGCCCCGGGTCGGTCCGGCCGGAAATCCCGTCCACTGTCTCGCCCCGCCGGGCGGAACGACCGGGCGCCGCGCCCACGGCCACGGAGCCGCCACCCGATCAGCCCTTCGGTGATGCCGCGGGCCCGCCCGGCCCGCGCACCCGGAGCGTCCGGCCCGCCCCGGGCCGTTCCGGGCCGTTCCGGAGCGACCGCGCGCGTGAGGGAGCTCAGGCCGGGGAGCCGTCGGTATCGGGGAGGGGCGGGCCAGGACGCTCCGGTCGTGCTCCTGGTGGCCGCCCGAGGCGAGCATGCGGACCTCGGCCCGGTCGCTGATCTCGGCCCGGATGATGCCGGTGGCGTCGGTGTACACCGGATGGCCCCCGGACCCCGTGAGCTGCGTGCGCTCCACGATCACGACGTCCTGGGCCGAGCCTGTGCCGTCGGAGAACACCAGCTCGTAGCGGAGTGGGTTCATCTCCCCGATTTTACGCCGATCGGACGCGTCCACCCGCTGGGGCCACCGCGTCGACCAGGGCGGCCAGCGCCGCCCCGAGCGCCTCGGCGCCGGGGTTCGCCGGACCGCCGGGCTCGCTCATGTACAGGTCGCGGCGGATCTCCACCATCAGGGCGCCCACCCGAGGGTCCCGGCCGTAGAACTCCAGCGGCACGTACGTCCCGGCGAAGGGCTGTCCGTCCCGACGCCGCCGAAGCCGCCGAAGGCCTCCGCGCCGCGTCGAGCAGCGCGGGCGGCGTGTGGAAGGCGTCCGTGCCGAGGCAGACCGGCGGGCGCGGGCCGTCGCCGTGCAGCTCGTACGGCAGCGGACCGGTCGGGTACGAGTGGACGTCGACGATCACCACCCGCCCCGCCACGGCGAGCCGCTCGGCCACGGCCTCCGTCATGGCCCGCGCGTACGGGGTGAAGTACCGGTCGATCAGCGGCGCCGGGTCGAAGCCGGCGGGCCGCAGCGCCGCGCGGTGGGTGGTCCGGGTGTACACCGCGCCCATCCCGACGGAGAGCATCTCCTCGCGCTCGTCCGGGAAGCGCTCCGGGTCGACGACGAGCCGCGAGAGCCCGTTGACGAACCGCCAGGGCGCCGTGCCGGCCGCCGCCGCGGCCACGGTGGCGATCCTGTCCGTGTGGGCGTCCGTGATGTGGTCCAGCTCGCGGGCGAGCTCCCCGTCGTCGAGCAGGATCCCCGCCCGCACGTCCGGGGGCACCTCGCGCGAGGCGTGCGGCACGTGCAGGAGGACGGGGAGTCCGGGGCTCCGGGAGGAGACGGAAGGAGGGCGTGGTGTCGGTCATACGGCGATCCTGCCCCGACCCCGCCCGTGCCGCGGGAAACCGCTGGTTACAGTGGTGTGAGGTCGCGCCGCCGCACCAGGTCCAGGCGTGAGACCGGGCCGACTGTCGACCACAGGGACCCGTACGACCGCTCCTTCCCGCCCGCCCGTCCCTGTCCCGGAAACCGCGCATCCCATGAGCATCGACGCCGCACCGCGTCCCGACACCGCCTCCGAAACGGCCTCCGGCGCCCCTGCGCCCCGGGCGCCGCGCCTGCCGTGGATCGCCGGGCGCGCCCGGGCCGCCCGCGCCCGCCGCCGCCTTCCACAGCGTCAGCGCCGCGACCGCCGCCCTCCTCGGGCTCGTCGCCGTCGGCGCCCTCATCCACGAACCGGTGCTCATACCCCGCTGGCCGCCAGCGCCGCGCTCGTGCACTGCGCCCCGCGCTGCCCCTGGCCCAGCCGCGGAACGTCGTCGTCGGCCACCTCGTCGCCGCCGCGCCGGATACGCCGTGGCGGCCGTCGCCCCCACGGCAGCGCCTGGGCGGCCGCCCTCGCCGCTGGGCTCGCCCTGGCGCTGAACACCCTGGCCCGCGCCCCGCACGCGCCGGCCTGCGCGACCGCCGTCGTCATCGTGCTCCAGGCCCCCGCGCCCGACCGGTTCCTCCCCTGCTGTTCGGGGCCACGGTGCTGCTCGTGCTCACCGCGTTCGCCGCCTCCCGCACCCGCCGCGCGGCACCGAGGTACCCCGCCTACTGGTGGTGAGCCACGGCGCCCCCCCTGCGCCCCGGTGTGGCGACCGTACGCCCTCCGCTCGACCGCGTGTGCGGGCGCCTGCGGCCCGGTGCGCCCCGGTGACGCGCACCTCCGGGCGCCGTCCGCCGGGGGGAACGCGTCACGTTCGGACCGGTTCCGGTCGGAAACCACCGGTGGGCGCCGAGTCGCCCGAAACGGCCCCGGCGAGGGCGTAAGACCCCTTCCATGGCTTCCTCCTTTCCGTACCTCCGGCAGGACTTCGCCGCCTCCCTCGTCGTCTTCCTCGTCGCGCTGCCGCTCTGCATAGGCGTGGCCGTCGCCTCCGGCGTCCCCGCCGAGCTCGGTCTCGTCACCGGCATCGTCGGCGGCGTCTTCACCGGCCTCATGCGGGGCAGCAGCATCCAGGTCTCCGGCCCCGCCGCCGGCCTCACCGTCCTCGTCCTCGACGCCGTCCGGACCCTGGGCCCGGCCGGGCTCGGCGTCGCCGTGCTCCTCGCGGGCCTGCTCCAGGCCGCCATGGGCCTGCTGCGCTGGGGCCGCTGGTTCCGCGCCATCTCCCTCTCCGTCGTCGAGGGCATGCTCGCCGGGATCGGCCTCGTCATCGTGGCCGGCCAGCTCTACGCCGCGGCCGGACTCGACGCCCCCGCCTCCGGCCCGGACCGGCTCCTCGGACTGCCCGCCGCCCTCGGAGGCGCGGTGACCGCCGAGGAGACGCTCGTCCCGCTCGCCGTGGCCGCCGCCACGGTCCTCCTGATCGTCGGCTGGCGCCGGCTGCCCCGCCGGGCGCGGGCCGTGCCCGGCGCGCTCGTCGCCGTCCTCCTCGCGGCGCTCGCGACCGCCCTGTTCGACCTGCCGGTGGCGACCGTACGGGTCAGCGGGGTGCTGGACGCGGTGCGGCTGCCGGGAGCGGACGGGCTCTCCGCCCTGACCGACCCGGCCCTGGTCGGCGCCGTCCTCGCCTTCGCGCTGATCGCCTCCGCCGAGTCCCTGTTCAGCGCGGCGGCCGTGGACCGGCTGCACGACGGCCCGCCCACCGACTACGACAGGGAACTGCTGGCCCAGGGGTCGGCAACACGCTCTGCGGCCTGCTGGGGCGCTGCCCATGACCGCCGTGATCGTCCGCAGCTCGGCCAACGTCCAGGCGGGCGCCAGGACCAAGGCCTCCCGGGTGCTCCACGGGCTGTGGCTGCTGCTCTTCGCCGCCCTGCTGCCCGGCACCCTGGAGTACGTGCCGCTCGCGGCGCTCGCCGGCATCCTCGTCCACGCGGGCTGGAAGCTGATCCCCTTCCGGGGCCTCGTCGCCCTGTGGCGGGGCCACCGGGGCGAGGCGCTCGTCCTCGTGGTGACGGCCCTGGCGATCGTCACCGCGGGCATGCTCGAAGGCGTCCTGACCGGACTCGCCGTCTCGGTCGCCAAAGCGGCCTGGGACGCCTCGCACCTGCGCGTCGACCACACCGACGAGGGCGAGGGGCCGGTGCGCGTCGGCCTGTCGGGCACGGTGACCTTCCTGCGGCTGCCGAAGATCCTCGACACCCTCGAAGCCCTGCCGCGCGACCGTCCGGTCGTGCTGGACCTCTCGGGACTCCACCACCTCGACCACGCCTGCCGGGCGGCGCTCGACTCCTGGGCCGACCGCCACCGCACGGCCGGCGGCCCCGCCTCCGTCCACCTCCACGGGCCGCCGGAGCGGCAGGCCTGAGGGGCCGGACCACGGCGGTACGGCTCAGCGGTCGACCGTCACCGCCGCGTGGACGGTCTTGCCGTCCGGCCGCGCGTCCACCGTCACCTCGCGGCACAGGCGCAGCACGATCGGCCAGCCGAAGCCGCCGGACCACAGCTCCTCGCGGGGTTCGTGGCGAGGCGGCTCCCCGCTGGAATCGGCCACGGAGACCGTGACCCGGTCGGGGCCGACGGCGACCCCGAAGGAGGTGACCCCGCCCCCGTGACGGTGGGCGTTCGTGACCAGTTCCGAGGTGACGAGCAGCAGGTCGTCGACCTGGGAGGCCCGCAGGGGGCCGAGGGCCGTGAGCGTGTGGCGGACCAACTGCCGGGCCTGCGCCGGGGTGAGGAGCGGTGACGTTCCGGTCCGCCCGGCGGGCGCACGGGACCTGGTTTCGCTCCGGCTGTTCATCGCGGGTCCCTTTCTTCCTGTGCGTCGGAGGGTGATGGGACTCGCCTGCCCGCCCAGGCCCGGGTGATGCCTCGGACGCGGCGCGCACCGGGGAGCAGGGAGTGCCCCGGCGCGGAGCGGGTACGCGGACCGGGACCGCCGAACGGACGAGAGAGCAGAAGGAGGTCGTCCCCGTGCGGATCGAGGTGGCCGAGGCGACGGAGACGTACGTGACGAGCGGTACGGGGGAGGGCCTGCCCGACATCGCGGTCCCCCACGAGGTCGCGCCCCGGGACGCGCGCGCCCTGTCGAGGGTGTTCCTCCGCGAGCTCGCGGCGCGGGAGGAGGGCACCGAGGGGCACCAGTACGTCCGGAGCACCCTGATCGAGATGAACATGACGCTCGTGCGGTACGCGGCCGGCCGCTTCCGCGGGCGGCCCGAGGAGAGGGAGGACATCGTCCAGGTCGGCATGGTCGGCCTCATCAAGGCGATCGACCGCTTCGACCTGTCCCGCGAGGTGGAGTTCACCACCTTCGCGGTGCCGTACATCGTGGGCGAGATCAAGCGGTTCTTCCGCGACACCTCCTGGGCGGTCCACGTCCCGCGCCGGCTCCAGGAGGCGCGCGTGGAACTGGCGAAGGCGACCGACGAGCTGAGCTCGCGGCTGGGCCGCGCGCCCCGGGTCGCGGAACTGGCGCCCGTCATGGACCTGTCCGAGGAGGAGGTGGTCGAGGCCCAGCTGGCCGCGAACGGCTATCGGTCGGCGTCCCTGGACGCCGCGATCGGCGGCGATGGCGACGAGAGCGACGACGCGGCCCTGGCCGACCTGATCGGCGAGGAGGACCCGGCGCTCGCGCTCTTCGAGGACTTCCACACCCTCGCCCCGCTCGTGATGGCCCTCGACGAGCGCGACCGGCTGCTGCTGCACCTGCGCTTCGTCGAGGAGCTGACCCAGACCCGGATAGGCGAGCGCCTGGGGGTGTCCCAGATGCACGTCTCGCGGCTCCTGGCCCGGAGCCTGGACCGGCTGCGGGAGGGAATGGCCGGGGCGGGGGCGGCTGACCGTCACCGGAGCGGCCGGCCCCGCTCACCGGACCGCCCCAGGAACGCCCGCGTGCGTGCGTGCGCGGGCGACTCCAGGAGCTCGTCGGCCGGGCCCGACTCCACGATCCGGCCCCGGTCGAACATCAGGATCCGGTCGGAGACGTCCCGCGCGAAGCCCATCTCGTGGGTCACGCACAGCAGGGTGATGTCGGTGGAGCGGGCGACGTCCCGCAGCACGTCGAGCACCTCCGCCACCAGCTCCGGGTCGAGCGCGGACGTCACCTCGTCGAGGAGCAGGATCCCGGGCCGCATCGCGAGGGCGCGGGCGATGGCCACGCGCTGCTGCTGGCCGCCGGAGAGGCGGGTCGGCCGCGCGTCGGCCCGGTCGCCGAGCCCGACCAGGTCGAGCAGGTCCCGCGCCCTGCGGTCCGCGTCCTCCCGGCTCTCGCCGAGCACGTGGACGGGTGCCTCGACGACGTTCTCCAGGACGCTCATGTGCGGGAAGAGGTTGAACTGCTGGAAGACCATGCCGATCCGGCGCCGGTGCGCCGCGAGATGCCGCTCGCTCGCCGGCACCAGCTTCCCGTTCGTGCCTCCCGGCATGTGGGAGAAGGGCCGGCCGTCGACGTGGATGACGCCGTCGGTGACCCGTTCGAGCGTCATGAGCAGCCGGAGGATGGTGGTCTTTCCCGAGCCGCTGGGGCCGATCAGCGTCACGTGCTCCCCGCGCCCGACCTCCAGGTCGAGGCCGTCGAGCACGGTGCGGTCCCCGTACCGCTTGGTGACCCGCTCGAAGCGGACCGCGGGGTCGTCCCGGTTCTCATGCGGCAAGGCGTGCCTCCAGTCGTCGTACGAGCACGGACGTCGGCCAGCTCGCGAGCAGGAACACCCCGGCGGCCAGGGTGAAGCTCTCCAGATAGGCGAAGTGGGTACTGCCGAAGGTGTTCGCCTCGTGGACCATCTCGTGCACGGTGATCACCGAGAGCAGGGGCGTCTCCTTGAACATGGACACCGCGTAGTTGCCGAGCGGCGGCAGCACGTTGCGTACGGCCTGCGGCAGCACCACCGCCCGCCACACCCGCCGGCGCGGCAGCGACAGCGCCGTGCATGCCTCCCACTGCCCCTTCGGCACGGCGTCGATGCCCGTCCGGTACACCTCGGAGAGGTACGTGGCGTAGTGCGTGCCGAGCACCAGGACGCCGAGCACCGGCGCGTCCAGCGCGGGCACGAGGACCCAGGCCGCGAACAGCTGCACCAGGAGCGGCGTCGTGCGGACGAACGCGGCCGCCCCGCGCACCGGGAGCGCCAGCCAGGCGGGGCCCGCCCGCTGGACGAGGGCGAGGACGAGCCCGAGGACCATGGCGACGGCGAACGCCGGCACGGTGGCCAGGACGGTGACGCCGAACCCCTCCAGTACGGCGGGCAGCGCGGCCCGGGCCGCCTCCCCGTCCCACATCAGGCACCGCCTTCCTGCCCGAGCCGGGCCTTCGCCGCCCGCTCCAGGGCGTTCATGAGGAGGCTCAGGCCGACGGCCATGGCGAAGTAGAGCCCGAGGAGCAGCAGATAGGAGGCGGCCGTCGCGCCCGTCGACGAGCGCAGCTGGTCGATCTGGAAGGTGAGGTCGGGGACCGTGACCAGGGAGAGCAGCGGCGTCGCCTTCAGGAGCTGCACGAGCAGGTTCTTGAACGGCGCGACCATCAGGGCGTGCGCCTGCGGCAGGACGATCCGCCGCAGCCGCAGCCCCGCCCCCATGCCGAGCGCGATCCCCGCCTCGGTCTGGGCCCGGGGACCGCCGCCACCGCGCCCCGCACGACCTCGGCGCCGTACGCCCCGTAGTTGAGGCCGAGCGCGAGCACCGCGCAGGCGAGCGGTTCGAGCCGGAAGCCGACCATCGGCAGCGCGAAGAACAGCCAGAACAGCTGCACGTACAGTGAGGTCCCCGGAAGAACTCCACGACGAGGCGGGCCCCGCCCCGCACCGGCAGCCGTGCCGACCGGGAGAGCAGCCCGAGGACGTACGCGAGGACCAGGGCGAGCGCGGCGCCGAGCACCGTGGCCTCCGCCGTGACGAGGAGCCCTCGGCGAGCCGGGGAGCGCGCGCCGCAGCTCGGGCAGGAACCCGGCCGCGACGGGCCGGGCGTCAGTCACTCCCGCCGCCCCTCACCCGGTGCACAGGTCGGCGGTCCGCAGCGAACGGGGCGGCACCTCGCGGGCGGTGAAGCCGTACTTCCCGACGAGCCCGACGAACCGCTCGGGGGAGCCCGTGATCTTCCGGAGTTCGTGGTCGAAGGCGTTCCGCAGCCCGTCCGCCCCGGGCCGGAACACGGCCCCGCCCGCGCCGAGCTGCCGTGCCCCGCCGACCGTCGGGACGAACGCCTCGCCCACCTCCACCGGCGCGCCCGCGTTCGTCCGGGCGAGCCAGCGCAGGGAGATGGCGGTCAGCGCGAAGGCGTCGATCCGGCCGGCGAGGAGGGCGTCGAGCCCGTCCTGCTGTTTGGCTAGGGTCTTCACCGACCCGTCCGGCACGCCCGCCGCCTTCGCGAACGACGCCTCCACCGCGGCGGTGAGCACCCCGACGGTGGCGCCCTTCGCCGCGCAGGACCCCAGATCGCCCAGCCCCTTCGGGTTGCCCTTGCGGACCATCAGGGCGGTGGGGAGACGAACTCCGGCTCGGAGAAGATCACCTTGGCGCAGCGCTCCGGCGTGATCGACATGCCCGCGCTGACGACGTCGAACCGGCCGGCGAGGAGCCCGGGGATCAGCGCGCCGAACTCGGTGAGCGTCGGGCGCAGTTCGCGCACGCCGAGGGCCGTGAATATCTCGCGGTGCAGGGTCGGGGCCTCGCCGACGAGCTCGCCGCCGTCCTGGAAGCCGTACGGCGCCTCGCCGGCGAAGCCCACCCGCACGAAGCCCTGTTCCCGCAGGCGCGCGAGGAGCTTCCGTCGTCGCCGGGCGCTCCGTCCCCGCCCGGGTGCGGGTGCACGCGGGCAGGGCGAGACCGCCGAGGAGGGCCGCCCCGGTGAGGAAGCCGCGGCGGCCGAGCGTCATGAGCGCTCCCGGGGCGCGCGGCGATGAAGGAGGGCGGCGGACCGGGGCGGCGAAGGGGCCTCGGGGCGTTCTCGACGCTGTTGAAGACGAGGAACACATTGCTGCGGGGGTAGGGGTGATGTTGTCGCCCGAACCGTGCAGGGCGTTGCAGTCGAACCAGGTGGCCGAGCCCGCCGGACCCGTGAAGTGCCGGATGCCGCAGGCGTCGGCGAAGGTGGTGAGCGCCTCGGGGGAGGGGGTCCCGGCGTCCTGCATCCGCAGCGACTGCTTGTAGTTGTCCTTCGGCGTCTCCCCGGCGCAGCCCAGGAAGGTGCGGTGCGAGCCCGGCATGATCATCAGGCTGCCGTTGGTGGTGTGGTTCGGGGTGAGCGCGATCGAGACCGAGACGGTCCGCATCCGGGGCAGGCCGTCCTCGGCGTGCCAGGTCTCGAAGTCGGAGTGCCAGTAGAAGCCGCTGGCGCCGAAGCCGGGCTTGACGTTGACCCGCGACTGGTGGACGTAGACGTCGGAGCCGAGGATCTGGCGCGCCCGTCCGACGATCCGCGGGTCCTCGGCCAGCCGGCGGAAGACCTCGCTGATCCGGTGCACCTCGAAGACGGAGCGGATCTCCTGGGAGCGGGGCTCGACGACGGCCCGCTCGTCCGCCCGTACGAGGGGGTCGGCGACGAGCCGGTCCAGCTCGGCGCGGAGCTCGTCGACCTCGTCCGGGGTGACGATCTCGTCCACGGTGACGAAGCCGTCGCGGTCGTACTCCTCCAGCTCCCGGGCCCAGAAGGGGCCGGGCGTGCCGGGCTCGGACCACACGACGGGGTCCTTGCGGCCGATGAGCTCCTCCCGGAGCCGCGGGTGGGGTAGAGGTCGACGGGACGGGTGGGTGCGGAGGCCATGGGGCGGGGTGCCTTCCTTTCGCGTACGGGATCGGGCGGGGGTGTCGTCAGGCCTGACCGGGCTCCGGTTCGGTGAGGAGCGGGTAGACGCCGTTCTCGTCGTGGTCCTCGCGCCCGGTGACGGGCGGGTTGAAGACGCACAGGCAGCGGAAGTCCCGCTTGACCTTGAGGGTGTGGCGCTCGTGCCCGTCGAGGAGGTACATCGTTCCGGGCAGGATCGTGTGGGTGCGGCCCGTCTCGTGGTCGGTGAGCTCGGCCTCTCCGGCGGTGCAGACGACGGCCTCGACGTGGTGGGCGTACCACATGGAGGTCTCGGTCCCGGCGTACAGCACGGTCTCGTGCAGGGAGAAGCCGACCCGTTCGCGGGCCAGCACGATGCGCTTGCTCTCCCACGTCCCGGACGCGGCGCGCACGTGCCGCTCGGTGTTCTCCAGCTCGTCGAAGGTGCGGACGATCATGGGGTGATGGCCTTTCGTGCGGGGTGGTCAGGCGGCGTGGCGGCCGGCGGCGTGACGGACGGAGCGGGCCAGGATGCCGAGGCCCTCGTCGAGTTCGTCGTCCGTCGCGGTCAGCGGGGCAGCAGTTTGACCACCTCGCCGCGCGGCCCGGAGGTCTCCAGGAGGAGGCCGGTCTCGAAGGCCCGGCGGCACACGGCCTCGGCCCGCTCCCCGTCGGCGAACTCCAGGCCCCACACGAGCCCGCGGCCGCGCACGGCCAGGCCGGTCCGCCCGTCGTCGCCGCACAGGTCGAGCAGGGCGCTCCGCACCCGGTCGGCCCGGCCGAGGGTGCGCTCGCGCAGGGCGCCGTCGCGCCAGTAGGCGTCGAGGGCGGCCGTGGCGGTGACGAAGGCGGGGTTGTTGCCGCGGAAGGTGCCGTTGTGCTCGCCGGGCTCCCACAGGTCGAGCTCCGGCCGGAAGAGGCAGAGGGACATGGGCAGGCCGTAGCCGCTGATGGACTTGGACAGGGTGACGATGTCGGGGTGATGCCGGCCTCCTCGAAGGAGAAGAACTCGCCGGTGCGTCCGCAGCCCATCTGGATGTCGTCGACGATGAGGAGCATCTCGTGCCGGCGGCAGAGCTCCGCGAGGGCGCGCAGCCACGCGGCGCGCGCGACGTTGATGCCGCCCTCGCCCTGGACGGTCTCGACGATCACGGCCGCCGGGTGGTCGAGGCCGGAGCCGGAGTCGTCCAGGAGCCGTTCGAACCAGAGGAAGTCGGTGACCTGTCCGTCGAGGTAGTCGTCGAAGGGCATCCGGGCGGCGTGGTGCAGCGGGACGCCCGCTCCGGCGCGCTTGGCGGCGTTGCCGGTGACGGCCAGCGAGCCGAGCGACATGCCGTGGAAGGCGTTGGTGAAGGAGACGACCGTCTGGCGTCCCGTGACCTTGCGGGCGAGCTTGAGCGCGGCCTCCACGGCGTTGGTGCCCGTGGGGCCGGGGAACATCACCTTGTAGGGCAGGGCGCGGGGCTCCAGGACGGCGGCGCGGAAGGTCTCCAGGAAGGCGCGTTTGGCGGTCGTCGACATGTCGAGGCCGTGGGTGATGCCGTCGTCGGCGAGGTAGTCGAGGAGGGCGCGCTTGAGCACCGGGTTGTTGTGGCCGTAGTTGAGCGAGCCGGCCCCGGCGAAGAAGTCGAGGTACGGACGCCCCTGCTCGTCGTACAGCCTGCTCCCGGCGGCGCGCTCGAAGACGACGGGCCAGGCGCGGCAGTAGCTGCGGACCTCCGATTCGACGGTCTCGAAGACGGAGGGGGCGGCGATGTCGGTCAGGGTCACGGAGTCTCTTCTCCAGGAGATGGGGGGACGGGGAGGCCGGCTCAGGACGCCGCGGGGGCGAAGGGGCCGATGCGGTAGAGCACTTCGGCGTCGTGCCCCGCGGAGGGGAAGGAGGCGGCCGGGAAGAGGACCTCGCGGGTCAGGTCGGCGCCGTTCCTGCGGGCGAAGGACCGGAAGAGCCGGTCGGACGCCAGGTTCCCCGGAGTGACGGTCGCCTCCACCCGGTCGAGTCCGTGCTCGGCCGCCACCCGGGCGGACAGAGCGTCGAGCAGGGTCCCGGCTACCCCGGTTCCGCGGTGCGAATCCTCCACGGCGACCTGCCAGACGAAGAGCGTCCCGGGCTCGTCGGGCCGCAGGTATCCGGTGACGAAGCCCACCGGTCGGCCGGAGGCGTCACGGGCGACGGCGGTCGTGCCGGCGAAGTCACGGCACCACAGCAGATAGCTGTACGGCGAGTTGAGGTCGAGTGCGTCCGAGCCGCGGGCGATCCGCCAGAGCGCGGCGCCGTCCGCGATCTCGGCCGGGCCGACGGAGAGGCCGTCGACCTGGGAGGTCGGGGAGGTCGGGGAGGTCAGGGGGGCAGTGGTCATGGGCGCCGAAGCTACCGAGCCGACCGTGGAACTTCCTGGTGCGAAGATCTTGTTCGAGGCGTTCGGGATGTGATAGGTGCGCCGATGTCGTCCGTGCCGGGAATCTCCCTCCGCGCGCATGGAAAACAGGGATTAATTCGGGCGAACTGCCCGTTTATAACGGGTGGATAACGCCTCTTGGTTGCCGGAGGCTACATCTCAAGAACGTGAGAACATCCGGGATTTCGCGTTTGAAGGCCCCGGAAGCGGGGAGCCGGGCCAGGTATGTCGTACCCGGCCCGGCTCCGTCGCTTCTCGCGTCGCGTCTGGGCTACCAGATCGCCTCGACCCACTCCGGGTGGTCGATGAACGGGTTCCGGTTGTGCTGGTAGGTGTTGTAGATGACGTCGTTGCGGCGCTCCTCGAAGGCGCTCGGCGGGTCCTGCTCGTTCCACTGCTTCAGGACCGAGAGGCGGCCGTGGAAGGGCGTGCTGCCGTTGTTGGAGGACTCGTCGGGCTCCAGGTCGGGCCAGCCGTCGTCGCCCTCGTAGCGGACGGCCATGTAGAGGATCATGCGGGCCACGTCGCCCTTGTCCGCGTCGCGCGGTTCGAAGGAGTCGCTGTCCGTGTAGGCGCCGGGCGCGCCGCTGACCGGGGAGCCGCCGTTGTCCCAGTCCTTGTTGCCGCGGATGCTGTTGACCTGGACGTCACAGGCGCGCAGGTGGTGCAGGTCGGTGCCGGGGCCGGCCGAGGTGCCGAAGTTGCCGTGGGACTGGGCCCAGGTGTGCTCGCGGTTCCAGTCGCCGACGGAGCCCCCGTTGAGGGACTTGCTGCGCGAGACGCCGCTGTAGAGCAGGAGCACGTTGTTGGCGTTGTTCGGGTCCTGGTCGGTGGCCTTCAGCGCGTTCCAGACCGCGTCGTACGAGATCTTGCTCTGGCTGCTGATGATGGTGTGCAGCGAGGCCTTGAGGCTCGTGCCGGTCTTGCCGATGGCGTCCTTGTAGTACGTGGAGTCGTACGCCGTGGTCGTGGCGCTCGCGGGAGTCGCGGCGACCGTGGGGAGCGTGACGCCGACGAGGGTGGCGGCGGCGGCCGCCGCCCACACCTTCCAACTGTGGGTCCGCGCAACGGACATGGGGGGCCCTTTCCCGGGGACGGTACGCGCGGGACGACGGGTGCCGGCTCGACGGAACCGTTGTCTACGCGTGTTGACTGCCTGTCACCGGGAGAGTGGCACACGTCAGGTACCTGTCATGTAACGGAGAGGAGGCTGTTCCGTGACGTTCTCGCATACGGCGCAACCGCGTCGACTCCCCCCTGAGGGCCCGTCAGGGGCTCAGGCGCCCCGGACGTCCACCGGCATCCCCTTCGGCTCCTTGATCCGCTTCATGATGATCTGCGAGTTCACCTCGGTGACCCCGGCCAGCGTCGTCAGCCGCTCGATCCACAGCCGCTCGTACGCCGCGAGGTCCGCCACCGCGATCCGCAGCAGACAGCCGGGGCTCCCGAACAGCCGGTACGCCTCGATCACGTCCGGCACGTCCTGGAGCGCCTCCTCGAAGGCCTCCACCGTCTCGCGGTCCCGGCGCACCTCCACCGAGACGAGGACCTCGAAGCCGCGCCCCACCGCCTCCGGGTCGATGACCGCCCGGTAGCCCCGGATCACCCCGTCCTGCTCCAGCTGGCGCACCCGGCGCAGACAGGGGGAGGGGCTGAGCCCGACCCGCTGGGCCAGCTCCTGGTTGCTCAGCCGGCCGTCGTTCTGGAGCTCGCGCAAGATATGGAGATCGATTCGGTCCATGGCGCAATTATCTACCACGATGAAACAAACGAGGGGCCGATTTCGCAATCGCCTTGCGCGCCTCCTGTCCTATCGTTGCGAGCGCAGACGAAATGGGTACGGAGTGAGGGCGGCAGGCATGAAGCGGACGAACGACGGGGGAGCGCGCCGGATCGTCGTCATCAGCACCGGCGGCACGATCGCCAGCCGCTGGCAGGGCACCGGCTACGCGGCCGACGCCTCGGGCGACGACGTCCTGGCCACCGCCCCCCTCCCCGAGGACGTCACCGTCGAGGTCGTCGACCTGTTCAACGTGAACAGCTCCCGCATGACCTCGGCCCACCAGCTCGCCCTGCTGCGCACGGTCCACGAGACCCTCGCCGACCCCGGCGTCGACGGCATCGTCGTCACCCACGGCACCGACACCCTGGAGGAGACGGCCTTCCTCCTGGACCTGCACCACACCGACCCCCGCCCGGTCGTCCTCACCGGCGCCCAGCGCCCCTTCGGCACCGGCGACGGCGACGGCCCCGGCAACCTCTACGACGCGCTCCAGGTCGCCGCCTCCGTCCGCGACCTCGGCGTCCTCGTCGTCTTCGACGGGCGCGTCCACGCGGCGCGCGGCACCGTGAAGACCCAGACCCTCGCCGCCGACGCCTTCTCCGACCCCTCCGCCGAGCGCCTCGGCCGCGTCGGGTTCTCCCGCGTCGACATCGAGCGGCAGCCGGAGCGCCCCGCCCGCTGCCCCTGCCGGCCGCCGCGCGGACCGCGGACCCCAGGGCGACCGGCCCCGACGCCACCCGCCGCCCCGCGTCGACATCATCACGCACCACTCCGACGGCGACCCGTTCCTCCTGAACGCCGCCGTCTCCGCCGGAGCCAAGGGCATCGTCCTCGTCGCCACCGGCGCGGGCAACGCCACCCCGAGATCGCCGCCGCCGTCGCGGACGCGGTCGCCAAGGGCGTCCTCGTCGCCGTCACCACCCGCGTCCCGCGGGCCCGCTAGCCGAGATCTACACCGGCGGCGGCGCGGTCGACCTGGTCGCCGCCGGCGCCCTGCTCACCGGCACCCTCCGGGCGGCCAGGCCCGCATCGCCCTCCTCGCCACCCTCCTCGCCGAAGCCGGCACCGGCGCGGGCGACCCCGCCCAGGGCACCGCCCTCCTGCGCCGCCTCCTCGAAGGCCCGGTTCGCGACGAGCCAGCCCTCGCCACCGGCCACTCCCGCTCGGCCTCGGCGGTCGCGGCCCGCGCCTGACGGCGCCCGGAACCCCGGCTCGCGGACGGCGCACCCCCGCCCGTCCGCGAGCCGGAATCAACCCGCTCCACCCGCTCCACCGGCGCCCCGCGCGCCGGGCGGCGGCTCCGCCGTGCCCGGAACCGGCCGCCGCACCCCACCCTCCCCTCTGTCCAAGGACGCCCCTCATGGTTCCCGCACCGGCCCCGCACGGCCTCCCCGTCCGCCGCGAGCACGATCTGCTCGGCGACCGGGACGTTCCCGCCGACGCCTACTGGGGCGTCCACACCCTGCGCGCCACCGAGAACTTCGCCATCACCGGCACGCCCATCTCCGTCTACCCCCTCCTGGTCGACGCGCTCGCCGCCGTCAAGGAGGCCGCCGCCCGCGCCAACGAGGAGCTCGGGCTGCTCCCCTCCGACAAGGCCGCCGCCATCGCCGGCGCCTGCCGGGAGATCCGTACGGGACGCCTCCACGACCAGTTCGTCGTGGACGTCGTCCAGGGCGGCGCGGGCACCTCCACCAACATGAACGCCAACGAGGTCGTCGCCAACCGGGCCCTGGAGCTCCTCGGCCACGCCAAGGGCGACTACGCGCACCTCCACCCCAACGAGGACGTCAACCTCGGCCAGTCCACCAACGACGTCTACCCGACCGCGATCCGCATCGCCGCGATCGGCGCCGCCCGCGAGCTCCTCAAGGCCATGGCCGTCCTCCAGGACGCCTTCGCCGCCAAGGCCCTGGAGTTCCGCGAGGTCGTGAAGATGGGCCGCACCCAGCTCCAGGACGCGGTGCCCATGACGCTGGGCCAGGAGTTCTCCACGTACGCCGTGATGCTGGAGGAGGACCGCGGCCGGCTCGCCGAGGCGATCGAGCTCATCCACGAGATCAACCTCGGGGCCACCGCCATCGGCACCGGCCTCAACGCCGCCCCCGGCTACGCCGAGACCGCGCGCCGCGAGCTCGCCGGACTGACCGGCCTGCCGCTCGTGACCTCCGCCAACCTCATCGAGGCCACCCAGGACTGCGGCGCCTTCGTCCAGCTCTCCGGCGTCCTCAAGCGGATCGCGGTCAAGCTCTCCAAGACCTGCAACGACCTGCGGCTGCTCTCCTCGGGCCCGCGCGCGGGCCTCGGCGAGATCAACCTGCCCCGGTGCAGGCCGGTTCGAGCATCATGCCGGGCAAGGTCAACCCGGTGATCCCCGAGGTCGTGAACCAGGTCGCCTTCGAGGTGATCGGCAACGACATCACCATCACCATGGCGGCGGAGGCGGGACAGCTCCAGCTCAACGCCTTCGAGCCGGTCATCTTCCACGCCCTCTCCAGAGCCTGCTCTCGCTGCGCGCCGCCTGCCTCACCCTGGCCGAGCGCTGCGTCACCGGCATCACCGCCAACACCGAGGCGCTGCGCGCCGCCGTGGAGAACTCCATCGGCCTCGCGACCGCGCTCAACCCGCACCTCGGCTACACGGCCGCCACCGCCATCGCCCAGGAGGCCCTGGCCACCGGCCGGGGGGTCGTCGAACTCACCGTGGAGAAGGGCCTGCTGCCCGCCCACCGGCTCGCCGAGCTCCTCACCCCGAGCGGCTCACCGGCGCCCCGGGCCCGGCCCTCCCTGACGCGCGCGGGGCGATCAAGAGGGCCTGTTCGGCCATAAGTTACCCGGCAGTTTCTCGTGACTTCCTCGGCGGGCAGTCGTAGAACGTGTTCCCATTCACTTCCGAGTGAGGAAGATCAGATGAGTGAACACCCCCTGTCCGCCCGGGGAAGTCACGGGGTCAGCCGCCGCCGTTTCCTCTCGGGAACAGGTTCTGTTCTCGGCGCCGCCGCCCTCGCCGGAACGATCACGACCCCGCCCGCGCCGAAGTCCCCGGCCTGAACTGCACCCCATCCCCGACGGCGCCCAGGTGCGCGCCCTCGTCATCGGCACCGGCTACGGGGCTCCGTCGCCGCCCTCCGGCTCGCCCGCGCCGGCGTCGACGTCCACATGATCGAGATGGGCATGGCCTGGGACACCCCGGGCCGGACGGCAAGATCTTCGCCAACACCACCAAGCCGGACTACCGCTCCTTCTGGCTGCGCACCCGCACCAAGCAGCCGCTGAGCCAGTTCCTCGGCTTCCCGCTCGACAAGGACGTGCCGGTCCACACCGGCATCCTCGACGCCGAGGACTTCGCCGGCATCACCGTCTACCAGGGGCGGGGCGTCGGCGGCGGCTCCCTCGTCAACGGCGGCATGGCCGTCACCCCGCTCCGGGAGCGCTTCCCGGCGATCCTCCCCACCGTCGACCCGGCCGAGATGTACTCCACCTACTACCCGCGCGCCAACGCGGGCCTCGGCGTCACCTCGGTGGACGTCAACTGGTGGGAGAGCCAGGACTGCTACCAGTACGCGCGCGTGGGCCGCAAGCACGCCGAGCGCTCGGGCTTCCCCTTCGTCTTCGTGCCCAACGTCTACGACTGGGACTACATGGCGCAGGAGGCCGCCGGGGCCGTCCAGAAGTCCGCCCTGGCGGGCGAGGTCATCTACGGCAACAACGCGGGCAAGAAGAGCCTCCAGAAGACCTACCTCGCCCAGGCCGCCGCCACCGGCCGCGTGAACGTCTCCCCGCTCCACCGGGTGACCTCCGTCAGCCCGGCCGCCGCCGGCGGCTACACCGTCGTCATCGACCAGATCGACACCACCGGCGCCACCCTCGTCACCAAGACCGTCCGCGCCGACCGGGTCTTCTTCGCCGCGGGCAGCGTCGGCACCAGCAAGCTCCTCACCCGCCTCAAGGCCACCGGCGCCCTGCCCTTGCTGAACGAGCAGATCGGCAAGGGCTGGGGCGACAACGGCAACGTCATGTGCGGCCGCGCCAACCACATGTGGGACCCCACCGGGACGCTCCAGTCCTCCATGCCCACCGCGGGCATCGACAACTGGGACGCCGGCGGTGCCTTCGCCGAGGTCGCCCCGCTGCCCACCGGCATCGAGACCTACGCCTCCTTCTACCTCTCCATCACCCGCACCCCGCGCCGCGCCGAGTTCAGCTGGAACCCGGCCACCGGCAAGGTCGACCTGAGCTGGGACCGGGCCTGGAAGCAGACCTCCATCGACATGGCCAGGTCCATCTTCGACAAGATCAACAGCAAGGAGGGGACGATCTACCGGACCGACCTCTTCGGCGCGTACAAGATCTGGGGCGACCACCTCACCTACCACCCGCTCGGCGGCGCGGTCCTGGGGCAGGCCACCGACAACTACGGCCGGCTCCACGGCCACCCCGGCCTCTACGCCATCGACGGGTCCCTGATCCCCGGCAACACCAGCGTCAACCCGTTCGTCACCATCACGGCCCTCGCCGAACGCAACATCGAACGCATCATCGCCGAGGACTTCTGACGCCACGAGACGCGGGAAGGGCGGGCCGGGAACCCCCGGCCCGCCCTTCCCCGTGCCTCAGTGCGTCGGCAGCACGCACACCTCGTCGAGCCCGAGCACCCGGTTGAGCCGCCCGAACGCCAGCCACGACCCCAGGCTCATCGTCAGCTCCACGATCTCCGCCTGGCTGTACCGCGCCGTCATCCGCGCCCAGAACTCCTCGTCCAGGCCGTGGTGGTCGAGCGCGTACCGCTCCGCGTACTCGGCCGCGAGCCGCGTCCGCTCGTCGAAGGCCTCCGAGACCTCCGTCTCGCGCCAGGCCGCGACGAGCCCGTCGAAGCCCTCCTCGACCTTCTCCCCGTCCCGGTCGGTGCGCCAGTCCAGACAGAAGCCGCAGCCGTTGATCTGCGCGATCCGCAGCCGGGCCGCCTCGAACTCGCGCAGCCCCAGGGTCGTGTGGGCGTACACCGACAGCGAGAAGTTCGCCGCCGCCGTCCCGATCTCCGGGACCATGTCGCCCCACACGTACCCGATCGGCTCCTGGCCCTCGGGAATGTCGATGATCATCGTGCTCTCCCTCCCAGCTTCCCGACCGCCGGCCGCAGCGGCACGTCCAGCGCGTCGTACAGTCCCGGTTCCGCCGCCACCAGCCAGTCGATCGCCCCGACGAGGCGTCCCACGGCCGTGGCGTTCCCGCCCGCCGAGCGGTTCTCGCCCTCGTCGGTCGCCGCCACCGTCACCTCGATCCGGGGACTGCCCTCGACGATCACCCGGTGCGCGCCCGCCCCGTCCGGCGGCACCGGCCAGTCCGGCGCGCACGAGGGATGGATGCGGGTGACGTGTTCGATCACGATGCGGGGCTCCCCGCCGACGATCCCCTGCACCTCGAAGCGGACCGCGCCCTGCGTGCCCGCCTCGAAGACGCCCATCGTCCGGGTCTTCACCGCGGACTCCAGCGGACGCCGCTCCAGCGTCTCGCGGATCTCGTCGAGCTCGGCCCCGAGCGCGCGGGCCATCAGCCGTATCTGCCCGCCCCAGATCATGGTGGGCACCGAGGGCCACAGCATGGGCGGCTCGTACTCCATCGGCCGGCCCATCCCCACCAGCTCGCGGACCGACTCCTCCTGCTCGTACGTCGAGTAGTCGAAGATCTCCTGACAGCGGATCACGTCCACCGTGGCGGCGAGCCCGCTCACCAGGAGCGGCAGCACGTCGTTGCCCCAGCCCGGGTCGACGCCCGACACGAACAGCGAACCGCCGCCCTCCGCGACCGCCGCGAGCACCGGGTCCCGGAACTCGGGCGGCGCGTTGCGCTGGTCGTACAGCGGATACAGGGCGGGCGTCACCACCACCGCGCCCGCCGCCACAGCCCGCGCCACATCGGCGAGCGCCCCGTCGGGCCGGGTGTCGCCGGAGGCCGCGTACACCACCGCCCCGGCCGCCCGTCGAGGACCGCGCCGACGTCGTCGCGGGCCGCCACCCGAGATCGCGCCCGAGCCCCGCCAGCCGGCCCGCGTCGCGCCCCACCTTGGCCGGGTCGGACACGAGCACGGCCGTCAGCTCCAGGCCCGGATGGGCGTCCACGGCGCGAATGGCCGCGCGCCCGACATTTCCGGTACCCACACCACCGTCCGAATCATGCGCGGAGGGTAGCGCCGGGCCCCGGAGGTTCCCAGACCCGCGACACAATGATCTGATGGATCGTCAGAGAGGGGCTCGCGTCAGGCCAGTCGCAGCGCCACGAACGGGATCGTGTCGCCCGGCAGGACGTACCGCTCCACCTCCACGAAGCCGCGCGCCAGCGCGAACCGCAGCCCCTCCTCGTTCGAGGCGAGCACCACCGTCTCCACGCCCTCCTCGCTCAGCGTCCGCGCGTGCGCGAGCCCCCGCTCGTACAGCGCGGTCCCGAAACCCCGCCCCCGGTACCCGGGCAGCGTCCGCGCGATCACGGTCGCCGCCGGGGTCTCCCCGTCGGGCGGGCGCACCGTCGAACACCCCACCGCCACCTCCCCGAGGTAGGCGACGTCGAGCCGGTTCCGGCCCGCCCGCTCCCGCACCTCCTCGGGGGAGAGCACCGCCGTCGGGATGATCGTGTTGTGCACGGCCCGCCAGTCGGCGAGCTGCCCCTCGGTCCGTGCCTGTTCGATACGAAGATCACTCATTCCCGCAGGAAAGCGCGGCCGCCCCGCCCGGTCAACCTCTTTCCGGCCCACCGGGGACACCTCCGTACGGGTGAGGGCGCGGCCCCGGCGGCAGTGCCGCCCGCCGAACGGGTACGGATCGCTGCACTGCCCCCGGCCAGGAGGATGCCGTCCCATGCCCGTCCGCAAGGGCGCCCCCGCGCTGCTGAGCGCCGGCACACTGTGCGCGGCCCTGTTGCTCACCGGCTGCGCGAGCCCCGTCCCGCCCGCCCCGCCCCACCCGCCCCCAGGACCGCGCCCGCCTCGGGGACGGCCGTCCCGCCCAGGGCCGCCGGGCGTGGCCGCGAACAGCCACGCCTCCGCCCCGGCCGCCGCGTCCCGGCTCCCCGGCATCGGCCCCGCCACCCAGGCCCTCGTGCCCGCCGGCACCACCCAGGCCCTCGTCGTCACCGGTGTCGACGCCGACTCCAACACGGCCATGGTGACCCTCTACTCGCGCGCCAGGACCGGCCGGTGGACCGAGATCGCCGGACCGTGGGCCGCCCACAACGCCCTCCGGGGCTGGACCGACGACCACACCGCCGGCGACCTGCGCAGCCCCGTCGGGGTCTTCCGGATCGGCGACGCGGGCGGCCTGCTGCCCGACCCCGGCTCCCGGCTCCCGTACGACCGGAACGACGAGTTCGAGATCAGCGGCACCGGCCTCTCCGGCGAACCCCTCGAAGGCTCCTTCGACCATGTGATCGCCATCGACTACAACCGGGTGCCCGGCCGCTCCCCGCTCGACAGGGAGCGCCCCCTCGGCGAGGAGAAGGGCGGCGGGGTCTGGATCCACGTCGACCACGGCGGACCGACCCAGGCCTGCGTCGCGCTGGAACGCGAGACGCTGCGCGAACTCCTGCGCGCCCTCGACCCGGCCGCCGAACCGGTCGTGGTCATGGGCCCGGCACCGGAACTCGCCCGCTGACGGCCCGCGCGGCGCCGGGGACGGGTCCCGGCGCCGCGCGGCGTCAGTTCCGCCGGACCCGACCGCCCCGCGGAACGAGGCCGTGTGCTCACGGACCTGCTCCGCCGTCAGATACGCGTCCGTGTACTCGAAGTCCCGCAGCGTCCCCGCCTTCGAGGCCAGGAACCCGGTCCGCACGTAGTCGTCGCCCGCGACGGCGTTGAGCAGCCAGTTCGTCATCACCCTGGTCTTGGCCACATTGGTCCGCAGCGCCGCCCAGTGGTAGCCGCGGGCCACGGCCTGCGCGGGCGCCCCGTGCAGCTCCACCCCGAGCGGCTTCGACACCCCGTCCATGCCGCCCAGGTCCACCACGAGCCCCAGGTCCTTGTGGGTGTACGGGCGGGTCGGCTCGCTCCGCAGCCTCGCGACCAGGTTGTCGGCGAGGGCCTTGCCCTGCCGCATCGCGTGCTGCGCGGTCGGCGGACAGATCGCGCCCTCCTCGCCCTTGGCGAGATCGGGGACCGCCGCCGCGTCGCCGAGCGCCCACACCCCGTCGAGCCCCGGCACGTCCATCTCGGCAGAGACGACGAGCCGGCCCCGGACGGTCTCCGCGCCGAGCGTGCCGATCAGCGGACTCGCGGCCACGCCGGCCGTCCAGATCAGCGTCCGGCTCGGCAGCACCCGCCCGTCCGTGAGCGTCACCGTCTCCTCGTCCACCGAGGCCACGGAGACCCCGAGGGAGACCTCGATGCCGCGCTTCGTCAGGATCTCCATGGCGGCGGCGCCCAGCTTGTCGCCCAGCTCGGGCATCAGCTTCGGCGCGATGTCCACCAGGTGCCACTTGATGAGGTCGGGGTCGAGCCGGGGATAGCGCTTGACCGCGTTGGCCGTGAGCAGCTGGAGGCAGGCCGCCGTCTCCGTCCCCGCGTATCCGCCGCCGACCACGACGAACCGCAGCCGCGCGGCCCGCTCCTCGTCGTCGTCGCTCGCGTCCGCCAGGTCCAGCTGGGCGATGACGTGGTCCCGGATGTAGGCGGCCTCCGCGAGCGTCTTCATCCCGCGCGCGTACTCGGCGAGCCCCGGGATGTCGAAGGTGCGGGTCACGCTGCCGGGCGCGAGGACGAGGTGGTCGTACGGCTCCGTCACGTACTCCCCGGAGATCGTCCGCACCACGCAGACCTTCGCCGCCGTGTCGATGCCCACCACGCCGCCCGGGACGATCCGGGTCCGGTGCCGCTGGCTGCGCCGCAGCGACAGCGCGACGGACTGCGGGGTCAGCACGCCGGCGGCCACCTGGGGGAGCAGCGGCAGGTACAGCTGGTACGAGAACGGCGAGATGAGCGTGATCAGCGCCTCCCGCGCCGTGAGGCGCCGTTCGAGCCGCCGTACGCAGCCCACTCCGGCGAAACCGGCGCCCACCACGAGAATCCTCGGTCGCGTCACGCTGTCCGCCCTTCCGTATGAGCGTCGTTTCCCCCTTTTTATCGTGATTGGTGACGGATCGCTCTTCGGGTTACGTTGCGGAAGGAGATCCCGCAGCCCCCCACGGAAGGCGGAACAGCGCGCATGACCACGTACAAGGTCGGCTACTTCATCGGCAGCCTGTCGGCCACGTCCATCAACCGGATCCTGTCCCGGGCGCTCCTCCGCGTGGCGCCGCCGGGCCTGGAGTTCCAGGAGATCCCCATCAAGGACCTCCCGCTCTACAACCACGACTTCGACGCCGACTACCCGCCCGAGGGCAGGGCGCTCAAGGAGGCCATCGCCGCCGTCGACGCCGTCCTCTTCGTCACCCCCGAGTACAACCGGTCCATCCCCGGCGCCCTCAAGAACGCCATCGACTGGGCCAGCCGTCCCTGGGGCACCAACTCCTTCACGCACAAGCCGTCCGCCGTCATCGGCGCCTCGCCCGGCAAGATCGGCACCGCCGTCGCCCAGCAGAGCCTCCGCTCGGTGCTCTCCTTCTGCAACTCCCCGCAGATGAACGCCCCGGAGGCGTACATCCAGTTCACCCCGGGGCTGTTCGGCGAGGACGGCGAAGTCACCGACCCGACGACCCAGCAGTTCCTGTCCGACTTCATGGCCGACTTCAAGGCCTTCGTGGAGCGGGTCCTCACCGTCCTGCCGCCCCAGCGCTGAGGCGCCTCAGAGGACGGCGATCCCGAGCGGCCGCGAGCCCGCCGGGAGACGGCGGGTGTCGCCCGTGCCGAGGTCGACCACGGTCAGGCCGTCCCAGTAGCCGTCCCGGGTGAAGCCGCCCGTCACATAGGCGGTGCGGCCGTCCCGGGACACGGCCACGCTCTCGTGCGGGCCCTCCAGCGGATAGACCCGCTCGGCCCCGCCGGGCGTGCGCACCGTCAGGGAGGGCCCCGCGTCCGCGTCCGGGTCGATCGGCCCCGTGCCCACGGTCAGCAGCGTGCCGTCGGGGGTCACGGTCGTGCCGTGCTGATGGGTGTTGGCCGTCATCGGCTCGATCGTCGTCCGGCCCGTCCGGGGGTCCACCACCGCGAGCCGCTCGCCCTCGAAGGGCAGCAGCAGCTTCCCGTCCGAGGGCCGCACGGCCGTGTAGTGCGGCTTGAGCCAGGAACCGAGCCCGCCCTCCGTGCCGTACGGGGCGACCTCGATCCGGCGCGGCTCCAGCGTCCCCGCCGCGACGACCGTCACGTCGAAGGAGTCGTGGTCCGTCGCGTACACCTCGGAGCCGTCCCGCGACACGTCCACGTCGAAGGGGCGCCGGCCGACCGGGACGACGTCCGTGACCTTCAGCGCCGCCGTGTCGACGACCTCCAGGGTGCCGTTCCCGCCGGGCACGTTGACCCCCACGTACACCCGCCGCCCGTCCGGGGCGAGCGCGATGCCCATGCCGCCGCCCCGGTACTCGCCCGTGGTCACCGGCCCGGTGTCCGTGCGGTACGGGATCAGCGCCAGGCGCTTCCGGCTCGCGGTGTCCACGACGGCCACGCCCTCGGCGGTCGCCACCCAGGCCCGCCCGTCCTCGCCGACGGCCAGACCGTACGGAGCGGTGCCGACCTTCACGGAGCCGGTGGCGCCCGCGCGGGTCGACGAACGTGACGGTGTCGGAGCCGAAGTCGGTGACGAGCAGGGTGCCCAGGGCGACCGTGCCGTCCGGGCCGGGCGTCACGGCGGCGGGGAGCCGGGAGTGGCGGGTCCGGTCGTGGGGAGGCGCCGGCGGGCGTCGCCGAGGCCGTCCCCGGACCCCTGGGCGCAGCCCGCGAGGAGGACCACGGCCACCGCGCCGGGCACGAGCACCCGGGCGGCACGGGACGGACGGCGGAACTTCGGCATGACGGACTCCTCGGTGCGGCGACCGCGCGGACGGCCCCGCCGGGGTCCGCGCCCTGCCCCGATCCTCCGCCCGCGCCCCTCGCCGCCCGGTCCGCCGCCCGGCCCCTTCCGGTGGGCGGGACGGCCGACACCGGGGTCCACCGATCGGTTGACCCCGGGGCTCAGTTCTTGAGGGCGTCCAGGAAGCACAGCGCCCGCCGGGCGCACAGCCCGGCCGCCTCGGGCACGAAGTCCGGCGTGCCGTGCTCCGTGAACAGGTGGGCCGTCCCCGGGTACAGGAACAGCTCCCGGTCCCCGGCGCCCGCCACCAGCTCGCGCGCCGCCTCCAGGTCCCCGTCACCGGCGAAGTACGGGTCGGCGTCCATGCCGTGCACCTGTACGGGCACGCCCCGGGCCAGGCCGGGCCGAAGGAGGTCACCGGCACGCACGCGCCGAACAGCAGGGCCCCGGCGGCCCCGGGCCGGGTCTGCGCCAGCTTCTGCGCGGGCAGCACGCCCAGCGAGAACCCGGCGTACACGATCTCCCCGGGCAGCTCCTCGGCCGCCTTCTCGCCCCGCGCGACGACGGTGTCGAAGCCGACCTCCCGGGCGTACCCGACGCCGGCCTCCAGGTCTCCGAAGGTGTGCCCCTCGTACAGATCGGGCACGTGCACCGTGTGCCCGGCCCGCCGCAGCCCGTCGGCGAACGCCTCGACGCCCGCCGTCAGCCCGAGCGCGTGGTGGAAGAGCAGTACCTCGGCCATGTCGTCATCCCCTGGAACACCGTACGGTCATGTCGCGGGGCAGCATGACGCACGCCACTGACAACGGGTCCCGCGGACGGGGTCAGAGCATCGGCCGGTGCGGGACGACGGCCCCCGCCTGGCCCACCATGCCGGAAGGACCGCCGACGCCCATGGGACCGACGGAGCCCATCGGGCCGGTGACGCCCATCGGGGCACCGGCACCGGGGTGCGGGGCACCCGCGTGCGCGACGGCGCCCTGCGGACCGGGCATCCCCTGCGGAGGCATCTGGATGTAACGGCTCAGATCCCGCAGAACCTCCTCGGCGACCTGGCGGACGTCACGAGGAACGTCCCCGCTCCCGTATGAGCTCGGCATAGATCGGTGCCGTGCCGTCCGCGTGGTTCATGGGGCTCGCTTCCTCGTTCCTGCGCCGGCGTCCGTCACCGACGGGCAGACGGCGAGTCTACGGGGCACCACCGACACGCCCGGGATCGGGAGTCGGGTCGGGCGCCCCCGGCGGACCGTCCCCCGCGAAAATCGTTGTCCCTCCCCGCCCGCCCCGCCCGAGAATGGATCATCGAACACACGGGAGGGACCCCATGAGCCAGGCGACCCTGACTCTGCACGACCTGATGCCGGCCGACGAACTCGCCGCCGCCCTCGCGGACGGCCACGTCACGCGCAAGCGGCACCCCGGGCTGCCGCTGTCGATCTACACCTACACGCGCGCGTGCCAGTACGCCCAGCACTGGAACCGGGCCACCACGCGCTGCCGCGGACTCGTCGCCGACGACACCACCGGCCGGATCGTCGCGCTCCCCCTCCCCAAGTTCTTCAACCTCTCCGAACACGCCGGCGGCCGCCCCTACGCGCCCCCGCTGCCCGACGAACCCTTTGAGGTGTACGACAAGGTCGACGGCAGCCTCGCCGTGGTCTTCCACTACGCCGACCGCTGGCACGTCGCCTCCAAGGGCTCCTTCACCAGCGGCCAGGCCACCTGGGCGCAGCGCCGCCTCGACGCCGCCGACACCACCGGCCTGACCCCCGGCACCACCTACCTCGCCGAGATGCTCTACCCGGGCAACCGCATCGTCGTGAACTACGGCGAGCGCCGCGACCTCGTGCTGCTCGCGGCCTTCGGCCCGGACGGCACCGAGACACCCCTCGCCGAGGCCGCCGAGGGGTGGGGCCCCTCGGCTCCGTCGTCCGCACCTGGCCCGCCATGCGCGTCGACGAGCTCGTCGCCCTGACCGAGTCCAACACCCTGCCCGGCGGCCTCCCGGCCACCGGCACCGACGCCGAGGGCTTCGTCCTGCGCTTCGCCTCCGGCCTGCGCGCCAAGGCCAAGCTCAGCGAGTACGTGCGCCTCCACAAGGTGCTCACCGGCGTCACCGAGCGGGACATCTGGCGCGGCCACGGCATCCAGCGCTTCGCCGGCGTCCCCGCGGGCGAACTGGCCAAGGGCCTGGGCTGCGCCGTCACCGAGGTCGAGGCCGACGGCGGAAAGCCCCTCGACGCCCTCCTCGAACAGGTCCCCGACGAGTTCGACGCCTGGGTCCGCGAGGTGATCACCCGGCTCGAAACGGCCGCCGCCGACCGCGAGCGGGCCGTCGACGAGGCCTACGCCGCCCTGGCCCACCTCGCCGGCGACCGGGCGGCCTTCGCCCGCGCCGCCGCGGACGTCACCGACCGGGCCCTGCGCGCCCTCCTCTTCCTGCGCCTCGACGGGCGCCGCACCGACCTCCTCGTCTGGCGGCAGCTGCGCCCGGGCCACCGACCCCTTCGCCCACGACGAGGAGAACTGACCGTGCCCGTGGTCCACCTCATGACCGGCCTCCCGGCCTCCGGGAAGACGACCGCCGCCCGCGCCCTCCAGGCCGCCGCCGAGGGCCGGATGCGCCGCGTCAACCTCGACGACCTCCGCGCCATGCTCGACGTCCCTCACCGGAGCGCGGCCGGTCCCACCAGCACGAGCGGACCGTGCTCGGCATCCAGGACGCGGCGGTCCGCGCCGCCGTCGACGACGGCTTCGACGTCGTCGTCGACAACACGCACCTGACCCCGCACGTCCCCAAGCGGCTGAAGGCCGCCGTGGGCGGACTCGCCACCTTCGCCGTCCACGACTTCACCGACGTCCCCGTCGACGAGTGCGTCCGCCGCGACGCCGCCCGCGAACGGCCCGTCGGCGAGGAGATCATCCGCATCCTCGCCGAGAAGCACGCCAAGGCCACCCGGGGCGGCTGGCGCCTCACCGCGGACTGGCTCAACGACCGCCCGACCGTCGGAGAGCCCTACGTCCCCGACCCGGCGCTGCCCACCGCCGTGATGTGCGACATCGACGGCACCCTCGCGCTGCGCGTCGACCGGGGCCCGTACGACTTCTCCCGCTGCGACCGCGACCTGATCAACCCCTCCGTGCGCGACGCCCTGCGGGCCTTCCGGCACACCGAGCGGGACCGGATCGTGCTGCTCTCCGGGCGCAGCGAGGACCACCGGGCCCTCACCGAGAGCTGGCTCGCCCGCCACGAGGTGCCGTACGACGAGCTGTGGATGCGCGCCTCCGGCGACGGCCGCGGCGACGACCTGGTGAAGGCGGAGCTCTTCGACGCCCACGTCCGCCACCGGTACGCGGTCCGGGTCTCCCTGGACGACCGCGACCGCGTGGTCGCCCTCTGGCGCCGGATGGGCCTGCCCACCTGGCAGGTCAACTACGGCGCCTTCTGACCAGCCCCGGCCGCCCGGGGACGGGGTGGATCGCCCACCCCGTCCCGTGTCAGGATCGTGGGATGGTGGAGAAGATCATCGCGGCGTGCGACGGCGCGTCCAAGGGAAACCCCGGCCCCGCGGCCTGGGCATGGGTCATCGGCCGCGCCGACGGGGCGATCGACCGCTGGGAGGCGGGCCCCCTCGGCCGGGCGACCAACAACGTGGCCGAACTCACGGCCCTGGAGCGCCTCCTGGAGGCCCTCGACCCCGACGTGCCCGCCGAGGTCCGGATGGACTCGCAGTACGCCATGAAGGCCGTCACGACCTGGCTCCCCGGCTGGCGCCGCAAGGGCTGGAAGACCGCCGCCGGCACCCCGTCGCCAACAAGGACCTGGTCGTACGGATCGACGCGCTGCTCACCGGCCGGGACGTCGACTTCGTCTACGTCCCCGCGCACCAGGTCGACGGCGACCCCTCAACGACGCCGCCGACCGCGCGGCCAGCCACTCCGCCCGGACGCAGGAACCCCTGGCCTCCGGCGCCGGGGCCGAGCTGCCCCGGCGGAGCCCTCCGCACGCCCCTCCACGCCCCGGACGCGCTCCTCTGCGCCCCGTACGGGCTCCGCGGGCGCCGGCGGGGATCCCCGGAGGAATCGCCCGTCCGGCGGCACCCTGAACGCGAAATTCCCGGGCCGCTGCCGCTGTGGTCGTGCCTACGACAAGGGCGAGACCATCGCCAAGAACTCCGACGGCTGGGGCCATCCCACCTGCGTCTGAACCGGAGGGCCGTCCGACTGGCGGGCGGCCCCGTCCGGCCCGTGAGACCGTGCGGACCGGGCGCACGACAGGCTTCACCCCCTCGTGGACGCGGGTTCTCCCAGGGTTCTGTTCTCGGAGCGGTTGTGGCTGCATACTGTTCCTCCTCGCACCTGGTGACGAACCGTTTTACCTGCTCATTTGTCGTTCTCTCGACACCTCCGGAACCAGGCGAGAACCTCCCTCCAGCTGCCGCCGCGGCCTCCCCGCGGCGGGAGTCGTCCCTGCCCGTGAAAGACCCGAGGTTCCGTGCCAGTACCTGTTCTCCTGACCGGGCGCTCCGTGCGCCTGGAGCCGCTGGCGATGCGGCACGCCGAAGCCCTCGCGCGGGCCGGCGGGGCGGACCGATCGGCCTACGCCTTCACCCCCGTACCCGACGGCCTCGAATCGGCCCTCGACTACATCGCCCGCGCCCTCGCCGATCAGGCGGCAGGCCGTTGCCTGCCCTTCGCCCTGGTCAGTACGGCCGACGAACGAGTCATCGGCTCCACCCGCTTCCTCGAACTCGACTACTGGCGGGGCCCGCTCGTCTGGCCGCCCGCCCCGGCATGCCCCACGGCGATCCGCTGACCGCCGTCCCGGACGCCGCCGAGATCGGGAACACCTGGATCGCGGGCGACGCCCGGGGCACCGGCATCAACACCGAGGCCAAGTACCTCATGCTCCGGCACGCCTTCGAGGCCTGGGGCGTCCGCCGCATCAGCATGCGCGCCGACGCCCGCAACACCCGCTCCAGAATCGCCATCGAGCGCCTCGGAGCGACCTGCGAGGGCATCCGCCGCGCCCACTCCCGGGGCCTCGACGGAGCCGTCCGCGACACGGCCTTCTACTCGATCCTCGACGAGGAGTGGCCCACGGTCCGGGACATCATCGAGCTGCGCCTCTCCACCCCCCGGCAGGTGCGCATCCCGCAGGACCTGCTGCCGGCCTGAGCCCGGCACGGGACGTGGTCACCCCGTGACCACGTCCCGTGACACCGGCGCTCGCGCCCCGCCCGCCGGTGGTTCCATGGAGGTGACGGGAAGGACTCGGCGTGAGGACGCGGAGCAGCGGCCGTCACCGGACCGCGCACCGTGCAATCAGGATCCGCGAGAAGCGGATGAGTCCTTCCCGCCCTTCGGCACGCGCGGAGCACCCCGGTACCGTGGCCCGGACAGCGAGCCGCGCCACCGAAGGGACCGAGTGATCGTGCCGACCGGAACTCCCGACGTACTCCTCCGGACGGAGGGCCGCGCCGGGTTCATCACCCTGAACCGGCCCCGCGCCATCAACGCGCTCACCCATCCCATGGTCCTCGCCGTCGACGGGGCCCTCACCGCGTGGGAGCACGATCCGGCCGTCACCACCGTCGTCGTCGAGGGCGCGGGCGAGCGGGGCCTCTGCGCCGGCGGCGACATCCGCGCCATCCACGACGACGCCCGCGCCGGGGCTCCGCCTCCGCCGCCTTCTGGCGGGACGAGTACCGGCTCAACGCCCGCATCGCCCGCTACCCCAAGCCCTACGTCGCCCTCATGGACGGCATCGTCATGGGCGGCGGCGTCGGCGTCTCCGCGCACGGCTCCGTCCGCGTCGTCACCGAACGCTCCCGGGTCGCCATGCCCGAGACCGGCATCGGCTTCGTCCCCGACGTCGGCGGCACCCACCTCCTGGGCCGCGCCCCCGGCGAGCTCGGCACCCACCTCGCCCTCACCGGAAGCCCTGTCGGCGCCGCCGACGCGATCCTCACGGACCTCGCCGACGCCTTCGTGCCCTCCGCCGAACTCCCCGCCCTGGCCCGCGACCTGGCGGACCTCCCGGCCGCCGAGGCCCTCGCCCGCCACGCCGCCGCGCCGCCCGAGGGCGTCCTCGCCCAGCAGCGGGAGTGGATCGACGCCTGCTACACCGCGCCGACCGTCGAGGAGATCGTCGAGCGCCTCTTCGAGAGCGGCGTGCCCGCCGCGAAGGAGACGGCCGAGACCCTCCTCGGACGGTCCCCGTCCGCCCTCAAGGCGACCCTGGCCACCCTCCGCCGCTCCCGCGCCCTCGCCGGCCTGGAGGAGGTCCTCGACCTGGAGTACCGCGTCTCCTGCGCCGCCCTCAGCACCCCCGACCTCGTCGAGGGCATCCGCGCCCAGGTCGTCGACAAGGACCGGAACCCCCGCTGGACCCCGGCGACCCTCGCCGAGGTCACGGACGCCGACGTCGCCCGCTACTTCGCCGTCCCGGACGGCGGCGACCTCGGCCTGGCGCCGCGGGGCACCGAGTGAACGCGGACACCTCCTTCCGGCCGGTCCTCGACCGCATCGCCGAGGAGATCGCGGACCTCGCCGACCGGGGCAGCCCGGCCGACTACATCCCGGCCCTCGCGGCGGGCGACCCGCGCGACTTCGGCATGGCCGTGGCGGAACTCGACGGCACCGTCTACGGAGTGGGGGACTGGCGACGGCCCTTCTCCACGCAGTCCGTCACCAAGGTCTTCACCCTGGCGCTCGCCCTCGCCGGAGAGGGCGACGCGCTCTGGGCCCACGTCGGCCGCGAACCCTCCGGCGACCCGTTCAACTCCCTCGTCCAGCTGGAGTACGAGCACGGCATCCCGCGCAACCCGTTCATCAACGCGGGCGCCCTCGTCGTGACCGACCGGCTGCACCGCCTCACCGGCGACGCCTCCGGGACCCTGCTCTCCTTCCTGCGCGCCGAGAGCGGCAACCCCGGCCTCGCCTTCGACGCCGGCGTCGCCGCCTCCGAGGCCGCCCACGGCGACCGCAACGCGGCCCTCGCCCACTTCATGGCCTCCTACGGCAACATCACGGGCCCCGTCCCCGACCTGCTCGACGAGTACTTCCGCCAGTGCTCCCTGGAGGCCTCCTGCGCCGACCTGGCCCTCGCCACCGGCTTCCTGGCCCGGCACGGGCTCCGCGCCGACGGCAGCCGCCTGCTGACCCGCAGCCAGGCCAAGCAGGTCAACGCCGTCATGCTCACCTGCGGCACCTACGACGCGGCCGGCGACTTCGCCTACCGCGTCGGACTCCCCGGCAAGAGCGGCGTCGGCGGAGCGGTCGTCGCCGTCGTCCCCGGCCGCTGCACCCTGTGCGTGTGGAGCCCGGGTCTGGACAGCCGGGGCAACTCGGTGGCGGGCGTGACCGCCCTCGACCGGTTCACGACCATCACGGGCCTGTCGGTGTTCTGAGCGGCGTCCGGTCAGCGGGGCCAGTCCGGCGCCGGGTCCTCGTCGAGGAGGGGCCGCAGGGCCCCCACGACCGCGCCGACGCACACGTCGCGCAACTCGGTGCGCGTGCAGGTCTCGTGGGTCAGCCAGTCCACGCACAGCACCTGCACGAAGACCAGCCAGCTCTTCAGGACCCCCGACACGGCCGCCCGGGTCCGGTCGTCGGCGAGCGGCAGCACGCCGAGCAGGCGCTCGCGCAGGGCGTCGAGCTCACCGGTGATGATCGTCCGGACGAGCCGGTCGCCGGCCAGGACGCGGTTCGCCGCGAGGACCGTGTGGCGGTTCTCCGCGAAGTACGCGATGTGCGTGTCGAGGCCCTGCGTCAGCTGTTCGACCAGGGTGTCGGCGGGGTCGAGCCGCGTCTTCGCGAGCAGCTGCTCGGAGGCCTCCCGATAGAGCGCGGCGAAGAGGTCCCGCTTGTTGGGGAAGTGCTGGTAGAGCAGCGCGCGGGAGACCCCGCCCGCTCGGCGACCTCCTCCATCAGCACCTCGTCGTACGGCAGCGCCGCGAAGAGCCGCGCGGCGACGTCCAGGAGCTGGGCGCGGCGCTCGGAGGGGCTGAGGCGTCTGCGGGGAGGCACCCCGCCATGCTACTTGACACGTGTCCAGTAAGCGGCCCTACCCTGACGTACGCACCGCTACTGGATGTGTGTCTACTGGATGGGGGCGCGAACGATGAACAGAGTCACGGCACTTCGGGGGCTCGCCCTGGCCATGGGGTACGCCTGCGTGGCCATCGGACTCCTCCACGTCCTGGCCGGCAACGCCGCGATCCCGGGCGCCACGTCGGCCGGCGCGACCGTCGACAGCCTCGGCCGGTTCTTCGGCGCGGTCTTCGCGGGCTACGGTCTCGCCTGGCTCTGGACGGCGAGGCGGTCGCCGATCCCCGCCGCGCCGTCCGCGGGCTCACCGCCGTGTTCCTGCTGGGGGCGCTCGGGAGGCTGCTGTCCCTCGCCGTCGAGGGACGGCCGCACTGGTTCCAGCTGGCGCTCGGCGCGCTCGAACTCGTCCTCTCGCCTCTGCTGTTCTGGCTGGCGGACGCGGAGTCCCGGGCCTCCTGACGAAGGCCCGGGGATCAGCCGCCGTCCCCCGCCGCCGAGGGCCGCCGGTTCCCCAGGGCCCCGGCGGCCGTCCGCCAGGCCTCGGTCACGGCCCCGTGGGCCAGCAGCGTCGCGGCGGCCACGTCGTCCGGCAGGCGTAGCGGCGCGCCGATGTGGACGTGCAGGCACGGCCTGCGGACCGGCGCGGTGAGCACCCCGGCGAGCTGCTTCGCCCGCCCGCCCGAGGTGATCCGCCGCGCCCCGGCCTGACCGATCGGCACGACCGGCGCCCCCGTCGCCCGCGCGAGCCGCGCCAGACCGGTGCGGAACATCTCCGGCGGGTTCTCGGCGGCGTCCCGGCGCGGCGGGATGCGCCCTCCGCGTACAGCATCACGTCCCGCCCCGAGGCGAGCGCGACCGCCGCGTGGTCGAGCGCCGCGGCGGCCCGCGCCGAGTTCCGGTGCACGGGCACGTGACCCTCGCGCGTCAGCGCCCGGCCCAGGACCGGGATCCGCCACAGGCCCGAGGTGGCGAGCAGGACCGGCTCGACCGCCAGCCGCCCGCGGAGCGCGGCGAGCACGAGCGCCGGATCGGCGAGCGACGTGTGGTTCACGACGAGGATGCTGCCCGGCTCGACCCGGGCCCCCGGGTCCGAGGTGACGGTCAGCCGCCCGAAGAACGGGACGACGTGGGCGGCGATACGGCTGAGCACGGGAGACCCCCTGGAGCCGAGGCGGAACGATGACACGCCCATCGTCCGGCGGCCCCCGGGACCCGGACATGAGCACCCGTACTCAACTGCCGGGCGCGCACCCCTACTCACCCCCCGCACCCGGTGCGGCGCCGCCCCGGACCCCGTCTACGCTGGGCCCCACGGACGGGGACCAGGGAAGAGGGGCGGGCGGCACCGTGAAGACCTCCGCACGCCACCTCGCGACCCTCGTACCCGCACTCCTGTGCGTGCTCTGGTCGTTGCTGCTCGCACCGGCGCCGGACGCGTCCGCGCGGGACGCTGCGACGCCGGGCGCGCCTGTCGCGACTGCTGCGCCTGTGCCGACCGCTCTTGCTTCGGCTCCGCCCGCTTCGGCCACGCCTGTCCCGACGGCGCCTGTGTCGACCGCACCCGCTTCGGCTGCGCCTGTCGCGACTGTGCCCGTGCCGGCCGCTCCTGCTTCGGCTCCACCCGCTTCGGCCGTGCCTGTCCCGACGGCGCCTGTGCCGACCGCACCCACTCCGGCCGCGCCTGTCGCGACTGTGCCCGTGCCGGCCGCGCTTGCTTCGGCTCCACCCGCTTCGGCCGTGCCCGTCGCGACTGCGCCTGTGCCGACCGCACCCGCTCCGGCCGCGCCCGTATCGACCGCACCCGTCCCGACGGCCCCCGTGTCGGCCGTGCCCGCTCCGTCTGCGCCCGCCCAGGGCGTCCCGCGCGCCGGCTCCCAGGAGCCGCGTCTCGCGCACGCCGCCGTCGTGGGGCTTCCGGTCGGCGTCGAGAACCCCGTGCGGTTCCCCGTGCCGCCCGCTGCCCCGACCGTCGCGCACGCAGACCCTCCGTACCCGCGCGCGGTCTCCTCGAAGGAGATCCGCGCCGCGAGCGGGCGCCGCCCGGCGGGCTCCACGGGCCGCGCGAGTCGCGCGCGCCACCCTCCACCCGGCACAGCTGACGTCACCCGCGTCGCCGTCCGGGCCCTCGGCATGTCCGGGGACCGGGCTCCGGCGCGCTTCCGACCGCACGTTCCGCACGGACGGCGGGCGCCCGCCTCACCGAGGGGGCGCCCCGACGTGCCGTGCGCCCGCCCGTGGAGAACCCATGTCCTCTCGTGCCTCGTTCCGGCGCGCGCTCCTCGCGCTCGCCGTCGTCGCGCTCTCGCTCTGGATCACCCTGACCACCCCGCCCCGCCTCGGACTCGACCTCCGCGGCGGGACCCGCATCGTCCTGCAGACCGAGGACGGACCGACCACCCGTGCGGACGCCGCCGCCACCGACCGTGCCCTGGAGGTGCTCCGCAAGCGCGTGGACGGACTCGGGGTCGCGGAACCCTCGCTGGCCCGCTCCGGCGAGCGGCGCATCGTCGTCGAACTGCCGGGCCTGCGCGACCCGCGCGAGGCGGCCGAGACCATCGGCCGTACGGCGCAGCTCACCTTCCACGCCGTGACCGGCGCGGCCCGGGACCGGCCGGGCCGGCCGCCGCCGACGGGACGAGGGTCCTGGCCGACCCCGACGCCCCGGGAGGCTTCCTCGCCCTCTCCGGGCCCGCCCTCACCGGCGAGGGCGTCAAGGGCGCCGAGGCCGTCCTCGACACCGCGACCGGCCGGGGCTGGACCGTCGACCTCACCTTCCGCGACCGCGCGGCGGACGGCTGGGCCCGGCTGACCGGCGCCGCCGCCTGCGCCGCCCCGGCGGACCCGGCCCGCAGGGTCGCGATCGTCCTCGACGACCGGATCGTCTCCGCCCCGGGATGCAGGCGGGCGTGCCCTGCGGGACGGGCATCGGCGGCGGCTCCGCGCAGATCACCGGCGGGTTCTCCGCGCGGAGGCCCGCGACCTCGCGGCGCTCGTCGAGGGCGGCGCGCTGCCCGTGCCGGTGACGACGGTCGAGCAGAGCACGGTGGGCCCGACGCTCGGCGCGGAGGCGATCCGCGCCAGCGCCCTGGCCGCCGTCATCGGCCTGGCCTGCACGGGACTGTTCGTGATGGTGGTCTACCGGCTCCTCGGCGTCCTCGCGACGATCGCGCTCCTGCTGTACGGACTGGTCTCGTACGCCGCCGTCGTCGCCCTGGGCGCCACCTCACCCTGCCCGGCCTCGCCGGTTTCGTCCTCGCCATCGGCATCGCCGTCGACGCGAACGTCCTGGTCTTCGAACGGGCCAGGGAGGAGTACGCCTCGCTCGGCCGGGCCGCGGGGCGGGACCTGCGGCGGCCGGTCGCGACGGCGTTCGGCAAGGTGTGGAGCGCGGTCGCGGACTCGCACGTCACCACCCTGCTCGCCGCCGGCCTGTTGTTCGTCTTCGCCACGGGACCCGTCAAGGGCTTCGGCGTGACGCTCGCGATCGGCGTCCTCACCTCGCTGATCACCGCGATGGTGATCACCCGGCTGCTCGCCGACCTGACCCTCGGCCTGCCCGCCCTCCGCAGGCGGCGGCCGTGACCGGCATGGCCGCGCTCGGCCGGCTGCGGACCCGGCTCACCCGCCGCGTGCCCCGGCTGACCGCCCACCGGCGCCGCTGGCTGACCGGCTGCGCGGGGCTGCTGCTCGTCGCCCTCGCCGGGATCGGCGTCCGGGGCGTGGAGTTCGGCGTCGAGTTCACCGGCGGCCGGGTCGTCCAGTACGCGGCCGCACGCCCGGTGGACGCCGACACCGCCCGTGGCGCCGTCGTGGCCGCCGGCTTCCCCGACGCCGTCGTGCAGACCACCGGCGACGGCGACGTCTCGGTGCGCCTCCGGGAGACCGGCGACGGCGAGCAGCGGGAGGTCAGGGAGGCGCTCACCCGGGTCGCGGGCCCGGTGGAGGCGGCCCGCGACGACCTCATCGGCCCGAGCCTGGGCGGAGAGCTCCGCACCCACGCCCTCCTCGCGCTCGGCCTGGCGGTGGCGGCGCAACTCCTGTACCTGACGGTGCGGTTCCGCTGGACGTACGCGACGGCGGCCGTGGCGGCGATGGCGCAGGACGTGCTGCTCGTGGTCGGCCTCTTCGCCTGGCTGGGCAAGCCGGTGGACAGCGTCTTCCTGGCCGCGCTGCTCACCGTCGTGGGCTACTCGGTCAACGACTCCGTGGTCGTCCTCGACCGGCTGCGGGAACTGCGGCGCCGGGGCGGGGCGTGCCGCTCGCGGACCTCGCCGACCGGGCCGTCGCCCAGACCCTGCCCCGTACGGTCAACACCGGCATGGGGCGCTCTTCGTCCTGGTGGCGCTCGCGGTCCTGGGCGGGGACTCGCTCACGGACTTCTCCGTCGCGCTGCTCGCGGGCGTCGTCCTGGGCATGGCGTCCACGGTGTTCACGGCGATGCCGCTGGCCGTCTCCTGGAGACCCGCCGCCCGGCGCCGAAACCGGCCGCCCCGCGCCGCGCCGGCGCACGGGCGCCGTGGTCTGACGGAGCCGGGCCGCCGCCCTCCCGTACACGGAGCCGGCCCGCCCCTCCCGTACAAGGGGACGGCGGGCCGGTCTCCCGGTCAGGGCTTGTCGAACCAGGAGAAGGCCGCGATGCGCCAGCCGTCCGGCGTCCGGACGAACTGGAGCGTCTTGGTGCCCTCGCCCTCGTACGGCTCCCCGTCGAGGACCCCGGACTTGCGGTAGGTCCCGAAGCGGGAGGCGAGGTCACCCTCGATCCGCGTCTCCTCGGAGGTCTCCCACTCGGAGAACCCGACGAGCCGCCCGTCGGAGAGCAGCTTCTCGCGCGGTACGACGAACTCCTCCACGGAGTACGCGGTGAACGTGGGCGCGGTGCAGACGGCGACCCCCTGCGGCAGCATGAGCCGCCGGATCCGGTCCACGTCGGCGGCCTTGCCGTCCCGGTTGTCGAACGCGCCGTAGAACTCGGCGGTCACCTGGTCGATCTCGGTCTTGGACATGACACGGACCCTACGCCCCGCCGGGCGGTCCCCGGGGGGACTCCGGTCACGGCATCCAGTAGTTGTGGACCTGGTGGATCTCGGGCTGGGAGCCCTGGGGGAGGCCCATCTCCTCGGCCAACGGCATCACGCGGTTCATGAACCTCCGCATGTCCTGCTCCGACTCCCACAGGTCGTGGATCAGCAGGCCCGAGTCGGTGGCCACGCAGACGTGGGACAGACAGCCCTGGAAGGGGTTGTCGGGCAGGGCCTGGAGCCTGCCGTTCAGGGCGTCGTACTGATCGGTCGTCACGCCCGGCAGCTCGGCCTTCACCAGAATCGCCATCGAGGTCTCCTTCGTGCGGTCGGGCCTCCCCGCACCGCCTTCGTGACGGTGCGTGTCGAGGCAATGACGCACCGTACTCGCTCGGGTGGCGGCAGGGGTGCGACCCGCCCCGCCGGGTCCGCCGTGTCGTCGCGGGCGGGGCGGCCGTCGGGGCGTCGTTGTCAGGCGAGCTCCGCCTCGATCAGGTCGGCGGCGCGGGGCGTGCCGCCCTCGCGGGCCATCGACTCCTGGACCTCCCGTGCGCGGCGCGCCACTTCGGGGTCGCCGACGAGCGCGAGCACGGCCTCCCGCAGCCGCTCGGGGGTGACCTCCTCCAGGGGCAGGTGCCGCGCCACGCCCAGTGACTGGAGCATGTCGGCGTTCCCGAACTGGTCGACCGCCTGCGGCACGGCGACCATGGGCGTGGCGGTGGCGAGCCCCTCCTGGCTGCCGCCCGCGCCCGCGTGCGTGACGAACGCGTCGGCCTGCCGGAGGATCGCCAACTGGGGACCCAGGAGTGCACTTCGACGTTCGGCGGCAGCTCGCCGAGCTCGGACGGGTCGACGAACCTGCCGATCTGCAGGACGAGGTGCCAGCCCGGGAGTCCGGCGAAGGCCTCGACGCAGTCCCGGTAGAAGCCGGGCCGCTTGGTGAAGGAGGAGCCGAGCGACACCAGGACCACCTTCTCGGCCCCGGCCGGCCGCTGCCACGCGCCCTGTTCGGCGCGGGTGCCCTGGCAGGCGCCGACGAAGGTGTGGACGGACTCGTCGACCCGGTCGGCGTGCGGCTGGAGGGCCCGGGGATGAGGACGAGCGCGCGCCGGGGCGGGCGACGAACCGGTCGGGGTGGGTGTCGATCCCGTGCTCCCGGAGCCACGCCTCGAAGCGCGCGTAGTACGCCCTGCCGCGCGGCGAGGCCTTGAGCTCGGCGAACATCGGCTCGGCGACCTCCTCCTCGTATCCCTCCCAGGGCACCAGGTTCGGCCACAGCGAGACGGCGGGCACGCCCCAGGTGTGGGCGAGGACGGGGGCCGGATAGGAGGTGATGTCGTGGAGCACGAGGTCCGGCCGGTCCGCCTCGAAGGCCTCGGCGAGCTGCGGCAGCGCCTGCGTCGCGTCGGCGAGGAACGGTTCGAGGTTGTCGATCAGTTCGGTGCCCCAGGCGTCCGGGTCCTCGTCCGTCGGCAGCGTGGAGGTGTAGACGACGGGCGTCGCCCCCGTCTCCGCGACCTTCTCGGCGAAGGACGCGGGGACGGCGTAGCTGACGCGGTGGCCCCGGGCGACGAGCTCGCGGATGACCTCCAGGCTCGGGTTCACGTGGCCGTGGGCGGCGATGGAGAACATGGCGATGTGCGCGGGGGAGGTGGTGGTCATGACGGCCACCCTAAGTGAGACGATACGTCTCGTCTAGTTTATTGACGGTTCCAGGCGCGGCGGCGTCCAGTCGGCGTGCCGCAGGACGGCGCGCAGCGTCGCGCGGTCCGGAACCACCCGCAGGGCCGTGTTGCGTACGGCGACGGCGACGGGGTGCGCGAGCCGCTGGCCCATCCGGCCGGCCTGGCGGGCCGCGCGGGCGACGGCCTGGCTGCGCGGGCGCCGCTCGGCGTCGTACCGGGCCAGGGCCGTGCGGACGTCGGGCGCGGCGGCGAGCGCGGCGGCCAGCGACACCGCGTCCTCAAGGGCCTGGCAGGCGCCCTGGCCGAGATGCGGGGTCATGGCGTGGGCCGCGTCCCCGAGCAGGGCGGCCCGGCCCGCGACGAACGTCGTCAGGGAGTGGCCAGTTCGTGGATGTCGTGGTGCAGCACCGCCTCGGGACGGGTCGCCGCCAGGAGGGCCGGGATCGGCTCGTGCCAGTCCCGGAAGCGGCGGCGCAGCACGTCCAGCGGGTCCGGATGCCGCACCCCCGCCGGGGAGTTGAGCACGGCGTGCCACTCGGCCCGCCCGTCGGCGAAGGCGATGTGCCCGAACTCGGCGCCACGGCCCCAGGTCAGCTCGAAGTCGGTCGCGAGCGGTACGGGGAGTCGGTGATCGCGCGCAGGACGGTGGAGCCGCTGTACACCGGCCCCGGGTGGCCGGGGAGGAGCAGCGCGCGCAGGGCACTGTTCACGCCGTCGGCGGCCACCACCAGATCCGCCTCCCGCACCCCCTCGCCGGTGACCACGCCCACCCGGTCCGGGGCGATCGGGTCCAGGAGGTCACCTCGGCCCCGACGACCAGGCAGTCGGCGGGCAGCGCCGCGCGCAGCAGCCGGTGCAGGGCGGCGCGCGGAATCCCGACGATCGGGGTGCCGAGTGCCCGCTCCAGGGCGGCCCCGTCCATCCGGGCCAGCCGGCCGCCGCCCGGGACGCGGGTGCCGCCGGTGTACTGGGGCCGGGCCGCCCCGCGCACCGCCTCGCCGACCCCAGGGCGTCCAGGGCGCGGATGCCGTTGGCGTGGAGGAGATGCCCGCGCCGGCGTCGCCGAGGGCGGCGGCGCGTTCGAGGACGGTCACCTCCCAGCCGACCCGCCGCAGTCCGATCGCCGCCGCGAGGCCGCCGATCCCGCCCCCGACCACCACCGCGTTCCCGCCGCCCATGCCGGGCCCCCTTCATCGCGTCTTCTACACCTGTAGAAGAACCGTACTCCTGCCCTCTACAGGTGTAGAAAGGGGATGTCCGCCTCCTCCGCCGCCCGCCGCGACCTCCTCGCCGACACCGCCATCGACGTCCTCGCCGAGCACGGCATGCGCGGGCTCACCCACCGCGCCGTCGACCGGGCCGCCGGCCTCCCGCCCGGCACCACGTCCGCGTACCACCGCACCCGCCGGTCGCTCCTGACCGCGCTCGTGCTCCGCCTCGTCGAGCGGGACCAGCGGGAGATCCAGGAGGCCGGGCGGCGGGCCGGAGCGCCGCGCGACGCCGGGGAACTCGTCGCCGGACTCACCGCGTTCGCCGCGCTCCGGCTCACCGGGAGGGCCGGAGCCGCTCCCTCGCGCGCTACGCCTGCGCCCTGGAGAGCGTGCGCCACCCCGAGCTCCGGGAGATCCTCGTCCCGCGCGACAACGAGGCCCGCCGCTCCGTCGAGGACTTCCTCGCCGCCCGGGGCCTCGCGGACGCCCCCGCGCGCACGGTCACCCTGCTCACCTGCGTGGACGGCCTGGTCTTCGACCGCCTGGTGAACGGCGGGACCGTCCCCGCCGAGGAGGTCCGCCGGCTGGTGGAGGCGGCACTACGGTGAACGGGGGCGCGGGCGCCCTCGCGTACATGGAGTGGGCATGTCAAGATGCGCTCGGTCCACGCCAACCGACCCGGGGAAACCGTGAAGACACAGGCCCGCGCCACCAGGGGCGCCCTCGCCCTCGCCGGCGCCCTCGCGCTGCTCGTCGCCCTGCCGAGCAGCGCGTTCGCCGCGCCGCCCACCGCCCTGCCCGCCAACGCCGACGGCCTGGAGCAGACCTTCCAGCCGGCGTACGACTACGACACCGACGGCTGCTACCCCACCCCCGCGATCGGCCCCGACGGGACGCTCAACGGCGGCCTCAACCCGTCCGGCGCCCTCAACGGCCAGTGCCACGACGCCTCGGACCTCACCAACACCAACGGCTACGCGCGCGCCAAGTGCAACAACGGCTGGTGCGCCATCATCTACGGCCTCTACTTCGAGAAGGACCAGGCGTTGATCGGCAGCGGCCTCGGCGGACACCGCCACGACTGGGAGCACGTCGTGGTCTGGGTGCAGAACGACCAGGCCCAGTACGTCTCCACCTCCGCCCACGGCAACTTCAACGTCTACGGCCGCGACAAGATCCGCTGGGACGGCACCCACCCGAAGGCCGTCTACCACAAGGACGGCATCGGCACCCACTGCTTCCGCCCGGCCAACTCCAACGACGAACCGCCCGAGAACCACCAGCACACCTGGCAGTTCCCCGCCCTGGTCGGCTGGAACGGCTACCCCCCGGGCATCCGCGACAAGCTCAGCCAGGCCGACTTCGGCAGCGCGGTCTTCGGCCTCAAGGACGGCAACTTCGCCGCGCACCTGGCCAAGGCGAAGCCGGCCGGAATCCCCTTCGATCCGTACGCCTGATCACGAAGGGATGAATATGCCCGGATGCCGCCCCACCGCCGACGGCGGGGCGGCACCCTGCTGACGTGCGTAAAGAAGACAGAAAAGTCGTTCCCGGGCAGCGGGGCGCCGCACAGGGCCCCGGTCCCGGCCGGACCGAGGAGACCCCGGCCACCGCCCACCGGACCGGGCCCGCCCACCGGACCCCTTCCCCCGAGGAACGCTTCCACTACTGGTTCGACAGCACCCTCACCCGCGGCACCGCCGCCCTCTGCGGCTGGCTGGCCCTCGTCTGTCTGGCGCTCGTCGTCCCCGTCAGCACCCTCCTCGCCTGGACCGACCAGCGCACCCCCGCCTCCCTCGGCGCCAGGATCGCGGCGGTGTGGCGCAACACCGGACAGACCATGCGCCTGGGCGGCGAGGTCGGCCCGCCCCTGCGCGTCGCCCTGTCCGTCCTCCTCGCCCTCATCGCGCTCTTCTACGTCTCCACCCTCGTCAGCCTCATCACCACCGGGCTCACCGACCGCCTCATCGCCCTCAACCGGGGCCACGCCACGATCCTGGAACGCGGACACACCGTCGTCCTCGGCTGGTCCGAACAGATCCCCACCGTCGTCGCCGAACTCGTCGCCGCCCGCACCGACCGCCGCCGCCGGATCGTCGCCGTCCTCGCCGACCGCGACAAACCCGCCATGGAGGAGGACCTCCGCGCCACCGCCGGCACCACGGGCCGCACCAAGGTCGTCTGCCGCAGCGGCCGACCCACCGACCCGGCCGCCCTCGCACGCGTCAGCCCGGCCACCGCGGACTGCGTCCTCGTCCTGCCCGCGACCACCCCGCGACGACGCCGAGGTCGTCAAGACCCTGCTGTCCCTCTCGGCGTCCCTGACGGAGACGGATCCCGTACGCGTCGTCGCCGCCGTGCGCGACGACCGCTACCTCGCCGCCGCCCGGCTCGCCGGCGGACCCCGGGCCACCGTCCTCGACATGGACGACCTCGCGGCCCGGCTCCTCGTCGACTGCGTCCGCCGGCCCGGACTCTCCCTCGTCCACCAGGAACTCCTCGACTTCGCCGGACACGAGTTCCACACCGTCCGGGAACCGGGCCTGCCGGGCCGCACCTTCGACGAGGCCGCCCGCGCCTGCCCGGTGTCGACCGCCGTCGGCATCGTCCACGCCGACGGCACCCTCGCGCTCAACCCGCCCCGCTCCACCCGGATCCTCGCCGACGACACCCTCCTCGTGATCGCCGAGGACGAACGGTCGACCCGCCTCTCCGCCACCCCCGCGCCCTACGACCCGACGGCGCTCACCCACGCGCCGCCCGAGACCCCGGGCACCCCGAACGCGTCCTCCTCCTCGGCTGGAACCGCCGGGCCCCCGGATCGCCGCCCACCTGGCGCGCCGCACCCCGCCCGGCTCGCTCCTCGACGTCGTGGCCGAGCCGCGCACCGCCACCGTCGCCGCCGTCCGGACCGTCGCCGAAACCGTCGGCGCGCGACTGGCGGTGCTCCACCGGCCCAGCGACCCCACGCTGCGCGCGACCACCGACGCGCTGGACCCGCCGGATACGACGCCGTGATCGTGCTCGGCCCCGACCACCGGCCGGGCCGCGCCGACCCGGACGACCGGACGCTCGTCACCCTCCTCCACCTGCGGGCCGGAGAACAGGAGAGCGGCGGCGCGTGCCCGTCGTCACCGAACTGACCGACGACCGCAACCGGCTCATCGCCCCGTCGGCCCCCGGCGCAGACTTCGTCGTCAGCGGCAGGCTCATCGGACTCCTGATGACCCAGATCTCCCAGAACCCCCACCTCACCGCCGTCTTCGGGGAACTCCTCGCCCCGGACGGCAACACCCTCCACCTCCGTCCCGCCGCCCACTACGTCAGGACCGGCCGCACCGCCTCCTTCGCCGCCGTCGCCGCCTCCGCCGCCCACCAGGGCGCCTGCGCCATCGGCTACCGCTCCCACGCCCCGACGCCCCCCGACGACGGCCTGCGCATCAACCCGCCCAAGGCCCACGTCCGGTACTGGCACCCGGAGGACGACATCGTGATCATCGCCCCGGAGACGCCTCCGGCGCGGTAGGTTGCCCGCCATGACTGAACTCGGACATGACACCTGGCCGCCCGCCCCGATCAGCACCGAGAGGCTCGTGCTCCGGGAGTCCGAGGCCCGCGACCGCGCGGCGTTCGTCGAGCTGTTCGCCTCGCCGGAGGTGGGCACCCACCTCGGGGAGCCCGGCCGCGCGACGAGATCGAGCGCACGATGCCCGAGACGCCCGGACGACGCCCGCGCCTCTTCGTGATCGAGCGCGACGGGACGATGATCGGCATGGTCACCCTCGACCGGCGCGACGCGGAGCGCCAGGGGCGCGTCCGGCCGGAGGGCGGCGAGGCCGAACTCGGCTACCTGCTCCTGCCGGAGGCCTGGGGACGCGGGTACGCCGCCGAGGCGTGCGCGGCGGCCCTCGACTGGTTCGCCGCCGAACTCCCCGACGAGCCGGTGGTGCTCACCACCCGGAGCGCCAACGACCGCGCGATGCGCCTCGCGGCGAAGCTGGGGTTCACCGAGGTGGCACGCTTCGAGGAGTACGGCGCCGAGCAGTGGTTCGGCGTACGGCTCCCGGCCGCGCCCTCCGCCTGATCCGATCCGACGAGGCACCGGAAGGGACGACGCATGACCCCGAAGTACGGCGACTACCAGAACGAGATCTACCTCAACGGGCTCTTCGGCGTCACGCCCGCCCTGCCGATGGCCTTCGCGGACCTGGAGGCGAGGGCACGGGCGGCGCTGACCCCCTCCCTCTGGTCGTACGTGGCCGGCGGCGCGGGCGACGAGCACACCCAGGAGGCCAACGTCACGGCCTTCCGGCGGTGGGGGCTCGTCCCGCGCATGATGGTCGGCGCCGCCGAACGCGACCTGTCCGTCGACCTGTTCGGCCTCACGCTGCCGTCCCCGCTGTTCATGGCGCCCGTCGGAGTGATCGGGCTCTGCGCCCAGGACGGACATGGCGACCTCGCGACGGCCCGCGCCGCCGCCCGTACCGGCGTCCCGATGATCGCCTCCACGCTCACCGTCGACCCCATGGAGCGGACAGCCGCCGCACACGGGGACACCCCCGGCTTCTTCCAGCTCTACACCCCCACCGACCGCGCCCTCGCGGAGAGCCTGGTCCACCGCGCCGAGGCCGCCGGCTTCCGGGGCATCGTCGTCACCCTCGACACCTGGGTCACCGGCTGGCGCCCCCGCGACCTCTCCACCGGCAACTTCCCGCAGCTGCGCGGGCACTGCCTGGCCAACTACTTCTCGGACCCCGTCTTCCGGGCCCGCCTCGCCAAGGCCCCCGAGGAGGACCCGCGCGCCGCCGTCGCCGAATGGGCCGGGATCTTCGGCAAGCCGCTCGTCTGGGACGACCTCGCCTGGCTGCGCTCCCTCACCGACCTGCCGATCCTCCTCAAGGGCATCTGCCACCCCGAGGACGTCCGCCGGGCCAGGGACGGTGGCGTCGACGGCGTCTACTGCTCAACCACGGCGGCCGCCAGACTAACGGCGGCCTGCCCGCCCTCGACGCCCTCCCGAGGTGGTCGCCGCCGCCGAGGGCCTGCCCGTGCTCTTCGACTCCGGCGTCCGCACCGGCGCCGACGTCGTCAAGGCCCTCGCCCTCGGCGCCACGGCGGTCGGCATCGGCCGCCCCTACGCCTACGGCCTCGCCCTCGGCGGCGAGGACGGCATCGTCCACGTCCTGCGCTCCCTCCTCGCCGAGACCGACCTCATCATGGCCGTCGACGGCTACCCCACCCTGGACGCCCTCCGCGCCGAGGGAGCCCTGCGCCGCGTCCTGTGACGCGCCGCCCTCCCGGACGGTCGGTTAGGGTGACGGGGAGGCTGACCCCGACACCCCGGCCAAGTCACCGGCCGGGCAGCCGAGTTCGGGGCGGACACGACGGGGCTCGCCTTGGATCGCCTGGCCGAAGCGGATCGGGAGCCCGCGGTGCTGCCCCCGCGCCCCGCCCCTGGCTCGGCCTGATCGCGGTCCTCGCCGCGACGGCGGCCGCCGTGCTCGGACTCCGGTACGCCGGTCACAGCGAGCCCGGCGCGGTGGACGCGCGGATCTGGGCGGCGGCGCAGGGCGTGGGGCAGCCGTGGCGGTCCGTCGCCGACGCCGCCGACTTCCTGGGGAGCCCGCCGGATCGGTGCTGCTGATCAGGGCCGCCGTGGCGGTCTGCCTGCGGGCACGGCGCCCCGCGCGGCGGTGCTCGTCCTCGCCGGCCCCGGCCTGAGCGTGGTGGCGACGACGCTGCTCAAGCCCCTGGTGGGACGCACCATCCACGGCGGGCACTTCTCCTACCCGAGCGGGCACACCGCCTTCCTCACCGCCTTCGCCCTCGTGGCGGCGCTGCTCGCGGCCGGCCGGCTCGGTCTCGGCAGGGTGGCCGGCACGGTGTTCGTCCTCGCCGTGGCCTCGGCGGCGGCGCCCTGATGGGCTGGGCGCAGGTCGCGCTCGACGCGCACTACCCGACCGACACCCTCGGCGGCCTCTGCACCGCGCTGGCGGTGGTGCCGGCGACCGCGTGGCTGGTCGACCGGACGGCCGACCGGATCACCGGCCGACCGTCCAACGCCCTGCGGAGACCGCAGGGCTGACGTACCGTCATACCAGGCGGCGGAACACCGGCTTCACCGGCCGCCCGGACAGCCAGGGGTGGGATCGGCGGCCTCCAGCGCCTTCCGGTACCCGGCGCAGGCCTCGGCCACCACCTCGACGGTGCGGTCGATGTCGGCCTCGTCGAGCGCGCTGCTCACCACGAAGGACGGGGCCAGCACCCCGCCCGCGAGGAGCCCGCGCAGGAACAGCGTGCGGTACTCCTGCGACGGCCGCAGGTTCTCGTCGAGGGTGGCGAAGACCAGATTGCTGGCCCGGCCCCGTACCAGGACGTGGTCGCCGACGCCCATGGACGCCGCGGCCTCGCGGACACCGGCGGCCAGCCGCTCGCCGAGGGCGTGCAGCCGCGCGGTGACGCCCTCCTCGGTGTAGGTGGTCTGCACGGCCATCGCGGCGGCCAGCGAGTGCGTCTCCGCGCCGTGCGTGGTGGACAGCAGGAACACCCGGTCGCCGGAGTGGCGCAGCCCGCCCCGCTCCATCAGCTCGCGGCGCCCGGCCAGCGCGGACACCGCGAACCCGTTGCCCAGCGCCTTGCCGAAGGTGGAGAGGTCGGGGACGACGTCGTACAGGCCCTGGGCGCCCGCCTCGGACCAGCGGAAGCCGGTGATCATCTCGTCGAAGACCAGCACGCATCCGTGCCGGTCCGCGAGCGCGCGCAGCCCGGCGAGGTACCCCGGCGGGGGCTCGACGTGACCGGCGGGTTCCAGGATCAGGCAGGCGACCTCCCCCTCGTACCGGGCGAGCAGCTCCTCCGTCGCGGCCAGGTCCCCGTACGGGAACGTCACCGTGAGCTCGCTGGTCGAGGTCGGGATGCCGGCGGACATCGGCGTCGTGCCGATGAACCAGTCGTCGACGGAGAAGAACGGATGGTCGCCGCAGAGGGCCACCCGCGGGCGCCCGGTGACGGCGCGGGCGAGGCGCACCGCGGCGGTGGTGACGTCGGAGCCGTTCTTCGCGAACTTCACCATCTCGGCCGTCGGCACCGTGGCGAGGAAGCGCTCCGCGGCTTCGAGCTCCACGATGGACGGCCGGACGAAGTTGCTGCCGCGGTCCAGCTCCCGCCGCGCCGCCTCGGTCACGCGGGGATGGGCGTGGCCGAGGCTGACCGACCGCAGGCCGGAGCCGTACTCGATGTAGCGGTTGCCGTCGATGTCCACACATGGGCACCGCGGCCGTGGCTGATGACCGGGGCGAGGTGCTCGGGGTACTGGTCGTCGCCCTTGGCGTAGGTGTGCGCGCCCCGGGGATCAGGGCGTGCAGCCGCTCGTTCGCCGTCCGCGACCGGGGCAGGAAGGGCTTCTCGGTGTCTTCGGTGTTCACGCTGTTCTCACTTCTCTTCTCGCCTCGGGGCCGCGGTGGTTCAGATCTTGCTCAGGACCTCGGAGAGGCGCGGCGCCTCCCGGTCCCGCTGGGTCATCGACGTGGCCGGCAGCGGCCAGGGAACGGCGAGCTCCGGGTCGTCGAAGGCGATGGTCACGTCCTCGGCGGGATCGTGCGGGCGGTCGATGCGGTACGAGACGTCCGCCGTCTCGGTCAGCGCCTGGTGGCCGTGCGCGCACCCCGCCGGGATGTACAGACTCACCTGCGTCTCGCCGGACAGCTCGAAGGAGGCCACGTTGCGGTAGGTCGGCGAGTCCGGACGCAGGTCGACGACGACGTCGAAGATCCTCCCGTACGAGCAGCGCACGAGCTTGGCCTCGCCGGCGCCCGAGCGCAGGTGCAGGCCGCGCAGCACGCCCCGGACCGAACGGGACACGCTGTCCTGGACGAAGGCGTCCGGGTCGAGGCCCACCGAGCGCACCACCTCGGCGTCGAAGGTGCGGCAGAAGAAGCCGCGTGCGTCGGCGTGCGGGATCGGCTCGAACAGGTACGCGCCGGCGATCTGCGGGACTTCGGTCGCTTTCATGGGGTCTCCTGCCGGGCACGGGCGTGCCGGATCGTGGGGAACAGGGCCGCGGTCAGGGCGGCGAAGTGCTGGTCGAGGCGCCGGGCGGCGTCCCGGTTCCGCTCGGCGAGGGTCCGCCGCACCTCGGCCGAGTGCCGCTCCAGCGACCGGAACTGTGCGAGCAGCCGGTCCGCGTCGACCTCACGGGCCGGATGGCAGTACTCGGCGACACCCATCTGCGCCATCAGCGCGTCGCTCTTCACCGCGTAGCCCACGGCGAGCGTCGGCGTGCCGACCTTCAGCGCGCAGATCAGGTTGTGGTAGCGGGTCGCCACCACCGTGTCGACCGCCGCCATCTCCTTCATCAGATCGGCCAGCGAGTCCGTCTCGGCGGCGTTGACCAGCGGCGAGTCGACCGCGTCGAGGATCGCGGCGACCACCGGCGCGTCGACCGCGTCGCCGGTGAGCAGCCGGACCGGCCTGCCGTCCTCGACCAGCGCGCGGACGAAGCGGATCTTCCCTTCGAGGTACCGCCGGTGGATCTCCTCGGCCCGCGCCCGGTCGTCGTCGCCGCCGTGGAAGGCCATGACGCCGACGCCGACCGGCCCCGGCGCGCCCGAGGGCTCGCCCGGCGGCGGCGCCGGCAGGGAGAACGCGAGGTCCGGTGGACCTCGTCGCGCCGGGTGTCCACGCCCATCGCCCGCATCGCGTCGCGGGACAGGGCGTCCCGGTAGGAGCGGTACGCGGCGAGCCGCGCCGACCAGCGCACCAGCGCCCGGGTCGACCGGTTGCCGATCGGGGCGGCGCCGACGCCGACCAGCGCGACCCGGGCGCCGAGCAGCCGGCCGGAGGCGCAGAGCAGGAACAGGGCGTACGGGAAGCCCCACGGCCGCAGCGGCAGCGTGGCCTCCAGGACGCCCATGCCCGGCACGATCACCACGTCGTGCCGGCGCACCCAGGCGGCGGTGCGGAAGGCGTCGACGAGCTTCCCCAGACCCTTCCCGCGACCGCGCCCGCGCGGGACGCGGTCCGGTACTCCCCGCGGTACCAGTGCAGCCGCGTCGCGGGGATCCCGAACCGGCTCCTCACGACCTCGGGGCCGCCGCACAGCGCGTCCACGACCGCCTCCGGGTGCCGGGCGCGGAGGTAGCCGAGCACGGCTTCGAGCGAGCCGTCGTTGCCGAGGTTGCCGGAGCCGAGCAGGCCGAACACCCCGACGCGCACCGGGGTTCCGTGCGGGGACGTCATGCCCGCCCGCCTTCCCGGCCGGCGACCAGGGCGTCGACGGAGACGGCGAGGAGGTCCGGGTCGACCGGGGCGCGGTCCTCGACCCGCTCGCCCGCGCCGCCCGGCCGGGCCCGGCTGGTCGCCCACTCGGCCAGGTGGCGGTAGCACGCGCGCCGGTCGGCCGCGGACAGCGGCGCCCGCCGGATCGCCGAGACGAACCCCAGACGTACTCGGCGAGCAGCCGGGGCGTCGGGTGCAGGAGGCCGGCCCGGCGCGGATCCAGGTTGACGCACCGGGAGCGCTTGGACGGGTTGGCCCGCTCGGCGCGGGCGGGGTGGTCGCGGCGGAAGTACAGCAGCTCCGGCACCTGGTGGAAGGGCCCGTGCAGGCCGATCTCGGAGACGAACGTGCGGTCCGCGTGGTGGTAGCTGTCGAGCGGTTTCACCCGCCGCAGCACATCGGCCCGGATCACCCCGTAGAAGTCGTCGCCGCCCGGCTCGAACAGCATGCTGCGGAAGCGCTCCGGAGCGCGCGGCGAGGCGGTGGCGAGCGTGTACTCGTACGGGACCTTCACCTTCCCGTCCTCGTCGATGACCGCCTGGTCGGCATGGGCGAGGATCACCTCCGGCCGCTCGTCCAGCGCCTCCACGCAGCGCTTGAGGAGGTCCCGCGCGTACAGGTCGTCGTGCGAGGCCCACTTGAACAGTTCGGTGCGGCATTCGACGAACACCCGGTTGTGGTTCGGCGTGGCGCCGACGTTCCGGGGCAGCCGGAGGTACCGCACGCGGGGGTCCCGCGCGGCGTACGCGCGGGCGATCTCCTGGGTCCCGTCGGTCGAGGCGTTGTCGGAGACGACCAGCTCGAAGTCCCCGTAGGTCTGGCCGAGCAGGGCGTCGAGCGATTCGGCGAGGTACTCCTCGCCGTTGTACACGGGCAGGCCGACGGTCAGCCTGGGTCGGGCGGTCATGAGGTCCTCACTTCGGGGATCGGGTTCACGTGGTGCTCGCGCCGGCCGGCGCGCAGGTGCAGCCACCACACGGCCGAGCTGCCGACGGTCGCGGCGGCGACGCCCCAGGCCGAGCCGACCGTGCCGGCCAGGGCCGCCCCGCCGAGCCCGCCGCCGGCGTAGCAGACGGAGGCGAACAGCTGGGCGCGCAGGCTGCGCCGGGCCGCGCCGAGCGCACGCAGCCCGGCCGCGGCCCCGGTGCCGAGACCGGCGCCCGCGACGCTGAGCGTGGCCGGCACGATGAGCTCCGAGGCGGAGTGCCAGACGTCGCCGAGCACGAGCTCGCCGAGCCGGTCCGGCAGGAGGAGCAGCGCCGCGCCCCAGAGCAGCGCGGCGGCGGCCTGCCCGCCGCCGAGCAGCAGACAGAACCGGCCGAGCCGGTCCGGGGCCCCGCAGCACCCGCGCCGCCTCGGCGACGGTGACGAGGACAGGCCCATGAGGAGGGCGAGGAACGGGCCTTGCAGGAGCTCCGCGCCCCGGACCGCGCCCACCGCGCCGACCCCGGCGATCGCGCCGAGCCCGTACGCCCGCAGCTGGCCCGCGCCGCTGAGGCTGCTGTTCTCGACGAGGTAGCGGAAGCCGAGGTCCCGCTGCTCGTGGAGCCAGCCGCGGGCCCGCGCGACCCGGGGCCGGATGCCGGACTGGAGCCAGCCGTAGCCCGCGGCCACCGCCGCGGACCCGCCCCAGGCGAGCACGAAGGCGGCCACGCTGCCCACGCGCGCCGCCACGACCATGGCGGGGACGAGCGCGGCGCCCCACACGAGGTCGTTGACGAACGCCTTCTTCCCGGTGCCGGCCGCGAAGAAGGCGAACCGCCAGGCGTCCTGGAGAAGCAGCCCCGGCAGGACGACGCCCAGGCAGGCGAAGGCCGGCCCCACGCTGCCGCCGAGGGCGAGCCCGACCAGGAGGCACACCGCGCCGACGGCGGCGCCGAGGCCGAGCGCGGCGCCCGAGGACCGGGCCACCGCCGCGCGCCAGGACGCCTCCGGGACGGCGCTGAACCGCACCACCAGCGGGTCGGTGGCCAGGCCGCGGAGGCGCCGAGCACCACGCCGTACGTCACCCAGGCCAGGCTGAACACGCCGAACGCGGTCGGTCCGAGGGAGCGCGCCACATAGACGCCCACCGCGAAGTTGCTCATGCTGGAGGCCGCCTGGTCGGCCAGTCCCCAGGACAGGCGGCCGGCGACGGCCCGGCGGGCGGACCCGGCCGGTCTCGTCGTCCTCTCCTCCTCGGTGGTCATCGGCGTCATGCCTTGATCAGCTCGGCGGCGCCCAGGGCGTCCGCCGCGGCGGCGACGGTGTCGAACGGCAGCCCGGAGCGCTCGGCCACGTCCAGCAGGCTGTGCTCGCCGTCGGACATGCTGAGCACCCAGAGCATGGCCATCTGGGCCTCCTTCGCGTCGCTGCGGCCGCCGAGTGAGGCGTACAACCCCCGCCTGCCCAGCTGTGGTTCGCCGTACGGGCTGAGGTTGACGTACCGCCGGTCGCGGTCGAGCACCGAGAACGCCTCGCGGCAGACGGCGAGCGTGTCCGCCAGCGCCTCCGGGGAGACGAAGTCCGGGTTGTCCGCCGAGGTGTGGTACTCGGGATAGCCCGCGTACGGGGTCCGGCTGAGCGAGCCCACGCCGAGGTCGAACCCGGGCGAGCAGTACTGCCGCTCGTCGTATCCGTACGGCGTGAACTCGTTGACGCTGTGCGGACGTTCGGAGGCGGCGAGGACGTACTGCATCACCCGGTCGATCTCCGCGTCCCCGCGCCTGCTCCGCTTGTACGTCAGACTGCCCGGGTCGCCCGCGCAGGCCAGCACCAGCCCGTGCTTCACCCGCTCGATCCGCTCCGCGTTGCGGGCCAGCCAGGTGATCGCCCCGATGGTCCCGGGCGCGAAGACGAACCGGTACGTGTAGTGCGGGGTCGTCTCCGCCAGCGCCCGGGCCAGGAACACCGCCACCGCGACACCGGCCATGTTGTCGTTGGCCAGCGCCGGGTGGCAGACGTGGCAGGAGACGATCACCTCGTCGGCGACCCGCCCGGGGACCACGTGCTCGGCGTAGGTGAGGTGGCCGTCCTCCAGGGTGGAGTCGATGCGCACCTCGTACTCGCCGTCCGGCAGCGCGTCCAGGGTCTCCTGGGCCAGGCAGAACCCCCAGTCCGGCGTGTAGTAGCTGGTGCGGTACGGCACCCAGCTCGGGTGCTCCGGCAGGGTGTGCAGGTGCTCGCGCAGCTCGGACAGCGGCATGGTCCGCGCCACCGGCACGCTGTAGCCGAGCACGTGCAGGCTGGACGCGGCGAAGTCCACGACCCGCCGGCCCGTGCCGTCGGCGACGTACGCGTCCCGGATGTTCCACTCCTGCGGCACCGTCCAGTCGAGCACCCGCGTCCCCGTCGGCACCTCGTGCACCGTCAGCGGGACGTACTCGCCGACGATGTCCAGGGTGGCGCGCACCCCGTCGCCGGTGATGCTCCGGCACAGCGGGTACAGCCGCTCCACCAGCGCGTGCATCTCCTTGCCGGGATCGACCTCGGTCATCGGCGCCACCGCAGGGTGTCGTCGACGGCACCGGCCTCGGTCGCCGAGCGGAGCACGGCGAGCCGGGTGAAGCGCCGCTCGAAGTCCTCCTGGGTCAGCCCGTGCTCCCGGTAGGCCTCGGCGAGTTCGCGCGCGCCCCGCTCCACCGTCCACTCGCAGTCGAAGCCGGGGATCGCGGCGCGGAAGCGGGAGAAGTCCACCCGGTAGGAGCGGGGGTCGGCGCCGTTCTCCCCGGTGATCCGCACCTTCGCCCCGGACACCGCCTCGGCGACCCGCTCGGCGATCTCGGCGACCGTGACGTTGTTGGCCTCGCTGCCGATGTTGAACGCCCGGTCGTGCACCGCCTCGCGCGGCGCGGTCAGCGCGGCCGTGAAGGCCCGCGCGATGTCGGCGGCGTGCACCAGCGGCCGCCAGGGGTGCCGTCGGAGAGGACGAGGACCTCGCCGGACAGCAGGGCGTGGCCCACCAGGTTGTTCAGCACGATGTCGGCGCGCAGCCGGGGCGAGTAGCCGAACGCGGTGGCGTTGCGCATGTACACCGGGGTGAAGTCCCCGTCGGCCAGCGCGTGCAGGTCGTCCTCCACCCGCACCTTGGACTCCGCGTACGGCGTCACCGGGCGCAGCGGGGCGTCCTCGCCGACCAGGTCGCCGCCGCCCGCGGCGCCGTAGACGGAGCAGGTCGACGCGTACAGGAAGCGCTTCACGCCCGCCTCGCGGGCCAGCCTGGCGAGCCGCACCGAGGCGTGGTGGTTGATGTCGTACGTGAGGTCGGGCGCCAGCGAACCCAGCGGGTCGTTGGAGAGCGCGGCCAGGTGGATCACCGCGTCCACCCCGGCCACGTGCTCGGCCGTGACGTCACGCAGGTCCACCCGGTGGCCGGACGGGTCGGCGGGCCGCGGGCCGAGGACGCAGTCGGCGAACAGGCCGGAGTCGAGGCCCACGACCTCGTGTCCGGCGGCCGTGAGGACCGGGGCCATCACGGTGCCCAGGTAGCCCTGGTGTCCGGTCAGCAGTACGCGCAAGGTTCATTCCCCCAGATCGGAAGTGCCGAGATCGAGCGTGAGTTTGGTGACGGCGAAGGCCTCGGCGTACCGCGCCTGGCATTCGATGCCACGGATCCGGGCGAGGCCGAGGAAGGCCTCCCGGTCGTACCAGGGCCGGTGCCGCTGCGAGGGATAGTGCTCCTGCAGCAGCCGCACCTTCCGCTCGGCGACCTCCGGCGACAGCGGCTGGTACGCCGCCATCCGGCCGAGGTCGCCGTCCCACTTGACGATCTCGTAGCCCAGGACGAGATGGTCACGGAAGGCGGTGGGGATCAGTTGCGCCAGGCCCCGGTGGTCCTGGTGCGCGTCATCGGTCCGCGGGGCCAGGATCAGATCCGGGTCCGTCGCCGCGCGCAGCTCCTCGACGGCGGCCTTGGCCTCGTCCCAGTGCACGGGCAGCCGGCCGTCCGGCAGCTTGAGGACGGTCAGGCGCAGTTCGGCGCCCGGACAGAACGCGGCGAGCGCGGCCCGCTCCTCCTCCTCCCGCTCGCCGCCGCCACCGGAGAGCACCAGCGCGTCGACCCGCAGGCCCGGCCGCGCCAGGCACATCGTCAGGAGCGTGCCGCCGGCGCCGATGGCGATGTCGTCGCAGTGCGCGCCCACCGCGACGATCCGTTCCAGGGGCGTCCGGCCCCGAGGCCGATCACGCCCGCGCTCCGGCGCCGGACCGCTCCACACGGCCCACGGACGCTCGCCCCGGGTGTAGGCCTCGTCGAGCGCGGCCCGCTCCTTCACCGTGTCGGTCGGCTTCCAGAAACCGCGGTGCTGGTGCGCCACCAGCCTGCCCTCCTTGGCGAGTCCGGCGCATCCGTCGGCGACCAGGTCCCCGTCCTCGGGTATGTGGTCGAAGACCTCCTGGCGGAGCACGAAGTAGCCGCCGTTCTCCCACAGCGGCATGTCGGCCACCGCGGTGATGCCCCCCACCAGACCGTCCTCGCCCAGCTCCACGCAGTGGAACGAGGACTGCGGCGGCACCACCATCATCGACGCGCCGGCGTCGCGCGCGGCGAACCGGTCGACCATCTCGTCCAGCGGCGCGTCGGTGAGCACGTCGGCGTAGTTGGCGAGGAACATCTCGTCGCCGTCCAGGTGGTGCCGCACCCGGCGCAGCCGCTCCCCGATCGGCGACTCGATGCCCGTCTGCGCGAACGTGATCGTCCAGTCGGCTATGTCGGTGGACAGCAGCTCGGTCTTGCCGCCCCGCAGCACGAAGTCGTTGGACGTCGTCTCCTCGTAGTGGAGGAAGAAGTCCTTGATGTGGTGCGCCCCGTACCCGAGGCACAGGATGAACTCCTTGTGCCCGTAGTGCGCGTAGTAGCGCATGACGTGCCAGATCAGCGGCCGCGGACCGACCATCGCCATGGGCTTGGGGACGTCGTCGGCGGTGCCGTTGCGCATCCGCATCCCGTAACCGCCGCAGAACAGGACGACCTTCATGCCTTCACCTCGACGATGCTGAGTTCCGGGATGGGGAAGACGAGCCGGCCGCCCCACTCGTGCACGTACGACAGCTGCTCGACCAGCTCGGCCCGCAGGTTCCACGGGAGGACGAGGACGTAGTCAGGCCTGTCGGCGGCGATCTGCTCGGGCGACAGGATCGGGATCCGGGTGCCCGGGGTGAACCTGCCGTGCTTGTACGGGTTGCGGTCGACCGTGTACGCGAGCAGGTCGGGCCGGACGCCGCAGTGGTTGAGCAGGGTGTTGCCCTTGCCCGGGGCGCCGTAGCCGACGACCGTCTCGCCGCGCTCGGCCGCCTCGACGAGGAACCGCAGCAGGTCCCGGCGGACCTTCGCCACCCGGTCGGAGAACTCCGTGTACCCGGACAGCTCCTGGAGCCCGGCGGCCTTCTCCCGGTCCAGCACCTCGGCCACCCGGCGGGACGGCTCACCGGCCACCCCGTCGGGACGGGCCCACAGCCGGATCGAGCCGCCGTGCGTGGGCAGCAGCTCGACGTCCACGAGCGTCAGCCCGCCGCTCGCGAGCGCCCGCGCCGCGGACGCGACCGTGTAGTACTGGAAGTGCTCGTGGTAGATCGTGTCGTACTGGTTCTCCTCGATCAGGGTCAGCAGGTGCTGCACCTCGATGGAGACCCAGCCGTCGTCGGCGACCAGGGAACGCAGCCCCCGGGTGAAGCCGACCACGTCGGGGATGTGCGCGTACACGTTGTTGGCGACGACCAGGTCCGCCGGGCCGTGCTCGGCGCGGACGGCCGCACCGGTCTCCGGGCTCAGGAACTCCGTGAGCGTGGGCACGCCCGCCTCCCGGGCCGCGGCGCCGACGTTCACCGACGGCTCGATCCCGAGGCAGCGGATCCCCCGCTCGACCACGTGCCTGAGCAGATAGCCGTCGTTGCTCGCGACCTCGACCACGAAGGCCTCGGGACCGAGCCCCACCTTCCGCACGGCACCGTCGACGAACGCGCGCGCGTGCTCCACCCAGGAGGTCGAGTACGAGGAGAAGTACGCGTACTCCTTGAACGTCTCCTCCGGCGTGATCAGCGGCGGGATCTGCGCGAGCCAGCAGTCCGTGCAGACCCGCAGGTGCAGCGGGTACGTCGCCTCCGGCAGGTCCAGCTGCTCCGCCGAGAGGAAGCTCTCGCACGGCGGGGTCGCCCCCAGGTCGACGACGCTCCCCAGCGCCGCCGAGCCGCAGAGTCGGCATCGTGTCATCTTCTGCCCCCATTTCCGCTCGCGCGGGTGCCCCGCCGCGAGCCGGCGTCGTCGTTCTTCCCCACCGGCGGCGCGCCGTGCGCCGCCCGACCGTCCCGCGATGGCGGTGCGGTACTCCTCCTCCAGGCGCGCGAGGCCGACGGCGGGGCTGAACCCCTGCTCGTACCGGCGTCGGGCCGCCCGGCCCATCTCCTGGTTGCGCTCCGGCCCGTCCGTGATCCGGCGGACGCGGGACGCGAGCGAGGCGGCGTCGCCCGGCTCGTGCAGCAGCCCGGTCACGCCCTCCTCGACCAGCTCGACATAGCCGCCGTGACCGGCGGCGACGGCCGGGACCCCGCCGCCATCGCCTCCGCGACCACCAGACCGAAGGTCTCCCTGGCCAGCGAGGGGCGACCACGGCGACCGACCGCGCGGCGGCCCGCCGGCACTCCGCCGGGTCCATGAGACCGGCGTACCGGACGTCGTCCCGGCCCGCCGCCCAGGCGGTCACCTCCTGCTCCATGGGCCCCGAGCCGGCGAGCACCAGCGGCACGCCCACCCGCCGTCCGCGGCGAGCGCGTCCCACGCGGCCATGAGCAGCCGGACGCCCTTGGCCTCCGAGAGCCGGCCGAGGAAGAGCAGGTGCTCCCCGGCGCCCGTCCGGACGGTGCCGGGGTCGGGCACGAAGTTGGGCTTCACCGTCAGCCGCTCGGCCGGCATCCCGGACCGCACCAGGAGCTCGCGCTGCGCCGCCGAGATGCAGAAGAACCGCTCCACGCCGGACCACCACCGCCGCCGGTTGACCGTCAGGCTCACCGCCAGCGGAACCGTCGCGAGCCGCGAGTCCCGGTAGCAGCCGTGCCGGATCGCGGGCAGCGACATCGCCGACCCGACGCACTCGGTGCACGGCCGGTCGTCCCGGTGCAGCGTGCCGGGCGGGCAGACCTGCGCGTAGTTGTGCAGCGTGGCGACGAGGGGCACGCCGGCGTCGGCGCAGGCGGCGACCACCGCGGGCGACAGCAGCGGGAAGACGTTGTGGACGTGCACCACGTCCGGCCGCTCGGCGCGGAGCCGGGCGGCGAGCTCCGTACGGACCGCCGGGTTCCACGGCACGAGCAGCGGCACCGCGACCTTCCCGAGCAGGGACCGGGCGGCGATGTCGTCGCTGCGCCGCTCGAAGAGGCCGACCCGGTGGCCGGCCGCGCGCAGCAGCTCCACCTCCTCGTCGACGACGCGGTTCTCTCCGCTCGGCTGCGCCGAGGAGTAGCGGTTGTGCACCACAAGGACGTGCATGCTCAGGTCACCTCCGGGCCCATCGGGGGATACGTCGTCGGGGGAGCTCGACCGCCGGCGGCGTCGTGGCCGCGGCGGGTGCCACGAGCAGCGAGGCGGCCAGGGCCAGGTGCAGCAGGTACGCCGAGGCGTCGCCGAGACCGACCTCGGTGTACGAGGAGAGCCCGCAGTAGCTGATCAGGAAGATCGCGCAGGCCCTCGGCAGGGACGGCGGCCGCAGCAGGGCGACGCCGCCGATCACGAGGATCATCGCCGCCACGATGGTGACGCCCATCAGGCCCTGCTCGTCGTAGACGGCCAGCCAGCTGTTGTCGATCGGCAGCCCGTCGAAGGACTTGTCGCCCAGGCCCGTGCCGAAGATCTTCTCGCCGATCGTCCGGGGCGCTCCGAGCAGGGCGTCCCACACCTTGGCCCGGCCCGTCAGATTGGAGAAGTTCTCCTGGCTCTGCCCGCGCAGGAACCAGGACCGCAGCGCGGAGCTGAACGCCACCGCGGCCACCGAGGCGCACAGCACCGCCCAGGCGAAGAACCGGCGGGCGGCGGCACTGGTCAGGACGAGCGAGCCGATCGCGAGGACCAGCCCGATGATCAGGCCGAGCGTGGCCGTCCGGGTGTGGGTCATCGCGAGCAGGACGAACGACGGCACGATGATCACCATCGCGCTGAACCAGGTGATCCGGCGGCCCAGCGCGAGCAGCACCGTCAGCCCGATGACCACCGCGGAGTACTGGCCGATCTGCGGCGGGGTGAGCGGCCACAGGGCGCCGACGAGACGGCCGCCGTAGTACTCGGGCATGGCCGTGGCCGGCGAGACGGCCAGGCCGGCGGCCACGAGCACGAGCACCGCGAAGTACCAGCGGATGTGGTACCGGACGAACGTCAGGCTGCCGTCCCACCAGCGGCTGAGCAGCCACAGCGTGGCCACGAAGACGGCCAGCCGGCCGCAGCGGAACAGCGCCCCGAACCCGACCTCCAGCCGCACGCTGGCGATCAGGCTCGGCACGAGCAGCAGGGTGAGCAGGAAGACGAAGGCGCTGGGCCGGATCCGCAGCCGGAGGTTGAGCGCGAGCGCCAGTGTGAACGCGCCGACCAGCGCGCCCATGGTGGCCATCTGGATGAGGGAGCGGGGGATCGTGACGACGGTCTTCGCCCCGGCCGAGCCGAGCGTGTTGAGGCCGAGCAGCGCCCAGGCGATCCCGACGGCCTTCGGCGTGGCGCCGGGCCCCGCCCCCCTCGTGTCCGGTCCGCCCGGCAGCGTCGTACTCCTCAGGTCCGCGCTCATCTCAACCACCGGTCCGGGGGCCGAAGGTGCTGCCCGCGTCCTGCCGGTACGGCGTGCCCTGCCAGTGCCCGGGGTCGAGCGTCCGGCCCGTGTCGCCGGCGACGAAGCTCCACGGCCCGCTGTAGGTGTTGTCGTGCCAGCGGTTGTCCTGCCCCCGGGTGACGGCCTCGGCCACCCGCCCGCCCAGGTACGGCGACCAGTCCGGAGCGGTGCCCCGGTTGGCGAGGACCGCCATGCGGCCGCACTCCGCCGCGCACCCGGGGACGGACGCGCCGAGGACGAAGCGGTTGTCGTGGATGTCCACCCGCTGGGTCTTCCACCGGCAGTCGGCGTAGAGCGGCGCGTCGGCGATCGCCGGGCGCGCGCAGCGGCGGGTGTCCTTCACCAGCAGGGTGCAGTAGTCCGTCGAGGTGTTGCCCGGACTGTTGCAGAACCGGTCGGCGTCCTCCCACAGGGTGATCCCGTTCCAGTTGTCCTCAAGGACGTTCCGATAGATTTCGATCCTGTCCGTCCGGGCCGGGACCCGCGGCTCGCCACCGGACTCGGACACGTAGACGGCCGCGTACGGGAAGCCGTCGCCCTCGGCGGCGGCCTTGCGGCCCTCGACCCAGTTGTTCCGCCGGATCGTGTTGTTCCGGACGACCGCGTTGTAACTGATCTCGTAGATCAGCGCGGCGCCGTCGTTGTCCTCGATGATGTTGTCCTCGATGCGGAAGTCGTTGTTGTTCGTGTCCGCCCACAACCCGGCCCCGCGGTTGTCGTGCACCCAGTTCCCCCGGATGTCGGCACCGTCGACGGCCCAGAACTTCATGCCTCCGGAGCAGCCGCAGCCGGGCTCCCGCCGCTCCCAGTCGTCGGTGTTGTTGCCCACGACCTCGTTGCCCTCGACCACCAGGCCGCGGAGGGAGTCACCGGTCTTGTAGCCGTTCATGCCGTACTGCCCGTTGCGGCGCAGACAGCTGGCGCGGAGCCGCTGACGGGCGCCCGCCATCAGCCCGCCACCGGAGTTGTCCTGGATCGTCGTGTGCTCGATCACCCATCCGTCGGCCATGTCGTGGTTGACCACGCCCTCGTCGTGCGGCGCGACGAACCCCTGCACCGTCAGGTGGTCGAGGGTGACGTCGCGGGCGGTGCCGCCGAACGCGTACTGGTTGGTCCGCCGGCCGTCGAGGACCGCGCCCGGCGCCCCGAGGTAGCGGTTCCCCTCCTTGGGGACGACCTGGTCGTAGGGGCCGGATTCGAGCGTGTGCCGCCCCGGGCGCAGCCAGAACGTGGTCCCCGGGGGGTTCTCCTCGGTCTTCGCGGCCAGGTCACCGACCACCGAGGGGTCGACCGTCACGGCGCCCGCCGGCGCCTTCGCCGCCCGGCCGGGGCGCGTCGCAGACCCGGGCCACGGACGGCGACGACGCGCCGTCCGCCCGGGACCGGCGCCCGGCTTCGCCCCGGCCGTCGGCCTCGCCCCGGTGCCCGGCGCGCCTCGCAGCCGGTCACCAGGAACAGGGCCAGTGCCAGCGATGCCACCGCCCCTGCCCGAAGCCGCCTCTCGAACCCCACCCGCCCCCCTAGCCGTGGAACCTGAGGACGGTGGTGAACCCGGCGGCGCCGTCGGCGAAGCCGGTGCCGACCAGCGTGGTGGCGGGTTCCTTGCGGCCGAAGCCGGGGGAGTACCAGCCCAGCGGAGGCTCGGTCTCGCCGCGGTGCGCCCGCCAGGTCAGCTCCCCGGGCAGGTCGAGCACCGCCGAGCGGTCCTCGCCGTCCCGGGACCAGGTGAGCTCGGCACGGTTCCCCACCAGCTCCGCGGAGACCGCCGGGCCCAGATGGAACGCCAGACGCACGGTCCCGCGCTCGCCGTGGACCTCGTCGACCACCCGCAGCTCCCGGCTCGCGGCGGTCAGCTCCACCCGGCGCCGGTGCGTGGAGCCCGGATAGCCGTCGTGCTCGGCGCACCAGCGGGCCACGCCCTCACCGGAGGGCTCCGCGACCAGGACACGGGTGCGGGCGTGCCGGGTCCACAGGAACGGGCCGCCGGAGACGGACTGGTCCGCGCCGTCCCGTTCCAGGGTGTTGTGGCCGAGCGTCGACCGGAAGTACCGCCGCCACTCGGGCTGCCCGTGGTAGCAGAACGTCCCCGGGTCGGCGAGCACGTCGACCCCGTCGTGCCGGACCTCCACGGACAGGGCGTCGGCGTGGGCGTGCGCGGCGATGGACAGGAACCCGTGCGGCCCCCGTCGCAGCGGCACCAGATCTCCTCCGGACCGCGCAGGACCGTCAGGCCCGCGTCCGCGAAATGGGCCGGCCGCCGCGCCGGGCGGGACACGGCCGGCACGGTCCCCTTCTTCGCGTACGGCCGGACGAGCGCGGCCAGCAGCGGGTGCGCACATCGGTGCCGGTCACCTCCGGCCACCAGGCGAGCCGGCCGAACACGGCGTCCCCGGTGGCGAGCAGCGAACCCCAGCGGTCGGTGCCCGCGCCGTCCACGACCAGCCCGTGCCCGTCGTCCGCGTCGCCCTGCCGCGGCGGACGCAGCCGGTTGTCCACGACGGCCGCCAGCGCGTCCGTCATCCGCAGCAGCACCAGCCGGACCGTCGCGGGGAGCGGCACGCCGCCGCGTCCGCCTCGGCCACCGCCGCCAGGCCGAGTTCGAGGACGAGCCCGTGGTACTCGGTGGCCAGCTCCCGGTTCAGACCGGAGTGGAAGGTGTTGCTCCGCAGATGCCGTTCGAGGGACCGCAGCGCACCGGCCCGCCAGCGCGCCGAGGCGGGGAACCAGCCGAAGGCGCAGGCCGCGGCGAACTGCCCGGCGGCCTCCGCGACGACGTGGTTGTTCGCCGAGGACCCCCGGCTGGGGAAGGCCGCCAGCCAGCGCTGGTGGTGCCAGATCTGCTCCAGCGCCACCGGATTGCCCTCGAACAGCCCGGCCGCGCCCGGCCAGCCGTCGAGCAGCCGGCGGATCCACACCCAGGAGATCAGCCGGATGCCCAGCTCGATGCCGCTGATCCAGTGCACGCCGCGCAGCGGCGGATTGGCCGCCCACCAGGACCGCAGCTGCGCGGCCACCCGCTCGGCGTACCGCTCGTCGCCGCTGACCGCGTAGGCGGCGGCGAGCACGGTGAGGTGGTGGTGCCGGGAGGGCTCCCAGATCTGCTTGATGTCCCCGACCGCGTCCTCGTCCCGGTACGGCACGTCGAAGGCGTACCCCGACGGGGCCCTGCGCCCGGTCTTCGGGTCGAGGAACCAGTCCGGGTCGGCCATGTCCCGGCGCTCCACGCCGAAGAACTCGGCGTGCCCGGCCATCAGCCGGTCCGCCTCGGCGAGCAGGCGCTCCGCCGCGTCCGACGGCACCGAGGCGAGCGTCCCGGCGGGCAGCACGGCGGTGAACCGGGCCCCGGTCACGCGCGGGCAGGCCGGCGGCGCGGAGCGCCACCGACGCCTCCGCACCACGTCGACCGCCCGGCCGCCGACCTCCGACGGCTCCATCCGGGACAGCCGCCGCAGGTACCAGCCCGCGCTCATCGTCATCGCGACCTCGCCAGCGTCACCGGCGCGCCGCCGCCAGGCCCGCCTGCACGGCGAGGGTCGCCGCCGTGGTGGCGACGAGCGACTCCAGCGGCACCGGCATCGGCCCACCGGTCCGCACGGCCTGGACGAACGCGGCCAGTTCGGCGGACTGGCCCTTGTCCCGGGCCTTGGGCAGCCGCGAACTGACCCACTTCTACGGCCGTACACCGAGGCCCGGACGAAGTCGTCGAGCCGCAGCACCTTGCCGTCCGCGACGAGGTCCAGCGTCTCCTTGGGGAAGCCGGACGCGCCGGTGGTGACGTAGCTGAGGGTGGCCGTGGAGCCGTCCTCGTACCGCAGGACGACCTGGAGGTCCTCGTTGCCGGGGGTGGCGACCGCGTACACCGAGACCGGGTCGGCCCCGAGGAGCCAGCTCGCCGTGTCGATGAAGTGCCCGCCCTCGCCCGCGAACCGCGAGCCCTCGGTGCCCTGCTGGAGGTACCAGCTGTTGTGGTCCAGCCGACCCGCGTTGACCAGGTAGCGCAGGCTCGCCGGCCCGGTCCGGGGACCGAACTGCTTCCGGGCCTCCTGGAGCAGCGGCGCGAACCGGCGGTTGAAGCCCACCTGCAGCCGGTCGTTGCCGGACTTCTCCACCGCCGTGAGCACACCGGCGAGTTCGTCCTCGGTGAGCGCCAGCGGCTTCTCCACGAAGACCGCCTTGCCGGCGTGCAGCGCCTTCTGGGTCAGCTCGGCGTGCGAGCTGTGGCGGGTGACCACGAACACCGCGTCGACCGACGGGTCGCCGAGCACCGCGTCGAGGTCGGTGGTCGCCCGCGCGAAGCCGAACTTCCGCTGCGCGTTGGCCCCGGACAGCGCCGTCGTGGTGACGACCGTGGACAGCTCGACGCCCTCGCGCCCCACCAGGTGCGGCAGCAGCATCGACGTCGCGTAGTTGCCCGCGCCGACGAACGCGAGGCGCACCGGCGTCCGCACGGACCGGACCGGGGCGGACACCCTCACCGCGCCGCACCGCGGGCACCGACACCGCCGCGGCCTCCGGCTCCCCGGTGTGCTCGGGGTACCGGAAGAGCACGGCCACGGCCTTCAACTCGCCCTCCTTCAGCGACCGGTACGTCTCGACGGCGTCGTCGAAGTCGGCGACGTGGGAGACCAGCGGCTCCACGTCGACGCTGCCCCGGGCGAGGAGGTCGAGGAAGCACGCCAGGTTGCGGCGCTCCGTCCAGCGCACGTAGCCGATCGGATAGTCCCGCCCCTCCAGCTCGTACTCCGGGTCGTAGCGCCCGGGGCCGTAACTGCGGGAGAACCGGACGTCGAGCTCCTTCTCGTAGTACGCGTTCCACGGCAGGTCCAGGCTGCACTTGCCGATGTCCACGACCCGGCCCCGGTCCCGGCTCATCCGGGCGGCCAGCTCGACGGGCTGGTTGCTGCCCCCGCCCGCCGCCAGGTACACCTGGTCCACGCCGTGACCGCCGGTGAGTTCGGCGACGGCGGTCTCCAGGGCCGCCGAGCCGGGATCGCCGCAGGCCACCGCGCCCAGGCGCTCGGCGAGCTCACAGCGCCCCGGGTCCGGGTCGGCCCCGATGACCCGCACGCCCGAGGCGGTGAGCAGCTGCACCACCAGCTGCCCGATCAGCCCGAGGCCGATGACCAGCGCCACCTCGCCGAGCTGCGGCTCGCCCTGCCGGACGCCCTGCAGGGCGATCGAACCGACGGTCCCGAAGGCCGCGTGCCGCGGCGCGAGGCCGTCCGGAACCGGGGTGTAGAGGTTCTTCGGCACCCAGTTCAGCTCGGCGTGCAGCGCGTGCTCGTTGCCGGCGCAGGCCACGAGGTCGCCGACCTTCACGTCGTCGATCCCGGCGCCGACCTGCTCGACCACCCCGCACAGCGAGTAGCCCAGCGGCGTGTACGAGTCCAGCTTGCCCATCACCTTGCGGTAGGTGGCCCCCACGCCGTTGGTCGCCACGCTCTGCACGACCTTGGCCACCTGGTCCGGCCGCGAGCGGGCCTTGCCCACCATCGACATGCCGGCCTCGGACACCTTCATGAGCTCGGTCCCGGTGGAGATCAGCGAGTAGGCGGTACGGACGAGCACCCCTCCCGGCTTGCAGCCCGGCACCGGCACGTCAAGCAGCGCCAGCTCGCCACTCTTGTAGTTCTGCACAACCTGTTTCACCGAAGTCCCCTTGTTCCTAAGCTTTCTAGCGCGCGATCGGTTCGGACCCGGCGGTCGCGCCGCGGTACCAGTACTCGAGGGTCAGCACATGCCACAGATGCTTGGAGAAGTCCCGCTGCCCGGAGGCGTCCTCGGCGACCATGCGCCGCAGCGCGTCGCGGCGCAGGAAACCGGAGTTGACCAGCTCGCCGTCGTTCACCACCTCGCGCACCAGCGGCGCCAGGTCCCGGCTCATCCAGGCCCGCAGCGGGGCGCTGAACAGGCCCTTGGGCCGGTACACGATCTCCCGGGGCAGGATCGAGGTGGCCGCCTCCTTGAGGACGGCCTTGCCCTGCCGGCCGACGATCTTGCGGTCGCCGGGCACGGCGAACGCCGCCTTCACCACCTCGACGTCCACGTACGGCACCCGCACCTCGGTCGACGCGGCCATGCTCGACCGGTCCGTGTACGCGAGGTTCAGACCCGGCAGGAACATCCGGGCGTCGCCCAGGCACATGCGGTTCACGAAGTCGTCGAGCTCGTTGTCCTCGTAGACGTCCGCGTGCTCGGTCAGCACGTCGTCGACCGTCCCGGCCAGATCCGGATCGATCAGGGCGAGCAGCTCCTCCTGGTCGTACATGGTGTAGCTGCGCCGGAACGCGGTCTCCTCCGGCAGGTCCGCGAAGGAGAGGAACCGCTTCGCGAACCGCACCGACCGGTACCCCCGGCGGGCCGAGGCGACCGGCAGCCGGTCCACGGCCGCGGACAGGCCGCGCCGCAGGGGCCGGGGGACGCGCTGGTAGCGCAGGGCGATCAGATTGGCCAGGTGCTTGCGGTAACCGGCGAACAGCTCGTCGGCCCCCATGCCCGACAGCATCACCTTGACCCCGGCCTCCCGGGCGGCCGAGCAGATCAGGAACGTGTTGATCGCGGCGGGGTCGCCGATCGGCTCGTCCAGGTGGTGCGTCATCCGCGGCAGCAGGTCGAGCACGTCCGGCGCGATCTCGATCTCGTGCAGGTCGACACCGAACCGCCGGGCCACCTGCCGGGCGTAACGCAGGTCGTCCGGCATCGCCTCGAAGCGGGCGTCCTCCGCGCGGAAACCGATCGTGTAGGCCGAGATCCCGGGCTGGTGGCGGGCCGCGAGCGCGGTCAGCCAGCTGGAGTCGAGCCCGCCGGAGAGGAAGGTCGCCACCGGCACGTCCGACAGCAGGTGGCGCCGGGTCGACTCCTCGACGACGGCGGCGATGTCGGGCCGCTCACCGGACAGGGCCCGCTCCCGGCCCTCGGCGGCGACGTCCTTCAGGTGCCAGAACCGGCCGCGCTCCACCCGGCCGTCGGGCCGGCACCGGAGCCAGCTGCCCGGCGGCAGCTTCTCCGCCTCGCGGAACGCACACCGCGAGTCCGGCACCCAGTAGTAGAGGAGCGAGGCCACCAGCGCCGCGGGATCCACTTCGAGGGATCCGCCGGTGGCGGCGGCGAGCGCCTTCAGCTCGGAGGCGAACACCAGGCCCTCACCGCGCCGGAGCAGGAACAGCGGCTTGATGCCGAGCTGGTCGCGGGCGAGCACCAGCTCACCGGTCCGCTCGTCGAAGACGCCGAACGCGAACATGCCGCGCAGCCGGGGCAGACAGTCCGTGCCCCAGCGCCGCCAGGCCTCCAGGAGCACCTCGGTGTCGGAGGACCCCCGGAAGCGCACCCCGGCCGCCGCCAGTTCGGCACGCAGCTCCGGCGCGTTGTACAGCTCGCCGTTGTACGTCAGGACGAGGCCGTCCGACACCATCGGCTGGGCGCCGGTCTCCGACAGGTCGATGATGGACAGCCGACGGTGCCCGAGGTGCACCTCGCCGTCGCCGACGGAACGGCTGTACCGGCCCGCCCCGTCCGGACCCCGGTGGGCGAGGACGTCGGTGAGCCGGTCGGTCACGGCCTTCCCGTCCGGCCACCGGTACGTGCCTGCGATGCCACACATGTCTACCGCACCTCCTGGTCGCTGTCCGGGACCCGTGCGGCCCACATCGGCAGTCGCTCCGTCCTTCGTCCGTCCGGCCCGTTCCGCCGGACCGGCCGCTCGTTCCGGCCGCGCAGCGCGGTGAGCGGCCCCTCCCACAGCGTGCCGTCGGTCCGGTCGCCCGGATCCGGGTCGACGAGCACCACACCGAGCACCGCGATCCGCTGGTCCGCCAGCTGCCGCGCCACGGTGTGCAGCCACGCCGCGCTGCCGTGCCCGGCCCGCACGACCAGCACGGTCCGGGTGCCGAGGTACGGCAGGTCGGTCCAGGCCGTACCGGGCGCCACCGAGCCGACGCCGAAGCGGAGTTCCTGATGGGCCACGGCAGCGGCGCGCTCGACGCCGACCACGGTCGGGTCCCCCGGCCTCGGGCGGCGCTCGGCGAGCTCCGGACCGGGCAGACCGTCGACGACGACCACGGGCCCGTCCGCCGACAGTTCCCCCGCGAGGTCCAGGGCGAGCACGCTCGTGGCGCGCGCACAGCCCAGCTCCAGCAGCGACAGGGCTCCGAGGAGCCCCGCAGCGTGCGGGCCAGGGAGGCGGTGAGCCTCGTCCGCGCCGCCTTGCCCTCCGGCGCCGCCGGCGGCGGGACGACCGGCCGGGGAGCTCGGCGACGACCGAGGCGCCGAGGTTCGCCGCGATGTCCCGGCGCAGCACGGGACGGTCCGCCACCACCGAACCGACCGCGGCCACCGCGAGCCCGAGCGCGAGCCCGAGGGCGAGCCCGATCGCGCCGTCGGTGGCGGCGGTCTTCGGCAGGGAGTACCGCACGACGCGCGGGGAGTCCACGATCTGCGTGCCGGAGATGAGCCGGGGCGTCCCGATGCTCGCCTGCGAGGCGCGCTGGCCGAAGTCGGATATCTGCGAGGTGAGTTCGGCCCGGCGGGAGAAGAGCGACTCCGAGTCCGCCGGCGCGCCCGGCCCGCTCTCCTTGGAGCCGTCCGCGATCGCCTTGTTGACCTGGTCGAGTTCCTTCTGCAAGCGGTCGCGCTGGACGAGCAGGGTCTTCGCCTCGGCGTTCGCGTTCTCCCGTATCCGCCGCACGTGGTCCGCGACGAACGCGTCGGCCAGCGCCTGGGCGCGGGCCACCGCGTCCGCGCCGCTGTCGCCCGTCACCGTGATCTCCAGCACGTTGTTCGTCAGACCGCTGCCCTCGTAGTGCTTCATGAACTCCTCGGGCTTCTCCGAGGACTTGAGCGACCGCAGGGCCGTGTCGGCGATCCGCGTGGTGCGCAGCAGCGCCACGTCGGTGCGGATCAGCGTGCCGGGGTCGCTGGGCTGGTCCTCCTGATGGGCGACCAGCACCTTGGTCACCGCGGTGGGCGGCGGAGGCAGCAGGACCGCCGTCCCCGCGCCGCAGACCACCCCGAGGAGCGCCGTGCAGCCCCAGAGCCGCCGGCGCCTGCGCACCGACACCACCAGCGCGTGCAGATCGAGGAGCGGAGCGGCGGCCGACTCCGGAGTCGTACGCGTCGTCACCCTGAGACCCCGTCACTTCCTCGTCCAGCATGGGCACCGGCGCACCGCCGTGCCGGGACCGGCCGCCGGACCGCGCCGGACGGACCCGGACCGTGTCCGCGAGGACGACGCCGACGACCTCGTGCCCGGCGTCGCCGCACGCCTCGGCGATGCCGGAGAGCTCCCCGCGGTCCAGTGGCCCGCGCTGAGCACGACCAGGGCACCCGACTCGGTGCCGCGGTCCGGCACCATCGGCCGGTCCACCGCGACCTCCACCACCCGCAGCGCGGGATCGCTCCCGGCCCCGGCGGCGAGCAGCACGGCGGCCTGGTGGGCGGCCTCGTCGCCGTCCGGGACGACCACGAGGAGCCGCCGGGGCCGGCAGCCGCTCCCGGAGCCGGGCACACACCCGCTGGTAGCGGACCTGACGGCCGGCCTCGTCGCCGGAGGCCTGCGGCGCCGGCACGTCCCAGCGGACGTCGACGCCGAGCAGCCGGCGGACCAGGGCCCGCGGACCACGGCCCCGGGGCGGCGCGCGGCCCGCTCACCGGTCACGTCCACGGTGCCGAGGAGCGTCGCGCCCAGCGCCGTGGTGATCTCCGGCTCGGTGCGCAGCCGGCGGCTCACCCGCGCGGCGGCGAGGTGACCGATGACCGCGAGCAGGAAGAACAGCAGCGCCCCGCCGCCGATGAGCTGCACCCTCGTCGGCGGCGCCTCGCCGACCGGCCGGGTCGCCGGGCCCATGACGACCATGTTCGCCTTGCCGGCCGTCGGGGCGGCCTGGGCCAGCTTGTCGATGGACTCCTGGAGGGAGGTCCGCAGCTTCGCGAGCTCCGTGCGGGTCTGCACGCTCTCCACGCTCCGCCCCGTACCGGCCGCGTCGGCCAGCTCGGTGATGCGACGGTTGGTCTGCTCCACCGCCTTCCGCAGCGCCTCCAGCCGCGACGCCGCCTCGGGGTCGGTCTCGTCATTCACGATCTTCGTGGCGAACGAGACGAACTCCTGGGCCGCCAGGTCGGAGAGCCGCTGGGCGTGCTCCGGGGTGTCGGCCGTGCCCGAGATCTTGATGATGTTCCCGTCGGCGACCTCGGCCCGCAGCCGGTCGCGCAGCTCGATGCCGTCGACCCCGGCCCAGCCCAGCGTGGTGGCCACCCGGTCGAGCACCACCGAACTGGTCGCGACCTGCGCCTGGGTCATCAGCTCCCGCTCCTGCCACGCCCCCGGCAGCAGGACCGACGCCGAGGTCGTGTAGCGCGGCGGGAACACCACGGAGGCGCCGTAGCCGACGAGCGCCCCCACCAGCGCGAGGATGGTGAGGAACCGGCCACGCCGACGGATGATCCGTCCGAGCGTGACCAGGCGTATCGTGTCGTCGCTCAACTGCGCGGCCTCGTCCCCGCCCGGTCCGGGTCGCCCGCCGACGGCGGATTCTGGTCACGGCAGGCCGCCGCGTAGGCGGCCAGCAGCGATTCCTGCGAGTGCCGCCAGGAGAGCTGCCCGCCGATCCGCTCCTGGCCGATCTTGCCCATCCGGGCGCGCTCCTCCGGATCGTCGAGCAGCCGCGCCACGAGCCCGGCGAACGCGGCCTCGTCGTTGGCGGGGCGTACACGGCGGCGTCACCGGCGGAGACCCGCGCCTCCCGGAGGTCGAACGAGACGATCGGCCGGCCCATCACCATGTATTCCAGGACCTTGTTCATCGTCGACACGTCGTTGAGCGGATTGCGCGGGTCGGGGGAGAGGCACACGTCCGCGGTGGACAGGTAGCGCGCCAGGTCGGCGTCCGGGATGCGCCCGGTGAACTGCACCTGCTCCGAGAGCCCGAGCCGCCGGGACAGCGCCACCATGTCGTCGAAGGCGTCGCCGGATCCGACGAACACCGCGTGCCAGTCGGTCCGGCCGAGCTCGTCGCGCAGCTTCGCGAGGGCCCGCAGGGCGTAGTCGACGCCGTCCTGCGGACCCATGACGCCGAGGTAGCACAGCAGATGGGGCTTGCCGCGCTTCAGCTCCGGCTCGGCCGGCACGGGGTGGAACCGGTCGATGTCGGGCGCGCTGCGCACCACGAAGACGTCCTCGGGCCGCTGCCCGCCGCGGCGCACCGCGACGTCCTTGTAGCTCTCGTTGGTGGCGAGCACGACGTCCGCGGCCCGGTAGGTCATCCGCTCCAGCGCGCACACCCCGCGGTAGAGCAGGTCCTTGCCGCGGTCGAACCGGGAGAGGTACAGCTCGGGCACCAGGTCGTGCTGGTCGAAGACGAACCGCGCCCCCCGCCGCTTCAGCCACAGGGCGGGCAGGAACAGCAGGTCCGGCGGATTGCAGGCGTGCACGACGTCGACCGGTCCGACCCCGCGGGCCAGCCGGACCGTGTGCCACAGCGCCGTGCCGTACTCCCGGAGGTAGCCGGCCGGCCCTCCGGTGGCCGCCCGCAGGGGGTAGCGGTGGATCCGCACCCCGTCGATCACGGCCTCCGCCTCCGTGTCCCGCTTCTCCCCGCGGGGGCAGATGACGTGCACCTCCCAGCCCGCGTCGCGCAGGGTCGTGCACTCCTGCCACACCCGCCGGTCGAACGGCACCGACAGGTTCTCCACCAGGATCAGCGCGCGACGGGCCCGCCCGCCGCCGCCGGTCGTGTCACCAAGCAAGGCCCATGTACCCCGGTTCGGTCCGGCGCGCGTCGGCGTCGGGAAGGTGGATGAGGTCGACGATCACCGGGGCGTCGCCGTGGGGAAGCGCCGACAGCACGGACGGTTCCCTGGTCCCGACGAGGCACACCTCGGCGTGCTCGATCACCTCGTCGACGGACTCCACGAGCAGCTGCGCGAGGTGCGGCAGCCGGTTCTCGATGTACTCGCGGTTCGCGCCGAGGAGCCGGGAGAGGTTCACGTTGGGGTCGTAGATCCGCAGGTCGTACCCCTTGCCGAAGAGTCTCTCCGCCAGCTCGACGAGCGGGCTCTCGCGGAGGTCGTCGGTGCCGGGTTTGAAGGAGAGGCCGAACAGGCCCACCCGGCGTTTGCCGGTGCGCTCGACCAGGTCCACCGCGCGCTGCAGATGGTCGGCGTTGGAGGCCAGCACGTGGGAGAGGATGGGCACCGAGACGTCGGCCCGCCGCGCCGCGTGGACGAGGCTGCGCAGGTCCTTGGGCAGGCAGGAGCCGCCGAAGGCGAAGCCGGGCCGCAGGTAGGCGGGGCTGATGTTCAGCTTGCGGTCGGCCAGGAACACGTCGATCACCTGGTGCGAGTCCACCCCGAGCGCCTGGCACACCGCGCCCAGCTCGTTCGCGAAGCCGATCTTGAGGCCGTGGAAGGCGTTGTCCGCGTACTTGATCGCCTCGGCGACCGGGACCGGCACCCGGAACACCTCGCCGGGCAGCCCTCGTACAGCGCCGCCACCACGTCGCCGCTCGCCGCGTCGAGCTCGCCGATGACGGTCTTCGGCGGGTCGAAGAAGTCCCGCACGCTGGTGCCCTCGCGCAGGAACTCCGGGTTGACCGCGACCCCGACGTCCACTCCGGCCGTGCCGCCGACGTTCTTCTCCAGGATCGGCACGAGGAGGTTCAGGCAGGTGCCCGGCAGCATGGTGCTGCGGAACACGACGGTGTGCCGCCCGCCCCGCTCGGCGAGCGCGGCGCCGATCTCCTCGGTGACCCGCTCCAGATACGTGGTGCACAGACTGCCGTTGGGCTCCGACGGCGTGCCCACGCATATCAGCGACACCTCGCTGTCCGCGATCGCCTCGCGGACGTCGTGGGTGGCGCGCAGCGCCCCCGTCCGCACGACCTCGGCGATGAGCTCGCCGATCCGCTCCTCGACCACGGGTGCCTTGCCCTCGTTGACCAGGTCGACCTTGACCTGGTTCACGTCCACCCCGATGACCTCGTGACCCATGCTGGCCAGGCACGCTGCCGATACGCAGCCCACGTAGCCGAGCCCGAAGACGCTGACCCTCATGACCCGTTCCTCCCCCAGGGCAGGCCCTTGTGGCCTGCCATCAGCGCGCCGACCGGACGACGCTCCCCCCGCATCAGTAGGCCCCGTGCCCGTAGAGCACCGCGCGCAGCGTCTTCCACAGGATCACCGCGTCGAGGGCGAGCGACCAGTCCTCCACGTACCGCAGGTCAAGACGGACCGCCTCCTCCCACGGCAGGTCGCTGCGTCCGCTGATCTGCCACAGGCCGGTGAGGCCGGGCTTGACGAGCAGGCGCCGCCGGATGTCCGGGTTGTACGCGGCGGACTCCTCCGGCAGCGGAGGCCGCGGGCCGACCAGCGACATCGAGCCGGTGAGCACGTTGAACAGCTGCGGGAGCTCGTCGAGCGAGTACCGGCGCAGCACCGCGCCGACCCGGGTCACCCGCGGATCCCGGCGGACCTTGAACAGCAGCCCCGCGCCCTCGTTGAGTCCGGCCAGCTCGGCGCGCGCCTTGTGCGCCCCGGAGACCATGGTGCGGAACTTCAGGATGGTGAACTCGCGGCCGTCCTTGCCGACCCTGCGCTGGCGGTAGACCGCCCCGCCCGGACTGTCCAGCAGGACCAGCAGGCCGACGAGTAACATCAGCGGGGCGAACAGCAGCAGCAGGACCGCCGCGCCCATCCGGTCGGCGACCTCCTTGACCGCGCGGCGGCCGCCGGTGAACGTCGGCATGCTCACCCGCAGCAGCGGGATCCCGAGCACCGCGTCGACGTGCAGCCGGGGCCCGGCCACCTCCATGAGCACGGGGCCACGATCATCTCGGCGTCGCTGCCCTCGAGGTTCCAGGCCAGCCGCTGGAGCCGGTCGGGCGACCAGTGCGGGTCCGGCGTGACCGCGACGACCCGGTAGCCGTCGCGGCGGACGTGGCCCGCGACGTCGGTCAGCCGGCCGACGATCGGCACACCGTCCAGCTGGTCGCCCTCGGGCCCGGGGCTGTCCGCCGTGCAGACCGCCTCCACCCGCCAGCCGAGGTGCGGGAACTTGCGGGTCCGGGTGATCAGGTCGTGCACGGTGGCGAGGCTTCCGGCGGCGAGCACCGGACGCAGGCACCGCCCGTCCTTCCGCTGCTTGTGCAGCCAGAGGCGGAGCAGATACCGCTCGGTCATGGTGACGAGCGCGATCGCCGGTATCGCGACGAATATCCAGAGCTTGATGTTGCGCGAGCCGAGGGCGATCCCGCCCAGCGCCAGGACGACGGCGGAGGTGAACAGCGAGCGCCCGAGGCGGCGGAACTCCTCGGCGCCCTGGCCGAGCACGGCGGGAGCCCACGCACGGCCCACCGCGAGCGTCCCCAGGACCAGCAGCTCGGTGCCGAAGGCGAGGAAGCTCCACTTCTCGTGCCAGTTGGCCGCGTCCCTGACGCCGAAGAAGCCGCCTATCGCCGCCACCACGAGGGCGGTGGCCAGCGTGTCACTGGTGATCACGGCACGGCGGTAGCGCTGTTCCCAGTCGAACGAGGGCCGGCTGATCGCACCGTTCTCCAGCTGCTCGCTCCCCGATGGGAACGGGGCGACCAATTGCCGCTGCTGCACAGAACCCCCCCGGGCGCCAGTGGACTGGACGTGTTCGCTCCACACGGTTCCTCTCCCCCCGGGAGACCCCCGCCTCCCGCGCTGTTCCTCCCTCGGAAGGCCCCCGCCTCCCGAGCCGCGCCGCCCGAACACCACTCCAGTCGATTGATCATGATTTGTCGCCTGGTGTCCGGGCTTGTGAAGCAAGGTCAATCTAGAGCATCGCGGCCCTTCAGAAGAGGGATGTGCGCAACTTGTGCTGAAGCTTTGAAGGTTGATCCTCCGCCGGTCAGCCGCCCGTCGGAGGCCCGTCGACGGGGGCGCGCCCTTGTGACCTGTGGTGACGGGCGCTGAGCGGGCTGTAGGCGCCTGAAGTGCGAGGGCTCATCCGGCACTTGCGACCGGATTGAGCTTGGCTTGTTTTTAACCTGACCGCGCGCCCGGAGGCCGTCGATCCGCGCTCTTCACCAGGGCGTTACTCCTTTGACGCCTTGTCTCATACGGGAGTTGGAAGCACCCGGCGGCCCGCCGGGCCCCCTCGCCCGACGGAGTCCGGAGGCGGTGTCCGGGGCGGTGTCCGGGGCGGTGTCCCGGGGCGTTGTCAGTGGGCGGGGATACGTTGTCGATGTTCCGCCGCTCCGGCGTGAACATCCCCTTTGACGTGCATGGGAGAAGTGCGTTGCCGGTCTGGGAGAGGTCGAGCGCGGCACGGGTGGTACCGCCCGCGCGACCGCGGAAGCTTGCCAAGGTGCCGTTCGTCGAGCTGGCCGACGGGCGGTTGCAGGGCGTGGTGTCCAGCGGCTCCGACATCGGGCGCGTGTACGTGTCCTCGATCGCCGCAGGGACGTACGCGTTCGCGTGCAGCACCAACAACAACCGCCCCTGCGGCGGCGCGCGCGGTTCGTTCTGCAACCACATCCGCGCGCTCGTCACCGAGGCCGTCCTCCAGTACGGCGCGCGGCGCGTCGCCCGCTACCTGAAGGCCGACACCCCGGACGCCGAGCCCGACGCCGGCGCGCTCGTCTCGGCGATGACCGCCACGCGTCCCGCGCAGGGCGACACCTCCGCCGCCGCCCCGGTGTTCAGCCGCTTCCTGCGGCACCTCGCCTACCTCGAACTGGAGCCGGTCACCGCGCCGTTGCCCGAGATGCAGTGGTTCCCGCCGACGAGGGCGGTCGCCTGATGCGTACGGACCTGCTCGCCGACCCCGTCGACGGACTCGACGAGGCCCTGGCCGCCGTGGACGCCTTCGACGAGGCACTCGTCGCCGGCCTGCTCCGCCCGCAGCCCGACCAGACCGAGGCGCTCGCCACGCTGGTGGCCGCCCTCGCCGGCACCCCGCTCGCCGCCCTCGTCGCCGAGGCCGCCGACAAGACCGCGGCCGGCACCGCGGGCGAGGACCACTTCGTCGCGCTCGCCGCCGCCCGCACCGCGCTCATGGGCTCCGTCCACGACGCCCTCGCGGCCCGCGCCGCGGACGTCACCGGCCGCCCTGCCGCCCCGTCGCCGGAGACCACCGGCGGGAGGAGCCCGCGGCGAACGTCCTGTCCGCCGCCCGCGCCTGGCTGTGCGACCTCGCCCGCGCGGGCTGGCAGGGCATCGACCACGAGCTCGTCGGCGGCGCCGCACCCGTGGTCTCCGCGATGCTGCCGGACCCCGCGCTCCGCCGGCGGGCGACGCTCCTCGACGGCTTCGCCGCCGAACTCGCCGCCTCCTGCCCGGGGTCACCCTGGAGCGCGTCCCGGTGCGCCGCTGGGCCGACCTGTGGTCGCGCGCCCTCCTGCTGACCCTGCCCGGAGCCGCCCGCACGCCCGCCGCGTCCCCGCGACCGGCCGCCTGCTGCCCCTCGGCGTCGACGTCCAGGAGCACGCCACCGCCGTACAGGCCCAGGTCCACGCGGTGTTCGAACCGGCCGACGGGACGCCGCCGCGCCTGGTCCGGGCCGCGGTCTCCGCGCCCAAGCCCGACACCGTCGTCGGCGCCGGGATCTGGCAGCTGCTCCGGCCGCGCATGTCACTCCTCGCCGCCGTCAGCGAGGGCCGCGCCATGGAGCTCGACGGCATGCCCCTCACCGAGGAGGGCGACCTCCTCTGGGACGACGAGCACGCCCGCGCGGGGAGCCCGCCGACCCCTTCGCCACCGCCCGCGTCGCCCTCGCCACCGCGACCGACCCCGCCACCGCCCCGCTGGACCGCCACCCCGTACGGCTCGCCGTGCCCGTCCTCCTGGAGGGGTACGCGGCGGAGCACGCGGACGACGGGACGCTCACCCTCACGCTCGCGGGCCACCGACTGGCCGTCGACACCGACCGCGCCCCGGCCGCCGGCCCCTCACCCCGGAGGCCGTCGCCGCGTCCGGCGCCTGCCTGGGCCTCCTCCGCTGGGACGCCGGGGCGTTCCTCCTCCAGCCGCTCGCCGTCGAGACGACCGTCCGCAAGAAGACCGTCGCCGTCCACGCGGGCGCCTGGGCCGGCGGCACCACCGACAAGGCCGGAGTCCGCGCGGAGAAGGCGGCCACCGACGCGGTCGCCGTCCTGCGCGAGCGAGCCGGAAAGCTGCTGCGCTCATGAACGAGACGACGACCTTCCCGACCGACGACCCGGCCACGACCGGAGCGGGTGCTTCCGCCGACCTCACCGTCCCCGCCGCCCCGACCGGAGCGGATGGCCCCACCGGCCTCACCAGCCCTGCCGACCCCACCGACCCCACCAGCCCTGCCGACCCCACCGACCCCACTGGCCCTGCTGACCCCACCGGCTCCGCCGCCCCGACCGACCCCGCCGCCCCGACCGACCCCGTGCCGTCGGTGCCGGACGGGCCCGACGTCGACGTCAACCGGCGCCAGGTCCTCTACTGGCGGCTCCTGGCCCGGCTCTTCGACCCCGAGGAGCAGGCCGCCCTGGAAGCGGCGAGCCTCGCCGTCGTCGAGGACATCGGCCTGCCGTCCGCGCTGCTCGACCCGGGCGCCTCCGTGGACTCCGTCGTCCAGCGCCACCCCGAGCTGGCCGGGGAGTTCGACGGCCTGATGGCCCCGGAGCCGGAAGCGGACGGGGCGCGCGACCGCGCCGCCGAGGTCCGGCGCGCCGCGCTCGCGTCGAAGCTGCTGCTGAACGTCTTCGCCACCGGCTCCGGCACCGTCTCCGCCGGGCAGCTCGCCCGCTGGCAGTCGGACGCGGGCTGGCTGGAGCGCGCGCTCGGCTGCCCGCCCGGCGGGCTGCGCGGCGGGAAGGCGGCGGGCGCCGCTCTCACCGGCGTCGGCCTCGGAACGGAGCTCGGCGCCCTCGAGGCCGACCTCGTCCAGCGCATGCACCTGCGCGAAGTGCTGGCCGATCCCGCCCTGGCCGCCCGGCTCACCCCCAGCATGTCCCTGATCGAGCAGCTGCTGCGGGACAAGGGCAACCTCTCCGGCGTGGCCCTGGCCAATGCCAAGGCGCTGATCAGGCGGTACGTCGACGAGGTCGCCCAGGTGCTCCGTACGCAGGTCGAGAAGGCCACCGTGGGCGAGCTCGACCGCTCGGTCCCGCCCAAGCGGGTCTTCCGGAACCTCGACCTCGACCGGACCATCTGGAAGAACCTCACCAACTGGAGCCCGGAGGAGGAGCGGCTCTACGTCGACCGCCTCTACTACCGGCACACCGTCCGCAGGACCACGCCCCAGCGGCTGATCGTCGTCGTCGACCAGTCGGGATCCATGGTCGACTCGATGGTCAACTGCACCATCCTCGCCTCGATCTTCGCCGGGCTGCCCAAGGTCGACGTCCACCTCATCGCGTACGACACCCGCGCGATCGACCTCACGCCCTGGGTGCACGACCCCTTCGACGTGCTGCTGCGCACCAACCTCGGCGGCGGCAACGACGGACCGGTGGCGATGGCCATGGCCAGACCGAAGATCGCCGAGCCGAAGAACACCGTCATGGTCTGGATCTCCGACTTCTACGAGTTCAACCGCTCGCAGCCGCTGTTCGAGGGCATCGAGGAGGTCCACCGCTCCGGGGTGCGCTTCATCCCCGTGGGCTCGGTGACCAGCTCCGGCCGCCAGGAGGTCAACCCCTGGTTCCGGGAGCGCTTCAAGGCGCTCGGCACCCCGGTGGTCTCCGGCCACATCGACAAGCTCGTGCACGAACTCAAGACGTTCCTCACCTGAGCGCGCACTCAGGCCCCGCACCCACCCGACACCGAAAGGCCCTCCGCATGTCCGACCTGCTCCGCGCCCCCGCCGAGATCAAGTACGCCGAGGAACTCGACTGGCTGGAGTCGATCGACGACGGCCCCAAGCCCTTCTCCTGGCGCCTGTCCCCGAAGATGGTCCGCCTGTTCATCCTCGGCTCCGAGCGCGCCGACGGCCTCGACCGGGAGGTGGCGCAGAAGTGGTTCGGCGACCGCAGCTTCGTCGAGCGCTCCATCGTCACCCTCGCCTCCGACCGCGGCCTGCTCCTCATCGGCGACCCCGGCACTGGCAAGAGCTGGCTCGCCGAGCTCCTCGCGGCCGCGATCAGCCGCAACTCCACCCAGGTCGTCCAGGGCACGGCCGGCACGACCGAGGACCACATCAAGTACTCCTGGAACGTGTCGATGGTCATCGCCAAGGGCCAGTCCCGCCAGTCGATGATCCCCTCGCCGATCATGACCGCCATGGAGACCGGCACCATCGGCCGCTTCGAGGAGCTGACCCGCTCCACCAGCGACGTCCAGGACGCGCTCATCTCGATCCTCTCCGAGAAGTACATCTCCGTCCCCGAACTCGACGGCGCCGACGGCGAGAACATCGTCTTCGCCAAGCCCGGCTTCTCGGTCATCGCCACCGCCAACAGCCGCGACCGCGGCGTCAACGACCTCTCCTCCGCGCTCAAGCGCCGCTTCAACTTCGTCCGCATCCCGGTCGTGACGAACAAGAAGAGCGAGGCGGAGATCGTCCGCTTCCGCACCGAGGAGCTGCTGCGCCGGCACGCCATCGAACTGGACGTGCCGCCGACCCTCCTCGACGTCCTCCTCCAGAGCTTCGCCGACCTGCGGGCCTCCGCCGCCGCGGCCGGCAGCGACGACGAGAAGCTGGAGTCCGCCCTCTCCACCGCCGAGCAGATCGGCGTCCTGGAGGACTCGATCCTGCACAGCAACTTCTTCGGCGAGCGCACCCTGACCGCCCGCGCCCTCGCCGCCTCGCTGGTCGGCACGCTCGCCCGGCGTGAGCCGGAGGACCTCGCCATCCTCAACAAGTACCTGCACGGCGTCGTCGAGCCGCGCGGCAGGAGGAGGGCGGCTCGTGGCCCGAGTTCCTCGAAGGCGGCCGCGAAGCGATCGCGAAGCTGTCGTGACCGGGACCCCTTTCACCGCGCTGCGCGGTCAACTGCACGAGGCGGCGGCCGAGTTCGCCGACGGGCCGGACGCCCTGGAGGGCATCCTCCTCGGCCTGGTCGACGACGTCGACCGAGCCGTGGCGGAACCCCTGGAGATCTTCCCGTCTGCCACCACTCGCCCGCCTCCGCCCTCGCCATGGCCCGCCGCCTGCGCGAGAAGCAGCCCAAGGTCGTCTACCTGGAGCTGTGCGAGGACATGACGCCGCTCCTCACCGAGCTGCGCAACTGCCGGCTGCCGGTGGCCGTGCAGGCCTTCGCGAGCGACATCGACGGCTTCCCGGCCGACTGGGCGCCGCTGTCCGTCGTCGCCCCGATCACCGAGGCCTCCGCCGAGTACCAGGCCATCGCCTACGCCCTCGACACCCCCGGCGTGGAACTGGTCCTCGTCGACCGCTCCTCCGACCACGTCTTCCAGTGGGACCCGCGGCACGAGCGCGCCGACGAGCCGGAGGCCCGCGAGGAGGGCGACACCGAGGCCGCGCTCCACGGCGAGGCCGTCGGCGTCGAGATCGGCGACCTGCGGCCGCGCTTCGCCGAACTGGAGGAGCACCTGCTGCGCCACGGCAAGGTGCGGCACTGGTCGGAGTGGTGGCACCAGTACGTGGAGATACCGCTCGGCGACAGCGACCACGACACCTACCGCCAGGTCATGTTCCTCATCGGCAGCCTGTTCCGGCGGCTCGCCCCGGGCGACGGGGACCGCGTCCGCACCGACGAGGACCGCGAGCGCCACATGTGGACCCGGATGCGCGCGCACCTGGCCGCGACCGGCACCGACCCCGCCGACTGCCTGTACGTCTGCGGAGCCTTCCACGCGGCCAGCCGCGTCGAGGAGTTCGGGGTGCACGGCGCCGACGGCTTCGAGATCACTCCTCGCACGGCCACGACCTGGCAGTACGGTCTGATCCCCTCCAGCAACGCCGCGATCGAGGCCCAGTTCGGCCTCGCCCCCGGGTCCGTGTCGATCGCGGCGACGCAGTGGACGAAGAACCTCAAGCGCACCCGGGTGAAGCCGTACCGCCTGGACGGCCAGGCCGGCACGAAGCGGACCGGGACGAAGGCCGCCGCGCCGACCGCCCTCCCTGCCACGGCCACGCCCGAGGACCGGCTCTCCGGCTTCCTCCGCAAGCCGCCGGTCCTCGACGCCCTCGACGAGACCGAACTGCTCGGCTGGTCCGTGGACATCGTCCGCGCCGCCCGCCGCAACGGCTACCTCGCCTCCACCGCCGACGCGATCGCCGTCTTCGAGACGTCGATCCTCCTCGCCGGGATGCGGGACCGGGCCAAGCCCACGCCGTACGACTTCCAGGACGCCGCGGTCACCTGCATCGAGAAGGACAGCGTCCCCGGGCGCCGCGACGTGCGCCGCCTCGTCGAGAACATGATGGGCGGCGACCGGATCGGCCAGGTCGGCTACGAGGCGCTGCCGCCGCTGGCCCGGGACGTCCACGACCGCCTGGCACCGCTGGAGCTGAACCTCCAGCAGCGCGGGGTGCGCAGGGCCCTGCTCGACATGACCTCCCGGCCGGAACTGCGGGCTTGCTCCGACGTCCTGTGGATGCTGCGCCGCCTGATGCCGGCCGGCGCCGCCCGGCCCGTCATGGGGGAGCGGCGGCTCGGCGAGCGGTCGATCCAGGAGTCCTGGGACCTCGCCCTCGGCACCCACCAGCGGGCGCTCATCGAACTCGGCTACGAGGGCGTGAGCCTCGAACAGGTCCTGGAGCAGCGCCTGCGCCGCACCGCGTACGGGCGCGGGCGACGACCGCCGAGGTCCTCGCGGCCGTCGAGGACGCCACGCTCTACCTGGGCGGCCGGCGCCTCGCCGACGAGCTCGGCACCCGTGCCCTCGACGTCCTGGCGGGGAGCGCACGGTCGACAGGGCGCCCGAGGTCCTGCGCCGGGTGCGCGGACTCCTCGCGTACTACCGCACCGGCGAGCCGGTGCTGCCGCCCTGGATCGAGTCCTTCGTCAGAACCGGGTACGCGCACTACTGCACGCTGCTGCCGACGGCGTTCCGCGACGAGGACGCGACGGTGGGGCAGGTCGCGGCGATGCTGGGCTTCCTGTTCAGCATGGAGGGCCTGGCGCTCTCGCTCGGCTGCGACAGGACCCAGCTGGAACTGGCGGTCGCCCAGGCGCACCCCCGGGACCCGGCGAAGACGGCCCTGCTGTGGGCGGCGCAGGTGCAGCTGGGCACGCTCTCCCGGGGCGAGCTGCGGTCCCGCTGCGACGAGCTCCTCGCCAACCCCCTGGTCGTGCCCTCGTACCCGCGTTACCTCAGCGGCTTCGTGCACGCCCTGGAGCCGGTGCCGGGCCTCGCGGACGTGGTGGTGGAGGCCGTGTCGAACGCCTTCGGGCGCCTGCCGGACGCCGTGCTGCTGCCCTGGCTCCCGGCGCTCATCACGACCCTCCGCTCGAACGCCGCGGAGCTGGCCCCGCTGCTCATCCGCGAGGCGGGACGGATCTTCCCGGCCCGGCTCGCGGCCCTGGACACCTGGGTCCCGCCCTGGCACCGGCAGCCGCCGCGCCGCGCGCCCTCCCACGGCCGCCGCCCCCGGGAGCGGCGCTCCTCCCGCCCATCCGGCGACCTGCGACGCCCTCGCGGAGCTCCTCGGCCGCACGGAGGGATGGACCGGTACGGACGCGCCGGACCCGGCCGGGCGGGCGCGGCGCCTCGCCGCCCACCCGGCCACGGCCGACGCGCTGGCGACCGTCCTCGCGGCCCGCTGACACCACCCCGGCCGCCGACACCCTCGGCGGCCGGGGCGCGCCGCCCTACTGGCCGCCCCGCCCTACTGGCCGACCCGCCCGTCGACGCACTCGCGCAGCAGGTCGGCGTGCCCGCAGTGGCGGGCGTACTCCTCGATCCGGTGCACCATCAGCTCGCGCACCGCGATCCCGTCCTTCGGGAGCCGCTCGCCCAGGTCCGGATACGCGGCGAGCGCGGCGTCGGCCGCGGCCTGCTCGCGCTCCAGATCGGCGTACGCGGCGTCGACCACCGCCTGGTCGGCGACGGCCCCGTGGAAGTCCGCGTCGCGCTCGCCGTACACCTTCGGCAGCGGTTCCCCGGTGATCCAGGTGATCCAGTCCCGCTCCACCTCGGCGAGGTGGCGGACCAGCCCGAGCAGCGACATCGTCGACGGCGGGACCGAACGGCGGGCCAACTGCTCCGCGTCCAGGCCCTCGCACTTCATCCGCAGGGTCAGCCGGTAGCCGGAGAGGAAGTCCCGCAGCGTCGCGAGCTCCCCTCCGGGCCGTCGCCGTCGGTGTCACGGGGGTCGTCGGCCGGGTCCGCCCACATGTCGGGGTAGACGGTCGCCCGACTCCAGCGCTCAGGATGATCATTCATGCGCTCATCCTCGTCCGTGAACGCGCGGGCCCGCCACGGATTTGTCCGGCGCCTGCCCCGAACCGCCCCGGGCGACCGGAGCGACGGCGGCGCTCCGTCCACGGACAGCGGCGGTTCACTCGTCACGGTGGACTCGGCCGAGCCGCCGTCCCCGCGCGCCGGGGCTCGGGCACCGTGACTCCCATGCACGTCCGCCGCACCACGTCGCTCCTGCTCGTCGCCCTCCTGGCCGCCGGATGCGTGGCCGTCCCGCACGGTCCCGCCCCGGCCCCGCCGTCCCGTCCGGGCGCCCTCGCGCCGACCGCCGACCGGCCCCCGCGCCCCTTCCCACCCCGCCCCCAGGTGGTCGGCGCCCACGGAGCCAGCCCCGCGCGAGGCCCTCACCGCCACCGAACCCCGGCCGGATTCCCGGGCGGATTCCCGACCGGATCCCGGTCCGGCCTGGACTCCGGCCCGCACGCGGCCGGAGCGCCCGCCGGGGAACCGCCCGCCCACCGGCCGCGCGCCCAGAGGCCGACGAGGCCGTCCCCCACCGCCCGCACGCCGGGGCGAACCAGCCCAGGAAGCCCCGTCCAGGAGGACCGGCCCGAGGGCCGTCCCCGCTCCCCGCAGAAGGGCCGTCCGGCCCCCACCCGCCGGCACGGGCGGACGGACGCCCGGCCGCCCGAGATGCGCCGCCTCTGCCACCAGGCGGAGTCCATCCGGGCCCCATGGGCGCCGCCGACCTCTGCCGCACCCTGTACGGGAGCTGACCCCGGCTGCTCCCGCGCGGACGGAAACTCGCTTGTACCGGCCCGACCGGCCCGGCTATAAGACGATCATGATCAGACCTCGGCCGTTCCTCCACTCCGACATGCCCCGCCTCCAGAGCGCCGTGGCGGAGTGGATCGCCACCGCGGGCCGCGACGCCTACGACCACGTGGGCGAGCTTCCGCACCGCGTCTACGACAACCTGCGCGGCGGCCCGCCCGTCGGCGACCTCGTGCACGTCTGGGAGTACGAGCACGAGCACGACCACGACCACGACCACGAGCGGCGCATCGCGGGCGTCACGATCTGTCTGCGGTTCGGCGCCGCGTTCGACGCGTTCTGCGCTCCGGAGCTGCGCGGCACCGACACCGAGCGCGCGATGCTGACCTTCGCCGCCGACACCACCGCCCGGCACATGGCGAGCGGTGAGGAGCACGTCCTCACCGACCTCTTCGAGACCGACACGACCCGCGCCCGGCTGCTGGACGAACTGGGCTTCGCGTACTTCCGGGTCTGGGACGACGTGAACACCCGCGACCTGACCGGGCTCCTCCCTCGTGGTGCCCGAGGGGTTCACCGTCCGGTCCGCCACCCTCGACGACGCCGACGCCCTGGCCGAGGCCCGCAAGGCCTCGTTCGGCTCCGACTGGACCGGCACGGCCTACCGGGACGGGGTGATGACCCGGCCCGGCTACGACCCGGCCCACGAGATCGTGGCCGAGGCACCGGACGGGCGCGTCGGCGCGTACACCGTGTACTGGGTCGACACGCGCAACGGCCTCGGCCACTTCGAGCCCGTCGGCACCCACGAGGCCTTCCGCCGCCTCGGCTTGGCGCGCGCGGTCATGACCGAGTCCATGCGGCGCATGGCGGCACTCGGGCTCCGGCGCGTGACGGTCAACCACGACGCCGAGAACCTCCCGGCGGCGAAGCTGTACGGCGCGCTGGGCTTCACCCGCGAGTGCCGCACCCACGGCTACCGCCGGGCGAAGGACCAGGCCTCGACGTCGCGGTAACGGATCGGGCCGGGACCGCGCCCGTAGTCGCTGCCGACGAGGTGGAGACGCTCGGCGGGCCACCGCCGACCGGTGAACCCGGCGAGCCCGGCCGCCGCCTCCGCCACGGACGTCGGATCGTCGCGGCGGGCGCGGGCGAGCGTCAGATGGGGCGCAGCGGCCGGTCCTCGAAGGGGATCCCGCACTCCTTGACGACCGCCCGCACCCCGGCGGCGAGCGCCTGCAGTCCGTCCAGATCGCCGTCGATCCCGCTCCACAGCACCCGGTCGTCGAAGTGCCCGCCGCCGCGCAGCGCCAGCTCCAGGGGCTCGCGCTCCGCCGCGAGCTCCGCCAGCGGCGGCCGCAGCAGGGGACGGTCGCCACCGGGAGCTCCCCGAGGAACGCCAGCGTGATGTGCCAGTCCTCGATCCGGTTCCACCGCATGCGCGGGTACGCCTCGTACGCGGGGCGCAGGGCGCGCGCCAGCTCGTCCTTCGCGTCGTCGGGCGGGGCGAGCGCGACGAACACGCGCACGGTCGCGGACCGCGCCCGGTCCCCGTCACCGGACTCCGTACCCCGTCCGGGCGCCTCAGTCATCTTCCGTTCCCCGCCCACTGTCCGTCCCGCAACCGTCGGAGGCGAGGGTACGCGGTGTCCCGGACGTCACCGGCGCCGGGGACGCCCCGCGCGCTCCCCGCGAGGGTGGTTCCCCAGGGCCAGTGGGGCGCAGCGCGGCACGGTTCGCGCGGGGCGCGGCGCGCGGGGCCGAAGCTGTGCGCTGACCCTGTTCACCTGCGAAGACGGAGGTTCGTCCACCCATGCCCCACGCACTTCTCAGACCGGCGGCCCGGCGCCGCCGACCGGGCGGGAGGGCCGGATTGCCGGCCGCGCTCGGGCTCGCGCTCGTCCTCGTCCTGCCCGGCACCGCCTTCGCGGCCCCCGGCGACCTGGACCCGACCTTCGGGCCCGACGGCCGCGTGACGACCCCGTCACCGGGACCGCGGAGGGCCACGACATCGCCCGGCAGGCCGACGGGAAGCTGGTCGTGGTGGGCACGAGCGAGGCCGGTTTCGCGCTCGCCCGCTACACCACGAGCGGCGCTCTCGACACCGCCTTCGGCAGCGGCGGCACGACGACCAGCGACTTCGGCGGCGGCTCCCACACGGCCAACGCCGTCGCGATCCAGCCCTCGGACGGCAAGATCGTCGTGGCCGGCACCACCGAGGTGGTCGCGGACCCCGGCGGGGGCTGCTGCTTCTTCTCCGTGGCCCGCTACAACACCGACGGCAGCCTCGACACGGCCTTCGGCGACGGCGGCCTGGTCCGGGTCGACGAGTTCGGCGGCTCCGCGGACGGCTCCGACGTCGCCGTGCAGCCGGACGGCAGGATCGTCGCCGTCGGCAAGGGGGCGGGCGGCGGCTTCGCGCTCGTGCGCCTCACCACCAACGGCGCCCTCGACCCCACCCTCGGCGGCGACGGGGCCGTGGTCGCGGGCTTCACGCCCACCTCTCCCCAGGACGCCGGCGGCATCGCCCGGAGCATGGCCCTCCAGCCGGACGGCAAGATCGTCTCCGTCGGCTACGTGGGCAACACCGCCTTCGACATCGGCGTGGTCCGCTACAACGGCAACGGCACCCTCGACACCACCTTCAGCGGCGACGGCATGGTCACCGCCGACTTCGGCGGCACCGAGTTCGGCAACGCCGCGGCCGTGCAGTCCGACGGCAAGATCCTCGCCGCCGGCTCCGGGGGACTCGGCTACGCCCTGCTCCGCTACAACGCGGACGGCACCCCCGACACCGGCTTCGGCACGGGCGGCCGCACCTCGGTCAACTCCCCGGGCGACGGCGGCATCGCGTACGCCATGGCGCTCCAGCAGAACGGCAAGATCGTGCTCGCCGGCCGGGCCGACGACCCGAACAGCTCCGAGGCCAACGACTTCGGCCTGGTCCGCTTCCAGACCAACGGCACCGTCGACACCGGCTTCGGCCACAACGGCTTCGTGGTCACCGGCTTCAACGACTACGACGAGGCCCGCGGCGTGCTCGTCCAGCCGGACGGCAAGATCGTCGCGGCCGGCTACGGAGCGGGCTACCAGTTCGCCCTCGCCCGCTACCAGGGCGGCGACGGCACGCCCCCGCCCCCGCCGTACGCCGACCTGTCGGTGACGAAGTCCGGCACGACCACCGTGAGCATCGGCGACCGCGCCACCTACACGGTGACCGTCACCAACGCGGCCTCCTCCACCGCCACCGCCACCGGCGTCACCCTGACGGACACGCTCTCCGGCGCCGGCGGGACCCTCGTCTCGGCCGTCCCCACGCAGGGCACCTGCACGACCACCGCGACGGGCGCCACCTGCGCCCTCGGCTCCTCGCCCCGGGCGCCGCCGCGACGGTCACGGTGACGGCCGAACCCCGCTCCACCGGCACGCTCACCGACACCGCGAGCGTCACCGCCACCCAGCCGGACCCGGTGACCTCCGGCAACACGGCCACCGCGACCACCTCGGTGAACAACGCCCTCGGCTGCACGATCATCGGCACCAGCGGCGCGGACACCCTGAACGGCGGCTACGGCAACGACGTCATCTGCGGCCTCGGCGGCAACGACACCATCCGCGCGAGCTACGGCAACGACACCGTGTACGGCGGCTACGGCAACGACAACATCGACGGCGGCTTCGGCGACGACGTCCTCAACGGCGGTCCGGGCAACGACACCCTGACCGGCTCCTACGGCAACGACCGCCTCACCACCACCGACGGGGTCTCCGGCAACGACACCGCCAACGGCGGCCCCGGCACCGACACCTGCACCACCGACCCGGGCGACACCCGCATCAGCTGCCCCTGACCCCGCACGCTCCGGGTGCCGCCGGCGCGACCTGCGCCGGCGGCACCCGTCCGTACGGGCCCGGGTCAGACGGACCTGCCGAAGAACTCCAGCTCCGCCACGGCCACCTGCCGGCGCGCGTCCGCCCGCCAGGCCGTCCGCAGCACCAGCTGGACCGACAGGGCGTCCCGGACGCGCAGGTCGACGCGCTGGGTGCCGCCGTCGTTGATGCGGTGGTGCGAGACGTGGAGCTCGCCCCGGCGTCCTTGACCACGAGGTCGAAGGTCTGCGGGGTGGCCTGGCCGTCCGCCTGCGTGGTGTTCTTCGCGCTGCCGGGGGTGATGAGCACGCTCAGCAGATCGGTCGGCTCGGCGAAGCGCGCCTCCAGGTACTGGCCCGCGGAGTCGCCCGCGTACCCCGTGCCCCACCACGTGTTGGAGTAGCCGTCGCCCGCCAGCACCGCGCCCTGCTTCGGCGCCGCGTGCGAGGCCACCCAGGCCACAGGGTGGACGGGGACGCGGGTGGCGAAATGGTCCTGCACCGCGCGGACGGCCGGCGGGCCGCCGAAGATACCGCCGACCACCACGGCCACGACCGCCGCGGCGACCAGGGCGCGGACCAGCACACGGCTCCGGTCCGGGCCAGCCCCGGCCGCCGGCCCGCGTACGGGCCCTCGGCCGTGGAGAGCCGCTCCGGGGCCATGGGGGTCGCGCAGAAGCGGCAGAAGTGACGGCCCGGCGCGTTCGCCAGCGCGCAGGCCGGACACGGGTGCCGCCCTCGACGGGGCGGGCGCCGCCGCCGTCCGGGTCACCGGACGCGCCGCCTCCGGACGCGCCGGGAGCACCGGCGCGGCGACGGCCGGCTCCGCGGGCCGGTTCTCCGGGACCGGGACGAGGAGGGACCGTACGACCGTGTCCGAAGGACTCTCGGGGCGGCGGACGCGGCCTCCTCCCGAGCGGCGGCGCCGGACACCGCCTCCTGCGGGACGGGGCGGCGGCCCCGGCCTCCTGGGCGGGGCCGCCCGATCCGGCCTCCTCCGGAGCGGGACCACCGGACGCCGGCCGCTCGGCCGGCGCCTCCGCGGGCGCCCTCCGCGCCTCCGGTACGGGCGAGGCCCCGGGCCCTCCGGAGGCGGCGGGGACGGCGGGCAGCGGGGCGGTGACCTCCTCGCCCCGGCGGGGACCGCTCCTCCCGGGCGGCGGCGGGCTCCGGCGCCGCACCGGACGCGCGGCCCGGCTCCGGGACGGGCCGGTCGAAGGCCGGCACCGCACCGGCCGCGGTGTCCCAGAGCAGGAACGCTCCGCAACTGTCGCAGAACGACTGGTCCGCCGCCCGTACCGGGCTCGCGCAGTCCGGGCAGGGACGGGACTGGGGCGCGTCACTCATGGGGGTCATGCTCCTTCGGATGTACGGGAAGAGGTCACCGCGACCGTGAACGGCAGGTGCGCGGGCGGGCGCGGCCACGACCGCGCGCAGCCGGTGCGGATCGACGGAGGCGGGGTCGGCGACCCGCAGGACGACGCGCAGCCCGGCCACGGGCGTCCCGGGAACAGGCCGAGCGGACGGGCGGACCAGGACGCGCCGCCGCTCTCGGTGATCTCCGGGGCCACGCCGAACGCCAGCCGCACCGCCGCCGCCAGCCCCGCCGCGTCCCCGCACCCGGTGCAGCGCCACCGCCGAGGCGACGGCGTGCCGCCGCAGCGGCAGCGGCTCGTCGCCGTCCAGCTCCGCGCCCACCCAGCCCGCCAGGTAGTCCACGAAGTCGGCGGGGGCCAGGGCGGGCGAGAAGTACGCCTCCAGCGAGTCGAGGACGTTGAACAGGGAGCGAGGACGACGTCCAGACCGGACACGAACCGCTGCCCGAAGTCGTCCTCCGCGTAGACGGCCGGCAGTGCCGCCCCAGCGGATACGGGGTCGCGAGCCCGGGAACCGTGCCCGCGCCGAGCCGCTCACCGCGCCTCGATCACACGGACGCGGTGGTCGAACGGGAACAGCAGCGCGGACGGCGCCAGTTCGATCCGGTCCGTCGCCTCGCCGCGCCGCCCCGTCAGCGGATCGGCCGGATGCAGCAGCACCTCGTCCACCAGCTCCACGCCCGGCACCCGCTGGAGCGCCGCGAACACCTCCCCGGCGCGCAGCGGACGCCCGAACGGCCAGCCCTCGCCGTGCGCCCCGCCCGTCAGCGGGTCCAGGTACGCGTACAGCGTGTCCAGGGCCTCGGCCCGCACCCGCTCCGCCTCGGCCGCCCGGAACGAGTGCAGCGTCGCGACCACCGTCACCCCTGGTAGAACGGCGGGCCGACGGCCAGCCGGGTGCCGAGCGGACGCCGCTCGTCGAGGAAACCCGTCACCCGCGAGAGGAGTTCGTCGCCCGGGACCAGCTGCTCGAACCGCAGCCGGCCGCCCCGGTCCGGCACCGCCTGCGGCACCACCAGGACCCGCACCGCGTTCTCGCCCGCCTCCGCGCCGTCCGCCGCCAGGCAGGCGATGCGCGCCGCCTCGGGCGCGGCCCGCCGGGCCAGCTCCTCGTAGTCGCGGGCGGTGACGGCCCGTTCCTGCGCCCGCAGGGTGATGGGCGCGCGGGACTTGGCCTCCTCGACGGTCTCCCCGTCCACCCCGCCCCGGGCCGCCTCGCGGTTCTCGACCCGCGCGATGTACGGGATGGAGCTGCGCAGGACCGTGATCGTGGAACGGGCCACATTGCCCGCCCGGCCGCCACCGGTGCCGTAACGGACCGCCCGGATCGTCGCGCCCTTCGGCGGCACGGCACCGAACTGCCGCAGCGTGCCGTCCGGCTGGCGTACGGACGGGCCGAAGGCGATCTCGCCGGTCGTGGCGTCCAGGGTGTAGTGCCGGTCGCCCGGCCGGGAGGAGGCGAAGTCGCGGACGGCGGTCCACTCCTGCCAGCCGGCCTCCGGGTCCTCCGCGTCCCCGAGCGCCTGCTCGGAGACCTGGAGGAGCAGCGGCGGCCGGTCCACGACCGGCGCGTGCGCGAGCCGCACCCGCTGCCCGGAACGCCCTCGGACTCGCCGAGGTGCTCGTCCGCACGGCCTCGGCGTGCGCCGCCCGCACCGTACCGCCGATGGTGAACGCGCCCGCCGCCCGTACCGTCGGCGACTCGCTGTAGGACGGCAGCCCTCGACGGGATCCACGACCCGGCAGCGCACCCAGCCCGCCTCGTGCCCGCCGAGCCGCGACACCACGTGCCCGGACGGCACGTGCAGCACCACCTCGCCCGGCCGGTTGAGGCCGCCCGTGGAGTCCTCGTCGACCTCGCACACGACCCAGCCCTCGGCCGCCGACCACGCCTCCCACACGAGCGGCGGGCGGCGCGGGTCCACGCCGACGCCGTCCACCCGGCTGTCCAGATCGAGGACGAGCACACAGTCCGGCACGGCGGCCGAAAGCCCGAGGAGCAGCGCGTCGCCCACCCGGGGCAGGGCGGAGAAGGCCGGCACGTCCTCCCCGCCCACGATGTCCTGCGAACGGTCCTCGGGCGTGCCCCCGGCCTCCTGCCGCAGCAGACGCGTCAACGAGCAGGGGACGACGGTCAGATCGGCGGTCGTCGCGAACACCACCGCCTCCTCCGTCTCGGTGCGCCCGGTGGAGACCTCCGTACCGGCGGGCAGCAGCACCGGCTCGGGCTGCGGCGCCGAGAGCCGGAACGTCACGTCCGCACGGGCGGCGGCGGGCGGGAACAGCGTCACGCCGAGGAGGTCCAGGAAGGCCAGGTGGTTCTTCTCCGGAACCCGGTTGAGCCGGTAGACGAGCTGGTCCGCCATGTGCGCGACGGCCTCCACCAGGGTGACGCCCGGGTCGGAGACGTTGTGGTCGGTCCACTCGGGGCACGCCTGCTGGATGTAGCGCTTGGCGTCATCGACGAACTGCTGGAAACGGCGGTCGTCGAGATGGGGTGCGGGCAGGGCCATGGCGGCTCTTTCAGTCCTCGGAGGGGATGACGTAGAAGGGGAAGACGAGATTGCGCGGGTTGTTCGCGCCGCGCACCCGGTAGCGGACGTCGATGTGGAGCGTGGTCGGCTCCCCGGGCGCGGGGGCGACCGTGACGTCCTCCACCTCGACGCGCGGCTCCCAGCGGTCGAGCGAGGACATCACCTCGTACCGGACCCGGCCCATCGTCGCGTCGTTGACCGGGGCGAACACCAGCTCGTGGACGGCGCAGCCGAACTCAGGCCGCATCGGCCGCTCGCCCGGCGCCGTGGCCAGGACCAGCCGCATCGACTCCTCGATCTCGCGGTCGCGCCGGACCAGGGCGATGGAACCGCTCGGCCCGGTGCGCAGGGGAAAGGCCCAGCCCGCGCCGACGAAGTGCTCACTCATGACGTCCTCCTCCGGCTCAGAACGGCAGGTTCGCCGCGACGGGGTTCGGCATCGGCACGGTCGAGGTGACGAACACCGGGGCGTTGACGACGGCCTGGGTCAGCGCCGACACCTTGAACTTCGCCCCGGCCTTGACGTCCACGCCGAGCCCCGCGTTCAGCGTGATCCGCCCCGCGGCGGAGAGCGTCAGATCCTCCCCGACTCGATCGTGACCCCCGGGCCCCGCTGATCGTGACCGTGCCGTCGCTGTCGATGGTCAGCGTCGTGCGGGCCTCGTTCAGCTCGACGCTCAGCCCGCCCTTCGCCGTCCGCAGCCGGATGCCGTGCGAGGCGCGGGTCCGGCCGCCCTCCTCGCGCAGCTCCACCGTGTGGCCGGTGCGCGAGGTCAGGGCCCGCCACTGCACCCGCCCGCTCGTCGGATCGACCGGCGCGACCCGGTCCGTGGCCGGGGTGTGCCGGTCGACGCCGTTGTACAACCCCGCCAGGACGTAGGGGTGTTCGAGGGAACCCCGGTCGAAGGCGCACAGCACCTCGTCGTCCACCTCGGGCAGCACGAGACCGCCGCCGCCGCGCCCGCCGAGCTGGGCGACCCGGCACCAGCCGCTCTCGTACGTCGCCGAAAGCCACGGGAAACGCAGCCTCACCCGGCCGAGCGACAGCGGGTCCTTCGTGTTGGTCACCAGCGCGACCGCGACCCCGGCATCGGCGGCGCCGGCTCCCCGCCGCCCGAGGCCGTCCCGTACAGCGAACGGAACTGCCGCCCCGACACCGTCAGCCAGCTCGTGAACTGCCGCCCCGAAGCGAAGACATGACGCACCCCGGTCGCGGTGTAGCGCCCCTCGAAGGGGAAACCGGCACCCTTCACGGCCACCGGCTGCCCCGGCTTCAGCGCCGGATTGCCCGTGACGGCGACCTCCACCTCCGCGAACGACCCGGTCACGTCGTCGGCGAGCGCGGTGGCCGCCCGCGCCACCTCCGACTGCGTCGTGAACGGCGTTGCGGTGGAGGCGAGTTCGGCCGCTCCGAACGGGGCCGACAACTGGGCGGGGTGATGTCGGAGAGGATGTCCCGGCTCGTCTCGGCGGGCGTCGGCGAGGACAGCGCCTGCTTGGTACGGGGATCCCAGCCCCGCACGTCGACCTTCCCCACCTGCCCGGCGGCCGTCACCGACACCCGGCTGTGCAGCGTGTTCGCGCCGAAGTCCAGGACGTACGGGCTGGCCGCGGCCGGAGTGGTGTCGGCGGGCGCTGAGGACGCCGGCGGCAGCGCGGCGAAGACCAGCCGGCCCGCCGTGTCGACGGAGAGCCGCACGTCGTTCTCCCGGGCGAGCCGGGACAGGAAGTCCCAGTCCGTGATGTTGGGCTGGGTCGCCAACTCGTAGACGGTGGGCGTCGCCTCGACCTTCCCGAGGGGATGCGGTTGAGCGCGGCGAGCTTCCGGACGATGTCCGAGGCCGTCATGTTCGGATAGCCCTCGACACGCCGGTTCCGCAGCAGCCGGTGGCCCGGGTCGTACCCGCGCAGGATCAGGTACCGCCCGTGCCCGGGAGCCGCGTCCACCTCCACGGCCGTGACCTCGCCGGTCAGCATCGGCTCGCCGAGCCGCCCGTCGGTGAACGGGGACAGCACCGCCATCGCCCCCACCTTCAGATAGGGGAACTTCTCCGTGAGCGTCCCGTCCTTGTCGCTGAAGGTCAGCTGGAACGCGGACGGCACGTTCACACTCGCGTCCACCCATCCCTCCGTGAGCCGGACCGCCAGCGGATCCGGGAGCGGCGTGCCGTCGAGCTGCACGTGGAGGACGGTGGTGAAGGTCTTCTCGCTCATGAGGCGCCCTCGGTCTCCGGCATGTTGGTGGTGGACGGGAGCAGCAGTTCCGTGCCCGGGCGCAGCCGCATCGGATCGTCGATGCCGTTCGCCTCCGCGATGACCCGCCACAGCGTCGCGTCGCCGTACTCCCGCCACGCCAGCGAGGCCAGGGAGTCCCCGGCGACCGTCCGGTGCGCCGTGCGGGCGGAGAGCGCGCCGGACGTCGGGTTCTGCTTCTTGGTCGCGGTGGCGACCTCGGTCAGCGAGAGCGAACAGGTGGCGCGGATCGGGATGCCGCTCGGGCTGAACAGGGTGTACGTGGCCTCGACGGAGGTCACGTACGCGACGAACCGCACCGTCGAGAACGACCCCCACGAGAACTGCACCCACGGCGGCGACGGCGCCTTCGCGCCGATGCTCTGCTGGGTCACCTCGCAGCAGGACAGCAGCAGCTCCACCTGCTGCTGCACGTCGTTCGACGACGGGTCGTCGGAGCGGTCGAGGAACACTTCGAGGCGGAGCCGGGCGGGCTCGCTGCCGGTGAACTTCGGCGGCGCGCCACGGGTGTACGCGACGGCCGGCTCCGTGTGCCAGTTCGCGGACCGGCTCAGCTGCAACTGGTCCGGGTTGAACTGGAACTTCACCTCGCCCATCCGGCCGCCCATCGAGCCGCCCAGGTCCGTCGGCGGCTGATGGATGGAGAGCGAGGCCCGCGACAGGCCGCGGGCCGCCAGGCCGCCCATGATCCCGGCCATCTCAGGCGCCTCCCGCGTCGGTGAACCCGTGGTGCGCGATCTCCAGCGTCTCGGTCGCCACCGCCGGACTCGACGGGTCCAGCGTCGGCCCCGTCCACCGCACCGGCAGCACCTCGACGAGCCCCCACTGCGCGACCGTCGACCCGTCCGCGCGCAGCGCCGCGATCTGCGCCGTCGGCCGCGTGATGCCCGTCGCCAGCGACGAGATCCACGCCGCGACCTTCGCCGTGTCCGGCGTCAGGGGGCGGGTGAGCCGGATCGTCGAGAAGGTGACACGCGTGGGAAGCTGCCACACGAACCCGTTGTTGCCGCCCTCCCTGCGCTGCTCCACCTCCACCTCCGAGGACAGGCCGTCGCAGCCGTTGAACAGGCCGAGGTCCTGGCCGTCGATCGTGAGCTTGAAGAAGACGGTGGACGCGGGGTCCGGCTGCGTGGGCATGAGGCGGGTCTCTCGGGTCGCTGGAAGGTTTCTGTCGTTCTTCGGTCAGTGGCCGTGGTCACGCAGCCGCCCCACCCGTTCCCGGTCGGCACGCAGCTCGGCGCGCAGCAGCCGGGACAGCGGAGTGACGAGCCGCCGCGCCAACTCGTCCAGCTGGCTCGGCGATTCGGGCGCGGGCGATGACACCGGGACGGCCTCACCGGGCGCCGCCCCGTCCCCGCCGCCCCCGCGCTCCGCTGCACGGACCCACGCCGGGCGCGGTCCGGGCGACGGCGGCGGCCCGCGGAGCACGGGGCTCCGGACCCGGGCGGCGGTCCGGGCGGCACGGGGGCCGCCTGAGGAGGAGCAGGCGCGGGAGCGCTCCGCTGCACCACCACCGGACGAGCCACGGGCCCCGCCGCGGACGGCGCGGCGAGCGGAGCGACGAGGGGCCGGGCGCCGACCTCGGACCGCTGCACCGCCGATCCGCCCGCCGGCCGCGCCTGACGGGAGAGCGGCACGGCCGAGGCGCTGGCCCCGCACCGGACGCGGCGCCGGGCACGACCCCGCACGTGGCGCCGTCCCGACGGAACCCTCCGCAGCGCCGGGAAGCCTCGGCATGAGCGGCCGACCGGTCGCGAGCGGCAGCACCGCGCGCCGCTCAGCCGCGGGCGCGGTGGCACGGGGAGATCGGTCACCGTCACCACGGGAAGCGGCCCGGCAGCGGCCCGCCGCGCCGTTTCGACGCCACTCCGAGCTCGTTCCGCCGCGATGGCGCGCTGCACGACGGGCCGTGACCCGTCCCGTACCGCCGCCGGCGGCACGAGCGGGACGGCGGCGGCCGAGGCCTGGGGCCGGGGCGGGTTCGGACCCGTGCGAACCGGCTCGGTGGGCGCGGCGATCGCAGCGGGGCCGTCGGCCGGACCTGCGAGGAAGCGGGGCGGGGGCAGTGGCGGGGCGGCGGACGCGGGCGAAGCCGCCGAGTCCGTGCCAACGGGCGTACGCGCGACCGGCGCACCGATCGGAGACCTGCGGGACGCGGGCTTGGCCTGCTTGGCCTGGGGCCGGGCGCCTCGGTGGTGGAGCGCTGTACGGGTGCGCCGAGTCCTGGGCGGGTCGGGGGCGTCGGGGTGGTGGGGTGCGGCGCGCGCGCCTGGGCGGGGGGAGCCGTCGGAGGTGCGGCCGTAGGGCCCGGGTTCGGGGTGGTGGGGCGCGGTTCGCGCGCCTGGGAGGAGGAAGGCGTCGGAAGTGCGGCCGTTGGGCCTGGGTTCGGGGTGGCGGGGTACGGCTCGCGCGCCTGGGCGGGGGGAGCTGCCGGGGGTGTGGTGGTGGGGCTTGGGTTGGGGGTGGTGGAGCGCTGTATGGGTGCGCCGAGTCCCGGTCGGGTCGGGGACGTTGTGGCGCTGGGGCGCGGTTCGCGCGCTTGGGCGGAGGGAGCCGCCGGAGGTGCGGCTGCAGGGCCCTGGTTCGTGGTGCTGGGGTGCGGCTCGCGCGCCTGGGCGGGGAAGCTGCCGGGGGTGTGGTGGTGGGGCTCGGGTTGGGGGTGGTGGAGCGCTGTATGGGTGCGCCGAGTCCCGGTCGGGTCGAGGGCGTCGGGGCGCTGGGGCGCGGTTCGCGTGCCTGGGCGGAGGGAGCCGCCGGAGGTGCGGCCGCAGGGCTCGGGGTCGGCGTGGTGGAGCGCGGCTCACGCGCCTGGGCAGGGGAGCCGTGGGGGCGGGATCCGGCGACGACGGGGCGCCGCCGTGCTCCAGTCGGCGCCCGGGGCGCGCCGTGAACGCCGTACGGGGGACGGCGCTGCACCGGGGCGTCGGGCGTGCCGGTGGGAGTCCCGGGCCCAGCGGGAAGCAGGGCCCAGGACGTTCTGGGGCCGCCCGGGGCCGAAGGCTCCGGTGCGGCGGTGTCGGACGCGGTCGTGGGCGCCGTTTCGGCCGGCTCGGCCGTACGCGCGGGGTCGCCGTCCGCTGGACGGGGCCGGCACCGGCCGGAGCCAGCCGCCGTGGTGGCTGTACGGGCCGGGCGGAGACCAGCGGCGAGCGCCGCTCGGGCACAGGCCGGACGGGCGCCGGAGACGTGGCCGTGCGCGGCGCGGAGGGTCCGGAGGGCCGCGCCGGGGTGCTCGCGGCGGCGGTGGCCCGCTGAACCGGGGAGAAACGGATCGGTGAGCGGCCGTGGTCGGGGCGGAGGGCAGGGCGTTGCCGCCCCGTACAGGACCCGGCTCCGGGCGCGTCCTTCGCTCCGTACCGGAGGGTGACCTCGGTCCGTACCGGGCCGGCGGCCTCACTCCGTACGGGAGCGGCGCCCTCGCCTCGTACCGGAGCGGCTGCCTCCCTCCGTGCCGGGGCAACCGCGTCACCGCTTACTGGCGTCGACGCGGTACCCCGCCCCCGCCCCAGTCCCGGCGTCGGTGCGTCGCCCCGTACCGGAGGAGTGGCCTCGCCCCGTACGGGAGCGACCGCCTTGCCCGACCCTGGAGCAGGAGTGGCGCCCGCACCCCGTCCGGCGCCGACGCCTTACCCCGCTGTACCGGCGCCGAGGCCGCAGGCGCGGGCGCGGGCACCGTGCCGCCCGTATCGGTACGGCCGCCCGAGGGCGTGGTCGCACGCTGAACGGGCGGGGTCGCGGGGCTGCCGGGCGCGGGCGTGGGGGTCGGGACCGGTGCCGAAGGCAGTCGGAGGCCGGGGAGTTCGGAGGCGGGTTCCCGTACGGGACGGATCGCGTCGAGGAGGAGGCCTGCGGGGCGTCCGGGACCGCGCCGTGGCCGAGGGAGGTCTGGAAGGAGGGTTCCAGTGGGTGGCGAGGGAGGTGGAGAAGCCGTGCTCCGTGATGGTGCGGGGGATTCGGGAGGACGCGTTGGACGGGCGGAAGGGCCCGCCACGCGTCGCCGGGCGCGACGGACGCCGCGGGTGCCGCATCGCGCGCGGGCGCACCGGACTCCGGCGCGGAAGACCTCCGCGTCCGCCACTTCTCGAACATGCCCACCTTCTCCGCCCTCCCTTCCCGTTCCTGCCGTTATGCCTGCGACCGCTCCACCAGCGAGGCCACCTGTGCCACGTACCGACGCCGGTCCGCGTGCTCCAGGTCGAGGATGTCGTCCATGCCCCAGTGGAAGTGGAAGGCGAGGTACGCGGTCTCCTCCTCGATCCGGTCGGCCGCGTACGTCACGATTCCCCCAGGCGGCTCCCGGCGAGCTCGACCTCGAAGGACTCCTCGCAGTGCGGGCAGGCGACGGCGGCCCGGGTGTGGCCCTCCGCGTTGATCTGCCGGTAGAAGTCCTGGAGGAACGCCAGGTCGGAGGCGAACATGTTCTCCACCGTCCCGTCGTGGACCGACGGGAGCGTGCCGAGCCGGGTGATGACCCGGCCGAGCAGCACCACCGACAGGTACGCCGGGTTCTCGCGGACCCGGATGTCCCGCAGCGGCAGCAGCTCGTCCCGGGCCGTGGCGAGGCGCATCGCCCCGTGACGGTGCACGGTGCCCGCCTCGTCGACGAAGCCGCGCGGCAGCTCGAACTCGAACTCCGTGCGCAGCGGCTCCTGCGGGCGGTCGTGCTGCGGTCCCGCCGATCCTTCGCGTCGCATCAGCCGAGGGTCAGCTCTTCGAAGGTGATGGTGACCTGCTCGGTGAGGGCGGCGGCGTCACCGGCCTTGGTCGAGCTCAGTTCGACCTTGGTGCACCAGGCGTTGCGCAGGTTGTACCGCTTGACCTCGGTCAGCTGGTAGTCGAGGAAGATGATGGACGCGTCCTTGCGGGCGGAGCCCATGTCGCCGGCGATGGACGCGGAGATCCATTCGGTGAAGGCGGCGGACTGCGTGGCGCCACGGGTGACCGTGCACTCGCCGGCCTTCTTCACGCCGGGGAGCTTCTTGATGATCGGCTTGCCGTCCGCCGAGACCTGCTGGAACTCGATGACGTCCTGCTCCATCGTGAGGCCGCTGATCTCCTGCAGGGTCTCGACCATGACGCCGTCGATCTGCAGGCCGAAATTGTGGGTGGTGAGGGCGTCACCGGTGTCGAGGGACATGCGGTTCACTCCTGTTCATGAGGGGTCGGGATGGGTACGGGGGCTGCTGCGGGCCGCTGAGGGCTACTCCTCCAGCTCGCCGCCGCCGCCCTGGAACTGCGCGAGGCGGAAGACGACGAACTCGGCGGGCTTCACGGGGGCGATGCCGATCTCGCAGACCACCCGGCCGAGGTCCACCGACTCCGGCGGGTTGGTCTCGGCGTCGCACTTCACGTAGAAGGCGTCCTCGGCGCGCTGGCCGAACAGGGCGCCCTGCCGCCACTCGTTGACGAGGAACGCGGAGATGTTGCGGCGGATGCGGGCCCACAGCGACTGGTCGTTGGGCTCGAAGACGACCCACTGCGTCCCGACGAGGATCGACTCCTCGAGGTAGTTGAAGTAGCGGCGGACGTTGAGGTACCGCCAGGCCGGGTCGGAGGCCAGCGTCCGCGCGCCCACACCCGGATGCCCCGGCCGGGGAAGGCGCGGATGCAGTTGACGCCGATCGGGTTGAGCAGGTCCTGCTCGCCGCGCGTGATCTGGAGCTCCAGGTCGACCGCGCCGCGCACGATCTCGTTGGCGGGCGCCTTGTGGACACCGCGCTCCGAGTCGTTGCGGGCCCAGACGCCGGCCATGTGCCCGGACGGCGGCACCGTGCGGGTCCGGCCGCCCGCCGGGTCGAACGACTTGATCCACGGGTAGTAGAGCGCCGCGTACCGGGAGTCGTAACCGGCGATGTCCTGGCGCCACGTGCGGACGTCACGGGCGTTCAGGCCCGGCGGCGGGTCGAGGATCGCCATCCGGTCGCCCATCAGCTCGCAGTGCGCGATCAGACCGAGCTGGACGGCCTTGACCTGCTCCAGGTCGATGAGGCCCTGCTGGTAGGCGGCCATCAGGTCGGGGACGGCGACCATGTTGATCTCGTCGAAGGCCTCCAGGCCGCCGAATCCGGTGCGGTCGGCGGAGTCGCCGATGAACTGCCCGGACTCCATCGCGGCGGGCGCGTCGGCCGCCCGCGCCGCGACCGGCGCCGGGGCCTGCGCGGGCGGGGCGAGGGTCACGGTCTGCGCCTCGGGCCGGACGAGCTGCGCGCCGCCGCGGCCTCCTCCAGGACGATGGTCTTGGAACGCTGCTTGACCTGCGCGACGACGTAGTTGCGGGCGCTCTTCTTCGCGGAGGCGTCGAAGCTCTCGACGACCTTCTCGCCGTCCTTGACGACCAGCTTGAACCGCTCCGCCTCGCCCTCGACGTCCTGCACCTCGACGGTGAGCGCCCCTCCGGCCTCGGACCCGGCGGCGAGGGCCGCGACCCGGAAGGCGCCGAGCGCGACGGCCTCCCGGCGACGAGCTCGCGCGGCGCGGCGGCCGCGACGGGCTCCGTGGCGCCCTGGGCGTCCCCGCCTCCCACCCGCACCACATAGGCGGCGGTGCCGCCGTTGTTGAAGAAGCCGTACACGGAGTGGGCGAGGTAGTACCCGTCCGTGAAGTCACCGAACGACGCGACGTACTGCGACCAGTTGGTGACGAGCACCGGCTCGTTCAGCGGGCCGGTCGGCGACAGTCCGACGAACGCCGCGACGGAGGTGCCCACGCCCTCGATGGGGCGGGAGCCGCTGGCGACTTCCTCGACGTAGACGCCGGGGGACAGGTAGGTGGGCATGCGGGGACTGCTCCTTCGGAGAGGGTGGGGCGGTCAGGGGGTCATGACCGGGTAGACGGTGTCGCCGGACTTGTGCAGGTCGATCGAGTGGCCGCGCAGGATGTACGCCTCGACGTCGGCGGCCGAGAGGGGGCGGGTCTCTTCGGCCCGTACGTTCCTGCTGTTGTTCACTTCCAGGTTCAGGGCGCCGTTCGTGGCGCCGGGCCGGAAGTACTTCAGCGCGATCAGCGCGCGCACGTGGTCCCTGGGCATCCACTCGGGGAACATCGTGCTGTCCTTCTCGGCGGTGGCGCCCTGGTGCTTCCAGCGCAGCTCGTGGACCTTGGCGGGGGAACCCCTGCGGCGGACCTTCTCGATGCGGTTCGGCAGCGATCCGTTGGTGTAAGCGTGAAGACCCGTGGGGTTGGCGGCGACCGCGGGGCCGCCGGCGACCGGGGCGGCGTCGAAGAGATGTGCGGTCAGGCCCGCGGGACGAGGGCCGCGAGCTCGGGGATGGCGCGCTGCGCGGCGCCGTCGTGACCGGTCCCGACGGCCATGGCCTTGCGGTGGTGCTTCTGGCGCCTCTCCCGCTCCTTCCGCTCGTCCTCCTCGGTGACCCGCTGGAGCGGCGGTCCGTCGTTCTCGGAGGCGGTGCGGAGGGAGGGGCGGCCCGCCGCCCGCTGCACCGGAGCCGCCCCGCTCAGCGCGCGCGTCGCGTTCGTCTCCGCCTCGCGTTCGAAGCGGTCCGAGGGGTCCGAGACCTTCAGGCCGGAGCCGTTGTCGGTGCCGGCGACCGGGCCCTGCCGCTGCTGGATCACATGGGTCAGTTCGTGCGCGAGCGTGTGCCGGTCGCCGCCGCCCTCGCCGATGACCACATGGGAACCGGAGGTGTACGCGCGGGCACCGACCTCGGCCGCCGAGGCCTTCGCCGCCGCGTCGGTGTGGACGCGGACGTCGGAGAAGTCCGCGCCGAGCCGGGCTTCCATGTCCGCGCGGACCGCGTCCTCCAGCGGGCGTCCCGCCGAGCGCAGCACCTCGGGGACCGAGGAGCGCTGGACGGGCCGGTCGTCCCCGGGGCGTGGCCGCAGCCCGCGCCGTGGACGTGCGTGTCGCGCTGGAGTGCCGCGGTGAACGCCGCGTTCCCCACGGCCGTTGCAGCGCGGCCGCGGCCCCGGGGCGAGGTGCGCCGTCCCGCCGGAGGCGACGAGCCGTGCCGCGTCCTGCGGCAGGGAATCCGGGCAGGGCGCGGGACCGGCCGGTCGTCCCGGTCCGCTCCCGGCGCGTGGCGGTGTGTCGACTCCATCGTGCGTGCCCTCCCCTTCGCTCGTGGACAGCGGGCCGAACGTCTCCGACTGTCGCCGAGCCGGGACCGCCCCGGCCAGGGAGGAAGGGCGCTCGCGAGGGCAGCGGGGCTGCCCTGACGGTCATGTCCGTACGTCCGTCCCGGCGTCGGGCGTGCGGTCGCGGGCTCCGGAGCCGCACGACGGGGAGCCCGTGGCCCTGACACGGCGCCTGCGCGTGCGAGGGTGGGGCCGCGGGCGCACCCGCCGGTCGCGGCCCGTCCCGTACGGCTCCGAGGGGCGTCGGGGCAGGCGATGCTGCCCCGCACCGGCACTTTCGGGCAGCCGGAACCCGCCCCGCGCCCCTAGCCTGCGCTCATGACCATGTGGACCTCTCTGGACCCGGCCGACGGCACCGTCGAGCCGGGGGCCCGGACCTCCGCCCGGCTGCGGGTGCGCAACACCGGGGACACCGTCGAGGAGTACCGGCTCTCCCTCGTCGGCAAACCCTCGGGCTGGTCCCGGGTGGAGCCGGACGTCCTGCGGCTCTACCCGGGCAGTGAGGGGACCGCCGAGATCACCTTCGCCCCGCCCCGCTCCTCGGACGTCGAGGCCGGGCCCCTCGCGTACGGCGTCCGCGTCGACCCCCGGGAGAACCCCGCCGGCCGCGATGTGGTGGAGGGTCGGCTGACCGTCGCGCCGTTCTCCGAGACCCGCGCCGAGCTGCTGCCGCCGGCGCTCGTCGGCCGCTTCCGGGGCGGGCCCGGATCGCCGTCGACAACCTCGGGAACACCCCGCTGACCGCGTCGCTGATCGTCCGCGACGAGGCCAACCGGCTCACCTTCGACGTGCGGCCGAACGCCGTGCAGATCGCCCCGGGCGTGCCGCCTTCGGTGAACTCGTGGTGCGGCCGCAGGCCGTGCGGTGGACCGGCGCCGAGAGTCGCACCGGTTCACGGTGTCCGTCCGCCGGGCGGGCGACGACACCGCCCTCGACCTGGAGGGCACCTACGACCAGCGGCCCGTCCTCGGGAACTGGCTGGTCGTCATCGGTGGACTCCTGGTGACCGCCGCCATCGCCTTCGCCGTGCTCTGGTTCGGCTTCTCCCCGAAGATCGTCAGCGCCGCCAAGGAGCTCCAGGCGACCGGCGCGCCTCGGCCCGCGCCGCAGGGCGACGGGGACGAACTGCCTCAGGCGCCCCGCCCCGTACGACCGGCGGCCCCACGTCCGGCGGGAACCCGGCCGGCGACGCGCCGCCGCCCGCGACAGGGGACCCCGCCGACCGACGGGGGCGGCGGGCCCGGTGGCGATCAGGGCGGCGGCTCGGGCGGCAGGGCGACCGGCGGCGGATCCGGCGGAGCGGCTCCGACCACCCCGCCCCGGACAACGGCGACGGGAACCAGCCGGCCCCGCCCCCGCCGGCCTCGGCGCAGCCCGTGCCGCCCTGGGTCCAGGGCAACGCGAAGGACCTCGTCGTCGAGTACGCCCAGGAACGTCTCGCCGCCATGAGGAGCACCAACCCCTGTCGGCTCACGGGAAGTTGGAGCCGGGGCGTGATCGACAGGGCGACCCGTGACTCGATCGCCTGCTACCAGCGCGCCGTCGTCAAGGACGCCGTCGAGAACGGCAAGAACTCCGGCGAGATCCTGAACACGGACGCGGAAGGCACCCTGGGGCGCGCCACCCTCACCTCCCTCTGGGCCCAGGGGGTCACGCCCGACGAGGTGAAGCCCGGGACCAGCGGCATGGAGACCACGCAGCTGATGGCCGCCTTCTGGTGGGCGTACAACCGCCAGTTCAGCGACCACGACCTCGACGTGGCGCGCACCAACGCCCGGATCGGCATCGACAACCTGCGGACGGGGAAGGTGACGGCGACCCGCTACGGCAGCAGCGTCCAGAACCACATCCGCGACTACCAGACGGCCGTCGGGCTGCCCGCGACCGGCGTCGTCGACGGGGACACCCTGAAGAAGATGGTCGGCGGCAGCGTGATGTGAGCCGGCGCCGGACGCGAGGCGACCGACGGAGGGGCCACCCGCACGGGTGGCCCCCTCCGCCGTGCCCGTCAGGGAGCCCAGGGCGCGGCCGCGTCCGGGACCAGCCGCCCCGCCTTCCGGTACTCGCGCCGCGCCCCGGCCCGTACGTCCTCGCCGGTCACCGCCGAGCGCGGGCCGCCGCCAGATAACCGGCCGTCACCGCGGCCGAGCGGATCGCGCCGCCCGCCAGCTCGAACTCCCCGGCGCACCGCGCGATCTCCTCGTCCACGTCCGCCGCCTTCGGCGTGCCCGCCAGGCAGGAGCGCCAGAGCGAGACGCGCTGCTCCGGGTCCGGGAAGGGGAAGTCCACGACCAGGTCGAGCCGGCGGGTGAACGCCTCGTCGATGTTGGCCCGGAGGTTGGTCGTGAGCACCGCGATCCCGTCGAAGGCCTCAAGGCGCTGGAGCAGAAAGGCGTTCTCCAGGTTGGCGTACCGGTCGTGCGAGCTCTTCACCTCCGAGCGCTTGCCGAAGACCGCGTCGGCCTCGTCGAAGAGCAGCACGCAGTCCGTGCGGTCCACCTCGGCGAAGATCCGCTCCAGGTTCTTCTCGGTCTCGCCGACGTACTTGTCGACCACCGCCGACAGGTCCACCACGTAGAGGTCCAGGCCCAGTTCGCCCGCGACGACCTCCGCGCCGAGCGTCTTGCCCGTCCCCGACTCCCCGGCGAACAGCGCGACGACACCCGCCCGCGCCCGCCCCCGGTCCGCAGCCGCCACTCGCCGAGCACCCGGTCCCGGTCACGGGCCCGGCCCGTCAGCTCGCGCAGCACCCCAAGGGCTCCTCGGGCAGCACGAGATCGGCGAACCCGACGGCGGGCGGACCCGCCGCGCACGGCTGTCGAGCACCGGCGCCGAGACCAGCCGGGCACCGCGCTGGAGCTGCGCGAGGGTCAGCGCCGTGCCCTCGAACGCGGCGAGCGCCCGGGCCGAACGCGCCGCCCGGCGCACCTGGTCACCGCTGAGACGGTACGGGCGGTCGCCGCCTCCAGGTCGAAACCGACCTCGGGCGCGCCGAGTTCACGGCGCCACGGATCGCCCGGACCCGCCGGGTCCGCCGGCGCGTCGACCGCGATCAGCTCCGCGTCCGGCGCCCACCGGGGTCGGGCGCCTCGGTGCCGGCGAGGACCACCGTCGCACCGGAGCCGGTGAGCGCGCGCACCAGCGGGCCGGGCAGGGAGGGCAGCGGTTCGACGACCACGGCGGCGCCGCGCAGCCGGGCCTCGCGCAGCAGCGCCCGCGCCGCCACCACGTCCACGGACTCCGGGCGGTACCGCAGCACGGTCCGCCCCGCGCCGCGCAGCGCCGCCACCACCCGCCGACGGCGGACCCGGGGACGCGCTCCCGCAGATGGACGGTGACGGGCCCGGCGGCGGCGACCCGCGCGCCGAGCGGCGTGGCCCCTCCTCCGGAGCGGGCGGCAGCAACTCCACCCCGGCGCCGAGGAGCCGCTCGTCGAGCCGCCCGTCGTCCCCGAGGAGGTGCGCCACCACCCGCTCCGGCACGCGCAGGGCCCGTCCGGGCAGCGGCCGGTCCTCGTCCTCGACCTCGATCAGGCCGCCGGACCGGAGGGCGCCGCCGGATGGAAGCGGTCACGGGCGGCCGGGTCGAAGGGCCGGTGCCCGCGAGGTCCAGGGCGAGCGCCACGGTGGCACGGCGCCGGCCCACGTCGTCGTTGAGGTACCCGTACAGCGCCTCGAAGCCCCGGTCCACATCGGGCGCGAGCGCCACGACGAGGAGGTGCGCGTCGAGCGCCGTGAGCCCGAAGGCCCGCGCCAGACGGGCGAGCCGGTCCGTCCCGCCGACGTCCGGGAGCGGCAAGCCGTCGTGGTGCCCGGCGGCACCGGCTCCGCCGCGATCCGGCGGGCCGCCTCCCCGGTCACGTACAGCCCGCGCAGCGGATCGTCCGCCGTGGGATCCCCGGCGCTCCGGGCCTCCACGAGCGCCGCGACCCGGGTCCGGAGGGCGGAGAGCAGGGGAGCACACCACCGGACGTCCCGTCGGGGAGCGCCCCGCATCCGTACCGCGGTCCTGCCCGCTCACGCGCCGGCCTCCCGTTCCGTGCCCGGCCTCACCCCGACGCGTCGCCGCGTCGTCCGGGGCCTGGCGTCGGCCGGAGTGCCGTCGATCCCGCGCACGAGGACCTCCGCCTCGATGACCGGCGGCGCCGCCTCGTACACCGGGGTGACCGGAAGGGCGTGGTGACCACGACGTCCAGCGAGGGCTTCAGCTCGCCGCCCAGCGCCGACCAGATGTCCGCGAGGAGCGCGACTCCGCGGGCGGCACCGCGACGGAGAGCGGCAGGGACGCGGCGATCGGGCGCACGGACTCCGGCACCGCGTCGCCGGAGAGCACCTCGTGCGGCAGGAGCAGGGCCAGCGCGCCGAGAGGAGCCGGTGCTCGTCCTCGGGCCGGGCGGTCCAGGCGGTCACCAGGTACGAGCCGGAACCAGCGCGGCGGCTGACGCCTGCGCGTCACGATCCCGTCGGCGTTCCGCTCGGCCGCGCGCCGCGCTCGCGCCGGGCCACGTCCTCCCGGATGTCGTACAGGTAGGCGTTGAGCGTGGGCGCGTTGCGGCGGGCCGCCCAGTCGCGGGTCGGCGCCTCGAACGCGACGTCGCCCGTGACGGCGGGGCGAGCAGCCGGCGCAGCGCCTCGTCTATCTCGTGGATCATCAGATGTAGCCTTCGCGGAGCGCGTACGCGACGGCATGCGCCCGGTTGGTGAGCTGGAGACGGGTCATGAGCGCGTGCAGGACGTTCTTGACGGTGCGCTCGGAGTAGGCGAGCTTCTCGCTGATCTGCCGGGTGTCCAGGCCCTCGGCGAGCAGCCGCAGCACGTCGACCTCGCGCGGCGCCATCCCGAAGAGCGGCACCGTCCCGCCGGTCCCCGTGCCCGCCGCCGTGGCCCGCTGGAGCCGGCCCACCTGGTTGAGGAGGCGGCTGACCAGGTCGGGCGGCAGTTCGCCCTCGCCCCGCGCCGCGCTGTGCACGGCGCTCAGCAGTCTCTGCTCGGTGGCCTGGTGGCGCCAGATGATGGCCCGTACGCCGTACTCGACCACCGCGAGGAGGTCCGGTTCGCGCAGTTCGCGGGCGACGAGCACGACGCGCTGGTCGCGGCCGCGCAGCAGTCTCCGGAGTTCGGCGGTGGTCGGTTCGTCGATCCGGTCCGCGAGCATCACCGCCACCGCGGGACACTCCGGGTCCGCGTCGTCGTGCTCGGGCACGAAGTCGATGCTCGGCTGGTGCCGCAAGTGGCTGATGAGCCCGGCCCGGCTGAGCGGATCGGACGCGTGGACGGTCACCGTCACTCGTGTGGTGAGCACTTCCGCTACCTGCTCTCTCTCGCGCCTCGACCGTCCGGGCGTGGTCGGGCGCCGGCGGTGCCCGCGCGGCGCCGGCAGCGGCCTCCCGGCCGGTGGGCGCCGCGCGGGTGAGACTCCCGCGGTCTGCTGGTCGTCGGCCGGTACACCGGCCCCAATGGTCTCTACCAGCTTGCCGCGCGGGGCTCACGTCTCGCTAACGCGCCGCTGCCGCGCTCGGGAACCCCGCACCGGCTCCCTCCACAACTCTCCTCCCGTGTGGCGCCCGCCACTTGGGCCTCAGCGCGGCAGCAGGCCCTTCTCCAGGGCGACGACCACGGCGTGGGTGCGGTCGCTCACGTCCAGCTTCGCGAAGACGCGCAGCAGATGGGTCTTGACCGTGGCCTCCGCGATGACGAGGCGCCGGCCGATCTCGGCGTTGGACAGGCCGTCGGCCACCGCGCCGAGGACGTCCCGCTCGCGCGGGGTGAGGACGACCGGGGCGGGGCGGCGCATGAGGGCGACCAGGCGCTCGGCGACGCGGGGCGCGAGGACCGTCTCGCCGCGCGCCGCGGAGCGGACGGCCTCGGCGAGCTGCTCGGCGGTGGTGTCCTTCAGGAGGTAGCCGACGGCGCCGGCCTCGACCGCCCGCTCGATCTCCACGTCCGTGTCGTACGTGGTGAGGATGAGCACCGGGTCGGGGCGGGCCCGCGGTGATCGCGGCGGTGGCCTCGACGCCGTCCATGACCGGCATGCGCAGGTCGACGAGCGCGACGTCGGGCGCCAGCCGTTCGACGAGGCCGAGGGCCTCGCGGCCGTCGCCCGCCTCGCCGACGACGGTGATGTCAGGACCGGTGCGAGCAGGAGACCACTCCGGCGCGCATCACCGTGTGGTCGTCGACGATCACGACCCGGACGGGCTCGTGCGCTTCGGGCATGTCAGGGCCGTCCGTTCGTGGGGAAGTCGGCGGGGAAGCCGGTGGGGAGGTCCGCGGAGGAGCTCGTGGGGAAGGCCGCGGAGGAGCTCGTGGGGAAGTCCGTGGAGAGGGCCGTGGAGAGGGCCGTGGGGAAGGCCGCGAGGACGCGGGTGCCGTCCCCGACCGAACTGGTCACCGTCAGCTCCCCGTCGAGCTCGGCGAGCCGCTTGCGCATGCCGTCCAGACCGAAGCCGCGCGACTCCTCGACGACGAAGCCGCGCCCGTCGTCGGTGATCTCCAGCTCGATGGCGTCCGGGCCCTGGGTGAGGACCACGCCGACGGTGCTCGCGTCGGCGTGCTTGCGCACGTTGGCCAGCGACTCCTGGGTGCAGCGGAGGAGCGCGATCCGGGTCTGCTGGTCGCAGTCGACGTCCTCGGCGAGCTCCGCGTCGACCGTGATCCCGGTGTCCTGGGCGAACCGCTCCAGGGTGCGGCGCAGGGTCGGCACCACCGAGCCGGGGGAGAGGCCGCCCTGCGGGGCCGAGCCCACCAGGACCCGGGCCTCGGCGAAGTTCTCGCGGGCGGTCCGCTCGATGGAGCGCAGCTGCCGGGCCGTGTGCTCCGGGTCCCCGTCCGGGCCGGTCCGGGCGGCCTCGGCGAGGACGATGATGGAGGCGAAGCCCTGGGCGAGGGTGTCGTGGATCTCGCGGGCCATCCGCTCCCGCTCGGCGGCGGCGCCCTGGGCGCGATGGGCTTCCGCCAACTGCTCCTGGGTGAGGGAGAGTTCGGTGGCGAGCGCGGCGGCGCGGGCCTCGCCGTCCGCGACGAGCCGGTGGAGCAGGAGTCCCGCCAGGACGGACACGGCGTATCCGGTCAGGGCGGCGGCCGCGTTCCCCGGCGAGCCGCTCCAGAGGCTCCCCGCCGCCGTCGCGGCCGTCGCGCAGCCGCTGAGCGCCACGGCGGCGCGGGGCGCGGGCCTGGAACCAGAACTGGGGAGGGCGGCGATCAGGAGGGCCGCGCCGCCGCCGGGGAGGGCCGCCATCACGCCGAGCCCGGCGGCGAGGATCCCCAGATAGAGCGGCGGGTGGTGCCGGGCGCGGTGGACGGCGGTGTACGCGAGGGCCGCCGCCACCAGGCCCAGGAGGCCCTTTCACGGGCCCCGAGTCGTTGCCGGCGCCGATGACCGAGGGACCAGGCCGAGGAGCAGCCAGGCGGCCGTGTACCAGCGGCGCAGGGCGGTGAGCGCCGGCCGCTCGGCCGCCGTGGGTGCCGTCTCGTCCGTCATTCCGTCAGCCTACGGACACCGGCCGGGTTCCCGCCCGTTCGGGCTCCGGGGGGCGGCGCGCGGCGCGCGAGGGCCACCAGTTGGCCTCGCCGAGCAGCAGCATCAGGGAGGGCAGCACCAGGACGCGGATCACGAAGGCGTCGAGGAGGACCGCGACCGCCAGGCTGAAGCCGATCTGCTTCATCTCGATGAGGTGCAGCGCGGCGAAGCTCGCGAAGACCGTCACCATCACCACGGCGGCGCTCGTGACGACCCCGGCGGAGGAGGACAGGCCCTGGAGGACCGCCTGCCGGGTGGGGACGCCGGCGAGGCGGGCCTCGCGGATCCGGCTGATCACGAACACCTGGTAGTCCATGGAGAGTCCGAAGAGGATCACGAACAGGAACAGCGGGACGCGGGATCCGATCGAGCCCGTGGAGGTGAAGTCGAGGATCCCCTCGGCCCATTCGTTCTGGAAGACCAGGACGAGGAGGCCCAGCGAGGCGAAGGCCGAGAGCAGGTTGAGGACGATGCCGACGAGGCCGAGGACCACGGAGCGGAACGCCCACACCGTCATCACGAAGGTGACGAGGAGCAGTGCCCCGACGATGAGCGGCAGCTTCCGCTTCTGGTGGTCGGGGTAGTCGGCGTAGCGGGCGACCTCGCCGGTGACGGCGACCTCGGCGCCGTCGAGCGCGCCGAGCGCCCCGGGCACGAGGTCGGCGCGGAGCCGTTCGAGCGAGGCGCGGGCCTCGGGGCTGTTCACGGAGCGCGGGACGGCCAGCTCCAGGAGGGTGGTGCGGTGATCGGCCGAGGTCCGCAGGACGGGGTGCCGCCGATCGCCGGGTCCTCGGCGTCCGCCCGCTCGGCGAGGGCGCGCAGGGCGTCGGCGACCTCCCCGGCCCGGTCCGCGTCCGCCCGCACGACCACCTGGTGCATGGCCTTCAGTTCGGGATAGGCGGCCATGAGCCGGTCGTAGGTCCGCATGGCGGGGATGGCGCGGGAGTGGGTCTCGCGGCTCATCTCCGTGATGTTGATCCCCAGGACCGGCAGGGCGAGCGCGAGGAGCGCGAGGGTGGAGACGGCGAGGGTAGCGGCGGGATGCCCGGCCACGGGCCGGAGGACGGCGGCGGTGATCCGGCCGCCGGGACGGGAAGCGCCGCGCACCGGCTTCTCGCGGGCCCGCGGCGTTCGGCGCGCTCGCCGAGGAGGGCGAGGAGCGCGGGCAGGACGGTCAGCGAGCTGAGGACGGCGACCAGGGTGACGACGACCGCCCCGGTGGCGATGGAGGAGAAGATGACGTCGTCGGCGAGGTAGAGGGTGGCGCTGGAGACGGCCACGGCCAGCCCGGAGACCACCACGGCCCGGCCCGAGGTCGCGGCGGCGAGCTCCACCACCGCCCGGGTGGAGAGCCGCCCGCCGGTCCGGGCGCGTTCCTCGCGCTCCCGCTTCAGGTGGAAGAGGGTGTAGTCGACGCCGACGGCGAGCCCGATGAGCAGGATGACGTTGGTGCCGACCCCGGCGTCGGGGAAGACGTGCGAGGCGGTCATCGACAGGCCGACGGCGGCCACGATCGCGGTGAGCGCGAGCAGCAGCGGCACGACGGCCATCACCACGGAGCCGAAGACGACCAGCAGGGTGATCAGGGTGACGGGCAGCGCGATGACCTCCGTACGGGAGAGGTCCTCGCCGCGGAGCGCGTCGACGCCCTTGCCGATGGAGGGGCCGCCGACCTCCTCGACGAGCAGCCGCGGGTGCGCCGCCCGGACCTCGGCGGTCTGCGCGAGGAGCGCGTCGACGCGCCGCTTCCCCTCGAACTCGGCGCCCTTCAGGGTGACGTCGACGCGCAGGGCCGTGCGCCGGGCGTCGGCGACCGGTCCGGCCACGGACAGCACCTCGGGCAGCTTCCGCATCCGGGCGCCGATCTCGCGGGCGGCGGCCTCGGCCTCGGCCCGGTCGAGGGGGCCGGTGCCGGGCGCGGCCTGGATCAGGACGCGTTCGAGGGTCTCTGCTGGAGGCCGCCCTCGGCGGCGAGGGCCTCGGCCCGGCCCGCCTCGCCGATGCGGTAGTCCTCCGTGGTCGCGGGACGGGAGCCGAGGGCGAGGCCCGTGCCCAGGCAGAGGGCCACGAAGAGGAGCCAGCCGGTCAGCGCGCGCCAGGGATGCCGGGCGCTGAGACGGGCCATGCGTACGGTCGGGTTCGTCATGGGCCCAGACTCGTCGGCGGAGCCGTACCGCCGACAGGATCGGCCGGTTGAACCCGTTGTCCACCGACCGGTGGACAACGGGCCGTCGACGCAGGTCAGGTCAGGTCACGTCAGGTCGATCGGCTGATCGGGGTCGAGCTTGATGCCCAGGCGCGTGGTCGCGCTCGCGAGGACGCCCCAGAGGGCGTCGCTCAGGAAACGCGTCAGGTCGTCGAGGGAACTCCTCGACTCGGGATGCGCGACCCACTGGTTCACCACCCCGTCCACCAGGCCCACCATGCCGAACGCCAGGTTGACGTCGAAGCCGGCGGGCCCCGCTCGCCGCCGAGGAACCGGTCGGCGTACGTGTCGAGGAGCCGCGCCAGGTGGAGGGCGACGGCGGTGCGGGTGTCCGCGGCGGCGGGGGAGCCGGCGCCGAGGAACCGGTGGAGCTCGGGGTGCAGCGCCACCCAGCCCACATAGGTGCCGGCGGCGTGCTCGATCGCCTCCCGGATCGTGCCCTTGGGGACGAGCGCGGGGACAGGGCGGCCATCAGGTCGGCGGTGATGCGCGCGCGGATCTGCTCGTCGAGGTCCTCGCGGCTGCGGAAGATCCGGTAGACGACGGAACGCGGCATCCCGGCCTCGGCGCCGATCGCCGCCACGCTGACCGCCGTTCCCTCCCGCCCGATGACGGTGAGGGCCGCGGTGAGGACCTGGTCCCGGCGCTCGGCGCGGTGGCCGGTCCAGCGTGGTCGCGGCCGTCGGGGCGCCCGCCGTTGCGTGTGTGTCTGTCCTCGGCCACGGCGTGGATCGTACCCGGCGATCAAGAGGAGACGACGTCCCAGGGGGTGGCGCAGGTCACGTTACCGCCGGTACCCTGGACGCGGTGACACAGGTAAATTCCGGTACCCGGGAAAGTGTCCGGGGGAGAATGCACCGCCACCGAGGGCCGCAGAGGGGATGGACATGGGGAACGAGCACGTCGACGTGCTGATCATCGGCGCGGGACTGTCCGGGATCAGTGCCGCCTGCCACCTGCGCGAGGGGAACCCCGGGACCACGTACGCGATCGTCGAGCGGCGGTCCGCGATCGGCGGGACCTGGGACCTCTTCCGCTACCCCGGCATCCGCTCCGACTCGGACATGTACACCTTCGGCTACGGCTTCCGCGCCTGGCACGGCACCCAGGTCCTCGCCGGCGGCGCGGACATCCGCCGCTACATCCGGGCCACCGCCGAGGAGCACGGCGTCACCGACCGTATCCGCTTCGGCCGCAGGGCCGTCCGCGCCGACTGGTCGAGCGACGAAGGGCGCTGGACCGTCGAGACCCTCGACGAGGCCACCGGCGAGACGCACCTGCTCACCGCCCGCTTCCTCGTCGGCGCCACCGGCTACTACGACTACGACGCGGGCCACCGCCCGGAGTTCCCCGGCGAGCAGCGCTTCCGGGGCACCCTCGTGCACCCGCAGCACTGGCCCGAGGACCTCGACCACACCGGCAAGCGCGTCGTGGTCATCGGCAGCGGCGCCACCGCCATCACCCTCGTCCCCGCGATGGCCCCCACCGCCGCGCACGTCACCATGCTCCAGCGCTCGCCCACGTACATCCTCGCGCTCCCCGCCGACGACCCCGTCTCGGTCCTCCTGCGCGGGCTGCGCGTCCCCGCCGCGCTCGTCCACCGGGTGGGGCGCGCCCGCAACATCGCGATGCAGCGCGGCCTGTACGCCCTGTGCCGCAAGGCCCCCCGCCTCATGCGCGGGGTGCTCCTCGCCGCGGTACGGGCCCGGCTCGGCAAGAGCGTCGACATGCGCCACTTCACCCCGGCGTACAAGCCCTGGGACCAGCGGCTGTGCGTCGTGCCCGGCGGCGACCTCTTCACGACGCTGAAGAGCGGCCGGGCGTCCGTGGTCACCGACCACATCGAGACCTTCACCGAGACCGGCGTCAAGGTCGGGTCCGGCGAGGAGATCCCCGCCGACATCGTCGTCACCGCCACGGGCCTGCGCATGCAGCTCGCCGGCGGCATGGAACTGGCCGTCGACGGCAAGCCCGTCGTCACCCGCGAACACCTGCTCTACAAGGGCGTGATGCTGGACGGCGTCCCCAACCTGGCGATGATCATCGGCTACACCAACGCCTCCTGGACGCTCAAGGCCGACCTCGCCTCCGCCTACGTCAGCCGGCTCCTCGCCCACATGGACCGGCACGGCCTCACCGCCGTCACCCCCGTCGCCGCCGAGTCCGACCGCTCCACCGTCTCCGTCATGGGCGAGTCGCTGACCTCCGGCTACATCGCGCGCGGCGACGCGATCATGCCCCGCCAGGGCACCAGGGACCCGTGGCGGATCTGGAACCACTACTACCGCGACCGTCGCGCCCTGCGGCTGTCCCCGATCGACGACCCCGCGCTCCGCTTCGACCGCACGGCCACCGAAGGAGGACGATGATGACCAGCGCGCAGAGCTACCACGAGAGGCTCAGGACCCTGTCCGAGGCCTCGGTGCACATCCACTTCGACGCGTTCACCGACATCGACTGGGACCACCCCGACTTCGCCATAGACCCGGCGGACCCCCGCTGGGTCCTCCCCGAGGCCGACCCCCTGGGCGGCCACCCGTGGTACCGGGCACAGCCGCTGGAGGTGCGGACGCGCATCGGCCTCTGGCGCTACGCCAACATCGTCAAGGTCGGCATGCAGTTCGAGAACATCCTCATCCGCGGGGTGATGGACTACCTGTTCTCCCTGCGCAACCAGGACCCGGAGTTCCGCTACCTCACCCACGAGGTCACGGAGGAGTGCCACCACACCCAGATGTTCCAGGAGTTCGTGAACCGGTCGGGCGCCGACGTGCCCGGCGGACGGCGCTCCTTCCGCTTCCTCAGCCGCTTCCTGCCGCTGGCCGGATCCCTCGTGCCCGAGTCGTTCTTCACCGGCGTCCTCGCCGGCGAGGAACCCATCGACCACCTCCAGAAGGCGATCCTGCGCGGCGGCGAGGAGATCCACCCGCTGATGCGCCGGCTCATGCAGATCCACGTCGCCGAGGAGGCCCGCCACATCTCCTTCGCCCACGAGTTCCTCCGCGTCAAGGTCCCCGGCTACGGCAGGGCGCGCAGGGGCGCGCTGTCGGTCGCCTTCCCGGTCATCATGCGGGTGCTCGGCGACGTCATCGTGGTCCCCGACCGGAAGACCGCCGAGACGATCGGCGTGCCCCACTGGGTCATCAAGGACATCTTCTGGAAGTCGCCCGACGGCGAGAAGATGCTCCGCGACCTCTTCGCCGACGTCCGGATGCTCGCCGAGGACATCGGCCTGATGAACAGGACCTCACGGCGGGTGTGGAAAGCACTGCGCATCGACGGCCGCCCCTCCCGCCACCGCGGCGAGCCCGCCCCGCACGCCGCCTGACGCGGCCCCCGCAGGTCCCCGGAACGGAGAACCATGACCTACGTCGTCACCCGGTCGTGCTGCGCCGACGCCTCCTGCGTCCTGGCCTGCCCGGTCAACTGCATCCACCCCGCCCCCGGCGAACCGGGCTTCGGGCAGACCGAGATGCTGTACGTCGACCCCCGCACCTGCGTGGACTGCGGCGCCTGCACGACGGCCTGCCCGGTGGACGCGCTCAAGCCGCACACCGCGCTCACCGGGGCGGAGCTGCCGTTCCTCGAACTCAACCGCGCCTACTACGACACCCATCCGCACGAGGACCGCACCCCGATGGCCCTCGTCCCCCCGCAACGCCGCCTCTCCGCGACCGAGTTGCGGGTCGCCGTCGTCGGCGCCGGGCCGGCCGGACTCTTCGCCGCCGACGAACTGCTCCGGCATCCCGGCGTCACCGTCACCGTCCACGACCGGCTGCCCACCCCGTACGGACTCGCCCGCGCGGGAGTGGCACCCGACCACCAGGACACCAAACGGGTCGCCGAACTCTTCCGGGCCGTCGAGGGCCAGCCCGGCTTCTCGTACCGGCTCGGCACGGAGATCGGCCGCGACCTGCGCCACGAGGACCTGCTCCGCGACCACCACGCCGTGATCTACGCCGTCGGCGCGGCCACGGACCGGCGGCTCGGCGTCGACGGCGAGGAACTCCCCGGCAGCGCCTCCGCCACCGACTTCGTCGCCTGGTACAACGGCCACCCCGACCACAGCGCCACCCCTACGCCCTGGACGGCGAACGGGCCGTCGTCATCGGCAACGGCAACGTGGCCCTGGACGTGGCCCGCGTCCTCACCGCCGACCCCGACGCCCTGTCCCGCACCGACATCTCCGACCGGGCCCTCGCGGCGCTGCGCGCGAGCCGCGTCCGCGAGGTCCTCGTCCTCGGACGCCGCGGACCGGCCGAGGCCGCGTTCACCCTGCCCGAACTGATCGCCCTCGCCGCCCTCGACGACGTCGACGTCCTCGTCGAGGACTGGCCGACCGACGTGCCCGCGGACGCCACCCCAAGACCGCGCTGCTCGCCGAGCTGGCCGCCCGGACCCCGTACCGGGCGGCGCCGCATCGTCCTGCGCTTCCGGACCCGCCCGGTCCGGATCCTCGGCGACGACCGGGTGACCGGTCTGACCGTCGTACGGACCGACCCGGCACGCGCCGACGACGGCACCGGGACGACCGGGACGACCGAGCCCACCGAGCCCACCGAGACCATCGAAACCATCGAGACCTCGCTCGTCCTGCGCGCGATCGGCTACCGCGCCCGCCCCGTCCCCGGCCTCCCCTTCGACGAGGCCACCGGCACGGTGCCCCACGAGCGGGGCCGGGTCCGGCCGGGCGTGTACGTGGCCGGCTGGATCAAACGCGGCCCCAACGGCTTCATCGGCACCAACAAGTCCTGCGCCCAGGAGACCGTCTCCGCGCTGCTCGACGACCTCGAAGCCGGGCTGCTCCCGCGCCCACGGGCGGCGGCCCGGCGTCCGGCGCGCACCGGACGCCCTCGGCCTCGACGGCTGGCGGGCGATCGACGAGGCGGAGCGAGCCGAGGGCCGTCTCCAGGGCCGCCCCCGCGTCAAGATCGTCGACAGGGAGGAACTGCTCGCCGCCGCCCGCGCCACCACGGGCCGCCGGGCCCGCCGGACCTGACCCGGCAGCCCGCGGAGAATTGCGTAAAACGTTTTACGTTCCTAGCTTGAGGCGCGCCGCCCCTCGTTGTCACGCGGCCCCACCAGCCCCGAAGGAACGCGCGTGGAACTGCACACCCTCACCACCCGGACGACCGACCCCCGCGAGCGCGGGACCCTGCTCGGCACCCGGTTCGGCGCCCGGGTCCGGCGCGTCGCGGAGCTCTACCGGGAGCACTTCGCCGTCCTCGGCATGCCCGAGGCGGGTCCGCGCCCTCGCCGACCGCAGCCACGAGGCGCTGCGGGCCTGGGCGCCGGACCTGGCCGAGGAGTCCGACGCCTGCGCCGACGCGGCCGGCGTCCCACGCTGGACGGTGGCCGCCGTCGGCGCCCGCACCGAGATCCTCGCCGGATGCCCCGCGCCGGGAAGGGGAGTGCTCGACGGCGGTGTACGCCCCGCGGGCCGCGCCGCAGACCGTGCAGACCTGGGACTGGCACGACCTGCTCGTCCCGGACGCGCTGCTGCACGAGCTGACGCCGCGCGAGGGCCGCACGGTGAAGCTCTTCACCGAGTTCGGCGCCCCCGGCAAGATCGGAGTGAACAGCGCCGGTCTCGGAGTCCACTTCAACATCCTCTTCCACGCGTCCGACTCCGCGAGCGGCGGCGTGCCCGTGCACGCGGTCGCCCGCCGCGTCCTCGACGAGGCGGACACCCTCGACCAGGCCGTCGAGATCGCCTCGACGGCACGCGTCAGCGCCTCCACCTCGCTGACCGTCGTCACCGCCGGCTCCGCCGCGAGCCTCGAACTCTCGCCCGCCGGACTCGCGGTGGTCCCGGCGGCCGAGGACGGCTGGCTCCTGCACACCAACCACTTCCTCGACGCCGGCCTCGCCGCGGCGGACACCAGAGCGGCCGACTCGATGACGGCCGAACGCTTCGCCCACCTGCGCGCGGTGCGCGCCGCGATGCCAGGCCTCTCGCCCGCCGGGCGGGCCCGCGCCTTCTGCGGCGACGCCGGGGCCGACGCCGTCGTCTGCATGCGCCCCGACGAGGACAAGCCGCGGCACGAACAGTGGGGCACCCTGCTCACCGTCGGCCTCGACGTCGCCCACTGCGCGATCGACTACCTCGCGGGCGCGCCCACGAGGCCCCGCCGACGGGGCTCGCGCGCTTCTGACCCCGCTGCCCCTCAGAAACACCCTCAGGAACTCAGGAACTCAGGAACGCGCGGACCCCCCGGGAGACCGTGTCGTCGCCCAGGAGGGCGTTGTGGTCGAGGCAGCCGGCGGCGTTGTTGACGGCGCCGGCCAGCGGCACGCTGTCGTCGGGGTTGATGACCTCGTCGCAGTTCGACCACCAGGTGGCGTAGCGCACGGCCCCGGGCGTCTCGTCGCCCTCCGCGAGCTTCCGCTGTACGTAGGAGCCCGGGGTCATGTCGCGGCAGGCCTGGTCCCACAGCGCGCAGGCCCAGGCCGTGCCGGTGCCGTGGTTGGGTCCGGCGAGGGAGACCCAGTGGGCCACGGAGGACTGGCCGGCGGCGTCGAACTTCACGTACCAGCGGGTGACGAGGCTGCCGAAGGAGTGGGCGACGAGATCGACCCGGCTCGCGCCGGTCCGCCGCTTGACGTCCTCGACGTACGCGGCGAGGCGGCCGGACAGGACCTCGTTGACCGACCGGTGCGTGTCGTAGCCGAAGGAGAACAGCTCGGCGTCGGTGTATCCGTCGGCCTTGAAGTCCGCGCGCATCCCGCCCCACACGCCCGGGTCGGCGTTGAACCCGTGGACGAACACGACGGGGGTGCGCGCGGGGGCCTCGGCCCGGACGGGCGACGCCGCCAGGAACAGGGAGGCGACGACGGCGAGCAGCGGAACGACCGTCAGACCACGGAGTCTCAACACGCTTTCCCCTAACATGAGTTACGCACGAGTAGTCAGCAGCATGGTGGGGGCTGAGGGGGCGGATGAACAGCCCCCGCGCGGCTTCGTCGGCTCCCGCTGTCCGTCGGACGAGGGTGAAGGGGACGCGCGTGCGGGGAGATGGGTACGTCCGTGGGGAGGCCGGGCGCGGCGGGGAGCGGCGGGGACGGCGGGCGCGGCGCGGACCCGGCGCGCCTTCGCGAGGACGCCGAGGCCGGGGACGTCACGGCGATGTTCCGCCACGGCCTGCGCCTCGGGACGCAGGGGACCACGGGGACCGGAAGGCGCCGAGCACTGGCTGCGCCGGGCGGCGCGGCGGGGCATCCCGAGGCGGCGTGACCCTCGGCGTCCTGCTCCACGGGTGGGACCGGCCCGCCGAGGCCGAGCCGTTGCTGCGGGCCGCCGCCGGGGCCGGACACGTGCGGGCGATGGAGATCGTCGGGTACCTCCTGCGGGCGCGGGGCGAGCACGACGAAGCCCTTCTCTGGTACCGGCGTTCGGCCGAGGGGGCCATCCGTACGCGATGGCCGTCCTCGGGACCTCGCCAGGAGCAGGGAGCCCTGTCCGAGGCCGAGGACTGGTACCGGCGGGCCGCCGGGGCGGGCCTCGCCGACGCCGCGTACGTCCTCGGGAAGCTGCTGCACGAGCGCGGCGAGACCGTCGAGGCCGAGCGCTGGGCGCGCCGGGCGGCGGACGGGGCAGTACGGCCGCGATGAACGCCCTCGGGGTCCTCGCCCGGGACCGGGGGGACCGGGAGGCCGCGAAGGCCTGGTACCGCAAGTCGGCGGCGGCCGGTGACGCCGAGGGCAGCCGTCTGCTCGCGGGGATGCTCAGCAGGGCCGAGGTCGTCGCCGAGGTCGAGGGGAGACTGGCCGAGCGCGCCCGGAGGGGCGACGTCGAGGCGTGCGTCAGGCTGGGGCGGTCCAGGGAGCTCGGCGGCGATCTGTACGCGGCGCAGGGGTGGTACGAGAAGGCCGCCAAGGCGGGGCACGTGGGGGCGATGCTCCACCTGGCCCGGATCTCGGAGGAGCAGGGCCACCTCCGCCAAGCGCGGGCGTGGCGCCGCAAGGCCGCCGAATCCTGAGGTCCGGGTGAGGGATTGGCCCCGGTTCGGGGTGGTCTGCCACCCCCGTCATGGAACTGATGTCGCCACAAGGCTTGTCAGTGCAATTTCACATTACTATGTTACAGCGCACACGGCCTGATGAACGCCCGTCAGACGCCGTGCGAACCGGACCAGTTCGCGAACCATCCCACGCAACCCCCTCACCAGCAGGAGTCCCGTTGTCCCTCCACCGACGTGTGCGCTCGTCCCTGCTCGCCTCCGCCATCACGGTCACCCTCCTCTCCTCCGCCGGCCAGGCCGGTGCCTTCGCGACGGGCACGGACGACCGGCCCGCCGCCGCCCCGGCCCCCGCGCCCGGCGCACCGGCCCCGCAGGCGCAGCCGGGAGCCAACCCCTTCGACCAGGTCGACCACCGCGCCTCCGCCCCGAGCACCGCCTTCGGCCCCGCCCCGCGCCCGGCGGCCACGCCGCGGGCCGCGTGCCCGGCCGGGCACCCGCCCCCACCACCGCGCGTGCGTTCGCCGCCGCCCCCGGCACCACCGCGGCGGGCGTCCCTGCACGCTCGACGGGATCACCCGCCTCGCCCCGGAGCAGTTCGCCGACTTCCTCGCCGACCCCGCCGTCACCGCCGACGGCTGTCTCCGCGGCCTCATATGGACCTGGGACGCCCGGCTCGCCCCCGTGATGTCCGACGCCCACGTCCAGGCCGTCGCCCGCCGCATATCGAGCCTGTCCGCCGCCCACGACGGACGGAACTCCTCCCACCTGGAGGAGATGTTCACCTACCTGCACGCCGTCGCCTACCACGACTTCTCCCGCACCGAGATCGACACCACCGACGCGCCCACGGTGAACGCCGTCCGGCAGGCCGTCGCCGACTTCGCGGCCGCCGCCCACACCTTCGACGTCACCGGGACCAACGCGAACACCCTCCGCGAGGCGCTCTACGCGGCGAGCGCCCCCGGTCTGCGCCAGCACCAGCTCGGCCTGATCAAGCGGGTCCTGGCCACCATGGACCCCTCGCACACCGCCACGAACCTCGACCCCGCCTGGGCGGGCGCCGCCCTCGCCGGCCTCTCGACCAACTACCTGGGCGTCTACCCCGGCAACCAGGACGCCGCCTTCCAGGCCGCCGCGAAGGCGGACCCCGACTACCGCGCCGCCTTCAAGGCCTTCGCGGGCTACAGCCACCTCAAGGGCACCTCCAACGCCTGGGTGGTCCGCGACGCCCTCAGCGAGTACGGCCGCTTCGGCCAGATCGACGGCCTGAAGGACTCCATCGCCGCCGACCTCGGCACCGTACTGGGCACCGTCCAGTCCACCTTCGGCGTCGGCGCGCAGTGGGGATCGGTCGTCTCCTGGCTGAACTACTACAACGCCTGCGCGCCGTACGGCGTCTGCAAGTCCGACATCGAGAAGAAGCTCTTCCCCAACACGTTCACGTACGACAACGGCGGCATCAAGGTCCGCACGGCCCTGGACCGGGCCACCGTCGACCAGCTCTACTACGCGAGCAAGCAGGTCAAGGCGCAGTTCCACCGGGTGCTGGGCACCGACCAGCCGCTCGCGGGCGACACCAACAGCACCCTCACCATCGTCCTCTACGCCTCGCGCTCCGACTACGAGGTCTACCACCCGATCCTGACCGGCTACGGCACCAACAACGGCGGCGTCTACATCGAGAACGGCGCCACCTTCTACACGTACCAGCGCCGCGTCCCGGAGGACTCCAGCCTCACCCTGGAAGAGCTCTTCCGCCACGAGTACACCCACTACCTCAACGGCCGCTGGGCCGTCCCCGGCACCTTCGGCCAGGGCCCCTGGTACCAGGGCGACCGCACCACCGCCATGGACGAGGGCACCGCCGAGTTCTTCGACGGCGCCACCCGCGACAACGGCATCGCCGTCCGCAAGTCCCTGGTCCGCGGCGTCATCAACGACACCGCCGGCGGCGGCCCCCGCATGAGCGTGCGCCAGCTCCTGCACGCCACCTACGACGGCGACGGCTTCCGCTTCTACAACTACGCGGGCACCTTCTTCGAGTTCCTGTGGACCGAGCGCCCCACGCTGCTCCGCGAGATGTACACGAACCTGCGGAACAACGACGTCAGCGGCTACGACGCCTGGCGCGAGCGGCTCAGCGCGGACACCGGCCTCCAGCAGGCCTACGACCGCTTCCTCGACACCCAGATCGCCAAGGTCGACACCCTGTACGTCCCGAACACCACCTACACGGCCAACGGCTCCCTGCGCGACACGGACGTCTCCGCCGTCCGGACCGCCTTCGCCAACGCCACCCAGAACACCCCCGACTGCTACGAGGCCGGCGAGTACGGCAAGCGCCGCTTCGTCTGCACCGGACGCATCACCGCCAACCTGTCGGACGCCGGCAACACGGACAAGGTCTTCAAGGACATGTCCGAGACCGTCGACTACTTCATCCTCGACCGGGCGGGCGCCGCTTCCAACAACCTCGCCGACATGAACTGCTCCTTCGGACCCGTCGACATCTGGTCCAACAGGGTCGCGGGCACGTCGAGCTACAGCTGCGAGGGCCCGCTCCGCAGCTGACCGCACCCCCTCGTCCGGGCCGGTCCCTCCACGGGGGAGGGACCGGCCCGGCACCGCAACTCCCGACCTGGAGGCCCCACTCCGTGAGCACCACCCCGCGTTCGGTCCGCACCACCGACTACCACACCGCAGGCGAACCCTTCCGGATCGTCGACGAGGACCTGCCCCCGATCCCCGGCGACACCGTCGCCGAACGCCGCGCCCTCGCCCTCCGCCTCGGCCCCCTCGACGAACTGCGCCGCCTCCTGGTCCAAGAACCGCGCGGACACTCCGGCATGTACGGCGGGTTCATCGTCCCGCCCGACGACGACGGCGCCCACTTCGGCGTGCTGTTCTGGCACAAGGACGGCTACTCCACCGCCTGCGGCCACGGCACGATGGCGCTCGGCGCCTGGGCCGTCGACACCGGACGCGTCCCGCGCCCGACGACGGCGACGTCCCCGTCCGCATCGACGTCCCTCCGGGCGCGTCACCGCGACCGTGCACCGCGCGGGCGGCCGCACCACCGGCGTCACCTTCCGCAACGTCCCGACGCGCGTCCTCGACCGCAAGGTCCCCGTGACCCTCGCCTCCGGCACCGTCGAGGTCGACCTCGCCGACTCCGGCGCCGTCTACGTCTCCGTCCCCGCACGCGCCCTCGGCCTCGACACGACCAGGGCCTCGCTGCCCGCGCTCGTCCGTGCCGGACGGGAGATCCGCGCCGCCTTCCCCGAGCACGACGTCTACGGCGTCATCCTGTACGACGAACTGCCCGACACCCCACCGGGCCGCACCAGCGCAACGTCACCGTCTTCGCCGACGGACAGATCGACCGCTCGCCCTGCGGATCGGGCACCTCCGCCCGCCTCGCCCTGCTCGGCGACGAGGGCCGCCTCGCCCCCGGGGACACCCTCACGCACGAGTCCGTCGCCGACACCCTCTTCACCGGCCGGCTGCTGCCCGGCGGCATCACGGAGGTCACCGGCGCGACCCACCGCACCGGCACCCACACCTTCGTCCTCGACCCCCACGACGAGCTCGGAACGGGATTCCTCCTGTGACGACCACGACGGCCGAGACCGGCCTGCTCCACGTCGACGCCCCGACCATGCGCCGCCTCCTGACCCCGGCGGCGACGACCGACGTCCTCGCCGACACCCTGCGCGCGGCCTCGACCCCGAGGCCGCCCGCCCGCACCGCCGTCCCCGTCCCGGCCGGCGAACTGCTCCTCATGCCCGCCGCCGACCACGCGTACGCCGGCGTGAAGATCGCGGGAGTGGCCCCGGCAACCCGGCCCTCGGCCTGCCCCGCATCACCGGCTCCTACCTGCTCCTCGACGGCGCGGACCTCCGGCCCCTCGCCCTCCTCGACGGCGCGGCCCTCACCGAGCTGCGCACCCCGGCCGTCTCCGCCCTCGCCGTCCGCGCCCTGACGCCGGACGACCGGCCGCTGCGCCTGGTCCTCTTCGGCACCGGACCCCAGGCCTACGGTCACCTGGAGGCCGTCCTCGCCGTGCGCGAGGTCGCCGAGGCCGTCGTCGTGGCGCGACCCGGTCGGCGCGCGCGCCCTCGCCGGATACGCGCGGACGCTCGACGTGCCCGCCCGCGCCGGCACGGCCGACGACGTGGCCGGGGCCGACCTCGTCGTCTGCTGCACCACGGCCCGCGAACCCCTCTTCGACGGCACCCTGGTGGCCCCGGCGCCACCGTCGTCGCGGTCGGCTCGCACGAGCCGGCGGCCCGGGAGACCGACACCGCCCTCGTGACCCGCGCCGAGGTGTACGTGGAGGCGCGCTCGGCGGCGCTCCGCGAGGCCGGCGACCTGCTCGTGCCGATGGCGGAGGGGCGATCGGCGCGGACCACATCGCGGGCACCCTCGCCGACCTGGTGAACGGCCGCGTCCCCACCGGACGGCCGCGGTTCTTCAAGAGCGTGGGCATGGCCTGGCAGGACCTCGCCGTCGCCGCCGCCCTGTACCGGGCGGTCCGCGAGGCCGCCTGAACACCCGATGCCGGCACCGCTCCTGACGAGAGGTGCCGGCATCGGCCTGTCCAGGTGCGGAACCGGTCACGCCCGCGGTGCCGGAGGTTCACGACCACCGCCCTCGCCACCGCCACGGGGCTGAGGAAGCGCAGCGGACCGATCAGCCGGGACGCGAACAGGTGCATGTGCCGCGCCAGGGCGCCGTCGCGCGCCGCCGCCGAGAACATCAGCCGCTCCATGGGGTTGAAGGGGCGGCCCTTGGCGAAGTCCGCCGCCAGGAACTGGTGGCCGGCGAGCCGCCGCCGGTGCCTGCGCGCGTAGACCGCGAGGGCCCTGTCGAGCTCGCCCGCCCCGGTCACGGCCGGGGCGACCGCCTCCGCGAGCCACCGCGCGGACTGCAGGGCCCACCCGCACCCACACCCCACAGGGGTCGCCGGTCAGGGCGGCGTCGCCGATGAGCGCGAGGCCCGGCGCGGTCGCCGCACGGGTGTGCAGCGGATAGTCGACCGCGCCCGTGATCTTCGTGATCCGCTCGGCGGAGTCGATGTCCGGCGCGTCGGGCAGGGAGCGGACGAACTCCAGGAAACTGCCCTCCAGGTCCTCCCGGAAGGCCGGCAGCCGCTTCTTCTCCGGGAGCACCGCGACGACCGTCACCCGTCGTCGTTCGGGAACGCGTAGGCCATGTCGGGCACCAGGAACCAGGCGTGACTGATCCCGTCGCGCAGGGGCAGGTTCCGGAAGTGCGCGAGATAGCCGAACCGCGCGTTCTCGTGCCTCCGGGTCCGCACCCCGGCGAACCCGGCCACGGCCGAGTCCTTGCCGTCGGCCCCGACCACCAGACGGGCCCGGAACGCGCGCTCCCCTCGGGCGTCGCCGCCCGCACCCCACGGTCCGCCCGGCCTCCTGGAGCAGCCCGGTCACCCGATGGCCGAGCAGCACGTCGACGCCGGGGGTCTCGGCGGCCCGGGACCTGATCAGCGGGTCGAGGGTGCTGCGCCGGACGTTGTAGCCGTACGGCAGCTCGGGTCCCGGCGCGGCGCTCGGCTCGATCCAGCCCCAACGGGTGTACCAGCGGGCCTCGTTGCGGACCGCCCCGCCTTCTCCAGGGCGGGGACGAGACCGAGCTCCGCGAGCACCGGGGTGGCGTTGGCGGTGAGCGAGTGGGTGCACAGCGCCTTGTACGCCATGGGGCGCGAGCGGCGCTCCAGGAGGGCGACGCGGGCGCCGCGCCGGGCGAGCAGGATCGCCGCGGCGCAGCCGGCGAGGCTCGCTCCGCTGATGACGACGTCGTAGTCGTGTTCCGCGCTCTCGGGCAGGGTCATGCGCTGATCGTCCCCCTCGTGTTCCTGACACTTCTGTCAGGAACATGAGGGCGAGGAACGCGGTTGTTTGTCAAGGACCCTGACGTGACGTCAGTTACCTCCCGGTTCCTCGGGGAAGTGGCAGGCCACCTGCCGGGCCTCGCCCGGGGCGGCGATCCGCAGCAGCGGCGCCTCGGTGCGGCAGATCTCCCGCGCCTTGGGGCAGCGCGGATGGAAGGTGCAGCCCGGCGGGGAGCGGCGGGGCTCGGCGGGTCGCCGAGCAGCGTGATCCGCTCCGGGCCCGCTCCGCCGCCGGGTCGGGCAGGGGCACGGCGGAGAGCAGCGCCCGGGTGTAGGGGTGGGCGGGCGCCGCGTACACCCGCTCCTTCACGCCGATCTCGACGATCCGGCCGAGGTACATCACGGCGACCCGGTCGCAGACCCGCTTCACGACCGAGAGGTCGTGCGCGATGAAGAGGTAGGCGAGGCCGAGTTCGCGCTGGAGCCGCTCCATCAGGTTGACGATCTGCGCCTGGACGGAGACGTCGAGGGCGGAGACCGGCTCGTCGGCGACGACCAGGCGGGGGCCGGTGGCCAGCGCGCGGGCGATGCCGATGCGCTGGGCCTGCCCGCCCGAGAACTCGTGCGGGTGGCGGTCGATGTGCTCCGGGATGAGCCCGACCAGCTCCATCAGCTCCACGGCCCGCTTGCGCGCCTCGGCGGCCGAACTCCCCTGCACGAGCAGCGGGTCGGAGATGATCCGGGCGACGGTCTGCCGGGGGTTGAGGGAGGAGTGCGGGTCCTGGAAGACCATCTGGAGGTCGCGGCGCAGCGGCTTCAGCTGCCGCTGGGACAGATGGCTGATGTCGCGTCCGTCGTACGAGACGGAGCCCGCGGTCGGCTCCAGGAGCCGCACGATCATGCGGCCGGTGGTCGACTTGCCGCAGCCGGACTCGCCGACGAGGCCGAGGGTCTCGCCCGCGGCCACGTCGAAGGAGACCCCGTCGACGGCCCGGACGGGCGCCGAGCGGGCCCGGCGCCCGGGGAACGTCATGGTCAGGTCCCGGACGCTCAGCAGGGAGGGGGTCGTGGTGGTCATGAGGCGACGCCTTCGTACGCGGGGAAGTGGCAGGCGGTCGGATGCCCGTCGGGGCCGCCGAGCGGCGGACGCTCGCCGGCGCAGCGGGCCCGTTCCTCCTCGGAGCCGGCGGCCGCACGGGCGCAGCGGGGCGCGAACGCGCAGCCGGGCGCCGGGTCGAGCAGGGACGGCGGGCTGCCCGGGATCGCCCGGAGCGGCGCGTCGTCGTGGTCGTCGAGCCGGGGCAGCGAGTCGAGCAGGCCCCGGGTGTAGGGATGGGCGGGGTGGGTGAACAGGGCGTCGACCGGGGCGTGTTCGGCGGCCCGGCCGCCGTACATGACGAGGACGTCGTGGGCCACCCGGGCGACCACCCCCAGATCGTGCGTGATCATGACGACGGAGAGTCCCCGGTCCTGCTGGAGGCGGGCGATCAGCTCCAGGATCTGGGCCTGGACGGTGACGTCGAGCGCCGTCGTCGGCTCGTCGGCGATCAGCAGGTCCGGTTCGCAGGCGAGCGCCATCGCGATCATCACGCGCTGGCGCATGCCGCCGGAGAACTGGTGCGGGTACTCGCCGGCCCGGCGGCGGGGTTCGGGGATGCCGACCTCGCCGAGCGCCTCGACGGCCCGCTCGCGGGCGGCCGCGCGCCGGGACCCGAAGTGGACCCGGTGGTGCTCGGCGATCTGCTCCCCGACGGTGTAGTAGGGGTGCAGGCTGGACAGCGGGTCCTGGAAGATCATGGCCATCCTGCGGCCGCGCAGCCGGTTGAGCTCGCGCTCGGGCAGGCCGATCAGTTCGCGGCCGTCCAGGGTGACGGAGCCGGTGACCTCGGCGCCGGTGTGCAGGCCCATCACGGCGAGGGAGGTGACGGACTTGCCGGAGCCGGACTCGCCGACGATGCCGAGGGTGCGGCCGGGCAGGACGTCGAAGGAGAGGGCGTCGACCGCCCGGACGGGGCCGCGCTCGGTCGGGAAGGTGACCGTGAGGTCCCGTACCGACAGCAGGGAGCCGGAGGGGCTCATCAGTACCTCACTCGCGGGTCGACGACGGCGTACAGCAGGTCGACGGCCAGGTTGGCGACGACGATGAAGGTGGCGGCGAGCAGTGTCACCCCGAGGATCACGGGCTGGTCGCCGGTGGTGAGCGCGCCGTAGAAGAGGCGCCCGATGCCGGGCAGTCCGAAGAGCGACTCGGTGATGACGGCGCCGGCGAGGAGCCCGCCGAGGTCCATGCCGAAGATGGTGAGGATCGGGGTCATCCCGGCCCGCAGGCCGTGTTTGACGACGACCGTGCGGCGCGGCAGGCCCTTGGCGCGGGCGGTGCGGATGTACGGCTCCGCCATGGACTCGATCATCGAGCCGCGGCTCTGCCGGGCGTACATGGCGGCGTACAGCACGGCCAGCGCCAGCCAGGGCAGCAGCAGGTTGGAGGCCCAGGACAGCGGGTCGGAGGTGAAGGGGACGTACTGCGGGTAGGGCAGCAGCCCGGTCGCCCGGATCAGCCCGTAGATGAGCAGCACCGAGGTGAAGTAGACCGGCAGGGAGGCGGCGGCGACCGCGCCGACCATGAGGACCCGGTCGGTGAGGGTGTCCTTGCGGAGCGCGGCGGTCACGCCGGCGGAGAGGCCGAGGAGCAGCCACAGCACGGCGGCGCCGACGGCGAGCGAGGCGGAGACGGGCAGCCGGTCGACGAGCAGGTCCCAGACGCTCTCGCTGTTCTCGTACGAGTAGCCCAGGCAGGGGAAGTCGCAGCGCAGGGCGTACTGGCCGCTGCCCATGGTGCGGCCGGTGAAGACGCCGCTGACGAAGTCGGCGAACTGCCGCCACAGGGGCTGGTCCAGGCCCATGTGGGCGCGGATCGCCTCCAGGCGTTCGTCGCTGCAGGCCTTGCCGCAGGCGGCGGCGGCCGGGTCGGAGGGCAGCACGTAGAAGATGGTGAAGGTGACGGCGGCGATCGCGAGGAGGACGCCGGCCACCCCGAGGAGCCGGCGGCCGAGGTAGAGGATCACGTACGGCCCCCTCGCGGGTCGAGGATGTCGCGCAGGGCGTCGCCGAGGAGGGTGAACGCCAGCACGGTGAGGAAGAGACAGAGGCTGGGGACGAGGAAGTACATGGGGTCCGTGTCGTAGTAGGCGACGCTCTCCGCGATCATCTGGCCCCAGGACGGGGTCGGCGGGCGGACCCCGACGCCGAGGTAGCTGAGGGCGGCCTCGGTGGCGATCATCCCGGGGATCATCAGCGTGGTGTACGCGATGACGGGTCCGGCGACGCCCGGGAGGATGTCGCGGGCGAGGATCCGCCAGGGTCCCGAGCCGCCGACGCGGGCGGCATCGACGTACTCGCGGTGCTTGAGGGAGAGGGTCTGGCCGCGGACGACCCGGGCGACGCCGGGCCAGCCGAAGAGGCCGATGACGAGGATCATCAGCAGGGTCCGGTTGGCGTCCCGGGCCACCGACATCATCGCGATCATGAAGATGAGGGAGGGGAAGGACATCGTGAGGTCCATCAGCCGGGACAGCACGGTGTCGGTGCGGCCGCCGAAGTAGCCGGCGGCGATGCCGGCGGCCACGCCCGCCACCACGACGATGGCGGTGGCGGCGAAGGCGATGAGCAGCGAGACCTGGGCGCCGTGCACGACCCGGGCGAACAGGTCGCGTCCGGTGATGGGCTCGACGCCGAGCCAGTGCTCGGCGGAGACCCCGCCGAGCGGCCCGATGGGCAGTCCGCCGAGGTAGGGGTCGACGGCGGACTTGTCGAACTCCTCGGGGCTCCAGCCGCCCAGCGAGCCGATCAGCGGGGCGGCCGCGGTCATCAGGGCGAAGAGGGCGACGACGGCGAGGGAGACCTTGAGGGAGGTGCGGCGGCGCAGTTCCGCGCGGACCAGCCGCCAGGCCCCGCCGCCCCCGTGCACCGGAGGGGAGGTGGTGGTCGTGGTCATGGTCGTCCCGGCCCTCAACGCTCGCTCTTCGAGGGGTCCTTGAGGCCGACGGTCGCGTAGTCGATCTGACCGCTCCAGGAGGTGTGGCCGTAGGCGCCGGCGATGTTGGTGCCGACGAGGAGGGAGCGGCGCTTCATGGCGCCGGGGGCGACGGGGGCCTTGGCGAGGATCTGTCCGTCGAGCTCCTGCCAGGCCTTGTTGGCCTGGGCGCCGTCGGTCATGGCGGCGATCTCGTCCATCCGCTTCATGGTGGCCTCGTCCCTGAAGAGGGAGTGGTTGCCGGAGTTGCCCTTCTCCTTGATGTAGCGGCCGTCGAAGACGAAGGGGAGGAAGGTGCTGCCGGAGGGGAAGTCGGGACACCAGCCGGTGTAGACGAGGTCCGTGCGGTTCTTGGTGTCGCCGATGGTGTCGTAGAAGGCGGACGGGTCGACGGTCTCGATGGTCACCTTGATGCCGGCCCGGCCCAGGGACTGCTGGACGGCCTCGCCGATGGCCTTGTCGTTGATGGAGACGGTGAGGCGGGTGGAGAAGCCGTCGGGCTTCCCGGCCTCCTTGAGCAGCTGCTTGGCCTTCTCGGGGTCGCCGGAGGCGGGATCTTCAGGGTGTCGGGCTGCTTCCCGCCGGTGAAGAGGAGCCCGGCATGGCGGCGCTGGAGGCGTCGGTGACGGCCGGGCCGCCGGCGGCGGTGACGATCGCCTCCCGGTCGAGGGCCCACTGCACGGCCTGGCGGACCTTCAGGTCGGTGAAGGGGGCGCGGCCGGTGTGCATCTGGACCATCTCGGTGCAGCTGCTGGACTCGGCGAGCAGCCGGGCCTTGACGTCGGCCTTGGTGAGCACCTTGGAGATGGACTCGGGGCGGAGCTGGGCCCAGGAGATCGCGGAGGCGTCGGTGCCGGAGGAGGCGATGAGCCGGTCGTCGATCTGGTTGCCCTTGAGGCCCATGGTGACGACGATCCGGTCCGGGTAGGCCTTGCGGACGGAGTCGGTCTTCGGGTCCCAGTGGGTGTTGCGGACCAGGACGATCTGCTTGTCGCGGGAGTACGTCTCGATCTTGTACGGCCCCGAGGAGAAGGGGCGGTTGTCGTACTGGGGGCCCTTGTCCTGCTTCGGCGGCACCGGGGCGAAGGTCGGCAGGGTGGCCGCGAAGGGGAACTCGGCGAAGGCCGTGTGGAGTTCGAAGACGATCGTGCGGCTGTCCGGGGTCTTCACTGAGGCGAGGTGCTTGCCCTGGGCCGGGCCCTGGTAGCCCTTGGCGCCGGCGAGGTAGCGGGCCGCGTAGTCGGGGCCGCCGGGCAGGTCGGGGGAGAAGGAGCGCTCGACGTTGTTCTTGATGTCCTGGGCGGTGATCGGGGTGCCGTCCTCGTACTTCAGGCCCGGCTTGAGGCGGAAGGTCCAGGTCTTGGCGCCGTTGGACGGGGTGCCGAGGTCCTCGGCGAGGTCGGGGACCAGCTCGCTGCCCTTGGCGCCGGGCTCCGCCTTGTAGGTGACGAGGGTGCGGTAGAGCAGCCGGGTGCCGAAGTCCATGTCGGGCATGACCCAGTTGCGGGCCGGGTCGAGGTGGGTGAAGTCCTGGTTGGACAGGACGGTGAGCGTGCCGCCCTTCTGCGGGGTGCCTCCGACGACCGCGCCGGCGTTGGCGGCCGCGGGGTTCCCGCGGTCCGGGGAGCCGCCGGACTTCCCGCCGCCGGAACAGCCGGTGACGCCGAGGGCGAGGGCCGTCACCAGGGCGGTGGCGAGGGTGTGGGTGCGCTTGTTCATGAAGGTCACTTCCGGAGAACGGCAGTCGGACAGCCGGTGCGGTGATCGAACGGCTGGAATGTGACCGGTAACATAGTAATGTGAAATTGTACTGACAAGGCATCGGGCGCTCCGTTACTCATCCGTGTCCGTCCGGCGGGAGCGCCGCAGGTGGGGCAACTGAGAAGCTCCCGGGAGGTCTTGGCAACTCCAGTGCCATGTGAAATATTACTGCCGTGCCCACGAGAAACACCTCGGACGTCATCATCGTCGGCGCCGGCGTCGTCGGCGCGGCCTGCGCCCACTACGCCGCCCTCGCCGGCCTCTCCGTCACCGTCGTCGACCGCGGTTCCGTCGCCGGCGGTACGACGGGAGCGGGCGAGGGGAACCTCCTGGTCTCCGACAAGGAACCGGGACCCGAACTCGAACTCGCCCTGCTCGCCACCGTGTTCTGGCGGGAGCTCGCCGAACTGCTCCCGCCGCAGGTCGAGTACGAGGCCAAGGGCGGCCTCGTCGTCGCCTCGGGCGAGGACGGGATGCGCGCCCTGCGCGACTTCGCGGCCCGCCAGGAGAAGGCGGGCGTCACCGGCCAGGAGGTCCCCGCGGACCGGCTCCACGACCTGGAGCCCCACCTCGCACCCGACCTGGCGGGCGGCTTCCACTACCCTCAGGACGCCCAGGTGATGCCCGCCCACGCCGCGGCCCAACTGCTGCGCACGGGCGGAGAACGCGTCCGCCTGCGCCTGGGGGAGGAGGTCACCGGCCTGCTCACCACCGGGGCCGGAGCGATCCGCGGCGTACGGACCACCGCCGGCGAGCTCCACGCCCCGTACGTGGTCAACGCCGCCGGGACCTGGGGCGGCGCCCTCGCCGAACTCGCGGGCGTCCACCTTCCCGTCCTGCCCCGCAGGGGCTTCGTCCTCGTCACCGAACCGCTCCCGCGCGTGGTCCGCCACAAGGTGTACGCCGCCGACTACGTCGCCGACGTCGCCAGCGGCTCCGCCGCGCTCCAGACCTCGGCGGTCGTCGAGGGCACCCCCGCGGGCCCCGTCCTGATCGGCGCCAGCCGGGAACGGGTCGGCTTCGACCGGACGCTCTCCACCGAGGTCCTGCGCCGCCTCGCCGCCGGAGCCACCGCGCTCTTCCCGGTCCTCGGCGGCGTCCGGGCCATCCGCACCTACCTCGGCTTCCGCCCGTACCTGCCCGACCACCTCCCCGCGATCGGCCCCGACCCGCGCGTCCCGGGCCTGCTCCACGCCTGCGGCCACGAAGGGGCGGGCATCGGACTCGCCCCGTCACGGGGCGGATCGTCGCCGCCTGCCTGACCGGCGACGCACCACCCTGGACATCCACCCGTTCCGGCCCGAGCGCTTCGCCGACACCTCGCCCTGAGGTCCGCGACCGTCCGGCCGACGCCGCGCCCCGAGGCGCGCACCCACCGTCACGAGGAGGGCCCGTGGCCTGCACCCCGCCGACCTCGTCGGCGCACAGCCGATCCGCCGTTCGACATCACCTTCGACGGCCGCCGGGTCACCGCCCTGCCGGGGCAGACCGTCGCCGCCGCCCTCTGGGGCGCCGGCATCCTGGCCTGGCGCACCACCCGGGACGGCGGCCGCCCGCGCGGCGCCTTCTGCGGCATCGGCCAGTGCTACGACTGCCTCGCCACCGTCAACGGCGAACCCAACCGGCGCGCCTGTCTGGTCCCGGCCCGCCCCGGCGACGCGATCACCACCCAGGAGGGACACGGCCATGACCGCCTCACCGTCTGAGCCGGACACCTACGACCTGGCGGTCGTGGGCGCCGGTTCCGCGGGCCTCTCCGGAGCCGTCACCGCCTCCGAACTCGGCCTCTCCGTCGCACTGTTGGACACCTCCACCCAGACCGGCGGCCAGTTCTACCGGCACCCGGCGCCCGCCCTCGGCGCGGTGCGCCCCGAGGCCCTGCACCACGACTGGTCCGCCTTCACCGACCTGCGCCGCCGCCTCGCCGGAAGCGGCGTCGCCCACCTCGCCGGACACCACGTGTGGTCCACGGTGCGGGAGGACGACGGCACCTGGGCCGTGCACGCGGTCACCGGGGCCGACGGAACCGCGGAGCGGCCCGTGCGGATCCGGGCCCGCGCGCTGCTGCTCGCCACCGGCGCGTACGAACGCCAACTCCCCTTCCCCGGCTGGACCCTGCCCGGCGTCGTGGGCGCCGGAGGCTGCAGGCCATGCTCAAGGCCGGCCTCGTGCTGCCCGGCCGCCGCGTCGTCGTCGCCGGCAGCGGACCCCTGCTGCTCGCCGTCGCCTCCTCCCTCGCCGCCGCCGGCGCGCAGGTGCCGGCCGTCGTCGAGGCCGCCGGCTATCTGCGGTACGCCCGCCACCCCGGGCGCTCGTCACCAACCCGGGCAAGGCGGCCGAAGCCCTGCTGCACGGAGCCGGACTCCTGAGGCACCGGGTCCGCGTCCGGCTGCGCAGCGCCGTCACCGAGGTCCACGGCACCGACCGGGTCGAGGCCGTCACCGTCACCCGGCTGGACGCCGACTGGCGTCCCGTACCGGGACGGGCCGCCGGATCGCCTGCGACGCCCTGGCCGTCGGCCACGGCCTGGTCCCCAGATCGAGCTGGCCACGACGGCCGGCTGCGCCACCCGGCCGCTGCCCGACGGAACCCTGGGGCTCGCCCTGGACGGCCTCCAGGAGACCTCGGAGACCGGGCTGTGGGCGGCCGGCGAGACCGGGGAGTGGGCGGCGCGGAACTCGCCCGCACCGAGGGCGAGCTGGCCGGACGGGCGATCGCCGCGCGGCTCCTCGGCCGCCGCCCCGGCGAGGGCCGGATCGCCGAACTGCGCCGCCGCCGGGACCGCATGCGCGCCTTCGCCGACGTCATGGCCGCGCCCACGCCCCGGGCCCCGGCTGGCCGCGCTGGCTCACCGACGACACGGACGTGTGCCGCTGCGAGGAGGTCAGCGCCGGCCGCGTCCGCGAGGCGGTCACCGAGCTCGGCGCGCGGGACGCCCGCACCGTCAAGCTCCTCACCCGGGCCGGCATGGGCTGGTGCCAGGGACGGATGTGCGGGACGGCCGTCGCGTGCCTCGCCGCCCGCGGCGCAGCCGCCGAACCGCCCGCGGAGCGTCGCCCGTTCGCCGTACCGGTCCGGCTCTCGACGCTCGCCGCGCTCGACGCGCCCGACGAGGAGCCGGCCGGTCCGGACCCCGACGCTTCCTGAAGGCCGAAGGAGAGGCCCGTGCGGGCCTCTCCCCTTCCCCTCTATAAAATGTCACACACTACAGAAAGGCCATCGACATGACCGCCACCACCTGGAACACCGACCGTCCCTGGCGCGGCATCATGGTCGCCACCACCCTCCCCTTCCGCGAGGACCTCTCCGTCGACCACGACGCCTACGCCGAGCACGTCGCCCGGCTGATCGCCAACGGCTGCGACGGGGTCGTCCCGAACGGCTCCCTCGGCGAGTACCAGACCCTCACCGACGCGGAGCGCGCCCAGGTCGTCCGCACCGCCGTCGAGGCCGCCGGCGACGGGGCCAGGGTCATGCCGGGCGTCGCCGCGTACGGCAGCGCCGAGTCCCGCCGCTGGGCCGAGCAGGCCGCCGAGGCCGGCGCGGGCTCCGTCCTCCTCCTGCCGCCCAACACCTACCGCGCCGACGCCGAGGCCGTACGCGCCCACTACACCGAGGTCGCCGGAGTCGGCATCCCGATCGTGGCGTACAACAACCCCTTCGACACCAAGGTCGACCTCAGCCCCGACCTGCTCGCCCGCCTGCACGGCGACGGCAGCATCGTCGCGGTCAAGGAGTTCAGCGGCGACGTCCGCCGGGCGTACGAGATCGCCGAACTCGCCCCGGAGCTCGACCTGCTGATCGGCGCCGACGACGTCCTCCTCGAACTGGCCGTCGCGGGCGCCGTCGGCTGGATCGCCGGCTACCCCAACGCCTTCCCCGCGAGCTGCGCCGAGCTCTACCACGCCGCCGTCGCGGGCGACCTGGAGACCGCCCTCCCGCTCTACAAGTCCCTCCACTCCCTGCTGCGCTGGGACTCCAAGACCGAGTTCGTCCAGTCCATCAAGCTCTCCATGGACATCGCCGGCCGCCCCGGCGGCCCGACCCGCCCGCCGCGCCACCCGCTCACCGGCACGATCGAGGCCGCGGTCCGCACCGCCACGGAGAAGGCCGTCGCGAACGGCCACCACTGACGCGAGCCGCCGCGCACGTGCCGGTGCCGTCGGCGCGCCGCCGCCGACGTCCACCACCACCGGCGCGAGCCGCCTCTGACGTCCGCCGCCGACGGCCGTGGCCCGTGCCCGCCGTCGGCGCCGCGCCGCACCCATCCGACCCGGACGACCCTTCCCGGTCGATCCCTTCCCGGAGGCCTCCTCCTGTGACCGACGTCCTTCCCACCGTCACGTCCCGCAACCCGGCCGACCCGACCGACGTGCTCCTGCGCGTCCCCGCGCCCGGCGCGTTCGCGGCCGTCGACGCCGTCGAACGGGCCCGTGCCGCGCAGCCCGGCTGGCTCCTCGCCGGAGCCGCCGCCCGCTCGGCCGCCCTGGGCGCGATCGCCGCCGCCATCGAGGCCGCGGCCGACGAACTGGCCGCGCTCGCCGTGCGCGAAGTGGGCAAGCCGATCTCCGAGGCCAGGGCCGAGGTGGCGCGCGCCGCCGCGATCTGGCGCTACTACGCGCAGGCCCCGTACGAGCCCACCGGCGCCGTCCACGAGACCGCGGCCGGGACCGGACTGCTCCTGAGCCGGCGCCGCCCGCACGGCGTCGCGGGGCTCATCACCCCCTGGAACTTCCCCTTCGCCATCCCGACCTGGAAGGCGGCCCCCGCGCTCGCGACCGGGAACACGGTCGTCCTCAAGCCCGCCCCCGAGGCCACCGCGTGCGCCCAGCGCCTGGCCGAGATCGTCCGGCAGGCCGTACCGGAAGGGGTGTTCACCGTCCTTCCCGGCGGCGCGACCGAAGGCAACGCCCTCGTCTCGGCCGTCGACGTCGTCTCCTTCACCGGATCGACCCCCGTCGGCCAGGCCGTGGCCAGGGCCGCGACCGCCCGGGGCATCCCGGCACAGGCCGAGATGGGCGGCCTGAACGCCGCGCTCGTCCTGCCCGACGCGGACATCGAGCAGGCGGCCGGCCACATCGCGGCCTCCATCGCCGGATACGCGGGCCAGAAGTGCACCGCCACCAGCCGCGTCATCGCGGTCGGCGACGCCCTCGACCCGCTGCGCGAGGCCCTCTCCGAAGCGCTGCGGGCCCTTCCGTCGGCGACCCCGCCGACCCGGCCACCGTGTGCGGACCGGTCATCCACGAGGGCGCCCGCGACCGGGTGCTCGACGCCTGCCACGGCCTCGCGACGCTCGCCGGCGGCACCGCGCTCGACAGGTCCGGCTGGTACGCGGCCCCGACCCTGGTGGAGAAGGTCTCGCCCGGACACCGGCTGCTGCGCGAGGAGGTCTTCGGCCCCGTCGCCTCCCTGCTCGCCGCCGACGACCTCGCCCACGCGATCCGGATCACCAACTCCGTCCCGTACGGCCTGGTGACCTCGGTCCACACGGCCGACCTGAACACGGCCCTCACCGGCCTCGACCTGCTCGACACCGGCATGATCCGGCTCAACGCCCCCTCCACCGGAGTCGACTTCCACCTGCCGTTCGGCGGCTCCAAGGCCTCCAGCCACGGACCGCGCGAGCAGGGCAAGGCCGCCCTGGACTTCTACACCTCGGGCCGCACGTACACCCTGGCGCCGGCCGGCCCGGCGGCATGACCCCGTGCGGTGGTGATCCCGGGCCGAAGGGTCACCACCGCACGCACCCCGGCCGGACGCCCCATCTCACCGAGGGAAGCCATGAACCCCGCGTACGCGACCGTCGACCACACCTTCACCGTCCCCCTGGACCACCGGGCCCCCGACGGCCCCACCCTCCAGGTCTTCGCCCGCGAGGTCGCCGACCCGGCCCGCGCGGGGGAGGAACTCCCCTGGCTGCTCTACCTCCAGGGCGGACCCGGCGGCAAGTCGCCCCGCCCGTCGGCCGGTTCGCCGGGCTGGCTGCCCCAGGCCCTCACGACGCACCGGGTGCTCCTCCTCGACCAGCGCGGCACCGGCCGCTCCAGCCCCGTCACCGCGCGCGCCGCCGCCCGCTTCGACTCGCCGGAGCGCCTCGCCGACCACCTCGCGCACTTCCGGGCCGACTCGATCGTCGCCGACGCCGAGCTGATACGCCGCCGGCTCTGCGGCGACACCCCCTGGGAGACCCTCGGCCAGAGCTACGGCGGCTTCCTCACCCTCACCTATCTTTCGCAGGCCCCCGAAGGTCTGCGCGCCTGCTACGTCACGGGCGGCCTGCCCGGTCTCACCGCCACCGCCGACGACGTCTACGCCCGCACCTATCCCCGCGTCCGCGACCGGGTCCTCGACTTCTACGCCCGCTACCCCGAGGACGCCGCCCGACTGCGGAAGATCGCCGCCCTGCTCGCGGCCGACGACGTCCGCCTGCCGGACGGCGACCGGCTCACCCCGCGCCGGCTCCGCACCCTCGGACTCGCGCTCGGCATGGGCGACGGGTTCGAGCGCGTCCACTGGCTCCTCGACGAATCCCTCGACGACGACGGCGGGTTGACCGACACGTTCCTGCACCAGGTGACGTCCCTGACCGGCTTCGCCGACAACCCGCTCTTCGCCGTCCTCCAGGAGACCCTGTACGGCCAGGGCGCCGGACCGACCGGCTGGGCGGCCGCCCGCGCCCTGGCCGACTTCCCCGAGTTCGCCGAGGACGCCGAACCCCTGCTCCTCACCGGGGAGATGATGTACCCCTGGATGTTCCGCGAGATCCGGGGCCTGCGCCCCTTCGCGGACGCCGCCGACCTGCTCGCCGCCCGGACCGACTGGCCGCCCCTCTACGACGCGCGCCGCCTCGCGGCGAACGAGGTGCCGCTCGCCGCGGCCGTCTACCACGACGACATGTACGTCGACGCGGGCCTCTCCTCCACACGGCCCGCCGGATCGGCGCCGCCCGCGTCTGGGTCACGAACGAGTGGGAGCACGACGGCCTCGCGGCCTCGGGCGGCCGCGTCCTCGCCCGCCTGATGGACATGGCGGCGGGCAGGGCCTGACCGGCCCTCCACGGAACGACCCCGGGGCCGGGGCGGAACGCGCCGCAGCCGAAGAGACGTTGACGCGCCCGCGAGCACCTGAAAGCCTGCCGACGATCACGAACCGCCGGGCCTCGGGGGAGACATGCCCAACTTCACAGCAGTGCTGTTCGACTGGGTCGGAACGCTCGTCGTCCCGAAGTGGGGACCGGTCCCCGGGCGGCCGAAGGGGCTTCGTGGATCGAGCGCTCCTGCTCCTGCTCGGCCGTGACGCGTCGGAGGCGGAGACCCGGCGGATCAGCGAGGCGCTGAGCGAGGCGGGCAGGCTGCCGGACGTGGCGGCGGGCTGGTCGGACGTGTCGGCCGCCGCGCACCGGGAGGGCTACGACGGGTGGGTGAGGGCGCGGGGCTCGAACCGGCTCTGTCCGACGCGCTGTACACGACCCTCTCCGACCCCGCCGGCAGCCCCTTCGCCTCGGACGTCGCACCCACCCTGACGGCGCTCAAGGCCGCCGGCCTCAAGGTCGCGGTCGTCAGCGACATCCACTTCGACCTCAGGCCCGCGTTCGAGAGGACCGGACTGGACGCGTACGTCGACGACTACGCCCTTTCCTTCGAACACGGCCTGTGCAAACCCGACCCCGCCTTCTTCCGCCTGGCCCTGGAGCGGCTCGGGGCGCGCCCCGAGGAGACCCTGATGGTCGGCGACCGCTCCGCCCGCGACGGCGGAGCGGTCGAAGCCGGCCTGACGACCCTCCTCCTCCCGCCCCTGACCCGCACCACCGAAGAGCGACTGCACCTGGTGCTCGGCGCCTGCGGGGTCCCGCGATGACTCCCGGGCGGCCCCTCACCCACGACGCTTTCGTGGAACTCGCCGTCGCCGACCCGGCGGTCCTCGGCCTCGTCCTCAAGGGCTCCCGGGCGCACGAGGGCATGACCACCGAGCACTCCGACCACGACCTGTACGTCGTCCTCGCCGAAGGCGTGCCGACGGAACTCACCCGCTTCGCCGGACACCGCAGCCGAGACCTCGACCTGGTCCTCCTCACCCTCGACGCGTTCCGGGCCGAGGGAATGCCGGGACACGAGCGGTACGCCCTCGCCCGCGCCCGGGTCCTGCTCGACCGGCTCGACGGGGGCATCGCCCGGATCCTGGCCGCCAAGGCGCGCCTCACCGCCGACGAAGCCTCCCGCGCCGCCGCCCGATGGCTGGACGCCTACGCCAACTCCCTCTACCGCTCGCTCAAGAACGCCCGGGACGGACACGCGCTCGCGGCCCGGCTCGACGCCGCCGACAGCATGAGCCACCTGCTGGAACTGCTCTTCTCGCTCGACCGCCGCCCCCGTCCCTACAACAAGTACCTGGAGTGGGAACTCGCCCGGTACCCGCTGCCCGGCTGGGACACCGACACGCTCCTCGAAGCCGTGGGGCGCATCGCGGGACCGGGTGACGTCCCCGCCCAGCACCGGCTCTTCGCCCGGGTGGAGGCGGCGGCGCGGCGGCAGGGGCACGGCGCGGTGCTCGACGCGTGGGGCGAGGACCTGGAGCTGATGCGCGGGCGGTAGGCCCGGGGAGCAGGCGGGAGCGGACCTCCGACGGTTCCGGCCCCGCCCCCGGTCCTCAGAGGCGCTTCGCGCTGCGCAGGGTCTTGGCGTAGTAGCCGTTGCCGTCGAGGCGCGAGACACCGCCGATGTCACCGATCGTGGGCCCGTTGACCTCCTCGCGGCTGGAGACGAAGATCAGGTGCCCCTCGGTGTCGTGACCGAGGACCATGCCGACGTGGTCGAGGCGCTGCCCGGTGCGGGTGTCGAGCTTGAAGAAGACGAGGTCGCCCGGCTGCAGCTGGTCGATGGCGGAGGGACGGTCCTGGGCGCCGATGCCGGTCAGCGGCAGGACGTCCACGCCCACGTCGGAGCGGGCCATGCCGTTCGCCGTGCGCGGCAGGCCGTTGCCGGACTTGTCCGAGGACATCAGCGGGTAGCGGGCGCGGTAGCCCAGCACCATGCGCATGAAGCCGGAGCAGTCCAGCGCGCGGGCCTTCAGGGCCTCCGGCTTGCCGACGACGCCGTCCCGGAACGGGTACGAGACGCCGAGGTAGTCGTAGAAGTCGGACTGCTCCAGGCGGAGGTCGCCGCCCTCGGCCCCGGTGGTGTTCAACGGCCCGAAGTTCGCGTCACCCGCGTAGACGAGGCCCTGCTCGTCCTTGCGCTGCGGCGCACCCGCCACGTACTGGAAGGCGAACGCGAAGACGTCGTCCTCCTTGCTGTCCGCGTACTCCGCGTACCACTCCTTGAACCACTTCTCCTTCTCCGCGCCCTTGGCCCAGGGTTTCGGCATGAGCCGGACCCAGTCGGTCGTGGAGACCTTGGACGCCGTGGAGGTCGGCTCGGCGAAGGTACGTGCCGGGCCCGTGAGCTTCGCGGTCCGGGCACCGTCGGTCAGGACCGCCCGGACCTGGCCGTCGGCGTCGCGCAGCACGCTGCGCGCCGGGTTCTCCAGGCGGGACCACTGCCCTCGGCCGTGGACTCGGCCGCGCCGCCCGGGGCCGGGTGCCGTCGAGCACGCCGACGTTGCGGACCTCGGTGACGCCCTGCTCCTCCTGCTTGCGCAGCTCCAGGGTGAGGTACCCGGAGGTCCCGACGAGCCCGAGCACCACGAGGCCCGAGAGGAGCGGGCGTGACTTCTTCTTCGCTGCCATGGCGGTTCGTTCTTCCTTGACTCTCGGGCGGTGGTGCGCGGACGGCGGTTCTCAGGCGGCGGCGGGCATGACGCCGAGCAGCAGGCCGGCGGCGACGACGATGTAGGCCAGGAGCGAGACGGAGGCCGTCGCGAGGAGGGTGGGCCCCTTGGGCTGGCGGACCAGCTGGTAGGCGATGAGACCCGGCACGATGAAACCGAGGGTCTGGTTGCCGTACAGCAGGGGGAACTCGAGCGAGAGGACGATCATCACCGTGGCCTGGAGCAGCACCCCGAGGAGGACCACCGCGGCGAACAGCCGCTTGCCGTACAGGATCACCAGCCGCTGCATGAGCTTGGTGCCCGCGTAGGTCAGCGCGGTGACGCCCACGACCATGGCCGCGCGCTGGAGGTCCTCGATGAGGGTGAGGGCGATCCAGCCGGGGGTGATCATTCCGCCGGGGAGAGGTTGGTGGTGAGGTAGCACAGCAGGGAGAACAGCAGACCGATGGCGATGCCCAGGGCGGCCATCTCGGGGTCAGGGCGGCGGTGGTCAACGGGGCTCCGGGCGCGGTTGCGGGGGGTGAGGCGGGTGGTCGGCGGCAGGGGCCGGCGGGGTCAGGGCTGTGGACGCGGTCGGTCGTCGTCCTGGTGGGGCGGCTGGTGGAACCAGCCGAACGACTCCTCGGCCGCGGGCACGCTCCACCCGTCGTCGGGGCCGCGCTGGGCGGTGAGCACCACCGGGCCGGAACGCGGCTGATCCGGCCGGCCCGGGATCCGGACGAGGGGATCTCCTGGGTCTGGGCCGCCTGGTACCGCTCCTCGTAGGCCTGGGGGTACGTGGCGTAGGGGTCCAGGCGCGGCGGCTGGGCCGGGCCCGCCGGTGCCGTCCGCGGCCAGGCTTCGTCGAAACCGGCGTCGAAACCGGCGTGGGGACCCGCGTCGGCGCCCGCGTCGGAACCGGCGTGGGCGTCGTCGTGGACGTGGGGTCGGCGCTGTCGTCGGCCGGGAGTTCGGCGAGGTATTCGAGGAGTTCCTCGCCCTGACCGTGGATGTTGCCGATGGCGACGAGCGAGGAGCCGTCGGGCATCCGGCCGAGCAGGGCCGGCATGAAGTCCTCGGCCGGGCGCCGGTCGCCGCCGAGGTCGACGGCCCGGTCCCGCCAGGCGGCGGGGATGGCGTCGATGGCGCTCTTCGAGGGGTGACCGATGACGAAGACGTTGTCCGGCTGCAGGTCCGGGATGATCTCACCCATCTGCCCGTTGCGTTCGACGCGGTCGGGACGGCAGTTGATCACGACGTTCAGGGGGCGGCTGATGGCCCCGAGGTCGAGCAGCTGGTTGACGTTCATCAGGGTCGACTCGGGGTCGTTCGCCGCGAAGACGTTCGCGAAGGCGAGCCGGCGGCCGTCGGGCGTGACGTAGCGCTCCACCGACAGGACGCCCGGGTCCGGCGGAGCGTCGTACATGCCCTGGAGCGCGATCTGCCGGTCGATGCCGAGGAGCTCCGCGACGGCCAGGGCGATCGCGACGTTCTCCTTGAAGGTGAACCAGCTGAAGCCGCGCAGCTCGGCGTCGCTGACGGTCTCGGGGTCGGCGTAGACGAGCCGGCAGTTCCGGGCGTCCGCCTCCTCCTGGAGGATGTGGAAGCGTTCCTTCTCCGCGGTCACGCAGATGCCGTTCTCCGGCATCGAGCGGCACAGGGAGCGGGCCACGTCGTCCAGGGTGGGGCCCATCTCCGCGAGGTGGTCCTCGCGGACGTTGCAGAGGACGCCGATCGTGGAGCGGATCAGCTTGCTCTGGTTGACCTCCTGGAGCGCGGGCATGACGGCCATGCACTCGATGACGAGGGCGTGCGGCCGGTAGGTGGCGGCCCGGCGCACGATGCCGATCTGCTCCACCACGTTGGCGATGCCGAACTTCCGGTAGACCGGCTCCTCGGTCGCGTCGGGGTGGATGAAGCGCGCCGCCGTGCCCGTCGTCTTGGCGACGGTCACGAGACCGCCGCCGCGCAGGGCGCCCGCGCACAGCCGGGTGATGGAGGACTTGCCCCGGATGCCGTTGACGAGCACCCGGGTCGGGATGGTGTGGAGGGCGGCGTAGTGCCTGCGCTGTTCCACGATGCCCGCGATCAGCAGGAGCACCCCGCTGACCAGCAGGACGAAGTAGAGGTAGAGCACGGCCTTGTCACCTTCCGCCGACGCCGGGCCGGGTCTCGGCAGACCGGCGCGCCTGATTGTGTCTGTGGGCCTGCGCCTGCTGGCGCAGCAGTTCGAGGCTGCGGACGACGGCGCCCACCTCGTCCTGGTACCGGGGGTACAGCACGGTCTTGAGGTCGCCGTCCACGAGCTTCTCGGCACTGACGGCGAGGGCGCGCAGCGGCCGGACGACCACCAGGTGGACCCAGCCGAGGCAGAAGATGATCGCGGCGAGCCCGAGCATTCCGGCGAGGACGCTGCGGTCCTCGCGCTCGTACGGGGCGATCTGGAAGCGCGAGGCGTCCTGCTCGCTGACGACGGTCCAGCCGATGTCGGCGGTGACGCCGCCGCCGGAGAACGGGGCGGCCGCGCCGACGGAGACGCGGTTCCCCTCCCGGATGAGCAGGCCGTTCTCGACGGGACCCGCGCCGACCCGCATGTTCGCGGCCCGGACGAGGTCGCTCAGGGGACCCTCCGGAAGCTCCTCGAACGCCAGGAAGCCGTTGCCGGCGGCGATGGTCAGTCCCTCGGAGTCCACCACCCGGACGTCCCCGAGGCCGGGCCGGGCCAGCAGGGAGTTGAGGAACCCCACCCGGATCTCGCCGACCAGGGTGGCGCCCTCGCGCTCCGGCAGCGGAGCGCTGCCCTGGACGATCGGTTCCTTGCCGCCCTTCCCGGACACGCGGACCAGCGGCAGGTCCTTGCCGAGGCTCCAGTCGTGGGGCTCCGAGCCCGCCCGTGCGGTGACGTCGCCGTTGGCGTCGACGACGTACAGGGCCCGGTAGCGGGGGTGCTTGCGCAGGGCCTCCTCAAGGATCGGGCCGGTGTCCTGGCGGGTCTCCTCGCCGATGAGCCGGGAGGTGGAGACGAGGTCGGCCTGCGCCTCGTTGAGCGCCCGGCGCAGGCGGTCGGCGATCAGGTCCGTGCGGTCGCGCTGGTCGTTGACCATGGTGGTGGGCACGCTGACCGAGTCGTCCGTGCGGTTCAGGAGCAGGCCGACGGGCACGCACCACAGGAGCAGCAGCACGGCCGTCACCACGAGCGGACCGCGTCCCCCGACCCGGATCCGCCGGCGCGGGGCGGCGCCGGGGTCCGTGCCGTCACCGGCGAGCTGACGGCGCAGACGTTCGAGCGCGGTGCCGATGCGGGCGGCCTCGCCCCAGCGGGGCACGGAGACCGGCCGGGTCAGATCGCCGCGGGCGAGCCGGCGCGATTCCAGGAACAGGCGCAGCAGGGGCCGCTGCACGGTCGCCCAGAGGACGGTCGCCGCGAGGAGCCCGAGCAGGACGAGGAGGCCGCGGCCGCCAGGCCGTACAGCTCGCGGCCGTGGTCGGAGGCCTGCTGCTCGACGACGGGCAGCAGGGCCACGACCGTGAGCCCGAGTCCGGCGGCGTGGCTCGGCTTGTCCTCCGGGTCGGAGGAGGCGAGCGAGGCGTAGCCCGCCGTGGCGATGCGTCCGTTGTACTGCCCGCCCAGGAGCGTGCCGCTGACGCCGGGGTAGCCCCGCGAGCCGGGTTCCTTCGCGCGGACGGGGTGCTCCTCGGTGCGCACGGCGGCCTGGTCGGCCAGACGGCTCATCTGCTGGTGGAGGAAGGAGAGCTCCTTGCGCTCCTGGTCGGAGTTGAGCGCTTCGGCCTGTTCGAAGCCGGCGGTGCCGAGGACCTCGCCGTTCTCGGCGACCACGGCCATGGTGCGGAAGGGCCCGAGGTTGATGGCGGGCACGGACAGGCTGCTCGACGCGAGCAGCAGCTGCTGCGGCCGGTCGGCCCAGTCCAGTACGGCCATGGTCATGAGGCGCACGTCGCCGGTCTCCAGGCGGACCATGCGGGGCGTCAGGGCCCGCTTGCCGGTGAGGACGTCCTTGTCCAGCCAGGAGAGCGGGATCGTCTCACCGCGTGCGGCGAGCACTTCTCCGCTCTCCAGGTCGAGGACCGTGGTGCCGGTCCACTTCTGGTAGGTCCGGCCCAGGTCCGAAAGGACCCGTTCGGGCTTCACCGGGCGCCCGGCGCTGAGCGACTCGGCGGTCCGTTCCAGGTCGGTGACCCGCTCGTCGATGGAGGCCCGCAGAGCGATGGCGCCGTCCTCGGCGAAGTACTGCTGCGAGGACAGCACCGCCTTCGGGACGACCGTCTCCTCGCCGGGACCGAGCACCCTGGCCGTCAGTCCGGCCAGCCCGAGGATCAGCACGCACAGGACCGCGATCGGCGGACGGATGCCGCCCAGGAGCGGCATGTCCGCGCGCCTGCGGCTCCGGCGCCGCCCTCCTCGCACGCGGTACGCGGCATTACTCGATGTCACTGCTGCTCTTTCCTGATTCCTGCGGCCGCCGCACCCGAGGGCCGTCGCTGACGCGGTCCCGGGTCAGCCGTGGTGATACGTACGCACGAACGGGGACGGTGCTCAGTAGTCCAGCGAGAGCTCGGCCAGGCCGTCGCCCCCGGGAGCTCCCCGGTTGAAGAGGAAGCCGCGCGTCCGTTCGGCGGCGAGGCGGTAGCGGGAGAGCCGGTCCGAGGCCAGGCCGTCCGGGTGGTCGAGGGCGTGCTGGACGTCGACGAGCCGGTGGTCCACGACGGTGCCCTCGGGGAGCTTCTCGCCGGGCTCGGCCTCGGGCGGGATGTCCACCAGGGTGGGGCGGTAGCGGGCGGACACGTCCCACCCGGAGTCCGTCTCCCGGAACTCGAACCAGCCGATCGTCCCCTCCTCGGTCAGCCCCGTGGGCGACCCGTGCCGGGCGACCTGGTTGCCCAGGCTGTACGCCACCCAGGTGCCGTTCAGCTTCTGGATCGGCTGCACCACGTGCGCGTGGTGACCGATCACGAGGTTGATCCCGGTCTCCTTGGTGATCCGCTCGGCGAGCTCCAGCTGGGGGACGCTCGGCTCGTTGTAGTGCTCCAGGCCCCAGTGCAGCGAGAGGATCACCACGTCGGCGCCCTGCGCCCGGGCCCGCTTCTCGGCCTTCTTGATGTCGTCCGTGTTGATCCGGTTGAACGACCAGCGTTCCTTCGAGGGCGTCGGATTGAGGAAGGACTCCCACGAGTAGGCCAGGTGCGCCACCTTGACGCCCTTGACGTCGCGGATGTTGATCTTCTGGGCTTCCTCGGGCGTACGGGCCGAGCCGGTGTGGCCGAGCCCCGCCCGGTCCATCGCGTCCAGGGTGTTGCGGATGGCCTTCAGGCCGTGGTCGTTCGTGTGGTTCGAGGCGGTCGAGCAGGTGTCGTAGCCCACGTCCTTCAAGGTCGTGAGGATCTGCGGGGGCACCAGGAACTCCGGGTATCCCGCCCAGGGGCCCCTGGGCGAGCCCACGGGCGTCTCCATGTGGCAGATGGCCAGGTCGGCCTTGCTGATCACCGGCTTCACGCCGGCCATCAGCGGGCCGAAGTCCAGTCCGTCCACGCCCTTGCCGGTCTTCTTCGCGTCCCGGGCGGCCTGCTCGATCAGTTCCGGGTGGATGAGAACATCTCCGGCGGCGGCGACGGTGAACGAGCGCCCGCCCGGCTTGGTCCGCGGCTCCGTGGGGGCGGACGCGCAGCCGGCGGTGAGGACGGCGAGGGCCGCCGTCACTACCAGTGCACGACCTATGGGGAGAGAATCGCGGAATGTCACCGGCCGATCTTCACACGAGTCCCAAGATCAACTGCCCTAGGGGCGTCACGAGATCATCACTTTTTCTTTACTCGCTGGTCGCAACCGGAATCGCGCTGTCCCTCGTCGGCTGCCGATCCACGGGACGTGACGGCGCGCATGCGGAGCGTCCCGGGGTCCGCGAGCTCGTGAATCTCGACGACCGGATCGTCGAGTACGCCCGGCAGGCCGGGAAGCGCGCCCCGTACACGCCCCCCGGCGACTCCCAGCGGGAACGCCTCGCCCGGGGCGTCGGCCACCTCCTGGACGGCGAGCGCGGAGAGGCCGAGAAGCAGCTCGCCGCCGTCGGCTTCCGCGTGACCCGGCTCACCGACTCCGTCTCGGGCCGCCGCTACGACGAGGTCGCCGCCCTGAAGCCGGGGACCGAGGAGCGGTGGAGGCGGCTGTACGTCAACGCCGACGCCGCCGTCCGCTGGAGCGTCCAGGTGCCGCACCCGGTGGCCGACCGCGGCACCGAGTCCCTCGGCGCCAGGCTCCTGGAGGACGCGCCGGGCGGCGCCTCGTCCTCGCCGGCGCCCACCGCACCGCCGGCCGGGGAGACGCGGCGGACGTCGCCCACCGCACCGACAGCGTCTTCCACGCGATCATCACGGAGCTGCAGAAACGCGGCATCCCGGGCCTTCAGCTGCACGGCTTCGCCAAGGCCTCGGACCGCCCCTACGACGCGATCCTCTCCACCGGCGCCGCCCGGTCCGCACCCGAGGAGGCCGCGACCCTGGCGGCCCGCATGGAGACGCGCGGCCTCCGCGTCTGCAGGGGCTGGGCCGACCGGTGCCCCCTGGAGGGAACCATGAACGTCCAGGGCAGGACGGCGCAGCTCCACCACACGACCTTCCTCCACGCCGAGCTGTCCCCGGCGGCGAGGGGCGACGGCGCGAAGGGCACCCAGGCCGAGGCCGCCCTCTCCGGCCTCCTCACCACCTGGTCGGCCACGGGACGCGGGCCCGCCACCCGGTAGCCCGGTCGTGCACCGACGCACCGGGAAAAATTCAGGGCGGCCCGGTGATCCTCTCCGATGCCCCGCCCCCGTCTTGGGGACAGAGTGAACCCCGTGCCGCACAGGGGTGGGGCACGGGGAGGTGAACATGTCTTTGAGGACCGATCTCTACGCGGACATCAGCGAATTCCTCCTGACCAAGTGTGATGCCGACCCGGACACGCTCTCCGCGGAATCCGACCTGTACCACGACATCGGCATCGACTCGCTCGACCTCGTCGCCATGGCGCAGACCCTTCAGGGTGCGTACGGCGTCTCGATGGACGACGAGCGCATCGGTTCGCTCCGCACCGTCGGCGACGTCGTGGACTTCGCCGTCGCCAAGGTCGAAGCCACAGCGACCGCATAGAACACGGGGAGACTCTGCAATGCCTGCCTACATCACCGCCATGGGACGTTTCCTGCCCGGTGAACCGGTGCCCAACGAGGAGATCGAGGACTACATCGGCAGCGTGGGGCACGCGAGTTCGGTGCTGCGCGAGCAGATCCTGGAGAACTGCGGCATCAAGTCGCGGCACTACGCCATCGACAAGCGGCACCGGACCCTGTTCTCCAACACCGACATGGCGGCCGAGGCCATCCGCCGGGCGGTGGAACGCTCGGACGTCACCCTCGACGACATCGACCTCATCGCGGCGGCCACCGCCGTCCCGGACCTCATCGCGCCCGGCATCGCCAGCGGCATCCACGGCGCCCTGGGCAGCCCGCCCTGCGAGATCGTCACCACCCACGGCATCTGCAGCTCCGGGATGATGGCGCTCAAGAACGCCTACCTCCAGGTGGCGATCGGGGAGAAGAAGAACGCGGTCGCCTCCGCCTCCGAACTGGCCTCGCGCTTCCTGCGGAGCGAACGGTTCGCCGACGTCCGGACGGTCTCGGACGACGGCGCCATCGCCATGGAGATGGCGTTCCTGCGCTACATGCTCTCGGACGGCGCGGGCGCCGCGCTGGTGCAGGACCGCCCGGCGGCCGACGGGGTCAGCCTGCGGATCGACTGGATCTCGCTCACCTCCTACGCCCACACCGAGCAGACCTGCATGTACATGGGCTCGGCCGACAACTCGGCGGAGAAGGCCTGGTGGGACTACCCCTCCGCGGCCGAGGCCGCCGCCGACGGCGCACTGGCGCTGCGCCAGAACCTGGCACTGCTGCCGCACCTCGTGCGGACCGGGGTCAAGGAGTACCAGCGCCTGCTCGACGAGGGCCGCTTCGACCCGGACGAGCTCGCCTGGCTCCCCGTGCACTACTCCAGCGAACGCATGAAGACCATGGTGCTCAAGGAGATCGAGCGGAGGAAGGTCAGGGCCCCCTCCGTCGAGAAGTGGTACAGCAACCTGCCCCGCGTCGGGAACACGGGCAGCGCCAGCATCTACATCATCCTGGAGGAGATGCTCCGCGAGGGACTGATATCCCCCGGCGAGAAGCTCCTGGTGATGGTCCCCGAGTCCGGCCGGTTCGCGGTGTCCTTCGCGCACCTGACGGCCGTCTCCGCAGGGGAGGCCTGACACCGTGGCCGAGCAGCCCCGAGTGACCGTCTACTGGTACTCGCAGACCGGTCAGCTCCTGGAGTCCGTCGCCGCCGTCACCGACCCGCTGGAGAAGGCCGGCTGGGACGTGCGCATGGTCGAGATCAGGCCGCGGGACCCCTTCCCTTCCCTGGCCCGTACGCCGCTTCTTCGGCGTCTTCCCCGCCTCCGTCGACCCCGACGGAGCACCCGCGATCACCGCCGCGCCGCCGGTGACCGGGGACGACGACGCCGACCTGGTCCTCTTCGCCTTCCCCGTCTGGTACCTGGCTCCGGCGCCGCCCATGCGGGCGCTCATCGGCGCCGAACCCAAGGCGTTCGACGGGCGTGCCGTCGTCGGCCTGATCGCCTGCCGGAACATGTGGTACTCCGCCGCCGTCGAGGTGCAGCGGCTGCTCCAGGCCGCGGGCGGCCGCTACCTGGGCACGATCGCCGCGGTGGACACCGCCTCCGCCGGAGTCACCTTCGTCACCACGCTGCGCTGGCTGCTCGCCGGAAAGCGCGACGCGTCCTGGGGCTTCCCGCGCGCCGGTGTCGGCACGGACGAGCTGGACCGGCTCGCGCTCCTCGGCGAACGCCTCGCCGAGCTCGCCCGGGGCAGGACGGTACGGCGTCCCCCGCCGTTTCCGAGGACGCCCTGGCCGACCGGGTCCGCGAGGTCCTCGCCGCCCATGACGCGGCCCCCGTCAACCACCCGCTGGCCGCGGCCGACCTCCTCGCCGGGAAGGCCTTCCGGGTCTGGGGCCGGGTCATCCGCGCCGCCGGCCGGCGCGGCGAGGTCCCGCGCAACGCGTTCACCGGAGTGTTCGTGCTCTGGCTCACCGGCGCCATCCTGGCCGGTCTGCCCGCGGTCGTCGTCGCCCGCGTCCTGTTCAAGGCCGGGTTCGACGCCGCGGTGGCCGCCGCCTGGCCCCGGTCATCGCCCGACCTACGGAGGAGCGCCGATGACCGCGCCCGAACCCCGCCCGCTGGAGACCGAGGTCGTGGTGGTCGGTGGCGGACCCACCGGCCTCGCCGCGGCCCACTTCCTCGCCGCCCACGGCATCCGCACCGTCGTCCTGGAGCAGCGCCCCGAACCGTCCGGCCACCCACGCGCCACGGTGATCAACTCGCGCACCATGGAGCTGCTCAGGCACCTGGGCATCGACGCCGAGGTGCGCGCCGCCGGCGTCCCCCTGCAGAACACGGCGCGCATCACCTGGTGCACCGAGCTCGCCGGCACCGAGCTCGCCGGCCTCGACATCATCGCCTCGGCGGACGCCCTGATGGAACGGGCGGTCAACAGCCCGGTCCTTCCCGTCATCTGCTCGCAGAACCGGGTGGAGGCACTGCTCGTCGACCGGCTCCCCGAGAGCGCGCGCGTGATCCGCGGCGTCAAGGCCGAGGAGCTCACCGTGACCCCGTCCGGCGTCAGGGTGACCACCGACGGCGGGACCCCACCGTCATCGAGGCCCGCTACGCCGTCCTGGCCGAGGGACTGCACGGCTCGCTGCGCGAGACCGTGGGCCTGCGCCGGACCGCGGCCACCCCGCTCGGCAGGCTCCTCGACATCCACTTCGGCGCCGACCTCTCGCCCTGGACGGCCGGCCGGGAGAGCGCCCTGTACTGGGTGCTCAACGACACCGTGCGGGGCGTCCTCGTCACCGTGGACCCCGTGCGCGGCGAATGGCTCCTGGAGATCCCCGCCCTCACCCCCGAAGAGGAACGCACCTACTTCGAGGGGGAAGTCGACCACCACCGGCTGATCGAGGCCGCCATCGGCGCGCCGCGCGAGGCGATCGAAGGACTGCGCATCCACTCCGTACGGAACTGGGTGATGGGCTCCACCGGGCTCGAATCCTGGCGCAGCGCCGACGGCCGGGTGCTCGCCGCGGGGGACGCCGCCCACACCTTCCCGCCCACCGGCGGCTTCGGCATGAACACCGGCATCCAGGACGCCCACAACCTCGCCTGGAAGCTCGCCGCCGTCCTGCGCGGCGGCGCCCCCGAGGCGCTGCTCGACTCCTACGAGCGCGAGCGGCGCCCGGTCGCGGAGTTCAACGCCCGGCACAGCGAGGTCAACGCCCTCCAGAAGCGGGCGCTGCTCCAGTCCGACGCCGACCCGCAGGAGTTCGCCCGGACCATCGAGGACCACCGGCCGCACTTCGACTTCGAGGGGCAGACGCTGGGATTCACCTACGAACCGGGCCCCGGCGAGTCGGTGGTCCAGGACGTGGTGACCTACCGGCCCACCGCCGAGGCGGGCCACCGGGCCCCGCACGCCTGGCTCGACCGGGCCGGCGACCGGATCTCCACGACCGACCTGAGCCGCACCGGCTTCGCCCTGCTCACCGGGGCCGAGGGAGCCGACTGGGAACAGGTCGCGAAGGAGAACCCGACCTTCATGGGCCTGCCCCTCACCGCGGCCGTGATCACCACGGACGGCCCCGAACTGCGCGCCGTCGGCGGGGCCTTCGCCGACGCCTACGCGCTCAAGGGGACGGAAGCGGTCCTCGTACGACCCGACGGCCACGTCCTCGCCCGGCTGCCCGGCACCGCGCCGCGGCGGGAACTGGGGCAGGCCGCCGACCGCATCGTCAACGGCGGGCCCGTGCCCGCACGAGCGCAGGAGCCCTCATGACCGCCGGACCGACCTTCCCCGGAGCGACTCGCGGCCCTGCGCTCCGGCGAGCTCGCCGAAGTCCGCACCGCCATCGCCGGACTGCCGCGCGAGGACCTGGCGGCCTGGCTGGCGACGCCCGAGGGCGAGGACGTGCTGCGCACGGTCTTCACGCGGATGCCCGAGCGCTACACCGGAGGCCCCATGGACGGTCGGCAGACCGCCCGTTGGGAGGTCGAGAGGCAGCCGGCCGGCACCCTCGCGTACGACCTCGTCCTGACCGAGGACAGCTGCGAGGTGCGCGGGACGGGAACCTCGGGCGAGCCCACGGTCACCCTGGCCCTCGACGCGGTGAGCTTCGTGGAGATGGCCTCCGCCGCCGCCCAGGGCATGGACCTGCTGCTCCAGGGCCGGCTGCGCATCGAGGGCGACGTGAACCTCGCGATCCGGATGGAGTCCCTCTTCGGACTCGCCGACCCGGGCGGTCCCGCATGAGCACCGCCCCCGGACGCCACCGGGTGGTGGTGACCGGCATCGGCATGGTCACCCGCTCGGTGTCGGCACCGAGACGGTCTGGACGCGGCTGCTCGCCGGAACCTCCGGCGCGGGACCGATCCGGAGCTTCGACGCCGACCGGCTGCCGGTGCGCATCGCCGCCGAGGTGACGGACTTCGACCCGACCGACTGGCTGACCCCCAAGGAGACCAGGCGCCTCGACCGGTTCTGCCACTTCGCGATCGCCGCGGCCGAACTCGCCGTGGAACGCGCGGGCCTCGACGGCATCGACCGGGACGGCGCCGCCACCGTGATCGGCAGCGCCATCGGCGGCGCCGCCACCATGCGGGAGGGGGTGCTGAAGGACGCGGAGGCACCCCGGATGGTCTCCCCGTTCTTCGTGCCCAGCTCCATCATCAACATGGGCGCGGGCACGGTCTCCCAGCGCTTCGGCTTCCGCGGCCCCGGCGCCGCGCCGGTCACCGCCTGCGCCTCCTCGGCCGACGCGATCGGACAGGCCTACCGCCTGGTCCGCGACGGCTACGCCGGGGCCGCGCTCGCGGGCGGCTCCGAGGCCTGCATCGCCTCGCCGCTGATCGCGGGCTTCGCCAACCTGCGCGCGCTGTCCCGCCGCAACGACGAACCCCACCGGGCCTCCCGCCCGTTCACCGCGGACCGGGACGGCTTCGTCATGGGGAGGGCGCCACCATGCTCCTCCTGGAGACCGCGGAGTCGGCCGGGGCGCGGGCGCGCACGTCTACGCCGAGATCTGCGGCTACGGCCAGACCAGCGACGCCTACCACGTCACCGCCCCCGATCCCACCGGGGAGAGCGCCGCCCGCGCCATGCTCGCCGCGCTGCGCGAGGCCGGCCTCAAGCCCGAAGAGGTCGACCACGTCAACGCCCACGGCACCTCGACCCCCTTCTCCGACGCCGCCGAGACGAGGGCGATCAAGTCCGCCTTCGGCGCGCACGGCGGGAACCTGGCCGTCAGCTCCACCAAGTCGATGACCGGCCACCTGCTGGGCGCGGCCGGCGCGACCGAGACGGCGTTCTGCGCCCTGGCCATCGACCGCGGGGTCATCCCGCCGACCATCAACCAGGACGCGGCCGACCCCGAGTGCGACCTCGACTACGTACCGAACACCGCCCGTCCGTACGAGGTCCGGGCGGCCCTCTCCAACTCCTTCGCCTTCGGCGGGCAGAACGTCTCGCTCGCCCTCCGGCGCTTCGCCGGGCAGTGACCCGCCCGTGTCCCTGGAGCTCACGCCGGAAGCCACCGCGCCGAGCCCGCGGCGCCACTCGTGACCACACCTCAGGAAGGCACCTCGATGACCCAGGTCTCCACCGCCCCGCCGACGCTCGAAGCCCCCGGCCCCACCGGGAAGCTGCGCGCCCTGCTCGCGATGTCGGGCAATCCGATGGACTACTTCACCGGGCTGCGCGACCAGTACGGCCCCGTCGTGCGCGTCCCGCTTGGCTTCCGCGACCTGTACCTGATCAGCGACCCGGAGGCGGTCAACGAGGTCCTGGTCAACTCGCACCGGAACTTCACGAAGGCCACGATGCAGGTCGGCCGCGGCACGTGGGAGGCCCCGCTCTCGGTGATCTTCGGCAACAGCCTGACCACCAGCGACGGCGACTACCACCGCAAGCAGCGCAGGCTCATCCAGCCGATGTTCCACCACGAGCGCATCGCGGGCTACGGCCGTGCGTTCGCCGAGTTGTCCGACGACATCCAGTCCGGCTGGAAGGACGGGCAGCGGCTCGACATGTCGGTCGAGATGACCGAGCTGACCCTCGCCGTCGTCGCCCGCACGATCTTCGACGTCTCGCTCGACAGCGACGTCGCCCACGTCGTCCGCACCGCCATCCCGCGCGACGAGGGTCCGCTGCGCTGGGACTCCCTGCCCTTCGCCCGCTATCTCGCGAAGCTGCCGACGTCCGGCAACAAGCGCTTCTTCGCGGGCCGGGACCAGCTCGACGCCATCGTCTACCGGCTCATGGCGGAGCGCAGGGAGGGCGACGGCCAGGGCGCCGACCTGCTCTCCATGCTGCTCGCGGCGCGCGACGCCGACACGGGGGAGCCGATGGAGGACCACCAGGTCCGCGACGAGGCGATCACCATGCTCATGGCCGGCCACGAGACCACGGCCAACGCGCTCACCTGGTCCTACCACCTGCTCGGCACCCACCCCGAGGCGCGGGCCCGGATGCACGCGGAGATCGACGAGGTGCTCGGCGACCGGCTGCCCACGGTCGAGGACCTGCCCCGCCTCGTCTGGACCGACGCGGTCCTCTCCGAGGCGATGCGCCTCTACCCGCCGATCATGGGCATGGCCCGCCGTCCGCTGGCCGACTTCGAGCTCTCCGGCTACCACATCCCCAAGGACAGCTTCGTCGCGATGGTCCCCTGGGTGAACCACCGCGACCCCAAGTGGTGGCCGCAGGCGGAGCGCTTCGCCCCGCAGCGCTGGCTCAAGGAGCCGAGCCCCGCCGACGCCGAGGACGAGCTCACGGGCCACGCGGTCCAGCCCGGCCGCCCGCGCCTGGCCTACCTGCCCTTCGGCGCCGGTCCGCGCCAGTGCATCGGCAACACCTTCTCGTGGATGGAGGGCGTCATGGCGCTGGCCACCGTGGGACGGAACTGGGAGTTCGAGCCCGTCCCCGGGCACGAGGTCGACATCCTGGCCCGGATCACCATCCGGCCGAAGTACGGCATGCCGATGACCGCCCGGCGCCGCTGGGCCTGAGGCCTCCGCGCGGCCCGGCGGACCGACCGCCGGGCCGCCCGGAGCCGGCCGGCGCCTCCGCGGAGCTCAGACCCCCGCCAGCTCGGCGTTCGCGCGTGCCGTGACGAGGGTCAGGACGCGTCCCGCCACCGCGAGGTCCTCGGCCGGGATGCCCTCGTACAGCCGGGCGGAGATCGCGGCGGTCTCGGCGGTGGTGGAGTCGTACAGCTCCCGTCCGGCGTCGCTGAGGCGCAGCCGGGAGGTCCGGCCGGGTCCCGTTCCAGCAGCCCGGCGGCGGTCAGCCCGTCGATCACGGCGCGCACGGCCGACTCGTCGGCCTTGAGCGAGCCGATGACGTCGGCGACGAGCCGGTCCCGGTCGACGGAGCCGCCGGCGACCGCGACGGCCCGGAGCGTCACGCTCTGCTCGAACGTGGCGCCGTGGCGGATCAGCACGCCCTCCAGGAGGGCGCGCGCGGCGTAGTGCGCCAGGGCGATGACGCGGCCGTCGGTCGTGGGCGCGGTGGTGGTCATGACTGCTCCTCGTCGTTCTCGGTGTGGGGATCGACGTGCGGATCGAGGGTTACGTCGAGCAGGGTCGCCAACTCGTGGGCGAACTGCCGTGCGCGCGGGCCGTCCTGCCCGCCGAGCGGCTCCAGCATCTGGTCCAGGAGCCCCTGGACCACCCGGACGGCGCGGCGCGCGACGTCGTGCCCCTGCTCGGTGAGCGACAGCCGCATGGCGCGCGGATCGTCCGGGTCCCGGGTGCGGGCGACGAGTCCGGACGCCTCCAGCGCGCGGGCGAGCTTGGAGACGTACAGCGGTTCGAGACCGGTATGGTCGGCGAGCTGCCGCTGGCTCGGCCGGAGCCCGGAGCGCGCCATCCCGTACAGGGACCCCATCAGCGCGTACTGGGCGTGGGTCAGGCCGAGCGGGGCGACCGCCCGGTCGACGGCCACCCGCCACTTCATGGACAGGCGCCAGACCAGGAATCCCGTGGTGGCGCTCTCGGTTGCTGGGCTCATGTCGAATACCGTACATGGCTACTATGTACATGGCTACTATGTACATGGCTACTATTTTCGTGGCCGATGCCGCGATGCCGCGATGCCGCGATGCCGCGATGCCCGAGGTCGATGTCGCCGATGCCCGATGCCCGATGCCCGATACCCAGGGCCGGCGGTGGTCGCCGGCCCCGGCGGGGCTTTCCGGGAGGCCCGGGGCCCTACCCCTTCGCCGTGGTCAGTGGGGAGTCGGGCCCGCAGGAGAGGCGGGCCGCCTCCAGGGGCGGTTCGCCCGCCTTCGCGCCCTTGAGCGCGGTCGAGCAGTCCAGGACGCCCGTGCCGTCGGTGGTCCAGCCGGTCGCGCGGCCGACCGTGCTCTTGCCGCCGCAGGTGTACCGGAAGCCGGCCGTGACCTGGCGTACGAAGGTGTACTTCACGATGGCCCCGGCGCCGTCGACGGTGGTCGATCCCGTGTCGTGCTTCGGCAGGGGCCTGTGGACGTCGGCGAAGGCGGCGGCGTCACCGTCCTCGGTCTCCAGGTCTCCGACGCGGGCGGCCAGGGAGCGCAGCGCGGCCTTCGCGTCGACCCGGGGCCCCTTCTCGACGGTGACGGCGGTGGTCGGGGTGCGGACCGGCGCCAGGTCGTTCGTCAGCGCGCCGCCCCTTGCCCAGCGTCTGCTTCTCGGCGACGCCGGTCAGCACGTCCCGCGTGCCGACGGAGGACCAGGTGTACGTGCCGTTCGCGCAGGGGGCGCCGACGGTGCTGATGGCCCGCGGCGCCTTGTTCGCCGTCCCGCCGCCCCCGTCCGTGCAGGCGACCGCGCCGGTGAGCAGCGCGGCGACGGCGCACGCGGAGAGGCCGACCTTCGTGATCTTCATGCTCGTGTCCCCCTGAACTCTCGTGCCATTGGTCGATGGCGAGTTCGACCCTGCCCGCGCGGAACCTGCCCGATCAAGGGACTTGAGCCACTTCTGAGCTGCGTCAGAGCGGGAGGGCGCCGATCTGGCGCAGCTGCGTGAGGACGTCCACGACGCCCCGGATCTCGGCGATCCGGCCGTTCTCGAAGCGGAAGACGAAGATCTCCCCGTAGGAGACCGGCTTTCCGGTCGGCGGCATGCCCCGGTACTCGCCCAGGTGGGTCCCGGTCACCGTGTTCCGGGAGACGACCCGGTCGCCCTCCGCGACCGTCTCCTCGATCGTGACGTGGAGGTCGGGGAAGGCGCGCAGGAGCACCTCCCACACCTGCTTCAGGGCCTCCGCCCCCGTCGCGCCCGTCGGCATCGGCGCGTGGAAGACCAGGCCGGGCGCGGTCAGGTCGTCGACGGCCTGCGCGACGAGGTCCATCGCACCGCTGTTCGCGGCGGAGTGGAAACGTTCGAGCACCTCGATGTGGTCCAGGGTCTCGGTCGACGGCACGGGAGTCTCCTTCTGCTCGGGGGTATGGCGCTTCGGCAGTGGGACGAGACGGGGGCCGGGAATGTGACATGCCGCGTACGGGCGTGTGAAGCGGCCGGGCCGGGCGCCGACGGGGCGGTGCGGAGGGTCCACGATGTGGAGCGGCGGTAAAGCGCGGGAAAATTCCTCCCCGGCCGGCTGCGGTTCCCGCACGGAGCTTTTCGGCGGTCTTGACGCGTCCTTGACGCCCCGGCATCGCACCCGGGCGTGTCGGAACAACGGATTCCGCAGGAGAGGGGCCATTGACCTGCGGTTCTGCTCACGCTTCCATTCAGCTCGGGAGCCCTTGGAACCACCTGATCACCAGCCGCCTCGGAGGCGATACCGCTCCCGTTCAGAACCACCGCTCGCATCGATCGGAACCGCCTGATGACCGACACCCTCAGCGCACCGCACGCGTTGGCCCCCCAGACCGAACCCGTGCCGCAGAAGCTCAAGCGTTCCATCGGTGTCGTGGGCGGTACATTGCTCACGCTGTCGTGCGTGACGCCCGCCTCCACCCTCTTCGTGGTCGTCCCCGACCTGTTCGACGGAGTCGGCACGTACGCCGCCCTGACCATCGCCATCGGCTCGCTGCTCTGTATCGGCGTGGCGTTCTGCTACTCCGAGCTGGGCACCCTGATCCCGAGCGCGGGCGGCGAGTACGCCATCGTCTCCACCCTGTCGGGCCGCCTCGCCGGCTGGCTGGTCTTCGTCCTGTCCCTGCTGGTCGTGATGATCGTGCCCCCGGTGATCGCCATGGGGACCGCCGACTACCTCGCGCCCCTCGTGCACATCCCCGCCCCGATCGCCGGCGCCGGCGTCATGCTCCTCGCGACCCTCGCGGGCCTGCTCGACCTGCGCGCCAACGCCTGGATCACCGGCATCTTCCTCGTCCTGGAGGTGATCGCGGCGGGCATCGTCGCGATCCTCGGCTTCGCCCACTCCCAGCGGGGCGTCGGCTCCCTCCTGCACGGCCAGGTCGCCGCCGGGGGCGGCTCGCACTCGCTCGTCACCGGCGCCATGGTCGTCTCCGGCCTCGCCATCGCCCTCTTCATCACCCAGGGCTTCTCGACGGCCGTCTACCTCTCCGAGGAGCTGGAGAACCCGCGCAAGAACGTGGCCCGCACCGTGCTCGCCACCCTCGCCATCTCGACCGCCGTCATCCTGGTCCCCGTCGTCGCCATCACCCTCGGCGCCGGCGACCTGGAGACCCTCACCGGCGGTGACATCAGCGGCATGATCGCGGCCTGGTCCAACTCCGCCGTCGGCACCTTCATCAGCCTCTGCGTCGCGCTGGCCATCATCAACGCCGGCATCGTCATGGTCATCCAGAACTCCCGCGTGCTGTTCGCCTCCGCCCGCGACAAGGCCTGGCCGGAGCCCGTCAACAACGCCCTCTCCCGCCTGGGCCGCTTCGGCTCCCCGTGGGTGGCCACCCTGCTCGTGGGCGTGCCGGGCGCGGTCCTGTGCTTCGTCAACCTCGACACCCTCTACGGCGTCACCGGCGTCTCCGTCACCGGCATGTACCTCCTCGTGGCCGTGGCGGCGCTGTTCAGCCGCCGGGGCGCGCACCGCGAGGTCGCGGCGTGGCGCATGCCGCTGTGGCCGGCCGTCCCGGTGCTGCTCATCGGCGTCATGGCGTACATCCTGTACATGCAGGACGTCGAGTACCTGCTGTGGACCGGCGGCATCACGGCCGTGGCCACCCTCTACTGGGTGCTGTACCTGCGGCCGCGCAAGGAGACCCGCTGGCTGGTCAGCATTCCGGAGGACGAGCAGGTCTGATTCCCGCCGGAACATCCCGCCGAGGGCCGGGGCGCTTGCCGCCCCGGCCCTCGGCGCGTTGCGGGGCGGCCCCGGGTGATCGATCACTCCGTACGGGGGGAGGTGGGTACGTCCCGCGTGTCGTGCCGGGTGCCACGGGCGGCGGAAACGTATCTGTGCATGCATGACCACCGACATGGAACACCTGTTGAACGTACGCCTGTGCGAGCACTTCGGTGACGCGGCCGACTGGAGCGAGGTCACCTCCCTGATCGCCTCCCACCTCCGGGTCGTCGTCGCGGCGCTCGGGTCCGAGCACGCCGTGAGCTTCCTGGCGGCGGCGCGGCGCGCCCTCGACGAGGAGGAATCCCGGGCAGGAACGATTCATCTGGGCTTCGGGGCCCACCTCTGGACCCACCTCGAAGACGTCGCCTGGGGACGTCGCCCCTGGCCAGGACCTCGGCCTGGGACGCGATGCTGACCATGCACCGCCTCTCCGCGCTGGCCCCCGCCCCGAGCCTCGGCACCCACCTCGACATCGCGCTGGACGCCTGCCGCCTCCGTCTCGTGCAGGCGTCGAGGATCGACCAATCGCCCGCCATCTGATCGAAATTCGATCAATCGACAAGAACGCATTGACTCGATCACGGCGCGCACCTAGCTTCTGGCCGCACCCGACCGCCAGAAAGGTTGTTGCGCCATGACCGACAGGGCTTTGCCCGTACGACAGTCGCTGGGCCGCGGGCTCGTCGCCGCCGCCCTCGTGCTCACCGGAACCACCGTCCTCGCCGGCGCGCCCGCCGTCGCCGCGGGGAGCGTCACCTATGTGGACTGCTCCCGGGGCGCCGCCGGCGACGGCAGCCAGGCGGCGCCGTTCAACAGCGTCGCCCAGGCCAACGGCAGGACGTACGCCCCGGCGACACGCTCGCCTTCGCCGCCGGCACCACCTGCACCGGCTCCCTCGCCCGCGGGCAGCGGCACCGCCGCCGCCCCCATCGTCCTCACCGGCTACGGCACCGGCGCCCTGCCCGTGATCGACGGCGGGGGAGCCCCGGACGCGGTCTCCCTGACCAACCAGGACCACTGGCGGATCACCGGCCTCAAGATCACCAACCCCGCCGCCACGCTCGCCCGCCGCACCGGACTGCGCGTCTCCGCCACCGACGGAACGGCGCACCGGGGGTTCGACATAGGCGGCCTCGTCATCGACCGGGTGGCCGGCCAGACGAACAAGAACAGCCCGACCACCGAGGACTACGTCCAGTCCGCCGGCATCGTCACCGGCGCGAGCGGCACGAACTCGACCCTCAACGACGTCCACGTCCACGACAACCAGATCAGCGACACGGGCGGCGGCGGTCTCAAGATCCGCGTCGGCGCCATGGCCGTCAAGGGCGCCGGGGTGCTGATCGAGAACAACACCGTCAAGGACGTCGGCGGCGACGGCATCATCGCCAGCTACGCCGACGCGCCCATGATCCAGTACAACAACGCCTCCGGCGTCGGCAACGGCGCCTACCCCTTCTCCGGCGGCAACTTCGCCGGGATCTGGGTGCTCGGCGACCGCGATCCGACCATCCAGAAGAACGCCGTGTACGGCATCACGCGGATGTCCGTGGCCGACAGCCAGGCGTTCGACTGCGACTGGGGCAACACCGGCACCTGCACGATCCAGTACAACTACAGCCGCGACAACATCGGCGGCTTCTTCCTCGACTGCGACGGGTGCGGCACCATCGGCGCCGCCCAGCAGGTCATCCGCTACAACATCTCCGAGAACGACTGCCGCATGAGCAGCGTCAGCGCCGGACGCTCCGCCCTGCACCTGTACAACAACGTCCTCTACTGCACCGACAGGAAGTTCGACATCACGCTCCCCGACGAGAGCGTCGTCGAGAACAACATCTGGGTGGGCACCACCGACTCCCGGCTGCCCACGGCCGCCGGGATCTCCTGGCTGTGGAACGTCTTCCAGGGCGTGCCCCGCCCCACCGCCAACGGCATCGTCGGCGACCCGCGGTTCGTCGCCCCCGGCACCGGCGGCGACACCCTCGACTCCGTCGACGGCTACAAGCTGCGCGCCACGTCCCCCGCCCTGAACAACGGCTCCGTGATCAGCGGCAACGGAGGCCGCGACTACTGGGGGAACCCGGTGAGCGCGACCACGAAGCCGCACCGCGGCGCGTACAACGGGCCGGGTCTGTAGCTCACGGGGCCGAGGACGGGTGGGGTCCGTCCTCGGGCGCCGCTCACGGCGCCACGTGGTGGTACCGCGTACAGGAGAGGACCATGCCGTCGTCGGCGATCGTGAAGACGTCGACGAAGCGGAGGTCGTCCCCCTCGGTGCCCGGGACCACGTGGCGCCCCGTGGCGATCACGCTGCGGTCCTGCCCCACGACCCGGTCGATCGCGTGGCGGACCCTCGGCGCCGGGCACCCCAGGCGGGTGTGCAGGACCGCCGCCCGGCCGCGCAGCGGCGGCAGGCCCGGCAGTTCGAGGACCACGCCGTCGTGCAGCAGGGAGGCGCACGAGTCCAGGTCACCGGCGTCGAGGTAGTCGTAGACCAGGCGGACGTGGTCGATCCCCACGGCGGTGACCAGGTCGGCAGGCCCCGGCAGCCCGGTACTCGTGTCATCTTGTTGGCGGTTCAACGGCTGAGCCCCTTTCACTCTCGGCCAGGATTCTGGGGGGAGCCGCCAACTCCGCGTTATCCCCCCTCTATCTCCGACCGGGATCTTCACGGCATGGACAGGGCGGGGGCGGTTGTGGAGACTGTCCTCATTCGGTCCTGACGTGTCAACTCGTTTCTTTGGTGGGGGAATCGGTGACGGACGACATCGGGGACGGCTCCCAGGAGCTCCTGGCCGCGTCACCCCTTGCCTTCCGGGTCCTGGGGCCGCTCCAGGTCCACGGCCCCGACGGGCCGCTGCGGCTTCCTCCCGGGCGCCAGGAGGTGATCCTCGCGGCGCTGCTCCTGGAGACGAACCGCGTGGTCAGCACCAACCACCTGGTGGACCTCATCTGGGAGGACAACCCGCCGGAGACCGCCCGCACCCAGGTGCAGATCTGCGTGTCGCGGCTGCGCAAGCTCCTCGCCGGGGCGGACGGCGAGGCCTCGATCGCGACCCGGCCCCCGGGATACGTCCTGCACACCGACGCGGCGAACGTGGACGCGGCGCTCTTCACCGACCTGGTCTTACGGGCCCGCCGGCTGCGCGAGAGGGGAGACCTCCTCCACGCCGTCCAGCTGCTGCGGGACGCCGTCACCCTGTGGCAGGGCGACTGCCTGTCCGGCCTCGACAGCGGCCCGCTGGCGAACAAGGCGCGCCAGCTCGACGAGGAGCGACTGACCGCCGTCGAACTGCGCATCCAGCTCGAACTGGAACTCGGACGGTACGACGGCCTCGTCGGCGAACTCCAGCGGCTCACCGGGGAACACCCCCTGCGGGAGAAGCTGCGCGGCCAGCTGATCCAGGCGCTGTACTGGTCCGGACGGCAGGCCGAGGCCCTGGAGGCCTTCCGCACCGCACGCCGCTTCCTCGCCGAGGAACTCGGCCTGGAACCCAGCCGGGAACTCAGGGAGCTGGAGTCGGCGATCCTCGCCGGCCGGCTCCCGGCGCCCGCCGGAGCCGCACCCGCCGCCCGCGCGCCCGGGAGAAGGCCCCTCGCCCGAGGAACCCGCCGGAGCGGACGCCGAGGAGGAGACGGAATCGGCCGCCCCGCGGCCCCACGTCTGCAGAATCGGTTCGGCAGGACGCGGTGCCGCACCAGCTCCCCGCCGCCGTCGCCGACTTCGTCTCCGACCCCGGCCGACTCACCGCACTGGAAGAAGCGCTGACCGGACGGCCGGGCCGCACCACGGTGGGACTCGCCGCCATCACCGGAAAGCCCGGCACCGGCAAATCCACCCTCGCCGTCCACGTCGCCCACATGCTCTCCGAGACCGGATTCCCCGACGGCCAGCTCTACTGCGACCTGCGCGGGACGACCGGCACCCGGCCACCCCCAGGAAGTCCTCGGACGGTTCCTGCGCGCCCTCGGCATCCCCGGCCAGCTCATCCCCGAATCCCTCGACGAGCGGGCCGAGATGTACCGCACCCGGCTCGCCTCCCGCCGGGTCCTCGTCGTCCTCGACGACGCCGCCGGCGAGGGCCAGGTCCTGCCGCTGCTCCCCGGCAGCCGCGGCTGCGCCGTCCTCGTCACCGGCCGCGCCCGCCTCACCGCGCTGCCCGGCGCGCACCGCGTGGAACTCGACGTCCTCGCCGAGGACCAGGCCCTCGAACTGCTCTCCCGGATCATCGGCCGCGAACGGGTCGCGGGCGAGGCGCGCCGCGGAGGCCCTGGTCCGCACGGTCGGACGGCTCCCGCTGGCCCTGCGGATCGTCGCCGCCCGGCTCGCCGCCCGCCCGCACTGGACCCTGGCGTCCATGGTGCAGCGCCTCGCCAACGAACGGCACCGGCTCGACGAACTGACGCACGGCGAGATGACGATGCGCGCCAGCCTCTCCCTCACCTACGAGGGCCTGGCGCCGGAGGACCGCCGGCTCCTGCGGCTCCTGAGCATGGCGCAGGCACCGACCCTGCCGAGCTGGCTGGCGGGAGCACTGCTCGACGACCACCGGCCCTTCCCCTCCGACCTCATGGAACCCCTGGTCGACGTGCAGATGCTCGACGTCGCCGGAGTCGAACGCACCGGCGGTTTCCGGTACCGCTTCCACGAGATCATCCGCGTCTACGCTCGAGAACAACTCGCGGCCCACCACAGCCCCGAGGAACGGCAGGAGGCCCTCGCCCGCATGGCGGGCGGCTGGATGCACCTCGCCCAGCAGGCCCACCGGACCGTGTACGGAGGGGACTTCACCGTCCTGCACGGCGACGCGCCCCGCTGGGAACCCCCGGCCTCCTACACGGACGAGGTGCTCGCCGACCCGCTGGCCTGGCTCGACGCCGAACAGGCCTCCCTGTGCGGCATGGTCCAGCACACCGCCGACGCCGGACTCCACGACCTCAGCTGGGACCTCGCGACCTCGCTCGTCACCCTGTTCGAGGTGCGCGGCCACTACGACCTGTGGGAGCAGACCCACCTCAGCGCGCTGGCCGCCGTCCGCAAAGCGGGAAACCTGCGCGGCACCGCCGCCGTACGGGCCTCGCTCGGCTCGCTCTACATGAGCCGCAACCAGTTCGACACGGCCCGGCAGACACTGAACTCGGCCCTCGACGTCTTCCAGGCGCTCGACGACCCGATGGGCGAGGCGCTGTGCCGGCGCGACATGGCGCTCATCGCGCGCACGAGCGGCGACGACACCACGGCCCTCGACCTGTACCGGAGGTCCCTCGCGGACTTCGACCGGGCGGGCGACGTCGTGGGCCGCGCGATCGTCCTGACCCAGAGCGCGCACATCCGCATGCGGCAGGGCGACATCGCGGCGGCACAGGGCCAGTTGGACGAGGCGCTCGACATTTACGAAGGGGTCGGCTACACCGGCGGCCGGGCGAGGACGCTGCGGCGCGTCGGACAGCTGCTGCTCGCACAGGGGCGGAGCGACCTGGCGGTCCTGACCTTCACGGAGGTCCTCGAACTCTGCCGGGACTCCGGCGACGTCATCGGAGAGGGACACCTGCTCCGCGACCTGGGCCACGCGTTCGCCGTGATGGGCCGTCCCGACCGGGCCAGGGACTTCTTCGACCGCGCGGTGACCGCGCGGGAGGGCGTCATGGATTTTAGCGGTGGCGCGCTGGCGCGCCTGGACCTCGCCCGTCTCCTCGACGCGGAGCCGGGGCGCTCGCGGGAGCTGCTCGTTCCGGCGGTCGAGGTGTTCCGCGAGCGGCGGATGGGCCGGGAACTCGCGGAGGCGGAGAGGCTGCTCGCGACGGGCCGCTGAGCCGTCGGCGAGCCGGGAGGGTCAGTCCCAGGGGTTGTTGTCGTTGACGCACGGGGTGGTGCCCGTGGGGGTCGTCGTCCCCGTGGGGGTGCAGACCGGCGCGGTGGTCCCGGTGGTGGTGCCCGTCGTCTCGTCGGCCCAGCTCGCCTGGACGCCGACGCCGGTCGCGAGGACGATCAGGGCGGTGGTGACGGCGGCGCGGAGGGTCTTGCGGGCGGCGGCGGTGGTGTTCGACATCGGATTCTGCCTTTCGTCGGTGTGCGGCGTTTCCTTCTGACCACCAACTTAGGAACAGGCGGATTCACGGCACCGCTCGCTGCCTTATCACCCCGCTATCACGGGACGGCCCCCCCGCCCGCGCCGCTATCACGGGCCGGGATGCCGCTATCGCGCGGCATCCTCACCCGTTAGTGCCGGGATGCCCCCTGAATAGTCGCGTCCGGACGATGGGTCTCAGCAGACGGCGCGGCGAGGCCCCCGGTCGGCGGCCCGATCGGGCCGCCTGCCCGAAGCCCGCCCCAACTCGACGAGCGGGAGCTTCTCATGACGACCAGTCTCTCCCCGAGGACACCGTGACGGCCACCGCCGCACTCGGCACCCTCATCCGCGGCCACCGACTCCGCATCGGCCTGACCCAGCAGGAGCTGGCGGACCTCTCCACCATCAGCGTCCGCGCCATCCGCGACCTGGAGAAGGGGAAGGCCCAGCGCCCGAGAGCCGACACGATCCGGCTCATCGCCGACGGCCTGCGCCTGGGCCCCCGGGCCCGCACGGCCCTGGAGGACGCGGTACGGCGCGGACCCCGGGGCGGCACCGGAACCCGGCACTTCGCCGCCGAACTCCAGGCCCCGCCCGTACCGCTGCACCCGCTGATAGAGAGGGACGCCGAGGCCACCGTCCTCACGGAGGAGCTGCGCTCCGGAACGGAACGCCTGATCACCGTCGTCGGCCTGAGCGGCGTCGGCAAGACGAGACTGGCCCTGGAGGCCGCGGCCCGACTGCACGACACCGGCTTCCCGGTGCTGTGGCACACCGCCCCCGGGGCGGTCGCCGACTGCCTGCCGGCCCCCGACGACCAGCTCACCGCCCTCACCGCCGACTGCGCCGCCTTCCTGCACGGCGACGGCCCGGCCGACGACCTCGCCCCCGAACTGTCCGGCGCCCTCGGCGACCGCCCCGTACTCCTCGTCCTCGACGGCGTCGACACCGCACGGCTCGACTTCCACCGCCTGAGCCGGCTGCTGCGCGAACTGCCCGGCCTCCGCCTCCTCGTCACCGCCGACGAACCCTGGAACGTCCCCGGCGAACGCCTCTTCCTGCTCTCCCCGCTGGAGGCCCCTGACCCCTCCGACGGCATCCGCTCCGACGCGCCCGCCGCCCGGTTCCTCCTCAGCCGGCTCCGCCACGTCCGCCCCGACATCGTTCCCGACGACCGGGTCCTCGCGGACATCGCCTGGGTCAGCCACCGGCTCGACGGCCACCCGCTCGCGCTCTCCGCCGCCGCCTCCTGGCTCACCGTCTGCGACCTGCCCACGCTGCGCGGCATCGTCGAGTCCGACCCCGCGCCGCTGCTCGACCACCTGGCCGACGGCCGCTCCGGCTCCCGGCTCCGCGAACGCGTCGCCCGCACCCTCGCCGCGCTGCCCGACGGCCACCGCGAACTGATCGGCGCGCTCTGCGCCGAGCACGAGGACGGATTCGTCCTGGAGGACGTCGTCCGGCTGACCGGCATGCCCCTCCCGCACTGCGGTCGTACGGTCCGCGACCTGCTGGTCAGCGGCGTGATCCGGGCCGGCACGGACGGCGGCCGCTCCGCGTTCCGCGTGCTGTGCGTGGTGCGCGCCCTCGTGACGAGCACGACCACGACGACCGGGGCGCACACGCCCCTCCGGTGAGCGGCCCCGTACGCCCGCCGGAACCGCTGCCGTCAACCGCCGGAACCGTGCCCCCGCCCGCCGGAACCGCTGCCGTCGACCGCCGAACCGTGCCCCCGCCCGCCGGTAGCCGCTGCCGCCGACTGCCGGAACTGTGCCCCCGACTGCCGCCCCACCGCCGAACCGCTCCCGTACCGCCGGATCAACTGCCGCTCCCGGCCCCGGCCCACGGGTTGTATGGCGACTGCCCCGCCCGGGTCCCCCTCTCTCCGTCCTCCTCCGTCGTGACTTCACAGGAGCCCCTCATGCCGTTCGACACGCCCGTCGCACCCGCTCCGGCTGCCGTCCGGTTGCCGCTCTCGGTGTCCCAGCGTGACATCTGGACGGCGCACGCCCTCGACCCCACCGGCATGAAGTACAACGTCGCCGAATGCCGCGAGATCAACGGCCCCGTGGACCCGGAGCTGATGGCGGCCGCCTGGCGCCGGCTCGTCGAGGAGGCGGACTTCCTCCGCGTCCACCGCTTCGAGGACGACGGCGAGCAGGTGTGGCAGCTGCTCGACCCCGACGCCGGCTCGCGCACCCTGCCCTTCACCGACGTGAGCGCCGAGGACGACCCGGAGCGCGAGGCCTGGCGGCTGATCGACGCGCTGATCTGCGCCCCTTTCGACCTCACCGACCAGCCGCCCGTCCGCTGCGCGCTGTTCAAGCTCGCCGAGGACAGGTACTTCTACTTCTACGGCTTCCACCACCTGGTCGTCGACGGCATGGGCGTGTCGATGGCACTGGCCCGGCTGGTCGAGCTGTACGAGCGGGCCGTCGCCGGCGAACCCTGGGGGCCCTCCCCGTTCGGAAGCCTGGCCGAACTGCTCGCCGAGGACGCCGCGTACCGGCGCTCCGAGGAGGCCGCCGCCGAGCGCGCCGCCTGGCGGGAGCACCTTGCCGGAGCACCGGACGCCCCGCGGGCCTCGTCCGCGGCACCGGACGGGCGGCGGCCGCGCACGGCGGCCTGCCCTTCGCCCGGCGGAGCGTACGGGTGTCCCCGGCGGACGCCGACCGGCTCCGCGCGGTCGCACGCGGCGAACGCGCCTCCTGGTCCGTCCTCCTCGTGGCCCTGTTCTCGGTCTACCTGCACCGCGTCACCGGACAGACCGAGCTGGTCATCGGCCTGCCGGTGACCGGCCGCACCTCCAAACTCGCCCGCAGCACCCCGGGCATGTCCTCGAACGTGGTCCCGCTGAGGATCGAGGTCCGGCCCGAGGACACGCTCGCCGCCCTGGTCCGCTCGGTGGGAGCCGAGGTCAAGCACGGCCTGCGCCACCAGATGACCCGGTACGAGGACCTGTGCCGCGACGCCGGAGTCATCGACGGCGCCCGCAGACTGGCCACCCCGTCCTCAACATCATGGGCTTCCACGCGGAACTCACCGTCTGCGGCCACCCGACGGTCAACCACAACGTGAGCAACGGCCCGGTCGACGACCTCGCCGTCGCCGTCCTCGACCTGGGCGCCGCGAACGGCCTGCGCATCGACTTCGACACCCCCGTCGACGGCGTCGACGTGACGGCCGTCGCCGCCCACCAGGACCGGTTCGCCGCCTTCCTCACCACCGTCCTCGCCGCCGAACGGCCCACGGAGCACCGCGTCACCGACCTGGACGTGCTGTCGGCGGCGGAGCGCGAGCTGCTCACGGGCCGGTGGGCCGGTCCGGTGGCGGACGCGGTGGACACGACGCTGGTGGAGCGGTTCGAGGAGCGGGCCGCACGGTTCCCCGACGCGGTCGCCCTCATCGACGAGGCGGGCGAGGTGACGTACGCGGAGCTGAACGCCGCCGCCAACCGCTGGGCCCGCCACCTGCGCTCCCGCGGCCTCGGACGCGGCGACATGGCCGGCGTCCTCCTCGAACGCGGCACCCGCTTCGCCACCGCCCTCCTCGCCGTCCTGAAGACCGGCGCCGCCCACGTCCTCCTCGACCCGGACTTCCCCGACGACCGGCTGCGCTCGGCCGCCGCCGACGCCGGCATCAGCCACCTCGTCACCCGCCCGCTCCTCGCCGAACGCGTCGAAGGCCCCTGGGCCACCCACACCGAAGCCCCCGGCGAACTCCTCTCCCACCACCCCGGCAACCTCGGCCTGCCACTCGGCCCCGACGACCCCGCCTGCCTGATGTTCACCTCCGGCTCGACGGGCCGACCCAAGGGCATCCTGTCCTCCCACCGCAACCTGGTGTCGACGGTGAGTGGTCAGTCGTATGGCCGGTTTGGTCCGGGTGAGGTGTTTTTGCAGTGCTCGCCGGTGTCGTGGGATGCGTTCAGCCTGGAGTTCTGGGGTGCGCTGTTGCACGGCGGGGTGACGGTGTTGCAGCCGGGGCAGCGGCCGGAGCCGGTGCTGATCGGGGAGTTGTCCCGTAAGCACGGGGTGACGATGCTTCAGCTGTCGGCGAGTCTGTTCAACTTCCTGGTGGATGAGCACCCTGAGGCTTTCGAGACGGTCACCGTCGCCTTCACGGGTGGTGAGGCGGCTTCTCCGGTGCATGTGCGGAAGCTTCAGGAGCTGAAGCCCGGGATCAGGGTCGTCAACGGTTATGGTCCGGCCGAGTCGATGGGTTTCACGACCACGTACACGGTCGAGCCTGGTGACACGGTGATTCCGGTCGGGACGCCGTTGGTGAACAAGGCCGGCTACGTCCTGGACGCCCATCTGAACCTGTGCCCGCCGGGCGTGACCGGCGAGCTGTACTTGGCCGGTGACGGCCTCGCCCACGGATACCTCGGCCGGTCGGACCTGACCTCCACCCGCTTCGTACCCAACCCCTTCGGTACGGCGGCCGGTGGCCGGATGTACCGGACGGGGGACCTGGCCCACTTCGACCGGGACGGTCGGCTGCACTACGACGGCCGGGCCGACGACCAGATCAAGATCCGTGGATTCCGCGTCGAACCCGGCGAGACCGAGGCCGCGCTCCTGACCCACCCCGCCGTCACCCAGGCCGTCGTCACCGTCCACGAGAAGCGACTGGCCGCGTACGTCGTCGTCACGGACGGAGCCGCGGACCCCGAAGAGATCCGCCGGCACGTCGCCGACCGGCTGCCCGAACACCTCGTTCCCACCTACGTGACCCCGCTCGACCGCCTGCCCGTCACCCCCAACGGCAAGATCGACAAGCGGGCACTCCCGGCCCCGACGACGGTCCTGGGCACGAACCGCGCTCCGCGCGACGAGAGCGAGGAGACCCTGGCCGCCCTGTTCGGCCGAACCCTGGAGCTCGACGGACCCGTCGGCATCGACGACAGCTTCTTCGCCCTCGGCGGGCACTCCCTGCTCGCGGCCCGGCTGACGAACCACATCGCCGAGGCGTTCGGGGTACGGCTCACGATCCGGGACGTGTTCGGCCACCCCACGGTGGCGAGGCTCGCGGAGCTGCTTGGTGAACAGCGCGGGTCCGTACGGGCGGTCCCGCCGCTCGTCGCGGGGGAGGGGGCCGGAGACACGGCCCCGGCGTCCTTCGCCCAGCGCCGGCTGTGGCTGCTGGCCCAGCTGGAGGGGACAGCGCGGCCTACAACGTGCCGATGGCCGTACGCCTGCGGACCGCGCCGGACTGCGCGGCGCTGGAGTCGGCGCTGAGCGACGTGGTGGAGCGGCACGCTCCGCTGCGGACGCTGTTCGAAACGGTGGAGAGCGAGCCCCACCAGCGGGTCCTGCCGCCCGAGCGGGCCCGGGTGTCGCTGGACTGGCGCCGGACCGACGCCGGTGCGCTGGACGGGGAGCTGGCCGCGGTGGCGGGCCGGGCCTTCGACCTGGCGGTGGAGCTTCCGCTGCGGGCGGTGGCCTTCGAGCTGGGTGACGGTTCGGTGGTGCTGTCGCTGGTGGTGCACCACATCGCGACGGACGGCCTGTCGAACGGTGTCTTCTTCGCCGACCTCCAGCGGGCCTACGAGGCCCGGATCGCCGGGGCCGAGGGCTCGGTCCTGGAGCCGCTGACCGTGCAGTACGCGGACTACGCGGCCTGGCAGCGGCGGGTGTTGGGTTCGGCGGACGACTCGGAGAGCGTGCTCGGCCGGGAACTGGGCTTCTGGCGCGGGGCGCTGGAGGGCCTGCCGGAGGGGCACGGGCTGAACCTGGACCGTCCCAGGCCGGCCAGGGCCTCGCACCGGGGCGGTCAGGTCGAGGTCGGGTTGGGCGAGGACCTCTTCGAGCGCGTGACGGCGTTCGCACGGGCGGAGGGGTGCACGCCGTTCATGGTGGTGCACGCGGCGCTGGTCGCGGCGCTGACCCGTCTGGGCGCGGGGTCGGATCTGGCGATCGGCACGCCGGTGGCGGGCCGTGGCGAGCGGTCGTTGCAGGAGCTGGTCGGGTTCTTCGTGAACACGCTGGTGCTGCGGACGAACAGTGCCGGTGACCCGAGTTTCCGCGAGCTGCTGGGACGGGTGCGCACGGCGGATCTGGATGCTTTCGCCCATCAGGAAGTGCCGTTCGACCTGGTCCTCGAAGCGGTCAACCCGGCCCGGAGCCTCTCGCGCCACCCCCTCTTCCAGATCAGCCTCGGACTGGAGACCGACAGCGGCCCCGCCTTCGCGCTGGGCGAGGTCGGCACCGGCCCGGTGGAGAAGTTCTCCAACGGATCCGCCAAGTTCGACCTGGAGTTCTTCCTCCGCTCCGAGGACGAGAAGGAACTGCGGGCGACCGTCCTCTTCGCGGCCGAGCTGTTCGACGAGGTCACGATACGGCGGATGACGGCGGCCCTCGGCGAGGTGCTGACCCAGGCCCTGGACGAGCCGGGGTTGCGACTGTCGCGCCTGGACGTGCTGTCGGCGGCGGAGCGCGAGCTGCTCACGGGCCGGTGGGCCGGTCCGGTGGCGGACGCGGTGGACACGACGCTGGTGGAGCGGTTCGAGGAGCGGGCCGCACGGTTCCCCGACGCGGTCGCCCTCATCGACGAGGCGGGCGAGGTGACGTACGCGGAGCTGAACGCCGCCGCCAACCGCTGGGCCCGCCACCTGCGCTCCGCGGCCTCGGACGCGGCGACATGGCCGGAGTCCTGTGGTCGCGCGGAGTCGAGTTCGCGGCGGCGCTGATCGGAGTCGTCAAGACCGGAGCGGGCTACACGCTCCTCGACCCCGACTTCCCGGACGAGCGGCTGCGCTCGGCCGCGACCGACGCCGGCATCGGCATCCTGGTCAGCGAACCCCGCCTCGCCGCACGACTGACCGGGCCCTGGGACACGGCCGCCTGCTCCCCCGGCAACTGGCCGAGCTCAGCGCGGACAACCTGGGCACGGAGCTGTGCGCCGATGACGTGGCCTGCCTGATGTTCACGTCCGGTTCGACGGGTCGGCCGAAGGCGATCCTGTCGTCGCACCGGAATCTGGTGTCGACGGTGAGTGGTCAGTCGTATGGCCGGTTTGGTCCGGGTGAGGTGTTTTTGCAGTGCTCGCCGGTGTCGTGGGATGCGTTCAGCCTGGAGTTCTGGGGTGCGTTGCTGCATGGCGGGGTGACGGTGTTGCAGCCGGGTCAGCGGCCGGAGCCGGTGCTGATCGGGGAGTTGTCCCGTAAGCACGGGGTGACGATGCTTCAGCTGTCGGCGAGTCTGTTCAACTTCCTGGTGGATGAGCATCCGGAGGCTTTCGAGACGGTCACCGTTGCCTTCACGGGTGGTGAGGCGGCTTCTCCGGCGCATGTGCGGAAGCTTCAGGAGCTCAAGCCCGGGATCAGGGTCGTCAACGGTTACGGTCCGGCCGAGTCGATGGGTTTCACGACCACGTACACGGTCGAGCCGGGTGACGCGGTGATTCCGGTCGGGACGCCGCTGGTGAACAAGGCCGGCTACGTCCTGGACGCTCATCTGAACCTGTGCCCGCCGGGCGTGACCGGCGAGCTGTATCTCGCGGGCGATGGCCTTGCCCACGGGTATCTGGGCCGGTCGGATCTGACCTCCACCCGCTTCGTACCCAACCCCTTCACGACGACCGGTGACAGGCTCTACCGGACGGGAGACCTGGCCCACTTCGACCGGGACGGTCGGCTGCACTACGACGGCCGGGCCGACGACCAGATCAAGATCCGTGGATTCCGCGTCGAACCCGGCGAGACCGAGATGGCGCTCCTGACCCACCCCGCCGTCACTCAGGCCGTCGTCACCGTCCACCACGAGCAGCTCGCCGCCTACGTCGTCACCGACGGGGACACGGACTCCGACGAGATCCGGCGGCACGTCGCCGACCGGCTGCCCGAGCACCTCGTCCCCACGTACCTCGTGACCCTGGAGCGGCTGCCGCTGACCCCCAACGGGAAGGTCGACAAGCGCGCCCTGCCCGAGCCGGCCGCCGTCGCCTCCCTCGGGCGGGCCCCGCGCACGCCGCTGGAGGAGACCCTCGTGGGCCTCTTCGCCCGCACCCTCGACACCACCGCCGATCTCACCATCGACGACGACTTCTTCCACCACGGCGGCCATTCCCTCCTGGGAGCCCGGCTGACGAACCACATCGCCGCCGCCCTCGACGTCCGGCTCACCATCCGGGACGTCTTCCAGCACCCCACCCCGCCCGGCTCGCCGAGCACATCGAATCGCTGAAGGCCGCGCCGGCGAGGAAGGCCCGTCCCGCCCTCCGCCGCCGCACCAGCTAACCCACGACCACGGTCTCCACGACCACGGTCTCCACGACCACGGTCTCCACGATCACCGTTTCCACGATCACCGTCTCCCTCATGACCGCGACAGAACGGATCAGCTCATGAACGCCTCTCCGACCCCCGCCCCCGAGGACGTCGTCTGGGACCTGCCCGGCGACCTGCCGCACCGCCTGTCGCTGCTCGTGCTGCCGCACGCCGGAGGCAACGCGCACGCGTACAGCGCCTGGCGGGAGCACCTTCCGGCCGATGTGCGGCTGCTCATCGGCCAGTACCCGGGCCGGGGCGCCCGGTTCAGCGAGGACCTGCCGGAGTCCGTCGACGATCTGGCGCTGCCGGTGGTGGACGCCCTTCCGGCGGACACCGGTGCCCTGGTGGTGCTCGGGCACAGCATGGGTTCCCTGGTGGCGTTCGAGGTGACCCGCGCCCTCCAGGCCGTCGGCCGCACCCCGCAGGGCCTGATCGCCTCCGCGTGCCGGGCGCCGGTGCTGCCCAACCAGTGCCCGGTGCACCCGGAGCGGCTGGACGACGACGAGCTGGTCGCGGCGATCAAGGAGCGCGGCGGCACGGACGACGGCATCCTCGACGACGAGGAGCTCCGCGAGATCGTGCTGCCGTCGATCCGCGCCGACTTCGCCATCGACGACGCCTACCGGTGCACCGCCCCGGCCGTACGGCTCGACTGCCCGGTCGCGGTGTTCGGCGGGGACGCCGACCCGATCGTGCCGGTCGACATGCTCGACGGCTGGTCCCTGGTGGCCGGGAACGAGGTCGTGCCGCAGGTGCTGACCGGTGACCACTTCTACTTCCAGCAGGACCTGCCCGGCTTCTTCGCCCGCCTGAACCCGGTCCTGGAGACCCTGTACGCCTCCGCCCCCAGCAACGCCTGAACAACCCCTGAACCCCCCGCCCCTGTCACCTGATCCGAGGAGAGCACCCGTCATGACCACGTACGCCCAGAGCCCGGTCACCGCCGGCATCGACGTCGTCCGGGAGCCCGGCAAGCCCGCCGTCGTCCGGACGCCCGCCTTCGACACGATGGCGGAGGCCACCGCCTGGCTGTCCGCGCAGCTGCCCGCCATCCAGGCCGAACTGCACCGCTCCGGCGCGGTCATGCTCCGCGGCCTCCCGGTGACGGACACGGAGACGTTCGCCGAGGCGCGGGACGCGCTGATCGCCCAGCGCGCCGGGTACAAGGAGAAGGCCACCCCCCGCAGCGACTTCGGCGAAGGGGTCTTCTCCTCCACGGACCTCCCGGCCGCCCAGGCGATCCGCCTGCACAACGAGAACAGCTACACCCTGGACTTCCCCGGCGTGCTGCTCTTCGGCTGCCTCACCGCCCCCGAGACGGGCGGCGCGACCACCGTCGGCGACATGCGCAAGGCCCTCGCGATGCTGCCGCAGGACCTGGTCGACCGGTTCGCCGAGGCCGGCTGGCTCCTGGTGCGCAACTACTCCGACCTGGCGGGCATGCCCTGGCGCAAGGCCTTCTCGTCGGAGGAGCCCGCGGGCGCCGAGGAGTACTGCGACGCCCACGCGATCGGCTACGAGTGGCTCGACGAGGACACGCTGCGCACCCGGCAGCGCCGCTCCGCGATCATCACGCACCCGGTGACGGGCGAGCGGTCCTGGTTCAACCACTTCGCGTTCTGGAACGCCCGCAGCCTCGACGAGGACGTCCGCGAGGTCCTCACCGAGACGTTCGGCGAGGACGGCCTGCCCTTCGACACCCGCGTGGGCGACGGCACCGCCCTCACCGACGCCGAGGTGGACGCCGTCAACGACGTCTACCAGGCGGTCACCCTGCGGGAGAGCTGGCAGGTCGGCGACCTGATGCTCGTCGACAACATCCTCTGCGCGCACGGCCGGGAGTCGTACACCGGCGACCGGAAGATCGTCGTCGCCATGGGCGAGCCGGTACGGCTGTCCGACTGTGCCCCGACCACCGCCCCTCCACCACCCTGTACGGAAGGTGAGCCCCGCCATGACCGCCGTCCTCCCCGAGCGCCCCACCGCCACCCCGGCGGCCTCCGCCACCGAGGCCCGCGCCGCCGCCGGTACCGGCGCGGCCGACCTCTCGCCCGGCTCGCGACCGCCCCGGGCGGCCGCATCGCCGTCGTCGCCGGCGACGAACTCCTCACCTTCGACGAGCTGCGGGCCCGTGCCGGTGCGTTCGCCGCCCGGCTCGGCGCCCTCGGCGTCGGCCCGGAGAGCGTCGTGGCGCTCTGCCTGCCCCGGGCGCCGCCCTGGTCACCGCGATCATCGGCACCCTCACCGCCGGCGCCGCCTACCTGCCGGTCGACCCGGCGCTGCCCGCCGACCGCCGCCGCTACCTCGTCGAGGACTCCGGCGCCGACCTGGTGGTCGTGGACGGCACGGAGGGCTCCCGGCCCCGGCGCCCGCGCCGTGACCGCCGCCGAGCTGACGGCCGCCCCGGACGGCGCCCCGGCCGCGTACACGCCCGTCCCGGTCACCGGGGACACGCTCGCGTACGTCATCTACACCTCCGGCTCCACCGGCCGCCCCAAGGGCGTGGAGATCGGCCGCGCCGCCGCCTCCCTGCTGCTCCAGGAGCTGGAGGAGGCGGGCGCCGCCACCGGCGAGGGCCGCCGGGTCGGCTGGAACGCCTCGCCGTCGTTCGACGCCTCCGTGCAGCAGTGGACCCGGCTCTGCCGGGGCGACACCCTCGTCATGATCGACGAGGAGACCCGCCGCGACCCGTCGCTGCTCGCCGCCTTCGTCGACGAGCACGCCCTCACCGACCTGGACATCACCCCCTCGCACGCCGACCCGCTCCTCGACCTGCTCACCGAGGACGGCGGCCCGCGTCCGCTGACCCTCCTCGTCGGCGGCGAGGCGATCAGCCCGGCCCTGTGGGACCGGTTCGTGGCCGCCCACCGGAGCGGACTGCTGAACGCGCTCAACGTGTACGGCCCGACCGAGTGCACCGTCGACGCCACCGCCGGCCGGATCGACGCGCCGGGGGAGCCGCACATCGGCGCCGTGCTGCCGGGGCTGCGGATGCGCCTGCTCGACGAGAAGCTCGCCCCGGTCGGGCCGGGCGAGTCCGGCGAGCTGTACCTCGCGGGCCCGCGCGTGGGCCGCGGCTACCGGCGCCGCCCCGGACTGACGGCGGAACGCTTCGTCGCCGACATCGCCGGGAGGACGGCGCCCCGGCGGCCGCATGTACCGCACCGGAGACCGCTGCCGCTCCTGCCCGACGGCCGGCTCGTCTACCTCGGCCGCGCCGACGGCCAGGTCAAGCTGCGCGGACACCGCATCGAACTCCCGGAGATCGAGGCCGCCCTCACCCGGGTGGACGGCGTCGCCGAGGCCGCCGTGATCCTCGGCGAGGACGCGGGCGGCACCGCCTGCCTGATCGCCTACCACCGCGGCGGGGACGCCACCGCCCTGCGCGCCGCGCTGGCGGACGGCCTGCCCGCCTACATGGTGCCGAGCGCGTACGTGGCGGTGGAGCGGTTCGCCACGACGCCCAGCGGCAAGCTCGACCGGTCCGCGCTGCCCACCCGGCTCGAAACCCCGGCGGCGGACGCGGAGGCACCGGAAGCCGGCACCGAGGGGCTGAACGGCCGTGCGGAGGAGCTGATCGCCCGCGTGTGGACCCAGGTCCTCGGCGCCGCGTCGATCGGCCCGGACGACAACTTCTTCAAGCTCGGCGGCCACTCCCTGCTCGCCATCAAGCTCGTCTCCCGCGTGCGGGCCGAGCTGTCCGTGGCCCTCCCGGTCAAGGCCGTGTACGCCCACCCGCGCCTGCGCGACCTCGCCGCCCACATCGAGGAGCTGCTGGCCGCACGGGATGCCTGACCACCGTCCCCGTCGCCGCCCCACCCGCCCGCCCCCGCCACTCCCGAGGAGCAGCAACCGTGATCCCCTGTCCTACGCCCAGCGCCGACTGTGGTTCCTGAACCGGCTCGAGGGTTCCTCCTCGGCCTACAACGCGCCCGTGGTGCTCCGGCTGGGATCGATGCCCGACCCGGCGGCGCTGGAAGCGGCGGTGCGGGACGTGGTGGAGCGCCACGAGGTGCTCCGCACCGTGTACCCGGCCCGGGACGAGGAGCCGTACCAGAAGATCCTCGACGACGCCGACGTGCGCGTCGAGACGGAGGAGTGCGCCGCGGGCGGGGACGTGGAGGCCCGGGTGACGGAGTTCGCCCGGATCCCCGTGGACATCACGCGCGAACTCCCCTTCCGGGCAAGGCTGTTCGAGGTGGCGGACGGGACGGCCGTCCTGGTGCTCCTCGTGCACCACATCGCCACGGACGGCTGGTCGGTGGGCTGCCTGCTCGCCGACCTCGACACGGCCTACCGGGCCCGCGCCGAGGGCCGCGCCCCCGGCTGGGAACCGCTGCCCGTCCAGTACGCGGACTACGCGCTGTGGCAGCGGGACATGCTCGGGGACCCCGAGGACCCCGACAGCACCGCGCACGAGCAGCTCGCCCACTGGCGGAAGGCCCTGGACGGCATCCCCGCCGAGACGCGGCTGCCGGCCGACCGGCCCCGGCCCACCGAGCCCGGCCACCGGGGCGCGCTGGTCTCGGCGGAGCTCGACGCCGGAACCCACCGGGCCCTCGCCGCCGTCGCGCGCGCCCGGCGCGGCACGTTCTTCATGGCGGCCCGCGCCGCCCTGGCGCTCGCCCTGCGGGCGGCGGGCGCGGGCGAGGACATCGTGATCGGCACGCCGGTGGCGGGCCGCCCGAGGAGGACCTGCACGACCTCGTCGGGTTCTTCGTGAACACCCTGGCCCTGCGCACCGACCTGTCGGGCGACCCCGGCCTCGGCGCGCTCGTGGACCGCGTCCGGGAGACGGACCTCGCCGCGTTCGCCCACGAGGACCTGCCCTTCGACCTCCTGGTCGAGGACCTCAACCCCGAACGCTCCTTCGGCCGCCACCCGTTCTTCCAGGTCATGCTGAGCGCGCAGACCCGGCAGCAGGACGGGACCGTCCGCCTCGGGACCGTCCCCGCCGTCCTCGACGACGCCGACCTGGCCACCGCCAAGTTCGACCTGAGCTTCCACTGCGCCGAGACCCACGGCGCCGGCGGCGAGCCCGACGGGGTGCTCCTCGGGCTGCAGTACGCCACCGACCTGTACGACGAGGACACCGCGCGGCTCCTCCTCGCGCTGTTCCGGCGGGCCCTGACCGCGCTCGCCGAGCAGCCGGACGGCACCCCCTCAGCCGGATCCGGCTCCTCGCGGACGACGAGCGCGACGGCCTCGACCGCCGCCACCGGGCCCTCGCCGAGGCGGCCCGGACCCGCGCCGCGCACCGGCGGGAGCGGACCGGGTCCCGCTCCGTCGCGGACCCCGCGAGGAGATCCTGACCGGCCTGTTCGCGGAGATCCTGGACCGGGCCGACGTACGCCCCGGCGACAACTTCTTCAAGCTCGGCGGCCACTCCCTGCTCGCCGGCAAGCTCACCAACCGCATCCGGGGCGCCCTCGGCCTCCAGGCCGCGATCCGCGACGTCTTCCTCGCCCCGACCCCCGGCAGCTCCTCCGCCGCCTCGACGAGCGGGGCGACGGCCCCGCCGCCCGGCCCTCCGCCCGGTACCGGACGAGCACCGCCCCGACCCCGTCCCCCTCTCGTACGCCCAGCGCCGACTGTGGTTCCTCAACCGTCTCGAAGGTTCCTCCCCGGCGTACAACGCGCCCATGGTGCTCCAGCTCGAAGCCCGCCCCGACGCGACCGTCCTGGAGGCGGCCGTACGGGACGTGATGGACCGTCACGAAGTGCTGCGGACGATGTACCCGGTACGGGACGGGGAGCCGTACCGGCACGTCCTGGAGGCTCCGGAGCTGCGGGTCGAGGTCGAGGAGTGCGCCACCCGCGAGGAAGCGCGGGCGCGGGCGACCGACTTCGCCCGGATCCCGCTGGACGTGACGCGCGAACTGCCCCTCCGCGTCCGGATGTTCGCGGTGCCCGGCGACGGTACGGCGGTCCTCGTCCTGTCGGTGCACCACATCGCCACGGACGGCTGGTCGGTGGGCTCCCTGCTCGCCGACCTCGACAGCGCCTACCGGGCCCGCGCCGAGGGCCGGGCCCCCGAATGGGAGCCGCTGCCCGTCCAGTACACCGACTACGCCCTCTGGCAGCGCGAGCTCCTCGACGGCGAACACGGCATCCGCGAGGACCAGTTGGGCTACTGGCGCACAGCCCTGGACGGGATCCCCGCCGAGACGCGGCTGCCCGCCGACCGGCCCCGGCCCACCGAACCCAGCCACCGGGGCGCGGTGGTCACGGCCGAGCTGGACGCCCTGGTCCACAAGGCGCTCGCCGGCGTCGCCCGCAACGGCCGGGTCACCTTCTTCATGGTCGTCCGGGCCGCGCTCTCCTCGCCCTGCGGGCGGCGGGCGCGGGCGAGGACATCGTCGTGGGCACGGCGGTGGCGGGCCGCCCGAGGAGGACCTGCACGACCTCGTCGGGTTCTTCGTGAACACCCTGGCCCTGCGCACCGACCTGTCGGGCGACCCCACCCTCGCCGAACTGGTGCGGCGCGTACGGGACGGCGACCTGGCGGCCTTCGCCCACGACGACCTGCCCTTCGACCTCCTGGTCGAGGACCTCAACCCCGAACGCTCCTCGGCCGGCACCCCTTCTTCCAGGTGATGGTCAGCGCGCAGACCGCCCAGGACACGTCCGTCGGCCTCGGCGGCATCACCGGCACGGCGGACGGGGCCGACCTCGCCGGAGCCAAGTTCGACCTCGCCTTCCACTGCGCCGAGACCCACGACGCCGGCGGCGAACCCGGGGAGTGCTCCTCGGACTCCAGTACGCCACCGACCTGTACGACGAGGACACCGCGCGGATCCTGCTCGCGCTGTTCCAGCGCGCCCTGACGACCCTCGCCGAGCAGTCCGGCGACACGCCGCTGAGCGGGATCGCCCTGCTCACCGACGAAGAGCGCCGGGGACTCGACCGCCGGCACGACACCCTCGCCCGCGCCCTCGCCGAACGGAAGGCGTCCGGCGAAGGACGGGCACGGGAACGGATTCCGCGGCGGGCCCCGCGGCCGACCCCCGCGAGGAGATCCTCCGCGCCTGTTCGCCGAGATCCTCGACCGGGACGAGGTGCTGCCCGGCGACAACTTCTTCAAGCTCGGCGGGCACTCCCTGCTCGCCGGCAAGCTCACCAACCGCATCCGGGGAACCCTCGGCCTCCAGGCCTCGATCCGCGACGTCTTCCTCGCCCCCACGCCCCGCCGGCTGCTCCGTCGCCTCGACGAGCGGGGCGACGGCCCGGCCCGCCCCCGCTGCGGCCCGTCCCCGAGGCGCTGCGGCCCGCACGCGTCCCGCTGTCGGCGGCCCAGCTCCGGCTCTGGTTCCTGGGCCGCTCGAAGGCCCCAGCGCCACCTACAACATCCCTGTGGTGACCCGGCTGCGCCGCCCCGTCGACCCGGCCACCCTCGCCGCCGCCCTCGCTGACGTCGCCGACCGCCACGAGGTGCTGCGCACCGTCTACCCGACGGCGGACGGCGAGCCGTACCAGCGGGTGATCGCCGGTGCGACCCCCGTGCTCCAGGAGATCGGGGCCGACGGCCCGGACGCACTGCGCGCCGCCGTCGACGCGGCCGCCGGCCACGTCTTCGACCTGGCCGCCGAGATCCCCTTCCGGGCCTCGCTCGTGACGGACGGCGACGGCGGCCAGACCCTGGTGCTCCTCGTCCACCACATCGCCGGCGACGGCTGGTCGACGGGCTGCCTGCTCGCCGACCTCGACACCGCCTACCGGGCCCGCGCCGAGGGCCGCGCGCCCGAGTGGAGCCGCTGCCCGTCCAGTACACCGACTACACCCTCTGGCAGCACGAGCTCCTCGACGGCGAACACGGCGTCGCGGGCGAACAGCTGGCCCACTGGCGCGAGGCCCTCGACGGGCTGCCCCGCCTCGCCCTGCCCACCGACCGGCCGCGCCCCGCCGAGACCGACGGCGCCGGAGCCCTCACCGCCTTCGAGGTGAGCGCCGCCACCCACCGGGCCCTGCTGCGCGTCGCCCGGAGCGGCGGCGCCACCCTCTTCATGGTCGTGCAGGCCGCCCTCGCGGCCCTCCTCACCCGGCACGGCGCGGGCACCGACCTCGCGATCGGCACCACCGTCGCGGGCCGCGCCGACGACGCCCTGCACCCGCTGGTCGGCTTCTTCGTCAACACCCTGGTGCTGCGCACCGACACCTCCGGCGACCCCGACCTCACCGAACTGGTCCGCCGGGTCCGCGCGTCCGGCCTCGCCGCCTACAGCCACCAGGACCTCCCCTTCGACCGGCTCGTCGAACACCTCAGCCCGCACCGCTCCGCCGCGCACGCCCCGCTCGTCCAGGTGATGCTCCAGGTCCACGCGGCGGCGAACGGGACCGGGGCCCCGTCCGTCCTCGACGGCGAACCGGTCGCGTTCAGCGCGGTGGGCGCCAAGTCCGACCTCACCTTCGCGCTCACCGAACTGGCCGACGCGGACGGCGCTCCGGCCGGTCTGCGGGGCGCCCTGGAGTACGCGACTGCGCTGTACGACGCGGAGACCGCCGCGCTCCTGGCCCGGCGTCTGACCGAGACGCTGGACGCCTTCGCCGCCGACCCCGCCACCGCGCTCTCCGCCCTGCCGTACGGCCCGGCGGCCCCGCAGGCCGGGACGTCGTCCTGGACGAGCGGGGCGCCCCGCGCCGGTACGGGTGCCCGGCGAGGTGCACGAACGGACCCCGGGCGGCGGCCTGCGCGCCACCGGCCGCAGGGCCTTCGCCTCGGCCGACGGGGCCCTGCGGCCCGTGGCCACGCTCACCGCGGGCGGCTACCCCGTGGAGCCCGGCCACGTCGAGGACGTGCTCGGCCGGCACCCGGCCGTGACGGGAGCGGCCGTGGCCGTCCGCGACGACCGGCTGTACGCGTACGTCACCGGCGACGCCGACGAGACGGCCCTGCGCGACTGGGCCGCCGAGCGCCTCCCGAGTACCTCGCCCCGCCCGCGTCCTCGTCGTACCCGCGCTCCCCGCCCCCGGCACCCACCCCGACGCCGCCCCCGAGCACGAGACACCGGGCCCGGACGCCCGTGAGGCCCAGCTCCTCGCCGTCTTCCGCGACGTCCTCGGCGGCCGCCCCCTCACCCGCGACGACAACTTCTTCAAGTCCGGCGGCCACTCCCTGCTCGCGGTCCGTCTCCTCAACCGCATCCGCACCGAATTCGGCCAAGACCTCACCCTGCGCGACGTCTTCCGCAACCCCACGGCGGCATCCCTGGCCCACCGCCTGGCCACACCCCACACACCCGCCCCCGCCCCCACCCCTGCCCCGACCCTCCGCCGCCGCACGACAGCAGGATCCCGCCGCCCCGTCTGAGCCCCCAGCCCCCGTTGTGGGCAATCGTTCCGCTGGGGCGGAACGGGTGGGCACAACGGAACGGCGCCCTTGCCGGCGCCAGAGGCTTCCGATCCTGGACCCGCACCCCCGTGCACGGCGCACATGGGGTGCGGGTCCAGGCGCGTGACGCGGAGGCGCCGCTAAGGGCGCCGTCCCGTGTGCCCACCCTCCCCCAAGCTCTCGGCTCCGCTCGAGCAGGGGGGGACCCCCTTGCCCAGCAGGACGATTGCCCACACGGGCGGGTGACGAAGCCGGCACCGCCCAGCGGGCGGCAGGCCCACACGGTGGGGCACCGCCCAGCAGGCCCCGGGCACAAGCGGGCGAGCCGCAGGCGCGTACCGGCAGCTCGTGGTGCGGCTTCTGCCGCTCGCAGCTGCCGGACCGACTGCCCAGCCCGGCAGCCCCCCGCGCATAGCGTGGAGGCACGGAGGCGAGAGGAACCGTTCGCCCCGGTCTCTCGGCCCTTTACCGGAGGAACTCAGCATGCCCCCCAGCAGAACGGAAGACCTGCTCGACGGCGGACCCTCTCCGCCCCCGCGCCGCCCGTGCTCGACCTGATCGCCCATCAGACGCGCACCCGCCCCGACGCCACCGCCCTGGTCCACGCGGACGCCCGGCTGACCTACGGCGAGCTCGCCGCGGCCGTACGGGACCGGGCGCGGAGCTGACCGCCCAGGGTGCGGGACCCGGCCGCTCGTCGCGCTCCACCGGCCCCGCGGCATCGACGCGATCGTCGGCCTGCTCGCGGTCCTGGCCACCGGCGCCGCCTACCTGCCGCTCGACGTCCAGGCCCCTGACGCCCGCAACGAGGCGATCCTGAAGGACGCCTGCGGAGAGCTGGCCCCGGCCCCCGCCGAGGTCGCCCGGCACGGCGAGCTCGTGCTCGGCGGCCCCGGCGCCGGAGAGGGCGCGGCCTACGTCATCTACACCTCCGGCTCCACCGGCACCCCCAACGGCGTGGTCGTCGCCCACGACTCCCTGGCCCACTTCATCGCGGGGGCCACCCCGGCGTACGGCATCGGATCCGACGACGCCGTCCTGCAGTTCAGCCCGCTGCACTTCGACGCCAGCATCCAGGAGATCTTCACGACCCTCGGCGCCGGAGGCACCTCGTCCTGCGCACCGACGACATGCTCGACGTGTCCGAACTCCTCGCGGGCTGCGCCCGGCACGGCGTCACCTACCTCGACCTGCCCGCCGCCTACTGGCACGAGCTCGTCTACGTCCTCACCACCGGCTCCGTAGGCCTCCCCGAGGGCCTGCGCACCGTGATGATCTACGGTGAGGCCGCCCTGCCCGAGCGCGTCGCCCAGTGGCGGTCCCTCGTGGGGACCGTATCCGTCTCCTCAACGGGTACGGGCCGACCGAGACCACCGTCGTCGCCACCATGGCCGACCTCAGCCGCCACGACGCCGGACCCATCCCCATCGGCCGGCCGCTGCCCGGCGTCCGCGCCGCCGTCGTCGACGGCGAACTGTGGCTGCTCGGCGGCGGCCTGACCCGCGGCTACCTCCACCGGCCCGAACTGAACGCCCGCCGCTTCACCGAGCTCGACGGCGAACGCGCCTACCGCACCGGCGACCTCGTCACCATCGGCGAGGACCGGCAGATCCTGTACCACGGCCGCCTCGACGACGAGGTGAAGATCGGCGGCCAGCGCATCGACCCCGCCGCCGTCGACTCCGTCCTCGCCGGCCACCCGAAGGTCCGGGAGGCCTCCGTCGTCGCCCAGCAGGACGGCGACGGCGTCAAGCGCCTCGTCGCCTTCGTGGTCACCGAGGGCGGCACGGGCGCGGAGGAACTGCGCGACTGGGTACGCGCGCGCATGCCCGCCGCCGCCGTGCCCGCCGTCTCGATCGTCGTCGCCCTGCCCCGTACCAGCTCCGGCAAGATCAACCGCAAGGCGCTGCGCACGGCCGACCCGCGCCTGCCCGTCGTCGACGAGGAGCCCCTGCCCGCCGAGGACCGGATCCCGCTCTCGCACGCCCAGCGCCGGCTGTGGCTGGTCGGCCAGTTCGACGGACCGTCCGCCGCCTACAACATGCCGATCGTCCTCGACCTGGCGACGGCCCCCGACCGGGCCGCGCTCGCCGCCGCGGTGGCCGACGTCGCCGAACGGCACGAGGTGCTGCGCACCGTGTTCCTCGCCCCCGAGGACGAGCCGTACCAGCACGTCCTCGCCCCCGGAGCCGTACGGCTGCGCACCGTCGAGTGCCCGGCGGGGGAACGCGCCGAGCGGGTCGCCCGGTTCACCGCCGAGACCTTCGACCTGTCCCGCGAACTCCCGCTGCGCGTCGCCCTGTTCCTGCCCGACGACGGCGAGGGCGCCACCCTCGCCGTACTGCTCCACCACGTCGCGGGCGACGGCTGGTCCCTCGCCCCGCTGATGAACGACCTCGCCCACGCCTACGCGGCCCGCGCCGAGGGCCGCGCGCCCGGGTGGGAGCCGCTGCCCGTCCAGTACGCCGACTACACCCTCTGGCAGAACGACCTCCTCGGCGACGCCGACGACCCCGAATCCGTCGTGGCCCGCGGCCTCGCCCACTGGAGCGCCGCCCTGGAGGGACTGCCGCCGCGACCGACCTGCCCCTCGACCGGCCCCGGCCCGCCGTCCGCGCCCACGACGGCGGCCTGGTGACCGCCACCGTCGAACCCGCCGTCCACGCACGGCTCGCCCGCCTCGCCGAGGAGCACGACGCCAGCCTGCTCATGGTGGTGCAGGCCGCGCTCGCGCTCGCCCTGCGGGCGGCCGGAGCCGGCGAGCGCACCCTCCTCGGCACCCCTGTCGCCGGACGCGACGACGAGGCCCTCGACGAGCTCGTCGGCTTCTTCGTCAACACCCTGGTGCTGCCCACCGACACCTCCGGCGACCCCGCCTTCAGCGACCTGCTGCACCGGGTCCGGGACACCGACCTCGCCGCCTTCGCCCACCAGCGGCTCCCCTTCGACCTCCTCGTGGAGCACCTCAACCCGCCCCGCACGCCCGGCGTCCACCCGCTCTTCCAGGTGATGCTGACCCTGCGGACCACGGGCCCCGACGGCGGCCCCTTCCACCTCGGCGCCGTCGAGGGCCGCTTCGCCGGCGAAGGACCGGCCACCACCAAGTTCGACCTCACCGCCGCCTTCGAGGAGCTCCGGGACGGAGCCGACGCCCCCGCCGGACTCCGCGTCGGCCTGGAGTACGCGCGCGACGTCCTCGACGAGGACACCGCCCGTGTCCTGCTCACCGCCCTGAGCGCGCCCTGCGCGCCGCCGCCGAGCGGCCCGGGGACCGGGTCAGGGACACCGCCCTCGTCGACCCCGCGACCCGCCACGCCCTGGACGAACGGCGCGCCCGCACCGCCGCCCGCGCCGCCGGGACGCCCGAGCCTTCCGGCACGGAGCAGCCCGCCCGCACACCGACACCCTGCGGGAACTGTTCGCCGAGGTCCTCGGCCTCGACGAGGTCGGCCCCCACGAGGGCTTCTTCACCATCGGCGGCCACTCCATGAGCGGGTCCGCCTCGCCAACCGGATCCGCGCCCGCCTCGGCACCGACGTCCAGGTCCGCGACCTGCCTCGCCCCCACCCCCGACGCCCTCGCCCGCCGCATCGCCGCGCGGGCCACCACCGGGAGGCACCGGAGCCGGGCCGCCCCGCCCCGTCCCGCGCGCGGACCGGACCGCCCGCGTCCCCTCTCGTACGCCCAGCGCAGGCTGTGGTTCATCGACACCCTCGAAGGCCCCAGCGCCTCCTACAACATCCCCTCGTCCTGCGCCCGGTCGAACCCCTCGACGCCGGCGCCCTCGCCGAGGCCCTCACCGACCTCTCCGACCGGCACGAGGTGCTCCGCACCCGCTACCGGACCGTCGACGGCGAACCCCACCAGGACATCCTGGCCGCCGTCCGGCCCCCGCTCGACGTGCGGTCCGTGCCCGCCGAGCGGCTCCGGGACGCCGTCGCCGAAGCCGCCGGACACGTCTTCGACCTGGCCGAGGAGACGCCCCTGAGGGCCGCCCTCCTCACCCCCGACGACGGCGGCGGGCAGGTCCTCGTCCTGCTCGTCCACCACATCGCCGCCGACGGCTGGTCCACCGGACCCCTCCTCGCCGACCTCGCCGCCGCCTACACGGCCCGCGCCGAGGGCCGCGCGCCCGGGTGGGAGCCGCTGCCCGTCCAGTACGCCGACTACACCCTCTGGCAGCGCGACCTGATCGACGGCCCGGCCGCCGAAGCCCACCTGGAGTTCTGGGAGAACAACCTCGCGGGCGCCCCCGCCGTCCTCGAACTGCCCTCCGCCCGCCCCCGCCCCGCCGAGGCCACCCACCGCGGCGGACGCGCCCCGTCACCGTCGACACCGCCACCCACCAGGCCCTCGACACCTCGCCCGCAGCGGCGGCGCCACCCTGCTCATGGTCCTCCAGGCGGCCCTGGCCGCCGTCCTCACCCGGCACGGCGCGGGCACCGACCTCCCCCTCGCCACCATGACCGCGGGACGCGACGACGAGACGCTCGGCGACCTGGTCGGCTTCTTCGTCAACACCCTGGTGCTGCGCACCGACACCTCCGGCGACCCCACCTTCACCGAACTCCTCGACCGGGTCCGGCGCGCCGACCTCGCCGCGTACGGGCACCAGGAACTCCCCTTCGACCGGGTCGTCGAGCACCTCAACCCCGTCCGCACCACCGCCCACCACCCGCTGGCCCAGATCGTCGTCCAGCTCCACCACGACTACACGGGCGGCACCCCCGGCGCCGCCGCCGCGAAGAGCCTCTTCCACGCGGCGGAGGAACCCCTCCTCGGCACCGTCTCCACCAAGTTCGACCTGACCTTCGCCCTGGACGAGCGACGGACGAGGACGGCCGCCCGCCGGACTGACCGGCGGCCTGGAGTACGCCGCGGACCTCTTCGACGCGCCCACCGCCGCGCTGCTCGCCGCGCACCTGGAGCAGACCCTGCGGGCGGCGGCGGCCGACCCCGGCGTACGGATCGGGACGTCGGCCTGTTCACCGCCGCCGACCGGTTCCGGCTGGTCGACGAGTACAACGACACCGCCACCGTGGTCCCCGAGGCCCAGGAGACGGTCCCCGCGCTGATCGCCCGCCGGGCCGCGCTCACCCCCGGCGCGCCTGCGCTGATCACCGACGAGGAGACCGTCGGATACGGGCGCTCGACGCCCGCGCCGAGGCACTGGCCGCCCGCCTGGGAGCCGCCGGCGTGCGCCGCGGCGACACCGTCGGCGTCCTCCTCGAACGCGGCGTGCCCCTGGTGGTGACGGCCCTCGCGGTCCTCAAGCGCGGCGCCGCCTACCTGCCGCTCGACCCCGGCTTCCCGAGGCGAGGATCCGGCTGATGCTGGAGGACGCCGGGGTCCGGCTGGTGGCGACGGACGGGAGCACGCCTCCACCGAGGTCGCCCCGACGCTCCTGCTCGTGGACGCGCCCGACGCCGGGAGTTCCCCGCCGTGGACGCGCCCGAGGCCGGGAAGCCGCCGGCCGGGGCCGCGCCCGACACGGGGAGCCGCTCGCCGGGGACGCTCCCGCCACCGGGGACGACCTGATGTACGTGATGTTCACCTCCGGGTCGACGGGCCGGCCGAAGGGCGTCGGCGTCACCCACCGCAACGTCGTGGAGCTCGCCGGGGACCGCGACCTCCGCACCGGGGGACCGCGCCGGATGCTGGTCCACTCCGCCACCGGGTTCGACGCCTCCGTCTTCGAGATCTGGGTGCCGCTCCTGAACGGCGGGAGCCTCGTCCTCATGCACGGCGACGGCACCGACCTGGCGGAGACCGCCCGCGCCGTCCGCGAACACGGCGTCACCACCGCCTACTTCACCGTCGGCCTCTTCCACGTCATGGCCGACGAGGGCCTGACACCCTGCGGTCGCTGCGCGAGGTGTGGACCGGTGGCGACGTCGCCGCCCCGGCCGCCGTCCAACGGGTCCTCGACCACTGCCCGGACACCGTCCTGGTCCACTCGTACGGCCCCACCGAGACCACCTTCGCCTCCCACAACCAGTGGTTCGGCACCGGCGAACGCGCCCTGCGCGGCACCGGCCTGCACCTCGGCCGGCCCATGGACAACACCCGCAGCCACGTCCTCGACGACGCCCTGCGCCCCGTCCCGCCGGGCGTCCCCGGCGAGCTGTACATCGCCGGCTCGCACCTGGCCCGCGGCTACGTCGGCCGGGCCGGACTGACCGCCGAGCGGTTCGTCCCCGACCCGTTCGAGGGCGACGGCAGCCGCATGTACCGCACGGGCGACCGCGTGCTGTGGACCCCCGCCGGCGAACTCCGCTTCCTGGGCAGGGCGGACGGCCAGATCAAGCTGCGCGGCGTACGGATCGAACCCGGCGAGGTCGAACGCGCCCTCGCCGCGCACCCCTCGGTCGGCCAGGCCCTCGTCGTGGTCCGCGAGGACCGGCCCGGCGAGAAGAGCCTCGTCGGCTACGTCGTCCCCCGCGCGGGGACGGCGGTCACCGGGGCCGAACTGCTCGCCGGGGCGCGCGCCACGCTCCCCGAGCACCTCGTGCCCTCCGCCGTCGTCCTCCTCGACGCCCTGCCGCTCACCGTCAACGGCAAACCCGACCGCGCCGCGCTCCCCGCCCCCCACCGTCCCGTCTCCGCCGAGGGCGGGCGGCGGCCCCGCAACGCCCGCGAGGAGGTGCTGTGCGCGCTGTTCGCGGAGATCCTCGACGTGCCCCGCGTCGGCATCGACGACAACTTCTTCGCCCTGGGCGGCCATTCGCTGCTCGGCGTCCGCCTGGTCAACCGCGTCCGCGGCGTCCTCGGCATCGAACGCACCGTCCGCGACCTGTTCCGCCTGCCCACCCCCGCCGGGCTGCTCGGCGCGCCGGACGACGAGGGCGAGGACGGCACGGCCGCCGCCCTGGGCGTCCTGCTCCCGCTCAGTACCCGCGGCGCCCGCCGCCCGCTGTTCTGCGTCCACCCCGGCACCGGCGTCGGCTGGTCCTACGCCGGCCTCGCCCGCCACCTGGGCGACGACCAGCCGCTGTACGCCCTCCAGGCCCGCGCGCTGAGCGAGCCCGGCCACCGGCCGCGCAGCGTCGAGGCGATGGCCGACGACTACCTGGAGCAGATCCGGCGGATCCAGCCCTGGGGCCCGTACCGGCTGCTCGGCTGGTCGTACGGCGGTCTCGTCGCCCACACCATGGCGGTACGGCTCCGCGAGGCCGGCGAGCGGGTCGAACTGCTCGCGCTGATGGACGTCCACCAGACCGGGCCCGGAAGCGTCTCCGTGCTCCCGCCCGAGGCGAGGGCCGAGAAGGCGCGGGACCTCGCCGCGGCGATCGAGGACATCCGTCGCGAGGACCCCGTCCTCGCCGGGTTCTCCGACGCGGAACTCCACGCCGTGCTCCGCGCCTCCGAGACCCACGCCGCCCTCATGGCCCGGCACGTGCCGGGCGTCGCCGACACCGACACGGTGTTCTTCACCGCCCGCAGGCCGGGGGAGCGGGAAGGCGCCCTCGCCGCCACCTGGATTCCCTTCACCGAAGGCGTCATCGACAATCACACGATCGAATGCGGCCATCTCCAGATGACCGAACCGAAACCTCTCGAAACAATCGGAAGAATTGTCGCGGAGAAACTCTCCGCGCTCCAGAAGGAAGAAACGAGGAGCCAGTCATGAGCGAGTCCGTCAACCCGTTCGACAACGCCGAGGGCACCTTCCACGTCGTCGTGAACGACGAGGACAGCACTCCTGTGGCCCGCCTTCGCGGACGTCCCGGCCGGCTGGACCAGCGTCTGGGGCGCCGGAAACCGCGACGAGGCCCTGGAGTACATCACCGCCCACTGGACCGACATCCGCCCGCGCGGCCTCGTCGCCCAGTACGCCTGACACACATCTGAGAAAGCGCCGTGCCCCGCATTCCCTGCGGGCACGGCGCTTTCGCAAGCCGATACAGAAGCGAAAGTGCCGGTCCTTGCTGCCGGTCTTACTTCCCCTTCCGGAATCCCCGGAAATCTATCCTCGACCCATGAAGATACTTCTGAGCGGAACCGCATCGGATTCCCACACATGGAATCTCGTGTACCTCCGTCTCTTCCTTGAGGAACAGGGACACGAGGTCGTCGGGCTGGGGCCCTGCGTCCCCGCCGAGCTGCTGGTCGCCGCCTGTCTGCGGCACGCGCCCGACGCGGTGGTGCTCAGCAGCGTCAACGGGCACGGCTACCGTGACGGACTCGCGGCCGTCCGCGGGCTGCGCTCGGAACCCGCCCTGGCCGGCCTGCCCGTGGTGCTCGGGGCAAGCTCGGCGTCGCCGGACACCGCCAGGAGGCGGACGTGGCCCGGCTGACCGAGGCCGGCTGCGACGCCGTCCTCGGCGAGGACCTGGACGCCCTGCGCGCGTTCCTCACCGCGCGCACCCGCAGGAGGTGCCGGCTTGACCGCCCCGGCCCCCGACTTCGGCAGCTTCGTCGCGGCGTCCACGGCCGCCGGCCGCTCGTCGTCCAGCCCCGCATGGGCTTCGGCGACCCCGACCGCATGCGGGACGGCCTCGCCCGCACCAGGGCCGCCACCGCCCACACCGCCGGCACGCTGACCGTCGACAGCTACACCCGCGTCGGCGACCTCGCCGCCGCCCGCACCGCCGTGGCCGAGGGCAGCCGCCTCAACGGCTACCCGATCGCCGCGCACTCCCGGCCACCACCCGGGCCGTCCTCGACGGACTGTTCGACGCCGACTTCCCCGTACAGGTCCGGCACGGCTCCGCCCGCCCCCTGCCCATCGTCCGGGCGCTCACCGCGGCCGGCCTCGACGCCACCGAAGGCGGCCCCGTCTCCTACTGCCTGCCGTACGGCCGCACCCCGCTGCGGGAGTCCGTCACCGCCTGGGCCCGCGCCTGCGAACTCCTCGCCACCGGGACGCGCCCCGGAGCCGTGCCCCACCTGGAGAGCTTCGGCGGCTGCCTCCTCGGCCAGCTCTGCCCGCCCGGACTCCTGGTGGCCATGAGCGTCCTGGAATGCCTCTTCTTCGTCCAGTACGGGCTGCGCAGCGTCTCGCTCAGCTACGCCCAGCAGACCGACCCGGCCCAGGACGAGGAGGCCCTGCGCGCCCTGCGCCGGCTCGCCGCCGAGTTCCTGCCCGGGGACATCGACCACCACGTCGTCCTCTACACCTACATGGGCGTCTACCCGCGCACCGAACAGGGCGCCACCCGCCTCCTGGAGGCCTCCGCCCGGCTCGCCGTGCGCTCCGGCGCCGGCCGCCTCATCGTCAAGACCACGGCGGAGGCCCACCGCATCCCGACCGTCGCGGAGAACGTCCGCGCCCTGGAGACCGCCGCCGCGCCGCCGCGCTCGCCGGACCCCCGGCCCCGGACCGCACCGGCGAGGAGGGCGGCGAGGTGTACGCCGAGGCCCGCACCCTCGTCGAGGCCGTCCTCGACCTCCACCCCGACCTGTCCTGGCCCTGCCGGCCGCCTTCGAACGAGGCCTGCTCGACGTGCCCTTCTGCCTCCACCCCGACAACGCCGGCCGCTCCTCGGACGCGTCGACCCCGGAGGCCGCCTCCGCTGGGCCCGGACCGGCGCCATGCCGATCCGCCCGGACGCGGCGGCCGACGCCGAGCCCTCACCTCGGCCGGCCTGCTCGCCGCCCTCCGCCACGTCGCCGACCGCTACGACAGCCCCCGGCACCACGACAGCGGCGACGACCACGACCGCCCGCAGGCCACCCCGGTCACCGTCTGAACCGCCCCGCCCTCAGCAGAGCACTCCCGACCGTCCCGAACAGGAGCCCCGTCATGGAGAACCCCGACCCCACCGGCACCCCGGCCACCCTGCCCCCGCTCGGCGAGCACCTCCGCTCGCCCCGGCTGCGCGCCGCCATGCTCGTCCAGCAGGAGGCCCTCCACGCCGCCCGCGCGTTCCTGCGCGGCGAGGGCTTCACCGAGCTGCTGCCCCCGCTCGTCGGCCCCGTCACCGACCCCGGCGGCCGCGGCGCCAAGGCCCTCGACGTCGACTACTACGGCCACCCGTACAAGCTGATGACCAGCGCCATCCTCTACAAGCAGGCCTCCCTGCGCGGCTTCCCCCGGCTCTTCTACATCGCCCCCAACGTGCGCGTCGAGCCCGAGGAGACCGCCGGCACCGGCCGCCACCTCGTCGAGTTCCACCAGATCGACGTGGAGATCGCCGACGGCAGCCGCGAGGACGCCCAGGAGATCGCCGCCGGCCTGCTGACGCACGTCACCGAGCACGTGTGGACCGCCGTCCCCGAGATCCTCACCGAACTCGGCCGCGTCGAAGGGGACTTCGCCGACATCCGCGCCGGCAAGTACGACGTCCGCACCCACGACGACGCCGTCTCCCAGCTCCTCGCCGCCGGCCACCCGCAGAACCCCGACGGCGAGATCGACTGGGCCGGGGAGCGCCTCCTCTCCCTGGAGAGCGACCGCCCCTTCTTCGTCAACGACTACCCCAAGGGCTCCCGCGGCTTCTACGACCGGGAGGACCCCGAACGCCCCGGCGTCCTGCGCAACTTCGACCTGATCGCCCCGCACGGATACGGCGAGCTCGTCTCCGGCAGCGAGCGCGAGGCCGATTACGCCACCATCGTCACCCGCATGCGGGAGAGCGGCGAGAACCCCGCCAAGTACGCCTGGTACCTCAAGGAGGCCCGCGAGGGCATGCCGTCCAGCGCCGGATTCGGCATGGGCCTCCAGCGCCTCGTCCGCTTCCTCACCGGCCTCGACGCCCTCTGGCAGGTCAGCGCCTACCCGAAGCTCCCCGGGGTGGTGGCCCCGTGACCGCCCTCGGCGCCCCCGGCTTCCCCGAGCGGGCGATCCGCGCCCGCGCCCGCAACGGCACCGCCGAGGTCTTCCCCGACCCCGCCACGTACGGCACACAACTGTACGGACCGGGTACGGCGGTCCCCGCCGCCGACGAGCTCGACCGGGCCCGCATCGTCCCGCCCGTCTTCATGCCCCAGCGCCTGGAGAAGCTCATCGACCTCGCCCGCGAGCCGGAGTTCACCGACGTCGACCTCTCCACCCGCGCCGGCGGCTTCACCGCCCGGCTGCCCCTCTACCTGTCCGCCTTCGGCTCCACCCGCGCCGGCAGCGGCGACCTCGCCGTCCACGCCGGCAGGCAGGCCGCCCGCCTCGGCATCCCCATGGTCATCGGGGAGAACATGATCCCCGTGCACGGCTACCGCCGCGCCGGCGACGCCACCCGCTCCGCGCTCCTCGCCCGCGTCGAGGCCTACCTCGACGCCGCACCCGAAGGAACGGGCGGCATCGTCGTCCAGCAGTCCACCGAGGACGCCGACTCCGAGGTCTGGAACCTCCTCTACAGCGACCCCGCCTTCCGCCCCCTCCTGGAGAGCGGCCGGCTCGCCTTCGAACTGAAGACCGGCCAGGGCGCCAAACCCGGCCTCGGCGGCATGACGGTCGTCGACCGGGCCGAGGGCGAGCAGCTCGCCCGCCGCTTCACCGTCCGCCCGGTCCTCGACGCGGACGGCGAGCGCCTGCTGCGCTGCGCCACCCCGGAACCTTCACCGACGAGATCCTCCGCCAGCAGCTGCGCTTCATGCGGAACAACTTCCCCAAGGCCCGCACCTGGGTGAAGTTCCACCCGGGCCGCGACATCGCCCACGCCGCCCGCACCGCCTGGTCCGCCGGCGCGGACGCCGTCACCGTCGACGGCGCCGAAGGCGGCACCGGCTGGGCCCCGGGCGTCTTCCTCGACCACGTCGGCCTGCCGCTCGCCGCCTGCCTGCGCCGCATCGGCCGCCCCGACGGCTGCCTCCTCGCCTCCGGCGGCATGTGGAGGGCGGCCGCGCCGTACGCGCCCTCGCCCTCGGCGCCACCGCCGTCGGCCTGGGCCGGGCCGCCCTCGTGGCCGTCGACGAGGACCCCGAACACGGCCTGGAGCGCCTCGTCGACAGCATCGCCCTCGAACTGCGCCTGCTGATCAGCGCCTTGGGCAAGTACTCCGTCGACGCCCTGGACCCCGAGGACCTGTGGTGGCCCGACGGCCACGCGCCGCTCCCGGGCGTCGACGCCCCGGTGGGGCGACGCCGTGACCGCGCCCCGGCGGCGCGGCCGTGACCGCGCCGTCCACGCCTGCTTCTCCGTCCGGGAGGCCCCGGGCATCACCGTCACGGTCTCCCACCCCGGAACCGGCCTCGTCACCACGGCCCGGCACACCGCGCAGCGCGCCTCGCCGAGGCGGGCCGCGGCTACCTCGGCGGCCGCGTCGAACTGCGCACGCCCCGGCCGCCCGCCCAGGCCGCCTCCCGGCCCGGCGACTCCGGCCCGCGCCGGAGGCGCGCGTGCGCCGGGCCGCCGACCGCGCCGTGGCCCTGGCCGTCGCCGCCACCCTCCGGGGCGACGCCGCCGACATCCGGGTCCACGTCCGCCCGCCCCTCTGACCACACCCCACCGCCCCCGCCCTCCCACGACCACAGAAAGCCGACCCCATGGGAACGACCCCGCGACCGGCGCGCCGGCGGGCGAACGGCCCGCCGTCGACTGGCGCCGCGTCAGCAGCCTCGTCATCGGCCAGGCCGCCGTGCAGGCGGGCAGCTTCGCCCTCCTGATCGCCATGAGCTGGACGGCCGTCCAGCTCGGCGGCCGCGAAGCCGTCACGTACGTCACGCTCTCCGCCACCCTGCCGCGCGCCCTGCTCCTCCTCTTCGGCGGAGCACTCGCCGACGTCCTCGGCCCCCGCGCCGTCCTGCTCCGCGCGACCACCGTCCGCGTCCTCGTCCTCGCGGCCGGCATCGCGGTGACCGCCACCACCGAGACCCTCTGGCCGCTGATCGCCGTCGCCCTCGTCGACGGCGTCCTGCTCGGTCTCACCGGCCCCGCCTCCGGGGTCCTGCTGCCCCGGCTCGCGCCCCAGGACCAGCTGGGCCGCGCCAACTCCCTGTTCTCCATGGTGCTGCGCCTCGCCCCCATCGCCGGATCCCCCCTCGGCGCCTGGCTGGTCGTCGTCGGAGGCCTGCCCGTGGCCATGACGGCCGCGGCCGCCGGCTGCGTGGTCTGGCTGGTCTGCACCGTCCACGTCACCCACGGCATGACCCGGCCCGAACGCGCCCCGCAGGGGCCCTCCCTGCTGCGCCGCTCCGGCGACGGCTTCCGGCTCCTCGCCGCGCACCCGCGCCTGCGCTGGATGTTCGTCGCCTGCTTCTGCATGGACCTGGCGTTCCTGTGGCCGGCCGAGGTCGCCCTGCCCTGCGGGCCGCCGACCAGGGCTGGGGCGTCGGCGCCGTCGCCACGGTCCTGTCCGTCTTCGGCGCCGGAGCGCTGGCGTCCGCCGCCCTGGGCGCGGCGCTCGCCCACCGCATCCCGACGCACACGAAGCTCGTGGTGACCGGCGTCGGCCTCGCCGCCGGCATGGCCGCCATGGCGCTCGTCCCTCGGTCGCCGTCCTGGCCGCCACCGCCGGCGCCGTAGGCCTGCTCTCCGGCCTGAACGGCCCCGCCCTGGTCACCGCCTACCAGCAGGCGGTACCCGAGGGCCGGATGGGGCCGCGATGTCCACCTTCGCGCTCTCCGGCATCGGCGCGGCACCGCTGTCCCTGGCCGTGTTCAGCCCCGTCTCGCTCTACCTCGGGGTGACCGGGACCTGGCTGCTGTGCGCGGGCCTCGCGCTCCTCTCCCGGTCGCCGCGGCCGTCGCCCTGCGCGGTGGGGCGGCCACCGCCGCGCCGCGCGCCGGGCCCGTACCCGTACCGCACCGGAGCCCACCGCCACTTCCGTGTGAGGCAGACATGATTCCGCTGGTTTCCCCGCCGCCGCAGGCGGCTCCTCCGTCCGGTCCCCTGATCCCTTCGACGCTCCCGCCCCTGACGACGGCCCTGCCCTGGCTGCCCGGACTGCGTCCCGTCCGGCCGCAGTTGTGGCTGGTGGCCACCGAGGCCCACCAGGACACCGTCACCCGGTACGCGCCCCTCGTCCTGGCCGCCGAGGAACTGGCCCGTGCCGAGGAGTTCCGCCGCTCGGGCGACCGCGCCACCTACCTGTGCGCGCACGTCGGGCTGCGCCGTCTGCTCGGCGCCCACCTGGACCTCGCGCCCCGCGCGGTCTCGGTGGCGCGGGCCCTGTGCCCCTGCTGCGGCGAGCCGCACGGACGTCCCGTCCTGCCCGACGGGCGCCTGCACTCTCGCTCTCGCACTGCGAGGGGCTGAGTCTCATCGCCGTCGCGTCGACCCCCGTCGGCGTGGACATCGAGCGGGTGCCGGCGCCCCACACGGTCACGGAGGCCTCGGAGGTCCTCCACCCGGCCGAGGCGGCGGAACTCGCCGCCCTCGCCCCGGCCCTCCGCCCCGCCGCGTTCGCCCGGGCGTGGACGAGGAAGGAGGCCTACCTCAAGGGGCTCGGCATAGGCCTGGGCGCCGACCCGTCCGCCGAGTACGTGGGCGCCGGACCGCTGCCCTCCGCACCGTCCGGATGGTTCCTGGCCGACGTCACCGTCCCCGACGGCCACCACGCCGCCGTCGCGCTCCGCCGGTGAGAACGCCGCCCCGGGAGGACCCCCGGGCCGACGGCCGCACCGCGTGGCGGCCGTGTGTTCCATCGCCGACACGCGCGAGTGATCATTCGCCGTGATCACCGCCGAGGGGCGGGAACGGCCGCGCGGCGCACCTAGACTCCCCGCACATGTCGCTCTGGCTCCTCAATCACTTCAGCACCTTCACCCTGGCCGTGGTCACGGTCGGCGGGACCGTCCTCCTCGCGGTGGCCGGCAGCGTGCTGCTCCGCCGCAGGTACCCCTCACTGGCCCGGGGGGAGCACAACGACATGGTCGGGGTGACGCTGGGGATGTTCGGCGCGATCTACGGGATCATCCTCGCCTTCGTCATCGTCACCCTCTGGACCCAGCTGGACAGCACGCAGACGATCGTCGCCAGCGAGGCCACCGACGCCGCGCTCATCGCCCGCGACGCCGCCGCCTTCCCGCCCGCGGTCCGCGCCGACCTCGACACGGCGCTCAGCGGCTACGTCCACGCGGTCGTCGAGGACCAGTGGCCCCGCATGCGCGCCGGGCAGCCGAGCTACGGGGCCACGGAGGTGCACCTCCGGTCCGCCTTCGCCGTCCTCCAGGCGTACGACCCGAAGTCCTCGCGGGAGGAGGTCTTCTACGAGCAGGCCGTCGGCCACCTCAACGACGTCGCCGCCCAGCGCCGGGCCCGTCTGAACATGGCCCAGCAGGAACTTCCGCCGCTGCTTCAGGTCCTGGCGTTCGGCGGTGCGATCGTCCTCGTGCCCCTCACCTTCCTCTACGGCATGCGCAAGCTCAGGATCCAGCTCCTCTTCGTCGCCTCGGTCGCCGGCCTCATCGGCTTCAGCCTGCTCCTGGTCTTCGTCCTCGACCGCCCCTTCGCCGGCGACCTCAGTGTGAGCCCGGCCCCGTACCAGGAGGGAGCGCTCGCCCAGTACTGGCAGCGGTGAGCGGGGCCGGGGGCGGCCGTCAGGGGTGGCTGACGACCACTTTGCCGAAGGGGCGGCCGGTGGCGTGGTGGCGGTAGGCGTCGACGGCCCGGTCGAAGGGGAAGACGCGGTCGACGACGGGCCGGAGTCCGTGCTTCTCGACGAAGGCGTTCATGGCGGTGAACTGGGCGCGGCTGCCGACCGCCACGCTGCGGACGGTGGCGCCGGAGGCGAAGAGGGCCTGGGGGTCGAGCGGCGGGGCGGTCCGGCCCGTGAAGCCGACGCACGCGATGGTGCCGCCAGGGCGACGGCGCGGACGGACTCGTGGAGCAGTCCGGCGACGTCGACGACGCGGTCGGCGCCCCGGCCGCCGGTGAGGGCGCGGACCTCGCCGCCCAGTCGGGGCGGCCGTGTAGTCGACGACGGCGTCGGCGCCGAGCTCGCGCAGGCGCGCGGTCCTGGCGGGGTCGCCGGTCGTGGCGATCACCCGGGCGCCGAGCGCCTTCGCGAACTGGAGGGCGAAGAGGGAGACGCCGCCGGAGCCCTGCACGACGACGGTGTCGCCGGGGCGGACCCCGGTTCCGTCGCCGGTCAGCGCGTTCCACGCGGTGACGGCCACGCAGGGAGGGTGGCGGCCTCCGCGTACGTCAGGTGCGCGGGAACGGTCACGAGCGAGTCCGCCTCGACGAGGGCGAACTCGGTGAGCATGCCGTCCAGCGAGCCGCCGCGCTGCGCGAGGTGCTCGACGGCGAAGGGGCCGTCCTGCCAGGACGGGAAGAGCGTGGCGGCGACGCGGTCCCCGACCCGTACCGCGTCGACGCCCGGTCCGACCCCGACCACCTCGCCGCCCCGTCCGAGACCGGGACGACGTCCGGCTTCACCGGCAGGACGTAGGTCCCGTCGAGCACCATGAGCTCGCGGAAGCTCAGGGACGTCGCGCGCACGGCCACCAGGGCCTGGCCGGGGCCGGGCGCGGGGACGTCGTGCTCGCGGACGGTGAGGCCGGACAGCCCGGCCCCGCTGTGGGACAGGTGGTAGCTCCGCATCGGTCGTGCCCTTCGTGAGAGGTGGGTGGGGTGGGCCGCTCCGCCGGGGTCACGCCCCGTCGGTCCCGGCGGCGAGCGGGACCTCTCCGCGGTCTTGCCGAAGCCGAGCGCCTCGACGATCCGGCCGTCCGTCACCCGCATGACGTTGACGCCCTGCGTCCACTGGTCGGGGCCGTCCCCGAAGTGGTAGGTCCACACGATCGTCGCGCGGTCGCCCGCCACGATGACCTCCTGCGGGGTGAACCGCGAGGTGCGGTCGTCGACGAGAGCCGTCCACCACCGCGTGCACGCCTCGCGCCCCGAGACCCGCTCCCCGCGCGGCGCGGGCTGGACGCTCTCCATGACGCAGTCCTCGGCGATCAGGCCGTCGAGGAGGCCGGCCTCGCGGTCGGTGAACGCGCGGTTGAAACGGTCGATGACTTCGGCGGTGGTGCGTACGGGCATGGACGCCTCCTCGGAAGAGATAGACCAGTCGGTCTACGAGGGTTATAGATAGACCGGTTGATCTACCGTGTCAAGTGCGGCAGAATCGCGGCATGACCACTTCCGCCAAGCCGGGACCCCGCGAGCGACTCCTGCTCGCCGCGCAGGAGTTGACCTACCGTCAGGGCGTCGGCGTCGGCGTGGACGCCCTGCTGAAGGGAGCGGAGTCGCCCGCCGCTCGCTGTACGAGCACTTCGGCGGCAAGGACGGCCTCGTCGCCGAAGTGCTGCGCCGCAGCACCGCCGAGGACCTGGAGCGGTACCGCTCCACCATGGCCGCGGCGGGGACGACCCCGCGACCGGCTCCTCGCCGTCGTCGACCGGCTCGCCGCCATCGCCGCCGCCCCGACTTCCACGGCTGCCGGTACCTCGCCGCCGACCTCGCGCTCACGGACCCGGACCACCCCGGACACGAGGTCACCAGGGAGTACCGGCGCACCCTCCACGGCCTGTTCGCCGACGAGTTCACCGCCCTCGGGCACGCGCGGCCGGCTTCGCCGCCGACCAGCTGCTCCTCCTCGTCGACGGCCTCCTCGCCGCCGGCGCGACCCGCCCCGGCGGCGGACCCGGCGCCGCGCCCGCGACCTCGCCGAGCACCTCGTCGGCACCGGCCGCGCGTGACGCGGCGGCATCAGTTCCGCTGATGCGCGGTGCAGCGAACCGCATTGGACGTGATCGCGGCCCCGGCCCCAGGATGACCGCATGACCGTTGCCTCTGCCATCGCCTCCTTCGCCGTCGTGGCGGGGATGCTGACCGTCATGCCGGGCCTCGACACCGCTCTGGTGCTGCGCTCCGCGATCACCCTCGGCCGGAGCCGGGCCTTCGCGACGGCGCTGGGCATCCTCTCCGGCGTGCTCGTGTGGGGCGTGGCCGCCGCGCTCGGCGCCTCGGCGGTGCTCACCGCCTCCCGGCTGCTGTACGACGCGCTGCGCCTGGCCGGTGCCGCGTACCTGGCGTGGCTCGGGATCGGGATGATCCGCCGGACGCTCAAGGAGCGCGGCCGGTCCGGCCCGGGGACACCGCGGACGGGACGGAGGCCACGGCCGCGGAGGCGACCTGGGCGCGGTGCTGGGCGCGCGGGTGGGCACCAGCCTGCTGAACCCGAAGAACGGCGTCTTCTACATGGCGATGCTGCCGCAGTTCATCCCCGCCGACGCCCCGCACCTGCTGATGGGCGTCGTCCTCGCGACCGTGCACGACCTGGAGGGGCTGGTCTGGTTCAGCGCCCTGATCTTCGGCACCCGGCTCGTCCGCCGCTGGCTGAACCGCGCCTCGGTGCGGCGCGGCATCGACGCGGTCACCGGCACGGTGCTCGTCGGCTTCGGCGTCAAGCTGGCGCTCGGGGACACCTGAGCCCGGCCCGGGGCCCCTTCGCCGAGGACGCCCCGGGCCGGGCGGCGCGCGCCCACGAGCTCGCCGGGCGCCGCCGCTCAGCGGTCGTAGCGGCCGGTGTCGATCTCCCAGCGGTGGTAGCCGGCGATCCAGGAGGCGAGGCCGTCGACGTACCGGCGGGCGGCCTCGCGGGCGGCCGGGGCGAGGCCGAGGAGCTCGCAGATCCCGGGCACCTCGGACGACAGTTCCACGAAGCGGTCGACCATCGCCTGGGCCTCGCGCATCACCTGGGCCGCCGCCTCCTCGGGGGTGCCGCCGAGCTCCTCGCGGACGATCATCACCAGGTTGGCGACGTCGCCACGGGCGAGCTCCTGGGCGTACGAGTGCACGTCGTTGGTGAACGACGGTATGTCGGCGGCCAGTTGGCGCATCCGCCGGAAGGACGGGTGGTGCAGGACCTCCTGCGGCAGCTCGAACCGGTTGAGCCGCTCGACCATGTCGAAGAGGGTCTCCATGGCGGCCGTGCCCCGGCGGAGCGCCAGATAGCCCTCCCGGTCCGGGAGCCGCCCGGAGAGCCGGCCGGCGGCCTCGGCCGGGTGGCAGGCGAAGTACCACTCCCAGTTGTAGGCGGACCGGGCCCGCCAGCGGGCCGACATGCCGCGCGCGCTGCGTTCCCAGAGGTCGACGAAGGCCTGCTCGACGGGCGTACGGGCGCCGGGCGCGGGCCCGTCCCCGTACAGAAGGGCCGTCAGGCGGCGGCACACCTCCGCCACTCGCGCGGGCGACCGGCCGAGCTCCGAGTCGAAACCGTCGTCGAAGAGGAAGTAGAAGCTGAGCAGATCCGCGGCGAGGGCGAGCTCCTCGGCGGCGGAATCCGGGCTCGTGAACGCCGCGAGCCGGGGCACGTCCCACTTGTCGTACGCGGTCAGGGGGATGGCTCCGGTGAGTCCCTCGTTGCGGAGGAGCCAGTGCCGGTGGAGCTGCGCGACGGATGCCTGGTTCGGATTGCTGCGAGGTGGAAACGGCAGGTCGAGCATGATCGCGTTGGCCATTGGTCCCCCAGGTTCTGAGCCCGGGTGATCCCGTGACACCCCGGGCGCGATCGAAGAGGACTCGAATTGATCATCAACTGCCGGGTAGGTCAAGGGATTGCTTTCAAGCCATGGAACAAGTGCATCCGGATCGGCCGATGCCGGAGAGACTTCGGGAGGGTTTGCGGGCGACTGACTGATATCCGGCGGCCGGGTCGGCGCGGCGGTTCCGTCGTATCGGTCACGCGTTCCCCCGTTCGTTGCGGCGGGTGGTTCGGCTCCGTCCGCGCCACCCGTGGACGGGGGAGCGCGTTGGGGTTGCCGTGACGCCCGGTGCAGTGACGGTTCTGCACCCAGGACCTGCGGGTTCTGTGCCGACTCCCGATCGTGGCGGGTCGGTGGCGAGAGCGAAGATCTGGAGGAAGCTCGGTGCCGGAGATGTGGAATCGGGACGAGGGACACGACGCCCGGTTCGTGGACCGCTTCCGGGACGGCCACGCCCTGGTCGGACGGGACGGGAGCTCGCCGCGCTCCGGGACGCCGTCGCCGGGCACCGGCTCGTCACCGTGACCGGGGCGGCCGGGACGGGCAAGAGCCGCCTGGCCCTGGCCGCCGTCACGGCCCCGCCGACGGCCCCTCGCGCACGGTGGTCCGGGTGCGGTGGCACGACGCGGTCCCCGTGGACCGCCGGGCACTGACGGCACGGGTAGTCCGGGCACTCGACGGCGCCGGCCCGCCCGGGGACCCGGCCCGCACGGACCCCGCCGCCGCCCTCCCCGCCGGCGAGGTGCTCCTCTTCCTCGACGACGTCGACCCCGTGCACACGGAATGCATCGGCCTGGTCCAGAGCCTCCTGATCGCCCGGCCGACGGTAAGGGTCCTGGTGACCGCCCGGCGGCCGCTCGGCCTCGGCGACGAGAAGGCGATCAGACTCGGGCCCCTGCCGGTGGAGGCGCCACCGGGCCGGACCGGCCCGTCCCCCGCGGCGGAGCTCCTGGTCTCCCGCGCACGGGAGCGCGGATGGACCGAGGAGGCCGACCCGGCGGCCGTGGCCCGGGTGTGCCGGCTCCTGGAGGGCGTACCCCTGGCCCTCGAACTGGCCGCGGGCCGCCTGGGGGAGTGGACGATGACGGAGCTGGCCGCCCACCTCGAATCCGGCCGGTGCCGGCTGGCCGACCCGGCCCCGCTCCTGCTGCGGCACCGCACGCTGCGCACCTCCCTCGGGGCCGTGCACGCCCTGTGCGAACCGGAGCAGCGCCGGGTCTGGCGCCGGCTCAGCGTCTTCGCCGGGCCCTTCACCGAGGCGGCGGCGGTGTTCGTGTGCGCGGGCTCCGACCTCGCGCCCCACGAGGTGCCCCCGCCCTGGCCGCGCTGAGCGCCACGGGCGTGCTCCACGTCTCCGGGGACGCGGGCGCGGTGCGCCCGCCGCGCTACCGCATGGCCAGGGCCGCCCGCGACTTCGGTACGGAACGGCTCGCGGCGGCGGGCGAACTCCCGGTGACGCGGGACCGGCACGCCGCCCACTTCGCGGCGCGGCGGCCGTCGCCGAGACCCTGTGGAGCACCGGCCTCCAGCGCCAGGCGCTCCAGACCGTCCAGGACGAGCACGACGACCTGATGGCGCTCGTGCACCGCGCCGGGGACGGGGCCGGTCACGCCGAGACGGCCCTGGAGACCGTGCTGCACCTCTGGTTCTGGTGGGCGGTGCACGACCACGCCCGGGAAGGCGGCGACCACCTCCGCGCCCTGCTGCCCCGGCTGCCCGCCGACAGCCCGCTCGTGGCACACGGCCGATGGCTCGCGGCCTGGCTCTGCGCGGCCCGGGACCCCGGCACGGCACACCACCTGCTGTCCCTCGCCTGGCCGGCGGCCGTACTCGCCGGGCGACGACGCCCTCCTCGGCCGCATCGCCCATGTCCACGGCACCCTCGCGTGGCAGCGGCAGGACCCCGGAGCGGCCGCCGCCTACTACCGCCAGGCGGCTGACACCACCCCGGCGGCGCCCCCGGAGGCCCGTCACCCGCCGTCAGCCTCGCCGCCCTGGCCGTGGTCCAGGCCCACCACACCCCGCCGCGGCGGCCCGCACCGCCCGCCGGGCCCTCGCGCAGGCGGACTGCGCGAACGACGCCTGGGCGCGGCGCTGGCCCACTACGCCCGCGCCTTCGCCGACCACCGCACCGGACGCACCGGCCGCGCCCGGCACCGCGCCCACCGCGCCCTGGCCGACCTCGACGCCCGGCTCGACGCACCCCAGGCCCGCCGGGCCCTGCGCCTCCTCCTCGCGGCCCTGGACCTCGCCGCGACGACGGCCGCGCCCCGTGCCCCACCACCGTCCGCACGTCCCCGTGCCCCGCGACGGAGCGCGGACCCCGCCGACGACGGCCGGCCTGGCCCCGTGCTGACCGCGCGCCGAAAAACAGCCGAAAGAAATCCGGGCGGCGATGTCGAGAAGCCGTGTCCGGCTCCGTCCCCGGTGTGAGAGCGGCCAGAATGGGCCGCACCCGCACCGAGGAGAACACCATGGCCAAGTACCTGCTGCTGAAGCACTACCGCGGTGCTCCGGACCCGGTCAACAACGTGCCCATGGACCGGTGGACGCCGGAGGAGGTCTCGGCCCACATGCAGTACATGAGGGACTTCGCGACCCGCCTCGAAGCCACGGGCGAGTTCGTCGACGGCCAGGCGCTCGCCCCCGAGGGCACCTTCGTCCGCTACGACGGCGAGGGCCGCCCGCCCGTCACCGACGGCCCCTTCGCCGAGACCAAGGACCTCATCGCCGGCTGGATGGTGATCGACGTCGACAGCTACGAGCGCGCCGTCGAGCTCGCCGGGGAACTCTCGGCCGCCCCCGGGGCCGGCGGGAAGCCCATCCACGAGTGGCTGGAGCTGCGCCCGTTCTACGGCACGGCGCCCACCATCACGGAGTGACCGCCCCCATGGACGAGGCCCTGCTCCGCAGCCTCATACCGGGAGTCCTCGCCGTCCTCGTCCGCCGCGGAGCCGACTTCGCGGCGGCCGAGGACGCCGTCCAGGACGCCCTGGTGGAGGCGGTCCGCGTCTGGCCCGCCGCCCTCCCCGAGCTCTCGGCTGCGCTCGAGCGGGGAGACCCCGTCCGGGACCCGAAGGGCTGGCTGGTCACCGTGGCCTGGCGCAAGTTCCTGGACGCGACCCGCTCCGACACCGCCCGGCGCCGGCGCGAGGACCTCGTCGAGGAGGAGCCCGCGCCCGGCCCCGCGCCCTCCGCGGACGACACCCTCCAGCTGTACTTCCTCTGCGCCCACCCCTCGCTGACGCCGTCGTCGGCGGTCGCGCTCACCCTGCGCGCCGTCGGCGGCCTCACCACCCGCCAGATCGCCCAGGCCTATCTGGTCCCCGAGGCGACCATGGCGCAGCGCATCAGCCGGGCCAAGCGCACCGTCTCCGGGGTCCGGCTCGACAGCCCGGGTGACGTCGCCACCGTGCTCCGCGTCCTCTACCTGGTCTTCAACGAGGGCTACTCGGGCGACGTCGACCTGGCCGCCGAGGCCATCCGGCTCACCCGGCAGCTCGCGGCCGCCATCGACCACCCGGAGGTCGCGGGACTCCTCGCCCTCATGCTGCTCCACCACGCCCGGCGCGCCGCCCGGATCGCGCCCGACGGCAGCCTGGTGCCGCTCGCCGAGCAGGACCGCGGACGGTGGGACACCGGGGCGATCGCCGAGGGCGTCGAGATCCTCCAGGCGGCCCTCGCCCGCGACCGCCTCGGCGAGTTCCAGGCCCAGGCCGCCATCGCCGCGCTCCACGCCGACGCCCCCACCGCGGAGGAGACCGACTGGGTCCAGATCGTCGAGTGGTACGACGAGCTCGCGCGCCTGACCGACAGCCCGGTCGTCCGCCTCAACCGCGCGGTCGCCGTCGGCGAGGCCGACGGACCACGCGCCGCCTGGCCGAGCTCGCGCGGCTGGACCCCGCCCTGCCCCGCCACACGGCGGTGGCGGCGTACCTCCACGAACGCTCCGGCGATCCGGCGACGGCGGCGCGGCTGTACGCCGAGGCCGCGAAGAAGGCCACCGACACCCTCGAACGCGACCACCTGACCCGCCAGGCCGCCCGCCTCAACACCCGCCTGCGCACCTGACGCCCCACCGGCCCCGCGGCGGCGCCGCACACGGCCGGAACACGCCGTACGTACCGTCGGAAACCACCGACTTCCCCTACCCCCGGGAACCGGCCGTGGCGAGAATCTGTCCCTGTGGAGGAAGGCTGCCACGGCCGGTTCCGAGGGGGGACGGGGATGAGCGCATGGGTGGTCCCGGGATACACCGAGTACCGGGAGCTGGGCGCGGGCGGCAGCGGACGCGTGGCGCTGGCCGTCCACGAGGCGACCGGCGTGCCGGTGGCCGTGAAGTACCTGAGCGAGCGGCTCCGTTCGGACGCGTCGTTCGTCCGCGGGTTCCGCGCCGAGGCCCGGCTCCTCGGCGCCCTCGACAGCCCCCACGTCGTGGCGCTCCACGAGTACGTCGAGGCGCCGCGGGGAGCGGCCATCGTCATGGAGCTCGTGGACGGCGTCGCCCTGCGCGCCCTCCTCGCCCGGGAGGGCGCGACCGGGCCCGAGGCCGCCCTCACGGTCCTCAAGGGCTCGCTCCTCGGCCTCGCCGCCGCCCACCGGGCGGGCGTCGTCCACCGCGACTACAAGCCCGAGAACGTCCTCGTCGCCGCCGACGGATCCTCCAAGCTCGTCGACTTCGGGATCGCGACCGGACGCGACAGCAGCCCCGGCATCGCCGGCACACCCGCCTACATGGCGCCCGAGCAGTGGAACGGCGCCCCCGCCTCGCCCGCGGCCGACGTCTACGCGGCGACCGCCACCTTCTTCGAGTGCCTGACCGGACGCAAACCCTTCGCGGGGGACAACGTCGCCGAACTCGCCCTCCAGCACCTGGAGGCACCCGTCCCCGACGGACAGGCACCGGAGCCGCTGCGCCCGCTCATCCGCCGCGGCCTCGCCAAGGCCCCGCACGAGCGGCCGGAGAACGCCGACGCGTTCGTCGGCGAACTGGAGTCGGTCGCCACCGCCGCGTACGGACCGGACTGGGAGGAGCGCGGCCGGGCCGCCTCGCGGCCCTCGCCGCGCTCCTGCCGCTGCTCTTCCCCTCCGGCGGTACGGCCACGGGCACGACCGCCCTCGCCACGACGACCCTGACCGGGCCCCGCCGCCCCCTGGCGACGGCTCCTCCGCGGACTTCCGGCGGGCGCCGCCGCCCTCGCCCTGGCCCTCCTGCTGGCCCTCACCGCCCAGGCCGGGGAAGAACGGGCGGACGGGGACAGGGCCGCCCAGGCCTTCGCGACGACGACCACCTCACCGAGCGAGGACCCCCGGCCCCGGGCCCGCCCCCGACGACCCCACCCCGCCCCCGACGTCCCCGGAACCCTCCACCTCCCCGGACACCCCGGAGCCCCCGCCCATGACCTCCCCGACGCCCGCGCCCCGACGACGCCCCTGCCCTCACCGACCCCACGACCGAGCCGCCCACGACCCCGCCCACCAGCACCCCTCCCCACGCCGACCACCCCGCCCCCTCGACGCCGCCGCCCGTCGTGGTCACCGGCGTCTCCGTCACGAGCCTGCGCCAGACCGGGCCGACGGACGCCGAGGCCACGATCGAGATCACGACCGACGGAACGGGCCCCTGACCCTGCTCGTCGAGTGGTTCACCGGCGACGAGAAGGGCTCCCCCGGCACACCGGACGGCTCCGAGACCCTGCGCCGCGAAGGAGCGGGCCGCTACACCCTCACGCTCCCGCACGCGGTCCGGGGCGCCGGCTGCTACTGGGGAGTGCGCGCGACCACGGACCCGGCCGCCGCGAACGGCGGTTCCCTGCAACAGGTCTTCATCCGGCGGTGTGTGATCACATGAACGACGACGCCTACAGCGCCACTCACCTGGGCAGCCACTGGTTCGAGGGCCCGGCCCCGCCCCCGTGCCCGACCGCGTGGAGGGCGAGGTGCTGCGCTTCGGCCCGGAGTGACCGCGGCCGCCGCGCGCCGCGCCGCGAACACCCCACGGCGGCCCAGATCTGGCACGGCACCCTGCCCGGCGCCCCGCCACCCCGCCGGCCCCGCTCCCGATGGCCGCTCCGGTACGCCCCCGCCGCCGTGCTCCTCCTCGCCGTCCTGGCCCTCCTCGCCTGGCGCGCCTACGGCCCCCGCCTCTCCGTCCGGGACGTCGCGGTCACCGCCCCGCGGCGCCGCTCGGCTGCGACGGCACGGCGGACGTGGTCGGCGTCGTCCACACCGACGGCCGCCCCGGCACCCTCACCTACCACTGGGAACGCAGCGACGGCACCCGCTCCACCCCCCTCCACGAGACCCTCACCCCCGGCCTGAAGGAGGCCCGGCTCCACCTCCTCTGGACCTTCCAGGGCACCGGCACCCACCACGCCGCGGCACGCCTCGTGATCACGTCCCCACCCCGCACACGGCCGAGGGCACGTTCACGTACCGCTGCGAGTGAGCGCGGTACGGGGGCCGCGCCGGAGCCGAGAGGGCTCCGGCGCGGCTTCGGTCCGGTGTGTCCGGGGTCAGGACACCACGCGCAGGTGGGTGGGCCAGCCGAAGCCGGGGCGGTCGAAGAGGCGGAACATCTTCTTGATGTCGTCGGGGCTGAGCTTCACGCAGCCCCGTAGGACTTGTAGTCGCTGACGCCGTTCCAGCGGCGGGCCTCGGTGCGGCCCTGGGTGCCGTCGCGGTTCATCTCGGAGTGGATGAGCATCTCCTTACGGGTCAGGGTGCCCTTGGAGCACGGCATGTCCTGGAGGGAGACGGCGTAGCCCTGACGAGCCTGCCGTTGTACGTGCGGGACTTGAGCTTGATCTTCCAGGTGCCGTTGGGCAGCCAGCCCTGGGAGTGCTTGCAGTCGTCGGTGACGCCGGTGCCCGATCCGGCGCGGAAGACGGACCACAGCTTGCGGTCCTTCTCCTTGCCCTTGTAGACGAGGAGCCGGGAGTCGGTGGGGTCCTCCGGGTTCTTGTCGAAGACCAGGGTCGTCGGTCCGGCCGGCGGCGCCGCCGGGCGGTCCCCGTGCGGCGGCGGCCGGTGCCAGGGCCAGGGCGGTCGCCAGGGCCCCGGCGATCAGGGTGCCGCGCAGGTGCTGTCCATTGCCGCTCATGCGTCTCCCTCGTGCTGTCCGCACGGCCCGGTGACTCCGGGCCGTGCACGGGTGGGCTGCGGGCCGGAAGGAGCACCCGGAGGGACGCCCCGCGGAGGGGGCGGGCTGTCCGGGGCGTCGGCCGCCGAACCAGGATCACCGGGCCGGAGGGGTGCGGGAAGACGATCCGCGCCGCTTGCCGAGGCGCATCGATGCAGGCCGTATGACGGGGCTCTGACCTCGGCTTATGTCCGGATCATGCGGCGGTGCATGAGCGTCGCGCGCAGGGCGGGGCGGCGGGCCCGCCACCCTTCTCGCGCAGAGCCCGCCGCCCTTCCCGCACAGGGGCCGCCGCCCTTCTCACACGGAGGCGGAGGGCAGCGGGCTCGGGCCCCGCTGGTAGGCCGGTGCCTTGACGGGCGGGAGCTGCTCCACGAGCAGGGCCAGCCAGGTGTCCACGGTGACCCGGCCGGTGGCGGCGAGGCCGTGGGTGCGCTGGAAGAACCTCAGGTCCTGGGCGGTGGCCTCGGTGAACCTCCCCGACACCGCCGTACCGCCCTGGCCCACGTTGTTGAGGAGTTCCTGCACGGCGCGCACCTCGGAGGCCCCCGACCCGTGCCCGACGACCTTCACCAGCTCCGGCCAGGTCTGCCGGCCCACCTTGCCGTCGACCGGCAGGTCGTGCCGCTCCTGGAAGTCCATCACGGCGTCCTGGGTGTCCTCCCGGAAGAAGCCGTCGGCCCGCACCTCGTACCCGTGCGCGTTCAGCAGGTGCTGCAAGGCGCGGGCGCGGCCGAACTGGTCCTCCTCGCCCCTGCGCAGCAACGGCCACTCGTACGGGGTCTTGCTCGCGGGCACGGCGCCGCCGCCCCTCGGCCGTGGCCCGGTGGTCCCGGGCGGAGAGCCGCGCGTCGACGGCCATGCCCGCGGTGAACGCCAGCGCCATGGCCGCCGCGAGCAGGACGGGCCGGAGCCACCGGGGCCGGTGCCGCCGGGCGGGAACGCCGGCACCGTCGGCGGCCGGTGCCTCGTCCCGGTCGGCATCGGGCGAGGGAGGCCCGTCGCCTCCGGCACCGGCCCGTACGGAGTGCTCCTCGGCGCCCTCGGCGGTTCGCTGGCGTCCGTTCTCCCGCAGCGCGGCCCGGCACAGCTCCCGCGCCCGTTCGAGTTCCGCCGCGGGGCGCGCAACTGGGCGTGCAGCGTCTCCACCACCCGCAGGGGCGCGGTCGAGAGGTGCTTCGGGTTCAGATAGCGCGACAGGGTCGTCTGGTCGATGCCGAGTCGCGCGGCCAGCGCCTGCTGGGTCGGCCGCGTGCCCCCGGTAGGGCTGCCGGCCTCCTTCCACCACCGGCGCAACAGCCGCGCCAACTGCGCCGCCGCGCCCTGTTCCTGCTCCACCATGCGTACGTGTCCCTCCCTGCCGTCGTGCGGAACAACCGGCCTCCGCGGCGTCTGCATGGCGGCATAACAGCAGGTCGGGTCTGTGCATGACGAACAGGCGCCGATGCGTCGGGCTCAGCGGCGCCGATCGTAACGACGGGCTCCGCCCTCCGGCGCGCCCCGTGCGTCCCCTCCGGCGTCCCCGAGCGCGCGACGGGCCGTCCGGCACACGGCGGAGGCCGGAACGGCGGCCACGCCAGGGCGGAGTCGGGTTCACCCGTACGAGTGTGTGGTCGGCGCGCTGCCGGGGCGTCGGCTCACCCGGAGGGGGTGGCGGGCCGGTCCGGGAGGTTGGTGTGCGCCGGGAGGGAGCGTTCCGCGCACAGGAGGATCGCCGCGCCGGTCAGGACGAGCAGGGCGAGGACCGCCCACAGGTGCAGGGGGCCCGTGTCGAGGAGGAAGCCCAGGAGCATAGGGGCGATGGTGCGGCAGATCGACCAGGAGAGCTGGTGGACCGACAGGTAGCGGCCCCGGAGGTGGTCGGGGGCGGCCTGGACGGAGAGGCTCTGGGCGGGGGCGGAGTGGATGAGCTCGCCGGTGGTGTAGAGCGCGGCGACCGCCAGGACGGCGACGAGGGCGTCCGCGCCGTGGACCAGCCGGGGGAGGAGGGCGAACGCGGCGAAGGAGAGGGCGAAGGTGACGGCGCCCAGCGCGGCCGTACGGGTGCGTCGGCCGCGTGCGCTCAGGCGGGCGGCGGGGACGCCGAGGGCGGCGACCAGGACGGTGTTGACCGCGAAGACGGTGCCGGCCAGGGCGTCGGGCAGGTCGACGTCGCGGGTGAGGAAGACCGGGAGGGCCATGGCCTGGGCGGTGTAGCCGAAGGCGATGAGGAAGTTGGCCGTCGTGATGAGGAGGTAGGGGCGGTCGGCGAGCACCTGGCGGTATCCGCCGCGCGTGTCCGGCCGCGTGGTGACGCCGCGGACCCGGGGATCCGGGCGACCAGCACCGCGGCGACGGCGAAGACGGCGGCCAGGGCCTCGGCGGCGACGATGAAGCCGGTGGTCCCGTTCCACGCGAGCATGCCCGCGGCGGCCAGGCTGCCCGCTCCCATCCCGGCGTTGCGCAGGCTGCGGTCCCAGGCCAGGAGCCGGTCCCGCTCGGCGCCCCGGGCGAGGTCGCCGATGAGGGACTGCTGGCTCGGCGAGGAGGCCCACATCCCCACCGCCACGATCAGGGCGATCGTCAGGAAGGCGGGGTAGGAGTCGGCGAACGGGTAGGCGGCGAAGCCGATCGCGCGCAGGGCGAGCACGGCGATGAGGACGCGGCGGCCGCCGAAGCGGTCGATGAGGATGCCCGCGGCGGGCATGAAGGCCAGGGCGCTGAGTCCGGCGACCGTGAGGCCCGTGCCGATCGAGGTGAGGGACAGGCCGGTGAGTCCATGGATGAACAGCATGGTCAGCGGCACGTAGATGCCGTCGCCTATGGAGGTGGCCAGGCTGGAGGCGATGAGGCGGCGGCGTGCGGGGAGGGGCTGTCGGAGGGGTGGTCCGTGTGTGCGGCGGCCTCGCGGACGCTGGTATCTTCCACGGAAGATAATTTATCATCCGTGGAAGATAGAGTGAAGAGATGGAGCCCGACGCCATCGCCGCCATCGTCGACCAGTGGAACCGAGAGCGCCCCGATCTGGACGTGTCGCCGATGCTCGTCATCGGCCGGCTCTTCCGGCTCACCCACACGCTCGACCAGCGACTGCGCCCGCCCTTCGCCGCGGCGGGTCTGGGCAGCGGGGACTTCGACCTGCTCGCCGCGCTGAGACGCGCCGGCGAGCCCTACGCCCTGTCGGCGGGCGAACTCAGCCGCACCGTCCTCGTCACCACCGGCGCCATCACCAAACGTGTCGACCGGCTCGAAGCCCGGGGCCTGGTCTCCCGCACCGTCGACGAGACCGACTCGCGCGGCCGCCTCATCACCCTCACCCCCGAGGGCGTCGCCCTCACCGACGAGCTCATCGCCGTCCACCTGGACAACCAGCGCCGCCTCCTCGCCGGACTCGGCGAGGACGAACAGGCCCACCTCGCGGACCTGTTGGAGCGGCTCGCCGGCACGCTGGGGGTGAGCGACTAGCCGGCCGCCCCCGACTCCGGGCGGGGCGCCGCCGCACGGTACCCGCCCCTTGCGCGCCCCGCGCCGACCGCCGGGAGCGGCCCGCGGAGCCCCGACCCGCGTTAATCGGGTGGTGCCCAGTCCCGTGGACCTTGTAGGTTGGCAGCGCGACCGCGCCTTCCGATGCGCCCGGCTGCGGCTACTTCCTTCGAATCCAAGTGATGCCGCCGCCTTTCCTGATCTCGGCGGGCGCGGGCGTCTTCGCCCCGCCGGACGCAGCGCCCGGGGCCGTCAGATCGTCTGAATCCGGGGGGATTCACTGCCTCGTCACACCCCGCGCGTCTCCAAGATGTGGTCCGACATGCTCGTGGCCCCGCACGTCCTGGCGACCGCCCGCTCGATGCCCTCGTCACCGCCACGGCCCCGCTACAGGCCAGGGCAACCGGAGTTCCGCACCTACGCCGGCGGTCCGGCCGTCGTCCGGGAGCCCCGGGACGAACTCTTCCTCCTCGCCGTCGGCAACTTCGTCTCGCAGCGGACGTTCTACGAGACCGGCGAGGAGCGCGACGGCCGGTACACCCGCCTCGTCGGCGAACTCGCCGTCCGGGACCCGGAGTGGACGGCGAGCCTGCTGCGCTGGCTGCGCGGCGAGGGCAACATGCGCACGGCGTCCCTGGTCGGCGCCGCCGCGTACGTACGGGCCCGGCTCGAAGCCGGGGCGACCGCAGGCCCGTCCAACCGGTCCGTGATCGACTCCGTGCTCCAGCGCGCCGACGAGCCGGGGGAACTGCTCGCCCACTGGATCTCGGCGTACGGGCGGAACGTGCCGCAGCCCGTGAAGCGGGGCGTCGCCGACGGGGTACGCCGCCTGTACACGTCCCGGGCCCTGCTCAAGTACGACACCGCGTCCAGGGCCTTCCGCTTCGGCGACGTGCTCAACCTGGTGCACGCCACCCCGACCCGGACAAGCCCTGGCAGGGCGCGCTCTTCCGGTACGCCCTGGACCGCCGCCACCACCCGGAGCGCGCGGTCCCGCCGACCTCCGACGCCCTGCTGACCGCCCACCGGGCGCTGATGGAGACGGCGCCCGACGAACGCCGGGCCCTGGTGACCGGGCCGGACGGCCCCGCGCGCCTCGCCGCGGCGGGCATGACGTGGGAGGCCGTGGCGGGCTGGCTCCACGGACCGATGGACGCCGCCGTCTGGGAGGCCGTCATCCCCACCATGGGACCGATGGCGCTCCTGCGGAACCTGCGGAACTTCGACGAGGCGGGCGTCTCGGACGAGGCCGCGGCCCGGGTCGCCGAGCGCCTCTCGGACCCCGCCGAGGTCGCCCGGTCCCGGCAGTTCCCCTTCCGCTACCTGGCCGCCCACCAGAAGGCGCCGTCGCCGCGCTGGGCGGCCCCGCTGGAACGGGCCCTCGGCCACTCCCTGGCCAACGTACCGGCCCTGCCCGGCCGGACCCTGATCCTCGTGGACCGCTCCGACTCCATGTTCTGGGACACCGTCTCCGAGCGGTCCGAACTGACCCGCGCGGACGCGGCCGCCGTCTTCGGCACCGCGCTGGCCGCGCGCGCCGAGCAGGCGAACCTGGTGGAGTTCGGCTGGGGCAGCGCGGAGGTGCCCTACGCGCCGGGCGAGCCGGTGCTCGACGTACTGAGACGTTTCCGCGACATGGGGGGCACGTACACCGCGAAGGCGGTCCGGAAGCACTACCGCGAGCACGACCGGATCCTGATCGTCACCGACGAACAGGGCGCCCCCCACGAGCCCGCCGTGCCCGCCGAAACGGTCCCGGCCGAGATCCCGGTCTACACCTGGAACCTGGCGGGATACCAGCCCGCCCACAGCCCCCGGGGCCCCCACCGGCACACCTTCGGCGGCCTCACGGACGCGGCGTTCCGGATGGTCGGCCTCATCGAGGCCGGCCGCGGGGCCGCCTGGCCGTGGACCACCGGCCCCGCCTGACCCGGACGCCGTCACCCCCGCGTGAACGTGCCCAGACCCTCGGCGTTCAGGTACTCGACCGTGAACGACTTCCCGTCCGGGGCGAAGGTGACCCCGGTGCGCCCCACGGCGTTCTCCCCGGCGGTCACGAAGCTGAACGTGTCGCCGTCGTAGTGCGTCAGCCGGTACGACTGGGGCTTCGGCCCCAGACGGAGCGTCAGGGCGCCGTCCGCACCGGCGACGACCTCCGCCCGCCCGTAGTAGCCGCTGGCGTACGTGCCCGCGTACGTGCCGGCCGCCTTCGCGGGCGCGGCGCCGGACGGCGGGTGGGCGTAGTCGGTCTTCGACACGCCCGCGTTCGCCTCCTGCTCGTACAGCGCGTTCACCAGCGGGATCCAGTCGCGGCTGATCTTCCCGGTCTGCGCGATGTCGAAGAAGTCGAGGGCGACCGCGTCGGCGACGCCGACCGGCGAGGCGTTCGTGAGGACGACGATGCCGAGCTGCTCGCCGGGCAGCATCGTCACGTTGGTGTGCGCGCCCTCGGCGAACGCTCCCGTGTGCGAGAGCCTGAGCCGGCCCTCGTCGTCGTAACTCACGTTCCAGCCCAGGCCGTAGAAACCGGTCCGGCCGGCCGGGGCGTGCGGCGGGCTGGAGACCGCCTCGGGCCAGTGGGTGCGCTCCAGGGCGTCGGCGCCGATGATCTGCCGGCCGTCGAGCTTGCCGTCGCCGAGCTGGAGCCTCAGCCAGGTCGCCATGTCCCGGGCGGAGGAGCTGACCCCGCCGGCTGGGGACTGGGCGTCCGGGTCCCGTACGAACTCCGCCTTCCAGACGCCGCCGACCTTGACGTGCCCCCAGGCCCGGTCGGAGGCCTTCGCGAAGTCCTCGAAGCGCGAGCTGGTGGAGTTCATCCCGGCCGGCTTGTAGAGCGTGTCGGCGGCGAGCTTCTCCCAGGGCACGCCCTTCTCGTCGGCGACCGCCTGGGCGGCGGCCGTGAGGCCGAAGTTGGTGTAGGCATAGCTGGCACGGAACGGCGCGAGGGGCTCGTAGCGCAGGTGGGACAGGATGTACGAGCGGTCGTAGCCGAGGTCTTCGAGCAGGTCCCCGGCGTGGTCGGGCAGGCCGCTGCGGTGCGAGAACAGGTCGGCGACCGTCACGTGGGAGGTCACCCACGGGTCCTTGAGCGCGAAGCCCGGCACGTTCGGCGCGACGGGCGCGGTCCAGCCCTCGGTGCCCACGGCGCCGGAGACGACGGTGGAGGCGATCGGCTTCGAGACGGAGGCCAGCTGGAAGACGGTGTCCGCGTCCACGGGCGCGCCCTCGCCGGCCTTCCGCACGCCGTACCCTTGAGGTGGACCACCTTGCCGTCGTGGACGACGGCGACGGCCACGCCCGGCACGCCGGTGCGTTTCATGGCGTCCTCGACGACTCCGTCGAGCCGGTCGACGGCGCGGTTCACATCGGCGTCGTCGAGCCGGGGCGGGGCTGGGCCGGAGGCGGCGTGGGCCTGGGGTCGCGGTGCCCCACGGCCCGGGGCCCGCGGCGCCCAGCAGCGCGGTGAGTCCTGCCGCGGCAAGCCATCGAACGGTGCTCACGTCTCCATTCAACGGCCTCCCCTGCGTCTGTCGCGCGCTGCCGGAACCCGACCCGGCCGGCGCCCCGGAGACCCGCAGGTCGAGGCCGCGCCGCGTCCGGCGGTAGACTCGGCGACCGTGGCGGATACCCAGTACGAAGACTTGTTGAAGACGGTGCTCACCTCGGGGACGGCCAAGGCCGACCGGACGGGCACAGGCACCCGGAGTGTCTTCGGGCACCAGCTCCGCTACGACCTCGCGCAGGGCTTCCCCCTGGTCACCACCAAGAAGGTGCACCTCAAGTCCATCGTGTACGAGCTGCTGTGGTTCCTGCGCGGCGACTCGAACGTCGGCTGGCTCCAGGAGAACGGCGTCTCCATCTGGGACGAGTGGGCCGACGAGAAGGGCGAGCTCGGCCCCGTCTACGGCGTGCAGTGGCGCTCCTGGCCCACGCCCGACGGCCGGCACGTCGACCAGATCAGCCAGGTCCTCGACACGCTGCGCCGCGACCCGGACTCCCGCCGGATGATCGTCTCCGCCTGGAACGTCGCCGACCTCGACCGCATGGCGCTCGCCCCGTGCCACGCCTTCTTCCAGTTCTACGTCGCCGACGGCAAGCTCTCCTGCCAGCTGTACCAGCGCAGCGCGGACCTGTTCCTCGGCGTCCCGTTCAACATCGCCAGCTACGCCCTGCTCACCCACATGGTGGCGCAGCAGGTCGGCCTGGAGCCGGGCGACTTCATCTGGACCGGCGGCGACTGCCACATCTACGACAACCACGTGGACCAGGTGACCGAGCAGCTCGGCCGCACCCCGTACGAGTTCCCCGAGCTGAAGCTGCGCAAGGCCGAGTCGCTGTTCGACTACGCCTACTCCGACGTCGAGATCGTGGGCTACCGGCACCACCCGGCCATCAAGGCTCCGGTCGCCGTATGAGTCCTACGCGTACGGGCCCGGCCCTCGGGCTCATCTGGGCACAGACCCCCGACGGCGTCATCGGCGCCGACAACACCATCCCGTGGCGGCTCCCCGAGGACATGGCGCACTTCAAGGCGACCACCCTCGGCCACCCCGTGATCATGGGCCGCAGGACCTGGGACTCCCTGCCCGCCCGCTTCCGTCCCTGACGGGTCGCCGCAACATCGTGGTGACCCGGGACGCGGGTGGACGGCCGAGGGCGCGGAGCGCGCCGGATCCGTCGGCGAGGCCCTGGAGCTGGTCGCGGACGCCGCCGCCTGGGTCATGGGCGGCGGCGAGATCTACCGCGCCACCCTGCCCCACGCCCGGACGCTCTCGGTGACCGAGGTCGACACCGCGGTCGACGGCGACACGTACGCCCCGGCCATCGACGCCGACTGGCAGGTCGCGGAGGACACCGACTGGCGGGAGTCCACGACCGGCCTGCGCTACCGCATCCGCCGGTACGCGCGGCCGTAGCCGCACGGTCCCGTTTGGAGCCGGCCACGCGTGTGGCCGGCCGGCCGCGTCGTCCGTCAGCGCGTCTCCCGTATCCCGAGGACGTACGCGGCGGTCAGCGCGACGGCCCGGTCCTCGTCCGAGGACAGCTCCGCGAGCGCCCGCGACGCCGTTTCGCCCGGGATGTCCGCGAGGGCCTGCGCGAGGCGCCGGCGCGCGGACGCCTGCGCCGGGCCGTGGGCGAGGCGGGCGACGAGCAGACCGGTGATCCGGTCCGCGAGCCCGGGACCGCTCGCCAGCGCGCTCAGCGTCTCGGCCGCGTCGACGTCGTTCACGCCGTCGACGACCATGCCGATGAGCGTGGGGACCGCGTCGGCCACGCCCCGCGCCCCCAGCTCCACGGCGGCGATCCTCCGCACCGCGAGGTCGGGGTCCGCGAGGGCCCGGCGCAGCAGAGCGGTCGCCTCGCCGCCCGGGACCTGGGCGACGGACCGGGCGGCGCGTCCGCGGACCTCGGCCGCGGGTGAGCCGAGGCCGCGCGCCAGCGGCGGCAGCCCGGCGGCGCCCGCGCGCGCCAGCGCCCAGCGCAGGGAGCCCGCGACGATCGGGTCCGACTCGCCCAGTACCGCGTCCACCAGCGCCTCCACCGGCACGGAGGCCTCCTCGGCAGAGGACAGGGCCGCGCGCTGGCGCGTCCCCGGGCTCTTCGACCCCAGGGCCTGGAGGAGGGCGACGATCTGGAGGACGTCCTGCCACTCGGCGGGCTCCGCGGAACCGATCCGGCGCAGCCGGGTGAGCAGCTCCGTCTCGGTGGCGATGCGCTCGCGCGTCTGGCGGATGAGGTCGTCGACGAGCTCCGAGGGCGCGAAGCCGGGCTCGTCGAGCGCGCGCCCGACCTCGCGCAGCGAGAGCCCCAGGGACCGCAGGCTCTCGATGTGGAAGACGCGCCGGATGTCCTCGTCCGAGTACTCCCGGTAGCCGCCGCCGGTACGGCCGCTCGGCCGCACCAGGCCGAGCGATTCGTAATGCCTGAGCATGCGGGCGCTCACCCCGGAGTGCCGGGCCACGTCACCGATCAACACGGACTGTCATTCCTCCTGGCCGTTCGTGCCGAGGGCCACGATCCGCTTCGCCTCCTCGATCGCGAAGTCGAATCCGGCGCTCGGGTCCCGCGACAGCCTCTCCGTGGCGATCGCGTGCTGTCGTACCGGGGGCGGGGTCCGACACCGCGGCCCGCAGGACCGGTGTCGTCGCCTCGCCGAGCGCGATCAGCGCCCGGCTGAGGCTCAGCTGCGTCTCGCGCCCGCCCCGCCCGAGCTGGGTCGCCAGCGCCGCGCCAGCCCGTGTTCCCCGCCCTCGGGGACGAGGACGACCGCCGCCCGCCAGGCGCTGCGGGCCACCTCGTCGTCGGCGTCGGTGATGAGCTCCCGCGTGATCGCCGGCCAGGCACTCCGTCCCCGATCTTGGACAGGGTGTGGAGGGCCTGGCTCCGCGCCTGTGCCCGCTCCGAGCGGAGCTCGCCGAGGAGCGGGGAGCGTCAGCTCCGGCGCGTGGCGGGTGAGCGCCCAGGTGAGCATCCGCGCACCTGGAAGTCCGGCTCGACGGCGCAGCGGCCGACGAGCTCGTCGACGCACCGGGGTCCGGTGCGCTGCCGACCGCCAGCGCCGCCCGCAGCCGTGCCGACGCGCTGTCGCTCGCGAGCCCCGCAGTGCCCGCGTCATCTCCGTGTCCTCGTTCGCCATGGTCATCGGGACCACCTCCTCGGCCCCAGTGAAGACCTTGTCACCGTGTCAAGGTCAACCGGAGCCGGGTGGGCGGCGGCGCGGGGGACGCGGGGTTCAGTAGGCGTGTCCGACGTGGGCGAGGGCCTGCCGGAGCAGCGTTCCCTGGCCGCCGGGCATCTCGTTCTGCACGGCGGGGAGGCCGCCTCCTGCGGGCTGAACCAGACCAGGTCGAGCGCGTCCTGCCGCGGCCGGCAGTCGCCGGTGACCGGGACCACGTAGGCGAGGGACACGGCGTGCTGGCGGGGGTCGTGGAAGGGGTGATGCCGGCCGTGGGGAAGTACTCGGCGACGGTGAAGGGCTGGAGGGAGGCGGGGACGCGGGGCAGGGCCACCGGTCCGAGGTCCTTCTCCAGGTGACGCAGCAGGGCGTCGCGGACGCGCTCGTGGTGCATGACCCGGCCGGACACCAGGGTGCGGCTGATCGTTCCTTCCGCACCGATCCGCAGGAGCAGCCCGATGCTGGTGACCTCGCCGCTGTCGTCCACGCGCACGGGGACGGCCTCGACGTAGAGGATCGGCATCCGGGCCCTGGCCGTGTCCAGTTCGTCCGTGGACAGCCAGCCGGGCGTGGTCTCAGTCATGTCAGACATCGCTTGATCATACTTTCCGGGCTGTGGATCGGCCCAGGCCGCGTGTCCGCCGGCCGGGTGGGAGTTTCGGTCGGGGCGCCGCGGCCCGGTCCGGGTCCGCGGGTGTGTCCAGGGGTGCCGCGCCGGGGACGGAGGGGCTTGAGCCGCCGGTGCGGGACGCCATGACGGCGAGTGTACGTTCCCGCCCCGCTGTGACGCACTGTCATATGGGGGTGAACAGAAGCCTGTTGACCGCGCGAAAGTAACTCCGTGACACACCTGCCCCATGTCCATCGGATGGAGATCCCGTGAAGGTGCGCTCGCGCCCGCCGTCGTACGGACAGGGGGCGTGCGGGGGCGGCGGGCGCGGGGCCCGGGAGGGGCGACGAGGCCCGGTCAGGAGTCCCAGTCGCCCCATCCGCCTCTGCCGTCCGAGCCGTTCCGGCCCTTCCGGCCGGGCCGGTCGGTCTCGGCGTACAGGGCCGCGCGGGTCATCGGCCCGTAGACGCCGGGCTCCTCCGGGACGGCGCGGGCCACCTGGAAGCGGCTCAGGGCCACCTCCAGGGACTCGCCGAAGACCCCGTCGGCCGGGCCGAGGTACAAGTACAGCTGCTGGAGGCGCCGTTGGAGGTCCACGATCTCGGGCCCGGTGCTGCCGAGCGCGAGCCCGGACGCGCCGGGCGGATCGGGACGCGGGGAGCTGCGGGGCGGTGTCGGCGAGGGCGTCGGCCGGGGTGCGCGCGTGGGCGGGGAGTCGGAGCCGACGGCGGGGAGCGGACGGGGCCGGCGGCCGTGAGGCGGCTTTCGAGGCGGTCGCCGGCGCTGCCGTGGGCAGCGGGCTCCGGCCGGTGGCCGACGGCGTGGCGTCCGGGGTCGTGTGGGGCGTCGGCAGGTCGGGCATCACGAGGGACAGGCCGTCCGGGGGCGTCGGGCCGGATTCGGGCACGAGGCCGACCGCGAGTCCGATCCCCGCGGCGAGCGCGCCGGTGAGCAGCAGCGGGAGCGAGAGCCCGCCCCGGTTCTCCCGCTCGGGCGCCGGTGCGGCCCGTCGCGACCGGGAGCCCTTCCGCAGGTGCCGGGGCCTCCCGCGCCGTGGCGTCCGTGCGGTCCGGCCTCCCGGGGACGCGCGGCAGGGTCCGCGTCACGTCGAACAGTTCGACGTCCTGCGCGCGTGCCCCGGCGCGTCGGCGCCGGGTCCGGCGACCTTTCCGAAGACGCTGTCGTCCCGCGCGGGGACGAGGCCGGATCGGGGCGCCGTTCGTGACTGCTGTGGTCAGGGCAGTCCTGTCGAGCATCGATGCTCCAGGTGTGGTGAAGCCGTGGAAGTTGCGGCGAAGCCGAGGAGAATCTGACCGGTGCTCAAGGTAAGCGTCAACTGCGCCCAAGGCGTGCGAAAAGGGAACCTTCGCGACGTTGATTCTTAAACAACCCTTAATAAGTGACGCAGGTCACGCGGGTCCGTGATTCCTCACATCAGCAGCGAGCCGGGATCCCGCACCAGAGGGGCCGTGCCCACCGAGTTGCTCACGTTGAACGTGACGCTCCCCGCGCGGTAGCGGTCCTCGGTCCACTCGATGGGCCGGCCGTCCTGATTGCTCGTCAGGTGCCGCTGCCGCAGCAGCGGGCTGCCCCGGCGGACCCGGAGCAGCCGGGCGTCGTCGCTCCCGGCGGGCACCGCGTCGATGAGGTGCTCGCCGTAGTGGGCGACGATCCCCGCGTCCTCGGCCATGCTGTCCATGATCGAGGCGCAGTCGACGGGCAGGGACTCGACGGTGGGCGCGACCCACTCCGCGTACGCCGTCCGCTCCAGCATGACCGGTTCGTCGTCCAGGCAGCGCAGCCGCAGCACGTCGAGGACCCCGGCCCCCTCCGGGAGGGCCAGGCGGCGCGCCTCCTCGGCCGTGGCCCGGCGCCGCTCGCGGTGCAGGAAGCGGCTCGCCGACCGGTAGCCCATGGTCCGCGCCCACTGGGCGAAGCTGTGGAGTTCGGCGAAGCTGTGCCGGCGCTCCCTGCGCAGCACGATGCGGCGGGCGCCCTGGCGCGAGCCGATGATCCCTTCCGAGGTGAGCAGGGCGACGGCCTGGCGCACCGTGCCCCGCGAGGCGGACCAGCGGTCGGCGAGGTCGCTCTCGGACGGCAGGCGGGCGCCGACGGGGTACTCGCCGTTGAGGATCGAGCGGCGGAGCTCCTCCGCGATCTCCACGTACAGCGCCGTCACAATGCCCCCGTCTCCCGTGCGGCTGTGCACATCCGGTCGATCGGTGTGCCGTCCCGCCGCCCACCCTAACCCGATGACGGGTCGTCGGACGGCTCCGTCGGTTCCTCTCAAGACCTCCGGTCCCACCTGTGGTTCGCCACAACCGGCTCTTCCGGGAACCGTGTAGAACGCGCCATGTTCTGTTCACTTTCCAGACAGGAGGTGCGGGCGAACTAAGGGCGTCTTGTTCAGACAAGTTCCGTCACTTGCTTCTGGGAGAACCCCGTGCGCAGAACCCCCGTAGCCGCAGCCCTGCTCGGCGCTGTCGTCCTGACCACCCTCACCGCCTGCGGTGCCGCCCCCGAGGGCGCGGCCGGCACGGACGGCAAGGGTGCGAAGTCGGCCACCGCGGCCTCGGCCAAGGACTTCGGAGGCATGGACGCCCTCGTCAAGGCGGCGAAGCAGGAAGGCGCGCTGCACGTCATCGCCCTGCCGCCGGACTGGGCCAACTACGGCGAGATCATCAAGGCGTTCGAGACGAAGTACGGCATCAAGGTCGAGAGCGAGAACCCGGACGCCGCCAGCGCCGACGAGATCGCCGCCGTCAAGTCCCGCAAGGGCCAGAAGCGCGCCCCCGACGTCCTCGACCTGGGCATCGCCTTCGCCCGCAGCGGCGCCGAGGAGGGCCTCTTCGCCCCGTACAAGGTCGAGGCCTGGGACAAGATCCCCGCGGCCCAGAAGGACACCGACGGCCGCTGGTACAACGACTACGGCGGCTACGTCTCCATCGGCTGCGACGCCAAGCGCATCCCGAACTGCCCGAAGACCTTCGCCGACCTCCTCAAGCCCGAGTACAAGGGCAAGGTCGCCCTCAACGGCAACCCGACCAAGTCCGGCTCCGCCTTCGGCGGCGTCTACGCGGCCGCCCTCGCCAACAAGGGCTCCTTCGCCGACATCCAGCCCGGCATCGACTTCTTCGGCACGCTGAAGAAGAGCGGCAACTTCATCCCCGTCGAGTCCACCCCGGCCACGGTCGAGAAGGGCGAGACGCCCATCAGCATCGACTGGGACTACCTCAACGCCGGCTACGCCGACCAGTTCAAGGGCAAGGGCGTCGACTGGAAGGTCTCCGTCCCCACCGACGGCGTGTACGCGCAGTTCTACTCCCAGGCCGTCAACAAGGAGGCCCCGCACCCCGCGGCCGCCCGCCTGTGGATGGAGTTCCTCTACAGCGCCGAGGGCCAGAACCTCTGGCTCAAGGGATACGCCCGCCCCGTCCTGCTGCCGGCCATGACCGCCGACGGCACCGCCGACAAGACGCTCCTGGCCAAGCTCCCCGAGGTCGCGGGCACCCCCGCCTTCCCCGCCTCCGCCGAGCTCGACAAGGCCAAGGCCACCCTCGCCGAGAAGTGGGACAAGGCCCTCTCCTGATGTCCTCAGCCACCCCCACCACGGGAACCGCCGGCGGCACCAGCCGCCGGCGGCGCGGCCCCGCACCTGGCTCGCCGCCCTCCCCTGATCGCCTTCACCGCCCTGGCCTTCGGACTGCCCCTCGGCGCCCTCCTGTTCGGCGCCGTCACCCGCACCGACCCGGCCACCGGTGCCACCGCCCTCACCGGCGAGCACCTGAGCCGCTCCCTCCAGGGCCCCTACCTCGGCTCCCTCGTCGGCAGCGTGCAGCTCTCCGCGCTCACCGCCCTGATCGGCTCGGTCCTCGGCGTCCTCATCGCCCAGGCCGTCGTCACCTCCCGGTCCCAGGCCCTGCGCAGCGCCGTCCTCACCGCCTCCGGGGTCCTCGCCAACTTCGGCGGCGTCCCCTCGCGTTCGCGTTCATCGCGACCGTCGGCATCTCCGGCGTGGTCACCCAGCTCGCCGACCTCACCAGCCTCGGCTGGAACCTGTACTCCTTCGGCGGCCTCACCGTCGTCTACCTGTACTTCCTCATCCCCCTCATGGTCCTGGTGATGATGCCCGCCCTCGACGGCCTGCGCCCCCAGTGGCGGGAGGCCGCGCAGAACGCGGGCGCCGGCGGATGGCAGTACTGGCGCCACGTCGGCATCCCGGTCCTCGCGCCCTCCCTGCTCGGCGGGTTCGTGCTGCTCTTCGGCAGCGCCTTCGCCGCCCACGCCACCGCCGCGCCCTCGTCGGCGGCTCCGTCCCCTGGTCACCCTGAAGATCGCGGACGCGCTCTCCGGCAACGTCATGGTCGGCCAGGAGAACGTCGCCCTCGCCCTCGGCCTCGACATGATCCTGATCGCCGGCCTGGTCATGGCGGTCTACCTCCCCCTCCAGCGCAGGAGCGCCCGATGGCTGCGATGACCCCCACCGCCCCGGACGTCACCCCGGAGTCCGCGGCACGGGCGGCGACCCGGCCCACCACCCCGCACGGACCCGGCGCCGCCCCGCGTGTGGCGCGGCCTCGTCCTCGGCCTCGGCGGCGCGTACTTCCTCGTCCCGCTGATCGCCTCGTTCGTCTTCACCGTGCACACCCCCGGCCAGGGCGTCTCCTTCGACGCGTACACCGCGCTGCTCTCCGCCGACGGGTTCACCCAGAGCCTGCTGCTCTCCCTCGGCCTCGCCGCCGCCACCATCGCGCTCGCCCTGCTGCTCGCGGTGCCCGCCCTGGTCGCGGTCCGGCTCGGCGCGCCCCGTCTGCGGCCGGTCGTCGAGGTGATGAGCATGCTGCCGCTGGTGGTCCCGCCGATCGCGCTCGTCACCGGCATCAGCACCGTCCTGCGCTGGGGCCCTGACCACCTGTCGCGGACCCCGCTCTACCAGACGTTCATCGCCGTCCAGAACGAGGACTTCCCCTTCGTCCTGGTCCTCGCGTACACCGTCATGGCCCTGCCGTTCGTGTACCGCTCCCTCGACGCCGGACTGCGCGCCGTCGACGTCCCCACGCTCGTCGAGGCCGCCCGCAACTGCGGGGCGTCCTGGCCGTACGTCATGCTCCGGGTGATCCTGCCCAACCTGCGTTCCTCGCTCGCCGGAGCCGCCTTCCTCACCCTGGCGCTCGTCCTCGGCGAGTTCACCATCGCCTCGATCCTCGGCTTCCGGCCCTTCGCCGTGTGGATCGTCTCCATCTCCGGCGCCCAGGCCCGCATGTCGGTGGCCGTCTCCCTCCTCAGCCTCGTCATCACCTGGCTGCTGCTCCTCGTCCTGTCCCGGGCCGGAACGGCACAGACCGGCACGCCCGGAGCCCCCCGCACCTCCCGCAAGGAGTCCTGACCCATGACCTCAGCCACAGCGGAACGGACGGAGTCCACCGCCGCCACCGGGGCCCGCGTCGAATTCCGCGGCCTGCGCCGCTCCTTCGGCACCACCACCGCGCTCGACGGCCTCGACCTGACCGTCGAACCGGGCGAACTCCTCGCGCTCCTCGGCCCGTCGGGCTGCGGAAAGACCACCGCGCTGCGCGTCCTCGCCGGCTTCGAACGCCCCGACTCCGGCGAAGTCCTCGTGGACGGCCAGGACATCACCCACGTCCCCGCCAACCGCCGCGACGCCGGCATGGTCTTCCAGTCGTACAGCCTCTTCCCCAACCTCACCGCCCGCGACAACGTCGCCTTCGGCCTCCGCGTCCGCAAGGCCAAGGCCGCCGAGCGCCACGCCCGCGCCGCCGAACTCCTCGACCTCGTCGGCCTGCCCGAGCACGGCGACCGCTACCCCCACCAGATGTCCGGCGGCCAGCAGCAGCGCGTGGCCCTGGCGCGCGCCCTCGCCCTGCGCCCCCGCGTCCTGCTCCTGGACGAGCCCCTCTCCGCGCTCGACGCCAAGGTGCGGCTCAGCCTCCGCGAGGAGATCCGACGGCTCCAGCTCTCCTCGGCATCACCACCGTGTTCGTCACCCACGACCAGGAGGAGGCGCTGTCCATGGCGGACCGCGTCGCCGTCCTCAACGCCGGGAAGCTGGAGCAGTGCGCGGCCCCGGCCGAGCTGTACCGCCGGCCGGCGACCGCCTTCGTCGCCGAGTTCGTCGGCACCATGAACCGCCTCCCCGGCCGGCTCACCGACTCCGGCCTCGTCGAGGCCGCGGGCAGCCGCCTCCCCGTCGACGGGGACGTCCCCGCCACCCCCGACGTCGAGGTCCTCGTCCGCCCCGAGAACGTCACCGTGACCGCCGACGCCGACGGCGAGGCCGTGATCGTCTCCACCTCCTTCTTCGGCTCCGTCACCCGCGTCCACCTCGACCACCGCGGTACGACGGTCAAGGCCGACCTCCCCTCGCGCGACGCGGGCGAGCTGACCCCGGGCACCCGCGCCACCGTCGGCATCGCCCCCCACCCCGCCCTCGTCGTCCCGAGGACGGAGCGGTGAGCGGACTCGCCGCCGTCCTCTTCGACATGGACGGCACCCTCGTCGACACCGAGGTCCTCTGGTGGGAGGCGACGGAGGAGGTCGCCGCCCGCCTCGGACACCGCCTCACCGACGCCGACGCGCCCGAGGTCGTCGGACGCGCCGTCGAGGACACCGCCGCGCACCTCGTACGGGCCACCGGCGCGCCCGACCCGGACGGCGTCGCGGCGGCACTGACCACCGCCTTCCAGAAGCGCGTCGACGAGGGCGCGCCGATGCGCCCGGGAGCGGACCGGCTCCTCGCCGAACTGGAACGGGCCGGCCTGCCGTTCGCGCTGGTCAGCGCCTCGCCGCGGTCGGTGGTCGACTCGGTGGTCGGCGGCGCGCTCGCGCACGTGCCCTTCGCGTTCACGCTCTCCGCCGACGACACCGAACGCACCAAGCCGCACCCCGATCCGTACCGCACGGCCGCCGAACGGCTCGGCGTCCCGGTGGCGGCCTGCGTGGCCGTCGAGGACTCGCCGGACGGAGCGGCCTCGGCCGACGCCGCGGGCTGCGCCGTCCTGGTCGTCCCTCCTCCTCCCGGTGCCCCGGGCCCGGACCGGATCTTCGCGGACAGCCTGGAGGGCGTGTCCCTGGAGGGCCTTCGCCGCCACGTCCGCGACAGGAAGGCCCCTGAGGCCGACGGTCAGCCGGACACGCGGGTGAACATCCCGGGCTCGTACGCGCCGCCCGGGTTGTGCACGATCACGTTCATCCGCGTGGCGGCGTTGATCAGGGACACGAGGCAGACCAGGGCGCCGACCAGGTCGTCGTCGTAGTGCTCGCGCACCTCGGCCCAGGTCTCGTCGGACACGCCGTGGTCGCCGAGCCGGGTGCCCTCCTCGGCGAGCGCCAGCGCGGCCCGCTCCGCCTCGGTGAACACGGTGCTGTGCCGCCAGGTGGCGACCAGACCGAGCCGGACCGCGGTCTCGCCCGCGGCCGCCGCCTCCTTGGCGTGCGCGTCCGCGCAGAACCCGCAGCCGTTGAGCTGGCTGACCCGGAGCTGCACCAGCTCCCGCAGGGACCTCGGCAGCGACGACTCCTCCAGGACCAGCGAGGTGGCGTAGAAGCGCTTGGCGACCTTCGCGGCGGTCGGGCTGTCGAACAGGTTGAAACGGGGTTCCATGACGTCGTCCTCACTGTGGTGCCCCGTGCGGTCGCACCGGGCGAACATAGACGCCGCCGCCCCGCCCCCCGTGACGGGACGGCGCTGTGGCGTGGTTCACCGGCCCCGGATGTCACAGAACGGCGGCGGCCGGCGTCTGGGGAGCATGCATGACGTCACCGGGGCGTTCGTCGCCCACCGCAACCTGCTGTTCACCGTCGCCTACGAGATGCTCGGCTCGGCCGCCGACGCCGAGGACGTCCTCCAGGAGACCTGGCTGAAGTGGGCGGGCGTCGATCCCGGCACCGTACGGGAGCCGCGCGCGTACCTGGTCCGGATCACCACGCGCCAGGCGCTGAGCCACCTCCGCACCCTCGGCCGGCGCAAGGAGTCCTACCTCGGCCCCTGGCTGCCCGAGCCGCTGCTGACCGCGCCCGACGTGGCCGAGGACGCCGAACTGGCCGACAGCGTCTCGATGGCGATGCTCCTCGTCCTGGAGACCCTCACCCCGACCGAGCGGGCGGTGTTCCTCCTGCGCGAGGTGTTCGACCTGGCGTACGACGAGATCGCCGGGGCCGTCGACAAGACCCCGGCCGCGGTCCGCCAGATCGCCCACCGGGCGCGCGCCCACGTCGCCGCCCGCCGCCCGCGCGGGTCGCCTCCGCCGCGGAGACCCGCCGCACGGTCGAGGCGTTCCGCCGGGCGGTCGAGACGGGCGACCTGCAACGCCTGCTCGACGTCCTCGCGCCCGACGTCGTCCTCCTGACCGACGGCGGCGGAGTCGTACGGGCGGCCCTGGAGCCCGTCGTGGAGCCGACCGGGTGGCGGGGCTCCTGGCCCGGATCGCCACCACGGCGACGCTCCGGCCGGCCCGGGTCAACGGCGACCCGGCACTGATCGTCCGGCTGGACGGGGAGGTCGACACCGTCCTCGCGCTGCGCGTCGACGACGGCCGCGTCACCGGCCTCTACGCCGTGCGCAACCCGGAGAAGCTCTCGCGCCTGGAGCGGGAGACCGCCCTGAGCCGCTGAGCCGGAGCCCGGAACGCCCCGACTGTCCGCGCACCCCCCTCCTTCCTATGCTGGAGGGAGGAGAGGTGAGGAGGGCCGCGATGGCCGCCGTCGCCGTGCACAACGCCGTCCTGGGGGAGGGGCGCCCCGTCCTTCCGTACGCGGAGACGGGCCGGTCGGGAGGCACACCGCTCGTCCTGGTGCACGGCTACCTGGACTCCTGGTGGACGTTCGAACCGGTGCTGCGCCGCATGCCCCCGGGGCTGCACGCGTACGCCCCCACCCAGCGCGGCCACGGCGACGCCGGCAAGCCGCCCGACGGCTATCTGCCGGAGGACTTCGCCGCGGACCTGATCGCCTTCATGGACGGCCTGGGCCTGGAGCGAGCGGTCCTGGCCGGCGGTTCGAGCGGCGGGTGCAGGCCCGCATCGTCGCGGGCCGCCGGCCGGACCGCGTGGCGGGCCTCGTCCTGCTCGGCGTCCCGGCCACCCTCTCCGACAAGCCACGCGCCGCCGAACTGTGGGACACGGTAAGGGAGTTGCGGGACCCGGTGGACCCCGCGCTCGCGACGGCCCTCGTCGACGGCATGACGGCGACCCCCCTGGGACGGGGCTTCCTGCGGACCGTCGTCGACGAAGTCCTCAAATCCCCGGCCCACGTCTGGCGCGAGACCCTGCGCGGCCTCCTGGAGACCGACCTCCGGGCCACCCTGACGGGAATCCTCGTCCCCACCCTGGTCGTCTGGGGCGACCAGGACCCGATCCTGCCCCGCGAGGACCAGCAGACGATCCTCGACGCCGTCCCCGACTCCCGCCTCCTCGTCTACGAGGGCGTGGGCCACGTCCCGTACTGGGAGGACCCGGACCGCGTGCTCCGTGACCTGGCGGCCTTCATGGCCGACCACGCCTGAGGGCCGGCCGCTCGGAACCGCGGGTCAGTACGCGTCCGCGCTGGACAGGGCGTCGGTGATCAGACGGGTGGCGAAGTCCTGGTCGTCGGTGATCCGGTTGATGATCTCCGCGAGCAGGAAGGCCGTGGCCTCCAGGGGGTTCATCTCCTCCCGGGTCCAGTCCCCGTACTGCTGGCGCCACAGACTGGGGCTGAGCCCGGTGCCGGCCGCGATGACCAGCCCCGCCATGGTGGGGACGGCCTCGGGCCGGATGCTCCTGGGCATCCGGCCCATCGAGGTCACGAGGTTGGGGACGACGTACTCGATCACGTTCTTGTCGTGGTCCTCGCAGGCCATCCGCAGCCACTTCATGTACATGAAGATGATCGTGCACACGCCGTCCAGGAGGTCCTGGGCCCCCGTGGGCCCCAAGGACGCGGTGAACTGCCGGTCCAGCAGCTGCCGTTCGGGATCGACCTCGGTCCTGCCGTCGTAGATGGCCTTGAGCCGGGAGTCGACCAGCATCAGCGCCGCACTCACATCGCCGGCGGGAGCGTACTGGGGTCGCAGGGCGAAGACACAGGATCCTCCTCGGGTGACCGCGTTGCCCGTACGCTAGACCGCCGCCGAGGCGGCGGTCCGGCGAATGCCGAGGGAAGCCCCCCAGGAGTGAACCCCGGCCCCGCGCGCGCCGGGCGGCCCCCGGGGGGCCGCTGTTCACGCCCCGGCGCTCCCGCCGATCCGTTCGACCGGGATCCACAGCTGGGAGTCGGTCTCCTCGCCGATGTCCACCGGCCGCGTCCGCAGCAGCTCGGGACCGGGCCGGCTCGCGTACGGGTTGGACGGGAACCACTGGGTGAACACGTCCCGCCACAGCTCCTGGAGGGCGCGGGGATAGGGCCCGTGGTTGTCGAAGACCGCCCAGGTCCCGGCCGGCACGTCGAGGGCGTCGAGCTCCTCGGCGACCGCCCCGGGGCCGGTGACCGCACCGATCCAGTAGTCCACCTCGGCGCCCTCCTCCCGGCTGTCGGTCAGGTGGACCACCGCCGACAGGACTCCCTCCGGCTCCCCGTCGGCCAGCTCCTTCATCCGTACGATCGCCCGCGCGTCCAGGCTCTCCACGTGGGCCGCGGCCGCCGCGTTGACCCCCTCGTGCACGAGCGGGACCCGCGCCTTCCTGCCGACGACCCGAAACGCTTCCTTCTCGACGATCCGGTACCGCATGGTCGTGCTCCCTTCGACGACGACGCGGAAGGACATGCGCGGCTGCGCCGTGAGCGTCGCACCCGTGCGCCGGGCCTCGCCCGGCCCGATGCCGTGCACCGACCGGAACGCCCGCGCGAACGCCTCGCCCGAGCCGTACCCGTACCGCACGGCCACGTCGAGCAGCGTCCGCTCCCCGCCCAGCACCTCGGCCCCGGCGAGCGTCATGCGCCGGCGCCGTACGTACACGGAGAGCGGCATCCCGGCGAGCGCCGAGAACAGGCGCCGGAAGTGGTACTCCGACGTCGTCGCGATCTGGGCGACCTCGGCGACGTCGACCTCCCGGCCCGCCTCCGCTCGGAGGCGGCGCTCGATGTGGTCGAGCGCCTGGTTGAGCTGCTCCAGCACGGCTGCGTGTCCTTCCCTTGACGTCTTCACCGTAGGAACCGCCACCCGCCCGCCACCCGATGATCCGTGCCCGGAACGATCGGGTGGCCCCCCCCGCGTCGGTGGCCGGCCCCTCCCTCAGACGGCGACCGAGAGCAGATCCACCACGAAGACGAGCGTCGAGCCCGCCGGGATCGACGGCGAGGGCGACTCCTTGCCGTAGCCGAGGCGCGGCGGAACGATGATCTCGCGCCGGCCGCCGACCCTCATCCCCCTGATCCCCCGGTCCCAGCCCTTGATGACCCGGCCGCCGCCCACGGCGAACTTGAACGGCTGCCCCCGGTCCCAGGAGGCGTCGAACTCCTTGCCGGACGCGAAGGTGACTCCGACGTAGTGCACCTGGACGACCCGTCCCGGCTTCGCCTCCAGCCCGTCCCCGACGACGATGTCCCGGACCGTCAGCTCCTCGGGGCCTCACCCTCCGGAAGGTCGATCTCGGGTCTCGACAGTTCACTCATCACAGCCTCGTCACTCTCCACCGGAGGCCCTCCTGCGGGCCGGCCGGACGCACGGTCGTTCCATGCGGTGGACGATCACGCTACCGAGAAGACGCGAACGGCTCACTTCCCGAGGCCCCGGCGGGCCGCCGCCGCCCGCTCGGCCGGGGCGGCCCTTTCCGTCAGGCCGGGTAGGTGATCGAGCCCAGGGGCGGGCAGGGGCGAGCGTGGCGCCGGCGCCGGGACGTTCGACGAAAGCACGGGCCTCGGCCGCCCGCAGGCGCCGGTCGTCCGACTCGTCGGCGTACCGGGCGTCGTACCTGGCGCGGGGGTGGTCCCAGGTGTCGTCGATGAGACCGAGACCGGTGTTGCCGGCGCTGCGCTGGAACTCCGCCTTCAGGACGGTCTGCCGGAGCGCGGCCCCGGTCGCGGCGAGATCGAGGCGGGTGACCAGCACACCGGGGTGTGCGGCGCGCGGGTCGGCATGGGGGCCTGGGGAGAACCGACACCCCGGTGTCGAGGCGGCCGACGTTGTCGACGGCCATCTCCTGGGCTTCCCTCGACATGATCTGCATCTCCTGGTGCAGCCAGAACATCTCGTCGAGGTCGCCCTGGGTGACGCGCATCCGCCGGTACAGGTCCTGGAAGCGGGGATCGCCGTGCAGTGGACGCACGGGGGCGACGTGGAGCGCCACGCAGTCGTTGTACCCGGCGGACACCGCTGCGTCGAAGTGGAGGACGGCCTGATCCGTCTGCCCGTGCGCGCAGGCCAGACCGCCGAGGCCCGCGTGGCCCGCGGCGGCGAGCCACGCGCCGTCGGGACCGAGCGCCGTGGCGCGCGCGACGACGTCGTGGAGACCCGCGGTGCCCACCGTGGCGGGCCCCTGGGTCAGGAGGGCCACCAGCAGATCGTGGAAACGGGTGGCCAGTGAGTCGACGGTGTCGGCCATGGATCTCCTCGAATCGAACCTCGATGGTGAAGAGCGAAGGGAGTTGCGCCTCTGTGACCCCCGTGGACAGGACGGACGGCCGTGACGAATGGTTCCTCCGGGAACCGGGCCGTGATCGCGAACCTCCCGGCAGACCTCTCGTCCGCGCAAGCCCCCTTCCTCCCACCCCCGCCCGGACCCGCTCGCCGTGCCGCTCCGTGAGCGCCGCCCTACGCTCGACGCATGCGACGCCGCCGGACGCACATGTCCCCCGAAGCACAGGACGCCCTGCTCGAGGCACTGCGGCAGCTGCGGGCCGAGCTGAAGGCCTCCGCGGAGTTTCCCGCGCACGTGCTCGAAGCGGCGGAGGCCGCCAAGGCCGCGGTCCGGCTGCCCGACAAGGACGCCACCGACCTGCCGTTGTTCACGATCGACCCGCCGACCTCGAAGGACCTCGACCAGGCCATGCACCTGGAGCGGCGGCCCGGCGGCGGGTACCGCGTGTACTACGCCATCGCCGACGTGGCCGCCTTCGTCAAGCCCGGCAGCCCGCTGGACGCCGAGGCCCACGACCGGATCGAGACGCTGTACTTCCCCGACCTCAAGGTGCCCCTGCACCCGCCGTCGCTCTCCGAGGGACCAGCCAGCCTGCTCCCGGGCCAGATCGTCCCCGCCCTGCTGTGGCAGCACGACCTCGACGCCGACGGCGGCGTGACCGGCTCTACGGTCGGCCGGGCCAAGGTCCGCAGCCTGACCCGACTCGACTACCAGGGCGTACAGCAGGACCTCGACGCCGGAACGGCCGAGGAACCCGTCGCCCTGCTGCGCGAGATCGGGAAACTGCGGGAGGCCGCCGAGGCCGCGCGCGGCGGGATCTCGGTGAACCTGCCGGACCAGGAGGTCACCCTGAAGGACGGAACGTTCCGGCTGAGCTACGCGGCGGCACTGCCCGTGAAGGGCTGGAACGAGCAGATCTCCCTCCTGACCGGCATGGCCGCCGCACAGATCATGCTCGACAGCGGTACCGGGATCCTGCGGACCCAGCAGGAGCAGACCGACCCGGGAGTGGTCCGGCGCGTGCGTGACATCGCGAAGCTCCTGGGCATCGACTGGAAGCCCGGCGTCTCCTACGCCACGCTGGTCGACTCCCTCGACCCGGCCGACCAGAAGCACATGGCCTTCCTCAGCGAGGCCACCGTCATGCTGCTCAAGGCGGAGTACACCACCTTCCGCGACCACCGGATCCCGAAGCACACGGGCCACGCGGCCCTCGCGGCCCCTACGCCCACTGCACCGCTCCGCTGCGGCGCCTGGTCGACCGGTACGCCGGTGAGCTGTGCGTGGCCGCGTGCGCCGCCAGGCCCCGCCGAACTGGGTCCTCGACGCCCTGCGGTGCCTGCCCTGCGACATGGAGCGGGAAAGGGCGGGACGGCGGACCGGCGCGCGGTGGACCTGGTGGAGGCCGCGGTGCTCAAGAACCGGGTGGACGAGGTCTTCGGCGGCACGATCATCAACACCGACGCGGAGGACGACAGACCGAAGGAGGGCACGGTCCACCTGGCGGAACCCGCCGTGATGGGCAGGATCACGTCCGGCGCCGAGCTCCACCTGGGCGCGACCGTCCAGGCCAAACTCGTCCGCGCCGACCCCCTCTTCTCCGGCAAGAACAAGATCCTCTTCACTACGGTGTAGAGGTTCCATACGGTGCGGAGGGCGGTGCGGAGGCCCGGCGTGTAGGCCCGGTGCGGAGGCTCGGCGCGGGTGTCCGGAATCGCCGGGAGCCAGGAGGACCCGCCGCCCGCGGTCACCTGCCGCTGATGCTTCAGCCCGGACCCGCCTGCCCGTCGGCGGGGATTCCCAGCCGGTCGGTGAGGGCGGTGAGGGCCGCCCCGAGCGGGAGGGCGACCCGGGTGAGGGCGTGCCGGTCGCCGCGCGTCGGGTCCCGGTTGATGATCAGCACCGGTGTCCCGGCCTGGGCGGCCTGCCGTACGAACCGGAGGCCGGACATCACGGTGAGCGAGGAGCCCAGAACGAGCAGCGAGGCCGCCTCACCGACCAGCCTGCGGCAGTGCTCGACCCGCGCCGGCGGTACGGCCTCCCCGAAGAACACCACGTCGGGCTTGAGGACACCGCCGCAGTTCGCGCAGGGCACCACGCGGAAGTCGCCGACCTGCTCGTCGGTCAGGTCGGCGTCACCGTCCGGGTTGATCCCGGCCGCCACCGGCTCGAAGCCCGCATTGGCCTCTTCGAGCCGCTCGGCGAGCTCGCGGCGCGGACTGTACGCCCCGCAGGAGAGCACACGACCCGCGCCAGGCTGCCGTGGAGCTCCACGACGTCCCCGCTCCCGGCGGCCTGGTGGAGCCCGTCGACGTTCTGCGTGATCACACCCGAGAGCAGGCCCCGGCGCGCGAAGGCCGCCACGGCCAGGTGTCCGGCGTTGGGCCGGGCACGGCCGAAGGTGCGCCAGCCGAGGTGGCTGCGCGCCCAGTACCGCCGTCGGGCCCGGGCGCTGCCGGTGAAGTCCTGGTACGTCATCGGGGTGTGCCGGCTCAGGCTTCCGCCCTCCCCCCGGTAGTCGGGGATCCCCGACTCCGTGGAGATGCCCGCGCCGCTGAGCACCAGCACCCCGCCGGCCTCCAACGCATCGGCGACCGGCCCCAGGTCCGTCGTACCCGGCGGCAGGTCCTCTTCGGGGTCCAGCTCAGAGTGGGGCGCATACGCATGACGCCAGGGTACGGAACACCTCCGGCCGACCACGCCCGCCGCCGCGCCCCGCGCCACCCGACTCCGTACGGTCCCGTCGGGCGCACGGTCCGCGACCGCGGACACGTGGGCGGATCCATGCGTGGGCGACGCCCGGACCATCGCGCGCACGGCGGCTCGCCTCGATGCCGGAGCGATCAGCCCATGAGGAGAACGCGCGTGTGGGACACGAGTTTCCGATTGACGCTGGTGCTCTGCACGAAAATGGTGAATTCGTCGTTGTGATCGGGCTTGACGCGCGTCTCCACGTCCGGCAGACCGAGCAGCGCCCGCGCCTGCGGTCCCGTGTACACCCGGTCCGTCTTCTTCTCCAGTACGGCGATCTGCTTCCGCGCCTGGATCTTCTCCGGCTTGGTCAGCTGGTAGAAGGCGCATCCCGTCCGATAGGTGTGCCCGGATTCGACGACCCAGTCCCGGATCGCCGCGTCACGGGAAACCGGAATCAGCTGGTACTCCGACGAATTCACCGGGGTGAGCCCCGCGGCCTTGATGGTGTCCTTGTTGACCGTCTCCGCGCCCGTGGAGAACACCGCGCGCGATCCGCGAATTCCCTGGGTGCGGCCCACCATGAACTTCTCGGTGGCCTCGCGGATGACCTGCCCGGCCTCCTCCAGGCCCTGGGTGCTCGTGGCGTCCCAGATCGCGACGTTCTCCTTGGGGAAACCGCAGTTCATCGCCTCGCGCTTGCCCATCTGGTCCGGCACGAGAACGGCGAGGGTCCAGTTGTCCTCCTGCGTCCTGATCATCTCGGCCACCGCCTCGACCAGTTCGCGCGAGGTTCCGGCCGGGGCGTCCGGGCAGCGGTGACTCGCGTTCTCCTGCCCGTCGGTGAGGACGAACGTCAGAAAACTGTGGTCACCGTACAGTTGAGCCGTCTGCGCCAGTTCCCGCTGCGACTTCAGGGCGGCCGCCAGCAGCGCCGTCATTCCGCCCGCCCGGTACAACTGCTTGAGCGACGGCATGCGCAGCACGTCCTTGTCGTAGATGACGCATTCCACCTTGTCCGCGAAGACGTACACGGTGACCCGCGTCTCCTGGTCCAGTTCCTTCGACCGGCGGGCCAGATACGCGATCTGCTGGTCGGCGACTTCGACGACCTTGCGGCTCAGGTGGGACATGGACGAACTGGCGTCCAGCACCAGGGCGACGTGATTGATGTAGTTCTGAGTTCCGGACAAGACGGCTTCCCCCTCTTTCGACTTGATGCTCCTACCGTCTCATCCACCACTGACAATCGACCGGGAACTCCAGCCGCCCGAGCATGTCCGCTTAGGGGTATTTGAGGATAATTTTCAAGCTTTGGCAGCTTATGAGAATATGTGCACCCCTGATCGTCCGTGTGTGCGGGCGACGCCGAGGCCGTACTGCTGAGGAGTGCGTCATGCCCGCACAACCGCCCCCCGTCCCGGCCGGCCGTCGGCTGACCTGGCCGTGGTTCCTGGTCGTGGTCGTCGTCTACCTCGCGATCCTCCAAGGGCTCGGCGCGCTCATCGGCGTCGACCGGGGCGACGGGGACAGCCAGTTCCCGACCACCGAGGCGGTCGTCCGTGACGGTGTGATCCCGATCGGCCTGTCGGTCCTCTTCGGCGCGGCCGTGGTGACCTGGCTCGGCTGGTGGGGCAGCGTGCTGACCTGTCGCGCGCCCGTGCGGCGCTGGGTGCGGTTCGTGCCGGTCTCGATGCTCGTCGTCGCCGTCCTCGGGGTGAACTACCCCAACCTGGCCGACCAGCCGCTCTCCCTCGTCCTGAGCCTGATCGTGATGACCCTGCTGGTCGGCGTCGGCGAGGAGCTGATGTTCCGAGGGATCGGCGTGCAGGTCTTCAGGCGCGCCGGACTCGGCGAGGGCAAGGTCGCCCTGTGGTCCTCCGTGGTCTTCGGTGTCGTCCACGTCAGCAACGCCTTCGGGGAGGGCGCCCAGGCGCTCCTCCAGGCCGTGATCGTCTCCACGTCCGGCTACTTCTTCTACCTCTGCCTGCGCGTCGGCGGAACCCTCCTCCTGCCGATGCTCGTCCACGGCCTGTGGGACTTCGGTCTCGTCTCCAACGCCGTCGGCGCCGACCCCGAGGCCTCTCCCGGGATGGTCCTGCCGATCCTGCTCCAGGTCGTCCTGATCGTCCTCGTGGTCGTCAAGCGCCGCACGATCGAACCCGACGCCGTGGACGCCGCCGCACCGGCCGCCCCTCGCGCCGCCGGGCGCTGACCCCGGGCCGCACCCGTACCGCCGCCCCCGCCCGCGTGGCGGGGCGGCGTCGTTCGAGCTCAGCTCCGGTACCGCTGCGCCACTGCGGCGAAGGCGGCCTTGGGTTCCCAATCCATGTCGGGGTAGGTCTGCCCCGGCGTCCTTCGAGGAGTTTGACGATGCCCAGGCCGGCCCGGTCCAGGTCGTCCCGGGGTCGCCGTCCGGGCGGTGCGGGTAGCCGGGCAGGGCGAACAGGAAGACGAACGCGCTGTCCACGCCCTCGGTCTCGAAGATCTCCAGCAGTTCGCTCAGGTACGCGGCCTGACCGGCCTCGTCACGCTCGTACGTGCCGTTCAGCCGTACGGGGGCCTTGGTCTCAGGGTCGTACTCGACCACTTCCAGCACCCGCCCGCCGCGGTCTCCCGCGCCTCGGTAGGCCGCGGTGCCGAAGCCGGTGACGGCGAGCGGCTTCGGGCCCCGGGCCAGGGTGCGCACCGCTTCCCGGAACCGGTCGGCGACCTCGGCGGAGCGGATCAGCTCGAACGTCACGATGTCGAAGTGGGTCCAGTCGACCTGCTCGAACTGGATGGAGGAGTAGGTGAGTTCGCCCTGGAAGCGCTCGCGGACCGCGGCCGCGGCGTCGCCGAGGAACGCGTTGAGGCGCACGCCGAGCTCGCGCATCCCTTCGGCCCGCCGCTCGGGCCGGCCCATCAGCTCCTCGACCCGCTCCTCCGGGCTCCCTCCGGGCAGGAACCCGTGGTTCATCACGCTCAGCTCGACCCCCGCGACGAACACGACCGTGGCCCCCTGCCGCCGGATCCGTTCCGCCCGCTCGGCGCAGTCGCGGAAGAGCGCGAGGATCTGCTCCGGATCCAGCTCCAGCGGATAGGGCGAGAACCAGACCTCCAGGCCGAGTTCGGCGGCGGCGCCGGCGGCCGCCTCCAGCCGGTCCGGGTCGCCGCCGATGATCTGGACCGCGTTGCAGTGCAGGTCGTCGCGGATGATGGCGAGCTCGCGCCGGACCACCGCGAGGTCGAAGTCCTCGCGGGATGTCCGGCCGTGCACGACGAATCCGGTGTCGTAGGTCATTCCTCTTGCGCGCATGGTGACGTCTCCTCCGTCGGTCTCGGTCGCGTCGAGGCTGACAGTAAAAGTGCGTGCACGCAAGTTTGCGTACACGCATCTTTCTGTGTGGCATGCTGGCACCGTGACGACACCACCCCCCGGGCTGCGGGAGCGGAAGAAGCAGGCCACGCGCGAGGCGCTGCGGAAGGCGGCCCTGCGCCTGGCCGTCGAGCGCGGACCGGACCAGGTGCGGGTCGAGGACATCGCCGAGGCGGCCGGGGTCTCGCCGCGCACCTAACAACTACTTCGCCAGCCGCGAGCAGGCGATCGTCTCCGCCGTCACCGCGGACCGGGAGGCACGGATCGCGGCGGCAGTCGCGGCCCGGCCCGCGGAGCGCGCCTGGCCGACGCCGTCACGGAGGCAGTGGTCGAGCAGTACACGGACACCGGTGAGCACGAACCCGGGCACTGCTGCTGATCACCACCCGCCCCGCGCTGCGCGACGCGTTCCTCGACGCCGCCACCGGCATCGAGCCCCTCTGACGGCGGTGCTCGCCGAACGCCTGGACGGCTCCGGGACGCACACGGCCCGCGTTCTCGCGGCGAGCGTGGCCGCGGCGGTACGCATCGCGCTGGAAGGCTGGCTCCAGCCGACCGGGGACGCGGAAGCCGCCGGGGCCTCGGCGCCGGAGGGCTGGTCGTGCCCTCCGGCTCCCTGCCCGACCGCCTCCGCGCGACCCTGGCCCCGCTCGCCCCCGCCTTCGACGCGGCCGAGCGCCGCACCCGGCCGTGACGCCGTACCAGGCAGTGACGCCGTACCAGGCAGTGACGCCGTACCAGCCATGACGCCGTACTACGTCGTGACGCCGCAGCCGGTCGTGCCGTCGTACGAGGTCATGACGGCGCGTCAGGGGAGTTGCTCGCCGCTCCGAACGGTGGTGATCGCACCGCGCATCGGTACGGCGACGAGCAGGGCGGTCATGACGAGGGCCCCGCTCGTCCACAGGGGCGCCAGGGACCCGATGCCCGTGCCGAGGGCGGTCGCGGCGATGAGGGGACCGACCGTGGCGCCCAGGTTGAGCGCGGCGGTCGCGTAGGAGCCGGCCATGGTGGGGGCGCCGGCCGCCTCGTAGAGGACGCGGGTGATCAGCGTGCTCCCCAGCGCGAAGGACAGGGCGCCCTGGACGAACACCAGGGCGAACAGGGGGACGGGGCTGTCCGCCAGGAGGGCCAGGGCCGGCCAGCCGATGAGCAGCAGCGGACCTCCGACCGCGACGACCCGCCCGGGATGCCGGTCGGACAACCGGCCGGCGACGGTGACCCCGGCGAAGGAACCGGCGCCGAAGAGCACCAGGGCCACGGAGATCCACAGCTCTCCCAGGCCGGCGGTGTCGGTCACGACGGGGGCGAGGAAGGTGAAGCCGGCGAAGGTCGCCGCGTTGACGAGGGCGCCGAGCAGCATGGCCAGGAGCAACCGCGGCTTCCTGAGCTGCGCGAGCTCCGATCGCAAGGCCGGAGCCTCGGGCACGTCCCGCTGGACCCGACGCGCCGGGATCGCTCCGACGATGCCGATCGCCGCGGGCAGACAGAGCACGGCGACGGCCCAGAAAGCGGCCCGCCAGCCGAGCAGCGTGCCGAGCACCGAGCCCGCGGGGACCCCGGCGATCGTGGCCACCGTGGTGCCCGACAACAGCACGGCGAGCGCACGCCCCTTCTTGTCGGGCGGCACCAGCGAGGTGGCGGTCGTGAGGGCCACGGCGAGGAATCCCGCGTACGCGAGTGCCGCGACCGTCCGGGACACGAGCAGGACCGGAAGTCCGAGGTGACAGCGCCCATGACGTGCGCTGTCACGAACAGGAGGACGAACCCCAGCAGGCTGGACCGCACGGGCCAGGTGCGGGCGAGCGCGGCCATGAGCGGAGCGCCGACGGTCATTCCGACCGCGAACGCCGAGGTGAGCGCGGCCGCCGTGCCGACGGTCACGCCGAGGTCCGAGGAGATGTCCGGCAGGAGGCCGGCGAGCATGAATTCCGAGGTGCCCATGGCGAAGACCGCCACGGCGAGCAGAAGCAGAGGGAGGGGCATCGAGTGGCTCCGGGGTGAGGAGAAGAACGAGAAGGCCATCTCGTCACCGCGGTCAGCACCCAAAGGCGCACTCGTCCGGCCGCTGCGCGCGGCGGGACGGCAGGACTACGAACCCGGTGGTTCGGCAGTTCCGCAGTTCAGTGGTTCAGGGGGCTGACGGCGTGACCGAAAGCCCCCACCTTGTCCGACTCAGGACTCGACATGATCCGCACGGTACCCGACGGACTCGCCTGGAGGCACCCCGTTTTCGCCGCTGCCCGTACGCACCACCGCCGTCATTCCGGACGGTTGAAGCGACGCGTCGCCCAGAGCAGGGCGAGCGCGCCGCCTACCAGGAGGACGGCGGCCTCAAGGAGGAGGGGCGGTGGCTGGCCGGCCCATTCGATGCCCGCGGCCGCCGCCTGGTCCGGGACCCGGAGGGTGATGGTGCGGCGGAGGAGGTCCACCGCGTACGCGAGGGGGTTGACGTCGGACAGCGCACGGGCCCAGCCGGGCAGGGCCGTGAGGGGGAAGAAACCGCCGGAGAGGAACAGCAGCGGCATCATCACCAGACCGAGCAGCGTGTGGAACGTCTCGGCCCTGCGCAGCCCGACCGCCAGGGCCAGGGCCAGGGCCGTGATGGTGAACGAGGCCAGGACCATCCCGGCGAGAAGCAGCACCAGGAGGACCGGGTCGTAGGGCAGGCCCACGACTCCGGCCAGGCTGAGCAGCACGGCGCCCTGCACGGTGGCGGTCAGGGTGCCGCCGGCACAACTGCCCAGGAGCAGGGTGGACCGGTGGACCGGCGCCATCAGGAGCTCCCGCAGATAGCCGCTCTGCCGGTCCGTGATCAGACGGATGCCGACCATGATGGCGGGCGTCTGCACCGTCATCATCAGCATGCCGGGGAAGAGGTACGTCTGATAGCCGACGCCCAGGGAGGACTGGGGGATGAGGGCGGCCAGCCCGCCCCCGAGGATGAAGAGGTAGAGCACGGGGTGGAGCAGCATCAGCGCCGTGTGGGCGCGCTGACCGGACAGACGCAGCAGATCACGGTGGATCAGGGCGTGGACCGCGCGCAGTTCGTGCCGCAGCCGGGTGGTCCGCTCGCCGTACGGCGTCTCCGCCGACTTCCAGGTGAAGGTCGTCATCGGCCGGCACCGGCTTCCGTCGCCGCCGTCGAGGCGGAGGGCGCCCGGCCGGGCTGCGCGACGCCCAGGCTGCGGCCGGTGTGGTGGAAGAAGACGTCGTCGAGCGTGGGCGGGTCGCGGACGCGGCGTGCACCGCGAGGCCGCGTGCCTCCAGGGCCGCGCACAGCCGGGGATCCAGGAGCTGCCGCCCGGAAGCCGCAGACAGACCCCGTCCGCGTCGACGGTGACGGCACGGTCGGGCGGCGCGATCCGGCGCACGACCCGCCGCGCCGCCTCGTCGTCGCCGGTGCGCAGGACGACCCGGTCGTCCCCGATCGCGGCCTTCAGCTCCACGGGCGTGCCCTGCGCGACCAGCCGACCGCGGTCGATGATGGCGAGACGGTCGCAGTTCTCCGCCTCCTCCAGGTAGTGCGTGGTGACGAAGAGGGTGCTGCCGTGCAGTTCCCGCAGCGCCCGCAGGTGCTCCCAGACCTGGGCGCGGGCATGGGGGTCCAGTCCGGTGGTCGGCTCGTCCAGGAACAGCACACCGGGTGCGTGCAGCAGTTGGCGGGAGATCTCCAGGCGCCGCCGCATGCCTCCCGACAGGGTGCGTACGGGGGAGCGGCGCCGGTCGGTGAGCCCGGCCGTCTCGAGCACCTCGGCGGTACGCCGGCGGGCGTGGGCGCGGGAGAGGCCGTAGAGACGGGCGTGGATGCGGAGGTTCTGCTCGGCCGTCAGGTCCGGGTCCACGGCGCTGTGCTGGAAGAGCATGCCGACCCGGCGCCGCACCTCGTGGGGCTGGGTGAGGACGTCCGCCCCGGCCACGACGGCGCGACCGGAGGTGGGGCGGGCCAGGGAGCACAGCATGGCGATCGTGGTGGACTTCCCCGCGCCGTTGGGGCCGAGGAAGGCGAAGGTCTCGCCCCGGCGCACGTCCAGGTCCAGGCCGCGCACGGCATGGGTGACGGTGCCCTCCGGCCCCGGGTAGCTCTTGACCAGACTGCGCGTGCTGATGGCGTACACGGGTTCGGAAGGGGGAGGCGTGCCGTACGGGCTCGCGGGCGCGGCCGCCGTGAGGGCCGCTGTGGCGAGCTCGTCGTCGCCGGTCTGTCGCTGCATGGGGTCCGGTCCTCGTCTACGGGTTCGACGTACCGGCCGGCGGCTGCCCGGGACAGCCGCCGGCCGGTTGGTGCCGACTGTCCTACGCGCAGCTGATGCCGATGCAGACGGTGTTGAGGAGCGTCAGCAGGCCGACGCACTCGCACGTCGCCGCGAACGGCGCACCGTCGGCACCGACCGGGTCGGTCTCCGGGAGGGCGTGGAGGCGGGCCAGCAGTTCGAGGTCCTGGTTCTCCATGGTCTTCTCCTTCTTCTGTGAGGCGGCGGCAGCGCTGTTCTGCCGCTCGACCCGGCATCCGGTCCGTCCGGGGCCGGAGTCTGTGGCGCTCAACGCGACTGCTGGACCATCCAGTGCCGTGGAGCGGTGTGACGGATCCGGAGCAGGAACGCGAGGATCCCCGCGGACCCGTCGCTCCAGCTGGTCGAGACGTCCCCGTACTCGTTGGGGAAGACCACCTGGTCGTGGCGGTGGGTCCGTTCGGCCAGGACGAGCCCGGCCAGTTCCTCGGCCATCGCCCGGTGCGCGGGGTCCCCGGTGGCTTCGGCCACGTCGAGGAGGAAGTCCCCGTTGCCCGCCAGCCCGTGGCACTGGCTGAGCGAGGCGCGCGAGGCGCGCTCCGCGACGGCGTGCGTACCGCGGCGGGCGAGGTCGCCGAACCTGTCGTCCCCGGTGGCCTGCCACAGCCGGACGAGGAACGTGCCGATGCCCGCCGAGCCGTGGCACCAGTACGGTGCCGTGGGCACGTCCCCGGTCTGGGAGGGCCACTGGGCCGCCTCGCCGATGCGCACGGCCGCGGCCACCAGCTGCTCGCCGGCCTCCAGGGCCAGTTCCCTGTGCTCGGGCTGCCGCGAGAGGTCCGAGGCGGCGAGGAGGAAGGAACCGATGCCGGCCGTCCCGTGGGCGAAGCCCAGGTAGCGTTTGCCGCCGTCCTCCGCGTCGGCTTCGGCGGGGACCGGCCAGCCCATTCCGCCGGGCCCGCGTCTGACGGCGGCGGTCAGCCGCGCGGCGGCGTCGACGGCCAGTTCGGCGAAGCGGGTGTCCCCGGTGCGCTGCCACAGGTGGAGGGCGGCGAGACCGCTGCCCGCGGTGCCGTGGGTGATGTCGTGATGGGCCGTGACCTGCTGCGGGGCCAGCGCGAGAGCCAGCGCGTGGTCGATGAGCCGGCGGTCGTCGACGGCGCGTCCCGCGTCGTACAGCGCCCAGGCGGTCCCGCTGCCGCCGAAGTGCAGGCCGGGGCGGGGGAGCGGAGGTCGGCGCGTTCCGCGATCCACCGCCCGGCGGTGGAGATCAGACCGGGCAGGCGCGGGTCGCCCGTGAGCTCGAAGTACCGCGACAGCACGGCCAGCACACCGGCCGCGCCCTGCTGCACCGTGCAGGGATCGCTCTCCCCGGCCAGGGTCGACACGGGCCACAGCCGCCGGTCGTCCTCCGGCGTGATCGAGTCGACGAGGTGGTCCACGAGCCCGGCCACCACGTCGTCCAGCACCCCGGTGTCCCGCACCGGTCCGCCGTCGGCGCGGGCCTCCGGCCGTACGGCCGTCGCGGTCACGCCCTGGGGCCGCGTCTCCGGGGCCGCCTTCCGCAGGGCCTCACGGGCCCTGGACGGATCCCACCGCTCGGCGGGATCGTCCCGCATCAGCCCGAGGAGCATGGCCACCACGCCCTCCGGGAGCCGGAGCGGCCCGGTACAGGCCGCGAGCCATGCGGCGAGCCGCTGCTCGGCCGGCCTGTCGGCAGGCTCCTCGGGCAGCAGGTTCGGCACCTTGCCGGCCAGGACGAAGCAGGCGGTGGCGCCGAGGCTGTAGTAGTCGGCCGTCGGCCGGACGGGCGCGTCGGCCAGACGCTCGGGGGCGCTGAAACCGGGCGTCCCCACGCGGGTCGGCAGCGCGGCCTCGTCCTCCAGGACGGCGAGCTCCAGATCGATCAGGCGCAGTTCACCGTCCGGCCGGACCATGACATTGCCCGGGTGAAGTCCCGCAGGACCAGGCGCGGGCGTGCGCCGCCGCCACCAGGTCCACCAGGCGTGCGACCTGCGCCATCGCGTCGGCGCGGTAGCGCTCGCCTCCCACGTCGCGGAAGTGCTCGGCCACCCAGGTGCGCAAGGTCACGCCCGGCACCTCGTCCTGGGCCAGGAACAGGTGCCCGCCGTGCTCGAACAGCGCCACCGCTTCCGGGGCCAGCCCCGTGCCCGTGAGCTTCTCCAGCGTCCTGGCCTCGGCCCGCAGCCAGTCCCGGACGTCGCCGCCGGAGGCATCGCCCTCCACGTGCGGCCGCGCCTCCTTGATCACCACGCCCGCACCCGTACGGACGTCGCTGCCCCGGTACACACCGCCCTTGTTCGTCTGCCGGATCGCCTCCCGCACCGCGAAACGGCCGCCGAGCACCACCGGACCCTTCTTCGCGTCCCCGCCACGGGGCGTCACCGGTACCGTGGCGGGGAACGGACAGACGGCCCAGGGCGGCGGGGAGTACTGGCCGGTGCGCTTGTCCTCGACCGGATTGCCGTCCGGGTCCTCGATGAACCACACCAGCAGGCCGTCGTCCGACAGGCGCCGCCGGCCGACGAACGCCCCGTAGCGGTAGTGCACCAGGCTGCCCACGGCGTAGGGCTGGTCGGACAGGACCCGGGGCCCGGTGAGACCCGCCGTGACCGCGTGCAGCTCCCGGGCGAGCTCGGCCGCCTCGGCGTCGGAACACGGGTAGACCGTGATGAACTTGCCCGAGCTCCCCCGGGGCGTCGCACGGGAGTTGAGCGTGCCCACCTGCTCCAGCGACCGGGCGAACTTGAATCCCGACTTCCCCGCAGCAGCACGCCCAGGGCCTTGGCGAGGACGGCGGGCGCCGAAGCGGCCGTGGCCGACAGGTGCAGCTTCCACCCCTGCGCACGTCGCGTCCCGGACCGGGGCGCGACCCGGCACCACATCTCGTCCGCCTCGACCACCCAGCGCGCACCCGTGCCCGTGGCGTGCAGCGCCTCGCGGAGAAGGCCTTCCAAATCGACTTCGGTAGCGTGGCTCGTCATTACGTGTCCCTCTCAACGGTGAGAACCGCTGAAGGGAAGGTGCCCGGTGACATAAACAGACCAACACGCACCCACCCGGATTCACTTCATCCAGCGAGCGCACGACGTTCTACCCTCCTGATGAGGTGCGCCCGGCGCAGTGACCAGCGCACTTTGCTCCCATCGGGTCACGGGAGGAGGAGCGGGGCCAAGGGGCGCGGCCCCCGGGCGCTCGTCCGTCGCCCCGGCCTCGACGTGGTCGCGCGGCGCCTTCTTCGTACGGGCCGTGCGGACGGTGGACCGTGGTGATTTCGGCAAGACACCGTCACAGAACCGTGAAGCACGCGCGCGAAGCTGGTGTTCACCACAGCGCGGATCGTGCGCTGCCATTCGGGGGAGTACCACCATGAGCACCGTTCGCAGAGCAGCCGTCGTCCTCGTCGCCGTGTCCGCCCTGGCCCTGACCGCCTGCGGGCCCTCCGAGGACGGAGCCGCCGGCGGCACCGACGTCCCGGCCACGACTCCTCCCGCCACCGCCCCCTCCACGCCGGCCGCTCCGTCGAAGTCCGCCGAGCCGTCGAAGCCGGCCGAGCCCTCGGCATCCGCCAAGCCGACGACGCCCGCCGAGCCGTCCGCGAAGCCGTCCTCCGCTCCGCCGGCCGACCCGGACTACGACGTCTTCCCCTGCAGCACCTACGACCTGAAGTTCACCGCGACCCTGGCCGAGCCCACGACCAGCAGCTACCTGCTGAAGATCACCAACAAGACCGGCAAGCCGTGCCGCGTCCTCGGCCACCCCGTCGTGACCTTCGGCGCCCTCGAAGGTCAGGCGACGGCCCGCGGCACCGCCCCCGGCATCGAGGAGGCCATCCGGCTCGCGCCGGGCGCATCCGCCTACGCCGGACTCATGGGCGACCCCAAGAGCGCCAAGACCAAGACGGTCTCCTCGATCGCCCTGACCATGGACACCGAGTCGGACCTCAAGCAGACGCCGCTCAAGGCCACCACGCCCGGCCTGAACGTCTCCGCCGACAACTCCGTCACCGCCTGGATGGGCAACGCCGAGGACGCGCTGAGCCTGTAACCGGGTGAGGAGCGGCTTCCGCCGCTCCTCCGACGCGGTTCCGCCGCTCCTCCCGCGTCATGGACGCGGCGTCGGAGCCGTCGGTGAGGTGCCGCCGCATACCGCGCGTCTCGAAGTCCGGCAGAGCCGGACGGCGAGGACGGTCGCCACGACGGCGCCGAGTGCGGCCCAGGTCGCGGGATGGGTCCATACGGCGGTGTCGAGCTGTTTGGCGAGCACGAAGGCTCCCATGACGACGACGAACCAGCCGAATGCCGTACGCAGGGTGTTCTGGGGGATGCGGCCGGCGAGCCGGCCGCCCACGAGGCTGCCGGCGACCGCCACCGCGGTGACGGTGAGGGCCAGGCTCCAGTCGATGCCGACGCCCGAGAGGTGTCCGGCGAGGCCGGCGAAGGAGTTCATCGCGATGACGAGCAGGGAGGTGCCGACGGCGATGCCCATGGGCAGCCCGCCGAGGACGGCGAGGGCCGGGACGACGAGGAAACCGCCGCCGGAGCCGACCAGGCCCGGCACGGCGCCGACGAGGAGGCCCTCCAGCGCGATGTGCCGGACGGGCAGGTCGTCGTGGAGCCGCTGCGGCTTCTCCCGGCCGGGCCGGGGCCCGCGGAGCATGGCGACGGCGGTGGCCAGCATCATCAGGGCGAAGGAGACGAGCAGGACCGTCCCCGGTATGAAGGCGGCGAGCCGCCCGCCTCCGTACGCGCCGATCATGCTGAACCCGCCGAAGAGCAGGCCGGTCCGCCAGCGGACCCGGTGGGCGCGGGCGTGGGGGACCAGGGCGGCGAGGCTGGTGACGCCGACGACGAACAGGGAGGTGGCGATGGCCTCCTTGGGGTCCTGCCCGGCCAGGTAGACCAGGACGGGGACCGTCAGGATCGAGCCGCCGCCCCCGAGGACCCCGAGGGTGACGCCGACGAGCAGGGACGCCGCGAGGACCAGGGCGGTCACCGCGGGCTCCGCAGCTCCGCGATCACGGTGCGGACGTCGGCGCGGGGTCCGCGGTTGTACGGCAGCTTGGACAGCATGACGCCCATGGCGCAGGAGTTGCTGAGGGCCGCGTAGGTCAGGCCCGCGCCGATCGCGGTGCCGATCAGGTGGGCGCCCGGGACGAACACGCCGATGAGGCCGGTGGTCAGGACGATCGAGCCGGCCACGAGCCGGACCTGGCGCTCCATGTCCCACCGCTCGGGGCCCCGCTCGACGGGCGCGCCGGCCGTCTCCCAGGCGACGATGCCGCCCTCCAGGACGCGGAGGTTCGGCAGGCCCGCCTCGGCGAGGGCCTTCTCGGCCTGGGTGGCGCGCTGCCCGGAGCGGCACACGAGCACGACGTCCTCGTCGAGGTGGGCCAGGAGTTCGGCGCGGTGCTCGCGGAGGGTGTCGAGCGGCACGTTGTACGAGCCCGGGATGTGCGCCGTACGGAACTCGCCCGGGGTGCGCACGTCGAGCAGGCGGGGGCGTGCCCTTCCTGGACGAGCCGGTGCAGCACGGCGGGGGTGAGGGGAGGCGGGGTGTTGCTCATGGGGTGCGGGATTCCACTTCGAGTCGGGTCGTTATACCCAGGGGGGTATTCAGGAGGTTGTGCGGGGCCCTGGGCGAGGAACGGGAGGGGGAGGGGTGGTCAGGCGTCGACGGGCTCGGTCGTGGGCTCCGTCAGTGCCCAGGCGGCGTATCCGCCGAGGATGTCGGAGACGTCCGGCAGGCCCCGCTGCCGCAGCAGGCTCGCGGCGATGGAGGAGCGGTGGCCGCCGGCGCAGTGCAGGACCAGCGGGCGGTCGGCGGGCAGCTCGTCCACGCGGTCCGGGAGTTCGCTGAGCGGGATGTGCAGGGCGGACTCGATGAAGCCGTTCGCCTGGCGCTCGCCGCAGGTGCGCACGTCCACGACGAGCGGCGGCCGCTCTCCCGCGAGTGCGGTGCGCAGGTGCGCGGCGGTGACCCGGCTCGCGGGGGAGACCTCGTCGGCCAGTGCCTCCAGGGCGTCCTCGGGGTTGCGCAGGTAGCCGGCGACCCGGTCGAAGCCGATCCGGGCGAGCCGGGTGACGACCTCCTCCTCCCGGTTCTGCGGCGCCATGACGACCAGCTCGGCGGCCGGGTGGAGCACGGTGCCGGCCTGCTCGGCGAAGCGTCCGTCGGCGGGCACGTTCACCGCGCCGCGCAGGTGTCCGGCCGCGAACTCCTGCGGGTCGCGCGCGTCCACCACGACCGCGCCGGCGGCCCGCAGCCCGGCGAACTCGGCGAGCGCCAGCGGGCGGGGCGCCGACGCGTCGAAGCGGGCCCGGTCCTTGCGGTTGAGGTCGGCGTCGTACGCGAAGTAGCCGGGCGCGGCGGACTGGCCGGCGGTGACCAGCGCGACGAACTCCTCACGGCTCATCGGCGCGCAGGCGTAGTTGGTGGCCCGCTGCTCGCCGATGGTCGACTGCTTCTCCGTCGACAGGTTCTTGCCGCAGGCCGATCCGGCGCCGTGCGCGGGGAAGACCCGCACCTCGTCCGGCAGCCCCATCAGCTTGTTCTGCACACTGTCGTGGAGCATCGCGCCGAGCTCCTCGGCGGTGACGCCCACCGAGGCGAGCAGGTCGGGACGGCCGACGTCGCCGATGAACAGCGCGTCGCCGGTCAGGACGCCGTACGGCACCTCGTCCCCGGCCCGCTCGTACACGAGGACGCTGATCGACTCCGGGTGTGCCCGGGGTCTCCAGGATCTCCAGCGTGACGTCGCCGAGGGAGATCCGCTCACCCTCCGTGAGCGCGCGGATCGGGTACTCGGTCTCGGCGCGGCGGCCGTAGCCGATCCAGGCGCCGGTCTCGTCCGCCATCTCCAGGTGGCCGGCGACGAAGTCCGCGTGGAAGTGGGTGTTGATGACGCCGACCACCGTGAACCCGTGGGCGGCGGCGTCGGCCAGGTACTCCGAGACGTCCCGGCGGGGGTCGACGACCACGGCCTGTCCGGTGCGCTCGTCGGCGATCATGTAGGACGCCTGGGAGAGGCAGTCCAGGTAGTACTGGGTGAGGAACACGGCAATCCCTTCATCAGGAGCACACGCCGAGGGGGTGCGGGGGTGCGGGGCGGCGGTACCGCGTGCGTGCGTGCGGGCCTCCGGTAAGGGCCCGGTCGGCGGTTCCGCCCGCGGCGGAGGTGGTGTCCACCTCGAAGCGCCTCCCGTTCGGATACCCCCTAGGTATTTACGTACTCGACGGTAAAGGGGTCTTCCGGGGAAGTCAAATACCCCCCTGGGTATAAACATGGCATGGGCACGCAGATTTTGCCGTCCCGTGGTTGCCGCTCCGGCGGTTCCGTCAGAATCTTGGTCACCATGCCCTCGGGCAGTCGGTACTGCTGGTCACGGGGGGTGCGAGGGGCCCTCCGTCCTGAGCGGGGGATGTCCATGCACCTCGAGTTCCGCCACCTCCGTGTCCTGCTCACCGTCGCCGAGGCCGGCAGCATCCGCAGAGCGGCCGCACGCCTGCAGCTCTCCCAGCCCGCCACCAGCGCCCAGCTGAAACGGATCGAGCACGAGCTGGGCGGCCCCCTCTTCACCCGCAGCGCCGAGGGGGTGAAGCCGAACGAGAACGGCCAGTACGTCCTGCGCTGCGCGCGCGACCTCGTGGTCGGCTTCGACCGGCTGCGCGAGCACGCGCGCTCCGCCGCCGAGGCGGACGGGGGACCGCCTCACCGCTGCGGGCGGGCGGAACCGCCGGCCCCTGGTGTCGCTGCTGATCTCCGCCCTCTTCGAGCTCGTCCCGGAGCGCCGGCTCGGCATAGACGCCCGCCGTTCCGTCCACACCCTGGTGAAGGCGCTGAGCCAGTCGAAATGCGACATAGCGGTCTTCGGTGAGTTCCCGGGATTCCCCCTCCCGGTCGGCGAGTCGGTGGTGACGCGCACGCTGCTGCGCGAACCGGTCTTCGTCCTGCTCGCCGAGGACCACCCGCTCGCCCGCCAGGAGATGGTCGGCCTGCGTGACCTGAGGGACGAGGAGTGGGTCATGCCGGAGGCCGACGAGAGCGGCGTGCACGCGTACCTCCATCTCACCTGCCAGTCCGCGGGATTCACCCCGCGGATCGCGCACGTGACGCCGGACCTCTCCGTGGCGCAGATCCTGGTCGCGGGCCGCCGCGCCGTCTGCGGCGTGTGGCCGAGCGCCGACGTCCCCGCCCAGGGCACCGTGCAGCGGCCGCTCGCGGACGTCCCGTTCCACCGGCGGCTCCAGCTGGCCTGGAACCCGGAATCGGTCCCGGCCGAACTCGCCGACGCGGTGGGCGAACGCCTGCTGGCCGCCTACCTCTCGCTGGTGCGGCAGCGTCCGCAGTACCTGGCCTGGTGGGAGGGCGGGGCGAGGAGTTCGCCCTCGGCACCGCGCACGACTGACCCCCCCCGGGCCCCGGCGCCCCGCACCGTACGACTCCGCCCGCGGCCGTCCGGATAGCACCGCTTCCCGACCCCGTACGACTCCGCCCGCGGCCGTCCGGCCCGCACCGCTTCCCCACCCGTACGACTCCGCAGGTGACGGTCCCGGCCGCCGTGCGCCCCACCGTATAACTCCACAGTTGTATCCCACATGGGATCACGTCAGGCACATGTCACCTGGTGAACACTTCGCGTCAACGTCCCAGGACGTCGTCACCCCCCACGACGAGCGAAGGAAACACCCCGTCATGTCCCGTCCCCTTCTTGCCCTCTCCACGATGGTCGCCGCCGCCGTCATCACCACCGGCGCGGTCGCCGTACCGGCGTACTCGCAGCCCGACGCGACCCAGCACGGAACCTCCGCCCGTGACACGGCGATATCCCGGGCCGAGGCGAACGTGACCCGCCACGCCGACACCTTCGGCTTCGGCGCCGGCCAGGCGCTCCACGTCAAGGACGTCGTGATCGACGCCGACGGCACCCAGCACGTCCGCTTCGAGCGGACCTACCGCGGCCTCCCCGTCGTCGGCGGCGACTTCGTCGTCCACCAGAAGGCCGACGGCTCGCTCAAGGGCTCCAGCCACGCCAAGGCCCACGGCGTGGCGGTCAAGTCCATCACCCCCGCCGCCGACGCCAAGGGCACCGCGGCCGGCGCCCTGAAGCGCGCCCGGGGGCTCGTCAGCGACGCCAAGTCCACCCCCGAGCTGATCGTGTGGGCCGCCGACGGCACCCCCCGCCTGGCCTGGCGCACCACCGTGCAGGGACTGGGCGACAAGGGCCAGCCGCACGGCGAGGTCTTCGTCACCGACGCCGCCACCGGCGCCGCGATCGAGAACTACGACACCGAGCGCGAGGCGACCGGCACCGGCCACTCCGAGTACACCGGCGACATCACCCTCGACACCACCCTCCAGTCGAACGGCACCTTCGCCCTCATCGACCCGGTCCGCGGCCACATCACCAAGGACGCGCACAACGTCTCGGCCTCGTCCTTGAACAGCTCCTCCGGCACCCTGTTCACCGACGCCGACAACATCTGGGGCGACGGGAAGAAGTTCTCCACCGACCGCTCCACCGCCGCCGTCGACGCGCACGCCAACACCGCGAAGACGTACGACTACTACAAGAGCACCTTCGGCCGCAACGGCATCAAGAACGACGGCCGCGGCGCCACCGTCTTCGTCCACGTCGGCACCAACTGGGACAACGCCCAGTGGTCGGACGCCTGCTTCTGCATGATGACCGGCGACGGCGACGGCACCACCGACCCCGAGCAGGTCGACCTCGACACCATGGGCCACGAGATGACCCACGGCGTCACCTCGGCCACCGCCAACCTCCGCTACAGCGGCGAGTCCGGCGGCCTGAACGAGGCCACCAGCGACATCCTCGGCACGATGGTCGAGTGGTACGCCAACAACCCGGTCGACACCCCCGACTACCTCTTCAGCGACCAGTCCACCCCGCCGTGGCTGCGCCGCTTCGACAAGCCCTCCCTCGACGGCCGCTCCGCCGACTACTGGTCGAAGACCGTCGGCCGCCTCGACGTGCACAACTCCTCGGGCGTCGGCAACCACTGGTTCTACCTCGCCAGCGAGGGCAGCGGCACCAAGACGATCAACGGCATCACCTACAACAGCCCCACGTACAACGGCTCCACCGTCACCGGCATCGGCAACCAGAAGGCCTCCGCCATCTGGTACCGGGCGCTGACCGTCTACATGACCTCCACCACCGACTACAAGGGCGCCCGCACCGCGACCCTGAGCGCGGCGAAGGACCTGTACGGCGCCACCAGCCCCGAGTACGCCACCGTGGCCGCCGCCTGGACCGCCGTCAACGTCGCCTGACGCGGAAGCGGGCCCGCACCAGGGCATGAGGCCGGGCCCCGTCGCACGCGACGGGGCCCGGACCCGTACGGCGGCGGGCCCGGAGCGGGGTTGGGCCTCCCGTGTGGACGTCCCGCGTGGCGGGGGAGCGGTACGCGTGCGGCGGCGACGCGGACCGTAGCCTCGGGCGGCCCCACGGCATTCGCCCGCCCCCACACGAGGACCCGCCATGACCGCACAGGACACCGCCCCGCCCCTGCTCACGCGCGACCGGCTCGACGAGGTCGAGGGCTGGTTCTTCGCCGCCGACCGGTTCCTCTTCGACTGGCTCCTGACCCACCAGCGCGAGCACGGCGTCCGCGGCGACCTGCTGGAACTCGGCGTCTACAAGGGCAAGAGCGCCGTCGTCATCGGCTACCACGCCTCCGACGGCGAGCGGTTCACCGTGTGCGACCTGTTCGACGCCGACGAGGCCCCGGACAGCTCCACGGCCACCGAGATGCGGGTGTACTACCCGACCCTGACCCGCCAGGTGTTCGAGACGAACTACCTCCGCTTCCACCGCCGGCTGCCCACCGTGGTCCAGGGGCCCTCCTCCGAGGTCGCCGGCCACGTGGCCGCCCGCAGCTGCCGCTTCGTGCACATCGACGCCTCGCACCTGTACCACCACGTCCGCGCCGACATCGCCGCCGCCCGCGAGCTGCTCACCGAGGACGGGGTGGTCGCCCTCGACGACTTCCGCAGCCCCCACACGCCCGGGGTCGCGGCGGCCACCTGGGAGGCCGTCCTCACGGCCGGTCTCAAGCCGGTCGTGCTCACCGAGAGCAAGCTGTACGGGACCTGGGGCACCGCCGACGCCCTGCGCGACGCCCTCGCCGACCGCCTGACCACCCACCCCGCCTTCTGGGGCGTGACCGAGGACGTGGCGGGCCACACCCTGCTGCGGGTCCACTCCCGCTGACGGCCCTGCCCTGCCGCGGGTCCACTCCCGCTGACGGCCTCCGTCCTACGCGGCTCCCCGGCCGAACTCCTCCGCGAGGAGCGCGGCCGTCCGGGCCACCAGCGGGTCGTCGGCCGGGGCGTCCTCCTCGGGCCGGGTGGTGAGGACGGCGAGGACGACCGGCGTGCCGTCCGGACGCCAGGCGATGCCGACGTCGTTGGCGCCGCCGTGGCGCCCGGAGCCGGTCTTGTCGGCGAGGAGCCAGTCGGCCGGCAGACCGCGGCGGAGCCGCTCGGCGCCGGTGGTGTTGCGGAGCATCCAGCCGGTGAGCCGCTCCCGGTCGTGGGGCTCCAGCGCGTCGCCGAGCACGAGGCGGGCGTAGGAGAGGCCGATGGCGCGCGGGGTGGTGGTGTCGGTGACCCGCCAGGGCTCCGCCGAGTTGAGCTCGGGCTCCGCACGGTCGAGCCGGGTGACGCGGTCCCCGATCGAGCGGCAGAAACGGGTGACGCGGGCGGGGCCGCCCAGCTCGTCGAGGAGCAGGTTGGCGGCGGCGTTGTCACTGAAGCGGAGGGCCGCGTCGCAGAGCTCGGCGACCGTCATGCCGCCCGAGACGTTCCGGGCCGTCCCCGTGACCGGGGAGAAGCCCGACCGGTCGGCGTACGCCCGGGTGTAGCGGACGCGCCGGGCGAGGAACTCCCCGTCCTGGTCGAGGTCGCGCAGGACGGCTGCGGCGGCGAGCGTCTTGAACACGGAGGCCATCGGGAAGCGCTCGCCCGCCCGGTGGGCCACGGTCCTCCCGGTCCGCGTGTCACGGGCGAACACGCCGAGCCGCGCGGAGTGTTCCCGCTCCAGGCGCCTCAGCCGCGCGAGGACGCCGCCCGCCTCCGGTGCGGCCTCCGCCGCACCGGAGCCCAGGGCGAACGCGGCCGTGAGCGCCGCGCCGGAGCCCAGGGCGAGCGCGGTACGGCGCGACGGTCCGGGTCCGTGGGGGTACAAGGCGATTCCTTCCGCAGGGGTCACCGCCCTCGTACGTGTACAGGCCACGACGGCCCGTCCGGCGGTCCGACACGCCGCGCGGGGCGCGTCGGAGCCGTCGTCAGGCGTCGGGGGCCATGTCGTACGTGATCCACATGGTGCGGGTGGCCACCTGGTCGTACTTGGAGCGGGCGCGGTGGTTGTCGTCGGCGGTGATCCAGCGGACGACGCTCCAGCCGCGCTCGGCACCGATCCCGCGCAGCGCGCCGAGCAGCAGGTCCACCACGCCGGAGCCACGGCTCTCCGGGTCCACGAAGAGGTCGTCGAGCCAGCCGCCGACGGTCGCGGACAGCGGGCGGGCGAACGCCCGGAAGTGCGCGAGTCCGACGAGCCGCCCGTCCGGGGCCTCGGCGACGAGGCCCTCGACCTCGTGGCCGGGGTCGTGGATCCAGGACCAGACGAGCCGCGCGGCCTCCTCGGTCTGCTCGACCCGGTAGAAGTCGGCGTACCCCCGGTACAGGGCGCGCCACTGGTCGAAGTCGTCCTCGCGGACGGGACGGACCACGACGGCGGTGGTGTCGGACATGACGTGCACACTCCTCACGCACCGCTCCCTGCGGTGCGGACCCAGTGGACCACGCCGCCCTTCCCCCTCCGGACACCGGTTCCCCCGGGTGGCGGCCGACGGGCCGGGGCTGTGTGAGACTCGCCGTATGGACATGGGGCGGGAGTCGCGGGTCGAGAAGGACGCGATGACGGTGGAGATCGTGTTCGCCTTGGTGACGGCGGCCTTCCTGGCGGCGCTCGTGTTCGGGGCGCTGCTGGTGCCGGCGCTGCTCGTCGGCGTCTCCGAGCCGGCGGGGAGAGGCCTGCTGAGGGCAGGCGCCGTGCTGGCCGTCCTCGCCGCGGTGTGGCGTGTGGTGCGGGTGCTGCTCCGGTTCGACGCTCGTCGGCGTCAGGGGCGTTGATCGCGGTCCACCGGGACCGCGGCCCCACCAGGTGGGGCGGGCGGCGCCGTGGTGCGCGCCGCCCGCCGTCGATCACCTGGCGAAGCCGTAGTCCAGGAGCTTCTTGACGTCGGCGGCCCTGTTCGCCTCGGACGGCGCGCCGAGCACCGTGCCGATGACCGTCTTGGTGCCGCGGGTGGCGGCGAAGACGAGGCAGTACTTGGCCTGCGGACCCGAACCGGTCTTCACGCCGATCGCGCCGCTGTACGTGCTCAGGAGCTTGTTCGTGTTCGTCCACGACATGTACCGGTAACCACCGCTCTTGGTGGTCACCTTCTGGCTCGTGGACTTCGTCTTGACGACGGTGCGGAACGTGGAGTTCTTCATCGCGCTGCTCGCGATCTTCGTCAGATCGCGCGGAGTCGAGTAGTTCTGCCCGTTGCCTATGCCGTCGAACGAGTCGAAGTGCGTGTTCCGCAGGCCGAGTCGCTGCGCCTCGGTGTTCATCTTCCCGATGAACGACTTCACGCGGGCCGCCCGCGTGGTGCCGGTGCCGAACTTGTCGGCCAGCGCGTAGGCGGCGTCACAGCCCGACGGCAGCATGAGGCCGTAGAGGAGCTGTCGGACGGTCACCTTGTCGCCGACGATGAGCCGGGCCGAGGAGGCGTTGTTGGCGACGATGTAGTCGCTGTAGGCCTTGTCGATCGTGACCTTGGCGTCCAGGTTGAGGTTCGGCTGGGACAGCACCACCTTCGCGGTCATGATCTTCGTGGTGGAGCCGGTCGACCGGCGGGTGTCCGCGGCCTTCCCGTACAGCGTCGTGCCCGTCCCGTTGTTCATGACGAAGGCGCCGGGGGCGGTGATCGATGGAGCGGTCACGGCGTTCGCCTGGCCGGCGAAGAAGCCGCCGGCGAGTACGGCCGAGGCCGTGAGCGAGACGGTCACGGCACTGCGCAGGCCGAGAGTCGGAGTCAGCAAAGTCTTCTGTCCTTGGTAGGAATCGATGATTTCCGGGCCCGGTTCGAGGCCGACACGGGTCCGGCGCATAGAAGACGCACGAGAGGGCCCCATGGATGCACGGCGAGGGCCGTGAATTTCCTCGCGTTCCACCGGTGTCCGGAGAGGCCGGCCGACGAGGCGGGCCGAGACCGCGGATGTTGTGCACCTGCATGCGAATGTAGTACTTCTTATACATGAGCGAGCAGGTGCACAACAGGCTGGCCGTTGTCAGGGCAGAGCGGAAAGTGTCGCGCCAGGCACTGGCCGAGGCAGTGGGCGTCCACTACCAGACCATCGGCTACATCGAACGCGGCCAGTACAACCCCAGCCTCGATCTGGCCCTGAAACTGGCCGGGTTCTTCGGGCTGCCGGTGGAGGCGCTGTTCTCCCTGGAGCCGTTCCAGCCGCTCACCGACGAGGTCTACGGGAGGAAAGAACGATGACCGCGACGCGCTACGACCGACGGATGTACGTGGTGATGAACGACCGCCGGGCGGCCGCCGCCTACGCCACGGTGCCCCGCCGCCGCCTTCTGGTGGGGGCTCACATCGCCCTCACCCTCACCGGGGTGGGCGCCTGGATCGGCACGGTCTTCGGCACCGGATTCGGCCTGCTCGTCGTGGTCGCCGCGGTGCTGCTGCCCTGGATGGTGCTCACCGGCATGCTCAACGGCTCCACGCGCGGACTGCTCGAACTGCGCGGCCGGATGCTCGACGAGCGCCAGCTGATCGAGCGCGACCGGGTGCGGGCCCTGGCCCACCGCATCACCCTGTGGCTGCTCCTGGCCGGGGCGTTCGGCCTCGGCGCCTACGGCGTCCTGACGGACGCGCCCCTGCGGACGGCCGTGACCCCGGTCCTCGTCGGCGTGCTCGTCGTGCACTGGATGATGCCGCTGTGGGTGGCGGGGCTGCGGGTCCAGGACGACCCGGCCGACGACCTCGGCGACGAGTCCTGAGCCCCGCCGCCGTCACGCCCCGCGCGGGGCGGTCCGCTTCGCGGCGGTGACGAAGGCACGGATCAGCCCGTGGTCCTTGACGCCCGGCGCGGACTCGACGCCGCTGGACACGTCGACGCCCCAGGGGCGCGCCTTCTCGATCGCCTCGGCGACGTTGTGCGGCGCGAGCCCGCCCGCGAGCAGCCACGCGCCCTCGGGGCGGGCCGCGTCGAGCAGGGACAGGTCCCACGGCTCGCCGGAACCCGCCCGGGGCGAGTCGAGGAGGAGGACCTCCTCGCCGTACGCGCCGACGCGCGTGTCGGGCCGGTCGCTCAGGACGTGGCCCGCCACAGGCGCGGGAAGACCTCGGCCGCGGCCGCGAAGTCCTCCTCGCGATAAGCGGTGCCGTGCAGTTGGAGAGCGCCGAAGCCGAGGTCGCCGGCGATGCGGGCCGCCTCGGCGGCAGGGGTGTCGTTGACCACGAGGACGGACAGCGCGCCCGGCGGCACGTGCGCGGCGAGCCGCACCACCCGGTCCCGGTCGAGCCCGCGCACACTGGTGCCGCTGATCACCAGGCCGACGGCGTCCGCTCCGGCGGCGACCGCCACGTCGATGTCGGCGGTGGTACCGAGCCCGCACACCTTGACGAACACGTGTCTCTCCTCTGCTGACCCTGACGCGGCCCCCGAGCCTACCCACCCCCGGCCACCCGCCGGGACGGCGCGTCCGGCCGCGGTCCCACGGGGAGATCCGCCCCGTCGTCCGCGCCCAGGCCCGCGAGCAGGCGGAGTCCGTCCTCCGAGGGGCTGCCCGGGGCCGCGGACAGCACCAGCAGCTCCGTACCCGACTCGTCGGGCAGGGCGAAGTTCTCGTGGTGCAGTTCCAGCGGGCCGACCAGCGGATGCCGGTACGCCTTGCGGCCGTGCCCGCGGGCACGGACGTCGGCGCGGGCCCACAGACGGCGGAAGCGCTCGCTGCCCATCGCCAGTTCGCCGACGAGCGAGGCCAGCCGCGGGTCGTCGGGGTACTTCCCGGCGGCCAGCCGCAGGTGCCCGACCACATCGCGGGTGCACGTCTCCCACTCCGCGTACAGACCGCGCTCGGCCTCCTCCAGGAAGATGTGCCGGGCGGTGTTCAGACCGGGCATCGGACGCCCGTACAGGAGACGGGCGAGGCGGTTGCCGGCCAGGACGTCCAGACGGTGGTTCATGATCAGCGCCGGTGCGTCGGTGACCAGGTCGAGGATCCGCAGCAGCTCCGGCCGCGGGCGCGTGCCCGGCGTCCTCGCGGGACGCCGCCGCTGCCGGGCGAGCCGGTACAGGTGCCCGCGCCCGGTCTCGTCGAGGCCGAGGACACGGGCGAGCGCGTCGAGGACCTGCTCCGAGGGCTGGGTCGCCCGGCCCTGCTCCAGGCGTACGTAGTAGTCGACGCTCACCCCGGACAGGTGCGCGACCTCCTCGCGCCGCAGCCCCGCGACCCGGCGCCTGCTGTCCACGGGGATGCCGACCGCCACCGGATCGACCCGGGAGCGCCGGGTCCGCAGAAAACCCGCGAGATCGTCCATGGCCCCCAGTATGGCTTCGGCGACGCCCGCGAACGTGGCCCTGCCAGTACCAGGAAGCCCGGTCCGACGGAAGCCGCGCCCCTGAACGACGGCCGCCCCGGCGCCCAGGATCGAAGGCATCCGATCCGAAGGAGTCCCCGTGAAGACGCTCATCGTCCACGCCCACCCCGAGCCCGAGTCCCTCAACGGCTCGCTGAAGGACCTCGCGGTCGCCACCCTGGAGGCCGCGGGACACGAGGTACGCGTCAGCGACCTGTACGCGATGAACTGGAAGGCGGCCGTCGACGCCGCGGACTACGGCCCCGACGCCTCCAGCCCGCTCAAGGTCGTCCTCGACTCGGGCCGCGCCTTCGACGCCGGGACGCTCACCCCGGACGTCCTGGCCGAGCAGGAGAAACTGCTGTGGGCCGACACGATCGTCTTCCAGTTCCCGCTGTGGTGGTACACCATGCCCGCGATCCTCAAGGGCTGGGTGGACCGCGTCTTCACCTACCGCTTCGCCTACGGCGTAGGCGAACACAGCGCCACCAAGTACGGCGAGCGGTTCGGCGAAGGCACCCTGGCCGGCAAGCGGGCCCTGCTGTCCGTGACCGTCGGCGGCCCCGAGTCCCACTACGCCGCCCGCGGGATCAACGGCCCCATCGACGACCTGCTGTTCCCGATCCAGCACGGCATCCTCCACTACCCCGGCCTCGACGTCCTGCCCCCCTTCGTCCTGTACGGCACCGACCGCATGACCGAAGAGGACTACGGCCCGGCCGCCGAAGCCTGGGAACAGCGCCTCCTCACCCTGGAGTCCACCGAACCGATCGCGTTCCGGCGACAGAACTTCGGCGACTACGAGATCCCCTCGCTGCTCCTGAGGGAAGGCCTGGAACCCGCCGGGCGCCAGGGATTCGGGTTGCACGTACGCGGCTGAGCACCGCCGGGGACGGGCCTGCGCGGCGGCCGACGCGGAGCGACCGCGGAGGTGCTCGCCTACCGGCGGCTGGGCTTCGGACCGCGCGAGCTCGCCGGCCTCGGCTCGGCCGGGCTGGCCTCCGCCTCCTCGTGGTCCGAGGAGGCGGCCTCAGCGGTCCAGCGCCGCGTCCAGGGTCATCGCGGCGGTGATGAGCGCGAGGTGCGTGAACGCCTGCGGGAAGTTGCCCAGTTGTTCGCCGGTCGGACCGATCTCCTCGCCGAACAGGCCGACGTGATTGGCGTAGGTGAGCATCTTGTCGAAGGCGTACCGGGCCTGTTCGAGGCGGCCGGCCCGGGCGAGGGCGTCCACGTACAGGAAGCTGCACAGGAGAAGGTGCCCTCGGAGCCGCGCAGGCCGTCGGGGGAGGCGGCCGGGTCGTAGCGGTAGACCAGACTGTCGGAGACCAGCTCCTTCTCCATCGCGTCCAGGGTGGACAGCCAGCGCGGGTCGCGCGGCGCGATGAAGCCGGTGATCGGCATCAGCAGCAGGGAGGCGTCCAGGACGTCGCTGCCGTAGTGCTGGACGAAGGCACGCCGCTCGGCGGACCAGCCGTGCTCCATCACCTGGTGCAGCACCGCGTCCCGGGCGGCGGTCCAGCGCGGCAGGTCGGCCGGGCGGCTGAGTTCGGTGGCCATCCGTACGGCACGGTCGAAGGCGACCCAGCACATCACCCGGCTGTACGTGAAGTCCTGACGCCCGCCCCGGGTCTCCCAGATCCCCTCGTCCGGGCGGTCCCAGTGCTCGCACAGCCAGTCCACGGTGGCGGCGAAGCGCAGCCAGCCGTCGTAGCCGGCCAGCTGCGCCAGATCGCGGGCCTGACCGAAGGCGAAGACGGCCTCGCCGTAGATGTCCAGCTGGAGCTGGTCGGCGGCGCCGTTGCCCGCGCGGACCGGGGCCGAGCCGCGCCAGCCCTCCAGATGGCCCAGCACCTCCTCGCGCAGGTGAGGGTCGCCGTCCACCCGGTACATGATCTGCAAGGGCTCGCCGCTGACCGTGCCACCGGCCTGGAGCCGGGCGCCCAGCCAGCGGCGGAAGGCGTCCGCCTCCTCGGTGAAGCCCAGGTCGACCATGGCGCGCACCGACAGCGAGGCGTCCCGGACCCAGGTGTAGCGGTAGTCCCAGTTGCGTTCCCCGCCGACCTGCTCGGGCAGGCCCATGGTCGCGGCGGCCACCGGCGCGCCGGACGGGGCGTACGTGAGCAGCTTCAGGGTGATCGCCGAGCGGTTGACCTGCTGCTGCCAGCGACCGCGGTAGCGGCAGCGGCTGATCCACCCGTGCCAGAAGGACCGCACGGAGTCGAAGGCGGCCCGCAGGCCCGCCTCGTCCGCCGGCGCGGGCGGCTCGGCGCCGGGCGCGTCCAGGGTGAGCACGGCGGCGGCGCGCTGACCGGCGGTCAGCTCCACCTCGGCGTGGACGTCGTCGCCGTCGCGCCGCAGCGGGACGGCGCCGAGCATCTGGAGGTGCGCGGCGGCCGTGGCGCCGGTGAAGCGCGCGGTGCCACCGTCGAGGACCAGTTCGTGGGCCTCCCGGCCGTAGTCGAACCGCGGCCGGCACTCCAGCGCGAAGCGGACCGTGCCCCGCACCACCCGCAGCACCCGGATCAGGGTGTGCCGGTCGGAGGGCACGGTCGGGTCCTCGGCGAGCGGCATGAAGTCGGCCACCTCGCCGACTCCGTCCGGGGTGAGGAAACGGGTGAGCAGCACCGCGCTGTCGGCCAGGTACAGCTGACGGACCGTCGTACCCGGCGTCCTGACGGTGATGGAGAAGTGACCGCCGCGCTCGCTGTCCAGGAGTCTGCCGAAGACGCTGGGCGAGTCGAACCGGGGCGAGCAGAGCCAGTCCACGACCCCCTCGGCGGAGACCAGCGCGCACGTCTGCAGGTCTCCGATGAGCCCGTGTTCGGCGATCGGCGGGTAGCGGTGCATCGGCGGGATCCTCGGGGGCTCGGCGACGGCAGACGGTCCTCACCCCACCCTTCGACGCCCCAGCCCTCCGGGCCACCACGACTGCGCCGAACGGGCCCCCGGCGGCGGCGCCGGCGGACGGGGAAGCGTCACAGCTTGCGCTCGGCCGCGGTGATGCCGCGCAGCGACCACAGCCCGTACGCGGCCAGCAGGGGTTTGAACAGCGTCCACTCCCCGAGACGGTAGTCCTCGCCCGGGACGAGCCGGGCGGCGAGATCGGGGCGCTGCCGGCGCAGGTACGCGCGGGCCTTGAGCGCGTGCGCCGGCTGGGACACGATCGTGATGCGCCGCGCGTCCGCCAGCAGGGGGATCACGTGGGTGATGTTCTCCCAGGTGTTCCTGCTCCGGTCCTCGACGAGGACGCGGCCCTCGAAGCGGAGGACGGACCGCGCGTGCTCGGCCATCAGCCGCGCCTCGGCGACGTCGCCGCCCACCGGTCCTCCGCTGAAGACGACCACGGTGTCGGCCCCGTCGTCCGTGCCGACGGAGCGGAGCCCGGCCCGGACCCGCCAGCGGTTGACGAGGTTGATCGAATCCGACGGGTTGCGGTAGCCGAGCACGACCACCGCCCTGGAGCCCTGACCGTCGGGGTTGACCAGGGTCTTCGACCAGCGTCGGTTCAACCACTCGCCCCAGGCCAGGAGGGCGACACCGGCGGTCGGCAGCATCCACACGCGCATGCCGAAGGATCCTAGGGCCTGTCCGCGGGCTCCCGGCGCGTCACTTCAGGAACGCCGGAGCCAGCGCCGCCGTCAGCAGCCGCTCCGGGGCGCCCGAGCCGTCGGCCGGGACGCTGTAGAGGTCGGCGCCGTAGTCGCCCGGCAGGGAGTACACCACCGTGCGGTCGTCGAGCCAGACGGCCTGGTCGTCCACGCTGCGGGACTCGGCGAGCGCGGTCTCCCGCAGGGTGGACAGGTCCAGGGCGTATTCGTGCCACGGCGCGTCGGCCGGGGCGCCCGCGACGCGCTTCTTGTAGACGATCCTGGTCTCGTCGGGGGACAGCGAGGGGCACTCGACGTTCTCGTGGAGGGTGGTGACGGTCCGGGCCGTCAGGTCGCCGCGCACCAGGTAGGTCCTGCCGGCGGTCGCCATGGTCGCGTAGAAGTGCCGGTCGTCGCGCGAGAAGGTCACGCCCCAGAAGTTGGTGTCGGAGGCGTGGTACTCCTTGCCGTCCTTCACCACCCGGAACTCCTCCAGGGAGGTGGTGAGGCGGCCCGTCGCGGTGTCCAGGACGGCGGTACGGGTGGAGAAGCTGGCACTGGCGTACGAGTCGCCGCCGACGAACACCGTCCACGCCACCAGCCGGCCGGACGGCGAGACCCGGGCGCGGGTCGGGATGCCCGGCAGCGGATAGCGGGACCGTTCCTTCAGCGCCGGGTCGAGGACGACCGCCCGGTAGGTGTCGTCCACGGCGCCGCGCACGGCCTGGAGGCAGATGCCGGTCCCGCCGGCCGCGTGGAAGCGCAGGCACTTCACCCCGGACGAGGTCCGCGGACCGGAGGGGGCCCCGGCGGGTACGGTGACCAGCTCGTCGCGGTGCGGACCCCAGGCCATGTTCCGGAAGACGATCCGGCGGTCGGCGCCGCCGCGAGCGAGACCCGCCCGGAGCCGATCGCCGGGCCGCCCGCCTGCGGGCGGTCCTTCTCGGCGGCCCGGTCGGCCGCGTGCAGCGACGCGACGGCCACACCGCCGAGCACGACGAGCGTCGCGAGCAGGACGAGCAGCTTGTTGCGCAGGGTCATGCGGGTGTTTCCTCCGAAACCGTGGCGGGGGACGGGGCAGGGGCCTGCACGGCGGGCCGCAGGGCGAACGCCGCCGTCGCGCACACCGCGAGCAGGACCGTCGCCGCGCCGACCGCCCAGCGGTCGCCCCACGCGGTCCAGGCCGCGCCGAACGCGATCGAGCAGCCGAACCGGGCGAGCGCCTGCCCGGTCTGGATCAACGCGAGCCCCGAAGAACGGAGTTCGGACGGCACGCAACCGGCCGCCGCGCCATCAGCACCCCGTCGGTCGCCGCGTAGAAACCGCCGTGCAGGGCCAGGACCAGATAGGGGAGCGCGGGACTCTGCCAGCCGCTGAGCAGCGCCCCGTACACGAGGAGCAGGGCGGCGTGGCCGCCGAGGAACACCCGCCAGCGGCCGACCCGGTCGGCGAGCCGCCCAGGGGCACGGCGAGCAGCAGGAAGGCGGCGGCGGTGCCGATCGGCAGCAGCGCGAACCAGCGGTCGGTGACGCCGAGGCGCCGCTGCAGCAGCAGATAGACGAAGGAGTCGCTGACCGTGGCGAGCCCCAACAGCAGCGCGCACAGCGCGAGCCGGCGTACGTCGGGGACCCGGAGCAGACCGAGCGCGGCCTTGAGCGAGGCGCGCGGCGCGCCCTCCGCCGGGACGGCCGGGGCCGGGGGCGCGAGGGGACGAAGAGCAGCAGGACGAGCACGCCGAGCGCGGCCACGCAGAAGCTGACCGTGAACACGGCGTCGTAACCGTCCGCCGCCTGCCGCAGGATCAGAAAGGCGACCAGGGGGCCGATCAGGGCTCCCGCGGTGTCCATCGCGCGGTGCACGCCGAAGGCCCGGCCGCGCGATTCCTCGGGCGACGCCAGCGAGATCAGCGCGTCGCGCGGCGCGGTCCGCAGGCCCTTGCCGGTGCGGTCGGCGGCCAGCACGGCGCCGATCAGCGGAAGGAGCCCGCCACCAGGAGGAGGGCTTGCACAGCGCGGAGAGCCCGTAGCCGAGCGCCGCCACCGTCTTGTGCCGGCCGCCGCGGTCGGCGAGATGGCCGCCGACGAGCCGTACGAGCGCGCTGAAGCCGTTGTACACGCCGTCCAGCAGGCCGAAGCCGAGCGGCGAGAGGCCGAGCCCGGCGACCAGGTAGAGCGGCAGCACGGCCGTGACCATCTCCGAGGACACGTCCGTGACGAGGCTGACCGTGCCGAGCGCGAGCACGGTCGGGGCGACGGCGGCGCGCCGCCCGGGACCGAGGTCCCGGGCGGCGGCCTTCGCGGCCGTCGCGGGGTGCTGCGACTGTCCGCTACGTACACGTCAGGGCGTCCAGATGCCGGTGATCGGGGTCGCGTTGGCGGCCTGGCCGGCGTGCGTGGTGCCGTACATGTCCTCGATGGTGCGCAGCAGGTTGTAGTGGTTGTACGTGGTCGCGGACGTCGAGCCCGGGATCACCTGCTGGCCGTAGAGGACGGTCGCGATCTTGTTGCCGGCGAGCCGGTTGTCCTCGTCGAAGGTCACGACGAGCAGGCTGTTGTGGGTCTTCGCCCAGGTCGCGTAGGCGCCCAGGTTGTTCTTCAGCCAGGTGTCACCGGTGCCGACGGAGCAGTCGTGCATGTCGCTGCACAGGTTCGGGACCACGAAGGACACCTGCGGGAGCGTGGTGTAGTCCGTGGGGAACTGCGCCATGGTGTACGCCGACGAGGTCGGGACGTTCGAGAAGCCGAACCAGGGGTTGTGCTTGCGCGCGTACTTGCCGCTGCTGCACGTGGTCGAGCCCTGGCTGGGCAGGGTCTCGTTGTAGCTCTTCCAGGTCTTGCCCGCGGCGATCAGCTCGGAGGCCAGGTTCGGCGCGGACGAGAAGCCGGGCGTGTAGCAGGAGTCGTCCGTGATGCCCTGGGTGGAGCCCGAGAACATCGCGAAGTAGTTGGGCTGGCTGGGGTGGGTCTCGGCGTACGACTGGGTGAGGTTGGCGCCGCCGGCCTTCAGCGAGTTGATGTACGGAGCGCTGGAGCTGTCGATGACCTGGTTGTAGGCGTGGTTCTCGAAGACGACGACCACCACGTGGTCGGGGGTGGGGACGGTCGCCGCCGCCTGGGCCTGCGACGTGCCGCCGATGCCGGCCCAGAGGCCGATCGAGGCGGCGGCGAGGCCGAGGGCGGACAGAAGGGCGGTGCGGCGTTTCGTGGGCGCGCCGGACACGACTACCTCCGGTTGAGGGTGATGACTACGGGAGCGGTGCAACCGGCAGGCTAGGAGTGCGCATGTCAACTTTGAAGGTGCGGCGCGTGAAGACCCGGGAAACGTCTCGTGCCCTGTCGTCGTGAGCGCCGGTTCCGCCGGTTCCGCCGGGGGGCGTCACCGGTGGGCACCACTGCTTCCATAGTGCCCCAGAGCCGGCGAACCGGGCACCGGGACGGGTGCGGTCGTCGCCCCGCGCGCGCCTTGTGGGTGCTTCGCGGGCGACGACAGGGGCGTCCGGTCGACGCCGCGCCGGTCCCCGTGGGTTCCGGAGGCCGTTACTTCTGCTGGGACTCGTCCTTGGCCTGCTGGGCGATCTGCTCCAGTACGGCCTTCGGATCGGCGGAGGGCGCGACGGCCTTCCCGATGTTCCGCTTGATGGTGTTGCTGACCTGGAGCCAGGACGGCTCGTCGACCGGGTAGAGCTGGGCGCTGCGCAGTGCCGTCATGAACTGCTCGGCGCTGTGGTCCTCCGCCGCGGACTCGGAGGCCTCGGCGGCGGTCACCGTCGACGGCAGCAGGTGGTAGCGGTCCGCGAAGGCGTTGAGGTTCTTGTCCTGGTAGACGAAGTCCAGGAAGGAACTGACCAGGTCGCGGTTGCCGTCGTGCTTGAACGCCATCATCCAGTCGGCGACGCCCGCCGTCGGCGGGGTCTGCCGGTCACGCAGCGTGTCCGACACCGGCATGCTCAGCGTGCCGACCTTCATGCCCTTCGCCCGTGCCTCGTGGAGGAGCGAGGGGTAGCCGTTGACCATGCCGACCTCGCCGCGCAGGAAGGCGTCGAAGGCGTCCTGCCGGTTGAGCCGGCCGGGCGCGACCGGGCCGGTCAGCCCCGGTGCGACCAGGTTGTCCTTGATCCAGTCGAACGTCTCCGTGTTCTGCTCGGACGCGATGTTGTAGCCGCCGCTGTCGTCGGTGTACCCGCCGCCGTTGCTCAGTTCCCAGATCAGGGCCTCGGCGTGCGCCTCCTCGGGGCCGAGCGGCAGGGCGTACGGGTAGCGCACGCCCTCCTTCTTCAGCGCCTCGGCCGCGGCCTTCAGCTCCGACCAGGTCTTCGGCGGCTTCGCCCCGGCCTTCTCGAACAGCTCCTCGTTGTAGAAGAGCAGCCGGCTGCTGGCCACGAAGGGCAGGCCGTACAGGGTGCCGTCGACCGAGCCCGCCGCCGCCAGCGGCCGCAGGAAGTTCGCCTCCGCCTCGACCGACAGCACCTCGTCGGCGGAGTACAGGCGGTCCTGCGCGGCGAAGTCGGAGTACGCGCCCATCAGGGCCACGTCGGGGGCGTCGTCCGCCTCGACCATGCGGGTGACCTCGCGGTCGACGTCGGCCCACGGGTAGAGCGTCACCTCGACCTTCTTGCCGGGGTGGGCGGCGGTGAAGGCGGCGGTCAGCCTGTCCCAGTACGCCTTCGAGCCGGTCGCCGGACCGGTGCCGTACTCGGGGGCCACCAGGCGCAGCGTCGTCGCGTCGCTCCCGGACGAGCCGCAGGCGGTGACGAGGGAGCCCAGCAGTCCGAATGCGGCCACGGAGACGGTCATGCCGAAAGGTCTTGGTCGCATGGATCGTTCCTCTTGCTTTTACTTTTCTGGACAGTGCGGCCGAAATCATCTCCCGGTCCGGGGCATATGGCGCCCCCTGGCGAACAGGTGTGGGGATAACTCCAACACGAGGGATTCCGCCTCGTGTCTTCCGATATACCGATGCTCATTTCATCGCGCGTAGAACTCTCCACGGCGTCCAAAGCGACTCCATCGCGGCACCTTGACGATCCGTCGCCCGCCACCGCCGCCCCGGAGGCGACATTCGGCCAACATCATGACGAATTCCATTCTCCGGACAACCGGGCATTCCCTCCTTTCCTCTCACCCCACGGATGCGGCACCCGTCACCTGACCGCTCAGGCCGCGGCCCGCCCACTTCGCACAGCATCCGGAGGACGAGGGAACGATGACCACTACGCGCACCATCCGGCTACGACGTCCGCTGCTCGCCGGGACCACGGCCGTCGCCGCCATGGCCGTGACCGCCGGATTCATGGCCGCCACGCCGGATCAGGCGAAGGCCGCGCCGGGGCCGGGACTGAGCCTCGTCGCGGCGACCGGCTCGGTCACGCTCACCTCCTGGAAGGAGGACCCGGGCGTCTATCTGGACCTGGGCACCTACCTGACGGCGGAGGGAACGCCGCTGGAGCTCAAGGTGACCCGGAAGTCCTACAAGGACCCGGTGACCGTCACCCAGACCGTGTTCGAGGGCGGCAGGACCAGGGCGAGGACCCTGCCGCAGGGCACCGTGAAGGACTTCTCCGGCCTGCCCGGCTTCGCCGAGATCACCGTCACCGACAGCACGGGCAAGGTGGCCGTCAGCCGGGCGGAGAACTTCTGCCCGAACAACGCCAGCGGACGGATCCGCCCCGACGCGCCCTCCACCTCGAAGTATCCCGAGAGCTGCCCCACCAACCCCTTCACCCTCGGTTCCGTGTGGGGCGTCGAGAAGGGCTGGGCCGCCAACACCTACGCCGGTTCCTACACCCAGCCGGTGAAGCTCGCCGCGGGCACCTACACGGCCAAGGTGCGGATCGCCAAGAAGTACCGGGACCTCTTCGGGATCGCCGACCGGCCCGCGACGGTGAAGGTCACCGTCGAGGAACGCAGCTGGGAGGAGGGCGCGGGCGCCACCCCCGCCCGGTCGGCCGCCACCGGGGAACACGCCGGGCACACGATGGGGCACGCCGGACACATGCCGGGGCACGCGGTGCCCCGGCCCAGGCCGGCGCCCCGAGACGAGCGGCGCGGGCCCTCGTACAACGTCGGCCACGGACCGCTGAAGGCCGCGCCCCGGCCCTGCCCTGGGCCCTGAAGAAGCAGCAGGCCGCACGCGCCGACCTGCGGGCCGGCGACGCCGCCGGACAGACGGACGGCTCACGCCGGGCACCCGCCCTCGGGCCGCGGGCCCAGCGGCCCACCGGCACCCCTCCGTCCCCGACGTCCCCAAGCCCGACCTGCGGTCGCTGCCGCCTACGGCATCACCATCAGCGACGGCGACCGGGACGTCCCCGGCAAGGACTACCTGGCCTTCAGCGCCAACGTGTGGAACGCGGGCCCGGCCCAGCTCGTCGTCGACGGCTTCCGCTCGCCCGGCAAGGCCAAGATGGACGCCTACCAGTACTTCTACGACGCCCACGGCAAGCAGGTCGGCTACACCCCGACCGGCACCATGGAATGGGACCCGCGCCCCGGCCACGTGCACTGGCACTTCACCGACTTCGCCAGCTACCGGCTCCTGAAGGCCGACAAGAAGGAAGCCGTCCGCAGCGGCAAGGAGGCCTTCTGCCTGGCCAACACCGACGCCGTCGACTACACGGTCAAGAACGCCAACTGGCACCCGTACAACACCGACCTCTCCACCGCCTGCGGCCAGGAGAACTCCATCTCCGTCCGCGAGGTCCTCGACGTCGGCTCCGGCGACACCTACACCCAGGACCTGCCCGGCCAGTCGTTCGACATCACGGACGTGCCCAACGGCACCTACTACATCCAGGTGCTCGCCAACCCCGCCAAGCGCCTGAAGGAGACCAACCTCGACAACAACAGCGCCCTGCGGAAGGTCGTCCTCGGCGGCACCCCGGCCACCGCACCGTCACCGTCCCCGCCCACGACCTCGTGAACGCGAACTGACCCCCCACCCCGCGCGTTCCCGTACGTGACCGGGCCGGCCCGGTCACGTACGGCCCCGGACAGCCCCGGCCACGGAACGCCCCGCCCGCACCTGCCGCCGGGCGGGGTCAGACCAGGCCGTCCCAGCCCCAGCGCGGGGTGGGGCCGGGCTCGCCGAGGTCCGTGCCCGGGGCCGAGGCCGAGACGTCCTCGGCGATCCGCGTCCCCCAGTCGAAGTACTCCATCACCCGGCGGCGCAGCAGGGCGTCGTCCGGCAGTTCCTTCTCCACGGCCACCGCCATCAGCTCCATCCAGCGCAGCCGCTGCTCCTCCGTGATCCCGAGCCCGAGATGGGCACGGAGGAGGGCCTGGTGCCCGCCGTGCTCCGCCGTGAAATCGGCCGGCCCCGAGAAGACCTCGGCCAGCCAGACGGCCACGTGCTCCACATGGGTGGGGGTGAAGTCGGCGAAGACGGGCGCGAGGAGCGGGTCGGCGAGGACCCCCTCGTAGAACGTCTCGGAGAGCCGGCGCAGCGCGTCGCCGCCGCCCACGGCCTCGTACAGGGTGTTCGTGTGCTCGGTGCTCATGAAAGGCCTCCGCGATCCGGGATGTGTCCTCGGCTGTCCTGCCAGCTTTCATACAACACGGCCCGGAGCCAAGGACGTTCGCTCAGAACGGATCAGTGCCGCGCCGCCCGCTTGAACCCGTACGCAGAGGAGGGCAGGTTGGGACCATGACATGGAGAGCACCGCCGGTCGCGCGCACCCAGGAACTGAGGGACCTGGGCACGGTGACCGAACGCCAGATGCTGGAAGGCTGGCTGCGCCGGCACCGGGAGACACTGCTCGCCAAGTGCGCCGGGCTCACGCCGGTCCAGCTGGCCCGGACGACCGTCGAGCCCTCGGACCTCAGTCTCCTCGGACTCGTGCGGCACATGGCGGAGGTGGAGCGCTGGTGGTTCCGGCGGAGCTTCGCGGGCGAGGACGCCGGTGACGTCTTCACCGGCCCCTCGGACGGCGACGAAGGGCTCACCGGGGTCGACGCGTCGGAAGCGGAACGGGACTTCGCCCTGTTCCGCGCCGAGATCGCGGCCTGCGACGCGGCGGCGGCCGGACACGACCTCGACGAGACCTTCGTCTCCCGCGGCGGCGCTCCGCTCAGCCTGCGCTGGGTCTACCTGCTGATGATCCAGGAGTACGCCCGCCACAACGGCCACGCCGACTTCCTGCGGGAGCGGACCGACGGCGCGACGGGCGACTGAGCGGCCGTACGGAGGGGGCCACCGTCACGGAGACGGCTCCGGCGGCAGTACGGAGGGGCCACCGTCACGGAGACGGCTCCGGCGGCAGTACGGAGGGTGCCGCCGTCACGGCGACGGCTCCGGCGGCCGTACGCGCACGGCCGCCACGCGGATCGCCACCGGCTCGACCTCGCCGTCCAGGCGTCCACCGGCCGCTGCCCGCCCGGGAGGTGCGCCGGGCCGCTCCCGCACCGGGACCGGTGGTGACCGCCCTCCGCGACGCCGTCACCTGGCGAACGTGAACCTCTGGACGGACCTGAGGTCGGTGTCCCAGAAGGTGACCCCGGGGGTCGGCCCGATGTTGACGAAGGGCATCCCGTCGGGCAGCGGGACGTCGATCGGCGAGCCGATCTCGTCGGCCGAGTCGCGGCCCTGGAAACCCAGGGTCAGCGTCTTCACCGCGCGGGTCTCCTCACCGGCGACGAAGAGCCGCATCCCCGCGTACGCCTTCCGGCCCGGCGCGAGCGTGGCGACGGCGTTCGAGTTCGATTCGAGCGGGCCGACCTCGTCGTACGAGCCCTCGTCGAAGCGGATGAGCGCGTACTTGTAGAGGGTGCAGGTCCTGCCGCCGATGTTGGTGGCCGTGAGCGTGAGGTGCCGGAGCTCGTCGTGCGGTTCGGCCTTCGACGTGACCGCGATGTCCTCGTCGGTGCACGCCGTGGTCCTGCCCTTTCCGGAGCCCCCGCTCCCGGAGCTCCCGCTCCCGGAACCGTGGTGCGTGGCGGGCGGCTCACCGGCCGGCGTCCGCGCGCTCCCGGTCGGGCCCTTCCCGTCACCCCCGTCACCCCCGTCGACGGGGGTGACGGAGCTCGACGCGCTCGGACTGCCCGCCGTACTCGGGCTGTCCGACACGCTGGGACCGTCCGACGCGCTCGTGGCGGACGGCGCGGGCGCGCCCGTCCCCCTCGCGGCATCGCTTCCTGACAGCCCGTCGCCGACAGGAGCGCCGCGACGGCGACGCCTCCCAGGACACAGGTCTTCCAGGTGGTGCGGGCGGTGTGCATGGTGTTCCCCGTGGTCTGCCAAACCGATGGCCGTGACGGTACGCGTCAGCCGTCCGCCCCGGCGTCAACCCGCTGGTGGACACCGGGTAAACCCTGGCGGTAGGCCCGACGCGGCAGGGAGAGCGGTGCGGCGGGGGGAGCGGTGCGGCAGGGAAAGTGGCGAGGTGGAGAAAGTGGCGAGGTGGGGAAAGTAGCGAGGCAGGGAAAGCGGTGCGGCGGGGAAAGCGGCGAGGCGGGGAAAGCGGCGAGGCGGGGAAAGCGGCGAGGCGGGGAAAGCGGCGAGGTCACGAAAGCGGTGCGGCCGGGCCGTCTCCTGCACCTTCCGCGGTACCGCGTACGGTTGACGCCGACCGGCGGGTCCGTGGATAGGCTGCGCCGATGCAGCGTCCGCGGGTGCCGATACCCAGATCCCCCCTGCTCCTCGACACCGGCATCGCGTCGGCCGTCCTGGCCTGCGCGCTCCTGCTCGGCCGCCAGGACAGCGGCGAGGGGTATCCGCCGCTGGACGCGCCCGGCCTCCTCCTGACGCTCGCGATCCACCTGCTGCTGTGCCGGCGCCGCCGGAACCCGGAGGCGGTGACGGCCGGCATCCTCACCCTCTGGACGGTCTACATCGCGCTCGGCCACTGGCCGGTCGTGAACAGCCTCGCCGCGCAACTGGCCCTCTACACCGTCGCGTCCACCCGCCCGCTGCGCACGGCCGTCACCGCCGGCGCGGGACTCGGCGCCATCTGGCTGTACGCGGGGTTCGCGGCCCCGACGGATCGGTGGCGGCCGCCGCGGCACTGGGCGCCGTCGTCCCGGCGGTACTGGTGAGATTCGGCCAGTCCGCGCGCGAGTCCCAACGGCGCGGCGAGCGACTGGCCGAACTCGCCGCCCAGCTCCAGGAGGAACGCGACGCCAAGGCGCTCCGGGCCGTGGCCGAGGAACAGGCGCGGATCGCCCGCGAACTGCACGACGTCATCGCCCACCACATCTCGGTGATCGCCGTCCAGTCGGGCCTGGCCGACTACGTCTTCGACACCGATCCCGGCACCGCCCGGAGGGCCCTCGGCACCATCGCCGACACGTCGAGCGAGGCGCTGGAGGAGATGCGGCGGATGCTGACCCTGCTCCGCGCGGGGGACAACGCCCCCGAGTCCTACGCTCCCATGCCCACGCTGGGCGGCCTCGCGGACATGGCCGCCCGGATGCGCGCCGGCGGAGTGCCCGTCCAACTGACCGTGGAGGGACGGCCCCGGACGCTGCCGCCCGGAGTGGAGCTGTGCGCGTACCGGGTGGTGCAGGAGGCCCTCACCAACGTACTGAAACACGCGCGGCCGGCCACCGCCGTGGTGGAGGTGCGCTACCAGCCGCACCGCCTCCTGGTGACCGTCACGGACGACGGACCGGGCGGGGGCCCGGCCGGAGCCGACGCCGGGGCGGCCACGGCTTGATCGGGATGCGGGAACGCGCGAAGCTCTACGGTGGTGCCGTGACGACAGGCCCAGGCCCCGAAGGGGCTTTCGCGTACGGCTGACACTGCCGACCTCCACCGCCACGGCGGGAGGGACGCCGGCCGACAGCTGAAGGGGAGCGGTCGGCCATGACCATCCGGGTACTCGTGGTCGACGACCAGTACCTCATCCGCGCCGGCATCGTGGGACTGCTCCGGGCCACCGATGGCATGACCGTCGTCGGAGAGGCGGGAGACGGCGAGGAAGCCGTCGCCGAGGCGGCCCGGTTGCGGCCCGACGTGATCCTGATGGACATCCGCATGCCCCGGATGAACGGCATCGACGCGGCGCAGCGGATCCTCGCCGACGCCGACGCCGCCGAAGGGGCCGGTCCGCCGCCGCGGATCCTGATGCTCACCACCTTCGACCTGGACGAGTACGTCTACCGGGCCCTGCGCGCGGGCGCCTGCGGCTTCATCCTCAGGACACGGGCCCGAAGCGACTGCTCGCCGCGGTGGCGGCGGTCGCGGGCGGCGACGCGCTCTTCGCGCCGAGCGTGACGCGGAGGCTGGTGGAGGCCTTCACCCGCACGTCGGCACCCGGCGAACCCGCCGCCCGGCGGCCCGAGATCGAGCAGCTCACGGCCCGCGAGACGGAGGTGCTGCGGCTGGCCGGCACCGGCAGGTCCAACGCGGAGATCGCGGAACAGCTGTTCATCTCCGAGGCGACCGTCAAGACGCACCTCAACCGCACCATGGCGAAACTGGACCTGACCAGCCGGGCCCAGGCCGTGGTGCTGGCCTACGAGACGGGGCTGGTGGCACCGGGAGGCGGCCCCTACACGCCGTGACCGGCACGGCCGGAAGCGGACCTCTGGGCCTGCTTCCGCCCGTGCTGTCGCTCAGCGCCCGCTTCCGGCGGCGCCGTCGCTCATCGTCCGCTTCCGGCCGTGCCGTTGCTCAGCGTCCGCTTCCGGCCGTGCCGTTGCTCAGCGTCCGCTTCCGGCCGTGTCGTCGCTCAGCTCCCGCCGTCGACGAGGTGCTGGATGCCGGGGGCGTAGAGGTCCGCGAGCCGTTCGGTGGTGGTGTGGGCGGTGGCGCCGTCGGGGCGGTGGAGGCTCAGGGTGGCGCCCAGACCGAGGAGCTGGCCGGCGATCAGCTCGGCGCGCAGCCGGGCCTCGGGGCCGGTGAGCACGCCGGCGAGGTGGTCGGTGACCTGCTCGCGGAAGCGGGCCCGCAGCAGGGTGCGCTCGTCCTCCATGCCGAGGGAGAACACCACGCGCAGGAGCGGGTCGCCGCGGAGCCGGTCCCGGAGGTCGACCATGGTCAGGACGAGGTGCCGGCCGAGACCGGGCAGCGGGGCGGTGAAGAGTTCGGCGGCGGCCGGACGGAAGTCGACGACCGTGTTGAACAGGGCTTCCTTGGTGCCGAAGCGCTTGACGATCAGGGAGGGGCTCACCCCGGCCGCCGCGGCGATGCCGCGCATGGTGACCTCGGCGTACGGCTTGAGCGTGAACGCCCGCCGTGCGGCGCGGATGATGGCCTCGCGCCCGGTCTCCGGGCCTCCTCCGCTCCGCCCGCGGGGAGGGTCCGGCCTCCCGGCCGGCGGTTCGGTCCGCGTCGGCCGGGGACGGGGCCGGGAGGTGGGTTCGTCGGTGGTGCTCATGCGTTCCCTCGGGCGGCGCTGGTGGGTGGTGACACCGTGACCGTACCGCCCGCCCGGCCGCCGTCGCGCACGGTGCCCCGGCCCGGTCGGTCGGACGGCAGGAAGAGGGTGACGACGAGGGCCGCCAGGGCCGCTCCGGCGGCCGTCAGGAAGATCAGCAGGTACGCGTGGAGCGTCGGCGCGGTGCGGCCGTCCACCACGAAGGTCGCACGGGCGAGCACGGTGGCGACCACGGCGCTGCAGGAGGCCTGGCCGACGGAGCGCATCAGGGTGTTGAGGCCGTTGGCCGACGCGGTCTCGCTCACCGGCACGGCCCGTATGACGAGGGCGGGCAGCGCGGAGTACGCGATGGCGGTGCCGCAGGCGACCACGGTCGCGCCGGCGACGATCAGCCAGAGGCTGTGGCTGGTGAAGAAGCGCACCACATAGCCCAGGGTCATGACCACGGCCGCGACGGCGAGCGCGGTGCGGGGCCCGTACGCGGCGGAGATCCGCGCCGACAGGGGGGACAGGGCCACCATCGCGAGTCCGCCGGGCAGCAGACACAGTCCGCTGACGACGATGGAGGCGCCGAGGCCGTAGCCGGTGCTCGTGGGCTCCTGCACGAGCTGGGCGGTGACCAGGGAGTTCGCGTAGAACGAGAAGCCGATGAGCAGGGCCGCGACATTGGTCAGCAGCACGGCGGGCCGGGCGGACACCCGCAGGTCCATGATCGGGGACGGGGTGCGCAGCTCGTACCAGCCCCAGAGCAGCCCCACGGCCACCGAGCCGCCGAGCACGCCGAGCGTCAGCGCGGAGGTCCAGCCCCAGTCGGAGCCCTGGGTGATCGCCAGGAGCACACCGACGAGCAGGACGGCGAGCCCCAGCGTTCCCGGCACGTCGAAGCGTCCCGGGGAGCGCACGCCCGACTCCGGCACGATCGCCAGCACGAGCAGCAGGTCCAGCAGACCGAGCGCGGCGGACGCCCAGAACATGGTGTGCCAGTCGAAGTTCTCCGTGACGACGGCGGCCAGGGGCACCCCGATCGCCGCGCCGATGCCGAGGGAGGAGCTCATGAGCGCGATCGACGGCAGGACGCGCTCGGGCGGGAGCTCGTCGCGGATGATGCTGATGCCGAGCGGGATCACCGCGAGCGCCGCGCCCTGGAGGGCCCGGCCGGTGATCAGTACGCCGATGTCGGAGCTGACCGCGCAGAGCACGGAACCGAGGGTGAGCACCCCGAGCGACGCGAGGAGCACCCGCCGCTTGCCGTACATGTCGCCGACCCGGCCGAGCACCGGGGTGAACACCGCGCCGGTGAGCAGGGTCACGGTCACGAGCCAGCCCGCGGCGCCCGCGCTCGCGCCCGTCAGCTCGGGCACGTGGGGCAGCAGCGGGACGACGAGGGTCTGCATGACGGCGACGACCATGCCGCAGAAGGCGAGGACGGGGACGACGAGCCGCGAGCGGGCGTGTTCGGACGCCGGGCCGGATATCGGCGCGGAGCCGGAGCCGGAGCCGGAGGCGGAGGCGGTGTCGGGTCCGGATTCGGGGTTGGGCTCGGGTTCGGGTTCGGCGGAGGTCATCGTGCTCCAGGGCGGTGCGGGAGGGAGGGTGTACGTACGTTCACCCCCAGGGTAAACAAGTGTGCACCCCAGGCCAAGGTCAGGGTCCCCGGTACCTCGCCGCGCGCGGATCAAGCCACCCCCGCTGGAACGCCCGGCGGGCACGGCCGTGGCGCCGTAGCCTGGGCGCCTTTGCGGAGCTCCGCTTCCGGCGGAACGCCATGTCCGTGGCGTCCGTGGCGTCCGTGATTTCTGCGATTTCCGTGATGTTCGTGATGTTCGTACGAGAGGACCCAGGTGACCTCGATACGCAGCGCCTTCGCTCTCCCTCTCGCCGCCGTCTCCCTGGCCCTGGCGGCGACCCCGTCGGCCTCGGCCGCCGACACGACCGTCGCCTCCGCCGAGGAGGCCCGGCTTGACCGGGCCGTACCCCAGGAGATCCTGAGGCTCAGCGGATTCGCCTCCCTGGCGCCGGAGTTCGCCGACGCCCTCGCCGGAACCGACTCCTTCGCGGAGGCCGAGCGGACGGTCGCCCGGTACGGATCGGGGCTCTGGCGGCGCGCCGTGGACCGGGCGCAGGGCAGGGGACCGGCGGGCGGCGGCCTCTCACGGGACGACGACCGGCCGCTGTACTGGTCGCGACTCGCGCTCACCCGTGAACTCCGTTCCTGGCAGCCCGGATTCGGGATCTCCGAGGAGGGCCGGACCCGGCTCCTCGACCGCCTCGAACGCTCCTCGCGAGGCCAGGACTCCATCCGCTACCCGGCGGGGAAGGGAGTGAAGCGCATCCTGCTGACCGGCTTCGACCCGTTCACGCTCGACAGGGACACCCGCATCAGCAACCCCTCCGGGGCCACCGCGCTCGCGCTGGACGGCACCTGGCTGCGCACCTCCGACGGCTCGCTCGCCCGGGTCGAGACGGCCGTCTTCCCCGTCCGCTGGCAGGACTTCGCCGACGGCACGGTCGAGCGCACCCTGCGCCCGCACCTGCCGGAGGTGGACCTCTTCACCACGGTGAGCCAGGGCCGTCCGGGCCGGTTCGACATCGAGCGGACCAACGGCGCCTGGCGCGGTGGCTTCCCCGACAACGAGAACCTGTCCCGCACGGAGACCGTGCCCGTCGCCGACCCGTCCACCCAGCCCCAGTGGACGTCGACGACCCTTCCGTACGCGGCGATCACGGCGGCGTCCACGGGCCGCTTCCCCGTGTACGACAACACCTCCGTGACCGAACTGCCGACCGGGTCCGACACTCCCGTGGTTCGCCCTGCCGGTCCCACGCCCGGCTCCGCGGCCCGCGCGGGCGGCGGCGGGAACTACCTGTCCAACGAGATCGCCTACCGGGCCACCCTGCTGCGCGACCGCCTCGGCCTGACCCGGCTGCCCGGCGGTCACGTCCACACGCCGGTCCTCGAGTTCGGCCCCGGAAACACCGACCCGGCGACCGGCACGGTCACCGACCCCGCGTTCGTACGGAACCGGCTCGACATCATCGCCCAGGTGCGGGCGATCGTCGCCGTGGCCGCCGGGTCCCGGTAGCTCCGGGGGCGTGGGACCACCGGCAGTGACTCCCGGCGGCGCGGTCGGGAAGCCCGGCCTGCCGCGCCGCCGGTCCTCAGTTCGCGGCGGCCGCCCCGTCGAAGCGGGCGCGGTTCCGGACGATCTCGTCGTGGTGCGTGCCGGCCCAGTCGATCAGGGCGGTGACGGCGTCGAGCAGGGTGGCGCCGAGGTCGGTCAGCGCGTACTCCACCCGGGGCGGCACCTCGGGGTAGGCGGTCCGGGTGACGAGACCGTCGCGCCGCAGCTGGCGCAGGGTGTGGGTGAGCATGCGCTGGGAGATCCCCGGAACGGAACGCTGCAGGTCCGTGTAGCGCAGGGTCCCCTCCCGCAGGGTGCCGATGACGAGCACGGCCCACTTGTCCCCGGCACGCTCCACGATCTGCCGGATGGTCTCGCCCTGGTCCGCGGGCCAGCGGGAGCACGGCCCGGCGAGCGCTGCGGGGGCCGCCCGGCCTTCGTCCGACGCGGAGTCCATGGCGCACTCCTCCCTCGTGTTCCGCACACGCGTGTGCCTTTTGTACCGGCCTCCATACTGACGCACGATGGGGCTACGCACCAAGCGTAAGTATCCAGGTCACAGCCTTGCGCGTGACCGGAGCCCACTGCGTGATCCACGTGATCCACGTGATCCACGTGATCTATGCGATCCACGCGATCCGCGTAACCGTCGTACCCGTCTCAGGAGGACCAACATGCTCATGCGCGCCGTGACGGTGTCCCGCTTCGGCGGGCCCGAGGCAGTCGAGATCACCGAGCTCCCGGTGCCCGCGGTGGGTCCCGGGCAGGTACGGATCAAGGTGGCGGCGGCCGCGCTGAACCCGGTGGACGCGGCCATGCGGTCCGGCGTCTTCGGCGGTGCGGGGGAGCGGATCGGCCTGGGCTGGGACGTCGCGGGCACCGTCCACGCCGTCGGCGACGGTGCGGACTGGTCGGTCGGCGACCGCGTCATGGGCCTGGCCACAGGCCACCGCACGCCTCTGGGCACCCACGCCGAGTACGTCGTGCTCGACGCGGACGCCGTCGCCCCGGCCCCCGCGGCCCTTTCCGACGCGCACGCCGCCTCCCTGCCGCTCAACACGCTCTCCGCCGCGCAGTCCCTGGACCTGCTGGACCTGTGCGAGGGGCAGACCCTGCTGGTCACCGGCGCGGCCGGCGGAGTCGGGACGCACGCCGTGGAACTCGCGCGCCTCGGGGGCCTGGAAGTGACGGCACTGGCCTCCGCGGACGACGAGGAGTTCCTCGCGTCCCGTGGAGCCGCCCACTTCCTTCCCCGTACGGAGACGCTCCCGCCGGCCGCCTTCGACGGCGTACTCGACGCCGCGGGTCTCGGGCGAGCCGCGCTCGCCGCGGTGCGCGACGGCGGAACCTACATCGGCCTGTGGCCCGGCCAGGAGCCGGAGCGCGAGCGCGGCATCCGGATCGGCGCCCTGGACGTCCGGGCCGACGGCGGGCAGCTCGCCGAACTGGCCCGGCAAGCCGAGACGGGGCGCTGCTGGCCCGCGTCGCCCGGACCTACCGCTCGACGCCGCCGAAGAGGCCCACGTACGCCTGGCCGAGGGCGGCCTGCGTGGACGGATCGTCCTCGTCCCCTGAACTCCGGCGGACGGATCGTCTTCACCCCCTTGAACCCCGGCAGGCCGGTGCGGACCCCGGTGCGGCTCTTCTGGTCCCGGGCCCGCGCGTGGTACGAACCCTCCCGTAGGCACCCCGCGACGGAAGGAACTCGGAATGGACCACGAGGGTACGGAGGGGCGGACGGTGTCGGCGGCTGAGCTGTTCGACGGCCTGGGGATCGAGTACGAGCGTGCCTTCGTCCGGCTGCCGGCCCAGCTGGCGGCGATCGAGTGGCTCACCGCGCGACTGGACGCGGGGGCCAGGGTCCTCGACGTGGGCAGCGGTACCGGACGCCCGGTCGCCGACCTCCTGGTGCGCGCCGGCTGCGAGGTGACGGGCATCGACGTGTCCGGCGAGATGGTCGCCCTCGCGAGCGCGCAGGTGCCCGGGGCCCGCTTCGAGCAGTGCGACGTGCGCGCCTTCGACGCGCCGGAGGGCGGCTTCGACGCGGTGTGCGCGTTCTTCCCGCTGATGATGATGAGCCGGGCGGAGGCGGCCGCCGCCCTCAAGCGCATGGCCGGCTGGCTGGCGCCGGGCGGCTTCCTGGTGACGGCGACCGTGCCGGCGGACGTGGAGGACGTGGAGATCGTCTGGATGGAGCGCAAGGTCAAGGTCTCCAGCTTCTCGGTGGAGGAGTACCTGCGCCTCCAGCGGGAGGACTGCGGGCTCGACGTGCTCCACCACGAGCTGTCGGTCTTCGACCCGGACGACGACCGCGCGGCTCCCGAGGATCACCTCTTCACCTACGCCCGCCGCCCTGTCGAGGCGAAACAGCCCTGACGCATCATCAATTGACGGTGCGTCAGTTATTGACGCTTCACCGGTCCGGTCACAGAATGCGGTCACCCGACGGAGGGATCGCCCGTGCCTCGACCGTTGCGCGTCATAGCCGCCGCCTGCACCCTGCTCCTCGTCACCGCCTGTAACTCCGCGTCCACCGGCGGAAGCAGCGCCTCCTCCGTACGCGGGGTCACCGCCGACTCCATCAAGGTCGGCGGCATCGTCTCCATGACCTCCGCGAGCGGCTACTCCAAGAAGGACACCGACCTCGGCGCCCGGGCCCGCTACGACCGGGCCAACGCCGAGGGCGGGGTCAACGGACGGAAGATCGAGTACCTGGGGGCCGAGGACGACGGCCAGGACCCCTCCAGGAACCTGGCGGCGGCCCGCAAACTCGTCCAGCAGGACAAGGTCTTCGCCGTCTCTCCCATGAGCTCGGTCACCTTCGCCGGGGCCGACTTCCTCGACGGCCAGAAGGTCCCGACGGTGGGCTGGGGCACGCTCCCCTCCTTCTGCGGCCCGAAGCACCTCTACGGCTTCAACGGCTGCCTCGTCCCGATGCCCGGCGGCACGCTCAACCAGACCTGGCCCGAGGGCCTCGCGGCCGTCCTCGGCGGCGCGCGCGGCAAGTCGGTCGCGCTCATCGCCGGCGACAACGACGCCGGCAAGTTCGGCATCCGCACCTTCACCCAGGGGTTCAAGGCGGCGGGCTTCCAGGTCCCGTACGCCAAGGCCGCGGTGCCCGCGACGTCGATGCCCAGCGACTGGTCGGCGTACACCAAGGAGATCCTCCGCTCCGGCCCCGGCGGCACCGCGCCCGACGCCGTCGTCTCCGTGATGCAGACGCCGTACAACATCGGCCTGTTCACCGCGCTCAAGCGGTCCGGCTACAAGGGCGTCCTCTCCGACCCGACCGACTACGACCCCGGACTCCTCACGAAGGACGCCACGAAACAGGCCCTCGACGGGGTGCACGTCCTGCTGCAGTTCCAGCCCTTCGAATCGGACAGCCCCGCGATGCGGCAGTTCAAGGCCGACATCAAGAAGGCCGCCGGCGGCAAGGACGTCCCGCTCAACCTCCATATGATGACGGGGTACATGAGCGCCGACCTCTTCCTCTCGATCGCGAAGAGAGCGGGCAAGGACCTCACCGTCGAGTCCTTCCAGAAGGCCGCCGACGGCTTCTCCGACACCGGGACGCTCGTCGGCGACCGCGCCGAACCCAAGGGACAGAAGGAGAGCTTCGGCTGCGGGGCGCTCGTCCGGCTGAAGAACGGGCGGTACGAGGTCGCCGTGCCCTTCACGTGCTACCCGCCGATCCCCTTCGGCTGAGGGGCGCGTCACATGGGTGACCTGCTGGGCTTCGTCCTGAGCGGGCTGGTCTCGGGCGCGCTGTACGCGCTGCTCGCCACCGGCCTCGTCCTGTCCTCCTCCGCCTCCGGGCTCTTCAACTTCGCGCACGGCGCGACCGCCTACCTGTGCGCCCTCGCGTTCTACGAGCTCCACTCGGGCTTCGGCTGGCCGGCCGTCCCCACCGCCCTGCTCCTGGTGCTCGTGGTCGCGCCCGGCCTCGGCTGGGGCCTGGACCGGCTGATGTTCAGAAAACTGGCCGGGGTCGGCGAGACGGCGCAGATCGTGGCCACGATCGGCCTCCTCGTCGCGCTGCCCGCGGCCGGACTGTGGGCGGTCGAACTCCTGGAGCGGGCGGGCGCCCCGGTCCAGCCCGCCGAGAACCAGTTCGGCCTGCCCGGCGTCGGGCCCAGCCCCGCGGTGTCCTGGCAGCCGCTCGACGGCGTGGGCATCGACTCCGACCAACTGATCACCTGGATCGCCACCGCCCTCGCGGCGGCCGGCCTGTGGCTCCTGATGCGGCACACCCGGCTCGGCCTGCGGCTGCGGGCGACGGTCGACAACCGGGCACTGACCGAACTGCGGGGCATCAGCGCAGACCGGCTGTCCTCGCTCGCGTGGATGCTGTCCTCCGGCCTCGCGGGCCTCGCCGGTGTCCTCGCCACCCCGCTCCTCGGCCTCTCCGCGCACGACTACACGCTGTTCCTGTTCGTCTCCGCCACCGCGGCGGTCCTCGGACGCTTCACGTCCGTCCCGCTCGCCTTCGCGGGCGGCCTCGGACTCAGGTGCTGCAGAACCTGGTGGCGGGATACGCGTCGTTCGCCGAGGACATCACCGGCTTCCGCACCGCCGTACCCTTCCTCATCCTCTTTGCCGGACTCGTCCTCCTCGGGCGGCGGCGGAGCCGCGCGGCGGGCACGGCGGCCGCGGACCCCCGCCGGTCGACTACCTCGCCGGAAGGGGATGGGGCCGCCGCTGGGGCCCCTGGCTGGCGGCCGGCGCGCTCCTCGGCACGGCGTTCTACACCGTCACCACCCCTTCTGGAGCGGGATCCTGACCCAAGGACTCGCGATCGGGCTCGTGTTCATGTCCTTCACGGTGGTCACCGGACTCGGCGCGATGGTCGCCCTGGCCCAGGCGACCTTCGTGACCGCCGCCGCCCTCGTCACCGGCCTGCTGATGAGCCACGGCTGGCCCTTCGCCGCAGCGGCGGCCACCGGCACGCTGGCGGCGGCCCTGCTCGGTGCCCTGGTCGCCCTCCCGCCCTACGCCTCGGCGGCAGGACACTGGCCCTGGCCACCCTGGCACTCGCCTTCCTCGCGGACCAAGTGCTCTTCCAACTCGGCTGGCTGCGCAACGGCGACACCGGCTGGGCGATCCCCCGCCCCGTGGCCGGACCGCTCGACCTGACCGACGACCGGGCACTCGGCCTCACCCTCGTCCTGCTCAGCGCGGTGACGGTCGCCCTCCTCACCCGCCTGCGCGCCTCCCGCTGGGGCCGGGCCATGCTCGCGGTCCGCTCGGCCCCGGAGGCCGCCGCCGCCTCCGGCGTCTCGGTCGTACGGACGAAACTCCTCCTGTTCACGCTCTCGGCGGGCCTCGCCGGCTTCGGCGGAGTGCTCTACGCCTCGTACAACACCAGGATCACCGCCACGGACTTCACGGCGATGACGGGCCTGGTGTGGCTGGCGGTCGTCGTCGCGGCCGGGGTACGCAGGCCGCAGTTCGCTGTGGTCGCCGGCCTCGTCTTCGCGGTGGTCCCGCACCTGATGGCCACGTACGTGACGGAGTCCGCACAACTCCCGGTGATCCTCTTCGGCCTGGCGGGCCTCGCGCTGGCGAACGACCCGGACGGGTACTGCGCCGCGCTGCCGTCGAGATGGGCGGTGCGGGCGGCACGGGGGCCGGGAAGCGGGGGCCGGTGGGGAGGGATGTCCGAGCGGTACGTCGTCGGTGCCGGGGGTGCCGGGGGTGCCGGGGGTGCTGGGGGTGCTGGGGGTGCCGCGCCGGAAGCGGGAACGGCGACGGGAACGGGCAGTGGCTCCCGTGAGGTGCCGGGCGTGCTCGATCTGGTCGGCGTACACGCGGGCTACGGTGGCGCGCCCGTGCTGCACGGCGTGGATCTCGCGGTGCGCGGCGGTGAGGTGCTGGTGCTGCTCGGGCCCAACGGGGCCGGGAAGTCCACCCTTTGCCAGGTGGCGGCGGGACTGCTGCGGCCGGCCGGCGGACTCGTACGGGTACGGGGTGAGGACGCCACCCGCGACACGGCGGTCACCCGGGCGCGCCGTGGCGTACGACTGGCCCCCGAGGGGCGGGGCATCTTCGCCGGACTGTCGATCGAGGAGAACCTGGCCCTCCAGCTGACGCGGGCCGAGGACCGCGACGCCGTGTACGCGCGGTTCCCCGCGCTCGCAGCCCGCCGCACCGTCGCCGCCGGGTCCCTGTCGGGCGGCGAGCAGCAACTCCTCGCCCTCGCCCCGCTCCTCCAGTGCCCGCCGGCGGTCCTCGTCGCCGACGAACCGTCCCTCGGTCTCGCGCCGCGCGTCGTGGACGAGGTCTTCCGCCTCCTGACCGAACTCCGCGACCACGGCACCGCACTCGTCCTCGTCGAGGAGAAGGCGGCCGAGGTGCTCGGCATCGCCGACACCGTCGCCTACCTGGCACAGGGCGAGATCGTCTGGTCCGGGCCCCGGTCCCAGGTGGACCGGGACCGCCTCGCCAAGGCCTACCTCGGGACGGGAGCCGGCCGGTGAACGACAGGCTGCTCCGCGCGAGCGGGATCGACGTCCGCTTCGGCGGCGTCCACGCCCTGCGCGACGTGGCCGTCTCCGTCGGCGCCGGTGAGATCTGCGGCCTCATCGGGCCGAACGGCGCGGGCAAGACGACGCTCTTCGACGTGTTGTCGGGGATGCGGCGGCCGGACGCGGGAGCGATCACGTACGACGGCAGGGACATCACGGGTCGGTCGTCGGTGTGGCGGGCGCGGCGCGGTATCCGCCGTACTTTCCAGCGCCGCCAGCTTTTCGGCGAGTTGACGGTGGCGGACAACCTCGTCGTGGCACAGGAGTGGCGGGGCGGAGCGGGGTCCGCGGTGCGGCGCCGTCGTCGGGAGCGGGCCGCGGCGGTGCTTCACACGTGTGGTCTGGAGACGCTGGCGGGTTCGTACGCCGGAGGTCTGCCGGTGGGTCAGGCCCGCATGGTGGAGCTGGCCCGTGCACTGGTCGATCCGCCGCGGGTGCTGCTGCTGGACGAGCCCGTGTCGGGGATGACGGCGCAGGAGTGCGGGGTGCTGGCCGCTGTGGTGCGGGGTGCGGCGAGGGAGGGCTGTGGGGTGCTGGTCGTCGAGCACGACGTGAGTTTTGTGATGGGGCTGTGTTCCCGTGTGGTGGTGCTCGATCGCGGCGGGGTCCTGGCGGAGGGGACGGCGGCGGAGGTGCGGGCGGACCTGGCGGTGCGGGAGGCGTATCTCGGCGCAGGCCCTGCTGGGGTGTAGCCGGTTCCCTGGTCCTGGGTGCCGGGGCCGGCGCGTCGATGGTGGTGTCCGGTCCCCGGCCCCGGTGGCGTTCGTCCTGATCCACCCTCATACATCCTGGTGTGTGTTTATTGGGCGAGGATGAGGGTGGCGGGGGTGTTGGTGGGGTGGTAGGTGATGGTGGTGTAGCCGGCTTGGGTGAGCCAGGTGGTGTAGTCGTGGCGGGTCCAGGTGTTGCCGGTGTTGCTTTTGAGGAGCATTTCGGAGGCGAAGAGGAGGGGGAAGGTGGGGCCGGTGCGGTGGTTGTCGAGGATGTAGTCGCAGATGACGAGGGTGCCGTGGGGTTTGAGGGTGTGGCGGAGTTTGGTGAAGGTGTGGGTGTTGTTGTGGGGGCTTTCTTGGTGGGCGATGTGGGAGTAGAGGGCGATGTCGTAGGTGTGGGGAGGGGGTGGTGTGGAAGTCGCCGTTGAGGGGGGTGAAGCGGTCGGCGAGGTCGTGTTGGGTGAGGAGGCGTTGGGCGATGTTGTTGATGGGTTCCCAGTCGAGTTGGGTGGTGTGGGCGGTGGGGTTGAGGCGGAGCCAGACGGAGGAGAAGATGCCTGATCCGCCGCCGACGTCGAGGATGGCGAGGTTGTCGCGGCCTGGGATGTCGAGGGCTTCGGCGGCGGTGTGGGCGGCGGTGACGGAGAGGCCGGCGATGGCGGTGACGACTTTTTCCCAGTGGGGGTTGTCGGCGATTTCGACCATGGGGCCGGCGGGGGGTTGTCCGGTGGTGAAGATGTCGAGGCGGTCGGTGAGTTTGTCCATTTCGGCGAGTTTGAGCTGGGCGAAGCCGCTGATGTCGGTGGGTTTGCCTTCGACGAGGTAGAGGTCGGTTTCGGGGTGTTGTGGTAGGTGGTGCCGTTGTCGGTGGTGAGGAGGCCGAGGCCGAGGAGTCCGTCGAGGAGGGTCTGGAGGCCGCGGGGGCCATGCCGGTTTTGTGGGCGAGGTCGGCGGGGTGGTGAGGCCGTGGTGGATGTGGGTGAACAGGGAGTTTTGGGTGGCGACGGCGAGGAGGCCGGTGGCCCAGTAGCCGCTGGCGATTTCGAGGATGCGGCCGGGGAGGGCAGGGGGTGGGCTGGGGGTGGGCTGGTGGGTGGTCATGGTGTCCTTCGGTTTCACGGGGTGGCGGGGGCGGTGTGGTTCACAGGGTGGCGGGGGTGGTGTGGTGGCGGGGGGCGGGGATGGTGGGTGTGGTGGGGGTGTGCCAGCGGCCGACGGCCATTTCGGCGGTGATGCCGGGGCCGAAGCCGGCGATGAGGCCGGTGGCGTGGGGGGTGAGGGTGTTTTCTTCGAAGAGGCGGCGCAGGGCGTCCAGGACGACGGCGCTGGCGATGTTGCCGTATTGGGTGAGGGTGGCGGAGCTGTGGCGGAACATGTGGGGTCGACGCCGAGGTAGGTGCTGAGGTCGGTGAGGATGCGGGGCCGCCGGCGTGGATGATGTAGAAGTCGAGGGCGGCGATGTCCCAGCCGTGGCCGGCGGCGAGGTCGCGCAGGACGGGGGCGAGGGTTGCATGGTGCCCGGGACGCGGCGGTCGAGCTGGAAGTGGAAGCCGGTGGGGCGGACGGCGTAGGAGATCCAGTCCTCGGTGTGGGGGATGATGTGGGAGGCGTTGCGTTCCAGGGACATGCCGGTGCCGCCCTGGCCGCGGACGACGGCGGCGGCGACGGCGTCGCCGAACAGGCCGTCGGAGAGCAGTGAGCCGATGTTGTCGTCGTCGGGCTGGTAGCACAGGGAGCACAGTTCGCAGGAGACGATCAGTACGTTGCTGTGCGGGTAGGCGGTGCAGAAGTCGTGGGCGCGGTTGATCGCGGCGCCGCCGGCGGCGCAGCCGAGCTGGGCGATGGGGATCTGCCGGGTGTCGGTGCGAAAGCCCATGTTGTTGATGAGCCAGGCGGTCATCGAGGGCATCATGAATCCGGTGCAGGACACGAAGATGATCGCGTCGATGTCCCGGGCGGTCAGCTGGGCGTTGGCCAGGGCCTCTTCGATGACTCGGGGGCAGCGTTTCTTGGCTTCGGTCTCGAAGGTCTTGTTGCGCTGTTCGAGGCCGGGGTGGCGCAGGGTCTGCTCGATGGGCTGCACGATGTGCCGTTTGACCACACCGGTGTTGCGGATCAGCCGCAGTGCCAGGGGCAGCTGGGGTTTGCCGTGGTGGGTCTCTTCGGCGAACTTCAGGGTTTCTTCCATGGTGATGACGTGTTCGGGCACGTCCACCGACGGTTTGCATATGGTTGGCATGTCCGTGGAGTCCACCTTCTGAGGAGACGGCGCGCGGTTTCGGCAGCTCCCTACCCTCGCCGGTCGCGCTTGTGGGCGGCTTGACGCGGGCTTGGGCACACTCCCCTGCGGCCCTGCGGTCCTGCGGTCCTGCGGTCCTGCGGTCCTGCGGTCCTGCGGTCCTGCGGTCCTGCGGTCCTGCGGTCCTGCGGTCCTGCGGTCCTGCGGTCCTGCGGTCCTGCGGTCCCGTGGCTCCGTGGCTGCGTGGTCGTGCGGCCGTGTGCGCCGGCCGGCTCTCCTTCTCTGGGGTGCCGGGGCGTTGCCGGCCGGTGCCGTGGTTCCCGGTGCGGGTGGTGCCGGGCCGGCGGGCGGGCTGCCCCTCCTGGCTGTGGTGCGGGGCCGTCGTCGGCCGGGGACGGGGTGTGGGGCGGGCGGCTGCGGGGCTGTTGCCGGCCGGTGGTGGCGTCGCCGGCAGCGGGCGGGACCGGGCTGTTCCCGGCTGGTGCGGGGTGCCGCCGGTCCCGGCAGCCGTCCTCGGTTCTCCGGTCCCGGCGGCCTTCCCCGGTTCTGCGGTTCTGCCGTTCCGTCAAGCCGGCTGCTGCCGGATGGCAGTCGGGCTGTTTCCGGTTCTGCCGGACTGTCAGGGCGGCTGTTCCAAGAGGGTAGTTGGATGTGTCTGGTTCTGCGGGGCTGTCAGGCCGGCTGTTCCGGGCCGGTGCGGGGCCGTACCTGCTTCTGCCGTGCCGTCGGGCAGGGTGTTCCCGGCCGGTGCCGGGCGGTGTTACCGGTTGTTCCGGGGTGGCGGGCGGGCCGTCCCGGGCCGTGGCTGCCGGTGCTGTATGTGGTCCGGGCTGTGGCCGGTCCGGGAGCTGTCGCGGGCGAGTGACGGGCCGTTCCCGGCCGGTGCGGGGCGGTTCCGTTCCCGGCAGGGCGTCCCCGGCGGGTGCGGGGGCGGGTGCGGGGCCGTTTCCGGTCCGCCGGGCGAGCTCGTGCCGGCTCTTCCGGGGTGCCGGGCGGCCGGTCCCCGGCCGGTACCGGGTTCTGCCGGGTGGCCGGTGCCGGGCCGTGGGTGGGCCGGGGTGGGTCTGGCGGTGCCGGGCCGTCACCGGGTGTCGTGGTGGCGGCGGTTGTCGCCGGTTCCGGTGGCGCTGCCGGGCGGGGTGGTGCTGGGCCGGGTGGGGTCCGGGCGGTGCCTCCGGCTCGGGGTGGGTGCCGGCCGGTGCCGGGTGCCCGGCCGTTCCGGCGCGGCTGCCCCGCCGCCTCCTGCGCCCGCACTCCTGCCCCTGCCCCGCCACCCTTGCACCCGCACCCCCTGCCCCCTCCGCCCTCTCCGCCTCCTGCGCCCGCACCCCTGCCACCCTGTGCCCGCGCCCCTGCTCCTCCTGCGCTGCCTGTGCCTCCTGTGTCTTCTGTCCGGTCCGGGCGGGGGCGGTGCCGGCCGGCGGGGTGCCGTCGAGCCTCCGGCCGGTCCAGGCGGCTCAGGCGGTCCGGGCGGCCCAGGCGGTCCGGGCGGTTCTGGTGGTCGGGGTGGTTCTGGTGGTCGGGGTGGGGTGGGTGCCGGCCGGTGGGGCGGGGGTGGTGGTTACCGGTCAATTGGTGGGTGGTTACCGGTCGTTGCGGGGGTGGGGGATGGGGGTGGGGGGTTGTCAGTGGTCCTGGCGGGCGATGATCTCTTCGAGCATGCGGCGCAGGGTGTCGATGTCGTCCTGGCCGAGGTGGCGGGCCCACATGCGTTCCATGTCGCCCAGGATGCGGGCGGCGGCGAGCTGGCCGGCCCGGCCGTGTTCGGTGAGGCGGATGAGTTTGGCGCGCCGGTCGCGGGGGTCGGGGGTGCGTTCGACGTAGCCGTGGCGTTCGAGTTCGTCGACGACCTCGGCGATGGCCTGTTTGGTGAATCCGGAGCGTTCGGCCAGGGCGGTCAGCCGGGTGCCGTCGGGGTCGATGAACCGGAAGACCGAGCCGTGGCGGAAGCGGATCTCCTCGAAGCCCTCCTCGTGCAGGTGCCGGTGGAGCCGGTCGATGGTGAGGTCCTTGGCCTGCGCGAGCAGGGTGGGCAGCGGCACCTGCGGTCCGCCGGGTTCGTGTACTGGGGTGGTCATCTCGGGCCGCCTTCCGGACACAGCCAAGTCGTCAGGGGGCTTGACTAAAAAGTAGTAAGGTTGCTTGACTAACTTTAGCGGCATCACCACCTCGGCCGCGAGAGTGACGACGTGACGCCGGCCTTGGAAGGGAAGAGAGCCATGAGCGCTTCGGGCGGGGACAACCGCGACACCACCACCAGCAGTGACTTCGACCAGGCCGTGGAGGCCTTAGCCCGGCAGGTCAAGGGCACCGTGCTGACCCCGCGGGACGAGGGCTACGACGCGGAGCGCGCCGGGAACCAGACCGGCCGTACCCACCGGCCCGCGGTCCTGGTCGGCGCCAGCGGCCCCGCCGACGTGCAGCAGGCCGTCGTCTTCGCCGCCCGCCACGGCCTGCCGGTGGCGGTCCAGGGCACCGGACACGCCCTGGGCGCCGTCGCCTCCGAGGGCGGCGTCCTGATCAACACCTCCCGCATGACCGGCGTCCGCATCGACACCGACACCGCCACCGCCTGGGTGGCCGCCGAGGTCAGCTGGGACCAGGTCATCCACGAGGCCGCCCCGCCGGCCTGGCCCCGCTGGCCGGCTCCGCCCCCGGCGTCGGCGTGATCTCCTACACCCTGGGCGGCGGCCTGGGACTGCTCTCCCGCCGCTACGGATACGCCGCCGACCACGTCCGCGGCATCGACGTCGTCACCGCCGACGGCCGGCTGCGGCACGTCACCGCCGTCTCCGACCCCGACCTGTTCTGGGCCCTGCGCGGCGGCCGCGACAACTTCGGCGTGGTCACCGGCATCGAGATCGGCCTCATGCCCGTCGCCACCCTCTACGGCGGCGGCCTGTTCTTCGACTACGCCCAGGCCCGCGAGGTCCTGGACACCTACACCGCCTGGTCGGCCGGCATGCCCGAGGAGATGACCTCCTCCCTGGCCGTGATCTCCTTCCCCGACGCGCCCGTCCTGCCGCCGCCGCTGCGCGGCCGCCACGTCCTGCACGTACGCATCGCCTACTCCGCCGACGACCTCGGCCAGGGCAAGGACCTCATCGCCCCGCTGCGGGCACTGGGCCCGTTCAACGACACCGTCCGCGAACTGCCCTACACCGAGGTCGGCACCATCCACAACGACCCGCCCGTGCCCGGCTCCTTCGAGTCCGCCACCACCCTGCTCGGCGCACTCGGCCCCGACGCCGTCACCGCCCTGCTGGACCTGGTCGGACCCCACGCCCCGTCCCGCACGTCGTCGAACTGCGCCACCTCGGCGGCGCCCTCGCCCGCCCGGCCGCCGTCCCCAACGCCGTCGGCCACCGCGACGCCCACTACCTGCTCAACGTCGTCTCGCGCCTGGAGCGCGCCGACCTCGCCGACATCCAGCCCGCCCACGAACACCTCCTGCAGGCCCTGGCCCCTGGAGCACCGGCGGCCGCGCCCTGACCTTCCTCAACGGCCGGCGCGACGCCGAACACGTCCGCTCCGCCTACCACCCCGAGGACTACCGGCGCCTTACCGAGATCAAGGCCGCCCACGACCCCGGCAACCTCTTCCGCCTCAACCACAACATCCCGCCGGCCACCCCGCGTAACCCCGGCCGGCACCCCGGCGGGCCCCGCCCGCCGGGGACACCCCGCCCGCCCGGCACCCGGCCGGGACACCCCGGCAGCCTCCCCGCCCGGCGTGTCCCGGCCGCACGCGTCCCCGCCCCGCCCCGTCCGTTCCCGCCGCCCCGCCCCGCCCCGCTCCGTCCGGTCCCGGTGCCCGGCCCGATGCGTCCGCCCCGCCCGCCCCCGGGGCCGGCCCGCCGGCAGGCATCCGGCACCCGGGCCGTACACCGCCGGGGCCGTAGACCACCCCGTGCCCCGGGCCGTACCCGCCCAAGACGTCCGTCGTACCCGCCCGGAACGTCCGCCGTGTCCGCCCGACACCCGGGCCGCAGGCCGCCGTTGCGCTCCCGGAGCCCGGAGCCCGGAGCCCGGAGCCCGGAGCCCGGAGCCCGGAGCCCGGAGCCCGGAGCCCGGAGCCCGGAGCCCGGAGCCCGGAGCCCGGAGCCCGGAGCCCGGAGCCCGGAGCCCGGAGCCCGGAGCCCGGAGCCCGGCCCGCCAGTACGCCGGTACGCGTCCGGTGCCCCGGGCCGTGCCCGCTCCGTACGCCCAGCCCTCCGCCACCCCGTACTCCGGCCTCCCTTTTCGGGGTCGGGGTCGGGGTCGGGTGCGACGCGAACGGCCGGACAGGTCCCCCTTGTTTCGGGGGTCTGTCCGGCCGTTCGTCGGTTCGGGCCCGGCCCGGGGTGCGGGCCGGGCCGGGGGTGGGGGGTCAGCGTTTTTCGGGGCCGAGGTGGACGGGAAGGCCGGTGACGGAGTTGGAGAAGATGGAGGGGACGGGCTGGAGGTCGGCGGGGTCGACGGCGAGGCGGAGCTGGGGGTAGCGGGCGAACAGCGGGGGCAGGGCGGCCATGGCCTCGAAGCGGGCCAGGGCGGGGCCGATGCACACGTGGGGGCCGGTGCCGAAGGCGAGGTGGCGTTTGACGGGCCGGGTGATGTCGAATCGGTCGGCGCTCTGGCCGTACTGGCCCGGGTCGCGGTTGACGCCGCTCCACGGGGCCAGGATGGCGTCGCCCTTGGGGATGGTGACGCCGGCGAGGGTGATGTCCTCGGTGGGGAAGCGGGCGGGGAAGTTGCCCACCGGGGAGTCCCACCGCAAGGTCTCCTCCACGACCTCGCTCCACAGGCCCATGCCGCCCTCACGGACCATCGCCAGCTGCTCGGGATGGGTCAGCAGTGCCCGGGTGGCGTTGACGATCAGGCTGATCGAGGTCTCGTGACCGGCGCCGATCAGCGTCCACAGGGTGTCCTCGAGTTCCTCGTCGGTGAACGCCTCCTCGCCCTCCTCGGTCCCGGCGGCCAGCAGCGCGCTGGTCAGGTCGTCGGCCGGCTCGGCGCGCCGCATCGCGAACAGCCGGGTGAACAGCTCGTGCCGTTCGGCCTGGGAGGCCAGGAACTGCTCGGCGGTGGTGTCGGCCCGGATGACGCTGTCGATCAGCTCGCGGAACCGCGACCACCAGGCCTCGGGTATGCCGATCAGCTCGCAGATCACCTGCATGGGGAACGGGTAGGCGTAGTGCTTGCGCAGGTCGACCGTGCCGTCGGGCCCGGCCTGGCGCGGCAGGTCGTCCAGCATGCCGGCCACGATCTGGTCGATCCGGGGACCCATGCGCTCCACCCGGGTACGGGTGAAGGTCCGGGTCAGCGGACGGCGCAGCCGCCGGTGTTCCGCCCCGTCCCGGGCCATCATGTTGTTCAGCCGGATCATGCCCAGCAGCGGCCAGTCGTCGGGGATCTCCCCGCGCCGCAGCGCCTCCCAGTTGCGCCAGTCCCGCCCCACCCGCGGATCGGCCGACAGCTCGGCCAGCAGCGCGTAGTCGGTGACCACCCACATGCGCACCCCGCCGGGAAGCACGGCCCGCACCACCGGGCCCAGGCCGCGCATCAGCGCCGCCTCGCCGTGACGGTCGGCGCCCGACGGGTCGATGGGGAACAGCGGCACCGAGGCCGTGCTGAGCGTCGTGTCGGTCATGGCGACGTTCCTCCTGGCTTGCTTGAGACCGGATCGCGGCCGGCTCGAGTCCGGATCACGGCCGGCTCGAGCTCGGATCGAAAATGCCACCAGGACCCGCTTGAAAACGACTAACCGCCCACCACAGTCCGCAGGTCACACCCCCTCTTCCCCCTTCTGCCCGCCCCGCCCGCCCCGCAGGGTGGCCGCGGGCGCGTACGGCCGTTCGACCGGGACTCCACGAGGCGCTGCTAGCTTCCGGCCCCGACTCCGGCGCGGCACCGGCAACGCGCGGGCGACAGCCCCGGCCGCGCGCGCGAGGAAAACGAACAACACGTACGTGATGGGGAGTGCCGCCATGAGCACACCGAGCACACCGAGCACACCGAGCACGCCGGGCACACCGGGCACAGCGAACGCGCCGGGCACGCCGGGCACATCGAACGCGCCGGGCACGCCGGCACACCGAGCGCGCCGGGCACGCCGAGCACATCGAGCGCGCCGGGCACACCGGGCACATCGAGCGCGCCGGGCACACCGGGCACATCGAGCGCCCCGGGCGCGCCGGGCGACCGCGGCGTCCGCCCGCAGCAGGAGGCCGCACGCGAACTCAGTCCGGGCGAACGCTGGTACTGGATCATCGACCAGCTCTCCACGCTCAACGTCTGCGCCCGCGTCCGTATCCGGGGCGAGCTGTCCGCCCGGGACCTGCGCACCGCGCTGGCCGCCCTGCAGCAGCGCCACCCGCAGCTGCGCACGGCCATAGCCGCCGGCCCGTCGCAGCCCGGCGGCCCGCGGTTCGTTCCCACCACCCGGCCCGTCCCGCTGCGCGAGATCGTCCTGGACGCCCCCCAGGAGTCGTACTGGGCCGACGAGATCGACGCCCGCGAACTGGCCGAGGCGGTCGACTGGAAGAACGGGCCGCTGGCCCGCGCCGTCCTGATCAGCACCCCCGACCGCCGCACCCACGACCTGCTGCTGACCGTGCCGCACTCCATCGCCGACGGCACCACCGCCCTGTCCCTGCTGCGCCAGTGGGTCCACCTCACCGCCCAGCCCCCGCCGCCCCCACCGCCCCCGCCCCTGCTGCCGGTGGGGGCTGGGCGGTTTCCCCGAGCCGTTCGAAGCCCTCTTCCCGCCCCGCCCCGGCCCGGCCACCCGCCCCGCCCCCGCCCGGCAGGAGGCGGGGCAGGAACCAGGAGAGGAGGGGAGGTGGGGAGGTGGGCCGGCTGCGGCCGGAACGGTTCGTGCCCTTCGGCCGGCGCCGCACCCGCATGCTGCACCGTTCGCTCGGCGGAGACGTCCTGGACCGCCTCACGGCCGCCTGCCGGCGGGAGGGAACCACCCTGCACGGCGTGCTCGCCGCCGCCCTGGCCTGCGCGGTCGCCCACGACGCCCAGGCCGCGCCCCGGTCCTGGTTCGCGGTCGGCTCCCCGCTGTCCCTGCGCGACGAACTCAGCCGCGAGGTCCATCAGGACGAGGCCGGCTGCTACGTCTCGGCCCTGCACTCACAGGTCCGCTACCAGCCCGACGACGTGTGGGCGATGGCCCGGTCCATCAACGACGACCTCGCCGCCCGCAAGAAGCACGGCGAGCAGTACGAGGTGTTCGACCTGCTCGCCGCCCAGGGACCGGCCGGCACCGCCGACAGCGAGCCCTTCATCCGGCACTTCGAGGAGAACGGCCCTTCAACTTCTTCGTCTCCAACATCGGCCGCTTCGCCTTCCCCACCGAACTGCCCGCCGCGGCAGGCACCTGGCAGCTGTCCGGCGCCCAGTTCGTCGGCGGGATCTCGGTGGTCGGCTACCTGGGCTCCTCGGTGACCACCAGCCAGGGCCGCCTGTCGTGGAACTTCACCCACATCGAGGGAGCCGTCTCGGCCGGACGCGCCCGGCGCATCGCCGACGACAGCGTCCGCCGGGTCACCGCCGCGCCGGAAACTGACCAACCCCCGCCCCGAAGCAGACACCACCCGCGGCAGGAAACGGTCACCGGAAGGAAAACGCACCGGCCGAAAAAAAGACACCCGGCCGGAAAGCGGCAGCCCGCGGGAAAGAGGCACCGGCCGGAAAGAGCCACCCGGCCGGAAAACATTTGAAGAAACGAAGAAGGAGGGCCGCCGCGGTCGCACCGGGACGATCCGCCCGGTGGCGCGGCCGCCCCCTGCTTTCTTTTCCGCCGGGTCAGCGCAGCTTGAGCGCCAGCTGAACACCCTGGTGCACCGGAAGCGTCACCGACAGATACCCGTTCGCCGGGTCGTCGATGTAGGCGCGGAACTCCTCGTAGACCCCGCGGCCGATGTCCAGGTCGACATCGTCGATCACCACCAGCGCGCCGGGCCGCAGCCGCGGCTCGACCACCCGGAGGATCGGCAGCCGCAGGTCCAGCCACCCGTCCAGCAGCACCAGGTCCACCGGGCCGGACAGGTCCTTGAGCGTCTCGCGGGCGTCACCGACCCGCAGGTCGACCAGGTCGTCCAGGCCCGCGGCGGCGAAGTTCTCCTTCGCCTTGCGGGCCTTGTCCTGCTGCAGCTCGGTGGTGACCACCCGGCCGCCGCCGTTGTCACGCACCGCGGACGCCAGGTACAGCGTCGAGATCCCGAACGACGTGCCGAACTCCACCACCGTGCGCGCCTGCACCGCCCGGGTCAGCAGATACAGCAGCCGGCCGCCCTCCCGGGACACCGACATGATGATGTCCTTGGTGCGCTCGGCCAGCTCCGCGGCGCTCATCCCGGCCGGGAACTCACCGCCCAGGTCCACCCCGGCCGCCGCCCACTCGGCCGCCAGATCCTGCTCGTCCTCCGCTGCCAGCAGCCGGTTCAGCGTCGCGGCGACAACATCCGATTCCAACGTCGAAGACATGGACACAACCCTCCTCGTCTCATACGGCCACGGCCCTGGCCGGGCCCTTCACCTTCAGGGAACGACAACCGTCTTGCCGGCGAGCTTGAACACGGCGAGGTCCTCATGGACCCCCCGCAGCTCCGCCAGCGGACGGCGCTGCGCCACGTGCACCCGCACCTCGCTGGCGTCCACCTTCGCCACCAGCTCGGCCAGCCGGGCCGCGTCACTGCGCCCGAACACCTGCGCGTTGCGCACCCCGCGCCCGGTCTGCGCCACACCCGGCGGCACGGTGTTGGCGAACACGCCGCCGTCCACCACCAGATCCACCAGCTTGTCCAGCTCCTCCTGCTGCGGCAGGAACACCAGGTTCAGCACCACGTCGAACCGCTCACCGGCCACCGCCTCCACCACCGGGGTGGCGGTGTAGTCGATGACCCGCCCCGCCCCGTAGGACGCGACCCGCTCGGCGCTGCCCGGACCGGCGGTCGCCGTCACCGACGCCCCGGCCTGCGCCGCGAACTGCACCGCGTACCCGCCCACCGCACCGCCGGCGCCGTTGATCAGGACGCTCTGCCCCGCGCTCAGCCCGGCGTGCTCGAACAGCGCCTGCCAGGCGGTCAGCGCCACCGACGGCAGCGCCGCCGCATCGGCCAGCTCCACCCGCGCCGGAGCGCCCGCCAGCACCTCGGCCGGCGCCACGGCGTACTCCGCGGCCGCGCCGGGACCCGCGATCGGCAGCCACGCCACCACCGCGTCCCCTCGCTCCAGCCCTCCACGCCCTCGCCGACCTCGGTGATCACACCGGCGACGTCGTAGCACGGCACGTGCGGCAGCGCCAGGTCGAACACCTCCTGACATAGCCCGCGCGCAGCGACGCGTCGACCGGGTTGACCGCCGCGCCCGCCACCCGCAGCACGACCTGGCCCGCACCGGCCCGGGGAACGTCCGCCTCCTCGTGGACCAGGACATCGGCATCACCATAGGAATGGAAACGCACTGCCTTCATGATCAGACTCCTCGTCATTTCTCAGAACTCGGGCGGCTCAATTCCGGCGGCATCACCCATCACGGCCCGGCCGCACCGTCTTTCCGTTTCCCCGCGGCATCCGCCGGATCACTGAGCACCCCTCAGTTATTAGCATCAAGACCGCGACGCCGACCAGATGAATCAGCGTCACCCCAGCACGCTTCTAGGAATACTCAAGCCGCCTTTGAACAGGTGTCCGTAGCGTCGGCCAACGATCCCTGACAACCGGGGTGGAAACCGGCGGCACCCGCCTTTCGGCCCCGCGCCGCCGCGCACGACCCGGTCCACGGCTATCCGGAAGGGCTCAGCATGACGACCACCACGCTCGTCACCACCGCACCGCGCCCGGACACGGCACGATGACCGGCACACCCCCACCCCGGGGCGCGCCGGACGCCCGCCCACCGCACGCTTCCACGCCCTCGGCCCCGTCCAGGCCTCCCTGGCCGGCCGGCCCGTCGACCTGGGCGCCCCAAACAGCGCACCCTGCTGGCCCTGCTGGTCAGCCAGGCCAGCCGGACGGTCAGCACCGACGTCATCCTCGAAGCCCTGTGGGAAGGAAACCCGCCGCCCTCGGCGATGACCTCCCTGCAGGCCTACGTGGCCAAACTCCGCAAGGTCCTCGAACCCCACCGCGCGCCGCGCACCCCGCCACCGTGCTGCGCACCTGCCCCGGCGGCTACCTGCTGGACGCCCCGCCCGCCGACATCGACGTCCACCGCTTCACCCAGCACGCCGAGACCGGCCGCCGCGCCCGCGACCGCCGGGACCCGCGCGCCGCGCTGCACGCCTTCGACGCCGCCCTGGCCCTGTGGCGCGGACGGCCCTTCACGGAAGTCAGCGGTGTCTCCTGCGTCGTGCCGGAGGTGGCACGCCTGGAGGAGACGCGGCTGGCGGTCGTGGAGATGCGCTGCGCGGCCCTGCTGGCCCGGGGAGCCCACGAGGTGGCCGTGGCCGAACTGCGGGCCTTCGTCCAGGCCAACCCGCTGCGCGAGTACGGCTGCGAACTGCTGAGCCTGGCCCTGTACCGGGCGGGCCGCCAGGCCGACGCACTGGAGACCCTCCGGTCCCTGCAGACACGCCTGTCGGAAGAACTGGGCGTCGACCCCACCCTGCGGCTGCAGCACATGCGCCAGCAGATCCTCCACCAGGACCCGGACCTGGACTGGCAGCCCGCCCCCACCGTCCCCGCCGCCCTTGCCGTTCCCGCCGCCCTTGCCGTTCCCGCCGTGCCTGCCGTTCCCGCCGCGCGGCCCGCGCCGTCCGAGGACCGCACCCTCCGCCCGCCCGCCCCAACTGCCCCGGCCGCACCGCCCGTTCCGCCCGCACTGCCCGTTCCGTCCGCCCCGGCCACTCCGGCCGCTCCGGCCACTCCAACTGCTCCGGCTGCTCCGGCCGTTCCGGTGGTCCGGGCGGACGGCGAGGACGTGTTCGTCGGCCGGGAGGCGGCCGTGCGCCGGCTGACCGAGGCCCTGGCCGCGGCGGAGGCCGGCCGCGGGCAGGTGGTGCTGGTGTCGGGGAGCCGGGCGCCGGGAAGACCAGCCTGCTGCGGCGGTTCGCCGAACGCTCGGGCGTGCCGGTGCTGTGGGGCACCTGCGCCGAGCACATCGCCCCGCCGCCGCTGTCCTTGTGGCAGCAGGTGCTGCGCGCGGCCGACACCGCCTTCCCGCACCACCCGGCCCCCGGACCCTCACCGGCCCGACGGCCACCGCCCCCACACCGGCCCGCAGGCACCCGCCGCCCCGGCCCACGCCACACCGGCCCCCGGCACACCGGCCCCGGGCACGCCCGCGGCCACCGCCCCGCAGACACCCGGCACACCGGCCCCCACCGCCCCGGCCCCCGGTACGCCCGCCGCCCCGCCGGGGACGAGGCGGGCCCGGCCGATGTCCTCGTCCGGCATCTGGGGGCCCTGTCGGCCTCCGGGGCGCTGGTGGTGATGCTCGACCACGTGCACCGGGCCGACGAGGCCTCTCTGCGGGTGCTGGGCCAGGTGGTCCGGCGGGTGCCCAGGACCCGGCTGCTGCTGGTCGTCTCCTACCGTTCGGGGAGGCGATGGGCCTGGGCCGGATGCTGGAGGTGCTGCCGGGGCCGCCGCCGGCCCGTATCGAGTTGCGGGGCTGGGGCCGCGGGACACCCGGGCCCTGGCCAGTGCCCTCGTCGGCGGCGAGGTCAGTGCCCGCACGGCCGAAGGGCTGTGTGCCCGTTCGGGGGGCAACCCGTTCTTCCTGCGCGAGATGATCCGGCTGCTGGCCGGGGAGCAGCGCGCCGGGCATCCCCCGGTGCCGCCGGTGGCAGCCCCGGTGCGGGAGGTGGTCCTGCAGCGCCTGGCCCGGCTGCCCGAACCCGCGGCCGAACTCCTGGCCGTGGCCGCCGTCGCCGGCCGGCACTTCGACGTCGAGGTGGTCGCCGAGGTGGCCGCCGTCGAGATCGACACGGCGCTGGCGGTCCTCGACCACGCCATCGCGGCGGGCCTGGTCGAGGAGGACAGCCGTCGCCTGGGCTGGTTCCGCTTCACCGACGCGGTCGTCGCCGAGGCCCTGTACGCGGCGACCGGGCGCATGCGCCGGGGACGGCTGCGGCTGCGGATCGAGGCGGCGGCGGCCGCGCCTGGACGGCCGGACGGCCCGGCGGACACCCGCCCCGCCCCGGCCGCCCGCAGCACATGAACCCGCCGCGCCCGCACACCCCGGCACCGGCCGGGCGGGCGACAGCGCACGACGACCCGCACGACCCGTACCGCCGCACGACCGCACGACCGCACGGAAGCAGGCGTCAAGCCGGCGCCAACTGGCCCCAAGCTCCGGTCAAGCCGCATGCCACACGCTGAGACAAGGCAGCCGCGACAGGGCACCGGCCCCTGCGCGACTCGAAGGGAACGCTCCATGACTGCACACGCCACACTCGCCCGATTCCGCGAGTACATGGTGGGACCCGCACGGTTCATGAACCTGCTGTCCTGCTTCGAACTCGGCCTCATCGACGCGCTGCGCGAGCGCCCCGGCATGACCGCGGCCGAACTCGGCGCCGCCGCCGGAGCCAAGCCCGACGCGGTCGCCCAGCTGCTCAACCTGCCCGTCAAGGAAGGCTTCCTCGCCTACGACGAGACGGCCGGCACCTACCGCCTGGACGCGCTCGCCGACGTCGGACAGGCCGACCTGCAGCGGGTCCTGGACTTCATGGGCAAGATCAAGGCCACCACCCTGCGCCAGCTGTACTACCTCACCGAAAGCGTGCGCACCGGCACCCTGGTGGGACTGAGGGAACTCTACGGATTCGACGGCGACCTGTACGGGGCGATGGCCGTCCACGCCGACCTGCGCGAGCCGTGGTCGAAGCTGATGGACTCCGTCACCGACCGCATCGACCCCTGGTTCTTCGACCACATCGACGTCCCCGCCGGCTCCCGGGTCCTGGACCTGGCCGGACACACCGGCCTGGGCGCCATCCACACCCACAAGTTCAAGGGCTCGCCCGGCCTGCACGTGACCACCTTCGACCTGCCGGACAAGCGCGAGGACTGCCTGGCCAACTTCCGCGCCCACGGCCTGGAGGAGTCCACCGCGTTCATCGGCGGCGACGTCTTCGACGGCGTGCCCGCCGGCTTCGACACCATCCTGGTCAAACACTTCCTGAACATGTTCGACAAGGACGACGTGCTGAAGATCCTCCGCAACGTCCACGACTCCCTGGAGCCCGGCGGCCGGCTGCACATCCTGGTCCCGATCTACGCCGAGAACATCAAGGAATCCTGGAGCGTGGACTACTACCCTCCTTCTTCCTGGGCTGCGCCACCGGACAGGGCGGCCCCCAGAAGCTGTCGACGTTCGCGAACTGGCTGGAGCAGGCCGGGTTCACCGTCACCCGGCAGCTGTCGCAGAACCCGGCGGACCTGCCGCCGGACGCCCTGCCGCTGCAGGGCATCTTGAGCGCAACGAAGAACGGCTGACCACGCACAACGAGCAACGGCCGGCCCCGCACACCGGACAACGGCCGGCCGCGCGCACCGCAGCTTCTCGTGTCCACCTCACCTGGGAGGGTCATGTCCCGCCGCCTGTTCACCTCGGAGTCCGTCACCGAGGGCCACCCCGACAAGATCGCCGACCAGATCAGCGACACCATCCTCGACGCCCTGCTGCGCGAGGACCCCGCCTCGCGCGTCGCGGTCGAGACGCTGATCACCACCGGCCAGGTCCACATCGCCGGCGAGGTCGCCACCACCGCCTACGCCGACATCGCCGGCCTGGTCCGCGACACGATCCTCGCCATCGGCTACGACTCCTCGAAGAAGGGCTTCGACGGCGCCTCCTGCGGCGTGTCGGTGTCCATCGGCGCCCAGTCCCCGGACATCGCCCAGGGCGTCGACACCGCCTACGAAAAGCGCGTCGAGGGCGCCGGCGACGACGAACTCGCCCACCAGGGCGCCGGCGACCAGGGCCTGATGTTCGGCTACGCGACCGACGAGACCCCCAGCCTGATGCCGCTGCCCATCCACCTCGCCCACCAGCTCTCCCGCCGGCTCACCGAGGTCCGCAAGAACGGCACCGTCCCCTACCTGCGCCCCGACGGCAAGACGCAGGTCACCATCGAGTACGACGGCGACACCCCGGTCCGCCTCGACACCGTCGTCGTCTCCTCCCAGCACGCCGGCGACATCGACCTCGACGCGCTGCTCACCCCCGACATCCGCACCCACGTCGTCGAACACGTCCTGGCCCACCTGGCCCAGGACGGCATCAAGCTCGACACCGACGGCTACCGCCTGCTGGTCAACCCCACCGGCCGTTTCGAGATCGGCGGCCCGATGGGCGACGCCGGACTCACCGGCCGAAAGATCATCATCGACACCTACGGCGGCATGGCCCGCCACGGCGGCGGCGCCTTCTCCGGCAAGGACCCCTCCAAGGTCGACCGCTCGGCCGCCTACGCGATGCGCTGGGTCGCCAAGAACGTCGTCGCCGCCGGCCTGGCCCGCCGCTGCGAGGTCCAGGTCGCCTACGCCATCGGCAAGGCCGAGCCCGTCGGCCTGTTCGTGGAGACCTTCGGCACCCACACGGTGGAGACCGGGAAGATCGAGAACGCCATCGCCGAGGTCTTCGACCTGCGCCCGGCCGCGATCATCCGCGACCTCGACCTCAAGCGCCCCATCTACGCGGCCACCGCCGCCTACGGCCACTTCGGCCGCGAACTGCCCGACTTCACCTGGGAGCGCACCGACCGCGCCGACGCCCTGCGCCGCGCCGCCCGCACCCCTGACCCCCCGCACCACCCCGCACCGCCCCGCCGTCCGCCCGGCGGGGCCCGCGACCGGTGGTGCGCGGTCCCCCACCGCCGCGCACCACTTCCCCTGTACGCAGACGACCGGAAGGACCACGATGACGCCGCAGCAGGCGGGCCACGTGCTGATCGTCGGTGCCGGGATCGCCGGCATGTCGGCGACCCTCACCCTGCGAGGCATCGGAGCGCGGGTCGACCTGATCGACATCGCCCCCGACTGGAGCGTGATCGGCGCGGGCCTGACCATCACCGGCCCCACCCTGCGCGCCCTGAAACAGCTCGGCGTGTACGACGAGGTCGCCGCCCAGGGCTATGTCGGCGAAGGCATCCGGGTGTGCGGCGTCGACGGCACCCACCTGCACGACATCCCCACCCCGATGCCGCCGCGGGCCGGCGTGCCCGGCTCCGGAGGCATCGGCCGCCCGGTGCTGTACCGGATCCTGTCCTCCCGGGTCCTGGCCCAGGGGTCCGCCCCCGGTTCGGGACGTCCCTGGCCGCGATCGCCCAGGACCCGGACGGCGTCGACGTCACCTTCAGCGACGGCACCACCGGCCGCTACGACATGGTCGTCGCGGCGGACGGCATCTACTCCCGCACCCGCCACCAGGTCTTCCCCCAGGCCCCCGAACCGCGCTACACGGGCCAGAGCGTGTGGCGCATGTTCGTGCCCCGCCCGCCGGGGGTCGAGTCCCGGCACTACTTCCTGGGCGGGCCGGTCAAGGTCGGCTGGACCCCGGTCTCGGCGACGCAGATGTACCTGTTCGTCGTCGAACGCACCGAGCGCAGGGTCCGCCCGCCCGAGGAGCTGCCCGGCGCCCTGGCCGACCTGCTCAAGCCCTACGGCGGGCACGTCGCCGCCTTCCGGGAGTCGATCGGCCCGGACACCGAGATCGCCTACCGGCCGCTGGAGTCGTTCGACCTGCCCGGCCCCTGGCACCGCGGGCGGGTCATCCTCATCGGTGACGCCGCCCACCCCACCACGCCGCAGCTGGCCTCGGGCGCCGGCATCGCGGTCGAGGACGCGCTGGTCCTGGCCGAGGAACTCGCCCGCCACCGCACCGTCCGCGAGACGTTCGGCGCGTACTCCGCCCGCCACGAGCAGCGCTGCCGGTTCGTGGTGGACAGCTCCATCGAGATCGGCCGCCTCGAACAGCAGCAGGCGCCCCCCGCCGCGCAGACGGCCGTGGTCGAACGCGCCCTGGCCCGGCTCGTCGAACCGATCTGACACCACGACACCACGAACACCACAGCGCCACGAACACCACAGCGCCACGAGCACCAGAACACCACGGCGCCACGAACACCACGGCGCCACGAACACCACGAACAGCACGGCGCCCCGCCGCCCCGGACGGGCCCGGGGCGGCAGGGCGGACAGGGCAGGGCGCACCCGGCAGGAGGACCGGGTCGCATGCACCCTGGCAGGAGGACCGGGTCGTACGTGCCCCGGCAGGAGGGCCGGGCGTACGCGCCCCGGCAGGAGGACCGGGCGTACGCGCCCCGCAAAGGGCCGTGCGGGGTTCAGCCCGGCAGGAGGGCCGTGCGGGTTCCTTCCGGCAGGACCGGGCGGGTTCAGCCCGGTGACAGGGCGAGCCGGCTGGGATCGGCGCGGGGGTAACTGCCCAGGACGAACGCGGCGTGACGCCGGGCGAGGGCGGCGACGACCGGACCCAGGGACGGGTCGTCCACGTGTCCCTCGCACTCCAGCAGGAAGGAGTAGGTGCCCAGGCCGAAACCGCCGGGCCGTGACAGCACCGCCGTCAGCGGCACCGCGGAGCGGGCGAACTCCTCCAGCACCGTGTGCAGGTGCTGCATCTGGTCGGCCAGCGGCACCACCAGACTGGTGCGGTCGACGCCGGTGGGCAGCACCCGGCCACCGGCCGGGCCACCTTCACGAACCGGGTCACCGCATCGCGCCGGTCCCCGATGCCCGAGGCCAGGACCTCGAGGCCGTAGCGGCGCAGCGTGCCCGGCGAGGCGATCGCGGCCCGCTCCGGCGCCCCGGCCGCGCCGACCTTCTGCGCGGCCTGCGCGGTGGAGCCGGCGGTCACCACCTCCACCCCCGGCAGATGCTCGTTGAGCCAGGTCCGGCACTGCGCCAGCGCGACCGGATGCGTCAGCACCTGCCGTACGGAGGCCAGCGACCCGGCGGGCGGCACGGCGAGCGCGAACTCCACCCGCAGCAGCGTCTCGCCGACGATGCACAGATCCCGCCCGGCGGTCAGCGAATCGACGGACTCGGTGACCGACCCCTCCACCGAGTTCTCCCACGGGATCACACAGGCCGCCGCCTCACCACGGCGGACCGCGTCGAGCGCCTGACGGACCGTCGGATGAGGCACCGCCGCCTCGGGCGGCACCTCCAGCCCGCTCAGGGCCGCCTCGGTGAACGAGCCGGACGGCCCCAGATAGGCGATGGACTTCAAGGGATACCTCCGGCTCGACCGGTCAGAGCGCACTCCAGGCCCCGGCCACGGCAACCGCCTGCCGGGGATTGAGCCGGGGATCGCACAGCGTGGTGTACCGGGTGTGGACGTCGGCCGGCTGGGCCTGGCTCCAGACGCATTCGGTCACGTCGTCCGGCGTGGTCTCCAGGTGCAGGCCGGCCGCGATCCCGCCGGCCGCGTCGACCGCCTGCTGGAAGGCCACCACCTCCTCGATGACGGTCTGCACCGACCGGGTCTTGACCCCGGCGGGCGTCTTGACCGTGTTGCCGTGCATCGGATCGCACAGCCAGGACACCGGGTGCCCGGCCTCCCGCACCGCCGCCACCAGCGCCGGCAGCCGCTCTGCGACCCGCCCGACACCCATCCGCGCGATCAGCGTCAGCCGGCCGGGCTCCCGGCCCGGATCGAGCCGGCCGCACAGCTCCACCAGCTCCGCCGCCGTCATGCCCGGCCCGACCTTGCAGGCCACCGGGTTGGCGACCTGCGCCAGCAGCCGCACGTGCGAGCCCTGCGGGTCCCGGGTGCGCTCCCCGATCCACGGCAGGTGCGTGGAGGACAGATAGCTCTGCCCGCCCGCCCCGCGGCGCAGCAGCGGCCGCTCGTAGTCCAGCACCAGCGCCTCGTGACTGGTCCACACCGGCGCCCCGGTCGGCGGCATCCAGGCCCCGGTGCGCTGCCGCAGCAGCGTGGTGGCCTCGTCGGCCGCCTCGTAGCAGGACAGCATCCGCTCCGCGTCCGCCCGCCGCTCCTCCCGGGTGGCGGCCGCCCGTTGACCAGATGACCCCGGTAGACCGGCAGTTCGACCCCGTCGACGACCTCGGTGGGGAGCTGCGCGGCTTGGCGAACTGCCCGGCGATCCGGCCGATCCGGATGACCGGCTTACCGGTGTTGATCTTCATGACGCCCGCCAGCGCGTCGATCAGCCCGATCTTGCGGTTCACCGACCGCGCCGAGCACTCGGCCGGGTCCTCCGCGCAGTCCCCGGCCTGGATGACCTGGTAGGTGCCGGTGGCCGCCTCGGCCATCAGCATGCGCAGCATCTGCACCTCCTCCCAGCCCACCAGACCGGGCCGGGCGGCGAGCTCCGCCCGCACGGCGGCCGCCCGCCCCGAATCCGCCCACACGGGCTGCTGCTCGGCGGCCACCAGCGGGCCCGGGGCGACGTCGCCGCCGCCGCCGGCCGCAGATCGCGGTCACGCACAAGAGACGCGAGAGGCATCGCGGACATGATCATGCTCCTTGGGGCAGAGGGGAGTCAGTTCCCGGGGGCGGGGCACTCAGGTCGGGGCGCAGCGCGGACGCGGCACCGAGATACACGTGGTGCATGGCGTAGCGGGGCCGCGGGCTGTGCACGTGCGCCAGGATCCGGATGACGCGGTGCAGCGAGCCGGGCACCGCGATCTCCGCGGTGCACAGCAGCGGCACGTCGGTCAGCCCCAGCTTCCTGGCCGCGGCCGCCGGGAAGGCGGAGCGCAGGTCGTGGGTGGTGGTGAACACGATGCTGATCAGGTCCGCATCGCTCAGATCGTTGCGCCGCAGGATCTCGCCGAGGAGTTCGGTGGTGGCCTGCTCGATGAGCGCGGGATCGTCGGAGGCGACCTGGGTGGCACCGCGCACGGCACGCACCGCGAGAGCGCCTGGCTCGGTGGCCTGACGGGTCGGGGTCGTCACTGGCTGGCTCCTGATGTCTGCGGGAGGAGAAGGAGGGGGCCGGCGCGGCCGGCCGGTCAGGCCGCCTGCCGGGTCAGCAGCTCGTGCAGCGCGAAGACGCTCCGCGCCCCGGGCAGCTCCTCCAGGGGCAGCGCCACCCGGTACTGCTTCTCCACCTGCGCGACGATCTCGATGAGGTTGAGCGAGTCGGCCTGGTACTCCTCGAAGAGGTCCGCGCGGTCGTCGATCTCCTCCACGCCCAGCGCCAGGATCTCCGCGACGATCGCGCGCAGGCCGAGGATCGAGTGGTCGGTGCTGTTCATCTGCCGTCCTTAAAAGGGTCAAACGGAAACGGTGGGGGAGGGAAGCAGGGTGTGGGAGGGACGCGAGACGACGAGCATCGAACCGACGCTCACCACCGTCCCGCCCCGGGCGGTGCGGGTCTGGCCGGTGAACTCGCCCACCCCGCCGGAATGGTGGGAAAGCCGTACGTGGTGTTCCAGGACGTCCCCGGGCAGCGCGGGCGCGCCGTAGACCAGGCCGCGGATGCCCACCATCAGCGGGACCTCCTCGGCCGGGCCCAGCTCGGCCAGCGACCACAGCAGGGACACCGCCTGCCCGAACGACTCCAGCAGCAGCACCGCCGGATAGGCGAAGCCGCCGATGCCCGCCCCCGGAGCCATGTCCCGGTAGCAGTCCTCCCCGCCGGTGACCGCCTTGGTGGCCACGAGCGCGTCGGGCGGCGAGAACTCCCGCACCGTGTCGAGCAGCAGCATCGGCGGACGCTGCCGCAGCCGGGCGCGTACCTGGGCGTGGTCAAGCATCGTCCACCGCCGGCCCCAGCGTGAGGGTGAGTTCCGCCGCCAGCTGCCCGTCGGCCCGCATCCCGCGGGCCCGCACCGCCACCACGCCCTCGTCCGGGCCGGGGTCACCCGCAGCGACAGCTCCAGCGCGTCGCCCTCGAACAGCGGCCGGGCGAAGCGCGCGCGGTCGATGCGGCACAACCTGAGCTGCGTACCCAGTGCCGAGGCGGCCGCCTGGCGCACGCAGTCGACCAGCAGGACCCCGGAAAGATCGGGAAGCCCGGATAGTGGCCGGTCATCTGCGCGGCGGCCCGCTCCACGGGCACCCGCACCGTGACGCGGGTGCCCGTGGCGTCCCGCTCGACGAGCGGGACGCCGTCCAGCGCGTCGAACACCTCCGCGGTCAGCGAGGAAAGCGCCACCGGGTGCCTCAGCCCAGGCCCGGCTCGGACAGCAGACGCTGCGCGAGCTCCTCGACGTAGTCGGTGATCGTCACGTCGTGGTCGAGGTACGGCACCACCTCGCGCACCTGCTCGTACAGCCGGCGCGTGGCCGGCGACAGGCCGTCGGTGCCGCGGATGTCGACGGCCTGCGCCGCGCACAGCAGCTCGAAGGCGACCACGTAGGCCACGTTCTGCAGCACCTCCGCCGCCCGGCGGGCCGCGACGAAACCGAAGGAGACGATGTCCTGGAAGTCGCCGGTGGAGGTCAGCGACTGGATGGACATGGGCATGCACTTCGCGCGGGTCTCCGCGGTCAGCGACGCCGTCATGAACTGGCCGCCCATCAGGCCCAGCCGCAGGCCCGGGTTCTCGTTGCACAAGAACGCCGGAAGGCCCTCGCTGTTGCTCTTGTCCAGGAAGCGGTCGATGCGCCGGTTGGACAGGTTCATCAGCGTGGTCAGCGAGATCGCCAGGTGGTCCATCGCCATGGCGACGTACTGGCCGTGGAAGTGCCCGTTGTGGAACACCTCCTCCTCGTCGGGGTCGATCAGCGGATTGTCGTTGGAGGAGTTCAGCTCGTCCTCCACGACCTGCTCGACGGAGGCGAGGCTGTCCACGACCGGCCCGAGGATCTGCGGGGTGCACCGCACCGAGTAGGCGTCCTCGATGGACTTCGAGCCCGCCTTGGCGGTCTCGCCCATCTCGCCCGACAGCAGGTGCTCGGTGTCCAGCTCGTCGACCGCCAGCGTGGAGTCGGCCAGCGTCTCCCACAGGAACCTCGCGACCTGCTGCTGGCCCTTGTGCGGCTTGAGGGCGTGCACCCGCGGGTCGAACGGCTTGGTCTTGCCGGCCAGGCCCTCCACCGACAGCGCCGAGATCAGCAGGTACGTCTGCAGCAGCCGCTTGGCCCGCGCGATGTTCAAACTGCCCAGGCCCACCATGCCGGAGGTGCCGTTGATCAGCGCCAGGCCCTCCTTGAAGCTCAGCTCCATCGGCTCGATGCCGACCCGCCGCAGCGCCTCCGCCCCCGCCAGCACCTCGCCGTCCAGGCGCGCCTTCCACTGCCCGATGCACACCAGGGCGATCGCCGCCAGCGGCCCCAGGTCCCCGCTGGTGCCCAGCGAGCCCTTCTCCGGCACGCACGGCACGACACCGGAGTTGCGTATCGCGATCAGCTTGTCCAGGTTCGCCATCGAGATCGCCGAGTTGCCGCGGGACAGCGACACGATCCGCGACGTCATGATCGCGCGGACGGTGGTGTCGTCCAGGTGGTCGCCCACGTTGGTCGCCACCGCGTTGAGCAGGTTCTCCTGGAGCTGCCGGGCCATCGTGACCGGCACCAGGTAGTTGACGAACCCGCCCATGCTGGTGTTGACGCCGTAGATGACCCGCTCCTCGGCGACGAACTTCTCCAGCGTGCCCCGCGAGGTCTGCACGCGGGCACGCACCGTGTCGTCGATGGCCACGTCCTCGGCCGCCACCGCGGTCGAGGCGACATCGGTCAGGGGAACTCGCCGGCCGATGGACAGGGTGTAAGTCACGTGGGGCTCCTAAGCGTTCGTAGCGTGTCGTAGATCCGAAGCCCCCCGCGCGGAGGCCAGCGTCTGCGTGAGCAAGGCGCGGTCGACCTTGCCGTTCTCGGTCAGCGGAAGCTCCGGCACGGTGTACACCGAGCGGGGCACCATGTAGGCGGGCAGCTCCCGCGCGCAGAACGCGAGCGCCGCCGCGACGTCGAGCCGCCTTCGGGGCCGTCCAGGACGACGGCCGCCGCCAGCACGTGGTCCCCGGCGCGCGGCACCAGCACGGCCGCGGCCGAGCTCACCCCGGCGATCCGGGTCAAGGTCCCCTCGATCTCGCCCAGTTCCACCCGGTTGCCGTGGATCTGGACCTGGAAGTCGGAGCGGCCCACGAACGACAGCTCCCCGTCCGCGCCCAGCCGGGCCAGGTCGCCGGTGCGCAGCACCTTCTGCCCGATGCCGCGGCTCGACCGGGTCGTCCACCAGCACGGCGGCGGTGGCCTCGGGGTCGTTCCAGTAGCCGGTGAACAGCGCCGGGGTGCGCAGGTAGATCTCCCCGGTGCGGCCCGGCTCGGTGACCACCTCGCCCGCCTCGTCCACCAGGGTCATCTCCGCCCCCGCGTGCGCGTGGCCGATCGACAGCCGCTCCGTGCCGGCGGGCAGCGGATCGGGCACCACGGTGAAGGAGGCGGCCATCGACTCCGTCGCCCCGTAGCCGTTGACCAGCCGGACGCCGGGCAGCATCTCCTGCAGCCGGCGCAGCTCGGGCAGCGGGAACTCCTCACCCGCGAACACCACCGACGCCACCCGGTGAAGTTCCTTGAGCAGGTCCGGGTCGTGCCGCAGCACCGGACGCCACAGCGAGGGAACGCCGTGCACCTGGGTGACGGCGGCGTCCCGCAGGAAACCGATCATGCGCCGCGGCGAGCCGAGGTCCTCCCGCCGGACCGGGACGAGCGTGCCGCCGCTGCTGAGCGCCACCCCGATCCCGAACAGCGCGAAGTCGAACTGCAGCGGCGAGGTGCTCGCCACCCGGTCCCCGGGACCGGCCAGCCGGTCCTGGAGCATCGCCCGCAGGAACGTCACGATCGAGCGGTGACTCATCACCACGCCCTTGGGGCGCCCGGTGGACCCGGAGGTGAAGACGATGTACGCGGTGTCCGTGGCCAGCACCTCACGGCGCCGCCTCACGCGGCGCGCCGGCGGACGCTCCACCACCAGGCCGTCCGGGCCGAAGTGCGCCCGGCCCTGCGCCCGGACCCGCTCGCGCGGCGCCAGGTGCTCGGCCCGGGCGTGCAGCGCGGGCTCGACCGCGTCGACGATCGACGCGAGACGCGTGTCGGGCGTCTGCGGGCCGACCGTCACGAACGGCAGGCCCAGCATCGAGCAGGCCAGCAGCATCGCCACCGACGCCGCCGAGGTGTCCGCCTCGACGACCACCCGGTCGCCGACGTCCAGACCCAGGCCGTCCAGAACGGCCGCGTACCGCCGGGTCAGCGCGTCCAGCGCACCGTAGGAGGTCTCACGCAAAGTCCCCGCACCGTCCGCCTCCACCACCGCCGGCTTGTCCGGGGTGACAGACGCGGGCCCCATGAGCAGCCCGTAGAGATTGTCCGCCGAAGGACGCGGGCGTTCCATAACGTCTCCCTTGCCAGTTGAGTGACGGCGGCGAGCGAAGCCGCCGGTGCCGCCGTGTCGCTTCGGGGCCTTGGGGCAACACCCTGGATCACCGCGATGGGCGTGAGACTGGAGCGCGTCTTGAGCGGCGGTGTACGGGCAGGTCGGCGCCCCGCACACACACCGGGCCGGCCGAAACGAACCGGCCGCCCGCCGGCCCCGTCCGCTCCACCGCTGTCCGAGGCACAGCCGAGGACCGGGCCCTAGCGTCGCTGCCCGTACCCCGAACCAGCCGATGTCTGAATGGAGCCCCCTTATGGCCACCGAGGAGCACGCGTTCCAGCTGCCCGGCGCGGACCTGCCGCAGCCCGACGCCGAACTGCGCAAGAGGCGCGAGGCGGTCGTCGCGGAGCACACCATCGCCGAGTCCGCCTGGGACATCGACGGCGTCCTGGCCACCTTCCCGCGCGGCGGCGTCTACCGGGTCATGGCCTACGAGGAGAGCCCCTTCATCGGCGAGGAGGCCATCAAGAAGGGCTACTTCGCCGAGCTCCAGCGGGCCTTCCCGCACCCCGAGCACGACCTGTTCCACGTCCACCACACCCCCACCGCCGTCATCCTGGAGGCGCAGATGCGCGCCAAGCAGGAGGCCGACTGGCGCGGCATACCCAACCGCGGCAAGACCGTCGAGGCCCCCGTCGCGGTCTTCTTCCACTTCGACGGCGACGTCCTGATCGACGAGACCCTCTACTTCGACATGGCCACCTTCGCCCGCCAGCTCGCCTGAAAAACCCCTCCCGGGCGCCGGGGCGCACCGACACGGGCACCCCGGCGGCCAGGCCCCCCCCTTTTTCTCTTTTCCGCACCGCCGACCGGCAAAGGACCTTCCCCCCGATGAGCGTGTCCCCGACCGGCCGCAGGGCACCGTCGCAGACCCACTCGGCCGGCGTGCGCCCGATCCTGCTCGACGCCGCCGGCCTGACCCTGTCCGGCCTCCTCGCCCAACCCACCGACCAGCCACCGAAGGCGACGGTCGTCGCCGTCCACGGCGGCGGCATGCGCGCCGGCTACTTCGACGGACAGGCCCACCCCGACCTGTCCCTGCTCACCCTCGGCGCCCGCCTCGGCTTCACCGTCCTGGCCCTGGACCGCCCCGGCTACGGCCACTCCGCCACCCAACTGCCCGACGGCCTCACCCTCGCCGAGCAGGCCGAAGCCCTCACCGCGGCCCTGGACACCTTCGCCGCCCAGCACCCCACCGGCCGCGGCCTGATGCTGCTGGCCCACTCCTACGGCGGCAAACTCGCCCTGACGACCATCGCCCGCACCCCCGGCCTGCTGGCCCTGGACGCCTCCGGCATCGGCCACCGCTACGCCGTCGGACCGGGCGAACGCAACCGGCTGCGCCGCCGGCTGGACTGGGAACGCAACTGGGGCCCCCTGGGCCTGTACCCGCCCGGCACCTTCCGCGCCGCCGAACACCTCGTCGCCCCCGTCCCGCCCCGCGAAGCCGCCGAAGTCGACCTGTGGCCCGGCATGTTCGACGACCTCGCCCCCCACATCGACATCCCGCTGCGCCTGACCTTCGCCGCCCACGAGGCCTGGTGGCGCCACGAGGAACCCGACCTCGCCGACCTGGCCGCCCGCCTGGCCAAGACCCCCCTCCTGCAGATCGAACGCCAGCCCGCCGCCGGCCACAACATCAGCCTCGGCCGCGCCGCCCGCGCCTACCACCTGCGCGCCCTGGCCTTCTTCGAACAGTGCCTCCAGGCCGACCAGGACACCCCCGCCGGCACCCGCCCCCGGGGCGGCCCCGCCGCCTAGGACCTGCCCGTACACCGCCCCTCAAGCCGCACTCCAGATCCCCGCCCGCCCCGGTGTCCCACACTGGCCCCGCACGGCCCGAAGCGGCCCGGCGGCCCCCGCCGCCGTCGCCCGACCGACCCGAGGGAGAGACATCATGGCGAGGCTCTGGACACGCGCCCGGTTCGCGATCTTCCGGTTCGCCGCCCGGCTGTGACAGCCCCCGGCCGGCACCCCGGCCGGCGCCCCGGCCCCGCCCCGGCCCCGCCGCGGCCCGCCGGCCTCGCGGCGGCCGGGGCGAACCCCCATGATTTCCTCACGTTTTCGGTGTGAGTCCATCGCTGCTGAACGCACGGCAAGCGCATTCATACTGGAGCGCGAGAGCGTGTCCGCGGGGAGGAGCCAGCCTTTCGGTCGGCTCCCGCTACCCCCAGGAGGTGTGCTGTCGGTGATCCCGCCCCCGGAAGACTCCCCCCTGCGCCTGCACCACTTGTGGTCCCTGTGCGAGGACACGGCGGTGGGCTGGGACGAGGAGGGCCAGGACCTGGTGCTCAGCGGCCCGCAGGGCACCGAGCGCATCGAGGCCCCCGCCACCGTCGTGGCCGAGGCCCTGCACCGGATGGAACTGGGCCCCATCCGGCTCGCCAACCTGCTCCAGCCCAAGGACGACGCCCCCGCCGGCCAGGACAGCTACACCACGGTGCTGTCGGTGCTCCGCAGCATCTCCCACCTGGTGATCAGAACCCTGTCCCTGGAAGACCTCAAGGGCCCGGTGCTCTCCGTCGTGCCCGCGGCCCGCACCGCCCGCTTCGCCCTGGCCATGGTGCCCCCGCAGCGCCGGGTGCGGCTGCGGACCGACGTGACCATCACGGTCCGCGGCAACGCGTTCCTGCTGCAATGCCACAGCCTGCAGCACCGGGTGGAGATCCACCGCCCCGAGGCGATGTGGGTGGTGTCCCTGCTGGCCTGGCCCACCACCCCCGACGCCCTGGTCGACGTCGCCCCGCTGCCCGCCGAACTGACCCTGGCGATCCTCGGCCACCTGGCCGGCGCCGGCATGACCGTGCCCGTGGGCTGAACGCCCTACACCAGCCAGCCCGACTCCCGGGCGATACGGATCGCGTCGACCCGGTTGCGCGCGTTCAGCTTCGCCACCACCGTGGTCAGATAGTTGCGCACCGTGCCCACCGACAGGTGCAGCTGCGCGGCCATCTCCTGCGGCTCCGAGCCCTGCGCCGCCATCTGCAGCACCTCGGTCTCCCGTATGGTCAGCGGGCTCTCGCTGCCGCCCCAGGCCGCCAGCGCCAGCTGCGGGTCGATCACCCGCTGCCCGGTCACCACCCGGCGCACCGCCTGCGCCAGATCACTGGGCGGAGCGTCCTTGAGCAAGAACCCCGACACGTGCGCCGACATCGCCCGGCGCAGCGTCCCGGGACGCCCCAGACTGGTCAGGATCAGCGTCTTGCACCCCGGCAGCCGCTCGTGCAGCAGCTCGGCCGCGCTCAGCCCGTCCATCCCGGGCAGATCGATGTCGATGATCGCCACGTCCGGCCGGTGCTCACGGGCCAGGCCCAGGATCTGGTCACCGCGCTCCAGCTCGGCGACCACCTCCAGGTCGTCCTCCAGATTGAGCAGAGCCACCAGCGCGCCCCGGACCATGTGCATGTCTTCGGCCAGCAGGATCCGAATCATCGTCGCCGTCCACCGTCTCTTCCACTCACCAGAATCTTGCCGGATCCCGCCCGCCGCGCCCCCGCCCGCCGGCCTCGCCCCGACGCCGCGGGGTCACGGCCGCGGCCGCCTACGCTACGTCCTCCACCCGGCCGCAGCCGCGTTCTTCACCCACGATCACGCCCGCGGGCCGCTCCTCGGCCCGCGCCCGGCCCATCGGCGTCTCGGCCGTGAGCCGGAACAGGTCGGTGTCGGAGTCGTCCGGCAGCCGCTGCGCGACCAGCCGGCCGCCGATGTCCTCAAGACGCCGCTCCAGATTGCCCAGACCGCTGCCGCTGTGCGGCGAACGCAGCTGGGAGCCCACCAGGCCGTCGTTGACGATCGCCAGCCGCACCGTGTCCCCCTCCACACGGGCGGAGATCCAGCACCGCGAGGCCTTGGAATGCCGCAGCAGATTCGTCACGCCCTCCCGCAGCACCGTGGCCAGCACCGTCGAGGTCACCAGCCCCAGCCGCTCCAGGCCGTCCTGCACGTCGACCGTCACCTCGACGTCCGCGGCCGCCAACACCGACTCGGCGGACGCCAGTTCGGACACCAGCGACATCTCCCGGTACCCGCTGGCGACCCGGCGCACATCGGCCAGGGCCTGCCGGGAGATGTCCAGGACCTCGTCGACCTCCTCGCACGCCCGGTGCGGATTGGTCGGAATCAGACGCCGTATCAGCTCGCTCTTGAGCGTCACCGCCGACAGGCTGTACCCCAGCAGATCGTGCAGGTCCCGGGAGAAGCGCAACTGCTCGTTGCTCACGGCCAGCCGCGCCAGATCGGCCCGCGCCTTGTGCAGCTGGTCGACCAGACTCGTCAGCCGGCTCAGACCGTAGACGACCAGACCCGTCAGCGCGGTCGTCTGCACCAGATACACCGTGTCGATGGCCCCGCGCTCGTACACCACCCCGGGCACCACCATGCTCAGCGCCGTCAGCCCGTACAGCGTCCAGCCCGCCGCCGGCCGCAGCAACAGCAGCAGCGACCCGGCGAAGAACCCCGCCATCGCACCCCAGAACGCCCCGAACCAGACCAGCGGCAGGTAGGACAGCACCGCCTGGGCCGCCAGCGTCAGCACCCTGGTGCGCAGCCGGGCCCGGGACATGCCGGGCGAGGAGTGCACGAGTTGTAACAGGAACACCAGCAGCAGACAGACCACCGCGCGGGTCAGGTCGTAGGCGCCGAGCGACTGGGAAAGGATGTTGAGGAGCGTGATGCCCAGATAACAGGCCAGCGCGGCCAGCAGAACGCCCCGGGCGGTCCGGGTGGCGACGCTCCCGTAGTCCTGCGATGGGCTGGCCTGCGATGGGAACCTGTCCGGACCGGTGCCGTCCATCTCTTGTCTCCCAGCTCCCCTCGTGGCTCGACGACAATTCGAACAACCGGGCCACATTCTAAGCAGGTTGGCTGAATGCGCGGTGGTGATCTTCGGGACCGGACATGTCCCCGCGCCGTCGCCCCGCCGGCCCCCTCCGACCTGCCGCGCGAGACGCCCGGCGGCCCCGGCGGCGGCCGGCCCGCCCTGGGCGCACCGGCCGCCGCGCACCGCGGGCGTCACACGAACAACGGGATCGGATTGAGGTTCTCGTAGGGGGTGGGAGCCGACAGCCGGCCGAGCGCGACCGGCACGTCGAACAGCCGGCCCGGCGCGTAGCGCGCCCAGAAGTGCCGCAGCCCCGGCACGATCACCTTCACCACCGGCAGGCCCACGTCCGGCCGGGTCTGGTCCAGCACCAGCAGTTCCATACCCTTGGCGGCCACCAGCGCGGTGACGGCCTCCACGTCGTCGAGGAGATCGTCGCGCCGCACGTGCTCCCAGTCCCCGGGAGTCCGCGGCCGCACGGACGGATCGGGCGCCAGATACGGCTGGTTGGCCACCGTCGCCTGCCGCCACCAGCGCACCGGCAGCGCGTCGGTGATGCCGTAACCGCCGCCGGGCCGGTCCCTGCTCACCGCCGGCAGCAGCTGCCCCGTCTCGGTCAGCGCCCGGCGCAGCGCGACCGCCGGGTCGAAGTGCGCGCCGAAACCGAAGACGATGTCCTCACTGGGGCCCCGGTGCGCCGGGACACCGCCACGACCGCCGGAATCCCCAGTCCGAGGTGAGGTCCAGCGCCCACAGGTCCCGGCCCATCCTGCGGTACCCCTCGCGCAGCCGCCCGATGTACGGCTCGCCGAACGCGTCCAGGTCGATCCCCGGCTGCCGGGTGCGGTTGTACCACCACAGGGCGACCGCGTCGCGCTCCACCAGCTCCATGAACCCCTGCAGCAGGGCGTCCTCCGGACTGCTGCCCGCCGCGTTGCCGTTGGAGTCCGCGTACGGCCCCGGCGCGCCGGGGGTGGAGGTGAAGTACAGCATCGAGGTCGGCAGCAGCCGCTGGCGCCGCCCGGTCAGCGACCACACCGGCGTCCACTCCACCGGCCTCTCCGCGTCGAAGGGCTCGGGCACGTGGTGGAACGGCGAGCCCGAGCGGTTCCACCGCTCCCGGTCGCGGAACTGCTCCTCGGCGTACAGCTGGCAGGCGTTGGGGTGCAGCGCCGGCTCGCCCAGCGCGCGCAGGGTGTCCACCACGACCGGCTCGTCCCCGTGCCGGGTGCCGCAGTAGCGCTCCACCGCCTCGCACAGCGCGCTGGTACGGGCCTCGGTGTCGGTCAGGCCCTTGCCGCCGCTCTGCGCACGCAGGCCCGCAGGACCGCGCTCGCGCATCGCCAGGTTGTGCCCCGACACATAGGTGGTGGCGAACTCCGGCGCACCGGGGAGGGTTCGAGGACCGGGACGATCCCGGTGATCGGGCTGACCAGGTGCGCGTGACGCCTCAGCAGCTGGTCGGGGCTCAGCGCCCGGTCCCCGCCGCCCTGCCCGGCCTTGGTCCGCGACACCGGCACGAACGGCGCCCACACCCGCCGCCCGGTCAGACCGGGCTCGCCGCAGGAGGGGCACTGGGGGATCCGGGACACCGCGTGCACCCGGGTGCGCAGGTTCAGGGTGTCCACCGTGCGCAGCGCGCCCTGATCGGCGTACCGCAGCCCGGCCAGCCACTTGGCCGCCTCCAGCACCGCGCTCTGCGCCGCCATCACCCGCCCGGCCGACAGCGAGGCGATCGGCCGCACCAGCGGCCGGTCCAGGCCCAGGGCCTGCTGCAGCGGCCCCTCGTACCCGCGGTGCTGCTCCAGCCGGTAGGCCAGACACGACCAGCACGGCCCCTCGCCCGGCCGGAAGAACGGACCGATCCACGGCTCGTAGCCGCACAGCCGGGTCAGCAGCCACGGCTGGCCCGCCGCCCGGTGCTCGGCGTCGACCCGCTCCAGCTCGGGGAGAGGTAGTCGTCGCACAGCACCAGCGTCAGGTCGGTGTCCGACTCGGTCACCGACAGACCGGACTCCGCGCTGGCCGCCAGCACCGGCCCGGCGTCCACATCGCCCAGCGGCAGGATCCGCAGCCGGGAACAGTCCAGGCCCGCCGCGCCCGGGCCCCGTCCAGCCCGGCCAGGTCCCAGTACGCCTCGGCGACCGGGTCGGTGCCCGCCGCCAGACCGGGATGGCGAAAGCGCAGCAGCCCCGCCTCGCCGAGCAGCCGCAGCCCGTCCTCGGTCTCCTCGGCGCTCAGCGCCGGCGAGGCGGCGCGCAGCACCTCGGCGACCGACCGGGAACCGTCGAGCAGCGGAACCAGCACATCGGCCAGGACACCGTGCAGGGTGGTCACGCCCTGGCGGGAGACCAGATACGTCGCCTCACCCGGGACGGTCGCCGGACGCAGATGACGCCGGAAACCCACCAGCGCCGAACCCTCGCGCAGCGCGGCCCGTGCGGATTTCCAGGGAACGGACGGCTCAGAGGTCATATCCAGGTCCCCGCGACCGCGTCACCCTCGACGGACGCGGAGACCGGGGCGGGGAGAGGCGCGCGGGGGCGGGCGGCGCACAGCGTGAACGCCGCCGCGCCCGGCGCCGCCGGGACGGGGCCGGCGCACAGCGTGAACAGCACCGTGGAGCCGACGGTGTGGTCCGTGCGTTCGACCACGAGGAGCGGACGGGCGGGAAATGCCTCGGTGAGGCGTGCCGAAAGAGGGGCGAGGGCACTGGCGTGGCTCATCGGAGATGATCCTCACTGACGTGGTCGGCGTTGTGCTCCAATGGCCGGGATTCTTCGCGAGTCAGTCAGGTCGCGGACAGTGTCGCCTTCACCGGAGGCGGGTGAAGTTCTCACTCAACCGGAGGCGCCACCTCCGTCGGCCGCCTCCTTGAGCGGCTCCCACCACGCCCGGTTGTCCCTGTACCACTGAACGGTTTCGGCCAACCCCTCCTCGAACCCCTTCCGTGGCTTGTACCCGAGCTCCTCACGGATCTTCGTGCAGTCCACCGAGTAACGCCGGTCGTGGCCCTTGCGGTCCGCGACGTACTCCACGCTCTCCTCCCAGCTCGCCCCGCACGCCGCGAGCAGCATCGCGGTCAGCTCCCGGTTCGACAGCTCCGTCCCGCCCCCGATGTTGTAGACCTCACCGGCACGGCCCCGGGTGCGGACCAGTTCGATGCCCCGCACATGGTCGTCGATGTGCAGCCAGTCACGGACATTGCCCCCGTCGCCGTACAGCGGCACCTTCCCGCCGTCCAGCAGGTTGGTCACGAACCGCGGGATCAGCTTCTCCGGGAAATGGTGGTGACCGTAATTGTTCGAACACCGGGTCACCCGCACGTCCAGACCGTGCGTACGGTGGTACGACAGCGCGATCAGATCGCTCGACGCCTTCGAGGAGGAGTACGGCGAGTTCGGGCTCAGCGGATCGGTCTCGGGCCACGAGCCCTCCTCGATCGACCCGTACACCTCGTCGGTCGACACGTGCACGAACACCTCCACGCCCGCCCGGTGCGCCGCGTCGACGAGCGTGTGCGTGCCGACCACGTTGGTGCGCACGAACTCAGCGCCCCCGTCGATCGACCGGTCGACGTGCGACTCCGCGGCGAAGTGCACCACCTGGGCGTGCTCGGCCATCAGCTTGTCGACCAGCTCGGGATCGCAGATGTCACCCTGCACGAAGGAGAAGTCCGGGTGCGCCCGCACCTCGTCGAGGTTGGCGGGATTGCCCGCGTACGTCAGCTTGTCCAGGACGGTGATCGACACGTCCCCCGGACCGTCGGGGCCCAGCACCGTGCGCACGTAGTGCGAGCCGATGAAACCGGCGCCGCCGGTCACCAGAACACGAGTGGTCATGACAGGATCTCCTCTCACGCCACGTGGGCGGTCGGTATCGTACGGCGGCGCTGGGAGACCTCGGTGACATAGGCGCCGTACGCCGTGCCCGCCATCTCCTCACCCAGGCGCCGGCACTGCTCGGCGGTGATGAACCCCGGTTGAGCGCCACCTCCTCGACACAGGCGATCCACTCGCCCTGCCGCTGCTCGACCAGCTGGACGTACTGCGCCGCCTGCAGCAGCGAGTCGTGGGTGCCCATGTCCAGCCAGGCGAAACCACGGCCCAGCTCCGTCATCCGGGCCCGGCCCTGCGCCAGGTAGGCGAGGTTCACATCGGTGATCTCCAGCTCGCCGCGCGCCGAGGGGGAGAGGTTCTTGGCGATCCCCACCACGTCGTTGTCGTAGAGGTACAGCCCGGTCACCGCGATGTTGGACCGCGGCTCGGCCGGCTTCTCCTCCAGCGACAGCAGCCGGCCGTCGAGGTCCATCTCCCCGATCCCGTACCGGTGCGGATCGGAGACCCGGTAGCCGAACAGGTGCGCGCCGTCCAGCCGGCGCAGCGCGTCGTCCAGCAGCAGCGAGAACCGCGGCCCGTGGAAGATGTTGTCGCCCAGCACCAGCGCGACCTGGTCGTCCTCGATGAAGTCGGCGCCGATGACCAGGGCCTCGGCGATGCCGCGCGGCTGGTCCTGCTCGGCGTAGGAGAGGTTCAGACCCAGCCGGGAACCGTCCCCAGCAGGGTGCGGAAACTGTCCGAGTGGTCCCGGGAGGAGATCACCAGGATGTCGCGGATGCCGGCCAGCATCAGCACGGACAGCGGGTAGTAGATCATCGGCTTGTCGTAGACCGGCAGGATCTGTTTGGACAGCGCACCGGTCAGCGGGCGCAGCCGGTGCCGCTGCCGCCGGCGAGGATGATGCCCTTCATCTGAACTTTCCTTACGTCGATGGTGAGTGGAATCCGGTCGCCCGGCGAGATCGGCCACGCCCCGCCGGGGCGCCGGACGCGACGGCCGGGCCGGGCCCCTGCCGCCGCCGGCCGGATCCCGGCCCGCGCCCGGCGGCGCAACCGCACGGCCCGCACCTCCCGGCTCGCCGCCCCGGCCGCCGGCGCCTGCCCGACTCCTGCCCGCCGATGGTGCTGCGCGGCGATCGAGGGCGGACGGAGAGGCGGCGGAGAGGCACTGGAGGCGCCCGCGCCCGCCGCCCGCGGCCCCGGCTCGACCGGCACTTGAGTCCGCCTGCCTAGCCTCGGCCCGATGCCCTGCGCGTGCGCGTCGGGCGGCGCTCCGTCGCCGACCACGCGACGGAGGCCCGTTGCCCCTCCATGGTGAAGTCGGAAGGAAATCCCTGAATGAGTACTGACAAGCTCGCCGCCGCCGGCGACGCGGCCGGGGAGGAAGTCCCCGGGCGTGGCCACCCTGATCACGGCCCTGGCCACCTTCATGGCGGGGCTCGACAACCTGGTGGTCCTCGTCGCGCTGCCCACCATCAGGGACGAGCTCGGCGGCAGCCTGGAAGACCTGGAATGGACGGTGAACGCCTACACCCTGTCCTTCGCCGTCCTGATGATGTTCGGCGCCGCCCTCGGCGACCGCTTCGGCCGCCGCCGGGTGTTCATGGCCGGCCTGCTGGTGTTCACCGCCGCCTCCGCCGCGGCCGCCATGGCACCGGGCATCGGCGAACTGATCGCCGCCCGCGTCGTCCAGGGCGCCGGCGCCGCCGCCGTCATGCCGCTCTCCTCACCCTGCTCACCAGCGCCGTCCCCGCCGCCAAGCGCGGCGCCGCCCTCGGCATCTACAGCGCGGTCGGCGGACTGGCCATCGCCGGCGGCCCCTGGTGGGCGGACTGGTCACCCAGCACCTGAACTGGACGTGGATCTTCTGGATCAACGTGCCGGTGGGCCTGCTCCTCATCCCGGCCGCCTGGCGCGGCCTGGCCGAGAGCCGCGGCCCCAACAACCGCCTGGACGCCCCGGGCACCCTCCTGGTCAGCCTCGGCATCCTCGGCATCGTCTACGGCCTGATCCGCGCCAACGGCCACGACGGCTGGGGCGCCCCGACGGTCGCCGGCCCCATGATCGCCGGCGTCGTACTGGTCGCCCTGTTCGTCCTGTGGGAACAGCGCAGCAGCGCCCCCATGCTGCCCATGCGCATGTTCCGCAACCGGGCCTTCAGCGCCGTCAACGCCGGCGGCCTGCTGCAGGCCTTCGGCATGTACGGCGTGGTCTTCCTCATCACCCAGTTCATGCAGAACATCCAGCACATGTCGCCGACCGAGGCGGGCGTGCGGATGCTGCCCTGGACGGCGATGCCGCTGCTGATCGCGCCCGTCGCGGGCATCCTGTCGGACAAGGTCGGCGGACGGCCCGTCGCGGTCGTCGGCCTCGCGCTGCTCGCCGCCGGATTCGCCTACTGGGCCCTGGTGATGAGCCCCGACTCCTCCTACACCGAGCAGCTGCCCGGCTACCTCCTGGGCGGCGTGGGCGTGGCCTGCTTCTTCGCCCCGCTCATCAACCTGACGATGAGCTCCGTCGACGAGAGCGAACAGGGCATCGCCTCCGGTTCGACCTCCGCCATGCGCGAACTGGGCGCGGCACTCGGCGTCGCCGTCCTGACCAGCGTCTTCACCCACAACGGCGGCTACGGATCGGGCGCTAGCTTCGTCGACGGCTTCGTCCCCGCCCTGTGGGTCGGCGCGGCGGCCATGGCGCTCGCCGCGATCGTGATGCTCTTCGCCGCCCGCACCACCGGCGCGCAGCCGCAACAGCCCGCCGAAGGCGAGCCGGAGCACGCACAGCCCCACGCCGAGCCCGCCACCCGCTGACACCCCTCCGCACCCCGGCCCGCGGCCCGGCGCGACGCCCTCGCGCCGGGCCGCGGGAACACGGCATCGCCCCCACCCCGTCTCATCACGCCCCGGCAGAAAGGCCGCGCACGACATGAAGGTCCTCTTCGCAAGCCTCGGAAACTACGGACACATATTCCCCCTGATGCCGCTCGCCCAGGCGGCCAAGGCGGCCGGGCACGAGGTCTGGTTCGCCACCAGCGAGCAGTTCCACCCCATCCTCCACAAGGCGGGCCTGCGGCCGGTCGGCGCCGGCCTGACCGTCCCCGAGGCGTTCATCGAGGCCGCCGGCGGCCAGGCGTTCCTGGAGGCCAACGGCGGCGCCGCCAAGGCCAGCGACATCCCGCCCGAGGTCCTGGCCCGCCTGGCGGTGAAGGCCTTCGGCTCGGTGCTGCCGCGCAGCGTCTTCACCGACCTGGCCCCCGTCCTGGACTCCGTCGCCCCCGACCTGGTCGTCCACGAGATCCTCAACCCCGGCGCCGCGTTCGCCGCCGCCGCCGCCGGCATCCCCGGCGTCTGCCACGGCATCGGCCGCGTCGCCTCCGACCCCACCATGGACCCGCTCATCCAGCAGGAACTGTTCGCCACGGCCGGCGAGCTGGGCGTGGCCGACAAGATCGGCCACAGCCAGAGCCTGGGCAACCCCTACATCGACATCTGCCCGCCCTCCCTGCAGAACCCCGACTTCCTGGCCTCCGGCGTCCAGATCGTCCCCCAGCGGCCCGTTCCCTTCGCCGAGCCGGGCGAGCTGCCCGCGAGCGTCACCCAGGGCGAAGGCCCCTGGTCTACCTCAGCTTCGGCACCGTGGTCACCTCCGCGCAGCTGCTGCGCACCGCGATCGACGGCCTGCTGCCGCTGGACACCCGCGTCCTGGTCGCCACCAGCTCCGTGGTCGACCCCGCCGAGCTCGGCGAGCTGCCGGACCGCGTCGTCGCGCTGCCCTGGGTGCCCCAGCCCGAGGCGCTCGCGCACGCCGCCGTCGTCGTCCACCACGGCGGCCACGGCACCACCCTGGGCGCGCTGGCCGCCGGCCTGCCCCAGCTGATCCTGCCGGCCGAGGGCGACGGCTTCAGCAACGCGCCCGCCGTCACCGCCGCCGGAGCCGGCCGCCTGCTCATCGGCGAGGACGTCTCCGCCGCCGGCGTGCGGGCCGAGGTCCACACCCTGCTGACCGACACCGCCCACCGGGACGCGGCCCGCGCGATCGCCGACGAGATCGCGGCCCTGCCCGACCCGGCCGCCACCGTCGCGAGGTTCGCCGAGTTCACCGCCTGACCCGCCCCGCACACGTCCGCGCCCCGCGCTCACCCAGAGCACGGGGCGCGGACGCTGGACGCATCCCGGGCAGCCGGTCAGGCCGCACCCGCACCCGGCGCACCGCACGGGCGTACACCGCCGGCCCCACCAGCCGCCATATCAGCCGCACCGGCGCGGGCAGATTGCCCAGCATGATGGCGCGCTCCCGGGCGTCGGCGTCCTCCATGACCATGCCGAAGTACGTGAACAGCTTGGTCTTGGGGGTGTTCAGCACGAAGTGCTCACCCAGCGCGCCGAACTCCTTCGCCGTCAGATACCGCTCGGCGAGCGGCAGCAGATGCGCCTCCTCGTCGTCCAGGTGCTCCACCAGCACGGCCCGGTGCTCGGCCAGCGCGGCCACCACCCGGTCCCGGGTCGCCGCGTCCGCGACCGGCGCCCACCGCCCCACCAGCTCCGCGACCGCCGTCAGGGTCCGGGCGACCCGCTCGTGCTGCTCCTCCATGCGCACCACCACATCGCGCTCCAGCCCCACCCGGGTGAGCATCAGCGGCCACAGCAGCTCGTCCTCGCCGTGGTGGTGGTTGAGCAGCCCGGCGTGCAGATCGGCGAAGTGACCGGCCAGGACACCGGCCCGCCCGACGTCTCCCGGGGCGACCACGGCGATCAGCTCGCCCAGCAGCCGCAGCTCCCGCCGGAAGGCGCGGTGGACGATCACCATCTCCTGGGCGTCGAACCCGCCGTACCCGGAGTCGCTCCCGGTCGCCGGGGACGGGCCGTGCGCGGAGGAGGTCATGGGCGTGTTCCTTTCGCGGGGGTACCGGACCGGAGCCGGAACTGTCTCCAGCTTGACCCCGCACCGCTCGAATCCCGCTCGAGCCGCCCGCCGGCCCCGCCCGCTCCACCACTGCCCGAGGCACAGCCAAGGCACAGCCGAGGCACAGCCGAGGCACAGCCGAGGACCGGGCCCTAGCGTCGCTGCCCGTACCCCGAACCAGCCGATGTCTGAATGGAGCCCCTTATGGCCACCGAGGAGCACGCGTTCCAGCTGCCCGGCGCGGACCTGCCGCAGCCCGACGCCGAACTGCGCAAGAAGCGCGAGGCGGTCGTCATGGAGCACACCGTCGCCGAGCACGCCTGGGACATCGACGGCGTCCTGGCCACCTTCCCCCGCGGCGGCGTCTACCGGGTCATGGCCTACGAAGAGGGCCCCTTCATCGGCGAGAAGGACATCAAGGAGAAGTACTTCGCCGAGCTCCAGGCGGCCTTCCCGCACGCCGACCACGGCCTGCTGCACGTCCACCACACCCCCACCGCCGTCATCCTGGAGGCGCAGTTCCGCGCCAAGCAGGAGGCCGGCTTCCGCGGCATACCCAACCGCGGCAAGACCGTCGACGCGCCCGTCGCGGTCTTCTTCCACTTCGACGGCGACGTCCTGGTCGACGAGACCCTCTACTTCGACCTGGACACCTTCGCCCGCCAGCTCGCCTGACCCCGAACCCGCCCCGGGCGTTCGCCGACCGACAAAGGACCTTCCCTCAGATGAGCGTGTCCCCGACCGGCCGCAGGGCACCGTCGCAGACCCACTCGGCCGGCGTGCGCCCGATCCTGCTCGACGCCGCCGGCCTGACCCTGTCCGGCCTCCTCGCCCAGCCCGCCGACCAGCCGCCGAAGGCGACGGTCGTCGCCGTCCACGGCGGCGGCATGCGCGCCGGCTACTTCGACGGACAGGCCCACCCCGACCTGTCCCTGCTCACCCTCGGCGCCCGCCTCGGCTTCACCGTCCTGGCCCTGGACCGCCCCGGCTACGGCCACTCCGCCACCCAACTGCCCGACGGCCTCACCCTCGCCGAGCAGGCCGAGGTCCTCACCGCGGCCCTGGACGCCTTCGCCGAAGACCACACCGTCGGGCAGGGATTCGCCCTGCTGGCCCACTCCTTCGGCGGCATGCTCGCCCTGACGACCATCGCCCGCACCCCCGGCCTGCTGGCCCTGGACGCCTCCGGCATCGGCCACCGCTACGCCGTCGAGCACGACGAACGCCAGCGGCTGCGCCGCCGCATGGAGTGGGAACGCAGCTGGGGCCCCCTGGGCCTGTACCCGCCCGGCACCTTCCGCGCCGCCGAACACCTCGTCGCCCCCGTCCCGCCCCGCGAAGCCGCCGAAGTACCCCGCTGGCCCGGCATCTTCGACGACCTCGCCCCCACCTCGACATCCCGCTGCGCCTGACCTTCGCCCAGCATGAAGCCTGGTGGCGCCACGAGGACCCCGACCTCGCCGACCTGGCCGCCCGCCTGGCCAAGACCCCCCTCCTGCAGATCGAACGCCAGCCCGGCGCCAGCCACAACATCAGCCTCGGCCGCGCCGCCCGCGCCTACCACCTGCGCGCCCTGGCCTTCTTCGAACAGTGCCTCCAGGCCGCCACCCCATGACCCCGCACCCGCCCGGCATTCAAGTCACCCTCAACTTCCGCGACCGGTCACGCGGCACACACTGAGGCACCCCTGACCACCGCGAACGAGGCGTCGTTCAGCCAGCCGGTCCGGCCGGCCGCCGGTGTGGCAGTCACGGCCCGTGAAGCTTGGAAGGAAGTAGCAGGATGCAGCCCGAGGTGTACGGTGCCGACGACTTCTTGGCGTCGGCGATGGTGTCGCAGTCCCCGCTGACCCCGGACGCAGGCGCCTTCCTCAAGGAACGGGAGATATCCGCCTCCTACGACGTCGAGCGGGTCCCCTGGCCAGTCTGCCGAACTGGCACCTCGGCGACCGCCTCCACCGCGCCGACGGCCGCTTCTTCACCGTCGAAGGACTCTCCGTACGGACCGACTTCGGCCCCGTGCCGCACTGGTCCCAGCCGATCATCGTCCAGCCCGAGATCGGCATCCTCGGCATCCTCGTCAAGCGGATCGACGGCGTGCTCCACTTCCTCATGCAGGCCAAGATGGAGCCCGGCAACACCACCTTCGTCCAGTACGCGGCGACCGTCCAGGCCACCCCCAGCAACTACCAGCGCGTCCACGGCGGCCGGGCCACCCCCTACCTGGACTACTTCCTCGACGGCAAGCAGGGCCGGCGCATCCTGTTCGACCAGCTCCTTTCCGAACACGGCTTCTGGTACCTGTACAAGCGCAACCGCAACATGATCGTCGAGGTCCCCGAGCACGAGGACGTCCCCGTCCACAGCGACTTCACCTGGCTCACCCTGGGCCAGCTGCGCCAGCAGCTCACCCAGGGCAACGGCGTCAACATGAACGCCCGCACCGTGCTGTCCGGCATCGCCTACGGCGGCGCCACCACCGCCCGGCTGCCCCTGCGGCCCGACGGATTCCACGCCGAAGTCCTCGCCTCCCACCAGGCACTGCGCTCCGACGACGACCTCGCCGCCGCGCTGACCTGGCTCATCGACCAGAAGTCCACCTACAGCCTGGACGTCAAGCGCACCAGCCTGCGCGACATGGACGAATGGATCGTCGACGACGACAGCATCCGCCACCGCGACCACGGCCGCTACTTCGAGATCAACGGCGTGTCGGTCCAGGCCACCAGCCGCGAGGTCGGCGCCTGGACCCAGGCCATGCTCGAACCCGCCCCCGGCAACACCGTGGCCCTGATCTGCCAGCGGCGCGCCGGCGTCCTGCAGTTCCTGCTCCAGGCCACCGTCCAGCCCGGCCTGACCGACCGCCTCGAACTCGGCCCCACCGTCCAGTTCGCCCCGGCTACCACCGCGGCCCCAGGACATCCCGCCGCTGGCCCAGTACCTCCACGCCCCCGCCTCCTGGAACCGGCTCAAGGCCGTCCAGTCCGAGGACGGCGGCCGCTTCGCCAAGGCCGACACCCTCCACCAGGTCATCGAACTGCCCGAGGACCACATCATCGAGGCACCGGCCAACTACCGGTGGATGACCCTCGGCCTGCTCAACCGCATGACTCGCTTCGGCTACCACGTCAACGTCGAGGCCCGCAGCCTCGCCGCCTGCCTGCTGTGACCCCCGGCCGGTGACCCGCCCGGCGGACCGCCGCCCGCGCCGCCCGCGCCCCGCCCCGGACACCCCCGCGGGCGCGGGCGCGGCCGCCCCCGAACGAGACCCATGAGAGTGATATGGACCTCCTCCTGATCGGCCTGTCCAGGTTCGCGCGGCGCCGCGTCCTGCCGGCCGCCTCGGCCACCGCCGGGATCACCACGATCGACATCGCCAGCGCCCACGCCGACCCCGCCTCCCTGCCGCCGCTCGAAAAACCCGGCCGCCTCCACCGCGACTGGCGCACCGCACTGGACACCGCCCGCCCCGGCCTGGTCTACGTCTCCCTGGCCAACAGCGACCACGCGGCCGCGGTACGCCACGCGCTGAACGCCGGACACCACGTCGTCGTCGACAAACCGGCCCTGCCGGACACCGACACCGCCCGCGAACTGGTCGCCCTGGCCCGCTCCAGGTCCCTCGTGCTCGCCGAGGCCGTCTGCTACAGCTTCCACCCCATGTTCGCCGAGGCCCGCGCGATCGCCGAACACAGCGGCGGCGCCCTCACCAAGGCCGTCGCCGTCTTCACCCCGCCCGTTCCCCGCGACGACTTCCGCTTCGACCGCGCCCGCGGCGGCGGCGCGTTCGCCGACACCGGCCCCTACCTGGCCTCCCTGGGCCGGGTCCTGTGGCAGGCCGAACCCGAGCGGCTGGACGTCCTGGTCACCGAACGCACCGACGACGGCCTGGAGACCGCCTACAGCGTGCTGGCGAGCTACCCGGGCGGCCGGACGGCCGTCGGGCACTTCGGCTTCACCACCGTCTACCAGAACACCCTGCGGCTGCTGGGCGAGAGCTGCGCCATCGACTTCGAACGCCCCTTCTCCCTGCCCCCCGACCTCACCTCCGCCCTGCGGGTCCAGACCAGGACCAGCAGTACGTCCACCGGACCGAACCGGCCGACAGCATGCGGCTGTTCCTCACCCGGGTCCTGGAAGCCGCCCGCAGCGGATCGCGCGAGTTCGACGACGCCCTGATGAGCGACGCGCGCACCCTCGGCCGCCTCACCGCCGCCGGCGCGGCCCCCGGCCGTCCTCTCGGCCGATGAGCACTCCCGCCCGGTCCCCGCACCACCCACCCACCCCTCTGGAGGCAGCGCCGTGACCCCCACCCCCGCTCGTCGTGGTGCTGGGCGCCGCGGGCTTCGTCGGATCCGCCGTCCTGCGCGAACTGGCCCGCCACCCGATCCGGCTGCGGGCCGTCTCCCGCCGGCACACCCCTGCCCACGACGCCCGCGCCGACATCGAAGTGGTCGCCGCGGACCTGACCCGGCCCGGCCAGATGGCCGCCGCCGTCGCCGGCGCCGACGTGGTCATCCACTCCTGGCCTACATCGCGGGCGCCTCCACCTGGCGCATCGCCGACGGCGACACCGTCGCCGAACGCGTCAACGTCGGCCTGATGCGGGACCTGCTGCACGCCCTGGGCGAGCGCACCGACACCCGCACGCCCCCACCGTCCTGTTCACCGGATCGGTCACGGCCGTCGGCCCCACCGACCGGGAAGTCCTCGACGGCACCGAACCCGACCGCCCCCAGGGCGAGTACGAACGGCAGAAACTCGCCGCCGAACGCCTCCTGCTGGACGCCGACGCCGCCGGCACCGTCCGCGGCGCCTGCCTGCGCCTGACCACGGTGTACGGCTACAGCGCCGGATCCACCACCCGCGACAAGGGCATCGTCTCCTCGATGGCACGCCGCGCCGTGGCCGGCGAACCCCTGACCATGTGGCACGACGGAACCGTCCGCCGGGACCTGCTCCACGTCGACGACGTCGCCCGCGCCTTTCGGGACGCCATCCCCCGCATGGACGCGCTCGCCGGAAAACGCTGGCTGATCGGCACCGGCCAGGGAGCCGCCCTGGGGCCCGTGTTCACCCGGGTCTCCGCACTCGTCTCCGCCCAGACCGGCAAGGAACCGGTCCCGGTCGTCTCCGTCACGCCCCCCGAGTACGCCGAGGTCCGCGACTTCCGCAGCGTGATCATCGACTCCTCCCCGTTCCGGGCCGCCACCGGCTGGCAGCCGCAGGTCTCCCTCGACGAAGGCCTGCGCCTGACCACGGAGTTCTGCTCCAGCGGCCGCGAGGCACAGCTGCCCTGAACCCGGCACCGCCCCACCCGGGCGTGCTCCAGAGCCGCTCGACCACCGGCCGCGATGCTCTGAGCCCGTATCCCCTCCACACCCAGCCGAAAGAGGCCCGCATGCCGAACCACCACCACGCCGTCGTCCAGAGCTTCGTCGACATGATCAACAGTCATGACGTCAGCACCATGGAGGAGCACACCGCGGCCGGACACATCGACCACAACCCCGCCGTGGCCGACGGCATCGAGGCCAACCGGGCCTTCTGGACCCAGGTGTTCACCGCCTTCCCCGACCTCAAGGCCGTGTTGCACGACGTCATCGCCGAGGGCGACCGCGTCGCCGCCCGCCTGGAGTACAGCGCCACCCACCAGGACACCTTCCTCGGCATACCGGCCACCGGCCGCCCGGTGAACTTCCAGTCCATCGACATCTGGCGGATCGAGGACGGCCTGCTCGCCGAGCACTGGGACCAGCTCAACATGGACGACCTCTTCCGGCAGCTGGGGGCCGGCCCGGCCGCCGCACAGGCCTGAGACCCCTCACGCCCCGGCGCGGCGGCCGGCCCGCCCCGGCCACCGCGCCCCCGGCCGCACCACCCGCACCGCCCCCGCCGCGCGCAGGGCGGTGACCGCCATGCCCGCCCCACCCCCCGCCGCCCGCGGCGAAGGGCCCCGCGGCACCGCGCGCAGGGCATCAGCGCTGCTCCAGCCGGTCTTGAGCGCCCACCGCTACCGTCGTCACCATGGAACTCAACAGCCTGGAAATCAGTGAACTCGCCCTCCCGGGCGCGTTCCTGCTTTCCCCCCGGGCCGTTGAGGACGAGGTCGTCGTCCGCTACGAGACCTTCCGCCAGGACGACGTCGAACACGCCGTCGGACGGCCCTTCACGATCCGCCACAGCGACCTGTCGGCCGCCCGCCGCCTGGTCCTGCGCGGCATCCACGGCACCGCCGGCGAAGGCGCCCGCGCCCGCCTGTTCGACTGCGTGCGCGGCTCCGCCGTCCACGTCGTGGTGGACCTGCGCGTCGGATCCCCGACTACGGCCGCCACCAGATGGTCTGGCTCGACCACCGCGACCCCGCCGGCGTGTTCGTCTCCGAAGGCCTCGGCCACGGCTGGCTCGCCCTCGAGGACGACACGGTCGTCGCCTGCCACAGCTCCCGGCCCGACACCCCCGGCACCGGCTACACCGTCAGCGCCCTCGACCCCGCGCTCGCCCTGCCCTGGGGACTGACCACCGAGCCGCTGATGTCCGACGAGGACCTCGCCGCGCCCACCGCCGCCGAAGCACTGGCCCAGGGCCTCCTGCCGGCCTACGAGGACTGCCTCGCGCTCTACGACCGCCCCACCCTCACCACGGACTGACCCCGGCCCTTTCTCGGGCCGGACCGCAGGCCCCGCGCGCCGCAAGGACGGGCGGGGCCCGCGGCATGCCCGCGCACAACCCCCATGAATCGCTCACACCCCGGGCGGGACGAAGACACCCGCACGAGCGGGAGCTGCGCACTGTCCGCGCGAGGCAGGCTCGTGGGAGTTTCGAGGTCCGATGACAGAGACATAAGGGGGCCGCATGCGCATCTCTGTTCTGGGGTCTTTGGAAGCCGAACTGAAGGGCGTCCCGATCCTGCCCACCGCGGCGAAGCCGCGCCAGATCCTGGCACTGCTCGCCATCTACGCCAACCAGGTCCTGCCGGTGTCCGCGCTGATGGAGGAGATCTGGGGCGACGCCCCGCCCCGCAGCGCGCTCACCACGCTGCAGACCTACATCCTCCAACTGCGGCGCTGCATGGAGAAGGCACTCGACGGAGAGCCCGGAGGCTCCAAGGAACTGCTGCTGACCCGGCACGGGGATACCTCCTGCACACCGAGCCCGGCAGCATCGACGCCCACGAGCACGACCGGCTGTCCGCGCTGGGCCAGCGCGCCTTCGACCGCGGCGAGCACGCCCAGGCCGCGGAGCTGTTCCGGCAGGCCCTCGCCCTGTGGCGGGGCCCGGCCCTGGTCGACGTACGCACCGGCCCGCTGTTGGAGATCGAGGCCATGCGGCTGGAGGAGAGCCGCCTGGGCGTGCTGGAGCGGCGCATCGACGTCGAGCTCAGGCTCGGCCGGCACGGCGAACTGCTCACCGAGCTCACCGCGCTCGCCGCCCGCCACCCGCTGCACGAGGGACTGCACGCCCAGTCGATGGTGGCCTTCTACCGGGCCGGACGGCCCTCCGCGGCGCTCGACGTCTTCCAGAACCTGCGGACCCGTCTCGTGGAGGAGCTGGGCATCGAGCCCTCGCAGCGCCTGCAGCAGCTGCAGCGGGCCGTCCTCGGAAGCGACCCGGCGCTGGACGTCGACGCCGGGACCGGGCGGGTGCTCGACCGCTTCGCCAGATAACCCCAGGGAGGAACTGTGCGTGTGCTCTTCTCGGCGGGCCTCGGCATGCCGGCGGCACTGCGCCTGGTGTTGCTCGCGAGGGAACTGCAGTCGGCCGGCCACGAAGTCCGCTTCTGTGCCCCGGCCCGGACCCGCCAGCGCGTGGTCCGGGCCGGGCTCGTCCAGTCCTGGCCGCGCCCCGGCGCTTCAGCCGGGCCTGGCGGCCCGACCTGGTGGTCCACGACCCGCTGTGCCCGCAGGCGACCGACATGGCGGCCGAGTCCGGGTGCCCACCGTCGGCTACCTGCCCTACGCCCACCCGCCGCTGTCGCCGCGGCCGACCGTCTGGATCGACCCCTGCCCCCGCTGCTGCGGGACCGGCCGGAGCCCGAGGCCTGGCAGGTGCGCTGCGACGCCTACGAACTGCCCGCGCAGCCGGTGCCCTGGCTCACCGAGCTGTCCCTGCGCCCGCGGGTGTGCATCACCGGAATGCCCACCGGCACCGGACCGGCCGACCTGCGCCGGGCCCGGCTCTTCCGCAAGGTCGCCGAGGGCGTCGAAAGCCTCGGCCTGCAGGTGGCCGTGCTCAGGGGCGAGGACCACCCCTGGAGCGTGGTGCTGCGCGGCAGCGTCCTGGCCGTGCACGGCGGCGACGAGGGCATCGTGTACGCGGCCGCCCGCTACGGCGTCTCCCAGCTGGTGCTGCCGGCGGGCCCGGAGGAATGGGCGGCGGGCAAGCGCCTGGAGCGGGCCGGCATCGGCCGCTGCCTGACCGACGAGGAACTGGCGGGCGACTCCACCATGCTGCGGCTGCGTTTCCACATCGCCGAGCTCGTCAACGGCGGCCGGGTGCTGCCCGCGGCCGCGAAACTGGGCCGGAGCATCGCCCGGATGCCGCAGCCCGCCGACCTCGTCCCCGGCATCGAGGCCCTGCTGAACTGAACACGCCCGGCACGCGGGCACGTTGACGGGCCCGCGCCGCCGGGGAGGTACGGCGCGGGCCCGTCGTCCAGGGGAGATCCCAGTGTGCCGACCGCCTCTGGAGGGCGGCTGGAACCGCGGTCGGCGGACCGCGGGCCGCTCAGCGCGGCCCGTCGGAACGCTCCGGGGTCAGCTGCGGCGGCACCGTCCAGGCCAGACCGGCCGACTCGTAGGAGGTCGCCGGCCCGATCCAGGGGTCCTGGCCGTGGATCTCCACGATCCGCTCGCGCAGCCACTGGTCGAAGGGGTGCTCCGAGGCGGCCCAGCGCTTCCTGGTGCGCTCCGGGTCCGCCGTCTCGAAGTGCACGATCACGTGGTCCCCGTCGGGCCGCGGGTCGATGCGCAGCACCTCGCCGGTGATGCCCAGCCGGCGCCGGGACGCCTCGTACTCGCGCAGCCGCGGACCCTGCAGCTCCTCGACGAGCTGCTGCCAGGCCAGGGGCTTGCCGGGCAGCAGCGGCACGGTCCGCGTCACGGTCCTGGCCCCTCCGCCCCGCGCCGGCGGCCTTGCGGGGCGCCAGCATCCGCAGCCCGAGCGCGGCGAACATGTTCGACGCCACGTTGTGCTCCCAGCGTTCGGCGATCCGGCCCTCCTCGTCGAACCGCCAGATGACGATGCCGACGGACAGGAACGAACGGCCGGTGGGCGCGATGCCGAGCAGCTCGCCCAGGTGGGTGCCGCGCCAGGTGTTGTGGATGACGACCATGTCGTCGTGGGCGCTGATGTCCTCGATGGTGACGTGGAAGTCGGGGAACGCCTCCCGCAGCCCGGCGATGGTGTACTTCACGCCCTCGGCGCCCTCGGGCGCGCCGGGCAGGCCGGCGTGGTCGACGATGTCCGGCCGGTAGTGCTCGTCCACGAGCGAGGCGTCGCCCTGGTTGACGAACTCGGCGAAGACGCGCCGGATCGTGGCCTTGTTGCGTTCCTGGGCGTTCTCCCACAGTCCTCGCGCCGTCTCGGCGGTGGTCGCGGTGGTCACAACAGCAGTCCTCTCGTCGTCGGTCGGATACGCACCCGGCTCACACCGAGGTGGTGGCGCCGGACTTCCACCGCGCGCCGTAGGCGACGTGGTCGCGTTCGGTGGACTGGAAGGTCTTGTTCCAGGTCAGGGCCATGAACCGGTCGCGCAGCCAGACGGCGGCCGGGTTCTGCAGGGAGCCGAGCACGCCGATGCGGTGCGCCAGCACCTGCATCGGGCCGGTGCGCTCCCGGCGTTCGGCCTCGTAGGCGCGCAGGGCCCGGGGACGCCGGCGCCGGAGACGAGGTGCCCGGCCAGGACCAGGCCGTCCTCGATGGCCTGGCAGGCGCCCTGCCCGATGTTGAAGCTCATCGCGTGCGCGGCGTCGCCGAGCAGGGTGACCCGGCCCCGGCCCCAGACCGGGTCGGGCTTGCGGTCCAGGACGTCGCCGCGCAGGATGCTCTCCGGCACGGTGGCGTCCAGGATCCGGCGGACCATCGGGTCGGCCCAGCCGGCGTGCCGGGCCCGCAGCATGTCCAGGGTCTGTTCGGGCGTGCCCTCGTCGCGGCCGCCGGCGGGACCGTCGGCGACGCTCATCCAGTGCACGACGCCGGGGGCGATGTCGTAGTACGTGAAGCGGGTCCCGGGGCCGAACAGCGCCTGGAAGGTGCCGGGCGGGAACTCCTCGGGGCTCAGCTCGGCGTGGCCGCGCCAGGCGATGTAGCCGGTGTAGTCGGGCGGCTGGGGGCCCAGCAGCTGGGCGCGGACGGCGGAGCGCACCCCGTCGGCGCCGATCAGCAGGTCGCCGTCCTCGGAGGTGCCGTCGGCGAAGTGGAGGCTGACGCCCTCGTCGTGCTCGGTGTAGCCGGTGACCTCGGCGCCGGTGACGACCGGCGCGCTCACCGCGTCGCGCAGGATGCCGTGCAGGTCGGAGCGGCCGATGGCGACCGTGGGCTGCCCGTAGCGCTGGACGAACTGGCCCACCGGCCAGGTGCCGATGGTCCGGCCGGCCGAGGTCGCGAAGTTGCACGCGGACTGGGCGGGGGCGATCGCGGAGACCTGGTCGGCGACGCCGAGGTGGTCCAGGGCGAGCATGCCGTTGGTCCAGATGTGCAGTCCGGCGCCGCCGTCGCGCAGCTGGGGGGCGCGTTCGAAGACGATGGAGTCGATGCCCCGCTGCTGGAGGGCGAGGGCGGTGGCGATGCCGCCGATCCCGCCGCCGGCGATGAGGACCCGGCGCAGGGGCGAGGCGTCTGAGCGGACATGTTCATTCTCCCGGAGGTCGGGTCGAAGGGCGGGTCGGCGGGTCGGCGTGGGGATGCCGTGGGGGTGTGGGGAGCGGGGTGGGTGGGGGTGGGGTGGGGATCGGCCGGGGGTGCGCCGGGTCAGCGGCTGAGGGCGGACATCTCCGCGTCCGGATAGCGGTTGCCGGCCGTGACCCCGTACGGGGCGATGGCGTCGATCGCCGCCAGCACGTCGGCCGACAGCTCCAGGCCGGCCGCGGAGACGTTCTCCTCCAGGTAGGTGCGCCGCTTGGTGCCGGGGATGGCGACGACGTCCTCGCCGCGGGAGAGCACCCAGGCCAGCGCCAGGCGCACGACGGTGGTGTCGGCCGCGGCGGCCAGGTCGATGAGCTGGTCGACGACCGGCAGGTTGCGGCGGATGTTCTCGTCCTTGAACCGCGGGCGATGCGCCGGAAGTCCAGGCCCTCGGGAATGTCGGAGGTGCCGCGGATCGTGCCGGTCAGAAAACCGCGGCCGAGCGGGCTGTAGGCCACGAAACCGATGCCGAGCTCGCGCACGGTGTCCAGCACGCCGTTGACCTCGACGTCCCGGGTGAACAGCGAGTACTCGGTCTGCACGGCGGTCAGCGGGTGCACCGCGTGCGCCCGGCGGATGGTCGCCGGACCCGCCTCGGAGATCCCCAGGTGCCGGACGAGCCCGGCCCGCACCAGTTCGGCGAGCGCGCCGAAGCTCTCCTCCACCGGCACGTCCGGGTCGACCCGGTGCAGGTAGTACAGGTCCAGGTGGTCGGTGCCCAGCCGGCGCAGGGTTCCCTCGATCGACCGGCGGATGTAGTCGGGACGGCCGTTGATCCGCCACGTCAGCTGCCCGTCGTCGCCGATCTCGTTGCCGACCTTGGAGGCGAGCACCACCTTCTCGCGCCGCCCGGCGATGGCGCGGCCGATCAGCTCCTCGTTGGTGTGCGGGCCGTACATGTCGGCCGTGTCCAGCAGGTTGACACCGAGCTCCAGCGCCCGGTCGATGGTGGCCAGCGCCTCGGCCGCGTCCGCGTTGCCGTACCCGAACGTCATGCCCATGCAGCCCAGGCCCTGGGCCGGGACCTGCAGTCCGGGCGTGCCCAGCGTGCGGTGCTTGATTGCCACGTGATTCCTCCAGGAGCTGCGTCTCAGCACTGAGGCGACTTGAGAAGACTTCGGCGAAGACGTCGGCGAAGACGTCGGTGAACAGGGGCGGCGGCCGGTCAGGCCGCCGGCGGGGCCTGCCAGGTCAGCGACAGGCCGGTGTAGATGTACCGGCTGGCCTCGATGCCCAGCAGCACCACCCGGTCGCCGGGCTTGATGCGGCCCGAGGTCCAGCCCGCGTCCAGCGACAGCGGCACCGCGGCCGAACCGGTGGCCCCCACCTCGGCGAGGTTCTCCACGATCCGCCCGTCGAGCGCCCGGATTTCCTCGGCGGACAGGCCCGCGGACTCGAACTCGTCGGCGAAGTAGTCGGCGTTGCCCTCCGGCAGCACGATCGCGTCGAACTCGCCGAGCGCCCGGCCGTCCTTGCGGGCCATCTCCTGGATCGCCCGGACGAACACCTGCGGCCCGAACGTGGTGGTGCCGGGCACGTCGATCTTCATCTGGATCAGCTGCTTGCGGCGCAGCTGCTCGGCCTGCGGCACGTCCGTACCGCCGCCGACGATCTCCATGCCGGGCTTGCGCAGACCGCCCACACAGGCGTTGACGAACGCGAACTCGTCCGCCGGCGCCTCGCCCGCGGGCTCGGCCCGCAGCACCACCGCGCCCGCCCCGTCGCCGAAGGTGTACAGCGTCAGGCGGTCGCGCATCCGCACCCGCGCCGGGTCCTTGCCCAGGAAGTGCGGCGCCAGCACCGGCGATCCGGCCTCGCTGCCCACCACCAGCGCGGTGCGCGCGGTGCCGTCGGCCAGCTGCCGCCGGGCCAGGTCCAGGGCCTGCACCCAGCCCGCGCACGCCCCGCGGATCTCGATCGCGGCGACGCTCTCCAGACCCAGGTAGTGCTGCAGGGTGGTGGCCACGTTGGGCAGCGTGTACTCCGGCGTCGCCGTGCACACCACGATCAGGTCGAGCTCCCCGGGCTCCACCCCGGCCCGCTGAAGGGCCTGCCGGGAGGCCCGCTCGGCCATCCGGCTGTTGTTGATCCGGTGCTCGCCGGTGACCGGGTCGATCATCCAGTACCGGGTCTTGACCTGGATGCCCTCCAGGACGTCGTCCGGCAGCGGCCCGACGTACTTCTCCAGCGTGGCGTTGTCCAGCGGCTCACCGGGCACATAGGCACCGGTCGAAAGGATCTTCACATCGTAGGCGGTGGTCATCGACCGGACTCCGTTGCGGAAAGAGGGACGGGGACAGGACGAGCGAGGTGTGGGTGCCGCCCAGGGACGAGCTGTTGACCAGGACCGGACGCGGATCGCCGCCGGTGCGCCAGGCGCCGACGGCCAGCACCGCCGACAGGTGGGCGCCCGCGCCGACCGGCTCGCCCAGAACCCGCTTGGGGCCTCGATCCGCACCCCGCCCGGCCCGAACACCCGGTCCACCGCGGCCTGTTCGGGACGGTCGACGGCCGCGAGACCCGCCGCGCTCGCCCACACCGCCCCGACCTGCCGCGGGGCGAGCCCGGCACGCTCCAGCGCCTGGCGCATCGCCCGCTCCACCCCGCCGCCCGACGCGTCCCAGCGGCCGATGCCGCACGCGTCGGAAGCGGTCGCGTGCCCCAGCACCACGGCGTGGACCGTCGCCCCGCGCCGCTCGGCGCTCGACCGGCGCTCCAGCACCAGCGCGATGCCGGCCTCGGCCAGCGTGTACCGGCGCCCGGAGGCCGAACCGAACAGCGGGATGCCGCGGTAGGCGGCCAGCGTGGCCGGCGAGAACGCCTCCACCGCCGGCACCAGCAGCCGCTCGGCACGCCCGGCCCGCAGCATGTCGTAGGCCACGCCCAGCGCCGCGGCGCCCGCCGCGTGCCCCGACGTCAGCGTCGACGTCGGACCCCGGGTGCCCAGCGCCATGGCCACATGACCGGCCGCACCGCTGTACACGGTGTTGGTGAACACCGCCGGGTTGGCCTCCCTGGCGCCCTCGGACAGCACCGGAACGGTGAACCGCTCGCTGCTCTCCATCGGCCCGATCGCGGTGCCCAGCACCACACCGGTCGCGGCCAGCGCCTCGGCGTCGCCCTCCGCGCCCGCCGCGCCCAGCGCGGCCCGGCACGAGGCGACGGCCAGCTGGGAGACCTTGTCCATGCGCCGGCGCTCCTGGGCGTGCCGACGACCGAACGGTCGAACTCGACCCGGGCCACCCGCAGCCCGTCCTCGGCCACGCCCTGCCCGGCCCCGGCCGCGTACGCCTCCCACAACGCCTCGGGACCCTCACCGGCCGGGGTGATCACACCGAAGCCGGTCACCACCACCTCGTCCGCGCCCAGCGCGGGGGCCGGGGCACCGGGACCGCCGGGGCGGGCGAAGGCGACGGTCGCGTTCGCGCCGGCGAAACCGAAGTTGTTCGACAGCGCGGTGTCCAGGACCATCGGCCGGCCCGTGCCGCCACCGGGTCGAGACCGCACTGCGGATCGGCCTGCGTGAACGACGCCGTGGGCGGCGCTATTTGGTCGCGCAGCGCCAGCACCGTCACGACGCCCTCCACCGCGCCGGCCGCGCCCAGCAGATGACCGATCATCGACTTGGTGCTGGACAGCGCGACCTTCTCGGCCGCCCCGCCCAGCGCGGCACGCACCGCGTTGCTCTCCGCCGAGTCGTTCTTCTCCGTACCCGTGCCGTGCCCGTTGACGTACCGGATGTCCTCGGGGACAGCCCCGAGGAGGCCAGCGCCGCACGGATCGCCCGCGCCGCGCCCTCGCCCTCGGGATGCGGCGCCGTCGGATGGTGGCCGTCGGCCGACAGGCCGTAGCCCAGCACCTCGGCCACCACCGGCGCACCGGTGCGCTCCGCGGCCTCCTTCGACAGCAGCACGAGCATCCCGCCGCCCTCGCCCAGCGTCAGCCCCGACCGGTCCTTCGAATAGGGGGCCGCGGGCTTGGGGGAGAGCGACCACAGACTGCTGAACCCGGCGAACGCCGACTCGGTGAAGGCGTCACTGCCGCCCACCAGCATCGCGTCGGCCGCCCCCGCCCGGATCACCTCCAGCGCGTGGGCGAGCGCGTGCGCACTGGCGGCACACGCCGTGTTGGCGCTGAACACCGGCCCCTTCAGACCGAAAGCGGCCGACAGCGCCTCCGCGCCGCCTGCGGCGGCACGAAGGTGTAGCGCCGCCAGTCCGGCGTGCCGCCCCCGCCGCCTCACGCAGCGCCAGCTCGGCACTGCGCCAGCCGCCGTGGCAGGTGCCGTAGGCCACCCCCACCGCTCGGCCGGGATGTCCGTGCCCACCCGCAGCTTCGAGGCGGCCATGGCCTCCTCGGCGGCGGCCAGCGCGAAATCGACCGCCCGGTCACGCGCCGCCGAGCCCGCCGCGTAGTCGTACCTGGGCGCGCACGGCTCGGTGATCTCGCCGCCCAGCGTGGTCTGGTAGTGGTCCATGGGCAGGGCGCGCACGGGCGAGATCGCCACCCGCCCGGCGCGCACCGCCTCCCACAGGACCTCGGCCGAACCGCCGTGCGGGGTGATCGCCCCCACGGAGGCCACCACCACGCCGACGGGCTGATCGGGAACGTCACTCATCGCGTCTGCTTCCTTCTCTGCACGGAGCCCTCCGGCCGCTCACGCCGGCCGGGACAGGGTCAGGGCCACGGCCTGCCCCTCGATGCCCCGGGCCAGCGCCATCGCGTGCGAGGGCCGGGTCTCCCGGGCACTGCCGCGGACGTGGTCCAGGGCGCACGCCGGGTCGGGATCGTCGAGGTTGAGCGTCGCGGGCACCACCCCGTGGTGCAGCGCCAGCGCGGACACCGCCGCGTTCAGCGCGCCGCCGCCGCCGACGAGGTGACCGGTCTGCGGCTTGGGCGTGCTGACCGGCACCGAGGAGACGGCCCCGCCCAGCGCGGCCCGCAGCGCGACCGCCTCGCTCACGTCGCCCAGCCGGGTCCCCGACCCGTCCGAGGCGATGTAGCCCAGGTCGCCGGCCGACAGCCGGGCGTCCTCCAGCGAACGCCGCACCGCCCGGGCGAGCCCGCGGCCCTCGGGGTCCGCCGCCGGCGGCGTGCGCCCGTCGTGCCCGGCACCGTAACCGGTGATCTCGGCGTAGATCCGGGCCCCGCGCGCCAGCGCCGCCTGCTTCTCCTCCAGCACCAGCAGCGCCGCGCCCTCCCGGGCAGCCCGCCGCTGCGGTCCCGGTCGTAGGGCCGGTACGCCTGCTGCCCGCGCTCGTTGCGGGTGGTCAGGATCCCCAGCCGGTCCAGCAGCGTCATCGACCACCAGCTGGTGGCGTCGTCGTAGCCGCCGGCGAGCGCCACGTCCGCGTCCCCGCGGCGCACCGCGCGCATGGCCCGGCCGATCGCGGTGGCGCCGGCGTCCGCGTACCCGGCGAAGAACGTGCTGGAACCCCGGATGCCGTAGGTCTGCGAGATGGTGAACACCGCGCCGGCCGGCAGCCCCTCGACGAAGAACAGCGGCGGCATGATCACATCACCGTGCCGGGCCAGGTGCTCCAGATCGGCCGTGCCGTCCGGGCGGCGGATCACCTTCAGTTCCTCGATCAGCTGCTCCATGCGGCCCAGCGACTTGTTGCCGCCCAGATACAGTCCCGTGCGGTAGCCCAGCTCGTCGCCGCCGGACTGCTTGTGCGCCAGGCCCGCGTCGTCCAGCGCGATCCGGGCCGCGGCCATCGCCAGGCGGTCACCGCGGTTGACGGTGCGCAGCTGCCGTTTGGTGGCGTACTTGGTGGCGTCGAAGTCGGCGATCTCACCGCCGAGCCGGGTCTGCAGCGGCGACGGATCGTACGCCTCGATGGGACCGATGCCGCTCTCGCCGGCCACCAGCGCCTTCCAGTTGGCCTCCGGGCCCTCGCCCAGGGCGGTCACCAGGCCGATGCCGCTGATGACGACCTGACGTCCGCTGCCGCTCATCGCGCTCCTCCGTGTCGCTGTCGGGTCGTCATCGCTTCTCCTCGTAACGCCCCACGACCAGACCGACGTTGGTGCCGCCGAACGCGAACGCGTTGACCAGGGCGTGCCGCACCTCCTGCCGGCGCGCCGTGTTCGGCACGAAGTCCAGGCCCAGGCGCCGGTCGGGCGTCTCCTGGTTGATGGTCGGCGGCACCACCCCGTGGTTGATCGCCCCGACCGCCGTCAGCAGGCTCAGCGCCGCCGACGCCGCCGTCAGATGACCGGTCATCGACTTCGGCGAGCTGATCAGCAGCCGCTCCGCGGCGTCGCCGAACACCTTCCTGATCGCCGTGGTCTCCGACAGGTCGTTGCCCGGGGTGCTGGTGCCGTGCGCCACGACGTAGTCGATGTCGCCCGGCTCAAGACCGGCGTCCGCGATCGCCGCCGCGATCGACTCGATCGCACCGCTGCCGTCCGGCGGGGAGTCCGTCATCCGCCAGGCGTTCAGGCTCGTGCCGTAGCCCAGCACCTCGGCCAGGATGTGCGCCCCGCGCGCCCGCGCCGCCTCCAGCTCCTCCAGGACCAGCACCACGCCGCCCTCGCCGAGGACGAACCCGGAACGCTGGTCGTCGAAGGGCCGGCTGGCCCGCTGCGGATCGTCGTTGTACTCCTTCGTCAGCGCGCCCAGCAGCCCGAAGCACAGCACGTCGAGCCAGGTCGTCAACGAGTCGTAGCCGCCCGCGAGCATCAGCGTCGCGTCACCCTCCTGCAGGGTGCGAAACGCCTCGCCGACCGCGTGCCCGGAAGCCGAGCACGCGGTGGACACCCCCAGCATCGGGCCGGTCGCGTCCAGCATCCGGGCCATCGCCGCCGACGCGATGTTCTGGCTGTAGGCCAGCGCGTCGGACGGCGCGTACGTGGAGAACGCGTCCGCCCGCCCGGTGGCGTCGCGCAGCGCGCCGACGTCCACCAGCCACTGCAGATCCGGCCGGTCCACACAGGCGCCCATGGCCACACCCATGTCCGCGCCGTCGTAGGTGTCCTTGTCCACGCCCGCGTCGCGCAGCGCCTCCCAGGCCGCACCCACCCCGAAGGTCCCCGGCCGCAGCAGATGCCGCAGACCCACCGAACCGGGCACCACGTCGGCGAGCCGGAAGTCCTTCACCTCACCGGCGATCGACACGTCGAAACCGGTGGTGTCGATCGTCGTCAGCCGGCCTACCCCGCTGCGCCCCTCGACCAGTCCCCGCCATGTGCTCGGCGCGTCGTTGCCCAGCGGCGTGACGGCACCCACACCGGTGATGACCACCCTGCGGCTCATCGCGGCGCCTCCGTCTCGTCAGGCCTCATGCCGTTTCGTCTCCTTCTGCTTCTGCCGTGTCCGTGGTGTGGGCGGGTGCGGTGTACGGTGCCGTCGGCTCGCACACCATGACCGCGTGCGCGACGGCCAGCCCCCCGCTGTGACTCAAAGAGACGTCCAGGGAGGCCATGCCCAGGGACCGGGCGACCGCCTCGACCTCGCCGTACAGCCGCACCCGGGGACGGCCGGCACGGTCGTTGACGACCTCGATGTCCGTCCACTCCATGCGCGGCCCCATGCCGGTCCCCAGGCTCTTGAGCACCGCCTCTTGGCGGCCCAGCGGCCGGCGAGATGCTCACCGGCCCGCTTGCGCCGATAGCAGTAGGCCAGCTCACGGGCGGTGAACACCCGCTCGCGCAGCTCGGGCTGAGAGGTCATCAGCTCCTCCACCCGCGACACCTCGGCCAGGTCCATGCCGGTGCGCACCCGCAGCGGCGGCGGGGCGGCACTGTCCGGTGACCGCCCCGCACCCTGCCTACGCGGCGGCCGCGGCGAGGGCGGCACGCTCGGTCACCAGGTCCGTCAGGTTCTGCACGGTGAACAGGGACAGCACCTCGTCGGCCGTGATCTTCCCGGCCAGCTCCTCCACGTCGATCTGCGGCAGCGACTTCTTCAGCTGCGCGAGACCGACCTCGTTGATGATGTCGTTCTCGTCGGCGAACTCCTCGTCCGGTATCCCGCCCTGGAGCAGCTCGGCGATGTCCGCCACCTTGATCTTCACGTCCGCGGCCTTCTCGATCCGAAACAGCACATCGAGCAGGTCGATCGACTCCGCGTCCAGATCGCCCAGCAGCGTGGCGTCGGGAACGACCTCCTCCAGGTCGAGGCCGAGCGCGTCGGCGACCGCCTCCTGGACGATGGCGCCGAAGTCCTTGTCGTCGTACGACATGTCTCTTTTACCCTTCGTAGAATTGCTGGAGAGGAACGGACCGGAGACGAGCGGCCCCCGGTCCGCACGACGTCAGGACGCCACCGGCTCCTGCCACGCCCGCGGCGCCAGTTCGCCGTACAGCGCCGTCAGCCGGCGCGGGTCTCCGGTGGAGCGGGTACGGGCCTCTTCGAGGGTGCGGCGGGCGAGCCCGCTGAGCACCCGGCCGGGCCCGATCTCGGTGTACGCGCCCACCGGGTGCCGGGCCGCCGTGCGCAGCACCTCGACCCAGCGGACCGGGCCGGTGAGCTGACGGCGCAGCAGCTCCCTGGCCTCCTCGCCCGACCCGATGTAGGTGCCGGTGACCGAGCTGATCACCGGCAGCACCGGATCGGCGAACGGATGGGCGGCGAGCGCCCGGGTGAACTCCTCCTCCACCGCCGACATCAGCGAGCAGTGGAACGGCGCCCCCACGTCCAGCCGCACGACCTTCTCGGCACCGGCGTCCAGCGCCGTGCGGCCCGCCGCCTCCACGGCCCGCTCGTGCCCCGAGATGACCGTCTGCAGCGGCTCGTTGTAGTTCGCGACCTGCACCAGGCCCACCGACCCGGCACTGTCGCAGGCGGCGAGGACCTTCTCCGCGGGCAGACCCAGCACGGCCGCCATCGCGCCGGGCACCTCACGGGCCACCTCGCCCATCAGCCGGCCGCGCAGCCGCACCAGCTGCAGGGCCGACTCCAGGGACAGCACCCCGGCGGCCACCAGCGCCGGATACTCGCCCAGGCTGTGGCCCGCCGTCGCCGCCGGCCGGTAGCCGGCCGACCGCAGCAGCTCCCACACGGCCAGGCTGGTGGTGGCGATCGCCGGCTGGGTGATCTCGGTACGGGCGAGCTCCTCGGCGCTGCCGGTCACACAGATCTGCGACAGCGGCAGCCCCAGGATCTCGTCGGCACGGGCGAACAGCCGCCGCGCCGAGGGATGGGCGTCCAGCAGGTGCCCGGCCATGCCGGGCCGCTGCGATCCCTGTCCGGGGAACATGGCCAGGCAGCCGGTGTCACCGCCGGGGCCGGTCCAACCGGTCATCGGGTAGTCCTTTCATGGGTCGGTGCGGGGTGCGCTGCCAGCCGGCCGCGTCCGGCGCGGCGACCTGGGGCAGCGCGCTGTGCCAGCCGGCCGGCCGGCCCCAGCGGCGCGCGGCGACCGGCAGCGGGTCCTGCTCCAGACGGGCGCCGCGCAGCGCCGCGAGCACCACCAGCAGCCCGGCCAGCTCCTCCGGTGTCGGGTTGCCCCGCAGCACCGTCAGCTCCGCGCCCGCGCCGCGCTCACAGCGGCTCGTTCCCGTGCTTGCGCAGCGGCTGGCGGGCCCGCTTGGTCCGCAGCATCTCCAGCGACTTGATCAGCACCCGCCGGGTGTCCGCCGGATCGATGACGTCGTCGACGTGCCCGCGCTGCGCGGCCACGAACGGATTCATCAACTGCTCGGTGTACTCGGCGATCAGCTCCTTGCGCAGCTTCTCCGGCTCCACCGCCTCACGCAGCTGACGACGGAAGATGATGTTCGCCGCGCCGTCCGCGCCCATCACGGCCGTCTGGTTCGACGGCCAGGCGAACGACAGGTCCGAACCGATCGACTTGGAGTCCATGACGATGTACGCGCCGCCGAACGCCTTGCGCAGGATCACCTGCACCCGCGGCACGGTCGCCTCGCAGTACGCGTACAGCAGCTTCGCCCCGCGCCGGATGATCGCGTTGTGCTCCTGGTCGGTCCCGGGCATGAACCCCGGCACGTCCACCAGCGTCACCAGCGGAATGTTGAACGCGTCGCAGGTGCGCACGAACCGGGCGGCCTTCTCCGAGGAGTCGATGTCCAGCACGCCCGCCATCGCGGCCGGCTGGTTGCCCACGATGCCCACCGTGTGACCGTCCAGCCGCGCCAGCGCGCACACGATGTTCTGCGCCCAGTTCTCCTGGACCTCCAGGTAGTCGCCGTCGTCGACGATGTGCCCGATGACCGTCCTGATGTCGTACGGCGTCCGGTCGTCGACCGGCACCAGCTTCAAAAGCTCCTCGCACCGCCGGTCCGGATCGTCCGCCGGCCGGGCGTAGGGAGCGGTCTCGGCGTTGTTCGACGGCAGGTACGACAGCAGCTCGCGCACGCTCTCGAAGCAGAACTCCTCGTCCGGCGCCACGAAACTCGCCACACCGGTGCGGTTGCCGTGCGTGTACGCCCCGCCGAGCTCCTCGTGCGTGACCTTCTCGCCCGTCACCGCCTGCACCACGTCGGGCCCGGTGATGAACATGTTGGCCATGCCCTCCACCATGAACGTGAAGTCGGTCAGCGCCGGCGAGTACACCGCGCCGCCCGCACACGAGCCGAGCACCACACTGATCTGCGGCACCACGCCCGAGGCGCGGACGTTGCGGGCGAACAGCTTCCCGAAACCGGCCAGCGCGTCGATGCCCTCCTGGATCCGGGCACCGCCGCCGTCGTTGAGACCGACGACCGGCGCGCCGACGGAGTCGGCGAAGTCGAGCAGCTGATGGATCTTCGCGGCGAACGTCGCGCCCAGCGCGCCGCCGCGGACCCGGGCGTCATGGGCGAAGACGAAGACCGTACGGCCGTCGATCTCGCCCCAGCCCGTGATCACACCGTCGCCCTCGGGATGCGAGTCCTCCATCCCGAAGCCCACCGCCCGGTGCTCGGCGAACAGCCCCAGCTCGGTGAACGTGCCCGGGTCGAGCAGTTTCTCGATCCGCTGGCGGGCCAGCAGCTTTCCCTTGGAGAGGTGCCGGGCGTCGGCTTCCGGGTCGTGCCCGAAATGTGCCTGCGCCCTGCGGGTGGCGAGCTCGTCGGCCAGTTCGGCCATCGTCGGTGCGCGCGCCGGTGCCGGGGGACGGCGTTCCATGTCGGTCCTGGCGAGGTCCGGCAGCACGGCCTGGGGAGTGTCCGGAGGCGTCATTGCGGTCCCACTCCTTCCTGCCCTGTCGCGTAGGTGGCTTCGGATACGACTCTCCGCCACCCCGATGGGCGCGGGACTGGAGCGCGTCTTGACCGGGGTGTAACCCCAGGTGAGCCCCGTCAGACCGACAGGTGCACGGCCGCCTCCAGCGCGCCCGCCCGCCCGGCGCCCAGCTCCTGGGCGAAGCTGCGCTGCAGCCCGTCGAGCCGGTACCGCGTGGGCAGATCGGCCCTCGCCGGCCCGGCCACGCTCAGGAAGTGCGCCTCCACCAGCTGCTCACAGGCGTCCTCCACGGCCGCGAAGTCCTTGCCCAGCACCGGGCACGCCCGATGGGCGTCGAACTCGGGCACCGGCAGATGGGCCAGGCACCGCAGCGCCTCCCGGGCGTCCTTGGGCAGCGCGTTGTACGAGGCCGTGAAACTGGCCCGCACGCTCAGCGAACTGTGCGCCAGCTCGTCCAGCCGCCGCCCTCGTCGCTCAGCCGCTCCGCGTACCGGCTCAGCGACCAGTGCGGGCGGGTGTTGAGCCGCGCGGCCGCGGCCCGCAGCGCCAGCGGCAGCCCCCGCAGTACCGGGCGATCGCCGCCGCCGCGGCGGCTCCCGCTCCACCCGCTCCGACCCCAGCATCCGCGCCAGCAGCCGCACGCTGTGACCGTGCGGCAGGTCCGGCAGGTGCAGGACCCGGGCGCCCAGCGGCGTACTGAGCCGCCCCTGCTGGTGACCAGCACCGCCACCTCCGCGCTGTCCGGCAGCAGCGGCAGCACCTGCGCGTCGTCGACCGCGTCGTCCAGCGTCAGCAGCAGCCGGCGCCCGGCCAGCGCCAGCCGGTACACCTCCCGCGCTCGTCGGGATCGGCCGGCAGCCGCTCGGGATCCGTCCCCAGCACCCGCAGCAGCCGGCCCATCACCGCGTACGGATCCGCCGCCCGCGCACCGCTGCCCCGCAGCGCCGCGTACAGCTGCCCGTCGGGGAACGCCGACCGCAGCCGGTGCCCCAGCCGCACCGCCAGCGCCGTCTTGCCGACCCCGCCCCGCCCACCACCACGACCGCCGGCGGCTGCGAGACCGTGGGCTGCGTCAACGCCCGCTGCACCACGTCGAGTTCCCGCTCGCGCCCGGTGAAGTCGGGCAGGTCCAGCGGCAGCATCTGCGGCACCCGCGGACCGGACCGCTCACGCCCGGCCGCCCGCACCGCACCGGCACCGGCACCGGCACCGGCATCGGTGCCGGTGCCGGGCCCGGCCGCGCCCGCGGCGCACCGCCGCCCTGCTCGGCCGGCGGCACCGGACCGGCCGTCTCACCGCGCAGGATCGTCTCGTACAGCCGCTGCAGCCGCCGGGACGGATCGGTCCCCAGCTCCTTGGCGATCAGCCGCCGCATCGACTGGTAGTACTCCAGCGCGTCGACACTGCGCCCCTCCCGGTACAGCGCCAGCATCAGCCGCTCGCACAGCTGCTCCGACAGCGGATCGGTCAGCAGCGCCGCCCGCAGCTCCGCGAGCACCACACCGGGACGCTCCAGCCGGATCTCGGCGTCGGCCCACTGGCTGAGCGCCTCGTGGTGCAGCTGCCGCAGCGTCTCGCGCAGCCGGGCCGCCCAGTCGCCCTGCATCCCGCCCAGCGCGTCGCCCCGCCACATGTGCAGCGCCTGCTGCAGCAGCGCGCTGCGTTCCTGGTCACCCAGACCCTCCTGCTGCGCGCTCTTCACCAGCCGCCGGAACCGCACCAGGTCCACGGCGCCCGGATCGGCCGAAACCTGATACCCGGCCGGGGTCCGCACCAGGCCGATCGGCTCGGCCAGACCGGCCGACGCACGGGCCAGCGCCCGCCGCAGCCGCGTGATGTACGTGTGGACCACATTGCGGACCCCCGCCGGCGGCTGGTCCCCCCACACCCGGTCCACCAGGGCTTCCAGCGGCACCGGCCGTTCCGGATCGACCAACAGGACACCGAGAATGCTGCGTTGTCGCGCGGGGCCCAGATCGGCCAGGGCGTGGCCCGTCCAGAGTTCTATCGATCCCAGTATCCGGAGCTCCATCGAAGATCACCCGTATCCCTTCAGTGTCCGGAAAACTAGCCCCGGCCGATGCAGCGCCCCTTGATTCCCGCTCTGCCGCTCCCGGCCCCCTCACCGGCACGACGACGCACGTCACCCGCCCCGCGGAACACTCCACGGCGGCGGGTGAGGGGTACCGCGCGGACCGGCCCGCGGCCGCCGCCTCCCGGGCGCGGCGGCGGGCCGGTCTCACTCCAGCCAGGCTCCGTCGCGCATCACGACCCGGCCCCGCAGTTCCGGCACTCCGCGCCAGGCGCGCACGGTTTGCGGCGCGACGCGCAGATACACGTGGGGGCCTCCTCCGTGCGCGGGTCCCAGCCGAACTTGTCCCGGTAGGCGTCGGCGGCCTCCCCGGGCACCTGCCGCGCGGGTGGCACGTCGCCTCGCCCTGCAGCAGCACCACGTCCAGGGCGTCCGGCAGCGCCAGCCGGACCCGTGGCTCCGCGGCCGCGTTGCGCGCGGTCGCGGAACCGGCGCCGGTGCACATCCACACCGCCCGCCCGTCCCACCAGAACCACAGGGGCACCTGGTGCGGGCCGTGGTCGGGGTGGGCCGTCGACACCCAGATGTCGCGCTCCGCGCGGAGCCGTTCCAGGGTGTCCTGCCTGCGCCGCGCCGTGGTGCGGCGGATGATCTCTGTATCGTGCATGGGCGCCGACCCTAGCCAGCGGGCCCGCGGCGCACATGGGCCGCGGGACCTAGGCCCGCGGACGGACCTCTCCCGCACGCCACCGGGGCCGGCCCCTCAGGAGGCCCGACTCCCGCTTTCCTTCAGGGGTTGGGCGGCGGGGAGGGTGAGGAGCGCGGAGGCCAGTTCGCGCCACTGCCGTTGCGGCAGTGCGGCCGGATCGGCGCTCAGCACCTGCAGGCAGACGTGGTCGGCTCCCGCGTCCAGGTGGTCGCGTACGCGGCGGCGGATCGTCTCCGTGTCGCCGTACGCGACGATCGCGTCCACCAGGCGGCGGCTGGGGCGGCCGGTGACGTCCTCGTCGCCGAAGCCGAGCCGGCGGACGTTCGCCCGCTGGTGCGCGGCCGACGCGAGGTATCCGGCGACGTGCGCGGTGGCCACCTCCGGGCGCGGCCGGCGTCGGTGTCCAGGACGACGGCCTGTTCGACGCCGAGGAAGGCGTCCGGTCCCATGACCGACCGGGCCCGCGCGGTGTGGTCGACGGGCACGAAGTAGGGGTGCGCGCCCCAGGTGCGTTCGGCGGCCAGCGCGAGCATCCGGGGGCCGAGGGCGGCCAGGACGCGGCGGGGGCCGGGTCGGGGACGGGGCCGTGGGCGGGGACGGCGTCCATGGCGTCGAGGTAGGCGCGCACGGTGGCGAGCGCCCGGCCCCGGGCCGGGACGGGGTAGCCGTCCACCTCGTGCACGGTGTCGTCGACCCGGTGCCCGCCCAGGCCGAGCAGATAGCGCCCGGGGAAGGCCTCGCCGAGCGTGCGGGTCGCGCCGGCCATGGCGATCGGGTCGCGGAAGGCGATGTTGGCGATGCCGGACGCGACGGTGATCCGGCGGGTCGCCGACAGCAGTAACCACGCCTGGCCCACCGTGTCGCGGCCGAACGCCTCGCCGTGCCAGATCGCCCCGTACCCCAGCTCCTCCAGCTCCGCGGCCGATTCCCTTACCCGTCCGGCGGGTTGGCCCTCGTAGGCGAAGGTCCAGATCCCGACCCGGCCGAGCCCGGTCCGCGCGTCGTCACTCATCGGCACTCCTCACGGCAGCGTTCCGGAGAGGTTCTCCGTTTCCTGGCGGCTAGAATACGGAGAACCTCTCCGGTTTTCCATCGGGGAGCCGACCCGAGGACGCGACGATGACGCACCGGCAGGGACCCACCCCGCCCGACGCCCCGCGGCGCACGGACGCCCGCCTCAACCGCGAACGGCTGGTGGCGGCGGCGCGCGAGGTGTTCGCCGAAGCCGGCCCCGGCGCCTCCCTCAACGAGATCGCCCGCCGGGCGGGGTGGGCCCCGGCACCCTGTACCGCCACTTCCCCCACCGCTCGGCCCTGCTGACCGCCGTCCTCGAAGACCGCATCGCGACCCTGGCCGCCCGCGCGGAAGACCTGCTCGCCGCCGAGGACCCCGACGACGCCCTGGAGCGGTGGCTGCGGGCCTTCCTCACCCACGCCCGCGTGAACCAGGGCATGGGCGGCGCCCTGCTGCTGGAACCGGACGGCACCTCGGGCCCCGACTGCCACCGCCGCATCCTGGACATGGCGGCCGGCCTGCTCACCTGGGCCCAGCGGCACGGCACCGCCCGCGCCGACCTGACCGCCGACGACCTCCTGCAACTCGTCGTCGGGATCGCCCTGTCCACCGCCCACGGCGAGGACCGGCCCGCACGCCCCGACCGGCTCCTGGACCTGGTCCTGGACGCCGTGCACACCCCGCCGCGCCGCGACAAGTGACCCCCCTGCCCGGCACACCGGGCAGGGGGGAGGTGTCAGCCCGCCGCGTTCACTCCATGGGCCGGCTGGTGACGAACACGGTCCGCAGGACGATGGCGGCGGAGAGCAGCAGCAGGTTGCAGCCCAGCAGCCCGTACAGCCCGAGGTCCTCGCTCACCCGCGGCCCGCCCTTCATCCCCAGCAGCTGCAGGCCCGCGAACCCGAGGAAGATCCCCACGAAGGCGTGCACCACCCGCCCGACCAGCTCGCCCACGACCCGCCGGTCACGGGCGTCGGCGAACAGCCGCACGTTGACCCCAGCCGCCCCTCCTCCAGCGCGCCGCCCAGACGGTCCAGCCGGCGCGGCAGCCGCCGCAGCACGGGCAGCAGCGCGATCAGCTCGTCACGGGCGGTGTCCCGGGCACCGCGCGGCCCCAGCCGGTCGGCGAGCAGGCCCGAGGCGTACGCACGCGACGCCTCCAGCATGTCGAAGCCGGGGACAGGCGCACCAGCGTGCCCTCCAGGGTGGCCAGGGCCCGGAACACGGCCGCGATCTCCGGCAGGACCGCCAGCCGGAAGTCCGCCACCAGCCGGAACAGATCCCCGAACATCTCCACGTCGGGCGCGGACCCGTGCCCCAGATGACGCGCGCTGAACTGCCCCAGCGCCCGCAGCAGCCTCTGCTCGTCGATGTCCTCGGGACGGTCGGTGACCTCCAGCAGGGCCTCGCGCAGCGCGACCGGATCCCCCCGGTCGACGGCCAGGAACAGACCCCCCATCGCCTCGCGCAGCCCGGGATCGATCCTGCCCACGGACCCGAAGTCGAGCAGGGCGGCCGTGCCGTCGGGCTGCAGCAGGATGTTGCCCGGATGCGGATCGGCGTGGAAGACACCGTCCACCATGATCTGGTTGAGCAGCGCGGTGAGCAGGGTCCGCGCCAGAAGGGCGCCGTGCTGCGGATCGTCGGGGACCGCCTTGCCCAGCGAGGCGCCCTCCACCCGGCTCATGACCAGCACCCGCTCCGTACTGAACTGCCCGTGCGGGACGGGCACGGCGACACTGGAATCACCACGCGCCGCGGCCGCCCGGCGCACCGCGGTCATGTTGCGGGCCTCGACCCGGAAGTCCAGCTCCTCGCGCAGCGCGACGGCGAAACCCCGCGCCAGCTCGTTCAGCCCCAGACCGCGCCCCCAGCCCGTCCGCTCGCTCAGCACCGCCGCCAGCCGCCCGACGATGTCCAGATCACGCTCCACCAGCTCCGGTATCCCCGGCCGCTGCACCTGACGATCACCTCGGTGCCGTCGTGCAGCACCGCCGCGTGCACCTGCGCGATGGAGGCCGCCGCCAGCGGAACCCGCTCGAAGGAGGCGAACACGTCCCCGCCGGCGCCCCCAGACTCTCCCGCAGCTGCGCCTCCACCTCGCCCCACGGCGCGGGCGGCACCTGGTCCTGCAGCAGACTGAGCTCCTCGACGTACACCTCGGGCAGCAGGTCCCGCCGCGTCGACATCAGCTGCCCCAGCTTCACGAACGTGGTCCCGCCGGCCTGCAACGCCTGCCGCAGCTCCCGCGCCAGCAGCTCGTGCCGCACCCCCGGCGCCCGCCGCCGCCCCCGCAGATACGGCCCCAGCCCGTGCCGCGTGGCGATGCGCACCACCGCCGAGTACCGCCGCGCCCGCCCGATCCGCCCCCGCACCGACTGCGCCCACCCCAGCGGCCGCACGGCCCCACGGGCACCAGGACGTCCAGGGCGACCAGCACGACCATCGCGCCGAGCATCGCCACCCCGACCATCAGCGACAGCAGCGGCGCCAGCTGCCCCGACTCCTCCAGCCGGGGCGCCAGCAGCGCCGCCGACACCGAAAGCCCGCACACCCCGCGGCCCCGACCCGCACCACACCCGCCCGCACCCCCAGCAGACGCCGCCCCACCACCGCGGGCGCCACCATCACCAGCAGGAAGACGACCGCCCCGACCAACACCCCCGTGATCCACATGCCGCCATTCAACCGCACCCGCACCCGGCCACCCGCGCCAACCAACAGCACACTCAAGCCACTTGACGCAAACACCCCCTCCCTTCCCGCCACCCCTCCAGAGCCCGCCGGGATGTTCGCCCTCCCGCCCGGCGCGGACGAATTCACCTTCAGGGCGGGCGTGATGACGGCCGTCCGCCGCGGCGGCACCGCCACCCCCGGCGACACCGTCACGACCGCACTCCCGCCCCCTCCCCACCGCCGCCCGGAAAGCGTCCGGACACCCCGCGAAAACCCCCACGGCACAGGACACCGCCCGCCCGCCGCACCCACCGGCACCCGCCTCCGCCCACGCCCTCGCCCTCGCCCACGACCCCGGCCCCGGCCCCGCCCGCGGCCCCGGCCCTGACCCCGCCCGCGGCCCCGGCCCTGACCCGTCCACGGCCCCCGCCCTGCCCCGGCCCTGACCTGGTCCGCTCCCGCCCCCGACCCGGACCGCTCCCAAGTCCCCGGCTGAGTACGCGTACTCAGGTGCCACCTGCCGGACTCCTCCATGCTGGGGCGCGAACGCCGGACCGCCTCGGGGAGACACACGCATGGACCACGCCCTGCACCTGCGCACCGCCACACCCAGCGACCACGACTGGATCCACGAACTGCGCCACCGGGTGTACGCACAGGAGCTCGGCCAGCACCCGGTGAACCCCTCCGGAAGACTCGGCGACGGACTCGACGGCGACAACGTCTACCTCGTGGCCGCGCGCGGCGACACACGGATCGGGTTCGTCAGCCTCACCCCGCCCTGGGCCGGCCGCTACTCCCTCGACAAGTACCTGACCCGCGAGGAACTCCCGCTCCTGACCGAGGAGGCCCCCTTCGAGATCCGCGTCCTGACCGTCGAGGACCGCTGGCGCTCCACCGCGGCGGCACCCCTCCTGATGTACGCGGCGCTGCGCTGGACCGCGTCACGGGGCGGCCGCCGGGTGGTGGCGATGGGACGCACGGAACTCCTCGACATGTACCTCGCCACCGGCCTGCGGCCGGTGGGACGCACCATCCGCTCGGGCGCGGTCTCCTTCGAGGTCCTCAGCGGCTCCGTGGCCGAGCTGACCAGGACGGTCGCCGAGCGCCACGCCCGGACCCTGCGGCGGCTGCGCACGGGCCTGGACTGGCGGCTCGACATGCCCTTCGCGCCGCGCGAGGACGGCTGCGAGCACGGCGGCGCGTTCTTCTCCGCGATCGGCACCGACTTCACCACCCTGGCCCGCCGCCACGAGGTCGTCGCCGCCGACGTGCTGGACGCCTGGTTCCCGCCGTCCCCGCCGTCCACGCCGTCCTCACGCAGGACCCGGGATGGGCCGCCCGCACCTCACCGCCGACCGGCGCGGAAGGACTCCTCGCGCAGATCGCCGAAGCCCGCGGCCTGCCAAAGGAGTCGCTGGCCGTCGGAGCGGGCTCCTCCGACCTGATCTTCCGGGCGTTCGGCCGGTGGCTGACCCCGCACAGCCGGGTGCTCCTGCTCGACCCGGGCTACGGGGAGTACGCCCACGTCACCGAACGGGTCATCGGCTGCCGGGTCGACCGGCTCACCCTGCGCCGGGAGGACGGCTGGCTGCTCGACCCCGCCCGGCTCGCCGCCGCGACCGCCGACGGACGCTACGACCTCGTCGTGGTGGTCAACCCCAACAACCCCACCGGCCGCCACGCCCCGGCCGCCGCCCTGCGCGCCGTCATCGAGGCCACACCCGCACGGACCCGGTGGTGGATCGACGAGGCCTACCTCGGCTACGCCGACCCGGCCGACTCCCTCGCCCCCTCGCCGCCACCGACCCCCGCGTCGTGGTCTGCACCTCCCTGTCGAAGATGTACGCCCTGTCGGGGATGCGGGCCGCCTACCTGGTGGCCGACCCGGACACGGCCGGACGACTGCGCCGCTGGACCCCGCCGTGGCCCGTCAGCCTGCCCGCCCAGCTGGCCGCCGTGACGGCCCTGCGCGACCCCGCCCACTACACCGCGCACTGGGCCCGCACCCACACACTGCGCCGCGAACTGGCCAACTCTCTGCGCGAGTTGGACGGCCTCGCCTCGGTCGACGAGGGAGTGGCGAACTTCCTCACGGTGACCCTGCCCCCGCACGGACCGAGCGCGGCACAGCTGGTGCGCGCATGCCGGGACCACGACGTCTTCCTGCGCGACCTGTCGCCGATGTCCCCGGCGTACGAGGGACGGACCGTCCGGATCGCCGTCCGCGACACCGCCGAGAACACGCGGATCGTCGCGGCGTGCCGCAGCGCCCTGGAAACACTGCGCAGCCCGGCCGCGGCGGGGCGGACCTCCCGGTGACGACGGTCCCCGACCTCCTGCCCCACCTCGGCGGCGCGCTTGCGGCCGCAGGCGTCGCGGTGGCGGCCACCCGGCGCCGCGAACTGATAATCCGCTGGTGCGTGTGGGCGCTCGCCGTCCCTCTGGTGACGGGCGCGTTCTGGCTCGGCGCGCCGGGGATCGCGGCCCTCACGGTCCTGGTCGGACTGGTGGCGGTGGCCGAGTTCGGCGGACTGCTCCGGCTGGGCCCGGCGGACCGTACGGTCCTCGGCGCGGCCGTCACCGGACTCGTCCTGACCACCTGGCTCGCCCCGGACAGCTCCCGCGGGCAGCGGCCGCCGGGGCACTCGCGATCGCCGCGGTGCCCCTGCTGTCGGGCGACGCCCAACACGGACTGCGCCGCCTGGCAGCGGGCCTGCTGGGCCTGGTGTGGCTGGGCACCCTGGCCGGCCTCGTCCCCTCCGGCGCCCTGGGCCTCGTCCTGTTCGTGGCCGTCTCGGTCGCCGACATCACCGCCTACGCCGCCGGCCGCCGCCTCGGCGGCCCCCGCCTCTCCCCCCTGTCCCCCGCCAAACACTGGAGCGGCACCCTGGCCGGCGCCGCGGCCGGCCTCCTCACCCTGGCCGCCCTGTCCTGCCTGACCTGGCAGACCGCTGTCGCCGTAGCCCTCGGCGGCCCCCTCGGCGACCTCCTCGAATCCATGGTCAAACGCGGCGCCCACGCCAAGGACGCCGCCCACTGGCTCCCCGGCTCCGGCGGCCTCCTCGACCGCATCGACTCCCTCCTGCTCGCCCTGGCGATCCTGCTGCTCCTGCCGTGAACCCCCGGGCACGGCACCCCCCATGACGACAGCAACGCGCGACCAGCCGCGACCGGCCGGGGGAGCCGGGGACCGGCTCCCCGTCCACGGCCCAGGGGCCGCACCCGCACCCACCGCGGGGCGCGGCCCCACGCGCACCCGCCCAGGACCCGGCACCCGCCCAGGACCCGGCACCCGCCCAGGACCCGGCACCCGCCCAGGACCCGGCGCCCGCACCGACCGATCCCGCCCGGCCGCCGCCCACCGCCGCACCCACCCCGGCACCACCGTCCGCGTCCGCGACACCGACCTGACCGACCCCACCTGCGGACTGCGCACCGGACTGGTCGACGTGGCCCTCACCCGGGCACCGTTCGACGAGACCGCGGCCGCCGCCTACCGCCCCTGACCACCCGCCCCACACCCGCCTCCCGGCCCGCCGGCCCCTGACGAGACGCGCCCCGCCGCGGAGAAAGCGGAAAAAGGGCAGGACGCCGCCACATCCGTGCCCCCGGCACGGAACCAACACCCTGCCCCCGCCCCTCTGTCCGAGCGACAGCAGAACACCGTGAACGGAGGCCGCCGTGGACCGGCGCACACTGCTCACCGCAGCCACCGGCTTCGCGGCCGCCATCGCCCCGACGGCCGCCCTCGCCACCACCAGCAGCAGCAGGCAGCGCCCCGGGCCCCGCCCCCACCACCGCGCCCGCCAGGCCCGCGGCCGCCGGCCCGCGGCCGCGCCCCGCCCCGCCGACTGGTCCGCGCTCGACAGGAACCTCCAGGGCGGTCTGATACGGCCGGGCGACGCCGACTACGCCACCGCCCGCCAGCTGTACAACACCCGCTTCGACACGCTGCGCCCCGCCGCCGTCGCCTACGTGGCCCACACCGCGGACATCACCGAGTGCCTGGCCTTCGCACGCCGCCACGGCACCCCCGTCTCCATCCGCAACGGCGGCCACTCCTACGCCGGCTGGTCCAGCGGCAACGGACGCCTGGTCATCGACGTCTCCGCGCTGAAGTCCGTCCGCAGCGGCTCCGGCAGCGCCGTCATCGGCGCCGGCGCCAAACTCATCGACGTCTACACCCAGCTCGGCGCACGCGGCGTCACCGTCCCCGGCGGCTCCTGCCCCACCGTCGGCATCTCCGGCCTGACCCTGGGCGGCGGGCACGGCGTGGTCTCCCGCGCCTACGGCCTGACCTCCGACAGCCTCACCGGCGCCCGCATCGTCACCGCCGACGGCCGGACCCTCGACGTGTCCAAGGACCGGGAGGCGGACCTGTTCTGGGCCCTGCGCGGCGCGGGGAACGGGAACTTCGGAGTCGTCACCGAACTCCGCTTCCGCACCCACCAGGCCGCCGACGGCGTCACCGCGTACATGACCTGGCCCTGGTCCAAGGCCGCCGCCGTCCTGCGCTCCTGGCAGGAATGGGGCCCTCCCAGCCCGACGAGATCTGGTCGGCACTGCACCTGTCCGCCGTCGCCGGCCGGACCCCCACCGTCTCCGTCAGCTGCTTCTCCCTGGGCACCTACGGCGCCCTGCAGAACGCCGTCGACCGGCTGGCCAACCGCGCCGGCGGCCCCGGCGCCGCCTCCCGCGTCACCCTGCGCCGCCGCGGCTACCTCGACACCATGCGGACGTACGCGGGCTGCGCGACGAAATCCACTCCCCAGTGCCACCTTCCCGGCACCACCCCGGGCGGCAGCCCACCGGCGTACTCCAGCGGGAGACGTACGCGGCACGCTCGGACTTCTTCAACCGCTCCCTGAGCGCCGCCGGCATCCGCTCCCTGCTCGACCAGCTCGAACACCACGCCCGCAGCCGCAACAGCGGCGGCGTCTCCGTCGCCCTCACCGCCCTGGGCGGCGCCGTCAACCGCGTCTCCCCGCAGGCCACCGCCTTCGTCCACCGCAACTCCCGCTTCCTGGCCCAGTACACCGCCTCCTGGCCCGCCGCCCGCACCGGCGCGGCGGCGACGGCCTGGCTGGACACCACCCACACCGCGATGCGCCGGCACGCCTCCGGCGCGGCCTACCAGAACTACACCGACCCGAACCTGACCGACTGGCGCTCCGCCTACTACGGCCCGGCCGCCCCCGGCTGGCCGCACTGAAGCGGCGCTACGACCCGGGCAGGCTCTTCGACTTCCCCAGGCCCTGTGAACCGGCGCCCCACCTCAGGAACGCGCCCCCGGTGTGACGGGCAGCCGCTTGAGCGCGTGCGACCGGAAGGCCCGCCGCCGAGGCAGCTGCCGCGCGGGCACGCAACGAGCGGGCCCGGGGAAGGCACGGACGACCACTCCCAGGGCGACACGGATCTGCGAACGGGCGGCGGAGCCCCGAGACAGCGGTGCGGCCCCCGGCCGAGCGCGAGGTGCGCCTCGTCCTGCCGCCCGGTGCCGAACCGGTCGGCACCGGGGTGGCGCAGCGGGTCGCGGTGGGCGGACGCCCGACACGGCAGCACCGTGCCCCCGGCCGGCACCACGGTGCCCCTGATCCCCACGTCCACGGTCGGCGAGCGCCGGATGGCGGTGTGGCGGGGCGTCGCGTGGCGAAGAAGCTCCCCGACAGTGCCGGGAAGCAACTCCGGTTCGGCGCGCAGGGCTTCGAGCCGCTCGGGATGCCGCAGCCGCGACGTCCCTGGGACTCTCGGGTTCCAGCGCGGCGCCGCCCGGCTCCTCGCACACCTGCCGCACCCTGCCCCGTTGAGCAGGCCGGCGTCCGGCGCGGGCGGCAGGGAGAAGCCCTGGACCCCGGACCAGAGGTTCCCGGCGCCAGGGGCAGGGTCGGGCCGGTGACCGCGCCATCATTGACCGACCACCGACGTCACCCGCGGATGAAGGGCTGTTCATGGTGCTGATCTACGCTTTCCGGGATGTCCACGGCACGTGGTACGGCGATCCCGACGCCCCCCTCCACGACAGCCGGCCCGGCCGCGGGACCTTGACCCTTCCCCGTACCGCGCCGGGCGAAGACCTCGGTCTGTTCGACGGCCAGCGGGTCGAGGTCCTCTACGCGGCATGCGACCTGGAAGCGAGCCAGACCCGCTACCGGCTCGACGACGGCGACTCCTTCGCCGCCACCTGGCACGTCCACGAGTTGCTCTCCCCGGCCTACCGGCACGTCCCCACGGCCCCCGCCGCCGCCGGGGGCGCGAAGGAGGTGAGGCTGGAGATCAGCGATTCGCACCGCCGTTACAGCCTGCACGCCGGGGTACGGGCCGAAGGCCGCGTCGAGATCACCGTCGTCGTCTCCACCCCGGACGGTGTCATCCACGGCGAACTGACCGGCGAGGTGGACGCCCCCGACCTCGACGCCATCGGCCGTCTCCTCGCCTCCGCCTCCCTCGCCTCGGCCTCCCTCGCCTCCGCTCCTCTCGCCTCCGTTCCCCCCACTTCGGCTCCTCTCGCCTCCGCTCCCCTCACCTCGGCTCCTCTCGCCTCCGCTCCGGCCACGGCCTCCGCTCCGGCCACGGCCTCCGCTCCCGCCACGGTCTCCGCCACGGAGGCCGCCCCCGTCGCCCCCTCACCGGCGGCTCCCGTCAAAGCCACCCGCCACGGCCGGGCCTGGACCCCCGAAGCCGTCGCCCGCCTCGAAGAGCGCTACCGGGCGGGCAGGACGCCAGAGCAGCTGGCCGAGGAGCTCGGACGCAGTGAGAAGTCCATTCGCTGGAAGCTGTACGGCCTCGAACTCGGGCCCTACCCCAGCGATCTGGTGCCCGCTCCGCGTCCTGCGGCCGAGCCGGAAGCGCCGAGGGCGTACACCGTGCAGGAGAAGCGGAAGCTGCACCCCACGCGTACAAGCCCTGGGAGCCGGCCGACGACCAGCGGCTCGCCGAGCGCTGTGCCCAGGGCGTCTCCCTGGTGGAGCTGTCGAAGGAGTTCGGCCGCAACGAAGGGGCTGTCGCCTCGCGGCTGCTGAAGATCCGAGCGGAGGGGCCGGCCGCCGACGACGCCTGGGAGTACGGGGGATAGGGGGCGTCGCCCGGCCCGGGACCGCCCGCGCACGCGCCCGGCCCGGGTACCGGCGTCCGTAGCTCACCGGGATCAGGGGACGGGCGTCCCGCCCCGGGCAGGGCGGTGCCGGCGTCCTCGCCGGCCCGCGCGACACTGGCGGGGTGGCAGTCGGGGCACCGCGCCATGCGGGACATGTCCTCTCCGGGGAGGGTGACCGCGACCCAGCGGAGACCGAGTTCCGGCCCGTCGCACCGGCCGCACCACTCGGGCAGGGGCGCGGCGCGGGCGGTGGGCAGGGGCGGGGGTCCGGGAGGATCTGCCCGCGGGCGAGGGCGGCCTTGACGAATCCCGCCGCCAGCAGGCTGTGGCTGTCCGCGGCCCGGTAGCGGCCGGCGGCGAGCAGCGCGCGGGCTTCCGTGAGGAGTTCTTCCGCCGCGGTCAGGTGCTCATAGGGAGAGGGCACCGGCTCTACCTCTCGTCGGGGAGTACGGGCAGGTCGCGTCGCCGTGGCCGGAGGGCCGGACGCCGTTCGCGGTCGCGGATCTGCGCCGGCGGAACCGCCGGTGCCCTCCGCTTCTCGTCGGCGACGCAGAACAGACAGCGCGGTCCTCCGCTCGCGGCGGGGTCGACCGGGGCTCCGGGATGCTGGCGGCACCGGGAGTACGAACGGGGCCGTGACAGCTCGCGCGCGATGATGAAAGCGCCGTGCACCAGGTCGGCCACGCGGGTGAACTCCTCCCAGTCCGACCGGAAGTGCAGGTCGAAACTCAGGTCGTTGATCTGCCGCATCGTCTGCAGCAGTCCCTCGTGGGTGTAGGGCGGCGGCGGAATCTGGTACACGCCGGGCTGTCTCGGCATACCGCGGCGGGCCCGCGGGTCGCCGACCCGCCGGTTGCTGTTGCAGAACAGGCACTGCCCCCATCCCTCGGGCGGCTCCGGGTCGACCGGGCCGTTGGGATGGATCCCGCACCCCGTGGAGCTGCGGGGCAGGGCGAGATTGCGCACCGTGACGAACACCCTGTACAGCGAGTCGGCGATCTCTTCGTACTCCGTCGGGTCCCCGTGGCCCACGATCGCCCGGACCCGGTCGTCCACGCTCGGGAGGCTGGAGCGCAGCTCCGCGAGGAAGTACGGGCGTTTCGTCGGCACGCGGTAGGTGGAGTGATGCGGAAAGTCCACACCGGAAAGACCATCGCACAAGCCGTCGCGGGCGCCAGCTCACGGGCGCCGCTTCACTCCCACGATGAGGAACTCCACACCATCGGGTGATGTGCGGAATTCCGTCCTGCGCGGCCTGTCACGTTCTTGGGCGCTGCTCCGTCAGTGCTGTGCAGACGCCGGCGGGAGCGCCGGCGAGGCGGACCGAGTGCGAGAGTGGGAGCCCTGTCATGTCGAACACCGCTGTTCCGATTTCCCGTATGCCGAACCCGGGCGAGTTCGTTCCCGAACTGGCCGATGTGAGTGCCGCGTTGTTCCGTGCGACGGGCAACCGGTCCGTCCCGCGCACCACGATCAGCCTGGTGCACCTGCGGGCGGGGCAGATCGTCCACAACACCTACCTCACGGTGCTGAACACGAGTTTCCTGCGGAAGGCGGGGGAGTCCGAGGAGCGGATCACCGCGGTCGCGTCCTGGCAGGACGCCCCGTACTTCACCCCGGCCGAGCGGGCGGCTCTCGCGCTGGCCGAAGCGGTCCTCCAGCCCGCCCCGCACGGCCGCGAGCGCGTGACGGACGAGGTCTACGCGGAGGCGGCCCGGCACTACGACGACAAGGCCCTGGCCACGCTGACCATCGCGATCGGCCAGATCAACTTCTTCATCGCCCTGGCGCTGATCGGCAAGCCCCAGCCGGTCGCCTCCCTCGCCGACCAGCAGTGGGACTGACCGCCACCGGCGGCAGCGGGAGGCCCGCAGGGTCGCTGCGGCCGCCGTCCCGCGCGGGGCGCGGTGAGTGCCGGCGGTTCCGGCGCTCCGTAGTGCCCGCGGCGGGCACGGCCCCGCGGGCACACGGAGGCGGCGGGTCACTTCGTGCTGGGGCAGCGGGGCAGGAGGCCGTCGAGGAGGGTGGCGCAGGCGGACTGGAGGCCGGCCTCCAGGTCGGCCTCGCCCTCGGGGCCTGGACCCAGCGGTAGAGGGTGCCGAGGTAGACGTCGCGCAGCAGGGTGCCGGCGAGGGGGGCGTCGACGTCCTGGGAGATGTCGCCGGCCCGCTGGCCCGCTTCGATGAAATCGCTGAACATGTGGGCCACGTAGGGCTGTTCGTGCAGGGGGAAGCCCGCACGCACCCAGGCGGTCAGGACGGCCTTGGTCTGGGCGGGGTCCTCCAGGCTGACGGCGGCCAGGATGCTCATGCAGCGCGAGAGGGCGGCGCGGATGTCCTTGACCTGAGCGGGGGGGATGCCTTCCGCCTCCAGTCCGCGGCGCAGCTGGAGGCGCCGCTGCTCGCCCCATTCGGCGATGAGGTCCTCCTTGCGCTGGAAGTGGTTGAAGAAGGTGCCGCGCGCCACGTCGGCCTCCTCGGTGATCTCGTCGACCGAGGTCTGGTCGTATCCCTTCTGGGTGAACAGGTCCAGGGCGGCTTCGTAGATCCGGTTCTTCACGCGCAGTTTGTTGCGTTCCCTGCGGCCCTGCGGTTGTGCCACGGTGTTGGCCGGCGTGTCTGCCATGTGTGCGTACTCCTGTCGCGCGGTGGGTGAGGCCCGTCTCGGATCCGCTGCCCGTGTCGTCGACGGTCGTCCGGCCCACCGGCAGCCACTTCACTTGTATCACGATGCATGAATGTTCAGTAGTTCATGTTTGATTCGTGATGTAGAGCCCTGGTGGGAGCGGTCCGCGGACCGCTCCCACCAGGGCTTTGCCGGCCGTCAGTCCCGCAGCGGGAGGGTGTTCGTCACCGCGGTCGCCAGCGTCCCGAGGCTGTCCTCGCCGAGCAGCCGGTTCAGGGGGACGTCCCGGTTGGTCCGGCGCCGTGTCCGGGCCCGCAGCTGGGTCGCGGTGAGCGAGTCCATGCCGTAGTCGTGCAGCGTACGGCGCAGGTCGAGGCGCTCCCTGGCCATGCCCAGCACCTGGGCCGCCTCCTCCAGGAACTGCTCGGCCACCAGGTCCGCCGCCCCGCTGCCCGGAGCGGGCGCCGGGACCGGCACCGGAGCCGCAACCGCAGCAGCAGCCGGAGCAGGGGCCGGAGCAGGAGTAGCAGCCGGGGCCGGGAGGCGTTCCACCGCCCGGGAGAGGGCCTGGAGCGGCAGGCGGGCCATGTCGGCCAGTCGTCGGGCCGACCACTGGACGAGTCCCAGCGGCGCCCGGTCGGCGGCGGGGTCGGCGGCAGTGGCGGTGGCCGTCTCGCCGCCGGCGAGGCGGAAGAGGTGGATGCCGTGGAACTCGGCGAGGACCTCTCCGCGGGGCCGCTCACCACGACCTCGCCGAGGGCGGTGTCGTCCGAGGGGTGGGCGGAGAGGGTCGCGTGCACCCATATCTCCTCGCTGAGCGGGGCGAGGAAGCGGACCCGGTCGAAGGAGGCGACGGCGTAGGCGCCGTCGGCGGGGAGCCGGGCGGGGAGGGCGGCGAGCAGGAGCTTGAGGCAGCCTTCCCATGCGGCGTGGCGGGAGGCGGCGGGCCGGTCGAGCTGGGCGACGACCTCGCCGTCGGTGCGCCACACGTGACGGACCGTCCGCAGGTTCGGGCCGGGCGTGTAGCCGCGGCGGGCGAGGTCCTCCAGGAACCGGGCCGGGGTCAGGTGCGTGGTGCACCGGCCGAGGGCGGCGTCGATGCGGTCCTGGGCGTGGGGGCGGCGGGCGGGTGCGGGTCGAGGCGGATCCGCGCGGTCAGGCCGGTGAGGTCGGGCCGGTGCGGGGTGCGGACCTCGGCCCGCAGCGTCGTGCCGGCGTCCCGGGTCGACACCTCCAGGGTGAGGTCGCCGTCCTCCGGTGCCTCGATCATCTCCACGACCCGTACGTCCTCCAGGACGACGGTGCCCGGCGCGGCGGTGGCGGCGGTGTGCGTGGTGGGGGCGGTGAGGGTCTCGTCGAGGGCGGCGAGCTGGACGACGGGAGGGACGGGGTGAGGCCGCGCAGGCTCACGATCGCGTCGGTGAGGTCGGTACGGACGTGGGTGACGGCCGCCGGGCGGGGCGCGGGCGCGGCGGAGGGCGGCGTGCGGCGCAGCACCTCGGCGTCCCACGGGTAGGCGGGCAGTCGCACGGGGCGGACCGTTGTCCCGAACCAGCGTTCCCAGTCGACCCGGCCGCCGCGGGCGAAGAAGGCGCCCAGCGACCGGGCGAGTGTCAGGGCCTCGTCGGGGGAGCGCCGCGAGGTGGAGGCGACGGCGGCGGAGGAGCCGCCGAACTCCAGGGCGGTCTCCTCGATCGCCGACTGCAGCAGCGGGTGCGGGCTGATCTCGACGAAAACGTTGTCGGACTCCTTGACCAGGGTGCGCATGGCGTCGAGGAAGCGGACGGGGCGCCGCAGGTTGTCCATCCAGTACGCGGCGTCGAGCTGGGCTCCGGAGAGCGGGGCGTCGAGGACGGTGGAGTGCAGCGGCAGGTCGCCGTCGCGGGGGTCGAGGCTGGCGAGGGCGGCGAGCAGGTCGTCGCGCAGCTGGTCCATGGCGGGGGAGTGGGAGGCGACGTTCACCCGTACCAGGCGGTGGAAGACGCCCTCGCGTTCCAGCCGTTCGCCGATGCGCCGCAGGGCGGCGGTGTCCCCGGCGAGCACGGTGGAGGTGGGGGCGTTCCGTGCCGCCACGCAGACGCCGCTCTCGTGGGCGAGGAGTTCCGCGGCCTGCTCGGGGGAGAGGTCGACCGACATCATCGCGCCCTGTCCGGCGGTGCGCTGCATCAGCGTGCTGCGCCGGCAGATGACGGCGGCGGCGTCGGGCAGGCAGAGGGCGCCGGTGACGGCCGCCGCGGCGACCTCGCCCATGCTGTGTCCCACGCACATCTCGGGGTCGACGCCCATGTCGCGCCATGCGGCGGCCAGGGCCACCTGGGTGGCCCACAGCACGGGCTGGACGGTGGCGACCTCGTCGGGGAAGGCGTCGGTGGCGGCGTCGAGGGTCTCGCGCACCGAGCGGCCGGTCTCCTGGCGCACGGCGGTGTCGCAGGCGTCGAGGGTGGTGGCGAAGGCGGGCAGGGAGGCGGTGAGCGAGCGGCCCATGCCCGGCCACTGCGAGCCCTGGCCGGGGAAGACGAAGACGGTGCGCTTGTCCGCGCCGTAGCCGGCCTCGCCGGTGCCGGCCCGGTCGGTGGCCCGGCCGTCGGCGAGGTCCCGCAGCGCGGCGGCGAGTTCGGCGTGGTCGGCTCCGGTGGCCCAGAGCCGGAAGGGGTGGGCGTCGCGGTGCAGGGCGGCGGTGGCGCACAGGTCCCACAGCGGGGTGCGGTTGCCCGCGCCTTGGGGAGAGGTGGTCGGACCAGGCGGCGGCGAGCCGTCGCAGTGCCGGCTCGGAGCGGGCGCTGAGCACCAGCAGGTGGGTGGGCCGGTTCGTGGGGAGTTCGGCGGGGCCGCGGGCGGGTGCCGCCGGGCGGCGGTCGGCCTCGGTGACGACGACGTGGGCGTTGGTGCCGGAGAGGCCGAAGGAGCTGACGCCGATGACGGCGGCGCGTGCGGTGTCCAGGTGCTCGTTGCGGGTGACCAGGTGCAGCCGGTTGGTCTCGTCGGCGAGCAGGGGCTGCGGGTCGTTCAGGTGCAGGGAGGCGGGGACCAGGCCGTGCCGGGCGATCAGGACGCTCTTGATGAGCCCGGCGATGCCGGCGGCGGCTTCGGCGTGGCCGATGTTCGACTTCACCGAGCCGCACCGCAGCGGGCCGCGTTCGGGCGTGCGTTCCCGGGCGGCGGTGGCCAGGACCCGCAGTTCCACGCCGTCGCCGACCGGGGTGCCGGTGCCGTGCGCCTCGATGTAGTCGAGGTCCGAGGGCGCGATGCCCGCCTCCTGCCAGGCGCGGCGGACCATGGCGTCCTGGCCCGCCACGGCGGGCTTGATCAGCGAGCCGCTGCTGCGGCCGTCGTTGGTGACGGCGCTGCCCGGCAGCAGGGCGAGCACCGGGTATCCGGCCCGCTCGGCGTCCTCCAGCCGGGCGAGGACGACCACGCCGACGCCCTCGCTGCGGACGAAGCCGTTCGCGCCGGTGTCCCCGAACTTGCAGCGGCCGTCGGGCGAGAGCATGGCGGCCTGGGAGAAGGCGATGGCGTCCATCGGCGACAGGATGATGTTGACGCCGCCGGCGATGGCCAGGTCCGTCTCGCCGGCCAGCAGGCTCTGGCGGGCCATGTGGACGGCGACCAGGGACGAGGAGCAGGCGGTGTCGACCATCATGCTGGGCCCGCGCAGGTCGAGGTCGTAGGACACCCGGCCGGAGGCCATGGCGCGGAAGTAACTGCCCGCCGCCTCGCGCAGGCTGGTGCTGTCGGTGGTGTCGTCGCGGCCGTAGTCGGCGGTGGCCTGCCCGATGTAGACGCCGGTGTGGGTGCCCGCGAGCGAGGAGGGCGGATCCCCGCGTCGTCGAGCGCCTCGCGCACCACCGGGAGCAGTAACCGGTGCTGCGGGTCGATGCTGGTGGCCTCCGCCGGGGAGATCCCGAAGAAGCCGGCGTCGAAGTGGAAGGGGTCGTCCAGGAAGCCGCCGTGGCGGCTGGCCGTGCGGCCGGGAACGCCCGACTCCTCGGCCCAGAAGGGCGTGATGTCGAAACGTTCCGGCGGCACGGGGGTGACGCAGTCCCTGTTGGCGACGAGGTTGTCCCAGAACTCCTCCACGCCGCGGGCCTGGGGGAACCTGCACCCCATCCCGATCACCGCGATCGCCGTCTCCCGCTTGGCTGCACTCATGACAAAGCCCCCCTCGTATCGGTCCCGGCGCGACCGGTGCACGCCAGGACGGCTGCCCCCGGCAGCATCGAGGCGTGATCGTAGTTCAATTCTGTACGCCAGAACAATGATGGGCCGAAAGGGCATCTTTGGCCGAAAAGCCATCCCAGTGCCGCCTGTTGGGGCACGCCCGAGGGGGCGTCGGGCCCGTGGGTGCGGGGGGTGTGAGCAGCGGCGATGCCGGGTGGAGGGGTCCGCGCCGGCCCGGCTCCGGCCCGGGCGCCCCGGGCGTCGGCGGGGAGAGGTGCGCGGAAGGTGATGCGCGCCACCGGGAAAGTGGACTATGGTTAAAACTCGTACCCCAGATCAATAAAGGGCTATGGTCTTGCCATGGTTCGCGGTCGGACGGTGCGTCGGGTGCCGCACGTCACCGCGCACCGGGCAACCGCACAAGAGCGATAGGGGGAAGCCCGGATGGCTTCACACACGTGCCGGCCGGCTCCGTTACGGAGCGCGGGGCCCCTGGTGAAGGGAGTGGCCGGTGGACGGCAACAGGCGGTGCGGGAGCCCGTGCCCGCCCTGGAGGGCGTGGTGCGCCAGGCGATGTGCCTGCCCTCGCTCGCCCCGAAGTACGAACGGCCGCGGGGACGGGGGCGCCTGACGCTCGACGACCTTCCGGTGCTCACCCGGAGCGAGCTGGAGACCGCGACCGCCGAGGCACTGGCCCTGGGGCTGGGCGGCGGAACGCTCTGGGCGCACGGCGGGACCCTGGAGGCCCCGGGCCTGAGCCTGCTGCCCCAGGAGATGTTCGCCGCCCAGATCCGTGACGACTGGAACCCGCTGGGTCCCACCGACGTCGTCGCCAACCTGCACCCGGCCGGCCGGATGCAGCCCGACCACTACTTCGTCAACCGCTTCGCCGCCGCCTCCGGCGCCATGGTCCTGCCGGTCGGCCGGCTGCCCGAGGACCCCGACGACGACTGGCTCGCCTTCTTCGCCCGCCACCACGTCACCGCCGTCGCGGCGCCCCGCAGGCCGTGGTCCGGCTGCTGGGGGCGAGCACCGCGGGCCGGCCCGTGCCCTGGCTGCGCACCCTGCTGCTGGGCGGCGCGTTCCACGACACGACCGAGGACGGCCTGCTCGCCTCCCGCTTCCCCTACACCGACGTGTGGCGCCTGTACGGCACGCCGACGGCGTGGGTGATCGGCCAGCGCGGTCCGCAGTGCCTGGCGGACGTCTACCACCCGCTGTCCCACCAGCACGTGGAGGTGGCCGACGGGCGGTTGCTGGTGACGACGCTGACGACGTCCCGCTTCCCCCCGCTCATCCGCTACGACACCCAGGAGCGCGGCGAGTTCACGCACTGCGCCTGCGGCCGCCCCGGGCCGGCCGTCCGGGTCCTCGGCGCCCGCCCGCCCTTCTTCCGCCTCCACGGCCACACCGTGTCCGCCCGGGAACTGGTCGACCTGGCGACCGCCCACGAGGAGGTCGACGGCGCCCAGGTCGCGGTCGGTCCCGACCAGCGCGTCCAGCTGCGGGTCCGCCTCGCGCCCGGTGCCGCCGACGACCACCACAGCCACGCCTGGATCAGGTTCCGGGTGCTGGAAAGCCATCTCGCCCTCGCCGCGTGCGCGCGCGAGCAGCCGGACGCCTTCGAGGTGATCTCCGTGGACGAGCTGTCCGGCCCGTCCGCCCTGGTGTTCGAGGAGTTCTGAACATGCCGGACACACCGCACAAGGAAACCGTCATACGTACGAGAGGAATTGTCATGTCCGATCAGCTCATTTCCGCGCAGCACGCGACCACGGCCCAGGCGGAGGACGAGATCCTCATCGCGGTGCGCGCGGTGGCTCCCGAGCTCGACGAGATGATCAAGGCGGAGCCGCTGCCCGAGGGCTGGCTGGCGGGATGGGACGTGGCGGGCGTGGTGATGCGTGCGGCGCCGGAGGGCTTCAGCCCCAAGCCCGGTGACCGGGTCGTGGGCGTGGCGACGGGCACCGACTGGTCCTCGTGCATGGCGCTGCCGACCGAGTACGCCACCGTCCTGCCCGACCACGTCAGCTTCGAGCAGGCGCGGCGCTGCGCGTGGCGGTCCTCACCGCCCTGCGCCTGGTGCGCGGCGCCGGCCCCGTCCGGGGCGGCGCGTCCTGGTCACCGGCGCCGGCACGGGCATCGGGCTGCTGCTGGTGGAGCTGCTGGCGGCGCTGAACGCCGAGGTCACCGCGGTGGTGGCCGAGGCCGGCCAGGCGGCCGTGGCGGCGCGCTGCGGCGCGGCGCGGGTCATGACGGACCTGGCCGACGTCGACGGCTCCTACGAGATCGTCTACGAGGCGGCCGAGGCGACCTCGAACGCCGCCGGGCGGGGACTGACGGCCGACGGCGGCACCCTCTACCTCTACGAGAGTTTCGCCGCCCGCAACGTGGACATCGGCTTCTTCCGCTTCTTCGGCGGCCCCGAGCAGGCCGGCCTGCGGCACTTCGTCTTCCGCACCGCCACGCCGGAGGACCGGGAACTCGCCCAGCTCCTCGACCTGATGACCACCGGCGAGCTGTCGTTGGGGTGCTCGCCCCGCGCGGCACGCCGCGGCCTGACCCACGATGCCCATGGGGTGCGGCCGCCGGCCGCACCCCCCATGGCGTTGTCCGCCCCCCGTCAGGACGCCGGGTTCCTCACCGGCCCCAGCCAGTGGACCAGTTCGGCGTGGAGCCGGTCCAGGTCGCCGCCGTGCCCGTGGGCGGCGATGTGCCCGTCGGGCCGCACGAGGTAGTAGCCCTGGTGCCGGCAGCCCGTGGTCCGGCGCGCCGAGCCGGCCGCCAGGTCGACCGTGCGTATCGAGGGCCGGGCGGCCGTGATCGCGCGGGTCTCGGCGCGCCAGGCCGCGCCGTCGCCGGCGCAGGTCACCACGAGGGTCCAGCCGGCCGGCCGCTCGCCCGGGCCCGCGATCGCGTGCGGGATTGCCAGCTCGCGGGGAAGACCGCGCCGACGGTCAGGCCGCCGGGCAGCTTCGCGCGCAGCCGGCACGAGGGGCGCCCGGACGGCAGCTGCGTCTCGCGCAGGGCGGGGTAGGACAGGCGCCGGCCGGCCATCACCGGCGCGTAGAGCCGGAAGAGCCCGCTGCGGTCGGCCACCCGGAAGGCCGCGTCGCGGGCGGTGATCGCCGCGGGCCTGCGCACCATCCACCCGCGGGTCTGGATGTCGGTGTCGCGCACCACCCGGCGGGCCACGGCGGCCCGTTCGGGCCCGTAGGTGCGCAGCAGGTCGGAGGGAGCCTCGCCGTGGAGCACCGCCGCCAGCTTCCAGGCGAGGTTGTGGGCGTCCTGCATGCCGGTGTTGAGGCCCTGCCCGCCGGCGGGGCTGTGGACGTGGGCGGCGTCACCGGCGATGAAGACCCGCCCGAGCTGGAACTCGCTGGCGTGGCGGGCGTGGATGCGGAAGTCGGAGACCCACACCGGGTCGGTCAGCCGCACCCCGCCGGGGCCGCGCTCGTCCACGATCGCCTGCATCCGCTCGACGGTGACCTTCTCGCCCGCGGGCAGGCTGCAGAAGAACCGGAAGACGCCGTCCGGGAGGGCGACGACGACCAGCGCGCCGGCGGCCGACTGGTAGTAGAGGGCCTGGTCGGGCGGGAGGTAGCCCTGATCCGGGCGTCGACGAGGGCGAAGGCGCTCTCGTAGGTGCTGCCGGTGAACCCGCCGCCGAGCTGGGCGCGCACCGCGCTGCCCGCCCCGTCGGTGCCGACGACGAAGGGGGCCCGGGTGCGCTCCACGCGGCCGTCGGCGTGTTCCAGCACGGCCGTGACGTCGGCGGCGCCGTCGATGCGCCCGGAGAAGTCGACGCCCTCCAGGGTCAGCAGCCGCACCCCCGCTCCACCTTGCCGCCCAGGGCGGCGAGGCGGGCGCGCAGGATCCGCTCGGTCTCGTTCTGCGGCAGGCAGACGGGGCTGAGGTCCTGGGGGAAGGCGAAGCTGGCCAGGCGCCGGCGCTCGGAGAAGTAGCTGAAGGCGTTGATCTGGATCCCGGCCCCGCGCAGTTCGCCGAGCACGCCCAGGTCCTCGAAGAGGTCGATGCTGCGCGGCCACACCAGCAGGGCCTTGGGGAAGGGAGAGGGCTCGGGGGCCCGGTCGACGATGCGTACGCGCACGCCGCGGCGCAGCAGTTCGCACGCCACGACCATGCCGGTCGGCCCCGCCCCCACGACGAGGACGTCGTAGGGCTCGGGCGCCGGGGTCTTCCGCGCCTCCTCGGACGTGTTCGGCATAGCTCTGTCCTGCCTCTCGTTGACGATAGTCATCAGATCTCTTACAGTTCTCCGTAATCTTATATGTGGCCGTCAAGTCGCGGCGACCGGAAGGAAAGAGGATTCATGACCATCCAGACCGACACCCGGCTCACGCCGGTGCCGGAGCGGCGGGAGGGAGAGGGATCGGTCCTCGTGATGATCGCCGTCGCGCTGGCCAGCGTCCTTCTCCCGCTGGCCATCACCGCCCCCGCGGTGGCGATGCCCGACCTCACCGTCGACCTCGCCTCCGACGTCGCCGGCGGACAGTGGGTGCAAAACGCCTACGGCGTCACCTTCGCGGCCTGCATGCTGGCCGCCGGCACCCTCGCCGACCAGTTCGGCCGCCGCCGCGTCCTCGCCGTCGGCACCGTCGTCTTCATGGCGATGTCCCTGGTCGCCGCCCTGTCCACGGACATCCTGGTCCTGGACATCGCCCGCGGCCTGCAGGGCATCGGCGCCGCCGGCGTGCTCACCAGCGGCGCCGCCATCCTCGCCGCCTCCTTCACCGGCCGCCGCCGCATCCAGGCGTTCGGCGTCCTCGGCACCTCCTTCGGCGCCGGCCTCGCCCTCGGCCCCGTCCTCGGCGGCGCGCTCGTCGGCCTCGCCGGCTGGCGCGGCGTGTTCTGGGTCAACCTCGTGGTCGGCGCCGCGGCGCTGCTGCTCATGCCCGCATCCGCGAGTCGAAGGACCCCACGCCACCCGGGTCGACTGGGCGGGCCTGACGGCCTTCAGCGCCAGCCTCTTCCTGCTCGCCCTCGGCTTCGTCGAGGCCGGCGAACGCGGCTGGGGCCACCCCGCCACCCTCGCGTCCCTCGCCGGCTTCGCCGCCTTCATGGCCGCCTTCGTGGTGATCGAACAGCGCGTGGCACGCCCCATGTTCGACCTCTCCCTCTTCCGCAACCCCACCTTCGTCGTCGTGGTCTGCCAGCCGTTCACCATCACCTTCGGCTTCGTGGTGCTGCTGAACTTCCTGCCCCCGTACTTCACGGGCGTCGGCGGCTACACCGCCACCCAGTCCGGCGTGCTCCTCCTGCCGCTGATGCTGCCGATCTTCGTCCTGCCCCTGCTGATCGGCCGCCTCGTCGGGGACCGCATCTCCCCCCGCGTGCTGCTGACCCTCAGCTCCCTGCTCATCGCCATCGGCTCGGTGTGGCTGGTCGTCCTGGAACCGGGCCAGCCCTGGGGCGAACTCGTCGGCCCGCTCCTCGTCTTCGGACTCGGCGTCGGCTCCGCCTTCGGCGCCATGGACAACGCCGCCGTCAGCGTCGTCCCCGTGGAACGCGCCGGCATGGCCTCCGGCATCTTCAACACCATGCGCATCGCCGGCGAGACCGTCGCCGTCGCCGCGGCCGGCGGCTTCCTCGCCTCCTACGCCCGCTCCGAACTCCTGAGCACCTCACCGCAGTTCGCCCAGCAGGCGCCCCGGCTGGCCGGAGAGGCGACCCAGGGCCGCCTGGACGCCGCGCTCGCCGCCGTCGCCCCGCCCGCCGCCCCGAGGCACTGGACGCGGTCGCCCACAGCCTCACCTCCGGCATGCACGTCGCCTTCGTCGCCCTCGCGGTCCTCGCCGGCGCCGGAGCGCTCGTCACCTTCCTCGTCGTCAAGGACAAGGAGCTCAAGGACGCCGGCTGAGGCGCCCCCCACCGACCGGGAGTGCCCGGCGTCCCCGTCCCGGGCGCTCCTCCCCTCCCCCTTCCGGGACACCCCTCGCCCCCTCTCCGGGGCACCCCCACGTACACGCCCTGGGGCATCCCCGCGCCCCGGGGCACCCCCACACGTACATCCAGCGACAACGCCCCACCCCAACCGAAAGCAGGAGAACATGCGATACCGCTACCTCGGCGACACCGGCCTGTCCGTCTCCGAACTGTGCTTCGGCGCCATGACCTTCGGCGGCGGAGCCAGCTTCCTGGGCGCCGCCGACCGCAACTGGTCGGAGTTCGGCACCGTCGAGGACGGCAACGTCACGCAGATGATGGACCAGGCCCTCGACGCCGGCATCAACTTCTTCGACACCGCCGACGTCTACAAGAACGGCATGGGCGAGGAGTTCTTCGGCCGCACCCTCGGCAAGGTCCGCGACCGCGTCATCATCGGCACCAAGGGCCGCTGGCGCATCACGGACGACCCCAACGACATCGGCGCCACCCGCCACCACCTCTACGCCGCCGTCGAGAACAGCCTGCGCCGCCTCAACACCGACTACATCGACCTCTACCACATCCACGGCTTCGACCCGCGCACCTCGCTCGACGAGACCCTGCGCGTCCTGGACGACCTGGTCCGCTCGGGCAAGATCCGCTACATCGGCGTCTCCAACTTCGCCGGCTGGCAGCTGATGAAGGCCCTGTCGGTCTCCGACCGCCGCAACCTCAGCCGCTTCGTCTGCTACCAGGGCTACTACAACCTCGCCGCCCGCGACCTGGAGCACGAGATCGTGCCCCTCGCCATCGACCAGAAGGTCGGCATCACGGCCTGGTCGCCGCTGGCCGGCGGCTTCCTCACCGGCAAGTACCGGCGCGGCGAGGGCCGCCCCGAGGGCAGCCGCCTCTCCCAGCGCACCCCGGCCGAGTCCGCGCCGCTGACCGACGAGGACCAGGCGTACGACATCGTCGACACCATGGCGCAGATAGCCGACGAGCGTGGCGCCACCGTCGCCCAGGTCGCCCTCAACTGGGTGCTCGCCAAGCCCGGCATCACCTCGGCCGTCGTCGGCGCCACCAAGCCGCACCAGCTCGCCGACAACCTCCAGGCGATGGAGTGGACGCTCAGCGAGGACGAGCTCGCCCGCCTCGACAAGGTCAGCGAGACCCAGGCCCCGTACCCCTACTGGCACATCGGCACCGTCGGCGCCGACCGCAAGGAGCCGGGCGACGTCTACCCGGCCTGATCGCCCCCACCCGGCCTGATCGCCCCCACCCGGCCTGATCGCCCCGTCCGGCCCGCCGCGCGGGCGACGGCGGCACAGCCACGGAGGGACGACCGCTCGTGTCGTCCCTCCGCCCGTCGTGCCGCACCCGCGGCGGTCCGCGCCATCCCAGCGAACAGGATCCCTCACCGCGAACAGAAAGCCAGGCCCACTCATGACCACAGCACCCGAAGCGGCCCCCAGGCGCTTTTGGAACTGGACTACACCCGCACCGTCGACCGGCTCCTCGTGCACCGCGACGCCCTCGGCGAGGTCTTCCTGACCGACCTGCAGCCCCTCGACGACGAGAACTACGCCGCGGCGGGACAGCTGCCCGCTCGCACGCCTACTACGGCGACCACCTGCTCCGCCCGGCCCACCACGACCCGCTGCTCATCCTGGAGACGTGCCGGCAGGCCGCCCTCGCCGGCGCCCACCGGTTCTTCGGCGTCCCGGCCGACAACAAGTTCATCCTCACCCACCTGACCCTGCGCATCGACGAACCGCAGGCCGTGTTCGTGGGCTCCTCGCCCTTCCGGCTCGCCATGCGGGTGCACATCAGCAGCCGCAGGGAACGCGCGGGCCGGGTCACCGGACTCGACTACGAGATCACCCTGTCCGGCAACGGCGCCGTGTTCGGCACCGCCTCCGTCGGCCTGCGGTTCAAGGACCCCGGCGGCTACCTGACGCTGCGGCTCAACAACCGCGACGGAATGGCACTGCCCTCCTCGGCCGCCTACCCGGCCGGCACCCCCGGAGCGCCCGTCGCCCCGCACCTGGTGGGCCGGGCCAACCCCGACAACGTCGTCCTGCTCGACGGCGTCGTCGTCGGCGACAGCGCCCAGGCGCTGCTGCGGATCCCCGCCCGGCACGCCAGCCTCTTCGACCACCCGCAGGACCACCTGCCCGGCATGGTCATCGCCGAGGGCGCGCGCCAGCTCGCCCTCTTCGCCGCGCTCGACATCCGCGGCCTGTCCACCTCCAAGACGTTCCTGACCTCGCTCGACGTGCGCTTCACCCGCTTCGGCGAACTGGAGGACGACACCGTCCTGAGCGCCGTCGTCGGCGAGCTCGGCGGCCCGCCCCGCACCGCCGAGGCACCCGTCGCCTACACCCTCGGCGGCGTCCTCACCGGCCCCGACGAGGACGAGCAGCGCTCCGAGGATCTGAAGGTGCGGGTCCAGGCGACCCAGAAGGGCGAGGAGCTGTGCTCCTTCGACTTCACGCTCACCCGCATACCGGCATGACCCGCGCGACGCCGACCCCAGGAGCGACGATGACCAGCACGGCACGCGGCGCGGCGTTCTCCGACGTGGACGAGACACTGATCCGCGTCAAGAGCATGTTCCGCTTCCTCGAGTTCTACCTGCGCCTGCGCGGCGAACCCCGGCCACCTACGAACGGCTGATGGGCGAGCTGCGCGGGGCGGCACTGCGGGCGCCCCCGCGACGAGATCAACCGGAGCTTCTACCGGCTGCTGCGCGGCGAGAGCGCGAGCCGCCTGGCGGCCGCCGGCCGGCGCTGGTTCGCCGCCGAGTGGGAGAGCCAGGAGCAGGGCCTCTACCTCCCGGACGTCGAGGAAGCCCTCCTCGCCCACCGCAAGGCGGGCCGGCCGCTGATCCTGGTCTCGGGCTCCTTCTTCGCCCCGCTCGACCCGATCGCCGCCGACATCGGCGCCGAGGCGGTGCTCGCCACCCGCCCGGTGGTCCGCCACGGCGACCTCACCGGCGAGGTGCTCGTCCCGATGATCGGCGCCACCAAGGGACGCGCCGTCCGCCTGGCCGCACCGGTCGCCGGCATCGACCTCGCGGCCAGCTGGGCCTACGGCGACCACGGCAGCGACCTGTCGATGCTGCGGGCCGTCGGCCACCCGGTCGCCGTCGGCGACGACCCGGAACTGGCGGCCCACGCCACCACCACGCCCGGATGGGCCCGGCTGACCGCCGGTCTCGTACGGCGATGACAACCGCCGGGTCCCCAGCCAGGACACCGGCGTCACCGGCGGGCCGCATCCCGCGGTCCGCCCCGGAACAGGGGAGGGCTTCTTGACTCGCATCGGCATCGTGGCCACCGGCTCGTATCTGCCCGAGACCGTGGTCAGCAACGAGGAGATCGCACGCGGGGCGGGGGTGAGCGACGAATGGATCGTCAGCAAGACGGGCATACGCGAGCGACGCAGGGCCGACGACCGCGACGCCACCTCGGACCTCGCCGCCCGCGCCGCCCTCGCCGCACTGGAGCAGGCGAAGGTACGCCCCGAGGACGTGGCGTACATCGTCCTGGCCACCTCCACGCCCGACCACCCGCAGCCCGCCACCGCGAGCATCGTCCAGCACCTCATCGGCGCCGTGAACGCGGCGGCCTTCGACATCAACGCGGTGTGCAGCGGCTTCGTCTACGCCACGACCGTGGCCGAACGCCTGCTGAGGGCCGCGGAGGAGGGCCGCTACGCCCTGGTCATCGGCGCGGACATCTACTCGCGCATCCTGGACTACTCCGACCGCAAGACCGCCATCCTCTTCGGCGACGGCGCCGGTGCCGTCCTGCTCGGCACGGTGGCCGAGTCCTGCGGCATCCGGGAGACCAGCCTGCTCACCCGGGGCGACCAGTACCGCCTGATCAGCGTCCCGGCGGGCGGCAGCCGGCTGCCGGCCAACGACCGCACCCTCCAGGAGGGCGCCCACTTCTTCAAGATGGACGGCCGCGGCGTGCGCTCCTTCGTGCAGGACAACCTGCCCGGCGCCCTGCACGAGCTCCTCGACCGGGCCGGGGTGGACCGCGAGCAGGTGCGCCACTTCGTCCCGCACCAGGCCAACGGGGTGATGCTGGGCGAGGTGTGGCCGGAGATCGGGCTGCCCCGGGCGACCATGCACCTCGCGCTGGAACGCTACGGCAACACCGGCTCCGCCTCGGTGCCCGTCACCCTCGACCTGGCGCACCGCCAGGGCGAGTTCGCCGACGGGGAGACCGTGCTCATGGCCGGCTTCGGCGGGGATGACCGTCGGCGCGGTGCTCACCCAGTGGGCGCCCACCGCCTTCGCCCGGCCCCGCGAGCAGGAACTCTCGGCGGTGGGCTGAGCCATGTCCGCACCCCTCACCGAGGCGGCGCCCTCCCTGGCGCACGATCCCGAACTCCTGCGGCTGGTGGAGCAGTACGTCGCCCGCCGCCGGCGCGAACGCCTGCGCCGCGCCGTCGAACAGACCCTCGCCCAGCGGCTGCTGGGCGAGACGCGGCCCGCACCGGCCGCCGGCCGCCCGCCCCTGGGGCAGGCGGCGGAGCCGGGCGGTAGGCGATGAGCCACGGCAGGCACGCGGCACCCGCCGCGTGCCTGCCCGCGCGGCCCTCGGCCAGCTGCGCCGCCGGCTGCTCATCACGGTCATCTCGGACTGGGGAGACCACCACCGCGACGCTCCGAGCACCACGGACACCACGGCTGCCCCGGTTGCCGCGGTGGGCGCCGCCGGAGCGCGTCCTGACCGCTGACGCCGCCGCGCCGGGAAGGCCGATGGGCGGCGGGGAGTGATCCCCGCCGGCCCATCGCCGTTTCCGTCGTTCAGTACAGGCCGAACATCCGCACCGGGCCGGCGAATCCGCCCTTGTGCTTCATCAGGCCGATGACCGCCACCGCCCCGGACTCGGGCAGCTGGTCCACGTTGGCCGCCCACTCGATGCCGTAGTGGCCGGTGGTGAGCAGGATCTTGTGGGCCCGGGGGTCGATGTAGTTGTTGGCGCCGGAGTCCAGGCTGGGGCTGTCGGTGGCCACGCCGACGATGTTGCGGCGCGACTCCAGGAACTCCGCCGCGTCCCAGCCGATGCCGGGGAAGTGCGGCTTGTCGGCGGCGTCGCGGTTGAAGATGCGGGCCGGGTCGTTGATGCGGCCGGACCAGCCGCAGTCCATGGCGACCACGGCGCCGTCCGGGATGCGGCCGTGGCGGCTCTCCCACTTGCGCAGGTCGTCGTAGGTGAGCAGCGCGTCGAGGTCCTTCTGCGCGCGGTCGGCGATGCGGACGACGACGAGCGGGGCGATGAGGTTCTCGGCCGGGATCTCGTCGGTGGCCAGCTGGCCGTTGTCGAAGTGCTTGGGGCCGTCCATGTGGGTGCCGCTGTGCTCGTCCATGGTGATGATGAAGGTGTTGTACCCCTCCTTGTCCACCGAGGCGACCTGGTTGAACCTGGCCGGCTCGACGAACGGCCGGAAGACGGGGAAGTCCTCGCCCCAGGCGTGGCTCATGTCGACGATGCGGTGGTTGCCGCCCAGCAGGCGGCTGGTGCTGATCCCGGTGGAGCTGGCGCTCGCGGGCTTGGCGTCGATCATTCCCAGGCCCGCCACGGTGGCGCTCAGCGCGCCGGCCATGCCCAGCATGCCGCGGCGGCTGGGGCCGGACGCGGCGCGGCGCACCTCGGCGGCGGACTTGACGCTCTCCTCGGGCGGCCGGCCCGGTGGGCGTGGATGTGGTCGTCCTCGGCCGTATAGGCCTCTCCGAACACGGACTTCATGACCCAGGTTCCGCACACGGTGCTCTCTCCTCAACGGCGGGGGCGGGCTGCGCCGGGCTGGCCCCGGCAGTACGATCTCATGTAATCATAAGAGATCTGATGTTCGTAAGGCTTCGATGTGCTCTGGAGGAGTTCCCGTGACCGAAGTGCTGACCCGCCCGCGGACGCGGCCGGGCCGGGCCGCCGCCCGGGCCTCGCTCGGCCTCGCCCCGGCCCTGGTCACCGCCGTGGCCTATGTCGACCCCGGCAACGTCGCCACCAACTTCAGCGCCGGGTCCGCCTACGGCTACGGCCTGCTGTGGGTGGTGGTCGGCTCCACGGCGGCGGCGGGTCTCATCCAGTACCTCTCGGCGAAACTCGGCTCCTGCACCGGCCGCTCGCTCACCGAGTCCGTGGCCTCGGCCCTCGGCCGCCGCGCCCGCATCGCCTACTGGGCCCAGGCCGAACTCGTCGCCGTCGCCACCGACATCGCCGAGGTGGTCGGCGGCGCGGCCGCCCTGAAGCTGCTCTTCGGCCTTCCGCCGTGGGCGGGCGCGGTCACCGTCGCCGCGGCCTCCACGGCCCTGCTCCACCTGCGCGCCACCCGGGGCGAGAACGCCTTCGCGGCGGCGATCACCGCGGCCCTGGCCCTGATCGCCTGCGGCTTCATCGCCTGCGCCCTCTTCGCCGGCCCCACGGCCGGCGGCGTCCTGTCGGGCATGCGCCCGCTGCTGCCCGACAGCCAGGCCGTCTTCCTCGCCTCGGGCATCTTCGGCGCCACCGTGATGCCGCACGCCGTCTACGTCCACTCCGCGCTCAGCCGGGACAGCCGCCGGCACCTGCGCGCCGGCGGCCCGCTCCTGGTCGGCGGCACCGGTGAGATCCTGTCGGCCACCCGCAGGGAGTGGTGGGGCGATGCTGCTGGCGGCTCGATCAACGCCGCCCTGCTCCTGACGGCGGCGGCCCTGCCCCCGGCGCGGGCCCGTTCACCCTGGAGGGCGTGCACGCCACCGTCGGTACGGTGCTCGGCGCCCTCCCGGCCCTCGCCCTGGCCCTGGCCCTGCTGTTCTCCGGTCTGGCCTCGACCGCCGTCGGCACCCACGCGGGCGACGTCGCCATGCGCGACCTGATCCGCCGCCGCGTCCCCGCCGGGGCGCGCCGCCTCGCCGCCCTGGCCCCGGCCGTCCTGCTGCTGGCCGCCGACCTCGACACCACCCGCCTGCTGGTCCTCTCCCAGGTGGGGCTCTCCCTCGGCGTGCCCTTCGCGCTGATCCCGCTCATCCGCCTGACGGCACGCCGCTCGCTGATGGGCGGCGCCGTCAACCACTGGGCCACGACCGCGGCGGCCTGGACGGTCGTGGCGGTGGCGGTGTCCGTCGACGGATTCCTGCTGGTGGAGCTGGCACTGGGCTGAGACGCGCAAGCGGGCGGGCCCGTGGGCCCGCCCCGCCGTGCGGTCTGCCGGACGGCCGGTGCCCTCGGGGCACCGGCCGGTTCCGTGCGTCAGGCCGAAGCCGGCGCCGGCACGCTCGTGCCGCGCAGCAGCCAGGTCGGGCCCTCGGCCCAGGCGCCGACCGTCTCGAAGAAGCGGGCGAAGTACGGCCCCTGGCAGTGGGCGTCGAACGCGGCCTCGTCGTCGTACGCCTCGTACAGGTAGAAGCGGTGGGGGTCGGCCGCGTCGGCGACCAGGTCGAAGGCGCGGGTGCCGGGCTCGTGGGCGAGCGACTGGCGCCCGTCCTCCAGCGCGGCGTCGATGAAGTCCTGGCGCCGTTCGGCGGGCACGTCGAAGGAGACGGCGACGGTGTACATGGGGTCCTCGCTTCGCAGGAAGAGGGCTGGAGAACAGGGGAGAAGGGGCAGGGCGGGCGGGGCGGGGCCGGCGGGGTCCGCCCTGTACGGCGTCAGGCGCGGGCCACGCCGTCGCGGCGGGCCGCCTCGGCGACGGCGGAGGCGACGGCGGGCGCCACCCGCGGGTCGAAGGGGCTCGGCACGACGAAGTCGGCCCGCAGGTCGTCGCCGACGGCCCCGGCGATGGCCTCGGCGGCGGCGAGCTTCATGCCCTCGGTGATCGCGGTGGCGCGGGCGTCGAAGGCGCCCCGGAAGATGCCGGGGAAGGCGAGCACGTTGTTGATCTGGTTGGGGTGGTCGCTGCGGCCGGTGGCCACCACGCGCGCGTGGCGGCGGGCGACGGCCGGGTCCACCTCGGGCGTGGGGTTGGACAGGGCGAAGACGATCGACTCCCCGGCCATGCCCGCGACGGCGCTCTCGGTGACCGTGGCGCCGGACAGGCCGATGAACACGTCGGCGCCGCGCAGCGCCTCCTCGACGGATCCGGTGTACCCGGCCGCGTTGCTCCACCCGGCGAGCGCCGCCTTGGCCGGGTTGAGGTCCTCGCGTCCGGCGTGGACGATGCCCTTGCTGTCCGCGACGGAGATGTCGCCGATGCCCGCCTCCTTGAGGATGCGGCTGACGGCGATGCCCGAGGCGCCGGCTCCGGCGACCACGGCGCGCAGCTCGCCGAGGTCCCGCCCGGTCAGGCGGGCGGCGTTGCGCAGGGCGGCGAGGGCGACGACGGCGGTGCCGTGCTGGTCGTCGTGGAAGACGGGGATGTCCAGGGCCGCGCGCAGCCGGTCCTCGATCTCGAAGCAGCGGGGCGCGGATATGTCCTCCAGGTTGATGCCCCCGAAGCCGGGGGCGAGCCGGATCACCGTCTCGACCAGTTCGTCGACGTCCGTGGTGGCCAGGCAGACGGGCACCGCGTCGACGCCGGCGAACTGCTTGAACAGCAGGGCCTTGCCCTCCATGACCGGCAGGGCGGCCCGGGGGCCGATGTCGCCGAGGCCCAGGACGGCGGTGCCGTCGGTGACGACGGCGACGGTGCGCGCGGCCCAGGTGTAGTCGTGGACCAGGTCGGGGTCTTCGGCGATGGCGGTGCACACGCGGGCGACGCCGGGCGTGTAGGCGAGGGAGAGCTGCTCGGAGTCGTCGACGCGGACGGTGGGGGTGACGGCGAGTTTGCCGCCGCGGTGCAGGGCGAAGGCCGGGTCCAGATCGCGGGGGTTCGCGGTGCTCGCGGACATGAGGGTTCCTTGGATCGAAGGTTGGCACACCTGATGCCTATTCGATCCCAGTCTCATATAAGAGGTCTTACATGACAAGCGGGTTCGGCTCCCGTCCCGGATCCGGGGCGGGAGCCTTCCGGCTACTTCTTGGCGGCGGCGGGCCTGAAGCCGGCCAGCGCCGCCGAGCACGCGTCGAGCCGGGCCAGGAACTCCTCGGCCTCGCGCGGCCCGAAGCAGCCGGTCAGCAGGGCCTCGACCTCCTTGACCGCCTCGTCGGCCCGGCGGACCAGCGTGCCGCCGGTCCGGGTGAGGTGGGCCTCCAGGATGTTCAGGTGGATCGGATGGGGCCGGCGCTCGACCAGGCCCCGGCCCTCCAGGGTGGAGAGGACGGACGACATCGTCTGCGGTGTGACCATGCCGCGGCGCGCGAGGGCCGCTCCCGACAGTCCCGGCTGCTGCTGCAGGGCCAGGAGCACGTTGTACTGCGGGACGTTGATCTTGAACGGCCGGAGCGCCGCGTGCTTGGCGGCGGTGAGCTCCTGCTCCACCCGCTTGATGCGGTCCCCGATGCGTTCTTCCATTGCCGATGACGCCATGACTCGAAGGTTACCCGCATATCTCTTATTGGTGCACGGCATCTGAGAACAGTCTTGTTTCAGATGTCGGCCGTCGTGCCGGCCGCGCGCGCACCGCGCTGATCAGCGGCGTCGCAGTGCGGCGTCCGCCAGGTGAGGCGGAGTGTAGTCGGCGTCCGACGGGTTGAGATCGGTGCCGGGCGGGACGAGTTCGTCGATCCGGTCCAGGACCGCGTCGTCGAGTTCGACGTCGGCGGCGGCCAGCAGGTCGTCGAGCTGCTCGACGGTGCGCGGGCCGATGATGGCGCTGTCGACGGCCCGGTGGCTGAGGACGAAGGCGAGCGCCAGGTGGGTGAGGGACAGGCCCGCCTGCGCGGCGAGCCCGATCAGCTCCTCGACGATCTCGTACTTGCGCGCGTTGCCCGGCAGGCTCTGGTCGAACTTGTGCGAGATCAGCTCGCGCCGGAAGGCGTTGAGCTCCAGCGGCGTGCCGCGGCGGTAGCGGCCGGTCAGCCAGCCGCTGGCGAGCGGGCTCCAGGTGAGCACCCCCACGCCGTACTTCTGCGCGGTGGGCAGCACGGAGCGCTCCACGCCCCGCATGAAGACCGAGTAGGGCGGCTGCTCGGTGTGGAAGGGCACGTGGCCGCGGCGCTCGGCCGTCCAGCGGGCCTCCACCATCTGCTCGGCGGGGAAGTCGGAGCTTCCGACGGCCATGACCTTGCCCTCGCGGACCAGGTCGGAGAGGACCGACAGCGTCTCGTCGATGTCGGTCGCCGGGTCGGGCCGGTGGACCTGGTAGAGGTCGATGCGGTCGGTGTCCAGGCGGCGCAGGCTGTCCTCGACGGCCTGCCGGATCCAGCGGCGCGAATTGCCCTGCCGCAGCCCGCCCTCTCCCATCGGGAAGTGGACCTTGGTCGCCAGGACCACCTCGTCCCGCCGGCCCTTCAGCGCCCTGCCGACGATCTCCTCCGACTCGCCGGCGGAGTACATGTCCGCCGTGTCGATGAGGGTGACCCCGGCGTCCAGGGCGGTGTGGATCAGGCGCTCGGCCTCCTGGTGGTCCCGGTTGCCCCAGGCGCCGAGCATCATCGTGCCGAGGGCGACACGGCTGACCGTGATGCCGGTGCGTCCAAGTGTGGTGGTGCGCATGGTCGTTCCTCTCCGTCGCCGCGGGATGCGGCTCCCTGTGTGTAGTCTACTGACATTCATTCGACGTCTTACATCTGTAAGGGGGTTGATCATCATGTCGGAGCTGGGGAGTTCCTCCGCGGCCGGCGGGCGGCGACCGGTCCGGCGGGCCTGGGCCTGCCCCGGGGTGACACGCCGCCGGGTGCCGGGCCTGCGCCGCGAGGAGCTCGCACTCCTGGCGGGGATCAGCGTCGACTACTACGCCCGCCTGGAGCAGGGGCGCGTGCGCACCGTCTCCGAAGCCGTCTGCGCGAAGATGGCCGCCGCCCTCGGCCTCGACGAGGAGCAGAGCGCCCGGCTGCGGGCCCTCGCCCGCCCCGGAGCCCCGCAGGGACACCCCGGCGAGCCGCCGCCCGGACCCGGAGCGCTGCGCCTGCTGGCCGCGCTGCGCCACGCGCCCGCCGTCCTGCTCGGCGGCCGTACGGACGTCCTGGCCTGGAACCCGTGCGCGCGCGAGGCCCTGGCGGACTTCGCCGCCCTGCCCGCCGCCGACCGCAACCTCGCCCGGCTCGCCTTCCTGCCCCTCCCGGCCCGGCCGCCGGCCCTGCGCGGCGAGGACACCGCGCGGGCGGTGGTGGACGCCTTGCGCGACCACGCCGCACGCTGCCCCGGCGACCCGCTCCTGGCCGGTCTCGCGCGCGAACTGTCCGCCCGCAGCGCCGACTTCGCCCGGCGCTGGCCCGGCCCCGGCACGCCGGGGGCACCGCCGGCGCCGTGCGCGCCGGGCGTCCCGACCGCGGCCCGGCCGGCCACCACCTGGAAGTGCTCGCGCCGCTGGGCGAGGACGGCCGGCTGCTGTTCGCCTACCTCCCGGCCGCCGGCGCGTGAAGAAGGCCCGCCGCGGCCGGCGGCCCGGGACCGTACGGCCCCGGCGCGCAGCACCACGGCCGGACCCCGAGGAGGACGATCCCTCGGGGCCCGGCCGTGGCGGGAAGGATGCGGGGCCGCCCGAGGGGAACGGGCGGCCCCACGCTGGGGGTCAGGCGGCGGAGACCGGGCCCTCGCCGGCGCCGGTGGTCTCGATCGCGCGGGCGATCTCGGCGAAGTCGGCCGGGGTCAGCTCCAGCGTCGAGGCGGCGATCCAGCCGTCCACCTGCTCGGGGCTGCGGGCGCCGACGATCGCGCCGCTGATGCCGGGCCAGGCCAGCGCCCAGGCGACGGCGACGGCACCGGGGGAGACGCCGTGCCGCTCGGCCACCGGGACCAGCGCGGCGGCGAGGGCGAGGTTGGCGTCCAGGCCGGTGGTGAAGTCGGGGTGGGTCTTGCGCCAGTCGTCGTCCGGCAGCGCGGCCGCGCGCGCCTTGGAGAACGCCCCGGTCAGCAGGCCCGACTGCTGCGGCGAGTACACGATGACGCCGGTGCCCGCCGCCTGCGCCTGCGCGATCAGGTCGGCGTAGCCGCGGCTGATCGCCGAGAAGGGCGGCTGGACGACGTCCACGTGGGCGATCCGCTCGGCGGCGGCGACCTGCTCGGGGGAGTGGTTCGACAGGCCGATGGCGCGGACCTTGCCCTCGGTCTTCAGGTCGGCCATGACCTGCCAGTACTCCTCCAGCGGCGTGGCGCCCCGCGCCGCCGCCTGGGCCTGCTGCGGGTCGTTGTAGTCGAGGGCCTCGCCGCCGGTGTCCGGCCAGTGCACCTGGTACAGGTCGATGCTCTCGACGCCGAGGCGGCGCAGGGAGCCCTCCACCTCGCGGCGGACGCTGTCGGGCCGCATCGAGTTGCGCGGCGCGGCGGCCGGGTCGTTGTCGTCCCAGACCAGGCCGCACTTGGTGAACACGTACGGGCGGTCGGCCTCGGGGAAGTCGGCGAGGGCCTTGGCGATGACCTCCTCGGAGTGCCCCAGTCCGTAGACGGCGGCGGTGTCGATCCAGTTGACGCCGGCCTCGACGGCGTGCCGGATGGCGGCGACCGAGGCGGCGTCGTCCTGGGAACCCCAGGCGTAGTGCCAGCCCCCGCCACCGATGGCCCAGGCCCCGAAGCCGGTGCGGCTGATGGTCATCGAGGTCGTGCCGAGCTGCTTGGCAGGCAGTGTCATGGAACTTTCAACCCTCCACTTGCTGACGGTAATCCGTGATTGACTCTATATAAGAGACCTTACATATGCAAGCACCCCGATTCCCTGGCCGCAGGCCGGCGCGCGGAGCGGTGCTGTTGACGACAACCGTAAGGCATCTTATGGCCATTCGCTGTCTGATCATATGGGGAGTGCGAGGGGGAACGACGAGGAACGACACCCACCGGGACAGCCACCACCTCCCCCCACACGCCGTCGCGGTCGTCGGCATCGGCTGCCGCTTCCCGCAGGCAGACGACCCCGACGCCTTCTGGCCACTGCTCCACGACGGCCACGACGCCCTCACCGACCGACCGAACGGCCGCGGACCGGCCCGCACCGGATTCCTCGACCACATCGACCGCTTCGACCCCGACTTCTTCGGCATCTCCCACCGGGAAGCCGTGACCATGGACCCCCAGCAGCGCCTCGCCCTCGAACTGGCCTGGCAGGCCCTGGAAGACGCCAGACTCCCGCCCCACGCCCCCCCCACAGAGCCCCGGCCCGCCCGACGACGCCTCGGCGGAGGCCCCACCGACCCCGGCACCACACCACTCCCGTAGCCGCCGGGCACGCCGCAAGGCGGTATCCGGGCGGCTCCGATCCTGTAACTGGTAACCGGTAACCCGTAACCACAGCACCTCCAGGCCGCTTTGCCGGGCGACCCCTTCACCCTTGCGCGAGCACCGTGTCGCGACCGCCCGCACGGCCATCTCCCGCCCCAACTCCCCGCCCGCGCCTCCTCAGGGAGCGAGAGGACGCGTTCGAGGCGGAGAACGGCACACAGGGCATCACGGAACGGGCGACGACGCGGGGATGCTCGGGTGGACCGGCGCGGCCCGCCTGCTGGGGTGAGCGGGCCTCACCACAGCCTCTGTGGTGAGGCCGGGCCCGAGAGGCGCTCAGGCCGTTTCCCCAGGTGAACGGGATGGAGCGCTGCTCGTGGGAACCGCCGCCCCGGAACCGGTACAACGCCCCCTCAAGGTGAAACACCATCACCGATCAGCAAGCGCTGGAGCAGACCTTCCAGGCCGCCGCCGAACTGACCGGCAAGGAGAACCTGACGGTCGAAAGGGTCCTCCTGGTCCTGCCGGACATGTCCTGCAAGTTCGACCGGAACCTGTCGAAGACCTGGATCCAGAAGGCATGGGGCACCAACACGAAGGTGGTGATCGAGCCCGAAAGCAAGGTCACGGCCATCGGAGCCAGCCTTCCCATCTGGACCGGTCCGGGAGCGGCGATCGCCCTGATCACCCCCACCTACACCACCTGCGCCCTGTACACCGACAACGGTCAGCTCGCCTCGGGCTCGCTGCCCGCGCAGATCCCCGCCGCGGGGCTCAGCGAGGAGGAGCTGCACAGCAGCCGCGCGACGGTACTGGCCGCGCTCGACCAGACGACGGCATACGTGGTCGACAAGACCGGCCCCGCGTACGAGAGGACTCTGACAGGCTATGGAGTGACGGCGGCCAGTGACGACCCGAGCATCAAGCCCGACAAGGCGGCCGATCTCCGCGCCACCACGTCCTCGCTGTCCGCGAAGACGGCCCTCCGCCAGGGAATCAGGGCCTACACGGCCTCCGCGCCGCAACTCCTCAGCACAGGGACCATCTGGCCGGCCTCCTGACCCCTGGCCCTCTCGGGGCGGGGCAGCGACCCCGCCACCCCGCCCCCCGCCCCGGTCACGGCCCCCAGACCCGGTGAAGACCCGCAGCCGCAAGGACCGGCCGAGCAGACGCGTTCGAGGCGGAGAACGGCGCACAGGGCATCACGGAACGGGCGGCGGCGTAGGGGTGCCCAGGTGGACCGGCGGGGCCCACCCGCCGCGGTGAGCGGACCTCACCACAGCCCTCTGTGGTGAGGCCGGGCCTGAGAGCTTCTCAGGCCGTTTCCCCAGGTGAAAGGGTGGTGTTTTCGACGGTGTGTCTTGGCCCCACTGGAACGGTTTCGGCTGGCCCCACTTTCGGGCCGTGTGGGTGATGGGCCAGGGCGGCGCCGGAGAGGAACGGTTTGGAGTGGCCCCACCCTTCGATCGGGTGACGTTTCGCGGGTGTCCTGGGGTGGAGGCGATGCCCGTGCGCGGTGGGTCCACTCCGGGTGCTCAGATTGCTCCCAGCACCGTGCGCTCAGCCTGGCTCAGCCAGTCGAGATACCACTGTGCGAAGGTCACCGGCTTTCCGTCGCGGCCGAGGAGCGGTGCGAGGTCGGCGTCGTCCACCCGGCAGTCTGACCAGATCGTGCCGCGGTGGCTGCCGCTGATGATCAGCCACTCCCGCTGGGCGCACCCCAGGTGGCAGAGCACGATCGCACCGACGGTGCGCTCGGGGGCGAACATGACGGCGTCCCACCGTTCGTCCCATGCCTCAATGGCGTCGTCGAACTCCTCGATCTCGTCGAAGTCCTCTTCCTCGGGGCGTTCAGCAAGGAGCGCTTCGACGAGCTCGGGATTCGGGCCCTGCTCGGGAAACGGCTCGGCAAGCCGGGACAGGTCTGCCATGTCCGCGCCGTCGCCCTCCCACCGCCAGCGGCCCTGCACTCGCCGAACCGGGAACATGCCATGGGCGGGACCAGCACCACCCGCGCCGACACACAGGAGGAAGGTCCGGAATTCCTCCGGCAGCGTCACCTTCATCTGCGCCTCGAGCTCTGCGAGCTCGTCATGGCCGAGCGGCTGCTCCAGAACCCATCGGTGCCCCCGGGCCCCGAACACTTCGTTGCTCGCCGGGGATGCCTTCAGAGCCTCGACCCGTTGACGGATGCCCGCCCACTGCTGATCAGTCATGAGCAAAAGGTAGGTGCCGCCACCGACAATGACGTCGACAGGGCCTCGTGGAAGCCAGGTGGGGCCAGTTCAAACCGTTCCTACCCGGGGCCAGACGAAGCCGTTACGGCGGGGCCAAAGGAGACCGTCCTAGACATGGGTGACTCCCGCACCGGTTCGTGCCCGAGCACCAGGAGCAGGAGCACGACCTGGCCGACGCGGCCAGGTCGCACCCTGAGTCACATCCTGGGTCACGCCCTGGGTGCCACCGCAGGCACGAGTCGACAGGTACAAAACCGCAGTCCACAGCGTGAATTCCGAGCCGCCACGCACGCCGACTACTTCCCTACAGGGCTGGTTGGCCAAGCACCAGCACGCGCGAAGAGGCACCAGGGGCCGGCGGCTGAGGCAGCCAGGCTCAGCCCGCAGTCGCCTCACCGGTCGCTCCACAGGCTGCTCCACCGGTCGCCTCGCCGGCTGCTCCACGGGTTGCGCCACCGGTTGCGGGCCCCTCTGGCCGCTCCCCGCACCCGCACCGGTCAGGGCCAGCGGGTCACTAAATCCCCACGCCGACACCTCTTCTGGAGCCCAAGAGAGGCCTTCCTCTCCCTCTCCACGCAGGACGAAGCACGGGCCAGCTCTCAGGGACGGCCCGCATGGGCCCGGCTTCGTCCGCCCCCGGCGAGGAACGGTTTGAAGGCCCCACTGCGGCCCTCGCCCTCGCGCTGGCCACCCGCCGACCGCGCGGCCGTACGATGCGCCGTGTGACCGCACGACGCACCCTCGGCCCCGGCCCCAGACCCCACCCATCCAAGCCGCCCAAGCCGACCTGCTCGCCGACCTCCCCGGCATCCACCTGCCCGACCTCGACGAGCTGCGCGACCGAGGAGTCCTCGCCCGGCACCAACCCCCCGCCACACCCACCCGCCGCGCCCTCGGCGGCGGCCCGACCGACCCCGGCACCGCCCCACTCCCATAGCGGCCGGGCACGGCGCAGACCCAGCCCTGCGCCGCCTCGCCGAGCGGTTACCGGTTACAGGCCGCCGAGGATGCCAGTTCACGCCGCTTAGGACGGTGTCCGGGCGGCTCCGAGCCTGTAACCGGTAACCCGTAACCACAGCACCCCAGGCCCGCCCCGTCGGGCGGCCCCTTCCCCTGCGTGAGCGCCGTGTCGTGACCGCCTGTACGGCTGTCTCCCGCCCCATCGCCCGCCCGCGTCCTCGGGGCGCGGGCAGACGCGTTCGAGGCGGAGAACGGCGCACAGGGCACCGCGGAACGGGCGACGGTGTAGGGGTGCCCAGGTGGACCGGCGGGGCCCACCAGCCGTGGTGAGCGGGCCTCACCACAGCCCCGTGGTGAGGCCGTGCCTGAGAGGCTCTCAGGCCGTTTTCCCAGGTGGGTCGGCTGAGAGGTGAGAGGGAGCCCGCTCACCACGGGGCCGGCCCCCGGCCGGTGATCTGTGACAAGCGACCGTGACCGATTGACAGGTGAGTTTGACCGTCTGCCCCACTGCTGCATGAGGTCGTGCGGCGCCTCGCGGTGTCAGCGGCTCGCGGCGGGCTTCCCTTGGTTGTCGGGCCCGGGGCACGATGGGCTTTAGCCTGGGGCGGCACGCTCGGACGGCTCCGGCCCTTATCTGGGGGGACCATGGCTCAACCCGTGCGACTGATCTGGACGAACAATCGCGACGACCAGGACGGCGTCACGCTCACCGGGACCGGCTACTCGGAGCCCATCGACCTGATGGAGGCGGAGTCGCTGTTCTTCTCCGTTGTCGTCGGCGACCCCCCGGATGACATAGAGCGGCACGATAGTTCGGACCCGGGAGCCCACCTCATCTTGAGGCTCGGTGTCAGCGACGCCGGTGGCACCTGGTTGTACGTCGCTTCGCTGAGCCCACGCAAACGCGAAACCCACGGATCGCCATGGATCCTCGACGAGCCGCCCCACGACTACGTCTCCTTGGGACTGTCGCTTTCCTCCGACGGCAAGCACGCCATACCGATGGTTCTCCCGCCCATCGCGGTGATCCGCTGGGACGCCCACCGTGTCGCCCCCGGTTTTCGCTTTCAGCCCGCGTCCTTCGGCAAGACCGTGATCTCCCTGTACGGACGCTGATCGCACCGCAGTCACCTGGGCAAGATCACCTGCCAATCGGTCAAGATCGAATGTCACAGGACAGCCGGGGACAGCTCCCCGGGGTGGTCCTGGTGGTGGTCCCGGCCCCGTGGCGCCGCGTTCCGCGTCGTTCCCGGCCCTGGCTCCGTGTCCGACCTACAGGAGGAGAGGGGGCGGGCAAGCATCCCAACCCCTACACAGGGAGACACCCGTGATGCATCACGTAAGACGTGCTTCCCGACACGATTGCACCCTGATCCTGATACACTCTCAGGCATTCCTCACCGGAAGGCGCATCGGAGTGGTGCCGGGAGGGTTTCCCAGGCCCTACACAGACAGAACGCTGATGCATCATCACCGCCCTTTCCCCCAGGGTTCCAGAGGATGGCCTCGACGCGTCGACGGCCTAGGGGTGGTGGAGCAGAATCCCAGACCCTACACAGGCCACGGCGCGATGCACCCCCCACCCTCGCTGCCCGGCGTAGCCGGTTGGGTGGGAGCGCAAGCGGACACCCGCATCCGCGCTTGCGCGGATGCCCACAATTCGCGCTTGCGCGAATTGACCCTCCCTCAGAATTCCGCTTGCGGAATTCAATTTCCCCGCTTGCGGGGGAATTCGCCTCGCGCTTGCGCGAGGCCCGCTCTAACCCCGGCGCGGGG